>NZ_CP083590.1:0-4800000 GCF_020099395.1 Streptomyces mobaraensis | reverse complement strand
GACGTAGCCGATGTCGTGCAGCGCGGTGGTCAGCCCGGCCTCGCCGATGACGTACGCCGTGCCGCCCGGCCGCTGGTCGTCCAGGAACTGCGCGGTGGCCAGGGCCGAGGTCCAGATGTTGCCGACGGGCACGTCGAGGCCGATCCGCTGGAGGCGGGCGTGCAGGTCGCGCGGGGTGTAGATGGAGTTGTTGGTGAGCACCAGGAAGGGCTTCCCGGAGTCCCGGAGGCGGGAGATGAAGGTGTCCGCCCCCGGCACCGGGACGCCTTCGTGCATCAGCACACCGTCCATGTCGGTGAGCCAGGACTCGATGGGCTTGCGCTCTGCCACTGCGGAACTCCTGCCATGCTGGGCGGCCCGCCGCCGGGCCCGAAAGGCCCCTCGCCGGATCGGGGACGAACCGGACCGGCGGGGCTCGCCCACCGGCCGGCACCTCCCAGCCTAGTCAGCCCGCGGCGGCGGCCTTCCGGATGGCTCCTCCACTTCTTCGCCCGGGCCGGTCAGCGCCGCATCCGGCGGGCCCACAGCAGCAGCCCCGCCCCGCCGGCGAGGCAGACGCAGGCGACGGCGGCGAGCACGGGAACGGCGTGCGATCCGCCGGTCGCCGCGAGGACCGGGGGGCCGGGGTCGCGGCCCGGCGCGGGGACGGCGTGCGGTGTCGGGCCCGGCCTGGCGGGGGTGGGGGCGGGGGCGGTCGGGGCGGGGGCGACGGTGAAGGTGTAGTCGCCGGACTCCCCGACCCAGGCGCCGTCCGCGCCGCGCCGCTGGACGGCGGTGACGTTCGCGGTGACGGGCCCGTCGGGTGCGGCGTCGGTGAAACCGAGCCGCAGCGGGACGACGACGGTCCTGCGGGCGGGGACGGAGAAGCCGTGGAAACCGGACGAACCACCGTCGAAGACGCCGACGTTCTCCGCCTCCTCGGTGCGTTCGAACCGCACCGGCCGCCAGCGCGCGCCCTCCTTGTCGTAGAACTCCAGGTGGATGTGCTCGGGCCGGAGCGCTCGCTTGGCGTCGGCCAGGACGGCGACGGGGTGCACGTCCCGGCACTCCTGGCCCGTGACGTTGCGGAGTTCCAGCTCCCAGGCGGGTGCGGGGGCGCCGCGCTCGTAGACGTCGGGGCCGCCGGTGAGCCGGGAGGCGATCGGGAACTCGGTGCGGCCGGCGTCCCCGCATCCCGGCCGGTCGCCACGGTGCTCGGCGGCGGGCCCGACCGGTGTCGAGGGTGGGGCGGAGGCGGCGGGTGCGACAGAGGCGGCGGCTGGTGCCGGTGCGCCGAGGCCGAGGACGAGCGCCGCCAGGGCGAGGAACGGCAAGGCGTGGAGGGGCAGGGCGTGGAGTGGCGGGGCGAGCGCCGCCGCGCGCGCCGGGAGAGCGGGCGCGGCGGATACGGGGATCGGCAGCGCGCGGGACAACGGCATCGGGGAACCTTTGCTGCTGGGGGCTCCGGGAACTCTGGTGGCTCTGATGACTCTGGTGACTCCCGGTGGCGGGAACATCCCCGCCGCGCGCCGCATGGCGAAGGACACGACGGACATGTCCCCCGGCCGGCGGCGGACTTCCGCCCGTTGGGACGAGGGGCGGCTCACCCGGACGGGGGTGGGCGGCCGGAACGCTGCCCTGAGAGGGCCGTCCGGTCAGGCGCAGAGAACGTAGAGGATCACCTTGCGGGCCCGGGTGTTGCCGGGGAGTGGCTCGGTCGTGATCGTCCAGCCGCGGCGGTCGTCCGTCGGCGCGGAGCTCGCCACGTAGTTGTGCGGCTCCACCTGCGCCCCTCCGCTGTGCGCGTGTTCGCGCCCCGGGCAGAGGAGGGTGTGGGTGGCGGCCTTGCCGGCCGGGTCCTGGTACGTCCGGCTGATCCCGTGCGGCGCGGCGGTGGCGGGGGCCGCGGCGGTGAGCAGGAGGGCGGCGGCGAGGGCGGGGAGGAGGGCGGCGGTTCTCATGGGGGTTCCCTTCCGGGTGACGGATCGGAAAGCGGACATCACATGAGGAACAACGCGGTTGGTCGGTAAGGGTGCATTGCGTTCCCCCGGAGGGGTGACCGACGCCGGGCGGCCGGGGCTTCCGGCCGCCCTTCGGATCCCGGACCGGGAAGGGAGCCGGACCCCGGATCAGGACGGGATCCGAACCCGGACCAGGACGGGAGTCAGACCCCGAGCAGGGCGGGAGTCAGTCCCCGAGCAGGGCGGGAGTCAGACCCCGAACAGCGGAGCAAGCACCAGCTCCGCCGCGCCCCCGACGACCACCCGGGCCCCTTCGGGGGCGACATCGACCGGCACCGCGCCGCCGAGCGCGTCCCGGACCCCGCCCACGAAGGCCGCGGGCCGCGCGAGCACCACACCGCCGCCCAGCAGGACACCGTCGATGTCCAGGAGGCGTACGAGGTTGAGCGCGCCGACGCCGAGCAGCCGCGCGGCGCGTGCGGTGTCGCCCTCGGCGACGGCGGCGAGGCAGAGCGCTTCGAGGCAGCCGCGGTCTCCGCAGGCGCACAGGGGGCCGTCGACCATGACGACCTGGTGCCCGAACTCCCCCGCGCCCGTGCGGGGTCCGCGGTGGACGCCGCCGTCGAGGACGAGCCCGGCGCCGAGGCCGGTGCCCAGGTGCAGATAGGCGAAGGAGCCGGTGGCGCGGGGGGCGCGCAGGGCGAGGCCGAGCGCGGCGGCGTTGGTGTCCTTGTCGACGACGACGGGCAGCCCGAGCCGTTCGCCCAGCGCGTCGCGGAGCGGGAAGCCGTCCCACCGGGGGAAGCCGGTGACCCGGTGCAGGACGCCGCTGCGGTGATCGAGGGGGCCGGGGACGGCGACGCCGGCACCGAGCACGTCGCCGGTGGCGTGGTCGGCGAGCAGCGCGGTCACCGCGTCGGCCACCGCGTCCAGCACGGCCTGCGCCCCGGCTCCGAAGTCGAGCGGCGCGGTACGGGTGGCGGTCTCGGTGCCGGTGAGGTCGACGAGGGTGACGGTGAGCGCGTCCCGGTCGAGGTGCACGCCCACGGCGTGGGCGGCGCCGGGGACCAGGCGCAGGGCCGTCGCCGGTTTGCCGCCGGTGGAGGCGCGGCGGCCCGCTTCGGCGGCCAGCCCCGTGTCCCGCAGCCGGCCCGTGATCTTGCTGACGGCCTGCGGGGTGAGCCCCGCCCCGGCGGCCAGCTCGGCCCGGCTGGCGCCGGCCGGGCCGGCGCAGCGGAGCAGCCCGAGGACGACGGCGGTGTTGTGGTCGCGCAGCGCGGCCAGGTTGGCTCCGGGATCGGTCCTGTTCACGGAACCATTGTCGTGGGCGCTTGCGCTTTTGCAACAGTGTTGCCAAAGTGGCGGGCATGGACGGCATCTCCGACACCCCCCTCCGCGTCGGCCTGATCGGTTACGGCGTCGCGGGGTCGTTCTTCCACGCCCCGCTGATCGCCGCCACCGAGGGCCTGGCCCTCGACACGGTCGTCACCGCCAACCCGGAGCGGCAGCGGCAGGTCGCCACCGAACACCCCGGAGCCCGGACCTCCGCCGACCCCGACGAGCTCTTCGCCCGCGCCGGCGACCTCGACCTGATCGTCGTCGCCTCCCCCAACCGCACCCATGTGCCGCTGGCCCGCCGCGCCCTGGAGGCCGGGCTGCCGGTCGTCGTCGACAAGCCCCTCGCCGCCACCGCCGCCGAGGCGGACGAACTGGACGCGCTGGCCGAGCGGCGCGGGCTGCTGCTCAGCGTCTTCCAGAACCGGCGCTGGGACAACGACTTCCGCACCGTCCGCTCCCTGGTCGGCGACGGCAGCCTCGGCCGCGTCCTGCGCTTCGAGTCCCGCTTCGAACGGTGGCGCCCGCGCCCCAAGGGCGGCTGGCGCGAGTCCGGCGACCCCGCCGAACTGGGCGGCCTCCTCTACGATCTCGGCAGCCACCTGGTCGACCAGGCGCTGACCCTCTTCGGCCCCGCCGTCAGCGTCTACGCCGAGGCGGACATCCGCCGCCCGGGCGCCGAGGCGGACGACGACACCTTCATCGCCCTCCGCCACGCCGACGGCGTCCGCTCCCACCTCTGGATGAGCGCCACCACGGCCCAACTAGGCCCCCGCTTCCGGGTGCTGGGCAGCGACGGGGGTTACGTCAAGTACGGCCTCGACCCGCAGGAGGCCGCCCTCCGCGAGGGCCTGCGCCCGGACGACGGAACCCCGTGGGGCGTCGAGCCGCGGTCCCTGTGGGGCCGGCTCGGCGAGGGCGAGTCCCCGCTGACCGGCGGCGGCGAGCCCGTGCCGACCCTCCCCGGCGACTACCCCGCCTACTACGCGGCGATCGTGGAGGCCCTGCGCACCGGCGGCCGGCCGCCGGTCACCGCGGCGGAGGCGGCGGCGGCGCTGCGCGTCCTGGAGGCGGCGAGGGTGTCGGCGACGGAGGGCCGCACGATCACCCTCTGACCACCGCCGTCCCGTCCGGCGCCCCCCGCTCCCCACGGTCCGGCCACGCAGTCCGGCCGGGCCACGCAGCACGCCGGACCGCCAGCCGCCGTCCATGATCCGTCCATGATCGAACGGGCGCGCATCTGGAGGGCATTGTCCGGGTCGAAGCCCTCGTGGACGAGGAAGAGGCGGGCCCCGGCCCTCCCCCTCCAGGGCCCAGGTGACCGTCCAGTCGGCGCCGGACCGGGAGTCGGGGGCGGCGTCCCGCCACCCGACCCTGAGCATCCGCTCCGGCTCGAAGGCCAGGACCTCGGCCCGGATCGTGACGGAGAACCCGGTGCCGGGCATGGCCATCGCCTCTACCTGTCACGTCGATCTTCGAACCCGCAGGTCACCTCCGTTCTCCTCGCCCCGCCTGGGCTTCGCCCGGCACCGGATGCTGCAATGACGGCCATGACGCACTCCGCCTCCCGCGCCGCGGCCGGTCTCTATGCCGTGGAGACCATGGACGGCCCGACGGCGGTCCGGGGTATGGACGCCTTCCGCCTCGTCTACGCCGAGGCGTTCGCCGAACCCCCGTACGGCGAGACGGAAGCGGACGTCGCCCTGACCTTCGACCGTTTCCGCACGGAGGCCGCGCACCCCGCCTTCCGCGCGGCCCTCGCCCGCACGGCGGCGGGCGAACCCGCCGGCATGGCGCTGGGCACCACCCTCGACCGGCGGTCCGGCTGGTGGGACCCGTACGTCGCCCCCGCCGACCGGCACCGGACCCTCTGCCTGCTGGAACTCGCCGTCCGCGCCGCCCACCGACGACACGGCCTCGCCCGCCGGCTGCACGACGCCCTGCTCCGCACCACGGACGCGGACCGCATCCTCCTCACCGTCCACCACGCGGCGACACCCGCCCGGACCGCGTACCGCTCGTGGGGCTACCGGACGATCGCCGAGGTCGACCCCTGGGGCAACGGCGTCCACGCGGTGATGCTGCGTGATCGCGCGGCGGCGGATGGGGATCAGTGAGGCGGGGTCGCTCCTCCCGCTGACCTGTGAACCTCCGTCGTCCGCGCTGCCGTTACCCCCTCCCCCTCCGCGTCGGAGCGCCCTCGGGCGGTGGCGGCCCCGGCGGCAGTGGGCCGGGCGGCCGTACCGCTCGGTATTCCGTGAACCGGCACGTCCCGCAGGCCCGGCAGCGTTCCGCCCCGCCGCGGGAGTCCCAGCCCGCAGTGTGCTTGCAGTGCCGCACAAGGCGGCCGGTGGTGGTGTGCGTCTTCGCCGTTCCCGTTCCCGTCCTCATCGTCGCCCCTCGTCGCCGCGCCCGCAGTGCTCCGTCACCCAGTGGGTCAGCGCCGCCGCCGTCGCGTCCCCCGACACCGCCGCATCGCCCCCGCCCGCGGCGACCCGCCTCGCCGCCTCCAGCTCCGCGCACCGGCCGCAACCGGTCTGGTACGGCCGCAACCCCGCCGCGTTGCGTTCCTCGCGCGTCGCCAACCGCAGGGCGGACGGCGGCACTTCCCACTCCAGACCGCCGCCCGGCCGGCGGACCTGCACGCGACCCTCGTCGGCGCCGATCACTTGGACCAGCCGGTTCTCCCGCACGTCGACGACGTAGGTGCCGGTTCTGTACGTCATGAGCCCCGCCCCCCGATAGTGGACAGCAACACTCCTGTGCAGGTTGCTCGTTGTGACCTTGCTCCATCAGTCTGCGCCCATCCGGCAAGGAATAGCCTTCCAAATTGGAGGAATCACCCTTCTGGGTGATCAACCCGCACATTGAGGCGACGCGCCCCTCCCACGCAGCACGCTGGACCCGAACGCTTAAGGGGAGAAGCAGCACATGGCACACGCGTCCCGCCGTACCGCCCGCCGCCGCAGGCTCGGCACCATCCTCAGGGAGGCCCGCGAGGCAGCGGGCATCACCGCCACCGACGCGGCCCAGGCGATCCACACCGACAACACGAAGATCAGCCGCATCGAGACGGGCCGCCACCGCGTGACCCGCCTGGAACTGGAGACGCTCTTCGCGCTGTACGAGATCGCCGACGAGAAGACGCGCGAATGGTTGATCGCGCTCGCCGCCGAGGGAAATCAGCGCACCTGGTGGCGGGGCCACAGCAGCAGGCTCAACGCGGACTTCAAGGAATTGCTGACCCATGAATCGGATGCCGCGCGCATCACCGCGTTCCAGCCCCAACTCATCCCGGGCCTCTTGCAAACTCGGGATTATGCAGCAGCTGTCATCCGCGATGCGTCCTCGCACCTCACCGACGCGGAAGTCGACTTCTTCGTCGATCTCCGCCTCGCACGGCAGCAGATCCTGCGACGGGACAATCCGCCTCGATACCTGGCCCTGATCCATGAAGGTGCCATCCACCAGCAGATCGGCGGCCCGACCGTCCTGGCCGACCAGCTCCGGCACCTCATCGCCGTGAACCGGGAACCCGCGCTGACGGTCCGGGTCGTCCCCTTCCGTCATCACGGATGGAGCACTGTCCAGGGTGCTTTCACCGTGTTCTCGTACCCCAAACCCCTTGACTTGGACGTCGTGCACATCCCATCCCTCGACGGCAGTCTGTACCTGGAGGACGATGAGGTGATCAGGAAAGCCTGGAAAACGATCGCCCGCCTGAAGGCAGCCGCCCTGTCGACTACGCAGACCGCCGAGCTGATGGAGTCCATCGTGCTTGAGCTCGAACAACAACACACAAGGGGTGCAAAGTGATACACCAACGCCCCCACCCCCAGGAAAGCCACTGGCGGAAGTCCTCGTACTGCCCCGACGGAGACGAGCAGTGCGTCGAGCACCGCCCTACCCCCGACCGCCGCATAGCCGTCCGCGACAGCAAGGCGCGGCCGCGAGGGGCCTGCACTTTCGAGCCGAGCGCCTGGGTGGCTTTCATCGCGGCGATGCGGGAGCCGAATGGCCTGAAACCGGCGTGCTGAGTGCAGATGCAACAGGTGACAGCGATTTCACGCCGATGCCTCGGCGTACTGCCTGCCGATCCGACGCGCGGGATGCGCGGCGCATACGGACACACCGACGGTCAGTGCGAGCGTCGCCGCGGTGACGCCCGTCAGCCACGGCCAGTTGAAAGCCGGCCACAGGCCCTGGCCCAACTGGCTGGCCAGGGGCGCGAGGCAGACGAGTGAGACGAAGGACAGCTCCCACGGCCGTAGCGGCCAGCGTTTCCAGGGCGACCAGCCGGAAGAGCTGCGGTCGGCTCAGGCCCATGGCGCGGAGACGAGCCCTCTCGGAGTCGCGGTCCCGTTGGGCCAAGGCGCAGGTGTTGGCCGCGGACAGCAGCGCATAGCCGGTGACGATGGCGACGATCAGGTAAGTGGCGAAGGAATCGGCAGGGTTGCGTGGTTGCAGGCGGGAGAGGTAGTCGTCCTGTGACCGCACCCGTTGCCCAGGAGTGGTCGGCCACGCGCCGCTGTCACCGGTGAGGAAGATCCGATCGGCCGACGCGTCCGGTGTGTGTGCCAGCACCGATTTCCGTGACAGCAGCAGGCCCGGGAAGGCGAAATCCCGCTGGTAGACCGCGGCCAGTCGCAGTGATTGCCGCCGTCCGTCGGCGAAGGTGAGGCGCACCCGCTGTCCCAGGTGCCAGCCCTGGGCCTGCGCGACGGTCGAGCCGGCGGCGCAGGATCCGGTATCGACCCGTCCGAGGTCTCCCTGTGTGACATCGAGGTCGAGCACCTTCTTCAGCGCTTTGCCGTCGACGCCCCAGGCGCGTTGCGGCTTGGGGCGTTTCTCCCAGAAGGAAGGCGGCGTCTTCAGCCGCGCGGCCAGTACCGGAACCGCCGTTGCCCGTCGCAGGGCCGGCGGTTCGGCGGGCAGTCGGACGCCGTCGTGGGCCGTGACCACGGCGTGCGCGCGCAGGGCCTGGGCGGTCTGCTCCCGTACGGCCTGGTTCACGTGGGTGTCGGCGCCGAGCATGCAGGTCGAGATGCCCAGCGCGATCAGGACCGGGACGGCGACCGCCGCGGTGCGGCCGGACGTTCCGCGCAGACCGGCGGCCGCGACCTTGCCCAGCCGGCGGTCCAGCAGGCGCAGAGCGGCAGCGAAGGGACCGCTCAGGACGGGGATGACCCACGGCCCCAGCACGGCCAGCGTCGGCAGGAGAACCAGCGCCAGCCCCGTCGCCATGGCCGCCCGGTACATGTCCGGCATCTGCGGCACCATGATGATGACCAGGAGGGGGAGGCACAGGAGCAGCGCCATGGCCAGGCCCGTGAACAAGCGGGCCCGGCGCCGTCCGCCCTCCGGCTGGTCCGTCCCTCCGCGCACCGCGGCGATGGCGCTGGCCCGGCCCGCCGCGTGGATGGCCCCCAGCCCGGCGAGAACGGCGATGCAGCAGACCGCGGCACACACCGCCGCGCCGACGAGCGCGGTCGTGCCCGCTCCCGGCAACTGCACGGATCCCGGTAGCAACTCCCGTTCCACCAGCAGACTTCGGCACCACCGCGCGAGCGGCACCGTCCCCGCCCCGACCCCCAGGACCGATGCGAGGGCCGCGAGCCACAGAACGTCGGTGGTCACCAGGGCGCGGATCCGGCCGACGGTCGCCCCCAGCGCCCGGAGGACGGCGAACTCCGGCAGGCGTTGCGACGTCCACAAGGACACGGTCGTCCCCAACACCATCACCGCGGACATGACCATGAGGGTGATCAGCAGGCTGAGCAGGTTCTCGGTGTCCTTCACGCCTTGGGCACCCGATACCCAGGCACCGGCCGGTGACTGCTCCACCGCGGCGAGCAGCAGCCCGCAGGCCCCCACCGCGGCGGCCGTCACCGCGCAGGCGAACGCCGCGCCGAGCACTCGTGCGGGGTACACCCGCGCTTCGGAGAGGAAGAGGCGATGGAGACGCACCGTTGATTCGCCCCTCACATCCCGGTGGCCGACGAGGACACCTGTGCTATCCGGCCGTCACTTCTTCGCCGCTCGCCACTCCGGGGCGAGGACCGACCAGATCTCGAAGTCGTGCCGCTCGCCCGCGTGGAGGAAGTGCTCCCGCAGGACGCCCTCCTTCGTCATGCCGAGGCGGCGGGCGACGGCGATGCTGGGCTCGTTGTGGGTCGCGGCGCGCCACTCGATGCGGTGGATGCCCCGCTCCTCGACGGCCCAGTCGATGATGTGCCGCGCGGCCCGGGTGACCAGGCCCTTGCCGGCGGCGGCCGGTTCGAGCCAGCAGCCGACCTCCGCCGTGCCCTGTTCGACGTCCATGACGCGGAACAGGACGACGCCGACCAGCGTGCCGTCCAGCCTGATGCCGTACAGCCGGCCGGTGTCGGTGGCGGCCTTCTCCATGTACGAGCGGAGGTACGCGCGGCTCGACTCCAGGTCGGTGATCTTGTGCGGGACGGGGAGGAACCGCCCGACGAAGTCCCCGCTCCGGACGACGCAGGCCAGGAACTCCTCGGCGTGCCAGGGTTCCAGGGGGCCCAGCTCGCCGCCGTTGTCGTCGAGGGGTATCGCGTACATCGTCGTTCTCCACGGGTCGGAACCGGCGGGCAGGGCACGGATCTTCTCATGGGCGCCGTGGGGTGCTGGTGGGACGGACGTGCGTTCCGGGACGTTCCGGGTCGGTCGTGGGCCGGAATCGCTTGGGGTTTGTCAGGTCCGGGCCGTCGTCGTGGTGAGGGACCTCTCGGCGGCGGTCAGGATGTCGGCGAAGACGCGGGTGATGACGGGCTTGGCGAAGTGGCGGGCGAGGCGGGCGCCGCCCGGGATGGGGAGGCCGAAGGTCGTCGTCCAGGTGACGAGCGTGCCTTCCGGGACTTCGGCGAACGTCATGCGGCCCAGCTCGTGGCGGGCCGGCGGGTAGCTTCGGTCGACGTCGTAGGTGAAGTCGTAGGGCGGGTTGTAGGCCGTGACGCGTTCGCGGAACCAGCCGATCAGCCAGGTGTGCAGCCGGACGGCGCCCACCCCGTACGGCGCGTCCGCGCCGGGACGGGCCAGACGGGCCTTGAGGACGAACGGGGAGCGGGTGTAGTTGGTGGTCGTGGCGCACCACTCGAAGACGTCGGCGATCGGGGCCGCGATGACGCGTCGTACCGTCACGGTTTCCATGTCTCGTCCTCTCTCCTGACCGGGCCGGCCGGCTGCGGGGCCGGTCTGGAGTCTGGACGGACGGCGGGGTGCGGACGTGACGGGTCACGAAGTGGCGTGGGTCACATGTCGTCCTCTGCCCGTGAGCGGTAGAGGACGGCCAGGGCCAGGCCCGAGCCCAGGAGGACCAGAGAGCCGCCGAGGGCCATGTCGCCGCTCATCGGCGGCCCGTGGTGGCCCTGTTCCCGGCCGTCGGCGGCGGGGCGGGCGGCGGACAAGGGGGCGACGGTGATGGGGAGTCGGGCGCGGAGGGCGGGGTCGGTGGGGAGGGCGGTGGGGGCCGCGGAGCCGAGGGGCCAGGGCGGGGCGTCCTGCCCGTCGTCCTGGCCCGCCTCCGTTTCGAGCCGGTCGGCGCCGGTAAGGGGGGCGCCGCCGACGCAGGCGCCCGGGGCGCCCGCCGCGCAGCGGGCCGCGGCGTCGGGGTCGGGGTCGGTGGTGCCGGGGGCGGTGAAGGCGCAGAGCAGCAGGGCGCCGCTGATCGTCGTCGCCATGACCGTCGCCGTCGCGGCGACCGTGGCCCGGGCGGTGGGACGGACCCGGAGGCGGGCCCGGCGAAGACTGTGCCGCATATCCGAAAATAAGCACACCACGACCGACCCCCTCGGGCAGCACACGCGCCCGTTCCCCCGAACGCACCCCGCCCCGCCGCCCCGGATGCCTCCGCGCCTACCCGCCCTTGAGGTGCTGCCGCTGCCGCCCCAGACCGTCGATCGCGAGTTCGACGACGTCTCCGGAGCGGAGGTACGGCTTGGGCTCGGGCCGGCCCAGGGCGACGCCCGCCGGGGTGCCGGTGTTGATGACGTCACCAGGGTAGAGCGTCATGAACTGACTGATATAGCGCACGAGATGAGCCACCGGGAAGATCTGGTCCGCCGTGCTCCCCTCCTGCATCAGCGCGCCGTTGACCCAGGCGTGGATCGTCAGTTCCTGGGGGTCGGGCACCTCGTCGGCGGTGACGAGCCAGGGGCCCAGCGGGTTGAACGTCTCGCAGTTCTTGCCCTTGTCCCACTGGCCGCCGCGTTCGAGCTGGTAGGCGCGTTCGGACACGTCGTTGCTGATGGTGTAGCCGGCGACGGCGGCCAGCGCCTCCTCGTCCGTGGTCAGCCGGCGGGCCGTGCGGCCGATGACGACGGCGAGTTCGGCCTCCCAGTCGGTCTTGAGACTGCCGGGCGGGACGAGCACGGGGTCGTCCGGACCGACGACGGTGTCCGGGGCCTTGAGGAAGAGGACGGGCTCGGCGGGCGTGCGAGCGCCGATCTCCGCTACGTGGGCGCGGTAGTTGAGCCCCACGCAGACGATCTTGCCGATCCGGGCCACCGGCGGGCCGATCCGCAGGCCCACCGGGTCCAGGGCCGCGAGCACGCGCGCGCCGACGGCCGCCCGGATGTGGGCGAGCAGCGGGCGGTCGCCAAGCAGCGCGCCGTCCACGTCCGGGACGAGCGCGGAGAGGTCGCGCAGCGTGCCCTCCTCGTCCAGCAGCGCGGGGCGCTCCGCCCCCGCCGGGCCGACCCGGAGCAGCTTCATCGGTCCAACCCTCCGGTGCCTCGGCGAACTCGGTGCGTGATGCGCGGGCTCGGTGCGCTGGGCGCGATCGACGCGCTCGGTGTGCTCGGTGCGCCCACTGCGCTCGGTGCGTCATACACGACCGGTCGATCGTCCAAGATCCTGGGGACGGTCGGCAAGTGGCGTTTCGGCCTGTGGACGGCGACGACCGGCCGTCGGACGGCCGTCGCCGCCCGCCGTTCACCCGGTCGTGGGACGGCGGCGGCGGGGAGCCGGTGCGGCTCCGTCAGCCTCCGGACCGGTCGTCGGGCCGGTCGTCAGACCGGTCCCGCCCCGGTGGAGGTACGCCCGTTCCGCCGCCGTCCACAGCGTCGTCGTCACCACGTACAGGGCCGCGGCGAGCGGTACGACCGCCACGGTGATCAGGGTGGCGAAGGGCAGGAACGGTGAGATCCGCGCCGCCAGGGCGACCGCCTCCGCGCCCGGCACGGAGTTGTCGGTGGTGGCGGGGAGCGGCGTCGCGGCGGCCGTCCGGCGGGCACGCCGGAACGTCCAGGTGGCGGCTGCGGCCACCACCGCGAACAGGACCAGGTAGACGAGGCCGTGCGAGCCCAGCGGGCCGCCGTCGGCGAGGGCGTTCGTCCACCGGCCGCCGAGCGGGGCGCCGAACAGGGTGTGGTCGAGGAGGTCACCTCCGGATCCGGTCGAGAACAGGTGGTACATGACGTAGAAGACGGGCAGTTGGACGAGCATGGGCAGACAGCCCGCCAGCGGGGACACACCGGTCTCCGCGTACAGCTCGGCCGTCGCGTGCCGCAGCCGCTCCGGATCCTTGCCGTGCTTGCGCTTCAGCTCCGCCAGCCGCGGGGCCAGGGCCGCCTTGGCCCGTTCGCCGCGGGCGGCGGAGCGGGACAGGGGGTGGAGGCAGAACCGTACGCCCAGGGTGAGCAGGACGATGGTGACGGCTGTCGCCGAGGCCCCGAAGGCGGGTTCGAGCGCGTCGGCGACATGGGACAGGAGTGCACCCAGGGGCGCGAAAAAGGACATGGTGGAGCCCTCCACGGGGGTCTCGTCGTGCCGGAGTTCGGTACGGCGGGCCGGTGGTGTCGTCCCTGCGTCGTCATCGACGTCGTAGCCGACACAGTCACCGGTCCGCCGGATTCGGCGTGACGAGCCGCGCTGCTCCTCGCCGTCGGCCTGCCCCCTGGCGGGTGAGGGGGCCGGTGTCGACGTGCGGTGCTCGGCGGGGAACGGGCCGCCCTAGGAGCCGTCAAGCGGCTCGGCTGGGAAGGCGCGTCATGTGTCGCCCGTGGCGCACCGCTGCCGTTTCGGAGGCGGTGCGCACACGCGGCAGGGGGCGGTGAGGCCCCGCGCCGGAGCGGCGGGGAGCGGCTACGCGGCCGTCAGGACGAGACGTCCGGGCGCCCTCGGGCGCCGGCGGCCCCTGGCGTCGGGGTCGCGTTGGGCGAGGAAGGCTGTGCGCAGTTCCCTGTCCCGGATCGCGGTGCGTATTCGGGTCGGGGTCAGCGGGCCCGTGCGGACGGCCGCCGCCACGAGGACGGCGCGTACCGTCAGGGCCGCCGCGACGGCGGTCGTCGAGGCGACGGCGACCGCGCTCATCAGGATGCTCAGCAGTCCGCACTGCGCGAGCAGGAGTTCCGCGCACAGGATGAGGAACATGGCGATGTGTGTGCGGATGACGCGCTTCATCGTGCTCCCCCCCTGGTCCGGTCCCTGGACCGATCCCTGGTCCCGGTCGGTCCTCCAGTCGTTCCGATAGTAGACGGCCCCACTGACAACGGCGCCGCCGGGACCGTCCGCCCTGTTCAGAGCCGTTCGGGCCCCCGGCCAAGCCCCCGTCAGGTTCCGTTCGCGCTCCCCTCAGGCCCGTCCGCCACAGGCACTCGTCCGGTCCCGGCCGCCCCGGCCGGCCCGGACTCCTCGGGTCCCGGGTCCGAGGCCAGTACCTCGGCGTCCGGCCGGTCGTCCGCCGGCTTCGGTCCCAGCCACGAGACCGCGAGCGCCACGACGAGGTTCACGCCGAGCGCCAGCGCCCCCGCGTTCACCCCGCCCACCGGGTCGTGTTCGGTGAAGACGAGCGCGCAGACCAGGGCGCCGCCCACGGCCAGTCCGCTCAGCGCACCCCACAGCGTCATCCTCCGCCACACCAGACCCAGCAGGATCATGGGGACGAGCTGGGCCATGCCCTCGTAGGAGATCAGCGAGAGCCTGACGAGCGTGTTGGGCGCGGCGTACGTCAGGATCAGCGCCGCCGCCCCCGCCACGACCACCACGGTCTGCGCCGCGAACCGCTGCCGTCGCGGCCGGTCCACGAGGGCGGGCACCGTGCCCAGGACGCTCCGACCCCACATCGTCCCGATGACCAGCATGAACACCGCCATCGGCACGATCGACGACAGGGCCGCCGCCACCCCGATCACCCCGACCAGCCAGGCCGGCAGCGAGTCGACGACCAGCTTGAACAGGGCCAGGTTGGAGCCCGCCCCGGTCAGTCCGGGCACGACGAAGATCGCGGCCATGCCCAGCAGCATGGGGACGAAGAGCAGCACGTTGTAGAACGGCAGCAGAACGGCGTTGCGCCGCAGGGCGTCGGCGCTCCGCGCGCCCAGGTAACCGGCCACCGTGGTGGGGAAGATGACGACGGTGAGGGAGTTGAGGAAGCTGGTGGTCGCGAACCAGGTCGCGCCGAGTCCGCTGCCCCCGTGTCCGCTGAGGGTGAGCCACTGCGGTTTCTCGGCCACCAGCCGGTCGAGGAACGGACCGTAGCCGTCGAAGTGGTGCATCGGGACGTAGATCGCGAGGAAGGCGAGGGTACCGATGACGAGGACGTCCTTCAGCACCGAGACCCATGCGCTGCCGCGCAGTCCGCTGACCACGACGAAGGCGGTCGTGACGGCGAAGGCGATGAAATAGGCCCAGTTCAGGCTGATGGCGCCATAGGAGATGGTCGAGACGACGACGCCCATGCCCGTGATCTGGAGCTGGATGTAGGGCAGGAGGCAGACGGTCGCCAGCACCGCGACCAAGGCGCCGAGCCAGGGGCGGCCGTAGCGGTGGGCGACCATGTCGGTGATCGAGACGAGGCCGTGCCGGCGGGCGTACGACCAGAGGGTCGGGCCGACGACGTAGCCGATCGCGTACCCACAGGACAGGTAGGCGATGACGTAGAGGACGGGCGAGCCGAAGTTGTAGCCCCAGCCGGCGGCACCCAGGTAGCTGAAGCTGGTGTAGCCCTCGCCGGCCATCAGCACCCAGATCATCACCGTGCCGAGACTGCGGCCGCCGACCGACCACTCGGCGATGCCGCCGCCTTTGCCCCTGCCCCGGACGGCCAGGAGGCCCAGGGCGACCGTGAGGACCATGAAGATGCCGAAGACGGTTGTCGCGGTGGTGGCGTTGGTGGCGTTGGCCGCGGTGACGGTGGCGGCGGTTGTGGCGTTGGCGGCGTTCACACTCGGCCTCGCTTGCGGTCGCCGCGCCAGGCCAGCCAGACGGCGACTGGGGTGAGGAGGGTTGCCAGGAGCAGCCAGAAGAAGAGGAAGGGGAGGCCGAGGAGGGTGGGGTGGACGCGGTTGGTCAGGGGGAGGGTGGCCAGGTAGAGCGCGTAGGGGGCTAGGAGCCAGAGGAGGGTGGGACGTTTCTTCAACACGGCGTTGACCCTAGGTGGTCTTGCTTGGGCGGTGGGTTCGCCCCGCACGGCGGGTTCACCCCGGGCGGTGGGTTCGCCCCGGGCGGTGGGTTCGCCCCGCCCGGTGGGTTCGCCCCGCCCGGCGGGGTCGCCCCGCCCGGCGGGGGCGGTACGCCCGGGCGGCAGAAGGCTGACCTTGGGCGCTCGGGGCGGCGGCCGTCGGCCCGGGAGGGCGTTGCGGTCGCGTGGTGGTTTTTGGGGTGCCCCGGTCCCGCCCTTTCACCGTTTCTTGCGGGGGCAAGCCCCCGCACCCCCGCAGCACGCTGCGCGCGCTGTCCTCAAACGCCGGACGGGCTGGGTGGGTGCGCGGCGAGGGTGGGTGGGTCAGTGCCGGGTGCGCCGTTCTCACACCAAGGACGCGCTGAGTGGGTGAGCGGCAAGGGCGGGTGGGTCAGTGCCGGGTGCGCTGTGCTCACGCGCCGGACAGTTGAGGAGCCGGCGCCCTCAAGCGTCCGACGGGCCGGGATCGGGCGGGTCGGCGGCCGGTGTCCAGGTCAGGTGGCCTGTCCGGAGGTCGTTCAGGATGGAGCGGATCCACCGCTCCTCCGCCTCCGTCACCGCGCGCAGGTACTCGGTCTCCAGGGCCGTGACCCGGGGGAAGGCGTCGGTCTGGTCGGCCAGTTCGGCGTCCAGTTCCTTGAGGGTGCGGGTCAGCGTGTCCGCCCGTCGTCTGAGCGCCGCCGCGGCCTCGTCCGGGGCCGCCATCATCAGGTTGGAGAGCGCCGCCGGGAAGCGGGGGAACTCCTGTCGGGGGACGGCCAGCATCTCGTCCAGCCATTCCCGTGCGACCCGGCGGCCCTCGTCGGAGAGGGCGTAGACGGTGCGTTCGGGGTACGCCTGGTCGCGGCCGGTCTCCTGAACGGTGATCAGGCCCGCCTGGCAGAGGCGTTCGATCGTCCGGTAGAGGCTCGCGCGCTGGCTGACGTTGACGACTTTGTCCTTCCCCCACTGCTTCAGGAGCCGCTGGATCCCGTACGGGTGCAGCGGCTGCTGGTGCAGCAGCGCCAGCACGGTCAGGGCGAGCGGGGAGTCGCGGACGGGGGTCGTCATGAAGGGATCGTATCTC
Organism: Streptomyces mobaraensis; assembly: GCF_020099395.1. NCBI lineage: Bacteria > Bacillati > Actinomycetota > Actinomycetes > Kitasatosporales > Streptomycetaceae > Streptomyces > Streptomyces mobaraensis. The sequence goes on along the minus strand of NZ_CP083590.1, from coordinate 4,783,241 downwards.
CACCTCGGTGACTAGTTGACCTAACACTAGTTTCACTGCAACTATCGACTAGGCAGCGATCACCAGCGAGGAGAAGCACATGCACAAGGCGCGCACCGCCCTGGTCATCGGCGGCGGCATCGCCGGGCCCGTGACGGCCCTGGCCCTGGCCGAGGCCGGTATACGGGCCACCGTCCACGAGGCCCGCCCGGCGCCCGCCGACGGCATCGGGGCGACGTTGACGATCGCTCCCAACGGGCTGGAGGCACTGCGGACCATCGGAGCGCACCGGGCCGTCGAGGCGGTCGGGCACCCGGTGCCCTCCGTCGCGCTGGAAGACGGCCGGGGCGGCCGGCTGTCCCGCTTCGACGGTTTCGCCGGGCTGCCGCCCACCCTGGCGATGCGCCGCGCGGACCTGTTCCGGGCGCTGTCCGACCACGCGGTGGCCCGCGGCGTCCCCGTCGTCCACGGCAGCCGGCTCGTCGGCGCCGAGCGGACGCCGCGCGGCGTCACCGCCTTCTTCGCGGACGGCGGCACCGCCGAGGCCGACGTGCTGATCGGCGCCGACGGCATCCGGTCCACCGTCCGCTCGCTCATCGACCCGGGCGCGCCCGGGCCCGAGTACGGCGGGGTGCTGGGCTTCGGCGGCGTCGTCGACGAGGAACCGAACGCCCCCGTCGAGCCGGGCGTGATGCACTTCGGCTTCGGACGGGTCTTCCTGGGGCACTGGCGGCTGCCCGACGGGCGCGTGTGCTGGTTTGCCGCGCTCCCCCGCACCGAGCCCCTCACCACCGCCGAGGTCGCCCGCGTCCCCGCCGCCGACTGGCTGGCCCGGCTGCGCGCGCTGTACGCGGGGCACGTGCCCGGCGAGGCACTGATCTCCCGGACGCGGCCGGAGGACCTGATGGCCACCGGTCCGATGGAGCGCATGCCGTCCGTGCCGCACTGGCACCGCGGCCCGATGGTGCTGGTCGGTGACGCCGTCCACGCGCCGTCCTCCAGCTCCGGGCAGGGCGCCTCCCTCGCCATCGAGAGCGCCCTCGAACTCGCCCGCTGCCTGCGGGACCTGCCCGTGCCCGACGCGTTCGCCGCCTACGAGCGGCTGCGCCGGCCCCGGGTGGAGGCCGTCGGCCGGGCCGCCGCCACGACGAACCGGGCCAAGGCCGGCACCGGCGGCAGCCCCGGCGCCGGCTCCTTCACCCTCCCCGACCCCGAGCAGATGTTCGGGCATCTGCACCGGTTCCGCGTCGACTGGGAGGCGGAAGTGCGGGCCTGAGGGCAGGAAGGGCTCCGCACCCGGGCCTCACGCCCCCAGCAGCCGCGACGCCGCGTAGATGAGCAGCCCCGCCAGCGCGCCCACCACCGTGCCGTTGATGCGGATGAACTGCAGGTCCCGCCCGATGTGCGCCTCGATCTTGCGGGACGTCTGCTCCGCGTCCCAGCCCGCCACGGTCTCCGTGATCAACGACGTGATCTCGTCCCGGTACGTCGTCACCACGTACACGGCCGCGTCCTCCAGCCAGCCGTCGACCTTGGCGCGCAGCCGTTCGTCGGCGGTCATCCGGGCGCCCAGGGAGAGGATCGCCGTGCGGGTGCGGAGCCGCAGTTCGCTGCGTTCGTCCTCGGCGGCGGCCACCACCATCGCCCGGACGGAGCTCCAGGCCGACGCGATCAGGTCCTGCACCTCGCTGCGGCCCAGGATCTCCGACTTCAGCCGCTCCACCCGCGCCCGGGTGTCCGGGTCGGACTGGAGGTCGTGCGCGAAGTCGGCGAGGAAGCGGTCGACCGCGCCGCGCGCCGGGTGCTCGGGCATGTCGCGCATCTCGGTGACGAAGCGCAGCAGCTCCTTGTAGACCCGCTCGCCGACCTTGCGGTCGACGAAGCGCGGCGTCCAGCCGGGCGCGCCGCCGGCGACGGCGTGCATCACCGAGTCCCCGTGCGCGACCAGCCAGTCGTGAGCGCGGGCGCAGACCAGGTCGACGGCCTTGTGATGGCCGCCGTCGGCGATGATCCGCTCCAGCATCCGGCCGACGCCCGGGGCGATCTCCTGGGCGTCCGCCCGCCGGGTGACGGCCTCGCCGACCACCGCCTGCACGTCCGCGTCGCGGAGAACGCGCAGGGCGCCGCGCAGGGCGGTGGACAGTTCGGCGGTCACCCGGTCGGCGTGTTCGGGGGCGGCGAGCCAGGCGGCGAGGCGGGAACCGATGCCGACGGCGCGCAGCCGGCGGCGGACGACGTCCCCCGAGAGGAAGTTCTCGCCGACGAACTCGCCGAGACTCTGTCCCAGCTGGTCCTTCTTGGTCGGGATGATCGCGGTGTGCGGGATCGGCAGACCCAGCGGGCGGCGGAACAGGGCGGTGACGGCGAACCAGTCGGCGAGCGCGCCCACCATGCCCGCCTCCGCCGCGGCGGCCACATAGCCCGCCCAGGGGCCCGCGCCCGAGGACTTCGCCCAGGTGGCGAGGGCGTAGACGAGGGCGACGCCGAGCAGCAGACCGGTCGCGAACGCCTTCATGCGGCGGACGCCGCGGCGCTTGCGCTCGTCGGCCTCGCTGTAGGTGAAGCCGACGGGTGGGGTGGGGGCGGGTGTCCCCGCGAACGGGGCCCCGTCTCGTGGCCTCGTCCCTCTCGACGAGGCTGGGGCTGCGCCCGGGGCAGGGGGTGGGGGTGGGCCCGGGGTCGGGGTTGGGGTCGCGCCCGAGGCAGGGGCCTCGCCTGGAGCCGGGGCCTCGCCTGTCGGTCCGCCCGCCCCCCGCGACGTCTCCGTCGGCCGGTCCGTTCCGAACCGGGGCTTTCCGGGCATCACTCCCTCGGAGGACCGCTCTTCGGGCGTCTTCCGGGACGTCTCCTCGGGTGTGTCTCCAGGCGCCTCCTTGGGGGCCTCCCCTGGGGCCCCCTCTGGGACCTCAGACGTCTCAGGGGCCTCCGAGGTCTCCCTCTCCACTCCTTCCCCCGTCGCCCCCGCACCGGACCGTGCGCCTTCGGACGGCTTCCCGCCGTCGTCGGCGCCCGCCGCCGCGTCCTCTTGGGACCGATTCATCCGTATCACCCGTCCGCGTTTCCTCGGAAGTTTCCCCGTCCCACTCGGGAAAGCTCTTTTCTCTCTACCCGCTCGACTCGGGGAACGGCCCGGTAGTTCCCACCGTCTGACACGTCGCGGCCGGTCCGCACCGGTGGTCCGGCCGCCCGGAGCTCCCGCGACCCGCGTGGGATCATGGACCCGGCGACCGGGCCGCGGCGGCACCCGCACGGGCGCCTTCCCCGACGGCCCGCCCGGATCCCGCTCCGTCCGCCCGCCGTTCAGGAGACTTCCCGCATGACCAGGCCCCCTCTGTCCCGCGGCGCCGCAGGTGCCCTGCTCGCCGTGCTGGTGGCCGTCGTCACCCTGGTCTCCACGGCGATCTTCCTGGGGACCGCGGGCGGCACCACGGGCGGCGGGGAACCACAGCGCCGGCGGCCGGACGCCGCGCCCGCCGCGGTGAGCGGCTGGACCGGATCCTGGGCCGCCGCGCCCGCCGCCGCGGACCCGCGGGCACCGGCCGGGCTCCCCGGGACAACCATCCGCAACGTGATCCACACCAGCGTCGGCGGCACCGGCGCCCGCATCCACCTCTCCAACCTCTTCGGCAACCGGCCGCTGCGCCTCACCCACGCCTCGCTCGCCGTCTCCGCCGGGCCGGGCACGGCCGCCGCGGTGCCCGGGACGATGCGACGGCTGTCGTTCGACGGCCGGGGCGCGGTGAACGTGCCCGCCGGCGGGGACGCCGTCAGCGACCCCGTGCCGCTCACCGTCGCCCCCTCGTCCGACCTGCTCGTCACCCTCTACGCGGCCGCGCCGTCCGGGCCGGTGACGCTGCATCCGCACGCCCGGCAGGTCTCGTGGCTCGCGCGCGGCGACCGGACGGAGGACACGGGCGGTGCCTCGTACACCGTCCGGACGCCCTACTGGCGGTACGTCACCGGGCTCGACGTCTGGGGGACGCAGGCGGCGGGCTCCGTCGTCGCCATCGGCGACTCCATCACCGACGGCGTCAACTCGACGATGAGTGCCAATCGGCGCTGGACCGATTTCCTGGCCGCGCGGCTGCGCACCGAGCCGGGCGCTCCGCGCTACGGCGTGCTCAATGAAGGCATCAGCGGCAACCGCATCCTGCTCAGCAACCGCGGCGGCCGGGAGCGGCCCAACAATCCCAGCGCGCTCGACCGGTTCGACCGGGACGTGCTCGGGCGGACGGGCGTCCGGGCCGTCGTCGTCGAGCTGGGGGTGAACGACATCCTGCGGCGGCCGCAGCAGCTCGACACCGGGCGCATCGTCGACGGGCTGCGGCGGCTGGTGGCGCGGGCCCACGCGCGGGGGCTGGTGGTCGTCGGGTCCACGCTGACGCCGTTCGGCGGGCATCTGGGGGTGGTTCCGGCGCGGCAGGAACCTGTGCGGCTGGCCGTCAACGCGGAGATTCGGGCGGGGCGGGTGTTCGACTCCGTGGTGGATTTCGATCGGGTGTTGCGGGATCCGGCCGCGCCGCAGCGGTTGCTGCCCGCTTATGACAGTGGGGATCGGCTGCATCCGAATGATCTGGGGTATCAGCGGATGGCCGAGGCTGTCGATCTCGGTGCGCTTGTCGGGCGGCCGGTGGATGCGGCGCTTTAGCCGCCCCGGGGGGCCGGAGGGGATTCCCCAGCCCCGCCCCTTCCCGTTTCTCGCAGGGGCTGCGCCCCCGCACCCCCCCGAGCGCACCTGCGGTGCGCGTCCTCAAACGCCGGACGGGCTGGAGGGGGCGAGGGTGGGCGGGTGAGCGCTCCGCGCGCTGCCCTCGAACGCCGGACCGGCTATTCGCCCTTTTCCAGGGACATCCTTGCCCGCTTTTCCCTGCGCTCCTTCCGCGTCACACCCACCCCGCCCCAGAACGCGAACCCCGTGATCCGCACGCGCGGCGAGCCCGGGGAGCCCGCGCCCGTGCCCTTCGTGTCGAAGCCGCCCATCAGGCCCAGGCCGTTGACCTGTACGTCCAGGTCCGGCGGGACGACGACCTCCATGCCGCCCATCACGGCGATGCAGCGGATCGTCACCTCGCGGCCCTCGAAGTGCGCCTGGCGCAGGTCGATCTGGCCGCCGCCCCAGAAGGTGAAGGCGGTGAAGCCGCGGGGCACGGTCCAGCGGCCGTGCCGGCGGAAGCCGCCCATGACGGCGATGGCGCCCTTGGAGGAGGGGGTTCCGCCGATGCGGCCCTCCCAGCTCTCGTCGGTGGCGGCGGGGGCCGCCGCGGCGGGGACGGCGAGTTCGGTCCCGGCGGCCGGCAGGTCGCGGACGAGGGGGGCGAGGTCGGCGTGGGTCCGGGCCTTGTAGGCCGCGTCCAGGCGGTCCCCGAACTCCTCCATGTCCAGCCGCCCCTCGGCGACGGCCGTACGCAGCGCCTCGGCGACGCGCTCGCGCTCGGCGTCGGAGGCACGCATCTCAGGACGTTCGCTTGTCATGACCACAGGGTAGGGCCTGACGGCGTCACAGACTCGGCCGATCGGCGTAGAGCCGGGCGATGACCTGCTCGATGTCCGGTTCGCGCACCGAGAGGTCGACCAAGGGGTAGCGCTCGGCCACGGCCGCCACGATGGGGGCGGCGCTGCGGGCCGCCGGGAAGGCCAGCCACTGGCGCGGGCCTTCCACCCGGTCGACGCGGGTGCCGGGCACGTCGTCGATCGGCGGCAGTTCGCGTTCGAGGTCGACGACGAGCATCCGTTCGCTCTCCCCCACGGTGTGCAGGCCGTCCAGTCCGCCGTCGTAGACCAGCCGGCCGTGGTCGATGACCATCACCCGGCCGCACAGCTGCTCGATGTCGGTCAGGTCGTGGGTGGTGAGCAGGACAGTGGTGCCGCGCTCCGCGTTGAGATCGCGGAGGAAGCCGCGCACTTTCGCCTTGCTGACCACGTCGAGGCCGATCGTCGGCTCGTCCAGGTAGAGCACGTCGGGGTCGTGCAGCAGGGCCGCCGCGATGTCGCCGCGCATCCGCTGGCCGAGGGAGAGCTGCCGGACGGGGACGTCGAGCAGGTCGCCCAGGTCGAGGAGGTCGACGCAGCGTTCCATGTTGGCGCGGTAACGGGCGTCGGGAATCCGGTACATGCGGCGCACCAGGCCGTACGAGTCGCGCAGCGGCAGGTCCCACCACAGGGTGGTGCGCTGCCCGAAGACGACGCCGATCCGGCGGGCCAGCCGGGTGCGGTCGCGGGCCGGGTCGATGCCGGCGACGCGCAGCCGGCCGCCGCTGGGCATCAGGATGCCGGTGAGCATCTTGATCGTCGTGGACTTGCCGGCGCCGTTGGGCCCGATGTAGCCGACGATCTCGCCGCGCGGCACCCGGAAGGAGAGGCCGTCGACGGCCCGGACCTCGCGGCGTTCGCGGCGCAGCAGGCCGGCGCGCCTGCGGACGTGGAAGACCTTCTCCACGCCGTCCAGTTCGATGAACGCCTCGTCGGACGCCTCATCGTGTTCTTCCCGCCCGCTCACTCTCAACTCCCTGTGCTCCGGTAGCTTCTCAGCCCCGCCCGCCACACCAGTCCCGTCAGCGCGAGCAGCGCCACCGCCACCAGCGGTCCGCAGAGCGACACCCACCCGGGCAGGTGCAACGGGTCGTCCCGGCCCAGCAGCCGCAGGACGGGCAGCCAGTTGACGAAGGCGAGCGGGACGACGAACGTCACCCCGCGCACCAGATCGCGGGCGAAGACCGTCGGCGGGTACTGGAGCAGCGTGACGCCGCCGTACGTGAAGGAGTTCGCCACCTCCGAGGCGTCGGACGCCCAGAACTGGAACGCCGCGCCGGCCAGGAACACGGCGCAGAAGATCGCCGCCCCGGCGACCACGGTCACCAGCAGGAACAGCGCCTTGAGCGGCGTCCACGCCACGTCGGCCGAGGCGACGCCCCAGCCCAGCACCGCCAGCCCCTGGCTCGTCCGGCCCAGCCGGCGCAGCGCGAAGCGGTCGGCGGCCACCTGGGCGAGGACGGGCACCGGGCGCACCAGCAGGGTGTCGAACGTGCCGTCGCGCACCCGCTGTCCCACGCGTTCCGCGTTGCCCAGGATCAGGTCGGCGAGGCCGAAGGAGGTACAGGTGGCGCCGTAGAGCAGCGCGACCTCGGGGAGGGTGAAGCCGCCCAGGGCGTCGATGTGCGAGAACATCAGCAGGATGGCGAGGAAGTCCAGGCCGCCCGCCACGCAGTTGCCGATCGTCATGAGGACGAACGACGCGCGGTACGTCATCGTCGAGCGCACCCACATCCCGGCGATCAGCAGGTACGCGCGGACGGCGTGCGCCCAGAGGGCCATGCGCTCAGCCACCCTGGACCACGGCCTTCCGGGTGGCCCGCCCCTGGGTCAGCCGGCCGAGGGCCAGCAGCACCGCGGCCCAGCCGGCCTGGAAGCCGAGCGCGCCCGCCAGGCCCGCCCCGGCGTACCGGCCGATCAGCACGTCCACCGGCACCTGGAGGACGGCCGACCACGGCAGGGCCTGGGCCACGTCGGCGAAGGCGCCGGGGAAGACGGTGAGCGGCAGCAGCGAGCCCGAGAAGAAGACGCACAGCAGTTGGCCGATCATGATGACGCCGTCGCCGTCGAGCAGCCAGAAGGCGCACAGCGCCAGCAGGAAGCGCAGCGCGAAGCCGATGACGACGGCCAGGGTGACGGCGCACAGGAACAGCAGCCAGCGCAATGGGTCCCGGGGGAGCGTGAGTTCGAAGCAGAGGGCGCCCGCCGTCAGGGGCACCACTCCGCGGCCCAGCAGCTGGAAGGCGGCCCGGCCCAGGTCGGCGGCGAGCCACCACAGCTGGAGGTCGGCGGGCCGGTAGAGGTCGATCGCGATGTCGCCGTTGCGGATGCGCGCCTGCAACTCCTGCTCGAATCCGCCGCCGAGCAGTGAGACGGCCGCCAGCAGGGCCTGGCCGACCCAGACGAAGGTGAGGGCCTGCCCCCGGTCGTAGCCGCCCAGGTGCGGGCGCTCGTCCCAGAGGGCGATGAAGGTGTAGGCGAGGATGAATCCGAAGACCGTATTGGTGAACACCCCGGCCGCGGTGGCCATCCGGTACGTGGCGTGGCGCCGGAAGCCGCTCACCGCGACGGCGGCGTACAGCCGCATCCCACGTCCCCTCGTCTCGTTGAACCTTGTCAGTCCGCCGACCGGCAGGGCCGAACCCGAAGCGCAGGAGCGTAGCCGTACCCCTCAGTCCCGTGCCAGGGATTATTCACCCCTCGGAGTGGTCGCCCGCCGCCGAACGGACCTGACCGCGCCGTACGGGGGCGCTGGATCCCCCCGGCCGGGACCGGTGGTGCGACAGTGCTTCCGGGAAGCACGGCAGCGCTGCCGGGTCGTGCGGCACCGCCTGACCGACACCGTCCGCCGTGGCCGCAACCCCGGCGGCGGGCCGAGGAGTTCCGGGAAAGATGAGCGACGAGCAGTCACAGCACCGCACCCGTGCCAGGGGTGACGACCCGCCGGGCTGGGCGCCGAGAGGCGACGCCGCCCGCCCCCGCAAGCGCACCGGCTGGCGACGGCTGTTGCCCACGTGGCGCATGGTGCTCGGCGGGTTCCTGCTGGTCGTCCTCCTCCTCGCGGGCGGTCTGATCGCCGGGTACACGCTGGTCGACATCCCGGCCGCCAACAAGGCGGCGACCGCGGAGAGCAACGTCTTCCTCTACGCGGACGGCAGCCAGCTCGCCCGCGACGGGGAGGTCAACCGGGAGAGCGTCCCGCTCAGCCGCATCCCCAAGGCCGTCCAGCACGCGGTGCTCGCCGCCGAGGACCGCGACTTCTACGGGGAGTCCGCGGTCAACCCCGAGGCGATGGTCCGCGCGGCGTGGAACACGGTCACCGGCAAGGGCAAGCAGTCGGGCTCCACGATCACCCAGCAGTACGTGAAGAACTACTACCTGGGCCAGGAGCAGACCATCAGCCGCAAGGTGAAGGAGTTCTTCATCGCCATCAAGCTGGACCGCGAGTCCGGCAAGGACGACATCCTGGAGGGCTACCTCAACACCAGCTACTTCGGGCGCAACGCCTACGGCATCCAGGCCGCCGCCCAGGCGTACTACGGCAAGGACTCCGACAAGCTGGACGTCGCCCAGGGCGCCTACCTCGCCACCCTGCTCAACGCGCCCAGCGCCTACGACGTCGGCGCCCACCCCGAGAACAAGCCTAGGGCCGTGGCCCGCTGGAACTACGTCCTCGACGGCATGGTCAAGAAGAAGTGGCTGACCCGCGAGCAGCGGGCCGCGGTGAAGTTCCCGGCGCCGGGCAAGAGCAAGCCGCGGCTCGGCATGTCCGGCCAGCGCGGCTACCTCGTGGAGGCGGTCAAGGACTACCTCACCGGCAACAAGATCGTCGACGAGCAGACGCTGGCCGCCGGCGGCTACCGCATCACCACCACCATCGACCGCAAGAAGCAGAAGGCGTTCGCCGACGCGGTGCAGTCCGAGCTGATGGACGAGCTCAGCGACTCCCGCAAGACCGACTCCTACGTCCGCGCGGGCGGCGCCTCCATCGACCCGCGCACGGGCCGGATCGTCGCCCTCTACGGCGGCATCGACTACACCCGGCAGTACGTCAACAACGCCACCCGCCGCGACTACCAGGTCGGCTCCACCTTCAAGCCGTTCGTCTTCACCTCGGCCGTGCAGAACGGCTCCAGCACACAGCAGGGCCGGCCCATCACCCCGTACACGGTGTACGACGGCACCAACAAGCGGCCGGTGCAGGGGCCCGACGGGCCCGTCGGCTACGCCCCCGCCAACGAGGACGACCGCAGCTACGGCCCGATCACCGTCACCAAGGCCACCGACCTGTCGGTGAACGCCGTCTACGCGCAGATGGCCGAGGACGTCGGCCCGTCGAAGGTGAAGGCGACCGCCGTCTCCCTCGGCGTCCCCGAGAAGACGCCCGACCTGACCGCCTCCCCCTCCATCGCGCTCGGCCCGGCCACCGCCAGCGTCCTGGACATGGCGCAGGCGTACGCCACCCTCGCCAACCACGGGCGGCACGGCCCGTACACGCTGGTGGAGAAGGCCACCAAGGGCGGCGAGAGCCTCCACCTGCCCGACCGGCAGGAACGGAAGCAGACCGTCCCCCGGGAGGCCGCCGACACCACCACCTCCGTCCTGCGGAGCGTGGTCGAGAGCCCGGGCGGGACGGGCGCCGCCGCGCGCGCCTCCGGGCGGCCGGCGGCCGGAAAGACGGGCACCGCGGAGGAGGACAAGGCCGCCTGGTTCGCGGGGTACACCCCCGACCTGGCCACCGTCGTCGCCGTCATGGGCCAGGACTCCGAGAGCGGCGAGCAGAAGCCGCTGTACGGCGCCACCGGGCTGCCCCGCATCAACGGCGGCGGCTACCCGGCGCAGATCTGGGCCGCGTACACCGCCGACGCGCTGGAGGGCACCCCCGCCCGGGACTTCGACCTGGAGATCCAGCAGGGCGCCGAGAGCCCGCCCCCGGAGCCGCCCGCCACCTCCGCGCCCCCGCCGTCCTCCAGTCCGCCTCCGCCCACCTCCGCACCCCCGCGCAGGCCCACGACGACCGCGCCCCCGTCACGGCCGGTACGCCCCTCGTTCCCCACGCAGCCGCCGGAGCCGACCGGGCCGCCCTCGCTGCCGATCATCACGCTTGGGCCCAACCCGGGACGCGAGGCGCGGACGGGCGACCACGATCTGCTGGGGTACGACTACTGATACGCCTACTGAGCCGTCGCGGTGCCGCGATGCCCCGGTCCCGGGAGGGCCGGGGCATCGCCCGTTCGCGGGGGAGCTCAGTGTCCCGACGTCATCTTGAGGCCGATCACGGCCACCAGCAGCAGGGCGACGAAGGAGATCCGGGCCGCGCCGGCCGGCTCGCCCAGCACCGTCATGCCGAGCACGGCGGCGCCCGCCGCGCCGATGCCGACCCAAACGCCGTAGGCCGTGCCGATGGGCAGCGTCCGGGCGGCCCGCGACAGCAGCAGCATGCTGGCCACGATCCCCGCGACGGTGAAGACGCTCGGCCAGAGCCGGGTGAAGCCGTCGGTGTACTTCATGCCGACGGACCAGCCGACCTCCAGCAGGCCGGCGACGACGAGCAGGATCCATGCCATGACGGCACCTCCGTGGAATCGCTTCTCCAGGGGTGCGTCGTCTTGTCCTGGCCCGGTACGGCGCGTCTCGTCGGGGTCCTTCCGACGGTAGCAAACGGCCGGCCCGCAGGAAGTCCCGCTACAGGTCCCGCTGACGGTCCCGCTACAGGTACAGCCCGGTGGAGTCCTCTGCCCCCTCCAGCCGCTCCGCCGCCACCGCGTGCAGGTCGCGCTCGCGCATCAGGACGTAGGCCACGCCGCGGACCTCGACCTCGGCGCGGTCCTCGGGGTCGTAGAGCACCCGGTCGCCGGGCTCCACCGTGCGCACGCTCTGCCCGACGGCCACGACCTCCGCCCAGGCCAGCCGGCGGCCCACCGCCGCCGTCGCGGGGATGACGATGCCGCCGCTGGAGCGGCGCTCGCCCTCGGGGATGTCGGTCCGGACCAGCACGCGGTCGTGGAGCATCCGGATGGGCAGCTTGTCGTGGGTCGTGTTCGTACGCACGCCATGACGGTACCCGGCCGGGCGGGCCCGTGAGACCGGAGCGGGACCACAACGGGAGAGGCCGGGACCCGGGTTCCGGGCCGGACGGCCGGTCCGCCACGCGCCGCGTCCCGCCCGTCACGCGCCGCGACCGGCGGGCGCCGTACGGGACCGCGCGCGGACGGCCGCCGTACGGACCCGTTGGTCGCCGCCTGTGACGGGCGGGGAACGCTACTTCTTGTCCTTGCCGCGGCGCGACGACGCCGTCAGCAGTCCGAGCACGCCGACGGCCAGCATGGCCGCCGGAACGATCCGCTCCAGACGCGGCACGCCCTCGTCCGTCACGAACTGCGCCCGCACGTCCGAGACCACCCGGTTCGCGATCGCACAGGCCCGCCCGAGGGTGTGGTCCACCTTCGAGGCCGCCTTCGCCTTCGCGTCGCCGATGATCGTGCTGGGGTGCATCCGCACACCGATCTCGTCGAGCGTCACGGCGAGCTCACCGCGCCTGCGGGCGATGTCCGCCTCGATCTGCGCAGGGGTCCTGGCTTCCGGCACCGCGCTGCCTCCGTAGTCTCATAAGAGTGATGACGAGTGATGACAACAGTCTGTCAGTTCGCTCGGCGCCCCGCCCCATGGCACCCCCGGTGGGCCCGCTCCGTGGTCGTCAGGGGTCGTAGGCTCGGTCCCCGGCAGACCCGCCCACCGCCCCGAAGCACAGGAGAACCATGAGCGAGCGACTCCAGCCCGGCGACACCGCCCCCGCCTTCACCCTGCCCGACGCCGACGGCCGGCCCGTCTCCCTCGCCGACCACAAGGGCCGCAAGGTCATCGTCTACTTCTACCCCGCCGCCCTGACCCCCGGCTGCACCAAGCAGGCGTGCGACTTCACGGACAACCTGGAGTTCCTCGCGGGCCACGGCTACGACGTCATCGGCGTCTCGCCCGACAAGCCGGAGAAGCTCGCGAAGTTCCGCGAGAAGGAGGAGCTGCGGGTCACCCTCGTCGGCGACCCCGACAAGGAGGTGCTGGAGGCGTACGGCGCCTTCGGCGAGAAGAAGCTCTACGGCAAGACCCTGACCGGCGTGATCCGCTCCACCGTGATCGTCGACGAGGAGGGGAAGGTCGAGCGCGCGCTGTACAACGTCAAGGCCACCGGCCACGTCGCGAAGATCATCAAGGACCTGGGGCTCTGAGGGTCCCGGGGCTCTGAGGGCCGGCCCCTGAGGCGCTCACCGCCCGTACGCCCCCTCCCCGCGCAGCACGGGACGGTCCTCCGGCTCGTCCTCGGCCTCCGGCAGGTCGAGGACGGCCTGGGCGCCGCCGCCCTCCGCCGAGCCGAACTCCAGCCGGGCGCCCAGCACCGCCGCCTGGCCCACGGCGATCGTCAGGCCCAGCCCGTGCCCGGTGCCCCGCTCCGGGGCGGCCGTACGGAACCGCCGCGGCCCCTGGCTGACCAGCTCCGGCGGGTAGCCGCCGCCGTGGTCCCGGACCACGATCCGGGTGCCCTCCACCCGCACCTCGATCGGCGGCTTCCCGTGCTTGGCCGCGTTGGCCAGGATGTTCACCAGGATCCGCTCCACCCGGCGGGCGTCCGTCGCCACGATGCGGCCCTCACCGACCACCTCGACCGCCACGTCGTCCACCCCGCGCTGGCCCCGCGCCCGCTTCACCACACCGCGGACCAGCGACGGCAGCTCCACCGCGTCCAGTTGGGCGCTCTCCACCCCCGCGTCCAGCCGGGAGACCTCCAGCAGGTCCTCCACCAGCGCCCGCAGCGTCTGCGCCCGCTCCTGCACCATCTCCACGGCACGCGGGTGCGGCAGCAGCTCGGCCGACGCCACCAGGCCGGCGACCGGCGTGCGCAGCTCGTGCGCCACGTCGGCCGTGAACTCGCGCTCCGCCTCCACCCGGGCCGCCAGCGCCGTCGCCATCGCCCGCACCGAGCGCTCCAGCTCCGCCACCTCGTCCCGGCCCGCGGGCCCGGTCCCGCCCGTCACGGGTGCCTCACCCGCCGCGATCCGGCGCGCCTCGGCCGCGCTCGTCCGCAGCCGCCGGGACAGCCCCTGCGCCACGAACCAGCCCACCACCGCCATCAGCACCACGGTCACCGCGCCCGCCAGCAACAGCGCCCAGTCCAGGGCGCGCTGGAACGCGTCCCGCTTCGGGAAGGACGCCGAGACCGACAGCACCTTGCCGGAGCCCACGCCCGTCGCCGCCCACACCCGGGGATCCTCGCCGCCGCTGATGTACGTCCCCGAGCGCCCCTTCGCCACCGCCTTGGCCAGCGGCGCCGGCAGCGCGGCGTCGTCGAGCTGGGCGTTCAGCGTCACCTGGCCCTCCCGCTGGTAGAGCTGGAGGGCGGAGCTCAGCAGCCGGTCCTGCTGGGCCCGCGCCTGGCGGTCCCGCTCCAGCCCGGAGACGTGGTGCACGGCCACGCCGAGCAGGACGACCGCCAGCGCGGTGACGGAGGAGATCGCCAGCGCGATCCGGCCACGGATGCCCATCACGTGATCGAGTACGTCTCGGTCGTCTTCCCGGCCGGGGTGAGACCCGTGTAGACGACCTCCACCGAGGTGAACGCCAGCATCCCGTCGACCTTCCGCGGCCGGGACAGCGTCAGCCGCGCCGGGAACGAGGTGCGTGCCGAGCCGTTCGCGCCGCTGGAGACCAGCACCACGCCGTCGCCCTCGGCCTTGTCCGTGGCGTACGTGTCCCACTCGATGTCGCTCGCCACCGCGCCGCCGTTGGCGCAGCTCAGGGTGATGATCTTCGGCTCCAGCAGCAGCTCGCCGTACCCACAGTCGCGGACGCCCGGCAGCTCCTGGGCGGCGCCGAACTGGGCCGAGGCCGACGCCCGGTCCCGCTGATCCTGCTGCTCCTTCTTGGCCCGCGCCGTCTGCGGCGCGTCGGACACGGCGTTCGCCCGGTCCGCCCCCTGCCCCAGCCAGACGCCGCCAAGGGCCAGTACCGCCACCGCGCCGGATATCCCCAGGAGGGTGCGCGCGCGGACCCGCCGACGGGGCACGGCACGGTCGGTCATCGGACTCTCTTCCTCGGTCGGGCGGTCGGGCGGTCGGGGGGTCGGAGGCGGCCGCGCCGGAACAGCCGGAAACGGCGGGAGCGGCCGGGTGGCGGGCGGCCGGTCCGCGGCGCGGCGGGCCCGTCTCTCCCCCGGTGTGAGGGACGGGTAAATCGGGGGCCGCGTTCCCTTTCCGGGGCGACCGGTTCACGCGGGGACGTGGGCGTGTGACGCGCCGCACGCGCGTACGACGCGTCGGAGGCGAAACGTTCCGCGGCACACGCGGGACCGGGCGCCGCCGACGCTCCGTCACCGGGCCCCGAGACGGGCCCCGGACGGTTCCCGGACGTGGCCGGACTCTCCTCTCCCGCGCGCGGCCGGGCCCAGTACAGTAGGCACGGCACCGGCGCCCGTACGCCAAGGGCTGAGCGGCGATCTTTAGGTGGTCGTGTTTGTCGGTTCGAATCCGACCGGGCGCACCCAGGCCGACGGCCCGGCCCGCAGTCGACTGCGGGCCGGGCCGTCGGCACGTCCGGGAGGGTTACGGGCGGGTGAGTTACGGGCGTCAGCCCAGCAGCTCCCGCACCACCGGCACCAGCGCGCGGAAGGCCTGGCCGCGGTGGCTGATGGCGTTCTTCTCCTCGGCGGTCAGCTCGGCACAGGTGCGGGTCTCGCCGTCGGGCTGGAGGATCGGGTCGTAGCCGAAGCCGCCGCTGCCGGCGGGCTCGGTGCGGAGCGTGCCGCGCAGCCGTCCCTCGACCACCCGCTCGGTGCCATCCGGCAGGGCCAGCGCGGCGGCGCAGGCGAAGTGCGCGGCGCGGTGCGGGGCGGCGATGTCGGAGAGCTGGGCGAGGAGGAGGTCCAGGTTGGCCTTGTCGTCGCCGTGCCGGCCCGCCCAGCGGGCCGAGAAGATGCCGGGGGCGCCGTTCAGGACGTCCACGCAGAGGCCGGAGTCGTCGGCCACGGCGGGCAGTCCGGTGGCCCGGGCCAGGGCGTGCGCCTTGAGGAGGGCGTTCTCGGCGAAGGTGACGCCGGTCTCCTTGACGTCGGGGATCTCGGGGTAGGCGTCGGCGCCCACGAGTTCGACGTCGAGGCCGGAACCGGTGAGGATCGAGCGCAGTTCGGTGACCTTGTGGGCGTTGCGGGTGGCGAGGATCAGGCGCTTCATGGGGCCCGATTATTCACGCCGGACGCGGTACGTCCCGTTCCGCCCTCGGCCGCCGGGCGGCGTCGGCCCCGCCGCGCACCGGGGGCGGCGTCAGCCCTTGGTGCACGCCGTGGTCAGCGAACCGGCCGCCTTGGTGAGGGCGCTGACGTCGGGGCGCTCGCCGTCGCCGACGCTGTCCTGGATGTCGTCCACGGCCGCGGTGACCTCGCCGATGGCGTCCTTGACCGGGGACGCGCCGTCGCTGTCGGTGTCGGCCCCGGTCCTGCGGGTCAGTTCGCCGAGATCCCGGTTGATCTTGTCGATGAACTCCTGGCCGCTCTGCGGGTCCTTGGAGTCGTCGGCGATGGTCCGCCGCAGGTCCTGGACGTCGCGCTGGACGTCCTTGGCGAGGGCGCCGCAGTCCGCCGCCGCCCGCGCCTGGGAGCAGGCGGTCACGGCGGGCAGCGCGAGGGCGGCCGCGGCGAGGGCCGCGACGGCGGTGGTGCGGCGCGGACGGTGGTGGCGCGAGGCCATGCGACGGTTCCCCTCCGGTGGGCGTGCAGCCCGGTGGTCACGGGGGCACGGACCCCTCGCCGCACCCCCCAGCATGGTAGCTACATCGTCTGCTCGAGGGCGGCGCGCTGGGCGGCGTCGAGGTCGGCGCAGCCCTTGACGGCGAGGTCGAGGAGGGCGTCGAGCTCGGCGCGGTCGAAGGGCTGGGCCTCGGCGGTGCCCTGGACCTCGACGAAGCGGCCGTCGCCGGTGCAGACGACGTTCATGTCGGTCTCGGCGCGGACGTCCTCCTCGTAACGGAGGTCGAGCAGCGGGACGCCGTCGACGATGCCGACGCTGATCGCGGAAACCGTGCCGGTGAGGGGGTGGCGCCCGTGCTTGACCAGCTTCTTCCGCTGGGCCCAGGCGACGGCGTCGGCCAGCGCGACGTAGGCGCCGGTGATGGCGGCGGTGCGGGTGCCGCCGTCGGCCTGGAGGACGTCGCAGTCGAGGACGATGGTGTTCTCGCCGAGCGCCTTGTAGTCGATGACGGCGCGCAGGGAGCGGCCGATGAGGCGGGAGATCTCGTGGGTGCGCCCGCCGATCTTGCCGCGGACGGACTCGCGGTCGCCGCGGGTGTTGGTGGCGCGGGGCAGCATCGCGTACTCGGCGGTGACCCACCCCTCGCCGCTGCCCTTGCGCCAGCGGGGGACGCCCTCGGTGACGCTGGCGGTGCAGAGGACCTTGGTGTCGCCGAAGGAGACGAGGACGGAGCCCTCGGCGTGCTTGCTCCAGCCACGCTGAATGGTCACGGGGCGGAGCTGGTCGGGTGTGCGGCCGTCGATGCGAGACATGGTGATGAGCCTATCGGGATCACGAAGGGCCCTGTTCCGGTTCGTGCGCGATCGCGCGTCACTGACCGGAACAGGGCCCTTCGCGGGAGCTCAGCGGCTCACATCATGTCTTCGATCTCCGCGGCGATCGGGTCCGCGTCGGTGCCGATGACGACCTGGATGGCGGTGCCCATCTTCACGACGCCGTGCGCGCCGGCGGCCTTGAGGGCGGCCTCGTCGACCAGCTCGGGGTCGTTGACCTCGGTGCGGAGACGGGTGATGCAGCCCTCGATCTCCTCGATGTTGTCGAGCCCGCCGAGACCGGCGACGATCTTCTCTGCCTTGCTGGCCATGTGCACTCCTGTTGTCTCGGCCCTCGGCGGTACCGCCGACCGGCTTTCCCACGGTAAACCACGTTCAGAGCAACTATGCGGGCGTATGTCCGTCATCTGGCGAAGGATGGCGGCCACCGGGCCCCGCGTTCCGGAGGACCGAAAACGTACCCCAAGTGGTCTACACCAGTATGCCAGCCCCGGGAGGACGCAGATGAGTGCGGAGGCCGCGAGCCCGCCCCGGCGCAAGCGGTGGCAGGGCCTGCTGGGCGGACTGCAGAAGATGGGCCGCAGCCTCCAGCTGCCGATCGCGGTGCTCCCGGCCGCCGGCATCCTCAACCGGCTGGGCCAGCCCGACGTCTTCGGCGCCGACGGCCTGGGCTGGACGGACGTCGCCAAGGTCTTCGCCGGGGCGGGCGGCGCGCTGCTCGACTCGGCGCTCGGACTCCCGCTGCTGTTCTGCGTCGGCGTCGCCATCGGCATGGCGAAGAAGGCGGACGGCTCGACGGCGCTGGCGGCGGTCGTGGCCTTCCTCGTCTACTTCTCCGTCCTGCACCAGTTCCCCGAGGACTGCCCGCAGACGGCGAAGTTCGCGGGGGCGGGGCTGTGGAGCGGCGTCTGCGTCTCGGGGTCGGGGGCGGCGACCCTCGCCGGCTACCAGAACCCCGGGGTCTTCGGCGGCATCGTGATCGGCCTGCTGAGCGCCTGGTTCTGGGTCCGCTTCCACCGGGTGCGGCTGGTGGACTGGCTGGGCTTCTTCAACGGGCGGCGGCTGGTCCCGATCATGATGTCCTTCGTCGCGCTGCTCTTCGCCGTGGTCTGCCTGTGGGTCTGGCCGCCGGTCGGCCACGCCCTGACGAGCTTCAGCCAGTGGCTGTCGGACCTGGGCGAGACGGGCTCGGGCGTCTTCGGGGTGGCGAACCGGGCGCTGCTGGTGGTGGGGCTGCACCAGTTCCTGAACACCTTCATGTGGTTCCAGTTCGGCGACTTCACCAAGCCGGACGGGACGGTGGTGCACGGCGACATCAACCGCTTCCTGGCCGGCGACCCGTCGGCCGGCCAGTTCACCACCGGCTTCTTCCCCATCATGATGTTCGCCCTGCCGGCGGCGGCCCTGGCGATCACCCACACGGCCCGGCCGGAGAACCGGAAGATGGTCGGCGGCATGATGCTGTCGGTGGCCCTGACGTCGTTCGTGACGGGCGTGACGGAGCCCATCGAGTACTCGTTCCTCTTCATCGCGCCCCTGCTGTACGCGGTACATGCGCTGCTCACGGGCGTCTCGATGGCCGTGTCGTGGGCGTTCGGCGTGCACGACGGCTTCAGCTTCTCGGCCGGGCTGATCGACTACGTGATCAACTGGGGGCTGGCGACCAGGCCGTGGCTGATCATCCCGATCGGCTTCGGGTTCGCCGTCGTCTATTACGCGGTGTTCCGCTTCGCGATCACCCGGTTCGACCTGCCCACGCCGGGGCGGGAGCCGGAGGAGGTCTCCCGGGAGATGGAACGGGAGAAGACGGAGTAAAAGGGCCGAACGGCACCACTCGAAGCGTGATTCGCCCCACAGGCCCCGTGTGTCGCACCCCACGGCCGTTGACGGATTCCTTTATGCCCGCTTCACGTGCTACAACAGGTCTAAACCACTGAGTGGTGTAGACCAGAAATTCAGCGTTTTTCAGCGGGCACATCCAGAGGGCCGTCGCCCCGATCTCCGAGCGCCCGCCTCACCTGGAGGAATCCGATGAGTACGGCTAGCGCCTCAGCGGCCGATAAAAAGGGCTTCGGCAAAAGCGCGATGGCTGTGGCCCAGCGTATCGGCCGCAGCCTCATGCTGCCGGTCGCGGTGCTGCCCGCAGCGGCGCTGATGGTCCGCCTGGGCCAGGACGACATGCTGGGCAAGGCGTCGTTCCCGCATTTCCTGAACAAGATCGCCCAGTTCCTGTCGGCCGGTGGCGGCGCGATCCTCGACAACATGGCGCTGCTGTTCGCCGTCGGTGTCGCCATCGGGTTCGCCAAGAAGTCGGACGGCTCGACCGCGCTGGCCGCCGTCGCCGGCTACCTGGTCTTCCAGAAGGTGCTCGGCACCTTCACCGACAGCAGCCTCCCCAAGAAGGAGGCGGTGGTCGACCACAAGGTCGCCCTGGTCGAGCAGACCGTCGACGCCAAGGTGCTCGGCGGCATCGTGATGGGTCTCGTCGTCGCGCTGCTCTACCAGCGCTTCTACCGGACCAAGCTGCCGGACTGGGCGGGCTTCTTCGGCGGCCGCCGCCTGGTGCCGATCCTGTCGTCCTTCGCGGGCCTGCTCATCGGCATCGTCTTCGGCTACATCTGGCCGGTCCTCGGCACGGGTCTGCACAACTTCGGTGAGTGGCTGGTCGGTTCCGGCGCCGTCGGCGCGGGCATCTTCGGTGTCGCCAACCGCAGTCTGATCCCGATCGGCATGCACCATCTGCTCAACTCCTTCCCGTGGTTCCAGGCCGGCTCCTTCGACGGCCCCAAGGGCACCGTCAACGGCGACATCGCCCGCTTCCTCGCCAAGGACCCGTCCGCGGGCCAGTTCATGACCGGCTTCTTCCCGATCATGATGTTCGCCCTGCCGGCCGCCTGCCTGGCGATCGTGCACTGCGCCCGCCCGGAGAACCGCAAGGTCGTCGGCGGCATGATGGGTTCGCTCGCGCTCACCGCGTTCGTCACCGGTGTCACCGAGCCGATCGAGTTCACGTTCATGTTCGTCGCCCCGGTGCTGTACGCGATCCACGCGGTGCTGACCGGTGTCTCCATGGCGCTGACCTGGGCGCTCGGCATGAAGGACGGCTTCGGGTTCTCCGCGGGCGCGGTGGACTTCGTCCTCAACTGGGGCATCGCCAGCAAGCCGTGGGCGCTGATCCTGGTGGGTCTCGGCTTCGCGGCGATCTACTACTTCGTCTTCCGGTTCGCGATCACCAAGTTCAACTTGATGACGCCGGGGCGTGAGGTGGATCCGGAGTTCGCGGAGGCGACTGCGCAGGGGGAGGCGAAGGCTGAGGCGAAGCCGGTGGCGGCTAAGGCCGCAGCGAAGGCCGACGCCAAGCCGGCTGCGGCGAAGTCGGCTGCCGCCAAGCCGGGTGCCGCCAAGGGCGGGGCGAAGAAGACGCCTGCTCAGGGGAAGCGGAAGCCTGCGGCCAAGGCCAAGCGCTGATCTCTACTTGAGCTCTGCCGAGCCCCCCGGGACCGTGGTCGGTCCCGGGGGTTTCGCTTTGCCCCTGTCCCGCCCTTTCACCGTTTCCTGCGGGGGTGAACCCCCGCGCCCCCGAAACCGCGCTGCGCGCGGTTGTCCTCAAACGCCGGACGGGCTGATTGGTCAGCCCGTCCGGCGTTTGAGGACGAGCGGCGGAGCCGCGACAAGGGGGTCTGGGGCGCAGCCCCAGGAAGCGGCGAAGGTGGGGGTACCCCCCTCTGGGGGAGGGTCCGGGGCACCCTAAACCTCGTACACCGCCCCCGCGTGGGCCAGCTCCGCGGGCCCGTCGTACAGCGACCGCGCGTCGCGCAGGTTGCGCAGTGGGTCCGTCCACGGCGGGATGTGGGTGAGGACGAGGCGCCCGGCGCGGGCGGAGGCGGCGAGGTGGCCGGCCTCCAGGCCGTTGAGGTGGAGGTCGGGGATGTCCTCCTTGCCGTGGGTGAAGGAGGCTTCGCAGAGCAGCAGGTCGGCGTCCTTGGCGAGGGAGTTGAGGGCCTCGCAGGGGCCGGTGTCGCCGGAGTAGACGAGGGCGGAGCCGCCGTGTTCCACCCGGAAGGCGAACGCCTCGACGGGGTGGTTGACGCGGTCGGTGAAGACGGTGAAGGGGCCGACGGAGAAGCTGCCGGGTTCGAGGGTGCGGAAGTCGAAGACCTCGCGCATGCAGGCGGGGTCCGGTACGTCGCCGTAGGCGGCGAGCAGCCGCTGTTCGGTGCCCTCCGGTCCGTACACGGGGATGGCGCCGGCCCGGCCGCCGTCGTGCCGGTAGTAGCGGGCGACGAAGTAGCCGCACATGTCGATGCAGTGGTCGGGGTGGAGGTGGGACAGCAGTACCGCGTCGAGGTCGTAGAGGCCGATGTGGCGCTGGAGCTCGCCCAGGGCGCCGTTGCCCATGTCGAGGAGCAGCCGGTAGCCGTCGGCTTCCACCAGATAGCTAGAACAGGCGGATTCCGTGGACGGGAACGAGCCCGCGCATCCGACGACGGTGAGCTTCATGCGGGCCTGAACCTCCGTGGGCCGGTGACGGGGGGCCGGTGACCGTGCGGTGCGTCCGAGGGTAAGGCGGGAACCGGGCGGCCGCTCCATCGCGGGCCGGGTCTGTGGCTGGAATCACCAGGACGGACGGCGCCGGGCGCCGGAGCGCGCGAAAACCCGCCCGCGCCCCCTGGGGGCGGCGGACGGGTCCGCAGTGCGGTGGAGGCGGCGGCGGGCCGCTAGAGCGGCCGGACCCGCTCCGCCCGGTCGAGGGTGTCCATGAAGCGCCGGAAGCGCTCGGCGGACTCCTCGCTGCCGGCCGTCACCGTGAACTCCTCCGGCGACATCACGGCCGCCAGCCGTTCACGCGTCTCAGGGGCGAGCGCTTCCCAGGCCGCCCGATCCAGCCGTGACTGCGCCGCAGTTTCCGCACTGCCAGTTTCCATTGTTGAGTTGCCTCATGTCCGAAGATCCACATGCGGGACAGTTCATGTGCGTCTCCTACGGGATGATGTCAGCCGGTCGCCAACATCGGTAGGGGCAGTCTCTCCGGCGGCCCCGGCCCGCTCCCGGGCGGGTGCTCAGGCCCAGAGCTGCCCGTGCAGCGCGGCCACCGCGGCCTTCGTGGTGGGCGCGGTGTAGAGGCCGGTCGACAGGTACTTCCAGCCGCCGTCGGCCACGATGAAGACGATGTCCGCGCGCTCCCCGGCGCGTTGGGCCTTGCGGGCGACGCCGAGCGCGGCGTGCAGGACGGCGCCGGTGGAGACGCCCGCGAAGATGCCCTCCTCGGCGAGGAGTTCGCGGGTGCGGCGGACGGCGTCCTCGGAGCCGACGGAGTAGCGGGTGGTGAGGACCGTCTCGTCGTAGAGCTCGGGCACGAAGCCCTCGTCGAGGTTGCGCAGGCCGTAGACGAGGTCGTCGTAGCGCGGCTCGGCGGCGACGATCCGTACGTCCGGGACGTGTTCGCGCAGGTAGCGGCCGACGCCCATCAGGGTCCCGGTGGTGCCGAGGCCGGCCACGAAGTGGGTGATCCCGGGGAGGTCGGCGAGGATCTCGGGGCCGGTCGTGGCGTAGTGGGCGCCGGCGTTGTCAGGGTTCCCGTACTGGTAGAGCATCACCCAGTCGGGGTGCTCCGCGGCCAGCTCCTTGGCCACGCGGACGGCCGTGTTCGACCCCCCGGCCGCGGGCGAGGAGACGATCTCGGCGCCCCACATGGCCAGCAGCTGCCGGCGCTCCTCGCTGGTGTTCTCCGGCATCACGCAGACGATGCGGTAGCCCTTGAGGCGGGCGGCCATGGCCAGGGAGATGCCGGTGTTGCCCGAGGTCGGCTCCAGGATGGTGCACCCGGAGGTCAGCCGGCCGGCCTTCTCCGCCTGCTCGATCATGTGCAGGGCGGGGCGGTCCTTGACGGAGCCGGTGGGGTTGCGGTCCTCCAGCTTCGCCCAGATCCGGACGTCCCCGGAGGGGGACAGCCGGGGCAGGCGGACCAGCGGGGTGTCGCCGACCGCGGCCAGCGGGCTGTCGTACCGCATGCCTAGCGGGCCCCGCCCGCGACGGCCGGGAGGATGGTGACGCTGTCGCCGTCGGCGAGTTCGGTGCCCAGGCCGGCCAGGAAGCGGACGTCCTCGTCGTTCAGGTAGACGTTGACGAACCGGCGCAGCGCGCCGTTCTCGTCGACCAGCCGCTCGCGGATGCCCGAGTGGCGGGACTCCAGGTCCTTGAAGAGCTCGTCGATCGTGGCCCCGGCTCCCTCGACGGACTTCGCGCCGCCGGTGTGGGTGCGGAGGATGGTCGGGATGCGTACCTCGATGGCCATGGTGGTGCTCCTCGTCGGAGTGCGTGGGTGCGGGGTGCGTGGGTGCGGAGAGGCGTGCGGAACGGCTGGGGCGCGGGGAACGGAACGGGTGTTCTCCCGGGACAACCGTGGGCGCATGCTATCGATTCCCCGCCCCGCTCCCCCACGGCCGTCCCGGTGGGCGGGACGCGAGGTCCCGCCTGCTGGGACGGCCGGGCCGCCGCTCAGTAGGCCGCCACGATCCGGACCTCTTCCTCGGTGATCTCGCCGTCCACGATGCGGAAGGAGCGGAACTGGAAGGGGCCCGAGCCGTCCGTGTCCGCGGTGGAGACCAGCACGTAGTGGGCGCCGGGTTCGTTGGCGTACGAGACGTCCGTGCGGGACGGGTACGCCTCGGTGGCGGTGTGCGAGTGGTAGATGACCACCGGCTCCTCGTCGCGGTCGTCCATCTCGCGGTAGAGCTTGAGGAGATCGGTGGAGTCGAACTCGTAGAACGTGGGCGAGCGGGCGGCGTTGAGCATGGGGACGAACCGCTCGGGGCGGTCGCTGCCGGCCGGGCCGGCGACCACGCCGCACGCCTCGTCGGGGTGGTCGGCGCGGGCGTGCTCGACGATCCGGTCGTGCAGGGCCTGGGTGATGGTCAGCATGCGGGCCAGCATAGGTCGGGGTGCGCGGGGCCCCGCCGGGGCCGTGACGGACGCCACGCGCCGGCCGTTTCCGGATACGCGACGGGCCCGCCGCGCACCGGGGGGGGAGGGTGCGGGCGGGCCCGATGGCCCGGCGTGGTGCCGGCGTCAGGCGGCCTGGTCGACGCTTTCCCGGGCGGCGGCCGAGTAGTCCTTGCGCTCGAACGCCTGCGGGTTGCGGGCCTTCAGCACGAAGTACGACACGACCATGATCCCGGCCCAGACGGGCGCGCAGTACAGCGAGATCCGCGCGTCCTTGTCGATGCCCATCAGCACGATCACCATGCCGATGAAGGCGAGGGCGAAGAGGCTGGTCCAGGGCGCTCCGGGGGCCTTGAACTCCGACTGCGGCAGCTCGCCGCGGTCGGCCTTGCGGCGGTAGCGGAGCTGGGCCACCAGGATCATGATCCAGGCCCACATACCGGAGATGGTGGCGAAGGAGACGACGTACTCGAACGCCTTGCCCGGCCACTGGTAGTTGATCCACACGCCGACGAGCATGCACGCGGCGGAGACCGTGGTGCCGCGCAGCGGCAGGCCGCGCTTGGTCAGGGCGGCGAAGAACTTCGGGCCCTGGCCGTTGAGCGACAGGTCGCGCAGCATGCGGCCGGTGGAGTACATGCCGGAGTTGCAGGAGGACAGCGCCGCGGTGAGGACCACGAAGTTGACGATTCCGGCGCCGGCCGGCAGGCCGATCTTGGCGAACGCCTCGACGAACGGGCTGACGCCCGGCTCGAAGACGGTCCAGCTGACCACGGACAGGATGATGATCAGCGCGCCCAGGTAGAAGACGGCGATCCGCCACGGCACGGTGTTGATGGCCTTGGGCAGCGTCTTCTTGGGGTCGGCCGCCTCGCCCGCCGTGACGCCGACGAGCTCGACGGCGAGGAAGGCGAACATGACGATCTGCAGCGTCATCAGCGTGCCGCCGATGCCCTTGGGGAAGAACCCGCCGTGGGACCAGAGCTGCGAGAAGGACGCGGTGTCACCGGCGTCGGAGAACCCGAGGGTGATGACGCCGACGCCGATCAGGATCATGCCGATGATGGCGG
Organism: Streptomyces mobaraensis; assembly: GCF_020099395.1. Lineage (NCBI taxonomy): Bacteria > Bacillati > Actinomycetota > Actinomycetes > Kitasatosporales > Streptomycetaceae > Streptomyces > Streptomyces mobaraensis. The sequence goes on along the minus strand of NZ_CP083590.1, from coordinate 4,758,155 downwards.
TGACCTTGACCATGGAGAACCAGAACTCCAGCTCGCCGAAGAGCTTCACGGAGATCAGGTTGGCCAGGTAGAGAACGGCCGTGAAGACCAGGGCCGAGGCCCATTGCGGGATCGACTTGTCCCAGTACTGGACGTACTTGGCCGCCGCGGTCACCTCGGTGATGCCGGTGACGACCCAGAACAGCCAGTAGGTCCAGCCGGTCACATAGCCCCAGAACGGCCCGAGGAACTCACGGGCGTAGTCCGAGAAGGAGCCCGAGACCGGGCGGTACATGAGGAGCTCGCCGAGCGCCCGCATGATGAAGAAAATAACGAGTCCCGCTATCGCGTACGCGAGGATGAGACTCGGTCCGGCCTTGGATATGGCCGTGCCGGCGCCGAGGAAAAGTCCGGTGCCGATGGCGCCACCAATGGCGATCATCTGGATCTGTCGGTTGCCCAGCCCCCGCTGGTAACCCTCGGAAGCCTCACCGCTTCCGTCCCGCTCGCCGGCCTCGCCTGCGACGCGGTCCGCGACCTGCTCAGAGGTCATGGTGGAACGCCTTTCTCCATACCGATCCGGATCGTCCGGATCGGGTTCCGATCCCCCCGGATGGAGTCCTGCACGAGCCGACGGTCGGTCGGCCATAGCGCTCCCGCTCCACGACATGGGTGGCGTCGATGGATGCAGGTCGTGAAGATTTATCACGGGTAATACGTAGATCGCCAGTTCGAATGTGCCGCAGGCCACAGGCGAAGCGGGGCATACCCCGTAAACACGGGCGTGTACCGCACTGCGGTAATGCGATCGTTATGCGGACACCATTACCCGAAAAGCGGACGGAGATCGTCCGTAAAGATCGTCCATGAGGACCGGCGACAGCCAGGTGGCTAGCGCGGGCCCAGCGTCTCGACCAGCGTCTCCTGGAGCCCGCCCAGCCACAGGTAGGCCATCACCATCGGCTTGCGGGGATCGTCGTCCGGCAGCCGGAAGAGGGCGTCGCTCTCGTCCTCGTCGGCGATCTCCAGCCGGGCGGCGATCGTCAGCCGGAGGTCGTTGAGGGTGCCCAGCCACTGCCGGGAGCCTTCCGGGGAGAGCCGGAGCACGGCCGCGCCGCCCCCGGGACCGTCCGCCGTGGACAGCCCGTCCAGGGAGCGGACGACCGCCAGGCCGTCGTCGCGCTTGCGGGCGCGCAGGTCGTTCTCGGTGTAGCGGCGGAACTCGGCGGCGTACGCGCGGGCCTGCTCGTCCTGCTCGGCGCCGGGGGTGCCGTAGGCGTCCGGGAAGAGGCGGGCCAGCGCCGGATCGGCGGGCGGCTCGCTGGGGCCCTCGGCGAAGAGGCGGGCCAGCGGGTCCTCGTCCGCGCCGTCCGCGGGCCCGTCGTCGGGGCCGATCAGCTCCAGGAGCTGCACGGTGAGGTTGCGGAGGATGGAGACCTCGATCTCGTCCAGGGCGATGGCCGCCCCGCCGCCGGGCAGCGGCTCGAAGTGCCCGGCCATCAGCGGTCCTGCGAGAGGGTCGCCCACAGGCCGTAGCCGTGCATCGCCTGCACGTCGCGCTCCATCTCCTCGCGCGATCCGCTGGAGACCGTGGCACGGCCCTTGTGATGGACGTCGAGCATCAGTTTGCGGGCCTTGTCCTTGGAGTAGCCGAAGTACGCCTGGAAGACGTAGGTCACGTAGCTCATGAGGTTCACGGGGTCGTTATGGACGAGGGTGACCCACGGAACGTCGGGTTCGGCCACGGCGAAGGGGGATTCGCCCGTCTCCGGACGTTCGATCTCGACAGGTGCCACACTCACGCCCGCTCCACGCCTCGCTTCTCCGTCGGGACACGGCGGTCCATACGCACCTCCCATGCTGCCACTTCGCGGCCCCAGGCGCACAAACGGCCCCCCGAAATCGTCACTCTGACGAGTATTCGCGGTAGCATCCGGTCGACGCCAGAACGGGAATGCGAGGTAGGGCCAAGTGAACGCTGCGGACCTGGGGCTGCCGGTGGCTGTGCCGTCGACGGCGCTCTTCACCGACCGGTACGAACTCACGATGGTGCAGGCCGCGCTGCGCGCCGGGACGGCCGGCCGGCGCTCGGTGTTCGAGGTCTTCACCCGGCGGCTGCCCGAGGGCCGCCGGTACGGCGTGGTCGCGGGCACCGGCCGGGTCCTGGACGCCGTCGAGAACTTCCGCTTCGACCCCGGCGTTCTGGAGTTCCTCGCCGACCGCGGCATCGTGGACGCCCCGACCCTGGACTGGCTGTCCGGCTACCGCTTCCGCGGCGACATCTGGGGCTACCCCGAGGGCGAGGTCTACTTCCCCGGCTCGCCGGTCATGCGGGTGGAGGGCACCTTCGCCGAGTGCGTGCTGCTGGAGACGGTGATCCTCTCCATCCTCAACCACGACTCCGCGGTGGCCGCCGCGGCCTCCCGGATGGCCGTCGCGGCCGGCGGCCGGCCGCTGATCGAGATGGGCGCCCGGCGCACCCACGAACTGGCCGCCGTCGCCGCGGCCCGCGCGGCCTACGTGGGCGGCTTCGCCACCACCTCCGACCTCGCCGCCGGCTTCCGCTACAACATCCCGACCGTCGGCACCAGCGCGCACGCGTTCACCCTGCTGCACGACAGCGAGCGCGACGCGTTCCGCGCCCAGGTCGACTCGCTGGGCGGCGGCACCACGCTGCTCGTCGACACCTACGACGTGACGGAGGCGGTCCGGATGGCCGTCGAGATCGCCGGCCCCGAGCTCGGCGCCGTCCGCATCGACTCCGGCGACCTGCTGCTGCTCGCCCACCGGGTGCGCCAGCAGCTCGACGACCTGGGCGCCCACAAGACGAAGATCGTCGTGACCAGCGACCTGGACGAGTACGCCATCGCCTCGCTGGCCGCCGCCCCCGTGGACGCCTACGGCGTCGGCACCCAGCTGGTGACCGGGAGCGGCCACCCCACCTGCTCGATGGTCTACAAGCTGGTCGCCCGCGCGGACACGGCGGAGCCGGACGCCCCGCTGCGGCCGGTCGCCAAGAAGTCGATGGGCGGCAAGATGTCCCTGGGCGGACGCAAGTGGGCCGCCCGGCGCACCGACGCGGACGGCGTCGCGGAGGCCGAGGTCGTCGGCACCGGGCCGGTGCCGGAGGAGCTGGCGGAGCGGCAGCTGCTCGTCGAGCTCGTCCGGGGCGGCGAGGTCGTCGCCCGGGAGCCGCTGGACGCGGCCCGGGACCGGCACACCGCCGCCCGCGGCGGACTGCCGCTCTCCGCCACGCAGCTGTCGAAGGGCGAGCCGGTGCTGCCCACGGAGTACCTCTGAACCGCTCCTCGGGGGCAAGGCCGCCTTCTCCGGGGCCGGGCCGTTCACCGACGCACCGTCGGCGTACCTCCGACCGCCCCCTGTGCCCCTCCCCCCGTCCCAGGGGACTCACTACCCTCGGTCACAGAGAGTCGAACAGCGTCGCGGCCGCCGCGGTCCCGGGTCGCGGCCGGAGCGAAGCAGTCGAATCCGTAGCGTCTTCCGCACCGTCGGCCGAGGGCCCTTCCGTAAAGGATCAAGCGCCATGAACCGTGCACTGATCATCGTCGACGTGCAGAACGACTTCTGCGAGGGCGGCGCCCTCGCGGTGGCCGGCGGCGCCGACGTGGCGGCGGCGATAACCGACCTGGTGGGCGAGGCCACCGCCGGTTACGCCCACATCGTCGCCTCCCGCGACATGCACATCGACCCCGGAGACCACTTCTCGGAGCACCCGGACTACGTCGACTCGTGGCCCGTCCACTGCGTGGCCGGCACCGAGGGCAGCGGCTTCCACCCCAACCTGGCGCCCGCCATCGCCTCGGGCGCGATCGGCGCGGTGTTCGACAAGGGCGCCTACGCGGCCGGCTACAGCGCCTTCCAGGGCGCGGACGAGAACGGGACCGGCCTCGCCGACTGGCTGCACGCCCGGGACGTGGCGGAGGTCGACGTGGTCGGCATCGCCACCGACCACTGCGTCCGGGCGACCGCGCTGGACGCCCGCCGGCAGGGGTTCGCCACGACCGTCCTGCTGGACCTGACGGCGGGCGTGGCCCGGGAGACCGTCGACACCGCCCTGGAGGAGCTGCGCGGGGCGGGCGTGGAGCTGATGGGCAAGCCCGTGGTGGGCTGACCGCGCCGAGCCCCCTCCCGGGGCCTCAGGCTGCTCCCGCCGGGCGGCGGAGCAGCCGCGCTATCGGATGCCACCACTCCGTCTCGTCCTCCGGCGCCGACCGCCACACCAGCCCGTCCGGGTGGTGCAGCGCGGCGCTCACCTCGTCCGGGCTCGGCGGTTCGCTGTTCCCGCGGAGGAAGACCGCCCGGAGGCCGAGATTCCGTACCCGGGTCAGCGCCCGCTGACGGTTCGCGGCGTGCACCAGGACCCGTACCCGCGACCCCGGCCGCGCCTCGCCGCCGGGCGGGCTGGGCAGGGACAGGGCGACGACCACACTGCCGTCCGGGAGCTTGACGAATCCGCCGCCGGCCATCCGCATCACCCTCCGTGGAGCCTCCGGGTCGGCCCCCGTGTCAACAAGGGACCGTCACCACCGCATCCAACCCCCATCGGCCGCGACCCGCCAGGGAAATCCGGAAAAACGACTCTGACCTGGGGGTTCACCCGCAGCACGGATGATCTTGCGGCTCCAGGGAGACCACCGCCCGGCGCCTCCTCCGGCCGGCCGGGGGGGCGGCTGTCAGTAGTGGGGGCGCCTGCCGAGGGCGGGTACGCGGGCGCGTTCGGCCCACCACCCGGGCGGATCGGCCACGCCCCGCGCCTCTCACGCCTCGGGACGGTGGGCAAGGGCGTGCTTACCGGCCGTTCCCCTAGGGCAGACAGGACCGTAGAGTCTTTTTGCGGTACGTACCTGTCGGCTCTGCACCCCACCATCCCCCCCCCGAGGACGGATTCCGTCATGCCGCGTCCGACGTCAGCACAGATCGTTTACGGCTCGGCCACCGTTGTTCTCTCGACCCTCCTCATGCTGCTGCTGTCACGGACGAGTTCGGGCGTCGGGATCGCCGTCGTCGCCCTGGGCGCGCTGGCACTCGGCCTGCTCGTGGCCGCGCTGGTGCCCGGCGCGCGCCGGAGCCCACGGGCGGGGGCGGTGGAGCCCCCCGTGCGCCGGCCCGCCCGGGCGCGGCCGGCGGGCGCGCGCGGGGGCGAGCGGCTGGGTGGCCGACTCGGCGACCGGGTGAGCGAGCACTCACTGCACGGCTGAGACCACCACGGTCTTGGCCGCCTTGTCGTGGATGCACTGCTGATACGGCTTGTCCCAGGCACACCAGACGACGTTGACCAGCCAGAACAGCGGTCCGCAGCAGGGCACGACCCACGGCAGGCAGTAGACGGCGGCGCGGATCCAGCCCGGCGCGTTCCGGGGCACGGCGCCGTTCTCCAGCATCGCCACGCGGATGCCCATCGCCATCTTGCCGACCGTCTGTCCACGGGCCGTCAGCATCAGGCCCTCGTAGAGGAAGTAGACGATCGCGACGAGGACGCTGAGGCCTGTGTTCTTGGTGTTGTCCTGGGACGGGTCCCAGTGGTCCCAGACGAACGCCGAGTAGACCAGGCTGACCGGGACGAAGACGATCAGGAAGTCGATGATCCGGGCCAGCAGCCGTTTGAAGCGGCTCGCGAGCGGCGGCATGCCCGCCAGCGGGTCCGCCGCGCCGAACCCGTCCCCGTAGGGGTTGCCCGGACCGCCGTGCGGGGGCGGTCCCCCGGCGCCGTAGGGGCCGCCGGGGCCGGGGCCGGGCCCGGGTCCGTACTGGCCGCCCCCGTAGGGGCCGCCGGCGGGCGGGCCGCCGCCGGGTGCTCCGCCGTACGGCGGAAGGTCCTCCGGCGGCTTCTTGCCGAACGGGTCGTCGTCCTGCGGCTGGTCCGTGCTCATGGCCCGAGTACACCCCGGAGCACGGGCCGCCGCATCCGACCGTATGCCGTTCGAGTTGCCCCCGGCCCGGCGGTCAGCCGCGGCCCGACGCGACGAAGGTGCGGGCCGCCTTGTCGTGCCAGCACTGCCGCCAGGGGCGGTCGAACAGGCACCACACCGCGTTGAGCACCCCGACGGCCACCACCCCCAGCAGGCTGTACACCAGCCAGCGGCGCAGCGCGGCGGCGAACGACGGGGTGTCGTGCGACTCGATGTCCAGGACCCGCACCCCGCAGAGCTTCTTGCCCGGTGTGCGCCCCCAGGTGGCGGTCGGCAGGACCTCGTAGAGCACGCCGCCGAGCAGCAGGGCGGCGAGGACGATCGCGAGGTACGTGCCGGTGGTGCCGTCGAGCAGCCAGACGGTGACGGTCTCGCCGGAGCGCTTGGCCCGGTCCACCTTCTCGTCGATGTGGCTCACGGCCCTGGCCCAGAGCGGCACCGCGACGGCGGCGACGGCTCCGCCGAGCACGACCGTGTCGATCAGCCGGGCCGCGAGGCGCCGCCCGAGCCCCGCCGGACGGCCCTCCTGCCGGGCGGCCAGCAGGAACGGGTTCTCCGTCGGCGGCTTCCACGGCGCGGGGGCCGCCGCCTGCGGGGCGGCCGCGGCCTGCTGCTGAGCGGGGAGGGGCTGCGCGGCGGAGGCCGGCTGGGGGGCGGGCGCGGGCTGCGGGGTAGCGGGAGCCGCCTGCCGCGCGGACGCCGGGTGCGGGGCGGCGGCGGCCGACTGCTGCACGGGCAGGGACTGGGCCTGCGGCTGCGCTTGCGGTGGTGATTGCGGATGCGGCTGTCGCTGCGGGGGCGCCTGGTGGGCGGCCTGCTGGGGCTGGTGCGGCTGCTGCGGTTGCGATTGGCGCTGGGGGGCGGGCTGGGGCTGCGGCTGATGCAGAGGCTGCTGGGACTGTTGAGGCTGCTGCGAATGCTGCGGCTGCGGAGTCCAGCCGCCGTAGGGCGACTGGCCCGGAACGCCCTGCGCCTGCCCGTGTGCCTGCGCCTGCGCCTGCCCCTGCTGTCCGGCCGCAGCCGGAGGCCGGCCCCGCACGGGGTCCTGGGCCTGCTGCGGGAGCGGCCGCGCCGTCACCGGCCGGGGCGTCGCGTCCGGCTCCCGGTGCCACGCCTCCCCGCCGCCCTGCGGCGTCGCCGGGGCGGACCGTCCGCCGAGGTCGACGGTCCCCTGGCCGCCCCGCGGCCCCGCGGCATCCGGCAGCCGCGGGTCACGGCCGCCCGGAACGGATCGCTCCGCCACGGGCCCGTCCCCGCCCCAGCCGCCGGGCACCCCGGACGCTCCGGGAGCCCCAGACACTCCGGACACTCCGGACGGCGAGGCCGCCGGAGCCCCCGAGACGGCCCCACCGCCGTACCCCCGCTCGTACCCGTCCCCGTACCCGTCCCCATAGCCGTTCCCGCCGGCGCGCCCGGCCGCCCGGCCGCTCCCGGCGTCCCAAGGGTCGCGCTCCTCACGGACACCGTCGACGGCTCCCGCCACCGGCTCCTCGTCCAGGAACACCGGCCCCGTCTCGTTCGACGAGGCGGCGCCGGTCCGCCGCGGCGTGGACGGGCCCGGGCCCTGCCGCGCGGGCGGCGTGGGGCCCTGCGGAACGGCCGGCGGCGGCACGGGCAGACCGGGCGGCGGCGCCGGCAGCGGCTCGCCGTCGGCGGGCGCGGGCCGGCTCGTCCCGGGGACCCAGGCGGTGCCGCTCCAGTAGCGGATGTAGCCGGGGATGGACGGGTCCGGGTAGAAGCCGGCGCCGGGGCTGCTGCCGGCGGATCCCGGGATGGGTGCGCTCATGGTCTCCGGTGTCCCGTATCTGTTCGGCCGTGCTGGGATGTCAGGAAGTCTGCCGCACTGGCGTGGTGTCCTGTGTACCGCTCCGGTGCCCGTGCCCGCGACCGCGGACGCGTTTCCCTGTGACATCTATGCGCAAAAGACAACCCGGGGCGCGGCCAACAGGTCTACCAGACGGCATTCCTCCGTGGGATGCGTTGCCGACGGAACCACTCACACGTGCGACCGGGAACACCACGCGATGCCGCACGCGGGTGGTGTGGAGGGTGAGACGCGCGAGCAGGCGAGGAGGCGGTGCGAAGTCGCGTCATGACCCGGGGCCGGTCCGCTCTGTTCTGTGCGGACCCGGTTCGCGAGAGACCGCGCACCGGGCACTGGAACGGAGCGAGAGGGCGCACTTCATGTATTCCGTGGTGGAGCGAGACCTGGAGATCGACCTGGTGCTGTCGCCGGAGTACCGCGTTCCGGTACCGGCGCGGCTGCACTACCGGGCGGAGGATCCGTACGCCGTGCGGATCTCCTTCCATGTGACGTCGGACGAGCCCGTCAACTGGACGTTCGGGCGCGAGCTATTGACGGAGGGGCTGCGGCGGGCCAGCGGTACGGGGGACGTCCGTGTGTGGCCGGCGCGGAGCGGGGGGCGGTCGGTGGTGTGCGTGGGGCTGACCTCGCCGGACGGGGAGGCGCTGCTCCAGGCGCCGGCCGAGGAGGTGGCGGGCTGGCTGGCCGGCACCCTGCGGCTGGTGCCGCTGGGGGCGGAACGGGAGCGGCTCGGACTGGACGAGGGGCTACGGGAGTTGCTGGCGCAGGGGGCCTGAGAGGAGCGGGGGTACGGGGGCCGGGCCCGGCCCCCGTACCCCCCCGGAACGCCGTGGTACCCCTCAGAACACCTTGCCCGGATTGAGGATCCCCAGCGGATCGAACACCGCCTTGATCCCCCGCTGCATCTCCATCGCCACCGGCCCGGCCTCCCGCGCCAGCCACTCCTTCTTCAGCAGCCCCACCCCGTGCTCCCCGGTGATCGTGCCGCCGAGCGCCAGCCCGAGCGCCATGATCTCGTCGAACGACTCCCGGGCGCGGCGCGTCTGGTCCTCATCGGCGGGGTCGAAGCAGACGACGGGGTGGGTGTTGCCGTCGCCGGCGTGGGCGCAGACGCCGATGGTGAGGCCGTGCCGCTCGGCGATGACGCTGGTGGCGTCGACGAACGCGGCGAGGCGCCCGCGCGGTACGCACACGTCGTCGATCATGGTGGCCGGGCTCAGCGCCTCCAGGGCGGGGAGCGCCACGCGCCGGGCATGGAGCAGGAGTTCGGACTCGGCCGGATCGTCGGCGGGGACGACCTCGGTGGCCCCCGCGGCGGTGCACACCTTCGCGACGGCCGCGAGGTCGGGGCGGGGGTCGGGGGTGTCGAAGGCGGCGAGGAGCAGGGCCTCCGTGGACTCCGGAAGGTCCATGCCGGTCAGCGAGTTGACGGCCCGGACGGTGGTGCGGTCCATCAGCTCCAGCAGCGACGGCGCGTGCCCGCGCGCCATGATCCGGCGGACGGCCTCGCAGGCCGTGGCGGTGGACGGGAACTCGGCGGCCAGCGCGAGCTGCGCGGGCGGGGCCGGGCGGAGCGCGAGCACGGCCCGGACGACGATGCCGAGGCTGCCCTCGGAGCCGACGAACAGCCGGGTCAGGTCGTAGCCGGCCACGCCCTTGGCGGTGCGGCGGCCGGTGGTGAGCAGCCGGCCGTCGGCGAGGACGACGTCCAGGCCGAGCACGTACTCGGCGGTGACGCCGTACTTGACGCAGCACAGGCCGCCGGACGCGGTGCCGATGTTGCCGCCGATGGTGCACTGCTCCCAGCTGGACGGATCCGGCGGGTAGTACAGCCCGTGCTCCAGGACGGCGCGGGAGAGCACGGCGTTGACGACGCCCGGTTCGACGACGGCGATGCGCTCGACCGGGTCGATCTCCAGGATCCGGTCCATCTTGACCAGCGACAGCACCACGCAGCCGTCGACGGCGTTCGCCGCGCCCGACAGGCCGGTGCGGGCGCCCTGCGGCACGACGGGGACGCGGAGCGCGGTCGCCGTGCGCATCACGTGCCGCACCTGTTCCACGGTCCGCGGCAGGACGACGGCGGCGGGGGCGCCGGCCGGGCAGAAGCCCGCCATGTCGTTGGCGTAGGCGGCGGTGACGTCGGGGTCGGTGAGGACCGCGTGCCCGGGGAGTCCTTCGCGCAGGAGACTGATCAGATCGCCCATGTGTTCACCTTCCCACCCCCCGGCGGCCCGGAGAAGATCGCGTGACGCGGCGCGGCGCGGCCCCGCCGGGAAGGGCGGGACCGCGCCGGGTGGGGGGTGGGCTCGGAGCGGAACCGGGCTCAGAGGTTGCCGCGCTTCTCCTGCTCGCGCTCGATGGCCTCGAAGAGGGCCTTGAAGTTCCCCTTGCCGAAGCCCATGGAGCCATGGCGCTCGATCATCTCGAAGAAGACGGTCGGGCGGTCCTGGACCGGCTTGGTGAAGATCTGCAGCAGGTAGCCGTCCTCGTCGCGGTCCACCAGGATCTTCAGCTCACGCAGCGTCTCCACGGGCACCCGGGTCTCGCCGGCCCACTCGCCGAGGGTGTCGTAGTAGCTGTCCGGGGTGTCCAGGAACTCGACGCCGGCCGCCTTCATCTGCCGCACGGTGGTGACGATGTCGTTGGTGGCGAGCGCGATGTGCTGGAGGCCGGGGCCGCCGTAGAACTCCAGGTACTCGTCGATCTGCGACTTCTTCTTGGCGATCGCGGGCTCGTTGAGCGGGAACTTCACCTTCCGGGTGCCGTCCGCGACGACCTTGGACATCAGCGCGGAGTACTCCGTGGCGATGTCGTCGCCGACGAACTCCTTCATGTTCGTGAAGCCCATGACCCGGTGGTAGAACTCCACCCACTCGTCCATCCGGCCGAGCTCGACGTTGCCGACGCAGTGGTCGATGGCCTGGAAGTTGCGCTTGGCGGGCGGCGCCACGACCGGGGTGGCGGCGGCGAAGCCGGGCAGGTACGGGCCGCTGTAGCCGGAGCGGTCCACCAGGGTGTGACGGGTCTGGCCGTAGGTGGCGATGGCGGCGAGGACGACGGTCCCGTGCTCGTCCTTCAGCTCGTACGGCTCCTCCAGGCCCCGCGCGCCGTGCTCGACCGCGTAGGCGTAGGCGGCACGGGCGTCCGGCACCTCGATCGCCAGGTCCACGACGCCGTCGCCGTGCTCGGCCACGTGCTCCGCGAGGAAGCGGCCGCGGTCGGTGGCCGCCTTGATGACGGTGGTGAACACGAACCGGGCACCGCCCGACTCCAGAACGTAACTCGCCGTCTCCCGGCTGCCGTTCTCCGGTCCGGAGTAGGCGACCAGCTTCATGCCGAAGGCCGAGGCGTAGTAGTGCGCGGCCTGCTTGGCGTTCCCGACGGCGAAGACCACCGCGTCCATCCCCTTGACCGGGAAGGGGTCGGCCTGCCGAGCGGTGTCAAAGGTGTGTTCTGTGGTCTGCGTCATACGCGCAGCGTCTCGCCGATCCACAAGGTGCGCAATAGTTTCTGTTTTCGCTGGGCAACCTGCACAGTGAACGCCCGGAACCGCCGGACGTTCTGTACATGGTGACCACGAGGGGTCGGCTGTGGCGATCGATCGTTTGGACGGCAGGCTGATCGAGCTGCTGGCACAGGAACCGCGCATCGGCGTCCTCGAGGCGTCCCGCCGCCTGGGCGTCGCCCGGGGCACGGTCCAGGCCCGCCTGGACCGGCTGCTCTCCCAGGGCGTCATCCGCGGCTTCGGCCCGGACGTGGACCCGGCCGCGCTCGGCTATCCCGTGACCGCGTTCGCGACCCTGGAGATCAAGCAGGGCGAGGGCCCGGACGTCCGGACCCACCTCGCCGGGGTCCCGGAAGTGCTGGAGCTGCACACCATCACCGGGCACGGGGACATGCTCTGCCGGCTCGTCGCCCGGTCGAACGCGGATCTGCAGCGGGTGATCGACAAGGTGGTGGGGATCGAGGGGATCGTGCGGGCCTCGACGGCGATCGTGATGGAGGATGCGGTGCCGCTGCGGATCATTCCGCTGGTGCGGCAGGCGGCTGGGGGGTGAGGTGTGCCCCGGTCCCTCCCCCAGAGGGGGTACCCCCACCTTCGCCGATTCCCGGGCAAGCCCCCGGACCCCCTTATCGCGGCTTCGCCGCTCGTGCTCAAGCGCCGCACGGGCTGATTTCAGCCCGTCCGGCGTTTGAGGACAGCGCCCGCAGGGTGCTTCGGGGGTGCGGGGGCAGCGCCCCCGCAAGAAACGGTGAAAGTGGGGGTACCCCCTCTGGGGGAGGGACCGGGGCACATCCCACCGCGTCAGCAACGCGGCACCGAACCTCCCGACGCCAGCCCACGCAAAGCCTCGACCGCACCCTGCACGTCAGTAACCGGAACGAGGCGCAAGCCGGAAGGCGCCCCCGCCGAAGCCTCCGCACACTGCGCCTTCGGCACCAGGAACACCCCGGCCCCGTCCCGCCCGGCGGCCTGCACCTTCAGCCCCACACCCCCCACCGGCCCAACCGACCCATCAGGATCGATCGTCCCGGTCCCGGCGATCGTCCGCCCCCCGGTGAGGTCACCCCCCCGCCCGTCCCCGTCAAGCTTGTCGATGATCCCGAGAGTGAACATCAGCCCCGCACTGGGCCCCCCGATGTCCCCCAGACTCAGACTGACCTTCACATCGGAAGGCGACCGGTGAAGATGCCGCAGAGCGGCCCGCACCGCCGAGTCCTGCGACTTCTTCATCTCCTCGACGTTCCGCTCCTCCGTCTCCTTGTCCGACTTGCCGGGCGGGAACACGGAGTCGTGCGGCATCACCGTCCGGTCCGTCCGGAACCAGTCCGACGCGACCTCGGGCAGCGTGACCTCCGCGTCCGGCCCGGTCGCGATGATCGAGACCATGCGGAGCTGGCCGCTGGTGTGCCGGGCCTCGGCGCCGCTGACCGTGATCACCGGCTTGCCCTGGTGGTCGCCGAGGACGTTCACCGTCCAGCCGGGTCTCGCGATCGTGAACGGCAGCGGCGCGAACGCGGCGGTCACGAGCAGCGCCAGGACCGGTACGGCGCAGACGGCGAGGGTCCGGGTGCGGCGGGACCACGCGGACGGAGACCACGCGGACGGAGACGAAAGTGGCATACCGCGAATCTAGTTCACCGCCGCACCACGGACAGCCGCGCCCTCACCGGAGCGCCCTCACCGGAGCGCGTCGGCCACCTCCTTCGCCGCCTCCATCACCCGCGGCCCGACCCGGTGCGGTACGGCGTCGGTGAGCATGACGACGCCGACGCTGCCCTCGATGCCGCTCACCCCGAGCAGGGGGGCGGCGGCGCCGCTGGCGCCCGTCTCCAGTTCGCCGTGGGTGAGCGCGTACCCGGGGTTGTCGACCTCGCCCGCGCGGGCGGCGAGTATCGCCCGGCCGGCCGCGCCGCGGTCCAGGGGGTGGCGGAACCCGGCGCGGTAGGCGACGTGGTAGTCGGTCCAGGTCGGCTCGACGACGGCGACGGCCAGCGCCTCCGCGCCGTCGACGAGCGTGAGATGGGCCGTCGCCCCGACGTCCTCGGCGAGTGCCCGCAGCGCGGGCAGCGCGGCTTCCCTGACCAGTGGGTGGACCTGGCGTCCGAGCCGTAGGACGCCGAGCCCGACGCGGGCCCGGCCACCGATGTCCCGGCGGACGAGTTCGTGCTGCTCCAGCGTGGCGAGCAGCCGGTAGACGACCGTGCGGTTGACGCCGAGCCGGCTGGCCAGCTCGGTGACGGTCAGCCCGTGATCGGTCTCGGCGAGCAGTTTCAGGACACGCAGTCCTCTGTCGAGCGTCTGCGAAGTCTCCGCGGTCACGACGCCCCCTCCTCCGATGAAAGGCGGGCTCCCATCGCGGTGGGGTTGCGCTTCCGGTCCCGTCCGGCAGCGCGCGAGGAGAGGCCGCCGGGTCGCTTGACGCATACGTTCCTTGACGCATACCACCGGCCGCGCTCCGCGGCGGCGCTGCCACGGGGCGTGTACGTGACCGGCACGGTAGCGAGCCGGTCCGCTCTCCGGAAGAGTCTGCCCACAATCCGGGCGCCGCGCAGAGTATTTGAGGAACGGACGATCACCGAACCGTTTCCCCACGGGCGCCCGGACCGCGAGCTCGTCTCGCACCGTCACGTCACTTCATGACCGTCACGTCACTTCATGCGCGTCGCCCACTCGCGCACCTTCTTGATGCGCTCGTTGAGCTGGCCGGCCGTGGCCTCCGCGCTCGGCGGGCCGCCGCAGGTGCGGCGCAGCTCGGTGTGGATCACGCCGTGCGGCTTGCCGCTCTGGTGCGCGTAGGCGCCGACCAGGGAGTTCAGCTGCTTGCGGAGCTCCAGCAGCTCCTTGTGCGTGACCACGGGCCGGCGCTCGGCCGGCATCTCCAGCAGGTCGGCCTCCTCGTCGGGCTTCCGCCTGCTGTGCGCGATCTGCCGCGCCTGCCGCTTCTGCAGCAGCAGCTGCACCTGCTCCGGCTCCAGCAGCCCGGGGATGCCGAGGTAGTCCTGCTCCTCCTCGCTGCCGGGGTGGGCCTGCATGCCGAATTCGGCGCTGTTGTACAGCACCCGGTCGAAGACCGCGTCCGACTCCAGGGCCTCGAACGGCAGCATGTCCTGCTCGCCCGTGTCCTCGTCCTGCTGCTTCTCCGCCTCGGCGAGCTCCTTCTCGGACTCGGCGTAGGGGTCCTCCTCGCCCTCCTTCTTGGGCTTGTCGAGGACGTGGTCGCGCTCCACCTCCATCTCGTTGGCGAAGCCGAGCAGCATGGGGATGGTCGGCAGGAAGACCGACGCCGTCTCGCCGCGCCGCCGCGACCGCACGAAGCGGCCGACCGCCTGCGCGAAGAACAGCGGCGTCGAGATCGTCGTCGCGTAGACGCCGACCGCGAGCCGGGGCACGTCCACGCCCTCGGACACCATGCGGACGGCGACCATCCAGCGGGAGTCGCCCGCCGAGAAGTCGTCGATGCGCTGCGACGCCCCCGAGTCGTCGGAGAGGACGACCGTCGGGCCCTCGCCGGTGATCTCGCGGAGGAGTTTGGCGTAGGCGCGGGCCGAGTCCTGGTCGGAGGCGATGACGAGGGCGCCCGCGTCCGGGATGCTCTTGCGGACCTCGGTGAGCCGGCGGTCGGCCGCGCGCAGCACGTTGGGCATCCAGTCGCCGCGCGGGTCGAGCGCGGTACGCCACGCCTGGCTGATCGCGTCCTTGGTCATCGGCTCGCCGAGCCGGGCCTCCAGCTCGTCGCCGGCCTTGGTACGCCAGCGCATGTTGCCGCTGTAGGAGAGGAAGATCACCGGGCGGACGACGCCGTCGTTGAGGGCGTTGCCGTAGCCGTAGGTGTAGTCGGCGGCGGACCGCCGGATTCCGTCGTTGCCCTCCTCGTAGGTGACGAACGGGATCGGGTTGGTGTCGGAGCGGAACGGCGTGCCGGTGAGGGCGAGCCGGCGGGTGGCCGGCTCGAACGCCTCCAGGCACGCCTCGCCCCAGGACTTTGAGTCGCCGGCGTGGTGGATCTCGTCGAGGATGACGAGCGTCTTGCGCTGTTCGCAGCGGTTGCGGTGCAGCATCGGACGTACGCCGACACCCGCATACGTCACGGCGACGCCGTGGTACTCGCGGCCCAGCGGGCCCGCGCTGTACTCCGGGTCGAGCTTGATGCCTATGCGGGCGGCGGCCTCCGCCCACTGCTTCTTCAGGTGCTCGGTCGGGGCGACGACGGTCACCTGCTGGACGACGTGGTGGTGCAGCAGCCAGGACGCGAGGGTGAGCGCGAAGGTGGTCTTGCCGGCGCCGGGGGTGGCGACGGCGAGGAAGTCGCGCGGCTGCTCCTGGATGTACTTCCCCATCGCGCCCTCCTGCCAGGCGCGCAGCTTGTTCGCGGTACCCCAGGGGGCCCGGCCGGGGAAGGCGGGCGAGAGATGGTGGTTGGCTGTGGTGGTAGTCACGGTCTCCGTCGGCTGGATCGGGGCCTTGAGAAATCGGTAAACGACAACCGCGTCAGCCTACCGGGGGCCGGGCCGGGACCGTCCGCGTGCGCGGGCACGCAAACGGTCCCGACCGGTTCCGGCCGGTTCCGGATCATTTCGGACAAGCCCTGGCGGGCGCGGGCGGCAGGCCCCTTCCGTCAGTCCGCGAGCAGCTCCGCGAGCCGCCGTGAGACTTCCGCCACGTCCCGCACCCGGCCCGTCGTGACGTCGAGGACGAGCCGCTCGGCGGCGTCGACGTCCCGCCGGAGCTCCACGCCGTGCAGGGCCAGGAACGTGACGCAGGCCAGCCAGGCGGTGCGCTTGTTCCCGTCGACCAGCGGGTGGTTGACCGCCAGGCCCTGGAGCAGCGACGCGGCCTTGCCGATCAGCTCCGGGTGCACCTCCTGCCCGTACATCTCCGCCGCCGGGCGGTGCAGGGCGGACGCCAGCCCGCCGGCGTCGCGGACGACGACCTCGGTGTCGCCGGCGCAGGCGCAGCCGGCCACGACGAGGGCGTCGTCCGGGGTCAGGTAGTCCGGGGTCAGGTAGCCCGTCGTCGTGGTCGTCATTTGAGCCGGTCCAGGAGCTCGCGCCAGACCTCCGCCTGTCGCCCGGCCGTCCGCCGGACGCGGGTCCGGCGGTCGGTCGCGGACAGGTACTCGTCCACCGCGCGCAGGGCGGCGGCCCGCGGGGTGATGCCTTCCCGGCGGGCGCGCTCGCGCAGCGCCGCCATACGGTCGTCGTCGAGGCGGAGGTTCAGGGACATGTGCGCACGTTAGGGCGTCAACGGGCGGGGGCGGTACCGGTTTTCGCCTCGGCGCCGCTCACCGGCCCGCCGTCCTCCCGGACGGGAGACCCCTCCGCCGCCGGCCGCAGCCGGGTCGTGATCCAGGCGCCGGCCAGGGCCACCGCCGCCAGCGTCACGTAGACGGAGACGAAGGCGGCCGGCGGGGCCGCCGTGTCGGCCGCGTCGCCGTCCGCGGCCACGGTCGCGCCGCCGAAGGCGCCGAAGAGGACGCCGCCCGCGCCGACGAGGACGATGTTGCCGAGCGCGTCGGAGAGCTGGAGGGCGGCCGAGTTGATCCCCTCCTCGCCGGGGCGGGACAGGGAGAGGACGAGGATGCCGCTGCTGGAGATCGTCAGGCCGATGCCGTAGCCGCCGATGATCCACGCGACGGCCACCAGCCAGACCGGCACCCCGTCGACCAGCACCAGCGGCACCAGCGCGACGGACGCGGCGACGAGCACCATGCCCAGGCCCATCAGCCGGTTCCGGTGCCGCTCCAGGCCGGAGCGGCTCTGGGTGAACGAGCCGAGGGCCCAGGCGAGGCCGCCGCCGGTCAGGGAGAGGCCGGCGGCGGTGGCGGACAGGCCGCGCTCGCTGACCAGCATCAGCGGGATGAAACTCTCCGCGCCGAGGAAGGCACCGGCCGCGACGCCGCGCAGCAGCACCACGGACGGCAGCCCGCGCGCGGCCCGGAACGTGCCCTTCGGCACCAGCCGGACGATGGACGGCGCGAGCAGCGCGAGCCCGGCGGCGGCCGGGACCAGGGAGAGCCAGGTGCGGTCCTGCCCGGCGTACTGGAGCAGCCCGGCGCCGCCGGCGACGGCCAGCGCGAGCAGCACGCGCCGCCGGTCCACGCTGCCGCCGCGGTCGGTGCGCGGCAGCTTCCGCAGGGCCGGCAGCATGATCAGCAAGGGCAGCAGGACGAGGACCGGGATCGCCAGGAAGACCCAGCGCCAGCTCAGCCGTTCGGCGACCGACCCCGCGACCACCGGGCCGACCAGGACCGGGACCACCCAGGCCGCCGAGAACGCGGCGAGGATCTTCGCCCGCAGCCGCTCGGGGTAGGCGCGGCCCACGACCACGTACAGCGAGACGACCACCATGCCGCCGCCCAGCCCCTGGACGAAGCGGGAGCCCACGAACATCCACATGTCCTGCGAGCAGCCCGCGAGGACCAAGCCGGCGCCGAACGCGGCGATGCCGGTGAACAGCGGCCCGAGCGGGCCGGAGCGGTCGCTCCACTCCCCCGAGAGCGCCATGGAGAACAGGCTCGCCGTGAAGTAGGCGGAGAACGCGAAGGCGTAGAGGCCGATGCCGTCGAGCGCGCGGGCGGCGATCGGCATGGCCGTGCTGACCGCGCTGGCCTCGAAGGCGATGAGCGAGATCACGGAGATGATGCCGAAGGTGAGCCCGCGGTAGCGGCGGCCGAGCACACCGCCTTCGTCGTCCGGCGGGGGCGCGGTGGCGGACGCGACCGGGGACGCGGTGACGGACGCGACCGGGGACGGGGCGGCGGACGAGGGGGTGACGGAGGCGGGGTCCGGCGGCGGGGGTATGGAGTCGGCGGTGCTCATGCGAGGCAGCGTAGGGAGGGGCCGTGCGGACCGCCTCTGGCTCCGGAACCGTTTCGGCCTCATCCCTTCGCCCTACCTCCGGAGTCACACGAGCCCCGCGGATCCGCGCATCGTCACGCCGTCCCGAAAACGTCGTCACGCCGTCATCCGAGGATGGTCACGCCGTCAGCAGCACACCCGCGTAGGACACCCCCGCGATGACCACCCACGAGCACAGCCCCAGCGCCGCGACCCGCCCCCCGGTCCGTACCAGTGAGGGCAGATGGACCGCGCTGCCGAGCCCGAACAGAGCGGCGGCGAGCAGCAGTTCCTGGACGTGCTGGGCGCCGTCCAGCACACCGCCCGGCACGAGTCCGGTGCTGCGCACGGCGACCATGGCGAGGAAGCCGAGGACGAAGAGGGGGACGAGCGGGGGCCGCTTCTGCTGGTCGGCCGGCCCCTCATCGGCGAGTGCCGCCCGGGCGTGGGCCCGGCGGCGGCTCACGGACATGGCGACGGCCGCCACCAGGGGTGCCAGCAGTGCCACGCGCATCAGCTTCACCAGGACGGCCTCGCCGAGCGCCGTCGGACCGGCCGTCTGCGCGGTCGCCACCACCTGGCCGACGTCGTGCACGCCCGCGCCGACCCAGCGCCCGAACTGCGAGTCGTCGAGCCCGAGCGGGTGGTGCAGCAGCGGCAGCACGGCGATCGCGAGCGTCCCGCACAGCGTGACGAGGGCGACGGACGTGGCGACGTCCTCCTCGTCGCTGCCGGAGACCTCGCTGACCGCGCCGATCGCGGAGGCGCCGCAGATCGAGTAGCCGGTCGCGATCAGCAGCGGCTGATCACCGCGCAGCCCCAGCCGGCGGCCGAGCCAGAGCGTGCCGAAGAAGGTGGCCGTGACGACGACGAGCACCATCGCCACCGTCGCCCAGCCGACCCCGAGCACGTCGCCGATGCTCAGCTTCAGCCCGAGGAGGACGACGCCGACGCGCATCAGCCGCTTCCCGGCGAGCGTCAGCCCCGGCCGTCCGACCCCCCGCACCCGGGCCTTGACGCCCGGCAGGTGGGCGAAGGCGATGCCGAGCACCACGGCCGCGGTGAGCATGGGGACGGCGGGGACGAGCCGGTGGACCGCCCAGGCCAGGGCGACGCCGAGGACGGCCATGGCCAGTCCGGGGAGCTTGCCGGGGGGCGCGGCGGCCGTTCCGGTACGGGCACCGCCCGGCCGCGCGTTGATCAGCGCCATGACGGCTGTTCCCCCTGGTGTTCCTGTTCCGGCTCGTACGGCCGGTAAACCCTATATGACCGGATGATCTGGTATATCCGGCTCGCTCTCCGCCGGTCCCGCCGGTCCTGCCGATCCCGCCGGTCCCGCATCACAGCTCGTCGGCGGGCAGGTGGTAGACGCGCCGCACGCTGGAGCCCAGCCGCGCGATGTCCGCGCCGTAGACGTGGATCGAGATCGCGGTGGACGAACAGGCGTTGCGCACCCGGTGGATGTCCCCGGGGGGCGCGAAACCGCAGACGTCGCCCTGCGCGTTGACGACGTCCTCGGTGGCGACCAGCCGGCAGCTCGTGCCGTCCGGGACGAGCCGGTACCGGCGCTCGCTCTCGGCGCCCTGATGGACGCCGGTGACGCACCACGAGACGTGGTCGTGGACGGAGGTCTGCTGCCCCGGCAGCCAGACCAGGGCGACGAGCGAGAAGCTGCCGTCCGGTTCCGCGTGCAGGATGTGCTGGCGGTAGCGCTCGGGGTCGCCCTCGCACTGCTCGGGGGTGAGCAGGTCGTCGGAGCCGAGGTGGCCCGCGAGCCGCTCGCCGACGAGGTAGGCCGTCGTGTCCGGCGGCAGGCCGCGGCCCACTGCCTCCCGGACGTCGTCGATGAGCCCGCGGAGGCGGGCGGTCGTCGGGGCTGCGGTAGGAGTGGTCATACGGGCAGGGTCGGGGGCGTGATCCATCACGTCCAACGACAGTTTGTTGGCCGGGGGCCAACTTCCGCTTATGGATTGGGGGATGCGCCCGGGAGGGGGCGCGGGGCGGCGGGCGTGAGGTTCTGGGCGCGCGGGCGCGAGGCTCCGGGGGCCCGCGTCGGTGCGGACGCAGGGCGCCGGGGGGGGGAGGCGGGCGCGGAGCCCCCCCCTCCCCGCGGGTGCGGGCCTGCCGGAGGCGCACGCACGGGCCTCCGGAGGGACGAGCGCAAGCCTCCGAAGGGGCGAGCGCGAGCCTTCAAGGAACGGCCGGCAGCCCGCTCAGCACCCCACCCGCCGCGCCGCCGCGGCCTTGAGCTCGTCGAGGACCAGGGCGGTGGCGGGGACGCGCAGGTGGTCGCGGAGGACGTACGCGGAGACCCGGCGGCGGGAGGCGGGGTCGAGCGCCCGGCCGGTGATCCGGTCGTGGCGCAGGAACGACAGCACGAGCCCCGGCATCATGGCCACCCCCAGCCCCTCGGCGACGAGGGACTGCACGACCAGGTTGTCGTCGGTGGTGAAGGCTATGTCGGGGGCGAAGCCGACCTCGGCGCACTCGTGCAGGAAGTTGGTGCGGCAGCGCAGGCAGCCGGCGATCCACCGCTCGTCGGCGAGGTCGGCCAGGCCCACGGCGCGGCGGCGGGCCAGCGGGTGCCCGGCGGGGAGCAGCACGGTCAGCTGGTCCTCCAGCAGCGGTATCTCCGCGAGCTCGTCCGGGACCTCGTCGTGCAGCCCGGGGTAGGTGAAGGCGAGGGTGATGTCGCACTCGCCGCGCACCAGCCGGCGGAGCGAGTCGGGCGGCTCGCCCTCCAGCAGCTCGACGCGGACGCCGGGGTGGTCGGCGGCGAGCCGGGCCAGTGCCTCCGGGACGAGGGTGGCGCCGGCGCTGGGGAAGGCGCAGACCCGTACCCGTCCCGCCCGCAGCCGGGTCAGCGAACTCATCTGCTGCTGGGCGACGGTGAGGGTGTCCAGGATCGTCTCGGCGTGCCGCGCCAGCGCCTCCCCCGCCTCCGTGAGCCGCATCCGGCGGCCGACGCGGGTGAACAGCGGGGTGCCGACCGACCGCTCCAGGGCCTTCATCTGCTGGGTGATCGCGGGCTGGGTGTAGCCGAGGGCCCGCGCGGCGGCGGAGTACGAACCGGCCGCGACCACCGCGTGGAACGTCTTGATGTGCCGGGAGTCGAACACGCCGGAATCATAAGCGGAATTTGGGGTAGCGGGCAGATCCGGCTTGAATGACTTCTGGATCAACGGACCTTTGGCGCATGGTGGACATATGGAGCCTCACGCAGCTCACACATCACGCTACGTCTCGTACGACGCGGCGGAACTGGCCTACCGGGTACTGGAGGCTCGCACCACCGACGCCCCCGGCGCTCCCGGGCCGCCGATCGTCTGCCTCGCCGGCGGCCCCGGCCGGGACGCCGCCTACCTGGGCGACCTCGGCGGCCTCGACGCCCGGCACACCCTCGTCATCCCCGACAGCCGGGGCACCGGCGACTCGCCGCCCGCCGACGACCCCCGCGGCTACGCCTTCCCGGCCCTCGCCGAGGACGTCGAGGCGCTCCGCGGCCACCTCGGCCTCGACCGCTTCGCCCTCCTCGCCCACGACGCCGGCTGCGCCACCGCCCAGGCGTACGCCGCCCTCTACCCGCACCGGGTCAGCCACCTCGTCCTCGTCGCGCCCGGCTCCCGCCTCCAGGGCGAACTGCCCACGGACGCCGAGGAGATCTTCGAGTCGCGCGCCGAGGAGGACTGGTGGGTGGACGCCTACGTCGCCGTCCACTCCCTCGCCGACACCCGCGACTTCACCGAGGCCCGCGCCCTCCTCCGGCGCGCCGCCCCCATGGGCTACGGCCGCTGGGACGCCCCGCAGCAGGCCCACGCGGCCACGGAGGACGGCCAGCTCCACCCCGTCCCCCGCATCGCCTTCTGGCAGGGCGTGGACGAACCCGCCCGCCGCGCCCTCCTCGACCACCTCCGCTCGGCCGCCTTCCCGCTCCTCGTCGTCACCGGCGACCGCGACGCCATCACCGGCGTCCGCGCCGGCGAGACGGTCGCAGCCTCCTTCCCCGCCGCGACCCGCACCGAGGTGCGGACGCTGTACGGGGTGGGGCACTACCCGTGGGTCGACGAACCGGAGATGTTCCGCCCCCTGGTCGAGGACTTCCTGGCCCGCTGACGGCCGCCGCTGTGAACGCGGCATGACACTCATGTGGCTTCCGTGCCCGGGCCGTTGTGGCCCGCCGGACCCCCTCCCTATCGTCGGGGACGGAGCACGACACGGCCGTGTGCCCGAGTGGTTCAGGGGCTCGCCTGCAAAGCGAGTTACGCCGGTTCGAATCCGGTCACGGCCTCCGCCGGGGCGCGAGGTGCGCGGGGCGGCTGAGAAGCGGTACTCAGCCGCCCCGCGCGTCGCGTCGGGTATCCGTACGGATGTCCGGGCCGGGCCGGCGCGCCTAGCGTGACGGGCATGACTCCAGCCGACCTGACGCACGCCCCGGCCACCGATTCCACCGGGTCCGCGGGCTCCCCGGCGGACACCGCCCTGAGGGTCCTGGGCATCGTGGCACTGTGGGTCTTCGCCGGCCTCACCTTCCTCATCCTCCCGCTCTCGGTCATGGCCAGCGACGGTTGCGACCAGGGCGACACCCGCACCATCTGCACCACGGCCGGCCAACAGGCCGTCGGCTGAATCCCCTTGCTCACCGCCCCCACCGCCACCCTGCTGGGCACCTGGGGCCTGGTCTCGCGCCGGGAGGGAGCGCCGGTCGCGTGGGGGGGTGGCGGTGACGATGCTGATGGGGGCGTGGGTGGTGGTGAACGGCATCGCGGGCTGAGGGTGCCGGGCGGCGCGTCCGGAGAACGGGCGGCGCGCACGGCATGGCTTGCCCGCGCCACCGGTGAACGGCCGCGACCTCCGCGAACGACCGATCTCCCCGACCGGTCAAGCGCCCGTGACGAGCCGTCGGCCACCGGGCCCCAGCCAGCCCAACGGCCACACCACCCCCACCTGTAACCCCCCGCCGTCACGACGGGAGAATCGGCCGGTCGACCGCCGACTACACGTCAGCCACCCGCCCCTCCCCGGACAGGCCCGTCATCCCATGCACCCCCTCACCACCGGTGACCCCCTCCGCCTCGGCCCCTACCGTCTCGTCGGCGTGCTCGGCGCGGGCGGCATGGGCAAGGTGTACCTCGGCCGGGACGCCGACGGGGCCGCGGCCGCCGTCAAGGTGCTGCACCCGGAGATGGCCCACGACCCGCACATGGCGCAGCGCTTCGTCCGCGAGGCGCAGGCCGCGCGGGCGGTGACGAGCCCGGGGGTCGCGCGGGTGCTGGGGGCGTGGACGGAGGGCGGACGGCCGTGGATCGCCACCGAGTTCCTGGCCGGGCCGACGCTGACCGAGGCGGTCGAGGAGCGCGGGCCGTTCGACGAGGCGGGGGTCAGGGCCCTGGGCGCCGCGCTGGCGCGGACCCTCGCGGACGTCCACGCCGCCGGCCTGGTGCACCGCGACATCAAGCCGTCCAACATCGTCCTGACCTCCTCGGGCCCGCGCGTCATCGACTTCGGCATCGCCCGCCCCGAGCACGGCCTCACCCTCACCACCACCGGCACCAACCCGGTCACCCCCGGCTACGGCGCCCCCGAGCAGGTGCTCGGCCGGCGCGTCGGCCCGCCCGGTGACGTGTTCTCGCTCGGCGCCGTACTCGCCTTCGCGGCCACCGGCCGCCGCGCCTACGACGGTACGGACGTGGCGTCCGTCCAGTACAAGGTCGTCCACGAGGAACCGGACCTGGCGGGCCTCCCCGCCCCGCTGCACGCCCTGATCGCGCCCTGCCTGGCCCGTGAACCCGAGCACCGCCCGCGGCCCGCGCTGATCGCCACCGCGATGGCCCCGCCCAAGGGCGCCGACCGCGTCTGGCGCCGCGGCCCCCTCGCCGCCGACATCACCCGCCGCGAGACCGCCGCCCGCGAACTGACCACCCTCACCGACGCCCCCGCCACCGCGTCCGGCCCCTCCCGCCGCCGCCTCGTCACCGCCCTCGTGGCGGGCGGCGCCACGGTGGCCGCGGCGGGCGGCACCGGGGCGTGGTGGTTCCTCCGCGGCGGCACCTCGGACGGGGAGACCCTCAAGGCCGACCCGCCGCCCCCGCCTCACCCCTGGGACGCCAAGCCGCTGACGGCCGGCCGGTACGAGGAGGGCCGCCCGCCCGCGGAACTCTGGGGCCCGGTCGGCACGTTCCCCTTCGCCCCCGCCCCGCTGCCCGTGCGCGACCTGGTCCTTACCATGACGAGCGACGGCCTGGCCGCCTTCTCCGTACGCGACGGCACACCCAAGTGGCGGGTGAAGAGCGAGCAGTACGGCCGCTTCGCGGGCCGCGCCGGCATCGTCGCGACCCCGTTCGCCGACGGCCGGCTCGTCGGCCTGGACGCCGCCACGGGCGCCGAGCGCTGGAGCGCGTCCGTCGACGCCGACCACGTCCTCGCGATGGACGACGAGACGGTGTACTTCGTCGACGGCGCGGCGGCCATGCGCCCCAACAGGATCAGCGCCCTCGACATCCGCACCCGCACGGTCCGCTGGGCCGTCCCCCACCCGGACCGGGAGCCGACCCACTCCGAGACCGCGCTGGCGGTCCCCGCCCGGAACCGCCTCGTCGTCTACGGCAAGAACGGCGACGTCCACGCCCTCGACACCGCCACCGGCCGCACCGCGTGGAAACTCACCCAACGACCCGACGCCCAGGACGCGGTGATGCCGGCGGTCCGCGACGGCATCGTGTACCTCGGCGGCAAGACCCTGGCCGCCCACCGCCTGGACGACGGCGGAAAGCTCTGGTCCCTCCCCTCCGCCTCCTTCCGGACCAGCCCCACCATGAGCGGCGGCACCAGCTCGTACCAGGGCTGGTCGGGCCCGGCCGTCGACGGCTCCTTCCTCTATGCCGTGGACACCCCGACCGTCCACTGCCTCGACCGCCGCACCGGCAGAACCATCTGGACCCACCGCCTGGACGACCGCGCCTACCCACCCCTCACACCCCCCGCCGTCCAGGCCCGAACCCTCTGGACCCCCACCGGCGGCACCGCCTCCGCCGCCCTGACCCTCGACAAACAGACGGGCGAACCCCTCTGGTCCTACCCCTGGCGCGGCAGCGTCTCCCCCTGGCTGGCCGGCTCGGGCAACCGCGTGTTCCTGTCCGCGGACGGATCACTGACGGCGATGCCGGTGGTGTGAGGCGCGCCGCTGGAACCGGCACTCAACGGCCCGCCCGGTGCCCACGTTCTGCCCGACGCGGGCTGGGGGGGGCAGCCCGCCACCAACGGCACGGACCGCATACCGACTTGCCCTAACCCAAGGGTTCGCTGGACGACCAGAAGTCGGAGTGGTGCCGAGGAATCAGGTCGACGTGGGTGTCGGGGCGTCCCGGCTTGCCTGGGGTGCCCTTGGGGTAAGTGACGGGCGATGGTTCAGCACACGGCGAGCTGACACTGAAAAATACGTTCCCGATCGTCCCCACCCCCACGGACACCGCAAACCCGTCCGGGGTCCGGGCGGTGATGCCGGGCATTTTCTTGTCCGCATTGACACTCGTGATCTCGTACCCCAGCTTCTCCCACGACCGCTGTACAACTCCGAGGAAGCCACCTCGCCGACGCTCGGAAATCACTGTGGTCACCACTCTGCCACGCCGGACCTGCGTCGTGCCTGCCGGACGGTTTATTCCTGTGCTACAGGCGATTTCCGAAGGAGCGTCATAGCCCCACTTCACCGGAGGCTTGATTGCCTGGAAGGTCTTGTCCAAAATCGCCTCCGAACGCTCACCTGCTTGCTGCATGTTCATCTCTGCCCGCGCCACTTTCTTCTCCCGCTCCTGACCGGAGGAGCCGTCCACCCCACAGGAGACCAAGGCGACTGACACCGCCAATGCACCGGCCGCCTGCCACAGAGCCCCCGAACGCTTCATCGGGGTGCCGCCACGCTGATGTGATCACCATGGCCGGTGACCACCAGCGCGATATTGCGCAGGGAGTCACCACCCTCGTTCTCTTTGAAATAGACGGAGTGAGCCGGCAGATCGCCCGTCAGCAAGCCGGAAAGCCCTGTATCCTCTCCGGCGGCGACAGAAAATCGATGCCCTCCGAAGTTTTTACTGGCCGGATCCACACCGAATGCCGCGTGTTTGGTGCCGAACTCGCTTCCCGGGGCGATGTAATCGAACCAATGGTCCGCCTGTTCGAACGAGGGGGGGAAATTCGTCACCTGATCGTTCTCCGCAGCTCCCACGTAGACATGATCAGCTCCTACGCCCAGATCGGAGGCCCGGTCCACCCCCGTTCCTGGGCTCCCCACAAGGATGACATCGTCAGCTGGCAAGCCCTCACCTTGCTGACTGGCTTTTCCAACAGCAAGTGAACCGTAGGAGTGACCGAGCGCCGTGACATGGGGGGCACCGCCTTCATGAGTGGCATGGATTCCTTGGAGGAATCCATTGTAGGAGGCCGCGCCCGCCTTGGCTCGATCCTCCCAAGTAACATCGAGCATCTGTGAACCAGGTTTCAATTGAGGGGCATCATAGCCAAGCCAGACGATGGAAGCCGTTGAACTTTTCGGATCCACACGGCCCGCCATTCGGGCTACATCGTCGGCGCGCTGGACGTCAGAGTCGGCGAAGTGGCCACTGAGCTTCGTGTTCAGGCCGGGAACATAGGCCGACACGTTCTTCGCGGTATCGGGATTGCCATACGAGACAATCGCCCTTCCATTCCCTTCGTCGTCGATTCCCAATAGGTAAGGCCTCAGTCCACTACTGCCATTACTCGACAACTTGTCTCGGAGCCCTTCAAGGCCCTCGATCTTGTCTTTAAGATCACTTCTTGCATCCCCGGAGGCGGCATCATACTTACGCTCGAGCTCCCTCAGGAGTATGGGCAGGTACGCCCTGTTACCTTCGTCCCGATCCTCCGCAGGGATGCCGTCTCGATTCCCCAGAATGTAGGGGTGATCATCCAGGAGACTCCTCCTGAGCTCCGGAGGCAATCCCT
Source organism: Streptomyces mobaraensis (assembly GCF_020099395.1). NCBI lineage: Bacteria > Bacillati > Actinomycetota > Actinomycetes > Kitasatosporales > Streptomycetaceae > Streptomyces > Streptomyces mobaraensis. The sequence goes on along the minus strand of NZ_CP083590.1, from coordinate 4,731,098 downwards.
TCCACCATGCGTTCACAGCCTCGGGAGTGGCCTTCTTATCCGGCATCCCTATTTCGGTCAGCAAATTCTGATCGATGTTTTTTGCGGTGTCGAGATCGAACAGGCCGGTCTGCCAGTTCCCACCGGCACATCGGTGAGCGGTGTCCACAAATTTTTTTATCGCATCCGCATACTCTTTGTCCGCGTGATCCGCATCGCGCATTACTTGAGCGATCCCGTCAGCGATATTCTTCATGCGTTCAGCCTGCGCCTTTTGCGCGGCACCTGCAGCAGCCGGAGGGAGACCTTTGGCAGAGATATCGGGGGCAGACAGCGAGCCGTTGGAATGAACGGTAAATCCGCTTTCCGAGGCCTCCGCAAGTAGATTTTTCAATCGCCCTTGGTGAGCCAGGAAGGCCTCGCCCGCCGCGCGCAGCACAGCACCTATGGCATCCAGTTCCTGCTGCGCCACCTTCAGGTCTTGACTCACCTTCCCCAGGTAGGAGGCAGCAGACTCGGCCCCTAGACCGCTCCTCCAATTTTCCACCAATGGCACGTGAACATACCGGCTGCAGTCTCTGCTGTATGCCGCATATTTTCCCGACAGCTTGTCCCATGCGTTTCCGGCATCGACCACGGCCATCGGCTTGGCGGCCTTCAAATCCGAAAGATGCATTTCTACCGCCCCCCTGAAGGCCTGATGAAGTCAAAGGCGTGCTTCTCATCCACACCCTTCGACTCCTTCGCCGAAGCTATGATTTTGTCTCCGGCGGTTTCCACACGCCCCGTCAACGCACGGAGAGCTTTCGCCCAAGCTTCCAGACACTCGTGCACGGCCTTCCCTGTCAGCGTGCCCTGCAGTCCAGCGGCCGCGCTATCGCACGGTTTGTATAATCCCTTGACACCCTCTGGCATGGCCTTGGCCACGCGATGCGCAGCCTCGCCTGCTTTGGCGACATCCTCCGGCTGAATTTCGAAATCTTTTCCCAAAGACTGGGGCGGCACCCAGGCCTCCTTGTCCACGGACTTTTCACATTGACGTCGGGGATCACTCACTCCCCGACTGTCCCTATTGCTATCGCGCAACGCCCTGGTACCGCATGGGTACACGTACTCATGTACGGCTTGGTGAGTGGTGTCATCCCCGTCGAAGAAGGAAGACCGGGCAGATGGGCTTGTCGTCAGAGAGCACGTGTTCTGTCGGGGCGCACGCATAGGACGAGGCGGTTCCTACGCATGTCGCCTCCGTCTGCGTGTGATCAGGCCGAGCGCGGCCACCGCCGCGCTGACCACCACCGCCGCTCCGACTCCAACTCCAAGCCACAGCCCGGTGTCTCCTCCTGCATCACCCGCCTCTGCCCTCCCGGGATGGGAGCGGATGGAAGCGCCCGCGCCTCGGGCGGGCGGGGGCGAGGAGGTAGTCGGAGACGCGCCCTGCGCTCCTGTCAGCGGATTGACGTCCGCCGGCCCGGGGTCGCCAGGATCCTTGAGGGCGACCCGCGGCCGGACCACGCCGTAACCAAGCGTGTCGCTCCGCTTCTCGCCGCTCTTCGGGCCGCCAGCGGTGTTGATGAGGACACGGAGGACCTGGTTGGCCGTCCAGTCCGGGTGAGCGGACCAGAGGAGGGCGGCGGAGGCGGAGGCCAGGGCGCTGGCGTCGCTGGTGCCGTGGCTGCGACAGATGCCGGTGCTTCCGGGGCAACTGTGGACCATGTCGTCGCCCGGGGCCGCCAACGTCACGTAAGGGCCACGTGATGACTCCGCCGTCACGCGTACGTGCCTGTCAACCGCACCGACCGCGACCACGCCAGGGGACGCCGCCGGGTAGACGACAGGGTTGCCCCGCTGCGCTTCATTGCCCGATCCGGCGAAGATCAGTTTTCCCTTGGAGACCGCGTACCGGACGGCGTCATCCAGTTCGGAGTCCCGGGCTATGCCGGCGAGCGAGATGTTGATGACTTTCGCCGGTGAATCCGCCGCGTAGCGGACAGCCTTGACCAAGGCGGTGTTCTCGGAGGCCCAGCCGTCCGAAGAACTCATGACGCGGAAAGGCAGGATTTTGGCATCCGGGGCCAGCCCCTTGGCCCCCGTCCCGCCGAATCCCTTGCCCGTGCCGGCGATGAGTACAGCCATGGCCGTGCCGTGGCCAAAGGTGTCCGTATGAGCGCCCGCCCCAGTGGGCAGAAAATCCTTGCCGGGCAGCACCTGTCCCCGTAGGTCGGGAAGGCTGTCGTCGACGCCGGTGTCGATGACGGCCACCGTCACCCCAGCTCCCTTACTGGTTTCCCACATCTCCTCGGCGTGCATGCCGTCGAGATACCACTGAAGATCCCTGACAGTGTCCGCCCGGGCCGTTCCGGCAGTGAATACCACAAGAGTGAAGGCCGTGAGACCCCCCACCACGCCCGTCCATCGACTGCGGTTTCCGGTATCAGCCATGCTCACAAGTGCCCTCTTCCTGCGGCAGGTTCAGTCGATCACAGGGAAAACGGCCTGCGTTCCTCTCCCGCTCCCTGCTCCTCCTCGACGAAGTGGCCGGACCGGCGGCTGGCGCTACCGCCATCGTCATGGCCGCGTCCCTTGTCCCGGTGACCACGCACGAGACCCGATCCGCCCCGGGTGAAGGGGCGGCCTTCCGAGACGGCTCCCTGGACCGTCCGGCCACCGACCTCTCCCCCACTTTCGGAGGCGAGACGTCGGCCGCCCGTCCGGTTCGCGCCCCGACCGGCGCCTCCCGCACCCGGTGTCCCGCCGGGGCCAGGGCCGACTCCCATACTGGGACGGCCCTGACCCACCGCACCGGCTGCCCCGGACTCCGCACCGACGACCGTTCCGCGAGGCCCTGCGGGAAGCCCTGCTTCGGATGCCCTAGGGGCGGGGCGACCACCCAGCACACCGTCGAACGGCTTTCGGGGGGCCACTGGAGTTGCCTCGCCACCTGTGGGCGGGAGCGCCACGGCAGGCATCCTGGCGGCCGGCGCGCCCACGCGACCGCCCGGAGCTCCCTCCACCGGCGGTACCGTTCCGCGCCGGGAACCTGCCGGGCCCGGGTCACCGCCCTGCTTCGGCGCCGACGGCACGCGGCCGGGCCACGTGGGGGGCAGGCCTGGAACGCCGGGAACGGACCTGTTGGGCCGGTGCGGTGGGGACGCCGGTCCCGTGGGTGTCGGGCCGGTCGGTGTGGTGGGCACCGGCTGCCCGCCGTCCGGCACGGTGGGAGTCGCCGGTACGTCAGGAGTCGCCGGCACCGTAGGAACGGGCACGCCTCCGTCCACTCTCGTCGAGGAATCCGCACGGCTCACCGGCGGAACGGTCCTCCCGCCACTTGCGGCAGCCCCACCGGCCTCGGCAGTACCCGTCGTACCGTCCCCGGCTGCGGGCCCGCCCTTGTCGACGTGGCCAGCGGTGCCGTCCCCGCCGCCACCGCCACCACCTGCCCCGTCCAGACTGATGTGCTCAGCATCGTTGATGAACGACGGAGGCAACATCGTCGCCGGCATCGGCGGAAAGTTCGGCCGCACCCCCTTGGTGATCTCGTCGCCGGAGTCGTTGTACGCCTGGGCGAGCCGCGTCATCGCCTCGGCCGCGTGGTCGTGCTCCTGGCGGAGTTTGGTGAGCGCGGTCGTCACCTCCGCGGGGCTGGGGCCGTCCTTGGCATAGAGAGTCCGCGTGTCGTGGAACCTGCCGGGGTCGGCACGCAGCCCGGGGTTGAGCCGGTCGAACTTGTCCACCTTCGCCTTGGCGTCGGCCGGGACGGGCGGCATCTTCTGGGCCGCGCTGAGGGCGTTGGCGGCGGCACAGATCCACATGCCGACCTTCTCGCTGTAACCGCTCAAGTACAGGGTGGCGTTGGACATGTCGGCACCCCAGGCTTGGAAGGCCCGGGCGCCCTCGCCGTCCCACTCCAGGCGGCCCATGTGCTCCTTGAGCCCTTGCCCCACCTCACCGATCGTCTGAGCCGCCTCCTGGAGCCTGAGCCCGATGGCCCTGATCTTGTGCTCGTCGGCGTGCTCGACCATGGCGAGCAGCTGCTCGTGGGAGTACGTGCCGAAGTCGGGAACCACGGCCGGCGTGAACGTGGGCCTGGCCGAGCCGGGGTTCGCACCGTTCTCCTGACCCTTCATGTCACATGCCCCCCTTGTCGTGGTCCCCGCCCGTGTGACCCGGATCGCCGCCCTTGGACCCGTGCGGATCCAGCTTCGGGTCGTAGTGCTTCGCGACCTCCTGCTGGACCGCCCATATGCGGCGCTGGTGCTCCCGGTCCGTCTCCTGGTAGCCGTTGTGCGCCCCTTGCACGGCCAGGCTCAGGGCCTCGATCTGGTCGGCGAGCAGCTTCGACAGAGCGGCCAGGTCCTGATGCACGGCCCGGTAGGCGCCGTACAGCGCCCCTACCGCGTCGAAGCCCTTGCCCAGATGCCCCTGATCGAAGGTCGCTTGCTCCACGTGTGACGGGTCCGCTTCCGAACCACCCAGCCTGCTTAGCGCTTCGTCGATACGCCCTTTGAAGGTCTTGAGCGTGCCGAGCTCCACCTTCAGCCTGTCGCTCGCGGACTGTGCCCCCACTTCCGCCCCATCCCTCGTCCACCCACTCCATGGTCCCTACATCAAGCCGTGCAAGACTACCGACAGGTAGGTGCGCGCACACCACGAACGATCCCAACTCCTCACCCTCCCTGAGCAGTTGAATGTAGAAGCAAACGACCAGGCTCATGCCCAGCCTCACCGTCAGCGACCACCGCCCATGGCCACGACCGCCGCGCCGGGCGAGGTGAACGCCCGGCACAACACCCCCCACACTCACCGACATGACAGTCTCTGTCAAAATCTTGCTCAGCCATGAGACTTGACTTACAGTCACCGAGGCGCGCCCTGGTGCACAAGACGCACCTCCATCCGCGCCCAAGAGGCCAACAAATCAAGGAGGGTTGATGTCTGATTTCGGCCACGCTGATGACGGCATGGCGGACTTGCTGCGAAGGCTGAACGAGGTGACGGAACGGATGCACGACGCCTGCGCCTCGTTGAAAAAGGTCGGGCCGAAAGGCCTGGGCACTCAGGGCCTCGACGCAGCTTGCTACCACTTCCAGGACAACTGGCACGACGGCATCAAGCGCATAGCCAAGGGGTCCAAGCACATCCACAGCGCTCTGAAGGAGGTCTCGAAGGAGTTCACGGAATACGAACACGTCCTACGCCAGGGGTTCAGCGCCCGCGAACGGTAAGCCGCCGACAGCGCCCCGAATACGACCACCGGACTCACCCGTGGGAGAAACATGTCCGACTCAGCATGGCCTGGCCTTGGGTTCAATCCCGCAAAAGGCAGCGTAAAGACAACCGAGTGGCTCGCACACGACGTCGGCCGAGTCGCAGACGAACTCGAAGAGCTCCATGGCCTGGTAGAACAAATCGGCAAGTCGGACAAAGTCTGGAAGGGGGAGGCGGCCACGGCCTTCAGAGGCCAACTCGGCAAACTGCCCACCTATTTGCAACAGGGCAGCAAGTCCATGCATGACTGCTCCCGTGCGCTGAAGCAGTGGCGTGAGAACCTCCACGCCCACCAGGAGACAGCGAAGAGACTCGAAAGCGACGCGGTAGCCGCGAGGTCAAAAGTCAAAGAGACGGTCGAGGCCAGCAAACTCATCAATCAGAAGATCGATGACATCAACCACAATCATGTGCAGATCTCCAAGGCCGAGGCCGACAAGCTGACCAGCGACAGCAGCAAGGCAGCCTCAGACGCCGCCAAAGCCGTGCACGCACTCGACCTGATCATCGCCGAGGCCGAGCGCCTGCGGGAGAAGTGGGAACGGCACTCGGAAGAAGCGGCCAAGGCGATACGCGAGGCCGCCAAGAACCACCCGCCGGACATCAGTGTGTGGGAGCGGATATCGGGCGGCCTCAACAAGGCGTGGAAGGGGTTCAAGAACTTCCTCGTCAAGCACGCGGATCTGTTTTCCACGCTGTCAAGCGCATTGGCCTTGGCGGCCATCGTGGCCAGCGTGTTCCCACCCGCAGGCGCCGTCCTGGGCGGCTTGTCCGTCGCCTGCGCAAGCGCGGCAGCGGCAGGGCATTACATGGCCTGGCAGCGCGGACTCATCGACAAAAAGACAGCTTTCACCAAAATGGGAATGGACAGCTTGGGACTCTTTCCCTCCTTCGGTGCAGGCAAGGGACTCGTTCAAGGAATAAAAGCAGGCGCCAAGGGCGGCAAGTTGCTGAACGGAGCGAAGGAGGCACGAACAGGGTTCCTGGAAGGTTTTACTAACCCCATCAGCACGAAGGGGATCAGCAATGTCGTGAATCGATTCAGCGGAAAGTCCGGGAAACAAATAATCGGGAAGCCCGGGGAAGCCCGGATCTCCCCTGAAATGGTCACCGGCCCGATAAAGGCCCTGACCACCGTACACGGCCTGGAGAAATTGATCACCCATGGTGAAAGTTCCAGCCACCACGAAAGAGAACCCCTAACCCAAGCACCTGCTCCTTACACCGGCAGAAGAGGTACGCCCACCGCATTCCATCAGGCCCTGGCCAGCTGATTAAGCAGATGAAAACCTCCGCAGACACCACTGCTCGCAGCGACCTCTACATTACCTGGCTTCCCCCCGCCTTCTTCCACCCTCTTCCGCTGGACTCCGTGGATGCCGAAGAAGCAGCCGACCGGCTCTACTACATGGCCGAGAGACTTCTGCCATCCGGCACCGATGAGGAGAGACTCCGGTTGTGCGTGGCCTACGGGTGCCTTCTTGAGGACTTCATTGAGGCAGGAGCCGAGTACGCGGCCTTCTGCGCACTCGATATGGACGGAGAGAGGCAGAGCACCGCTTCCTTGGCGATGTACCGACTCTCGCTTGAGGGCTACACGGCCACAGATCTCCTCGGTCAGACGGCGTCCGCCCTCAGGGAAGCCTATCCGCAGGATGACATACGGTGCACCGACCTCCCCTGCGGCAGAGTCGTCGTACGCATAGGAGATGAACCGTTCCTGGTCCCTTCGGAGTTTTCGGGCACCGGCTTCCCGGTCGAAATGGTCAAGGGAGTGATCCAGGTCTACACCCCCTCACCCGAGGGCTCAGAGGTGATAGTACTGGAACTCACGACTCCGGCCATGGACGACTGGGATTTCTATTCCGAACTGTTCGCCAGTGTTGTTCAAACCATGAACTGGTCAAGCGAGGACGACCTACTATTCCTCACGACACCGTCCCAGGCGTTCCGCCCTGGCGGGGGTAGTCCCACCGCTTCCACACAAGAGATATACGAGCATTCCAGCAATGTTTTGGACGCCTTGGCGATGCATGGATCGGTCAGCCCTGAGAACCGATTGAGCCAGGTTGTCTGCCCCGACTGCCGAGCGGTAGGGAACGCTGCTCCATGTTCTCTCCTGCACGAGTGGTCCGTGCGCAGTGCGACAATCTCCGACAGCCCCACCGAGGCAATGCGGCGCGCCGAGACCGCTCTACTGGCTCACGGATGGAACCGGACTCCCTCATTGACGACGGCAGACCCTTCTTTCTCAGCGGTGCACGCTGCGGGCTACCGCCTTGGCCTGACCCCATTCCCTGCCGATCAGCGACTTCTCGTCAAGGTGCTCGGCCCTTGCCGGAGACCGGCGGGGGCGCCCGCGGGTTACCGTCGGTCGGTCAAGAAGGCTTGAGAGGTGCCCATGCCAGAGCAATTCGACCAGGCCCCGCGTAAATCAAAAACCGTCGTTGACTATGAGCGGATCGCCGGCAAGGGCGGATGGTACGACGAAGCAGGTTGTACTCTCGCCATTTTCCCCCTCGTAGGAGCCCTGGTCGGCTTCAGCAGCGACTTCCGGGCAGGTTATGCGGCCCTCCTGCTCGTCCCTGCCGTCATGTGGCTGTGGGCCCTCGCCATCCGGCGCGCCTTTCGTCTGCGGCCCTTGTACGGCGAGACCCGCGACTACGTGCGGCGCCTGGTGGACGCCGAGGAGAGAGGCGCAAGGATCCCGCAGCCGTCCCCCGCTTTGCAGCAGATGTATCGGGCAGAGAAAGAGGTTCGTGAACACCTTGCGAGAAAGACCCGCAAGAAGCAGCGCTGACACCGGCACCACCCGCTCGCGCCCCGCCCACCATCGGTGGCCGAAAGGCAGTCATGCCCGAGCCGTTTGACGATCTCATCCCGCCGAAGCCGGAAGCCGTCGCTCACTACGAACGGATCGCGGGCAAGGGCGAGTGGTACGACGAGGGAGGGTGCCTGCTTGCCATTGTCGCCGCCCTGGGAGCGCTGGACGCGTCCACAGAAGGGGTGCCCGCCGCCTACGCGGCGCTGCTGCTCGTGCCCCTCGTGATCTGGCTGTGGGTGCTCGCGGTCCGGCGGTCGAATCGCCTGGGGCCGCTGGAGGAGCAGGCGCGCGCGTACGTCCGGGGGCTGCTGGACGCCCAAGAACAGGGCGCCGTGCTGCCCGAGTTGTCGCCACGGCTGAAGGAGCTGCTCAACAGCGAGAAGAACGAACGCCGGTACCGCCGCTGGAAGGAAGTCCGAAAGCGGCGGCGGTGAACCGTGCCGACGGGCTCTCTTCCGCCCGTCCCGCCGTCACGCCCCCGTCGGTACCGCCACCGCCGCCTGCGGCCGGATCGGGAGGCGGTTGACCGGGCGGCCGGTGGCGGCGCGGACGGCCGAGGCGATGGCGGCGGGGGAGGTGACGACCGGGGCGGCGCTGATGGCCTTGGCGCCGAAGGGGGCGACCACGTCGCGTTCCTCGACGAGCTTGACGATGCGGATGTCCGGGGCGTCCAGGGACGTCGGCAGGGCGTAGCCGCTGAAGTCCGGGCGGCGGACCTGGCCTGCCGAGGTGCGGAGGTTCTCGGTGAGGGCCGCGCCGAGGCCCTGGGTGACGCCGGCCTCGATGCGGGCGTGTGCCTGGGCGGGGTTGAGGACGCGGCCGACGTCCTGGGCGACGGCCATCTCGACGACGCGGACGGAGCCGAGTTCGACGTCGACGTCCACCACGGCCCGTACCGCGCAGAAGGCGATGCCGACGAAGGCGTCGCCCTGGCCGGTCTCGTCCAGCGGCTCGGTGGGGTGGGGGCGGCACTGGGCGGTGGCCCAGAGCTCCTTGCCGTCGAGGGCCTCGGCGACGGTGGTGCTGAGCACGCCGTCGTACGAGGTGATCTTGCCGTCGGCGATCGTCAGCAGCTCGGTGGACATGCCGAACTGGGCGGCCAGCGGCTGGAGGAGCTGGGTGCGCACCATGCGCGCGGCCCGCTCGACCGCGCCGCCCGAGACCCAGGTGTGGCGGCCGTGGGCGGCCGGGCCGCACGGCGGCTGGTCGGTGTCGACGGGGGCCACGTACACGTCCGTGATGCCCAGGACCTCCTGGACGATCTGCCGGGCGAGGGTGGAGAAGCCCTGGCCGGTCTCGACGGCGGCGCAGATGACGGTCGCGACGGAACCGCTGACCTTCACCGTCGCCGTGGACACCTCGTCCGCGCCCTCCGCGCCGAGCATGTGGACCATGCCGACGCCGTAGCCGACGCCGCGCCGGACGGCGCCCGGTTCGCCGGCGCCCTCCAGGCCGCCGGGGAGCAGCCACTCCTCCTCCGGATCGTCCTTGGGCAGGGCGGGGAGGGGGAAGTCTCGGACGGCGGCGAGGAGTTCGGCGACGGGGGCCGGGCAGGTGACCGTCTGGCCGGTGGGCAGGATGTCGCCCGTCGCCATGATGTTGCGCATGCGCAGCTCGGCGGGGTCGATGCCGAGCCGCGCCGCCAGCTTGTCCATCTGGCCCTCGTAGGCGGCGCAGACCTGCATCGCGCCCTCGCCGCGCACATGCCCGGACGGCGGGTTGTTGGTGCGGACGGCCCAGCCCTCGACGAAGGCGTGCGGGACGACGTACGGGCCGCAGGCGAAGGCGACGGCGGCGGCGAGCGCGTCGCCGGAGGAGTCGGCGTAGGCGCCGGCGTCCATCAGGATCTGCGCCTCGACCTTGACCAGCTTGCCCTCCGCGTCCGCGTGGTGGCGGTAGCGCAGCAGCGTCGGGTGGCGGTGGGCGTGGCTGAGGAACGACTCCTCGCGGGTCGCCGCGAGCTTCACCGGGTGGCCGGTGCGCAGCGCGAGCAGGCCGAGCGGCAGCTGGACGCCGGAGTCCTCGCGGTCGCCCATCGCGCCGGGCACGCCGGTGACGACGATCTTGACGCGTTCCGGTTCGAGGGCGAAGCAGGCGGCGGCCAGGTCGCGGTCGGCGTGCGGGTCGGTGGAGGCGCAGTAGATCTCGACGCCGCCGTCCGGCCGTGGCACGGCGAGGCCGGCCTCCGCGCCGATGGGCGCCGGGTCCTGCCGGCCGATCCGGTACAGCCCCTCGACCACCACCTCGCCGGTGATCTCGGGGTCGCCGAAGCGCAGCGGGATGTGGCGGATGAGGTTGCCGTCCGGGTGCAGCGGCTCGGCGGAGAAGGCCAGTTCGGGGTCGGTGACCGGCTCCAGCACCTCGTACTCGACGGCGATGGCGGCGGCGGCGAGCCGCGCGGTGTCCGGGTGATCGGCGGCGACCGCGGCGATCGGCTCGCCGTGGTGGCGCACCACGTCCGACGCGAACACCGGGCGGTCCGCGACCCGCCGCCCGTGCGCGGCGTCGCCCGGCACGTCGGCGTGGGTGACGACGGCGTGCACGCCCGGCATGGCGGCGGCCGTCGCGGTGTCGATGGAGACGATCCGGGCGTGCGGGTGCGGGGACCGCAGCACCGCCGCCCACAGCAGGCCCTCCGCCCACAGGTCGGCGGCGTACGGGAAGGTGCCCTGCGTCTTGGCCGCGGCGTCGGCGGCCGGGACGGACACGCCGATGCCCTGCGGGGGTCCGTCGGGGACCGGCGCGGGCGCGGTCACGGAGGAGGTGACCAGGGCGCCGAGCACGCCCGTCACGTCGTCCGGCCCTCCCGAGCCGCCCGCTCCGGCGCTGCCGCCCATCCCCGTCATGCCGTCGCCTTTCCACTGCCGCCGTCGTGCGGCCCCGTCTGGTGCGGGATGCGTCCCGTCGCCGAGTCCTGTTCCCCGGGCGCCTGCTGGGCCTCTTCGAGCGCCGCGGCCGCCTCGGCGCGCTCGTCGGCGACCTGGCGGACGGCCTCCAGAACCCCCCGGTAGCCCGAGCAGCGGCAGAGGTTGCCGCAGATGGCCTGGCGGGTCTCCAGTTCGGTGGGGGCGTGGTTGCCCTCCAGGAGGTCGTGGACCGTCATCGCCAGACCGGGCACGCAGAAGCCACACTGCACGGCGCCGCAGTCGGCGAGCGCGCGCTGCACGTCGGACGGCCGCCCGTCCTGGGCCAGCCCCTCGACCGTCCGCACCTCCGAACCGGCCGTCAGCGCGGCGGGCACCAGGCAGGAGGCCACCAGCCGGCCGTCCACCTGCACCGAGCACGCGCCGCACTCGCCCTGCGAGCAGCCGTCCTTGGCGCCGGCCAGGCCGAGGCGCTCGCGCAGGACGTAGAGCAGGGACTCGCCGATCCACGCGTCGGTGACCGGCCGGTCGGTGCCGTTGACGCGCAGCACGTACGAGGCGCAGGGGTGCTCGGTGGCGGGCGCCTGCGGCTCGTCGAGCGCGGAAGGCGTAGAGGGCACGGCGGGGGCGGGCAGGTCGGCGGGGTCCGTCGGGTCCGCGGGGACGCCCGGGTCGGTGCCTTCCGGGGGGGCGGAGGAGGCGTCGGACGGGTCCGGGGAGGCGGGCGCGTCGAACGGGCCGGGCTGCTCCGGCTGTTCGAACTGCTCGTGAGGCGCGCCGGGGGCGCCTTCCTCAGGCAGGTGCTCGACGGGTGCGGGTGCGGCGTGCGGGGCGGGCGCGTCGTGCGGTACGGACGCGGCGGCGTCCGGTCCCGGGGCGGGCTCCCGCCCGGCGGGCGGCTCGTGCCCCGCCTCCGCCGGGTCGCCGGCGGCGTCGGCCGCACGCTCCCCGTGCTCCCCATGCTCACCGTGCTCGGCGGACGCGTGCGGCTGTTCCACGCCGTGTGCCGGTACGGACTCGGCGCCGTGCGCGAGGGGGTCGGCGTGCGGGACGGCCTCGGGGGCCGCGCCGGAGGCGGCACCGGAGACGTCATGTGGCGCGGCGAGCCCGTGCCGCGGGTACCCGCCGTACGCGTCCTGCGTGTTGTGCGCGTCGTGAGTGTCGTGAGCGTTGTGCGCATCGCGGGCGTCCTGGCCCTGGTGCCCGTTCGCGTGCGGAGCGGCGGCAGGGGCGCCCGGAACGTCGGTCGCCACCTCCCACGCGCCACTGACCGCCTGTTCGCCCGTATCGGTGACGTTCGTGGCGTCCGTACCGGGCCGCGGCGTCAACCCGTCGCCCGGGTACGCGTTCACCCGGTACTCCCCCGACGCGTCGGGCGTGTCGCCCGCCGTCGCCGGGGCGGCCGGCACCGACCACTGCCCGGACGGCCCGGCGTGGTCGGCCGCGTCGGCGGACTGCGCCGGGGACACGGGCACACCGGCCCCGGCCGTCCCCTCCGCACCGCCGCCCAGGGGCTGGTGCCAGGCGCCGGTGTCGGCGGAACCGGGCGCCGGCGCGGGCCACTCCACCGCCGGCCGTGCGGTGGCGGGCGCGGCGCCCGCCCCGCGCGGGGCGGCGTGCAGCGCGTACTCGCCGGACTCGTCGACCGGGTCGTCCCCGGCCGCCGGGACCGACCACTGCCCGGTGGAACCGCTCTGCGCGGCGGCGTCCGGCTCCACGCCGGGCGGGTACGGCAGCGGCCACTGCGCGGTGTCCTGCAGCCCGCCGGAACCGTCGGGACCACCGGCCGCGCCCGGCGCGGCGGGGGCCTGGAAGCCGCCGGGGCCGCCGGCCGCGGGTACGCCGGAGCCGTACGTGCCGCCGGGCCCGTACGCGTCCGCCGCGTACGACTCGGCGCCGTACGCCTCACCGCCATGGACGTCGGCACTATGGACGTCACCGCCGTGGACGTCGGCACCATGGACGCCGCCGCCGTGGACGTCGGCACCATGGACGCCGCCGCCGTGGACGTCGGCACCATGGACGCCGCCGCCGTGGACGTCGGCACCATGGACGCCGCCGCCCCGCGCGTCGGCGCCGGGCACGCCGGAGCCGTACGTGTCGGTGGCGCCGGGACCGGGACCGTACGCGTCCTCGGGCTCGGTCCACTCCGCCGGCCCGTCGACCATGCCGGAAACGTACGGGCCGGCCGGCCAGTCGTCGTGCTCGGGCTGCGCCGCGCGCCCGGCGTCCCCGGGGCGCGCGCCGGCCTGCTGCGGCACGGACGCGCCCTGGTGCGGCTGCGGACCCGCCTGCTGATGCTGCTGATGGTGCGCCACGGACTGGTGGGGCACCGAATGCTGGACACCGGACTGCTGAACGCCGGACTGCTGCTGCACACCGGGCTGGTGGACGCCCGGCTGCTGGACACCCGGCTGATGCTGCGCCCCGGCCTGCTGACCGCCCTGGCCGTAACCTCCGCCGGCGCCGCCCGGGTGCTCCTGACCGCCCGCCGGATACTGCGGCACCGCGTCCCAGGAGGACGCCGCCGCGGGCGGCGCGTACCCCGTCCCGGGCGCGGCCAGCGGCGCCCAGCCGGTGTCGGCGCCGGTGCCCGGGTGCGCCAGCAGTTCGGGTGGCAGCTGGACGAACGCCGTGCCCTCCGCGTCGATCTCCGCCCCGCGCGGCATGGGCTGCCAGCCGCCCTCGACGGGCGTCCGGGCGTGTCGCTGCTGATCGTCACTCACGCGAGTGCCCTCCCCAGTGCTCGGCGGGCCAGAGTCGCCACGGTACGCCGCAGATGCAGCACGGCCGGCGGCAGGGTACCTTCTCCCGGCGCCTGGACGGCGAGGCCGGTGCCGTTGTCCGCACCCTGCGGGGCCGGCGGCGGGTCGGGGATGCAGGCGGCGGCCACGTAGTCGCCGAAGGCGGTCAGCGCCTCGGGGGCCAGGGTCCGTTCGCCGTCCCAGTCGATGAGCGAGGCGACCCAGTGCTCGGCGTCGTACGGGCGCAGCGGCATCGGCGCGACCGCGCCGACCGCGCACCGGACCATCCGCCGGGCCGGGTCCAGGACCACCGCGACGGACGCGGTGGCACGGCCGGGGCCGGTCCGGCCGGTGGCTTTGAGGAAGGTCTGCGGGGCGTGCAGCAGCGGGACGCGGACGTAGCCGATGAGCTCGCCCGGGTGCAGCAGTTCGATCCCGGCGAGCAGCCTGCCGACCGGGATCTCGCGCCGCCCGCCGGGGCCCGCGATGACGAGGGACGCCTCCAGGGCCGCGAGGACGGGCAGCGCGTCGCCGGTCGGCGCGGCGGAGGCGATGTTGCCGCCGAGGGTGCCCGCGTTGCGGATCTGCGGGGGTCCGGCGGCGCGGGCGGCGGCGGCGAGCGCGGGGATGAGGGCGGCGAAGTCCGGCCGGCCCATGCGGGCGTGGGTCAGTCCGGCGCCGAGCAGGGCGTGGCCGTCCTGGTACTGCCAGCCGCGGATCTCGCTGATGCGCCCGAGGCCGACGAGCGCGGCGGGGCGCAGCAGGCCCGAGTTGACCGCTGCCATGAGATCGGTGCCGCCCGCGACGGGCACGGCGGCGGGCATGGCGGCCAGCGCCGCCACGGCCTCGTCGAGCGAGCCCGGCAACGTCACCGTGTGCGCCGCCTGCGGTGCGTGCGTGGTCAACCCAGCTGCCCCTTCCCCGGTGGTCCCGGCTGTTCCGGCCGTCGCGCCGGCATTCCGCCGTACGGTACGTGCTCACGGTCCGGACGTGGCAACTCTGGCACATCTTCCGAGCCCGCCGTCGCGAGGGTCCGCGAACCGCCGCCCCTCCCCGCCCGTCCCGGCCGCCCCGGAGCGGCGGGGGCGGGGACCACCGGGCACGCCGCCCGAACGCGCCCGGGCCGCGGCGGTGTCACGGTCCGGGGGACGAACGCCCGGGCGCGTCGCGGCCGGAGGCGCCGCGGCACCCGCCCGGGCGTGGCACGGCACGCGCCGGGGACGGGACCCGGCAGCGGAAGGCGCCCGCCGACCGGAGGCGTTCCGCCCCCGGCGGACGAGGGCGTTCCGGCCGCCGCCGAGGCGGCGTGCGGGCGCCTCGCGGCGCGTGGGGTCCCGGCGGTTCCGGTCAGTCCGGCGGTCCCGGCAGTCCTGGCGGTTCCGTTCGGCCCGGCAGTCCCGTTCAGCCCGGCGGCCCCGGCAGTTCCGGTCAGTCCGGCGGCCCCGGCGGTTCCGGTCGGCCCGGCAGCCCCAGCAGGCCCGGTCAGCCCGGCGGCCCCGGCGGTTCCGGTCGGCCCGGCGGTCCCGGCAGTCCCGCTCGGCCCGGCCGACCCGGTCACCCCGGTCGTCGCCCCGGTCATCGTCTCGTCATCGTCTCGGCTGCCGCTCCGGCCTTCGTCTCCCATGCCCCGCCACGCCACCCCACACCACGCCCCGCCCCTCCCCACTCGCCACCATGGCAGCATATGACCGCATTTGGCCGGGCCTTGTACGACTTACGGCGGTGTGCGGAGGTCCACCGTGCCAGGGCCGCACCGGCCGGACCGGGACCTTCCGCTCCACGTCACACGATCGGGGGCGCCCCCTCGATCGGGCGTCCGAGCAGCCCGGGCCGGCGCTGCCAGGGACGGGGGCCGCCGGGCGGCCGGTAGGCCACGCCCAACGCGTCCAGCCGCCGGTAGTGGACGGCCATGCGCTGTTCGAAGTGGGCGAAGTCCCGTTCGGCGGGCGGCGGGAGGGCCGACCACACCGCCTCGGCGAAGGCGGCCAGCCGGGGGAACGCCTGGTAGTCCAGCCGTCCCTGGTCCTCCATCACCTCCGTCCAGAGGTTGGCCTGGGCCCCGAGGACGTGCCCGGCCTCCTCCGCGGTGAGTCCCGGCGGCACCGGCTCGAAGCGGTAGACGTCCTCCAGGGTGCGGACCCAGCCGATGGGCACGGGCTCGTCCGGGCCCGGGGCCTGCCGGTGGTCGAGGTAGACCTGCTGTTGGGGGCACATGACGACGTCGTGCCCGGCCCGGGCCGCCGCGACGCCGCCCGCGTAGCCGCGCCAGGACGCCACGGCGGCGCCCTCGGCCAGTCCGCCCTCCAGGATCTCGTCCCAGCCGATCAGCCGCCGCCCGCGCGCGGCGAGCCAGCGGTCGAAGTGCCGGATGAACCAGCTCTGGAGCTCCTTCTCGTCGGCCAGCCCCTCGGCCGCCATCCGGGCCCGCGCCGCCGGGGACGCCTTCCACTGGCCCTTGGGGCACTCGTCGCCGCCGATGTGCACGAAGCGCGAGGGGAAGACGTCGAGGACCTCCGTCAGCACGTTCTCGTAGAAGGCGAGGGTGGTGTCGGCCGGGGCGAGCACGTTCGGGCTGATGCCCCAGGTGTCCCAGACGCCGAGGGCGGCGGTGTCGACGACGTCGGCGTTGCCGAGTTCGGGGTACGCGGCGATGGCGGCCTGCGAGTGGCCGGGCAGGTCGATCTCGGGGACGACGGTGATGTGCCGCTCGGCGG
The DNA here is from genome assembly GCF_020099395.1 of Streptomyces mobaraensis. Lineage (NCBI taxonomy): Bacteria > Bacillati > Actinomycetota > Actinomycetes > Kitasatosporales > Streptomycetaceae > Streptomyces > Streptomyces mobaraensis. The sequence continues at coordinate 4,714,708 of NZ_CP083590.1, read as the reverse complement.
CGTACGCGACGATCTCGCGGAGGTCGTCCTTGGTGTAGTAGCCGCCGTGCGGCCGCTCGTCCCAGAGCGGCGACGCCCGGTGCCCGAGCTTCGTCCGGGATCGCCAGGCGCCGACCTCGGTCAGCCGCGGGTAGCGCTCGATCTCGACGCGCCAGCCCTGGTCGTCGGTCAGATGCAGGTGCAGGACGTTGAGTTTGTGCGCGGCGAGCAGGTCGAGGAAGCGGAGGACGCCGTCCTTGGGGACGAAGTGGCGGGCCACGTCGAGGAGGGTGCCGCGCCAGCCGAAGCGCGGCGCGTCCTGGACACTGACGCACGGGACGTGCCACTCCCGCCGCGCGGTGACAGGCGCCCGCCGGAAGGCGTCGGGGCCCAGCATCTGACGGAAGGTCTGGGCGGCCCAGAAGAGCCCGGCCGGATCGGCACCGTCGAGGAAGATGCCGTACCCGTCGGTGACGATCCGGTAGCCCTCGGGGCCGAGGTCGTCCGCCACCCGGGGGTCGATGCGCAGGACGAGGTGGTTGTGGTGGTCGTCGCCGTCGGGCAGCGGCAGTCCGGTGGCGGCCCCGACCGTGGCGCGCAGCCAGCGGGCGGTGCCCTCGGTGCCCGGACCGGCGTTGATCCCCGTCTCCTCGTCCAGCACCTCCAGTCCCCTGCCGGGCGGGACCCAGGTGAAGCGGCGCGGTGCGGGGACGAGTCCGGTCTCGGTGTCGCTCATGGCAGCCCTTCGGCAGGGGATCCTGGCCCGGTTCCGGAACGGATCCTCCCCCGGAACGGGTGGTCTGGACCAGACCCCGGCTGGTAAGGAACCCCGCACCCCACCCCGCACCGCCGCGAACGCGCAACAGCTCCCCGGCCGCGGACGGTGACGCGGCGGGGAGCCGTGGAGCGAGACGCGAACCCGCCCGCCGGACGGGCCGGCGGCTCGGGGGTCGGGGCGAGGTGGGAAGGGGGGCCGGGAACGGGTGGACGGGGGCGGCGCGTACGGCGGACCACCGCCCGCCACGCACCGCCCGCCCGGGGGGCTACTTCTTGTCGCCGCCCTTACCGCCCTTGTCGTCCCCGCCGGCGCCCATGCCCTCGAAGATCTCCTTGCACATGGGGCAGACCGGGTACTTCTTGGGGTCGCGCCCGGGCACCCAGACCTTGCCGCAGAGGGCGACGACCGGGGAGCCGGAGAGCGCGCTCTCCATGATCTTGTCCTTCTGGACGTAATGGGCGTAGCGCTCGTGGTCGCCGTCGCCGTGCGACACCTGCGGTGTCGGCTCTACGAGGGTGCCTGTACCTGCCCCGCGCTCGGGCTCGAGAGTGCTCATGGTCCCCAAGGGTACTGGGGAGCGGCACGGTCGGCCGAGGCTCGGGGCGCGCGGCGTCCGGCCGCCGCCGCGCGCCCGGTCCGCACCTGGTCGGCGCTCGCCCCGCGCCTCAGTTCAGACTGGGATCGTCCGGATAGGTCGCGACCATGGCCAGCTCGTTCCGCTGCCGCCGGAGCACCGACCGCCACAGCCGGGATGGGTCGGGGGACGAGACGTCACCCGGCTCGGACTCCACCACGTACCAGGCGCCCTCCACCAGCTCCTCCTCCAGCTGCCCGGGCCCCCAGCCCGAGTACCCGGCGAAGATGCGCAGCGAGCCGACGGCGGAGCCCAGCAGCTCGGGCGGGGCCTCCAGGTCTACGAGGCCGATGGCGCCGTGCACCCGCCGCCAGCCGGCGGGGTCGCCCCGGCCCGGGCGGCGCGCGGGGCCGGGGCCGGGCGGGCCGCCGGCGGGGGCGTCCTTGCCGGGCTCGTCGCCGGGGACGACGGCCACGCCGAGCGCCGAGTCCAGCGAGACGGGTCCGCCCTGGAACACCACGCCCGGCTCGCCGGCCAGCGCGGCCCAGGACGCGAGGATGTCGCCCACGCCGACCGGTGTGGGCCGGTTGAGGACCACGCCGAGCGAGCCCTCCTCGTCGTGGTCGAGCAGCAGCACGACCGCGCGGTCGAAGTTGGGGTCCGCCAGCGCCGGGGTCGCGACCAGCAGCCGCCCTGTGAGCGAGGACACCTCCGTCATGGCGACATGATCCCGCATTCCGGGCCCGCGGGAGCCCCCGAAAGGGACGAAAAACCGGCCGGTACGAAGCGTTCCGGAGCACGACGGAGGGGGCGCGCCGGAAGGCGCTCCTTACAGGCGTCCGGCGATAACCGGTAGCGACCACTCCGTTAACGCAGCGTGTTGTGACAAACCCATGACGTGCCAAGGCCCCCCTCAGGGCGGCATCGGGCCCCTCCGGTCGCATTACCCTTTCTTCTTGCCCCCTGCCCAACTCCAGGAACGCGAGATCCATGACCGGCCCTGACGATGTCCTGCTTGTCCACGGCGGTACCCCGCTCGAGGGCGAGATCCGTGTCCGCGGTGCGAAGAACCTTGTGCCGAAGGCCATGGTCGCCGCCCTGCTCGGCAGCGGTCCCAGCCGCCTGCGCAACGTCCCCGACATCCGTGACGTACGGGTCGTCCGCGGTCTGCTGCAGCTGCACGGCGTGACCGTGCGCCCCGGCGACGAGCCGGGCGAGCTGGTTCTCGACCCCTCGCACGTGGAGAGCGCGAACGTCGCCGACATCGACGCGCACGCCGGCTCCTCGCGCATCCCGATCCTCTTCTGCGGCCCCCTGCTGCACCGCCTCGGCCACGCCTTCATCCCGGGCCTGGGCGGCTGCGACATCGGCGGCCGGCCCATCGACTTCCACTTCGAGGTGCTGCGCCAGTTCGGCGCCACCATCGAGAAGCGCGAGGGCGGGCAGTACCTGGAGGCCCCGCAGCGGCTGCGCGGCACCAAGATCCAGCTGCCGTACCCGTCGGTCGGCGCGACCGAGCAGGTGCTGCTGACCGCCGTGCTGGCGGAGGGCGTCACCGTCCTGTCCAACGCGGCCGTGGAGCCCGAGATCGAGGACCTCATCTGCGTGCTGCAGAAGATGGGCGCGATCATCTCCATGGACACCGACCGGACGATCCGGATCACCGGTGTCGACTCGCTCGGCGGCTACAACCACCGCGCGCTCCCCGACCGCCTGGAGTCCGCCTCCTGGGCGAGCGCGGCGCTCGCCACCAAGGGCAACATCTACGTCCGCGGCGCCAGCCAGCGCGAGATGATGACCTTCCTCAACACCTACCGCAAGGTCGGCGGCGCCTTCGAGATCGACGACGAGGGCATCCGCTTCTGGCACCCCGGCGGCGAGCTCAACGCCATAGCGCTGGAGACGGACGTCCACCCCGGCTTCCAGACCGACTGGCAGCAGCCGCTCGTCGTCGCCCTGACCCAGGCGTCCGGCCTCTCCATCGTCCACGAGACGGTCTACGAGTCCCGGCTGGGCTTCACCTCCGCCCTCAACCAGATGGGCGCCCACATCCAGCTCTACCGCGAGTGCCTCGGCGGCTCCGCCTGCCGCTTCGGCCAGCGGAACTTCCTCCACTCGGCGGTCGTCTCCGGCCCGACGAAGCTGCAGGGCGCCGACCTGGTCATCCCCGACCTGCGGGGTGGCTTCTCCTACCTGATCGCGGCTCTGGCGGCGGACGGGACGTCGCGGGTGCACGGGATCGACCTGATCAACCGCGGGTACGAGAACTTCATGCAGAAGCTGCAGGATCTCGGTGCGAACGTGGAGCTTCCGCAGGGGGCCTGACGGGTTGTCCGCCGTGGGGGCGGGGCGGGGGGGGGGTGCCCCTGTCCCGCCCCTTCCCGTTTCTCGCGGGGGCTGCGCCCCCGCACCCCCGAAGCGCCCTGCGGGCGCTGTCCTCAAACGCCGGACGGGCTGGAATATCAGCCCGTCCGGCGTTTGAGGACAAGCGGCGAAGCCGCGATAAGGGGGTCTGGGGCGCAGCCCCAGGAAGCGGCGAAGGTGGGGGTACCCCCTCTGGGGGAGGGACCGGGGCACAGCCCGCCGCAGGCGCCGCGCACGCGAAAGGGCGGCCGCCCCCGCCCGGGGAACGGCCGCCCTCCGGCGTCCGAAGGCTTACTTGCCCTTCGCGGCTTCCTTGAGCTTGGAGCCCGCGGAGACCTTCACGCTGTAACCGGCAGCGATCTGGATCGGCTCGCCCGTCTGCGGGTTACGGGCGGTGCGAGCGGCACGGTGGGTGCGCTCGAAGGTCAGGAAGCCGGGGATGGTCACCTTCTCGTCGCCCTTGGCGACGACCTCACCGACGGTCTCGGCGAGGGCGGCCAGAACGGCGTCGGCGTCCTTGCGGGTCACCTCGGCACGGTCGGCCAGAGCGGCCACCAGCTCACTGCGGTTCATGTTGTACTCCCGTGTCTTTCTTGCCAATGAGGCGTGAGATCGAAGCCGATGCTGCCAGGGCCCTCGGACAGTCCCCGGACCCGGGTCCGCCACTAGATCCCTCGCGCCCCGGGGGGTGCCCCCTGGACGGAGTCCTCGGGGGAGCATCCTGCCCCCACCAGTGGTGGGAAAGCCAATCCGGCACCCTGGAGAGTCACACGGAAAGCGCCACAGCCTCGGAGGGGGCCGCGTTTCCGCGGCCCGTTCACTGCCCGACACCCTATGGGGGCCGTAGGAGCGCCGCGTCACGCGACGCGCCGTGGTCAGGCCGTCGTGGCGGCCGTCACAGCCACTCCGGCGGCCTTGGCGGCCTCGCGGACGGCTCCGGCGACCGCGCCCGCGACCTTCTCGTTGAAGACGCTGGGGATGATGTAGTTCGCGTTCAGCTCGTCCTCGGCGACGACGTCGGCGAGGGCGCCGGCGGCGGCCAGCATCATCTCGGTGTTCACGGTGCGCGACTGGGCGTCCAGGAGGCCGCGGAAGACGCCCGGGAAGACCAGCACGTTGTTGATCTGGTTGGGGAAGTCCGAGCGGCCCGTGGCGACCACGGCGGCCGTCTGGCGGGCGATCGCCGGGTCGACCTCGGGGTCGGGGTTGGCGAGCGCGAAGACGATCGCGCCGTCGGCCATGGCGGCCACGTCCTCGGCGCCGAGGACGTTGGGGGCGGAGACGCCGATGAAGACGTCGGCGCCGCGCACGGCCTCCTTGAGCGTCCCGGTGATGCCCTCGGGGTTGGTGTTGTCGGCGATCCAGCGCAGCGCCGAGCCCGGGTCGGCGGAGACCAGGTCCTCGCGGTCGGCGTGGACGACGCCGTGGATGTCGGCGACGACGGCGTGCTTGACGCCGGCGGCGATCAGCAGCTTGAGGATGGCCGTACCGGCCGCGCCGGCGCCGGACATGACGACCCGTACGTCGCCGATGGACTTCTCGACCACGCGGAGCGCGTTGGTGAGGGCGGCGAGCACGACGATGGCGGTGCCGTGCTGGTCGTCGTGGAAGACCGGGATGTCGAGGGCCTCGCGCAGCCGGGCCTCGATCTCGAAGCAGCGGGGCGCGGAGATGTCCTCCAGGTTGATGCCCGCGAAGCCGGGGGCGATGGCCTTGACGATCTCGACGATGGCGTCGGAGTCCTGGGTGTCCAGGCAGATCGGCCAGGCGTCGATGCCGGCGAAGCGCTTGAAGAGGGCCGCCTTGCCCTCCATGACGGGCAGCGCGGCCTTGGGGCCGATGTTGCCCAGTCCGAGCACCGCGGAGCCGTCGGTGACCACCGCGACGGAGTTGCGCTTGATGGTGAGGCGGCGGGCGTCCTCGGGGTTCTCGGCGATGGCCATGCAGACGCGGGCGACGCCCGGCGTGTAGACCATGGAGAGGTCGTCGCGGTTGCGGATGGGGTGCTTGGAAGCCATCTCGATCTTGCCGCCGAGGTGCATCAGGAAGGTCCGGTCGGAGACCTTGCCGACGCTGACGCCCTCGATGCCGCGCAGCTTCTGCACGATCTCGTCGGCGTGGGCGGTGGACGTCGCGGCGACGGTGACGTCGATCCGCAGCTTCTCGTGGCCGGAGGCGGTGACGTCCAGGCCGGTCACCGATCCGCCGGAGGACTCCACGGCCGTGGTGAGCTGGCTGACCGCGGTACCGCCGGCGGGCACCTCCAGTCGGACCGTCATCGAGTACGAGACGCTAGGCGCCGTTGCCATGGCCGCTTTCCCCTGCTTTCGCTGATTGCGTTGTTCCGCGCGCCCGGGCGTGCGGTCCGGCCGGGGGCCGTCCCCCGCCGGGCGACATCCGATCGTCGCACCTACCGGCCGGTAGACGGTAACCAGCACCGGCTTTCCGGAAGGTGGGTTTCACCATATGAGAGCGCCCTGAGCGCGCTCGGGGCCGCCCACCTGGGCGGATCCCCGTCTTCCCATCATGCGCCGCCCCCGTTAAACCGCAGGCAAAGCCCGCGCGGACGGGACCGGACACGACTGAACACGACCGAAGACGAACGGGCGGTTCCCTCCGGAGTCTTCGGAGGGAACCGCCCGTTCGCGGAAGGTTCAGCGGCACCGACCCGCCATGCTCGCCTCGCGGCAAGTGGTCGCTCGAAGCGACTAAGGTTGGGCCCGGGGGCTTGGATCGAGCCGGTGCCGTATTCAGGCTAACAAACGCCTCCCGGAAGTCATTCCCGGTACCGGGAGTTCCGCCGGAACCGGCCGGACGACCATCCGGGCGGCGTACGGCACTTCAGGCACCCGCGCCCCCGGAGCCCCGGACGGCTCAGTCCCGCAGCAGGTCCGGCACCCCGTCCGCGTCCGGCTCGTCCCGCTCCCCCGCCAGCACCGTCAGCCGCTGCGTGGCCCGGGTCAGGGCGACGTACAGGACGCGCAGCCCGGCCGGGGACTCGTCGGCGATCTCGGCCGGTGTGACGACGACCGTCGCGTCGTACTCCAGGCCCTTGGCCTCCAGGCTGCCCAGCGCCACCACCCGGTCGCCGAGACCGGCCAGCCAGGCCCGCGCCTCGGTCCGTCGGCCCATGGGCACGACGACACCGACCGTCCCGTCCACCTCGGCCAGCAGGTGCTCCGCCTCCGCGCGGACGGACGCGGCGAGGTCCCGGCCGGCGACCGCGAAGCGCGGCTCGACGCCCGTGGAGCGGACGGCGGACGGGGACTCCATCCCCGGCATGGCCAGCGCCAGCACCTTCGACGCCAGTTCGGCGATCTCGGCCGGGTTGCGGTAGTTCACGGTGAGCCGGAAGCGGCGGCGGGGGCGGGTGCCCAGCGCCTCGTCCCGGGCCGCGGCGGCCTCGTCCGGGTCGGACCAGGACGACTGGGCCGCGTCGCCGACGATCGTCCAGGTGGCGTGGCGGCCCCGGCGGCCGACCATCCGCCACTGCATCGGCGTCAGGTCCTGCGCCTCGTCGACGATGACGTGGGCGTAGTCGCGGCGCTCCTGCGCCAGTCGCTCCGCTCGCTCGCGGCGGCTCTCCGTCCGCTCGGGCATCAGCTCCTCCAGGCCGGTGAGCTGGTCGAGCGGGTCGTACTCGCGGGGCTTCCGGGGCCGGGCCGGGGCGCCGAGCAGCGTCTCCAGCTCATCCAGCAGCGCCACGTCGTGCACCGAGAGCGGACCCTTGCCGTCCGCGTCCAGCCGGCCCAGCGAGCGGGCGAGCTGGCGCACCTCACGCGGGTTGAGCACCCGGCGGGCCCAGCGCCCGAGCCGCCGCTCGTCGGCGAGCAGCGCCAGCACCTGACGGGGTGCCAGCTCCGGCCACCAGGCGGCCAGGAAGGACAGGAAGTCGTCCTCGGTGGTGATGTCCTCGTCGAACGCCGCGCGGGCCTCGGCGGCCATCTCCGGGTCGGTGTACCGCTTGGGGCCGCCGGCGCGGGACCACAGGGCGTCCAGCAGCAGGCGGCGCGCGCGGGGGCGCAGCAGGTTGACGGGGGCCGTGCCGCCGAGCACGGACTGCCGGATGCGGTCCAGATCCTCGGCGCCCAGCTCGACGCGGGCGCCGAAGGCGACGACGCGCAGCCGGTCGGGGACGGCCGCGCCGCGCGGCACGTCCAGGGCGCCGCGCACGGCCTTGCGGAGCACCTTGAGCATGCGCGAGGAGCCCTTGATCCGGGCCACGGCCGGCTCGTCGTAGGTGTCCGCCTCCGCGCCGTCCACCAGCGAACCGAGGGCCCGGATGGCGACCTGGCCCTCCTCGCCCAGCGACGGCAGCACACCCTCGGTGTAGGCGACGAGCAGCGGCGTCGGCGAGACGATCAGGATGCCGCCCGCGTAGCGTCTGCGGTCCTGGTAGAGCAGGTAGGCGGCGCGGTGCAGGGCCACTGCGGTCTTGCCGGTGCCCGGGCCGCCCTCGACCTCGGTCACCGAGGCGGCGGGGGCGCGGATCACCAGGTCCTGCTCGGCCTGGATCGAAGAAACGATGTCCCTCATGGTGTGGCTGCGGGCCTGGCCGAGCGCGGCCATCAGGGCGCCGTCGCCGACCACCGGCAGCGCGGCGCCGTCCAGGGTCGCCCGCAGCTCCGGGCGGAGCAGGTCGTCCTCGACGCCGAGCACCCGGCGGCCCTTGGAACGGATCACCCGGCGGCGCACCACACGGCCCGGCGCCACCGGCGTCGACCGGTAGAAGGGCGCGGCGGCGGGCGCCCGCCAGTCGATGACGAGCGGCGAGTAGTCGGCGTCCAGGACGCCGATGCGGCCGATGTGCAGCGTCTCGGCGATCTCGGCCCGGTCGTCCCGGACGGCGTCGTCGGCGGGCTCGACCGAGGTGTACGCGCCGTCGGGCCCCTTCTTGCCGTCCTTGCCGCGCAGCAGGTCGATGCGGCCGAAGAGGAAGTCCTCGAACTCGCTGTTCAGCCGGTTGAGGTGGACCCCGGCGCGGAACACCTGGGCGTCCCGTTCGGCGAGCGCCCCCGGCGTCCCCACCTGGCCGCGCTTGGCGGCGTCGTCCATGAGGAACTCGGCCTCGTGGATCTTCTCCTCGAGGCGCCGGTACACCCGGTCCAGATGGTGCTGCTCGGCACCGATCTCACGGTCACGGATCCCGTCCGGATGCGTGGTCCCCCCACCGTTCCCGGCGTTCTGCGGATCCGTCGCCACCTGCGCGCGTGTGGCGTTCTGCGCGGCCACCCAGGCCCCCTTCTGTGTGCGTAGGGCAGCCTTCAACCGTACGCGAACAGGGGTACCTAGCGCACCTGTCAGGACATGAGAGGTTTGGCACGGTCGGTCATGGCTTGACGGGGTGCGGTGACGGCCTAACGTCCGCGCCGCCGGGCCCGGTTGCGGACGCCTCAGCGGCCCCGCCCGACGCTCGCGCCCCTTCTCGCGCTCCGTCTTGCACTCCCTCGCCGTTCATCGCCCGGCGGCGGTGCCGGGCCACGCGCTCCCGGTTGCCGCACACCTCACTGGAGCACCAGCGGCGCCGCCGGCCCCGGGAGGTGTCCAGGTAGAGAAGGGTGCAGCTCTCGCCCTCGCACTGCCGCAGCAGCCCACGGACGGCCGGATCGGTGAGCAGCTCCACCGCGTCCCGGGCCACCAGGGACACCAGCGCCGCGCAGTCCGGCGGGGCGGCGACGGCGCGGACGAGACCGCCGTCCGCGCCCCGGACAGCCCGCGGGGCGGGCGGGGGCTCGGCGGCGAGGGCGTTGACCTGCGCGAGATCCGCCTCGGCGGCGTGCTCAGGACCGTCCACGGCCTCCGCGCGGACGACGCGGTGCAGCAGGTGGCGCAGGGCGTGGAAGCGCCCGAGCCAGCCGGCGTCGACGGCCTCCAGCGGCGTGCCCGGCGGTACGACCCGGGCGCCCAGCAGCCAGGCGCGCAGCCGCTCGGGGCTGCCAAGCCGCTCCCCCGGACCGTCGCCGGGCCGCCCCACCCCGGTGGCCACCAGGTCCAGGCAGAGCCGCCCGGAATCGAACCGCAGGTCGTGGGAGGCCGCCGCCATCTGCCTGTCACCTTTTCCCTGGGGAGCCCTGTGCGGAGCTGCGCCGCGCGGAGAGATGCGCCACCCCACAGGGTGCCCGGCCGGACGCCCGGCCGGAACCCCCACGACCGGCGGACGCGCCACCGTGGTGGCCGCCGCGCGGACGGACCTCCGCCCCGGCGTCAGCCGCGCAGGAACCCGTCGCCGTGGACGGCGATGTGGGCTTCCAGGGCGTTGAGGGCGTCCTGGGTCGCCTGGCCGCTGCCCTTGCCGCGCTGCTCGGCGTAGTAGGCGGCGCCGAGCTTCTTCAGCAGCTCGCCGCCCGCCCGTTGGGCCTGCACCTCGTCGACCTTCTGCTTGCCTTGCCGCAACGCCTGCTGGGCCTGTTCCTTGGCCCGGTCGAGGAATCCCGCCATGTCGGCCTCCGTGGCACGAGTGGAGCACGCTTCGGTCTCGGCGGCTCCGGCCGGACGGTTCGGCTCCCGGACCGGATCACCGGAGCAATTGTCGGCCGCCGCACCGCCGGGCGGCAACCGCCGCCGATCATCCGCCGGAGCACGCGCCGGGCATCGGCGCCGCCCGCCGGGGGCCGCGAGCCCGCCCGGCCGGGGCCGTCGTCCGCGCAGGGGGGCGCTGACGGTGTCGAGCGCCGCACGCGGGCTCCCGGGGCCGTGCGCGACCGGGCGTAGGGGGCCCACCCCGTCCCCGGCTCCGGTACGGCACCCGGGGCAGTCGCCTCGTGCGTCGCGCGGGGGGCGGCGGCCACCGCATACCGCCACGGCCACGGCCGCCCACGGCAGGCGACGGACCGTCCGGGGCCGGCGCCTCCCCGTCATCCGCCACCTCCGCTCAGACGGCGGCCCCGCCGTCCGCCGCCCCCGCGCACCCGCCCATCAGCGCCGCGTCCTCCGCCGGGAGCCATGCCCCGGGCGGGCGTTCCAGCCAGCGTTCCTCCGGGAAGCCCGAGGCGGCGGTGCGGAGGGCGTCGAGGCCGGGGTGGCGGAGGCCCTTGCGCCAGACCATCGAGACCGGGGAGAGGGGTATCGGGTCGGTGAGGGGGCGCAGGGCCATCCCGGGCACCTTCAGGAACTCGGTGCCCGCCAGCACCGACCACCCCCGCTTGCGCACGACGCGCACGAACTCCTCGTCCCCCTCCAGTTCGGGGAAGGGCTCGGCCATCGCGATGCCGCGGCCCTCGAAGAGGCGGCGGGCGAGGTCGGTCCACTCGGCGGTGGCCGGGTTGCCGGCGGCGGCGTACAGGGTCTCGCCGCGCAGCGCCTCCAGGGGCACGGTCGCGAGGGCCGCCAGCCGGTGACCGGCGGGCAGCAGGACGGCCATCCGCTCGTACCGTACGGGCCGGTGCTCCAGCGCCGTCCTGACCTCCACCGGCAGTCCCGCCACCCGGCCGAAGGCGACGTCCAGCCGTCCCGCCAGGATCGCGGCGGCGGCGCCGGTGAGGCCGCTGTGGTGGCGGGCGACCAGCTCCACCCGGGGCGCGGCGGCGCGGGCCCGGACGACGATCCGGTGGGCGGTGCTCGCCGGGGAGACGACGTCCACCAGCAGCGGGCGCTCCTCGCGCGCCCAGGCCGCCGCCAGTTCGTCCTGCGCGGCGAGCACGCGCCGGGCGTACGGCAGCAGCCGCGCGCCCTCCGCCGTCAGCGTCACCGCCCGCGTCGTGCGGCTGAACAGCTGCGCGCCCAGCCGCTGTTCGAGCCGGCGGATGTCCCGGCTGAGCGCCTGCTGCGCGAGGTGGAGCCGTGCGGCGGCCCGGGTGAAGTGCAGTTCGTCGGCGACGGCGGCGAAGGCTCGCAGCAGGCGCGGCTCGATGTCGTGCGGCATGCGGCGCAGTCAACAACAAGAGTGCGTGAATGGCCATCGATCAGGTGTTGGACCGGGCCCGGCGCCCGGCGCGAGGCTGATCACATGACCGCCCACCTCCTCTTCCTCGCCGTCCCGCCCCGCCACTCCGACACCGCCGCGCCGCCCCGCGACCGGACTCCGCTGCTCCGCCGGCTCCGCCCGCCGCGGACCGGCGGAAAGAAGGCCGCCGTGGCCGGTCCGCGCTAATCGACCGCCCGCGCCCGCCGCCGCCGGACCAGCACGGCACCCAGCGCCGCCGCACCGGCCACGCCTCCGCCGGCCCCCGCCAGCACGGCCACCGGAACGCCGGAACCACCGGTTCCGCCCGCCTCCGCGGCCCGTCCGCCCCGGCCGTCGGCCGCGCTCACGGCGGGCCGTATGCCGTCACCCGGCCGCTCGGCGGCGCCGCTCCCCGTACGGCTGCCGGTGACGCCGGTGACCAGCAGCCGTCCCGTCTTCCGCACCCGCCCGTGATGGCTGACCACCGTCACCGGGTACGCGCCCGGGCCCAGCGCCCGGCGGATGCGCGCCGGGCCGTAGTAGCGCGGATCGTCGCCGTCGCCCGCCTTGCTGTCGTCGCGCCGGAGCGGGACCGGCGTCTCGAAGGCCGGGGACGTCGCCGTCAGCCGGCCGTCCTCGCCGGGGTCGGGCGACGCGTCGCGCCACAGGACGTTGACCGTCCCGCCGGCGCCCACCCGCTGCCCGTCCGTGCGGGCCCGTTCCGGCGCGCCGGGGACGGTGAAGAAGGCGGGCCCGCGCGCCCGGCCCAGGTAGTCGCCGTCGCCGGGGCGGGCGGCGCGCACCACGAGCCGCGCCTCCCGCAGCGCCCGGCCGCCCGGGCCGGCGAGCGTCACCTTGTACGTGCCGTCCTTGGCGCCGAGCGGCAGCGTCACCGAGGCGCCGAACATCCGCGGGTTGTTCCAGTGGCTGCCCCTGGGGTCGTGGACCAGCCGCACGGGCGCCGGGAAGACCGGCGAGCGGACCGTGAAGGAGGTGCCGCGCTCCCCCGGGTACAGGTCGTCGTACCAGAGGCCGACCCGCTCCCCCGGCCGCAGCGCCCCGCCCCCGCCCGCCACCTGGAACAGCGGCGGCTTCGGGGCCCGCACCCGCACCAGGTCCTCCGCCACCGTCCGGCCGCCGACCCGGACGGTCAGCGGGTACGCGCCGGGGCGGGCGGACGGGGCGACGGCGGGCCGCGCGTGGTGCCCCTGCCCGGCGTCCGGCGCCCGTCCGCCGTAGGGCGCGAGGCGCACCGGCCCGCGGAAGGCCGGCGAATGGGCGGTCACGGCGGCACCCGCCCGGACGCCCTGCACGTCGATGTCGACCAGCTCCCCCGGCCGGTTCTCGAACGCCCCGTTGACGAGCACGTGGACGGCCCCGCGGCCGGGCCCGTCGGCGGCCGCCGCCCCGGCGCCCCCCAGCAGCAGCACCGCCCCCGCACCGGCCGCGACCGTGGCGGCCGCTCGGACGATCCCCTTCATGGCGCCACCCCCCTCTGTCTCTGGAAGAGGGCCTCCGGGGCCCTCCGGTTGCGCTGCCTTCTGCCATGGAACCACTCGGGTACGACATCGGGCATCGGGCACGGCCCGGGCCGGGGTACGGCAAAGGCCCCACCGCCGGGGCGGTGGGGCCTTTGCCTCACATGGGTGATCTTGTGGAGATGGCGGGAATCGAACCCGCGTCCAACGGTGCGGAATCAGGGCTTCTCCGAGCGCAGTCCGCTGCGATTTTCTCGGCCCCGGAGATCACGCGGACAAGTCTCCGACGGGCTCAGTCACTGTTTGATTTCCCACCAGGTCCCGTGACCGGACCTAGTGGTTTAGTCCCCTAGCTGATGCCAGGATCCGGGTCGGGAACATCCCCGGGCTGACACTTCGCGAGTCGCTACTTAGGCAGCGAGGGCGAAGGAATCGCGCTTGGTGTTGGCGATTATTGGTTGCGACATATGGTTTACGAGATCATTGCCGCTTCCTCGGCTCGCTTCCCCTGCTTCGACATCCGCTGTCGAAACCGATCATCCCCATGTTGTTTTTTCAACGTGCAACCCACGGTGGGGCGTGCGCTGCCCATCGTACGTGACCAACGCCGAGCGGTGCCAGCGCATTCCCGGAGGTACCCCCCAGGGACTACCGGGCCGCCTGCGCGCGCTGACGCCGGCGGGCGGCGGAGATGGCGCGGTCCGCCTCGCGGCGGTCCGTCTTCTCCCGCAGCGTCTGCCGCTTGTCGTACTCCTTCTTGCCCTTGGCCAGCGCGATCTCGACCTTGGCCCGGCCCGACGTGAAGTACAGCGCCAGGGGCACGATCGTGTGACCGGTCTCGTCGGCCTTCGCCGACAGCTTGTCGATCTCCGCGCGGTGCAGCAGCAGCTTGCGCTTGCGGCGCGCGCTGTGGTTCGTCCACGTCCCCTGGGCGTACTCGGGGATGTGCACGTTGTGCAGCCACGCCTCGCCGCCGTCGATCTGCACGAAGCCGTCCACCAGCGAGGACCGGCCCTGCCGCAGCGACTTGACCTCGGTGCCGGTCAGCACCATGCCGCACTCGTACGTGGTGATGATGTGGTAGTCGTGCCGCGCCTTCTTGTTCTGCGCGACGAGCTTGCGCCCGGGTTCCTTGGGCTGCTTCTGCTGCTTTCCCATAGTGCGGTCATTCTCGCACTAGGCCCCCGGTCCGAGGCCACTCAATACCGCGCGGGCCCGGGGCTCCGCGTCCCCGTGGACGACCAGGTCCGGGGTGATCCCGCGGCCGTCGACGGCCTGTCCCGAGGGGGTGCGCCAGTGGCCGACGGTCTGCTCGGCGACCGAGCCGTCGGGGAGCGGCCGGGGCATCTGCACCGAGCCCTTGCCGAACGTCCGGGACCCGACGACGACGGCCCGCCCCCGGTCCTGGAGGGCGCCGGCCAGCAGCTCCCCGGCGCTCATCGTGCCCCCGTCGACGAGGACGACGAGCGGGCGTCTCGTGTCCCCGCCCGGGCGAGCCTCCAGGACCCGCTGCCTGCCGTGCACGTCGTACGTGGCGACCAGCCCGCCGTCGAGGAAGGCGGAGGCGCTGGTGACGGCCTCGGTGACCAGCCCGCCCGAGTTGCCGCGCAGGTCGAGTAGGACGCCCTCCCGGGGCCCGGCGCCCCGGACCGCGGCCCGGACCTGCTTCCCGGTGCCGTGGGTGAACGACTCCACCTTGATCCGGGTGCCGGCGGCGGGCCCGTCCCGGAAGCGCTCGGTGACGACGCTGCGGGTGCGCAGCCGCGCGCGCCGCAGGGTGCTCTCCCACTCCCGGCCGCCGTCCCGCGCCAGCCCGAGGGTGACGGGCGTACCGCTGCCCGACGGCCCGCCGCGCAGCCGGGCGACGACCTCGGTGACCGGCCGTCCGGTCACCTCCGTGCCGTCCACCGACCGCAGCCGGTCCCCCGGGGCGATCCCGGCCCGGGCGGCGGGGCCGCCGCGCTCGACGCCGTCGACCTCCATCCGCCCGTCGGCGGCCCGGCGCACGGAGAGCCCGACGCCGACGTACTCGCCGCGCAGGGCGCGCTGGAAGCCCTCGTACTCGGTGGCGCTGTAGACCCCGCCCCAGCGGTCCGCGGAGCGCCCGGTGTTCGCGGGGGCGCGGACGGGCGGCCGAGCGCTCTTCGTGTGCGGTGCCGGGGCGGACGGACGGGGCGTGCGCGCCGTCGCGGGCAGCGGCCCGCCGCGGGCGTCCGCGCCCCAGGAGCCGGTGGCCGCCCCGGTCGCCAGCGCCCCGGCGAAGACCAGCGTCAGGACCGCGCCGCGCCGGTGTCGGCGGTGCGGTACGAACATCGTCGGGCCGGGCATGCGCGAGAGTCTAGGACACCGCCGGGCGCCATACGGGGAGTTGACCGCCTCCCGGACCGTACGACACCCGGCGCATCGGGGCCGCTCAGACCTTCAGGTACTTCCACAGCGCCGCGAACGCGGCCAGCGCCGGCATCAGCAAACCGGTCGCCAGGATGAGCGGCAGCTTGGTCAGCACCGCGCCCCAGCCGATGAACTGGATGACGTCGATGTGGGTGGCGAGCAGGTCGTTCACCAGGAACTGCTGGCCGGAGACGAGCAGCACGCAGGCGAGCCCGCCGCCCAGCAGCCCGGCGACGGCCGCCTCCGCGATGAACGGCACCTGGATGTAGAAGCTGGACGCCCCGACGAGCCGCATGATCCCGGTCTCCCGGCGGCGGCTGAACGCGGAGACCCGGACCGTGTTGACGATCAGCAGCAGCGCGACGACGAGCATCAGGAACATGACGCCCAGCGCGCCCCAGTTCATGTACCTCAGGAGGTTGAACAGGCTCTTGAGGGTGTCCTTCTGGTCCTCGACCGTCTGCACGCCCGGGCGCTTCTGGAAGGCGCTGGAGATGACCTCGTACTTGGTCGGGTCCTTGAGCTTGACGCGGAAGGACTCCTGCATCTGGTCGGCGGTCACCACGGTGGCCAGCGGCTGGTTGCCGAACTGCTCCTTGTAGTGCTTGTACGCCTCGTCCGTCGTCTCGAACTGGATGCTCTGGACGATCGGCATCTTCTCCAGATCGGCCTTGATCTGCTTCTTCTGCTCATCCGTGACCGCGCCCTTGGCACAGGACGGGAAGTTCGCCTTGTCGGTCTTGTTGCAGAGGTAGATCGAGACGTTGGCCTTGTCGTACCAGTAGCCCTTCATCGAGTTGACCTGTTCGTTCATCAGCAGCGAACCGCCGAACAGGGCAAGCGAGAGGGCGACCGACACGATCACCGCGAAGGTCATCGTGAGATTGCGGCGGAGACCGACGCCGATCTCCGACAGAACGAACTGGGCGCGCATGGCGTCCTTTCACTGCCTTTCAGTGCTGGTAGCCGTAGACGCCGCGCGACTGGTCGCGCACGAGACGGCCCTGGTCGAGCTCGATGACCCGCTTGCGCATCTGGTCCACGATCTGCTGGTCGTGGGTGGCCATGATGACGGTGGTGCCGGTCCGGTTGATCCGGTCGAGCAGCTTCATGATGCCGACCGAGGTCTGCGGGTCGAGGTTGCCCGTCGGCTCGTCGGCGATCAGCAGCATCGGCCGGTTGACGAACGCCCGGGCGATGGCCACCCGCTGCTGCTCGCCGCCGGAGAGCTCACCGGGCATCCGGCCCTCCTTGCCGCCGAGCCCGACCAGCTCCAGCACCTGCGGGACGGCCTTGCGGATCTCGCCGCGCGGCTTGCCGATGACCTCCAGGGCGAAGGCCACGTTCTGGGCGACCGTCTTGTTGGGCAGCAGCCGGAAGTCCTGGAACACCGTGCCCAACTGGCGGCGCATGTGCGGCACTTTCCAGTTGGAGAGCCGGGCGAGGTCCTTGCCCAGGACGTGCACCCGGCCGTGGCTGGCCCGCTCCTCGCGCAGCAGCAGCCTGAGGAAGGTGGACTTGCCGGAACCCGAGGAACCGACCAGGAAGACGAACTCGCCCTTCTCGATCTCGAGCGAGACGTCCCGGAGCGCCGGGCGGCTCTGCTTCGGGTAGGACTTGGAGACGTTGTCGAATCGAATCACGAGTGCACCACGTGCGACCTGGAGAGCGGCACGGAACGCCACGGCCGTGGCGCCCGTCGGTGAGCGTGACCATACGCGAACGACCCGTGTACGCGCAGTCGGCGTCCTGTGTCGGGCCGCCCGTGGCCGCCGGCCAGCCCCGGGAGGGCGGAAGAAAACGGGACAATCGGCTCGCGCGGGCGTCAGCGCGGCATGCGGAGGTACCGTTCGGGGCGGCTCCCGGACACCGGTCGCGCCGAAGGGCGGGAAAGCTGGCACAGTGGTAGGGAGAACCGCACGGCTCTCTCTCGCGTTGGACGTACCGGAGGAGGAATTCGCATGACATGCGACCGACTGGTGTGCGCCAACTGCGCGTCCCCGGTCAGCGAGGGACGGTGCCCGGTCTGCCGGGCGAGCCGGGAGCGGCTGCAGCAGCAGGAGGGCCTCTTCGCGGGGCTGACCCCGGCCGCGCTCGTGGCGCTGCTGGTGGCGCTGGTGGCGGTGGCGGTCGTCGCGCGCAGTTTCGCGGCGTGAGCCGAGGGTCACGATCCGGTCAGAGGTTCCCCTCGGTACGGACATGACGGTCATGACAGACGACGAGGCCCGGGGTGCGGTACGGCACCCCGGGCCTCGTCGCGTCAGCGTCCCCGCGGCCTGCGCCGGAACGTTTCGCCCGGAGGACGGGCGAGCGCCGGTCAGGCGACGGTCTTGCGGTTGATCGCCCGGGGCAGCAGCCGGAAGCCGATGCCGCCCGCGATCATCGTCGCGGCGCCGGCGACCAGGAACTCGGTCTGCCCGGCACCGGTCTGCGCCAGCTCCTCCTTGGGCTTGGCCTGCTGAACCGGCTTGACGGCCGCGCCGTCCGCACCGGTGTTGCAGTTGCCGCTGCTGGTGTCCACCGGGCACGCCTTGTCGGTGGCGCCGGGGCCGGTGCCGCTGCCGGTGGAGGGCGAGCTGGTGGAGCCGGGGGTCGGCTCACCCGTGGGGTCGCCCGTCGGGTCACCCGTCGGCTTCGGGTCCGTGGTCGGCGGCTTGGTGGTGTCCGAGGTCGGCTTCGGGTCCGTCGTCGGCGGCTTGGGATCCGTGGTCGGCGGCTGCGGATCCGTCGTCGGAGGCTTCGGGTCCGTGGTCGGCGGCTGCGGGTCCGTCGTCGGAGGCTTGGGATCCGTGGTCGGCGGCTGCGGGTCCTCCGTCGGCGGCTTGGGATCCGTCGTCGGCGGCTGCGGATCCTCCGTCGGCGGCTTCGGGTCCGTGGTCGGCGGCTGCGGGATGCTCGTCGGAGGCTGCGTCGTCTCCGAACCGCCCGGCGGCGGCGTCTGGCCGTCACCCGGCCCGTCGGGCGCCGACACGGACTTGCCCTTCTTCAGGCCGTCCAGCGGAACGTCCACGCCGGCGGCCGAGGCCACGCCCGCGGCCGTCAGCGACGCACCCGCGGCGATCACCGCGCCTGCGGTGATGCGCGCCACGCGCAACCGCGTCTTGTTGGTCATATGCCTGCTACCCCCAGTAGCTGGTCTCGTCGATGGAGCAGCTATCCACGGGGCGGCGGCTCCGGGGAACCGTGCGCGACGACTCCGGCCGTACGGCCGGGTCCCACGCCCCCCGCCACACGCACCCCAGTGATACGCATGCCGCTCGCCAGCCTTCCGAGATTCCGGGGCAGCGTCAAGCGAGATCCGGGCGGTATGCCCGGATCCTTCAGCGTTTGTGCCGTGTTTGTTTCTGTTTTCGTCTTACTTTTCCTGCTGCTTGCGCCAGCGGATGCCGGCCTCCAGGAAGCCGTCGATGTCACCGTCGAGCACGGCCTGCGGGTTGCCCACCTCGAACTCGGTGCGCAGGTCCTTCACCATCTGGTAGGGGTGCAGGACGTACGACCGCATCTGGTTGCCCCACGAGCCGCCGCTGTCGCCCTTGAGGGCGTCCATCTTGGCCTGCTCCTCCTGGCGGCGCCGCTCCAGCAGTTTGGCCTGGAGGACGTTCATCGCGGTCGCCTTGTTCTGGATCTGCGAGCGCTCGTTCTGGCAGGAGACGACGATGCCGGTCGGGAGGTGCGTCAGGCGCACCGCGGAGTCGGTGGTGTTGACGCCCTGGCCGCCGGGGCCGGAGGAGCGGTAGACGTCGACGCGGAGGTCGGACTCGTCGATCTCGACGTGGTCGGTCGTCTCGACGACCGGCAGCACCTCGACGCCCGCGAACGAGGTCTGGCGGCGGCCCTGGTTGTCGAAGGGCGAGATGCGCACCAGGCGGTGGGTGCCCTGCTCGACGGAGAGGGTGCCGTAGGCGTAGGGGACCTGAACGGCGAAGGTGGTCGACTTGATGCCGGCCTCTTCGGCGTACGAGGTCTCGTAGATCTCCGTCTTGTAGCCGTGGCGCTCGGCCCAGCGCAGGTACATCCGCTGGAGGCGCTCGGCGAAGTCGGAGGCGTCCACGCCGCCGGCCTCGGCCCGGATGTTGACGAGCGCCTCACGGGCGTCGTACTCGCCGGAGAGGAGGGTGCGGACCTCCATCTCGTCGAGCGCCTTGCGCACGGAGACGAGCTCGGTCTCCGCCTCGGCGAGGGCGTCGGCGTCGTCCTCGGCCTCGGCGAGCTCGAAGAGCACCGCGAGGTCGTCGATGCGGCCGCGCAGCGTCTCGGCCTTGCGCAGCTCGGCCTGGAGGTGCGACAGCTGACTGGTGATCTTCTGCGCCGCCTCCGGGTCGTCCCACAGCGACGGGGCTGCCGCCTGCTCCTCGAGCACGGCGATGTCGGCCCTCATCTTGTCGAGGTCCAGGACGGCCTCGATCGACCCCATGGTGGAGGAGAGGGACTTGAGCTCTTCGGATACGTCAACGACTGCCACGCAACCAGCCTAACCGGTACGCGGGGCGGCGGGGCACGCCGTGCGGGACCGGGGTGTCCGGCCGGGAACCGGGGGCGCGCGGGGTGGTCCCGGAGGTCCCCGGGCGGCCGGGTGCCCTTCCTACGTGGACGGCGCGCCCCTTCCGGGGCGGGCGGGGTCCGCTACGGGAGCTCGCCCTGGGGGGTGTCCGTGCGGTGCACGCCCGGCTTGGCGTCGCCGGAGTCGTGGTCCGCGGTGGCCAGCCAGCCGCCCACGCCCGCCGCGGCGGCCAGGGCCGCCGCCGCGGCGCCCAGCTTGATCCGGCGGCGGCGCCGGGCCTCGGCGGGGGTGCGGTGGCGGGCGGAGCCGGCCCGGGGCTCACCGGCGGCCCGGGGAGCGCGGGCCGTGCCGTGCGCGCCGCCCGCGAGCTCCTCGGGACCCGGTACGCGCATGCTCGTATGCGTGTCCCGGGTGGAGTCGAAGGCGGGGGTGGGCACGAGGGGGACCGCACCCCGGCGACGCGGCGCGGGCGCCGTACCGGCGGGCGCGCCCTGCCCGTCGTACGCCGTGCCGGGCGCCCCGGCGCCGTCGGCGAACGCCTCACCGGGCTCACCGTGCCCGGCGTACTCCCCGTGCGCCCCCTCTTCTTCGGCGCCCGGCTCGTCGATGTCGAGCGGCGGCAGCCCGGCCAGTCCGGGGAGCAGCTCCCGCAGCCGGGAGGCCAGCTCGGAGGCGCGCAGCCGGGAGGCGGGCGCCTTGGCCAGGCACTGGACGATCAGCTGCCACAGCTCGTCGGGGATGCCCGGCAGCGGCGCCACCGTCTCGGTGACGTGCCGCCGCAGGACGGCCCCGGGGTGCCCGCCGCCGAACGGCGTGAACCCGGCGAGCAGTTCGTAGAGGACGGTCGCCAGCGCGTACACGTCGACGGAGGCGCGCGGCGGCAGCCCCTCGATGATCTCGGGGGCGAGGTAGTCCGGGGTCCCGATGACGCTCCGCTGCCCGGCCGCCCGGCCGCCCGCGCCGGAGCCCGGCTGCCGGTCCCGGGCTGGGCGGGGGGCGTCCACGAGGCGCGCGATGCCGAAGTCGGTCAGCAGCGCCGGGTGGGCGCCGCCGGGGCCGAGCGGGCCCTGCATGTCGAGGAGGACGTTCTCCGGTTTGACGTCGCGGTGGACGACCCCCGCCTTGTGCGCGGCGGCCAGGGCGTCGGCGACGTCCGCGACGATGGCGACGGCCGCCTCGGGGGCCAGCCGGCGCTCGTGGTCGAGCCGGGTGCGCAGGTCCGTGCCCCGGACCAGGTCCATCACCAGGGCGAGGTCGGCGCCGTCCACGACCAGGTCGCGGACGCCGACCACACGCGGGTGGTCGAGACCGAGGAGGGCGGCGCGCTCCTGGACGAACCGGCCGACGAGCTCCTGGTCGGACGCGAGGTCCTCACGCAGGAGCTTGATCGCGACCGGGCCCTCGGGCCCCTCGCCCAGCCACACCGTTCCGGCGCTGCCCCGGCCGAGGACCTGGTGGGCGGTGTACCGGCTGCCGATCTTCCGTGCCAAGACTGTTCCCCGACTCCTCCGACATCCGACAGGCGCGTCACCGACAACCTACGCGGCCGAGGGGATGCTAGGGGCACCGGCCGGTGCCGGAGCCCCATTCCGCGGCACAAGCCACCCTACGGGTGGCGGCCCGCTCCGGACCCCGGCCGTCCGCCGGTCGCGTTCCCGTCGGCCGGTCGCGCTTTCGAGGCCGGGGCGCATCGTTTCGCCACCCCGGCCTGATCCGTCGTCAACACGTCGTGGCCGCTCCCCCGGGACCGTCCGCCCGGGACTACGCCTTCGAACCCAGCTCGGACACCCAGTCCTTGGCCTTGGTGACCCAGTCCCAGGCGGCGTCCCAGAAGCTCCTGCCGTCGGCGACCCAGTCCTTGAGCGGGGTGAACTCCCATACCGCCCAGGAGCCGATGACCAGGATGACGATCACAAAAAGGCAGCCCTTGAGGCACCCGAGGCCAGGGATGCGCATGGGGTTCGCGCTGCGCTGCCGGGGCGGCCGGGGCTCGCGCCGGGGCGCGGGCTCCGGCTCGGGCGGCGCGTACCGCTGCGGCTCCGGCGCGGGCGCGGGCTGCTGCCGGCGCGGCTCGGGGCGACGGCGCTCGGGCCGCTGGGGAGCGGGCCGCTGAGGCGCGGCCTGACGCTGCTGCTGCGGCTGCTGTGGCGGGTACTGCTGTGCCTGCTGGGGGTACGGCGGCTGCTGGGGGCCGGGGTACTGCGGGTTCGCGTAACCCTGCTGGTCCGGGTAGCCCTGTTGCGGGTACGGAGGCTGCTGGGGCTGCTGGTACGGCTGCTGCGGGGCCGGGCGGCGCGTGGGGCGCCGGCGCAGCGGGTCCTCGCTGGGGTCCAGGTACTGGACCTGCGTCTGGTCGTTGCGGTCGCGGGCCGCGCGCAGCTGCGTCTGCCAGGGGTGCGGACCGTCGGCCTGCTGCTGGTCCGGGCCGACGGGCGGCATGGCGCGCGTCGGGTCCGCGCCGCCGTACCCACCGGGGCCGGTGGGCATGATCCGGGTGCCGTCGGGGCCCGGCGCGGAGCCGGTGGGCAGGATCTGGGTCGGGCCGGCGTCCGCGCCCGGCGGGGTGCTGGGCAGCACGCTGGTCGCCGCGTTCGGGTCGTAGGCGCCCGGGCCCTGGCCGGCCGACGGGTCGACGGTCGGGGGCAGCACCTGGGTGGGGTCCGCGTCGCCGAAGCCGGCGCCGGGCCCGCCCTGCCGGCCCGCCAGGCCCGTACCGGGCACCTGGGCCGGCTGCGGGTCGGGGGCGAGCAGGGCCGCGACGCCGAGCGCCGCCTCGGCCTGGGCGGGGCTGGCGTGCACACCGATGCCGGCGGCCACCACGCGCAGGGCGCGGGCCAGGTTCTCGGCGCTCGGCCGCCCCTCCGGGCGCTTGCTCAGACAGCGTTCGATGACCGTCCACAGGGGCTCGGGGACGGTGGTGGGGCGGCGCGGCTCCGCGCTCAGGTGCTGGTGCAGCACCTCCAGGGCGGTCGCCCCGGCGAACGGCGGACGGCCGGTGACCAGCTCGTACAGCAGGATGCCGGCGCCGTAGATGTCGACGGCGGAGGTCTGCGGGCGGCCCTCGGCGGACTCCGGCGCGACGTACGCCGGAGTGCCGACGAACTCGTGGGTGCGGGTCAGGCCGGGCGAGTCCGCGAGGCGCGCGATGCCGAAGTCCGTCAGCATCGGGTGCATCCGGCCGTCCTCGTTCTTCAGGAGGACGTTGGCCGGCTTGAGGTCGCGGTGGACGACGCCGTCGGCGTGGCTGGCCGCCAGGGCGTCGGCGATCTGGGCGGTCAGCAGGGCCGCGGCCACCGGGGTGAACGGGCCGTTCTCCCGCAGGTAGCGGTGCAGGTCCGGGCCGTCGACCAGGTCCATCACCAGGGCCAGCAGATCGCCCTCGACGACGAGGTCGCGGGTGCGGACGATGTTCGGGTGGGTGAGCCGCAGCAGCACGGAGCGCTCACGCAGGAAGCGCATGACGACGTCCGCGTCGTTGGCCAGCTCCTCCTTGAGGACCTTGATGGCGACGGTCTCACCAGGCTGCCCGGCCACGGCCGCCTCGGCACCCGCCGCCTCCCGCTGGCTCGCCCGCCAGACCGTGCCCGTCGCCCCGCGTCCGAGCGGCTCTTCGAGCAGGTATTTGCTGCCTACCGGCCGCACGTCATGCGCTCCCTGGTCGTGTACTCCGGCCCGGTGGCCGGCCCGCGGTCGTGCCGCGGACCGGATGCCGGGCCGCCTCTTCGTTCCGGTTCTTCCCGGTTCCCACCGGTTGTCTTCGGTTCGGTGTCCGGCCTTCCGGCTCCCGGTCTTCCGGGGACCGGCCCTCCGGCCCACTGTAGTGCGGCCCCACGCGGCGCCGTCCTGGCGAATCGGTGGGGCATGGGGGAAAGACGCGCCTCCGGGACGGTTGGTTGCCACGGGCGGTGGCGGGAGTTCCGGCCAGGGCTCCGGCAGGCAGGCGGGGCGTCACCGGGCGTGTCACCAAAGGAAGGAAAGCGGAGAAGAGAGGAAGAAAGTCACCCAGGATCCGATCACTCCACAGTCACGATCGGACGTTTTCCCCACCACACCGCACGGGCCGGCCGATTTTCAAGATCACGAATCGGCCTGCGCCGGGCGCGCTGTCAGTGGCAGGTGCGAGGATGCTCGCAGCACGGTGCGGTGGGGGCGGAGCCGAGGCCCCGCGCTCCGTGGTGACCTGTACGTGCCGAAGCGCCCGTGCGGCCGGTGGGGGAGTTCCTGCCCCTGTCGGGCGCGTCAGGGGCAGGAAGGGACTGTGGACGCCGATGCAGATCCGGCTGACCGTCCTCGGGCCGTCGCTCGGCGGCCACGCCGCGCACGCCTGCGACGTTCTGGTGACCGCCCCGGCGGGCACCGCCCTCGCCGGTGTGACGAGCGGCCTGGCCGCCGTCCTGGCCGCGGCCGGTTCCGACCTCGGTACCGGGGTCGTCGCCGTCTACGCGGGCACCGAGCGGCTGGACGCCCACCGCTGTGCGCTGGGCGAGCCCCCGCTGATCGACGGCGCGGTGCTCTCCCTCGGCACCCCCGCCGACCCCGAGCGGCACCCCACCACGCCCCTCACCCTGCCGGCGGAGACCACCGCCCGGCTCCACGTCGTCTCCGGGCCGGACGCGGGCGGAGTGCACCTGTTGCACGGCGGCGAGGTCCGCATCGGCCGCTCCTCGGCGGCCGACATCCCGGTGGACGACCCGGACGTCTCCCGGCTGCACTGCGCGGTCACCCTGGGCGACGACGGCCGCGTGACCCTCCACGACCTCGGCTCGACCAACGGCACCACCCTGGACGCGACCCCGGTCGACGAACGCCCCGTGCCGTTCCGCCCCGGGGCACTGCTCCGCGCGGGCGAATCGACCCTGGTCCTGCACGGCCCCGACGGCACGGACGGCCGTTCCGCCGCTCCCGCCCCCGCGTTCGGCACGACGGCGGACGGGCCCGGCTCCCCCCTCCTCCTCCCCACATCACCCGACGGCGAGGGACACCTTCGGGTGACGCCCCGGGCACACCGTCCGACGGCCGTCACCCGGACGGACGTCCCCGGGCCCCGGGGCGGACGCGCGGCGGGCGGCGCGGGCGGGATGGCCGCCGCCGGGACGCGGCACGCGTCGCCGCGCGACGCCGGGGGTTCCGGTTCGGCCGGGTCGAGCACGCCGGGCGGGTCCGGCGGGCGACCCGCCACGTCCAGGACGGACCTGCGCGAGGGCGCCCAAGGGCGCACGGAGACGCCCGGCCGCACCACACGCTCCGCCGGGGCCGCCGCGACAGGCAGGACGGCCGGGACGCACGAACCCCCGCACGGCGGCGCGGGTTCCGCACCGGCCGTGCCCGGCGGGCGACCCGCCGCGGACTCCGCGCACACCGGTCGGCACCACGAAACCGGCCACTCCCCCACGGCAGCCGACGTCGCGTCCGCCGTACGGACGGCCGATCCCGCCCCGGACGCACCCCGCCCGGGGCAGGCTGCCGGGCCTCGCTCCGGGGCCGCGGCCCCGCGCACGCACGGGCTGCCCGGCGGGGAGGGGAGGGGCGCGGACGCCCGCGCGGCGGACCCGCGTCCGTCCCGTCCCGAGAACGCCGAGAACGCGGCCGGCCGCGGACCGGAAACCGGGGCGCCCCGGGCCGGACGGGTCCCCGCCCACCGGCCGGCGAGCGCGTCCCGGGACACGGACCACACGCTTCGGAGAAGCGACGGCGACGGCGACGGCCCGGCGACAGCGGGAAGCGCGCAGCACCGCGCCCCGTCCACCATGGGCGCCCATGCCTCTCCCAAAGGCCCGGCGGTGGTGTCCGCCGGTTCCGACGCGCGCCCCGTCACCGCCCATTCGGACGCCGGGCCCCGGGTCGGAGCCCACGAGGAAGCGGCGGCCGGGGGCGGGGACGGTCGGGCGCCGAGCCCGGCCGGCCCTCCGCACGGCGAGGACCACGGCACGCACGGCCGCGGAGTGGCGGCCGGCGGATCGGCGCGGCCGTACGAGGCACCCACCGCGGACACCCGTACCCAGGCCCACGTGGCCATGGCCGCTGATGGTGGCGGAGCCGCGTACTCCGGCACCGGGGTCCCCACGGGACGTGGTGGCGCATCGGCGCCGCACGCGTCCCGGGCGAACGGCTTCGCCCACGGCGCGTCGGGCCATACGGACGCCGGCGGCCAGGCGTCGGGCGCGGCCGGGCGCGGGCACGGACCGTCCGCACCGGACAGGGCGCGCGGCCTCGACGGCACCCGGGCAGCGGACGTGGGCGCGTCCCCGCACGTTGCGGGCCGGGGGGACGGCGGTCGGGACCAGGGGGCCGGGGCCGACTCCCGTTTCCGTCCTGGTTCCGATTCCGGCTTCGGTCCGGGTTCCCATCTCGGTTCCGGTTTCGGTTCCGGTGAGCAGCGGCCCGGCCAGGCCGGGCACGCGACCGACGGAGGCACCACGCCTCCCGACAGCCGCGCCGGGACCACGACTTCACGCACGGGCGGCCCGGCCCCGGCCGGTACCGGCCACGATGCCGGCGCCCCCGCGCCGCAGCGAGGAGCCGCAAGCCCCGACGGCCCCCAGGCGGGCACGTCCGGACAGGGCTCTCGCGTTCAAGACGCCCTCGGCCAAAGGGCTCACGGTGAACCAGATGGCCCCGACGACGCGTTCGGCCGCGCGGCCGGGACGCGAGGCGTTCGGGACGCCCGTTCCACCGGCCCGGCGAACGGGCTGCCGGGGAACGCCGGAGCGCCCCCGGCGGCGTCCGACGGTCGTGGCGACCGCGTGACCGGCGCGGGTTCCGCGGCGTCCCGCGTTCCCACGACCGCCGACTCCGAACGCAGCACGCACGCGCGCGGGTTCGGGGCGGAGGCCGGTGCATCCGGCGGCGTCTCCCGGTCGGAGGGCGCGGAAGCCCTCGACGCCGCTCGGCGTGCCGTCGCGCAGCACGGTGACCTGACGGCGGCCGACAGCCGGCGCACCGCCTCGGGCGCGGGCGTTCCCGGTCAGGCCAGGACCGCGAGCGGCGCCGGGGTGCCGGGCGCCGTGAGCAGGGGGCACGCGTCGGGCGCCGGGCTGTCGGCGGCCGGCCGTACGGACGCCGGAACGACGGAGACCGCCCCGCCCGCGAACGGCGTCCGGCACGACGCGGGCACGGGCAGGACGGGCACGGGCACGACGAGCACCGGAACCGCCCGCTTCGCCGCGACCTCAACGGCCGATGACCCGCGCCCCACCCACCTGCCCGGCCACTCCGGCCACACGACGCCTCACGTCCCCCAACAGCCCCGCGCAGAGCACCGGGACACCGCTCCCGTCACCGGGCTGGACGCACCATCGGAGGCGGGCCGCCCCTCCTGGGCCACCGGCCACCCTCGGCCGCACGCCGCGTCGGCATCCGAAGCCGGCCGGACGCCGGGCACCGCCCGGGAAGCGGATCCGGCGCACGCCCCGGCCGCGCCGACGACGGACCACCGGGGCGCCGCGCACCTCCGTTCCCCGGCGTCCGACGCCTCCGGCACCGCCCACCCCACCGCGGGCGGGCACGGCGGGCAGCACCGGACCGACGCGCTCGCGGCGCGAACGCCTCAGGTCACCGCCCGGATCCCCGCCGAACCCGAGGCCGCCGGAGACGCTCCCGCCCCCGGCCCCCAGACCCTTTACGCGGACGGAAGCCCCGCCGCCCCGGCACCCGCGCCGGGTCCCGACGGCGCCCCCTCACCCGCGCCCGGAAAGCGACCCCGCGGCCGCGGCATAGCGGCCTGGGCGCGCCGTCTCACCGGCGGTCGCGGCGACCGCCAGCCGCAGACCGCCGACACCGGCGTCGACGCCGCCCAACCCCCGGTCATCGGGGTGCCCGCGGAAACGGGCCCCGGACGCGCGGACGCCCGCGGCGCCGCCGCGGACGCCGCGAGCCTGCGCGAGCGCTGGCCGGACCCGGCCGCCGTGCTGCTCACGGCGCTCGGCCCGGGCCCGCGCCTGTGGGAGCGCGGACCGGACCACGCGGACCTGCTGACCGTCCGCCTGGGCACCGCCGACCGCTACGCCCCCGCCCCGGACACGGCCACCGGCCGTACCCTGCTGCCCGCCGTCCCCGTCACCGTCGCCCTGCGGCAGGCCGGTTCGCTCGGTCTGGCCGGGCCCCGGGGGCGGCTGGCCGGGCTGGCCCGGTCCGCCCTCGCCCACCTGGCGGCCCTGCACTCGCCGTCGGTGCTGGAGTTCGTCCTGATCGCCGCCGACCCGGCCCGTCCCGCGGACCGGCGGCAGGCGGAGTGGGCCTGGCTGGGCTGGCTCCCGCACCTCCGCCCGGCTTACGGCCAGGACTGCCGGCTGCTGGTCGCCTATGACCGGGAGCAGGCCGCGGCACGCGCCGCCGAGCTGGTGCGCCGGCTGGACGATGGCCCGCTCGGCCCGGGCTGGCCGACCGCGCCCCTGGAGGACGTCGCGGCGGCGGCCGACCGTCACCCCGGCCCGTACACGGTGGTGATCGTGGACGGCGACCCGGGCACGTCCGCGCTCCGCGAGACCGTCGCCCGGCTGGCCGCGCGCGGCGCCGCCGCGGGCATCCACCTGATCTGCCTCGCCGAGGCACCGGCGACGACGGCCAGCTCCCCGGTCTCGGCCGCGCTGGAGACCGCCGCCGCCGGCTCCCCCGCGTTCCCGCACTGCGGCGCGGTGGCGCTGCTCGGCGGCGACGTGGCCACGGTGGTCCAGGTCATCGAGCGGACGGCGCGGCCGGGCGACCGGTCCGGCTCCGCCCCGCCGCCCGGCGGCTCGGTCGTGGCCGCCGTGGACGCCGTGTCCGGCGCCTGGGCGGAGCGGTTCGCCCGGGCCCTCGCACCGCTGCGCGTCACCGACGCCGACCCGACGGGCCGTTCGGCGCGCGTCGCCGCCCTGCCCAGGACCGCGCGGCTGCTGGACGAGCTCGGTCTGGCCCGCGCCACGCCCGCCTCGCTGACCGCCCGCTGGGCCGAGGCCACCGACCCCGGCAGCCGCCCCGGCGGCCGGGCCGTCGCCGTCCTCGGCGCGGGCCCGCACGGTCCGCTCGCCGTCGACCTGGCGGCCGACGGCCCGCACCTGCTGGTCGAGGGCGGGCCGGGCAGCGGCAAGACGGAGCTGCTGCGCTCGCTGGCCGCCTCGCTCGCCGCCGCCGACCGCCCCGACCGGCTCTCCCTCGTCCTCGTGGACGGCGCGGCGGCCGAACGCGGCGAGGGCCTGCGCGTGTGCACGGACCTGCCGCACGTCTCCACCTACCTGGCCGCCTCCGACCCGGTCCGGATGCGGGAGTTCGCGCAGGCCCTCGGCTCGGAGCTGAAACGCCGCGCCGAGCTGCTGGGCACGCTCGACTTCACCGCCTGGCACGAGCGGCACACCTCGCCGCCGCCCCAGGTGGTGACCCCCCGGCGATCTGCCGACCCGTCGTCCGGCGACCTCGACTCGCCCCCCACCGGCACCCTCCGGCTGCGCCCCGCGCGGGGCGGCGACAGCGCCGCCCGGACGGCGGAGACCGCGCTGCCGAGGCTCGTCGTCCTGGTCGACGACTACGACGCCCTGGTCGCGCCGGCCCTCGGCAGCACCGGCCGGCCGGCCGCCGGTTCGGTGGTCCGGGCCCTGGAGGCCGTCGCCCGGGACGGTGAGCGGCTCGGCATCCACCTGGTAGCCGCCTCCGGCCGCCCGGACCGCACCGACGGCACGGAAGCCGCCGAACGGGCGGCGCTGCGCGCGGCGTTGGAGATCGCCCCGGCCGAGGCGGGGGCCCAGGGCGACGGCGGACCGGCCCCCGGCCGCGGCCGGCTGCGCCGTCCCGACGACGAGGCCGTGACCCCGTTCCAGGCGGGCCGGGTCACCGGCCGCATCCCCCGGACGGCGACGCTCCGCCCGACCGTGGTCCCGCTGGACTGGCAGCGCATGGGCGATCCGCCGACCCGCCGGCCGGTGCGCGAACTGGGCAACGGCCCGACCGACCTGGCCCTGCTCGCCAGCGCCCTGCAACGGGCCGCCCAGTCGGCGGGCGCCCGCCCGGCGCCGCCCCTGCTGTGAGCCGGCGGTGACGCGGGCGCGGTGCCGCGCCCCCATCACCACGGGCACATGCCGATGGTGGCGCCGCACCAAGACCGGACCCGCGTCACCGCGGGCACATGACGGTAGCGGCGCCGCGCCGAGACCGGCCGCGCGCCGCCGTCGATGCCGGTGCCGGTGGTGGGCCGGGCCGGGCCACCGCGATCACCGGCGCGCGGCCCGGCGGACGCCCACCACCACCCCGTACCCCGTCCCTGGCCCCGGCACCGGCCCCAGCCGTGGAAGCCCCCGCCGACACCCCGGGCGGAACCGGCGCCAACGGCACCTTCCGGACCCTTCCACCCCACCGTTCCCACTCCTCCCCGGCCGTTTCCGACCGTCGCCCACGCGACATCACATCCCGGTCACGATCGGCTAGTTGACACCGGAGCCGCTATTGCGGGCACCTCCGGTGCGGCGTAGGACTGTCGCACGGGAGTGCGGTCGTACGGGGGACGACGTACGGGGCGGCCGTCCGCTGCGACCGGGCACGGAAGGGACGGCAATGCGTACAACGCTGTGGAGGAACCGCGTGGCGCGCGGCGCGCTGGCGGTACTGGCCTCGGGCGCCCTGGCCCTGTCGGCGGCGGCCTGCGGCGGTGACGGTGACAGCGACGGGGAGAAGGACGAGGGGAAGCCGAACGCCACCGCGTCCGGCTCCTCGGACGTCATACCGAACACCGTCCGGCTCCCCAAGCTGAACGGGCAGAAGATCAAGGTGACCGCCGTCTGGACCGGCGCCGAGCAGGCCAACTTCACCAAGGTCCTCGACGAGTTCGCCAAGCGCACCGGCGCCTCGGTGTCGTACGTCCCCAGCGGTGACGACATGTCGGCGTTCATCGGTTCGAAGGTCGCGGGCGGCGACCCGCCGGACGTCGCACTCCTGCAACAGCCGGGCGCCCTGCGCGAGTTCGCGGAGAAGGGCTGGCTGAAACCGCTCTCCACCGAGGCCACGGCGGAGCTGCGGAAGAACTTCGCCAAGGGCTGGGTGGACCTCGGCTCCCACCAGGGCAAGCCGTACGGGGTCTACTTCAAGGCCAGCAACAAGTCGCTGGTCTGGTACAACACCAAGATCTTCGACGCCGCGGGCGTCAAGGAGCCGGCGACCTGGCCGGAGCTGTTGAAGACGGCCCAGGCGATCGCCGACTACGGCGTCTCCCCGGTCTCCGTCGGCGGCGCGGACGGCTGGACGCTCACCGACTGGTTCGAGAACATCTACCTCTCCCAGGCCGGTCCCGAGAAGTACGACCAGCTGGCCGCCCACAAGATCAAGTGGACGGATCCGTCCGTCAAGGACGCCCTCACCACGCTGGGGCAGCTGCTCGGCAAGAAGGAGCTGCTGGCGGGCGGCAACAGCGGGGCGCTCCAGACACAGTTCCCCACCTCCGTCACCCAGACGTTCAGCGGCGGCGAGAAGGCGAAGGCCGCCATGGTCTACGAGGGGGACTTCGCCGCCGCGAACATCACCGCGGCCAAGGCGAAGATCGGCACGGACGCCAAGGTCTTCCCGTTCCCGAAGGTCGGCGACCGGGCCCCGGTGGTCACCGGCGGCGACGTGGGCGTGGCGCTCAAGGACGGGCAGGCCGCGCAGGCGCTGCTGACGTTCCTGGCCTCGCCGGACGCGGCACAGGTCTGGGCCCACCGGGGCGGTTTCATCTCGGGCAACAAGAACCTGGACCTCGCCGCCTATCCGGACGACACCCAGCGGACCATCGCCAAGGCGCTGGTCCGGTCCGGCGACGCGTTCCGGTTCGACATGTCGGACCAGGCGCCGGCGGCCTTCGGCGGCAAGCCGGGCCAGGGCGAGTGGAAGGCCCTCCAGGACTTCCTGCGGAACCCGGCGGACGTGGCGGGCATCCAGCAGCGGCTGGAGGCCGACGCGGCCAAGGCGTTCAAGAACTGACGGGCCCGGTCCCATGAGCTCCGTCACGACGGGGGTCCCACCGGGCCCCGGCACCGTGCCGCCGGCGCGCAAACAGCGGGGACGGCGGACCGTCCTGGGCACCCGCCCCTGGGTGGCCGCCGTGTTCCTGCTGCCCGCGCTGGCCCTGCTGGGCGCGCTGGTCGTCTATCCGATCGGCTGGTCCGTCCACCGCAGCCTCTTCGACGCCTCGGGCGACGGCTTCGTGGGGCTGGACAACTACCACGAGGTCTTCTCCGACGACCGGATCCGCACCGCCCTGAAGAACAACGTCATCTGGGTCGTCGTCGCCCCCAGCATCGCCACCGTCCTCGGCCTGATCTTCGCCGTGCTGACCGAACGGGTGCGCTGGGGAACGGCGTTCAAGATGATCGTCTTCATGCCGATGGCGATCTCCATGCTCGCCGCGGGCATCATCTTCCGCCTGGTGTACGAGCAGGACCCGGACCGCGGCGTCGCCAACGCCGTCTGGGTCGGCATCCACGACACCTTCTCCGACCCCGCGCCCTACCCGGGCGCCCGGCCCCGGCCCAACGGCGACCTGGCCGCCGCCTCCGACGGCTCGTTCACCTCCAAGGCGGTACTGAAACAGGGCAGTCCGGCGGCGGTGCCGCTGGTGGCGGTGAAGCCGGAGGACGCCAAGGGGGCGCGCGACGCCGTGGCCGCCCGGCCCGAGCCCGGGAAGGTGACGGGCACCGTCTGGCTGGACTTCGTCCGGGGCGGCGGCGGCACGCCGGGCCGGATCGACCAGGGCGAGAAGGCCCTGTCGGGCATCACCGTGCAGGCCGTGCGGGACGGCCGGACGGTGGCCTCCGCCACCACCGCGGACGACGGGACGTTCACGCTCCCGGCGAAGGCCGACGGCGCCCGGCTGCGGCTCCCGGCGGGCAACTTCGCCGAGCGCTACGGCGGCGCCGAATGGCTCGGCCCGACGCTGGTCACCCCCTCGATCATCGGCGCGTACATCTGGATGTGGGCCGGCTTCGCGATGGTGCTCATCGCGGCGGGCCTGGCGGGCGTGCCCCGCGAACTCCTGGAGGCCGCCCGGGTGGACGGCGCCAACGAGTGGCAGGTCTTCCGCCGGGTCACGGTGCCGCTGCTGGCGCCCGTGCTCGGGGTCGTCGTCATCACGCTGGTGATCAACGTCCTGAAGATCTTCGACCTCGTGTACATCATCGCCCCCGGCTCCAGCCTGCCGGACGCCAACGTGCTGGCGCTCCAGCTCTACCAGTCGTCCTTCGGCACGGCCGTCAACCAGGGGCTGGGCAGCGCCATCGCCGTGCTTCTGCTGTTGCTGGTGCTGCCGGTGGTGATCGTGAACATCCGGCGCATGCGTAAGGAGCGGCGGCGATGACCACTGCGGACCCCCTCACCGGCGCACCCGCGCCCTCCGTCGGTTCCGTGCGGCGCCGGCGGTCCCTGCCCGCCCGGCTGGCCTCCCGCCTCGGCGGCGGCGTCACCCGGTTCTTCCTCGTCGCCGTCGGGCTGTTCTGGCTGATGCCGACGGTCGGACTGCTCCTCTCCTCGCTCCGGGACCGGTCGGACATCGCGGCCTCCGGGTGGTGGAAGGTCTTCAGCCACCCCGGGCAGCTGACGACGTCGAGCTACGACACTCTGTTCCACAACGACAAGGTGATGCACTCGCTGCTCACCACCACCTTCATCACCGTGCCGGCGACGGTCCTGGTGATCCTCGTCGGCGCGTTCGCGGGCTACGCCTTCGCCTGGCTCGACTTCCCGGGCCGGGACTGGTGGTTCATGGCCGTCGTCGCCCTCCTCGTGGTGCCCGTCCAGGTCGCCCTCATCCCGGTCGCGAAGCTCTTCAACACGCTCGGCATCTTCGAGACGACCGTGGGCGTGGTGCTCTTCCACACGGCGTTCGGGCTGCCGTTCGCCATCTTCCTGCTGCGCAACTTCTTCGCCGAGATCCCCCGCGAACTCCTGGAGGCGGCCCGGCTGGACGGCGCGGGCGAGTTCCGGCTGTTCTTCCGGGTGGTGCTGCCGCTGGGCGGCCCGGCCATCGCCTCCCTGGGGATCTTCCAGTTCCTCTGGGTGTGGAACGACATGCTGGTCGGGCTGATCTTCGCGGACAGCGCCAACCCCCCGATCACCGTGGCGCTCCAGCAGCAGGTCCGGCAGTTCGGCGACAACGTGGACATCCTCGCCTCGGGTGCCTTCCTCTCCATGATCGTGCCGCTGGCGGTGTTCTTCGCCTTCCAACGGCAGTTCGTCAGCGGTGTGATGGCGGGCGCGGTGAAGTAGCGCGACACCCGCCGGGAGCGGCGGCCGGACGAGCGCCGGCCGCCCCTCCCCGCCGGTCACGGCCCCCGCCCCCGCCGCGGGCCGCAGCGGTACTCCGAGACCGAGCCCCCGCGCACGTACACCGTCGACTCCGGCCGCTCGCGGCACAGTTGCGCCAGCACCCGGGTCTTGGCGGTCTCCGCGCGCTGGGCGCGGAACCAGCGGCCGCCGACGGTGGTCGTGTCCGACACCACCCACACCGGCCGGTCCGCCGGCAGCGCGGCCAGCCGCCCGCGCAGCTCCGCCGCGCCGGTCTCCTCCCCGTAGAGCGTGCCGGAGGCGGCGGCCGAGCGCCCGAGGGTGAGGTCTCGCAGGCCGGTGAACTCCTCCGGGTAGAACAGGGCTATCCGCCGTTCGTGGTGCGGCAGGAACAGCACCGCGTCCCCCGGCCGCGCCAGCCGCCCGAGCGCCCGGGCCACCCCCGCCGGTTCGTCCCCGCGGCTGCCCGGCAGCCGTTCGCGCTGCTGCTGGGGCAGCTGCCACAGGAACCCGGTCGCCACCAGCACCGCCCCGGCCGCCGCCACCGCCCGCCGCCCGGGCAGCGCCCCCAGCACCCGCTCCAGCCCCGCGGCGGCCAGCAGCGGGACACCCGCCAGGCTGAACAGCAGGTACCGGTCCAGGAACAGGGGCGTGCGCTGCGACGCGGCGTAGAGGAGGACGGGCGGTACGGCCGCGAGCGGCAGGGCCACCGCGTTCAGCGGGAGCCGCCGCGCCCCGGGCGGGCCGGTCCGCGGCAGCGGCGCCACCAGGGCGAGCACGGCCAGCGCCAGTGTCACGCCGGCGACGAGGCCGGTGGGGCCCGTGAAGGCGAGCACGAGCCCCTTCGCCTCCGCGTATCCGGGCGTCCGGATCCAGGAGACCTGCGCGCTCTGCCGCCGGGACAGCACCGCCAACGGAGCCGCCGCCGCGCACGCGGCGAGAGCCGCGCACAGCCACCCGCGCCAGGTCCGCCACGGCACCCGGGAGGCGAGGAGGGTCAGCCCGTGCGCCGCGAGCAGCAGGATCGCCAACTCGTGCAGCAGGGAGGTGACGGCGACGGCGGCCCCGTAGCCGGCCCAGCGGAGCCCGGTCCCCTGTTCCGCGGCCCGCACCAGCAGCCAGGTGGCCCCCGCGGCGCCCGCCGCGACCAGCGCGTAGGAGCGCCCCTCCTGGGCGTAGTGCCCGACGAACGGGGTGACCGCGTACGCCAGCCCGGCCCACAGCCCCACCCGGGGCCGCGCGAGCCGGCACCCGATCGCGGCGACGAGCGCCGCCGTCCCGGCCGCCGCGACGACGGAGGGCAGCCGCAGCGTCACCTCGTCGTCGTGCACGGCCACGACGGCGTGCATCAGCAGGTAGTACATGCCGTGGACGAGGTCGATGTCGCGGAGCAGCCTGAAGAGCTCCGGCAGCGACCGGCGGGCGACCTGAAGGGTGGCCCCCTCGTCGCGCCACACGGTCCCGCGATCCAGCCCCCACAGACCGAGGACGACCATCACCCCGGCCGGCAGCAGGACGGCCGCCATCGCCGCACGCGAGCGGCCCGCGCGGCCCGCGCCGCCGGCGCCGGCCGTCCCGTCCGGCCGCCCCCGCGCCCGCCCGGGCGGCGTATCGCGCCCGCCGTCCCGCGCCCCGGGCACCGGCCCGGCCGCCGCTCCCGCGCCGCCCCCCTTCCCGACGACGCCCTCTCCGGCACCGTCTCCGACGTCCGCGCGGTCCCCGGCCGCGGCCCCGGAACCGCCCCGCCCGGTCAGCACCGCGCGCAATGGCCCCCGCACCATCGCCTCCCCCTTCCGTCCACGATCAACGACCCCGTCCGTGATCAGCGACCCGCGCCCGGCACACCCGGACCCAGAATCACCCGATTCATCCCTCTTGACCGATAAAAATGTCTTTCGTGACAGTGAACGAGAGCGGAACCCCTGCCCTGCCATACGCTCCCGGCACCCTGCCCACCGGCCTCGTCACCGTGATCGTCATCGGCTACGACGACGCCTCCCACATCGCCACCGCCGTGCGGTCGGCCCTCGCGCAAGGTCCCGCCGTCGCCGAGGTCATCGCCGTCGACGACGCCTCCACGGACGGCACCGGCGCCGTCCTCGACCGGCTGGCCGCCCGCGACCCCCGGCTCCGGGTCGTCCACCGCGCCGTCAACAGCGGCGGCTGCGGCACCCCGCGCAACGACGGCGTCCGGGCCGCGGGGACGCCCTATGTGATGTTCCTCGACAGCGACGACGTCCTCCCCGAAGGCGCCGCGGAGACGCTCCTGGCCGCCGCCCTCCGCCATGACGCGCCCGTCGCCGCCGGCCTGTGCGTACGCCGGGAACTCCCCCAGCGCCTCGACACCCGCTGGCAGCCCGGCCTCTACCGCGCCGCCGCCCTGCACCGCTCCCCCGAGCACCACCCCGCGCTCCTCCACGACACCCTCTGCGTCAACAAGCTCTACGACCGCCGCTTCCTCACCGAGCACGGCGTCACCTTCCCCGAAGGGGCCTATCCCTACGAGGACTTCGTGTTCAGCGCCCGCCTCCTCGCCGCCGCCCCCCGCATCGCGACCGTCCCCGACACCGTCTACGTCTGGCACGTGCGGCGCGGCGCCCGCCGGCCGTCGATCTCCCTGGACCGGGACCGGATCGGCAACTGGCACGCCCGGCTGCGCGCCCACCGGCGCGGGGTGGAGATCTACCGTGCGGCCGGCCGGGACCCGCTCGCGCACGCCGCCCGGGTGAAGTTCCTCGACCACGACCTGCGCATGTACGTCCGGGAGCTGCCCGCCCGCGGCGACGGCTACCGGCACGCCTGGTGGCGCGCCACCCGCGAGTGCCTGACCGGCTATGCCGAGGCGGAACTGGCCGCGGCCCGGGCCCCCGCCCGCTGGATCGCCCGGGTCGTCCTGGCCGCCGCGGACCCGCGTGACCTGGACCGCCTCGCCCAGCTCGCCGCCCGCCCGGCCCGGCTGCTGCCGCCCTACGCCCGGGCCGGCGACCGTCCCGTCTGGGCGGACGACCTGCCCGCGGTCACCCTGGACGGCCTCGTCGGCCCCGGCGCCGCGCCCGCCCGCCGGCTGCCGGTAACCGTCGACGCCACGCTCCGCCTGCTGACCGGCCCGCCCCGGGCCGAACTCCGGCTGCGCGTCCACGAACTCTACGGACGGCTCGCCACGGCCCGCCCGCACACCGTGGACCTCGAACTCCGGCCGCGCGGCGGCGGCACGACGCTCGAAGTCAGCGCCTCCCTCTCGCCCGACGGCCCCGACTGGACCGCCCGGCTGTGGGTCGGCCTGGCCCCGCTGGCCGCGCCGGGGCACGGCGGGCGGCCGCGCACCTGGGACCTGCGGGTCCGGCTGCACTGCGCGCACGGCGGCGTCATCCGCACCACCGTCCGGGCGGCCGGCGGCACCCTGGGCCGCCGCGCCCTGCCGAGCGCCCGCCACGGGCTGCTGCTGGTGCGCCCGTACGCGGCGGCGAACGGCTCGCTCTCCCTGCGGGTCGCCGCCGGACTGCGGTGCGCGCTGCTCCTGGCCGCAAGTCGGCTCCGCCGCCGCCGACCCCCCCGTCCGTAACCCCGGGAACGACCGGAACGGACCCGCCGCACCCCACCCGGACCAGACCCCCGCCACCCGCTCCCACCGACGCCGCGAGGAACCGCCCCGGCACCAACGAGACCGGACACCGCACCCCGCACCCGCCTTCCGGCGCCACCGCAGGCCGCGCCCGTCCCCCACCTTCCGAACCATGCGAAGACACCACCGAAGACCACTCCCATGCCCCGCCCTCACCGGTCCACCTCCTCGAACAGCTCCTCCCACCGGTCCAGCACCCTCGGCAGCGCCAGCGGCGCCACGTGCTCCCGCGCGGCCCGCCCGTACCGCTCCCGCAGCCCCGCGTCCCGCACCAGCTCCCCCAGCGCCGCGGCCAGAGCGTCCCCGTCCCCCGGCGGCACCAGCACCCCGGTCCGCCCGTGGTCCACCAACTCCCGCACACCGCCCGACAGATCGAAGCTCACGCACGGCACCCCGCAGGCGGACGCCTCCGTC
Source organism: Streptomyces mobaraensis (assembly GCF_020099395.1). Classification (NCBI taxonomy): domain Bacteria; kingdom Bacillati; phylum Actinomycetota; class Actinomycetes; order Kitasatosporales; family Streptomycetaceae; genus Streptomyces; species Streptomyces mobaraensis. The sequence goes on along the minus strand of NZ_CP083590.1, from coordinate 4,676,508 downwards.
AGCGCCATGGGCCGGCCCTCGCACTCGCTGGTGAGCGCCACCACGGACAGCTCCCGGTAGGCGGCGGCCATGTCGCGGACGGTGCCCCGGAAGCGGACCCGTTCCGCGATCCCGTGCCGTACGGCGCGTTCCCGCAGGGCCGCCTCCTCCGGGCCGTCCCCGAAGAAGTGCAGCTCCCAGTCCGGCCGCCCCGCGCAGGCCGCGGCGAACGCGTCGACGAGGCGGTCGAGCCGTTTGACCGGATCGAGCCGGCCGACCGCGCCGACGCACCGGGTGTCCAGCGGCGCCGGCGGACCGGGGGCGAAGGGGAGCGGATTGGGCACCACCGCCGCGTTGGGCAGACGCCGGCGGCGGAACTCCTCGGCGTCCGGCTCGCTGAGGAACACCGCCTTCTCCAGGGCCGGGTAGTGCCGCAGGATCAGCCGGAGGTTGGCGGACGCCGCGGCCTGCGCGAAGGACTCGTGGTACTGGCCGACGGCTTTCAGGTGCCGGTGGTCCACCGTCCGCAGCCAGTCCGCCGCCCACGGCGACCCGATGACGACGTAGCCGTGCGGCACGGCCGCGAACCGCCGGGCGAGCCGCTCCCGGGCCCGCTCCCCGTCCCGCCGCGCGGCGCGCAGGGCCCGCAGCCGGGACGGCCGCAGCCGCTCGGCCGGGGTGACGGCGTCCCGGGCGGGCGCCGCCGGCATGCGGTGCAGCGTGGCCCGGCGGTACGCGGGGCGCGCGTGGTAGGTGTGCGGCTCGGGGCTGGGCCGGATGCCGATCAGCTCCACCTGGTGCCCGCGCTCCGCGAAGCCCTGGGCGAGGGTGTGCAGGACCCGCTGGGAGCCGCCCATCGAGTCCACGTCGATGCCGACCAGGAACAGGTTGCGGCGGGAGGCGGCGGAACCCCGGCTCCCCGGCGGCCGGTTCATCGTGCGCCCCCGGTGAAGAAGAGGTCGACCACGGCCTTGGCGGCCCGCCCGGTCTCGTACGGGTTGAACCGCGCCCGGAACCGCTCGTACGCCCCCGCCCACTCCTCCCGCACGGCGCCCAGGTCCCGTAGCGCCGCGGCGAGGTCGCCGGTCCCGGTGAGCAGCGGCCCCGGCGCGATGTCCGTCAGCTCGTAGTAGGTGCCGCGCAGGGTGGACCGGTAGGCCGGGTAGTCGTCGGCGTAGAGCAGCACCGGCCGGCCCAGGTTGACGTAGTCGAACATCACGGACGAGTAGTCGGTGAGGAGTGCGTCCGAGGCCAGCAGCAGGTCGTTCAGGTCGGCGAACTCCCGCCCGTCGCGCACCGCGTGCCCCACCTCCCGGGCGACCGTGAACCGCTCGTAGTAGTGCGGCCGGACCACCACCGTCCATTCGTCTCCCACCCGGCGCACCAGCTCCTCCAGGTCCACCCGGATCGACTCGCCGCTGGCCCGCGCGCCGTCGCGGAACGTCGGCGCGTAGAGCAGCACCTTCTTCCCGTCGGGGATTTCGAGCCGCTCGCGGGCGGCGGCGGCGCGCTCGCGCTGGGCGGGCTCGTTCCACCGGACGAGGACGTCGTTGCGCGGGAGGCCGGTGCGCAGCAGCTCGCCGCCGTAGGCGTTGCCGCGCACAAAGGTGCGTTCGAACTCCTCGCTGGGGGCGATGAGGGCGTCCCAGCGGTCGACCATGGCCCGGTGCCGTGCCCGCCGGGCGGGCCCGGCGAGCCGCAGCTCGGGGGCGTCGTAGCCCATGTGCTTGAGCGCCTGGCCGTGCCAGGTCTGGAGGTAGCGGGTGCCGGGGTGCTTGGGGATGTGGGCGGGGAAGCCGTGCGAGTCGATCCAGTAGCGGGCGCGGGCGACCGTCCGGACGTACTCCCAGCTGCCGCGCCGGACCAGCGGTACGCCCTTCGGGTAGCCGGCCCGGCTGCCGGTGTACGACCAGACGGCGTACAGCGGGAGGTCGCGGCGGAGCAGCTCCTCGTGGATGTAGCGGGGGCTGTCGGCGTAACCGCGGCCTTCCAGGGCCTCGAAGACGACGAGCTGTTCGTCGACGGGGAGCCGGTGGAGCTCGTGGGAGACGAGCGCCTTGGCGCCGGGCCCGGTGGCGCGGCGGGCCAGCCGCGCGCAGCGGGCGCGGACGGGTTCCAGGTGCGGGGCCAGGGCTTCGGCGCGGGCCCGCGGGCCGGTCCGCTCCCACCGGATCTCCAGCCGTCCCGGGCCCCCGTCCTCGCAGCCGACGCGGACGTCGTGCCCGCCGACACGGGTCCGCAGCGCGGGCCGGCCGGTGGGGGCGAGGACGGGATCGGTGCGGCGCAGCCCCAGTCGGCCGAGGGTCACCACCGGATGGCGCCGGCCGGTGAAGCCCTTGGGGCCGAGCGGCACCCGGGCCAGGTCGAGGACGAGCTCCGCGCTGCGGACACCGGCGTCGTCGGGCGCCGGGGCGTAGCCGAAGGGGATGACGAGGGGGGCGGCCCGGGCGGCGACGCGGAGTTCGGCCGTGACGTCGGCGGGCCCGGCGAGCAGGCCGCCCGGGTCGTAGGTGCGCAGGGTGATCCGCAGCCGGGTGCCGTGCGGTTCGACGAGCGTCACCTCGTGGCGCAGCGGGCCGGTGGTGAAGGGCTGGGCGTCCAGGTGCCAGTCGGTGACGTCGAGCGCGGCGGCCTCCCGCGCGTCCGCGGGCGCGGTGCCGCCCCAGTAGGTGCGCCCCTGGTGCCGGACGACGTGGCGCGGGGCGATCCGCGGCCGGTCGAGGGTGCGCGCGCACTCGGCGGCCTCGGCGAGGCGCCCGGCGCTCAGCAGGTACTGGCAGATCCGCTGCTCCCGGGGGAGGGCCTCGACCGCCCTCGGGTCGATGTCGGCCAGGAAGGGGGTGACGACCTCCGCGAACCGCTCGGTCCACCGCCGGTCCCGGAACGGCAGGTCGCCGAGGTGGAGCCGCAGGGCGTGGCGGAGGAACGCCTCGTCCTTGGCCGGTCTGAGCGCCGTGCGGCCCACCTCCTCCAGGAAGGCGTCGGTCAGCCGGGAGGCGGTGATGCGGTCCTCGACGTTGCGGATGCGGTGCCGGCTGGAGGAGATGGAGAGGGTGGCCGGGTCGGCGGCCAGCCGCCAGGTGTAGACGGACCAGGGGACGACGGCGAAGCGTTCGGCGAGCGTGTAGGCGCGGGCGCTGAAGTACAGGTCCTCGTAGTGGATGTCCTCGGGGAAGCGCAGCCGGTGACGTGCGAGGAAGCCGGCGCGGTAGAGCTTGTTGGTGGAGAGGTGGTCGAGGAAGTACTCGGGGGCCGACTCGATGCCCTCCACGACGCGGGGTTCGCAGAACAGGCGGGGGTACCAGAGGCCGGTGGTGCCGGTGGCCTCGTAGAACCGGGTGACCTCGCCGGTCACCAGGTCGGCGCCGGTCCGTTCGGCAGTGAGCAGCAGCGATTTGCAGGCGTGGTACGGCAGTTCGTCGTCGCTGTCGAGGAACATCAGGTACGGCGCGCGGGCGGCGTCGATGCCCGCGTTGCGCGGCGCCCCGCAGCCGCCGCTGTTGACGGGCAGCCGGAGGCCGCTCACCCGCGGGTCGGCGGCGGCCAGCCGACGCACCTGCTCGGGGGTGCCGTCGGTGGAGCAGTCATCCACGACGATCACTTCGAGGTTGCGCAGCGACTGGCCGAGGACGGACCGCACGGCGCGCGGCAGCCGGTCCTCGTCGTTGTGGACGATGACGACGACGCTGACGTCGGGGACGGGACGCGGGGGCGCGGCGGGCACAAGTCACCTCATCTCGGAAGGATCCCGGGGACCCGGATCACTACTCAGAGAGTAGACGGCACCACTGACAGTCACCGTCCGGGCGGTCCGCGGACGGCTCCGCCAGGCGCTGACCGCGAGCACCGCCGCCATCCCGGTGAACATCACGATGTCCTTGAAGGCGTGCCGCCGCGCGCTCCCCAGCTCGGGCCAGGACACCCCGGCGAGCTGCGGCAGCAGGGCCATCCAGAACCACACCGAGCGCGCGGCGGCACCCCGCACCACCACCGACGCGACCAGCGCCGGCACGATCACCAGGGCGTAGTGCAGGAAGGACGGCCGGGACACCAGGAACGCGGCGAGCATCAGCAGCGCCCCGCACTCGACGAGCCGCAGCGCCTCGTCGCCGCCGCGCCGCCAGCGCAGCCGGGCGACCGCGAGCACCGCCGCGGCGGCGCAGGCGGCGAGGACGAACGCCAGGTGGTGGGGGACGCCGAGGCGGGGCAGGACGGCGGTCCACGAGGCGTCGAAGGGCGCGGCGTAGTCGTCCTGGCCGTGCAGCAGGAACGGCAGCGTCTTGGTGAGGAACAGCCCCGGCCGGGGCATGGCGAGCGCCGCCGCGAGGGAGATCGCCGCGGGCAGGGCCACCGCCCAGGTCAGCGCCCGCCACCGCCGGGCGAGGACGAAGAGCAGCAGCAGCGGCACGAGCATCGGCTTGAGCGCGACGGCCAGGCCGACGGTGACGCCGGCCGCGGTCCAGCGGCCGCGGAGGGCCAGCAGCAGTGCGGCGGGGAAGGCCACGGCCGAGGCTGCCGTCCAGTTGCCCAGGTGGACGATGCTCTGGAAGGGGAGGAAGAGGCCCAGTCCGGCGGTCAGGGCGGCGGCGAGCCGGCTGTCCGCCCGGACGTCGAAGATCCGCAGGGCGAGCGCGACGCCGGCGAGCACCAGGGCGGCGGTGGCGAACGGCACCGCGCGGGACAGCGTCGCGTTGCCGAACGGCGCCTGCGGCAGCGCCGCGAACACCGCGCCCGGCAGATAGAGGAACCGTTTGTCCGCATACGGCGAGGCGCCCTCCAGCAGGGCACGGGCGGCCCGGACGACGACTGCGTTGTCCATGCCCGCCCGGCGGACGCCCAGCATCCGCCCGGCGCTCAGCACATAGACCAGCAGGGCCGCCGCCAGGACGGGCCAGGAGGCCCGGCCGGTGATCCAGCGCGCGAAGCCGTCCCGGGACGGAGGCCCGTCGTCCGGCGCACTCATCGTTGTACCTCCAGCAACATCAGTCCTCCGGGGCCCCGGGCGGCACACCGCAGGGCCGGGTCGTCGGGCGGCAGGCCGGGCCCGCCGTCCTTCTGCAGCACCCAGCGCGCCCCGTACTCCCGGAGGGCGCCCAGCCGTTGCGCGCGCGTGGCGGACGGCGCGTAATAGCGGCGTGTCACCGCCCTGCGCTCCCGTTCGTCGGTGAGGAACACGTCCGGGTAGGCGGGGGCGACGGTGTACGGCCCGTAGGCGGGCAGCATCCGCAGCGCGTGGTAGTCGTCGGTCATGACCGTCTCCCCGGCCGGCACCCGCGCGGCCGCCCAGGTGAACGACGGCCACGGGGCGATGGACGGGACGTGTGCCCGGACGATCCGGGCGGCGCGGGCCGGCAGGGCGTAGGCCACGGCTCCGGCCTGGACGTACGCCCCGGCCAGGAGGGCGACGGCGGTCGCCCCGGCGAGCAGCGGCCCCGCCCGGCGGCCGGTCCGTCCGGCCGCCTCCACCGCGAGGGCCAGTTGGGCGGGGAGCAGCACGGCGGGCAGGATCCGCCCCCACGACCAGTGGCCCGTCAGCCCGCCCGCCGCGAAGACCGCCGCGCCCAGGGCGAACAGGAGGACCAGCGGATCGCGCCGGTCCCGCCACCATCGCGCACAGAGCGCCACCAGCCCCAGGGCCACCAGGCAGAACTTGGACACCAGATGCTGGTAGAGCGGCCGGTGGATCGCCTCCAGGCCGTCGGCCCCGGACAGCGCGGTGAACGGGTAGTACGGCCACGCCGCGAGCACCGCGCCGGCGAGCAGCGCGCCGGCGCCCACCCGGAGCCAGACAGCGCGCGCAGGGAAAGGCCGCGCCCCGAGAAGCACCGACACCACCCCCAACACCGCGACGGCCCCCGTGAATTGGTGCACCAGCAGCACCAGAGCGAGCAGCAGCCCCAGCCCCAGAAATCGGACCGTCCCCCACCGCTCTCCCACAGCCCGGCGCAGCAGGGCCCACAGATGCAGCGCCAGCCCCAGCGCCAGCGTGCTCGGATAGGCGACGGTCAGCGCCAGCGAGGTCAGGCCGGGCACCCCGCTCCAGGCGAACAGCCGGGTGCCGTACAGGAAGAGGACGCACAGCAGCGCCAGCGGCACCGCCGCGCGCCGGCCGGTCAGCGTCCGGACGAACGCCCGCACCCCGGTGCCCAGCACGACGAGCCCGGCGAGCGCGGAGAGGTGCAGCACGGCGAGCGCGCTCGCCCGGGTCGCCGCCGCGAGCAGCGCCAGCAGCACCATCCAGGGCGAGTAGTAGGGGCTGGGCACGTCCGCATCCACCAGCGGATGCCCCGGGTGCAGCGGGTCCGCGCGCAGCCGTTCCACCACGGCCGCGTGCATCCCCAGGTCGCCGGCCCACGGCAGCCGCACCACGGCGGCCAGCAGCAGCACGGCCGGGACCAGGGTGACCAGCAGCAGGGCGCGGTACGGCAGGTCCGTCGCGGCGCCGGCGGCCGACGGGGCCTCCGTCCGGGTGGTCACGGCGCGCGGCTCAGCGGGCCCGCCCACCGCTCGAACGCATCTCCTTGGCCCGCAGTCGCCAGGGCATCGCGACCGATTCGAGCTGCACGGCCAGGCTCATCTTGGACTCCCCCGCCGTCCGGTCCTCGAAGTGGATCGGCACCTCCACCACCGTGAACCCGGCCCGCAGCGCGCGGTACTTGGCCTCGACCTGGAAGCTGTAGCCCGCGCTGTCGATGGTGTCGAGGTCGAGGGAGCGCAGCGCCGCCGCGCTCCACAGGTTGAAGCCGCCGGTGATGTCGCGCAGCCGGGTGCCGAGGATGGTGCCGGCGTAGGCGTTGGCCCAGCGCGAGAGAAGTCTGCGGTGGGCCCCCCAGGCGGCGGACAGCGTGCCGCCGGGCACGTACCGGCTGCCGACGACGACGTCCGCCCCGGTGGACAGGGCGACGCCCAGCATCTCGGCGACCTTGCCGACCGGGTGGCTGCCGTCGGCGTCCATCTGCAGGACGTACGCGGCACCGTCCTCGACGGCCCGCGCCATGCCCGCCGCGTACGCCCGTCCGAGGCCCTCCTTGGTGGTGCGGTGCAGCACGGAGACGCGGGGACGGCCGGGCTCGTGGTACTTCTCGGCCAGCTGGTCGGCGACCTTTCCGGTGCCGTCCGGGCTGTCGTCGTCCACGACCAGCAGCCGCAGCCCCTCCAGCGGCAGCGCCATCAGCGCCTCCGTCATCATCGGGAGGTTCTCCGCCTCGTTGTAGGTGGGCATCACCACGGTGGTCACCGTGCGGGCCCACTCGGCGGGCAGCGGGGTCAGGACGGCGGGGGTGTGCGGAACGCTCATGGGCTGTCCTCTTCGGTAGGGGGCGGTGGCGGGGCGTACGGAACGACGGGTCCCCCGGTCAGGCGGCGCCGAAGCGGATGGCGGCGTCGGGAATGGCGGTGCCGCACCAGACCCGGGCCCCTTCACGGAGCTCGTTGTCCGCGCCGATTTCAGCGTGATCGCCGATGACGGCACCGTCCAGGACGGTGCGCGGCCCCACCCGCGCGGCGGTGCCGATCATGGACGCCCGGATCCGCGCCCCCGCCTCGATCCGGGCCCCGTCCAGCACCACGGACCCGGTGATCTCGGCACCGGCCCCGACCCGCGCCCCCGCGCCGACGACCGTCCCGCCGGCCAGCCGGGCCCCGGGCTCGACGTGGGCGCCGGGCAGCACCAGGTGCTCGCCCGGTTCGCCCGGCACCGCCGGGGACCGGACGATGCCGCGCACCAGGTCGGCGCTGGCCTGGATGAACGAGGCGGGCCGGCCCAGGTCCAGCCAGTACGACGCGTCGACGACGCCGTGCAGCAGCGCGCCGCCGTCCAGCAGCCCGGGGAAGGTCTCCCGCTCGACGGAGACCGGGCGGCCGGCGGGGATGGCGTCGATGACCTCACGCCGGAAGACGTAGCAGCCGGCGTTGATCTGGTCGGTGATGATCTCGTCGGGATGCCGGGGCTTCTCGGTGAAGGCGAGCACCCGGCCGTCGGGACCGGTGGGGACCAGGCCGTACGCCCGGGGGTCGGCGACCCGGGTGAGGTGCAGGGTGACGTCGGCCTGGGCCCGCTCGTGACGTCTGAGCAGGGCGGGGATGTCGAGGCCGGTGAGGATGTCGCCGTTGAAGACGAGCACGGGTTCGCCCGGCCGAGTGGTGAGCGCGTCGGCGGCGCCCCGGATCGCCCCGCCCGTGCCGAGCGGCTGGTCCTCGGTGACGTAGGTGAGCCGCAGGCCGTAGGCGGAGCCGTCGCCGAAGTACGGCTCGAAGACCTCGGCGAGGTACGAGGTGGCCAGCACGACGTGGTCGACGCCGGCCGCCCGCGCCCGGGCGAGCTGGTGGGCGAGGAACGGCACCCCGGCGGCGGGGACCATGGGCTTGGGTGTGTTCAGCGTGAGCGGCTGGAGCCGAGTGCCCTTGCCGCCGACAAGCAGTACCGCCTCTGTCATGCCACTGTCCTCGCGCATCGTCGTCGCATCGTCGCACTGCGTTAGTTTTCGCGGGAAATTACACTACAATCGGCTGTCTGCGTGCAATGTCCGCTATGCGTGGCGACCGTTTCGGGAGATGCCCTTGCGACAGACGACGGCAAGAGGGAGACGCCTGCCCGGTGCGGCGAGGCTGTTGGCGCTCGGACACGAGTTCGCGAAATTCGGCACCGTCGGGGTGCTGGGGATCTTCGTCAACTTCGGCGTCTTCAACCTGTGCCGGGGCATCACCCGGCTCCCCGTCGTGCGGTGCAGCGTGGTCGCCACCGTCGTCGCCATCGCCTTCAACTACCTGGGCCTGCGGTACTTCACCTACCGCGACCGCGACAAGAGCCACCGCAGCAGGGAGGTGCTGCTCTTCGCGGTCTTCAGTGCCCTCGGCCTGGTCATCGAGAACGGCGTCCTCTACATCGCCACCTACGGCTTCGGCTGGGGCTCGCCGTTCCAGAGCAACCTCTTCAAGTTCCTCGGCATCGGCACCGCCACCCTGTTCCGCTTCTGGGCGTACCGGGCCTGGGTCTTCCGGGCCATGCCCCGCCACGGACCGCGGCACGGCCGCCCACATGCCGCGCCCACTCACGCCGCGCCCGGTCACGACGTGCCCGATCACGACGTGCCCGCAGGACCCGCCGGGCCCGACCCGGCCGCGTACCGCCCCGAGACCACCGCACCTCCACCGTAGGAACCACCGGCCCCCAGGACAGCAGGGCCGGGCGGCCGGGCCGCCAACGCCGGCGGAACCGGCAGGAACGCGGGGATGAAGAAGGACGAAAAGGGGCGGCCCCGGGGTTCTGGAACCCCGGGGCCGCCCCTCGACGGCGACCGGTCGACCGGTCAGCCGGTCAGCTGTGCGTCCGCAGCAGGGTGCGCATCGTCCGCATGGCCACCGACAGGTTGGCCAGGTCGAACGAGTCTGAGCCGCGGATCTCGTCCAGCGTGGTCCGCGCACGGGACAGGATCGGCGCGTTCTTCTCCTCCCACGCCGTGAAGCGCTGCTCCGGCGTGGAGGAGCCGTTGCCCACCGAGAGGATGTCGGCGGTGAGCGCGGCGTGGCACGCGTACAGGTCCTCGCGGATGGAGGCGCGGGCCATGGACTGCCAGCGGTCGGAGCGCGGCAGCTCGATGATCTTGTCCATGAGCTGGGTGATGTGCAGCCGGTCGCCGAGGTCGTAGTAGACCTCCGCCACGAACAGCGGCTCCTTGCCGGTGCGCTCCGCGATGGCGACGATGTCCAGCGCCGGGAAGACGGACGAGAAGCCCGCGACCCGGACGGCCAGCTCGCCGGGGATCCCGGCCTCCGTCAGTTCGTCGTGGATGGACTGCCACCAGTCGAGGTCCGCGCCGCGCAGCAGCTTGGGCAGCTCGCCCCAGACCGTCGCCACGCCGTCGCGGAAGTACTCGATCGTCTCGGCCAGCTGGAGCGGCTGCGGGCGGTTGTTGAGCAGCCAGCGGGTGCCGCGCTCGACCAGCCGCCGCGAGTGCAGCCGCACCCGGGTCTGCACGTCCGCCGCGACCTTGTTGTCCAGCGCCTCGACGGCGTCCCACACCGCGCCCAGGCCGAAGATCTCGCGGGCCGCGGCCTGCGCCCGGACGATCTCCTCCAGCGAGGCCCCGGTCTCCTCCCGCAGCCGGTGCAGGAAGGTCGAACCGCCGGTGTTGACCGTGTCGTTGACGAGGACGGTCGTCACGATCTCGCGGCGCAGGGCGTGGTGGTCGATCTGCTCGCCGAACGACTGCCGCAGGGCACCCGGGAAGTAGGCGTAGAGCAGGCGCTGGAGGTACGGGTCGTCCGGCAGGCCGGTGGCCAGCAGCTCCTCGGCGGTCGTGATCTTGATGTAGGCGAGCAGGACCGCCAGCTCCGGCTGCGTCAGGCCGCGCCCGGCGGAGAGCCGCTCGCGGATCTGCCGGTCGGTGGGCAGGAACTCCAGCGCGCGGTCCAGGTGGCCGTCCCGGCTGAGGCGGCGCATGATCCGCTGGTGGGCGTGGAGCAGGCTGGGGGCCTGGGCCACCGCGTTGGCCAGCGCGACGTTCTGCGCGTAGTTGTTGCGCAGGACAAGCTCGCCGACCTCGTCGGTCATCTCCGCCAGCAGCTTGTTGCGCTGCTTGACGGTCATGTCGCCGTCGGTGACCAGCGCGTTGAGCAGAATCTTGATGTTCACCTCGTGGTCCGAGGTGTCCACGCCGGCGCTGTTGTCGATGGCGTCGGTGTTGACCCGGCCGCCCGCGAGCGCGAACTCGATCCGGCCGAGCTGGGTCAGGCCCAGGTTGCCGCCCTCGCCGACGACCTTGACCCGCAGGTCGCCGCCGTCGACGCGGATCGCGTCGTTCGCCTTGTCCCCGACGTCCGCGTGGGACTCGGTGGACGCCTTGACGTAGGTGCCGATGCCGCCGTTCCACAGCAGGTCGACCGGGGCCCGCAGGATGGCCTTCATCAGCTCGGCCGGGGTCATCTTGGTGATGCCCGGCTCGATGCCGAGGGCCTCGCGGACGTGCGCGTTGAGCGGGATCGACTTGGCGGTCCGCGGGTGCACGCCGCCGCCCTTGGACAGCAGCGAGGTGTCGTAGTCGGCCCACGAGGAGCGCGGCAGCTCGAAGAGGCGCCGGCGCTCGGCGTACGAGGTGGCGGCGTCCGGGTTCGGGTCCAGGAAGATGTGCCGGTGGTCGAAGGCGGCCACCAGGCGGATGTGCTCCGACAGCAGCATGCCGTTGCCGAACACGTCGCCGGACATGTCGCCGACGCCGACGACTGTGAAGTCCTCGGTCTGGGTGTTGTGCCCCAGCTCCTGGAAGTGGCGCTTCACCGACTCCCACGCACCGCGGGCGGTGATGCCCATGCCCTTGTGGTCGTAACCCGCCGAACCGCCGGAGGCGAAGGCGTCGCCGAGCCAGAAGCCGTACGACTGGGCGACCTCGTTGGCGATGTCGGAGAACGTCGCGGTGCCCTTGTCGGCCGCGACCACCAGGTAGGTGTCGTCCTCGTCGTGCCGCACGACGTCCTTCGGCGGCACGACCTCGCCGCCGACCATGTTGTCGGTGATGTCGAGGAGACCGGAGATGAAGGTCTTGTACGAGGCGATGCCCTCGGCCAGCCACGCATCGCGGTCCACCGACGGGTCCGGCAGCCGCTTGCCGACGAAGCCGCCCTTGGCGCCCACCGGCACGATGACGGTGTTCTTCACCATCTGCGCCTTGACCAGGCCCAGCACCTCGGTACGGAAGTCCTCGCGCCGGTCGGACCAGCGCAGACCACCGCGGGCGACCTTGCCGAAGCGCAGGTGCACACCCTCGACGCGCGGCGAGTACACCCAGATCTCGAAGGCCGGGCGCGGCGCCGGCAGGTCCGGGATGGCCTGCGGGTCCAGCTTGATCGACAGGTAGTCGTGCGGCTTGCCGTCCGCGTCCCGCTGGAAGTGATTGGTCCGCAGCGTCGCCTTGATGACCGTGAGGAACGCCCGCAGGATGCGGTCCTCGTCCAGGCTCGCGACCTGGTCGAGGGCACCGTCCAGCTCCTCCAGCAGCCCGTCGGTCAGCTCCCGGCCCGCCCGCTGGAGCGCCGGGGACATCCGGGCCTCGAACAGGTTGATCAGCAGGCGCGTGGTGTGGACGTTGTTGCTGAGGGTGTCCTCCATGTACGACTGGCTGAACGTCGTACCGGCCTGCCGGAGGTACTTGGCGTAGGCGCGCAGCACCATCGCCTGCCGCCAGTCGAGACCGGCGCGCAGCACGAGCTTGTTGAAGTTGTCGTTCTCCGCCCTGCCGGTCCAGACCGCGGCGAACGCGTCCTGGAAGCGGCCGCGGGCGTCGTCGCCCTCGACGTGCTCGGGCATCCGCAGCCCGAAGTCGTAGATCCACGCGGCCGTGCGGTCCGAGCAGCGCAGCTCGTACGGGCGCTCGTCGACGACCTCGACACCCAGCCGGCTGAGCACAGGCAGCACCGCGGAGAGCGAGACCGGGTCACCGGTGCGGTAGATCTTGAAGCGGCGCTCGCCGGGGGCCGCGCCGACCGGCTCGTAGAGGCTGAACGCGAAGTCGCGGTCGCCCGCGATGACCGTCTCAAGGTGCTGGAGGTCGGCGACGGCGGCCCGCGGGCTGTGGTCGGCCTTGTAGCCCTCGGAGAAGGCGTGGGCGTAGCGGCGCAGCAGTTCGGCGCCGCGCTCCTCGCCGACCTCGGCGGTCAGGGTCTCGGCGAAGCCGTCGGCCCAGGAGCGGGCGGCCTCCACCAGGCGGGCCTCGATGCGCTCCTCGTCGGCGTCGCTCAGCTCCGGCAGCGTGGAGCCGGGCTCGACCCGGACGACGAAGTGCAGCCGGGACAGGACGGACTCGGTGTTCCAGGCCGTGAAGTCGACGCTGGTGCCGTTGAGCTCTTCCTTGAGGATGTCGATCAGGCGCAGCCGGACGCCGGTGGTGTAGCGGTCGCGCGGCAGGTAGACCAGGGCGGAGTAGTAGCGCCCGTACTCGTCGCGGCGCAGGAACAGCCGCAGCCGGCGGCGCTCCTGGAGGTAGAGCACATTGGTGGCGATGGAGCGCAGCTGGTCGGCCGGGGTCTGGAACAGCTCGTCGCGCGGGTAGGTCTCCAGGATCTGGAGCAGGTCGCGACCGTCGTGGCTGTGCGGCGTGAACCCGGCGTCGGACAGCACCTGGGCCACCTTGCGGCGGATGACCGGGACCCGGCGCACCGACTCGGTGTAGGCGGCCGAGGAGAACAGACCCAGGAAGCGGCGCTCGCCGACGACGTTGCCCTCGGCGTCGAACTTCTTGACGCCCACGTAGTCGAGGTACGAGGGGCGGTGCACGGTGGCGCGGCTGTTGGCCTTGGTCAGCACGAGGAGCTTGTGCTCGCGGGCCTTGGCCCGGGCGTCGGCGGGCAGCCGGCTGAACGACGCCGACGCGGGCCGGGACAGCGGCGCGTGCGGGCCGTCGTGGTGCCCGTCGGCCGTGTGCGCGGGGTCGGAGCGGAGGATGCCGAGGCCGGTGCCGGGGACGGCGGTCAGCGCGTCCTCGTCGCCGCCGTCGGCGGGCACCTTGGTCAGCTCGTACTCGCGGTACCCGAGGAAGGTGAAGTGGTCGGCGGAGAGCCAGCGCAGCAGCTCGCGGGCCTCGTCGACCTCGGTGACCGGCAGGTCGGCGGGGGCGGGCTCGTCCTGCAGCCCGTCGGCCAGCCGCAGGGCGGCCTCCCGCATCTTCTCCCAGTCCTCGACGGCCTCCCGGACGTCGGAGAGGACGCGCAGCAGGTCGTTGCCGATCTGCTTGAGGTCGTCGCGGTCGGTCTCGCGGTCGATCTCGACGTGGATCCAGGACTCGACGAGCGCGTCGTGCGGCAGCTCGGCGTCCTTGCCGGTGCCGTGCGCGTCGCAGTTGGAGCCGAGGACCTCCAGCAGCCGGCCGGTCAGATCGCGACGGACGACCATCTGCGGGTGGATGACGACGTGGATGCCGCGGTTCTGCCGGGAGAGCTCGTTGGTGACCGAGTCGACCAGGAACGGCATGTCGTCGGTGACCACCTCGACCACCGAGTGGCTGCACGTCCAGCCGTTCTCCTCGACCGTGGGCGTGTGCACCCGCACGTTCGCGGTGCCCTGCGGCCGGTTCTCGGCGAGCCGGTGGTGCGACAGCGCGGCGCCGAAGACGTCGACGGGGTCGCGGCCCGTCAGGTCCTCCGGCGCCGTGTGCAGGTAGTAGCGCTGGAGGTACGCGGTCAGGGTGTCCTGGTCGAGCCCGCCCTCACCGTTCGGCCCGGTCGGGTGCTGTGCCCCGGCCGGCGTGTTCTCGGCGACGCGGGCCGCCCGCGCGAGCAGCTCGGCCTTGGCTTCGTCCAGCTTGGTCTGCATGTCCTCTGGCTCCTGTCGCGCGCCGTTGCGTGACATAGGTGGTGAAGGCATCACGCCGCGACGCCGGTTCTCCGGTCGACTTCGACGGTATGCCGGGATGAGGGGTGACCGGGCCGTTCTCGGACAACTCTGTCAGAAACGTCAGAAGCGTCGGACGGACCCGGTTCCGGGGACCAGCGGTGGCCCGGGCGCCGTGGCGCTCCGGGCGGCGCACAGGGGCGTCGTCGCCCCCGCGGGATATCGCGCTGATCACCCGGTAAGGCTATCGCTCTTCCGGGGGACCGCGTCATGAGCCGATTGTGTACAAAAGACGGCCCCTGTCTTTGACGGTCTGGACAGCGACCCGTCCCCGGCCGCGGCCCGGCACCCCTTCCCGGCGCTCCCCTCACCGCTTTCCCCCCGTTCACCTCGGCATTCGCCCGACGCCCGCCGCCTGCCGGCAGCCGCCGGCCTCACACCACCAGACGCTCCGCGAGCTCGACCGCCTCCGTCAGGGTGTCGACCACCGGCACCCCGGCGGCGGACAGGCTCGCCCTGCTGTGCGACCCCCCGGTGTACAGCACCGCCTTCGCGCCCACGTGCGCCGCGGCGAGCGCGTCGTCGACCGCGTCCCCGACGACGACCACCCGCTCGGGAACCATGCCCTCCAGGGCCGCCACGTGCCGGGCCATCTGCTCGGCCTTGCCCCGGTCGCTCCGGCCCGTGCGGCCGTCGACGCGCACGAAGTGGTGCTCGATCCCGTACGTCCGCACCAGGGGTATCAGGTCGTCGTGCGACGCCAGCGAACAGAGCGACTGGGTGCGGCCCGCCGCCTGCCGGTCCGCGAGCAGCTGCCGGGCCCCCTCCGCCAGCTCGGCCTCCACGGCGTACTTCGCGTAGTGCCGGTGGAACGCCGCGTCCATCACCTGCCACTCGGCGTCGCTGGGCAGCCGGCCCATGAGCCGCTCGTAGAACCGCGGCACGGGCACGCAGTACAGGTCCCGGTACCGCTCCAGCGTGATCGGGGCCAGCCCCACCTCGGCGAACGAGGCGTTCGTCGCGGCCATCACCGCGTCGACGTCGTGCAGCAGCGTGCCGTTCCAGTCCCAGACGATATGAGCCCCGTGCTGTGTCATGGAAAGACCGTACCGGCCCCCACTGACAACGCCCCGGGCCCCCCGTCCGACCTGGGCGGACGCTCCTCGGACCAGGCCGGCTCAGAGGCCGGCTCAGATCAGGTTGGGGATCTCCTGCACGCCGAACCACATCAGCTCGTGGTCCTCCGCGCCGTCCACCGTGAATCGGGCGTCCTCGTCGCCCTGGTCGGCCGCGCCCAGCGCCGCCGCGGCGGCCGCGACGTCCGCCTCGGCGTCGTCCGCGTCCACGTGCACGGCCGCGGCCTTCGCCAGCGGCACCGGCCGGGACAGCCGCACCTCCCCGAGCGCCGACTCGTCGAGCCCCCGGTCCGGGTCCACGGCGGCCTCCCGGTCCGGAACGTCGACCGCGACGACCACCCGGCGCCGCGGCGCCTGCGGGTCGGTGGCGATCCGCCGGAGCGACGCCTGCGCGGCGCGCCCGAGCGCCGCGTACTCCAGCTCCTCCATGTCGTCGGAGACGTACCACTCGCGCAGCGCGGGGGTGACGGCGTAGGCGTCGAACGGGGCCGGGCCGAGCTCGCCCGTCCGGTGCGCCTCGGCGAGACCGGGGAGGGTCAGAGGGACGTAGACGCGCATGTCCGCCGCTTTCCGGAGTACCTGTGGATGGGTGCGCTGCCAGCATACGGGGGCGTGCCGGACCGGGGTGCGTCCCCCTTCGAAGTGCCGGGCGCCGGTCGACCGGTACCCGGTCCCTGCCCGGCCCACGGTCGCGACCTGCGGAAACCGCGAACCTCTCACCCGGATAGGTGAACCGCCCCCGGCCGCCGGAGGTCCTTGCCGGGCCCGTCCGCGCGCCGGTAGAAGATCCCCGACCGAAGGGGGCGAACAGCGTTGAACAGGACCACCGGACCGGGCCGGGACACCGCCCGGCGCACCGCACCACCGCGGCGGACGGACACCCGCCGCCCGGGCGCCGTCCCGGCCGCCCGGCAGCTCCGCGCGGGCATCCCGCGCTACTGGTTCGCCGAACAGCTCCTGCTCACCCTGAGCGGGCAGCGCCCGGTGCACCGCATGCTCGGCTACACCCTGCCCGCCGCCTACGACCTGCTCGTCGAGCTCGCGCCACGGGCGCCCCTGCGCCCGCCGGCCCCCGGCGGCGGAACCCCGGTCGTGCACCGCTGCGACCAGTTCCAGCCACGCCCCGGCGTGATCGAGGCGTACGCGCGGATCGGCTCCGGCGACCGGGTGCGGGCCCTGGCCTTCCGGCTGGAGCAGGGCACGGACCGCCGTTGGCGGTGCTCCGCCGTGGAGCTGGGCGGCGCCCGGGCCTGAGCGCGCCGGAGGGGCGGGACGCACCGGCGTCCCGCCCCTCCTCACGACCTGTCAGGTCGCTTCTCGCGAAGCCTCACTCCTTGCGAAGCCTCACTTCTCGCGAAGCCTCACTTCTTGCGACGCCGGCCACCGCCGCCGTTCCGCTGCGCCTTGCGGCGCTCGGCCCGGGTCATCCCGTCCGCCGCGGAGCGGACCGGACCCTCGTCGTTGGTGAAGTCGCCCTCGACGACGCCGCCCTCGCCGTCCACCGTCGGGGCGGAGAAGTGCAGCCGGTCCGGACGCTGCGGGGCGTCCAGGCCCTTGGCCCGGATCTCCGGACGGGCGGCCGGCACCGCGTCGGCCGGGGCCTTCTCCAGCGAGGGCGCCTCGCCGGCCTGGACCGGGACCTCCTCCAGCTGCTGGTCGACCTGGACCTCCAGGTTGAAGAGGTAGCCGACCGACTCCTCCTTGATGCCCTCCATCATGGCCTGGAACATGTCGAAGCCCTCGCGCTGGTACTCGACCAGCGGGTCCTTCTGGGCCATCGCGCGGAGGCCGATGCCCTCCTGGAGGTAGTCCATCTCGTAGAGGTGCTCACGCCACTTGCGGTCCAGGACCGACAGGACGACGCGGCGCTCCAGCTCGCGCATGATGTCGGAGCCGAGCTGCTCCTCGCGGGCCGCGTACTGCTCGTGGATGTCGTCCTTGACGGACTCGGCGATGAACTCGGCGGTGATGCCCGCGCGGTCGCCGGCCGCCTCCTCCAGCTCCTCGATGGTCACCTTGACCGGGTAGAGCTGCTTGAACGCGCTCCACAGCCGCTCCAGGTCCCACTCCTCCGCGAAGCCCTCGACGGTCTCCTGGCGGATGTAGTCGTCGATGGTGTCGTCCATGAAGTGCTGGATCTGCTCGTGCAGGTCCTCGCCCTCCAGGACGCGCCGGCGCTCGGCGTAGATGACCTCGCGCTGGCGGTTGAGCACCTCGTCGTACTTGAGGACGTTCTTACGGGTCTCGAAGTTCTGCTGCTCGACCTGCGACTGGGCGGAGGCGATGGCCCGGGTGACCATCTTGTTCTCGATCGGCACGTCGTCGGGCACGTTGGCCATGGCCATGACGCGCTCGACCATCTGGGCCTTGAACAGGCGCATCAGGTCGTCGCCGAGGGACAGGTAGAAGCGGGACTCGCCGGGGTCGCCCTGACGGCCGGAACGGCCGCGCAGCTGGTTGTCGATACGGCGCGACTCGTGCCGCTCGGTGCCCAGGACGTAGAGGCCGCCGAGCGCCTTGACCTCCTCGAACTCCGCCTTGACCGCGGCCTCGGCCTTCTCCAGCGCGGCGGGCAGGGCGGCGGCCCACTCCTCGACGTGCTCCACCGGGTCCAGGCCGCGCTGGCGCAGCTCCGCCTCGGCGAGGTCGTCGGGGTTGCCGCCGAGCTTGATGTCGGTACCGCGGCCGGCCATGTTGGTGGCGACGGTGACGGCGCCCTTGCGGCCGGCCTGCGCGACGATCTGCGCCTCGCGCTCGTGGTGCTTGGCGTTGAGGACCTCGTGCGGGATGCCGCGCTTGGAGAGCTGCTGGGAGAGGTACTCCGACTTCTCCACCGAGGTGGTGCCGACGAGGATCGGCTGGCCCTTGGCGTGCTTCTCGGCGATGTCCTCGACGACGGCGTCGAACTTCGCGACCTCGGTGCGGTAGATCAGGTCCGACTGGTCCTTGCGCTGCATCGGACGGTTCGTGGGGATCGGCACCACGCCGAGCTTGTAGATCTGGTGGAACTCGGCGGCCTCGGTCATGGCCGTACCGGTCATGCCGGAAAGCTTGTTGTAGAGGCGGAAGAAGTTTTGCAGGGTGATCGTGGCGAGCGTCTGGTTCTCGTCCTTGATGTCCACCCCTTCCTTCGCCTCGATCGCCTGGTGCATGCCCTCGTTGTAGCGGCGGCCGGCGAGGATACGGCCGGTGTGCTCGTCGACGATCATGACTTCGCCGTCCATGACGACGTAGTCCTTGTCCTTCTTGAACAGTTCCTTCGCCTTGATGGCGTTGTTGAGATACCCGACGAGCGGCGTGTTGACCGATTCGTAGAGGTTGTCGATGCCCAGCCAGTCCTCGACCTTGGTGACACCGGCCTCGTGGATGCCGACCGTGCGCTTCTTCTCGTCGACCTCGTAGTCGCCGGTCTCCTCGATGCCCTTCTGCGGGTTGGCCGGCTCGCCGCGCTTCAGCCGGGTGACCAGCTTGGCGAAGTCGCCGTACCACTTGGTGGCCTGGTCGGCCGGGCCCGAGATGATCAGCGGGGTACGGGCCTCGTCGACGAGGATCGAGTCGACCTCGTCGACGATCGCGAAGTTGTGCCCGCGCTGCACGAGCTCGTCCTGCGACCACGCCATGTTGTCGCGCAGGTAGTCGAAGCCGAACTCGTTGTTCGTGCCGTACGTGATGTCGCAGCTGTACATCTCGCGGCGCTGGGCCGGCGTCATGTTGGCCAGGATGCAGCCGACCGACAGACCCAGGAACTTGTGGACCCGGCCCATCATTTCGGAGTCGCGCTCGGCGAGGTAGTCGTTGACGGTGATCAGGTGCACACCGTCGCCGGAGAGCGCGTTCAGATAGGCGGGCAGCGTGCCGACGAGGGTCTTGCCCTCACCGGTCTTCATCTCCGCCACGTATCCGAGGTGCAGCGCGGCGCCGCCCATGAGCTGGACGTCGTAGTGGCGCTGGCCGAGCACGCGCTTGGCCGCCTCGCGGACGGTCGCGAACGCCTCGGGGAGCAGGTCGTCGAGGCTCTCGCCGTCGGCGTACCGCTGCCTGTACTCCTCGGTCAGGGCGCGCAGCTCGGCGTCGGAGAGGGTGAGGAAGTCCTCTTCGATGGAATTGACCTGGTCCGCGATGCGGTGCAGCTTGCGCAGGATCTTGCCTTCTCCTGCACGCATGATCTTGCCGAAGACGGACACGTAGGCTGACTCCTTGCCGGTCGGGCCTGGCACTGGCTGTCCCCCGCCACCGGCGGGGAGAGGGTGCGCGGGCACGACGGGACAGTCCCCGCCGCAACGGCCATCGTAAGCGAGGACCCCACCGCGCCGGGAGGTCCGTCATCGCGGAGGCCGGGGATCACCCGCACGGTGAACGCACGGGGTGCCCGCGAGGTGCCCGACGGGGGTAACCGGGATGCGGAATGTTGTCTTCCGGTTATTCGTGTGACGCCCGGACGGCGCCTCCGCCGCGAAATCTCCCGGCCCCCGCGACACGGTGGCACCCACCCACCAGACTCTCGGATCATGGAACCGACATCCCTCACCACCGAGCGCCTGCTCCTGCGCCCCTTCACTCCGGACGACATCCCGGCCGTGCACGCCGCCTGCCAGGACCCCGCGATCCCGCGCTACACCCCCGTCCCCTCCCCGTACACGCTCGACGACGCCCGGCTCTTCGTCGAGGAGCGTTGCCCTGCGGGCTGGCGCGACGACACCGCTTACACGTTCGGGGTCTTCACCCGGGACGACGGCCGGCTCGTCGGCTCGATGTCCCTGATACAGCTCAAACTGGCCGCCCCCGAACGGCAGGCCGAGATCGGCTACTGGACCGCCAAGGAGCGGCGCGGCCGCGGCTACACCGTCGAGGCGGCCCGCGAGACCGTCCGGTGGGCGTTCCAGGACCTCGGCGCCGAACGGCTGGAGTGGATCGCGGAGGCCGGGAACGAGGGCTCCCGGGCGGTCGCGACGAAGGTCGGGTTCCGGCTGGACGGCACGGTCCGCGCCCTGATCCCGCACAACGGAACGCGCCGCGACGCCTGGACGGGCACGCTGCTCCCGTCGGACCTGGGCCTGCCGTCCGCGACCCCCTACCTGCCGTATCCCCGCCGGGAACGCCCCGCCGAGGACTGACCGAGGGGCGTTGTCAGTGCCACACCCTAGGGTGATCGCATGACAACTGCCGCCACCGCGAAGGGCCGTAGGGCCGACATCAGCCTCTCCGCCGACGAGGCGCGCCGCATCGCGCTGCGCGCCCAGGGCCTGCTCGGCGCACCGGACCGGCGGGCCGGGGTGCGCGGGGTGCTGCGGCGGCTGGGCGCCGTCCAGTTGGACACCATCTCGGTACTGGCCCGCTCGCACGAGCTGGTCCCCTACGCGCGGCTGGGCGCCGTGGGCCGGGACGCGGTGGAGTCCGCCTACTGGACGCCACGGCCGGCCGGTGGCGCGGCGGAACCGCCGCACGGCTTCGAGTACTGGTCGCACGCCGCGTGCGTGCTGCCCATCGAGGAGTGGCCCCTCTTCGCGTTCCGGCGGCGGGCGTTCCGGGAACGCGGCCACCGCTGGCACATCATGGCGGACGCGGAGCGCTCCTGCGCCGCCGTACGCGACCGCCTGCTGGCCGACGGGCCGCTCACCGCGACCGAGTTGGGCGGCGCCAAGAAGGGCGGGCCGTGGTGGGACTGGTCCGAGACGAAGATCGCCGTCGAGTGGCTGCTCGACACCGGAGAGGTGGTCTGCACCGAACGGCGCGGCTGGAAGCGGGTGTACGACCTGGCGGAACGCGCGGTGCCGGACGCCCTCTTCCACGACGGCCTGGACGACGCGGCGTGCATACGGCGGCTGGTCGCCCAGGCCGGGGCGGCCATGGGGGTGGCCACCCGGGCGGACCTGGCGGTCTACCACCGCCTCAAGGCCGAGCAGGTGGACGCGGCGCTGGAGGGCTCCGGCCTGGTCCCGGTGGACGTGGCCGGATGGACCGCACCCGCCTGGGCGGACCCGGCGGCACTGGACGCGGAGTCGACGGCCCGGGGGCAGCGGCACCGTACGACGCTGCTGTCCCCCTTCGACTCACTGATCTGGGACCGGCCGCGCACCGAGCGGATCTTCGGCTTCACGCACCGCCTGGAGGCATACGTCCCCAAGGCCAAGCGCGTGCACGGCTACTTCGCGATGCCCCTGCTGACGGGCGGCCGGCTGGCGGGCCGGGTGGACCCGGCCCGGGAGGGACGGACGCTGGTGGCCCGCCAGGTCTCGCTCGCCGGAGCGGGGGCGGTGGCACCGATGGCCCGGGCCCTGCGCGAGGCGGCCGAGTGGGTCGGCTGCGACGACGTCCGTGTGGAGCGCTGCGACGACGCACGGCTGGGGCAGGCACTGCGCACCGCGCTCACGGCCTGACCGGCCGCCGGGTCAGCGAATCTCCAGGATCTTCTCCCGCATCGCATACACCACCGCCTCCATCCTGGAGTGCAACTGCAGCTTCTCCAGGATGTTGCGCACGTGGTTCTTCACCGTGTTCTCGCTGATGAACAACTCCTTCGCGATATCACGGTTGTTCATGCCGGTGGCCACCAGCTTGAGCACTTCCAGCTCACGGTCGGTCAGCCGGGGCGCGGGCACCAGCCGGCGCTCGTCGGTGCGCTGGATCATGGACTTGAACTCGGTGAGGAGCTTGGACGCCATGGAGGGGCTGATCTGCGACTGCCCGTCGGCGACCGCCCGGATCGCGGTGGCGACCTCGTCGGTGGAGATCTCCTTGAGAAGGTAGCCGGTGGCGCCCGCCTTGATCGCGTCGTAGAGGTCGGCCTCCTCGTCGCTGATCGTCAGCATGATGATCTTGGCGCTGGGGGCCACCTCCTTGATGGAGGTGCACGCCTCGATACCCCCGCGCCGCGGCATCCGCACGTCCATCAGCACGATGTCCGGCAGCAGGTCGGCGGCCTTGTCCACGGCCTCGGCCCCGTCACCCGCCTCGCCCACGACGAGGATGTCCTCCTCGTGTGCCAGCACGATCTCCAGCCCACGGCGGAAGAGCGCGTGGTCGTCCACGACCAGGACCCGGATCGGCTCGCTCCTCGGGGCCGCCCCCGCGACCGGGTCCGTGCGGGCGCCCTCGACGTCGTCCTCGCCGGCGCCGGTCACGGATCCGAACCTGTCCGCCATTGTTCCTCCCCCTGAAGGCCATGGCCCCTCGCGGTTGCACGGTGCGCACCCCAACCGGTCCCGCCGGACCAGCCGTTGCCGCCCGCCCATGATTCCATGCCGGGCCGGACCGCGCTGCCGCCGCGGCCGGGCGCGGGACGCACGACGGAGCCCCGGAAGCCCTCCCGGGCTCCGGGGCGCCGCCTCGGAGGGAACCGCGGACCGGCGGCCGGCGTGGCGTGTCGCGATCACCCGCGGCCGGCGCCGCGCCGCGGCCCGGCATCAGCCGCCGAGCGCTCCGCCGGCACCGCCGGGCTCCACCTCGGCGAAGGGGTCGGCGTTGAGGTGGATGACGCCGTAGTCGTAGGCGTGCCGCCGGTAGACAACACTGGGCATCTTGGTGTCGGAGTCGACGAACAGGTAGAAGTCGTGGCCGACCAACTCCATTTCGTAGAGCGCCTGGTCGAGCGTCATCGGAGCGGCGGTGTGGGTCTTCTCGCGGACCACGACGGGGCCCTCGCCCCGGATCTCCAGCGGCCCCATGCGGGTCACCGGCACCTCGTCCGCGGTCTCCGTGGCCAGCCGGCCACTGTCGTCGAGGCGCGCGGCGCCGTCGACGGCGACCCCGACCCCGCTCGCCGGGATGCGTCCGTTGCCCCGGCGGTCGAGACGCTTGTCGTGCTGCTTGCGCAGCCGCGCTTCCAGCTTGGCCGTGGCCAGGTCCAGCGCGGCGTAGGGATCCGTCGCGGCGGCCTCCGCCCGGATCACCGGTCCGCGACCGCGCAGGGTGATCTCGACACGGTCCGAACGGTCCGCCTGCCTGGGGTTGGGCTCCTTGGACACCTCCACGTCGAGGCTGATCACCTTGCCGTCGAGCTTCTGGATCTTGTCGACCTTCAGCTTCTCGGCCACGTGCTTGCGAAAGCGCTCGGGCACCTCTGTCTTGCGGCCCTTGACGACGATGTCCACGCAGAACTCCGTTCCCGGATCGCCCCGCCGAAGGTGCGGAGCGCATCCCTCTTGCATCAGGCCCCGGAGCTGACCGGAGCCACCGACACGGCGGTTCCACCTCCTCCTCCCCCGGCGGCAAGACCTGCGTCCCACCCGGTTCCAGCTTCTTCGAAGGCGCGCAAAACGCGCCATTCGGAGATATGAGTCATAGCTTTCGCCATTCCTCACAACCGAACATATCTCGCGGGGAGGCCCGTCGGTACCCCTTACCCCGCCGTACCTCCATTCAGGTGTTCTCCACCCGTTTCCATGTGGAACGACGGGGCTTACCCGCGAGTTCCGCTTGCCGGTCCTGCGGGCCTCCGCGCCTGGTTGACGTCTGTCCCGCACGAGCGCCCCTCATTCCCCCGAGAGCACCTTCGTCCCCACGCATCCCCGCCATCAGGGCCGGGCCCTCACCACGAGCGCGCGGCGGATCTCCCCGAGCTCCCCGTTCTCCCCCTCCCGGCCTCACGCGGCGGCACCGCGACCACCGCCGCCCCCGCCACCCGGCCGCCCACGGCGCCCACCGCCCGCGCCGCCTCGACCAGCGACGCTCCCGTCGTCATCAGGTCGTCGACCAGCACCACCGCCGCACCGTCGGCCCACAGCCGCGCGGCCCGCGTCGGCACGGCCAGCGCGCCGGCCACATTGGCCCGCCGCCCCCGTCCGTCCAGCCCCACCTGGTCGGCCACCATCCGGCACTGCCGCAGCACGGGCACCGCCCGGACCTCGGCGCCGGACCGCCGCAGCACCCTGGCCGCGGCCACGGCCAGCCGGCGCACCGGATCGTGCCCGCGCCGCGCCACGGCCCGCCGCGCGGAAGGCACCGGGACGAGGAGCAGAGGCGCGCCCAGGCCCCGCGCGCCCCGGCGCGCGCCACCCGTAACGGCCCGGCACACCGCGCCCGCCAGCGCGCCGCCCAGGGCCTCCGTCAGCGCCAGCGCTCCCCGCTCCTTGTGCGCGAGCAGCACCGACCGCACCGCGTCCGCGTACCAGGCCGCGGCGTACACCCGCGGCAGGCCGGCCGGCACCGGATCCGGCCACGCCCGCCGCGCCGAGCGCGCGGACAGCTGCTCCCGGCACTCCTCGCACAGGACACGGCGTGCAGCCCCGCATCCCGCGCAGTCGGCCGGGAGCACCAGCCCGGCGATCTCCTGCCACCACCCCCGCACGGTCTCCACTCTCCCGCCGGGCGACCGGACCCGCCACCCCTGTGGACAACTCCGGACATGGCCACGACACCCTGTGGACAGCTCCACGACACCGCCCGGCAGGCCCGCTCAACCACCCAGCCCGCTCAACCCGGCATGCCGGGCCCGGCCACCCGCGAAAGCCCCTGCAAGGCCCGCAAGGCCCGCAAGGCCCAAGGCCCGGGCCTCCACCCCACCCGGATCCCTACCCCGGGTAGACCGGCGCCGCCCCGTCCTTCGCCACCGGCTTCCAGTTGGTGTCCGGCAGCAGCCGGACGATGTCCCCGTCCCGCTCCGCGAGCAGCGCCGTCGCCCGCCCCTGCCCCTCCGGAGCGGCCACCCCGCCGACACCGGTGATGCCCGGCAGCGCCGAGACGCCGGACAGCGAGCCGTCCGTCTCGATGAACTCCACCTGCTGCAGGCCGCCCTGCTCGTTCCCCGCGACCAGCAGCCGGCTCCCGCCCGCCCAGGAGACGGCGTCCACGCGCACGAAGTTCGGCGCCACCGACCGCAGGTCCTGCACCGACAGCCCCGGCCGCCCGTCGCGGCCCTGCCGTTCCACCCGGCCCAGCCACAGCCCGGAACGGTCCCCCTTGGTCAGCACCAGAGCGATCCGCACCCCGTCCGCCGCTATCCGGACGCCGGTGATCCGGCGGCCGTCCAGCCCGCTCACCGGCACCTCTTCCGGCGCGCCCTTGCCCTCATGCAGCCGGAGCAGCCTCGGGTGCTCGGGGTCCTGGTCGGCCACCCACAGGTCGCCGAGGCCGTCCCAGGTGGGCGTGGTGAGACCCGCCTTGGCGCCGCCGTGCGACGTCAGCCGCGCCTCGCCCGGCTGCGTCCCGTACTCCAGGCCCGCGACGAACAGCGACTGGCCGTTGGCGCTCACCACGGCGGCCAGCCGCTCGTCCCGGTCCACCGCCACCGACCCCAGCCGCGGCCCGTCCGCTCCGAACGGCCCGGCCACCCGCCGCGCCTCGTCCTCGGCGTCGGCCAGCTCGACCACACGGCGCCGGCCGTCGAGGAAGTACTGCCGATAGGGCCGCCCCGCCGTCTGGTCCGGCCCGAAGTCCGCGGCCCGGTCCCGCTTCAGCGAGCACAGCGTCTCGTCACCGCTCTGCAGCGTCACGCTCTCCACCCGCGCCGACTCCTGCGCGGTGTAGAAGAGCTGCGCCGCCATCCGCAGGCACTGCCGCTCCCCGACCCCGGCCGCCTTGCCGTCGAGCCGCACCTTGAGGTTGTTGGAGTCGTCGAGCGACAGCCGCTCGGCCGCCAGCCGCGTCCCCGGCGGGAACGCCGTCGCCGCGACCGGGTCCAGCCACGTCGTCGGCCCGTCCAGCAGCGCCTTCACCGCGGACGTCACCGTGTCTATGCGCTTGCGCAGGTACACAGGGTCGGCGACGAGCACGTCCCGCCCCTTGCCGGCCGCCCCCGGGCCCAGCTCGGCGAAGTAGTACTTGTTGACCGACCGGTAGATGCGCTGGAAATCGGGAACGCCGACCACCAGCCCGGGAGGCAGCGCGTCGATGCGCCACTCCCCGTCCTCGTACGTCAGGTGCACCGACTGCTCGTACGTCCGCGCGTCGGGCTTGTACGCGTGCTTGTCGTCCACCCGCGCGACCTGCTTGCCGGTCAGCTTGACCCGCCGCGACGGCACCGCGCCCGGGTCCCGGTCGCGGCCCCCGGGCACCACCTGCACCTGCGGCATCTCCGCGAGCACCGTCGTCGACGCGGCGGGATCCCACTGCCGCTTGACGGACTTCGCCAGGTACATCCGCGCCGTCGCGTAGTCCGGGTCGTCGCTGGTCGTCGCCTCCAGGAAGCCCTTCACCAGCTCCGTCGGCTGCTCGCCCTTGCGCGGCGGCACACCGTACACCCGCACCTGGGAGTCGGCGTCCGCGCGCTGCGAGGAGTCGACGGCGTGCACCTCGCCGCTGTCCGGCATCGACGCGCAGCCGGCCAGCAGCAGTCCGGTGACGGCCGCCACCGCGGGCAGCGCCACGCGCCACCGGTCGTTCCGCCTCCTCACGGCCGCCTCCGCTCTTGAACACCTTGAACGCGCTGAGCACTTTGAACGCCCTGAGCGCCCTGAACGCCGCCCACCGAACCGTCCGCCGTCGTCCCGCCCGGCCGTGCCACCACCCGCGCCCCGCTCCCCGGCAGCGCGGTCGGGTCCACGGCCGGCGTCTGCCGCGTCTGCGGCGGTACGGGCGCCCCGCGGCCGGCCGCCGCCAGCGGCACCCCGGCCTCGTTCACCCCGCGGTTGCGCCGCGAGTCCGCCGGCTCCAGCGGGATCGGCGAACCGCGCAGCGGCTCCCCCGCCGTACAGGGCAGCGTCAGCCGGAACTGCGAGCCGCCGCCCGGCTCGCCCCACGCCTGGAGCCAGCCGCCGTGCAGCCGCGCGTCCTCCACCGCGATGGACAGCCCGAGGCCCGTCCCGCCGGTCGTCCGGGCCCGCGCCGGATCGGCGCGCCAGAACCGGTTGAACACCCTGGTGGCCTCGCCCGGCTTGAGCCCGACGCCGTAGTCCCGGACGGCCACCGCGACCGCTCCGCCGGCCATCGCCAGCCGGACCACCACGTCCCGCCCCTCACCGTGCTCCACGGCGTTGACGACGAGGTTCCGCAGCACGCGCTCCACCCGCCGGGCGTCCGCCTCCGCGATCACCGGCCGTTCGCCGCCCTCGACGAGCAGCCGGGTGCCCTTCCGCTCCGCCAGCGGCAGCGCGCCCTCGATGACGCGGTGGACGACGTCCCGCAGGTCGATCGGCTCGGCCTCCAGGGCCGCGGCGCCCGCGTCGAACCGGCTGATCTCCAGCAGATCCGCGAGCAGCGACTCGAACCGGTCCAGCTGCCCGAAGAGGAGCTCCGCCGAGCGCGCCGTGACGGGGTCGAAGGTGTCCCGCGCCTCGTGGATGACCTCGGCCGCCATCCGCACGGTCGTCAGCGGCGTCCGCAGCTCGTGCGACACGTCGGAGACGAACCGTCTCTGCATCCGCGACAGCTCCTCCAACTGCTGGATCTTCACCTGGAGGTTCTGCGCCATCTTGTTGAACGACTCGCCCAGCCGCGCGATGTCGTCCTCGCCCGTGACCTTCATCCGCTCCTGGAGCACTCCGGCCGCCAGCCGCTCGGAGATGCTGGCCGCCATCCGCACCGGAGTGACGATCTGCCGCACCACCAGCCACGCGATGGCCCCCAGCAGCACCACCAGGAACACCCCGGCGGTCGCCAGCGTGCCCTTCACCAGGCTCAGCGACTTCTCCTCCTGCGTGAACGGGAAGAGGTAGTACAGCTGATACGGCCTGCCGCTGATGTCGTAGAGGCGCTTGCCGACGACGAGCGCGGGCTCGCCCTCGTCCGAACCGCTGCGCCGGATCGACGTGGGCTCCTCGAAGGCCCCCTGCTTCTCCAGCCGCTTGCGCAGCTCCTGCGGCACGCTGCGCTCGGGATCGATGTCCCCCGAGGCCCGCGGCCCGCGCGTCCCCACGTGCGCCCCGTCGGAACCGCCGTCGCTCAGCGCGACGACGTAGTAGACGCCCTGGCCGCCGCTGGCGAGCTGCTGGACGAGCCCGGTGAGCCAGGCACCCGGGTCCGGGGACCTGACGCCCGTCTGCGGGGCGTCCTGAGCCCGCCCGTCCGCACCGGTCGCCCCGGCGTCGGCGGCGTCCCTGGCGGCCTTGAAGCCGCCCTCGGCCTGGCTCTGCGCCGCGTTCCGCTTGGCCTCCAGCAGGCCGTTGCGCACCTGGCCGATCACTACGATGCCCAGCAGCAGCACCACGCCCAGGGACATCAGCAGCGTGGTGGCGACCACACGCAACTGGATGTTCCGCAGCCACAACCGCATCACCGGCAGCAGCGGACGGCGCACCCAGCGCGCGTAGAGGCGCAGCACCGGGTGGACGGGCGCCGTCGCCGCCCCGTCGGGAAGCAGCCGGCCGGCCCGCCACATCCGCCGGAAGAGGGATACCCCGCCCGCCACCTCGGCGGGCCGCCCCGCGCCCCGCTCCGGAGCGGCACCGCCGTCCGTCATGTCAGCTCGGCCCGGCCTTGTAGCCGACGCCGCGCACGGTCACCACGATCTCCGGGCGCTCGGGGTCCTTCTCGACCTTCGAGCGCAACCGCTGTACGTGCACATTGACCAACCGGGTGTCGGCCGCGTGCCGGTATCCCCACACCTGCTCCAGGAGCACCTCGCGCGTGAACACCTGCCACGGCTTCCGGGCCAGCGCCACCAGCAGGTCGAACTCCAGCGGCGTCAGGGCGATCGCCTGCCCGTCCCGCTTCACGGAGTGGCCCGCCACGTCGATGACGAGGTCGCCGATGGTCAGCTGCTCGGGAGCCGGCTCCTCCGATCTCCGCAGCCGGGCCCTGATCCGGGCCACCAGCTCCTTGGGCTTGAACGGCTTGACGATGTAGTCGTCCGCCCCGGACTCCAGACCGACCACCACGTCGACGGTGTCGCTCTTCGCCGTCAGCATCACGATCGGCACACCGGATTCGGCACGGATCAGCCGGCACACCTCGATACCGTCCCGGCCGGGCAGCATCAGATCAAGCAAAACAAGATCGGGTTTGGCCTCGCGAAAAGCGGCGAGTGCCTTGTCACCGTCGGCTACGAACGACGGCTCGAAACCCTCACCACGAAGCACAATTCCGAGCATCTCGGCCAGTGCGGTGTCGTCGTCGACGACAAGGACGCGTCCCTTCATATCGACATCATCCCATTACCCGATCGTGACCTGTCACACAGCTCCGCCAGACCGGCCTTCGTCACGGGGGAAACAACCCCGTTTTCCGTGACAATCGCGGTCATCAACTCGGGAGGTGTGATGTCGAACGCAGGGTTGTACGCCTGCGCTCCCAGCGGCGCCACCGGCACTCCCGTCCCGGCTCCCACGCCCGCCGCCTGCGGCGGAACAGGGATCTCGGTGACCTCCTGGCCGGGCCGCTGCTCCACTTCGATATCCGCGCCGCCTTCCGTGCCGAGGTCCACCGTCGTGCTCGGCGCCACCACCACGAACGGGATGTGGTGATAGCGGGCCAGCACGGCGAGCGGATAGCTGCCCACCTTGTTGGCCACCGAACCGTCCGCCGCGATCCGGTCCGCGCCCACGAGGACGGCGTCCACCTCCCCGGCGGCGAACAGCGAGCCCGCGGCACTGTCCGTGAGCACCGTGTACGCCATCCCGGCACGGGCCGCCTCGTACGCGGTCAGCCGCGCGCCCTGGAGCAGCGGACGCGTCTCGTCCACCCAGAGCCGCCGCAGCCGCCCCGCGCCGTGCAGGGCCCCGGCGACGGCGAACGCCGTGCCCTGGCCGCCGGAGACCAGGGCTCCGGTGTTGCAGTGGGTCAGGATGCGGTAGCCACCGCCCGGCAGCAGCTCTTCGAGCAGGGCGACCCCGTGCTCGGCCATCCTGGCACTGGCCTCCGCGTCCTCCCGGTGCACCGCCCGCGCCTCCGCCAGCGCGGCCGCCGCGGCGGCCCGCCCGTCACCACGGTCTTTCCGAGCCGCGGCCCGGTGGGCGTCACGCACCCTGGTGACGCCGTACGCGAGGTTGACCGCGGTGGGACGGGCACGGGCCAGCATCTCGGCGGCCTCCTCCACGTCGAACCCGCGCACCGCAGCCAGCGCCACACCGTACGCACCGGCCACTCCCAGCAGCGGAGCCCCACGCACGGCGAGCGTCTGCATGGCGTCGACGAGGGCCGGCACATCCGTGCAGACCAGCTCCACTTCCTCGGCGGGCAGGCGCCGCTGGTCCAGGAGGACGATCACGGGCCCTTCCGGTGGCTCCTCCCAGCGGAGGGGCGGGGTGGCGGAAAGAGCAGCGGCATCCGAAGGTCGCGCGTACTGATCGGCCATTCACCCAGTCTGCCCCGTCCCGGGGCGACTATTGAAGGTCCTCTCGCTTCTCTCCCCCTTATGAGGCCAGGGGGCGCCGACGGGGGTCCCGAACCGGTCACCGCACGCCCCACCGCCACCTCCGTCAGGCTTCCGCCAAGACCCTCCGGGCCGCTTTACGGGCCCGGAGCGACCCCGCTCCCCCGTGACACGATGTCGGAGTACGGCTCGGACGCCGCACCGGCACGCGGGCCCAGAAGGAGCGACAGACCATGAACGACTCTCCGGGCCGGAACTCGCCCGGACCCCACCCGCCCGGCCCTCCCGGCCCCCCGCCGCCCCCTGGGTGGCAGAACGGCCCCGGCTGGGGCAACCGCCACTGGGCACCCCTGCCGCACGCCCCACAGCCCGGTGTCGTCCCGCTGCGCCCGCTGGGCCTGGGCGAGATCCTCCAGGGCTCGTTCGCGACCCTGTCCCGGTACTGGCGGACGGTGCTGCCGGTCTCCTTCGGCATCGCCCTGGTGACCCAGGCCGCGACGACGGTGGCCAACGGCCTGTGGCTGAAGGACGGCCAGGCGCTGGACGATCTGCGGGACGACGCCACTTCGCAACAGGTGCTGGACACCATGAAGGACAGTCTGGGGGCGCTGGGCATCACCATGATCGCCGGCCTCGTCGGGTCGATCCTCGCCTCGTCGATCCTGACGGTCGTGGTGAGCAGGGCCGTTCTCGGACGGCCCGTCAGCACGGCGGAGGCATGGCGCGCCGCGCGTCCCCAACTGGCCCGGATGGCGGGGCTGCTGTGTCTGATCCCGCTGATGCTCCTCGGCGTCTTCGCCCTCGGCGCGGTCCCGGGCCTGCTCCTTCTCGCGGCCGGAGCGGACTCCGCCGGCATCGCGCTCGCCCTGCTGGGCTCGCTGGCCGGGCTGGTGGCCATGGTGTGGCTCTGGGTCCGCTACTCCCTCGCTGCACCGGCGCTGATGCTGGAAAAGCAGCGCGTGACGGAGTCCCTGCGACGGAGCGCGAAGCTGGTCCGGGGAGTTTGGTGGCGGATTCTCGGAGTGCAGGTCGTCGCCCTGTTGGTCATATCCGCGATCACCATGGTCGTGCAGATTCCGGTCAGCGCCATTCAATTGATCACTATTGGCGATCTTGATTCCGGCACATCCGTCACCTGGCCTTCCTTGATCATTAGCGGTGTGGGTGCCGTCATCAGTTCCACGGTCGCCCTGCCGTTTATGGCCGGCGTGACGGCGCTGATTTATCTGGACCAGCGGATTCGCCGCGAGTCGCTGGACGTGGAACTCATCCGCGCCACGACCTCCGACTGACCCGTTCTCTTCCACCGCATACTCGCTACCCGGGGGCGCGAAGGCGCCCTCGGGGCGGGGCCGGCCCCATTGGTCGTCATTGGTCGTATGGGGGTGCAAACGCAAGTAAGCCCTGGCAGGGAGCGATGCTCCCTACCAGGGCTTACTATCAAATTTTGCTCGGCGGCGTCCTACTCTCCCACACGGTCCCCCATGCAGTACCATCGGCGCTGAAAGGCTTAGCTTCCGGGTTCGGAATGTAACCGGGCGTTTCCCTAACGCTATGACCACCGAAACACTATGAAACAATTTCAAACAACCGGCACTTTGGTTGTTCGTGGTTTCAGAACCAACACAGTGGACGCGAGCAACTGAGGACAAGCCCTCGGCCTATTAGTACCAGTCAGCTCCAACCGTTACCGGTCTTCCACACCTGGCCTATCAACCCAGTCGTCTACTGGGAGCCTTACCCCATCAAGTGGGTGGGAGTCCTCATCTCGAAGCAGGCTTCCCGCTTAGATGCTTTCAGCGGTTATCCCTCCCGAACGTAGCCAACCAGCCATGCCCTTGGCAGAACAACTGGCACACCAGAGGTTCGTCCGTCCCGGTCCTCTCGTACTAGGGACAGCCCTTCTCAAGACTCCTACGCGCACAGCGGATAGGGACCGAACTGTCTCACGACGTTCTAAACCCAGCTCGCGTACCGCTTTAATGGGCGAACAGCCCAACCCTTGGGACCGACTCCAGCCCCAGGATGCGACGAGCCGACATCGAGGTGCCAAACCATCCCGTCGATATGGACTCTTGGGGAAGATCAGCCTGTTATCCCCGGGGTACCTTTTATCCGTTGAGCGACGGCGCTTCCACAAGCCACCGCCGGATCACTAGTCCCGACTTTCGTCCCTGCTCGACCCGTCGGTCTCACAGTCAAGCTCCCTTGTGCACTTACACTCAACACCTGATTGCCAACCAGGCTGAGGGAACCTTTGGGCGCCTCCGTTACCCTTTAGGAGGCAACCGCCCCAGTTAAACTACCCACCAGACACTGTCCCTGATCCGGATCACGGACCCAGGTTAGACATCCAGCACGACCAGAGTGGTATTTCAACGACGACTCCACACACACTGGCGTGCATGCTTCACAGTCTCCCACCTATCCTACACAAGCCGAACCGAACACCAATATCAAGCTATAGTAAAGGTCCCGGGGTCTTTCCGTCCTGCTGCGCGAAACGAGCATCTTTACTCGTAGTGCAATTTCACCGGGCCTATGGTTGAGACAGTCGAGAAGTCGTTACGCCATTCGTGCAGGTCGGAACTTACCCGACAAGGAATTTCGCTACCTTAGGATGGTTATAGTTACCACCGCCGTTTACTGGCGCTTAAGTTCTCAGCTTCGCCCTGTCGAAACAGAGCTAACCGGTCCCCTTAACGTTCCAGCACCGGGCAGGCGTCAGTCCGTATACATCGCCTTACGGCTTCGCACGGACCTGTGTTTTTAGTAAACAGTCGCTTCTCGCTGGTCTCTGCGGCCACACCCAGCTCAGAGTGCAAGACCCATCACCGGACATGGCCCCCCTTCTCCCGAAGTTACGGGGGCATTTTGCCGAGTTCCTTAACCATAGTTCACCCGAACGCCTCGGTATTCTCTACCTGACCACCTGAGTCGGTTTAGGGTACGGGCCGCCATGAAACTCGCTAGAGGCTTTTCTCGACAGCATAGGATCATCCACTTCACCACAATCGGCTCGGCATCAGGTCTCAGCCTTAACGTGTGACGGATTTACCTACCACACGGCCTACACCCTTACCCCGGGACAACCACCGCCCGGGCTGG
Source organism: Streptomyces mobaraensis (assembly GCF_020099395.1). Taxonomy (NCBI): domain Bacteria; kingdom Bacillati; phylum Actinomycetota; class Actinomycetes; order Kitasatosporales; family Streptomycetaceae; genus Streptomyces; species Streptomyces mobaraensis. Next base: position 4,642,781 of record NZ_CP083590.1, on the reverse strand, counting down.
ACTACCTTCCTGCGTCACCCCATCGCTTACCTACTACAAGTCTGGATCGTCGGCTCCACCACTTTCCATTCCCCGAAGGGTCCGGAACGGCTTCACGGACTTAGCATCGCCTGATTCGATATTGGGCGTTTCAAAGCGGGTACCGGAATATCAACCGGTTGTCCATCGACTACGCCTGTCGGCCTCGCCTTAGGTCCCGACTTACCCTGGGCAGATCAGCTTGACCCAGGAACCCTTAGTCAATCGGCGCACACGTTTCCCACGTGTGTATCGCTACTCATGCCTGCATTCTCACTCGTGAACCGTCCACAACTCGCTTCCGCGGCTGCTTCACCCGGCACACGACGCTCCCCTACCCATCACAGTCCCCGTTAAAGGTATGTACTGCAATGACACGACTTCGGCGGTACGCTTGAGCCCCGCTACATTGTCGGCGCGGAATCACTTGACCAGTGAGCTATTACGCACTCTTTCAAGGGTGGCTGCTTCTAAGCCAACCTCCTGGTTGTCTCTGCGACTCCACATCCTTTCCCACTTAGCGTACGCTTAGGGGCCTTAGTCGATGCTCTGGGCTGTTTCCCTCTCGACCATGGAGCTTATCCCCCACAGTCTCACTGCCGCGCTCTCACTTACCGGCATTCGGAGTTTGGCTAAGGTCAGTAACCCGGTAGGGCCCATCGCCTATCCAGTGCTCTACCTCCGGCAAGAAACACACGACGCTGCACCTAAATGCATTTCGGGGAGAACCAGCTATCACGGAGTTTGATTGGCCTTTCACCCCTAACCACAGGTCATCCCCCAGGTTTTCAACCCTGGTGGGTTCGGTCCTCCACGAAGTCTTACCTCCGCTTCAACCTGCCCATGGCTAGATCACTCCGCTTCGGGTCTTGGGCGCGCTACTCAATCGCCCTATTCGGACTCGCTTTCGCTACGGCTTCCCCACACGGGTTAACCTCGCAACACACCGCAAACTCGCAGGCTCATTCTTCAAAAGGCACGCAGTCACGACACAAGAAGCAAGCTCCTTGTGCGACGCTCCCACGGCTTGTAGGCACACGGTTTCAGGTACTATTTCACTCCGCTCCCGCGGTACTTTTCACCATTCCCTCACGGTACTATCCGCTATCGGTCACCAGGGAATATTTAGGCTTAGCGGGTGGTCCCGCCAGATTCACACGGGATTTCTCGGGCCCCGTGCTACTTGGGTGTCTCTCAAACGAGCCGCAATGATTTCAGCTACGGGGGTCTTACCCTCTACGCCGGACCTTTCGCATGTCCTTCGCCTATCACTACGGTTTCTGACTCGTCTCACAGCCGGCAGACTATGAAAGAGAGATCCCACAACCCCGCCTGCGCAACCCCTGCCGGGTATCACACACAAACGGTTTGGCCTCATCCGGTTTCGCTCGCCACTACTCCCGGAATCACGGTTGTTTTCTCTTCCTGCGGGTACTGAGATGTTTCACTTCCCCGCGTTCCCTCCACACTGCCTATGTGTTCAGCAGCGGGTGACAGCCCATGACGACTGCCGGGTTTCCCCATTCGGACACCCCCGGATCACAGCTTGGTTGACAGCTCCCCGGGGCCTATCGTGGCCTCCCACGTCCTTCATCGGTTCCTGGTGCCAAGGCATCCACCGTGCGCCCTTAAAAACTTGGCCACAGATGCTCGCGTCCACTGTGCAGTTCTCAAACAACGACCAGCCACCCGTCACAACCCGCCAACAGGCGGACCTTTACCGGGGCCGGACCGAAGGCAACAAGCTCACGCTCGCACCCTCAGACACCCAACAGCGTGCCCGACCCAGCCTCTCCAGACCCTGTGTTCCACGCCGAAGCAGTACTAACAAGTCCCTCAAGACTGTGCCGAATAGTCAACGTTCCACCCATGAGCAACCGTACGAGTCATTCGCTCGTAGTCGGCTATGTGCTCCTTAGAAAGGAGGTGATCCAGCCGCACCTTCCGGTACGGCTACCTTGTTACGACTTCGTCCCAATCGCCAGTCCCACCTTCGACGGCTCCCTCCACAAGGGTTGGGCCACCGGCTTCGGGTGTTACCGACTTTCGTGACGTGACGGGCGGTGTGTACAAGGCCCGGGAACGTATTCACCGCAGCAATGCTGATCTGCGATTACTAGCAACTCCAACTTCATGGGGTCGAGTTGCAGACCCCAATCCGAACTGAGACCGGCTTTTTGAGATTCGCTCCACCTCACGGTATCGCAGCTCATTGTACCGGCCATTGTAGCACGTGTGCAGCCCAAGACATAAGGGGCATGATGACTTGACGTCGTCCCCACCTTCCTCCGAGTTGACCCCGGCAGTCTCCTGTGAGTCCCCATCACCCCGAAAGGCATGCTGGCAACACAGAACAAGGGTTGCGCTCGTTGCGGGACTTAACCCAACATCTCACGACACGAGCTGACGACAGCCATGCACCACCTGTACACCGACCACAAGGGGGGCACTATCTCTAGCGCTTTCCGGTGTATGTCAAGCCTTGGTAAGGTTCTTCGCGTTGCGTCGAATTAAGCCACATGCTCCGCTGCTTGTGCGGGCCCCCGTCAATTCCTTTGAGTTTTAGCCTTGCGGCCGTACTCCCCAGGCGGGGAACTTAATGCGTTAGCTGCGGCACGGACGACGTGGAATGTCGCCCACACCTAGTTCCCAACGTTTACGGCGTGGACTACCAGGGTATCTAATCCTGTTCGCTCCCCACGCTTTCGCTCCTCAGCGTCAGTATCGGCCCAGAGATCCGCCTTCGCCACCGGTGTTCCTCCTGATATCTGCGCATTTCACCGCTACACCAGGAATTCCGATCTCCCCTACCGAACTCTAGCCTGCCCGTATCGAATGCAGACCCGGGGTTAAGCCCCGGGCTTTCACATCCGACGCGACAAGCCGCCTACGAGCTCTTTACGCCCAATAATTCCGGACAACGCTTGCGCCCTACGTATTACCGCGGCTGCTGGCACGTAGTTAGCCGGCGCTTCTTCTGCAGGTACCGTCACTCTCGCTTCTTCCCTGCTGAAAGAGGTTTACAACCCGAAGGCCGTCATCCCTCACGCGGCGTCGCTGCATCAGGCTTTCGCCCATTGTGCAATATTCCCCACTGCTGCCTCCCGTAGGAGTCTGGGCCGTGTCTCAGTCCCAGTGTGGCCGGTCGCCCTCTCAGGCCGGCTACCCGTCGTCGCCTTGGTAGGCCATCACCCCACCAACAAGCTGATAGGCCGCGGGCTCATCCTGCACCGCCGGAGCTTTCCACCACCAACCATGCGGTCAGTAGTCGTATCCGGTATTAGACCCCGTTTCCAGGGCTTGTCCCAGAGTGCAGGGCAGATTGCCCACGTGTTACTCACCCGTTCGCCACTAATCCCCTCCCGAAAGAGGTTCATCGTTCGACTTGCATGTGTTAAGCACGCCGCCAGCGTTCGTCCTGAGCCAGGATCAAACTCTCCGTGAATGTTTACCGGTCATCCGGTGCACACACACGAGAGCGGAACGACCAAGCGGAATAAGCCCGGCCGTTCACAGCGTCCTCGCTGTGTTTTTCAAAGGAACCTCATCCAGAACCACAAGGATCCGTGGACGGGGTTGTTTTATAGTCTGGCGTTGACTTTTGGCACGCTGTTGAGTTCTCAAGGAACGGACGCTTCCTTTGTACTCACCCGAGAGACTCTCTCAGGCTTTCCTCCGGGCGCTTCCCTTCGGTGTTTCCAACCTTACCAGATCCGTTTTCCGTTCCGCTTCCGGTTCGAATTCCGTTTCCGGCCCCCTGTTGGAGCGGGGTTTCGCCTTCTCGCTTTCGCTTTCCGGCGATTCCGACTTTATCAGATTTTCAGCGGGCCGATTTCACGGCCGATTCGCTTCCTTCTGAGGGAGTCGAGGAGCTTCGCGATCAATGTGAGCGATGCTCACGACTCGAAGCGATGTAGATGCTAACCGTTGGCGGCGACTAGGTCCAGTCGGCCCCAACCGTTCGAATCTACCTCCCCCACCCACCCGTGTCAACAGGTTTGTGAGGCAGAAGGAAACCCTACCAGCCCTCGGGCTCAGTCGAACACCGACGGCGGGCTCTCCAGCTCCTCCAACTCGATGCCCGGCGCGGACAGGACCACGTCGCCGGCCAGGTGGACCGTGTGGCGCTCACCCGTGTCGAGGGCGTTGACCTGGTACTCGTCCACTTCGAGGGTCCCGTTGTCAGTGGGGTGTGGTGTCCTGCTGACCAGGGACCACGACTGGTCGACGGTGAGGGGGGCGAGCACGGGGGCGGTGAAGGAGACCAGGCGGACGCGGGCCGGGGGGCCACCGGGGGTGAGACGGAGCAGCCGGGCGAGGGCCACGTGGAAGGCGGGGGAAGCCCCGGTGAAGGCGTGGGCCCGGACGTTGCCCTCCGTCGCGTGTTCGCCGGACGGGTCCGTGCGGACCCAGGTGACGCCGTCGAGTGCCGCCGCCCGCACCTGCCAGTCGGCGGACCGGAGCTGAAGGCGGATGGGCCGGCCCAGCGCGTCGATCGCCAGGTCGACCGAGCCGGCCGGTGCGCCGGACGCGTGAGTGGTCGTGGAGACATAGCGCCAGCCGGACGGGCCGGTGGCGCACTGGAAGCGTTCCTCACCGAGGGGGGTGTGGTCGTGCGGATCGTGGAGCGAGTAGCGGCCGCGGGGCATGGAGGGTTCCTTGACACGAACGGGCCAGGCCCCCGCCGCGGGGGCAGGGGCCTGGCCGGCCGGCTGGTGGGCCGGCTGCTGACGCTGCTGTGGCTCTCGGCGCCGCGTATGACGTGGATGCCTTGTATGCCAGGCGTACCGCGTCTGCCGCGAAGGCGGCCGGGAGGACCGCCGGCGCCGAGAGAGCCGTCAGTAACGGTAGTGGTCGGGCTTGTACGGACCCTCGACCTTGACGCCGATGTACTCCGCCTGCTCCGGGCGGAGGGTCGTCAGCTTCACGCCGAGCGCGTCGAGGTGGAGCCGGGCGACCTTCTCGTCCAGGTGCTTCGGCAGCACGTAGACGTCGGTCGGGTACGACTCCGGCTTGGTGAAGAGCTCGATCTGGGCCAGGGTCTGGTCGGCGAAGGAGTTCGACATCACGAAGGACGGGTGGCCGGTCGCGTTGCCCAGGTTCAGCAGGCGGCCCTCGGACAGCACGATGAGGACCTTGCCATCGGGGAAGGTCCAGGTGTGGACCTGCGGCTTGACCTCGTCCTTGACGATGCCGGGGATCTTCGCGAGGCCGGCCATGTCGATCTCGTTGTCGAAGTGGCCGATGTTCCCGACGATGGCCTGGTGCTTCATCTTGGCCATGTCCGAGGCCATGATGATGTCCTTGTTGCCGGTCGTGGTGATGAAGATGTCGGCGGTCTCCACGACGTCGTCCAGGGTGGCGACCTGGTAGCCGTCCATCGCCGCCTGCAGGGCGCAGATCGGGTCGATCTCGGTGACGATGACGCGGGCGCCCTGGCCGCGGAGCGACTCCGCGCAGCCCTTGCCGACGTCGCCGTAGCCGCAGACGACCGCGACCTTGCCGCCGATGAGGACGTCGGTGGCGCGGTTGATGCCGTCGACGAGGGAGTGGCGGCAGCCGTACTTGTTGTCGAACTTCGACTTGGTGACGGCGTCGTTGACATTGATCGCCGGGAAGAGCAGGGTGCCCGCCGACTGCATCTCGTAGAGGCGGTGGACGCCGGTGGTGGTCTCCTCGGTGACACCGCGGATCTCCGACGCCAGCTGCGTCCACTTCTGGGGGTTCTCTCCCAGCGTGCGGTTCAGCAGCGTGAGGATGTGGGCGTACTCCTCGCTGTCCGCCGTGGACGGGTCCGGGGCCGCGCCGGCCTTCTCGAACTCGACGCCCTTGTGCACGAGCAGCGTGGCGTCACCGCCGTCGTCCAGGATCATGTTCGGGCCGCCGGTGGGGGCGTCCGGCCAAGTCAGCGCCTGCTCCGTGCACCACCAGTACTCCTCCAGCGTCTCGCCCTTCCAGGCGAAGACGGGGACGCCCCGCGGGTCGTCCGGCGTACCGTTCGGGCCCACCGCGATAGCGGCGGCGGCGTGGTCCTGGGTGGAGAAGATGTTGCAGGACGCCCAGCGCACCCGCGCGCCCAGCGCCACCAGGGTCTCGATCAGCACCGCCGTCTGCACGGTCATGTGCAGCGAGCCGGTGATGCGGGCGCCTGCCAGCGGCTGCGCCTCCGCGTACTCCTTGCGGATCGCCATCAGACCGGGCATCTCGTGCTCGGCGAGGGTGATCTCCTTACGGCCGAATGCCGCCAGGGAAAGGTCCGCGACCTTGAAGTCCTGGCCGGTGGAGGTGGTGGTCATACGGGCTGCTCCTCCTGAAGGGCGAGCGAGAGTGTGGGTACGGCCGTGCGACGGACAGGTTGTCGTGCGTGTCGGGTCTCTTCGACACGCGCACGTCACACCTGGCCGCAGCGCAGTCCGTCGGAGGTCCTCTCTCCCTCGGCCGGCCCGTCGTGCGAACCGCCCGACCGCCATCAGCAGCGACGTCTGGCACCGCGTCCGAATCTACACCGGACGGCCCCCGGATCCCCAGCCCCTTCTGGGGATCCGGGCCCGCCGGCGGTCGATTGGTGACGGATCGTCGGGGCCCGCGGGAGGTCCGAGGGGCCTGCGGGGTCGTGCGGGGCCGCGGGAGGTGGTGGGGTTTCGGCGCCGGCCGCGCCGAACGGCCTCGCCTCCCCGGAATCCAGCGCCCGCCTGTGAAGGATGCGAGCGAAGGGTGCGACGCCGGGAAGCCGCCGGCGAGCTGCTGGGAAGGAGACCCGTGACCGGTCCGGCCGATTCCTCCGGGAGGACGACGGGATGCCGTGGCGGCGGCGGGCCGCCGCTCCGGCTGGTCGCCGTGACCGCCTGCCCGACGGGCATCGCGCACACGTACATGGCCGCCGAGCAGCTGGTCCAGGCCGCCGAGGCGCTCGGGCACCGCATCAGCGTGGAGACACAGGGCTCCATCGGCACGGAGAACGTCCTGACCGCCCGGGAGATCGCGGTGGCGGACGGGGTGATCGTCGCCGCCGACAAGGACGTCGACCTGGCCCGGTTCGACGGCAAGCGGGTGCTCGTCACCGGTGTGGGCGAGGGCATCCGCGAACCGGAACGGCTGATCCGGGAGGTGCGGGACGCGCCCGTGCACCGCACGGCCGGCGGGGCGCGGGAGGCCGGAGGGGGTGCGGGTACCGGCCTTCCGGGGCTTGCGTTCCCCGGCGGTGCGGCCGGCTCCGGTCGTGCGGCCGGTGCCGTCGGTTACCGGGCGCTGATGAACGGTGTCTCGTACATGATCCCGTTCGTGGTGACCGGCGGGCTGCTGATCGCCGTCTCGCTCGCGCTGGGCGGCCGGGCCGGGCCGCACGGGCTGGAGATCCCCGCCGGGTCGTTCTGGGAGCACGTCCACCGGATCGGCGAAATCGGCTTCGCGCTGATGCTGCCCGTGCTCTCCGGCTACATCGCCTACGCGCTCGCCGACCGGCCCGCGCTGGTGCCGGGCATGGTCGGCGGGTGGCTGGCGAACGACGGCGCGCTCTACGGCTCGCGTTCCGGCGCCGGATTCCTGGGTGCCATCGTCACCGGTTTTCTGGCCGGGTGGCTGGTGCTCGCGATCAGACAGGTGCCGGTGCGGCGTTCCGTCCGGCCGGTGATGCCCGTCATCGTCATCCCGGTGCTGGCCACGTCCGTCCTCGGCCTGTTCTTCGTCTACGCGCTCGGCGGGCCGGTCTCCTGGGTCTTCGACCGCCTCACCGACGGGCTCGCCGGGCTGACCGGCGCGGGCGCGGCGGTGCTGGGGGTGCTCCTGGGGCTGATGATCACGTTCGACATGGGCGGCCCGGTCAACAAGACGGCCTTCCTCTTCGGGGCCGGGCTCGTCTCCCACAGCCCCGAGGTGATGGGCATCTGCGCCGCCGCCATCCCCGTCCCACCCCTGGGGCAGGGGCTGGCGACGCTGTTGCGGCGCGGATTGTTCCGCGCGCAGGAGCGGGAGGCGGGGTCGGCGGCGCTGGTCATGGGCTTCTTCGGGATCACCGAGGGGGCGATCCCGTTCGCCGCGGCGCGGCCCGCGCGGGTGATCCCGGCCAACATGCTGGGCGGGGCGGTGGCCGGCGCCATCGCCGGGCTCGCGACGGTCACCGACGCGGTGCCGCACGGTGGGCCGGTCGTGGCCGTGGTGGGGGCGGTGGGCGGGGTGCCGATGTTCTTCGTCGCCATGGGGATGGGGGCGGTCGTCACGGCGCTGGCGACGGTGAGTCTGATGGCGCTGGGGGCTCCGGCGGCGGGGGCCGGCTCATCGGGGCGCGCCGCCGCGTCCGCGTCGTCTGTGCCGTCTGTGTCGTCCGCGTCGTCTCCGGCCGCCGGTGAAGCCGTGCTCGGTGGGCGGCTGACCGGGCGGACCGTTCGGCCCTGGCTTGCCGCGCGGCGCAAGGAGGAGGCCATTCCGGAGCTGGCCGAGTTGCTCGCCGCGGGTGGCTCGGTGCTGGACGGCGACGCCCTGGTGGCCGCTCTGCTCGCCCGGGAGGCGCAGGGCGGCACCGGGGCCGGGGAAGCCGTCGCCTTTCCCCATGCCCGGACCGACGCGGTCGCGGCTCCGGTCGTCGCCTTCGCCCGGTCGGCCGAGGGGGTCGACTGGGGGGCGGCGGACGGTGTGCCCGCGCGGTTGCTCTTCGCCGTCGCCGTGCCGGAGGGGGCGGATGAGGAGCATTTGCGGATTCTGACGGGGCTGGCCCGGAAGCTGATGGATTCGGGGTTCCGGGGCCGTTTGCTGGCGGCGCCGGATGTTCCGGGGATTCTGGGGGTGCTCGGTGAGCTGCGCTGAGGCCCGGACGGGGTGGTGCCCCAGCCCCGCCCTTTCACCGTTTCTTCCTGGGCTGTGCCCCGGACCCCCGGCATCGCGGCTTCGCCGCGAGGTCCTCAAACGCCGGACGGGCTGAAAGCCGGCCCTCGCCCGCGGCATCGCGGCTTCGCCGCGTCGTCCTCAAACGCCGGACGGGCTGAAGTGCGCCCCCCTGCACCACCGGCTGGAGCGAGTACCGGGCTCAGTGTCCCGGGCCCCCCGGTGTCGCCGCCGGGTCCGGGCCCGCCGCTGCTGCAGTCTCGCTGTAGACGTCGGGTTCGAGGTAGATGACGCGGGCGATGGGGACGGCGGCGCGGATGCGGGATTCGGCGGCGTCGATGGCGCGGGCCACGTCGGCGGCGGTGTCGTCGTGGCGTACGGCGATCTTGGCGGCGACGAGGAGTTCCTCGGGGCCGAGGTGGAGGGTGCGCATGTGGATGACGCCCGTCACGGTGGCGCCGTCGACGGCGGCCTCGCGGATGCGGGCGACCTGCTCGGGTCCGGCGGCCTCGCCGAGCAGCAGGGACTTGGTCTCGGCGGCCAGGACCAGGGCGATGAGGACGAGGAGGGCGCCGATGCAGAGGGTGCCGATGCCGTCCCAGACGCCATCGCCGGTGGCGACGGTGAGGCCGACGCCGCAGAGCGCGAGGACCAGGCCGACGAGGGCGCCGAAGTCCTCCAGCAGGACGACGGGCAGCTCGGGGGCCTTGGCCGTGCGGACGAACTGCTTCCAGGACTGCCGGCCGCGCAGTTCGTTCGACTCGGCGACGGCCGTGCGGAAGGAGAAGCCCTCGGCGACGACGGCGAACACGAGGACGCCCACCGGCCAGTACCAGTTGTCGAGCTCGTGCGGGTTCTTGATCTTCTCGTAGCCCTCGTAGAGGGCGAAGACGCCGCCGATGGTGAACAGGACGATGGCGACGAGGAAGCCGTAGACGTACCGCTCGCGGCCGTAGCCGAAGGGGTGCTCCTCGCTCGCCGCCTTCTTCGCCTTCTTCCCGCCGATCAGCAGCAGCGCCTGGTTGCCGGAGTCGGCGACCGAGTGCACGCCCTCCGCGAGCATCGACGACGAGCCGCTGAACGCGAAGGCGACGAACTTCGCCACGGCGATGGCCATATTGGCCCCCAGCGCGGCGACGATGGCCTTCGTTCCGCCTTGAGCACTCATACGTACGGGGTGTCCCTTCCACCACGGGCCATCACGGACGCACCGCGAGGGTCTTTGCTGTTTCTTTGCCGCCTTCGGCGGGCCATTGTGTCAGCAGGGACGGCCGGGTCGCCTTCAGACCGCGACCGTGGCGCGGAAGAGCGTGCACTCCCCCCGCAGCTCCACGTGCTCCCCCGCCGGGACGAACACGGACTCGCCCCGGGCCAGCTCCAGTTCGCCCTCGTCACCGCTGAGGCGGGCGGTGCCGGCGGTGCACAGGAGGATCTGCGGAGCGGGCGCGTCCAGGCGTACGGGCGGCGCGCCGGCGGCCCGTACGCGCCGGGAGAGGCGGAACTCGTCGACGGGCGCGTCGTACACCTCCTCCTCGTCCGGCCCGGCCTCCGGCCGGAGCACGGCCGGGACGGTGGGTTCGAAGCGGACGACGCGCAGCAGTTCGGGGACGTCGACGTGCTTGGGCGTCAGCCCGCAGCGCAGCACGTTGTCGGAGCCCGCCATGATCTCGACGCCGAACCCGTCCAGGTAGGCGTGCGGCACGCCGGCGCCGAGGTGGAGGGCTTCGCCGGGCTGGAGGCGGACGTGGTTGAGGAGCATCGCGGCGAGGACGCCCGGGTCGCCGGGGTAGTGGCGGGCGACGAAGGCGTAGGCGGCGCAGTCGTCCCGGAACGGGCCGTCCTCGCCGGCCAGCCGTTCGGCCGCGGTGGTCGCCTGCGCGACGGTCTCGGCGATCGCCGCGCGGTCGGCGGTGAGGATGGCGGTCAGGACCTCGCGGAGCGCGTCGGACGCGGGGTGGGCGTGCAGCAGGTCGACGTACGGCTTGAGGGCGTCGACGCCCAGGGCCGCGAACAGGTCCGCCGTCCGCACCGGGTCGCGGAAGCCGCACAGGCCGTCGAAGGGCGTGAGGGCGCAGAGGAGTTCGGGCTTGTGGTGCGGGTCCTTGTAGGTGCGGTGGGGTGCGTCGAGGGGGATGCCCCGGGCCTCCTCGGCGGCGAAGCCGGCCTCCGCGCGGGCGCTGTCGGGGTGCACCTGGAGGGAGAGCGGGGCGGCGGCGGCGAGCAGCTTGAGCAGGAACGGGAGCCGGGGGCCGAAGGCGCGGACGGCCGGCGCGCCGAGCTCGCGCTCGGGGTCGGCGGCGATGACGTCGGTGAGCGGCCGGGGCCCGTCGCCCCGGTCGACGCGCGAGGGGGCGCCGGGGTGGGCGCCCATCCAGAGCTCGGCCTGGGGCTCTCCGGTCACCGGGGTGCCGAGGAGACCGGGGATCGCGGTGGTGGAGCCCCAGGCGTAGGGGCGCACGGTGTTGGCGAGGCGGTCCATAGGGGGCGGTTCCTGACTGTGCGGACGGGTCCGGCGCGGTGCGTAAGGGGCCGGGGTGCCCGGCGCGCGGGCACGCTCCGGCTCGCGGGGCGGCTTAGGGGGTACCGGCGAGGGCCAGGTAGACGGCGGCGAAGTCGGTGACGGCCAGCAGTTCGGCGGCGGTCTCCAGGGGGCTCGCGCCTTCGGCGGCCTCCAGCTCGCTGACCGGGGTGTCCCGGTGCAGGGCGAGATCGCGGGCGCCGGGGACGGCCGAGGTGATGTCGGGGGCGCGTTCGCGCAGCAGGACGACCCGGGCGTGCAGCGCCTCGGGGTCCTCGACGCGGTCGCGGAAGAAGTCGTCGGGGTCGGCCCCGGCGGCGAAGGAGCCGGAGAGCAGGGCGCTGTGCGCGGTGAGCGCCTCGGGCAGGTCGGCGGCGAGCGCCGGGCGGCCGGCGAGGGCGGCGAGGACGGTCGCGAAGCGGCGTCCCGCGGCGCCCGCGAGGTCGCCCTCGGTCCAGATGAGCGGAAGGCTGTCGGCCAGTTCGGCGGCGAGCGTCTTGGCCGGGTTGCCGTAGGTGGCGGTGGCCGGGCCGCAGCGTTCGGCGAGCCGGTCGAGCCGGTCGGCGAGCGCGTCGAGGGCGGGCCGCGGCGCCTCGAACAGGCCGACGCGGTCGGCGAGCACGAGCAGCGGGGTGAGCAGGGACCAGAGCGTGCCGGGGCCGGTCGGCAGGACGTTCTCGCCGTTCTCGGGGCGGGCGGGGACGTCATCACCGGCCATCGTGGCCTCGTACGGGGTGCTGGTCAGCGGGATGGCCAGGCCGCGGGCCTGGGCGGTGGCGTCGGCGAGCGGGGTGCCGGCCGGGGTGACGCAGACGACGGAACAGCCGCGGCGGTACGCCTGTTCCAGCAGCAGGGCGAGGCCGGGCTCGGTGCCGTCGGGGCTGACGACGAGGAGCAGGTCGAGGGGGCCGGTCCAGCCGGGGAGCGTCCAGCGCAGGGCGCCGGGCGCGGCCGCGACGCCGGTGGGGCGCAGGTGGGCGACGGGGCAGCCGCCGCCGGCGAGCGCGCCCAGCAGCTCGGCCGTCGAGGCGGCGGCCGGGCCGGGTCCCACGACGAGGACGGCGCGCGGGCGCCCGTCGGGGCGCAGGGCCCCGATGCCCGCCTCGTCGGCGTTGCGGGCGGCCGTCCGGACCCGGGCGCCGGACTCGGCGGCGCCGCGCAGCAGGCCGTGGACGTCGGCGCGGGAGAGGGCGTCGGGGTCATCGAGGAGAGACTCGTCGAACACCGTTGATCAGCTCCGATCGCCGTGGTGTGCGGGGTGCCGGCCGGGGCGGCGCGGCTCAGTGGGGGCGTCGGGCCTCGTCCACCAGGAGGACGGGGATGCCGTCGCGGACGGGGTACGCCAGGGCGCAGCTCTCGCTCTCGCACACCAGCTCGGTGGTCTCGCCGGAGGCGTCCGCCTCCTGCCGCAGGGGCGCGTGGCAGGCCGGGCAGGCGAGGATCTCCAGGAGGCCGGCTTCGAGCGGCATGGGGGTTCCCTTCGGGAGGTGTGCGTCTCTGTGCGGTCAGGGTACCGCCGGACGTCACCCGTGGTGACGTCCGGCGGGAAGACCGCCCGGGCCGGCGCCGCTCAGGCGCGGACGATGGCGAGGACCTCGTCGCGGACCCGGGCGACCGTCTTCGCGTCACGGGCCTCGACGTTGAGCCGCAGCAGCGGTTCGGTGTTGGAGGCGCGGAGGTTGAACCACCAGTCCGCGGCGGTGACGGTGAGGCCGTCCAGCTCGTCGAGCTCGACGTCGTCGCGGTCCGCGTAGGCGGCGCGGACGGCCGCGGCCCGGCCCGGCTGGTCGGCGACGGTGCTGTTGATCTCGCCGGAGGCGGCGTAGCGGTCGTACTCGCGGACGAGCTCGGAGAGCGGCTTGTCCTGGCCGCCGAGGGCGGCGAGGACGTGCAGCGCGGCGAGCATGCCGGTGTCGGCGTTCCAGAAGTCGCGGAAGTAGTAGTGCGCGGAGTGCTCGCCGCCGAAGATGGCGCCCGTGCGGGCCATCTCCTGCTTGATGAACGAGTGTCCGACGCGGGTGCGGACGGGCTTGCCGCCCTGCTCCTTGACGACCTCGGGCACCGACCAGGAGGTGATCAGGTTGTGGATGACCGTGCCGCCGGGGTGCTTCCCGAGCTCGCGGGCGGCGACCAGGGCGGTGATCGCGGACGGGGAGACGGGGTCGCCGTTCTCGTCGACGACGAAGCAGCGGTCGGCGTCGCCGTCGAAGGCGAGGCCGATGTCGGCGCCGGTCTCCCGGACCTTGGCCTGGAGGTCGACCAGGTTCTTGGGGTCGAGGGGGTTGGCCTCGTGGTTGGGGAACGTCCCGTCGAGCTCGAAGTAGAGGGCGATCAGGTCGATCGGCAGGCCCTCCAGGACGGTGGGGACGGTGTGGCCGCCCATGCCGTTGCCGGCGTCCACGACGGTCTTGAGCCGCCGGATCCGGCCGAGGTCGACCAGGGAGCGCAGGTGGGCGGCGTAGTCGGCGAGGGTGTCCCGCTCCGACAGAGTGCCGGGGGTGGCGACGGGCTCGGGGGCGCCGTTCTCCGACCAGTCCTCCACGAGGGCGCGGATCTCGGCGAGGCCGGTGTCCTGGCCGACGGGGGCGGCGCCGGCGCGGCACATCTTGATGCCGTTGTACTGCGCCGGGTTGTGGCTGGCCGTGAACATGGCGCCGGGCAGGCCGAGATGGCCGCTGGCGAAGTACAGCTGGTCGGTCGAGCAGAGCCCGATCTCCGTGACGTCGGCGCCCCGGGCGGCGGCGCCGCGCGCGAAGGCCCGGGCCAGCCCCGGGGACGAGGGCCGCATGTCGTGCCCGACGACGATCGCGTCCGCCTCCGTCACCTTGGCGAAGGCAGCGCCGAAGAGCTCGGCGAGCGCCTCGTCCCACTGGTCGGGGACCACACCACGCACGTCGTACGCCTTCACGAGCTGCGACAGATCAGCCACGTCTCACCCTCCTGGAGTCCGGTACAGGTCCGGTACAGGTACCCAAACCTACCCGGACCCACCGCCCGTTCCGGCGCCGGACGGCCGTCGGAGGGAAGAACCAGGGACGAACCCGGGGCGAATCAGGGACGAATCGGGGCCGGATCGGGGGTTGAGCGCCTCACACACACAGAGGGACGAGGAGAACGCCGGCGTCGGACGGACGCGCTCCGGCAGAACCCGCGAAGCACCGCGAATCGGCGGAATGTGACGGAAATCGTCAGGCACGTCGGCCGGAATTCGCCTTCGGAGAACGGGGCTTCTAGGTCCCGGTACGTCAGGAGTCGGGCGAGCGCAGCACCCTGAGGTGGCCCCGGCGGGCGACCTCCATCGGGTTGACCTCGCGCGTGCTGGGTCCGACGGGCCCCTTCACCTGGCTGCCGACGGATCCGGCGCCGGGCCCGCCGCCCGCGGCGCGCTCCTGCGGACGGGCCGCCTCCCGAACGGCGTTGGCCAGCGCTTCGAGGTCGTCACTGCTGCGACGGGCGGGACCGGTGTCCACGGCGAGCCGGACGACCTCCCACCCGCGGGGGGCCGTCAACCGCTCCGAGTGCTCGGCGCACAGGTCGTAGCAGTGGGGTTCGGCGTAGGTGGCGAGCGGGCCGAGGACGGCGGTCGAATCGGCGTAGACGTACGTCAGCGTCGCGACGGCCGGGCGGCCACACGCGGTGCGCGAACAGCGACGTACAGGGCTCACGACGTGGGACGGTACCGCACTCTTGAGCGGGCCGCGACGACTCACTCCTGGCTCACCCCTCCGTGTCGTGCCGGAGCGCCCGGTGGACACCGCCCCCGAACCGCCGGGTCGACCTGCGCGGGGAGGGCGTGGAACACAACACGCGGCCCTGGAACTCTGTCATCACTCAGCCACCATAGTGTCATTCGTCATGCGATCGACGGTCTCCCCGTCGGCTTTATCCGATCGCAAGCAACAACGGAACGCTCATCGGGCGACATCCGATGAGATGCGCGGCTACCGCGCGTACACGGCCGACCGGCGGATACCCTTCGAGGTGATGGACAGCCCCGACAGCCCCGTACCTCCACCGGCCGGTCCGCCCGGCCGGCGCCCGCGCCACCGCGACCGGCACGGCCGCGGCATGCGCGGTCCGATCGCCCCGCCGCAGGTCCCGCTGTCGGTGAGCCGGGCCGAGGCGTTCGTCGACCTCGTCCACGATTCGGCGGAGCGGCTGGAGCGCCGCTGGCCGCAACTGGCGTCGGTGGACTTCGTGGTGCGTGAGGTGCCCGTGCCGGGCGAGGACGGTGAGCCGGGCGAGGCGCTGTTCCTCGACGGCGGCTCGGTCCCGCTCGGCCGGTACGTCGCGGCGCGCGGCGACGACCCCGACCGGATCGTCATCTACCGCCGCCCGGTGGAGATCCGCACCAAGAACCGCGACGACCGCGCGCTGCTGGTGCACGAGGTCGTCGTCGAGCAGGTAGCCGAACTGCTGGGCCTGGCCCCGGAGTCGGTGGACCCGCGCTACGGACAGGACTGACGGGGGCGGAGCGAGGCCGGGTCACCGCCCCCGCTAGCGCGTGACCGTCGTCAGGTCGGAGCGCACCGCGGGCACCTCCACCGTGGAGCGGTCGTCCGGGACCGGCTGCACGGTGAACGCCGGGACGCCGTCCTGCGGGAGGGTCAGTGTCCGGGCGGCGTGCACCGGCCCGCCGGAGACCGTCTCCACCGTGAGCGCGTACCCGCCCTTGCCGCCGCCCGGAACCGGCGGCTCCACCGTGAGCGTGGTGCCGGACCGGACGGTGTACGTCCGGCCGGCCGGGGTCCCGCCGCCGGCCGCCCACGCCGTGACCTTGACCCGCGCCTCCGCACCGGGCGCGGCCAGGGACAGCGAGGTGCCCTTGGCCCGGTCGTCCGCCACCGTGCCGCGGGCGCCGACCGGCCCGGCCGCCGGGAGGAACGCCGTCTCCTGCTTGTCCCCCTTGCCGCGGGTCACCCGCAGCCCGGCGACGACCTTCCCGCCGTCCTCGGCGG
Source organism: Streptomyces mobaraensis (assembly GCF_020099395.1). Taxonomy (NCBI): domain Bacteria; kingdom Bacillati; phylum Actinomycetota; class Actinomycetes; order Kitasatosporales; family Streptomycetaceae; genus Streptomyces; species Streptomyces mobaraensis. The sequence continues at coordinate 4,626,470 of NZ_CP083590.1, read as the reverse complement.
TGAGCAGCAGCGAGCCGGCCTCGCCCCGGGCCACGCCGTCCAGTTCGGCCGTCTCCGTGGTGCCGCTCCTGACGTGCAGCGTCTCGTGGCCCGCCGGGGTGATCGAGCCGGTGGGGCCCGCGAAGCGGAGTGTGAGGTCGGCGTCGTCGGCGCCGGGGGCGAAGGCGACGAGCCGCACGGAGGTGGCGTCGGCCGGGATGCCCGGGAGGACGGCGGCCGCGGCCGGCTCGGAGGCGGGCAGCCAGTCGCCGCCCTGCTTCTCGTCGGACGCCTGCACGGCCGCGCCGACCCGTCCGGAGCGGGCGGTGACGTGCAGGGTGAGGGTGTCGGCGGGGGTGTCGGTCAGGGTGCTCAGCAGGACGGGCACCGACGAGCGCGGCGGGACGGTGATGCCCTCGCCGGCGGGTGCCGCGACGCGGCCGTCCTTGCCGTGCAGTTCCAGGTCGACGACGGCCGCCGCGGCGGGGTCGGGGTTGGTGAGGTGCACGTAGTCCTGGCGGCCCTTGGCCGTGGAGACGCCCGGGAACCAGAACGACGTGTCGGCCGGCGCGCACGTCAGCCCGTGCAGGCCGCGCCCGCTGCCGGCCGCGACGGCCGTGGTCTGCCGCACGGTGTAGCCGGGGGCGAGCGGTCCCTCGGCGGAGCCGAGGAGGGCGGGGGCGTCGGAGCGGTCGGTGGTGGCGGTCGCGGGGGCGCCGGGGGCCTTGAGGGTCAGGACGGGGCCGGTCCCGGTCGCCTTGCCGCCGCCCTCCTTTTTCTTCTCGCCCTTCTCGCCCTTCTCGCCCTTCTCGCTCTTCTTCGCCGGCGCCTGGCTCTTCGTCGTCGTCACCGGCAGCAGGTCGGCGGGCCGCCGCGCGTCCCGGCCGCCGGCGGCCGCCTTGGCGGACGCGGGGGCTCCGGGGGAGAACGCCGTGTACGTCGTCTCCGCCACCTCGGAGGAGGTGGGCGCCGGGCAGACCACGGCCGAGCGCTGGACGGGCATCCGGGCGGCGGATCCCGCCGCCCGGGCGGTTCCGGAGCCGGGGCCGCTCCCGGCGTCGCCCGAGGGCGCGGCGACCACCGCGACACCCGCGACGGCGGCCAGCGCCGCCGCCGTCGCGAACAGGGAAAGGGCCGTACGCCCCACGCGTGTCCGCTCACGCCTCCCTGCCGGCCGCTCCCGCTTCACTGCTGATCGCTGGCGCTTCACTGCTGGTCGCTCCCGTCGCGGCGGAGGCCGTGGCCGGCGTCGTACGTCGTGTCGTGGCCGCCCTGACCGCCGCTTCCGTACCCGTACGGGTCCTGGACGCCGTAGGGGCCGGGGGCGGGCGGGGCCTCGTACCCGGTGGTCTCCGGGTAGGTGCCGGGGTGGTGGCCCTGTCCCTGGTACGCGTCCGGGTAGGACTGCGGAGTCTCCTGGGGGTACGCGGCGGACCCGTACGACCCGTAGGTGCCGTAAGGGGAGTAAGGGTCGGTCACCCAGCCGGCGTCCGGCGTCCCCTGGGCGTACTGCGGGGCGGGCGCCGCGGCGTACGGATCCGCCGCGTACGGGTCCGCCGCCGCGTACGCGTCCGCCGAGGGCTCCTCGTAAGGGTCGGCCGAGACCGGCGCGGACACCGGCACCGGCTCCGGCGGAGCGGTTCCGTCCTCCACCGCCGCGCCCTGCCGTCCCTCGGCCGCGGCGCGCAGCCGGCGGGCCCGGCGGCCCTCCCCGATCGGCGCCTGCTCGGGCAGGGACACGGGCTCCGCGGCGGGCACCACCGCGTCGGGCAGGTCGTCGTCGACGTGCCGGCGGCGCCCCGGCAGGGCCAGCACGACCAGGACGACGGCGAGCAGCCCCTGCGTCCACACCCACGCGGTCCGGCCGAACGGCGTCTCGTAGGAGAGCGCCAGCCGGCCACCCGCGGCCGGGAGCCGGAAGCCCTGTGCCCAGCCGTCGAGGGTGACGCGCGGCAGCGGGTGCCCGTCGAGGGTGGCCCGCCAGCCGGGCGCCGCCCGGTCGGCGAGGCGCAGCACCCGGCCGTCCTTCCCCGCGGGGATCGTCGCCCGGGCCCCTACGGGTCCCGAGGGGACGGCCACCGGGCCGGCGCCCTCGGCGACGACGCTCACCCGGGAGACGGGCCGGTCGACCCGCCACAGCGCGGTGCGCCCCTCCTGGCTGAGCCGGGTGAGGCCGGGGGCGGCGTCCAGGGCGGCGCCCAGGTCCCTGGCGCCGCCGTCGCGGACCAGGACGAAGCCGACGGCGTACTCGGCGAGCCGGGCGGCCTGGTCGGCGCCGGAGCCGGCGACGAGGTCGGCGACGACGGAGTCCAGTCGCGCGTCCCGGCCGGGCGCCACCGCGTCGTCGCCCATCCGGATCCCGGACCCGCGGACGAGCGCGTAGGAGAGGTGCGCGGTGTGCCCGGGGTCCTGGGCGAGGACCAGGGTCCGCGCCCGGTCGCGGGTGGTCGCCGCCTCGGCGACGAACGCCGGGACCTGCACGGGGTCGCGCCGCTCCAGCGGCCCCCCGGCCCCGCCGGCCGCCCACGCCACGGCGGCGGCGAGCGGGCCCGCGACCGCGGCGAGGGCGACGAGCCCGGCGACGGGCTGCCGCCAGCCGAAGCTCCTGGCGGCGACCCGCTCGCGGGCCCCCTCGGCGCCGACCACGGCGGCGGCGGTCAGCGCCAGGCCGTACACCAGGAGGGCGGGCCCGGCCCACGCCGTGTGGTTGACGAGCGCCGCGCAGAGCAGCGCGGCGAGGGCCGCCGTCCAGGCGGTGCCCACCGCGGCCCGCCGGTCGGCGCGGAGCAGCGCGCCGAGCGCGGCGAGCAGGACGCCGGCGAACAGCAGCCCGCCGAACGTCCGGGGCCCGCCCGGGTCGGCGGTGAGCAGGCGCAGCGGGGTGCCGGTGCCGCCGCCGTACTCCGTCCCCGCCTCGGTGAGGAGCCGGCCGGGGTCCGTGAGCAGCCCGAGCGACCAGGGCGCGAGGACGAGCAGCGGGGTGGCGGCGACGGCGAGCAGGGCGAGCGCGTGCGGCACGAGCCCGCCGCCCCGGGCGCGCAGCGCGAGGACGCCGAGGCCGAGCACGACGGCGAGCGGCCACACGAGCGGGGTGAACGCGGTGGCGACGGTCAGGAGCAGGGCGTACGTCCAGACGGCGCGCCACACCGGCTGGGCGCCGGGTGAGCGGAACCCGCTGGCGGCGACGGCGGCCCGGGCGAGCAGCGGCAGCAGGACCGCGAGGACGGCCGTGCCCAGCCGGCCGGTCGCGAGGGCGCCGGTGACGGCGGGCAGGAACGCGTAGGCGACGCTGCCCCAGGCCCGCAGCGGCCGGGAGCCGACGAGCGGGCGGGAGGCGAAGTAGGCGGTCAGCCCGGCCAGCGGGACCGAGCAGACGAGCAGCAGGGTGACGGCGAGGTCCGGCGAGCCGAGGAGCAGGGTGGACAGGGTCGCGAGCACCGCGAGGTAGGGCGGGGCGCCCGCGGTGCCGCCGGTGCCGACGGCGTGCCAGCCGTCCGCGTACAGCGACCACAGGTCGGACGCGCCCTCCGGCACGGGCAGCAGGGCGCCGCCGGAGAGCGCGCCGCCGCCGTACAGCCCGCGGCAGGCGACGGCGGAGACCAGCAGCAGGACGGTGAAGAGGACGGGCGCGGGCTTGCGGGCGATCCGCCGCAGCCGCGCGAACTGCTCGATCTCCAGGAAGTCCGCCTCGTCGCCGCCGGGCCCGGACTCGACGGCGCCGTGCCGCCCAGCCGACCGCGCCTCGGGGTCGGACCGGCCGCCGAAGAAGGCCGCCAGCTGCTCGAACACGACCCTGAGGGTGGCGCCCGGCGGGGGGAAGAGGGGCCGCAGCTCCTTGGCGTCGACGGCGCCGGCGCGGCGCCTCCGGGCGGCGCGGATCCGGCCGGGGCGCAGCAGTACCGCGCCCAGGCCGGTGAGTTCGTCGAGGGCCTGGCCGGGGACCTTGCCGACGAGGTGGCCGAGGGCGCTCAGCAGGGTGCCGACGACGATCCGCAGCAGTACGTAGGGGAGCGCCGCGGCGCGGGTGTTGGCGAGCAGCGCGTAGACGGCGCCCGCCTTGTCGACGCGGTGCGGGGAGGCCGGCTTGCGGCCGACGCAGTCGACCGGGCGGCGCTCGCGGGAGGCCGCCTCGGCGTGCCGGAGGACGGCGTCGGGGGCGACGAGGACGCGGTGGCCGGCGGCGTGGGCGCGCCAGCAGAAGTCGACGTCGTCGCGCATCAGGGGCAGCCGGGGGTCGAAGCCGCCGAGCGCCTCCCAGACGTCCCGCCGGACGAGCATGCCCGCGGTGGAGACGGAGAGGACGGACCGCACCTGGTCGTGCTGGCCCTGGTCCTGTTCGCGGCGGTCGAGGCCGGTCCAGCGGCGGCCGCCGCGGGCGACGGTGACGCCCACTTCGAGGAGCTGCCTGCGGTCGTACCAGCTGCGGAGCTTGGGGCCGAGGACGGCGGCGGGCCGGCCGGCGGCGATCTCCTGGTCGGCGACGCGCAGCAGTTCGCGGAGGGCGCCGGGCTCGGGGGCGCAGTCGTCGTGCAGCAGCCAGAGCCACTGGACGGGCTCGGCGTCGCGGTCATGCGCGTCGGGGGACCCGTAGGGGTCGTGGGGGTCGTCGCGCCAGGTACGGCTGACGGGGTCCCAGCCGCTGGAGCCGGCGAGGTAGGGGAGGTCGTCGGCGGTGGGCGCGGGGGTCGCGCGGACCGCCTCGTCGACGGCGGTGCCGAAGCCGGCGCGGCGGGCGAGGTGCAGGACGCGGTCGGCGCCGAGCGCGTCGGCGAGCAGCCGGGCCGAGTCGTCGTCGCTCCCGGTGTCGGCGGCGACGGCCCGCTGGACGGGCCGCTCCTGGCCGAGCAGCCCGGCGAGCGCGTCGGGCAGCCAGCGGGCGCCGTCGTGGGCCACGAGCACGGCGGTGACGACGTGGCGGGGGAACGCCGGGGGGTGAGTGAGGTCGAACGCGGGGGGTGCCGGCCGGTGGGCCGGCGGATCGCTGTGCGCGGACATCGGGTACGGGCCCTCCGGCCGGGGGCGGCCGGGGCGGGAGCGGTCGGCGCTCCCGGGTACGGCCGCGGTGCTGGACTGCGGTGGACGCCCGAGGGCGTCGGTCGTCTCGGACGGCACCCCACCCTAGTGGCTGGGAACGAGCCGCTCCGCCTCCTCGGCGCGGGGCGCGGGCGGCGCGGTCGCGCCGTGCGAGCGGGTGTTCGACCTGGTGCGGCGGTGGTGCGGACGGCTCCGCGGTGACGGCGGGCCGCGGCCGCGCGCGGCCTGAGGAACGGCGGGCCGCGGGGGACGGCGGTGCGGCGCGCTCGGGTGCGGAACGCTCGTATGGGCTCGCGCCGGGCATGCGGTGGGCGGTGGTGCACCGGGCTCGGCGAGTCTGCGGTCTGCCCGTCTTCGGGCCATGGCCGACGGGCCGGGTGCCGACGGGCCAGGTGGAGACCGGTGGCCGCGCGGGACGCGGACTCACTCGCGGACCGGCGGGTGTCGCGGCCGTTGATCGTGAGCCTGCCGACCGTGATGCCTGCCGACCGTGTAGGTCGCGAAGCCGGCGCTCGTGCGCGAAAGGTCGGTGATCGCGAGAGTCGGCGATCGGGCGGGGAGGCCGGCGCGCGGCCGGTATGGGCCATGGCCTCGACAGGCTCGGTCGGGCCTCGTCAGAACGGCCCGGCGATGACCCGGTGTCAGAAGCCGGGTGCGGCACGGCGTCCGGTATTGCGGCGCCGTCGCGTACGGCGCTCGGCCGGTGCCGCCCGGAAGGCGGAGCTCAAGCGGTGCGCCGGAAGTGACGGGGGCTCTGCCCCCTCAGACCGCGGCCTTCTTGAGGCGGCGGCGTTCCCGCTCGGACAAGCCGCCCCAGATGCCGAAGCGTTCGTCGTTGGCGAGTGCGTATTCGAGGCATTCGGAGCGGACTTCGCAGGCGAGGCAGACCTTCTTGGCCTCGCGGGTCGATCCGCCTTTCTCGGGGAAGAAGGACTCGGGATCGGTCTGGGCGCACAGTGCGCGCTCCTGCCAGCCGAGCTCCTCGTCCGCCTCCTCGACCAGCAGTTGCTGAAACAGCTCGGTCATGTGCGCCCCTCGTCTGTCATTGCGTCCCCGTGATGCTGCCGTGATCAGGTACGGCAGAACGACACGAGTGAAATTACAAGTGCGCCGATCCGGGCCAGTCAAGCCGAGATCTGCTATTGAGCCCCTTATTCACTCTGCGGAACCAAGGCCGAGCGGAAAGTTGCCAAACCGCCACAAGAGTGGACACATCTCTCGCTCGCCACAGCCGTCCCGCGGCTCCCTTGTCTTCAAGAGGGACGCGAGGGGCGGCCGTCCAGTTGCACCGCCCGAAATCAGGCGATGTTTGAACATCAGGATGCCGGGCGACTGTCCCGGGACCCCACGAGACAAACCTTTTTCCGATCTCCCCTACCGGATGAGGTGAAAGATTGGCATCAAACCGGACATCCGGTTGACACGGCGCCGCGGATGCCGGTCTCCTTGTCAGCATGCTCGCGACCGCACCCTCCCCGACGTCCGCCCGGACGTCCGTCCCGGGGATCCCCGGCCTGACCCGTTCCTACGGGTCGCGCTGTGCCGTTCAGGCGCGCTGTCGCTGTTCCAGCTGTTGATGCCGCAGAGCTCCGGCTGACGCTCTCCTCTTCCTTCCCGGTCCCGTCACAGCGGTCCCGCCCGTTCCCCGTCGCGGCACCCGTGTCGTCAACCACCGGACGCGTCCCCGTACGCCCCGGCCGGCCCCGCGCGTCGGCCGCCGCGCCGTACGCGTGACCGCCCGTACCGCTCGTACCACCCGTGCCGCACGTACCCCACCGCCCTCCGGCCCCGCGCCTCCCGCCACCCGTCGAGGAACCCCTCTCATGAACAGCGACGTCCAGATCGCCGGCGACCCGCTCGCCCTCCCCCACCTCATGCCGCCGCCCGCCGCCCACCCCGGCACCGTCGCCGAGTTCGCCGGGCTGGCCCGGAGCATCGCCGCCGACCGGGCGGCGTGGTCCCGGCTGGTCCGCTTCGACGCCGGCAGCCGCTGGTACCACCGGCTGCGCACCGGCCCCGGCTACGAGGTGTGGCTGCTGAGCTGGGTGCCCGGCCAGGGCAGCGGACTGCACGACCACGGGCACTCCTCCGGCGTCCTCACCGTTCTCCACGGCACGCTGACCGAACTGCACGAGACGTCCGGGACCACCGTCCGGCGCCGGCTCCGCGCCGGCGACCAGCGGGTCTTCGCCCCCGGCTACGCCCACGAGGTCGTCAACGAGTCCCTCGAACCGGCCGTCAGCCTCCACGTCTACTCCCCCGGCCTCACCGAGATGCCCCAGCACCGCCCGCTCCGCGTCACGGAGGACCGCCCGTCCGCCGCACCCGTCCGGTGACACCCCCTCGCACCACCCCTCGGAGGCGCCGGCCGGGACTGACAGACTGGCCCGCATGCAGCGCATTGTGGTTCTGGCCGGCGGGATCGGGGGCGCCCGCTTCCTCCGTGGCCTGACATCAGCAGCCCCGGACGCGGACATCACCGTCATCGGCAACACCGGTGACGACATCCACCTCTTCGGCCTCAAGGTCTGTCCCGACCTCGACACCGTGATGTACACGCTCGGCGGCGGCATCCACGAGGAGCAGGGGTGGGGCCGCGCCGACGAGACCTTCGCCGTGAAGGAGGAACTGGCCGCCTACGGCGTCGGCCCCGAGTGGTTCGGGCTGGGCGACCGCGACTTCGCCACGCACATCGTCCGTACGCAGATGCTCGCCGCCGGCTACCCGCTCAGCGCCGTCACCGAGGCGCTCTGCGAGCGGTGGAAGCCCGGCGTGCGGCTGCTGCCGATGAGCGACGACCGCGTCGAGACGCACGTGATGATCGACGACCCGGACGGCGCCGAGGGGGCGCGCAAGGCCGTGCACTTCCAGGAGTACTGGGTGCGGCTCCGGGCCCAGGTGCCCGCGCACGCGATCATCCCCGTCGGCGCGGAGCAGGCGAAGCCGGCGCCCGGTGTGCTGGAGGCGATCGGCACGGCCGACGTCATCCTCTTCCCGCCGTCCAACCCGGTCGTCAGCGTCGGCACCATCCTCGCCGTGCCCGGCGTCCGGGAGGCCGTCGCCGCCGCGGGCGCGCCCGTCGTCGGGCTGTCGCCGATCGTCGGCGACGCGCCGGTGCGCGGCATGGCGGACAAGGTGCTGGAGGCCGTCGGCGTCGAGTCCACGGCCTCGGCGGTCGCCCGGCACTACGGCTCCGACCTGATCGACGGCTGGCTGGTCGACACGGTCGACGCGGCGCGGACCGCCGAGGTGGAGGCCGCCGGCATCCGCTGCCGGGCCGTCCCGCTGATGATGACGGACGTCCCGGCCACCGCGCGGATGGCCACCGAGGCCCTGGCCCTGGCCGAGGAGGTGCGCGCGTGACCGACGCCCCGTCCTATCGGGTCTGGGCCCTGCCCGGACTGCCGGAGGTCCGCCCCGGCGACGACCTGGTCAAGCTCATCGCGGGGGCCGCCACCGCCGAGGGCCTGCCCGGACTGGCCGACGGCGACGTCCTGCTCGTCACCTCGAAGATCGTCAGCAAGGCGGAGGGGCGCGTCGCCGAGGCGCCCGACCGCGAGGCGGCGATCGACGCCGAGACCGTACGGGTGGTGGCCCGCCGGGGCCCGCTGCGCATCGTCGAGAACCGGCTCGGCCTCGTCATGGCCGCCGCGGGCGTCGACGCCTCCAACACCCCCGGGGGCACGATACTGCTGCTGCCCGAGGACCCCGACGCCTCCGCCCGCGCGCTGCGCGCCGGACTCCGGGACGCGCTCGGCGTGGACGTCGGCGTGGTGCTCACCGACACCGCCGGACGGCCCTGGCGCGACGGTCTGACGGACATGGCGATCGGCGCCGCCGGAGTGCGCGTCCTGGACGACCTGCGCGGCGGCACCGACGGGCACGGCAACCCGCTGACGGCCACCGTCGTCGCCACCGCCGACGAACTCGCCGCCGCCGGCGACCTGGTGAAGGGCAAGGCGGACGGGCTCCCGGTCGCGGTGGTCCGCGGCCTGCCGCACGTCGTGTCCGACTCCGGGGACGCGACGGGCGCGCGGGCGCTGATCCGCTCGAGCGCGGACGACATGTTCCGGCTGGGCACCTCCGAGGCCCTCCGGGAAGCGGTCCGACTGCGGCGCACCGTACGGGAGTTCACCGACGAACCGGTGGACCCGGGCACCGTCCGCCGCGCCGTCTCCGCCGCCCTCACCGCGCCGGCGCCGCACCACACCACCCCATGGCGCTTCGTCCTCCTGGAGTCCGAGGAGTCCCGGCTGCGACTGCTCGACGCCATGCGCGACGCCTGGATCGCCGACCTGCGGGCCGACGGCCGCTCCGAGGAGAGCGTCGCCAAGCGCGTCCGGCGCGGCGATCTGCTGCGCAAAGCGCCGTACCTGGTGGTGCCGTGCCTGGTCATGGACGGCTCCCACACGTATCCGGACGCGCGGCGGACCGCGGCCGAGCGCGAGATGTTCGTCGTCGCCATGGGGGCCGGCGTGCAGAACTTCCTCGTCGCGCTGGCGGCCGAGCAGCTCGGGTCCGCGTGGGTGTCCTCCACCATGTTCTGCCGGGACGTCGTCCGTGACGTCCTGGAGCTCCCGGCGGACTGGGACCCGATGGGAGCCGTGGCCGTGGGACGCCCGGCGGCGGCGCCGCGGGAGCGGGCGGAGCGGGTTGCTGACGCGTTCGTCGTGGTGCGGTAGCGCTGCGCTCGGCTGGTGGGGGGGGTGTGTCCGGGCGCCGCCCCCAGCCCGTTCGGTGCCTGAGGTCGGCGCGCACCACCAGCCCGTCCGGCGTTTGAGGACAGCGCGCGCAGCGTGCTGCGGGGGTGCGGGGGCTTGCCCCCGCGGGAAACGGTGAAAGGGCGGGGTTGGGGCAACTTCCCCTTGGCCCACGCGGCGTCCGGGCCCTGACGGTGTCCGGGCGGCGGGCCGGTGGGTGGGGGGAGGTGCCCCGGTCCCGCCCTTTCACCGTTTTCCTGCGGGGGCTCCGCCCCCGCACCCCCGAGCGCGCCTGCGGCGCGCGTCCTCAAACGCCGGACGGGCTGGTGGAGTGCGCGTCAGGTGGGCTGGAGAGTTACAGGTGCCTGATGTCGTTCACCGAGAAGCGCGGTGCCCGCCGCTCCGGGCGGAGGCCGGTGAGGAGGATGAGGCGGCAGGCGCGGTGGCGCTGGCCGGTGTAGGGGGCGAGGAGTTCGAGCATGCCGGCGTCGTCGGTGCCCCGGGCACCGGTGAGCGCGTAGCCGATCGTCTTCGGGAGGTGCAGGTCGCCGACGGTCACCGCGTCGGGAGCGCCGTTGCTGCGCTGGAGGGTTTCCGCGGCCGTCCAGGGGCCGATGCCGGGGACGAGTCGGAGCCGGTCCGCGGCGCGTTCGGCGTCCATCGTCGCGGCCTCTTCGAGCCGGGCGGCGACGCGGGCCGCCCGGACGACCGTCGCCGAGCGCTTGCCGTCGACGCCGGCCCGGTGCCACTCCCAGGAGGGGAGGAGGGCCCAGGCGCGGGCGTCGGGCATGACGCGCATGCGGCCGGCGGGCCCGTCGGCGGGGCCCGGCGCGGGCTCGCCGTGCCGTTGGAGGAGCAGCCGCCAGGCGCGGTACGCCTCGTCGCTGGTGACCTTCTGCTCCAGGATGGAGGGGATCAGCGACTCCAGCACCAGCCCGGTGCGGGCCAGCCGCAGGCCGGGGTGGCGGCGGTGCGCCTCGTGCAGGAGGCGGTGGCGGGGGGTGAACGCGGTGGGGTCGTCGTCCGCGCCGAGGAGCGCGGGGAGGGTGTCGAGGAGCCAGTCCGCGCCTGGGCCCCACGCCTCGGCGCGGACCTCGCCGGCGCGTGCGGCGATCCGGATCGTGCCGGGGCCCTCGGGGGTGCGGCTGGCGCGCCAGACGGCGCCGTCCGGGGCCACGCGGTACGCGGGGTCGCCGGGGCCGCGCGCCAGGACGCCGAGGGTGCGTCCCAGGTCGAGGGGGCCCGGCGGGGCCCAGGTACGGGTGGCCATCCGGCCAGGGTAACTCTGTGAGGACGCGGCCTACTGGTCCGACGAGAAGCGGATCGCGCCGTGCGGGATCCGCGCGTCGCACCACACCCGGGCGCCCGCCCGGAACTCGTTGTCGGGGCCGATCTCCGCGTGGTCGCCGACGACCGCGCCGTCGAGGACCGTACGCGCCCCGACGCGCGCTCCCGCGCCGACGAGGGAGTCGCGGACCGAGGCGCCCGCCTCGATGACCGCGCCGTCGAGGACCGTGCTGCCGTCGACCCGGGCGCCGGGTTCGACCCGCGCGCCGGCGCCGATCACCGTGCCGCCCATGAGCTTGGCGTCGGGGGCCACCTCGGCGGTGGGCAGCACCAGGCGCTCGCCGCAGCGGCCGGGGACCGCCGGGGAGGGGGCGCGGCCGAGGACGAGGTCGGCGGAGCCGCGGACGAACGCCTGGGGGGTGCCCAGGTCCAGCCAGTAGGTGGAGTCGACCATGCCGTGCAGGTGGGCGCCGTCGGCCAGCAGGCCGGGGAAGGTCTCGCGCTCGACGGAGACCGGGCGGCCGGCCGGGATGGTGTCGATCACGGACCGGTTGAAGACGTAGGCGCCGGCGTTGATCTGGTCGGTGACGATCTCCTCGGGCGTCTGGGGCTTCTCCAGGAAGGCCGTGACGCGGCCGTTCTCGTCGGTGGGGACGAGGCCGTACGCCCGGGGGTCCGTCACCCGGGTGAGGTGGAGGGAGACGTCCGCGCCCGCCGTGCGGTGGGTGGAGATCAGGGCCTCGATGTCGAGGCCGGTGAGGATGTCGCCGTTGAAGATGAGCACGGGGTCGTCGGGACCGGAGTGCAGCCGGTGGGCGACGTTGCGGATGGCGCCGCCGGTGCCCAGGGGTTCGAGCTCGGTGACGTACTCCAGGTGCAGGCCGAGCGCCGAGCCGTCGCCGAAGTACGGCTCGAAGACCTCGGCCAGGTAGGAGGTGGCGAGCACGATGTGCTCGATGCCCGCCGCCCGGGCCCGGGCCAGCTGGTGGGTGAGGAAGGGCACCCCCGCGGCCGGGACCATGGGTTTGGGCGTGTGCACGGTGAGCGGACGCAGCCGGGTCCCCTTGCCGCCGACCAGGAGGATCGCTTCTCGCGGAGGCGGCTGATGCGGTTCAGTCAACGTGTTCGTCTCTGCTTCCTGGTGGGGCCGGGCCGTGAACGGCGGCCAGTGTATGCAGACCGCACCGGCCAGGCGGACGGTGCGCCTCCTGTTAGGGCCGGTCAGCGGCCCTGGAGCCGGGCCGCGGTGCTGCGGGCGGTGCCGAGCTTGGCGTAGAGGCGGTCGCCGGGGCATTCGGTGGAGTAGCCGTCGCGGTGCCCGGAGATGACCTTGAGTTTGACCTTCGCCCCCTTCTTGAAGAGGTTCCCGCCGGCCGACACCAGGGTGGTGGTGCCGCGGGGGTTGGCGTTGTACAGGCCGAGCTTCCAGGCGGTGAGGGCGGCCACGGCGTTCACCGCGGCCTTGGCCGGGCTGGTGGTCCCATAGGTGCCGAGCACCGCGATCCCCATGCTGTTCGTATTGAAACCGAGAGTATGGGCGCCCTTGACGGGCTTTGCCACCCCGCCTGCCCGGCCCTCGTAGACGGTGCCGCACTTGTCGATGAGGAAGTTGTAGCCAATGTCCCGCCAGCCGCTGCTGACGACGTGATAGCGGTAGATACCTCGGATGACGGAGGGGGACTGGGCGCAGGTGTAGCCGTTGCCGGAGGCGGTGTGGTGCACGAAGGCCGCCTTCACCTTCTTGGTATAGACGAAGCCCCGTTCACGCATCGATTCGTCGGCGCCCCAGCCGGCCCGGGTGACGATGCGGGGGCGCGGGCCCGCGTGTCCGGCGTAGGCGGTGCCGGTGTCGGTGTCGTCGTCGACGGCGGCCGAGTCGGCGGGGCCGTGTTCGCCGTTGACACCGGTCTCGCCGTTGACACCGGCCTCACCGGAATCGCCGGTCTCGCCGCTTGTGTCCGTGCTCGTGCCCGCGCTCGCGTCCGACGCGTCACCGGGGTCCGTGCCCTCGGCCGCCGCGCCCTCCGCCGCCGAGGCGTCCTCCTCCGCCCCGGACCGGTCGCCCGTTCCGCCGGTGCCGTCGCGTCCGTCGTGTCTGTCGCGTCCGTCCCTGCCGTCCCTGGTGCCGGAGGAGCTCACGCTCGCACCCGGCGCGACCGCGGTGAGCGTCGCGACCTCCTCGGCGGTGGGCCGGTGGGTGGCGGCGGGGATCTCGTGGGCGCCCAGCGGGGCGAGCGGGGCGTTGACCGCGGAGGTGGCGCGTTCCTCGTCGTCGGGGGCGGGCGCCGCCGCGCGGGAGCGGGTCCGGGCGGCGGGCGCCGAGCCGGGGTCGACGAGTTCGGCGCGCAGGCCGCGCGGCAGCGTGGCGGAGCCCGCCGGCCGGCCGGCCGCGGCGCCCGGCCGGACCCGCACCTCGATGGCGTCCGAGGCCCCGACCCACAGCGGCGCCGTGGCCCCGCGCAGACCGGAGCGGGCCTCGGAGCCGTCGGGCCGGTCGTGGTCCTGGACCTGGACGTCCTGCCACCCGGACCAGGTCCGGCCGCCCACGGCCCGGGTACGGACCTGGGCCCGGCCGCGGAGTTCGGCCCCCGCGTCGTCCCAGACGATGCCGACCATGGAGAACGGCTTCACCCGCTGGGGCCTCAGCCCCCGGATGCCGGTCCCGGCCTGCGGCGCCTGGCTCCTGCCGGGCAGGGCGGCCCCGGTGCCGTCCGCCGTCGGCAGCGGGACGAGGGGCAGCGAGTAGGTCGCCCCGGGGATCTTCGCCGGGGCGGCGTGGGCCGCCGGGACGGCACCGGGGGCCCGTACCGGCGCCGCGCCGGGGACCCGCGGCGGGGCGGCGGCCGGGCGGGCGGGCGCGGAGGCCGCACCGGGCGCGCCGAGGACGGGCAGGGTCAAGGTGGCGGCACAGGCGGTGACCGCCGAGGTGACGAGGAATCCACGCATGACACAGATCCTGCGCATATCCGGTCATACATGTCCATTCCTATCCAGTCATCCGGTGACGGCCTGTCGGCTCGCGGCGGCCCGCGCACCGCGCCCGTCCGACTGACCGTCACGCCCCGTCCGGCGTACCCTTCCGGGGATGAACGCCACCGACCGCACCCCCGCCGACCTGCTGCGTTCCGCTCTCGCCGCGGACCCGACGCGCCCGCTCGTGACCTTCTACGACGACGCCACCGGCGAACGCGTGGAACTGTCCGTGGCCACCTTCGCCAATTGGGTGGCCAAGACCGCCAATCTGCTCCAGGGCGACCTCGCCGCCGAGCCCGGCGACCGCCTCGCGCTCCTCCTCCCCGCCCACTGGCAGACCGCCGTCTGGCTGGTCGCCTGCTCGTCCGTCGGGGTGGTGGCCGACGTGGGCGGCGACCCGGCCACGGCCGATCTCGTGGTGAGCGGCCCGGACCGGCTGGAGGAGGCGCGCGCCTGCTCCGGGGAGCGCGTGGCGCTCGCCCTGCGCCCGCTGGGCGGGCGTTTCCCGCAACCGCCGCAGGGCTTCCTCGACTACGCCCTCGAGGTGCCCGGCCAGGGCGACCGCTTCGCCCCGTACGCCCCGGTGGACCCGCAGGCCCCGGCCCTCGTCGTGGACGGGCGGGAACTGACGGGTGCGCAGGTGGTCGAGCGGGCGCGCGAGGACGCGGCGGGGCGCGGGCTGGAGCCCGGCGCGCGGCTGCTCTCCGGGCTGCCGTACGACACCTGGGACGGCCTCGCCGCCGGCCTGTACGCCCCACTGGCCGCGGGCGCCTCGGTGGTGCTCTGCCGTCACCTCGGCGAGCTCTCCGAGGAGGCCCTGACACAGCGCCGGGCGAGCGAACGCGTCACCGTGACGGCCCTCTGACGGCCCTCTGGCGCTGCCGGGTCGCCGCTCCGGGGCGATGATCGGCGGGTAGGCACCCCGAGACCCGCTCCGGAGGGAGTCGCGCACCCGTGGCCCACAGCTCAGGCGCACCTCTCCGGCCGTCCGGACCGCCCCGCCCGGCCCTGGACGGCGGCCCCCGCGTGCCCCGGCGGCGCCGCCGCTGGGTGCGCCGGCTGCTGCTGGGCCTCGCGGTGCTGCTGGTGGCGGTGACGACGCTGACCTGGGTGCTCTACGCGCGCCTCGACGGCAACATCACTACGGACACCCGCACGGCGAACGAGCTGGCGCAGTACGAGCGGGAGCGTCCCACCGCCCTGGTCGCGGGCGCCCAGAACATCCTGATCATCGGCTCCGACACCCGCGGCGGCGCCGAGAACGGCAAGTACGGCTCGGACAGCGGCACCCAGCGCTCGGACACCACGATCCTGCTGCACCTCGCCGCCGACCGGAAGAGCGCGACGGCCGTCAGCATGCCGCGCGATCTGATGGCGAAGATCCCGAGTTGCCGTAAACCGGACGGAAGTTACACCAACGAGCATTTCGCCCAGTTCAACTGGGCCTTCGAGGACGCCGGGGCCGCCTGCACCATCCGCACCCTGGAGAACATCACCCGCGTCCGCGTCGACCACCACATCATCGTGGACTTCGCCAGCTTCAAACGGCTGGTGGACGCGGTCGACGGGGTCGAGGTCTGCCTGAAGAAGCCGATGGACGACCCCGACGCCCGGCTGAAGCTGCCCGCCGGCCGGCAGGTGCTGCACGGCGAGGCGGCCCTCGGCTACGTCCGCGCCCGGTACGGTCTCGGCGACGGCAGCGACACCGAACGCATGGGGCGTCAGCAGGAATTCCTGGGAGCCCTGTTCCAGGAGATGCGCAGCGACGGGGTGCTCCTCAACCCCACCCGCCTCTACCCCGTGCTCGACGCGGCGACGAAGTCCCTCACCACGGACGCCGGGCTGGACTCGCTCCGCAAGATGTACGACCTGGTGCGCACGGTACGCAACATCCCCACGGACCACGTCCAGTTCCTGACCGTGCCGCGCCGGCCGTACCAGTACAACGCGGACCGCGACGAGTTGGTGCAGCCGGACGCGGACCGGCTCTTCGAGCTGCTGCGGTACGACCGGCCGGTGCCCGTCACCGCCCACGTCCGCCCGGCCGACGGCAAGAACGCCGATGGCCGGACCGTCGACGGCGGGAACGCCCGTGGCGGGGAAGCCGGCGGCGGGGACAACGACGGCAAACGCCCCGCCCAGCCCCGCGAGCCGGGTCCCTCCGAGGCTCCCGCGGAGGCCCCTTCCACGGGTTCCGCGAGCCCGTCGCCCACCGCTCCCCCCACCTACGAGGGCACCACGGCCGCCCGCGGCATCTGCGGTTGACGGCACCGGGGGTACGATCGGACTTTTCGCCCCGGCGAAAGCGTCGGGGGCGGCACTCCGGCGAAGAGATGGGGCGGATTGCCCAGTTGTAGGGGTGCGTGATTTGTCACTGACGTCACTAGCCGCTGAACTGGGCGGATAGTGTGAGCGGTCCGGTGCGCACGGCCGGTGACCGCGCACCGCAAGACGACATGACCGAGCGCCTCGGGGGTAGGCGCCGCGTGGCACCGACGGAGGACTCAAGCGACCGTGGACGCGCAAGGCCGTGGGCGGGCGGACGGCATCGACCCCGCCGACCAGTGGGTGTTCGACCCCAAGACCGGCAGCTACGAGCTGCGCCTCGACCCCTCCGACACGTCGGGTCCCTCCTCTGACCATGTCTCCCCCGCCGGTGCGCGGTCCAATCTCGTCGGCGGCAATCCGCCCGGCGGCACCCCCGGTCCGCGGAAGAAGCCCGAGGCGGGTACGCGGAGCGGCGGGCGCCCGCTCCCCGAGCAGCGCGGCGGCCGGCGGAGCGGCAAGGCACCGGCCGGCAAGGGCGCGAAGAACGCCGCGGCGGCGAACGCCGCCACGGGCCGCCGCAAGCCGAAGCCGAAGAAGAGCACCAAGAAGAAGGTCCTGCTGTGGACCGGCGGCACCCTGGCGTTCCTGCTGGTGGGCGGCTCGCTGGGCGCGTACCTCCTCTACGAGCACCTCAACGGCAACATCGAGAAGGTCGACGTCGGTGTGGACAACGAGGCCGTCCCCGACGGCCCGGTCAACATCCTGGTGATCGGCACGGACAAGCGCTCGGGCAAGGGCAACACCGGCTACGGCGACGACGGCAGCGTCGGCCACGCCGACACCACGCTGCTCTTCCACGTCGCCGAGGACCGCTCCAACGCGACGGTGATCTCCATCCCGCGCGACATGATCACCGACATCCCCGAGTGCCCCACCAAGAAGGACGGCACCACCCGGAACATCCCGGGCTCCAAGAAGGTGCGCTTCAACGAGAGCCTGGGCCAGGAGGACCGCGACCCCGGCTGCACCTGGCGGACCGTCGAGAAGATCACCGGACTCAAGGTCAGCCACTTCATGATGGCGGACTTCAACGCCGTCAAGTCGCTGTCCTCGGCGGTGGGCGGTGTCGAGGTGTGCGTGGGCAAGGACGTCAACGACCCCAAGTCCCACCTGAAGCTCTCCGCGGGCAAGCACGAGATCGAGGGCGAGCAGGCCCTGGCGTTCGTCCGCACCCGGCACAGCTTCGGCTTCGAGAGCGACCTGGACCGCATCAAGCTCCAGCAGCAGTTCCTGAGTTCGATGATCCGCAAGATGAAGTCGGACGACACCCTCACCAACCCCAAGAAGCTCTACGACCTCAGCAACGCGGCCACCAAATCGCTGACCGTCGACACGGGCATAGGGTCCATCACCAAGCTCACCAGTCTGGCCAAGGAGCTCAGCAAGGTGAGCCTGAAGAACATCACCTTCACCACGCTGCCGGTCATGGACAACCCCGCCGACGGCAAGATCCGCAAAACGGTCATCATGGACGAGGCCAAGGCCGAGCCGCTGCTCGCCATGGTCCGCGAGGACGTCTCCCTCACCGAGGTGAAGCGCAAGGAGAAGGCCGCCAAGGAGAAGGCCGACGCCGCCGCGAAGGAGAAGGACGCCAAGCAGGCGGCCCTGCTCAAGGGGCCCAAGGCCGAGCCGGCCAAGGTCCGCGTCAAGGTGCTCAACGGCAGCGGGAAGGTGGGCGCCGCCCAGGAGACCGTGACCTGGATGCAGAACACCAAGGCCATGCCGCACGCCGGAAACGGCGGCAACGCGGGTTCCGGCGGCCAGAAGGTCGCCAAGACGACTCTGGAGTTCGCCCCGAACCAGGCCGACCAGGCACGCGCCTTGGCGGAGGCCATGGGCCTGCCCGCTGACGCCCTCCACCAGACCGGCAAGGACGCGGCCCCCTTGGCCGAGATGACCCTCACCCTCGGCGCCGACTTCAAGGGGGCCGGTGTGCCCGTCACTCCGCCGAAGGCCCCGAAGCAGGCCCCCAAGGACATCCAGCGGGTAGAGGCCGACAACCAAATCTGCGCGAAGTGAATCCTGTGAACACACTTGTGCATCTCACTACCCGGTAACAGAGTCACCAGGTACAACGCACCTGCCCTGCGGGCCGTGCGCACCAGTCAGGGGGAGGCCCAATGCGGCTCAACGGTCTACGGGGGGAAGAAAAGGCCGAAAACGGGGGCGAAGAGAAGTCCGGGAAGGAGGAGGCGTCCGGCAAGGACGCCGCCTCCGCCATCGGAAACGGCGGCGCGGACAAGGGAACTGACCGTCCGTCGGGCCGCGGCGGCAGACCGCCGCGCCGCCGCGCCGTCCGAATAATCCGCTGGACCGCGCTCTGCCTCGCACTCCTCGTGCTCGGGGCGTCCGCGGCCGGCTACCTCTACTACCGCCACCTCAACGGCAACATCCGCAAGGGCAAGCTCAACCTCGGCGACAAGCAGCTCGACCGGAGCGTCCCCAACGCGGCGGGCCAGCGCCCCCTGAACATCCTCCTCCTGGGCTCCGACAGCCGGAGCAGCAAGGAGAACCAGGACCTCGGCGGCGCCCGCGAGGACGCCGACCGGCCGGCCCTCGCGGACGTCCAGATGCTGGTCCACGTCTCCGCCGACCGCAGCAACATGTCGGTCGTCAGCGTCCCGCGCGACACCCGCGTGACCATCCCCAAGTGCACCGACCCGGCCGACGGCAAGGTCTACCAGGAGACCAGCAGCCAGATCATCAACACCAGCCTCCAGAACGGCGGTCCCGGCTGCACGGTGGCCACCTGGGAGGAGCTCACCGGCATCCCCGTCGACCACTTCATGATGATCGACTTCGCGGGCGTGGTGAGCATGGCCGACGCGGTGGGCGGCGTGCCGGTCTGCGTGAAGAGCAACATCCGCGACGACAAGTCGGGGCTGCGGCTGGAGAAGGGCACCCACACCATCAAGGGCGAGCAGGCCCTCCAGTGGCTGCGCACCCGGCACGGCTTCGAGGACGGCAGCGACATCGGCCGGACCCACGCCCAGCACCTCTACATGAACTCGATGGTCCGTCAGCTGAAGTCCGGCAGCCGGCTCAGCGACCCCGGACAGCTCACCGACCTCGCCGAGTCGGCCACCAAGGCGCTGACCGTCGACAAGGACCTGGGCTCGGTCAAGAAGCTCTACGACCTCGGCAACGACATCAAGCGGGTGCCGTCGAGCCGGATCACCATGACCACCATGCCCTGGGTGCAGGACCCGCAGGACCCGGACGCCCACGTCATCCCCAAGAAGGGCGACGCCGACAAGCTGTTCTCGCTCGTCCGCAACGACATCGCGCTGGACGGCAAGGACAAGAAGAAGCCCGAGCCCGCGGACGCCAAGGGCCCGGCGAAGCACGCCGCCAAGCCGGCCAAGGGCAAGATCGCCGTCACCGTCTTCAACGGCACCGGCACCGCCGTCCTCCCGCCCGCCGCCGGCCGCGGCTCCGACATCGCGTCGTACCTCGTCAAGCAGGGCTTCACCAAGACGACGTCGGACTCCACCCCGCGCGCCCAGGCCGACACCACGATCACCTATCCGAAGCAGACGCAGCGCGCCGACGCCCTGGCCGTGGCCAAGGCCCTCGGCCTGCCGGACGACGCCGTACGGCTGTCCCCGTCGGCGGAGCAGGTGACGCTGGTGATCGGCGGCGACTGGCGCGAGGGCGACACGTACCCGAAGCCCGCGGACGCGAAGGGCGACGGTAAGGGCGACGCCAAGAAGACGGACGGGAAGAAGTCCGGCGGGAGCGGCGGGAGCAAGCCCAGCGGCGGGGACGACGAGGACCCGAAGAACGGCAAGGGCAAGCCGGAGAACGACAACAAGGCGCCGGAGAGCGCCGACCCGCTCAACGGCGACGACAAGTCCGCCTGCATGGAGGTCAACCCGATCAACCGGTTCTGACCGGCGGAGCGGACGGCACCGCTCCGGACGACGAAGGGCCGCCCCCGTTCACCGGAGGCGGCCCTTCGCACGGCGGCGTCCGCTACGCCCGCACCGCCGGGCGGCGGCTGGCGATGACGCGCTTGGCGAGCGAGCGCGGGCTGGTCAGGAAGCCGAATCCCCACGACATGTGCATGGTGGCCAGCGCGACCGGGATCTGCGCCCGCGCCTTCAGCGACAGGCCCTTGCCCGCGGGCACCGAGCCGGCCACGATCGCCGCCAGGTAGCCGCCCGGCACGACCAGCGCCCACGGCGTGACCGCCGCGCCCACCACGATGCCGGCCGCGATGGCGACGACGGCGGTCGGCGGGGCCAGGTAGCGGAGGTTGATCGAGCCCTTGTGGAAGCGGGCGACGACGTGCCGCCAGCGGCCGTAGTCCTTGTACTGCTTGGCGAGCGCGCGCACGCTCGGCCGGGGGCGGTACGAGACCTTGAGCTCCGGCGAGAACCAGATCAGCCCGCCCGCCTCGCGGATGCGGAAGTTCAGCTCCCAGTCCTGGGCGCGGATGAACTCCTCGTTGTACCCGCCCTGCCGCTCCAGCGCCTCCCGCCGGAAGACGCCCAGGTAGACCGTCTCGGCCGGACCGGCCTCGCCACCGGTGTGGAACGCCGCGTTGCCGACCCCGATCTTCGAGGTCATGGCGGCGGCGACGGCCCGCTCCCAGTCGTTCTCCCCCTCGGCGTGCATGATGCCGCCGACGTTCTGCGCGCCCGTCTCGTCCAGCAGCCGCACGGCCGTCTTGATGTAGTCGGGCGAGAGCATGCCGTGCCCGTCCACCCGCACCACGATCGGGTGACGCGACGCCTTGATCGCCGCGTTCAGGGCGGCGGGGGTGCGGCCGGTGGGGTTGGGCACCGTGTGCACCCTGGCTCGTGCGTGGGACGCGGTCTCACGGACGAGCTCGGCGGCGATCTCGTCCGTACGGTCGGCGGACGGACCGAGGGCGATCACCACCTCCAGCTCACCGGCGTAGTCCTGCTCCAGGATGTGCCGCACGGAGGTGCGCAGATGACGCTCCTCGTTGAGCACCGGCATGATCACGGAAACTGCGGGCGGCTGCTGCTCTGGCATGGTTCCTCGGAGGTACGGGGGTCAGGGGTTCACCCCGCGGTGGACGGAAACGCCGCCACGTTACCGCGAACGGGGGACGCGGAGCCGCGCCGCCCGGGTGGCGGACGGGGTCCGGACGGCGTGGAACCGCGGCCCGTTGATCGTATTGACCTACGGTGACCCGGTTCCGTCCCCCTGCTGCGCCGGGGGTGCCCCCAGCTCGCCGCGGAGGTCACCAAGTGCCAGTACCAGACCCAGTGCCGGACAGCGCCCGCCGCCCGGACCGGGGCCGGCACGGCGCCCCGCGCCGGCCCCGCTGGGGACTGCGCGTCGCCACCGCGCTCGCCCTCGTCATCCTCGTCGCCGGCGGCGCCGGGCACGCGGTGGTGCACGGCATCGACCGGGGCATCCGCCGCGTCGACCCCTTCACCGGCCTCTCCCACCGCCCCCGCACCGGCCACGGCACCACCATCCTGGTGGTCGGCACCGACGGCCGCGACACCATCACCGAGGGCGAGCGCACCCGCTACCACCTGGGCGGCGAACCCTGTCACTGCACGGACACCATGCTGCTCGTCCACCTCTCCGAGGGCCGCGACCGGGCGTCCGTCGTCAGCCTCCCCCGCGACACCTACACCGTCCTCCCCGCCCGCACCGACGCCTCCGGCGCCCTCCGCCCGGCCCATCCGCAGAAGCTCAACGCCGCGTACGCGGAGGGCGGGCCCGCGCTGACCGTCAGCACCGTCGAGCAGCTCACCGGCGTGCACATCGACCACTACCTGGAGGTCGACTTCGCCGGCTTCATGCGCACCGTCGACCTGGTCGGCGGGGTGCGCGTCTGCACCGAGGAACCGCTCCGGGACGACCACAGCGGGCTCGACCTGCCGGCCGGGACCAGCACGCTGGACGGCGGCCAGGCGCTGCAGTACGTCCGCTCCCGGCACCTCGACGCCAGCGCCGACCTCGGCCGGATGCGCCGCCAGCAGCGCTTCGTCGCCGCCCTGCTCCAGCGGGCGACGAGCGGCGGGGTGCTCCTCGACCCGCCCGTGTTCCGCCGGGTCGCCACTGCCCTGCTGGGCGCGGTCCGCGCGGACCGCGGCTTCGACGCGGCCGAGCTCGTCGAGCTGGGCCGTACGCTGCGGGGGCTCCGGCCGGCCGCGACCGAGTTCACGTCGGTGCCGATCGCGGCCGTCGACTTCCCGGTGCCGGGGATCGGGTCGACCGTGCGGTGGGACGAGGGGGCGGCCGCGCCGCTGTTCCGGGCGTTGCGGGCGGATCGGCCGTTGGGGGCGGGGGGTGGCGCGGGGCCGGCGCCGACGCCGGTGGAATCGGATCCGGAGGGGGAGGGAGAGGCGGAGGCGGACGGGAAGGGGCCGGGGCCGTCGGCGGCGCCGGCGCCCGGCGTTCCGGTCGCTTCGGCTTCGCCCGCCTCGCCCGCCTCGCCCGCCTCGCCCGCCTCGCCCGCCTCGCCCGCCGAAGCGTCGGCGACGGGCGCCGGGCCCGCGCCCGTCGAAGTGGCCCCCGGGCAGATCCGGGTCCAGCTCCTCAACGGCTCCGGCCGTCCCGAGCTCGGGCAGGACACCGACGCGGCGCTGCGGGCCGCCGGCTTCCTCACCACCGGCCTGCCGCTCGACGCCCCGCCGCCGACCGCCCTGCGCACGGTGATCGCCTTCGACCCGCGGTGGGACCGCTCCGCGCGCTCCCTCGCGGCCGCCCTGCCCGGCGCCGAGCTGCGGGCCGTGCCGGGGCAGGGGGCGTTGATGCAGGTGACGCTGGGGGCGGGTTTCGGGGGCGTACGGGCGGTTCGGGGGCCGGAGCCGCTGCCTGGGCAGGGGCCGGTGGGCGTGCGGCAGGAGGTGGTCACCGGGGACCGGGTGGTGTGCGGCGGCTGAGGGGTGGGGGTGCCCCAGCCCCGCCCTTTCACCGTTTCTTGCGGGGGCCAGCCCCCGCAACCCCCGAAACCGCGCTCCGCGCGGTTGTCCTCAAACGCCGGACAGGCTGAACAGCCCCAGGAAGCGGCGAAGGGGTGGCCCGGCGCTCAGTCCTCCAAGCCCTCCGCCGCCCGGTTCATCCGCAGCTCCTTGATCGCGCGCCGGCGCGCAAGCCGATGCGTGCGCCGGATCTGCGCCTCCTGGTAGCGCCGCCGGTCCTTCTCCGTCTCGGGGAGCACCGGCGGCACGGGCCGCGGCTTGCCCTCCTCGTCGACGGCGGCGAAGACGAGGTAGGCGCTGCCGACCTGCACAGCGGGCGTGGACTCGTTCCAGCGCTCGGCCATGACGCGGACGCCGACCTCCATGGAGGAGCGCCCGGTCCAGTTGCACTGGGCCTGGACGTGGACGAGGTCGCCGACGCGGACCGGCTCCAGGAACGCCATCTCGTCCATGGACGCCGTCACGGCGGGGCCGCCTGAGTGCCGGCCGGCGACCGCGCCGGCGACGTCGTCCACCAGTTTCATGATCACCCCGCCGTGCACGGTGCCCAGAAGGTTCGTGTCGCTCGCGGTCATGATGTGGGACAGCGTCGTACGGGAGGCCGAGGTCGGCTTGCCGGGTATCCCGGCCGCGCCGGACTCGGGGGCCCGGTCCTGAGTGGTCATGCACCCCACTGTATGCGGGGTGCATGTACCCGGCCGCCCATGTGTCAGCTCTGCAACAGCCATGACCCGGTCCGGTACCACCCGACCGGAGCAGTCGCGCGGGCGGGCACACTTCTTCTCATGAGTGAGTGGCCCGAAGTGCGGAACAACGACCGCCGGTACCCGTATGGAGGCGACGGCGGGCGCCCGCGCGCGTCCCAGGGCGGACCGCCGCCGCAGTACGGACAGCCCGGCCGGTCCGGCGCGCCCGGTGGCCACCGTGACGACGGTTACAACACCGGCCAGGTCTACGGGCACGGCGGCGGCCCGGCCGCGCCGCGCGGCGGCGGGCCCGGCCGGACGAGCCGGCCGAACTGGCGCAAGCGGATCACCATAGGTCTGCTCGCCTTCCTCGCCGTGGTGCTGGTGGTCTCCGTGAGCACCTACTTCTGGGCCGACTCGAAGCTGCGCCGCGAGGTCGACCTCGGGAAGGTGGAGGAGCGCCCGCCGGGCGGCGAGGGCACGAACTACCTGATCGTCGGCTCGGACAGCCGGGAGGGACTGTCCGACGAGGACAAGAAGGAACTGCACACCGGGTCGGCCGACGGCAAGCGCACCGACTCGATGATGATCCTGCATACCGGTGACAACGGCACCACCATGCTCAGCCTCCCCCGGGACTCGTACGTCACGATCCCGGCCTTCACCGGGCAGAAGACCGGCAAGCGGTTCCCCGCCTCCACCCACAAGCTCAACCAGGCGTATGCGGACGGCGGTCCCGAACTGCTCGTCCGCACCATCGAGTTCAACACCGGGCTGCGCATCGACCACTACGCGGAGATCGGCTTCGGCGGGTTCCGCAGCCTGGTCGACTCGCTCGGCGGGGTCGACATGTGCCTGGACAAGCCGATCAAGGACCGTGACTCGGGCGCCGACCTCAAGGCCGGCTGCCAGACGCTGGACGGCAAGCAGTCGCTGGCCTTCGTCCGCCAGCGCCACCAGGAGGCCGACCAGGACCTCGGCCGGATGCGCAACCAGCAGAAGTTCCTGAACACCCTCGCCAAGCAGGCGGCCTCGCCGTCCACCGTGCTCAACCCGTTCACCCTCTACCCGGTGATCGGCTCCGGCCTCGACACCCTGGTCGTCGACGACGACATGGAGCTGTGGGACCTGACGTCGATGTTCTGGGCGATGAAGGGTGTCACGGGCGGCGACGGCAAGCAGATGACGGTGCCGATAGGCAACGCCAACCTGGCCACGCGCGGCGACGGCGTCGCGGTGAAGTGGGACCCGGTCAAGTCGAAGCAGCTCTTCGAGCAGCTCAAGAAGGACGAGAAGGTCACGGTGGGATAGGCCCCGCCGGGGGCGGGGCCGCGGCTCAGGCCGGCTCCGCCCCCTGGATGACGGCGAAGATGCCGCCCTGCGGGTCGGAGACCACGGACATCCGGCCCGCCATCATGTCGAACGGCGGGACCAGTACCGAGCCGCCCGCCCGGACGAGCGCGTCGACCGTGGTATCCGTGCCGTCCACGGCGAAGTACGTCAGCCAGTGCGACGGCGTGCCCTCGGGGAACCGTTCCAGCCCCTGCATCCCGCCGACCGTCCGCCCGTCCGCCTTCAGCGCGAAGTAGCCGGGCGCCTGCTCCACCGGTGCCGCCTCGATCCCGAACGCGGCCCGGTAGAACGTCCCCGCCGCCTCCGGATCCGAGGTGTTCAGCTCGTTCCAGATCACCGCGCCGGGTTCGTTGACCACCTCGCACCCGAAGAAGTCCCTGGTCTGCCAGAGTCCGAACACGGCGTCCGTCGCGTCCGCGACCACGGCCATCCGGCCGAACGTCAGCACGTCCATCCCGGGCATCAGCACCCGTCCCCTGTGCTCCGCGACCGCTCCCACGGCGGCGTCGGTGTCCGCCACCGCCAGGTACGTCGTCCACGCGGTCGGCGGCGGGGGCTGCCCCTCCTGGGCCATCGCCGGACCGATGCCCGCCACGGCCCGCCCGTCCAGCGTGCACACCGCGTACCCGCCGGTCTCCGGCGGCCCGGGCTCTCCCTGCCACCCGAACAGATCCCGGTAGAAGTCCAGCGCCGCCCGCTGGTCCGGCGCCATCAGATCCACCCAGCAGGGCGTACCGGGCGCGTACGTCTCACGTACCTCGGGCATGACGCTCGCCTCCTGGCGCACGGCGGTCCCCCCAGGGGTCGTGTCCAGGGTGGGGGGTGCGGGGCGGGGGCGCCACCGGGGAGGACGCGGGCCGCGCCGCAAGATCCTTTATTCGGCTACGGGAATAGTCCCGGGTGGGCGTGGACGGCCCTCCGCGGCCGCCTCTAGGGTCGGGGCGCGGCCGGACAAGACCGGTCGCGGAGGGGGCGCCATGTCAGGCGAAGAGCACCTCACCCGGCTCACCGGCCGATCCGGCGGGCCGCCCTGCGACAACGACGACTGTCCCAACGTCTACGCCACCGCCCAGGGGACGTTCGTCTTCCAGGGAGACGTCTACCGCGGCTTCGCCGCGCCGGACAGGGAGGCGCTGGTGGAGATCCCCGAATCCGTACCGCGGGAGGCGGTTCATGCTCTCGGCTGGTGAATGGCGTGCCCTTTTCGACGCCTTCGAGAAGGACGCTTGGAGGTTCGAGGCGCAGCCCGTCTACACGATGCCCGGTGAACGGGACAGCCTGGCGCGCTTCCTGCGCGGAGAGCCGAAACCGGACGACCACAATGCCGCCTGGCACGCCCGGGTCCAGGAATACCGCTCGGAGGGCCGACGTATCGGACGCGTCCGGGTGGTGCGCCGGCCGTTGACCGATTACCAGCGCTATCAGTTCGCGTGGGGAATTCCGGGGAACATCGCGGCCGGTGAGGAGATCCGGGTTCTCGATGTCACGGATGACGACCACGGTCTGCGCCTGTCCGGCCGGGACTGGTGGATGTTCGACGAGGCCACCGTCGTGCATCTGGATTACCGGCCGGACGGAACGCAGATCGGCCGGTTCGTCTACCACGGGGACCCGGAGCCCTACCGGCGCTGGAAACGGATCGCGCTCGCCGCGTCGGTGCCTTTCCGGCAATACGCGGAAGAGCACGGGTGACATTCGAGCCCGAACGGCTCGGCCGGTCGAAGTCCGATCTGGCGGAGAGCCTTCGGCAGTTGCGCAAGCGAGCCGGTCTCTCGGGAGACCGGCTCGCCCGTCGTTGCGCCATGAGCCAGTCCAAGATCAGCAAGATCGAGACGGGCCGGGTGACGCCGTCCCTCGTCGACGTCCAGCGCATCCTGCGGACCGTCGACGCGCCGGCTGAGCTGGTACGGGAGATCACGGCCCTGGCCCGGATGGCCCACACGGAGTGGCAGGACACGCGCTCGTCGTGGCGCCGGGGACTGGAGAAGCGGCAGGCGGAGCTGGCGGCGCTGGAAGCGGACGCCCGCGAGCTGCGGTATTTCCTGCCGGCCATGATCACGGGGTTGCTGGCGACTCCCGAGTACATCAGGGCGAGCCTTTCCCACTGCCCGGGTGACGTCTCGAAAACCATCGCCGGAAAGATCGAGCGTCAACACGTCCTCTACGACGCATCGAAGTCGTTCGTCTTCCTGCTGACCGAACAGGCCGTGGCCTGGCCCCTGCTCCCCAAGCCGGAGATGGCGGTCCAGCTCGACCGCCTCGCGTCACTCTCCCGATTGCCCAACATCACTCTCGGAGTGGTCCCATACGAGCACGTCATCCCGCGCGGCCCGCTCAACACCTTCACCCTCTATGACGAGACGCTGGCTACGGCCGAGACCTTTACCGGGCGGCTGGTGTTCCAGGACGCCCGGGACGTGGACCAGTACCGGGAGATCTTCGCGTGGTTCACGGAGCACGCGGTGTTCGGAGAGAACGCCCGCGACCTGCTCGCGGCACGCGTGGAATCACTGCTCCGTGATCTTTAATCCGGTTCGGGAATCCCACTGGAAACGGCGCCGGCGGCGCCTTCACGCTATGCCCCATGACCTGGAGAAACGAACCCGTCCCCGCTTCGTCCGACGCCTACATGGCGGCCAGGAAGAAAGCCGACGACACCGTCCTCATGCTGGAACGCGTCCTCGCGGACATGGGCATCACCGTGGGCGACCGCGACGCCTGGCCGGATCTCCTGGGCCGCGCCTCGATGTCCGGCGAGCCGTACGTGTATCTGGGTACCGTGCCCGCCGCGACCGCGCGCAGGCTCGTCGACGCGCTGGTGTACGCGCATTCCGAGCGACGCGTGCGCGGGCGCGGCGCCTGAGCGGGTGTCCTTCCGACGTGCGGCCGGCGCACCCCGCCCGGACACCCGTGTCTCCCAGAACGGGAACGTCCACAGCAGCCTGGCCGACGACGAGGACCGCGAAGGGAAGCAGCGCCCGTGATCCACGGCGAGAACCTGGCGCGGGATCTGCGCCGGGACCACGGCTTCGTCCACGTCGGGCGCACCAGGGACGGCAAGGCCGTGGTCATGCGCAAGCGCGACCGGTGGACCGTGGTCCCTTTGCGCTGGCTCACCGCCGACGCCGTGGAGACGGTCAAGGCCCAGGCCGGGGTCGGCGGGGGGTGAGTTCCCGCGGCGCCCCCGCCGGCTCCGGCGGGGGCGTGCGTGCCACCGTTACGGCAGGTTGCGCGCCATCACGATGCGCTGGACCTGGTTCGTGCCCTCGTAGATCTGCGTGCTTTACCGGTCATACGGCTCTGACCTGCGAGAACATCCCCTTACAGG
The DNA here is from genome assembly GCF_020099395.1 of Streptomyces mobaraensis. Taxonomy (NCBI): domain Bacteria; kingdom Bacillati; phylum Actinomycetota; class Actinomycetes; order Kitasatosporales; family Streptomycetaceae; genus Streptomyces; species Streptomyces mobaraensis. Next base: position 4,597,888 of record NZ_CP083590.1, on the reverse strand, counting down.
GGGCCTCCCCGAGGATTTCCCCATGATCACGAGGGTTAGTCCCCTGGTCAGGGGACTGCGGTGGCGTGGACGCCCCGCGTTGCGCGCGCAGGCCCGGCCACTGCCCTCTTGACCCGGCCGCTCCAAAGGATGAGGGTCGTGTAACAGCCTGCAACGCAGCGCAACAGTCGTAGTAGGAGGGCGCACCATGGGTTACACCTTCATCGGCAAAGACCCCGAGTCCGACGTGAACGGGTGCCCGGCGGTTTGGGTGGATGACGACCGGCGGCTACTCATGCAGGGGCGGCGAGCGGGGGACGACGTTCAGGCTCGGACGGTGGCTGACTCGCCGCGAGCCGAGGATGAGACGCTGATCGTCCTGGAACCGAGGATGATCCCGCTTCTCAAGGAGGCTATCCGTGTCGCAGAGTCTGGCTGAGTTCGCCAATCTGCTTCGGCAGTGTGAGCGCTCAGCAGTGCACCTTGAGACCCGCGACGCATACGCCGTCCCCGGGGAACACCCTGCCTTCGACGCCTGGCTGGCAGGGGAGCGGAAGAACTGGGACGACCGTTCGTCGTGGTGGCGCGATGACTGGCACGGCCTCATCCAGGACGTGACCGCCCGAGGTGTAGCGGTGCGCCGGGCGCGGGTGGTCGGTGAGCCTGTCTCGGACTACATCAAGTGGGAGCACTACGTCACCTACGGCAACGTCGCTTGCGGGGAGGAAGTCCGATGGCTGCCCCGTAGGCAGGCATCCGACCTGCTGCTGCCGGGGAACGACTTCTGGCTTTTCGACGGCAAACTGGTCCAGTTCAACGTCTTCGACGGTGACGGCCGTTGGATGCACACGGACTTCACGGAAGACGCGGCCGTGGCAGCGCGATGTGCTGACATGTTCGAGGCAGTTTGGGAGCGAGCTGTCCCGCACGACAAGTACAACGTCTAACAGAACAGCGGCCAGTCCATGACCTCACCTCTGTCGACGGCCGACGAGGCCCATAAGGCAGTTGCCGACCGGCTCACCCGCATGATGGAAGACGCCGATCTATCGGGGGCCCGGCTGGCCGCTCTCTGCGGCTGGGACCGCTCCAAGACCCACCGGATCATCAACCGGAAGACGATCCCGAAGCCCGCCGACATCCGCGCATGGTGCACAGCATGCGGAAGGCCCGAAGAAGCCGACGCGCTGATCGATACCACCCGCACGGCCAAGACCCTGTACGTCCAGTGGACCCAGTACCTGAAGGGCGGCCTCAGCAAGGCTCAGCGCAACGGCATCTACCAGGAGACACGTTCCTTCCGTGTGTACAGCTGCGGGGTCCTCCCCGGCATGCTCCAGACGGAGGCGTACGCCCGGGGCATCCTCCGTACGATCCGTCGCTTCAGGAGCCTTCCCGACGACGTTGAGGACGCCGTACAGGCGCGACTGGAACGCTCGGACGCCACTCTCCGGAGCAATCAAGTATCCGTTCTCATCGAAGAGTCGGCCCTGTACATGCCGATGACCGACCGCCCGCAGCATGCGGAGCAACTGGAACACTTCCTGTCCGTCATCGGACGCCCCAACCTGGCTTTCGGGATCATCCCCCACATGTCGCACCGCCCGGTATGGCCCCTTGAGTCCTTCTACGCGTTCGATGATCGGGAAGTTCAGGTAGAGACCCTGACGGCCATGGTCCGGGTGACGAACCGAGCCGAGGTCGGCGCGTACCTCAGCGCGTTCACTCAGTTGGGACGAGCCGCTGCGTACGGCTCACAAGCCAAAACCCTGATCAGAAGGGCCCTCGACGCTACCGGGGCGTGAAGACGTACAACGTCGTGCAACATCGGCCCTGCCGGACTGCCCACTTTCCTACTGTCCCTCTCACGGTGTACGCGTCGTACTTCTACCCGAAGATCTGGCTGACAGCGCTCACCAAAGGCGAGGTGCCGTACTGCAAGCCCCACGCCCTCCGGCACTACTACGGGTCTCGACTGCTCTACGCGGGCGTCCCTGAGAACGACGTGGCGGACTGGATGGGCCACAGCAGCACGGACGTGCTGCGGCAGCACTACCACTACATCTTCGAGGGGGCCGAGCAGCGCGGCAGGGCGGCCATCGCAACGATGCTGACCCCCGGCGCGGACGACCCCACCGAGCGGGCCGAGGTCGCCTGATCAAACCCAAACGAACAGCCCCCGGCACCACGCCGGGGGCTGTGTCATATGTGCAGGTCAGCGGGCATTTTCACCCCAGCGTCAGCCCAGGATTTCCCCAGCATGACGCCCAGGAACGGCCCCGGCCGGACCGGAACGGACCGAAGCCCGGTACTGCCGTTCCGACAGCGGAAAACTACCCCTGACCTGCGGAAACGCTGCTACGGCAGGTTCCTCGCCATGACGATGCGCTGGACCTGGTTCGTGCCCTCGTAGATCTGCGTGATCTTCGCGTCGCGCATCATCCGCTCCAGCGGGTAGTCGCGCGTGTAGCCGTAGCCGCCGAGGAGCTGGACGGCGTCCGTGGTGATCTCCATGGCCGCGTCGGAGGCGAAGCACTTCGCCGCCGCGCCGTGGAAGGTGAGGTCGTCGTCGAGGCGCTCGGACTTGGCCGCCGCCGCGTAGGTGAGCTGGCGGGCCGCCTCCAGCTTCATGGCCATGTCGGCGAGCATGAACTGGACGCCCTGGAAGTCGCCGATCGGCTTGCCGAACTGCTTGCGCTCCTGGACGTAGCCCTTGGCGTAGTCGAGGGCGCCCTGGGCGATACCGAGGGCCTGCGCCGCGATGGTGATGCGGGTGTGGTCCAGGGTCTTCATCGCCGTGGCGAAGCCCGTGCCCTCCTCGCCGATCATGCGGTCGGCGGGGATGCGGACGTTGTCGAGGTAGACCTCGCGGGTCGGCGAGCCCTTGATGCCGAGCTTCTTCTCCGGAGCGCCGAAGGAGACGCCGGCGTCGGACTTCTCGACGACGAACGCGGAGATGCCCTTGGAGCGCTTCTCCGGGTCGGTCACGGCCATGACCGTGTAGTACTCGCTGACGCCCGCGTTGGTGATCCAGCGCTTGACGCCGTTGAGCACCCAGAAGTCGCCGTCGCGCACGGCGCGCGTCTTCATGCCGGCCGCGTCCGAGCCGGCGTCGGGCTCGCTGAGGCAGTACGAGAACATCCCGTCGCCCTTGGCGAGCGGGCCCAGGTACTTCTTCTTCAGCTCCTCGGAGCCGGACAGCACGACCGGCAGCGAGCCGAGCTTGTTGACCGCCGGGATGAGGGAGGAGGAGGCGCAGACGCGGGCCACCTCCTCGATGACGATCACCGTCGCGAGGGCGTCGGCGCCCGCGCCGCCGAACTCCTCGGGTACGTGCACCGCGTGCAGATCGGCCGCCGTCAGCGCGTCGAGCGCTTCCTGCGGAAAGCGGCCCTCCTCGTCCACCTCCGCGGCGAACGGCGCGATCTTCGCCTCGGCGAGCGAGCGAACGACCTTGCGGAGCTCGTCGTGCTCCTCGGACGGCCGGTACAGGTCGAAGTCCTTGTTTCCCGCCAAGGCGAACTCCCCAGAGCGTTAACTACCGTTTAGTAACCGTGATTCTAGGGGCGCCGGCCCGGCCGGGGATACGTGAGCTTGCCGACAGCGACGGATCATGGGGAATCTTCCCCCGACCGCCCCGGACTATGCTCGGGCCACGCAGTCAGCACGCCCGTACGTACCTGGAGCACGCATGGCCCCCAAGATCACTGTGATCGGCACCGGCTACCTCGGCGCCACCCACGCGGCGGCCATGGCCGAGCTCGGCTTCGAAGTGCTGGGCCTCGACGTGGTCCCGGAGAAGGTCGAGATGCTCGGACGGGCCGAGGTGCCCATGTACGAGCCGGGGCTGGAAGAACTGCTGCGCAAGCACGTCGCGGGACTGGAGGGGTCCAGCGGGCGGCTGCGGTTCACCACCTCCTGGGACGAGGTCGGCGAGTTCGGCGACGTCCACTTCGTCTGCGTCAACACCCCGCAGAAGCACGGCGAGTACGCGTGCGACATGTCGTACGTGGACGCCGCGATCGCCTCGCTCGCCCCGCGGCTGACCCGTCCCGCGCTCGTCGTCGGCAAGTCCACCGTGCCGGTCGGCAGCGCCGCCCGTCTCGCCCGCAAGCTGGCCGAACTCGCCCCCGCCGGCGAGGAGGTGGAACTCGCCTGGAACCCCGAGTTCCTCCGCGAGGGCTTCGCCGTCCAGGACACCCTGCACCCCGACCGCATCGTCATCGGCGTCGAGGGCGAGCGCGCGGAGAAGGTGCTGCGCGAGGTGTACGCGACGCCGATCGGCGAGGGCTCGCCGTTCGTCGTCACCGACTACCCGACCGCCGAACTGGTCAAGACCGCCGCCAACTCCTTCCTCGCCACGAAGATCTCGTTCATCAACGCCATGGCCGAGGTGTGCGAGGCGGCCGACGGCGACGTCGCCAAGCTGGCCGAGGCCATAGGGCACGACGAGCGGATCGGGAAGAAGTTCCTGCGCGCCGGCATCGGCTTCGGCGGCGGCTGCCTGCCCAAGGACATCCGCGCCTTCATGGCGCGTGCGGGCGAGCTGGGCGCCGATCAGGCGCTCACCTTCCTCCGCGAGGTCGACTCCATCAACATGCGGCGGCGCGGGCACATGGTCGAGCTCGCTCGTGAGGCGGTGGGGGGCGGGTTCCTCGGGCGGCGGGTCGCCGTTCTCGGTGCCACTTTCAAGCCGGATTCGGATGATGTGCGGGATTCGCCTGCGCTCAATGTCGCGGGACAGATTCATCTGCAGGGCGGTCAGGTGACCGTGTACGACCCGAAGGGGATGGAGAACGCTCGGCGGGTGTTTCCGACGCTCGGTTATGCGGCGAGTGCGTTGGAGGCTTGCCGGGGGGCGCATGTGGTGTTGCATCTGACCGAGTGGGCGGAGTTCCGGGAGCTGGATCCCGCGGCGCTGCGGGAGGTGGTGGCTTCGCCGCAGATTCTGGACGGCCGCAACGCTCTGCACGCTGACGCGTGGCGGGCGGCCGGGTGGACGTTCCGGGCGATGGGGCGGCCGCGGGCTTAGCCCTCCGGGCGGGGTGCCCCGGTCCCGCCCCTTCGCCGATTCCTGGGGGCTGCGCCCCCAGACCCCGCTTGTCGCGGCTCCGCCGCTCGTCCTCAAACTCCCCCAGAGGGGGGACCCCCAACGGGCTGGATAGTGCGACCCGGGCGCCGTACTCAGCCCGTCCGGCGTTTGAGGACAACCGCGCGGAGCGCGGTTTCGGGGGTGCGGGGGCGCAGCCCCCGCAAGAAACGGTGAATGGGGGTGCCCCCTCTGGGGGAGGGACCGGGGCCTCCTCACCCGTCCAGCTCGCCGATCGTCGCGATCGAAGGCCCGCGCCGCCCGCTCACCTCGCGGGAAACCGCCTCCGCGTCCCGGAGCACCCGCACCGCGTTCCCCCACGTCAGCTTGGCGATGTCCGCCTCCGACCAACCCCGCCGCAGCAACTCCGCGATCAGGTTCGGGTACCCGGCCACATCCGCCAGGTCCGACGGCGTGAAGGCCGTCCCGTCGAAGTCGCCGCCGATGCCGATGTGGTCGACCCCGGCCACCTCCCGCATGTGGTCCAGGTGGTCGGCGACCGTCGCCGCCGTCGCGACCGGGCGCGGATGGCCGGCCTCGAACGCCTGGTGGACCGCCATGGCCTCGGGCGTCGTGTCGAGGTGGTGGAAGCCGTGCGCGCGCATGTTCTCGTCGGCCGCGAGGGTCCAGGCGACGGCCTCGGGGAGGACGAACTTGGGGACGAACGTCACCATCGCCACACCGCCGTTGGCCGGCAGCGCGGCCAGGACGTCGTCGGGCACGTTGCGCGGGTGGTCGCAGACCGCGCGGGCGGAGGAGTGCGAGAAGACGACCGGCGCCTCGGTGACGCGGAGAGCGTCCCGCATGGTGTCGGCGGAGACGTGCGAGAGGTCGACGAGCATGCCGAGGCGGTTCATCTCGCGGACGACCTCCTCGCCGAAGCGGGTGAGGCCGCCGGCGCGCGGCTCGTCGGTCGCGGAGTCCGCCCACGGGATGTTGTCGTTGTGGGTGAGGGTCATGTAGCGGACGCCCAGCGCGTACAGGGCGCGCAGGGTGGCGAGGGAGCAGTTGATGCTGTGGCCGCCCTCGGCACCCATCAGGGAGGCGATGCGGCCCTCGGCGCGGGCGGCCTCCATGTCGTCGGCGGTGTAGGCGAGCCGCAGGTCCGCCGGGTGGCGGTCGGCCAGCCGCCGGACGACGTCGATCTGTTCGAGGGTGGCGCTGACCGCGTCGTCGCCGGCCATGTCGCTGCGGACGTACACGGACCAGAACTGGGCGCCGACGCCGCCGGCGCGCAGCCGGGGGATGTCGGTGTGGAGGCCGGCGGCGCTCTGGTCGGTGGCGATGTCGCGGCGGTCGAGGTCGTAGGAGACCTGTTCGCGCAGCGCCCAGGGGAGGTCGTTGTGGCCGTCGACGATCGGGTGGGCAGCCAGCAGTTCGCGAGCGCGGTCGAGCGCTTCCGTCACGTCCGTCCCCTTACTTTCCGAAGCCGAAGCCGGTGTCGCCCTGCGCCTTGGCGCGCAGGCGGCGGCCCTTCTCCGTCGCCTGCTCGTTGAGCTCCTCCTGGAAGCGGCTCATCCGGGCGCTCAGGCCGGGGTCGTGCGCGGCGAGCATGCGCACCGCGAGCAGGCCCGCGTTGCGGGCGCCGCCGACGGAGACGGTGGCGACGGGGACGCCGGCCGGCATCTGGACGATGGAGAGGAGCGAGTCCATGCCGTCCAGGTACTTGAGCGGCACCGGGACGCCGATCACCGGCAGGGTGGTGACGGAGGCCAGCATGCCGGGCAGGTGGGCCGCGCCGCCGGCGCCCGCGATGATCGCCTTCAGCCCCCGGCCGGCCGCCCGCTCTCCGTACGCGACCATCTCGCGGGGCATGCGGTGCGCGGAGACGACGTCGACCTCGTAGGGGACGTCGAACTCGGCGAGCGCCTCGGCGGCGGCCTCCATGACGGGCCAGTCGGAGTCGGAGCCCATGACGATGCCGACGACCGGTGCGCCGGGGGAGCTGCTCATTCGGTGATCGTCCCTCGCAGGTATCCGGCGGCGTGGGCGGCGCGATCGCGCACGTCGTCCAGGTCGTCGCCGTAGGTGGTGACGTGTCCGACCTTGCGGCCGGGCTTGACGTCCTTGCCGTACATATGGATCTTCAACCCGGGGTCGCGTGCCATGCAATGGAGGTACGCGGAATACATGTCCGGGTAGTCGCCGCCCAGAACATTGGCCATGACGGTCCACCGGGCGCGCGGGCGCGGGTCGCCGAGCGGCAGGTCGAGGACGGCCCGGACGTGGTTGGCGAACTGCGAGGTGACCGCGCCGTCCTGGGTCCAGTGGCCGGAGTTGTGCGGGCGCATCGCCAGCTCGTTGACGAGGATCCGGCCGTCCCGGGTCTCGAACAGCTCGACGGCGAGGTGGCCGACGACGCCGAGTTCCTGGGCGATCCGCAGCGCGAGCCGCTGGGCCTCGGCGGACAGCTGGGCGGACAGGTCGGGTGCGGGGGCGATGACCGTGTCGCAGACACCGTTGACCTGGATCGACTCGACGACCGGGTAGGCGACGGCCTGCCCGTGCGGGGAGCGGACGACGTTGGCGGCCAGTTCGCGGACGAAGTCGACCTTCTCCTCGGCGAGGACGGGCACCCCGGCGCGGAAGGCGTCCTCCGCCCCGGCGGCGTCGCGGACCACCCACACGCCCTTGCCGTCGTAACCGCCGCGCACGGTCTTGACGACGACCGGCCAGCCCTCGCCCTCGGCCGCGAACCGCTCGACATCGGCCGGATCGACCACGATGCGGTGGCGCGGGCAGGGGACGCCGATCTCCGTGAGCTTCGCCCGCATCACGCCCTTGTCCTGGGCGTGCACCAACGCGTCGGGCCCCGGGCGGACGGGGATGCCGTCCGCCTCCAGGGCCCGTAGGTGCTCGGTCGGAACGTGCTCGTGATCGAAGGTGATCACATCGCAGCCTTGTGCGAACGCACGAAGGGTGTCGAGGTCGCGGTAGTCCCCCACCACCACCTCGTTCGCGACCTGCGCCGCCGAGTCCTGCGGAGTGTCACTGAGCAGCTTGAATCTGATGCCGAGGGGGATGCCCGCCTCGTGGGTCATACGGGCGAGCTGACCGCCGCCGACCATGCCGACTACCGGGAACGTCACGCCAACAGGGTATCCGTACGCACGACCGGCCCGGCCCCCGGCTTGGACGATCATCCAAGTCCGTCGGCCATCGGCCGGTGGCGGGCGGGGCGGCGGGCGTTCGTCCGGTATTCACCCGGCCCCCGGCCGCACCCCGGAAGCGCTCGCTAGCATGGTGAGTCGCCCCACGCCCTGACCGCCTTCCCCACGGAGCCTGACGAAACCATGAGTCATCGGCGCGCAGTGCGTTCCCGGCTGGAGCGGCTGGTCCGCGAAATCGCCAAGTTCGGCGCCATCGGCGCCGTCGGCTTCGTGGTCAACACCGTCATCTTCAACATGTGCCGGCACTCGGGGCTGGCCGTGGTCCGCTCGGGTGTGATCGCCACCTGCTTCGCCATCGCGGCGAACTACGTCGGCAACCGGTACTGGACGTACCGCGACTGCGACAAGAGCCGCCGCAGCCGGGAGCTGACGCTGTTCCTGCTGTTCAGCGGCGTCGGCCTGGTGATCGAGAACGGGATCCTGGCGCTGTCGCACTACGGCTTCGGCTTCACTTCCACGGTGGCGGACAACATCGCCAAGAACGTGGTGGGCCTGGGCATCGGCACGGTCTTCCGGTTCTGGTCGTACCGGACGTGGGTGTTCAAGCGGCTGCCGGTGACGCAGGCGACCGTCGAGGCGGCTGAATCGTTTCTGGCGCAGGCTCCGGCCGCCTCGGCGGCGGCTTCGTCGGGCCCGGAGATTCCGCGGCAGCGGCACCGGGCTTCGTCGACGCGCTCCTGACGCCGGCACCTGCCTGACGCCCGCGCCGGCGCCCGCCTCACGCCCGCGCCCACGCCCGCCCACGCCCGCGCCCACGCCCGCGCCCGCGCCCGCCGAAGCTCAGTCCTCCCGCTCCTCCCGCTCCGGCTCCCGGCCCCCCGGCCCCGCCTCCATGCTCAGGAACAGCGCGAACACCGGCGGGCGCTGCTGGAGCAGTTCCAGCCGTCCGCCGTCCGCCTCCGCGAGGTCCCGGGCGACGGCCAGGCCCAGGCCCGTCGAATTCCGGCCGCTGACCGTCCGTTCGAAGACCCGCGCGCCCAGGTCCGTCGGGACGCCCGGGCCCTCGTCGGAGACCTCGACCACCGCCTGGTTGCCGGTGACCCGGGTGCGCAGGGCGACGGCTCCGTCGCCATGGGTCAGGGAGTTCTCGATCAGCGTCGCGATGACCTGGGAGACCGCGCCGGGCGTGCCCACCGCCCGGAGCCCCTGCTTGCCGGAGCGGACCAGGGCCCGGCCGCCGGCGCGGATGGCGGGCCGCCACTCCTCCAGCTGCTGCTTGATGACCTCGTCGAGGTCGAAGGTGACGGCCGAGCCGGTCTTGGGGTCGCGGGAGTTGGTCAGCAGTCGCTGGACGACGTCGGTGAGCCGCTCGACCTGGGTGAGGGCGATCGTCGCCTCCTCCTTGACCGTGTCCGGGTCGTCGGTGAGCGTGATCTCCTCCAGCCGCATGGACAGCGCGGTCAGCGGGGTGCGGAGCTGGTGGGAGGCGTCGGCGGCGAGCCGCCGTTCCGCCGTGAGCATCCGGGCGATGCGTTCCGCGCTGCCGTCGAGGACGTCGGCGACGCGGTCGAGTTCGGGGACGCCGTAGCGGCGGTGGCGGGGGCGGGGGTCGCCGGAGCCGAGCCGTTCGGCGGTCTCGGCCAGGTCGGTGAGGGGCGCGGTGAGCCGGTTGGCCTGCCGGACGGCCAGGAAGACCGCGGCGACGACGGCCAGCAGGGCCACCGCGAGGATCACCAGCAGCGTCCGGCCGACCTCTTTGCTGACGGCCGACCGGGACTCCTCCACCCGGACCCGCTCGCCGTGCTCCCCGGTCTGCTCCGAGACGATCAGGCCGCCCTCGGGGCGGGTGCCGACCTCGATGGGCTTGCGGCCGGGGATCTCCACCCGCGCGTACCGGTCCTGGGCGATCTGCTGCTGGAGCACGCCCGCCTCGACCCGTTCGCCGCCGGCCAGCCGCCCCTCGACGCTGCTGACCAGCCGCACCGCCTCGGACTGCACGCTCTCCTGCGCGCTGCTCTCGATGGTGCGGGTCTCGACGATGACCAGCGAGATCCCGAAGACCGCGATCACGACGAGGACGACGGCGAGCGTGGAGTTGATCAATCGGCGGCGCACGGGCGGTTCTCCGGCTCGTTGTTCCGTTGTTCGGTTGCCCCCCGGTTGCCCCGGGTCCGGGGCGTCGCTCCTCCGGCCCGGGCGTTGCCCTGTGGTCCGGGCGTTGCCCTGTGGTCCGGGCGTTGCCCTGTGGTCCGGGCGTTGATCTGCGGTCCGGGGCGTTACCCCTCCGGCCGGGGGCTAGTTCTTCTCGAACCGGAAGCCGACGCCGCGCACGGTGGCGATGTAGCGCGGGTTGGCCGCGTCGTCCCCGAGCTTCTTGCGCAGCCAGGAGATGTGCATGTCGAGGGTCTTGGTGGACGACCACCAGGTGGTGTCCCAGACCTCGCGCATCAGCTGGTCGCGGGTGACGACCCGGCCCGCGTCCCGGACCAGGACCCGGAGCAGGTCGAACTCCTTGGCCGTGAGCTGGAGTTCCTCGTCGCCCATCCAGGCGCGGTGCGACTCGACGTCGATCCGGACGCCGTGCGTCGCCGTCCCCTGCTGGGGGGAGTCGGCGGCGCCGCGCCGGAGCAGGGCCCGGACGCGGGCGAGCAGCTCGGCGAGGCGGAAGGGCTTGGTGACGTAGTCGTCGGCGCCGGCGTCCAGCCCGACGACGGTGTCGACCTCGTCGGCCCGGGCGGTGAGCACCAGCACCGGGAAGCCGTGGCCCTCGGTGCGCAGCCGCCGGCAGACCTCCAGACCGTCCATTCCGGGCAGCCCGAGATCGAGGACGAGCAGGTCGACGTCTCCCTTGATCCCCGCGGCGAGCGCTGTGGGACCGTCTTCTCGTACCTCCACCTCATACCCCTCGCGGCGCAGCGCGCGTGCGAGCGGCTCCGAGATGGACGCGTCATCCTCGGCGAGCAGTACTCGGGTCATGCACGTGATGGTAGTCCGCTCGGGCGCACGTCAGAGCGCACTCCGGGCACCCGGGACCCGCGGAACGCCGGAGGGGATGACACATCGGAACCCCGATGAATGGTTCCGCCAACCATTGTGATCCATGTCTCAACTCCTTCCATATGCGGGCGGGGTGTGACGTATGGTTACCGGAAGTCTGTACCAACGTGGGGGACCTTCGGCTTGGCAGTGGCTAGCCGGAGGTCTCTTCCGTACGCGGGACTTATACGTCACTCTTATGTGAAACGTGAACGACCTGTCGGCCGGGTCCGCCGTGCGAAGGTGCGCGGGGGCGTGGATCCCGGAATCAAGGCCGCTCTGCCGGCTCCCCCGAGGGGGAGGCGAACCCCAAGGGCGTGGGGGCGGGCGATGCCGTGATCCGGTGCCGGCCAACCCCCACACGGGCGCGCAGCAGCTCCACGCGCGTCCTCGGAACCCAAGGATCGACCATGGCGTCCAGCCTGACGAAGGAGTCAACCGCGCGGGACAACACCCCCGTCGCCGGCGGCAAGACCCTCTTCGGCCACCCCCTCGGCCTGGCCCCCCTCTTCCTGACGGAGATGTGGGAGCGCTTTTCCTACTACGGAATGCGCGCCCTTCTCGTCCTCTACCTGATCTCCGGTGGCCCGGACGCCAAGTCCGGCAGCCAGGGCGGCGGTCTGGCCATGCCGGAGTCGACGTCGCTGGCCATCTACTCGGTGTACGTGGCCATGGTGTACCTGCTGGCCATGCCCGGCGGCTGGTTCGGCGACCGCGTCTGGGGCCCCCGCAAGACGGTGGCCATCGCGGCCAGCGTGATCATGTGCGGTCACCTGCTGCTCGCGCTGCCCGGTAAGCCGACCTTCTTCGCCGGTCTGGCGCTGGTGGCGATCGGTTCGGGTCTGCTGAAGTCCAACATCTCGACGATGGTCGGCCACCTCTACAACGGCCCCAAGGACCCGCGTCGCGACGGCGGCTTCACGCTCTTCTACATCGGCATCAACCTGGGTGGCCTCGGCGCGCCGCTGGTCATCGGCACCGTCGGCCAGCAGGTCAGCTGGCACCTGGGCTTCACCCTCGCCGCGATCGGCATGGGCCTCGGCCTGGTGGCGTTCCTCATCGGCACCCGCTGGCTGGACCCGAAGAGCGCCGAGGTCCCGATGCCGCTGACGGCGGCCGAGCGGAACTCCTGGCTGCTCAAGGGCCTGATCTGGCTGGTCATCGCCGGCATCTTCTACGGCGTCGTGGTCGGCACCGGTCACTTCACGATCAACTGGGCCCTCGTTCCGATCGCCCTCATCGGCCTGATCGTCCCGATCTTCGTTCTGGCCCGCATCAAGCGGGACAAGGAGCTGACGTCGGAGGAGCAGACCAAGGTCAGCGGCTACATCTGGTTCTTCGTCGCCGCCGCCGTGTTCTGGGGCATCTTCGACCAGGCCGGTTCGACGATGTCGACCTTCGCCGAGAAGAAGACCACGGACAACGTCTTCGGCCTCCACTTCCCGTCCACCTGGTTCCAGTCGGTCAACTCCGCGTGGGTCCTGGTCCTCGCCCCGATCTTCGCGGCGATGTGGGTGTCCATGGCGCGCCGCAAGCGCGAGCCCAGCTCCACGGTGAAGTTCTCCGCGGCGATGCTGCTGGCCGGTGCCTCCTTCGTGCTGTTCGCCATCCCCATGAAGATGGCGACGGGCGGCTCGACCGTCAGCCCCATGTGGCTGATCACCATCTACATGCTGCAGACCCTCGGTGAACTCTGCCTGTCCCCCGTGGGTCTGTCGCTGACCACGAAGATGGCGCCGAAGAAGTACGCCAGCCAGATGATGGGTGTCTGGTTCCTCGCGGTCACCGCGGGTGACTGCGTCATGACCCTGATGGCGACGGCGGGCGTGGACCTCAACGGCTTCGGCGTGATCCTCGGCGAGGCCGGGGTCGCGGCCCTGGCGGGCGTCGCGGTCTGGTCGTCCCGCAAGAAGATCGAGGCCCTCATGGGCGACGTGCGCTGACCCGCACCTGAGGCGCGCCGTCGGCCGCCTCCCCCACAGTGCCCCCGGCGCGATGATGCGCCGGGGGCACTCGTCTGCGCGGGGAGGGCGTGCGGGGACGGGCGGGCGCGGGCGGGGGCTTCCGTGCGGGGGTGGTGGGGTTGCGGGGGACCGTGAGCGGAGGGGGCGGTGGGTGGGGGCGCGCCGTTTCCCGAGCGCCGCTTGGCACTTCTCAGCGCCGTTCGGGCGCTCCTCGGTGTCGTCGACGTCAGGGTCGTCGACGTCAGGTGCCACACACGTTCATTCGGCGCCGCAAACGCTCGGCGCCCGCTCAGCGTCCCCTTGGCGCCTCTCAGCGCCTCTCAGCGCCCTCACCGGCCCGCGCGGGCCTCGGCCGACCCTCGGTGCCCCTCGGCGGCCCTCCGGCGGTTCTCGTCGGCCCTCAGCCCCTCCGGCCGCCCCCGGCCGTCGCGGCGGTCCGCAGCGGATCCGGCGATCCCGCGCACGACCCCGGGCGCGCCAAAACGGCCACCGGCGGAGCGCCGTGGCCGTACGGGACAGGGTCGGGGCGTGCGGGAAAAGGGCACGCCGTACGAGCGTCCGTCTACGAGGGGGCGGCCAGTTCCGCCCAGACCGTCTTGCCGGCGCCGTCCGCGTTCCGGACGACACCCCAGTCCAGGCACAGCCGCTGGACGATGAACATGCCGTGTCCGCCGGGGCGGCCCGCGCGGTGGGGGGTCCGGGGCACCGGCTCGCCGTTGCCGAGGTCGGAGACCTCCAGCCGCAGCACCTTCGTCCCGCGGCTGACGAGCAGCTCGGCGGGGCCGCCCGCGTGCAGGCAGGCGTTGGTGACGAGCTCGGAGACGACCAGCAGGACGTCCTCGGCGGCGGCCCGGTGATCGGCGTTGGCCGCGGGCAGCCAGCCCCACTCCCGGAGCGCCTGGCGGGTGAAGTCACGGGACAGGGGGACGGCGCCGCTGACCCCGACGAGGGGGAGCCGGCGGGCCGGTCCGCCCGGGGGCCCCGCTTCGGCGGGCGCGGCCGCGGCTGAGCCGTGCGCCTCCGGGCCGGGGTCGCCCGGCGCCGGCGGGTACGGCCGGGTGGTGCTCATCAGCGCTTCACCTCACCGATTCACCGATTGAGAAAGAGACTCTGTCGTCGCGTGCACCGTCTTCGCGTACAAAGCGGTCAGCCTGCTCCTGCCCGGACGCACGCGGTGAACACCTACGGCACCGTTCCGGTGGTCCGCACAACGCACCGTCGCCCGCCCGTCACTCGGCGAGAGCCGCGTCGAGACTGCTGTGCACCGCGAAGACCGCGCCGGCGCCCGTGATCTCGAACACCCGGGCCACCACCGGCCGCATCGCCGCGAGATGGACGGAGCCGCCCGCGGCCTCGGCCTTCAACCGGGCCCCGAGAAGCACGTTGAGTCCGGTGGAGTCGCAGAACTCCAGCCCCGAGCAGTCGACGACGATGCGCGCGCCGACCTCCTCGGCGCAGTTCTCCAGCGGTTCGCGCAGGAGGTCGGCCGTATGGTGATCGAGCTCACCCTCCGGCTTCACGACCGCGCTCGCGCCGTGCCGCCGGACCTCCACCCGTAGCCGGGCCCCGCTCACGACTCCGACACCTTTTCCCTGGTATCTCCGCATGCCATCGCGCATCCCTTCATGGTGTGCCCGTGCCCTGCCTGCCCGCTCAGGACAGCGGAAACCCTACGCGTTCCCTACGCCCGCGGAAAGTCGAACAACCGTCATTCCGCACCAAATACGGACAATCGAGACTTGCCAAGCATAGGTAAAGACCGGTACGGCTAGAGGAAGACATCACCCACCACGGACGGCCCGGAGGCGCCGCAAACCGCAGCACGAGCTCATGGCACCGGCGGCCATATGCCGAGAACGATGGAGGAGACCATGTCACCCCGGCTCGACGAACCGCGTTCCCCCCTCTCCCCGGAGGCAATCCTTCCGCACTCCGAGGACGAGGACACCGTCCCCTACGGGACGGCGGAGACCGCCTCGTCGACATTCCCGCCCCTTCCGGAGATCCCCCCGTACGACGAGGTGGAACCGGTCGACGCGCGGGCCCTGTCCAAAACCCTCTTCGCCCGCCTCGAATCGCTCGAGGAAGGCACGCACGAGTACGCCTACGTGCGCAACACCCTGGTCGAACTCAACCTGGCCCTCGTCAGGTTCGCCGCCTCCCGGTTCCGCACCCGCAGCGAACCGATGGAGGACATCGTCCAGGTCGGCACCATCGGCCTCATCAAGGCCATCGACCGCTTCGAGCTCAGCCGCGGCGTCGAGTTCCCGACCTTCGCGATGCCGACGATCATCGGCGAGATCAAGCGCTTCTTCCGCGACACCAGCTGGTCCGTGCGCGTCCCGCGCCGGCTCCAGGAGCTCCGGCTCACCCTCGCCAAGGCCAGCGACGAACTCGCCCAGCGCCTCGACCGCTCCCCCACGGTCGCCGAACTCGCCCAGCACCTGGGCATCTCGGAGGACGAGGTCGTCGAGGGCATGGGCGCCAGCAACGCGTACACCGCGAGCTCGCTGGACGCGCCCTCCGAGGACGACGACAGCGACGGGGGCACCCTCTCGGCCCGGATCGGCTACGAGGACCACGACCTCGAAGGCGTCGAGTACGTCGAGTCGCTGAAGCCCCTGATCGCCGAACTGGCCCCGCGCGACCGCAAGATCCTGTCGTTGCGGTTCGTCGCGAACATGACCCAGTCGGAGATCGGCGAGGAGCTGGGCATCTCGCAGATGCACGTCTCCCGGCTGCTCTCCCGGACGCTCGTGCGGCTGCGGCGCGGGCTGCTGGTCGACGAGTAGCACGACGGGCGGGCCGGCCGGTCCGCCGCCTCCGGACGTACGGTGCGCCGCGCGGAACTCCCGCGCGGCGCACCGCCGTTTCCCGGGGCCGGCGCTCTCGCGTCAGCCGGCCGGCGCCGCCTCCGACAGCTCGGCCGGCGCCGCCTCCGGCACGTCGGCCGGCGCCCCTTCCGGCTCGGCCGGCGCTCCTTCCGGCTAGGCCAGCGCCCGGGCGACCGCCGCCTCGGCGTGCAGCCGGGCGGTCGGGAAGACCGGCACCGGGCTGTCCTCGGCGCCGACGAGGAGTTCGATCTCCGTGCAGCCGAGGATGATGCCCTCCGCCCCCGCCGCGACGAGCTCGCGGATGATCGCCCGGTACGCCTCGCGGGACTCCTCGCGGACGATCCCGGCGCACAGCTCCTCGTAGATCACCCGGTGCACGGTCGCGCGGCCCTCCGCGTCCGGCACCAGGACCTCCAGGCCGCCCGCCGCGACCCGGTCGCGGTAGAAGTCCTGCTCCATGGTGAAGGCGGTGCCGAGCAGGCCGACGCGGCGCACGCCGGCCGCGCGCACGGCCTCGGCGGTGGCGTCCGCGATGTGCAGCAGCGGGACGCCGGCGGCGGCCTCCACCCGGTCCGCGACCTTGTGCATGGTGTTGGTGCAGATGAGCAGCAGCTCCGCGCCCGCCGCCGACAGGGACTTCGCGGCGGCGG
This sequence comes from Streptomyces mobaraensis, assembly GCF_020099395.1. Lineage (NCBI taxonomy): Bacteria > Bacillati > Actinomycetota > Actinomycetes > Kitasatosporales > Streptomycetaceae > Streptomyces > Streptomyces mobaraensis. The sequence continues at coordinate 4,581,226 of NZ_CP083590.1, read as the reverse complement.
CCAGGACGTCGCCCGCCTCCTCCCAGCGGCCCTCCACCTGGAGCCGCTCGACCTCCGCGAAGTCCACCGAGTACAGCACGCACTTGGCGGAGTGGAGTCCGCCGAGGCGCTCGCGCGTGCGCTCGTTCAGCAGCCGGTAGTACTCGGCGGTGGACTCCCAGCTCATGCCACCCAGCAACCCGATCGTCTTCATCGGGTCACTTTCGCCCCGGCCGCCTCTGGGGGCAACCGAGTTGTGATGTGACGGTGGCCGCAACGGGGGTTCCGCGGGAAACGTGGGGGTGATGTGATGACGCCGATGATCAACACTCGATCTCTCGATCTCGGCCGCTTCGCTTGGGAGAAGAGACGCATGAACCGTTCCGGCACCTCCGGGGCGTCCGAGGCGCCCCGGACGTCCTTAGGACGCCGCTCGCTCCTCCGGGCCTCGGCGGGCGCGGTGGGCGCCGCCCTGACCGGTGGAGCCGCGGACGCCCTGGGCCCGGCGGCGCACGCCGCGACGCACGCGCCCCGCACACCGTCGATGGACCCCGTACCGCTCCCGGCCCCCTCCGGCCCCTGCCCGGTGGGCACCACACGGCTGCACCTCGTGGACACCCGCCGTACGGACCCCTACGCGCCCACACGGGCACCGCGTGAGCTCATGGTGCAGGTCTGGTACGCCTCGGGCGCCGACTCCGTGCGGACGACCGCCCCCTACCTCACCGGCGGCCTCCTGCCTCTGGTGGAGCAGCGCTTCGGCCTGCCGGCGGGCTCGCTTTCCCGGGTGCGCACGCAGTCGCGCGCCGGCGCGCCCGTGAGCCGTGCGCTCCGGGACGCGCCCTTGATCCTCTACAGCCCCGGCCGCCAGGACCCGGCCGCGACGGGCACCGCGTTCGCCCAGGAACTCGCCTCCCAGGGCTGTGTGGTGGTGGGCGTCAACCACACCCACGACGGGCCCGCCGAGTTCCCCGACGGCCGCGTCGTCCCCGGCAACCCGCCGACGGGCGACCCCGAGCGGCTGCGCCGGTACTCCGACGTCCGGGCGGCGGACCTGCGCTTCGTCCTGGACGTGCTGAGCGGCGAGCGGGGCCCGAGCCCGGCGCCCGCGGTCAGCGCCGCCGTCGACTTCGACCGGGTCGGCGCGTTCGGGCACTCGCTGGGCGGCTCGGCCGCCGCGGAGGCGCTGCGCACGGACGCCCGGTTCTCGGCCGGCGCCGTGCTCGACGGCCGGCTGCTGACGGACGCCGTACGCACCGGGCTTACGCAGCCGTTCATGCTCTTCACGGAGGACTCGACGGACCCGGGCTGGGACGCGTTCATGGCGGCCCACCGGGCGTGGGGCCGCAAGGTGAACCTGCTGGGCACCCGGCACTACGGCTTCACCGACCTCGCGCCGCTGGGCGTCGGCCTGGAACTGGCGGCAACCTGGCCGCCGGAGCGGTTCCAGCGGTTCTTCGGCAGCCTGGACGGGCGCCGCGCGCAGGCGGTGACGAGCCGTTACGTGGCGGCCTTCTTCGGGCTGCACCTGCGCGGCCGGCCCGCACCGGAGCTGGACGCGCCGGGGGCGGACCTGCCGGAGGTGCGGATCGCCTGGCGGCGGGAGGCGGAGGGCTGAGCCCTGGCCGGCGGTCCGCCTTGGCATGGGTGCCGGGTGGGACGCCGGGAGCGGGGGTGGGGTGCTGGGCCGGGGGGCGCGGGCGCTGGACCGGGGGCGCCGGGCGCCGGGCCGCGCCGTTATCCCGGGCCACGGGTCCGGGCCGCGAGTTCCCAGCCGTGGACCGAGCTGCGGGGCCCGGCCTCGGCCCGGCGGCCGGGTTTCCGCGAGCCGCGGCCCGGCCGCCGGCCGTCCGGGTCAGACCTCGCGGACGCCCCCGCGCCAGACCGCGGAGACCAGGGGGACGCCCGGCCGGTAGGCGAGGTGGACATGGCTCGGCGCGTCGAGAAGGACAAGATCGGCGCGGGCGCCGGGGGTGACACGGCCGACGTCGGTGCGGCGCAGGGCCGCGGCGCCGCCCGCGGTGGCGGCCCAGACGGCCTCGTCGGGGGTCATCCCCATGTCGCGCACGGCCAGGGCGACGCAGAACGGCACCGAACTAGTGAAGGACGAGCCGGGGTTGCAGTCCGTGGACAGCGCGACGGTGACGCCCGCGTCGAGGAGCCGGCGCGCGTCCGGCCAAGGGGCGCGTGTCGAGAACTCCGCGCCGGGCAGCAGGGTGGCGACCGTTTCGCCGGAGGCCAGGGCGTCGACGTCCGCGTCGGTGAGGTGGGTGCAGTGGTCGGCGGAGGCGGCGCCGAGCTCGACGGCGAGCCGGACGCCCGGGCCGTGGCCCAGCTGGTTGGCGTGGACGCGGGCGTGCAGCCCCTTGGCGATCCCCGCCTCCAGGACCGTACGGGCCTGGTCGCCGTCGAACGCGCCGCGCTCGCAGAAGACGTCGACCCAACGGGCGTGCGGGGCGCAGGCGTCGAGCATCTCGCCGGTGACGAGCGCGACGTAGCCGTCCGGGTCGTCGGCGAACTCGGGGGCGACGACGTGGGCGCCGAGGTAGGTGACCTCGTCGGTGTGGGCGGCGGCGATCCGCAGGGCGCGGGCCTCGTCGTGGACGCTGAGGCCGTAGCCGGACTTGGTCTCCAGGGTGGTGGTGCCCTGGCGGAGGGCCTCGTCGAGGTGGCGCCGGAGGTTGGCCTCCAGCTCCGCGTCGGTCGCGGCGCGGGTGGCGGCGACGGTGGTGCGGATGCCGCCGGCGCTGTAGCTCCGGCCGGACATCCGGGCGTTGAACTCCTCGGTCCGGTCGCCGGCGAAGACGAGGTGGGAGTGGGAGTCCACGAAGCCCGGGAGGGCCGCCCGGCCCTCGGCGTCGACGGCGTTGTCAGTGGCGGGTGCTTTGCTTGTCGGACCGACCCAGGCGATGCGGTCGCCGTCGATGACGACCGCCGCGTCCTGGATCACACCGAGGGGGCCTGTACCGGGGAGGGAGGGATCGTTGGTGACGAGGCTGCCGATGTTGGTGATCGCCGTGGTGTTGGGGGCCATGGGGGTGATGACGTCCTTCGGGTTCGGGCGCTTCGGGCTCGGCCGCTTCTTGCCGGGGGTTCGGGCGGGGTGCGAGTCGGGGATGTGGTCGGGGATGTCGCCGGGCTTCCGGTCGGGGATCTCGACGGGTGTTCGGACGGGGTTTCCGGCTCGGGGCCCGGGGGCGGCCGTGTCCGGCTTCCCGCCCGGTTCCTCTTCCCGGCGGTCCGGGAACGGACGCTCGCGGGCCGGGGCCGGCCGCTCCGCCGAACCTACCGGCCCCGGCGGACCGGGCGGGCCCGGCAGGTCCCCCGGACCGCTCGGGCCCGGGATACCGAACGGCCCGGTCGGGCCGGGCAGTTCCGGACGACCGTGCGAACCGGGCAGTCCCGATGGATCGGACGGACCGGGCAGGGCTGTCGGAGCGCACGCGCCAGGCGCGTCCCAGGACCCGAACGGGCCAGGGATCCCGGCCGGACCGAACGAGCCGGGCCGCTCCGGCCAACCGAACGGACCCGGCAGGCCCGCCGGACCGGATGGACCCGGCAGTCGCGTCGAGCCGAACGGGTCCACCGGGCCCGGCCGCCTCAGGAGCGCAGGGCCGCGATGGAGTCGGCCAGGGCGTTCGCCACGTCCTCCACGAGCAGGTGGGCACCGTCCCCTACGACGTGCCGTCCGCCGACGACGGTATGCCGTACGTCCGCGTTGGTCGCCGCGAATACGGCCGTCTCGGCGCCCAGCCGCGGGTGCGGGCCTGCCGTGCGGACGGAGTCCAGCGCGACGGTCGTGAGGTCGGCGAGGGCGCCGGGCTCGATGCGGCCGGCGTCGGACCAGCCGAGGGCGGCGTGGCCGTCGGCGGTGGCGGCGCGCAGCAGGGCGGCGGCCGTCCAGTGGCCCCGGGTGCGGGTGCGCAGGCGCTCGTCGAGCTCCATCGCGCGGGCCTCTTCGAGGAGGTCGATGACGGCGTGGCTGTCGCTGCCCAGGGAGAGCGGGGAGCCGGCCCGCTGGAGGGCGGCGGCGGGGCCGATGCCGTCGGCGAGGTCGCGTTCGGTGGTGGGGCACATGCAGGTGCCGGTGGAGGAGCCGCCGAGCAGGGCGATGTCCTCGTCGGTGAGGTGGGTGGCGTGCACGGCCGTGGTGCGCGGGCCGAGGACGCCGTGGTCCGCGAGGAGCCGGGTCGGGGTGACGCCGTGGGCGGCGCGGCAGGCGTCGTTCTCGGCGGTCTGCTCGGAGAGGTGGACGTGCAGCGGGGCCGCGCGGTCGGCGGCCCAGGCGGCGACGGTGGCCAGCTGGTCGGCGGGCACCGCGCGCACGGAGTGCACGGCCGCGCCGATCCGGGCGTGCCCGCACCCCTTGAGGGCGTCGGCGCGTTCGGCCCAGGCGTCGGCCGTGCCGTCGGAGAAGCGGAGCTGGTGCCGGTTGGGCGGTTCGCCGAAGCCGGCGGAGAGGTAGGCGGTGTCGAGGAGGGTGATGCGGATGCCGGCTTCGGCGGCGGCGGCGAGCAGCGCCTCGCCCATGGCGTTGGGGTCGTCGTAGCGGGAGCCGCCGGGCGCGTGGTGGAGGTAGTGGAACTCGCCGACGCAGGTGACACCGGCGAGGGCCATCTCGGCGTAGGTGGCGCGGGCGAGTGCGAAATAGCGATCGGGGGTGAGCTTGTCGGAGACGCCGTACATGGTGTCGCGCCAGGTCCAGAAGGTGCCGGAGCCGATCTGGACGGCGCCCCGCAGGGCCCGGTGGAAGGCGTGGCTGTGGGCGTTGGCCAGGCCCGGGAGGGTGAGCCCGCGCAGGGTCACCGCCCCGGGCGGGGGTGCCGTCACCTCGGTGCGCACGGCCGTGATCCGGCCGTCGGCCGGGTCGGCGTCGATGGCCACGCCGGGCTCGACGTGGGTGCCGAGCCAGGCGTGTTCCGCCCAGTAGGTGGTGGTCACCGGCACGCGAGGCCCTCCAGTACGTCGGTGAGTGCGGTCACCCCGGCCAGGCAGTCGTCCTCGGTGGCCGTCTCGGCCGGCGAGTGCGAGACGCCGGTGGGGTTGCGTACGAACAGCATGGCGGTGGGGACGGCGGCGGAGAGGATCCCGGCGTCGTGTCCCGCGCCCGTGGGGAGCACGGGCACGCCGCCGAGCAGTCCGGCGAGCTCGTCGCGGAGGCCGTGGGCGAACTCGACGACGGGGGTGAACGACTCGCGGGTGACGCGGACGTCCACGCCGTCGCGGAGGCCGCGTTCGACGGCGGCCTGCTCGATGGCGGCGACGACCTCGGCCAGGGTGGCCTCGTCGGCGGCCCGCGAGTCGAGCCAGCCGCGGACGAGGGACGCGATGGCGTTGACGCCGTTGGGTTCGACGGCGACCTTGCCGAAGGTGGCGAGGGCACCGGCGAGGCGCGCCTTCTTGCGGGCGGCCAGGACGGTGTTGGCGTAGGTGAGCATCGGGTCCCTGCGGTCCTCGATGCGCGTGGTGCCCGCGTGGTTGGCCTCGCCGTGGAAGTCGAACCGCCAGCGGCCGTGCGGCCAGATCGCGGAGGCGACGCCGACGGGGTGCGGCGTCTCGGCGAGCGCGCGGCCCTGCTCGACGTGCAGCTCGACGAACGCGCCGACGCGGGCGAGGCGTTCGGGGTCGGGGCCGATGGCCTCCGGGTCGTACCCCGCCCGTTCCATCGCCTGCGGCAGGCCGACGCCGTCGGCGCCGCGCAGCGCGTGCGCGGCCTCGGGGGTCAGCGTGCCGGCGGCGAGCCGGGAACCGACGCACGCGACGCCGAACCGGGCGCCCTCCTCGTCGCCGAAGTTGACGACGGCGAGGGGGCGGGTGGGCGCGGCGCCGCGTGCGCGGAGCCCGTCGAGGGCGGCGAAGGACGACACGACGCCGAGGGGGCCGTCGAAGGCGCCGCCGTCGGGGACGGAGTCGAGGTGCGAGCCGGTGACGACGGCGTCGCCGGCGGTGGGGTCGCCGAGCCACGCCCACTGGTTGCCGTTGCGGTCGACCTCGTAGGTGAGGCCGCGGGTCTCCGCCTGTGCCTTGAACCATTCACGGCAGTCGGTGTCGGCGCCGGTCCAGGCGTGGCGGCGGTAGCCGCCGCTTTCGGAGTTCCGGCCGATGGGGGCGAGGTCGCGCCACATCTCGTGGAAGCTCGCGCCTGCGGCGGGCTGTGCCCCGGCCCCGCCCCTTCCCGTTTCTTGCGGGGGCTGCGCCCCCGCACCCCCGAAACCGCGCTCCGCGCGGTTGTCCTCAATCGCCGGACGGGCTGAATGGGTCACGCCTGCTCACCCTCGCGCATCGGCACCCGGACGCCCCGGTTCTCGGCCACCGACTCCGCGATGTCGTACCCGGCGTCGACGTGCCGGATCACACCCATCCCCGGGTCGTTGGTCAGCACCCGGCGAATCTTCTCGCCGGCCAGCGGCGTGCCGTCGGCGACCGTCACCTGGCCGGCGTGGAGGGAGCGGCCCATTCCGACGCCGCCGCCGTGGTGGAGGGAGACCCAGGAGGCGCCGGAGGCGACGTTGACCATGGCGTTGAGCAGCGGCCAGTCGGCGATGGCGTCGGAGCCGTCGAGCATGGCCTCCGTCTCGCGGTAGGGCGAGGCGACGGAGCCGCAGTCGAGGTGGTCGCGGCCGATGACGACGGGGGCGGACAGTTCGCCGCTCGCCACCATGTCGTTGAAGCGCTCGCCGGCCCGGTCGCGCTCGCCGTAGCCGAGCCAGCAGATGCGGGCGGGCAGCCCCTGGTAGTGGACGCGTTCCCCGGCCATCTTGATCCAGCGGGCCAGGGATTCGTTCTCGGGGAAGAGGTCGAGGATCGCCTTGTCGGTGCGGGCGATGTCGGCGGGGTCGCCGGAGAGGGCGGCCCAGCGGAAGGGGCCCTTGCCCTCGCAGAACAGCGGCCGGATGTAGGCGGGGACGAAGCCGGGGAAGGCGAACGCCCGGTCGTAGCCGGCGAGCTGGGCCTCGCCGCGGATGGAGTTGCCGTAGTCGAAGACCTCGGCGCCGGCGTCCTGGAAGCCGACCATGGCCTCGACGTGCTTCGCCATGGACTCCCGGGCGCGCGTGGTGAAGCCGGCCGGGTCCTTGGCGGCGGCGTCGGCCATGTCCTCGAAGGCGATGCCGGTCGGCAGGTAGGCGAGCGGGTCGTGGGCGGAGGTCTGGTCGGTGACGATGTCGATGGGCGCGCCCATCGCGAGGAGCTGCGGGACGAGCTCGGCCGCGTTGCCGAGGACGCCGATGGACAGCGGGCGGCGGGCGTCGCGGGCCTCGACGGCCAGCCGGAGCGCGTGGTCGACGGAGTCGGCCTTCACGTCGAGGTAGCGGTGCTCGATGCGGCGGTCGATGGCGCGCGGGTCGCAGTCGATACAGATCGCGACGCCGTCGTTCATGGTGACGGCGAGCGGCTGGGCGCCGCCCATGCCGCCGAGACCGGCGGTGAGGGTGATCGTCCCGGCGAGGGTGCCCTGGAACTTCTTGGCGGCGACGGCGGCGAAGGTCTCGTAGGTGCCCTGGAGGATGCCCTGGGTGCCGATGTAGATCCACGAACCGGCGGTCATCTGGCCGTACATGGTGAGGCCGAGGGCCTCCAGGCGGCGGAACTCCTCCCAGTTCGCCCAGTCGCCGACCAGGTTGGAGTTGGCGATCAGGACGCGCGGCGCCCACTCGTGCGTCTGCATCACGCCGACCGGGCGGCCCGACTGGACGAGCATGGTCTCGTCCTGCTTGAGGGTCCGCAGCGTGCGGACCATGGCGTCGAAGGAGCGCCAGTCGCGGGCGGCCTTGCCGGTGCCGCCGTAGACGACGAGCTTGTCGGGGTGCTCGGCGACCTCGGGGTCGAGGTTGTTCTGGAGCATGCGCAGGGCGGCCTCCTGCTGCCAGCCCAGGGCGCTGAGCTCGGTGCCTCGCGGCGCTCGCACGGGTCGCGGTCCTGACATGGGCCCTGCCTCCCTGACTCCCGGCCTCGACGGACGCCGGCCTTTTTGAATAGAACTTCTGCACATACTGGGCCGGTGAATACGTCTAGTCAACAGGTGGGGCGGGCCCCTTCGCGCCGTGGCGCCGCGCCGGGTCCGGTGGTGAAGTAGGAGCGTGGGCCTGAAGGGGAACGGTCGGTCGGAGCCCGGCCCGGCGGAGCGGCGGGACGCCGCCGTCCGGGCGGCGGTGGCGCGGGGGCTGGTGGACGAGGGGCACCCGGTGGCCGGGTTGCTGGACGTGGCCGGGATACGGGCGTCGGCGGCGGCCCTGCGCGCGGCGTTCGACGAGGTCCGCACCGGCGGCGGGCAGGACGTGCTGCACGCCTTCGCGGTCAAGGCCGCCTCCCTGGTGCCCGTGCTGCGGCTGCTCGCCGACGAGGGGCTGGGCTGCGAGGCGGCCAGCCCCGGCGAGCTGGCCCTGGCCCGCGCCGCCGGCGTGCCGCCCGGCCGCATCGTCCTCGACTCCCCCGCCAAGACGCCCGCCGAGCTGTGCGAGGCGCTGGCGCTCGGCGTCGCCGTCAACGTCGACAGCCGGGCCGAACTCGCCCGCCTCGACGCCCTGGTGGCGGCCGGCGGGCCGCCCGCCGCCCCGCTGGGCGTCCGGGTCAACCCGCAGGTGGGCGGGGGCAGCATCGGCGCGATGAGCACCGCCACGGAGAGCTCGAAGTTCGGCGTCGCGCTGCGCGACCCGGGCGCCCGCGCCTGGCTGCTGCGGGCGTACGCGGACCGCCCCTGGCTGACCCGGCTGCACGGCCACGTCGGCTCACAGGGCTGCCCTCCGGAGCTGCTCGCGGAGGGCGCGCGGATCGTCTACGAGCTGGCCGAGGAGATCAACGCGCTCGCCGGGCGGCAACAGGTCGACACCCTGGACATCGGCGGCGGCCTCCCCGTCAACTTCGCCTCCGACGAGGAGATCCCGAGCCACCACGACTACGCCCGGCTGCTCGCCGCGACCGTACCGGGGCTGTTCGACGGGCGGTACGGGCTGGTCACCGAGTTCGGCCGGTCGCTGACGGCCAAGCACGGCCTGGTGCTGGCCCGGGTGGAGTACGCCAAGTCGGCCGGGGGCCGCCGGATCGCCGTGACGCACGCGGGCGCCCAGGTGGCGACCCGGACGGTGTTCGCGCCGGACGCCTGGCCGCTGCGGGTGGCCGCGTACGACGCCCGGGGGCTGCCGAAGACGGGCGCGCCGGTCGCCCAGGACGTCGCCGGGCCCTGCTGCTTCGCGGGCGACCTGGTGGCCGTGGACCGGGCACTGCCGCCGCTGGAGACCGGCGACCACGTCGCCCTGCTCGACACCGGCGCGTACTACTTCTCCACCCCCTTCGGCTACAACGCGCTGCCCCGGCCGGGGGTGTACGGGTGGGTCGGTGCGGGGACGGCGGGCGGGGTGCGGTTCGCGCCCGTGCGCGCGCCGCAGACGCTCGACGAGCTCGTCGCCGAGAGCGGGGGCGCGCACGCGGCGGCGCTCAGCGGGCTGCGCTGACCGCCGGGCGGCGGCCGGCGGGGTGCCGGGGACGGCGGGCTCCGCCCGGGGCGGCGTCGCCCGCCGCGAGGCCGGTGGTCAGATAGCCGCGGACCCGCTTGCCGGCCGGGCTGCCCTTCGCCCACTCCGTACGCACCCACAACAACGCCTCCGCCCGGCGCTCCAGCCCGCCCAGCCACTGGGCCTTCGCCCACAGGCCCGCGCCCAGGCCGGCCATCGCCAGGCCGGCGGTGCCGGGGGCTACGAGGGAGGAGGCGACGGCGGCCGGGAAGGCGAGTGCGAGCCACCAGCGGCGGCCGCGGTGCCAGCTGCGCACGGTCACCGCGCGGTCCTGGAGGTACACCGCCTTGCCCGCCCGCGACGCGGCGTGCGCGAAGTGCGCGTAGCGCTTCCGTCGGGCCGTGAACGCGGCGGTGGCGGCCGCCAGGAACAGGGCCGCTCCGGCGAGCAGGCCGACGCGGCGGCCGGTGAGGCCGGGGAGGGTGGCGCCGATGCCGGCCGCCAGCAGGCCGAGCCACCACAGGGGGGCGGCTGGTGCTCGCACGATCACCGCTACGCGGGCCAGCGCGCAGTGTCCACGTCCCATCGGAAACCTCCTCACATCGGCTGAATTCCGCGGGCAGGGTAGCGGGCGAATCTGAGGAGAAGCTGAGGATGACCGGGCGGGGGCGCCTGCGGCGGGCTGTGCCCCCGGACCCGCCCCTTCGCCGATTCCTGGGGCTGCGCCCCAGACCCCCTTTCGCGGCTTCGCCGCTCGTCCTCAAACTCCCCCAGAGGGGGACCCCCAACGGGCTGAATAGGGCGCCCACTCCAGCCCGTCTGGGGGCACCCCCTCTGGGGGAGTTTGAGGACAACCGCGCGGAGCGCGGTTTCGGGGGTGCGGGGGCCGGCCCCCGCAAGAAACGGTGAAAGGGCGGGGCCGGGGCACCCCACATGACCGAACGATGACAGCAACGTCATACCCCGGTATCACCCACCGCTGAGCGCCCCGGTATGACGTGTACGCGCCTCTGACCCCGCTACCGTCAAAGCAGCGCACGGGAGCGGAACAACGAGCGGAGGCACGCGGAAATGCCGGTCGACAAGCGGGGGTTGAGGCGACGCGCAGCGGTCGCGGTGGTGGCGCTGGTACTGACAGGGCTGATGAGCGTCCTGGGGTCGGCGACGGAAGCCGGCGCGCAAACGCCGCAGCACACGGCCGCGGGCATGCAGGCCCGCTGACCTCACGTCACTCCGTGAAAAGCCCCCGCACCGCCGCCTTCGCGTCGAACTCCTCCAGCCGCGCCTGCGCGTCGGGCAGGGCGTCGCACATCGCCTCCAGCAGCACCCGTCCCAGCAGCATCGGCGCGCAGGCGGTGTCGAAGACCAGGCCGGTGCCCACAGCGGCGGGCAGCAGGAGGTCGCTGTGGCGGGCCACCGGGGCGAAGGTGGAGTCGGCGACGGTGACGACGGTGAGGCCCGTGCTCCGCGCGTACTCCAGCGCCTCGACGACCTCGCGCGGGTGGCGGGGCAGCGCGAAGCACAGCAGGACGCTCGCGCCGGCCCGTACCGCCGCGTCGAGGCGGTCGACGAGGAGGCTGCCGCCCTCGTCGAGCAGCCGGACGTCGGGGTGCACCTTGCGGGCGAAGTAGGTGAAGCCGGCGGCCTGGGCGCCAGCGGCGCGCAGGCCCAGCACGGGCAGCGGCCGGGACGCGGCCAGCAACCGCCCGGCGCGGGCGACGGGCTCGGGGTCGGCGAGCAGCGAGGCGAGGTGCCGCAGGTTGTCGATCTCGGCGTGGACCGCCTGCTGGTACGCGTTCTCCGTGGCCGGTGCCGTCTCCGGCGCCGCCGGGACCGCCTCCCGGAGGTGGCGGCGGAGCGCCGGGTAGCCGTCGAAGCCGAGGGCCACGGCGAAGCGGGTCACGGACGGCTGGCTCACGCCGGCGAGTTCGGCCAGTTCCACGCTGGAGAGGAAGGGCGCGTCGGCGGCCCGGCGCACCATGCAGTGGGCGATGCGGCGCTGGGTGGGCGTCAGCCGGTGCCCTTCGAAGAGCTTCTGCAGCCGTGCGGTGGCCTCCGGTGCCGCGCCGGTCTCCGTCATCCGCTCTTCCTCTCCCGTCCGCCCCGGGCCATTCACCGGGCCCGGGCTCTGCATGGAATTATGCAGCCACCGGCCGGGCCGGCGCCCCTACAACCCCTCCAGCAGCTTCTTCTGCGGCTTGCCCATGGCGTTGCGCGGCAACGCCTCCAGGAACCGGACCCGGCGCGGCCGCTTGTGCACGGACAGCTGACCGGCCACGAAGTCGATCAGCGCCTGTTCCGTCACGCCCTCCGCCACCACATACGCGACGATCTCCTGGCCGAGGTCGTCGTGCGGCAGCCCGACGACGGCCGCCTCGGCCACCGCCGGGTGGTCGAGCAGCGCGTTCTCCACCTCGCCGGCGCCGATCCGGTACCCGCCGGACTTGATGAGGTCCGTGGAGGCGCGGCCGACGATGCGGTGGGTGCCGTCGGGATCCAGCGCGGCGATGTCGCCGGTGCGGAACCAGCCGTCCGCGGTGTGGGCGCGGGCCGTGTCCTCGGGGCGGCCGAGGTACCCGGAGAAGAGGGTGGGGCCGGACACCTCCAGCTCGCCGATGCCGCCGCCGTCCTCGACGGCCGCGATCCGGGTGCGCGTCCCCGGCAGCGGCACGCCGACGCGTCCGGGCACCCGCTCCCCGTCCGCCCGCGCGGCGACGGTGATCAGCGTCTCCGTCATGCCGTACCGCTCGACGGGCCGCTGCCCGGTCAGCGCCTCCAGCTCACGGAAGACCGGCGCGGGCAGCGCGGCGCTGCCGGAGACCAGCAGCCGCGCCCCGGCCAGCCGCCGCGCCGCGTCGGGCGTGCCGACGACGCGGGACCACACCGTCGGCACGCCGAAGTACAGGCTGCCGCCCGCCGCCGCGTACGCCTCAGGGGTCGGCCGCCCGGTGTGGACCAGCCGGCAGCCCGTGCGCAGCGCGCCCAGCACGCCGAGGACGAGCCCGTGCACGTGGAACAGCGGCAGCCCATGGACCAGGGTGTCCTCCGCCGTCCACTGCCAGACGTCGGCGAGCCCGTCGAGGCAGGCCGTGATCGCGTCGTGCGGTATCAGCACGCCCTTGGGGGCGCCGGTGGTGCCGGAGGTGTAGAGGATCAGCGCCGGACGGTCCGGGTCCGCCGCCCGCTCGGGGTGGTCGGCCCGCTCCCGGATGTCGACGGGGACGGACGCGACACCGTCGCCGCCGTCGCCATCGCCGTCCTCCGCCTCCCCGCCGAGGACGAGCTCGGCGCCGGAGTCGCGCAGGATGTGCCGCCGTTCGACGGGCCCGGCGTCCGGCGGCAGCGGCACCACGGGCACCCCGGCGAGCAGTCCGCCGACGACCGCGACGGCCGTCTCGGCCGTCGCCGTCGCGCGGACGGCGACGCAGGCCGCGCCGGCGATCCGGTGCGCCACGGCCCCCGCGGCGCCGAGCAGGTCCTCGCGGGAGAGGGTCCGTCCGGCGAAGGAGAGGGCGTCCGGCCGGTCGGCGGTGTCGCCGTCGGTGAGGGACGACAGGAGGGCGGCTGTCACGGGCTGCTCCTTCCACGGAGCCGCCCCGGGGGCGGCCCCACTGCGGATACTGGTGCTGCCCCCACCGACGGGGGCCACGGGCCGACCGTACCGTTGTCGCCATGACCGGCCACGACCCTGATCTGAAGCCCGACCTCAAGAAGGACCTCGACGCGTCCCTCCAGGCCCGCAAGGAGCTGGGCGCCGACTACGAGGCGGAGCTCGTCGACTCCTTCCTGGAGAAGGTGGAGGACAAGCTCGACGGCGCGGTGGCGCGCCGGCTGCGCCGCCAGGCCGCCGAGCAGCAGATGACGGCCGCGCGCGGCGGGAAGCCCGGCGCGGGCGGCGAGTTCGGCACCTTCGGCGAGCGCTTCGGCTTCGCGACGGTGACGCTGGTGCTGGCGATCCCGCTGTCCGCGATCGGTGTGGGCAGCGCCGGGCTGGCCGGTCTGCTGGTGACCTGGGCCGGGATCGTGGGGGTCAACGCGGTGCACGTGCTGCACGCGTTCCCGTGGCAGCGGAACCAGGGCCGCGACGGCTCGGAGTGGGACTGACGGGCCGTCCACCGGGCCGCCGGTGACCCGGGGGAAGGACTGCGCGGGGGCCGCCGCACCCCGGGCCGAGCCCGGGGCCGGGACGGCGGCGGTCCCCCGCGGGGACGCGGCCCGGGCCGTAGGGCGCCGGTCACCGCGTCCGGACGGCCGTGGAGTCCGGGAGCCGCTCCGGAAGTCCCGCCGTCGCACCGATGTGCCGTCCGGGGCGCTTCCGCCCCCGCGGCACGCCTCCAGTGTGGCGGGGCCGTGTTAAGTCCGTGCTGCCGTCGCGTGACACATACGTTCCTTTTACGGGACGGGCGCGGGCGTTGACGGCTCCCGAACGGCCCGGAGCGCGACCGGTTGAGGGCCGCCCGGAGCACGACCGCTGACGGCCCGGAGCGCGGCCCCGAACGGCCTCGGAGCGCGACGGAGCCCGCCGGCCCGGCTCACACCGGTTCCGACGGGCTCCGCCGGCCGTCCCCGACCCGACCCGGGCCGGGCCGCGGACTACTTGCTGCCCTCCGCCAGGAACGCCAGCAGGTCCTGACGGCTCACCACACCGGTCGGCTTGCCGTCGACCAGCACGATCGCCGCGTCCGCCGTGCCCAGCACGGCCATCAGGTCGCCGACCGGCTCGCCGGAGCCGACCTGCGGCAGCGGCGCGCTCATGTGCTTCTCCAGCGGGTCGGAGAGCGAGGCGCGCTGGGTGAACAGCGCGTCCAGCAGCTCCCGTTCCACGACCGAGCCGATGACCTCGGCGGCCATCACGTCCGGGTGCCCGGCGCCCGGCTTGACGATCGGCATCTGCGAGACGCCGTACTCGCGCAGCACCTCGATCGCCTCGCCGACGGTCTCCTCGGGGTGCATGTGCACCAGCGAGGGCAGGCCGCCGTCCTTGCGCCGCAGCACGTGGCCGACGCGGGCGGCGTCGCCCGGCTCCTCCAGGAAGCCGTAGTCCGCCATCCACTCGTCGTTGAAGATCTTGCTGAGGTAGCCGCGGCCGCTGTCCGGCAGCAGGACGACCACCACGTCGTCCTCGGTCAGCCGCTCCGCCAGGCGCAGCGCGCTGACGACCGCCATGCCGCAGGAGCCGCCGACCAGCAGCCCCTCCTCGCGGGCGAGGCGGCGGGTCATCTGGAAGGCGTCCTTGTCGGACACCGCGATGATCTCGTCGGTCACCGTGCCGTCGTAGGCGGTCGGCCAGAAGTCCTCGCCGACGCCCTCGATCAGGTACGGGCGGCCGGAGCCGCCGCTGTAGACGGAGCCCTCGGGGTCCGAGCCGACGACCTTGACCTTGCCGCCGCTGACCTCCTTCAGGTACCGGCCGGTGCCGCTGATCGTGCCGCCGGTGCCCACGCCCGCGACGAAGTGCGTGATCTTGCCCGCGGTCTGCTCCCACACCTCGGGACCGGTGGAGTGGTAGTGCGACAGCGGGTTGTTCTGGTTGCTGTACTGGTCGGGCTTCCAGGCGTTGGGGATCTCACGGACCAGCCGGTCGGACACGTTGTAGTACGAGTCCGGGTGCTCCGGGTCGACGGCGGTGGGGCAGACGACGACCTCGGCACCGTAGGCCCGCAGCACGTTGATCTTGTCCTGGGACACCTTGTCCGGGCAGACGAAGACGCACTTGTAGCCCTTCTGCTGGGCCACCATCGCGAGGCCCACGCCCGTGTTGCCCGACGTCGGCTCGACGATGGTGCCGCCCGGCTTCAGCTCACCGGACTTCTCCGCGGCCTCGATCATCCGCACGGCGATGCGGTCCTTGACCGAACCGCCGGGGTTGAAGTACTCGACCTTGGCCAGCACGGTCGCCTTGATGCCCTCGGTCACGCTGTTGAGCCTCACGAGCGGGGTGTTCCCGATGAGCTCGATCATCGAATCGTGATACTGCACGGTGGTCTCCGCGGTCGGGGGCACTAGCGGTTCGTCGCGTGCCCGTACAACCAGCCTATTCGGACGATTCGAGGGCCGAGTGCACCAGTGACGCGTTGCACTGGCCGGTGCTCGGGGCACGTAGCCATCAACACGGTCGAGCAAGGGTGCACAGCGCTCGTGGAGCGGGAGGAGACCCGCCTTATGTCCATGTCGAGGGCGAGGGCAGCGCGACGGATCGCGGCGGCGGCGGCGTACGGAGGCGGCGGCATCGGGCTGCTGGGCGGGGCGGCCCTGGGGCTGCTGCTGACCGAGGTGGCACTGGCCCGGCGGGTCGTCGGCGGCAACCACGACACCCCGCCGCAGGCGGACGGCCGCTACGGGTCGGCGTTCGTCCACCGGGCCGGGAACGAACCCCTGGTCCTCGGCATGCTGGGCGACTCCACGGCCGCCGGCAAAGGCGTCCACCGGCCCCGGCAGACGCCCGGCGCCCTGCTGGCCACCGGGCTGGCGGCGGTCGCGGAACGGCCGGTGGACCTACGGAACGTGGCGCTCTCCGGCGCCCAGTCCTACGACCTGGAGCGACAGGTCACCCTGCTGCTGTCCGGCCACGACCGGGCACCCGACGTCTGCGTGATCATGATCGGCGCCAACGACGTCACCCACCGCGTGCCCGCCGCCCGCTCGGTCCGGCTGCTGTCGGAGGCCGTGCGCAGGCTCCGCGAGGCGGGCTGCGAGGTCGTGGTCGGCACCTGCCCCGACCTCGGCACCATCGAACCCGTCTACCAGCCGCTGCGCTGGCTGGCCCGGCGGCTGAGCCGCCAGCTCGCGGCGGCCCAGACGATAGGGGTGCTGGAGGCGGGCGGGCGCTCGGTCTCGCTGGGCGACCTCCTCGGCCCCGAGTTCGAGTCCAACCCGCGCGAACTGTTCGGCCCCGACAACTACCACCCCTCGGCGGAGGGCTACGCGACCGCCGCCATGGCCGTCCTCCCCACGCTCTGCGCCGCGCTCGGGCTGTGGCCGGAGGACGAGGAGCGGCCGGACGCCGCCCGCCGCGAGGGCATCCTGCCGGTGGCCCGGGCCGCGGCCCAGGCGGCGGCCGAGGGCGGCACGGAGGTCACGGCCGCGGCTCGGGGGCGCTGGGCGCTTCTCAAGCACCGCCGGCGCCGGCAGCTTCCGCCCCCGGAGGGGCCGGAGGGACCGGGGGACGGGCCGGAGCGGCACCATGTGTGGCACCGGGTGGGGAGGTAGCCCCGGACCCTCCCTTTCTCCGTTTCCTGCGGGGGCCCTGCCCCCGCACCCCGAAGCGCCCTGCGGGCGCTGTCCTCAAGCGCCGGACGGGCTGATTCAGCCCGTCCGGCGCTTGAGGACGAGCGGCGCAGCCGCGACACCCGGCGCGGAGCGACAATGGACGGACAGCCCGCCGCCGTCACCCGGCCCGACGGCCATGAGTCACATCACAGCCGCCGCCCCGTGACCTTGACCTTACGTGCGGGTAACTTCACCGGAGTCCTGCCGTCGCGCCGACTGGAGCCGTGATGCCCGAAGCCGTGATCGTCTCAGCTGCTCGTTCCCCCATCGGCCGGGCCTTCAAGGGCTCGCTGAAGGAGCTGCGGCCGGACGACCTGACCGCCACGATCATCCAGGCCGCCCTCGACAAGGTCCCCGGCCTGGACCCGCGCGAGATCGACGACCTGATGCTCGGCTGCGGCCTGCCCGGGGGCGAGCAGGGTCACAACCTCGCCCGGATCGTCGCCGTGCAGATGGGCATGGACCACCTGCCCGCCACCACGATCACCCGCTACTGCGCCTCGTCGCTCCAGACCTCGCGGATGGCCTTCCACGCCATCAAGGCGGGCGAGGGCGACGTCTTCCTCTCGGCGGGCGTCGAGATGGTGTCCCGGTCCGTCAACGGCACGTCGGACGGCATGCCCGGCACCCACAACCCGCTGTTCGCCGACGCCGAGGCCCGCACCGCGGCCCGCGCCGAGCAGGGCGGGGAGGGCTGGCACGACCCGCGCGAGGACGGCCTCGTCCCGGACGCCTACATCGCGATGGGGCAGACGGCCGAGAACCTCGCCCGGCTCAAAGGCATCACCCGCGAGGAGATGGACGAGTTCGGCGTCCGCTCGCAGAACCTCGCCGAGCAGGCCCTCGCCAACGGCTTCTGGGAGCGCGAGATCACCCCGGTGACCACCCCGGACGGGACGGTCGTCGCGAAGGACGACGGTCCGCGCGCGGGCGTCACCATGGAGGGCGTCAGCGGCCTCAAGCCGTCCTTCCGCCCGGACGGCCTGGTCACGGCCGGCAACTGCTGTCCGCTGAACGACGGCGCCGCCGCCCTGGTGATCATGTCCGACACCAAGGCGCGCGAGCTGGGCCTCACCCCGCTCGCCCGGATCGTCTCCACCGGCGTCTCCGCCCTCTCCCCCGAGATCATGGGCTACGGCCCGGTCGAGGCGAGCCGCCAGGCGCTCAAGCGGGCCGGCATGACCATCGGCGACATCGACCTCGTCGAGATCAACGAGGCGTTCGCCGCGCAGGTCATCCCGTCCTACCGCGACCTGGGCATCGACATCGACAAGCTCAACGTCAACGGCGGCGCCATCGCGGTCGGCCACCCCTTCGGCATGACGGGCGCGCGCATCACCGGCACGCTCATCAACTCGCTCCAGTTCCACGACAAGCAGTTCGCGCTGGAGACGATGTGCGTGGGCGGCGGCCAGGGTATGGCGATGGTGATCGAGCGGATGAGCTGAGCTGATCACTCCGCCCGCCTCCCGTTCGTGACCCAATCTCCCCCAGGATGTGACCAACGTCCCGGGGGAGATTCGTTTCCGCTGGTCAGCTATGTTGAAGTCACCACCCCCGGGCCCTAAGTCCCGCCGGTTTCATGACGTTTCGCACTGGGGACCGGGGAAGCCGCGCGCGAAGCTGAGGTAGGAATTCGGGGACCGACAGCAACCGGGAGTACGTCAGTGAGCGCCATGTCCCTTGCCCTGCTGCTGGCCGCCGCCACTGCCACCGCCGCGGGCACCGCCGCCCTGTGGACGACCCGCGGGCTGCGCCGGCAGATCCACGCACTCCGCGCCGACCTGGCCCAGGCCGGCGCCCGGCACACGGCGACCACGACGCACCCGGCGGACACGCCGGCCGCGGCGGTCCCGGCCGCCCGGACGGCCCCCGCCGAGGAGCCCGGCGTCGTCCTCTCCGACATACGGGCCGCCGTCGCCGACGCGCTCGCGGAGGAGCGCGAGCGGGAGCTCGCCGAGGCCCGGGCGTTCTGGGCCGCGCAGGAGGCCCTCGACCTGGGCGGCGCGACCGACGCCCCGTCCCTGCTGTCGGGCCTGCCGGGCGCCGTGGACGAGGTGACCGCCCCCGAGCCGCTGTACGGCGACGTCCCGCAGGGCCCGTTCCCGTACCTGCCCCGGCAGACCGACGCCGCCGCGGCGGACGAGGCGGAGTCCCCGGAACTGGCCGCGGCCCGCCGCCGGCACCCGTCGCACCCCGACTTCTCGCCCGCCGACCACTCCTCCGCCGGCGCCCCGACAGGCGACCACGAGCGCACGGTCGAGCGGCTGTCCGAACTGGCCGAGGCCGGTGTGCCGCTGGCGGACGTCCGGCCCGGCCCGCTCGGCACCCTCGACGTCTACGTCTTCGCCGACGGCACCACCGTCTGCATGACGCCCGGCCACCGGGAGACCGCGGAGAGCCTGGCGCACGCGCTGCGCACCGGCGAGGCGCCGGTGCTGCTCGGCGGCTCCGGCGTGGCGGGCGCGTACGCGCTCACCTTCGGCTGCGCGACGGGCAACGTCTACGTCCTCGCGGACCGCGTCATCGCGTCCCTCTGACCCCGCGGCCTCACCACAGACCGCGGCCTCACTGCAGGCCGCACCGCCGCGCCGCCCCCGCCACCAGCTCCACCGCCTCCGCGACCGCGCCCTCCGGCGCGCCGCCGGCGGCCAGCGCCTCGGCCAGGTCGTGGCCGGCGACGGCGACCTGGTCCGCGACGGCGAACATCCCGGCGTCCGGCATCTCGCGCGGCGCGGTCTCCCCGGGCTCCTCCATCCGCTGGGAACGGGCCGCCAGCTCGCGGGCGAGGGCCAGCGCCTCGGCGGCGGCCCCCCGGCTCAGCCGGGACTGGGGCAGGGCGCGCAGGCGGTCGGCGAAGGTGTCCACGGCGGTCAGCAGAGGCGTCACATCATCCACGCCCCGAGACTATGCGGCGGCCACCGACTGTTGCCAATGGCTGAACAGTCGGGCACGGTGACATGAAGGACCATCATCCGACGCGTCCGGAGGCGCCGATGTCCTACGTCATCTCCGACGAAACCCACCGGAACCTGCTCTCCCGAATCCCCCACTGCACCGGCCGAGAAGTCGCCGACTGGCTGCGCACGGTCGACGAAGGCCCATCCCTGTCCCGGTTCGAGGAGAAGGTGAGCTGGCTGCGCGGAGAGCACGGTCTCGCCTACGGCCACGCCAAGGCGATCGTGCACGAGTACGACCTCCGACGGGCCGCGCGCAGGCTCCTGTAGCCCTGTGGCCGCGCGCGGCCGGTCCGCATCCCACAACGCACAGGAGAATCCGTACAGAAGATCCCGCACAGACGGGCGGGGCCCGGGAAGACATCGCCTTCCCGGGCCCCGCTTCGTCTCGCGTCCCTCCGGGGACTAGTCGTCGCTCATCACCAGAGCGATGATCCGCAGCAGCTCGGTGTAGATCCACACCAGCGACAGTGTCAGACCGAACGCGGCCAGCCACGCCTCGTCGCGCGGGGCGCCGTACTGGATGCCGTCCTCGACCTGCTTGAAGTCGAGCGCCAGGAACGCGGCACCGAGCAGCACGCCGGCGATGCCGACAAGGATGCCCACCGTGCCGGTGCGGAGGCCGAGGCCGTCACCGCCGCCGAACGCGGCGAACAGCGAGTTGACGAGGCCCAGCAGGATGAAGCCGATCGTCGCGCCCATGACGAAGCGGTAGAACCGGTTGGTCACGTTGATGATCCGGGCCCGGTAGGCCACGAGCACACCGGCGAACACCGCCACCGTGCCCAGCACCGCCTGCATCGGGGCACCCTGGGCGACCTCGTTGTACGCCTGGCTGATCACGCCGAGGAACAGGCCCTCGAGCGCCGCGTAGGCCAGGATGAGCGCCGGGGACGCCTTGGGCTTGAAGGCCTGGACGAAGCCCAGAATCATGGCGACGAATCCGGCACCGAAGCCGAGGGCGACCGGCAGCTTGAGCGCCCACGCCGCGCCGGCCGCGACGATGACCAGGCCCAGCGTGATGGCGGTGCGGCTGACGACGTCGTCCATCGTCATGGCGCCCGGGCGGGCCGGGGCCTGCGGCATGCCCTGCTGGAGATCGGGGGCGCCCTGCGCGTACGGGTTGGTGGGCTGGCCGTACGGGTTGCCCGCGTACGGGTCGGTCGGCTGCGCGTACGGGCTGTTCGCGTAGGGGTTTCCCTGCGTCGCGGACCCGGACGGCGGTGCCGCGTTGAAGTTCGCGTAGCCGCCTCCGGGAGTGAACCCCCGTCGCGAGAAGACCGGGTTCCTGCTCCTCATTTCACTCCTCCATGGCCACCCTGCGCGGCCTTGCCGTCAAGGGTAATGGGTAGGCAAAAGAACGGCTCTCGTGCTGTGGGACGATCTTTTGCCGTACACCTCTCCTACCAGAGAACGCGATACGCAAACGACGGGTTCCACGCGGACGGCCGAAAGCCGGGCGGCCCGTCCGAAGACGGCCCGCCCGGCCCGTTCCCACCCGCCGTACGTCCGGTCAGCCGGCGACGGCGTTCACCCGGACCGCCATGTTCCCGGACGGGTGCCGGTTCTCGTACATCAGCTGGTGCGCCCGGCCGGTGTCGGCGAAATCACCGGTCCAGGACAGGCACGGGTCGAGTTTCCCGCTCGCGGCGAGTGCGATGACCTGGCGGCACTGCCGGATGTTCGCGAAGTGGGAGCCCTGCAGCCGCTTCTGCCGCATCCAGAGGAATCGCAGGTCGAGGTCGCCGTTGTAACCGCTGGTGCCCCCGCAGATGACGACCATTCCGGCGGTGTCGCACAAATACATCGACGTGGGAATGGTGTTCTGCCCGCTGTGTTCCAGGACGATCCGGGGCGCCCGGCGTTCGCCCAGGATCTCCCAGAACCGGTTGCCGAAGGCGCGGGCGCCCTTCATCCATTTCGCCATGGCGGCGTCGTCCGAGGTGTCGGGGAGCCGGCCCCAGTGGTCGAAGTCGTTGCGGTTGATGAAGCCCTCCGCGCCGAGCTCCAGGCAGTGCTTGCCGCGCTCGTCGTCCGAGACCACGGCCACGGGGATGCCGCCGCGGATCCGGGTGATCTGGATGGCCATCGAGCCGAGGCCGCCGGCGCCGCCCCAGATCAGCACCGGGTCGCCGGGCTCCACGGTGTGCGGGGCCCAGCCGCAGAGCTGACGGTAGGCGGTGGCGCCGGTCAGCAGGAAGCAGGCCGCCTCCTCCCAGGAGAGGCTCTTCGGCTTGGGGTGGCACTGGAAGTCCTTGACCAAGGCGTACTGGGCGAAGGTGCCGTAGTTGGTCTCGTAGCCCCACGCCTTCTGGGTGACCGACGTCATCGGGTCGGCGCCCAGCCGGATGTCCTCGGCGGTCTCGTCCCAGGTGCAGCCGGAGAGGGTGACCTCGTCACCGACCTTGACGGAGGTGACGCCCTCCCCCACGGCCCAGACGATGCCGGAGCCCTCGGAGCCGCCGATGTGGAAGTCCTCGGGCTCCCCCTTCTTCCGCCGGCCGGCCACCACGTCGTACGGGTAGCCGAGGGACGCCCACACGTTGTTGTAGTTGATGCCCGCGGCCATGACGTAGACGAGCACCTGCCCGCGGCCGACCGCCGGCACGTCCACGACCTCCATGGCGAAGCCCTGGGACGGCGGCCCGTAGCGCTCCGGGCGGATGACCGACGCGTGCATCCGCGCCGGAACCTCGCCCAGGGGCGGCATCTCGCCGATGTCGTACAGGTCCTTGGTCAACTCTTCCTCCACGTCGGGTGACTGGCGTCACATGCGTCATGCCGTACAAGGGGTGCCGGTGCTTCAGGCAGGGATCTCCGCCGCCAGCTCCCGGGCCAGGGACGCGGTGGTGGTGCCGCGGGCCAGGCGGGCCACGGGGAGGGCGACGCCCAGCTCCCGTTCGAGCCGTTTGCGCAGCTCCGTGGCCATGAGCGAGTCCATGCCGAGCCGGCTGAACGGCTTGTTCACGTCGAGGCGGCCCACGCGCATGCCCAGGACCTCCGCGACGTGCCCGGCCACCCGCTCGGCGACCGGCAGGTCGGCGGCGGGGGCCTCGGCGGGCGCGGCGGCCGGCGCCTCGGGAGTGACGGGTGCGGTCGGGGCGACGGGTGCGGCGGCGGTGACGGGCGCGGGGGGAGTCACGCGCACCTCCGCCGCCACGGGCTCGGCGGCCCGCACGCGCGCCGGAGCCGGCGTCGCCTGCCCGCGTACCGCCCCCGCCGTGATGCGCAGGCTGCCGCGCAGCTCGATCACGAACCCGCTCGCCGGGTCCGTCAGCCGCAGTTCACCGGTCAGTTCGACGCCCTGGTCCGCCGCGTTCGCCGCGGCCCGCGGCCCGCCCGTCTCGTCCGCCCGCGCATGCTCGGTCACCACGGTCCCGTCCTCGCTCACTTCGCTCACGTGCTCCGGTTCCTTCGTGTCGTCGGCCGTGGCCCGGCCGACGGGCATGCCCTTCGCCTCCGCCACGGCCCGGCCCTCCGCGTCGAGGAGGACGGTGTCCAGGGCGAGCGCCCCGCCGGCGCCCTCGGTGATCCGGCAGACCGTCCACAGCTCCTCGGTCGCCTCGCCCGTCACCGCGAACCCGGTGAGGTGCGGGGAGAGCAGCGACGGGTCGGGCAGCAGGGCCAGGGCGGGCTGGTAGGCGGACCGGACGAGTTCGGGGTGGACGGGGTGGCCGGGCCGGGGTTCCGTCCCGGCGGGCCGGCGCAGCCGGGCGACGGCCTCGCCGCGCCCGAGCCAGACCTCCTCCAGGACGGGCCGGAGGGCACCGGCCGCCGGGACGCGCCGCCGGAAGGCGTCGCCGTCGAGGTGCTCCGGGCAGCGGGCGAGGACGGTGGCGGGCGGCTCGTGCCCGGCACTCGGCAGGCCGACGGAGGCGGTGCCCCGGGCGCGTCCGGTCCACTCCCGCTCGTCGTCGGTCCGGCTCTCGACGGTGAACGCCCACTCCCCGTCCGCCGCGCCCGGCGTGACGACGGCCCGCAGCACGGCGGCCGTCCCGGGCGGGACGAGGAGGGCCTCGCCGATGTCGGCGGCGGTGAGCCGGACGTCCTCGGTGCCGGCGGCCCGGGCCACGGCCGTCCGCGCGGCCTCGACGCACTCGGGGCCGTGGACGACGGCGGGGCCGCTGTCAGGGGCACCGGGCGCGGGCGGCGGCAGGAACGGCGTCCCCGGCTCGTCCAGCCGGAACTCGTACGTCCGCGGCAGCGCGTCCAGGTCCTCCACCCAGTGGCTCTCCCGCTGCCAGGGGTAGGCGGGCAGCGGGACGCACCGGCCGCCGCCGTACAGGGCGGTCCAGTCGACGGGCGCCCCCGCCTCGTACACCCGGCCGAGGTGGGCGAGGAGCGTCTCACGCTCAGGCTGGTCGCGCAGCAGGGAGCCGACGGCGGTGCCGGGGAGGCCGGCATCGGCCAGGGTCTCCTGGACGGCCTTGGAGAGCACGGGGTGCGGGCTGATCTCGACGAAGACGGTCTCGCCGGCCTCGGCGGTGGCGAGCACGGCCTCGTGGAAGTGGACGCGGCCGCGGATGTTGCGGGTCCAGTACGCGGCGTCGAGGCCGGAGCCGTCGACGAGTTCGCCGGTGACGGTGGAGCGCATCGGGACCGTCCCGGCGCGGGGCGCGAGCTCCCGGAGCTCGTGGGCGAGCTCGTCGAGCAGCGGGTCCATGCGGGAGCAGTGGGAGGCGGCCTCGGCCTTCATGACGCGGCAGAAGACGTCGCGGGCGTCCAGCTCGGCCTTGATCTTCTCGATGCCCTCGACCTCACCGGCGAGGACGGTGGTGCGGGGGCCGTTGCTGGCCGCGACGGAGACGTCGACGGCGAGGTCGGCGATGAGCCGGTCGGCCTCGTCGGCGGTGAGGGCGGCCACCGACATCGTCCCCTGCCCGGCGACGCGGTCGCGGATGAGCCGGGCGCGGCGGCAGACGACGGCGGCCGCGTCGGCGTGGCTGAGCGCCCCGGCGACGCAGGCGGCGGCGGACTCGCCCATGCTGTGGCCGAGGACGACGTCCGGTTCGACGCCCCAGGCGCGCCAGGTCTCGGCGAGCGACACCTGCACCGCCCACAGGACGGGGTGGACGACGGCGACGGTCTCGTTCAGCAGGTCGGTGCCGTCGGTGAGGCGGTCGATGACGGACCAGCCGGTCTCGGCGCGGACGGCCTCGTCGCAGCGGATCAGGGAGGCGCTGAACGCCGGGGAGGCGTCCATGAGTTCGCGGGCCATGCCGATCCACTGGGAGCCGTGGCCGGAGAAGACGAAGGCGACGCGCGGGCGGCCCGCGTAACCGGCGTCGGACGCGTCCTCGGCGGCCTCGCGCAGCCGGGCGGCCAGCGCCTCGGGCCCGTCGCCGACGACGGCCGCCCGGCAGTCGTGGTGGGCGCGGCGGACGGCGGCGGTGTGGCAGAGGTCGGCGAGGGGCGTCGCGTGGCCTTGGGTTTCGAGGTGTCCTGCCAGGTCCAGCAGGCGCTGCCGCAGGGCCTCGGGGGAGGCGGCGGAGACGGGCAGCAGGTGCGCGGCGCCGCGCTCGGCGCCTGCCTGCCGTACGGCGGGCTCGGTGCCCGGCCCGGCCTCGGTGAGGACGACGTGGACGTTGGTACCGGAGACGCCGAACCCGCTCACGCCGGCGGTCAGCGGCCGCCCCTCGGCGGCGAGCGGCACCGCGCCGGCGTGCGGGAGGTCCAGGCCGGCGGCGTCCCAGTCGACGGCGGGGGTGCGTTCGGTGACGTGCAGGGTGCGGGGGACGGTGCGGTGCTGGAGGGCGAGGACGGTCTTGATCAGGCCGAGGACGCCGGCGGCGGCGCCGGTGTGCCCGATGTTGCTCTTGACCGAGCCGACGAGCAGCGGCGCCCGGCCTGCCCGGGTGTCGCCCAGGACGGCGGCGATGGCGCCGAGTTCGACGGGGTCGCCGGCGCGGGTGCCGGTGCCGTGGGCCTCGATGTAGTCGACGTCGGCGATCGGGATCCCGGCGTGCTCGTAGGCGAGTTCCAGCATCTGCCGCTGGCCGCTCAGCGCCGGGTTGATCATGGTGTCGCTGCCGGCGCCGTCGTTGTTGACGCTCCAGCCGCGGATGACGGCCCGTACGGGGTCGCCGTCGGCGAGCGCGCGGTCCAGCGGCTTGAGGATCACCGCGCCGACGCCCTCACTGAACACGAAGCCGTCGGCGGAGGCGTCGCCGAAGCGGCAGTTGTCCGAGAAGACGTTCGCGTCGACGAAGCCGTGGTTCTCGGTGTTGGTGAGCAGCAGCTGGGAGCCGCCGGCGATGGCCACGGTGGACTCGCCGGTGGCCAGGCTCTGACAGGCGAGGGCGAGGGCGGTCAGCGAGGACGAGCAGGCGGTGTCCACGGAGAGGCCGGGGCCGGTGACGTCCAGGGCGAAGGAGACGCGGCCGGTGGTGGTGGACCGGGAGCCGGCGCCGAGCGAGGCGTGGATGTCCGGGTGGCCGACGGACTGCTGGAGTTCCCAGTAGTGGACGTTGGTGGTGCCCACCCAGACGCCGGTGCGGGTGCCGGCCAGGGCGGCGGTGTTCTGCCCGGCGTCCTCCAGCGCCTCCCAGACGGCCTCCATGAACAGCCGCTGCTGCGGGTCCATGCCCGCCGCCTCGCGCGGGGAGATCCCGAAGAACGCGGCGTCGAAGCGGTCCACGTCGTCCAGCAGCCCGGACCGGACGCGCGCCCCCGGAATCTCGTACGGCCGCCCGAAGCGGGTCGGCGGCACGTCACGCACCGTGCAGGTCTCGTCCGTCAGCAAGCGCCAGAACGCGTCGGGGCCGTCGGCGCCGGGCACCCGGCAGCCGATGCCCACGACGGCTATGGGAGCGGGCCGCGCCCCGTCGTATTCGCCCATGGTGTACGTGACTTCCTCGATTTCGGCTCGATTCCGGGGCCCGCGCGGCCGGCGCCGGCGCGGGTTCGGACTCCGGCTCTCGGATACGTCACGACTTTCGGGGGTGGAACGGGACGGTTCAACGGACCGGTCCGGAACCTGCCGGGCGGTCCGCGGAATGGCGTGAATTCCCTGCCGTGCTCCGGCCGGTGGTGGCAGCTTCCTGCCTCCGATTCACCTGGATGTCACATCCAAGGACTTATGCGCGCAACAAACCGGCGCCGGCCGCGTAGAGGCCCGCCTGGAACCGGGAACGGGCGCCGAGCAGCCGCATGATGTCGGCGACGCGGCGGCGGTAGGTGCGGACGGAGATGTCGAGTTCGCGGGCGGCCACCTCGTCCGTGTAGCCCTCGCCGAGCATGCGCAGGATGCGGGCGCCGGAGTCGCGGCGCAGGCACTCCTGGAGGCGCTGGTAGCGGGTCAGGGGGGCGGCCCGGTACCAGGCCGTCATGAGGATGTCGTACAGCGCGCGGACCACGCTGGGGGCCCGGACGAGCGACGCCTCGGCGCCGAACACGGTGGCCTCACCGGCTCTGACCAGCGCCACTCGCTGATCGATGACGGCCGCCGCGTGCCGCACGCCCGCCGCCAGCCGGATCTCCACGCCGTCCAGCAGCGTCGCCAGCCCGGCCAGCCGGGCGTCGGCGGCCAGTTCGGGCGGGGCGAGGACCCGCACCCGGGCGTCGTCCGGGCGCCGGCCGGCCAGCGCCTCCAGCGCGTCGGTCACCAGCCGCAGGGCGTCGCCCGCGGGCGGGACGAGGAGGGTCACCGACGTCTCCGCCCGGCGCACCAGGTCGATGAGCGCGTCGACGGCGACGGCGCGGTCGCCGATGACCGCGAGGCTCGCTTCCTCCAGCGCCCGCACCTGTGTGTTCCGCATCACGGATTCGATGAGCGGGCGCATTTGTAAAAGGACTTGGTCGACGTCTCCGGGTGGTGTGTCGCCACCCGCTCGCGAACTGCCGTCGGCGTCCCGCTCGCAGGGGTTCGGGAGCACGTGGTCCGGGACCATGTAAAGGGAATTGGGAATACGCATGCACGCCCCAGTGAGTTTCTTTGCGGCCCGTCCGGATGGCGGACCTCCGCTGTAACCGCCGGTACGGACCGGAAGGCGGCCGGAAGGGGCCGTAAAAGGCCGGTGGGGAACGGGGAATTCACGGGCCGCCGCCCCGCCGGACGTCCGGACCGCCCGCCTCATCCACCCCTCCCCCCTCAGCGATCACAACGCTACCGATCGGTAACGCTACATACCGTAGTGTTCGAGCGTCAACGCACCGTAGCGCGCCGACAGTTGGCATTCGGCCAGGCGGCCGACACCGCACCGGTCGGGGCGGATTCTTGCGCAATGCGCAAACTTGCGGGCCCCGCAGGTTTCTGCGACGGTGAGGGACATGAACACCAGGGCCGCGAGAACGACGGCACGGCGGGAGCCCTCCGGGCCGGCACCCGCGGAACACCCCGCAGAGCCCCGGAACCCCGGACTCCGGGAACGGAAGAAGCAGGCCACGCGGACGGCACTCGGCCTCGCGGCGCTGCGGCTCGCCGCCGAGCGCGGCTGGGCGGCCGTCCGGGTGGAGGACATCGCGGCCGAGGCCGGCGTCTCGGCCCGGACCTTCAACAACTACTTCTCCAGCAAGGAAGAGGCCGTCATGGCCTCCGGCACCGAACGGGCCGAACGGATCCGCGCGGCGCTCGCCGCCCGCCCGCCGGAGGAACCGCTGTGGGACGCCCTCACACACGCCTTCGCCACCGTGCTGGACGAGCTCTCCGCCGTCGACCCCGGCACCCTCCTGCGCGCGCGGCTGGCCCTGGCCCACGCGCAACTGGCGGCCGAACAGGTCCGCTTCGAGGCCGGCATGGCCGCCACCCTGGCCACCGAGATCGCCCGCCGCACCGGCACCGACCCCGACCGCGACCTCTACCCGCTGCTCGCCGCCACGGTCGCGCTCACCACGACCCGGCTCACCTTCGAGCACTGGGTGCGCACCGGATCCCGTACGCCCGTCGCCGAGGCGGTGCGCCGGGAACTGGAGCGCGTACGCGTCGAACCCTGACCGGCCACCCCGCCCGTACGCCCCCGCCATGCCTCGGCACCACCCGGCGCGGGGCCTTGGCGAGGGGGGCGGGGGCGCGTGGGGGGTGCGACCGGCAGCGCGGGCCGGAGAGCCGTCACCGGCACCTCCGGCAGCGCACCACAGCGCGCGCAGCACTCCGCACCACAGCAAGCGCAGCACCGCACACCACAGCACGGCACCAGGAGCACGTCACCCGCCCCGAGGGGAACTCCCATGTCCCGTACGCCCACTGATACGACCGGCGCCACCGCCGCCCGCACCGACGAGCCTCAGGGCGCCGCCCCCGATCCGGCCGTTCCCGACGCCGAGGCGGCGGCGGGATGGCGGAAGGTCCCGGTCCTGATCGTCGGCCTCACCGCCCTGCTCGCCGCCATGCTGACGGCCTTCGCCCTGCCGGCGATCAACTCCGGCCCGCACGAGGTGCCGATCGCGGTCGCGGGCCCCGGCCCGGTGGCCGACCGGGTCGCGGACCGGCTGGCGGAGGCCCGGCCCGGCGCGTTCCGCGTCACGAAGGTGCCGGACGCGGCCGCCGCCCGGCAGCGGATCGACGACCGGAAGGCGTACGGCGCGGTGGTCCTCGGCACGGCGCCCGGCGACAAGCCCGAGGTGCTGGTCGCCACCACGGCCGGCCCTTCCATCGCCGCCACCCTGCGCGCCCTCGCGCCGTCCCTCGACCCGTCCGCGCCCCGGCCCACCGTGGCCGTCCACGACCTGCACCCGCCGACGAAGGACGACCCCAACGCGGCCGGACTCGCCGCCGGCGCGCTGCCGTTGGTGCTCGGCGGCTACCTGGCGACCGTCGCCATCGTGATGCTGCTCCGCCGCCCCGCCCAGCGGGCCGCGACCTCCCTCGGCTTCTCGGTCCTCGCGGGCTTCGCCCTCAGCGCCGTGCTCCAGTACGGCTTCGGGGTCACCGACGGCGACTACGCGCTGATCGCCCTCGCCGTCACCTTCAGCACCGCGGCCACCTCCGTCACCATCATGGGCCTCCACTCGCTGCTCGGCGGCCCCGGTCTCGGCCTCGGCGCGGCCATGATGATCTTCCTCGGCAACCCGCTGTCCGGCCTGGCCTCCGGGCCGGAGTGGCTGCCCTCCGGCTGGGGAACGTTCGGCCAGTTCCTGCCGCCCGGCGCGGGCGGCACCCTGCTGCGCTCGGCGGCCTTCTTCGACGGCGCGGGGTGCGGGCGGGCCCTGGTCGTGCTGTCCTGCTGGCTGGTCGGCGGGCTCGCCCTCTTCGCGGTGGGCTCGCGGCGGGCC
Organism: Streptomyces mobaraensis; assembly: GCF_020099395.1. NCBI lineage: Bacteria > Bacillati > Actinomycetota > Actinomycetes > Kitasatosporales > Streptomycetaceae > Streptomyces > Streptomyces mobaraensis. The sequence continues at coordinate 4,551,363 of NZ_CP083590.1, read as the reverse complement.
ACGGCGGTGCGGGTGCAGGCTTCCTGAGCCCCGGACCCACCCTTTCACCGTTTCTGCGGGGGCTCCGCCCCCGCACCCCCGAGCCGGACGGGCTGTTTCAGCCCGTCCGGCGATTGAGGACGAGCGGCGAAGCCGCGATAAGGGGGGTCTGGGGCACAGCCCCAGGAATCGGCGAAGTGGGGGTGCCCCCTCTGGGGGAGGGACCGGGGCTCACCCCTCCACGAACGCCACCACCCGCGCCGGCGCCGCACTCGTCCCCGTGAGCTTCAACGGGAAGAACCCGACCATGAACCCGCTCAACGGCAGCGCCCCGAGATTCACCAACTGCTGCACGATGAACGCCTCCTTGTCCTGGATCGCGTAGTGCCCGTCCCAGATGTGCCCGGGGTCGCGCGTCTCCTGGAAGGCCCGCCGCATCGCGGGGATCGGCCGGTCCCACCCGATCGCATCGGTCCCCAGCACGGTCGCTCCCAGCCCCGTCAGGTACCGCGTACCGGCCCCCGACATCCCCGGATAGGCGAAGTACTCCGGCTCGCCCAGCCGGTACCGCTCCTGCCCGGTCCTGATGAGCACCGCGTCACCCGGCTCGACGTCCCGCCCGGTCGCCGCGATGGCCTGTTTCAGGGCCTCGACCGGAATGGCCTCCCCCGGCTTGGCCCAGGCCCGTACGTCGAGGACCATGCCCGGCCGGTACAGCTCCTCCAGGGCGATGTCACTGAGCGTCCGGGACGGCCGGCCCTCGCACATGCGTCCGCTGTGCAGCGGGGCGTCCACGTGCGTCCCGCAGTGGGTGCTGATCTCGTGCATGACCTCGCCGGCCGGGCCCTCGCGCCCGGGGAGGTCGTCCGGGTCGCAGCCGAAGGAGGCGACCATGAAGTCCCGGCCCCACTCGTCGTGCGTGTGGTAGTCCATGCGCGGGGCGACGACCAGTGCCAGGTCCGGCATACTCTCCGGGACGAGGTCGAGGTCACGGGGGTCGATGGGGGAGGTGAGGTCGACGATGCGGCGACTCATATCGCGGTACCAGCTCTCGGGTTGTCGGCTTCCGGGGGCCGGCCGATCAGCCCCCGCAGTTCGGTCTTGAGCACCTTTCCGTAGCTGTTCTTGGGCAGCGCGGCCACGAACACGAAGCGGCGGGGCCGCTTGAAGCGGGCCATGCGGCCGAGGCAGTGCGCCTCCAGGGCGGCGGCGAGTCCACTGTCCGCTCCGCCGTCGGCCCGCACCACGAAGGCGACGGGCAGTTCCCCCCACTCGGGGTCCGGCGCGCCGACCACCGCGGCCTCGGCGACCGCGGGGTGGCGCAGCAGGACCTCCTCCACTTCGCGGGGGTAGATGTTGGAACCCCCGGAGATGACCAGGTCCTTGGCCCGGTCGACGAGGGTGAGGAAGCCGTCGGCGTCCAGCCGGCCCAGGTCGCCGGTGTGCAGCCAGCCGCCGCGCAGGGTACGGGCGGTGGCCTCCGGCGCGTTCCAGTAGCCGGACATCACGGTGGCCCCGCGGACCAGCACCTCGCCGGTCGTCCCGGCCGGCACCTCCCGCCCGTCGGGGTCCGCCACCCGCACCTCGACGCCGGTCCGCGCGCGGCCGACGCTCGCCAGCCGGCGGCCCAGCGCCTCGGGGTCGTCCCCGGCGTGGTCCTCGGGGCGCAGGTGGGTGATGGTGCCGGGCGACTCCCCCTGGCCGTAGCCCTGCCAGAGCCGGCCGGCGCCGAAGCGGGCGATGACCCGCTCCAGGTCCTCCCGGTACATCGGCGCGCCGCCGTAGAGAATGCGGTGCACGCGCGGGACGAGGCCGTCGGGCAGCAGGGCGGGGTCGAGCAGGCGGCGCAGGATCGTCGGCACCGCGAAGAACGTCACCGGGCCGAACGCGCGCAGCGCCTCTTCCAGGGTGTCCGCGGTGACCGCGCCGCCGCGCGGGAAGACCTGGGCCCGGGCGCGGGCCACGTGGGCGAGGCCGAAGAGGCCGCCGGCGTGCGACATCGGGGCGATGTGCAGCATCGACGCGTCGACGCCGGCCCCGATGTCGGCGAGCGCGCTGTCGGTGGCGGCCCGCAGGTTGCCGTGGGTGAGGGTCGCGCCCTTGGGTCGGCCGGTGGTGCCGCTGGTGTAGAAGAGCCACGCCGGCGCGTCGTCCGCCACGTCGGCGGGCGGCCGGACGGCGTTCACGGCGGCCGTCCCCACAAGGTGGTCGATGGGCACCAGGGCGGCCGGCCCGAGCCCCTGTTCGCCCAGCGGACCGGTCAGTTCACCGGTGGCGACGCAGACCCGCGCGCCGCAGTCCTCCACCAACCGCGCGAACTCCCGGGGGTGCAGCCGGGCGTTCATCGGCACCGCCACCAGCCCGGCCCACCAGACGCCGAACAGCACCTCCGGATAGAGCGGGGTGTTCCGCATGGCCAGCGCCACCCGGTCGCCGGCCCGCAGCCCGTACTCCCGGAGCAGCGCCTCGCCGATCGCGGCGGCCCGCCCGGCAAGCCCCCGGTAGTCGCGGAGGACGTCCGCCCCTTCGCACACGGCGGGCGCGTCCGGGCTCCCGGCGGCGGCCCGGTGCAGCAGGTACGCGATGTTGACGCACCCGGCGCCCCGCGCAGGCACCATTCCCCCGTCCGTCACAGCCGCCTCCCCGGTGCCTCCAGGACGACCACCGCCGCCGCGGCCTCCTCGAAGTCCAGGAAGCCGCCGCCGTTCTCGGCGACGCCGATCCGGGCGCCGGGGACCTGGCGGTCGCCCGCCTCGCCGCGGAGCTGGGTGACGAGTTCGTGGATCTGGCCGACGCCGGTGGCGCCGACGGGGTGGCCGTTGCTCTCCAGGCCGCCGGAGGTGTTGACCGGCAGCCGGCCGCCGAGGGCGGTCTCGCCGCGTTCGGCGGCGTGCGCGCCCTCGCCGTCGGGAATCAGGCCCAGCGCCTCCACCTGGAGCACCTCGCCGATCGCGGTGGCGTCGTGGACCTCCGCGAGCGAGACGTCGGACGGGCCGAGGCCGGCCCGTTCGTAGGCGGCGGCCGAGGCAAGGCGGGTGATCCGGCGGGCCTCCTCGTCGAGGGTCCGGCCGGTGCCGGAGGCGACGACGCTCGCCCGGATCCGTACCGCCCGGCCGGCGCCGAGCCGGCGGGCCGCGGCGGGCGAGCAGACGAGGGCCGCCGCGGCGCCGTCCCCGATGGGCGCGCACATGGGCTGGGTCAGCGGCGGGACGATCGGCCGCGCGGCCAGCACCTCGTCGACCGTCAGCGCCTCGCGGCGGGCGGCGCGCGGGTTGAGCGCGCCGTGCCGCCGGTTCTTGGCGGTGACGGCGGCGAGCCGCCGGGGGGTGAGGCCGGGGTGGCGGCGGCGGTAGTCGGCGGCGAGCGCGGCGTAGACGTCCATGAACACCGAGCGCCGGCCCGGCGGGACCGCCTCCGCGCCCGCCGCCTCCCGCAGGGCCTTGAGTCCCTCCTCCCAGCGGGCGACGTCGAGCCCGCCGTGGAAGGCGGCGGTCAGCCGCTCCTCGTCGGCGCCGTACATCTTCTCGGCGCCGACGGCGAGGGCGACGTCCGCCTCCCCGGCCCGCACCGCGGTGGCCGCCAGGTGGACGGCGGCGGTCCCGGAGGCGCAGGCGTTCTCGACGTTGAACACCGGGACGCCCGCCAGCCCGGCGGAGCGCAGCGCCACCTGGCCGCGCACCAGGTGCTGCCCCTCCAGGGCGCCCTGGGTGGCGTTGGCGAAGAACACCGCGTCCACGGCGGCGGGTTCCACCCCGGCGTCGGCCAGGCACAGGGCGAGCGCCTCGCCCGCGAGCGCGCCGACGGTCCGGCCGGGGAACCGGCCGTACGCCGTGCGGCCGACGCCGAGCACGTACGCGTCGCTCATGACCCACCCGTGTCCCGCGCGGGCACCCGGACGGTGTTGCGGAGCACGCCAATGCCCTCGACCTCCAGCTCGACCACGTCCCCGTCCTTCAGGTGCCGCCCGAGGTCGAACCCGGTGCCGGACGGGACGGTTCCGGAGCCGATGACCTCCCCGGCGTGCACCGCGCGGTCCCGGCTGAGGTGCACGACGGCGTCCTCGAAGGTGTGCTCCATCCCGTCGGTGGTGCCGCGCGACCACTCCTCGCCGTTGACCCGGGCGGTCATGGTCAGGGAGTACGGGTCGGTGAGCTCGTCGCGGGTCACGACGCACGGACCGAGGGTGTTGGAGCCGGCGAAGTCCTTGCCCTCGCAGGGCCCGACGCCGGCCCGCATGAGGACGGCCTGGAGGTCGCGGGCGCTCCAGTCGTTGAAGACGGTGTAGCCGAAGATGTGGGCGGGGGCGTCGGCGGGCTTGACGTCCCGGCCGGTCCGGCCCACCACGGCCGCGAACTCCAGTTCGAAGTCGAGCTCGCGCGATCCGGTGGGCGCGGCGATCTCGTCCTCCGGCCCGCTCACACAGAGGTGGTCCGCCGTGTAGTACATGACCCGCTCCCGGAACAGCGGGCTCAGGTCGAACCTCCCACTGGCCATCAGCCGCTCGAACTCCGCGGCCGGGTCGGCCGCCGCCGCGGCCTGCCGCCGGGCCAGTTCCCGCAGCCCGCTCTCCAGGTGGGCGATGAACAGCCCGCAGTCGCGCAGCCGCACCGGCCGGGGCAGCGGCGCCAGCAACCTGACGTCGCCCCGGGCCCGTACGGCCTCGCCGGGCGGCCGTTCGCACAGCTCCCGCACCCGGTCGAGGCCGGCCTCACCGGACTCGATCAGGGCCTGGAGCGAGGCGAGGCGCGGGTCGTCGGGCGCGGCGGCGGTGAGGTCGAGGACGGCGCCGTCCGGGGCGTCGCCGCCCAGCAGGACGCCGAGGTGGGGCCGGCCCGGCGGAGGCGGTCCGGCGGAGTGCTTGCCTACGAACGTGATCAGGCGCATGACGGCTCCGATCGTGCGGTCGGTGGTCCCGGGCGGACGGACGGGCACACGGGGAGGCCCGGGGGTGGCGTGAATCGACCGGCGTGCGGCCGGCGAGGAGCGGTACGGGGAACGTGCGACGACGTGCGGCTCGGAACGTGTCCCGCCACTTCTGCGGTGCGAGCCGCCGTACGCCAGGGCATTCAAGGTCCCCGGCTCGGCTCACCCGCGAAAACTGGACGGTGGTCCAATCGTTGAACGCCCGGCACAGACCGTCAAGTGGTGTGCGGGGATTGGTTTTCCGGACACGGGAGGTAAAGCGGAGGGATCCACACCTCTTCGATCGCCCGAACCCCCGTGGAACAATCGCCGCATGACTGGTCGTCGTGAGGAGTCCGCCCGGGAGAGCCGCCGGCGGCTGCTGGAGGCGGCGACGGAACTGGTCGCCGAGGGCGGTCCGCGGGCCGCCTCCGTACAGGCCGTCGCCGACCGCGCGGGCATCAGCCGCGGCTCGGTCGCCTGGCACTTCGGCTCCAAGGAGGGCCTGATCGTCGAGGTGATCGGGCAGGCGTTCCACGCCGCCGAGGAGGAGTACCGCCGGGTGCTCCCGGAGACCGGACCGCTCACCTTCGACGCGCTGCTCGACGCCCACCTCACGGTGGTGGACGCGCCCTGCGGCCGGGTGTTCGCGACGGTCCTGCCGGAGGTCATGGGCGGGCCGGGCCCACTGCGCGACGCCTACGTACGGGGGTACGAGGGGACCCGCCGCGTCTGGATCGGCTACCTGGAACGGATCACCGCCGGCACCCCGGGACTGCCGGACGCCAAGAGCCTGGCCTCGCTGGTCTTCGGCAGCGGCGTGGGCGTGAACACGCTGCACGGCCTCGACGGCCTGGTGGACCGGGCGGAGGCGTTCGCCGCCCTCAGGACCCTCTTCGAGCTGGCGGGCGGAACGGCACCGGCCGCCGACGGCTGAGGCACGCGGGACCCGGACGCCGGGGCACGACGGCCGACGACCGACGGCCGACGCCAGCCGTACGACCGACGGCCCCGGTCGTACGGGCGGACCCCGGCCGTACGACCGGGGTCCGCCCGTCGCCGGGCACACGCGCCCGCCCACAGGCGAACGGTGAACGTGCGGATGTGCCCGGAGCCGGACTCGAACCGGCACGGCCCGAAGGGCCAGCGAGGTTTAAGCTCGCCGTGTCTGCATTCCACCATCCGGGCGGGCCCTCGGGCCACGCGTGCACGGACGCGCGCGCGGGTTCCCTCGAGGAGAACAGGATGAGCCTATCCGGGTGGCGCCCCCCAAACAGCGGAACACTGACCAGAGGTTGTCTTATTTTATGGGCAACTGAGGAGCTGTCAGTGCAGCAATGACGCCATAGGCACATGCCAGCGGCCGATCCATCCCGTTCACCACCCCACCCGGGCACTCACCCGGAATTGTCGCAATCTCGACTCCCCCCGCACCGCTCCGTAGCCGTTCCCTCACCGCCCGGCCGCTCCGGCGCCGACGGCCCCGGCAGACCTGGCGGCGGCGCCCTCATACCGGAGGATGACCCGGCCCCCCGCCCGTACCTCTGGAGACGGTCCCGCGAACGGGAGCCTGGTCTGATCCGGGCCGGGCAGGCGGACAGGACCATGGAATCACGTCCCGTTCCGCGTCCCGACAGGAGTGTCCCCCGTGACCACCAGCCCCTACGGCGCCCCGACCGCCGTCCGCACCGCCGAGGTGGCGGCCCGCGCCACGGATCTCACCAAGGTCTACGGCCAGGGCGAGACCCAGGTGGTCGCCCTGGACGCCGTGTCCGTGGACTTCCGCAGGGCCGAGTTCACCGCGATCATGGGGCCGTCGGGCTCGGGCAAGTCGACGCTGATGCACTGCATGGCCGGGCTGGACACGGTCTCCGGCGGCTCCGCCCGCATCGGGGACACCGAGCTCACCGCGCTCAACGACAAGAAGCTGACCCAGCTCCGCCGGGACAAGATCGGCTTCATCTTCCAGGCGTTCAACCTGCTCCCCACGCTCAACGCCCTGGAGAACATCACGCTGCCGATGGACATCGCCGGCCGCAAGCCCGACCAGAAGTGGCTCGACACGGTCGTGGACACCGTCGGCCTCTCCGGCCGGCTCAAGCACCGTCCGAACCAGCTCTCCGGCGGCCAGCAGCAGCGCGTCGCCGTCGCCCGCGCCCTCGCCGGCCGCCCCGAGATCATGTTCGCCGACGAGCCCACCGGCAACCTCGACTCCCGCTCCGGCGCCGAGGTCCTGGGCTTCCTGCGCAACTCGGTGCGCGAACTGGGCCAGACCGTCGTCATGGTCACCCACGACCCGGTCGCCGCCTCCTACGCCAACCGCGTCGTCTTCCTCGCCGACGGCCGCATCGTCGACGAGATGTACGAGCCGACCGCCGACGCCGTCCTGGACCGCATGAAGGCGTTCGACGCCAAGGGCCGGACGAGCTGATCTCTTCCGCGTCCGCGCCCGCCCCCGACTCCCAGGACACCTGACCCGATGTTCCGTACCGCGTTGCGCAATGTCCTCGCGCACAAAGCCCGCTTGCTGATGACCGTCCTCGCCGTGATGCTCGGCGTGGCCTTCGTCTCCGGCACCCTCGTCTTCACCGAGACCTTCTCCTCCGCCCTCCAGAGCAGCAGCCAGAAGGGCTTCGCCGACGTCGACGTCGCCGTCCAGCCGCACAAGGACGACGACGACAAGGGGAAGCCCGGCGAGCCCCCGATGCTCACCCAGCGCCTGCTGGACAAGGCCGCGAAGGTGCCCGGCGCCGCCTCGGCCACCGGCAGCGTCGACGGCCAGGCGTACCTCGCCGGCAAGGACGGCGAGCTGGTGGGCTCGGGCTTCGCCCGGGCCGGCTCCAACTACTTCCCCGGCAAGGACGGCACGGACGCCCGCTACCCGCTGACGTCCGGCCGGGCGCCGCAGCGCGCCGGCGAGATCGCCGTCGACGCCAAGACCGCCGAGCGCGCGGGCTTCAAGGTCGGCGACACCGTCCGGATGTCCGTCCGGGGCCCGGTCCTCAGCCAGAAGATCACCGGTGTCTTCACCACCGACAAGGGCCAGGTGTCGGCCGGCGGCACGCTCACCCTCTTCGACACCGCCACCGCCCAGAAGCTCTTCGCCAAGCCCGGCCGGTTCAACGAGATCGACGTCAAGGCCGCCCCCGGCACGTCCCAGGAGAAGCTGAAGGCCGAGGTCGACAAGATCCTGCCGCGCGACGCCGAGGCGACCACCGGCAAGAAGCTGGCCGACGACGAGGCCGAGATGATCGCCCAGGGCATGGACGGGGTGAAGACCGGTCTGCTGGTCTTCGCCGGAATAGCCCTGTTCGTCGGCATCTTCATCATCGCCAACACCTTCACCATGCTGATCGCCCAGCGCACCAAGGAGCTCGCCCTGCTCCGCGCGGTCGGAGCCAGCCGCCGCCAGGTGACCCGCTCGGTGCTCGTCGAGGCGTTCGTCGTGGGCGCGGTCGCGGCCGTCGCCGGTCTGCTCGCCGGCATCGGCATCGGCGCCGGGATGAAGGCCCTGATGCCCTCCGACGCCATGCCGGCCGGTCCGCTCGTCGTCCCCCCGTCGGCGATCGTCTCCTCGCTCGCCGTCGGCATCCTGGTGACCATGCTCGCCGCCTGGCTGCCGGGCCGGCGCGCCGCGAAGATCCCGCCGGTGGCGGCCATGAACAGCGTCCACGCGGTGGCCACCACCAAGTCCCTGGTGGTCCGCAACACCATCGGCGCGCTCCTCACGGCCGCGGGCGCCGCGGTCTCCGTCACGGCGGGCGACGAGTCCGGCCTGGGGGTGGGCGCGGGCCTGCTGCTCATCGGCGTGTTCGTGCTGACGCCGCTGCTCTCCCGCCCGCTGATCGCCGCCGTGGGGCCGGTGCTCCGCCGCTTCGGGATGCCCGGCAAGCTCGCCGGCCAGAACGCGGTCCGCAACCCGCGCCGCACCGCCGCGACCGCCTCCGCGCTGATGATCGGCCTCACCCTGATCACCGGCCTCACGGTCATCGGCAACAGCGTCCAGCAGGCCATCGACAAGATGGCGGCCGACTCGCTGAAGGCCGACTACGTCGTCGTCATGGCCAACATGCACGACCTCTCCCCCGACATCGCCCGGAAGCTGGCCACGCAGCCCGGCGTCACCGCCGTCAGCGCCCTGCGGCAGTCGCCCGCCCGCATCGACGGCGACAGCGAGTACCTGACCGGCGTGGACGCCGCGAGCATCGGCAAGCTCACCCAGGTCGACTTCTCGGCCGGCTCGTACGCGGCGCTGTCCCAGCGGCAGCGGGTGGTCGTGGACGACGCGACGGCCAAGAGCCACCACTGGAAGGCCGGTTCGTCCTTCGAGGTCACCTACGAGGACGGCAAGAAGGGCCGGCTGACGGTCGGCGGGATCTTCAAGGGCAACGACATGCTCAAGGGGATCATGGTCGACAACCCGGCCCTGACCCCGCACATGTCCGAGCTCGTCGACCGCCAGGTCCTGGTCAAGACCGACAAGGGAGCGAGCGCCTCGGCCAAGAAGTCGCTGCGGAAGGCCCTCGGCGACAACCCGGCCATCCAGGTCCAGGACAAGGACGACATCTCGCGCGAGGTCGCGTCGATGATCAGCATGATGCTGAACGTCCTCTACGGCCTGCTCGCCATGGCGGTGATCGTCGCGGTGCTGGGCGTCGTCAACACCCTCGCGATGTCCGTCTTCGAACGCCGGCAGGAGATCGGCATGCTGCGGGCCATCGGCCTCGACCGCAGCGGCATCAAGCGGATGGTCCGCCTGGAGTCGGTGGTCATCTCGCTCTTCGGCGGGGTGCTGGGCATCGTCCTCGGCGTCTTCTTCGGCTGGGCCGCGGGCGAGCAGATCGCCACCAGCATGGCCACCTACGAAATGGCCCTGCCCTGGGGCCGGATCGCCCTGTTCCTGCTGCTGGCCGCCGTGGTCGGCGTGCTGGCGGCGCTCTGGCCGGCCCGCCGGGCGGCGAAGCTGAACATGCTGTCCGCCATCAAGGCCGACTGACGGCGCTGTCCGCCGACTCCGCCGTCAAGGCCGGCCGACGGCCCCGACCGCCTGGGGCCGACTGACGGCCCCGACCGCCCGGAGGGCCCGGTTCCGCTACGGAACCGGGCCCTCCGGCGTCGTCAGGCCCGCCACTCCCGGGTGCGCAGCGGCAGTCCCGGGTCACCGGATCCGGGGGTCCGTACGGCCAGCACCTGGTTGACGCCGATGCGGTTGCGCTCGAACGACAGCGCCGAGGCGGCCATGTAGAGCCGCCACACCCGGGCGCGCCCCGGCGAGGTCAGCCGCACGGCCTCGGCCCAGTGCGCCTCCAGGTTGGCCACCCACCGCCGGAGCGTCAGCGCGTAGTGCTCGCGCAGCGCCTCCACGTCCCGGACCTCGAACCCGGCCTCCTCCAGCTGCGCCACCGTCCGCCCGACGGGCGCGAGTTCGCCGTCCGGGAAGACGTAGCGGCCGATGAACTCGTCGACCTGGTACGCCTCCTCGTCGAGCAGCGGCCGCCGCGCGATCTGGTGGTTGAGCAGCCGGCCGCCGGGCCGCAGCAGGGCGTACAGGTCGGCCGCGTACTCGGCGTAGCGCTCGCGGCCGACGTGCTCGGCCATGCCGATGGAGGAGATCGCGTCGAAGGGCCCGTCGGAGATCTCGCGGTAGTCCTGGACGCGGATCTCCACCCGGTCCGTCAGCCCCGCCTCGGCGATCCGCTTGCGGGCGTAGCCGGCCTGCTCCTCGGAGAGGGTGATGCCGACCGCGCTCACCCCGTACTCGCGGGCGGCGTGCAGCACCATCGAGCCCCAGCCGCAGCCGACGTCGAGCAGCCGCATGCCGGGGGCCAGGCCGAGCTTGCGGCAGACCAGGTCGAGCTTGGCGCGCTGGGCGTCCTCCAGGGTGCCCTCGGGCTCCCAGTAGGCGCAGGAGTAGACCATCGACGGGCCGAGGACGAGCTCGTAGAAGGCGTTGCCGACGTCGTAGTGGTGGCTGATGGCCTGCTTGTCGCGGCGGAGGCTGTGCAGCCGGCCGGATGTCCCGCGGGCCTCCTCCGGGGGCGGCGCGGGCGGTGTCCAGGGCCCGGCGAGCTTCAGCAGCTCACGGCCGGCGGCGCGGGTGTCGGGGTCCCGGAGGGCGTCCAGGGCCGCCCGGAGGCCGGAGCGGCGGGCGGGTTCCTCACCGCGTTCCCAGATGGACCCGGCGAGCAGGTCGAGGGCCGCGTAGAGGTCGCCCTCGACGTCGAGGTCCCCCGCCACCCAGGCCCGGGCCAGGCCGAGCTCGCCCGGCTTCCAGAGCAGGCGGCGCAGGGCGCGGCGGTTGCGGACGACGAGCACCGGCCCACCGGGCGGCCCCGCCTCGCTGCGGTCCCAGGCGCGGAGGCGGATGGGGAGCGGTGCCCCCAGTACCCGTTCCGCGAGGTCGGCGAGCCGTCGGGCGGCCTGGGCCATGTCGCACACCTCCATGATGCGGTGTCAGGAGTCAGGTTCGACGAAATGGATTCATCTGACACCTAAACACCGGCGAGCCGTGCTGTAGTCCTTCCCTGCGGGAGTGCGTCACGTTCGCGCGGGGGAGGGAAAATCGCCACGACGGCCGAGCATGGGGGCGTCGCGGGGGCGTGGGGTGCGCGGCCGGCGCGCGCGGGACGGCGTGCGGGGGCGGACGGGCGGGCGCCGGGGCAGCCGGTTGCGCGCCGGGACGGACGGGCGCGCGGGGGGAACGGACGGGCGGGGGGAATGGACGAGTGCGCGCGGGCATGCCGAAGGGCGCCCACCCCACGGATTTGGTGGACGCCCTTGAGCGTGTGGTGCCGCGGAAGCCGCGGCCGCCGTGCGGACGCTGCGCGCGGCGGGGGACTCAGCCGGCCTTGGCCTTCTGCGTCGGGACCGAGTCGGCGGGCTGCGGAGCGGGCTTGGCGGCCTCGTAGAACTCCTCGCGGGGGTTCTCCATGGCGCCGAGCGACACGACCTCGCGCTTGAGGAACATGCCCAGCGTCCAGTCCGCGAAGATGCGGATCTTGCGGTTCCAGGTCGGCATGGCCAGACCGTGGTAGCCACGGTGCATGTACCAGGCGAGACGGCCCTTGAGCTTGATCTTCATCTTGCCCATGACGATCATCGCGACGCCCTTGTGCAGGCCGAGACCGGCGACCGCACCCTTGTTGGCGTGGCTGTACTCCTTCTGCGGGAAGCCCCGCATACCGGAGATCACGTTGTCGCCGAGGACCTTGGCCTGGCGCAGCGCGTGCTGGGCGTTGGGCGGGCACCAGGCGTTCTCGTTGCCGGCGCGGCGGCCGACCATGTCCGGCACCTGGGCGTTGTCGCCCGCGGCCCAGATGTAGTCGGTGCCCTGCACCTGGAGGGTCGCCTGGGTGTCCACGTGGCCACGCGGGCCGAGCGGCAGGCCGAAGCGGGCCAGCGCCGGGTTGGGCTTGACGCCCGCCGTCCACACGATGGTGTTGGCGTCGACCTCAAGGCCGTTCTTGAGCACGACGTGGCCGTCGACGCAGGAGTCCATGGACGTCGAGAGGTGGATCTCCACCCCGCGGCTCTCCAGGTGCTCCTTGCCGTACTGGCCGAGCTTGGGGCCGACCTCGGGGAGGATCTTGTCGGCGGCGTCGACCAGGATGAAGCGCATGTCCTCGCGCTTCACGTTCCGGTAGTGCTTGGCCGCGTCGCGGGCCATGTCCTCGACCTCACCGATCGTCTCGGCGCCGGCGAAGCCGCCGCCGACGAAGACGAAGGTGAGCGCCTTGCGGCGGATCTCCTCGTCGGTGGTCGAGTCGGCCTTGTCCAGCTGCTCCAGGACGTGGTTGCGCAGGCCGATGGACTCCTCGATGCCCTTCATGCCGATGCCGTTCTCGGCGAGGCCGGGGATCGGGAAGGTACGGGAGACCGCGCCCATCGCGATGACCAGGTAGTCGAAGGGCAGCTCGTACGCCTCGCCCACCAGCGGGGCGATCGTGGCGACCTTGCGGTCCTGGTCGATGGTGGTGACGCGGCCGGTGAGGACCTCCGCCTTGGGGAGCACACGTCGCAGCGGCACCACGACGTGACGCGGCGAGATGCTGCCGGCCGCTGCTTCGGGGAGGAAGGGCTGGTACGTCATGTACGAGCGCGGGTCGACGACCGTGACGGTCGCCTCGCCGTACCGCATCTTCTTCAAGATGCGACGCGCCGCATACAGGCCGACGTACCCACCGCCTACTACGAGGATCCGTGGACGCTCCGTGGTGCTCATGATTCGAGTATCCAGCACACCCCGAAGGGGTGCTCGTGCGCCCCTTCACAAGACGCGGGGTGCTGTCTGCTACACTGCGCCGCCCACGTGACCGACGCCATACCCCTCACGGGGAACCACCGACCCCCGAAACGCGTTGACCACCCCCGCTGAGCTGGCCTTGCGACCCCGAACGCAACTGGACCACTCGGTTCCGCCACCCTGCCTGAACGTTCCTTCTCACCTGACGGAGAAGGCCCGTTCCCGCTCATCCGGGCCCGTTCGGCCCCGGATGGGGGCCGAACGGCACTGGACCAGCGTTCCAGTCCCTCATTTTCATGTGAAGGATTTCACGAACTTTTTCCCCGGCCGAGCGACGACCCGCTTTTATGACTCACTCCAGCACGCCCTGACACACCCGTAACAGGCCCCCGGACCGGCCGCCGCCCCTCAGTCCAGCCCCGCCAGAACGTCCACCAGCACCCGCCCCTCCGGGGCCCCACGCCGCAACAGCAGCGCCCCCACGGCATGCAACTCGCCCCACGCGTGCGGACGCCCGACCTCGGCGGCATCCCGGACGACGCCCAGCGCCGCCTCCAACGCCGCTTCCGCTTCGCCGGCACCCGCGTAGGCGTGCGCGAGGCACGCCCCGTACCAGGCCCGGTCGCGCCGGAACGCGGGGGCGAAACCGGCGAGCCCGGCCACCAAGTGGTCGACGGCGCTCGCCCAGGCCCCCAGGTGCACGTCCGCCATGCCCCGCTGTGCCGAGAACCAGGACTCGCCGTAGAAGTACAGCCAGGGCGGGGCGTCACGCGCCTCCCGAATGACCCGGTGCGCCGCGTCCAGGTTGCGGTACGCGCCTTCGGCGTCACCGTCGAGCGCGCACCCGCGTCCCGCCATCTGCAGCGCCATGGCCCGCGTCGCCCGGCTCACCCCGGCCGTGCCCGCCGCCGCCTCCGCGAGCCTGACGCACGCGCGCCCCCTCCCCCTCGACCAGGCGAGATGGGCCTTCATGCTCATGGTGGTGGCCGCCATGTCACCGTGGCCGGCCTCCAACGCCCAGTCGTAAGACCGGTCGAACCACCCCAAAGCAGCCGGGGTGTTGTCCTGGTCCTGCGCCATCCACGCGAGGAACTGGGCGTACTCCGCCAGCAACTTCACCAGCCGGTCGGCGAGCGGCCCCCGCGCCTGGTCGTACAACCCGGCCACCCGCTCGAACTGCGCGGCCACGACCCCGGCAACGACCCGCGAACCGAGCGTGTCCTCGGCCCGCCGATGGGAAGCGAGCAACCCCTCCATCGCCTCAAGGCAGGCCACGTCCAGACGCATCCGCCCGACCCCGACCCCCCGCAGCCGCTCCATCCCGGGATCCGCGACCACCTCGGGCAACACCAGCGACGGCAGCGGCACCTCCGCCTTCCCGCCCCCGCCGAGCAGCTCCGCCGGAACGCCCAGCCCCTGAACGATCCGCCGCCGCACCTCGGCCGAGGTCACCGTCCGCCGCCGGTTCTCGATCGCGGAGACATCAGGCTGCGACAGCCCCACCCGGGCCCCGAGTTCGCTCTGGTTGGCACGGGTCAGCACCCGCCACCCCTTCAACAGCGCAGCCCAGTCCCCGGCCACGACGGCGGCCCGTAACCGCGGATGCGCCCAGACGTCCGGCTCCGGCTCCATGGCCGCAATATACGGCGGGCGTATACGGCCTGGTGGTGGATCAGCACGGCAGCACACCGGCATGGTGAAAGCGCACCGCTCGGACACCTGCCGCCCCCCACCGGAAGAGAGCCATGCCGCCTGCCTCCCACGTCCTGGGCCTCGCTCACCTCACCGACGCCGCCGGGCGCCTTCTCATGCTGAAAACCGAGGAAGGCGGTTGGCGACTCCCCGGCGGGCCGGCGCTCCCCGAGGAGACCGCTCAGCACGCCATGGCCTACTACGTCCGGCGTGACTTGCGGGTCCGGATCATGTCCCGGTTCCTGCTCGGGATGGAGCCGGTCAACGCCCGGTCCACCGCCTTCCTGTTCGCGTGCGCCCCCCTGACTCCCGACGACATCGCCCGTATCAAACTCCCGAGCGCACGCTCGGACATCACCGCGTACGCGTTCGTGGACTACCCCGGCATCACCGAGGGCAGCGTCGCCGACCACGAGCACCGACTCATCGTCGAAGCGAACGACGCCCTTAGGGGCACCGGCTAGGGCAACGGCCCGGGCGTCCGCGGGGGACAGCCCGGAGCAGTCCCACCACCCGGCCGGACCACCCGGGCCCGGCCACCAGCCACAGGAGGAACCATGACAACCTCCGTACAGGCACACCCCCTTACCGACATCCTGTCGGTCGAGTTCGAGATCACCGCCCGGTGCGACCTGGAGTGCAGCCACTGCTGCACCCTGTCCGGCCCGCGCCAGACCCATGGCACGATGACCCTCGCCGACTGGAAGTCGGCCGTCGACCAGGTCGCCGCACTCGGCATTCCGATGGTGCAGTTCATCGGCGGCGAGCCGACCCTGTACCCGCACCTCCCCGCCCTCGTCGAGCACGCTCTCGACCGACGTCTCGGCGTCGAGGTCTACTCGAACCTCACCCACATCCGGCCGTCGTTGTGGTCCCTGTTCGAGCGGAACGGCGTCCGGCTCGCCACCAGTTACTACAGCGACGACCCCGTCCAACACGAGCAGATCACCGGCGGCCGAGGCAGTCACGCCCGCACCCGAGCGAACATCGTCGAGACCCTGCGGCGCGGTATCCCCCTGCGTGTCGGCATCGTCGACGTCCTCGACGGACAGCGCGTCGCCGAGGCCGAGACCGAACTGCGCAGCCTCGGCATCCAGCACATCCGCGTCGACCGCGTCCGCGCGGTAGGCCGCGCCGCCGGCCCCACCGCCGACGCGCCGTCCGTCGACGAGCTGTGCGGACGCTGCTACCACCAGCGGGCCGCGATCTCCCCCGACGGCGACGTCTACGGCTGCATCCTCTCCCGCAACTTCCCCGCCGGGAACCTGCGACAGGACCGCCTCGCTACCGTGTTCACGGGCCCTCGGTGGGCAGAGATCGCCGAGCGCGTCACGGATGCCCGCAACGCCTGCACCCCCGACGACTCCAACGACTGCGACCCCGCCAACACCACCGCGTGCGCCCCCGCCTTCCCGAAGTAGGAGCCGCCCCCGTGGACTGGACGTCTCACGCCACCGCGCTCGCCGAGCGCGTCACCCACACCGCTTCCCGATGGCGCGCCCCCGTCGCCACCACACCGCGGCACCTCTTCGTGCCTCGCTGGTGGGAGAAGGGGCCCGCCGGCCGCACCCTCGTCGACGGACCCGCCGACGAGCAGCGGTGGCTCAACGCCGCCTACAGCGACACCTCGCTCATCACCAGCGTCGGCCCGCTTCACGCCGACCACGCCAAACCCGACGACCACCCCGCCGGCTTGCCGACCTCGTCCGCGACGTTGCCAAGTCTCGTCGTGCAGATGTTCCAGCACGCCCGGATCGGCGACGACGACACCCTCGCCGACATCGGCACCGGATCCGGCTACGGCACCGCCCTCGCCGCCCGCCGCCTCGGCGACGCACGCGTCACCAGCGTCGACGTCGACGCCTACCTCGTCGACGCCGCACGCGAACGCCTCGACGAGGCCGGCCTACGACCCACCGTCCGAGCCCTGGACGCCACGGCAACGCTCCCCGGGGAGTTCACCCGCATCGTCGCCACCGTCGCCGTGCGCCCCGTACCCGCGCCGTGGCTCGCCGCGCTGCGGACCGGCGGACGACTCGTGACCACGATCGCCGGTACCTCCCTGCTCGTCACCGCCGAGAAGACCGAGGACGGCGGCGCCCTCGGCCGCGTCGAGTGGGACCGCGCCGGCTTCATGCACACCCGCACCGGCCCCGACTACCCCCCCGGCCTCGACAACCTGCTCATGGTCGCCCACGACCACGACGGAGACGAGATCACGACCGGCCGATACCCCGTCGTCGACGTCGCTTCCGCATGGGACCTCGCGTCCATGCTCGACATCACGACCCCCGGCATCCAACACCGCTACGAAGAAGGAGCCGACGGCGGCCGAACGGCCCTGATGGCGCACGCAGACGGATCCTGGGCACGCGCGGCAGCCAAGACGCCCGATGCGCCCCCCACGGTCCACCAGGGCGGCCCCCGCCGCCTCTGGGACGCGCTCGACGCGATCCGTACGGACTGGCTCATGACCGGCGAGCTTCCCGTGCGCGGCGCAAGGGTGATCATCAAACCCACCGGCACGACCTACCTCGCCCGTGGCAAGTGGAGCGCGAGGCTCTGATCGAAGGATGAAGGCCCCGGTACCGGACGGTACCGGGGCCCTCGTCTGCCCTGCTGTTACGCCGATTCCAGGGTCAGTCCTGCTGTTTGTCCTGGTCAGCGTCTTGTGCCGTTTTGAAAGCAATGCCGTCCAAAATGTCGTGCTCGCTCACCACGACGTCCTCCGCCCCGATCCGCTCCATCAGGCACTGGAGGACGAGCGCGCCCGCCGCGATCACGTCCACGCGGCCCGGGTGCAGCACGGGGATCGCGGCGCGCTCCTCGTGGGTGGAGGTGAGGAGGCGGGACGTGACCTCGCGGACGCGGGCCAGCGGGATCCGCGCGTGGTGGATGGCCGTCGAGTCGTACTCGGGGAGGCCGAGGGCGATGGCCGCCACCGTGGTGACCGAGCCGGCCAGGCCGACGAGCGTGCGGGCCTCGCGCAGCGGGACGGTCCGCTCGGCGAGGTCGAGGGCGGCCTCGACGTCGGCCCGTATGGCGGCGATCCGCTCGGGCGACGGCGGGTCCACGACCGTGCCGTCCACGACGAGGTGACGTTCCGTCATCCGTACGCAGCCGACGTCCACGCTGCGCGCCGCCCGTACCCGGTCGTCGCCGACGACGAACTCCGTCGAGCCGCCGCCGATGTCCACGACCAGGAAGGGACGGTCGAGGTCCGTGCGACCGGTGAGTTCCTTGGTGGCGCCGGTGAAGGAGAACTCCGCCTCCAGGTCACCCGTGATCACCTCGGGCTCGACGCCCAGGATGTCCACGACGCCGGCCACGAACTCCGCGCGGTTCCTCACGTCCCGCGACGCGGAGGTGGCGACGAACCGCACGCGCTCCGCGCCGTGCGCCCGGATCACCTCGGCGTACTCCCGGCACGCGGCGAACGTCCGCTCCAGCGCCTCCGGCGCGAACCGCCCGGTGCGGTCCACGCCCTGGCCGAGGCGGACGATCGTCATCCGGCGGTCGAGCTCCTTGAACCCGCCGGTGGCGGGGTCGAGATCGGCGACGAGCAGACGGATCGAGT
The DNA here is from genome assembly GCF_020099395.1 of Streptomyces mobaraensis. Taxonomy (NCBI): domain Bacteria; kingdom Bacillati; phylum Actinomycetota; class Actinomycetes; order Kitasatosporales; family Streptomycetaceae; genus Streptomyces; species Streptomyces mobaraensis. The sequence continues at coordinate 4,532,971 of NZ_CP083590.1, read as the reverse complement.
TCGTACCGCAGTCGATCGCGGCAACACGGCGGGTCATGCGGAGTTCTCCCTATTCTTCGTCGGAGCCGTCGGAGCCGTCGGAGCCGTCGGACGGCGACTGCGCGCCGCACGGCGTCACGCACGGACCCTTGCGCCACCACTCCGGCAGCATCGCGATCGTCTCGTCACCCAGCGGGTTGACGCCGGGACCGGCCGCCAGCGAGTGCCCCACCAGCACGTGCAGGCACTTCACCCGGTCCGGCATGCCGCCCGCGCTGGGGAAGCCCTCCAGCACCTCGATCGCGTCCCGCCGGCGGATGTAGTCCTCGTGCGCGGCGCGGTACGCGGCGGCCAGCTCCGGGTCGCTCTGCAGCCGGGCGCTCATCTCCTTCATCACGCCCTCGGCCTCCAGCGTGCCGATGGCGGAGGCCGCGCGGGGGCACGTCAGGTAGTACAGCGTCGGGAACGGCGTGCCGTCCTCCAGCCGCGGCGCGGTCTCGACGACGTCCGGGTTGCCGCAGGGGCAGCGGTGGGCGATCGCCCGCAGGCCGCGCGGGGGGCGGCCGAGCTGCTCCTTGAACGCGGCGATGTCCGCGTCGGTGGGCTGGGTGGGCTCGGTCTGGGGAGGAGGGGTGTCCATGTGCTCGCTCGTGTCGATGGGTGGGGTCAAGAGAAGGAGGCCGGGAGTGGCCGCGCGTCAGCGGTGGGCGTCCGACGTGTCCACGCCGTCCCACAGGTTGACGTACCACGGCCGGTCGGCGGCGCCCTGGTCGCGGCGGTGCCGCGGGTTGCCGCTGCCGTCCACGACCGTGTAGCCGGTCTCGCCGGGCCGGACGTAGTGCAGGTGCTCGCGCGCCAGCCGCTCGACGTACGCCGGGTCCTCCAGCCGCGCCTTCTCCTCGCGCAACCGCTTCACCTGCTCCTTCGCCTGCTCGGAGCGGTTCCGCTGGTCGTCGATGTCCGAACGCTGAGTGACCCACTGGCGCATGGGGTAGGCCAGGGCGACGATCAGCGAGCAGACGACGAGCGCCAGCAGCGCCGCGCGGCCGGTGAGCCGGCTGCGCCGCGGCGGACGGGTGCGCCGGGCCCGGGCGTCCGGCCCCTGGACCAGGACCGAGCCGATCGCCTTGAGCCTGGTCGCGGTGGAGAACCGTTCCGCCGCCACATCGCCTCCCCGCTGCCGGCTTCACCGAAGCCGGAACGCATGCCAAAACCGTCCCCGGCCACGGTACGGGACCGTGGCCGGGGACGGGGTGAGGCGTGAGGCTTTGTCAGCCTCGCACGCGCACTGCCAGGTGCGGCTCAGCCCTGGCGGAAGCGCGGGAACGCGCTGCGGCCGGCGTACACCGCGGCGTCGTCGAGGATCTCCTCGATGCGCAGCAGCTGGTTGTACTTGGCGACGCGCTCGGAGCGGGCCGGGGCACCGGTCTTGATCTGGCCGCAGTTGGTGGCGACGGCCAGGTCGGCGATGGTGACGTCCTCGGTCTCGCCGGAGCGGTGGGACATCATGCACTTGAAGCCGTTGCGCTGGGCCAGCTCGACGGCGTCCAGGGTCTCGGTCAGCGAACCGATCTGGTTGACCTTGACCAGCAGGGCGTTGGCGGCGCCCTCCTCGATGCCGCGGGCGAGGCGCTCGGGGTTGGTGACGAACAGGTCGTCACCGACGAGCTGGACCGCGTCGCCGAGGCGCTCGGTGATGGTCTTCCAGCCGTCCCAGTCGTCCTCGAACAGCGGGTCCTCGATGGAGACCAGCGGGTACGCCTCGACGAGCTCGGCGTAGTAGTCGGTCATCTCGGCGGCGGTACGGCTCTTGCCCTCGAACGTGTAGACGCCGTCCTTGTAGAACTCGGACGCGGCGACGTCGAGCGCGAGCGCGATGTCCTGGCCGGGGGTGTAACCGGCCTGCTTGATGGCCTCGAGGATGAGGTCGAGGGCCTCGCGGTTGGAACCGAGGTTCGGGGCGAAGCCGCCCTCGTCGCCCAGGCCGGTGGAGAGGCCCTTGGCCTTCAGCACGGCCTTGAGGGTGTGGTAGACCTCGGTGCCCCAGCGCAGCGCCTCGGAGAAGGACTCCGCGCCGATCGGCGCGATCATGAACTCCTGGATGTCCACGTTGGAGTCGGCGTGCGAGCCGCCGTTCAGGATGTTCATCATCGGAACGGGCAGCAGGTGCGCGTTCGGGCCGCCGAGGTAGCGGAAGAGGGGCAGGTCCGACGCCTCGGAGGCGGCGTGCGCGACGGCCAGGGAGACGCCCAGGATGGCGTTGGCGCCCAGGGAGCCCTTGTTGTCGGTGGCGTCCAGGTCGAACATGGCCTGGTCGATCAGGCGCTGCTCGGTGGCGTCGTAGCCGACGAGCTCCGGGCCGATCTGCTCGATAACGGCCAGCACGGCCTTCTCGACGCCCTTGCCCAGGTAGCGGTTCTTGTCCCCGTCGCGGAGCTCGATGGCCTCGAAGGCACCGGTCGAGGCACCGGACGGCACGGCGGCGCGGCCGGTGGAGCCGTCGTCGAGGCCGACCTCGACCTCGACCGTGGGGTTGCCTCGCGAGTCGAGGATCTCGCGAGCTACGACGACGTCGATGGACGGCACGAGGGTCTCCTTCGTGTGTGTCTGGGTACTCCAGCGTTCTGCAGCACGAGCCTAACGGGCGCCGGAGGGTCCACCTGCCCCCGGAGCGCCACCCCGCCGGAAAAATGGCACAAACGCCGAGATCAAGGGCGAATGGGCGAGCTGTTCGCTCAAGGGGGAACGGGTGCGGGAACCGGTGCGGAGCCGGTGCGGAACCGGTTCTGGAACCGGACGGCGGGTGGGACGGGCGAGGCAGGTGGGAGGCGCGTCGTACGCGGCCGGGGCGGCCGGGGCGGTTGCGTGGAACGGCCGGCGCGCGGGTCGGCCGCCGGGCGCGCGAAAACGGCGCGCGCTCGGGAGCGGTTCACGGCCCGGGAGGGTGCGGCGCGTCCGACAGCGCCCCCGCGCCTCGGAACAGGACGCGCCCCGGCCTGACGCACATCCGCGCCTGACACACATCCACGCCTGACCCGCACCCGAGCACGGCGAAGCCCCACTCCGATGCGGCTCGGGGGGGGGATCGATCGCATCAGAGCGGGGCGGTCCCGCTGCGGCCCGGGAAGGGGGGCCGGGCCGGTGGTTCGGGTGCTGTGCCGGGAACACCGCAGGTACGGGCGGCGGTACGCGCCGCCCGGCCACGGGGTCCCCGTCAGGGCCTCGGCCGGGGGCCCGGCCGTGTACGGCACACGCCCCCGGAAGACCTCTCAGCCTCAGCTGAGGTGCAGCTTCTGGCCGGGGAAGATGAGGTCGGCGCTCTCCACGATGTCCTTGTTGCGGTCGTAGAGCTTCTCCCAGCCGCCCTTGACCTTCTTGGCCTCGGCGATCTTGGCGAGAGTGTCGCCTTCCTTGACCTGGTACTCCCCGTCGCCCATCTTGACGGTCTTCGGCGCGGCGTGCTTCGGCGCGGCCGGCTTGGCGGCCGGCGCGGCCGGGGCCTCCTCGGCCTCCCGCTGCGGAGCGGCGTGCTTCGGCGCGGCCTTGCGCTCGCTGCGGTCGGCGTGGCTCTGGCCGGTCGCACGCTGGCCCGAGGTCGACTTGGAGACGACCTTGCCGGAGCCGGAGTCGTCGACCGACGGGGAGCCGCCACCGCGGGTCAGGCCGCCCTCGCCGGCGCAGCCCCAGGCGCCGGGGCCCTGGGCGGCGAGCAGCTTCTCGGCGACCAGGATCTGCTGGCCCTTGCTGGCGAGGTCGGCGCGCGGCGCGTACTTGGTACCGCCCATGGCCGCCCACGAGGACTGCGAGAACTGCAGGCCGCCGTAGTAGCCGTTGCCGGTGTTGATCGACCAGTTGCCGCCGGACTCGCACTGGGCCACGCGGTCCCAGGTCTGCACGGAGGCGGCGTGGGCGGACGTGGCCATCATCAGCGGGGCGGCGACTGCGGCGCCGGTGACACCCGCGAGCGTGGCGATGCGGACGGCCTTGTTCGGACGACGGTGCTTGCCCTTGGACATGACTCGGTTTCCTCACCGGCGCCTACGAGGTGAGCTGTCGGGTTCGGGCGTGAGTTGCCCGGCCCGGTGGCTTGCGCTCACCAGGCTTCACCCCAAGCCGTCCCGGTACGTCGGTCGTTGACCGATGAACCGTTCCGGCGACCTACCGTGGTTCCCCCGCTCCTGCCTACGGCGCTTGCGCGACGACTCCCCCGGCCGCCGGCAGGATTCGGCGTGACGACCGTGGTGCTCGCGATGGCGAGCGATGACGACGGTAAGCACAGACGGCCGACGGGTTCAAACCCTCCTTTTCAGCCACCGCCTGCGCCACCCACCCCGGGGAACCCACTGTTTCCGCAGGTGGGGGTGGTTTCACGGGTTTCTGACGAGCCGTCTCCGCGCCGATGTCAACGAGACCCATGTCTCACTTTCATCCGGAACGGACATTCGACGCGAACTCCCCCGCTACTTCTTCAGTTCGAGCTGCTGACCGGGGTGAATGAGGTCCGGATCGCTGCCCACGACCTTTTTGTTGTCCTGGTACACGCGGTGCCAGCCGCCCTCGACCCGGTGCTGTTCCGCGATCTCTGACAGGTTGTCACCGGGGCGCACGGTGTAGTCGTGCACGTCGGGTGCGTCCACGCGCCCGCGCTCCGCGCCGCGCGACGCGCGCTCACCGCCGGAACCGGACGGCTCCGCGCGGTGCTTGCCGGTGCCGGCGCCGTCCGCGCCGGCGCGCGGGTGCTCATCCGTCGTGCCGGTGGCGGACGTTCCGGAGTCCGCGCCGCCATCCCGGCCGGCCTTCTGCCTGTCGGCCGAGGTGTCCGTGGCATCACCGTCCGGCTTGCGGTGCTTGCCGCCGGAGGTCGAACCGGAGGGCGAGTCGGTGGACGAGTCGCGGTCCTCGCCGGACGGCTTCTTTGGCTGTCCCGGCTTGCCGGAGGCGTCGGTGGTACCGGAGTTGCCGGTGGTGCCGGTGGTGCCGTGCTCGCCGGCCTTCCCGCCCTTGTCACCGGCGTCCTTCCCGGCGGAGGTGTCCGACGCCTTCCCGGACGCCTTCTCGTCGGCCTTCTTGTCGGCCTTCTTGTCGGTCTTGCCCTCGGCCTTGCCCTCAGTCTTGCCCTCGGCCTTGTCGGACGACGTCTCCCGAGACCGGTCGGAATCGGTCTTCCCGGACGTTCCGGAAGCCGGCGTGTGCGACGACCCCTCGACGGCGTCGTGCGGCATCCCCGGGTTGACCTCGGGCGCCCGGCCGTCCTTGGCCAGGTCGGACTTCACCGCGCAGGCGGGCCAGGCGTACGGGCCGCGGGCGTCGAGGATCCGCTGGGCGACGGCGATCTGCTGGGCGCGGCTGGCCTGGTCGGGGCGCGGCGCGAACTCCGTTCCGCCGTACTGCTTCCACATGTCGGGGGTGAGCTGCAGTCCGCCGTAGAACCCGTTGCCCGTGTCCGCGCTCCACAGGCCGCCGCTCTCGCACTGGGCGACGCGGTCCCAGGTGGGGGCGTCCGCGGCGTCGGCGGTGGTGGCACCGAGCAGGGGCATGGCGATCCCGGCGCCCGCCACGCCCGCGGCGACGACCACGGCGGGCAGTTGACGGGGACGGCGATGTCGGCCTTTCCCGGAGAGCATGCGATCACCTCTCATATTGCTGCCGACCGGCTGCTGACCGCTGCCGATCGTGTGGCTGCTGAATATGACGGCAGAAGATAGCCACGCCCCTCAGGCGCCACAACCCACCGGGTTCAACGCCGGGAGACGGTCAAGCCAAGTTGACGTATAGTCATGTGCCCGTCTGCCCGGGCTCCGGCGAGAAAGCCACGGGCAGGGTCCGCAGGCCCCGCATGATGAGCCCGCCACGCCACCTCAGATCGTCCGGATCAGCGGAAAGCCGCAGGTCGGGAAGGCGTCGCAGCAGCGTCGCGAGCGCCGTCCGGCCCTCCAGCCGCGCCAGCGGCGCCCCGAGGCAGTAGTGGATGCCGTGCCCGTACCCGAGGTGCTGATTGTCACTGCGGGCGAGATCGAGGGTGTCGGGCTGGGCGAACCGTTCCGGATCCCGGTCGGCCGCCGCGAGGACGACGAGCACGGGGTCGCCCTCCGCGATGCGCTGCCCGCCGATCGTCAGGTCCCGGGTGGCGAACCGCCAGGTGGCCAGCTCCACCGGACCGTCGTACCGGAGCAGTTCCTCCACCCCGGTCTCCAGCAGGCTCTCGTCCCCGGCGGCCAGCGCGCGCTGCAGGCGCTCGCGCTCCCCGGGGTTGCGCAGGAGCGCGTACGTGCCGTTGCCGATGAGGTTGACGGTGGTCTCGAAGCCGGCGAAGAGCAGGATGAAGGCCATGGCGGCGGCCTCGTTCTCGGTGAGGTGCTCGCCGTGGTCGCTGGCCCTGATCAGCCCGGAGATCAGGTCGTCACCGAGGTCCTCGCGCTTGCGGTGGATCAGCTCCGCGAGGTACGTCCGCATCCGCTTCACGGAACGGGCCACTCCGCCGCGCGGGCCGCCACCGTGCCGGATCATCATCCCGGCCCAGTCCCGGAAGTCGTCCTGGTCCTCCGGCGGGACGCCGAGCATGTCGCAGATCGCGTAGATGGGGAGCGGGAACGCGAACTCGTGGATGAGGTCCGCCTCCCCGCGCTCCGCGAACCCGTCGATGAGCCGGTCCGTGAGCTCCTGCACGCGGGGCGCGAACTCGGCGACGCGCCGGGGCGTGAACGCCTTGGAGACCAGACGGCGGAGGCGGGTGTGGTCCGGGGGGTCGATGTTGAGCAGGTGCGTCATGAGGTTGGCACTCCGCTCGCCCGGAATGCCCACCTTGCCCTTGCCGTGCGCGGCCTCGGAGTGGTGCACGGGGTTCTTCGACAACCGCTGGTCGGCCAGCGCCTGCCGCGCGTCGGCGTACCGGGTCACCAGCCACGCCTCCACCCCGCTCGGCAGGGCGGTCCGGTGCACGGGGGCGTGCTCGCGGAGCCAGGCGTACGCCGGGTAGGGGTCGCTCGCGAACTCCCAGGTGAAGAGGGGAGGCGTGGGGCCCTCGGAGGCGGCGGGCGGGGCGGGAGCGGTGTGGTCGTCGGTTTTGTCGTGCACGGTCCGACGCTACTAGGGGGCGCGGGGCGAGGCGCGGCCCCGCCCGCTCGCTTCCCGTGGTGACCGCCCGGCGGCGGCCGCTTGGCGGTGGCCGCTTACTGGCGGCCGTCCAGGGCTGACCACTCAGTGATGGCCGCCCCCGCCGCTGCCGAAGGCGCCGCTGCTCCCGGGGTTCCACTTCCGTCGCTCCTCGGTGAGCTCCTCCTCGTGGCTCCCGGGGTTCCGGAGCTCGTGCGGCAGGACGCGCTCACCCGGGCCCTCGGTGCGCAGCGGGTCCGCCTCCCGGTGCTCGGTCACGTAGCCGACGGCGTCGTCGTTGTCCTCGTGCCCCGGCCCGTGGTCCGGCGAGGACGGCCCCCGGTCGTGCTCCTCGCGCGTCTGCCAGGCGCCCTGCCGCCGCTGCGGCTGGCTCGGGGGCGGCGGTTCCTTGTCACGCCACCGCCGTCCGTACACGAAGGCGAGGAGCAGCAGGGCGCCGACACAGAGCCCGACGGCGAAGGGGGCGGCGCCGCCGACCCAGGCGGGCAGGGCGAGAACCATCTCATCGGTACGCATGCAGTCCGGTTACCCGGAGGGCGCCCGGTCAAGACCGTCACTGAGCCGAACGGGTGTGCAACCGCCGCCGGGCGCGCGGGACCGCGCGGGGCTACGCGGCCCCTTCCCCACCACCGTCCCTCTTCGCCTCCACTTGGGCCTCGGCCTGCCGGATCGCGTCCCGGTACGTACGGGCGGCGGCCCGCAGCGCGGTCTCCGGCTCGACGCCCTCCGCCTCGGCCCGGACCGCCATGGCCAGCAGCGCGTACCCGACGCCCTCACCGGCCGGGAGGGGCACGTCCAGGCCCTCGGCGCGGACGCGGGAGGCCAGCTTGGCGGCCAGCGCCAGGGCCGGCTGCCCCAGCGGGACGCCCTCGGTCAGGGACGCGCGGCGCTTCTCGGCGGCCTTGGTCCGCGTCCAGTGCGCCCTGACGTCCTCCGGAGTCTCCGCCTCCGCGTCGCCGAAGACATGGGGGTGCCGGTGGACGAGCTTCTCGACGATGGTGCCCGCCACGTCGTCGATCGCGAACGGCTCGTCGGGGTCGTCCTGGGCGATGCGCGCGTGGAAGACCACCTGGAGCAGCACGTCGCCGAGCTCCTCGCGGAGCGCCTCGCGGTCGCCCGTCTCGATGGCCTCGACGAGTTCGTACATCTCCTCCAGGCCGTATTTGCCCAGGTCCTCGTGGGTGCGGATGCCGGTCCACGGGCAGGCGACCCGGATCCGGTCCATGACCTGCACCAGGTCGAGGAGGCGGGCGCCCGGCAGGTCGTACGAACCGGGCAGCAGCTCCAGCGCCGGCATCCGCTGCCGGCCGGAACCGGCGAGCCGGGCCAGACCGTCGGTCAGGGCCGACTCCCCCGCCGCCGACGTGATCACGACGACGGTCCGGCCGCCGGCCAGGCAGTCGTCGACGAGCGCCCGGGCGTCGAAGGAGCCCGCCGGGGTCTCGGCGGTGATCCCCGCCTCCCCGAGGTAGGGCAGCAGCGGATGGGCGGGGTCGGCGCAGAGCACCCGGTCGGCGGCGCGCAGCGTCTGCCACGCCGGCCAGGACAGCAGTCCGGGCGCGACGCGGTGGCTGGTGGTGAGCAGGACGATCCGGCCGGCCGCCGGGGACGCAGAGTCGTTCACCCTGTCGAGCGTAGGGGACGGCGGCCGGACCGGACCCCGAGGGGCCCGCCGCCAGCACCGGGCTCTCTCCGCGGACTCTTCTACACCGGGCTCTCGGCGGCGGGCGGAGCGACCGGCCGCAGCCAGGGCTCCTGCAGCGGGCGGGCGGTGCCGCGCTTGGCGTCCCAGGCGCCGTACCGCGGGTTGATGTCGACGCGCAGCGCCTGGGAGGTCTTCATCAGCACGTCGTTGGTACGCGCGGCGCCGAGCTTGCCGTCCAGCTTGGTGCGGACGAGGTCCATGGCGAGGGCCTGGTCGATCTGCGAGGGGGCGATGCCCAGGGCCAGGAAGCGGGCGCGCACCGCCTCGGCGCCGCCGTTGGCGCGCTCGACCTGCGACCGCTCGTCCTGGAGCTCGCGGCGGGTGACGTCCACCCCGTTGTCCTGTCCGGCCTTCTCGATGATCCGGTACTGGACGAGCCGGATGAGGGTGTCCTGGCTGAGCCGTGCGCTGTTCGCCGTCAGCTGCTCGCCCTGCGGGGACGACTCCTGTGCGTCGCGGACGTCCTTCACCTGGCTCTGGAGCTGCGCCACGGTGATCCGGTCGTCGCCCACGACGGCCGCGGCGCCGGGGTGCGGGGTGGACCCGCAGGCGGTGAGCAGGGGTGTCGCGGCCAACAGCCCGGCGGCGGCGGAGAGCGCGGTCCTTCGGCGGATCATGGAGCCTCCCGGCAGTGCTCGTGCGGCGGTACGGCGATCGACCTGGCGTTGATCGATGGTAGGGAGTCCGTGTGGCGGAGGCCACTGATTCGACCAACGATTCGCCGGCGTCCGGGATGCGCGGGGCTGGTGGGGCGGGAGGGGCTGACGAGACCTCAGCTCTTCTTGGCCGCCAGGCTTTTCACGCCCGGACCTCACCCAGCCAGCGGAGGGTGTGGCGGATCTCCGCGGGGAGCGGGTGGTGCGGACCGTGCACCCGCTCGGCGTCGAAGAGCAGGGCCATCAGCGTCTCGTGCGCGGCGTGGCGGTCGCCGAGGGACAGCAGGAGGTGGCCCGTGCGCCGGCGTATCTCGAACGCGGTCGCCAGGTCGTCCGGATCGTGCTGGAAGTGCGGCAGCAGCGCGCGGTACTCGTCGAGCGCGCCGGCCGCGTCGCCCAGTTGTTCCAGGCACTGGGCGGCGTCGTACCGGAAGCGCAGCACCTGGCGGGCGGCCCGCGGGCCGGTCTCCGCGGCGTAGTCGTCCATCAGCCGGTGCAGTTCGGGGAGGGCGCGGCGGTACTGGCCGTCGTCCATGAGCGTCGCCGCGTACTGCTTGCGCAGGCTCCGGACGACGCCGGAGTGCTCGCCGTGCTCGGCCGCGGCGGCCGGGAGGATCGCCCCGAGGATGTCGACGGCCTGGGTGATGCCGCCCTGGTCGAGCAGCCTCTTGACCTCCTCGACGGCCCCGGCGACGTCGGCCCCGCCGGTGGGCGTGTGACCCGCGGGAAAGCCGGCGTCGGCGGCGGCGGGGAAGCCCGCCGGCGCTCCGGTGGCCACGGGCGCCGCTCCGGGGGCGGGGGTCCCGGCGAGGGCCGCCGCCCCGGCGGGGGCGGGGACGGTGGTGGAACGGTCGGGCCAGGGGGCGTGCGGGAGCAGGAAGGGGCGCGTGGGGTTCATCGGGCCCATGACCGAACTGACGGTCGGGGCCATGGCTCCCCCGGCCGTCCCGCCCGGGTGGCCCGCGGCTCCGGTGTAGGGGCCGTCCGCGGTCCGTCCGGTCGCGGGCAGGAGGGGGACGAGCGCCCGGTAGACCTCCTGCGCGTCGGCGGGGCGGTCCTGCGGGTCCTTGGCCAGCAGCCGCAGGACCAGCTCCTCCAGCGCCGGGGGCGTCTCGGGCCGGAGCCGGCGGACGGGGACGGGCGGTTCGTAGAGGTGCCGGTGCAGCACCCCGAGCGCCGTCGAACCGGCGAACGGAACCTCCCCGCTGAGCAGTTCGTGCAGCAGCACGCCGAGCGCGTAGAGGTCGGTGTACGGGCCGACGGCACCGCCCATGGCCTGCTCGGGCGCCATGTACGCGGGGCTGCCGATGGGCGAACCGGTCCGGGTGAGGCGCGTGGTGTCGGCGTCCATGACGGAGGCGACGCCGAGGTCGAGGACGAGCACCGAACCGTCCGGGCGGATCATCACGTTCCGCGGCTTGAGGTCGCGGTGGATGATCGGGACGGCGTGCACCGCCGCGAGCACCGAGCAGAGCTGCGCGGCCACCGAGACGGCCCACGGCCAGGGGTAGGGCTCGTGCTCGGCCAGATGGTCGGCGAGGTCGGCGCCCTCGACGAACTGCATGACGAGGTAGAGGTCCTCGCCGTCGCTGCCCGCGTCGTGCACGGTGACCAGGCCGTGGTGGTCCACCTGGGCGGTGACCCGGCACTCGCGGACGAAGCGGCGGCGGAGCTCGTCCCCGCCGTCGGTGCCGGCCATCCGGTCGGGGCGCAGCAGCTTCACGGCCACGCGGCGGTCGAGCCGCCGGTCGTAGCCGGTCCATACCTGGCCCATGCCGCCCTGGCCGATGACCGTCGCCAGCTCGTACCGGTCGGCGATGACGCGCCCGTTCACTGTTCCCGCTCCCCTTGGTGGCCCGGACCCCTGCGGAGGAGGTCACTCAGTTCGTCCAGCTCGGCCCGGACCTGGTCGATCCGCTGCGGCCGGCGCGCGCCGTCCGCCGGGGCCGACGGCTGCCGGGACGGCTGGGCCGGCGCTTGCGGATGCGCGGGCGACTGGTGCGGGGCGGGCCTGTGGCCTTGGTCAGCGGGGTGGCGCGGGTGCGACGGCACGGTGGTCTGCGCGTGCGGGTCCGGCTGCGGATAGCCGTAGGCCGGCGCCTGCCCGGCGAGCGGCGGTGACGGCTGACGGGACGTCATGAAGGGCGCGCCACCGGCCGGGTGGGACGTGGCCTCCTGTGCGGCGGCCGGGCGCGCGTGGCGCGGCCGGTACGGGCGCTCCGCGCCGGCCCCGGCCCCCGAGGCGCCGGGCGCCATCGGGTCGACAGGGTTCACCGGGCCGGCGAGGCCGGCATGACCGCCGACCCCGGGAGACCCGGCAGATCCGGCGGACCCGACAGGCCCGGCCTGCCCGGCCGGCCCGGGAACGGCGCCCATGGGGTGCCCGGGCATCATGGCGCCGCCCGGAGGAACGGCCGATGGCGGCAACGAGGAATGACCGCCGCTCGAGTGACCACCCGTCAGGTGACCATAGGGATGCTGCCCGACCACGGGCGGGGTCGGACCGTACTGGCTATAGGACAGCGGCGGCAGGTGACCTCCGATGGGCTGCCCTCCGGGGTGGACCGGAGCGTAGGGGCCGGGGGCGGCCGCCGGGAAGGCGGCGGCCGGCGCGACACCGGCCTGCGGCGCGGCCCATCGGGTCCTGGCCGCCCGGTGGTGGCGGATGTCGGACCAGAGGTAGTAGGCGGTCGCGGCCACCCCGGTCCCGATCGCCCCGGTGACGCCCAGGGTGTACCAGACCGTCTTGGCGAGCTCTTCCCTCATCATGAACAGCCAGACCACGGAGGCCACCAACACCACCCAGAACAGCGCCCAGTCGAAGGCCCTCCGCCGGACGATGGCCATGCGCAGCATCGGTATCCAACTCAGCAGGAACACCGTGCAGACGGTGATGGCGACGATGACCACACGGATGGTGACGACCATCGCTCCACCGGGACGGTGGGGCTGCCGCTGTGCCGGGCCGGGGCCATTCATCACTGCTCCTGGTGTACGGGATGTGACAGAGCCTATCCATCGACCTCCGAACGGTCGCGAGGGTTGCCCCGATCCGACGGCCGGGGGACCGCTCACACCCAGCCACCCCCACACAGCCCCCGATCCGTGAGGCCACACCGCGCCGTCCCATCCGCCGCGCGGCCCCGGCGCGTTCGGAGGTCGCGCCCGGTTCATCCCGGCGGCACCGTCCGACCCGTCGTCCCGGCCGGTCCGTCCCGGCGGCACCCATCCGGTCCGTCCCGGCGGCACCCATCCAGTCCATCCCGCACACCCCGCCTGGCCCGTCCCGCCCGGCTCAGTCCGGTGCAGTCCAGCTCAATCCAGCTTGGTCCGGCTCAGTCCGGCCGTACCGTCCCGTCGGTCAGCCCGTCGTACAGCCCCTGGATCAGCTGTTCTCCCAGCCGTTCGGTCAGCCGCAGCGCCTCCTCGAAGGCGGCCAGGGCGCGGAACCGGGCGCCGTAGCGGCGCTGTTCGCCCAGCGGCAGCCGGGGCACCTGGAGTCTGCGTACGTCGAGCCGGGTCGCCGTCGACGCGTAGCTGCTCGCCTGGCGCTGGTTGGCGGTGCCGCGCAGGAATCCGGCGAGGAACCAGGGGTCGAGCGCGGCCGGGTCGGGCCGGAGCAGGAACAGCCCCCGGCCGAGCGCCGCTCCGGCGGTGGCCTCGTCGACGACACGGGCCACGGTGACGTCACCGAGGACCGGCACCACCACGTCGTCCGGCTCCACCAGCACCGGTTCCTCGGCCGGCCCCTCGGGCAGTGTGCCGGAGGGCGGGCCGCCCGCCTTGACGTCGTAGTCCGTGAGCACGGGAGCCGCGTCCGGCCCGGTGGCGGTGCCGGGGCCGCCGGCCCGGAGGACGAGGGCGCCGGCCCGTGCGAGCTCTCCGACGGTGGTGGTCGGCCAGCGGGCGCCCGAGCTCTCTTCCGGTACGCCCGGGGCGAGTTCGGCGGCCCGGCCCAGGGCGACGGTGAGCCGGTCCTGGACGTCCGTGAGGTCGGCGACGCCGCCGGCCGACGCGGGGGGCGGGAGGTGGCGGGCCGGGGCCAGGTCCACGTCGTCGTCGAGCAGGTCGATCACGGGCAGCGAGCGGTGCTGGCCCGGTTTCTCCTCCACCGTGCCGCACCGGTCGAAGTCCTCCCAGGCTTCCAGCACGGCGGTGCCGACGGCCTGCCAGGGGAGCTTGTCACGGCCGGCCGGGGCGAGGTCGGCGGTGTCGACGAGCAGCACCTGAGGGGTGGGCGACTGCTGTGCGCCCGGGCGGCGCAGCACCCACAGGTGCAGCGGGATGCCGTACGGCGGGGCGGCGCCGGCCGGCAGCGAGATCACGGCCCGGAGCGCGCCGCGGCGGAGCAGGTCGGCGCGGATGCGGCGGCCGGACCGGCGGGAGGCGACGGCCGGGGGCATCAGCAGGACGGCGGTGCCGCCCTCGCGGAGGCGGGCGAGGGCGTGCTGGACCCAGGCGAGCTCCGACTCGGTGCGGGCGGGGAACCCGTACTCCCAGCGCGGGTCGTAGGCCAGCTCGTCGTGGCCCCAGTTGCGTTCGTTGAACGGCGGGTGGCACAGCACCACGTCGACGGACAGGTCCGTGAAGGCGTCCGCGCGCAGGCTGTCACCCGGGCGCACCCGCACCTGGGCGTCGGAGTGCAGGGCCAGGCGCAGGGCGGTGAGCGCGGCCAGGTCGGCGTCGGCCTCCTGGCCGAGGACGGTGAGCCGCTCGGCCGAGCCGGCCGCGCCGGCCGCGCTGAGCAGCCCGCCGGTGCCGCAGGCGGGGTCGAGGACCGTGCGGTCCCGCCGGTCGCTCTTGGGCCCGTGGCCCAGGGCTGCCATGAGCTCGGCGACGCCGGGCGGGGTGAGGGAGTACTGCCGGGGATTGGCGTCGAGGTGGCGGCCGAGGAGGAACTCGTAGGCGGGGCCGGCGCCACGCACCGTGGCGAGGTCGGCGATGCCGCGCAGCAGGCCGGAGGAGACGGCGAGCTCGGCCGGGCCGGGGACGGCGACGGCGTGGTGCTCGCCGAGCCGGGCGGCCAGCACGGTCTCCAGGGCGGTGGGGAGGGCTTCGGCGAGCGCGGTGTCGGGGAGCTCCGCCAGTTCCAGCCAGTCCATGGGCCGGTTCTTGACCAGGAGCAGGACGGAGCCGGCGTAGCGGAGGGCGGTGACGGCGCCGGCCGGATGCCCGACGAGCTGCTGCCAGACCCGCTCCCGCAGCGGCACCTCCTCGATCTTGCCCTGGTGCCTCAGCCACCGCTCGATGTCGGTGAGGTAGAAGGTCGGGCTGGTCTCCGTACCCCCTATGGGCTGGGGAAAGTCGGCGTGCCGACGGCGCCAGTTGCTGACCGCCGCGCGTCCCACTCCGGCCAGCCGGGCGATTCCGGCCGCGGTCACCTCCACCGCACTCTCCGACACCTGACTCCCCTCCTCCTGGCTGCCTGCCGCTCGTTCGATGTGGTGCCGAGCATACCCCCGGCCTCCGAACCGATCCCTTCACAGGCGTGAAGTCACTCGATCCCGTGAACGTCGTTGACTCGGTTAACAGCTTCTGCTGTGATTGACCCATCGGATCGCGGATCTCTCGCCGAAAGGTGTTCGCCATGTATCAGCACGCCCAGCAGAAGCAGCGGAACTGGTTCGCCCGGCACAAGGTGCTCACCGCGGCCGGCGCCCTCGTCCTCGTCGTGGGCGCGGGTGCCGCGCTCTCGGGCGGCGGGGACGACAGCGCCTCCGACAAGGTCGTCACCGCCGGCGACGGCGGCACGGCCGACAAGGGCTCCGGTAAAGAGGGGAAAGCGGCGAAGAAGGCCGACATCCCCGGCAGCGGGACGTTCCAGATCGGGTCCGACGTCAAGCCCGGCACCTACCGGAGCGTCGGCAACAAGTCCTCGGGCAACTGCTACTGGGAGCGGGCCAAGGACTCCAAGGGCGAGGCCGACTCGATCATCGCCAACGACAACGTCACCGGCACCAGCTATGTGACGATCAAGGCCGAGGACAAGATCTTCAAGTCCCAGGGCTGCAAGGGCTGGGAGCTCGTCCCCGCCAAGGCGGGCGGCGCCCCGACGACCACGTCGGTGTCCGGCGACGGCATGTACCGGGTGGGGGCCGACATAGCCCCCGGCACCTACCGGTCCACCGGCAACAAGGCGGACGGCAACTGCTACTGGGAGCGCGCCAAGGACGCGCTGCACGGCATGGACTCGATCGCGGCCAACGAGAACGTCACCGGCAACGGCCTCGTGACGATCACCGCGCAGGACGCCTACTTCAAGACCAGCGGCTGTGCCGAGTGGAAGAAGACCGGCTGATCCGGCACCGGGCGACGACCGCGCCCGCCACGGCGCCCGGCGGTTCCGCGTATCTTTTCGACAGTCGTCAGCCGAACCGGAAAGCCAGCAGGAGGAGAGGACCCCCATGGACTCGGCCGCAGCCGCCGTCTCGGCGCCGGGCCCGGACACGGCCGCCGCACCGGCCGGGGGCCGGGCGTGGACCAGCACCCTGCGGGCACCGCGGCTCGACCCCTACTGGGTGGCCGGGGCGCTGTTCGTCCTCTATACCGCCCTCTCGGTGACCCGGCACCGCCGGATGCTCACCATGTCCTGGGACATCGGCATCTTCGAGCAGGCCATCCGGACCTACTCCCACTTCCAGGCGCCCGTCGCCGACCTCAAGGGTCCCGGCGCCAACATCCTCGGCGACCACTTCAGCCCCATCACCGCCCTGGTCGCCCCCTTCTACCGGCTCTTCCCCAGCCCCGTCACCATGCTCGTCGTCCAGGCCGCGCTGTTCGCGCTGTCCGCCGTCCCCGTCGTCCGGCTCGCCGCCGGAAAACTGGGGCGCGCCCGCGGGCTGGCGATAGGCATCGCCTACGGCTTCTCCTGGGGCATACAGCGCGCGGTCGACTTCGACTTCCACGAGATCGCCTTCGCCATGCCGCTCCTGGCCTTCTCCCTGGAAGCCGTGGTCGGCCGGCGGTGGCGGACGGCGCTGTGCTGGGCGCTGCCCCTGGTCCTGGTGAAGGAGGACCTGGGCGTCACGGTCGCCGCGATCGGCGCGGCGATCCTCCTGCTGGAGCGCCGGGACCGGCGCCACGGCCCGGACGGGACCCCGCGTGACACCAAGGCCACGATGGCCGGCGGCATCCTCGTCGCCTTCGGTCTCGCCGCCAGCGCCCTCGCCCTCGGCGTCGCGATCCCGTCCTTCAACAACACCGGCTCCTACGGCTACTGGAACAAGATCGACGGCGGTTCCACCGCCACCATCCCGCCGCTGACCGCCGCCCGCACCCTGCTGTGGATACTGCTGCCGACCACCGGCCTGCTGGCCCTCCGGTCACCGGTGGCGATCGTCGCCCTGCCGACGCTCGCCTGGCGGTTCGTCTCCCACGACGACCACTACTGGGGAACGGACTGGCACTACAACGCCGTCCTGATGCCCATCGTCCTCATCGCGCTGACCGATGCCCTCGCCACCGCCCACCGCAGCCGGCGGGACTGGCTGCGCCGGTACGCCCGGCAGCTTCCGGCCGCCGTAGCCGGCGCGGCCCTGGCCCTCAGCGCGTCCCTCCCCCTCTACACCCTGACCGAGCCCGCCACCTACGAGATACCCGCGAGCGTCAAGGCCACCGAGCGGCTGCTGGCGCGCATACCGGACGGCGCCACCGTCGAGGCGTCGGACGTCGCCGCCATAAGCCGGCTGACCGGCCGCTGCCGCGTCTTCTGGTTCGGGGACACCCAGGGGATAACGCCCGCCTACATAACCGAGCGCGTCGACGACGGCAGGCCCGTCAAGGACCTCGTCGCCGACGCGGCCCGGAGGCATCCGGGGGCCCGGTACGGCCTGGTGGGCGTGGAGGGCACGACCGTGGTGCTCAAGCGCGCCGCCTGACGCGCTCGGGCCGCCCGGCAGGAAAGGAACCGCACGGGCCGGCACCGGCGGGCGGCGGCGCACCGGGCCCTGCCTCCGTCCCTGCACCGAAGCCGACACCGGCGCTGGCATCGGAATCCGCCGAGAGGAGCGCCGGGCCGTCCCGTGCCCGTCCCGGCACCGGCACCCGCCGTCAGCCGAGGATGGTCGTGAGGAACTCCCCGGTCCAGGCCAGCAGTTCCCGCCCGACCAGCGGCTTCCCGCCGATGGGGCGGGTCGCGGGCCGCGGCACCAGGATCTGCCGGTTGGCGGGCTTCATGACCGTGCGCGGGTAGAGCCGCTTGAGCCGCAGCTCCTGCGACTCACGCAACTCGACCGGACCGAAGCGGACGTTGGAGCCCTGCAGGGTGATGTCCGTGACCCCGCAGGCCCGGGCGAGCATCCGCAGGCCCGCGACCAGCAGCAGGTTCTCCACCGGCTCGGGGAGCTTGCCGTACCGGTCGGTCAGCTCCTCGCGGACGGCCTTGATGTCCTCCTCGCTGTTGGCGGAGGCGATGGCGCGGTACGCCTGGAGGCGCAGCCGCTCGCCCGGCGCGTAGTCGTGCGGGACGTGCGCGTCCACCGGCAGTTCGATCTTGACCTCGAGCGGCGGCGGCTCCTCCGCCCCGCCGGCCTCCAGGGAGGCGCGGTAGTCCGCCACCGCCTCGCCGACCATGCGGATGTAGAGGTCGAAACCGACGCCGGCGATGTGCCCGGACTGCTCGCCGCCCAGCAGGTTGCCGGCGCCGCGGATCTCCAGGTCCTTCATCGCCACGTACATGCCGGCGCCCATCTCGGTGTGCTGGGCGATGGTGGCCAGCCGCTCGTGCGCGGTCTCGGTGAGCGGCTTCTCCGGCGGGTACAGGAAGTAGGCGTACCCACGCTCGCGGCTGCGGCCGACGCGGCCGCGCAACTGGTGGAGCTGGGAGAGGCCGAAGTTGTCGCCGCGCTCGACGATGAGGGTGTTGGCGTTGGAGATGTCGATGCCGGACTCCACGATCGTCGTGGAGACCAGCACGTCGAACTTCTTCTCCCAGAAGTCGACCACGACTTGCTCCAGCGCGGACTCCGACATCTGCCCGTGCGCGGTGGCGATCCGCGCCTCGGGCACGATCTCGCGCAGCCGGGCGGCGGCCCGGTCGATGGACTCGACGCGGTTGTGGATGTAGAAGACCTGCCCCTCGCGGAGCAGTTCGCGCCGGATGGCGGCGCCGATCTGCTTCGGGTCGTAGGGCCCGACGAAGGTGAGGACCGGATGGCGCTCCTCCGGCGGAGTGGTGATCGTGGACATCTCGCGGATGCCGGTGACGGCCATCTCCAGCGTCCGCGGGATCGGCGTCGCGGACATGGTGAGCACGTCCACGTTGGCCCGCAGCTTCTTCAGCTGCTCCTTGTGCTCGACACCGAAGCGCTGCTCCTCGTCGACGATGACCAGGCCCAGGTCCTTGAACTTCGTCTCGGACGAGAACAGCCGGTGGGTACCGATGACGATGTCGACCGAGCCCTCACGCAGGCCCTCCAGCACCGCCTTCGCCTCGGTGTCGGTCTGGAAGCGGGAGAGCGCCTTCACCACCACGGGGAACTGGGCGTACCGCTCCGAGAAGGTGCCGAAGTGCTGCTGCACCAGCAGCGTGGTCGGCACCAGCACCGCCACCTGCTTGCCGTCCTGCACCGCCTTGAAGGCGGCGCGCACCGCGATCTCCGTCTTGCCGTAGCCGACGTCGCCGCAGACCAGGCGGTCCATGGGGACGGACTTCTCCATGTCCTCCTTGACCTCGGCGATGGTGGTGAGCTGGTCCGGGGTCTCCGCGTACGGGAAGGCGTCCTCCAACTCCCGCTGCCAGGGGGTGTCCGGGCCGAAGGCGTGGCCGGGGGCCGCCATCCGCGCCGAGTAGAGCTTGATCAGGTCGGCGGCGATCTCCTTGACGGCCTTCTTGGCGCGCGCCTTCGTCTTGGTCCAGTCGGCGCCGCCGAGCCGGTGCAGCGTCGGCGCCTCACCGCCCACGTACTTGGTGACCTGCTCCAACTGGTCCGTGGGGATGTAGAGGCGATCGCCGGGCTGGCCACGCTTGGCCGGCGCGTACTCGACGAGCAGGTACTCGCGGGTGGCGCCCTGGACGGTCCGCTGCACCATCTCGATGTAGCGGCCGACGCCGTGCTGCTCGTGGACGATGTAGTCGCCCGCCTGGAGGGTCAGCGGGTCGATGGACTTGCGGCGGCGGGCCGGCATCCGGCCCATGTCCTTGCTCGCCGACTTCTGGCCGGAGAGGTCGGTCTCGGTGAGGACGGCGACCTTCAGTCCCGGGTGGACGAAGCCGCTGTCCAGGCTCGCGCAGGAGACGTGCACCAGGGACGGGGAGAAGTCGTCGAGCACGGCGTCCAGCCGGGCCGGGATGCCCTCGTTGCCCAGCACCTCCACCGTCCGCGCGGCCGGGCCGTGCCCCTCGGTGAGGAACAGCGTCCGCCAGCCGTCGGCCAGCCAGCCCTTGGTGTCGGCCAGGGCGCGGGCGGTGTCGCCGCGGTAGGTCTCGGGGGCGTGCATGCCCAGGGTGAGGGTGTCGCTGTCCAGGTCCTCGTCGGCGGCGAACGGGCTGACGGACCACCACATCACGCCCAGTTCGCGGGCCCGGTCGCGGACGTCGGCGATGCTCCACAGCGAGGCGGCGTCCACGTCGATGGGCGCCTCGCCGCCGCCCGCGGTGGCGGCCCACGACGCCTGGAGGAACTCCTGCGAGGTGGCGACCAGGTCCGCGGCGCGGGTCCGCACCCGCTCCGGGTCGCAGACGACCGCCATGCTGCCGGCCGGGAGGACGTCGAGCAGCAGCTCCATGTCGTCCACCAGCACCGGCGCCAGGGACTCCATGCCCTCGACGGCGATGCCCTCGGCGATCTTCCCGAGGAGTTCGCCGAGCTCCGGGTGGTCCTCGGCGAGCGCGGCGGCCCGCTCCCGGACGGCGTCGGTGAGCAGCAGCTCACGGCAGGGCGGCGCCCAGAGCCCGTGCTCGGCGACCTCCAGCGACCGCTGGTCCGCCACCTTGAAGTAGCGGATCTCCTCCACGTCGTCGCCCCAGAACTCCACCCGCAGCGGGTGCTCCTCGGTGGGCGGGAAGACATCGAGGATGCCGCCGCGGACGGCGAACTCGCCGCGCTTCTCCACCAGCTCGACCCGGGCGTACGCGGCGGCGGCCAGCGCCTCGGTGACCTCGCCGAGATCGGCGCTCTGCCCACTGCGCAGGCTGACGGGCTCCAGGTCGCCGAGCCCCTTGACCTGCGGCTGGAGCACCGACCGGATGGGCGCGACGACGACGCTGACGGGCCCGGCGGCCGGGTCGTCGGGGCTGGGGTGGGCGAGCCGGCGGAGCACGGCCAGCCGGCGGCCGACGGTGTCGGAGCGCGGGGAGAGGCGCTCGTGCGGCAGCGTCTCCCAGGACGGGTACTCGACGACGCCGTCCGGCGGCAGCAGCGAGCGCAGCGCGGCGGCCAGGTCCTCGGCCTCCCGCCCGGTGGCAGTGACGGCCAGGACGGGGCGGCCCGCGCGGGCCAGGGCGGCGATGGTGAACGGCCGGGCGGCGGGCGGTCCGACGAGGTCGATGTGCGGCCGGTTGCCGTCGCCCGCGGCCTTCACCGCTTCGGCGAGCGCCGGATCGTTGACGACGGCGTCGAGCAGACCGTGCAGGCTCATGAGGGGCTTCCGTCCCGGGAGGGTGACAACACGAATCGCCCGACGCGTGGGGGACGAGCCGGGTGTGTCTCCAGCGTACGACGCGGTGGTGGGGTGGGTGGGGGCGTCGGGGCGCGGCCGGGCGCGGGCCGGTGGGTGGCGGGCGGCCCGCGCCCCGACGGCGGGGGAGCGCCCCCGGGCGGCCGCGGGCCGGTTCCGCCTCGGGCGGGGGGCTTGCCCCTGTCCCTCCCCCAGAGGGGGCACCCCCACTTTCCGTTTCTCACGGGGGCTGCGCCCCCGCACCCCCGAAGCACGCTTCGCGTGCTGTCCTCAAACGCCGGACGGGCTGGGTGCAGCGCCAGGCCCGGCCGCGCACCCCCGTGGCGCGGCCGGGCCGTTGCCGGTCCCGGACGGGATCAGTCGGTGGCGATGGCGTTCAGGACGTTCATCCGGCCGGCCCGGAAGGCCGGGACCAGGGCGGCGAGGAGGCCGACCAGTGCGGAGCCGAGGAAGACGGCGGTGATCGTGGACCAGGGGATGTCCAGGACGCCCAGGCCCTCCAGGGCCAGCAGCTTCTGGGCCGTCGTTCCCCAGCCCATGCCGAGTCCGAGGCCCAGCAGGGCGCCGAAGAGGGCGATGACCACCGACTCCAGGCGGATCATGCGGCGCAGTTGGCGGCGGGAGAGGCCGATGGCGCGCATCAGGCCGATCTCGCGGGTCCGCTCGACGACCGACAGGGCGAGGGTGTTCACGACACCGAGGATCGCGACGATGATCGCGAGGGCCAGCAGCCCGTAGATGATGTTGAGCAGCTGCCCGACCTGGTCCTTGATCATGGCCTTGTAGTCGGCCTGGTCGCGGACCTTGATCTGCGGGTACTCGGCGACGGCGGCCTTGAGGGAGGCGGCCGCCTCCGTGGCCCGGCCGTCCTTCGCCTTGGCGAGGATCATGCCGGTCGGCGGCATCACGCCCGCCGGCAGGTACGTCCGGGCGGTGGCGATGTTCAGGTACATCGCGCCCTTGTCCAGCGCCGTGTCGTCCGAGGTGAGGGCGGCGACCCGGAGCCGGGCGGTCCGGCCGTCGATCATGGTGACGGTCAGCCGGTCGCCGCGCCGGATGCCGTGGTCCTTGGCGAAGCCCTCGGGCACGGACATGGCGTCCTTGACGTAGGCGTCCTTCAGCCGGCCCTGGACGGTCTCGGACCGGACGTCGTCGGCGTAGGTGGGGTCGGTGGCGGTGAGCTTCTGGGTGGCGGTCCTGCCGTCGGGGGTGGTGACCTTGGCCATGACGCGGGTGTAGCGGCTGAAGTGCTCCATGTCGTGGGCCGACAGGACGGCCTTCTCCACGGCCGGGCTCAGGGCCTTGTCGCCGCCGTCCTGGATGATGAAGTCCGCTCCGACGGACTTGTCCAGCTGGTCGGTGGCGGAGGCGACCATCGAGGAACCGACCACCGACAGGGCGGCGACCAGCGCGAGGCCGATCATCAGGGCGGAACCGGTGGCACCGGTGCGCCGGGGGTTGCGGAGCGCGTTGCGCTCGGCCAGCCGCCCGACCGGGCCGAAGACGCGGAGCACCACGGCGGCGAGGGCGCGGACGACGAAGCCGGCGAGCAGCGGTCCGACGACCACGAACCCGATGAGCGTCAGCAGGACGCCGATGCCGAGGAGGCCCGACCCGGCGGACGCCTGGTCCGCGTTGCCCGCGGCGAGCAGCGCGGCGGCTCCGGCGGCGGTCAGCGCCAGCCCGATGCCGGCGCGTACCCGGCCGGCGCGGCCGTCGGCGGGGGTGCCGGCGTCGCGCAGGGCGGCCATCGGCGAGATCTTCCCGGCCCGGCGGGCGGGCAGGTAGGCGGCGAACACGGTGACGAGCACACCGATGGCCAGGCCGACGAGCGGCGTGGTGGCCTTGACCGTCAGTTCCCCGGTGTCCAGGTTCATGCCGACGGACTCCATGACCCCCATCAGGCCGACGGCCAGTCCGATGCCGCCGCCGATGCCCAGCACCGAGCCGATGACACCGAGCATCAGCGCCTCGACGAGCACCGACCGGTTGACCTGGCGGCGGCCGGCGCCGATGGCCCGCATCAGGCCGATCTCACGGGTGCGCTGGGCGACCAGCATGGAGAAGGTGTTGACGATCAGGAAGATGCCCACGAGGACGGCGATGCCGGCGAAGCCCAGCAGCGCGTACTTCATGACGTCGAGGACGGAGCCGAAGTCCTCCTTGTTCTCCTTCTCCGTCTCGGCGGCGGTGTGCACGGTCAGGCGCGGGCCGACGGCCGCGGTGACGCGTTCCTTGAGCTGCTCGTCGCTGACGCCGGAGGCGGCGGTCAGCCCGAAGCCGCTGTACCCGCCGGTCGTGCCGAGCAGCCGGGCCTGGGCGGTACGCGTGTCGAGGTAGACGACCGCGGCGCCCGGGTTGGTGGTCTTGTACGTGGCGAGGCCGACGACGCGGACGCGGAAGTCGCCCGGGGCGGCGATGACGCGGAGGGTGTCGCCGATCCGCACGCCGCGCTTGTCGGCGGTGTCGGAGTCGAGGACGGCCTCGGCGGCCCCGCGCGGCTCGTGGCCGCTGGTGATCTCGACGGACTTCTTCTGCCGCTCGCTCCAGTTGGTGCCCACGGTGGGGGCGCCGGAGTCGGGGCCGATGTCCTTGTTGCGGGCGTCGGCGACGGTGATCTGCTGACTGCTCGCCTCGGGCTCGACCCTGGCGACGCCGGGCACGGCGGCCAGCTTGCCCTGGAGGGAGGCGGGCACGGTCCGCGGCGTCCCGCTCGACTGGACGTCGTCCTTCTTCTCGGGCGTGACCGAGACGTCCGAGGCGGTGGCCGCGAAGAGCTTGTCGAACGTCGCGTTCATGGTGTCCGTGAACACCAGCGTGCCGCAGACGAACGCCACCGACAGCAGCACGGCCACGGCGGACAGCGCCATCCGGCCCTTGTGGGCCAGGAGGTTGCGCAGGGAGGTCTTGAAGACGGTCACGACACCCGCCCGCGGGCGTCGAAGTGCTTCATGCGCTCGAGGACCATGTCGGCGGTGGGCTGGTGCATCTCGTCGACGATCCGCCCGTCCGCCAGGTAGAGCACGCGGTCGGCGTAGGAGGCGGCGACGGCGTCATGGGTGACCATCACGATGGTCTGGCCGAGTTCGTCCACCGAGCGGCGGAGGAAGCCCAGCACCTCGGCGCCGGCCCGGGAGTCGAGGTTGCCGGTCGGCTCGTCACCGAAGATGATCTCGGGCCGGGCGGCGAGCGCGCGGGCCACGGCGACGCGCTGCTGCTGGCCGCCGGAGAGCTGGTTGGGCCGGTGCTTGAGGCGTCCCGCCAGGCCGACGGTCTCCACCACCCGGTTCAGCCAGTCCCGGTCGGGCTTGCGGCCCGCGATGTCCATGGGGAGCGTGATGTTCTCGAGGGCGTTGAGGGTCGGCAGCAGGTTGAACGCCTGGAAGATAAAACCGATCCGGTCGCGGCGGAGCTGGGTGAGCTTCTTGTCCTTGAGCCGGGTTATCTCGGTCTCGTCAATCCAGATCTCGCCGGAGGTGACCGTGTCGAGCCCCGCGAGGCAGTGCATCAGGGTGGACTTGCCGGAGCCGGACGGGCCCATGATGGCCGTGAACTGCCCGCGGGCGATGTCCACGTCGACGTGGTCCAGCGCGGTGACGCGGGTCTCCCCCGACCCGTACGCCTTGAGGACCTGACGCGCCCTCGCCGCGACGGCCGTCCGTCCTCCGCCGCTCCCGGTCACGGGAATCGATACAGCCGTCTTCACGGTGGGTCTCCTGTTTCTGCTGCTGTTTCCGCTACTGCCTTTGCCGCGCCCGGAAGGCAGTCCGGCGGGTCTCTCCGGACTCGCACCAGCCTGCTGTTCCATGGCGGACGCCGCGATGGGGCACGGGGGTGTTCCGATGGTGGGGCTGACCCCACCCCGGCCCTCCGGCCTGCCTGCCTGCCTGCCTGCCTGCCTGCCGTCGCATGACGAGCCTAGGGAGCGGAAGGACCGCCACTCCTCCTGCTGCGGGACGAGCGCCACCGGTGGGGACGTAGGGGCCGACCCCTAGGGGATGCACCGCCAAAGCGGGCCCCTTCTCAGGGTCGTGCAGAATCGGAATGCTTTCTTCCGGGCGTCGCGAGCCGATGGTGCGCGAGGGAAACGGCCGAACCGCCGTCCCTTCCGAGGGAACGCGTCGCGAAGAAACCGTGAAGCCCGTCCGGGGGCAAGACAATTGGGGCTTGAGGGAATTAGTGTTCGGGTTTATGGCCGAGGGGGGGCGTCCGACAGCCTCCCCTGCGCCCGGCCGCCGGTCTCCCAAGGAAGCAGCCTCAGTGAAGATACTTCGTACGCGCGCTGCCAGCGTCTCCCGACAGGGACTGTGCACTGCTCTGCTCGTCGCCAGCCTCACCACCGCGGCGGTGGGCGCCAGCCCGCCGCACACCGCGGCGGACGCCGGCGACCCCGCCCCCGGGCCCGGCAACCCGCAGAGACTGCCGCATGGCTCCCCCAACCTCGCCCTGCCCGACCTCGTCCCCCCGCCGGGCACCCCGGGAGCGCCGGGCAGCGGCACTCCCGACGCCGGCCCGGACAAGGCCACCGGCATCCCCGCGACAGCCCTGGCCGCCTACAAGAACGCCGAGAAGCTCGCCGGAGAGCAGTGGCCCACCTGCCACGTGCCCTGGGAACTCATCGCGGGCATCGGCAAGGTGGAGTCCGACCACGGCGGCATGGGCGGCGGCCTCCGCGCCGACGGCTCCAGCGCGAAGCCCATCATCGGCCCGCCCCTGACGGGCGAGAAGTTCGCGCTCGTCCGCGACACGGACGGCGGCCGGTACGACGGCGACCGGCAGTTCGACCACGCCGTCGGGCCGATGCAGTTCATCCCGTCCACCTGGCAGGCCTACGCGGCCGACGGGCGCGGCACCGGCCAGAAGGACCCCAACAACATCTTCGACGCGGCGGCCGGCACCGCCCGCTACCTGTGCGCCGGCGGCCTCGACCTGAGCAAGCAGGCGGACGTCGAGAAGGCCGTCCTCCGCTACAACTCCTCCCGCGACTACCTCAACACGGTGCTCGCCTGGATGCGCACGTACCAGAGCGGCGGCGGGGGCGCCGTGTCCGATGTGCCCGTCGGGTCGCCGTCGGGCGGCACGACCCTGCCGACGATTCCGACGGTCCCGACCGTGCCCACGGTGCCGACCGTGCCCACGACGCCGTCCCGGCCCACGCCGGGCAACACGACGCCGACGACGCCCAAGCCCAACCCGAAGCCCGACCAGAACAAGCCGGGCGGAGACAAGGGCAAGCCCGGGGACCACAAGCCGAAGCCGCCGGCCACGGCCTCCCGCCTGGAGCTGAAGAGCGATCAGGAAGTGACGGCCGACACGGGCAAAGCTTTCCCGTCCCTGACGGTGCGCGCGGTCACCGCCGACGGGGAACCCGTCACAGGCACCCGGGTGCAGTTCGAGGTCATCGGCAAGAACGGCCCGCGCTTCCGCGACGGCCGGACCACCACCGCCACCGTCACCGCCACCACCGGCAAGGACGGCCTGGCCACGGTGAAGGGCCTCACCGCCGGTGACAAGTCCGGGACCTACACGGTCCGCGCGACCATCGGCGACCGGAGCAGTACGGCCGTCGACTTCACCGCGGTCGTCACGGAACCGACGCCGCCCAAGGCCGACGAGATCGTCCGGCCCGGCAACACCCCCTTGTCGGCCACCGTGGGTGCCTCCTTCGGGCAGCCGATCAGCCTCCAGGCCAACGCCAAGGGCGAGGGCAAGAGCAAGCCGGTAGCCAAGGTGAAGATCACGGCGACCGTTCTCAAGGACGGCAAGGCGGCGAAGACCGGTCCGTACTTCAAGGAGGGCGACAACCGGCCCCGCACGGTGACGGTCACCACGGGAGACGACGGCAAGGTGGATCTACCGCCGCTCTTCGCCGACGACCGGACAGGCAGCTTCACGCTTCTCCTCACCACCGGTGACGGCGTCCAGCTTTCCCTGCCCCTGACCGTCACCCCCAAGCCCGGCCAGCCCACCGAATCCGGCAAGCCCGGCGACAAGGGCAAGGACACCGGCAAGGGCGACAAGAAGGACACCAAGGACAGCGGCAAGAAGGGCGCACCCGCCTCCGCTTCCCCGAGCCCCAAGGCCACCGCCACCCGCACCACCGGCTGACCGCGGCCACCACCCCGTACGTCCCGTCCACCCCACCCCGCGGCGGACGGGACGTACGGCGCCTCAGTCGCCCAGCGCCGGGTCCTCGGCCACCGGCTTGCCCGTCAGGGCGGCGAGGCTGTGCCGCACGTGGGCCATGTGCGATCGCAACTCCTCGCGCCGCTCCTCGTGCTCCCGGAGCACCCGCTCGGTCTCCCGCGCGATCCGCTCCTCCCGTACCCGGGCCTGCGCGATCAGCGACGCGGCCTGCGCCTCCGCGTCCTCCTGGCCGTGCCGCGCCGCCTCCTCGGCGTCCGCGTACCGGCGCTGCGCCTCGTTGAGGGTGGACCGCGCGTACTCCTCCATGGCGGCCACCCGCGCGTCCATCGCGGCCTCGCGCTCGGCGTCCTCGCGGCCCGCCGCCTCCCAGCGCTCGGCGTGCTCCTTCTCCTGGTCGGCCAGCATCGCGGCGGTGCGTTCCCGCATCTCCTGAAGGGCCGCCTCGGCGTCGGCGCGCCACTGCTTGGCGTCCTGACGGGCCGTCGCGCGGAGCTCGTCCGCGACCGTCTGAGCCGCGAGTTGCGCCTGCCGGGCCCACTCCTCGGCCTCCGCCCGCACCTCGACCTGGTACTCGTGGGCGGCGTCGCGGACCTTGCGGGCGTAGGCGCCCGCCGCGTCGTGCATCTCGGCGGCCTCGGCGTCCGTCCGCTCCTTCAGGCCGAGCGCCTCCGCCTCCGCGGTGGCGATCAGGCCCTGGGCGCGGGGCCCCAGCGTCTCGTACGTCTGCGGGGGCAGCTGCGCCACCACCTGCCGGAGGCGCTGGACCTCGTCCTCCATCTCCCGCGCGAGGACGGTGAGCCGCGCCGCGCGCTCCCAGGAGGTGTCGCGCTGCCGCGCGAACTCGGCGAGAGCGCGCTCAACCTGGTCAGGCCGGTAGCCGCGGCCTCGTACGACAGTGAAACCGTCAGGTGACACCGATGCACTCATGCTTGTAGCCCCTTATATCCGGAAACCCGGTCTGCGACGCGGTCAGGCGCACATCATTCCCGCACGAGGGAAGTGCCCAAAACACGACACTCCGCCTGGTTGTTCTGTCAAGGATGCGCCGACCGGCAGCGCAGAGCGCCCGGTCCCCCGTGCGCGGGGCCGAGCGCCCTGCCGCCGTCGAATCCCGGCCGGCCGCTAGAAGAGACCGTCCCACATCTGCTCCAGCAGCACCGCCCACCAGTTCTCCGGCGACGAGAAGGCCACCGGGTCCAGCGCGGCGATCTGGTCCTGGAAGTCCACGGTCCAGCGCCCAGCCTGCTCCGGCGTCAGACCGTAGCGCCAGCGCCACATGCGCCCGAGCAACGCCAAAGAGCGTACGAACTGAGGAAGGCTCGTGTTGACGAACTGCGGCACGGCCGGCCGTCCGTCGGGGCCCGCCTCCAGCGGGACGGCCACGATGTGCGCCGTACCGTACTGGACGCAGAGCTGCCGTCCGAAGTCGCTGCCCATCACCAGGTACGAACCGGCGTCCGACGCCGGCTGGACCCCGCGCTCGACCGCCAGTTCCGCGAGCGTCGGCACCGGGCGGCCCGGCTGGGCCTGCGCCCAGAAGAACGGCCCGAAGTCGGCCGGCAGCCCCGCCCACACCAGCGTCTGCGCCACCACGTCCGGGACGCCCTGCCGGGACACGGCACGCTGGTCGAAACGGAAGACGCCCTGCGGACCGAACGATTCCAGCAGTTCCTGCGCGATGGCCTCGACCGCGGCCGGCGGGGCCGGGCGCACCTGGTGCGGCTGCGGCAGCGGCACCCGGTTCGGGGCCGGACGGGCGGGGGCGCCGGCGACCTGGTGCAGCTCGCCCTGGTGCTCCAGCAGGTGGCGTACGCCCTGCTGGCGGCCGGCGTGATCGCTGCCGTACGCCGCGGTGTGGCTGACGCGCACCTGCGGCCAGGTCTCACGGACCATCCGCGCGCAGTAACCGCCCGGCAGGTCGCAGGACTCCAGCTCGGTGTGGAGCTCCAGCACCTGCTGTGGCGGCACGTTCATCGACCGCAGCTCGTGCAGGATCTGCCACTCCGGGTGCGGGGTGCCCGGCGCGCTGCGCCGGATGACCTGCTGCTCCGAACCGTCCTGGGCGCGGTAGCGGAGAACGGCCATATAGCCGGGGCCGACGGTCGGGACACCGGCCGGCGGCTGCGGGTAGCCGTAACCGCCGGGCGGCTGCGGGGCGTTGGGCACCGGCGGGACACCCGGCGCACCGGGGCTCGCGAGCATCGTCGCCGCGGCGTGCACGCCGCCCGCCGGGGCGCCCGGGGCTCCGGGCGCGCCCGGTGCGCCGGGAGCGTGCGGGCCCGGCGCGGCGGCGCCGGGAGCGGCGCCCGGGGCGCCGGGGGCGGCCGGCGGGTGTACGCCGGGGCCTCCGGGGGCGCCGGGGGGCGTGGAACCGCCCGGTGCGCCGGCGGAGTTCGGCGCGGCCGGGGCTCCGGGGACTCCCGGTGCGCCGGGTGCGGCGGGTACGTTCGGGGCCCCCGGCACGTTGGCCCCGGCGAGCATCGTCGCGGCGGCGTGCACACCGCCCGGCGGCGTCCCGGGCGCGGCGGGCGGCGTCCCCGGCTGCGCAGGGGGTACGCCGGGGGCCGCGGGCGCGGCCGGTACGGGCGGGACGCCCGGGGCGGACGGGCCCGCTCCAGGGCCGGGCGGGGCGGACGCGGCGGGTGCGGCGCCAGGACCCGCCGGGCCACCGGGCGCCCCCGGCATCCCGGGCATCCCGGGAGTGCCCGGCGTCGCGAGCATCGTCGCCGCGTAGGCGGCCGACCCGCCGGCGGGCACCTGGTGACCCGAACCACCGGCGCCCGCAGGGGCGTTGGGGGCGGCCGGCGGCGCGGCCGGGCCCGCGGGCGGCACGTTCGGCGCCTGCGGCGGGACGACGGGACCAGGCGCGGCCGGCGGTCCGGCCGGAGCGCCCGGCGCCGGACGCGAGCCGCCGGGCTCCTCGATCGCGGGGGCCAGCCGCGTTCGCGGCAGCGAACTGCCCCCGGGCATCAGCTCGGTCTTCGCGTCCGGCCGCACGCCCGGCGGGGGCGTGTCGTCGGCGTCCGAACCGGACAGCGCCGGCGCGAGGACGGTCGCGGGCAGGTTCCCGGTGTCGTCGTCCGCATGCGTCGAGACGTCGGCACCCGCCCAGACGGGCTCGGGGGCCGGCGCCTGAGAAGGGGAGGCAGAAGGGGAAGGGGAGGGGGTCGAAGTGGACGCGTTCTCTGGGCCCGGGGCCTTGTCCGCCCTGGGCGCACCGGACGCACCGGACGCACCACTCGATGCGGGAGCAGAAGCGGGAGCGGCCGCCCCGGAGCCCGTCGCACCGGCGGGGCCTCCGCCGGACGTACCGCCGGACGCACCCGGCACACCGGACGTACCCGTCGCAGCCGCCGCGCCCACCCCGCCCGACGTGTCATCCGCCTCAGCGGAACCGGACCGCGCCGCCGCGGAGTCCCGCTCCCGCTCCGGCTCCCGCTCGCGCTTGCGGTCCGGGATGCCCATCGCGTCGGCCGCGTCCTGGAGCCACTGCGGCGGGCTCAGCAGGAACGACGTCGCGTTCAGGTCCACCCGCCGCGGCGGCTCGTCCGCCACCGGCGCCGGCTCGGCCGCGGTGCCGTACTCCTCCTCGTACCGCCGGATCACCTCGCCGACCGGCAGCCCGGGCCACAGCGTGGTCTCCCCGCTGTCGCGCGCGATCACCAGCCGCGAGCGGGCGCTGTCCGTGGAGGCCACGCCCTCGCGGTCCTCGGCCCAGGCGACGAAGCCCAGGTCGAACTCGCGCACCTTCACCTCGCGGTGCAGATACGCCGGAACGTCGCCGTTGACCCAGCGCTCCGCGCGCTCCTGAGCCTGCGCGAAGGTCACCACCGCGCTCACCCCTCCACCGGGACGGCGTACGCGAAGCCGCCGTCGACCATCAGGTTCGCCACCGTCTCCAGCTCGGGCGGTCCGCCCGCCAGCCGGGACAGGAAGGCGTCGAAGTCCTCACCACAGGGCAGCAGCAGCCGCTCCACCCGCTCCTGCACCGTCCAGCCGTCCTGGTCGCGGGCGTCGTCGTACGGGCAGAACCAGACCGAACCGGTCGCCTCGCCCTTCACCTTGACCGCCAGCACACCGCCCTGCACGAAGGCCACCCCGAGGTAGTCCTTGGTGAAGTGGTCGCGCAGGCACTTGTTGACGTAGACGAGGTCGTTGACCGCCGCCTCCTCGCGGACCGTGAAGAACGGCTGGTCCAGCAGCAGTCCCAGCTCCGCGTCGAGCGCGGCGCCCACCGGGGCGCAGCCGCCGGCCGCCTTGAGGAACGCCCGGTAGGCGCCGGGCAGCCGGTAGCCGAGGTCCTCCTCGACGCCCTGCACCTGCTCCTCCGTCACGGCCAGTTCCCGCTGCGGGAGCGCGAAGTGCACCGGCCGGGTCTCCTGGAGCGGCCGGGTGCCGCGCTTCTCCTGGTCCACGGCGGCCGTCGCCAGCCCGCCGTGGTGCCGCAGCAGCGCCTTCACCTCGGCCGGCACCAGCTCCAGCCGGCGCGTTCCGGCCACGTGGTGCCAGGTCCAGCCGTGCGGGGTGGCCACCGGGTGCAGGCTCGCCCAGAGTTCGTGGCCCTCCGCGTGCAGCGCGGCGTTGGCGGAGACGTAGTCGGTCAGCCGCAGCTCGTCCACGCCGAAGCCCTCCGGCGGATCCGCGATCTCGGCGGCGGCGCGGGCGTACGGGGAGAAGTCGGGGTACCCGTCCTCGTCCACCCGCACGCCCTGGGGGTAACGGCCGTGCCGGACGGGGTCCGGGAAGTGCACGACCTGCCCGGCGTAGGCCGTGTTCGGTGGCGCGGCCTGCTGCCCGAGCCGACCTGTCGTCATGGCGGATGCCCCCTGCTTGGCTGGCGTGTTCTGCGACGTTCGCGGTCCCGGCGGCGGGTGACGGATCCCGCGGCCGGGACGGCCTCGTGACGGACAGCCTATGCGGTGCCGCAAGACGGCTCCCCGCCCGTGGGTGGGGAGGACGCTCTCCTGCGGAGAACGCCCGCGCCACCGGCCCGGGTTCCGGCCTCCGCCGGGGAGGGACGCCGTACGCGACGGAGCGCCCGGGCGCACGCGTACGCGGCCGGAGCGCACGCCGGTCCCGGAGGCGTCCGGCCGGAGCGCACGCCGGTCCCGAAGGCGTCCGGCCGGAGCGCACGCCGATCCCGAAGGCGCCCAGTCCGGCAGCGCCCAGTCCGGAGAGGCCCGGCCCGGAACACGGCCGACCGCACCGGACCCGGGAGAACCGCAGAAACCCCTCACGCCCCGGCAAACCCCCACACCGCGACCGCCTCACCCCCGTGCCACGACTCGCGTCCCTCTCACCTATTCCGGCACACCAGACACACGCAACACCGCCCTGCCTTCCACTCCCACCACCCCGTTTGGCAGGCTGATCCCCGCAACAGGGGGATTGCAGGGAGGGAAGAACCACCATGCACACAACACAGGACCACCAACCCCTGACCGGGAGCACCGACGGTCGGACCGCCGCGCCCGGCGACCCCCGGCTCAGCTGGAGCGCCACCGAGGACGCCGACCGTCCACCGGTGCTGCTCCACCGCCGCGACGGCATCCTGCCCGCCGTCGCCGCCGCGCTCTCCGTCCGCGGCACCACGCTGACCTGCACCGCGGGCAAGGCAGAACAGCCACCCGCCCTGCACCCCCTCGTCCAGGACTTCCTGGACACACTCACCAGCGACCGCCGCGAGCGCTTCACCGGCCGCTGCCCCGAGGCGCTGCTCCTCACCCGCTTCCTCACCACCCACGAGGCGGGCCGCAGCAAACGTGCCTCCCGCAAACCGCTCACCCACGGCGAGGCCCGCCGCGCGCTCAAGCAGTCGAAGATCACCGCCCGGCACATCCGCGAGGACGGCGATCCCCGGCACGGCGCCTACGCCCCGCCCTGCCGGTCCTGCACCGCGCTCCTCGCCCACTTCGGCGTCCGCGCCATCGACCCCACCACCACGGAACGAGGCAGGCCCTGACCTCCATGCGCGCTTTCGACCGCACCGCAGCCACCCGGTTCCCCGTCGCCGTCGACGCCGCCCTGCGCGAGGCGGGCTGGCAGCCCGGCCGCTGGGACATCAAGGCCGCCGAGAAGTGGGCCGACGCCCTCCGCGCCCATGTGTCGCCCGCCGGACACCGGCACACCGTCTTCCCCGCCGCCGTCGAGGCGTGGGCCGAGTTCGGCGGACTGCGCGTCGCGGGGCCGGGCGCGGGCAAGCACATCGCGCCGACCCCGTTCCACATCGACCCGCTGCACGGACTGCACCTCGCCCGGACCGTCGCCGACCTCGGCCGCGCGCTCGGCACCGAGGTCTGCCCGCTCGGGCAGGAGCTCGACGGGCAGGCGCTCCTCACCATCGACGCCCACGGGCGGGTCTACAGCCTGGACCACACCGGCGACTGGTTCCTCGGCTCCGACATCGACCACGCGATCGGGGCGCTGGTGACGGGGACGCGGCCGGCTCGGCTCACGTTCGGCGGCTGAGACGGCTGAGGCGGCCGAAGCGGCTGCGGCCGCTGAGCGGCGGCGCGGGGCTGCGCCCTGCGGGCGGCCGTACCCCGGCCCCACCCCTCCGCCGTTTCCCGGGGGCGAAGCCCCCGGACCCCGCATCGCGACCGCGCCCCCGCGAGGTCCTCAAACCTCCCCAGACGGGCTGTTCACGCCGCGTCCGCCGCCTCCGCCGCGTCCGGAATCACGGCCGAGACCCGGAACCCGCCCCGGTCCGTGGGCCCGGAGACGAACACGCCGCCCAGCGCCGTCACCCGCTCCCGCATCCCGACCAGACCGTTGCCGCCGCTCGGCAGCCCCGCGTCCGTCCCGCCGTCCGACGGCCCGTTCTCCACCTGGAGGGCCACCTCGCCCTCCCGGTGCGCGACCCGCACCCGGGCCGCGGCCCCGGGCGCGTGCTTGTGGACATTGGTCAGCGCCTCCTGCACCACGCGGTACGCGGTGCTCTCCACCCGGGCGGTGTACGTGCGCTGCTCACCCTCGACCGAGAACTCGACGGCCATCCCCGCCTGCCGCGACTGCCCCACCAGATCCGCGAGTTGGACGAGGCGCGGCCCGTCCGCGGCACCCGTGGCCAAGGCGTCGGCGGACCGCCGCACCCGCGCCGAGGCCGCCGCGGCCACCGCCGCCAGCCGCTCGGGCTCCTGCGCCGCCGCCGGTTCCGCCGCGCCGTCGGGCTTGGCGCGCAGCACACCGAGCATCTCGCGCAGCTCGGTCAGCGCCTGCCGGCCCATGTCACCGACGAGCTCGGCGTTCCGGGACGCCTTCTCCGGATCCTTCAAAGCCACCGCCTGGAGCGCCGCCGCGTGCACCACCATCAGGGAGACCCGGTGCGCCACCACGTCGTGCATCTCGCGGGCGATCCGCGTCCGCTCCTCGCTGCGGGCCCACTCGGCGCGCTCCTCGGCCCGTTCGGCCAGCAGCGACAGCTCCCGCTCCAGCCCGTCGGCCCGCTCGCGCAGGCTCTCCACCAGCCTGCGGCGGGCGCCCACGTACAGGCCGAGGAGCAGCGGCGGCGCCGTCAGCCCCAGGGCCATGACGGAGGAGAAGAGGACCGCCGTGACCAGGCTCGACTCCAGACCCGAGGCCGTGGCGTCGCGGTGGAACCGGGCGGCGGAGACGAGCAGCGTCCCGGCCATAGAGGCCACCGCGAGGACGACGACGATCCGCCGCGGCACGTCCGCCGCGGCGAGGGTGTAGAGCCCCACGATCCCGAGCAGGACGCCCATCTCGGCCGGGGTGACGGCGATCGACACCAGCACCACCGCCGCCGGCCACTTCCGGCGCACCAGCAGCGCGCCGCCGACCGGTATCCCCGCCAGCGCTCCGAGCACCCCCGGAGCCCCCACCTCATGCGCGAACGAGAGCCCCTCGAAGGTGCACTCGATCACCGACATCAACGCCAGGACGACGTCCAGCACCATGCCCCGCCGCCTGGCCCACCACCACGGCCCCGCGGGCGCGCCCCGGGCGCCCGCCTCCGTGATTGCCCCCGTTGTGGTCATACCACCCAGACTACGGGGGCGGGCCAACGGTTTTCGAAAAACTGACAGCAGCACGCAAACGGCAGGAGCGGAAGCGAATGGCCGCCCCCTTCGCTCGAACTGGTGAATCGCTCAGGCATTCGCCCAAACCTCCTCCGCCCGAAGCCAAGCTGGTTCCATGACCGAGGCACGACGCCGTGACGGCGACGGGGTGGGCGGCCTGCGCGACGGGTCACACACGTTCGAGGCGCTACGAGAACAAGCCATACTCCTCCGCGGGGAAGGGCTGAGCCGACGGCAGATCCGCGACCGGCTCGGCATCGGCAACAACGACCTCCTCAACCGCCTGCTGGAAGGAGAGCCGCCCCCGGAGTGGACGAAGCGCCCCCGCGCCAAGGACGACCTGCGGGCAAGGGCCAGGGAGCTGCGCGCACAGGGCATGACCTATGACCGGATCCAGCTGGAGCTGGGCTGCTCGAAGAGCTCGATTTCCCTGTGGGTGCGGGACCTGCCGAAACCCGCGCCACGGACCAGGGAAGAGGCGTCGGAGATCGCACGCCGGGGCTGGGAGGCCACCCTGCGGCGACGTGACGTCGAGCGGCGGCAGACGAAGCTGGACGCGGCGTGCGAGATCGGCCACCTGACGGACCGGGAGCTGTTCCTGATCGGCGTGGGGCTCTACTGGTCGGAGGGAACCAAGGACAAGCCGCATCGCCGACATGAAGCCGTCACCTTCGTCAACAGCGACGTGGGAATGATCACGCTGTATCTCGCCTGGCTGCGGCTGCTGGGTGTCGAGCCGGACCGGCTGGCCTACCGCGTCATGATCCACGAGTCGGCGGACGTCGAGGGCGCCGAGCGGTACTGGGCCGGACAGATCGGAATCGACAAGTCCGGACTCGACAAAACGACACTCAAGAAGCACAACCCGAAAACGGTCCGCAAGAACGTCGGGGACGCGTATCGGGGCTGTCTCGTCGTCCGGGTTCGCGGGGGAGCCGATCTATACCGTCGCATCGAAGGGTGGTGGTACGGCATAGTGTTGGGGGCCAGGCAATCCGCCTAGCACAATGTCCCTTTTGGGACGGCTTGCTATCCCTCGTGGTGTAATCGGCAACACTGGTCACTTTGGATGACTTATTCCAGGTTCGAGTCCTGGCGAGGGAGCCATCCAGGTTCGGGTCCTGACCGCCCAGGTCAGGACCCGTCCGCGTTCCGGCCCTTCTACGCACCGGTATCCTGCGGATGTCACCCCCTCGTAACCCCGAAGCCGAAGGGCACACCCGTGAGCGCCAACCGCCCGGCAGCCGTCGTCGTTCTCGCAGCGGGTGAGGGCACCCGCATGAAGTCGGCGACCCCCAAGGTCCTGCACTCGATCTGCGGCCGGTCCCTCGTCGGGCATGTCGTCGCCGCCGCGCGCGAGCTGGAGCCGGAGCAGCTCGTCGTGATCGTCGGGCACGCCAGGGAGCAGGTGTCGGCGCACCTCGGCGAGATCGACCCCGATGTCCGCACCGCCGTCCAGCTGGAGCAGAACGGCACCGGGCACGCGGTGCGCATGGGCCTGGAGGAGCTGTCCCGTGAGGGCATCCGTCCCGACGGCACCGTGATCGTCGTCTGCGGTGACACCCCGCTGCTCACCGGCACCACCCTGCGGCGCCTGGCCGAGACCCACGCCGCCGACGGCAACGCGGTGACCGTGCTGTCGGCCGAGGTGCCGGACTCGACGGGGTACGGGCGGATCGTCCGGGACGAGGCGACGGGTGCGGTGACGGAGATCGTCGAGCACAAGGACGCCACCGAGACGCAGCGGGCGATCCGCGAGATCAATTCCGGGGTGTTCGCGTTCGACGGCCGGCTGCTGGCGGACGCGCTGGGCAAGGTGCGGACGGACAACAGCCAGGGTGAGGAGTACCTCACCGACGTGCTGGGGATCCTGCGCGAGGCCGGGCACCGGGTGGGCGCGGCGGTCGCCGACGACCACCGGGAGATCCTGGGCATCAACAACCGTGTCCAGCTGGCGGAGGCCCGCCGGCTGCTCAACGAGCGGCTGCTGCACGACGCGATGATGGCCGGTGTGACGGTCGTGGACCCGGCGACGACGTGGGTGGACGTCACGGTGACGTTCGAGGCGGACGCGCTGGTGCACCCGGGGACGCAGCTGCTGGGCGCCACGCATGTGGCCACCGGCGCCGAGGTCGGCCCGAACACGCGGCTGACGGACACCACGGTCGCGGCCGGGGCCCGGGTGGACAACTCGGTGGCCGACGGCGCGGTGGTCGGCGAGGGGGCCCTGGTCGGTCCGTATGCCTATCTGCGGCCCGGGACGAAGCTCGGCCGCAAGTCGAAGGCCGGCGCGTATGTGGAGATGAAGAACGCCGAGGTCGGCGAGGGCACGAAGGTGCCGCATCTCTCCTATGTGGGCGACGCCACGATCGGCGATCACACCAACATCGGTGCCGCGAGCGTCTTCGTGAACTACGACGGTGTGAACAAGCACCACACGACGATCGGCTCGCACTGCCGCACCGGCAGCGACAACATGTTTGTGGCTCCGGTCACGATCGGGGACGGCGTGTACACCGCCGCCGGCTCCGTCATCACCAAGGATGTGCCCCCGGGTTCGCTCGCCGTCGCACGCGGTCAGCAGCGGAATATCGAGGGCTGGGTGGCTCGAAAGCGCCCGGGAAGCGCCGCCGCACAGGCCGCTTCCGCCGCTCTCCAGGAGCACGACGGGGAGCAGTGACCTGACAACGGCAGCGTCGAACGGGGCGTACCGTGATAAGCGCACACAATGCGACATCCAAGGAGACTGTGCTGTGACCGGGATCAAGACGACCGGCGAGAAGAAGCTGATGCTCTTCTCCGGCCGCGCCCACCCCGAGCTTGCCGAGGAGGTCGCGCATCAGCTGGGCGTCGGCCTGGTCCCGACCAAGGCCTTCGACTTCGCCAACGGTGAGATCTACGTCCGCTTCCAGGAATCCGCGCGCGGCGCCGACTGCTTTCTGATGCAGAGCCACACGGCTCCCATCAACAAGTGGGTCATGGAACAGCTGATCATGATCGACGCTCTGAAGCGGGCCTCCGCGCGGAGCATCACCGTGATCCTGCCGTTCTACGGCTACGCCCGTCAGGACAAGAAGCACCGCGGCCGCGAGCCCATCTCGGCCCGTCTCATCGCGGACCTGATGAAGACCGCCGGTGCCGACCGCCTCCTCACGGTCGACCTGCACACCGACCAGATCCAGGGCTTCTTCGACGGCCCGGTGGACCACCTGTTCGCGCTGCCGATCCTGGCGGACTACGTGGGCGCCAAGGTCGACCGCGACAAGCTGACCGTCGTCTCCCCGGACGCCGGCCGCGTGCGCGTCGCCGACCGCTGGTGCGACCGGCTCGGTGCCCCGCTGGCGATCGTCCACAAGCGCCGCGACAAGGATGTCGCCAACCAGGTCACGGTGCACGAGGTCGTCGGTGACGTGAAGGATCGTGTCTGCGTACTGGTGGACGACATGATCGACACCGGTGGCACCATCTGCGCCGCGGCGGACGCCCTGTTCGCCCACGGTGCCGCGGACGTCATCGTCACCGCCACCCACGGTGTGCTCTCCGGCCCGGCCGCGGACCGGCTGAAGAACTCCAAGGTCAGCGAGTTCGTGTTCACCAACACCCTGCCGACCCCGGACGAGCTGGAGCTCGACAAGATCACGGTGCTGTCGATCGCCCCGACGATCGCCCGCGCGGTGCGCGAGGTCTTCGAGGACGGTTCGGTGACGAGCCTCTTCGACGAGCAGGCCTGACGGCCGTCGTAGGTCGCAGATCGTAGATCGATTTCGGTGCGGCCTCCCGCGCCGGGTAGACTCCTGGAGTTGCTCGGCGAGGGAGGCCGCACCGTTTTCGTCTCGGTGTGGCGGTCCGTTATCGACGCGCTCTTCGTAGCAGGCCGTTCGTGGGCCGGGTGACCCTGTCCGCACACGACCTCCGAGGAGTGCACCATGGCCGAGATCAAGCTCGCCGCCGCCGTCCGCACCGAGTTCGGCAAGGGCTCCGCCCGCCGCATCCGCCGCGCCAACCAGGTTCCCGCCGTCATCTACGGCCACGGTGGCGAGCCCGTCCACGTGTCCCTCCCGGGCCACGACCTGATGATGGCGCTCAAGACCCCCAACGTCCTGCTCTCCCTGGACATCGAGGGCCGCGACGAGCTCGTCATCCCCAAGCAGGTCCAG
The DNA here is from genome assembly GCF_020099395.1 of Streptomyces mobaraensis. NCBI lineage: Bacteria > Bacillati > Actinomycetota > Actinomycetes > Kitasatosporales > Streptomycetaceae > Streptomyces > Streptomyces mobaraensis. Next base: position 4,493,559 of record NZ_CP083590.1, on the reverse strand, counting down.
CGTGACCCGCTGAAGGGCTTCCTGGAGCACGTCGACCTGCTGGTCGTCGAGCGCGGCGAGAAGGTCACCGTCGAGGTTCCGGTCCAGACCGAGGGTGACCTGGCCCCCGGCGGCAACCTGCTCGAGCACACCCTGACCGCCCTGCCGGTCCTGGCCGAGGCCACCCACATCCCCGAGGCCGTCGTCGTCTCCATCGCGGGCCTGGAGGCCGGTGCCTCCGTCCTCGCCAAGGACGTCGTCCTGCCGGCCGGTGTCGAGCTGGCCGTGGACGCCGACGCGGTCGTCCTGCACGTCGTCGCCGGCCAGGCCGCTCCGGCGGACGAGGCCGCCGAGGGCGCCGAGGCCTGAGCCTCGCGCTGAGCCTCACTTTCCTCCGGCCGCCGCCCCGCTCCTGACCCGGAGCGGGGCGGCGGTCTGTGTATGAAGGAGTTATGCGGATGACGACGACGGACGCCACGAGCACGGGCCCCTGGCTGATCGTGGGCCTGGGCAACCCCGGTGGCGAGTACGCGGGCAACCGGCACAACGTGGGCTTCATGGTCGCCGACCTGCTCGCGGAGCGGATCGGCGCGAAGTTCAAGGCGCACAAGGCTCGCGCCCAGGTCGTGGAGGGACGACTGGGACCGCCCGGCCCGTCGAGCCGCCGCGTCGTGATCGCCAAGCCGATGTCCTTCATGAACCTGTCCGGCGGGCCGACGGCCGCGCTGCGCGACTTCTACAAGGTGCCCGTCGAGCGGATCGTCGCGGTGCACGACGAGCTGGACATCGACTTCGGGCAGTTGCGGCTGAAGCTGGGCGGGGGCGACAACGGGCACAACGGTCTGAAGTCGATCACCAAGGCGATGGGGGCCGACTACTGCCGGGTGCGGTTCGGGATCGGGCGGCCGCCGGGGCGGATGCAGGTCGCCGACTTCGTGCTGAAGGATTTCTCTTCCGCCGAGCGGAAGGATCTTGCCTTTGAGGTGGACCGGGCCGCGGATGCGGTCGAGTCGCTGATCGTGGATGGGTTGGAGCGGGCTCAGAGCACGTACAACTCGTAGGGGGTTTGCCCCAGCCCCGCCCCTTCCCATTTCTTGCGGGGGCGAGCCCCCGCACCCCCCAAGCGCGCCTGCGGCGCGCGTCCTCAAACGCCGGACGGGCTGACAAGTCAGCCCGTCCGGCGTTTGAGGACAAGGGGGTCTGGGGGAGGGACCGGGGCGCCGCCCGCCGCAGGCGCCCCACCACGGCCTCAGCCCGTGTTGCGCAACCCCGCCGCCACACCGTTCACCGTGAGCAGCAACGCCCGGGCCAGCAGCGGATCGGGCTCCTCCCCACGGGCCGCCGCCTGCCGCTGTCGGTGCAGCAGCGTGACCTGGAGGTAGGAGATCGGGTCGAGGTAGGCGTCCCGGATGTGGAAGGTCTGCCGCAACACCGGGTTGGAGTCGAGGAGTTCGCGCTCGCCGGTGATGCGCAGCACCTCCTGGACGGTCAGCTCGTGCTCGGCCTTGATCGCTTCGAAGACGTGCTTGAGCTCGTCGGGGACGAGTGTGTCGACGTAGTGCCGGGCGATGCGCAGGTCGGTCTTCGCGAGGGTCATCTCCACGTTGGAGAGGAAGTTGCGGAAGAAGTGCCAGCGCTCGTGCATCTCTTCCAGGACCGTGTCGAGTCCGGCCTCGCGGGCGGCCTTGAGACCGGAGCCGACGCCGTACCAGCCGGGGACGATCTGCCGGGACTGGGTCCAGCCGAAGACCCAGGGGATGGCCCGGAGTCCGTCGAGGCCGGCGCCGGAGTCGGGGCGGCGGGACGGGCGGGAGCCGAGGTGGAGTTCGGCGAGCTGGTCCACGGGGGTGGAGGCGAAGAAGTACGCCGGGAGGTCGGGGTCCTCGACCAGGCGCCGGTACGCGCCGTGCGCCGCGTCGGACACCGTGTCCATGGCGGCGTCCCAGCGGGCGAGCGCCTCGTCGGACTGGCGGGGCGCGGTGTGCAGGGCGGACGCCTGGAGGGTGGCGGCGACGGTCAGTTCGAGGTTCTCCCGGGCGAGGGCCGGGATGAGGTACTTGTCGGAGATGACCTCGCCCTGTTCGGTGACCTTGATCTCGCCGTCGAGGGTGCCCCAGGGCTGGGCGAGGATCGCGTCGTGGGTGGGGCCGCCGCCGCGGCCGACGGTGCCGCCGCGGCCGTGGAACAGCCGGAGGCGGACGCCGTAGCGGTGGGCGACGTCGCGGAGCCGGCGCTGGGCGCGGTGGATCTCCCACTGGCTGGTGGTGATGCCGCCGAACTTGGAGGAGTCCGAGTAGCCGAGCATGACCTCCTGGACGTCGCCGCGGAGGGCGACGAGCCGCCGGTAGGAGGGGTCGGCGAGCATGTCGTCGAGGATCCGGTCGGCTTCGCGGAGCTCGTCGGTGGTCTCCAGCAGCGGGACGATGCCGATCTTCGCCCAGCCGCCGTGCAGGTCCATCAGCCCGGCCTCGCGGGCGAGGACGGCGGCGGCGAAGACGTCGTCGGCGCCCTGGCACATGGAGATGATGTACGACTCGACGACCTCGGGGCCGAAGCGGTCCAGGGCCTCGCGGACGGTGTGGAAGACGCCGAGGGTCTTGGCGCCGGCCGCGTCGAGGGGGGCCGGGCTGGGGGCGAGCGGGCGGCGGGAGCGCAGCTCCTTGGCGAGGAGCTTGCGGCGGTACTCGCGCGGCATGTCGGCGTAGCGCCAGGATTCCTCGCCGAGCCGGTCGAAGAGCTGGCCGAGGGCGTGGTGGTGGGCGTCGGCGTGCTCGCGGACGTCCATGGTGGCGAGGTGGAGGCCGAACGCGGCGAGGGTGCGCAGGGCGCGCTCCAGCCGGCCGTCGGCGATGAGGCCGCCGCGGTGGGCGCGCAGCGAGTCCTGGATGAGCTGGAGGTCGGCGAGCAGGTCGGCGGTGCCGAGGTAGTCGCGGCCTTCCTGGTGGGGGGTGTTGTGGGCCAGGCGCTCGCGGGTGTTGAGGAGCTTCTGGCGGATGCAGGTGGCCTTGAGCCGGTAGGGCTCCTCGGCGTTGAGGCGCTTGTAGCGGGGGCTGATCTCCGGGAGGAGTTCGAGGTCGCGCTGGAGGGAGGCGAGCAGTTCCTCGGTGGCGCCGCTGTTGCGGATGGAGTTGGAGAGGGCGACGCGGAGCTTGTCGACGAGTTCGACGGCGTCGGTGATGCCGTGTTCGTGCTGGAGGATCAGCACGTCCCAGGTGACCTGGGGGGTGACGTTGGGGTTGCCGTCGCGGTCGCCGCCGATCCAGGTGCCGAAGGTGAGCGGGCGGGTGGTGGCGGGCAGCGGGACGCCGACCCGGTCGAGCTCGGCGGCCAGGTCCTCCAGGACATCGCCGACGGCGCCGGTGTGGAGCTCGTCCAGGTAGTAGATGGCGTTGCGGGCCTCGTCGGTGGGCTCCGGGCGGGCGACGCGGAGCTCGTCGGTCTGCCAGAGCAGGTCGATGTTCTCGGCGAGGCGGAGGTCGGTGCGGCGCTTCTCGCCCTCGCCGGTGGCCTGGTGGCCCAGGAGTTCGGCGATGCGCAGGAGCTTGTTGAGGACGCTGCGACGGGCGGCTTCGGTGGGGTGCGCGGTGAAGACGGGGCGGACGCCGAGGTGCTCGACGGCTTCCTTGAGGTGCTCGGGGTCGGCGTCCTTCAGCTGGTCCGCGGTGCGGGCCAGGATCGAGCCCTCGGCGTCGCGGCGGGCGCCGAGCTCGTGGGCGCGGTGCACCTGTTCGGTGACGTTGGCCAGGTGGAAGTAGGTGGAGAAGGCGCGGACCAGCTTGGCGGCGGTCTCGGGGTCGGTCTCCCCCAGCAGGCGGGCGGCGGCCTCGCCGTCGGTCCGGGTGAGCGCCCGGACCCGTTCGACCAGGGCGAGGAGCTCTTCGCCCTCCTGGCGGACGAGGGTCGCGCCGAGGAGGTCGCCCAGGCGGCGGATGTCGGCGCGGAGTGCGGCGCCGCTTTGTGCTTCGAGGCTGGTGGGGTCGGCACTGCTCACAGGTGCTGCTCCTAGCGGTGTTTCCGAGCACGTCTGGAGGGGTGGCGGACCGCGCTGTCCGACGCCCACCAGCATAGGTCGCCACCCGGCGCGCCCGGTGGCGGCCGACAGCCCTCTTGCCCCCCGCCGGGGCCCTGCCATACTTACGTTGCCGTAGGTTACGGAACCGTAGCCAGCTCCCCGACCCCCACGAGGGAATCCATGACTGCAAGCCCCGACCTGATCGAGGATGTGCCGAAGGCCCAGGAGGCCCCGCTCCCCGTCGCCACGCTGGGTGGTGACAGCAAGCGGTCGATCGAACAGATCACGCTGCTGCTGTTCATCACCATCCCCTTCGTCGCCCTGCTCGCCGCGGTCCCCCTGGCCTGGGGCTGGGGGGTCAGCTGGCTCGACCTGGGGCTGATGACGGCGATGTACTTCATCGGCTGCCACGGAATCACCATCGGGTACCACCGTTACTTCACCCATGGCTCGTTCAAGGCCAAACGGCCGCTGCGCGTCGCCCTGGCGATCATGGGTTCGCTGGCGGTGGAGGGGCCGGTGGTCCGCTGGGTGGCGGACCACCGCAAGCACCACAAGTTCTCCGACGCCGAGGGGGATCCGCACTCGCCGTGGCGTTACGGGGAGACCGTGCCGGCCCTGATGAAGGGGCTGTGGTGGGCGCATGTCGGCTGGATGTTCGACGAGGAGCAGACGCCGCAGCACAAGTACGCGCCGGACCTCATCAAGGACCCGGCGATCCGCTTCGTCTCCCGTACGTTCGTCCTCTGGACGACGATCTCGCTGCTGATCCCGCCGCTGGTGGGCGGGCTGGTGACGTGGTCGTGGCAGGGGGCGGTGACCGCGTTCTTCTGGGGTTCACTGGTCCGGGTGGCGCTGCTGCACCATGTGACCTGGTCGATCAACTCGATCTGCCACGCGGTCGGCAAGCGGCCGTTCAAGTCCCGGGACCGCTCCGGGAACGTGTGGTGGCTGGCGATCCTGTCCTGCGGCGAGTCCTGGCACAACCTGCACCACGCCGACCCGACCTCGGCGCGGCACGGGGTGCTGCGGGGCCAGCTGGACTCCAGCGCCCGCCTCATCCGCTGGTTCGAGCTGGCCGGCTGGGCGTACGACGTGCGCTGGCCGAGCGCGGGCCGCATCGCCGCGCGGCGCAAGCCGCGGCCCGGCGAGGAGAGCGCCCGGGCGGCCGACGGCGAACAGAAGGACGCCGCTCAGGCGGCATGATGGACGGCGTGGCGATCGACAGCAAAACCTCCGGTAAGAAGGACCTGACTCCCGCGCAGGGGGCCAGACGCACCCGCCGGGTGCGGATGACCGGCGCGGAGCGCCGGGAGCAGTTGCTGGACATCGGTCGCACACTCTTCGCCGAGCGGGGGTTCGAGGGCACGTCGGTGGAGGAGATCGCGGCCAAGGCCGGGGTCTCCAAGCCGGTGGTGTACGAGCACTTCGGCGGCAAGGAGGGGCTGTACGCGGTGGTCGTCGACCGCGAGATGCGGCAGCTCCTCGACATGGTGACGGGCGCCCTCACCGCGGGTCACCCGCGCGAGCTCCTGGAACAGGCCGCCTTCGCCCTGCTCGACTACATCGAGACCTATACGGACGGCTTCCGCATCCTCGTCCGCGACTCCCCCGTCGCCCAGTCGACGGGCACCTTCGCCTCACTGATCAGCGACATCGCCACGCAGGTGGAGGACATCCTGGGTCTGGAGTTCAAGACCCGCGGCTTCGACCAGAAGCTCGCCCCGCTGTACGCGCAGGCCCTGGTCGGCATGGTGGCCCTGACGGGCCAGTGGTGGCTCGACGTCCGCAAGCCCAAGAAGGCGGAGGTCGCGGCCCACCTGGTCAACCTCGCCTGGCACGGCCTCGACGGCCTGGAGCAGCGGCCGCGCCTGGTGGGCCACCGCAAAAGCTGAGCCGCCCCTCCGGCGGAGCGGCACGGGAGGGCGGCGGGGACGGGCGGTCAGGGCGCGGTGACCGCCGCGCCGATGGCGAAGCCTTTGGCCGGGCCGGAGGGGATGACGGCGTCGGTGCCGTAGGGGACGCGGTGCTCGTCGAGGTAGTCCTCCTTCTCCACGACCGGCGAGCTCAGCAGGACCACCGCGCCGTCACCGTCGTGGTCGTCAACGAGGATGTAGAGCGGAATTCCGGCTCGGGCGTATTCGCGACGCTTGCGGACGCGGTCGCGCTCCTGGTTGCGACGACCGGGCGAGACGACCTCGATGACGGCGCTGACCCCGGCCGCGTCGATGCCGAGCCCTTCCTCGTCGGGAATCTCGTCCAGGTCGGCGGGTGCGATGAGGAGGTCCGGGATCCACCCCTTGCGGCGGTGCATCAGGTTCGCGTCCTGGACGGGCGCATGCCCGGAATCCTCCAGATGTGCGTCAAGTGCACGTCGCAGGCGGTTGATGACAATGGCGTGGCGACGGTTGCCAGTGGGCGACACCTCGATGGACCCCTCGATGATCTCAGCGCGGTAGCCCTCGGGGAGATCCATGGCCTTCCACGTCTCCCACAGAAACGTGTCCAGATCGGCCACCGGTTCGTCATCCGCCACCGGGATCACCTCGTGCGCGAGTGCGGTCATCGTGAAGCACCTCCTCCTTCAGTCTGGGCGCGGGCGCCATTGCGGCACAAGCGACGCCGCGAACGCTATGAGCCCCCGACGGCCCGCACAGCCGGTCCGCGCGTCATCACGCGAAAGGGTGATCGGATCATCGTTTCCCCTCCTCACCCCCCGGTTTCCGCGCCACCACGAAGATCCGCCGGAACGGGAAGACCGTCCCGTGCGGGCCCGGTGGATACGCCTCGCGGAGGAGGGCCGCGTACTCGGCGAGGAACTCCTCCCGTTCCTCCGGGTCGTCGGCGAGGGCGGTGAGGACCGGGCGGAGGCCGGTGCCCTTGATCCAGTCGAGGACGGGGTCGGGGCCGGGGAGCAGGTGGGTGTAGGTGGTTTCCCAGGCGTCGACGGTGAGGCCCAGGTCGGTGAGCACGGTGAGGTAGGCGGCCGGGTCGAGGACGTGGACGGGGCCTCGGGCGGCGCCGGCGAGGCGGTCGCGCCGACGTGGGGTGTCGCAGAGGCGGCGCATCAGGGTGTGCGAGGGCGCGTTCTGGTTGCCGGGCACCTGGAAGGCGAGGACGCCTCCGGGGGTGAGCGCCCCGGCCCAGGCGGGGAAGGACGCGGGGTGATCCGGCACCCACTGGAGCAGGGCGTTCGCGATGATCAGGTCGAGCGGGCCGTCGGGGGTCCAGTGGGCCGCGTCGGCGGCGGCGAAGGAGATCCGGCCGCCGCCGCTGGTGGGGCCCGCGTGCGCGGCGGCCGCGCGGAGCATCTCGGGGGAGTTGTCGAGCCCGGTGATCAGAGCGTCGGGCCAGCGCTGGGCGAGCAGCGCGGTGGCGTTGCCCGGGCCGCAGCCGAGGTCCGTGATCCGGGCCGGGCCGGGGCCGGGCGGGTCGGGGACGCGGGCGAGCAGATCGTGGAAGGGGCGGGTGCGGGGGCCGGAGTGGCGGAGGTACTGCCGTGGGTCCCAGGTCGGGGTGTGGGGCATGGGGGGCCTCCTGGGGGTGAGGAGGGTGGAGGGCTCTGCCGGGTCCAGCATCCTCCCGTCAGTATCTTGACGTCAAGAGACTTCATGTCGACAGACCCACTACACTGATCTCATGGAGGACGAGGTCGATCGGCTGGTCGCAGCATGGCGCCGGGAGCGCCCGGACCTCGACGTGGAGCCGCTGGAGGTCTTGAGCCGGGTCAGCAGGCTCGCCCGGCACCTCGACCGGGCGCGGCGGATCGCGTTCACCGAGCACCAGTTGGAGCCCTGGGAGTTCGACGTCCTGACGTCGCTGCGGCGTGCGGGCGCGCCGTATCAGCTCTCCCCCGGGCAGTTGCTGACGCAGACGCTGGTCACCTCGGGCACCATGACCAACCGCATCGACCGGCTGGCCAAGAAGGGCCTGGTCCGGCGGGAGCCCGACCCCAACGACCGGCGCGGTGTCCTGGTGCGGCTGACGGAGGAGGGGCGGGACCGCGCGGACGAGGCGCTCGCCGGGCTGCTCGCCCAGGAGCGGGCGATCCTCGCCGAGCTCTCCACCGCGCAGCGCGTGGAACTCGCGGCCCTGCTACGCCAGTTGACCGCCCCGTTCGACAACGTCCCCGGCTAGGTCGACCGGGCCCACCCCGGCCCTGCGGGCCAGCGCGACGGCGGCGAGCGTGGAGTGCACGCCCAGCTTGCCCAGGACGTTCTGCATATGCGTCCGCACCGTGTGCGGGGAGAGGAAGAGCCGTTCGGCCACGGCCTTCCGGCCGAGCCCGGCCACCATGCAGCGCAGCACCTCCCGCTCGCGCGGGGTCAGCGACTCCACCAGGCGCTCGCTCTCCGTACGGTGCTTGCGCGCGGCCGTCAGCTCCCGCAGAACGCCCGTCAGCAGGGCGGGCGGCAGATGCGTCTCGTCCCGCAGCACCCCTCGTATCACCGCGAGCAGGCGGGAGAGCGAACAGTCCTTCGCCACCCAGCCGCCGGCCCCGGCCTGGAGCGCCGCCGCCGCCCGGCGCGGGTCGTCCCGCTCCGCCAGCACCACCGTGCGCACCCCCGGATGCCCGGAGCGCACTCCGGCCACCAGGGAAATCCCGTCCACCACACCCTCGGGCTGACCCGTCGGCGGCCGCCCTGGAGGCCGGCGCTGCTCCGGGACCCGGGCCGCTTCCACGGCCGACGCGCCCAGATCGGCGTCGATCAACAGGACGTCGTAACGCCGCCCTTCCGCCGCCGCGCGCTCCAGAGCGCGCAGCGCCGCCGGCCCGCTGCCGGCCGCCGAGACGTCCACGTCCTGCTCGGCCGCGAGGGCGGCGGCGAGCGACTCGGCGAAGATACGGTGGTCGTCGACCACCAATACCCGAATACGTGCCACAACCACCCCCAAATCCGGGGAGGCGTGCAGTGCGGGTACGGCGCCCGGTACGGAGCCGTCGCACGCGCACGGCCGCCGCCGTGCCCTGACAACTACCCCACCCCGGGCGACGTACCTGCCTGTCTCGCCCCCTGATCGGCGTCGGCCCCCACCGACGCTGTGCTCAGCGTACGGCCGGGGTCCGACAACGGAAGCCGATTCGCAAAACTGCTTGACCCAGATGTTTATCGTGAGCTTTATGTTCAGTATTGAGGTAGTGAACGACGCGGAACGACGCGATGTGATCCGACGGCGACTCGCCGCCGACAACAACGAACGATCCCCCGTCATGCGCTCCCTGCGCGGCACCGCCGCCGAACACAGCGTCCCCGTCGAGCTCTACTCCCTTGACGGCGAAGGGGAGTTGGCCGGCGGACTGACCGGGCACGTCCAGTACCGCTGGCTGCACATCGGCTTCCTCTGGGTCGACGCGCGGCACCGCGGCACGGGACTCGGCGGGCGGCTCGTGGCCGCTGCCGAGGAGAGCGCCCGCCGGCGGCACGGCTGCGTCGGCAGCCGCGTGGAGACCTGGGACTTCCAGGCCCCGGACTTCTACCGCAAGCAGGGCTACCAGGTGGTGGCCACGGTGGAGGACTACCCTCCGGGCGTCACCGAGTACACATTGATCAAGTCCCTTGCCACGGAAGGGTGATCGGGCCGCCCCGATCAGCCGTCCGATCATGCCGTTCCGGAGCCGCCGCGATCAGGCGTCCCGCCGCGCCCCCTCGCCCGCCGTCACCGCGAAGACGGCGGGCGCCCCGAACCCGGCGGACGCGAAGGCGGAGTCGACGGCCCGGGCCACCGCCTCCGCCCGCTCCTCCGCCACCAGCGCGATGGCCGACCCGCCGAAGCCCCCGCCGGTCATCCGGGCGCCCAGCGCGCCCGCCGCGCGGGCGGTGTCGACCGCCAGGTCCAGCTCCGGGCAAGAGACGGCGAAGTCGTCGCGGAGCGAGGCGTGCCCGGCCGTGAGCAGCGGCCCGGCCGCCCGGAGCTCCCCGGCCGCCAGCAGCGCGGCCACCCGCGCCACCCGCTCGTTCTCCGTGACGACGTGCCGGACCACCGGACGCAGCTCGGGTGCCAACGTTCCGAGCACATCCGGGAGTTGCGCGGGCGCGATGTCCCGCAGGGCGCGTACGCCCAGCGCCCGCGCGCCCGCCTCGCACGCGGCGCGGCGCGCCGCGTAGGCGCCGTCCGCGAGCGCGTGCCGGGCGCCGACGTCGACGACGAGCAGCCGCAGCCCGTGCGCGGCCGGGTCGAACGGCAGGTGGCGGACGGTGAGATCGCGGGTGTCGAGGTGGAGCGCGTGCCCGGCGCGGCAGCGGGCGGCGGCCGTCTGGTCCATGATCCCGCAGGGGACGCCGACGAAGGCGTGCTCCGCGTGGCGTGCCAGCCGGGCCAGTTCGGCCGGTTCCGGCGCGAGACCGTGGACGCCGGTGACGGCGAGCGCCGTCGCGACCTCCAGGGCGGCGGACGAGGAGAGGCCGGCCCCCTGCGGCACGTCGCTCTCTACATGCAGGTCCGCCCCGCCCACGGCCAGGCCCGCCGAGCGCAGCGCCCAGACGACGCCCGCCGGGTAGGCGGCCCAGCCCCGGATCCGCCCCGGGACGAGCGCGGCCGGCTCCAGCGTCACCACCCCGCCGTCGGCCCGCGCGGAGTGCAGCCGCAGCAGCCCGTCCGGCCGCGCGGCGGCGGCCACCCGGGTGCGCCGGGACAGGGCCGTCGGCAGCACCAGGCCGTCGTTGTAGTCGGTGTGCTCGCCGATGAGGTTGACGCGGCCGGGTGCCGACCAGACGCCGTCCGGCGCGCGGCCGTAGACCGCCCGGAACCCCGCCGTGGGGTTCACCGCGGCTCCGCACGGCGGGCGAACTCCCAGGCGTCCGCGATGATCCCGGCCAGCTCGGGCCGCCGGGGCTTCCAGCCGAGCACCTCGCGGGCGCGCTCGGCGGACGCCACGAGGACGGCCGGGTCGCCGGGCCGGCGCGGGCCCGTGCGGCACGGGAGCGGCCGGCCGGTGACCGCGCGGGCGGTCTCGACGACCTGGCGGACGGAGAAGCCGTTGCCGTTGCCGAGGTTGCAGATCAGGTGCTCGCCGGGGCGGGCGGCGTCCAGGGCGAGCAGGTGCGCCTCGGCCAGGTCGCTGACGTGCAGGTAGTCGCGGACGCAGGTGCCGTCCGGGGTGGGGTAGTCGTCGCCGTGCACCGTGATCTCCGCACGCTCGCCGAGGGCCGCCTGGAGGACGAGCGGGATCAGGTGCGTCTCCGGGGCGTGCCGCTCGCCGTACCGGCCGTGCGCGGCCGCGACGTTGAAGTAGCGCAGCGAGACGGCGGCGAGGCCGTGCGCCGCGCACTCCCCGGCGATCATGTGGTCGACGGCGAGCTTGGTGGCGCCGTAGGGGTTGGTGGGGGCGGTGGCGTCCGTCTCGGTCAGCGGGACGGGGTCCGGCGGGTCGCCGTAGGTGGCGGCGGTGGAGGAGAAGACGAGGGTGCGGACGCCCGCGTTCCGCATGGCGTCGAGCAGGTCGAGGCTGCCGCCGACGTTGTTGCGCCAGTACTTCTCGGGGGCCGCGACGGACTCCCCCACCTGCGAGCAGGCGGCGAAGTGCAGGACGGCGTCGTACGAGCCGTCCAGCCAGCGCGCGGCGTCCTGCACACGCCCTTCGATGAAGCGCGCGCCCTGCGGGACGGCGTCGCGGTGGCCGGTGGACAGGTCGTCGAGCACGGTCACGCGGTGCCCGGCGGCCAGCAGATGGGCCGCGACGACGCTGCCGATATAGCCGGCGCCCCCCGTGACCAGGCACGTCCTCATGTTCATCCGGTTGCCGCCTCTCGCAGTCGCTCCGCCGCGGTCTCCGGCGGCACGTCGTTGACGAACACGTTCATGCCGGACTCGGAACCCGCGAGGAATTTGAGCTTGCCGGGAGCCCGGCGGACGGTGAAGAGCTCGGCGTGGAGCGCGAATTCACTCCTGAGGGGGTGGCGCACGGGCGCCTGGTGCCAGCCGGAGATGTACGGGGTCGGCGGCGCGCCCGGCCCGAACAGGCGGTCGAAGCGGCGCAGCAGCTCCCGGTGGACGCCCGGCAGCTCGGCCCGGGCCGCCGGGCCGAGGGCGGTCAGGTCCGGCACCCGGCGCCGCGGATACAGGTGCACCTCGTACGGCCAGCGGGCGGCGTACGGGACGAACGCCGTCCAGTGCTCCCCGGCGAGGACGACGCGGCGCCCGTCGGCCTCCTCGCGGGCCACGACGTCGTCGTACAGGTTCCGGCCGCCCGTGCGCTCGCGGTGCGCGGCGAGGGAGGCGAGGGCGCGCTCGGTGCGCGGGGTGACGAAGGGGTACGCGTAGATCTGGCCGTGCGGGTGGGCGAGGGTGACGCCGATCTCCGCGCCGCGGTTCTCGAAGCAGTAGACCTGGGCGGTGCCGGGGCGGGCGGACAGCTCGGCCGTGCGGTCGGTCCACGCGTCGAGGACGAGGGCGGCGCGTTCGTCGTCCAGCGCGGCGGCGGAACCGTGGTGGTCGGCGGTGAAGCAGACGACCTCGCAACGCCCTCCCTCGGGCCCGGCGAGGGCCGGGAAGCGGTTCTCGAAGACCACGACCTCGTAGTCGGCGTCGGGAATCTCGGTGGGCCGGCCGGGCCGGGAGGGACAGAGCGGGCAGGCGTCGGGCGGCGGGCGGTGGGTGCGGCCCTGGCGGTGGGCGGCGATGACGACGGTGTCGCCGAGCAGCGGATCGGCGCGCAGCTCGCTGCCGCGGCCGGCGGGGGCGGGGTGCGGCCCGTCGCCGTCGGCGATGCCGCGCGGTGCGGCCGGGTCCGGGGCCGGCCGACGGGCCGTCCCGGCGTCGTGGACCGCGTCCATGGCATCCACCGCCCCGGGCCCTGGCTCCGCGCCGCCGCCGGGCGGGTACGAGGCGGCCGGCGCGGACGACGGTAGGCGGGTACGGGCCGGGCCGGCGGCGGAGGGGCCCGTCGCGGCGCCGTCCTGCGCGCCCGCCTCGCCGCCCGGAGCCGGACCTGGCGGGTCGGCCCGGGGGTCCGGACCTGACGGATCGGCCCCTGGCCCCGGGCTTGACGGATCGGTCCCCGGATCCGGACCTGACGGATCGGCCCGCGAATCCGGGCCCGCCAGACCGGCCCCCGGCCCCGCACCGTCCCGGCCGGAGCCCCGGGCGTCCACCGCGTCGCGGGCCGTGTCGTCCCGGGCGTCGTAATAGAACAGCTCGCGGCCGTCGGCGAGCCGGGTGGCCGTTCTCTTCATGTCCGCACTCTGCCCGCTCGTACCGCCCGGCACACCGGTCCCGCCGGCCACGGCCGGTCGGCGGCTCGCCGTGCCGCGAACGGGGGCCGGGTTCGCGCCCGTACTGCCCAAGCACCACCGGCCGCCCACGCCCGGCGGCCCGCCAGGCCGCGGGGAGCGGGCGCCCGCCCGTACCGCCGCGCCCCTACGGGCCCTGGCGGCCCACCGCGCCCCGGGCGACGGCCGGGGCCGGCACGGGCGGCGTCCGGCCGCCGGCCGCGCGGTCGAGGAGGCCCGTGCGGGCCGCCAGGGCGGCGGCCTCCAGCCGGGAGCCCACGCCGAGCTTCATCAGCACCCGTTGCACATGCGTCCGAGCGGTGCTGGGCGCTATGCCCATCCCGGCCGCGATCAGCCGGGTGTCCTCACCCTCGGCCACCCGGACCAGCACCTCGACCTCGCGCGGGGTCAGCAGCTGGAGCAGCCGGGCGCCCTCGTCGTCGGGCTGGGCGGCCGGGTTGAGCAGTTCGGCGAAGGCGCCCTGGAGGAGCTGGGGCTCCACCGCGGCCTCGCCGGCGCGGGCCTTCATCATGGCGCGCTCGACGCCCTCGATGCGCTCGTTGTGCCGTACGTACCCGGAGGCGCCGGCGGCGAAGGCGGCGGCGATGCCGAGCGGGCTGGGCACCGGGCCGAGCACCACGACGGCGACCTGCGGGCGCTCGCGTTTGATCCGGACCACGGGGTCGAAGGCCCCGGGCTCCGCCGGGGCGGCGGTCCCGAGCAGGCACACCTCAGGTGCCCGGCTCACCACCAGATCGGCCGCTCCCGCGCTCGGCGCCGCCGCGGCCAGCACCCGGTGCCCCCGCAGCTTCAGCGCCGAGGCGAGCGCCTCGGCCAGCAGCCGGTGGTCGTCGACCACCATGAGCCGCACGCCCATGCGCTGCCCCCCTGTCGCCCGCGTACGTCTCTCGTCGCCCTCTGCCCCCGGAAGCTACACGCTTGTTCGACGTTCCGCGCCCCCTACTCGTGAGAAGTCCCCCGGAATGCCGAAATCCCTGTCAATCACGTGTACTTCGCGTCTGAAACGGATCGTTCAGGCATGTACGCGTGATGGACAGGGATACGGCGTGGAGTGCTCGCTAAGTGATCAACTCCCGTGGCGGAAGTGACCGTTCGAACGATCGCCCGAACGACCGTCCACGTGACCGTTCAGCGGCGGACTCGGCCTCTCACTCGGCTCCCCAGATCATGGCGACGTACTCCTTGCCGCCCGCGAACGGGCTCGGCTTGTGCAGGTACTTGCGGCCCAGGTAGAGCCGGCCCTGCGCCCAGATCGCCTGCTCGAAGAGGGGCGAGATCTGGTTCTCGGTCTGCTGGGTGGCGACGGGGTTCTTCAGCAGCACCTTGGTGGCGAAGGTCTGCGGGTCGATGCTCACCACCGTGCCGCCGTTGCGCCAGCCCGCCGTCTGGTAGCCGATGACCGCGCCGTCCTTCTCCACGCCGATCGGCACCAGCGTGGAGCTCACGCGGCCGTCGGCCTTGCCCTTCGTCTGCCCGCTGGCTAGGTCGAACGCGACGATCTCGTTGACGCGGCCGACCTCGCCGGACTTGCCGGTCTGGTGATCGTCGGTGGGCAGGTAGAGCTTGTCCTTGCCGACGGCCAGCTTGTAGCAGGACTCGACGCCGCTCGACGAGCAGCGCGGCTGGTACTTGCCGTTCTCCGTGGAGATCTTGCTGCGCAGCTTGCCGTCCGAACCGCTGTCGTCGATGGCCATGAAGTCCGAGACGCCGGTGCCGCTGTGGTCGCCCACCTTGACGCCGATGACCAGCGGGTCGGTCGACACCACGTGCGCGCCGTCGACGCCGTTCGGCAGGTTGAAGGTGGACTTGGCCTTGCCGGACACCGGGTCCAGCGTCTGGATCTTCATCTGCGGGCGCTCGTAGTCGCCGCAGCGCCGGACCGCGACGAGCTTGCTGCCGCCGCCGTAGCCGTCGTCCTTGCAGAGGTCCTCCGGCTTGGGCTTCCACAGCTCCTTGCCGTCCATCGTCCAGGCGGCGCCGCCCTGGATGCTGCCGGCCGCGACGGTGCCGCCGCCGACGGTGACCTCATCGAACTGGACCGTTCGGTCACCGACCTTGATGGATTTCTGCCACAACTTCTTCCCGTTGTTCAGATCCAGGGCCACGATCTGATTGCACGGGCCGCCATAGCGGTTGCTGGCGGACGGCGGCGACTCCTCGACGACCACGGCCGTCTTGCCGTCTTCGGTGACGTGCTTCGGCGCCGAGCAGATGTCGCCGGGCAGCGGGATCTCCCACTGCTTGCCGCCGGACAGGCCGTAGCCGACGACCTTGTCGAGGTCGCTCTTGGCGAAGACCTTGTCGGTGACCCACATGCCGGCCGCCGACCGGCTGTCGTCGACCACCGGCTGGTCGGCCCCGAAGAGGAGCTTGCCGTCCTTCGGCTTCTGGTCCTCGGACCCGCCCTTGCCGCCGGTCTCCTTGCCCTGCTCCTGCTTCCCGCCCTTGTCGGCGGAGTTGGTGGGCTTGTCGTCCTTGTCGTCGCCGCCCTGGGTGGCGTACCAGACGCCACCGCCGACGGCGAGCACCAGCGCGGTCACGGCGCTGACGATGACCGTCATCCGCTTCTTGGAGCCGCCACCGGACGGCGCGGGCGGCGGCGCGTACCCACCGCCCCCGTACTGCGGGAACGGCTGGACGGGCGTGGGGGCGCCCGGTCCGGCCGGGCCCGGGTAGCCGTAACCGCCCGCCGGGAACGACGGGGTGTGCGGCGCCCCCGGCGGAGGCGGCGGCTGGGGAGCGCCCGGCGGCGGAGCGAGCGGCGCGCCGGGGGGCGCGGACGGAGCCTGGGGGGCAGCCGGCGGCGGTGGGGGCGCCTGCGGGTAGCCGTACGCGGGCCCGCCCTGCGGCGGCGCGGCCGGCGGCTGGTCCTGCGGCCGCGGCGGCATGGCCGGCGGGGCGCCGAACCCGGGCGCGGTGCCCTGCGGAGCGCCGAAGCCCGGCGCCGCGGACGGCGCCGCGGGCGCCGGTGCGCCCGGTGCGAAAACCGTGGGCGTGGGCGTGGGCCCGGGGCGGTCCTGGGGCTCCGCGGCCGTCGGGGTGGGGTCCTGGGGCGCGCCGAAGCCTCCGGCCGGCTGCTCCGGGGGCACCCCCTGCGGTGGCTGAGGCGGCTTGGGCGGCTGTGACATCGGCTTTCCTCTTTACGCGCGGGAAGCCGCGGCCCGACCGGCCTCCCCCGCGATCCCGGTGGCGGGCGGCCATCGGGAAGGAGCGCATCGGGTGCGGATCCCGCCAGTGAGCGGCAGGCGAGCGGGGGTTCTTTGTATCACTCTGCGCCGCCGGGGCAGGGAGGGCCGCCTGAGGTGCGGAGCCACCGATACCGGGCTGTGACGAGACCGTTGTGGCTTCGATGGGGGACGTGTGTGGCGTCGACGGAGGGCGGGCGCCGCCTCACGCACACCCTGCCACCCGTCCCACCATCCGTCCCACCCGTCACACGTCGTCGGCCAGTTCCAGCCAGCGCATCTCCAGCTCCTCGCGCTCCGCGGCGAGTTCGCGCAGCTCGGCGTCGAGCTTGGCCACCGCCTCGAAGTCGGTGGCCTGTTCGGCGATGCGCTCGTGCAGCTTCGCCTCCAGTTCGCTCACCTTGTCGAGCCGGCGCTCGATCTTCTGGAGCTCCTTCTTGGCGGCCCGGGCGTCGCCCGCGCTCTTCTGCTTGACCGGGGCCGCGGCGGCCGCGGGGGCGGCGGGCGCCGCCGCGTCGAGGACGGCCTGCCGCCGCTCCAGGTACTCGTCGAGGCCGCGCGGCAGCATCCGCAGGAAGCGGTCGCCGAGCAGCGCGAACACCCGGTCGGTGGTGCGCTCGACGAAGTACCGGTCGTGGCTGATGACGACCATCGACCCGGGCCAGCCGTCGAGCAGGTCCTCCAGCTGGGTCAGGGTCTCGATGTCGAGGTCGTTGGTGGGCTCGTCGAGGAAGAGGACGTTGGGCTCGTCCATCAGCAGCCGCAGCAGCTGGAGGCGGCGGCGCTCACCGCCGGAGAGGTCGCCGACGGGCGTCCACTGCTTCTCCTTGGTGAAGCCGAACTTCTCGCACAGCTGCCCCGCGGTCATCTCCCGGCCCTTGCCGAGGTCGACGCGGTCGCGCACCTGCTGGACGGCCTCCAGCACCCGCAGCGCCGGGTTGAGTTCGGCGACCTCCTGCGACAGATAGGCGAGCTTGACCGTCTTGCCGACCACGACCTTGCCGGCCGCGGGCTGCTTCTCGCCCTCCGTCCGGGCGGCCTCGGCGAGGGTGCGCAGCAGCGAGGTCTTGCCGGCGCCGTTGACGCCGACGAGGCCGATGCGGTCGCCGGGGCCGAGCTGCCAGGTCAGGTGCTCGATGAGGACCTTGGGGCCGGCCTGGACGGTCACGTTCTCCAGGTCGAAGACGGTCTTGCCCAGCCGGGAGCTCGCGAACTTCATCAGCTCGGTGGTGTCGCGCGGCGGCGGGACGTCGGCGATCAGCTCGTTGGCGGCCTCGATGCGGAAGCGCGGCTTGCTGGTGCGGGCCGGGGCGCCGCGGCGCAGCCAGGCGAGCTCCTTGCGCATCAGGTTCTGCCGCTTGGCCTCCTCGGTGGCGGCGATCCGCTCGCGCTCGGCGCGGGCGAAGACGTAGTCGCTGTAGCCACCCTCGTACTCGTGGACGGTGCCGCGCTGGACGTCCCACATGCGGGTGCACACCTGGTCGAGGAACCAGCGGTCGTGCGTGACGCAGACGAGCGCCGAGCGGCGCGCCCGCAGATGGCTCGCGAGCCAGGAGATGCCCTCGACGTCCAGGTGGTTGGTGGGCTCGTCGAGGACGATGAGGTCCTGGTCGGCGATCAGCAGCTTGGCGAGCGCGATGCGGCGCCGCTCGCCACCGGAGAGCGGGCCGATGACGGTGTCCAGGCCCTGCGGGAAGCCGGGCAGGTCGAGGCCGCCGAAGAGGCCGGTGAGCACGTCGCGGATCTTGGCGTTGCCCGCCCACTCGTGGTCGGCGAGGTCGCCGATGACCTCGTGCCGGACGGTGGCCTCGGGGTCGAGGGAGTCGTGCTGGGTGAGGACGCCGAGGCGCACGTGGCCCGCGTGGGTGACGCGGCCCTTGTCGGCGTCCTCCAGCTTGGCGAGGATGCGGATCAGGGTGGTCTTGCCGTCGCCGTTGCGGCCGACCACGCCGATCCGGTCGCCCTCGTTGACGCCGAGGGAGACGCCGTCGAGCAGCGCACGGGTGCCGTACACCTTGTCGACGGCTTCCAGATTGACCAGGTTGGCTGCCATTCCGCTCCTCGCTCCGCGGTCTCCCCTTCAGGAGCCCTGTGGTCCTCCCTTCAGGATCCCACGCCCGCGGGGGACCCCGGCCGGGGAGTCTTCCCCGTCACGCCTTCGCCGCCTCCACGGGCCGGGCACGCAGCGCGGCCCAGGTGGGGAGGAGCGTCGAGACGAGCGTGACGGCCCCGGCGGCGGCCACCACCGCCAGGTAGATCGAGGCGGGCCCGGACGGCTGCCAGGTGTCGGAGACGGACAGGCTGAACGGGACGAGCGTGGTGGCCGCCGCGAGGGTGCCGAGGATCAGCCCGACCGCGGCGACGTACAGGCTCTCGACGGCCATCATCCGCAGCACCTGGCCCTTGGTGGCTCCGGTGAGCCGCTGGAGGGCGAACTCCCGGCGGCGGGCGCCGACCGCGACGACCGTCGAGTTGACGACGGCGAGGGTGGTGTAGGCCACGAGCATGCCCACGATGAGGTAGTTCGCCCACATCTGGGTGCGGGTGTTCTCCGCGCGCCGGGCCGTCACCTCGTCCCGGTCGCTGACCTTGAGCCCGGGGTGCCGGGCCACCAGCCGGCCCAGCTCGTCGGTGAGCCGCTCGGCGGGGACGCCGGGGGCGGCCTTGACCAGGATCTGCGCCGGCAGCCCGGTGGTGGTGTGCGGGGCGAGCAGCGTGGTGCTGGCGAGGGCCGTCTCGAAGCCCTCGCGGGCCGGGAAGAGGGCCACGATCCGGACGTCCACCGAGGCGCCGTCGCCCATCCGCAGCCCGATGGTGTCGCCGACCCCTCGGTGCATACGGCGGGCGGCGGCCTCGGGGAGCGCGACGGCGTTCCCCTTCAAGTCGGCCAGCCGGCCGGCGGTCGGCCGGATCGCGAGAACCTGCCCGGCCCCCTCGGCGTCCACGCCCTGGAGGGTCGTGCCGCGCTTGTTCTCCCCGCCGTCGTGCGGGCGTTCGGTGAACACCGTGCTGGTGACGGACGCGCTCGCGGCGGCGACGCCGGGCAGCCCGCGCACGGTGGCCACCAGCGCGGGGTCGATGCCGCCGGCCGCCGAGGTGAGCACCGCGTCGGCCCGCAGGTTCCCGGTGAACTCCCGGTCGGTGGCGGCCGCCACGCTGGTCTGGAGGTAGAGCATGCCGGTGGTGATCGCCGTCGCCAGCATCACCGGGGTGGCGACGGCGGCCGTACGGAGCGCGCTCGCCCGGCAGTTGAGGGCGGCCAGCCGGCCGGACGCGCCGGTCAGCAGGCGCACGGGCCAGTGCAGCAGGACGCTCACGAGCTTCACGAACCACGGCCCCAGCAGCGCCAGGCCGATGACGCAGCACATCACCGTCGGGCCGGCCGTGCTCGCCGCCACCGGGCCGCGCAGGACAAGCGCGGTGACCAGCGCGAGGGCGGTGGCGCCGGCCAGGAACAGCAGCCCCAGCCCCAGCCGCACGGGGTGGAACCACCGCTGCGGCGCGGCGGCCTCGCCCAGCGCCTCGACCGGCTTGGCGCGCACGGCCCGCAGGGTGCCGACGAGCGTGCCGACGACGGACGTCAGCAGGAGGGAGCCGTACGCGGGCAGGGCCGGGATCCAGCCCTGGCTGAACTCGACGGTCTCCGCCACCATGCCCGTGTCGGTCATCCGCCCGAACAGCCACCGGCCCAGCGCGGGACCCGCCGGCCACGCGGCCGCCCCGGCGAACACGGCGATCAGCAGCGTCTCGCCGAGCAGCAGCCGGCGGATCTGGCCCGTCGTGGCGCCGACGGCCCGCAGCAGGGCCAGCTCGCGGAACCGCTGCCGGGCGGACAGCCCGACCGTGCCGGCCACGACGAACATCGCCACGGTGATGCCCAGTCCGCCGAACACCCCGGAGATCGCGACCAGATCCTCGCCGCCCGTGAGCACCTCGGGGTGCTCGACCGCACCCCGGTCGTCACCGGTCAGCAGGGTGACCGGCTGCCCGTCCAACGCCGCCTTGACCCCCTTGCGGACGGCGCCGGCGTCCGCGCCGGACTCGGTGACCACCGCGATGTCGGCGACCGTGCCCGGGTGCGCGGACAGCCGGTCGGCGTCCGGCGCCGAGAAGAACAGCGTCCGCCGCGGCACGTCCCGCCCGGCGGCCGGCCGGGCCACGCCGCTCACCCGGTACTCGGCCGCGCCGCCATGCGCCACGACACGGACGCGGTCGCCCGCCCCGGCCCGGGCGCGCCGGGCGAGGGCCGCGTCGAGGACGACCTCACCGCGGCGGGGCGCGGCACCCTCCGCGAGGGCGTACGGAGTGAGGGCCGCGGACTCCCACCCGTGCGCCTCCGCCGTCCCGCCCCCGTCCGGCAGCGCGACGTCGAACGTCCGCTCCCCGACAGCCGCCCGGACCCCCGGCACGGCTTCGACCTTGCCGGTGAGCCCGGCCGGCAGCTCCACGCGCTCCGCGAGCACCCGCTGCTTCTTCTCCCCCGGCTGGTGGTGGACCCGGTCACCCGTGACCAGGATCCGCGCCCCGGCCAGGCGCTGCGGCGGAACGTTGTTGCGGATGCCCGTCTCCATCAGGCCGCCGCAGGCCATCACGATCGTGGCGCCGATGAGGAGGGCCAGGAAGGTGGCGAGGAAGGCGGGGGTTCTGTGGCGGAGGGAGCGGAGGGCGAGCTTGCCGGTCATTCCCGCAACGGTAGGTTTCGGGGCGGGCTCGGCCCATGGGAGCAGCGGGTGGGTGAGGGGTGGGGTTTTCCCCAGTCCCTCCCCTTCGCCGTTTCCTGGGGCCGCGCCCCAGACCCCCTTTGTCCTCAAGCGCCGGACGGGCTGAAATCAGCCCGTCCGGCGCTTGAGGACAGCGCGCGCAGCGCGCTTCGGGGGTGCGGGGGCTCGCCCCCGCAGAAACGGTGAAAGGGAGGGGCCGGGGCTCACCCCACCACGGTGGCTCCCGCCACCGGCCCCGACGCCACCCGCACCGCCCGGCACGTGCCCGACGCCCGCAACGCCGCGGCGACCGTCTCCGCCTCCTCCGCGTTCTTCGTGAGGAAAGCGGTCGTCGGCCCCGACCCGGACACCATCGCCGCGAGCGCCCCGGCCGCCGCCCCGGCCGAAAGAGCCTCCGCGAGCGACGGCCGCAGCGAAACAGCCGCGTCCTGCAGGTCGTTGGAGACGGCGGCGGCCAGCGCACCCGCATCCCCCGACCGCAGAGCGTCGAGCAGCGCGGCGGAAGCCGCAGGCTGCTCGGGCCCGGGATCCGTCCCCGCCGCGGCGCGCAGCCGGTCGCACTCCGCGTACACGGCCGGCGTGGACAGCCCGCCGTCCGCGACGGCGAAGACCCAGTGGAACGTCCCGCCCGCCTCCAGCGGCGTCAGCCGCTCGCCGCGGCCGACGCCGAGCGCGACCCCGCCGAGCAGGCTGAACGGCACGTCGCTGCCCAACTCCGCGCAGATGTCCAGGAGTTCGTCCCGCGACGCCCCCGTCCCCCACAAGGCGTCACAGGCGAGCAGCGCGCCCGCGCCGTCCGCGCTGCCGCCCGCCATCCCTCCGGCGACGGGGATGTCCTTGTCGATGTGCAGGTGGACGCGCGCCTCGCGTCCGTGGCGCTCGGCGAGGGCGAGGGCCGCGCGGGCGGCGAGGTTGGAGGTGTCGAGGGGGACCTGGCCGGCGTCGGGGCCGGAGCACGTCACCCGCAGTTCGTCGGCCGGTGTCGCGGTGACGCGGTCGTACAACGAGACGGCGAGGAAGACGTTGGCGAGGTTGTGGAAGCCGTCGGCGCGCGGGCCGGCGACGGCCAGCTGGACGTTGACCTTGGCGGGGACACGGACGGTGACGGACTGCGCGGTCACGGAGGACGGCTCCTCGGGTCGGGAACGGCGGTAGAGGCGGATCATATGGAGCGGAGGCGGCCGGGCAGCGGGCCCGGCCCGTACTGCGTTCCCCCGGAGCGCTCGGGCAGCGGGCTCCGCCCGCCCCCGCTCAGCCCGCCTTGTGCTCGGCGATGGCCACGAACTCGTCCACCGTCAGCGACTCGCCGCGCGCCTGCGGCGAGACCCCGGCGGCGACGAGCGCCGCCTCCGCCGCCGCCGCGGACCCGGCCCACCCGGCGAGCGCCGCGCGCAGCGTCTTGCGCCGCTGGGCGAAGGCCGCGTCGACGACCGCGAAGACCTCTTCCCTGGTCGCCGTGGTGGCGATGGGCTCGGCGCGGCGGACGAGGGAAACGAGGCCGGAGTCGACGTTCGGGGCGGGCCAGAAGACGTTGCGGCCGATGGCGCCGGCCCGCTTGACGTGGGCGTACCAGGCGGCCTTGACCGAGGGGACGCCGTACACCTTGGAGCCGGGCGGGGCGGCGAGCCGGTCGGCGACCTCGGCCTGGACCATGACGAGGGTGCGCTCGATGCTGGGGAAACGCTCCAGCATGTGCAGCAGGACGGGGACGGCGACGTTGTAGGGGAGGTTGGCGACCAGCGCGGTGGGCGGCGGGCCGGGCAGTTCGGTGACGCGCATGGCGTCGCTGTGCACGAGTGCGAAGCGGTCGGCACGGTCGGGGAGCCGGGCGGCGATGGTCGACGGCAGGGCCGCGGCCAGGACGTCGTCGATCTCGACGGCGGTGACCCGGTCGGCGGCCTCCAGCAGGGCGAGCGTCAGCGACCCCAGGCCGGGGCCGACCTCGACGACCACGTCGTCGGGGCGCACCTCGGCGGTGCGGACGATGCGCCGGACCGTGTTGGCGTCGATCACGAAGTTCTGACCGCGCTGCTTGGTGGGGCGCACCCCGAGGGCGGCGGCCAGTTCGCGGATGTCGGCGGGGCCGAGCAGGGCGCCGGACTCGTCTGTGCTGGGGCTGGAGCTCACCCGTGAAGTTTACGGCCGCACACGGGCCACGGGCTCGCCCCCCGGCGCACGTAGAGCTTCTTGGCGCGCAGGGTCTGTTCCTCGGCGCTGGCCTCCTGCGGCCGTCCGCTGCCGCCGAGGG
Organism: Streptomyces mobaraensis; assembly: GCF_020099395.1. Classification (NCBI taxonomy): domain Bacteria; kingdom Bacillati; phylum Actinomycetota; class Actinomycetes; order Kitasatosporales; family Streptomycetaceae; genus Streptomyces; species Streptomyces mobaraensis. The sequence goes on along the minus strand of NZ_CP083590.1, from coordinate 4,470,184 downwards.
ACTGCCAGGTGCCGACGTCGAACTGGTACAGCCCGCCGTAGGTGCCCGACGGGTCCACCGCGTCCGGCCGCCCGCCGGCCTCGCACTGGGCGAGTCCGTGCCAGTTCAGGCCCTCCGCGCCCTGCACGGTGCTGGGCAGCTTCTTGGTGCCCACCTTGATGATCTGGGTGCGGGGCTTGCGGACGATCTCGGAGGAGATCTTGCGCGGTTTCTGGCGGACGCCGTTGACGGTGCGGAGCGCGTAGGTGATGCGTTCGACGCCCTTCTCGCCGCGCTGGGCGACGACCTCGGTGCCCTTGGCGAGGTGGGGGTCGTCGTGGCGCTCGGTGGTGAAGTCGATCGGCACCTCGCGGACCTCGCGGCCGCCGGTGATGCGCATGATCGAGACGGTCTGGCCGTCGCGCGGGAAGCTGTCGGGGTCGACGGAGGCGGTGTCCTCGCCGTCGAGGGTGATCCCGGCCTGGGCGATGGCCTCGCGGACGGTCGCGGCGTTGGTGCGGATGGTGCGGGTGCGGCCGTCGGCCATGAAGGTGAGGGTCCGCTCGGTGCGGACGTCCAGGTTCAGGCCGTGCCGGCCGATGGGCGCGGAGCGGGAGGCGGACAGATAGGCGCCCTCGGCCCGGACGCCGAGCTGACGCAGGGCGCCGTCCACGGTCCGGGCGGTGGTCCACACCTGGCGGCGCTCGCCGTCGAGGGTGAGGGTGACCGGGCGGCCGTAGCGGACGATGACCCGGTCCCCGGAGGCCAGGTCGTGATGGCGGCCGGGGGCGACGATGTCGTGCTCGCCGACCGCCATGCCCTCGTCGGCCAGCAGCTCCTCGACGTCGTCCGCGAAGGTGTGCAGGGTGCGCGGGGTGCCGTCGACGCTGAGCTGGACGGCCTTGTCGCCGGCGACGAACGCGGAGGTGCCGCCGGCCAGGAAGGCGACCACCAGGGCCTGCGGGAGCAGCCGGCGCAGCGGGTCGCCGCCCTGCCGGGGGGCCGCCCGCGCGGCCCGCTTGCGGCGCCCGGCCCTGCGGGCGCTCGCCCGGCCGGGGGGCGGCGTCTCGCCGTGGAGGTCGTCGGGGGGCTCGCCGTCGGGCTCGTCGTCGAGGGCGCTGAACGGGCCGCTCCGGAAGGTGTCCTCCGGTTCGTCCTCCGCGGAGGGGACGGCGACGGCGGGCGCGTACCCCTCGTACGGGTGACCGTCGTACGAGGGGTGGACGACGCCGGTGAGCACCGTGGCGGAGGGCGGCGGCGCGGCCGTACCGGGCGGCGCGGAGGTCTGCCGGGGCACGTACGCCTCGTAGCCGGCGTACGTCCCGGAGCCGCCCTGGCCCTGCCCCTGGCCGGGCCGGCTCCCCAGCCCGTGCCCGCCCAGGCCCCCGTGGGGCCCGTACGGGTCGGGCTGGCCGTAGTCGCCGTGGGGCGCGTACGGCCCGTACGGCGGCGGCTCGGCCGCACCGCGGCGCGCGGCGTGGGGGCTGCCCTGCGGATGGCTCACGACACTCCACTGGGTCCGGACTGACGGGACCGGGACTGTAGCGGAGCGGGGGTGACTCTCCCAAGCCCGCCCGTCACCCTGTGTCGTCGGGATCCGGGGGTCAGTACTGGAACGCGCGTGCGGTATTCGCCGCGACCGCCGTGGCCAGGGCGTCCTCGTCCACGCCCTTCACCGCGGCCATCGCCCGGAGAGTGACCGGAATGAGGTACGGCGCGTTGGGCCGTCCGCGATACGGGACGGGGGTGAGGAACGGCGCGTCGGTCTCGACGAGGATCCGGTCGAGGGGGGCGGCCGCCAGGGCGTCGCGCAGCGGCTGGGCGTTCTTGAAGGTGACGTTCCCGGCGAAGGAGAGGTAGTAGCCGGCCTCGGCGCAGACCTTGGCCATCGCCGCGTCGCCGGAGAAGCAGTGGAAGACGACCGTCTCGGGCGCCCCCTCCTCGGCGAGCACCCGCAGGACGTCGTCGTGCGCGTCCCGGTCGTGGATGACGAGGGCCTTGCCGTGCCGTTTGGCGATGGCGATATGCCGGCGGAACGAGCGCTCCTGCGCGGCGACGCCCTCCGGGCCGGTACGGAAGAAGTCCAGGCCGGTCTCCCCCACGCCGCGGACGTGGTCCAGGGCGGCCAGGGCGTCGATCTCGTCCAAGGCCGCGTCGAGGGCGGCGTCACCGCCGGGCTCACGGGCGCCCTGCCGGGACCAGCCGTCGGGATCTCCCAGGACGATCCGGGGCGCTTCGTTGGGGTGCAGGGCCACGGTGGCCCAGACGGCGTCGTGGGCGGCGGCCGTCTCGGCGGCCCAGCGCGAACCGGCCAGGTCGCACCCCACCTGGATCACCGTCGTGACCCCGACGGCGGCGGCCTTGGCCAGTGCTCCGGCGACCGTGCCGCCCTGCATGTCCAGATGGGTGTGCGAGTCGGCCACGGGCACGTTCAGCGGCGCCGGCGGGGGCGGAGGGACGTCCTTTTCGTCGTTCTTCTTCCGCCCGCCGTCCGCCGTGCCGCTGTTCGATGCATTCGCCGCCATGGTCGGGATTCTAGGGACCGCCCCCGGGCCGTGCCCGGGTCGGGTTCCCCGCCCCCGACAACCCGCCTACTTGCGGTGGAAGGGGTGCAGCAGGTCGGAGAGGTGCCAGTGCCGCGGTTCCCGGGGGGCGCGCCGCTGCTCGTTGCCGACGGGGATGCCGCCGCTCATGAACGGCCCGGCCGGGGAGGCCGGCGACACCGTCGTCCGGGAGGCCAGGTGCAGGGCGTCCGCGATCTGGGAGACCTGCCCCGAGCGCATGATGCGGACGAGGTGCTCCCCGCAGTTGGGGCAGGTGGGGCGGGTGAGCGGGGACGGGACACGGTCGCCGTCCGTGTGGTACGTGACGAAGGGCCGGCCCTCGTGGTCCACGTGGTGCTCTATTTCGTACGACTGTTCCCAGCTGTGCGCGCACCTCATGCAGGCGAAGGCGTAGGACTCGTGCACCGTGTCGTGCGCCGTCCGGACGGCCGGCGCACCGGTCTCCGTCGCGGTGCGGATGGCGGTGCCGGACTCCACGCCTCGTGAGGTCCCTGCGGTCTCGCTCATGGCAGCTCCTCTTGTCCTCCGGACATTTCCCGGTCCGTTCGGACGTTCATCGGGATCGGACGTCCCACAACCAGGGAACGCCCATTCCCGCGTCGACGCAGCAGCCCATTCCTCGAATTGGGGCAAACTTAACCGCTACATGCCCGAAGAGCCCGGGAGCGAGGTCTGACCTTTGCTTTTCGCTCCAGCCCTTTACTTTACGGCGGGGCGCGGCGGCCGGCATTTCGCGAGGGGCCCGGCCGGGGGCTCCGGTCCAGGCCATTCCGGGGCCGGTACCTGCGGTTCCGGGCACCCGCAGGGGTCCGGCGGACTGTTTCCGCAGTTCCGAAGGGGTGCCTCCCGGTAAACCGGCCGGGGGTGGGCTTCCGGATTCCCGGAGGGGGCGCTTCCGAGCGTTCCGGGAGTTCCGGAGCGGTCCCCGTCCGGCTTCGGGAAGAACACTTCCGGTTACCGGTGAGAATCGTTCCGTTACCGCTTCCGGGGCCGCCCCTAGCGGGCGTCCGGCCCGCCTTCTCCGGTGCCCCCGGATCTCCCGGCTCCGCCGGATTTCGCCGCGGTTTTCGCCGCCACGACCGCGTCGAACACCTCGCGCTTGGGCAGCCCGGCCTCGGCCGCGACCGCGGCGATGGCCTCCTTGCGGCGCTCGCCCGCCTCCTCGCGGACCCGGACCCGGCGGACCAGCTCGTCGGCGTCGACCTCTCCCGGCCCCTTCTCGGGGGCGCCCTCCACGACGACGGTGATCTCGCCGCGGACACCCTCGGCGGCCCAGGCGGCCAGCTCGGTCAGCGGGCCGCGCCGGACCTCCTCGTAGGTCTTGGTCAGCTCGCGGCAGACCGCGGCCCGCCGCTCGCCGCCGAACACCTCGGCCATCGCGGCGAGGGTGTCGTCCAGCCGGTGCGGCGCCTCGAAGTAGACGAGGGTGCGGCGCTCGTCCGCCACCTCGCGCAGCCGCCCGAGCCGCTCCCCGGCCTTGCGCGGCAGGAAGCCCTCGAAGCAGAACCGGTCCACCGGCAGCCCGGAGACGGCCAGCGCGGTCAGCACCGCGGACGGCCCGGGGACGGCCGTCACCTTCACCCCGCGCTCCACGGCGGCGGCCACCAGCCGGTAGCCGGGGTCGGAGACCGACGGCATCCCGGCGTCCGTGACCAGCAGCACCCGCGCCCCGCCGGTCAGCGCCTCGACGAGCTCCGGCGTACGGGAGGACTCGTTGCCCTCGAAGTAGGAGACGACCCGGCCGGTGGTGTGCACCCCCAGCGCCTGGGTGAGCCGGCGCAGCCGCCGGGTGTCCTCCGCGGCGATCACCTCGGCGGCGGCGAGCTCGGCGGCCAGCCGGGGCGGCGCGTCGGCGACGTCGCCGATGGGGGTTCCTGCGAGTACGAGCGTTCCAGTCACGCCCCCATCCTCGCAGGCGCGCCCGCGGCCTCCCGGGGCGCCGGGCCGCGACCGCGCGCTCCCCGGCGCCCACGGCGGCCGGTTCCCTACGATGGCGCGGTGACCAGTGACACCGCGACCCAGGGCCGGCCGAGCCGCGCGGCGGCCGGACAGCCGCCTCCGTGGCAGACCCGGCTGCGCCGCTTCGGATACGCGGCGCCCGAGCGCCGCACCGGCGTGCGGGAGCGGCTCGTGCCGCCGTACCGGGAGCCGGGCACCGGCGTGTGGGAGGCGCTCGGCGTGCGGCCGGGGCCCGCGCGGCTGCTCGCGCGCTCCCTGGGCTGGCTGGGTCCGCTGCTGGTCACCCTGGTCGCCGGGCTGGCGCGGTTCCACAACCTGGGCAGCCCGCGGGCGGTGATATTCGACGAGACGTACTACGCAAAGGACGCCTGGGCGCTCTGGAAGTTCGGCTACGAGGCCAAGTGGCCCGAGGACAAGGACATCAACCAGCGGATCGTCGACGGGTACGACCACATCGCCGACGTGCCGTCCTACGTGGTCCACCCGCCGGCCGGCAAGTGGGTCATCGGGCTGGGCGAGCAGTTCTTCGGACTGACGCCCTTCGGCTGGCGCTTCATGGTCGCGCTGCTCGGCACGCTCTCCGTACTGATGCTGTGCCGCATCGGCCGCCGCCTCTTCCGCTCCACGCTGCTGGGCTGCGTCGCGGGCGCGCTGATGGCCGTGGACGGCATGCAGTTCGTGATGAGCCGCACCTCGCTGCTCGACCTGGTGCTGATGTTCTTCGTGCTGGCGGCGTTCGGCTGCGTCCTGGTCGACCGGGACCGCACGCGGGCCCGGCTGGCCGCCGCGCTGCCCGGCGACCCGGCGACCGGCGACGTCCGCCCCGACGCGGGGACCGCGGGGACCCTGCGGCTCGGGTGGCGGCCGTGGCGGATCGCCGCCGGGGTGTTCCTCGGGCTGGCGGCGGCGACGAAGTGGAACGGCGCGGTCTACCTGGCGGCGTTCGGGGTGCTCGTCGTGCTGTGGGACGTCGGCTCGCGCCGCCTCGCCGGGGCCCGCCGCCCGTGGCGCACGGTGCTGCGGCGGGACGCGCCCTGGGCGTTCGTGGCGCTGGTGCCGGTGGCGATCGTGACCTATCTGGCCACCTGGACGGGCTGGTTCGCCAACAGCGGCAGCTACAGCCGGACGCAGGGCTGGCAGCACAGCGGCTACTACCGGCACTGGGCGGAGACCGAGGGCGGCTACGGGACGGACGGCTTCCTCGCCGGCGTCCTCAACCCGCTGCGCAGCCTCTGGCACTACGAGCACGAGGTGTGGCGGTTCAACACCACCCTCAACTCGCCGCACACCTACCAGTCCAACCCGTGGAGCTGGCTGGTCCAGGGCCGTCCCGTCTCCTACTACTACGACTCGCCCGCCGCCGGCATCGACGGCTGCCCGTCCGACGCCGGGGGGAAGTGCGCGCGCGAGGTGCTGGCGCTGGGCACGCCCCTGCTGTGGTGGGCCGCCTGCTTCGCCCTCGCCTACCTCCTCTTCCGCTGGTTCTTCCGGCGGGACTGGCGGGCCGGCGCGATCCTGTGCGGGACGGCCGCGGGCCTGCTGCCGTGGTTCCAGTGGCAGGACCGGACCATCTTCGACTTCTACACCGTGGTCTTCGTGCCGTTCCTGTGCCTGGCGGTGGCCATGATGATCGGGGCGATCAGCGGGCCACGGGGGGCGTCGGAACGCCGAAGGGTGACGGGGGTGGTAGGCGCGGGGGCGCTGTTCCTGCTCATCGTCTGGAACTTCATCTACTTCTTCCCGATCTACACCGGCCAGCCGATCCCGATGGACGCCTGGCGGAACCGGATGTGGCTGGACACCTGGATCTGACGATCCCCCTTGCTATACAAGCGTCTTGAGCACTCGCTCGTGGTCCGTCTCACGCCGTCACCGCGGGTGCGTTGTCAGTGGCCTCCCGTAATGTGCTGAGCCGTGACGGGACCGCGGCCGCCCGGGCCGCGGCCGGGGAGGGAGGGGACGATGGGCACGGGAGCGAAGGCCGTGGTGGCGGTCGTCGCCGCGGCGGCGCTGGGGGGCGCCGGGTACGCGGCGTACGCCTTGGTGGACGACGTGGACCGGAGTACGCGCCGGGAGGCGGCGCCGGCCCGGACGGGTCCGCCGACGGCACCGGAAGTGGAGCGGGCGGCACGGGACTTCCTGGCCGCCTGGTCCCGCGGTGACGTGGAGGAGGCCGCGGGCCTCACCGACAACGCGCCGGCCGCGTCGGCCGCGCTGACCGGTTACCGCGACGACGCGCACATCCGGAAGGCAACATTCCGGCAGGGTGCGGCCACGGGGACGGAGGTGCCGTTCACCGTCACCGCCGAGATCGCCTACAAGGGCCGCGCCACCACCTGGACGTACCCCTCCAAGCTGGGCGTGGTGCGCGGCCGGACAAGCGGGCGGGCCGTCGTCGACTGGCGGCCGGCCGTCCTGCACCCCCGGCTGGCCGCCGGCGAGACGCTCACCACCGGGCCCGCCCAGGGGGCCTCGGTGACGGTCACCGACCGCGCGGGCAAGCCGCTGGACGCCGGGACGTACCCCTCGCTCGCGGGCATCCTGCCGGAGCTGCGCAAGCGGTTCGGGGAGAAGGCGGTCGACGGCCGGCCGCGGGTGGAGGTACGCGCCGAGGGGCCGGGGAGCGGTGCCGGACCGGCCGGCCAGGGGGCGGAGAAGGTCCTGCACGTGGTCGCCGAAGGCGGCCGGGCCGAGATCCGGACGACCCTGGACGCGAGGGCACAGCGGGCTGCCGAGGCGGCCGTGGCCGCCCGGGACGAGGCATCGGTGGTCGCCGTCCGGCCGAGCACCGGGGAGATCCTGGCCGTCGCGGACACCGGCGCGCGGCGGGCCGGCTTCAACGCGGCGCTGCTGGGACGGACCGCCCCCGGCTCGACGCTGAAGATGGTCACCGCCGCGCTGCTGATGGAGCGCGGCAAGGCACGGCCGGACCAGCCGCTCCCCTGCCCCCGGTACGCGACGTACGGCAAGCGGTTCCACAACGTAGAGCGGAGCGAGAACCCCGGGGCCACCTTCGCCCAGGACTTCGCCGCCTCCTGCAACACCGCGTTCGTCTCGCTCGCCGGCCGCATCACCGACGACGACCTCGCCACCGAGGCACGGGACGTGTTCGGCATCGGCGGGGAGGAGTGGCAGACCGGGGTCACCACGTTCGATGGCCGGATACCGTCCGACACCGCCGCCGGGAAGGCGGCGGCGATGATTGGCCAGGGCACGGTCCAGATGAACCCGCTGACCATGGCCTCGATCGCGGCCACCGTGCGCGACGGTACCTTCCGCCAGCCGCACCTGGTGGACCCCGAGCGCTTCGGCCTGCAACAGGCGCACGCCGCGCGCCCGTTGCCCCCGACGGTGGCCCGTGAGCTGCGTGGAATGATGCGGCTGACCGCCGTCTCCGGGACGGGACGGACGGCGATGTCCGGCCTCGGCGGCGACATAGGCGCCAAGACGGGATCCGCCGAGATCGACCAACAGCCACAGCCCAACGGCTGGTTCGCCGCCTACCGCGACGACATGGCCGCGGCGGCGGTCGTCCCCCGGGGCGGCCACGGCGGCGACTCGGCGGGGCCGGTGGTGGCGGCGGTGCTGCGGACGGGCTGACCGGCCGGCCCCGCGCACAGTGACGGAGGTGACAGCAGAAGGCGGCCGGACCGGACTAGCGTCGCGGGCATGCGCACTCACGACTCCCCGTACGGCCCCGCCTCGTGACCCCGCTGGTCATCGCCGCCGTCCTGGCCGCGGCGGTCACCCACGCCGGGTGGAACGCCATCGCCCACGGCATCCGCGACCAGTTGACGGCCTTCACCCTGGTCGGGGCGGGCAACTGCCTCGGCGGGCTGGCGATGCTGCCGTTCGTCCCGGCACCGGACGCGGACTCCTGGCCGTACCTGGCCGTGTCCGGCGTGCTGCACGTGCTCTACATGGCCCTGCTGATGCGCTCGTTCACCCTCGGCGACTTCGGCCAGGCGTACCCGATCGCCCGGGGTACCGCGCCCCTGGCGGTCACCGTCCTGGCGGCCGTCCTCGCCGGCGAACTGCCGGACGGCTGGCAGCTGGCCGGGGTGGGCGTGGCCTCCACCGGCCTGGTCGGCGTCGCCCTGTGGGGCATCAGGGGCTCGGGCGCTCCCCCGCAGTGGCCGGCGATCGGCGCGGCGGCGGCCACGGGCCTCGCCATCGCCGGATACACGGTCGTCGACGGCATGGGCGTACGCGCCTCCGGCTCCTCCCTGGGCTTCACCGCCTGGCTGATGGTGCTGGAGGGACTGCCCGTCCCGCTGTACGCCCTGGCGGTCCGGAAGCGGGACGCTCTCGCCGCGGCGCGGCCGTACGCGGTGCGGGGGCTGCTCGGGGGGCTGATGTCGATGCTGGCGTACGGGCTGGTCCTGTGGGCCCAGACGCGGGGGCGGCTGGCGCCGATCGCGGCGTTGCGGGAGTCGTCGATCATCGTCGGTGCGGCGATCGGGACGCTCCTCTTCAAGGAGCGCTTTGGTGCGCCGCGGGTCGCGGCGGCGGCTTTGGTGGTGGCGGGGATAGGGCTGATGTTGCACGCCGGTTGAGGCCGGCGGTTGTGGGTGCCCCGGTCCCGCCCTTTCGCCGTTTCTTGCGGGGCCAGCCCCCGCACCCCCGAAACCGCGCTCCGCGCGGTTGTCCTCAAACGCCGGACGGGCTGAACAGTCAGCCCGTTGGGGACTACCCCCTCTGGGGGAGTTTGAGGACAAGGGGGTCTGGGGGCTCGCCCCCAGGAATCGGCGAAGGGGCGGGACCGGGGCACACCCACCCCTCACCTCCCCCGAAGCGCTCCCCGCAGGCCGACGTTGGCCACCAGGATCCCGCCGTCGACGGGAAGGGTCACCCCAGTGATCCACGACGCGTCCCGCGAGGCGAGGAAGGCGACGGCGGCGGCGACATCCTCAGGCCGCCCCACCCGCCCCAGCGGATAATGCGCGGCGGCCCGCCGCAAAGCGTCCTCCCGCCCGTCCCAGTTGGGCGTGTGCACCGTCCCGGGCGCGATGAGGTTGACGCGGACGCCGCGCGCCGCCGCCTCGCCGGCGAGGGTGCGGGTGAGGCTGGCGAGGCCCGCCTTGGCCGCGCTGTAGGCGTGGTTGCCGAAGTCCTGCTCGCCGTTGACGGAGCCGATGTTGACGATCGCGCCGCGCCCGCCGGCGGCGGCCAGGTGCGGCAGGGCCGCGCGGGAGCAGCGGAAGGCGCCGCCGAGGGTGACGTCGAGGTCGCGCTGCCAGAGCTCGTCGGAGTGGTCCTCGAAGTGCTCGGGGTCGCGGCCGCAGGAGAGGGCGTTGTTGACGAGGACGTCGAGGCCGCCGAAGCGGTCGGCCGCGTGGGCGACGGCCGCTTCCACGGCCTCCCGGTCCGTGACGTCGCAGATGTGCGCCTCGGCGATGAGGCCGGCCTCGCGGATGGCGTGGGCGGTGCGTTCGGCGCGGTCGCCGTCCGCGTCCGTGACGAGGACGCGGGCGCCTTCGCCGGCGAGCCGCAGGGCGGTGGCGGCGCCGATGCCCCGTCCGGCGCCCGTGATCAGGACGGACCAGCCGTCGAACCGTCGCGTCATGGGAGCCCCTCTCGCACCACCGGTCACACCGTCCGGGGGCTGTTCCCTACCCCGCCAGCGCGCGGGCAACCGCCCGTACCAGGGCCTGCGCCCGCGGGTCGGCCGTCACGTTCTTCTGCATGCCGTTGGTGACGTAGCCGAAGGAGATGCCGGACTCGGGGTCGGCGAAGGCCAGGGAGCCGCCGCGGCCGGGGTGTCCGAAGGAGCCGGCGGCGAGCAGCGGCGAGGCGGGTCCGTGCAGCATGTAGCCCAGCCCGAAACGGGTGTTGGCTATGAGGACGCGGTCGGGCCCGGCGGACTCCTCGCTGCGGGCCAGGGTGAGCGTGGCCGGCGCGAACAGCCGGCGTCCGCCGTCCTCCACGTCGCCGATGAGCGCCGCGTAGAACCGCGACAGCGCCTCCGCCGTGGCGACGCCCGCCGAGGCGGGGAGCACGGCGGCCCGGTAGGCCGGGTCGTTCTCGTCGGGCAGCGGGTCGATGGCCGCGAAGGCGCGCCGGGTGAGCGACGCGGGGTCGCGGTAGGCGTCGGAGACGGCCTGCTTGGGGCGGACGCGCAGGCCGGGCGTGCCGGTCCCGGCGGGCGGTTCGACGTCGCCGACGCGTCCGGCGCGGTGCTGTTCGGCCTCCGGCAGCCCGAGCCACAGGTCGAGTCCCAGGGGCGCGGCGATCTCGTCGGCGATCCACGCGCCGATGTCGCGGCCGGTGACGCGCCGGACGAGTTCGCCGACCGTCCAGCTGTAGGTCTGGGCGTGGTAGCCGTGGTCGGTGCCCGGCTCCCAGGCGGGCGCCTGGGCGGCGACGGCGCGCGGGCCGCTGACGCCGTCGCGGGCCTGCTCGGGGGTGAGCGGGGTGTCGAGGACGGGCACGCCCGCGCGGTGCGCGAGGAGGTGCCGGACGAGGACGCGCTCCTTGCCGGCGGCCTTGAACTCGGGCCAGTAGGTGCCGACGGGCGCGTCGAGGTCCACCTGCCCGCGCTGGTGCAGCAGCAGCGGCACGGCCGCCGCGACGCCCTTGGTGGCGGAGCGCACGATCTGCGCGGTGCCCGGCGTCCACGGCGTACCGCCGTCGACGTCCCGGGTGCCGCCCCACAGGTCGACGACCTTCCGGCCGCCCTGGTGGACGACCACGGCGGCGCCGCGCTCGCCGCGGCGCGCGAAGTTGTCGGCGAAGGCGTCCCGGACCGGTTCGAAACCGTCCGCCACCGTGCCCTGGACGTCCGTCACTGCTGTTCTGCTCCCACTGGTCCCGCCGGCCCCACCGGTCCGTTCGCGTGCATGTCCTTCCATGGTGCATCGCGACCGGCGCCCCCCGGCGACCGGGTCGCCCGCCGCCGGCGCGCGGGCGGCCGGGCGTTCCCGCTCCCCGGCGCCTTCCTGACGTCTTGCCGGGCCGTGGACGGTCATCCGCGAACGTGACGCGGATCACGGCCCGGGCCGCGCCGCGACCGCCCGCGGGTCGAAGCCGAAGGGGAGTTCCAGCCGGTGCGCCCGCAGCAGCTCCGCGTCGCCGAGCAGCGTCCGCGTCGGCCCGTCGGCGGCGATCGTCCCGCCGCTGAGGACGACGGACCGCTCGCAGAGCTCCAGGGCGTAGGGGAGGTCGTGGGTGACCATCAGCACGGTGACGTCCAGGCTCCGCAGGACGTCGGCGAGTTCGCGGCGGGAGGCGGGGTCGAGGTTGGAGGAGGGCTCGTCGAGGACCAGGATCTCGGGCTCCATGGCCAGGACGGTGGCGACCGCGACCCGCCGCCGCTGCCCGAAGGACAGGTGGTGCGGGGGCCGGTCGGCGAAGCCGGCCATGCCGACCCGGTCCAGGGCCCGGCGCACGCAGGCGTCGAGCGCGGCGCCGCGCGTCCCGGCGGTGGCCGGGCCGAACGCGACGTCCTCCCGGACGGTGGGCATGAACAGCTGGTCGTCCGGGTCCTGGAAGACGACGCCGACCCGGCGCCGGATCTCGGCGAGGTGCGGCGCGGCCACCGGCAGCCCGGCCACCCGCACCGTCCCGGCGCCGCCGCCGAGGATGCCGTTGAGGTGCAGGACGAGGGTGGTCTTGCCGGCCCCGTTGGGTCCGAGCAGGGCCACGCGCTCGCCCTGACGTATCGTCAGATCCACGCTGTGTAGAGCCTGGTGTCCGTCCGGGTAGGCGAAGGCCAGCCCCTCGACCTCCAGCGAGAACGGACCCGTCCCGGGAACCGTCACAGCGGCACCCCTCCCGTCGTCAGGCGGACCGCCAGCGCGGCCAGCGGCAGGGCGGCGGCGCACGCCCACTGCGCGCGGCTCGCGCCGGCCGCGCCCGGCACGCCGCCGGTGTCGGGCAGGGTGCCGGTGTAACCGCGGCTGACCATGGCGAGGTGGACGCGTTCGCCGCGTTCGTAGGCGCGGATGAACAGCGCCCCGGCGGACGCGGCCAGCACCCGCCAGTGGCGCACGCCCCGCGCCGTGTGGCCCCGGGACTCGCGGGCGACGCGCATGCGCCGCATCTCGTCGGCGACCACGTCCCCGTACCGGATCATGAACGCGGCGATCTGCACCAGCAGGGCGGGCACCCGCAGCCGGCGCAGGCCGAGCAGCAGGTCCCGCAGGCCGGTGGTCGAGGCGAGCAGCACGGACGCGGCGACGCCCAGGGTGCCCTTGGCCAGCAGCGTCCCGGCGTCCCGGAGGCCGGACTCGCTCAGCGGCAGCCCCAACACGTCCACCCGCGGCCCCCGCGCCACGAACGGCAGCAGCAGCGCGAACGCCACGAACGGCAGCTCGATCGCCAGCCGGCGCAGGACGGTCCCGGCGGGCAGCCGGGCGACGGCCGTGACGGCGGCGAGCAGCGCCGCGTGGCACGCGAACGCCCACGGCGGCGTGGCCGGGGTGGCGGCCACGACGAGCATGAAGCCGCACGCCGACACGATCTTGCACTGCGCGGGCAGCGTGTGCACGGGCGAGTCGCCCGGCCGGTACAGCGATCCGTGGACGGCCGCCGCGTGCCCGGCCCCCATGTCAGACGGCCTCGGTCCGCCGCGGCTCCGCCACCGGCGGCTCGGCCGGCCGGGCCCGGCGGCGGCGCAGCACCACCAGGACGCCCGTGCCGGCCGCCAGGGTGACGCCCACGCCGGCGACCCCGGCGAGCGCGCCGGACGCGCGGGCGTCCGAGACGTCCTTCACACGGTAATCCGCCAGCGGCGAGCCCTCGGTGGCGGTCTCCCGGGCCTTGCGGTCGATGCCCTTGTCCCGGGCCACCTTCTCCAGCCCGTCGGGGGTGCTCGCCGCGTAGTAGCTGACGAACCCGGCGAGAAGGACGGTGACGGCCATGGCGACGACGGCGAAACGGCGGCGCGGGCGGGGGGCGTGAGCCGACGCGGCGGGGGCACGGGTCGCGACACGGGCGCCGTGGACGAGGTCGGGGCGGACGGCCATGACCGCGCCCACCGTCATGGCCGTGATCACCGCCTCGCCCACGCCGATCAGCACATGCACCCCGGTCATGGCCGCGAACACCGTCCTGACCGGCACGTCGGTCGTCCCCCCGAGCGCGTAGAACAGCGTGAAGACGCAGGCCGCGGCCGGGACGGAGACCAGCGCCGCGCCGAACGACGCGAACGTGACCGCGCGCGGCCGGCGCGGCAGCACCGCCAGCAGGCCGCGGAACACCGCGTAGCCGACGACCGTCGTCGTCACGGCCATGTCCGTGATGTTGACGCCGAGCGCGGTGAGGCCGCCGTCCGCGAAGAGGAACGCCTGGGCCAGCAGGACGACCGTTATGCAGAGCAGGCCCGTCCACGGGCCGGCCAGGATCGCGGCGAGGGCGCCGCCCAGCAGATGCCCGCTGGTGCCCGCGGCGACCGGGAAGTTCAGCATCTGCACGGCGAACACGAACGCCGCGACCAGACCGGCGAGCGGGGCGGCACCCGCGTCCAGCTCCCGGCGCGCGCCGCGCAGGGCCAGGGCCACGGCGGTGGCGGCGACGGCTCCCGCGGCGAGGGAGACGGGTGGGTCGAGGTATCCGTCGGGTACGTGCATGGGGCGCCCACTTTCGGTCCGTGCCGATCGTGTATGGGGTGAACCGCTCGCATGATGGGCGCGTTGCGAAGCTCTCGCAAGAGCGTGCGGCGCGCGCTTGCGCGCCCCCTGCGGGGGGTTGTGCCCCGGTCCCTCCCCTTCGCCGATTCCTGGGGGCGAGCCCCCAGACCCCCATGATCGCGGCTCCGCCGCTCGTCCTCAAACGCCGGACGGGCTGAAAGTGCCCGCCCGGGCCGAATCCAGCCCGTGCGGCGTTTGAGGACAACCGCGCGGAGCGCGGTTCCGGGGGTGCGGGGGCGCAGCCCCTGCAAGAAACTGGGGGTACCTCCCAGCGGTAGCTGGGGGAGAAAGGGCGGGACCGGGGCACCCCCAACCGGCGCCCCCTACAGCGCCGCCCTGCTCCCCGTGTCCACCGCCCGCGTAGCCGTCGCCCCCAACCGCGCGTCCTCCGCGACCTGGGCAGCGGTGAGCACGTACCCCGTCTCCGCATTAGCCGTCGACCGCGCGAAAACGACCCCGTACACCTTCCCCGCTGGGGTCAGCAGCGGCCCGCCCGAGTTCCCCGGCCGCACAGTCGACCGCACCGAGTACACCTGCCGCGTCGCAAGCCCGTCCCCGTAGATGTCCTGCCCCTTCGCCCGCAGCTCGTTGGCGACGGTCGCCGCCCGCAGGTCGAGGCCGCCGTTCTCCGGGAAGCCTGCGACGACCGCGGCGTCGCCCCGCTTGGCGGACTTGTCGAAGGGCAGTACCGGCGCGTCCAGCCCGGGCACGTCGAGAACGGCGACATCGGTCTCGGGGTCGAAGAGGACGACCTTGGCGCGGTGCGGGCGGCCGACGCCGCCGACGCGGACGGTCGGGTCGGTGACGCCGGCGACGACGTGCGCGTTGGTCATCACGTGCCGCGCGGCGTAGACGAAGCCGCTGCCCTCCTGGCCGCGCCGCCCGCCGTCGACGTCGGCGACGCCCTCGACCTTGACGACGGACGTCCGGGCGGCCCGGTTGGCGGCGACGGTGACGGCGTCGCCGGAGGGCTTGGCGACGCTGGTGGCGGGCTCGTTCTCGAAGGGGTTGAAGACCTGGGGGAAGCCGGCGCCGGTGAGGGCGTCGGTGGTGCGGCTGAACCAGGTCGGGGCCTGTTCCGGCATCGCGTCCTGGACCGCGCCGAGCACCCGCGAGTCGCGTATCTGCCCGGTGAGCAGGGTGGAGTTCGCGGAGACGAGGACGCTGGCGGCGACCCAGGACACGAGCAGGACGGCCAGCCCGTTGACGACCGCGCCGCCGGCGCCGTCCACCCCGCGCACGGGTGCCCAGGTCAGCCGCCGGCGCAGGCTCCAGGCGAGCCGCCCGGCCAGGGCGTGCCCGAGCACGGCCGGGACGAGGACGACGAGGACGGCCACCACGGCGGCCGACGACGAGCCGGGTTCGAAGTGGCCGACGACGGAGGGCAGCACCCAGACGCCCAGGACGGCACCGCCCAGGAAGCCGGCGAGCAGGACGGCGCTCGCGACGAGGCCGCGCCGGAAGCCGGAGACGGCGTAGCCGAGGACGACCAGGAGCAGAAGCACATCGAGCAGGTTCACCAGTGGAGCCCTTTCCCTTCACCCGCGCCCCCGACCGCGGCCACGGTCGCATGCCCCCGTGGACTAGGGAAAACGCGCGTTCCCGCGCGAACGGTTCCCCGAGGTGGGCTTCGCCACGTCGGGGGATACGGAACGGGCCCGTCCCCCGCCGAGGCGGAAGGACGGGCCCGAGGCACCCCGCGCGAGCGTCAGACGCGGGTCAGCCGCGGGTCGGCGTCCGGGTCCGGGTCGCCGGCCCGGTCCTCGACGGCACCCGAGGGACCCGAGGGAGCGGCCAGCTGCTTCCGCAGCCCCTCGCCCTCGACGTCCACGTTCGGCAGCGCCTTGTCCAGCCAGGACGGCAGCCACCAGGCCGCCTTGCCGAGCAGGGCGAGGACCGCCGGGACGATGGCCATGCGGACGATGAACGCGTCGAAGAAGACGGCGATGGCGAGGCCGAAGCCGATCATCTTGATCATCGACTCGGAGGAGCCGATGAACCCGGCGAAGACGCTGATCATGATGACCGCGGCGGCCGTGACCACCCGCGCGCCGTGCCGGAAGCCGGTCACCACGGCGTCGCCCGGGCTCTCGCCGTGGACGAACGCCTCGCGCATCCGGGTCACGAGGAAGACCTCGTAGTCCATGGCCAGGCCGAAGACCACGCCGACCATGAAGATCGGCATCATGCTCATGATCGGGCCGGTCTCCTCGACGCCGAACACCCCGCTGAGCCAGCCCCACTGGAAGACGGCCACGACCGCGCCGAGCGCCGCCACCACGGAGAGCAGGAAGCCCAGGGCCGCCTTGAGCGGCACGAGCACCGACCGGAAGACCACGATCAGCAGCAGGAAGGCGAGGCCGACGACCAGCGCCAGGTAGGGCAGCAGCGCGTCGTTCAGCTTCTGCGAGACGTCGATGTTCATCGCCGTCGTGCCGGTGACCAGCACGGTCGCGCCGGTCTCCGCCTTCAGGTCCGCGCCCTTGGCGCGGATCGCGTGGACGAGGTCCTCGGTCTGCTCACCGCTCGGCTTCGACGTGGGGACGACGTTGAAGACGGCCGTGTCGCCGTCCTTGTTCGGCATCGGCGGGGTGACCGCGGCGACGTCCTTCATGCCGCTCACGGTCTTGACCACGGTCTGCGCGGCGTTCCGGTCCTTGGCGCCCTTGGCGTCCACGACGACCATCAGCGGCCCGTTGTAGCCGGGGCTGAAGCCCTCGGCGATCATGTCGTACGCCTTGCGCTGGGTGGTCTTCACCGGCTGCGAGCTGTCGTCCGGCAGGCCGAGCTGGAGGGACGCGGCGGGCGCGGCGAGCGCGCCGAGGCCGACGATGCCCGCCACCAGCACCCACACCGGGCGGCGCAGGACGAAGCGGGCCCAGCGGGTGCCCATGTTGGGCTTGTCCGCGGCCGGGGTCCCGCCCTCGTCCACCGTCTTGGCCTTGCGGACCTTGCGGGCCAGCACCTGGCGGCCGGCGAAGCCCAGCAGCGCGGGGATGAGGGTGAGCGCGACGAGGACGGCGACGACGACCGTGCCGGCCGCGGCCATGCCCATCTTGGTGAGCATCGGGATGTTGACGACCGCGAGGCCGACGAGGGCGATGACGACGGTGAGACCGGCGAAGACCACCGCGGAGCCGGCGGTTCCGACCGCGCGGCCCGCGGCCTCCTCCCGTTCCCTGCCCTCGGCGAGCTCGGCCCGGTACCGGGAGACGATGAACAGCGCGTAGTCGATGCCGACCGCGAGGCCGATCATCATGGCGAGCGTCGAGGTGTTGCCGGAGAGGTTCAGCGTGGACGCGAGCGCGGCGATGGACGAGACGCCGATGCCCACCCCGATGAGCGCGGTGAGCAGCGGGAGTCCGGCCGCGATCAGCGAACCGAAGGTGATCACCAGGACGACCGCGGAGACGATGATGCCGATGATCTCGGTGGACCCGGTCTCCGGCATCTTCTGCAGGGCGCTGCCGCCCATCTCGACGGTGAGCCCGCTCTCCCGCCCGTGCTTCTGCGCCGCGTCGAGGGTGTCGCGGGAGGCGTCGGTGAGCTTGTTGGAGGCTTCCTTGTAGGTCACCAGGACGTACGCGGTGCTGCCGTCCTTGCTGACGGTGTGCGCCTGGAACGGGCTGGGCGCCGACGCGACCTGGGGGCCGGTCAGTTCGCCGACGACCTTCTCGACGGCGGCCTTGTTCTTCGGCTCGGTGATCTTCTGGCCGTCGGGGGCCTGGAAGACGACGCGCGCGGACGCGGCGTCGGCCTTCTTGCCGGGGTACCGCTGGCCCAGCAGGTCGAAGGCGGTCTGCGCCTCCGTGCCGGGTATGGAGAAGCTGTCGTCGGTGGACTTGGAGGCGGTGGCGGCGCCGGCGCCGGCGAGGCCGAGCAGCAGCACCCATATGAGGGCGACGTACCAGCGGCGCCGGAAGGCGAGCCGGCCGAGTTTGTAGAGGAAGGTGGCCACGAGGAGGTCTACTCCCGTCGGGTCGGAGAAACGAGCAACTGGCAGTGGGGAACCAGCCCGACGACGAGAGCGGCGCGCCAGGTGGATCAGTGGGGGAGATATCGGGATGTACCGGCTCGTCGCGGTGGGGGGTCCGGGACGGGCCGGGGCTCAGCGGCGGCCGAGGGCGGGGAGCACCACGGCGTCGATGAAGCGGGCGAGGTAGGCGGCGTCCGCCGGCCGGTCCTCGACCAGCGGGCGGGTGATGAAGGCGCCGAGCAGGATGTGCGCGACGAACTCCATGGCAGGGGTGTCCGGCGCGAGCTCGCCGCGGGCCACGGCCCGGTCCAGCAGCCGTCGCAGGGCCGCCTTCTCGGGCTCGACCAGCAGCTCCCGCAGGGCGCGGTGGAGGTCGGGGTTGCAGTGGACGGCGTGGCCGAGCCCCCGCATGAGGGCCGCGTCCCGCTCCATCTGCGCGGGGTCCGCGCAGGCCGTCAGCGCCACCAGGTCGCCGCGCAGGGTCCCGGTGTCGATGTCGTCGACCTTGAGCGGCTTGGTGTGCCGGAGCGCGCTCGCGACCAGTTCCGGCTTGCCCTTCCACTGGCGGTAGAGGGTGGCCTTGCTGGACCGGGTGCGGGCCGCCACGGCGTCCATGGTCAGCGCCTCGTACCCGACCTCGCGGAGGATCTCGAGGACGGCCTCGTAGAGCTCCGCCTCGCGTTCCGGCGTGAGCCGGGTGCGGCGGGCCGGCTGCGCCGCGGGTTCCCCGGGCATGCCACACCTCCTGCGCTTCCAGGTGAACGAAACGGTTTCGTACAGTACGAGCGTACGACCGCCCTTAACGAAACGACGCCGTTTCGACCGTGGTGTGCGTCACGCGTGGCGCGTGTCACGGCCCGGGTTGCCGGTGCGCCGAACGGTGGAAACCATGAAGTGGTGAGCGATGCCTACCTGAGGTACCCCCATCTCCACGGCGATCTGCTCTGTTTCGTCGCGGAGGACGACCTGTGGCTGTCCCCGCTGCCGGGGACGGACGGCGGCAAGGACCGCGCGTGGCGGCTGACCGTCGACCGCACGCGGCTGGGCCACCCGCGGTTCTCCCCCGACGGCGGCCGGATCGCCTTCACCAGCTGGCGCAGCCTCGACCCCGAGGTGCACCTCGTCCCCGTCGACGGCGGCCCGGCCCGCAGACTGACGTACTGGGGCAGCACCGACGCCCGGGTCTGCGGCTGGACGCCACCGGGCCGGGACGGCGACAGCGACATCCTCGCCGTCTCCTCGCACGGCCAGCCCTTCTCGTACTTCTCCTGGGCCTACCGGCTGCCCACCGACGGCAGTCCCGGCCTGCGCCTGCCGTGGGGTCCGGTGTCGGACATCGCGATGCGCGGCGGCGGGCACGGTCCCGGCGACGCGCCCGGCGAGACGCTGCTGCTCACCGGAAAGCCGCCGCACGAGCCGGCGTCCTGGAAGCGGTACCGGGGCGGGGCGACGGGACGGCTGTGGCTGATGGAGAAGCGGCTGGTGCCGGATCTGAACGGCCACCTGGACGCGGTGATGTTCGTCGGTGACCGGATCGCGTTCCTCTCCGACCACGAGGGCGTCGCCAACCTCTACTCCTGCCGCCCCGACGGCACCGACCTGCGCCGCCACACCGACCACGCCGACTTCTACGCCCGGCACGCCTCCACCGACGGCAGCCGGGTCGTCTACCAGTGCGCGGGCGACCTGTGGCTGGTGGACGACCTCGGCCCGGACGCCGTACCGCGCCGGCTGGACCTCCGGCTCGGCGGTCCGCGCGCCGGGCGGCGCACGTACCAGGTGCAGGCCGCCTCGCACGTCGACGCGCTGGCCGTCGACACCACGGGCCGGGCCAGCGCCGTCCAGGTGCGCGGCAGCCTCTACTGGCTGACCCACCGCGACGGCCCCGCGCGGGCCATCGCCGACACCCCGGGCGTCCGCGTCCGGCTGCCCGAGATGCTCGGCTCGACGGGCCGGGTCGCGTACATCACCGACGCGGAGGGCGAGGACGCCGTCGAGATCGCCCGGCTGCCGAGCGCGGCGGGGACGGGGGAGCACCGGCGGCTGGCGGCGGGGCGGATCGGGCGGGTGCACGAGACGCTGTCGTCGCCGGACGGCTCACGGCTGGCGATCGCCGCGCACGACGGGCGGCTGCTGCTGGTGGACACCTCCCCGGAGGGCGACGGCGAGGTGAGCGAGCTCGTCCGCTCCGACAACGGTCCGGTCCGCGACCTGGCCTTCTCCCCCGACTCCGGCTGGCTGGCCTGGTCGCACCCGGGCGTCGGCCGCTCCCTGCGGCAGATCAGGATCGCGCGCCTCTCCGACCGGATGGTCGTGGACGTCACCAACGGGCGCTTCGAGGACGAGCAGCCGGTCTTCACCCGCGACGGCCGCTACCTCGCCTTCCTCTCCTGGCGCGGCTTCGACCCGGTGTACGACGTCCACACCGGCGACCTGTCGTTCCCGCTGGGCTGCCGCCCCTACCTCGTCCCGCTCTCCTCGGCGACGCCCTCGCCGTTCGCGCTGACGGCGGAGGGCCGGCCGGCCGGCGGCGGGCTGGACGTCAGCGACACGGCCGGCGGGGAGGCCGGAGGCCCGGTGACCGTGGAGACGGAGGGGCTGGAGAGCCGGGTGACGCCGTTCCCGGTGGCCGCCTCCAAGTACTCGCACCTCCGCCCGGTGCACGGCGGCGGACTGGTGTGGCTGCGCTGGCCCATCTCCGGCGCCCTCGGCGAGACCTTCGCCAACCCGGCCGACACCTCCGGCCGTCCCACGCTCGAACACTTCGACCTGTGCAAGGCCAAGCGCACCGAACTCACCGCGTCCCTCGACTGGTTCGAGGTCAGCGGCGACGGGACCCGGCTCGTCGTCAACGACGAGGGCGAGCTGCGGGCCGCGCCCGCGACGGAAGGCGGCGACGCCGACTCCGTCGTCCACATCGACATGCGCCGCATCCTGCACGAGGTGGACCCGGCCGCCGAGTGGCGGCAGGCGTACGCGGAGGCCGGCCGGATCGTCCGCGCCTACTTCTGGGAGCCGGGCATGGGCGGCGTCGACTGGGACGCGATCCTGGAGCAGTACCGTCCGCTGGTCGAACGCGTCGCCTCCCCCGACGACTTCGCCGACCTCCTCCGCGAGGTCATGGGCGAACTCGGCACCTCCCACGCGTACGTCATCGGCTCCCGCCGCAACGAGGGGCCGCCGCACTACCAGCGCGCCATCGGGCTGCTCGGCGCCAACCTCGCCCGGCTCAAGGACGGCCGCTGGGCGGTGCGCCGCATCCTGCCCGGCGACTCGTCGGACTCCAAGGCCCGCTCCCCGCTGGCCGGTTCGGGCATCCGGGAGGGTGCCGTCCTCACCCATGTGGACGGCCGGCCGGTCGACCCGGTCACCGGCCCGTACCCGCTGCTGGCCGCCGCCGGCGGCACCACCGTCGAGCTCGCCTTCGCCCCGGCGGAGGGCGACGGCCCCGCCCGCCGGGTGGCGATCGTCCCGCTGATCGACGAACGCCCGCTCCGCTACCAGGACTGGGTGGCCAAACGCCGCGCGGTCGTCCGCGACCTGAGCGGCGGCAAATGCGGCTACCTGCACATCCCCGACATGGGCGGCTCCGGCTGGGCCCAGTTCAACCGCGACCTGCGGATGGAGATGTCCCGGCCCGCCCTCATCGTGGACGTCCGCGGCAACGCGGGCGGCAACATCAGCGAACTGGTCGTGGAGAAGCTCACCCGCACGATCATCGGCTGGGACCTCACCCGGGGCGCGCAGCCGGTGAGCTACGCCTCCAACGCGCCGCGCGGCCCGGTCGTCGCCATCGCCGACGAGATGACGTCCTCCGACGGCGACATGATCACCGCCGCGTTCAAGCTCCAGGGCATCGGGCCCGTCGTGGGCCTGCGCACCTGGGGCGGCGTCATCGGCATGACGGGCCGGCACCGGCTCGGGGACGGCACGGCGATCACCGTGCCGATGAACGCGGCGTGGTTCGACGCGTACGGCTGGGACGTCGAGAACCACGGCGTGGAGCCGGACATCGAGGTGGACCGGACGCCGGTGGACTGGGCCGAGGGCCGCCACAAGCAACTCGACGACGCCGTCCGCCTGGCCCTGGACCTCCTGGAACGCCACGGCGCGACCACCCCGCCGGACTACACCAACGTCCCGAACCGCGCCCGCCCGGAACTCCCGCCACGCGGTTAGCCCGTCCGGCGTTTGAGGACGCCGGCCCCCAACAGCCCGTCCGGCGTTTGAGGACAGCGCGCGAAGCGTGCTGGGGGGTGCGGGGGCGAAGCCCCCGAAAGAAACGGGAAGGGGCGGGGCTGGGGAAGCAAACCCAAAGGGCGCACCCTGGAAACCAGGGCGCGCCCTCACGCAACGAGCCGGGCCGGCTCAACGACCCCGCCGTCAGCGATCGTCGATCTCATCCCGGACGTCGTCGAACGAAGCCTGCTTCCCCTGCTGCCCCTTCTCCCGCAGCCGGTCCTGCCCCTGCTTCCCCCGCTGCTGAGCCTGCTCCTTCGCGTCCTGCATCTTCTGCTTGGCCTTCTGGGCCTTGTCCTGCATCTCGTCCTTCATGCCCATGCGTGTTCACTCCTCCGGGAGATCGTCTGATCGGGCCGCGACCAGCCTCACACGCGCCGTCACCCTGCGCATGTCGATCAGTGACCCTCCGTACTCACACCCGTCCCTCGGCCCTCCCGGAAGCATCAGCGGCCCCACCGGCCCCCAGCAGCCCCGGCACCTTCACCGAGGCGAGCCGGGGCCCGAACCGCCGCATCTCGCGCCGCGCCCCGAGCGCGACCAGCGCGGGCAGGGCCGCCCGCACGGGCTGGGCGCCGCGCAGCCACCGCTGGGCGTACACGTGCGCCGAGCGCCGTTCGATGCCCGCCACGAGCCGGTCGGCGGCGGGGTCCAGCGGGTACGTCCGGTTAGCCGGCCACGGCAGCCGCTGCCGCATCTCCCGCATCACGGGGTTCTCGTCGGCACCGCGCACCATGTCGGTGTCCGTCCAGCTCAGGTACCCCACGCCGACGCGTACGCCCCGGTGTCCGACCTCGGCGCGCAGCCCGTGCGCGTACGCCTCCACGCCCGCCTTGGACGCGCAGTACGCGGTCATCATCGGCGCGGGCGCGATGGCGGCGAACGAGGCGATCTGCAGCAGGTAGCCGCGGCTCCGGACGAGGGCGGGGAGGAAGGCGCGGCCGGTGGCGGCGGCGCCGATCAGGTTGACCTCGACGACGCGCCGCCAAACGGCGAAGTCGCAGCCGTCCAGCGGACCCCCGCCGGCGACACCGGCGTTGGCGACGACGACGTCGATCCGCCCGAAGCGCTCGCCGACCTCCTGGGCGACCCGTTCCATGGCCTCCTGATCGGTGACGTCGGCGGTCCAGCACTCCACTTCGGTCCGCAACTCACCGGCCACGCGCCGCAGTTCGTCCGGCTCCAGCCCGACGAGGGCGAGCCGGGCGCCGCGCGCCGACAGCTTGCGGGCCAGGGACTCCCCCACCCCACGGGCCGCACCCGTCACGACGACGATCTGCCCGGCGAGGCCGTTCCCGCGGTACGCCGCGCTCATCGCGCCACCGTCCCCTCGCCCAGCTCCGCCGGGGCATGCGGACGAGGCCGTCGCGGCTCCCGCAGCACCTGGTACTCCTGGAGGTCCACCCGCCGGGTGACCCGGCGGAACTCGGCGGTCGTGCCCGGCCAGGCGGTGGTGTTGCGGCCTTCGGAGTCGAGGTACCAGCTGTCGCAGCCACCGGTGTTCCACACGGTCCGCTCCATCCGCCGCTGGAGGCCGCGGTTCCAGGCGTTGACGGCGGACGGGCGGGCGACGAGCGCGGTCCGGCCGCCGAGGACGTCGAGTTGCCGGAGGAAGTCGGCCAGGTAGTTGAGCTGCGACTCGATCATCAGGATCATCGAGCTGTTTCCCAGGCCGGTGTTGGGCCCGATGATGAAGAGGAGGTTGGGGAAGCCGGCGGCGGTGGTGCCGCGCAGCGCGGCCATGCCGTTCTTCCACGTCTCGGCGAGTGTCACGCCGTCGGCACCGGTGATCCGCCGGGCGATCGGCATGTCGGTCACCCGGAACCCGGTACCGAAGACGAGCGCGTCCGCCTCGACCCGCGTCCCGTCGGCGGCGACCAGCCCGGACCCGCGCACCTCGGCCAGCCCGGACGCCACGACGTCGACGTTCGCCCTGGTCAACGCCGGGTAGTAGTCGTTGGAGAGCAGGATCCGCTTGCAGCCGATGCGGTAGTCGGGGGTGAGCCGGGCCCGCAGTTCCGGGTCCTTCACGGAACGGCGCAGATGGGCCTTGGCCAGCGCCTCCACGAAGCCCAGCCGCTCCGGCCGTTTGGTGAACGCCCCCACCTGCGCCTCGCGGATGCCCCACAGCACCCCGCGCCGCACGGCCCGTGTCGCCGGCATCTTCCCGTGCAGCCACCGCTCCACCCCGGTAATCCGCCGGTCGGCCCGCGGCAGCACCCAGGCCGGGGTGCGCTGGAAGAGGGTGAGCCGGGAGACGTCCGGCTGGATCGCGGGGACGATCTGGATCGCCGACGCCCCGGTGCCGACCACGGCGACGCGCTTGCCGCGCAGGTCGGTGTCGTGGTCCCAGCGGGCGGAGTGGAAGACGGGCCCGGGGAACGTGTCCAGCCCGGGGATGTCCGGCAGCCGCGGGTCGGAGAGCGGCCCGGTGGCGGAGACGACGACGTCCGCGGTGTACGCGCCGGAGGCGGTGTCCAGCTCCCAGCGCATCCGCTCGGCGTCCCATCGCGCCGCCCTCACCTCGGAGTTCAGCCGGAGGTGCGGCCGGAGCCCGTAGGTGTCGGTGACGCGCTCCAGGTAGGCCCGGATGTGCGGCTGCCCGGAGAAGTTGCGCGGCCACTCGGGGTTGGGCGCGAAGGAGAAGGAATAGAGATGCGACGGAACATCGCAGGCACACCCCGGATAGGTGTTGTCCCGCCAGGTCCCGCCGATCGCGCCCGCCCGTTCCAGGACGACGAAGTCCGTCACCCCCTCCCGCCGAAGCCGTACGGCCGCCCCCAGCCCCCCGAACCCGGACCCGATCACCGCCACGCGCACGTGCTCGGCCATTCCGCTGCCTCCCGGATCGCAACGCATCGCGCCAGTGATTGCTGGCACGGTGCGAGCGTAGGGGGGTGCCGTACCGAGCGGTAGGGGTGCGACACAAGGAAGTTACCCCGGGTCGCACCTCCCGGGACCACGAAGCGCCCACCCACCCGCCCAGCCCGTCCGGCGCTTGAGGACAGCGTGCGAAGCGCGCTTCGGGGGCGTGCGGGGGCGCGGCCCCGCGGAAAACGGTGAGAGGGCGGGACGGGGGCACCTTCCGCCCGCCCCCTTACGCTGCCCGCGTGACCACCGAAACCCCCGACGACCGGACCGCCCCGACCGACAACCGAACGCCCCGGAAGCACGAATACCGCATGGCAGAACTGGCGGAGGCAGCCGGCATCCCCCTCCGAACCCTCCGCTTCTACCGCGAACGCAAACTCATCCCCCCGCCGCGCCGCGAGGGCCGCATCGCCTGGTACGACGGCACCCACCTCACCCGCCTCCGCACCATCACCGCCCTCCTGGAGCGCGGCCACACCCTGGGCGGCATCGCGGACCTGCTGACCGCCTTCGAAAGCGGCCGGAACGTAGCCGAACTCCTGAACCTCGACGGCGCGTCGGCCACCCCCTGGTCCGGGGAGACCCCGGCCCGCCTGAGCGCGGAAGAACTGGCGGACACCTTCGCGGGCCAGGTCACGGCCGAGAACCTCGCCGCCGCGCTCGACATCGGCTACCTGGCCGTGGACGGCGAGGAGTTCGTCCACGTCAGCCGCCGCCTCCTGGACGCGTCCACCGAACTCGTCCGCGCCGGCGTCCCGTTGTCCGCCGTCCTGGAAGCGGGCCGCCACGTCCGCGCCCACGCCGACGCCCTCGCCGAGATCTTCACCGCCCTCATCCGCACCCACCTCCTCCCGGCCACCCCCCACACCGAAACCGGCCAGGTGGCCCGCACCCTGGAACACCTCCGCCCGGTCTCCCAGGCCGTGGTCGACGCGGAGGTCTCCATGGCCATGGACCGCCACATCAGAGCGAACGCGGAAACGTGGGTGCAAGCGCCCGAGCCGGAGGGCAGCCCCGGTGGAAACGAAAACGCGGATCACGACAACACGACGTCGCCCTGAAACGCTGGCTGCACATGGGGCGAGCGGATTCCCATGCTCGGGTGATCATGCTGAACCGGGAGCGCCGATGGCGAGCCACCGGCAGCGTACCCCCGGCGCTCCTACCCCCCGTACACCACCGTCACCGGCGCGTGATCGCTCCACCGCTCCGCGTGTGAAGCCGCCCGCTCCACGTACGCCTTCAGGGCCCGCTCCGCGAGGCCCGGGGTCGCGACGTGGTAGTCGATGCGCCAGCCGGAGTCGTTGTCGAAGGCGCGGCCGCGGTAGGACCACCAGGAGTAGGGGCCGGCGACGTCGGGGTGCTGGGCGCGGACGACGTCCACGTATTCCTCGAAGACCTTGGTGAGCCAGGCGCGCTCCTCGGGGAGGAAGCCGGCGCTCTTCCGGTTGGCCTTCCAGTTCTTGAGGTCGGCCTCCTGGTGAGCGATGTTCCAGTCGCCGCAGACGAGGACCTCGCGGCCTCCCCCATAGCTGAACGCATGGGAGGTACCCCCATCCGCGGCGCGGGCCTTCAGGGAGACGAGGTAGGGGAGGAACGCGTCCATGAAGCGCTCCTTCTCGTCCTGGCGCTCGGTGCCGACCTCGCCCGAGGGCAGGTAGAGGCTGGCGACGGTGACGCCCGGGAGGTCGATCTCCAGGTAGCGGCCGGTGCCGTCGAACTCGGCGGAGCCGAACCCGACCCGTACCGCGTCGGGCTCGCGCCGGGAGTAGACGGAGACGCCGGCCCGGCCCTTGGCGGCGGCGGGTGCGTGGAAGGCGTGCCAGCCCTCGGGCTCGCGCACCTCGTCGGGGAGCTGCTGCGGCTCGGCGCGGACTTCCTGGAGGCAGACGACGTCGGCGTCGGTCGCCGCCAGCCACTCCACGAAGCCCTTCTTGGCGGCGGCGCGCAGGCCGTTCACGTTCACGGAGGTCACAGTCAGGGTGAGCATTCCGGCACGATACCGACTTTGCGGGCGCCCCTGTCGCCCCCGGTCGGCTGATCGTACGATCGCGGGATGCGGATTCTGCCTGTGCCCTTCGGCCATCCGGACGCCGTGAAACTCAACGATGAGGTGCAGCTGGAGTACCAGGCGCGCTACGGCGACGAGGGTGACATGACCCCCCTGGAGGCCGCGCACTTCGCCCCGCCGCGTGGCCTATATCTCATCGCGTACGAGGACGACGGCACCCCCGTCGCCTCCGGCGGCTGGCGCGCGCGGGATCGCGACGGCGAGGGGTACGCGGACGGCGACGCCGAGCTCAAGCGGATGTACGTGGTGCCGGCCGCGCGGGGGCGCGGGCTGGCGCGGCGGATCCTCGCGCTGCTGGAGGAGGACGCGCGGGCGGCGGGCCGGCTGCGGATGGTCCTGGAGACCGGGACGAAGCAGCCGGAGGCGATCACCCTCTACGCGTCGAGCGGTTACGCGCCGGCGGAGCCGAAGTTCGGCATCTACCGGGAGTACGAGTCGAGCCGCTGCTACGCCAAGCCGCTGCGGCGCGAAGCCGTCCCCCCGGCCGTCGGAGCGGCCACCGGTGGCACCGTCCCACAGGGGTCCCCTTCCCGCTCCCGGCGGTAACGGACCCCCGGTACCCCGGCGTTCCTGCCGCCCTAGGGTGGGCGGCGTACGACATCCGGCCCACAGCTGCCAGGAGGTACGCATGAGCGACGCGGTCAGTCACCGCTACGTCGAGGTTAACGGCGTCAGACTGCACATCGCGGAACAGGGCGAGGGCCCACTGGTCCTGCTGCTGCACGGCTTCCCCGAGTGCTGGTACTCCTGGCGGCACCAGTTCGAGCCACTGGCCGCGGCCGGCTACCGGGTGGTGGCCCCCGACCAGCGCGGCTACGCCCGCAGCGACCAGCCGGAGCGGATCGACGCCTACACCATGCTGCACCTGACCGGCGACGTGGTCGGCCTGATCCACGCCCTGGGCGAGCGGCAGGCGGTCGTGGTCGGACACGACTGGGGCGCGCCGGTCGCCTGGAGCACCGCCCTGCTCCGCCCGGACCTCGTACGCGGCGTGGCCGGGCTGAGCGTCCCGCCGACCCCGCGCGGCACGCTCCGGCCGCTGAGCGAGATGCGCGCGAAGCTGGGCGACGACTTCTACCAGGTGCACTTCCAGGAACCGGGCGTCGCCGACGCCGAGTACGCCGCCGACATCGCCGGCACCTTCCGCGGTCTTCTGACCGCCGCCTCCGGCGACAGCCCCACCCCCATGGGCGTGGTGGCCGAGGGCGGGTCCGCCACGGCCGCCATGCCGCGGCCCGAGCGGTTGCCCGGCTGGCTGACCGAGGCGGACATCGAGGTCTTCGTCGGCGAGTACGCCCGGCACGGGGAGCGGGCCTTCACCGGCGGCCTCAACTGGTACCGCAACATCGACCGCAGCTGGGAGCTGCTGGCCGCCTTCGACAGCCGGGTCATCGAGGTTCCGGCGCTCTATATGGCGGGCGACCGCGACCTGGTGATGGCCTTCCCCGGCATGGACGAACTGCTGCCCTCGCTGCCCGAGGTGCTGCCCGGTCTGCACCGCAGCCTGATCCTTCCGGGCTGTGGTCACTGGACGCAGCAGGAGCGGCCGGACGAGGTCAACGCGGCGCTGCTGGACTTCTTGGGGAGCCTGCCCGAGGAGTCGTGATGGTCAGGGGGTGCCAGGCGTGGCGCGGCGGCGCCGCATGACGCGGCCGTCCTCGCCCCTTATGGGCACCCCTGAGCCGCCGGGCACCGGGCAGCGGTCGTCGACCGTCGGGGCAGCCACCGGCCCAGCCTGAAGTCCGGACCGACATCCGACGTCCGGAGTCGGCGAGCGGCCGGGGCCCGGCGGGCACCCCGGGTCCGGAACGTGAAGGCCGCCCCCTACCCCGGCCCCGGCTCCGCCGGCCCCCGCACCGCCCCCCGCAGGTCCAGCACCGCCTCCGCCCCGCCCTCCGGCCGGTTGGCGAAGGTCAGCGGAGCGCCCAGCACCCGCGCCTGGCCCGCGGCGATGGTCAGGCCGAGGCCGAGGCCGGCGCCGGACTCCGTACGGAAGCGCTGGGGGCCGTGGGCCAGGAGGGGTTCGGGGAAGCCGGGGCCGCCGTCGCGGACGCGGATGACGCCGCCGTCCACCTCGGCGACGACGGGTTCGGCGCCGTGCCGGTAGGCGTTGGTGACGAGGTTGGTCAGTATGCGTTCGACGCGCCGCGGGTCCGTCTCCACCAGGCAGTCGCGCACCACCCGTACCTCCGCCGCCGTACCGCCCGGCCCGGCCGCGGCGCCGGCCGCGCGGCGGGCGAGGTCGGCGAGGGCGCGGACGTCGGTCTCGACCCGTTCGGTGTCCGCGTCGAGCCGGGCCACCTCCAGGACGTCCTCCATGAGGGTGTGCACCCGCCGGGCCCGTTCCTGGACCATCTCGGCGGGCCGGCCGGGCGGCAGCAGGGCCGCCGCGGCGACCAGTCCGGCGACGGGGGTACGGAGTTCGTGCGCGATGTTGGCGGTCACCTCGCGCTCGGCCTGGAGGCGGGCGGCGAGCGCGTCGGCCATGGTGTTGACGGCGATGGTCAGCCGGGCGATCTCGTCCTTGCCGCCGCGCGGCCGGAGCCGGGCCGTGAGGTCGCCGTCGGCGATGCGCTCGGCGATGCGGGCGGAGGCGTTCAGCCGGCGTCCGGCGAACGTCGCCAGGCCGACGCCGACGATGCCGGAGAAGGCGGTGCCCAGACCGCCGGCCGCCCACAGGACGTCGTCGAGGTCCTCCAGGTTGCGGGTCTCGCGGCGGTAGGGCCGCTTGAGGACGATCATGTCGTCGCCGAGCCGGGTGGCCGCCCACAGCACCGGCTCCCGGCCGCTCCGGTCCAGGTAGGTGGCGCGTTTGCCGTCCTCCGCCGCCGCGCGCAGCGGGGCCGGCATGCCGTCCGGGTTGACGAGGGTGTGCTGCCGGTCGATGCCCGCCGCGTGGTCCTCGACGGCGTTGGCCAGCCGCGCCTCTATGGACTCGCGGGCCGTCGCGAGCTGGTTGACGCCCGTGCGGTGGTGCACGACGAACCCGATGAGGACGGCGACCAGCGCGGCGGTGACGGTGATCGCCGCGCCGATCTTCGTTCGCAGTCCCATGGGTCAAGGCTCCTCGACGGCTACGCTCGCGGCTGACGCTCCGGTACGAAGAGCCGCAGATCACGCAGCCCGTTGTGCTGCTCGGGCGGGAGCCCGTCGACGAGGACGGAGACCCGGCTGTAGTAGGAGTGACGATCCTGCCCTACGCGTCCGGAGAACCGGACACGGGCCTCGCGTGGCCCGTCCCCGCAGGCCGCGGCGCACCACGGGCCGGTGACCGTGCCGGCCGCCTCGGCGACCGGCCCGCCCCAGGACCGCCAGCGCAGATGGGTGAGCCGTACGACCCCGGCGATCTCGAACGTCGCCGGGCGGCTCAGCCCGGGCCGGCCGGGACCCTCGGTGACCCGCACGGGCAGCGCGACGGGCGCCGGCGTCCGGGCCGGACCGCTCACCTCCAGCCCGCCGGGCTCCGAACAGCCCGCGAGCAGCCCGCCGGACAGGCCCGTGGCGAGGAGGGTGAGGATGCCGGAGACGGCACCGAGTCGTCGCACGGCGTTCCTCGGGTACGGGAGGGGGCCCGGGGGCGGGAGGATCCTCGGGGGCGACAGGGACGGCACGGAGGGCAGGGCAGACAGAGGGAACAGGGAGGACGTGGACGGCACGGACACGACAGCCGCAGCGATCGGGGCGGCCGCCGGAAAGCGCCGAACGGGGGACCGACCACCGACCCGAAAGAGGCCATTCGCAGTAAATGTTACCGGTGTGACTGATTCGCCCAGGGCGCTCTTGACGTTCGGCAGTCGTGGGCTCATAGGATCTCGGCGCTCGACTCGGCGCTCAAGTGGTCCAGGCCGGTAGCCGCAGCTGCCTCGGAGGTCACTCATGCACATCGCCCGTCGCTCGGTCCTCGGCGCCCTGGCCGGCTCCGCCGCGCTCGGCGCCCTCGGCGCCTCCTCGGGGGAGGCCGCGGCGGCCGCCCAGCCGCCTCCTGACGCCCCGGGAGCTCCGACCACACCCAACAGACCGGGGGAAACGGACAGACCGGACGAGGCTCCCGCGGCCGGCAGCGGAAACGCCGCCGCCACCGCGCTGGCCCGCCTCCTCCCCCGCCACCACCGCCAGGTCACGTTCCGCACGGTGCCCCGCCGCTCCGGCGCGGACGTCTACCGGGTCACCGGCCGGGCCGGGCACATCCTCGTCGAGGGCAGCACCCCGGCCGTCCAGCTCACCGGTTTCCACCGCTACCTGCGGGACGTCGCCCACGCGCACTTCTCCTGGAGCGGCGAGCGGACCGCCCTGCCCGCCACGCTCCCCGCCGTCCGCGGCGCCATCGCCGCCGAGGCGAACGTCCGCCACCGCTTCGCGCTCAACGACACGAACGACGGCTACACCGGGCCCTACCGCGACTGGGCCTACTGGGAACGCGAGATCGACGTCCTCGCCCTGCACGGCTTCAACGAGGTGCTGGTCTACGCGGGCGCCGACGCGGTCTACCGTCGAACGTTCATCGAACACGGTTACACCGACGCGGAAGTCCGGAATTGGGTTCCCGGCCCCGCCCACCAGCCCTGGTGGCTCATGCAGAACATGAGCGCCTTCGGCGGCCCCGTCTCCCGCGACCTCCTCGACCGCCGGACCGCCCTGGCGCAGCGGATCACGCACCGGCTCCGCGAGCTCGGCATCACCCCCGTCCTGCCCGGCTACGCCGGCACCGTCCCGCCCGACTTCACCCGCCGCAACAAGGGCGCCCGTACCGTCCCGCAGGGCGACTGGGCCGGTTTCCCCCGGCCCGACTGGCTCGACCCGCGCACCGCCCACTTCGCGCGCGTCGCCCGCACGTACTACCGGGTGCAGCAGGAGCTCTACGGCGCCTCCTCGATGTACAAGATCGACCTGCTGCACGAGGGCGGCACCCCCGGGCCCGTCCCCGTCGGCGCCGCCGCCCAGGCCGTCGAGAAGGCGCTGCGCACCGCGCACCCCGGCGCCACCTGGGCGATCCTCGGCTGGCAGACCAACCCCCGGCGGGAGATCCTCGACGCCGTCGACCGCTCGAAGATGCTCGTCCTCGACGGCATCCCGGACCACTACCCGCGCGTCACCGACCGCGAGAAGGACTGGGGCGGCACCCCCTACGCGTTCGGCACCATCTGGAACTTCGGCGGGCACACGGCGATGGGCGCCAACACCCAGGACTGGGTCTCCCTGTTCCACCGCTGGCGCACCAAGAAGGGCAGCGCGCTGCGCGGCATCGCGCTGATGCCCGAGGCGGCCGACAACAACCCCGCCGGGCTCGCCCTCTTCTCCGACCTGGCCTGGACCGAGGGGCGGATCGATCTCAAGGACTGGTTCGCGCGCTGGTCCGTCCAGCGGTACGGCGCCGCCGACCCGAACGCCCGCCGCGCCTGGGACGTCCTGCGCCGCACCGCCTACGGCACCACCCGCGCCGACGGCTGGAGCGAGGCGGCCGACGGCCTCTTCGGCGCCCGCCCCGACCTGGCCGTCAACCGCGCCGCCGCCTGGTCGCCCCGGCAACTGCGCTACGACGCCGCCGCCTTCGACGAGGCCCTGCCCGCGCTGCTGGCCGTCGCGCCCGCCCTGCGCGGCAGTTCGGCGTACCGGTACGACCTCATGGACGTCGCCCGGCAGTGCGTCAGCAACCGGAGCCGGCTGCTGCTCCCCCGGATCAAGGCCGCCTACGACGCGGGCGACCGGACCCGTTTCCGGACGCTGACGCGGCAGTGGCTGGACTGGATGGACCTGCTGGAGGAGACCGTCGCCACCAGCGACCGCCACCTGCTCGGCCGCTGGACCGCCGAGGCCCGCGCCTGGGGCGGCACGGCCGCCGAACGCGACCGGCTGGAGCACGACGCCGTCTCCCTGCTCACCGTCTGGGGCCCGCGCGCCTCGGCGGACGGCGGCAAGCTGCACGACTACGCCAACCGCGAGTGGGCGGGGCTGGTCGGCGGCCTGTACCGGCTGCGCTGGAAGACGTACTTCACGGAGCTGGAGGCGGCACTCGGGGCCCGGCGGAAGCCCAAGCCCATCGACTGGTACGCGCTGGAGGACCGCTGGACGCGTAAGCGGCCGGCGTATCCGGCGAGGCCGTCGGGAGACATCGTGGCGGTGGCCAGAAAGGTGGCGGCGCGGCTGGCATAGCCCGTCCGGCGCTTGAGGACGAGCGGCGAAGCCGCGACAAGGGGGTCTGGGGCGCAGCCCCAGGAAACGGCGAAAGGGTGGGACCGGGGCACACACACCCCCGGCCCCACCCGGGGGTCACCCCTTCGACCCGGCGAGCTTCCACTCCCGGTGCAGCCCCGGCAACGGCAGCTTCCGCTCGAACACCGGCGTACCGAAGATCCGCAGCTGGAGCTGGAGCGCACCGTTGAGGTCGACGCCGCCGAAGGCGCCCCACTTGCCCTTCAGCGACTTCTTCCCGTCGCTCGACGCCTTGGCGGTGACCTCGCCCTCGGCCCGCAGGTACGGCGACAGGTCGCCCGTCACACCGACCGTGCCGTACAGGCCGACGGACGCCTCCGCGCCCAGCGCGGCCCGCACCCGGCCGCCGGCCGCCACCGTGGCGCGCACCGGGGAGCCCTTCATCGACGACTTGCTGACGGGGGCCCAGCCCTTGGCCCTGCTGTACGAGCCGCCGACCCGGAAGTCGCCCTTGACATCCTGCTTCACATCGACGGAGATCTTCCCGTCGGCGTCCACCTGGAGATAGCAGGTGAGGTCGGCGTTGACCACGACCGGGACGGGCCCGACCTGGACGACGGGGGCGGCGTGCAGCTTGGCGAACGGCAGGCGCAGCGGCTTGCCCTCCGTCGACGCGGCGGCCTGCCCCTTCAGCGCCCACTGCGCCGACCAGTCGCCGGCCAGGGCGAGGGACGCCGTACCGGGCGCGCGGCCGTCGGTGCCGCGGCCGTCGTACGCGAAGTCGACCTCGGGGGCGAGCTGCACGAAGCCGTCGACCGACGCCTTGGCCGAGGCGGGGGCGCCCTTCGCGGTGGCGACGGCGGTGGACACGTCCACGCGCAGGTTGCCCAGGGGCAGCTTCGCGCCCTGCGGCCCGAAGCGGAGGTTCCCGCGCTTGGCCCAGGAGACCTTGACGCCCGGGACGAGCGGCTTGACCTTGACGGCGGACGGGTCGACGGCCACGGTGCCGTTCGCCTTGGCGTCGCCGAGGAGCGCCGGGAGGGTGGCGGGGGCGGTGCGCACCTCCAGGCCCTTGTCCGTCGTCCCGACGACCTTCGTGACCTTGGCCAGGACGCCGTTGGGGGCGCCGGGGGTGGGCGCGCTGGCGAAGACGTCGCCGACGGCGACGGTCTTCGCGGGGGCCGCCGGGCCGGTGCCGGGCTTGCCGCTCGGCTTCACGCCGGGCCGGTCACCGGGCTTGCCGGTGGGCTTGGTGTCCGGCTTGGCGTCCGGCTTGGCGGTGGTGACGCCGGAGATGACGGCGCGTCCGGTGGCACGGTCGTAGGAGGCCACCTTGAGCGTCGACGTCCGCGCCTGCTGCTGCCGGGGGGCCGCCGTGGGGCGGTCCGTCGGCGCGCCGGGCGCGACCGCGGCGGCGCGCGACCCGAAGGGGGCCGCGGCGACCGCGAGCTCCTGCTCGTGCGGCGCGGCCGGGGCGGCGGCGGCCGGCGCCGCGGCCCGGTCGTCCGGCTTGTCGGCGGCCTCGGAGCCGGACGACGAACACCCCGCCACCGCCAGGGACATGGCGGTCAGGGCGGGGAACAGCACTCTCTTGTGGCGCTTGCGCAATGGGGATCCTCAGGGGCGTGCCGCGCGGCAGCGGGACAACTGCGGTTACTCACTGATAAGGAACCGCATGATCCTGTCATGCACGCCACGACCCGTTGATCCGTCGGACGACGTTCATCGGATGATCTACGTCACAGGTCAGGAGGTCGGACCGACCCCTGAGCGAACGTTCCGTCACACGGCGCGGTACACCGACACCAGGCAGGAGACGGTGACGGGCAGTGGCAGCTCCAACGCGGTGACGCGCTCCAGCAGTTCGTCCGGCGTCACATGCCGCGCGCTCGGCCCCATCAGCACCAGGTTCATCACGTCCTCCGCCGAGAGGTCGACGGTGTGCTCGTGCGTCTCCGCGCCGACGGCCTCGAAGCGGTCACCGAGCGTCCGCCGCAGCCGGTCCTCCTTGTCCGCGTCCACCGTGAGCAGCCCGAGGCGCTCGCGCAGCCCGGCCAGATGGCGGGCGGTCGGCGTCACGACCACGAGCGCGCCGCCGGGGCTCAGCACCCGGTGGAACTCCTCGCCGTTGCGCGGCGCGAAGACGTTCAGCACGACGTCCACGGATCCGCCGCGCACCGGCAGCGGGCGCCAGACGTCCCACGTGGCCGCCCACGCCCACGGGTGCGCCCGGGCCGCCTGCCGCAGCGCGAACTTGGACGCGTCGAGCCCCAGCCCGACGGCGCCCGGCACCCTGTCCAGCACGGCGGCGAGGTAGTACCCGGTGCCGGCGCCGGCGTCGAGCAGCGTGCCGCCGTCCGGGCAGTGCGGCGCCACGGCACCGGCCAGGGCAGCGGCCAGCGGGGCGTAGTGCCCGGCGCCCAGGAACGCCGTCCGGGCCCGCACCATGTCGGCCGTGTCAGCGGTTCCGGCCCGCATGTTGCCGGTCAGCAGGCCGACATACCCCTGGCGTGCGACGTCGAACGAGTGCCGCCCCGCGCAGCGCACGGACCCGTCGGCCAGGGCGAGCCGCTCACCACAGTGCGGACAGGTCAGGACGTCGAGCAGGCGGAGCCGCGCCTCGGGCGCGACAGGAAGGGCGGGCATGCGTGGTCCTCCGCAGCGATGGGCCGCGTGTCGGCAGTCGAACGGTCGGGATCGTCGGCGGCCCGGGCCGGCGCCCCGGGCGTGACCCCGCCTCAGCCGAAAACGTGCGGACAGCTGGAGAACGCCATGGTCACGAGGCTAACACGGGCTCCCTCACCCCCTGCTGGACCGCACGCCCGGCGCCGTTCTCCTTCTCTGCCTTCCCGCCCCCTCAGCCGCACTGCCAGGTGAGCACGGCCCGCTCGAACCGCCGCTCACACCCGCGTCACCACCTCGACCGTCGCGCCCCGCTGCTCGGCCCACGCCTCCAGGACCGTGCGGCACGCGTGGTCGAGGTGGCGCAGCCGGGACAGGTCGAGCTCCACGGGCCGGTCCTCCGGGAGCGCCTCCAGCGTCTCCAGCATCCGGGGCAGCCGGAGGAACGTCGCGTTGCCGCCGGCCGTGACGGTGAGCCGGCCGTCCGCCGACTCCCGTACGTCGAGGTGGAGGTGCGACGTCTCCCAGGCGGCCTTGACGACCGCCAGCAGCAGCCCGACGAGCACTCCCTCGAACATGTTGGTGCCGATGATGGCGACGGCGGTCACCGCCAGCACCACCGCCTCGCCCCGGTGCTGCCGCCAGAGCGACACGGTCTGCCGGACCGGGACGAGCTTGCAGCCGGCGTGCACGAGGACGCCCGCCAGGGCGGCCAGCGGGATGACCCCGACCGCGGCCGGCAGCAGCGCGGCGAACAGCAGCAGCCACACCCCGTGCAGGACGCGGGCGGCCTTGGTGCGCGCGCCCGCCTGCACATTGGCCGAACTCCGCACGATCACGGCCGTCATGGGCAGCGAGCCCAGCATCCCGCAGACCGTGTTGCCCACGCCCTGGGCCATCAGTTCCTTGTCGTACGCGGTCCGCGGCCCATCGTGCATCCGGTCCACCGCCGCGGCGCTGAAAAGGCTTTCCGCGGAGGCGATCAGGGCGAAGGCGAGGACGGTGCCGAGCGCGGCGACACTGCCCAGCGCGCCGAAGGCGTCGGCGCCCGGCGGCCGGACGGCCTCGACGATGCCCCGCACCTCGACGGTGGCCACGGGGAGCCCGGCCAGGGCGCAGACGGCCGTGGCGAGGGCCACCGCCACGAGAGGCGCGGGCACCGTCCGTGCCCCGGCCGGGAGCTTCTTCCACAGGACGAGGACGGCGATCGTGCCGATGCCCACGAGGAAGGGGACGAGGGCGTCGCCGTCCGTCGCCACGGTGGTTATCAGGTCCGGTATCCCGGTGATCTTGTCGACGCCGGACCGCGGCTGCCGGGCCTCGGCCATGGTGTAGAGCTGGCCGAAGAGGAGGACGAGCCCGATGCCGGCGAGCATGCCCTGGACGACCGCCACGGACACGGCCCGGAACAGCCGGCCGAAGCGCAGTGCGCCCAGGACGATCTGGAGCAGCCCGGCCGCCAGGACGAGGGCGCCCAGGGCGCCCGGCCCGAACTCGTGCACCGCCTCGAAGACGAGCACCGTGAGCCCGGCGGCCGGACCGCTGACCTGGAGGGAGCTGCCGGGCAGGCAGCCGACGACCAGTCCGCCCACGATGCCGGTGATCAAGCCGAGTTCGGCGGGCACCCCGGAGGCCACGGCCACCCCGACGCACAGGGGCAGGGCCACCAGGAAGACGACGAGCGAGGCCAGGACGTCCTGCCTCAACGTGGCGGAATACATGAGTGGTTTACGGTTCCTGAGGGTCGAGACCATGACTGCGGGTTCCTCGCGCTGTGAGGGGACGGGGCCGATGGTCGCCGCCCGAGCGGCGGGCGAACGCGCGGGTCACAGCACGTGGAACCGCCCGTCGGACCGGAGCTCCCTGACGGCACCCGTGTGCACCTCGTAGGACCAGGCGTGCAGCCCGACCGTTCCGTCGGAGATCCGCTCGGCGACACACGGGTGGGTGCGCAGCCGCTGCAGCTGCGCGACCGCGTGCCGCTGCGCCGGCCCGGCCAGGTCGGCTCCCCCGGTCCCCGCCGGCCCGTCCCCCGGCCAGGCGGCCGTCCGCTCCAGCCAGCCCCGCACGGCCGGCACACCGGACAGGTCGTCCCCGCCGACCAGCGCCCGTACGGCGCCGCAGTGGGAGTGGCCGCAGACCACGATGTCGCGCACGCCCAGCACACGGACCGCGTACTCGATGGTCGCCGTCTCGCCGGTGGGCCGGTCGGCGCTGTACGGAGGGACGACGTTGCCGGCCGTGCGCAGCTCGAACAGCTCGCCGGGCCGGGCGCCCGTGATCAGTGACGGCACCACCCGGGAGTCCGAGCAGGTGATGAACAGCGCTTCCGGGCGCTGGCCGGATTCCAGGGCACGGAACTCGTCCGCCCGCTCGGACACATGGGTGGCGAAGGACCGGGCGTTGGCTATCAGGGACCGCATGGTGGCCTTTCTCCCGCGCCCCCGCCGTTTCCGGGCAGGGCGCGGTGTGGTCAAGGTCAGCACTGGGATGTCGGATGCCGGCGGCCCCGTCGGAGGGGGATCGCCGGCGCATGCCGCGTCATGAGTCCCCGACTCGGAGAACGAGGGAGCGGGCAGGGGCACGACGTGCCGCCCCTGAACGGCCGGGGAACCGGGGCCCGTGGAGCAGCCCTTGGCCTTCACATTACCCGCGGCGTCCGGTCAAGAAAACGCCAAGTCCTTCCCTCGGTAAGGTAATTGGCGCTCGGCGCGGACCAGCGCACCGGGGGCGCACAACCACGTCGCGAGAACTCTCCGCGCACCCCCCGACAAGCCGTCGGAGCAAGCACCCACGCGCGGAAAACGCGTCCAAGCCACTCCGAAACCGGAATGGCTTGGTC
Source organism: Streptomyces mobaraensis (assembly GCF_020099395.1). Lineage (NCBI taxonomy): Bacteria > Bacillati > Actinomycetota > Actinomycetes > Kitasatosporales > Streptomycetaceae > Streptomyces > Streptomyces mobaraensis. The sequence goes on along the minus strand of NZ_CP083590.1, from coordinate 4,431,282 downwards.
GATCCCACGGCCGGCGGCGGACGACACCCCCGCCACGACCGTCACCGCTTGCGGACGTACTTCCTGACGAGCACCCCGTTGCCGAAGGCGCGCACCGACTCCAGCGAGAAGTCCGCCACCCGGAAGTCCGAGCCGAACATCGGCATACCGGAACCGTAGATCTGCGGATAGGTCTTGATGACCAGCTCGTCCACCTCGTCCGCCAGCTCCCCGGCGATCCGCGAACCGCCGCAGAGCCAGATGCCCTTCTCCCCGTCCTCCGCCTTGAGCTCGCGGACCGCCCCGACGATGTCCCCGGAGAACAGCCGCACGTTCGGGTGGGGCGACTCCGTCAGCGTCCGGCTGGCGACGTACTCGCGCAGATGCCCGTACGGGCTGGGGAGCCCGGCGTCCAGGCCGAGCTGGTAGCTTCCGCGCCCCTGGACGACGGTGTCGAAGTGCCGGTTCTCCAGGCCCTCCAGCCCGAGGACGCGCCGCCCCTCGGCCGAGATGGTCTCGGGGTACTCGGTCTTGAGGTACTCCAGGAACTCCTCTTCGACGAAGGCGAACATGGAGGACGCGTCACCACTCGGGTCGCCGATGAACCCGTCGATCGAGCAGGCGACGAAGTAGGTGAGCTTGCGCAAGAGGGTCCTCGTTTCGATGGACGGCGTGTGGTTCCGGCGGCCGATCCGCCGGGGTGGACGCCCCGGAGGGGGCGAACCACTCCGCACATAGTGCTTCAACCGTAGTGGTTGCGCAAGACCTTTCCGGCACCGGATCCGCCCCACCGCGTCACCCCCCGCCCCCTGGCACCCCCACCCCGGCGCACGCATCCGGAACGTTCAAGTGATGCCACGAGAAGGTCAACCACCCGGAAAATCGGAACTTTGCCTTCGACGCGCTTTACGACCCCACACGCGACGCGACTCACCGCCACATTCCCCGGCCGACGCACATGCGGAAAAGATCCTTCAACTCCGCTCGCACCACGCGGAGATCATTCCCCGTGTGCAGTTGAACCTTCCGCTTTCCCGCCCCTCCACCGCCCACTAGCATCCGCGAGGAAACAGCCGGAGAAGCAGCCGGAGAAAAGTTCAGAGAAACATCGAGAGAAAAATCCAGCAGAACGAACAGAAAAGAAACTTCCGACGATTTTCCGATGGTGAGGGTGACATGGCGGCACCGCTGGTCAACGCAGACGCCCTGGTCAAGACCGACCGATCCCGGCTGATCCACCCGCACCTGCCCGGTGCCGCCGCCGATCGGATCATCATGGTGGAGGGTTCCGGCTGCCGGTTACGCGACGCGCACGGCCGTGAGTATCTGGACGCCACCGGCGGCCTCATGCTCGCGCACATCGGGCACGGGCGGCGTGAAATGGCCGAGGCCGCGGCCGGGCAGATGGCGAAACTGGAGTACTACAGCAGCTTCCACGAGTTCTCCAACGAACCCTCCATCCAGCTGGCCGACCGGCTCATCGAGCTGGCGCCCGCCCCGATGGAGCGGGTCTACTTCACGAGCGGCGGCGCCGAAGCGGTCGACGCCGCGCTGCGCATGGCCCGGCTCTACCACCACCGGCTGGGCCGGCCGGAGCGCACCTGGGTCCTCGCCCGCCACTTCGGCTACCACGGGGTCACGTACGGCGGCGCCGCGGCCACCGGAATGCCCATGTTCCACCAGGGCTTCGGCCCCATGCTGCCGAACGTCCGGCACCTGACGCCGCCGCTGCCCTTCCACCCGGAGATGTACGGCGGCGAGGACCCCACCGCGTACTGCCTGCGCGAACTCCGTGAAACCATCGAGGAGATCGGCGCGGAGAACATCGCCGTGATGATCGGGGAACCGATCCTCGGCGTGGCCGGCGTCGTCGAGCCCCCGGCCGATTACTGGCCGCGGGTCCGCGAGCTGCTGTCGGCCCACGGCATCCTCCTCATCCTCGACGAGGTCATCACGGGGTTCGGCAGGACCGGCCACTGGTTCGCGTCCGAACGCCTCGGCGTAGCACCGGACTTCATCGTCACCGCCAAGGGCCTCACCTCGGGGTACTTCCCCATGGGCGCGCTCCTGGTGGCCGATCACGTGGCCGAGGTGGCCACCCGCGACGACGGGTTCCTCGGCGGATACACCTACAGCGGCCACGCGACCGGCTGCGCGGTGGCCCTGAAGAACCTCGACATCCTGGAGCGCGAGAACCTCCTCGCGGCCGCCGTCGAGGTCGGCGACCGCCTCGGCGCACGCCTGCGCCGCCTGGAGGAGTTGCCCTTCGTCGGCCAGGTGCGGCAGACCGGGCTCATGCTCGGCATCGAACTGACCGAGGACCCGGCCACCGGCGAACCTCTCTCGGCCGACTGGGTGCCGCCGCTGGTCCGGGAGCGCGCCGGGGTCGTCGTCCGCAACAACCCGAACACCGTCCTGCTCAGCCCGCCCCTGGTGATGACCCACGAAGAGGCCGACCGGGCCGCGGCGGCGGTCACGGACGTCCTCACCGAGTACGCCGCCAAGACGCACCGCACGCCCCGTCGCACGCCCCGCGCACCGGCCCCGTCGGTCCTCGACACCCCCTGGGACCGTCCGCCCTCGATGCCCGACCTGCTCGCCGCCGCCATGGAATGGCACTTCGGCCCCAGGACCGGCTCCCGCTTCTGGCTGGAGCGGGCCAGGACCCTCGACTTCGACCCGCGGAAGGACGTCCGCACCGAAGCCGACCTCGCGCTGTTCCCCAACGTCGTCGACGAGTTGCGCGACGCCCGCGTCGAGGACCTCGTCCCGCGCGGATACGGGGACGAGCCGGTCCCGCTGGACATCTTCGAGAGCGGCGGGACGACCGGCGCGCCCAAGCGCGTCGTCTGGCTGCCCGACCTGCACGAGCGGCTGACCTCGTGGCACTCGCGGGTCCTGGACGACCGCGGTGTCCCCCGCGGGGTGAACTGGCTGACGATCGGCCCGAGCGGACCGCACCTCTTCGCGCCCACGAGCCGGACGCTGGCGCATCTGCGCGGCGGCATCCCGTTCACCGTGGACCTCGATCCGCGGTGGGTGAAGAAGTGCGTCGGCGAGGGCAGGGCGGACGAGACGAAGCGGTACGTGGACCACGTCCTCGACCAGGTCGCGGCGATCCTGCGGAGCCAGGACGTCGGCGTCGTCTTCACCACGCCCCCGCTGCTGGAGGCGCTGGCCGGCCGCGACGAGCTCGCCGAGCTCATCAACCGGAAGGTCGACACCCTCATCTGGGGCGGCTCCTCCATGAACGTCGACACCCGCACCCTGCTCCGCACCCAGGTGTTCCCCGAAGCGCGGCTGCTGGGCTTCTACGGGAGCACCATGGTCGGCGGCGGCATGTACGAGCGGGACGGCGTCGCCGAGCACGAGCCGTCCGTCTTCGACCCGCCATACCCGTTCATCAGCATGCGGGTCGTCGACCCCGACACCGGGAAACCGGTGCCCTACGGCGAACGCGGCCAGGTGGTCATGAACCATGTCAGCCGCGGCATGCTGCTGCCCAACAACCTCGAACGGGACACCGCCCTCCGCATCGCCCCCGCCGAGCACTCCGGCGGCGACGCGGTGGCCGACATCCAGCCGGTCCGGACGTTCGACGGAACCACGGTCATCGAGGGGGTGTACTAGGAATGCCCGGTTCCCCGGCGCTCCTGCCCCTCGACGCCCTCGGCCCCGGCGGCCCGTACCGCACCCAGGCCAGGGAGACCGTCCACGACGTCACCGGACGACCGGTCGCGGAACTGAGCGTGGTGCCGCGCCTGTACGTGCGCCGCGCCCTGGCCGCCCTCCGCCGTGCGGAGACCCCGCCGCTGGACGAGCGGACGGCGGCCCTCGCGGAGGCGGCCCGGCTGTTCGCGACCGCCACGATCGACGGGATGTCCGTCGAGCGGTACGAGCACACCGTCGCCCGGGTCGGCGGCCTGCCCGTGTCCGTCGTGCGGCAGGCCACCGGCACACTGGCGACGGGGCTGGCCGGCGCATACGGCTTCGCCTGCCAGGCCCGGCCGCGCGGCAGCCGCGATGTGTCGGCCGGCGCCGGCACCGCGCGGTGGATCCGGCGCGGCGACGTGCTGTCCGTCCTCGCCGCCGGCAACCATCCCGGCATCCACGCCCAGTGGGTGGAGGCTCTGGCCCTCGGCTACCGCGTCGCCGTACGCCCCTCCCGGCGCGAGCCGCTGAGCGCGCACCGGCTGGTGACCGCCCTGCACGAGGCCGGCTTCGGCACGGACCACGTCGCGCTCCTGCCGACCGACCACGGTGTGGCCGACGAACTCGTCACCGGCGGCGACCTGGCCCTCGTCTACGGCGGTGACGCGGTGGTGGACAAATACGCCTCCGGCACGACCGTCCTGCCCCACGGACCGGGCCGGGCCAAGATCCTCATCACCGCGGACACCGACTTCACCCGTCACCTCGACACGATCGTCGACTCGATCGGCGCGCACGCCGGCGCGTCGTGCGTGAACACCACCGCCGTCTTCGTCGAAGGCGACCCGGCCCCGGTGGCCGAGGCCGTCGCCGACCGGCTGGCCCGCCTGCCCTCCCTGCCACCGGAGGACGACGAGGCGGCCCTGCCGGTCCAGCGCCTCGACGAGGCGCGGACCCTGGAGAAGTACGTGCGTGCGGAGGCCGCCGGGGCCACGGCCCGGCTCGGTGGTGACACCCTCGTCCACGACCTCGGCGACGGCGCCGCGGTACTCCGCCCCGCGGTGTTCCAGGTGGACCGCGCCGACGCGCCGCAGACCCGCCTGGAAATGCCGTTCCCCTGCGTGTGGATCGCCCCGTGGAGCCGAGCCGACGGCCTCGCCCCGCTCCGCGACACGCTCGTCCTCACCGCCCTCACCTCCGACCGGAACCTGGTCGCCCGCCTCCTGGACGAGCCGGCCATCCGCAATCTCCACGTGGGCGACCACCCCACCCACGTCCTGACGCCGGGCCTCCCCCACGACGGCTACTTCGGCGAGTTCCTGATGCGCGGCAAGACCTTCACCACGACGCCGGCCCTCTGACCGGGCCACCGGGCCGAGTCCCCGGCACCCGCGCCACCGACGCGGGTGCCGGGGACTACCGCGCTCCCGGTCCGGCCGGCTCCGTGGGGCGGTCGATGAGGACCGCGAGCCCGTCGAGGACGCGGGCGAGGCCGAACTCCCAGGCCTGCTCGGGGCTGTACGCGGCGCCCTGTGCGCTGCCCGCCGCCGTGCCCACGCGGGCGGCGGTGGGGTAGGCCTGCGGATCGAAGACCTTTTCCAGCAGGGGGGCGTTGGCCGCCCACCACTGTTCGTCGTCCATCGCACTGTCCTGCTGGGCGGCACGGGCGTCCGCCGCGGAGCGGGCGTTGGCCTGGACGAAGGTAAGCAGGAAGGTCAGGGCGGCGTCCATCTCGACGTCGTCGAGACCGAGTCCGTCCAGTGCCGACAGTTCATGCTCGTATTTGGCCATCAGGCCCGGCCCCAGCGGCGGCCGGCCGGTGGAGACCGTCGCGGCCCAGGGGTGTTCCTCGAACATCGCCCTGTTCTCCTCCGCCACGGCGGTCAGCCGGGCGCGCCATGGCTGCCCGGCGGTGTCGGTCCGGGGCATCCGCAGGTAGGCGGTGTCCAGCATGAGGTCCAGGAGCTCGGCCTTGCCCGGCACGTACGTGTACAGCGTCATCGGGACGACTCCCAACCGCTGCGCGACGCGGCGCATGGTGACCGCGTCCAGACCGTCGGCGTCCGCCAGACCGATGGCGACGGCGACGACCGTGTCGATGTTCAGCCGCTGCTGCGGACCACGCCGTGGCGCGTCCACCGGGACGCGCCAGAGCAGCTTCAGGGAACGGGCCGGATCGCCGGAGCCGCTTCGGTCGGGAGTCACGGGGGACATTCTGACCCATGAAACTTCTCTGTACATGGTACAGTGTACGACGTACAGAGTATGTGGGCCCGTTCAAGGAGGACTTTTGCCGATCACCGCTTCCGCCGTGTCCCTGAACGTCGACGACGTCGAGGCGTCCAGCACCTTCCTCACCGACCACTTCGGGTTCCGGAAGGAGATGAGCGCCGACGGTTTCGCGTCGCTGTCCCGTGAGGACGCCGGCATGAACGTCATCTACCTGCGGCGAGGCCTGGCCACCCTCCCCGACGACCAGCGCGACGACCACGCCGACGGCGTGATCCTCGCCTTCGTCGTCGACGACCTCGAAGCCGAACTGGCGCGCCTGACCGCCGAAGGGGTCACGATCACCATGCCGCTGCGCGAGGAGCCCTGGGGCGAGCGCGCCTTCCAGGTCACCGACCCCAACGGCGTCATCGTCCAGCTCGTCGACTGGAACGCGCCCACCGCCCACTGAGCCGGTCTCCGGAGGATCACGCGAACGGGCCGGGCCGCGACTCCCGCGGCTCGGCCCGCCGCATGGCGGACAGCCTTCCGAAGGCACGACTCACGGGTGGTCGACACCTGCCGACCGGAGAGGGATCATCTCTCGCCGACCGTTTCAACAACCGGACACCTCGGGGCAATTCAGGGTATTAACGCCCCAAAGTCCCCCTTCCGTCACCACGTTGAAACGCGGCCGCCAAGGCAGCCGCGACGGCGAAGCGCGGGCAACCGGAGACTCTCGAACGCCCCGAAAACGAAAAGATCCCGCCCGATCAGAATGATCGGACGGGATCTCCCGTGACTGCTCCGGAACAGTCGTGTTGTGGACCTGAGGGGATTTGAACCCCTGACCCCCTCGATGCGAACGAGGTGCGCTACCGGACTGCGCCACAGGCCCTTGCAACGAGTGAAACTCTAGCACCCCGACCGGCTTGAAAGAAAATCGCCCTTCGCGGCCCTCCCGCTGCTGACCAGCGCGGGGGCACCCGAAGGGCGAGCAGGCGGGCGGGACCCGCGGTCACTCGTTGGCGGCGCGGGGGCGCTCGTCGTCCGCGTACTGGTCGAACAGCGGGGTGCGGCCGCGCTCGCGGGGGCGGCGGCGGGGGCGGGTGCCCCGGCGGTCGTCGGCCGGCTTGCGGTCGAGGGAGGGACCGGCGGTGCTGGAGCGGGCGGCGCTCCAGGTGTCCGGGGTGCCGAGGTCGTCGGAGCCGCCGGCGCGCGGGGCGACGGGGGCGGTGACGTAGGTGGGCAGCGGGACGGGCACGGGCTCCCAGCCGTCGCCCTCGGTGCCGCGGTCGCGCTGCTGGTCCACCCACTCGGCGTGGTCGGTCTGCTCGACCAGGGCGCGGCGGCCGGCGCTGGGCGAGGGGGTGGCCGGCGGGGCGCTCGCGGGCTCAGCCGCGGGGGCGGGGGCCGGACGGCGGACGGTGTCCGCGGGGGCGGGGGCGGCGACGGTCGTGGGGTCCGCCGCCTGCTGAGGGCGCGGGCGGCCCTCGCGAAGCCGTTGGGCGGCGAGTTCGGCCCGGCGCTGGTCCATGACGAAGGCGAACCGCCGCCGTTCATGGACGCGCAGGTAGCAGATGTACGCGCTGAGGAGCACCGCCGGGACGCCGGGGGCCCAGAGGAAGGCGATGCCGCCGACGCCCGCGACGACCGCACCGAAGGTGAAGGCGAGGAAGAGGAGGACGGTGGTGCGGCGGCGGCGCGCGAGGACCTTGGAGCGGCGGGCGCGTTCGGCCGGGGTGGGGGGAGTCCGGTCGGGCGCGGGCATGCCGGAGGACCGGGCGGCGACCGGTGCGGTCGCGGCGTCCGGCTCCTGGGGACGCGCCGTCGGGGCGTCCGCCGTCACGTCGGGTGCCGACGCGTCCGGTGCCGGCGCGTCGGCGGAGGCGCCGGCGCGTTCGAGCTCCTTGGCGTAACGGCGCTCCATCCCCGCCCGTCCGGACAGCAGCCGGATGGCGGTGCTGAAGCGTTCCGTCGGACGGGCTTCGTTGAGCTCGTCCTGCCTACGGAGCCACATCGGCACCAAGTAGGCGGCCCAGGCCCCGACGATGACTGCGTAGATCAGGCCGCTGCTGCTCACACTGCACACGGTAGAGGGGTCCGCTCGGCGGATTCCGCCAATTGGCGCGGTGTGTCGCACGAACCGGCTGATATCTCGAACTTTTTTTGTGATTGTTGGGTTCGAAACCGAACATCGACCGTCATTCGACAGCCAAATTCGAACGTTTATTTTATTTGGGCAGCCGGGACCGGTGCCACCGGGTGACGACCCCGTCCACCGCCTCCTCCGCGGTGAGCGCGTAGACCAGGTGGTCCCGCCAGGCGCCGTCGATGTGCAGGTACCGCGGGCGGAGCCCCTCCTCGCGGAAACCGAGCTTCTCCACCACCCGGCGGCTGGGCGCGTTCTCCGGGCGGATGCACACCTCGACGCGGTGCAGGCCGAGGGTGCGGAAGCAGTGGTCGGTGACGAGGGCGACGGCGGTCGGCATCACGCCCCGGCCGGCCACGGCCTCGTCCACCCAGTAGCCGACGTGCGCCGAGCACATCGACCCCCAGGTGATGCCCGCCACCGTCAACTGCCCGGACAGCCGCCCCTGGTACTCGATGACGAAGGGCAGCATGCGGCCCGCGTGCGCCTCGGACCGCAGGTGACGGACCATCTGACGGTAGGTCGGGCGCCGGGCGGGCGGGCCGCCGGGCGGGGGCGGCGGGACGGTGGCCTCCCAGGGGCGCAGCCAGTCGCGGTTGCGCCGGTTGACCTCACGCCAGGCGCGGTGGTCGCGCATGCGGATGGGGCGGAGCAGGACGTCGCCGTCCCGGAGCGCCACCGGCCACATGGTCATGCCGGGTTCCGGGGCGCGGGTCCGGGGTGATCACCGCCGTGCAACTGGTCCACGGCGTGCGCGAGCACCCGCCCGAGGACGGCCAGGCCGTCCCGCACCCCACCCGTCGAACCGGGGAGGTTGACGATCAGCGTGCGGCCGGCGACGCCGGCCAGGCCGCGGGAGAGCGCGGCCGTCGGCACCTTGGCGAGCCCCTCGGCGCGGACGGCCTCGGCGATGCCGGGCACCTCGTAGTCCAGGACGGCCCGGGTGGCCTCGGGGGTGCGGTCGGTGGGCGAGACGCCCGTACCGCCGGTGGTGACCACCACGTCGTACCCCTCGGCGACGGCCGACCGCAGCGCGGCCTCGACCGGGTCGCCGTCGGGCACCACCAGGGGGCCCTCGACCGCGCAGCCCAGTTCGGTCAGACCGGCGACCAGCAGCGGACCGCCCCGGTCCGGGTAGACGCCGGCGGCGGCGCGGTGGGAGGCGGTGACGACCAGGGCTCTCACGGGGGCGTCCGGGGCTCTCACGCGCGCCGCCAGTCGCCGGACTTCCCGCCGGACTTCTCCTCGACCCGGACGTCCGTGATGACGGCTGCCTTGTCGACCGCCTTGACCATGTCGACGACGGTGAGGGCGGCCGTGGTGACGGCGGTGAGGGCCTCCATCTCGACACCGGTGCGGCCGGTGGTGCGGACGGTGGCGGTGATCTCGACGGCGTCGTCGGTCAGCGCGAGGTCGACGGTGACACCCGAGAGGGCCAGCGGGTGGCAGAGCGGGATGATCTCCGGGGTGCGCTTGGCACCCATGATCCCGGCGATCCGGGCGGTGGCCAGCACGTCGCCCTTGGGCAGGCCCTCGCCGCGCAGCAGTTCCACCACGCGCGGCGCCACCAGCACCCGTCCGCTCGCCCGCGCGGTGCGGGCGGTGACGTCCTTGGCCGTGATGTCGACCATGCGCGCCGCGCCCGCGTCGTCGAGGTGGGTCAGCCGGGCGGGTGGGGGCTGGGTGCTGCTCATCGTTCTCCCGGTCCAAGGCCAAGGCCGTCAGTGGGGTGCCACCGTACCCGGAGGCGGCGGCGGTCAGTCGGGAAGGCCGCCGAGAAGGATGCAGTCCACCTCGGCGCCCGCCGGGACGGAGGTGACGTCCTCCGGCACGACGATCAGCGCGTCGGCCCGCGCGAGCGCCCCCACCAGGTGCGATCCCGCGCCCCCGACGGGGGTGACCCGCCCGTCCGCGTACCGGCCGCGCAGGTACTGGCGGCGGCCCTTCGGCGACGGGCCGACGGGCTCGGCGCACTCGGCGCGGACGACGGGGCGCTCCGGCGGTTCGAGGCCCATCATGGCGCGGACGGCGGGCCGGACGAAGAGCTCGAAGGAGACGTAGGCGCTGACCGGGTTGCCGGGGAGGGCGAAGAGGGGGGTGCGGCCGGGCCCGAGCCGGCCGAAGCCCTGCGGCTTGCCGGGCTGCATGGCCAGCTTGCGGAACTCGACCCGGCCCTCGTCGCCGGAGAGCCCGGTGAGCGCCGCCTTGACGACGTCGTAGGCGCCGACGCTGACGCCGCCGCTGGTGACGATGGCGTCGGCGCGGACGATCTGGTCCTCCAGGGTGGCGCGCAGCGTCGCGGCGTCGTCCTCGACCGCGCCGACGCGGTAGGCGAGGGCCCCGGCGTCGCGGGCGCAGGCGGCGAGGAGGTAGCTGTTCGAGTCGTGGATGCGGCCGGGGGCGAGCTCGGTGCCGGGCGGGACGAGCTCGCTGCCGGTGGAGAGGACGACGACGCGGGGGCGCGGGCGGACGGTGACGGTGGCGCGGCCGATGGCGGCCAGCAGCCCGAGCTGGGCGGGGCCGAGGACGGTGCCGGCGGGGAGCGCGAGGTCGCCGGCGGCGACGTCGCTGCCGCGGGCGCGGACGTGGGCGCGGGCGGTGACGGGGCGGTGGACGCGCACCGCGCCCAGCCCGTCGCCCGTCCCTGCGGCGATTCCACCCGCGGACATGGTGGTCGCAGGCCCGCCGCCGAGCCCGCCGTCGGTCCACTCGACGGGGACGACCGCCTCGGCGCCGGGCGGCAGCGGCGCTCCGGTCATGATCCGCGCGGCCTGGCCGGGCCCCACGGCGACGAGCGTCCCGTCGCCGCCCGCCGCGACGTCGCCGACGACCGTGAGCACCGCCGGGAACTTCTCGCTGGCGTCCCGGACATCGGCGGCCCGCACCGCGTAGCCGTCCATGGAGCTGTTGTCGAAGGGCGGCAGGGCGGCCGGGACCGTGACGTCCTCGACGAGTACGCAGCCCTGGGCGTCGAGCAGTTGGAGCTCGATGGGCTCCAACGGACGGACCGTGCGCAGGATGTCGGCGAGGTGCTCGTCCACGGACCAGAGGCGGTCCGCGCCCGGCGCGGCCGCGGCGGCGTCGCTCACAAGGCTCACAGGGCTACATCTCCTCGGTGACGTACCTTCGAAGCCAGGCCCGGAAGTCCGGCCCCAGGTCTTCACGTTCGCATGCCAGTCTGACAATGGCACGCAGATAGTCACCACGGTCACCGGTGTCATACCGGCGTCCCTTGAACACCACGCCGTGCACCGGTCCGCCGAGGCCCGGCTCGGCGGCGAGGGCCTGGAGGGCGTCGGTGAGCTGGATCTCGCCGCCGCGTCCGGGCGGGGTCTCGCGCAGCACGTCGAAGATCGCGGGGTCGAGGACGTAGCGGCCGATGACGGCGTAATTGCTGGGCGCCTCGGCCGGGTCGGGCTTCTCGACGAGCCCGGTGACCTCGACGACGTCCTCGGCGTCGGTCGGCTTGACCGCCGCGCAGCCGTAGAGGTGGACCTGGGACGGGTCGACCTCCAGCAGGGCGATCACGCTGCCGCCGGAGCGCCGCTGGATGTCGACCATGCGGGAGAGCAGGGCGTCCCGCTCGTCGATCAGGTCGTCGCCGAGGAGGACGGCGAACGGCTCGTTGCCCACGTGCGGCGCGGCGCAGAGGACGGCGTGGCCGAGGCCCTTGGGGTCGCCCTGGCGGACGTAGTGCATCGTCCCCAGGTTGCTGGACTCCTGTACGCGGGCGAGCCGGGAGGCGTCGCCCTTGCGGCGGAGGGCCTCCTCCAGCTCGTAGTTCCGGTCGAAGTGATCTTCCAGGGGGCGCTTGTTGCGGCCTGTGATCATGAGGACGTCCGTGAGGCCCGCGGCGACCGCTTCCTCGACCACGTACTGGATGGCCGGCTTGTCGACGACCGGCAGCATTTCCTTGGGCGTGGCCTTCGTCGCCGGGAGGAACCGGGTTCCCAGGCCGGCGGCGGGAATGACAGCCTTGCTGATCCGAGGTCGCGCGTGAGTCATGGGGCGAACACTATCCGTTGCGAATGAGTGGAAGATGCGGCTCCACCGAGTATGAACCGAGAAAAGGAGTTTGTACGAACAATGGGCACGGCAGATGGCGGCAAGACCGACTTGCGGCGAATTCTCCTGGACCGACGGGCGGCCCTGAGCCCCGGAACGATCGAGGTCGCGCAGGAGGCGCTGGGACGGCGCGCGCTCGGCCTGCCGGAGCTGGCGGACGCGGGGACGGTCGCCGCCTACGTCTCCGTCGGCCGCGAACCGGGCACCCGCGCCCTGCTGGACGGCCTGCGCGAACGCGGCGTCCGGGTGCTGCTGCCCGTCCTGCTGCCCGACAACGACCTCGACTGGGGCCTCTACCGCGGCCCCGACCACCTGGCCCGGGCCGGCCGCGGCCTGCTGGAGCCCGACGGGCCCCGGCTCGGCCCCGACGCCGTCACCGGCGCGGACGCCGTCCTGCTGCCCGGCCTCGCGGTGGACGGCCGGGGCATGCGGCTGGGGCGCGGGGGTGGCTCGTACGACCGCGTGCTGGCGCGCCTGGAGCGCGCGGGCGCGACGCCCGCCCTCGTCGTGCTCCTCTACGACGACGAGGTGGTCGCGCGAGTCCCGGAGGAACCGCACGACCACCCCGTGCACGCGGTGGTCACCCCTGGCGGGGTGCGCCGCTTCGCGCCGGCCTGACCGGCGCCCGTTCACCTGGCGGAGGAGAACACCCGCCTCACGGCGTGAGCGTGAGCGTGTTCTCCGACGCCTTCTTCACCGCCCCCGGGGTGAAGGCCCACGGCAGCAGCTCGCCCTTGGCCCACTTGTCCGTCTGGTCGTAGTAGTTGGCGTGGTAGGCGTGGCCGGACGCGCCGGTGAGGTTGATCCACCGGGACTTGTCCAGGTCCTCCAGGTTGACGACCATCCGCATCGACGGCACCCAGACCACGTCGTAGCCGCCCGCCGCGTTCCAGCCGGCCGCGTTGACGGCGGCCTCGCCGCCGGCCAGGTTCCAGGGCCCGCGGTTGAGCATCCACCGGACGACGGCGGGGCCCTCCTTGCCGAGCGTCTGGTTCTTCAGGGTCAGCTGGTGCAGCCGGCCCCAGCTCCAGGACGAGACGTCCTTGCCGAGCTTGGAGGTGAGCTCCCAGCGGGCGTCCTTCATGGCGCGGGCCAGCAGGTCGTCGCGGTTCTTCGCGCCCTTGCGGCCGCTGGTCTTCCACCAGCCGTCGTCCGGCTTGTCGAGGATCGAGCGGACGACCTCGGTCCAGCGGTCGCCGCCGTCCGGCTGCGCGGCGTCCGGCTCGCGCTCGCCGCACTCGGTGACCAGGCGGGTCCTGCCGTTCAGGTCCTCCTTGGGACCGGAGTCGTTGGCCGGAGGCACCCGCAGGCACTGGCCCTTGACGCGCAGTTCCTTGGGGAGCTTGTTGCCGAAGGCGAGCTTGAGGGTGTTGCGCCAGACCGCGTTGAAGTAGGCGGCGGCGGCCGAGTCGGCGTCCTGCTTGTAGTCCCAGTCCTTCAGCAGGTCCTGGGCCTCGCGCAGGTACTTCGTCTCGCGCTCGTTGGGGCCCTTGAGGTTGATCTTGAGCAGGTAGGGCGTCAGGAGCTTGCCGATCTCGCTGGCGTTGTCCATCTGCATCTTCTGCATGTCCTCGGTCGAGATCTTCCCGCCGTCCTTGATCTTCGACTGGATGAGCTCGGTGATGCGGTGGCTGCGGGTGCCGTAGCCCCAGTCCGAGGTGAGCGGAATCGGGTACTTCGGGTCGATGACGGCCTGGTTGGCGGTCACGATGTAGCCGCGCTTGGGGTTGTAGTCCCAGGGCAGCGCGGTCGACGGGACGAAGCCCTTCCACTTGTAGGACGGGTCCCAGCCGGGCGCCGGGAGGCGGCCGTCGTGCTTCTTGTTGCGCACGGGGATCTGCCCGGGGGCCTGGTAGCCGATGTTGCCCTTGGTGTCCGCGTAGATCAGGTTCTGCGAGGGGACGGCGAAGTCGAACGCGGCCTTCCGGAACGACTCCCAGTCCGCGGCCCGGTTCAGCTCGAAGACCGCGTCCATCGACTTGCCCGGGTCCAGGGCGGTCCAGCGCAGCGCGACGGCGTAGCCCTCGGCGCGGTCGGGGGCCGAGCCCTTGACCGGTGCGTCCTGGCCGACCTTGCCCAGCTCGTCGTTGCGGTCGGAGACGAGCGGCCCGTTGTTGGTCTCGCGGATCGTGAACTCACGGTCCTTGCCGCCTGCGACCTTCACGGTCTCCTTGCGGGTGTCGAGCTTCAGCTCCTTGCCGCCGAACTGGTACGTCCCGTTGGGGGTGACCTTCTCCAGGTAGAAGTCGGCGACGTCGGCGCCCAGGTTGGTCATGCCCCAGGCGATGTCCTTGTTGTGGCCGATGACGACGCCGGGCATGCCCGCGAAGGTGTAGCCGGCCACGTCATACGGGCACTGCTCGCTCGTCCTGGTGCAGTGCAGGCCCATCTGGTACCAGACGGACGGCAGCTGCGGCGCGAGATGCGGGTCGTTGGCCAGCAGCGGCTTGCCGGTGGTCGTGTACTGGCCCGAGACCACCCACGAGTTGGAGCCGATGCCGTTGCCGTTGGGGCCGAGCAGGGCCGGGAGCTGGTCGAGCGTCTTCGACAGCGAGGCCAGGCCGGTGCGCAGACCGCCGGTGGAGGCGCCGCCCGTGCCCTTGCCGGGGAGGCCGCTGTCGGGAACGCCCTGGGTGCCGGTGCCCGGAGTGCCCTGGGTGCCCTGCGTGCCTCGGTTGCCCTGAGTTCCCGGAGTGCCCTGCGTGCCCCGGCCGCCGGGCGTGCCCTGCGTCCCCTGCGTGCCCTGCGTCCCCTGGCCACCGGTCTGCGGCGACGAGGACGGCGTGCCCTTGGGGTCGAAGGTCTTGCCGGCCGCGTCATAGGCGCCGCCCTCGACGATCGGCTTGTTCCGGTCGTACGGGTACGCCGGGTAGAGCTGCTCGATCTGCCGCGGGCTCAGCCGGGTGGCGGCGAGCGAGCGGTCGATCTCGTCGCGCATGTTGGCCCGCAGGTCCCAGGCCATCGCCTTCAGCCAGGCTACGGAGTCGACCGGCGTCCACTTCTCCGGCTTGTAGTCGTTCTCGAACTCCAGGGCCGCGTACTCGACGGACAGCGACTTGCCCTTGTGGTCGGCGAGATAGGCGTTGACACCGTCCGAGTACGCCTGGAGGTACTTCTTGGTCTCCGGCGACAGTTTGGTGTCGTATTCCTTCTGCGCGGTCCTGCGCCAGCCCATCGTGCGGACGAAGGCGTCGGTCTCCACCTGTCCGGAACCGAACATCTCGGAGAGCCGTCCGGCCGTCAGATGCCGCCGGACGTCCATCTCCCAGAAGCGGTCCTGCGCCTGGACGAAGCCCTGGGCGCGGAAGAGGTCCTCGGCGTTGTCCGCGTAGACCTGGGGGATCCCGTTGCCGTCCCGCTCGACCTTGACCTGACTCTTCAGTCCCTTGAGCGCGAGCGTTCCGGACATCTCCGGGAACGAGGCGCGGACGGTGCTGACGCCCCAGTACGTCCCGTATCCGACACCTGCCACGAGCAGCAGCACGAGGCTGATCACGAGCAGGCGAGCGCGTCGTCCCTTCTTTTTCTTGCCGGAAGGGCCGGTGTTGTTGGGGGGCATCGCTGTCCTTCGCGGGGCCGGGTGGTCCTGGAGTGCTGGAAGCAACCATAGGCGCAGGGCGCCCGGCGGCCCGACGCGGAGTCGTCGAGGGGTCCGGACGCGGCCGTTCCGACGAGCCGTCGGGGGCGGTTGGACGGGAGGGGCGGGAGTGGTCCCGTGGGGCGTCCGGGGGTGGCCCGGTGCGACGTCGACGAATGGTCCCGTGCGACATCGGGGGGTGACCCCTTGAGACGTCGCCGAATGGTCCCGCAGGACGTCGACGGATGGTCCCGTGCGACCTCGCCGAGTGGTCCCGCGGGACGTCGGCGGGTGGTCCCGTGGGGGTTCGCCCACCCTCGTCCCGTCCGGACCGCGTTAAGAACCCGTAAAATATTAGGAGAGGCAATGAAGTTCCGGTCGTTCGTAGGAAGGCGTTCGCAGGAACGTTCCTTCAGGTAACGGCCGGAGTCCTAGTGATGGGAGCGGCCCCTGACTGTCCACCACCTCAACGAACTCCTGCTCATCTGCTCGCTGGTCCTGCTCGTGGCGGTGGCGGCGGTACGGGTCTCCTCCCGGAGCGGGCTGCCCAGTCTGCTCGTCTATCTCGGCATCGGCGTCGCCATAGGACAGGACGGCATCGGCGTCTCCTTCAACGACGTCGGCCTGACCCAGGTCATCGGTTACGCGGCCCTCGTGGTGATCCTGGCCGAGGGCGGTCTCGGCACCAAGTGGCACGAGATCAAACCCGCCCTGCCCGCCGCCGCCGTCCTCTCCACCTTCGGTGTCGCGGTGAGCGTGGGGGTCACCGCGGCCGCCGCCCACTACCTCGCCGGAGTGGACTGGCGGCAGTCCCTGATCATCGGTGCGGTGGTGTCGTCGACGGACGCCGCGGCCGTCTTCTCCGTCCTGCGGAACGTCCCCCTCCCCGCCCGGCTCACCGGCGTCCTGGAGGCGGAGTCCGGCTTCAACGACGCACCCGTCGTCATCCTCGTCGTCGCCTTCTCGGCCGCCGGACCCGTCGAGCACTGGTATCTGCTCCTGGGCGAGATCGCCCTCGAACTGGCCATCGGCGCGGCCGTCGGCCTCGCCATCGGCTTCCTCGGCGCGTACGGCATGCGGCACGTGGCCCTGCCCGCCTCCGGCCTCTACCCCATCGCCGTGATGGCCATCGCCACCATCGCGTACGCCGGCGGCGCGCTGGCCCACGGCTCCGGCTTCCTCGCCGTCTATCTCGCCGCGCTGATACTGGGGAACGCCAAGCTGCCCCACTGGCCGGCCACCCGCGGTTTCGCCGAAGGGCTCGGCTGGATCGCCCAGATCGGGATGTTCGTCCTGCTCGGTCTGCTGGTCACCCCGCACGAACTCGGCGACGACATCGTTCCCGCGCTCGTCGTCGGCCTGGTCCTGACGGTGATCGCGCGGCCGGTCTCCGTCTTCCTCAGCACGGCGCCGTTCCGCACTCCCTGGCGGGAGAAGGCGCTCCTCTCCTGGGCCGGGCTGCGCGGTGCGGTGCCGATCGTGCTCGCCACCATCCCGATGGTGGCGGCGGTCCCCGACAGTCGGCGGATCTTCAACATCGTCTTCGTGCTGGTGATCGTCTACACCCTGGTCCAGGGGCCGACGCTGCCCTGGCTGGCCCGCCGCCTCGGCCTGGGCGAGACCGAGGCCCTGGACCTGGGGATCGAGTCCGCTCCCCTGGAGCGGCTGCGCGGGCACCTGCTGTCGGTGGCCGTGCCCGAGGGCTCGAAGATGCACGGCGTCGAGGTCTCGGAACTCCGGTTGCCGGCCGGCTCGGCCGTCACGCTGGTGGTGCGGGAGGAGACGAGCTTCGTCCCGGCCCCGTCGACCGTCCTGCGGTACGGGGACGAGCTGCTGGTCGTGGCCACGGACCCGGTGCGGGACGCGGCCGAGAAACGGCTGCGTGCGGTCGGTGAGGGCGGCAAGCTGGCCGGGTGGCTGGGGACGGGGACGGATTCCGCTTCCGTGCCGGGCCCGGCTCCGGCCACCGGCAGCAATCCGGCCTCCGGCAACAAGGGGAAGCGGAAGGCGGAGACCGGCCGGAAAGCCGGGACCGCCGGCAAGGCCGCCGGGAAGAGCCCGGGAGCGGTGGCCGACGCCGGCACCGCCGGCAGCGGAACCGATTCCTCAGCGAAGGGCGTGCGGAAGCGAGCGCCAGGTATGGTAGGGAGGAAGTAGGTTCTTCGTATGATCCTCCGGCTGGTGCCGGAGGCCCCGGCGGGCAAGCCCCCACGGGCCGGAGGACCTGCTCTTTTCCGTACGTATCACTACTGAACACACCGAACCATCTCTGCCTGATGCAGAGCTGGCGCGACCGCACGGCGGCCGTGGCCGCGATTCACGAGGCGGCCGGATCGGCATCTACCACGGTCCTGCGCGAGAGGACAGCTCTCGGCGCGCTCCGTGACGGCTTTCCCCCGTACGGGGCGTGCTACCAGGCGGCGGAAAGGCAAGGGCCGTGGAGACCACGGTCAATGACTCCGCCGGGGCCCGTCCCGGGTACGGCCGGCTGCTGCGCACGCGCGGCGCCTGGACGTTCCTGCTCCCCGGCTTCCTGGCCCGGCAGCCGTTCGCGATGCTGACCATCGGGATCCTGCTGCTCGTCCAGAACACCACCGGCTCGTACACCACGGCCGGTGCCGTCTCGGCGACGGCCGGCGTCTCGATGGCGCTGTTCGCCCCGCAGGGCGGCAAGCTCGCGGACCGCTTCGGGCAGGCCGCGGTGCTGCTCCCCGGCATCGTGGTGCACGCGGCGGCGATCTCGCTGCTCATCACGCTGGCGCTGTCCCACGCGCCGCTGTGGGCGCTGTACGCGGCGGCCGTGCCCGCCGGTGCGTCCACCCCGCAGATCGGTCCGATGGTGCGGGCCCGCTGGGCGGCCAAGCTGGAGGGCTCGCCGCTGATGGCGACCTCGGCGGCCTTCGAGTCCGTGACGGACGAGTTCACGTTCGTGATCGGCCCGGTGCTGGCCACCGCGCTCTGCACCAGCGTCCACCCGTCGGCCGGTCTGATCGCCGAGGCGGTCCTCACGGTCGTCGGCGGTGCCCTGTTCGCCACCCAGCGCCGCACCCAGCCGAAGCCCGACCGCACCGCGGCGGGCAGCCGGCAGAAGGGCTCCTCCGCCCTGTCGGTGCCGGGCGTCCGGGTGCTGATCTTCGTCTTCCTGGGCATCGGCTCGGTCTTCGGCGGCATGCAGATGTCGCTGACCGCCTTCACCAAGGAGATCGGCGAGCCGGGCATCAACGGTCTGCTCTACGGCGCGTTCGCGGCCGGGAACATGATCGCGGGCATCATCTGCGGCACCGTCGTCTGGCGCAGCTCCCCGCAGCGCCGGCTGCTCGCCGCGTACCCGCTGCTGGCCCTGGCCACCACGCCCCTGTGGGCGGTACACGCGGTGCCGCTGCTGGGCGGGCTCGGCCTGGTCGTCGGCCTGTGCATCGCCCCGTCGCTGATCACCGGCTACACGCTGGTCGAGTCGCTGGTCCCGGCGCGCACCCGGACGGAGGCGTTCACCTGGCTGACCGGCGCCGTGGGCCTGGGCCAGGCCGCCGGCTCCACGGTGGCCGGCCGCCTGGTGGACAAGCACAGCGCCAGCACCGGCTTCCTGGTCCCGCTGTGCGGCACCGCGCTGGCACTGGTGGTGCTGCTGGTGCTGCGCAAACGGCTCGCCCCGGAGGCCTCCGCGTCGCGGATCGTCGGGCGTGGGGTCGGTCACCGCGAGCCCGTCTCGGTGGACTGACGCGCCGGAATACTGCACTATGGAGCATCGTTAGCACTCATTGAGTGAGAGTGCCAGGAGGAGAAGTGCCGACTTACCAGTACCAGTGCACCGAGTGCGGCGAGGGCCTTGAGGCGGTGCAGAAGTTCACCGACGACGCGTTGACCGTGTGCCCCAGCTGCGACGGACGCCTGAAGAAGGTGTTCTCGGCCGTCGGCATCGTGTTCAAGGGCTCCGGCTTCTACCGGAACGACAGCCGCGGCTCGTCGTCCAGCAGCACGCCGGCGTCGTCGTCCTCGAAGGCGTCCTCGTCTTCGACCGCCTCGTCCACGTCGTCGACGAGCGGCTCGTCCTCGTCGGGCAGCGGTTCCACGGCCACGACGTCGTCCGCCGCCTGAGGCACTCACTCAACCGGACAGCTCACACGGAGCCCGTCGCCCCCCGCAGAGGGGCGGCGGGCTCCGTGTCGTGGTCCGCCAGGCCCGGTGCGCGCGCGGGGTGCGCGGCTAGGGTGACGCCATGGTCAACATGAGCATGCCCGAGACGGGCGAGACAGGCGGGATGCGGGCGGAGATAGGGGTCATCGGGGGTTCGGGGTTCTACTCCTTCCTCGACGACGTGACCGAGATCACCGTCGAGACGCCCTACGGGCCGCCGAGCGACTCGCTGTTCCTCGGCGAGGTCGCGGGCCGCCGGGTCGCCTTCCTCCCCCGGCACGGACGGGACCACCACCTGCCGCCGCACCGCATCAACTACCGGGCCAACCTGTGGGCCCTGCGCTCCGTGGGCGCCCGCCAGGTGCTGGGCCCCTGCGCGGTGGGCGGGCTGCGGCCCGAGTACGGGCCCGGCACCCTGCTGGTGCCCGACCAGCTCGTGGACCGGACGAAGTCCCGGACGCAGACCTACTTCGACGGGGAGCCGCTCCCCGACGGCACCGTCCCCGAGGTCGTCCACCTCGCCTTCGCCGACCCCTACTGCCCCACCGGACGCGCGGCGGCGCTCGCGGCGGCGCGCGGCCGGGACTGGGAGCCGGTGGACGGCGGGACCATGGTCGTGGTCGAGGGGCCGCGGTTCTCCACCCGGGCCGAGTCGCGCTGGCACGCGGCGCAGGGCTGGTCGGTCGTCGGCATGACCGGCCACCCGGAGGCCGCGCTCGCCCGTGAGCTGGGCCTCTGCTACACATCGATGGCGCTGGTCACGGACCTGGACGCCGGGGCCGAGACGGGCGACGGCGTGACGCACGAGGAGGTGCTGCGGGTCTTCGCGGAGAACGTGGAGCGGCTGCGCGGCGTACTCTTCGACGTGGTCGGGGGGCTGCCGGTGACCGCGGAGCGGGACTGCCTGTGCGTGCGCGTGCACGACGGGTGGGAGCTGGGGATCACGCTGCCCTGACGGGCTTCGGGGTGGGGGACCTCCGCCGTGCGGAGACCGAGGTTTTCCACAGCCTCGTCTTTTGTCCACAGGCCCCAGCGGGACTTGCGGAAATTCGGGATCGTAGAGGGCGTCGGTGGTCGGAACTCCCCCCACGCTAGGCGGTGTTTGCCATGCCTTCTCCCTCGTACTCTCCCTCCCCCGTCTCCTCCCACATCTCCCTGTCCTCGCCCTCCCCGCCCGTTCCGCGAAGTGCCCGGCCCAGGCCGTCGTGGGCGCCGCCGCCCGCCTGTGAGGTGCCGCACTTCGCTCCGGTGCGGGTGGGACGGCGGACGCGGGGGAAGACTGCCGGGCGGGCCCTGCTCACGGCCGGGGTGGTGATCCTGTGCTGGGCACTGCTCGCGTACGGCGGCCTGCGCTGACGCCGCTGATCGGGGCGGCGGATTGGACAGACCAGCCGGACCGTCTCGTATGTTATGGAACCCACCATTCCGGTACAGAGACGCACAGAGAAGGGCCGTTCGGTGAGCGAGAAGAAGACAGGGATCCTTGGAGGCTTCAAGGCGTTCCTGATGCGGGGCAACGTGATCGACCTGGCGGTCGCCGTTGTCATCGGCGCGGCGTTCACCAACATCGTGAACTCGGTCGTCAAGGGCGTGATCAACCCCATCGTCGGCGCGTTCGGCACCACGGATCTGGACCGCTACGCGTCCTGCCTCAAGGGCCCGTGCGTCAGGAAGGCCTCGGGCGAGGTGACCCAGGGCGTCTACATCCAGTGGGGCTCGGTGCTCAGCGCCTCGCTCACCTTCCTGATCACCGCCGCGGTGGTCTACTTCCTGATGCTGCTGCCGATGAAGCGCTGGCAGGAGCGCCAGGCGGCCCGCCGCCCGGAGGACAACGGCCCGGCCGAGCCGACCGAGATCGAGCTGCTCGCGCAGATCCGGGACACCCTCGTCGAGCAGCGGCGCGGCCCCGGCTCGGACTCCGTACCGGCGCAGCGGTAGGACACCGGTCAGCGGCAGGACACCGGGCCTCCCCCACGGCGCGGCCGCCGCGGTCAGATGTGGTGCGGCGGCTTCTCGTCCAGGAAACGGGCGAGGTCGGCGGCGGAGTCCCCGCTCGTGGGGCGCTCGCCCCAGCCGCGGTCGGTGTCGTCCGTCGACTGCCGGTCCAGCGGATCGTCGAAGATCAGGGACGCGGGCTTGGGTTCGGGGGCGGTGCTGCTCATGACACCAGGGTACGGGCGGCCCCGGTCGCGGCCCCCGTCGCGAGCGGTGACAATCGCCGCATGAGCGATAGGCCGCGTCGGCGGCTCGCGGCGGGCTCGGGCGTACTGCGCCGGATGACCACCCGGGGCCGGGACGAGGAGCACCGCGTCGCCACCCCGCTGGAGCTGTTCTTCGACCTCTGCTTCGTGGTCGCGGTGGCCCAGGCGGGCGGGCAGCTGGTGCACGCGCTGGCCGAGGCGCACGTGGGCCACGGCGTCCAGGGCTACCTGATGATGTTCTTCGCCATCTGGTGGGCCTGGATGAACTTCACCTGGTTCGCCTCCGCCTACGACACGGACGACGTGCTGTTCCGCGGCATGACGCTGGTCCAGATCGCGGGCGTGCTGGTGTTCGCGGCGGGGATCCCGCGCGCCTTCGACTCCGGCGACTTCCGGGTGATCTGGTCCGGCTACCTGGTGATGCGGCTGGCCATGGTGGCGCAGTGGCTGCGCGCCGGCCTCTCCACGGCCGGCCGCGAGCGCCGGACCGCCCTGCGCTACGCGGCGGGGGTGTCCGCCTGCCAAGTCGGCTGGCTGGGGCTGCTGTTCCTGCCCGACGGCGCGAAGCCCTGGCTGTTCCTGGGCATGGCGATATGCGAGATGGCCGTCCCGGTCTGGGCCGAGCACGACCACCAGACCGGCTGGCACCCGCACCACATCGCGGAACGCTACGGGCTGTTCACCATCATCGTGCTCGGTGAGACCGTGTCGGCCGCCACCGTGGCCGTCCAGTCCGCCGTCGACGAACACCAGGCGCTGGGCACCCTGTTGCCCATCGCCGCGGGCGGACTCTTGATCATCTTCGCCGCCTACTGGATCTACTTCGCCGTCCCCATCCACCTGCACCTGATCTCCAACCGCCAGGCGTTCCTCTGGGGTTACGGGCACTACCTCGTCTTCGGCTCGGTCGCGGCGATCGGCGCCGGCATCGAGGTGGCGATCGAGGAGGCCACCGGCAAGGCCCACGTCTCCACGTTCGCGGCCTCCGGGACGGTCACCCTCGCCGTGGCGCTCTTCATGTTCACGGTGTGGCTGATCCACTCCCGGCACCAGAAACGCGGCCTGATACAGCAGGCGGTGCTCCCCGTCTCGGCGCTGCTGGTCCTGGCCTGCACCTTCGCGGGACGCTGGGCCGTCCTGCTGGCCGGGGCGGTGGCCACCGCCACCGTCACCGTGGGCGTCACCCTGACGGCGCGGGGCGGGACCGCGCTGGAGGAGGAGCATGGGCGAGGGGGCGGGGACGGGGAGGCGAGCCGCGCAGCAGGATGAGACGACGGGGAAGAGGCCGGCGAAAGGCGGGTCCCGTCCGGGGCGGCCGTGGTACGCAAGGCCCATGACCGACACCGACAGCACACGGAACGCCGCCGTACGGACCGGACCGCTGGACGCGCTCACCGACGTACCCGGGCTCCGGGTCGGGCACGCCGAACTGGCCGGCCCGGGTGCCCTCACCGGAACGACGGTGGTGCTCACCGAGCCGGGCGGCGCGGTCGCGGCCGTCGACGTCCGCGGCGGCGGCCCCGGCACCCGGGAGACGGACGCGCTCGATCCCCGGAACCTCGTCCAGCGGGTGGACGCCGTCGTCCTCACCGGCGGCAGCGCCTTCGGGCTGGACGCCGCGTCCGGCGCGGTGGCCTGGCTGGAGGAGGCGGGCCGGGGCGTACCCGTCGGCCCCGACCCGGCCCAGGTCGTGCCCGTCGTCCCCGCCGCCGCCCTCTTCGACCTCGGCCGCGGCGGCGCCTGGCGGGCCCGCCCCGACGCGGCCCTCGGCCGGGCGGCGATCGAGGCGGCGGCGGGGACGGTCCCCGGTACGCCGGTGGTGCAGGGCAACGTGGGGGCGGGCAGGGGCGCCGTCGTCGGGGGCATGAAGGGAGGCATCGGCACGGCGAGCGTCGTCCTCCCCTCGGGCGTCACCGTCGCGGCGCTCGCGGCCGTCAACGCGGCGGGCTCGGCGGCCGATCCGGCGACGGGGGTGCTGTACGGGCGGCTGTACGCCGGCGAGCGGGTCGGCTACCCCGATCCCGCGCGCCACGCGGCGGCCCAGCGTGCCCTGGCCGCCGCCCGGGAGGAGACGGCCCGGCGGACGGCGGGCTCGGTCCGGCAGCCGCTGAACACGACGCTCGCCGTCGTCGCCACCGACGCCGCCCTCACCCGCGCCCAGGCGCAGAAGCTCGCCGGTACGGCCCACGACGGGCTGGCCCGCGCGGTCCGCCCGGTCCACCTCCTCACCGACGGCGACACGGTCTTCACCTTGGCGACGGGCGCCCGCCCCCTGCCCGCCGCCCACGACACGGCCTCCGCCGATGTCTCCGCCCTCACCGCCCTTATGGCGTTCAACGAGATCCTCGCCGCCGGCGCGGATGCCCTGACCCGGGCCGTGGCCAAGGCCGCCCTCGCGGCCGAGAGCGTGGACGGCCCGGGCGGGGTGTTCCCCTCGTACCGGGAGCTGTACGGGGGCTAGTGCGCGACGTCGCGGGCCGTCGTGCTCTTCAGCAGGACGACCAGGCCGGCGCTCAGCGCCGTGCCGGCGGCGATGGCGAGGAGGTAGAGGAAGGGGGCGCCGATCAGCGGGACGACGAAGGCACCGCCGTGGGGCGCGCGGAGGGTGCAGTCGAAGGCCATGGAGAGGGCACCGGTGACGGCGCCACCGGCCATCGCCGATGGGATGACACGCAGCGGGTCCGCCGCCGCGAACGGGATGGCGCCCTCGGTGATGAAGGAGGCGCCGAGCACCCAGGCGGCCTTGCCGTTCTCCCGTTCGGCCGGGGTGAAGAGCCGGCCGCGCACGGTCGTCGCGAGGGCCAGGGCGAGCGGGGGCACCATGCCGGCGGCCATGACGGCGGCCATCACCTTGAGGCTGCCGTCGTTGGGGTCGGCGAGGCCGCCGACGGCAAAGGCATAGGCCACCTTGTTGAGCGGGCCGCCGAGGTCGAAGCACATCATCAGGCCGAGCAGCGCGCCGAGGAGCACGGCGTTGGTGCCGTTCAGCCCGCTCAGCCAGTCCGTCAGCGCGGACTGGAGCGCGGCGAGCGGCTTGCCCACCACCAGGAACATCAGGAAGCCTACGACCGCCGAGGACACCAGCGGGATGACGACCACCGGCATGATCCCGCGCAGCACGGCCGGCACCCGCGCCCGCTGGACGGCCATCACCACCCCGCCAGCGAGGAGACCGGCGATCAGTCCGCCCAGGAAGCCGGCGCTGACCGTCACCGCGATGGCTCCGCCGACGAAACCGGGGACGAGCCCCGGGCGGTCGGCCACCCCGTACGCGATGAAGCCGGCCAGGACCGCCACCAGGAAGCCGAACGCGACGCCTCCGGTCTGGAAGAGGAGCGCGGCCCAGCTCGCGGACTCGGTCCAGACGAAGTGCTCGGCCACCGACGGGGCCTTGTTCACCTCGTAGCCGCCGATGGCGAAACCCAAGGCGATCAGCAGGCCGCCCGCCGCGACGAAGGGCACCATGTAACTCACGCCCGTCATCAGCCACGTGCGGAGCCGCGTCCCGAAGCCGTCGCCGCCCTCGGCGCCGGTGTCCATGGGCACGGCGGGCCGGGGTGCGCGGACGTCCCCGCGGGCGGCCTTCTCCCGTACCTCCGCCACGAGTTCGGCGGCGCGGTTCACGCCCGCCTTGACGCCGACGTCCACGACCGGCTTGCCCGCGAAGCGGTCCCGGTCGCGGACCTCGACGTCATGGGCGAGGATCACGCCGTCCGCCGCCGCGATCACGGCCGGGTCGAGCCGGGTGAACCCCGCCGACCCCTGCGTCTCCACGGATATCTCCACACCGGCGTCCCGCGCGGCGCGTTCCAGGGCCTCGGCGGCCATGTACGTGTGCGCGATACCGGTGGGGCAGGAGGTGACGGCGATGATGCGGAACGGGCGCTCGGGTGCCGGTTCGGGTTTCGGTTCAGGTTCCGGTGCCGGTTCGGGTTCCGGTTCAGCTTCCGGTTTGGGTTCGGGTTCCGGTGCCGATTCCGGCTCGGCCTCGGGCTCGGGTTCGGCGGCGGGTGCGGGTTCGTCGCCCCGGATCAGTGCCGCGGCCTCCCCCGCGTCCTCCACCGTGCGCAGCGCCCCCGTGAACTCCTCGTTCATCAGCCGCCGCGCGAGGCCCGAGAGGATCGTGAGGTGATCGCTGTCCGCCCCGGCCGGGGCGGCGATCAGGAAGATCAGGTCGGCCGGGCCGTCGGGGGCGCCGAAGTCGACGCGGGTGGCGGAGCGGCCGAAGGCGAGCGTCGGCGCGGTGACGTGGGCACTGCGGCAGTGGGGGATGCCGATGCCGCCGTCCAGGCCGGTCGGCATCTGGGCCTCGCGCGCCGCCACGTCGGCCAGGAAGCCCTCCAGGTCCGTGACGCGGCCCAGGTCCCGCATGCGGACGGCGAGCGACCGGGCGGCCGCCTCCTTGGTGCCGGCGGCCAGGTCCAGGTCGACCAGGCCCGCCGTGATCAGTTCGCTCGTCGCATCGCTCGTCGCGTCACTCGTCGCATCACTCGTCGCGTCACTCGTCGCATTGCTCATCGCGGGCTCCCTTGCTCGCGGTAGCGCCTTGCCGGCTGCCGGGTGGGGGGTTGGGAGGTGGGGGAACCGGTGACCGCCGGCGTCAGACGCCGGACGCCGGTTCGGTCAGGGCGCGGTCGCCCGGGACGTCCCGGGTGACCGTCACGGTGGACGGTTCGAGGTCGCCCGGGGCCGGCATCGCGCTGCCGGGCAGCCGGACGGCCGCCGCGCCGTGGGCCAGGGCCGCCGCGAGGGCGGCCGGGCTCTCGCCGCCGGCGGCGAGGAAGCCCGCCAGGGAGGCGTCGCCCGCGCCGACGTTGCTGCGGACGCGCGTCACCGGGGCCGTTCCGTAGTGCGTTCCGGAGCCGTCGACGAGGAGCTGGCCGTCCGCGCCAAGGCTGGCGAGGACGGTCCGCGCGCCGAGGCCGCGCAGTTCCTCCGCCGCCCGGGCCGCGTCCCCGACGGTCGTCAGGGGGCGGCCGACGGCCTGGGCGAGTTCCTCGGTGTTGGGTTTGACGACGTCGGGGCGTTCGCGCAGGGCGGCGGTGAGGGCCGGCCCCGAGGTGTCGAGCGCGATCCTGGCCCCGGCGGCGTGGGCGCGGGCCACCAGCCGCCCGTACCACTCGGGCGCGAGTCCGCGCGGCAGGCTGCCGCAGCAGGCGATCCAGCCGGCGCCCGCCGACCGTTCCCCCACGCTGTCCAGCAGCGCCTCGGCCTCGGCGGCCGTCAGTTCGGGGCCGGCGGCGTTGACCTTGGTGAGCGTGCCGTCGGGTTCGGCGACGGCCACGTTGACCCGCGTCGCGCCGGAGACGGGGACCCCCGCGACGTCGATGCCCTGTTCACGGAGGAGGCGTTCCAGCAGGGCGCCCTCCGCGCCGCCGAGCGGCAGCACGGCCGTGGTGGCGTGGCCGGCCGCCGCGACCGCGCGCGAGACGTTGACGCCCTTGCCGCCCGGGTCGACGCGGTCGGCCGCCGCGCGGAGGACGGCGCCGCGCCGCAGCGCGGGGACCTCGTAGGTGCGGTCGAGGCTGGGGTTGGGGGTGACGGTGAGGATCACGCGCGGATCACCGCCGGGCCGCGGCGTTCGATCGCGCGGGCGTCCTCGGGGCTCAGCCCGGTGTCGGTGATCAGCAGGTCGACGTCGGAGAGGTCGCCGAAGCGGGCGAAATGCCGCTGTCCGAACTTGCCGGAGTCCGCGAGCAGGACGACGCGCCGGGCGGCGGCGATCGTCGCCCGCTTCACCGCCGCCTCGGCGAGGTCCGGGGTGGTCAGTCCGCCGTCCGCCGAGAAGCCGTTGGTGGCGACGAAGGCGACGTCCGCCGCGACCTCGCCGTACGCGCGCAGCGCCCAGGCGTCGACGGCCGCCCGGGTGCGGTGCCGCACCCGGCCTCCGACCAGGTGCAGGGCGATGCCCGGGTGGTCCGCCAGCCGGGCGGCGACGGGCAGCGCGTGCGTGACGACCGTCAGCTCGGCGCCGGGGCCGACGTCCAGCGGGAAGAGGGCGGCGAGGCGGGCCACCGTGGTCCCGGCGTCCAGGATCACGCTGCCGCCGGCGGGCAGCTCGGCCAGGGCCGCCCTGGCGATGGCGTCCTTCTCGTCCGCCGCCGTGGCCTCGCGTTCCGCGAGGTCCGGTTCGAAGTCCAGCCGGCCGACAGGGATCGCGCCGCCGTGCACGCGCCGCAGCAGCCCGGCCCGGTCCAGCACCTTGAGGTCGCGGCGCACGGTCTCCGCTGTGACCTGGAACGTCTCCGCCAGCGACAGCACGTCCACCCGCCCGCCCTCGCGCGCGAGCCGCAGGATCTCCTGCTGGCGTTCCGGTCCGTACATGTGGGATCGCTTCCGTTCTACGCCCGCTTGTGTGGGATCAGCGGCAGAATACGGGCGCTGCGGGCACGAAGTAAACACTTACGGAAGTCGGCCGGACAGAAACGGGCACGACCTTACGTACTAGTGCGTAACTCCCTTGCCCCTAGTGCGAAATGCGCCTACGTTCCTGAGCCATGATCGCGAAGCTGCCCACCCGCACCACCGCCCTGACCGGCCGGCACGTCCGCCTGGAACCCCTCGACCACACGCACGTACCCGACCTGTTCCGCGCGGTCGGCGGCGACGACGAGGTCTGGCGCTGGACGTTCAGCCTCACCCCGCACACGGAGGACGAGCTCCACACCATCGTCAAGGGCCGGCTCGCCGACCCCGCCTGCGTCCCGTTCGCCGTCGTCCACCTCGCGACCGGCCGGACCGCCGGCATCACCTGCTACTTCGGGGCGAGCACCGAGCACGAGGAGGTGGAGATCGGCGGGACCTGGTACGGGCGGGAATACTGGCGCACCGCCGTCAACACCGAGAGCAAGCTCCTGCTGCTCACGCACGCTTACGAGGAGCTCGGCATGGGCCGCGTCTTCTGGAAGATCGACCACCGGAACGAGCGGTCCCAGGCGGCGGTACGGCGGCTCGGGGCCGTGCACGAGGGGACGCTCCGGCGGCACCGGCAGCGGCCGGACGGGAGCTGGCGGGACAGCGTCTACTTCTCGATGCTGCGGGAGGAGTGGCCCTCGGTGCGGGAGCGGCTCGTGAGGCGTCTCGACCGGGGATGACCCACGGGACCACGGGACCACAACAGGACCACGGGACCACAGGGCCACGGAGAACGCGTCGGCCCCCGCCCGGACCACCGTCACGGTGGCGGCCCGGCGGGGGCCGACGTGCGTCCCCGTCCCCGAGGTCGTCACGCGGCTATCGGCTCGCCCTTCTCCGCGGGCACCGCGTCCGCCACCGGGACCTCGGTGCGGGAGCGGCGCGGGAGGGCGAAGACGAGCAGGAAGACGAGGACGAGCAGGCCGGCGACCCACCAGAGGGCGTTGCCGTACGCGTCGCCGAAGGCCGTGGCGCCCCGGCCCTTCGCGACCGCGTCCTCGTCCAGGACCCCGAAGAAGACCACCGACACGAGGCCCAGGCCGATCGCGTTGCCCAGCTGCTGCGTGGTGTTTATCAGGCCGGACGCGGAGCCCGCGTGCTCGCGGGGCACCTCGGAGAGGACGGCGTCGGTGAGCGGGGCGACGACGAAGCCCATGCCCGCGCCCATGACCGTCAGCGGCAGGGCCATCTGCCAGGAGGTGATGTCGGCGCCATAGTGGCCGGTCTCCCAGATGTAGAGCAGCACACCGGCGGCCATGACCAGCGCGCCCGCCTGGAGGACCTTGCGGCCGAAGCGCGGGACGAGCTTCTGGACGGACATGCCGGCCGTGATCGACACGGCGATGGAGAACGGGATGCCGGTCAGGCCGGACCGCAGCGCGCTCCAGCCCAGGCCGAGCTGCATGTAGAGCGTCCAGCAGAGGAAGTAGATGCCGGAGAGGATGCCGAAGGCCAGCTGGACGCCGATGCCGGCGGCGAAGCTCTTCACGGTGAACAGGGAGAGCTCGACCAGCGGCGAGCCGTCCTTCCGCTTCTTGTGGCGCTCGTAGACGACGAACAGGGCCAGCACCACGGCGCTGCCGCCCATCAGCAGGAAGCCCCAGAGCGGCCAGCCCAGCTCCCGGCCCTGGGTGAGCGGGTAGAGGAACATGACGATGCCACCGGTCGCGAGGGCGACGCCGACGAGGTCGAGCCTGAGCGCGTTCTCGGCCTTGGACTCGGCGATGAACCGGCGGCCGAGGATCAGCCCGGCGATGCCGACGGGCAGGTTGACCAGGAAGATCGGCCGCCACTCCAGGCCGAGGATGTTCCACTCGGTGAGCAGCGCGCCCAGGATCGGGCCGGAGACGGCGCCCAGTCCGACGATGGCGCCGAACATGCCGAAGACCTTGCCGCGCTCGTGCGCCGGGAAGGTGGAGTGCACGATCGCCAGCACCTGGGGCACCATCAGCGCGGCGGTGCCGCCCTGGAGGACGCGGGCGGCGACGAGCAGGTGCGGATCGCCGGCGAGACCGCAGAGCATCGAGGCGAGGGTGAAGCCGCCCATGCCGAGCAGGAAGACCCGCCGGCGCCCGTATATGTCCCCGAGCCGGCCGCCGGTGATCAGGCCGGCGGCGAAGGCGAGGGCGTAGCCCTCGGTGATCCACTGGAGGACGCTGAACGAGGCGCCGAGGTCGTGGCTGATGCTGGGCATCGCGATGTTGACGATCGTCACGTCGACGAGGTCCATGAAGGACGCGGTCAGCACGACGGCCAGCGCGATCCAGCGGCGGCGGTCGAGGGGCGTACCAGCACTTGGACCAGTGCTTGGACCAGTGTCCGGACCGGCGCTCGGATCAGTGCTCGGATCGGTGCTCGGGGAGCTCACGGGGTATTGCCTTCCACTTCGTCTTCCGGGGTGTCCCACGCTAGGACCCGTCTAGGTCAAGCTGTGTCCTAGATGCCTGCCACGCTGGCGTTATGACCGACACACCCGTACGGCTTCTGAATCTGCTCTCCCTTCTGCAGACCCCACGCGAATGGCCGGGCAGCGAACTCGCCGAGCGGCTCGGTGTGAGCCCGCGGACGATCCGTCGGGACATCGAGCGGCTGCGCGACCTCGGCTACCCCGTACAGGCAACGATGGGAGCCGTCGGTGGGTACCGGCTGGCCGCCGGGGCGGCGATGCCGCCGCTGGTCCTGGACGACGAGGAGGCGGTGGCCATCGCGGTGGGCCTGCGGGCCGGGGCCGGGCACGCCGTCGAGGGCATCGAGGAGGCGTCCGTACGGGCGCTCGCCAAGCTCGAACAGGTGCTGCCGTCCCGGCTCCGCCACCGGGTGACCGCCCTCCAGGCCGCCACCGTGCCGCTCACCTGGGGCGACGGCGCGACGGTCGACCCGCGGACGCTCACCGTCATGGCCGCCGCCACGACCGGCAACGAGCGGCTGCGGTTCTCGTACCGCACCGCCGAGGGTGTGGAGACCAAGCGGCTGGTGGAGCCGAACCGGCTGGTGAGCACCGGCCGCCGCTGGTACCTGGTCGCCTACGACAACGACCGCGAGGACTGGCGCACCTTCCGGGTGGACCGGGTCAGCGACCCCTTCCCGACGGGCGCGCGCTTCGAGCCGCGCGAACTGCCGGCGGAGAACGCGGCGGAGTTCGTCAGCGGCCCCACGACCCGGCGGCAGCCGGAGCTGCGGATGGTCGTGACGCTGCACGCGCCCGTGTCGGCCGTGGCGGGCCGGCTGCCGCACTGGATGGGAGCGCCCCAGCCGGTCGACGACGGGACCTGCCGGCTGGACACGGAGTGCGCCGACTCCGTCGAGTGGGTGGCCATCCACCTGGCGATGCTCGGCTGCGAGTTCGAGGTGCACGAGCCGGAGAAGCTGATCGCGTGCACACGGCTGCTCGGGGAGCGGATCACGCGGGCGGCGGGCGGCCCGGCCGGGGAGTAACGGGGGCCGGGAGCCGGGGCCCGGGGCCCGGGGAAAGAGAAGGACCCCGGCGCAGGGGGGGGAGGCGCCGGGGTCCGATCTATAAGGATATGCCCTTTTAGGCCGCCGCGTCGAACCCGGTGTCGTGAGCCATCTTCTTCAGCTCCAGAAGCGCGTGCTTCTCGATCTGCCGGATCCGCTCCCGGGTGAGCCCATGCTGCTTGCCGACCTCGGTCAGCGTGCGCTCCCGCCCGTCCTCGATCCCGTAGCGCGCCTTGATGATCGACGCGGTCCGGTGGTCGAGCCGGCCGATGAGGGTCTCCAGTTCCTCGCTGCGCAGCAGCGCGATGACCGACTGCTCCGGCGAAACGGCGGAGGTGTCCTCCAGCAGGTCGCCGAACTGGGTCTCGCCCTCGTCGTCCACCGACATGTTCAGGCTGACCGGGTCCCGGGCCCAGTCCAGGACATCGCCGACGCGCTCGGGCGTGGTGCCCAGCTCCGCGGCGATCTCGGCGTGCTCGGGGTCGCGGCCGTTCTCCCGGTTGAACTCGCGCTGCACCCGGCGGATGCGGCCCAGCTCCTCGACGAGGTGGACGGGGAGCCGGATGGTGCGCGACTGGTCGGCGATCGAGCGGGTGATCGCCTGGCGAATCCACCACGTCGCGTACGTGGAGAACTTGAATCCCTTGGTGTAGTCGAACTTCTCCACCGCGCGGACCAGGCCGGCGTTGCCCTCCTGGATCAGGTCGAGCAGCGGCAGCCCGCTGCGCGGGTACCGGCGGGCCACGGCGACCACGAGCCGCAGGTTCGACTTGATGAAGAC
The DNA here is from genome assembly GCF_020099395.1 of Streptomyces mobaraensis. Classification (NCBI taxonomy): domain Bacteria; kingdom Bacillati; phylum Actinomycetota; class Actinomycetes; order Kitasatosporales; family Streptomycetaceae; genus Streptomyces; species Streptomyces mobaraensis. The sequence continues at coordinate 4,398,664 of NZ_CP083590.1, read as the reverse complement.
GTCCTTGGCGCGGGCGCCCTCGTCGGCTATCGCCTCCAGCTCCTCGCGCGAGGCGCCCCCCGCCTCGCCGGACTCCAGGCCGTCCAGGATCTGCCGGGCGTACACGCCCGCCTCGATGGCCTGCGACAGCTCGACCTCCTTCGCGGCGTCGAGCAGGGGCGTCCGCGCGATCTCGTCCAGGTACATGCCGACCAGGTCGCGATCGGCGATCTCCCCGCTCGAGGCGCGAACACTGCTTGCCTCGTCGGCGCCCTTGGCTGCGGGCTGACGACGGGCGACGGCACGGGTTGCCATGCGTACTCCCTTGCGATGAGACGGTCGCGGGATGGTGGGGGGCTCGCACTCAGCGAACCCGTCCGAAGGAAAGAACGACTGGAAACCGGACAGAATTCCCAGGAGGCGTCTTCTTTTTTACGATCATGCAGTACCCTGTCCCGCCACACGCGGGCACGCATGCCGGACGGGCCAACGGACGTCCTGGTCAGGGCGGGTGCGAACGGCCGGAGGACGACCGGTGGGACCCTCGCCCGCACCGCGCCCCTCGCGCCCGCTGAGACGGCCGTCACCCTTGACGCCTTCCCCGCGGCCTCGGAAGAACGCCGCCCCGGTACCTCGGGGCGCCTCCCCCACCTCGAAGGACGGCCTGCGCCGCCAGACGGTTGCGCGGCCGCGCGAGGCGGGGACGTGACAGAGTGCGGGCGCCCTCGGGCCCGATCGCGCGGGCGAGCAGACGCAGAGGAACGCATCGTCTCACTGATCCACTTGCCGCCGCGCGGGCGCGGGTGTGCGCTGGTTCTCAGGGGCCGGTTCCCCCGGACGGACGCGACCGGTTCCCCGGACGGACGAGAGGAGCCCTGCCATGCCGGCGCACGCGATCCTGCCTTCCCACCACACCCCGGAGGGCCCCGGTCCGGTGCCCAGGGGCGCCCGTCTCCCGGTGCGCGGGACGCGGGCGGGTCCGGTCCCCGACCGGAGCCGTCCCGTCTGGGCCGTCCCCGTCGGCCTGGGGTTCGTCCTCTTCCTGTACACCGTGTTCCTCGCGCACGAGAACGGCTTCTCCGAGCTGGGCGGCTGGCTGCTGGGCCTGGTCACCGCGGCGGTCGCGACCGGCGTCGGCTACCTGCTGGTGCGCGACCGCAACGCGATGATCACCGAGGTGCGCGCGGCGGCGTACGGCGCGCTCACCGGCATCACCCTCGGCTTCCTGCACAGCGTGGCCGGCGGGTCCTGGCTGCGCTCGCTCGGCATCGGGCTCGGCTTCGCCGTCCTGGTCGGGCTGGCGTCGTACAACCTGTTCCACTGGAACGAGCGCCACGTCCGCCGGTAGTACATCAACTCCCGCTCCAGCAGGGCTCATTCGGACGGCTTGCGAGGGCGGCCGAAGTCCGGAGGTGTACGTCCGCAGACCGTTTCCCGTGTGACGGGAGAGGCTTAGCGTGGCGTCATGACCGACACCACCGGAACATTCGACGAGGCCCTCGAACGACTCCACGCCAAGGGCCCGGAGTTCGAGGGCTGGCTCACCAACCACGCCCCCATGACCGTCGAGGCGCTGGTCCGGCACGGGCACGCGCCGCTCGTCCACCGCTGGCTCGACGGGTACCGGCACAAGCTGGAGGACATGCCGGGCCGCACCGGCGTCCGGATCGACGGGGCGGACGACGCGTCGTGGCGCGCGGCGCTCGGCGACCCCGCCCGGCTCGGGGACTGGATCGACCACTTCACCCGCGTCCTGGCCGAACGGCCGTGGCGGGAGGTGCTCGTCGAGTGGTGGCCGCGGCTGCTGCCCGGCATCACGGGCGGTTCGACGCATCCCGTCATCCGCACCGGTCACGCCGTCCGCGCGCTCCTGGACGGCGCCGAGGACGGCGACGGTGGCGGCGGTGAGACCGCGCCGCGGCTGGCCGAGCTGGGGCACGCGCTCGGCTACTGGGCCGCCCGCCACCAGCCGCTCGCCGCGCCGGTGACGCCGTCGGGGACGGCCGGCATCGGGGCCGCGCTGGCGGGTGTGCCGGGCATCGCGGACCCGCCACCCGGCATCCGCCGCCGCTTCGCGCGGCTGCCGGAGACCCCCGGCTGGCCCTCCGCCGCGAACGCGGTGCGCCCGCCCACCGGTCCCGACGAGGTGCCCGGGATGCTGGCGGAGCTGGTCCGGGAGACGGTGCTGCGCTACGGCGAGCGGGCCCACGGTTCGCCGGTGATGCTCGTCCACGCGGCGACCGCGCCCAACGCCGTCCTGCGCACCCTCCCCGCGCTCCCCCGCGAGCTCTGGGTGCCCAGTTTCCTCGCGGCCTGGGAGACGAGCGCGTCGGTGACGGCCGCGTACCCCGCGCCGGGGCCGCTGGAGCCGGTCACCGGGACGCCCCCCACGGCCGACGAGGCGTTCGCCCGGGCGGCGGAGCACGGCGACGAGCACACGATCAAGTTCACGGACACGGCGCTGGACGTCGTCGTGGCCGCCCCGGAGGCGGCGCCGGGGGCGCTGGCCGCCACGGTCCGCGCCGTCGAGCTGATCACGCCGCCGGGCGCGTGAGGGCGCGCCTCGCGGCCACCGGAGGGCCGTCAGCCGAACTGCACCGACCGCTTGGCCAGTCCCAGCCAGAACCCGTCGATCACACTGCGCTGGCTGCCGAGTTGCCCCTCGGCCGCACCCAACGTGACGAAGAGCGGCGCGAAGTGCTCCGTGCGCGGATGCGCCAGGTGCGCGGCGGGCGACGTGTGCGTGAAGTCCAGCAGGGCGTCGACGTCCTGTGCCTCCAGCGCCTCCCGTCCCCAGTGGTCGAACTCGGCGGACCAGGCGGGGGTGCCGCCCTGGTGCCGCAGGGCGGCCAGGTTGTGGGTGAAGAAGCCGCTGCCGATGATCAGCACGCCCTCGTCGCGCAGGGGGGCGAGCCGGCGTCCGATCTCCATGAGGCGCACCGGGTCGAGCGAGGGCATCGACATCTGGAGCACCGGAATGTCGGCGTCCGGGTACATCTCGACCAGCGGCACGTACGCGCCGTGGTCCAGCCCGCGTTCCGGCATGTCCTGGACGGGCAGGCCGGCGCCGCGCAGCGTGGAGCGGACCCGTTCCGCCAGGCCGGGGGCGCCCGGGGCGGCGTACCGCACGCGGTAGTAGTGCTCCGGGAAGCCCCAGAAGTCGTAGACGAGCGGGACGGTCCGGGTCGCGCCGAGCGCGAGCGGCGCCTCCTCCCAGTGCGCCGAGACCATGAGGATCGCGCGGGGCCGTGGCAGCTCGGCCGACCAGGCGGCGAGCTGGCCGGGCCACAGCGCGTCGTCGGCGAGCGGCGGGGCGCCGTGGGAGAGGTAGAGGGCCGGCATCCGTCCGGGGACCGGGACGGGTGCGGGGCGGGGGTCCGAGGTGTCGTCCTGCACGGTCGCTCCTGAGCTCGCTCGGTCGATTTGCTTGAACTTTCAAGCTCTACAGCATCACTTTAGAACGACTTTATTTAGACTTCAAGAATCCCCGAGGGGCCGAACGGCCGGCCGGCCGACGAGTGGAACAGTGGATGTCATGAGGAAAGAACCCGCAACGGACCCGGCGGAGCCCCGCTGGCTCTCCGCCGAGGAGCAGGCGACCTGGCAGGCGTACCTGCACGCCACCACGCTCCTGGAGGACCATCTCGACCGTCAGCTCCAGCGTGACGCGGGGATGCCGCACATCTACTACGCGCTGCTCGTCCAGCTCTCCGAGGCCCCCCGCCGCCGGATGCGGATGACCGAACTGGCCCAGCAGGTCAAGATCACCCGGTCCCGGCTGTCGCACGCCGTGGCGCGCCTGGAGAAGAACGGCTGGATGCGGCGCGAGGACTGCCCGTCCGACCGGCGCGGGCAGGTGGCGGTGCTCACGGACGAGGGGTTCGAGGTGCTGCGCAGGACGGCGCCCGGCCATGTCGCCGCGGTACGGGCCGCGATCTTCGACCGGCTCACGCCCGAGCAGGTCACCGAGCTGGGCGAGATCTGCGCGACCATCGCCAGCGGCCTCCAGCCGGCCGGCGCGGACCTGCCCTGGCTGCGCTGAGCCGGGACGCCGGCGCGTCTTCCGGGGACGGCGAAGCCCCCGCACGGATCGCTCCGTGCGGGGGCTTCGCATCGGGCCTCGTTCAGCCCCGCGCCCGCTCGGGGGCCGCGGCCGCCGGGCGGCGCGGCCCCCGGTGGGACCTACGGCCTCAGTGGGCCATCACCGGGACGGCGTCCTCGACGGCGCCTTCCGCGTCGCTCGCGCCCGCCGTGGCCGCGGCGTTCGGACGGCCGGCGTTGACGAAGACCACGGCCACCAGGGCGGCCAGGGTCAGGATGCCGGTGGCCCAGGCGATGCCGACCTGGAAGCTGTGCACCGTCGCCTTGATGCCCAGCACCTGGATGGCCTCCTTGGTCGTGGCACCCGCCCGGTGGGACGCTACGTAGTCGTCCTTGGCGCTGTTGGCCAGGGTGTTGAGCAGGGCGGTGCCGATCGCGCCGCCGACCTGCTGCGAGGTGTTGACCATCGCGGAGGCGACACCGGCGTCACGGGCCTGGACGCCGTGCGTGGCGAGGCTCATGGCCGGCATGAACGCCGTGCCCATGCCGATGCCCATCAGCAGCAGGCCCGGCAGGATGCCCGTCACGTACGAGGTGTCGGTGTCGATCCGCGTCAGCCACGCCATGCCGAGGGCGGCGGTCAGGAAGCCGGGGCCCATCAGCCAGCGGGCCGGGACCCGGGTCATCAGCCGGGCGCCGATCTGCGTCGAGCCGGTGATCATTGTGGCGATCATCGGGAGGAAGGCCAGACCGTTGGTGATCGGGCTGTACCCCTTGATGCCCTGGAGGTAGAAGACCAAGAAGAGGAACAGGCCGAACATGCCGATCGAGGCCAGACCGAGGGCGCCGTAGACGCCGCCGCGGTTGCGGTTCGCGACGACGCGCAGCGGCAGCAGCGGCGACTTGACCTTGCCCTCGACGACGACGAACGACACCAGCAGGACCACCGCGGCGGCGAACAGGGTGAGCGTCAGACCGGCGGTCCAGCCGTCGGACTCGGCGCGGGTGAAGCCGTACACCAGCGAGACCAGGCCGAGGGTGGCCAGGATGACGCCGGGGATGTCGAGCTTCGACGGGTTGCGGCTGCCCTCGGGCTCGTGGATGACGGCGATGGCACCGGCGGCGGCCACGGCGGCGAAGGGGATGTTCACGAAGAACGTCCAGCGCCAGTTGAGGTATTCGGTGAACACGCCGCCGAGCAGCAGACCGACGGCACCGCCGCCACCGGCGATAGCGCCGAAGATGCCGAACGCCTTGGCGCGCTCCTTCGCCTCGGTGAAGCTGACGGCGAGCAGCGACAGCGCCGACGGCGCGAGCAGCGCGCCGAAGACGCCCTGGAGGGCGCGGGAGGCCAGCAGCATGCCGGTGTTGACGGCCACACCACCGAGCGCGGAGGCGAGGGCGAAACCGATGAGGCCGGTGACGAAGGTCTGCTTACGGCCCCACAGGTCGGCTATTCGGCCGCCGAAGAGGAGCAGTCCGCCGAACGCGAGGGCGTAGGCGGTGATGACCCACTGCCGGTTGCCGTCCGAGATGCCGAGGTCGGCCTGGGCGGACGGCAGCGCGATGTTCACGATGGTCGCGTCGAGGACGACCATCAGCTGGGCCAGGGCGATGAAGATCAGCGCTTTCCAGCGCCGGGGATCCGGGGTGGTGGTGTCGGGCATGGAAGGGCCTGCCTAGTGGTGCGAGAGGTGAACGAGAACCGATGGAATGACGGAGTGCCGGGGGCGGATGTGACGTGACGTGCACGACACGGCCGGCACGCCCCGCACGGCCGGCGAAGAAGGGTGAAGCGGGTGGCGCGAAGGACGCGGACCGTCGGGGTGGGAGGAGGGGAACCGGTGGGGTCGGACGGGACGAACAGGTCGAGCGGATCGAACGGTCGAACGGGTCGAGCAGGTCGAGTCGAGTCGAGCGGGTCGAACGGTAGGTCAGGGCGGGCGGTGCGAAGGACGTACAGGTCGGACTATGGCAGGTGGGTCTGACAACGGGGCCGGACCTACCGCCGGTTGTGGCGCAGTTCGTCGAGAGTCGCCGCCGAACCGGGCAGTTCGGAACGGGCCGGGGTCATCAGGCCGTCCAGGAACAGCTGGAGGTGCCGGTGGACGAACCGGTCGAAGTCCAGACAGCCCTTGCCCGGCAGCGGTCTGGTCAGCTGGGTGAGCGCCACCATGAGGTCACCGACGTCGATGTCGGAACGCAACTGCCCCGCTGCGCGGGCGGCGGCCATCAACTCCCGGAGGTTCCGGTCGAGCCGGTCACGCGCCTCGACGAGATCCGGATGACCGTGATCCACATCGGAGTCGAGCAACGGGCACAGCGCGCCCACCCGTTCGTCTGCCGCGGCGTGAACGAACCGCCTCAGCGCACGGAAAGCATCGGGCTCCTCGGCTCGTGCTGTCTCGGCGCGGTCCGCGATGCGGTCCATCACCGAGAGGGTGACATGGTGGATCAGCTCGCGGCGGTCCGCGAAGTGACGGTACAGCGTCGCATTGCCGACCCCGACGCGTCGAGCGATTTTGTCGAAGGAGAATTCGGCCCCGTGCTCGACCAGCACTTCGCGGGCGGCGGCGATGATGCGCTCCCTGTTGCGCTGGGCATCGGCGCGCAGCCGCGGCTGGGGTGTGGTCACGACGGGTCTCCTCTCTCTCCTGTGGACTCTCCCGGTTCTCCCGGTGAGTCAGCCGACTCCGGACCAAACGGGGAAGGCTTCCCCGTTTGCGCGGGGACGAGAGCTTAAACGGGGAGAAGCTCCCCGGATATTTCCCCTCCGCCGCATTCTCTGGTGTGGCGTGCGTCACGTTTGAAGCGACCGGCGTCCCCCGCTTGCCGTACCCCCGGAAGCGCACGGACGTACGACGACCCAAGGTGTTAGTCACCCGGCAGGAGGTGACCGGCATGAAAACCCTGGCCATCCCCGTGGTGGCGGCCGCGCTGTTCGCCCTCACCGCACCGGTGGCGGGCCGGGCGGGCGCCCACGAGCCGGCGGCGATACCCGCCGCCGGACCGGATCCCACCGGCCGTCCCCCGTCCGGTCCCTGCGCCCTGCGCTCGGGCACCCGCTCGGTCTCGGAGAGCGCCCGCACCCCGCGCGGCTACGCCCGCTCCCGGGGGACCGTACGGGCGGTCACCCTCTTCATCGACTTCCCCGACGCCCCGGGCAAGGGCAGCCCGCGCAAGCGGTACGCCGAGTTCTTCCCGGCCGTCCCCGACTACTACCGGGCCAGCTCGTACGGGCGCCTCGACTACCGCTCCACGCCGCTGCTGCGCTGGATCCGCATGTCGCGCCCGTACGCCGCGTACGGCATCCGGCGCGGCACGCCGTTCGACACCCGCAGCGACAGCGGCTACCACGCGCTCGCCAAGGAGATCGTCGCCGCCATCGACGGCACGGTGGACCTGCGCCGCTACGACCTGGTCAACGTCCTGGCCAGCCCGGACGCCGGCCCGCCGGCCACCGAGGACGTCCGTTCGGTGACCTTCGCGGGGGCTCCGACGGGTCTGCGGACCCGCCACGGCGCCGCCCTGAAGAACATCTCGTTCATATGGAGCCGGCAGACGGGCGACAGCCCGTACCGCGTCCTGGTCCACGAGAACGCCCACAGCTTCGGCCTCCCCGACCTCTACGCCGCCGGGCACGGCGACCGCGTCGTCTCCCCCGTCGGGCACTGGGACCCGATGGACGAGGACTGGGGGCCTTCGAACGACTTCCTCGCCTGGCACAAGTGGAAGCTGGGGTGGCTCGCGCCACGGCAGGTGCAGTGCGTCACCGTGGCCGGCAGCCGCACCTTCACCCTCACCCCTACGGCCACTCCCGGCGGCACCAAGCTCATCGTCGTCCCCGTCTCCCGCCGGCGCGCCCTCACCCTGGAGGCCCGCACCCGCGGCCCCCTCGACCACGCCGTCTGCCGCCCCGGGGTCCTGGTCACCACCGTCGCCACCGACCGCCCCTCCGGCACCGGCCCGGTCCGCGCCGTCGACGCCACCCCGCACGGCCGCGGCTGCTACACCACCGACCCCAACGTCACGGCGAGCCTGAGCGACGCCCCGTACCCCGTCGGCGGCCACTGCGTGACCGACGGCGTCACCGTCGACGTCCTCGGCCGCGACGCACACGGCAACTGGCGGGTGAGGGTGACGCGTTCGCGGCGCTGAGCCTTGGGCGTCGTACGGACCGTCCGATGGCGAGTGCGACGGCAGTAACGTGACGGGAGAAGGCGGTGGGGAGTTGCCACCGACGCCGGGTGTGACGAGGGGGGCCGGGGGTGCGGGACGACGTGCGGGAGCACGTGCCGGGACGGGTGCGGGTGCCGGGACAGGTGCGGATACCGGGACGGGTGCGGGTGCCGGTGGGTGCGGACGCCGCGCGGTGGGTGACCCGTGGCCGGGTGAAGCGGGTGCTGTTCGTCGTCCACAACGTCACGTCCGCGACACGGCTGCTCGATGTGAAGCCGCTGTTCGACGGGGACCTGCGGGTGCAGATGGCGGCGACGTGCACCGGGTCGTCACCGTTTCTCGCGGGGGTACCGGAGCTGCTGGCGGGAGTGGAGCTGCCGGTGCTGCCGTGGGAGCAGGCGAAGGACGAGGCACGGGACTTCGATGTGGTGATCGCGGCAAGTTATGGGGGAGAATTGGAGGCATTTGAGGGGAAGTTGGTGATCCTCTCGCATGGGGTTGGCTACAATAAGAGGCTGGCCGCGCCGGGAGCCGGGAGCCGGGAGCCGGGAGCCGGGAGCCGGGAGCCGGGAGCCGGGAGCCGGGAGCCGGGAGCCGGGAGCCGGGAGCCGGGAGCCGGGAGCCGGGAGCCGCTGCCATTCGCCCTCGCCGCTCCCGCGGCCGCCGCGCCCGTCTTCGGCCTCGGCCCCGAGTGGCTGCTCCACGACGGACGCCCCCTCGCGACGGCGACCGTCCTCTCCCACCCCGAGCAGCTCCGCCGCCTCCGCGCCGCCTGCCCGGAGGCGGCCCCCACGGCCGTCCTCGCCGGTGACCCCTGCTACGACCGCCTCCTCGAAGCGCTCCCCCACCGCGACCGCTTCCGCCGCGCCTTCGGCGTCGCCCCCGGTCAGCGGCTCGTCGTCCTCAACTCCACCTGGGCGCCGCGCGCGCTGTTCGGTGACGGCGCGGAGGACCGGCTGTCCTGGCTGCTGTCCCGGCTGACCTCCGAACTCCCCGCGGACGAGTACCGGACGGTCGCCGTCCTGCACCCCAACATCTGGTACGGGCACGGGCCCGGCCAGGTCCGCGCCTGGCTGGAGCGGGCCCGGCGGGCTGGGCTGACGCCGGTCGACCCGCTGGAGGACTGGCGACAGGCACTGATCGCCGCCGACTGCGTCATCGGCGACCACGGCAGCGTCACCTACTACGCGGCGGCCATCGGCCGCCCGGTCCTCCTCGGCTCCTTCCCCGAAGCCGACCTCGACCCGGAGTCGCCCGTGGCCGCGCTCGGCCGGGCCGCGCCGCGCCTGCGGGCGTCGGACGATCTGCGGCGCCGGATAGCGGAGGTGATCGAGTCCCATGTCCCGGGCACCTTCGCGGATTTGGCGGAGCTGACGAGCTCGGCGCCGGGGCGTTCGGCCGCGCTGCTGCGTCGCCTCCTCTACCGGATCATGGAGCTTCCCGAGCCGTCCGAGCACCCGGCGCTCCTCGGCCGGCTGCCCCTGCCCGCGCACCAGCCCGCGATGCGGACCGCGCCCGTTCGCGTGCTCACGCGCGTGGTGCGCGTCGATCCGCCCGAGGTGGCCGTCGTCCGGTATGCCGACCCGGCGTATGAGCCGGAGGAGCCGGGGGCGGATGCGGCGCATACGGTGGTGCACGAGGAGACGTCCGACGTGTCTCTGCTGGAGAACGCCGATGTCATCCTCCGGGACGGTGATCCGGACGATCCGCGGGTCGGCCCGCCTGCCGCTTGGGCCGCCGAGGTCGCCGCGCGGTATCCGCACTGCGGGCTCGCCGCTTATCTCACCGGGGTCGATCGCGGGACCGTCCGTACGCGCGGAGGCGAGCTGCTGCGGCTGGCCGCCGTGCCGGGTGGGGACGGGCGGCCTGATATCTGCGATCCGGCCGCGTATGTGTCAGGGCTGTACGCGTGGCTGGGCGACGGTCACGGTGTTCCGGACGAGCTGACGGTCGTCACGGGGGTGGTGCGGCATCGTGTCGTCGTGGAGCGGGTGGCCGCTTCGCGGTGAGGGTGCCCCGGTCCCGCCCTTTCTCCGTTTCCTGGGGCTGCGCCCCAGACCCCCTTTTCGCGGCTTCGCCGCTCGTCCTCAAACGCCGGACAGGCTTGATTTCGCGCCCGGGCGCACGAGTCAGCCCGTCCGGCGTTTGAGGGAAACCGCGCGGAGCGCGGTTTCGGGGGTGCGGGGGCCGGCCCCCGCAAGAAACGGCGAAGTGGGGGTGCCCCCTCTGGGGGAGGGACCGGGGCTCACCCCCCGCCCAAACCCTCCCGCACCCGCGCCAACCCCGCCGCGTCCCCACCCCGCTCGTACAACTCCTCCGCCCGCCGCAGGAACGACACCCTCCGTTCCTCGTCCTCCGCGCAGCGGGCCCGCATTTCGGCGGCGTCCGCCTGTTGCGGTTCGGCGCCCTCGCGGTCCATGACGGTGAGGGCCTCGTCGAGGCAGAGCCGGGCGGCGGCGGGGTCGCCGGCGGCGAGGTGGGTTTCGCCGAGGTTCATGTAGACGCGGCCCTCGTTGTAGGGGTCGGGCTCGGGCAGGGCCCGGAACAGGGCCAGGGCCGTGTGCAGGGTGCGGACGGCGTCCGCGTACCGTCCGGCGCCGCGCAGGGCGCGGCCGATGTGGTCCTCCAGAAGGGCCAGGCCGCGGGGGACGTCCCGCGCACCGTCCTCCTCCGGCCCGATGCGTCGCAGGAGGCCCTGGGCACTCGTGAAGCAGTCCCGCGCCTCCTGCCACCGCCACTGCCTCAGCCGCAGCAGACCCAGGGATTCGACGGCGGTGGCCTGGCCGCGGAGGTGGCCCGCGGCGCGGTCGGCGTCGGTGGCCTCGTGCAGCGCGGTCTCGGCCTCGTCCCACTGGCCCCGGCCCAGGTACGCGAAGGCGAGCTGGGCGAGGATCCGTCCCACCGCCCGGGCGTCGCCGAGTTCCTCGGCCTGGCGGCGGGCGGCGGCCGCGCCGCGCCGGTGGGTGTCGATCCACTGGTCGTGGAAGCCGAGCCGCAGGTGCAGCCCCCAGGTGGCCTCGCACAGCTGCCAGACCAGGTCGTCCCATCCGAAGTGCTCGGCGGCCCGGACCGCCGCCGCGAGGTTCGCGCGTTCGCGGCGCAGTGCGGCGAGGGCGGTCCGGCCGTCGTCGGGGTCGCGGCCGTCGGCCAGGGTCAGGCCGCGGTAGGCGGGGCCCAGGCGCCAACGGCCGGGCATCACCCGGAAGTCGGCCGCGGCGGCGAACCGCAGGTACCAGACGACCACGCGCCGCACGGACGCGGCCAGTCCGGCGGGGTCGTCCTCCGCGCGGGCCCGCCGCTCGGCGTCCGCGCGGACGAGGTCGTGGAGGCCGTACCGCTCCTCCCCGACCTCCTGGAGGAGGTGGACGCCGGCCAGTTCCTCCAGCAGGACGCGGGCCGCGCCCTCGGTGGTGCCGGCCAGCCGCGCGGCGGCCGCCACGCCGGTCTCCGGGCCGGGCCAGACGCCCAACAGCCGGTAGAGGCGGGCGGCTTCGGGGCTCAGCTCGCGGTAGGTCACGTCGTGGGTGCGGCGGACGGCGTCCGTCCCGTTCCGGTCGTCCATCCCCTCAGGGTTCCCCGGAACGGGCCCGGCGAGCCGCCGTTCCACGGTCTCCCAGCTGAGGTGCGCGCGGGCGGCGACCAGCGCTCCCGTCTCGCAGAGCGCCAGGGGCACCCGGCCGCAGCGGCGCGCGACCGCCGCCATGCGCGCCGCGTCGCGCGCCCCCTCCCGTCGTCCGCCCATCGCCGCCACCCGTTCCAGGAGGAGGACGGCGTCGGCCTCCGGCAGCGGGTCCAGGGTGAGGAAGCGCGCTCCGGGATCCCCGGCGAGGCCGGCCAGCCGGTAGCGGCTGGTGACGATCACCAACGAGCCCGGGGCGGCCGGGATCAGCGGTCTGACCTGCGCTTCCGTGGACGCGTCGTCGAGGAGGACGAGCATCCGGCGGCCGGCGGTGAGGTCCCGGTAGAGGTTCTGCTGCCGGCGCGGATCGGCGGGCATCCGGTCCGCCGGCACCCCGAGGTCCCCCAGGAGCACGGACAGCGCCTCCCCGGGCCGGGCGGCGGACCCGGCCGCCGGGCCGCCCAGCCGGACGAACAACTGCCCGTCCGGGAAACGGTCCTCGAGCCGGTGCGCGCAGTGCACGGCGGTGGCGGTCTTGCCGATGCCGCCCTGTCCGGCGAGGACGGCGACGTGCGCCGCCGGGCGTTCGCCGCCGTCGAGCAGCTCCTCCAGCGCGGCGAGCACCGGCTCCCGGTCGGTGAACACCCCGCTGGCGGGCGGCAGCGTCCGCGGCGCGGCCCCGGGCCCGAGGCGCGGCGCTCCGGACTCCCGCACCCAGGCGACCAGCTCCCGGGCGAAGTCCGGGTCGGTCCGCGCACGGGCGTGCAGGGCCTCGGCGAGCCGCCGCACCTCGTCCACGCCGACCGGCGGCCCGTCCCCGTCGTCGTCCTCCCCGGGCCGCCGCCCGCGGCCGAGCAGCCGCGCCAGCCCCTCGGCGGCCCGGCGGCCCATCTCCCCCGCGGCCCCGCCCAGCGTCCCCGACGCGGCCGTCTCCAGCGCCCCGAGCACGGCTTCCACGCTGATCGCCAGATCCACAGGCCCTCCCCGCCCTCCCCGATGCGAACCGGTTCGATCCGCCGGGACACGCTATCGGTGCGCCCGCCTCCGTCCCACGCCTTCCGCGCACGCGTCCGGCGCGGCACGGCACGGCACGGCCCGTATGACGCCGGTCACAACCCCTACCGTGGACCGGTCCGGCCGTTGGATCGTGATCGACGTCATTCCGAAGCTCCGGAGGTATCGCATGGTGGACATCGGCAAGCTCGCGCCGTCCGACAGAGAGGCATGGGAGGGCCTGTTCCGGGCGTACATCGACTTCTACGAGCGCGACGAGCCGCAGGAGATGTACGACACGGCCTGGGCGGCCTTCCAGGAGGACACGACGCTGCACGCGCTCGGCGCGCGGGTGGACGGCCGGCTCGTGGGCTTCACGCACTTCTTCATCCACCCCAACACCTCGGGCCCGCAGGTCTGCTACCTCCAGGACCTGTTCACCGACCCGTCCGCGCGCCGGCAGGGCGTGGGCGAGGCGCTGATCGCCGCCGTCGTCGACTGGGCGAAGGAGCGCGGGTGTTCGCGCGTGTACTGGAGCACCCACGAGACGAACACCACGGCGCGCGGGCTGTACGACCGCGTGGCCGACTACAAGGGGTTCATCCGCTACCAGATCGAACTGCCGCGCTGACGGCAGGCGGACGGGCGCGGCCGCGCATGTTCGAGGGGCCGCCGCATCCTTAGGAGGCCAGTGGAGTCGCGGTGGCCTCCTCCGCCGCGGCCCGCTCCCCGCGCCCGTCCACGCGGAACATGCGCCGGTAGGTGTCCGGCGGCACGCCGAACGCGCGGTTGAAGTGCCGGCGCAGCGTCGCCCCGCTGCCCATCCCGACCCGCGCGGCGATCCGGTCGACGCTGTCGTCGGTGCGCTCCAGGAACTCCTGTGCCCGGTGCAGCCGTTGGGTCAGCAGCCACTGGAGGGGCGTGGTCCCGGTGACGGCGGCGAAGTGCCGGCCGAGGTTGCGCGGGCTCATATGGGCCCTGCGGGCCAGGTCGGTGACGGTCAGCGGCCGGTGCAGCTCCTCCAGCGCCCAGGCCAGTACGTCGGTGAGGCTGTTGCCGTTCTCCGGCGGTACGGGGGCGGTGATGAACTGCGCCTGTCCGCCGGAGCGGTGCGGCGCGACGACGAGCCGGCGGGCCACGCCGTTGGCGATGGCGGTGCCGTGGTCGGTGCGGACCATGTGCAGGCAGAGGTCGATGCCGGCGGCCCGGCCGGCCGAGGTGAGGACCGAGCCCTCGTCGATGTAGAGCACTCGCGGGTCGACCTCGACCTTCGGATAGCGCCGCGCCAGCGCGTCGGCGTGCAGCCAGTGCGTGGTGGCGCGCCGCCCGTCGAGCAGCCCGGCGGCGGCCAGGGTGAACGCTCCGGTGCAGATGGACGCCACCCGGGCGCCCGCGTCGTGCGCGGCCCGGACGGCCTCGATCAGGTCGGCGGGCTGCGGCTGGTCGACGTCCTGGCAGGCCGGGACGATGACGGTGTCGGCCGTGGCCAGTTCGTCGAGCCCGTGCGGGGTGTCGGCGTGCAGCCAGCCCCCGACCTGCGCGCCCGCCGGGGCGCAGACGGTGAAGTCGTACCAGGAGTCGACGAGGTCCGGTCGGTCCGTCCCGAAGATGGCGCAGGCGGCGGCGAGTTCCAGTAACGGCATGCCGTCGGTGACGGCCAGCGCGACAGAAGCCATGTCCGTAACTGTACGCCCCTCGTCGTTCCGGACACTCGTGGCGGCGGCGGGGCGCCGACAGCATGGGGGCATGACCAAGCATGCGTTGACCAATCGCGCGGCCCCGGCGGCGGTGTCCGGGCCGTCCGCCGGCATCGGCGGCCGGGCGTGGCTGCGGGCCGGCGTCGCGGTCGCGGCGGTGGGCTGGGGAGCCAACCAGTTCGCGCCGCTGCTGCTGCTCTACCGCTCGGAGTTGGGCCTGTCGGCCGCCACGGTGCAGGCCACGTTCGGGCTGTACGCCATCGGCCTGGTCCCGGGGCTGCTGCTCGGCGGTCCCGTCTCGGACCGGTACGGCCGCCGCCGGCTGATGCTGCCCGCGCTGTTCGTCTCGGTGCTGGCGAGCCTGCTGCTGATCGCGGGCGGCTCGCGGGAGGAGCTGCTGTTCGCCGGCCGGCTGGTCTCCGGCATCGCCAGTGGCGCCGCGTTCAGCTCCGGCACCGTCTGGATCAAGGAGTTGTCCCTCGCGGGCTCCACCCGGGAGGCCAACCCGGGCCCGCGCCGGGCGACGATCACCATGACCACCGGCTTCGCCGTGGGCCCCCTGGTGGCCGGCCTGCTCGCCCAGTGGGCGCCGTCCCCCATGACCGTCGCCTACCTGCCGCACCTGGCCCTGGCCCTGCTCTCCATCCCGCTGGTCTGGGGCGCGCCCGAGACCTGCGGCGGCTCGCGGGAGGGCAGTGTCTGGCGGCAGGTGCGGGTGCCCGCCGTGCGCGAGCCGAGGTTCCGTAACGTCGTCGCGCCGCTGGCCCCCTGGGTGTTCGGCTCCGCGTCGGTCGCCCTGGCCTATCTGCCCGGCCTGGTGAAGGACCGCGTCGGCGGCAACGCCCTCGTCTTCGGCGCCGTCGTCACCGCCCTGACCGGCTTCGCGGGCATCCTGGTGCAGCCGCTGGCACGCCGGATGGACGATCCGCGGCGACCGCGGCTGATCGCGTCGTCGATGGCGATCGTGGTGGCCGGCCTGCTGGTCTCGGCCGCCGCCGCGGAGACGCTCCAGCCGGCGCTCGTGGTGCTGGCGGCACTGGTGCTCGGCGCGGGATACGGGTGCTGCCAGGTGTGCGGGCTGCTGGAGGTGCAGCGGATGGCCGGTCCGAAGGACCTGGCCGGGCTGACCGCCGTGTACCAGGCACTCTCGTACATCGGATTCGCCGCGCCGTTCATCCTGGCGGCGCTGCAGGACTCCGTCCGGGCGAGCGTACTGCTGAGCTGCGCGGCCGGGTTGGCGCTGCTCACCCTGGCGTACGTCACGCTGCGGGCGGCGCGTGGGGGTGGCCCGGCGGCGGCGGCCGTGGGCGCGGGCGCGGGCGCGGGCGATTCAACGGCCGCTGGAGCAGCGCCGATTACGGCGGGGGCCGTCGCATCGGTGCCCGTCACGGGCGCCCCGGTCGGCTCTGCGCCCGTCGCGCCGCAGCCGGAGGACAGTCCGGCCTGAGCCGGTCGAACCCGCCGGGCGACCCGTCGGCCGAACTCGCCGACCGAGCCCGCTGATTGAGCCCACCGATGGGGCGCGCCGATCGAGCCCGCCGATTAAGCGCACCGATCAAACTCGGTCCGATCCAGTCCAATGCGATCAGATTCAGCCTGATCCACCCCCCGCGGATCCGGACCCACCCCCTCCAGCCGGCCGGGACGGCGCCGGGCGGGAACCGCGAACCCCCGTCGCCCCCGCCTCGCCGTCCCGGCCTTCCGACCCCCGGCTCCTGTGCCCGCCACCCGGCGGGCACAGGAGTTTCCGGGGCCGTCCACCCGCGCGAGGGCGTCACCGCGGAAGGGCATTACGGCGGCCGCGCGTCACGGTGCCCGGGCGTTACCGCGGCCGGACATTACAGTGGCCGATATTCGTACACCCTCGCCCCGTGTGGCACGGACCACGTTTACATAGTTTCCTTACACACCGGATACCGGAATACATAATTCCGTCACCCATTCCCGCAGGTGACGCCGGCGAATTCCAAAGAGGCCGCCGTTAACGCCGGTTCAGGGTTGACCCTTCAAGCGCCTTCATGGAGGATTGGCGTCGTCCTCAGGACAGAAGTTCACACGCGGACGGACGCGGTGACGGCACCCCGGCTTTCCCGCCGGACCGCCGGGAACCGCGCCAGCTACGGGGGGATTGATGATTGAGGCCTGACACGACGCGACCTCGGCCGGCAGGGCCGACGGCTTGCCGCCGCCCGTCCTGCCCCATTCAGGCGTCCGGCGCGCGATAGCGACGCGACAGCGAGCGGCCGCGACGACGAGCCGTAGCGCGGAGACGAGCGCGGCACGGTGACGAGCAGCAACGCGACCGCGGCGGTCACGAGCGCCGCCCGAAGGGCGGGCGACCGCCCTGTTCCCCAGGGCATCCCGGCATCCGGGAGACCGCCAACGCGCATCAGCGTGCATCGCGCGGCACCGTGAACCACGAGGACGCCACCTCACTCCCACCCCATCCCACCCCACCCCCATCTCACCTTTCACCGGCTCCGGCGAAGTGCGCTTTCCGCTGCCCGCCGCCGGTTCTCCGCTCGACGGCCTCCGGCCGCCTCGACAGCGACTCCCCCACCCACACCTCTTTCCCGGATATACCGCGGAGTTTATCCGCGGCTTACCCACTCCGCGCCATCCAGAGTTTCCCGAGGATTCCACCGGAGCCTCCCGAGGCTTCCCCGGCGCTTTCCGACGCCCGTTTACCCGTGACGTCCGGAACGGCATCCCCGGAATTCCGGCGCGCCCTCACCGGCCGCGCACGCCCGCGCGGCCGGCCACCAGGAAAAGGATTCCCCACCATGTATGTACGCACCACGGCCGAGGACGGCTATGTGCGCAAGAACAACATCGACGTCCGCCAGCTCTACCCGTGGGACGGCGTCGTCGTGCCGCCGTGGAACAGCACCCTGTGCAGTGTCCACCCGCACGAGTCGAGCACCAAGCACCAGCACGCCACGGACGAGACGTTCATCTTCACGGGCGGCTCCGGCACGGTCCGGGTGGGCGACGAGCAGCGGGACGTGACCGTGGGGGACGTCATCTACATCCCCAACGGCAACGACCACGTCGTCACCAACACCAGTGACGACACCCTGCTGACCTTCGTCAGCATCTACTGGCCGCAGCCCACCGCGCAGCCCACCACCGAACCGCAGGCCCAGGCCCAGACACAGACCCAGGAGCCGGCCCGTGGCTGAGCGAACGGACAGCGCCGTGCGCCGCGTCAACGTCAGCTTCTCCCCGCCCACGCCCAACGGGGACTTACACCTCGGCCACCTCGCCGGCCCGGTGCTCGGCAGCGACGTCTGCGCACGGTCCCAGAAGATCCTGGGCAACGACGTGGTGTACGCGTGCAGCACCGACGACAACCAGACCTACGTGGTCACCACCGCCCAACGGGTGGGCGTGACCCCGGAAGAGCTGATCCGGCAGGCCCTGGACAGCACCCGCCGCTCCCTGGAACTCGCGGGCGTCGAGGTCGACCTCTACGAACGGCCCGACGAGCAGTACACCGCGTTCGTCCGGGACTTCTTCACCCACCTGTGGAAGCACGGCGCCTTCGACCGGCGCGAGGTGCACCTCCCGTACGACGCCGAGGCGGACGAGTACCGCGCCGAGGCGTTCGTCACCGGCCGCTGCCCGACCTGCCTGGCCCACGCCCGGGCGGGCGTCTGCGAGGCCTGCGGCCTGTACAACCTGCCGGGCGCCCTGCTGGCGAGCGACACCGAGACCGCGCTGCCGACCCGCCCGGTCTCCATCTGGGTCCTCGACCTGGAGCGCTACCGCTCCCTCCTGACCCACTGGTACCAGGTCTCCGACGTCCCGCTCCGGCCCGACCTCCGGAAGGTCGTCGACCTGACGCTCGCCGGACGGCTGCCGTACATCCCCATCACGTACCCCTCCACGTGGGGCATCCAGGTCGACTGGGACGGGCCCGACGCGCCCCCGCAGGCGATCAACGCCTGGCCGGAGATCTACGTCGGCCACCTCTACTGGCCGCAGCGCGTCCGCGAGCGCCGCCGGGCCGGCTGCGACGAGTTCGTCCAGTTCATCGGGATCGACAACGGCTTCTACAACGCCTTCGTCTACGTCGCGCTGAAGCTGCTGGCGGTTCGTCACGGGCTGCCCGTCGAGCTCCCCGTCACCCGCACGCTCACCAACCAGTACTACCTGCTGGAGGGCCGCAAGTTCTCCACCAGCAAGGGCGACGTGCTGTGGGCGGGCGAGTACCTGGAGAAGGCCGGCCGGGACCGCGCGCGCTTCGTCCTCGCGCTGACCAGCCCGGAGCTCCAGCAGTCCGAGTTCACCGAGCAGGTGGCCGAGGGCACGCTCAGCGCCCGCTTCGACACCCCGCTCGCCACCATCGCGCGGACGCTCGGCGAGAAGCTGGCCGGCCGGCGCGTCGACGCCCCGCCGTCCGCCTGGTGGGCCGCCGCCATCGAGGCGTCGCGGCGGCGGTTCGAGGCCGCGTACACCCTGGAGACCTTCAGTATCCGCAAGGCCGCCGAGGCGCTCGCCCTCCACCTGGAGGTCCTCGCCCTGCGGGCCGGGCAGGTCCGGGCCGACGACGCGAGCGACGTCTCCGGCGCCCTGCTGTTCCTGTGGACGCTGCGCACGCTCGCCTGGCCGGTCACCCCCGACCTCGCCGGGGCCGTGGCCACGGCGTTCGGCGCCGACGCCACCGGCACCCCGCTGCTGCGGGACGCCGCCGAGCCGCCGGCCGGGGAGTTCCGCGCGCTGTCCGTGTGACGGCCCGGATCGCCTTTCGCGCAACCTCCTTAAGAAGCGCCTGACTTCACCGTCTCGCTCATCTCTCTCACCTCACGCACCTCACTCACCAAGGAGAAAGACATCATGCTGCGCACCTTCATGCGTTCGAAGATCCACCGCGCCACCATCACCGACAGCAACCTCAACTACGTCGGCTCCATCACCATCTCGCCGGAGCTGCTCGACGCCGCCGACATCGGCGTCCACGAGCTCGTCCACGTCGTCAACATCAACAACGGCGCGCGCTTCGAGACGTACACGATCCTTGGCGCCCCGGGCGCCAACGAGGTCATCGTCAACGGCGCCGCCGCCCGCCTGGTGCAGCCCGCCGACAAGGTGATCATCATCGCCTACGGCCAGCTCACCGACGAAGAGGTGGCCGAGCACAAGCCGCGCGTCGTGCACGTGGACGAGAGCAACAAGATCCTCGAAACGGTCACGGCGTGAGCCGCGCCCGCCGCACTCCCCTCTCCGCCCGGCGCCTCGCCGGCGCGTTACGTACGACCTGATCAGAAGGTACGAGCCATGACGGAGCACGAGATCCATTCGGTGCTGGGCATCGGTTTCGGCCCGGCCAACCTGTCCCTCGCCGTGACCATGGAGGAACTCGGCTACACCGGCCGGTCCCGGTTCGTCGAGCGGGCCGCGGACTTCCAGTGGCAGGACGAGCAGCTCATCGACGGCGCGGACATCCAGAACAATCCGTTCCGCGACCTGACCATGCCGCGCAACACCGGTAGCGCCTACACCTTCGTCAACTACCTCGCCTCGCAGGGGCGGTTGACGGACTACCTGCACCTGAACGCCAAGTTCCCGCTGCGCCGCGAGTACGCCGGCTACCTGCGCTGGGTCGCCGACTCCTTCCGCGACGCGGTCGACTACGGGCGGTCGGCGACCCGGCTGACCGTCGCGGACACCGCGGACGGCGAGGTGTTCCGGCTGGAGACCGACGACGGCCGGCAGTACCTGGGCGAGACGGTCGTCAT
This sequence comes from Streptomyces mobaraensis, assembly GCF_020099395.1. Lineage (NCBI taxonomy): Bacteria > Bacillati > Actinomycetota > Actinomycetes > Kitasatosporales > Streptomycetaceae > Streptomyces > Streptomyces mobaraensis. The sequence goes on along the minus strand of NZ_CP083590.1, from coordinate 4,378,415 downwards.
CGGCACCGGCCGCTCACCGCGCATCCCCCCGGTGTTCCGCCGCCGCCTGGGGCCGACGGTCTTCCACGCCACCCGCTACCTGAGTTCGCTGCGCCGGCTGCGCGGGCGGGCCCTGCGGGTCGCGGTCGTCGGCGGCAGCCAGAGCGCCATCGAGATCGTCCTCGACCTGCTCGGCCGGGACGACGTCGCGCAGGTGGTGTCCGTCCAGCGGGGCATCGGCTTCCGGTTGAAGGACACCAGCCCGTACAGCCGCCGCGTCTTCCTGCCGGAGTTCATCGACTACTTCTATCCGCTCCCCGCCGAGACCAAGCGGCGGATCCGCGCGGAGCTGCGGTCGATCAACTACGCGGCGTGCGACCAGGACGTCATCGACCGGCTGGCGACCGTCCAGCACGAGTACGAGCTGAAGGGCTCCGACCGGCTGCGGCTGATGCCGTTCTCCGAGGTGTCCGAGGTGGCCCCGCACGGGGACGGCGGCGTGCACCGGCTCGTCGTCCGCGACGTCAACACCGACACGCGCGGCGTCTACGACGCCGACGTCGTCGTCCTCGCCACGGGCTTCCGGGACTTCGGCCTCGGACCCGACGACGAGCCCTACCACCCGCTGCTGGCGGACGTGGCCGACCGGCTCGCGCTGACCGAGGAGGGCATCCCCGCCGTGGCCCGCGACTACTCGGTCCCGGTCGCACGGAGCTCCTCACGGCACTCCTACGGCTCGCGCCCGCTGCGCCTGTACCTCAACGGGCTGTGCGAGGCGAGCCACGGCATGGGCGACGCGGGCGCGCTGGCGGTGCTGTCCGCCCGGTCCACGGACATCGTGGAGTCGCTGATGCTGGAGCCGGACGCTCTTGTTCCGGACCACCTCGTGACGGACCGCCTCGGAACGGGCGGCCTTGGAACGGACGGCCCCGTGACGGACGGCCTCGTGACGGACCGCCTCGTACCGGACGAGGCCCTCCGGTGACGACCACCGTCACCACCGCCGGTGCCAGGACCGCCGACGTCGCCGTGGTCGGCGCCGGCGTCATCGGCCTCGCCACCGCCGAACGCCTCGCCGCCCGCGGCCACTCCGTGATCGTCATCGACGACCGCGGCGTGGCGGGCGGCGTCACCGGGGCGTCCGGCGGGCTGGTCCGGGCGCTCGACCCGTCCTTCGCCGACTCGGACTCGGACTCGGACTCCGATTCCGTCTCCGTTTCCTCCGGCTCCGGTTCCTCCGGCGCCGATTCCTCCGGCTCCGGTTCCTCCGCCGCCCGGGACTGGGCGGCGGAGGGGCTCGGACGCTACCTGCGGCGCGGCGGCCACGGCCGCTGGCCGGCCGTCCGGGAGCACGGCAGTCTCACCCTGTTCGCCGCGGACGCCGCCGGGCGGGCCGCGGCGGGCGCCGAACGGGTACAGGCCGCCGGTTTCCCGGTCGAGGTCCTCGACGCGCGGGAGATCGCCGCGGCCTTCCCCGGCCTGGCCCCGCCCGAGGGGATGGTCGGCGTCCACGAACCCCGCGCCGGCTGGCTGCCGGCGCGGGCCGTGGCCGAGGCGATGCTCCGGGACGCGGACACGGTCACCGTGCTCCGCGCCCGGGCGCTGGAGATCGTCACCGCGCGTTCCCGGGTGACCGGCGTCCGGACCACCGACGGCTTCGTCGCGGCCGGGGCCGTGCTGCTGGCCGCGGGGGTCGGCAGCACCGCCCTGGCCCGCACGGCGGGCGTCGAACTCCCGCTGCGCACCCGGTCGGTGAGCTTCTGCGTCTTCGCACCGCGCGTCCCCGTCCCGGGCGTCCTGCCGGCCGTCCTCGACACCACGACCGGCGGCTGGCTGCGCCGCTGGGACGACGGCTCCGCCGTGCTGGCGGGGGTGCCGTCCCGGGAGTGCGACGTACCGCCGCTGATCACCCAGGGCGTACCGGACACGGAGGTGAAGCGCGTCCGCGAGGTCGCGCGGTACCGCTGCCCGGCGCTCGGCGACGCGGACGTCGTCGGCGGGGTCACCGCCTTCGACGCGCTCGCGCCGGAGGGCGGGGGCGCGGTGACCGTCTGGCCGGACCCACGGGGGCTGGTCACGGCCGTCGGCTGGAACGGCGGCGGCTTCAAGAAGGCGCCCGCGGTCGGGCGGTACGCGGCGGAGCGGATCGGGGAGGTGATCGCGTGAGGGGAGGCGATCGTTTGGTGGGGGACGGTCGTGTGGCGGGAGAGGGTCACGTGGCGGGGGACGGTCGTGTGGCAGAGGACGGTCGTAGGGCGGGGGACAGCCGTATGCCGGAGGACGGTCACGTGGCAGGCGACGCTCGCGCGGCCGGGAACCGTCACGTGGCGGAAGACGCTCACGTGGCCGAGGACGCTCACGTGGCGGAAGACGCTCACACGGCGGAAGACGCTGACGTGAGCGGAGACGGCCAAGCGAACGGCAACGTGAACGGGAACACGAACGGCCACGCGAGCGGCCACGCGAGAAGAGAGGCTCCCCCGGCGGCCCATCCCACCCGTCGCGGCGCCCGCCGCCCCACTCGTCGCACCACCGCCCCTCCCCCGTCCGCCCGGCTCAACCCCACCGACGAGATGCTGTACCGCGCCGAGCGGGCCCTCGGCTCGTCCCGGATCGTGCAGGTGCTGTGGCGCCTTCCGGAGCCGGTGCCGCCGGCCGCCCTGCGCGCGGAGTGGGAGCGGCTCGACCGGGGCCGGCTCAGCCGCCGCCCGGCCGCGGCCCGCGTCCCGGCGGCGCGCCGTGCGTGGGTGCCCGCGCACAACGCGGAGCCCCCGCGCCCGTACCCGGCGCGCCTGACGGACGACACGGCGTGGGAGTGGATCGACGAGCAGGTCCGCGCTCCCCTGCCGGCCGGCTCCGGGGCCCTCTGGCGGCTGGCGTCGGCGCCGCACGGCCGGGGGGCGCTGGTGTCACTCACCGTGCCGCACTTCCGTGCCGACGGGATGGGGATCTTCACGGCCCTGACGGAGGACGGTCCGCCGCCCGGCCGGCGGGGGCCGCTCGCCGGGGCGGCGGACGGCGATCTCGCCGATGCCGTACGGCAGGTGGCGCGTGCCGTGGCCGCGACGGCGGGCTGGACGGCGCGGACGCTCCCCGACCGGCGGGCCCGCGCGGAGCTCGCGGCGGCCCTGCGGCCGGCACCGAAACCACCGGCGTCCGCGCCGCGCTTCTTCTCCACCGCGGTGTTCGACTTCGACGCCGCGGAGTGGGACGAGCGGGCACGGGCCCACGGCGGCACGGCGAACAGCCTGTTCGTCGAGATCGCCGCCAACCTCGTCCGCGCCCGCGTACCGCTCGGCGACCGGGCCGCGATCCGGGTCGGCGTCCCGGTGAGCCTGCGGCGTACGACCGCCGACGTGCGCGCCAACGCCCTCGTCGTCGTCCCTCTGTCCCTACCGGCGGGCCCGGTCCGCCGGACGGACCTGGGGCCGACGCGCCGGAGCACCAAGGCCGCGCTGGACGGGACGGGGGAGCACAGCGCCACGCTGGTGCCCGAGCCGCTGTGGCACCTGCTGCCGCGCCGGTACGCCGACCGGCTCAAGACGCCCGGCGCCCAGGCGACCGACGTCGTCGCGTCCAACTTCGGCACGCTGCCGGACGGCGTACGCCGCTTCGCGGGTCAGTCGGCCGTCGGCGTGGCCCTGCGCACGATGAACGTGCCCGGTCTGGTGCCCGAACGGGCGGGCCTGCGCGTGTCGTTGTGCGCGGTACGCGTCGGCGACCGGCTGACCGTGACCGTGACGGCGATCCCCGACCACTTCGGCGACGCCCGGTCGCTGCGCGAGCTGGCGGCGGAGGAGTTCGCGGCGTGGGGACTGCGGGGCCGGGAGTGGTGGACGGAACGAAAGGAACCGAACGACGAATGGGAGTATGGGACTTGACGCAGGTCGAGGCACCACCGGAAAGCAGCCCCACGGAAAGCGTGACGGCACGGACCCCTGCGGCGGACCGCTGGTTCCGCACCCGCCCGGACTCGTCCTCCCTCGACCGGCCCCGGCTGCTGGCGAGGCTGCTGATCGAGCTGGCGGACCTGGACGACCGGATCGCGTTCTACGAGCGTCTCCTCGGCGTCCCGGCCGACCTGCGCATGCCCATCCCGGACTTCGGCGGTCTGGAACTGGCCGCCGTGGGCAACTTGCTCCTCATCGCGAGCGAGCGGCCGTTCACGCCCGTCCAGCGGCGGACGGCGTACTCGCTCATCGTGCCGTCCCTGGCCGGCCAGCTGGGGCTGCTGGAGCGGACGGGGACGGAGGTCCTGGAGCCGGTCGAGGCGATCAAGCCGGGTTCGCGGGCCCGGGTGCGGTATCCGGACGGCTCCCTCGCCGAGCTGGTCGAACACCGCCCGCAGCCCGGCGAACGCCCCTCCCCGCGCCCGGGCCTCGCCGTCCGCGAGGCGACGGACACGGGCGTACGCCTCCTGGCCCGGCACGCGGTGCCGGCGGGCGGGCTGGCCGAGGCGGTCCGCTTCTATCGGACGGCGCTGGAAACGGAGGCGGAAGCGGAGGCTCCCGAGGGGACGGCGATCGTGGGCAACCTGCTGCTGACGACCGCGACGGACACGGAACCGATCGCCTTCACTCTGCTGGCACGGTCACCGGAGCAGGTCGCGGAACTGACGGGAACGGCCGGGTCGCCCGAGGGTACGCCGGAAGCCCCCGCCGTCCTGACCCTGCCGGGCGGAACCAGGGCCGAGCTGAGAACGCCGCCCCACTGACCGCACCGCACCACCAATGCCGGACGCCTGAATTCCGCCCCCCGCCACTCACCACCCGGGCGCGACCTGAGACCGTACGCACGACGCCGCAGGAATGAGGCAGAGGGGAGAGCCAAGCCGATGGCACCGGACGAGTCCTTCTACCGGGACGCGGGGGACGGCCGCTACGAGAGCACGCCCGCCACAGCGGGCCCGTGGAGCCCCGAGGCGCAGCACGCGGGCCCGCCGTCCGCCCTCCTGGGCCGGGCGATGGAACGGCACGAACCCCGGGAGGGCTTCCGGGTGGCGCGCGTGACGCTGGAGATCCCGGCCCCGGTGCCGGTGGGCGACCTGCTGGTGCGCGTGCGCACGGTCCGCGGCGGGCGCCGCACGGAACTCCTCGAAGGCGAGATCACCGCGAACGGCCGCCCGGTGATGCTGGCCCGCGCCTGGCGGACGGCCGCCGCCCCGCCGGACACCCCGGCCCTGCGCCACGACCCGCCCCCGCCCGCCCTCCCCGAGCCCCAGCCGGAGCACGGCTTCAAGGGCGCGTACACGGACGGCTACGTCTCGGCGATGGAGTGGCGCTTCGCGTCCGGCGGCGGATTCGACACCCCCGGCCCCGGCACGGCCTGGGCACGCCAGCGGATCCCCCTGGTGGCGGGCGAGGAGGACACCCCGCTGACCCGCGCCCTGACCCTGGCCGACAGCAACTGGGCCGTCGGCTTCGAACTCGACCACGTCAACGGCCTCGTCATCAACACCGACGTCACCCTCGCCCTGCACCGCGACCCGGTCGGCGAATGGCTCTGCCTGACCTCGTCCACCGCCGCCGCCCCCGCCGGCTCGGGCCTGGCCGAGGGCCGCCTGGACGACGCGTCGGGCAACTGCGGCAGAATCCTCCAGACCCTCCTGATCGCCCCCCGCTGACCCACCACCCCGCCCCCACCACCCCCACCACCGCCCAGCACGGATCACCTACCATCGGCTAACCTGTCCTCGGCCGCCCCTCCACGGACGGCCGCGCCTCCGTAGCTCAGGGGATAGAGCACCGCTCTCCTAAAGCGGGTGTCGGCAGTTCGAATCTGCCCGGGGGCACTGATGCCGAAGGGGCACCTAGGAACGTTCCTAGGTGCCCCTTCGGCATCAGTCGACGCCTCGGGCGTCCGCTTCGACCGACGACAACTCCTCGGCGCATCGGCGGCGCGGGTGGGAAGCCCGCCTGAGCGGCCTCAAGTGGCGGGCAGTTGGTAGGCGAGAACGTACGCGTCGGCCGCCATGACGGTGTCGCAAACCTCGACGGCACGGCCCTCGGTGTCGAAGGCGGTCCGCACCAGGTGGATGACCGGAACGCCCGACGCCAGGCGGAGCGTCTTCACCTCGGCCGGCGAAGGCATCCGGGCCCGGATCTCCTCGTCGAAGTGGTCGAGGCGGTGGCCGAGTTCTTCGAGACGGGCATAGATGCCGCCCGGGCCGGGGTTGGGCTCGGCGATCGGAGTGTTCCTGGCCAGATCCAGCGGGATGTAGGAGGTGGCGAACTCGACCGGACGTTGATCGAGGAGGTAGCGCCGCCGTCGGGCGAGCACTCGCCGGGCGCCGTCGAGGCGGGCCGCGATGTCGGGCGCAGGCCGTTCCTCCCGGACCTCCAGGCTGTCAACCTCCGGTCGGCTTCCCGCGGCTTCCGCTTCCACCGTAAAGGCGGACTTTCCTTGCTCGCGGTGACGCCGGGCGAAGCGGTCGGAAGCCAGCCGGCGCACCGGCGGGCGCGGCCGGACGAAGACGCCCTTGCCATGCTCGGACGACACCAGGCCCTCGCCCTGGAGGATGGAGAGCGAGTGCCGCACGGTCATCCGCGAGACGGCGAAGTGCTCCACCAGCTCGGATTCCGACGGAAGCTTGTCGCCCTCGCGGAAACGCCCCTTGTCGATCGCCATGCGCAGTTGGTCGGCGATCTGGCGGAAGACCGCCCGATCACTCGTCGGGTCCAGTGCGCCGAGAAGGCCGGAAGGCAGAGGAGCCATCGGGTACTCCCTTAGGTGTCTAGACAAGCGGCCAAGTTCTGTTGCTACGGTGGAGAGCCTAGCCAGCCAAAGGGGACCGAGGAACGTGAGCACAGAGCGCCCTCACTCCGTGAGCGTCGCCGGGATCATCGTCGACGACCAGGGCCGCGCCCTGCTGATCAAGCGGCGGGACAACGGCCACTGGGAACCGCCCGGGGGAGTACTGGAGGCCGGGGAGACGATCCCCGACGCCCTGGAGCGCGAAGTACTCGAAGAGACCGGAATCAAGATCGCGACTCCGGCGGTCCTGACTGGCGTGTACAAGAACATGACCGGCTTGATCGTCTCCCTCGTCTTCCGCTGCGAGGCGATCGACGGGAACCCGACCACGGGCGCCGAGACCCGGGCACTGCGCTGGGCGACGCGCGACGAGGTCGTGGAACTTGCCGACGAGGCGTACGCGATACGCGTCCTGGACGCGCTCGACGCGGCGAACCCGCCGGCCGTCCGAGCCCATGACGGCGTGCGACTCGTCTAGCTGAATCCACTACCCATAGCGGCCTACCAGCACAAAGGAACTTGTATGGATGAGTATATGAGTGAGGCGCGGGTCTGGGGGCTCACTTGCCCAGGTTCCGTGGAAGAGGTCGGACGCGTTCGGCGCTGGACGCGCGACGTGCTGCGGCACTCGCCTTACGCCGGTGACGCCGAGGTGATCGTGAGCGAGCTGAGCAGCAACGCCGTGCTCCACACCGCGAGCGGTTGCCGGGTCGGGCACTTCCACGTCGCGCTGTGCGTGTCCGAGCACGTCATCGCCATCTCCGTCGCGGACGCCGGCGGCTCCCCCACCAGGCCGGTGATCGGTCACCCGCAGCCGACCGCGTCCAGCGGCCGGGGCCTGTCCCTCGTCTGCTGCCTCGCGACCAGGACGACGGTCCGCGGGGACAGGAGGGGCCACACCGTGACCGCCGAGCTCGTGACCACCCCGACAACCATGGGAGAAGAACGATGAAGCGACGCGACTCATCAGCCTTAAAGGGCGGCTACTGGTGCTCCTGCAACGTCGTCTTCGGTGGGGTCACCGACGGCCCCAAGCTGGTCACGGCCTTTGACGCGCGAAGCGCGGCCGAAGCCGTCATCGGCGTCATCGTGGCCATGGAGATGATGGCGACCACCCCAGAGGAGAAGGAGGCGGCGGCCGCCCGGGCGTGGGCCGAGAGGACCCAGGCCGCGTCATCGCTCATCGCGGGCCACATGTGCACCTACACGGCGACCCGGGGTGAGATGGAGTTGACGTGGACGATCCGCCCGGCCCTCTTCCTCCCCCTGGCCGACCGCTCGAAGTCCCGACTCCCCACCTGCTCCAGGCGGTTCACCACCTACCCCTTCAGACCGCTGTTGCCGCCCCGGCCGACTGAGTAACAACCTTCTCTACGGGTTCAAGGCGGCTCGCTCCGCTCGCCGCGCGCGGCCCGGCTCCCCCGGGCCGCCGCTCCTGTCTCCGCCCCGCTCCGGCCCGGGTCCGCCCGGCCGCGCGACTGAAGCGGAGTCGCCACTTTCCCTCAGAACGGATGCCTCCGGCGGGGGCGCTCCGACTCCGGGATGGCGGGGGGCCGGCGGGCGGGTGCGGGTCGCATGGGGTTGAGGGGGGAGCTGCCATCCCGTCTGCCGTCGACCCAGGCGAAGCCGAGCAGCCTTGGCCCGGGGCGTCCAGGTCGTTCGTCCAGCCGGGCGCTCCACCTGGACACCCCGGGCCAAGCCCGCTCCACATGCGTGTGGGACGACGGCAGACGGGATGGCAGCCGGGAAGCTAGTGGGAGGGAAGCGAGAGCACCGAGTGCGGGCGACAGGTTGCCGCAGATTCGAATCCTGCTGGGGATACCAGCCGAAAGGCCCCGAACCGATCACGGTCCGGGGCCTTTGGGTGGGGGCGGCAGCCCGAAGGCCGCCGCCTGGATGTCACGCCCTGCGCGGCCGATTGTTGGCCAGCCCGGTGGCGAGAGCCGACACCAAGGCGCCCAAGAACTCACCAGCCTGCTCGGGACTGAGGCGGCCTGCGAGGACGAGGACGCACAGAGCGAGCAGCAGCAGGAGTAAGCACTCCAGCAGCAGGCGCAGGTCCAGCTTCCGGTGCTCGCCGGCGGGATAGGTCATCATGGATGTTGTCACCTCCTCTCCTCGATAGGGGTGTGTGACGGCCGTCGGCCCCGTGATGCTGTGGAAGGTGCGCGGGGCCGGCGGGGCTTTGGGGTTAATCAGCCATCGAGTCTGTGACTGCGCGCTCGACAGTTTCCGAAAGTTTTTGCCTCATGAGCTGACGCTGCTCGGGGCTGAGGTGCCGGTACATGACCCAAGCTCGCTCTACTGGCGAAGTCGTTCGCTCTCCCTTTGCCATCCAGGCGAGCAGGATCATCCGCTCCTGGAAAGTGAGACGGCTGACTTCAAGCGAAACCGCTTCAGGATCTGTGACTGGGCTGCCTCTCCTTCCAGCATTGCAGCTGGCGCACAAGGTGACCATGTTCGTGATGTCCGCCGAGCCCCCAGCCGACAGCGGGACGACGAAGTGAACCTCAAGTGCGGCAGCCCCGGCCGGAGCAGAGGGGTCCCGTTCTCCGGCCCCCAGACCGCAATCCGTGCATCGGTACTCATCCCGCGCGAGCACCTGATGACGTTGTTGAGATGCCACGAACGGACGCGACACCCTGCGGTAGGAGGGGCTCCACACGGGTTCGCCGATCTTGATCAGGCGCATCTCGGTACCGTGGGCACCCCCGCGGTAGGTCTCGATCTCCCAGCCTGAGTCGCGCAGATCACGCATACGCCGTTCGATATGCGTAACCCCCTGGAACGCCTCGTGCAACTGCTCACGAGTGAACGAGTTCCCTTCCCCCACCACTGTGGCCAGCCATGCCGCGACGCGGATCTTGGAGCCATGTCTCGTGTCCTGCCAGTCGGGTGGATTTGGTGCAGCCTCCATGGAGACCCACCCTCCTATCATCTGCCGTCGCGGCATACTTACGGCAGGGAGAGTATCACGCGGCAAGTTCCCGGCAGGCTTGCGGCGCGGTCGCGGCGCGGTACATGGACATGTCCATGCAATGTGGAGCAAGCCGGCTGTAGCACCTGACATCCACGGCTGACATCAACAACGCCGGACGAAGGCGTACACCAGCGCTCCTGCCCGGCCGTCGCACCAGTCGACGGCAGAGTCGGAACGGTCTCCGACCGAACTCCTAAAGCGGGTGTCGGCAGTTCGAATCTGCCCGGGGGCACCAAGGCAAAGGCCTCGGACCGATCACGGTCCGGGGCCTTTCGTGTGTGCTGAGGAACATCGAACAGCGGCCGGTCGTGCCATGCGCACGACAGGAATCTTTGCGATCTTGGTGGGGCCTCGGGTGGGGGCGTCAGCGCGCGAAGGCGGCCGTTGTCACGTCGCGTTCCAGTGTTGCGCGGTGGTGGTCGTAGGTGTGGATGTCGGAGACGGCGATGAGGATGCAGAAGCGGTCCACGGTCGGAATGTTCTTCGCCACTGTGGCGAATTCGCGGCGGAGGTAGTGGATGGCGGCCAGGTTGGACAGGGAGCTTTGGCCGCAGACGAGGAAGACCGGGCTGGTCGACTCCGTGGGGGTGAACTTGGCGACCAGGACGTGTTCGCGGTTGCCTCGGTCGAAGAGGTACTTCTCGCCGTCGACTTCTATGGCGATCGAGTGGGTGTCCGCGGTGTCGTAGGGGTGGAGGGTGACGCCGGGGAGGTGGGCGGCGAGGTGGCCTCCGGTGCGGGGGTTGGCGCCTCCTGAGGGGCCGCCTACGCAGAACTCGGTGCGGTCGCCGTTGCCGCCGCGGAAGGTGCCCGATTCGACGAGCACCTCGCAGCCCAGTTCGCCTGCCAGCAGGGCCAGTTCGACGGCCGCTCGGGTGTCGGGGTACGCGGTCGCCCTGGGGGCGTTGTACTTGTTGCCCAGCACGACGAGGCACGTCTGGCCGGGGCGGACACCGAAGAAGCGTGCTCTTCTGTTCACCTCGCGCGTCCGTTTGGCCCGCTCCCACAGCCATACGAAGGCGCCGCCGAGGAAGCTGGTCGCCAAGCCGATGGCGATGTTCTCCAGCACCGATTGCATCCAGTCCCCCTCCATGGCTTCCCGGGTTCTCAGTATCCCGGGTGCGCGTCGCGCGGCTATCTCAGGGTTTCGTGCGTCAACTCCGCGTGAGGTGGGGTCGGGTCAGCGGTCCGTGGAGTCGCGGCCAGGCGGCAGAGTGGGTCTTTTCGCGGACTCTGTCGGGAGGGCAGGCGCTTGGGTGGGGAAGTCGGGCGGCGGGCGTTGTTGCGGGTCGTCTCGAGTGCGGTCGGTGCGGGGGTTGTCGGGTGGGGCGGAGTGGCTCGGGGTGATGGGCGGGCGTTCGACGGACGGGACTTGACCGTTGTGCCCACCCGGGAGCGGGAGGTCGCCCTCACCTTCGACTGTGGAGGTGGGGACCAAGGTGTCGATGAGGTGCTGGGGGTGCTGGGGGCCTGGGGAGTCGCCGCCACGTTCTTCATGACCGGGCGGTTCGCCTCCGCTCATGGCGACGCCGCGCGCCGGATCGCCCGCGCGTACCCCGTCGGCAACCACTCCATGACCCACCCCGCCTTCCCGGGCCTCACCCGGGAGCAGCGGGTGGAGGAGGTGCGGTCGGCCGCGGCGACCGTGGAACGGGCGGTCGGGCGGCCGCCGGTGCGACTGTTCCGCTTCCCCTACGGGGAGGTGAACCGGGAGTGCGTCGCCGATGTGAACGCCGAGGGGTACACCTGCGTCCGCTGGACCGTCGACACCTTGGGGTGGAAGGGCGCCGGCGGAGGCATCACGACAGAGCGGGTCGTCGAGCGGGTGCTCGGCGCCCTGGTCCCCGGCGCCATCGTGCTGATGCACGTCGGACGGACCAGTTCCGCCGATCCGTCCACCGTGGACGCGACGGCGCTGCCTGCGCTCCTCAAGGCCATCAGCGATCGGGGGTACGGGTTTCTCTCACTCGACAGGTTGCTTGATGGCCGGGTGTGAGGAAGGAGGGGGGAGGGGGAGGTCAGCGGCGGGTGCGGTGGCAGGCAGTAGGGAGCGGTAGAGCGGTAGGGGGCCGCGGTCCGGGGGGAGGCGACCCAGCCGGGTCGGCCGGGGGATCGCCGGGGGTACGTCGGCGGCCGGGCGGGCTGCGAGCAGCGGGCGCACGGTCAGCAGCGAGTGGTCGATCCACAGTCGGCGGCCAGCGGCCAGCGGCCAAGACCGGAACGAGCCTTCCTCCGCCGAGGCGTGCTTTCGCGGAGGACGCGGAGGAATCGCCCGAAATTCGACCAAGCGTCAGGACACACCCAACACTTCCACCACCGCCGCCCCGCCCCGTACGCTGACGGCCGTCCTCCAGTTGAAGATCGCCTCCCGGGAACCGTCTGATGATGCCGATAACGGAGGCCGTGTCCCTGGGCCTGGCCGCGGGCACGGCCACCGCCGCTGTGATCGCCACGCCGCTGCTGATCCGCGCCCGGCGCCTGACCGCGCGGCTGCGCGAGGAACTGGCGGCCGCCACGGAGTACGGGTCCCGGCTGGGCGACCGGCAGCGCGCCTGGGCGGAGGAGCTGGAGCGGCTCGTCGGCGTCCGGCTGCCCGCGGTCCTGGAGGGCGTCCCGGAGTCCGACGTTCCGAAGCCGCTGTACGCCGTTCCCGACGGCGATCCGGAGGCCGGGGCGATCGCCGCCCGCCATGAGGAGCTGCTGTCGCGGACGGCGGCGGCCATCCGGGCGCGGAAGGACATCGAGGAGTCCGGGCGCGCCGCGTTCCTGGTCATGGCCGACCGCATCCAGGTGATGGCCCTCGCCCAGCAGCAGGGCCTCGACGTGCTGGAACAGAGCGCCGAGGACCCGGTGCTGATGGCCGGTCTGATGCGCGCCGACCACGCGGCGGCGCAGCTCGCCCGGCAGGCGCAGACGATGAAGGTGCTGTGCGGCGCGTGGCCCGGACGGCAGTGGCCCGACGCGGTCTCCCTGCTGGACGTGGTGCGCGGCGCGCAGTCGCGGATCCTGGAGTACCAGCGGGTCCGCGTCCAGGGCGCGCGGGACGCCGCCGTCGAGCCGCGCGCGGTCGAGGCGCTGATCCACGCGGTCGCCGAGCTGCTCGACAACGCCACCCGCTACTCGCCGCCGACCGTGACCGTGCTGGTGGGCATCCGCCCGGTGCACAGCGGCGCCGTGATCGAAATCGACGACGGCGGGCTCGGGATGACCGAACAGGCCCTCGCCGAGGCCGAGGTGCGGCTCGGCGGCGGCGCGGCGGCCCAGGGGCGCGGCCTGGGCGCGAAGCCGCAGCTCGGCCTGGCCGCCGTGGGCATGCTGGCCCGGCGGTACGGCTTCTCGGTGAAGCTGGACTCGCCGTCGGCGTACGGGGGCGTCCGGGCCGTCGTCCTCGTCCCGTCCGCCCTGCTCAGCCAGGGGCCGACGACCCCGGCCACCCCCGCGCCCCCGCGCGCGCCGGGGCTGCGGGAACAGGCGGAGCTTGAGCAAGCGGAACGGCGGCGGGCGCGGACGGCCGCGGGAGCGGCCGCCGTGGCGGACGCGGGCGTTCCGTCGGCACTGGCGGCACCGACGGCACCGGCGGCCGGGGCGGGCAGGCCGGGCAGCCCGGGCACGCCGGACGCACCAGCAGCGCCGGCAGCACCGGGCGGCGGCGCGCCGACGTGGGACGTGCGGCGGGAGCATGCGCGGCCGGAGCCGATGCCACGTCAGGATGGTTTCGACGACGAGGCCGGGGTGCGGGACGGGTACGAGACCGGGGTACGCGACGGGCACGCCGCGCACGCCGTCGGCGGCCCGGGGACGGACGGTGTCGCCGGGCACGGTACGGGCCCGCGCCGCCCCGAAGTCCCGGGCTCCGACGCCTCGGAGCCCGCCGGTATCACCCCCGGCGGTCTTCCGCGCCGGCGCAGCCGCCGGGCGGCGGGCCCTGGCCAGGGGGCGGAGTCTCGGGGGGCGGCACCTCGGAGGTCGGTGCCTCGGAGGTCGGCGGCTCCGGCGGCAGCGACGCGGGGCCCGGAGCCCGTCCGGTCGCCGCAGCAGGCCGCGGCCTTCATGAGCAGCCTGCAAGCCGGGACTCGGCTGGGGCGCGAGGAGGCGGCGGGGACGGCAGCCGGAAGTGCCCGTACGCCGGCAAGCGTGCCGGCGACGGCTCCCCCGGCGGAACCGGCGGCGAGGGCGGCAGCCGAGACGTCCGTCGAGATGCCCGCACAGGTGCCTCCGACGGCGCCCGCCGCGGCATCGCCGCAGGCGGGTGGCGGTGGAGAAGCGGAGGCGGCGGTGGCCGCCCGGACGCCACAAGCCACAATGGCGGCGGAGGCCACCGGTCCGGTCGGCCCCTCGGACACTGCCGCAGCGGAAGGAGCTGCCGTGGGAGCGGGAGCCGCCGTACGTGCGAGAGCCGTCGAGCGGGCGGGTTTCGTCCCGTCAGCAGACAGTCGCGGCGCGGGCAGTGGCGCCGGGTCGGAGACTTCGGCCCGGCCGTCGGGGTCGGGATCACGATCGGGATCGGGATCGGGATCGGGATCGGGATCGGGTGAACCGCCGGTTCGCGTCGGGCCGCCGGGCCACGTCGGGCCGGCGGAGGATGCCGAGCTGCCGGATCACGACGGCTCGTCGCCTCACGTCGGCGCGTCGGAACCCGTCCGGGCGGAACGCTCCGGCGGATCGACGGGTACGGCCGGCCCGGCGGAAGCAGCGGCTCCTGCGGAGCGGCCGCGTCCGACGGACCCGGCCGGCATCGCGGAAGCGGGAGCGGAAGCAGAAGCAGAAGCGAAAGCGGACGCAAAAGCGGAAGCGGAAGCGGATCCGAAGGCGGAAGCGGAAGCGGCAGAGCCGGCGCGGCCCCGTGTGCCGAACGACAGCGAAAGGGAATCGCGTTGAGTACGAACGGGAATCTGGAGTGGCTGCTCGCCGACATCCTGCGGGTGCCCGCGGTGCGGCACGCGCTCGTGGTGTCCCGCGACGGGCTGCGGCTGGCCGGTTCGCCCGACATATCCACCGATGACGCCGACCGTCTGTCGGCGATCTGCTCCGGCCTGCTCTCGCTCGGCCACGAGGCCGCGGCACAGCTCGCGGGCGACGGGAGCGCGCCGCGTCAGGTGATGGTGGAGTTCGACGGCGGTTTCCTGTTCCTGGTGGCCGCCGGGCCGGGCGCCTCGCTGGCCGTGGCCACGGCGGCGGACGTGGACGCCGGGCTGGTCGCGCGGGAGATGCAGCACATGGTGGTGCGCATAGGGCAGCACCTCAGCAGCCCGCCCCGCGCCCGTACCGCCACTCCGTGAGCGGCGCGACCGGCGCGGGGCCGGTACGCCCCTATGTGATCACCGGTGGCCGGGTGGCCCCTTCCCGGGACAGCCTCGCGCTGGAGACCCTGGTGGTGGCCGCCGAAACAGCCGCCGAAACAGCCGGCGCAACCGGCGCCGACGCCACCGGCGTCGCCGCGTCCGCCGGTGAGCACACGCCCGACCTCGGCCCGGAGTGCGCCGAGATCCTGGACCTCTGCGTCCGGCTGCTGTCCGTGGCGGAGGTCGCCGCCCATCTGCGCCAGCCGGTCGCGGTGATCAAGGTGCTGCTCGCCGACCTGCTCGACGCCGGCCTGGTCGTCGCCCGTCCCCCGGTCACGGCCGCCGACCGGCACGATCCCGCCCTGCTGAAAGAGGTACTCGATGGACTCCGCCAACTCTGAGGGCGGCCGCTACCTTCCCCCGACCGTGCGCACGTCCGTAAAGATCGTGATCGCCGGCCCGCTGGGCGTCGGCAAGACGACGCTCATCGGCTCGCTCAGCGAGATCCCGCCGCTGCGCACCGAGGAGACCATGACGCAGGCGGGGCAGGGCGTGGACGACGTGCTGCCGGGCAAGGCCACCACCACCGTGGCCATGGACTTCGGGCGGATCACCCTCAACCGGCGGCGTGTCCTCTACCTCTTCGGCACCCCCGGTCAGCCGCGCTTCTTCCCGCTGTGGCGGCATCTGACGCACGGCGCGCTCGGTGCGCTGGCGCTGATCGACACGCGCCGGCTGGAGGCGAGTTTCGACGTGCTCGGGCACCTGGAGGACCTGGGCGTCCCGTTCGCCGTCGCCGCCAACGCGTTCCCGGACGCGCCGGTGTACCCGGCGGAGGAGCTGCGGGAGGCGCTGGACCTGCTCCCGGACACCCCGGTGATGCTCTGCGACGCCCGCGACCGGGCGTCGAGCGCGCGGGCGCTGGTCACGCTCGTCGACCATCTGTACACGGCCGCGGCCGCCGCGTCGCTGGAGGCACCGGCGTCATGACCGCCCCGATACCGGACTCGTCGGAATCGCCTGACGCACTGGGCGTCCCGGAAACGTCGGCTGCCCGGAAAACCCCTGGTGCCCCCCGGACACCGGCCGCCCCGCAGAACCCGGCGGCCCGGGAAAGCGACCCCCACCCGGCGCCCCCGGCCTCCGCGCCCGCCCCATCCGCCACGTCCACCGCGCCCCTCGCGCACCAGCCGACCCCGCCGCAACCGGCGGGCTCTCCGTCCGTGCCACCGCCCCCGCCCGGCTGCCCGGCCCACCAATCAACGGACGGGCAACCGGCGCCCTCACAGCCGGCCCACACACCGGCGCCCCACCCGACCCCCGCCGCCGCCCTCTACGGCGAAGTCCTCACCGGCGACACCCACGCCCTCTACGAGCGCCTCCGCCGCGAGCACGGCCCGGTCGTCCCCGTCGAGCTGGAGCCGGGCGTTCCCGCCTGGCTGGTGATCGGCTACCGGGAGCTGCTGGAGGTCACGCGCAACGAGGAGTGCTTCTCCCATGACTCGCGCCGCTGGCGGGCGTTGCGCGAGGGGCTGGTGCGGCCCGACTCCCCCCTGCTGCCGATGATGGGCTACCGGCCGACCGTGCTGTTCGCCGACGGGCCCGAGCACCGCCGCCTCTACCGCGCGGTGAACGACGGCTTCGCCCGCCTCGACCAGCACCGGCTGCGCCGCAGCATCGCCCAGCTGTCGAACATGCTCCTCGACGCCATCGCCCCGCGCGGCGAGGCCGACCTGCTGGGCGAGTACGCGCTCCAGCTGCCGCTGTGGGCCGCCTCCCGGATGCTCGGCCTTCCCGACGCGATCGCGCCCGAACTGATCGCCGCCGTGCGCGGGATGGTGGACAGCGGCCCGGAGGCGACCGCCGCCAACCAGGCGCTCCAGCGGATCCTCGGTGACCTCGTGCACCGCAAGCTGGCCGAGCCCGGCGACGACCTCACCTCGTGGCTGCTCGCGCATCCCGAGGGCCTGTCGCCCGAGGAGGTCCTGCACCACCTGGCCGTCATCATCGTCGCGGGCAACGGCCCGGCCGCCAACTGGACGGCGGCGACGGTCCGGTTGCTGCTCACCGACACCCGCTTCCGGACGCACGTCACCGGCGGCCGGCTCACCGTCGACGCGGCCCTCGACGAGGTGCTGTGGCGGGACGCGCCGGTGCAGAACTTCCCGGGCCGGTACGCCACCCGCGACCTGCGCTTCGGCGGGCGGTACGTGCGCGAGGGCGACGCGCTGCTGCTCGGCCTCGCCGCCGCCAACCACGATCCCGCCGTGCTGCCGCCGGACGGCCAGATCGTCCCCGGCAACCGCTCCCACCTGGCGTTCGGCGCGGGCCCGCACACCTGCCCGGCCCGCGACCAGGCCCGGGTGATCGCGCACACCGCCGTCGACACCCTCGTCCACCGCCTGCCCGACATCCGGCTCGCCGTGCCCGCCGGGGAGCTGGCCTACCGGCCGTCGCCCTGGGCCCGTGCGCTCACCGCTCTGCCCGTGCGCTTCAGTCCCGTCGTACCAAGACCAAGCACTGCCACCCGACACCGCACAGCCGCCGCTGGAGGCCCGTCATGGACGACACCCGCACCGACGACGCACAACTCTTCCGCGACGCACCGCCCTACCGCCTGGACGTGACCGGAGCGGACCTCCACGGGGAGGTCCGGCGGCTGCGCGACACCGGTCCCGTCGTCCGCGTCGAGCTCCCGGACGGGATACCCGCCTGGGTCGTCACCCGCCACCGGCTGCTGCGCGAGCTGCTCACCGACCCGCGCGTCGTCAAGGACCCGGTCAACTGGGCTCTGCTGCGCGACGGTTCGGTGCCGGAGGGCTGGCCGCTCATCAACTTCGTCGCGCCGGCCGGCATGGTGACCGCCGACGGCGACGACCACCGGCGGCTGCGCACCCTGGTCACCCAGGCGTTCACGCCCCGGCGCATCGCCGGGATGCGCGCGCCCGTCGAGGCGAACGTGCGGGGGCTGCTGGACCGGCTCGCCGCGCAGCCGGCCGGGCCGGTGGACGTCCGGGCGCTGTTCGCCTACCCGCTGGCCATGCGGACGATCGGCGACCTGCTCGGCGTCCCTGAGGAGCGGTACGACGAGTTCCGGGCCCTCTCCGCTAGCCTGACCAGCAGCGCCACCGGGCCCGACGAGGTCCTCACGACCCGCCGCCGGCTGCTCGCGCTGCTCGCCGCGCTGGTGGCCGAGAAGCGGGCGGCGCCCGGCGAGGACATCATCAGCGACCTGATCGCCGCCCGGGAGGACGCCGACCGGCTGTCCGAGGAGGAGCTCATCGGCACCCTGCTCCTCATGCTCGTCGCCGGTCACGGCACCACCCTCAACCTCGTCACCAACGCGGTGCGCGCCCTCCTCACCCACCCCGAGCAGCTGGCCCGCGTCCGCGCCGGTGAGCTGCCCTGGACGGCGGTGGTCGAGGAGACGCTGCGCTGGGACTCGCCCGTCGCCCACTTCCCGATGCGCTACGCCAAGGAGGACATCCCGCTGGAGGGCGCGGTGATCCGGCGCGGCGACGCGATCCTCGCCTCGTACGTGGCGGCGGGCCGGGACCCGGAGCAGTACGGGCCGTCGGCGGACGCCTTCGACACCGCGCGCGAGAACAAGCGCCACCTCACCTTCGGGCACGGCGCCCACTTCTGCTTCGGCGCGGCGCTGGCCCGGCTGCAGGCCGAGACCGCCCTGCCGGCCCTCTTCACCCGCTTTCCGGACCTCTCCCTCGCCGCCGCCCCGGACGAACTCCTCCCGCTCCCCTCCTTCATCAGCAACAGCGTCCGGACGCTTCCGGTGCTGCTCGGCTGATCCCGCGGGTCATGGGTGGGGCACGAGGGCGCGGCCCCACCCATGACATTCGTCCTGCCGTATCCCCCACACCCGGCCCTGCCGCCGGGCACCCCCGCTCCGCGAAGCTGTGATCAACGCCCCGGGATCGGCCCGGGAACAGCCCAGGAGCAGCAAGCATGTCGCAGGCAACGGACCAGCCCGGCACCGCCACCACCCCCGGCGCCCCGGCGCGCGAGGAGAACCCGCTCTCCACCGCCCTCATGCCGCTGCTGCTGGACGTCGCCGTGCCGCTGGGCGGCTACTACCTGCTGCACGAGGGCTTCGGGCTCAGCCTCGTCCTCTCCCTGGCCCTCAGCAGCGTGGTGCCCGCCGTCCGCACCGTCCTCAGCCTGGTGCGCGAGCGGGCGGTGAACGGGCTGGCCGGCGTGATGCTGGTCGTCAATCTCCTTTCCCTGCTGCTGAGTTTCGCCACCGGCGACGCCCGGCTGATGATCGCCAAGGACTCCGTCATCAGCAGCTTCGTCGGCGGCGCCATCCTCTGGTCCGCCGTCCGGGGCACGCCCCTGATGACGGCCGGCCTCAAGCCCATGCTCGTCAAGGGCAGTTCGGCGAAGGCCGCCGCATGGGACCGCCTGACGTCGGGGAACGCCCGCTTCCGGAGCCTGGAGCGCCGCTACAGCGCCGTCTGGGGCGCGGCCCTGCTCGCCGAGTGCGCGGCCCGCGTGATCGGCGCGTACACGCTGCCCGTCGAGGCCATGGCCTCCTGGGGTTCCACGGCCATGCTGCTGGGCGCCATCCTGGTGGGCATCGTGGTCGGCGGCGCGGTGGGCGTGAGCCCGATGGAGAAGCTGCTGGACGCCGAGGCGGAGGCGGGCGCGGAGCGCGAAGCGGCGGCCCTGGCCTGACGGACCGCCAGTCCGGCACCGCCCCGCCGCGACTAGAGTTGACGGGTCACCGCTGGTCATGGAGCCAGTACGTATCGCGGTTCCGGGACGGATCGGTCTCGGGGGGAGGGCTGAATCCGCCATGACTCGTCGCTCCAACGGACTGATAGGCATCTGGGCGGAGGCCCAGCGCGCGCAGAACCGGCAGCAGGAACTCCGGCACCGGGCCGAGGTGCAGGAGCAGCGCGAGCGGGAGCGGGCGCAGCGGACGGCCCAGCGGGAGGCGGCGCGGCTGGACCGGGAGCGGCGGACGGCCTACCGGCAGGCGCGGGAGGCCGAGGCGCGGCGCCGGACGGAGGAGCTGGAGGCCCGGGTCGCGGAGCTGGAGGGGCTGCTGCGCACCGGGTGCGCGGCGCCGGCGTTCTCGGCGGCGCGGCTGACGGAGCCGGAGGTGCTGGAGCCCTTCAACCCGGGCCACCTGGGGGTGCCGGCGCCGCTGCCGGACCCGGCGCGGTACGGGTTCGGGCGGCGGTCGCAGTACGAGCGCGACCTGCGGGCGGCCCAGGAGGCGGAGGCGCTGCGGCAGCGGCAGCTGGCCGCGTACCGGCAGCAGTACGACCAGTGGGCGGCGGCCCGGCTGGCGCAGGTGCGGCAGCACAACGCGGGCGTCGCGGAGCTGGTGGCGGCGTTGCGGGCGGGTGATCCGGACGCGGTGGTGGAGTACTTCTCGGCGGCGCTGTACGCGTCGTCGGCCTGGCCGGAGGAGTTCCCGCACCAGGTGTCGGCGGCCTACGACCCGGGGGCGCGGCAACTCGTCCTGGAGTGGGAGCTGCCGGGGTTCGACGTGGTGCCCGAGGTGAAGTCGGTGCGCTACATGCCGACCGCCGACCAGGAGAAGGAGACGGCCCGCCCGGCGGCCCAGCGCCGGGCGCTGTACCGGGACGTGGTGGCGCAGTGCGTGCTGCTGGCGGTGCGCGAGCTGTTCGCGGCGGACGCGTTCGGGGCGCTGGAGTCCGTCGTCCTCAACGGTTTCGTGGACGACCACGACCCGGCGACGGGCCGCCGGGCGCGGCTGGTGCTGGCGGCGGTCACGGTGGACCGGGAGGCGTTCGGGCGGCTGCACCTGGAGCAGGTGAGCGCGCCGGACTGCCTGGTGGACGGGCTGGGCGGGCGGCTGTCGGCGCGGCCGGACCAGCGCACGGCCGTCCGGGCGGAGCGGACGCCGGACGAGGTCGGCCGGGGCGTGGTGTCGCACGGCGGCGGGGACGACGGCGACCCGGACCTGTTCGAGATGGACCCGGTGGAGTTCGAGGCGCTGGTCGCGGAGCTGTTCCGGGCGCGCGGGATGCGGGCGGTGATGACGACCCGTTCGAACGACGGCGGGGTGGACGTCGAGGCGCTGGACCCGGATCCGATCAGCGGCGGCCGGATCATCGTGCAGGTGAAGCGGTACCGGAAGACGGTGCCCCCGACGGCGGTCCGGGATCTGTTCGGGACGGTGCAGGGGGCGGGTGCCAACAAGGGCGTCCTGGTGACGACGTCCCGGTTCGGCCCCGGCTCGTACGCGTTCGCGAACGGCAAGCCGCTGACGCTGGTCAACGGCGAGGAGCTGGTGGGTCTGCTGGCGCAGCACGGGCTGCGGGGGCGGCTGGGGCCGGCGGACGGGGCGGGGGGTACGGGCGGTGGCGCGGCGGCGTCCCGTACGGCCGCTCCCGCAGCGGACCCCGCGGAGCCCGCCGACCACAACGTGCTGGGCATGTCCTGGTCCGGCGGCGTGGCCCTGGACGTCTGTGCCCTGGTCTGCCGGGGCTCCCGCGTGCTCAGCGAGGAGCACTTCGTCTTCTACAACAACCCCCGCACCCCCGACGGCACCGTGCGGTCGGTCGACCCGCTGCCCGGGGACAAGGCGGCCCTGCGGGTCGCGTTCGACGCGCTGCCCGAGCCGGCGGACCGGCTGGTGCTGGCGGCGGCCATAGACCCCGAGATCAACCCGGAGGCCGACCTCTCCCGCTTCACGGACGCCCGGATACGGCTCTCGGACGCGGCGGGGGCGGAGCTCGGGCAGCTGGAGGTCTCGGACGGCCGGCCGGGCGAGACGGCGCTGGTGCTGGGCTCGTTCCGGAAGCGGTCGGGCGGGAACTGGGACTTCGTGGTGGGGGGCAAGGGGTATCCCGGGGGTCTGGAGGCTCTGGTCCAGGAGTACGGCATCGAGGTGGCGTAGCGGGCGAGCGTCGCCTGTCCTTACACCGAGGAGTGACGGAGTTGTCCACAAGCCGCCCGTCGTCCACAGGCTTCCTTGATCACCCGCTCGGGCGTGCCGTTCCTCGTAGACTGCCCGAATGGCCGACCCCACCGAGACCACCGCGACCCGTGAGCCCGAAGCGTCGAGCGAGGCGCTCGGCGTGCTGCGCCGCGTCTTCGGTTACGACGCGTTCCGCGGGGCGCAGGAAGAGATCATCGAGCACGTCGTCGCGGGCGGCGACGCGCTCGTCCTGATGCCCACGGGCGGCGGCAAGTCGCTCTGCTACCAGATCCCGGCCCTGGTCAGACCGGGTGTCGGGGTGGTCGTCTCACCGCTGATCGCCCTGATGCAGGACCAGGTGGACGCGCTCCGCGCCCTCGGCGTCCGCGCGGGCTTCCTGAACTCCACGCAGGACCTCGACGAGCGCCGCATGGTCGAGGCCGAGTTCCTGGCGGGCGAGCTGGACGTGCTCTACCTCGCCCCGGAGCGGCTGCGCCTCGAATCGACGATGAGCCTGCTGGACCGCGGCAAGGTCTCGGTCTTCGCGATCGACGAGGCGCACTGCGTCGCCCAGTGGGGCCACGACTTCCGGCCCGACTACCTGGCCCTGTCCGCGCTGCACGAGCGCTGGCCCGACGTGCCGCGCATCGCCCTGACCGCGACCGCGACGGACGCCACCCGCCGGGAGATCGCGGCGCGGCTCCAGCTCGGTGACGCCCGTCACTTCGTGGCCAGCTTCGACCGGCCCAACATCCAGTACCGCATCGCGCAGAAGAACGAGCCGCGCCGCCAGCTCCTGGAGCTGATCCGCGGCGAGCACGCGGGCGACGCGGGCGTCGTCTACTGCCTGTCCCGCAAGAGCGTGGAGGACACGGCCGCGTTCCTGGTGCGGGAGGGCGTCGAGGCGCTGCCGTACCACGCGGGCCTCGACGCGCGGGTCCGCGCCGCCAACCAGGCGCGCTTCCTGCGGGAGGACGGCCTGGTGATGGTCGCCACGATCGCCTTCGGCATGGGCATCGACAAGCCGGACGTCCGCTTCGTGGCCCACCTCGACCTGCCGAAGTCCGTCGAGGGCTACTACCAGGAGACCGGCCGTGCCGGGCGCGACGGCCTGCCGTCGACGGCCTGGCTGGCGTACGGCCTCCAGGACGTCGTCCAGCAGCGGAAGATGATCGACGGCTCGGAGGGCGACGAGGCGCACCGCCGGCGGCTGGCCGCCCACCTGGAGGCGATGCTCGCCCTGTGCGAGACGGTGGAGTGCCGCCGCGTCCGGCTGCTCGCCTACTTCGGCCAGCACGGCGAGCCGTGCGGCAACTGCGACACCTGCCTGACGCCGCCCGTCACCTGGGACGGCACGATCGCCGCCCAGAAGTTCCTCTCGGCGGTCTTCCGGCTGGCCCGCGAGCGCCGGCAGAAGTTCGGCGCCGGCCAGATCATCGACATCCTGCTCGGCAAGCGGACCGCCAAGGTCATCCAGCACGACCACGACCAGCTCACCGTCTTCGGCATCGGCACGGAGCTCAGCGCCGTCGAATGGCGGGGCGTGGTACGGCAGTTGCTCGCCGAGGGGCTGCTCACGGTAGAAGGCGAATACGGCACGCTCGTCCTCACCGACGCCAGCGGGGACGTGCTCGGCGGCCGGCGCCAGGTGCTGCTGCGGAGGGAGCCGGAGCGGAAGGCGGCCCGGACGAAGTCCGCGTCCGGCGGTGGCGGCGGCCGGTCGGGGAGCCGCGCGGCGGCGGCCGAGCTGCCGGCGGCGGCGGTGCCGGTCTTCGAGGAGCTCCGCGCCTGGCGGGCCGCCACGGCCAAGGAGCAGGGCGTCCCCGCGTACGTCATCTTCCACGACGCGACGCTGCGGGAGATCGCGACGGTCCGGCCCGACTCGTTGGACGGCCTGGCGACCGTGAACGGCGTGGGCGAGAACAAGCTGGTGAAGTACGGGGACGCGATCCTGGAGGTGCTCAAGGCGCTGGGCGCGCCAGAGGAGGACGGGGAGGAGACGGCGACGGCCGCGACGGACTGACACCCCGCCCCTCGTCGGCCACCGCACCCGGAGGGCAGCCATATGACCCCGCACTCCCTGGCGTTCTACGTGGACGTCGTCACCACCGGCACCGTGCTCGGCCTGCGCCCGGCGGACTCCCCCGAGCGCGTCGCCGAGGTCCTCGGCCCGGACTTCGGCGACAACGTCCACGAGTACGGCCTGTGCCGGGACCACGGCCTGACCGAGTTCCACTGGATCCGCGAGTCAGCTGGATCCCCGTGGGAGGCGCACCACTTCACCCTCCAGGTGCATCGCCTGACGCACCGCGGACGGGAGTTCCTGGAGCCGGTGCTCCGGGAACGGTACGGGCGCTTCACCCCCCGGCTCCGCTTCGCCAAGCTCCGCCGCCTGCTGGAGCGGCGCGGGGTGCCGCTGGTGGAGATACCGGAGGACCCGGCCAACGCGCCGTACTACCGCACGTTCTGGCAGCCGGAGTCGGAGGTGGAGATCTCGGTCATCGGCATGCGCGAGGAGTACCGCACCCCGAGCGGCCTGCGGGTCGGTGACGTGTCCGCCATCCGTGCCCCGCTGACGGCGGACGGGGTGGAGATACGGCGGGAGCGGGCCCGCGCGCGGCGGCCCTGATCCGCCTGGACCTTCAACGACGGCCGCTTGTCCGGGACTTCGCCGGGGCGGCGGGTGAGGGTGACATGCCGGCGGCGGCTCCCCGGCCACCCGCCTTCGGCGCCGCCGACCGCGCCGGTGCGGGTGCGGGTGCGCGCGACGGTCCGGTCCGCTTCGCCGGAGGTCCGACCTCCCGAGGAGGCGAAGACGAGAGCGAGGGGGAAGACGAGGACACGGGCGAAGACGAGCGTTCGGGCGAAGGGGGAGCCGAAGAAGGCGAAGACCCGCCCCCCGACCCCGACCCCGCCTCGACGACCTTCGCGAGGTGCGCGTACACCACCACGTTCCCCAGGTACGCGTGGCGCTCCTCCGAGAACCCGCCCCCGCACGTGATCACCCGCAACTCGGCCCGCCCCGAAGCCCCGTACACCTTCCGGGACGGGAAGTCCCCCCGGTCGTACACCTCGATCGCGTCGATGGTGAACACCGCCGTGCGCCCGTCGGCGCGGACGATCTCGACGAGGTCCTTCTTCTTGAGGGCGCCGAGGTTGTAGAAGACGGCCGGCCCGGTGGACGTGTCCACGTGGCCGGCGACGACCGCGGTGCCGATGGCACCGGGCGCGGTGCCGGACTCGTACCAGCCAGCGAGGTTCTTGTCGTCCCGCGGCGGGCTGGCGAGGCTGCCGTCCGGGAGCAGCCGGAGCCCGCGCAGCGGGGCGTCGACCTTGATCTCGGGGATGCGCACCCGGACCGGGGTGACGGGCGGCAGCGGCCGGATCAGCGGGTCGCGGCGGTGCGGGGCCAGGGCGCCCGTCCCGCCCGCGGGGAACGCCTCGGCCCGGGAGGGCTGCGGCGGCGGGGCGGCGGCCCGGGACCCGCTGTCTATCAGCCAGCAGCCGGAGAACAGACCGGCCGTGACGAGTACGGCGGCGGCCACGGGCCGCGAGCCGAGCCAGGTGACCAGCGCGGTCAGTGTGGCGCGCGTCGTCCGGAGCATCGAGATGTCACCGTCCTCCACCGGCGGATGTACGGCGGTCCCCCCGTCGCCCGTCCCCCGTCGGCCCCGGCCGATCCCCCCAAAGCCCCCCCCGGCCGGCCCGCCGGTCCCCGGCCCCGACGCGGGCCGGGCACCGGCGGGCGGAACGGGCCCTCAGGCCCGGTCGGTGCCCGCGCGGCGGCGCAGGAACCAGGTGCCGCCCACCGCGGCGGCGCCCAGTACGGACGCGCCCGCGATGATCTCCGCCGTGCCCGAGCCCTCGCTCGTGCCGCCGGCGCCGGTCCGCATGCCGCCCTTCGGCGGGCTGGCCGGCTTGCCGGGCTTGGCGGGGGCGGAGGACGACGAGCCGGTGGTGACGACCAGGTCGCCGGTGGCTTCCTTGCCGTTCTTGCACTTCACGCCGATGCCGTAGGTGCCGGCCTTGGCCGCCTCCGGCACGTTGAACTGGCCGACCACCAGCTCCTTGTGGGTGCCCGGCTTGAGCTCGAACGCCGAGGGCCCGCCGACGGCGCTCGCGTCACCGGAGCCCATGCCGTGTTTGCCGCAGGCGAGCGTGCTCACCGTGACCGTCGCGCCCGGCGACGCGGTCCCCGGCTCGATCTCCAGCTTGTCGAAGTCCCCGGCGAAGGCGGGGGCGCAGGGCAGCCCGGCGACAGCTATGGTCAGGACGGCTCCGGCCAGCACTCGTGCAGTACGCATGCTCGTTCCTCCGTGCGCGGACGCGGCACACCGATGTGCCGCAGCAGGTGGGAGGTTCCGCGCACTTCCGAGCGAAACGGTCCGTGGCCGGTGCCGCACGCCGCGCGACGACGAACGGGTGATCCCCGTCGGCCGGTACCGGCTGCGGACGAACGGGTGACGGGCATCCGCCGTACGGGGCACGCCACCGGCGCGGCAGGCGCGCCGGGCCGGTGGCGGCTGATACCGGTTCCGCCGCCGCTACGGCGCCATGTCGTCGGGGCAGCCCGTCCCGCGCGGGAACTTGTAGGGCGCGCCGATGCGGTACGTACCGGGGTGCGGCGCGTGCAGCACCGTCCAGTCGTCCTCGGGGTCGTCCTCGCCCGGCGGCTGCTCGACCTTCTTGGTGAGGCAGCCGCGCTCGTTCACCGCCGGTCCGCCGTCGGGGCCGGACTTCGGCGGCTCCACGGGCTTGCCGGACTCGTCCACCAGGCCCAGCCACGGCGTGTAGGGGATGCGGATGAGGACGGGCCCGGGCGACCGGACGGTGAGGGAGAGCTCGTCGGCGTCCGCGCGGAGCACCTCCGCCGGGGGCGCGGCGAGCGGCGTCGGGTTCTTGACGGCGAACAGGCGCCAGTTGGCGTCGGACCAGACCTCGTCGAGGTAGGGCTGGCCCTTGCCGACGAGCTCGGCCTCCTTGACTGCGGCGTGGTCGGGCTCGCCGATCGGCAGGACCACGTAGTGCACGGCCCAGCGGTCGAGCCAGGTGCGGTAGCTCTGCGGGTTGAGCAGGCCCTCCTTGTAGAAGACGGGGTTCCGCTTCATGTCGGCCTGCCGGTTCCAGCCGCGCGCCAGGTTGACGTACGGGGCGAGGGCGGACGCCTCGCGGTGGCTGCGGGCCGGGACGACCTCGACCCGGCCGCGGTCGGCGTCGACCTTCTGCAGCCGGTCCACGAGCGGCGCCATCTCCCGCGCCCAGGA
This sequence comes from Streptomyces mobaraensis, assembly GCF_020099395.1. NCBI lineage: Bacteria > Bacillati > Actinomycetota > Actinomycetes > Kitasatosporales > Streptomycetaceae > Streptomyces > Streptomyces mobaraensis. The sequence goes on along the minus strand of NZ_CP083590.1, from coordinate 4,351,244 downwards.
GGCGGCGGGGGTGGTGTTGATGATGTCGGCGGTGGAGTTCACCACCTGCCAGACGGTCACCGTGACCAGCGCGAGGACGGAGGCGGTCCACATCCGGCCCGCGCGCAGCCACTGCGCCCGCGGGGGCACCTCGGCCTCCTGCAGGGCGGCGAGCAGCACCACACCGCCGAAGATCATGCCGAGCCGGGCGATGTTGGTGCCGATCTGGGAGGGGATCAGCCACACCAGTATCACGCCGACCACGTACAGCCCGGACGTCATCCGGACCGTCCGCCAGGAGCGCGGGGCGAAGGCGAGCGCGAAGGCGCCCGAGAGCAGCGGCAGGACCGTCGAGGGGACGTCCATCGGCTGCTGCCCGGAGAACGGGAAGAGCCACGCCGACAGGCCCACCACCACGACCGGCGCCAGACCCAGCGAGTAGGAGGCGGCCCGGCGCTTGCTCAGCCACAGCGCGGCGGCCACTATGCCCACGAAGAGGCCCGCCACCGGGCTCGACGCCGTCGCCAGGCCCGCCATCAGGGCGGCGAGCAGCGCCCGCGACCAGCGGTACCGGCGCTCCACGCGCCAGCTCGTCGGCCAGGCGAATATCACGGCCACCGCCGCCAGGCCGAACATGGACCCCAGCGCGAAGGTCACCCGCCCGGAGATCGCGTTGCAGACCAGCGCGAAAGCGCCGTACAGCGACGGCCACAGCGGCCGCCGGACGGCCTTGCTGCGCACCAGCAGCAGCGCGATCAGCCCGGACGCGACGGTCCCCGCGATCATCATCGTGGGACGCACCCCGAGCTGCGCCATCAGGTACGGCGAGATCACGCTGTACGAGACGGGGTGCATGCCGCCGTACCAGGCGAGGTTGTACGCGGAGGTGGGGTGCTGGAGCGCGAACTCGGCCCAGGCGTCCTGCGCCGCGAGGTCGCCGCCGCTGTTGGCGAAGACGAACCGCCACACCACGTGCAGCACCGCGGCCACGAACAGGGTGACCGGCACGGTGCCGGTGAGCGCCGCGCGGGCCCGCGGCCACGCGCCGGGGCGTGCCAGAGCGGCGTCCGCCCCTGCCGGTGCGGCGCCTGCCTGCTCTTCGGATTTCCCGGCCCGCGCCGGGCCCACGGTGGTCACTGCGGCTCTCCCCGTCTCCCCGAGGTCTTCCCCCATCTTCCCGCATGCCCCGACCGCCCCGGTGGCTCCGGGTACGCGATCGGGTCCGGCACGCGACGGGCCCGCGACCTGCGCGGACCCCGCGCGACGCTAGCACGGGCGGCGCCGGGGCTCCCGGATCGCGAAATGGCCTCGTTCCATTACGCGGTGCCGGCGCCCGGTGCGCACGGCGCCCGCCGCTCCGACGAGAGGATCCGCCGAGACGCCCGGGACCGCGAACGGAAGCCGGCCCCGGAACGGCCGCCGGGCCGGGACCGGTCAGGAACAGACGGGCTGGGACCGGCCCCGGCAACGGACGGGCCGGAGCCGGTCCGGCAACAGAGGGGCCGGGACCGGTCCGGCCGACAGGCGGATCGGAAGCCGGTCGGGCAGACGGGCCGGATCCGGAACGGGCGGCCCCGGACCGGGCCCGGACAGGCGGCTCGGTCCGCTCGGCCGAGGCGGGCGGGTCCGCTCGGCCGACGCGGGCGGGTCCGCTCGGCCGACGCGGCTCCGGGCGCCCGCCACGACGGGCCCCGGCGCCGGCCGAGGCGAGCCCCCGGCCCCGACCCCGACCCCGGCCGAGACGAGCCCCGTCAGCCGAGACGGGTCAGCTTCGAGCCGAAGGACGGCTCGCTGAGCGTCTTCTTCAGCGCCACCGGGACCCGGACCGCGTCGGGCCCGCTGCCGACGACGAGCTCGCCGACGACCGTGCCGGCCTTGGCCGAGTGCGGCAGCGCCGCACCCTTCTTCTTGTCCAGGGCGAACTTCGCCCGCAGGCCGCCCCAGCCGTAGCCCTTGACGTCCTTGGTGGCGACGACCTCGGTCTTCCCGCCGAGCTGGTCGTCGACGTAGCCCACGACCTGGCCCTTCTTGACCACGACGGCCTGCTGGAGGGCGTTCTGCACGGCGGTGAGCTGCTCGTAGCTGACGCGCTTGACCATCTTGAGGCTCATCTCGGCGTTGACGTCCGGACCGCCCTTGAAGTGCTGGTCCATGGTGGCGCCGACGATCAGCACCTCCTCGCCGTTCAGCCGCTTGCGGGCCGCCCACATCAGGGTGCCGCCGGCCGGCGAGGACGAGCCCGTCTTGATGCCCAGCACACCGGTGTGCTTGATCAGCAGGTCGTCGATGTTGCTGTTGATGCCCTCGTTGAGGCCCTTGATCGGGGTGTTGGGCTTGGTGGTGATGGACCGGACGACCGGGTCCTTGATGACCTGCTCGGCGAGCAGCACCTGGTCGACGGCCGTGCTGACGGTGGTCTTGTTGAGACCGCTGGCGTCGGTGTACGTGGTGTTCTTCATGCCGAGCTGCTTGGCGGTGTCGTTCATCTTCTTGAGGAACGCCTCCTCCGAGCCGGCGTCCCACCGCGCGAGCTGGCGGGCGATGTTGTTGCCGGAGGGGATCAGCAGCATCTGGAGCATGTCGTACTCCGAGAAGGTCTGCCCGGCCCGCAGGCCGCGGATGGCCGACTCGTCCTTGGCCTTGCCCTCCTTCTCCGCCCGCTCGTCGATGGTGACGGCCGGACCCTGCTCGGGAACGTCCTGGCCGCCCGGCCCCTTGCGCATCTTCAGCGGGTGGTCGCGCAGCACGACGTACGCCGTCATGACCTTGGCCATGCTCGCCGTCGGCACCGGCTTCTGCGGCCCGTACGTGCCGAGGTCGCCGACGCCGAGCACCTTGGCGGCGGACTGGCCCTCGGTGGGCCACTTCATGTCGAACTTCTCACCGCCGAAGGTGTAGGCGGCCTGCTTGCCGAGTGCCAGGGACGGGTCAGGCAGCGGGCGGAACGCCTGCACCACGCAGAACACGACCAGCAGGAGCACCACTATGGGCGTCCAGATCTTCACGCGGCGCATGGCCGTCCGCACCGGCGTCTCCGGCGGCGGCGGGCTGTTGGTGAGCTGGGCCAGCAGGTCGAGCGGCGCCTGCTTCTCGCCGTCCGGGCCGACGGGCATCGGCGTCTGCGTGGTGCGCTCGGGGCCGCCGGGACCCGCGGGACCGGGGACCGGGCGGGCGGCGGGGGCGGGCGGGGTGACCTTGACGGGGACGGCGGGGCGCTCCGGCGCCGCGGGCCGCGCGGGAGCGGCAGGCGCGCCGGCGGACGCCGAGGGGGCGCCGGGCGCGGCCTTCTTGCCGAGCGCGGGCGCCTCGTCGTCCGACTTCAGCGGGACGAACCGGCTGCTCCGGCCCTGGCCGGCATCCGGACGGGCCCCCGCCGCGGGGGCCTCCGGCGGGACGGCCGGGGCCTTGAGCAGGGCGGTCGGCTGGTCCGCGGAGGAGGAGCCGGAGGGCTCCCCGGCGTCCCGACCGGCACCGTTGGCGCCGCCGTTCGCGCCGCCGTTCGCGCCGCCCTTCGGGGCGCTCTTCGGGCCGTTCCCCGGGTTCGTCCTCGTCCCGGCGTCCGGACGGACGACGCCGAAGGCGGCGGTCGGCCGGTCCACGGGACGGGCGTCCGAGCCGTCGCGGCCGCCGCCGTTCTTCGGCTCGGCGGTCCCGCCGGCCGGTGCCGGGGCCTTGATGAGCTGCGTCGGCTGGTCGGCGGGGGAGGCGTCGGCGGACGGGGACACGCCGGAAGCGGACGCGCCGGAGCGGGCCCCCTTCTCGGTCCCGGTCTTGCCCTCGGTCCCGTCCTCGGATCCGCCCTCGGACCCCTCGTCGTCCGCGTTCGCCATCCAGGCGGCGACGGCGGCCTTCAGCCGGGCGTCGCCGGGCGGCACCCGGCCCGCTTCCGAGGCGGCGGGCTTTGCATCCGCATCGGTTTCCGCGCCGCCCTCGGGCGCCGCGGCGGAAGCGTCGGCGGAGGCACCGGCCTTCGCGCCCTTCGCATCCTTCGCGTCCGGCCGGGACGCCGAAGAAGCCGAAGAGGCCGAAGAAGCAGAGGAGGAGGACGCGGCGTTCCCGCCGGCGCCCTTCACGTCTCTCTCGCCGTCCGCGCCGCCCTCGCCGCTCTTGGCGCCCTCGTCGGCGTTCTCGTCGCCGTCCTGGTCGTCCTGGTCCGCGTGGGAACCGGTACCGCCGGCCACGGCCACGGCCGCTCCGGACTCCCGGTGCATCCCGAGCCTCGGGTCGCGCTCACCGCCGGCCGCCTCCCCCGACGGCTTCCCCTGCTCAGACTTGTCGGGGGACTCGCCCGCCACCGATGCCTCCTCGATTCCCACGCCGTACGCCGGGACGAAGCGCCGCGCGCTCCGCCGTTCCGGACATTCTCAACGTCTACCAGTGTGCTCTGCCGTCGGCGTGCCACCGCGCGACCACCCGGCAGGCGGCTTCCCCGGCTTCACCCATGTGCAAGACGAGACGACATACCTACCGGTTCCCACCCGAAGCCACCACGCACTCTCGACAGACCAATGTGAGAGGGGTCACCCTGTCACTCATCCACGCGGGGAGGCATGGATGGGCAGGAGCCGCAGAACAATTCCGGAGGAGCTTCTGCTGCTCGCCTTGGACCCGGCCACGGGGACCACGGCGCAGCCGCAGTCGCTCGACCTCGGTCTCGCCGGAGCCCAGCTAGTGGAGCTGGCTCTGGCCGGACGGATAGCCCCTGACGGGGATCGTATCGCCGTGGTGATGCCACGGCCGACAGGAGATCCGACCCTGGACACCGCGCTCGAACTGCTGCGCCGCCGCGGCAGTCCGGTCCGCGCGGTCCACTGGATCGGCGGGCCCCGGCTGGGGCTGCGTCAGACGTATCTCACCCATCTGGAGCGGTGCGGCATGGTGCACGCCGTCGCCGGCCAGATGTGCGGGGTACTGCCGACCACCAGGTACCAGGCGACGGACACGGCCATCAGCCGGGAGATCAGGGCCCGGCTGGACAGCGCGATCCGCACCGGCGTGCCGCCGGACCCGCGGACCGCGGCGCTCGCCGCGCTGGCCCACGCGGTCGGCCTGGGCAAGCACCTCTATCCGGGCAACGAGGGCCGCTCGTCGCGCTCCAGGCTCCGGGACCTCATCCGGCACGACCCCATGGGCGGCCTCGTGGCGCACGCCGTGATGGACGTCCAGAACGGCGCCGCGGCCCAGCCGCGCCGGGCCGCGGCCGTGGCCGGCGGCGGGAACGGCGGTTCGGGCCGCCGGACGGCGGCCGTCCGCAGCGGCGTGGCACCTGCTGAAACCGTTCCTCAGCAAGCGGGGCACCGCGGCGGCGTGATGGCGCGCGCGGCGGCCTCGTGACGCGCCGCGGCAGGCCGCGGGGAGCACCGGACGGGCGACGCGGCGTACCGCGGTGACACCCGGCACGGTGAACGCCGGGCGGCGGTAACGCCGGGTGCGACCACCGCGGGCCGGTGAACGCCGGGTACGACGACCGACGGCCACCGACGAACTCCGCCGGCCACCGCGGCCGTCCACGGCCACCGCGGCCCGGCCGCCGGGCCGTATCCGGCACCGCGTCACCTCATCCGCGCGCCGGTACGGAACACCCGTACCGGCGCCACCGCGGACGGCCGTCGGCGGCCGCCCGGCCGGTCGCACCCGTACCGGCGGGCGTCCGCCGTGACGTCGTCGCGACCGCGCCACCGCGCCCACCAGGCGTCGCGTCCAGCGGGCGTCGCGTCCACCGGGCGTCGCGTCCACCGGGCGTCGCGTCCAGCGGGCCTCGCGTCCAGCGCGCGTCGCGTCCAGCGGGCCTCGCGGCACTGGCGACGGGCCCGACGGGCGCGGCAAGCGCCATGAGCGCGGCGGAACGGTCAACTCCGGTCACGGAGGCGGCGATCCCGGTGAGGTGACGGCCGCGACGGAATGCTGACCGCGTCGCCGGGTACGCCGCACCCGCACGTCACGCACGTCCCGCACGAGCGTTACGCACCACCCCCCTCGGCCGCGGAACCGGAAGGGTCCGCGCCCGCCGCGGGGGCCGCGGGGCGGCAACCCCCCGGACCCCACAGGGAACGTCGAAACGGAATCGCGGCCTACGGCGTGACCGACCGCCCCGGCGCACCCCGGGGCACAGTGGGCGCACCGCCGGGCGCTTCCGGCGGGGATGTCGCCGTCGTGACCACGGTCACCGTGAGCGAGATCCTGTGTCGGCGTTTTCCAGCGCCGCCCCGGCCGGTGGTGGCAGGCTGCGGGAGCAGGAGACAGCAGCATGACGGAGCCGGAGGTGCGTCCCGTGGCGTCCAGTGTCAATCCCACCGTAAGGCGGCGCCGCTTGGGGCAGGAGCTGCGCAAGCTCCGTGAGCTCAAGGGGATGACGGCGGAGGAGGTCGCCGAACGGCTGCTGGTGTCGCAGTCGAAGATCAGCCGGCTGGAGAACGGCCGCCGCAGCATCAGCCAGCGCGACGTCCGCGACCTCTGCGGGGTGTACGGGGTCGAGGACCACCGCATCGTCGATTCGCTGATGCAGATGGCCAAGGAGTCGCGCCAGCAAGGCTGGTGGCACGCGTTCGGCGACATCCCGTACAGCGTCTACATCGGGCTGGAGACGGACGCGGCCTCGCTGCGCATCTACGAGGCGTCGCTCGTCCCCGGGCTGCTCCAGACGCCCGGTTACGCCAGTGCCGTCACCGAGGGCTCCTGGCCGGAGGCCACCGCGGCGGAGGTCGAGCGCCGGGTGCAGGTGCGGATGCGGCGGCAGGAACGCATCAGCGACCCGGACAACCCGCTGCGGCTGTGGGCCGTCATCGACGAGGCGGCGCTGCGCCGGGTGGTCGGCAGCCGGGCCGTGATGTGCGAACAGCTGGAGCACCTGGTGGAGTTCAGCCTCCAGCCGCACATCACCGTGCAGGTGCTGCCGTACGACGTGGGCGCGCACCCCGGCATGTACGGGAAGTTCTGCATCCTGGAGTTCCACGACCCGCAGGACGCGAGCACGGTGTACCTGGAGGGGATCACCAGCGACCTCTACCTGGAGAAGCCGAACGACGTCCAGGCGTACAGCGTGATGTACGAGCATTTGCGGATGCAGGCACTGAACGCCGAGCACTCACGGCAGTTCATGCTCCGCGTCGCGGAGGAGTACCGGGCCGCCGACGGCGCCCGCGCATAGCCCCTGCCGCAACCCCGCCACGCGAGAGGCGGAACGGTACACCTGCCGCCACTTCCGCGGAAGGGGTGCCTGGAATATGCCATCCGGTCGGGTGAACAGCCAGTTCAGCATCTGATGTTGGCGCGTACCGTCGGTTCCACCTCGGGAAACCGGCGTTTCTGACCACAGGCAGCACTCACAGGCAACGGAGCAACACCATGGCCATTCAGCAGGGCAAGTCCACCTGGCGCAAGTCCTCCTACTCGCTGGCGCACGGCGACTGCGTGGAGGTCGCCTCCCCCCTCCCCCGCGCCATCGCCGTCCGCGACTCCAAGGACCCGGCGAGCCCGGTGCTCGGTTTCACCCCCGAGGCGTGGACCGCGTTCACCGCGACCGTCACGGACGGCGAGTGACGTAGCGACGCGACGGCGTAGCGACGCGCGGTCGTGCACCGGTCCGGCCGCCGAGCACCGGCTCGGCGACGCACCGGCCCGGTGCCGGGCGGCACCCGGGGGCCACACCCCTCCGAGGCCCTCGGGTGACACGCTCCGCCGACCGTGCCGCAGGCCCGGTCAGTGCGCGACGGCCGGGCGGACCGTCTGCATGATCTTGTCGATGCGCTCCTCGGACAGCGCGTCCGGGACACCCTGGTCCGCGTAGATCACCCAGCCGTGGAAGGTGCCGTCCGGCAGCTTCTGCGCGATGCTCTTCACGATCGCGGTGGGCGGCACACAGGAGCTCGGCCGGTGCGTCACCTTGACCTTCGCGGTGGCGGTGTAGCCCTCGATGCCGTTGTGCTTCCACGGCGTCGCCTGGCCGACCTCGATCTTCGGCTTGTTGGCGCCGGTGCCGCCGTAGGCCATCACACCCCAGTTACCCGCCCAGTTACGGGCGTTGGTCTGGAGGTCGCCGTCCTTGCCGCCACCGGTGGTGCCGACGGTGGCGAGCTGGCCCTTGCCGGCCTCGCCGAAGGTGTCGGGGTTGGGGTTCGACGAGCAGCCGCCCTCATGGAAGTTGGCGGTGCCGGTCATGGCGACGACCGGCTTGCCGTTGGCGGTGTACGACAGCATCGTGTCGCCGGGCAGGACCTTCCACTTCTCCCCCTTGCCGGGGACGTCGTAGGCGAAGCCGTGCCGCTCGTAGACCTGCGTCTGCCAGCCCGCGGGGGCCTTGTGGCCGCCGTCCGCCGGCTTGTCCGCGCCCTGGCCGCCGCCCGTCGCGGGCGCCGAGGCCGACGCCTGCGGGCCGGCCGGGTCCTTGGGCGCGGTGGACGCCCCCTTGGCGTCCTCCTTCTTGTCGTCGTCCCCGGACCCGCCCTTGACCGCGAACGCGATGCCGCCGCCGATGACCGCCAGGGCGACGACACCGCCGACGATGGCGAGCACCTTCTTGTTCCCGCGCCGGGGCGGCGGCGTGGGCGCGGGCATGGGGGCCATGCCCGGCCCGGCGCCGTACGGACCGGGGGCCCCGCCCCCGTACGGCCCGGGGCCACCGCCGGGCACCGGGCCGGGCGGCGGCGGTACGGAGCCGTGGCCCGGCGGCGGTACCGAGCCCTGGCCCGGCGGCGGGGGCGGCGGTGGGACGGCCGGCTGGCCGCCGACCATCGTCGGCTGGGCGTGGCCCGTCCCCTCCGGGCCCCAGGTGGGCGGCGGGCCTCCGAAGCCGCCGCCCTGCGGGGCTTGCGGGGGGTGCGGCTGCTGGGGCTGGTGGGGATTCTGGGGTGAAGACATGCGGGACACCTTATGCGGGGGAGTGTTGCCGTCCGATCGAGTGTGTGCGACAGGTCGGCAACACGCGGGGGCCCCTGCGGGGGGCTGTGCCCCGGTCCCTCCCCCAGAGGGGGTACCCCCACCTTCGCCGATTCCTGGGGGCAAGCCCCCAGACCCCGGCATCGCGGCTCCGCCGCGAGGTCCTCAAACGCCGGACGGGCTGGGAGGTGCCCCCAACACCGGCAGCAATCGCGGCAGATGCCCGTCCGAAGCCGCCGCGGCGGCCCGCCGCTCCTCCGGAACCAACCCATAAAGCGTCGTACGCGCCCGCGCCGGCCGCCCCGCCGCCTCCGCGATGGCGACTAGGTCCCGCACCGAGCGGTACGAGCCGTACGAGGAGCCCGCCATCCGGGAGATGGTCTCCTCCATCAGCGTGCCGCCCAGGTCGTTGGCGCCCGACCGCAGCATTTCGGCGGCACCCTCGGCGCCCAGTTTCACCCAGCTCGTCTGGATGTTGGTGATGTGCGGATGGAGCAGCACGCGAGCCATCGCCGTCACCGCCCGGTTGTCCCGCATCGTGGGCCCGGGGCGGGCGATGCCGGCGAGGTAGACGGGGGCGTTGGTGTGGATGAAGGGGAGGGTCACGAACTCCGTGAAGCCGCCCGTCTCCTTCTGGATCTCCACCAGTTTCCGGAAGTGGCCGAGCCAGTGCCGGGGCTGGTCCACGTGCCCGTACATCATCGTGGACGAGCTGCGGATGCCGAGCGAGTGCGCGGTGGTGACGACCTCCACCCAGTCCTTCGTCGGCAGCTTGCCCTTGGTGAGCACCCAGCGGACCTCGTCGTCGAGGATCTCGGCGGCCGTGCCGGGGATGCTGTCGAGGCCGGCCTCCTTGGCGGCGGCGAGCCAGTCGCGGATCGAAAGCCCGGTCCTGGAGGCGCCGTTGACGACCTCCATGGGTGAGAAGGCGTGCACGTGCATCCCCGGCACCCGCTCCTTCACCGCCCGCGCGATGTCGAAGTAGGCGGTGCCGGGCAGGTCGGGGTGGATGCCGCCCTGCATGCAGACCTCGACGGCGCCGACCTCCCACGCCTGCTGGGCGCGGTCGGCGACCTGGTCCAGCGACAGCGTGTAGGCGTCAGCGTCGGTGCGGCGCTGCGCGAAGGCGCAGAAGCGGCAGCCGGTGTAGCAGACGTTGGTGAAGTTGATGTTGCGGGTGACGATGTACGTGACGTCGTCGCCGACCGTCGCCCGCCGCAGGTCGTCGGCGATGCCGCAGAGGGCGTCCAGGGCCGGGCCGTCGGCGTGCAGGAGGGCGAGCGCCTCGGCGTCCGTCAGCCGCGTCGGGTCGTCCGCGGCCTGCCGCAGCGCCGCGCGGACGTCACCGTCCAGCCGCTCGGGGACCATGCCGGGGGCCGCCGCCTCGCGGAGCGCCTCCCAGTCGCCGTACACCTCGTCGAAGTCGGCGCGCCGGTCGCCGGTGCGGCCCTCGCTGTCGATGGTGCGGTGGAGGTCGGTGCGGCCGGTGGGGACGAACACCTCTTCCGGCTCCTGCCAGGGGCGGCCCTCCACGACGGCGTCCTCGCGCGCCAGCCCGGTCTCCGGGTCGGCCAGCGCGCGGACGTGCGGGAGGATGCGCGGGTCCAGCCAGGGCTCGCCCCGCTGGATGAACTCCGGGTAGACGGCGAGACGTTCCTTCAGCTCGAAGCCCTCGGCGGCGGACCGCGCCGCGAGCTCGTCGATCTGCGGCCAGGGCCGCTCGGGGTTGACGTGGTCGGGGGTGAGCGGCGAGACGCCGCCCCAGTCGTCGACGCCCGCCCGGATGAGCCGGCCGAACTCCTCGTCCACCAGGTTCGGCGGCGCCTGCAGGCAGGCGGACGGCCCCATGATGTGCCGGGCGACGGCCACCGTGGCGACCAGGTCGTCCAGCTCGGCGTCGGGCATCCCGCGCATCGCCGTGTCCGGCTTGGCGCGGAAGTTCTGCAGGATCAGCTCCTGGATGCCGTGGTACGCGCGGGACACGCGGCGCAGCGCGAACAGCGACTCGGCGCGCTCCTCCGCCGTCTCCCCGATCCCCAGCAGCAGCCCGCTGGTCAGCGGTACGGAGCTGCGGCCCGCGTCCTCCAGGTGGCGCAGCCGGACGGCGGGCTCCTTGTCCGGCGACCCGTGGTGCGGCCCGCCGGGCTCGCTCCACAGCCGCTCCGCCGTGGTCTCCAGCATCAGCCCCATGGACGGCGAGACGGGCTTGAGCCGCTGGAAGTCGGTCCAGGACATGACGCCCGGGTTGAGGTGCGGCAGCAGCCCGGTCTCCTCCAGGATGCGGATGGAGATCGCCCGGACGTAGGCGAGGGTGTCGTCGTAGCCGTGCGCGTCCAGCCACTCGCGCGCCTCGGGCCAGCGGTCCTCGGGCTTGTCCCCGAGGGTGATCAGGGCTTCCTTGCAGCCCATCGCGGCACCCCGGCGGGCGACGGCCAGCACCTCGTCCGGGGACATGAACATCCCCTCACCCGCCCGCCGGAGCTTGCCGGGGACGGTGGCGAAGGTGCAGTAGTGGCAGCGGTCGCGGCAGAGACGGGTCAGGGGGATGAAGATGCTCTTGGAATAGGTGATGACCCCGGGCCGCCCGGCGGCCTCCAGCCCCGCGTCCCGGACCCGGGCGGCCGAGGCACAGAGGTCCTCCAGGTCGCCCCCGCGCGCCTGAAGCAGCACGGTCGCCTCGGTGACGTCCAGCGCGACGCCGTCCCGGGCCCGTTTGAGCGCGCGTCGCATCGCGTTCGCGGTCGGCGGTGGCGAGACGGGCCGTTGTGCGCTCGAAGTCATCCCCCGAGCATACGAGGGCAAAGCGGGGATGCCAGGGGGCATCGCGCCGGGGTTGTTGTGCCGATGCTCACGGTCCGTGAGACGGGGCGGGGGAGGCCCCCGCACCCCCAAGCGCCCTGCGGGCGCTGTCCTCAAACGCCGGACGGGCTGAGTGGTTGCGCCCGGGCGCGCTATCCAGCCCGTCCGGCGTTTGAGGACGAGCGGCGGAGCCGCGACAGGCGGGGTCCGGGGCGCAGCCCTGGAAGAAACGGAGAAAGGGCGGGACCGGGGCAACCACCCCTCACAGAAACTCCGCATGCGCGTCCAGCGCCCGAAGCACCTCCCCCTCCCCCGCCGCCGGCAGCCCCACCACGACCTCTTCGATCCCCAGCTCCGCGAGATGCGCGAGCTTGCCCGCCGACGGGTGGACGGCGTACGGCACTACGGCCGGCTCGCCCGGCCGCCCCGCGTCCGCCCACGCCTGCCGCAGCCGGGGCAGCGCCTCGCGCAGCCCGCCGCCTCCGATGGGCAGCCAGCCGTCCGCGTACTCCGCGACGGCCGCGAACAGCCCGGGGCCGGCGGCCCCGCCGATCAGCGTCCGGGGCCCGACGAGCGGCGGCGCGCCGACCCGCTGCCGTGGCGGCAGCAGCGGCTTGGGGTACGCCCAGCTGGCCCGTACGGACGCGAACTCGCCTTCGTACGCCGTCGGTTCGTCCTCCCACAGCGCCCGCATCAGCGCCATCCGGTCGCGGACCAGCCGGCGCCGGGTCGCCCAGTCGACGCCGTGGTCGGCGGCCTCCTCGACGTTCCAGCCGTAGCCGACGCCGAGGGTGAAGCGGCCGCCGCTGAGGTGGTCCAGGGTGGCGGCCTGCTTGGCGAGGACGACGGGGTCGTGCTGGGCGACGAGGGCGACGCCCGTGCCCACGGTGATCCGGTGGGTGACGGCGGCGGCCTGGGCCAGCGCGACGAACGGGTCGTAGGCCCGCCCGTACTCGCGCGGCAGCGGGTCGCCCGCGGGCGAGGGCGTCGTCCGTTCGACCGGGATGTGGGTGTGCTGGGGCAGGTAAAGACCCGAGAAGCCGCGCTGTTCGAGCTCTCGGGCGAGCCGGACCGGGGTGATCGTCTCGTCCGTGAGGAAGACCGTGGTCGCGATCCGCATGCGGGAGAACCTCCGTCTGTCGCCTGTACCCACGGTAATCCCTGGGCGGCCGCGCGTGACCCATGTCGAACGGGCGACACACGACCGTCATCCGCCGTCCGTCGCACCGCCCGTTCCGCGAGGCGCGCGGGTGGCGTAGAACAAGGCGGCACAGGGCGGCACAGGACGAGACGGCACGAGCGCTGGAGGTCCGGGTGGAGCGGCGGATGGCACGACGGGATGTCCTGAAACTGACGGCTGTCGCGGGAGCGGCGGGTGCCCTTACGCTCGATGGCGTGACGTTCGCTCACGCCGCCGGCGCACCGGCGCCCGGCGGCAGCGGCACGACGGAGACGCGCAAGGTGACCGGCAGCCTGCCGGCCGGCGCGCCCGACTTCGTCCACCTCCCCGTGGAAGTGCCGCGCGGCGTCCGCGAGATCGCGATCTCGTACACCTACGACCGGCCGGCCGTGCCGCCCGGCGTGCCGGGCAACGCCTGCGACATCGGGGTCTTCGACGAGCGCGGCACCGGCCCCGACGGCTTCCGGGGCTGGTCGGGCGGCGCCCGCACGGAGTTCTCGATCAGCGCCGAACGGGCCACCCCCGGCTATCTGCCCGGCCCCGTCCGGCCCGGCACCTGGCACGTCGTCCTCGGCCCGTACACGGTGGCGCCGGCCGGGATGGCGTACGAGGTGAGCGTGACCCTCCGGTACGGCCCGCCGGGCACCACGCCGGAGCCGGTGTACCCGCCGCGGCGGGCGAAGGGCCGCGGCCGGGCCTGGTACCGCGGCGACGGGCACCTGCACAGCGTCCACTCGGACGGCCTCCGCACCCCGGCCGGGATCGCGGCGGCGGCGCGGGCCGCCGGGCTCGACTGGATCGTCACCACCGAGCACAACACCACCTCGGGCCACGCCGCCTGGCAGGGCCTGTGGGGCGACGACCTGCTGATCCTCACCGGTGAGGAGGTCACCACCCGCAACGGCCACGTCCTGGCCCTGGGCACCGACCCCGGCACGTTCGTCGACTGGCGCTACCGCGCCCGGGACGACGCGTTCGGCCGGCACGCGCGGGCGATCCGGCGCGCCGGCGGTCTGGTCGTCCCGGCGCATCCGTACGGCACGTGCGTCGGCTGCTCCTGGAAGTTCGGCTACGCGCACGCGGACGCCGTGGAGGTGTGGAACGGTCCGTTCACGCCGGACGACGAGATGGCCGTCGCCACCTGGGACGCCCTGCTCGCCGGCGCGGCCCGGGAGGGCGGCCGGTGGCTGGCCGCCATGGGGAACAGCGACGCCCACCGCGAGCCGCAGACCGTCGGCCTCCCCCAGACGGTCGTCCTCGCCGACGAGCTGTCCCACGACGCCGTTCTGGCGGGCATCCGGGCGGGGCGGAGCTGGATCGCCGAGTCCTCGGCGATCGGCCTGTCCTTCGCCGTCACGACGGGCGGCGGCGCCCACGCGGGCATCGGCGGCCGGCTCCCGGCCGGGCCCGGCACCGAGGTGACGGCCCGCCTGGCGGTCACGGGCGCGCCGGCGGGCTGCACGGCGGCGTTCGTGACGGACCAGGGCACGGTGCTGTCCGTACCGCTCCCGGCGGACGGCCGGGTGGAGTGGCGGACGACGCCGGCGCGCGCCGCGTACGTCCGGGCGGAGGTCCGCCGCCCGGCCGCGGGGCGGGAGCTGCCGGGAGCGATGGCGGCGATGACGAATCCGGTGTTCCTGGGCCGAGTTGAACGCTGAGGACGGAGAGGGTGGCCAGGATGAAGAGGGAGGAGGGGGGGCGAGTCGGTCAGGACGGAATGAACCGTACGAGGGGCGGCCGATCGGCCGGTACGGAGCGAACCGCCCGTGCCGCGCACAGCCGTTCGCGAGAGGCGGATGCGCCGGACGAGACGCATGGGGCAACCGGTGGCGCCGGCCCCGAACGCCCGCCCCACCGGCTGCTATTACCGTCCGCGTCCGGCGCGCTTGGCCGGTAATGGCACCACATCCGGCTCAGGAGTCAAGTGGAATCCCTCCCGTATCCCTCGGCCGGGCGAAGGTGGCGTGTTAGCGTGCACGCCACGTCAAGCACGCGGCGTCGTTCACCCGTTTTCCGGAAGAGGCGGCTCCGTGCCGTGCTCAACGAAGGGGGATCGGTGAACGGCGACCCGTTCGCGGACTTGCACCAGGCCCGGGAGCACATCCTGGGCATCCAACGGCTGATGTCGGACCTGCGGGAACAGGTACCGCGGGAGGTCACCGGCAGCGACCCCCAAGGCGCCGTCAGCGTACGGCTCGCCGCCGACGGACTGCCCGAGCGCATCGCCCTCGTCACGGACTGGGAGCGGCGGCAGGCGCCCGGCGCCCTGGACGCCGCCGTCACCGCGGCCTACGAATCCGCGCTGCGGGAGCGGCTGGAGGGCTGGTCGCGGTCGATGGAAGGGACGGACTGGGAGCGCCGGGCCGAACGGCTCGACGCCGCCTCGCCGTTCACCGCCGACGCCTCCGGGCGCGGACCCGGGCATGGATCCGGGCACGGCCCCGGGCGCGGACCCGGGTACGAAACGGAATCCGCCGGGGCGCCGCCCGAGATGCCGGAGCCCGACCTCCGGTACGTCCTCCCCCGCCGCCTCGACGAGGTGGCCGAGGAGATGCTGTCCCTGTTCGACCTGGACGCGATCGCCGGACCGGCCGCGGCCGAACCCGAGACGTTCACCGGCAAGTCGGCCGGCGGACAGGTGGCCGTCACCGTGGCCCAGGGAGCACTGGTCTCCTGTTCCGTGCACCCCGCGTGGGCGGCCGGCCGGTCCGCCGTGCGGCTGAACCAGGCCCTCGCCGAGGCCCTGGCCGACGCCCGCGACCGCCTCGTCGCCGGCGCCTCGCGAGGGCCGTCCGCCCACCAGCTGGACGGCCTGTTCAAGGAGGCCATGGCCATCCTCGCCGATCCGGCGCGGTTCGCCGACTGAGCGGGCCGGGCCGGCTCCGGCCGCGCGTCTCGCCCGCAGATCCGTCCCCGCCGGCCGCGGGGAAACGGCCGCACACCACCGGAGGAAGCAGCCCATGGGCGACCCCGATCTCAAGGTCATCACCGACGGCATCCGCACCGACGCCGGGATGTGGGACAAGCAGAGCGCCACGCTCGGCGGCATCCACAACACCGTGGAGGGCCTGCGCATGACCCGCCTGGAGGCCGGTCTGTTCCAGATCCTCGTGTCCGCCTACATGGACGCGGTGGACCAGATCTCCTCCCGGACCTCCGAGGGCCGGGACCGCACGAAGGCGGTCGCGGACGCGCTGGCGGTCAACGCCCGCGCGTACGACGACCACGAGGTGGACACCACGAAGAGCGTCGAAAAGGCGTACTGATCCACCTGATCCACGGCACGGCACGTACAGCAGGCACGGCACAACAGGGGGAATCGTGGCATTCAACGCCGCGCAGTACACGGCGACCATCGACAAGCTGAACTCCGGGCTCACCAACCTGACGGCGAAGCTCAACCAGGTGGGCCCGAAGGCGGAGTCCACCGCCAACAAGTGGTACGTGCCCGAGGTCATCGGCAAGGCGCTGATCTGGTGCGCCAACAAGCTGATCGAGCTGGGCAAGTGGATCCTGAACAAGATCGGTGAGCTCCTCAAGGGGGCCGCCGTCCCCGTCACCGCCTTCAAGGACGCCTACACCTGGCAGCACGACGTACGCGGGCACGCCACCGACGTGGCCGGCAACGTCGCCGCCGACGCGCTCCGGGCGCCCAAGCAGTGGAAGGGCGACGGCGCGACCGCCTACACCTCGGCCGTGAAGCTCCAGCCCACGGCGGCGACGCAGATCGCGACCAGCGCCGACAAGATCGCCACGGCGCTTACCCTCTGCGCCGTCGCGGGCCTCGCCTTCTACGTGGCCCTCGGCGTCATCCTGGTGAAGTTCATCGTCGCCATCGTCGCGGCCATCGCCGCACTCGGCTCGGTGGTGTTCTCGGCGGCCGGCGCGGCCATCATCGTCGAAGAGGCCGGCGTCAACACCGCCCTCATCATCACCGCCGTCACCACGCTCGTCGCCGCACTCGGCGCCCAGGCCCAGCAGATGACGGCCGTGGAGGGCGAGGCGAAGGACAACCGGGCGTTCCCGGGCGGGCAGTGGCCGGTGGCGACGGCCTGAGCGGCTAGGGTCCGAGCGGCCGCGCTCCGCGGCGACCGCGCTTCGGATCGGCTGCGCTCCGGATCGGCCGCGCTCCGGATCGGCCACACGCCGGATCGGCCGCGGCGACCACGGCGACCGCGGCACTCAGGGCGACCGCGCCGCTCAGGGCGACCGCGGCCGACCTGAGCGGCACCGCACGACACAGGAGGCACCCCGCCCATGCACCTTCCCCGCCTGGCCCTGTGGTGCGGCGCGGCCGTCGCCTTCGTCCTGGCCGTCGTCGCCTACGCCGCCCACACGTTCTGGGCCCTCGCCCTCTGCGCCGCGCTCGGAACCGTCCTCGCCGGCGCGGCGGAGGCGTACGCGGACCGCCGCAGGCGGCGCGACTGGTACACCCGCACCTTCGCCTCCTTCGACGAACTCCGCGCCGCCGTCGACGCCCCCGCCCTGCGCCGGGTCCGCGACGAACGGGGCGTGGCGGCGGCGGTCCGGGCGGTCCGGAGCACGTACCCGTCACTGCCGCTGGCGGAGGCGGCGCGACTGGTCAAGACGCTGTGAGGGCGTGAGGGCGTGAGGGCCACCCCCTCCGGCACAGGGGCCCCTCCGGCACAGGGGTCCGCTCAGGCACTCCGGCCCGAGAGCCGCAGGAAGCGGCGTACCCACAGCACGGCCAGGGCCACCGGCAGGGCGACGACGGGCACCGACCAGGGCAGCGCGCCGAACGCCGCCAGGGCGCAGCAGGCCGGGAGGGCGAGGAGGAGCAGGGGAAGCAGCGGGAACAGAGCGAGGACGTGTGCACGGAAGTCCCTCTTGAGGAGGCGCGCCTGACGGCGGTCCCGGACACGGCGGCTCATCCGCGTACCCCCCGCCGCGCGGCGTCGAGATAGGCGGAGAGGTCGCGCCAGCCGTCCGCCGGGGCGTCCGGGTCGCCGGACAGGGCGGCCGGGTCCTCGTCCCAGGCCCGCCGCACGCCCGCCGAGACCTCGCGGTCGCCGCCGGTGAACAGCGTGCTCAGTTCGTCCATGCGGGCGGCCAGCCGCCGTACCCGGGGGTCGGCGGGCGGCACGCCGTCCACGCGCAGCCGCTCCGCGCGGCGGTAGAGCTCGGGCCACTCGACCTCCAGCAGGTAGTGCGCGGCGGGGCCGAGTCCGGCGGCGCGGGCGCGCAGGACGTCGACGCCGTCGGCGTCCAGGTGCCGCCGGAGCACCCGCTCGCCGTGGTCGGCGGCGCCGCCGGTCGCGCGCAGGGCGTCGAGCAGCGGGCCGATCGGGGACGGGGACCGGCCGGACCCGTCCGCGTCTCCGGGCACGTCCGCGTTCCCAGGCCCGTCCAGCGCGTCCCCGGACCTGTCCAGCGCGTCCCGCAGCCCGACGAGCCGCTGCCGCAGGGTGCCGAGCCGCGCGAGCGACGCCTCCACCTCGGCCAGGTGGTCGCGGACGACGCGGGCGGGGTCGACGCCGGAGTCGAGGCACAGGCCGATGGTCTCCAGGCTCAGCCCGAGGCCGCGCAGCGCGAGCACCTGGTAGAGGCGCACGACGTCGGCCTCCGTGTACTCCCGGTGGCCGCCGGCGGTGCGCCGGGACGGGCTGAGCAGCCCGAGGCCGTCCCAGTGGTGGAGGGTGCGCACGGTCAGCCCGCTCGCCTCGGCCAGGGGGCCCACGCGCCAGGTCGTGAAAGGGGAAGCGGAAGGGGAAGGGGAAGCGGAAGGGGAAGCGGTCACGGCACCACCCTGCCTCCTCACGCGACGTGAGGTTCAAGCCGCACCGCCGAACGGCAGAGCCCGGCGTGCCGCGGCCCCCGCGGATCCGCCGATCGGCAGATGGTGGGGCGCCCCCGCGGCCGGAAGAGTGGTGATCACCGAACCGGGCTGACAAGAAGGGGAGTTCACCATGCGAAGCACCAAGAGGCTTGGGAAGGGCGAGGGGCACGGGCGCGGCGGTGCCGCCGGCCGGCGGCGGACGGTGGCCGCGGCGCTCGCGGTGGCCGCCACGTGCGCCGCCGTCTCCGGGCTCGGCCCCGCCGCCTCGGCGTCGGACTCCGCGGCACCGGCCCCTCACGTGAAGCCCACGCAGCCGGCCAAGGCGGCACCGGCCCGGGTGACCGGCGAAGCCCGCCTCGACTTCTCCTACGTCCCCCGGGACGTCATCCGCTTCAAGGTCGACGCGACGTCCGTACCGTTCAGCCACCCGCGGGCCGACCCCGACATGAAGCACGGCCTGCCGACCGACGCCCGGGGCACGGTCTCCTGGTCGCACTGGCAGGCCGCCGACCACACGACCCGACGGGCTGAGGCCGCCGTGGACTGCCTGGTCACGGGCGGGGACACGGCGACGTTCACCGCCATCGTCACCAAGTCCGACATCCCGGGAGAGGTCGGCAAGCGGTACGGGTTCAGCGCCCGGACCGGCGGCCCGGGCAAGGGCCGGTTCGGGTTCCACTGGGCGGTGAGCAACGTGGACGAGGTCGACGGCGTCCCCACCGCGGCACGCGTCGGCACCTGCATGGCCCCCGCGCCGTTCGTCCCGGTGAAGTCGGGCGGTTTCACCGTCCGCCACGCGGAGCCGGCGCCGCTGCCCGCCGCGAAGGAGCGGGGCTGAGGCCCGGCCGGACCCGCCGGGTCCGGAGTTCGGGGCCCGGGGCTCGGAGGGGGCGCCCCGGACTCCGTACCCCGGACCCGGCGCACGGCTCCGGTCGTTCTCCGCACCGGCCTTTCCCCGCCCGCGACGTCACCCGTCCGGCCCACATCGTTCGCCGCCCGCCGCCGCGCGCGCCTACGTTCGTGAGGGCGGGCCGGGCACCGGCCGGCCGGACACCCGAGGACCGACGAACCGAGGAGAGCGCCATGGCCGGTCTCATGCGGAAGAGTTTCGACGCCCCGGAGGAAGTCCGGCCGTTCGAGGACGGCAAGGGGCGGCTGGAGCTGGTGAGCCTGAGCACCGGACCGGTGGGCCGGGCGACGTTCGAGCCGGGGTGGCGCTGGTCCGCGCACGTCGGGCCGATCGCCGGCACCGACAGCTGCCAGGCCGCGCACACGTCGTACGTCGTCTCGGGCCGGATCAGGGTCGTGATGGACGACGGGCAGGAGGAGGAGTTCGGCCCCGGTGATGTGATGTCCTGCCCGCCCGGGCATGACGCCTGGGTCGTGGGCGACGAGGCGTGCGTGATCGTCGACTGGCAGGGGTTCACGGACTACGCGAAGCGGTGAGGCCGGGTGGCCGTCCCGGGCAGCGCCGGCCGGTGACGCGGGACGGCCACCCCGGACCGTGACGCGGGACGGCCACGCCCGACGGTGACGCGGGACGGCCACGCCCGACGGTGACGCGGGGCGACGACGAACCAGTCCTCCCCCCTCCCCCACCTGCCCCACCCACCCCCTGCGACTCTCGTCACCCTCCGGGCCCGGCCCCCTGGAGCATCGGACGGCGACATCCGGCCGTACGCCGCGTCCCACGGAAGCCCCCGCAACCGCCGCCCACCACCGGAGGGACCCCCGCCCGGCCCCCGGACCCCCGCGCCACGCCAGCACCGGCCCCGGCCCGCCGGCCACCCGACACCCCTCTCCCTGCGGGCAGTTGAGGAGACCGGCCCGCCCACATCCCCTGTTCACGTCGCTGCGGGCCCATGCCCCACCCCCCCGTACCCCCGCCCGCCGGAGCGGCGGCCCGGCGGACTCCGTGCCTCCGTCGGAGCGCCGCGCGGCCCCCGGACTCCCCCCGCCGGGGCCCGTCCACAGCGTTTGAAGGCCCTGTGGAGAGGGCCGGACCGGTGCTGACGCCGGGGCCCCGGACAGGGCAGACTGGCCGGTGCCACCGAGCAGGACGAGCAGGGGGTCACGATGGCCGGCGACACAGGGCACGGACAGCGACTGCGCTTCGCCGTGCTCGGGCCCGTCCGCGCCTGGCGCGGCGGCGAGGAACTGCGGACCGGTTCGCCCCAGCAACGGGCCCTGCTCGCCGCGCTGCTGCTGCGCGGTGGCCGGACGGCCACGGCGGCGGAGCTCGTGGACGCGCTGTGGGGCGACGACCCCCCGCACGCGGCACTCGCCGCGCTGCGCACCTACGCGTCCCGGCTCCGCAAGGCGTTCGGGCCGGACGCGGACGTGCTGGCCAGCGAGGCGGGCGGGTACGCGCTGCGGGCCGGCGTCGGCTGCCTGGACATCGACACCGCGGAACGCCTCGCCGCCGAGGCGGAGAAGGCCCGCGCCGCGGGCAACGGCACCCGGGCCAGGGCGCTCATCACGGAGGCGCTGGCCGTCTGGGACGGCGAGCCGCTCGCGCACGTCCCCGGCCCGTACGCCGACACCCAGCGCGCCCGCCTGGAGGAGTGGCGGCTCGGCCTGGTGGAGACCCGGCTCGACCTGGACCTGGAGCTCGGCCACCACGCGGAGGCGGTCTCGGAGCTCACCGCGCTGACCGCCGCGCACCCGCTGCGCGAGCGGCTGCGCGAACTGCTGATGCTGGCCCTGTACCGCAGCGGCCGGCAGGCCGAGGCGCTGGCCGTGTACACCGACACCCGGCGGCTGCTCGACGACGAACTGGGCGTCGAGCCGTGCGCCGAGCTCTCCGAGCTCCAGCAGCGCATCCTGCGCGGCGACGCCGACCTCGCCCCCCACCCCTCCGGCGACCGCGCCGGCAGTGGCCTGTCCTTCGTCCGCCCCGCCCAGCTCCCGGCCACCGTCCCCGACTTCACCGGCCGGGACGCGTTCGTCCAGGAGCTCAGCCACCAACTGGCGACCGCCGAGGGCCGGGTGATGGCGGTGTCCGCGGTGGCGGGCATCGGGGGCGTCGGCAAGACGACGCTCGCCGTGCACGTCGCGCACGCCGCCCGCGAGCACTTCCCCGACGGCCAGCTCTACGTCGACCTCCAGGGCACCGGGCCCGTCGTCGCCGAACCCGAGGCCGTCCTCGGCGCGTTCCTGCGCGCCCTCGGCGTCGCCGACTCTGCGATACCCGAGGGCCTCCAGGAACGCTCCGCCCTCTTCCGCTCCACCCTCGACGGCCGCCGCGTCCTCGCCCTCCTCGACAACGCGCGCGACGCCGCCCAGGTCCGCCCGCTGCTCCCGGGCACGGAGGGCTGCGCGGCCCTCGTCACCAGCCGCACCCGCATGGTCGACCTGGCCGGCGCCCACCTGGTGGACCTGGACGTGATGAGCCCCGAGGAGGCCCTCGTCCTCTTCACCCGCATCGTCGGCACCGAACGCGTCGCCGCCGAGCGCGACGCGGCCATGGACACCGTCGCCGCCTGCGGCTTCCTGCCGCTCGCCATCCGCATCGCGGCGTCCCGCCTCGCCGCCCGCCGCACCTGGACGGTCTCCGTCCTCGCCCGCAAGCTCGGCGACGAACGCCGCCGCCTCGACGAACTCCGCGCCGGCGACCTCGCCGTCAAGGCCACCTTCGAACTCGGCTACGGCCAGCTCGAACCGGCCCAGGCCCGCGCCTTCCGCCTGCTCGGCCTCCCCGACGGCCCGGACATCTCCCTCCCGGCCGCCGCGGCCGTCCTCGACCTCGACGTCGACACCACGGAAGAACTCCTGGAAACCCTCGTCGACGCCTCCCTCCTCGAATCCGCCGCCCCCGGCCGCTACCGCTTCCACGACCTCCTCCGCCTCTACGCCCGCTCCTGCGCCGAACGCGACGAACAGCCCCCGGCGGAACGGGAGGCGGCGATGTCGCGCCTGCTGGACTTCTACCTGTCGACGGCGGCGGGGGTGTACGTGCTGGAGCGGCCGGGGGACCAGCTGCTGAAGAACATCACGCCGACCACCCACCAGGGATTAACGTTCACGGACCGGGCCGCCGGCGCGGACTGGCTCTACGCGGAGGCGCCCTGCATGCTGGCGTGCGTCCGGCAGCACGCCCAGGACACCGGCGAGCCCCTGCGCAAGGCCGTCGATCTGCTGCTCGCGACGAACGACCTCACGGAGTCCGGCGCGTACTCCCGCCTGTACGCGAACGCGGCGGACGACATGCTGGCCGCGGCGCGGAGGGTCGGGGACTCCCGGGCGGAGGGGCGGGCCCGGACCGTGCTCGCCAACGTCCACAGCCTCTCCGGCCGGTTCTCCCAGGCGGACCAACAAGCCGCTGAGGCGCTTCGGCTGGCGCGGGAAAGCGGTGACATCCTTCCGCGGTGCATCGCGGCGAACATCCGCGCCATCGTCGCTATTTACCAGCAGCGCTATGGGGACGCGGAGACGTACTGCGAGCAGGCACTGGCCTCGTTCCGTGCGGACGGCAACCGTCCTGGTGAGGTCAGCGCGCTCAGCAACCTCTCACGCGTCCACGGCGAGACCGGACGGTCGGAGACCGCGGTCCGCCTCGCGGAACAGAGCCTGGCCATCTACCGTGAACTGCAGGTTTCCTGGCGGCTTGCCAACGGCCACTACGCCTACGGCATGGCACTCCGCGCCGCGCAGCGGCACGAGGACGCTTTGGCCCAGTTCGTCGAGGCGTTGTCTATCTTCCGGCAGAACCGGCAGCGGATGTGGGAGGGATGGAGCCTCGCGCGGATGGCGGAGGCATTCCACACCCTGGGCGACCACGCTCGCGGCGCCGCCCACGCCGAACAGGCCCTCGTCCGGTTGCGCGGCATCGGCGGCGAGTGGCGCCGGGGAGGCATCCTCACCGTGCTCGGCCACTGCCTCGACCGTCTTGGTCAGCGCGGTCGCGCGCGGGCCTGCTGGGCGGAGGCCCTACGGACGTTCGAGCAGTTGGGCAACGAAGGGGAGGCGGCGGAGGTACGCCGGCTGCTGGAGATGGCGCACACCTGACCCGGGGTACGCGCAAAGGCGTCATGTGCACGTTCATCGATCGTTTATCGCCAGGTGTCACTCTCATGGTTATCGATCCGTCGCGTCGGGGGGCAGGCGGGTCGCGGTGATGCATCGCCCACCGGGGTGCCCGATCCCGGTGTGCCCGTCCGGCGGTCCTCGGGGGAATCGCCGGACGGGTTTCTCCACCCCGTCGTATCGCACGACTCGCACCGTCCCACAGAGGTGAACGACCATGAGCGAAGAGAACAAGCTCGATCCCATTCCGCCCATTTCCCAGGACGGTTCGGTGGTGAGCGCCGTACCCGGCGTCGCCACCGCGCCGACCAAGCCCAAGGTCAAGAAGCTCGGGGACACACCCACGAGCCCTGACGACCATCACGCGGGCTCCGAGCCGGTCTGAGCATCGGACCGGCTGATCGGTTCGCAGGTGGGCGGGGGTTCCTGACACGTCAGGACCCCGTCCACCGATCCCGGCGGAACCCCAAGGCGCGGGGGAACAGGGGGCTTCGCCGAATGTTCGACAGCTCGGGGCCGGCAGCGGCGGCGGGGAGGGGGAGCCGCCGATGCCGGCCCTGTCCATGCCTACGGGCGGCCGGGACGAGGCCGGGATTTCGGCGCGTCCAGACACGGCCGTACCGCGGGATGCACCGACAACCCACCTCCGTATCCCGAGCAAGAGGAGTCCCCATGGGCCCGACCACCGACCGCGCCAAGAAGACGCTGGTAGCCCTTGCGATCGCCGGGGCGGCCACGGTCCTCGCGATCACGCCCGCCGCCGCCGACCTGCACGCCGGCAGCACGCCGACCTTGCAGAGCGCCGCCGCGTCGCCGCTCGGCGGCGCCGCCGACCACACCACCGGCGCGGACGACCACCACGTGTCATAGGCGTCTGACGGGCCTTCGGCCCACGACAAGGAGCTCCCCCGGCGCAACGGCCGAGGGAGCCCCTGGCCATGCCACGGCCTCCGCGTCATGCGTCGTCACCCGGCAGTCCGATACGGACGCCGCTCCCGGGTGTCAGGGAGCACGGTGGCCGCTCCCGCTTACGCCACACACCATCCGGCCCGCGCTGCCGGCCCGAGGCCCGCGTGGTGATCATCCCCACCGACCCCCGGCCGCACCCGGCCCTCCGGCCCACCAGACCGCACTCCGCCACTCCGCATCGCCACCCCCGATTCGCCGAAGCCGCCGGACCCGGCACGACGTCGTCGCGCCGGTGGCCGCCCATGCCGAACGCGCCTGTTGACGGCAGGCGGGAGCGTTGACGGCAGGGAGACCGGTCCGTTCCTGCTGACCAGTGCCTCCATTCTCATGGAAACCACTGACAACGGCCCCCTCGTAAGCCGAAGGCCGAGGCGCGGCCAGTGGGCCAATGCGCGCCACCTTCCCTACGGCCCGGCGCCTCCGCGATCGCCGTTCCGGTGCCGCCTGTTACCAACAACAACCGTCCTCAGGCCGGGAGTTGAGCCGTGACCGCTGGCTTTCCCTCTGCGTCTCTGCCAAGTTCGAACGCATCAGGTGCATCTGAGAACACCGCAGTCACACGCTTCTCAAGGGATACCCATGTCGCACAACAAACTCGGCCGCACGAAGAAAGCGTTCATCGTCCTCGGGATCGTCGGCGCGACCGCCGCCCTCGGCGCCGGTTCGGCTCTCGCGAGCGACCACACCGGCCGCGACGTCCGCATCGCCTCGGCCGCCCCGGTGGATGACCACGGCACGGTGGCCCCCGTCGACGACCACGGCACCGTCCCGCCCGTCGACGACCACGGCACCGTCCCGCCCGTCGACGACCACGGCACCGTCGCCCCGGTGGATGACCACGGCACGGTGGCCCCCGTCGACGACCACGGCACCGTCCCGCCCGTCGACGACCACGGCACCGTCACCCCGGCCGGCGGCCACAAGAGCTGACCCGGCACACCCGCTCACTACACAGCGGCGTGGCCCACCACGTTCTCATGGTGGGCCACGCCCCGTTCCCGGCCCGTCAGGGCCTCCGCCCGCCGAGCCGCGGGCGCGCGGACGGCGCCAAGGTGGCCGGCCGCGCGGATGCCGCCGCCCACGGCGGTCGGCTGCGGAAGGAGCCCCTCCGCACCGGCGCCGCGCTCGGGGAGCGTCGGGGACCGGACCCGTCACTCCCCCGTACCTGGACGCCCGATCGCATCGTGCAAGCCCTGCAGTTTCCGGTTCGTCACCGATGCCGCCTCGGTACGGCAGGCACGCGCCCGGTCGAAGTGCCCCACCTGTTCCAGGGCGTCGGCCAGGAGGAAAAGCAGTTCCCCTTCGACGCGGTCCGCACCCAGGGACCGCACCAGAGACAGCGCCGGTTCGGCGTGGCGCATGGCCTGAGCGGGCGACCCGTCGGCGAGGTGGACCTGGGCGAGCCGCCAGTGGGCCCATGCCTGCCAGCGTATTTGCCGGCAGTCCCGGAATATCTCCAGAGCATGGGTGAAGTCCCGGGCCGCCGCCCGGTACCGGCCGAGTCCCGCCAGGGCACGGCCGCGCGTGTAAAGGCTGTTCGCCCGGCGCCACGAGGAGCTTCCCGGCTCGCTGTGAATGGCCAGGGCTTGCTCGGCGAGATTCAGCGCGCGGGCGTCGTCTCCGCCTTTCGCATACGTCATCGCGAGATTGTTGAGCGCGCTCGCCTCACCGGGGCGGTCCCCTTGCTCCCGGAACGCCTTCAGGGCCGCCGTGAACCATCGCGTGGATTCGTCCAGGGCGCCTTGGTAATTGCTGATGATGCCCCGCACGTTCGCCCCATGGGACCGGGTCAGCATGTCGTTCTGCGGGAGGGACGATTCGAGGTACCGGTCGGCGTGTTCCACCGCCGCGACAAGGTCCCCCGCGACGGACAGATGGAGCGCCAGCGCCAGGCGCACCCGCCCCTCGGCGAAAGCGTCCTGCTCTTTCAGGGCGGCCTTGAGGACCGCCATGGCCGCTTCCAGGTAAGCACGCTGCCCGGGCCCGGATCCGGAGATGTCCCGAGCCGTGTACAGCAGGTCGGCCGCTCTTCGCAGAGTGGATCCCCGGGCCACCGACCGTACGCACGCCAGGATGCAGTCCGTCTCCGTGACGAGCCATTCGGCCGCGGCCGTCAGGTCGGCGGGCGCGGAGTCGGGCACCGGAGCCGGGGCGACATGGTCCGCCAGGCGGTCGCCCGGCCGCCCCAGCAGGTACACGTGCAGGGCCATGCCCTGGTAGAAGTCCAGCAGGCGGGAGCGGGCCGCGGTGCGCTCCGCGGCCGTCTCGTCCTGCTCGGCACGGGTCCGGGCGTACAGCCGTACCAGGTCGTGGAAGTGGAACCGGCCCGTCGTGACGGACACCAGGAGGGACGCGTCCACGAGGGACTCCAGTACGCGTTCCGCGCCGTGTGGCCGCAGTCCCAGTAGGGCCGCGGCCGCGTCGAGGGAGATGTCCGGTCCTTCGGCCAGGGCGAGGAGGCGGAAGGCACGGGCCTGGGCCGGTTCGAGGTGGCCGTATCCCATGCGGAAGGCCGCGGTCACCGTCAGGTTTCCCACGTGCAGTTCGTCCAGCCGGCGGTTTTCGTCGCGCAGGCGGCGGGCGAGGGTGCCGATGTCCCAGCAGGAACGGGCCACCAGCCGTGAGGCGGCGATGCGCAGGGCGAGCGGCAGCCGGCCGCAGGCCGCCACCACCTCTCGCGCGGCGTCGCGCTCCGCCGCCGCCCGCTCCTCGCCGACGATGCGCGCGAAGAGGTCGAACGCCTCGTCATGTGGCATGAGGTCCAGGTCGACGAGGTGCGCGTCCTCCAGGTCGACGAGCCGGGCACGGCTGGTCACGAGCACCGCGCTCTTCTCGGCCCCCGGCAGCAGCGGCCGTACCTGGGCGGCGTCCCGCGCGTTGTCGAGCAGGACCAGGACGCGGCGCCGGGCCAGCAGGGACCGGTAGAGCGCCGCCCTCTCGTCCGTTCCGCCGGGGACGGCCGCGTCGGGCATCCCCAGGGTGCGGAGGAAGGCCCCGAGCACCGTGTGGGGATCCGCCGGCTCGTTCCCGGCGCCGCGGAGGTCGGCGTGCAGCTGCCCGTCGGGAAAGCACTCGCGTACACCCCGCGCGGCGTACAGCGCCAGGGCCGTCTTCCCTACGCCTCCCACGCCGGAGACGGCGCACAAGCCGGGCCCGTCCGCGGTGGTCAGACGTGCTCTGATCTCGGCCGCCACCGACTCCCGGCCGGTGAAGTGCGCGGTGACCGCCGGGAGTTGCTCCGGCTTCACGATGGGTACGACGTCCACGGACCCCCTGGATCCGGCACCGGCCTGCTGGGGACCGGCGGTGAGCAGGCGGCGATGCAGCTCTGCCAGCCTCGGCCCTGGTTCGACGCCCAGTTCCCCGAGGAGGAGGCGCCGGGCGTCGGTGAAGACCGCCAGCGCTTCGCGTCGGCGACCGCTGCGATGGAGGGCGAGCATCAAGAGCTCGCGGAACCGCTCGCGGTAGGGGTGCTCGGCCACGAGGAGCGTCAGTTCGGAGACGGTGTCGGCGCATTGGCCCGACTCGACGTCCAGCTCCAGGCGGGACTCCAGGAGGGTGAGCCTCCACTCCTCCAGCCGTGCGCGCTGCGCCGCGGCGTACGGTCCCGGCACACCCGCCAGCGTCTCGCCGGTCCATAAGGACAGCGCGTCGGCGAACAGTGCGCGCGCCTCGCCCGGTACTCCGGCGTGAAACGCGCGCTGGGCCGCGACGGCCGCCTCCTCGGCGCGGTGGAGGTCGACGAGCCCGCGCCGGACGGGCAGCGAGTAGCCGCCCGAGTCGCTGAGCAGCACCGACCTGCCGCCCAGTGTCTTGCGCAGCCCCGATGCGTGGGTGCGGAGGGCCGCGACGGCGGACGGAGGAGCGTGTGCTCCCCAGAGATCACCGACGAGCTCCGCCGGGGTGGCGCTGCGTCCCTCGCGCAGGAGGAGCGCGGCCAGCAGGGCGCACCGCTGCGGCGGGCCGACGGGCGCCCACTCGGCGCCCCGGCGGTGCCGGACCGGGCCGAGTACCGCCAGCAGGGGTCCGTCGTCCCGACCGGTCCCGCTTCCGGTCCCGGTCCCGCCGGCCGCGGGCTTCGCCGACGAACCGTACGGCACGGCCGCCGTCACCGCGTTGTCGCCTTTCACGGCCGCCGCGTGCAGTGCTCGCGCTCTTCGCCACAGGCGGTCCTTCGCGCGGGCATCGGGCACCACGTCGTCGAGCACCTTCCGCAGGAGCGGAAGCGGAACCGTCCGTGCCCCGGAACGGTATTCGCTCCAGGCCGTCTTGCCGGCCGCGTACCGGGCGGCCAGCTGACGTACCGTCATACCCTCGGTGACGCTCCGCAGCAGTGCGGCGAGTTCGTTGGCTTCCGCGCTCCTTCCCTTCGGACCTTCCTGCGGGCGCCCGGCCTTTGCCACCTTCCGCCTCCCTGGGGGCGACTGTCCTGGGGCACCTCTGCATTGTCCGTCAATCGAGCAGCGTTGACATGCGAACGAGCACATTCGTACTGGCGGACAAACGCCGGTCCGGCGAGAGTCCTGTCCGGCCGTCCACCGGCCGCAGAAAGGAGTTACGCCGTGCGGCATTCCGCAGCACACTTCCCGATCGGCGCCGCGGTCTTCGCCATTCTGCCCACCCTCTGTTCGAGGGCGAGTGGAGGCCGGCGCCGTCGTCTCAGGACGCTGCGCCGGGCCCCCAGGTGGTTATGAACCGCACCGTACTACCGGGCCGTTGTCGTCGCCTTCCCGTATTGGCCGGCGATCCCGGCCTCGTGCGCCGTGAGAAACCGGACGCCGCTCACCGGTCGGCCGAAAACCCCACGTGCTCGTCACCGCCGCTACCGCGTACGGCGTCGCACCGCACGGCATTCGTCGTCATGCCGTTCCACCGCATCATGCTGCCTCCGCTCTTGGTTGCAGGCCGGGCCCATACCGCCCGCATCCGCCCACACTGAAGTCGCCTGTCCGCGCAGGCGCGAGAAGGGGATGTGAAGCGTCGGCCCGGAATCCGAATGGCCAGTACCCCCATCATGAGGGCCACCACTGACATCCGTCTTCTCTATTACGCCGAGCCGGAAGGACGCCTATGGAACGAATCCGTCACGGCACACGGTTTCACGGGGCATAACGATGGAGCCCCCGGAGAACACCGGTACCGGGACGGCGCGCCGGCATCACGCCCGGTTCACGCGGGCGGCACTCGGCACGCCACCACTTCCCCGTGGCCTGCCGGGCGCCGGAGTGCGGCGGGACCGCCGCCGGCCGACGTGGCACCGCAGTGAGCCGACGGCGGGTGGGGCGGCCCCTACGGAGGAGGCGACCCCACCCGCCGGAAACAGGACGGCAGCGCCTTACCGCCGCGCCTGCCCCGTCCCCTTCGCCGCGTCCAGGGCGTAGACGCAGCGGTCCTTGCTGCAGGCGTAGACCACGCCGCCCGAGGCCAGGGGGGTGCCCGTGATCTCTCCTCCCGTGGCGAGCTTCCAGCGGAGTTGGCCGCCGGTGGCGTCGAGGGCGTAGAGGCAGTGGTCGGCGGAGCCGAAGTGGACGCGGCCGTCGGCCACGACGGGGGAGCCGACGATGTCGCCGCCGGCGGCGAAGCGCCAGCGGGGGGTGCCGGTGACGGCGTCGAGGGTGTAGAGGGCCCCGCCGCTGCCGAGGTGGACGAGGCCGTTGGAGACGAGGACGGGCTCGCTGGACTGGCGGGCCTCGGTGGCGATGCGCCAGCGTTCCTGGCCGCCGGCGGCGTCGAGGGCGTAGACGGTGCCGAGGTAGTCGGCCGCGTAGACGCCGCCGTTGCCGACGGCGGGCGGGCTGAGGAAGACCGCGGGGGCCTCGAAGCGCCAGCGGACGTCGCCGCGGGCGGTGTCGATGGCGAGCAGGCGGGTGCCGGCGGCGACGTAGACGACGCCGTCGGGGGCGGCGTGCAGCCGGACGGGGACGCCGCCGCAGGAGCCGGTGTCGCCGACGGGGTAGCTCCAGCGCTCGGTGCCGGAGCGGGCGTCGAGGGCGCGCAGGCGGGCGTCGGACCAGAGGAAGACCGTGCCGTCCTGGACGACCGGGCCGCAGTCGGGGGTCTCGAAGTCGGTCTGGAGGCCGGAGGTCTCCCAGAGGAGTTCGCCGGTGGCCGCCTCCCACGCCTGGGCGCCGCCGCCGCGGGTGCCGGTGACGACCGTGCCGCGGTCGACGCCGAGCGAGTACACCCAGCCGTCGGTGGACAGCCGCCAGCGCTCGCCGCCGTCGGCGGCGTCGAGGGCGTAGAGCGTCGGGCCGTCGGAGGCGTGTATGCGGCCGTCGGCGACGGCCATCGCCCAGGCGACGTCGCGCGTCTTGAACTGCCGCCGCCCGCTGGCCACATCGAGCGCGTGCACCTCGAAGGAGGTGACGTACACCAGGTCGCCGGCGACGACGGGCGTGCCCCAGACGTCGTTGGACATCCGGAACCGCCACGGCCGCCAACGGGCCGGGTCCACCGTCGCGTTGGGGACCGGGTCGGCCGCCGCGGGGGCCGCGGTGCCGCCGGGCGGGCGGACCCAGCCGGTGGCGGTGCCGGCGGCCGAGGGCGCGTACGGCTCGCGGGCGTCGGCGACGCGCGGGCCGGGGCCGATCGGCAGCTGCGCGCCGGAGAGCCGTACCGAGCCGTCGTCGGCGTAGGCGGGCGCGGGCGCGGCGGCGTGCCGGCCCTGCGCCGGGGCCGGGAGGGGCGCGGACACGGGGGCGGAGGCCACGGCCGACGCGCCGCGCGGGTCGGGCGCGCCCGCGGGCCGGCCGTGGTGCGGGCCCGTCGCCCGGGCGTCGCTCCAGCTCGGCGGCTGGGCGGCGCGGGAGGGGTCGTACGGGGGCTCGGCCGGGGGCCGCGCCGGGGGCGGCGGGACGGCGGAACGGCCGGAGCGGCCCCGCGCGGGGGCCGCGGCGGGCCGCTGCCCGGCCCGGCGCCGCTCGATGAGCGAGACGGCGTCGGGCGGCAGCCAGGCGGACGCCGTGCCGCTGTCGTCGCCCCCGCCGGACGCGAAGAGGTGCGGGCCGAGCTGGGCCTGGAGGTCGGCCGGGCTGGGCCG
Organism: Streptomyces mobaraensis; assembly: GCF_020099395.1. Lineage (NCBI taxonomy): Bacteria > Bacillati > Actinomycetota > Actinomycetes > Kitasatosporales > Streptomycetaceae > Streptomyces > Streptomyces mobaraensis. The sequence continues at coordinate 4,319,582 of NZ_CP083590.1, read as the reverse complement.
GTGCTCGGCCGCCATCTGCATGCAGGAGTCGATGAGCGGGCGCAGCTCGTCGGGCAGGCCGGAGAGGTCCGGGCCCTCGCGCAGCAGCATGAAGACCGTCTCGACCGGGTTGGCGCCGTGGAAGGGCGCGTGGCCGGTGGCGGCGAAGACGAGGGTGGAGCCGAGCGAGAAGACGTCGCTGGCGCCGGTGACGCTGCGGGAGTCCCTGGCCTGCTCGGGGGACATGTACGCGGGCGTGCCGACGGCCACGTTGGTCATGGTCAGCCGGGTGTTGGAGACGCCGGAGGCGATGCCGAAGTCGATGACGCGCGGCCCGTCCTCGACCACCAGCACGTTCGACGGCTTGAGGTCGCGGTGGACGAGCCCGGCGCCGTGGATCGACTGGAGCGCCTCGGCGATGCCGGCCGCCAGCCAGCGCACCGCCTGGGCCGGGAGCGGCCCGCACTCGTTGATGATCTCTTCGAGGGAGGGCGCGGGGACGTACGCGGTGGCCAGCCAGGGCACGGCGGCCCGCGGGTCGGCGTCCACGACGGCGGCCGTGTAGAAGCCGCTGACCGCCCGGGCCGCTTCCACCTCACGGGTGAAGCGGACGCGGAAGAGCTGGTCCTCGGCCAGTTCCGTACGGACCGTCTTGATCGCGACCCGTCGGCCCGACGCCGAGCGGGCGAGATAGACCAGTCCCATGCCGCCGGCGCCGAGCCGGCCGAGCACCTCGAACGGGCCGATCCGTCTCGGGTCGTGCTGTGTGAGCTGCTCCAACTGGCCTGCCACCTCCCCGTGGGGGCTCGAAAGGATTGTTCCGGCCCCGTGCAGCGTCTCACCGCGAATTATCCCGGGGTACGCCCCCTGATTCTCCCTGGCCCGGGCGGTGGTTGCGAACCCGGGTCGTGCTTCGGCGTGTCCATGCCGAAAGCGGAAGTTCCGCCCCCGCGCGGGTGGCCTTTCCCAGCCGTCACAGGGGGCTGTTCCGCCTCTCCGCGCACAGGAGCACCAAGCGTTCAGGGCGGCTTACCGGCGGGCGGCGCGCCCCTCAGCCCTCCCCCGGCCGCGCCGGATCGACGACCGCGAAATCCGCCCCCTGATCGTCGGTCAGCACCGCGAACCGCCCGTACGCCGAGTCCCGCGCCTCGCGCCGGATCCGGCCGCCCAGCCGCCGCGCCGCGCGGCACGCCTCGTCGCAGTCGGCGACGACGAAGTAGACGAGGAAGTGGGCGGGCATCGCCGCCGGGAAGGACGCCTCGTCCATGACGGCCCGCCCGCCGACCGCGTGCTCCGGCGCCAGCGGCTCCCCGGCGGGCGTCCAGACGGCGTAGTCGAACCCCGCAGCCTCACCCGCATCCCCCGGCTCCCCCGGCTCACCTGACTCCCCCGACTCCCCCAGGTCGTGCGCCGTGAGCCCGAAGACCCGTTCGTAGAAGGCGTCGACGGCCGCCGGCTCGCGCGTGTACACCTCCGCCCAGCCGTAGGCCCCGGGGGTGCCGCGCTTGCCGAACCCCCGGTGGGCGGCGGCCTGCCAGACGCCGAACACGGCCCCGCCCGGGTCCGCGGCGAGCAGCAGCGTGCCGTACGGGCCCGCCTGGGCCGGTCCGGTGACGACCTGTCCGCCCTCCGCCCGGATCCGCTCGGCGGTGGCCTCGGCGTCGGGCGAGGAGAAGTAGACGCACCAGGCCGTGGGCATCCGCCCGTCCGGCTTGGGCGCGAGGGCCGCGACCTCCGCGCCCTCGTGCAGGGCCCGCGCGTACGGCCCCGCCTCCGGGTCGCCCTCCTCGAAGGTCCAGCCGAAGAGCCCGCCGTAGAAGCGCTTGCCCGCCTCGACGTCGGGCAGGGTCACGTCCGCCCAGCACGGCGTGGTCCGCGGGGCTCCGTCCGTCGCTGCGCCCATGGCGCCCGCTCCCTTCCCTCCGCACCGCACCGGTCCGCCCGCGCGGGCCGGATGGCCGGGCGGGGTGTCGCACCGGCCACGGTAGCGACGGACGCCCGGTCCCGCGCGGCCGCCGACGGAGCCCGTACCGCGTTCCCCCCGCCGCCCCCCGTACGGACCAGCGGGGCCCCGGCGAGCCACCGGACGGGCCCGTACGGCCCCGGAACCGGACCTCGGCACCCCCCGTCCCGACCTCCCGCGCGGCCCCCGCCGCACCGGGCCGGGCGGTCGGATCCACGACTTGTCGATAAGACAATTCACCGGTACGGGCCAATCCCCGACCACCCGGAAATTGGCCCTCCGAAACGCCTCTGACCTGCTTATCCACCCCTATTCACACCCCCGCCCCCATTTGCATGCGACCGAATCGCGCTCCGATCACCCCTCGGTAAGCTGACGGCATGACAGGACAAGTACGCACCGTCGACGGCCGGGTGGCCGGCCGCCGAGGACAGGCGACGCGACAGAAGCTGCTCGACTGCCTCGGGGAAATGCTCAGCTCCTCCCCCTACCGCGACGTCAAGGTCATCGACGTCGCCCGGCGGGCCGGCACCTCGCCCGCGACCTTCTACCAGTACTTCCCGGACGTCGAGGGCGCCGTTCTGGAACTCGCCGAGGAAGTGGCGAAGGAAGGCACGGGCCTCAGGGAACTCGTGGCCGGCCGTTCCTGGGCGGGCAAGGCCGGCCGGCAGGCCGCCGAGGAATTGGTGGACGGATTCCTCGCCTTCTGGCGGCGGAACGACGCGATCCTGCGCGTGATCGACCTGGGCGCGGCCGAGGGGGACAAGCGGTTCGCCAAGATCCGCATGCGGATCCTCAACGCCGTGACCGACTCCCTCACCGAATCCGTGAAGGAGCTCCAGGCCAAGAACAAGGTGGACAAGGACGTCAGCGCCGCCGCCGTGGCCGGCTCGCTGGTCGTGATGCTGGCGGGCGTCGCGTCCCACCAGAAGGGCTTCCAGGGCTGGGGCGTCAAACAGGCCGAACTCAAGCCCAACCTGGCGCTCCTGGTGCACCTGGGCATCACCGGCAAGAAGCCCGCGCGGTAACCGCACGGCGCACACCCGTCCTGTCAGCAACGGCGGCGGGTCACCGGGGCACGGCCAGCCCGCCCGGTGACCCGCCGTTCGCGCGTCCGGGGACCGGCGCGGCCCGGGGCTCAGCCCTTGGACCCGTGCGTCTTCTTCAGCATGTAGCGCTTGCCCGACCCCTGCTTGCCGATCTCGTGGAAGATCCGCGGCTCCTTCGCCGTGCCGCCGACGCTCCAGTTCTTCTCGTACCGCCCACAGGCGTCGATCTTCAGCCCGACGCCCACGACGGCCCCGCTCTCCTTCACCGGGGTCCAGCTGCCGGAGCCCTTGCAGTCCTGGATCCGGTCGTGGCCCATGCCGTCCCAGTCGAACGTGTCGAGCCCGTCGGCGACCGCGCTGCCGTCCTCCTTCAGCCGGACGGTGCCGCCCCGGCCGTCGTTCCAGACGCCGGCGATGTCGGAGCGGTGCAGCTTCGGCGGCTCGTAGACGGTGGCGAGCCCGGTCCCGTACGCGGTCGCGCCGATCGCGCCGACGAGCAGCCAGGCGAGGACGCCGTCCCTGGCCACCCGCCGGGCCACGCTCCCGGGGCGGTCCTCCCGCACCCGGCGGGCGGCGCGGCGCGCCGCGAGGGCGGGCGGCAGCAGGCCGACGGTGAGGGCGCCCCACCAGATCAGGTACTTGAGGGAATGGGCCGGCGCGAGGGCGCCGAGCGCCGCCACGGCACCGAAGACGATCACCAGTGCGGCGGCCACCGCCGGCACCGCGCCGACCGTCCACCACCGGCCCTCGGGCCGGCCGGCGCGCGCGGCGGCGCGGCGGGAGAGTTCCAGCGCGGGCATCACGGCCGCCGCCGTGACGAACCCGCTGAGCAGCACGGTGAGCAGCAGCGCGCCGAGCGCCACGGCGACCGCGAGGGCGGGGGCGGTGGGCAGCCCCTGGTGCTCCCGCGACAGCAGGACGAGGACGCCGACGCTGGCCGCGACGACGACCTCGGCGCAGAGCGCGGCCATCGAGGCGCAGAACGCGGCACCGAAGCCGTCCGGGTGGCGGGGTGCGCGGGCCCGGTCCGACGGGCCCTGCCCCTCCGCGCGGGCCGCGCGGCCGTCGCGGTCCGCCAGGTCCTCGCGATCCGCCCGGCCCTCGTGATCCGTCCGGTCCGACGGGCCCTTCCCCTCCGCAGAGGCCGAGCGGTCCGAGCGGTCCGAGCAGTCCGAGCGATCCCGGTCTCCGGCGCCGTCCGCCCCGGCGGAGTCGTCGGGTGCGGCCGCCGGCGCCTCGTCCGGTATCGCGCCCGGCTCAGCTTGCTGTGTCATATCCGCCCCTCTCTCCAAGAATGATTCCCTCAGAGGCCAAGAGGTTCCCTGGCAAAGGGTCGTTACCGCGAAATGCCCGTTTTGCTCCGAGTGGCGGCCCGAGGGCCCGACCCGGCCCCCGACGGGCACCTCACCCCGAGGCGGCCGGGAAACCGTTCCACCGGGAAGGACCGCATCGGCCCCCATCCGGACGGCAACCGCCCCGAATCTGTGACGCGGTTCACTCCTGGAGGTTTGGATGGACGGATACGGGCCATCCGCGGAGACGAGCCGGCGGCGGCGCCTCGATGCGCACCCCGAGCACGGCACCGCACGCCGCCGCCGCCCAGCTCCGGCGCCTGAGCCCTGTCGTCGCGCCGGACCGCGACCCGTACTCGCCAAGTCGTCCGGGGTCACCTGGGCGTCTCGACGTCCCCTCGCAACGAATCGCTTCATCCAAGGGTGATCAGGTGAACACTTCCCGTCAACACCTGGTCTGGACTTTGCCTCCTACGCCCCATTTGTGAGGGCGTGTTGTGGCTCGAAAGCACCGTTCCAGCGGGGCAGCGCCCGCGCCGGTACGGGACCCCGGTCGATCTCGCACCAGATGCGCTTACCCGAGCCCTCCTGCTGCCAGCCCCAGCGGTCGGCCAGCCCGTCCACCAGCTCCAGGCCCCGGCCGCCCGTCTCGTCACCCCTGGCGCACCGCCGGCGCGGCGGCCGGGCGCTGATGTCCACGACCTCGACGCGGACCGTGCCGGCGCCGCAACCGCCCGCCGCCGCCCCCGCGCCGGCCGAGCCCCCCGTCGCCCCCGCCACCCCAGCGGCCCCCGGTCCCCCCGGAGCCCCCGGAGCCCCCGGAGTCCCCGGAAAGAACATCCGCAGCACGGCCGGACAGCCCGTGTGCACCACCGCGTTGGTCACCAGCTCGGAGATCAGCAGGATCAGCGTCTCGGCCAGCGGCTCGTCGAGCCCTATCCCGGATCCCGCCAGCCGCGACCGCGCCCATCTGCGGGCCCGCCCCACCTCCGCGGGGTCGACCCCGACCTCCATCTGCATTTGAAGCACCTGCACCGCTCACACCATCCGAACCGGCGGACACAACGCCTCGCGTCTCCAGGGGATCACGCACCGTGACTCCCCTCCCGTACAGCATGGTTGACCCACAGTTACCCCAACAACCACTTCAGGGATATTCCGGCGCAAAGGAGTATCTGCGCCACGCGGCGTGCGAAGCACACCGCGCGAACTCGAACACGGGGGAATCGCGACCTCCATGCCGATACGAGCACGGGACATTCCAGGGAGAGTACCCGAGGCGAACCCTACTCCGATGCGTGACGAGTTCCATGGAGAACACAACTCGATATCAACACAGCGTGATCATTCCGAACGCACCACCCGGGCATTTCCCGTTCCCGATTACGGTGTGCATTTCCGTCGCTCAGAATTTCGCCCGAGCGAATTTCCGGACCATTACCACCCGTGTTCGGCCGAAGGGCCTTCCGGGCGGGACGACGCCTTCTGGCGGCCGGATCACCACGAGCCCGTCGTTCGATTTCCCGGAGATCCACACCCGGCACCGCGGACTTCCGGCGACCGCCGCACGAGCCGCACCGGAAATAGGCGCCACAGCACGCACGGTGACGACGCGTCAGCCGTGACCGGCACGGTACGTAGCGGTCGCCTGATCGAAGAAACCGTCCACCGAGCGCTGCCCGTCCATCGGTCCCAGCACCTGGATCACGTGGTAGCGCCCGTCGCGGATGACCGCCGAGTTGCGGACGTACACCTGGCGTCCGCTGCCGTCGTTCCAGTTGAACGTGCCCTCGGCGCCGGCCGTGCGGCCCACGTCCACGCGCCGCAGCCCGGACGAGGCGGACCAGGAGGACGACCGGAAGGCGGCCAGTTCCGGCTCCTTCTCCTGCTGGTACGCCATCGGATCGGCCCCGAACTCGGACACCTTGTCCCGGCCCGGCACCACGATGAGCTCGAAGTCCCCGTCCGCGTAGACGACCTGGCCACGGTCGTTGTCGCCCCGGCGCTGCCACTCCCGGGCCACGGCGACGGTGAACCCCTTGGGGTCGCGGCGCAGCGTGAAGCCCTTGGCCGCGCCGCCGGTTTCGGCGGTCGGCCCCTCCTCCCGAGGCACGTCCGAGCGGCCGGCCGTGCCGCCCGCACCAGGCGCCGCGCTCAGCGCGTCGGCCGTCCGCCGCGTCCCCTGCCCGGCGCCCGCGCTCTCCGAGGCGCGTGGCATGAACAGCAGCGCGTAGAGCACCGCGCCGACGAGCAGCAGCAGGACGGCGCCCAACAGGAGCCGGCCGAGCCGGTGGGCGGGCGGGGCCGCGTAGACGTGCTGCTCCTGGAGGTGTCCGGTGGCGGCGGCGACGCCCGGCACCTGTGGTCTGCCGCGGTCGGCCCGCTTGTGCCGGCCGTGCGCCGGGGGCGCGGCGGCGGCCCCACGTCCCCGGCGGCGGCGCACGAGTTCGCCGCGGCGGCGGACGATCGGCAGCCGGGCGCCGCCCTTGGCGGCCGGCGCCGCCGCCGGGTCGCCGGGCACGGGCGGCGGCACGGTGACCGTACGGCTGCCGACGTCCGGCTCGGGGGCGGACCGGATCAGGGACCGCAGCCAGCCGCGCAGTTCCTCGAAGTCCGGCCGCTCCTCGGGGTCCTTGCGCATCAGCGACTCGACGACCGGGCGCAGGGCGCCGCACTCCTCGGCGTAGGCCGGGGGTTCGGAGCAGACGATCCGGACGAGCTCGGCGGCGCTCTCCTCGGGGTACGGCGCGTGGCCCTGCACCGCGCGGAACAGCAGGGCGCCCAGCGCCCAGAGGTCGGCGGCCGGACCGACGGGCGGGGCCAACTGCCAGTCCTCGCGCACCGGCCACGCCTGTTCGGGCGCCCAGCGCTCGGTGACCGGCCCCACCACGAGCATCCGCGCCTGCCGGGCCCGCTCGGCGGCGAGCGCCCCGGCGGAGCCGGCCGTCTTCCCCCACGAGGAACACGAGGAAGGGGCCGCGGCTTCGGCGGACGGCGAGGTTCCGCCCGCTTCTCCGGTACGCGCGGCGGGTCCCGGCACCGCGCCGCCCACCAGCGCGTCGGCGCTCCAGGGCGCGGCGGTGCCGGGGGCCGGGGCGGTGCCGCTGGCGGCGCTGCCGCCGCCCCAGGTGGAGGCGCTCGTCGGGGGGCGGCCGGCGCGGGCGGCGGCGAGGGTGCCGGCCCGGTACGCGGCGATGGCGTCGGCGCGCGGCCCGCGCCGGGCGCCGTGCGGGACGGGCCGCCCGTCACCGGGGAGCCCACCGCCGGGGGACCCGCCACCGGAGGGCCCGCCCCCCGGGGATCCGCCGCCGGGACCCGTACCGCCGGCCCCCGGTCCCGTACCGCCCGTCCCCGCACCGCCTGTTCCGGCACCGCCCGTCCCCGTACCGCCCGCGCCCGCCCCGGCGCCCGCGTTCTCGCCCGCGCCCGCACCCGCGCCCGGCTGCCCGTCCCGCCCCGCGGCCCCCGCCGGCACCGGGTCGTAACCGCAGAGCGCCTCCTCCGCCGCGCCGGCCGCCAGACCGGTCAGGACGGCCCGGCCGTCCTCGCAGATGAGGACCGTGCGGGTGGTGATGTTCCGGTGGGTCCAGCCCTGGGCGTGCAGGGCGCGGAGGGCCGTGAGTACGTCGGCGGCGACCTCGGCCGCCCGGTGCGGGGAGAGGGTGCGCTCCGCGAGCACCGCGGCGAGCGGGCGGGCGGGGACCAGTTCGCTGACGATCCAGAGGCTGCCCGCTTCGGCGAAGACGTGGAAGACCTGGTCGAGGCGGGGGTGGTCGGGGATCCGCGCGGCGGCCGTCGCGGCGTCCAGCGCGCGGCGCACCGCCGGGTCCGAGGCCCCGGCGACCGTCCGTCCCGGCTGCCGGCCCGTCCCGCCCGCGCGGCCGGGCGCGGGCGGGACGGGCCCGCCCTCGACGAGCTCCGCGTCGACCACCTCCGGCAGCGGGATCTGCCGGACCAGCACCTCCTGGCCGCTGTACGTGTCGAACGCGCGCGTCTCGACCAGCTCGAACGCGTCGGACGGCGGCAGCGGAAGGCGGTACCGGTCGGCGAGCACCCGGCCCGCATAGTCGTCCACGACGCCTCCCCAAAGCGCGCGATCCCTGCACCCGACGCCCGACCCGGCCGCCGCCGACGGGCACTTGGCGGTGCCGCACGGCTGCGTTCCGTCCCCGGCCCTTCACGATACGTGCCGAACACGCCACGGCGGGCGCGTACCGCTCAGATCGTCGGACCTGATGAACCCCACCGAACACGGGCCCCTCACCCGGCCGTTCGGTCTCCGTACACAACACCGGTCACCGGTCCGGACCTTCCCGCCCCGAACCCCGCGTTGTCCGAGGACGACGCCTACGGGCAACGGCTACGGGCGACGGCTACGGGCGACGGCTACGGACAAAGACGGTGGACCCGCCGGAAGCGGGACGCCGGTCTCGCTACTTCTGGACGACGAGGGCGATGACCGTCCCGATGACCGCCAGGACGACCACCGCCACCACCAGGAGCAGCACACGCTTCTGCACCGGAGGGCGCATCCGCACCAGCGTCTCGGTGTAGCCGCCGCCCATCGGTTCCGGCTCGGTGCGTGCCGTGGCCGCGGAGCCGGAGAGGGGCGCGTCGCGCAGCGGCCGGAAGGCGCTGCCGGACGTCTCGCCGCTCCCCTGGGCCCCCGCAGACCCTCTGGAACCTCTGGAACCCGCCGCACCCGCGGCACCAGGGGCCCCGAAGCCCCCGCCGGGCCGCTCGGAGGACGCCGAGGCGGCGACGGGCTTCCGCGCCGCCTTCCCGGACGCGGGCCGCTCGGGCCGCGCCGTCCGCTCGGTCCGCTCGCCACCGGCGGTACCACCGGAACCACCGGCCCGGTCGGTGCCCCGAGCGGCGGCGGACCCGGCGAGTCCCTTGGGCACGGCGATGGCCTGCGTGGCGTCCGTGGCGGGCGTCCGGGCGGGCAGCCGCTCGTCGGGCGCGTTGACGGCCTCCGTCAGCAGCGCCCGCGCGCCGGCCTCGTCCAGCCGCTTCTGCGGGTCCTTGGCGAGCAGCCCGTACATGACACCCTCCAGCGGGCCCGCGTTCTTCGGCGGGCCCAGCGGCTCGGTCATGACGGCGGTCAGGGTGGCGATGGCCGACCCCTTGTCGTACGGCGGGGCGCCCTCGACGGCCGCGTAGAGCAGTCCGCCCAGCGACCACAGGTCGGCCGGCGGACCGGGCTTCTGGCCGCGCGCCCGCTCCGGGGATATGTACGAGGGGGCGCCGACGAGCATGCCCGTCGAGGTGACCGAGGGGTCGCCCTCGACCTGGGCGATGCCGAAGTCGGTGAGGACGACGCGGCCGTCGTCGGCGATGAGCACGTTGGACGGCTTCACGTCGCGGTGCAGGATGCCCTGGAGGTGCGCCGCGCGCAGCACGTCGAGGACGGCGAGGCCGACCTCGGCGGCACGCCGCCACTTCAGCGGCCCGTCCTCGCGGATGACGTCGGCGAGCGAGCGGCCCTCGATGAGCTCCATGACGATCCAGGGGCGGTCGTCCTCGTGCACCACGTCGAAGACGGTGACGGCGCCGGCGCTGCGGATCCGGGCGATCGCCTTGGCCTCGCGCAGGGTACGGGTGATGAGGCGGCGCTTCTCGTCCTCGTCGATGTTGGCGGGGAAGCGCAGCTCCTTGACGGCGACGACGCGTCCCAGCGTCTCGTCGGTGGCCCGCCAGACCGTGCCCATGCCACCCCGGCCGAGCACGTCGCCGAGGCGGTAGCGCCCGGCGAGGAGGCGCCCGGTCGTGCCCTGCGTCTGCTCCGCGTCCGACATGCGTCCCCTCTGGCATTCAGCTCTGCGACCAACCGACCCCGGCCGAGGGACCATTGTCTCTCATCCGCCGACCAGAGGAAGGCCAGGGTCCGGGCGACCATGGATGATGAGCGCATGCCGACGCGCAGTGCCTTCTCGCGCCTCACGGCGGCCATGACCGCGCTGTGCTGCACCGTCACGGCCCTGACGACGGCGTGCGATGGCGACCCTGCCCGCTCCCCTGTACAGGACATCGTTGCACGAGGACCGGTTCCCGGCGCCGCCGAGCTGTCACAAGATGCTCACGGTGTCTCCCGGTTCACCACCGCGGGGGTGGCGGACCTGCGCACCGGGCGGCGCATCGGCCGCATGGACCGCTTCCGGGCCGGCAGCATCACCAAGACCGTCGTCGCGACCGTCGTCCTCCAGCTGGCGGCCGAGGGCCGGCTGCGGCTGGACGAACCGGTGGCCGGGCTGCTGCCGCGGCAGGCCGCGGCCTGGCTGTGGAGGACGGAGCGCCCGATGGAAAGCGGACGGAACGTCACGATCCGCCAACTCCTCACCCATACCAGCGGTCTGTACTCCTATACGGACGACGCGGCGCTGCTCCGTTCGTCCTTCGGTACGGGGTTCGCGGGCCACCGTTTCGAGACGCACCCGCCCGAGGCATTGGTACGGACCGCGCTCGGCCACCGCCCGTACGCCCCGCCCGGCACCCGCTACCACTACTCGAACACCGACTACGTCCTCCTCGGTATGGCCATCCGTCAGGTGACGGGCCGTCCCTACGCCGACGAGGTACGCCGCCGCGTCATCCGGCGCCTCGGCCTGACGGGCACCAGCCTCCCCGGCACCCGCGTCACCCTGCCCGAGCCGCACGGCCGCGCCTACTCCCCGACGCCCCGGGGCGGACCGGCGGACGTCACCGACCTCAACCCCTCGGTCGCGGGCGCGGCCGGCGAGCTCGTCTCGACCCTCCCGGACCTCAACCGCTTCTTCGCCGCCCTGCTGAGCGGCGAACTCCTCCCCGCCGGCGCCCTCCGCCTGATGCGTGACACGGGCGCCTCGCGCGGCCGGTACGGCATGGGCCTCTTCCCGGTGCGCCTCCCGTGCGGGGTGACGCTGTGGGGGCACAACGGCGAGATCAACGGCTCGTACGCGGGCACGATGGGGACGGCGGACGGGCGGCACGTCCTCACCTACCGCGCCAACTCGGACGCGGGCGTGGACGCGGCGGCGGAGGAACGGCTGCTGCGCGCGGAGTTCTGCTGACGAGCTCTCCCCTTCATGCCAACGGCTGGATCTCCGGCGCCCCCAGCCGCGCCGCGTCCGCCGTCCGGTCGTCGGGCTGGAGCTGCGACTCCCGCTCCGCCTCCACCCGCTTCTCGTAGTGCGCGATCTCCTTCTCCACCTGCTCCGCGTCCCACCCCAGCACGGGCGCCATCAACCCGGCCGCCTCCCGGGCGCACCGCGTCCCCCGGTCGAAGGTCTCGATGGAGATCCGGGTGCGCCGGGTGAGGACGTCGTCCAGATGCCGGGCACCCTCATGGGAGGCGGCGTAGACGACCTCGGCGCGCAGATAGTCCTCGGCGCCGCCGAGCGGCCGCCCGAGGGACGGGTCGGCGGTCACCAGGTCGAGGACCTCGCCGACCAGCGAGCCGTACCGGTTGAGCAGGTGCTCGACGCGGGCGACGTGCAGACCGGTGCGCCGGGCGAGCTGCGCGCGGCCGTTCCACAGCGCCCGGTAGCCCTCGGCGCCGGCGAGCGGCACGTCCTCGGTGACGCAGTCGGCGACCTTCTGCGTGAGCCCGTGCACCGCCTCGTCCACCGCGTCCTTGGCCATCACCCGGTACGTGGTGTACTTGCCGCCCGCCACGACGACGAGCCCCGGCACCGGATGGGCGACGGTGTGTTCGCGGGAGAGCTTGCTGGTCGCGTCCGACTCCCCGGCCAGCAGCGGGCGCAGGCCGGCGTAGACGCCCTGCACGTCGTCCCGTGTCAGGGGGACGGCGAGCACCGAGTTGACGTGCTCCAGCAGGTAGTCGATGTCGGCGCTGGACGCGGCGGGGTGGGCCTTGTCCAGGTCCCAGTCGGTGTCCGTGGTGCCGATGATCCAGTGGCGTCCCCAGGGGATGACGAAGAGGACGCTCTTCTCGGTGCGCAGGATGAGCCCGGTGGTGGAGTGGATGCGGTCCTTGGGGACGACGAGGTGGATGCCCTTGGACGCCCGGACGTGGAACTGCCCGCGCTCGGCGATGAGCTGCTGGGTGTCGTCCGTCCACACCCCGGTCGCGTTGACGACCTGCCGGGCCCGTACCTCGTACTCGCCGCCCTGCTCCAGGTCGCGCACCCGCGCCCCGACGACCCGTTCGCCCTCGCGCAGGAAGCCCACGACGCGCGCCCGGTTGGCGCAGGCGGCGCCGTACGCGGCGGCGGTGCGCACCAGGGTGGTGACGTAGCGGGCGTCGTCCATCTGGGCGTCGTAGTACTGGAGGGCGCCGACCAGGGCGTCCTTGCGCAGGCAGGGCGCCACGCGCAGGGCGTGCTTCCGGGTGAGGTGCCGGTGGACGGGCAGTCCGCGGCCGTGGCCGGAGGAGACGGACATCGCGTCGTAGAGCGCCACGCCGGAGCCCGCGTAGAGCCGCTCCCAGCCGCGGTGCTGGAGGGGGTAGAGGAACGGCACGGGCTTGACGAGGTGCGGGGCGAGCCGCTGCAGCAGCAGGCCGCGCTCTTTCAGCGCCTCGCGGACGAGGGCGAAGTCGAGCATCTCCAGGTAGCGCAGGCCGCCGTGGATGAGCTTGCTGGACCGGCTGGAGGTGCCGGCGGCCCAGTCCCGGGCCTCGACGAGCCCGGTGGCCAGGCCGCGCGTGGCGGCGTCCAGCGCGGTGCCCGCGCCGACGACGCCGGCGCCGACCACCAGGATGTCGAGTTCCCGTTCCGCCATCCGGGCGAGCGCCTCGCCGCGCTCGGCCGGCCCGAGTGTCGCTGTCCTCACCGCTGCCTCCCGCTGCCGCGTCCGCCGCGTGTGCCGTCCGTCCGCCGGTACCTGCCGGCCACCGCCGGTCCCGCCGGCGTCACCTCCGATGCTGCACCAGATCCGGCGGCCCGGCTGTGCCGGATACCCGCCCGGGCGGAAGTCATCCCGCGCCGCACCGAACCCTCGGGCCGCCTCCCGCCACACCCGTGACACGAATGGCGACGCCTGACGCGACAATGCCCGGAATATGTCGTATATCCCCTTAACCTGATCTACGACATCCGGCTACGTCGTACTTCATCATTCGGGGATCGGTCCGGCGTCCCCGCCCGCAGGACCCCACGGCTCCTCACCGGGAAAGGACCGCTCGCACATGCCCGCAGACCTCGCCGTCATCGGCCTCGGCCACCTCGGCCTTCCGCTCGCCCAGGCCGCCACCGCCGCCTCCCTGGTCACCATCGGCTACGACCCCGACCCGCACACCGTCGCCGAGCTGCGCGCCGGCCGCCCGCCCGCCGAGGACGGCGGTACCCTCACCGCAGCCGAGCTCCGCCGGATGCTCGCCGCCGGCTTCCGCGCCACGACGGAGGACGCCGAGCTCGGCAGGGTCCGCACGGCCGTCATCTGCGCCCCCACCCGGCTCGGCGAGAACCGGGCGCTGGACCTCGGGGCCGTCGAGGACGCCGCCCGCGCCCTGGCCGCCCGGCTCCGGCCGCACACCACCGTCCTCCTGGAGTCCGCGGTCCACCCCGGCGCCACCGAGGACGTCGTCCGCCCCCTGCTGGAAACGGGCTCCGGCCTGTGCGCCGGCCGCGACTTCCACCTCGCCTACTCCCCCGGCCGCGCCGACCCCGGCAACCGGGACCGGGGCGTCGCCCGCGTCCCCAAGGTCGTCGGCGGCCTCACCCCCGCCTGCACCGAGGCCGCCGCCGCCTTCTACGGCCGCTTCTGCGAGAAGATCGTCCGCGCCCGCGGCCCCCGCGAGGCCGAGACGGTCCGCATGTGGGAGACCAACTACCGGCACGTCAACATCGCGTTCGCCAACGAGATGGCCGTCTTCTGCCACGACATCGGCGTCGACCTCTGGGACGTCGTCCGCTGCGCCGAGACCAAACCCTTCGGCTTCCAGGCCTTCCGCCCCGGCCCCGGCGTCGGCGGCCACGGCACCCCCGTCGACCCCAACTACCTCTCCTACCAAGGCCGCAGCCTCGGCTACCCGCTCCGCATGGTCGAACTGGCCCAGGAGGTCAACGGCCGCATGCCGCGCTACATCACCCAGCGCTGCGCCGCCCTCCTCAACGAACACGGCAAGTCCGCCCGCGGCGCCCGCGTCCTCCTCCTCGGCGTCGGCTACAAGGCCGACATCGGCGACCAGGAGGGCTCCCCCGCCCGCGAGATCGCCTGCCGCCTGATGGAACTCGGCGCCCAGATCGGCTTCCACGACCCGTACGTCCCGCAGTGGCGCGTCATGGGACGGCCCGTGCCACGAGTGGACTGCCTGTACGAGGCGGCGGCCGCGGCCGACCTCACCGTGCTCCTCCAGCACCACCGGACGTACGACTTGCAGGGCTTGGCCGTGAAGGCGCAGCTCCTGCTGGACACGCGGGGCGCCAGTCCGGCGGGGGCGGCGTACCGGCTGTGAGGTGCCCCGGTCCCGCCCCTTCGCCGATTCCTGGGGGGGGCAAGCCCCCAGACCCCCTTGTCCTCAAGTGCCGGACGGGCTGGAAAACCAGCCCGTCCGGCGCTTGAGGACAACCGCGCGGAGCGCGGTTTCGGGGGTGCGGGGGCGCAGCCCCCGCAAGAAACGGTGAAAGGGCGGGGCCGGGGCCTCCTACAGCCGGCCGGAGGCCGGAAGCCGCGGCTGCGCGTCGAGCAGCGTCCGCAACTTCGCGAAGTCCTCGACACACCTCCCCGTCCCGACCGCGACGCAGTCAAGAGGCTCGTCCGCGACCAACACGGGAATGTCGAGCTCCCGACTCAACCGCACATCCAGCCCCCGCAACAACGCACCCCCACCCGTCAGCACGATCCCCCGGTCCATGATGTCCCCGGAAAGCTCCGGCGGCGTCTCGTCCAGCGTCTGCCGCACCGCCATCACGATCGCGTCCACCGGCTCGCTCAGCGCGTGCCGGATCTCGTCGGCGGTCAGCGACAGCGTCTTCGGCAGACCACTCACCTGATCCCGCCCCCGGATGGCGAACCGGTCCGGAGGCAGCAACCCCTGAGTCTCCTCGGGATCACCACCCCCGTCAGCCTCCGGATGCTTCTCCAACTGCCGGGCGACGGCGGCGAGTCCGGCGGCCGTCCACTTCCCGGTGGGCGCCGCGGAGCCGATGCTCAGCTTGATCTCCTCGGCGGTGCGCTCGCCGATCGCGAGCGCGTACTCCTTCTTCACGTAGGAGATGATCGCCGCGTCCATCGCGTCGCCCGCCGTCCGCACGGACCGCGCGGTGACGATGCCGCCCAGGGAGATGACGGCGACCTCGGTCGTACCGCCGCCGATGTCGACGACCATGCAGCCGGTGGGCTCGCTGACGGGCAGGCCCGCGCCGATCGCCGCCGCCATGGGCTCCTCGACGAGGTGCACGGCGCGCGCCCCGGCCTGCGAGGCGGCTTCGATGACGGCCCGGCGCTCGACGCCCGTGATGCCCGACGGCACGCACACCACGACCCGCGGCCGGGAGAACCGCCGGTTGCCGGTGACCTTCTTGATGAAGTGCCGCAGCATCCGCTCGGCTATCTCGAAGTCGGCTATGACGCCGTCGCGCATCGGGCGGATGGCCACGATGTTCGAGGGGGTGCGCCCGATGGTCTCCTTGGCCTCGGAACCCACGGACAGCACACTGCCGTCATCAGCGTTGACGGCCACGACCGAGGGCTCGTTGAGCACCACTCCCTTCCCCCGCACGTACACCAGCGTGTTGGCGGTGCCGAGGTCGATGCCCATGTCCCTGCCGCTGAACGACTTACTTTGCGCCATAAGTCGCCAGTATTCACCATCCCCGAACCTTTATACGGAGTTGACGGCGGAGACCGGCCGCTCCGCAGACCGCTCCGCACACGCCGAAGGGCCCGGTCACCACCGTGACCGGACCCTTCGGCGTCGTCCGACGAAACGTCAGCGGTTGTCGTGCTGCGACGGCGCGACCGTCACCTCGACCCGCTGGAACTCCTTGAGCTCGCTGTAGCCCGTGGTCGCCATCGCCCGGCGCAGCGCGCCGAAGAAGTTCATCGACCCGTCGGGGGTGTGCGAGGGGCCGAGAAGGATCTCCTCGGTGGTGCCCACGGCGCCCAGGTTCATGCGCTTGCCGCGCGGCACGTCCTCGTGGACGGCCTCCATGCCCCAGTGGTGGCCGCGGCCCGGCGCGTCGGTGGCGCGGGCGAGCGGGGAGCCCATCATCACGGCGTCGGCGCCGCAGGCGATGGCCTTGGGCAGGTCGCCGGACCAGCCCACGCCGCCGTCGGCGATGACGTGCACGTAGCGGCCGCCGGACTCGTCCATGTAGTCGCGGCGGGCGGCGGCCACGTCGGCGACCGCGGTGGCCATCGGGACCTGGATGCCCAGCACGTTCCGGGTGGTGTGCGCGGCGCCGCCGCCGAAGCCGACGAGGACGCCCGCCGCGCCGGTGCGCATCAGGTGCAGGGCGGCGGTGTACGTGGCGCAGCCGCCGACGATCACCGGCACGTCGAGCTCGTAGATGAACTGCTTGAGGTTCAGCGGCTCGGCGGCGCCGGAGACGTGCTCGGCGGAGACGGTGGTGCCGCGGATGACGAAGATGTCCACACCGGCGTCGACGACGGCCTTGGAGAACTGCGCGGTGCGCTGCGGGGAGAGCGCGGCGGCGGTCACGACACCGGAGTCGCGGACCTCCTTGATGCGCTGCCCGATCAGCTCCTCCTTGATCGGCGCGGCGTAGATCTCCTGCATCCGCTTGGTGGCGGCGTGCTCGTCCAGCTCGGCGATCTCCGCGAGCAGCGGCTCCGGGTCCTCGTACCGGGTCCACAGGCCCTCGAGGTTGAGCACGCCGAGGCCGCCCAGCTCACCGATGCGGATGGCCGTCTCGGGGGAGACGACGGAGTCCATCGGCGCGGCCAGGAACGGCAGCTCGAAACGGTAGGCGTCGATCTGCCAGGCGATCGAGACCTCCTTCGGGTCACGGGTGCGCCGGCTGGGGACGACGGCGATGTCGTCGAACGCGTACGCCCGGCGTCCGCGCTTGCCGCGCCCGATCTCGATCTCAGTCACGTGTGTGGCCTTTCCTTCTACGTCTGCCGCACTCCAGTATCACCGACACGCGCACCACTCAGCCCGTCCGGCGTCCAGGGGGGTGCGGGGGCCGTCCCCCGCGGGAAACGGGAAGGGGCGGGGCGGGGAGAGACCCCCCACCCCGCCCCCACGGGTTCACCGCCGCGAGTAGTTCGGCGCCTCGACCGTCATCTGGATGTCGTGCGGGTGGCTCTCCTTGAGCCCCGCCGAGGTGATCCGCACGAAGGTGCCCTTGTCCTTGAGCTCCTGCACATTGGCGGATCCCACATATCCCATGGACGCCCGGAGTCCACCGATCAGCTGGTGGGCGACGGAGGACAGCGGGCCGCGGTAGGGCACCTGGCCCTCGATGCCCTCGGGCACCAGCTTGTCCTCGGAGAGGACGTTGTCCTGGAAGTAGCGGTCCTTGGAGAAGGAGCGCGCCTGGCCGCGGGACTGCATCGCGCCGAGCGAGCCCATGCCCCGGTAGGACTTGAACTGCTTGCCGTTGATGAAGACCATCTCGCCCGGCGACTCCTCGCAGCCCGCGAGCAGCGAGCCGAGCATCACCGTGTCGGCACCGGCGGCGATGGCCTTGGCGATGTCGCCGGAGTACTGCAGGCCGCCGTCGCCGATCAGCGGGACGCCGGCCGCGTGGCACGCCTGGGCGGCCTCGTAGATGGCGGTGACCTGCGGGACGCCGATGCCGGCGACCACGCGGGTGGTGCAGATGGAGCCGGGGCCGACGCCGACCTTGACGCCGTCCACACCGGCGTCGATCAGCGCCTGGGCGCCGTCGCGGGTGGCGACGTTGCCGCCGACGACGTCCACGTCGATGTTGGACTTCACCTTGGAGATCATGTCGAGGATGCCGCGGCTGTGGCCGTGGGCGCTGTCCACGACGAGGAAGTCCGCGCCGGCCTCGACGAGCGCCTGGGCCCGCTCGTACGCCTCGGCGCCGACGCCGACCGCCGCGCCGACGACGAGGCGGCCCTCGGCGTCCTTGGCGGCGTTGGGGTACTGCTCGGCCTTGACGAAGTCCTTGACCGTGATGAGGCCCTTGAGCACGCCGGCGTCGTCCACCAGCGGCAGCTTCTCGATCTTGTGGCGGCGGAGCAGCTCCATGGCGTCCTCGCCGGAGATGCCGACCTTGCCGGTGACCAGCGGCATCGGCGTCATGACCTCGCGCACGGCGCGGCTGCGGTCCGTCTCGAAGGCCATGTCGCGGTTGGTGACGATGCCGAGCAGCTTGCCCGCCGGGTCGGTGACCGGCACACCGCTGATGCGGAAGCGGGCGCACAGCGCGTCGGCCTCGGCCAGGGTGGCGTCCGGGCGGACGGTGATCGGGTCGGTCACCATGCCGGACTCGGAGCGCTTGACCAGGTCGACCTGGTTGGCCTGGTCCTCGATGGACAGGTTGCGGTGGAGGACGCCCGCGCCGCCCTGGCGGGCCATGGCGATGGCCATCCGGGCCTCGGTGACCTTGTCCATGGCGGCGGAGAGCAGCGGGATGTTGACCCGGACGTTGCGGGAGACACGGGAGGAGGTGTCGACCGCGTTCGGCAGCACCTCGGAGGCGCCCGGCAGCAGCAGGACGTCGTCGTAGGTCAGACCGAGCATCGCGAACTTGGCGGGCATCCCGGCGGCGTGGTCAGTCATGACACCTTCCCAAATACGGAGTTCTGCGGGCGGGGCCGGGCGGGGCCGTCACCGGCGGCTGCCGCCGCGGGACCCGGAACCCCCTTGCCTCAGCGAGGACTCCCATGCTAACGGCCGCCGCAGGTGTCCCATTCCACGATCGGTGAGGATCGCGTCACTTGGGTGTTCCTACGAACCCTTTTGCGAAGGCGTCGGCGCTCACTGTTCGGCGAGCGCCCGCAGCCTGCTCAGCGCCCGGTGCTGGGCGACCCGGACCGCGCCCGGCGACATGCCCAGCATCTGCCCGGTCTCCTCCGCGGTCAGCCCCACGGCGACCCGGAGCAGCACCAGCTCGCGCTGGTTCTCCGGGAGGTTGGCGAGCAGCTTCTTGGCCCACTCCGCGTCGCTGCTGAGCAGCGCCCGCTCCTCGGGGCCGAGGGAGTCGTCGGGCTGCTCGGGCATCTCGTCGGAGGGGACGGCCGTGCTGCCGGGGTGGCGCATGGCCGCCCGCTGGAGGTCGGCGACCTTGTGCGCGGCGATGGCGACGACGAACGCCTCGAAGGGCCGGCCGGTGTCCCGGTAGCGGGGCAGCGCGCAGAGCACGGCGAGGCAGACCTCCTGGGCGAGGTCGTCCACGAAGTGCCGGGCGTCGCCGGGCAGCCGCGACAGCCGGGTGCGGCAGTAACGCAGCGCCAGCGGGTGCACCAGGGCGAGCAGGTCGTGGGTGGCGCGCCGGTCGCCCTCGACGGCCCGGGTGACGAGGGCGCCGATCTCGCCCGGCCCCGTCGCCGCTCCGGACGCCGCACCGGCGGGCGCTCCCGCGGGTGTGCCGGTGGCCGGGCCCGTGCCGGGGCCCGTCGGGGGGGCTGCGGCCGGACCCGTGGCGAGGAGCGGCCCCGGGGTCTCGTCGTCGCGCATCGGTCCATGGTGCCTGGGTGTCCGACGATCCACGGCACCGCCTTCATAGTTGTGCGTCGAACCGTTACGCGTCGGTGTCCTCGCACTCACGTCTCGCGTCGCCCCCTTCCGGGTATACCCGCCCCGCGCCCACGACTCCGCCGATAGCTTGGGCCCGTGCCGTCCGGCGTCCGGCCGTACGACCACGGGCTGCGCCTGTCCGTCATGAGGTCTCTTCTGGCCGAGCGAGAAGAGCCGGCCTCTGGCGGGGAGGAGTCACACCTCAAGGATGCGGCATCCGTCGGGCTTTCGGCGCCGGGCGTCGGCGCCGCGGGGTCGCCGTGCGCGTCACCCGGCACCGCGCCGACCCGGGACGCCCCGCCCGCGCGGGGTCCGTCCGGTTCCTCTTTTCCGGCGACGGCCCTGCCGACACCGGCCGTCGTCGCCCGAGGTGTGACCACGCGCCGCGACCGCGCGGCGCCGCGTACCCGCTCCGCCGCTAGCGGACCAGGCCCCAGCGGAAGCCGAGGGCCACGGCGTGCGCCCGGTCGGAGGCGCCCAGCTTTTTGAACAGCCGCCGGGCGTGCGTCTTCACGGTGTCCTCGGAGAGGAAGAGCTCGCGGCCGATCTCGGCGTTGGACCGCCCGTGGCTCATACCCTCCAGCACCTGGATCTCCCGGGCGGTGAGGGTGGGCGCCGCGCCCATCTCGGCCGAGCGCAGCCGCCGGGGGGCGAGCCGCCAGGTGGGGTCGGCGAGCGCCTGGGTCACCGTGGCGCGCAGCTCGGCGCGCGAGGCGTCCTTGTGCAGGTAGCCGCGGGCGCCGGCGGCGACCGCGAGGGCCACCCCGTCCAGGTCCTCGGCGACCGTGAGCATGATGATGCGGGCGCCGGGGTCAGCGGAGAGCAGCCGGCGCACCGTCTCGACGCCGCCCAGACCGGGCATGCGTACGTCCATCAGAATGAGGTCCGAACGATCGGCGCCCCAGCGGCGGAGGACTTCCTCGCCGTTGGCCGCCGTCGTCACGCGCTCGACGCCGGGCACGGTCGCCACCGCACGCCGGAGCGCCTCTCGGGCAAGCGGGGAGTCGTCGCAGACGAGGACGGATGTCATGGCCGTCCTCCGCAGCTGATGCGCGTCACCTTGAGCCTCCAGGCTGGTACTGATCGTCACCTGCGCGATTGGCGAGACACCTGCTGAGCAGACCGCCGCGGACCATCTCGGACACCTGCCCGACCGCTGCATTCGCCAACCGCCTCCGCACTCTCAACGACGGTCACCCGAAAGAGTTACGGGCTTGGTCGGCCGTGTTCGGCACTCTACGTGAGGGCCCGGATACGGAGCAGGGCGCACGGGGGGCGCTCGTCAGATCGTTCGAGTCGTGCCCCATTTGCCCGCTTGGAGCCGTTTTTCTTCACATTCGTGGACAACTGTGGCTAGATTCGCAATGAGTCATATTTTCATCTGCTCATAGGGATCCTGACGGGCCCGCCGGTACCACCGCGGTCCCACCACCGTCGCATCGATGCGCTTCGATCCGTTTCGAGGGGACACGCAATGGCAGATTTCTCCCGGCTCCCCGGCCCCAACGCCGACCTGTGGGACTGGCAGCTGCTGGCCGCCTGCCGCGGCGTCGACAGCTCGCTGTTCTTCCACCCGGAGGGCGAGCGCGGCGCCGCCCGCAGCGCCCGCGAGACCTCGGCGAAAGAGGTCTGCATGCGCTGCCCGGTGCGCGCGGAGTGCGCGGCGCACGCGCTGGCGGTCCGGGAACCCTACGGGGTGTGGGGCGGACTCACCGAGGACGAACGCGAGGAGCTCATGGGCCGGGCGCGACAGCGGCCGGTACCGGCGGGCGGCACGAGCCCGATGAGCGCGTGAGGCCGGCGGGGCGGCCGGGCGCCGGCCGTCCCGTGACGGAGGGTGAGGCACACTCGGGCCGGTCACGGAGCGTGTTCGGCCTGCGAGGGGGCGTGTACGCCCACGGCCCCCGGGCCCGCGCTCAGCGGCGCGCCGCCGCCGCCAGCCGGTCGAGCATCTCCGCGACGGCCGGCACCCGCGCCAGGTCCGGCAGGGTCAGCGCCACGACCTCCC
Source organism: Streptomyces mobaraensis (assembly GCF_020099395.1). Taxonomy (NCBI): domain Bacteria; kingdom Bacillati; phylum Actinomycetota; class Actinomycetes; order Kitasatosporales; family Streptomycetaceae; genus Streptomyces; species Streptomyces mobaraensis. The sequence goes on along the minus strand of NZ_CP083590.1, from coordinate 4,297,675 downwards.
GCTCCACGGCCGGCTCCACCGGCACCGTCCTCGCCCCCCGGTGGCGTACCGACTCCACCGCGAGCTCCGGCATCACGGCCACCCCGAGACCGGCGCCGACCAGGCCGAACACCGCCGGGTAGTCGTCCGTCGCGAAGTCGATCCGCGGGGTGAAGCCCGCGTTCTCGCAGATCTCCACCAGGTGCCGGCGGCAGCGCGGGCAGCCCGCGATCCACGGCTCGCCGGCGAACTCGTCGATGCCGATCCGCTCAGCGTCCGCCAGCGGGTGCCCCTCGGGGACCACGCCGACGAGGCGGTCGGTGAGCAGCGGCCGGACGACGAGGTCGTCCTTGCCCCAGCCCCCGTCGGCCTCCGCGTCCGCGCCCGCCGGAGAGCCCGGGCCGCGCGTCTCGGGGTAGCGGAAGGCCAGCGCGATCTCGCAGTCACCGGCCCGCAGCATCTCCACCGAGCGCGGCGGCTCGGCCTCCTCCAGGGAGATCTGGATCCCGGGACGGGCGGCGCGCATCCCGGCGAGGGCGGTGGGGACCAGCGTCGAGCTGCCGCTGGGGAAGGAGACCAGCCGCACCCGGCCCGCGCGCAGCCCGGCGATGGCGGCGATCTCCTCCTCGGCGGCGGTGAGCCCGGCGAGAATGCCGGCGGCGTGCCGGACGAGCGCCCGGCCCGCCTCGGTGAGCCGCGTCTCGCGGCCGGTGCGGACGAGCAGCGGGGTGCCCGCGGACTGCTCCAGGGCCTTCATCTGCTGGCTGACGGCGGGCTGGGTGCAGCCCAGCTCCCGGGCTGCGGCGGAGAACGAACCGGTGGTGGCCACGGCGCGCAGCACGCGCAGGTGGCGGGCCTCGATCATAGAAAAAGCATAAGCGGCGCTTGGAGGAGACCGGAAATACCGGTCAGGACCTTTGGGGCGGCCGGGGGCGGCGGCCGGGGCGGCCTTGGGCCGGTGCCCACCGCCTAACCTCGTCGGATGCGCATCCTCTCCGTCAACGTCGGACGTCCCCGTACCGCCGCCGACCGCTCCCTGCCGGACAGCGCCTTCGCGGCCGGCCTCGCCTCCGGCATCGACAAGCGGCCCGTGGCCGGGCCGGTGGCGGTGGCCGCGCCCGGGCCCAAGGGCGAGGCCGGCAGCGGGCTCGCCGGTGACGCGGTCGTCTCGTGGAAGCACCACGGCGGGAACGACCAGGCGGTGTACGCCTTCGCCCGGGAGGACCTCGACCGCTGGGAGCGGCAGCTGGGCCGGACGCTGCCGGACGGTTCGTTCGGCGAGAACCTCACCACGTCCGGGGTGGACGTGAGCGGCGCCCGGATCGGGGAGCGGTGGCGGGTCGGCGGCCGGCTGCTGCTGGAGGTCACCTCGCCGCGCGTCCCCTGCCGGACGTTCGCCGACTGGCTGGGCGAGCGGGGCTGGATGCGGCGGTTCACCGAGGAGGCCGCCCCGGGCGCGTACCTGCGGGTGCTCGAACCGGGGGAGGTCCGTGCGGGTGATCCCGTCACCGTCGTCCACCGCCCCGGTCACGAGGTCAGCGTCGCCTTCGCCTTCCGCGCCCGGACGACCGAACGGGCGCTGCTGCCCCGTGTTCTGGCGGCCGGCGACGGGTTGCACCCCGACCTGCGGGCGAAGGCCGAGCGGTACGTGGCGTCGCCACCGGCCGCCGAGGAGGTACCGGCCTGACGGAAGGCAAGCCGCCACGCGGTGGCGCCGGGCACTAACGTTCCCGTATGACGACTGCACTGATCACGGGAGCGACGGCCGGCATCGGCGCGGCCTTCGCGCGACGGCTGGCCGCCGAGGGTCACCACCTGGTGCTCGTGGCCCGCGACGAGAAGCGGCTGGGCGAACAGGCGACCGAACTCCACGACCGGCACCGGGTGGAGGTGGAGGTGCTGCGGGCCGACCTCTCGACGGAGGACGGCATCGCCGCCGTCGAGGAACGGCTCTCGGACCGCAAGCAGCCCGTCGATCTGCTGGTCAACAACGCCGGGTTCGGCAACAAGGGCCGCTTCCTGGAGGTCACCGTCCAGGACGAGCTCACCATGCTCAAGGTGCACTGCGAGGCGGTGCTGCGGCTGACCATGGCGGCCACGCGCGGGATGCGGGAGCGGCGGCGCGGCGGGGTGATCAACGTGGCGTCCGTCGCCGCGTTCGTGCCGCGCGGGACGTACGGGGCGAGCAAGGCGTGGGTGGTGCAGTTCACCCAGGGCGCGGCGCGGGACCTGGCGGGCAGCGGGGTGCGGCTGATGGCGCTGTGCCCGGGCTTCGTCCGGACGGAGTTCCACGCGCGGGCCGGGATGGGGACGGACAACATCCCGGGCTGGATGTGGCTGGACGCGGACCGGCTGGTGGACGCGGCGCTGAAGGACCTGGCGCGCGGGAAGTCCCTGTCGGTGCCCGATCCCCGGTACAAGGCGCTGACGGGTCTGTCGAAGCTGATGCCGCGGGGTGCGGTCGCCCGGGTGTCGTCCTCGACGGGCCGCCGGTACGGGCCCAACTGACGCGCCCCGCACCGGACATGCCGGAGGCCCGGCACCCCCGCGGACGGGGGTGCCGGGCCTCGGCGGTGGTGCCGGTGCCTCGGTGGGCGTGGCCTCAGTGGGCGTGGCCGTGACCGTGGCCGTGGCCGGCCTCGGGCTCCTCTTCCTTCTTCTCGACGACCAGGGTCTCGGTCGTGAGCAGCAGGGAGGCGATGGAGGCGGCGTTCTCCAGGGCGGAGCGGGTGACCTTCACCGGGTCGATGACGCCGGCGGCGACCAGGTCGCCGTACTCGCCGGTCGCGGCGTTGAAGCCCTGGCCCTTGTCGAGCTCGGCGACCTTGGAGGTGATGACGTAGCCCTCCAGGCCGGCGTTCTCGGCGATCCAGCGCAGCGGCTCGACGGCGGCGCGGCGGACGACCGCGACACCGGTGGCCTCGTCGCCGTCCTTGCCCAGGTTGTCGTCCAGCACCTTGACGGCGTGGACCAGGGCGGAGCCACCACCGGAGACGATGCCCTCCTCGACCGCGGCGCGGGTCGCGGAGATGGCGTCCTCCAGACGGTGCTTCTTCTCCTTGAGCTCGACCTCGGTGGCCGCGCCGACGCGGATGACGCACACGCCGCCGGCGAGCTTGGCGAGGCGCTCCTGGAGCTTCTCGCGGTCCCAGTCCGAGTCGGTGGTCTCGATCTCGGCCTTGATCTGGGCCACGCGGCCGGCGACCTCGTCCGAGTTGCCGCCGCCGTCGACGATGGTGGTGTCGTCCTTGGTGATGGTCACGCGGCGGGCGGAGCCGAGCACGTCCAGGCCGACCTGGTCGAGCTTGAGGCCGACCTCCTCGGCGACGACGGTGGCACCGGTGAGGGTGGCCATGTCGCCCAGCATCGCCTTGCGGCGGTCGCCGAAGCCGGGGGCCTTGACGGCCACGGCGTTGAACGTGCCGCGGATCTTGTTGACGACGAGGGTGGAGAGGGCCTCGCCCTCGACGTCCTCGGCGATGATCAGCAGCGGCTTGGAGCCACCGGCCTGGATGACCTTCTCCAGCAGCGGGAGCAGGTCGGCGATGGCGGAGATCTTGCCCTGGTGGATCAGGATGTACGGGTCGTCGAGGACGGCCTCCATACGCTCCTGGTCGGTGACCATGTAGGGCGAGAGGTAGCCCTTGTCGAAGGCCATGCCCTCGGTGAAGTCGAGCTCCAGGCCGAAGGTGTTGGACTCCTCGACGGTGATGACGCCGTCCTTGCCGACCTTGTCCATCGCCTCGGCGATGAGCTCGCCGACCTGCTTGTCCTGGGCGGACAGCGCGGCCACGGCGGCGATGTCGGACTTGGAGTCGATCGGACGCGAGGTCGCGAGCAGCTCGTCGGAGACGGCCTTGACCGCGGCGTCGATGCCCTTCTTCAGGGCGGCCGGGGAGGCGCCGGCGGCGACGTTGCGCAGACCCTCGCGGACCAGCGCCTGGGCCAGCACGGTCGCGGTGGTGGTGCCGTCACCCGCGATGTCGTTGGTCTTGGTCGCCACCTCCTTGACGAGCTGGGCGCCCAGGTTCTCGTACGCGTCCTCCAGCTCGACCTCGCGCGCGATGGTGACGCCGTCGTTGGTGATGGTGGGGGCGCCGAACTTCTTGTCGATGACGACGTTGCGGCCCTTGGGACCGATCGTCACCTTGACCGTGTCGGCAAGCTTGTTGACGCCGCGCTCGAGGGCGCGACGGGCGTCCTCGTCGAACTTCAGGGTCTTCGCCATGGGTTACGTATCCTTCGCCGTGTCTCTCAAACGAACTGCGCCCCCGGCGCCCGGTTGTTGGACGCGGGTACCAGGGGCACAGAACAAAAGCCTCGAGAATTCGAAAGCTTCGGGGTGAACTACTTCTCGATGATCGCGAGGACGTCGCGGGCCGAGAGGACGAGGTACTCGTCGCCGTTGTACTTCACCTCGGTGCCGCCGTACTTGCTGTAGAGCACGACGTCGCCGACCTTGACGTCGAGCGGCAGGCGCTCGCCGTTCTCGAATCGGCCCGGGCCCACGGCGAGGACGGCACCCTCCTGGGGCTTCTCCTTCGCGGTGTCCGGGATGACCAGGCCAGAGGCCGTGGTCTGCTCGGCGTCCAGCGGCTGGACCACGATGCGGTCCTCGAGCGGCTTGATGGCAACCTTGGAGCTGGCGGTCGTCACGATCCGACCTCCCCCTTCGGAGATCTCACGGGGTCAATTGTCTGAGGTGGCGACCAGGTGGATCCGTCGTCGCGGGTGCCGGACCTGCCCGTCGCTGTGTTTGGCACTCGCCGGTGGAGAGTGCCAACGGAGCCGAGACTATGACGCGCTTAGCACTCGGTCAAGCGGAGTGCCAATTTGCGGGTGCGCGCCGGGGGCGTCCGGGCGCGTCGCGCGCCCCTCCGCCCGGTGCCGGACCGGCCGTCGGAGCCCGTGCCGCACTCCCCGTCGGAGCCTGTTCCGCAACCGCCGTCGGAGCCCCTGCCGCACCCGCCGTCAGACGTAGTCCTCCAGCCGCGCCACGGTGAACCCCTGCCGCTGCACGCTGCGCACCATGTTGGCGACCATCCGCGTCATCGTCGTGCCCTTGAGCTCCGCGGGACCGCGGAAGTGCGCGAGCACGATGTCGCCGGGACGAAGCTTCCCCGCTTCGGCGTACCTCATGTCATTGATCTGCATCGTCGCCTCCCACAGCACGACGGCCTTGATCCCGCAGGAGCCGGCCGCCGCCAGGGTGGCGTCGTTGTAGTTGCCGTACGGCGGACGGAACAGCTCCGGCCGCTTGCCGAACCGCTTCTTCAGCGTCTCCTGCTGCCCGCAGATCTCCCGCTTCTGCGCCTCGGGGGACAGGGTGCGCAGGTTGGGGTGGGTGAGCGTGTGGTTGTGCACGCCGTTGCCGAGGGCGCGCAGCTCGTCGAAGTAGCCGTAGCCGCGCCCGGCGCGCGCGGCGCTGTCCGTCAGGAACATGCTGAACGGCAGCTTGAGGTCCTTGGCCATGCGCGGGAACGCCGGGTCCTTCTCGGCGCCGTCGTCGAAGGTCAGGAAGACGACCTTGTCCTTCGTCGGCACCCGCCGGACGATCTGCGGCGTCCCGCCCTTGTGGTGCTCGGTGAGCCGGGTGCCGGGCGGGGCCGGGGGCGGGGCGAGTGGCTTGTCGAGGCCCCAGCGGCGGTAGGCGGCGGCGTCGGGGGTGGAGGTGCTCCGCTTCTCCCTGGGCTGCTCGGTGGCCTTCGCGGTGCCGGTGGCCGTCCCGCCGCTCCCGTGCTTCTTGCCGTCCGACCCCGAGGAGCACCCGGAGAGCAGCAGGGCGGCGGCGCAGAGCGGGACGAGGGCGAGACGGGCGGAGCTGCGTATTCGGCTTCGGCCGGTTCCAGACGGAGTCACAGGAACGATTCTTGTTCATCAGTTCGGGTGATCGCACAGCGGAGGAGGCGAACGCGCGCGGTGCACGAGAATGGTCAGGTGCCCGCTCCGAACACCCAGAACGCCCCGAACACCGATACCAGCGCCCCCACCGCCGTCGACGGCTTCGCCGCCCTCCTCACCGACGAGGGCCGCCGGCTCCTGGACGAACTGCGCGACCACGACCCGGCCCGGGAACTGGCCGTCGCGACCCGGCTGCGCCGCGACCACCCCGCCGAACTGGTCTCGGCCGCCCTCGGGCAGGCGCGGCTGCGGCAGCGGGCGGTGGCGAAGTTCGGTACCGAGGACGCGTACCGCATGTACTTCACGCCGAACGGCGTCGAGCAGGCCACCCGCGCCTCCGTCGCCACGTACCGGGCCCGCCGCTTCGCGGACCTCGGCGTACGCCGCCTGGCCGACCTGTGCTGCGGCATCGGCGGCGACGCCATCGCCCTGGCCCGGGCCGGCGTCTCCGTCCTCGCCGTGGACCGCGACCCGCTGACCTGCGCGGTGGCCCGGGCCAACGCGGCGGCGCTGGGCCTGTCGGACCTGATCGAGGTGCGCTGCGCGGACGTGACGGAGGTCGACGTCTCCGGGTACGACGCGGTCTTCGCCGACCCGGCGCGGCGCGGCGGCCGGGGCCGCATCTTCGACCCCGAGGCGTACTCCCCGCCCCTGTCCTGGGCCGTCGAGGCGGCCCGCACGGCCCCGCACGCCGCCCTGAAGATCGCTCCGGGCGTCCCGCACGAGGCGATCCCCGAGGACGCCGAGGCGGAGTGGATCTCGGACGGCGGCGACGTGAAGGAGGCCGTCCTGTGGTTCGGCACCACCCCCGGCACCCGCCGCGCGACCCTCCTCCCGGCCGGCACCACCCTGACCGGCACCGGCCTCCCCGACCCCGCGGTCCGCCCGGTCGGCCGCTACCTGTACGAGCCCGACGGCGCGGTCATCCGCGCCCACCTCGTCGCGGACGTCGCGGCCGAGGTGTCGGGCAGCCTGATCGACGAGACGATCGCCTACATCACCTCCGACGAACTCCGCCCCACCCCGTACGCCTCCGCGTACGAGATCACCGACGTCCTCCCCTTCAACCTCAAGAAACTCAAAGCCCTCGTCCGCGAGCGCGGCATCGGCGTGGCCGTCATCAAGAAGCGGGGCTCGGCGGTGGAGCCGGAGGAACTGCGCAAGAAGCTGAAGCTCGAAGGAGTGAACTCTTGTGTGATCGTCCTTACGCGGGTGGCGGGCGCCCCGACGATGCTGATCGGGCAGGAGATCCGGGCGTAGCACCGGCCGTGAGCGGCCGGCCGACGAGGACCAGGGAGGACGGCGATGGACCCCCATCCCCTCACCGAGCCGGGGGACGGGCCGCGCGGGCAAGGCCCCGGTGAACAGGACCCCGTCGATCTGCTGATCGCGTTCGAAGAAGCGTCCGAGGCGCCGATCCGGCCGGAGTACCTGGAGGGGACGGTGATCGTGCCACCGCCGCCGGACTACGGCCACGGCAAGGCGCGGCTCGAACTCACCCGTCAGCTGTACTCGGCCGGGGTCCGGTGGGCGGGCACGGGAATGGGCTTCCGCGAGGGCCTGGGCGGGGACGGCGATGGCGGGACCCGCACCCTGGTCATCCCCGACTTCCACATCCTGAAGCACTCGCCCACCGAGCAGGACGAGGCGCACTACGCGGCCCACAGGGGCTGGTACCCGATGGGCCTGCTCGCCCTCGTCGGCGAGGTGACGTCCGACCACCACGAGACGGACACCGGCCCCAAGTACCGCGGTTACGCCGCCGCGGAAATCCCGGTCTACGTGCTCGTCAACCGGGAGGACGGCCGGGTGTACGTCCACTCCGAGCCCGGCGAGGACCCACAGCGGCCGGGCCGGAGCCGCTACCGGACCACCACGAGCACCGAGCTCGGCGGAAAGCTCGCGCTCCCCGCTCCCTACCCCGTACTGGACACCTCCGCCCTGCTTCCCTGACGCCGGCGGGACCAGGCGGACCTCCGTGGGTCAGGTGTTCCGCGACTGCCACCGCGCCGCCTTCACCCGGGCCTCGTCGAGTGTCAGGCCGGCGACCTGCGACAGCGGGACGTCCTTCAACGGGCAGTCCGCGTAGTGGGTGTCCCGCTCGCTCGGGGCGGCGTCGCACGCGGGGCACTGGCGTGGGGGCATGGTGCTCCTTGTCGCTGTGTCGGTCGGGTCGTGAACGGGCGATCGGGCGGCCGGTCCGTCGCCCTCAGCTCCGCAGTACGTCACGTAAGAAGCGCACCGCCCAGGTGAGGAGCACGGCCGCCACCGGGGCGGCCGCCGTCCCCGCGGCGCACCACCGCCACGCGGGTGCCGCCGCGTGGGCCGGCGGGGCCAGGGCCAGGCTGCTTCCCGCCGCCAGGCACAGGAGCCCGGACGTGTAGCAGAAGTCGGCGCGGCCGGCCAGCCTGGCCCAGGTGGAGTAGTGCTCCCGCTGGTCCTGGATGAGCTCCGCGTGCCGGCTGTCGGGCATCTCGGTGAGCGGGCCCCACCACGCTTCGACGTCGCCGCGCGAGTAGAGGTACTGCCGGGAGCGGACTCCCCAGACCACCGCCATGACCATGAAGAGCGCGGTCAGGGCGAGGGCGAACAGCGTGGGGTCCGGCCAGCGGAACCTCTCGCGGTCCGTGATGACGAGCCCCAGCAGGGTGATGCTCGCGCCGCCCAGGAGGGGCGCCGCGGTCGTGTACTGCCCTTCGCGCGCGGCCGACCAGCCCAGCGGCGCGGGCTTGCGCCAGGAAGGATTCACGCTGCCCCCTCGACACCGGGTAAAGGTACAGCGCGGCGGCTCGGGGCGGAATGCCGCGAACGGGCCGACGGAGGCGGGCCGTTGGGTCGGCGGGCGCGTGAGTCCGTGACGCGCCCGCCGGGTGGCGGGCTAGGCGTCGTACAGGTTCTGCTTGCTCAACTCGTGGACGTGGTCGTGGGAGTGGGAGTGGCCATGTCCATGGGAGTGCGCGTGGCCGGCCGGCTCCTCGTGCGTGCCCGGCACATGCGGCTCCGTCACCGGCAGGGACGAGTCCGCCGGGAGGTCCCAGGAGGAGGCGGCGCGGCCGCGGGCGACCATTTCGGCGCCGAGGGCCGCGACCATCGCGCCGTTGTCGGTGCAGAGCTTGGGGCGGGGGACGCGCAGGGTGATGCCGGCGTCCTCGCAGCGGCGTTCGGCCATGGCGCGGAGGCGGGTGTTGGCGGCGACGCCGCCGCCGATCATCAGGTGGTCGACGCCGTGGTCCTTGCAGGCGCGGACGGCCTTGCGGGTGAGGACGTCCACCACGGCCTCCTGGAAGGAGGCGGCGACGTCCGCCACCGGCACCGTCTCGCCCGCCGCGCGCTTCGCCTCGATCCAGCGGGCGACGGAGGTCTTGAGGCCGGAGAAGGAGAAGTCGTAGAGGGGGTCGCGGGGGCCGGTGAGGCCGCGGGGGAACCGGATGGCCTCGGGGTCGCCCTCGCGGGCGTAGCGGTCGATGACCGGGCCGCCGGGGAAGCCCAGGTTGAGCACGCGGGCCACCTTGTCGAACGCCTCGCCCGCCGCGTCGTCGATGGTCGAGCCGAGGGGCCGGACGTCGGAGGTGATGTCCGGGGCGAGGAGGAGCGACGAGTGGCCGCCGCTGACCAGCAGGGCCATCGTCGGCTCGGGCAGGGCGCCGTGCTCCAGCTGGTCGACGCAGATGTGCGACGCGAGGTGGTTGACGCCGTAGAGCGGCTTGCCGAGGGCGTAGGCGTACGCCTTCGCCGCCGAGACGCCGACGAGGAGGGCGCCGGCGAGGCCCGGGCCCGCGGTGACGGCGATGCCGTCGAGGTCCTTGGCGGAGACGCCGGCCTCCTTCAGCGCCCGCTGGATGGTGGGGACCATCGCCTCCAGGTGGGCCCGGGAGGCCACCTCGGGGACGACGCCGCCGAAGCGCGCGTGCTCGTCCACGCTGGAGGCGACCGCGTCGGCGAGCAGGGTGTGACCGCGGACGATGCCGACGCCCGTCTCGTCGCACGAGGTCTCGATGCCGAGGACGAGCGGTTCGTCAGTCAGTGGAGCCATGGGTCATTCCCTCTTGCACTGCGTTGGTGTCCGCGGCGGGGCCGCCGTCGGATTCCGTTTCCGTGGGCAGGCGCATCACGAGCGCGTCGACGTTGCCCGGCTGGTAGTAGCCGCGCCGGATGCCGACGGGCTCGAAGCCGAAGCGCTCGTAGAGGCGCTGGGCGCGGGTGTTGTCCACCCGGACCTCCAGCAGCACCTCGCGGCACTCGAAGGCGGTGGCGGCGGCGAGCAGTTCGCGGAGCAGCCGGGTGCCGAGGCCGGTGCTCCAGTGGTCGGTGGCGACGGCGATGGTCTGCACGTCACCCGTGCCGTCGACGGCCGCGAGGCCCGCGTAGCCGACGACGCGCCCGGCCGTGTCCTGGGCGACGAGGTAGCGCCGGTTGGCGTTGGCGCCGCGCGCGTGCGCCAGCTCGGACCAGAACAGCCCCTTGGACCAGGCGTCCTGGGGGAACAGCGCGCGTTCCAGCTCCAGCACGGCCGGGATGTCCCACCAGCGCATCTCACGGACGCGCACGGTCTCCGTTCCGGGATCCGAGGGGCCCGCGGACGGGCTCGCTGAAGGGCTCACTTCGGTGTGACCACCTTGTAGTTGGCCGGCACCTGGGCGTCCGGGCGGCGCAGGTACAGCGGCTGGACGGGCAGGAACCCGGCGTCCGGACCCTCCGTGCGCAGCTTCTCCGCGGCGAGCGCGGCCAGCGCCGCCGCCGACTGGTGCTGCGGCAGGTCGGCCCGGACGTCCGTGAAGGCGTCGGCGTACAGGACGGCGCCCGCGCCGACGGCCGTCAGCCCGGCCAGCGGCTCGGTCAGCTCGGCGGGCCGGTCGACGGCGGGCTCGGTGACGCGGGTCCGGGCGTCGGCGTAGCGCGCCCAGTAGACCTCCTTGCGGCGGGCGTCCGTGGCCACCACGAACTCGCCGGCCAGCCCGGCGGCCCCGGCCGCGTAGGCGATGCCGTCCAGCGAGCACAGGCCGTGCACCGGCACGTCGAGCGCCGCGCCGAAGGTCAGGGCCGTGACGATGCCGACGCGCAGGCCGGTGTACGGGCCGGGGCCGACGCCGACGACGACGCCGGTGAGCTCGTCCAGCGTGCGGCCGGCCTCGGCGAGCACCCGGTCCACGGCCGGCAGCAGGAGCTCCCCGTGGCGGCGGGCGTCCACCTGGTGGGACTCGGCGACGGCGGAGTCCCCGTCGTGGAGGGCTACGGTGACGGCGGGCGTGGCGGTATCAAGAGCGAGCAGCAGCACAGTGACAAGCCTACGGCGCGCCGTGGGGCCGCCGGTGCCCGCGTGGGCCCGGTTCAGAGGTATCCCAGGGGCGCCCCGGAGGCGCCTCGGGGGCGCGGCGGGGGCGCGCCCGAGTGCTACGGTCGGGGCGGATGACCGTACGCCGCATGGCCGTACGGAGGACGAAAGGGTGCGCAGGGTGGCACGCAGCAGCTCCGGGATCTTCGTGACCGGGCTCACCGCGGCGGCACTGGCCGTGGTGGGTTACCTCGCCTACGAGGCGTCGGCCGCGCCCCACCGCGTCCACCGTTCGTCCGCCGCCGCCTCCGCGACGCCCGGCGACGCCAAGGGCCCGGGCAAGGACGACAAGGGCAAGGGCGGCACGCGCAAGGACGCCCCGCCGGCCGTGCCGAGCGGCTCGGGCACGGGCAAGCGGGTCGTCTACTCGGTGGGCCAGAAGCGGGTGTGGCTGGTGAGCGGCGACACCAAGGACGTGCGGTCCTTCGAGGTCACGCCCAGCACGGTCAACCCGCAGCCGGGGACGTACGCGGTGACCTCCCGCGACCTCAACGGCCCCGGGTCGGACGGCGTGCGCCTGGAGCACATCGTGCGCTTCCTGCGGGACGCGAACGGGGTCGTCTTCGGCTTCAGCGCCGCCGTGGACGGCTCCCCGCCGCAGCCGGACCCGACGAAGAAGACGGGCGGCGTCCGCGAGAAGCCGGCCGACGGGCTGGCCATGTGGGAGTTCGCGCCCAAGGGCACCAAGGTGGTCGTGGTCCCGTAGCGGCAGGGGCCACTCGGCATCAGGCCCTTCGCGTCAGACCGCAGCGTGTCAGACCGCTTCGCGTCAGGCCGCGGCCCGGCGGTGCGGGCCGTCCGGCTCCCCCTCGTCGTCGACGTCCGCGTCCGGTACGGGACCGGGCGCCGGTGCCCGCGGCGGTGTGGAGACCGCGTCGGCGGCGGCGCAGGCGGCCAGGAGGTCGCGCACCGAGGGCGTCCGCTCGTCGCTCCCTCGATCGTCCATGGCCGCTGAGGGCTGGGGCTCGTGGGCCGACATGAACGCCTCCTCGGGCAGCCGGTCAAGGTCAGGCATGCCTCACCATGTCTCTGCCTCCATGTCACCACGCCCGACGGCAACATCGCAACATCTTCCCGACACCTTGTCGGTTACTTCTCGCGGGCCGGCTTTGACGCCCGCGCGAGCCGGGCCAGGGGAGACGGCAGGACCGACGACGGTTCGAGCTCCGCCCGGTGGGCACTCGGGCTCACACCCCTCACCCGCTTGAACGCCGCGCTGAAGCCGAACGGATCGGCGTAGCCGACGCGCCGGGCCACGGCGGCCACCGTCATGCCGGGCTCGGACAGCAGGTCGGCGGCCAGCGCCATGCGCCATTCCGTCAGGTAGGTCAGCGGCGGCTCGCCCAGCAGCGCCTGGAAGCGCTTGGCGAACGTGGAACGGGACACCCCGGCGACCGCCGCCAGCGACGGCAGGGTCCAGGCCCGCTCCGGGGCCTCGTGCATCGCGCGCAGGGCGGGGCCCACCACGTCGTCCCCCAGCGCCAGGTACCAGGCGGGCGGGGCGGCCCCGGGCCGGTCGAACCACTGGCGCAGCGTGCACACCAGCAGCCAGTCGAGCAGCCGGTCGACCACGATCTGCCGGCCGGGCAGGCCGGTGGTGAGCTGGGCCTCCAGGTAGCCGCGCATCGCGGCGCAGTCGTGTTCGTCGGGGACGACGGCGACCGGCGGGAGGGCGCACAGCAGCCTGCGCGGCACTTCGCCGGGAACGCGGTAGGCGCCGGCCAGGAGCATGGCGGGACCGTCACCGCCCCCCGCGTCCTGGCCCGTCCCGGGATCGTCCGTGAAGGCGAACGGTTCCAGCCCGCGCACGATCGCGGCCTCGCCCGTGCGCAGCGGCTGCGGCTCCCCGCCGTCGTCCCGGACGATCCAGCCCGTCCCGCTCAGGGGGACGCACAGGGTGAGGTAGGCGTCCTCGGTGAAGCGCAGCGTCCACGGCGGTGTCAGCACCGAGCCGGCGAAGACGGCGCCGTTGGCGCGGACGCCGCGCAGCAGGTCGTCGAAGGGGTCCATGATCGGCACGATATGCGGAGCCGCGCGGTCGGCGCGGACGACCGGACATGGAGTGCGGATGACCGCCTATGTCCCGTGCGGCGGGCGCCGGGTTGACTCGTCCGCATGACCAACAGTCTTATGTCTTCCACCGACATGTCTTCCACCGACCCGCGCCCGGTCCTCGTCCTCGGGGCGACCGGCAAGACCGGCCGCCGCGTGGTGCGCGAGCTGCGCGCCGCGGGCGTACCCGTCCGGGCCGCGTCCCGCTCCGGCGAGGTCCGCTTCGACTGGACCGAGCCCGCCGGCTGGTCCGGCGCCCTGGACGGCGCCTCGGCCGTCTACCTGGTCGCCCCCGACGAGGGGTACGAGGCGGTACCGGAGTTCACCGCCCAGGCCGTACGGGCGGGCGTCGGCCGGTTCGTGGCCCTCTCGGGCCGGGGCATCGAACACGTCGGCCCCGACTTCGGACAGGGCATGGCCACGGCCGAGGAGGCGGTGCGCGCCTCCGGAGCGGAGTGGGCCGTCCTGCGGGCGAACAACTTCAACCAGAACTTCGACGAGGACCTGTGGCGGGGCCCGCTGCTCGACGGCCGCCTGGCCCTGCCGATCGGGGACGTCCCGGAGCCGTTCATCGACGCGGACGACGTCGCGGCGGTGGCCGCCGCACTGCTCACGCGCACCGCGCACACGGACGGCGTGACCGAGGTGTCCGGCCCACGCCCCCTGACGTTCGACGAGGCCGTGACGGTGATGGGCCGGGCGGCCGGCCGGGAGCTGGCGTACGTGGAGCTGACCCCGGCGGAGTACCGCGCCGAACTGCTGGCCGCCGGCCTCCCGGAGCCGGCGGTCAGGGCCCTGGACGCGCTGTTCGCCCTCCACCGGGAGGGGCACACGGCCACCGTGACCGACGGGGTGCGGCAGGTGCTGGGCCGTGAGCCGGTGGACTTCACGACGTACGCGGAGCGGGCCGCGGCGGCGGGGGCGTGGAAGTAGGCGCTAAGAGAAGGCCAGCGGAGACAGATCGGCCCCGGCCCAGCGCTCGCCCACGCCGCTCACCGTGACCGTACGGACGTCGTCTGCCTCGGCACCGGCGTCGTCACCGTCCGGCGCGGGCGCCTCGGCGCCCACCGCGCGTTCGATGACGACGCGGAGGCGGTCCTCCGACAGGTCCTCGACCTTGCCGTCGCCCCACTCCACGACCGTCACCGACTCGGGCAGCGAGACGTCGAGGTCCAGGTCCTCCATCTCGTCGAGCCCGCCGGACAGCCGGTAGGCGTCGACGTGCACGAGGGCCGGCCCGCCGGTCAGCGACGGGTGCACCCGGGCGATCACGAACGTCGGCGACGTGACGGCCCCCCGGACCCCCAGCCCCTCCCCGAGCCCCCGCGTCAGCGTCGTCTTGCCCGCCCCCAGCTCACCCGAGAGCAGCACCAGATCACCGGCACGCAGCAGCCCGGCGAGCCTGCGGCCCAGTTCCCGCATGTCCTCGGACGTCCGGACGGTGAGCTGCGCGGCGGTCGTAGGGGTCGCGCCGGTGGAATGGAGCGGGGCGTTCATACCGCCCGATGGTACGGGGTGTGGGGGGCTCAGCCCGTCCGGCGTTTGAAAGCTTCTTCGGCGAAGCCGCACACTCAGCCCGTCCGGCGTTTGAGGACCTCGCGGCGCAGCCGCGATGCGGGGTCCGGGGCGGAGCCCCGGGAAACGGTGAAAGGGCGGGGCCGGGGCAATCCCCCCGTCACCGCGCACGCGTGCCCGGGGATCGCTCGCGCCGGGAGCGCGTGAGGCACGTGCGAGGGCGGTGCCCCAGTCCCGCCCCTTCGCCGATTCCCGGGGGCAAGCCCCCGGACCCCGAAACCGCGCTCCGCGCGGTTGTCCTCAAGCTCCCCCAGAGGGGGCACCCCCAACGGGCTGAGCGTGGGCGCGCCGGGACGTCCCCGACCACCGGACAGGGGCGAGCCCCCTCAGCCCTCCCCCCACACCCCCGCCGCGTCACGACGCCCCGCGCCGCCCACGCCCGCCGCGGCGAGGAGATCGGCCAGGCGCGCGTCGACCGTCGCGGGCTGTTCGAGCATCACCAGATGACCCGCCCCGGGGACGAGGACGAGCTCCGCGTCGGGAAGCGCCGCGGCCATGGCCTCGCTGTGCGACGCGGGAGTGATCAGATCCTTCTCGCCGGCGAGCACAAGCACCGGCACCCCGCGGAAGACGTCGAGCGCCGCCGTCTTGTCGTGTTCGGCGAACGCCGGGTAGAACTCGGCGACGACGTCGACCGGGGTGCTCTCCAGCAGCCGCTCGGCGAACCGGGCCACCCCCGGGTCGACGTCCCGGGCGCCGAACGAGTAGCGCCGGTAGACCCCGGCAAGCAGATCGGCGCTGAGCCGGCGCCCCTTCTCGACCAGCTCCGTCTGGGCGGTCATCAGCCGGAAGGCGCCGGGCAGCACGCGCCGCACGACGTTGATGCCCAGGGCGGGCAGCCCGAAGGTCACTTCGGCGAGCCGGCCGGAGGACGTGCCGACGAACGCCGCGGCGGCCACCCGCTCCTCGATCAGCCCGGGGTACTGGGAGGCCAGCGCCATCTGCGTCATCCCGCCCATCGAGTGCCCCACCAGCACCAGCGGCCCCTCGGGCGCCGCCGCCTCGATGACGGCCTTGAGGTCGCGGCCCAGCAGGTCGATGGAGACCGTCCCGGCGCCGTCGCGCTGCCCGCGCCCCCGCTCGGAGCGGCCGTGGCTGCGCTGGTCCCAGTAGACGGCGCGGACGGCGCCGCGCAGGGCGGCGCGCTGGAAGTGCCAGGAGTCCTGGTTGAGGCAGTAGCCGTGGCTGAAGACGACGGTCACGGGCGGCCCGCCGGACCCTGGAGCGGCGTCCGCCGCCTCCTCGACCTCGTAGTACAGCTCGGTTCCGTCGTCGGCGACGGCCGTTCCCGGGGTGCCGCGCAGCGTCCCGTAGGGGCCCGTCGAGTCCAGGGCCAGCCGCGCCTTGCGGCGCATGCCGCGGCCGACGGTCAGCCGTTCCACGGCGACGCCCGCCGCCGCGCCGGCCGCGAGGACGCCCACGGCCGCGCCGGCGACCCCGGCGCCGCGCAGCCAGCCGGACGTGCCGGCCCGGCCGGGGCGGGCGGCCGCGGCGGCTACGGCGCCGAGGGCGGCCGGGTCCGGGACGCCGCCCGCCTCGGTCATCCGGCCGCCCCCGGCTCGACGGGCGGCGTACCGGCCCCGTCCGGAGTGTCGTCCGCCCCCACGTACACCCGCGGCACCCGCTGGGTGATCCGCGTGATGACCTCGTACCCGATCGTCCCGGTCGCGCGCCCCCAGTCCTCCGCGGTGGGCTCGCCCCGGTCGCCGGGGCCGAAGAGGACGGCCTCGTCGCCCGCCTCGGCCGTGTCGTCGCCGAGGTCGACCACGAACTGGTCCATCGCGACGCGCCCCGCGATCCGCCGCCGTCGGCCGCCGATCAGCACCTCGCCGGTGCCGGAGGCGGCGCGCGGGATGCCGTCCGCGTAGCCGAGGGGGACGAGGGCGAGGGTCGTCTCGCCGGGGGTCGTGTACTGGTGGCCGTACGACACGCCCAGCCCCGCGGGCACCCGCTTCACGGACGCCAGGGAGGCGGTCAGGGTCATCACGGGGCGCAGCCCGAAGTCGGCCGGGGTGCCGATCTCGGGGCTCGGGGATATCCCGTAGACGGCCACCCCGGTGCGGACCAGGTCGAAGTGGGTCTCGGGGAGGGTCAGGACCGCCGGCGAGTTGGCGATGTGCCGCACCTCGGGGTCGAGGCCCTGGGCCTCCGCGTACGCGACCGCGTCCCGGAAGACGTCGAGCTGGGCCCGGATGGACGGGTGCCCGGGCTCGTCCGCGCAGGCGAAGTGCGACCAGACGCCGGTGACGCGGAGCGCGCCGCCGATCTCCGCCTCGCGGGCGGCGGCGACCAGCTTCTCCCAGTCGCCGGGGGTGCAGCCGTTGCGGCCGAGGCCCGTGTCGATCTTCAACTGGACCCTGGCCGGGCGGCCGGCGGCGCGGACCGCCGCCAGCACCTCCTCCAGGGCCCACAGCCCGCTCACCGAGATGTCGACGTCGGCCTCGACGGCCTCCCGGAACGGCCCGCCCGGCGTCCACAGCCAGCACAGCAGCCGGCCTCTGTCGCCCGCCGCGCGCAGCGCCAGCGCCTCCGTGGGCAGGGCCGCCCCGAGCCAGGCCGCTCCCGCCCGGCGGGCCTCCCGCGCACAGGGCACCATGCCGTGCCCGTACGCGTTCGCCTTGACCACTGCCATCAGCTGCGCCTTGGGGGCGAGGGCCCGCAGAACGCGCACGTTGGCCCGCAGCGCGGCCAGATCGACCACGGCACGGGCGCGCATCGGTGTCTCGTTCATCCCGGCCAGTGTCTCAGGCCACGGCCCCGGCGGGCGCGGTCCGGGGCCCGCCGGGGGCGGACCGGGGACGGAAGGACGCCCGGGAAGGGGCCGGGCAGACGCCGCGGGACGGGCCGGAGCCGGTCCTCCCGACGCGGCTCCGACGCGGTCCCGACGCCCCTTCCCCCCGATGGCCGCTCCACCCCGCCGCCGGGGACACTGGACGGCATGAGAACCGGCTTCCGCGTGGACACCGTACGGGCCGCCGAGCGAGCGCTCATGGCCGAACTCCCCGAGGGCGCTCTGATGCAGCGCGCCGCCGCCGGCCTCGCGGCCGCGTGCGCGGGGCTGCTGGGGCGGGTGTCGGGGGCGCGGATCGCGCTGCTGGTGGGCAGCGGGGACAACGGGGGCGACGCCCTGTACGCCGGTGCCCGGCTCGCACGGCGCGGGGCCGGGGTGACCGCCGTGCTCCTCACGCCGGAGCGGGCGCACCAGGGCGGCGTACGGGCGCTGCTGGCCGCCGGAGGGCGCACGCGGGACGCCGGCCCCGCGGGCATACGGGCCATAGAGCGGGCCGAGCTCGTGCTGGACGGCATCGTCGGCATCGGCGGCAAGGGCGGCCTCCGCCCGGACGCGCTGCCGCTGGTCCGCGCGGCCGAGGGCGCCCTCGTCGTCGCCGTCGACCTGCCCAGCGGGGTCGACGCGGACACCGGCGAGGTGCGCGGCGACGCGGTCCGGGCCGACGCGACGGTCACCTTCGGCACCTACAAGCCCGGCCTCCTCGTCGATCCGGCCCGCGAGCACGCGGGGGCGCTGCGCCTGGTGGACATCGGCCTCGGGCCCCACCTGCCCGCCGTCCCGGACGTCGAGGCGCTCCAGCACGCGGACGTCGCCCGGCTGCTGCCGCGTCCCGCCGCGGAGAGCGACAAGTACCGGCGGGGCGTCGTCGGCGTGGTCGCGGGCTCGGCCCGCTACCCGGGCGCGGCCGTGATGTGTGTCGCGGGCGCGCTGCACGGCGGCGCGGGGGCGGTCCGCTACGCCGGTCCCGGAGCGGACGCGGTGATCGCCCGCTTCCCCGAGACGCTGGTCACCTCCGGCCGCCCGGCCGACGCCGGCCGCGTCCAGGCGTGGGTCGTCGGCCCGGGCCTGGGCGACGGTTCGGAGGCCCGCCGGGCCCTCGACGACGTGCTGTCCTCCGACGTCCCGGTCCTGGTGGACGCGGACGGGCTGCACCTGATCACCCCCGACGCGGTCCGTGCCCGCCGCGCCCCGACCGTCCTCACCCCGCACGCCGGCGAGGCCGCGGCACTGCTCGGCACGGCGCGCGAGGAGGTCGAGGGCGCCCGCCTCGCCTCCGTCCGCGCCCTGGCCGAGCGGTACGGCGCGACGGCGCTCCTCAAGGGCTCGACCACCGTCGTCGCCACCCCGGACGGCGGCCCGGTCCGGGTCAACCCCACCGGCACCCCCTGGCTCGCCACCGCCGGCAGCGGCGACGTCCTCAGCGGCCTCACCGGCTCCCTCCTCGCCGCCGGCCTCCCCGGCCACGACGCGGCCGCGGTGGGCGCGTACCTCCACGGCCTCGCGGCGCGCTCCCTGGGCGAGGCGCCGATCACGGCGATGGGTGTGGCGGAGGAGCTGCGGGGGGTGTGGGAGGACGTGGCGGCGGGCTGAGGACCCCGCACGAAGCCCGGCCTGGGCAGCCGAACACCGGTCCGGTACCGGCGTCTTGGCCGCTGGGGCCGGGGCGGCGCGGATAGACTGGGATCGTGAGCCTTGACGAGGTCTACCGGCACCTCCGCGAGTACCGAGATGAACTCGTGCCGCCACCGGGGTTCGCCCAGCCGGAGATCAGCGGCGGACAGATCCTCATGATGACGAGCCCGTCCCGGGCCCATGACCTCAACGCCCTGAGGATCCGCCGCCAGCTCGACTCCCAGCTCACCGGAGACCTCGTCGCCGTCAACCTGGGGGACGTCGAGGACGTGTCCCTCGGCAAGCTCCGGCGCCCGGACGTACTCGTCGTCCCGGAGTCGGCCTTCGAGGCCGACAGCAGCGCGGAGGACGCGCGGGGCATCGACCCCCATGTCGCCCGGCTCGTCGTGGAGATCGTCTCCCCCACCAGCCCGGAGAACGACTACGAGGGCAAGCTGCGGGACTATCCGGCCATGGGCGTGCCGCACTACCTGATCGTGGACCCGCGCCAAGGCGCGTGCGTCCACCACTGGCACATCGGTGTCCGCAACGGCGTCCCCGTATACGAGGGCACGGCTCCTTACACCTTCGGCGACAAGATCACCCTTGGTGAGTGGACTCTCGACACAAGCGAACTGCGCCGCTACCGGCCGGAGAGCGCGTAGCGGCCGGTTCACCCACCAAAGGGGAAAGCCCATGCCCGACGCCCACATCCCCGTCCCGGCCGAGACCCGGGACCGCCTCACGGCGGCCGCCGCGGCGGAGGGCCTGTCGCTGCGCGCGTACCTCGTGCGCCTGGCCGGCGGCACCGCCCGCCTCACGCGGGACGACGCCCGGGCGCACCGGGTCCGGGAGGCGCTGCGCGCCTGGAACGGCTACGACCCGGATCCGGAAGAGGAGGCGCGGCTGGACGCGGAGCTGGACCGCCGCCTCGCCGAAGCCGGCGCCGCCGGGTGACGCGCCCGGAGGGGCGCGCCCTCACTCCCCCCGATACGTGAGAAACCGCCCCCGCACCGTCTCCTGATACCCCGTCAGCAAGTGCGCGTTCATCACCGGCCCCGAGTGCTTGATGTACACCTCCACCCCCCGCAGCTCCCGCAGGAACGACAGGTCCATCAGCTCGCCCGTGCCCTCGGGTGTGTGCAGGGTGAGCACCTTGAGGCAGGGGTAGGCGGACGGCAGGTGGGAGAGGCCGGTGAGGGAGTCGAGGCCGAGGGAGAGGTGGCGGACGCGGGGCAGGGGTTCGGCACGCTCCAGGAAGCGCGGGTCCTCGCCCATGATGCTCAGGGTGTGCAGGCCGCGCAGTGTGGCGAGCGCGGCGCGGGCGTCCGCCGGGAAGAGGGCGTACTCGAAGGAGAGCCGGCGCAGGCGGGGGTGGCCCTCCAGGCGGACGGCCTCCGGTTCCCAGGCGGAGGCCCAGCGGCCGAGGACCAGTTCCTCCAGGCCGTCCGGCAGCCGCAGGGCCGGCGGCTCGCCCTCCGGCTGGAGCCAGTCGAGGTGGAGGGAGCGCAGCCGGGCCATGCCGGGCAGCCGCTCCAGCCCGTCGGGGCGTTCCCGCAGCGAGAGCCGGAGGCGTTCGAGGGCGCCGCTGGGGACGGCCCCCAGGTGGGTGACGCGCCGGGTGTCGGCGATCCGCAGGGACCGCAGCGGCGGGGCGTCGCGGAGGAAGCGGAGGTCGGTGTCCTCCGGCCCTTCCCGCAGGGACAGGTCCCGCAGGACGGGCGTCACCGCCTCCCGCAGTTCCTCGGGCCGCCACACCCCCCGGCACCACACCTCGGGCCGCCCGCCCAGCCGGGCCAGCTCCCGCAGGTGCGCGACGCTCTTGGCGACGAAGGCGAGCCCGTCGTCGTGGGAGAGTTCGCCGATGACGGCGTCGACGTAGTGCCGGGTGTCGAAGTTGTCCCAGGACCAGGCGAGTTGGGCGCGCACCTGGCGGAACGGGTGCCGGGCGTAGCGGGCCAGCAGCGGGATCGCCCGGTCGTCGGCGACGGCCGTCGCGGTGACGACGACCGCGTGCGCGACCTCGTCGCTCAGCCCGTCCGGCCCCGGCAGCAGGTCGAGGACGACCTGCCCGGCCTCCGCGAGCGCCTTCGCCGCCTCCGTGTCGCGCGGCGGCACCAGCTCGGCGGCGGCCCGCTCGACGCGGTCCCGTACGTCCGGGGCGATCTCCGTCGCGTGCTCCAGGCAGGCGGCGGCGAGCAGCCGCAGCCGGTGCCGGTGGTGCGCCTCGCGCTCGCCGCGGTCCAGCAGCATCCGCAGCAGCTCGCCCCGCGCCCGGGGCGGGGCGTGGCCGACGGCCATCCGCAGGACGTCCTCCCACTGGTCGTCGTGGGCGTTGTTGACGAGCAGGTCGAAGTCCCAGTCGTCGACGGCGGCCTGGGCGCCCAGGAAGTCCTGGAAGGTGCGGTGGATGAAGTCCAGCGTCTCGGCCGTGGGCTGCCGCAGCAGGCCGCTGCGCAGCACCAGGTGGCGCAGGATCTCCTCGGCGCTGCCGCGCGCGGCGACGGCGGGCATGGCGGGCAGCGCCCGGTCCAGGATCTCCACGGCCTTGTGCCACTCGATCTGCGAACGCCCGTTGCGGATCAGCCAGTAGGCGATCTTCTGGAGCAGCGCGGGCTGCGCCTGCTCCAGCTCGGGGCCCTCCAGCCCCACCGCGATGTCCCGCTCGCGGTCGCGCCGGATCAGCAGCAGGTCCAGGGCCGCGCGGTACAGCTCCATCCGCCCGTGCGGGAGGTAGCCGCGCCGGGACCGGTTGAGGGCGCAGATCAGGGCGCACATCAGCGGGTTGGTGGCCAGCCGGCCGAGGTCGCGTTTGGTGACGACGGCGGCGGCGAGCGCGTCCCGGAAGCCGCGCAGCCGCTCGTCCCGCGCCTGCCCGGCGGCCGTGTGCCAGCGGTCGATGAAGGCGAGGACGTCGGCGCGGCCCATCGGGAGCAGTTCCAGCTCGACGAACCCGGCGTCGGCGAGCCAGCCCTCGCGGACCGCCGACGGCCGCGTGGTGATCATGTAGCGGGCCTCGGGGTACGCGGCGAGCAGGTCCTTCACCCAGGCCAGCGTGCGTCTGCGGTCCGCCTCGGGGACCTCGTCCACCCCGTCGATCAGCAGCAGCACCGTGCCCTCGGTGAGCCGGCGGGTCACCCAGCCCTGCGCGGCCGGCAGCCCGGCCAGCGGACGGGCCGCGGCGGCCAGGAACTCCTCCGGCTGCGGCGGCTCCCCGCCGCGGACGAGGTTCCGCAGCGGCAGCAGCAGCGGTAAACAGCCGCTCAAGTGCCCCAGCCCCGGCGGCAGATCACCGCGCGCGGTGACGGTCGCGAGCCACTGGAGCAGCGTCGTCTTGCCCGAACCGGCCGCGCCGCGCAGCAGCACCCGCCGGTGCCCGGCCAGCGCCTCCTCCGCGCGGCGGGGCGTCGGCTCGGCGCGGTCGGGCGGTTCGACGGCCGTCCGCAGCCCGAACCCGTCCCGGCGCGCGTCCCGCGCCCGGCCGACGAGCTCCAGGCTGAGGTACGCGGTGTCGAGCGGCCACGTCTCGGCCTCGCCGTCGGAGAGCGTCAGCCCGATGATCGTCAGCTCGCCGGACTTCTCGATCACGTACTCGCGGAACCGCCGCTCGAACTCCTCGGTCTCCAGCTGCCGGGGCGACGCCAGCGACCGCGACTCCGGCTTGTGCCCGGCCAGCAGGCACTCGCTCAGGAACCGGAAGTCCGCCCACAGCGTGGCCGACGGCGTCACCGTCAGCCGCCCGTGCCGCCAGCCGGCCGGGTCCGCGCACACCACACCGGCGAGCAGCCCGTCCACGAACACGCCGGCACCCGACATCCCGGCCCACGGCGAACCGCCGCCGCCCGGCGGCTCGGGCGCGCCGTACGCGCAGTCCAGGACGTGCCGCCCGCTGAGCAGATTGCTGCCCGGCTTGAGCGTGCCGAGCAGCTGCTCGGTGTCCAGCTCGCCGTGCCCGTCCCGCTGCACCTGCGGAAACCCGATCGCCTGCGCCCCGGCCCAGGCCCGCAGGTCGTACGCCCGCCCCCAGACCAGCGGCTCGAAGCCGTCCGCCACGTCCTCCGGCACGACGTCCCGCTCCGCGACGAGCAGCGCGGCGTCACACCGCCGGCTGTCGTCCCGCGCCCACACCACCCGACAGCCCACCTGCCCGACACCACCGGGCACGATCACCCGAGGCGCGTCGCAGTCGCCGACGACGTGGGCGGCGGTGAGGACGACCCGGGGGGTCAGCAGGTATCCGCTGCCTTGCGTGCTTCCGAACACCGCGGCGATGCGTTCCTTTGCGGGGTGCACATCCGTCCCTTTCCGCGCCTGGGCATCAACGCCGACGATACGCGCGGGAGATGGGCGCGGGAACGCGAACGCGCGGATCGGGTGGGGTGCCCCGGTCCCTCCCTTTCACCGTTTCTTGCGGGGGCAAGCCCCCGCCCCCCCCGAAGCGCCCTCCGGGCGCTGTCCTCAAACGCCGGACGGGCTGAGTGGCGCGCCCAGGCACCATTCAGCCCGTCCGGCGTTTGAGGACGAGCGGCGAAGCCGCGACAAGCGGGGTCTGGGGCGCAGCCCCAGGAAAGGCGAAAGGGAGGGACCGGGGCCTCACACCATCGCCAATGCCTCCACCTCGATCAACAACTCCGGCCGGAACAAGGCCACGACCTGGACGGCCGAACTCGCCGGCAGGCGCCCCGCGTCCACGAACTCGTCCCGCACCTCCCGTATCACCGGCAGATGCGCCACGTCCGTCAGGAAGTACGTCAACTTCACGACGTCGTCGAAGGAAGCCCCCGCCCCCGCCAGACACCGCCGCAGATTCTCGAAAACCTGCCGCGTCTGGGCGCGGATGTCCCCCTCCCCCACCACCCGCCCGTCTTCGTCGAGCGCGACCTGCCCCGAGACGGCGACCAGCCGCCCGGTCCCGATCACGACGTGGCTGTAGCCGCCGGCGGGGGCGACCCCTTCGGGGGCCGCGATGTGCGTGAGGTGCGTGGCATCCGTCATGCGCCGCATCCTGCCCGTGCCCGCGGCGCCCCGCCAGCGCCAAGATCACAGCAACAGGCTCACGCCTCCGCGATCACCACCGCCGAAGCCACCCCCGCGTCATGGCTGAGCGACACGTGCCACGACCGCACGCCCAGCAGCTCCGCCCGCGCCGCGACCGTCCCGGAGACGGTGAGCCCGGGCCGTCCGTGCTCGCCGGTGGTCACCTCCGCGTCCGTCCACAGCAGTCCGGGCGGCGCGCCCAGAGCCTTCGCCAGGGCCTCCTTGGCGGCGAACCGCGCGGCGAGCGAGGCGATCCCGCGGCGGTCGCCGCTCGGCAGGTACAGCTCGCGCTCGACGAAGAGCCGTTCGGCCATCCCGGGCGTGCGCCGCAGCGCCGCGTCGAAGCGGTCGATCTCGGCGACGTCGATACCGACTCCGACGATCATTCGACGGTCACCGACTTCGCCAGGTTGCGCGGCTGGTCGACCTCGTTGCCGCGGGCGGTGGCCAGTTCGCAGGCGAAGACCTGCAACGGGACGGTGGCGACGAGCGGCTGGAGGAGCACCGGGGTGGCCGGGATCTCGACGAGGTGGTCGGCGTACGGCCGGACCGCCTCGTCGCCGCGCTCGGCGATGACGATCGTCCGCGCGCCCCGGGCCCGGATCTCCTGGATATTGGAGACGATCTTGTCGTGCAGGACGGACCGGCCGCGCGGCGACGGGACGACGACGACCACCGGCAGGTCGTCCTCGATCAGCGCGATCGGCCCGTGCTTGAGCTCGCCGGCGGCGAAGCCCTCGGCGTGCATGTAGGCGAGCTCCTTGAGCTTGAGCGCGCCCTCCAGGGCCACCGGGTAGCCGACGTGCCGGCCGAGGAAGAGGACGGTGTTCTTGCCGGCCAGCGAGCGCGCCAGCTCGCGCACCGGCTCCATGGTCTCCAGGACCTCCTCGACCTGCGTCCCGATGCCGTCCAGCTCCCGGATCACGGACTGGATCTCGTCGCCCCACTTCGTCCCGCGCACCTGCCCCAGGTACAGCGCGACCAGGTAGCAGGCCACGAGCTGCGTCAGGAACGCCTTCGTCGACGCGACGGCGACCTCGGGACCGGCGTGCGTGTACAGCACGGCGTCCGACTCCCGGGGGATCGTCGAGCCGTTGGTGTTGCAGATGGCGAGCACCTTCGCGCCCTGCTCGCGCGCGTGCCGCAGCGCCATCAGCGTGTCCATCGTCTCGCCGGACTGCGAGATGGCGATCACCAGCGTGCGCTGGTCGAGGATCGGGTCGCGGTAGCGGAACTCGCTGGCCAGCTCGGTCTCGCAGGGGATGCGGGTCCAGTGCTCGATCGCGTACTTGGCGATCATCCCCGCGTGGTACGCCGTCCCGCACGCGACGATGACGACCTTGTCGACCTCGCGCAGCACGGACGCCGGGATGCGCACCTCGTCCAGCGTCAGCGACCCCGAGGCGTCGATGCGCCCCAGCAGGGTGTCGGCGACGGCCTTCGGCTGCTCGGCGATCTCCTTGAGCATGAAGTAGTCGTAGCCGCCCTTCTCGGCGGCGGACGCGTCCCAGTCCACGTGGTACGCGCGGACGTCCGCCGGCGCGCCCTCGAAGTCCGTCACGGTGACGGCGTCCCGGCGCACCTCGACGACCTGGTCCTGACCGAGTTCGAGGGCCTCGCGGGTGTGCGCGATGAACGCGGCGACGTCGGAGGCGAGGAACGCCTCGCCGTCGCCGACGCCCACCACCAGCGGCGAGTTGCGGCGGGCGCCCACGACCACGTCGGGATCGTCGGCGTGCACCGCGACGAGCGTGAACGCGCCCTCCAGGCGGCGGCACACCTGCCGCATGGCCTCGGCGAGGTCGCCGCAGGAGGAGAACGCCTCGGACAGCAGGTGCGAGACGACCTCCGTGTCCGTCTCGGAGGCCAGCGCGTGCCCGCGCTCGGCGAGCTCGGCGCGGAGGGCGGCGAAGTTCTCGATGATGCCGTTGTGGACGACGGCGACCCGCCCGGGGTTGTCGAGGTGCGGGTGGGCGTTGGCGTCGGTGGGGCCGCCGTGGGTGGCCCAGCGGGTGTGGCCGATGCCGGTGGTGCCGGAGGGCAGCGGCCGGTCGGCGAGCTCCTTCTCCAGGTTGGCGAGCTTGCCCGCCTTCTTGGCCGCGGCGAGCCCGCCGTCGGCGAGCACGGCGACCCCGGCCGAGTCGTAGCCGCGGTACTCCAGCCGGCGCAGCCCGGCCAAGACGACGTCGAGGGCGGACCGCCCTCCCACATAACCCACGATTCCGCACATGGACTGCAGCGTACGGCCCCGGTGTCACCCCTCGCCGGTCAACGCCGACGCCCGGTTCACCGTCCGCGCTCGATGCGGTCGATGGCCTCCTGGACGAGCTCCAGGTACTCGACCTCCTCGCAGCGCGGCTTGCTGCCGAAATGGTACTGGTCGAGGCAGTCCCCCAGGTCCTGGCCGAGGTCCTCGTCGGGCAGGTCGTCGCAGAGCTCGGCCCGCACCCGTTCGGCGAAGGCGTCACTCGTCTCGTGCGCCCCCGGGCGTGCGCCGGGTACACCGGCGCGGGGGCGCGTGACGCGGTGGAAGGTCTTGCGGATGAGCCGGAGCACGAGCCGGAGAACGAACACGGGGGGTCCCTCGCAGGATGCCGGGGCGGCCGGAGGGTGGGACCGTATTCCTGACCCGTGAGTAGGTACAGGGCCCGCGCCGGATCTTCACTCCCCCGCGCCGCCGGGTCCCCTACGGGTACCCCGCGGACCTCAGAAGATCCCTACGGTTTCCGCCGGGCACCTCACCGACACCCCGCCAGTCCCCCGAACCCCACACCCCGCAGTGATCGCCCCGCGCCACCCGCGCACAATGGGCCCCGTGCCGACCACCCCAGAGCAGCCGCAGCAACGACGCCGCACGGCTCACTCGCCCACGCACCAGTCGTCGCTCTTCGTCGACCTGACGCGTGCCGAGTGGAGCGCGCTGCGCGAGAACACCCCCCTCCCGCTCACCGCGGAGGAGGTCGAGCGCCTGCGCGGGCTGGGCGACGTCGTCGACCTGGACGAGGTCCGCGACGTCTACCTGCCGCTCTCCCGGCTGCTCAACCTCTACGTGGGCGCCAGCGGAAGCCTGCGCGGCGCGCTGAACACCTTCCTCGGCGAGAAGGGCGCCCAGCGCGGCACGCCGTTCGTCATCGGCGTCGCCGGCAGCGTCGCGGTCGGCAAGTCGACCACGGCCCGGCTGCTGCGCGCCCTGCTGGCCCGCTGGCCCGAGCACCCGCGCGTCGAACTGGTGACCACGGACGGCTTCCTGCTGCCCAACGCGGAACTCCAGCGCCGCGGCCTGATGTCCCGTAAGGGCTTCCCGGAGTCGTACGACCGCCGGGCCCTGACGCGCTTCGTGGCGGATGTGAAGGCCGGGAAGGACGAGGTGTCCGCGCCCGTCTACTCCCACCTGATCTACGACATCGTCCCCGACGAGCGCCTCACCGTGCACCGCCCGGACATCCTGATCATCGAGGGCCTCAACGTCCTCCAGCCCGCCCTGCCCGGCCGCGACGGCCGGACCCGGGTCGGGCTCGCGGACTTCTTCGACTTCAGCATCTACGTGGACGCGCGGGCCGAGGACATCGAGCGCTGGTACTACTCGCGGTTCAAGAAGCTCCGCGAGACGGCCTTCCAGGACCCCGACTCGTTCTTCCGCCGCTACACCCAGGTCTCGGAGGAGGAGGCCCTGGACTTCGCCCGCCGCAACTGGCGGACCATCAACAAGCCCAACCTCCTGGAAAACGTGGCCCCCACCCGAGGCCGCTCCAGCCTCATCCTCCGCAAGGGCCCGGACCACAAGGTGCAGCGCCTGTCGCTCCGCAAGCTGTGATCAGCCTGTTGGGGGTGCCCCCTCTGGGGGAGCTTGAGGACGCGCACCGCAGGTGCGCTCGGGGGTGCGGGGGCGGAGCTCCCGCAAGAAACGGGAAGGGGCGGGACAGGGGCACCCCCCATCCCGCCCCCGGCGGCACCCGCACCCGGCGCTACCCGAGCGCCGACTTCACCACATCGGCAAGCCGCTGAGCCACAGCCCGAGCCTGCTCGATATCAGCGGCCTCCACCATCACCCGCACCAACGGCTCCGTACCGGAAGACCGCAGCAGCACCCGCCCGGTAGCACCAAGCTCCCGCTCCGCGTCCGCCACAGCCTCGGCAAGCTCCTGCGAAGACCCGACCCGCGACTTGTCGACGTCCCGGACGTTGATGAGCACCTGCGGCAGCCGCTCCATCACCCCGGCCAGCTCCCGCAGCGGCCGCCCCGTCGCCGCGACGCGAGCGGCCAGCATCAGCCCGGTCAGCGTGCCGTCGCCGGTCGTCGCGTGGTCGAGGGCGATGACGTGCCCGGACTGCTCGCCGCCGAGGGCGAAGCCGTTGGCCTTCATCTCCTCCAGGACGTAGCGGTCGCCGACCGCGGTCTGGACGAGCTGGACGCCCTCCCGCTCCATGGCGAGCTTGAAGCCCAGGTTGGACA
Source organism: Streptomyces mobaraensis (assembly GCF_020099395.1). Lineage (NCBI taxonomy): Bacteria > Bacillati > Actinomycetota > Actinomycetes > Kitasatosporales > Streptomycetaceae > Streptomyces > Streptomyces mobaraensis. The sequence continues at coordinate 4,268,944 of NZ_CP083590.1, read as the reverse complement.
TGACGGTGGCGACGACGGTGTTCTTCCGCAGCGAGCCCGCCTCGCGCATGGCGAGCGCGAGGACGGCGAGGATCTGGTCGCCGTCGACCTCGGCACCGGTGGCGTCCACGGCGAGGCACCGGTCGGCGTCACCGTCGTGGGCCACACCGAGGTCGGCACCGTGCTCGACGACCGCGGCCCGCAGCTTGTCCAGGTGCGTGGAGCCGCACTCGTGGTTGATGTTGAGCCCGTCGGGGTCGGTGCCGATGGTGACGACCTCGGCGCCGGCCCGCGAGAACGCCTCGGGCGAGACGCGGGACGCGGCACCGTGCGCGCCGTCGATGACGACCTTGAGGCCGTCGAGGCGGTTGGGCAGGACGCCGATCAGGTGGGCGACGTAGTTGTCGAAGCCCTGGTCGTAGTCGCGGACGCGGCCGACGCCGGCGCCGGTGGGCCGGTCCCAGGGCTCGCCGGTGGCGTGCGCCCGGTACGTCCGCTCGATGCGGTCCTCCAGCTCGTCGGCGAGCTTGTGGCCGCCGCGGGCGAAGAACTTGATCCCGTTGTCGGGCATCGCGTTGTGGCTGGCGGAGAGCATGACGCCCAGGTCGGCGCCGAGCGCGCCGGTGAGGTACGCGACGGCGGGCGTCGGCAGCACGCCGACCCGCAGCACGTCGACGCCCGCGCTGGCCAGTCCGGCCACCACGGCGGCCTCCAGGAACTCCCCGGACGCCCGCGGATCGCGACCGACCACCGCCACCGGGCGATGGCCCTCGAACGTCCCCGCCTCGGCGAGCACGTGCGCCGCGGCGACCGACAGGCCGAGCGCGAGCTCGGCCGTCAGATCGGCGTTGGCGACGCCGCGCACACCGTCCGTACCGAAGAGTCGTCCCACTGGTGTCCTCCGAAAAACGCGGGAGTGCGGGGCCCTGGAGGGAGCCCCTTGTCCTTGAGCCTTGTACTTGAGGTGTCGAGCCCTGGGCCAAAGCGTTGCCGCCAGGTGACCGAAGTCTCCCAGGTATACGGGGTACCCGCCCCGAGTGGCCCGTACGAGTGACCCCTGACCCGTACGGGTGACGCGTGGCCATGGACGCCATGGATGCCATGGACGCCACAGAGACCACGGACGCCACAGAGCGACCGGTGCCACATAGCCGAACGCCCCGGCAGCACGGATCGTGCCGCCGGGGCGTTCGAGCAGAAGCAGCGAACCGCCGGATTAGCGCTTGCTGTACTGCGGGGCCTTGCGGGCCTTCTTGAGACCGGCCTTCTTGCGCTCGACCGCACGGTCGTCGCGCTTGAGGAAGCCGGCCTTCTTCAGCGGGCCGCGGTTGTTGTCGACGTCGGCCTCGTTGAGGGCACGGGCCACGCCGAGGCGCAGGGCGCCGGCCTGGCCGGAGACGCCGCCACCCGAGATGCGGGCGATGACGTCGTAACGGTCGTCGAGCTCGAGCACCTTGAAGGGCTCGTTGACTTCCTGCTGGTGCACCTTGTTGGGGAAGTAGTCCTCAAGGGTGCGACCGTTGATCTTCCACTTGCCGGAGCCCGGAACGATCCGGACACGGGCGATGGCGTTCTTGCGACGGCCCAGGCCGGCGGCCGGCTGCGGGTCGCCAAAGCGGGACGCGAGGGACTCGGAGGTGTACTCCGACTCCACGACCTCGGTCTCGGTGGTGTACTCCTCGACGCCCTCGACCGGCATCTCGGCGGTGGTCTCAGCCACGATTCTCCTCAGACTTTCTGGTTCGGCGGTGGCCGGGACTTAGCCCTGCTTGACCTGGGTGATCTCGAACGGCTGCGGCTGCTGGGCGGCGTGCGGGTGCTGGTCGCCCGAGTAGACCTTCAGCTTCGAGAGCATCTGACGGCCGAGGGAGTTCTTGGGCAGCATGCCCTTGATCGCCTTCTCGACGGCCTTCTCCGGGTTCTTGTCGAGCAGCTCGTCGTAACGGACGGAGCGCAGACCACCCGGGAAGCCAGAGTGGCGGTAGGCCATCTTCTGGGTCTTCTTGTTGCCGGACAGGTGGACCTTGTCCGCGTTGATGATGACGACGAAGTCACCCATGTCCATGTGCGGGGCGTACACGGGCTTGTGCTTGCCGCGCAGCAGGGAGGCGGCCTGAGAGGCCAGACGGCCCAGGACGACGTCCTGCGCGTCGATGATGTGCCACTGGCGCTGGACATCGCCGGGCTTGGGGCTGAACGTACGCACGGTCGTAGCCTTCGCTTCTTCAGTGAGTGTGGGTCCTGACACGGTCCGCATGGACGATCACGCGGGCTTGGCCGCACAACGGGGACGCAACCCGTGTGCCGGCCGCCGGCGATCAACCTGGCGGACAAGCGTAAGGGCCCCTCGCGTGAGAACGACCAAGCCAATACGCATAACGAACTCGTAGAGTACCGGGCGCCCACCCACGGGGTCAAAACACATGGTCCCACCGGCGGCGGACCCCAGGCCCCCCACCGGCCTCACCCACCCGCGCGACCCGCTTCTCATCCACCGCGCCCTCCCGGGGGACACCCCCCGACCCCCCGGCCGACCGCGCGCCCCCGTCCGCCCTCACCCTCACCGCACCCGCGCGACCCGCTTCTCGTCCCACACCGGCTCCGAAGCCTCCCGCACCCGCCCGTCACTCCCGAAGACCAGAAAACGATCGAACGCACGCGCGAACCAGCGGTCGTGGGTGACGGCGAGCACCGTCCCCTCGTACGCCTCCAGCCCCTGCTGCAACGCCTCCGCGCTCTCCAGGTCCAGGTTGTCCGTCGGCTCGTCCAGCAGCAGGGCCGTGGTGCCCGCCAGCTCCAGCAGCAGGATCTGGAAGCGGGCCTGCTGCCCGCCGGAGAGCCGCTCGAAGAGCTGGTCCCCCTGCTGGTCCAGTTCGTACCGGCGCAGCGCGGACATCGCGGCGCCCCGGTCCCTGGCGTGCTCCGTCCACAGGATGTCGACGAGCGTGCGGCCCATCAGCTCGGGGTGCGCGTGCGTCTGCGCGAAGTGACCGGGGACGACGCGGGCGCCCAGCTTCCACTGCCCGGTGTGCGCGACGTCCTCCCCCGCCAGCAGCCGCAGGAAGTGCGACTTCCCCGACCCGTTCGACCCGAGGACGGCGACCCGCTCCCCGTAGAAGACCTCCAGGTCGAACGGCTTCATCAGACCGGTCAGCTCCAGCCCCGCGCAGGTCACGGCCCGTACGCCGGTCCGGCCGCCGCGCAGCCGCATCCGGATGTCCTGCTCGCGCGGCGGCTCGGGCGGCGGGCCGGCCTCCTCGAACTTGCGCAGCCGGGTCTGGGCGGCGGCGTAGCGGGAGGCGAGCTCGTGGCTGATGCTGGCGGCCTGCCGCAGCGAGATCACCAGCTTCTTCAGCTGGGCGTGCTTCTCGTCCCACCGCCTGCGCAGCTCCTCGAAGCGGGCGAAGCGCTCCTTGCGGGCCTCGTGGTACGTGGCGAAGCCGCCGCCGTGCACCCAGACGTCGCTGCCCGCCGGCCCCGGCTCCACGCTGATGATCTTCTCGGCGGAGCGGGCGAGCAGCTCGCGGTCGTGTGAGACGAAGAGAACCGTCTTCTTCGTCTCGCGCAGCCGCTCCTCCAGCCAGCGCTTTCCGGGGACGTCGAGGTAGTTGTCCGGCTCGTCCAGCAGCAGCACCTCGTCGGTGCCGCGCAGCAGCGACTCCAGCACCAGGCGCTTCTGCTCGCCGCCGGAGAGGGTGCGCACCTGCCGCCACTGGGCCTGCTCGTACGGCACGCCGAGCGCCGCCATGGTGCACATGTCCCACGTGGTCTCGGCCTCGTAGCCGCGCGCCTCGGCCCAGTCGGACAGGGCCTGGGCGTACGCCATCTGCGCGGCCTCGTCGTCGACGGTCATGATCGCGTGCTCGGCGGCGTCGACGGCCGCGGCGGCCTCCCGGATCCGCGGCGGCGCCACGGAGACGAGCAGGTCGCGCACGGTCCGCTCGTCCCGTACGGACCCCACGAACTGCGGCATCACCCCGAGCCCGCCCCCGACGGAGACCGTCCCGCCGTGCGGCTGGAGATCCCCGGCGATCAGCCGCAGCAGCGTCGTCTTCCCGGCACCGTTGGCGCCGACCAGCGCGACGGCGGCTCCTTCGCCGACCCGGAAGGACACGTCCCCCAGCAGCGGCCGGCCGTCCGGCAGGTAGTACTCGACGTGCGCGACCTCGACATGCCCCATAGCGCGCATTGTGTCGGCTTTCCGGGACGCCACCAACCGGTTTACCCGGCGGGCGCCCGGTCTACGATGCGCCCCATGAGCTTTGGGCAGGGGGGACCGGGCGGAGGAACGCCGGACTGGGCGGCGCTCGCCGCGGACACGGCGGCGCGTGACCGCCGCCGGAAGCTGCTGATGATCGGCGGCGGGATGCTGGCCGCGGGCGGGGTGGCGGCGATCGTGGCCACCGCGATCGTGCGGTCCGACGGCAACGGGGGCGGGGGCGGGACCGGCGGCAAGCAGGCCGCCGGCGCCTCCGCGCCCGCCTCCTCCGGATCCCCCGGCACCCCCGAACCCACCTTCGCCCCGGTCGCCCCGCCCCCGCCCCAGGACCCGCGGGCCTTCATCTCCAGCGCGGAGAAGGACAAGGCCCCGCTGACCACCGGAACGCTGTTCCCCGACGCCAAGCCCACCCTGTCCGGCCGGACGTACGAGCGGACCGCCACCGCGGCCACCACCGACTGCGCCTCCGTCACCCAGGGCGCCCTCGGCTCCGTCCTGTCCTCCAACGGCTGCCGCCAGGTGCTGCGCGCCACGTACGTACGCGACGGGGTGGCCGTGACGGTCGGCGTCGCCGTCTTCGACACCAAGGCCGCCGCGGACAAGGCGAAGGCCCAGTCGACGGGCAACATCGCCGCCCTGCCCGGCGACGGCGCCGCCGCCTTCTGCCGGGCGACGGCCTGCCGGCTGACGGCGAACGCGGAGGGGCGGTACGCGTACTTCACGGTCGCGGGGAACGCGGACAACAGCCCGGTGACCGCGGGCGAGCGCAAGGCGCTCGATGCCGGTCGGGACGTGTCGACGTACGCTTTCGGCCGCATTCTGGCCCGGGGGCGGGCGGCGGCTGCGGCAGCGGCGGCGTCGTCCGTCACCCACTGACGGGGGCGCCTGCGGCGGGCTGGTGCCCCGGTCCCGCCCTTTCTCCCCCAGCTACCGCTGGGAGGTGCCCCCAGTTTCTTGCGGGGGCAAGCCCCCGCACCCCCGAAACCGCGCTCCGCGCGGTTGTCCTCAAGCGCCGGACGGGCTGATTTCAGCCCGTCCGGCGCTTGAGGACGAGCGGCGCGGCCGCGAAAAGGGGGTCTGGGGGCTTGCCCCCAGGAATCGGCGAAGGTGGGGGTACCCCCTCTGGGGGAGGGACCGGGGCACAGCCCGCCGCAGGCGCTACCCCTCGTCCCCCTGCGGCAGCACCCCCACCCCACCGGCCCCCTTGCCATCGGCGGCACCCGCCGGCCGCAACCCCGCCTTCTCGACCCTCCCCACCTGCGCCACCACCAACCGCTCCGGAATCTCCGCCCGCCCAGGATCCCCAAGGCTCGTGGCGAAGAACATGGACAGCACCTCCCCCGACCGCACCACAGTGATCAGCGTCGGCGCTTCCTCCACCGCGTTGGTGAGCCGGTAGGCGGCCGCCTCGTCCCCCAGCCGGGGCGCCGTCACGTTCTCGACCGCGTCGAACACCTGCCGTTCGCCCTCGCCCGTCCGCATGGTGAACCCGCCCGCGCAGCCCGCCGCCGCGTCGCGCAGCCCGCGGAGGGTGGCCGCGGCCTCGCCGGGCCGGTACTCGGCGACTCGCACGGTGCCGAGCAGCCCCTCGTCGGGTCCGTCCTGTTCGCCCGCGAACGTGGACATCACCGACTCCAGCGGCCGCGGCCGCGGCTGCGAGCCCAGTGCCGTGGCCAGCGGCCGGCACGCGGCCCGGTCGGCGGTGGGCGTGCCGCGGCCGGCGGAGCCCGGCGGCGCCTGTTCGATCACCAGCCCGGACACCTCGTCCTTGGCGAGCTCGACGCCGCCGAGCCGCCCGGCCCGCCGCCCGTCACCGGCCTCCTCGGACGCACCGAGCGACGCACCGGGCGACGCACCGGACGCCTCGCCGGACGCCTCGCCCGCCGCCGGCCCCCGATCCCGCGCGTCCCCGGCCCCCACCGAGCGCTTCCCGTCGTTGCCGCGGCCGTCCCCGCCCCCCGCGCAGCCGGCCACCGGCACCAGCATTCCCACCGTCACGGCCGCACACAGCGCGGCCGCCGTTCTCGCCTTCACGTCCCCCACCCTTCCAGTCGCCGGGGGCCGGGGCCCGTCACGCCACACCGGCGTCGCACCGGCACCCCCCGCGGTTCCGCGTCCCGCACCCCGGCCACCGGCGGTCATTCCGGTGTCGGGTCCCCCGGGGGACGTCTCGATCTTGTCGAGATCCCAGGATGAGCGGACGGCGCCACGATTGACGCACGGGGACATCACGACGCGAACACGAAATGCGAACGCACATACGAATAGAGGGCGCCCGGCGGTCCACCGGCACGCCCCCGGTTCACCCCCGGCACGGTCCCCGCCGACCACCGCCCGATGGGTGACAGAGGCCACAATGTAGGCTGCCCAGGCAACCGAACCCCCCGTCGGCGGTCTCATCCGGTACAGACCGGTCGTCCACGACCGGCCGGCAGGGGACGGACCCCGAGTACCCAGGCCAGGGGGAAGGACGGACGCGGCGCCGGCAGAGGCGTGTCGCGCACACACCGCCATGAAGATCTCTTTCCTGTTGCAGAACGCGTACGGCATCGGCGGCACCATCCGCTCCACGTTCAACGTCGCCAGTGCGCTCGCCGCCCGGCACGACGTGGAGATCGTGTCGATCCTGCGGACCGGCAAGGTCCCCCGGCTGCCGCTCCACCCCAAGGTCAAGCTGGTCAACCTGATCGACACCCGTGAGGACCACGGGGCCGACCGCGGCGACCCGCTTCTGTCGCAGGACAGCGCCTACATCCCGCCCAAGGAGGCGAAGGGCGCCCACTTCAGCGCCCTCACCGACCGCCGGGTGGCCGACCACCTCGCCGAGACGGACGCCGACGTCGTCGTCGCCACCCGCCCCGGCCTGGTGATGTACCTGGCCGGTTTCGGCCAGGACCGCTACCTGAAGATCGGCCAGGAGCACCGGATCTACGGCACCCACGAGCCGAACATCCGCGCCGCCCAGGACCGCGCCATCCCGCACCTGGACGCCCACACCACCGTCTCCGAGGCGGACGCCCGCACCCACCGCGAGCAGTTCCCCGACGTCAAGACGAAGATCATCTGCATCCCCAACGGCTGCCCGCCCAGCGAGGTCGAGCCCGCCGACCCGGCCACCAAGCTCGTCGTCGCCGCCGGCCGCCTGATCCCGGTCAAGCGCTACGACCTGCTGGTCGCCGCCTGGGCCACCGTGCACGCCAAGCGCCCCGACTGGAACCTGCGCATCTACGGCCGCGGCCCCGAACTGGCCAAGCTCCGCGCCCAGATCGACCGCCTCGACCTCACCGAAACGATCACTCTCATGGGCGCCCACTCGCCCATCGAGACCGAGTGGGCCAAGGGCTCCATCGCCGCCGTCACCTCCCGCGAGGAGTCGTTCGGCATGACGATCGTGGAGGCCATGAACTGCGGCGTCCCCGTCGTCGCCACCGACTGCCCGCACGGCCCCGGCGAGATCATCACCGATGGCAAGGACGGCCTCCTCGTCCCCGTCGGCGACAGCGAGGGCATCGCCAAGGGCCTGCTCCGGCTCATCGAGGACGACGAGCTGCGCCGCACCATGGGCGCCGCCGCCCAGGTCTCCGCCCAGCGCTACGCCCCCGAGCAGATCGCCGACGCCTACGAGGACCTGATCCGCAGCCTGGGCGTGGACACCACCCCGCGCTCCGCCGACGCCGCGGCCGCCCCGGACAAGACCGTCCCGCTGGGCCAGAGCCTGCGCCGCACCATCGGCAAGGTCATCCGGCCGCTGCGGCACCGCCCGGTCGCCCAGCCGGCCCGCAAGCCGGTCTCCGAGGCGCTGAAGGAGATAGTCCGCCGACCGCTCAAGGCCACCGCCTCCACCCGCGTCGACGCCGACGGCAACATCGTCGTCTCCGTCGACGGCAAGGGCCTGGCCGGCGACGACCTCTCGCTGACCGTCACCCGCCGCAAGGAGGGCAAGCCGGTCAGCGTCCCCCTCGCCACCCCCGCCACTCCGGGCGCGCCTTACACGGCCGTCCTGGACCGCGCCAAGCTGCGGCTGGGCGAGGGCCGTTGGGACCTGCACGTCGTCCGCGACGAGGACAAGGCGCGCCGCCGCGTCGTCTCCCACCTCGCCGAGGGCAAGAACCTGCTGGGCCTGGAGCCGCTGCCCGGTTCCCCGTTCACCTGGATGATCGCCTACCCGACCGTGGACGGCTACCTGGCGCTGCGCGCCTGGCACCGCCCCGCGCACGCCGAGGCGCTGTCGATCCGTCAGACGGAGACGTCGATCACGGTCCAGGGCCGGCTCTACGGCACCTCGTTCACCGAGGACACCAAGCCGTTCGTCATCGGCACCCCGCGCGCGGAGTCCGCGGCCGACATCTCGGCCGAGGTCACCGTCCTGGACCCGACGTCCTTCCGCTTCACCCTGCGCACCTCCCAGCTCAAGGCGGCCCGCGGCGACGAGGGCGCGATCTGGGACCTGGCGCTGCGGCTGGCCGGCGACGCCGAGCCGGTGCGGATCGGCCGGATCGTCGGGGACATCGTCGACCGCAACAAGACCGACATCTACCCGACGGTCGGCGGCGTCCGCCCGTACCTCACCGTCAACAGCGACCTGGCCGTCAACTGCCCGGCCGCTGAATCCGCGTGACGGTCTAGCAGCAGCCGCCGGAACGCCCGGGGAGCGTGCGCTTGTTGCGCGCTTCCCGGTTGCGGGCCGCGAGCTCCGAGTCGGCCGGGTAGCCGACCTCCTCCAGGGTCAGCCCGTGCGGCCGCACCACGTGCACCGCCGAGTCCCGCACCCCGGCCGCCAGCACCTTCCCCGGCCAGTCCACCGGCCGGTGCCCGTCGCCGACGAACAGCAGCGCGCCGACCAGCGACCGCACCATGTTGTGGCAGAACGCGTCGGCCTTCACGGTCGCGGTGATCACCCCGTCCGCGTCCCGCTCCCAGTCGAGCCGCTGGAGCGTACGGATGGTCGTGGCGCCCTCGCGCTTCTTGCAGTACGCGGCGAAGTCGTGCTCCCCGACGAGCCGTTCGGCCGCCGCGTTCATCGCGTCGACGTCCAGCGGCCAGTCGTGCCACAGCACGTGCCCGCGCAGCAGCGGGTCGACTCCCGCCGGGTGGTCCACGACCCGGTACGCGTACCGCCGCCAGATCGCGGAGAACCGCGCGTTGAACCCGGCGGGCGCCTCCGCGACCCGCCACACCCGGACGTCGTGCGACAGCCGGCCGGCCAGCCGGCGCAGCAGCTTGTCCTCGTGCTCGGCCCACACCTCGACGGGCAGATCGACGTGCGCGACCTGGCCCCGGGCGTGCACCCCGGCGTCCGTCCGGCCGGCCACCGTCAGCTCGTACGTGGTCTTGGACCGCGTCACGGTCCGGATCGCGTCCTCCAGCTCACCCTGCACGGTGCGCTGGCCCTCGCGCTGCTTGGCCCAGCCGGAGAAGTCCTTGCCGTCGTACGACAGGTCCAGCCGCACCCGGACGTATCCGGGCTCCACCTCGTCACTCACCGAGTGCTTCCTCTCAGAATGCGGGACGGGCCCGCCCCCGGAAAGGGGCGGGCCCGTCACTGACACGTCAGACGCGTCAGGCGTCCTTCGACTCCTCGGCCGCCTCGGCGGCCTTGGCCTCGTCGGCCTCCTTGACCGCACGCTTGGTGGCGGCCTCGGCCTCGGCGACGGTCGCCTTCTTGGCGATCTCGCCCTCGACCAGCTCGATCACGGCCATGGGCGCGTTGTCGCCACGGCGGTTACCGATCTTGGTGATCCGGGTGTAGCCACCCGGACGCTCGGCGTAGCGCGGAGCGATCTCGGTGAAGAGGGTGTGGACGATGCCCTTGTCGGTGATCGTCTGCAGCACCTGGCGACGGTTGTGGATGTCGCCCTTCTTCGCCTTGGTGATCAGGCGCTCGGCGACCGGGCGCAGGCGACGGGCCTTGGCCTCGGTGGTGGTGATGCGGCCGTGCTCGAAGAGCGAGCGGGCGAGGTTCGCCAGCATCAGCTTCTCGTGCGCGGCACCGCCGCCCAGACGGGCACCCTTGGTGGGACGCGGCATGGTGTTTCTCCTTGGTGTCTGCCCCGGCCGTATCAGGTACCGGAGTCAGTATCCGAGCGGGCGGACGCCCGTCGGAGATCCGGGACGCCTCGAAGAGGCGCCCGGAAGGGGCGCGGGGAACTGCGCGACAAGCCACAGCGCACCCGCACCCAAGATCCGTCAGTCGGACCCGAGCTCTCAGTACTGCTCGGTCTCGACGAACCCGGCATCCGCGTCGTCGTCGGCGCCGAAAGCGTCGGCGGCGGCGGTCGGGTCGAATCCGGGCGGGCTGTCCTTGAGGGCCAGGCCCATACCGGCCAGCTTCGCCTTGACCTCGTCGATCGACTTCGCACCGAAGTTGCGGATGTCGAGCAGGTCGGCCTCGGAGCGGGCGACGAGCTCACCCACGGAGTGGATGCCCTCGCGCTTGAGGCAGTTGTACGACCGAACGGTGAGCTCCAGCTCCTCGATCGGCAGCGCCAGGTCGGCGGCCAGGGCGGCGTCCGTCGGGGACGGACCCATGTCGATGCCCTCGGCGTCGATGTTCAGCTCGCGGGCGAGACCGAACAGCTCGACCAGGGTCTTGCCGGCGGACGCCATGGCGTCGCGCGGGCGCATGGCCTGCTTGGTCTCGACGTCGACGATCAGCTTGTCGAAGTCGGTGCGCTGCTCGACTCGGGTCGCCTCGACCTTGTAGGTGACCTTGAGGACCGGCGAGTAGATGGAGTCGACCGGGATACGGCCGATCTCCTGGCCCACCTGCTTGTTCTGGACGGCGGAGACGTAGCCGCGACCGCGCTCGACGGTCAGCTCCATCTCCAGCTTGCCCTTGGCGTTCAGCGTCGCCAGGACCAGGTCGGGGTTGTGCACCTCGACGCCGGCCGGCGGGGCGATGTCCGCGGCGGTGACCAGGCCGGGGCCCTGCTTGCGCAGGTACATCACTACCGGCTCGTCGTGCTCCGAGGAGACGACCAGCTGCTTGATGTTGAGGATGAGGTCGGTGACGTCCTCCTTGACGCCCGGCACGGTGGTGAACTCGTGCAGGACACCGTCGATGCGGATGGACGTGACCGCCGCACCCGGGATCGAGGAGAGGAGCGTACGACGCAGGGAGTTGCCGAGGGTGTAGCCGAAGCCCGGCTCCAGCGGCTCGATCACGAACCGCGAGCGGAACTCGTCGACGACCTCTTCGGTCAGCGAGGGACGCTGAGCGATCAGCATGCGATGAATCCTTCAGTCAGGGGCACCCACTATTTGATGCCCTGAATTACAAGGGTACGGGCGATACGGCTCCGAAGAGCCGTACCGCCCGGATCCTCAAGTCGAACGACGTGCGTCAGACGCGGCGACGCTTGGGCGGACGGCAGCCGTTGTGCGGCGTGGGCGTCACGTCCTGGATCGAGCCGACCTCAAGACCGGTCGCCTGGAGCGAACGGATGGCGGTCTCACGGCCGGAGCCCGGACCCTTGACGAAGACGTCGACCTTGCGCATGCCGTGCTCCTGCGCGCGGCGAGCGGCCGACTCGGCGGCCATCTGCGCGGCGAACGGGGTGGACTTGCGCGAGCCCTTGAAGCCGACGTGGCCGGCGGAGGCCCAGGAGATCACGTTGCCGGTCGGGTCCGTGATGGACACGATCGTGTTGTTGAACGTGCTCTTGATGTGCGCGTGGCCGTGAGCGACGTTCTTCTTTTCCTTGCGGCGCACCTTCTTGGCAGCGCCCTGACGACCCTTGGGGGGCATCTCTTACTCCTACAGGGAGGTGGTCGGTCCTACAGCGAAGACCGCGTGGTCAAGCGTCCGCTGAGGACTACTTCTTGCCCGGCTTCTTCTTGCCGGCGATGGCGCGACGCGGGCCCTTGCGGGTACGAGCGTTCGTGCTGGTGCGCTGACCGTGGACCGGCAGGCCACGACGGTGACGCAGACCCTGGTAGCAGCCGATCTCGACCTTGCGGCGGATGTCGGCCTGGATCTCGCGACGGAGGTCACCCTCGGTCTTGAGGTTGGCGTCCACGTACTCGCGGATCTTGACCAGGTCCTCTTCGGCCAGGTCACGAACGCGGGTGTTCGGGTTCACACCGGTCGCGGCGAGGGTCGCCTTCGACTGGGTGCGGCCGATACCGAAGACGTAGGTGAGTGCGACCTCCACGCGCTTGTCACGCGGGATGTCGACACCGGAAACGCGTGCCATTGAATGGCTCCAGATGTTCGTCGGAGGTCTTCCACAGGACCGCTCCCAGCCGCCGTCCCCTTCGCCATGGCGAAGGGTTGGTACGGACTGGGTCCCCGGCCTCCGAAACCGGGGGTGTCGCCCTCCTTACAGAGAGGGACGGGCCCTGCGTATGTACGTTGCTCGCGTCGCGCGAAGAACTGCGGAGTGCGGTTCGGTGTGCGTCAGCCCTGGCGCTGCTTGTGGCGCAGGTTGTCGCAGATGACCATGACCCGGCCGTGGCGGCGGATCACCTTGCACTTGTCGCAGATCTTCTTGACGCTCGGCTTGACCTTCATGGGATGTGAGGTTCTCCGGGTCAGTGCCACCACCCCGCCGGAGCGGGATGCCGACAAGATCTACTTGTAGCGGTAGACGATCCGTCCGCGCGTCAGGTCGTACGGAGAGAGCTCCACCACGACCCGGTCGTCGGGAAGGATACGGATGTAGTGCATCCGCATCTTGCCGCTGATGTGCGCGAGGACCTTGTGACCGTTCTGGAGCTCCACCTTGAACATGGCGTTCGGCAGAGACTCGATCACGGTGCCCTCAATCTCGATGGCACCTTGCTTCTTGGCCACGCTTCGCCTTTCGAATCGGCTACCTTGATCGACTCAGGGATTCGTACCCCCGCGCGAACGCGGGCATGCGGATACACGAGAGCCGACGCATCAGTCTACGTCAGGGCAACCGGAAAGACTAATCCAGGGGTGCTTGCCCAGCCGCAGTGATCCTTAAGCGGCGGCTCGACGGCGGGACGGAACCGTCCCGCCCGGCCTCCGACCGGCAGGGCCTGGCGCACAGGCCGCCGTCAGCGCCCCGCTCAGCCCAGCGGATCCGGCGCCGCCGTCACACCCAGCTCCGCCAGCTTCGCCTTGCCGCCGCAGGCTCCTCACAACGCCGCCCTCGCGGGATCGGCGCCGAGGGCGCCTCACAAGCTTCGAGCGGCTGCGCCGGCCTCCGACCGGCGGACGGGGCGGTGGCGGCCGCCAGGCCCTCGATTCAGCCCAGCGGATCCGGCGCCGCCGTCACACCCAGCTCCGCCAGCTTCGCCTTGCCGCCGCAGGCTCCTCACAACGCCGCCCTCGCGGGATCGGCGCCGAGGGCGCCTCACAAGCTTCGAGCGGCTGCGCCGGCCTCCGACCGGCGGACGGGGCGGTGGCGGCCGCCAGGCCCTCGATTCAGCCCAGCGGATCCGGCGCCGCCGTCACGCCCAGCTCCGCCAGCTTCGCCTTGCCGCCGTCCACGGCGGTGAGCACCAGCGGGCCCTCCTCCGTCAGGGCGACGGAGTGCTCCCAGTGCGAGGACCAGGTCAGGTCGTCGGTGAGGACCGTCCACTCGTCCTCCAGGACGTGCGTCCGCGGCGTGCCCAGCGACACCATCGGCTCGATCGCGATGCAGAAGCCGGGGACCAGCTTCGGGCTGCGGCCCCGCTTGCGGGAGACGTAGTTCAGCAGGTGGGGGTCCATGTGCATCTCGGAGCCGATGCCGTGCCCGCCGTAGTCCTCGATGATCCCGTACTTGCCGGTCGCCGGGCGCGGCTGGCGGCGGATGTACGTCTCGATGGCCCGGGAGACGTCCACCAGCCGGTTGCCGTTCTTCACGGCCGCGATGCCGGCCCACATGGACTCCTCGGTCACCCGGGAGAGCTCCACCAGCTCGGGCGCGTGCCCGCCGCCCACGAAGGCGGTGAAGGCCGCGTCGCCGTGCCAGCCGTCGACGATGGCGCCGGCGTCGATGGAGATGATGTCGCCGTCCTTCAGGACGGTCTCCGCGCTCGGGATGCCGTGCACGACGACCTCGTTCACCGAGGTGCAGATCGTCGCGGGGAAGCCGCCGTAGCCGAGGAAGTTCGACTTGGCGCCGTGCTCGGCCAGCACCTTGCGGGCGACGTCGTCGAGGTCCTTGGTGGTCGCGCCGGGAACGGCCGCCGCAGCTGTGGCGGCGTGAATGGCGGCGACGACCAGCCCCGCCTCGCGCATCTTCGCGATCTGGTCCGGGGTCTTGATCTCTACCGCCATGGGGGCCTTCCTCGGCTCGACGACATATTTCGACAGAACGCGCGCAGGACCGCGCGCAAAACTGGTTCAAACAACACTACGGCCGCGATCCCCCGAAGGGCATCGCGGCCGTACACCACCGGTGGCTCAGGCGCCGTCCCGTGCGGGGAGCGCCTCCATGGCCCGCTGGGTCACCTCGGCGACCTTGCCGAGCGCGGAGATCGTCACCACCAGGCCCTGGGCCTTGTAGTAGTCGATGATCGGCTCGGTCTCGCTGTGGTAGACCTCCAGCCGCTTGCGGACCGTGTCCTCACGGTCGTCGTCGCGCTGGTAGAGCTCGCCGCCGCAGACGTCGCAGACGCCCTCGGTCTCCGAGCGGTTGTAGATCACGTGGAAGACGTGGCTGCTGTCCGCGCGGCAGATCCGGCGGCCGGCGATCCGCTTGACCACCTCGTCCTCGGGGACCTCCAGGTCCAGGACGGCGTCCAGCGTCAGGCCCTTGCCGTTCAGGTAGGCGTCCAGCGCCTCGGCCTGGCCGATGTTGCGCGGGAAGCCGTCCAGCAGGAAGCCGCCGGAGGCGTCGTCCTGGTCCATCCTGTCCTCGGCCATGCCGATGGTCACCGAGTCCGGGACCAGCTGGCCGGCGCGCATGTACTCCTGGGCCTGGACGCCCAGCGGGGTGCCCTGGCTGATGTTCGCCCGGAAGAGGTCGCCCGTCGAGATGTGCGGGATCGCGAGATTCTTGGCGAGGTACGCGGCCTGCGTACCCTTGCCGGCGCCGGGCGGCCCGACGAGGACGATTCGCATCAGCGGAGGAACCCTTCGTAGTTGCGCTGCTGAAGCTGGCTCTCGATCTGCTTCACCGTCTCCAGACCGACACCCACGATGATCAGGATGCTGGTTCCCCCGAATGGGAAGTTCTGGTTCGCGTTGAGTGTGACCAGCGCCACGGTGGGCACCAGGGCGATCACGCCCAGGTAGAGAGAGCCCGGCCACGTGATGCGGTTCAGCACGTAGCTCAGGTACTCCGCGGTGGGACGTCCCGCCCGGATGCCCGGGATGAACCCACCATACTTCTTCATGTTGTCTGCAACTTCTTCGGGGTTGAAGGAGATGGCGACGTAGAAGAAGGCGAAGAAAACGATCAGCAGGAAGTAAGTGACCATGTAGATCGGGTGGTCGCCCTTGACCAGGTTGGCCTGGATCCACTGCGCCCAGCCCGAGTCCTTGGAGTCGGTGAACTGCACCAGCAGCGCCGGGATGTAGAGCAGGGACGAGGCGAAAATCACGGGGATGACGCCCGCCTGGTTCACCTTGAGCGGGATGTAGGTCGACGTCCCGCCGTACGAGCGCCGGCCGATCATGCGCTTCGCGTACTGCACGGGCACGCGCCGCTGCGCCTGCTCGACGAAGACCACCAGGCCGACCATGGCCAGGCCGCAGAGGATGACGAGGCCGAACTCCAGCCAGCCGCCCATCAGCTTGCCCTGGAGCTTGATCGCCCACAGCGCGCTCGGGAACTGCGCGGCGATCGAGGTGAACATCAGGATCGACATGCCGTTGCCGATGCCGCGGTCGGTGACGAGCTCACCGAGCCACATGATCAGCGCGGTGCCCGCGGTCATGGTGACGACCATCGTGATGGTCGTGAAGATCGAGTGGTTGGGCACGATGTCGGAAGCGACCGGGCAGTTGCCGAAGAGCGCGCCGTTGCGCGCGACGGCGACGAGACCGGTGCCCTGGAGCACGGCGAGCGCGATGGTCAGATAACGCGTGTACTGCGTGATCTTGGCTTGGCCGGACTGCCCTTCCTTCTTGAGGGCTTCCAACCGGGGGATCACGACCGTGAGCAGCTGCAGGATGATGCTCGCCGTGATGTACGGCATGACCCCCAGCGCGAAGATCGTGATCTGCAGCAGCGCGCCACCACTGAACATGTTCACGAGGCCGAACAGGCCCTGACCACTCTTGGCCTGGTCGACACACGTCTGGACGTTCTGGTAGTTGACCCCCGGGATCGGGACCTGCGACCCGAGCCGGTAGAGCACCATGATGCCCAGCGTGAACAGCAGCTTCTTGCGCAGGTCGGGCGTCTTGAACGCCCGGGCGAACGCGGTGAGCACGGTGCCTCCTGCGCCTCTCACGCACCCACGTGAGAGGTAACGGTCTTGAGGATCGACGAATACATATCAGTCGGCCGTACGGGCACAGTCCGCACGACCCGGGGGTGATTCCCCCCATGGGTACAGCAACAGTCCACGCCACCTTACCGGCGACCGTGCCCGGCTAGGAACGACCAACCGGGGATGCCCCTATGGGACATCCCCGGTTGTCGGGTCAACGAACTCAGATGAGTTCGGTGACGGTGCCGCCGGCGGCGGCGATCTTCTCCTTGGCGGAACCGGAGACGGCGTCGACCGTCACCTGGATCGCCACGGAGATCTCGCCCTGGCCCAGGACCTTGACGAGCTCGTTCTTGCGCACCGCGCCCTTGGCGACCAGGTCGGCCACCGTGACCTCGCCACCCTGCGGGTAGAGCGCGGCCAGCTTGTCCAGGTTCACGACCTGGAACTGCTTGTGGGCGGGGTTCTTGAAGCCCTTCAGCTTCGGGAGGCGCATGTGGAGGGGCATCTGCCCACCCTCGAAGCGCTCCGGAACCTGGTAACGGGCCTTGGTGCCCTTGGTACCACGGCCGGCCGTCTTACCCTTCGACGCCTCACCACGACCCACACGGGTCTTGGCGGTCTTGGCGCCGGGGGCCGGACGGAGGTTGTGGACCTTCAGCGGGTTCTGCTCCGCCATGTCAGTCGACCTCCTCGACCGTGACGAGGTGGCGGACGGTGTGCACCATGCCGCGGATCTCGGGACGGTCTTCCTTGACAACCACGTCGTTGATCTTCTTGAGACCAAGCGAGCGCAGGGTGTCGCGGTGGTTCTGCTTGCTGCCGATGTAGGACTTGGTCTGCGTGACCTTGAGACGAGCCATTACGCACCCGCCCCCGCACGCGCACGCAGCAGGGCGGCGGGCGCGACGTCCTCGAGCGGCAGACCACGACGGGCGGCGATCTCCTCGGGACGCTGCAGTCCCTTGAGGGCCTCCACCGTGGCGTGCACGATGTTGATCGGGTTCGACGAACCGAGCGACTTCGACAGGATGTCGTGGATGCCGGCGCACTCGAGCACCGCGCGCACCGGGCCACCGGCGATAACACCGGTACCGGGGGACGCGGGCTTGAGCATGACGACGCCGGCCGCCTTCTCGCCCTGGATCGGGTGCGGCACGGTGCCCTGGATACGGGGGACCTTGAAGAAGTTCTTCTTGGCCTCTTCCACGCCCTTGGCGATGGCAGCCGGAACTTCCTTGGCCTTGCCGTAACCGACACCGACCGTGCCGTCACCGTCGCCCACCACGACCAGCGCGGTGAAGCTGAAGCGGCGACCACCCTTGACAACCTTGGCGACGCGGTTGATCGCGACTACGCGCTCAACGTACGCGGTCTTCTCGGCGGCAGCGCCACCGTCGCGACCCTTCCGGTCCCGCCGCTCGCCGCCACCGGCACCGCTTCCGCGGCGCTGGGGTCCAGCCATTGGAATTACCTCTCTCTGTTACGTCCGCTAGCTCCGGAACCGGGGCTTAGAACTTCAGCCCGGCTTCGCGGGCGGCGTCCGCCAGAGCGGCAATGCGCCCGGCGTACTGGTTGCCACCGCGGTCGAACACGACGGCCTCGACACCGGCGGCCTTGGCACGCTCGGCGACCAGGGCGCCAACCTTCTTGGCCTGGGCGCTCTTGTCACCCTCGCCACCGCGGATCGACGCGTCCAGGGTCGACGCCGACGCCAGGGTGTGACCCTTGATGTCGTCGATGACCTGGGCGGTGATGCCACGGTTGGAGCGCGTGACGACCAGGCGGGGGCGCTCGGCCGTACCGGAGATCCGCTTGCGGATGCGGATGTGGCGGCGCTTCGCGGCGGCGCGCTTGTAGGCGTCGCCCTTAGCGATCTTCACACCGTATGCCATGGCTTACTTACCCGCCTTTCCGACCTTGCGGCGGATGACTTCGCCCTCGTACTTGACGCCCTTGGCCTTGTACGGGTCGGGCTTCCGCAGCTTGCGGATGTTCGCGGCGACCTCGCCGACCTTCTGCTTGTCGATGCCCTCGACCGTCAGCTTGGTCGGGGACTCCACCTTGAAGGTGATGCCCTCGGGCGCCTCGACCAGGATCGGGTGGCTGTAGCCCAGGGCGAACTCCAGGTTGGAGCCCTTCGCCTGGACGCGGTAACCGACACCGCTGATCTCGAGCTTCTTGCTGTAG
Organism: Streptomyces mobaraensis; assembly: GCF_020099395.1. Classification (NCBI taxonomy): domain Bacteria; kingdom Bacillati; phylum Actinomycetota; class Actinomycetes; order Kitasatosporales; family Streptomycetaceae; genus Streptomyces; species Streptomyces mobaraensis. The sequence goes on along the minus strand of NZ_CP083590.1, from coordinate 4,250,220 downwards.
CCCTGGGTCACGCCGGTGATCATGTTCGCCACCAGCGTGCGCGACAGACCGTGCAGGGCCTTGTTCTGACGCTCGTCGTTCGGGCGGATGACGTTGAGCACGCCGTCCTCGCCCTTAGCGATAACGATGGGCGCCGACAGCGTCAGGTTCAGGGTGCCCTTGGGACCCTTCACCTGCACGTCACGGCCATCGATGGTGACGTCCACACCAGCGGGAACCTGGATGGGCAGCTTGCCAATACGCGACATTAGCTATTCCTCCGTTCCCGGGTTACCAGACGTAGGCGAGGACTTCCCCACCCACGCCCTTCTTGCTGGCCTGCTGGCCGGTCAGGAGACCGTGGGACGTGGAGATGATCGCCACGCCCAGGCCGCCGAGGACCTTCGGCAGGTTGGTGGACTTTGCGTAGACCCGCAGGCCCGGCTTCGAGATCCGCTTGATGCCCGCGATGGAGCGCTCACGGTTCGGGCCGAACTTCAGCTCGAGGATCAGGGACTTGCCGACCTCGGCGTCCTCGACCTTCCAGCCGGTGATGTAGCCCTCCTGCTGCAGGATCTCGGCGATGTGCGCCTTGATCTTGCTGTGGGGCATGGCCACGGTGTCGTGGTAAGCCGAGTTCGCGTTCCGCAGACGGGTCAGCATGTCTGCGATCGGATCGGTCATGGTCATGTTTGGCCTTCGGCCTCTCTCGCCGGGGTTTCCTATCTGCGCCATCCCTCTCCCCGAGCTTGTCGGAGCGGGTGCGGTGCGGGGACCTACGGCGTAGTAAGCGACGTTATGCGGCCCGCACAGAGGTGCGGGACACGTGCGGTCATGGGCGGCGGGCGCCCAACCCCTCAACTCTACGGGAGAGCCGGGGGCGGGTACCCGCCGTCCATTGGCTTACCGAGAGCCCTGGTTACCCAAGTGGGTGATTACCAGGAGCTCTTGGTCACGCCCGGCAGCTCGCCACGGTGAGCCATCTCACGAAGGCACACGCGGCAGAGGCCGAACTTGCGGTAAACGGAGTGCGGCCGGCCGCAGCGGTTGCAGCGGGTGTACGCGCGGACCGAGAACTTCGGCTTGCGCGCGGCCTTCGCGATCAGAGACTTCTTCGCCATCTCGGTCACGCCTCCTTGAAGGGGAAGCCGAGGTGACGAAGGAGGGCGCGGCCCTCGTCGTCGTTGGTCGCCGTGGTGACCACGGTGATGTCCATACCCCGGACGCGGTCGATCTTGTCCTGGTCGATCTCGTGGAACATGACCTGCTCCGTGAGACCGAAGGTGTAGTTGCCCCGGCCGTCGAACTGCTTCGGGGACAGACCACGGAAGTCGCGGATGCGCGGGAGCGCCAGCGACAGGGTGCGGTCCAGGAACTCCCACATGCGGTCGCCGCGGAGGGTGACGTGGGCACCGATCGGCTGGCCCTCACGCAGCTTGAACTGCGCGATGGACTTGCGGGCCTTGGTCACGGCGGGCTTCTGGCCGGTGATCGTGGTGAGGTCGCGGATGGCGCCCTCGATCAGCTTGGAGTCGCGGGCGGCGTCGCCCACACCCATGTTGACCACGATCTTGGTCAGGCCGGGGACCTGCATGACGTTCTCGTACGAGAACTCCTCACGCAGCTTGCCGATGATCTCTTCGCGGTAGCGCTGCTTGAGGCGCGGTGCGTTGGTGGTGGCAGTCATCAGATGTCCTCACCGGTCCGCTTGGCAACGCGGATCTTGTTGCCGTCCTCGTCGAAGCGGTAGCCGACGCGGGTGACGACCTTCTTGCCGTCCTTCTCCACGACGAGCTGAACGTTGCTCACGTGGATGGGGGCCTCGGTCGTGACGATGCCGCCGGTCTTCGAACCACGGGCGGTCTGGCCGGCCTTGGTGTGCTTCTTGACCCGGTTGACACCCTCGACCAGGACGCGGTCGTCGGCGGGCATGGCCTGGATGACCTTGCCCGTCTTGCCCTTGTCCTTGCCGGTGATGACCTGAACCAGGTCGCCCTTCTTGATCTTCATGCTTACAGCACCTCCGGCGCGAGCGAGACGATCTTCATGAACTTCTTCTCGCGCAGCTCTCGGCCCACGGGGCCGAAGATACGGGTGCCGCGGGGGTCACCGTCGTTCTTGAGGATGACGGCCGCGTTCTCGTCGAAGCGGATGTACGAGCCGTCCGGACGGCGGCGCTCCTTGACGGTGCGAACGACGACGGCCTTGACGACGTCGCCCTTCTTCACGTTGCCACCGGGGATCGCGTCCTTGACGGTGGCGACGATGACGTCACCGATGCCCGCGTAGCGGCGACCCGAGCCACCGAGAACACGGATGCAAAGGATCTCCTTGGCACCAGTGTTGTCGGCGACGCGAAGTCGCGACTCCTGCTGGATCACGTCTATCTCCTGATCGTCTGCCGGTTCCCGGCGGGGGCCTCACGGATGAGGCCCCACGCCGAGCCTGGCGGAACTTACCTGGGGGCTAATGCCCTCAGGTGATTACTTGGCCTTCTCGAGGATCTCGACGACGCGCCAGCGCTTCGTCGCGGACAGCGGCCGGGTCTCCATCAGGAGGACGCGGTCGCCGACACCCGCGGCGTTCTGCTCGTCGTGCGCCTTGAGCTTGTTGGTACGGCGGATGACCTTGCCGTACAGCGCGTGCTTGACGCGGTCCTCGACAGCGACGACGACGGTCTTGTCCATCTTGTCGCTGACGACGAGGCCCTCACGGGTCTTGCGGAAACCGCGCTCGTTCGTCTCAGTCATGTTCTTCTCGCTCATCAGGCGCTCTCCACCGTCTCGATGCCGAGCTCGCGCTCCCGCATCAGGGTGTAGATCCGGGCGATGTCCTTACGGACGGACTTGAGCCGACCGTGGTTCTCAAGCTGCCCGGTCGCCGCCTGGAAGCGGAGGTTGAACAGCTCTTCCTTGGCCTCACGGAGCTTCGCGACGAGGTCCTCGTCGTTCAGCTCACGCAGCTCGGTCGCCTTGATACCAGCGGCCATCACGACTCACCTGCCTCGCGCCGAACAATGCGGCACTTCATCGGAAGCTTGTGAGCGGCGCGGGTCAGCGCCTCACGAGCGACCTTTTCGTTCGGGAAAGACAGCTCGAACATCACCCGACCGGGCTTGACGTTCGCGATCCACCACTCCGGAGAACCCTTACCGGAACCCATGCGGGTCTCGGCCGGCTTCTTCGTCAGCGGACGGTCCGGGTAGATGTTGATCCACACCTTGCCGCCACGCTTGATGTGACGGGTCATGGCGATACGAGCGGACTCGATCTGCCGGTTCGTCACATAGGCCGGGGTCAGGGCCTGGATGCCGTACTCACCGAACGCCAGCTCGGTGCCACCCTTGGCCATGCCGTTCCGCTTGGGGTGGTGCTGCTTGCGGTGCTTGACCCTGCGAGGGATCAGCATGTCGGTCAGGCCTCCGTTCCGGTGGACTCAGCCGGAGCAGCGGTGGCCTCGGCCTTGGGGGCCTCGGCAGCCTGCTGCGGCTTGCGGCCGCGGCCGCCACGCTCGCCGCCGCGGCCACCACGGGCCGGACGGTCGCCGGCGCCACGGGACGGGCGGTTGCCCGCACGGGCGGCGGCGTTCTCGGCGCGGACCTCGGCGATGTTCTTGACGTCGCCCTTGTAGATCCAGACCTTCACGCCGATGCGGCCGAAGGTGGTCTTGGCCTCGAAGAAGCCGTAGTCGACGTTGGCGCGGAGCGTGTGCAGGGGCACACGGCCCTCGCGGTAGAACTCCGAGCGGGACATCTCGGCGCCGCCGAGACGGCCACCGCACTGGATCTTGATGCCCTTGGCGCCGGCCTTCATCGTCGACTGCATGCTCTTGCGCATGGCGCGACGGAAGGAGACGCGGGAGGACAGCTGCTCGGCGACGGCCTGGGCCACCAGCTGAGCGTCCACCTCGGGGTTCTTGACCTCGAGGATGTTCAGCTGGACCTGCTTGCCGGTCAGCTTCTCCAGCTCGCCACGGATGCGGTCGGCCTCGGCGCCGCGGCGGCCGATGACGATGCCCGGGCGGGCGGTGTGGATGTCGACGCGGACGCGGTCGCGGGTGCGCTCGATCTCAACCTTCGAGATACCGGCGCGCTCCATGCCCTTCGTCATCATGCGACGAATGGCGACGTCTTCCTTGACGTAGTCCTTGTACAGCTTGTCGGCGTACCAGCGGGACTTGAAGTCCGTGGTGATGCCGAGGCGGAACCCGTGCGGGTTAACCTTCTGGCCCATTACCGGGTTCCTTCCTTGCTGCTGACGACCACGGTGATGTGGCTGGTCCGCTTGCGGATCCGGTAGGCGCGGCCCTGGGCGCGCGGACGGAACCGCTTCAGGGTCGGGCCCTCGTCGACGTAGGCCTCGGAGATGTAGAGGCTGTCGACGTCAGAGTGGTCGTAGTTGTGCGCGGCGTTGGCAATGGCGCTGTCCAGCACCTTGCCGACCGGCACGCTCGCGGCCTGCGGGGCGAAACGCAGGACCGCCTGAGCCTCCGTGGCGTCCATGCCACGGATGAGGTCCACCACGCGGCGGGCCTTCATGGGCGTGACGCGGATGTACCGCGCCTGGGCCCTGGCTTCCATGGTTGTCCCTTCGGTGTCAGTCATAGTCGTTCACACCCCGCGTTAGCGGCGCTTCGACTTCCGGTCGTCCTTGACGTGGCCGCGGAAGGTGCGGGTCGGCGAGAACTCGCCGAGCTTGTGGCCGACCATCGACTCGGTGACGAACACCGGGACGTGGGTCTTGCCGTTGTGCACCGCCAGCGTGTGGCCGAGCATGGCCGGCACGATCATGGAGCGGCGGGACCAGGTCTTGATGACGTTCTTGGTACCAGCTTCGTTCTGGGCGTCCACCTTCTTGATGAGGTGGCCGTCGACGAAGGGTCCCTTCTTGAGACTACGCGGCATCTAAACCCGCTCCTAGCGCTTCTTGTTCGTCTTGCGGCGGCGGACGATGTACTTGTTGCTCGCCTTCTTGGGAGAACGAGTACGACCCTCCTTCTGACCCCACGGGGAGACCGGGTGGCGACCACCGGAGGTCTTGCCCTCACCACCACCGTGCGGGTGGTCGACCGGGTTCATCGCGACACCGCGGACGGTCGGGCGGACGCCCTTCCAGCGCATGCGGCCGGCCTTGCCCCAGTTGATGTTCGACTGCTCGGCGTTGCCGACCTCGCCGACGGTGGCGCGGCAGCGGACGTCGACCAGGCGGATCTCACCGGACGGCATACGAAGGTGGGCCATCGTGCCCTCCTTCGCCAGCAGCTGCACGGAGGAACCGGCGGAGCGGGCGATCTTCGCACCGCCACCGGGACGCAGCTCGATGGCGTGGATGGTCGTACCGACCGGGATGTTGCGCAGCGGCAGGTTGTTGCCCGGCTTGATGTCGGCCCCGGGGCCGTTCTCAATACGGTCGCCCTGGCCGAGGCCGCGCGGCGCGATGATGTAGCGCTTCTCGCCGTCCACGTAGTGGAGCAGCGCGATGCGCGCGGTGCGGTTGGGGTCGTACTCGATGTGAGCGACCTTGGCCGGCACGCCGTCCTTGTCGTGACGACGGAAGTCGATCACACGGTAGGCGCGCTTGTGGCCACCGCCCTGGTGGCGGACGGTCACACGACCGGCGTTGTTACGGCCGCCCTTGCTGTGCAGCGGGCGGACCAGCGACTTCTCCGGCGTGGACCGCGTGATCTCGACAAAGTCGGCGACGCTGGAGCCACGACGGCCCGGGGTCGTCGGCTTGTACTTGCGGATACCCATTTCTCAGTCCTCGTCCGATTCCGGACGACTCGGACTCCGTTAGGAGACCGGGCCGCCGAAGATGTCGATACGGTCGCCCTCGGCGAGGGTCACGATGGCGCGCTTGGTGTTGGCGCGCTTGCCGAAACCGGTCTTGGTGCGCTTGCGCTTACCCTGACGGTTGATCGTGTTGACCCCGGTGACCTTGACCGAGAAGACCGCCTCGACGGCCTGCTTGATCTGGGTCTTGTTGGCGCGCGGGTCGACGATGAACGTGTACTTGTTCTCGTCCAGCAGCGCGTAGCTCTTCTCGGAGACGACCGGCTTGACCAGGAGGTCACGCGGGTCCGAGAACGTCTTGCTGGTGACGACGGCCTCAGTCATCAGGCTTCGCTCCCTTCAGCGGCCTTGGGGCCAGACACGAAGGACTCGAAAGCGGCCTGGGTGAAGACCACGTCGTCGGAGACGAGCACGTCGTACGTGTTCAGCTGGCCCGGCTCCAGGATGTGCACCTGGGGCAGGTTGCGGGCGGACAGCCACGCGGCCTCGTCGGACCGGTCGGCGACCAGGAGCACGTTCTTGCGCTCGGAGATCTTGCCGAACAGGTTCTTGGCGGCCTTGGTGGACACCGCGCCGTCGACCACGCCGGAGACGACGTGGATGCGGCTGTGGCGGGCCCGGTCCGAGAGGGCACCGCGCAGGGCGGCGGCCTTCATCTTCTTCGGGGTCCGCTGCGAGTAGTCACGCGGCACGGGACCGTGCACGACGCCACCACCGGCGAACTGCGGCGCGCGGGTCGAACCCTGACGGGCGCGACCGGTGCCCTTCTGGCGGTACGGCTTCTTGCCACCGCCGCGGACCTCGCCACGGGTCTTGGTCTTGTGCGTGCCCTGACGGGCAGCGGCCAGCTGCGCGACGACGACCTGGTGGATCAGCGGAACGCTGACCTTCGCGTCGAAGATCTCCGCGGGGAGCTCGACGGTCCCGGCCTTGTCGCCTGCCGGCGAAAGGATGTCAATGGTGCTCATCGGTTACCTCAGGCCCCCTTGGCCGCGGTACGGACCAGGACGAGGCCGCCGTTCGGACCAGGAACCGCGCCCTTGATGAGGAGCAGGCCCTTCTCCGCGTCAACGGCGTGGACGGTCAGGTTCTGGGTGGTGACCCGCTCGTTGCCCATGCGGCCCGCCATGCGGAGGCCCTTGAACACACGGCCCGGGGTGGCGCAGCCACCGATCGAACCGGGGGAGCGGTGCTTGCGCTGGGTGCCGTGCCCGGCGCCGAGGCCACGGAAGTTGTGGCGCTTCATGACACCGGCGAAGCCCTTGCCCTTGCTCTTGCCCGTGACGTCAACCTTGACGCCGGCCTCGAACACGTCCGCGGTGATCTCCTGGCCGAGCGTGTACTCGGCGGCGTCGGAGGTGCGGATCTCCACCATGTGGCGGCGGGGGGTCACGTCGGCCTTGGCGAAGTGGCCCTTGAGGGGCTTGTTCACCTTGCGCGGGTCGATCTCGCCGAAGGCGATCTGGACCGACTCGTAGCCGTCGGCGTCGTTGGTGCGGACCTGCGTGACAACGCAGGGGCCGGCCTTGACAACGGTGACCGGGACGACACGGTTGTTCTCGTCCCAGACCTGCGTCATGCCGAGCTTCTCGCCCAGGACGCCCTTGATCTGCTTAGCCATCTCGCGCGTCACCTCAGAGCTTGATCTCGATGTCGACGCCCGCCGGCAGGTCGAGGCGCATGAGCGAGTCAACCGTCTTCGGCGTGGGGTCGAGGATGTCGATGAGGCGCTTGTGCGTGCGCATCTCGAAGTGCTCGCGCGAGTCCTTGTACTTGTGCGGCGACTTGATGACGCAGTACACGTTCTTCTCAGTGGGCAGCGGCACCGGGCCCGCGACCGACGCACCAGTGCGGGTCACCGTCTCGACGATCTTCTTCGCCGAGGAGTCGATGACCTCGTGGTCGTAGGCCTTGAGCCGGATGCGGATCTTCTGTCCCGCCATGGCTACTTCGTAGTCCTGTCTCTCGTAACGCTCTGGGACTCGGCCGGGCTGCGCGCTCCTCGCGGAACATCGCGGTCCGTTCCCACTCACCTCCGACCCACGCGGTCGGGCGTGTCGCCCCCCTTCCAGCAGATCTCCCATAGCGGAGATCCCTGCTCAAGGGGTTCGTGGGGGAAGGACACCCACCGAGTGCCTGGCTGGCACCCCGCTGACACTTCCCGGAAGATTCCCGTACTTCCACCTCTGAGAAGAGGTGACGAGTACTGCGGGACTCGCTTCCAGTCCTCCCGGCGGGAGGCGCGCAGCATCGGCACTCAACCGAGCAACCTGAACAGTGTGCCATACGGGACGGAAGCCGCGCCAATCGCAGCCGATGAACGTACCCCGACCGGCGCAGATGTCAAACCGCCCTGCCGAGTTTATGCGGACATTCGGGGTGGAACGGTCAATGTTCACCATGGCGCGGTGGTGTGCAGGTGTCGTGCACGCCACAGTGGCCGAAAACCGCCAGGCCGCGCGAAGGGGAAATCAGGCTTTGTAGCAAGTTGGGCAACCCGCCGGGCCACTTCCCCGTCCCTTTTCACACTGGGGGGCGCTGGACAATGAAGCGGAGTCAGGTAGTTGAACATCTCACAGCGCAGAACCGTTCCGTTCCAGAACGCTCGTCCGGTCGGACGTCGGTCTGTGCTCGCCGGGATCGCGGCCGTCACGGCCGCCGTGGCGACGGGATGCAGCGACAGCGGTTCCGAGAAGTCCGCCCCCTCCGCCTCCCCCGTCCGCGCCGTGGACCCGCGCACCACCCAGCCCTTCGGTGACGTACGCGGCCCGCTGCTGCTCCAGGTGCTGGCGCACCCGGACGACGACCTGTTCTTCATGAACCCGGACGCGCTGCACATGGTCCGCGCCGGCGTCCCCGTGGTCTCCGTCTACGTCACGGCCGGCGAGGCCATAGGACAGAACTGGGTGGAGGGCATGCCGCGCAAGGAGCGGCAGCACCACGACAAGGCGGCCTACTCCTCCGCCCGCCACCAGGGCCTGCGCCAGGCGTACGCGCGGATGCTGGGCAAGCACCCGTTCACCCCCTGGAAGAAGTCCGTGCTGAGCCTGCCGGGCGGGGTGAAGGCCGAGACCGACGAGCTCGTGGCCGGGGACCGCCGGGCCCGCCTGATCTTCCTCAACATCGCCATGCTCTCCGAGCACAGCGTCCGGATGCCGCAGCTCTGGGACCAGCCGGGGGCGGAGGCGAAGTCCCTGGTCGCCAAGGGTTCGCCCTGCACCGAGGTGAGCACCTACCGGCACAGCACGCTGGTGGACGCCCTGGCAACGATCATGGACCGTTTCCGGCCGACCGTGGTCCACACCATGGACCCGGACCCCGACTACCAGGTCCACGACGCCACGCACCCCAAGGACAACGACTACGGCGCGTGCTCGGACCACCGCGACCACACCCCGACCGCCCTCTTCACCTGGAAGGCGCTCTCCCAGTGGTCGGCGGACACCACCCGCCGCGAGAAGCACCCGCCACGCTTCGTGACGACCTCCTACCGCGGGTACTACAACCAGCGCTGGCCGCACAACCTCCCGCACGAGATCGTCGCCCAGAAGCACGAGCTGGTGGAGGCGTACGGCGGCGCGCCCGACTGGCACTGCGGCAACGACGGCGGCTGCGGCGACTACGGCCAGGGCGGCGACCGCCCGCTGAAGAACCGCAAGGGCTGGATCCGCTCCACCCACTACCGCCACCCGGGCGCCACGCCGACGGTGGACAGCGACCGCGGCGGCCGCCTGGAGGCGTACGGGGTCCTCGGCCTGCACGCCGTGCGCTGGCGCGAGACGTCGGCGGGCAGCGGCCGTTGGGGCGCCCCCGAGAACCTCGGCGGCGGCCCGCTGGCCCCCGCCCTGTCCACGGTCAGGGACGCCGACGGCCGCCGCCTGGTCTTCGCGCTGCGCTTCTCCGCCCTGGAGGGCGAGGGCCGCAAGAACACCCGCGAGGTCGTCGTCCTGGGCCAGCGCACCCCCGACGGCCCGTTCACCGGCTGGACCGGCCTCGGCAACCCCGAGCACGACCCCGACCGCGGCCGCCGGGTGGGCATCCCGGTGGCGGTCACCGACACCGACGGGCGCGTCCACCTGTTCGTCCGCAACGCGGGCAAGGGCGTCTCCACCCGGGTGCGCGAGCGGAACGGCAAGTGGGGCAAGTGGCGCAACCTCGGCGGGCAGGACGTCCAGGAGGGCCTGACCGTCGCGCTGGACGGCGACCGCCGGATCCACGTCCTCGGCGTCGGCCGCGACACCGTGCACCACTGGAGCCAGGACGGCCCCGGCAAGCCGATGCGCTTCCTCCCTCTGGACGACCTCCCGAAGCCCGCGGGCGACCCCGTCGCGGCCCACCCGGGCGACGACGGGAAGCTGGTGATCGTCTACCGCCAGCCGGCCCAGAGCCGCCCCGAGGCGTACCGCCTCACCGGCGACACGGCCACGGAGAAGCTCAAGGACTCCGCGGTCCGCGACCTCGTCGGCTACGGCCCGCTCACCGCCCGCGCCCTGCCGCAACGCGGCCACCGGGACGCCCTGATGGTCCTGAGCAAGGACCTGGAGGGCCGCGCCCAGGTCCTGGACGCCGCCTCCGACGACGCCCACCCCACGGTCGCCGACCACCAGCCGATCCCGGTGGCCACCCCGGCCCTCCACACGGACGGCGCCCACCGCCTGTGCGTGGTCGGCCTGTCCCCGGACGCGAGCCCATGGATCTGGCGCCCGGACCTGAGCTAGCTCCTCCGGTGCTTGACGCCACCCCACCCACCCCCGCCCCACCCAGCCCGTTGGGGGTACCCCCTCTGGGGGAGCTTGGGGACAACCGCGCGAAGCGCGGTTGCGGGGGCGCGGGGGGCTGGCCCCCGCAAGAAACTGGGGGCACCTCCCAGCGGTAGCTGCGGGAGAAAGGGCGGGACCGGGGCAACAAACCGCGCGCAGCGCGAAAGCGGGGCCCGCGGGGGCGCGGCCCAAGCAGGAAACGGCGAAAGGGCGGGACCGGGGCAACCCCCCACCCACCTTGCTATCGTGCTGCCCCCGCCGTACCGGAGGCCGCCTCACCGGGGGAAGGGCGCACCCACATGCTCGTCGACCGCGAAGCCGAACTCGCCACCCTCTCCGCGGCCCTGGCGGAAAGCGCCCGCGGCACCGGCGCCTTCGCGGTCGTCCACGGCGCGACGGCCCTGGGCAAGACGGAACTGCTCCACGCCCTCCGCACCCGGGCCACGGAACACGGCTTCACGGTCCGCACCGCACTCGGCAGCCGCACCGAACAGCCCTTCCCCTACGCGCTGATGGACCAGCTGGTCCCCGAACTGTCCCTCCTGGGAACAGAGTTCGACCAGACAGACCCCCAACACACCGTCCCCCCGCACACCCTCCGCCGCATCTACCACACCACCCTCACCCTCGCAGCGGACCGCCCCCTCCTCCTCTGCGTGGACGATCTCCACTACGCGGACCACGCTTCCCAGCAGTGCCTCCTCTATCTGGTCCGCAGGCTGCGCACGGCCCGAGCCGCCCTGGTCGTCACCGAGGCCCCGCACGGCACGGCACACCGCACCCTGCTGGCCGAACTCCAGTACCAGCCCCGAACACGCCACCTGATCCTCGCGCCGCTCAGTCCCCGCGGGATCGCCGGCCTCCTCACCCACCACCTCGGCGAGCCGGCCGCGGCCCGCCTGACCGCGCACGTCCACCGCCTGACCGGCGGCAACCCGCTCCTCGTCCGCGCCCTGCTGGACGACGCCGCCGCCACGGCGGACACGATCCCCGCGCCCGGCGCGGCGTACCGGAGCGCGGTGCTCGCCTGCGCCCACCGCGGCGGCGCCGACGCCCTGGCCGTGGCCCGCGCCATGGCCGTCCTCGGCACCGCGAGCGCCCCACGCCCGGACATCCCCGACGCTCCCGAGACAACCCCCCTCACGAACCCCGGCAGCCCCGCCAGCCCCGACACCGCCCTCCTCGCGGCCACCGCGGCCCTCACCCTCCGCGCCGTCCCCCCGGCCCTGGCCGCCCTCACCGCGTCGGCCCTCTACGACGACACCCACCGCCCCCGCCACCCGGCCGTGGACGAAGCCCTCCTCGCCGACCCGGGCCTCTCCTCCGCCGCCCACACCGCCCTGCGCGCCCGCGCGGCCCGGGCGCTGCACGCCCAGGGCGCCCCGGCCGTCGCGGTGGCCGCGCAGCTGCTGGCGGGTGCCCCGCTGGGCGAGAGCTGGGAGGCGCCGGTGTTCCGCGCGGCGGCCGAGGAGCACCTGGCGGCCGGTGACACCATCCTCGCCGCCCGCTACCTCCGCTGCGCCGTCCTCCGCGCGGACGACTCCCCCCAGGGCCTGGCGGACCGGCTGGCCACGGTGGCCGTCGCCTGGCGGCTCGACCCGCCGGGCGTGATCACCCAGCTCAGGGCGCTCGCCGGGCACGCCCGTACCGGCCTGCTGCCGCCCCGCGCGACCCTGCACATCATCCAGGCCCTGCTGTGGCACGGCCGCGAGGAGGACGCGATCACGGCCGCCGAGACGCTGCCGGCCGAGGACGCGGACCCCCGCTACGCCACCGAGCTGGCCGTCACCCGCCTCCGGCTGACCCACACCTATCCCGGCACCCTCCCCTGGATGCCGGCCGTGCTCCGCCGGCCCGCCCCCGAGCCCGCCCCCGACGGCCGGCCGGAACCCGTGGAGGTGGCGGCGGCGCGCACCCTGCACACGGCGCTGACCGGCGCCGAGCCCGACGACGTGGCCGCGGCGGCGGAACGCGTCCTGCGCTCCCCCGGCATCATCGACCACCGCCCGGACGCTGTCGTCGTGGCCGTGCAGTCCCTGGTGCACATCGACCGTCTCGACGCGGCGGACGCCTGGTCCGAACGGTTCCTCGCCCCCCGCCCGGGGTTCCCGGCCCCGACCCCCGTCCGGCAGGCCCTGCTGCACCAGACCAGGTCCTTCGTCCTCCTGCGCCGGGGCGAGCCGGCCGCCGCCCTCGAACACGGCACCCGCGCCCTGGACCTGATGCCCGAGGCGGGCTGGGGCACCGCCCTCGCCTTCCCGCTCGCCGTCCTCGCGGAGGCGCACACCGCGCTGGGCGAGCACGACCGGGCGGCCGAGGTGCTGAACCGGCCGCTCCCCGAGGCGACCCACCGGACGATCTTCACCATCCACCACCAGCACGCCCGCGGCCTCCACCACCTCGCGCTGGACCGTCCGCGCGAGGCGCTGGCCTGCTTCGTCTCGTGCGGCGAGACCCTGCGCTCCTGGGGCCTCGACACCCCGTCGCTGGCGCCCTGGCGGATCGGTGCCGCCGAGGCGTGGCTGGCCCTGGGCCGCCCGGAACGGGCCGTCCGGCTGCTGGACGACCGGCAGGCCGCCCCCGTCCACCGCCGTCCCCGCCCCCGCGCCGGCGCGCTGCGCGTGCTGGCCGCCACCGAACCGCCGGAGCGCCGCGCGGCGACGCTCGCCCGCGCCCTGGAGCTGTACCGCGTCTGCGGCGACCGGCTCGGCATCGCCCGTACCCTCGCCGACCTGGCCACCGCCGTGGAGAAACGTTCCGTACCCGCCCCGGCCCCCGGCGTCGTCCTCACCACCGCCGAGCACCGGGTGGCCGTCCTCGCGGCGCGGGGCCTGTCCAACCGCGAGGTGGCGGCCGAGCTGTCGATCGCGGTGAGCACGGTCGAGCAGCACCTCACCCGCGTCTACCGCAAGTACCGCATCAGACACCGCCGCGACCTGCGCACCCGCCTGGCCACCGGCACCTGAACGTCCCCGTACACAAAGCGAGCGGGCCCGCACATCCGAAGATGTGCGGGCCCGCTCAGAGCCGTAAGGCTCAGACCGGCAAGTAAGAGGACTTACTTGTTGATCTTGGTGACCTGGCCGGCGCCGACGGTGCGGCCGCCCTCACGGATGGTGAAGCGCAGGCCCTCCTCCATCGCGACGGGCTGGATCAGGGAGACGGACATCTCGGCGTTGTCGCCGGGCATGACCATCTCCGTGCCCTCCTTGAGGGTCACGACACCGGTCACGTCAGTCGTACGGAAGTAGAACTGCGGACGGTAGTTGTTGAAGAACGGGGTGTGACGGCCACCCTCGTCCTTCGACAGGATGTAGGCCGTGGCCTCGAACTCGGTGTGCGGGGTGACCGAACCCGGCTTGATGATGCACTGGCCGCGCTCGACGTCCTCGCGCTTGATGCCACGGAGGAGCAGACCGACGTTCTCACCGGCCTGGCCCTCGTCGAGCAGCTTGCGGAACATCTCGATACCGGTGACCGTGGTGGTGGTCTTCTCGGTCTTGATGCCGATGATGTCGACGGTCTCGTTGACCTTCAGGACACCACGCTCGATACGACCGGTGACGACGGTGCCACGACCGGTGATCGTGAAGACGTCCTCGATCGGCATCAGGAACGGCTTGTCGACGTCACGCTCGGGCTGCGGGATGTTCTCGTCGACGGCGTTCATGAGGTTCATGACCGACTGGCCCCACTCGGCGTCGCCCTCGAGCGCCTTCAGCGCCGAGACCTTGACGACCGGAGCGTCGTCGCCCGGGAACTCGTACTCGTTGAGGAGCTCACGGACCTCGAGCTCGACGAGCTCCAGGATCTCCTCGTCGTCCACCATGTCGGCCTTGTTCAGGGCGACGACGATGTACGGAACGCCGGACTGGCGGGCCAGGAGCACGTGCTCCTTGGTCTGCGGCATCGGACCGTCGGTCGCGGCGACCACGAGGATCGCGCCGTCCATCTGGGCGGCACCGGTGATCATGTTCTTGATGTAGTCCGCGTGACCCGGGCAGTCGACGTGGGCGTAGTGACGCGACTCGGTCTGGTACTCGACGTGCGCGATCGAGATGGTGATACCGCGCTGCCGCTCCTCAGGCGCCTTGTCGATCTGGTCGAACGGCGTGAAGGGGTTCAGCTCCGGGTGCGCGTCGTGCAGCACCTTGGTGATCGCCGCGGTAAGAGTGGTCTTACCGTGGTCGACGTGACCGATGGTGCCGATGTTGACGTGCGGCTTAGTCCGCTCGAACTTCGCCTTCGCCACTGGGGTCCTCCTGGGAGTGGTTCTGTACGCCTTACGTTACGGCGCCAGGGATCTTTGCTGGGGTGCCGCCCGGCGGGGCACCCGCCGCGCGCCGGGAGGTGGCCGGTAGGACCGGGTTCCTCACGATTCGCGGCGGTATGCCCCGACGGTCGGTGTCAAGCCTAAGGCGTCAGCCCCGTCTGTGGAGACGGGAGCCGGTTACTCGCCCTTGGCCTTCGCGATGATCTCCTCGGCGACGTTCCGGGGAACCTCGGCGTAGGAGTCGAACTGCATCGAGTAGCTTGCGCGACCCGACGTCTTGCTGCGGAGGTCTCCGACGTAGCCGAACATCTCCGACAGCGGAACCAGGCCCTTGACGAGCTTGGCGCCGTGACGGTCCTCCATGGCCTGGATCTGGCCACGGCGGGAGTTGATGTCACCGATCACATCGCCCATGTAGTCCTCGGGGGTGGTGACCTCGACGGACATCATCGGCTCGAGCAGAGCCGGCGACGCCTTGCGGGCACCCTCCTTGAACGCCATGGAACCGGCGATCTTGAAGGCGAGCTCGGAGGAGTCGACGTCGTGGTAGGCACCGTCGAGCAGCGTCACCTTGACGCCGGTCAGCGGGTAGCCGGCCAGCACGCCGAACTCCATGGCCTCCTGGCAGCCCGCGTCCACCGACGGGATGTACTCCCGCGGGATGCGGCCACCGGTGACCTTGTTCTCGAACTCGTAGCCGTCGCCCTCAAGAGGCTCGATCGCGATCTGGACCTTCGCGAACTGACCGGAACCACCGGTCTGCTTCTTGTGGGTGTAGTCGATGCGCTCGACGGCCTTGCGGATCGTCTCGCGGTACGCGACCTGCGGCTTGCCGACGTTGGCCTCGACCTTGAACTCACGCTTCATACGGTCGACCAGCACGTCGAGGTGCAGCTCGCCCATACCCGCGATGATGGTCTGGCCCGTCTCCTCGTCCGTGTGGACCTGGAAGGAGGGGTCCTCCTCGGCCAGGCGCTGGATGGCGACACCCAGCTTCTCCTGGTCGCCCTTGGACTTGGGCTCGATCGCGACCTGGATGACCGGCGCCGGGAAGTCCATGGACTCCAGGATCACCGGGTTCGCGGCGTCGCAGAGGGTCTCACCGGTGGTGGTCTGCTTCAGACCCATGACGGCGACGATGTCACCGGCACCCACCGACTCGATCTCCTCACGCTTGTTCGCGTGCATCCGGTAGATCTTGCCGATGCGCTCCTTCTTGCCCTTGACGGAGTTCTGCACCTGGGTGCCCGCCGTCATGCGGCCCGAGTAAACCCGGACGAAGGTGAGCTTGCCGAGGTGCGGGTCGCTCATGATCTTGAACGCGAGGCCCGCGAACGGCTCGTCGTCGGACGGCTTGCGCTTGACGACCTCGTCGGGGTCGTTGACCGCGTGGCCCTCGACAGCCTCGATGTCCAGCGGCGACGGCAGGTAACGGACCACGGCGTCGAGCAGGGGCTGAACGCCCTTGTTCTTGAACGCGGTACCGCAGAACACCGGGGTGACGGTGACGGAGTCGCCGCCGCCACGCGACGCGAGGGTGATGCGGCGGATGGCCGCCATCAGCTGCTCCTGGGTGGGCTCGGTGCCCTCCAGGAACAGCTCCATCATCTCTTCGTCGTTCTCGGCGACGCCCTCGAGGAGCTTGCCGCGCCATTCCTCGGCAGCCTCGATGTGGGTGTCCGGGATGTCGACGACGTCGTACATCTCGCCCTTGGCGGCCTCGGCGGACCAGACCAGCGCCTTCATCTGGACGAGGTCGACCACGCCCTTGAAGTCGGCCTCGGCACCGATCGGCAGCTGCATGACCAGCGGAACCGCGCCCAGGCGGTCGACGATCATGTCGACGCAGCGGTGGAACTCGGCACCGGTACGGTCCAGCTTGTTCACGAAGCAGATGCGCGGCACGCCGTAACGGTCGGCCTGACGCCAGACCGTCTCGGACTGCGGCTCAACACCGGCGACGCCGTCGAACACCGTCACGGCACCGTCGAGGACGCGCAGCGAGCGCTCCACCTCGACCGTGAAGTCGACGTGGCCCGGGGTGTCGATGATGTTGATGGTGTGGTCGACATTGTCCAGCGGCCAGTGGCAGGTCGTCGCGGCAGACGTGATCGTGATGCCGCGCTCCTGCTCCTGCTCCATCCAGTCCATCGTGGCAGCGCCGTCGTGGACTTCACCGATCTTGTACGAGACACCGGTGTAGAACAGGATCCGCTCGGTGGTGGTCGTCTTGCCCGCGTCGATGTGGGCCATGATCCCGATGTTGCGGACCTTGGCCAGGTCAAGCGAAGTGGTGGCCATATGGCTCAGTCTTCTCTCGGTTCTCGATGGGGGTAGCGACTACCAGCGGTAGTGCGCGAAGGCCTTGTTGGACTCGGCCATCTTGTGCGTGTCCTCACGCTTCTTGACCGAGGCGCCGAGACCGTTCGAAGCGTCCAGCAGCTCGTTCATGAGGCGCTCGGTCATGGTCTTCTCGCGACGGGCGCGGGAGTAACCGACCAGCCAGCGCAGCGCCAGGGTGGAGGCGCGGCCCGGACGGACCTCGACCGGCACCTGGTAGGTGGCGCCACCGACACGGCGGGACTTGACCTCGAGGGCGGGCTTGACGTTCTCAAGCGCGCGCTTCAGCGTGATGACCGGGTCGTTGCCGGTCTTCTCGCGGAGACCCTCCATGGCGCCGTACACGATGCGCTCGGCGGTGGAGCGCTTGCCGTGCAGCAGGATCTTGTTGATCAGGGACGTGACCAGAGGAGAGCCGTAGACCGGGTCGATGATGACCGGGCGCTTCGGGGCGGGGCCCTTACGAGGCATTCTTACTTCTCCTTCTTGGCGCCGTAGCGGCTGCGAGCCTGCTTGCGGTTCTTGACGCCCTGGGTGTCGAGCGAGCCACGGATGATCTTGTAGCGAACGCCCGGCAGGTCCTTCACACGGCCGCCGCGCACGAGCACGATGGAGTGCTCCTGCAGGTTGTGGCCCTCACCCGGAATGTAAGCGGTGACCTCGATGCCGCTGGTCAGACGCACACGCGCGACCTTACGCAGGGCCGAGTTCGGCTTCTTCGGGGTGGTCGTGAAAACACGCGTGCAGACGCCACGACGCTGGGGCGAACCCTCGAGGGCGGGCGTCTTGTTCTTCTCGACCTTGTCCTGCCGGCCCTTTCGGACCAGCTGCTGGATCGTAGGCACCGTTTCTCCGGTTTCTGTGTGCCGATCACGATAAAACTAACCTGGGACTACTCCCGACCCACGCGGTCGGGTGTGTCGAGGGCTGCACACCCCCGCCGACGGGCGGTTCGGCGCAGATTTCGGTGTCTTTGAACCGTTCGGGACCACGGAGGACCGTCCGGACCCGGCCTCTTGCGCGGTTTGAAGGCACGCACAAGAGCCCAGGGACACCCCAGGCACAAGGTCAGAGCGTACCTACCGCATGGGCTGCGGTCAAAACAAATGCACACGCGGAGGACGTACCGATGTGCGTTGTATGTCCAGTATGGATGACCGGTGAGTGCGAACGAGCAGCCCCCGTAACACCAAGGCGCCCCCAGAACGCCCTGAGCCCCACCCTCCGCCCCCCTCCGGCGCCGCTTCCGGCGGTCAGCGCGCGGAAGCGTCCCGGCGCCCCCCGTGCCGGCCACCACCGACGGGCCGCGCACCGCTCACCGTCATGATCATCTCGGTCATCTCGACGAACTGCCGCCGGTGGCTTTCCGGAATCCCCAGCAGCTCGCCGGCCTCCTCCGGGGTCACCCGCCGCCCACCGCCCGCCGGCCGCGCCGCGTCCGGCAGCGGCAGGTCCTCGGCGGTCGCGCGGCCGGACTGGATCAACATGTCGCGGAGCCCCACCCCCAGGACGCGGGCCAGCGCGCGCATGGTCTCCAGGTCGGGGAGGCTCTGCCGCTGCAGCAGGCGGGTGACCGCCGCCCGGTGCACCCCGGCGTCCTCGGCGAGACGGGACCTGCCTCCGCCGCGCGGGCTGTCGATGTCATAGCCCCGGCGCCGCATCAGCTCCTCGACCCAGCTCGCGAACCGCTCCGTGTCCGAATTCCTGCCGTCCATCTACGCGCTCCCTCCGCCCATCAGAGCCTACCGCTCGCTCGCGCACGCAATAGACAGCATGCGGGGTGCGGCCATCCGGAGCCATGCCGGCGGCCACTTTGGCCATAGTCCGCCCCCAGTGTGCGGAATTCGCCACCACACTGCGGCGTGATTTCGCTGTGCAACATGTTGCGCGCTCGCACGGGACTTGCTTAGCGTTGCGAGCACGCAACGTCTACGCGGATGTTCGCTCCCGCGCCTCCTTTTCGCTCAGCACCCGTAGGAGCAGCCATGCCCGACGACCACCCCAGCCGCCCCGACCGAGCCGCCCTCTGGCTGGGCGTCCTCCTCCGCCGCTTCCCCGAACTCGCCCGGGAACTCGCCCCTTCCCGCACCACGTCCCCCTCCCCCACCGGCCGTTCCCCCCGCTCCGAGGCGGCCCTCCCGATCCGGCTGTTCGTCTCCGACACCATCCGGGACATCACCGACGGGGTGATCGAACTGGACGAGGCGGTCCACGAGAAGCTGCGCTTACCCCGTCCCGGCCGCGCCCGGGTGGAGGAGCGGCTGCTCCGGCTGCTCGGCCTGCTCGACCGGATCGCCGGCCACCCCCTCCTCGCCGCACACGTGACGGACGAGGCGAGACGCATGGCGGAACGGTGCGCGGTCGCCCTGGGCGAGCCGGACGTCCTGGTCCGGGTGCGGGGCCGCTGCGAGTTCTGCGGCTCCGTGTCCCTGCGCGTCTTCACCCGCGCCGAGACCGTGCTCTGCGTCAACCCCGCCTGCCGCTGCTCCGATCCGTCCTGCCCCTGCCGGACGGATTCCCGGCACCGGCACACCTGGGTCCGGGCCGACTGGGAACGCCGGGCCGACCCGGCCGGCACCGGCGAGGAGGGCACCCGGTGACGTCCTCCGGACCGCCCCTGACGACAGCCCTGATCACCACCGCCACGGCTGCCGATGAGGCCGCCGTGACCCAGGAGGTCATCCGCAAGTGGGTCCAGCTCGGTCACCTGGTCCCGGCGGGCCGACAGGGCCGGAGGCTCCTCTTCCGGCTGGAGGACGTCTTCGCCGCGGAGCGGGCGCTGCACCGCCGCGCGGGGTGAGGCCCCGTTCGGGCGCGCACCCGCCGAGAGGCGCCCGGGCCGCGGTCCTCACGGGCCGCCCCCAGTCCTCGGGGGCCGTCAGTCCTCGGCCTTCGGCATCCGGTAGACCTGGGCCCCCGTCTGCTCGCTGGTCTGCACGACCCGTATCGCCTCCTGCCAGCCGCTGACGAAACCGTTCACCTCGGCGGATTCGACCGCCCGGTCGGCGATCTTGCTCACGAGAGCCGTCAGTGTCCGCGCCACCTCATCGGTGAAGGCGCCCGCGCGCGCGGACTCCGCCGCCACCTCCACCGCTGCCGCGACGACGCCCGCGAGCTGCTCGCTGTCCGTTCTCATCCCACCCCCCGGCGTCGGCCTCCATGAGCTCCCAGGTGACGCGCGGCGCGCGCCTTACACAGAGCACTCGGGAGTACGTTCGATCCATAACCTAACCCGTTCCCCTGACACTCCGTCTTCAGCGGCGAACGGTGTGCGATGGCCCGTCCTGCGAGCGGCGGTCATAGGATCCGAACCGCCGTGCGGGGACGGGCCATCGAAGGGGCGGGAGGCCGGACATGTGGGGGCGGAAGCGACGGCTGGCCGACGCGGAGGTGCGTCTCGCCGCCGCGATGGAGGAAGCGGCGGAGGCCCACGGCCGCCTGGCGGAGCTGACCGACCGCATCGACGGCCTCCACCGCGCGGTCCAGGCGACCTGCGGGCACGGGGACGGCATGCCAACGAGCTCCACGCGGGAGGCGCTCGCGGAGGTTCCTGGCACCCTGGACAGTTGCCGGCACCTGCTCGCCGACTATCTGCGGACACGCGACGAATGGGTGCGCTCGGAGGTCTCCGACCCGGACCATCTCGACCGCGCCGCCCATCACTTCGCCTCCTGGGCCGAGCAAGCCGGAGAACCCACGGAACATCTGGAGGAGCTGCTGGCCGCTCTGACGGAGGTCCAGGCCAGGCTCTACGAACTCCGGATCGCCCTCCCACCCGTCCGCGCCCGCGCCCACGCGGCAGTGGCGGCGGCCCGCAACGACCTGCTCTGGGCGCGGAACCCGCTCCCCGGACGGTTCGCCCTGGAGGCGCGGCTCAACGCCCTCGGCGACCGGCTGCGCGAACTGGACGCGGGCCGCGTCGAACTCGTCGAGGACGGGGACGAGGTCACCGACTGGTACCGCGAGGTGGAAGCGGGGGCGGCGGAGGTCCGCGACGCGGTGTCGCTACCGCTCAGCTTCGGAGATCGGTGAGGAAGGCGGCCCAGGCGGGGGCGGGTATGAGGAGGGCGGGGCCGTGGGGGCGTTTGGAGTCGCGGACGGGGACAACATCGGGGATGTTGCCGGCAACTTCGACGCAGTCGGGAGCCCCCTGGCCGTTGCCTCCGCCGCTGTGCCTGCTCTTCCGCCAGGCCGCAGAACTCAGGTCATGGTTGCTCTTCATCTGTGTACCTTTCCGCCACCGACTCGATGAGGTCCAGGGAAGCACGTGGCGAGAGGGCAGCGGCCCTGACAAGGTCGTAAGCCAACTTGCAGCGGGCGACCTGATCGGGTTCATCCAGGATGTTCCCGCTCTGAACGCCTTCCGTATACGCCACAGGGGGAGCGTCCGCAAAGTCCATCAGCTTGAGCAAGGCATCCACCGGCGGTGCGCCAGCTCCGTACGGCAGCACCTGCACAACCATGCGACGGCAACGTGCGAGCGAGGCGACTCGCAGCAACTGCTCACTCATCACCATCGGTCCGCCGACCGGCCGGCGGAGGACGCTCTCGTCGAGCACCGACCACAACATGGGCTTTGTTGGGTGCTCCAGGAGGCCCTGCCTGCCCAGCCGAGCATCAACCCAGTTCTGGAGCTCCTTGTCGGTTGCGAAGGGATAGCCGGCCAAAAAGACGGCACGAGCGTAGGCAGCCGTCTGGAAGAGGCCCGGCACAAAGGTCGGAGCGTAGCTCCGAATGACCGTCGCCTCCGCCTCCAGGCACAACACCCCCTCGAACCAATCGGCGTTCGGTGACCCCTCAATCAGCTCGTCGTACACACGCTTGAAGTAGCCACCCGTCTTCAACACCTCGTCGATCCGCTCGGCGATGGCCAGCTGGGGCCTGCGGATCCCCTTCTCGAACTGCCCGATATACGAGCCGGAGCAGAACACCAGGCTGCCCAGGGCCTCCTGCGACAGGCCGGCAGCTTCGCGATGGATCTTCAGCTCGTTTCCGAAGAACCCCCAGCCGAACCGGGGATTACTGGGCTTCGTTGACCCACCAGCCTTGGCCATGGCTTAACTCCGTTTCCCGACAAGGGTGTTGTAGCGGCGGTCCCCCTTCCGAGCCTAGTGAGGACCCACCACCCTGGAAGCCGCATCGGTATGGACAACGCGAAGGGAACCCTCCATGACGTACCGCGAAGGCGCCTACGTGGTGGACACGCGGAGCGCAAAGCTCGCACAGGTCATGGCCCACGCGGGCCACCGCGTCTACGTCAGACCGCCCCGCGGCGGCCGGGAGTGGGAGGCGCCGGTGGAGGCGCTGCGTCTGGCGACGCGGGACGAGCAGGCCGCGGCGGGTCTGGCGCGGAGGCCGCGGTGAGCGCGGGCGGCGTCCGGACGGCGACGGGCCGGCTCGTACGGAACTGCGCGCACCGGGAGGGCTGGGCGACGGCCCCGGACGGAACCCGCCGCTGCGTCGAGTGCGGCGTCGAGCGGTACGGCGCGTACGCGCCGCTGCGGCTGCCGGAGGAACGGAACCCGCTGACCGTGAAGACCGGCGCCGAGAGGGCGGTCGCGGCGGCAACGGCCATCGCGACACTGGGGACCCGCTTCCTGGAGGAGCGCGCCCGCCTCCTCCGACACCGCCGACCGGCGGTGGCCGCATGACCGCCGTCACGCGCGCCGTCACGTACGCGGACGTGTCGGCCGTCCGCCCCGGCGCGATACTCGTCGCGCCCTGGCGGACGCCGTTCAGCGAGCAGCAGGCGCTCGTCACCCTGACCGTCGCGCCGGACGGCAAGAGCGCGGAGGGCCGCTTCTCCCTGCCGGGGAGAAACCCGGACCCCCTCGGCACGGCACCCCCGCCGGCCGTGGACGTCACCACCCTCGGGGACATCTCCTCGACTCGCCTCACGGAGGCGGAGTTCAGCGCCGCGACGTTCGCCCTGGGCATCAAGCTGCGAGGCATCCGCCAACAGGCGGACGCCAGACGCCGCTACGGAAGAGCGATCTGGCTCCAGGGGCCGGACGGCGACCCGTCCTGGGCCTGCACCCTCTTCCGGGCCGAGCCCGGCCTGACGACGCTCGTCTGGCAGGGCGGCCCGCGCCGCCTCTGGGACGAGGCGGAGGCGGCATACGGCTGGTGGGCCGCGCTGGGCGAACCGGCGCCGGACCGCTTCGGGCTGACGGTGGACGGCGCGGGCGGCCGGGTCTGGCTGGACGAGCCGGGGAACGTCGTCCGGAGCCTCTGATTGCGAGCGGGAAACAACTGGTTGCGCTCGCGCACGAGTTGGTTCACAATAAACGCAGCGGCGGAGCTGTGCCCTCGACGAGGAGCGCGGCGTCCGCCGTTTCGCATGCACGGGCGCTCGCCGAAAGGAGCCCACATGTGATGGCAGCTTCGATCACGTTCCCCGACGTGGAACGCCTCATCATCGACAACCTCCGATACCGGTCCGAGTTCACCGGGGTGATCGTCGACAACCGTCCGCCCGCCGGGTTCGACGGGACGCAGAAGGCGGTGCTGGTCTCCCGGACCGGCGGCGCCTGGGTCGACGACCTGCACCTCGACCAGCCGCTGGTGGAGCTGGAGGTGTTCGGGCCGGACAAGACGGCCGCGCACACGCTCTCGCTCCTGGTCCGCACCGCGCTGCTGCAGCTGCGCGGCTCGACGTACGCGAACGCGGTCGTCGCGGACGTCGTGGAGACCGAGGCGGTGCGGTGGTTCCCGGACTTCAACCGGCCGGCCGGCAACCGCTACCGCACGACGGTGTGGTTCGCGCTCCGCCCGGCGTAAGCGCGGATCCACCCGCACCCATCAGGGCCCTGCCGACGGACGGCGGGGCCTTTCCCGTACCCCTAGGAGAACCCACTCATGCCCGGAATGAACCCGAACGAGGTCCGCGTCGCCGGCACCGGCCGCGTCCTCATCGCCAAGGTCGGCACCGACGCCCCGGCCGACACCACCACCGACTGGTCCGCCAACTGGCGGGACCTGGGCTACACGACGACCGACGGCGTGAAGTTCGGCCGGAAGGGCAAGACGGCGGTCGTCGACACCTGGCAGTCGCTCAGCCCGGCCCGGACCATCTTCACCGAGCACGAGCTGACCCTGAAGTTCAGCATGCTCCAGCTCAACAGGGACACCCTGCCGTTCTTCTTCAACGGCGGCGACACGGCGGAGACGGCCGCCGGGTCCGGCGTGTTCAAGTACGAGATCCAGGCGGACCCGGGCGAGGACGAGCGCGCGCTGGGCCTGGAGTTCAGCGACGGCGCCGAGATCCGCTACCGCCTCGTCGTCCCACGCGGACTCGTGACCGTGAACGACGACGTGGACTTCAACCGCAAGGGCGCGGTGAAGCTGGGCGTCACCTTCACCGCCATGTCGGCGAAGCACGGGGCGCCGCTGGCGACCTGGCTGATGAAGGACAAGGCGTACGCGGCGGCTTCGCCGAAGTAGTCACGCCCGGTTCCGTGGGGCGCCGCCGCCGGCGGCGCCCCTCCCTTTCCCCTCCCTCCCGCAGAAGGAGCCCGCACCATGCCCGGATTCGACGTCAACGCCGCCCGCGCGCAGCGCCTTGAGGCACACGGCCGCTCGTGGCAGTTCACCCTGGACGGCGACACGTTCCAGCTCCCCACGGAGATCGGCCACCGCACCGCCCGCGCCCTGCGGGACCTCGACGACAGCGACGTGGACGGCCTGCTGTCCCTGCTGCTGGGCGAGGACCAGTACCAGCGCTTCGCCGAGCACGACGTCACCATGCAGGACATCGCCGCGATCCTGGAGGCGTACGGCAAGGAGACGGGGCTGGGCCTGGGGGAAGGCTGAGCCTCGACGCGTTCGCGGAGGAACACGCCGAGGCTCTCGAAGCGGATCTGCTGCGGCATTACGGCGTGGACTTGCTCGACTGGCACCGCGGGACGCTCTCGTCACGACGCCTCGCGGTGCTGGTCGCGCACCTGCCACGCGACAGCGCGGTCAACCGCGCCCTGCACGGCGAGGCGGCGGACTGGGACGCGTCCACGCACTTGCTGGCGGCGGTGGTGGACCACTTGGCGGTCGCCAACTGGCTGACGGCCACCTTGGCGGGCGACGAGGACGCGGATCCGCTCCCGTACCCGGAGCCAGTTCCCCGGCCGGGAGATGAGGAGACGCCGGACGAGCCGTCCGGACCCGGCGAGCCCGTCGAGCCCGACCCGCCGGAAGCGCTTGCGCGCCTCTTCGCCTGAAGCGATTCGGCGGCAACGCCACACATCGCGAGGATGTTTCATGGAAAACCGTTACCCGGTACCCAGCCCGCTCGACCCCGTAGAAGACGCGTTCAGGCGCGACATCGAGGGTATGAAGCGCGCAATTCAGGACCTCGCACGCGGCAAGTACCTCGACGCCGTGGCATCGAAGCTCAACCATCCCGAAAGCGGCATAAACGCCTCCAGCCAAAAGGTCTACTGGAGCACTCAAGCACTCAAGGGCGACTTCTCTTTCGGTACCGCCTCCTTCGACGCGATCAAGCTGAGCGAATCGGGGGCGTCCGCTTTGGGTGTCCAGATCTGGACACCCAAGTGGCAGAGCGCGATGGAGGAGCGGCTACACAAGATCACTGGGGGGAGGCTGGGCACCGAGGCCAAAGCCTCGGCCGCGACGGTCGAGAAGCACGGAATCGTCCTGGCCAAACACCAGGAAGCGATCAGTCATCTGTTGACGGCCCGCCACCGGGACCTCAGCCGCCGCCTGGAGAAGGCGGACCAGCCCAGACGGATAAGGATGCCCGGCAGGAAAGGCCAAGCCGGCACCGAGGAGCTGAGGGCGGATACGGCAGAGGTGAGGAAGTTGAAAGACGAAGTCGCCGCCTTGAAAAAGGAACTCGCCTGACCGAAGCAGGGGAGCACCATGTCTCTCGTAAGCTCTCTCCGCAGCGCCACCAACGCCGCTCGCTCCTTTAAAAGCGCGAGCGACAGCTCCGCCAAATCCACCGGCACCCTAGCCAAACAAACCGGCTCCGTAAAATCCGGCGTAAGCCAGATGAAAGGCTCGCTCACCCAGACCTCCCGCGAGCTCAAAAACGTCCAGACCGGCGCCGACAAAGCAGCGAAGTCGGTTGGCAAGGCCGGCAAGGAAGCCGGGAAGTCCGGCACCTCCATGGGCAAGTTCGAAACCGGCCTGAACAAGGCCGGCAGCGGCTTCAAGGGCCTGAACAAGGCCATGAAGGGCAACGTCATCGGCCTCCTGCTGACGCTGCTCGCCCCGCTCATCGCGAAGATCGTCGACATGGCGATGCAGTCCAAGACGATGCAGCGCATCATGAACACCGCGTTCAACGTCATCGGCCGCGTCATCCGGACCGTCATGACCGCCGTCGGCCCCCTGGTGCGCACCACCGGCCGGATCATCGCCGGTGTGTGGCACGGGATCATGTCGGCGATCCAGCCCGTCGCGCGCTGGATCGGGTCGGCGCTCCCCGCCGCCTTCCGGGCGGTGAAGAACGCCCTGTCCAGCGCCTGGGGCGGCCTGTCGCACTTCGCCGGCTCGGTCTTCAACGGCATCAAGGGCGCCGTCCGCGGCCCGCTCAACGGTGTGATCGGCCTGATCAACTCCGCGATCCGGGCCCTGAACGGCATCCACATCACCCTGCCGAGCATCCTCGGCGGCAAGTCGTTCGGCATCAACCTCCCCACGATCCCCATGCTCGCCACCGGCGGCATCGTCATGCCGCGCAGCGGCGGCGTGCCGGCGATCCTCGCGGAGGCGGGCGAGGCCGAAGCGGTCATGCCGCTGTCGAAGCTCGACCGGCTGCTGACCCGCACGGCGGTGCAGGCCCGCCTGGAGACGGCCCCGCTCACCGCCGGGCGCCGTGCGCCCGACCGCGCCGGCTTCCACATCGAGAACTACTACGCCGCGCCCGACCGCGACCCCAAGGAGACGGCCATGGCGCTGATGTTCCTGGCCAAGGCCCGGGGATGACGCGCGGCGGCAGCGAACCGCCACGGCGGAGAGGAGGAGCCCCATGGCCACGAGAGGCGACCCGCTCGCCGGCACCGCACCCGCGTTCTCCCGGTTCGGCGCGGCACTGCGCGGTCTCACCCAGGCCGTCCGGGCCGAACAGCGGTCCGTCGTCACGGCCGCCCGGGCGCTGGACGGCGTCCAGCGCACCACCGGTCAGGCGGCCGGTGACGTCAAGCGCTGGGGCACGGGCGCCGAGGCCGCGGGCCGGGCCACCGCGAACCTCAACCGGCAGGCCGGAGCCGCGCGGGCGGGACTGGGCAAGGGCCTGGGCGCCACCCGCGCGTCCGGTGCCCTGCTCAAGAACCTGAACCGGCAGTTGACGGGCACGGCCTCCGCGGTCGCCCTCGTGGGGAAGGGCGCCGGGATCGCGGGGAAGCTCAGCGGAGCACTCGGCATCGGCCTGAAGGTCGGGAGCGGCGTGATGCAGGCCGTCAACCTGGCGATGAAGGCGAGCCCATGGGGGCTGGTCCTCTCACTCCTGCTTCCCCTCGCCGTCGAGTTGATCGACCTGGCGCTCAACTCCCAGACGGGACAGCACATCCTGGAGCAGGTCTTCAGCGCGGCCGGGCAGGCCTTCAAGGCAGCCCTGACCGTGATCGGACCGGTGGTCCTGGCCTACCTCGCGATCGTCAGGACGGAGTGGAAGATCCTCCGCGCCGTCGTCGGCACGGTCCTCTCCTGGATCACGGGCGGACTGCCGCGCACGCTGCGCTCGGCGGGCTCGGCGCTCCAGGGCGCGTTGCGGGGGGCCGGGGACTTTCTCATCAGCGCCTTCCACACGGCCGTCACCGTCATCAAGGCCCCGGCCAACGGTCTGATCTCCCTCGCCAACTGGATCATCGACCGCATCAACGGCATCAAGGTCCTCGGCAAGCACGTCTTCCCGCACCTGCCGAACATCCCGCAGCTCGCGGCGGGCGGCATCGTCGGCCCGCGCCGCTCCGGCGTGCCCGTTCTGCTGGCCGAGGCGGGGGAGGCCGAGGCCGTGATCCCGCTGCCGACACTCCGCCGCCTGCTCGCCCGCACCGCCGCCGTGGCCGCCCGCCGGCCCGGGCGGACCCGCCGGCTGACCGACTACCACGAGCCCGAGGGCCGCGGCGCCCACGGCATCGCCGAGGACCTGCTGTTCCTCGCGTACACCTGAAGGTGAGGCAGCTCCATGCCACCGACACCGACGCTCCCCCTCCTGCCGGACGCCGGCACCGACCAGTCCCCGGGATCGCTGATCACCCAGGACGGCCAGGTGCAGTGGGCCGGCATCCTCTTCGGCCCCGGCACCGACTACCCGATCGCCGACAGCGGTCTGACCGGCTGGGCCGATCTCCCCGGGCTGGACAGCGGCGACGTCCTCCGCCCCGACCAGCACGGTGCATGGCCGGGCGCGCAGTGGGCCCAGTCCCGTATCGTCTCCGCGCCCGTCTGGCTCCTGCCCGGCTCCCTCGACCTGACGGCGGAGGTGGTACGGCGCTTCCGGGCGGCCACCGCCGTCGACAGCACCGAACGCTGGCTCGCCGTGCGCCTCCACGGTGAGACGCTGGCCTGCCGGGCCAGGGTCAACCAGCGCGTCATCCCGCACGACCGGATGTTCGTGACGCGGGGTACGGCCAAGGCGACCGTGCAGTGGGTGTGCGCCGATCCCCGACGGCTGACGGTCGAGGAGCGGGCCGCCACCACGGGCCTGCCGGTCGCGGAACGCGGTCTGGCCTGGGGCAAGGGGCTGAGCTGGCCCCTGCAGTGGGGCCAGGCCGGCTCCTCCGGGCTGATCACGGTGGTGAACACGGGCGACGCCCCCGCCAGTCCGGTCGTCACCTTCCGAGGGCCGCTGCGCCTGCCCTCGCTCACCCGCATCGACGACGGCACGCGCCTGGAGTACGACATCGCCCTCGCCCCGTCCGACACGCTCACCGTGGACACCAGCGCGGGCACGGTCCTCCTCAACGGCAGCGCGTCCCGTATCCACACGGCCACCACCTATTCCGCGCCGGAGCAGACCTTCCTGCTCGCCCCGGGCGACACCGCGTTCGCCTTCCGCTGCGCTCCCGAGACGGGCGGCACCGGCGCGTCGGTGACTGTCACCTGGCGCAGCTCCCACTGGTAAGCCCCTCGCCCCCGCCCGTATCAGACCACCTGGAGAACAGCATGAACGTCCGCAGCGCATGGCTGCTCAACAGCAGCGACAGCAGCACCGGTCAGAGTCGGCAGGACACCCGGTTGAGCCCCCTCGGCACCATGAACCCCACCGGTCCCCTCACCTCGCGAGGCGGCGTCATACCGGGGTCCCCGGACGGCAAGACCACCGTCGCCGGCCTGTCCGTCTACGGGGACACCGCCGGGATGACCGCCAAGGTGGCGCCCGGCCGGGCCGTCGTCCAGGGCAACGTCAACGCGGGCACCTATCCGGTCGCCCTCTCCGAGCCCGCGACCGTCACCCTCGGCGACGGAGACCCGGCCAATCCGCGCATCGACCTCGTCGTACTGCGCGTCTACGACGCCGAGATGGACACCTCGAACCGGACCGACGCCGTGGTGGAGGTCGTCCCGGGCACCCCGGCGGCCGCCCCGGCGGCACCGCCCGTCCCGACGGCTGCCGTCCCGTTGGCCCAGATACGCGTCCGCGCCGGTGCTTCGGCGGGCAACGGCGGCATCGACTGGAAGACGGACGTGACCGACCGCCGTCCCGTCACCGTGGCGGTCGGCGGCATCCTGCCAGCGGATGTCACCGCTCCCGCCGCCGGCGCCTACCCCGGACAGTACCGCGACAACGGTGGGTCCCTGGAGCGCTGGAACGGCACGGCCTGGACGGCGTACCCGCCCGCGCCGCCCGTCTGGCAGTCGTTCACCCCGCTGTGGGGGGCCGAGAACGGCGACCAGCCCAAGCTCAACAACGGTGTGGCGCAGGGTCGCTACATCAAGGACGGCCTCATCGTGCACTTCCGCGCGAAGCTCACCGTCGGCTCCACCTCGACCTGGGCCGCGGGCAACGGCAACTGGTACCTGACCCTGCCCGTCCGCCCGGCCGAACCCACGCCCGCGCACTTCTGGGCCCGCCTGGGCGCCAAGCCGGTCCACTTCTTCGGCGGGTGCGAGGTGTCGACCATCGCACGCGACAACCAGCCCGTGCCCGCCGCCCACGGCTGGTCCACCACGGACGTCAACGGCATCCCCGCCAGCGACTGGGCCGACGCGAGCTTCCCCGTCGCCCCGGTGGCCGGCAACTGGTACGTCTTCTGGGGCACCTACGAGGCCGCCGCATGACCCCCGCACTGCCCGACGGCGACACCACCTACCGCGCTCTCTTCTGTGAACTGCGCACCGACCAGGTCGTCGACGTCCTCCCCCTCACGGGGACCGAGTTCGACGACTACATCGGCAAACCCGGCCAGCTCCGGGCCACCGTGCCGCTCCCCGACGAGGAGCTCGCCCGGCGCGCCCGGGCGGCCCTGCGCCCCGGCCGCACCGCCGTCTGGCTGGAGCGCGGCCCCGACATCTGGTGGGGCGGCATCCTGTGGACCTGTACGCCCAGCGGGGACGAACGCGGGCGGCTCCAGGTCGAGTTCCAGGCGGGCACCTTCGACTCGTACCTCGACCACCGGTTCCTCTCCTCCAGCCAGCAGTTCAAGGCCGAGGACCAACTGGAGATCGCCCGCAAGCTGGTGCAGCACGTCCAGGCGCAGCCGGGCGGCGGCATCGGCATCACCTACGGCACCGAGTCGTCCGCCGTCCGCTGGGACCGGACGTACGCGTACACCGACCTGGCCCGCGTCCGCGAGCTGATCGACCAGTTGGCGGGGCTCCAGAACGGGTTCGAGTGGCGGATCCAGTGCTACCGCGACCCGGTGACCGGGCGGCGCACCAAGCGGCTCCAGCTCGGCCACCCGGTCATCCGCGGCGGCGCGGCCGACATCGTCCTGGACCGCCCGGGGCAGATCCTCACGTACAGCCTGCCGGCCGACTCGGCGGTGCAGGCGAACGTGTGGGTCGCCCGCGGTGACACCACGGGCGGCGACCAGGCGGCCGGATCGCTGCCGCAGATGTCCGACGTCGCCGTCTCGCAGCCGGACCTGGACGACGGCTGGCCGCGCCTGGAGGGATCGTCGGACCACAGCGGCGTCACCGACAAGCGGATCCTGAACAGCGCGGCGGCCGGGGAGCTCGCCCGGGCGCGCAGCCCCCAGGTGATCCCCGAACTGACCGTCCGGGTGGCCGGCGCGGTCACGCCCGCGCTGATCGGCTCCACCGTCCGCGTCCGCATCCGGGACGGCTGGCACAACGGCGAGCCGGACCGCCGCTACCGCGTCGTCGGCCTCTCCGTGACACCCCCGGACCGGGGCAAGAGCGAGACGGCCAAACTGTTCCTGGAAGAGGTGCGCTGACATGGCCGCCATCCCGCTCGACCTCCTCGACCGGATCCGCACCCTGGAGAAGCAGGTCCGGGCCGTCATGGGCAGCGCCAACACCCGCCCGGCGGCCACCCCGGCCACGGCCGCCCCCGGCTTCCGGCCGGCCCCGGGCACGGGGTCCGTCCCCTGGCCCCTGCCCCTGCCGCAACCCGCCGACGGCTGGCGACCGGCCGAAGGCCCCGAATGGACCGTCCTGTTCACCGGCCGGGCCCTGGTGCACCATCCGCGCGTCCGCTGCCTGGTGGACGTGATCACCGAGGCGGAGGCGGACGGCACGCCGCCGCGGGCGGAGATCCGCCTCCTCGTGGACGGCGTACCCGCGGTGTCCGCCCCGGCCGTCACCGGCACCGTGGACCTCGACGCGCCCGTGGGAGTCCCGCCCGGCGCGCCGGCCGCCTTCGCCCTCCAGGGCCGCCTGACCGGCGGCTCCGGCCGCCTGCTGTGCGTACCGCGGGCCTTTTACGGCACCACCGGCCCATGACAACTCCCCGCTTCCCTCCCCGCCCGTCGCCCCGCACCGGCCGCCCGGCGCGGGGCTTCGCCGGTACGTCCTGGAGCACCGCATGGCATACCCGCTTACCGCGGACGAGTTGCTCACCGCCCTCCGCGCCGAGGGCGTCACCGCCGTCGAGGTAGGCGACTGGCGCACCCACAACCGCAATCACAAAGGCGCCTGGGGCCCGGTCAACGGCATCGTCATCCACCACACCGCCACGACCGGCACCCGCGACTCCGTCGACCTCTGCCGCGACGGCGACGACGAGCTGCCCGGCCCGCTCTGCCACGGCGTGATCGACAAGGAGGGCACCGTCCACCTCGTCGGCAACGGCCGCACCAACCACGCCGGCCTCGGCGACGGGGACGTGCTGAACGCCGTCGTCCGCGAGTCCGCGCTCCCCCGCCCGACGGCGATGGACACCGACGGCAACGCCCGCTTCTACGGCTTCGAATGCGTCAACGAGGGCGACGGCAAGGACCCCTGGCCGGCCGCCCAACTGGACGCCATCGAGCGCGTGTCGGCCGCCATCTGCCGGGCGCACGGCTGGACCACGGCCTCGGTCATCGGCCACAAGGAGTGGACGAACCAGAAGATCGACCCGCTCGGCTTCGCCATGGACGACCTGCGCGCCCGGATCGCGCGGCGGCTCGCCGGCGCGCCCACCGCGACGAGCCGGTTCGCCCCCTTCCCCGGCGCGGACTTCTTCCGTGCCACGCCCGACTCGCCCCTGGTCACGGCCATGGGCCGCCGCCTCGTCGAGGAGGGCTGCGCGGCGTACGCGGAGGGCCCCGGCCCGCGCTGGACCGACGCGGACCGCGCGTCGTACGCCCGCTGGCAGCGCAAGCTCGGCTACACCGGCGACGACGCCGACGGCTGGCCAGGCCGGACCAGTTGGGACGCCCTCAAGGTACCGCGCACCTCCTGAAAGGCCGAAAGACCGAAAGGCACCCTCATGAGCAACATCAAAGGCATCGACATCTCGTCCTACCAGTCCTCCGCCTACTCCACCTCCGGCCTCGACTTCGTCCTGATCAAGGCCACCGAGGGCCGCTCCTACGTCAACCCGCGCATGCGCGACCAGGCCGCCCGCGCCCGCCGGGCCGGGCTCGTCGTCGGCTTCTACCACTTCCTCCGCCCGGGGAACCTGGACGAGCAGGCCGCGTACTTCGTCGAGCGCTGCGACTCCGTCGAGGGCGACATCCTCGCCGTCGACTGGGAGACGACCGACGGCGGCGTCGCGACCTGCGCCGAGAAGGACGCCTTCCTCCGCAAGGTGAAGGAACTGCGCCCCGGCCACCGGGTGATCCTCTACTGCAACCGCGACTTCTGGCTCAACCGCGATACCAGCGGGTACGCCGCGGACGGACTGTGGATCGCCGCCTATGGGACGGCGGCCGGTACGCCCGGGATACGGGCGGACTGGCTGATCCACCAGTTCACCGACGATCCGGTGGACACGAACGTGGCGCGCTTCGCGTCCCGGGACGAGATGCGCGCCTGGGCGCGGGGCGGCAGCGCACCGGCGCCCACCCGGCAGCCGGCCTACGCACCGTTCCCCGGCGCGGACTTCTTCCGCGCCGGCCCGAACTCACCCCTGATCACCGCCATGGGCCGCCGCCTCGTCGACGAGGACTGCTCGGCGTACGCGGACGGCCCCGGCCCCCGCTGGACGGAGGCCGACCGCCGCTCGTACGCCCGCTGGCAGCGCAAGCTCGGGTACTCCGGTGAGGACGCCGATGGCTGGCCGGGGAAGGCGAGTTGGGACGCGCTGGAGGTGCCGCGCGCATGACCGACTCCACGAAGCGCACCCTGCGCACCGTCCTCCAGACCACCGTGGCCTTCGCCGTCGCCCTCCCCGCGATCGTCGACGCGTCCGGGGTCCCGTCCACCCTCCCCTGGGTCGCCGGCGCGCTCGCCGTGGCCGGCGGCCTGGCCCGGGTCATGGCCCTCCCCGCCGTCCAGGGCCTCCTCCCCCGCTGGCTCCGCACGGACGACCGGGGCGGCTCGTGAACCCACCCACTCCACACACGGACGTCGCCCTGGAGCTCGAACGCCTCCGCGGCACGATGGAAGCCGGCTTCGCCCGGCTCGACGGGGCGCTCGCGCTCGTCGTCCAGCGGAACGACCAGACGGATCGGCTGCTCGCCGATCACGAGGCGCGGCTTGATGCGCTGGAACGTGGACGGTGGCCGCTGGCGAGTGTGACGGTGCTGGTGGCACTGGCGGGTGTGGCGGTGGCGGTGGTGGAGGCGCTGGCGCGGTGAGATGCCCCAGCCCCACCCCTTCGCCGATTCCTGGGGGCAAGCCCCCAGGCCCCCTTGTCCTCAAACTCCCCCAGAGGGGGTACCCCCTCTGGGGGAGTTTGAGGACAGCGCCCGCAGGGCGCTTCGGGGGTGCGGGGGCGCAGCCCCGCAAGAAACGGTGAAATGGGGGTGCCCCCTCTGGGGGAGGGACCGGGGCACCCCCAAACGCCGCGAGGCGGCCACCCAAAGGGTGACCGCCTCGCGAACCACAGACCACTTACTGGTTGTACGGCCCGTAGTCGTAGTCCTCCAGCGGAACCGCCTGACCCGACCCCGTCCCGAAGGGCGAGTAGTCGATGTCGTCGTACCCGACGGCCGAGTACATGGCGGCCTTCGCCTCCTCGGTCGGCTCGACCCGGATGTTCCGGTAGCGGGACAGACCCGTACCGGCCGGGATGAGCTTACCGATGATCACGTTCTCCTTGAGGCCGATGAGCGAGTCGGACTTGGCGTTGATCGCCGCGTCCGTCAGCACTCGGGTCGTCTCCTGGAAGGAGGCGGCCGACAGCCAGGACTCCGTGGCCAGCGAGGCCTTGGTGATACCCATCAGCTGCGGACGGCCGGAGGCCGGGTGGCCGCCTTCCTGGACCACGCGACGGTTCTCCGCCTCGAAGCGCGAGCGCTCCACGAGCTCGCCCGGCAGCAGCTCCGCGTCGCCGGACTCGATGATCGTCACGCGGCGCAGCATCTGCCGGATGATGATCTCGATGTGCTTGTCGTGGATCGACACACCCTGCGAGTTGTAGACCTTCTGGACCTCGCCGACCAGGTGGACCTGGACGGCACGCTGGCCCAGAATGCGCAGCACGTCGTGCGGGTTGGTGGCACCCACGGTGAGCTTCTGGCCCACCTCGACGTGGTCGCCCTCGCCGACCAGCAGACGGGCACGCTTCGAGATCGCGTAGGCGGTCTCGTCGGAGCCGTCATCCGGGGTGACGACGATCTTCTTGGTCTTCTCGGTCTCCTCGATCCGGACGCGGCCGGCGGCCTCGGAGATCGGGGCGACACCCTTCGGCGTACGGGCTTCGAAGAGCTCGACGACACGGGGCAGACCCTGGGTGATGTCGTCACCGGCCACACCACCGGTGTGGAAGGTACGCATCGTCAGCTGGGTACCGGGCTCACCGATCGACTGGGCGGCGATGATGCCCGCCGCCTCGCCGATGTCCACCAGCTTGCCGGTCGCCAGCGAGCGGCCGTAGCAGTAGGCACAGGTGCCGACCGCGGACTCACAGGTGAGGACCGAGCGGGTCTTGACCGTCTCGACGCCGTGGGCGACGAGCTGGTCGATGAGCACGTCACCGAGGTCGACGTTGGCCGGCGCGATGACCTTGCCGTCGACGACGACGTCCTCGGCCAGCATGCGGGCGTACACCGAGGTCTCGACGTCGTCGGCCTTGCGCAGCACGCCGTTGGCGTCCTTGGTCGCGATCGTCAGCTTGAGGCCGCGGTCGGTGCCGCAGTCCTCCTCGCGGATGATCACGTCCTGGGAGACGTCCACGAGACGACGGGTCAGGTAACCCGAGTCGGCGGTACGGAGGGCGGTGTCCGCGAGACCCTTACGGGCACCGTGGGTGGAGATGAAGTACTCCAGCACGGAAAGACCCTCACGGAACGACGCCTTAATGGGTCGCGGAATGGTCTCGTTCTTCGCGTTCGACACCAGACCACGCATACCGGCGATCTGCCGCATCTGCATCATGTTTCCTCGGGCACCCGAGTCAACCATCATGAAGATGGGGTTCGTCTTGGGGAAGTTCGCGTTCATCGCCTCGGCGACCTCGTTGGTCGCCTTGGTCCAGATCGCGATGAGCTCCTGCGTGCGCTCGTCCTTGGTGATCAGACCGCGCTCGTACTGCTTCTGGACCTTCTCGTCCTGGGCCTCGTAGCCCGCGACGATCTCCTTCTTCGCCTCAGGCACGACGACGTCGGAGATGGCCACGGTGACGCCGGAACGGGTCGCCCAGTGGAAGCCGGCCGCCTTCAGGTTGTCGAGCGTCGCCGCCACGATGACCTTGGGGTAGCGCTCGGCCAGGTCGTTGACGATCTCGGAGAGCTGCTTCTTGCCCACCGAGTAGTCGACGAACGGGTAGTCCTCGGGCAGCAGCTCGTTGAAGAGCGCGCGGCCCAGGGTGGTGCGCAGGCGGAACGAGTCGCCCGTCTGCCACTCCGGCTCGCCCTCTTCCGCCACCGGCGGGGTCCAGCCACGCGGCGGGACCGTGCCGATCGGGAAGCGGATGTCGACCTTCGCCTGGAGCGAGAGCTCCCGGGCGTCGAACGCCATGATCGCCTCGGCGACGGACGCGAACGAGCGGCCCTCGCCGATGACCTCGCGCTCCTCCTCGTCGGTGGTGAGGAAGAACAGACCGAGCACCATGTCCTGCGTCGGCATGGTGACCGGACGGCCGTCGGCCGGCTTGAGGATGTTGTTCGAGGACAGCATCAGGATGCGGGCCTCGGCCTGCGCCTCCGCGGAGAGCGGCAGGTGGACGGCCATCTGGTCACCGTCGAAGTCCGCGTTGAACGCGGTGCAGACGAGCGGGTGGATCTGGATGGCCTTGCCCTCGACCAGCTGCGGCTCGAAGGCCTGGATGCCGAGGCGGTGCAGGGTGGGCGCACGGTTCAGCAGAACCGGGTGCTCGGCGATGACCTCTTCGAGGACGTCGTACACGACCGTGCGGCCGCGCTCGACCATGCGCTTCGCGCTCTTGATGTTCTGCGCGTGGTTCAGGTCGACCAGGCGCTTCATCACGAACGGCTTGAAGAGCTCCAGCGCCATGGCCTTGGGCAGACCACACTGGTGCAGCTTCAGCTGCGGGCCGACAACGATCACGGAACGCGCCGAGTAGTCGACTCGCTTGCCGAGCAGGTTCTGACGGAAGCGGCCCTGCTTGCCCTTGAGCATGTCGGACAGCGACTTCAGCGGACGGTTGCCGGGGCCCGTGACCGGGCGACCACGACGGCCGTTGTCGAAGAGCGCGTCGACGGCCTCCTGAAGCATGCGCTTCTCGTTGTTCACGATGATCTCGGGGGCACCGAGGTCAAGGAGACGCTTGAGGCGGTTGTTGCGGTTGATGACGCGGCGGTACAGGTCGTTCAGGTCGGAGGTCGCGAAGCGGCCACCGTCCAGCTGCACCATCGGACGCAGGTCCGGCGGGATCACCGGGATGCAGTCCAGCACCATGCCGCTGGGGCTGTTGCGGGTCTGCAGGAAGGCGGAGACGACCTTGAGGCGCTTGAGCGCACGGGTCTTCTTCTGGCCCTTGCCGGTACGGATGATCTCGCGGAGGCGCTCGGCCTCCTCGTCGAGGTCGAAGGACTCCAGGCGCTTCTGCAGCGCGGCGGCGCCCATCGCACCCGAGAAGTAGGTGCCGAAGCGGTCGCGCAGCTCGCGGTAGAGCAGCTCGTCGCCCTCAAGGTCCTGGACCTTGAGGTTCTTGAAGCGGTTCCAGACCTCGTCGAGACGGTCGATCTCACGCTGCGCACGGTCGCGCAGCTGCTTCATCTCACGCTCGGCACCCTCGCGCACCTTGCGGCGCACGTCGGCCTTGGCACCCTCGGCCTCGAGCTCGGCCAGGTCGGACTCGAGCTTCTTGGCACGGGCCTCCAGGTCGGCGTCGCGGCGCTGCTCGATCTGCTGGCGCTCGACGGAGACGTGGGCCTCCAGCGAGGGCAGGTCGCGCGTCCGGCGCTCCTCGTCCACCCACGTGATCATGTAGGCGGCGAAGTAGATGACCTTCTCGAGGTCCTTCGGGGCGAGGTCGAGCAGGTAGCCCAGCCGCGACGGAACGCCCTTGAAGTACCAGATGTGGGTGACGGGGGCGGCGAGCTCGATGTGGCCCATCCGCTCACGGCGCACCTTGGCGCGGGTGACCTCGACGCCACAGCGCTCACAGATGATGCCCTTGAAGCGGACACGCTTGTACTTGCCGCAGTAGCACTCCCAGTCCCGGGTGGGGCCGAAGATCTTCTCGCAGAAGAGCCCGTCCTTTTCCGGCTTCAGGGTGCGGTAGTTGATGGTCTCCGGCTTCTTGACCTCGCCGTGGGACCAGGTTCGGATGTCGTCCGCGGTCGCCAGGCCGATCCGCAGCTCGTCGAAGAAGTTGACGTCGAGCACTTTGTCGTCAATCCCTCTTTCAGGGTTCGTGCCCTCTCGCGCTAGCGAGGTGTGGGCTCTACATCAGTGGTCTGGGGGTCCGGGGACGACCGGGGCCTCACAGGGAGGCCCCGGTCAGACCCGTCAGACCT
Organism: Streptomyces mobaraensis; assembly: GCF_020099395.1. Classification (NCBI taxonomy): domain Bacteria; kingdom Bacillati; phylum Actinomycetota; class Actinomycetes; order Kitasatosporales; family Streptomycetaceae; genus Streptomyces; species Streptomyces mobaraensis. Next base: position 4,211,640 of record NZ_CP083590.1, on the reverse strand, counting down.
CTTCGACGCTGCTCGGCTCGCGCCGGGACAGGTCGATACCGAGCTCCTCCGCCGCGCGGAAGACGTCCTCGTCGGTGTCCCGCATCTCGATGGACATACCGTCCGAGGACAGCACCTCCACGTTGAGGCAGAGGGACTGCATCTCCTTGATGAGCACCTTGAAGGACTCGGGGATGCCGGGCTCGGGGATGTTCTCGCCCTTGACGATCGCCTCGTAGACCTTCACTCGGCCGGTGACGTCGTCGGACTTGATGGTCAGCAGCTCCTGGAGGGCGTACGCGGCGCCGTAAGCCTCCAGCGCCCACACCTCCATCTCACCGAAGCGCTGGCCACCGAACTGAGCCTTACCACCCAGCGGCTGCTGGGTGATCATGGAGTACGGACCGGTCGAACGGGCGTGCAGCTTGTCGTCGACCAGGTGGTGGAGCTTGAGGATGTACATGTACCCGACCGAGATCGGGTCCGGGAACGGCTCGCCGGAGCGGCCGTCGAACAGCCGGGCCTTGCCGGACGGGAGCACCATGCGCTCGCCGTCGCGGTTGGGCACGGTGTGCTCGAACAGGCCGGCCAGCTCGTCCTCGCGGGCACCGTCGAAGACCGGGGTCGCGACGTTGGTGCCCGGGGCGACCTCGGCGGCGCCGATGGCCTTGAGGCGCTCCATCCACTCCTCGCTGCCCTCGACGTTCCAGCCCTGGCTGGCGAGCCAGCCGAGGTGGATCTCGAGGACCTGTCCCGGGTTCATTCGGGACGGGACACCCAGCGGGTTGAGGATGATGTCGACCGGGGTGCCGTCCTCCAGGAACGGCATGTCCTCGACCGGCAGGATCTTGGAGATGACGCCCTTGTTGCCGTGACGGCCGGCGAGCTTGTCACCGTCGGTGATCTTGCGCTTCTGGGCGACGTAGACGCGGACCAGCTGGTTCACGCCAGGCGGAAGCTCGTCGCCCTCCTCGCGGTCGAAGACGCGGACGCCGATGACCTTGCCGATCTCGCCGTGCGGGACCTTCAGCGAGGTGTCACGGACCTCGCGCGCCTTCTCACCGAAGATCGCGCGGAGCAGCCGCTCCTCGGGGGTCAGCTCGGTCTCACCCTTCGGGGTGACCTTGCCGACGAGGATGTCGCCGCCGATGACCTCGGCACCGATCCGGATGATGCCGCGCTCGTCGAGGTCGGAGAGGACCTCCTCGGAGACGTTCGGGATGTCCCGGGTGATCTCCTCCGGACCGAGCTTGGTGTCACGGGCGTCGACCTCGTGCTCCTCGATGTGGATCGAGGAGAGGACGTCGTCCTGCACGAGGCGCTGCGACAGGATGATCGCGTCCTCGTAGTTGTGACCCTCCCACGGCATGAACGCCACGAGCAGGTTCTTGCCGAGCGCCATCTCACCGTTCTCGGTGGACGGGCCGTCGGCGAGCACCTGGCCGGCGACGACGCGGGCGCCCTCGTCGACGACGACCTTCTGGTTGAAGGACGTGCCCTGGTTCGAGCGGGAGAACTTCGCGACGCGGTACGTGTTGTACGTGCCGTCGTCGTTGGCGACCGTGACGTAGTCCGCGGAGATCTCCTGGACCACGCCGTCCTTCTCGGCCTTGATGACGTCACCGGCGTCGACCGCACAGCGGTACTCCATGCCGGTGCCGACCAGCGGGGCCTCCGCCTTGATCAGCGGAACGGCCTGGCGCATCATGTTCGATCCCATGAGCGCGCGGTTGGCGTCGTCGTGCTCGAGGAACGGGATCATCGCGGTCGCGACCGACACCATCTGGCGCGGGGAGACGTCCATGTAGTCGACGTCGTCGCCGGCGATGTAGTCGATCTCGCCACCACGGCGGCGGACCAGCACGCGGGCCTCGGCGTAGCGCATGTCCTCGGTGAGGGGCGCGTTCGCCTGGGCGATGACGAAGCGGTCTTCCTCGTCGGCCGTCAGGTAGTCGACCTCGTCGGTGACGACGCCGTTGACGACCTTGCGGTACGGGGTCTCGACGAAACCGAACGCGTTGACGCGGCCGTAGGACGCGAGCGAGCCGATCAGACCGATGTTCGGGCCTTCGGGGGTCTCGATCGGGCACATGCGGCCGTAGTGCGACGGGTGGACGTCTCGGACCTCGAAGCCGGCCCGCTCACGGGAGAGACCGCCCGGACCCAGCGCCGACAGACGACGCTTGTGGGTCAGACCCGACAGCGGGTTGGTCTGGTCCATGAACTGGGACAGCTGGCTGGTGCCGAAGAACTCCTTGATGGAGGCGACGACCGGCCGGATGTTGATCAGGGTCTGCGGCGTGATCGCCTCGACGTCCTGGGTGGTCATCCGCTCGCGGACGACACGCTCCATACGAGCCAGACCCGTGCGGACCTGGTTCTGAATGAGCTCACCGACGTTGCGCAGACGACGGTTGCCGAAGTGGTCGATGTCGTCGGTCTCGACGACGATCGAGGTGCCGTTCTCGCCGATCGTCTCCTGCTCGCCGGCGTGCAGCTTCACCAGGTACTTGATCGTCGCGATGACGTCGTCGACGGTGAGCACACCCGCGTCGAGCGGGGCGTCGGCGCCCAGCTTCTTGTTGACCTTGTAGCGGCCGACCTTCGCCAGGTCGTAGCGCTTCGGGTTGAAGTAGAGGTTCTCGAGCAGCGTCTGCGCGGCCTCACGCGTGGGCGGCTCGCCCGGACGCAGCTTGCGGTAGATGTCGAGCAGCGCGTCGTCCTGGCCCTGGGTGTGGTCCTTCTCCAGGGTGGCGCGCATGGACTCGTACTCGCCGAACTCCTCGAGGATCTGCTCGGTCGTCCAGCCGAGAGCCTTGAGCAGCACGGTGACGGACTGCTTGCGCTTGCGGTCGATGCGGACGCCGACCATGTCGCGCTTGTCGACCTCCATCTCCAGCCAGGCACCCCGGGACGGGATGATCTTGGCCGTGAAGATGTCCTTGTCGGACGTCTTGTCGATGGCGGAGTCGAAGTAGACACCGGGAGAACGGACGAGCTGCGAGACGACGACACGCTCGGTGCCGTTGATGCAGAAGGTGCCCTTGGGCGTCATGAGCGGGAAGTCGCCCATGAAGACCGTCTGGGACTTGATCTCACCGGTCTCGTTGTTGGTGAACTCGGCGGTGACGAAGAGCGGGGCCGCGTACGTGAAGTCGCGCTCCTTGCACTCGTCGATCGAGTTCTTCGGGGGCTCGAAGCGGTGGTCACGGAACGTCAGCGACATCGACCCGGAGAAGTCCTCGATCGGGGAGATCTCCTCGAAGATCTCCTCCAGACCGGACTTGGTGGGGACGTCCTGACCAGACTCCAGCGCAGCCTCGACGCGAGCCTTCCAGGCGGCGTTGCCGAGCAGCCAGTCGAAGCTCTCGGTCTGCAGCGCAAGGAGGTTCGGAACCTCGAGAGGCTCCTTGATCTTCGCAAATGAGATGCGCAGCGGGGCAGTGCTGGCGCCGTTGTTCGTATTGGCGGTCGAGGCGTTGCGCGAGGCGGCCAAGAGGGGGTCCTTCCGAGGGCTCGGACTCACTACGCGCGTACCGGTCCCACCCCGTGCTTCGACAGAGAATCCCAGGTCAGAGGGGATTCATCGAGGATGCTCGGCAGTGGGCATGCCCCTGGTGACGGGCAGGGAGCAGCTAACAGGCAGCGCAAAGGGTCAGTGTAGCCACTTGGCCCACTGATGTCCAGAGCGGATGTCGCGAGACCGGTGCGATACCAATCTCTCCCTCCGGGATCCTGTTGTCCTTGCCCGTCTGCGCTGCGCTTGCCAGGGCCCGCCTGAGCCCTGCCCGGCGCACCCGGTGCGCCGGGGGCTCCGCCCGCCGGCCGCGCCCGGAAGCGCAGGACGATACTTCCCTCTCCGCCGGCGTTCCATGCCTCGGACGGTGCCTCGAATGGAACTTCGGTCCGAACCGGCCCCAAGCGGCCGCCGGACCGGCGGAGTTCCGAAAGTCACCGCGTCCCGAGAATTGCGCGCGGCGTCCCGTTCGTCAAGGCCCTCCGGCTGCCGAGCGGCCCCTGACCGGGCCCGGACCGGCCCGGAACGACCATGGCCGGACCACTGCCGCGGGGCAACAAAGATCACCATACTCGTCTCCGGGACGCGGCGCTGCAGCCCTCCCGGGTACGCCGAAGGGCGACCACCCGCATGGGTGATCGCCCTTGGCGTCGAGAGGTACGTCAGACGTACATCAGAAGGGAGTCCAGAGGACCCCGTGAGGTCACTTGACCTCGACGGAGGCGCCGGCGCCCTTGAGGGCCTCGGCGGCCTTCTCGGCGGCGTCCTTGGCGACCTTCTCGAGGACGGGCTTCGGGGTGCCGTCGACGAGGTCCTTGGCCTCCTTCAGGCCGAGGGAGGTCAGCTCACGCACGACCTTGATGACCTGGATCTTCTTGTCACCGGCGCCGGTGAGGATGACGTCGAACTCGTCCTTCTCCTCGACGGCCTCGGCGGCGGCGCCACCAGCGGCACCGGCGACCATGACCGGCGCGGCGGCGGCGGCGGTGACGTCGAACTTCTCCTCGAACGCGGCAACGAAGCCGGCGAGCTCGATGAGGGTCATCTCCTCGAACTGCGCGAGCAGCTCGTCCTGGGACAGCTTCGCCATGATGGCGGTCCTTCCACTAAATCGGCAGGTGCCGGGATGTACATGTCGGCGGGCGTACGGCCCGCTGCGACCGGTGCCGGGTGGCGCCGGTCAATGCGCGAGCCGAATTACTCGGCACCGCCCTGCTCGGCGAGCTTGGCGCGCAGCGCGTCCGCGGTGCGGACGAACTTCGTCGGCAGCGCCTGGAAGAGCGAGGCAGCCTGCGACTGCTTGCCCTTCATGGCACCGGCCAGCTTGCTGAGCAGAACCTCGCGGGACTCGAGGTCCGCAAGCTTCTTGATCTCATCGGCGGACAGCGCCTTGCCGTCAAGGACACCGCCCTTGATGATGAGATTCGGGTTGTCCTTGGCGAAGTCACGCAGACCCTTCGCCGACGCCACCGGGTCACCGGTGATGAAGGCGACGGCCGTCGGGCCAGCGAAGAGCTGGTCCTCCAGCGTGATCCCGGCCTCACCAGCCGCGATCTTGGTCAGCGTGTTCTTCACCACGGCGTACTGCGCGTTCTCACCGAGCGAACGGCGCAGCGTCTTGAGCTGCGCCACGGTGAGACCGCGGTACTCGGTCAGCACGGCGGCGTTGGAGCTGCGGAACTTGTCCGTCAGCTCGGCAACCGCGGCGGACTTGTCGGGCCTCGCCATGAGCCTCGGCCTCCTTCCGGGTGAATAGGACCGCATAGACGCGAGAAGGGACCTGGGCAAAACGAAACGCCCCGGCGCGGGCGCTCGGGGCGTGACTCGACCGAATGAACGAGACGTCCACACGGGAGTTCAACCACAGTCACCTGCGCAGGTCGCCCGCAGCTAGCGGATCCTTCGGCCACCACACCTCCGGATGGAGGCGCAGCAACGACCAGCGGTCTTTGGCTTCTGGTTGAGACTACGTGACCGGGCCGCCGTCAAGCAAATCGCTCCCGCGGCGGCCCCGGACCGACCGGTCCTAGGAGTCCTTCCCGGCCTCCGCCATCGGGTCCATGACGTCACCGGCCGGGGGCGCCTTGATCTCGACCGGCTTGTTGTAGTCGAGGAACTTGATGGTCAGGTCCAGCGGGCCCTTCTGCGTGGCGGACCGCATGCGGAACCGCTTCGTGTGGTCCTGGCCGTCGATCCACATGTCCATCGCGAACTTGTCGACGCCGAGCTTCTCGAAGCCCTTGAGCTTGGCCTCCTGGCGCTCCCGGGTGGCGGGGTCCTTCTTCGCCAGCTTCTCGCGCATCTGGGCCATGGTGACGGTGCCCTTGTAGTGGGTCGTCTTCACGCCGTCCACGGTCTCCTCGCCGACCTTCTCCAGGTCCTTCGAGGCGCTCATGGAGGCGGAGTCGTCCATGGGGTTCTGCTCGGCCTGGGTGCGCGTGCCGAACGGGTTGTCCGCGCCGCCGGGACCCTTTCCGGCGCCCACGTTGGGCATCTTGATCCAGGACTTGCCGCCCTCGGTCTTCTGCCCCTTGGCGCTGAGATACACGGCGCCGTCGACGAGACGGACCTCCATTTCCCCGCTCTCATCCGCGGAGGAGCCCTTGACCTTCATCTTCATCTGCATGGCCAGGGGCTTCACGTTCATCGACGCCGCGGTCTCGACGTGCCCGTTCTCGGGCATTTCACCGCTCATCGAGTACCGCAGCGACGTGATCGTCTCGTTCTTCTTCGCGGCCCGTTCCACGGCCGCCGCGAAGGTGGCGTCCACCGGCTTCTGGGTGGACTTCCCGGCCGCCTTGGAGTCGTTCTTCTTCTCGGCGTCCGAGGAATCCGAGGAGCAGGCGGCCGTACCGCACAGCAGGGCGCCCGCGAGCAGGGCCCCGGCGGCCTTGCGGTGCATGTTCTTCATGATCTCTTCCCAGTGGGCATGACGATTTCTTTCGCAAAACTTTGCGAACTCCGGTGACAATACCCTCCGGTAGCCCAAGGGCGGTACACAATTAACGACCCCCGCTCCCCGGACAGGGAACAGGGGCCGTCAAATACGCCCTTGGTGAGAATCACCCGGATTTACGCACCGGCGCCCGAACCGGCGGCGGAGCCGTCCTTCAGGCCCTTCATCATCTCCATGAGGTCGAGGGTCTCACCGGCGGGCGGCGCCTGGACGTCGGCCTTGGCGCCGTAGTCCTTGTAGTCCGCGGCGATCTTGATCTTCCCCTGCGCGCTGTCCATGCCGACGGTCATCTTGACCGGCAGGTCCTCGTTGTTGAGCCAGAACTCCATGTCGTAGCTCTTGATGCCGGCCTTCTTGACGTTCTCCAGCAGCTGCTCACGGTCCTTGGGGTCCATGAGCTTGGTGGACTCGTTGCCCTTGATCATCTCTTCGACGGTCAGGGTGCCCTTGTAGTGCTGGGCGTCGACGCCGTTCACCTTTTCCGCACCGAGGTGCTTCAGGTTCGGCGAGTCGAGCAGGACGGCCATCTGCTTGGCCGGGTCCTGGTTCATGTCGTTCATGTTCCCCGTCAGCTGCTTCTGCAGGGCGGGGTTGCCCGACTCCTTGGCGGCCGCGGCGACATCGATCTTCATCCACTTCTTGCCGCGCATTTCGGCGGGCGCGGATTCCATGGCCTTGGCCGGCATCTGCATGTACATCACGTTGTTCAGCATGATCATGCGAGTGGCGCCGGGGCCGTCCTTGCCGGCCAGGGCCGCGCCGCTGACCGCCATGTCCACGACGGTGGGGTTCCAGCCCTGAACGCCGTCCATCACCATCGGTCCGGAAGGCGCGCCCGGCGTCGCGCCGGCCGGCATTTCCATGGTCATGTGAACCTTGGCCGACTTCGCCGCGCTGGTCTTCTTGAACGCCGCCTGCAGGGCCTGGACGGGGCTCCGGCCGTCGTTCTTCGGCTCGCTCTTCGACTGGCTCTGCGGCGCGCTCTTGTCGTCCTTCTTGTCGTCGGAGTCACACGCGACGGCACCGACGAGAATCGCGGCGGCGGAAAGCGAGATACCGACGCGACGGATCGTGGACTTGGACATATCCCCCACCTTTTTGGAGACCTCTTGCACGTTCGTTCGCTCGACGATAACGCAGCGGTCGGACAGCAGGACGAGGGGGAACGGAAAGAGGCCGGCCCCCGCATCCGGGAGGGATGCGGGGGCCGGCCCCTGAACACACGCGGTCACACGCGGTGCGAGAACGTCTCTCAGACGGTCTCGTCCTCGACGAGGAGGTTGCGGGTGCGGTTCGGGTCCAGCGGGATGCCGGGGCCCATGGTGGTCGACAGGGTCGCCTTCTTGACGTAGCGGCCCTTGGCGGCGGACGGCTTGAGGCGGAGGATCTCCTCGAGCGCGGCGCTGTAGTTCTCGATCAGCGACTTCTCGTCGAACGACGTCTTGCCGATGATGAAGTGCAGGTTCGCGTGCTTGTCGACACGGAACTCGATCTTGCCGCCCTTGATCTCGGTCACGGCCTTGGCCGTGTCCGGGGTGACCGTGCCGGTCTTCGGGTTCGGCATCAGACCACGGGGACCGAGCACGCGGCCGAGGCGGCCGACCTTGCCCATGAGGTCCGGGGTGGCGACGACGGCGTCGAAGTCCAGACGGCCCTTGGCGACCTCGTCGATGAGCTCGTCGGCGCCGACGATGTCGGCGCCCGCGGCACGCGCGGCCTCGGCACGGTCGCCGGTCGCGAAGACCAGGACCCGGGCGGTCTTACCGGTGCCGTGCGGAAGGTTCACGGTGCCACGGACCATCTGGTCCGCCTTGCGCGGGTCGACGCCCAGACGCAGGGCGACCTCGACGGTGCCGTCGAACTTGGTGCCGGAGGTGTCCTTCGCCAGACGGACGGCCTCGAGCGGGGCGTACAGGCGCTCCCGGTCGATCTTCGCGTCCGCGTTGCGAAGAGTCTTGCTGCGCTTCACTGAAACTCCTCAGTGGTGAATGGAGTCGTGGTGCGGGCCAGCGCTGGCCCTTCCACGGGGTGCCTAAGGGGCGGGAACGATCAGCCCTCGACCGTGATGCCCATGGAACGGGCGGTGCCGGCGATGATCTTCTCGGCGGCGTCCAGGTCGTTGGCGTTCAGGTCGGGCATCTTGGTGGTGGCGATGTCACGGACCTGGTCACGCGTGATCTTGGCGACCTTGGTCTTGTGCGGCTCGCCGGAGCCCTTGTCCACGCCCGCGGCCTTGAGGATCAGCTTCGCGGCCGGCGGAGTCTTGGTGACGAAGGTGAAGGAACGGTCCTCGTAGACCGTGATCTCCACCGGCACGACCATGCCACGCTGCGACTCGGTCGCGGCGTTGTAGGCCTTGCAGAACTCCATGATGTTGACGCCGTGCTGACCCAGCGCCGGGCCGACCGGCGGAGCCGGGTTGGCGGCACCGGCCTGGATCTGGAGCTTGATAAGCCCCGTGACCTTCTTCTTCTTGGGAGGCATTGCTCTCTCCGGGTCCTAGTGAGAGTTTTCTGCCCACGACACACTGCGCGCAGGCATACCGCACCACGATAACGGGTAACGTGGCCGGCCCAAAAACCGAGAGGTCAGGCCGCCCCTCGCGGGGCGACCCGACCTGTTCGGAAGCGTACGGCCAGAAGATCAGTTCTTCTGGATCTGGTCGAAGCTCAGCTCGACCGGGGTCTCGCGGCCGAAGATCTCGACGAGGCCCTTGACCTTCTTCGAGTCGGCGTTGATCTCGTTGATCGTCGCCTGGAGCGTCGCGAACGGGCCGTCGGTGACGGTGACCGAGTCGCCGACCTCGAAGTCCAGCACCTGGACCTCGACCTTGCGGCTGGGGGCCGGACGGCCCTCGGCCTCGGCGGCCTCCTTGGCGGCCTTCTCCTCGGCCTCCGGGGCGAGCATCTTGACGATCTCGTCCAGGGTCAGCGGGTACGGGTCGTAGGCGTTGCCCACGAAGCCGGTGACGCCCGGGGTGTTCCGGACGACGCCCCACGACTCGTTCGTCAGGTCCATGCGCACCAGCACGTAGCCGGGGAGCTTGTTCTGGCGCACGGTGCGGCGGTCGCCGTTCTTGATCTGGACGACCTCTTCCTGCGGCACCTCGGCCTGGAAGATGTAGTCCTCGACGTTCAGCGAGACGGCGCGCTGCTCGAGGTTGGTCTTCACGCGGTTCTCGTAACCGGCGTAGGTGTGGATGACGTACCACTCGCCGGGCAGCCCGCGCAGCTCCTCGCGGAGCGCGGCGACGGGGTCCACCGGGGCGGCCTCCTCGGCGGGCTCGGCCTCCTCGGCCTCGTCCGCGTCGGCCTCCGGCTCCTCGGCCACGGCGGTCTCATCGGCCTCGTCGGCCTCTTCGACACCCTCGGCGTCGGCGGCGGGCTCGCGCCCGGTGTCGTCAGCGGTCGCAGCGTCGCCCTCGACCTCGGCCGAGACAGCCGCGTCCACGTCGGCCTCTGCCGCCTCGACGGGCTCGACGGCGTCGTTCAGGTTCGGGTCAGACACGTGGCTGCTTCTTCCTGGCTTCAAGGGGTGGAACGTGCGAAAAGGCGGCTCTCCGGAACCCTCCCGGAGGCGACCGCCTTGGCGCGCGGGCGGGCTCAGCCGAAGACGTACTTGACGGCGTTGCTGAACCCATAGTCAATCACGGTCACGAGACCAATGACGATGACGACGAAGACGATCACCACGGAGGTGTACGTCGAGAGCTGGCCACGCGTGGGCCAGACGACCTTGCGGAGCTCCGCGACGACCTGGCGGTAGAACAGCGCCATCCGCCCGAGCGGGCCCTTCTTGCCGCGCTTGCCGCCGCGGCGCTTCTTGACGGCGACCTCGTCCTCGGGACGACCGCTCTCAGGCGTCGCGGTGGAGCCAAGGGCTTCCGTCACTACGTCCTCACCTGAATCCGGGTCGTGGCCGTGCCGCGCCCGGTGGAGCCGCACGGCGGTGCATCAGTGCGTACGCACGCACCTCGGTGACGATGCGTGTAGCAGGGCCGAAGGGACTTGAACCCCCAACCGCTGGTTTTGGAGACCAGTGCTCTACCAATTGAGCTACGACCCTTTGTGGTTCCCCCAACGTACCGCATCCGCTCGACCGCACGATGTGTCCGGTACGGATTCGCCTGTGAGGGGCCAACGACGCATGAGTGTACGTGGTTCGGGGGCCGCCGTCGAACAGATACCGCCGCCGTCGTGGGAAAAGCTCCGGAATCCGGGATTCCATCCGACTTCCGGGCAGGTGCTCGGCCGCCCCGTGGACCGCCCGTTCCGTTCCCTGGAACCGCCACCCCCGGTCCCCGCCGGTTCTGCGACGATGCCTGTATGACCGATGCCACCGCTCCCTTCCCCGCCGCTCAGGCACCCACCGACCGCCGGGTCTCCACCCGCATCGGGTCGATCTCCGAGTCCGCGACGCTCGCCGTGGACGCCAAGGCCAAGGCCCTCAAGGCGGCCGGGCGCCCGGTGATCGGCTTCGGCGCGGGCGAGCCGGACTTCCCCACCCCGGACTACATCGTCGAGGCCGCCGTCGAGGCGTGCCGCGACCCGAAGAACCACCGCTACACCCCGGCCGGCGGCCTCCCCGAGCTGAAGGCCGCCATCGCCGCCAAGACGCTGCGCGACTCGGGCTACGAGGTCGAGGCGTCCCAGGTGCTCGTCACCAACGGCGGCAAGCAGGCCATCTACGAGGCGTTCGCGGCGATCCTCGACCCGGGTGACGAGGTGATCGTCCCGGCGCCGTACTGGACCACGTACCCCGAGTCCATCCGCCTCGCCGGCGGTGTCCCGGTGGACGTCGTGGCCGACGAGACGACCGGCTACCGGGTCTCCGTCGAGCAGCTGGAGGCGGCCCGCACCGAGCGCACCAAGGTGCTGCTGTTCGTCTCCCCCTCCAACCCGACCGGCGCGGTCTACTCGCGCGCCCAGGTCGAGGAGATCGGCCGCTGGGCGGCGGAGCACGGCCTGTGGGTGCTGACGGACGAGATCTACGAGCACCTCGTCTACGGCGACGCCGAGTTCTGCTCCCTGCCGGTGGTGGTGCCGGAGCTGCGCGACAAGTGCATCGTCGTCAACGGCGTCGCCAAGACGTACGCCATGACGGGCTGGCGCGTGGGGTGGATCGTCGGCCCGCAGGACGTGGTGAAGGCCGCGACCAACCTCCAGTCGCACGCCACCTCCAACGTGAGCAACGTCGCGCAGCGCGCCGCGCTGGCCGCCATCGCCGGCGACCTGACGGCCGTCGAGGAGATGAAGGTCGCCTTCGACCGCCGCCGCCGCACGATCGTGCGCATGCTCAATGAGATCGACGGCGTCGTCTGCCCGGAGCCGGAGGGCGCGTTCTACGCGTACCCGTCGGTCAAGGCGCTGCTCGGCAAGGAGATCCGCGGCAAGCGGCCGGCCACCTCGGTGGAGCTGGCGGCGCTGATCCTGGAGGAGGCCGAGGTCGCGGTCGTCCCGGGCGAGGCGTTCGGCACGCCGGGCTACCTGCGGCTCTCGTACGCGCTGGGCGACGAGGACCTGGCGGAGGGCGTCTCGCGGATCCAGAAGCTGCTGGCCGAGGCGCGCGACTGACGCGACGGACGGACGCGACGGCCCGGTCGATCTCGCTTTCGGGCGCTTCCCCCTTCAGGGAAACGCCCTTCCGGTCGACCGGGTCGATGCGGCAGGATCCCTGAATGGAGAACGTTCGCGACGTCCGTCTGCTGCCGAAGGCCCACCTGCACCTGCACTTCACCGGCTCGATGCGTCCCTCGACGCTGCTGGAGCTGGCCGACAAGTACGGCGTGCACCTGCCGGAGGCGCTGAGCGGCGGCGAGCCCCCGAGACTGCGGGCGACGGACGAGCGCGGCTGGTTCCGGTTCCAGCGGCTGTACGACATCGCGCGCTCCTGCCTGCGCTCCCCCGACGACATCCGGCGGCTGGTGCGCGAGGCCGCCGAGGAGGACGTCCGGGACGGCTCCGGGTGGCTGGAGATCCAGGTCGACCCCACCTCGTACGCGCCCCGGCTGGGCGGGCTGATCCCCGCGCTGGAGATCATCCTGGACGCCGTGGAGACCGCGTCCCGTGACACCGGCCTCGGGATACGGGTCCTGGTGGCCGCGAACCGGATGAAGCACCCCCTGGACGCCCGCACCCTGGCCCGGCTCGCGGTGCGCTACGCCGACAAGGGCGTGGTCGGCTTCGGCCTCTCCAACGACGAGCGGCGCGGCTTCGCCCGGGACTTCGACCGCGCCTTCGAGATCGCCCGCGAAGGCGGCCTGCTGGCCGCGCCGCACGGCGGCGAGCTGTCGGGCCCGGCGAGCGTCCGCGACTGCCTGGACGACCTGCGCGCGGGCCGGGTGGGCCACGGGGTACGGGCGGCCGAGGACCCGCGGCTGCTGCGCAAGCTGGCGGAACGCGGCGTGACGTGCGAGGTCTGCCCGTCGTCGAACGTGGCCCTCGGCGTCTACGAGAAGCCCGCGGACGTCCCGCTGCGCACCCTCTTCGAGGCCGGCGTCCCCATGGCCCTCGGCGCCGACGACCCCCTCCTCTTCGGATCGCGCATCGCCGCCCAGTACCAGCTCGCCCGCGAACACCACGGCTTCACGGACGAGGAACTGGCGGAACTGGCCCGCCAGTCGATCCGGGGGTCGGTGGCGCCGGCGGATGTGAAGGGGCGGCTGCTGGCGGGCGTGGAGGCGTGGCTGGCAGGCCCGACGGCCTGAATCCAGCCCGTCCGGCGTTTGAGGACAGCACGCGAAGCGTGCTTCGGGGGTGTGGGGGCGCAGCCCCCGCGAGAAACGGGAAGGGGCGGGACCGGGGCAACCCCTCCCGCCCCAAGCCCCTACGGGGTTAAAGGCTGACGCCCACCGTCACCGGCTCGTTCACCAGGGTCACCCCAAAAGCCTCCCGGACCCCGTCCCGCACCTCCCGGGCGAGCGCCAGCAGATCCTCCGTCGTGGCCGATCCCCGGTTCGTCAGGGCCAGCGTGTGCTTGGTCGAGATCCGCGCGGGCCCGGACCCGTACCCCTTCCCGAACCCCGCCTTGTCGATCAGCCAGGCGGCAGACGTCTTCACCAGCCCGTCTCCCGCCGGGTAGGCCGGCGGGACGACGTCCGCCCCGAGCCGCTCCGCCGCCCGGGCCAGGAAGGCCGCGTGCTGCTCGGCCGTGAGCACGGGGTTGGTGAAGAACGACCCGGCGGACCAGGTGTCGTGGTCCTCGGGGTCGAGCACCATGCCCTTGCCGGCGCGCAGCCGCAGCACGGTCTCGCGGGCGGTGGCGGCGGGGACGCGGTCCCCGGCCTCGACGCCGAGGGTGCGGGCGGTCTCGGGGTACTTGATGGGCGCGGAGAGGCCGCCCGCGTCCTCCAGGGCGAAGCGGACGCGCAGGACGACGTAGCGGGAGGGGTCCTCCTTGAAGCGGCTGTGCCGGTAGGAGAAGCCGCACTCGGCGTTCGGCAGGACGACGGTCTCGCCGGTCCGGCGGTCGTAGGCGACGACCTCGGTGATGACGGAGGAGACCTCCTGGCCGTAGGCGCCCACGTTCTGGATCGGGGTGGCGCCGGCCGAGCCGGGGATGCCGGCCATGCACTCGATGCCGGCGAGCCCGGCCTCGACGGTGCGGGCGACGGCGTCGGACCAGTTCTCGCCGGCGGCGAGCTCCAGGCCGGTGCCCCGGAGCGAGAATCCGGCGGTGGCGATGCGCAGGGCGACGCCGTCGAAGCCCTTGTCTGAGATCACGAGGTTGCTGCCGCCGCCGATGATCAGCAGCGGCGTCCCGGAGGCTTCGGCCTCGCGCACGGTCGCGATCACTTCCTCGTCGGTGACGGCCGTGACCAGACGGGTCGCGGGGCCACCGAGACGGAAGGTGGTCAGGGGGGCGAGGGGGGTGTCGTGGAGTTCCTGCACGGCGACAAGGGTACGGGGACGTGGCGTGGCGGCCCGGTCCGGCCTCGCTCGGCCCGGGCCGGCCCGGCGTCGGCGCCCTCCCGTGGGGGCCGGCCCTGAGCGCGCCCCGAGGGGCCGGGAGGCCGGCGTCCGCGCGGTGGGCGGCCCGGCCGACGGGTGACACCGGTCGGGGGCGCCCCCGGCGGCGTCAGGAAGACGCCGGTGCCCGCCGGCGAGGGCGCGGCGTCGGTTCCCGCGCCGTGGGCATCCCGGGCACACGGGCGGGACGGCCGTCGGCGGTGTCCGCCGCGACGCGCGGCGCCCGGGCCGCCCGGAACGGCGGCCCGGGCGGCTCGCGGCCCGAGGAGGCGCTACCGGCCGGCCGGCGCCGCCTCGCGCCCGTCCACCGTTTCCGTCGCCCGCGCCGTGCCCGCCCCCACGGCCGCGGGCCGTCCGCGCCGCGGGATGAGGGCCGCGGCCAGCGCCGCGAGGGCGACGCCCGCGGCGCCGATCCACAGCGCCGGCGTGGTGCCGTCCACGACCGCCTGGGGCGATCCGAACCCGCCGTTCGCGGAGAAGACCGAGCCGAGGACGGCGACCCCGAACGCCCCGCCGACCTCGCGCAGCGCACTGTTCGTCCCGGAGACGATGCCCTGCTCGGCGGGGCCCACCGAGGACATGGCGAGCGCGGAGGAGGGGGCGAAGAAGAGGGCCATGCCGACGCCGTTGAGGATCAGGGCGGGCAGCTGGGCCGGGTAGGAGAGGTCGGTGGCGAGGACCAGGGCGTAGTAGGCGAGTCCGGTCGCCTGGCAGATGAGGCCCCAGACGACCACGATGCGCCCGCCGACCCGGTCGGCGAGCCGGCCCGCGAGCGGGGCGACGATCAGTGAGGCCCCGGTCCAGGGCAGCATGCGCAGGCCCGCCTCGGTGGGCGAGTAGCCGCCGACGCCCTGCAGGAACTGGCTGAGCAGGAAGATCGAGCCGAACATGCCGAAGAACATCAGCAGCCCGGCCGCGTTGACGCCACTGAAGGCCCGGTTGCGGAAGAGGCGCATGGGCAGCATGGGCTTGTGGTGGGTGATGCCGTGCCGGACGAAGGCGGCGAGCAGCAGGGCTCCCACGACGAGTCCGGTGAGCACCCGGCCGCTCGTCCAGCCGTACGTGTTGACGTTGACGACGGCGAAGACGACGCCGAAGAGGCCGCCGCTGACGAGGACCGTGCCGAGGATGTCGAGCCGGGCGTCCGGCGTGCGGGACTCGGCGACGCGGAACCGGACGATCGGGAGGAGGAGCAGCCCGATCGGGACGTTGAGCCAGAAGATCCAGTGCCAGGAGATGTGCTCGGTGAGTCCGCCGCCGATGAGCGGGCCGGTGGCGACGGCGAGGCCGTTGATGGCGCCCCAGATGCCGAAGGCCGTGCCGCGCCGTTCGGGCGGGGTGGCGGCGGTCAGCAGGGTGAGGCTCAGCGGCGTCATGATCGCGGCGCCGACGCCCTGGACGGCCCGGAAGGCGATGAGCGTGTCGATGCCGGACGACAGCGCGGCGGCCGCGGAGGCGGCGGTGAACAGCGCGATGCCGATGCCGAAGAACCTGCGGCGGCCGAACCGGTCGCCGAGCGCGGCGCCGAACATCAGCAGGACCGCGTAGGTGAGCGTGTAGGCGCTGACCGTCCATTCGAGGTCTTCGAGCGAACCGCCGAGGTCCCGGCGGAGGGTCGGCAGCGCGGTGGTGACGACGAGGTTGTCGAGCGCGGCCATGAAGCCGGCCGCGCCCGAGGCGACGAGGGCCCAGACGGCGCGTCGTGAGGCTTGTTGTTCCACTTCTCCCCCTGCTTATTTATCGGTCACTAACTTTCGGCGGCGGAAGAAAACCGGCCTGGAGGGCCGGTGAATCCGGTGGCGTGCCGGGTCAGCCGCGCCGGGAGGGCGGCAGCCCGTCCCACACCCGGTGCTCGGGCGGGAAGCCCAGCGAGACCAGCGAGTTGATGAGCATCCCGTGGGCCATAAACCGGGCCGTCTGCTCCGGGTCGCCCCCCAGCGCCAGGCGGACCTGATCGGTGAGCCGCTCCCAGCCCGCCCGGATCGGGCGGCCGAACTCCATGTCGCCCGCCGCCTCGGCGGAGGCGACGGCGACGCACATCTGCATGAGCATCAGCAGCGTCTCCTTGTCGCGGGCGATGAGGGCTTCGTAGGCCAGGCCCATCGCCTTCACGACCCCCTCCGGCGGCACGCCGTCGGCGGCCTCCTCGAAGGTGCGGATGATCTTCTCCTGGCACGCGTCGACCGCGGCGAGGAAGATCGCCTGCTTGCCCGGGAAGAGGCGGAAGAGGTACGGCTGCGACACGCCCACCCGGCGGGCGATCGTCTCCGTCGAGGTGCCGTGGTAGCCGCCGCGGGCGAACTCGGCGACCGCCGCCCGGACGACGCTCTCGCGCCGCTCCTCCGCACTCATCCTGACCATGAGGGGAAGATTAGTGGTCGATAACTAACTTCGCAACCCCAAGACCGGGGCGGCCCCAGGACGGCGGACGCCGCCCCCTGGGCCGCCCCGAGGACCTCAGGCCAGCCGCACGACGGCCCGCGGCATGCCGAGCACCCGCTGCCCCGCGCTGCGCACCAGCAGGTCCACGCGCACGGTCCGCGCCTCGTCGTCCAGCTTGGCCGCGACCTTGCCGCTGACCTCGATGACCGCGCCCTCGTCGTCGTCCGGGACGACGACCGGCTTGGTGAAGCGCACCCCGTACTCGGCCACCGCGCCCGGGTCGCCGGCCCAGTCGGTGATCACGCGGACCGCCTCGGCCATGGTGAACATGCCGTGCGCGATCACGTCCGGGAGCCCGACCTCCTTGGCGAACCGCTCGTTCCAGTGGATCGGGTTGAAGTCGCCGGAGGCGCCCGCGTAGCGCACCAGCGTGGCGCGGTTCACAGGGAACTCGCGCACCGGCAGCTCCGTGCCGACCTCGACGTCGTCGTAGGAGACCTTGGCGGTCATCACGCCTCCCCTTCCCCGGCGGCCTCGGGGCCACGGGCCACCAGCATCGTGTGGGCGGTCACCACGTGCTCGCCGTGCTCGTCGTGGACGTCGCCCCGGATGGTCAGCAGATCGTTGCCCGCCATCGACTTGATCGCCTCGATGGTGGAGGTGACCGTCAGCCGGTCACCCGCGCGGACCGGGCGGGTGTAGGTGAACTTCTGATCGCCGTGGACGACGCGGCTGTAGTCCAGCCCCAGCTGCGGGTCCTCGATCACCTGGCCGGCGGCCCGGTAAGTGATGGCGAACACAAAGGTCGGCGGGGCGATCACATCCGGGTGGCCGAGCGCCTTGGCGGCCTCGGCGTCGGTGTACGCCGGGTTCTCGTCGCCGATGGCCTCGGCGAATTCACGGATCTTCTCGCGGCCGACCTCATAAGGGGCGGTGGCCGGATAGGTCCGTCCGACGAAGGACTGGTCGAGCGCCATCGGCTCGGCACCTCCTGGGTGGGGATACGCCATGAGGCCGCCCCCAGAAATCGGGGACGGCCTCATGAACGACTGTGCGCTATCGCGTTTCGCGGTGCGCGGTGTGCGCGTTGCAACGCGGGCAGTGCTTCTTCATCTCAAGACGGTCCGGGTCGTTGCGCCGGTTCTTCTTGGTGATGTAGTTCCGCTCCTTGCACTCCACGCAGGCCAGCGTGATCTTCGGGCGGACGTCGGTGGCAGCCACGTGAGTGCTCCTTGACGGATGGACGGATTAACGCAGACAAGAGTAGCCGATCGGAGGACCGACCCCGCAATCGGCTACTGTGGGTAGCGGCGACCGGACTTGAACCGGTGACACAGCGATTATGAGCCGCTTGCTCTACCGACTGAGCTACGCCGCTTTGATGCGGGGGGTGTCCCCCCGTCCGAAGACGGGGAGACCCCTCACACCAGAGCCCCAAAACGGAATCGAACCGTTGACCTTCTCCTTACCATGGAGACGCTCTGCCGACTGAGCTATTGGGGCGAGCGAGGAAGACATTACACGCTCTGCGGCCGAAGGTGAAATCCGTACCGGAGCACCCCCGGGCGGAGGCCCGGGACGGCGTCCGGAGCCCGGCCCGGAGCCGCGCCACAGCCGCCCACCAGCACCGCACCGGCCGCACCCCGCCCCCGTAGGACCACACCGGGGCGCCTCCGCCGGTACGACTATTCGCAGCGCGCCGCCGCCTGCTCGAACCCGCTCCCCCCGCGGCCTAGGCTCGGGATCACGCTGCGCGAATGCCCCGGACCGTAGGGAGCGCGATGCCCGACAACCAGCAGCCGCAGCCCGCGAGGAACCCCGACGGCGACGCGAGCTCCCCGCCCGGCTCCCCGGGCGGCGGCGGTCCCGGCGAGAAGCCCCTGGTCCTCTGCGGCGCCCACCTCGCCGACGGCCGCGTGGTGGACGTCCGGCTGAGCGGCGGGCGCGTCGAGGCCGTCGGCACGGCGGGCAGCCTCGCCCCCGGCGTCCGCTGCGACCTCCACGGCTACCTGCTGCTGCCGGCCCCGGCCGAACCGCACGCGCACGGCGACACCGCGCTCACCGCCGACCTCGCGGGCCCGGTCCCGGACGGCGTCGAGGACGTCCAGCGGCGCGCCACCGAGGCGGCGCTGCTCCAGCTCGGCCACGGCGCCACCGCCGTCCGCTCGCACGTCCGCGTCGGCGACGTGCACGGCCTGCGGGCGCTGGAGGGCGTCCTGGCCGCCCGCCGCGTCCTGCGCGACCTCACCGACCTCACGGCCGTCGCCGTCCCCGGGCTGCTCACCGGCCTCGCCGGGGCCGACGGTCTCGCCATGCTCCGGGACGCGGTCAAGATGGGCGCCACCGCCGTCGGCGGCTGCCCCGACCTGGACCCGGACCCGACCGGCTACGTGGAGGCCGTCCTGCGGATCGCCGCCGAGCACGGCTGCGCGGTGGACCTGCACACCGACGCCGACGACCCGCCCCGGCTGGCCCGGATCGCCGCGATGGCCGGCGGCCTGCGCCCGGCCGTCACCCTCGGCCCGTGCGGCGGCCTGGCCCGGCTCCCCCGGGAGACCGCCGTCCGGGCCGCCGAGCAGCTGGCCGCCGCCGGTGTGACGGTGGTGTGCCTGCCGCAGGGCGACTGCGGGGCCACCGCCCGCAGCCGCTACCGCGTCTCGCACGCCGCGCCCGTACGGCTGCTGCGCGCCGCCGGTGTGCGGGTCGCGGCCGGCAGCGGGGCGGTCCGGGACGCCGCCAACCCGGTCGGCCGCGGCGACCCGCTGGAGGCCGCGTTCCTGCTCGCCTCGCGCGGCGAACTGCCCCCCGACCAGGCGTACGAGGCGGTGAGCGGGCGGGCACGGGAGGCGATGGGGCTGCCGGAGGTCCGGGTGGAGGCCGGGTTCCCGGCCGAACTGCTGGCGATCCGCGGGGGCGGAGTGGCCGGGGTGCTCTCGCTGGGCTACAGCCGGCTGGTGGTGCACCGGGGACGGGTGGTGTCACGGACGAGCGCCGTCCGCGAGTACCGGCACTCGGCGGGGGCACCCGCCCTGGAGCTGCCCCGGCAGGCGCCGCGCGGGGGCGAACCCTCCTCCTGAGGCCCGTGACCACCGGGGCGTACGGTCGGATCATGCGCATTGTCATCGCTGGTGGACATGGACAGATCGCGCTGCGGCTGGAGCGGCTGCTCGCCCGGCGCGGAGACGAGGTGGCCGGCGTGATCCGCCGGCCGGAACAGGCGGGCGACCTGCTCGCCGCCGGGGCCGAACCGGTCGTCTGCGACCTGGAGTCGGCGTCCGTCGCGGACATCGCCCGGCACCTGGAGGGCGCCGACGCCGCCGTCTTCGCGGCCGGCGCGGGCCCCGGCAGCGGCATCGAGCGCAAGGACAGCGTGGACCGCGGCGCGGCCACCCTCTTCGCCGACGCGGCGGAGGCGGCCGGGGTACGGCGCTTCGTCGTCGTCTCCAGCATGGGCGCCGACGGGCAGCCCCCCGAGGGCACCGACCCGGTCTTCGCGGCCTACCTGCGCGCCAAGGGCGCCGCGGACGCGGACGTCCGCTCCCGCGCGGGCCTGGACTGGACGATCCTCCGCCCCGGCCGGCTCACGGACGACCCGGGCACCGGCCTGGTCACGCTGGACGAGTCGACGGGCCGCGGCGAGGTCACCCGGGACGACGTGGCGGCCGTCCTGCTGGGACTGCTGGACGCCCCGGGGACCGCGGGCCGGACGCTGGAGCTGATCGGCGGGCGGACGCCGGTGGAGGAGGCGGTACGGGCCGTGGCGGGATGAGCGGGGTGGCGGGGCGGGCAGGGGGGCGCGGAGGCGGTCCGGTCCGAGGGGCCGGCGCCCCGGCTTCCTGCCCCGGGCGCCCAGAAAAACCCGCCCGAACGCGGTTGAACGCACCCGGTCCCACCTGAACGCGGGCGGGCGCACCTGCCCGGCGGCGAGCGGACCGGAGCGCCCCACCGAGCACGCTGAGCACTGCGAGCACACCAAAGAGGCCCCTGCTCTCGGAAGAGCAGGGGCCTCACTCGGTGGCGGCGCCAGGATTCGAACCTGGGTAGGCTAAGCCGACGGATTTACAGTCCGCTCCCATTGGCCACTCGGGCACACCGCCATGGGTGCCGCCTCGGACTCCCTTTCGAGATCTCCTCGGCAACGACGTAAACCATACCCGATGACCGGGGGTGCTCCGCCACTCGATTCGGAGCCAGCCGAACGCCGCCCGGATGACTAGGCTTGCGGGGCGGCCGTCCTCCGGGCCCGTCCGGCCCCCGCCGGGCGCCCGCCACCGAGGACGCCCCCACGCCGCGCCCCTGACGGAATCTACGCACGAGGAGCCAACTCAATATGGCCGACTCCAGTTTCGACATCGTCTCGAAGGTCGAGCGGCAGGAGGTCGACAACGCCCTCAACCAGACTGCCAAGGAGATCTCGCAGCGCTACGACTTCAAGAACGTCGGCGCCTCGATCGCCTGGTCCGGCGAGAAGATCGAGATGCGGGCCAACTCCGAGGAGCGGGTGAAGGCGATTCTCGACGTCTTCCAGTCGAAGCTCATCAAGCGCGGCATCTCCCTGAAGGCCCTGGACGCGGGCGAGCCGCAGCTTTCGGGCAAGGAGTACCGGATCTCCGCGTCGCTCGAAGAGGGCATCTCCCAGGAGAACGCCAAGAAGGTCGCCAAGATCATCCGCGATGAGGGTCCCAAGGGCGTCAAGGCCCAGGTCCAGGGCGACGAACTGCGGGTCTCCTCCAAGAGCCGCGACGACCTCCAGGCCGTGATCGCCCTGCTGAAGGGCAAGGAGCTGGACTTCGCCCTCCAGTTCGTCAACTACCGGTGACCCGACGGGCGTACCGGTGAGGTGACCGACGCCCGGGACGACCGGCGTCCGAGGCGACCGGCGTCCGAGGCGACCGGCGTCCGGACGAGGGCGCGCCGGGGAAGGTCCACGATCTTCCGCGGCGCGCCCTCGTCCCGTTCCACGAGCGGTCAGAAGTCCACGCTCGCGGCCTCGTCCGCGCGCATCACCGACTCCTGATGGAACTGCTTCTTGTACGCGGCGCGGATCTCCTGGATGCCCGCGTCCTTCGCGCGGGCCTCGGACTTCGGGTAGTAGAGGGTCAGTTCGTAGGAGCGCTCGCGGATGACGACGCCCTTGGCGTCGCGCCACTGTCCGCGCGCGTCCTCGATGGTCAGGCCGGCGGGGAACTTCGGCGTGACGCGGCGGGTCACGAAGTCCCTGAACTGACGGTCCGTCACATCCGGGTGCCCGTCGGCGCGGGCGGTGCCGAAGTAGAGGTGCGTGCCGACGTACGGGGTGCCGCGCACGGCCGTCGAACGGTCGGCGGCCGCCGGTTCGCTGCCGGCGTCCAGGGCGGCGTACGCCGTGGGGGCGCCCACGGCCAGGACGGTCGCGGCGGCCAGGGCGGCGGTGCGCAGGCGGGAGGTGCGCTGGGGCACGGGTGGGGTCCTTTCGGCCGGGGCCGGCCCGGCGGGCGGGCCGGTGCGCTGCTGCGCCCGGGGCGCCGCCGCGCGTCGGAGCGCTGCTGCGCGTCGAGGCGCCGTCGCACATCGGGGCGCGGCAGCGCGTCGGAGCGCGCGACCACTCTCCCGGCCCCGCCGGCGGCGCGCGGCCGATCGACGCGTCCTGACCGAAAAGTGGTGCCAGGCGGGCGGGATGCGTTCTCCCGTGTCGTCGGGGTGTCAGCGGAAGTACGACTCGAGGCTGCCGCGGCGCCTGACGTCGAGCGTGGCGCAGTGGAACGAGCCGCCGAACGGCGCGTAGTGCAGGAAGTCGCAGGGGATCGGCTCGAACCCCCACCTCTTGAGCGCGTTCACCATCCCGGTGTGGTGCCGCTCCACGATCACCCGCTTCTCGTCGATCATCAGCACGTTCATGCTCAGCCACTTGCCGCACAGCGACGTCAGCCTGAGCAGGCGGTCGTCCATCGGGTCGGGCTCGGGGGCCACGAGGATGTCCCACGACCGCAGGATGTCGGGCAGGCCGTCGACGTCGACGTACTCCGGGTTGATCAGCACCTTGCCGGGGGCGAGCGGCATGAACGTCGTGTCGATGTGCATGGGCGTCCGGCAGCGGCTCGCGATCTCGTGGACCCGGTAGCCGGGGCCGAGGTGGCGGCGGAGCCAGTCGACGCCCATGCGGTTGGTGACGTTGCCGCGCGTGACGAAGAGGTCCCGGCCCACGCGGACGAAGTCCGCCGCGTCGAAGACCGGCTCGAACTCGGTGACGATGTGGCGCACCGGCTCGTCGGCCCGGGGCCTCCGGTGGCCCGGCACGAACAGCTCGTCGGTGAGCTGCGGCCGCGGCGCGGCCGTCCAGCGGGCGCCGCGCCGGAAGTAGTCCTTGAGGAGCGTGCGGTAGGAGTGCGTCTCGAAATACCGGCTCGGCCACGCCATCGGGGTCTCGATGATCTCGTCGCCGACCACCAGCAGGCAGTCCCGCGGGCAGGCGTTGCAGAAGCCGCGCGACGACCAGTTCGGGGTGCGGAAGCGCCGTCCGTGGTCGACCGGGTCGGGGCGGGTGACCGTGACGCCGAGGGAGCACAGGAGGTCCACGAACCCGTCGAGTTCGCGCTGCGCCCGCTCCACCAGGAACTTCGGATACCGGCGGCCGGCGGTGAGCCCCTGCAGCCGGGCCGCCCACGGCGGGAGGTTGCAGGACACGACCGGGTGGCGGGAGGGGACGACGGCGCCGTCGAGGCGGCCGACGACGACCTCCTCCAACAGGTCCCATTCGTTGTGCGAGTTGACCGGCGGGGCGGGCTGCCGGGCGGGGGCGCCGGGGCCGGCCGAGGGCTCCGTCACCACGCACCGGCCCCGGCCGCCGATGTGTCGGTTCCTTGTCGCAGCGCTGCGTTCATGCGCGGCAAACGGCGTGGGCGGCCCGGAGGTTGCGGTACGCGGGGCGTCCTCGCCCGGGCGGCGGTCACCTCGTCGTGGGGCCCGTGTCCGGTCGTCGTGGGGCCCGTGCCCGGTCGGCGTGGGGCCCGTGCCCGGAAGCGGTCCGGGCCCCTCGTCCCGTGTCGGGCTCGCGCGCGCCTACCGGGTGGCGAACGGACGGTCCGTCGGGACGATCTCACGGCCGAGCGGCATCAGGGAGACCGGGATCAGCTTGAAGTTCGCGATGCCCAGCGGGATGCCGATGATCGTGCAGCACAGCGCGATGCCGGTGAAGATGTGGCCCAGCGCGAGCCACCAGCCGGCGAAGACGATCCAGATGATGTTGCCGAGCAGCGAGCCGGCGCCCGCGTCCCGGCGTTCGACGGTCGTCCGGCCGAAAGGCCAGAGGGCGTAGGAGGCGATGCGGAAGGAGGCGATGCCGAACGGGATCGTCACGATGAGCACGCAACAGATGATGCCCGCGACCACATAGCCGAGCGCCATCCAGAGCCCGCAGAGGACCAGCCAGACGATATTCAGGATGAACCTCATGTGCATAGCCTTTCACGCGACTGGTTCCCTGGCCACTCACTGTGACGCCGGGAAGCGGCGGCGCGGTTGCCCCCGCGCGGGCGGGAAGGGTGTGCGACCGGGCCGTCACGCGGGGTCGGTGGCGGTTTCCGTCGCGTAGCGGCTCATCGTGTCGCGGTGTGCGCGGGGGCTCGGGGTGCGGCCGTCGGCCGTCATGTCCCGCAGGTCGCGGAAGTACTGCACGTACAGGTCCGGCGTGAAGACGCTCAGCATGACGGCCGGCCGGCCGGTCGTGTTGGCGAAGGTGTGCGGGGTTCCGGGCGGGACGAGCACGAAGGTGCCCGCGGTCGCGTCGTACTCCCGGTCCCCGACCGTGAACCGCACGGTGCCGGAGAGGACGTAGAAGCCCTCGTCGTGCCGGGCGTGGCGGTGCTGCGGCGGTCCGGGGGTGTGCGGCGCGAGGACGGACTCGGTGACCCCGAGGCGGTGGCCGGTGTTGGCTCCGTCTTCGAGGACGCGCATGCGCGTGGGGCCCAGGAGGATCGTCTCCCCCTCGCCCGGGGCGACCACCGAGGCGGTGGGGGTGGTGGGGGCGGTAGGGGCGGTAGGGGCGGTGGACGGTCGGTCGGTGTCGGTCTGTGATTCGTCGGTCTGCGGTTCGTCGGTCATGGCCCCATCTGACGGCCGGGGCCCGGCAGTTGTCCAAGACCTGTCCGGGGCGGCCGATACCGTACGGGTATCGTCCCCGCATGGAGCTGCGCACTCTGCGGTACTTCGTGGCGGTCGCCGAGGAACTCCACTTCGGCCGGGCCGCCGCCCGGCTGCACATGAGCCAGCCGCCGCTGAGCCGGGCGATCAGGCGGCTGGAGGCCGACGTCGGCGCGGCGCTGTTCGACCGGTCGCCCGCCGGTGTCGCGCTCACCCCGGCGGGAGCCGTCCTGCTCGACGAGGCGCGCGCCCTGCTCGACCGGGCCGACCGGGCCCGCGACCGCGTCGCCGCGGCGGCCGGGGGCGCCGGGAGCGTCACCCTCACCGTCGGCATCCTGGGGGAGGGCGGCGGTCCCGACGCGGCGCGGCTGGCCCGCGCCTTCCGCCGGCGGCACCCGCACGCCGAGGTCCGCGTCCGTGACACGGACCTGACCGACCCGACCTGCGGGCTGCACGCCGGAACGGTCGACGTCGCCCTGACCCGCGGGCCGTTCGACGGCACCGAGCTGACCGTGCGCGAGCTGCGGGCCGACCCGGTGGGCGCCCTGCTGCGCGCCGACGATCCGCTGGCCCGGCGCGACCGGCTGCGGCCGGCCGATCTGGCGGACCGCCGCTGGTTCCGCTTCCCGGCGGGCACCGACCCGCTCTGGCAGGCGTACTGGCACGCCGGGCGGCCCCGCGAGGGCCCGGTGGTCCGCGCGGTCCGGGAGTGCCGGCAGGCCGTGCTCTGGAACGGCACGGTCGGCGTGACGGTCCTGGGGCACGAGCCGGGCGAGGGGCTCGCCGTGGTGCCGCTGGACGGCGTGGCGCCGAGCCCGGTCGTGGTGGCGTGGCGGGCGGGTGAGGCGAACCCGCTGGTCGGGACGTTCGTGCGGATCGCGGTCGGGGTCTACGGCCGTTGAGCTCCTCCTCGGGGCGGGATGCGAGACGGTGGGACATTTTTCGGAGACGGAAGGCCATTCAGACGCTCGTTCCGGGTTCGTACGGTGAAGGAGTCGAAACGGACGAACGAGCAGGGAGTGACCCCATGCGTGCTGTGGTGCAGAAGACCTTCGGCGGCCCCGAGGTGCTGGAGCTGGTGGAGACCGAGCGGCCGGTGCCGCTCGGGGGCGAGGTGCTGATACGGGTGCGGGCGAGCGCGGTGAACCCGGTGGACGTCGCCGTCCGGTCGGGGGCGCTCCCGCTGCTGGGCGAGCCGCCGTTCGGGGTCGGCTGGGACGTCTCCGGGGTCGTCGAGGAGGCCGGCGCCGGCGCCCGCTTCAAGGTCGGCGACGAGGTGTACGGGATGCCCTTCTTCCCGCGCGCCGCCAACGCCTACGCCGAGTACGTGGCCGTGCCCTCCCGCCAGGTCGCCCGGAAGCCCGCCTCCCTCGACCACGTGCACGCCGCCGCGCTGCCGCTCGCGGCGCTCACCGCCTGGCAGGGGCTGGTGGACGCGGCCGGCGTGGCGGAGGGCGACCGGGTGCTGATCCACCGGGCGGCTGGCGGGGTCGGGCACCTGGCGGTGCAGATCGCCAAGGTCCGGGGCGCCGAGGTGATCGCGCTGGCGAGCGCGGGCAAGCACGAGTTCGTCCGCGGGCTGGGCGCCGACGAGGTGATCGACTACCAGGCGGTCGACTTCACGGAGGCCGTGAAGGACGTCGACGTGGTCTTCGACTCCACGGCCCAGGGCGCCCGTTCGACGAAGGTCCTCCGGCCCGGCGGCACGCTCGTCAGCATCCTGGAGCACGGCGACCGGGAGCTCGCGGCCGCGGTGGAGGCCGACGGCTTCCGCTTCGCCGGAGTCATGGTGGAGCCGGACTACGCGGCCCTGGAAGCGATCGCCGAGCTGGTGGACGCGGGCCGGATCCGGCCGCACGTCGGGGCCACCTTCCCGCTCGCCGAGGCGGGCACGGCGCATGAACTGGTGGGGGCGGGGCGGGCGCTGGGGAAGGTCGTATTGACGGTGGGCTGACGGTGGGCTGAGGCGGCGGGTACCGGGTGTCCGGCGTGCGCCCGGACGGACAGGCCGGCGTGCGGGCGGAGCGGCCGGACAGGCGGGTGGAACCACGAGCGGATGGGCGGAGCGGCGAGCGGGCGGTCAGAGCGACGGTGGCGGCGGCGGGCCGGGCGGTGACCACGGGCGGGATGACGGCCGGCTTCGCGGACGCGGCTTCGCGGACGCGGCTTCGCGGACGCGGCTTCGCGGACGCGGCTTCGCGGACGCGGCTTCGCCGCGGATCCGGAGGGCGCGGCGGAGGTGGAACTCGCCGCGGGTGCGGCCTGGATGGCGGGCAGGCGGCCCGGGGCCAGACCTCGGGATCCGGTGCGCCGGAACGCGGGGACGGGCGCCGGACCCCGGGGGGACGGACGCGTCCGCTGAGGCAAGCGAGACTGGTGGAGCAGACCAATCGGGCGGAGGAGATCGCGTGGACATCCTGACCGAGGCGCTGGCCTCGATGCGGACCGGGAGTCCGGCCTCCGTGCGCACCGACGGGCGGGCGCCCTGGGGGCTGCGGCTGCCGCCCGTCGCGGGGGCCGGGTTCCATGTGGTGCTGCACGGCGCGTGCTGGGCGCTGCCGCTGGAGGACGGGTCCGTGGACACGTACCAGGAGCCGATCCGGCTGGAGGAAGGTGACGTGATCTTCCTGCGGGACGGGCGCGGGCACATCCTCGCCGACCACCCGGACACCCCGGCGCAGCCCGAGGACACGGCTGATTTCTGTGCGGGCACCCCGATCGGAACGGTCTCGGTGGGCGGTGACGGCGCCCGTACCAGTCTGCTGTGCGGCAATTACCACCTGGACCAGGGCCGGCCGCACCCGCTCGTCGGCCGGCTGCCCGCCGTGATCCACCTGCCGGCGCGGGACGGCCGGCACCCCGAACTGAGCGCCGCCGTGCGGTTGCTGGGCGCCGAGGTGGAGAACCCCCGGCCCGGCTCGGCCGGCATCGTGCCCTCGCTGATCGACTCTTTGCTGCTGTACATCCTGCGGGCCTGGCTGGCGGAGCGGCCCGCCGGGGACGGCGACGGCGCGGGGTGGGCCGCCGCGCTGGCCGACCCCGTGGTCGCGCCCGCGCTCGCGGCGATCCACGAGGAGCCCTCGGCGCAGTGGACGGTCGAGTCGCTGGCCGGGCGTTCCGGGCTGTCCCGGGCGGCGTTCGCCCGGCGCTTCACGACGCTCGTTGGGGAGCCGCCCGTCGCGTACCTGACGCGGTGGCGGATGACGACGGCGGCCCGGCTGCTGCGGGAGTCCGACGTGCCGCTGGCGGCGGTGGCGGCGCGGGCCGGGTACGGGTCGGAGTTCGCGTTCGCGAAGGCATTCAAGCGGGAGTTCGGGCAGGCACCCGGTGGGTATCGGCGGGCGGCTCGGGTGGAGCGGGCCGTGGCGTGAGCGGTGCTTCCCGGCGCGGGCGGGGCGGGGTGCCCCGGTCCCTCCCCCAGAGGGGGCACCCCCATTCACCGTTTCTTGTGGGGGTGGCGAGCCCCACACCCCCCGAAACCGCGCTCGGCGAGCCCGGATGTCCCTCCAACGGCCCAACGCAGCGCGCCGCCGGACGTTTCCCGTGGCCATGGTGGGCGTGCCGCCATTCGGCGGACGAACCGTCCGGGAGGAACCATGCGCAGAGCGATCCTGGCGGCGGCCCTGGCCGCCGTGAGCGTCATCGGCGTCACCAGCGCCCAGGCCGAGCCCGTGGCCCCGGCCGACATCGACGTCTTCACCTGTCTCGACGGCGGTGGCGTCCCGGACTACGGCGACTCCAACCCGGGCGACCTGACGGTCGAGATCACGGCCGTCTGCAAGGGTGGTACGCACGACGGCGAGACGGTCTCCTGAGGCACCTCAGCCGCGGCCGCCGCCCGCCATCCGCTCCAGGCGGCTGATCCGTTCGGCCATCGGGGGGTGGGTGGAGAAGAGCTTGGACATCCCCTCGCCCTGCCGGAACGGGTTGGCGATCATCATGTGGCTCGCCGTCTCCAGGCGCGGCTCCGGCGGGAGCGGGAGCCGCGCGGTGCCCGTCTCCAGTTTGCGGAGGGCCGAGGCCAGGGCCAGCGGGTCGCCGGTGAGGCGGGCGCCGGACGCGTCGGCCTCGTACTCCCGGGAGCGGCTGACGGCAAGCTGGATCAGGGACGCCGCGATGGGCCCCAGCAGCATGATCATGATCATGCCGACGATCCCTGGGCCCTCGTCGTCGTCGGACCTGCCGATCGGGATCAGCCAGGCGAAGTTCACCAGGAACATCACCACCGAGGCGAGCGCCCCCGCGACCGACGAGATGAGGATGTCGCGGTTGTAGACGTGGCTGAGCTCGTGGCCGATCACGCCGCGCAGCTCGCGCTCGTCGAGGAGGCGCAGGATGCCGTCGGTGCAGCAGACCGCGGCGTTGCGCGGGTTGCGGCCGGTGGCGAAGGCGTTGGGGGCCTCGGTGGGCGAGATGTACAGCCGGGGCATGGGCTGGCGGGCGGCGGTGGAGAGCTCGCGCACCATGCGGTAGAGGTGCGGCGCCTCGAACTCGCTGACCGGGCGGGCGCGCATCGCCCGCAGGGCGAGCTTGTCGCTGTTCCAGTACGCGTAGGCGTTGGTGCCCAGCGCCACCAGGACGGCGACGATCAGACCCGTCCTGCCGAAGGCGCTGCCGATGACGATGATGAGCGCGGACAGCCCGCCGAGGAGTACGGCGGTCCTGAGCCCGTTGTGCCGGCGGTGCACGGTACGCCCTCCAGGTGGTGCGGCAGGGGAACCCTTGAACCAGTGGAACCTTTCGTACTGGTCAACGCGAGGCGGAGGCCGCTAGTTCCCTTGTGCACGGGGTGGGGTGTACGCCGGCCGGGTGAGGCGCGCGCCGGGGCGTCCCTCTACAGCAGCGCCCCCGACGCGTACCGCAGCACCAGCTGCGGCGCGCCCGACAGCACGATGCCTGCGGCCGCCGCCAGCCCGATCGCCGCTCCCAGGGAGCGGGGCACGCGCGCCTTCGCGACGTCCGCGGCCCCGGCCGTCGTCTCCGCCTCGCCCGCCGGCCGGAAGAGGAAGGCCGTCCACTGGAGGTAGTAGTACAGCGCGATGACGACGTTGACGGCCATGACCGCCGCCAGCCAGCCCAGCCCCGCGTCGACCGCCGCCGAGAAGACCGTGACCTTGGCGAACAGCCCGATGACGCCCGGCGGCAGACCGGCCAGGCAGAGCAGGAAGAACGCGAGGGCGAGCGCCGCGAGGGGGTTCCGGGCGTACAGCCCGCGGTAGTCGTCGACCCGGTGGCGGGGCGCGGCGCGGCCGACGAGGACGGCGACGGCGAACGCGCCGAGGTTCACCGCCGCGTACATCAGGGCGTACGCGACGGTGGAGCCGATGGCGCGCCCCGGTTCGTCCGCGTACCCGGCGGCGGCCAGCGGCACCAGCAGGTAGCCCGCCTGGCCGACCGAGGACCAGGCGAGCAGCCGGACGGCGCTGAGCTTCCGGTCCGGGCGCTGGCGCAGCGCGGCGACGTTGCCGACGGTCATGGTGAGGGCGGCGAGGACGGCCAGGGCCGGCCCCCAGACGTCGGAGTACGACGGGAACGCGACGACCGTCACGAGGGCGATGCCCGTGAAGCCGACGGCCTTGCCGACGACGGAGAGGTAGCCGGCGACGGGCAGCGGCGCGCCGGCGTACGCGTCCGGCACCCAGAAGTGGAAGGGCACGGCGGCCGTCTTGAAGGCGAAGCCGACGAGGGTCAGGACGACGCCGGTGCGGGCGAGGACGGCGAGCCGCGGGTCGACGGCGGCGAGGCTGTGGGCGACGTCGGTGAGGTGCAGGGTGCCGGTGGCCGCGTAGACGAAGCTGACGCCGAGCAGGGTGACCGCCGTGGCGGTGACCGAGGAGAGGAAGAACTTCAGCGCCGCCTCGGAGGAGCGCCGGTCGCCGCGGCGCAGGCCGACGAGGGCGAACGCGGGCAGCGAGGCGACCTCCAGGGCGACGACGAGGGTGGCGAGGTCGCGGGAGGCGGGCAGCAGGGCGGCGCCGGCGGCGGAGGAGAGCAGCAGGAACCAGTACTCGCCGGCGGGGAGTTCCTGTTCGCGCACGGTGGTGGCGGAGAGCAGGGCGGTCAGCAGCGCGCCGCCGAGGACCAGGAACTGGAGGATCAGCGTGAAGTGGTCGGCCTCGTAACTGCAGGTGTGACTGCCGCCGGTGAGGCAGAAGGTGCTGCGGGTGCCGGCCCGCAGCGGGATCAGTGCCAGCCCGGCCAGCAGCAGGCCGCCGACGGTGATGCCGCCGAGGACGTGCTTCCGTTCGGCGGGCAGGAAGAGGTCGGCGACGAGGACGGCGAGCGCGGCCACGGCGGCGATCAGGGGCGGTGCGACGGCGAGCCAGTCGACGGACTGGACCAGGGAGACGGCCGCGGAGTCGGCGAGGAGAACCATCAGTTGCCTCCTCCGAGGAGCTGCTGGACGGCCGGGTCGGTGAGGCCCAGGAGGGCCGCGGGCCAGAGGCCGGCGAGGACGGTGAGGACGACGAGCGGCGTCCAGGCGGCGAACTCGTACGGGCGGACGTCCGCGAGCGCCGGGCCGGTCTCCGTCGCCGGCGGATGCTGTTCGCCGTTGCCGCCCATGCAGACGCGGCGGACGACGACCAGCAGGTAGGCGGCGGTCAGCAGGGTGCCGAGGCCGGCCAGCGCCATGAAGGTGAGGTAGGCGGGGCGGCTGAGGCCGTCGGCGGGCCGGAAGGAGGCGAACATCGCGAGCATCTCGCCCCAGAATCCGGCCAGTCCGGGCAGCCCGAGGGAGGCGACGGCGCCGAAGGCGAGGAGGCCGCCGAGGCGTGGCGCCCGGCCGTAGAGCGCGGCGCCGGTGGGGCCGGAGAGCCGGTCGAGGTCGGTGGTGCCGTAGCGGTCCTTGATGCCGCCGACCAGGAAGAAGAGGAGGCCGGTGATGAGGCCGTGGGCGATGTTGGCGAAGAGGGCCGCGTTGACGCCGGTGGGCGTGAGGGTGGAGATGCCCAGGAGGACGAAGCCCATGTGGCCGACGGAGCTGTAGGCGATCAGCCGCTTGAGGTCGCCGCCGGAGCCGCGGCGGGCCAGCGCCAGGCAGACCAGCGAGCCGTAGACGATGCCGACGGCGGCGAACGCGGCGAGGTACGGCGCGAACGTGTGGGCGCCGTCGGGGGCCATGGGAAGGACGATGCGGACGATGCCGTAGGTGCCCATCTTCAGCAGCACGCCCGCGAGGAGCACCGAGCCGACGGTCGGCGCGGCGGTGTGCGCGTCGGGCAGCCAGCTGTGCAGCGGGAACATCGGGGCCTTCACCGCGAGCCCCGCGCCGATCGCCAACACCGCGATGACCTGCGTGGAATGGCTCAGACCCGAGCCGTTGTCAGTGGCGAGTGCCACCATGTCGAAGGTGCCGCCCTTGATGCCGACGAGGAGGAGGCCGAGCAGCATGACCACGGACCCGAGCAGGGTGTAGAGGACGAAGCGCCAGGCGCCGCGCTCGCGTCCCTCGCCACCCCAGCGGGCGATGAGGAAGTACATCGGGACGAGCACCGTCTCGAACGCGAGGAAGAACAGCACGAGGTCGAGGACGGCGAACGAGGCGAGGGTGCCGGCCTCCAGGAGCAGCAGCAACGCCACGAAAGCCTTCGGTGACGGGCCGTCGGGCACGCGGAAGTAGCTGTACAGCGCGCAGAGGAAGGTGAGGAGCGAGGTCAGGACGAGGAGGGGGAGCGAGACGCCGTCCACGCCGAGGTGGAACCGGATGCCGAGGGCCGGGATCCAGCTCACGTCGGTGGTGGCCTGCATCCGGGCCGGCCGGTCGTGGTCGAAGCCGGCGGCCAGGACGACGGTGAGCGCGAGCACGGCGCCTGTGACGGTGACGCCGTGCCGCATGACGGCCTGGTCGGGGCTCCGGCCCTTGAGTCCGGGCGGTGCCGGGAGGAGGGCGGCGACGGCTCCGGCGAGGGGCAGGCCGACGATCGCGAGGAGGAGGATCTGCAGAACGGTATGGCTCACGGTCAGGCTCCGGAGGCGACGAGGACGGCGGCGACGGCCAGGACGACGGAGCCCGCGAACAGGACGCTCAGGTAGGTCTGGGTGTTGCCGGTCTGGGCCCGGCGGACGGCCGCGCCCAGCAGGCCGGGGGCGGACGCCGCGCCGCGCACGTAGGTCTCGACGACCTCGCGGTCGAGGAAGCGGGCGAGGCGGGCGGCACCGCGCGCCGGGCGGACGGCGACGGCGTGGACGACGGCGTCCAGGTGGAAGCCGGCGGCGGCGTGCCGGTGCAGCGGACCGAGGAGGAGCCGGCCCG
This sequence comes from Streptomyces mobaraensis, assembly GCF_020099395.1. Lineage (NCBI taxonomy): Bacteria > Bacillati > Actinomycetota > Actinomycetes > Kitasatosporales > Streptomycetaceae > Streptomyces > Streptomyces mobaraensis. The sequence goes on along the minus strand of NZ_CP083590.1, from coordinate 4,178,467 downwards.
GGTCGGCGGGGTCCTGGGCGCCGGCGACGCTGCCGTACACGGCCTCGTGGGTGGCGATGGCCTCCTCCTCGGAGACGGCCGGGGCCTCCGCCGGGTCCGCGGCCACCGCGCCGAGGGGGGTACGGGCGGCGAGGGCCGCGGTGCGCCGCCACGCGGCGACGACGACGAGCACGCCGGCGAGGGCGCAGCCGGTGGACAGGAGGGAGGTGGTGAGCGTGGGGGCCAGGGAGCCGCCGTCGAACCAGTCGGGGAGCTTCCAGGCGGCGAGGCCGAGGGCGACGGTGGGGACGAGCAGCACCCACAGGACGCTCGTCATGGCGGCGGGCTGCCGGCCGTGGTCGGCGGCCTCGGGACCGCTGCCGCGGAAGGCGAGCAGCCACAGGCGGGTGGCGTAGGCGGCGGTGAGGACGGCGGTGAGCAGGCCGGCGACCAGCACCGTCCAGCCGACCGCGCCCGGGATGCCGTCCGCCTCGCCCTGGGCCGCGTGCTCGGCGGCGCCCAGCACGGCCTCCTTGGAGAAGAAGCCGCTGAAGGGCGGGATCGCGGCGAGCGCGAGGAGGGCGACGGTCATCGTCCAGAACGCGTCCGGGACGCGCTTGGCGAGGCCGCCCATGCGGGCCGTGGCGGCCAGCGAGTTGGTGCCGGCGGCGTGGATGACCACGCCCGCCCCGAGGAAGAGGAGGGCCTTGAACGCACCGTGCGAGACGAGGTGGAAGACGGCGGCCCCGCGGTCGCCGACGGCCAGGGCACCGGTCATGTAGCCGAGCTGGCCGACGGTCGAGTAGGCGAGGACACGCTTGATGTCGTCCTGCGCGAGCGCGGCGACGGCCGAGCCGACCATGGTGACCGCCGCCATCACGGCGAGCACCGCCAGGGCCGCGGTGGAGGCGGCGAAGACGGGGAGGAGCCGGGCGACGAGGTAGACGCCGGCCGCGACCATCGTCGCGGCGTGGATCAGCGCGGACACCGGCGTGGGGCCGGCCATCGCGTCGGGCAGCCATGTGTGCAGCGGGAACTGGGCCGACTTGCCCGCCACGCCGGCGAGCAGCAGCAGCGCCGTGAGCGTGGGGTGGGCGAGGTCGCCGGAGGCGGCCGCGCGCACGATGCCGTCGATGCGGAACGTCCCGGCGTCGTCGGCGAGCGCGAACACCCCGATCAGGAAGGGGACGTCGCCGAGCTTGGTGACCAGGAACGCCTTGAGGGAGGCGGCGCGGGCGGCCTCGGTCTCCCAGTAGTGGCCGACGAGGAAGTACGAGCAGATGCCCATGACCTCCCAGCCGACCAGCAGCACCATCAGGTCGCCCGAGTAGACGACGAGGAGCATCGCGGAGGTGAACAGGGAGACCAGCGCGGCGTAGGACGGGTAGCGCGGGTCGTCGCGCAGGTAGGCCGTCGAGTACAGCTGGACGCAGGTGGCCACGACCCCGACGAGCACGGCGACGAGGACGGCGAAGCCGTCCAGGTGCAGGGCGAGGTCGATCGGGACGGAGCCGGTCGGGGTGAGCCGGGTCGACGCGTCGAGCGGCCGGCCGCCGCCCTGCCGGCAGGCCACGACGATGGCGAGCACGGCGGCGACGGCGGTCGGCAGGAGGGCCAGCGGCCGGACGAGTCCGGGCGCGCGGCGGCCGGCCAGGATGCCGCCGACGGCACCCAGGAAGGGCAGCAGCGGGACGAGGACGGCGGTGGTCGTGGTCGTCACGAGGCGGCCTCGGCCTTCTGCTCGCGGTCGGGGTCGTCCGCTGTTCGGGGATCGGTGGCGTCCGCGGCCTGGGGATCGGCGGCGTCCTCGTGGAGGTCGCGGAGCCGGTCGAGGTCGGCGGTGCCGCGGTTGCGGTGGACGAGCAGGACGATGGCCAGGCCGATGCCGATCTCGGCCGCGGCGATGGCGATGGTGAACAGGGTGAGCGCCTGCCCGGCGTGCAGCTCGTCGCGCAGCCAGACGTCGAAGGCGACGAGATTGAGGTTGACGGCGTTGAGCATCAGCTCGACCGACATCAGCACCAGGATCGCGTTGCGCCGGGCGAGGACGCCGTAGAGGCCGGTGCAGAAGAGGAGGGCGGCGAGGATCGCGGGGTAGACGAGGTGCATCAGCGGGCCTCTTCCTTCCGCGGCTTCTCCGCGGGGCCGCTCTCCTTGCCGCGCCGGGACAGCACGATCGCGCCGACGAGCGCGGCGAGCAGGAGGACGGAGAGCGCTTCGAAGGGCAGCACCCAGTAGCGGAAGAGCATCTCGCCGGACACCTTGGTCGAGCCCTGGACCGGCCCGCGGAGGTCGATCCACGTCCTCCGGAAGGCGTCCACGACGACCCAGACCAGCGCGACGGCGGCGGCGCCGGCGACCGCGATCGCCACGGGCCGGTTGCCGGAGTCGGCGTCCGGCGAGCGGCCGATGGGCGCCTTGGTCAGCATCAGCCCGAACAGCAGGAGGACGACCACCGAGCCGACGTAGATCAGCACCTGCACCCAGGCCACGAACTCGGCCGTCAGCAGCAGGTACTCCACGGCCAGCCCGCCGAGCGCCACGACCAGCCACAGGGCGGCGTGCACCAGCTGCCGGGTGGTGACGGTCAGCACGGCGGCCCCGAGGGTGACCAGGCCGACGAGGAGGAAGGCGACCTCGACGCCGGTGGGCGACAGGAAGCCGTGCGCGCCCGAGGCGAGTGCGACGCCGTGGGGGCTCATGCTCCGTCCTCCTTCGCTTGCTTCTCCTGTGTGGCCTGCGCGGCCGCCATCTTCTCGGCCGTCTTGCGGGCCGCCGCGATCTCCTTCGGCTCCTCCGCCGCCGGGTCGAGCGCGGGCGGCTCGGGCACGGTCCACATCCACTCGCGGAGCCGGTCGCGTTCGTGGGTGAGGTCGAGGATGTCCGTCTCGGCGTACTCGAACTCCGGCGACCAGAAGAGGGCGTCGAACGGACACACCTCGATACAGATGCCGCAGTACATGCACAGCGCGAAGTCGATCGCGAACCGGTCGAGGACGTTGCGGCTGCGCTCGCGCCCGCCCGGCGCGGCCGGGGGGACGGTCTCCTTGTGCGAGTCGATGTAGATGCACCAGTCGGGGCACTCGCGGGCGCACAGCATGCAGACCGTGCAGTTCTCCTCGAACAGGCCGATCACCCCGCGGGTGCGGGGCGCCAGTTCTGGCTGCGCGTCGGGGTACTGGACCGTCTGCGTCCGCCGGGTGAGCGTCCGCAGGGTGACGGCCAGGCCCTTGGCCAGGCCGCTGCCGGGGATGTTCATGAGATCGCCACCTTGACGACGCCGGTCAGCGCGATCTGCGCGAGGGCGAGCGGGATGAGCACGGTCCAGGCGAGCTTCTGCAGCTGGTCCTCGCGCAGCCGCGGGTAGCTCACCCGCAGCCAGATCACGACGAACGCGAGCACCGCCGTCTTGAGCAGCGTCCACACCCAGCCGAGCCCGTCGGCCCCGAACGGGCCGTGCCAGCCGCCGAGGAACAGCACGGTCGTCAGCCCGCAGAGGACGACGATGCCCGCGTACTCGGACAGCAGGAACATCGCGAACCGCAGGCCCGTGTACTCGGTGTACGCGCCGAAGATGATCTCGGAGTCGGCCACCGGCATGTCGAACGGCGGCCGTTGCAGCTCGGCCAGGCCGGCGGTGAAGAACACCAGCCCGCCGACGATCTGCCAGGGCACCCACCACCAGTGGAACGCGTCCACGATCCCGGGCAGCGAGACCGTCCCCGCCGCCATCGCCACGGAGGCGGCGGCGAGCAGCATCGGCAGCTCGTACGCCATCAGCTGCGCGGCCGTCCGCAGACCGCCGAGCAGGGAGAACTTGTTCGCCGACGCCCAGCCGGCCATCAGCGAGCCCAGCACGCCCACGCCCATCACGGCGAGGACGAAGAACACGCCCGCGTCGATGTACCAGCCGACCGCCGCGCCCGGGCCGATCGGGATCGCGACGAGGACGAGCAGGTAGGGCAGCAGCGCGACGGCCGGCGCGAGCTGGAAGACCCGCCGGTCGGCGTCGGCCGGGACGATGTCCTCCTTCTGCGCGAACTTCACCCCGTCCGCGACAAGCTGCGCCCACCCGTGGAACCCGCCCGCGTACATCGGCCCGAGCCGGCCCTGCATATGGGCCATCACCTTGTGCTCCATCTGCCCCACGAGCAGCGGGAAGACGAGGAAGACGCCGAACAGGGCCAGGAGGCGCAGCACCACGTCGAGGGCGTCGCTGCTGCTCATGCTCGGTCGCCTCCGGCGGGGTCAGGATCGTTCTCGGGGGCGCCGCCGTCGGGGGCGGCGGGTCGCTTCCCGCCGGGGGCGGGGGGCGCTCCGGCGGGGGCGGCGGGGTGGTCGGCGGGCTCGTCGCCGGATCGGTCGGCGGGGGCAGCGCCGGGTTCCTCGTCGGGCGCTCCGGCGGGCTTGTCACCGGGCTCGTCGCCACGTGCGGCGGGCGTGGCGCCGGGCCGGTCGGCGGGCGCGGCACCGGGTTCCTCGGCGGACGCCCCGGCAGGCTTGTCACCGGGCCGGTCGGCGGGCTGCTCGCCGGACGCGGCGGGCCTCGCGGCCGGCGCGCCCTGCGGGGCGGAGGTGCCCGTCCCGGGCTCCGCCGCTTCGCGCGCGCCGGGCTTCGCAGCCTCCGCCGCCTCGGCCGTCTTCGCCGCTTCAGCCGTCTCCGGCACTGCGGGCTCCGCAGCGGGCGGGGCTGTGGGGTCGGTGGGGCGATCCGACGCGTTCGGCTTCTCGGCCTGCGGCTCGTCGAAGGCGGGGCGGGCGTGGTGCCACGGGGCGTCGGACGAGCGCGGGGCCGGGCGGCGGGTGGCCGGGGTGGCTTCCGGGACGCCCGTCGGCGTGGTCGCGGGGGCCGGGCCCGTACCCGCGTCCGTACCGGACTGGCTCACCGAGCCGTCGCTCGCGCTGCGCGCACGGCGGGGCGTCGCGCCGGCGGTCCCCTGCCGGCTCGTCGGGCCCTCGGAGGCGCTGCCCGTCGGTCGGGGAGCGGCAGCGCCGGGCTGGGTCTGATCCTGGCTCGCCGAGCCGTCCGACGCGCTCCGGTTCCGCCGGGGAGCGGCGGCGCCGGCCTCGCTCTGGCCGGCGGGGTCCTCGGACGCGCCGCTCGTCCGGCGCGGCGCCGGAGCGGAGTCCTCCGGGGCCGTCGGCACCGACTGGCTCGCCGAGCCGTCCGACGCGCTGCGCGTACGCCGGGGAGCGGCGGCGCCCGCCTCGCCCTGGCTCGCCGACCCCTCCGACGCACTGCGCGTACGCCGCGGAACGGCCGCACCCGCCTCACCCTGGCTCGCCGACCCCTCCGACGCGCTCCTCGCGCGGCGCACCGGGGCCGTCGTTTCCTGGCTCGCCGAGCCGTCGCCCGCGGTGCGGGTGCGGCGGGCCGGGCGGTCGCCTGCCGCGGCCGGGCCCGTCGCGCGGGCGGCGCGGGCCGGGCGGGCCGGGGCGGGGGGGAGCTGGCCCTTGAGGGGGCCCCACTCGTTGGGGTCGGGGACGCCGGGCGGGAGCATCTGCCGCCGCTTGGGGCCGCCGTGGTCGGACTCTCCCGGCTCCTTCGCGCCCGGCCACGCCTTGACGACCCGCGCCGCCAGGACGAAGTCCTTGCGCAGCGGGTGGCCTTCGAAGCCGTCGGGGAGGAGCAGCGGTGCCAGGTTCGGGTGGCCGGTGAAGTCGACGCCGAACATCTCGTGCGTCTCGCGCTCGTGCCAGCCCGCGCCGGCGTACACCCCGACCGCGGTCGGGAGGGCGGGCGCGTCGTGCGGCACGGTGGTGCGGACGACGAGGCGGCGGACGGACGCGTCGGCGGCGGTCGGCAGGGCGACGAGGTGGGCGCAGACGAGGAAGCCGGTGCCGGGTTCGTCGACGGCGCTCAGCCAGTCGAAGAAAGTGCAGCCGAGCACGTCGCGGGCGGCGGTGAGGGCGGTGGTCCAGGACGCGGCGGGGACGTCGACGGTGAGCAGGCCGTACGCCTCCTCGGCGGTGGCGTCCGCGCCGAAGAGGTCGGTGACGGGTGCGGGCAGCCAGCCGGTCATCGGCCGTCCTCCCCGGGGCCGTTGGCCGAACCCTGCGCCGGGCCGTTCCCGGAGCCGTCGGCCGGGCCGTTCCCGGCGTCGGCCTCGGGGGCGCCCCCCGAGTCCTTCCCGGACCCGGCCGTCGTCGCCCCGGCCGTCGTCGTAGCCCCCGCCCCCGGCGCCGTCACCGGCGCGCTGCGCAGCTCCGCGACCGACGCGGTCGGCACGCCGGCGGACGGCGCCGTACCCACCGGCGCCGTACCCACCGGCGCCGAGGCGCCGTACCGCTCCGCCGTCGACTCCGCCGCGATCTTCTCCTGCAGCTTGAGGATGCCCTGGAGCAGCGCCTCCGGCCGGGGCGGGCAGCCGGGGACGTAGACGTCCACCGGGATGATCTGGTCGACGCCCTTGGTGACGGAGTACGAGTCCCAGTAGGGGCCGCCGCAGTTGGAGCAGGCGCCGAACGAGATGACGTACTTCGGCTCGGGCATCTGCTCGTACAGCCGCTTCACGGCGGGCGCCATCTTGTCCGTCACCGTGCCGGAAACGATCATCAGGTCGGCCTGCCGGGGGCCGGGCGCGAACGGGATCACGCCGAGGCGGATGAAGTCGTGCCGGGCCATGGACGCGGCGATGAACTCGATGGCACAGCAGGCGAGGCCGAAGTTGAACACCCAGAGGCTGTAGCGGCGGCCCCAGTTGAGGACCACCTTCATGGGCTCGGGGGCCAGCCGGGCCAGCGCGCCCAGGCGGCGGGGCTCGGGCAGGCCGACCGGCTCGGCGCGTGTCACGTCCACTCCAGGACGCCCTTCTTCCATGCGTACAACAGGCCAACGGCGAGGAAGCCGAGGAAGACGAACATCTCGACCAGGGTGGCGGCACCGTAACCGGGCGCGGCGAAGACCGTCGCCCAGGGGAACAGGAACACCGAGTCCACCGCGAAGATCACGTACAGGAAGGCGTAGACGTAGTAGCGCACCTGGGTGTGGGCCCAGCCCTCGCCGACGGGGTCGACGCCGCACTCGTACGTCAGCAGCTTCTCCGGCGTCGGCACGACGGGCCGCAGCAGCCGTCCGGCGCCAAACGCCACGGCGACGAAGAGCGCGCCGAGGACGCCGAGCAGGGCGACCAGGCCGTAGCCGTGGAAGTAGGCGGCGGATTCCGCCGCGAGCCGGGTGTCGGCCGTCGCGATGCGCGCGGTTGCCTCCGGCACGTCCGGCCCCTCACTCCCTGTGTGCGGCTGTTCGTCCGCATTCGACGATCTGTACGCACAGGAGTCTAGGCGCTACGGGCCGGGGACCGGGCAGCGCTGCCCGGCCGGGGGTGGGGTTCTCCCCACCGGGGTGCTCCCGGGGCCCCCATGGCGGGGAGGCCGGAGCGCCGGGCAGGCTGGGAGCGTGACCGCCCGTACCCCCGCCCCGACACCCACCCGACCCCGTCCCCGGGTCCCCGGCCCCCATGAGGCCGGGCCGGAGGACGAGCGGCTGCCGCCCGCCCGGTTCGCCTTCGACGCGTGGACCTGGAAAGAGGTCCTTTATCTGCTGAGCAACCTGCTGACGGCGCTCCTCGGGTTCGTGTACGTGTCGCTGTGGCTGTTCGCGGGCGTGCTGCTGTCGTTCACCGTCATCGGTCTGCCGCTGCTGGCGGCGGGCCTGATGGGCGTGCGGTTCGTGGGGCGGATGGAGCGGGGCCGGGCGCGGGCGCTGCTGGGGGTCCGGGTCGACGAACCGAGCCCGCTGCCGCGCGGCGGATCCCGCGGGGGGGCCGTCGGCTGGGTCTGGAGGACCCTCAAGGACACGGTGGCCTGGCGCACCACGCTGTACACGCTGGTCCGGCTGCCGTGGGGGGTGCTCACCTTCGGCGTGACGATCTGCGCCCTCTTCGTCGCCTGGCCGGTGCTCGGGCACCTCGCCCGGGCCATGGCCTCGGTCGACCGGGCGATGGCGCGCGGGCTGCTGAGCCCGTCCGACGAGCTGGAACGGCGCGTGGCGGAGCTGGAGCAGGACCGGGGCGTCGTGGTGGACACGGCCGCCGCCGACCTGCGGCGCATCGAACGCGACCTGCACGACGGCGCCCAGGCCCGGCTCGTCGCCCTCGCCATGGGGCTGGGGCTGGCGAAGGAGAAGGTCCTGGAGGACCCGGAGGCCGCGGCGCGGATGGTGGACGAGGCACACGGCGAGGTGAAGCTCGCGCTCCAGGAGCTGCGGGACCTCGCCCGCGGCATCCATCCGGCGGTGCTGACGGACCGCGGCCTGGACGCCGCCCTGTCCTCGGTGGCCGGCCGCTGCACCGTCCCCGTAGCCGTCCACGTGGATCTCGACAGCCGTCCGGCGCCCGCGATCGAGGGCATCGCGTACTTCACCGTCTCGGAGCTGCTCCAGAACGTCAGCAAGCACAGCCGGGCCCGGACCGCCGAGGTCGAGGTGTGGCGGAGGGGCGACCGGCTGCTGCTCCAGGTGCGGGACGACGGGCAGGGCGGCGCGTCCACCACCGGCGGCAGCGGGCTGGCCGGGCTGGCGGAGCGGCTGGGCTCGGTGGACGGCCTGTTCGAGGTGGACTCGCCGGCCGGCGGCCCGACGGTGATCACGGCCGAGCTGCCGTGGCGGTCCCGGAACTGACGGTGCGGGGACGTTCCGCTTCCCCGCCGCCCTAAGGGCAGGGCTCCTGAAAACCCTTGAGGCCCCTCGGGGCCTCCCGGGGCCTCCCGGGGTAGGGAGAACCCCACCCCGAGAACACCCACCCACCGCATGGTCCGGCCCTCTCCCCCCGGGAGAACCTGGAGTCATCCCGCACTTCCGGCGGACGCGACGGACGCAGACGGACGCAGAGGACAGAGGAACCCTGGAGATGGCCATCGACTACGGAGACCACGGATACCCGGCCGCCCCGGCGGAGCGGCAGCACCGGCTGCCGCTCGCGCTGCGGGCCCCCCTGTCGGGACGCACCTGGCGCGCGTTCCTCTACCTCCAGCTGAGTCTGCCGATCTCGATCGCCGGCTTCACCTGGGCCGTCACCACGGTCTCGCTGGGGCTCGGCCTCCTGGTCACCTTCATCGGCCTGCCGGTGCTGGCCCTCGGCCTCGCCGGGGCGCGGGTGCTGGGCGCGGTGGAGCGGACCCGGGCCCGGCTGCTGCTGGGCGCGGACGTCGAGGGGCCGCTCCCCGTCCAGGCGGAGAACCGGAACGGCGGGTTCATGGGCTGGGTGTGGGCGCTGCTGAAGAGCGGCGCGTCCTGGCGGCACATGGTCTACGCGGTGGTGCAGATGCCGTGGGCCATCTGCACGTTCACGGCGTCGCTGATCCTCCAGATCCTGGGCTGGTCCCTGCTCCTCTACCCGGCCTACCAGTGGATGTACCCGGCGTGGTGGGGGCAGCCGGGCCTGCAGGTCTTCAGCGACCGGACCCACGAGGTCTACCTCGACAACCCCTTCGAGGTCGCCGCCGCCTCCGCCGTGGGCCTGGTGATCGTCCTGGCCACCCCGTGGCTGATCCACGGCATGGCCACCATGGACCGGATGCTGGTGAAGTCCCTGCTCGGCCCGTCGAAGCTGGCCGTCCGGGTCGCCCGGCTGGAGCAGGACCGGGGCGTCGTGGTGGACACGGCCGCCGCCGACCTGCGGCGCATCGAACGCGACCTGCACGACGGCGCCCAGGCCAGGCTCGTCGCCCTCGCCATGGACCTCGGCCTGGCGAAGGAGAAGCTGCTGGAGGACCCGGAGGCCGCCGCGAAGATGGTCGACGAGGCGCACGGCGAAGTGAAGATCGCCCTCCAGGAGCTGCGCGACCTCGCCCGCGGCATCCATCCGGCGGTGCTGACGGACCGCGGCCTGGACGCGGCCCTGTCCTCGGTGGCCGGCCGCTGCACCGTCCCCGTCGAGGTGCACGTGGACCTCGACAGCCGCCCGGCGCCCGCGATCGAGGGCATCGCGTACTTCACCGTCTCGGAACTCCTCCAGAACATCAGCAAGCACAGCAGGGCCCGGAGCGCGCGGGTGGAGGTATGGCGCTCGGGCAACCGCGTGATGCTCCAGGTGTGGGACGACGGGCGGGGCGGCGCGTCCACCGCCGACGGCAGCGGCCTGGCCGGGCTCGCCGAGCGGCTCGGCTCGGTCGACGGCCTGCTGGTGGTCGACTCCCCCGCCGGCGGCCCCACCACCGTCACGGCGGAGCTGCCCTGGCGCGACCGCTGACCGCCGACGCGCCCGATCGCCCGTCCGCCTGATCGCACCACGGCCCCGGACCGTCCGTCCGTCCCGGGGCCGTTTTGCTGCGATGCTGTGGGACGTCGCAGTCGTAGCGCGGGCCGGAGCGTCCGCCGGGAAGCCAGGGGGCCGGACGCGTGGTCGAGAACGCCGCGGACAGGGTGCGGGTGGTCATCGCCGAGGACTCGGTGCTGCTCAGGGAGGGCCTGACCCGGCTGCTCACCGACCGCGGCCACGAGGTCGTGGCCGGGGTGGGGGACGCCGAGGCACTGCTGAAGGCGGTGCGGGTGCTGGCCGACGAGGGGGCGCTGCCGGACGTGGTGGTGGCGGACGTCCGCATGCCCCCGACCCACACGGACGAGGGCGTCCGCGCCTCCGTCCGCCTCCGCCGGGACCATCCGGACCTGGGCGTCCTGGTCCTTTCGCAGTATGTCGAGGAGCAGTACGCGACCGAGCTGCTCGCCGGCAGCAGCCGCGGGGTCGGCTACCTGCTCAAGGACCGGGTGGCCGAGGTGCGGGAGTTCGTGGACGCCGTGGTCCGGGTGGCCCGGGGCGGCACCGCGCTGGACCCCGAGGTCGTCGCCCAGCTGCTGGGCCGCAGCCGCAAGCAGGACGTGCTGGCCGGGCTCACCCCGCGCGAGCGGGAGGTCCTGGGGCTGATGGCCGAGGGCAGGACGAACGGTGCCATCGCCCGGCAGCTGGTGGTGAGCGACGGGGCCGTGGAGAAGCACGTCAGCAACATCTTCATGAAACTCGGGTTGTCGCCGAGTGACGGCGATCACCGGCGGGTGCTGGCGGTCCTCACCTATCTGCGGTCGTGAGGCCCCGTCCGCGGCCGTGAGGCGCGCCCCGGTCTTCGTTTCCCCGCCGGTTCCGGGGGCCGGGCCCCCGGACCTCCGTGGAACGCGCCGTCCCTAGGCGCCGGACGGGCCGGAGCGTGCGCCGGGACGCGCTTGAACACCTTCCCGGCGGTTCCGCTTCCGCCCGCCTGACGCCCCGTCAGCCCGACGGGTGCCGGGACCGGACGCCCGGCCTCCTCCTCCGGTCCTGGTCCCCGGGGCGGAGGGCGTGCGCCGGAGCACCGGCGGGATCGAGGATGGCTGGAAGCGGGCATGCCAGGATGGGGGTGCTGCGGGGCCTCCCCATCCCGTGATCCGTCCCGGATGGCCGTGCCCCGCCCACGTACGATGGCGATGGGAACGCCGGTCGGCACCTCGTGTGCGGGACCGCCGTCACGAGGGAGGTCCGAAGCAGTGACCAGCCAGGTCAGCAGCCCGGCCGAACAGGCCGAACCAGCCGAACAGCAGCCCGGCTTCTCCCCGCCCGGGGCCGGGGACGAGCCGTCGCGCCTCACCGGGCAGCGCGCCTCCGCCGCGGAAGCGGGCGCGGGCGGCAAGGAGGTCCGCCGCCTGGACCGGGTGATCATCCGGTTCGCGGGTGACTCGGGCGACGGCATGCAGCTCACGGGTGACCGTTTCACCTCCGAGACGGCCTCGTTCGGCAACGACCTGTCGACCCTGCCGAACTTCCCCGCCGAGATCCGGGCGCCCGCCGGGACGCTGCCGGGTGTCTCCTCGTTCCAGCTGCACTTCGCCGACCATGACATCCTCACCCCCGGTGACGCCCCGAACGTCCTGGTCGCCATGAACCCGGCCGCCCTCAAGGCCAACATCGCGGACGTCCCGCGCGGCGCGGAGATCATCGTCAACACCGACGAGTTCACCAAGCGCCCGATGGCCAAGGTCGGCTACGCGACGAACCCGCTGGAGGACGGCTCGCTGGACGCCTACAACGTCCACCCCGTCCCCCTGACCACGCTGACGATCGAGGCGCTCAAGGAGTTCGGGCTCTCCCGCAAGGAGGCCGAGCGCAGCAAGAACATGTTCGCGCTGGGGCTGTTGTCGTGGATGTACCACCGGCCGACGGAGAACACCGAACGGTTCCTGCGGAAGAAGTTCGCGAAGAAGCCGCAGATCGCCGAGGCGAACGTGGCGGCGTTCCGGGCGGGCTGGAACTTCGGTGAGACGACGGAGGACTTCGCGGTCTCCTACGAGGTCGCCCCGGCGGCCTCCGCTTTCCCGGCCGGTACGTACCGCAACATCTCCGGGAACCTGGCCCTGTCGTATGGGCTGATCGCCGCTTCCCGGCAGGCGGATCTGCCGCTGTACCTGGGCTCGTACCCGATCACTCCGGCCTCCGACATCCTCCACGAGCTGTCGAAGCACAAGAACTTCGGCGTGCGCACCTTCCAGGCGGAGGACGAGATCGCCGGTATCGGCGCGGCGCTCGGGGCGGCGTTCGGCGGTTCGCTCGCGGTGACGACGACGTCGGGGCCGGGCGTGGCGTTGAAGTCGGAGACGATCGGGCTCGCGGTCTCCCTCGAACTGCCGCTGCTGATCGTGGACATCCAGCGCGGTGGCCCCTCGACCGGTCTGCCGACCAAGACCGAGCAGGCCGACCTGTTGCAGGCGATGTACGGGCGCAACGGTGAGGCGCCGGTGCCGGTGGTGGCGCCGAAGACGCCGGCCGACTGCTTCGACGCCGCTCTCGACGCGGCGCGGATCGCGCTGACGTACCGGACGCCGGTGTTCCTGCTGTCGGACGGGTATCTGGCCAACGGCTCGGAGCCGTGGCGGATCCCGGAGCCCGACGAACTGCCCGATCTGCGGGTGCAGTTCGCGGCCACGCCCAACCACGAGCTGGCCGACGGCACCGAGGTGTTCTGGCCCTACAAGCGCGACTCCGAGACGCTGGCCCGCCCCTGGGCGGTGCCGGGGACGCCGGGGCTGGAGCACCGGATCGGCGGGATCGAGAAGCAGGACGGCACGGGCAACATCTCCTACGACCCGGCCAACCACGACTTCATGGTCCGCACCCGCCAGGCGAAGATCGACGGGATCACCGTCCCCGACATCGAGGTGGACGACCCCGCGGGCCAGGCCCGCACGCTGGTGCTGGGCTGGGGTTCGACCTACGGCCCGGTCACCGCGGCCGTGCGTCGCGTCCGCGCCGCCGGCGCCCACGTCGCCCAGGCACACCTGCGTCACCTCAACCCCTTCCCGCGCAACCTGGGCGAGGTCCTGGGGCGCTACGAGAAGGTCGTGGTGCCGGAGATGAACCTCGGCCAGCTCGCGATGTTGCTGCGCGCCCGCTACTTGGTGGACGTGCGCTCCCACACCCAGGTCAGCGGCATGCCGTTCAAGGCCGAGCAGCTCGCCACCGTGCTCAAGGAGGCCATCGATGTCTGAGGCGCTGAAGCTGGTGCCCAAGGCGGAAGCCAAGCAGTCCATGAAGGACTTCAAGTCCGACCAGGAAGTGCGCTGGTGCCCGGGCTGCGGCGACTACGCCATCCTCGCCGCCGTGCAGGGGTTCATGCCCGAACTGGGCGTCGCCCGGGAGAACATCGTCTTCGTCTCCGGCATCGGCTGCTCCTCCCGCTTCCCGTACTACCTCAACACCTACGGGATGCACTCCATCCACGGCCGCGCCCCCGCCATCGCCACCGGCCTCGCCACCTCCCGCCGCGACCTGTCGGTGTGGGTGGTCACCGGTGACGGCGACGCGCTCTCCATCGGCGGCAACCACCTCATCCACGCCCTGCGCCGCAACGTCAACCTCAAGATCCTGCTGTTCAACAACCGGATCTACGGGCTGACCAAGGGCCAGTACAGCCCCACCTCCGAGGTCGGCAAGATCACCAAGTCCACGCCGATGGGATCGCTGGACGCGCCCTTCAACCCGGTGTCGCTGGCGATCGGCGCGGAGGCGTCGTTCGTCGCCCGGACCATCGACTCCGACCGCAAGCACCTGACCGAGGTGCTGCGGCAGGCCGCCGACCACCCGGGCACGGCGCTGGTGGAGATCTACCAGAACTGCAACATCTTCAACGACAACGCCTTCGAGGCGCTCAAGGACAAGGAGCAGGCGCAGGAGGCGGTGATCCGGCTGGAGCACGGGCAGCCGATCCGCTTCGGCGCGGACCTGTCCAAGGGCGTCGTCCGCAACCCGGCCACCGGAGACCTGGAAGTCGTCGAGGTCACGCCCGAAAACGAGGCCCGGGTACTCGTGCACGACGCGCACTCCCCGTCCCCGACCACGGCGTTCGCCCTGTCGCGGCTCGCCGACCCCGACACACTGCACCACACACCCATCGGCGTGCTGCGCAGTGTCCAGCGACCGGTCTACGACACGCTGATGGCCGACCAGTTGGAGACGGCCGTGGAACAGCGCGGCAAGGGAGACCTCGCCGGGCTGCTCGCGGGGGGCGACACCTGGACGGTGGTCGGGTAGGGGTCCCCAACCCCGCCCCTTCACCGTTTCTTCCAGGGCTGCGCCCCGGACCCCGGCATCGCGGCTTCGCCGCGAGGTCCTCAAACGCCGGACGGGCTGATTCCAGCCCGTCCGGCCGTTTGAGGACAACCGCGCGGAGCGCGGTTTCGGACGGGGCACCACCAAACGAGTGCCCCCGCCGCGTCGCCCCGCCCATCCCCATGAGCCACCCGCTCTCATAGGGGACATGGCCGACGCCGACGTCCCCCTCCCAGCCGACCGCCTCCGCTACCGCGTGAAACGCGCCCTCCTCGGCCCACCCCTGGTGACGGAGCGCCTCGCGCGGGAGAAGCTGTCGAACCCGATGGCCCTCGGCGTCCTCGCCTCCGACTGCATCTCGTCCACCGCGTACGGCTCGGAGGAGATGCTCCGCATCCTCGTCCCGGTGGCCGGAGTCGCCGCGTTCACCCTGCTCCTCCCGGTGACCGGGGCGATCCTCCTCGTCCTGCTGCTGGTGACGCTGGCCTACCGCGACGTCGTGTCCGTCTACACGCGGGCCGGCGGCTCGTACGTCGTCGCCCGGGAGAACCTGGGGCCGCGTGTCGCGCAGATCGCGGCCGTGGCGCTGCTGGTGGACTACACGGTCACGGTCGCCGTGCAGACCGCCGCCGGCACGGACGCGCTGATCTCGCTCGCCCATCTGGTCGGCCACGGCTACCACGGCATCGACCATCTCAAACTGCCGCTCACGGTCGCCGTCGTGGTGCTGCTGATGTACGGGAATCTGCGGGGGCTCCGTGAGGCGGGCCGGGCGTTCGCGCTGCCGGCGTACCTGTTCATGCTGGCGGTGGCGCTGCTGCTGACCGTCGGGCTGGTCCGGGGGCTGGTCGGCGGCGGGCTGCCGCACGCCGACACGGCGGCGCGCGGTGCCGTGCCGCTGGGCACGCCCGGGCACGGCTGGCTGTACGGCGCGTCGCTGTTCATCGTGTTGCGCGCGTTCGCGAACGGCGGTTCGTCGCTCACCGGCCTGGAGGCAATCTCCAACGGCGTGTCCGCGTTCCGGCCCCCGCAGGGCCGCAACGCGCGCCGCACGCTCACCGTGATGAGCGTGATCCTCGGGATCATGGTGTTCGGCGTCTCGGCGCTGGCCCACTTCACGCACGCGATCCCGTACGAGGCCGGCAACCCGACCGTCCTCGCCCAGGAGGCGCACCTGGTCTTCGGCGACGGCCGGGCGGGGACGGCGGGCCTGGTGTTCGTGCAGCTCGCCACCGCGCTGATCCTCTACACCGGTGCCAACACACCGTTCACCGGCTTTCCCTTCCTCGCCAGCTTCGTCGCCGAGGACCGCTTCCTGCCCCGCCAGCTCACCCGGCGCGGCCACCGCCTCGCCTTCTCCAACGGCATCATCTGCCTCACCGTCGTCTCGCTCGCGCTGCTGCTCCTCACCGGCGGCAACGTCGACAAACTGGTCGCGCTGTACGCGATCGGCGTCTTCACCGGCTTCACCATGGCCGCCGCCGGGATGACCGCGCACCACCTGCGCTCGTCCGTTCCCGGGCCGGGCCGGCGGGCGAAAGTGGCCGTGAACCTGGCCGCCGCCGTGGTCTCCGCGCTGGTCGTGGTGATCTTCGCGATCACCAAGTTCACGGAGGGCGCGTGGCTGGTGGTCGTGATCTTCCCGCTCGGGGTCTGGGCGCTGATCCGCATCAACCGCCACTACCGGACGGAGGCGGCGGTGCTGGAGAACGTCCCCGCCTTCACCACCAGCGGACCGCACTGGCGGCGGCACCTGGTGTACGTCCTGGTGGACAGCCTCGACCTGGCCGCCGTCAAGGCGCTGCGGTACGCGCACGAGCTGCGGCCGGACGAGGTCCGCGCCCTGCACTTCGTCATCGACGAGGCGCGGGCGCGGCGGCTGGCCGCCCGCTGGGAGGCGACGCCCGGCACGAACGTCCCGCTGGAACTGGTCGACTGCCCGGACCGGCGGCTCCGGCACGCCGTCATCGGACTCGCGGCCCGGACGACGGCCGACGGGTCGACCGCGCTGACCCTGCTCGTCCCCCGGCGGATGTACTCGACGCCGCTCGGCCGGCTGCTGCACCGCAACACGGGCGAGCAGATGGCGCGGGCGCTGGAGCAGTTGCCGGACGTGGCCGTCACGATCCTGCCGTTCGACGTCTCGCGGGCGGTGGAACGGCTGCGGGGGGCGCTACGGGCGGAGTGATCCGGTCCGTAGCCGTCCGGTCCGTAGCCGTCCGCCGTCATGGCCGTCATGGCCGTCATGCCGTCATGACCGTCATTCGGTACGGACATGACAGGCACCCCCGGACGGCGTTACCTTCGCGAGGTCGTCGTCGAAACCGCCGGGAGGGATCCGTGAAGCCGGACACGCAGCAGAACGAGACGCGCACGGGGTTCCTGTGCGGTCTCGCCGCCTACGCGATCTGGGGGCTGTTCCCCCTGTACTGGCCGCTCCTGGAGCCGGCCGGGGCGTTCGAGATCTTGGCGCACCGGATGGTGTGGTCCCTGGTGACGGTGGTGGCCGCGCTCGCCCTCACCCGGCGCTGGGCCTGGATACGCCCGCTGCTGCGGCAGCCGAAGCGGCTCGGGATGATCGCGCTGAGCGCGGCGACGATCTCGGTGAACTGGGGCATCTACATCTGGGCCGTCAACGCGGGCCATGTGGTCGAGACGTCGCTCGGCTACTTCATCAACCCCCTCGTCGTCATCGCCCTCGGCGTCGTCGTCCTGCGCGAACGGCTGCGGCCGGCGCAGTGGGCCGCCGTCGGCGTCGGCGCGGCGGCGGTGATCGTGCTGGCGGTGGGCTACGGCAAACTGCCGTGGATCGCGCTGGGCATCTCGGCGTCGTTCGGCACCTACAGCCTCTTCAAGAAGCAGGTGGGGCTGGGCGGGCTGGAGTCGATGGCCGCCGAGACGGCCGTCCAGTTCCTGCCCGCGCTGGGCTTCCTGATCTTCCTCGGCGCGGACGGCAAGAGCACGTTCGCGAGCGAGGGCGCGGGGCACTTGCTGCTGCTCCTCGCCTCCGGCGCGATCACCGCCCTGCCCCTGGTCTCCTTCGGCATGGCGGCGGTCCGCCTCCCCCTGTCCGTCCTGGGCATGCTCCAGTACCTGGCCCCGATCTTCCAGTTCGCCCTCGGCCTCGCCGTCTTCCACGAGTCGATGCCGCCGGAGCGGTGGGCGGGCTTCGCGCTGGTGTGGCTGGCGCTGGCCATGCTGACCTGGGAGGCGATGCGCTCGGCGCGGACGACGCGGGTGGAACTGGCGGCGGCCCGCGAGCGGGTGGCGGCGGAGACGCCGGGGTCCGACGGGCCGGGTGTGGCGGCGGGCGCCACGGCCCCGGCGGAGGCGGCGCGGCCGGAGGCCGCCGTGGAGGCGGCGGCGGGTGTCGTGAGCGAGCCGGACTCGGCGGCGGGGCGTGGCGGGGCGTGAACGGGTGGGCGCGGGTCGGCGCTTGGCTTTACGATCTGGGGCCTGAGAACGCTGCCCGTGCGCTCAACGCAAAGCCCTGGAGGCCGGTTTGCTATGAAACAGTCCGAATGCCGGAGTCTGCGAAAGTGAGTAAAAACCGGCCTGCCGCTAGTTAAACGCGCAGGTCACGCCCTGTGGTCCCCGCGCACGCGGGGGTGGTCCCAGGCCCCGGTTGGCCGCCGTGTCCCTTGCGTCGTGGTCCCCGCGCACGCGGGGGTGGTCCCGCTGTTGGTCGTTGCCGGGACCTTGCCAGAATGTGGTCCCCGCGCACGCGGGGGTGGTCCCTACACCTACACGCGCGAGATGACCATCGAGGTGTGGTCCCCGCGCACGCGGGGGTGGTCCCCGCGCTGGCAAGAACAAGGGCGAGAGCTGGGAGTGGTCCCCGCGCACGCGGGGGTGGTCCCAAGCGCCTACGGAACGCGGCCTCCAACGCCTTGTGGTCCCCGCGCACGCGGGGGTGGTCCCGACGACCTCCTCGACGCCCTGTACGACGAGCGGTGGTCCCCGCGCACGCGGGGGTGGTCCCTCCGGACCGTCCACGTCGCCAATTTCGGCACAGTGGTCCCCGCGCACGCGGGGGTGGGTAGTCGATCGGTCGGGCCCGATGGTCCCCGCGCACGCGGGGGTGGTCCCGGCGCCCCCAGCCCGGTCCTGCTCAGCTCCAGGTGGTCCCCGCGCACGCGGGGGTGGTCCCGTCTTGGGGGAGACGCCGCTGAGCGCGCGGATGTGGTCCCCGCGCGCGCGGGGGTGGTCCCATCCAATGTCGGGTAACAGACCCAGCCCACCAGCGACCCCGCGCACGTGGGGGGCCCGAGTACAGGGCGGCGTCCTCGATCGCGACGCCGCGGTCCCCGCACGCGGGGGCACCCCCGCCCGATATCCGGATAGCGAACCCCCCTGTCCGAATTCCGCCCTTGACGGATCTCCGAAAACCCCTTGAACATCATGGGCACGTCAAAAGGACGGGAGCCCCCCATGCTTGATGTCCAAGGTCCCACCCTGCCCACCAGCCCCCGAAGACGCCGCCGTTCCGCCACCCTCCTGGCGTGCACCGCGGCCGCGGCCGCGACGCTCATCGGCGCGTCTCCGGCCCTCGCGGGGCCGGGCACGGCAACAGTGGCCACAGCGACAAGAACAACCACAACCGCCGACGCACCCGAGATACCCGCCGCCAACGTCAAGGCGCACCTCACCCAGCTCCAGTCGATAGCCAACGCCAACGGCGGCAACCGGGCCCACGGCCGGACTGGCTACAAAGCGTCGCTCGACTACGTCAAGTCGAAGCTGGACGCGGCCGGTTACAAGACGACCGTGCAGCAGTTCACCACCAGCGGCGCGACCGGTTACAACCTGGTCGCCGACTGGCCCGGCGGGGACGCGAACCACGTCGTGTTCGCCGGGGCGCACCTCGACTCGGTCAGTGCGGGGCCGGGGATCAACGACAACGGGTCCGGGTCCGCCGGGATCCTCGAAGTGGCGCTCACCGTGGCCAAGTCCGGCTACAAGCCGGACAAGCACCTGCGGTTCGGCTGGTGGGGTGCGGAGGAGCTGGGGATGCGCGGCTCCTCGTACTACGTCAACCAACTGCCGTCCACCGAGCGGTCGAAGATCGACGCGTATCTCAACTTCGACATGATCGGCTCGCCCAACCCCGGCTACTTCGTCTACGGCTACGACGCCTCGCTGAAGAGCCTCTTCGAGGACTGGTTCGCCGCGCGGAAGATCGCCACCGAGGTCGACACCGAGGGCGACGGGCGTTCGGACCACGCGCCGTTCCAGCAGGCGGGCATCCGCGTGGGCGGTCTGTTCAGCGGTGCGGACTACATCAAGACCGCCGAGGAGGCCCGTAACTGGGGCGGGACGGCCGGCAAGGCGTTCGACAGCTGCTACCACCGCTCCTGCGACACGATCGCGAACATCGACGACAAGGCGCTCGGCACCAACAGCACCGCCATCGCGGGCGCCGTCTGGAAGCTCAGCGGCGGCGGGTCCACCAACCCGCCCACCGGCACCACTTTCGAGAGCAAGACGCCGGTCGCCATTCCCGACAACGGCCCGGCCGTCGAGTCCCCGATCGCCGTCAGCGGCCTCACCGGCAACGCCCCGGCCGCGCTCAAGGTGTCCGTGGACATCACGCACACCTACCGCGGCGACCTCACCGTGGACCTCGTCGGACCGAGCGGGCGGACGTACCGGCTGAAGTCCTCCAGCGCCAACGACTCGGCGTCCGACGTCGTCGCCACCTACACGGTCGACGCCTCGTCCGAGACGGCCAACGGCACCTGGAAGCTCCGCGTCCAGGACGTCGCCGCCCAGGACAGCGGCACCGTCAACGGCTGGAAGCTCACCTTCTGAGCCCGAGCGGTGCGGGGCGGGTCACCAACGGGCCCGCCCCGCACCGTCACGCCGTCACGTCCTTCGCCGTGAAGCGGGCCCACGCCGCCGACCCGAACACCGCCGCGTACAGCGCCTGGAGGCCCAGGTTCCGTCCGATCTGGTCCCAATACACCGGGTCCCGGAGCAGGTCGGAGAAGCTCAGCCAGTAGTGCGGGAAGAGGTACGGCTGGATCGCGTGCAGCTGTGGGAACTGGTCCAGGATCTGCACCGTGATCAGCAGCCCCACCGTCGTCGCCATCGCCGCGATGCCGCTGCCGGTGAGGGTCGAGACGAACAGGCCCAGCGCCGCGACGCCGATCAGCGACGCGGCCACCACTCCGGCGATGGCCACGCCGCGCAGCAGTCCGTCGCCGAAGGACACCGTCGTCCCGCTGATCAGCGTGACGTCGCCCAGCGGGAAGAGGAGCGCGCCCACCAGCAGCGCCGAACAGGCGACGACGAGGGTGGCGGCGAGGCAGAAGACGACCGTGGTCGTGAACTTCGCGAGCAGCAGCCGGGTGCGGCCGGCCGGCGCGACCAGCAGGTAGCGCAGGGTGCCGCTGCCCGCCTCGCCGGCGATCGAGTCGCCGGCGATCACGCCGATCGCCATCGGCAGGAAGAAGGGGAGCGTCGCGGCGAGCGAGGCGAAGACGAGGAAGAGGCCGTTGTTGGTGACCTGGCTGACGAAGGCGGGCCCTTCGCCGCCGCTGCCACCGCCGAACGAGCCGTCCCCGTCGCTCGTCTCGATCTTGACCGCGATGCCGACCAGCACCGGCACGGCCGCGAGCACCCCGAGCAGCGCCAGCGTGCGCCAGCGCCGGAAGACGGTGGTGATCTCGTTGCGGAACAGCGACAGCCGCCACACCGCGCGCGGCGGACGGACGGTGACGGGCGCGGGGGCCGCCCCGGGCTCAGCCCGCGACATCGAAGCCCTCCCCGGTGAGCGCGACGAACGCGTCCTCCAGCGAGACCCGTTCGGTGCCGAAGGAGCGCACCCGGACGTCCGCCCGGACCAGGGCGGCGTTGAGGTCCGCGAGGTCGGGCGGCGGGGTGCCGGTGGGCAGTTCGCCGGTGACGCGGTCGTCGGCGACCGCCAGATCGTTCACGCCGTGCTCCTTGAGGACGCGGACCGCGTCCGCCGTGTCGGGGGTGGTGACGGCCAGCCGGCCGCGGGTGGACGAGGCCAGGTCGGCGACCGTGCCCTGGGTGAGCAGCCGGCCGCGCGCCATCACCGCGGCGTGCGAGCAGACCTGCTCGATCTCGTCGAGGAGGTGGGAGGAGAGGAAGACGGTGGTGCCCTCGGCGGCCAGCCCCCGCACCAGGGACCGGATCTCCCGCATGCCCTGCGGGTCGAGGCCGTTGGTCGGCTCGTCCAGGACCAGCAGCTCGCGCGGCTGGAGCAGGGCGGCGGCCAGGCCGAGCCGCTGCTTCATGCCGAGCGAGTAGGCCCGGGCCTTCTTCCCGGCCGCCCCCGCCAGCCCCACCCGGTCCAGGGCGTCCGCCACCCGGGCGGCGCGGGTGCGGGGGTCGGCGGTGGGGTCGGCGGCGTCGTACCGGACGAGGTTGTCACGGCCGGAGAGGAACCCGTACAGGGCCGGGCCCTCGATGAGGGCCCCCACCCGCGGCAGCACCCGGCCGCCGGCCCGGGGCATCGGCTCGCCGAGCACCCGGGCCTGCCCCGACGTGGGCTCGATCAGCCCCATGAGCATCCGGATCGTCGTCGTCTTGCCCGATCCGTTGGGGCCGAGGAAGCCGAAGACGCTGCCGCGCGGCACGACGAGGTCGAGGCCGTCCACCGCGAGCTGCCCGCCGCGGTAGCGCTTGGTCAGCCCCCGCGTCTCGATGACCGGCTCGGGGCCGGGGGCAGGCTCGGGGCCGGGGGCAGGCTCGGGGCTGGGGGCAGGCTCAGGGCTGGGGGCAGGCGTCGGCGCAGGCTTCGGCCCCGGGCCGGGCTCCGGCTCGGGGCCGGGCTCCGGCTCGGGGCCGGGCTCGCGCTCCGGCCCGGGCTCCCGCTCCGAGTTCGGCTCCCGCGCAGGCTTCGGCCCCGCTCCCGACCCCGTCTCCGGTTCCGTCACAGGCCCCTCTCCCCTCCCCCGTACCGCCCGCGCGCCCTACCGCGGCCACTGCGGCCACCGGTTCCTACCGGTTGGCGTCCGCGGCCTTGAGCAGCGCTTCCTTGGTCACCGCGCCCGCGTACACCTTGCCGTCGTCCGTCAGCAGCACGTTCACCAGGCGGGTGCTGACGATCCTGCCGGAACCGAACGAGCCCGTCACCTTGCCGCCGAAGCTGTCGAGCAGCTTCTCCGCGTCCTTGGCGTGAGCGCCGCCCGCGTGGGCACCGCCCTTCGGGCCGACGCCCTTGCCGGACCCCATGGCACCCGCACCCGCGCCCACACCCGCGCCCTTGCCGGTGCCGAACTCGGCGACGGTCGCCCAGCCGGTGCCCGTCGTCTTCGGGGCGGACGCGGCGTCCGTGCCGGGGGCGGCCGGGAGCCGGCCCTTGCCGTGATCGTCCGTACCGTGGCCGGCACCCTTGCCCCGCGTCCCCTCGGTCACCTTCGCCCCCTTGGGCGGGGTGAACGAGAAGGTGGACGCGCTCGGCCGGTCGAAGGAGACCTTGGTGAAGGCCACGTCGACGGCCGCCTTGCCGCCGCCCTTCGGGGTGACCGTGAACTTGAGCGGGACGCCGTTCTTCGCGTCCACGGCTATCCGCACCGATCCGATCGTCGACTCGCTCTGCTTGGGCGTGAGGGTCAGCCGGTAGGCGTCCCGGCCGGCCACCTTGGCCGTGCCGTCAACGGCCACGTCCGTGGTCCCCTGCGCCGCGGCGAGGGCCTTCTTCGCCAGCTCCTGCGGGGAGGCGTCGGCGAGCCCGTCGGGGAGCTTGCGCTCCTTGGCCGCGCCGGCCGCCTCCTTGGGCGCCGTCGCGTGGTACGCCGTGTTGCTGCCGCTGTCGTACGCCCAGACCTGCTGCCCATTGCGGACGACGCTGTACTCCGCGGCGCGTTCGACGATCGACACCCGCTGCTTGTCCGGGCCGTCCGCCGCGACGCGCAGCGTGTGCGAGCCGGAGGCCAGTTCCGTCAGCTTGCCCGCGGGGTCGGCGTCGCCCTTGCCCCCGCCGCTCCCCTTGCCCATCGCCCCGCCGAGCGAGACGCCCGAGGGGAGGGAGGGCAGGCCGAGGTCGGTGGTGACGCGGACGGAGCCGGAGAGCTGCTGCACGTCCGAGGCGGCGACCTTGGCCAGCAGGTCCTGCGTGCTGATCTTCGGCAGGTCGGGGTCGCCCGAGGTGGCGAGGGCCGAGCCGATGCCGATGGTGGCGGCGGCGACCCCGGCCACCGCGACGGGGACCGCGTAACGGACGGCCTTGCGGCGGCCGGCCCCCGAGGGCCCGGTGGCCCCGGCCGGCTCGTGGCCGTCGGCGCCGGGTGTCGGTTGGTTCCGTGCCATGTGCTCTACCTCCGTCGTCTGCGGCGGTCTCTCGCGTCGTGCACTCGCCCATCCCCTGGCTCATGTGGCCCGACCGCTCGGTGGGGGCGCCGGAGTCGGGAGGACTGCCCTCCCGCACGACTCCGTCCATTCCACCAACGCGCGGTGCTCCGGTCATCAGCCGCCGGACTCAACTCACGGTACCTCTCGGGTATGACAAGCCCTAGGGGACGAACCACCGGGAGGATGAGCGGGGTTCTCCCCGGCGACCGGCCGCGGACCGGCCTGGAACCGACGGCGAACCGGCCACGAACCGGCCGTGAACGGACCGGAGGGCCGCCCGGTCCGCAACACCGTGCTCAGCACTGTCATTTGAGCACGCCCGTCTCGACTCGAACGAGGCGTGGTACGTACGGACCGGTGATCACCGGTCCCACCCGTCACCCGGGGTGGCCGGTTCGCGTCGTCCGTCTCGTGCGGCCGGTTCCCATCGGTCCCGGAGACCGCTCAGGGCAACCGCTCAGGACAACCCCTGCGTACGACCACGACCGCCCCGGCCCGTCAGCCCGCGCGGTGCACGACCGCGTCGCAGAGCTCCTCCAGCGCGGCCCTGGCCGGGCACTCGGGCAGCGGCGCGAGCGTGGCGCGCGCCTCCTCGGCGTACCGGACGGTGTCGCGGCGGGCCTGCTCCAGGGCCGGGTGGACGCGCAGCCGGCGGAGCACCTCGGCGAGCCGGGCGTCGTCGGCGAGGTCGCCGTCGAGCAGGGCGCAGAGCTCCAGGTCGTCCGGGTCGCCGGTGGCCTCGGCGCGGGCGCGCAGGTGCAGGACGGGGAGGGTGGGGATGCCCTCGCGCAGGTCGGTGCCGGGGGTCTTGCCGGACTCGTGGGAGTCGCTGGCGATGTCGAGGACGTCGTCGGCGAGCTGGAAGGCGGCGCCGAGCCGCTCGCCGTAGTGGGTCAGGATCTCCACGACGCGCTCGTCCGCGCCGGACATCATGGCGCCGTAGCGGCCGGAGACGGCGATCAGGGAGCCGGTCTTGCCGCCGATGACGTCGAGGTAGTGCTCGATCGGGTCGCGCCCGTCGAGCGGGCCCGCGGTCTCCAGGATCTGGCCCGTCACCAGGCGTTCGAACGCCTCGGCCTGGATCCGGACGGCCTCGGGGCCGAGGTCGGCGAGGATCCAGGACGCGCGGGAGAAGAGGAAGTCGCCGGTGAGGACGGCCAGGGAGTTGCCCCAGCGGGCGTTGGCGCTGGGCGCCCCGCGGCGCATGTCCGCCTCGTCCATGACGTCGTCGTGGTAGAGGGTGGCGAGGTGGGTGAGCTCGACGACGACGGCCGAGGGCACGACGCCGGGCGCGTACGGGTCGCCGAACTGGGCGGCGAGCATCACCAGCAGCGGCCGGAAGCGCTTGCCGCCCGCCCGGACGAGGTGCTGCGCGGCTTCGGTGATGAAGGGCACACCGCTCTTGGTGGCCTCCAGGAGGCCCTCCTCGACAGCGGCCAACCCGGCCTGGACATCGGCTTCAAGAGCCTGGTCCCGCACGCTCAGCCCGAAGGGCCCGACGACGGTCACGAGGGGTACTCCTGTCTGCCTGCGATCACGGGGATTGTCGATGTGTCGCTGTCTTCACCAAAAGTCAGCGTATCCGGTCGGTTGTGGATCACCGTGGGCGGCTGCCCGAACAGTGGCCCGCCACCGACCCTCCCCGGGGCGATTTGTCCCCTTCTTCGCGGCTTCCCCTCGGCTGCTTCCCGGCCGTTTTCGCGGCCCCTCCCCCGGCCCTCCGGGCCGCCCTCGGCCCATACCGGCGGCCCCCGCCCGTCGAAAAGGGGCCGGACGGGCCGGAATCAGCCCGTCCGGCGGGTGGACGGAGGGGGGCGGGGGCCAGCCGGGAGCGGGCGGGCGCACACCGGCGGCGACCAGAAACGGAATTGTCGACTCCGACTCCGATACCGACGCCGTTTCCGGTTCCGGTGTCGGCGCCGGCGTCGCTTCCCGCGCCGGACCCCACCTCCGTGGAATCGGTGCGACGAGAAGTGCCCCCTGTGGGGGACACGACCCGGCGGTCACGGTCCGTCAGAGCGCCGCCACCGCTCGTGCCAGCCGCGGCGACGCGTATGCCGTCCCGCAGACGAACCGCATCACCGGGCCGTAGCTCGCCGCCGCCGGCAGGCCGGTGAAGAAGAGACCGGGAACGGACGAGTGGTAGCCCGCGCCGAGGCGGGGGCCGCCGGCGCTCGCCGCCAGCCGGGCCCGGACGCTGTCCCCCAGGAAGTCCAGGGCGCCCAGGTCGACCCGGTAGCCCGTGGCAGCGATCACATGGTCGGCGGTGAGCTCGCTCTCCGGCCCGTCGGCGGACTCCGCGAGCGTCAGCACCGGCCGGCCCTCCGCCAGCCGGGCCCGGACGACCCGCTTCCCCTCGGTCACCTGGACCCGGCCCACGAAGCGCTCGCGCAGCCACCAGGCGCCGAGCGGTCCCAGCACCCGGCGGACCAGGTACGCGCGGGTCCGCGGGGGCAGCCGGCGGAAGCCGTCCGCGTGGTACGAGAACGCGTACAGCGACCAGGCCCGTCCGAACGGCGTGTCCGGTTTCAGCGGCGACTGCCCGTCCGGCGCCGCCCCGAACCGGACCGCCCCGCGCCGCCTGGCCACGACCCGTACCGAGGCGGCGCCCGCCTCCGCCAGCAGCACGGCGGTCTCCAGGGCCGACTGCCCGGCGCCGATCACGGCGACGTGCCGGCCCGCGAAGCCGGACAGGTCGCGGTGGTGCGAGCTGTGCGAGAACGGGACGCCCTCGGCCGGCCCGCCGGGCACCGCCGCGGCCAGCTCGCCGGGGACCCGGGCCAGCCCGCTCAGCCCGGTGGCCACCACGACCGCGCGGGCGGCGAACTGCTCGCCGGAGTCCAGCGTGAGCTCGAACCCGGGGCCGCCCTGGCGCCGCTCCACGGACTTCACCCGCACCTGCTCCAGCCCCGGCACCAGCCGCCGCTGGAACCACTGCCCGTACGCGGCGAAGGTCTCGACGGGGATGACGTCCCAGTCCGACTCGTAGCGCCGCTCCCCCACGTCCAGGCAGTAGTCGAGCAGGGTGTGGCCGGGCTGCGGGGCGTCGATGTCCGAGGCCGCGGGGGTGGATTTCAGCAGCATCCCGGCGGGCATCTGCTCCCGCCAGCTCACCATCGGCGAGCCGAAGACGCGCGTCGGAACGCCGCGCGCCTTCAGGTGGGCTGCGGTCGAGAGGCCGTACGGGCCGGCCCCGATGACTGCTACCGGAAGTGTCACGTGTGCCCTCCCAGGGCGTCTCCCGGCCCGCGAGGCGCTCGCGGGGCCGGTCTGCTGCGTCACTTCCGCGCACGCGGTGCGTACGCGGGCGTTGCGGGGCGGGTGTGACCGCTGGGGGTGCGGGAGCCCGGCGGGGCGGGTACGGGCGCCGGGGGCGCGTACGGGCCCCCGTGCGCCCTGGGCTCCTCGGCGCTCCTTCCCCGGGCACCCGAAGGCGCCCGACACCCCGTCGCTTCCCGTCGCCTCCCGTCGACCTCCGCCGTCACTCCGTCCGCTCGGCCACCGCGGCCGGGGCGGCGGGCACCGCCCGGGCGGCGGCCGCGTGGGCCCGGCGCCGGGAGCGCCACAGCTGCCACAGGTGTCTCGTCCCGGGCCGGACGAGCCGGGCGAGCATGGTCAGGAACGGTTTCATGTCGTCCCGCGCCGCCCAGGCGAGCTCCGTCCCGTTGGCGCGGGCGGGAGCGTGCGGGGTGGTGTAGCCGCTGCGCCGGTAGGCGGCGAGGGCGGGCAGGTCGATGTTCTCGACGACGAACCGCCGGCCGGTGAGCTGCTCGCCCTCGGGGACCGGCCGCCCGGTGAGGTCGAGGTGCTGGGCACGGACGACATCTATGCCCGCCTCGCTCTCGAAGAGGCGGAACTGGGCGCCCATCCGGGGGTTGAAGTCCAGCAGCTTGTACCGGCCGTCGCGGCGGTCGAACCGCCAGTCGAGGTCGACGATGCCGCAGAAGCCGATCTGCTTGATGAACTGGGCGGTCATGGCCGCCAGTTCGGGGTTGTCGACGACGTAGGCGTTGGCGGTCATGCCCGCGTGCGGCGGCCAGGAACGCACCTTGACGCCGGTGAACAGGGCACGCGGCACGCTGTCGGCGTCGAAGTAGGCGTGGACGATCCAGTCCTCGGCCTCCTCGCGCGGCAGGTACTCCTGGAGGATCACCCCCGGCTGGGGCCCCCAGTCGCGGGCCAGCTCCAGCAGCCGGCGGGCGTCGGCGATCCGCGTCGTCCCGGCCACGGCCGGCCTGCGGCGGCGTTCGAACGCCTCGCGGTTCTTGGCCACCAGCGGGAAGACGGCGGTGGCGGCGTACTTCTCGATCTCCTCGTAGGTGGCGGGGAACAGTGTCGTCGGGGCCGGCACCCCGTGTTCCACGCACAGCTCGTACAGCCCCTGCTTGCTGGCCAGCCGCCGCGGCAACTCCCGTTCCACCGGCGGGAAGAGGAACGGACCGGCCAGCACGTCCGCGTGCTCGGCGATGAGCACGGCCGCCTCCTCGTCGGTGGGCAGCAGCACGGTGGGACGGCCGATCCGCTCGGCTATCCGGAGCAGGCCCGCCACCAGCTCCCCGGCCCCTTCGGTGCCGGTCGTCGGCCAGACGAATCCGGCGCTCAGATAACGCGAGACGGCCGCCGGGGTCCACCGGTCCTCGGTGATGGCGTACATCGGCACGCCGAGTCTTCCGAGACTGCGGATCGCACCGACGCCGCCGTGGTGCAGGGGATAGTCACCGAACTTCACGATCAACCCGGGCACTGACCCGTCCGCCGATACGGACGCGCTCCTGCTCGCCACCAGCTCCCCCCTCGGCCACCCCGCCCTCAGCGGCCCCCCACTGTGTGTGACCCGACTTAGGACGCTACTTCGGAATCATCGCCTCCAGCAAGGAGTTACCGGACATTGCCCTACCTTTTCCCCGGATTGGAACACCGTTTCCCGAAGCGGGAACACCCCTCGAACAGCTCTTGCCCGTCGGCCGTCAACCCGTAATGTGAGGCTCCCGTGCATCCGACGTGCACTCCGAGTGGAGAAGGCGAGGCCGCGAGACCCATGCCCCAGCACAGCCCCCACGAACTGCCCGAAGGCGACCCCTTCGGCGCGGACGCACTCCCCTATGGCGTCTTCACCACCCCGGGCGCTCCCGAGCACCCGCGGATCGGCGTGCGCTACGGCGCGTACGTCCTCGACGCGGCGACCGCCGCCGCCGAACGCGGGTCGGCGTACGCCGATCTGCTCGACCAGCCCGTGCTCAACCCGCTGATGGCCGCCGGACGCCCGGTCTGGCAGGCGGTACGCGCCGAGATCCGCGGCATGCTCGACGACGGCACCCTGCCCGGCGGGTACGCCCACCCGCTGGACGAGGTCACCCTGCACCTGCCGTTCGAGGTCGCGGACTACGTCGACTTCTACGCGAGCGAGCACCACGCGACCAACGCGGGCCGCATCTTCCGCCCCAACGGCCAGGCGCTGCCCCCGAACTGGAAGCACCTGCCCATCGGTTACCACGGCCGCGCGGGCACGGTCGTCGTCTCCGGCACGGACGTCGTCCGCCCTCAGGGGCAGCGCAAGGCGCCCGACGAGGAACTCCCCTCGTTCGGCCCGTCCCGCCGGCTCGACATCGAGGCCGAGGTCGGCTTCGTCGTCGGCACCCCGGCACCCGCACGGACGCCCGTGCCGCTGGACGCCTTCCGCGACCACGTCTTCGGCGTCTGCCTCGTCAACGACTGGTCCGCGCGCGACATCCAGTCCTGGGAGTACGTGCCCCTCGGCCCCTTCCTCGGCAAGTCCTTCGCCACGTCGGTCTCCGCCTGGATCACCCCCCTGGAAGCCTTCGACGCCGCCCGTGTCGCACCACCGGCCCGCGACTTCCCGCTCCTCCCGTACCTCGACGACTCCTCGGCGGCCGAGCCCGGCGGCATCGACATCCGCCTGGAGGTCCGCATCAACGGCGAGGTCGTCTCCCGGCCGCCCTTCTCCGCCATGTACTGGACGGCGGCCCAGCAGCTCGCCCACATGACCGTGAACGGGGCGTCGCTGCGGACCGGCGACTTCTACGCGTCCGGGACGGTGAGCGGGCCGGAGTCGGATCAGCTCGGCTGCCTCCTCGAAATCACGGCGGGGAAGGGGCCGTTCCTCGCGGACGGGGACGAGGTCGTGATCACGGCTTGGGCGCCGGGGCGCGACGGGGCGCGCATCGGACTGGGGGAGGTCGCGGGGCGCGTACTTCCGGCCGAGGGCCGGTAGAGGGTCCCCAGCCCCGCCCTTTCTCCCCCAGCTACCGCTGGGAGGTGCCCCCAGTTTCTTGCGGGGGCTGCGCCCCCGCACCCCCGAAACCGCGCTCCGCGCGGTTGTCCTCAAACTCCCCCAGAGGGGGTGCCCCCAGACGGGCTGAATCATGCGCCCGGGCGCGATATCCAGCCCGTTGGGGGTCCCCCCCTCTGGGGGAGTTTGAGCACGAGCGGCGGAGCCGCGAAAAGCGGGGTCTGGGGGCGCAGCCCCCAGGAAACGGCGAAGTGGGGGTCCCCCCTCTAAGGAAGGGTCCGGGGCACCCTCACCGAACGAACACCCCCGCATCCCCCGCCAGTTCCAGGAAATACTGCGGCGCCACCCCCAACACCAAGGTCACCACGACCCCCACCCCGATCGCCACCGTCGTCAAAGCGCTCGGCACGGCGACCGTAGGCCCGTCCGCCCGAGGCTCGTTGAAGAACATCAGCACGATCACGCGGATGTAGAAGAACGCGGCGATCGCCGACGACACCACACCCACGATCACCAGCGGAGCGCCCCCGCTCTCGGCCGCCGCCTTGAAGACCGCGAACTTCCCGGCGAAGCCGCTGGTGAGCGGGATGCCGGCGAAGGCGAGCAGGAAGACCGCGAAGACGGCGGCGACGAGCGGCGAACGGCGCCCGAGGCCCGCCCACTTGGACAGTTGCGTCGCCTCACCGCCGGCGTCCCGTACCAGCGTCACGACGGCGAACGCGCCCAGCGTGACGAAGGAGTAGGCGGCCAGGTAGAAGAGGACGGAGGAGACGCCGTCGGGGCTGATGGCGATGACGCCGGCGAGGATGAAGCCGGCGTGGGCGATGGAGGAGTAGGCGAGGAGCCGCTTGACGTCGGTCTGGGTGACGGCGACGATCGCGCCGACCAGCATCGTCAGGATGGCGACGCCCCACATGACCGGTCGCCAGTCCCAGCGCAGGCCGGGCAGGACGACGTAGAGCAGCCGCAGCAGGGCACCGAAGGCGGCGACCTTGGTGGCCGCGGCCATGAAGCCGGTGACGGGCGTGGGGGCGCCCTGGTAGACGTCGGGGGTCCACATGTGGAAGGGCGCGGCGCCGACCTTGAAGAGGAGGCCCATGAGGACCATCGCGCCGCCGATGAGCAGCAGCGCGTCGTTGCCGGTGGAGGAGGCGAGAGCCGGGGAGACGGTGCGGACGGTGCCGTTGACGACGTCGGCGATGCCGGAGTAGGTGACGGTGCCGGCGTAGCCGTAGAGCAGGGCGACGCCGAACAGCAGGATCGCCGAGGAGAAGGCGCCGAGGAGGAAGTACTTGACCGCCGCCTCCTGCGAGAGCAGCCGCTTGCGGCGGGCCAGCGCGCACAGGACGTACAGCGGGAGGGAGAAGACCTCCAGCGCGACGAAGAGGGTCAGCAGGTCGTCGGCGGCGGGGAACACCAGCATGCCGGCGACCGCGAACAGCAGCAGCGGGAAGACCTCGCTGGTCGTCCAGCCGGCCCTGACCGCCTCCTGTTCGGCGTCGCCGCCGGGGACGGCGGCGGCCTGGGCGGCGAAGGAGTCGACGGGGCGGCCGTGCGCGGCGGGGGTCGAGCCGGCGTTCGGCGAAGCCGAGGGCGGCGACCAGGGCGACGAGGAGGATCGTGCCCTGGAGGAAGAGGGCCGGGCCGTCGACGGCGACCGCGCCCATCGCCGCCACGTGCGCCTTGTTGGTGGCGTAGCCCTTGGCGGCGAGCGCGACGACGGCGGCGAACGCGGCGGCGAGCCCGACGACGGTGACGGCCACCTGGGCGAGGTGGCGGGACCGGCGGGGCAGGAACGCCTCCGCGAGGACGGCCACCACGGCGGCGCCGAGGACGATCAGCACCGGGGAGAGCTGGGCGTACTCGATGTGCGGTGCGGGGATCTTCCTGGGGGCGTCGGCGAGGACCGCCGACGCGGACGAGTCCGTCCACAGGCTGTGGACGGCGGCTGCTCGGCTCACTTCGCGCCCTCCGCGGTGCTCACCCGGACATCGGGCCGGGGGTCGGTCTTGTGGACCTGGGACATGGTGTGTTCGACGGCGGGATCGAGGATCCGCGTCACCGGCTTCGGGTAGACGCCCAGGAAAAGGAGCAGGGCGATCAGCGGGGTGACGACCACGAGTTCACGGACCCGGAGGTCGGGCATGCCGCGCACCGGCTCCTTCACCGGCCCGGTCATGGTGCGCTGGTACAGCACCAGGACGTAGAGGGCGGCGAGGACGATGCCGACGGTCGCGACGGCGCCCGCCACCGGGTAGCGGCTGAACGTGCCGACCAGGACGAGGAATTCGGAGACGAACGGCGCGAGCCCCGGTAGCGACAGCGTGGCCAGGCCGCCGATGAGGAAGGTGCCCGCGAGGACCGGCGCGACCTTCTGCACCCCGCCGTAGTCGGCGATGAGCCGGGAGCCGCGGCGGCTGATCAGGAAGCCGGCGACCAGCATCAGCGCGGCCGTGGAGATCCCGTGGTTGACCATGTAGAGCGTGGCGCCGCCCTGGCCCTGGGTGGTCATCGCGAAGACGCCCAGGATGATGAAGCCGAAGTGGGAGAGCGAGGCATACGCGATCAGACGCTTGATGTCCCGCTGGGCGACGGCGAGCAGGGCGCCGTAGAGGATGCTGATCAGCGCCAGCACGATGATCACCGGGGTGGCCCACTTGGACGCCCCGGGGAAGAGCTGGAGGCAGAACCGCAGCATCGCGAAGGTACCGACTTTGTCGACCACGGCGGTGATCAGGACGGCGACGGGCGCGGTGGCCTCGCCCATGGCGCCGGGCAGCCAGGTGTGCAGCGGCCAGAGCGGCGCCTTGACGGCGAAGGCGAAGAAGAAGCCCAGGAACAGGGCGCGTTCGGTGACGGTGGCGAACTCCAGTCTGCCGGCGGCCCGGGCCTGGACGATCTCCTGGAGCGAGAACGTGCCGGTGCCGAGCTGGTCGGCGGTGACCGCGTACAGCCCGACCACCGCGGCCAGCATGACGAGCCCGCCGGCGAGGTTGTACAGCAGGAACTTCACGGCCGCGCGGGAGCGGCGGGCCGCCGCCTCGCCCGCGTCGGCCGGCTCCCCGGTCCGGTCCCCGAAGCCGCCGATGAGGAAGTACATCGGGATGAGCATGGCTTCGAAGAAGACGTAGAAGAGGAAGACGTCGGTGGCCTCGAAGGAGATCACCACCATCGCCTCGACCATGAGGATCAGGGCGAACAGGCCCTGGGTGGGCCGCCAGCGGCGGTCGGCCGCCGCGGCCTCCAGCGGCTCCGCGTCGTGCCAGCCGGCCAGCAGGACGAACGGGACGAGCAGCGCCGTCAGGGCGACGAGGACCACACCGATCCCGTCGACGCCCAGGTCGTAGCGGACACCGAAGTCCGCGATCCAGGCGTGGGATTCGGTGAGCTGGAACGCGTCCCCGTCCGGGTCGAAGCGGACGAGCTGGATCGCGGCCAGGACCAGAGTCCCCAAGGCGAAGAGGAGCGCGAGCCATTTGGCCGCCTCGCGGCGCGCGGCCGGGACCGCGGCGGTGAGGACCGCGCCCACGGCGGGGACCGCGGCCGTCGCGGTAAGCAGGGGAAATGACATGATCAAACCGCCCTCATCAGCAGGGTCGCGGCGATCAGTACCGCCGCGCCGCCGAACATCGAGACCGCGTACGACCGCGCGTAGCCGTTCTGCAGCCTGCGCATCCGGCCGGAGAGCCCGCCGACGGTGACGGCGGTCCCGTTGACGGCGCCGTCCACCACCGTGCGGTCGATCGCCACCAGGCCGCGGGTGAGCTGCTCCCCGCCGCGTACGAGGACGATGTGGTTGAAGTCGTCCTGGAGGAGGTCGCGGCGGGCCGCCCGGGTGAGCAGCGAGCCGCGCGGCGGGGTGACGGGGACGGGCTTGCGGCCGTACTGGAACCAGGCGAGCGCGACGCCGACGACGAGGACGGCCATGGTCGCCCCGGTGACGGTGAGCGCGCTGACCGGGGAGTCGCCCTCCTCGTGCCCGGTGACGGGCTCCAGCCACTTCAGGAAGGTGTCGTTGAGGGTGAACAGGCCGCCCGCGAAGACCGATCCGACGGCGAGCAGGATCATCGGGATCGTCATCGACTTCGGCGACTCGTGCGGGTGCGGGAGCTCCCCGGCGCCGTGCGTCCCGTCGCCGTGCGTCCCGTCGCCGTGCTTCTCGGCGGCGGGCTCCGCGCTGGGCGCGTCCGGCGAGGGGGCCGGGGCCCACCGCTTCTCACCGAAGAACGTCATGATCATCACGCGGGTCATGTAGTACGCGGTGATGGCCGCGCCGAGCAGGGCCGTGCCGCCGAGGATCCAGCCCTCGGTGCCGCCCTTGGCGAAGGCCGCCTCGATGATCTTGTCCTTGGAGAAGAACCCGGAGAGCCCGGGGAACCCGATGATGGCGAGGTAGCCGAGCCCGAAGGTGACGAAGGTGACCGGCATATAGCGCCACAGGCCGCCGTAACGGCGCATGTCCACCTCGTCGTTCATGCCGTGCATGACCGACCCGGCGCCGAGGAAGAGCCCCGCCTTGAAGAAGCCGTGGGTCACCAGGTGCATGATCGCGAAGACGTAGCCGATCGGGCCGAGGCCGGCGGCCAGCACCATGTAGCCGATCTGCGACATCGTCGAACCGGCCAGCGCCTTCTTGATGTCGTCCTTCGCGCAACCGACGATCGCACCGAAGAGGAGGGTGACCGCCCCGACCGTGACCACGGCCAGCTGGGCGTCCGGCGCCCCCTCGAAGATCGCGCCGGAGCGGGTGACCAGGTAGACGCCGGCGGTCACCATGGTGGCCGCGTGGATCAGGGCGGAGACCGGGGTCGGGCCCTCCATGGCGTCCCCGAGCCAGCTCTGCAGCGGCACCTGGGCCGACTTGCCGCAGGCGGCGAGCAGCAGCATCAGGCCGATGGCGGTGAGCTTGCCCTCGCCCGCCCGGTCCGCGTCACCGAGCACCGGGTCGAAGGCGAAGGTGCCGAACGTGGTGAACATCAGCATGATCGCGATGGACAGTCCGACGTCGCCGACGCGGTTGACGAGGAACGCCTTCTTGGCGGCGGT
Source organism: Streptomyces mobaraensis (assembly GCF_020099395.1). Classification (NCBI taxonomy): domain Bacteria; kingdom Bacillati; phylum Actinomycetota; class Actinomycetes; order Kitasatosporales; family Streptomycetaceae; genus Streptomyces; species Streptomyces mobaraensis. The sequence continues at coordinate 4,143,358 of NZ_CP083590.1, read as the reverse complement.
CGCGGCGCTCGGCTTGTGCTGCCAGAAGCCGATCAGCAGGTAGGACGCCAGGCCGACGCCCTCCCATCCGACGTACAGCAGCAGGTAGTTGTCGGCCACGACGAGCAGCAGCATCGCGGCGAGGAAGAGGTTCAGGTAGCCGAAGAAGCGGCGGCGCCGCTCGTCGTGCTCCATGTACCCCACGGAGTAGAGGTGGATCAGCGTGCCCACGCCCGTGATCAGCAGGACGAAGGTCATGGACAGCTGGTCGAGGTGGAAGCCGACGTCGGCGCGGAAGCCGCCGACCGGCACCCACTGGAAGACGGTGACGTCCAGCGCGCGGTCCTCGGCGTCGCGGCCCAGCATGTCGGCGAAGAGCACCGCGCCGAGGGCGAAGGAGACGGCCGCGAGCAGGGTGCCCAGCCAGTGCCCGGCGCGGTCCAGGGCCCTTCCGCCGCAGAGCAGGATCCCCGCCCCCAGCAGGGGCGCGAGGACGAGCAGTCCGATGAGGTTCTCCATTGGCGGCGTCCCCTTACAGCTTCAGCAGACTGGCGTCGTCGACCGAGGCCGAGTGGCGGGCGCGGTAGACCGAGACGATGATCGCGAGCCCGATGACGACCTCGGCCGCGGCGACGACCATCGTGAAGAAGGCGATGATCTGGCCGTCGAGGTTGCCGTGCATCCGGGAGAAGGTGACGAACGCCAGGTTGCAGGCGTTCAGCATCAGCTCGACGCACATGAAGACGACGATCGCGTTCCGCCGGACGAGCACCCCGACGCCCCCGATGGTGAACAGCAGGGCGGACAGGTAGAGATAGCTGACCGGGTTCACTTGACGGCTCCCTTCCGGTCCTCGTCGCCGTCGCGCTCCAGCCACTCGCGCGACCGCTGCTCCAGCGCCGCGAGGTCCGCGAGCGCCTCGCCGGAGACGTCCCGCACCTGGCCGCGGGCGCGCAGCGTGGGGCTGACGCTGAGCTCGGACGGGGTGCCGTCCGGCAGCAGGGCGGGGATGTCGTTGGCGTTGTGCCGGGCGTAGGTGCCGGGGGCGGGCAGCGGCGCGAGGTGGCCGCCCTCGCGCACCCGCTGCCGGGACAGCTCCTTCTGGGTGGCGGCCCGGCGGATGCGCTCGCGGTGGGTGAGCACCATGGCGCCGACCGCGGCGGTGATCAGCAGGGCGCCGGTGATCTCGAAGGCGAAGACGTACTTGGTGAAGACCAGGGCGGCGAGCCCCTCGACGTTCCCGCCGGAGTTGGCCTGGCCGAGCCCGTCGAAGTGGTGCAGCGAGGCGTTGGCGATGCCGGCGATCAGCAGGACGCCGAAGCCCAGTCCGCACAGGGCGGCCAGCCATCGCTGGCCCCGGATGGTCTCGCGGAGCGAGTCGGCGGCGGTGACGCCGACGAGCATGACGACGAAGAGGAACAGCATCATGATCGCGCCGGTGTAGACGACGATCTGCACGATGCCGAGGAAGTAGGCGCCGTTGGCGAGGTAGAACACCGCCAGCACGATCATCGTCCCGGCGAGGGAGAGGGCGCTGTGCACCGCCTTCCTCATCAGCACCGTGGCCAGCGCGCCGCCCGTGGCGACGACCGCGAGGATCCAGAACTGGACGGCCTCGCCGGTGGAGGTCATGGAGTCCGCGGCGAGGTTCACGCCTCCACCCCCTCGGACGCGGGCTTCTCGCCCTTGGTGACGGCCACTTGGCGCTCGGTGCCGGGCGCCGCCTCGGTCACCAGCCCCCGGTAGTAGTCCTGTTCGGTCATACCGGGGAAGATCGCGTGCGGGGAGTCGACCATGCCGTCCTCCAGGCCGGCGAGCAGCTCCTCCTTGGTGTAGATGAGCGATTCCCGGCTCTTGTCGGCGAGTTCGTACTCGTTCGTCATGGTGAGCGCCCGGGTCGGGCACGCCTCGACGCACAGCCCGCACAGGATGCAGCGCAGGTAGTTGATCTGGTAGACGCGCCCGTACCGCTCGCCCGGCGAGTAGCGCTCCTCGTCCGTGTTGTCCGCGCCCTCGACGTAGATGGCGTCGGCCGGGCAGGCCCAGGCGCACAGCTCGCAGCCGATGCACTTCTCCAGGCCGTCCGGATGGCGGTTGAGCTGGTGCCGGCCGTGGAAGCGCGGCGCGGTGGGTTTCTTGTACTCCGGATACTGCTCGGTCAGCCGCTTCTTGAAGACGTCCTTGAACGTCACCCCGAAACCGGCCACGGGGTTCTTGCGGGGACGCGGGGCGTCCTCGCGGGCAGACTCAGGCACCGCCGGCCTCCTTTCCGTCACGAGATCCGGCACGCGACCCCTCACGGGATTCGTCACTCAGAGTATGCACCCCACCACTGACAGCGGCCTCGCTCAGCTCCCGCTCCCGCCGTGACCTGCGGCGCGGCACCGGCGGCAGCGTCTGCCCGGGCAGCGGCGGTACGGGGTAGCCGCCCGCCAGGGGATCGAACTCGCCGTCGCCGTCGGCCGCTTCGCCCTCTTCGCGGGACCGTCCCCGGAAGAGGTCGGCGACGAAGGAGACCAGCAGGATCGCGACGACCGCGCCCGCGACGTAGAGGACGATCGACTGGAAGTCGTAGTCCTCGTTCCGCAGCGCCCGTACCGTCGCCACGAGCATCAGCCAGACCATCGAGACCGGGATGAGGATCTTCCAGCCCAGCTTCATGAACTGGTCGTAGCGCAGCCGTGGCAGGGTCGCGCGCAGCCAGATGAAGAAGAAGAGGAGCAGCTGGAGCTTGATGACGAACCAGAGCATCGGCCACCAGCCGTGGTTCGCGCCCTCCCAGAACGCCGAGACCGGGTACGGCGCCCGCCAGCCGCCGAGGAACAGCGTCACCGCGACCGACGAGACCGTCACCATGTTGACGTACTCGGCGAGCATGAACATCGCGAACTTGATGGACGAGTACTCGGTGTTGAAGCCGCCGACCAGGTCGCCCTCGGACTCCGGCAGGTCGAACGGCGCCCGGTTCGTCTCCCCGACCATCGCGACGATGTAGACGATGAAGGAGACCGGCAGCAGCAGCACGTACCAGCGGTTGTGCTGCGCGTCCACGATCGCCGAGGTGGACATCGAGCCGGAGTAGAGGAAGACCGCGGCGAACGACAGGCCCATGGCGATCTCGTAGGAGATCATCTGGGCGCAGGAGCGGAGGCCGCCGAGCAGCGGGTAGGTGGAGCCGGAGGACCACCCGCCGAGCACGATCCCGTAGATGCCGACGGAGGCCGTGGCCAGGATGTAGAGGACGCCGATGGGCAGGTCGGTGAGCTGCATCGTGGTCCGGGTGCCGAAGATCGACACCTCGTCGCCGGCCGGTCCGAACGGGATCACCGCGATCGCCATGAAGGCCGGCACGGCCGCGACGATCGGCGCCAGGATGTACACCGCCTTGTCGGCGCGCTTGACGACAATGTCTTCCTTCAGCATCAGCTTCACACCGTCGGCCAGGGATTGCAGCATCCCCCAGGGGCCGTGCCGGTTGGGGCCGATGCGGAGCTGCATCCACCCGATCAGCTTGCGTTCCATGACGATCGAGATCAGCACCGTCACCATCACGAACGCGAAGCAGAAGACGGCCTTGACGACCACGAGCCACCAGGGGTCGTGGCCGAACACCGACAGGTTCTCGACGGCCAGTCCGCCCAGGGAGCCGGGCTCCCCCGGCCGGACCGCGTCCACGGCGGGGATCACGACAGCACCTCCGGTCCCTCGACGTCCCCGCCGGGTGCGATGCGCACGGCCTCCCCGGGGCGCGCCCCGATGTCGGAGGCGACGCCGCCGCCGGCGGAGTTCAGCGGGAGCCAGACCACCCGGTCCGGCATGGGCGTGATCAGCAGCGGCAGCCGGACGGTGCCGGACGGTCCGGTGACGGCCAGCGGCTCGCCGTCCGCGACGCCCGTCTCGGCCGCGGTGGCCGGGGAGAGCCGGGCGACGGCCGGGTGCCGGGTGGCGGCCAGGGCGTCGTCGCCGTCCTGGAGCCGGCCCTGGTCGAGCAGCAGCCGGTGGCCGGCGAGGACTGCCTCGCCCGGTCCTGCGGCGGGCGCCGGACGGGCGGGCTCGGCGGGGTCGGCGGCGCGGGCGCCGGTCCAGCGGCCCAGCCGGGCCATTTCGGCGCGCGCCGCCCGGACGTCGGGCAGCCGCAGCGGTACGGGCCCGTGTGGACCGGCGGCCTCCGCGGCCATCGCGTCGGCGAGCATGTGCAGGACGCGCAGGTCCGGCACGACGTGCCGGCGGACCATCTGGTCGGGCTTGAGCGCGGCCTCGAACGGCCGGGCCCGCCCCTCCCAGTCGACGAAGGTGCCGGACCGCTCGACGACGGCCGAGACGGGGAAGACCACGTCCGCCCGGTCCGTCACCTCGCTCGGCCGCTGCTCCAGCGAGACCAGGAAGCCGACCGCGTCCAGCGCCTCCCGCGCCCGCGCCGGGTCCGGCAGGTCGGCGGGCTCCACCCCGGCGACGAGCAGAGCGCCCAACTCGCCGGTGGCGGCGGCCTCGACGATCTGCCCGGTGTCCCGGCCCGTCGCGCGCGGCAGCTCGGGAAGGCCCCAGACGGCGGCCGTCTCCTCCCGGGCGCGCGGGTCGGTGGCGAGCCGGCCGCCGGGCAGCAGCCCGGGCAGGGCGCCCGCCTCGACCGCGCCGCGCTCCCCGGCCCGGCGCGGGATCCACACCAGTGCCGCGCCGGTCGCGGCGGCCGTCGCCACGGCGGCGGTGAGCAGGCCCGGCACCCCGGCCGCCCGCTCCCCGACGACGATCACGGCGCCCTCCGCGCGCAGCGCCTCGGCCGCCGCACGGGCATCCTGGGCGGTGCCGTCGGCCAGCGCGCGCAGCCACTCCGGCTCCGTGCCGGGGGCGGCGGGCAGCAGCGTGCCGCCCGCCTTCTCCAGCCCGCGCGTGGCGAACGGCGCGACGGAGAAGACGCGTTGGCCGTGTTTGCGCCACGCCTTGCGCAGCCGCAGGAAGACGCTCGGCGCCTCCTCCTCTGCCTCGAAACCGACGAGCAGCACGGCCGGCGCGCGCTCCAGCGAGCGGTACGTGACCCCCTCGCCGTCGAGGTCCCGGCCGCGTCCGGCGACCCGGGCGGCCAGGAAGTCGGCCTCCTCGCCGCTGTGCACGCGGGCGCGGAAGTCGACGTCGTGCGTGCCGAGGGCGACGCGCGCGAACTTGGCGTACGCGTAGGCGTCCTCCAGCGTCAGCCGGCCGCCGGTCAGCACCCCGGCCCGGCCGTGCGCGGCGGTCAGTCCGCGGGCCGCCGCCTCCAGCGCCTCGGGCCAGCTCGCCGGCTCCAGGACGCCCTCGGCGTTGCGGACGAGTGGCGTCTCCAGCCGCTCGGGCCGCTGCGCGTAGCGGAACGCGAACCGCCCCTTGTCGCACAGCCACTCCTCGTTGACCTCGGGGTCCTCCTGCGCGAGCCGGCGCATCACCTTGCCGCGCCGGTGGTCGGTACGGGTCGCGCAGCCGCCCGCGCAGTGCTCGCAGACCGTCGGCGACGAGACGAGGTCGAACGGCCGGGCGCGGAACCGGTACGCCACCGAGGTCAGCGCGCCCACCGGGCAGATCTGGATGGTGTTGCCCGAGTGGTAGGAGAGGAAGGGGTCGCCCTCGCCGGTGCCGACCTGCTCCAGCGCGCCGCGCTCCAGCAGCTCGATCATCGGGTCGCCGGCGATCTCGTTGGAGAACCGGGTGCAGCGGGCGCAGAGCACGCACCGCTCGCGGTCCAGCAGGATCTGCGGCGAGACGGGCACCGGCTTCTCGTAGGTGCGCTTGCGGCCCTCGAACCGGGTGTCGGCCTGCCCGGCGGTCATCGCCTGGTTCTGCAGCGGGCACTCGCCGCCCTTGTCGCAGACCGGGCAGTCCAGCGGGTGGTTGATGAGCAGCAGCTCCATCACCCCGCGCTGCGCCTTCCCGGCGACCGGGGAGGTGAGCTGGGTCCTCACCACCATCCCGTCGGTGCAGGTGATGGTGCAGGACGCCATGGGCTTGCGCTGGCCCTCGACCTCCACGATGCACTGCCGGCAGGCGCCCACCGGGTCGAGCAGCGGGTGGTCGCAGAACCGGGGGATCTCGATGCCCACCAGCTCGGCGGCCCGGATGACGAGGGTGCCCTTGGGGACGGAGACCGGGACGCCGTCGATGGTGACGGACACCAGGTCGTCGGGGGGTACGGCCGCGTTCCCCCCGCCGGAGGGCGCGGACGTGGTGACGGTCATACGTGCACCTCCGGGTGCGACTGGTCGGCCCACACCGTGGACTTCGCCGGGTCGAAGGGGCAGCCACGGCCCTTGACGTGCTGTTCGTACTCGGCCCGGAAGTACTTCAGCGAGGAGAAGATCGGGCTCGCCGCGCCGTCGCCGAGGGCGCAGAACGACTTGCCGTTGATGTTGTCGGCGATGTCCTCGATCTTGTCGAGGTCGGTGAGCCGGCCGCGGCCCGCCTCGATGTCGCGCAGCAACTGGACGAGCCAGTACGTCCCTTCGCGGCAGGGCGTGCACTTGCCGCAGGACTCGTGCGCGTAGAACTCGGTCCACCGGGTGACCGCCCGGACGACGCAGGTCGTCTCGTCGAAGCACTGGAGGGCCTTGGTGCCCAGCATCGAGCCGGCGGCGCCCACCGCCTCGTAGTCCAGCGGCACGTCCAGGTGCTCGTCGGTGAGCAGCGGAGTCGAAGAACCGCCGGGCGTCCAGAACTTGAGCCGGTGACCCGGGCGCATCCCGCCGCTCATGTCGAGCAGCTGGCGCAGCGTGATGCCGAGCGGCGCCTCGTACTGGCCGGGACGGACGACGTGGCCGCTCAGCGAGTACAGCGTGAAGCCCGGGGACTTCTCGCTGCCCATCGAACGGAACCATTCCTTGCCCCGGTTGAGGATCGAGGGAACCGACGCGATGGATTCGACGTTGTTCACCACAGTGGGGCAGGCGTAGAGGCCCGCCACCGCGGGGAAGGGGGGTCGGAGCCGGGGCTGGCCGCGGCGGCCTTCGAGCGAGTCGAGGAGGGCCGTCTCCTCGCCGCAGATGTAGGCGCCCGCGCCCGCGTGCACGGTGATGTCCAGGTCGGTGCCGCTGCCGAGGATGTTCCGGCCGAGGTAGCCGGCGGCGTACGCCTCGCGGACGGCCTCGTGCAGCCGGCGGAGGACGGGGACGGTCTCGCCGCGGAGGTAGATGAACGCCCGGGTGGAGCGGATCGCGTAGCAGGCGATGATCATTCCCTCGACGAGGGAGTGCGGGTTGGCGAAGAGGAGGGGGATGTCCTTGCAGGTGCCCGGCTCGGACTCGTCCGCGTTGACGACGAGGTAGTGCGGCTTGCCGTCGTTCTGCGGGATGAACTGCCACTTCATCCCGGTGGGGAAGCCCGCGCCGCCGCGGCCGCGGAGGCCGGAGTCCTTCACATAGGCGATCACGTCGTCCGGTGACATCGCCAGGGCCTTGCGCAGCCCCTGGTAGCCGTCGTGCCGGAGGTAGGTCTCCAGCGTCCAGGAGCGGGGGTCGTCCCAGAAGGCGCTGAGCACGGGTGCGAGCAGCTTCTCGGGTCCGTCTCCTCCGCCGGCCTCCGGCCGCGGGGTCCCGCCGTAGTCGGTGGACACGGTCATTCCTCCCCCTCCTCGGTGGTCCCGGAGACCGGTCCTGTCCCGGTGGCCGGCCCGCTCCCGGTGGCCGGCCCGCTGCCCGTGACCGGTCCGCTGGGATGGGCGGGGTCCGAGGCGGACGTGGGCCGGGGCGCGTCGTGGGAGCTCGGGTGCTCCGGGGGGCGCTCGCCCAACGGCGGTGCGCCGCGCGGTGGTCCGACGCGCGCCGGGCCGGTCTCGCCCCTGGCCAGCCGCAGCCCGGCCAGCGAGGCGTGCCCGGCACCGCCGCCCGCCTCCACCGCGCCCGGCCGCTCGTCCGGGAAGCCGGCCAGGATGCGGGAGGTCTCGCGGTACGTGCAGAGGGGCGCCCCGCGCGTGGGCTCGACCGTGCGCCCGGCGCGCAGGTCGTCCACCAGGCGCTTGGCGCTCTCGACGGTCTGGTTGTCGAAGAACTCCCAGTTGACCATCAGCACGGGCGCGAAGTCGCAGGCCGCGTTGCACTCGATGTGCTCCAGGGTGACCTTGCCGTCGCCGGTGGTCTCCCCGTTCTCCACGCCCAGGTGCGTCTTGAGCGCGTCGAAGATGGCGTCGCCACCGAGCACCGCGCAGAGCGTGTTGGTGCACACCCCCACCTGGTAGTCGCCGCTCGGCTTGCGGCGGTACATGGTGTAGAACGTCGCGACCGCCGTCACCTCGGCCGTCGTCAGGCCGAGTTGCTCGGCGCAGAAGCGGACGCCGGTGCGGGTGACGTACCCCTCCTCGGCCTGCACCAGGTGCAGCAGCGGCAGCAGCGCGCTGCGGCTGTCGGGATACCGGCCGATCACCTCCCGCGCGTCGGCCTCCAGCCGGGCGCGCACCTCGGCGGGGTAGTCGGGGGCGGGGAGCTGGGGCATCCCCAGGTCTGTTCCTGTGCTCACCGGTCGACGCCTCCCATCACAGGATCGATGGACGCCACCGCGACGATGACGTCGGCGACCTGGCCGCCCTCGCACATCGCCGCCATGGACTGGAGGTTGTGGAAGGAGGGGTCGCGGAAGTGGACCCGGTACGGGCGGGTGCCGCCGTCGCTGACGACATGGGCGCCCAGCTCGCCGCGCGGCGACTCCAGGGCCGCGTACGCCTGTCCCGGTGGCACCCGGAACCCCTCCGTCACCAGCTTGAAGTGGTGGATCAGGGCCTCCATCGAGGTGCCCATGATCTTCTTGATGTGGTCGAGGGAGTTGCCGAGCCCGTCCGGCCCCAGGGCCAGCTGCGCGGGCCAGGCGATCTTCTTGTCCGCGACCATGACCGGTCCCGGCTCCAGCCGGTCCAGGCACTGCTCGATGATCCGCAGCGACTCCCGCATCTCCTCCAGCCGGAGGAGGAGGCGCCCGTACGCGTCGCAGGTGTCCACCGTCGGCACCTCGAAGTCGTACGTCTCGTAGCCGCAGTACGGGTCGGACTTGCGCAGGTCGTGCGGGAGGCCGGCGGCGCGCAGCACCGGGCCGGTGACGCCGAGGGCCATGCAGCCGGTGAGGTCGAGGTAACCGACGTTCTGCAGGCGGGCCTTGTAGGCGGGGCTGCCGACCACGAGCTTGTCGTACTCGGTCAGGTTCTTGCGCATCTTCTTCACGAACTCGCGCACCTGGTCCACCGCGCCGGGCGGCAGGTCCTGGGCGAGGCCGCCGGGGCGGACGTACGCGTGGTTCATCCGCAGGCCGGTGATCAGCTCGAAGATGTCGAGGATCATCTCGCGGTCCCGGAAGCCGAAGATGGCGACCGTGGTGGCGCCGAGCTCCATGCCGCCGGTGGCGATGAACACCAGGTGCGAGGAGATGCGGTTGAGCTCCATGAGCAGCACGCGCAGCGTCGTGGCCCGCTCGGGGATCTGGTCCTCGATGCCGAGCAGCCGCTCCACGCCCAGGCAGTACACCGTCTCGTTGAAGAGCGGCATGAGGTAGTCCATGCGCGTGACGAAGGTGGTGGCCTGCGTCCAGTTGCGGAATTCGAGGTTCTTCTCGATGCCGGTGTGCAGATAGCCGATGCCCGCGCGGGCCTCGGTGACGGTCTCGCCGTCGATCTCCAGGATCAGGCGGAGCACACCGTGGGTGGAGGGATGCTGAGGGCCCATGTTGACGACGATGTGCTCGTCGTCGGTCTTCCGGGCCGCGGTGACGACCTCGTCCCAGTCCCCGCCGGTGACGGTGTAGACGGGTCCCTCGGTGGTCTCGCGCGGGCCCGGGGTGCTCCGGGGGGCCGCCTGGCCGTTCGCGGAACCGTGCGGGCTCGTGGGGGATTCGCTGGTGGACATCAGCTGTACGACCTCCGCTGGTCCGGAGACGGGATCTGAGCGCCCTTGTACTCGACGGGGATGCCGCCGAGCGGGTAGTCCTTGCGCTGCGGGAAGCCCTGCCAGTCGTCCGGCATCATGATCCGGGTGAGCGCCGGGTGGCCGTCGAAGACCAGGCCGAAGAAGTCGTAGACCTCGCGCTCGTGCCAGTTGTTGGCCGGGTAGACGTCGACGACGGACGGCACGTGCGGATCGGCGTCGGGGGCGGTGACCTCCAGCCGGATCAGCCGCGCGTGCGTCACCGAGCGCAGGTGGTAGACGGCGTGCAGCTCGCGGCCCTTGTCCCCCGGGTAGTGGACGCCGCTGACGCCGACGCAGAGTTCGAAGCGGAGCGCCGGATCGTCCCGGAGCGTCCGGGCGACGCGCGGCAGGTGCTCGCGCGCGATGTGGAAGGTGATCTGGCCGCGGTCGACGACGGTCTTCTCGATGGCGTTCGACGGGACGACACCCTGCTCCTCCAGCGCGCCCTCCAGCTCGTCGGCCACCTCGTCGAACCAGCCCCCGTAGGGCCGGGCGGTCTCACCGGGCAGCCGGACGGTCCGGACCAGACGGCCGTAGCCGGTGGTGTCGCCGCCGTTGTTCGCGCCGAACATGCCCCGGCGGACGCCGATGACCTCGCCGGTCTCACCGCGCTGGACGGGGACCCGGTCGTCCGGACGGTCCCGCTCGTCCTGCTCGCTCACGGCAGCAGCCCCTTCATCTCGATGAGGGGCAGGGACTTCAGCGCCGCCCGCTCGGCCTCGCGGTCGGCCTCGGCCCGGTGCGGGCCGAGCTTCTCGCCCTGGATCTTCTTGTGGAGCTTGAGGATCGAGTCCATGAGCATCTCGGGGCGCGGCGGACAGCCGGGCAGGTAGATGTCGACGGGGACGATGTGGTCGACGCCCTGGACGATCGCGTAGTTGTTGAACATGCCGCCGCTGGAGGCGCAGACGCCCATGGCGATGACCCACTTGGGGTTGGGCATCTGGTCGTAGACCTGGCGCAGCACCGGCGCCATCTTCTGGCTGACCCGGCCGGCGACGATCATCAGATCGGCCTGGCGGGGGGAGCCGCGGAAGACCTCCATGCCGAAGCGGGCCAGGTCGTAGCGGCCGGCGCCGGTGGTCATCATCTCGATGGCGCAGCAGGCGAGGCCGAAGGTGGCGGGGAAGACCGACGCCTTGCGGACCCAGCCGGCGGCCTGTTCGACGGTGGTCAGCAGAAAGCCGCTGGGCAGCTTCTCCTCAAGACCCATGTGCGGTGGCCCCCTAGTCCCATTCCAGGCCGCCGCGCCGCCAGACGTAGGCGTAGGCGACGAAGACGGTGAGTACGAAGAGCAGCATTTCGACGAGGCCGAACAGCCCGAGGGAGTCGAAGGCGACGGCCCAGGGGTAGAGGAAGACGATCTCGATGTCGAAGACGATGAAGAGCATCGCCGTCAGGTAGTACTTGATCGGGAAGCGGCCGCCGCCGGAGGGCTGCGGCGTCGGCTCGATGCCGCATTCGTAGGCTTCGAGCTTGGCGCGGTTGTACCTCTTCGGCCCGATGAGCGATGCCATGACCACGGAGAAGATCGCGAAGCCGGCACCGAGGGCTCCCAGTACGAGGATGGGCGCGTAGGCGTTCACCGCTCCTCGCTCCTTCCAGTCGACGCTGACTGCTGGCTGACCGGACCTCCGCGGACCGCTCACCGGCGAACACCGCGAAGGGTTCTGCGAAGATCGCGAATATGTGAGGCAGTTCACAAGCCCGGGTCGAGGGCATCTTATGCCCGGCGGTCTGTGATCTGCGACACGGCGAACAGCACGGCGTTTGTGATCTCCACCACCTGACGAACGATCATCAAGTCGGATGATCGGTGATCTTCTCACCCGAAGCATCCGAGTGATCGCCAGTGGTCACATTCCGGCGGTTTTCCGCTGGTCGAGGCGGCCTCCGAGAGCTGAGGCGTTATCAAGCCACCCGGGCTGCTGGCAAATTGGCACCTGCCACCGTCAACTGATATAGGAGCACCGCCCGCTGAAGGGCCGTGACCGACCGTCGACTCGTGCGCGGATTCACCATCCGCCGGGCGGCGGTCAGGTGCTCGTCAGGCGGCCGCGCGACGACCGCGGCCCGGCCGTCGGCAAGAGCGCGCGCACGTGAAGTCCGCCACGTAGCCGTTCGATCGGTGTCCGATTTGCCCGGCGATCTTCGACGGCCGAGACCGGAACGTGATATGCCGCGCCGCCGATCGTCCTCCGCGCCCAAATGCCATGCTTAACCGCATGATCACGATTGGGGGAACGGGCAGCGGAAAGCCCGCTTCCGGTGCGCCTGCCCCGAATTCCTGGCACTCGAACGCCGATTGTGGTCCACGTCACTTATATTGAACTCCACCTACGGCGCCTGGTAAGCCCTTGTCCCATGTCCCCCAACGCGCACATAACCAGCCACCGGAAGCCCCGTCGCCCCGCGACGCAGTCGTGGGCCATCCGCTCGGGTGTTGCCGGTGGCGTCCTCAGCACCCTGGCCGTCACGGGCGCCGCGCAGGCGACCGCCGCCGAGAAGCCGGCCGAGGCCACGATCGAGATGCCGGCCATCAACGCCGCGCTCTCCGCCTCGGTCGCCGAAAGCGCCGCGGCCACGCAGCAGACCGCGAACGACTACCAGGTCCGTGCGCAGGTGGACAAGGCGGTCGACCACGCCCGCGTCGCCGCCAAGAAGGCCAAGCAGGAGGCCGACCGCAAGGCCGAGGCCGAGCGCAAGGCCGCCGAGGCCAAGGAGAAGCGCGAGGCCGAGCAGGCCCGCGCCTCCCGCGACGCCCAGCGCACCGCCCTCGGCACCAAGGCCACCGCCTCCGCCGACAGCGACGACGAGGGCACCGGCAGCGGCGCCCAGGGCTCCGGCTCCGGCACGAGCACCTCGACGACGTCCACGAAGAGCACGGGCGCGACGGGCAACGCCGCCACCCTCATCTCCTTCCTCCGGGCGCAGGTCGGCAAGGCCTACGTGATGGGCTCCACCGGCCCGTCCTCCTACGACTGCTCCGGCCTGGTCATGGCCGCCTACCAGCAGATCGGCATCAGCCTCCCCCGCGTCTCCCAGGACCAGTCGACCGCCGGCACCCAGGTCTCCCTCTCCAACCTGCAGCCGGGCGACATCGTCTACTGGGGCGCCGCGGGCAGCGCCTACCACGTCGGCGTCTACATCGGCGGCGGCAAGTTCATCGGCGCCCAGAACCCCAGCACGGGCATCGTCGAGCGCGACATGAGCTACTCCCCGCCCACCGGCGCGGTCCGCGTCATGTGACGCACCCACGGCAACGGCGAAGGGCCGCCACCCCACACGGGAGGCGGCCCTTCGCCGTACCCGGGCCGCCAACGTCCGCGAACGCCTGCGCCACCGACACGCCGTCACTACGATCGGCTCATGCCCGAGTCGGAGACGACCTTCCGGTCCCTGGACGGCACCACCCTCGCCGGAACGCTGACCGCACCGGACGGACCGGATCGCGGTCTGGTGGTCCTGGTCCACGGAGCCGGGGTGACCCGCGAGGAGGGCGGCTTCTTCACCCGCCTCGCCTCCGGCCTGGCCGCCGCCGGCTTCCGTTGTCTCCGCTTCGACCTCCGCGGCCACGGAGCGAGCGCCGGCCGGGCGGAGGACGTGACCATCGCCGGTGTCGCCAACGACATCCGCGCGGCCTGCGATCATCTACGAGCGGGGCACGGGCCGGGCCGCGCGGTGGACGTCGTCGCCGCGTCGTTCTCGGGTGGCGCGGCGGCGCTCCACTCCGCCCACCGGCCCCGGGACGTCCACCGCCTGGTCCTGCTCAACCCGCGCCTGGACTACCACGACCGGTACGCGACCAGCCGGCCGTACGTCACCGACGACTACCTCACGCCGGAAGCGGCCGAGGCCCTCGACGGCCGGGGCTTCACCGAACACAGCCCGTTCGCCCTCGGCCGGGCCCTCCTGAACGAGGTCCACCACCTCGACCCCGCGAGCTTCCTCCGGGACGTCCAGGCCCCCGCCCTTCTGGTCCACGGGACGAACGACACCTTCGTCCCCGTCGAGTCCTCCCGCCACCATCTGGGATTTTTCGGCGGCCCGGCGGAGCTGCTGGAACTCGACGGAGCACAACACGGCTTCGCCGTGCACGACGATCCCGCGTATCTGCACCCGCGGTCACAGGCGTGGCAGGCCGAAGTCATCGAACGCGTCACCGCCTTCCTCACCCGCTAGACCGGCAGACCGGCGAGGGCGAGGCGCAGGTCGCGCACGGCGGGCCGCCGGCCGTACGGGCGCAGCAGGCCGACGGAACGCCGCGGTTCACGGAGCGCCTGGCCGAAACGCGGTGCGGCGGCGAGGCGCAACACGGACATCCCGGTCGCCGCCGCCTCGTCGGGATGGCCCGCCGGCTGGCGGCGGACAGGGACCGGCCGGGGTTTCAGCCGTTCCTGACCTTCAAAGCGCCGCTGGACGTCGTCAGGTTCAGGTGGTGGGGGGCCGAGGGGGACTGGGGGACGGATATGTTCTTGGAGCCGCTGTCGGTGTCGGCGGTGACGCGGTAGGGGCCGGCGGGGGCGGTGATGGTGAGGGAGCCGCTGGAAGTCTCGGCATCGACGTCCTGAGGGGACGCGAGGGTGAGGTCGAGGGCGCCGCTGGTGGCCTTCGCCTTGATGGGACCGGACTTGAGGTCGTGCGCCTTCACCGCGCCGCTGGTGGACTCGACGTCGACCGGGCCCGCGACGTCGGTCAGTTCGATGGCGCCCGACGACGACTTCACGTGCGTCGCGCCCACGCCCTCCAGGTCGAGGGAGCCGCTGGACGTCCCGCCGCTGACGGGGATCCCGGCGGGGACGGTCACCTCGTAGTCGACCGAGCAGTCCTCGCCGCAGCCGCCGAGGACGAGGACGCCGTTCTCGACGCGGTGGGTGGGGCCGTCCGGGAGGTCGTCGCGGTAGTGGACGGTCCGGTGGAGCTCGGCGCCCGTGGTGCCGGGCTTGCCGTGGAGGGTGATGGCGCCTGAGTCGCCGTCGACGCGGATCGCGCTGATCTTCCGGGACACCGTGGCGTCGTCCTCGGACTTCTTCATCGGGCCCAGGTCGCACGCGCTCAGCGCGCCGACGGCGGCCGCGGCTGTCAGAAGGGCGGCGGCGATCGGACGGAGGCGGGAACGCATGGGACTTCACCGTTTCTCAGGGATCGGGGATGGCGGCGTGGCCTGGCTTGTGTGACGAGGTTATGGCCGTCCCACGACCGGTCGGTATGGGGGAAACCCCCGGTTCTTCCCTGACTCCTTCGCCACCCCGTCTCAGGGTCGGCCGACCGGCCGGGCCCGTGCCCCGGGTGGCTCCGGGCCCGGCTCCGCGTTCCAGGCAGCCGTTCCAGGGGAACGGCGTTTCCGCAGGTCACATGGCATGCGACCAGTTCAATGTCCCCTCTTTCATACGACTCGTTGCGGGTTCGGCCCAGGCCCCGCGAAGCTTCTTCCCGTCGACGGCGGCGCCCTTCTCCGCGCTGTTCCCGACCTATCCGGTAAGACCAGTGAGACCACTACGGGGGACCACCCATGCGCAAGAACCTCATCCGCTCGGCCACCCTGGCCGCCACGGCGCTGGCCGGCGTGCTGTCGCTGAGCGCCTGCGACAAGGGTGATTCCGGGAACGAGGCTTCCGCTCCGGCCGCCCCGTCCTCGTCCACCGGCGCGGCACACCCCGCCGGGCAGGCGTCGCCGAGCCAGGCCGCCCCGGCGCCCGCCCCCGGCGGTGGCAAGGGCTCGGGGTCGCACGGCACGTCGGCGGAGAAGGGAGCCGGGAGGCCGGCCCACAGTGGCAAGGCGCCCGCCCCCGGCGGCAAGGACGGCGCGGACGGGAGCGGTGACAAGAAGGGCTACGGGCAGGTCTGCGGCACCAACGACCTGGCCTGGGCCGCCGCCTCCAAGTCCCAGGCCGGCGGCTATATCGAGATATCCGTGCGGGCCAAGCCGGGCATCACCTGTTGGCTCCCCGGCGTGTACCCGGTGGTGGCGATCGGCTCCGACGGCACCGAGGCGCAGCCGGCCGAGCAGGCCGTCGGCAAGCAGATCAAGCTGAGCGGCGGCACCACCGCGTACGCCGGGCTGAACCCCAAGAGCACCAACGACCACTCCGGCAAGGAACTGGCCGACATCACCGTCACGGTGAGCCGGGACTCCGCCGGTGACCCGGTCGGCCTCAAGGTCGGCAGCACGCTGTTCGACCGGCCGGAGGTCACCAACTGGCACTCGTCGCCGCAGGCGGCCGTCCCCGGCATCGGCGGCCAGTAGCCCGGTCCCTTAGGGGATCCGGCCCAGCGCCCGGTCCACCAGCTCCCCCGCGCTCCCCGTGTACCGCGCCGGATCGCACAGTTCGGCGCACTCCTCCGCCGTGAGGACGCCGGCGAGCCGGGGGTCGGCGGCGAGCACCTCGGCCAGGGGGCGGCCCGTACGGGCCGCCTCCCCGGTGAGTTCGGTCAGCAGCCGCTTCGCCGCCGCCTTCCCCAGCCGGGGGGCGAGGACGGCGGAGACCCGCTCCGAGACCATCTGGCCGCCCGTCAACGCCAGGTTGGCGGCCATCCGCTCCGGGCGGACCTCCAGACCCTCCGCGAGCTCGACCGCCGTGTGCGCCGCGCCGCCCGCCAGCCGCAGGCACTCGCGCAACGGCAGCCACTCCGCATGCCAGGTGCCTCCCGAGCGCTCGTCCTCCGCGAGGAGCTGCTGGGTGAGGACGGTCGCGAGCGCGGGCACCTGGAGGGCGGCCGTGCGGATCATCGTGGCCAGGACCGGGTTGCGCTTGTGCGGCATCGCCGACGACGCGCCGCGCCCGGCCACCGTCGGCTCGGCGACCTCGCCGACCTCCGTGCGGGTCAGGTTCTGCACATCCACGGCGAACTTGCCCAGTGCCCCCGCGGTCAGCGCGAGGACCGCCCCGAGGTCGGCCATCGGCGTGCGCAGCGCGTGCCACGGCAGCGCGGGGCGGCCCAGCCCAGTCTCCTCGGCGAACAGCGCGCCGAGCCGGCCGGCGTACGAGTCGAGGTCGGGCTCCCCCGCCAGGCGCGCGTATTCGAGGTAGCCCGCCAGCGTCCCCGCCGCGCCGCCCAGCGCGACGGGCAGCCCGCCGTCCAGCAGCCGTTCGATCCGCCCGGCGGCTTCCAGCACCAACTGCCGCCAGCCGGCCGCGCGCAGGCCGAAGGTGGTGGGGACGGCCTGGAGGGCGAGGGTACGGGCGGCGGCCGGTGTGTCGCGGTGCGCGGCGGCCAGCCGGCCGAGCGCGCCGGCGGTCCGCAGCAGGTCCGCGTGGATCAGCCGCAGCGCCCGCGCGGCGACCAGCAGGGCGCCCGTGTCGAAGACGTCCTGGCTGGTCGAGCCCCGGTGCACGTACTCGGCCGCCGCCGGGTCCCGTTCCGCGACCACCGCGGTGAACGCGGTGACCAGCCCCACCACCGGGTTGGCCGTCTCGCGCGCCGCGAGCGCCAGCGCGCGGACGTCCAGGCGCGCCGCGCCGGCCGCCTCGCTGATGGTCAGGGCGGCTTCCGGCGGCACGGTGCCGAGCCGGGACTGTGCCCGGGCCAGCGCCGCCTCCGCGTCGAGCATGGCCCGCACCCAGGCGGCGTCGCCGGTGGCCTCCTCCACAGGGGTGCCGGCCCGTACGGAGGAGAGCAGGCCGGTGTCGTGGAGGGCGTCCCGGTCGTGGGCGGTCATCGAGTCTCCTCGCGGGTGGGTGGTGGTGCGCGACGCATCAGGCAGTGCGCGACGCATCAGGCGGTGCGCGACGCATCAGGCGGTGCGCGACGCATCAGGCGGTGCGCGACGCATCAGGTGGTGCGCGACGCATCAGGCGGTGGGCGACGCATCAGGCGGATCAGGCGGTGGTGCGTGCCACATCAGATGAAATCGCTGACGGATCAGGGATGTTCCCGATCCGGACAGCCCAGCGGCGGAGGTCACCGGCCCCCGTCGGAGCCGGGCCGGTGACCTCCGCCGCGCAACCCACCCGTCAGACGGGTACCCCCGCGAACGCCGCCGACGCCTCCGGCGCCGCGAGCGCCGGTGTGAGCCCGAGCACGGTGCGGGCGATGGCGTCCGCGTCGGCGAGCGTCACCGAGTCGACGCCGGGCCGGGTGCCGGCGGCCGTGACCCAGTGGACGGCCTCCGTCGGGACCCCGTAGGCGAAGCGGCGCGGGTGCGCGGTGCCGTCGGCGGCGACGACGCGGTACGGGCGTTCGGTGACGGCGAGGCCGCCCGTCTCGTACGCCGGCCCGTCCGCCGTCGGGATCCGGTACGGCGCACACTGCCCGGTGTCGAGCAGGTGCCGGAGCAGCGGGTCCTCGGTGCGCCGCAGGTCGGGTTCGGGGAGCCGGGCCTCGATCAGCACCCGGGCCCGTACGGGCTCCCCGGGCACCAGCGGCGACGAGGCGGTGAACGTGCCGGCCGCCGGGTCGAGGCGTACGTCGGTGCCGGGCCCGGTCACCTCCAGCAGGCCGGCCTCGACGAGCGCGGCCATCTCCTCGATGCGGGAGGCGGGCGGGCCGATGGAGAGGAAGGCGTTGAGCGGCGTGTACCAGCGTTCCAGCTCGTCGCGGTGGGAGGCGCCGTCGAGCCCGGCGTGGTCGACGGCGAGCCGGATCTCGTTGCGGAGGTCGCGCAGCACGTCCAGGGCCGCCTTGAGCGGGCCGTCCACGTTCCCCTCGCGGGCCGCGCGCGCGTCGGCCCGCAGCCGGTCGAGCAGCCAGCGGCGGAACTCCGCGCGGTCGGCGAAGTCCCGGCCCTTGTGCGGGGCGGCGAGCCGCTCCCAGTCCCAGCGGTGGCGCGGGGCGATGCCGTGGGCGTCGAGGAGTTCCTGGCGCTCCCCGGCCGCTTGGGCCCCGGCCCCGGCCCCCTGAGTCCCGGCGGCCAGGTACCGCTCGGTGAACTCCGCGCGTTCCGCGTCCCGCCCCAGGGCCGTCAGCAGGGTGCCGTAGTAGACGCTCTCCACCTCGGCTGCGATCAGCGGCCAGAGGTCGGCGGTGAAACGGACCGGCTCACCGCTCCGCGCGCGGGCGCGCAGCGCGTCGATGCGCTCCGGGGTGAGCAACCGGGGCAAGTACCGCCCGGAGACGCCCTTCTGGTTCTCGCCGCGCGCGTGGTAGGGCACGCCGCGCCGCGAGAACGCGTACAGCCGCGGTTCACGCCCGGACGGCCGGTACACCACAGCCCCGCCCTCCGCCCGGACGTACGCGCCCCCGCGCCCGGCCGTGAACAGGGCCATGTAGTCGAAGAAGTTGAGCCCCAGGCCGCGCAGCAGGACGGGTTCGCCTGGCTCGACGCCGTCCAGGTCGGCGTCGGCCGGGTTGACCGGCGGCAGGTAGGTGAGCCCGTGCAGCCGGGCGAGGTGGGCGGCGCGCGCCTCGGGGACGGTGGGCCGGGCGGGGACGTGCCCCTGGGCGAGGACGACGGCGTCGAGCCCGTCGAGCCGCGTGCCGTCGGCGAGCAGCAGGCTCTGCGGCCCGCCCGCCGCGCCGAGCGCGTCCGCCAGCGCGACGGCGCGCGAGCGGTGCGTCCGCACGGTGAGGTGCGCGGGGGCGCCCGACAGCACGCGCCGGTAGCAGTCGTGCAGGTAGCGGCCGTAGAACGCGCGGGTGGGGTACGCGTCGGGGCCGAGCGCCCGCGCCTCGCGCAGCACCCAGTCGTCCTCGCCGGCGCACTCCGCCAGGGACACCACGTCCCGGGCCCACTCGTGGAGCGTCGGCCCGGGCTCCACGGGCCCGTCGATCCGCGAACTGCCGTCCGTGAACAGGGTGATCTGCGAGGCGACGGTGTTCATCAGCAGGTGCCGCGACTGGTCCGGGCGCCAGACGGCGCCCGCTCCGGGCAGCGCCGGGTCGACGAGGTGGACGGTCACCGCGCCGTGCGAGGGTGCGGCCCGCTCGTTGGCGCAGAGCCGCTCCAGTACGGAAAGGCCGCGTGGTCCCGCGCCCACCACGCATATCTCGAAGGTGTCGGTCTGCGCACCAGGCGCTCGGGCTGCCACGGAACGCGCTCCATTCGGTACGCCCGCGCGGGCCGGTCGGACCCGCGGGGCAGGGGGGTGAGGGGTAGGAGGGCCGGGGGTGCCCGGCCCCGGATCAGACGGCCGACGTGTCCCCCGCGGCAGTGGCGGGCGCGGCGGACTCACCGTCCTTGGAACCGGCCGGCGCACCGGCCTCCGTACCGGCGTCGGCCGCCGCCGCGCCGCGCAGCCACACCAGCGCGACGACGGCGGAGAGCAGGCCGATCCCGGCGGTCAGCCACATGGTGGTCTGCAGGGCGTCGAGGAACGCGTCCGCCGCCCGGTCGAGGATGGTCCGGGCCGACCGGACGGCGGGCAGCAGCTCCTTGAGCTCCGCCTGTGACGCGGCGTCCCGGGCGCCCTGGAGCTCTCTCGCCCGCTCGGTCACCTCGTGCAGCGCGCCCGCCGTGCTGCCGAGGGAGTCCCCGGCCTGGTCGCGGACGGAGGCGGGCAGCGGGTCGGTGGTGTCGCCGAGCTTGTGGCGGTACACCGCGCCGAGGACCGCGCCGAGCACGGCGATGCCCAGGGCGCTGCCGACGTGCCGCGCGGTGTTGGCGAGGGCGCTGCCGGCGCCCGCCTTCTCCTCCGGGACCATGGCGACGGTCGCCGCCATCGCCGCGGAGAACGCCAGGCCGAAGCCGAGGCCGCCGACGAACTGGGCCGCGCCGAACCGCCAGATGGGCGTGGACGCGCCGAGCAGGCCGATCAGCCCCAGCCCGGCGGACATCAGCACCGCGCCCACCGCGATGGCGGAGGCCGCGCCGAACCGCTTCACCAGTCCGTCGCTCACCCCGGCGCTGATCATCGAGCCGACGGCGAGCGGCAGCATCAGCAGCCCGGAGTCCAACGGGCTGTAGCCGCGCAGGATCTGGAGGTAGAAGACGACGACGAAGCTGGCGCCCATCGCGGTGAAGAAGATGATCGCGAGGGCTCCGGAGCCCGCCGCGAACCGCGGCCTGCGCAGCAGCCCGAGGTCGACGGCCGGGTTGGCGGCCCGCCGCTCCACCTTCGCCAGGACGGCGTAGAGGAGGACGCTCGCGACCAGCGGCACCCAGACGATCGCATCGGCGAGGGTGGAGCGTTCGCCGCCCTCGATGATGCCGAACACCAGGGCGCCGGTGGCCGCGGTGGAGAGCAGGACGCCGGGGAGGTCGATCCGGGCGGTGCTGTTGCCGCCGCGGTTCTCCGGCACGCAGAAGACGATCAGGCCGATCGCCACCAGCACGAACGGCACGTTCACCAGCAGGGCGGAGCCCCACCAGAAGTGCTCCAGCAGGGCGCCGCCGATGATCGGGCCGGCGGCGATGCCGACGCCGGCCGCGGCGGACCAGAGGCCGATGGCCTTGGCCCGCTCGTGCCGCGGCACGGCGGTGGTGATCACGGCCATGGTGCAGCCGGGCACCACCGCCGCGCCGACGCCCATCGCGGCGCGCCAGCCGATGAGTTGGCCCGCGCTCCCGGACCACGCGCCGGCGGCGGAGACCAGGGCGAAGAACACCAGCCCGGCCACCAGCACCCTGCGCCGCCCGTAGCGGTCGCCGAGCAGTCCGGCGGTGAGCAGCAGGGCCGCGAAGGTGAGCGTGTAGGCGTCCATCGACCACTGGAGCGAGGCGTTGGAGGCGTCCAGGTCCTTCTGGATGGAGGCCAGGGCCACGGTCAGGACGGTGTTGTCCATGACGGCGATGAACATGCACAGCGACATCGCGCCGACGATCAGCCACCTGCGGGGGTGGCCGGCCTCCAGCGCCCCTGGTGCCGTACCGCCGCTCTCGGTCTGGGTTGTCATGTTTCCTCTCAGCGGGTCGGCCGGCCGGACGGCACGGCGCGCGGGCGTGCCCGCGAGCGGGGTCCGCGCGCCGCGCCCTCGCGGCCGGTTGACGTGACCGCTACGTCCAGGTGCCGTATCCGATGCCGTCGGCGTCCTCGAGCAGCTGCTCGCGGAGCATGACGCGGCGCACCTTCCACGTGGCGGTTCGGGGGAACTCCTCCCACCGGATGTGGATGGGCTCGGCCATCTCCGGCAGATCGGCGGTGGCCGCGCGCCACTGCGCCTCGGTCACGGGCTGGTCGAACTGGGAGCTGTAGACGGGCTGCGGCTTCCCGCCCGCGACGGCGAGGACGATGACCTCGGTGGTCCGCGGCAGCCGGTCCAGCAGCACGTCCTCGATCTCCAGGGCGCTGGCGCCGGGGATCCGGTCGACCTCGCGGTCGATGAGCCGGACGGCGCCGAGGCGGTTGATGACCGCCATGTCGCCGAGGTTCCACCAGTGGCCCTCGCGCTTGAGGTCGTGCCGCTCCTTCTCGCCGACGTAGGTGAGGCAGCGGCCCGGCGCGGAGAACTGGATCAGGCCGACCTCGCCCCGGCGCACCGGCACGCCCGTGTCCGGGTCGACGGCGCGGAGCCTGCCGAAGCCCGGGACGGGCCAGCCGAGGACCTGGGTGGGCGGCGGCCGGTGGCCGCGCCGCTTGACCGAGCCGCGCGTGTACGGGCGGATGGCCACCGCGCCGGCCTCGGTCTGGCTCCAGGACTGCACCCAGACCGGCAGCTTCCGCTCGGTCGCGGCGAGGAAGGTGCGCACGGTGCGGGTGTGGATGGCGTCGAAGGAGTTGACGAAGACGCGGACGTTCGCGAACGGCTTCGCCGGGTCCTGCGCCAGCTCCTCCCAGGCGAGGAAGGCGTTGGGCAGCGTCTCGACGAACGTCGGCTTGTGCTCGACGAGCAGCTCGCGGACGACCGGCGCGAGCGGGTCCGACATCATGACGAGCTTGGGCGCGACGGTCGCCAGCGGCAGCAGCCCGGTGATGATGCGCTGGTGCGAGTACGGCTCGCAGAACGCGACGGTGTCGTCGTCCCGCAGCCGGAAGAACGGCCACCGCTCGGCCTCGACCAGGCCCAGCGAGTACAGCGACTCGGCCGAGTGCAGTACGAGCTTGGGGACGCCGGTGGTGCCCGAGGTGTGGGTGATGACCATCGGCTCCTCCCAGGCGCGAAGCCGGGGTTCGACGACCGGTCCGCCGCGCAGCCCGTCGAAGGAGACGACGTCGGGCCGGTCCTCCGGGACGTCGTCGACGCAGGCCGTCTTCTCGGTGAGCTCGGCGACGGCCTCCTTGTCGAGACCCATGCGCTCCAGCGCCTGCCGGTCCGTGATCAGGAACGGCTTCTCCAGCCGGCCGAGCATCACCGCGAGGGTGCGCGCGTCGTGGTGGTCGGTGATCAGCGCGGGCACGGCGCCGATCCGCGCGGCGGCGGAGGCGAGCAGGGCGACGTCGAGGTGGTTCCGCTTCACGACGGCGACCCGGTCCCACTCCTGCACGCCCAGCGCGTGCAGCCGGGACGCGAGGTCGTCGACGAGCGCGGCCCACTGCAGGTAGCTGCGCTCCAGCGGGCCCTCGCGGTCGACGTCGGGGGCGCGGTCGACGATGACGGGGTTGCGGGGGTGGCGCTGGGCGGCGAGGTGCCAGACCTCGCCGATGCGGCCGGTGATGGGGACTCGGGAGAGGGGGGTGAGGCGTTTGCGGTAGCGGGTGGGGGTGTAGTCGGTGAGGAACGCTGGGCGCTTGGCCTTTGTTGTTTCTGCGGTCACTGGGTCCACCTGTGGTCGTGAGTGAACGTTGCTGTGGGCGAGGTGGTTGTAGGTGCCCCTGTCCCGCCCTTTCACCGTTTCTTGCGGGAGGGCCCGCGCCCCGGCATCGCGGCTTCGCCGCGAGGTCCTCAAACGCCGGACGGGCTGGAGTGTGCGCCCAGGCGCGATATTCAGCCCGTTGGGGGTCCCCCCTCTGGGGGAGTTTGAGGACGAGCGGCGAAGCCGCGACAAGGGGGTCTGGGGCGCAGCCCCAGGAAACGGCGAAGGTGGGGGTACCCCCTCTGGGGGGAGGGACTGGGGCGAACCCCCCGGCTATCCGGCGCGCACCGCCGCCCCCTCCGCGATGTACCGGGCCATCCCCTCCAGCGACCCGATCACCGCTTCCTCCACATCGTCGTCCCAGATCAGATCGAACTCGTCCTCGACCGCGACCAGGAACTCCATCAGCCGCACCGACGTCAGTCCCAGCGCCCGCAGCGAGTCCGGGCCCGTCTCGGTGACCGGCCGGCCGTCCAGCTCGACGGCGGCGACCCGCTCCAGCAGGGCGACCAGCCGCTTCAGGATGTCGTCCGTCATACCAGTGCTCCAACCGCCCGCGGCACGAACGTCTCCGGGAACCCGCCGCCCTCGGCGGACGCCACGAACCGGGCGATCGCGTCCTGGAACTCGTCCGGACGCTCGAAGTACGGCAGGTGTCCGCACTCCTCGATGATCTCGACGGCGGCACTCTTCAGCAGCCCCGCGACGTTCCGCAGCGTGGACTCCGTCGTCGAGAAGTCGTCGTCGCCGCTGAGCAGCAGCGTCGGCGCGGGGATCCGCTCCAGCAGCTCGGCCTTGTCGTCCGCCTCCAGCGCCTCGCGCAGGTTGGCGGCGAGCTGGGCGGTGGAGTTCATGGCGAGGAAGCGCTCGCGGAGGGCGAGGTAGGCGCCGGAGCCGCCCTCGGCGATGGCCTTCTCGCCGAAGACCAGCGGGTAGATGAGGTCGAACAGGGCTCGCGGCCCGCCCGTCTCCAGGGCGTTCAGCCAGGACTTGGCGATGCGGCGGCGGCGCGACGAGCCCTTCGGGCTGAGCGGCGGGCCGACGAGCACCAGGCCGGCCACCCGGTCGGGGTGGGCGACGGCGAAGTCGCGGCAGATCAGGGTGGAGATGGAGGTGCCGACCAGGTACGTCTTCTCGATCCCCAGTCCGTCGAGCAGCGACCGCAGGTCGTCGGCGTGCCGGGCGAAATCCGCCGGCTTGCTCTCCGACGCGCCCTGGTTGCGCAGGTCGTAGGTGAGCAGCCGGTGGCCGTCCACCAGGGAGCCGGTGAAGTTCCGCCAGGCGGTGCTGACCACGTAGATGGTGGAGACGAAGGTGACCACCGGGCCGCTCTCGCCGCGCATCTCGTAGTACAGCTTGCAGCCGTCCTCCGTCTCGTGGAGGTCCTGCTTGCCGTCGTAGGCGAGATCCCAGGACTCGATGCCTTCGCGCTTCACGCGTTCTTTCCCTTCCGTGCGCGGTGGTGCTCCAGGTACCAGCCGATGAACTCGGCGAGCCGCTCGCGCGGCAGGGCGTGGCTGAGGACGTCGTCGCCGAGCAGCTTCTGCACGTTGGCGACGTCGAAGTCCTTGGTGCCGTTGACGTACGATCGGTAGAACTCAACGCGCTCGTCGACCCGTTCGTCAATAAGCGTGAACTCGTCGGTGCTGTCGACGTAGTGCGGGTGCTTGATCGCGAGCTGGTCGCACAGCTCCGCGAGGGTGTCGCCGACGGTCGGCTGCTCGGTGTTGGCCAGGTGGTAGACGTCGGTGGGGCCGTCCGCCAGGGCCACGCCGACGGCCGCCGAGACGACGTGGTCGACGGGGATGAAGTTGACCAGCGCGTCCTCGGTGGCGCGGAGCCGCAGCGGGCGGAAGACGAGCATGTCGCCGAGGGTGGCGCGGACCTCCGAGCGGGCCTTCTGGAGGCCCTTCACAAAGCCGTAGAGGCCGGTGAAGCTGGTCGCCGCGAAGGTGCGGCTGTGGCCGATGACGATGCTGGGGCGGAAGATGCGGGTGCGCTCGAACCCGGCCGCGTAGACGGCCCGTTCGGCCTGGATCTTGCTGTGCTCGTAGGCGTTGTTGCTGACCACGCCCTCGCCGACCCGCTCGGCCGGGATGAAGCCGGTGCGGTCGCCGGCCACGTAGGCCGTCGAAACGTAGTTGAACGTGGGCGACTTCAGCGCCCGGGCCAGCTCCAGGACGTGCCGCGTGCCGCCGAGGTTGTCGCGGAGGATCTCCTCCCGGCGGTGCTCCTCGTAGGCGAGCGAGGCGGCGACGTGCCAGACCTGCTCGACCTCGGGCAGCGCGGCCGCGTCGACGCCGCACGCCTCGGCGGTGAGGTCGCCCTCGACGGGGTGGCAGCGGGTGGCGATGGCCTCGTCGAGGTCCGTGATGCCGTACGAGGCGGCGGCCGTGGTCAGCGCGGAGCGCAGCCGCTCCTCGGCGGAGAGGTCCTTGCGCGGCCGGACGACGCAGTGGATCTCGGCGTCGGTGCGGGCGAGGAGTTCGAGGACGAGGGCGCCGCCGACGAAACCGGTGGCGCCGGTGACCAGGTGGTGGGGGACGTGCGTCATGCCGGGCTCCCGGGGGTGGGCAGGGCCGCGGCGAGCGCGGGCCAGTCGTTCAGGTCGTCGCCGTGGGCGTTGATCAGGGCGAGTGCGATGCGCTCCAGGCCGAAGGCGGCGCAGGCGCTGTGCGCGGTGCCGCCGCCGGGCAGCCGGACGGCGAACCGGGCGCCCAGGTGGTCCTTGTGGCAGTTGGCGGAGGCGATGGCCGTGCCGGGGTCCTCGGGGGACACCTTGGCCACGAACTCGTACTTCAGGTCCTGCTCCAGCTGGCTGGCGCGCATCAGGCGCCCGCCGGGGCCGAAGAACGGGTCGGTGGCCGACTTCACCTCGACGGCCACGCCGAGCTCGGCGAAGAGCTTCTCGCCGCGCTCGATCCAGGCGTTCCGCCAGGCGGTCACCGGCTCCTCGGCGCCGACGGTGACGAACTCGCGCATCCGGAACGTCCGGAACCGGCCGAGCTCGCTGGTGGCCTCGTGGCGGTAGCAGTAGCCGGCCACGTCGAAGTGGGCCTGCTCCCCGACCGTGCCGTCCGCGAGCCCGGGGTAGACCGGGTAGCAGGCGGCGGGGGCGAGCACCACGCCGTCCGCGTCCTCGTCCATGGCGTTCACCGAGCCCAGCAGGTGCGGGAACGACTCCGCGTACTCGGCGCGGTCGATCAGGGACCGGGAGAGCACCGGCGGGTGCCAGACCGGCCCCTCGGTGCCGCCCAGGGCGGTCAGCCGGGCCTGGAGGCCGGCGATCACCGCCTCGAACTTGGGAGTGAAGCGGTGGGTCCCCACCGCGCCGGCGGGCAGCGCCCAGCCCCCGGCCGTCAGGTCGTCGGCGGCGCGGGCCGCCCGGGTGTCGATGCCGGTCATTCCTGTATCAGGTCCCCCGTGAGAAGCAGCAGTTCGGAATTGGCCAGCTCAAGGCGGCCGTTGGCGATCATCAGGCGGGCCGAGTAGAGGTCCCGCAGGTGGCGGGCGACGGAGTACGGGCCGGACTCGCTGTAGCCGGCCATCCCGCAGATCTCCAGCGCCTGCTCCACCACCCGTACCGCGTCCACCGACACGCCGGTCTTCAGCGCGTTGGCCCGGACGGTCATGGCGGTGGTGTCCGCGTCCTGGGCGGCGTCCCACACGGCGTAGTCGTCGGCGAACCGCGCCACCGTGTCCTGGAGCACCCTCAGGTCGGCGTAGGCCCGGCCGAGGCGCGGGTCGTCCTGCGTGCGCCCGGCCTTGAGCTGGGCGCGCATCCGGATCTTCGAGTACGCCACCGCGCGGCGCACCGCGTCCGCGGCGACGCCCGTCCAGACGCCCGACCACAGCAGGTGCGAGAGCGGCACCATGCAGCGGGTGGCGGTCTCCCCGAACGGCTCGGGCACCACCATGCCTGCGGGCACGGTCGCGCTCATCGTGAACGGCGGGCTGCACGTGCCGCGCATGCCCAGCGGGTTCCAGTCGCCGGTCCGCTCCAGCTCCGCGTGCTCGGCCATGACGAGCACCGCGACCTGGTCGGTCGGGGCCGCGTCGGGGCCCGAGCGGGCGGTGACGAGGAAGCCGTCGGCGTGCTCGCCGTACGAGACGGTGGTGGCCTTCTTCGTCAGCCGGACCATGCTGTCGCCGGCCGGCTCCACGGCGGCGACGCTGCGCCGCATGTCGCCGCCGACGCCCACCTCGGAGGTGATGGAGGCGATCAGCAGCTGCCGCTCGGCGATGTCCGCCAGGGCCGCCGCGATCTCCGGCGAGGCCGCGGCGCCGCGGGCCAGGCAGGCCACCTGGAGCTGGTGCATCGCCCAGATCATGGCGGTGGCGGCGCAGCCGCCGGCCAGCCGGGCGCCGATCCGGGTCAGGGTGCGCGGGTCGAGACCGTGGCCGCCGTACTCCTTGGGGACGGCGGCGGACAGCAGGCCGTGCTCGCGGAGGGCGGCGACGCCGACGGCCGGGAAGGCCGCGTCCCGGTCGGTGGCGGCGGCGTGCTCGGCCGCCGCCTTCGCCACCGCGGCGGCCGCGTCGCGCGCCTGACGCTCCGTCAAGACGAAGCGTTCGGCGGCGGGTGCGGTCATCGGCCGGCCCCCACGGCCTCGTCACGGTCACCGGTCAACTCGTCGAGGACCCCGGTGAGATGGGCGATCGAGCCGAAGAGGGCGCGGCCGATGCGCTCCTCGGGGATCTCGACCGAGAGCCGCTCCTCCAGGGCGAGCATCACCCGCACGGAGGCCAGCGAGGTGAGCCCGGCGGCGTAGAGGTCGCCGTCGGCGGGCAGCTCGTGCGCGGCGGCACCGAGGTCCGAGTGCTGGGCGAGCGCCTCACGGACGGCGTGCTCGCAGGGTGTTGCGCTTTCGGGCACGGGAAGTACTCCTAGCCTTACAGAGAGTGCTGATGCGCGAGTGCGCGAAGCAAAGGGTGGGAGAGTGGAAACGTTTTCCCCCGGCGGGCAGCCCTAGGGAACCGCCCTTACGGGGTGGGCGACTTCGGGACTACGCGCCCAGGGCGGCGACGGCTTCGTCGACGTGGGCCGCCAGCCGTTCCTCGCGCCCCTGGAGGTCGCGCAGCATGCGGACCAGGCGCCGCCGCCCCTCCGGCGATCCGCCGGACTCGCGGGACAGCGTGTGCACCAGGTACCAGCGCCGGGTGAGGGACGCGGCCTCGACGGCCACGGGCTCCAACTGCGGCAGCTCGTCCGCGAGATGGCGGAGGAGTCTGCCGAGGAAGTGCCGCTCGGCGGCGGCGCCGCTCACGTCGAGGGTGCCGGCCTCGGCCGCGTCGCACGCCTCGATGTACGCCGCGAGGGCCGCGGTGTCCCGCTCGTGGTGCGTGCGCCGGTCCTCGCTCACGGCCCGCGCCAGGTCATGGGCGGACGGCTTGCGGGTGGGCCCGCCGGACAGCAGGAAGGTGCGGAAGCCGTCGGCCGCGTCCGCCGAGCGCAGGGTCCGCCAGCGCTCCTCGGGGTACCGGACGGGCTCCGGGCGGTTCATGGGGTCGACGATGGTGACCCCGTCCGCGTCCCGGCCGGTGAGCAGGACGCAGTGGGCGAGGTGTTCGACG
Source organism: Streptomyces mobaraensis (assembly GCF_020099395.1). Classification (NCBI taxonomy): domain Bacteria; kingdom Bacillati; phylum Actinomycetota; class Actinomycetes; order Kitasatosporales; family Streptomycetaceae; genus Streptomyces; species Streptomyces mobaraensis. The sequence goes on along the minus strand of NZ_CP083590.1, from coordinate 4,114,291 downwards.
CCCTCGTACTCCGAGGGCAGCCAGTAGGCGTCGACGGCCGCGGCTAGCGGGCGCCCGGCGGCCAGTTCGGCCTTCTCCAGGGCGCGGAGCTCCTCGTAGGAGCCGAACCGCCTTTCCCGGAGCGGGAGTCCGTAGAGGCGGGCGGCCGCCGTCACCCAGCGGTCGCCGTCCCGCAGGACACTTCCGCCGTCCCAGCCGAAGCCCCAGGTGGTGACGAGGACGTCCTCGGCGTCGGGCAGTCCGTACCACGCGGCGAGGTTCGCCACACACTGCTGGTAGCAGGTGCCGAACGGCGTGGTGCCGGTATGGGCGGGTATGAGGTCGATGTCCAAGCGGTGGGTGTGATCGGTATGCGGCACTGTGCTGTCTCCCCCGTTCCGCCCGGTCCGTCCCGGGCGGCGGCGCACCGGCGGCGGTCCGCCGGCTCTGGTCGATGTGGAGCACGTTCCGTTGGTCGGTGGGCCGTGGCGCGACGCGGCGCGGCGGGCCCGGCGGTCAGTCCGGTACCGCGAGGAGCTGGACCCAGCTCTGGGTGTAATGCAACCTGCCGTCGAGAGTGACGGGGCGCATTCCGGACACCGGGCCGCCGGCCAATTCCTCGGCCAATTCGCTTTCGATGCGCGCCGCGGTCTCCGCCGGCGTGCGCGCCTGTTCCAGCCATGGCGTCAACGGCCGCTGGACGTCGATGACTTCGGTATCGCGGACGTCACCGCCGGCGGCGGTGAACAGCTCGGTGATCCGGTCGACGGTGAGCATCGTGCCGTGCGAGGGATCGCGCAGCCGCTCGATGCGGTCGGGGTCGCCGCCCAGCTCGGGGCGGCGGACCATGTCGGCGACGACGATGCGCCCGCCGGGCCGGCAGACCCGCACCAGCTCCCGGACGACGGCCTCCGGGGAGGCCACGTGATGAAGCGAGAAACGGGTGACGACCAGGGAGAACGAGGCGTCCAGGAACGGCAGCCGGGCGGCGTCGCCCTGCTGGTAGACGACCTGGGACAACCCCTCGGCGTCGGCCTCCCGCTTGCCCGTGGCGAGCATCTCGGGGGTGGCGTCCAGCGCCGTCACATGCCGGACGTGACCGGCGAGCGCCCGGGACACGAGCCCCGTGCCGCAGGCGACCTCCAGACAGACGTCCTCGGGCCGGGGGGCGGCGAACTCGACCAGTTCCCGCAACCGCATGGTGAACGCGGTGTTCAGCCGCGCGTCCTCGAACGTACTCGCCTGACGCGCGAACTCCTGCTGGTTACGCGCTAACTGGTCCTCGCCACCACTCCGGAGCGACATGAAGTCGAGCCTTTCCCTGTACGGAGAGTCACAACTGTTTCACCAAGCACGCATGACCCTACTCGTCCGTAGCGAGTAATTGTCAATACCTGTTGTGAAATAGCTGTATCGAACGGGTTAATACCAACGGAGCGCGACGTTCCGGACCCTGACATGTAAAGAATCAGGGCCGGAACACCGCGCTCCGGAAGGGTGGTTGGGGCTCGCCGCGTCGCCCCCGGCCGGTCAGGCCTTGGGGGCGATCCTGCTCAGGCCGTTGATGACACGGTCCATGGCATCACCATGCGTCGGATCCGTGAGATTCGCCAGCAGCTTCAGTGTGAACTTCATCAACATCGGGTGGGTCAGGCCGCGTTCGGTGGCCAGCTTCATGATCTTCGGGTTGCCGATGAGCTTCACGAAGGCGCGCCCGAGCGTGTAGTAGCCGCCGTAGGTGTCCTTGAGCACCTTCGGGTAGCGGCGCAGGGCAAGTTCACGCTGCTCGGGGGTGGCCCGGCCGAGGGCCTGGACGATGACCTCGGCGGCGATCTGGCCGGATTCCATCGCATAGGCGATGCCCTCGCCGTTGAACGGGTTCACCAGCCCGCCCGCGTCCCCCACCAGCAACAGGCCGCGCGTGTAGTGCGGCTGGCGGTTGAACGCCATCGGCAGCGCGGCGCCGCGGATCGGGCCGGTCATGTTCTCCGGCGTGTAGCCCCACTCCTCCGGCATGGAGGCGCACCACGCCTTCAGCACCTCGCGCCAGTCCAGCTCCTTGAAGGACGCGGAGGTGTTGAGGACGCCGAGACCGACGTTGCTGGTGCCGTCGCCCATGCCGAAGACCCAGCCGTAGCCGGGCAGCAGCCGGTCCTCGGCGCCGCGCCGGTCCCACAGCTCCAGCCACGACTCCAGGTAGTCGTCGTCGTGGCGCGGGGAGGTGAAGTACGTACGGACGGCCACGCCCATCGGACGGTCGTCACGGCGGTGCAGGCCGAGGGCGACGGAGAGCCGCGTCGAGTTGCCGTCGGCGGCGACGACGAGCGGGGCGTGGAAGGTGACCGGCGCCTTCTCCTCGCCCAGCTTCGCCTCCACGCCGGTGACCCGGCCGGTGCGCTCGTCGAGGACCGGCGCGCCGACGTTGCACCGCTCGTACAGCCGGGCGCCCGCCTTGACGGCCTGCCGGGCGAGCTGCTCGTCGAAGTCGTCGCGCTTGCGGACCAGCCCGTAGTCGGGGAACGAGGCGAGATCCGGCCAGTCGAGCTGGAGCCGGTTGCCGCCCGCGATGATGCGCAGGCCCTTGTTGCGCAGCCAGCCGGCCTCTTCCGAGATGTCGATGCCCATGGCGATGAGCTGCTTGGTGGCGCGCGGGGTGAGGCCGTCGCCGCAGACCTTCTCGCGCGGGAACGCCGTCTTCTCCAGAAGGAGCACGTCAAGGCCGGTCCTGGCCAGGTGGTACGCGGTGGCGGAGCCGGCGGGGCCGGCCCCGACCACGATCACATCGGCGGTGTGTTCGGCAGGGACGTCGGTCACGTCGGCTCTCCCGTTCGGGTGCGTGGAGGGGACTGCTCGGTCTCCGACGAGTCTAGGAGCCGGACGCGGCGGGGTGGCCGGTGGGCCGACGCTCGGGTGGGCGGTGCCGCGGTATGGACTCGGCGGACGCGGCGGGACCGGACGCGCGCCGGGGCGTGGGGACGTCCGCCGTCCACACGCCCCGGGATGTCCCTTACGGGTCCGGCCGGTCCTCGGCTCAGTCCTTCCCGGCCGTCCAGTGGTCGAGCGCGGTGTCGAACGTCCGGTGCCAGCCGTCCGCGCTGCCCATGTCCTCGCGGCCCTGGTAGAGGATGGCGTACTCGGTCCCGGAGGCGTCCACGTACGCCTGGTTGACGGCGTGCATGGTGCGGCCGTGGTCGTTCCAGGTCCACTCCCACAGGGCGCCGGGACGGTCCTTGAAGGTGTTGCGGGTCAACTGGAGCCGACGGTAGCCGTCCTCCTTGGCGACGGTCCGCTCCAGCTCGCCGAAGTGCTCGTAGGCCGACTGGTCGGCCTTCTTCACGATGCCGACGCGCAGGTGCTCCGGACCGGTGGGGCCGTGCCAGTCGATCTGGCCGCTGCCCTTGTCCTCACGGCGCCAGCCCTCGGGGACGGCGAGCGCGAAACCCTCCGGGGCGGCGGTCAGCTCGTAGTACTTCGGCGCGTCCCGCGTCGGGTCCGTCACGTGCTCGTGCGCGTCGGGGGCGGCGGTCCTGGTACCGGCGGGGACGTCCGGGGTGCTCGACGGCGTCCCGGTGCCGGCCGGGCCGCCCGGGGCGGACTCCGACGGGGCCGCCGGTCCGGCGGACGGGGAGTCCGACGGCGCGGGGGACGCGGAGGCGGCGGCGCCGCCGGTTCCCCCGGCGGGGCGCTGGTCGCGGCTCGTGGCCTGCCGGGACGCGCGGTCCTCCTTGCCATCGTCCTTGCCACCGTCCTTGTTCACCAGCAGCACACCGGCCGCGGCGACGCCGCCGACCACGAACGCCGCCACACCGACGGCCGCCCACCGCAGGACCCGGCCGCGGGCGGGGGCGGGTTCGGGCGCGGGCGCGGGCGCGGCGACCGACGCGGTGGGATCGACGGCGGTGACGGGCTCCGCGGCCGCTGCCCCGGCGGAGCTCGCCGACGGGCCGGTCCCGCCGGCGGGCGGCCTGACGACGGTGGGCGACTCGGCGGCCGTGCGCGGCTCGACGGCGGTGGACTGCTCGACGGCGGTGGGCGGTTCGGCGGGCGTCGGGCCGGCCGCCGACGGCGCGCCCGCGGGCGGGGTGGTCCCGGCCACGGCGCCGGCGCCCGCGCTCCCCGCCGGGGACACGGGCGGCCCGGCGGGCGGGGCGGCCGGGGGCGGCGTGCCGGGAGGCGCGGCCGGGGGCACGGGAGGCATCCCGGGAGTGGGGGCGGCGCCGGGGGCGCCCATCGGGGGAGCGTACGGCGCGTGGAACGGCGCGGGGGGCCCGGGCGGGGGCCCATACGGACCCGCGTACGTCCCGCCCGTCCCGCGCCCGCTGCTGACGAGCACCGCGAGCAGCACCGCGCCGGCCGTCCACAGCATCCCGAAGAGGAACAGCTCACCGCCGTTGACGCCGAGTTCGGTGTTGGCGAAGGAGCCGATCAGGTCCCCGCCGGAACGCCCCTTCCACTCGGAGGAGATCCCCGCGGCGAGCCCCAGCAGCCACACCGCCGCCAGGAAGAACACCCCTGACAGCACCTGCTCCTTGCGGCCCTCACGCGAGCGGCGCACCAGCATCAGGGTCAGCGACAGGGCACAGAGCACGCCCATCGCCACGATGCCGGCCTGGGCCCAGCTCCCCCACACGTCACCGGCTTCGGAGAGGCCGAAGTCGTGGTTGCGGCCGAAACCGGAGGAGGACCCGAAGGACCCGGAACCGGACGAGCGCCCGTACCCGAAGCCCCCGTCGTCGTAACCGCCTCCGTAGCCACCGCCGTTCGCGCCCAGCCTGGCGCTGAGGTCGGCGCCCCAGGAGCCGCCGACGCACACGAGCGCCGCGTTGACCAGGAAGACCAGGATGCCCACCAGTGCCCAGCCGTTGAGGTCGCCTTCCTTGTCGAGCTGGTAGAGGACGATGACGAGGAGCGCGACGGACCAGAGGCCCACGGCCAGGGCGAGGGCGCGCAGAGCCGTGCCGAGCGCCCGCAGGACCATCCGCGCGCCGGGGCCGAGCCGGGGGAGGACGGTGTCCCGCGCGAGCACGGCACCGCTGAGCACCGTGGTGAGCGCGAAGGTGAACAGCGCCGCGAGCACCGGTGTGGTCGACAGCTCGACGCCGCTCTCCTCCGGCTGCCCGTACAGCCCCAGCGCCAGCACCACCACGCCGGCCAGCAGCCCGACGCGCGGCGCGGCGTCGATGCCGGCGCCGGCCGGCCGGGCCCGGCGGAGCCACCGGGCACCGAGGACCACGGCGGCGATCCACAGGACCGTCAGGGTGAGCAGCCAGAAGGATATGGACCCGCTGACCCGCGACGGACCGAACGGCGACCCTCCCCCCGAGACCTCGGCGGTGCCGCCGAGCCCCTGGAGCATCAGCGCGATCACCATCTGGAACCGCCCCGACCAGGACAGGTCGTCCTCGTCCGACCCCCAGGAGGGCGACGAGAAGCAGATCGCGAGGAGCAGCAGCAGACCCACGGGCCACAGGGCCGCCAGGACCGAGCCCGCCCAGTCGCCGGTGAACACCCGGCGCAGGAAGACGGCCACGGGTCCCGGCGCGGCCGGCATGCCCGGAACGCCCGGAGGAGCGGCGGGCGGCGGCCCGTACGCGCCGGCGTGCGGGGCCTGCGGGACGTACGTGCCCTGCGTGGCATACGGCGACGGGGTCTGCGGCGGCGCGGCCGGCGGCGGAGCGAACGGCGGGGGCGTCGCGCCGAGCGGAGGCGCCCCACCCGGCCGGGGCGGCGCGACAGGCGGCGGGGGCGGCGCGCCGGCCGCCTCCGCCACGGGCCGCTCCTTGCCGCACGCCATGCAGAAGCGGGCATCAGCCACGAAGGCAGCCCCACAAGACGGGCAGAACGACGTCATACAAGCTCCGGTGACTCGGTGTCTCCCGGCCCTGAACAGGGAAGCCGGGGCCGGAACCTTACCGAACGTCAGCCCGCGGGAGTGGCCGCTTTCCGACCCCGGTGCAGGGCGACGATCCCGCCCGCGAGGTTGCGCCACGCCACGTCCGTCCAGCCGGCCTGCTGGAGCCGTCCCGCGAGCGCCGGCTGGTCCGGCCAGGCGGGGATGGACTCGGCGAGGTAGACGTACGCGTCCGGGCTGCTGCTCACCGCGCGCGCGACCGTGGGCAGCGCCCGCATCAGGTACTCGGAGTAGACGGTCCGGAACGGCTTCCAGGTGGGGTGGCTGAACTCGCAGATCACCACCCGGCCGCCGGGCTTGGTGACGCGCAGCATCTCGCGCAGCGCGGCGTCGGTGTCCTGCACGTTGCGGAGCCCGTAGGAGATGGTGACGGCGTCGAACACCTCGTCCGCGAACGGCAGCCGGGTCGCGTCACCGGCGGTCAGCGGCAGCCACTCGTGCCGCTTCTTCCCCTCGCGCAGCATGCCCAGCGAGAAGTCGCAGGGGACGACGTACGCGCCGTCCGCGCTGAACGGGATGGACGAGGTCCCCGTGCCGGCCGCGAGGTCCAGCACCCGCTCCCCCGGCCGCCCCGCGACGGCCGCCGCCACGTGCTTGCGCCACCGCCGGGCCTGGCCCAGCGAGATCACATCGTTGGTCAGGTCGTACTTGGCCGCCACGTCGTCGAACATCGCGGCGACTTCGTGCGGCTGCTTGTCCAGGGAGGCTCGGGTCACGCCCCCCATTCTTCACCTCCGCCCCCCGCCCCCGGACACAGGGGCCTCTGGACGGCCCGGCCGCTCCGCGACGACGTCGCTCCCGCGGCACGGTGAGCGCCCCTCCTGCGAGCCCCCGCGCCCCCAGGCCCACCGGCACGTCCCCCGGAACCGGCACCCCGCCCGTCGACGGCCGCCGTCCCGCACCGATGGCACACGCTCTTCCGGCCCGCCGTCGGACGGCCGGGCCCTCCACTCCGCACCGCGGACGACCGGAGCGGCCGGCCCGCGTCGATCACTCTGCCGAAGAAAGCGGAGGGGATGGTTCTCCTTGACGGACTGCTGACGCTTCCGCCGCCGCCCGCTACGCATCCTTGACGGCAGCGCCGCCCTCAGAGCTCGACCAGGCTCGCCAGGTCGATGACGACGGGGAACGGCCGGTCGGTCTCCAGCTTGCCGGTGTGCACCGGCCGGTCGGGGGCCGAGACGTACTGCCCGGTCTCCTTGTGCAGCCAGAACTCGTGCACCTCCGGCAGCCCGTCCTCGACGCGCTCGACGCGCCAGTAGTTCTTCACCCCGGCGGAGGCGTATAGGGCAGGCTTGCGGACGCGGTCGTCCTGGCGCGTTCCCGGTGAGACCACCTCGATCATGAGAATGGATTCCCGGGCCCTGATGTCCTCGTCTCCCAGGACATCGAACCCGGTGGCATCGAAGACGACGATGTCGGGCACAGCGACATTCGTCTCGTCGACCACTGTCCACTGGCCGGAGAGCACCTTGTACGGTCGGGGAGCCGCATCCGCCAGGTGACCGTAGATCCCTTGTCGGATGTGGTTGTGCCAGAGGTCCGTGCACCGCCGGGCCGCGACGTTCCCGTCCACCAGCTCCCAGTCGAAGGAAAGCTCCAGGTCGGCCACCTGCTCCACCGTCCAGCCCTCCCAGGGCGGGAACATCCAAGTGTCGGGCGTGGCCTTGGCCGCGTCACCCACCCAGTACGGCCTTCAGATCGATCTCGACCGGGAACGGCATATCGGTGATCAGCGTCCCCCGGTGCACCGGATGCAGGGGAGCGGGTACATATGCCTCCTCACCGACGGGCAGCCAGAACTCGTGTACCGCGAGGCTCCGGTCCTCGGCCTCCAACTCGACACGCCAGTAGAACGGCACCCCCGCGTGCGCGAACTGTGCCGGCTTGCGGAACCGGTCGTCGCTGCGCGAACCCGGTGAGACGACCTCGACCGCAAGCCTCACCTTGTCGACGGCTGTGCACTCGACATCGAGGAAGTCGAGTTCCTTCCTGTCGCAGACCACGACGTCGGGCTTGACGACGGTCCTGTCCTCAAGCATCACGCAGCGCTCGACATTGACGCGGTACTCCTCGGGGCAAGCCTGACGGAGATGGAAGCGCAACTCGTCGCGCACGGTGTCATGCCACAGCCTGGTCTGCCCCCGAACCACGATCACTCCGTCCACCAGCTCCCAGTCGAAGGGCAGGTCGAGCTCCCTGACCTGGGCGTACGTCCAGCCGTCCGCAGGCGGGAACATCCAGTTCTCCGGAGTGGCCTTCGCCGGCCGGTCTGCGGTCATCACTGCTCCCATGGGCCAGAGTGTGGACGCCAGGACGGTTCGCGGTCCTGTGTACGACGGTACTGCCACCCGTTGTGGTGATCCCGTGGCGGAACACTGACGGCGTGGCAGCGTCAGTGCCCCCGGTAGACCAGCCGTCCGGCCAGCACCGTCGCCACACACGTACCCGCCCCCGCCGCCACCAGACCCGCCTCGTCCGGGACGTCGAACGCGGCCAGGTCGGCGCGGCCGCCGACGGTCAGGGGGGCGGGGATCACATCGGCCAGGGCGGAGGCGGTGCGGAACGGGTCGAGGTCCGGCGGCGCGGCCGTGATGCCGGGGGCGAGGGTCGACGGGACCTCCCGCAGGCCGGAGCGGGACACGGCCGTGCGGACCACCGTGTCGCGGAAGGGGCCGCCGACCGCCGTCGTGCCGTAGCGCAGCATGCGCTGGAGGCCCCGCCGGACACTGCCCGACCTGCGGGTCTCCGGCATGTCCAGGGCCGTGAGGCGGTCGCCCGTCAGCGGGCGGTCGCCGAGTTCGTCGTACTCGCGCGGGTCCGGGTGGTAGGCGCGGGTCAGCAGCCACAGGCCGTGCCACTGCCGGAGGCCGGGCGTCAGGACGCCCGGCCAGCGGCGTACGCGCGCGCCCGGGTACGCCGCCGTCACCTCGTCGAGCGGGCCGAGGGCCGCGACGGCCCCGCCGTCGACGAGGACCGCGCCGCCGGGCACGGGCTCCGCCGCCGGGTCGCCGGTGAGCAGCAGCCCGGCCGCGTGGATCGTCAGCACCGGAAGGTCCCGCCTCAGTCGGCGGCGACGAGCTTGAGCTCCGGGTGGGCCGTGCCGCCCTCGATCGCCGTGGAGGAGAGGTGCGAGACGACGCGGTCGTCGACCGGGTCGTCCGCCGGGTCGTCGTGGACCACGATGTGCTCGTACGTCGTCGTCCGCTGCGCCGGGACGCGGCCCGCCTTGCGGATCAGGTCGATGATCTCCTGGCGGTTCGAGCGGTGCTTGGCGCCCGCCGAGGAGACGACGTTCTCCTCCAGCATGATCGAGCCCAGGTCGTCCGCGCCGTAGTGCAGCGACAGCTGGCCGACCTCCTTGCCCGTGGTCAGCCAGGAACCCTGGATGTGGGCGACGTTGTCGAGGAACAGCCGCGCGATGGCGATCATGCGCAGGTACTCGAAGATCGTCGCCTGCGTCCGGCCCTTCAGGTGGTTGTTCTCGGGCTGGTAGGTGTACGGGATGAACGCGCGGAAGCCGCCCGTGCGGTCCTGCACGTCGCGGATCATCCGCAGGTGCTCGATCCGCTCGGCGTTGGTCTCGCCCGTGCCCATCAGCATGGTGGAGGTCGACTCGACGCCCAGCTTGTGGGCGATCTCCATGATCTCCAGCCAGCGCTCGCCCGACTCCTTCAGCGGCGCGATGGCCTTGCGCGGCCGCTCGGGCAGCAGCTCGGCGCCGGCGCCCGCGAACGAGTCCAGGCCCGCCGCGTGGATCCGGCGGATCGCCTCCTCGGCGCTCACGCCCGAGATCCGCGCCATGTGGTCGACCTCGGAGGCGCCCAGCGAGTGGATGACGAGCTGCGGGAACGCCTTCTTGATGGCGGAGAAGTGCTCCTCGTAGTACTCCACGCCGTAGTCCGGGTGGTGCCCGCCCTGGAACATGATCTGCGTGCCGCCCAGCTCCACGGTCTCCGCGCAGCGGCGCAGGATGTCGTCGAGGGGCCGGGTCCAGACCTTGTCGCTCTTCGGCGGGGCGTAGAACGCGCAGAACTTGCACGCCGTGACGCACGAGTTCGTGTAGTTGATGTTGCGCTCGATGATGTACGTCGCGATGTGCTCCGTACCCGCGTAGCGGCGGCGGCGCACGGCGTCCGCGGCCGCGCCCAGCGCGTGCAGCGGGGCGGACCGGTAGAGGACGAGCGCCTCCTCCGGGGTGATCCGCCCGCCGGCGGCGGCGCGGTCGAGGACGGCTGCGATCTCAGAGGGCGAGAGGTCGGCGTGCTCTGTCACCGTGCGTCCCTTCGGAGGGGGTTCGTGAAGTCCGAACCAGCCTACGCCAGGGGTCCGACAGCGCCGGGGGCGGCCGGGGTCAGCCACCGGAGCGGGTGAGGGTGGCCGTGGGGGAGCCTCCCTGGGCGTCGTCGGAGGCGAAGGAGAGCGTGCCGTCGGGACCGAGGGTGTAGACGAGCGTCGCCTCGCTGCCGGTGCAGCCGGCCGCCCTCGGCCCGTCGGTCACCTCGCGGAGCGTGATCTTCGTGGCAGTGGCCGACCGCAGCGCCGCCTTGGCGCGGCACTGGAAGACGCCGAGGACGTCGTAGCTGTTGCGGACGACGTACTCGCCCTTCCGCCCCTGGCCGATGACGGAGGTCACCGATCCGTTGGGGGTGCCGTCGCGCTGCTTGACCGCTCCGGTCCACGTCCCGACGAACCCGCGCGGGACGTCCCCCGGAGACGCGGACCCGGCGGACGCCTCCGCCTTGCCGTGGTGCCCGCCGCCCCTCTCGAACGGCCACACCCCCAGCCCCAGGAGCACGGCGAGGACGACCACCACCGCGCCGGCCGCCGCCGCACCGGCCAGAACGGCCCGGCGGCGCGCCCCGTTCCGGCCGGGACCGGCCCGCTGGGGACCGCCTCGTCCGGGACCGCCGTGCCCGGGAGCGGCCGGTGCCGGCCCGCGGTCCCCGTACGGGCCGCGGTCGCTGTACGGTCCCGCGCCCGGCCCGCCGTAGGTCTTCGCGCCGGAGGCACCGGAGGCACCGAAGGCGTCGTACGCGTCCCCGCCGAGCCCGTACGCCGCGCCCGGCCCACTGCCGTCCCGTGCGGGGAGCGCGCCGCCGGGCCACTCCGCGTAGGAGCCCGGCGGGGGCGCGGGGAGCGCCGAGGGAGGCGCCCCGAAGGCACCGCCCGCCCCCGCCGGTCCCCGTGCGCCCGCCGGACCGCCGTTCCCGCCATTCCCGCCGCTCGGGCCATCCGTGCCGTCCGTGCCGTGCCCGCCGCCGCTGCCGTCGCCCGCCGGCGGCGGCCCGCCGTTCCCCTCCGTCGGCACATAGCCCGTCGCCGGGCCGAAGGCACCGCCGGGCGAACCGTAGGGAACGCCCCCGCCCTCCAGCCCCAGCAGTTCCACCGCCTGCCGGCTCACCTGTTCCACCAGCGGCGCCGGCAGCCAGCCGGGCCCCACGAGGTCACCCGCCGGACGGCCGCCGGTGAGCCGGCGGAGGAGGTCCTCGGGGGCCGGGCGGTCGGCCGGGTCCTTGGCGAGGCAGGCCGTGACCAGCTCGCGGAGTTCACCGTCCAGGCCCGGCCCGAGCTCCGGATCGCCGTGGACCACGCGGTAGTTGATCGACGCGTGGTGCTCGCCGGGGAACGGCGCCGCGCCCGCGGCGGCGAAGGCGAGGACGGCGCCGAGCGAGAAGACGTCCGCCGCCCCGGTCAGCGGGCGCCCCAGCACCTGCTCGGGCGCCATGTACCCGGACGAGCCGATCACCACGCCGGTGGCGGTGAGCGAGGTCGTGCCGTCCATGGCCCGGGCGATGCCGAAGTCGATCAGCCGCGGGCCGTCGAGCGGCAGCAGCACGTTGGAGGGTTTGACGTCCCGGTGGACGAGGCCCAGCGCGTGCACGGCGGCCAGCGCCTCGGCCAGCCCGGCGCCCACCGCGCGGACGGCCGGCTCGGGCAGCGGCCCGACGTCGGCGACCGCCCGGTCCAGGGAGGGCCCGGCCACGTACCCCGTGACCACCCAGGGCACCGGCGCGTCCGGGTCCGCGTCCAGGACCGGCGCGGTCCAGGCGCCGCCGACCCGCCGCGCGGTCTCCACCTCGCGGCGGAAGCGCGAGCGGAACTCCTCGTCGAGGGCGAGCCGCGGGTGGACGACCTTCACCGCCACCGTTCGGCCGCCGGGGTTGCGGCCCACGTAGACCCGGCCCATGCCGCCCGCGCCGAGCACCCCCAGCAGCCGGTACGGGCCGACGGTGCGCGGATCTTCCTCCAGCAACGGCCGCATCGGGACCTTCGCCTCCCCCCAGGAGGGGCCGTACGCCCCCTGTCGGCCCCTGATTTTCAGCCTATGACTCAATTCATGGGCTGTCCCAGGAACCCGCCTCCCCGGTTTGCCCATCCACTAGGGAGGAACAAACCGTCATGTCCTTCGGGGCAGCAGAATCGTCCGGAGCGACGCGATGACGCACTCGAGCGGGACCTACCGGTCTCAGGGCCGCCGGCGATCCGGCCGGAAACGCTGGATCATAGTGGTGGCCTCCATAGCCGTCCTCGGCCTGATAACCACCGGTGTCATGAAGTACATGGAGATCGGCCCCTTCTCCCGGAAGGGCGAGCCGGTCAGCTTCGGCCAGGACATTCCGGCGGGCGGCGGTCAGGCCGGGGGGAACGACGGCGGAAAGGGCGCCCAGCAGGCGTCCGACTCCAAGGTCGCGATGCCGACGGGTCCGGCGGCCCCGTTCAAGAACGCCAACACCCTGAGCGACGGCACCGAGATCGGCGTGGTGACGTACCACGGCAAGAAGTCCGGCTTCACCGGCAAGGTCTGGGTCTGGGCCCCGAAGCAGTACAAGGACCCGAAGTACAAGCACAGCGGTTTCCCGGTGCTGATCGCCCTTCCCGGCGGTCCCGGCTTCCCCATGAACTACTGGATGGGCACCGACCTCGGCCTGGAGTCGAGCGTCGCCAAGTGGTCCGAGGAGGGCACGGGCAAGCCCTTCATCATCGCGATGCCCGTCCTCAACCCGCAGAACGCCGACCCGCTGTACTGGGACGGCAGTGACATCCCGGGCCAGCCGAAGATGGGCACCTGGCTGACCGAGGACGTTCCGCAGCTCGTCAAGGAGAACTTCCGGACGATCAAGTCCCGTGACGGCTGGGCGTTCATGGGCTCCTCCACCGGCGGCTTCGCGGGCCTGAAGGCCGTGCTGAAGCACCCGGACAAGTTCAAGGCCGTCATCGCGTCCGGCCCGGACATCGTCCCCGACTCCCGGCTGTGGCAGGGCCACCAGAAGGAGATGGACGCGAACAACCCCGAGCTGCTCTCCAAGAAGCTGATCGCCAAGGGCGGCCCGGACGTCTACCTCGCCTTCCAGTACGGCACCCTTGAAGGGACCGTGAAGGGGAAGGTGGACAAGTACATCGCCACCTACGGCAACAAGGGCCCCATCCACACCCGTCTCCAGGTCATCCAGGGCGGTTCGCACAACGCGAAGTCCTATGTGAAGGGGATGGGCGAGGGCAGCATGAAGTGGATCAGTGAGCACCTCTCGGGGCCGGTGGACCCCTCCTGATCACCGCCGTGGGGCCCTCCGGGGGCCCCACGGCAGCACCGCGCCCGGCCCGCGCGGCGACGGCCGCGCCCCCGCGGCGATGACAGCGCCCATACGGAAACGACCGCCATGTCCTTCGGGACAGCAGAAACGTCCAGAGGGATCTGAGGGACAGGATGAGCAACTCAGCCAACGGCGCCTACCAGTCGCGGGGCCACCGCAGGGCCAAGCGGGCGAAGCGCTGGTTCCTGGTCGCGGTGTGCATAGCCGTGCTCGGGGCCGTCGCCTATCCGGTGCTGAACTACTTCGACGTCTTCTCCGACAAGGGTGACCCGATCTCCTTCGACGACGGGTCCGGCGGCAAGAACGGCGGCGGGAAGCCCGGCGCGAAGGCGCTGATGCCGACCGGCCCCAAGGCCGACTTCAAGATCTCCGGCACGGTGCAGGACGGCAGCAAGATCGCCGTCACCACGTACCAGGGGAAGAAGTCCGGCTTCACGGGCAAGGTGTGGGTCTGGGCGCCCGAGGAGTACAAGGACCCGAAGTACAAGGACAGCGGCTTCCCGGTGCTGATCGCGCTGCCGGGCGGCGCGGGGTTCCCCAACAACTACTGGATGGGGTCCAACCTCAAGCTGGAGGACTCCATCCAGAAGTGGGCGAAGGAAGGCAAGAGCCTCCCGTTCATCATCGCCATGCCGGTCCTCAACCCGGAGAACCACGACGGGAAGGGCGACCCGACCCCCGGCCGCTACTGGGACGGCAGTGACATCCCCGGCCAGCCCAAGATGGGCACCTGGCTGACCGAGGACGTCCCGCAGCTGATCAAGGAGAACTTCCGGACGATCAAGTCCCGTGACGGCTGGGCCTTCATGGGCTCCTCCACCGGCGGCTCCGCCGGCCTGAAGTCGGTGCTCCAGAAGCCGGACAAGTTCAAGGCCGTCATCGCCTCCGGCCCGGACATCGTCCCCGACTCCCTCCTGTGGAAGGGCCACGAGAAGGAGCGGGCGGACAACAACTCCAAGGTCCTCGCCCAGCGGCTGATCGCCAAGGGCGGCCCGGACGTCTACCTGGGGCTCCAGGTCGGCGGCACCGAACCGGTCAAACCGCCGATCGACGCCTTCGTCGCCAAGTACGGCAACAAGGGCCCGGTGAAGACGAAGTACCACGTCATCCAGGGCGGCGAGCACAACGCGGCCACCTATGTGCCCGCCATGGAGAACGGCGGCCTGATCCAGTGGATCAGCGAGCACATGCAGGGGCCCGTCGCCTGAGGCGTCCGGCCCGGCCCCCCGAAAGCGCGACCGGGCCGGCGCGGGCCCAAGAACCTTGACCCTGAGAGCCCTGGGCCCCGCGCGCCCCAGCCCCCATGAGCATGGAGCCCTGCCCCCTCCCCCAAGGGGTCAGGGCTCCAGCAGTTCCACCCGGACGTCGGCGGGGAAGCCGGTCGTCGGTCCGGTCAGCCGGGCGAACTCCGTGACGCCCTCCAGCTGGCGGGGGCCGAAGCGGAAGTCCAGCGTGGTGAAGTAGCGCTCCAGCAGCTCCGCGTCGAACGCCTCCCAGCGCGCCGCCTGCTCCGCGACCTTCCCGACCTCCTCCAGGGACAGGTCCCGCGAGGCCAGGAACGCCTGGTGCACCTTGCGGACGGTCTCCGGCTCACGGGCCAGGTAGTCGCGGCGCACGGCCCACACGGCGAAGACGAACGGCAGCCCCGTCCACTCCTTCCACATCCGCCCCAGGTCGTGGACCTCCAGGCCGAGCTTGGGCGCGTAGTGCAGCGAGGCCCGCAGCGCGGCGTCGCCGATGAGCACGGCGGCGTCCGCCTCGCGCATCATCAGGCTCAGGTCGGGCGGGCAGGTGAAGTACTCCGGCCGCACCCCGATCTGCTCGGCGAGCAGAAGCTGCGCCAGGCGCACGGAGGTGCGGGAGGTGGAACCGAGGGCGACGCGCGCCCCGTCGAGCTCCTTCAGCGGCACCTGCGAGACGATCATGCACGACATCACCGGGCCGTCGCAGCCGACCGCGATGTCCGGCAGCGCGACCAGCTCGTCCGCGTGGCGCAGGTACTCGACGAGCGTCACCGGGCCGATGTCCAGGTCCCCCCGGATGAGGGCCTCGCTGAGCCGCTCCGGGGTGTCCTTGGACAGGTCCAGGTCGAGCAGGGCCCCGGTCCGGGCGAGCCCCCAGTACAGCGGCAGGCAGTTCAGGAACTGGATGTGCCCGACCCGGGGGCGGCTGCGCCGCCTGGGGTGGGCGCCGTGCGCCGGTGCGGGGGAGACTGGGGCGTCAGGGACGGGTGCGTCGGATGCTGAATTGTCCACATCCGGAGGCTAGCCCCGCGGCGGCCGGGCCACCCGTCCGGGGGTCGGCCGGGGGGCGGGCAGGGGGTCGGCCGGGGGCCGCGTCCGACGGACGAGCTTTTCCTGCTTTGGCGGGCCGAAAACCCACCTTGAGCGTGATCTTCGACTCTTCCACCGCGAGAAGGCTCCGTGCTACGCTCGCCGCAAGTTGCAGTTTGGTTTCCCTTGCAGTACAGAGCCTGCGGAGCATGTAACCCGCAGGCTTTCGTCGTTTTAGGACTTCTCGCAGGTTCTGGAGCAGGGCAACCCTTTGGGCCCAAGGAGGGCTTTATGGCTACCGGAACCGTGAAGTGGTTCAACGCTGAAAAGGGCTTTGGCTTCATCGCCCAGGACGGCGGGGGCCCCGATGTCTTCGTCCACTACTCCGCGATCAACGCGTCCGGCTTCCGTTCCCTTGAGGAGAACCAGGCCGTGACCTTCGACGTCACCCAGGGTCCGAAGGGCCCGCAGGCCGAGAACGTCACCCCCGCGTAACACGGGGCCGGCCTCCGGGCCGGCAAGCGGTGACCGGCCGATCGCGGTCGATACACAGCACCACCAAGGAGCCCTGCCCCGCCGTTCCGACGGCGGGGTGGGGCTCCTGCCTTTGCCGGGGGCGACACCGGTCCCGGCCCCGGCGTCGCCCCCGCCTCGCCCCCCGGCCCGCCGGCCGATCAGGGATTTCGGATTTTCCCCGCCCCAGGCGCCCCTCCCGCCGCCTCCTCCCCTCGCCAAAACCCCCAAGACGTTCTGTTTAATAAATTCTTAACCCCACACATCCATACGCTGTTCGTACAGTGCGTCGATTTCCCCCGCATGCCGTTCGAGGATTACCGAACGGCGCAGTTTGAGGGTGGGCGTCAGCTCGCCGCTCTCCACCCCGAAATCGCCCGGCAGGATCGCGAACGCCCGGATCCTGGCCGGCCCGGCCGAGCGGGCGTTCACCGCGTCCACGGCCTCCTGGCACAGCCGCCGTACGGCAGGGTGCCGCTCCGGCCCGCCGGGCCCCAGGTCGACGCCCTCGCGGGCCGCCCAGGCCGCGATCTCGGCCGCGTCGAGGGTGAGCAGCGCGACCGGGTACGGGCGGCGGTCGCCAGCCAGCACCGCGTGGGAGATCCAGCGGGACTCCCGGAGGGCGGCCTCGGGCAGGGCCGGGGTGATGTTCTTGCCGTTCGACGTGATGACGAGGTCCTTCTTGCGGCCGGTCACCGTGAGGAACCCGTCGGCGTCCAGCGTGCCGAGGTCCCCGGTCCGCAGCCAGCCGTCCGCGTCCAGCACGGCGGCGGTGGCGGCCGGGTCGCCGTGGTAACCGGGGAAGATCCCGGGCCCCCGGGCGAGGATCTCGCCGTCGGCCGCGATGCGCACCTCGCAGCCGGGCACCGGCCGGCCGACCGTGCCCGGCCGGAACGCCCCCGGCCGGTTGAGCGAGATCACTCCGGCCGTCTCCGTCATCCCGTACCCCTCGTGCACCAGGACGCCGCAGGCGCGCAGGAAGTCCAGGGTGGCCGGTGCGATGGGCGCGGCGCCGGTGAGGGCCCAGCGCAGCCGTCCGCCGAAGACCTCCCGCACCGGGGCGAACACCCGCTCCTCGGCGGCCTCCCAGGCGGCGCGCAGCGGCCCGTCGGGCGCCTCCCCGCGTTCGCGCAGGGCGGCGGCCTCGACCCCCGCCCGTACGGCCGCCGCCAGCCGCGCCCGCCCGTCCGGTCCCTCGGCGTCGGCGAGGGCCAGCGCCATGCCGTGCACCTTCTCGAACAGGCGGGGCACCGACGGCAGATGGGTCGGCCGGGTGGCGGCCAGGCCGGCGACGATGTCCTCGTTCCGGCCGCCGTGGTAGCAGAGCGTCGCGCCGCGCAGCAGGGCGCCGAACTGCACGAGCTGCGCAAGGAGATGGGCGAGCGGGAGGTAGAGGTACGTGCTGTCGCCGGGCGCGTACGTGATGATTCCGGCCGTCGCGTCGTGGGCGGCGGCGAGGTTGCCGTGGGTGAGCCCGCAGCCCTTGGGGAGGCCGGTGGTGCCGGAGGTGTAGATGATGCCGCAGAGGTCGGAGGGGGTGACGCGGTCGGCCCGGTCGAGGAGTTGGGAGAGGGAGGCGGTGACGTCGATCCGCGTCAGGGACGTACCCCTCCGCGGCGCCCTCCATGACGACGACGTGCCGGAGTGCGGGCAGCCGGGCACGGAGGGCGCCGATCCGGGCCGCCTGGGCCGCGTCCTCGGCGACGGCGACGCTCGCGCCCGAGTCGGAGAGCACCCAGCCGAGTTCCTCGTCCCCGGCCGTCGGGTAGACGGGCACCACGACGGCGCCGGCGGCGAGCGCCGCGAGCTGGACGTACGTCCACTCGGGCCGGGTGCGGGCGAGGACGGCGACCCGGTCGCCGGGCCGCACCCCGAGGGTGAGCAGGGCGCGGCCGACGGTCCGTACGGTGTCGCGCAGCTCGTCGTAGCGGACGTCCGTCCACCCGCCGCCGTCCGGCCGGCGGAAGCGGAGGGCCGGGCGGCCGGCGTACCGGTCGGCCGTCCACTCGGCGAACAGGGCCAGGGTGCGGGGTCGGTCGGGCATGGCGCCTCCGGCGGTCGGGATGGTGCGGCCCGTCGGGGAGCGGCCACCGGGCCCTCCGGACCGCGCTCCGGCACCCTACGCACGCCGCCGCGCCGCCGGGATTGACCGGAACGCTCGGCACCCCCGTCCGTACCGCTCGGCGCACGATGCCACCATGCCTCAACCCACTTCCCGCATCCCTCCGTTGACGGCGGACGAGCCGACGATCGGCGCGCACTTCGTCCGGGCGGCCCTGGCGGGCGCGGTCCGCCTCGGCCACGACCCCGTCCCCCTGCTCCAGACCGCCCGCATCCCGCCGCTGCTGCCGGGCGACGACCGGGCGCGGGTGACGCCCGAGCAGTTCACGAGGCTGGTCCGGGCGGTGCGCCGGACGACGCGGGACGAGTTCCTGGCCCTGGGGACGGCACCCAGCAGGCCGGGCACGTTCGCGATGATGTGCCACGCGTGCGTCGGCTGCCCGGACCTCGGCACGGCCGTCGACCGGGCGGCCCGCTTCTATGGCCTCTTCCCGGGCGGCCCCGCCCTGGCGCTGGAACTCGGCGCGGAGGAGACGGTGTTCGCCTTGCGCAACGACCTCCACCGCCTGCCGGAAGGACGCTTTCTCGCCGAATGCGCGCTGGTGGTCTGGCACCGGCTGGCGAGCTGGCTCATCGGCCGGCGAATCGCCCTGAGCTGGGCGGAGTTCGCGTATCCGGCGCCGCCGTACGCGGCGGAGTACGGCCGGATGTTCGGCTGTCCGGTACGGTTCGGCGCCCGCCGGACGGGGGTCGGGCTGGCCCGGCACTGGCTGTCCGCGCCGCTCCTCCGGGACGAGGCGGGCCTGACCGACCTCCTCCGCCGCGCCCCCGCCGATCTGCTGCTGCGCCGCGACTACGGCACGACCGTCACCGAACAGGTCCGCAGGGCCCTGGCCGGGGCCCTGCGCGAGGACCGCCGCCCGGTCCGCCTCCCGGAGGCCACGGAGACGGCGGCCCGCCTGGCGGTGAGCCCGGCCACCCTCCGCCGCCGGCTGGCCGCCGAGGGCACGTCCTACCGCCGCGTCAAAGACCAGGTCCGCCGCGACGCGGCCCTGGCCTCCCTGGCCGCGGGCCGCGAACCGACCACGGAACTGGCGGCCCGCCTGGGCTTCTCGGAGCCGACGGCCTTCCACCGCGCCTTCCACCGCTGGACGGGCACGACGCCGGGCGCATACAGACGAACGCTTCCCCCCACGTGAACCCCCACCAGCCCGTCCGGCGCTTGAGGACAGCGCGCACAACGCCAGCCCACCCCCGTCCGCCCCCACCAGCCCGTCCGGCGTTTGAGGACAGCGCGCGCAGCGGGGGGGGTGCGGGGGCACAGCCCCCGCAAGAAACTGGGGGCACCTCCCAGCGGTAGCTGGGGGAGAAAGGGCGGGACAGGGGCACCCCCCCCCAAAAGACGAGCCCCCCAGCCAACAAAGGCGAGCACTCCAGACAACCCCATACTTACCAGTCGGTCACTACGGTGCGCCCAACAACAGCCGAACCCCGACCAGTTGGGAGCGCTCATGCGCCTTCGCACCGCGGCAGCCACACTGACGGCGACACTCGCCCTCACCGCATTGCCGGCCACGGCGGTCACGACAGCCACGCTGGCAACGGCAGCGCCGACAGCCGCCGAAACCACCCCCCAACCCCCCACCCCAGGAGACATCCTCACCACCACCCCCACCACCTTCCACCCCCTCCCCGCCCAACCCACCCCCACCCGCGCCTGGCACATCACCTACCGCTCGACCACCGCCAAAAACACCCCCAACACCGTCTCGGGCACAGTGATCGTCCCGAGGGACGGCAGACCCGACCGCACCCGCCCCCTGATCACCTACGCGGTGGGCACCGTCGGCCTCGCCGACAAGTGCGCGCCGTCCGCCGGCTTCCCCCGAGGGACGACGGTCGAGGCCAACCTCATCCAGCTCCTCACCGCACGCGGCTGGGCCGTCGCCGTGACCGACTACGAGGGCCTGGGCACCCCGGGCGACCACACCTACGTCGTCGGCCGCTCGGCGGGCCACGCCGTCCTCGACGCGGCCCGCGCCGCCCTGCGGCTCCCCGAGGCGGGCCTGTCGCCGGACGCGCCCGTCGGCATCATGGGCTACTCCCAGGGCGGCCAGGCCACCTCCTGGGCGGCGGAGCTGCACGACAGCTACGCCCCCGAGCTGAACGTGAAGGGCACGGCCACCGGCGGCGTCCCGGCCGACCTCCTCAGGACCGCCGACTTCAACAACGGCGGCATCGGCGCCGGCCTGATCCTCATGGCGGCGTCCGGCCAGAACGCCGCGTACCCCGAACTCCGCCTGGACGACTACCTCAACGACCGCGGCCGCGGCTACCTCCGCTTCCTCCGCGAGAACTGCGTCGCCGCCAACGTGGCCGCCGGCCTCTTCAAGAAAATATCGGACGTCACCGTCCGCAACCCCCTCTACGAAGCGGACTGGCAGCGCGTCCTGCGCTCCTCGAACCTGGGCACGCACGCCCCCGACCACCCCGTGTACCTCTACCACGGGACGGCCGACGAGCTGATCCCTTACGACCTGGGCCGGCGTCTGCGCGCGGACTGGTGCGGACGAGGGGCGGACGTCCGCTGGACGGCACTGCCGCTCACGGAGCACGTGGGCGGCGCGGTGGTCCAGGCGATACCGGCGGCGAACTGGCTGGCGGAACGTTTCGCCGACCGCCCGGACCAGGGCAACTGCACCTGACGCGCCGGTAAGGCATCAGTCGGGCGACACCACCCCGGCCTCGGAACTCCCCTCCCACCGCCGCCCGCTCACCAGATTCTGCAGCCCCACCCAGGCCACATTCATCAGCGTCTCCGCCGTCTCCTTGGCCGAGGGGACGGCGCCGGCGGGCCCGTTCGCCCACCCGGCGAGCGACTCGGCCGCGCCGACGAGGGCGTGGGCGAGCCCGGTGACCTCCCGCGCGTCGAGCGGCACCCGCCCGGCGGCCGCCGCCCCGACGGCGTCCTCGGCGGCCTCCTCGATCAACCGCACGACGACCTCCACGATCTCCTCGCGCAGTTCGGCCACCACTCGGTCGAACGGTTCCCCATGCGTACGGGCCCGGCAGCTGAGCACCGCCCACCCCTCCGGATGCGCCGCGGTGTGCGCGAAGAACGCGCGCAGCCCGTCCCAGAGCCGGCGGTCGGCCGGGGCGTGCGGCTCGACGGCGGACCGCACGGCACCGAGCAGCGCCTCCGCTTCCCGCCGGATGCAGGTTCCGAACAGGTCCTCCTTCGAGTTGAGGTACAGGTAGATCAGCGGCTTGGACGCCCCGGCGAGCTCCGCGATCTCGTCCATCGAGGCGGCGCTGTAGCCGCAGCGGGCGAACACCCGCACGGCCGCGTCGATCATCTGCCGCTCCCGCACCTCCCGGGGCATCCGCCGCACCCTGGGCTTCGGCACCCCGCCCGGCACGGACGCCTTGACACCGGCCCGGCCCCTGACAGCGTCGGTCTGTGCAGTGGTCACAACAAGCATCCCTCCGCCCCCGCTACAGTACCGGCAGGTAACATCACGCGGGGAGCCACCGTCAAGGGCGGCCATCAGGCCGCGCGGAACCCTTGTCTCCGCATGCTGGGCCCCTCGCTCCCCACACCTCTCGGGCGGGCAACTCACCGAAGTACAACGGAGGCTGCCGATACGAGCGCGCCTCCAGCACCACCAACTGCCGCACAACACCCCACGGCAGCCGATGCACCCGCCCGTCCAGCACCCGGAACAACCCCCGGTGCGTGACATGCCGCCACCACCACTCCTCGACGCGGAACAGCCCGGCGGCCAGGGCCTCCCTCACCACCGCACCCTCCGCACGACGTCGACGGCACCCCCGGCATGCACCCGCAGCTCCGCACCACCCCGGAACCCCACCACCACCTCGGCCCGGCCGCCCTCCCGATCCTCCCGAACGTCCACGACTTCCCGCTCCCACCCCTCCCCCACCACCCGATCCCCGACGAGAACCCGCCGCGCCCAGACCCGGATCCGCACGCCGTCACCGCCATCGCCCCCACCCTGATCCGGCACCTCCACCAAGGCCCACACGGACTTACCGACCCCGTCACGCGGACTCACACCCCAGCGCTGCGCCAACGCGTCCACGAGAAGCAGCCCATGACCGCCCTGGCCGTCCTGCGGACGAGGAAACCGCCACCCCCCATCAGCGTCATCCACCTGGATGCGGACCCCCCTCCCCGTGGGGAGGAACCGCGTCTCGATCTGCCGGCCGGGAGGGACACGTGCGTGCACGACAGCGTTCGTGAGCAACTCCGAGAGCACCAACACCGCGGCGTCCTCGACCTCCAGCAGCCCCCAAAGGGCCAGCGACCTGCGCAATTCCTCCCGGGCTCGGCCCACGCAGGCAGCGCGCGGCTCCCAACGACGCACGACTGGCGGCTCATTTCCCGAGGCGGCGATCCGTTCCATGCGCGGCATCGTCGTGCCCGGCGGAGCACAGCGGTAAGGCCCGCTGGGGTACCCAGGGTGAGTAGCATCACCCCGGCACATCCCAGCGCCCATGACACGCCGACACGGCCAGGACGGCGGAGACGGAGCCCCACGTGTCCCCATCGCCTCAGCACGGTTTCCCCGACAGGCTGCTCTCCGACGAGGCGATGATCGTGGCCTGTCGGCAACGCGACTTCGCGCAGGTCTTCCGGCTGGCCAGACGTGCCGGGATCCACAACGCCGCCATCGCTCGACGCGTCGGGCTGACGGTCAGCCGCGTCGGCGAGGTCATGTCCGGTTCCCGCACGCTCAGAGACATGAGCGTCATCGAGCGGGTGGCGGACGGTCTGCGCATCCCGGGCCACATGCTCGGGTTGGCGCCCAGGAGCTGGGAGTCGGGCGGGCTGGGCCGGGCGGACGGTTCCGCTCCTCCGGCACACCACCCGCGACTCCCTGTGCCGAGCACGGATGTGGACGGCGTCCTTTCGGCGGCCTTCGGCCAGCGGTGTGGACGGTCCACGGTCCATGCCCTGCGGTCCTGCATCCAGGACTACTGGCGACGCGACGAGGAACACGGCGGCGCGGTGCTCCGTCCCGCGATGCTCGGACACCTCCGGTACGCCACGCAGCTGATCGCCGACGACGCCGGACCGTACCGCCCCGACCTGCACGAAATCGCCGCCGAACTCGCCGTCCTGATCGGGTGGACCCACTTCGACGACCGGCAGTACCACCAGGCGCGCACCTATTTCACCGAGGCCGCACACCTGGCCCGCTCGGCGGGCGACCGGCTGCTCCTGGCCGACGTGTTGTCGTGCATGAGCCTCCAGGCCACCTACGAAGACCGCCCCCGGGACGCCGTGGCATTCGCGACCGCGGCCCGGGACTGCGCACGGTCCCACGGCGCCACACCACGCGTCACGTCGATCCTGGCCCTACGCGAGGCATACGCCCATGCCTGCCTGGGCGACCGAACGGCCACGCACGCACAACTCTCGCAGGCCCAGAAGCGGTTCTCGGATATCAGGACGACCGACGACGACCCGACCTGGGCCGCCTACTTCGACGAGTCCAAGCTGATCGCCGACACCGGGATCGCCTTGGGCCGACTGGGCGAAGCGGCCACGGCAGAACCGCTGGTGGCGGAGGCCGTACGACGAGCCGCTCCGGGGAACCACCGGACCCTCGCCTTCCACTCGTTCTGGCTCGCCAGGCTCCAACTCCGGCGCGGCAACCTCGACGAGGCGTGCCGGACCGCAACCGCCGCTCTGGGTCCGGCGGGCGCCATCGGCTCCGAGCGGCTCGTCGGCCATTTCCAAGAGCTCAGGAAGGACCTCGCGCCCCACCGGAAGGAGCCGGCGGTGACGGCCTTCGCATCGGCCCTACAGGCCGCGTTCCGTTGAGCCGTCAACGCGTCGCTTCGTCCAGCAGCACATAGAGCAGACCGACGAGTGATCCGCTGCTCACCACCTCTCGCCGGTCGATCATTCCTCTCACCCGGTCAAGGGGCACCCACTCGATGCGGTCCGACTCGTTCATCTCCGTCGGCGGGCCGATGTGCGTCGCGCCGTCGGCCCGGAACACGTGGTGCTGGGAGTCCGTGATCCCGTTCGCGGGCTCCGCGTAGATCAACGGCTTCATCGCCCCGGGCCGCCAGCCGGTCTCCTCCTCCACCTCTCGGGCCGCTGCCGCTTCGGGTGTCTCTCCGTCCTCCACCAGCCCCATGGGGAGTTCCCAGGCCCAGGAGTCGGTGATGAAACGGTGGCGCCACATCATCAGGATTTCCCGCCGCTGGTTGACCACGGCCGCCACCGCCAGGTGACGCAACCGGACGACGTGGTGCTCCCACCGCCGACCGTCCGGCTGTTCGACGTCCACCAGGCACAGGTTCACCCATGGGTTCGAGTAGATCCGCCGCTCACCGTGGGTCTTCCACTGCATTGAGGTACCCCTCTCGCCGTCGGCACCAGGATCGCAGAGGGCCGAGGGACCGCACCCCGGCGTTCTGCGCCCGACCACGACGAGGGAGCGGCACCGACCGGAAAGGCCACGAAAACGCCTCTCGACAGGACACGCCCACTCCCCACGCGACATGCTGACCGCATGGACGAGTTGATCACCCAGGCCACCACCGCAGACGCCCGCGCACACGGCCCCGCAGTGGCCGCTCTCCCCGTCGGCAGCTTCGAACAGCACGGTGCTCACCTGCCATTGGCCACCGACACCGTCATAGCCTGTCTGATCGCCCGCAAACTAGCCGACGATCACGGGCTGTTCCTGCTGCCGCCGATCACGATCTCCTGCTCTCACGAGCACGCGCACATGGCGGGCACGGTCAGCATCAGCGCCGGAACGCTGTACGCCATGGTGCACGACATCTGGCGGTCACTCGCCGCCTCCGGCGTTCCCGGCCTCGTGATCGTCAACGGACACGGCGGCAACTATGTGCTCCAGAACGCCGTTCAGGAGATCAACGTCGGCACCCCTCCTCGCGTCGCGCTCTTCCCGGTCCACGAGGACCGTTCCCGAGCCCGTGCCGACGCCGGACTGGAGAGCAGCGGCTCGGAGGACATGCACGCCGGAGAGTTCGAGGTCTCCCTGTTGCTGCACGGTGCACCGCACCTCGTCCAGGAGGGCATCGAGTCCGACGATCACTCGGCACCCAGCCGTCCGCACCTGCTCACTCTCGGCATGGCGGGCTACACGCCCAACGGTGTGATCGGACGGCCGTCCCTCGCCTCCGCCGCCAAGGGCAAGGCGCTGCTGGACAGCCTCTCGCGTTCGGCACGGGCGCACCTGGACGTGATCACGGGAGCGCAGCGGTGACCAACGCCACGGGCGATCCGGTCAGCGAGCACGAGAAGCGCATGGCGCGCCCCCGGATGGCCGCGGGAGCGCTCTTCTTCGACGAGGACGGCCGGGTGCTGCTGGTCCGCCCCTCCTACAAGCCCGGGTGGGAGATCCCCGGCGGCTACGTCGAGAACGGCGAGTCGCCGCTCGCCGCCTGCCGGCGCGAAGTGGCCGAGGAACTGGGCATCGAACCGCCCATCGGCCCCCTCCTCGTCGTGGACTGGGCCCCCAGTCCGGCCGAGGGCGACAAGGTGCTGTTCCTCTTCGACGGCGGCCTGCTGGACGACCGGCGGCACGGGGCGATCCGGCCCGCCGCCGGTGAACTGCTGGAGGCCCGCTTCCACCCGTGTGACGCCCTCGACGACCTGCTCGTCCCCCGGCTGGCCCGGCGCGTCCGCCAAGCGGTGGCCGCGCGTGACACGGCCGGCTTCCGCTATCTGGAGCACGGCGCGCCCGCCGGGCCCTGACAGACCGGGCGGCCGGCCCCGCAGCGGACCTCAGAGACCCTCCGGCGGAGCGTGACGCGGTCAACTCGTCGCGGCGGCAAGGGCGTCGCGCGGGTGAACGGACGGGTCGGCGTGAAGCGCCCTCACCCTTTGGGCAGTTCGGTCAAGCGCTCCCGGACTGGTTCACCCGGCCCCGCCGCCGCGGTCGGGTTTGACCGGGCCGCGTGTGGCGCGTCGGCGTCCGGACAACACCGTTGGTTCCGGACTGGTCAAGGCACTGCTCGAAGCCCTGGTCTACGCACCGGGCGGGGCCGCCGGCGGGCACGGGCGGCCCGGCACGCCCGGCCGGGGCGGCGACGGCGGCACCAACGGCGAGACGGGTTCCGGCGCGCGGGGCCGGGGCGCTCCCGCCGCCCGGCCCGGTACGGGCGGGACGGCCGGAGCCGGCGGCTCCGCTGACCGGGCGGTGTGCGCGGGCCTCCCCCTGACCGACATGGCGGGCGCGGCCGGCCACGGTGGCGGCGTCGGCCGGGAAGGCCGCTGGGGCGGCTCGGGCCGCGACGAGGGGCCGGCCGGGCGCCGACGGCGCCGTCCTCTTCGAGTGGTGACCCCGCGGCGCACCGGAGCATGAGAACGGCGGGAGCCCCCGGCCCCGTCATCCTGGACGAAGGCCGGGGGCTCCCCCCGTCGGGAACGCGAGCGCGTCACGCCGCGCTCAGCACCGGCTCCTGCTCGCGGGCGCGCTCCCGCTCCGGCTCGCCGTCCAGCTTGGAGCCGTCGGCCGTGGCGTACGCCTCGCGGTCGAGGATGCCCTCGCGGGAGGCGACGATGATCGGGACGACGGACTGGCCGGCGACGTTGGTGGCGGTGCGCATCATGTCGACGATCGGGTCGATCGCGAGCAGCAGGCCCACGCCGGCCATCGGCAGGCCCAGCGTCGAGAGGGTCAGGGTGAGCATCACGGTGGCGCCGGTCAGGCCGGCGGTCGCGGCGGAGCCGATGACCGAGACGAACGCGATCAGCAGGTAGTCGCGGAGCTCCAGCGGCACGTCGAAGACCTGGGCGACGAAGATCGCGGCGATGGCCGGGTAGATGGAGGCGCAGCCGTCCATCTTGGTCGTCGAGCCGAACGGCACGGCGAACGACGTGTACTCCTTCGGCACGCCCAGCCGCTCGGTGACCCGCTGGGTCAGCGGCATGGTGCCCACGGAGGAGCGGGAGACGAACGCGAGCTGGATCGCGGGCCAGGCGCCCTTGAAGAACCGCAGCGGGCTGACCTTGGCGACCGTCGCGAGCAGCAGCGGGTAGACGCCGAAGAGGACGATGGCGCAGCCGACGTAGATGTCCGCGGTGAAGGTCGCGTACTTGCCGATCAGGTCCCAGCCGTACTTGTAGATGGCCTTGCCGACGAGGCCGAGGCTGCCCAGCGGGGCGAGCCGGATGACCCACCACAGCACCTTCTGGAGGAGCTCCAGGACGGACTCGCTGAGGGTGAGCAGCGGGCGGGCCTTCTCGCCGACCTGGAGGACGGCGACACCGGCGACGGCGGCCATGAAGACGATCTGCAGGACGTTCAGCTGGGTGAACGGCGTGACGACGTCGGTCGGGACGATGCCGGTGAGGAAGTCGAGCCAGGAGCCCTTCTTCTTGGGGTCGGAGCCGTCGGCCGCGGTGAGGCCGGTGCCGGAGCCGGGGTCCGTGAGCAGGCCGATCGCCAGGCCGATGGAGACGGCGATCAGCGACGTGATCATGAACCAGAGGAGGGTCCGGGAGGCCAGCCGCGCGGCGTTCGAGACGTTCCGCAGGTTGGTGATCGAGACCAGGATGGCGAAGAAGACCAGCGGGGCCACCACGACCATCAGCAGCTGGACGAAGATCTCACCGATCTTGTCGAGCGTGGTCTGCAGCCAGGCGATGTCGCCGCTGCGGGCCGCCCAGCCGAGCAGGGCGCCGAGGACGAGGCCGAGCAGGATCTGGGCCCAGAAGGGCACCTTGGGTATCCGGCCGCGGACGGCGGAAGCGGACGAAGAAGGCGTCGATGACAACGGAAACTCCGGGGACAGACGGGGGTGGAGAAGGGGCGCGAGGCGCCAGGAGGTCCGTGCGTACGGGATCTCCGGCCGCGTCGGGGTGATCGGCGTGGAGCGATCAGCGGCGGCGACAGGCCGCGGACAGACAGCGGCAAAGATCGACGTGCAGGCGCGCCACGAGGCCGGGGCCCGTGGGGATTCGGTGCGCTGCTGCTGTCTTCATGTCGACACGTTAACACCGGAGCTTTGAGGAACCCAAAGAGATTCTTTGAGCTGCGCCCCCATCAGGGGCGCCCCGAGGATGTCCCAGGGCATGCGAAAGCGCCGCGCGCCCCACCGCCGGGCGGTTGCCCGGCGGCGAGACGGCGGCGCGCGATGTGACGAAAACTACCCTTGGCGTGAGTTGTCCGGCCGTGCCCGGTTACGCCCGGTCCTCCTGGCCCGCGTTCGCCTGCAGCCGCTCCCGCGTCCGCTCGACGCGCTCCGCCACCTGCCTCGCCATGGCGTCCCGCTGCTTGCGCAGCAGCACCCAGCTCAGCGGCGCCGAGATGATCAGGGCCAGCAGGATCATCCAGACGAGGTTGGAGCCGTTCCTCCCGAGCGGGATGGCGCGGAGGTAGCAGAGCACCCACACGACGGCGAAAGAGGCGACGAGCAGGCCGAACCGCAGAGCGGTGTATCGGAGCGAGGCGTACTTCTGGCTACTCACGGGACGGACCTTCTTCTCAACGGCAGCCGAAAGGGTCCCTACCAGTCAAGCACGAGCGCGAGTGGATCTCTCCAGAGGGAG
Source organism: Streptomyces mobaraensis (assembly GCF_020099395.1). Lineage (NCBI taxonomy): Bacteria > Bacillati > Actinomycetota > Actinomycetes > Kitasatosporales > Streptomycetaceae > Streptomyces > Streptomyces mobaraensis. The sequence continues at coordinate 4,085,395 of NZ_CP083590.1, read as the reverse complement.
CCGTGTCAGCGTCTGAGGGGACCCTCAGTCCAGCGCCAGCCACATCAGGATGTCGTCGCGGTAGTCGTCGGCGGACAGCCGCAGCCCGCCCGGCACCCGGCCGACCTCCTTGAACCCGAGCCGCCCGTAGAAGCCCTCCAGGCCCATCCCGCCGCGCACCTCCAGTCGCAGCGCCTCCAGGCCGGCGTCGCGGGCCATGTCGATCGTCTCCCGCATCAGCCGAAGCCCGTGGCCGCCGCGCTGCAGGCCGGGGTCGATCATGACCCCGAGGACCATGGACCAGTGCCGCATCTTGAAGTCGGTGTGGAGCCGCAGGAACGTGGTGCCGGAAAGCCGCCCCCGGGCGTCGTACGCGCCGAGCATCCGGTACTCGCCGCTCGTCACCCGCCCGAGCTGCCTCTCGGTCGCCGCGCGTACCTCCTCCTCGGTCACCGAGGGCACGAATCCGACCGAGCCGCCGGCCCGCGAGACGTCGTACCAAAGCCGGGCGAGTTCCTCGTGAAGCTCGGGGGTCACCTGCGGGTCGCGCACAAAGGTAAGAGACATGGAAGCGATGCAACCATTACCGGAACGTCCGTGCAAGAGAGAAAGCCCCGGCGAGGCAGGCGCCTCACCAGGGCTTTCGAAACTCTCGGAGGGAGAGTGGGGATCAGACCCGCATCGCCTGCGGCACCTCGCGCCGCGCCGGGTCCGGACCGTCGTACTCCCGGATGACCTCGTACCGCGTGTTCCGCTCCGCCGGGCGGAAGCCCGCGTCGCGGATCAGCTCCAGCAGGTCGTCACGGGTCAGCTTGTTCGGCGTGCCGTAGTTGTCCGCGTCGTGCGTGATCTTGTACTCGACGACCGAGCCGTCCATGTCGTCGGCGCCGTGCTGGAGGGCGAGCTGCGCGGTCTGAAGGCCGTGCATCACCCAGAAGACCTTGACGTGCGGGACGTTGTCGAAGAGCAGCCGGGAGACCGCGAACGTCTTCAGCGCCTCGGCGCCGGTGGCCATGGAGGTCCGCGCCTGGAGCCGGTTGCGGATCTTGCCGTCCTTCATGTCCACGAAGTCGTGCTGGTAGCGCAGCGGGATGAAGACCTGGAAACCGCCGGTCTCGTCCTGGAGCTCGCGCAGCCGCAGCACGTGGTCCACGCGGTGGCGCGGCTCCTCGATGTGCCCGTAGAGCATCGTGCTCGGGCCCTTGAGGCCCTTCTCGTGCGCGAGGCGGTGGATGCGCGACCAGTCCTCCCAGTGGGTCTCGTGGTCGACGATGTGCTGCCGGACCTCCCAGTCGAAGATCTCCGCGCCGCCGCCGGTCAGCGACTCCAGACCGGCGTCGATCAGCTCGTCGAGGATCTCGGAGGCCGGCATGCCGGAGATCTTCTCGAAGTGGTGGATCTCGGTGGCGGTGAACGCCTTCAGGGAGACCTGCGGCAGCGCCTCCTTGAGCGCCTTCAGCGACCGCGGGTAGTACCGCCACGGCAGGGTGGGGTGCAGCCCGTTGACGATGTGCAGCTCGGTGAGGTGGTCGTTCTCCATCGCCTTGGCGAGACGGACGGCCTCCTCGATGCGCATGGTGTACGCGTCCCTCTCGCCCGGCTTGCGCTGGAACGAGCAGTAGGCGCACGAGGCCGTGCACACGTTCGTCATGTTGAGGTGGCGGTTGACGTTGAAGAGGACCGTGTCGCCGTTCTTCCGCGTCCGCACCTCGTGGGCCAGACCGCCGAGCCAGGCGAGGTCGTCGGACTCGTAGAGGGCGATGCCGTCCTCGCGGGTCAGCCGCTCACCGGCGCGCACCTTCTGCTCCAGCTCGCGCTTGAGTCCCGCGTCCATGCGATCGCCTCTCTGGTATGTCCGGAGTACGTCCGGTTTCCTCCGCCTGGCCCGGTCGAGCCTACTCCCCCGCGGGAGACGGCCGTCAGACGCCCTCGGGGCTCGGCCGCCACCCGTCAGATGTCCTCGGGCAGCTCGCCCACCCGGTTCTCCCACTTGGTGGAGAGCACGATCGTGGTGCGGGTGCGGCTCACGCCCTTGGTCCCGGACAGCCGGCGGATGGTGCGCTCCAGGCCGTCGACGTCGCCGACGCGCACCTTGAGCATGTACGAGTCGTCGCCGGCGATGAACCAGCAGTCCTCGATCTCCTCCAGGTCGCGCAGCCGCTGCGCCACGTCCTCGTGGTCGGCGGCGTCCGAGAGCTGGATGCCGATCAGCGCCGTGACGCCCAGGCCCAGGGAGGCGGCGTTGACGGTCGCGCGGTAGCCGGTGATGACGCCGGCCGCCTCCAGGCGGTTGATCCGGTCCGTGACGCTCGGGCCGGACAGCCCGACGAGCCGGCCCAGTTCCGCGTACGAGGCCCGCCCGTTCTCCCGGAGGGCCTGGATGAGCTGCCTGTCCACCGCGTCCATGGCTGGAACCTTTCAATAATCAGCGAACTTGCCGTCTTGCATGTAGAATCTAAGGCATTGAAGGGCTGACGCCCCGAAAATCTTTCACCGAACGCTCACGGCACCAACGATCCTTCAGGAGTGAACCCCGTGTACACGATCGAGATGGCCTACGCCCGCATGCGCGAGCTGCAGGACCTGGCCAACCGCTCGCGTGCCCACCAGTCCGTCACCGCCGCCCGTCGCGCCGAGGCCGCAGGGGCCCGCGCCGCGCGCGCCGCCAAGAAGCGCTAACTCCCCTCCGGGGCCCGGCCACCGCCGAGCTCCCCCTTCCACCTGCGGTAGTACCGGTGCGGCACCCCCGCCGCGTCCAGTACCCGCCCGGCGACGAAGTCCACGAGATCCTGGATGTGCGTCGCCCCCGCGTAGAACGCCGGAGAGGCGGGCAGCACGATCGCGCCCGCCTCGTCGAGCGCCACCAGCTGGCGCAGCGTCTGACCGCTCAGCGGCGTCTCGCGCACCGCGACCACCAGCGGCCGCCGCTCCTTGAGCGTCACGCTCGCGGCCCGCTGCAGCAGGTCCTTCGACAGCCCCAGCGCCACACCCGCCACACAGGCCGTGCTCGCCGGGACGATCAGCATCCCCTTCACCGGGTACGAACCCGACGACGGCCCCGCCGCCAGATCACCGGCGGCCCAGTAGCGCACCCTGGCCAGCTCCGCGTCACCCACGTCGAACGCCTGCGGCTTCCCGTCCGCCCCCAGCGACAGCCACTGCCGCAGGTCGTCCCGCCAGTGCGCGTCCCGGAACGAGACCCCGGTCTCGTCCAGCAGCGTCAGCCGCGAGGCCCGGCTGACCACCAGGTCCACGCCCTCCCCCGCGGCCAGCAGCCCGCGCACCACGGCCGCCGCGTACGGCGTCCCGGACGCACCGGAAACACCGACCACCCAGGGCCGGCGCTCGGATCGTTGCGTTGCGTGTTCGTACGGCTCCACGCCCCCGAGCCTAGTCGGCCGGGGGGCGGGAGCTCCGTCGGGCGGGGTCAGCGGGCCGGATCGACCGGGAGCTCAGAGGTGTCGAACTTCAGGAAGCCGACGGCCGAGTCGACGGTCACGGTCTTCCCGTAAGGGATGGTGTCCCGGCCGAGATAGCCGTCCGGACCGGGGTTCCAGTGGGTGACACAGTGGCCTTGGTACGGGTCGAAGATGAGGTAGTCGGCGATACCCCTGGAGGCGTACCAGCGGTTCTTGGTCTCGTAGTCGTTCCGGGCGCTGCTCGGCGAGACCACTTCGATCGCCAATTCGACCAGGTCCGGGGAGTACTGGCTCAGGTTCTTGGCTGCTTCGGCCTGCGGGATGACCGCCAGGTCGGGACAGAACTCGTAGTCATCATCGAACGGAACAGTGACGTCGCTGATCGATCGCCAATCCGCCGACAGCTGCCCTCTCAGGCTGCTCCACAAGAGCAGCATCGTCTCATTGTGAAACGGTCGCACCGGACTCATCACGAGGGCCCCCCCGACGATCTCCACCTTGCAGCCGTCGAACCTGCCCTCGAAACGGCTCAGACGCGAGCGCATCCGGTCGACCTCCAGCGTGGCCATCGCGGTCCCCCTATGCACTCGATACTAAGCCCCGACCGCACTCACACCCCCAGCCCCCGCACCCCCAGATCCAGCAGCGCGCACACGAACAGGGCAATCCCGATGAAGCCGTTGACCGTGAAGAAGGCGCGGTTCAGGCGGGACAGGTCGTGCGGGCGGACGATCGAGTGCTCGTAGAGGAACGCCGCGGCGACGATCAGCAGGCCGGTCCAGAAGAAGGCGCCCGCGTGGGTGGCGACCCCGTACCAGGCCAGCAGGGCGGTGGTGATCACGTGGCAGACGCGGGAGCCGTACAGCGCGGCCGGGATGCCGAAGCGGGCGGGGGTCGATTTCACGCCATGCGCGCGGTCGGCGGCGACGTCCTGGCAGGCGAAGATCAGGTCGAAACCGCCGATCCAGACGCCCACCGCGAGCCCCAGGATCACCGCGTCCCAGGACCAGGAACCGGTCACCGCCAGCCAGGCGCCGACCGGGCCCATGGCCTGCGCCAGGCCCAGGATCGCGTGCGGGAAGTTGGTGAACCGTTTCCCGTACGGATAGACCACCATCGGGATCACCGCGATCGGGGCCAGCGCCAGGCACAGCGGGTTCAGCAGGCCCGCGGCGCCCAGGAACAGGACGACGGCCACCAGCGCGCCCGTCCACGCCGAGCGGACGGAGACGGCGCCGGTGACGAGTTCGCGGTTGGCGGTGCGCGGGTTCCGGGCGTCGATCTCGCGGTCGATGATCCGGTTGCAGGCCATCGCGAAGGTACGCAGCCCGACCATCGCCACGGTGACGAGGAAGAGCTTCCACCAGTGGATGCGCCCGTCCTCCTGGTACATCGCCGTGAACGAGGCGATGTACGCGAAGGGCAGCGCGAACACCGAGTGCTCTATCAGCACCAGGCGCAGGAACGCCCGGGTCCGCCCCGGCTGCGGGACGGCGGCGGCGGAGGCGCTCACAGCCCGTACTCCTTCCAGCGCTTCGTGACCCGGTCGGCGGTCTCGGGGTCCGACTCCACCATCGACGGCCAGCCGCCGTCCCGCGTGTAGCCCTCCTCGGGCCACTTCGCGGTGGCGTCGATGCCCGCCTTGCCACCCCAGAACTGCTGGTACGACGCGTGGTCGAGGTGGTCGACCGGGCCCTCGACGACGGTGAGGTCGCGCGCGTAGTCGACGTTGCCGAAGGCGCGCCAGGACACCTCGTGCAGGTCGTGGACGTCGCAGTCCTTGTCCACGACCACGATCAGCTTGGTCAGCGACATCATGTGCGCGCCCCAGACCGCGTGCATGACCTTCTGCGCGTGCTTCGGGTACTTCTTGTCGATCGAGACGATCGCGCAGTTGTGGAAGCCGCCGGACTCCGGCAGGTGGTAGTCGACGATGTCCGGGATGATGATCTTGAGCAGGGGCAGGAAGAACCGCTCCGTCGCCCGCCCCAGCGGCCCGTCCTCGGTCGGCGGCCGGCCGACGACGATCGACTGGAGCAGCGGGCGCCGCCGCATGGTGACGCAGTCGATGGTCAGCGCGGGGAACGGTTCCTGCGGCGTGTAGAAGCCGGTGTGGTCGCCGAACGGACCCTCCGGAAGCATCTTCCCCGGCTCCAGCCAGCCCTCCAGCACCACCTCGGCCGCGGCCGGCACCTGGAGCGGGACGGTCTTGCAGTCGACCATGTCGATCCGCTTGCCCTGCACGAAGCCGGCGAACAGGTACTCGTCGATGTCCGCCGGCAGCGGCGCGGTGGACGCGTACGTCACGGCGGGCGGGCAGCCGAAGGCGATGGCCACCGGCAGCCGCTCGCCGCGCCGGGCGGCGACCTGGTAGTGGTTCCGGCTGTCCTTGTGGATCTGCCAGTGCATCCCGATGGTGCGCTTGTCGTGGCGCTGGAGCCGGTAGAGGCCGAGGTTGCGGACGCCGGTCTCGGGGTCCTTGGTGTGGGTGAGCCCCAGGTTGAAGAAGGAGCCGCCGTCCTCGGGCCAGGTGAAGAGCGCCGGGAGCGCGTCCAGGTCGACGTCGTCCCCGGTGAGCACCACTTCCTGGACGGGCGCGTCGCCGGGCTTCACCTTGCGCGGCGGCACGTGCGCCATCGCGCCCAGCTTGCCGAACGCCTCCCGGATCCCGACGAAGCCCTGCGGCAGCTCGGGCTTGAGCAGCCCGCCGATCTTCTCGCCGATCTCGTCGTAGGACTTCAGGCCGAGCGACTTGAGCAGCCGCCGGTCGGTGCCGAAGACGTTCATCGCCAGGGGCATCGCCGAGCCCTTGACGTTCTCGAAGAGGAGCGCCGGGCCGCCGGCCTTGTTCACCCGGTCGACGATCTCCCCGACTTCCAGGTGGGGGTCGACTTCGGCCTTGACGCGCTTGAGGTCGCCGTCGCGTTCGAGCGCTCTGAGGAACGAGCGGAGATCGTCATAAGCCATGCGTTCCAGTATCGAGCACGGACTACCCTGGGCTTGTCACGGGGCCGCGGGACGGCCCCACCGCCACGTCCCGGGGGGCCTTCGGCCAATGCTCAGGTATCTGCCGTTCCTGCTGGTCCTGGCGCTGTGGATCTACGCGTTCATCGACTGTCTGAACACGCCCGAGGAAGAGGTCCGCAAGCTGCCGAAGACCGCGTGGGTGATCATCATCCTGCTCTTCGGCGAGGTGCTGCTGGGGCCGGTCGCCTGGCTGGCCGTGGGCCGTCCGCGCGCGGCGGGCCGGTCCGGCCGGCGCGGCGCCGCGGGAGCCGGCGGGGACGGCGGTGGCGGTCGCGGTCGCGGCTGGGTGGCCCCGGACGACAACCCCGAGTTCCTGCGCTCGCTGGACAAGGACCGCCGGCCGCGCGGGGAGGGCGAGGACCGGGGCTGAGCGACGCGGCGGTGCCGGGGCGGCAGGCCCCCGGCGCTCGGCCGGCAGACCCCCCTGGCGCCCGATCCCCTGGCCGCCAGACCCCCTGACCGCCCGATCCCCTGGCCGCCAGACCCCCTGACCGCCCGATCCCCCGGTCGCCCGCCCGCCCGTTCGGCGGGCCCCGCGTCCGCCCATCGGCCCAGCCCCCGATCCCCCGATCGGGTAATACGATCACCATCCCATCCTCCCCGCCGCCCCCAACACCCCCTCCTTTACGGCCAATTGCCGAGCATTTCACCCGCACTCCCCTATCCCCCCGCACTCCCGGGCCGGGAGAGTCGCAAGGGCCACACTGTGGCCTGACGCGACCTCAGGGAGGGTGCAATGCCCGGGATCATGAGCAGACGAAGACTCCTCGGCTCGGCCGCGGCCGGTGCCGGCGCCGCCACGCTCTCGCTGCTGCCGCCCAGCGTCCAGCGCGCGGTGGCGGCCGGACCACCGCGGCGCGGCTCGCTGGCGGACGTCGAACACGTGGTCATGCTGATGCAGGAGAACCGCTCGTTCGACCACTACTTCGGCACCCTCAAGGGCGTCCGCGGCTTCGCCGACCCCAAGGCCCTGCGGCTCTCCACCGGCCGCAGCGTCTTCCACCAGCCGGACGCCGAGAACCCCAAGGGCTACCTGCTCCCCTTCCACCTCGACACCCGGAAGACGAGCGCCCAGGCCATCCCGTCCACCAGCCACGCCTGGTCCGTCCAGCACGAGGCGTGGAACGGCGGGAAGATGGACAAGTGGCTGCCCGCGCACCGCAAGGCGGACGGGAAGAACGGCCCGTACGTGATGGGGTACCACACCCGCGAGGACATCCCGTTCCAGTTCGCCCTCGCCGAGACGTTCACCATCTGCGACAACTACTTCTGCTCGGTCTTCGGCCCCACCTGGCCCAACCGCCTCTACTGGATGACGGGCACCATCGACCCCGGCGGCACCAAGGGCGGCCCGGTCATCAGCAACACCATGCCGTCCCCCTACCGCTGGACCACCTACGCCGAGCGCCTCCAGGCGGCGGGCGTCAGCTGGCGGGTCTACCAGCAGTCGGACAACTACGGCTGCAACATGCTGGAGTGGTTCCAGCGGTTCCGCGACGCGAAGCCCGGCGATCCGCTGTACGAGCGCGGGATGCGCCGGCAGCCGGAGGGGGCGTTCGAGGACGACGCCCGCAACGACCGCCTGCCGGCCGTCTCCTGGATCATCCCGACGGGACCGCAGTCCGAGCACCCGAACTTCATGCCGGCCGCCGGGGCGGACTTCGTCGCCAAGAAGATCGAGGCAATCGCGGACAACCCCAAGGTCTGGGCGAAGACCGTCTTCATCCTCAACTACGACGAGAACGACGGCCTGTTCGACCACGTCCCGCCGCCGGTGCCGCCGAAGGGGACGAAGGACGAGTTCGTCAAGGGACTGCCGATCGGGGGCGGCTTCCGGGTCCCCTGTCTGATCGTCTCGCCGTGGACGGTGGGCGGCTGGGCGGCGGGCGAGGCGTTCGACCACACGTCGGCGCTGCGCTTCCTGGAGCGCTTCACCGGCGTCCGGGAGCCCAACATCAGCGCCTGGCGCCGGCGCACCTTCGGCGACCTCACCTCGGCCTTCGGCTTCGACGCACCGGCCCCCCGGGCGCCGCGGCTGCCGCGCGACACCGAGAAGGAGCTGGAGGAAGCGGAGTGGGAGGTCGCCCACCTGCCGAAACCGACGCTGCCGGGGGCGACGCAGCAGGTCCCGGTGCAGGAGAAGGGCACCAGGCCCCGCCGGTGACGAAAGGGAGACTCCCCTGGGCGCCCCCTAGGGGAGCTCCCGCTTCCCCTTCCCGTACTCCTCCCGGAGCTCCCGCCACCGGTCGAGCCGCCAGGCCGCCCAGTCGGCGGGGTGCCCGGCCAGCGCCTGCAGCAGGTACTCGAAGTGGTGGTGCCACCCGGCCAGGCAGTCCAGCCGCTGGTCGTCCGTGCCGGGCATCTCGTTGGTGAAGTGCAGCAGCGTCCCGCCGACGCTCGCCGGGGCCTTCTCCAGCTCGAACCGGATGCGCCCGTGGATCTCGACGGTGTACTCGGCGAGGCTCTCCGGCTCCCAGGCGGTCACCCGGCCCGGCGCGACGGTGGTGTTGCCCTCCGGGTCGGTGTTCAGCCACCGCAACGTGATCGCCCCGCCCTCCCGCCGCTCGAACGGCTCGGCGGCGGCCAGCCAGGTCGGCAGCCCTTCCTGCGTCGCGACGGCCTCCCACACCCGCTCCCGGGGGTACGGGAGCGACAGCTCGTAGCAGAGCGTGTGAACGTCGCCGTGGGTCTCCGAGGCCCCGTAGGGGGACGGCATCTCCATGCCTCCAGCACACCACAGCCCCACGCGTCCCGCGCGTCAGTCGCGAGGCCAGGAGGTGCTGTCGATCACGATGCCGGAACCGGGGAGGGCGAACTTCTCACCGAAGGTGTGGCTCGTCTCGTCCGTGTACACACCGTCGCGCGGCGCGTGGAAGACATGCGCCACCCCCGTCTTCGGGTCGGCGATGAGGTACGTCGGGATGCCGGCGGCGGCGTAGACCTTCAGCTTGGCGTCGTAGTCGTCGCGGCGGCTGCCCTCGGAGACGACTTCGGCGACGAACTCGACGTCGTGGTAGTCGCAACGCCCGTGCTCGTCCTCCTCCGCGCCGTCTTTCAGCAGGGCGACGTCGGGGGCGTAGCCGTTGAGGCCACCGGGAAAGTCGACACGGACGTCCCAGAGGACGTCGGCACCGAGTCCGAGCCACGGCGTCAGGTCTCCGACCAGCCTCCTGATGATCGTGGAGTGCACCTTGCGATGCGGATTCAGGACGATCTGCCCACCGATGATCTCCACGCGGTAGCCCGGGGGTACGTTCATGGCCTCGATGAGCGCGAACATCTCATCCAGTCCGGCCGAATCCGCCACGCCTGCCATCGGAACCTCCTCGTCCGACGAGCCTAGGAACCCGGGTCACCCTCAGTGCGCACAAAGGCCCGCTCCCCCCGAAAGAGGGAGCAGGCCCATGTGGGTGACGCGTGACGGGTGCCCGTCAGACGCCCGAGTAGGAGTGCTTGCCGCCGAAGAGGAAGTTCACCCCGTAGTAGTTGAAGATGTAGCAGGCGAACGCGGCCAGGCCCAGGTAGGCGGCCTTGCGGCCCTTCCAGCCGGCCGTGGCGCGGGCGTGCAGGTAGGCGGCGTAGGCGACCCAGGTGATGAAGGTCCAGACCTCCTTGGGGTCCCAGCCCCAGTAGCGGCCCCAGGCGGCCTCGGCCCAGATCGCGCCCGCGATGATCGTGAAGGTCCACAGCGGGAAGACGGTGGCGTTGATCCGGTAGCCGAACTTGTCGAGCGTCGCGGCGGACGGCATGCGGCTCAGCATGTTGTCCCAGGCCATGTGGAGGCGGACGCCCAGCCGGATGCCCAGGCCGGCGTCCTTCGACAGGCCCTTGAGCTTCTTCTCCAGGACGCCCGGACCCGTCTTGCCCGCCGCCAGCCGGACCTCGTAGCCGTCGCGGAAACGGTAGAAGAGGGTGGAGACGGCGCCGACGTACAGCGAGGCGCCGGAGATGATCGCGCAGGAGACGTGGATCCACAGCCAGGGCGAGCGCAGCGCGGGCACCAGCTGGTCGCTGGAGGTGTAGAGCACGCTGATGGCCATGCCCAGGTCGAGCAGGATGGTGGTGACCAGCGGCAGGCCCAGCCAGCGGATGTTCTTCTTGGCGGCGAGCAGCCCCAGGTAGACGGCGACGGCGACCATGCCGAAGGTCGTGGAGAACTCGTACATGTTGCCCCACGGCGCCCGCCGCACCGACAGGGCGCGGGTGAGCACCCCGCCCGCGTGCAGCGCGAACGCCAGCACCGTCAGCGAGATCGCGATGCGGCCGTACAGGTCGCCCTTCTCGCTGGTGCCGGCCGCGCCCGGGCCGTCGGGCACGTCCTCGCGGGTGCCGGGGGCCGACCGGGTGACGACCTTGGGCCGCTCCAGCACCGCCGTGCCGCCCGCCTTGCGGACGGTCACCGCCACGGCCGGGCGGGCCTCGGCCGTGATCGCGGCGGCGGTACGGCCGACGGCGCTGCGGCTGCCGAAGACCCACTCGGTGATGTGTGCGAGGAAGGCGAGGGTGTAGACGGCCATCGCCGAGTAGATCAGCACATTGCTGGTATGGGCCATGTTCTCGTTGGCCGCGGCAGCGATGTTCACGCGCGCGCTCCTTCGGAGGAATCTGTGGGTTCAGCGGGTCGGGTGGGGTCTTTGGCGGTCGCGTCGGCGTGCGCTCCGGCGGGCTTCTCCACGGCCCGTTCCTCGGCTGTCTCCACGGCCTTCTCTTCTTCGCTCTTTGCGGAACTCTGTCCGGAGCCCTCGCGGGAGCTCTTGCCGGAGCCCTCGCCGGAACTCTCGTCCAAGCCCTTGCCAGAGCCCTCGCCGGAACTCTCGTCCAAGCCCTTGCCAGAGCCCTCGCCGGAACTCTCGTCCAAGCCCTTGCCAGAGCCCTCGCCGGAACTCTCGTCGGAGCTCTCACCCGAGGGGTCCGCTCCCTCGGGGTCCTCCTCCGCCACCGCCGGCGCCTCGCTCTGCAGCGCGACCGCCAGCTCGTACAGCTCCTCCGGCACCTTGGCCGACTCGCTGCGTCCGAGACCGGCCAGCTCGACGACAGTACGCCCGTCCGCCCCGCGTACGGCGCGCACCCACACCCGGCGGCGCTGGATGAACAGCGACCCGGCCACACCGATCAGCGCCGCGACGGCACCGGCCAGCGCCGGCATGTCGCCGGGCTTGTGGGAGATCTGGAAGGTCGCCCAGGTGCTGATGCCGTCGAACTTCAGCGAGCCCGCGCCGTCGGGCAGCGTCATGGTCTCGCCGGGCCGCAGCGCCCGCGCGAACTTCCGGTCGCCCTCCATGAACTGCTTCATGTTCTTGTCGACGAGCTTGTAGACGCTCTGCGGCACGCCCGAGTTGATGCCCAGGTCGCCCTTGTAGGCGGTGAGGATCAGCACGGGGTTGTCCAGCGCCGGGAACACCGACGCCATCCGGCCGGTGCGCAGGTCGAGCGTGGGGACGAAGTTGCCCCGGAAGCCGAGCTGGCTCGGCTTGCCGTTCTTGTCCCAGTAGTCGGGGACCTTGATGACGGTGGTCTCGGTGATGTTGTTGTCCAGCGGCAGCGAGGCCACCGCGCCGTGGTAGACCACGGTGCCCTGGCCGTCGCGGACGGTGACCCGGGGCGCGTAGCCGTGGCCCTGGAGGTACACCTTCGAGCCGCCGACCTCCAGCGGTTCGTTCACCTTGATCGTGGTGTCGTGCGGTGTGCCGTCCGCGCCCTCCCAGTAGCGGATGTGGGCCCGGTAGTCGCGCGGGGTGCCCTTCTGCGGGCCGGTGCGTTCGTACGTTCCGGTGAAGCCCTTGAGCTCGAAGCCGAACGGGGGCAGGTCGTCGGCGTTGAACAGCGAGCCCGACTTGAAGTCGTCGTACTGCGTGAGCGTGTTCGAGAACTTGTCGCCCTCGACGACGAGCTTGCCGCCCTCGTACTTCCACAGCTGCGCGGACGCGAACGCCACCAGCATCACGATCAGCGAGACGTGGAAGAGGAGGTTGCCCGCCTCGCGCAGATAGCCCTTCTCCGAGGCGACCGAGTCGTCCGCCGCGACCGTGCGGAAGCGCTTGCGGCGCAGCGTCCGCCGGGCCGCCGCCAGTACCTCGTCCGGATCGGCGTCGGTGCGCCAGGTGGCGTAGGCGGGCAGCCGGTCGAGGTGGCGCGGCGCCTTCGGCGGCCGGCCGCGGAGCTGACCGACGAACTGCCAGGTGCGCGGGACGATGCAGCCGATCAGCGAGACGAACAGCAGGATGTAGATCGCGGAGAACCACACCGAGCTGTAGACGTGGAAGAGCTGAAGCTTCTCGTAGATCGGCGTCAGCGTCTTGTGCGCTTCCTTCCACGTGTCGGCCTTCACCGAGTCCACGCTGGTCTGCGGGATCAGCGAGCCGGGGATGGTCGCGAGGGAGAGCAGGAGCAGCAGGATCAGCGCGACCCGCATCGAGGTCAGCTGCCGCCAGAACCAGCGCAGCCAGCCGAGAATCTCCCGCCCGGTCCAGGCGAGCGCGCCCAGCGCGCCCGGGCGCCGGACACCGCCGAACGAGCCCGGGACCGCCTGACCCTGGTCCTCGGCCGGGGCCGTGGACAGCCGGGCGCCCGCGGCGTCGTCCTCCTGCGCCTCGGTGGTGGGCGTGCTATCGGTCTTGGCCATGGTTCAGATCCCGGGTTGGTACTTGTTCGACCACGTCTGCAGGTCCTGGATGAGGTAGTCCCACGCTCCCGTCACCAGCAGGAGGCCGACCAGGACGAGCATGCCGCCGCCGATCCGCATGACCCATGCGTAGTGCTTCTTGACCCAGCCGAAGGCGCCGAGCGCCCGGCGGAAGGCGAGGGCGGTGAGTATGAACGGCAGGCCGAGCCCGGCGCAGTAGGCGAGGGTCAGCAGGGTGCCCCGGCCCGGGCTGGCCTCCTTGAACGACAGTGCCTGGACGGCGGCCAGCGTGGGCCCGATGCACGGCGTCCAGCCGACGCCGAAGCCGATGCCCAGCAGCGGCGCCCCGAGCAGCCCCATCGTCGGTTTCACGTGGAACCTGAACTCGCGCTGACCGAATCGGTTCAGCAGGCCCGTGAAGAGGAGTCCGAGGACGATCATGACGGCGCCGAGGACCGTGGAGATCGTCCCCTGGTACCGCTGGAGGGTGGTGCCGAAGTATCCGAAGGCCGCGCCCATGGAGACGAGGACGGCGCTGAAGCCCAGGACGAACAGGGAGGAGCCGGCCAGCATCCGGCCCCGGCGGGTCTCCGCGAGGTCCGCGCCGCCCACCCCCGTCACATACGAGAGGTAGCCCGGTACCAGCGGCAGCACGCACGGCGAGAAGAACGACACCAGCCCGCCGAGCACCGCCACGGGCAGGGCCAGCAGCAGTGCTCCGGAGAGGATGGTGTGGTTCAGACCGTCACCGGAGGCGGCGAGGACGAGCGGCGCGGCGTTCACGGCGTCACTTCTCCGCGACCAGTTGGTCGAGGGTCTTGGTCAGCTCGTCCTCGGTCAGCGGCTTGAGCGCCCGGCCGGCGATCTTCCCGTTCCGGTCGATAAAGACGGTGGAGGGGATGGCCTGCGGGTTGAGGTTGCCCTTGGGGAAGCGCAGGATCAGCTTCCCGCCGGAGTCGTGGATGCTCGGGTACGGGACCTCGAAGGTCTTCTCGAAGGCGACGGAGTTCGCCTTGTCGGGGTCGCGGACGTTGAGGCCCACGAACTCGACGCCCTTGCTCTTGAAGTCCCGGGCGGCCTTCACCAGGTTCTTCGCCTCGGCCCGGCAGGGAGCGCACCACGAGCCCCAGACGTTAAAGACAATGATCTTGCCCTTGAACTTCTCGGTGGCATTGAGCTCCTCGCCCTGGAGGGTCGTGCCGGACAGCTCCGGCGCGTCCTTCCGGGCGCTCGCGTTCTTGACCACGGAGACCCCGCCGGCGCCCTGCACGAACTGCGTCTCACCGCCCCCGCCGGAGGTCCCTCCGGACCCGCAGGCACTCAGCGTCAGCGCCACGAGGACGGCGCCGACGGCCGGCACGGTGGTACGACGGCGGAACGGGCGGAACCGGGTGCGTCGATCGGCGCGGCAGGCACTCATGTGAAAAGTTTCGCATGGCGATTTACGGGATCTTCCGCGCCCCCCTTGCCCCACCCGACCCTGGTGCTCAGCGGCCCGGAGTCCACTTCTCCCCGGTCCGCAGCCGGCGCAGCCGTTCCAGCACCGCCGGGTCCTGGGCGTCCAGCCAGTCGCAGAGCTGCCGGAAGGAGACCGGGCGGACGTCCCGGTTCCGTTCGTCGGCGATGCGTTTGAGCGCCTCCTCCACGGCGTCCATGTAGATTCCGCCGTTCCAGCGCTCGAAGTGGTTGCCGATGAAGAACGGCGCCCGGTTGGTCTCGTACGCGCGCCGGAACCCGGCGAGGTACGCCTCCGTGGCCTGCCGCCGCCAGCCCGGGTAGTGGGCGGGCGGGGCCTTGGTGGAGTTGCGGGACTGGTTGGCGAGCAGGTTGTAGTCCATGGAAAGCAGCTCGAAAGAGTGACCCGGAAAGGGGATCAACTGCAACGGAAAGTCCCAAATCCCCTGCCGCTTCACCGGCCACACCTGGCGTCCGCCCGGCGAGCTCGCGTCGTACCGCCAGCCCAGCTTCGCCGCCGTGGGCAGCAGGTTCCCCCGGCCCAGCAGACAGGGCGTCCGGCCGCCGACGAGCTCCTCGCGGTAGTCGAAGGGCAGCGGCTCGACGTCGGTGAAGCCGGTGTTCGTCCGCCACGACATGACGAACGAGACGGCCTGTTCGATCTCCGACTCCCACTGCGCCGGTGTCCAGCGGGCCACCGAGCCGGGCCCGGAGCAGAAGTGCCCGTTGAAGTGCGTGCCGATCTCGTGGCCCTCCAGCCACGCCGCGCGCAGGTTCCGCAGGGTCTCCTTGATGTGCTCGTCGGAGAGGTAGCCGATGGCCGAGGCGCCGGGCCGGTTGTTCGGCGGCCGGTAGAGCGACTTGCGGGACTCGGGCAGGCAGTAGAGGCCGGTGAGGAAGAAGGTCATGCGGACGCCGTGGTCCCGGGCGAGCTCGCGGAAGCGCGGGAAGAGGCCGTCGCCGACCTCGCCGGCGCCGTCCCAGGAGAAGACGACGAACTGCGGCGGCCGCTGCCCCGGTTCCAGCCGCTCCGGCGGCGGGAGCCGGCCCGGCTGCCGGCCCGTGTCCGCCGTCGAGCCGTCGCCGATCGGCCGTACGTGGGCGAGCCCCCGGGCCGGGGCCACCACCGGGCCCGCGGCCCGGTCCGGGGCGGACGAGCAGCCCGCGGCGGCCGACGCGACGGCCGCGCCCGCGACCGCGCCCAGGAACCCTCGCCGGGCCATGTCGCCGGTGTTCGGCACGCGCGGCCTCCGCTCGTCGTCGACGCGCCCCCGCCCTCCTGTCGTCCATATAAGACGACAACTCGGACGGGGGCGCGTCGGCGTACGGCGGCCGCGTTACTCCGGGAGCCGCGCGGTCAGGCCCCGAACGCCTTGGCGCCGCCCTTGACCGGCTTGGCGCCCGCCCGCAGATGCGCCGGGACGAGGTCCCGGGCCGGCTCGCTGTAGCCCACCGAAACGATTTTGTCGCCGCGGTAGGTGAACGTCGTCAGGCTGGCCAGCGTGCACTGCCGCTTCCGCGGGTCGTGCCACAGCCGGCGCCGCTCCACGAAGCTGCGCACGATCCAGATCGGCAGCTGGTGGCTGACGCACACCGCCTCGTGCCCGCGGGCCGCGTCCCGCGCCGCGTTCAGCGCGCCCATCATCCGGACGACCTGCTCCACGTAGGGCTCGCCCCACGACGGCCGGAACGGGTTCGTCAGGTGCTTCCAGTTGGCCGGCTTGCGCAGCGCGCCGTCGCCGACGCCGAAGGTCTTGCCCTCGAAGACGTTCTCCGCCTCGATCAGCCGCCCGTCCGTCGCCAGGTCCAGACCGTGCGCCTTGGCGATCGGCGTCGCCGTCTCCTGCGCCCGCTCCAGCGGCGAGGCCACCACATGCGTGATGTCCCGCCCGGACAGGTGCTCGGCCACCCGGTCCGCCATCTCCCGGCCCAGGTCCGACAGGTGGTAGCCCGGTCTGCGGCCGTACAGCACGCCCTCCGGGTTGTGCACCTCGCCGTGCCGCATCAGGTGCACGACGGTGATGTCGTTGCCCTCGCCACTCACTTCTGCTCCTCCGTCGCCTCGGCCGCCGCCCGCGCCGCCGCGGGCAGGGCCGCCGCGATCCGCTCGATCGCCGCGCTGTCGTGGGCCGTCGACACGAACCAGGACTCGAACGCCGACGGCGGCAGGTAGACGCCCTGCGCCAGCATCGAGTGGAAGAAGGCGGTGTACCGGAACGACTGCTGCCGCTTGGCCAGCTCGTAGTCCGTGACCTCCCGGTCCGTGAAGAAGACCGAGAACATGTTGCCCGCCGTCTGCAGCCGGTGCGCCACGCCCTCCTTCGTCAGCGCCGCCGTCACCAGCCCGCTGACCTCGGCCGACACCGCGTCCACCCGCTCGTACGCCGCGTCGTCCAGCAGCCGCAGCTGCGCCAGGCCCGCCGCCGTCGCCACCGGGTTCCCGGACAGCGTGCCCGCCTGGTAGACCGGGCCCGCCGGGGCCAGGTGCGCCATCACGTCGGCCCGGCCGCCGAACGCCGCCGCCGGGAAGCCGCCGCCCATCACCTTGCCGAACGTCATCAGGTCCGGCTTCACGCCGTCGACGCCGTACCAGCCGGCCTTCGAGACCCGGAAGCCCGTCATGACCTCGTCGGAGATGAACAGCGCGCCGTTCTTCGCACACGCCTGCTTCAGGCCCTCGTTGAAGCCCGGACGCGGCGGCACCACGCCCATGTTTCCCGGCGACGCCTCGGTGATCACACAGGCGATCTCGCCCGGGTGGGCGTGGAACGCCTCGTGCACGGCCTCCAGGTCGTTGTACGGCAGCACGATCGTGTCGCCCGCCTGGGCGCCCGTGACGCCCGGCGTGTCCGGCAGCCCGAACGTCGCCACACCCGAGCCCGCCGCCGCCAGCAGCGCGTCCACGTGGCCGTGGTAGCAGCCCGCGAACTTGATCACCTTCGCCCGGCCGGTGAACCCGCGCGCCAGCCGGATCGCCGACATCGTCGCCTCGGTCCCCGACGAGACCAGGCGCACCTGCTCCACCGGCTCCACCCGCGCCACGATCTCCTCGGCGAGGGCCACCTCGCCCTCACCGGGCGTACCGAACGACGTACCGCGGGCCACCGCGGCCTGCACCGACGCGATCACCTCGGGGTGCGCGTGGCCGAGAATCATCGGCCCCCACGAGCAGACCAGATCCACGTACTCCCGGCCGTCCGCGTCGGTGAGATACGGACCGGTCGCGGACACCATGAACCGGGGCGTACCGCCCACGGCACGGAACGCCCGCACCGGAGAGTTCACGCCACCGGGCGTCACGACCGCCGCGCGCTCGAAGAGCGTCTGGGACACTGGGGCTTCATATGAATAAGGCACTCTGTTCCTGCCTGCGGAGACGTAGGGAGGGACGGCGACGGCCGCCGCACGCCCCGGCTTGTGGGCCCTGCTGGGGTTCACTCGGGTTCGCTGGTCTTTCTCCCGCTTCCGACCGGGTGTCAGCCCCCGCGCATCTGGGACACTGGGGCCGAAGAGGGGTAGCTCACGCTAGCCATGGTCTCAGAGCCCCGTGGGCACGTGTGTCCGGGCGTTTCACACGCTCTCGACGGGGGAGGTGTCTGAGACGATGATCGGGTTGCGCGGCGGGGGCTGTGCTGCGTAAAAAAGCGATCGGGTGGAGATATGCATCGCGGTGGCGGACTGGGCGAGGGCACCGACGACCTGGGGCCCGAGCGAGCCCGGCCGCCCCGCAGGGGCCGGCACCGGCGGGACGACCACCTCAGGGCCGGCGGCGCGGACGGCGTGGGCGGACCCGGCGGGACGGGCAGGGCCGACAGGACCGACGACAACGACAGGGTCGACGGGGGACACAGCGCGATCAGGAGTGGCCGAGTGGGGGTGACCTACAAGTACTTCGGCGCGCCCAACGGGGCCACCGCGGCACGCGTACCCATTTCCATGCGCCCCGAGGAGCTCGGCGGTGACGAGCTGGGCATGGGCGGCATGTTCACCAGGATCAAGCCGGAGACCGTCGCCGCCATGGTGCTCACCGGCATCCAGGGCATACCCCTGCACAAGGTGCCCCCGCTCGAACTGGTCGTGCTCCACCCCGACTACGCCGTCGTCAAGCTCCCCATGACGGTCGTCGACCCCCTGCGCGGCATCGGCGAGGAATCCGTCGGCGCCGCCGCCTTCATCTGGTCCACCGTCCCCGACCGGGGCGGCCCCCGCGACGCCTTCACGGTCTACCGGCTGCTCCACGAGTGGCAGGACTTCAGCCACCGGCTGCACGAGGCCGGCCACCAGCCGTACTGCCTGGTCTGGCCCTGACCGCCGCGCACCCCGGACCCGGACCGAACACCCGTCATATCCTCGGCACCAGCCACGCCCGTCCGTGACGCCACCGCCGCCCGAGGAGGCCCCATGACCACCCCCACCGCCGTGATCACCGGAGCGAGCAGCGGGATCGGCGCCGCCACCGCCCGCGCCCTGGCCGCCGCCGGCTACCGCGTCGTCCTCACCGCCCGCCGCAAGGACCGCATCGACGCCCTCGCCGCCGAACTCACCGAGGCCGGCCACCAGGCCGTCGCCTACGAGCTCGACGTCACCGACCGCGACGCCGTCACCGTCTTCTCCGTCTTCCTCGACGACTACGCCCCGGTCGAGGTCCTGGTCAACAACGCCGGCGGCGCCATCGGCACCGAGACCGTCGCCACCGCCGACCCCGCCGACTGGCGCACCATGTACGAGGTCAACGTCCTCGGCACCCTCCAGACCACCCAGGCCCTCCTCCCCCTGTGGAAGGACTCCCCCGGCACCGTCGTCATCGTCTCCTCCACCGCCGGCCTCGCCACCTACGAGGGCGGCGGCGGCTACGTCGCCGCCAAGCACGGCGCCCACGTCATCGCCGAGACCCTGCGCCTGGAGCTCAACGGCCTGCCCGTCCGCGTCATCGAGATCGCCCCCGGCATGGTCCGCACCGAGGAGTTCGCCCTCAACCGCTTCCGCGGCGACGAGGGCAAGGCCGACAGCGTCTACACGGGCGTCAGCGAACCGTTGACAGCCGAGGACGTGGCGGAGACGATCACCTGGGCGGTCACCCGGCCGCACCACGTGAACGTCGACCTGCTCGTGCTGCGCCCCCGCGCCCAGGCGTCCAACTACAAGGTGCACCGCGAGCCCCAGGAGAACTGACCCATGCGCGTCACCGGCTTCGATCACCTCGTCCTCAACGTCACCGACGTCGAGCGCTCCCTGGCCTTCTACACCGGCCCGCTCGGTCTGGAGCCGGTGCGCGTCGACGAGTGGCGCGCCGGCAAGGTCCCGTTCCCCTCGGTCCGCGTCTCCACCGGCACCATCATCGACCTCTTCCAGCGCGACCGCGGCGAGACCAACGTCGACCACTTCTGCCTGGTCGTCGAGCCCCTCGACTGGCAGCAGGTCATCGACGCCGGCACCTTCGACGTCGTCAGCGGCCCCTCGAACAACTTCGGCGCCCGCGGCCAGGCGGAGTCCCTCTACGTCCGCGACCCGGACGGCAACACGATCGAGCTCCGCTGGTACCCGCAGGACGCGTGACGCGCGGGGGGCGCGCCGGGGCTCACCCGACGGGCCGCAGGTCCACGTACCCGGCCCCGACCCCCCGCGCGCCCTGCCCGGCGGCACGGGAACCGCCTCGGTCCGCTCGGGCGACGGAGCCGAATCCGCCGCGCCGCAGCCCGGGACGAGCAGCAGGGCGCAGAGGGCACCCGCGGTGAGGGACCTGCGACGCCCCTTACGCCCGGGGCCACCCGACGGCCGGGGGCGCACCGGAAGGGAAGCGCGCTCACCGGTTCGGGTGGCCGAGAGGCGTTCGAGCCCACGGGGATGGTCATGCGTTCGACGATCGCGGCATGACCTTCATGGACCTCGAAGACCCGCGGTACGCGTACATGCTCGGCTTCCTGCAAGCCGACGGACACCTGCACGCGGGCCCCGGCCGCAAAGGGCGCCTCAGCGTCGAGGTCAGTCACCGGGACATCGACATCCTGCAGGCCTTCCAGGCGCTCTGCCCGTACCCCAGCACGATCAGGGAACGCACCAGGACCACAAACTTCGCCGAGAACCACAGGACCGCGATCTGGACGCTGTGTACGGAGGAAGCCAGGACCTGTATCAACGAGGCCGGCCTGCCGTACGGGAAGAAATCGCACACGATCAGGCCACCCCGAGCGTCCTTCTCCCGACGTGACTACCTTCGCGGCATCATCGACGCCGACGGCGCGATCGGCTTCACGAGCGACAAGCTGCCGTTCGTCAGCCTGGTCACGGCGAGCACCGCCGTGGCGACGTACCTGTGCCGGTACACCAAACTCCAGCTCGGCCTCCACAAGCTGACCAGCCGCAACTCCCGCGATCAGGTGTACAACATCATGTACATGCGCGAAGCCGGAGCGGCCGTTGCCGCGCACCTGTACTACCCGGGTTGCCTGGCCCTGCAGCGGAAACGCTCCGCCGCTGCCGAGGTCGCGGCGTGGGAACGCCCGTCCCACATGTGCCCGCCCCGACAGCGGCGCACCTGGGCACCATGGGAAGACCAGGTGCTCCTGACGACCCCGACCCTCGACGAAGCCGCCGAACAACTCGGCCGGTCGAAGAAGTCCTGCCAGGTCCGCCGGTGGCGGCTGCGCAACCGGTGAACGGACTCAGCCCTTGACACAGATGATCTGCTTGAGCTTGGCGACGACCTCGACGAGATCCCGCTGCTGGTCCATGACCTGCTCGATCGGCTTGTAGGCCGCCGGGATCTCGTCCACCACGCCGCGGTCCTTGCGGCATTCCACGCCCCGGGTCTGTTCCGCCAGGTCCCGCTCGGTGAACCGCTTCTTCGCCTGGTTGCGGCTCATCCGGCGGCCGGCGCCGTGCGAGGCCGAGTTGAAGGAGGCCGCGTTGCCCAGGCCGCGCACGATGTACGAGCCCGTGCCCATCGAGCCGGGGATGATGCCGTACTCGCCGCCACCCGCGCGGATCGCGCCCTTGCGGGTGACGAGCAGGTCCATGCCCTCGTAGGTCTCCTCCGCCACGTAGTTGTGGTGGCAGGAGATCACGGGCTCGAAGGTCACCTTCGCCTTCCGGAACTCCCGGCGGATCACGTCCAGCGACAGCGCCATCATGATCTCGCGGTTGTGCCGCGCGTACTCCTGCGCCCAGAACAGATCGTTCCGGTAGGCCGCCATCTGAGGCGTGTCGGCCACGAAGACAGCGAGGTCCCGGTCGACCAGCCCCTGGTTGTGCGGCAGCTTCCGGGCCTGCTCGATGTGGTATTCGGCCAGTTCCTTGCCGATGTTCCGGGACCCCGAGTGCAGCATCACCCACACCGAATTGTCCGAATCGAGGCAAAGTTCCCAAAAATGATTTCCGGAGCCAAGCGATCCCATCTGCTTAAGCGCCCGATCCCGACGGAACTTGACCGCCTCCGCGATCCCGTCGAACCGCCGCCAGAAGTCGTCCCACGACGCCGTCGGGAACCCGTGCAGCCGCCGCGGGTCCACCGCCTCGTCGTGCATCGCGAAGCCCACCGGGATCGCCCGCTCGATGCGGGAGCGCAGGTGGGAGAGGTCGCCGGGGAGGTCGTTCGCCGTCAGGGAGGTCTTCACGGCGGACATGCCGCAGCCGATGTCCACGCCCACGGCGGCCGGGCAGACCGCGCCGCGCATGGCGATCACCGAGCCGACGGTCGCGCCCTTGCCGTAGTGCACGTCCGGCATCACGGCCAGGCCCTCGATCCACGGGAGGGTGGCGACGTTCCGCAGCTGCTGCATGGCGCCGTCCTCGACCGTCGCCGGGTCCGCCCACATGCGGATCGGCACCCGGGCGCCGGGCAGCTCGGTGTACGGCATGATTTCCTCATTCCCCCATAAAAGGCAGATAACGCAAAAGCCGGATCAATCCGTGGATTCACGACAGCGGACCAGCGGTGCGGCGGCGCGTGCGGTAGACATTGTGTCCAGCGGCCCCCCGGCCGCGACAACCGGTTTTCGGCCCCCGGACGGGCCGGAGGCCCGTGGACGAGCGGGCGAAGGGAGCCACGGACAGTGCAGCGAAAGGCACACCGGCTGGTAGCCGCACCGGTGGCCGGGCTGGCCGCCGCCGTGCTCGCGGCGGGGCTGGCCGGGTGCGGCGGCGGCTCGGGAGGGGCGGGCGGGGACGACGACCCGAAGCCCGGCCTGGGCGAGTCCGCGGCGCCCGCGGCCGAGCCGGGCAAGTACCACAGCCTCCCCGAGCCGTGCGGCTACGTCAGCCGCGACACGCTCCGCCGGATGCTCCCCGGCGGCGGCGATGACGGCGACCCGGACGCCGAGAAGCTCTACCGGGGGCAGCCCACCATCACCTACGACGCGGACCGCCGCGTCGGCTGCCGGTGGAACCAGGAGACCCCGGACGGCACCCGCCGGCTGTCGGTCGACTTCGAGCGGGTGGTGTCCTACCAGGCCGGGGTCAGCGACGAGGAGCGGGCGCGGCAGCTGTACGACAAGCTGGCCGACGCCGCGCACATCCCCGAGGCGTCGTCGGGTTCCTCGCCGTCCGCCCCGGCGAAGGCCCCCTCCTCGCCCCCGCCGTCGGGCAAGGGCACCCCGAAGAGCGCCAAGGACGCCAAGTCCAAGGACGGGAAGAACGAGCCGAGGACCACCGACGCCTCGTCCCGCCCCGCCGGCACGGCCCCCCCGACTGCCCCGCCCGCCACCGCCCCCGCCCCGGCGGCCCACGACGAGCCGGAGCTCGGTTCGCGGCCGCTGGACGACGTGGGCGACGACGCGTTCGTCAGCGACCGGCTGACGTCCGGCGGCGCCGATGTGCACCGGGACGTGACGGTGGTCTTCCGCGCCGCGAACATCCTGGTGACGATCGTCTACCACCAGCAGCCCACCGACCGGACGCGCGTCCCGGGCAGCCAGGACCTCCAGGGCAAGGCGCACAGCCTGGCCCGCGAGATCGAGGCCGGGCACTTCAGCAATTGACCCGGCGAGTACCACCCTTTTCAGGCCGCCGCCGCGGCCGGGCCGCGTACCGTGCCAGTAGCCCTGTCCGGCCCCGCACCGATTGAGCGAAGGACCCATGCACCGACCAACAGCTCCGCGACTCGCCCGACTCCTCGCCTGCGCCGCAGTACCGGTGATGCTCGTCGCCGGCTGCTCGGACTCGGACGGCGGGAAGAAGAGCTCCTCGAACTCCGCCACGCCCTCGGCCTCCGCCCCGGCCAAGTCCAGCGCCACGCCGCCGGCCACCGCCGGCAAGTACGCCAAGGTCCCCGACCTGTGCAAGGCCCTGTCGGCCAAGACGGTCGAGAACCTGGTGCCGAAGGTGAAGGACAAGAAGGGCGAGCTGCTGACCGGCAGCTGCTTCTGGAACGGCCTGGACAGCGAGGACACCGACAACCAGCAGTTCCGGTCGGTGAACCTGCACATCATGGCCCTGAGCGGCGACCCGAACATGGGCTCCGCGGACAAGCGCGCCCAGACGTACGCGGACGGCCAGGTCAAGAAGGCCACCACCGAGGACGACCCCAAGGACGTCAAGACCGCCAAGACCGCCGGCATCGGCGACTGGGCGTCGACGGTGACCACGACGACGAAGAAGAAGGACGTCGAGTTCTCCAACGTCACGGTGGTCACCCGGACGGCCAACGTGGTGGTCGCCCTGAAGTACAGCGGCGCGGGGTACGAGGGCGCGAAGAGCCCGAGCGCGGCCGACCTCACGAAGGACGCACAGGCCGCGGCGAAGGAGGCGGTGGCCTCGGTGGCCGCCGCCAACAAGAAGTAGCGGACGTACCAAGAAGCAGCGGAAGGGCCCGCTTCCCCTCGGGGAGGCTGGCCCTTCCGCGTGCGTGCGTCAGACGGCGAGCAGCTTGCGCACCCGGTCCGCGCCGACGGCGAGGAGCAGGGTGGGCAGGCGCGGGCCGGTGTCCCGGCCGACGAGCAGCTGGTAGAGCAGCGCGAAGAAGGAGCGCTGGGCGACCTTGAGCTCGGGGGTGGGCTTGGCGTCCGGCTCCAGGCCCGCCTGGATCTTGGGCACGCCGTAGACCAGAGTGGTGAGCCCGTCGAGCGACCAGTGCTCGTCGAGCCCGGCGAGGAGCAGCCGCAGCGACTCGCGGCCCTGCTCGTCGAGGGCGGCGAGGGTCTCGGTGTCGGGCTCGTCGCGGACGATGGTCCGCTGGTCGGCCGGGACCTGGGTGTTGATCCAGTACTCGGCGCGGTCGAGCCGGGGCCGGGTCTCGTCGAGCGAGGTGACCGGGTTCTCCGGGTCGAGGTCGCCGAGGATGCGCAGCGTCTGCTCGTCGTGGCCTGCGGTGATGTCGACGACCGAGGCGAGCGTGCGGTACGGCAGCGGGCGCGGGGTGCGGGGCAGCTCGCCGGCGGCGGTGCGGGCGGCGCGGCTGTACGCGGCGGCGTCGGCGGGCAGCACGGAGCCGTCGGCGACCTTGGCCTCCAGCTTGTCCCACTCGTCGTAGAGCCGCTGGATCTCCTGGTCGAAGGCGATCTTGAAGGACTGGTTGGGCTTGCGGCGGGCGTAGAGCCAGCGCAGCAGCGGCGCTTCCATGATCTTCAGCGCGTCGCCCGGGGTCGGGACCCCGCCCTTCGACGACGACATCTTGGCCATGCCGCTGATGCCGACGAAGGCGTACATCGGGCCGATCGGCTGCTCGCCGCCGAAGATCTTGCGGACGATCTGGCCGCCGACGACGAAGGAGGAGCCGGGCGAGGAGTGGTCGACGCCGGAGGGCTCGAAGATCACGCCTTCGTAGGCCCAGCGCATCGGCCAGTCGACCTTCCAGACCAGCTTGCCGCGGTTGAACTCGCTGAGCAGGACGGTCTCGGAGTGGCCGCAGACGCAGGTGTACGAGAGCTCGGTGCTCGCGTCGTCGTACGCGGTGACCGTGGTGAGGTCGCGCTCGCAGGCGCCGCAGTACGGCTTGTACGGGAAGTAGCCCGCGCCGCCGCCGCTGCCGTCGTCCTCGCTCGCCGCGCCGGAGCCCTCGGCGGCCTCCAGCTCGGCCTCCTCGACCTTCTTCTGCTGCTGCTTCGGCTTGCCGGTCGCCTTGTCCTTCGTCCGGTACTGGTCGAGGATCGCGTCGATGTCGGCGCGGTGCCTCATCGCGTGCAGGATCTGCTCGCGGTAGACGCCGGAGGTGTACTGCTCAGTCTGGCTGATCGGGTCGTACTCGACGCCCAGCTCGGCCAGGGCCTCGACCATGGCGGCCTTGAAGTGCTCGGCCCAGTTCGGGTACGCCGAGCCGGCGGGGGCCGGGACCGAGGTCAGCGGCTTGCCGATGTGCTCGGCCCAGGACTCGTCGATGCCGGGGACGCCTGCCGGGACCTTGCGGTAGCGGTCGTAGTCGTCCCAGGACAGCACGTGGCGGACCTGGTGGCCGCGGCGCCGGATCTCGTCGGCGACCAGGTGCGGGGTCATGACCTCGCGCAGGTTGCCCAGGTGGATCGGGCCGGAGGGGCTGAGGCCGGACGCGACGACGATGGGTTTGCCGGGCGCGCGGCGCTCGCCTTCGGCGATGACCTCGTCGGCGAAACGGGAGACCCAGTCGGCCTCGGTGCTCTGAGCCTGAGCCACGGCACTTCCTTCCTTACGGTCTGGCATGACCATTGTCCCAGACGGCGGCGGGGGTCCGCCGGTTGCCCGGGGAGCCGGGAAAAAGCGCGCGGGGCCTGTGATATCGGCATGGGATACTCGGTGCGACGGCGCCGTTCTGCCTGCACACGCCGCCCTCAGCACGCACGCCCCCTACAAGGAATGGGCCCGCTTCCCATGGCTTTGGTTCCCTCCCTCGCTTCCACGCTCGACCGGCGCATCGCGGACGCGCTCTCGGCGGCCCTGCCGGAGGCCGGCGCCGCCGACCCGCTGCTGCGACGGAGCGACCGCGCGGACTTCCAGGCCAACGGGATGCTGGCGCTGGCGAAGAAGCTGAAGGGGAACCCGCGCGAGCTGGCCGGCAAGGTCGTGGCGAACCTGCCGGCGGACGAGCTGATCGCGGACGTCGAGGTGTCCGGCCCCGGCTTCCTCAACGTCACCCTCACCGACGGCGCGATCCTGCGGACCCTGGCCGCGCGGCACGCGGACGACCGCCTTGGCGTGCCCTTCAAGGAGCAGGCCGGCACCACGGTCATCGACTGGGCGCAGCCGAACGTGGCCAAGGAGATGCACGTCGGCCACCTGCGGAACTCGGTGATTGGTAACTCGGTCGTCCGGATCCTGGAGTTCGTCGGCGAGAAGGTGGTCAGCCGCCACCACATCGGCGACTGGGGTACCCAGTTCGGCATGCTCATCCAGTACCTGATCGAGCACCCGCACGAGCTGGACCACGAGGGCGAGATCTCCGGCGAGGAGGCGATGTCCAACCTCAACCGGCTCTACAAGGCGTCCCGCGCCCTCTTCGACTCCGACGACGCGTTCAAGTCCCGCGCCCGGCGCCGGGTGGTGGACCTCCAGGCGGGCGACGAGGAGACCCTCGCGCTCTGGCAGCGGTTCGTCGACGAGTCGAAGATCTACTTCTACTCGGTCTTCGACAAGCTGGACGTGGAGATCCGCGACGAGGACATCGTCGGCGAGTCGGGCTACAACGACATGCTCGCGGAGACCTGCCGCCTCCTGGAGGAGTCCGGCGTCGCGGTCCGTTCGGAGGGCGCGCTGTGCGTCTTCTTCGACGACGTGAAGGGCCCGGAGGGCAAGCCGGTCCCGCTGATCGTCCAGAAGTCCGACGGCGGTTACGGCTACGCGGCGACGGACCTGTCGGCGGTCCGCGACCGGGTGTTCAACCTCAAGGCCGACACCCTGCTGTACGTGGTGGACAGCCGCCAGTCGCTGCACTTCAAGATGGTCTTCGAGACCGCGCGCCGGGCGGGCTGGCTGACCGACGACACCAAGGCCGTGATGCTCGGCTTCGGCACGGTCCTCGGCAAGGACGGCAAGCCGTTCAAGACCCGTGAGGGCGAGACCGTCCGGCTGGTGGACCTGCTGGACGAGGCGATCGACCGGGCCACCGCCGTGGTGCGCGACAAGGCCGAGAAGGTGGGCCTGAGCGAGCAGGAGATCGTGGAGAACGGCCGGCACGTGGGCATCGGCGCGGTGAAGTACGCCGACCTGTCCACCTCGGTCTCCCGCGACTACAAGTTCGACCTGGACCAGATGGTGTCGCTGAACGGCGACACGTCGGTGTACCTCCAGTACGCCTACGCGCGGATCCGCTCGATCCTCCGCAAGGCGGGCGAGGTCGCGCCGGCCGCCCACCCGGAGCTGCCGCTGGCCCCGGCCGAGCGGGCGCTGGGCCTGCACCTGGACCAGTTCGGCGAGGTCGTCACCGAGGTCGCCACGTCGTACGAGCCGCACAAGCTGGCCGGTTACCTGTACCAGCTGGCCTCGCACCTGACGACGTTCTACGACCAGTGCCAGGTGATCAGCGACGAGAACGCGCCGGAGGTCGTGGAGAACCGCCTGTTCCTCGTCGACCTGACCGCCCGGACGCTGCGGCAGGGCATGGCGCTGCTGGGCATCCACACGCCCGAGCGCCTCTGACGCCTCAGCCGGCGCCTCTCAGCCGGCCGGGGCCGTCGGCGCTCCCAGCTCGAACCAGATCAACTTCCCCACCAGCCCCTGGGGTTGATCCCGGAGCGCGAACCCGCCCCAGCTGTCGGCACACCGCCGCACGAGGCCGAGCCCCCGCCCCTGCTCGGCCTCGTCGGCGACCGGCCCCGCGTCCAGCGCCGGCATCCGCGGATTGGTGTCCCAGACGGCGACCCTGACCCGGTCCCCGTCCCGCCGCACCCGCACGGACGCGGGCCCGTCCGAGTACCGGTACGCGTTGGTCACCAGCTCGGACGTCAGCAGCTCGGCGGTATCGGCGAGTTCGAGAAACCCGTGCTCCTCGAAGATCGTGCGGAGCGTGCGCCGGGCGATGCACGGTGCCATGGGGTCGGACGGGACCTGGAGCGTGTATTCCCAGTCGTCGGCGAGATCCGGCTCATGACTCATGCACGCCTCCACAGAGTGAGCGATCTGACACGCAGAGTAGTCATGTTCGGTTTTCCGGTGCCAGGGGTGCCCGGTTTCGGGGAGAGACGACCTATGTGGGTGACACGGGGGGTTTGAAAGGGTGGGGTGCCCCGGTCCCTCCCCCAGAGGGGGCACCCCCACTTCGCCGTTTCCTGGGGCTGCCGCCCCAGACCCCGCTGATCGCGGCTTCGCCGCTCGTCCTCAAACGCCGGACGGGCTGGATAGTGCGGCCTTGGGCGCGCACTATCCAGCCCGTCCGGCGTTTGAGGACAACCGCGCGGAGCGCGGTTTCAGGGGGTCTGGGGGCTTGGCCCCCAGGAATCGGCGAAGGGGCGGGACCGGGGCACCCCAAGGCGTCAGCCCAGCCGCCGAGCGACCTCCGTCGCCCAGTACGTCAGGATCATGTTGGCACCCGCCCGCTTGATCCCCGTAAGCGTCTCCAGAATGGCCCGATCCCGATCGATCCAGCCGTTGGCAGCCGCCGCCTCGACCATCGCGTACTCACCGGAGATCTGGTAAGCCGCGACGGGAACGTCTACGGCCTCCGCGACCTTGGCGAGGACGTCGAGGTAGGGCAGAGCGGGCTTGACCATGACCATGTCGGCGCCCTCGGCAAGGTCGAGCGCGAGCTCGCGCATCGATTCCCGCGAATTGGCCGCATCCTGCTGGTACGTCTTCCGGTCCCCCTGCAACGACGACCCGACAGCCTCCCGGAACGGCCCGTAGAACGCGGACGCGTACTTCACCGCGTAGGCGAGGATCGACACATCCTCATGCCCGGTCTGGTCCAGGGCGTCCCGGATGACCCCGACCTGACCGTCCATCATCCCGCTGGGCCCCACCACGTGCACACCCGCATCGGCCTGCACCTGAGCCATCTCCGCATACCGCTCAAGAGTGGCGTCGTTGTCGACCCGCCCCTCCGCGTCCAGCACACCGCAGTGCCCGTGATCCGTGAACTCGTCCAGACACAGGTCGGACATGATGACGAGCTCGTCGCCGACCTCGGCCTTCACATCGCGGATGGCGACCTGGAGGATGCCGTCCGGATCCGTGCCCGCCGTACCGAGAGCGTCCTTCTTCGCCTCCTCGGGCACTCCGAAGAGCATGATCCCGGAGACGCCCGCCTCGACCGCCTCGACGGCGGCCTTCCGCAGCGTGTCACGGCTGTGCTGCACGACCCCGGGCATGGCCGAGATCGGCACCGGCTCGCTGACACCTTCCCGCACGAAGGCGGGAAGGATCAGGTCGGACGGGTGCAGCCGGTACTCCGCGACCATCCGGCGCATGGCCGGGGTGGTGCGGAGCCGGCGGGGCCGGGCCCCCGGGAACGTGCCGTACGTGGTGCTCAACTCCGTGCCCTTCTACGCGATCCGGGCCGCCGCTCGCTCGGGCGCGTGACCGGGTCACCGGCCTCGATCGCGGCGTCGCGCCGCGCGGCCCCGAACTCCGCGAGCGCCTCGGCGAGCTTGTGCACCGAGGGCTCGGGCGACAGCACGTCCACCCGCAGGCCGTGTTCCTCCGCGGTCTTCGCGGTGGCCGGGCCGATACAGGCGATGACGGTGACGTTGTGCGGCTTGCCGGCGATGCCGACGAGGTTCCGCACGGTGGACGAGGACGTGAAGAGCACGGCGTCGAAGCCGCCGCCCTTGATCGCCTCGCGGGTCTCGGCCGGCGGCGGCGAGGCGCGCACCGTCCGGTAGGCGGTGACGTCGTCCACCTCCCAGCCGAGCTCGATCAGGCCCGCCACCAGGGTCTCGGTGGCGATGTCGGCGCGCGGCAGGAAGACGCGGTCGATCGGGTCGAAGACCGGGTCGTAGGGCGGCCAGTCCTCCAGCAGCCCGGCGGCCGACTGCTCGCCGCTCGGCACCAGGTCGGGCTTGACGCCGAACTCGATCAGCGACTTGGCGGTCTGCTCGCCGACGGCGGCGACCTTGATGCCAGCGAAGGCGCGCGCGTCGAGCCCGTACTCCTCGAACTTCTCGCGCACCGCCTTGACGGCGTTCACGGAGGTGAAGGCGATCCACTCGTAGCGGCCGGTGACCAGGCCCTTGACCGCGCGCTCCATCTGCTGCGGGGTGCGCGGCGGTTCGACGGCAATGGTCGGGACCTCGTGCGGCACGGCGCCGTACGAGCGGAGCTGGTCGGAGAGCGACGCGGCCTGTTCCTTGGTGCGCGGCACCAGGACGTTCCAGCCGAACAGCGGCTTGGACTCGAACCAGGACAGCGGCTCGCGGTGGTCGGCCGCGCTGCGCTCGCCGACCACGGCTATCACGGGCTGCCCGCCGTCGGGCGACGGCAGCACCTTCGCGGCCTTGAGCACCTGGGCGATCGTGCCCAGGGTGGCCGTCCAGGTGCGCTGGCGGGTGGTGGTGCCGGCGACGGTGACGCTCAGCGGGGTGTCCGGCTTGCGGCCGGCCGCGACCAGTTCGCCGGCGGCGGCGGTGACGGTGTCCAGGGTGGTCGTCACCACGACCGTGGCCTGGCTCGCGCCCACCTCGGACCAGCAGGTGTCGGAGGCGGTCCGGGCGTCGACGAACCGCACGTCGCCGCCCTTCGGGTCGCGCAGCGGCACGCCCGCGTAGGCGGGTACGCCGACGGCGGTGGCGATGCCGGGGACCACCTCGAAGGTGATGCCCTCGGCGGCGCAGGCGAGCATCTCGTCGGCGGCGTTCCCGTCGAGGCCGGGGTCGCCGAGGACGGCACGGACGACCCGCTTGCCGCCGCGCGCGGCCGTCATGACAAGATTGGCCGTGTCCCTGAGGACAGGGATGTCGGCGGCCTTTGACGTCTCGTCAGGGACGGGCCGCGCCGGCATGTCCACATGTGCGCGCGCATGCGCGCGCACCACCTCCAGCACCTGTGGGTCGGCGATCAGGACGTCCGCGGACGCCAGCGCCTCGACGGCGCGGAGCGTCAGCAGTCCCGGATCGCCTGGGCCCGCACCGAGGAAGGTGACGTGCCCGTGCGCGGGGTGGTTCGGGGCGGTGGGGTTCAATGTGCTCGCTCCCCCATAAGACCGGCCGCACCCTTGTCCAGCATCTCGGCCGCGAGTTCGCGTCCGAGGGCCAGGGCGTCGTGGTGCGACGCGGGAACGGGACCGGTGGTGGACAGCTGCACCAGCGTCGAGCCGTCGGTCGTGCCGACGACGCCGCGCAGGCGCATTTCGGGTACGTCCTGCTCGTCTCCCAGGAAGTCGGCCAGCGCACCCACGGGTGCGGAGCAGCCGGCCTCCAGGGCGGCGAGCAGGGAACGCTCGGCGGTCACGGCGGCCCGGGTGTACGGGTCGTCGAGCTCGGCGAGCACGGCGGCGAGCGGCGCGGCGGTGGCGGCGCACTCGATCGCCAGGGCCCCCTGGCCGGGGGCGGGCAAAACGGTGTCGGGCGACAGGAACTCGGTCGCCACGTCGATCCGGCCGAGGCGGGTCAGCCCGGCGGCGGCCAGCACGACCGCGTCCAGCTCCCCGTCGGTGACGAAGCCGAGCCGGGTGTCGACGTTGCCGCGGACCGGCACGGTCTCGATCTCCTTGCCGAGCGCCCGGGCCCAGGCGTTGAGCTGGGCCATGCGGCGCGGCGAGCCGGTGCCGATCCGGGCGCCGGCCGGCAGCTCCTCGAAGGTCAGGCCGTCGCGGGCGATCAGCACGTCGCGCGGGTCCTCGCGGCGCGGGACGGCGGCCAGGACGAGGTCGTCGGGCTGCGCGGTCGGCAGGTCCTTGAGCGAGTGCACGGCGAAGTCGACGTCGCCGGCGAGCAGCGCGTCGCGCAGCGCGGAGACGAACACCCCGGTGCCGCCGATCTGCGCCAGGTGCTCGCGCGAGACGTCGCCGTAGGTGGTGATCTCCACCAGCTCGACCGGGCGCCCGGTCAGCCGGCTCACCGCCTCGGCGACCTGCCCCGACTGGGCCATGGCCAGCTTGCTGCGCCGGGTGCCCAGGCGCAGCGGGGTTGTGCCGTTCATGCCGACTCCCGTGCGTTGTTCTTGGTGTCGTGCCGCGCGTCGGCCCGGCTGACGGCGGCGACCGCCTGCGGGTCGAGGTCGAAGAGCTCCCGCAGGGCGTCGGCGTAGCCGGCGCCGCCGGGGGTCGAGGCGAGCTCCTTGACGCGCACGGTGGGTGCGTGGAGCAGCTTGTCGACGACGCGGCGGACGGTCTGGGTGATCTCGGCGCGCTGCTTGTCGTCCAGTCCGGGCAGCCGCCCGTCGAGCCGGGCGATCTCGCCGGCGACCACGTCCGCGGCCATGGTGCGCAGGGCGACCACGGTGGGCGTGATGTGGGCGGCGCGCTGGGCGGCACCGAAGGCGGCGACCTCGTCGGAGACGATGGTCCGCACCCGGTCGACGTCGGCGGCCATCGGCGCGTCGGCCGAGGCCTCGGCGAGCGCCTCGATGTCGACGAACCGCACGCCGTCGATGCCGTGCGCGGCGGCGTCGATGTCGCGCGGCATGGCGAGGTCGAGCAGGGCGAGACGGGCGCCGCGGGCGCAGTCGGCGTCGACGGCGCAGCCGGGCCGGCCGGCGAGCGCGGTGGTGACCGCGTCGGCGGTGAGGACGAGTCCGGT
This sequence comes from Streptomyces mobaraensis, assembly GCF_020099395.1. Classification (NCBI taxonomy): domain Bacteria; kingdom Bacillati; phylum Actinomycetota; class Actinomycetes; order Kitasatosporales; family Streptomycetaceae; genus Streptomyces; species Streptomyces mobaraensis. Next base: position 4,052,321 of record NZ_CP083590.1, on the reverse strand, counting down.
GGCGCCGGTGCAGGAGACGACGATGTCGGCGAGCGCGAGCTCGTCCGGCAGGGCGGTCATCTCGACGGCGCTCGCGGTGACGCGTGCGGCGCCGGGCTCGGTGAGGATCTCCACCAGGCGCCGGGCGCGCTCCAGGGTCCGGTTGGCGACGGCCACATGGGCGACGCCGGCGCGGGCGAGGGTGGCGGCGGCGAGGGAGGACATCGAGCCGGCGCCGATGACCAGGGCGCGCTTGCCCGCGACCCACTCCTCGACGGAGGGGCCGTCGCGGAGCTGCTCCAGGCCGAAGGTGACCAGCGACTGCCCGGCCCGGTCGATGCCGGTCTCGCTGTGGGCGCGCTTGCCGACCCGCAGGGCCTGCTGGAACAGGTCGTTGAGCAGCCGTCCGGCGCTGTGCAGCTCCTGGCCGAGGGCGAGGGCGTCCTTGATCTGGCCGAGGATCTGGCCCTCGCCGACGACCATCGAGTCCAGGCCGCAGGCCACCGAGAACAGGTGGTGGACGGCCCGGTCCTCGTAGTGGACGTAGAGGTGCGGGGTGAGCTCGTCCAGCGGGACGCCCGTGTGGCGGGCGAGCAGCGTGGACAGCTCGGCGACACCGGCGTGGAACTTGTCCACGTCGGCGTAGAGCTCGATCCGGTTGCAGGTGGCGAGCACGGCCGCCTCGGTGGCCGGCTCGGCCGCGAGGGTGTCGTGCACCAGCGCGGCCTTGGCCTCGGGGGTCAAGGAGGCCCGCTCCAGCACGCTCACCGGTGAGCTGCGGTGGCTGAGACCCACGACGAGCAGGCTCATGCCGGCATCACGGCGGGGACGTCCCCGTCCGGACCCTTCCTGCCGTCACGGGCCGCGGCGGCGGCCGGACGGGCGCTTCCCGATCGCGAAGCCGTGGTCCGCGCGCCCTGCCCCGGCTCTTCCCCGGCCTTGCGCTGCTCGTGGAAGGCCAGGATCTGGAGCTCGATGGAGAGGTCGACCTTGCGGACGTCGACGCCGTCCGGCACCGCGAGCACGGTCGGCGCGAAGTTGAGGATCGAGGTGACCCCGGCGGCCACCAGGCGGTCGCAGACCTGCTGGGCGGCGCCGGCCGGGGTGGCGATGACGCCGATGGAGACGCCGTTGTCGCTGATGATCGACTCGAGTTCGTCGGTGTGCCGGACGGGCAGCCCGGCCACCGGCTTGCCCGCCATCGCGGGGTCGGCGTCGATCAGGGCCGCGACGCGGAAGCCGCGGGAGGCGAAGCCGCCGTAGTTGGCGAGCGCCGCGCCGAGGTTGCCGATGCCGACGATGACGACCGGCCAGTCCTGGGTCAGGCCGAGCTCGCGGGAGATCTGGTAGACGAGGTACTCCACGTCGTAGCCCACGCCGCGGGTGCCGTACGAGCCGAGGTAGCTGAAGTCCTTGCGCAGCTTGGCGGAGTTGACCCCCGCCGCCGTCGCGAGCTCCTCCGAGGAGACCGTGGGGACCGAGCGCTCGGAGAGCGCGGTCAACGCGCGCAGATACAGCGGAAGCCGGGCGACGGTGGCCTCGGGAATCCCTCGGCTTCGGGTCGCCGGTCGGTGAGTTCGGCCAGTTGCCACGGTGCTCCTGCGGGTAGAGCGGGGCTGCGGGCGGCGCCCTGTCCCAGGACCGCCCCGTCGTATGCAGGCTATGTCTTTGTGAACGCGTGCACAAAGATGGTGTCCGCTTTGTCCGTGCAAAGTGACAGGCGTCACGCGGTCTTTCGGCCCGTTCGGGGAACCATCGGCCGGGTCGCGCCTACAACCACGCACGTCACGCCCGCACCAGGGGTCGGTCGACGGGGACACGGGCGCTCACTCCTCACCGCTATACCCCCGGACACCTACAAATCGCCCATGATGGTAGTCGACTCAGGCACCTATTCGCCCCGCGCGAGCGGCCGCCCCGCCCCGCGGCCAGGGCCCGTCCGGCCCTCACCGCACCCTCCCGGCCCCGGCACAATGGCGGCATGAGTCTGCTGCGCCGCCGCAAGAACCCCGCGGATCACCTGGTCACCCTGGTCGGCAAGCCCGGCTGCCACCTCTGCGACGCCGCCGAGGCCGTGATCGCCGAGGTCTGCGGCGGCCTGGGCACCCGCTGGGAGAAGAAGGACATCACCCAGGACGAGGAGCTGCACCGCAAGTACTGGGAGCAGATCCCGGTCGTCCTGATCGACGGCGAGCAGCACGACTTCTGGCGCGTGGACCCGGCCCGGCTCCGCAAGGCCCTCGGCGGCTGACCCGCCCGCGCGGGCAGCGCCCGGAGGCCCTCGGAGGTTACCGACACGTATCGTTCATGTCAGGGCTCCTTCACCGCCCTGATCACTCCGAACAAACTGGCTATGCTCGCGGCATGGCCGCCCACCCGTCGCCCGACCGCCGTCCCGGCAGGAGCCCCTTCGCGGGGCGCCTCGAATTCCGCTGGCTGTCCTGGCTCACGTGGCTCTCGCCGCGCCGCTACGCCACCGCGCGCAGTGTCCGGGCGGGCGAGGCGGCGGCCGAGGCGGCCCGCAAGACGGTCCAGGAGCAGGAGGCCCGGGAGGCCGCACCGGCCGCCGTCGAGGAGACCCCCGCCCCGACCGGCAAGAAGGGCGCGCGGGCCGCGGAACCGGAGTTCCCCGTCGCGGGCGACACCAAGGCCGCGGCCTTCTTCGACCTCGACAACACCGTGATGCAGGGCGCCGCCCTCTTCCACTTCGGCCGGGGCCTGTACAAGCGGCACTTCTTCCGCAAGCGCGAACTCGCCCGGTTCGCCTGGCAGCAGGCGTGGTTCCGGCTGGCCGGCAACGAGGACCCGGCGCACATCCAGGACGCGCGCGACAGCGCCCTGTCCATCGTCAAGGGCCACCGGGTCTCCGAGCTGATGTCCGTCGGCGAGGAGATCTACGACGAGTACATGGCCGAGCGCATCTGGCCCGGCACCCGCGCCCTCGCCCAGGCCCACCTGGACGCGGGACAGAAGGTCTGGCTGGTCACCGCGGCCCCCATCGAGACGGCGACGATCATCGCCCGCCGGCTCGGCCTGACCGGCGCCCTGGGCACCGTCGCCGAGTCCGTCGGCGGCGTCTACACCGGCAAGCTCGTCGGCGAGATGCTGCACGGCCCGGCCAAGGCCGAGGCCGTCCGCGCGCTGGTCGCGGCCGAGGGCCTGGAGCTCTCCCGGTGCGCCGCGTACAGCGACTCCGCCAACGACATCCCGATGCTGTCGCTGGTCGGCCACCCCTGCGCGGTCAACCCCGACGCGCGGCTGCGACGCCACGCCCGGGAGCACGGCTGGAAGCTGCGCGACTACCGCACCGGCCGCAAGGCGGCCCGGATCGGCATCCCGGCCGCCGTCGGCCTGGGCGCCCTGGCGGGCGGCGCCGCCGCGGCCGTCGCCCTGCACCGCCGCCGCCGCTGACGCCGGGCGCCGCTGAGGCGACGCCCTTCGACGCCGGAGCCCTTCCACATCGGCACTCTCCGACGCCGGCGCCCTCCGAGTGAGACCGCGCCCGGAAGACGAGCCGCGCACGAGCCGCGCCCCGAAGCCGCGAAGACCCGAAGCCCCGAGGACCCGAGGACCCGAAGCCTCGAAGATCCGAAGGAAAAGGCCGCGCCCGGGCCCGTCCACCCGCCGTCACCGGATCGGGCGATCACCCAGGCGAGCCGCAGACGCCCCATGGGCCACTCTGCGTAACCGGCGTTCCCCCACAGGCAATCCGGTTGTCATACCCCCACTCACCCCCCGGCAGTCCTGCCATGTCCGGATTGCCACAACACGCTGCCCAATCGGCCACACCCACAGCAAATACGGTCAACTTCCGCCGGGAGTTCGATATTTGAACGTGCAGCAATAGGTGGGAGTGCGAACGGAAACGGTGATTTGAGCAACTCGGTGTAGCGCTGCCTGTACGAAGGGTTATTCTCCTCAAACGCAATCCGGTACCTCGCTTGTCCCTACGTCGAGTGAACGCACCGGCACTGCACGTGATGGAAGCTCTGCCTCTGGGAGTCCCGTGTACCCACACGTCGGGGTTGACGCCTCGGGCCTGGCTACGCTGCGCGCAGCGGTCGTCGACCGCCTGCGCGGCTTCGTCCCCACCGCGTACGCCGTCCCCGCCTTCGCCACACCCGTCCCCGCGGTAGCCGTTGGCGCTGCCGGGCAAAGGAGCCCCTGCTACGCCCTCGCCGAGGCCGGCGCCGCCGTCGGCAGACGCGCCCGCCGCGGCACCGCGGCCACCGCGGCCTCCGGGCCCACCACCCCCACGCGCCGTCCCAGCGCCGACAGCGACAGCGCCCGCATGCTGGACCTCGTCGAACGCGCCCAGGCCGGCGAGGCCGAGGCGTTCGGCCGTCTCTACGACCAGTACGCCGACACCGTCTACCGCTACATCTACTACCGCGTCGGCGGCCGGGCCACGGCCGAGGACCTGACCAGCGAGACGTTCCTGCGCGCCCTGCGCCGCATCGGCACCTTCACCTGGCAGGGCCGGGACTTCGGCGCCTGGCTGGTCACCATCGCCCGCAATCTCGTCGCGGACCACTTCAAGTCCTCCCGGTTCCGCCTGGAGGTCACCACCGGCGAGATGCTCGACGCCAACGAGGTCGAGCGCAGCCCCGAGGACTCCGTCCTCGAATCCCTGTCCAACGCCGCCCTGTTGGAGGCGGTGCGCAAGCTCAACCCCCAGCAGCAGGAGTGCGTCACCCTGCGCTTCCTCCAGGGTCTGTCGGTCGCCGAGACCGCCCGGGTCATGGGGAAGAACGAAGGCGCGATCAAGACCCTCCAGTACCGGGCCGTCCGCACCCTCGCCCGGCTCCTCCCCGACGACGCCCGCTGAGACGCCGCCGACCCCCGGTGAGACGCCGCCGGGACCCGCCGGCCGGCCGCCCGACGGCCCGCCCGCGACGGCGGCGCGTAACCCGACTGCCACGCCGCTCGTTGTGCGGGATGCAGACTTCCCGCTGTCGCGCCATGCCCGCACACACTCACTCGATCGAGTGGATGCACTCAAGGCGTGCAACCTCCAGGTGTCCGGGGGAGTCGATCGTCATGACGAGAGGAGGTGCCGCCTGTGATCGCGAACGTTTCGGCGCACCGGCGGGCGAACGCCTTCGCCCAAGCCCTGGAGGAGCAGGAACTCCAGGGCGAGGCGGCCGTACGGACCGGCGCACCGGCGGACGAGACCGAACGGGGGCGGCTGCTGAGCCTCGCCGCGCTGCCCGCCCCGGAGCTCGATCCCGAGGTGCGGACCGTGCAGCGGGCGCAGCTGATCGCCGCCATGGAAGCCCAGTTCGCCGGTGGCACCGCCACGGTCCCGGAGCCCCGCAGGGCCGCCTCCGGGTCGGCCGGGGCCGCCGGATCCCCGGGCCGGGGGGCCCACCGGGCCGGCCCGCTCGGCCGGCTCAAGCCGCGCTCCCGTTGGTCCAAGGGGCTGGCAGCCGGCGGCCTCACGGTGGGCGTGGCGGCCGGAGCCCTCGGCGGAGTCGCCGCCGCCAGCTCCAACGCCCTTCCGGGAGACACCCTTTACGGGCTCAAGCGCGGCATGGAGGACCTCAAGCTCGGCATGGCCGACAGCGACTCCGAGCGCGGCGACATCCTCCTCGACCAGGCGTCCACCCGCCTCCAGGAGGCCCGCCGGCTGATGGAGCGGGGCCGCTCCGGCCACCTCGACCACGAGTCGCTGAGCGAGATCCGCAAGACCCTCACCGGCATGCGCCAGGACGTCTCGGAGGGCCACCGCCTGCTGCGGGCCGCGTACCACCAGGACGGCTCGCTGGGCCCGCTGCGGCGGCTCTCGTCGTTCACCGCCTCGCACCGCGAGGGCTGGAGCCAGCTCCGCGACCGGCTGCCGCTCCAGCTCACCGACGTCCGGGACGACGTGAGTTCGGTCTTCAGGGCCATAGACGACGAGATCGAGCCGCTGCAGTCGCTGATCCACGACAAGGATCGGCACGAGAGCCACGGCCGGCACGCCGCCACCCCTCCGCGCACCGACCACCGGGGCACCCCGGGCCACAGCGCCCCCGCGCCCCACACGTCGGCGAGCGGCGGCGACAAGCACGCGTCCCGCCGTCCGGAAGCGCCCTCCCAGAGCGCCCAGGAGGAGCAGGAAGGGCTGCTCGGTGGTACGGGCCTGCTCCGCCCGGCCCCGACCGCGGAGAGCTCCGGCCCGGCCGGCACCGCGCCGCACGGCAAGGACGGCAAGCCGTCCAAGCAGCCGGACGTCACGCTCCCGCCGCTGCTCCCGGACATCATCCCGGGGCTCGGCATCCACGGCGAGGAGCAGAAGTAGACGAGGAGCAGAAGTAGCGGTCCGACGCGGCGGTGGCCGGCGTTCCCCGTGGGAACGCCGGCCACCGCTTTCCGTGTACCGAAAGGGCTCCGGGCTCAGAAGAACACCGACCGCCGCTGCACCAGCAGCTTGTAGAGCGTGTGCTGGATGGTCTCCCGCACCTGGTCGGTCAGGTTGAACATCAGCATCGGGTCGTCCGCCGCCTCCGGCGGGTACCCCTCGGTGGGCACCGGCTCCCCGAACTGGATCGTCCACTTCGTCGGCAGCGGTACCGCGCCCAGCGGCCCGAGCCACGGGAACGTCGGCGTCACCGGGAAGTACGGCAGCCCGAACAGCCGCGCCAGCGTCTTGGAGTTGCCGATCATCGGGTAGATCTCCTCGGCCCCGACGATCGAGCACGGCACGATCGGCGCCCCGGCCCGCAGCGCCGTCGAGACGAAGCCGCCCCGGCCGAAGCGCTGCAGCCGGTACCGCTCCGAGAACGGCTTCCCGATCCCCTTGAAGCCCTCCGGCATCACCCCCACCACCTCGCCGCGCTCCAGGAGCCGCTGCGCGTCCTCCGCGCAGGCGAGGGTGTGGCCGAGCTTGCGGGAGATCTCGTTGACGACGGGCAGCTTGAAGACCAGGTCGGCGGCGAGCATCCGGACATGCCGCGCCGCCGGGTGGTGGTCGTGCACGGCGACCTGGAGCATCAGCCCGTCGATCGGGAGCGTTCCGGAGTGGTTGGCGACGACCAGCGCCGCGCCCTTCTCCGGGATGTTCTCGATGCCCCGCACCTCCACCCGGAAGTACTTCTCGGCGAACGGGCGCAGGGCGGAGAGCACGACCTGGTCGGTGAGCTCCTTGTCGAAGCCGAACTCGTCCACCTCGTAGTCGCCGGTGATCCGGCGGCGCAGGAAGTTCAGCCCGTGGGCGACCTTCCGCTCCCAGCCGTCGGCGGCCTCCCGGGCGGCGTCGGGAGCCACAGGGGCTCCGTTCGTAGCGTCCGTCACGTCCGTCGCGTCGTCCGCCGCGGCCGGCTCGTCGCGCGGCGGCGGGACGGGCGCGAGGGGCGCCGCGGCGGCCCGCGGGGTACGGCCGGCCGGGGCGCCGCGCCGCGACCGCCGCCGGGAGCGCGGCTCCTCGCCGAACGGGATGACCTTCGCGTCCGCCATGGTGCGTGCGCTCCTCACTTCAGGCCGCGGCCGGCAGGCACCGCGGCGGCGATCCGGTCGACGGTACGGGCGAGGGTGTGGGGCGGCAGCAGGCCGGTGCCACGGCTCCGGGTGAAGTCGGCGAAGGCCCCCGCCGAGGTGTACCGGGGGTGGAAGCCGAGCGTCTCCCGCATCTGGGTGGTGTCCACGACGCGGCCGTGGGTGAGGAGCCGGATCTGCTCCGGGGAGAAGTCCAGCATGCCCAGGGCGCGCAGCGCGGAGCCGGCCCAGGTGACGCTGGGGAGGAAGAACGGCAGGGTGGGGCGCCCGAGGCGCCTGGCGGCCTGGGAGAGCAGGACGACGCCGTCGCCCGCGATGTTGAACGTCCCGCTGTTGAGCGTGCCCCTGGCGGGCTCCGAGGCGGCGATCCGCAGCACCTCGACGGCGTCGTCCTCGTGCACGAACTGCAGCCGGGGGTCGAAGCCGAGGACCGTGGGCAGTACGGGCAGCGAGAAGTACTCGGCGAGCGGCGAGTCGGCGTGAGGGCCGAGCAGGTTGGCGAAGCGCAGCACGCACACCGCGACGTCGGGCCGCCGGCGGGCGAACCCCCGGACGTAGCCCTCGACCTCCACGGCGTCCTTCGCGAAGCCGCCGCCGGGCAGCGATTTGGGCGGCGTCGTCTCGGTGAAGACCGCGGGGTCGCGGGGCGCCGAGCCGTAGACGCTCGTGGTGGACTTCACGACCAGCCGCCGCACGGAGGGGGTCTTCTGGCAGGCGCCCAGCAGCTGCATGGTGCCGATGACGTTGGTCTCCTTGACCGCGCTCCGGCTCCCCCGGCCGCTGCCGCGCGCGCCGAGCGGGGTGCCGGTGACGTCCATGTGGACCACGGTGTCGACCGCGTACTCGGTCAGCACCCGGGCGATGGCGGGCTGCCGGATGTCGGCCCGGACGAACTCGGCCCCGCCCAGGCCGTGCTCGGGCGGCACCGCGTCCACGCCCACGACCCGTTCGACGCCGGGCACCCGCAGGATCCGGCGGACGAACCGGCCGCCCAGCCGGCGTGCGACTCCGGTGACGAGCACCACCCTGCCCAAAGTCAGCGCCTTCCCTTCCGTGAGGACGTTCCCGAGGAGGATCCCGAGGGCGCCCCGGAGGACATTCCCGGGGGCGTCCCCCACCCGGTTCCGGGTGCCCTGTGGCGGCCACCGTAGCGGGTCGCCGTCGCGCTGTGAGGTGCGCTCGTCGCGGGGAGCCACATTTCCGGCCGCGGGGACGGCCGTACGCGGCCTGGGGCGCCCGAGGCGTCCCGACGGGCCCCGCGAGCCCCTGGAAGCCCCGTACGCCCCACACAGGGCCCGGCGCCTCCCGCGCCTCCTGAGCGGCCCGGACCCGGACGCACCGCAGCCCTCCCACCGCCGAGGCGATGAGAGGGCTGCGGGACGAACACAGCGACGCTGCTTACTTCTTGTTGCGGCGCTGAACGCGAGTGCGCTTGAGCAGCTTGCGGTGCTTCTTCTTGGCCATCCGCTTGCGCCGCTTCTTGATAACAGAGCCCACGACTACCCTCGCTTACATCGATTCACTCGGTGCGGGGCGTCCGAGCCCACACGACCTACATCGGGCCAGCCTACCCGGCACCGGGCGAACAGCGTAATCCGAGGTCCTCGTCAGGCGGTTTCCACCCCCACAAATGACTCACGGAGGTACTCGTGCACCGCCTGCTCTGGGACCCGGAAGGACCTTCCCACCCGGATCGCCGGCAGATGACCACTGTGCACCAAGCGGTACACGGTCATCTTGGACACGCGCATCACCGCGGCGACTTCCGCCACGGTCAGGAACACGACCTCGTTGAGAGGCCTTTCGCCAGCAGCCATGACACACCTGAACCTTCCGCACATGACGCGCACCGGCTTCCCCTCCGGTGACTCCTCGTCGCTGCGCGCTCACTCCCCAGATTAGGGGCGGGTGATGCGAGTGGGGAAGAGGAGCAGCCATCGGCCGCCTACCGTGACAGACACGCTCGATTGAGTACATAGCGAGTAAGCGGTCGGTAGTAATCAGACCGCACAGTGTCATCAAGCGGAACGGCCACGGACACCCTCCCATCGGCCTCTCCGACGAAGACCGCCGGGTCGTCGGAGTCCGCCAGTCCGATGGCCTCAAAGCCCAGTTGACCTGCCCCGCAGACCCACCCGTGGTCCCCGATGACCAGGGCCGGGAGAGGACCGCCGGCATCCGCCGCGGCCGCCAGCGCGGCACGAAGCGGGAGGGGTGAATGCGTGTGTGCGCCCGGCTCGTTCGCGGTGGCGTGCGCGCCGGGTTCGCGCACCATCGCGACTCCCCGGACGTAGTCAAGGTTGTATGTGCGTACGCCAAACCGGGTCGTTATGTCGATACTTCGACCCTGCGCCGGGGTGAGGACAGCACATCCCGCCGACGACAGACCTGCGGCCAACCCGGCGTAGAAACCCAGGAGCCGGTGGGGGTGACCGGTACCGATCAGCACCGGAGCGCCCTTCGCGGCGACCGTGGCGACGCGTTCCGCGAAGGCTCCCAGCGCCGCCAGCGTTCGATCGGGATCGATCACATCATGCCCGGAAGTCTGTTCAGGATCGGCTGAAACTCCACACCTTTGGCCCATCAGCCGTAACAAATCCTCGTAGTGCCAGTCACTTTCCGGCTCCAGCCCCATCAGCACCCGAGGGTCCCCGGCCACGAACCGCCGATAGCGGTCAAGACTCCGCTCGCGGGTGGTGGCCACGGCCCCGGCGAGGCCGGCGGCGAGCAGATGCGCGCGCAAGCGTTCCACGCACGGGTAACGGGGGTGGGCGGGGGCGGGGTACGGGGCCGGTTCGCAGACGTGTCTTACGGCCGTGCCTTACGGCCTTGGGCTGCGGCTCCGGAGCGCCGGGACCCGGCGGCTCGGGAACTCGGGCGGCTCGGGGAGGCTCAGGGCAGCAGGCCGTGGGACGGGAAGACGGCCCGGCGGGTCGCCAGGATCGCCTGGTCCAGGCGGTCCGCGGGGTCGTAGCCGGACGTCGCGAAGTCCCGCCATTCGGGCTGAAGTCCGTCGGTCATCCGCTGCGGGCCCCATTGGCGGGTGCGCCGGTAGACCTCGTGCCGCCAGTCCTCCGGCACGGCCGTGCCGGGCTCCACGGACCGGCCGGCGGCGATGGCGCACAAGTGCGTCCAGGACCGCGGCACGACGTCGACGACCGCGTACCCGCCGCCGCCCAGGGCCACCCAGCGCCCGTCGGCGTGCTCGTGGGCGAGGGCGTGACAGGACTCGGCGACGAGCCGCTGGGCGTCCAGGGAGACCGTCAGGTGCGCGAGGGGGTCCTCGAAGTGGGTGTCGGCCCCGTGCTGGGTCACCAGCACCTGCGGGCGGAAGGCGGCCAGCAGCTCGGGGACGACGGCGTGGAACGCCCGCAGCCATCCGGCGTCCCCCGTCCCGGCCGGCAGCGCCACGTTGACGGCGCCGCCCTCGGCAGACGGAGCACCGGTCTCCTCGGGCCATCCGGTCCCCGGGAAGAGGGTGCGGGGGTGTTCGTGCAGCGAGATGGTGAGGACGCGGGGGTCCTCCCAGAACGCGGCCTGGACGCCGTCCCCGTGGTGGACGTCCACGTCGACGTAGGCCACACGCTCGGCACCCAGTTCGAGGAGCCGGGCGACGGCGAGGGCGGCGTCGTTGTAGACACAGAAGCCGGCCGCCGAGCCGGGCATCGCGTGGTGCAGCCCGCCGGCGAAGTTGACGGCGTGCGCGGCCTCGCCACGCCACACGGCCTCGACGGCGGCGACGGACTGGCCGGCGATCAGCGCGGACGCGTCATGCATACCCGCGAAGGCGGGGTCGTCGGGGGTCCCGAGTCCATAGGCGGGGTCGGCGGCACGCGGGTCGGCCGAAGCCGCCCGGACGGCCTCGATGTAGTCCTGACGGTGCACCAGCCGCAGTGTCGACTCCCCGGCCGGCCTGGCCGCGACGACGTCCACCGCCTTGTCCAGGCCGAACGCCTCGACGAGCCGCATGGTGAGGGCGAGGCGTACCGGATCCATGGGGTGTCCCGGACCGAAGTCGTAACCGGTGACCGCTTCATCCCACATCAGTTGTGCACGACCGCTCATGACGGCCACGCTATCGGGAAACGCAAAAAAGCCGTAGGCCCCGGATCGATTTGTCATCGATCCGGGGCCTACGGCTTTATCAAATTTAGTTCGGCGGCGTCCTACTCTCCCACACGGTCCCCCATGCAGTACCATCGGCGCTGAAAGGCTTAGCTTCCGGGTTCGGAATGTAACCGGGCGTTTCCCTAACGCTATGACCACCGAAACACTATGAAACAATCAACAACCGGCACTTTGGTTGTTCGTGGTTTCAGAACCAACACAGTGGACGCGAGCAACTGAGGACAAGCCCTCGGCCTATTAGTACCAGTCAGCTCCAACCGTTACCGGTCTTCCACACCTGGCCTATCAACCCAGTCGTCTACTGGGAGCCTTACCCCATCAAGTGGGTGGGAGTCCTCATCTCGAAGCAGGCTTCCCGCTTAGATGCTTTCAGCGGTTATCCCTCCCGAACGTAGCCAACCAGCCATGCCCTTGGCAGAACAACTGGCACACCAGAGGTTCGTCCGTCCCGGTCCTCTCGTACTAGGGACAGCCCTTCTCAAGACTCCTACGCGCACAGCGGATAGGGACCGAACTGTCTCACGACGTTCTAAACCCAGCTCGCGTACCGCTTTAATGGGCGAACAGCCCAACCCTTGGGACCGACTCCAGCCCCAGGATGCGACGAGCCGACATCGAGGTGCCAAACCATCCCGTCGATATGGACTCTTGGGGAAGATCAGCCTGTTATCCCCGGGGTACCTTTTATCCGTTGAGCGACGGCGCTTCCACAAGCCACCGCCGGATCACTAGTCCCGACTTTCGTCCCTGCTCGACCCGTCGGTCTCACAGTCAAGCTCCCTTGTGCACTTACACTCAACACCTGATTGCCAACCAGGCTGAGGGAACCTTTGGGCGCCTCCGTTACCCTTTAGGAGGCAACCGCCCCAGTTAAACTACCCACCAGACACTGTCCCTGATCCGGATCACGGACCCAGGTTAGACATCCAGCACGACCAGAGTGGTATTTCAACGACGACTCCACACACACTGGCGTGCATGCTTCACAGTCTCCCACCTATCCTACACAAGCCGAACCGAACACCAATATCAAGCTATAGTAAAGGTCCCGGGGTCTTTCCGTCCTGCTGCGCGAAACGAGCATCTTTACTCGTAGTGCAATTTCACCGGGCCTATGGTTGAGACAGTCGAGAAGTCGTTACGCCATTCGTGCAGGTCGGAACTTACCCGACAAGGAATTTCGCTACCTTAGGATGGTTATAGTTACCACCGCCGTTTACTGGCGCTTAAGTTCTCAGCTTCGCCCCACCGAAATGGAGCTAACCGGTCCCCTTAACGTTCCAGCACCGGGCAGGCGTCAGTCCGTATACATCGCCTTACGGCTTCGCACGGACCTGTGTTTTTAGTAAACAGTCGCTTCTCGCTGGTCTCTGCGGCCACACCCAGCTCAGAGTGCAAGACTCATCACCGGACATGGCCCCCCTTCTCCCGAAGTTACGGGGGCATTTTGCCGAGTTCCTTAACCATAGTTCACCCGAACGCCTCGGTATTCTCTACCTGACCACCTGAGTCGGTTTAGGGTACGGGCCGCCATGAAACTCGCTAGAGGCTTTTCTCGACAGCATAGGATCATCCACTTCACCACAATCGGCTCGGCATCAGGTCTCAGCCTTAACGTGTGACGGATTTACCTACCACACGGCCTACACCCTTACCCCGGGACAACCACCGCCCGGGCTGGACTACCTTCCTGCGTCACCCCATCGCTTACCTACTACAAGTCTGGATCGTCGGCTCCACCACTTTCCATTCCCCGAAGGGTCCGGAACGGCTTCACGGACTTAGCATCGCCTGATTCGATATTGGGCGTTTCAAAGCGGGTACCGGAATATCAACCGGTTGTCCATCGACTACGCCTGTCGGCCTCGCCTTAGGTCCCGACTTACCCTGGGCAGATCAGCTTGACCCAGGAACCCTTAGTCAATCGGCGCACACGTTTCCCACGTGTGTATCGCTACTCATGCCTGCATTCTCACTCGTGAACCGTCCACAACTCGCTTCCGCGGCTGCTTCACCCGGCACACGACGCTCCCCTACCCATCACAGCGGGCGTTGGCCCTCATGCTGCAATGACACGACTTCGGCGGTACGCTTGAGCCCCGCTACATTGTCGGCGCGGAATCACTTGACCAGTGAGCTATTACGCACTCTTTCAAGGGTGGCTGCTTCTAAGCCAACCTCCTGGTTGTCTCTGCGACTCCACATCCTTTCCCACTTAGCGTACGCTTAGGGGCCTTAGTCGATGCTCTGGGCTGTTTCCCTCTCGACCATGGAGCTTATCCCCCACAGTCTCACTGCCGCGCTCTCACTTACCGGCATTCGGAGTTTGGCTAAGGTCAGTAACCCGGTAGGGCCCATCGCCTATCCAGTGCTCTACCTCCGGCAAGAAACACACGACGCTGCACCTAAATGCATTTCGGGGAGAACCAGCTATCACGGAGTTTGATTGGCCTTTCACCCCTAACCACAGGTCATCCCCCAGGTTTTCAACCCTGGTGGGTTCGGTCCTCCACGAAGTCTTACCTCCGCTTCAACCTGCCCATGGCTAGATCACTCCGCTTCGGGTCTTGGGCGCGCTACTCAATCGCCCTATTCGGACTCGCTTTCGCTACGGCTTCCCCACACGGGTTAACCTCGCAACACACCGCAAACTCGCAGGCTCATTCTTCAAAAGGCACGCAGTCACGACACAAGAAGCAAGCTCCCTGTGCGACGCTCCCACGGCTTGTAGGCACACGGTTTCAGGTACTATTTCACTCCGCTCCCGCGGTACTTTTCACCATTCCCTCACGGTACTATCCGCTATCGGTCACCAGGGAATATTTAGGCTTAGCGGGTGGTCCCGCCAGATTCACACGGGATTTCTCGGGCCCCGTGCTACTTGGGTGTCTCTCAAACGAGCCGCAATGATTTCAGCTACGGGGGTCTTACCCTCTACGCCGGACCTTTCGCATGTCCTTCGCCTATCACTACGGTTTCTGACTCGTCTCACAGCCGGCAGACTATGAAAGAGAGATCCCACAACCCCGCCTGCGCAACCCCTGCCGGGTATCACACACAAACGGTTTGGCCTCATCCGGTTTCGCTCGCCACTACTCCCGGAATCACGGTTGTTTTCTCTTCCTGCGGGTACTGAGATGTTTCACTTCCCCGCGTTCCCTCCACACTGCCTATGTGTTCAGCAGCGGGTGACAGCCCATGACGACTGCCGGGTTTCCCCATTCGGACACCCCCGGATCACAGCTTGGTTGACAGCTCCCCGGGGCCTATCGTGGCCTCCCACGTCCTTCATCGGTTCCTGGTGCCAAGGCATCCACCGTGCGCCCTTAAAAACTTGGCCACAGATGCTCGCGTCCACTGTGCAGTTCTCAAACAACGACCAGCCACCCACCACCCCGACACCGAAGCATCGAGTTCACTGGGGCCGGACCGAAGATACAGACCAAAGCCCGTACCCTCAGACACCCAACAGCGTGCCCGACCCAGCCTCTCCAGACCCTGTGTTCCACGCCGAAGCAGTACTAACAAGTCCCTCAAGACTGTGCCGAATAGTCAACGTTCCACCCATGAGCAACCGTACGAGTCATTCGCTCGTAGTCGGCTATATGCTCCTTAGAAAGGAGGTGATCCAGCCGCACCTTCCGGTACGGCTACCTTGTTACGACTTCGTCCCAATCGCCAGTCCCACCTTCGACAGCTCCCTCCACAAGGGTTGGGCCACCGGCTTCGGGTGTTACCGACTTTCGTGACGTGACGGGCGGTGTGTACAAGGCCCGGGAACGTATTCACCGCAGCAATGCTGATCTGCGATTACTAGCAACTCCAACTTCATGGGGTCGAGTTGCAGACCCCAATCCGAACTGAGACCGGCTTTTTGAGATTCGCTCCACCTCACGGTATCGCAGCTCATTGTACCGGCCATTGTAGCACGTGTGCAGCCCAAGACATAAGGGGCATGATGACTTGACGTCGTCCCCACCTTCCTCCGAGTTGACCCCGGCAGTCTCCTGTGAGTCCCCATCACCCCGAAAGGCATGCTGGCAACACAGAACAAGGGTTGCGCTCGTTGCGGGACTTAACCCAACATCTCACGACACGAGCTGACGACAGCCATGCACCACCTGTACACCGACCACAAGGGGGGCACTATCTCTAGCGCTTTCCAGTGTATGTCAAGCCTTGGTAAGGTTCTTCGCGTTGCGTCGAATTAAGCCACATGCTCCGCTGCTTGTGCGGGCCCCCGTCAATTCCTTTGAGTTTTAGCCTTGCGGCCGTACTCCCCAGGCGGGGAACTTAATGCGTTAGCTGCGGCACGGACGACGTGGAATGTCGCCCACACCTAGTTCCCAACGTTTACGGCGTGGACTACCAGGGTATCTAATCCTGTTCGCTCCCCACGCTTTCGCTCCTCAGCGTCAGTATCGGCCCAGAGATCCGCCTTCGCCACCGGTGTTCCTCCTGATATCTGCGCATTTCACCGCTACACCAGGAATTCCGATCTCCCCTACCGAACTCTAGCCTGCCCGTATCGAATGCAGACCCGGGGTTAAGCCCCGGGCTTTCACATCCGACGCGACAAGCCGCCTACGAGCTCTTTACGCCCAATAATTCCGGACAACGCTTGCGCCCTACGTATTACCGCGGCTGCTGGCACGTAGTTAGCCGGCGCTTCTTCTGCAGGTACCGTCACTCTCGCTTCTTCCCTGCTGAAAGAGGTTTACAACCCGAAGGCCGTCATCCCTCACGCGGCGTCGCTGCATCAGGCTTTCGCCCATTGTGCAATATTCCCCACTGCTGCCTCCCGTAGGAGTCTGGGCCGTGTCTCAGTCCCAGTGTGGCCGGTCGCCCTCTCAGGCCGGCTACCCGTCGTCGCCTTGGTAGGCCATCACCCCACCAACAAGCTGATAGGCCGCGGGCTCATCCTGCACCGCCGGAGCTTTCCACCACCAACCATGCGGTCAGTAGTCGTATCCGGTATTAGACCCCGTTTCCAGGGCTTGTCCCAGAGTGCAGGGCAGATTGCCCACGTGTTACTCACCCGTTCGCCACTAATCCCCTCCCGAAAGAGGTTCATCGTTCGACTTGCATGTGTTAAGCACGCCGCCAGCGTTCGTCCTGAGCCAGGATCAAACTCTCCGTGAATGTTTACCGGTCATCCGGTTCAACACTCGCGTTGAGCGGAACGACCAAGCGGAATAAGCCCGGTCGTTCACAGCGTCCTCGCTGTGTTTTTCAAAGGAACCTCATCCAGGACCACAAGGATCCATGGACGGGGTTGTTTTATAGTCTGGCGTTGACTTTTGGCACGCTGTTGAGTTCTCAAGGAACGGACGCTTCCTTTGTACTCACCCGAGAGACTCTCTCAGGCTTTCCTCCGGGCGCTTCCCTTCGGTGTTTCCAACCTTACCAGATCCGTTTTCCGTTCCGTTTCCGGCCCGGATTCGAAATCCGATCCCCGTTGGAGGGGGTTTTTCGCCGTGGAGCGGCTATTTGTTACTGCCGCGCCCTTCGGCGTGATCACTACTTTAGCGGATTTCCCCGGCGGCGCCTAATCGGCGCCTGGGGCTCAAACCGAACCGAATTCCGGCATGCCGAAATCAATCCCGTTCAAGGGCCGTGCAGTAGTGGATCCCGCCGAGCTGGCGTGAAGTGCCGCCCCGGTTCCCTCTCGGGCCCCGCTGGCAACTCGAAGAACCTTACACGAGGGCTTGGTACGGATCAAACCCGTGGCGCAAGCGGTTTCCGGGCGGTACGGTCGCGGCATGACCCTGCATGCCCGTAACGGCCAGTGGTGGCCCGCCTGACGGCGGCCACTCCCTGCGCGTACCCACGCATGCACCTCACGGCCGCCGCCTCGGCGGCCGTTTTTGCTGTCTGTGGCGGTGGTCCCCGTTCCCGACGAGAGGGACCCATGACCCCCGCGACCTCCGCGACCCCCGCACCCCCCACGACCCGCATCTTCAGCGGTGTGAAGCCCACCGGCCACCTGACCCTCGGTAACTACCTGGGCGCCGTCCGGCAGTGGGTCGAGTCGGACCAGCACCGCGCCGACGCCCTCTTCTGCGTGGTCGACCTGCACGCGCTGACCGTGGAGCACGACCCGGCCCGTGTCCGGCGGCTGAGCCGGCAGGCCGCGACCCTGCTCCTGGCGGCCGGCCTGGACCCCGCCCTCTGCACGGTGTTCGTGCAGAGCCACGTCGACGAGCACACCCGGCTGTCCTATCTCCTGGAATGCACCGCCGCGGACGGCGAGATGCGCCGGATGATCCAGTACAAGGAGAAGTCGGCACGAGAACGGGCGGCCGGCGGGAGCGTCCGCCTCTCCCTCCTCACCTATCCCGTGCTGATGGCCGCCGACATCCTCGCGTACCGCGCCGACGAGGTCCCCGTCGGCGACGACCAGGCGCAGCACGTCGAGCTGACCCGCGATCTCGCCGTGCGCTTCAACCAGCGGTACGGGCAGACGTTCACCGTCCCCCGCGCCGTCCTCCCGCCGGTCGCGGCCCGGGTCATGGACCTCCAGGACCCCACGTCGAAGATGGGGAAGTCGCACGCGGAGACCTCCGGCATCGTCTATCTCCTCGACGAGCCGGGCGTGGTGCGCAAGAAGGTGATGCGCGCGGTCACGGACAGCGCGACGGACGTCGTCTACGACCGCGCCGAACGCCCCGGCGTCGCCAACCTCCTGGAACTGCTCGCCGCCTGTACCGGCACCGCGCCGGGCGCGCTGGCCGCGGGCTACGGCTCGTACGGCGCGCTGAAGCGGGACACCGCGGACGCGGTGGTGGAACTGTTGCGCCCGGTACGTGAGAGGCACGCCGAACTCTGCGCCGACCCGGCGTACGTCGACGGCGTCCTCCGCGACGGGGCCCGCCGGGCGCGGGAGCTGGCACGGCCGACGGTCGACGCCGCGTACCGGGCCATCGGCCTGCTCCCGGCCGCCTGACCACAGGCCGTCCACCGCCCGAAGCCCTTCGGAGCCGGCGGTCCGTTTCGTCAGCCCGTTCCGGAGGCCAGCTCGCGGCTGCGGTCGCGGGCCGCCTCCAGGGCGGCGATGAGCGCGTGCCGGACGCCGTGCTTCTCCAGCTCTCGGATGGCGTTGATCGTCGTGCCGGCCGGCGAGGTCACGGCCTCGCGCAGCTTGACGGGGTGTTCCCCGCTGTCGCGGAGCATCACGGCCGCGCCGATGGCAGCCTGGACGATCAGGTCGTGGGCTTTGTCCCTGGGCAGGCCGAGGAGGATGCCGGCGTCCGTCATCGCCTCGACGAGGAAGTAGAAGTACGCCGGGCCGGAGCCGGAGAGCGCGGTCGCGGCGTCCTGCTGCGTCTCGGGGACGCGCAGCGTCTTGCCGACCGGCTTGAAGATCGCCTCGGTGCGCAGCAGATGGTCCTCGGTGGCGTGCGTGCCCCCGGAGATGACCGACATGCCCTCGTCCACCAGGACCGGCGTGTTGGGCATGACGCGCACCACGGGCGTCCCGGCCGGGAGCCGTTCCTCGAAGAACGCGGTGGGGACGCCGGCCGCCGCGCTGATGACGAGCCGGTCGGCCGGCAGGTGCGGGGCGAGTTCGTCCAGGAGCGTCGCCATGTCCTGCGGCTTGACGGCCAGGATGAGCGTGTCGGCGGCCTTCGCCGCGTCGGTGTTGCCTACGGCCTCGACGCCGTAGCGCTCGCGCAGGGCCTCGGCCCGTTCCGGACGGCGTGCGGTGCAGAGCAGCTGCGCGGGGTCCCAGCCGGCCCGGATCATGCCACTGAGCAGCGCTTCACCGATCTTTCCTGTCCCGAGGACGGCGACTGTCTGGGTCACGGTGTTCACCTTTTCCGCTTTCGCTGTGCCGTGCTGTTGCCGCACTGGCTGTCATCTTCGCACCCGGTCCCGGACGGTGGTGGGCGGTAGGGGCGGACGCGGGCGCGGGGGAGAGAAGCCACGGCGCGCGCTGAGGCGCGTGGGTCGCGGTGTCCGCCGGAGTGAACGGACGGAGCTCTTCCGTGTGCTCGATTCCGTGTTTACAACGCGGTAACGCACCGGTCGGTCCAGGGGCACAGGGCTTGGTCACACTGGGGGCGGGTGTTCACGGCGCACTGCCGGAGGAGGCGAGGACGCGTCCGTACGGGCACCGCGCCCGGAGCTGTCCCGCGTCCGCCGCCGGATCCCGCCCTTCTCCCCTTTCTCCCCTTTCTCTCCTTCCTCCTTTCTTCACCCGCAGAAGCTGCCCGGCCCGTATGCCCGTACTCGTCGTCCACCGCAGGTTCTCGGTCCCCGGCCGCCTCAGCGCGCCCGGGGGCGCTGGAGGCAATCCTCATGGAGCACAACGACCTCGTCACCTCCCGCTTCCTCACCTCCCGCTTCGGCACCTCCCGCCTCGCCACCGACTCCCTCCTCCGGCTCCTCCGCCTTCCTCGGTTCCTCCGAGCCGACGTCCACGCGTCCCTGGTCGTCTTCCTCATAACCGTGCCGCTCTCCGCCGGTGTGGCCGTGGCCTCCGGGGTTCCGGTGGAGCTGGGCCTCGTCACCGGGATCGTCGGGGGGCTGCTGACCGGGCTGCTGCCGGGCAGCAGCATCCAGGTGAGCGGGCCGGCCGCGGGTCTCGCCGCGCTCGTGTACGAGGCCGTGCGCACGTACGGGCTCGGCGCCCTGGGCGTACTGGTCCTCGCCACCGGCCTGTTGCAGGTGGTGCTGGGCCTGCTGCGGATCGGCCGCTGGTTCCGGAAGGTGCCCATCGCCGTGATGCAGGGGATGCTGGCGGGAACCGGACTCGTCCTGATCACAGGCCAGTTGTACGAACTCGCCGACGCGGACGCACCCGGCGGCGGCCTGGAACGGCTCGGCGGGCTCGTCCTCCTGGTCACCGGGACCCTGGAGTCCCCGACGGCGCTGACCGCCGGCGCGGTGGGCATCGGCACGATGGCGCTGATGGCGCTGTGGCAGCGCTGGCCGCGCGGTGTACGCCTGGTCCCGGCGCCCCTGGTCGCGGTGCTCGTGGCGACGGTCGTGACCTCGGCGCTGCGCCTGCCGGTGGACCGGCTGCGGATCGGCGATCTGATGACGGCCGTCCAGCCGCCGGACGGCCCGGACTTCGTACGGCTCGGGCAGGTCGGCGTCCTGGGTACGGTCCTGGCCTTCACGCTCGTCGCCTCGGCCGGCAGCCTGCTCGGCGCGACGGCGGTCGACCGGCTGCACGAGGGTCCGCGCACCGACTACGACAAGGAGCTCATCGCGCAGGGCGCCGGCAACACGGTGTGCGGCATGCTCGGTGCCCTTCCACTGACCACCGTCATCGTGCGCAGTACCGCCAACGCCCGGGCGGGCGCGCGGACTCGGGCCTCCCGAGTGCTGCAGGGAGTGTGGCTGGCCGTGTTCGCCGCTTTGTTGCCCTGGGCTCTGGGAGCGGTGCCGGTCGCGGCGCTCGCCGGTGTGCTGGTGGTCCTGGGCCGGCAGCTGCTTCCCGTACGGGAGTTGGGGCGGTTGTGGGACGGGCACCGGGGCGAGGTCGCGGTTCTCCTCGCCACGGCCGGCGCGATCGTGGTGACCGACCCCTTCGAGGGCGCCGTCGTCGGACTGCTCCTGGCCGGCGTCAAGGCCGGCTGGGAGGCGACTCGGTTCCGGGCCGACCGCGGACGAGGTGGGCAAGGGCGGGCGGACGACGGCCGTATGCCCGTGATCAGCAAGAAATGACGGGTGCTGCGGACGGAATACGACGCCTGAAACGCAGAAAAGCCCCGGGCCGGATTGCTTTCACAATCCGAGCCCGGGGCTCTCCATCAAATTTAGTTCGGCGGCGTCCTACTCTCCCACACGGTCCCCCATGCAGTACCATCGGCGCTGAAAGGCTTAGCTTCCGGGTTCGGAATGTAACCGGGCGTTTCCCTAACGCTATGACCACCGAAACACTATGAAACAATTTCAAACAACCGGCACTTTGGTTGTTCGTGGTTTCAGAACCAACACAGTGGACGCGAGCAACTGAGGACAAGCCCTCGGCCTATTAGTACCAGTCAGCTCCAACCGTTACCGGTCTTCCACACCTGGCCTATCAACCCAGTCGTCTACTGGGAGCCTTACCCCATCAAGTGGGTGGGAGTCCTCATCTCGAAGCAGGCTTCCCGCTTAGATGCTTTCAGCGGTTATCCCTCCCGAACGTAGCCAACCAGCCATGCCCTTGGCAGAACAACTGGCACACCAGAGGTTCGTCCGTCCCGGTCCTCTCGTACTAGGGACAGCCCTTCTCAAGACTCCTACGCGCACAGCGGATAGGGACCGAACTGTCTCACGACGTTCTAAACCCAGCTCGCGTACCGCTTTAATGGGCGAACAGCCCAACCCTTGGGACCGACTCCAGCCCCAGGATGCGACGAGCCGACATCGAGGTGCCAAACCATCCCGTCGATATGGACTCTTGGGGAAGATCAGCCTGTTATCCCCGGGGTACCTTTTATCCGTTGAGCGACGGCGCTTCCACAAGCCACCGCCGGATCACTAGTCCCGACTTTCGTCCCTGCTCGACCCGTCGGTCTCACAGTCAAGCTCCCTTGTGCACTTACACTCAACACCTGATTGCCAACCAGGCTGAGGGAACCTTTGGGCGCCTCCGTTACCCTTTAGGAGGCAACCGCCCCAGTTAAACTACCCACCAGACACTGTCCCTGATCCGGATCACGGACCCAGGTTAGACATCCAGCACGACCAGAGTGGTATTTCAACGACGACTCCACACACACTGGCGTGCATGCTTCACAGTCTCCCACCTATCCTACACAAGCCGAACCGAACACCAATATCAAGCTATAGTAAAGGTCCCGGGGTCTTTCCGTCCTGCTGCGCGAAACGAGCATCTTTACTCGTAGTGCAATTTCACCGGGCCTATGGTTGAGACAGTCGAGAAGTCGTTACGCCATTCGTGCAGGTCGGAACTTACCCGACAAGGAATTTCGCTACCTTAGGATGGTTATAGTTACCACCGCCGTTTACTGGCGCTTAAGTTCTCAGCTTCGCCCTGTCGAAACAGAGCTAACCGGTCCCCTTAACGTTCCAGCACCGGGCAGGCGTCAGTCCGTATACATCGCCTTACGGCTTCGCACGGACCTGTGTTTTTAGTAAACAGTCGCTTCTCGCTGGTCTCTGCGGCCACACCCAGCTCAGAGTGCAAGACCCATCACCGGACATGGCCCCCCTTCTCCCGAAGTTACGGGGGCATTTTGCCGAGTTCCTTAACCATAGTTCACCCGAACGCCTCGGTATTCTCTACCTGACCACCTGAGTCGGTTTAGGGTACGGGCCGCCATGAAACTCGCTAGAGGCTTTTCTCGACAGCATAGGATCATCCACTTCACCACAATCGGCTCGGCATCAGGTCTCAGCCTTAACGTGTGACGGATTTACCTACCACACGGCCTACACCCTTACCCCGGGACAACCACCGCCCGGGCTGGACTACCTTCCTGCGTCACCCCATCGCTTACCTACTACAAGTCTGGATCGTCGGCTCCACCACTTTCCATTCCCCGAAGGGTCCGGAACGGCTTCACGGACTTAGCATCGCCTGATTCGATATTGGGCGTTTCAAAGCGGGTACCGGAATATCAACCGGTTGTCCATCGACTACGCCTGTCGGCCTCGCCTTAGGTCCCGACTTACCCTGGGCAGATCAGCTTGACCCAGGAACCCTTAGTCAATCGGCGCACACGTTTCCCACGTGTGTATCGCTACTCATGCCTGCATTCTCACTCGTGAACCGTCCACAACTCGCTTCCGCGGCTGCTTCACCCGGCACACGACGCTCCCCTACCCATCACAGCGGGCGTTGGCCCTCATGCTGCAATGACACGACTTCGGCGGTACGCTTGAGCCCCGCTACATTGTCGGCGCGGAATCACTTGACCAGTGAGCTATTACGCACTCTTTCAAGGGTGGCTGCTTCTAAGCCAACCTCCTGGTTGTCTCTGCGACTCCACATCCTTTCCCACTTAGCGTACGCTTAGGGGCCTTAGTCGATGCTCTGGGCTGTTTCCCTCTCGACCATGGAGCTTATCCCCCACAGTCTCACTGCCGCGCTCTCACTTACCGGCATTCGGAGTTTGGCTAAGGTCAGTAACCCGGTAGGGCCCATCGCCTATCCAGTGCTCTACCTCCGGCAAGAAACACACGACGCTGCACCTAAATGCATTTCGGGGAGAACCAGCTATCACGGAGTTTGATTGGCCTTTCACCCCTAACCACAGGTCATCCCCCAGGTTTTCAACCCTGGTGGGTTCGGTCCTCCACGAAGTCTTACCTCCGCTTCAACCTGCCCATGGCTAGATCACTCCGCTTCGGGTCTTGGGCGCGCTACTCAATCGCCCTATTCGGACTCGCTTTCGCTACGGCTTCCCCACACGGGTTAACCTCGCAACACACCGCAAACTCGCAGGCTCATTCTTCAAAAGGCACGCAGTCACGACACAAGAAGCAAGCTCCTTGTGCGACGCTCCCACGGCTTGTAGGCACACGGTTTCAGGTACTATTTCACTCCGCTCCCGCGGTACTTTTCACCATTCCCTCACGGTACTATCCGCTATCGGTCACCAGGGAATATTTAGGCTTAGCGGGTGGTCCCGCCAGATTCACACGGGATTTCTCGGGCCCCGTGCTACTTGGGTGTCTCTCAAACGAGCCGCAATGATTTCAGCTACGGGGGTCTTACCCTCTACGCCGGACCTTTCGCATGTCCTTCGCCTATCACTACGGTTTCTGACTCGTCTCACAGCCGGCAGACTATGAAAGAGAGATCCCACAACCCCGCCTGCGCAACCCCTGCCGGGTATCACACACAAACGGTTTGGCCTCATCCGGTTTCGCTCGCCACTACTCCCGGAATCACGGTTGTTTTCTCTTCCTGCGGGTACTGAGATGTTTCACTTCCCCGCGTTCCCTCCACACTGCCTATGTGTTCAGCAGCGGGTGACAGCCCATGACGACTGCCGGGTTTCCCCATTCGGACACCCCCGGATCACAGCTTGGTTGACAGCTCCCCGGGGCCTATCGTGGCCTCCCACGTCCTTCATCGGTTCCTGGTGCCAAGGCATCCACCGTGCGCCCTTAAAAACTTGGCCACAGATGCTCGCGTCCACTGTGCAGTTCTCAAACAACGACCAGCCACCCGTCACAACCCGCCGAAGCAAGCCTTTACCGGGGCCGGACCGAAGGCAACAAGCTCACGCTCGTACCCTCAGACACCCAACAGCGTGCCCGACCCAGCCTCTCCAGACCCTGTGTTCCACGCCGAAGCAGTACTAACAAGTCCCTCAAGACTGTGCCGAATAGTCAACGTTCCACCCATGAGCAACCGTACGAGTCATTCGCTCGTAGTCGGCTATGTGCTCCTTAGAAAGGAGGTGATCCAGCCGCACCTTCCGGTACGGCTACCTTGTTACGACTTCGTCCCAATCGCCAGTCCCACCTTCGACAGCTCCCTCCACAAGGGTTGGGCCACCGGCTTCGGGTGTTACCGACTTTCGTGACGTGACGGGCGGTGTGTACAAGGCCCGGGAACGTATTCACCGCAGCAATGCTGATCTGCGATTACTAGCAACTCCAACTTCATGGGGTCGAGTTGCAGACCCCAATCCGAACTGAGACCGGCTTTTTGAGATTCGCTCCACCTCACGGTATCGCAGCTCATTGTACCGGCCATTGTAGCACGTGTGCAGCCCAAGACATAAGGGGCATGATGACTTGACGTCGTCCCCACCTTCCTCCGAGTTGACCCCGGCAGTCTCCTGTGAGTCCCCATCACCCCGAAAGGCATGCTGGCAACACAGAACAAGGGTTGCGCTCGTTGCGGGACTTAACCCAACATCTCACGACACGAGCTGACGACAGCCATGCACCACCTGTACACCGACCACAAGGGGGGCACTATCTCTAGCGCTTTCCGGTGTATGTCAAGCCTTGGTAAGGTTCTTCGCGTTGCGTCGAATTAAGCCACATGCTCCGCTGCTTGTGCGGGCCCCCGTCAATTCCTTTGAGTTTTAGCCTTGCGGCCGTACTCCCCAGGCGGGGAACTTAATGCGTTAGCTGCGGCACGGACGACGTGGAATGTCGCCCACACCTAGTTCCCAACGTTTACGGCGTGGACTACCAGGGTATCTAATCCTGTTCGCTCCCCACGCTTTCGCTCCTCAGCGTCAGTATCGGCCCAGAGATCCGCCTTCGCCACCGGTGTTCCTCCTGATATCTGCGCATTTCACCGCTACACCAGGAATTCCGATCTCCCCTACCGAACTCTAGCCTGCCCGTATCGAATGCAGACCCGGGGTTAAGCCCCGGGCTTTCACATCCGACGCGACAAGCCGCCTACGAGCTCTTTACGCCCAATAATTCCGGACAACGCTTGCGCCCTACGTATTACCGCGGCTGCTGGCACGTAGTTAGCCGGCGCTTCTTCTGCAGGTACCGTCACTCTCGCTTCTTCCCTGCTGAAAGAGGTTTACAACCCGAAGGCCGTCATCCCTCACGCGGCGTCGCTGCATCAGGCTTTCGCCCATTGTGCAATATTCCCCACTGCTGCCTCCCGTAGGAGTCTGGGCCGTGTCTCAGTCCCAGTGTGGCCGGTCGCCCTCTCAGGCCGGCTACCCGTCGTCGCCTTGGTAGGCCATCACCCCACCAACAAGCTGATAGGCCGCGGGCTCATCCTGCACCGCCGGAGCTTTCCACCACCAACCATGCGGTCAGTAGTCGTATCCGGTATTAGACCCCGTTTCCAGGGCTTGTCCCAGAGTGCAGGGCAGATTGCCCACGTGTTACTCACCCGTTCGCCACTAATCCCCTCCCGAAAGAGGTTCATCGTTCGACTTGCATGTGTTAAGCACGCCGCCAGCGTTCGTCCTGAGCCAGGATCAAACTCTCCGTGAATGTTTACCGGTCATCCGGTTCAACACTCGCGTTGAGCGGAACGACCAAGCGGAATAAGCCCGGTCGTTCACAGCGTCCTCGCTGTGTTTTTCAAAGGAACCTCATCCAGGACCACAAGGATCCATGGACGGGGTTGTTTTATAGTCTGGCGTTGACTTTTGGCACGCTGTTGAGTTCTCAAGGAACGGACGCTTCCTTTGTACTCACCCGAGAGACTCTTCGGCGGGCGCTTCCCTTCGGTGTTTCCAACCTTACCAGATCCGTTTTCCGTTCCGTTTCCGGCCCGGATTCGAAATCCGATCCCCGTTGGAGGGGGTTTTTCGCCGTGGAGCGGCTATTTGTTACTGCCGCGCCCTTCGGCGTGATCACTACTTTAGCGGATTTCCCCGGCGGCGCCTAATCGGCGCCTGGGGCTCAAACCGAACCGAATTCCGGCATGCCGAAATCAATCCCGTTCAAGGGCCGTGCAGTAGTGGATCCCGCCGAGCTGGCGTGAAGTGCCGCCGTGAAAAGCCCTTCGGCTTCGCGGCAGCTCGGAGTACATTACGGATCCGCCGACCCCGTGTCAACCCTCGTGCTGCCCTGCGCCACGGACGGGTCAGTCGAGGTCCCTGAGGCGCCCGCCGGCGTCCGGCTGGGCCGTTTCGACGCGGCGGAGGAGGCGGATCAGGAGTTCGCCGAGCTTGCCGCGGTCCTCGCAGGAGAGGTCCTGGAGGAGCTCCTCCTCGAAGACGGAGGCGAGCCGCATGGCCTCCAGCCACTTCTCCCGGCCGTCCTCCGTGATGCCGACGATGACGCGGACCCGGTTGCTGCCGTCGCGCTCCCGGGTGACGAGGCCCTCCGCGACCATGCGGTCGATGCGGTGGGTCATGGCCGCCGGGGTCAGGCCCAGCCGCTTCGCCAGGTCGCCCGGCCCCAGGCGGTAGGGGTGGCCGGCGAGGACCAGTGCCTTGAGGACCTCCCACTCCGCGTTGCTGATGCCCAGCTCGGCGGTCTGCCGCCCGTAGGCGACGTTCATGCGCCGGTTCAGCCGGCTGAGGGCCGAGACGACCTTCTCCACCTGGGGATCGAGGTCCTGGAACTCGCGCTGGTAAGCGGCGATCTGCTCTTCGAGGCTCGGCTCGGCGGAGCCGGGGGTGTCGGCCATGAGCCGCAGTATGACAGACCCCTTGCCGCTAAAGCCCTTTGATGTGTACTCTTTAGCTTCGAAGTTTAGCTCTGAAGTCTTCAGGTCTGGACTGTTGCCGTACGCGGCATGGTCCGGACCGTTTTCGTGATCAAGGCAAAGGAAGGTGAGTGTGACCACGGCGATGGGCGCGGCACTGCGCCGGATCCAGCTGGGCAACGCGCTGAGTGCGTTCGGCAACGGCTTTACGGTTCCGTTCCTGTTCATCTACGTGTCGCAGGTGCGGAACCTCGGGGCGAGTACGGCCGGAGTCGTGCTCGCGACGTTCGCCGTGGCCGCGTTGTTCGTGCTGCCCTTCGTCGGGCGCGTGATCGACCGGCGGGGCCCGCTGCCCGTCGCCGTCGCGGGTACGGTGTCGGCCGCCGTCGGCTCCATGGGCCTCGGCCTGGCCGACAGCGAGTTCCTCGTGGTCGCGGCCGCCGCCGCGCTCGGTGCCGGTATCGCGGTCATCCAGCCCTCGCTCGCCACGATGATCGTCTGGTGCTCGACGACGACCACCCGGTCGCGGGCGTTCGCCACCCAGTTCTTCCTCAACAACCTCGGTCTCGGCGTCGGCGGCCTGCTGGGCGGCCAGCTGGTGGACACGTCGGACCCGTCGAGCTTCGTCCGGCTGTTCGCGATCGAGGCCGTGATGTTCCTGGTGCTGGGCGCCACCATCGCGACCGTACGGCTGCCGAAGGCGCCGCGGGTCGAGGACGCCGTCCCGACGGACGGCTCCGCGCGGAACGGGTGGCGGGCGCTGCTCGCCGACCGGGCCATGGTGCGGCTGTGTGTGCTGGGCTTCGTGATGTTCTTCGCCTGCTACGGGCAGTTCGAGTCGGGCCTGTCCGCGTTCGCCGTGGAGGTCACGCGGATCTCGCCCGCGACGCTCGGCATGGCTCTCGCCGCGAACACGATGGCGATCGTGCTGACGCAGTTCGTGGTGCTGCGGCTGGTCGAGCGGCGGCGTCGGAGCCGGGTCATCGCCCTGGTCGGTCTCATATGGACGGTGGCCTGGGTGGCGGCCGGGGTCTCCGGACTCGTACCGGGGGCGCACGCGGTCGCGACCACGCTGCTGATCTCGACGTACGCCCTCTTCGGCATCGGTGAGTCGATGCTGGCGCCGACGATGGCCCCGCTGGTCGCGGATCTGGCCACGCCGGGGCTCGTGGGGCAGTACAACTCGGCCTTCGCCCTGGTGAAGCAGCTGGCGCTGGCCGCTGGGCCGGCCGCCGGCGGGCTGATGGCCGGGTCGGGTCTCTACGCGCCGTACATCGTGCTGCTGGTCGCCTGCTCGCTGGGCATCTCCGTGCTGGCCCTGCGGTTGGGACGCCGGCTCACGCCCGCGCAGGAGAACCCGCTGCGGGCCCAGGAGCAGCGCACGGTGGCCGCGCGCGTCGTCCCGCAGGAGGAGCGGGCCACGGTCGGCGCCTGACGGCCGACCGCGGTACGAACGGCGGAGTACGGACGGCGGAGTGGTGCGGCGGAGCGGTGGGCTCCGGCCGTACCGCTCCGCCGTTTGTCGTTGTCCCGGCCGGCTCGTGTGCGGCGTCCCGGTGGGCCGTCGGCGGCCGGCGCGGTCAGACGTGCGCGTGCTTCGTGGGCAGGGCGAATTCGCACCAGACCGCCTTGCCGCCGCCGGGGGTGCGGCGCGAGCCCCAGGACGAGGCGATGGTGGCGATGATCGAGATGCCGCGGCCGGCCTCGTCGGCGGGTTCGGCGCGGCGGCGGCGCGGGAGGTGGTCGTCGCCGTCGGTGACCTCGATGATCAGGCGGCGGTCGGTGCGGCGCAGGCGCAGCTTCATCGGGGGCGTGCCGTGCTGGAGGGAGTTGGCGACGAGCTCGCTGGCGGCGAGGACGCCCAGGTCGCGCAGGTCCGGCGGGAAGCGCCAGCTGGCGAGGACGCCGGAGGCGAAGGCGCGGGCGCGGGGCGCGGCCTCGACGCCGCCGAGCAGTTCGAGCGCCGCGTTGTGGAACAGCTCGGCGTCGTGGCCGGTGCGGGCGGGGTGCTGGAGGACGAGGACGGCGACGTCGTCGTCGTGCTCCTCGGTGATGCCGAGGGAGCGGATGAGGCGGTCGCACATGACCTGGGGGGTGCCCGTGGCGCCGGCGAAGGCGCGTTCGAGGGCGGCGACGCCGTCGTCGATGTCCTCGTCACGGCGTTCGACCAGGCCGTCGGTGTAGAGGACGGCGCTGCAGCCGGGGCCGAGGGGGACGCTGCCCGAGGTGTGCAGCCAGCCGCCGGTGCCGAGGGGCGGGCCGGTGGGTTCGGCGGCGCGGTGGACGGTGCCCTCGGGGTCGCGGACGAGGATGGGCAGGTGGCCGGCGGAGGCGTAGACCAGGCGGCCCTCGTTGGGGTCGTGGACGGCGTAGACGCAGGTCGCGATCTGGGTGGCGTCGATCTCGGCGGCCAGGCCGTCGAGGAGCTGGAGGACCTCGTGGGGCGGCAGGTCGAGGCGGGCGTAGGCGCGGACGGCGGTGCGGAGCTGGCCCATGACGGCCGCGGCGCGCACCCCGCGGCCCATGACGTCGCCGATGACCAGGGCGGTGCGGCCGGCGCCGAGGGTGATGACGTCGTACCAGTCCCCGCCGACGGCGGTGTCCTGGCCGCCCGGCTGGTAGGTGGCGGCGACCCGGAGGTCGTCGGGTTGTTCGAGCTCCTGGGGGAGCAGGCTGCGCTGGAGGGTGACGGCGGCCTCGCGCTGGCGGCGTTCGCTGGTGCGCAGCCGTTCGGCGGCCTCGACCTGGTCGGTGACGTCGGCGGCGAAGATCAGGACGCCGGGCTGCGGCGGGCCGTCGCCGGGGATGCCGACGCGCAGTGGGGTGCAGGTGAAGGTGTAGTAGCCGTGCCGGGGGCGGGTGGTGGTGCCGTCCGGGCCGGCGGGAGTGTCGGGACCGCCGGGGCCGTCGGGGGTGGTGCTGACGCGGCGGGATTTGACGGTGCGGGGTTTGCCGCTGCGCAGTACCTGGTCCATGAGGGCGAGGAGGCCGAGCTCTTCCAGCTCGGTGAGGGCCTCGCGGGCGGGGGCGCCGGGGGTGCGGGGGCCGAAGAGGGCGGCGTAGGCGTCGTTGACGTAGGCGATGCGGTGGTCGGGGCCGTAGACGACGGCGACGAGGGCCGGGACCTGGCCGAGGACGTCGTGGACGGACAGCCCGTCGAGGGTGGCGACGGGGCCGTCGGGTGCGGGGAGCGGGCCGGAGCCGGCGCGGGCGGCGGGGACGGATCCCGTGGCGGGCGTCGCCGCGGTGGGGGCGGCCGGGGCGTTGCGGTCGGCGCGCGTCGCGGCCCGGCGCTGTGTGCCGGGGAGCCGGGCGCTCCAGCGGGTGAAGTTCACTGAGGATTACCTCGCGGAGTCGGTCCGGATCAGCTCGGCGACGCGTGGCGGCCGAGCCGCGCGCCCGGCGCGGGGGCGCGGTGGTCGGTGCGGGGGCCGGCCCCCGGGGGAATGCGGCAAACGTCTGAATCCTTCGAATCCTCGCGATCGTCCGAATCCTCGCGATCGTCACTCTTCGGAAGTGCGGACCCACCCATGGTCACACGTCCAGTGTGGCCGACCGGACTGACATCCGTGAGACGTCGGAGCCGTCGGCGGGAGTTCCCCGCTCCGGTCCGGCGTGGCGCGTGCGTCACCCGGCCTCCGGATGGCGGCCGGTGCCGGCGGCGAGTTCGAACTCGGCCCGGGGGTTCTCCAGCGAGCCGAGCGAGACGATCTCCCGCTTGAAGAGGCCGGCGAGGGTCCATTCGGCGAGGACGCGGGCCTTGCGGTTGAAGGTGGGGATGCGGCTGAGGTGGTAGGCGCGGTGCATGAACCAGGCGGGGTAGCCCTTGAGCTTCTGTCCGTAGACGTGGGCGACGCCCTTGTGCAGGCCGAGGGAGGCCACCGAGCCGACGTACTTGTGCCGGTAGTCCGTGAGGGAGTGGCCGCGGAGGGAGCACAGGACGTTGCCGGCGAGGACCTTCGCCTGGCGGACGGCGTGTTGCGCGTTGGGGGCGCATTCGACGCCGGGTTCGTGCGCCGTCAGGTCGGGGACGGCTGCGGCGTCACCGGCGGCCCAGGCGTGGTCGACCCCTTCGACACGCAGGTCGGGACGGCACCTCAGACGGCCGCGCGCGTTCAGCGGCAGGTCGGTGGCGGCGAGGAGGGGGTGCGGTTTGACGCCCGCGGTCCAGACGAGGGTGCGGGCGGGGTGGCGGGATCCGTCGCTGAGCACCACGACGCGGTTCTCGCAGGAGTCGAGGCGGGTGTCGAGGCGGACGTCGATGTTCCGGCCGCGCAGCTCACGGATGGCGTACCGGCCCATCTCCTCGCCGACCTCAGGGAGGATGCGGCCGGTGGCCTCGACGAGGAGGAAGCGCAGGTCCTCCTGGTCGATGTTGTGGTAGTACCGGGCGGCGTAGCGGGCCATGTCCTCCAGTTCGGCCAGGGCCTCCACGCCGGCGTAGCCGCCGCCGACGAAGACGAAGGTGAGGGCGGCGTCGCGGACCTCCGGGTCGCGGGTGGAGGAGGCGATGTCCAGTTGCTCCAGGACGTGGTTCCGCAGGCCGATGGCCTCCTCGACGGTCTTGAAGCCGATGCCGTGCTCGGCGAGGCCGGGGATCGGGAGGGTGCGGGAGACCGAGCCCGGGGCGATGACCAGCTCGTCGTAGTGGACGGTGAGGGCACCCTCGCCGGACTCCTCGGTGGCGGCCGTCCGGACGGTGGCGGTCCGCGCCGCGTGGTCGAGGGCGGACACCTCGCCGACGAGGAGTTGGCAGCCCTTGAGGACGCTGCGGAGCGGGACGACGACGTGCCGGGGCGAGATGGAGCCGGCCGCGGCCTCGGGCAGGAAAGGCTGGTAGGTCATGTAGGGGTCGGGGCTGACGACCAGGATCTCGGCCTCGCCCTTCCGCAGCTTGCGCTGGAGGTGCAGTGCGGCGTACATGCCCACGTAGCCGCCCCCGACGACCAGAATGCGCGTCGCTTCCTTCACCGCCGGTTCTTTGGCCAAGGCTGTCCCTTCACATCCGCGCGGTCACACGGCTCCCTTCCATGACGCACCGGGTACCGGTGTTTGTCCACAGGGCCGGGCGAAACGTATGACCGGAGGCGTAGCCGGAGGGCGGAGCCTCCGCTTGCCCCACCCGGGACAAGGTATGCAGGTCAGCGCGGATCCGCCGGGGTGGTGAGGTGGTGCGGAATCAACCGCGGACCGGCGCGTACGCCTATTGGGGGCAGGCTGTGCGGAACTACCCTCTTCTTTCTTGACCTGGGCTCAACTATGTTCGTACTTCGTCGGGGTTCAGGCAGCGGCCTGCTCCGGCAGTCAGGGCGGGGAGTCTCCGGGGGGAGACGTCATAACCGGGGGAACGTATGCACATTCAGGGCTCTCATTGGTCTACCGCTGTCGCGCCCTCCGACGGGAACGGCGGCCGTAGTACGCCGCTGCGCGTGGACGCGCAGCGCAATCTCGAACATGTGCTGCGGGCGGCTCGCGAGGTCTTCGGCGAGCTGGGGTACGGAGCGCCGATGGAGGACGTGGCGCGCCGGGCCCGGGTCGGCGTGGGAACGGTCTACCGGCGGTTCCCGAGCAAGGACGTCCTGGTCAGGCGGATAGCCGAGGAAGAGACGGCACGGCTGACCGAGCAGGCGCGGACGGCGCTGGGCCAGGAGGAGGAGCCGTGGTCGGCGCTCTCCCGGTTCCTGCGCACCTCGGTGGCCTCGGGCGCCGGACGGCTGCTGCCGCCGCAGGTGCTGCGGGTCGGCGTCGAGGGCGAGTCCGCCCCGGAGCCGGTGGCGCCGGTGGCGCCGCCGCAGGCCCGGGTGCCGCAGCAGCGGCAGCCGGGGGCGGCCGGGGGCCAGCTCCACGAGCTGCGCCTCGTCGAGCAGCGGCCGGTGCCGGTGCCCGACGGGCAGCGGGACGGTTCGGGCGCGGCAGCGCTGCTGGAGGTCGTCGGGCGCCTGGTGGACCGGGCGCGGGCGGCGGGCGAGCTGCGGCCGGACGTGACCGTCGCGGACGTGCTGCTGGTCATCGCCACGGCGGCGCCTTCGCTGCCGGACGCGGCGCAGCAGGCGGCGGCGTCCTCGCGGCTGCTCGACATCCTGCTGGAGGGGCTGCGGTCGCGGCCGGCGGCTTGACCTGGCTGACGGCCTGACGGGTTGGCGAGCTGATGGCCTGACGGCTTGATGGCTTGATGGCCGGGCGCGCGGTGGCCGGCTGACGGCGGTCTTCCGTCGCCGGTCTTCCGGTGGCGGTCGGCTGACGGTGGTTGTCCGACGGCAGCCGGCCGGTAGCGGCCTTCCTGTAGTTGGCGTCCGACGGTGGACCGGCGGAATCGGGTGGGGCGTGCTTCGCCTGGTTCCGGGTCCTCTCGGCGCTTCAGCTCGTTCCGGCTCGTTCCGGTTGTGCCAGCCGGACGGGCCGGGGCCGATCGCGGTGTGCCGGTCCGGTCCTTGCCGGACGTGGTGGGTCGTGCGGTGCGGGCGCATCCGTCAGGCATCCGGAAGTGACGCCAGAAGCGGCGCCCGAAAGCCGCACCCGAAAGGAGGGCGGGCCTTCGGAAGGTTGTTCCCGTTCGGGTGACGCCGAGTCACCCTGAGAGCGGTGGGAAACCGGTTAGGGCGTGGGTTTTCCCACGCTCCGGTGTGCGAACGTTCCTCGGACGAGTGGTTGCCGTTCGCGCGTCTGCCATCGCGGTGTGCGTCTGTGCCACGCTGACCCCTGTTTTGTTCGGTGTCCGGCGTGCACGGGAGCTTCCGCTATGGGTCGTGACGGGCGGGAAGAGCCGTACGGGAACGAGGAGGCGGGTGCCTCGGCGTCGCACCGGACGCCGTCCGGGGTGCCCGGGCAGGGCGGTCCCCACGGCCGTGGCCGAGGGCGGCGCGGAGGGTCCCGGGCGAGCGTTCCCCAGCAGCGCGGCAGCGCGTGGGGCGGCGCGTTCGACGCGGCCATCGCCCACCCGACCGCCGGCAGGCCGCTCCCGCGGCCGTCGGCTCCGGCGGCGCTGCCCGGGCCCACTCGTGACGACGCCGGCGGACCTGACGCTCCCGGCCGTCCTGACGTTTCCGGCCGTCCTGACGGCGCGTCCGATGTGGACGGCGTACCCGACGACACATCCGGTGCGCCCTCCGCGCCGGATGCGGTGGAAGCCATCCCGGACGGTGCCGGAAGCGGGCTCCGGGCCGGAACCGATGACAACCGCGTAGCTGACGGAGATGTCGGCGGTGCCCGGGACGCGGGGGGCGCCGAGGGCGGTTCGGCGCTCTCGGACACGGAGTTGGTGGCCCGGCTGCGGGACGGCGAGGACGTGAGCGGGGAGGCGTACGCCCTGCTCTACCGGCGGCACGCCGCCGCGGTCCGCGGCTACGCCCGGACCTGCTGCCGCGACGTCCACACCGCGGAGGACCTCACCAACGAGGTGTTCGCCGCCACGCTGCAGGCGGTGCGCCGGGGCGGGGGGCCCGACACGGCCGTGCGCGCCTACCTGCTCACCACCGTGCGGCGGGTCGCCGCCGCCTGGACGCGAACGGCCCGGCGGGAACGGCTCGTCGAGGACTTCGCGGTGTTCGCCGTGTCCGCGGCCGGGGCCTCCATGGATCCGGAGGACACGCCAGTCGACCCGGGCGCGGACGTGCGCGCGATGCGGCAGGCCGAGACGTCCCTCGCCGTGCAGGCGTTCCGCAGCCTGCCCGAGCGGTGGCAGATGGTGCTCTGGCACACCACCGTCGAGGAGGAGTCGCCCAGCCAGGTGGCGCCGCTGCTGGGGCTGAGCCCCAACGCCACCGCCGTGCTCGCGCACCGGGCCCGCGAGGGGCTGCGGCAGGCGTATCTGCAGGCGCACGTCAGCGCGTCGTTGACGTCCGCGGGGAGTTGCGCGCAGTACGCCGACCGGCTCGGGGCCTACGCGCGCGGCGGGCTGCGGACGCGGGCCGAACGGGGGCTGCGCAAGCACCTGTCGGAGTGCGCCCGGTGCCGTACCGCGGCGCTGGAGCTCGCGGACGTCAACACGCGGCTGCGGGCGGTGCTGCCGGTGGCGCTCGTCGGGTGGTTCACCGCCGGCGCCTCGGTCAAGGCCGTCGCCGGGCTTGCGGCTGGGGCGGGAGCGGGAGCCGCCGCGGGCACGGGAGCCGCGGTGAGCGGCGGGGCGGCGGGCAGTGGTGCGGCGAGCAGTGGTGCGGCGAGCGGCGGGGCCGCTTCGGCGGCCGGCGGTTCGGCCGGTTCCGGTGGCGGCGCCGCGGTGGGCGAGGGTTTGGGGGCGCCCGCGAAGGTGGCGCTCGGGGTGGGGGCGGCCGTCGTCGCGGCGGGTGTGGCCCTCGCCTGCGTCCTGGCAGGCGGTTCCGGCGAGTCGCCCGGAAAGCCGCGGGCCCTGCGGTCGGCCCCGCCACCCGTCGTACCGTCCCACACGCCCCGGCCGTCCCCTACGGCCCACTCCGCGCCGCCCGTGGTGAAGGCGCGGCAGGCCGTCGCCTCCCCGTCGCGTACGTCGGCGAAGCCCACGCCCGGCCCCTCGCCCTCGCCCTCGCCTGCCCACCGGACGACGCCCGCTCCCCCGTCCCGGCCCGCGCCACCGTCCGCGTCCCCGCCGCCGAAGCCGTCGCCCGTCCCACCGCCGCCCCCGCCCGCCCGTGCCGTCTACCGACTCGACGACCTGGACTTCGACGTGTTCGGCGACGGCCACGAGCCGCAGGTGCGGATCGACGAGGGCAGTCTGGTGTGGCAGCGGGACGGCCTGCGGATCGGGGGCGTCGCCTACCGCCACGGGGTGAGCGTCGGGTCGACGTCGTCCGTCGCCATCGACCTGAACCGTTCCTGTACCGCCTTCGACGCCGTGGTGGGCGTCGACGATCTGTCGCTCGGGCGCCCGTCGCTGCGGTTCTCGGTGCTCGCGGACGGGGAGTCCGTGTGGCGGTCCGGCGTCGTCCGCGGGGACGGTCCGGCCGTGCCCGTCCACGCGGCGCTGACCGGCCGGCGGACGCTGCGGCTGGTGGTACGGACGGTGGCGCCGACGGAGGACGTGGTGCCGGCGCCGGTGCCGGAGGGCACGGCTGAGGCCGTCGGTGACGGGCCGGGCCGGTGGTGGAACCGGTGGCCGAGCGGGCGGCCGGGCGGCGCGGGCGTGGCGTTGACGGCACGGAGGGCGGCGCTCGCGCCGGTCACCGAACCGGCGCTCGCGGACTGGGCGGCGGCCCGGATCACCTGCTCGTAGCGTCGGATACCGGCCGGGCGGGAGCCGGAGGCCGGACGTGGTGTCCGCGTGCCTGTCCTGCCGGCCGTCGGGCCGGGGCGCATGCCGCATCGGCCACCGGGCCGGCACCCGCCGTCCGCCCGTCGTCCGCCCGCCGACCGGGCGACGCCCTGCGGCACCGGCTTCCCAGACCGCTTCTTCCAGCCGAGGACCGGTTCCGGCACCGCTCGCGACGCGGAGTGTGCCGGGCACTCCATCCGGCGGCAGGCTGGCAGGCCAGCGGGCCGCGGAAAGCAACCCCTATCGGCCGCCGCCAGACCGGCACTGCCCTGCCGCTCGCGGGCCATGGCACCGCTCCCGGCACCAGCTTCCGGCTTCCGGCTTCCGGCTTCCGGCTGACAAGCGAGTGCCAGCGCGCGCCACACCGCGGGACCGGCCGACGGGACGGCAGGAGG
Source organism: Streptomyces mobaraensis (assembly GCF_020099395.1). NCBI lineage: Bacteria > Bacillati > Actinomycetota > Actinomycetes > Kitasatosporales > Streptomycetaceae > Streptomyces > Streptomyces mobaraensis. The sequence goes on along the minus strand of NZ_CP083590.1, from coordinate 4,015,066 downwards.
CACATCCAGCGGTCGTCACCCCGGCGTTCGCCCACCGGGCGACAGCCCGTGCCACCGGCTTCGCACGCACGGCGGCGTCCGCCGCGCGCGGCCGGTGAGCCGCCGTTCTCGGCGCATGTCCCGGCCCCAGGCCGTCCGTCGCACCCGGCCAAGCCGTCCTCCGCCTGTCACGCGGCGACTCACCCGCCCGCCGTCTCGCCGTTCCGCAACGGCCGGTGGGCCGGTCGGCCGGTCGTACCCATGGCCCGGCCGGTGATCGGCCCCGCCCTGAGCGTCCGGCCGGTCAAAGGCTCGGCCGCGGCACCACTCCCCCCGCCACCGCCCGCATGCGCGGCGCCGCCGGGCCCGTCCAGCAGGTGCCGCGGCGGGACAGCAGACGGCGGAGCCAGAGCTCCGTGGCGACCAGTTCGGCGAGGCCGTCCAGGGGCAGGGGCGCCCCGTCGGCCGCCGAGCGGAGGGCGTCTCGGACGACGCCGGCCTCGATCAGTCCCGCGTCCGCGAGCAGGGGCGCGTCGAAGAGGCGGAGGAGGAGGGCCGTGTACGCGCGCAGGCCGGCCCGGGACGCCGCCGCGTGGGCCGCGTGGGTGGGTGCGCCCCAGCCGGGCGGCAGTTCGCGGATGCCCGCCCCCGCGAGGACGGAGCGCAGGACGGTGGCGCGCGCCCCGGGTTGCACGCGGAGCGCTTGGGGCAGCGCGCGGCAGGCCCGTACGACCTGGTTGTCGAGGAAGGGGGCGTGCAGGCGCTGGCCGCGGATCTCCGCGGCCTGTTCGAGGACGCGGTGGTCCGCCGCGTGCCGGGCGAGGGCGGCGGCGGCCCGGCGTTCTCCGGGGCGCTGTGCCGCGCCAGTCGGCCGGACGGCGGCGGCCTGGAGCCGGACCGACACCTCCGCGAGGGCCGCTCCGGTGAGCCAGCGGGCGGCGGGTCCGGGGCGGCACCAGGTGAGGGCGGCGAGGGAGGCGTCCACGGCCCCGGCCGCGCCGGTGAGGTGTTCGGCCGTGGCGAAGTCCGGCGCCAGGAAGCGGGCCGCGGCGCCCTCCAGCCCCTCCCGGTAGGAGGTGCGGGCCAGTCGGCGCGCCGCGCGGTAGACGGTGAAGGGGACGGACGCCGAGAACCCGGCGAGCGCCGTCGGACCCGGGCCGTCCGCGCGGGCCAGGGCGGAGACCGGGCGGAGGAGGTGGCGGCGCCGGCGGCCCAGCAGGAGGTCGGCGAGGCGCGCCGGGTGGGCGTCGAGGACTTGGCGGGCGCCGTGCCCGGTGAAGTGGTCGGCGCTGCCTGCCGCGAGCCGGTGGCGGTGGCGGGCGGCGGTGACGAGGGCGGGGGACGGTTCGTCGGTGAGCGGGCCGTCGAGCAGGTCGGCGTAGGGCAGGGCTTCCTCGGCCGCGGCGACGACGACGTGGTGGAGTCGGGGGTCGGCGGCGAGCGCGCGGGCGCGTTCGAGTTCGGCCTCGCGGGCTCCGCCGTGGTCGGCCACCAGGTCGTTGAAGGTGACGACGAGGAGCCGTTCGCCCGCGCCGGTGCCGTGGCCGAGGGGGGTGCCGGGTGCGCCGGGGAGGCCCGCGGCGAGCAGGGCCAGGGTGGCGGAGGCGCTGCCTCCGGAGAGGTCGGCGCCGATGCCGGGGACGGGCCCGCCGCGGGCGGCGCGGCGGAACGCGGGGCCCATGCCGGGTACGGGTCCGGGGTCGGGCGCGGGGGTGCGGGGGAAGCCGTTCGGGGCGTGGCGGGGGGCGGCGAAGCGGGTGCGGACCGCCTCGACCAGGGCGTCGCGGACGCCGTCGACGGCCTGGGCCGCGTCGGGTTCGGGGGCGGCGACGACGAGGGAGGCCGACGGTTCGTAGCTGGTGACGTCGCGTGCGCCGTCGCGCACCACCAGCGCGTGCCCGGGCGGTACGCGCCGTACGCCGGTGTAGGGGGTGCTGTCGCCCAGCGCTTCCGCGGAGTCGGGGCAGGCGAGGAGGGCGGCGAGGTGGCCGATGTCGAGCTCGGCCTCGACGAGGTCGGCGAGGGGCAGGGCGGCGGTGGCGTAGGCGGTGCCGCCGGCCCACGCGGCGTGGAAGACGGGGCGGGCGCCGGCCAGGTCGCCGGTGACCGTGACGCGGCGGCCGATCTGGGCGACGGCGGTGTAGCTGCCGGGCCAGGCGGTCAGCGGGCGGAGGGCGCCGCCGCGGGTGGCGAGGAGGCCGGTGCGCAGCTGGTGGTCGTCGGCTCCGCAGCGGCCGAGGACGGCGAGGCGGGCGACGGGCGGCGCGGTGGTGCGGCCGGTGGCGTCGGGGTGGGGCCCGGCGGGGCGAGTACCGCCGGAGCGGGTGCCGTTGGGGTGCGGTCCGGCGTGGACGACGCGTACCTCGTCGGGCCGCCAGTCGCCGACCGCCCACAGCGGATCGGGGTCCTCCCACAGGAGCCGGGCGCCCACGGGCTGGACCGCGGGCGCGGCGGGGACGCCGGGCCGGGAGCCGGCGCGGCTCCACCCCACCAACCAGCGCATCGCCGCCTCCACAGGCTGTGGACAACCATCGGGTAGCAGTCATCATGCACAGCGGGACGGGCGGCACGACATCGATCGGGCCACTCGGGCCGGCCGGAGGGCGGCCCAACTGGCGGGAAACCGGGACGGAATGGCGGCCGACGACGTCACACCGTGGCGCATGCGCACCCCATGCTGCCACGGACACACCGGACTTGGCCGTTCCGGGCCGCTGTCCGGCCATGCGGCTCCGTCTGCGTACGGCGGGTTTCGGCCGTTTCCCGCACGCCCCGCGCGCGGCACGGGCGGCGCGCTCCCACCGCGCGTTTCCGCTCGCGAACACCCCTGGGGCCTGCCCTCGGGGGCTACCCTCCGTACCGTGAACGCCGCACCGCAGGAAGGCCGTTCACTCTCCTGCGGGCCCTCACCACCGGGGCGCGCCGTGGAGTACGCGCAGCCCGGGAGGCACGAGCCGCACCCCCCGGGCCGGTCCGCCGCCCGCGGGGAATGGGGCGACGGCTTCCCCCAGCCCACTGGATCCAGTACAGCGGGCCAACCCACGCAGAACCATGGAACCGCCCCGGCGATGGCGTATACAAGGCGCACAGTAGGCGCACGGCCACACTCTGCCGGAGCACGCGCCCCTCCGTGCACGCGCATGCGGACCAGAATCCCGCCATCCGGGACAACGCCCCTTAACGGTCGGGATGTGGGGAACTACGCTGGGTTTACGAATGCCCCGCGCCTATGCCGGGGCGGGCATCGTTGTTGCCGAGGGGTGCGCATGTCCAGGGAGCCACGCGGACCGAACGAGAAGCTGGGCACGGTCCTCGCTCTCGCGGGGATCAGCAACGCCGGTCTGGCGCGGAGGGTCAACGACCTTGGTGCGCAGCGGGGATTGACGCTTCGGTACGACAAGACGTCGGTCGCCCGGTGGGTCAGCAAGGGCATGGTGCCGCAGGGCGCCGCGCCCCATCTGATCGCCGCCGCGATAGCGGGCAAGCTGGGCCGGCCGGTGCCGCTGCACGAGATCGGCCTCGCCGAGTCGGATCCGGCGCCGGAGGTGGGCCTCGCGTTCCCGCGCGATGTCGGCCAGGCGGTCCGGTCGGCGACGGAGCTGTACCGGCTGGATTCCGCCGGTCGCCGCGGGGGCGGCGGCATCTGGCAGAGTCTCGCGGGTTCGTTTTCCGTCAGCGCGTACTCCACGCCCGCCTCGCGCTGGCTGATCACACCCGCCGACAGTTCGGTGGCGCGCGAACCGCAGCAGGCGGCCCGGGAACGCGACGCCGGCGCGGTGCCCGACTGCGGTTTACCGCAACGTGTCGGCCACAGCGACGTGGCCAAACTGCGCGAGGCGGCGGAGGACGCGCGCCGCTGGGACTCCAAGTACGGCGGCGGGGACTGGCGTTCGTCCATGGTGCCGGAGTGCCTGCGCGTCGACGCGGCGCCGCTGCTGCTGGGGGCGTACAGCGACGACGTGGGGCGCGCGCTGTTCGGCGCGACCGCCGAACTCACCCGCCTCGCCGGATGGATGGCCTTCGACACCGGGCAGCAGGAGGCGGCGCAGCGCTACTACATCCAGGCGCTGCGGCTGGCCCGCGCGGCGGCCGACGTGCCACTGGGCGGTTACGTACTGGCCTCGATGAGCCTCCAGGCCACCTACCGCGGCTACGCGGACGAGGGCGTGGACCTCGCCCAGGCCGCGCTGGAGCGCAACCGCGGCCTGGCCACCGCGCGGACGATGAGCTTCTTCCGGCTCGTCGAGGCGCGGGCGCAGGCGAAGGCCGGCGACCAGCCGGCCTGCGGGGCGGCGCTCAAGGCGGCCGAGGGCTGGCTGGAGCGGGCCCGGCCGGGCGACCCGGACCCGTCCTGGCTGGACTTCTACACGCAGGAGCGGTTCGCCGCCGACGCCGCCGAGTGCTACCGCGACCTGGGCATGCCGCGGCAGGTCCAGCGCTTCACCGAGCAGGCGCTGTCCCGGCCCACCGAGGAGTTCGTGCGCTCGCACGGGCTGCGGCTCGTCGTGTCGGCGGTCGCGGAGCTGGAGTCCGGCAACCTGGACGCGGCGTGCGCGGCCGGGGTGCGGGCGGTGGAGGTGGCGGGGCGGATCTCGTCGGCGCGGACGACGGAGTACGTACGCGACCTGCTGCACCGGCTGGAGCCGTACGGGAACGAGCCGCGCGTGGTGGAGCTGCGGGAGCGGGCGCGGCCGTTACTGGTGGCCACGACGGCGTGAGACGGGCGGGGCGGCGATCGGCCCGGGGCCGTCTCGGAGCCATCCTTGGGCCACCCCGGGGCCGCCCCCTCCCGTTCGCCGGACGTTGCGGCGGTGTTCGTCCGGGGGCGGTGGCGGCTGCCCCCGCGCCGCTCACGTCGCGCCGCCAGCTCCACCCGGAAAGATCCTTTCCGCCTTTCCCCTGGTCCGACGATGTTTCGGCCCGTTGTCAGTGGCGCACGTCATGATAGGAGCCGTTGAGTCGGCCGCAGCGGAGACGGCCGGTGGGTGCGGGAGGGCGGGGAGGTGAGCCCATGGGGGCGTACGACTGCGACGTGCTGGTGATCGGCGGCGGCATCGTGGGCCTGTCGACGGCCTACGCGGTCACGCGCGCCGCGCCGGGTACGAGCGTGGTCGTGCTGGAGAAGGAGCCCGGCCCCGCGCGGCACCAGACGGGGCACAACAGCGGGGTGATCCACAGCGGGATCTACTACCGGCCGGGCTCGTTGAAGGCCGGGTTCGCGGTGCGGGGCGCGGCGGAGATGGTGAAGTTCTGCACGGAGCACGGCCTGCCGCACGAGGTCACGGGGAAGCTGATCGTGGCGACGGAACGGGCCGAACTGCCGCGGCTGCACGCCCTGGTGCAGCGTGGGCGGCAGCACGGCATTCCCGTTCGCGAACTGGGCCCGGCCCAGATAGCCGAGTTCGAGCCGGACGTACGGGGAGTGGGCGCGATCCACGTCGGCACCACGGGCGTCTGCGACTTCGGCGCGGTCGCCGCGCACCTGGCCCGGCTCGCCGAGGACGCGGGGGCCTCGGTGCGGTACGGCGCGGAGGTACGGGTCGTGGGGCGGCGTGGCGCGGTGGTCGCCGTGCGGACGGCGGACGGCACGGTGGTACGGGCCCGGGCCCTGGTCAACTGCGCGGGCCTGCACAGCGATCGGGTGGCCCGGCTCGCGGGCGACGACCCCGGGGTGCGGATCGTCCCGTTCCGCGGGGAGTACTACGCGCTGGCGCCGACCGCGGCGGCGCGGGTGCGCGGCCTGGTCTACCCGGTGCCGGATCCCGCCTTCCCGTTCCTGGGCGTCCACCTCACGCGGGGCGTCGACGGCGGGGTGCACGTGGGGCCGAACGCGGTGCCCGCCCTGGCGCGGGAAGGATACGCGTGGCGGACCGTACGGCCGGCGGAGCTCGCCGCCACCGTGGCGTTCCCCGGCACGTGGCGGCTGGCGCGCCGGCACTGGCGGTACGGGGCGGCCGAGGCGCGGCGCTCGTTGTCGAAGGCGGCCTTCACCGCGGCCGTCCGCCGGCTCCTGCCGGGCGTCACGGAGGACGATCTGATACCCGCGCCGTCCGGGGTGCGCGCCCAGGCGGTGCTGCGGGACGGCACGCTGGCGGACGACTTCCTGTTCGCCGGCTCACCGCGGATGGTGCACGTCCTGAACGCGCCGTCGCCGGCGGCGACGGCCTCGCTGCCGATCGGGCGGGAGGTGGCGCGGAGGGTGCTGGCGGAGCTGCGGTGAGGCGGCCCTTCCGCGCCGGGGCTTGACTGACATGTACGGAACCAGCCGGTGCGGGCCTCGCCCGTACTATGGAAGAACTGTGTCCGAGAAGTCCGTGAACCCCGCCCGCCACGCCGTCTCCGCCGCGCCCGCGGCCGAGAACGCCCTGGCCGCCGCCCCGGCCGATGCCTCTGTCGACGCCTCCGCCGCCGAGCCGACGTGCGCGTCGACCGTCGAAGCCGCCACCGTCCCGGCTCCGGCTCCGGCTCCGGCTCCGGCTCCGGCTCCGGCCGGTGACGGTACGCGCGCCCGTGCCCGCCGGGAGCCGATGTTCCCCGACGGCCCCGCCCCGGACCCGGCCGGTTCGCACCACGAGCGGCGCATCCGCTCGTTCCAGCCGCGCCGCAGCCGGGTCACGACCGGACAGGGCGAGGCGCTGCGCCGGCTCTGGCCGGTGTGGGGTCTCGACATCGACGGCCTGCGCCGGATCGACCTGGGCGAGCTCTTCGGTGACCCGGCACTGCCGGTGGTCCTGGAGATCGGCTTCGGCATGGGCGAGGCCACGGCGGAGATGGCCGCGGCGGACCCCGGCACGGGCATCCTCGCCTGCGACGTCCACACCCCGGGCCAGGGCAACCTGCTCGCGCTCGCGGAGCGGAAGGGCCTGAAGAACGTCCGGGTCGCCAACGGTGACGCGATCATCCTGCTCCGCGAGATGCTGGCGCCCGACGCGCTGGCCGGCATGCGCGTGTACTTCCCGGACCCGTGGCCCAAGAAGCGGCACCACAAGCGCCGGCTGATCCAGCCCGAGTTCCTGGCCCTGGCGGCGACGCGGCTGGCGCCGGGCGCGCTGCTGCACTGCGCGACGGACTGGGAGCCGTACGCGGAGCAGATGCTGGAGGTGCTGACCGCGAGCCCGGACTTCGAGAACACCCAGGCGGACGGCGGCTTCGCCCCGCGCCCGGACTTCCGTCCGCTGACCCGCTTCGAGGGCCAGGGTCTGGAGAAGGGGCACGCGGTGCGCGACCTCCTCTTCCGCCGCCGCGGCTAGCGAGGAGCGCGGCGGGGGAACGAGAAGCGGGGGCCCGGGGCCGTCGGGAGGCCGCGGCCCCGGAGGCAAATCACTCCGCCCGCGCCGCCGCCTTGGCTAGGGTCGTCCAGTGCATGAGTCCCAGCCTCGCCCGCCCCAGCCCGCCGATCCGGGCCCGATACCCGCGCCCGGGGCCCCCGGGGCGCCCGGGATCCCGTCGGCCTTCGGCGCCCTGCCCGCTCCGGCGCGCTGGCACTACCGGCCGCGTCGTGCCCTCTGGGACAACAAGGCGGTCCGCGCGGGCGCGGTCGTCCTCCTCCTGGCCCTCTGCGGCCTGCTGATCCTCGCCCTCGTCCGGGAGCAGACCGGCACCCGGGGCTTCCTGGTGGGGCTGGGCCTGGCGGTGCTGCCGGTACCGCTGCTCATCGCCGCGTTCCGGTGGATGGACCGCGTCGAGCCGAAGCCCTGGAAGAACCTGGTCTTCGCGTTCGCGTGGGGCGCCTGCGCGGCCACCCTGGTGGCGCTCATCGCCAACAGTTACGCCACCGAGTGGATCATGAACAGTGTCGACACGGCCCATCGCGAGGACGCCGGCACGTTCGGTGCCACGTTCGTCGCGCCCGTGGTCGAGGAGAGCGCGAAGGGCGCGGCCCTGCTGCTCCTCTTCCTCTTCCGGCGCCGGGACTTCAACGGCATCGTGGACGGCGTCGTCGTCGCCGGCATCACCGCCACCGGCTTCGCGTTCACCGAGAACATCCTCTACCTGGGCAACGCGTACGCCTCCGACCAGAGCTTCGGCGCCTCGGGCTTCTCGACGACGGCGGCCACGTTCTTCGTCCGCGTCCTGATGTCCCCGTTCGCCCACCCCCTCTTCACCTCTATGACGGGCCTGGGCTTCGGCATAGCCGCCGGCCTCCCCACCCGCCGCCGCGTCCTGCGCGCCCTGGTCCCCGTCGCGGGCCTGCTCACGGCGATGGTCCTGCACGGCGTCTGGAACGGCTCGGCCTCCCTCCCGGGGCTGGGCTTCCTGGCGGTCTACTCGCTCTTCATGCTCCCGGTCTTCGGCACCCTCACCTGGCTGACCATCTGGTCCCGCCAGACCGAACTCCGCACCGTCCGCACCCACCTCCCCGAGTACCAGGCGGCCGGCTGGCTCACCCCGCCGGAACCCCTGGCCCTCTCCTCCATGCGCGCCCGCGGCATCGCCCGCGCCGTGGCCAAACGCACCGCCGGCCGCCCCGCCGCCCGCACGGTCGCCGAGTACATCTCCTTCGCGACGTCCCTGGCCTTCCTCCGCCAACGCGCCTACGCGGGCCGCCTCACCCCGGACTTCACGGCCCGCGAACAGGAACTCCTCCACCACCTGTGGCAGCGCAGGGAAGTGGCCCAGCCGGCACTGGAACGGGCGTCGTTGTCGGTGGCACGGCCGGTGATGACGCAGGCTCCGCACGGAACTCCGAGCCAATACATGCTGCCCGCACCCCCGCCGGGGCCGAGCTGGCAAGGACGTGCTTACTACGGTCCAGGGGGCGGAAAACGCCGGTGACACCGTACTGATTCCCTGTGTACCTAGGCGTGCGGAAGGCAAGTACCAGAGGGTCGTCAGGCTCCAGACCTTCGTTCCTCGACTACAGCCCCGACTTCCTCAGCGGCCAACTCCAGATCCTCGTGCTCCCAGAATCGGAGCACGACCCACCCCTGGTCCTTGAGAGCGAGCGTGGTGGCCGCGTCGCGGTCCCTGTTGTCCTTGATCTTCTGATTCCATTGCTCGCCGCTCTTCTTCGCTGGGCGGTAGTGGTCCGGGCAGCCATGCCAGAAGCAGCCGTCGACGAAGACCGCCACCTTGGCCTTGGGGAAGACGACGTCCGCCGTGCGTCGCAACTCGGGAAGTGGACGAATGCCTACCCGGTAACGCAGCCCCCTGCGGTGCAGGGCAGCGCGCAGCATCAGCTCCGGTTTGGTGTCCTTGCCCTTGTTCGCGGTCATAACCGCGCGGACGGAGAGCGACGACGCTCTCGAAGTCGGCGGGAGCGGCTCGTCGACCACCTTGCCCGCTTCCCGTGCCTTCGTCCACGCGAGAGCGAGGTTCGCCTTGCGGGTCGCTTCGTGGACCTCGCAAACGTACTTCTCCCTCGTTTCCCCGTTCTCCGACCAGCGGAGGTACGCGCGGATACGACGAGTGCTCCGGTACAGCCGGAGCTGGATCGACGCACGCGCGTAGGAACCATCGCCGAGCGGCACAGCGCGGCGGTGTCGACCTCCGGCTGCCTTGTCCTGCTCGGCGCTCCGCTTGTCACGGGACAGACCAGGACGCGCCCTGTACGCCTTCCCGGGCGGCAGTCCATCGTTCCAACCTTGCTGTGCTCCGGCTACCTCCCGTGTCACTGCTTCCCGCCGGACTTCTCCAGAGCGCCGACCGAGTCCAGGGCAGCGGCGACCGCGTCGGCGAACACCTTGCCCAGCTTTACTGGTACGGCGTTCCCGAGCTGCCGCATCTTCTCGCCCCGCGGGCCAGCGAGCGTCCATTCGTCGGGGAAGGTCATGACCCGCGCGGTCTCGCGAACCGTCATATACCGGTAGCCGCTCCCATCAAACGTTGGGTCATCCATCATCATCACGGACTCGCCGCCAGGAACGCCGTGCACGCCGGCCTTGACCGTCTTGGCGGGACGGTCAAGGAGGTTCGGAGTGTGCCCCGTGTAGACCCGGGCGCCCGGCCATCCGAAGTGGTCGGAGATCTCCCCGACCTGTTCCTTCCCGTTGACCGCCTTCTCGTTGACGAACGGCAGGGGGCGCCCCGCGAACTCGTCAACCCCCTGGATCGCGTCCCGGAGTGTCCGCCAGGGCTGAAGGTTCAACTTCTCCTTGGTCTTCGGGCAGTCGTAGTTGAGCTCCCGCCGGTTTGCGATGGCCCGGGCCTTCGCCTCCTCCGGGACCCCCCGATGACGGTCCCAGTATTCCCCGCCCTCACGCATGGAGTGGATCAGTGACTCATCCGAGTGCGTCGCCTTCGGCGCGAAGTTCTCCCAGTCTTTCATCCCGAGATCCGCTCGGAAGGCCACGATCACGACCCGCTGCCGGATCTGCGGGACACCGAAGTCAGCGGCGTTCACGGGGTGGTACTGCACAATGTAGCGCTCGGAGGCAGGCACCGAGTCGTTCGCGAGCAGCTTCTTCAGATCCTCGTTGTGGGCCTCCCACGACGCGCCCTCCATGCGCTTGACGAAGGGAAGTCTCATCTCGTTGAGGATGTACTGGAAGTACGGGTCGAAGGACTTCCGGAGTAGGCCCCGGACGTTCTCACAGATGACAGCCTTCGGTCGCATCTCCTCGATGGCGCGGAACATCTGCGGGAACATGTTCCGCTCGTCCTCCGTACCCTTGGCGACACCGCCCAGGCTGAACGGCTGGCAGGGCGGTCCGCCGGCGAGAACGTCGACCTGGCCTTCAAGCTTCTTGAAATCGTCCAGCAGGTCGCGGACATCGCCGGGCTTCAGCGGCCACCTCCCGCCACCAGGCATCTCGTTCATCTGGAGGGTCTCGATGGCCCGCTTGGCGTACTCGTTCACCAGCAACGGTCGGAAGCCGGCGTTGTGGACGCCCATGGCGAGGCCACCACCACCGGCGAACAGCTCGACACAGGTTCCCAACTCGGGACGCTTCGTTCGCAGCTCAGGCATGGGAAAACCATACCGCGGAATAGTTGATCACGTGAGTCCCATGTGGAAACCTGGCGCCATGTGCCCCAACTTCACCGGATAGAGTGATGACAATCACTCGTCGCTTACACAGGGGGGCCTGGGTCGTGTCGCTGGAGAACCACGCCGAGTTCAAACTGAGCATCACCAAGGCACTCGGTGATCAGCTCGCGGACGCGCTGAAGGAGCTAACGCCGGCACCTCTCACCGTGGAGAAGATCCGGTCTCTCCGGCCGCTCCCCGGCGTTTACCAGCTCTATAAAGACGATGACCTCGTCTACGTGGGCAAGGCGGATCGTAGCCTCCCGCAGCGAATCGAGAAGCACTACCGGAAGATCTCCGGCCGCACAAACATTTCCCTAGACCAGATGGCGTTCACCTGCCTCTACGTGGATGAGGACTTCGGCGCGGTCGCTCCCGAGCGCCTGCTGATCAACCGGCACAGGGGTCAGGGGGAGGTTCCGTGGAATTACAACGGATTCGGCAACAACGACCCTGGCAAGCGTCGTGACACGACTGAGGTAGAGGAAGGGCACTTCGATCATGAGCACCCGATCAATCTTGAGTACCAGCTGACGGGACTGCTGGCTGAACGCACCATGACAGAGGAGACAGTACCCCTCTCTACCTTGCTCCAGGAGGCGAAGGCGCAGCTCCCGTATGTTTTTCGTTACCAGGCTTCGAAGGAGTTCGACGACATCGACGTGGAACTCCCTAACACGTACGCGACAGCGGATGAGACGCTCAAGGCAATCGCCGCGCGACTCCCGGACAAGTGGCAGATCACCGCTCTCCCGGGCTATCTGATCATGTACCCGAAGGCCGAGGACTACCCGAGCGCCCGGCGGTACTACCGCAATACCGGCGTTGTGGACGTCTGGCAGCAGTGAGAACAGCAATTGAGTAATCTGTACGAGCCGGAGGGCCACAAGGTGTCGGCTTCACCCAATCCGTCGAGCGGGAGCTTTCCCCCACCGCAAAAGCCGCCTCGGAAGCCACGGAAGTCGAAAGCATGGCGTAAGACGGCGGAAAGTCATCATTCCACCCCGTACAATCCCCTGGATCTAGAAAACCTAGGGCGCAGCGTAGAAGCCGAACTCTTGAAGCGGGAACCTGAGCCGCTGGACGAGGTCAATCCTGTCTACGGCAGCGGCATCTACGCCCTGTACTACTGTGGCTCGAATCCCCTGTACACGGAGATCAGCTCGCCCGACTGCCTCATCCCTCTCTACGTGGGACAGGCGCGGCCCACAGGTGTACGGAAGGGCACAGCTGAGGAAAAGCCCGATGCCACCACGCTGTGGGATCGGATCTACGAACACAAGCAGTCGATCCACCAGGTCCACGATCTGGAGATTTCGGACTTCCGGGTTCGATACCTGGTCGCGATCGAGGCATTCGTGAGCATCGCCGAGCGGGTGATCATCCGGCACTATCGGCCGGTCTGGAACAGCATCGTCGACGGCTTTGGAAACCACGACCCCGGAGCCAATCGGCGAAAGGACAGTTACCGTCCCGCCTGGGACGAACTGCATCCGGGCCGCTGGTGGTCCCATCCGGACAACATGCCAACGCCAAGTAAGACACCGGCGGACGTGTCCCGTTCACGAATCCGAGACCTTCTCACCGGCAAACTGTCTGAAGAAGCTGTTCTCGCTATCGAGGCGGAGCAGACGGAAGAGGAAGAGCACGACTGATCTAAGGCTCCTGTCGCCGGTTCGATAGCCGGTGACAGGGGCCTCGCCGTTTCACAGGTACAGAGAAGGAAGTTCCGTCGGGGACTATCTCCCACCGGGCGTAGCTCTTCGTCAGGCGGGCGACGCACCGTCTGCTCGAGGCTTCCTCCTTGGCGCGCTTGCACTCGTAGTAGGCCCGTGATGCGCGAAACGACCGCAGAGTCGAGGCAACGCCGGCGACATTGCCTCCAGCGCAACCTAACGAGCCACGATGGGAAAATCGGGGCATAGCCGAGGAATTGGCCAGGAGACCGATCGGCCAGTTCTTCGCCGTGTTTCGCCCGGTCATCGGGCCGGGGTACGACTGCGTTTCGACAAGAGGAGAGAAGCCGGATGGCAGCATGGTTGATGCTCGCTGTGGCCGAACACAAGCGCGCGGGCGATCGCTACGACGATGACCCCTCCACCCACTACAGCTGGGACGATCGCGTCCCCAACCACGCCGCCGTCCAAGTCGGCGACGCAATCGTGCTGCGCGACCGCGACACCCTACTCGGCGCGTCGATCATCGAATCCATCGAGATAGGCATCGGGCGTAAGGAGATTCGCTCATGCCCGTTCTGCGGCAAGGCCGGTGCCGCGCCACGCAAGCGGGAATTGCCGAAATACAAATGCTGGAAGTGCAAGGCAGTTTTCCCTGAGCCCAGAACTGAGGCCGTGGATGTGACGACATACCGCAGCCAGCACGCAACCGGTTGGGTCGACCTTCATGGAATGATGACCGTGCGCGAAATGAACGGACTGTGCGAAAAGCCTAAATCACAGCTGAGCTTGCGTCGTCTGCGCTGGGATTACTTCCGCGCCGCGATCGAAAACGGCCAGAACCCCATCCCCCTACGCGTCCTCACTAACACGAGGGAACTTCTCGCCGGCGGCCACCGTACAGCCACGATACGAGCCAGAATCGGCCAACCAGTTTTCCGTAAGATTCTCTTGGAGACCTTTGGTGAAACCTGCGCCTTTACTGGCCCCGCCCCCGCCCAAGCTTTGGAAGCCGCACACCTCTATAGCTATGCCGCCAACGGCGAACACCACAAGGGCGGAGGCCTCCTCCTTCGCCGGGATTTGCACCGCCTCTTTGACCTCGGCCTTATCGCCGTCAACCCAAGAACAAAGACCCTGGACATATCCGCTGAACTAGCCCCGTATCCAGACTACGTCCAACTACACGGCGCACTCTTGGCCGTCACTATAGCGGCAGACCACGAAAAATGGCTTAGCAAGCACTGGAACATGCACCGCTCCGCAGTGCAGCCCGTCTCTGTGGGTGGCACGCTTGATGAAGACGGGTAAGTCGAGTGTCGTGATCAAGGAACGAATCCACTCACCTTTACTCGCACGATCATCGCACCCCGACTAGCGCAACTCCTAGTAAGAATGGTGTCCTGCCCTTCACGCTCGCAACCCACAAGGGCACCATCCGAACTCATTTAGTTATTCCGCCGCACTCGACTCCAGTGCTTAACGACGGTTTATGCCACGTTCCATTTTGGAGCTCAAGGCATCCTCTGCTGCACCCCGCACCTGTCTCCAGCCGCTGAGCTGGACGAGGGCGGGCGGGGCCACTGCTCGTCAAGGAGCTCTCCGCTGCCTGTGGACTCCATCTGGCGTGGGACGGGTTGGCGGGTGGGGGAAGTGCCTGTGGTTCGAACTTCGTAGCCGAAAGGCGCGCTACGCGGAGGCCAGTTCCGTGTTCTCCCCGATGCCCTGTGCGGCGGGCTCCTGGGGCGGCGTCCGCCGGCCGATCGCGGAGGACAGGGACAGGATGGTGAGGGCCGCGGCCGTGCCGGCGATGGCGCTGAACCACCAGATGGTGGCCGGGCCCGTGGTGGCGTAGAGGGTGGTGCCGAGGGAGAGAGCGGTGAAGCGGGCGGTGCCCCAGGTCCACTGGTAGGCGCCCTGGTAGCGGCCTCGGGCGTGGTCGGGGGCGAGGGCGGCGACGATGGAGCCGGCGACGCCGCCGATGGTGGCTTCGCCGAGGGACCAGAGGACGACGGTGGCGGCGTAGGCCCAGGGGGTGTGGGCGACGCCGGTGAGGGCGACGCCGAGGGCGATGAGGATGCTGCCGGCCACGTAGACGGGGATCTGGCGGAAGCGGGCCAGGACGGTGATGGCGAGCGGCTGGAGGGCGACGACCAGGGCGGCGTTGAGGGTGGACATCAGGCCGAGGGTGGTCGTGGAGAGGCCGTCGTCGCGGATGGCGAGGGGGAGGGCGACCTCGGTCAACGTGTAGATGACGAGGGCGACGTAGAAGAGGGGGAGCAGGGCGCGCATCAGGGGGTCGCGGAGGACGACTCCGTAGCCGGTGCCGCCGGTCGCGTCGCGGGGGGCGCGCTCGGGGCGGCCCGCCGGGAGGAAGGACGCGGCGATCACCGCGTAGGTGAGGGTGCTCACGACGTCGACGGTGAAGAGGAGCCAGTAGCCCCGGGCCGCCAGGAAGCCGCCCAGCATGCCGGCGACCGCGGTGCCGATGTTGACGGCCCAGTGGAACAGGGAGAACGCCGCCCGGCGGCGGTCGGCGGTGACCTGGTCCGCGAGGAGGGCGCTCGCGGCCGGGCCGACCATGCTGCCGGCGCCGCTGAGCAGGATGGCGGCGAGGGCGAGGGTGACGGTGTCGGGGGCGGTGAAGAGGAGGCCCTGGCCCGCCGCGGTGCCGACGAGGCCGGCGATCATCGTGGAGCGGCGGCCCACCCGGTCGGCCAGCAGGCCGCCGAGGGCCGGGCCGATCAGGTTGCCGGCGCCCAGGGCACCGAGCACGTAGGGGATCTGCCCGGTGGGGATGCCACGGGAGCCGAGGAAGAAGACGAGGAACGGGGTGACGAGGTAGCCGAGTCTGTTGACGACCGTGCCGGTGAAGACGATCCAGGCGGCGCGGGGAAGACCGCTGAAGGTGGAGAGCATGCCCCGACCTTCGCCCGGTGCCGGCCCGGCCTCCATTGATTAAGCTCAGGCCGAATGCAACCGGACGACGGGGGTGTCCGTGCTCTCTGAACTCGCCTTTTCCGCCGACGATCTGGCGCTCACCCGCTTCGCGGTCTCACCGATGTGGGAGGTGGTCGCCGGCTTCCGGCTGCTCGTGTCGCGGGCCGCCCACCCCGTCCACCGCCCCTGGATCGACCAGGTCCGGAGGCGGGTGGACGACGCCGGGCTGACGGCCGGGTGGCTGGCCGAACTCGTCCCGCCGCAGAACTACCTCTGCGACTTCCTCACCCCGTTCCCGGCCGAGTCGGCGCCGTCCCTCGACGCCGAACTGGCCGCTATCCGGGCCACACCCGCCGCGCACGTCCGCCACGATGTCGGCAAGCTCCGCCGGGACTCCGCACGGATCCGGGCACTGCGCACCGATCCGGAACAGTGGCTGCCGCAGATCACGGAGGAGATCGAGACCTTCTGGGAGCTCGCACTCGCCCCCTACTGGGCGAAGATCCGCGCGGTTCTGGACGCGGAGGTCTTCCACCGCGCCCGCCAGGTCGCCGAATACGGGACCGCGCGCCTCTTCAACGACCTTCACGCGACGGTGAGCTGGGACGACAGCACCCTCCGGCTGGTCCGCCGGTGCTGTGTCCTGTCCCGGCAGACCGCGGGCCCGGGGCTGCTGCTCGTCCCGTCCGTGTTCGCCGCCGGCGTCCTGACCTGGATGCGGCTCCCCGACCCGCCGCAGCTCGCCTACCCCGCCCGCGGCACCGGCACCCTGTGGGAACGGCGGCCGCCGGCCCGGGCCGAGGCCATCGCCGCGGTCCTCGGCCGCTCCCGGACCCGGCTGCTGACCGAGCTCGCGGCCCCCGCCTCCACCACCGAACTCGCCGGCCGCACCGGCATCTCCGCCGCCGGCGTCTCCCAGCACCTGGCGGCGCTGCGCGGGGCGGGCATGGTCAGCGCGCACCGCGCCGGACGGTCCGTCCTCTACGCCCGGACGGCCGTCGCCGAGACGCTGCTCACGGCGGCGGGTTGAGGCCGTGCCCCGGCGGTCGCGCAGGGTGGGGAGGGCAGGGCGCGGAACGGTGGCTTCCGGCCTCTCGCCGGTGGGGCGCGCACACCGGCGGGTTAGTGTCGGGAGAGACGTGCGCGCGTCTCCAGATGTCTTTGATGCAGGTTGACGCAGTTCAGTGCGGATCGATGCGGAGGTTGCCGGCATGGCAGCGATGAGTGCAGTGACACGGGTTCCGGCGTCCGTGGTAGCCGCGGCCGGGCTCGTCGGCGGGTACAGCGTGGCCCGGCTGACCAAGAAGCGGCCCCTCGGCGGAATCGCCCTCGGCGCGGCCGGCGTGGTGGCGGCCCGCCGGTGGGCCGCCACGGTGGGGTCCGGCAAGGCCGCCGCTCTGACCGGGCTGTACGTGTCCGCGTTCGCCGGCTCCCACCCGCTGGCCAAGAAGGTCGGCGCCTGGCCGTCCGTCCTGGGCGTGGCCGGCACCGTCGCGCTCGCCTCCTGGGGCGTGGAGCGCATGGCGTCGCGCGAGGGCTGACAGCGCGCGGGAGCGGAGGCGGGGGCAGGCTCGGGGCGCGGACGAGCGCGCCCGCCCCTGAGCGCGCCCCTGCCGCGCCCCGCACCCCGTCCGCTACGCCGACGCCTCCGTCAGCCGCGCCAGCTCCTCCTCCGTCAGCCGCAGATCCGCCAGTGCCAGCAGCGGCGGCAGCTGCTCGACGGTCCGGGCGCTCGCCAGCGGCGTCGCGACCGTCGGCCGGCTCGCCAGCCAGGCCAGGGCCACCGTGGCGACCTCCGCGTCGTGTGCGGCGGCGATCTCGTCGAGGGCGGCCAGCACCCGCAGGCCGCGTTCCGTCTTCAGGTGCCTGGCGGCGCCCTCCGCGCGGGCACTGTCGACGGCCGCGTCCGGCCGATACTTGCCGGTCAGGAAGCCGGAGGCCAGGGCGTAGTACGGGACGGCGGCAAGGCCGTGCCGGGCGGCGACCTCGGCGAGCGGGCCCTCGTAGCTGTCGCGCGCGACGAGGTTGTACTCGGGCTGGATCGCGACGTACTTGGCGAGCCCGGCGGAGTCGCTGAACTCCAGGGCGCGGGCCAGCCGTTCGGGAGTGACGTTGGAGGCCGCGATCTCGCGGACCTTGCCCTCCTTCACCAGCCCGTCGAGCGTGGCGATGTAGTCCTCGACCGGCAGCGACGGGTCGTCGTAGTGCGTGTAGTACAGGTCGATGTAGTCGGTGCGCAGCCGGCGCAGGGAGGCCTCGACGCCCTCCTTGATGACGGCCGCGGAGAGGCCCGGCCGTTCCGGGTAGCCCGCGCCGACCTTGGTGGCCACCACGATGTCGTCGCGGTTGCGGCGGGAGGCCAGCCAGTCGCCGATGATGGTCTCGGACTCGCCCCCGGAGTTGCCGGGGACCCAGGCCGAGTAGGCGTCCGCGGTGTCAATGAAGTTGCCGCCGGCCGCGGTGTAGGCGTCCAGGACGGCGAACGACCGGTCCTTGTCGGCCGTCCAGCCGAAGACGTTGCCGCCGAGGGCGAGCGGGTGGACGGAGAGACTGCCGATCTTCCGGGTGTGCTGACGGTGCTTGTCGGTCATGTCCTGTTCCAGCGTGGCGTGTCCGGAGCGTATTCCTCCGCTGACTTGTGCGTGCGTGGCTCCCGTACCCACGCGTGACTCCCGTACGCGCCCGCCCCCGCTACTCCTCCGACACCGGCGCCGGTGCCGGCTCCCCGCCCGTCCCGGCCCTGAGGGTGCTGCTCCAGCGCGCCGATGAAGACGGCGAAGACGACGAAGGCGACGCAGACGGTGAAGACGGTGAAGAGGGTGAAGACGAAGTCTGCGAGGGCGGCAGCGGTTCGGGCTGGACGGAGAGCGGGGTGGCGATGTCCTCCAGGGAGCGGCCCTCGGCGCGTACCGCCAGGAAGGCGGCGGTCACCCCGGCCAGGCACATCAAGGTCGCGCCGATCTGGAAGGCCAGCACCGCGTCGCTCACCACACCCGTGGTCGTCAGCTGGGCGAAGAGCAGGGGGCCGCTGATGCCGCCGGCCGCCGTGCCCACCGCGTAGAAGAAGGCGATGGCCATGGCCCGTGTCTCCGTCGGGAACACCTCCGAGACCGTGAGGTAGGCGCTGCTCGCGCCGGCGGAGGCGAAGAAGAGGACGACGCACCAGCAGGCGGTCAGGGTGTTCGCGGTCAGGTGGCCGGCGTCGAAGAGCCAGGCGGTGACGAAGAGCAGCGCTCCGGACAGCAGGAACGTGGACGAGATCATCACGCGCCGGCCGATGGTGTCGAACAGTTTGCCGAGGAAAAGCGGGCCGAGGAAATTGCCCAGCGCCATGACCGCGAAGAAGTATCCGGTCCGCGCGGTGGCGACGCCGAAGAACTTGGTGAGGATCTCCCCGAATCCGAAGGTGATGGCATTGTAGAGGAACGCCTGCCCGATGAAGAGGACGAGGCCGAGAACGGCGCGCCGCCGGTAGTCCGTGAAGACCGTCCGGGCGATGGCCCGGAATCCCGTGCGCTTGCGCTGGCGAATGGTGATCCGCCCGGCGGCCGGGGCGAGCTTGATGCCCTTGTCCGCCTCGATGCGCCGCTCGATGGCGTCGACCAGCCGTTCGGCCTCCTCCGCCTTTCCGTGAATGAACAGCCAGCGGGGGCTTTCCGGAACCTGACGGCGGACGAGCAGGATGACGAGGCCGAGCACCACACCCAGCCCGAACGTCAGCCGCCAGCCGATGTCCTTGGGGAAGATCCGGGTGTCCAGGAGGACGATCGACAGCAGCGATCCGGCGATGGCGCCCAGCCAGAAGCTGCCGTTGATGACGAGGTCGACGCGGCCCCGGTAGCGGGCCGGGATCAGCTCGTCGACGGCCGAGTTGATGGCCGCGTACTCGCCGCCGATGCCGAATCCGGTGAGGAAGCGGAAGGCGAAGAACCACCAGGACGAGTACGAGAACGCCGTCAGGGCCGTCGCCCCCAGGTAGACCGCGAGGGTCACCATGAACAGCCTTTTACGGCCGAACCGGTCGGTCAGCCGGCCGAAGAACAGCGCCCCCAGGCAGGCGCCCGTCACATAGAGCGCGGCGGCCACACCGGTCACCTGGGCCCCGGTGATGGGCAGTCCGCTCCCGTGCTCGGAGAGGCGTCCCGCGATGTTGCCGACGACCGTGACCTCCAGGCCGTCGAGGATCCAGACCGTGCCCAGCCCGATCACCACAGTCCAGTGCCACCGGGACCAGGGCAGCCGGTCCAGGCGCGCGGGCACAGAAGTGCTGATGGTCGCGGTCGTCACACAATCTGAGTTCCCGATCGCACTCGGAACATTCGCGGCAAATTTCCGGATCGGGGTGCGGGAGGACGATAACGGCGCACGGCCGGCCCTTCGAGCCCCGGGCCCGCGCGGGCGGCGCCCGCCACCACCGCGGGCCCGGCGTCCGGTGTGCGCGGCCTACGGGCGCAGGCCCTTCGACCGCAGCCAGTGCAGCGGATCGACGGGGTGCCCACCGTGCGGCCGGACCTCCAGGTGCAGGTGCGCCCCGGTGACGTTGCCCGTCGCCCCGACCCGGCCGATGACCTGCCCGGCGGCGACCTTGCCCTTCGTCCTGACCATCGACGACAGGTGGCAGAACCACACCTCCGTCCCGTCGTCGAGGCGCAGCACGATGCGGTAGCCGTACGAGCCGGCCCAGCCGGCGTGGGTGATCGTGCCCCCGTGCACCGCCTTGACCGGAGTGCCTGTGGGGGCGGCGAAGTCCGTGCCGGTGTGCCGGTGGGACCACATGCCGCCGGCCTGGCCGAAGCGGGCGGTGATCCGGTACGAGGAGACCGGCAGGACGTAGGTGCGCTTGGCCCGCGCGGCGGTGATCCGCTCGGCGGCGCGCCGCGCCTCGGCCTGGGCCTGGCCGGTCGCCTTGACCACCGACGACTGGGCCGCGGCCGTGGACTCCGCCCGGGCCTTCGGCGCGTTCCCCGCGGCGTGCGGCCGGCCGGCGTGCGCCGCGCTCTCGGCACGCTGCGACGCCGTGGGGTGCGCGGTGGCGGCACGGGCGGTCGCGGCGTGCGCCGCCTGCGCCGCGCCGCGGGCCTTCCGGTCCGCCGTGGCCTTCGCCGCCGCCATCCGCTGGGCGTCCGCGGCGGCCCGCTCCTCCGCCTCCTGCGTCGCCTGCGCCTTGGGCGTCGCCTGCGTCTCATGCACCTGCTGCGCCTGCTGCGCCTCGTGCGTCGCCTCGGCGCCGGCGGACTGCCGCTGGTGATCGGCCTGCTGGAGGATGCGGGCGCGCAGCGCCTCACCGGCGTCGGACGCGTCGGAAGCGTCGGACGTGGTGGAGGTGGGGGACGCAGCGGAAGCGGCAGGAGCATCGGCGAGACCCGACTGATGCGCACCAGTCGGCTGCGCGTCGGACTCGACGTGCGCCGGGGCGACGGCCTCCGGGGCGCCGCCCTCGTCGTCGTCCCCGTCGTCGATCAGGTACGGGCCCGCGCCCGGCAGGTGGGAGACGTCCGGCACGGATATGGCCGCCGGGCGCTCCTGCGCGCTGGCCATGCCGCCGGCGCCGACCGCGGCGATCACGCCGACGCCGAGCACCGCGCCGCTGCGGGCCATGGAGCCGCCGCGCTGCTTGGGGACCCGGTGCCGGCCGCGGACCGGAGGCTCGTACTCCGTACCGGACCCGGGCCCGGACCCGGCCGGAGTCACGGATTCCGCGTCCATACCGCCGTCCGTCGCACTCGCCCCGGCCTCTCCCTGCGGGGCAATGCCGTCGTAGGAGCCGGCAGTACCGAATACGTCGTAGGCGTCGTAAGCGTCGTAGGCGTCGTAGGCGTCATGGGGAGCGGAAGAGCCGGGCGCATCGAAAGAGTCGTACGAGCCATACGAGTCATACGAGCCGTACGAGCCCTGAGCTTCGAACGGGCCGTCGACGCCGCCGGGAGGGGGCGGGACGGGGGAGGAGCCGGGTTCGTCCCCGTAGGGGGACTCCGCCCAGGAGCCGTGCGAACCGTCTCCGCCTGCGGACCTGTTGGACGCCACGGGGGCGCTCTCCTTTCCTTCCCTCTCGCCTGCCGCGTCAGCGGTGGAAGTCCCCGGGACGTTCGGGCACCGGGAGGGTGCGGAGCAGGCCGGAGAAGGACGTCCCCTACGGGCCGGGCACGGCCCGGTGCGATCCCGAGGGCTGGTGGTTCCCCGGTTCCCTCTCGTGCCCACGGGCCCGTACCCACGGGATTCGGCGAAAGCGCGCGGTGCCGCTTTGTGCGGCGGTATGAGGAACGCGCTGCGTTATCGAACGTTAATAGACAGGACTGGTTGTTTCCAAGCCGAAAGCGTGAATCCACGGGCCCGTTGGCAAGATCTGCCGGCGATATCCACTGATGGTGTGTCACTCGTTATGCAGCGTGGCGGCGGTGCGGCGCGGTACGGGCGGGTGGTGGTGCTCGGTGCGCCGGACGGCCAGCAGGGCCATGTCGTCGTCACCGTGCCCGCCTGTGTGCCGGTCGACGTCGGCCACGAGGTGGTCGAGCAGGGCGTCCGGGCTCCGGAACCGCCGTCCCGCGAGCCGCCGCAGGGGGTCGTAGAAGGCGCCCGCCGCGTCCCGCGCCTCCGTCACCCCGTCGGTGAACAGCAGCAGCGTCGCCCCCGGCGGGAACGGGCGCTCCTCCACCCGGTCCGGCCCCTCCCCCGGATCCCCCAACTCCCCCATGCCCAGCGGCAGTGCGTGCGCGCCCGGCGGGACCTCGGTCACCGTGCCGTCCGGATGCGCCAGCAGCGGGGGCGGGTGGCCGCGGTTCACCAGCCGGACGACCGGGGCGTCGCCGTGCGGCACCTCCGCCAGGACGGCGGTGGTGAAGCCCTCGAACTGGTCGATGCCGGCCCGCCGGCCGCCCTCCCGCCGCAGCGCGCGCTCCAGCCGCAGCGCGACCCCGTCCAGTGTCGGCTCCCCCTCCGCCGCCTCGCGGAACGCGCCGATCAGCACGGCCACGGCCTCCACGGCGCCCAGTCCCTTGCCGCGCACATCGCCGACGATCAGCCGGATGCCGTGCGGGGTGTCCTGGACGGCGTACAGGTCTCCGCCGATCCGGGCGTCGGCCTGCGCCGCCACGTACCGGGCCGCGACGCGCAGCCCGTCGAGCCGGGCCGGCGGGGCGGGCAGGACGGCCCGCTGCGCGGCCTCGGCGATGCCGCGGGCGGAGCGGAGCCGGCTGTCGCTGCGGCGCACCACGCGGTTGATGCCCAGGGCGAGGAGCGAGACGGTCAGCACGGTGACGTTCTCGGTGACCGATTCGCCGGTGCTCGGGGAGCCGCGGTGGACGGTGATGTCCACGGACGCCACCACGGCGATCGCCGCCGTCACGGCGGTGGCCCGGGCGGAGAGCAGCGAGGCGGCGACGAGCGGGGCCGCGGAGAAGAAGGGGGCGGAGTTGTAGTTGGGAGGGGTGAGGAAGGCGAAGACCTCACCCGCGACGAGCAGCACGGCGGGCAGCCAGCAGGCGGCCCGCCACAGCACGTTCGGGGCCGCGTCCGCCGGATGCTCCGCGCGCTCCGGCCTCTCTCGCTTCCCCACCGTGCGCTCCCTGACCCGGCCGGCACCCGACCCGGCCGGCCTCCGCTGCTCCCTCCCAGCGTCGGGGCCGGGAGGGGTGGCGTCCATCGGAGGGGGGGCCGTGCGGGGGGGGCGGCTTACGGCGGGAGGGTCGGTGCGGGGAGGGCGGCGTACGGCGGGTGGGCCCCGCCGGTCCTCAGCCCGCCGACGGCCACTCGACGGCCGCTCGACGGCCGCTCGACGGCCGCTCGACGGCCGCTCAGCCCGCCGACGGCCGCCGCGTACGGCCTCCGCCGCGGGGCGCCGGGGCGGCGCCGTCCGGGCGGGGGCGCCGGCGGGGGCCGCGCGCGCCGGTGGTGCTCTGCTCGGTGCCCGCCTCCGGGCCCGCGCCGGAGCGGCCACGGCCGCGCCCGCGTCCGCGCCCCGAGCGCGAAGAGGACGAGGGAGACGAGGAACCGGACGAGGACGAACCCGAGGACGCCTTGCGGGCCGGGGCCGGCGGGGGCGGCGGCGGAGCGATCACCACGGGCACCCCGCTGGGCTCACGCGCCCCGGTGATCCGGCTGACCTCGGCGTCCGCGGGCTGCACCCGGGACACCTGCGGCGAGATCTTGGCGTTCGCCATCATGCGGGTCATCTCGCGGCGCTGCTCGGGCAGCACCAGGGTGACCACCGTGCCGGACTCCCCCGCGCGGGCCGTGCGGCCGCCGCGGTGCAGGTAATCCTTGTGGTCCACGGGCGGATCGATGTTGACGACCAGGTCCAGGCCGTCGATGTGGATGCCGCGGGCCGCGACGTTGGTCGCGATCAGCGCGGTGACCTGGTCGGTGCGGAACTGCTCCAGGGTCCGGTTGCGCTGCGGCTGGCTCTTGCCGCCGTGCAGCGCCGCCGCGCGGACGCCCTGCGACAGCAGCCGCTTGGTCAGCCGGTCGGCACCGCGCTTGGTGTCCACGAACATGATCACGCGCCCCTCACGGGCGGCGATCCGGGTCACCGTGTCCTTCTTCGTGGTCTCGTCCGCGAGGTGGAACAGGTGGTGCTCCATCGTCACCACCGCGCCCGCCGAGGGGTCCACCGAGTGGGTGACGGGGTCGGTGAGGAAGCGGCGGACGAGCCGGTCGACGTTGCGGTCGAGCGTCGCGGAGAACAGCATCCGCTGGCCGCCCGGCGCGACCTGCTCCAGCAGCCGGGTGACCTGGGGCAGGAAGCCCATGTCGGCCATCTGGTCGGCCTCGTCCAGGACGGTGATCGCCACGTCGGCCAGGGAGCAGTCGCCGCGCTGGATCAGGTCGGCGAGCCGGCCCGGCGTGGCCACGAGCACCTCGGCGCCGCGCGCGAGCTGGTTGGCCTGGCGGCCGATGGACATGCCGCCGACCACGGTGGCCGTCCGCAGGTTCACGGCGGTGGCGTATGGGGCGAGCGAGTCGGTGACCTGCTGGGCCAGCTCACGGGTGGGCACGAGGACGAGCGCGAGCGGCCGGCGGGACTCGGCGCGGCGGCCGGCGGTACGGGCCAGCAGGGCCAGGCCGAAGGCCAGCGTCTTGCCGGAGCCGGTACGGCCACGGCCGAGGACGTCGCGGCCCGCGAGCGAGTTGGGGAGGGTGGCGGCCTGGATCGGGAAGGGCGCGGTGACGCCCTCGCGGGTCAGGGTCGACAGCAGCCCGACGGGCAGGCCGAGGTCCTCGAAGGACTCCACCGGCGGCAGCGCGGGCGTCGTGCTGACCGGAGTCTCGAACTCCGCCGGGGCGGCGGCCGGCGCCGGCTTGCGGCGGGACGGCTGCTGGCCGCCGCGGGGGCGCGGCTGGCGGGCGGGACGGGCGGAGCGGGTCATGCGGGGAACCTTCCCTCAAGGGGGTGGCACGCCCGATGCGGGCTCCCACGTTCCGTATCCGGAGTGAGCCTGGGCGCGCTTGGTGCGGGGGGGGGGCACAATGGGGCCCGCACCCAAATGGTGCGGGCCCCATTGCGTGATGCCTCATGCGGGGCGCGTCCAGCGGTGTGGCGGGACGCGCCGCACGGAGAGCGGCCTAGGGCCGCGTGCGTCAGATGGTGACGATGTTCTCCGCCTGCAGGCCCTTCTGGCCCTGCGTGACGTCGAAGGACACCTTCTGGCCCTCGAGGAGCTCACGGAAGCCGGTGGAGGCGATGTTCGAGTAGTGGGCGAAGACGTCCGGGCCGCCGCCGTCCTGCTCGATGAAGCCGAAGCCCTTTTCCGAGTTGAACCACTTCACGGTGCCAGTAGCCATGTCTATCTCCTTAGGAATGGGATGGGCCCCACGCCGGAATAGACCGGCAAAACAAAAATGCGCCTTCGGCTACATGGCCGAGGCGCACACGAGTTCATGGGTACCACAACTGCAACTTCGTCGACACTAGCACACGCCGAACGGGCCGCGCTGTGACCCCGGTCTCACCCGGTACCGGCCGGGCGGGCGGGCGGCCCGGAACCGCCCACCCCTGCCGCTTCACCGCACCACGCCTATAACTCCACCCCCAGCGCCCGCGCGTGCCGATCCGCCGCCACTTCCGCCTCCGCCTCGTCCAGGTACACCTCGCACACCAGCCGCCCGTCGGACGTCATGTTGTGCTCCAGCTCCCAGAGCGAGACCTCACCCCCGCCCTCCAGCAGGAACGCGTGCTCGTAGAACCGGCACCAGGTGGCGTCCCGGTCGGGACCGCGCCGCCGCGGCTTGGTGATCAGCGCGATGTGGTGGCCCAGGGCGCCCCGCAGGATCTCGCCGACCACCTCGCCCGGCCCGTCCGGGTTCTCGGCCCGGCGCAGCAGCCGCCGGGCGTGGTCGGGGGACGCCTCGGAGACGTACTCGCGGCGGGGCCGCACCGGGCCCATGGCGAGCAGCAGCTCCTCGGCCAGCCAGGCCGGCAGTTCCTCGTCCTCGGCGCCGGGGCCGATGCCGCCGCCGATCCGCTCGTGGACCCGCCGCTCGGCCTCGTCGAGGGCGTCCTCGCGGGCGTACAGCTCGTACAGCAGTTCCCCGCGCGGCCCGGTGTCGTGCTCCAGCTCGTACAGCAGCAGGCTGCTGCCGTCCGCGAGGAGGAAGACGTGCCGGTACGTGTTGCACCGCAGCGGACGGTCGCCGTCGTTGCGCTGCCGGTACGAGCGGAGCTCGGCCTGGTGCATCAGCGCGGTACGCAGCCGCTCCAGCAGCGGCTCGGCGATCTCGAACCCGTTCTGCGCGCGTGCGAGCAGTCCGGCGACGTGCTCGGCGGGTGTCGGGCCACCACCCCGGTTCGCTCCCCCGCCCGTGCGCATCTGCTCCATGCCCCTCGACCTCCCGGCCTTCTCCTGCCCACCCCGCGCACTTACGGTAGCGGCGCGAACACGGGGCAGGGGCGGGTTCGCCGCATCCGCCGGGGCGCCCGTTTGACCGGCGAACGCGCGCCCCTCGGGCCCCCGGCCTACAGTCGAAGGCGTGTGCCGGGCACCGTGCGGGGCCCGTGGCACCGCCCACCGGGACCCGACGCGCAGGAGGCCGCCGTGACCGCCGCCCCGCCCCCCGAGGAACTCAGCGAGCCGGTCGTCCGCGCGCTCGTCGTCGCCATGCGCGACGGCGACCGGGACGCCTTCTACGCCGCCTTCGCCGCCAACGCCGAGCTCACCGACGACGGCGCCCTCCAGGACCTGCGCTCCTGGGCGGAACGAGAGGTGTTCGAGGCGCGCGGGCGGCTGGAGGTGGCGGAGGAGCGGCAGCACGGGCGGTACCTGCTCGGCCGCTTCCGCTCGGACCGGGCGGATCTGCACGGAACGTACTGGCACTTCCAGATCACCGACGGACGGATCACCCGGCTCGACGTCGGCCAGGGCTGAGAGGCCCGGCCAACGGGCCGGGGGCATCGACGAGCCGGGGACATCGACGAGCCGGGGACATCGACGAGCCGAGGGCACCGGCAGGCCGAGGGCACCGGCAGGCCGAGGGCACCGACGGACCGGAGGGCGCAGGCAGACCTAAAGGGCCCGGGCAGACCCGGAGAGCACAGGCGGACCCCGAGGGCACAGGACCCGCCAAGCGTGCAGATGTTGTGCACACGGCCGGCGCCGAGGCAACCCGCGCCCCGGCCCCCTCTTCTTACCGCCGGTGGGAGGCGACCGCCTTCCCGGGGTCAGAGGAGGACCGAGATGCCCCCGTACGAGACGCCCCTGCGCTCCCCGCGGACCCTCAGCCGTCCGCCGCGCCCCGCCGGCCACCGGGTCACCCTGGACTACCGGCGGCGCACGGCCGTCGTCGACGGCCGGGAACTGCGGCTCACCGGCCGGGAGTTCGAGCTCCTCGCGCATCTGGTCGGCCGCCCGGACCAGGTGCACACCCGGCGCCAGCTGCTGGCCTCGGTCTGGGGACCGACCTGCGTCGGCGGCGGACGCACCGTGGACGTCCACATCGCCCGGCTGCGCGGCAAGTTGGGGCCGGGGTACCGCGAGACGATCGTGACGGTGCGGCACGTCGGATACGCGTACGACCCGTCACGCGCGGCGGCGCCCGAGGTCCCGTGAGCCGGCGACCCGATGCCCGACCCGACGACCGGCCCGGCGACCGGGCGACCCGGCGCGGTGACGAAGTCCGTAAATCGCCGACCGTCACCGCGGAAGCGCGGGGCCTGTGCCGTGAATCACTCCCGGCCCCCGCGAAGGGCATTCGGACGGCGGCCCTCCGGAAGCCCGCCCGTCTCACCACCGCCGCCTTTGCCCGATCGTCGGCATTTCGGCCGGACATCGGACGGGACGACGATCCCGCCGGCCCCAATAACGCCACGAAGCCCAGGTCAGATGTCTCTGACCTGGGCTCCCGTGGTAGGCCGTGTGGGACTCGAACCCACAACCAATGGATTAAAAGTCCACTGCTCTGCCAATTGAGCTAACGGCCCGCACCCCGCAGCATAGCCCGGCGGGGCGCCGGATCCCGAGTCGTTATCCCCGGCACTTTTCCGGAAGGGCTCCAGGAAGGAGCCCTTCCGCTACCGGGGCGCCGTACGGGCCCTCAGTTCCGCTGGTGGGAAGGGTGCTTGCCCTTCCCGGCCGAATGATCAGCCGTTGCGCTTCCAGCGCGGCTTGTCGGCACGGCGGTCGAACGACGAGCCGGCGCCGCGGTGGTCGTCGCGGCGGCCGTAGGGGCGGTCACCGCCGCCGGAACGGAAGCCGGAGGACGGACGGTCGTCACGGCGGTCGCGGTTGAACGGACGGTCGCCGCCGCCGGAGCGGTAGCCACCGGACGGGCGGTCGCCGCCGGAACGGAAGCCGGAGGACGGACGGTCGTCACGGCGGAAGCCGCCGGAGTGCCGGTCGTCGCGACGGTCGCGGTTGAACGGACGGTCGTCACGGCGCTCGTCGCGGCGGAACCCGCCACGGTCGCCGCCACGGTCGCCGCCGCGGTCCTCGCGGTCGTCACGGCGGAAGCCACCGGACGGGCGGTCGTCGCGACGGTCGCGGTTGAACGGACGGTCGTCGCGACGCTCGTCGCGGCGGAAGCCACCCGACGGGCGGTCGTCACGGCGGAAACCGGAGGACGGACGGTCGTCACGGCGGTCGTCACGGCGGAAGCCGCCACGGTCACCCCGGTCGTCACGGCGGTCGTCGCGACGGAAGCCGCCACGGTCACCCCCGCGGTCGTCACGGCGGAACCCGCCCCGGTCGCCGCGCTCCTCGCGGTCGTCCCGGCGGAAGCCGCCCGAACGGCGCTCGAAGTTGCCCCGCTCGTCGCGGCGCTCGGTCTGCGCGGGCACCGCGGCGGCGGCAGCGGCCTGTTCCGCGATCCGGGCGGCCTCGGCGGCGGCCTCCTCGGCGGCGGCGGCCACGGCGGCCTCCGGGTCCTCGCCGCGCTCACGGGCGGCGCGGGCCAGCAGGCGGTCGGCCTCCTCGCGCAGCTCGGTGGCGCGGCGCTGGGCGCGCTCCAGCTGGCGGTTGAGGTCGGCCAGGTCGCGCTCCGCCTGCTTGGCGGCGTTCGCGGCCGAGTCGGCCTGCACCTCGGTGAGCGAGCGGGCGCCGGTGATGTCGGCGACCTCCGGGTCGAAGGCGCCGGCGCCGCCGACGATGTGGCGCGAGGCGTCCACGCCCGCGTCCTCCATCAGGCGGAAGATCTGCCGGCGCTGGTGCGGCAGGGCCAGCGAGACGACCGTGCCGGACTGGCCGGCGCGGGCCGTACGGCCGGAGCGGTGCAGGTAGTCCTTGTGGTCGCCGGCCGGGTCCACGTTGAGGACCAGGTCGATGCCGTCGACGTGGATGCCGCGGGCGGCGACGTCGGTGGCGACCAGGCAGTTGACGCGGCCGGCCTTGAAGTCCTCCAGGACGCGGGTACGGGCGCCCTGGGTCATGCCGCCGTGCAGCGCGTCGGCGCGGACACCGGAGTCGAGCAGCTGCTCGGCGACGCGGTCGGCGCCCATCTGGGTGCGGACGAAGATGATGGTGCGGCCCTTGCGGGCGGCGATGGCGGCGGTGACCGGCGCCTTGTCCTTCGGCTTCACGACGAGGACGTGGTGGGTCATCGTGGTGACCGCGCCGGCGGACGGGTCGACCTCGTGGGTGACCGGGTCGACCAGGTAGCGCTTGACCAGGGTGTCGATCTCGTTCTCCAGCGTCGCGGAGAAGAGCAGCCGCTGGCCGCCGGTCGGCACCAGGTCGAGGATCTCGGTGACCTCGGGCAGGAAGCCCATGTCGGCCATCTGGTCGGCCTCGTCGAGGACGGCGACCTGGACCTTGTCGAGCGAGGCGGCACCACGGTTGATGATGTCGCGCAGGCGGCCCGGGGTGGCGACGAGGATGTCGACGCCGCGCTCCAGGGCGTAGATCTGGTTGCCCATGGACGTACCGCCGCAGACGACCTTCATCTTGAGGCCGAGGACGTCGCCGTAGGGCTGGAGGGCGTCGGCGACCTGCATCGCCAGCTCACGGGTCGGGGTGAGGATCAGACCGCGCGGACGCTTCTTCTCGGTGTGACCGCCCGCGAGGATCGACAGCAGCGGCAGACCGAACGAGAGGGTCTTGCCGGAGCCGGTGCGGCCGCGGCCCAGGATGTCCTTGCCGGCCAGGGCGTCCGGGATGGTCGCCGCCTGGATCGGGAAGGGGGTGGTGACGCCGTTCTGGGCGAGCTTGCGGACGATGGCGTCGTCCAGGCCCAGGTCGGCGAAGGTGATCGTCGGCTCGGCGGCGACGTCGGTCGCGACGGCCTCGGCGGTCTCGACGAGCTCAGCGGCCTCGGCGGCCTCAGCGGCCTCAGCGGCCTCGACGATCGTCTCGTCGGCCTCGGGCATGACGGTCTGGTCAGTGGAAATGGACATGCGAAATGCGAAACCTTCCGGAGTTTCGGCACGCGCCCAAGCTCCGTGTCGGCTTCACAAATGACCGCCTCGATGCGGTCAGCCACGGCAAGGTAAGGAACGCGCCACACGGCGCGCATCTGACAGGCGCCGGGCAAATGGGATCAAACGATCTACCACCATACGCACTCGACACCGTCGAGCGCAACCCCACCCTCCCCCGCACCACCGTGACCCGCCCCACAGCGCTCCCGCCGCCCGCCTAGGCGACCGGCCCGGCCTGCGGCGTCGGATGCGGGGCGGGCGACTCGGTGGTGGGCGCGGGCGGCGACGGCGGAACCGGCGGATCCGGGTCGGGGGCCGGCCGGCTGGGCTGCGCGGGCGAGGCGGGCGGCTTCGCGGGGGCGGGGGACGCGCCCGGCGCCGGGGGCTTCTTCCGGTCGCCCGGCTTGGCGGGCTTGCCCTGCGGCGAGGGCGCCGCCGACCCCGCGTCCGCGCCGGCGGACGGAGCGGCGCTCGACGACCCGTCGCGCGCGTCCTTGACCCCCGGGCTCCCGTCGGCGCCCCGCACGCCCTTGGCGTCCGCCCGCTCCGGCCGGCCGTCCGGCGCCGTCTTCCCGCCGTCCGGCCGGGCCCCGGCCTCCCGCTGCCGCCCGGACGCGGAGGGCGTCGGCCGGCCGGGCTCGCTCACGCTCATGCAGCCGCCGAGGGCCAGGGTCGCCACGGCCACCGCCGCGAGGCGGGTGGCGGCCGACCGCAGCCGGCCGGACGCCGGGTGCACCCGGCCCGCGGGGGGTTCGGAGTGCACGGGAATCGCGCGCATGGGAGGGACCGCCTTCGGGACTCGCGGGGACAGGCTCCCTGCCCAACTGGCCCCACACCGCGCAGGACACGCGCCCCGCCGCACCGGCCCGAGACGGAACGCCCGCCTCCGGCCGTATACGCGCCGCGCGGCCCGCCGGAGCGGCGGAGAACACCACGGGCCGGGACGTACGACGCGCGTCCCGGCCGCCCTCGCGCCCGGCCGGCACCCCGCCCGGCCGGCACCCCGCGCGGACGACCGCGCCCGCGGCCGGCGCGCACCGCCGGTCCCGCGCGGCCGCCCGGCCTCAGCCGTACCCGAGCGCGTGCAGCCGCTCGTCGTCGATGCCGAAGTGGTGCGCCACCTCGTGCACCACGGTGACCTCCACCTCCGCCACGACCTCCTCCCGCGTCGCGCACATGCGCAACGTGGGGCCGCGGTAGACGGTGATCCGGTCGGGCAGCACCCCCGCGTACCACTCGCCGCGCTCCGTCAGCGGCGTCCCCTCGTAGAGCCCGAGCAGCTCCGGGTCGTCCGCCGGGGGCTCGTCCTCGACGAACACGGCGACGTTGTCCATCAGCCGCGTCAGCTCCGGCGGGATCCGGTCCAGCCCCTCGGCGACCAGCTCCTCGAACTCCTCGCGCGTCATCTCCAGCACGCTCGCCATTGTCCGCCACGGAGGGCCGCGGCGCGGGGCGCGCGCGGGGCCTTCTCCGGGCGCCACCAGCCCCGCCGCCCTTGGCCTCGGCAAACCGTTTTGGCGTTCGCTCCCGACATCCCATATGCTTCTCACGTCCCCGAGGCGCCGCAAAGCGCCCAGGTGGGCCATTCAGCCCTCATCGTCTAGTGGCCCAGGACGCCGCCCTTTCAAGGCGGTAGCACGGGTTCGAATCCCGTTGGGGGCACGCTGTACCGTGTGCGAGACTAGTGCTCGCACATAGCAAGGTCCTGTGGAGCAGTTTGGAGTGCTCGCCACCCTGTCAAGGTGGAGGCCGCGGGTTCAAATCCCGTCAGGACCGCTGCAAGCGCCTCGGTGCTTGCGTGGCTGGGTAGCTCAGTTGGTACGAGCGTCCGCCTGAAAAGCGGAAGGTCGCCGGTTCGACCCCGGCCCCAGCCACTGTGAGGCCCCCGTCTTCGGACGGGGGCCTCAGTGTTTGTGGTGCCCCGGTCCCTCCCCCCAGAGGGGCACCTCCATTCACCGTTTCCCGGGGAGGGCCCCGGACCCCCCGAAACCGCGCTCCGCGCGGTTGTCCTCAAACGCCGGACGGGCTGAAAACAGCCCGTCCGGCGTTTGAGGACGCCCCGGCCGCTCCTAAATGCGTTCGCCGCTTCGTCCCGCCTGGTGCGATCCTGGGGTCCGTATGTCTACGCAGCCTGCCCTCACCCCCGCCGGCCTCGCCGCGCGCCTGTCCGAGCTGTCCCTGCGCGACGCGCAGCGGCTGGGCCGCAGGCTGGACGGTGCCCGCCGGATCCGCAAGCCCGAGGCCCGGGAGGCGGTCCTCGCCGAGATCGACGCCGAGATCGGCCAGGCCGAGGAGCGCGTGGCGCGCCGCGCGGCCCGGGTGCCGGCCGTCACGTACCCCGAGCAGCTCCCGGTCAGCCAGAAGAAGGACGCGATCCTGGAGGCGATACGCGACCACCAGGTCGTCATCGTCGCGGGTGAGACCGGTTCCGGCAAGACCACGCAGATCCCCAAGATCTGTCTGGAGCTGGGCCGGGGCGTCCGCGGTCTGATCGGGCACACCCAGCCCCGCCGGCTCGCCGCCCGTACGGTGGCGGAGCGGGTCGCGGAGGAGCTGCGGACGCCGCTGGGCGAGGCCGTCGGCTGGAAGGTCCGGTTCACGGACCAGGTCGGGCCGGACACCATGGTCAAGCTGATGACCGACGGCATCCTGCTGGCGGAGATCCAGACCGACCGCGAGCTGCGCCAGTACGACACGATCATCATCGACGAGGCGCACGAGCGCAGCCTCAACATCGACTTCATCCTGGGCTACCTCGCCCAGCTACTCCCCCGCCGCCCCGACCTCAAGGTCGTGATCACCTCGGCGACGATCGACCCGGAGCGCTTCTCCCGGCACTTCGGCGACGCCCCGATCATCGAGGTCAGCGGGCGGACGTACCCGGTCGAGGTGCGCTACCGGCCGCTGCTGGAGGAGCAGTCCGAGGACTCCGACCGCGACCAGATCACGGCGATCTGCGACGCGGTGGACGAGCTCCAGCGGGAGGGCGACGGCGACATCCTGGTCTTCCTCTCCGGCGAGCGGGAGATCCGGGACACGGCGGACGCGCTGGAGAAGAAGAAGCTGAGGTTCACGGAGATCCTGCCGCTCTACGCGCGGCTGTCCCACGCCGAGCAGCACCGCGTCTTCCAGCGCCACACCGGCCGTCGCATCGTCCTGGCCACCAACGTGGCCGAGACGTCCCTCACCGTGCCCGGCATCAAGTACGTCATCGACCCCGGCTTCGCCCGGATCTCGCGCTACAGCCACCGCACCAAGGTGCAGCGGCTGCCGATCGAGCCGGTCTCGCAGGCGAGCGCCAACCAGCGCAAGGGCCGCTGCGGCCGGACGAGCGACGGCGTCTGTATCCGGTTGTACTCGGAGGACGACTTCCTCTCCCGGCCGGAGTTCACGGACGCGGAGATCCTCCGCACCAACCTCGCCTCCGTCATCCTTCAGATGACGGCCGCCGGGCTCGGGGACATCGAGAAGTTCCCGTTCATCGACCCGCCGGACCGCCGCAATATCAAGGACGGCGTCGACCTGCTCCAGGAGCTGGGCGCGCTCGACCCGCAGCAGAAGGATCCGAAGAAGCGGCTCACGCCCCTCGGCCGCAAGCTGTCGCAGCTCCCCGTGGACCCGCGCCTCGCCCGCATGGTGCTGGAAGCGGACCGGAACGGCTGTGTCCGCGAGGTGATGGTGATCGCCGCCGCGCTGTCGATCCAGGATCCGCGCGAGCGGCCGTCGGAGAAGCAGCAGCAGGCGGACCAGCAGCACGCCCGCTTCAAGGACGAGACGAGCGACTTCCTCGCCTTCCTCAACCTCTGGCGCTATGTGCGCGAGCAGCAGAAGGCGCTGTCGTCCTCGGCGTTCCGGCGCATGTGCAAGTCGGAGTTCCTGAACTACCTGCGGATACGCGAGTGGCAGGACATCTACACCCAGCTGCGCACGGTCGCGAAGTCGATGGGCGTGCACCTGAACGACGAGGACGCGGCCCCGGAGCGCGTCCACCAGTCGCTGCTCGCCGGCCTGCTCTCGCACCTCGGCCTCAAGGACACCGAGAAGAACGAGTACCTGGGCGCCCGCAGCGCCAAGTTCGCGGTCTTCCCCGGCTCGGCCCTCTTCAAGAAGCCGCCGCGCTGGATCATGTCGGCGGAGCTGGTGGAGACCTCCCGGCTGTGGGCCCGGGTGAACGCCCGGATCGAGCCGGAGTGGATCGAGCCGCTCGCCCAGCACCTGGTGAAGCGCACCTACAGCGAGCCGCACTGGGAGCAGAAGCAGGCGGCCGTCATGGCGTACGAGCGGGTGACGCTCTACGGCGTGCCGATCGTGGCGCAGCGCAAGGTCAACTACGGCCGGATCGACCCGGAGACCAGCCGCGAGCTGTTCATCCGCAACGCGCTGGTGGAGGGCGACTGGAAGACGCACCACCAGTTCTTCCACGACAACCGCAAGCTGCTCGGCGAGGTCGAGGAGCTGGAGCACCGGGCGCGCCGCCGGGACATCCTGGTGGACGACGAGACGCTGTTCGACTTCTACGATCAGCGGCTGCCCGAACACGTCGTGTCCGGGGCGCACTTCGACTCGTGGTGGAAGCACAAGCGGCGTGAGGAGCCGGGGCTGCTCGACTTCGAGCACTCCATGCTGATCAACGAGAACGCCGAGGCGGTCACCAAGGACGACTATCCGGACTCCTGGCGGCAGGGCCGGCTGAAGTTCCGGGTGACGTACCAGTTCGAGCCGGGGGCGGACGCGGACGGCGTGACGGTCCACATCCCGCTCCAGGTGCTCAACCAGGTCTCCCCGGAGGGCTTCGACTGGCAGATCCCTGGGCTGCGCGAGGACCTGGTGACGGAGCTGATCCGCTCGCTGCCGAAGCCGCTGCGCCGCAACTGTGTGCCGGCGCCGAACTACGCGCAGCGCTTCCTGGACTGCGCCTCTATCCCCGACGGGGGCCCCGTCCAGGAGCCGCTGACCACCGCCCTCGCCCGCGAGCTGCACCGGATGACCGCCGTCCGGATCGAGGCCGACGACTTCGACCCGAGCCGCGTCCCCGACCACCTGAAGATCACCTTCCGGATCGTCGACGAGCGCAAGCGGAAGATCGCCGAGGACAAGGACCTGGAGGCGCTGCGCACCCGGCTGAAGCCGAAGACGCAGGCGGCCATCACCAGGGCCTTCGAGAAGGCCACGACGGCCTCCGGGAGCGCCGCCGGGCCCGAGCAGCGGTCCGGGCTCACCCAGTGGACGATCGGGGCCCTGCCGCGCACCTTCGAGACCCGGCGCGCGGGGCAGCCCGTCAAGGCGTACCCGGCGCTGGTCGATGAGGGCGCCTCGGTCGCCGTCCGCCTCTTCGACACCGAGGAGGAGCAGCGGCAGGCCATGTGGCGCGGCACCCGCCGCCTCATCCTGCTCAACCTGCCCTCCAACCCCGCCAAGTTCGCCCAGGACAAGCTGAGCAACCAGCAGAAGCTCGCCCTGTCGCGGAACCCGCACGGTTCGATCCAGGCCCTCTTCGAGGACTGCGTGGCGGGTGCGGCGGACAAGCTGATCGCCGGGCACGGCGGGCCCGCCTGGGACGAGGAGGGCTTCCGGAAGCTCTTCGACGCGGTCCGGGCGGACATCGTCGACGTGACGCTGGACACCATCCGCAAGGTGCAGGAGGTACTGGCCGCCTGGCAGGCGTGCGAGCGCCGGTTGAAGGCCACCACCAGCCCCGTGCTGCTCACCTCCCTCACGGACATCAAGCAGCAGCTCGCGGAGCTGGTGAAGCCCGGCTTCGTGACCGCCCACGGCGTCCGCCGGCTGCCCGACCTGCTGCGCTACCTGGTGGCCGTGGACCGGCGGCTGACCCAGCTGCCCACCAACGCGGAGCGGGACCGGGCGCGGCTGGCCAAGGTCAAGGAGATGCAGGACGAGCACGCCTGGCTGCTGGAGCAGTTCCCGAAGGGGCGGCCGGTGCCCCAGGAGGCCCTGGACGTCCGCTGGATGATCGAGGAGCTGCGGGTGAGCTACTTCGCGCACGCGCTCGGCACGGCGTTCCCGGTCTCGGACAAGCGCATCGTGAAGGCCATCGACGCCCTCGCGCCCTGACCTCGGGAGAGCGTCGGGAAGGCATCGGGACGGCCTCGGGAAGGCGAGTTCGACCGCACCCCCTGACCTGCTGTAGAGTCTTGCCACGCAGCACCGCGAAGGCGGGAAAGCAGCAAGGTCCTGTGGAGCAGTTTGGAGTGCTCGCCACCCTGTCAAGGTGGAGGCCGCGGGTTCAAATCCCGTCAGGACCGCATCGGAAGAGGCCCGTTCTCCGCGAGGAGAGCGGGCCTCTTCACTTGCCACCGATGGCGTGCCGCGTGGCCGAAACCCGACCCTCCCCCGCCCTGCCGGCGGGTGGCCGACGCCGCCCTCCCCTCCCGTACCGCTCCTTGACGGCGACACGTGCCAGGGGTACCCAGTCAGTGGGAGGTGCGCGCCCGATGACCACGACCAGCCCGACCGCGAGGACCCGGCACGAGACCGGGGCGCTGCTGCGAGCCCACCTCTCGGCGTCCGTCCGCTACCGCCATCTGACCCGTCACTGCGCAGTCTGCCACCGGCTGCTGCGGCTGGCCCTGGAGACCGCGCCCGGCGCCCCCGGGGGCGCCCAGGGCGGCCCGGGGGACTCCGGGGAGGGCCCGGCGGCATGACGGACGGCGTGGGTCCCCGAAACGGCGGACGACCGGCCGTACGGTACGGACGTAGGACCGGCGGCGGCGCACCGCGGCCGGCCTTTCCCGGGAACAGACGGGACGGTCGGCTTCTCTATACCGGCC
Organism: Streptomyces mobaraensis; assembly: GCF_020099395.1. Taxonomy (NCBI): domain Bacteria; kingdom Bacillati; phylum Actinomycetota; class Actinomycetes; order Kitasatosporales; family Streptomycetaceae; genus Streptomyces; species Streptomyces mobaraensis. The sequence continues at coordinate 3,977,875 of NZ_CP083590.1, read as the reverse complement.
CGGTGACAGGCGGCAACCTCGGGATGCTGTGACGGGAGTCACCGAAAGAGTTACGGAGATGACGGAACTCACGCCCTGGTCATCACCGGTCAATTTAATATGTGCAATTGCACCGGCCGCTCAACCATTCCCGAATGGAAGCCGGCGGTACACCAGGGGGTTCCGCGGCACCGCGACGGATCCGGGAGCGCACAAAAAAAGACCGCGCTGGACCCGGCGGAGCCCAGCGCGATCGACGACGTCACCCGTTCCGGGCGCGGATCCCTGTTGGGGGCAGGTCTCCGCAGTCGTGTGGTGCCTGGTGGAACATGTGGAGCTGAGGGTGGGCGGTCACCGGGTTGGGGGCCCCGGAAAACGCCCGGTCATACGGTGGTTCAGGACTCGCTGCGCTGCTGCGGGATGCCTGCCAGCAGCGCCCGGACCTCCGCCTCGCGGTAACGGCGGTGGCCTCCGAGCGTACGGATCGACGTGAGCTTGCCTGCCTTCGCCCACCGCGTGACCGTCTTCGGGTCCACGCGGAACATCGTGGCAACCTCAGCCGGGGTCAACAGCGGCTCGGCATCAGGGGTGCGAGCGGTCATGAGCGGCCTCCTCGGGAGAACCGAGTTCAGGATCGGTTCTTTCCTCTAAATTCTGCACCTTGACCCGCGTTGCCCGAAATGGCGGACGCGGGCCGAGTCGGTTATAGGACGAACGGCTTGTCCTCGGCACTACAACTACACCATCTGTCCAGCCACGTCGGCCAAACCGATGGAATTGCCCTCTCAGGTGTTCAACCTCGACGGAAGCCGATGGACCATGCCATAGCGGACAGTCACGCCACCGTGACGATCAGTCACAGCGGGATCAGGGGTCACCAGACCCGCCAAGGAGTGCAATACCGATCCATCCACCCTTACTCGGACGGAAGGAGTCCTTCCCGGACTCCTTGTCCTATTTTGCCACGAGGGTGGGCGATGGGCGCAAGACCTGACGTAAGTGCGTTAGATCACGGTTGCGGCAATTGGCCGGATCAGGACCTAGGTCCTGGAATCGCCAAACTCCCGCCACCATCGCTCAGTTCGCGAACTGACGATCCCGCACCGCGCGCCAACGCTCCGTCAGCCGCTCGTACGCCTCGCCCGCCCGGACGCCGTCCCCGGCCCGGAGCGCGGCCAGCCCCTCCGCCGTGTCCGCCGCGGAGCGGTCGTCGGCGAGCCGCGCCTCCGGCACCATATGCACCAGCCCGCCGTAGTCCAGCTCCACCAGGGACCGCGGATGGAACTCTTCCAGCCATCTGCCCACGTCCACCAGGCCGTCGATCAAGGGGCCCTCCTCGATGGCGTCCCGCAGCGTGCGCAGCCCGCGGGCCACCCGCCGCCGGGCCTCCACCATCGCCGTCCGGTAGCGCAGCACCAGCCCCTCCCGCACCGGGCCGCCCGGACCGCCGGCCGTCTCCGACGCCTTGCCGTACTCGCGTTCCTCGTCGGAGAAGAGTACGAACCAGCGCAGCGGCACCTGCCAGGTGGCCGTCCTGATCCACGGCCGGGCGTCGGGGTTGCGCTCCAGCCAGCGGGCGTAGTCCGCCTCGGCCTGGCGCCGCACCACCGGCGGCAGGACGGCGTCGAGCACCGGCGCGGGGAACCGCTCGGCGAGCTCCTCCAGGGCCAGCCAGCCGCGCAGCCGGGTGCGCCAGGGGCAGACGCAGACGACGCCGTCCCGGACGGTCACGAAGGCGTCGCCGCTCTCGTGCACCGGCACCGCCACCGGCGGGGTGGGCAGCAAGTCGGCGAGCGAGCGCCGGAGTTCGTCCTGCGCGGTGGGGAGCGTCGCGCGCCGGGCGTACTCCTCCCAGTACCGGCGCTCGGCCCGCGGGAAGGCGCTCAGCGGCTCGTAGACCCGCAGATAGGCCGCGTACGGGACGGTCACCGACGACGCCAGACCCACGCTCGCTCCCTCAAGCAGCAGGACACCTCGGGGAGCCGTGCGGACCTCCCCGTACGGAGCGAATCGTCCCACGGGACGGGGGCCCGGGAGAGTGATCCTCGGCACCGGACCCTTCCGCGGGGCCGGCAGGCCCTACCCTCGTGCCAACCGGCCCTCCTCCACCCCCGGGAGGGCGAAGCGCGAGACATATGGAGTCACCACCGTGACTGACGTACGTCCCACCTCCCCAGCCGAGTCCGAGAGCGTGCTGCACACCCTGTTCGGCTCCGAACTCGGCGGGCACGAGCAGGTCGTGCTCTGCCAGGACCGCGAGACCGGCCTCAAGGCCGTGATCGCCCTCCACTCCACCGCCCTGGGCCCGGCGCTCGGCGGCACCCGCTTCCACCCCTACGCCTCCGAGGAGGAGGCCGTCCGCGACGCCCTCAACCTCGCGCGCGGCATGTCGTACAAGAACGCGCTGGCGGGTCTGGAGCACGGCGGCGGGAAGGCCGTGATCATCGGCGACCCGGACACGATCAAGACCGAACAACTGCTGCTCGCCTACGGCCGGTTCGTGGCCTCCCTCGGCGGCCGCTATGTCACCGCGTGCGACGTCGGCACGTACGTGCGGGACATGGACGTCGTCGCCCGGGAGTGCCGCTGGACCACCGGCCGCTCCCCCGAGAACGGCGGTGCCGGCGACTCGTCCGTGCTCACCGCGTTCGGTGTCTTCCAGGGCATGCGGGCCGCGGCGCGCACCCAGTGGGGCGAGCCCACGCTGCGCGGCCGGCGGGTCGGCGTCGCCGGGGTCGGCAAGGTCGGGCGCTACCTGGTGCGGCACTTGGTCGAGGACGGTGCGGAGGTCGTCGTCACCGACGTCAAGCAGGCCGCCGTCGAGGCGATCACCGAGAAGTTCCCGCAGGTCACGGCGGTTTCGGACGTCGACGTCCTGGTGCGCTCGCCGCTTGACGTCTACGCCCCCTGCGCCCTCGGCGGTGCCCTCGACGACGCGACGGTCGCGGCGCTCACGGCGACCGTCGTCTGCGGCGCGGCCAACAACCAGCTCGCCCACCCGGGGGTCGAGAAGGACCTCGCCGACCGCGGCATCCTCTACGCCCCCGACTACGTCGTGAACGCCGGCGGCGTCATCCAGGTCGCGGAGGAGCTCAAGGGCTTCGACTTCGACCGGGCGAAGGCCAAGGCGGCGAAGATCTACGACACCACGCTGGCCATATTCGAACGGGCGGCGGCGGACGGCATCCCGCCCGCCGCGGCGGCCGACCGGCTCGCCGAGCAGCGGATGGCGGAGGCGCGCGGAAGCCGGACGGCCGGGGTGCCGCGTCAGGTACGGCAGTGACGGCCGGGACGGCGGGGACGTAGTCGGCACTCACCCGGCCCGTTCGGGTGGTCGGGGCCCGCACAGTGGTCCCGACAGACCCGCCATCGGGGGCGGCAAGCGAGACATCGCTCACCACCCCTCGGCGGGTCGCCGGGCGGGACGGGTTAAAATCGCAGCTGACCAGCGGGGACGGGGCGCCCCTAAGGTTGTGCTCCGTGGCACGTCATGCGGGCGACGTACCGTATGGCCGCGGAAGCAGGTACCGTTGAAGTCCTACAGGCCGGATTCCTCTGCGGGAATCCGCTCTGACTCATGACAGTGAACGCGTGTCAAGACTCTGGGGCCGTCGAGCCCCGTAATTGAGGGGGTCGAGCCATGGGGCGCGGCCGGGCCAAGGCCAAGCAGACAAAGGTCGCCCGCCAGCTGAAGTACAACAGCGGTGGGACCGACCTCTCACGCCTGGCCAACGAGCTGGGCGCATCGCCGGTAAAGCAGCCGCCGAACGGTGAGCCGCTCGACGATGAGCTGGACGACGACCCGTACGCTCAGTACGCGGCGCGTTACAACGACGAGGACGACGACGACGAGCAGCACTCGTCCGGTCAGTCCGCCTACCGTCGCCGCGCTTGACGCGATAACGCGATAGCTTTCTCCGACCCGGTCCGGGGCCCCGCCCCGGACCGGGTTCTGTGCTGCCCGGGCCCGGTCAGGCCGTGCGGCCACCGTCGGTACCGCCGTCGCCGTAGTCACCGGTCAGCACCGCGGCCCCGGCACGGTCGCCGCGCCCGGTGATCTCGCCGGCGACCCAGGACTCGACGCCCCGGTCGGCCAGCGTGGTCAGGGCGGCGTCGACCGACTCCGCGGGCACGACGGCCATCATGCCGACGCCCATGTTGAGGGTCTTCTCCAGCTCCAGGCGCTCGACCCCGCCCACCTCGCCGACCAGGGTGAACACCGGGTCCGGCGTCCAGGTCGCGCGGTCGACCTCCGCGTGCAGATGGTCCGGGATCACCCGGGCGAGATTGTTGGCGAGTCCGCCGCCGGTGATGTGCGAGAAGGCGTGCACCTCGGTCGTCCGGGTGAGCGCCAGGCAGTCCAGCGAGTAGATCCGGGTCGGCTCCAGCAGCTCCTCGCCGAGGGTGCGGCCGAGCTCGGGGACCTCGCGGTCCAGCGACCAGCCGGCCCGGTCGAGGAGCACATGGCGTACCAGCGAGTACCCGTTCGAGTGAAGTCCGGAGGAGGCCATCGCGATGACGACGTCACCCTCGCGGACCCGGTCCGCGCCGAGCAGCCGGTCGGCCTCGACGACTCCGGTGCCGGCGCCGGCCACGTCGAACTCGTCCGCGCCGAGCAGCCCGGGGTGCTCGGCGGTCTCGCCGCCGACCAGCGCGCAGCCGGCGAGGGTGCAGCCCTCGGCGATGCCCTTGACGATCGCGGCGACCCGCTCGGGGTGGACCTTGCCGACGCAGATGTAGTCGGTCATGAACAGCGGCTCGGCGCCGCAGACCACGAGGTCGTCGACGACCATGCCGACCAGGTCGTGGCCGATGGTGTCGTAGACGCCCATGCGGCGGGCGATGTCCACCTTGGTGCCGACGCCGTCGGTGGCGGAGGCGAGGAGGGGGCGCTCGTAGCGCTTGAGGGCGCTGGCGTCGAAGAGGCCGGCGAAGCCGCCGAGGCCGCCGACGACCTCGGGGCGGGTGGCCTTCTTCACCCATTCCTTCATGAGTTCGACGGCGCGGTCGCCCGCCTCGATGTCGACGCCCGCGCTTGCGTAGCTGGCACCAGTGGTCTCAGGAGACATTGTCTTGAGATCTTTCGTGTCGTTCTTACGGGCGGCGCAGGGCGTCCGCGGCGTCGTGGCCGCCTGCGAGCTCGGTCTCCAGCAGGTGCTTGCCGAGCAGCTCGGGGTCGGGCAGGTCCATCGGGTACTCGCCGTCGAAGCAGGCGCGGCAGAGGTTCGCCTTGGGGATGGCCGTCGCCTCGATCATGCCGTCGATAGAGATGTACGCCAGGGAGTCGGCGCCCAGGGACTTGCCGATCTCGTCGACCGTCATGCCGTTGGCGATCAGCTCGGCGCGGGTGGCGAAGTCGATGCCGAAGAAGCAGGGCCACTTGATCGGCGGGGACGAGATCCGGATGTGGACCTCGGCGGCGCCGGCCTCGCGAAGCATCCGGACCAGGGCGCGCTGGGTGTTCCCGCGGACGATGGAGTCGTCCACGACGACCAGGCGCTTGCCGCGGATGACCTCCTTCAGCGGGTTGAGCTTCAGCCGGATGCCGAGCTGGCGGATGGTCTGGCTGGGCTGGATGAAGGTCCGGCCGACGTAGCTGTTCTTGACCAGGCCCGCGCTGTAGGGGATCCCGCTGGCCTCGGCGTAGCCGACGGCGGCCGGGGTGCCGGACTCCGGGGTCGCTATCACCAGGTCGGCCTCGGCCGGGGCCTCGGCGGCGAGCCGGCGGCCCATCTCCACCCGGGAGAGGTAGACGTTGCGGCCCGCGATGTCGGTGTCGGGGCGGGCGAGGTAGACGTACTCGAAGACGCAGCCCTTGGGGCGGGCCTCGGCGAACCGGCTGGTCCGGACGCCGTTCTCGTCGATGGCGACGAGCTCGCCGGGCTCGACCTCGCGGACGAAGGCCGCGCCGACGATGTCCAGGGCGGCGGTCTCGGAGGCGACCACCCAGCCGCGCTCCAGGCGGCCGAGGACCAGCGGGCGGATGCCCTGCGGGTCGCGGGCGGCGTAGAGGGTGTGCTCGTCCATGAAGACGAGCGAGAAGGCGCCCTGGACGGCGGGGAGGACCTTGGCGGCCGACTCCTCGACGGTCAGCGGCTTGCCGTCGTCGTCGGTCTGGCCCGCGAGCAGGGCGGTGACCAGGTCCGTGTCGTTGGTCGCGGCGACCTGGGTGGCCCGGCCGCCGTCGCGCGGCAGCGCGGCGACCATCTCGGCCAGCTCGGCCGTGTTGACCAGGTTGCCGTTGTGACCGAGGGCGATGGAGCCGTGGGCGGTCGCGCGGAAGGTCGGCTGGGCGTTCTCCCACACCGAGGCCCCGGTGGTGGAGTACCGGGCGTGGCCCACGGCGATATGGCCGCTCAGTGAGCCGAGGGAGGTCTCGTCGAAGACCTGGGAGACCAGGCCCATGTCCTTGAAGACCAGGATCTGGGAGCCGTTGCTCACCGCGATGCCCGCGGACTCCTGTCCACGGTGCTGCAGCGCATACAGCCCGAAATAGGTGAGTTTGGCGACCTCTTCACCCGGAGCCCAGACACCGAAGACGCCGCAAGCGTCCTGGGGGCCCTTCTCGCCGGGGAGCAGGTCGTGGTTGAGTCGTCCGTCACCACGAGGCACACCTCGAGTCTATGGCAGGGACGAGGTTCATCCGAACCGGGGACGACCGGGGATGGCTCACACCACGGACAGCAACGCCCCGTCACACAGCCCCGGATCGGGACGCACGCGCGCTCAGCCGAACAAAGGGAGTTGTCCGGACAGATCGGCCCGTTCGCCGCTCGCGGTGACCAGCGCGTCCTCGACGGCGGCGGTCCAGTCGGCGCGGCCTGAGGCCAGCCGGATCCAGGTCAGCGGGTCGGTCTCGACGACGTTCGGCGGGGTGCCGCGGGTGTGCCGGGGGCCCTCGACGCACTGGACGACGGCGAAGGGCGGGATCCGGACCTCCACCGAACCGCCGGGCGCCGCGCCGGCCAGCGCGTCGGCGAGCATCCGGGTGACGGTGGCCAGGGCCTGCCGCTCGTGGGCGAAGGGCACCCCGGTGGCCGCGGCGAGGTCGTCGGCGTGGACGACGGCCTCCAGCAGGCGGGTGAGCGTGTAGTCCGCGACGGTCATCGGGCCCAGCACGGTGGCGAGCGGCGCGGCGGGGTCGGCGGCCGCGACGGCGGCGGAGAGCCGGCCGGCGGCCTCGTCCAACCGGGCCGCCGCGGCGGCCGGTTCGTCGCCCAGGGCACGGGCGGCGGCCGGTGCGGCGGCGGCGACGGGCTCGGCCCCGGACCGCATGGCGGCCAGGTAACCCCGCAGGTCCACGCGGGGGTCGGCGGGGCCCGGCGCGGGCTGAGCGAGGCGGACGGGCAGGGACTCCAGGGCGAGGGCGAGGTGCGCGATCAGATCGCGGACGGTCCAGGCGCCCAGCCGGGTGGGCGCCGCCAGCGACGCGGCGGCGTCGGGGCCCGCGCAGAGGGCGGCCACCGCGCGGCGCAGGGCGGTCAACTGGCCGTCCAGGGCGGCCCGGACCTTGGCGGGGTCGTAGGTGCGGGGCTTCGGCTTGCGCTGCGCGGCGGTCATGGGCTGAGCGTAACCAGCGGGGGCCGCAGTGAGGTTTTCAGCCCGCCGTGTCCGGGCGTACCGCTCCGTAGTCGCCGAGGCCGAACTCCAGCATGTCGAAGGCCCGTTCCGCCAGCTCCCGGGCCTCGTCGGCGAAGGAGGCGGCGGACTCCCCGGCCAGCAGCCGCCGCTGGTTGAGGGCCACGAGGCCGTACCGCAGCCCGATGATCTGGCCGGCGAGGACGCGGGCCATGGCCGGGTCGCCGAAAGGGGCCAGTTCTTCGGCGAGCAGCCACTCGCTGCGGTGGGCGATCTCCCGGGCGCGGGCCAGCAGGACGGGGGTCTCGACGATGAGCCGGCGCAGCCGGAGGGCGAAGGGGGCGTCGGACATGCCGACCGCCGGGTCGGAGGCGTCGACGGCGGCGAGGAACTGCCGGCGGACCGCGTGCACCACGGACTCGCCGGGGGCGCGTTCGCGGACCGCGCGGGCGACGTCGTCGACGTGGTCCTCCAGGGCGCCGACGAGGATGTCCTCTTTGCTGCCGCAGTAGTTGAAGACCGTCATCTTCGAGACCTCCGCGGCGGCGGCGATCTCAGCGACGGAGACCTTGTCGTAGCCGCGTTCCTCGAAGAGCTCGACGGCGACCCGCATCAGCTTCTGGCGGGTCTGGAGCTTTTTGCGTTCCCGCAGCCCCGGCTGCCCTTGCGTCATAACGGAACTGTACCAGGATGAATTTTGAGCCGGGAAAAAGAATTGACCGAGTACACGTTCATGTCTCAGGCTGTCCCCCATGACCGCACCCATGTCCGCCGCCCGGCGGCGTACCGGCTTCGTCGTCTGCCTCGTGACGATGCTGCTGGCCGTACTGGACCAGAACATCGTCTCGGCCGTCACCGTCCCGATCGCCGAGGAGCTCGACCCGGCCCACGGCATCGACCGCATCCCCTGGCTGATCACGGCGTTCGCCCTCGCCGCCACCGCCGCCCTGCCGCTCTACGGAAAGCTCTGCGACAGCCTGGGGGCCAAACGCGTCTTCCTGGGCGCGGTGGCGGTCTTCCTCGTCGGGTCGGCGCTCTGCGGCACGGCCGGCTCGATGGAGCAGCTCATCGTCTTCCGGGCCGTGCAGGGCATCGGCGGCGGCGGGCTGATGAGCGTCACCATGGTCGTCATCGCCCAGCTGAAGGACCCCGCGAAGAAGGGCGCCGGCAAGGGCTCCGCCGTCGGCGGCCTCGTCGCCGGCGCCGGCATGGCCCTGGGCCCGCTGCTCGGCGCGTACCTCGCCGACCACGCCGACTGGCGCTGGATCTTCTACGTCAACCTGCCTCTGGGGGTCGCCGTACTGGCCGTCGCCACGGTGGTCCTCCGCCTCCCCGCGCCCGGCGCCCGGCACCGCATCGACTACCCCGGGGCCGCGCTGGCCGCCGCCTTCTCCACCGCGCTGCTGCTGGTCACCGAGTGGGGCGGCCGGGAGCACGCCTGGGGTTCGCCGGTCATCCTCGGGCTGATCGGCGGGGCGGCGGTGCTGCTGGCGCTGTTCCTGTGGCGACAGGCCACGGCCGCCGAACCGGTGCTGCCGCTCGGGCTGTTCCGGATCCGGACGGTACGTCTCGCGTTCGCGGTGCAGGCCCTCGCGGGGGTGGCCTTCATGGGCTCGATCGTCTACGTGATGCTCTACCTGCAGATCGCCCGGGGCGTCGCACCGACCGACGCCAGCCTCTTCATGCTTCCCCTGGCCCTCGGCATGACCGGCGTCGGCCTGCTGACCGCCCGGCTCGACCGGTCGCCGCGGACGACCGTGCTCTCCGGGACGGCCTGCGCCGGCGCCGCCATGGGACTGCTGGCGCTGTCCGGCACGGGTACGGACCTGTGGGCCGTGCGCGGCGAGATGCTGCTGCTGGGTGTCGGGTTCGGGCAGCTTCTCGGGCAGCTCATCGTCATGGTGCAGCAGGCCGTGCCGGTGCGGCGGCTCGGGGTCGCCACCACCGGCATCCGTTTCTTCCAGACGCTGGGCAGCGCGCTGGGGACCGCTCTGTTCGGGACGGTGCTCGCTCGGGTGTACGCGGCGGAGGGGCCGGGTGGGTCGGCTAGCGGGATCGCGGCCCTTCGCGGGGCCCAACGCGCCGATGCGGTCGAGGCGTTCACGTCCGCGGTGGACGTGGTGTTCCTTTGCGCGGCGGGGGCGATGGTGCTCGCTCTGGTCCTGGCGTCGCGGCTGCCGCGGGGTGCGGCCGTCGAGGAGGCGAGCCCCGGTCCCTCCCCTTCGCCGATTCCTGGGGCACACCCCGGACCCCGCAGCAACGCGGCTGCGCCGCGTTAGTCCTCAAACGCCGGACGGGCTGAGTGGCGCGCCCGGGCGCGAAATCAAGCCCGTCCGGCGTTTGAGGACAACCGCGCGGAGCGCGGTTCCGGGGGTGCGGGGGCTTGCCCCCGCAAGAAACGGTGAAGGGGCGGGGTTGGGGACCCCCTACCCGAACAGCCCCGGCAGCGTCGCCTCATGCGCCTCGCGCAGCTCCGCCAGCGGCAGCGTGAACTGCCCCTGGACCTCGACCGTGTCGCCGTCCACAACGCCGATCCGCGTCGCGGGCAGGCCCCGCGCCCCGCACATGTCCGTGAAGCGGAGCTCCTCGCTGCGCGGTACCGAGACGACCGCCCGTCCCGCCGACTCCGAGAAGAGGAAGGTGAACGCGTCGAGGCCGTCCGGGACGACCAGGCGCGCGCCCTTCCCGCCGCGCAGGCAGGACTCGACGACCGCCTGGACGAGACCGCCGTCCGACAGGTCGTGCGCGGCGTCCACCATCCCGTCCCGCGACGCCGAGATCAGGATCTCGGCGAGGAGCTTCTCGCGGGCCAGGTCCACGGCCGGCGGCAGGCCGCCGAGGTGGTCGTGGATCACCTGGGACCAGGCGGAGCCGCCCAGTTCGTCCTTGGTGTCGCCCAGGAGGTAGAGGAGCTGGCCCTCCTCGGCGAAGGCCATCGGCGTGCGGCGGGCGACGTCGTCGATGACGCCCAGCACGGCGACGACCGGCGTCGGGTGGATGGCGGTCTCGCCGGTCTGGTTGTAGAGGGAGACGTTGCCGCCGGTGACGGGCGTGCCGAGCTCCAGGCAGCCGTCCGCGAGGCCGCGGGTGGCCTCGGCGAACTGCCACATGACGCCCGGGTCCTCGGGGGAGCCGAAGTTGAGGCAGTTGGAGATCGCCAGCGGGCGGGCGCCGGTGGCGGCCACGTTGCGGTACGACTCCGCCAGCGCCAGCTGCGCGCCCGCGTACGGGTCGAGCTTGGCGTAGCGGCCGTTGCCGTCCGTGGCGACGGCGACGCCGAGGCCGGTCTCCTCGTCGATCCGGACCATGCCGGAGTCCTCGGGCTGGGCGAGGACCGTGTTGCCCTGGACGAAGCGGTCGTACTGGCCGGTGATCCAGGACTTGGACGCCTGGTTCGGGGACGAGACGACCTTCACCACCTGGGCGCGCAGCTCCTCGGCCGTCTCCGGCCGGGGCAGCTTGTCGGCGCCGTCGGCCTGGAGGGCGTCCTGCCACTCGGGGCGCGCGTACGGGCGCTCGTAGACCGGGCCCTCGTGGGCGACGGTGCGCGGCGGGACGTCGACGATCTGCTCGCCGTGCCAGAAGATCTCCAGCCGCTCGCCGTCGGTGACCTCACCGATGACGGTGGCGATGACGTCCCACTTCTCGCAGATCTCCAGGAAGCGGTCGATCTTGCCGGGTTCGACGATCGCGCACATGCGCTCCTGCGACTCGCTCATGAGGATCTCCTCGGGCGAGAGCGTGGCGTCGCGCAGCGGGACGGTGTCCAGCTCGACGCGCATGCCGCCGGAGCCGGCGCTGGCCAGCTCGCTGGTGGCGCAGGAGAGGCCGGCGCCGCCGAGGTCCTGGATGCCCTCGACGAGGTCCTCGCGGAAGAGCTCCAGGGTGCACTCGATGAGGAGCTTCTCCTGGAAGGGGTCGCCGACCTGGACGGCCGGGCGCTTGGCCGGGCCGGTCGAGTCGAAGGTCTCGGAGGCGAGGACGGAGACGCCGCCGATGCCGTCGCCGCCGGTGCGGGCGCCGTAGAGGACGACCTTGTTGCCGGTGCCGGACGCCTTGGCGAGGTGGATGTCCTCGTGCTTCATCACGCCCACGCAGAGCGCGTTGACCAGCGGGTTGCCCTGGTAGCAGGGGTCGAAGACGACCTCGCCGCCGATGTTGGGCAGGCCCAGGCAGTTGCCGTAGCCGCCGATGCCCGCGACGACGCCCGGCAGGACGCGCTTGGTGTCGGGGTGGTCGGCGGCGCCGAAGCGCAGCGGGTCCATCACGGCGACCGGGCGGGCGCCCATGGCGAGGATGTCGCGGACGATGCCGCCGATGCCGGTGGCCGCGCCCTGGTAGGGCTCGATGTACGACGGGTGGTTGTGCGACTCCACCTTGAAGGTGACCGCGTAGCCCTGGCCGACGTCCACGACGCCCGCGTTCTCGCCGATGCCGACGAGGAGCGCGTCGTTTGCGGGGGCCTTCTCGCCGAACTGGCGGAGGTGGACCTTGCTGCTCTTGTACGAGCAGTGCTCGGACCACATCACGGAGTACATGGCGAGCTCGGCGCCGGTGGGCCGGCGGCCCAGGATGGCGCGGATGCGCTCGTACTCGTCCTGCTTGAGACCGAGTTCGGACCAGGGCTGCTCGACGTCGGGGGTCTCGTTGGCGTGCTTGACGGTGTCGAGAGTCATCAGGCGTTGACCAGCTTCTTGAGGATCGACGTGAAGAAACCGAGGCCGTCGGTGCGGCCCGTGCCGATCAGCGGCTCGACCGCGTGCTCGGGGTGCGGCATCAGGCCGACGACGTTGCCGGCGGCGTTGGTGATGCCGGCGATGTCGCGGAGCGAGCCGTTGGGGTTGCCGTCCAGGTAGCGGAAGACCACCCGGCCCTCGGCCTCCAGCTCGTCCAGGGTCCGCTCGTCGGCCACGTAGCGGCCGTCGATGTTCTTGAGCGGGACGGAGATCTCCTGGCCCGCTTCGTAGTCGGCCGTCCAGGCGGTGTCCGCGTTCTCGACGCGGAGCTTCTGGTCGCGGCAGATGAAGTGCAGGTGGTTGTTGCGGAGCATCGCGCCGGGCAGCAGGTGGGTCTCGGTGAGGACCTGGAAGCCGTTGCAGATGCCGAGGACGGGCAGGCCGCCCTTCGCCTGCTCGATGACGGTCTCCATCACCGGAGAGAAGCGGGAGATGGCGCCGGCCCGCAGGTAGTCACCGTAGGAGAAGCCGCCGGGCAGGACGACCGCGTCGACCTGGTGGAGGTCCTTGTCGCGGTGCCAGAGGGGTACGGGCTCCAGGCCGGCGATGCGGACGGCGCGCTGGGTGTCGCGGTCGTCGAGGGTGCCGGGGAAGGTGACGACCCCTACGCGTGCCGTCACGAGCCGGCCTGCTCGACTCGAACGGTGAAGTCCTCGATCACGGTGTTGGCGAGAAACGTTTCCGCCATCTCGTGGATCCGGGCGAGGGCGGCGTCGTCGACCGGGCCCTCCACCTCGAGTTCAAAGCGCTTGCCCTGACGGACGTCGGCGATCCCCTCGAAGCCCAGGCGTGGCAGCGCGCGCTGCACCGCCTGCCCCTGCGGGTCGAGGATCTCCGGCTTGAGCATGACGTCGACTACGACGCGTGCCACTGGCACTCCCGGTGGTGTGGTGCGTGAGCTGAAGCGGTGAAGCCAGCGTACCCGCCCGAAAAATCTACGCGGGTAGATATCACGGGCGGTCCGAGCGCTTTACCGCACCCTCTCCCCCGGGTCCCACCGAAAAAATCCGGGAAAAACCCCGGAAGACCACACGGTTCCCATTGCACCCGGGCGGGCGGACGGAATTAACTGGGCCCCGTCAGGCAATACCCTTTGCGGAACCTCGGAAAAGGCATTGCCCGAGAACCACCTAAACCCATGCATCGCCGCAGGTCAGCGCGGCGGTACAGGCTGAAAGGACCCATTCCGTGGCGCAGCGTGTGGTAGTGACGCTCTTTGATGACATCGACGGGGGCGAGGCCGCGGAGACCGTCACCTTCGGCATCGACGGCAAGTCGTACGAGATCGACCTCAGCACCGCCAATGCGAAGAAACTCCGGCACGCGCTGGAGCCTTACCTGGACGCAGGACGGAAGCGCTCCCGCTCCGGGAAGGCGTACCGCCGCACCTCCGTCGAGCCGGACCCGGCGGCCGTCCGGGCCTGGGCCCGCTCGCACGGCATGGACGTGCCGCCGCGGGGCCGGATCCCGAAGAAGGTCTACGAGGCGTTCGAGGCCGCGAACTGACGAGCGGGGCGCTCGGCGTTCGGGGGATGGCGCGGCCGGCGTCCGGGGCGGCGCGGCCGGCGCCGTCCCCTGCCGGGTACCCCCCGCAGGGGTGAACCGCGCCCCCGCCCCCCGGGCCGGGCGTCCGGATCCGGCCACCCCTCAGATTCCGGCCCCCGCACCGGATTTGCATTCCCCCCCGCATGATCCGCTAGAGTCTGGAACACGCCGAGGGGCGAGGCCGAAAGGCCGAACCCCACGAGACGCGCGGGTGTAGCTCAGTAGTAGAGCGCCCCCTTTCCAAGGGGGAGGCGCAGTGTGCGATCCCTGTCACCCGCTCTCGCCGTTCATCGGTCCGCTTCGGCGGCTCGATGGGTGGACGCGCGGGTGTAGCTCAGTAGTAGAGCGCCCTCTTTCCAAGAGGGAGGCGCAGTGTGCGATTCCTGTCACCCGCTCCAGCCGTTCACCGGCCCACGTTCGTGGTCCGGAGGATGGTCTCGCGGGTGTAGCTCAGTAGTAGAGCGCCCCCTTTCCAAGGGGGAGGCGCAGTGTGCGATCCCTGTCACCCGCTCTCATCACTCGTCCCGACCACCCCGGTGGATCAGGTAGAGTGGTGTTCGCACCGCCCGGTGAAGCCGGTCGGGAGCATGCGGACGTAGCTCAGTTGGTAGAGCGCAACCTTGCCAAGGTTGAGGTCGCGAGTTCGAGCCTCGTCGTCCGCTCCAGAGAAAGACCCCGGTCCCCGTGGCCGGGGTTTTTTCATGCCCGACGACAGGGGGTCGATCATGGGGGCCGCGGGGGCCAGGGGCGTCACAGGGGTACGGACGCGCGTCGGCGGCTGGCGGGGGCGGAGCAGGATCGCCCAGGTCGACAGCTATATGCGCTGGACGCTGTACCTGCTGCCGGGCCTCTTCCCGCTCACCCCCACCCTGGCCCTCTTCGGCGGCTCCGGCGGCTTCCGGGCCGGTGACCTCGTCCTCCTGTTCCTCGGCTGGGCGCAGTGCGGTGTGGGCGCGGTCCTGTTCCGGCGGGCGCTGGAGCACTACCGGACGCGGCACCCCGCGCCCTGGCGGTGGCTCGCCCTCTCCGGCGCGCTTCTCTTCCTCTCCGTGGTGCAGCTGGTCGCCCTGGTGCGGGCGGACGGGCCGGAGCACCTCACGTCGCGGCCGATGGTGCTGATGGGCGGGGCGCTGGTCTTCTTCGGCGCGCTCAGCCTGGTGGCGCCCCGGGTGCGGACGTACCTGTGGTGGTGCCTGCTGGGCGGTGTCGCGGCGGCCGTCGCCATCCTGCCGTTCGGCGGCCGGGCCGCCGGCGCGGCGATCACCATGGTGATGGTCTGGTTCGCCGCCCTGTGGGCACTGGCCACCGTGCGCAGTACGGGCTGGATGCTGGCGGTGATGTGGGAGGCGGAGAACGCCCGGACCGTCCAGGCGCGGCTGGCCGTCGCGGAGGAACGGCTGCGCTTCGGCCGGGACATGCACGACGTCCTCGGCCGCAACCTCACGGTGATCGCCCTCAAGAGCGAGCTCGCGGCCGAGCTGGCCCACCGCGGCTCGCCGGCCGCGCTGGAGCAGATGGCCGAGGTGCAGCGCATCGCGCGGGACGCGCAGCGCGACATGCGCGAGCTGGTGCGCGGCTACCGGCAGGCGGACCTGCACACGGAACTCGTCGGCGCGCGCGGCGTACTGGGCGCGGCGGGGATCGCCTGCCGCATCGAGGACGCCTCGGGGGACGCGCTGCCGGACGCGGTGCAGTCCGTCCTGGCGTGGGTGGTGCGCGAGGGCACGACGAACGTGCTGCGGCACGCGGAGGCGCGGCGCTGCGCGGTACGGCTGCGGGTCGGCGGGGCCTCGGCGGTGCTGGTGATGGAGAACGACGGGGCCTCCTCGGGTGACCGGTGCGACTCGGGTGGCACGGGTGGTTCAGGTGGTTCAGGGCTGGCCGGGCTGCGGGAGCGGGTGACGGCTCTCGGGGGCACGTTGGAGGCCGGGCCACGGGGTCGGGGGACGTTCCGGCTGACGGTGGAGGTGCCGCTGGCGGCGGTGGAGGGGCCGCCGGTGGTGGAGGAGGGGCCTGCGGGGGGCGTCGCGGGAGCGGACATCGCGGGAGTGGACGTCGCGGGTCCGGACGTTGCCGGACCGGACGTTGCGACGGTGGCCGGTGCCACGACGACCGGTGTGGCCGTACCGACGGCCGTCGCCCCGGCGGCCGTCGACGGTGGGCCGGACGCGCCGGCCGTCGGGGCACCCGACGGAGAAGGGCCGCCCGAGCCCGCCGCCCTCAGCCGGGACCGAGGAGGAAACGCGTGATCACCCTGCTGCTTGCCGACGACGAACACCTCATCCGGGGGGCGCTCGCCGCCCTGCTGGGCCTGGAGGACGACCTCCGGGTGGTCGCGGAGGCCGCCTCGGGAACGGAGGCGATCGCCATGGCGCGGGCGCACCGGCCCGACGTGGCGGTGCTGGATCTCCAGATGCCGGGGGCGGACGGTGTGACAGTGGCCACAGCCCTGCGGGCCGAAGTCCCCGGCTGCCGCAGCATGATCGTGACGGGGCACGGCCGGCCCGGGCATCTGAAGCGGGCCCTGGAGGCGGGGGTCCGGGGGTTCGTCCCGAAGACCGTCTCGGCCCGGCGGCTCGCCGAGATCATCCGTACCGTGCACGCGGGAAGCCGTTATGTCGACCCGGAGTTGGCGGCCGACGCGATCAGCGCGGGTGATTCGCCGCTGACCGCGCGGGAGGCCGAGCTGCTGGAGCTGGCGGAGGACGGGGCGCCGATCGCGGAGATCGCGGAGCGGGCCCGGCTGACGCCGGGGACGGTCCGGAACTACCTCTCGGCGGCGGCGGCGAAGCTGGGTGCCGAGAACCGGCACGCGGCGGCGCGCATCGCGCGGTCTCAGGGTTGGCTATAGTGGTACCCGCACCGCACGGAAACGCGCGGGGCATGCGGACGTAGCTCAGTTGGTAGAGCGCAACCTTGCCAAGGTTGAGGTCGCGAGTTCGAGCCTCGTCGTCCGCTCAGAGTGAAGGCCCCGGTCCTGGTGACCGGGGCCTTCGTCGTGTGTCCGTGGTTCACTCCGCGGCCGGGAAGCGGAGGCGGAAGAGCGCGCCCGGGCCGCTCTCCGGCCGTTCCGCCGTGAGTTCGGCGCCGTGGGCGCGGGCGATCTGCCGGGCCATGGCCAGGCCGAGCCCGGAGCCGGGCAGCGCGCGGGCCTGCCGGGAGCGGTAGAAGCGGTCGAAGACGTGCGGCCGGTCCTCGTCGGAGATGCCCGGTCCGTGGTCGCGGACGGTGAGGTCGACCGCGTCCGGGCGCCGGTCCAGGCGGACCTCGACGGTGGCGCCGGGCGGGCTGAACTTGGCGGCGTTGTCCAGCAGGTTGGCCAGCAGCCGGGCGAGCCGGGCGGGGACGCCCGGCACGGTGACGTCCGTCACGTTCCCGGTGTGCAGGGTGAAGGGTGTGGCCGGCCAGTGACCGCGCGCGGCGGTCACGCAGCTCTCCGTGAGCAGGTCGAGCCGTACCCGCTCGACGAGTTGGCGCGGCTCCTCGTCGCGGGCCAGCTCGATCAGGTCGTTGACGAGCCCGGTCACCTCGCGGAGCTGGCGGCCCAGGGCGCCGGCCGCGCGGTCGCGCTGGGCGGGGGTGAGCCGTTCGGCGCGGGCGAGGAGTTCGGCGTTGGTGCGGAGGGCGGTGAGCGGGGTGCGCAGTTCGTGCGAGGCGTCGGCGACGAGGCGGCGCTGGGCGGCGACCGCGTCCTCCAGTTCGGCCAGCATGGTGTTGAAGCTGGTGGCGAGCCGGGTGATCTCGTCCCGCGAGTCCTGGGGCAGCACCTCGTCCGGCGGCAGGGCGATCCGGTGGGCCGGGTCGCGGGTGGCGGCGATGCGTTCGGCGGTGGCGGTGAGCCGGGAGACCGGGCGCAGGGCGGTCCGGGACGCGGCGTAGCCGAGGCCGGCCGCCAGCAGCACCCCGGCGCCGCCGACCGCGCCGAGCAGCAGCCCGGCCTGTTCCACGCCCTTGTCGACGGTGTCCGAGCGGACCGCCACCTGCAGGGCGCGGCCGTGGCCGAGCGGGGAGGTGAGCATCCGCAGCGAACGGCCGTCGCGGACGATGTCGCTGTAGTAGGCGCCGAGGGTGCCCGCGGCGACGCGGCGGGTGGCGCCGGTGACCGGCAGCACCAGGCCGCGCTGTCCGGGCGCGCCCGGGTCTGCGGGGACGACCTGGGCGCAGGCGGGGGCGGCCAGCCAGGCGCACTCGGCGTAGAGCACGCCGGTTCCGCTGCCGCGCGCCTGCTGGGCGAGGGTGCCGGACTGCTGCTTGAGCTGGAGGTCGAGCTGGTTCCTGATCTCGTAGCGGATCACCACGTACGCGGCGGCGAGCACGCCCAGCGCGACGAGGGCCACGGCGGCGGAGGTGACGACGGCCAGGCGGGTGCGGAGCGGGCGGCGGCGGAACGCTCGGGGGATCACCGGTCGGCCAGCCGGTAGCCGATGCCGTGCACGGTGTGCAGCAGGCGGGGGGCGCCGCCCGCCTCCAGCTTGCGGCGCAGGTAACCGATGTAGACGGAGAGGGAGTTGGACTCCGGGCCGAAGTCGGCGCCCCAGACGTGCTGCTGGATGGTGTCGCGGGGCAGCACCTGGCCGGGGTGACGGAGGAACAGTTCCAGCAGGGTGAACTCGGTGCGGGTGAACTCCAGGGGCGTTCCGCCGCGCTCGCCGGAGCGGGTGGCGGGGTCGACGGTGAGGTCGGCGTACCCGAGCCGGCCGGGCGCGTCCCCGGGTCCGTCGGCCGCGCCGGACGGGCCGGGGGCGGCGCGGCGCAGCAGGGCGCGCAGCCGGGCCAGCAGCTCGTCGAGGGCGAACGGTTTGACGAGGTAGTCGTCCGCTCCGGCGTCCAGGCCCGCGACCCGGTCGGAGACGGCGTCGCGGGCGGTGAGGACGAGGATGGGCGTGCGGTCGCCGAGTTCGCGCAGCCGGCGGCAGACGGCGAGGCCGTCGAGGACGGGCATGGCGAGGTCGAGGACGATCGCGGCGGGCGGGGCGGCGGCCACGGCGGACAGGGCCGCGAGCCCGTCGGCGGCGTCGCGGACGTCGTAGCCCTCGACGGCGAGGCCGTCGACGACGGCGGCGCGGACGTC
Organism: Streptomyces mobaraensis; assembly: GCF_020099395.1. Classification (NCBI taxonomy): domain Bacteria; kingdom Bacillati; phylum Actinomycetota; class Actinomycetes; order Kitasatosporales; family Streptomycetaceae; genus Streptomyces; species Streptomyces mobaraensis. The sequence goes on along the minus strand of NZ_CP083590.1, from coordinate 3,958,966 downwards.
GGGGTCGTCGTCGACGACGAGCACGGCGGGGCCGACGGGACCGGCAGGACTGACGGGAGGGACAGGAGCGGCCATGGTGTCCCACTGTGGCAGAGGGAGTCTGAGAGACCTCTTAGGACTCTGCTGTAGTGGCCGGTCCGGGCGGGCCCGGATGAGCCCGCCCGCGTCCGTCAGCCCGTCAGCCCGTCACGCCCAGCGGGTGAGCGTCAGCCGCTCGTACGCCTCCACGTAGCGGGAGCGCGTCTGCTCGACGACGTCCTCCGGCAGCGGGGGCGGCGGCAGTTGGCCGTGCCGGTCCCAGCCGGCGGCGGGCGAGGTCAGCCAGTCGCGGATGTACTGCTTGTCGAAGGACGGCTGCGGGCGGCCCGGCTGCCACTGGTCGGCCGGCCAGAAGCGGGAGGAGTCGGGGGTCAGGACCTCGTCGGCGAGGACCAGCTCGCCGTCCTCGGCCCGGCCGAACTCGAACTTGGTGTCCGCCAGGACGATGCCGCGGTCGCGGGCGATGCCGCGGGCGCGGTCGTAGACGGCGAGGGTGATCTGGCGGAGCTCGGCGGCCGTCTCGGCGCCGACGCGCCGGGCCACCTCCTCGTAGGACACGTTCTCGTCGTGCTCGCCGACCTCCGCCTTGGTGGCGGGGGTGAAGATCGGCGAGGGGAGTTCGGCGCCGTCGGTCAGGCCCTCGGGGAGGGCGAGGCCGCAGACGGTGCGGGTCTCCTCGTACTCGCGCAGCCCGGAGCCGGCGAGGTGGCCGCGGGCCACGCACTCGACGGGGAGCATGTCGAGGGAGCGGCAGACGAGGGTGCGGCCCGCCCAGTCGGCGGGGGCGCCGGGCGGCAGCTCGGTGGAGAGGACGTGGTGCGGGACGAGGTCGGTGAGGCGGTCGAACCACCAGAGGGAGAGCTGGGTGAGGATGCGGCCCTTGTCGGGGATCTCGGTGGGCAGCACCCAGTCGTAGGCGGACATGCGGTCGCTGGCGACCATCACCAGCCGGCCTTCCGCGTCGCGGTAGAGGTCGCGCACCTTGCCGGTGTGCAGATGCACAAGGCCCGGCACCTCTACGGGTTCGGGCTTCTCGACGAATCCGGACACGCGTCCTCCTGGTGGTTTGTCCAAACGCCTCGATTCTGCCGTATACGCCTGCCCGGCCGGAGCGGGGGTCAGGCCCGTTTGCAGATGTGGTCCAGGAGGTTGGCGGTGGCGCGCTGGACACGTGGGTCGGCATGGCCGGGACGGTCCAGGGCGGGAGCCCAGCCGGAGGTGCCGGAGGCGAAGACCAGGGCGCCGCCTGGGGCCCGGTACAGGGAGGTCTCCTGGTGGCGGCGGACCCCGTCGGCGTCGCGGTACGGGGAGTGGGCGAGCAGGATGCGCTCGGTGTGCGGGGGGAGGGCGGTGCGCGGGTGGTAGCGGTCGGCGTCGCCCGCGACCAGGCCGGGCAGCTCGTCGCCCTCGGCGGCGCCGGTGCCCTCCCACAGCCAGTGGTCGGTGTTGCGGACGACGAGGGGGGCGGGCCGGGGGACGCGGCCGGCGTGCTGGATGCCGAGCAGCTGCTGCTCGGGGGCGATGTCGCGCCAGGGCGCGGCGCGGCTCCCGGAGCGCTGTCTGCGGCAGGTCAGCAGCCGGTCGGGGCCGGCCGGCGAGGGCGCGGTCACGACCTGCCGGGCCAGGGCGCCGGCGCCGAGGAAGACGAGCGAGGTGCCGGCGTCGCGGGCGGCCTCGACGGCTCGGCGGAGCGGGGCGGTCCAGTACCGGTCCGGGCCGGGGAAGACCAGGCCGCGGTAGCGGGTGGGGTCGACGCGGCCGGCGTGCAGGTCGGTGGCGTGGGCGTAGCCGAGGTCGTAGCCGTAGCGCTCGGCCCAGCGGATGACGTCGTAGACGGGCCCGGCGTCGGGCGGCAGCCCGGTGCCCGCGTACGGGCGGTCGGCGCTGACCGTGACGGCCGCGTCCGCCTCCCCGAGCAGCCGCCCGCGCTCGTCCCAGGCGTGCCGCAGCCCGGCGCCGGTGCGGCCGTCCTCGGGGTAGACGTTGTGCGCCTGCCAGGTGAGGTCGGGGAGGACGAGCAGCAGGTCGGCGGCGGTGCCGTCGCGGACGGTGAACGGGACGTGCGCCCGCTCCCCGTCCGCCGCGGCGAGGACGGCGACGTACGCGCCCGGCGGCCAGTGCGGCGGCACGTCCAGCCGCCAGGACAGCCACCAGTGGTGACAGGCCACGGCCCGCCCCGCCACCAGCGGCGGCGGCTGGGTCAGCCCGTCCAGCGGCGGGCTGACGGCCATCCGCGCGGCGCCGTGGCCCGCGTAGTGGCCGACGCGGTACACCTCGACGGTGAACGGGCGCGGCGGCTCCACGGTGACCCGGAACGCCACGGACTCGCCGGGGGCGACGGCGGCGTCGGAGGTGAAGCCGCGGATGGGGCGGTGGACGTCGTCGGCGGCGGCGTACCAGGGCCGGGAGTCCGCCGCCGGGGAGCCGGCCGCCAGCCAGGTGAGCGGGGGCTCGGGGAAGGGATCGGCGGCGGCGCGGGCCAGGGCGGCGGATTCCCAGGCGCGGCGGGGGCCGCGGGCCGCGCCGGCCGGGCCGGTGGGGCCGTTCGGGCCGTTCGGGCCGGGCGCGGCCGGCTCGCGGGTGTCCGCGACTCGGGCGTCCGGGACTCCGGTGTCCGGCCTCCGGGCGTCCGGGACGCGCGGGCGGCGCCGGGTGCGGGCGGGCGTGGCGGGCGTGGCGCGCCCGGGAAGCCGCCGGGCCGGCCGGGCCGCCTCGCCCGGCGGGACGCGGTCCGCGCCGGGCCGGCTGCCGTCCGGCGGTGGGGGCTCCGCGGCGTCGCGGGCCGGGCCGGAGTCGGACAGGTGGGGCGGGCGTGGTTCCCGGGCCGTTCGGCCGGAGGTGCCGTCGGACAGGTGGGGCGGGCGTGGTTCTTGGGCGGTTCGGCCGGGGGTGGCGTCGGGGGCTCGGTTCCGGGGGGGCCTGCGGGACTCGTCGGTCTTCCGTGCGGCGCGGCCCCGGTGGTCTTCCCGGTCGTCCGGGCCGTTCGGGCCCCCCTGGTTCACGCCGTCCCCCTCGCGTCCTCAGCCCAGCCGTACGGGTTTTTCCGGGCGGACCCCGACCTCGCCCAGCCAGGCGCGCAGGGGTTCACCGTCGCCGTCCTCGACCAGGGAGAGGACGGTGCGGGCCAGGTCGGCGCGGCGGGTGCCGCCGACGAGGAGGGCGGGGCCGTCGAGCCAGTCCAGGCCGGGGGTGGCGCCCGCGGTGTCGACGGCGGCGCAGCAGATCATCGCCGTCACGTGGTCGGTGAGCAGCTCGCGGCCGCTGCGCGGGGGCTGGAGCGGGAACAGCGGGGCGAGGCCGTCCAGGCCCGGTTCGCAGCTGGCCGGCGGGGTCTCGGGGCCGGCGCCGGCCTCCCGGGCGAGCTCGGCGCTGAGCCGGTGGCCCAGCCGCTCCCCCACGCCCGGGCCCGCCGGGCCGGTGAGGCGGTCGAGGACGCGGTCCACCGTGGGCGGGACGGGTGGAACGGGTGGGATGGGAGTGGCGGGCCCTTCCTGGGCGGGCGGGAGGGCGGGCGCGGTGCCGGGGGCCGTGACGTCGTCGAGGACGTCCTCCAGGACGCGGTGCAGCCGGGCCGCCTCCACCCGCCATTTGCGGTCCACGACCTCCTCCGGGTACTGGCTCCAGCTCACCGGGGACCAGTCGGGGCCCGGCTCCGGGGGCCCGCCGTGGAACAGCCGGGCGGCCAGCAGGGAGGCGGCCTCGTCGATGACGCCCGGTTCCTCCAGGAGGTCGCAGGCGGGCCGCTCGCCGAGGCGGGAGGCGAAGCCCTCCGCGAGCCGGTCCCGGCGGGACAGCTCGGTGAGCGCCGAGACGACGCCCGCGTCCAGCCGGGACGGCCAGCGGCCCATCCGCCAGGCGGGCAGGGCGACCCGGTTGAGCAGCCGGTCCCAGCCCGCGTAGGCCAGGCCGACCTGCTCCTGGGCGACGACCCGCAGCCCGTAGTCGACGGTCTGGGCGCGCTCGGACGCCGCCGCCGCGACGCCGCGCTCCATCTCGGCGGCGTGCTCGCGGCAGGACCGCAGCAGGAGGCGGGCCGTCCAGCCCACGAAGGCCAGCAGCGGGCGGCCCGCGGCGACCGCGACGGCCGCGTCGAGGCCGCGCACGAAGCGGCGGGCGGCCGCTATGTCCGGGTGGGCGGCCGGGCCCGTGCCCGCCACCACCGGGGCCAGCAGGGCGCGCAGCTCGGCGACGCGCATCCACCACAGGAACGGCGAGCCGATCACCAGGACCGGCGCGGCGGCCGTCCGGCGGCGCGGCAGCGCGCCGGTGCGTCCGGCCCCGGGCACGGCGGCGCGGTGCGCCGGGTGGGTGCGGTCCTCCAGCCAGCTGTCGCAGTCCGGGGTGAGCGCTATGGCCGAGGGGGCCGGGACGTCCATCCGGTCCGCGAGGTCGCGCACCAGGCGGTAGAGGTCCGGGGCGGTCTCCTCGGGGATCGGCACGGTGGGGCTGAGCGCGGGCCGGGCCCGGGCCACCACGGCGGCCACGATGCCGGCGACGGCCAGCGCGGCGAGGGCCGCGGCGACGACGGCGGGACGGGCCGCGTCCCCGACGCTGCCGTCCGGGATCCGGCCCATGAGCGTGCCGGCCAGCAGCACCACCGCTGCTGCCGCGGGCAGCAGGGCGACGGCCAGCGCGGTGCTGCGGACGCGCAGGACCGCCAGGGCCCTGAGGCGCGCGGTGTGCGCGCCGGCTTCCGTACCTGCCACGAGACCGATCACCCCCAGTCGCCTGTAGTGCTCCGGCCGCCAGTTACCACCCCCCACTGTGGCACCGGCCTCTGACATCGCAATGCCGGTGGGCCAGTTGCCGGACGTCGCGGCGGGTGGCCTGCGCGGCACCCTAGTGGGGCGTGGGGCGTTCGTCAGCCGGTTGGCGGATCGGTCACTCGATGGAATGGCTTTGCCCAAGGGTTGGGGCAGGGGGCGGGGCGCCTGCGACGGGCGGCGCCCCGGTCCCTCCCCCAGAGGGGGGACCCCCACTTCGCCGATTCCTGGGGCTGCGCCCCAGACCCCCTTTTTCGCGGCTCCGCCGCTCGTCCTCAAACGCCGGACGGGCTGAATAGCGCGCCCTGGCGCACCACTCAGCCCGTCCGGCGTTTGAGGACAACCGCGCGAAGCGCGGTTGCGGGGGTGCGGGGGCGGAGCCCCCGCAAGAAACTGGGGGCACCTCCCAGCGGTAGCTGGGGGAGAAAGGGCGGGGCCGGGACTACTCCTTACCCGCCGCGATGTCCGTCCGGTACTGCGCCCCGCGCATCCGCACCCGCGCCACCGCTTCGTAGACCCGCTCCCGCGCCGCGGGAATGTCGGCCCCCGTGGCCGTCACGGACAGCACCCGCCCCCCGGCGCTGACCACGGCGCCCGAAGCGTCGCGCGACGTCCCCGCGTGCAGGACGTACGCGTCGGAGACAGCCGCCGCCTCCTCCAGCCCCTCGATGACGTCACCGGTACGCGGCGTACCGGGGTAGTTGTGCGACGCGACGACGACCGTGACCGCCGCGTCGTCCGCCCACCGCAGCGCCGGGAACGAGCCGAGCGTCCCGGTCGCGGCCGCATGCAGCAGCCCCGCCAGCGGCGTCTTCAACCGCGCGAGCACCACCTGCGTCTCCGGATCGCCGAAGCGCGCGTTGAACTCGATCACCCGCACCCCGCGCGAGGTGATCGCCAGCCCCGCGTAGAGCAGGCCGGAGAACGGCGTGCCGCGCCGCCGCAGTTCGTCGACGGTCGGCTGGAGGACGGTTCGCAGGACCTCGTCCACCAGGCCGGGGTCGGCCCAGGGGAGCGGGGAGTAGGCGCCCATGCCGCCGGTGTTCGGTCCCTGGTCGCCGTCGAGGGCGCGCTTGAAGTCCTGGGCGGGCTGGAGGGGGACGACCGTCTCGCCGTCGGTGACGGCGAACAGGGACACCTCCGGGCCGTCCAGGAACTCCTCGATCACCACCTGGTCGCAGGCGAGCGCGTGGGCGCGGGCCACGTCGACGTCGGGGGTGACGACGACGCCCTTGCCGGCCGCGAGGCCGTCGTCCTTGACGACGTAGGGGGCACCGAACGCGTCGAGCGCGGTGTCGATCTCGGCGGGGGTGGTGCAGACGTAGCTGCGGGCGGTGGGCACGTTCGCCGAGGCCATGACGGACTTGGCGAACGCCTTGGAGCCCTCCAGCCGGGCCGCCTCGGCGGACGGCCCGAAGGCGGGGATGCCGCGCGCGCGGACGGCGTCGGCGACCCCGGCGACCAGCGGGGCCTCCGGGCCGACGATGACGAGGTCGGCTTCGAGGGAGGCGGCCAGTTCCGCCACCGCCGAGCCGTCGAGGGCGTCGACCGGGTGCACCTGGGCGGTCTCGGCGATGCCGGCGTTGCCGGGAGCGCAGTGCAGGGCGGTGACGTCGGGGTCGAGGGACAGGGAGCGGCACAGGGCGTGTTCGCGGGCGCCGCCGCCGATGACGAGGACCTTCACGGGTGTCACCCTATTGCCTTCCGGAACGATCAACGCCGTGCGTCCCGGCTCCCCCACCTCTCCCGTCAGGCCTCGTCAGAACGTTTCGCCGCACCCGCCCCGTCACGTCCACACAGGCCACCCACTCTTTCGGGTGAGGGGGATATCGCCCCCTATACCCGATTCCCTGGCACTTACGGGCGGCAAAGGAGCGATCCGGTGCACAAGGCCAACCGTTCGGCGGTAGGAAAGAGGCGGTGACAGGGGTACGGAGCAGCAGCGGTGTAGAGGGAGTGCAGGGGTGAGCCAGCCTGAGATGCAGCCCGAGGGGCTCCCCAAGGAGCAGGACGGGAGGCACCGGGGAGATCTGCGCGGCCGGACCTTCCCGCTCGGCGACTGGGGGGAGCCCGCTCAGCGACTCGACGAGCTGTACCGGTGGGTGGAGAGCGGCGCGCTGCTCCTGGCCGACTGGTATCTCGCCGACCGCGCCTGGAAACGCCGTTGGGCCCGCGCCCTGCGGGTGGCCGCCGCGGTCTTCGCCGTGGTCGGCGCCGCGCTGCCGCTGCTGGAGCTGACAAAGGCCATCCGCACCGGTTCCACCTGGGCGTTCCTCGCCCTGCTGGGCGCCGTCGCGTGTGTCGCCTGCGATCGCTACTTCGGGCTGACGACGGGCTGGATGCGCGCGGTGTCCACGGCGCAGGCGGTGCAACGGCGGCTGGAGGCACTGCAGTTCGACTGGGCGTCGGAGTGCGTGCGCGAGGTGCTGGGCCCGACCGAGGGGACGGCGAGCGAGGCGGCCGAGCGCTGCCTGACCGTGCTGCGCCGCTTCTCCGAGGACGTCTCGGAGCTCGTCCGCGCCGAAACCGCCGACTGGATGGTGGAGTTCCGGGCCGGCCCGGCGCCCCTGCTGACGCAGTCGCTGGTCGCCTGGGGGCCGCGCGGGGAGAACGGCGGGCCCGTCGGCCGGTTCCCGCTGCCGCCCGGCTCCCGGCCGAACATGCCCCGGCAGCGCCCGCCGGAGTCACCGCGCTGAGAAGACGGCACACGTCCGGCCCGGTACGTCAGTACCGGGCCGGACCGTTTCCGCCAGGGCCCGGCGGGTCAGCTGAACACGATCATCGAGCCCTGCCCCAGGCTGCGCGTGACCGCCGCGTGCAGCCCCAGCCAGACGTGCCGTTCCCGGGCGAACGGGCTGTCGTCCGCCGGCCCCGGCGCGGCCCGTTCGTCCAGGGTCGTGGGCTGCCGGGGGGCGGCGGGCGCGGCCGGCGGGTTGCCGGGGTCGATGCCGAGCACCGGTGCCACGCTGAGGAGTTCCCGCAGCAGACCATGGCTGGATCCCAACGGTCCGCCGCCCTCCAGCAGTTCGTCGCTCGTCAGCGGATGCGCGAAATCGACGGGCACGTAGGCGCCCGCGTGGTCGTAGTGCCACACCAGGTGCGACTGCTGGGCCGTGGTCTCGAACATCTCCAGCAACTGCTCGTAGTCCCCGCCGAGTTCGTCGACCGGCGTGACGGTCAGCCCGCACAGGTTCAGCAGATGGGCGCGGCGCAGGAAGTGGAGCGCGTCGTAGTCGAAGCCCGCGACCGGGGCCACGTCCCCGGACAGGCCCGGCATATAGCCGAAGACGGGGACGGGGGGCAGTCCGGCCGCGCCGAGGGCCCGGTCGTAGACGGCGATCTCTTCGGCGAAGGGGTTGTCGGGGCTGTGGCACAGCACGTCGACGAGGGGGACAAGCCAGAGGTCACATGCCACGTGAGCTCACTCTCTGTTCGCCTTCAGTGCGATGGTCGGGCCAGGGTAGTGCCGCTCAGCTGGTTGTCACACAGGGGCGACGGACATGGAGGAGCGGATTCCGTCCGGTTTCGGGCACGCCCCGATCCCCTCGGGGACAACCGGGTTCACACCCCCGGCACCCCGTCCCGCACGTCCCACACCCAGACGCCGCCCACCCGCTCCGGCGCCCGCCCGGTCAGCCGGTGCAGGGTCTCCCGCAGCGGAGCCCCCTGCTCCTGCGGCGGCAGGACGATCGCGTCGGCCCGCCAGGTGGCCAGGTCCCGGCCGAAGGCGCGCCGCGTCCGCTCGTCGACGTCCGCCGTCCGGCCGGTCTCACGGACCTTCTTCAGCAGCTCGGACGTGACCGTGGGCACCGGGCCGTAGATGCCGCGCCGGTCCGGCCCGTAGGGCCCGTTGAAGTAGCCGCCGGGCAGCGCGAAGCCGAAGTCCGCCCGCACCTGCCAGTCCAGCGCCGCGACCTGCCCCGGGTCGGGCACCGGTACGGGCACCAGCGTCCGGCCGGTCCGGACGTAGTCCCGCCAGTGCCCGTCCGCGACGAACGCCGGGACCGGCGCGCGCTCGACGGTCCGGTACGGCGTCGGCAGCAGCGGCACCAGCGCCGCGGCCAGCGCCGCCCAGGCCAGCATCCGGCGGCTCCGCTCCCGCTCGCCGCGCGGCCGGCGGGCCGCCGCCCGGTCACAGGCCAGGGCGAGGAGGATGCCGAGGGCCGGGACGCAGACCATGGCGGTACGGGACTCGATGACGGACTCGAACAGCGGCAGCTCGCCCACCACCCGCCAGGGTCCGGGCAGCGTGTGGACCGTGCCCGGCAGCGGGATGTCCCGGCCGAGCGACAGCACGGCGGCGGCCAGGGCGGTGAACCCCAGGGCGCGCACCAGCGGCAGCCGCCGCATCCGGACGACGAGGACGGTCGCGAGCAGCACCAGCGGCCAGCCGAAGAACGCGTTCTCCTCGGTCCGGTTGAGGGACAGGGCCGCCGCCTTGTGCTCGTCTCCGGCCAGCGACCGGGTCGCGAACTCCAGCAGCGCCATCGGGTTGTTGCCGACGGACCCGTGGAGCACGCTGTGGTAGCTCTGCGCCCCGAAGAACTGCCGGTACAGCGGCACGGCCAGCAGCGGCACCGCCACCGCGGCCGCGATGCCCAGCCCGCGCAGCAGCGGCCCGGCGGCCGCCCGCGCCGCCGAGGGCGCGGCGACGGCGTACCCGAAGGCGAACAGCAGCAGCCCGGTCACGGCCAGCAGCAGCACCTCCTCGCCGAGGAAGACCTGGTAGACGAGGAGCAGCCCGAGGATCACCCCGTCGCGCCGGATCCGCCGGCCCGCGCAGAGCCGCAGCGCCCGCTCGATGATCAGCGGGATGACGAACAGGACGGCGAAGTTGGGGTGCGCGGTGCCGTGCGAGACCATCGGCGGCGCGAAGGCGCAGAACCCGCCGCCCAGCGCCGCCGCCCACCGGGCGCGGACGAAGCGTTTCGCCAGCAGCCGGTACCAGGCCCAGGCCGTGGCGGCCACCCCGCCGGTGAGCACCACCGCCCAGGTGACGTGCGGGCCCAGGGCCAGCGTCAGGGGCGCGAGGGGCACGGAGACACCGAGCATGGCCGTGTTGGCCATGAGGTTGACGCCGTAGGGATGGTTCTGGAGGTCGGTGAAGAGCGGATCGCGCAGGTGGGCGACGTTGTCCGCGGTGACCGCGAAGAACCACTCCCACTGCTGCTGGTCGGAGGCGGAGTCCACGAGGTACGCGGCGTTCGGCGCGGCCCACAGCCCGCCGTACAGGAAGAGGGCGAGCAGCAGGTAGAGGCCGGCGATGGCGGGCCCGGCCGGGTGCACCGCCCGGATCCGCAGCCGGACCAGGTCGCCGAGGACGGCGGCGTACGCCGGCGGGCGCACCTTGGAGCCGGGCCGGTGGTCCCAGCGGACGGGCACCTCGGCGACCGCCCAGCCGCGCTGGCGGAAGAAGCGCAGGATCTCGACGTCGAACGCCCAGCCGTTCAGCCGGGACGCGGCGAACGCGATCCGCGCCCGCTCGCCCTCGAAGAGCTTGAACCCGCACTGGGTGTCCCGCACCCCGGGCGCGGCCAGGGCGCGGATGACGCCGGCGCCCGCCCGGCCCATGGCCTCGCGCAGGGCGTGCTGGCGGATGCCTATGCGCGAGCCCGGCAGCGCCCGGGAGCCGACGGCGGCGGCGGCGCCCTCGTCCAGCCGGGCGGTCAGGAGCGGCAGCTCCGCGATGGGCGCGGCCAGGTCGGCGTCGGTGACCAGGACGCGCCGGCCGCGCGAGGCCAGCACGCCGGTGCGGACGGCGTGCCCCTTCCCGCGGTTGGCGGGCGAGCCGAGCAGCCGGACGCGCGGGTCCTCGGCGGCGGCGGCCCGGACCACGTCGGCCGTGCCGTCCGTCGACCCGTCGTCGACGACGATCAGTTCCCAGGTGTCCGGTCCCTCCGCGTCGAGGTGGGCGCGGATCGCCTTGAGGCTGGGGGCGAGGCGGTCCTCCTCGTTGTAGGCCGGGACGACCACGGACAGGCCGACGGAGCCGGCGGCGGGAGGTCCGTCGGCGGGCGGCGGCGGAGGGTTCTGGGACGTCATGCTTTCCAGACGTGTCCGGGTGATCGTTGGGTTGCACACCCAGATGCGATCGGCCCGGAAAAGTGACCGAAAATACTCGTCACGCCGGGCGCTTCGCCCGGGAGTGTCCGAAATTCGCCCCTACGTCGGCTCGCGTCCCCTGCCCCGCCCGCGCTCCTCACGACGCCCGCGTCCCTCACGACGCCCGCGCCCCGCATCCCGCCCACGCCCCTCACCCCGTCAACGACCTGATCAGCGTCAGCGCGTGCGTGTTGTACCCCGTGATGATCCGCTGCACCGCCCGGCCCTCCTGCCGGGCCAGCGCCTCCACCATCTCGACGTGCCCGCACCACAGCCGTCCGCGCAGGTCGCCGACCCGGCGCAGCAGCGGCACCATGAAGACCCAGCACTGCACCCGCACCCGGTCCAGGAAGTCGGAGATGTAGGGGTTGCCGACGAGGGCCGCGAACTCCCGCCAGAAGCGGAGGTCGTAGCCGATGAGGATGTCGAGGTCCCCGGCGTTCGCGGCCCGGGACGCCTCCTCGGCACGCCGCCGGACAGAGGCCAGCACGGCCGGGGTCGCGGCGCCCAGGGCCTGCTCGGTGGCGTGCCGGAACATCCCCTCCAGCATCATCGTGCGCGCCTCGACCATGGCGAGGAAGTCCGCGTACGAGAACTGCCGCACCCGGTAGCCCTTGTGCAGCTCGACGTGGAGCAGGCCCTGGGAGCACAGGTCGAGCAGCGCCTCGCGGACGGGGGTGGCCGAGACCCCGTAGCTCTCGGCTATCTCCTTGACGGTGAACTGCCGTCCCGCCGGGAGCCGGCCCGCGATGACCTCCTCGCGCAGGGCGTCGGCGATCTGTGAGCGCAGCGTCGTGCGCTTGACAGCGTCGCTGCCGGGCATGGTGTCCGTCTCCCCTTCCGTGACCGCGCGCCGGCGCGCGAACGGCCCTCGCAACAAGATAGGCGAGGGCCGCCGGGGAGCGTACCGGCCCGTCCGTGCCCGGAGGGGTCCCGGTGCCCGTCAGCCGGTGTGCGCGTCGGCCACGGTGAGCGCCTCGTCCAGCAGGGCGAGGCCGTCCTTGGCCTCCGTCTCGGTGACGGTGCACGGCGGGACGGCGTGCGTCCGGTTCATGTTGACGAACGGCCACAGCCCCGCCGCGCGGCAGGCGGCGGTGAAGGCGGCCATCGGTGCGTTGTCCTCGCCGGAGGCGTTGTACGGCACCAGGGGCTCCCGGGTGGCGCGGTCGCGGACCAGCTCCAGCGCCCAGAAGACGCCGGTGCCGCGCACCTCGCCCACCGACGGGTGCCGCTCGGCGAGCTCGCGCAGCCCGGGGCCGAGGACCTCCTCGCCGATGCGGGCGGCGTTCTCGACGATGCCCTCCTCGGCCATCGCCCCGATCGTCGCCACGGCGGCGGCACAGGCCAGCGGGTGCCCGGAGTAGGTGAGGCCGCCCGGGTAGGGGCGCCGGTCGAAGGTCGCGGCGATCTCGGCGGAGATCGCGACGCCGCCGAGCGGGACGTAACCGGAATTGACGCCCTTGGCGAAGGTCAGCAGGTCCGGGACGACGTCCCAGTGGTCGGCGGCGAACCAGCGGCCGGTGCGGCCGAAGCCGGCCATCACCTCGTCCAGGACCATGACGACGCCGTACTTGTCGCACAGCTTCCGCACCCCGGGCAGATAGCCGGGCGGCGGCACCATGATCCCCGCCGTGCCGGGCACGGTCTCCAGGACGATCGCCGCGACGGTCTGCGGCCCCTCGAAGACCAGCACGTCCTCCAGGTGCCGCAGGGCCCGCTCGCACTCCTGCTCCTCGGTCTCCGCGTGGAACGGGGAGCGGTAGAGGAAGGGCGCCCAGAAGTGCACCACCCCGGCGGAGGCGGTGTCGGACGGCCAGCGGCGCGGGTCGCCGGTGAGGTTGATCGCGGCGGCGGTCGCGCCGTGGTACGAGCGGTAGGCGCTGAACACCTTGGTCCGCCCGGTGTGCAGCCGGGCCATGCGGACGGCGTTCTCGACGGCCTCCGCGCCGCCGTTGGTGAAGAAGATCTTGTCGAGGTCGCCGGGCGTCCGCTCGGCGATCAGCCGGGCCGCCTCCCCGCGGACGTCGACGGCGAAGCCGGGCGCGATCGTGCACAGCCGCGCGGCCTGCTCCCGGACGGCCTCGACGACCTTGGGGTGCTGGTGACCGATGTTGGTGTTGACGAGCTGGGAGGAGAAGTCGAGATAGCGGTTGCCGTCGTGATCCCAGAAGTACGAGCCCTCGGCGCCCGCGACGGCGAGCGGGTCGATGAGGGCCTGGGCGGACCAGGAGTGGAAGACGTGGGCGCGGTCGGTGGCCTTGACGGCGGCACCTCGGGACGGATCGGGCTGCGTGCTCACGGGCGGCGACCTCGGCGGTTCGGCGGTTCACTGGCGGGGCTCCCATGCGATGCCGGCCATGGGGCTGTCCTGCGCTGACGCGGGCCCAGCGTACGGTCCCGGCACGCCCGGAGGCACCGGCACACTGTCCGGAACCCGGCACGCGCGGCGACACACTGCCGGACCCGCGCACCCCGTACGAGCCCGCCGCGGCCCCGCGAATCACCGCTCCGGAAATCCCGATTCGCCTCGGTTTCGCATGCTACGTTCGTCGCGAGTTGCAGTGGTGGTACCCATATGACATGTGCGCCCGACGGTCTGTGACCTCGGGCGCACTTCTCTTTCCGGACCCCGGCCCCCGGCCCTCCGGAACCCCCTCCCAGCCCCCGTCCCCCCGGAATTCCGCGCCGTGCGGAAATCCCGCGCACCCACCTATCGAGGAGTCACCTTGGCTACCGGCATCGTGAAATGGTTCAACTCGGAGAAGGGCTTCGGCTTCATCCAGCAGGACGGCGGCGGCGCCGACGTCTTCGCGCACTACTCCAACATCTCGACCACCGGCTTCCGGGAACTGACGGAGGGCCAGAAGGTCACCTTCGACATCACCCAGGGCCACAAGGGCCCGCAGGCGGAGAACATCATCCCCGCCTGAACCGGCCGCACCCGGAACAGAGGGCCGGAGCCCCGCACTTTCCCGCGCGGGGCTCCGGCCCTCTTGCCGTACGACTATCCTCCGGCTCTGGAACAACGGGGGAAATCACGGGGGGAAGGAGTGCTGACGGCATGGATGCCCTGTCGCCCGAAGACCCACGCACACTCGGCGCCTACCGGCTGCTCCGCCGGCTCGGCGCGGGCGGCATGGGCCGGGTCTATCTGGCCCGCTCGGACCGCGGCCGTACGGTCGCGGTCAAACTCGTCCAGCCGGAGCTGGCCGGTCAGGAGGAGTTCCGCGACCGCTTCCGGCGCGAGGTGCGGGCGGCCCGCCGGGTGGGCGGGGAGTGGACCGCCCCCGTCCTGGACGCCGACACCGAGGCGGCGGTCCCCTGGGTCGCCACCGGCTACATCGCCGGGCCCTCCCTGCGACAGGTGATCGGACGCGACTACGGGCCGCTGCCCGAACGTTCCGTCCGGATCCTGGCGGCGGGGCTCGCCCGCGCCCTCCAGGCCGTCCACGCCGCGGGCATCGTCCACCGCGACCTCAAGCCGTCCAACGTGCTGATCACGCTCGACGGGCCGCGCGTCATCGACTTCGGCATCGCGCGCGCCCTGGAGACCGTCACCGACGGGGACGGCCTCACCCGCACCGGCGCCGCCGTGGGCTCCCCCGGCTTCATGTCGCCCGAGCAGGTGCGCGGCCGCGAGGTGACGCCGGCCAGCGACGTGTTCTGCATGGGCTCGGTCCTCGCCTACGCGGCGACCGGGCGGATGCCCTTCGGGACGTCCGACAGCGGCGTCCACGCCCTGATGTTCCGGGTCGCGGAGGAGGAGCCGGACCTCGCCGGCGTTCCGGAGCCGCTGCTGCCGCTGATCACCGACTGCCTGGCCAAGGACCCCGCCGCCCGGCCCACCACCGAGCAGGTGCTGGAGCGCACCGGCGCCCGCGAGGAGCTGGCCGACCTGCGGTCCGCCGAACCGTGGCTGCCGGCCGGACTCGTCGCCCAGCTCGGCCGGCACGCGGTGGGGCTGCTGGACGCCGAGGACCCGGTGGAGGCCGAGCCGCCGTCCGGCTCCATACCCGCGTCCGAGCGGCCCACGGACGTCGTCCCGCGGCCCACCCCCGGGAACACGCCCCCGCCCGCCCGGCCGCCGGCGGACCCGCCGACGATGACGGCCGTCACCACCTCCACCGGCTCTCACACCCCCCACACCCCTCACACGGCCCCCGGCCCCTTCGGCCAGCCGCCTCCGCCGCCGCCCGGCTACGGCTACCCGCAGCACCCCGGCCCGTACGGCCCGCCGCCCGCCGGATACCAGCATCCGCCGGCGTCCCGGTCCCGCAAGCCGCTGGCCCTCGTCGCCATCGCGGCGGCCGGGCTGCTGGCGGGCGCCGGGACGGTGTACGTGGTGAAGCACCAGTCCGGGAACCAGGCGTCGCCCACCCCGACGACGGCCCCGCCCGCCCCGAACAGGGGCGGCACCGGCAAGCCGGGCCCGACCACCGGCACCACGCCGACACCGTCCACCAGCCCGTCCTCCACCCCGGAGGCCACCGGCGTGGCGCGGTACAAGGGCGTCTGGCAGTCGGAGTTCGGCGGCGACGGACGCCGCAACAAGCGCGTCCTCTTCGTCCAACCGGGCGTCTCCGGCTCGCGGGTCGAGATCACCGGCGACGGCGTCCTGGACGACGGCACCAGCTACCACTGCGTCTGGCAGGCCTCCGTGACCGGCGGCGCCAACGCCACCGTCCCGGGGCCGCTGCTGCTCGGCCCGTCCACCGTCACGGAAGCCCAGCCCAAGTCCGCCTGCCAGCCGGGCTCCTCCTCGGAGCTGGTCCTGCAGCCGGACGGCCGGATGCGCCGCGACTTCATCGACTCGGGGACGAAGGACGCGTCGCTGGTGTACACCAAGCAGTGAAACGGAAGCGCCCCGGTGGTCACGGTGACCACCGGGGCGCTCTCGGGCGTTTCGCCTGCGTCCGCCCTACGTCCGCCCTACGACAGGAACGAGTTGATCTCGATCGTCTCGGTGCGGCCCGGGCCGACGCCGATCGCGGAGATCGGGGCGCCGGACATCTCCTCCAGCGCCTTCACGTACGCCTGCGCGTTCTTCGGCAGGTCGGAGAAGGTCTTGGCCTTGCTGATGTCCTCGGACCAGCCCGGCAGCATCTCGTAGACCGGCTTCGCGTGGTGGAAGTCGGTCTGGCTGTAGGGCAGCTCCTCGACGCGCTTGCCGTCGATCTCGTACGCGACGCAGACCGGGATCTGCTCCCAGCCGGTGAGCACGTCGAGCTTGGTGAGGAAGAAGTCCGTGAGGCCGTTGACGCGGGTCGCGTAGCGGGCGATCACCGCGTCGAACCAGCCGCAGCGGCGGTCGCGGCCGGTGGTGACACCGCGCTCGCCGCCGATGGTGCGGAGCTTCTCGCCGTCCTCGTCGAACAGCTCGGTCGGGAACGGTCCGGCGCCCACGCGGGTGGTGTACGCCTTGAGGATGCCGATCACCCGGTTGATCTTCGTGGGGCCGACGCCCGCACCCGTGCAGGCGCCGCCCGCGGTCGGGTTCGAGGAGGTCACGAAGGGGTACGTGCCGTGGTCGACGTCCAGCAGGGTGCCCTGGCCACCCTCGAAGAGGACGACCTTGCCCTCGTCGATGGCGTTGTTCAGGATCAGCGTGGTGTCGGCCACGAACGGCTTGATCCGGTCCGCGTAGCCGAGCATCTCCTCGACGATGCGGGCCGGCTCGATCGCGCGGCGGTTGTACAGCTTCGCCAGGATCTGGTTCTTGAAGTCGAGGGCCGCCTCGACCTTCTGGGTCAGGATCGACTCGTCGTAGAGGTCCTGGACCCGGATGCCCACGCGGTTGATCTTGTCGGCGTAGGTCGGGCCGATGCCGCGGCCGGTGGTGCCGATCTTCCGCTTCCCGAGGAAGCGTTCCGTCACCTTGTCGACCGTGGTGTGGTACGGCGTGATCAGGTGCGCGTTACCGCTGACCAGGAGCTTCGACGTGTCGACGCCGCGCTCGTTCAGTCCGCTCAGCTCGGAGAGCAGGACCGCCGGGTCGACGACGACGCCGTTGCCGATGACCGGGGTGCACCCCGGCGAGAGGATCCCGGAAGGGAGGAGATGCAGCGCGTATTTCTGGTCACCGACGACCACCGTGTGACCGGCGTTGTTGCCGCCTTGGTAACGCACCACATAGTCCACGGAGCCACCGAGCAGGTCGGTGGCCTTTCCCTTGCCCTCGTCACCCCACTGAGCACCGAGCAGCACAAGTGCGGGCACAGGCGTACACCCCTTCCGGGCGGGGCATGTCCAACGTGCGACGGGTGGCGTAAGCCCATGTTTCAGGGCGTCCACCACCGCGAGAGCCGTCGAACCGGTGCCCCGGATAGACGAAGCCCCTGGCGCAACAGCGACAGGGGCTCTTGCACCGAGAGGTTACCTGAGGAAGGACGAACGTGTCGGCTGCAGACCCGACTGGACAGCAGCTGCTGATCGTCGTCGACCCGGTCGCGCGGCGCGTGGACGGTGAATCCGTGCGGATCGCCAAGGACGTGCTGACGGCCGGGTCGATGGCCAGAATCTGCCTCCCGGACGGCCCCGGCGAGGTCGCCAGGGCAGTCGCCCGGCGCGGCCGACGGCGGATGGTCGTCGTCGGCGACGACCGCGCCTTACTGCGGGTCGTCGGGCTGCTGCACCGGGAACGGGAGCTGATGGACGCGTCCCTCGCCTGGGTGCCCGTCGGCCCGCTCCCCGCTCTGTCGGTCGCCCGCGCGCTGGGCGTCCCCCTGGGCGCCGTGGCGGCGGCCCGGGCGGTGCTGGACGGCGTCGAACGGCGGCTGGGACTGCTGGCCGACGAGGACGACGGCGTGGTGCTCGGCGGGCTCTGGGCGCCCGCGGAACGGCCGCGGACCCGGACCGGCTACCCGGCGACGGCCCGCCCGGCGGCCCGCCCGTGGTGGTCCCCCGCCGCGCGGACGGCCCGCACGGCGCTGGCCCTGCTCTCCCGCCCGGCGGCCCGGCCCGTGACCGGCCCGCGGCTGCGGGTGGAGGCGGACGGGGTGCTGCTGGCCGACGAGGACCATCCGCTGGAGCGGGTGGCTGTCGCGGCGGTCGGGGGCTTGGCGGAGGTGTCCGTGCAGCCGCAGGGAGCTGCCGGGCCGCTGCGCTGCCGCGCGCGGTCCGTCACCCTGTCCGGTCCCGACTTCCGGTACCGGGCCGACGAGCGGTTGCGGGGGCCGGTGGGGGAGCGGACGTGGACGGCGGTGGGGGAGGCGTGGCGGCTGACGCTGCCGGGGTGAGGGGCCCCGGTCCCGCCCTTTCGCCGTTTCCTGGGGCTACGCCCCAGACCCCGTGATCGCGGCTTCGCCGCTCGTCCTCAAACGCCGGACGGGCTGAGAAATCAGCCCGTCCGGCGTTTGAGGACAAGGGGGTCTGGGGGAGGGTCCGGGGCACCCACCCACCGCAGGCGCCTACCCACCCGGCGTGATCAACCCCGCCTCGTACGCGAACACCGCGGCCTGCGTCCGGTCCCGCAACCCCAGCTTCACCAGGATCCGGCTCACATGCGTCTTCACCGTCGACTCCGCCACCACCAGATAAGAGGCGATCTCCGCGTTCGACCGCCCCTGGGCGACCAGTACCAGCACCTCCGTCTCCCGCTCCGTGAGCTCCCCGATCCGCTCCTGCGTCGGCTGCCGGGGCGTGCCGAGCCGGGAGAACTCGTGGATGAGCCGCTTGGTGACGGTCGGGGCGAGCAGGGCCTCGCCGGCGGCGACGACGCGGACGCCGTCGGCGAGCTGCCGGGCGGAGGCGTCCTTGAGCAGGAAGCCGCTCGCCCCGGCGCGCAGCGCCTGGTAGACGTATTCGTCCAGGTCGAAGGTGGTGAGGACGAGCACCTTCGCGTCCGCGTCCGCGGCGACGATCTCGCGGGTGGCGTCCAGCCCGTTGAGGCCGGGCATCCGGATGTCCATGAGGACGACGTCGGGCCGCAGCTCGGCGACCTTCTCCAGCGCCTGGTGCCCGTCCACGGCCTCGCCGACGACCTCGATGTCGGTCTGGGCGTTGAGCAGGACGGAGAAGCCTTCGCGGACCATCATCTGGTCGTCGACGATCAGCACCCTGATGCTCATGCGGCGGCCTCCGCCCGGACGTCGACGGGCAGGAAGGCGCTGACCTCGTAGCCGCCGTCGGCCGTCGGCTCGGCCGTCATCTCCCCGCCGAGCATCCCGACGCGTTCGCGCATGCCGAGGACGCCGTGACCGGCGCCGGGCGACGGCTTGGCGGTGCGGTCGGGCGGCCCGTTGACGACGCGCAGGCCGAGCCCGCCGAGGACGTACGCGACCTCGACGCGCGCCGTGGAGCCGGGCGCGTGCCGCAGGACGTTGCTCAGCGCCTCCTGGACGATCCGGTACGCGGAGAGTTCCACGCCCTGCGGCAGCGGCCGCACCGCGCCCGTGACGACGTGCTCGACGGTGAGCCCGGCCTGCCGGACGTTGGCCAGCAGCCCGTCCAGCGCGTCCAGGGTGGGCTGCGGGGCCTCCGGGGCGTCGAGGACGTCGGAGCTGTCGGAGCGGATGACGCCGAGGACGCGGCGCAGCTCGGTGAGGGCGGCCACGGCGTTCTCCCGGATGGTGGCGAACGCGGCGGCGAGCTCGGGCGGGGTGTCCTGGACGCGGTAGGGGGCCGCCTCGGCCTGGATGGCGACGACGGACATGTGGTGCGCGACGACGTCGTGCAGCTCGCGGGCGATGGTCGTGCGCTCCTCCAGGACGGTCCGCCGGGACCGCTCGACCTCGGTGACGGCCGCCTGGACGGCCACCTGCTCCCGGGATTCCCGCAGCACGCGGAACGCGAGGACCGCGAAGAGCAGGACGCCCGAGATGACGAGGTACTCGAAGAGCGAGGGGCCGGCGATCACCGGGTGGATCACGGTCAGGAAGACCCCGATGCCCGCCGTCGCCAGCCACATCTCGCCGGCCACGCGCGGCCGGCTGCGCATCGCGACGAGCAGCATGACCAGCGCGTGGACGGCGAACGGGATCGACATCGACAGGCCGGACCCCATGACCGCGACGCTCGACAGGAAGATCACGGCGACCGAGCACCACCACGCGCCGATCGGCCGGACCAGGGTCAGCAGGATGGGCACCCCGACGAGCAGCGAGGTCATCGGCGTCCCGCCCTGCGCCAGCGCCTGGAACATCAGGAACACGGTGAACGTCACCAGCGCGGTGTGCGGCAGCCACCGGACGTACCGGCGGGTCGCGCGCGGCACCACGGCGAGGAGCCGGCTACGGTCCGCGAGCGGCGCCAGCGGTCGGAAGGCGAAGGCGTCGGCGAAGAGGTCGCGGTGGATGCCGTCGAGGGCGCTCTTCAGCATGAGCAGCTCACTGCGGAGGGTCGTCCCGGAGGAATGGTTCACGCGTTCCACCGTAAGCACCCGGACGGCGTACGTCGTCCCCGTTCATGGGGATCCGTCGGCATCCGTCTCAAGTACTACGCGGCCCGCTTCCGGCTCGGGCCCGATGCTCTCCGCGACGACCCGCAGCAGCGCCTCGCACGCCGCCGTGCCGGGGGTGACCGGCGCGTAGTGCCCGACGCCGGGCAGGACGCGCAGCTCGGCCGTGCCCAGCAGCCGGGCGGCGACGGCGTAGCGGTGGGACAGCTCCACCGGCACCTCGGGGTCGGCCGAGCCGTGCAGCAGCGCGACGGGGACGCGGGGCCGCAGCAGCGCCGGGTCGGCCTCCGCCGCCGGACGGTCGCCGAGCAGCGCGTCGACGGCGCCGCCGCCGGTCCCCAGCCGCCGGGCCAGGGCCAGGTCGGCGACGGCGGCGACGGCCACCACCGCGTCCACCCCCGCGTCCACCCGCGCGGCGGCGCACAGCGCGAGGTGGCCGCCGGCCGAGTGGCCGACGAGGACGTGCGGCCGGGTGCCCGGCGGTCCGGCGGCGAGGGCGGACCGCACGTCGTCGAAGGTGGCGGGCCAGCCGCCCCCGCCGCCGACCCGCCGGTACTCGGCGAGGGCGGTGTCGAACCCGCGCGCGGCCAGCGCGGCCGCGAGCGGGGCGAGGTGCCGCCGGTCGTACGCGGCGCGCCAGAAGCCGCCGTGCAGCAGGGTGACGCGGACGCCGTTGGGCATGCCGCGGGGCAGGTAGTGGTCGACGAGCTGGTCGGGGTGCGGGCCGTAGGCGGTGGTGGCGTCGGGCGGGACGTACGGGAGCCCGAACAGCGCCTCTTCCTCGCCCTTCACAGCACCTCCGCGAGGGTCCGTGCCGCCCGCTCGGTCTCCGTGAAGGTGGTGTACAGCGGCGCGAAGCCGAACCGGAGCACGTCCGGGCGGCGGAAGTCGCCGACGACACCGCGCCGCACCAGCGCGGCCATGACGTCCTCCGCTCCCGACGGGCAGCGCAGCGACACCTGGCTGCCGCGCTCGGCGTGCGCGGCGGGAGTCACGGGCTCCAGGCGGCCGGGCGGGACGAGCGCGGCCACGCGGCGCAGGAAGAAGTCGGTGAGCGCGAGGCTCTTGGCGCGGACGGCGGCGAGGTCGACGCCGTCCCAGACGTCCAGCGCGGCGTCCAGTGCCAGCAGGGAGAGGATCTCGGGCGTCCCGGTCCGGCCGCGGGCCGCGCCGTCGGCGGGCCGGTAGGCGGGGTCCATGCCGAAGGGGTCGGCGTGCGAGTTCCAGCCGGGGAGCGGGGAGTCGAAGCGGTCCTGGTGGTCGTGGCGGACGTAGAGGAACGCGGGCGAACCGGGGCCGCCGTTCAGGTACTTGTACGTGCAGCCGACCGCGAGGTCCACGCCGTGCTCGTCCAGCCCGACGGGCAGCGCGCCCGCGCTGTGGCACACGTCCCAGACGGCGAGCGCGCCGGCGGCGTGCAGGGCGGCGGTGGTGCCGGGCAGGTCGTGGAGCCGGCCGGTGCGGTAGTCGACGTGGTTGACCAGGGCGGCGGCGGTCCGCGGGCCGGCCGCGGAGGCGAGGTCCGACGCCGGGACGGCGCGGATCCGGCAGCCCGTCAGCCGGGCGGCGGAGGTGGCGATGTAGCCGTCGGTCGGGAACGTCGCGGCGTCGACGAGGATCTCGTCGCGGCCGTCGCCCGCCAGGCGGACGGCGGCGACCACGGCCTTGAAGACGTTGACGCTGGTCGAGTCGCCCACCACCACCTGCCCGGGCGCGGCCCCGACCAGCCGTCCGATCCGGTCGCCGACGCGCTCGGGCGCGGCCCACCAGCCGGACTCCTCCCAGGAGCGGATCCGCAGCCGCCCCCACTCGCGGCGGACGACGTCGGCGAGGCGGGGGGCGACGGTACGCGGCAGGGCGCCGAGCGAGTTGCCGTCGAGGTAGACGGTGTCGTCGTCGAGCTCGAACGCGGCGCGCCTGCCGTGGAGTTCGTCGGCGGCGTCCAGGCGGGCGGCCTCGGCGGCGGACGCGTCGATGTCAGACACGGCCGCGCGCCGTCCACAGCTCGGGGAACACCGTCTTCGCGGCCCGCTTCTCCAGCCAGGCGACGCCCGACGAGCCGCCGGTGCCCGGTTTGGCGCCCATCGCCCGCCGGGTGGCGACCAGGTGGTCGTTGCGCCAGCGCCACACCCGCTCGGCGATCTCGGTCAGCTGCTCGCCGAGCCGGTACGCGTCGCCGCCCTGGCCGTCGGCGTAGACGCGCCGCCACACCTCCTCCACGCCCGGGTCGGGCTCGTAGCGCGCCGTCACGTCCCGGTCGAGCACCGCGCGGGGCACCGGGTGGCCGTGCCGGGCGAGCCAGCGCAACGCCTCGTCGTACAGCGACGGTTCGTGCAGCGCCTTCTCCAGCCGGGCGTGGACGCGCGGCACGTTGCGGTAGGGCACCAGCAGGGACGTGGTCTTCTCGCCGAGCAGGAACTCCACCCGGCGGTACATGGCCGACTGGAACCCGGACGCCTCGCCGAGCGCCGGCCGGAACCGGTTGAACTGGGCGGGCGTCAACCGGGCGATGGGCTCCCAGGACGCGTTGAGCGACCCCAGCTCGTGCACCGACCGCTCCAGCGCGGCCAGCACCGTGGGCAGCTCGTCCCGGCGCAGCGCGCGGGCGGCGGTCTCCCACTCGTGGACGAGGAGCGTGAACCACAGCTCCATCACCTGGGTGGTGACGAGGAACGCGAGCTCCCCCGGATCGTCGGTGACCGGGTGCTGGAGCGTGGAGAGGACCTCGGCGCGGACGTAGTCCTCGTAGGGCGTCGTGGCCTCGAACTCGAGGGAGGGGGGCGTGGGCGGCTGCGGCATCGTGGGCTCCTCGGCACTGCATGCGGCTTCCGGGTAGCGGTCCGCCCCTTTCCGTCGCGTGGAGCCCCGGTCCCCTGTTCGCATCATGCGTCCCTTGGGGCGCGCCCGCAAGGGGTGTGCCGGACGGGCTGATTAAGCCCGTCCGGCACTTGAGGACAACCGCGCGGAGCGCGGTTTCGGGGTCTGGGGCGGAGCTCCAGGAATCGGCGAAGGTGGGGGTCCCCCCTCTGGGGGCGGGACCGGGGCACCAGCCCGCCGCAGGCGCCTCAGCCCAGCGTGTTCGCCGCCGTAGGCGAACTGTCCCGCAGGAACCCCGAGCACCGCTCGTACTCCTCCTGCTCCCCGATCGCCTGCGCGGCCCGCGCCAGCGCGTGCAGCGCCCGCAGGAAGCCCCGGTTCGGCTCGTGCTCGAACGGCACCGGCCCGTGCCCCTTCCACCCGCTGCGGCGCAGCGCGTCAAGGCCGCGGTGGTAGCCGGTGCGGGCGTAGGCGTACGACTCGACGACCCGGCCGGCCTCGAACGCCTCGTCGGCGAGCTGCGCCCAGGCGAGCGAGGAGGCGGGGTACTTGGCGGCGACCTCGGAGGGCGCGGCGCCGGAGGCGAGCAGTTCGCGCGGCTCGGGGTCGTCGGGCAGGTGGGTCGGGGGCGGTCCCCCGAGCAGGTTCTGGTGAATGGCCATGGGCTCCAGTCTGCACTGTCGCCGCGGGGGCGCCAGGAGAGGCGTCACCCCGGCTCCGGCGGCTCCGGGGCTCCGGGGCTCCGGGGCTCCGGCGGCGACTACGCCCCCGGTCCCGGCCCTGGCCCCGGCTCCGGCGGCCCCGGCGGCCGGCGGGATCCGTTCTCCCCGGGATCCAGCGGAGGCGAGGTCACCCCGCAGTGAAAGTCGCACTCCGGGTGGCAGCCCCCGCGCCGCGGCTCCCGGATCGTCGTCCAGGCCAGCACCGCGCCCACCACCAGCGACCCGGCGCACCAGGCCATCGCCCGCCGGAAGGCGCTCCCGAAGGCGCCGGGGTCGCGGTACGCCTCGGGGCCCATCCCGGCGAGCAGCGGCAGTGCCGCCACCGCGACGAGGCCGGCGGCCCGGGCGGCGGCGTTGTTGATGCCGCTGGCCAGGCCGGCCCGGCCGACGTCGACCGAGGCCAGGACGGTGGCGGTGAGCGGGGCGACGAGGAGGGTCATGCCGAGACCCAGGACGACGAGGGCGGGCAGCACGTCCCGCCAGTAGACGGCGCCCGCTCCGGCCCGCGTCATCAGCAGCATGCCCGCCGCGCACAGCAGCGGCCCGGCGGTGAGCGGCAGCCGGGGGCCGACGGCCTGCCCGAACCGCCCCGCGCGAGAGGAGAGCAGCAGCATCAGGACGGTGGTGGGCAGCAGCGCGGTGCCGGCGGCCAGCGCGGACCAGCCGGCGACGATCTGGAGCTGGAGCACGGAGAGGAAGAAGAAGCCGCTGAAAGCCGCGTAGACGCAGACGGTGACGGCGTTGACCGCCGAGAAGGTGCGGATCGCGAAGATGCCCGGCGGCAGCATCGGGTCGGCGAGGCGCCCCTCGACGTACACGAAGAGGGCGCCGAGCAGCACTCCGGCGACGGCCGGGCCGATGACCCAGGGGGACGCTCCCCGGTCGGGCGCGGCGATCAGGGCGTAGGTGACCAGGGCGAGGGCCAGGGCGCCGAGGGCGGCCCCGGCCGCGTCGAAGCGCCCACGGGCCGTGGGGTCCCGGGTCTCGGGGACGTGGCGGAGGGCCACCGGGACGCAGACGGCCGCGACCGGCAGGTTGATCAGGAAGACCCAGCGCCAGCCGGGCCCGTCCACCAGCCAGCCGCCCACGAACGGGCCGATCGCGGAGGCCACGCCGCCCAGGCCGGACCAGGCGCCGACGGCGGCGGCCCGGTCGTCGGGCCGGAACACGGACTGGAGGAGGGCGAGGGAGCCGGGGGTGAGCAGGGCCCCGCCGACGCCCTGGAGCGCGCGGGCGGCGATCAGCACCCCGGCGTTCGGGGCGATCCCGCAGAGCAGGGAGGCGAGCGCGAACCACACCACGCCGACGACGAACACGCGGCGCCGCCCGAACCGGTCGCCGAGCGATCCGCCGAGCAGGATCAGCCCGGCGAGGGTGAGCATGTAGGCGTTCACCGTCCACTGGAGGACGGCCAGGTCGGCGCCCAGGTCGGCGCCGATGTGCGGCAGGGCGACGTTGACGACGGTGCTGTCCAGCATCGCCATGCCGGACCCGAGGACGGCCGTGAGCAGCACGAACCGTCCGGTGGCGGTGCCCATCCGGATCCCGGGGCCGGTGACCGCGTCCGGCGTACCGGGCGCGGTGGTCGCTCCCTGTTCCGTCGGGGGGCGCTCGGACTCGCTCATGCTCCGATGGTCTCCCGGGGCGCCCGGGGAGGCCATGCGAAAGGGCCCGGCGCCCAAACGCCAGACCCTTCCGCGATGCCCTGCCGACTACTCAAGCCAGTGCCCGTAGGCCTACTTGAGCTTGGTGCCCGTCGAACGCAGGTCGGCGCACGCCTTGGTGACGCGCTCGGCCATGCTCGCCTCGGCCAGCTTGCCCCAGGTGCGCGGGTCGTAGGTCTTCTTGTTGCCGACCTCGCCGTCGACCTTCAGGACGCCGTCGTAGTTCTTGAACATGTGCGCCGCCACCGGGCGGGTGAAGGCGTACTGGGTGTCGGTGTCGAGGTTCATCTTCACGACGCCGTTCTCCAGCGCGGTGCGGATCTCCTCCTCGGTGGAGCCGGAGCCGCCGTGGAAGACGAAGTCGAACGGGTCCTGCTTGCCGTGCTTGGCGGCGATGCCGTCCTGGAGCTCGCGGAGCAGCTCGGGGCGGAGGACGACGTTGCCCGGCTTGTAGACGCCGTGGACGTTGCCGAAGGAGGCGGCCAGCAGGTAGCGGCCCTTCTCGCCCAGGCCAAGCGCCTCGGCGGTCTTCTCGACGTCGGCGACGGTGGTGTAGAGCTCGTCGTTGATCTCGTGGGTGACGCCGTCCTCCTCGCCACCGGTCGGGGTGATCTCGACCTCAAGGATGATCTTCGCCTTGACGGCCTCGGCGAGCAGCTCCTTGGCGATGGCCAGGTTCTCGTCGAGCTTCTCGGCGGAGCCATCCCACA
Organism: Streptomyces mobaraensis; assembly: GCF_020099395.1. Lineage (NCBI taxonomy): Bacteria > Bacillati > Actinomycetota > Actinomycetes > Kitasatosporales > Streptomycetaceae > Streptomyces > Streptomyces mobaraensis. The sequence continues at coordinate 3,932,755 of NZ_CP083590.1, read as the reverse complement.
TGTGGGACTGGAACAGCGGGTTCTGCCCGGCGGCCACGCGCTCCTGGGAGATCTTCAGCAGCGGGCGGACGTAGCCGTCCAGCTTGTCCTTGGGGCAGTGGTCGGTGTGCAGGGCGATGTTGACCGGGTACTTCTTGGCCACGGCGTGCGCGAACTCGGCCAGCGCGACGGCGCCGGAGACCATGTCCTTGCTGTACTGGCCGCCCAGGAACTCCGCACCACCGGTGGAGATCTGGATGATGCCGTCGCTCTCCGCCTCGGCGAAACCGCGCAGCGCGGCGTGCAGCGTCTGCGTCGAGGTCACGTTGATGGCCGGGTAGGCGAACTTGCCTGCCTTCGCCCGGTCGAGCATCTCGTTGTAGACCTCGGGAGTTGCGATGGGCATCTGTCCGCTCCTTGTGATGTGCGGGTGAAGCTACGGATGGGCCCTGACCTAGGGGCGACGTTCATCGTCGTCCCCATCTTCCCAGACTCCCCGATTTGCTCCACACGGTGCGTCCCGGCCAGACGGCGGCCGCATACGCCGACGGGTGCGTGGTTTCACGTGAAACCACGCACCCGTCCTCGACGCCCTGGGGAAACCGCAGGTCAGGCCAGACCGAGGTCTCCGAGCTGGTAACCGGTGACGTACCGCAGGCCGGCGTCGGCGATGGCCTGGGCGGCACCGCGGTCGACGATCGTCGCCACGGCGACGACCTCGGCGCCCGCCTCGCGGGCCGCCTCCACGGCGGTCAGCGGCGAACCACCGGTGGTGGAGGTGTCCTCGACGACGAGCACCCGGCGGCCCGCGATGTCCGGGCCCTCGATGCGGCGCTGCATGCCGTGCGTCTTCTGCGCCTTGCGGACGACGAAGGCGTCCAGCTTCCGGCCGCGCGCGGCGGCGGCGTGCAGCATCGAGGTGGCGACCGGGTCGGCGCCCAGGGTCAGCCCGCCCACGGCGTCGTACTCCAGGTCGGCGGTGGCGTCCAGCATCACCTGGCCGACCAGCGGGGCGGCCTCGGCGTCGAGGGTGATCCGGCGCAGGTCGATGTAGTAGTCGGCCTCCTTGCCGGAGGAGAGGGTCACCTTGCCGTGGACCACGGCCTTGTCCTTGATCTGCTGCAGCAGGGCGTCACGCGCGTTCATGGGCATGAGCCTATGCCAGGCTCCGCCAGCTCCACGTGGTGGAGATCTCCAGCGGGTCGATGGGGGTGACCAGACGGGGCATGGTGTTCAGCCCGTTGGGCGGTCCGGACTGCGGCTCGACGCAGACGGCCTCGTCCTGCTCGTCGTAGACGACGACCCACTCGGCGCGGCTGGTGATCTTGAGCTCCAGGACCCCGGGCCAGGTCAGGGTCACCGCGACGCCGTCCGGCATGCCGAAGCAGTCGTCCCACGGGCCGGGGAGCGGGTCGATCCGCCGGCCGGTCGGCAGGTGGTCGTCGCCGCGCTCCTCCTGCCAGGCGGGGGCGAAGTCCAGTTCGGCGTCGCCGCCGGTGCCGAGGTTGCGCAGGAACCAGGGGTGCCAGCCGGCCTGGGCCGGGAACGAGTCCGAGGCCGCCTCGACGCCCATGGTGAGCGTCAGCGAGTCCTCGGCCAGCTCCACCAACTGGGTGACGCGGCCGGGGTACGGCCAGGGGGCGGCGAGGTCGTAGGTGAACGCGGCGAAGGAGTCCTCGGCCCGGGAGACCCGCCAGGCCGTGTCGCGGCCGGTGCCGTGCAGCGCGTGCGGGTGCGGGAGGTGGTTCAGGGGCATCTGGTGCGTCTCGCCGCCGTTGCGGAACCGGCCTTGGGCGATCCGCCCGCACCACGGGACCATGGGGAAGGAGCCGTACTTCGGTCCCTGGCGGAGGAGTTCGGTCCCGTCGATCCTGAGGCTGGAGAGGCGGCAGCCGTTCTCCTGGTCCACGGTCACCGCGGCCTTGCCTGCGGTCAGTGTCGTCTGAGCGTTGGTCACCCTCCCGACGATAGGCGCGTTCCGGCGCGGGCACGCGGCGGCGTCCCGGCCGGAACGCCGCCCCAGGTCACCGCCGGGGGGGGTCACCGCCTGCGGCGCAGCACCCGGCCGACGACCACGGCGGAGGCGAGGGCGACGGCCGCCGCCGGGGCCGCCCAGCGCAGGGCCGCCCGGCCGGACGTGGTCTCAGGCGCGGGGACCGGTGCGTACCGGCCGCGCGGCGGGGCGTGGTCGACCTCCTCGGCGCTGCGGCCGATCATCGTCCGGCGGGCGTGGGCCGCCTCGGCCGGCGGCTCGTCGTCCGGCAGGACCTCGGCGGGCAGCACCTCGGAGGCGGGAGCGAACGCCTCGTCGTCCAGGGGCGGCAGCTCGTCGCGGAGCGCCGCGTCCCGGACGTCCTGGGCCAGTTCCTCGGCGAGCGCGGTGGCGAAGCGGTCCAGCAGCCGGCGGGCCGTGCCCTCGGCCGTCCGGGTGTCGAACTCGGCCAGCCGGCCGGCCCGGGACACCGTTCCGGAGCAGGCCACCCGGGTGCCGCCGGGGGCCTCCTCGGGCAGGGCGCTCAGGGTGAGCGACACGGACGCCGAGCCGCGGGCCTCGGTGCCCTCGGCGGACAGCTCGTACGCGCCGTCGTGCTCGGTCAGCCGCAGCGACCCCCGGTAGGTGATCGTCGACCCGCCGATGCGCAGCCGCAGCCGGCCGGCCACCGTGATCCCGGTGTTCGCCGGCGCGCCGCCCGCGTCGTCCGTCCCGCCCTCGTCCTGCTGGAGGCCCGGGACGCACCGGACCACCCGGGCGGGGTCGGCCAGGGCCCGCCGGACGTCACCGACGGGGAACGGAACGAAAACCTCGTGCTCCATGGCAAGCGAGCCTACCCACCGGGTCCTTCACCAGGGACTCCCCGGTCGAATCCGATCGAACTTTCCGGTGGGCACGGCTTCGTGAGGTCAGTCGGCGACCGTGAAGCGCTCGCCGATGTGCCGCGGCTTCTCGATCTCGTCGACGAGGGCGACGGCGTAGTCCTCCACCGAGATGCGGCTCTTGCCGTTCTCGTCCACGACCAGGTCGTCCAGGCCGGTGCGGTAGGCGCCGGTGCGCTCGCCGGGCTCGATCAGGCCGGCCGGGCTGAGGTTGGTCCAGCGCACGTCGGTGACCGTGCGGTAGAAGTCCAGGGCGTCACCGTGGGCGTGCATGATCTGGAGCAGGAACTCGGGCAGCCCCTCCGCGTCCCAGACCTGCTTGCCGTCCGGCGTGCGCAGCGAGCCGGCGCCGCCGACCGCGATCAGCCGCGGTGCCGCGTCGCCGAGCGTCCGCAGGCCGGCGACCAGGGACTCCGCGGCGGGCTTGATGGTGGCGACGTGGCCCGGGCCGTCGCCGCCGCCGACCGCGCTGACGACGACGTCCTGGCCCTGGGCCGCGGCGGCGACGGACTGGGGGTCGAGGACGTCACCGGTGGTGACCGTGAGGTTGGCGTGCCGCTCGGTGAGCTTGGCGGGGTCGCGGACGACGGCCGTCACCTGGTGTCCGCGGTCGAGGGCCTCGCGCAGCACGCGGCTGCCGATCGTGCCGTTGGCGCCGAAGAGGGCGATCTTCGCCATGGGGTTCTCCTGAGGGATGGGGTGGGGTTCGAGGGGGATCACGCGCCGGTTCCATGCTCGTCGAGAGCACGGGTGAGCGCCTGCGCGGAGGTCGCGGGGCCGCCGAGCCGGCGGACGCCGCCGTCGGCGGTGTGCAGCAGCAGGGTGGGGAAGCTGTCCACGCCCAGCCGCCGGACCTCGCGGAAGCCGGCCAGCGCCTCCTGCCGGACGTCGGGACGGGCGTAGGCGGCGGCCGCCTCGTCCGCGTCCAGGCCGGCCTCGGCGGCGACGGCCTTGAGGGTCGCGGGGTCGGACAGGCTGCGCCCGTCGCGGTACCAGGCGCCCTGGAGCGCCCCGGCCAGTTCGAGCGTCCGCTCGGGCGCCTGCCGGGCCAGCGCGACCAGCGCCGTCGCCGCGTCGGCGGAGTCGAGCACGGTCGTGCCCTCCGCCACCGCCCGGGAGTACGCCGTGCCGAAGACCGCGCCCGTCAGCTCGGCGATCCGGGCGTCCGACTGCGGGATGTACGAGGCGTACGCGCCCACCGGCTGGGCCCGGGCGCCGGTGAACAGACCGCCGCTCAGCACCCGCAGGTCGAGCCGGTCGGCGTTCACGGCCGCGAACTCGCGGACGGTGGGGCCGTAGCCGTAGCACCAGCCGCAGTAGGCGTCGAATGCGTAGGTGACGGTCTGCCGGGGCCGTGCCATGGCGTTCACCTCGTTCTCCTCTGAGTAGTTGCCTGTGAAATCACTGTGGTGACTGATGACAACGCTACGAGGACGGAAGCGGCACAACCAGGTACGCTCGGGTCCCGTCATGGTGAAAAAGCGACACGAGTGCACGGACGCCGTCGGCGGCACCAGCCAGGCCGACAGCATCGTCGAGCTCACCTACCGGCCGCCGCCGGGCACACCGCAGGGCATCGAGGTGATGACCGTCGCGGAACTGCGCGCCCGGGCGCCCGAGGGACTGCTGCCCCGGCCGCAGCGGCTGGACTTCCACCAGCTCGTGGTCGTCGACTCGGGCGCCACCTCGCACACCGTGGACTTCACGGGCTACTGGCTGACCGAGGGCTCGGTGCTCTGGGTGCGCCCCGGCCAGGTACAGAGCTTCGGGGACGCGGCCCGGATCGAGGGCACGGTGATCCTCGCCCAGCCGAACTTCCTGCCGCCCGGCTCGCCCGTCGCGGCGCTGGCCGACGACCCGTTCCACCCCGTGCTGTGGCAGCCCGTCGGCACCGACCGCGAGGCGGTGACCTGCGCGGTACGCCATCTCGCGGCCGACTTCCGCACCGGCGCCGGACTGCCCGCCGACGTGCACGCCGACGTCCTGCGCCATCTGCTGTCCGTGCTGGTCCTCCGGCTGGCACATCTCACCGCGCCGGTGGGCAGCCGGGTCCCGGCGCCGGCGGACGCGTTCCTCCGCTTCCGCGCCGCCGTGGAACGCGACTTCGCCACGACCCACCGGGTCGCCGACTACGCCCGCGCCCTCGGCTACGCGCCCCGCACCCTCTCCCGCGCCACCCTGGCCGCGGCCGGGGTGGGCGCCAAGGAGTTCATCGACCGGCGGGTGGTGCTGGAGGCCAAGCGGCTGCTGGCCCACAGCGACCTGGCGGTCGTCCGGGTCGGGGAACGGCTGGGCTTCGAGGACGCCGCGAACTTCTCGAAGTTCTTCCAGCAGCGGGCCGGGGTGACCCCGGGAGCCTTCCGCGAGACGGCCCGCGGGTCGGGGCGGTAGGGGCCGGCGGCGGAGTTCGGCGGGCGCGCGGCCCCGGAGGACCGGGGAGCGACCGCGGCGGCGGGGCTCGGAGCGCGCGTGCGGCCCCGAGCCGGCACCGCGGCGCCGCGCTCACTCCTCGTACCGCGGACGCATCAGCGTCGACGGCGGCTCCGCCGCGCCCGGCGGCCGTACGACGGGCCGGGCGCCCACGGCGGACGCCTCGGGCAGCCCCGCGGGCAGCCCCTCGCCCCGATCCGGCCCCCGCCCCGGAGCGCCCTCCTCCGCCCGGCCGGCCAGCAGGAACCCCCACTCCTCGCCCGCCGCCCCGGCCCGGTACGCCTCGGTGGCCAGGCCGACCGACCGCAGGGTCGCGTCCACCGTCCAGAAGTCGTGCGCGTTCCCCGACACACGCCCGGCGTGCACCACCAGGCGCCCGCCGGGCGCGAGGCGCCGCGCGGCCAGCCCGTAGAACTCCTGCGAGTACAGCTTGGCGCCCCCGGGCCCGTCCGGCCCCGGCAGATCGCAGACCTCCACGTCGTAGGGGTCCCCGGCGGCCGCGGCGCGCCGCAGCCAGGCGAAGGGGTCGGCGTGCGCGACGGTGACCCGGGGGTCGGCGTAGGCGTCCCGGTTGAGGCGGCGCAGGCCGGGGTCGGTACGGGCGAGCCGCACCACCGCCGCGTCCGGCTCGACGACCGTCACCGCCGCCACCCCGGGCCGCCGCAGCACCTCGCGCAGGGCGAGGCCGTCGCCGCCGCCGAGCACCAGGACGCGCCGGTGGGGGCCGGCCGTCGCGGGCCGCACCAGCGCCTCCTGGTAGCGGGAGGAACCACCGGCGGACCGCAGCCGGCCGTTGAGGAAAAGGGCGAGCGGACGGCCGCCGCGGCCGCCCCCGGTGAGGACGATCTCCTGGAGCTCGGTGCGGACGGCGACCCGGACGTCCCCGCCGTACACCGCGTGCCGGGCGGCCCGTTCGAACGGTCCCGTGAGGGCCGAGCAGACCGCGAGCAGGGCCAGGACCAGCGCGTTCGCCGCCGTCACGGCCCGGCGGGCGCGGGCGCTGAGGTCGCCCCGGAACACCGCGAGCACCAGCGCCCCGCCCGCCACGGCGTTGATCGCACCGGTCACCAGCGCCCCGGTGAGCTGGCCGAGCATCGGCAGCAGCAGGAACGGGAAGGCGAGCCCACCGACGAGGGCGCCCACGTAGTCGGCGGCGAAGAGGTCGGCGACCGCGCCGCCCGCGTCCTGCCGCCGGACGCGCTGGATGAGGGTCATCAGCAGCGGCACCTCGGCCCCGATGAGCACCCCGATGACCAGGGAGAACACCACGAGAGCGGGCCACGCGCGGCCGTACCACGCGAAGCAGGCGTAGAGCGCCATCGCCGACAGCCCGCCGACCAGGGCCAGTACCGCCTCCACGGCCGCGAAGCCGAGCGCGGCGCGCCGCCGCAGCCGTTTGGCCAGCAGCGATCCCACACCCATGGCGAAGACCATCACCGACAGCACGACGGACGCCTGGGTGACGGAATCGCCGATGAGGTACGAGGCCAGGGCGACCAGTTCCAGCTCGTACACCAGGCCGCAGGCGGCGCAGACGAAGACCGTGATCAGCACGAGCAGACGGCCGAGCCCGGCCGGTACGGGCAAGCGTGCGGGTACCGGTCGGTAGATCATGCCGGAACGCTACGTCACGATCCGGCCACGTCACGTCACCCACACGAGTTCAATGCGGGTGTCGCACGAGCTAGTTGAGGGACGGGCCGTTCGCCAGGGGGCTCGCGCCAGGGTGGGGGGCGGCGCCCCGCGCGCCCACCGGCGTGACGCAGTCGGCGCGCACGCCCACCCGGGTGCGGGTGACGACCAGCCGCCCCTCCTGCGGGTACGCGTGCCAGGTGCGCCAGCTGACCTGGCCGTCCCGGCGCTGGGCGAGCAGGGCGGTGAAGGCGTGCGGATCGCCCGGAAACGTTCCGGCGAGCCCCTGGGGGTGTTCGGCCACCAGCGCCAGCAGCTCCTGCGCGCGCCCGGCGAAGGAGCACCGGGTCAAGGTCTCGACGCGGGCCGCGAATTCGTACTCCCAGCTGCCGACGCGCTTGGCGACGCCCAGGGGCAGTGGGGTGCTGCTGCCGGGTATGCAGGCGACCGTCTCCGAACAGCTGCCGCTGTCCTCCTCCAGAAGGACCTGGTGGGAGGCGCCGAGCAGGCGCAACTGCACCGACGACGCGTCGAGTTGGAGATCCAGTACGGCCAGCGCCGGCAGCGGTTCCCGGCCCAGGCACCAGGCCAGGTCGGCCGCGCGGGTGTCGGTGTAGCCGGTCTTGAGGGTGGTGAGCATGGGTCGGCTCCGCGAGCGAACAGTGGGGGGATGGCCGGCCCACCCGAGGAGGACCAGATCTTCGAGGCGCCGGCTCATGCCCGCTTTGGAGGCTCCCGGATCCGGCGGAGGCGATTCCGAGAATCCCAGGAGTTTTCTCTGAACGTGGCTCTGATCGAAAGGAAATCATGAAGCCAACGGCGCCCACAGCATTTTTACCCATCATCGTCGATTTTCCATCCACGCGTGGGCCGGACAGCTCACATGTTCAACGAAACAACGCCCGGCGGCAGTTGTCGCCGCCGGGCGCATATGCGGTCAAGCATGGGCCACTTGCAAATCCCCAGATCAAACGCCCTTTGCCAGGGGTTTCCCGGCGGGTTTACCCGCCGGGGGCGCACACTCCGGGCTCAGCGCGATCCGGCGGACGCCGCCCGCTCCAGCCGTTCCACGGCGTCGAGAACGGCTTCCTCGCGCTTGCAGAACGAGAATCGCACCAGATGGGACGGGGCGCCCGGGCGCACAAAGAAGGCGGATGTCGGAATGGCCACCACCCCGGCGCGCAAAGGGAGTTCACGGCAGAATCGCACGCCGTCCCCATGCCCCCACGCGCGGATGTCCGCCTGGACGAAATACCCGGCGTCCGCCCGGTAGGGGCGCAACCCGGCGCGCGTCAGTCCGTCGCTCAGCAGATCCCGGTTGCGCCCCAGCGTCCGCCGCAGCTCCGCTGCCCACTCCTCCACGCCCCCCAGCGCCCGGGCGAGCGCGTCCTGGAAGGGCGCGCCCGAGGTGTAGGTGAGAAACTGCTTCACTCCCGCCACCGCCGCCACCAGCGGCGCGGGCCCGCAGACCCAGCCGACCTTCCAGCCCGTCACCCCGAACGTCTTGCCGGCCGACGAGACGGTCAACGTCCGCTCCCGCATCCCGGGCAGCGCGGCGATCGTCCGATGGACGGGCCCGTTCCGCTCTCCCCCTTCTGCTCCTTCTGCCCCTTCTTGGCTGCCCTCGCCAAACACCAGGTGCTCGTACACCTCGTCCGTCACAACCGTCAGCCCGTGCTCGCGGCACACCGCGGCGACGGCCTCCAGTTCCGCCGATGTGAAGACCTTGCCCGTCGGGTTGTGCGGCGTGTTCAGCACCAGCACCCGGGTCCGCGGCGTGACGGCGGCCCGCAGCGCGTCCGCGTCCAGCACGAAGGCGTCCCCCTCCGTGACCAGCGGCACGGGCACGAGCTTCGCGCCCGCGAAGCGGGCCACCGCCGCGTAGGCGTCGTAGCAGGGGTCGAAGGCCAGCACCTCGTCCCCCGGATCGCACAGCCCCAGCAGCGCCCCGGCGAGCGCCTCGGTGGCGCCCGTCGTCACCAGCACCTCGCCCAGCGGGTCGTACTCCAGCCCGTACCGCCGCCGCTGGTGCGCGGCGACCGCCTCGCGCAGCGCGGGCGTGCCGTGCGCCGGCGGGTACTGGTTGGCCCCGGCCAGCACCGCCGCCGCGACGTCCTCCAGCAGCGCGCGCGGGCTGCCCAGCTCCGGCACGCCCTGCCCCAGGTTGACCGCCCCGGTGCTCCGGGCCAGCTCGGTCATCTCCGTGAACACCGACGTGCCGAGTCCCGTGAGCCGGGCCGCCGGCCCCCGCGTCCCGTTCCCCGTGCCGCCCGGCGCTCCGCCGTGCGCTCCACCGTGTTCCGCGCTCATCCGCGCCCCTCCCGGTCGTCCTCCGGACTGTCCGTGACCCGGACCACCCTAGGCGGACGCGAACACCCGTGCCCGGGTACCGGGCGCCGCCGTCCCGGTGCGCCAGCCGGGTGGAAGCCGCGCCCCCTACGGGCGTGACGCGCCACGCGCGCGAGGCCCCGGACGCATGGTCGGTATGCCGCACGTTCCGCACCGTCCGTACCGGCGCCGTCCCCGGCGCCCCGACCGGTCCCGCCGCCCGGCCCGTCCCCGCGGGGCCCGGCCGCGCCCTCCCCGGCCGGCCCGGGAGGTGCCCCGAGGAGGTCCCGTGTCCGCCGACACCGCCGTGCCCGTCCGTGCCCCGGAGCCGCGCCGCGCCCCCGCCGGCGGCCAGGCCCGGCGCCGGGAACGGGCGCGCGAGGCGCTGCGCCGCGCCCTGCCCGCGCTCGTGCTCTACGCCGCGGCCCGGCTGGCCGGCGTGGCCACGATGGCCTCCTGGGCCTGGTCCACCGGCCGCCACCCGCGCACCCTGCTCGGCCACTCCTGGGACGCGATCTGGTACGCGGGCATCGCCGAGGACGGCTACGGACTGATCCTCCCGTCCCCCACCAGCCACTCGGTGATCTACAGCGACTACGCGTTCTTCCCGCTCTTCCCCGGCCTGGTGCACGCGGTGACCGTGCTGACCCCGTTCTCGATCGTCTCCGCGCAGCTCGTCGTCGCCTGGACCGCCGCGGCCTGCGCGGCCTGGGGGATCTACGCCGTCGGCGAGCGGCTGTACGGGCGGCGGGCGGCCACCTGGCTGGTGCTCCTCTGGGGGCTGCTGCCCCACTCCATCGTGCAGACGATGGGCTACACGGAATCCCTGATGACCGCCCTCGCCGCGTGGGCGCTCTACGCCGTCGTCACCCGCCGGCACCTCTGGGCGGGGGCGCTCGCGCTGGCCGCCGGGCTCTCCCGGCCCAACGCCATCGCCGTCGCCGCCGCCGTCGGCTGCGCCACGCTGGCCATCCTGCGCCGGGAACCGCGCTCCCGCGCCGACTGGCGGCTGTGGACCGGCCTCGCGCTCGCCCCGCTGGGGTGGGCCGGTTACGTGCTGTGGGCCGGCCACCGCTCGGGGTTCGGCCCGCTGGGCTACTTCACCGTGCAACGGCGGTGGGGGTCGCGGTTCGACTTCGGCGCCGACGCGTTCCGGTTCGTCCGGCACCTGTTCACCGGCCGCGACGGGATGGCGTACTACGGCTCCCTGGGCGTCCTGGTCGTCGCGCTGGTCGCGCTCGTCTTCCTCGTGCTGGAACGGCCGCCCGCCCCACTGCTGGCCTACACCCTGGTGCTGTGCGTGATCGCCCTCGGCGGCTCCAGCTACTTCGCGTCCAAGCCGCGCTTCCTGCTGCCCGCCTTCCCGCTGCTGATCCCGCTGGCCCTGGGCATGACGAGAGCCCGGTCGCGCACCGTCGCGGTGACGGTCGGCGCGCTGGCCGGGCTCTCGTTGGTCTACGGGACCTACCTGGTGACGGCGGCCCGGCTGCCCATGTAGGGCCGGGGCTGCCCATGCAGGGCCCGGGCCGGCGTCGTCCGGAGGATCAGGCGTCGGCGTCGGGCTTGTCGCCGCCGTCGCCGTCGCCGGACTCCAGGTCCTCCTCCAGACCCAGCTGCTCCACGAGCCAGCGGTCGAACTCGACCGAGGCGCGGACCCAGCTGACGGTGCTGGACACGAAGTGCTCCAGCGACACCCCGACGCCGATCAGCATCTGGGCCTCGCCGATGAGGCGGACCGTGCCGTCGTCGTTGGTGTGCGTGTAGACCTTGGGCCACAGGGTGCGGCGGTTCCAGTCGTCGATGACCTCGAGCAGCTTGCCCTTGTCGTCGATGCCGTGCGGCCGGTCGTAGAACGTCCGCACGGAGAAGACCTGCTGCTCCTCCTCACCGCGGAACATGAAATACGTACGGAACTGCTCCCACGGAGCCGCGAGGTCACCCTCGTCGTCCACGAGGTACTTCAGCTCCATCTGCTCCAGGAGCTGCTTGACCAGGTCCTGGTCGGGGATGACGGGACCGGCCGGGCCCGTCTCTTCGGGCTGCGGCTCGGGCTGGCCCCCGAAATTCGGAATCGAGGACGGGTCGATGCTCACCGTGGATTTCCCTTCGTACGGTTGCGGCCATCCTCCCCCACACCAGCCCCTGCCCCGCAACCCCTGGCGCATGCGTCGCTCACCGACCACGCGCCAGGGGGGCACTCCGGGCCGTCCGGAGTCCGGGCCGACGGGCCGCCCGGGCCGGCGGGCCGCCGCCTTACGACGCCGCCCGCACCGACAGCCCGTCCTCGCCCGGGACCCGCTCCACGCGGACCGTGTCGCCGTCCCGCACCTCGCCGGCGAGGATGGCGCGCGCGAGCTGGTCGCCGATCGCGGTCTGCACCAGGCGGCGCAGCGGCCGGGCGCCGTAGGTGAGGTCGGGCGCCTCGTCCGGGCCCTCGTGGCCGAGCGCGGCCAGCCAGCGCAGCGCGGACTCGTCGACGTCCAGAGTGAGCCGCCGGTCGGCGAGCCGCCGCTGGAGCTGGTCGATCTGGATGCGGGCGATCCGCTCCAACTGGCCGGTGCCCAGCGGGTGGAACACCACGATGTCGTCGAGCCGGTTGAGGAACTCCGGGCGGAACGCGGTCCGGACCGTCTCCAGCACCTTCTCCCTCTTCTGCTCCTCCTTCAACAGCGGGTCGACCAGGAACGTCGAGCCCAGGTTGGAGGTGAGGATGAGGATGGTGTTGCGGAAGTCGACCGTCCGCCCCTGGCCGTCGGTGAGCCGGCCGTCGTCCAGCACCTGGAGCAGGATGTCGAAGACCTCGTGGTGGGCCTTCTCCACCTCGTCCAGCAGCACCACGGTGTACGGCCGGCGCCGCACCGCCTCGGTGAGCTGGCCGCCCTCCTCGTAGCCGACGTAGCCGGGGGGCGCGCCGACGAGGCGGGCGACGGAGTGCTTCTCGCCGTACTCGCTCATGTCGATGCGGACCATCGCCCGCTCGTCGTCGAACAGGAAGTCCGCGAGCGCCTTGGCCAGCTCGGTCTTGCCGACGCCGGTCGGGCCGAGGAAGAGGAACGAACCGGTGGGCCGGTCGGGGTCGGCGATCCCGGCGCGCGAGCGGCGCACCGCGTCGGAGACCGCCCGGACGGCCTCCTCCTGCCCGATCAGCCGCTTGCCCAGCTCCTCCTCCATGCGCAGCAGCTTCTGGGTCTCGCCCTCCAGCAGCCGGCCGGCCGGGATGCCCGTCCAGGCCGCCACGACCTCGGCGATGTCGTCGGGGCCGACCTCCTCCTTGACCATGAGGTCCCGGGAGGCCGCCTCCTGCTCGGCCTCGGCCTCCGCGGCCTCCTCCAGCTCCCGCTCGACGGCCGGGATCTCGCCGTAGAGCAGCTTGGACGCGGTGTCGAAGTCGCCGTCGCGCTGGGCGCGCTCGGCCTGCCCGCGCAGGTCGTCGAGGCGCTCCTTCAGCTCGCCGACGCGGTTGAGGGACTGCTTCTCCTTCTCCCAGCGCGCGGTGAGCCCGCGCAGCTCCTCCTCCTTGTCGGCGAGGTCGCGGCGGAGCTTGGCCAGCCGCTCCTTGCTCGCCTCGTCCGTCTCGTTGCGGAGCGCCAGCTCCTCCATCTTGAGCCGGTCGACGGCCCGCTGGAGCTCGTCGATCTCCATCGGCGAGGAGTCGATCTCCATCCGCAGCCGGGAGGCGGCCTCGTCGACCAGGTCGATCGCCTTGTCCGGCAGGAACCGGGAGGTGATGTAGCGGTCCGAGAGGGTGGCGGCCGCGACCAGCGCCGCGTCCGCGATCTGCACCTTGTGGTGCGCCTCGTAGCGGCCCTTGAGCCCGCGCAGGATCGCGATGGAGTCCTCCACCGACGGCTCGGCGACCAGCACCTGCTGGAAGCGCCGCTCCAGGGCCGGGTCCTTCTCGATCCGCTCCCGGTACTCGTCCAGCGTCGTCGCACCGACCATGCGGAGCTCGCCGCGGGCGAGCATCGGCTTGAGCATGTTGCCCGCGTCCATCGCCGAGTCCCCGCCGGCGCCCGCGCCGACGACGGTGTGCAGCTCGTCGATGAAGGTGATGATCCGGCCCTCGCTGGCCTTGATCTCCGCCAGGACGGTCTTCAGCCGCTCCTCGAACTCACCGCGGTACTTGGCACCGGCCACCATCGCGCCCAGGTCCAGCGAGACCAGCCGCTTGTCCTTCAACGACTCCGGGACGTCGCCCTTCACTATCCGCTGCGCCAGCCCCTCCACGACGGCCGTCTTGCCGACGCCCGGCTCGCCGATGAGCACCGGGTTGTTCTTGGTGCGGCGGGAGAGCACCTGCACCACACGGCGGATCTCGTGGTCCCGCCCGATGACCGGGTCGAGCTTGCCGTCCCGCGCGGCGGCGGTGAAGTCCGTACCGAACTTCTCCAGCGCCTTGTACGTGCCCTCGGGATCGGCCGTCGTCACCCGCTGCCCGCCGCGCGCCTTCTCGAACGCGTCGAGCAGCCGCTTGGCGGAGGCCCGCTGCTGCTCCAGCAGCTCGGCGACCCGGCCGCCCTTGGCGGCCAGCCCGATCAGCAGGTGCTCGGTGGAGATGTACTCGTCCCCCAGATCACGGGCCCGCTCCCCGGCGTCCACCAGCACCGCCTGCAGCTCCCGGGTGGGCTGCGGGGGCGCCACGGTCGACCCCTGCACACTCGGCAGCCCGGCCAGCACCCGCTCGGCCCCGCCGCGCAGCACCGCGGCGTCCGCCTCCACGGCGGCCAGCAGGTCGAGCAGGTTCTCGTTCTCCTGCCCGGCCAGCAGGGCCAGCAGCAGGTGGGCGGGGGTCATATCGGCATGCCCGGCCGACACGGCCCGCTCATGGGCGGCGCTCAGCGCCTCACGGCTCTTGTTGGTCAGCTCGGCATCCACGACGGGGAGCTCCTCCTCGGGTTCGCTTCTTCATCCTGCTTTCGGCAACGTGCGATAAGTTGAGTCTATTCCACTCAACCCTTGCCACGGTAGTCCGTCCGGACACTCCCCCGGCGCTCCCCCTTGCGAGTGAAGCGGTACGACGAACGGGCCGCCACCGGGGGCGGGGGCGCCATGCTGGCGTTCGCTTACGGGGAGGTGCAGCATGACGGCTATGGCACAAGAGCCAAGGCTTATGACGCCGGAAGAGACCCTCCTGGACTACTTCCTGACCCTGGAGACCCCGGAGGGGTTCCAGGCGGAATTCATCGAGGGGGAGATCGTCGTGTCACCGGCGCCGGACGGCGACCACGAGGACGCCATCGAGCTGATCGTCGCGCAGATGTACGACCACGCGAAGGTCCGCATGCAGTACTCGGGCAACAAGGGGCTGAAACTGCCCCGAGGCGGGTCGTGCCCGAAGAACTACGCCATTCCGGACGCCACCTTCGCCCCGCGGGAACGACGTCTCTTCCGTGGCGCACCGACGTGGATGCCCCCGGAAGGCGTCGCCATGGTCGCCGAGGTGACCAGCAGCAAGCCGGAACGCGACCGCGTCGCCAAGCGCCACTGCTACGCCCGCGCCGGCATCCCCCTCTACCTCCTCGTGGACCGCGACGAGAGCACGGTGACGCTCTTCGCCGAACCGGCGAAGGAGGACTACACGGAGGTGCACAGCGTCCCCTTCGGCAAGCCCCTCCCCCTCCCCGCCCCCTTCGACTTCGATCTCGACACCACCGACTTCCTCTGACTCCCGGGCCACTACCCTGGCGGCCATGGCCCACGACCTCCGCAACCTGCCGGACGCCTACGTCGCGTTCTGGCGCGAGCGCCATTTCCCGACCCTCACCACCCTCCGCCGGGACGGCAGCCCGCACGTCGTGCCGGTGGGTGCCACGTTCGACCCGGAGGCGTCCATAGCCCGGGTGATCACCCGCAAGCAGAGCGCCAAGGTCTCCAACGTCCTCGCGGCCGGCCCGGACGGCCTCCGCGTCGCGCTCTGCCAGGTCGCTCCGGGCGGGCTGTGGGCCACCCTGGAGGGCACGGCCGTCGTCCGCACGGAGCCGGACGCCGTCGCCGACGCGGTCGCCCGCTACGCGGAGCGCTACGAGCGGACCCCCGAGCCCAGCCCCGACCGCGTCCTGATCGAGATCACGGTGACGCGGGCCATGGGTTCGGTGCGGCTCGTATGAGAGAACCTCGTATGAAAGAACGCGGAGAACGCGGAAGCGGCGCGGCGAGCCGCGGAGGAGCGGAACCCGAGTGACGCCCCGGACCCCGCTGCCTAGGATGCCGCGCATGATCCCCGTGCGCTGCGAACCGGTCACCGTGGACACCTACGAGGCGGTCATCGCCCTGGACGTGGGGTCCGGCCAACGGGAGTTCGTCGCCCCCAACGTCCGCTCGCTGGCCGACGCCTGGGCGTACCCGGCGGCCGATCCGCTCGCCCTGCTGCACGGCTCCGATCTGATCGGGTTCGCCCTGCTGCACCCGTCCGAGGACACCCCCGGGACCGTCTCGCTCTCCCGTTACATGATCGACCAGCGCTTCCAGGGGCAGCGGCTCGGCCACGCCGGTCTGGCCGCCGTCCTCGACCGCGCCCGCGCGGCGGGGCACACCCGGATGCGCCTCAGCGTCGTACCGGGCAACCACGTCGCCTTCCGGCTCTACCGGGCGGCCGGCTTCGGCGAGACGGGCGACCTGGACGACGGCGAGATCGTCCTCGCCCGCGACCTCACGCCGGACGACGCGACGTCCCGCCGGCCCTCCGCCTGACGGCCGACGAAGCCGTCCTCCAGGAACAGCCCGCCGCCGCCGTCCCGACATGGACGGCGAGGGGACGGGCGTCGGCTGCCCTCGGCGACGAAGCCACCCCGCCGCCCCCGGCTCGGAAGACTCCCGTCCACCCGCCTCACGCGGCCCGTCGCACCTCCCGCTCTGCCAGCTCCGCCACCGTCCGCACCAACCGCCCCACCCAGCCCTCGCGGATCCCTTCGCGCCAGGCGACAGCCGTCTCGTACGGCTTCGCGTCGGGAACCGGCCGGTGGACCACGTCGCCCCGGGGGTGCAGTTCCGCCAAGGACTCCGGAATCAGGGCCACCGCCTGGCCCAGCGCCACGGCTTCCATGAGCTGCGAGCTGTCGCGGACAACCGGACCGGGCACGCCGGGCTCCGACCAGTAGGCCCGTTCCGCACCGCTCAGGCCCGGGCAGTTCGGCATGGGCAGGTCTTCCAGATCGGCACAGCTCAGCGCGGCGCGGGCGGCCAGCGGATGGCCCGCGGGGAGCACGGCCACCCGGGGTTCGGAGAACAGCGGCTCGTACTCGATCCCGTGCCGGTCGAAGGGGGTCCCGAGCAGCGCCACGTCCGCGCGTCCGTCCCGGACCATGGCCGCCTGCTCGCCGTAGCCGCTGAGGGTGACCCGTACGTCCGGGGCACCGGGCAGGGCCCGGTAGGCGGTGACCACGCGGCGCAGCAGGTGCGTCGCCACGCCGGCCTTGGCCGTGAGGACGAGCGACGGCACGGCCGCACCGGCGCGGCGCGTCCGACGGGCGGCGGCCTCGACCGCGTCGAGAGCACGGACCGCCTCCTCCGCCAGGGCGATGCCCGCCGGCGTCAGCTCCATCCGCCGATTGCCGCGCTCGAAGAGCCGTACGCCCAGCCGCCGTTCGAGTTGGGCGATGGCGCGGGAGAGTGGCGGCTGTGACATCCCCAGGCGCCGCGCCGCCCGCGAGAAGTTGAGCTCCTGGACCACGGCCCGGAAGTACCGCAGCTCCCGCACCTCGATGTCGACCATACCCGCACGGTATAGCACGAGGCCGAACCGGACTTTCCCCAAACGCCCCTCGCGCTGGTGAAGTTGAGGCATCGGGCGTCGAAGCCCGAAGAACGAAGCCCGAAGCCCGAAGCCCGAAGCCGAAGGTCGAAGGCGGAAAGCCGAAAGTCGAAGGAGACTACTCATGCGACACCGCGGTGAAGTCGCGCTGGTGACCGGTGCGAACAAGGGGATCGGCCGCGAGATCGCCCGTCGGCTGGCGGCCGAGGGAATGACCGTGTACGCCGGGTCCCGCGACCCGGACCGCGGCGCGCTGGCCGTGGCCGCACTGAACACCGGGGACTCGGACGTCCGTTTCGTCCAGCTCGACGTGACCGATGCCGAGCAGGCGCGGGCAGCGGCGCGCCGGATCGACGAGGAACACGGGAAGCTGGACGTCCTCGTCAACAACGCCGGAACCGTGGGCACTTGGGGCGCCGCCGTCGACGACGTCACCGCCGACGACGTCCGGGACACCTTCGAGGTGAACGTCCTCGGCGTGATCAACGTGACGCACGCGTGCATCCCGCTGCTCCTCCGCTCCTCGACGGGCCGGATCGTGAACCTCTCCAGCCCGCTGGGTTCGCTGACCGCGCTGAGCGACCCGGACCATCCCATCGCCGGGGCCGGCCTGGTCGGGTACAGCGCGTCCAAGGCCGCGCTCAACGCGGTCACCCTGCTGTACGCCAACCATCTGCGAGCCGCGGGCATCCGCGTCAACGCGGCCAACCCCGGCCTCGTCGCCACCGACCTCAACCGCGACTCCCCGCGGAACCGCGGCAACCGGACCCCCGAACAGGGCGCGGACGTCCCGGTGGCCCTGGCACTGCTGGACGCCGACGGCCCGACCGGCACCTTCCGCGGCGGCGACGGCACGTCGGCGGAGGACACCGTGCCCTGGTGACACCCCCCGGGGGGCTCCCCCTCCCCCCTCCCCCACCCCACCCCGCCCTCCCCCCGAAATGAGAGATCCCATGCCCTCCCCCGACACCACCCCCGAGTTCACCAAGCGCATCGCCCAGGAGTTCTTCTCCCTCGCCTTCAACGACAAGCGTCCGGACGAGGCCGCCGCCCGGTACCTCGGCCCCTTCTACATCCAGCACAACCCCAGCGCCCCTGACGGACCGGAGGCGTTCGTCAGCGCCATCTCCCACTTCGTCGGGCAGTTCCCGGAGCTGACCATGGAGTTCAAACGGGTGGTCGCCGAGGGCGACCTCGTCGTCCTGCACAGCCACATGCGGACATCACCGGAGGACCGGGGCAGTGCCGTGATGGACATCGTCCGCTTCGAGGGCGGCCGGATCGTCGAGCACTGGGACGTCGTCCAGGCGATCCCGGAAACCGCCGCGAACGACAACTCCATGTTCTGAGCCGGGGGCCGGCGAAGGACCCCGGCCGAGCAGTCCGGCCGACGGCCCTGTCCTCGACCGGCCGGCCCGCCGAACCGCCCACCTCCCCGTGCCGCCCGGCCGTACGGCCGTACGCCTACGAGGCGAGCCCCCATCCCACCGAGCTGCCCTCCAGCACCCGGCCGACCGTCCGCACCAGCGACCCCGGCCGGTGGAACACTCAACAGAAGAGGCCCGCCCCCTCATCGGGGGCGGGCCTCTCGAACGACGAACGGACCGGTGATCAACACTAGTTGATCACCGATCAGCGATCCCGCTTCGGCGGATGCCAGACGACCAGCGCGCTCGTCTGCTGCATCTCCTGGTACGGGACCAGGTCCCGCCGGTACGACGCGTGCACCGCCGCCTCGCGCTGCTGCATCGCCGCGGCGGCGCCGTCGACGACCGCCTGGAGCTCGGCGACCCGGGCCGACAGCGCGGCGACCTGGTTCTCCAGTTCGATGATGCGCTTGATGCCGGCCAGGTTGATGCCCTCGTCCTGCGACAACTGCTGCACCTGGCGGAGCAGTTCGATGTCGCGGGCCGAGTAGCGGCGGCCGCGCCCGGCCGTGCGGTCGGGCGAGACCAGGCCGAGGCGGTCGTACTGGCGCAGGGTCTGCGGGTGCAGGCCCGAGAGCTGAGCCGCGACCGAGATGACGTACACGGGCGACTCATCGGTCAGCTCGTACGGCTGAGCGGGTTCGAAGCGCCGACGGGTGCGGCCGTCGCCGTTCATCGCGGTCACTCTCCCTTCGCCGCCCGGAACAGCTCCGCGCGCGGGTCCTCACCCGCCGTGGCGTCGCGGAAGGTCTCCAGGGCGTCCCTGGCCTTGTCGTCGAGATCCTTGGGAACCACGACCTCCACGGTGACCAGCAGGTCGCCGCGGGTGCCGTCCTTGCGCACCGCGCCCTTGCCGCGGGCCCGCATGGTGCGCCCGTTGGGCGTGCCCGGCGGGATTCGCAGGGTGACCGGCGGTCCGCCGAGTGTGGGCACCTTCACCTCGCCGCCGAGCGCCGCCTCCGGGAAGGTGACGGGCACGGTGACGGTGAGGTTGTCGCCCTTGCGTCCGAAGACCGGGTGGGAGCCGACGTGCACCACGACGTACAGGTCGCCGTTGGGTCCGCCGCGCTCGCCCGGCGCTCCCTTGCCGCGCAGCCGGATCCGCTGGCCGTCGGAGACGCCCGCCGGGATCCGGACCTGCATGGTGCGGGAGGACGTGGCCCGGCCGCTGCCCTTGCAGACGTCGCAGGGGTTCTCGGGGATCAGCCCGCGGCCCTTGCAGTCCGGGCAGGGGTCGGTCAGCGAGAAGCCGCCGCCGGAGCCGCGCGACACCTGGCCGGTGCCCACGCAGGTCGGGCAGACCCGCGGGGTGCCGGCCTTGTCACCGGTGCCGGAGCACGCCTTGCAGGCCGCCGAGGAGGACATCCGCAGCGGGACCGTGGCCCCGTCCACCGCCTCGGTGAAGCTGAGCGTCACCTCGGACTCGATGTCCTGGCCGCGGCGCGGCTGGGTGCGCGTGGTGCCGCCGCCGCGGTTGAAGAGGCCGCCGAAGACGTCGCCCAGCCCGCCGCCGAAGCCGCCGGCCCCCGCCCCGCCCTGGGCGCCCCCGAAGAGGTCGCCCAGGTCGAAGTTGAAGGAGCCGCCGGCACCCGGGCCGGCCCGGCCCCCCTGACCGAAGACGGCGCCGTTGCCGAACAGCGCCCGCGCCTCGTCGTACTCCTTGCGGCGCTTGGGATCGGCGAGGACGTCGTACGCCTCGGAGATCTCCTTGAACCGCTCCTCGGCCGAGGCGTCGCCCTTGTTGGCGTCCGGGTGGTACTCGCGGGCGAGCTTCCGGTACGCCTTCTTGATGTCGGCCTCGGCCGCGTCCTTGGGCACGCCGAGGACCTTGTAGTAGTCCTTCTCCACGAAGTCCTTGGTGCTCATCCCCGGCGTCCCTCCTCCCGGTGCGTGCGGTCAGTGCCGTGCTTCATCGCGTCAGCCCTCGTCCGGGCCACCGCTCTCCTCGTCCGACTCGCCCTCGGCCTTGCCCTGGGCGCCCGGCTGCGGCTCGGCGACGGCGACCCGCGCGGGGCGGATCGTGCGCTCGCCGATGCGATACCCCGGCTGCAGGATCTGCACGCACGTCGTCTCGGTGACGTCCGGCGCGTAGCTGTGCATCAGGGCTTCGTGGACCAGCGGGTCGAAGGGCTCGCCCTCCTTGCCGAACTGCTGGAGGCCCATCTTCGCCACGACCGTCTCCAGGGACTCGGCGACGGACTTGAAGCCGCCGACGAGCTCGCCGTGGTCACGGGCGCGGCCGATGTCGTCGAGCGTGGGGAGCAGTTCGGACAGGAGGTTCGCGACGGCGACCTCCTTGACCTGCACCCGGTCGCGCTCGACGCGCCGGCGGTAGTTCTGGTACTCCGCCTGGAGCCGCTGGAGGTCCGCGGTGCGCTCGTTGAGCGCGGCCTGGGCCTGGTCCAGCTGCGCCTGGAGGCCTACCTCGACCAGTTCCTCCCCGGCCGGGGCCGGGCCCGCCTTGTCGGCGGGACCGGCGCCCTTCTCGTCGGCCGAGTCGTCGGAGGGAGTGCCTTCAGGCTTTTCGTCGAAGCCCGGGGTCTCCTCCGTCACGCCGACGCACCGCCCTTCGGCTTGTCCTCGTCCACGATCTCGGCGTCGACGACGTCGTCGTCGGCCTTGGCCTGCTGGCCCGCACCGGCACCGGCGGCACCCTCGGCGCCCGGGGCGCCCTGGGCGGCCTGCGCGTCGGCGTACATGGCCTGGCCGAGCTTCTGGCTGACGGCGGCGACCTTCTCGGACGCGGTGCGGATCTCGGCGGTGTCCTCGCCCTTGAGCTTCTCCTTCAGCTCGGTGAGGGCGGTCTCGACCTCGGTCTTGACCTCGCCGGGGACCTTGTCCTCGTTGTCCTTGAGGAACTTCTCCGTCTGGTAGACGAGCTGCTCGGCCTGGTTGCGGGTCTCGGCGGCCTCGCGGCGCTTGTGGTCCTCCTCCGCGTACTTCTCGGCCTCCTCGCGCATCCGGTCGACCTCGTCCTTCGGCAGCGAGGAGCCGCCGGTGACGGTCATCTTCTGCTCCTTGCCGGTGCCGAGGTCCTTCGCGGCCACGTGCATGATGCCGTTGGCGTCGATGTCGAAGGTGACCTCGATCTGCGGGACGCCGCGCGGCGCCGGGGGCAGACCGGTCAGCTCGAACATGCCGAGCTTCTTGTTGTACGCCGCGATCTCGCGCTCGCCCTGGTAGACCTGGATCTGCACGGACGGCTGGTTGTCCTCGGCCGTCGTGAAGATCTCGGAGCGCTTGGTCGGGATCGTGGTGTTGCGCTCGATCAGCTTGGTCATGATGCCGCCCTTGGTCTCGATGCCGAGGGACAGCGGGGTGACGTCGAGCAGCAGGACGTCCTTGACCTCGCCCTTGAGGACACCGGCCTGGAGCGAGGCGCCGATGGCGACGACCTCGTCCGGGTTGACGCCCTTGTTGGCCTCGCGGCCGCCGGTCAGCTCCTTGACGAGCTCGGCG
This sequence comes from Streptomyces mobaraensis, assembly GCF_020099395.1. Classification (NCBI taxonomy): domain Bacteria; kingdom Bacillati; phylum Actinomycetota; class Actinomycetes; order Kitasatosporales; family Streptomycetaceae; genus Streptomyces; species Streptomyces mobaraensis. The sequence goes on along the minus strand of NZ_CP083590.1, from coordinate 3,910,876 downwards.
ACGGCGGGCATCCGGGTGGAGCCGCCGACCAGGACCACGTGGTCGATCTCGGAGAGGGCGATGCCCGCGTCCTTGATGACGTTGTGGAACGGGGTCTTGCAGCGCTCCAGGAGGTCCGCGGTGAGCTGCTGGAACTGGGCGCGGGTGAGCTTCTCGTCCAGGTGCAGCGGGCCCTCGGCGGAGGCCGTGATGTAGGGCAGGTTGATCGTGGTCTCGGTGGACGAGGACAGCTCGATCTTGGCCTTCTCGGCGGCCTCGCGGAGGCGCTGGAGGGCCATCTTGTCCTTGGACAGGTCGACGCCGTGGCCGTTCTGGAACTGCTTGACCAGGTAGTCGACGACGCGCTGGTCCCAGTCGTCACCACCGAGGTGGTTGTCGCCGTTGGTGGCCTTCACCTCGACGACGCCGTCGCCGATCTCCAGCAGCGAGACGTCGAAGGTGCCGCCACCGAGGTCGAAGACGAGAATGGTCTGGTCGTCCTTGTCGAGGCCGTAGGCCAGCGCGGCGGCCGTCGGCTCGTTGACGATGCGCAGGACGTTGAGGCCCGCGATCTCGCCGGCCTCCTTGGTGGCCTGGCGCTCGGAGTCGTTGAAGTACGCCGGGACGGTGATGACCGCGTCCGTGACCTTCTCGCCCAGGTACGCCTCGGCGTCCCGCTTCAGCTTCTGCAGGATGAAGGCGCTCATCTGCTGCGGGTTGAAGTCCTTGCCGTCCAGGTTGATCTTCCAGTCGGTGCCCATGTGGCGCTTGACCGACCGGACGGTCCTGTCGACGTTGGTGACGGCCTGGCGCTTGGCGACCTCGCCGACCAGCACCTCGCCGTTCTTCGCGAAGGCGACGACGGACGGCGTGGTCCTGGCGCCCTCGGCGTTGGTGATGACGGTGGGCTCACCGCCCTCGAGAACACTGACGACGGAGTTCGTCGTACCCAGGTCGATGCCGACCGCACGTGCCATGTCGATTCCTCCAGCTGACTTGAGTGGAACAGACTCAAGGGTGCAACACGGATGGCGGACTGTCAACGGAGCTGAGTCGGGCCGACTCAAGTCTTATGCGGGCCTTATCCGCAAGGCGGTGCCCGGAGCAGGGGTCCCGCAGGCCGGAGCAGGCCCGCGCGACGCAGATCACCGGCGCTGCGGGTATATCGCGGGCGCGAGAGTGAGTAGTCTCGTACGGACTGGATAAGTTACCGAGTAGTAATCCCGCTCTCGCAGGCCCGAGGAGCCTTCCATGCAACTCGCCGCGATCATTGTGTCGCTGGTCCTCATCGCGGTCGGTGTCGCGCTGTTCGGCCGTGCCATCCTCCAGATCTACCGCTTCGTACGGATCGGCCAGCCCGTCCCCGCCGGCACCCGCACCGACGACCCGGCAGGACGCACGGTCACGGTGGTCAAGGAGTTCCTCGGCCACACCCGGATGAACAAGTGGGGCGTCGTCGGCGTCGCGCACTGGTTCGTGGCAGTGGGCTTCTTCTCCCTGCTGCTGACGATCGTCAACGCCATCGGCCAGCTCTTCCAGGCCGACTGGCTCCTGCCGGTCATCGGCGACTGGGCGCCGTACAACGTCTTCGTCGAGTTCCTCGGCACGATGACCGCGCTCGGCATCCTGACGCTCATCGTCATCCGGCAGCTGAACCGTCCGGACAAGCCGGGCCGCAAGTCCCGCTTCGCCGGCTCCAACACGGGCCAGGCGTACTTCGTCGAGTCCGTCATCCTCATCGTCGGCGTCTGCATCTTCATGCTGCACGCGCTCGAGGGCGCCCAGCACCACGTGGACGGCTACGAGGCGTCGTTCTTCCTCTCGTACCCCGTCGTCTCGTGGCTGGAGGGGATGGACGTCTCCACGCTCCAGAACCTCACCTACTTCTTCGCGGGCCTGAAGATCGCGACGTCCTTCATCTGGATGATCACGGTCTCCCTGAAGACGGACATGGGCGTGGCCTGGCACCGCTTCCTGGCCTTCCCGAACATCTGGTTCAAGCGTGAGGCGAGCGGCGACGTCGCCCTGGGCGCGCTGCAGCCGATGACCAGCGGCGGCAAGCCGATCGACTTCGAGGACCCGGGCGAGGACGACGTCTTCGGCGTCTCCAAGGTCGAGGAGTTCTCCTGGAAGGGCATCCTCGACTTCTCCACCTGCACCGAGTGCGGCCGCTGCCAGTCGCAGTGCCCCGCCTGGAACACCGGCAAGCCGCTCTCCCCCAAGCTGCTCATCATGTCGCTGCGCGACCACGCGCACGCCAAGGCGCCGTACCTGCTGGCGGGCGGCGGCAAGAGCATGGAGGGCGAGGAGAAGGCGACCGAGGAGCAGCTGAAGGACGTTCCGGCCGCCGCCCTGGCCGAGGCCGAGCGCCCGCTGATCGGGACGCTGGAGGAGAACGGCGTCATCGACCCGGACGTCCTGTGGTCCTGCACCACCTGCGGTGCGTGCGTCGAGCAGTGCCCGGTGGACATCGAGCACGTCGACCACATCGTCGACATGCGCCGCTACCAGGTGATGATCGAGTCCTCGTTCCCGTCCGAGGCGGGCACGATGCTCAAGAACCTGGAGAAGAAGGGCAACCCCTGGGGCCTCGCCAAGAAGCAGCGCCTGGCGTGGACCAAGGAGGTCGACTTCGAGGTCCCGGTCGTCGGCAAGGACATCGAGGACCTGACCGAGGTCGACTACCTGTACTGGGTCGGCTGCGCCGGCGCCCTCGAGGACCGCGCCAAGAAGACCACCAAGGCGTTCGCGGAGCTGCTGCACATGGCCGGCGTGAAGTTCGCCATCATGGGCGGCGACGAGGCGTGCACCGGTGACTCCGCGCGCCGACTGGGCAACGAGTTCCTCTTCCAGCAGCTCGGCCAGCAGAACGTCGAGATGCTCAACATGGCCTTCGGTGAGGACGCGGAGGAGGGCGTCAAGGTCGAGAAGTCCAAGAAGAAGATCGTCGCGACCTGCCCGCACTGCTTCAACACGATCGCCAACGAGTACCCGCAGCTGGGCGGCGAGTACGAGGTCATCCACCACACGCAGCTGCTCCAGCACCTCGTGGACGAGGGGAAGCTGGTCCCCGTCACCCCGGTCGAGGGCCTGATCACCTACCACGACCCGTGCTACCTGGGCCGCCACAACAAGGTCTACACGCCGCCGCGCGAGATCATCGCCAAGGTGCCGGGTCTGCGGAACGAGGAGATGCACCGCCACAAGGAGCGCGGCTTCTGCTGCGGCGCCGGCGGCGCGCGCATGTGGATGGAGGAGCGCATCGGCAAGCGCATCAACAACGAGCGCGTGGACGAGGCGCTGTCCCTCAACCCGGACATCGTCTCCACCGCCTGCCCCTTCTGCCTCGTCATGCTGACCGACTCGGTCAACGGCAAGAAGAACGACGGCAAGGCCAAGGAGTCCATCCAGGTCGTGGACGTCGCCCAGCTGCTGCTGGAGTCGGTGAAGACGCCGGTGGAGCCGGGGGGCGACGGCGAGACGGCCGCCGCGCCGGAACCGGACCCGGAGCCGGTGAAGTAGCGCCGGTCGTACGGTGACGACGGCCGGGCCCCGCGGACTTCGCGGGGCCCGGCCGTCGTCAGTGGGGCGTGGGACGATGACTCCGTCAGCGCTCGCCCGGACCGAGCAGGAGATAGCCATGGACTACGCCCGCATGCGCGCCATCGCCGACGAGCTGTCCGCCCTGCCCGACGCGGGCAAGGTCGAGATCTCGGACGGCACCATCGTCATGATGATGAGCCCGTCCGGCACACACGAGCTCGTGGCCATGCGGCTGCGCCGGCAGCTCGACCGGCAGCTTCCGGACGATCTCGTGGCCCACACCGGCGGAGACGTGGAGGACCCGGAGCTCGGCATCCTCCGTCGGCCGGACCTCGTCGTCCTGCCCGAGCCGGCCATGGACACGCCCGGCCCGTTCCGCCCCAGGGACCTGGAGCTCGCCGCCGAAGTCGTCTCCCCGTCCAACCATGCGAACGACTACGCGCAGAAGGCGCGCGACTATCCGGCCCTGGGCATCCCCCTCTACCTGCTGATCGACCCGCGGACGGGCACCGTGACGGTCATGTCCGATCCCGGGCCGGGATCCGACGGGCAGCGGTGCTACCGCGGTCGTCACGAGTACGCGTTCGGGGAGAAGGTTCCCGTGGGCGAGTGGACCGTCGACACCTCCGAGTTTCCGCGTTACCACTCGTAACGCGTGCCACTCCCTTGATCTCAACCTCGGTCGAGGTTCTAGCGTCAGGCTCATGACGACGCATCAGCCCATCGGCCCGCGCCCCGCCGACCCGAACGTCCCCGACGACTTCGCCGCGCTCGCCGCCCAGCCCATCGGCTACTGGAGCGGCGTGGCCCACGACGCCGTCATCCGGCACATCCGCGACGGGATGGCCGGTGTCGACATCACCCAGCCCCAGTGGTGGATCCTCAACCAGGTCGCGGGCGCCGGCCCCGCCGGACGGACCCGCGACGAGCTCGTGGCACGGCTCGCCGGCACGATCGGCGTCGCGCCGGAGGAGATCGCACGGGCGGCCGACAGCCTCCTCGCCCGCGGCTGGCTGACGGCCGACGAGCAGGGTGCGCTCCGGCTGACGGACGCCGGGCGGGCCGCCAAGGCCCGTGCCAAGGAGCTGGTCGACCGGATGCGGGCGGAGATCCACGAGGGCGTCACGGACGAGGAGTACGTGGGGGCGCTGCGGGTGCTCCGGCGGATGATCGACAACGTCGCGGCGGCACGCGGCGCGGCGTGAGCGGAGTGGGATCGGAGGCGGCTGCTCCGGAACCGCCTCGATAGCCGCCGTCTTCCGAGTACGCGTACTCAGGACACGGCCGCACCCGGACAGGAACACTCGTTCCCATGACCGTTCACCCGCGCCTCCGCCGCCTCGCACCGCCCCTCACGGCCCTGCTCTGCGCGGCCGGCGCCCTCACCGCGTGCGGCGGCGAGAGCACGGACGACGCGGCGGGCGTGCCCGGTCCGGCGTCCCCTCCGGCCGCCTCGGCACCGCCGACGCCTCCCGCGGCCGCCCCGACGACGGAACCCCCGGCTCCGGCCGTTCCCGGGGACGGCGTTCCCAGAGACGGCGTCCCCGGCGACGGCCCGCCGCACTACGCCGAGAACCACGCCTACCGGGCCACCGCCCCGCTCTCCGCCGCGCAGCGGCACGAGGGCGACGCCCAGGCGGCCCGCGTCCGGGGCGCCCTGGAGAGGCTGCGGACGGCGAGGACCACCGGGCCGCGGGCCGTCGGTCCGGCGCTGCGGGACCTCGGCTACCGGCCGGACGCCCTGACCCTCACCCCACTCGGCGAGGGGACCGCCTACACGGTCGCCCTCCCCGAGGTCTGCGTGGAGGGAACCGTCGACCGGTCGCGGGTCCGGGCGGATGTCCACGGCCACTACGTGGAGGGCGGCGGCGATGGCTGCACGGAACCGCGCGGCGGGCACTGAACGGACGCCCGGAGTCCACCCGGCGCGACGCTTCCAGGTTCCGCCCCAACCCGTCCCACACCCGTACCGCAGCCCCGTAAACCGCTCCTTCCCCTACTTCTCCCGGGCCTCTCCCCTAGGGGATGTCACAGCTCAGCAGCAAGGAAGCCCCTGCGCCCCCACCCCCGCACCACCGCTCCCCGGGAGCGGGTACGTTCGAAGGCGTGGCTGGATTCAGGATGGGACGCGGACGGGACTCGGAAGAGGGCAACGCCGCACGACAAGCAGGACACCCCGGGCAGCAGGCCCCATACGGGGCCCCGTACGGCGGTCCGGGCGGCGGTGCCCCCTACGGGCCCGGCCCGGCCGGCGCGCCCGGCGGGGCGCCCGGACACGCCCCCGGCGCCGCCGGCGGCGGCTGGGACGGGCGGCAGTGGCAGGGCGGACCGGCCGCCGGCGGGGACGAGCCGGAGTACTTCGGCGGTGAGCCCACGCACCACCGGCCCCCGCAGGGCCCGGGGCCGTCCTACGGCGGGCAACAGACCTACGGGGGACCGGCCTACGGCGGGCACGCCGGCCCCGGCGGGCACGGCGGGCACGGCGGGCACGGCGGGCACGGCGGGCACGGCGGGCACGGCGGGCACGGCGGGCACGGCGGGCACGGCGGGCACGGCGGGCACGGCGGACACGGCACCCCGGGCGGCCACCCCTACCCGGGGCAGGGCCAGAACCAGGGCCAGGGCCAGGGCCAGGGCCACGGTCAGGGCCACCGCCCCCCGCAGCCGTACCCGCAGCAGGGCAGCACCCAGCAGTTCGGCCTCGGGGAGGCCCCGGACGCGTACCCGCCCCAGGGCGGCAACGCCCCCTACGGGGACGGCTCCTACGACGGCGGATACGACGACGGGCACGGCGAGGGCGGGTACCGCGACGACGGCTACGGCGACGCCCAGACGTACAACGGCCCCCCGCCCGGCCCCAAGCTGCACTGGAAGGACCTGCTGACCGGCCTGGTGCTGCGCCCGTCCGCCACCTTCTGGCGGATGCGCGACCACCCGATGTGGGTCCCCGCGCTGCTCGTCACCTTCATCTACGGCCTGCTCGCGGTCTTCGGTTTCGACAAGGCCCGCTCGGACGTGCTCAACGCGACGTTCGCCAACAGCATCCCGCTGGTCCTGATCGCCGGTGTGATCGTCCTCGTCTCCGGGCTGATCCTCGGTGCGGTGACCCACACCCTGGCCCGGCAGCTGGGCGGCGACGGGCTGTGGCAGCCGACCATCGGCCTGTCCATGCTCATCATGTCGATCACGGACGCCCCGCGGCTGCTCCTCGCGGTGTTCCTGGGCGGCGACAACCCGGTCGTACAGCTCCTCGGCTGGGCCACCTGGCTGCTGGCCGGCTACCTCTTCACCTCGATGGTGAGCAAGTCGCACGACCTGCCCTGGCCGAAGGCGCTGGGCGCGTCGGCGATCCAGCTGGTCGCCCTGCTCTCGATCATCAAGCTGGGCACGCTGTAACCACGCCGCCCGGTACGGCGCGAAGGCCCCGGCTCCTCGCACAGGAGCCGGGGCCTTCGCGCCGTACCGGGCCGTCAGATCACGCGTCGAGGACCTGGCCCTCGCGCCGCACCACCGGCGGCTCGACGCTCCACGGGAAGTTGATCCACTCGTCGGTGCGCTTCCAGACGTACTCGCACTTCACCAGCGAGTGCGACTTCTCGTAGATCACCGCGCTGCGGACCTCGGCGACGTGCTCCAGGCAGAAGTCGTGGACGAGCTTGAGCGTCTTGCCGGTGTCCGCGACGTCGTCCGCGATCAGGACCTTCTTGTTGGAGAAGTCGATCGCGTTCGGGACGGGCGACAGCATGACCGGCATCTCGAGCGTCGACCCCACGCCGGTGTAGAACTCGACGTTCACCAGGTGGATGTTCTTGCAGTCCAGCGCGTAGGCGAGGCCGCCGGCGACGAAGACGCCGCCGCGCGCGATGGACAGGATGATGTCGGGCTCGTAGCCGTCGTCCGCGACGGTCTGGGCCAGCTCCCGGATGGCCTGCCCGAAGATCGGGTAGGTCAGGTTCTCGCGGATGTCACTCACTTGCTCTTCGCCCTGTTCCCTGGTCGTCGGACCTGCGCGACCGCGCGGTCAGACCTGCGTGCGATGGAAATTCTGGAAGGACCGCGACGGCGTCGGACCGCGCTGGCCCTGGTAGCGGGAACCGTGCTTCGCGGACCCGTACGGGTGCTCGACCGGCGACGTCAGCCGGAACATGCACAGCTGCCCGATCTTCATGCCCGGCCAGAGCTTGATCGGGAGCGTCGCCATGTTCGACAGCTCCAGCGTCACATGGCCGGAGAACCCCGGGTCGATGAAACCCGCGGTCGAGTGCGTCAGCAGGCCGAGCCGGCCCAGGCTGGACTTGCCCTCCAGCCGCGAGGCGATGTCCCCGGGCAGCGTGATGACCTCGTACGTCGAGGCCAGCACGAACTCGCCGGGGTGCAGGATGAACGCCTCGTCCCCCTCCGGCACCACCTCACGGGTGAGGTCCGCCTGCTCCACGGCGGGGTCGATGTGCGGGTACCGGTGGTTCTCGAACACCCGGAAGTAGCGGTCGAGGCGCACATCGATACTCGACGGCTGCACCATCGATGCGTCGTACGGATCGATCCGCACCCGGCCGGCGTCGATCTCGGTCCGGATGTCCTTGTCTGAGAGAAGCACGGGTCGAGGATACGCGGAGAAGAAGGACGACGCGGGCCCGGTCCTGACCGGACCGGGCCCGCGTTGCCGCTCACCGCGCGGCGATCACCGCTTCTGCTGCCCCACCGGCACCGAGTGCCGCAGCCGCGCGCAGCGCGGACAGCGCAGCAGACGGCCGGGACCGATCCGGCCGGGACCGAGGTTCTGCATCGGGAACGAAGCGGTGCTGAACACGTGCCCCTCGGCACAACGGACGACGGTGCGCTCCATCGAGTCCCTTTCCCCATGGACGTGAAAGACAAAAGCCACATTAGGGGATGTATGGGACGCACTCGTACGCGGCACTCCCACCACCCCCAGGGCCGACCACCGCGCCCCACGGTACGCCCCAACTCCCGCACCCCACGCCCCCGTCCCCACCCCTTCCACACCACCCCCGCAAACGAAAAAGCCCCCTGCGGCACGTGCGCCGAGGGGCTCGAATGGGGTAGAGTGTGCGACGATGCGACGCCCTGACGGGGCGTCCTCGCGGGCGTAGTTTAATGGTAGAACATGAGCTTCCCAAGCTCAGAGCGCGAGTTCGATTCTCGTCGCCCGCTCTTGAAGGAAGGCCCAGGTCAGTGACCTGGGCCTTCGTCGTTGTCTAGACCGGCTCAGTCGCCATGTGCCAGATCCATGCCAGAACCTTGATCACCCGGCCGGTCCTGAGCCTTCCGCCGCTCATCCCGGACCCGGGCGTCGATGCCAGCCGCTACCTCGCGCTGCCGTTCGTGGTTGGAGTGCTGGTAGATCATCGCTGCCTTCTCCGAAGACTGGCCGGCGCGGACCATGGTGTCCTTGAGCGTCGCTCCGGACTGGGTCGACAGCGTGTGCCCGGTGTGTCGGAGGTCGTAGAAGCGGAAGTCGTCCGGCAATCCCACCGCCGCGCGCGCCCTGCGCCACTTCCGCCCGAACGTGGACCTCCGGAACGGCTTGCCGCGTTCGCCTACGAACAGCAGTCCCTCAGGGGCCTTCTCCGTGTACCAGGCGAGGTGCCTTCGCACCTCCTTCTCCAGGAACGCGGGCAGTGTGATGAACCGCTTGCCTGCTGTGGACTTCGTGTCGCCCGGAGCCCGCCGCCCCGTGGTCAACTCGGGCTCGGCCGTGCGCACCCACACCCCCAAGGGCTCCATCACCACGTCCGGCCGCCGCATCGCCGCCTGTTCCTCCGGGCGGGCAGGCCCGTAAGCGGCGAGGTAGACCATCAGGCGCCATCGCGGCCCGACCGCGTCGGCAAGTGCGTCGACCTGGGCCACGGTGGCCACCGATCGCTCCTTCGCCGACTCCTTGCCCGCCCCCTTGATCCGGCAGGGGTTCCGGCGGATCAGCTCGTCGTCGACCGCCGTCTCCAGGATGGCCTTGAGCAGCCGGTACGACTTGGCCACGGTCGTGGAACCGGTCGCTGCCTTGCGCTCGGCCCGCCAAGTCCTCACAACCGGCGCGACGATCTCGTCGAGGTCCAGCTCGCCGAAGGTGGGCAGGATGTGCAACCGCAAGAGCCGACGGTACAGCTCGTCTGTGGTGGCAGCGAGCTCCCGTTCGTCCACCCACTTCCGCGCGTAATCCTCGAAATTGACCTTCCCGGCTTCGGGATCTGTCCAAGCACCCCGACGGATCGAGACCTGTTGCTCGGCCAACCAGTCGTCAGCGTCGCCCATGGTCTCGAACGTCTGCGGAGCGGGACGCATCACACCGTCGGGCCCCGGATAACGGGCTTGGAACCGCCCGGACGGCAGCTTCCGGATCGCCCCGAACCTGCGCCGCTTTCCCTTGTTGTTGGGCATCAGGCAGCCCTCCCGTAGCGCGGCCGGCGGCGCACGGGCTGGACGGTATTGCTCTCGATGAACGCCGTCAGGGCGCTCTCCGGGATACGGACGTGCTTGCCGACCTTGACGAAGGTCACCCGCCGCTCGGCGATCAGACGGCGCGGGAACCGCTCGGTCGTGCCAAGCCATTCGGCTACCTCTGCAACAGTCAGCAGGCGTTCCGCCACCTTGTAGCTCTCCTTCCGCTCTTGTGCTGTGACACTGTGACTGCTGTGACTCGTCATGCCTGTCCCCCATCCGCCGACGGCACGGCGTAGCCGCCGGCGTCTCGGATCAGTTGGACGTCGTTGGCCATCCGCGAGCAGGTTTGTCGGACGAGGGCGGGGTCGAGGCCGGTGCCCTCGGCGATCTGCTTCGGTTTGGCGCCGGGGTGGTCGCGGACGTAGCGGAGGACGGTGGCGCGAGTGTCGCCGATGGTGTGGGCTGCGGCGGGGCCTTCGAGGAGTTGCCAGGCGCCGGCCTCGGCGTGGAAGCGGAGGGCGTACTCGGCTTCGTCGACGTCGCGGCCGGTGACGTGGAGGACGCCGTCGGCCTGGCCGCGGGAGCGCTTGAGGACGAGGGTGGCGTCGGCGGCGCCGGCCAGGCCGTTGGTGCCGGAGACCTCGGCGAGGAAGTCGTCGGAGCCGGCCTTGCGGACGTGGTGGACCAGGACCATGGCGATGCCGTAGTGGTCCGCGATCCGCTTGGCGTGGCCGACCGCGGCGTAATCGGCGTCGTAGGCGGAGGTGCCCGGGGCGGACGGGCCGCGCATTTTCGCGAAGACGTCCACGATCACCATCCGGGCGTCGGGGTTGCGCTCCACCCACTGGGCGATGGCCTCGTTGCCGCCCTGCGGGAGCGGCGGGCAGGAGGTGGCCAGCGTCAGCGCGGCCGGCGCCGGCTCGCCGCCGAGGATCTTCCGCATGCGCGTCTGGAGCCGGCGCGGGGTGTCCTCCAGGGCGAGGTAGAGCACCGGGCCGCCCTCCACCGGGACCGTGTCCATCGCCTGGCCGCCGGCGGCGACGGAGAGGGCCAGGCCCAGGGACAGCCAGGACTTGCCGACCTTCGGCGGACCGGCGAGGAGGTTCACGCCCTCGGAGATGATCCCTGGCACCGCCCAGCGCGGCTCGGGGAACTCTGCCGCCATCAGCTCGTCCGCCGTCCAGGCGGTGCGGATGCGCTGCTGGGCGGGTTGGAGGGGCTGCGGCTCCGCGTGGGTGGTGGAGTAGAGGTGCGGCAGGGGCTCGGTCATGCCGCCCTCCTCGCCACGGTTCGCGGACGGCGGGCGCCGGCCTTCAGGCCCGAGGCGATCGTGCGCCGGGCCTCGCGGTCGCCCTGGCCGACGCGGAGCGCGGCCGCCGCCAGCCACTCGGTCACGTCGGCGGCGCTCAGTTCTCCCCCGGCGACGAGCTGCCCGAGGGCGACGGCCGCGAGGTAGAGGGTGTTGTTGTGGCCGTGTGCCGGGGAGTTGGCGACCTTGGCCAGCTCCCCATTCACGGCCGCCTTGAGGTAGCCGCTGCGGCGGTCGAAGCCGAGCGACACGGTCACCGGCTTCTGCGGGGGGAGGGTCGCCGGTCGGAGGAGGTCGAGCAGCCAGTGCGGCAGCGGGGCCGGGTCGATGTCGACGACGCGGGTGTACGGCTTGCCGTTGACGGTGCTGCCGGCGCCGACGACGCAGCCGCCTGCCGCCCGGGTGTCGATCTTCCATCCAAGCGCGCCCGCGGTGTTGCGCAGCTCGACGCTCTGCGGTGCGGCGAAGTAGAGGTGGGTTCCGCCGCCGGCCGTCCGGACGGTGTGGGTGTCGGCGGGGAACGGCTGCCCGTGCTCTGCCGCGAGATGGGACAGCGCGTCCGCGCCGGTGGTCACCTTCGGCGGCGTTCCGGCGGGCGGAAGGTCCTGGCCGTGCTTGGGCACGTCCAGGTCGATCACGACCAGCTTCGACGGGCCGGTGGCGATGCCGACGTTGAAGGGGGACGCGGTCCAGCAGCGGGAGATGCGCGTGACATCGGTCGTCGCGCGCCGCTCCCACGCTCGCACCGCCGGGCACTTGCCGCCGTGCCGGATCGGGAAGACCCTCCAGCCGCGCTCGGCCGCCGCAAGAGCGGCGTCCAGCAGCGGACGAGAGCTGTTCTGAGGCATGCTGGTGACACCTCCTGTGTCTTGGTTGGGATGGGAGGCCGGGGCAGCGGGCGTCCTTGACCCGTCGACCGCTGCCCCGGGATTCGCAGACCTACGAACGGCTCCAGGCCAGGTAGGCGCGGCGGACGTGCTCGCGGTGGTCGTCCGCGGTGACCAGTTCGAAGCCCCTCGGGCTCAGCCCCTCGTGCGTGGCGTCGTAGCGCACCAGCTGGAGCGCCGCGTCGGCGGCGGCCTCGATCGCCGGCGCCGCCACCTCCGGGGCGTAGCTCGCCGCCTCCTTGAGCGCGATGCGGTCGAACACGGCGGCCTTGCGGAGCCAGAACTCACGGTCCGGCTGCGAGCCCCGCTGCCTCGCCACCCAGCCGATCTCGGCGATGATGCTGGGGGCCTCCGCGTACGCCGTGGCGGGGTCGGGGGTGGGCGCTTCCGGGGTGGTCACCAGGTCTCCTCGTCGTCCCTGCTCGTGGTCATCAAGGCGAAGTGGAGGGCGCTCTCGGCCTGCTCGCCGAAGGCGTATGCGGCGTCGGCCAGGTGCACCGTGAACTCGTCGGCCGCACAGTGACGTTCCGCACGAGCCGCGTCCGCCTCGTCCTGGCGCTGGAGGAGCACGCGGCGCAGCCCGACGAGTCGGGGGCCGCCGTTCCACCCACCCAGGAGGCCGGTCGGGTTGGGCAGCCCAGTGGCCGGCAGCACGTACTGGCCTTCCTCGCGCCGCAGTTCGGCGTGGTACGGGCGTTCGCCCCGGAGTACGGCCAGCGCCGCCGCAGCCGCACCATGGGCGTAGGCGAGGGCAGTGTTCTCATACATCCGCTTCGTGCGGTTCTCCAGCTGTCGGTAGACATTGGCCAGCTCACACACAGCCGCTTCGTGCGGGCGGAAGAAGGGCGCCCCGGGGACGTTCAGCTCACCGTCGACGGGGAGCAAGCGGTGCGGGTCGACGCTCCAGGCGGCGACGCGGGCCGCGTCGTTGGCCATGCGCAGTTCCCTAGCCGCCGCGCCGAGGGCGAAGACGCTTTCGGTCAGGCTCTGGAACCAGGCAACAGCAGGCTTGGTCACGAAAAGTCCTCCCTGCTCGTTCGGGCCGGTCTGTCCGGTCCTCCGCACGGCCTCACCTCCGGTGAAGGGGAGTTGAGGCCGCACGGGGGGGGCCGTCAGCGGAGGGCGTACCGGCGGGTGTCGCCCTCGCCGGCCGCGTCCAGCAGGGCGCGGAGGTCGCCGCCGACCGCGGCGAGGCGGTGCTCGATCGCCTGCCAGGACTCGGGATCGATGGCCATCAGGGCGGCGATGGCGACCGGCCCCTTACCGCGTTCGAGGGCGCTGAGGACGTCGCGGAGTTCCGCGGCGGCCATCAGGGAGATGCGGGGGACGGTGGTCCGGCACTCGCACATGGTCGTCTCCTTGTGGGTTGGTCGGTCACTTGCCGAAGTCGCGGACCGCGCCGCTCAGGGCGGTCATGATCTGGTCGATGGAGCCGGCCGCGCCGGTCCGGGAGAGGTAGAAGCCGAAGAGGACGGCCACCACGGCGGCGCCGATGCCCAGGGCCTTGAAGCGGAGGAGCAGGGCCAGGAGCACGCCGAACAGCGCGAGAGCGGAGATCGACACGAACACGGTGGGCTCCTTCGGGGTCAGCGGGTGCCGTCGCGGTGGACCCGCGAGGCGAGGTTGTAGAGGTGGCGACCGACGCGGACGCGCTTGCCGTGGCCGCGGCAGCGGCGGCAGTCGCGACCGCGCGAGATCCGGCCGCGGCGGTTCTTCCGGACCTGAAAGCCGAAGCCGTGGCACTTCCGGCAGGTGCCGAGGGGGCTGACGGCGCAGAGCACGGCGTAGCACAGCGTGATGAGGAGCAGGGCGGGTATAGCGGAGAGGGCGGAGCTCATCAGGGGCCTCCCGGGCCGGTTCACGGACGTGCTCGGGGAGGGCCGCTAACCGCTAGCGGCCAGGTCACAGCGGGTTCTGGGTGCTAGCGGGGCCGCTAACGTTAGCGGGGTGCGCTGCTAGCGCCGGCGGCCCCGGCGGTCATCCCGCTTCCTGCCTTCCGTCACGGTCGGCGACGGTTTCGGCGATGTCGGCCCGGACGATGCCGCGCCGGTTGACGACCTTGCCGTTGAGGCGCCGGCCGATCTGGACGGTCTCGATCCCGAAGGGCTTGAGCGCGGCGGTCAGTTGCTCGGCGGCCCAGCCGACGTAGACGTCGGGTCGCAGCTCCTCCAGGCGGCCGACGACCGTCTCGTTCCAGACCTTCGGCTCGTTCGCGGGGACGACGGCGAGGATGTCGCGGAGCAGGTCGAACGAGGCGACGGCTTCGGCGACGGGGTCCGCGCCGAGGGCGTGGCCGGTGAGGGTGCCCGCCGCCTCCCGCAGCGCGTACGCGCGGGCCACCACCGCGTCGGCCGTCGGGGCGTCGATGTTCGCCGCGCCGACGATCCGGGCGTCGGCGCCTTCGCCGACGAAGTAGTGGATGCCCTTGTCACCCCACGCGAACATCGTCGCCCGGACGCCCCGCTTGTACGCGGAGGTACCCAGCACCATGTCGTTCTCCAACTGCCCCATGACCTTGAGGCACCACCGGTTGGAGGCGTTCGCTGAGATCCCGGTGGGCAGGGACCGCGCGTCGGGCCGCTGGGTGGCGAGGAGGAGGGTGATCCCGAGCGCGGGCCCCCGCTTCACCAGGTCCGTGCAGATCTCCTCGAACTCCTTGCCGTGCTTGGGGTGCTCGAACCACACCTGGCACTCGTCCGCGCCGATCACGATCGGGTGCAGGCCCAGGGACTTGTTGTCGGCCAGCTCGCTGGTGACCTTGGACTCGGGGCAGAGGTCGCGCGGCAGGTTGCGGATCACCTTCGCCCGGCGGCGCAGTTCCTCCCGGACGCCGCGGAGCACGGCCAGGGCGTAGTCGATGTCCTCGTCTTCGTCGCCGGCGCGGTAGCTGTGGGCGACGCGCTCCAGCGGGCCGAGGTCGCCGGTGCCCTTGAGGTCGAAGGCGTGCAGGGTGGCGCGCGGGTCCAGGGCGGCGACGAGCATGAGCAGCCGGAGGAGGAACGTCTTGCCCATGCGCGGGATGGCGCCGATGATCCCCGAGATGTACATCAGGGTGACGTCGACCCAACGTCCGCGCTGGTCCGTGCCGTAGGGAGCCGGCTTGAACAGGTCGACGGCGCCGCCCTTCAGCAGCGGCCACGCCGGCTTCTTGGCCTTCGACATGTCCTGGTCGCCGACCCACAGCACGAGCCGGCCGGTGTGCTCCTCCGGAACGGCTTCGGGCCAGACGCAGCCGAGCGGCCGGCGGAGACCGGACGCGAGCCGGTCGCGGCGGTCGATCACGTCCGTGACGGTCACGCCGTACGGCAAGTCGCCCTCGGCCCGCCAGCCGGGGCCGTCCCGTGTGATGGGGGCCGTGAAGACGAAGCCGTCCTGTCCCTTGCTCTGCGCCTGGCCGATGGCCGAGATGCCCAGAGCGCCGAGGGCCCGCAGCACGATGTCACTGGTGAGCTTCTGCGTCTTCGGCGTCTCCACGGCGCGGGTGATCACCGGGGCGTCCGCCGGGGTGCCGAAGTGGCCGAGCGCCAGCGCCAAGGCACCGAGGGAAACGGCCTGGAGCCAGCCGGGGGCCAGCACGTACAAGGCCAGCGCGGCCCCCAGGCCGACGAGCGAGGCCAGGACGGCGACGAGCGTCCGCAGCCGCACCCGGCCGTCCCGCTGCCGGCAGAGCTTGAGGTACTCGCCGACGTCCTCCCGCCGCACCGCGGCGAGCCGGACCGGCTCCCCTTCAGCGTCGGACACCCACCGCATCGCCCCGCCGACGAAGCGGGCGGCGCCGCGCGGTGCCTGCAGGGTGAGGCGCGCGGCGTACACCGGGGAGCGCCAGAGGTGGTACGCGGCGACGTGGCCGTAGTGGCCGGCGGCCCAGGTCGCGGCGGTCTTCAGCTCCGCCCGGTCGCGCATCCACGACGGGACGATCGGGCGGCGCTTGGCGCCGGTGATCCGTGCCATGAAGCCGGAAGCCGCCGGGGCCGGACCGTCGACCATGACCGTGGTGTCGGGGTCCTGCGTGACCGCCTGTGAGCGGGCGGCGCGGACGTCGTTGAGGTGGTGCACCGTTCCTTCGTCGCCGGTGCGCTGGTCTCGACCGTCGTCCTTCTCGTGTTGCACTGCCAGTCCTTCCTTGTGGGGCCCGGCGCAGCCCGTCAAAGGGCATGGCCGGACCCGGATTTCCGCGTGCAGGAGGGGATCAGGAGTCGGCCGCGTCGGGCAGGGCTTCCCCCTGGCCGTTCACCAGGGCGAGCTGCCCGGCCCCCGGCCGCCGCCCGCGCTCGGTGTCGAGCTTCACGAAAACGCCGTGTACGTAGCTGGGCGCGCGGGTGGCCCGCTTCGCCGTCTCGCGGACGCTGAGGCCGGCGGCCCAACCGTTCTCGATGACCGCTTGAGCGTCGGCGGTGCTCAACTTCGCGGTCGGCTCGTCTCCCGCGGGGCCCTCGGGGCGTTCAGGTGAACGGTCCGAGCCGTTCACCCCCTGATCAGCGGAGACTTCCGTGGTTCGGGGCAGATGCGGGTACCCCTGCCGGCGGATCGCTTCCGTCGCCTGGCGCATCTGGTCGCGCACCTGGGCGGCCAGGGCCGACGCGGCGGGGTCCGGCGCGGAGTCGGCCCACGGCGAAGGGAGTTCGACGGTGGCCAGCCCCGCCGCGTGCCGCCGGGCGGCGAGCTGTTCGAGCAGCCGGCGCCGTTGCCCGGCGTCAACGCCCACGGACGCCCGCGCCACCGCCACCGCTAGCCGCCGGTTGAGCCGTCGGCCGCGCCGCGTCGCGCGCTTTTCCGGTGCCGTGTCGGCCAGGCGGGCGGCGAGTGCGACCGCCCGCGCGGTGGCCC
Organism: Streptomyces mobaraensis; assembly: GCF_020099395.1. Taxonomy (NCBI): domain Bacteria; kingdom Bacillati; phylum Actinomycetota; class Actinomycetes; order Kitasatosporales; family Streptomycetaceae; genus Streptomyces; species Streptomyces mobaraensis. The sequence goes on along the minus strand of NZ_CP083590.1, from coordinate 3,893,929 downwards.
GGTCGCGGGTGATCTGCGCCGCGTCGCGGTTCCGCTCGGCGACGCCGAGGTGCGAGAGGAGCCGTTCCCGCAGTTCCTTGCCCAGCACCGCGACAAGACCGTGGGACTTCGCTTCCGGCCGGCGGTGGCGGAGCTCGATACCCATCGCCAGGTGCCACAGCATCGCGGCCATGACCGGACCGACGAAGGCCCGTACGGTCCCGCCGACCGCGCCGGATTCGGCGTACGCCGGGATGACCTGCACTCCGGTGATCACCCAGACGAGCAGTCCGGGGGCACCGGGCGCTCCGGTAGGCCCGTTCAGATTCTGCCGGGCCATGAGCGCGGTGGCGAAGAGGGCGAGCTCCGCGGCCGCAAACATCGCCGCCCGCTCGGTCGCGCTCCCCATGTCAAGGTAGTCGGCGGCGAACCGCCAGCTGGTGTCGGCGCTGTAGGCCGTACAGCCGGCTGCGGCCAGCGCGGCCACGACCACGGCGGCCGAACCGCGCTTCCGGCCGGCTCGCCGACCGCGCAGCCCCCGCCACATCAGCCAGACGGCCGGGACGACGGCCGCGGAGCCGGCGGCGGGAGCCCAGGAGGGCAGGGACGCGATCATCACGCCGCCCTCTTGGCCCAGCTCGGCCACGCGTCGATCTTCACCCTCCACAGCGCGGTGCTGTTGAGGTGGGCGGCGTACAAGGCGTCCTCCGCCGCGACCTCGTCCGTCTCACCCAGCTCCAGGAGTTCCGTGAGGACGGACTCGGCCACCGCCAGGCGGGCCGCCCGCTCCTCGGCGGTCTCGCCCGGGACGCCGTGGAAAAGCTCCCTGAAGCCCGCCGGGGACGGCCGGCTCCCGGAGAACGCCCGGCCTTGTACCCGTAAAACCTCGTTGACCTGCTGGTCTTCTACGTACGAACGCATCGTCTCTCCTGCGCCGTCGGTGGGATGGAGAGCCGGGCGGTGAGCCTCCGTTGACCCGTCGATCACCGCGCCGGCCCGAGTTGGGCTGTCAGACGCGGAACCGCCGGGGCCGCACGAGGCGGAGCACGAACCCGTAGAGGTACGACACGGCCATGTAGCCGCCGAGGCTCGTCAGGCCGACGACGAGCCAGTCCGCGCCGAGCCTGTGGGCGGTGTTGCCGCCGAGGTACGCGACGAGCAGGGCGAGGACGAAGGCGGTCACGGCCCCCACGGCCCGCCTGGTCGTCATCGGCTCGGACCGGCGGGCCACCATTTCGACGTCCTTCGGCTCGACGAGCCGGACGCCGCCGGTGACCTGCAGGGCCACGAGGTTGCCGGTCGGCTGGGCGGCGATGCCGGACACCGTGCCGAGCGTCTTGCTGTCGCGGTCACGGACGACGTCACCGATCGCGAGCTTGATCGCGCGCTTCATCTGGGTCCCCCCATGGGATCAGAGGCCGGAAACCGGAGGGCGGTACGTGCCGCACCGGTGCGGTTCCACCGCGGCTCGCCGGCAGGAACACCGGGGAGACGCGCCCCTCCGGCACCGCCTCCGCTGGTGACGGCCCCGAAGGGGATCACTCGTCGCCCTGATGCGCGAGCCGCGACGCAGCCGTCACCAAGGCGGAGCAACTCATAAGGAGATCTTGAGGAGAACTCCTCTTTATGAGTTGCGTTGACTATGGCGGACGGCCACTGACTCGTCAAGACCTCTTGATGACTCGTATGCTGAGGGCCATCGCACGACGGGATGGGTGAGCACCAATGGCCAAGGCGTACGAGCGCATCGCGGACGACCTCCGCCAGTCCATCCGCGCAGGTGAACTCGCCCCCGGCGACCGGCTGCCCTCGGAGGCCAAACTCGCCGAGCACTACCGCCGGAGCGTCCCGACCGTCCGGGACGCGCTCCGCCTTCTCCAGGCCGAGGGGCTGATCGACAAGGAGCACGGCCGGGGCAACTTCGTCCGTCGCCCCCGCACGTTGGTGCAGCGCTCGAACCTCCGCCACCAGTGGGAGAAGGACCGGGTCCGCGAGCCGGAGGAGAAGCGCGCGGAGACCGGAGCCACCGAGCACGACACCGGCCTGGAGCTCCCCGACCTGGAGTTTCACGCGGCGTACCGCGAGATCCCGGCCGACAAGGAGCTCGCGGAGGCGTTCGGCGTCTCCGAGGGGACGACCCTCCTGGAACGCACCTACCGCACCCGCTACCGGGCCGAGAGCGCTCCCTTCACCCTCGTGACCTCCTACCTCGTCCGCGACATGGTGGCGGCGAACCCGGCCTTGCTGGACGCGGCGAACGAGCCCTGGCCTGGCGGCACCCAGAACCAGCTGTTCACGGTGGGCATCGAGCTCGGGCGCATGGAGGAACGCGTCACGGCACGCCCCCCGACCGCGGAGGAGGCGGAGGAACTCGACCTCCCGCCCGGGACCGCCGTCCTGGTCCTCCGGAAGACGTCGATCGACGTCGACGACCGCCCCGTTGAGATCTCCGACGTCGTCCTGCCCGGCGACCGCACGGAAATGCTCTTCACCACTCCCCTGGAAAGGTGGTGACCGCCGTGCGCCGGCTCGTCATCATTACGGCCGTCCACGCACCCGCCGCTCCCTACCTGGCGGACGCCTACAAGTCGCTGTGCGCGCAGGAGCTCCCGGACGGCTGGGAGTGGCACTGGGTGATCCAGGAGGACGGCACGACCGACGCGGTGGCCCCGCACATACCGGACGACTCCCGCGTCACCTTCAAGCAGGGCCGGCCGGGCGGTCCGGGCGTCGCCCGGATGATGGCCCTGGCGCACGCGGACGGCGAGTACGTGAAGGTGCTGGACGCCGACGACCAGTTGACGCCGGGCACCCTCGCCCGCGACCTGGCCGTGCTCGAAGGCGACCCCACCCTCGGGTGGACGACGTCCCGCGTACTGGACCTGCTCCCCGACGGCTCGACGTTCGGCTTCGACCAGGACCCGGACGAGGGGCCGATCGAGCGCGGCGAGGTGCTGGAACACTGGCGGACGCACAACTACCGCGCCCAGGTTCACCCGGCGACCCTGTTCATCCGCCATGATCTGCTGCTCGCCCTCGGCGGCTGGATGGCGCTGCCGGCGTCCGAGGACACCGGGCTCCTGCTCGCCCTCAACAGCGTGGCCCGCGGCTACTTCACGCGCGAAGTCGGCCTGCTCTACCGCAAGTGGCCCGGACAGGCCACGAGCCAGGCGACCCACACCGACGCCGGCGAACGCGACGCCCGCATGGCCGTCATCGAGGCCCGCGCACGAGCCCTGGCGTACTCGAACTGGCGCTACCCGATCACGGGTTGACCGGCACCTCGTACACGATCTCGCCGACCGACACCGGGACGACGATGTCGGCGGTCTCCACCGGACGCCCGTCGTCGCCGTAGTACGTCCGCCGGACGCGGGTGACGAGGGACCCGCGCTGCACGCCGAGGAGGTTCGCCTCCTCGGCGGTGGCCTGCCCCGCCTCCACCCCTTCCTCGGCGTGGCTGACGGTGATCCCGATCTCGGCCATGCGGGCGGGCACACCCTTGCCCGCCAGCGGCCCGCCCTCGGGCAGCACGACGATGGTGCCGCCGGTGAGGGAGTAGGGCTCCCAGCTGGTCATGAGCTGGGCGGGCCGGCCGTCGACCATGAACTCGTAGTCGGTGCGCACGCACAGCTCGCCGACGTCGACCGCCAGGCGGGCCGCGATGGGGCCCGGAGCCGGCACCTTCGCCTCGCTGTGACTTTCCCAGGTGGCTCGTGGGCCGAGCCCGAGGCCGTCACCGGGTTGCCCGTCCCGCCACCCCGAGCGCAGTAGCCGCGCCCGCTCCCTCGGCTTCGCCACGTACGTGCCCGAGCCCGCACGCCCCTCCAGAACACCCTGGGAGATCAGAAGTTCCTGCGCCCGGCGGACGACGTTCTCGCCGACGCCGCATTCCTGGGCAATCTGGGCACGGGACGGAAGACGCGCCCCGGGCGTCCACTCCTGATCCGCGATCCGCTGCCGAAGCACGTCGGCGATGCGGAGGTAAGGCGGCTGCTCACGCATGTTGGAAATCTAGTCCACTAGCTCTAACCTAGTTAACCAGCATCACGCCGTGTAACTTCGCTGTGACGGAGGACCGCCTTGTGCCCTCACCCGAAGCTCGTGCCGAAGCGCTCGTACGCCGCTTCGCCGCGGCCGGCCTCACACCCCGCAAGAGGGACCGCAGCAACCACACGCTCATCGAGATGAAGGTCCCGGACTCGGCGTCGCATTCGCGCCAGTCCTGGCAGGAACTCCTGACGCTGCTCGGAACGGCCGACTGGTTCGGCCTCGCCAGCAGCCCGCGCGGCCTCGTCGCCTGGGCCGCCGTCCTCAAGAACCCCCGTCCGGCGGCGAAGACCGCCCGGGGCCCCCACCGCGATCAGCCGTAAGGAGCTGACAGGTGCTTGAACGACTTCGCGCCGCCTTCGCACGGGCGCGGCAACGGCTGTTACCGCCGTCCGGCTCCGCCGGAACTCCGGGCCACCGCCCGGCCGGTCCGGCCGAGGAGCAGGGAAACGCTCCGGCGGGCCTCCCGCCGCGAGAACCGTCTCAGGCTGCGACCGCCCTCGCGCGGCCCTGCACGCGGGAGGCCGTCCTCGCCCGTCCCATGCTGCCGACCACGCTCGGCGGCGCCCAGCCCTGGTCGAAGCGCTACCGGGCCACGTTGCTGGCGGCCCGGTGCGACAACGCGCCGGAGGCATGCCGATGACGCCGCCCAACCATCAGTCGGTCGGCTGGCCGCACCGCTCCTTCGCCTACGTGCCCGCCCTCCACGGCAAGGCGCGCGGCACCGAGAGGGGCGCCACGTGAACACCGTGTACACGCTCCTGGAAGTCACCGCGGCGACGGTACGGCGCGGAGACCTCATAGAGATCGGCAGCAAACAGTTCAAGGTGCGGGACCTCGTCGACGTGCCCGGTGGCGGCCGACGCGTCTATTTCGGCTCCGGCGAAGCCTTCGTCTTCCGCCGGGGGACCCGTTTGTTCGCGATGCGTGCCTTGAGGAAGTGGTGATGTTGTCCCTTCGCTATCAGGCAATCGTCGACGAGCTGCGCCACCGCATCCGCTCCGGTACGTACAGGATCGGCGAACGCCTCCCCTCGGAGGAGGCCCTCGCTGCGGCTTTCGAGGTCGGCAGGCCCACGCTCCGGGACGCGTTGGAGGTGCTCCAGGCCGAGGGCCTCCTGAAGAGGCGCCACGGCAGCGGCACCTACGTGACCCGCCCGAGGCCGCCCATCCGGTACTCCCCTGGCGACCACACGGAGCAGGCGGACACCGCCGCACAACGCGTAGTCCGTACGACCCTCAGTGCCACCAACATCAAGGCAAGCACGGAACTCTCCGTCCTCTTGGGCGTGTCACCAGGCTCCTCGGTGGCCAAATACCAATACCTCAACCGGGAGGGGGAGACCCCGCACAGCGTGGCCCACGTCTACGTACCCCAGTCCGTGGCGTACAGGGACCTACGGGAAATCCAAGTGGTCCGCTCCCCGTGGGGGGAGGACGTCCGGCGGCTTCTCGTCAAGGCCGGCGTGCAGGTGGAGGCCAGCGCGCAACGCCTGACGGCCCGCCTCGCGACGACGGAAGAAGCGAACCTCTTGCAGATCACCATCAGGACGCCGGTCCTGTCCATCGAACGCGTCTCCACCGACGCCACGGGCCGGGTGGTGGAGGCCGCGCACCTGGTCCTCCGCGGCGAACGGTCCGAAGCCATGTTCACCACGCTCGCGCCCATTCCGGATGAGGAGGCAACCGATGACGGAACCAGCGATGTCGATGCCGATTAGAACCGACTCACCGAGGGACCACGGCGCCGGGGCCGAACTCCGGCTGCTGCCTTGGACCGGGTTCGAGAACAAGCCGCTCTACCTGGTCGGAGGCGACCACGGCAGCTTCCTCGGGCGTATGGCCGACATGGTCGAGGAGGAACAACTGGCCCTGGCGGATGTCCTGCTGAACCACGTGGAGGAGATGACGAACCGCCCCGATGGCGGGCCAGAGGGGATGCACTACATCGTCGAGCCTTTGGCGGCTGCGCTGCGCGATGTCCTCCGGGTGGCCGTCAGCCGGGGAGTACGCCTGACTGCCCGAGCGCACGAGGGACCGGAGGAAAGGCCCTCGCTCGCTCCTGCGGACGAGGAGCACTGGGAGCTGACGGCTCACGCCGCAGGCCCCGACCGCTTCCGGGGAACGTGCGAGGACTGCGGCGAGAAGCAGCCGGGGAGCACTCCGAGCGCCAGGCGCGCCCACTCCTGGTTCGTGCGGCACGCCGCATCAACGGGTGACAGCACCTTCACGATGATGGCGTCCGAGACCTTCACCCTCAGCCCCGTGGCTCAAAGGCCCACAGGCAGGTAGGGACGGATCACGACGGGCGGGACGACTCCACACGGAGTCGGCCCGCCCGGCTTGCGCGGCCGCGTGCCGGTGCCGCGGCACGGAAGCCGGCCTGGCGTCCCGTGCCCCCGCTTCTTGCACCGACCGGCCCCTGTCTCTGAACGGCTTGGCACCGTACGGTCGCGCGCATGGCCCCTTCCGCAGGAAAGCGCCGCCCACCGTCCGAGACCCACTTGATTCCACCGCCGTGGCGACCTTTGCTGACAGCAGCTCGCTGCTACGTGCGATACGGCCCGGGCACCACGCTGAAGCGAGCGCTCCTACGGGAATGGCTCGACGTCGGACTCCGAAAAAACCCGGCCACGGCCAAGACGGTCACCACCCGATACGGATGTCGCATCCGAATCCGCACGACGGAGGACCTCATCATGAGGTCGCTCTACACGTCCGGGTGCTGGGAGCCGGTGATCTCCGCCTTCATCGCTTCACGCCTGAAGCCGGGTGACGGCTTCCTCGATATCGGGGCGAACGTCGGCTACTACACCACCATGGCCTCACGGCTCGTCGGCCCAGACGGCGTCGTGGTGGCCATCGAGCCAGCGCCGGCGCTCCACGCCGAACTGCAGGCGAACGCCGCCCTGAACCACTGCGAGAACGTCCGCCCCGTCCGCGCCGCCATCACCGCTTCCCGGGGCGACGTAATCCTCTACGTCCCCCACACCGGCAACCTCGGCGCCACGACCACGGTCAAACCGGAGCACCACGAGAGCCGGCTGACCGTCCCCGGCCTCCCCCTGGCGGACGCCGTCTCGGCCGCGGAGCTCGAACGAGCCCGAATCATCAAGGTGGACGTGGAGGGAGCCGAGGGCACGGTGCTGGACAGCCTCGCCGAACTCCTGCACCACCAACGCCCGGACTGCGAGCTCGTCGTCGAGATCAGCCCGGCCCGCCTGGCGGCCGGCGGACGAACAGCCGACGACGTCCTGGCCCCGTTCTTCCACCACGGCCTTCACCCATACGACGTCGTGAACTCGTACATGCCGGAGGACTACCCGGTGATGCTGCGCCGTCCGACCGCCCCTGTCCGAATCCGAAAGCCGATCACTGCCCAGACAGACGTCGTGCTGTCACCCGTCGACGCGGACGTGCTGCCTCTATGAGGACGTGAACAGCTGAAACAGCCGGGGGGTGTCACACCGGTCACGCTGTCACAGTCACCCGACCAGGGCCCAGGTCACCCTACGGACACCAACCCCGCGCCGTGTTCCAGCCGTTTGTCACCCCAACCACAATCTGCTCCCCCGGTTCCTGCGATCCTCAAAGTCGTCCGAACGACTTCCCAGGGGGCCAGCACGGTGGAGTTCAGCGAACAGCTTGTGACGATCGCTGCAGTGCTCATGGGCGCGGTGACCACCCACCTGGCCAACCACAGGATGGAAAAGCAACGGCACCGCCAGACTCTCCAAACCCGCTGGGACGCCAAGAAGCTGGACGCCTACGCGAACTACATCGACCAGATGCGCTCCTGCATCTTCCTCGCCGTCCACCTCTACGACCACCGCGAGGGAATACGCCCCAGCTGCCAGCCGGAGCAGGAGCTTCGAGCGGAGATGTCCGAGGCCGGCCGCCTCCGCGGCCGCGCCTTCGAACGCGTGATGCTCCTGGGCGGCGACGATGTCGTCGAAGCAGCCCACGACCTCAACGCCATCGCCCTCAAAATCGACTGGCAGGCCACAGGCGAAACCACCGGCACCCTGGAAGAGTGGCGAGCACTCCACCGCGCCACCTTCAGGGCCATCAACGCGTTCCACGAGGCAGCTCGCGAAGACCTCGGTGTCCAAGGCCGCGTCACGGGCGACAGCCACCCGGAAAGGGATCTACTGCTGCCCCCGTCACGCACAGAAGGGTGACGCCTGGGGACCAGCACCGTCTGCGATACCCCGCAAAGTGGCATGCTCCATCCCACCTTGCAACCCAAGCCTGCTCCGCGGGGTCGGAAGACGGATACCAGAGGGCCGCGACTACGATACGGCCACCCTCACGCCTCAGATTCTACGGAATATCGCCCCGTTACCCGGCAGGCACGGCTACCCTTGCCTCTCTGATTACCCATCGAACTGGCAGGGGGGCCGATGACCAATCAAGACAGTGACGAGGACTGGGCGGACGCGGACACGGAGGATGGCCCCGACGTCCAGACAAACCCGGAAGAAACGCCCTCCGAAGCTCGAATAATTAGAGAACTCGCAGCCCGCGGCGTCGGGTTTCGCCACATCAAAGGCGATTCCCTAATATTCACGCCAAACACAAGGTGGAACGGGGTTGCCAGTAGAGAGATTCACATCCCCAGGAACTACTCTAAAGAAATTCTAACACAATTGGAGAAGGGCGCCAGGCACTGCGAAAAATGGGTGGGCATAGCCGTCCCAAAAGAAGGCTACATCGAAGTACTAGTGCGCCCCAACCACACGGCATCAATGCCGATGAGTTACACACTCCGAACATTCGAAAGGCTGATCTCAAACGATATAGACAAAGAATGTCACCGAACACAAAGCTTCCACAACCTACCCTCACTCGATTTCCCCCCGTACAGCACAGGCGAACGGAAGGCAAGGATAGGCCTACACGGAGATGACGCTTGCATACAAATATCAGGGCCGTCACTCACATGTCACGCATTGTGCAACGTCGGAGTGCGCGAAATCCCCAGGTTTGTGCTTTCTATTCGAATTTGCTTCAACCAGGGCACAACCCTGGAGCAGCTTGAATCTAAAGCAGAGCCGCTAATCAACTCACTTCTATACGAACTGGACGTACGTAACCACATAAATCTAAGACCCGTCACATGGCCGAGCCAAGCAGAGCGCAGGATGCCGAGGACCCGCGAGCAACCCGCACAGATCGTTCGGTTTCCGGAGACTAGGATCGAACCAGAGATCTCTGTACTCTTCCGATTTGCAGGGAGCGCGTCAGGGAATCCACCTCTGGCCTTTCTCTCCTACTACCAGGTCCTAGAAAACTTCTTCCCGGTGGCCGGCAGGAGAAGCGCTCTCCGTCAACTCGAATTGGAGCTATCCGACCCCTGCTTCGATAGACGCCAGGATAAATACCTTATGAGACTCCTGTCACTCGGCGAGAAAACAGCAATTGCCTCCGAGGCGAACCAACTGAGAATCCTGCTCGAAGAGTTTGTCCGAGGTAGCAAACTGCACGATTTCTTCGGCGAAAACAACTGGGGCAAGCATTTTACAAAGAATGGCCCCATCGGAGGGGTGTCGGACAACATAAACCCAGACAATAGACAAACGCCACTATCTCACCAGGTAGCTGATCGCGTATATAGAATCAGGAACCGCATCGTCCACGCGAAAGACGATCCTAAATACGGGAACATGCCCGCCCTGCTTCCACAGAGCCACGAAGCTGAAGCGCTAGGTCCCGATATCGAGCTCGTGCGATTTCTAGCATATGAGGTTATCCTCAGCACACAAACGCGAGGGACATGAACACGACCGCCCCTAGGAGCTCGTTGCCACAGCAGGCAGCGACAGTCAGTCGTGCCACACTCATGCCAGATGAGGCAGCGAGCAGCGGTCACCAGCAGGCAAACCACTGAGCCTGATCAGCCGATCAAGTAGAACATCGTGCAGGACATAGCGGCAATGCAACCGCTGCGCCTTGTGATTCCCAAGCTCAGAGCGCGAGTTCGATTCTCGTCGCCCGCTCTTTCAAAGAAACCCTGGACTAGTCGGTCCGGGGTTTCTTGTTGTTCAGGCCTCGCCGGCCGAACGCGCGGTGGACGAAGCTCGGGGAGGAGGACTCCGGCGCACCTCTGCCGCACTTGGGGATCATCGTTGACGGAGCACGCTACAGCGACATCCTGGCTCGCGTCCGCCGCTGCGGTGCCGTCCTCATGGAGCCCGCGCAGCGCGGGCTGCACACTCTGTACGCTCACGCGTGCTTCTTCGAGCGTCCATCCCGCGGGCCACCCGTGGGAGGTGAAGGAGTACCTGTCCATGTGACGGTCGTCCGGCACGCGCCGGCTGCCGTCCCTGACCGGCGCCCGGTTCGTGGCCGCCGCCCTGACCCGGACGGCACCGGCGGCGTACGCGCTACCCCACCGGCACCCCGCCGTACAGCGCCTCGCCCATCGGGGAGTCCTCACCGGTGACGTGGGAGCGGATGGACGCGATGTAGTCGGCGCGGCGGACGCGGCCGGTGCCTCCGGGGTCGAGGGCCGCGAACGCCGCCGCGGCGTTCTCGGCCGGATTGTTCAGCGCCGTGCGGAAGGCCGTGAACGCGGCGAGGTCGAGGGTGCCGTCCCCGTCGGTGTCGGCGAGGTCGAAGAGGGCGCCGAGGACCGGAGCGCAGACGGTGTCGAACGCCTCGGCACCCGCCCAGGCCGCGTACTCGTCGAACGTCATCCGTCCGTCGCCGTCGGCGTCCATCGACGCCCACGCCCGCGCGCCGAGCGTGCGCGCGGTGACGACGAGGGGGTCGTCCTGCTCGCGCCCCGCCGCCAGGGCCGCGTTCGTGGTGCGCGCCAGGTACTCGTCCCGGGAGACGACTCCGTCCCCGTCCGCGTCCAGCATGGCGAAGACGAGCCTCTGCGCTGCTGTCTGGTCCATCGGCATCCCTTCCGTCGAACGCCGGGGCGCTCGGCCGTGAGCACTGCGGTCCGGTTCGGCTGTCATACCCCTCCGGACGGAGGCCCAGGCCGGCCTTCCGGTGCACGGGGTGCGTGTCCCGCGCGCGCGGCGGACGCACGCGGTCGGCGCGCCGCGAAGAGCCGGGGGCGGCAGCGGCCACGCGGGGTAGGGAGGGGCTGGCAGCGGACCGGAATCCCTGGAGGGCATATGTTCGGCGGACGGCGCGGGGCGGCAGTGGCGCTCGGTTCCCTGGCGTTGGTGGTCTCGTCGGTGGTCTCGGCCCCGGCCGGTCACGCCGGCGACGGGAGACACGGAGACCACGGGAAACACGGAGACCACGGAGACCACGGCGGGAGCGTCTCCTGCGAGGGGCCCAGCGAGAGTACGTACGACCCGCCGCTGGCGCTCCAGCCGCGGACGACCCGCGTCCGTACGACGGCCGAGTACACGTGCACGCAGGCGTCCGGCCGGGAACTGCCGGCCACGGGCTTCCTCGAAGCGCTGTCGCCGGACGCCTCCTGCACCACGCTGAACAGCCCCCGCGCCATGGAAAAGGTGCGGTACGCCGACGGGAAGTGGTCGGTCGTCTCCTACGACCACGGCTCCGCCGTCCGCGTCGCCGGCATCCTCACGGTCACGCTGACGGGCCGGGTCGTCAAGGGGCGCGGCGAGGGACAGCCGGCCCGGCGGTCGGTCCTGCTCGCGCTCCCCCGTCAACTGCCCACCGAATGCCTCTCCTCGGGGATCCGGGGAAACAGCGGCGACGCACGCTTGGAGATCGGGTCTTGACCACCGCGTCCACCGGAATTCCCACCGAGCCCATCGGCAGCCTCCCCCGCCCGCCCGAGCTGCTGGCGGCCCTGACGGACCACGCCGCGGGCCGCGTCGGTGACGACGAACTCGCGGCCGCCGAGGACCGCGCGGTCGCCGACACCGTGCGCCGCCTGGAGGAGGCCGGCTCCCCCGTCGTCACCGACGGCGAGCAGTCCAAGCCCAGCTTCGCCACCTACCCCCTGACCGGCCTGGACGGGCTGGCACCCGACGGGGTCGTCATCCCCTTCGCCGACGGCCACCAGCGGCAGCTGCCCCGGCTGACCGCCGGGCCGCTGCGCTACGCCGTCCACGCCGACCGCTACCTGCGCGCCGCCCTCCCGCACGCGACGGTACCCGTCAAACAGGCCGTCATCGCTCCCTCGGCGCTCAGCCTGCTCTACCCGCCCGACGGCATCGACGGTTACCCCCGCGAAGCCTTCCTCGACGACCTCACCGCCGAGGCCGAGGCGGACATCCGTGGCTGCCTGGACGCCGGCGCGCACCGCGTCCAGCTCGACTTCACCGAGGCCCGCCTCGCGTTGAAGCTCGATCCGAGCGGCAGCCTGCTGGACGACTTCGTCGCGCTCAACAACCGGGTCCTTGAACGTTTTTCGGACGCCGAGCGGTCGCGGATCGGCGTCCACACCTGCCCCGGTGGTGACCAGGACTCCACCCACAGCCTCGACGTCGACTACGCGGCGCTGCTGCCCCGGCTGCTCCGGCTCGCGGCCGGCGCCTTCTACCTCCAGCTCGCGAGCGAGCCCGATCCGGAGAAGGTCCTGGCCGTCCTGGCGGCCCATCTCCCCGCGCACGCCCAGGTGTTCGTCGGCGTCATCGACCCGATCGACCCTCGCGTCGAGACCCCCGAGCAGGTCCGCGACCGCGTCCTGACCGCCGCCCGCCATCTGCCCGCCGACCGTCTCGGCACCTGTGACGACTGCGGTTTCTCGCCCTTCTCCGACGACACCTCCACCTCCCGGGACACCGCCTTCGCCAAGGTCCGGGCACGCGTCGAGGGCACCGCGCTGGCCGCGCGCGAACTGCTGGGCTGAGTCCGGGTCCGCGATGGCGCCGGTCTTCGCCGCGCCCCCGGAGCGACGGCCCGGGGGCGCGCTCCCGTCGTCCTTCACCCGCCCCCGACTTGTCGATTATCGATATGCCACCTACGCTGCGGCTTATCGAAAATCGATGGGGTGGATGAGATGAACACGCGACTCACGAGGGCCCTGGCCTCGGTGACCTTTGCGCTGGCGGTGCTCTGCGGGCTCACTTTCCTCGGTGTGGGGGTGACCCACCTGCTCGACGACGGGGCGGTCTGCGCGGAGACGGGCTTCTGGGCCAACGCCCCGCTGGCGGCGGACGGCCTGCCGGTCGGCGACGGCGTGACGGCCTCCAGCAGTGCCGCGCGGCTCTGCCAGGACAGCCCCTCCACGGGGCAGCGCGCCGCCGACCTGGGGAGCGGGCTGCCCTGGCAGCTGTTCGGCTCCCTCGCGCTGCTGCTGTTCTCCCGGCTGCTCAAGGCCGTCGTGGAGCGGGGGCCGTTCACCGAAACGGTGTCGCGCCGGCTCTCCGTCCTTGGTTGGACCGTCACCGTGGGCACGCCCCTGGCCGGGCTGGTCGCCGGCTGGTCCCACTCCTGGCTCGTCGCCAGCATGGCGCCGGTCGTGGGCTCCGGACCGACGGTCTCCGGTCCACAGGTCCTCGTCCTCGCCGGCCTCGCGGCCGTCATCATGGGGAGGATCATGCGCGAGGGCGTGCGCATGCGAGAGGATCTCGAAGGGACCATCTGATGCCCGAACCGGAAGCGGCCGCCTGATGGCCGAAGAGGAACCCCACGCGATCCGGATCCACCTCGACCGGCTCCTCGCCGAGCGCGGCATGACGCTCACCGAGCTGTCCGCGCACGTGGGCATCACCGTCGTCAACCTGTCCGTGCTCAAGAACGGGCGGGCCAAGGCCATCCGCTTCTCGACCCTGTCGAAGATCTGCGAGGTCCTCCGGTGCCAGCCGGGGGACCTGATCAGCCACGACCCCGCCGGAACCGCCTGAACAGCCTGAGGCCCCGGGGAGCGCGACCACCTCGTCCCGCGCTACGGAGGCGCGACCACCGCGTCCCGCGCTACGAGGGCCGGCGGAGCAAGCCGCGTTCCATGGCGACGACCACGGCACGCGTCCTGTCGTTCACGTCGAGCTTGGCGAAGAGCCGCAGCAGGTGCGTCTTCACCGTGGCCTCCGCGATGACCAGCCGGGCGCCGATCTCGGCGTTGGTGAGCCCGTCGGCGACCGCGTTCAGCACGTCCACCTCCCGCGCCGTCAACGGCACCTCGGCGGGCTGCCGCATCCGGGCGACGAGCTTCGCGGCCACGCGCGGGGCGAGGACGGTCTCGCCGCGCGACGCCGAGTGGATCGCGTCGACGAGCTGGTCGCGGGTGGTGTCCTTGAGCAGGTAGCCGATGGCGCCGGCCTCCACCCCGCGTTCGATCTCGGCGTCGGTGTCGTACGTCGTCAGGATCAGGACCCGGGTCCGTGGATGCCGGGCGACGATCTCGGTGGTGGTGGCGACGCCGTCGAGGACGGGCATCCGCAGGTCGACCAGGGCGACGTCGGGCTCGTACCGGTCGACGAGTTCGAGCGCCTGACGACCGTCGGCGGCCTCGCCGATGATCTCGATGCTGGGCTCCGAGGCCAGCAGGGCGATGACGCCCGCGCGCATGACCGCGTGGTCGTCCACCACGACGACGCGGAGCTTCCCGCTCGTCATGCCGCCACCCCGCTCTCCGTGGGACCCACGGGACCCACCGGATCCGTGGGCTCCACGGGATCCAGAGGAATCACCGCCAGGACGCGCGTGCCCTCGCCGACCGAGCTGGTGACGGTGAGCCGGCCGCCCAGTTCGGCGAGCCGCTTGCGCATCCCGTCGAGCCCGAACCCCCGCGACCGGCCGACCACGAAGCCACGCCCGTCGTCGGTGATCTCCAGCTCGACGCCGAACGGCTGCCGTGCGAGGACGACGCCGACCGTGGAAGCCGCCGCGTGCTTGCGGACGTTGGCCAGCGACTCCTGCGTACACCGCAGCAGCGCGATCCTGGTGGGCTGGTCGCACACGATGTCGGCCAGGTCGGCGTCGACCGTGAGCCCGGTGTCCTCGGTGAACCGGTCCAGCGTCCGGCGCAGGGTCCGGGCCACCGAGCCCGCGGCCACCTGGCTCGGGTGCGCCGAGCCGACCAGGACGCGCGCCTCGGCGAGGTTCTCGCGCGCCGTGCTCTCGATCGAACGCAGCTGCTGGGCGCTCCGCTCCGTATCGGTATCGAGGCCGGCCCGCGCGGCTTCCGCGAGGACGACGATCGACGCGAACCCCTGCGCCAGCGTGTCGTGGATCTCCCGCGCCATGCGCTCCCGCTCCTCCGTGGCCCCCTGGCGCTGGTACGCCTCGGACAGTTTGAGCTGCGTCTCCCCCAACTCGGCGATCAGCCGCGCCCGTTCGCGGCTCTGCTCGACGACGGAGTGCACCCACAGGCCCATCAGGACGCTGGCGGCGACCACGACGAGCGTGGAGACGAGGGTCTCGCTGAGAAACTCCGCGCTCCAGCCCTGCCGCAGCCAACTCCCGGTGAGGGACGAGACGGTGGCGAGCCCGGTGAAGACCACGGAGGTGCGCGGGGTCCTGCCGAAGAGCCAGAAGTGCGGCAGCGCCACGATGAACAGCGCCGCGTAGCCGCTCCGCAGGTAGGAGAGGCCGCCGATGCCGAGGCCGAGCATCCACAGGTAGGTGTGCGGCCGGAGCACGGGGTTGTCCGGGAACCGGTCGAGGACCGTGTAGCCGAGCACGATGCAGCCGAGCAGCACCAGCACCCCGTACCGCGTCCCGCCGCCGCGGTCCGTCAGGACGAGCCCGACGGCCATCGCGCCGAACAGCACCTGGCAGATCCTGTTCCACTGGCCGAGCGTCCTGCCCCGGAACGGGTCGGCGGGATGGCCGGGGACCGGGCCGTGGGCGGAGTCCTCACCGTCGCCGGTCCCCGCCCCGCGACTGCCGATCCTCGACCAGAGATTCATGGGGATCAACGTACGTCGATCGGTGGGCCGACCGGTACGACGGCGGCCGCCCCACCCCGCGGCGGAGCCTCCTGCGCCCGCCGCATCCCGCGTGAAGGCCACCAGCTCGCCTTGCCGAGCAGCAGCATGACCGACGGCAGGATCATGATCCGGATGATGAACGCGTCCAGCAGGACGGCCGCCGCCAGGACGAAGCCGATCTGCTTCATCTCGATCAGGTGCAGGAAGACGAAGCTGGCGAAGACCGTCACCATCACCACCGCGGCGCTGGTGACCACGCTCGCCGAGCTGCCGATGCCGTCGAGCACCGCCTTGCGGGTGGGCACACCGCGCAGTGCTGCCTCCCTGATCCGGCTCACCACGAACACCTGGTAGTCCATGGAGAGTCCGAAGAGGATCACGAACAGGAACAGCGGCACCCGCGATCCGATCGTCCCGGTGGAGTGGAAGTCCAGCAGTCCCTCGGCCCACTCGCCCTGGAACACCAGCACCAGCAGCCCCAGCGCCGCCGCGGCGGACAGCAGGTTGAGGACGACGCCCACCAGCCCGAGCACCACCGAGCGGAACGCCAGCAGCGTCATGACGAAGGTGACGGCCAGCAGCGCCCCGATGACCAGCGGCAGTTTGTCCCTCTGGTGTGCCGGATAGTCGGCGTACCGCGCGACGTCCCCGGTCACCCCCGTCTCGGCGCCCGGGATCCGGCCGACCGTCCCGGGCACGTAGTCGTCCCGGAGGTGGGCGAGCGACTCCCGCGCCTCGTCGGAGTTGCCCAGGTGGGGAACGGACAGGCTCAGCACGCTGATCCGGTGGTCGGCCGAGGTCCGGAGCCGCGGCTCACCGGTGAACAGCCGGTCGGCCCGCGCGCGGCGGCCCAGCTCCCGGAGGCTGTCCGCCACCTCGCCGGCGCGGCCCGCCGCCGCGCGGACGACGACCTGGTGGGTGACCCGCAGCTCGGGGAACGCCTCGTTCAGCCGGTCGTAGGTCCGCATGGCGGGGATGGCGCGCGAGTGGGTGTCCTGGCTCATCTCGGTCAGCTTCAGCCCGGCCACCGGGGCGGCGAGGGCGAGCATGGCCAGCGTCGAGACGACCAGGGTGATCGCGGGGTGCTTGCTCGCGGGCCGCATCAGGACGGCCCACACCCGGCCGGTGCCGGACTTCCGCGGCCGGCGGGACGGGCGTGCCCGGCGCGCCGCGCGGCGCTGGGCCCGCTGCCCGATCGTGACGAGCAGGGCGGGCAGCACAGTCAGCGAACTGGCCACGGCGACCAGGACGACGAGGACGGTTCCGGTGGCCAGCGAGGAGAAGATGACGTCGGAGGCCAGGTACAGCGTCGCCGTGGAGACGACGACCGCGAGCCCCGCGACCACGACCGCCCGCCCCGACGTCGCGGCGGCCAGCTCCACCAGCGCCTCGGGGCCGATCCGGCCGCCGGAGCGCTCGCGTTCCTCCCGTTCCCGCTTGAGGTAGAAGAGGGTGTAGTCGACGCCGACCGCGAGGCCGATGAGCAGGATGACGTTGTTGCCGACCCCCGCGTCGGGCGAGACGTGCGAGGCGATCATCGACAGCCCCATCGCCGCGGCGATCGACGAGAGCGCCAGCAGCACGGGCACCAGCGCCGTGATCAGCGAACCGAACGCGATGAACAGCGTGATCAGGGTGACCGGAAGGGTGATCTTCTCGGAGAGTGCCAGGTCGCTGTCCCGCTGCCCGTCGACGCCCTTGCTGACGGAGGGGTGCCCGGTCTCCTCGACCAGCAGCCGCGGGTTGCCCCTCTGCACCGCCTCCGTCTGCTCCCGCAGCGGATCGACGTGCTTCTGGGCGTCCAGTTCCGAGCCCTTCATGGTCACTTCGACCACGAGCGCCCGGCCGTCCTTCGCGGCGCGCGGGGCGGCGGCCTTCTCGACCTCGGGCAGCTTCGCCATCCGGGCCGCGACGTCCCGCGCGGCGGCGTCGGCGGCCGCCCGGTCCAGGGCGCCGGCCCTGGCCGATATCAACACCTGCTCGGTGGGCCTGCGTTCCAGATGGCCTTCGGCCGCCATCGCCTCGGCACGGCCCGCCTCGCCGACCCGGTAGTCCTCCGTGGTCGCGCTGTTCGTCCCGACCGCGATGCCGACGCCCAGGCACAGCACCACGAACGCCAGCCATCCGGCGATCGCGCGCCAGGGGTGCAGAGCGCTCCATCGAGCGGCGCGCACAGGTAGCTCTCTCATACGGAAAAGCCTGGTCGAACGGGGTCCGCCCGCGACAGCACCGACCGGTTGTACTTCCCGTCCACCGAACGGTCGACCCCGGTGGTGGGGATGTCCCCACCCTGCCGTTCCGGCGGCACCGTGAGGACACCGTGAGGAGGCGATCAGGGCAGCAGCCGCGGCGTCGCGGCGCTGGGTGGCTGATCGTACGCCCGCTCGTAAACGCCGGTGAAAGCGGCGTGAAACCGACGGATTTCCGAACGCCGTGCGTCCGCTCGGTAACGACCGGGCGTCGGGAAAATACGTCGGCGGCGCGACCTGTCCGCCCTATCGCCGACGCCCGTACGAGAAAGCGCCGGAAAACAGCGAAACGCCGGCCCCCGCATCCGAGGATGCGGGGACCGGCGTCGAAGGTTCGCGATCAGGCGGGAACGATGTTCTCCGCCTGGGGGCCCTTCTGGCCCTGGGTCACGTCGAACGTGACCTTCTGGCCCTCCTGGAGCTCACGGAAGCCCTGGGTGGCGATGTTCGAGTAGTGGGCGAACACGTCGGCGCCGCCGCCGTCCTGCTCGATGAAGCCGAAGCCCTTTTCCGCGTTGAACCACTTGACGGTGCCGGAAGCCATGATGTTTCTCCCTCAGGGAATGCTCTGGACCCGCACTGCGCGAGCCTCGCGTCGCCGCGATGATTTCCCCGTACGGAGAGACCCGGTCACGCCGAGCGCCCGCTCCGGCCGGAGAGCCGGGAGGCGCGTCTGGGTTTTCGGGAACCACAACTGCAACTGATGTCGACGGTAGCACGGCACACCCCACCCTGCGGAGGGAATTTTCCACCCGTTCGGAACGGCGGGAAAAAAGCAGGGGTGGAGCTATTCGGGATTCTGTTACGGCGGAATGAGAAATATGTATCGCGTTATGCGGCGTACGATCGCCACCCCGGCCTGCTCACCGGCCCGGCCCGGCCCGCGGCTCGCCCGGCCGGGCGCCGAAAGCTATCGTGGCGACGACAGACATGCTGCCCGACCCCTCCGTTCGATAGGGTCCGCGCGTGGCGCGACGCCGTCCGGCAGGCGCACCCCGCCGAACAGGCGGCGGCCGGCCGGCACCGTTCACCGGGCCGACGGCGACGACCCACCCGTGGGGCCCGGGCACGCACGGCCCGTCGCCCCTCCGAGGCCCCGACGAAGGGTGTGCATGGCTCCGGAGGCCCGTCCGAACGCCGCCGACAACCTCGACGACGACGATTACCCCGCCTACACGATGGGGCGCGCCGCGGAGATGCTCGGCACCACCCCCGCGTTCCTCCGCGCGCTCGGCGAGGCGCGGCTCATCACCCCACTGCGGTCGGGCGGCGGCCACCGCCGCTATTCGCGCCGGCAGCTGCGCGCCGCCGCCCGCGCCCGCGAGCTCGTCGACCAGGGGACGCCGGTCGAGGCGGCCTGCCGCATCCTCACCCTGGAGGACCAGCTGGAAGAGGCCCTCCGCCTCAACGAGGAACTCCGGCGGGGCGGAAGCCACCCGGACCCGAGCTGACGGGACGGACTCCGCGGCCCGCCCCGCGCCCGGCCGCGCCGATCGACGGCCGGGCACGAGGGCCCACGGCCGCACGTACGAGTCCGCTCGCCCGGCGGGACCCTGTGAGGGCCCCGGGTCACCAGACGAGCGCGTCGGCGGGATCCGTCTGCCAGTAGGTGACGGCGACCGAATCGTCGATCCACGTACCGGCGGGCAGCGCGACCCTCGCCGACTCCCCCGCCGGACCCGACCCGTTGCCGAGGCCGACCCGGACGGCACGCGCCCAACGGCCGTGGCGGGCACTGCCGTCGGCCGCGGACAGCGCTATTCCGGCGTACGCGGACTCACCCGGCGCGAGGGTGACCACCGCCTGCGGCTTGCTGTCCTCCACGACGCCGGTCACCGACTGGTCGTCGTCGAAGCCGAGGTACGGGTGGGCGTAGGCGTTGCACTTGGTGTTGCCGGTGTTGGTGAGGATGAGGAGCTGGTGGTTGATCGGGCGGGACACGTTCCGCACGGTCAATGTGGCATGAGCCACGGAACACGCGGCGGTCACGGGCGCCGCGCCCGGACGGGCCGCCGGCGCGGCCTGGCTCGTCCCGGCGGCGAGTGCGAGGGTGGCGACCGAGAGGAGGGCGGAGGCGGCGAGGCGCGAAATACGCATGGCAAGGCTCCTGTTGTCGGGACAGACGTTTTTGTTGGTTGCTGATGTGCCGTCACGAAATGCGTATAGGCGACGCCTTACCCAGGTGACGCACTCAAAGGTGGCGCAGGAGCGTCACGACCATCAGGACGGACGCGACCAGCACTCCCAGAGCCACGACGTCGACGAGTTCGAAACGGAGGCGGACTCTGATCCGCACGGCAGCTCCTGTTCCGACCGCGCCCGGCGGTTCGTACGGGCCGCGGTCTGTGCCGACAGCCTGTGCCGTGGCGCGTTCCGGCGGCAAGGCGTGTCGCACGCTTGGGGAAGCCGGAACGGCTGCATATAGTCCGACCTGGGAAGATGCCGCGCCCTGGAACGCGGATATGGGACGGGAAGAGCCTGTATGTCCGAGGGGATAGCCGAGTTCGCGGCCCGTTTGCGGGAGCTGAAGGGCCGTTCGGGACAGAGTTACGGAGCCCTGGCCAAGCGGCTGCACATGAGCACGTCCACCCTTCACCGGTACTGCCACGGCGTCGCCGTGCCCACGGAGTACGCCCCCGTCGAGCGCTTCGCCCGGCTCTGCGGCGCCGCCCCGGACGAGCTCGTCGAGTTGCACCGCCGCTGGATCATCGCGGACGACGCCCGGCGCCGGAAGGCGCAGGCGACCACGGACGCGGCACCCGTCAGCAGTGCGGGCGAGGCCGGCGACGAGGACCGGCACCCCGAGGCGGAGACGCCCCCCGAGGCGCAGGCGGCACAGGCATCCCGGAAGGCGCGGACACCGCGAAAGGCCCAGGAACCGCGGGAGACGCAGGCGCCCGGGGGGGACCCGGGAGGACCGGCGGTCCGCCGCCGACGCCGGCCCGGTCGCGCCCCCGACACCGGCACCCGTACCGGCACCGGCACGGGCACCGGTACCGACCGCCGGGGAACCGGCCGAAACCCCGGCCGCGGCCCCCGCTCCGGCGGCCACACCCCCGGAGGGGCCGAAACCGGCCGTTTCCGAAACGGCACCCATATCGGCGCCCGAAACGGCGCCCGAAACGGCGCCCGTAACGGACCTCGCATCCGCACCGAGCGCCGCCCCCGACCAAGAACCCACCACCCCGGCCCCGCCGAAACCTCCCGCTCCGGGCCGGCTCCGCCAGGCGATCGGAGCCCGTCGCCCGAGAGCGGCCTCCGCACGGCCGGGCACCGCCCCGTGCGGCTCCCGGAAGCGCGTCCGGCGCGCCCTGATCGCGGCGGCCGTGGCCGTCGCGGTCCCGGCGGCCGTCGTCGCCAGCTACGCCGCCACCAAACCCGGCTCACGCGCGGACGCGAGCGCCGGCGGAACGCCGACGGGCCGGGCGGACCGGGGCCTCTCGGTGGACCGACGCCCCGGAGGGCCGGGCTACGCCCCCACTGCGCCGGTCCCGAGCCCGCCCGGACTGTCCGGCCCGGACGCCACGGCCGTCCCACTGGTCCCTTCCTTCCCGAGCGGCGCCCCCGCCCCGGGCGGCCCGCAGGGCAACCCGTCGGACGCCGCGCGCGAGTCGGCGTTCCCCGGGCAGGCGTCCCCGGGGCCGACGCCCCCCGGGACCGGCGCACCCGCCCCCGACGCGCCCTCCGGTATGCCCGTGAGGGTGACCACCAGCCCGTACGCCGTGATCGACCGGTGCGACCAGGTGTTCGTCACGGGCCGCACGCCGGCCGAAGTGCCGCCGCCCCCGCCGGACGGGAACGCGCGGGGCTGGGTGAGCGCGCTGCGCGCGGTGCCCGGTGGGCGGATGCAGCTCGAACTGGCCGTCCAGGGCGCGTCCCGGCAGGCGGTCGTGCTGCGCGCGCTCCATGTGCGGGTGGTCGGACGCACGGCGCCGCTGGCCTGGTCGGCCTATGTGATGGCGGACGGCTGCGGCAGCGGTGTCACACCGGCCACGCTCGACATCGACCTGGACCGCGACAACCCGCGCGCCCGGCCGGTGGCAGGCCGGCAGGGGGACATCCGCATCCCGGCGACGGACTTCCCGTACAAGACGTCCGCCACCGACCCTCAGGTCCTGGACGTGGTCGCTCACACCTCCGGCCACGACGTGCAGTGGTACCTGGAACTGGAGTGGAGCAGCGGCGACCGGCACGGCACCCTGCGCATCGACGACCGCGGCCGGCCCTTCCGCACCACCGCGATCAAGGACCGCCCCCAGTACCTCTACCGGTCGGACACCGACGTCTGGGAGGAACTGCCGGACTACGCGCGCCGGGAGTGACGGGCCGTTCGGATCCGTCCGGCGCCCGATGGCCTACTCATCCGGGGCCCATCCCTCTTGGGCCTACTCCTCCGAAGAGTCCTCCTCCGAGGGCTCCTCCTCGTAAGGAGCCTCCTCCGCGAGCCGCTCGCCGATGTCGTCGGCCCAGAACTGCGCCCAGCGCCGCACCGCCTCCGTGCCCGCCTCGTCCAGCCCGCACGCGCTGAACTCGGCGTCCCCGCGCCAGTCCAGCCCCTCCAGCCGCGCCTTCAGATCGGCGAGGTCGAAGGGGTCCCGGGCGTGCCGGCGCCCGAGTTCCTCCAGTTCGACGCGCGACCAGCGGTCCGACGCGGCGTGGACGTCGACGAGGTCGCGCGCGAGCCCCCGGTCGGCCAGCGCCCGGACCTTCGTCCCCACCACGTCCTCCACCGCGAGGACGCGTACGGCTCCGCTGCGGGCCGGCGGGCGCCACAGCGTCTCCTTGGCGATCCCGACCTCGCACTCCTCGTCGTTCAGGGAGTCCGTGGCGGTGAACCGCGCGGCGAGCGGGTCCGCCGCCGCGTCCCGCACCCGCCATCCGCGGGCCTCCAGCCCGGTCCGCACCGTCGCCAGGACGTCGGCCATGGGCGTCTGGGTGTCGGTGGCGAAGTCGAGACCCGGTCCGGGCTCGGGGTGAGGTTCCCCGGGACGGCCGGATCCCCGCGACAGGCCGTGAAACCGCGCCGCGAGCCCGCCGGCCAGGACGAGCGGGAACGCGGCGCCCACGTCGGAGACGTCGTCGAGCAGCCGCCGCCGCGTCCCGGCGAGGAGCGCGCCGAGGCGCGGGTCCTCCACCCGGTCGGACGGCGTGGACGGCACGGAGGGCACGGCCGGCGTCGGGGGGGGTGGGCGGCGAGTTCGTCATCACCCGGATTATCCGGCCGCGCACCCCACACCGCGACCCACGGCCCCCCGCACGCTGCTACGCGCTCGCGCCCCCGTCCACCACCAGGTCGTGTCCGACCACGAACGCCGCCTCGTCCGAGGCCAGCCACGCCACCGCGGCGGTGATCTCCCGGATCTCCGCGACCCGTCCGATCGGCACCACGGCCCGTACCCGCGCGTCGCGCTCCTCGGCCGTCTCGCCGGGCCGGAAGGACATCGGCGTGTCCGTGCCGCCCGGGCTCACCGCGTTGATGCGCACGCCCTCGGCTATGTACTCGCGCGCGGCGGTCCGGGTGAGGACCGACACCGCGGCCTTGGACGCGGCGTAGGCGCCCAGGCCCGGCCGGCGGGCGTGGAAGCCGATGTTGGAGGCGGAGTTGACGATGGCGCCGCCGCCGTGGGCGCGCATGTGCGCGATCTCGTACTTCATGGAGAGCCAGACGCCGGTGGTGTTGACCGCGAGGACGGACGCCCACGCGTCCTCGTCCTGTTCGGCCACCGGAGCCGGCCTGCCGAAGACGCCGGCGTTGTTGAAGGCGATGTGCAGGCCGCCGTGGCGCTCCACGGCCGCGGCCACCATGGCCGCCGCGTCGGCGGCCCGGGTGACGTCCGCGACCACGGCGGAGCCCCGGCCGCCGGCGGCCTCGATCAGCCGGACGGTCTCCTCCAGGTCGGCCGGGGTGGGACCGGCCACGACCACGGTGGCGCCACCGCGGGCGAAGGTCAGCGCGGCCTCCCGGCCGATGTTCCTCCCGCCGCCGGTCACCAACGCCACTTTCCCGGCGAACCGTTGGGACTCGGCGGGCGTGCGGGAGGGCCGGGCGGTGGATGCCGTACCGGGCAGGGACGGATGGCTCATGACGAGAACTCCTCGGTTTCCAGTGGTGAAACGGTGCTGGTGGTCAATACGGCGGACCGTGCGGTCACTACGGCGGACGGCGGTCAGGGGACGGGACCGGCCCCACCGCCTCCCCCGCCGTCGCGCTCCCCGTCCGGCCCGACCCGCTTCAGCGCGTACGCGACGAGCGCCGCCCCGCCCGCGCACACCGCCGCGGCCACCGTCAGCCCGTACCCGTACCCGGCCGACACGGCCTCGGCCGCGGCCGTTCCGCCGTGCCGCAGGCGGTCCGCGCGGGTGGCCGCGAGGGTCACCAGGGCGGCCAGACCGACCGTCGGCCCGACTTCCATGACGGTATTGACGACGCCGCCGGCGAGCCCGGCCCGGTCGTCCCGCACCCCCTCCAGGGCGGCGACCGTCGCCCCGGAGAAGACGCAGGCGATGCCGACGGGGAAGAGGAGCAGCCCGGCCAGGGTGCCGCCGAGGTACGGGGTGTCCGCGCCGAGCCGGCCGAGCAGCAGCAACCCGCCCGCGCAGAGCACGAGTCCGCCCGCCGTGACGGACCGCGCCCCCCGGTTCCGGACGGCCCGCGCCGCGAGCGGGCCCGCCGCCAGCTGCGCGGCGCCGAAGGGCAGAAAGGCCGCGGAGGTCAGCAACGGCGAGGCGGAGCGCACCTCCTGGAGGTACAGGGAGAGGAAGAAGAAGATCGCGGACATCCCGGCGGAGCCGACCAGGATCGCTCCCAGGGCCGCCGCCCGCCGCCGCGACACCAGGAACCCCAGTGGCAACAGCGGTTTCTGGACGCGCAGTTCCACCACGACGAAGGCGACGAGCAGCAGCAGCCCGGCGACGACCGGAGCCCACACCCGCGGCGTGCCCCACGCCCGTTCGCCCGCCTCGACCAGGCCGTGGCTCAGCACCGACAGCCCGGCCGTCACCAGGACCGCCCCCCGGCACGTCCAGCCGGACCCGGACCGGCGCCGGGCCCGCGGGCAGCACGCGCGGCGCGGCGAGGACGACGCACAGCGAGACGGCGGCCGGGACGGCGAACGTCCACCGCCAGGACGCCCAGGTGGTCACGGCGCCCGAGAACAGCGTGCCCGCCGTCGCCCCGAAGCCGCCCAGCCCGCCCCAGACGGCCAGGGCGCGGGCGCGCCGCGCCGCGTCCGGGTACAGGGACCGGACGAGTGTCATGGCGGAGGGCGCCGCGAGGGCCGCGCCGGCGCCCTGGACGAACCGGGTCGCCAGGAGCGTGCCGAAACCGGGGGCGAAGGCCGCCGCCGCGGAGGCCGCCCCGAAGACGGCGACGCCGGCGACGAGCAGCCGGCGGCGTCCGTAGAGGTCGGCCAGCCGGCCGCCGAGCAGCAGCAGGCCGCTGAAGGACAGCCCGTAGGCGGCGCTGACCAGGGTCAGCCCGGCCCCGGAGAGACCCAGGTCGCGCTGGACGGCCGGCAGGGCCGGGGAGAGCATCGTGATGGCGAGGATCAGGACAACCTGGACGGCGCCCAGCAGGGCGAACGCGGGAGCGGTGGCACGAGGTGGTCCCGCGGCGCGTGCGGTGGCTGACGGCGGCATGCGAGAACTGTCGGCCGGAGCCGGGCGGGCTCCTAGCCGTGCCGGGAGAGTCCGTCAGATGCGCGCCGGCCCCCGAGGGGCGCCCCGGGCGCGCGGGAGCCGCCCCCGGGAGGGCCGGGGGCGGCTTCGCCGTGCTGCCGACGGATCAGTGGGAGCGGTTGTGGTCGGCGTTGAACGACAGGATCGGGACGTTGTCCAGGAAGTGGGACAGCGGGTCGTCGCCGTCGTTGATCGTCGAGTTCTCGGTGCACATCTGCTGCTGCTCCGAGGACAGGATCGGAATGTCCTGCAGGCCGATGTTCACCAGGCCGACGATGTCCTGGAGGTTCAGCCTTCCGATGGCGATACACGGCTTGTTGAACGAGCCGTTGATGAGACCCATCTGGGGGCTCATGTAACCGCCGGTGTAAGTGTTTCCGTACATCTGGACGGCCTGGTTGCCATTGGCGACGTCCTGGCTGCGGGGTCCGTCTGCCAGGGCGGGGCCGACGGAGCCGCCGACTGCCGACGCCGTCAGGGCGGCCGTGGCCACTACCTTCTTGATCACAGTGGTTCCTTCGCTCTGGTCGATTAAACGAGCGCTACTTGCCTAACTCGGCGCAGTGGGGGAAGTTTCGGGCTTCATTCATTCGGGCCTCCGTCATTCGGCCCACGGCCGGCGCTGCGGTACACGGCTTTTCCCCCACGCGCCCGGCCCGTTTTCACCGGCACCCTGAGCCGTACCGCCGCCCGGAAAACGGAAACCCCCTGCCGCGGGGCCCGCACACCCGCAGCAGGGGGGAATCCCGTGCTCGTACTTACCAGAGCCGGCCGTTGGCCGAGCCGTTGCCCGAGATGATCGGGATGTCGTCGAGCAGGTGCGACAGCGGGTCATCGCCGTCGTTGATGGACGAGTTGTCGGTGCACTGCTGCTCCTGCTCCGACGAGAGGACCGGGATGTCCTGGAGCCCGATGTTGATGAGGGCCACGATGTTCTGGATGTTGGCCCGGCCCAAGCCGATGCACGGCTTGTTCAGCGTGCCCTGGATCAGGCTCATCTGCGGGCTTTCCTTGCCCCCGGTCTTGGTGTTGCCGTAACCGGTCTTCGCGCCGTTCGCGTTGGCGATGTCCTGCGAGTCGTGACCCACGGCCATCGCGGGGCCGCTGATGGCTCCGACCGTGGAGACCGTCAGTGCGGTCGTGGCGAGTACCTTCTTGAGCACGTCCATAGCCTTTCGATCGTGTAGCGCCCCCACTGAGAAAGCGATCTGGATAACTTCGACCGGAAGGAGAGGTTCCGGGGTTTCACTCATTCGAGCCAGTGAGCGCACGGGATCGGAAGGGTAAAGAGGCGGGACGCTTCCGGTACGAAAAAAGGCTGGTCCTCGCGGACGTTTTCCGGGCATTCGTTCAGGGCGCCCGTCATGATTTCCCGGGTGCCTGACGATGTGATTTCCGTGACGCAAAGGAAAGGGGGAATGGGGCGTTCGCCGGTCAGGCCCAGCCCTGCCAGCTCGTGGGGGCGGTGAATCCCGTCGGCCGCCAGCGGGCCGGGGTGCACGACAGGCCGTACTCGGAGACCTCGGGGGCGGGCCCGGCCCCGAGGACGGGCTCGGGCTCGGGGCCGGCGTCGCAGCCCGTGGCGGCGCAGGCGAGGAGCACGGTGGTCACGGCGGCGAGTTCCTCCTCGCCCGCGACGCCCTTCTCGACCCTCACGAACATGTCGGTCATAGCCGTTCCACTCCCTCGGCGCACCGGACGTCCGTGCGGCGGCGCCGCGAGTGTCCGGTTCTTCCACCGTGCTCCCACCGGCGGCGGGGAGGAACCCCGGTACCTCCGAACGGGTGACGGCGGGAGCGCCGGGCGGTTCGCGCATCCGGATGAACCGTTCCGCCGGCCGTCCGCCGCCGGACCGCGGCCGGGCCGCCGGCGGCCCGCCCGAAGAACGGTCGGACAGCGGTCGGAGAGCGGCCGAAGAGCAGCCGCAGAGCCGCCGAGGGGGCTCCCACAAGGGTCCGGGAGGCCGGTCCCGGCGAACGCTGCCCCGGACCGAGGGGCCACGCGGCCCGGCGCCGTCCCGCCGGGGGCGGGGCAGGCGCACCCATGGGCGGCCGTCGGCAGGGTAGGCGGCCCGGGAGCCGATGGTTTCCTGAGCCATGATCTCTCTCCCCACGGGCGGACGCCGCCGCGGGGAGACGCTCCGACGACGGAAGTACGGGCACAGCGGAACGAAGGAGAGCAGGGACCACATGGGCAGCACCCCCCACACGCGCAGGAGCGACACCCGTGAGCGCATCCAGCGGACCGCGCTCGACCTCTTCGTCACCCGGGGCTACGAGAAAACCTCCCTGCGGGAGATCGCCGAACGGCTCGGAGTCACCAAGGCGGCGCTGTACTACCACTTCAAGACGAAGGAGGACATCCTCGTCGCCATCTCGGACCAGGTGGGGGCGCCCGTGGACGAGCTGATCGACTGGGGCGAGGGCCGGCCGCCCACGCTGGAGACGAAGCGCGAACTCCTCTGCCGCTACAGCGAGAAGCTGCGGGAGGCGGTGCCGGTGTTCCGCATCCTGCAGGAGAACCAGGCGTCGCTGCGGACCCTGGACATCGGGGCCCGGCTCAGAGAGCGGGTCACCCGGCTCTCCCGGCTGGTCCACTCGGGCGCCGACGACCTGGCCACCCGGGTGCGCTGTGCCAGCGCCCTGCTCACCGTCCACTTCGGGGCCCTGGCCCTGGACGACCTGGCGGGCGACCCCGAGGAGCGGCGGCTCGCCGCGCTGACCGTCGCCCTGGAAATCCTGGACACGACGGCTCCCGGTCCGGCCGCGGCGACCGCCTGACGTCCCGTACCGCCCGACGGCCCGAACCAGGGGAGCGGCCGCGTAGGCGCCCCTTACGGCCCGGGGTGGCCGGGCCGTAAGGGGCGGGGACCCGTAGGGGGCATGCGCCCCTCACAGATCCGGGATCCGGGATCCGGTCAGCCGACCCCGACGGGGGCAGGGGTCGGCGCCGGCCCGGTGGTCTCGTCCGCGCGCAGCCGCTCGGCCTCGGCCAGGGCCCGGGCGCCCCGGCCGGGGGCGATGTCGAGGCGGGCCAGCACGGAGGGCACGGCGACGCTCGGCATCACATGCTCGTACAGCGAGATGGCGCGGCGTTCCAGGTCGGCGCGGCCGGTCACGACCTGGGACATGATGTTGATGCCGGCGTAGGCGCCGACGATCAGCTCCGCCGTGTCGGCGGGCACCACGTGCGGCAGCACCTCGCCGCGCTCCTTGCCCTCGGTGAGGACGCGGCTGTGCACCTGGCTCCAGCCGTGGAACGGGCCGCTGCGGTTGAGCGAGGTCGAGCCGTGCTCCAGGGTGAGCCGGACGCTGCCGCGCAGCAGCGGGTCCGTCCGGAGGCGGTGGGCGAAGACCAGGCCCATGTCGACGAGTTGCTGCATCCTCGACGTCACCAGCGGCTCAAGGGTGGCCGGCGACTCGGTCAGCTGGGCGTCTATGACGGCCAGGGCGAGATCTTCCTTGGAGGCGAAGTGGAAGTAGAGCGCGCCCTTCGTCACCTCGGCCCGCGTCAGGATCTCGGTGATGGTCGCCGCGTCGTAGCCCCGTTCGTCGAACACCGCCGCGGCCGCTTCCAGGATCGTCCGGCGCGTTCTGATCGCGCGGTCCTGCTTTGCCACGGTCTGCCTCCGAATCGATAGCCCGCCCACCGCGCGGCCGACGACGGGGCGGCGCATGACCGTGTCGTCCGACGCCTTGACGCGCTCCCCGAAGGAAACCGACGCGTACGTATCGTAAGTCGCCCGGCAAGCGCGGACCCGCCCGGGGAGGGCGCGGGTCGAGCCTACGCAGCCGAGGGCGCCCGGCGCGACGGTGAACCGGCCATGTACGGCGGGCCGTGTCTGGTGCCCGGCGCGTGAAGAACCGTCGGACACCGACCGGTTGGTACGGAACCGCGCCATGTCCGCGACCGGCGGCGGCCGGGCGCGCCGGCGGCCCGTCGCGGCTCCCGGCACGCGTGGGCCGAAATCCACACGTGGCGGGGCGGGTTGCGACGGGCCGGAGACGATTCGGCCGCTACGGAAAGGAGTTCACGGCGGGCGGAGGCGGCGCGGGGTGTGCGGCCGGGGCGCGCGGACCGGCCCGCGGCGGCGGGACGGGCGATCGGACGGGGATGCGGCCCGACGGCCGGCGCCGAGGAACGGAACGGGTGTTCAGATCCGAGGTACGGAGTCGCGCGTCGAAGTCGAGGGTCGAAGTCGAGGGTCAGGGCTGAATGTTGCCGATCATGTAGCAAACGATCGCGATCACTATGAGGGCCAGAACGACAACGGTCTTTCTTTCCTTGCGCGTCATGGATTCCATCACGCCTCCCAGACAACAGCCGGTGATTCGGACCGCCCTGACCAGGAAACTACTCGTGATGGGAGGGCGACACTACGGATGCATCGAAAGTCTGAGCAGGACTTGAGGTTGCCCCTCCGGTTGCCCACGCGCCGGACATATGACCGTTTGGGCCACCGGACCCATCCGGGTTCTCGTCCTCCGTTCCGCCCGATACCCGCACGTTCTGTCGTTATGGTCTGCCGTGCCGTCGCCTGTGGGCGGCCCGACCGAGGGAGATCACAGCGGGATGACTCTCAGCCTCACCGGAACCGCCTTCTTCGCCCTGCTCGTCGCCGTCACGGTGCTGTCCGTCCTGGCCACGCTGCTGTTCTGGGCGAGGATCCCTGGGCCCGGAGCGGTGCGCTGGGCGGCCCGCGTGCTGTTGATCGTCGTATGTCAGCTCACCGCGATCTGCACAGTGGCCACCTGGATCAACACCAGTTACGGCCTCTACGCCTCCTGGGACGACCTGCTGGGCCGCACGGACGGGGCCGGGCCCGTCGCCATGCAGGGGCCGCCCGCCGAGCACGCCCAGTTCGCCGAGGACGACCACGGCATGCGGGAGACGTACTTCCACGGCACCCGGTCCGCCCTGTCGGGCCAGGTCCTGGTCTGGACCCCGCCGGAGTACGACGATCCCCGCTACCGCCGCGCCACGTTCCCCGTCGTGATGCTGCTGCACGGGGTGCCGGGGACGCCGCAGTCGTGGATCGACCAGGGCCGGATGCCCCGGTCCTACCGGAAGCTGCTCGCCGAGGGGCGGACCCGCCCGTTCATCCTCGCCGTGCCGGTCATCAACCCCGGCGGGCGGGACACCGACTGCTCCGACGCGTCCGGGCGGAAGGTCGCGACATGGCTCGCCCGGGACGTCCCCGAGCTCGTCCGGCGGCACTTCCGGGCGGCGCCGCAGCCCAGGTCGTGGGGGCTGCTGGGGATCTCAACCGGCGGCTTCTGCGCGGCGAAGCTGCCGCTGCAGTTCCCCCGGGTCTTCGCCGCCGGCGCGGCCCTCGACCCCGACCCGCTCAACGGCGACGGCGGCGCCCTCGCCGACCCCGCCCTGCGGCAGCGCAACAGCCCCACCTGGCTCGTCGGCCACACGAAGGCCGATGTGTCCCTCTTCCTCGCGACCTCGCGCCAGGACCGCGACAGTCCGCCCGCCTACATCGAGGAGTTCCAGCGGGAGGCGGCGAGCAGCCGGGTCCGGCTGAAGACGATGCTGCTCGACAAGGGGGGCCACAACTACCGCACCTGGTCGGCGCTCTACCCGGAGGCCTTCGCCTGGCTCGCCCAGCAACTCCCGGGCGGACCGCCGGCGCGCTGAGGCCCGGGGGCCGCGGGAGGGCAGCGGCGGGTACGGCGGTACGGCGTATGGCGCCGGGCCGGGGTACGCCGTGGCGGTGGCGAGGGCGTCAGCCCCGCTCGCCCTCCTCCTCGTCCGGCCGGTCGTCGCCCTGCCGCTGCGGGCCGGCGTCTCCGTCGGCCTTGCCGTCGTCCTTCACCTCGGCGTCCTTGCCGTCGTCGGCGTTCCCGGCCCCGCCCTTGTCGTCGGCCTTCCCGTCGTCCTCCTGCCGCTTCTCGTCCTGCTTCTTCTCGTCCTGCTTCTTCTTCTCGCCCGACTTCTTCCCGCCCTCCGTGTCCTGCGGGAACGTGAGCTCCTTGCTCATCCACTCCATCACCGGCCCGATCTCCCGGCGCCAGGTGGAGAACTGGTGGCTGCCCTCGGGCAGGACGATCGTCGCGGTGCGGAGCTTCTTCTCGTTGGCCAGGCGCAGGAACTCCTCGGTGTCGTGGAAGTTCTTCTCGCCCTTGCGGCTGGTCGCGAGGAGCAGGGAGACGGGCGGGGCCGGGAGGTTGCGGAGGCGCCACATCAGGTCGTGCTCGCGCTTGCGCTGCTTGCCCTTCTCGCCGCCGCCGAAGAGGTCGCCGGTGGCGATGTCGTTCTTGACCGAGAGGTCCCCGGAGAGGGAGGCGGCCACCGGATAGACGTCAGGGGCACGCATGGCGAGCTGGAGGGCGCAGGTGCCGCCGGTGGAGTAGCCCATGATGCCCCAGGCGGTGGCGTCCTGGCCGACGCGGTAGGTGCTGCGCAGCGCGTCGGGGAGGTCCTTGGTCAGGAAGGTCTCGGCCTGCGGGCCGTCCGGTACGTCGACGCACTCGGTGTCGCGGGGCTGGGCGATGGTCGGGCTGATCATCACGATGACCGTAGGGGCCATCTTCTTCTCCTCCAGGAGGCGGGCCGCGTTCAGCGGGACCTGGAGGTTGCGGGCGAGGCTGACCCGGCCGCCCGGGTAGCCGCTGACGACGACCATGACGGGGAAGTGGGCGCGCTCGTACTGCTTCTGAAAGTACTCGGGCGGCAGGTAGACGTACGCGGAGTTGACGGCCAGGGTCCGCTTGCCGATGACGCGGACCGAGCGGACGGCGCCCACCTTGTCCTCGGGGCCCTTGGGGTACCCGGCGAACTTCTCGACCCGCTCGCCGCCGGTGGGCTGGATCAGGCCGTCCTTCGTCTCGCTGACCGAGGCGCGGGGGCCGGTCCCGCTGTTCATCTGCGTCACGTTGACGGGGGCCTTGTCGACGCGGCCCAGCAGCTGGTTCCAGGTGCCGAAGAAGCCGACGCTGGAGTTGACCACCAGCAGCACCGCGGCCATGATCGACAGCTGCGTGAGCAGGATGGCGCCGAGCCGGCCGAGGACGGGCAGCGGTCCCCGCCCGGAGAGCCGCGGCCAGATCCACACCATGAGAGCCACACACAACACGGCGGCGAACGCCACCGTGTACATCAGCGACCTGCTGGTCAGGCCCATGCGGTGCTCACTCCCTGCCTCCGGTTTCCGTGGGTACTCACGTTCGGTTCTGCCGCGTTCATCGGATAAGAGGCGAGAAAGGCCCGGCAGGGTTGCCCTGCCCCCTGTTTCTTCCTCGGCCCTTCCCCGCCCGTTTCCTGCCCGTTTCCCGTTCGAGTCCCCGGCTCTCCCGGGGGTTCCCGCGGGGGAAGGGACGCCCGGACGGCCCCGGGCACCTGCCGGGAACACCGGCGCGGTCTGGCCGAACGCCGCCTTCCGCCGGATGGTGGAGAAAGGTTCCGCGGGGGCGGGCCGGGACACCGGTGGAGGTGGAGGGCATGCCGAACGACGCCGCCAGGGCGGTCACCTCGGGGGCGAACCCCTGGCTCAGTGGCTTGTTCGAGCCGGTGCGCGAGGAGATCACGGCCCTCGACCTCCCGGTGACCGGCCGGCTGCCAGATGCGCTGCGCGGCCGCTACCTGCGCAACGGGCCGAACCCGCTCCAGGTGGACGATCCGGCCGCCCACCACTGGTTCTCCGGGGAGGGCATGGTGCACGGCGTCCGGCTGCGGGACGGGCGGGCCGCCTGGTACCGCAACCGCTGGGTGCGCTCCGACGCGGTGGCCCGGCGGCTGGGCGAGAAGGTGCTGCACGGGCCCCGGCACCTGGTGGACTTCGCGCCCAACACCCACGTCCGCCGGTTCGCCGGGCATCTGCTGACCCTGGTCGAGGGCGGGGCGCTCCCCTACGAGCTGGACTCCGAGCTGGACACGGTGGGGCCGTTCGACTTCCACGGCACGCTGCCCGGCGGACTGGCCGCGCACACGGTCCTCGACCCGGCCACCGGCGAACTGCACGCCGTCGCCTACTGCCCGGCCTGGCCGTACGTGCAGTACCTGGTCGCCGGGACGGACGGCCGGATCCGCCGGCACGTCGAGGTGCCGGTGACGGGCCGGCCGATGATGCACGACTTCTCGCTCACCGAGCACCACGTCCTGCTCTACGACCTGCCGGTCGCCTTCACCCTCGGCCCCGGCCTCTCGGTGACCGCCTTCGGCTGGGACCCGGACCGCCCGGCCCGGCTCGGGGTGCTCCCCCGGGAGGGCACCGCCCGGGACGTGCGCTGGCTGGAGCTGGAGCCGTGCTTCGTCTACCACGCCATGAACGCCTACGAGCGGGACGGGCTGATCACCGTCCATCTCGCCCGCTACGAGCGGCTGTTCGACGGCACCCGCAAGGGCCTGGACAAGCAGCCCGCCCACCTGGAGCGCTGGACCGTGGACCCGGCCGCGCGGACCGTGCGGCGGCTCCGGCTGGACGACCGCGCGGTGGAGTTCCCGCGGATCGACCCGCGCCGGCCGACCCGGGAGCACCGCTACGGGTACGCGGTGCGCGAGCCGCTGGGCGAGGACCGGGCCGGGTTCGGCGTCGGGCTGCTCAAGTACGACCTGGAGCGCGGGACGTGCGACGAGTACCCCGTGCCGCCGGGCGGCGACGTCGGCGAGGGCGTGTTCGTCCCGGCGGCGCCCGGGGCGGCGGAGGACGACGGGTGGGTGCTGGCCTACGCCTTCGAGCCGGAGCGCGGGGCCACCGACCTGCTGGTGCTGGCCGCCCAGGACCTGGCGGCGGGGCCCGTCGCCCGGGTGCACCTGCCGGTGCGGGTGCCGGTCGGGGCGCACGGCGATTGGATCCCGGATCCGGGGTAGACGAAAGGCAGCGCTCCGGTGGCTGGACAAGGACCCGGCGCACACCGGACCAGACCCGGTCCCGGACCCGGTGTAATCGGGACCAGCGAGGAGCACGTTACTGACGAGGCGTTAGAGCTAGCCTTACCGGAGTCGCACAGTAGGTACATTCCAGACAAAGGTAAGGATTTCTCCTCATGGGAATTCGCAGCCTGCTGCGGAACGCGTTCGGCCGGTCGAAGACGGGTGACGACGGAACGCCGGGCCTCCCCCAGCAGAGCACCGCCCCCGCGCCGGAGCCGGCCCCGGTCGCAGCCGAGGCGTCGGCCCCAGCCGCCACGACGTCCGCGGCCCGAACGGCCCCCAAGGCGTCCAAGGGTTCCAAGGTCCCGGCGTCCGTCCCCGCCCAGACCACCACCGACCGGGTCCCCGACCCCGGCCCGCTGCACCCCGTCCCCGGGCCGCCCACCCCGGGCCCGCGCCCCGACCCGGTGCCGGACCCGGAGCCCGCCCCGACGCCGATGCCCGAGCCCAAACCCGTACCGCAGCCGGAGCCCGTCCCCACCCCGGACCCCAACCCGGTGCCCGAGCCGGCGCCGGGCCCCGAGCCGGAGCCCTCGCCGGCGATGACGGCGGCGGCCGCGGCCCCGGCGGCCGTGGCGGCCCCGACGGCACCGGTCGCGCCCGCCGCCCCGAGCCCCGCCCCCGCCGAGGGCGAGCGCGGTTCCGCCATCAGCCTGGAGAAGGTCAAGAGCTCCGCCCCCGGCCTGGTCAGCCTCTACAAATCGGCGGGCGTCTCGCTGCGCAAACGCGGCCTCGCCGGACAGCGGGCCGCCGTCTACCTCGTCCTCGACCGCTCCGGCTCGATGCGCGAGTACTACAAGAACGGCAGCGTGCAGCGCCTCGCCGAGCAGGTGCTCGGCCTCTCGGCGCACCTCGACGACGACGGGACCGTCCCCGTCGTCTTCTTCTCCACCGAGGTCGACGGCGTCGCCGAGCTCGACCTCACCGACTACGCGGGCCGCATCGAGGAACTGCACTCCTCCCTCGGGCACATGGGCCGCACCAACTACCACCTCGCCATGCGGGAAGTGATCAAGCACTACAAGAAGTCCGGCGCCACCGACCCGGCGTTCGTCGTCTTCCAGACGGACGGCGGCCCCTACAGCAAGTCCGCCGCCGAGAAGGCCCTCTGCGAGGCCGCGAAGCTGCCGATCTACTGGCAGTTCGTGGCCTTCGGCGACCCCGAGGGCAAGGGCTTCGACTTCCTGCGCAAGCTGGACGCGCTGCCCGTGCCGGAGCGCCGCGCGGTGGACAACGCGGGCTTCTTCCACGCGGGCCGCGACCCCAAGGGTCTCGCCGACGACCTGCTCTACGAAGAGCTGACGGCCGGCTTCCCCGCCTGGCTGGAGGAGGCCCGCGAGGCCCGCGTCATCCGGCAGCGCACCCGCTGACCCTGGCCCGGCGCCCCTCGTCCCCTTGCCGATCCCACCCGGGGGCCGTCCCAGCCGGACGGGGACGGCCCCCGGAACCGGGGAATCCGGCAATTGGGGCGACAGAGAGTAACCACCTCATCGATCGCACCGCGTAAGCACGACGCCCGGACAGATCACCCTCCGTACTCCGCCTCTCGCCGATCAGAAGCCGTTGAAGTGGGCATCGTAGGAATGTGAACGATGAATTCCCCCTCGGCAGCTACGTCGTCGACATCCGCACCGGCCGGCTCGGGCAGGTCATGGACACCCACGCCGGTTACGTTCAGCTACGGCCGCCGCGCGGCGGGATCGAGTGGTCCTGTCCGCCGTCGGCCATCCGGTTCCCCTCCGACGCCGAGGCGGAAGCCCTGGTTCCGGCGCAGCCCCAGGCCGGTGCGGCGGGCCGCGGACGGGCCGGGGGCCGGGCTGACGGCCGGACTGGCGGCCGGACAGGGGGCCGGGCCGGCGGCGGGGCGGACGCGGGCGGCAACGCCGGGGAGCGCGGCCGGAGTCGGTGACCCCGCGCGGTGTCTCCCGCCCCGGCCCCCCGGACGGCGCGCTCCGCCCGCGCGCCCGGCACGGGGCCGTCCATAATGCCGCGCTGCCGCCGCCTGGTACTCGGATACGCTAAAGGTGCCTGTGGACACAGGGTCACAGGCTCCGTACCCGAGCACCGACCAGGGAGCAGCCGGCAT
Source organism: Streptomyces mobaraensis (assembly GCF_020099395.1). Lineage (NCBI taxonomy): Bacteria > Bacillati > Actinomycetota > Actinomycetes > Kitasatosporales > Streptomycetaceae > Streptomyces > Streptomyces mobaraensis. The sequence goes on along the minus strand of NZ_CP083590.1, from coordinate 3,857,196 downwards.
GGCTCGACACCTCATCACCAGCGCCCTTCCGTACATCAACGGGATCAAGCACCTGGGCAACATGGTGGGGTCCATGCTCCCGGCGGACGTCTACGCGCGCTACCTGCGCCAGACCGGGCGCGAGACGCTCTACATCTGCGCCACCGACGAGCACGGCACCCCGGCCGAACTGGCCGCGAAGGAGGCCGGCCTGCCGGTCGACGCGTACTGCGCCCAGCAGCACGAGGCGCAGAAGGCGATCTACGACGGGTTCGGCCTCTCCTTCGACTACTTCGGCCGCAGCTCGTCCGCGCAGAACCGCGAGATCACCCAGCACTTCGCGCGGCAGCTGCAGAAGAACGGGTTCATCGAGGAGCGCGCGATCCGCCAGGTGTACTCGCTGGCGGACGCGCGCTTCCTGCCCGACCGCTACATCGTGGGCACCTGCCCGCACTGCGGCTACGACAAGGCGCGCGGCGACCAGTGCGAGAACTGCACGCGCGTGCTGGACCCCACGGACCTGATCGACGCCCGCTCGGCGATCAGCGGCAGCAGCGACCTGGAGGTGCGGGAGACCAAGCACCTGTTCCTGCTCCAGTCCAAGCTGCAGGGCGAGGTCGAGGCGTGGATCGACGAGCAGGGCAAGGACTGGCCGGTCCTCGCCTCGTCGATCGCCCGCAAGTGGCTGACCGAGGGCCTGCACGACCGGGCGATCACCCGCGACCTGGACTGGGGCGTCCCGGTCCCGGCCGACACCTGGCCGGAGCTGGCGGCCGAGGGCAAGGTCTTCTACGTCTGGTTCGACGCCCCGGTCGAGTACATCGGCGCCACCAAGGAGTGGGCCGACGAGCTGCCGGCGGAGCGCGACTGGAAGTCGTGGTGGTACGAGGCGACGGACGTCCGCTACACGCAGTTCATGGGCAAGGACAACGTCCCGTTCCACACGGTGATGTTCCCGGCGACGGAGATCGGCACCCGTGAGCCGTGGAAGCGGGTCGACTACGTCAAGGCGTTCAACTGGCTGAACTACTACGGCGGCAAGTTCTCCACCTCCCAGCGGCGCGGCGTCTTCACGCACGACGCGCTGGAGATCCTGCCGGCCGACTACTGGCGCTACTTCATGATGGCCAACGCCCCCGAGTCGGACGACACCTCGTTCAGCTGGGAGCTGTTCTCCGCGACGGTCAACAAGGATCTCGCGGACGTGCTGGGCAACTTCGTCAACCGCGTCCTGTCCTTCTCCCGGAAGCGGTTCGGCGACGAGGTGCCGGCCGGCAGCGAGGCGGGCGCGGCCGAGACGGAGCTGGGCCGGGAGGTCGCGCGGCTGCTCGCCGAGTACGAGGGCCACATGGAGGAGATGCAGTTCCGCAAGGCGGCGCAGGCGCTGCGCGCCCTGTGGAGCGCGGGCAACTCCTACCTGGAGACCAAGGCCCCCTGGCTGGAGATCAAGACCGACCCGGACGCGGCGGCGCTGACGCTGCGCACGGCGATGAACCTGATCCACCTGTACGCGGTGGTCTCCGAGCCGTTCATCCCGGCGACGGCCGCCGCGATGCGCTCGGCGTTCGCCCTCACCGGCGACGACCGGACCTGGGTGACGCAGGACGAGGCCCGTTCGCTGTCGTCCGTCCCGGCCGGTACGGCGTTCACCGTGCCGCCGGTGCTCTTCGCGAAGATCACGGAGGAGGACCTGGAGTCCTACCGCGAGCGCTTCGGCGGGGGCGACGAGGCGGCCTGACCCGCTCCTCGAACCCGTACGCCGCAGGGCCCGGAACCACAGGTTCCGGGCCCTGTCCCGTCTCCGGTCAACGCGCGTTGATCGTTCGGCAATCGTTCGTTGAGCGGAGCGCGCCAGGCTGTGGGGTGTTGGCCGTGGGGGAGACCGAAGGAAGACCGGACCAGTGTTGGATGACCGAATCACCGTGAGCGTGCACGCCTCCGACGAGGTGGGCCGCGCCCGCCTCGTCCGCGACCTGCGGACCCTGCCCGCCCTCCGGGTGGTGAGGAGCGGCGCGGCGGTGCAGATCCTGCTGCTCGGGCGGCACGACCGCGACGCCGCGGGCGAACTGCGCCGGCGGAGCGCCGGAAACTGGGCGCCGCTGCTGGTGGTGGCCGACGGGCTCGGCGACGCGGAGCTGATGGCGGTGTGGGAGTACGGCGCGCGGACCGTCCTCCCGATGCACCGGGTCACCCCGCGACGGCTGGGCCGGGCGGTGCACGCCGCGGCCGGCTGCTGCCCGCCGGAGCCGCTGCCCGAGCTCGGTGTGCTGGTGTGAGCCGGCCGACGGCTCCCCACGGGGGTGGGGGCCGCCCCGGCCACTCCGGACGTCCTGGTCACTCCGGACGCCCCGGCCACTCCGGCCACCGGAGCGCCGGTACCGGAAGGGCAACGCGGAAGGGCCCGGCACATCGGCGCCGGGCCCCTCGTCGTACGGCTCTCGCGGTTACTTCACCGTCGGCGGCTTGCGCAGCGACAGGTGGAGTTCCTTCAGCCGGGACTCGTCGACCTCGCTCGGGGCGCCCATCAGCAGGTCCTGGGCGTTGCCGTTGAGCGGGAAGGCGATGGTCTCGCGGATGTTGGGCTCGTCGGCCAGCAGCATCACGATGCGGTCGACGCCCGGGGCGATGCCGCCGTGCGGCGGGGCGCCGAACTTGAACGCGCGGAGCATGCCGCCGAACTCGCGCTCGACCTCCTCCTGGGAGTAGCCGGCGATCCCGAACGCCTTGTACATGACCTCGGGCTCGTGGTTCCGGATGGCGCCGGAGGAGAGCTCGACGCCGTTGCAGACGATGTCGTACTGCCAGGCGAGGATGTCCAGCGGGTCCATCGTCTCCAGGGCCTCGAGGCCGCCCTGAGGCATGGAGAACGGGTTGTGGGAGAACTCGATCTTGCCGGTCTCCTCGTCCTTCTCGAACATCGGGAAGTCGACGATCCAGCAGAACCGGAAGACGTTCTCCTCGAACTGGCCGGCCCGCTTGGCGGCCTCGACGCGGACCGCGCCCATGATCTTACTGACCTCGTCGAACTCGCCCGCGCCGAAGAAGACGGCGTGGCCGGCGGCCAGGCCGAGCCGCTCGGTGAGGACCTTGACGTTCTCCTCGGTGAGGAACTTGGCGATCGGGCCGGACAGCGTCCCGTCCTCGCCGACGCGGACCCAGGCCAGGCCCTTGGCGCCCTGCTCGACGGCGAACTCGCCGAGGCCGTCGAAGAACTTGCGCGGCTGGTCCTGCACGGACGGCACCGCGAGGGCGCGCACGTGCTTGCCGGCGAACGCCTTGAACTCCGAGCCCTCGAAGACGTCGGAGATGTCCACCAGTTCCAGCTTGGCGCGCAGGTCCGGCTTGTCGGAGCCGTACTTGAGCATCGCCTCGCGGAACGGGATGCGCGGGAACGGCGAGGTGACGTGGCGGCCGTTGCCGAACTCCTCGAAGAGCTCGGTCATGACCTTCTCGATCACCTGGAAGACGTCCTCCTGCTCGACGAAGGACATCTCCATGTCGAGCTGGTAGAACTCGCCCGGCGAGCGGTCGGCGCGGGCGTCCTCGTCGCGGAAGCAGGGCGCGATCTGGAAGTAGCGGTCGAAGCCCGCGATCATCAGCAGCTGCTTGAACTGCTGCGGCGCCTGCGGCAGGGCGTAGAACTTGCCGGCGTGCAGCCGGGACGGCACCAGGAAGTCGCGCGCGCCCTCGGGGGAGGTGGCGGACAGGATCGGGGTGGCGAGCTCGTTGAAGCCCTGCGCGGTCATCTTCTCGCGGATGGCCCGGATGACGGCGCCGCGCAGCATGATGTTGCGGTGCATGCGCTCGCGGCGCAGGTCGAGGAAGCGGTACTCCAGGCGGCGCTCCTCGTTGACGCCGTCCTCGGTGTTGATCGTGAAGGGCAGCGGCTCGGCGGCGCCGAGCACCTCGACCTCGGTGACCTCGACCTCGATCTCGCCGGTGGGCAGGTCGGGGTTGACGTTCTCGGCGCCGCGGCTCATGACGCGACCGTCGATACGGACGACGGTCTCCTTGGTGAGCCGGCCCAGCGCCTCGTTGGCGGGGGTGCCGGGGCGGGCGACGAGCTGCACGAGACCGTGGTGGTCGCGGAGATCGATGAAGAGGATGCCGCCCAGGTCGCGCCGATTGTGCAGCCAGCCACTCAGGCGCACGTCGGTGTCGACGTCAGCCGCACGGAGCTCGCCGCAGGTGTGGGACCGGTAACGATGCATCGTTCATCCAAGTCGTGGTCGAAGGCGTGGTTCGAGGGGCGCGCTGCACTGGCTCGCCGCACTGGGTTAGCGTGCATACAGCACTGAGCAAGGGTACTGCCCCACCCGCCATCGGTGGTCTGCACCGAGCGAACCCGCATAAAGTGGGGCAATGCGCACCGAGGACGTGCTGGCCGCCGTCGCGACCGGCCTGTGGCACTGGGACGGGGCCACGGGACGCGTCACCTTCGACGCCGAGGCCGCCCGGCTGCTGGGGCTGCCCGCCGAACGGACGGAGCTGTCGGAGTCGGCCGCGCGCGCCCGCTTCCACGCGGTGGACTGGGTGGAGTTCCAGGGCATCATCAGCGTGGCCGTCGCGGAGGACGCGCTCGCCGAGGCCCGCATCCGGGTGGTGGACGAGGCCGGCCGGGTACGCCGCACGGTCCGCGCCCGCACCCGCCAGTCGGCCCACGGCGGCCCCCGGTCGCTCGTCGGCATCCTGGAGGAGGTCCCGGCGCCGCACCCCGGCACCTCGCCCGCCCGGACGACCGTCACCGGCGACTGGCGCCGCAACCGGGAGGCGTTCCTGCTGGACGCGGGCCGGGCGCTGGCGGAGGCCCGGTCCACCGCCGAGGTGCTGCGGGTGGCGGCGGGCCTGTCGATGCCGGGGTTCGAGCCGTCGGCGCTGGCGGTCTTCGGCACCGACGGCGGCCGGGTGACGCTGATCGGCCACCACGGCTACGCGCTGGAGGACGTCTCGGCGTTCCTGGAGATACCGCTGGACGGCAACCACCCGGCGCCCGAGGTCGTCCGCACCGGCCGGGCCATCTACATCCCCTCCCCCGAGGACTACGCCCGCCGCTTCCCGCAGGTCTGGCCGCTGGTGGCCCGGTTCGGCCGGAAGTCCTGGGCGTTCCTGCCGCTGATCAACGCCGGGCAGACGATCGGCGCCTGGATGGCCGGGTTCAGCGTGCCGGTGGCCTTCACCCCGGACGAGCGGTCGGTGCTCACCACGGTCGCCCGGATGCTGGCGCAGGCGCTGAGCCGGGCGAGCGTCCACGAGTCGGAGAAGGAGCTCTCCGCCGGCCTCCAGCGCTCGATGATGCCGACCGTCCAGCCGGACATCCCCGGGATGACCGTGGCGGCCCGCTACGTGCCGACCGGCGGCGGCCTGGAGGTGGGCGGCGACTGGTACGACATGATCCCGCTGCCCTCCGGCCGGCTCGCGCTGGTCATCGGGGACGTCCAGGGGCACGACGTCCGGGCCGCCGGGCTGATGGGCCAGCTGCGGATCGCGCTGCGCGCCTACGCCTCCGAGGGGCACCACCCGGACGCCGTCCTCTCCCGCGCCTCCCGCTTCCTGTCCGGCATCAACGAGAGCGGCCTGTCCGGCGTCGACGACGGCGTCCCCCCGGACCCGCGCTTCGCCACCTGCCTCTACATCGAGGTGGACCCGGCGACCGGGCTGCTGGTCATCGCCCGGGCCGGCCACCCGGACCCGGCGATCCGGATGGCCGACGGCACCATGCTGGTCCGCGCCACGGCCGGCGGGCTGCCGCTGGGCATCGACCCGGACACCGACTACCCCACCACCCGGCTGCTCCTGGAACCCGGCGAGACCATGCTGGTCTGCACCGACGGCCTGATCGAGACCGGCGGGCACGACCTGGAGACCGGCTGGTCGCGGCTGCGGGAGGTCATCGAGGGCGAGCAGGCGGCGGACGACCCGGAGTTCCTGGAGACCCTGGCGGACGCCCTCGTCCAGGCCGTCCACGGCCCGTCCTCGCACTACACGACCGGGCCGCTGGTGGACCGGCGGGAGGACGACATCGCGCTGCTCCTGCTCCGCCGCGAGGCACCGGCCCCCGCCGCCGCGCGGGCCGCGGAGCCGCCGCCGCGGCGCACGGTGATGAGCATCGCCCAGGCCGAGCCGGAGCGCATCGCGGAGGCCCGGCAGCAGGTGCGGGACCTGATGCACGACTGGCCGGACCCGGACCAGACCGACTCGGCGGTGCTCATGGTCTCCGAGATGCTCACCAACGTGCTGGTGCACACGGACGGCGACGCGCTGCTGAGGGCGTCCGTGTCCGGGGAGCGCGGGCACCGGCGGGTGCGGGTGGACGTCGCGGACACCAGCGACGAGCTGCCGCACCGGCGCCACCCCGGCGAGATGGCCTCGTCGGGGCGCGGGCTGGTGCTGATGGAGCTGCTCGCCGGGGCCTGGGGGGTGGACCCGCGGGGCGAGGGCAAGAACATCTGGTTCGAGCTGTACGAGGCGGGGCGGCCGTCGCCGGACGAGCTGGCGGCGATCACCTGACGCGCCGGGGTGCGGGGCGGTGGGGTGACACGCCGGAGCATGGGCGGTGGGGGCTCACCCCCTGAACCGGGTGAGCCCCCACCGCGTCCGGAGCGCCCCTCCGGTGGACCCGGAGGGGCCGGGCCCGCGCGGGAGGGGCGGGCCCGATTTCTTCCCCCGCGCCGGGTGAGGGGAACACCGACCGCCTTCACTCGTTGGAGTGATTCACCGGATGAATGGACCGGTCATCGGCGAGCCCGGCGGCGCTGTCAGGACGCGGGGATCGTCCCCAGCCGCCCGGCCTTGAAGTCGTCGAAGGCCTGGGCGAGTTCGGCGTGGGTGTTCATGACGAACGGGCCGTAGTGCATCATCGGCTCGCGCAGCGGCAGCCCGCCGAGCAGCACCACCTCGAACCGCTCGCTCCGGGAGTCCTGGACGTCCCCGGCCTGGACCACCAGCGCGTCCCCGGCCCCGAAGACCACCGCCTGCCCGCTGCGGAACGGCCGCCGCTCTGTGCCGGCCGTGCCGTGCCCGGCCAGCCCGTAGGCCAGCGCGTTGAAGTCGGGCCGCCAGGGCAGCACCAGGCGGGCGCCGGGGCTGAGCGAGGCGTGGATCATCGTGATCGGGGTGTGCGTGGCGCCCGGGCCGGCGTGGCCCGCGACGTCCCCGGCGATCAGCCGGACCAGCGCGCCGCCGTCCTCCGAGGCGAGCAGCCTGACGTTGCCGCCGCGGATGTCCTGGTACTTGGGCGCGATCATCTTGTCCTTGGCCGGCAGGTTGACCCACAGCTGGAGGCCGTGGAACAGCCCGCCGGAGACCACCAGTTCCTCGGGCGGCGTCTCGATGTGCAGCAGTCCGGAGCCGGCGGTCATCCACTGGGTGTCGCCGTCGGTGATCACGCCACCGCCGCCGTGCGAGTCCTGGTGCACGAAGGTGCCGTCGATGATGTACGTGACCGTCTCGAAGCCGCGGTGCGGGTGCCAGGGGGTGCCCTTCGGCTCCCCGGCCGCGTAGTCCACCTCGCCCATCTGGTCCATCATGATGAACGGGTCGAGGTGCCGGTAGTCGATGCCGGCGAAGGCCCGGCGGACCGGGAAGCCCTCGCCCTCGAACCCGGCGGGCGCGGTGGACACCGCCAGCACCGGGCGGGCCGCGGGGCCCACGGGTGCCGTCACGCGCGGCAGGGTCAGCGGGTTCTCCGCAGTTACAGCAGGCATGTCGCCCTCCTTCGGACGTTCCGTCCCCCGGGTTGCCTCCAATTTAGTTGAAGCCTGAACAACCTGCAAGGAGTGGGTGTTCCCGGCCTGTCTCCTGGGACACTTGATCAATGCGTGCCAGATCCGCCCGGACCGGAACGGGAGCGAGCCCCGGACCCCGGCCCGGCCCCGGCAAGGCCGGGTACACCGTCCTCTTCGCCACCGTGCTGGCCCTGGCCCTGCTGGGCGTACTGGTGGCGACCCGCGGCGCGGCCACCGACGGGCCGCTCGCCGCCGGCGAGTCCTCGGGGCACTACGCCGAGCCGGAGGGGGTGGGGGACGCGGCCGCGGACGCGATGGCCTCGGCGGTACGGATCGAGCCCGGTACGCCGGGGCGGCCCGTGGCGCGGGCGGCGGACCGGGGCGCGGGCCGGAAGGCGCGTACGGATCCCCTCCCACCGTCCCGGCCCCTGGAGGCCGCCCCCCGGGACCCCTCGCCCGCCATCGGGCCCCTCTTCTCCACCGACCAGGACGAGCCCGGCCACGGCTGCACCGCGAGCGTCGTCCACAGCCGGGAGCGGGACCTGCTGGTCACCGCCGCGCACTGCGTGTACACCAACGGCTTCCGCACCGACGTCGCCTTCGCCCCCGGCTACCACGACGGCGAGGCGCCCTACGGCGTCTGGGTACCGACCTCGATCGACGTCGACCCCGAGTGGATGTCCGACCGGGACGAGGACCACGACGTCGCGTTCCTGCGGGTGCGCCAAGTCGGCACCGACACACGGGTGGAGGACGTCACGGGCGCCGAACGCATCGCCTTCCGCCCGGCGGTGGACCGCCCGGCCCGGGTCCTCGGCTACCCGGGGGAGGGCGAGCGGCCGCTGGCCTGCCAGAGCGTGGTGCGGCGGGAGAGCGCTTCGCAGCTGCGGTTCGACTGTGCGGGGCTGCCCGGGGGGACGAGCGGGAGTCCGCTGCTCACGGATGTGGATGCGGATTCGGGGCTGGGGACGGTGGTGGGTGTGCTCGGGGGGAAGGACGAGGGCGGGGACGACGAGACGTCGTACAGCTCGTACTTCGGGGGCGCAGTGGAGCGGCTGTACCGGCGGGCGACCGCCGGGTGAGGGTGCCCCGGACCCTCCCCCAGAGGGGGGGACCCCCACTTCACCGTTTCTTGCGGGGGCGCTGCCCCCGCACCCCCGCAACCGCGCTCCGCGCGGCTGTCCTCAAACGCCGGACGGGCTGACCAGTCAGCCCGTCCGGCGTTTGAGGACAAGGGGGTCTGGGGCGTCAGCCCCAGGAAGCGGCGAAGTGGGGGTCCCCCCTCTGGGGGAGGGACCGGGGCGAACCCCTACCCGTACATCCGCCGCATCGCGAAGTCCACCATCTGCTCGACCGCCTTCGCGTCGAACACCATCCGGTGGTCCCCCTCCATGTCGAGCACGAACCCGTACCCCGTCGGCAGCAGATCGATCACCTCCGCCCCGGTGATGACGAAGTACTTCGACTCCTTGCCCGCGTAGCGCCGCAGCTCCTTCAGGGAGGTGAACATCGGGATCACCGGGTGCTGGGTGTTGTGCAGGGCGAGGAAGCCGGGGTTCTCGCCGCGGGGGCAGTAGACCTTGGAGTTGGCGAAGATCACCTGGAAGTCCTCGGCGGACATCGAGCCGGTGGTGAAGGCCCGTACCGCGTCGGCGAGCGACGGCGGGGACGGCTCGGGGTAGAGCGGCTGCTCGCCGTAGCCGCCGGGCTGCTGCGGCGGCGCGTAGCCCTGTTGTCCCACGTTCTGGTCGTAGCCGTACATGGGCCAAAGCGTAACCAGTCACAGTTGGCCCAACAGGGGTTGCTTCTTATTACCGGTGGGTAGCATCATGCAGATTACTGATCGGTACGCACTCGGTAAGCACGAGGAACGCCCTCCCGTCACCCCTTACGGAGCCGTTGTCATGGGCCACTACAAGTCGAATCTCCGCGACATCGAGTTCAACCTCTTCGAGGTGCTCGGCCGCGACAAGCTGTACGGCACCGGCCCGTTCGCGGAGATGGACGTCGAGACCGCCAAGGACATCCTGTCGGAGATCGCCCGCCTCTCGGAGAACGAGCTGGCCGCGTCCTACGCCGACACCGACCGGAACCCGCCGGTCTTCGACCCCGAGACCAACACCGCGCCCGTCCCGGACACCTTCAAGAAGAGCTACCAGGCGTACATGGACGCCGAGTGGTGGCGCCTGGGCATCCCGGAGGAGATCGGCGGCACGGTCGCGCCGCGCAGCCTCCTGTGGGGCTTCGCGGAGACGATCCTCGGCTCCAACCCGGCCGTCTGGATGTACTCCTCGGGCCCGGCCTTCGCGGGTGTGCTGTTCGCGGAGGGCACCGAGCAGCAGAAGCACATCGCGAAGATCGCGGTCGAGAAGCAGTGGGGCTCGACCATGGTCCTCACCGAGCCGGACGCCGGTTCGGACGTGGGCGCCGGCCGCACCAAGGCGGTGCGGCAGGAGGACGGCTCCTGGCACATCACCGGCGTGAAGCGGTTCATCACGTCGGGTGAGCACGACATGGCCGACAACATCCTCCACTACGTGCTGGCCCGCCCCGAGGGCGCCGGTCCGGGCACCAAGGGCCTGTCGCTCTTCCTCGTGCCCAAGTACGAGTTCGACTTCGAGACCGGTGAGCTGGGCGACCGCAACGGCGTCTACGCCACCAACGTCGAGCACAAGATGGGCCTCAAGGCGTCCAACACCTGCGAGATGACCTTCGGCGACAAGCACCCCGCCAAGGGCTGGCTCATCGGCGAGAAGCACGACGGCATCCGCCAGATGTTCATGATCATCGAGTTCGCGCGGATGATGGTCGGCACGAAGGCCATCGCCACCCTCTCCACCGGCTACCTGAACGCCCTGGAGTACGCCAAGGAGCGCGTGCAGGGTCCCGACCTGGCCAACTTCATGGACAAGACGGCCCCCAAGGTCACCATCACGCACCACCCGGACGTGCGCCGCTCGCTGATGACGCAGAAGGCGTACGCGGAGGGCATGCGCGCCCTCGTCCTCTACACGGCCGCGGTCCAGGACGAGATCATGGTCAAGGAGGCCGCCGGCGAGGACACCAAGGCGCTGAACGGCCTCAACGACCTGCTGCTGCCGATCGTCAAGGGCTACGGATCCGAGAAGTCGTACGAGCAGCTGGCGCAGTCGCTCCAGACGTTCGGCGGCTCCGGGTACCTCCAGGAGTACCCGATCGAGCAGTACATCCGCGACGCCAAGATCGACACCCTCTACGAGGGCACCACCGCCATCCAGGGCCAGGACTTCTTCTTCCGGAAGATCGTCCGCGACCAGGGCCAGGCGCTGACCACCCTCTCCGAGGAGATCAAGAAGTTCCTCGCCGAGGCCGCCGGCGGCGAGGAGCTGGCCGCCGCCCGCGAGCAGCTCGCCAAGGCCGCCGGTGAGCTGGAGGCGATCGTCGGCACCATGCTGACCGACCTCGCCGCCACCGAGAAGGACGTCAAGTCCATCTACAAGGTCGGCCTCAACACCACCCGCCTGCTGATGGCCTCCGGTGACGTCGTCGTCGGCTACCTGCTCCTCCGCGGCGCGGCCGTCGCCGCCGAGAAACTGCCGGCCGCCGCCGCCAAGGACAAGGCGTTCTACACCGGCAAGATCGCCGCCGCGAAGTTCTTCGCCGCGAACGTCCTGCCGGGCGTCTCGGTCGAGCGCACCCTCGCCGAGAACGTCGACCAGTCGCTGATGGAGCTGGACGAGGCCGCGTTCTAACCGTCCGACGGCCCCTCGCCTCTTGACGCACGAGGCCCGCTCCGCGCCGGAGCGGGCCTCCGCGCGTTCCCGCCGCACCCCTTGCCGCGCTCCTTATCCTGAGGCCATGAGCACTGCGCACCGCTTCGACCGCGGCCATACCGACGACCTCATGTCCTTCCTGGCGGCGAGCCCCTCGCCGTACCACGCGGTGGCCAACGCCGCGGCCCGGCTGGAGAAGGCGGGTTTCCGGCAGCTCGCGGAGACCGACGCGTGGGACGCGTCGGCGGGCGGCAAGTTCGTCATCCGCGGCGGTGCGCTCATCGCCTGGTACGTGCCCGACGGCGCGACGGCCGCCACCCCCTTCCGCATCATCGGCGCGCACACCGACTCCCCCAACCTGCGCGTCAAGCCGCGGCCCGACACCGGCGCGCACGGCTGGCGCCAGATCGCCGTCGAGATCTACGGCGGCACCCTGCTCAACACCTGGCTCGACCGCGACCTGGGCCTCTCCGGGCGGATCACACTGCGCGGCGGCGAGCACCGGCTCGTCCACGTCGACCGCGCGCTGCTGCGCGTCCCACAGCTCGCCATCCACCTGGACCGCGCCGTCAACGACGGCCTGACGCTGGACCGGCAGCGGCACATGACCCCGCTGTGGGGCCTGGGCGACGTCCACGAGGGCGACCTCGTCCGCTTCGTCGCCGAGGAGGCGGGCGTCGGCGCCGACGAGATCACCGGCTGGGACCTGATGACGCACAGCGTCGAACCCCCGGCGTACCTCGGCCGCGACCGCGAACTCCTCGCCGGGCCGCGGATGGACAACCTCGTCTCCGTCCACGCCGGCACCGCCGCCCTGACCGCCGCCGTCACCTCCGAATCGCTGCCGTACATCCCCGTCCTCGCCGCGTTCGACCACGAGGAGAACGGCAGCCAGTCCGACACCGGCGCCGAGGGCCCACTGCTCGGAAACGTCCTGGAACGCTCGGTGTTCGCGCGCGGCGGGGCGTACGAGGACCGGGCGCGCGCCTTCGCCGGCACCATCTGCTTCTCCTCCGACACCGGCCACGCCGTGCACCCCAACTACGCGGAGCGGCACGAGCCCGGCCACCACCCCGTCGCCAACGGCGGCCCCATCCTCAAGACCAACGCCAACCAGCGCTACGCGACGGACGGCGGCGGGCGGGCCGCGTTCACCGAGGCATGCGAACGGGCCGGCGTGCCCTGGCAGCACTTCGTCTCCAACAACTCCGTCCCCTGCGGCAGCACCATCGGCCCGATCACCGCCGCCCGGCACGGCATCGCCACCGTCGACATAGGCATCGCTATCCTCTCCATGCACTCCGCCCGCGAACTCTGCGGCGCGGACGACCCGCATCTGCTCGCCTCGGTGCTCACCGCCTTCGTGGCGGGCTGACACCCCGTCGGGGTCTGGCTGCGAACCGGCGGTTCCCGCGGGCGGGTTGGGCGGCGCACCACCGATCCACCACATCCCACCCGGGGGAACCCATGACCCACCGCCTCCTGCGGACCACCGCCGTCGCCCTCACCGCCGCGGCCGCCCTGACCCTCACCGCCTGCGGCGGGGGCGGTGGTGGCGGCGGCAAGGGTGACGGTGACGGCAAGAGCGACAAGTCGGCGGCTACGGCCTCCGACGCGCCGCCCGGCGCCGCGGGCGAGGACAGCGCGGGCAAGGGCGCCAAGAAGGGCGACGCCTGCGCGCCCGCCGATGTGAAGGTCGAGGCCCGCCCGGCGAAGAAGCCGGCCGGCGCGCTGCTCCTCGTCGCCACCGCGAAGAAGGAGTGCACCGCCTACGGCTTCCCCTTCCTCCGCTTCGACAAGGACCAGGCGACCGCCGACATGGACGCCGCCAGCAAGCCGAAGGAGCCGGTCCGGCTGGCCGCCGGGAAGGCCGCGTACGCCGGCGTCCGGCCCACCTCCCCCGACGGCGGGACGGCCCGCGAGGCCAAGGAACTGTCCGTCGGCCTCCAGGCGGCGAACGGGGATCCGGTGGAGGGCGGCGAGGTACCGGCGGCGCTGCCGGGCGGGAAGCTGCGGATTGACGATTCGGTGCGGACGTCGTACTGGGTGGCGAGCGAGGGCGCTGCGCTGGGCGGGTGAGGGGTGCCCCAGTCCCGCCCCTTCACCGATTCCTGGGGCTGCGCCCCAGACCCCCTTTCGCGGCTTCGCCGCTCGTCCTCAAACTCCCCCAGAGGGGGTACCCCCAACGGGCTGAATCGTGCGCCCGGGCACGCTATCCAGCCCGTCCGGCGTTTGAGGACAACCGCGCGGAGCGCGGTTTCGGGGGGCGCGGGGGCGGAGCCCCCGCACGAAATGGTGAAAGGGCGGGACCGGGGCACATCCCCTCCCCACCCGGGGGTAGGCGCGTCGATGAACGGCCGACCGCTCCCGGAAGGAGACACCCCATGGGCATGGGATGGTGCATCGGCCTGATCGCGACAGGAGCGATCCTGACCTTCGCGGTCGACTGGCACATGGAAGGCGTCAACCTCACCCTCGCCGGCCTGATCCTCATGGCAGCCGGCCTCATCGGTCTCAACGCGTACGTCGCCGTCTTCAAGCGCCGCCGCACGCAGCCGCCCCCGCCGGCGGCGCCGGTGGTCGAGGAGGACCACCGGTTCGTCCGCTGACCCCCGACCGAGCAATCAGGCGTCGAGCCCGGCCAGGACCAGCGGCAGCCGGTCCGCCCCGCCGGGGACGACGCGAACCGGAACACCCCAGTCCTGCTGGTGGACATGGCAGGCGGGGTACTCGTTGGCGGGGTCGTCGTCGCAGGACGCGGCCATCGCCGAGACGTGCAGCACGCCCTCCCCGACGCCGTCCGCGAGAACGACGCGCCGGGCGAGGTCCGTGCCCGCGCCGGCGCCCTCGGCGAGCAGCTCCGGGGGCGTGGCGCTGACCAGCAGCCGTGTGGACGGCCCGTACCGGGTGTCCAGCTTCTGGCCGGCCGGCGCGTGGAAGACGACGTCGAGCAGCAGTTCGCCGGGCGCGACCTCGGTCGCCTCGCGCCGGGTGCGGTGGGCCACGGACTCGACGCGTACCGCCTCCTCCGGCAGCCGCAGCCGCGTCAGCCGGTGCCGGGCGGACTCCACGACGACGATGTCGTCGCCGTCGAGGACCGCGCCGGACGGCTCGCGCAGGTCGGTCGCCAGGGTGGTGACCTGGCCGGTCGCCGGGTCGTAGCGGCGGAGGGCGTGGTTGTAGGTGTCGGCGACGGCGACCGAGCCGTCGGGCAGGGCGGTGACGCCGAGCGGGTGCTGGAACAGGGCCTGCGCCGCGTCGCCGTCCCGGTGCCCGAAGTCGAACAGGCCGGTGCCGACGGCGGTGCGGACCGCGAAGCCGTCGCCGTCGCGCTCGACGTAACGCAGCGCGGACGTCTCCGAGTCCGCGACCCACAGCCGGTCCTCCGCGGCGGCCAGCCCGGACGGCTGGGCGAACCACGCCTCCCCGGCGGGCCCGTCGACCAGGCCCTCGTTGGTGGTGCCGGCCGCGACGCCGACGGTGCCGGCGGCCGGGTCGTAGGCCCACAGCTGGTGCACGCCGGCCATGGCGATCCAGAGCCGGTCCGCGAACCAGGCCAGGTCCCACGGCGAGGACAGGGCGACCTCGCGCGCCGGCCCGGCGGTGTCCGCGCCCTGCCACCACTGGCGGCCGGTGCCGGCCAGCGTGCCGACCACGTGGGTCTCCGGGTCGTAGACGCGCAGCGCGTGGTTGACGGTGTCGGCGACGGCCACCCGCCCGTCGGGCAGCAGCGCGAGCCCCTGCGGCTCGCTGAACCGCGCCGGGCTGTCGCTGAACCCGCGCTCCCCCGTGCCGATCCGCCGGACGACGGTCTCGCCGTCCGCGGCGAGCTCGACGAGCTGGTGCCGGGTGGTGTCCGAGACCAGGTAGCCGCCCCCGGGCAGGGCCAGCGCCTTCCCCGGGAACCGCAGCTCCCCCGCGACCGGCTCGGGGGCCACGTACGGGGTGTCGCCGCGCCGCAGCGTCCCCTTCGCCTCGTGCTCCGCCTCCAGCTCGGTGACCAGCGCCTCCAGGGCGTGCGCGTGCCCCTCGCCCGCGTGCTGCGCCACGACGTACCCCTCGGGGTCGACGACGACGAGCGTGGGCCAGGCCCGGACGGCGTACTGCTTCCAGGTGGCGAGCTCGGGGTCGTCCAGGACGGGGTGGTGGACCCCGTACCGCTCGACGGCGTCGACGACGGCCTGGTGCTCGGCCTCGTGGACGAACTTCGGCGAGTGCACCCCGATGATCACCGTGGTGTCCCGGTGCTTCTCCTCCAGCTCCCGGAGCTCGTCCAGGACGTGCAGGCAGTTCACACAGCAAAAGGTCCAAAAATCCAAGATCACGATCCGGCCCCGCAGCGCGGCCAGGGAGAGCTCCTCGCCCCCCGTGTTCAGCCAGCCACCGGCACCGACGAGCTCGGGGGCACGGACACGGGGGCGGCGGGGGGCGGGCGAAGCGGCGTTCATGGTTCAAGGGTGCCATCCGCTTGTGAACGCGGGATCACAGGCACCTGACGCGGGCCGGGCGGTCGGCCCGCCCCTCAGACGCGGGAGCGCCCGTGCGCGGCCGCCGGGACTCAGCTGAGGCCGATCCCGGCCTGCGCCTTGATCGTGGCCACGGCGTCACCGGTGAGCCACCGGAGCGGCACGACGGTCCAGCGGTATGTCGGCGATCCACCAGGTCTCGGCCGCCGCACGGAACCCGGAGCCGTCACGCCGGCCTGTGCGGGACCTGCGCGAGGTGTTCCCTCCACCCTTGAGGTAGTCGGCGGCCTCGCGGCGAACGGCGTCGGCCTCGTCCTGAAAGCCTTGGACACGGGCCCATTGGGCGCGCCCCATCGCGCCGTTGACAGCGCTGCGGTACCGGCCGCAGATCCCGCACTCGTCACGGGTCGGATACATGGGCGGGCCACTGGTGTGCGGCACGGCGGGCGCGCGCTCCAGGGCGGCCGGTGGTGCATTTCCTCGCTTGGCCATGCCGGTGATCCTCCTGCCGGAGGAGTGTGCCGACTAGCGGCCCCGTGTAGGCCGGGTGTCGGCCAGACTGAGGGCATGACGGGAAACGTCGCGGCCAACATCAGGCGGTTCCGTGATCAGCGCGGATGGAGTCAGGCGCGGTTGGCACGCGAGGTGTGCCGCGTCGCCGGTGTTCAGGGGCAGCCGGTCGGACGGCAGGAAGTCAGCAGGTGGGAAACGGGAAAGCGGACGCCCCGCGAGTGGTTGCCCTTTATCTCCACGGCTCTTGGGGTGCCTGTGGAAGCGCTCCGGGCGTCGCGCGAGCCTGTTGAGCCGCCCCCGCCGTCGCTGACCGACTACTTGCCCGAGGGCGATCCGCTCGCCCCGCTCGGCGCTCGCGAAGGGCGACGCGTCGGTGTGACCACCGTGGCCGACTTACAGCGGCGCGTCCACGGGCTCAGGCTCGCCGACGATGTGATCTCCGGGGGCGACTTGCTGCGCCCCGCACTGCGCGAGTTCGGCGCCGCCGTACGGCTGTTCAGGGAAGGGACCCACACGGAGGCCGTGGGCCGATCGCTGCTGCGGGTCATCGGGGAGTTGGCACAGATCGCCGGATGGATCGCGAGTGACGCCGGCCGGCACGCGGAAGCCGAGCGGATCTACCGGCTGGGCCTGTCGGCAGCGCATACGGCGGAGGACGCGACGCTGGCGGGCAACGTGCTGGGCTCGCTGGCCTACCAGCGCACGAACACGGGGGACGTACAGGAAGGGCTCGGCATGGCCCGCGCGGCCCTGGAGAACGCCCGCGCGGCACCACCACGAGCGCGCGCCCTGTACCTGGACCGTGTGGCATGGGCGCATGCCAAAGCCGGGGAGGACCAGGCGGCCATCAGGGCCGTCAACGAAGCGGGCGAAGCACTGGCGGGCCATGGTGGGGAGGACGAACCCGGCTATCTCTACTGGGTGGACGCCGGGGAGCTGCGGATCATGGAAGCCCGCGTCTACACGGAGCTGCGTCGTCCGCTTCGAGCCGTCCCGGTGCTCCGGGACGTCCTCGGCCGCTACGACGCGACGCACACGCGCGAACTCGCGCTCTACCTGTCGTGGCTGGCCGTCGCACTGACCGACGCCAACGAGCCGGAGGAGGCGGCGGCGACGGCGGAGCGGGTCATAACGCTGTCCGCGAGCCTGGCCAGTGACAGGACGGCGCGGCGCACCCAGGTCGTACTCTCGCGTCTGGAGCGGTTCCGCGAGGTCCCGGAGGTGCGTGCGCTCCTCGGCAGTACCGGTGCCCTCCCGGGCGGAGGCGCGGCACGACGGTCCAGCGGTCGCCCTTGCGCATGATCACGGCGTTGCCGTCCTTGGTGCGCCCGATGTGTACGAACCCGTGGTCGCGTCGCAGGTCCTTCGCCAGGTGCTCGCCGTGGATCATGCGCTGCTTCCCTTCGCGCTCCCCATCGTCGGCCATGCCGCCATAGACGTCTCATCGGCCCCCGGCTTCATCAGCGCCACCGCTCGTGAGGCATCCGAAGGTGGTCATCCCGGTTGGTCCGGTAGTTACCCAGCTCTTTCGCCAGGCGCGCACGCTCCCACCGGTCCGGGGCGTCGCGCATCCGTCGCTCCGTCTTGGCGATCACGTCATCCCACCAGGCGCACCCTTCGCAGACTCCCTCGCTCATCGGCGCCCCTCGCGGTTCTGCCGGATCACCCGGGCGCGCAGCCGGTCCATGGCATCGGCCCGGCGGTACCTCGCCGGGCGCCACGTGCGTCCGCCCGCCACGGGCCGGAGGGTGGGCCGCCGGGTGTCGCAATCCCAGCCGACCACCACGCCGAGCTCATCCCGGTCGGTGTCCAGGACCAATTCGAGCAGCTGGGGGATCCAGTCAGCCACGGTGCGCCTCCGCGTGCTTCAGGCTGTCCCGGCGCAGCAGCTCCGCGCGGGCCCAGTCGCCCGAGCGTTCTGCGGCGTGCCGGGCGTCGGTGATCCGGGTGCACTCGGCGCACGGAGCGTGCGGGTTGGGAACGAGGGCTCGCCTGGGTGACATGTGCGTCACGCGTCGCCCCCTCGGGTGATCGCGTCAGGCTTGGCCATGGCTGTCCCCCTCTTCGGGTAGTCCGCGTCCCGGGCCGTCACCCGAGCCCGCGGGTCCTGCTTCCGGCTCTCAAGATCTCGCCACGTGCGCTGCGCGCGCAGGGGCATCGATAGGGGCAAGTACGGCTCGAACACCGGTTCTTGGGCCCCGAGGGGGCAGCTATGAGGGCAGGATGGGTCCATGGCCATCGGCGCATTGATCAGAGACCTGCGAGAGGCGCGAGGCTGGTCGCAAGGACGGCTGGCGGACGAGATCAACAGCGCCTTCGGAACGACGCTGGGCCGGGAGTACGTCAGCCGTTGGGAACGCTCCAAGGTGTCCCCCGGGGCGTTCTACCTCCGATGCCTGTCGGCCGTCCTGGACGTTCCCCTAGCAGTGCTTGAGGGCGAGATGAGACGTCGTACGTTCCTGTCCGATGCGGCGGCCACCGCCATAGCGCCGATTGTCGCTTCGGATTTGCTGAGCGCCGGGTTCGCGGCCAGGCTCCATGGCGGCCCGTCCGTCGAAGAGTGGGAAAGCCGACTGGACGCCTACGGCACGGAATACATGAGCCTGGGTGCGTCGGACATCCAACGGCGTGTGGCCGGCGCATTGGTCTCGTTGCAGCAGCAGTTGGACCAGCCGCGATTGTGGGGCGTGGCCGCGCGGCTCATGACGCTCTACGCCAAGACGTTTCCCGGCTCCGACGGGTCCAGGACGGTTCAGTGGTACCGCATGGCAGCGGAAGCGGCGGACCGGTCGGGCGATGACGAGTCCCGGATCTGGGTCCGAGGGCGTGCCGCTATCGCCCTGGGGTACGAGGGCGCCGCTCTTGGTGTCGCCGACGTTCTGGCCGACCAGGCCATGGCGATATCGGCGAGCCCTTCGCTCGGCCTCCTCAACGCGGTCATGGGAAAGGCGCACGCGGCAGCGATCAGGGGGGACCGGGCGACAGCGCTCCACTTGGCGGACCAGGGGCGGCGCATCTTCGACAAGGCGGGATCACACGAGCAGACCAGCGACTACGCGGTGCCCTGGTGGCGTATGAACGTCTTCCTGTCCCTTCTCCTGGCCCGTCTGGGAGACGAACGCGGAGCCGTGGAAACCCAGGAATCGGCCCGCCGGGAACTCCCCGCGGAACTGCCCCGATTCGCTACACATCTGGAAATGCACCGGGGACTCATGCTGGCAAGGTCCGGGGACCCCTCGGGTGGAGCCGCCTACGCCCGGGCGGCTCTGGAAGCCCTGCCGCCGGAAAGGCATTCTTTGACGCTACGGCTGCTCATGGCGGAGATCGAGAAGTCATGACGGCCGACGGGTCTGAACCTCGTACCGGGACGAAGACGCGCACGGAGTTCTACGACGATCCCGACGCGCCACAGCCCAACAGCATGGTCGTGGCCGCCTCGGCCGTCGTCACCGACGGCCAAGGCCGCATCCTGCTGCAACGGCGCCGAGACAGCGGCCTCTGGGCGCTCCCGGGCGGCGGCATGGAGCTCGGGGATTCGCTGCCCGGGGCCGCCGTGCGGGAAGTCAAGGAAGAGACCGGGTTCGATGTGGAGATCACCGGGCTCGTCGGTACGTACACCGACCCCCGGCACGTCATCGCGTACAGCGACGGAGAGGTGAGGCGGCAGTTCAACGTCTGCTTCACCGCGCGGATCACGGGTGGGGAACCGGTGATCTCGGACGAGAGCACGGAGCTTCGGTTCGTGCGGGCGGACGAGCTGGACGCGCTTCCCATGCACCGCACACAGCGGCTGCGGCTCCGGCACTTTCTGGAGGAGCGGCCTTCGCCCTACTTGGGGTAGGCACGCGGCCCGCCGGACACGCGCTCGCCCCAGGTCCCGATGAGGGCGTTTGTCACCGCAGGGACCTCAAGACCGCCTGAGCGCGGCGAGCGTGGTCTTGGTGTCCTCGATAAGGGCGCTCTCCACCTTCGCGCCGGCGGCGTCGCCGTTCTTCTCCGCCTCGGAGCGGGGGCCGCCGGTGTATTTCACGACGTAGACCGCTCCGCCGTCCTGGACGCTCAGCGTGAAGAAGCGGGCGAACTCGAAGTTCGACTCCACGAGATAGGCCCGTTCCCCGAGATCCGGAATCTTCTTGACGCTGGTCTTGGCCTCCGGGACGTAGTCGGCGCCTTCCGCCTCCGCGACGAACGCGGGTCCCGGGTCGGCCTTTTTGTGGAGACTGAAGGAGGCGCTGAGCATGGTGGGGCGGTCGCCGTCCGATCCCTTGCGCTCCAGGTCCCGGTTGCATTCGCTGCGGTCCATGTTCGCGTGCCGGAGCGTGGCCGGTTTGGGGTCCTTGAGCGTGTAGAGGCGTTCGACCGCCTTGGTGGACTGTTCCTTGCAGAGGTCCACGCCGGTCCGGTACGCGCTGATGTCGGGGGCGGCCCCGTCCCCGTCGCCCCCGCCGGTCAGCGCCAGGGCGGCGCCCCACACGATCGACGCCGCCAGCGCGCCCGCCGCCGCGGCCGACCAGAACCGGCGGCCCGCGGTCCGGTTCGGTACGGGAAGGGTCGGCGGCAGCGGAGGGGCCGCCGCGGGGAGCGGCTCGTTCGGGGCGTACGGGTGCTGGTCGTTCATGGCCTGACCGTACATGGTCAGCCGCGACAGCAACCGGAATGGCAGGATCCGCTGGGGGGGTTAGCCCCTGGGGAGTTGGCTCCGCTACCGGCCCAGCACCCGGTTGCGCAGCGCCGGGAACTCCTCGCGCGTCCGCGCCACCCGGTCCATGTCCAGGTCGGCCGTGAGCACCTGCTCGTCCGGGCCGGCCTCCGCCAGGACCTCTCCCCAAGGGTCGATCACGAGGCTGTGGCCCGCCTGCTGTACGCCCGCGTGGGTGCCCGCCGTGCCGCAGGCCAGGACGTACGCCTGGTCCTCGACCGCGCGGGCGCGGGCCAGCAGCGTCCAGTGGGCGCGGCGGCGCTCGGGCCAGCCGGCCGGGATGACGAGGGTCTGGGCGCCGGCGTCGACCAGGGCCCGGAAGAGTTCGGGGAAGCGGAGGTCGTAGCAGGTGGCGAGGCCGAGGACGGTCTCCGGAAGGGGCGCGGTGACGATGTCGTGGCCCGCGCTCAGCAGAACGGCCTCGCCCCGGTCGAAGCCGAAGAGGTGGATCTTGCGGTAGGTGCGGGCGAGGGTGCCGTCGGGGGCGAAGAGGAGGGAGGTGTTGAACAGGGCGCCGTCCGGGTCCCGTTCGAGGATCGAGCCGGCGTGCAGCCAGACTCCGGCGTCCCGCGCGGCGGCCGACATCGCCGTCGCCGTGGGGCCGTTGAGCGGCTCGGAGCCGGTAGTGAAGGAGTCGAACGCGAAGGCGCCGACCGTCCAGAGCTCGGGGAGGACCACCAGGTCGCGGCCCCGCTGGGCGCGGACGAGGTCCGCCGCGCGCTGCCGCCGGGCGTCCGTCGTCTCGGCCGGGTCCACGGCGAGCTGGATCAGGGAGACGCGCACAGTACCACCACTCTCGGCCCGGGAAACCTCTGCCGTGCTGCCCGTGCGCAGCGTAACTTAACTGCTGAGACCCAGACAGCACTTGCCCCGTAACCATGCCGCCGAACGCACGCACCGCACGAGGGATCACGTGACCGTCCACCCCAGTCTGCAGCCCGCCATCGACGCCTGGACCCATTCCATCGAAGCGATCAACGAGTTGGTGAGACCGCTCGCCGAGGGCGACTGGAACCGGCCCACGGAGTGCCCGGGCTGGTCGGTGCGGGACGTCGTCTCGCACGTCATCGGGGTGGAGAGCGAGATGCTGGGCGAGCCCCGGCCGATCCACACGCTCCCCCGGGACCTGTTTCACGTCACCGACGAGTTCTCGCGGTACGTGGAGGTGCAGGTCGACGTCCGGCGCTGCCACACCGCGCTGGAGATGACGTCCGAACTGGAGTTGACGATCATCCGGCGGTCGCGGCAGCTGCGGAACGAGACGCGGTCGCCGGGCACGCCGGTGCGCTGGCCGCTGGGCGCGGGACCGGAGCGGACGCTCGAACACCAGCTGACCATGCGGGCCTTCGACGTGTGGGTGCACGAACAGGACCTGCGGCGGGCGCTGGGCGTGCCCGGCAACCTGGACGCGCCGGGCGCCCTGGTCGCCCGTGACGTGCTGCTGGCCGGGCTGCCGAAGGTGGTGGCCAAGGACGCGGGGGCGCCGCCCGGCAGCGCGGTGGCCGTGGACGTGCACGGGCCGGTGGAGTTCCTGCGGACCGTCCGGGTCGACGCGGACGGGCGGGGCACGCTCGACTCCAGCGTGTCGCTCGGGCCCGCGGTGACGCTCGCCATGGACTGGGAGACGTACCTCCGGCTGGCCTGCGGGCGGGTCCGGCCCGAGGGGGTGGCGGGCCGGGTCTCGGCGGAGGGCGATCCCCGGCTGGCGGAGGCGATCCTGCGGGCGTTCGCGGTGACGCCCTGACGCGCTCACGGGCCCCGCACCCCGTCACACCGGTACGTGCACCGTCTCCACCCGCGACGCCACCACCCGTTCCCGCTCCCGCCGCCGGACCCGGTCGCGCAGCCGCAGGATCTGGGCCAGGCCCACCGCCTGGACGGCGAAGAAGGTGGCGAAGGCGGCCCGGTAGTCGTCGCCGGTCGCGTCGAGGATGACGCCGATGGCCAGCAGGGTGGTGATGGACGCGGTGAAGCCGCCCATGTTGACGATGCCGGACGCCGTCCCCTGCCGCTCCGGCGGGTTGGCGGGCCGGGCGAAGTCGAAGCCGATCATGGAGGCCGGGCCGCAGGCGCCGAGGACCGCGCAGAGGGTGATCAGCAGCCACATGGGGGCGTGCGGTCCGGGCCAGGCCAGGGTGGCCGCCCAGAGGAGCGCGGTCGCGCCGATCGTGCCGAGGACGAGCGGCAGCCGGGCGGCGTGGTGCCGGGCGACGATCTGGCCGTAGACCAGGCCGACGGCCATGTTCACCAGGACGACGAGGGTGAGCAGCCGGCCCGCGGTCTCCCGGCTCAGCCCCTCGGCCTCGACGAGGAACGGCATGCCCCACAGCAGCAGGAAGACGATGGCCGGGAACTGCGTGGTGAAGTGCGCCCACATGCCCAGCCGGGTGCCGGGCTCCCGCCAGGCGCGGCCGATCTGCTGCCGGACGTAGCCGGCGCCCGGGTGCGGGGCGGGGGCCGGTGCGTACCCCTCCGGGTGGTCCCGGAGGAAGACCAGGAGCAGGACGAGGACGACGACACCGGCCGCCGCGCTGCCCCCGAAGGTCGCGGTCCAGCCGCGGGAGTGCAGCAGCGGGGCGAGGACGAGGGTCGAGACGAGGTTGCCGGCCATCCCGAACAGGGCCGCCACCTGGGCGACCATCGGCCCGTGCCGGGCGGGGAACCAGCGGGCGCCGAGCCGCAGGACGCTGATGAACGTCATCGCGTCGCCACAGCCGAGGAGGGCGCGGGCGGCGAGGGCCATCCCGTAGGAGTGGGAGAGCGCGAAGCAGAGCTGCCCGGCGGTGAAGAGGACGGCGCCGAGGGCGAGCACCTTCTTGGTGCCCATGCGGTCGACCATCAGGCCGACGGGTATCTGCATGCCCGCGTAGACGAGCAGTTGGAGTATGGAGAACGTGGACAGGGCCGAGGCGTTGATGTGGAACCGCTCGGCCGCGTCGATCCCGGCCACGCCGAGGCTGGTGCGGAAGACGATGGCGACGAAGTAGACGCCGACTCCGACGCCCCAGACCGCCGCCGCCCGCCGGCCGCCCGGCGGGTCCCCGGGCAGGCCCGGGCAGGGGGCGGTCATCGGTCGTTTCCCTGGGCGAGGGTGCGCACCCAGCTGACGTGCCGGTCGACGACGGCGATGGCCGCGGGCGCGTCCCCGGCCCGCAGGGCGTCCAGGATCTCGGCGTGTTCGGCGATGTTCTTGGCGATGCGGTCCGGGTGGGCGTGCATCGCGGCGACGCCCATCCGGAGCTGGCGGTCGCGGAGCTGGTCGTAGAGGCGGGACAGGATCTGGTTCCCGGCGCTGCGGACGATCTCCGCGTGGAAGGCGCGGTCGCTGACCGAGACGGCGGCGAGGTCGCCCTCGGCGGCCTGCCGGCGCATGTCCGCGAGCAGTTCCTCCAACCGGGTGATGAGGGCCGGTGGCGCGGGTACGGCCTTGGCCGCCGCGTGCTTCTCCACCAGCAGCCGGGTCTCCACCACATCCGCGATCTCCTGGGCGGACACGGCCAGCACGAGCGCCCCCTTCTTCGGGTAGAGCTTGAGCAGCCCCTCGCCCTCCAGCCGCAGCAGCGCCTCCCGTACGGGCGTCCGGGAGACCCCTACGGCCTCCGCGAGACCGCCCTCCGTGAGCAGCGTCCCACCGGCGTACCGCCGGTGCAGGACGCCGTCCTTGACATGGGCGTAGACGCGGTCGGCCGCGGCGGGCCGGGTGGCGGGCGCCATGGAGGGGGACGCAGCGGGGGTGGGAGGCATGCACACAGCATAGATACAAGACAGATGCCTTGATGAGGGGCTGTCCGCGATATGGACGGGGTGTGGTACGGACCGCGTCGACACCGGCACCCCCGCCTCGGCCGGGCGGGGCGGACGCCTCGGCCGGGCGGGGCGGACGCCTCGGCCGGGCGGGGCGGACGCCTCGGCCGGGCGGGGCGGACGCCTCGCCAAGGAGGGCGGACGCTCTCGGCCGGGCAGGGTGGACGCCTCGGCCAGGCAGGGCGGACGCCTCAGTCGGGCAGCGGTGTGATGAAGACGAAGCGCAGGTCCGGGCGCTGTATCGGCAGCAGCACATGGCTGGTCACCCGGACCTCGGCGTAGTCGTGGTACGGCAGCCGGAGCCGGAAGACGTCCCCGTCGCGGTGCTCGACGACGTCGTGCTCCTCGGCCCAGATGCGGCGGCAGTCCGCGTCGGAGTCGAGGACCTCGCGGACCAGGGCCCGCAGCCCGGCGTCGCCCGGGTTGCTGTTGGCGGCGACGCGGAGCATGGCGAGGTAGGCGCGGGCGCAGCTGTTCTCCCAGTCCAGCATCTGCTCGCGGGCCTCGGGGTGCAGCAGGGCCCACCGCATGAGGTTGGCTCCCGGGCGGAGCACCCAGGGGAACCACTCGCCCATCAGCCGGTTGGCGGCGACGACGTTCCAGGCGTTGTCGGAGAGGTAGGCGGGGTACGAGGTCTGCTGGACGAGCAGGTTCCGGACGCCCTGGGGGAGTTCGCCGGGCGGGCACGGGGAGCCGGGCGGGCGCCGGCCGCAGACGGCGAGGAAGAGCGTCAGCGTCTCCGCCTCGCTCAGCCGCAGGGCCTCGGCGACCCGGAGCAGGAAGCTCTCGGAGAAGTCCTGGCGGCGGCCGGCCTCCAGGGCGCGGTACCAGCCCTCGCTGACGCCGGTGAGCCGGGCGACGTGCCGCTGCGACAGCAGACGGCCCGGTCTGGGGTGGACGCCGCGCAGCTCGGGGATGGTCCGCGCGTCGACCCGGGTCCGCCAGGCGCGGAGCAGACGGCTGATGGACTCGCCGTCCTCCGCGGGGTCCGGAATGCCTCCGTCCGCGCTCGCGCCGGCCAAGGGGAGCCTCCGATTCCGACACTGCAAGTGTCGGTCAATCTTAAGTAAATTGCCCCACACGGGCCATTCCACCCTGCCGATGGAATGGTTCGAGGCCGCTCTGCCATGAGAACGGAGGGCCCGGACGGCGTCCGCTCCTCACTGGAGGGGGGTGAGGAACGGACGCGTCCGGGCCCTTCGTCGTACCGGGTCACGGAAACGGCCGCACGGGGCGGAAACCGGCCCCCCGGTACGGAAAGTACGGCGGACCGCCCGCCTCGGGAGCCGGTCGTCGTCGGCCCGGGCGGACAGCGGCCGGTTCGTCCGTCAGCCCGGGTGAGCAGCCGCTCAGCCCCAGGTGAGCAGCCGCTTCGGGTGCTCCAGGACGGCCGCGATGTCGGCCAGCACCCGCGAGCCGAGCTCCCCGTCCACCAGGCGGTGGTCGAAGGAGAGCGCCAGCGTCGTCACGTGCCGCGGCTTGACCTTGCCCTTGTGCACCCAGGGCTGGAGCTTGATCGCGCCGAACGCCAGGATCGCCGACTCGCCCGGGTTGAGGATGGGCGTCCCGGTGTCCACGCCGAACACGCCGACGTTGGTGATCGTGACCGTGCCGCCGGACATGTCCGCCGGGGTGGTCTTGCCCTCCCGCGCCGTGCTCACCAGGTCGGAGAGCGCCCGCGACAGCTCGGGGAGCGTCTTGGCCTGCGCCTCCTTGATGTTGGGCACGATCAGCCCGCGCGGCGTCGCCGCGGCGATGCCCAGGTTGACGTAGTCCTTGCGGACGATCTCCTGGTTCTCCTCGTCCCAGGAGGCGTTGATGTCCGGGTTGCGGCGGATCGCCACCAGGAACGCCTTGGCCACCAGCAGCAGCGGGTTGACCCGCAGCCCGGCCATGTCCGGGTCGTCCTTCAGCCGCTGGACGAGCTTCATCGTGCGGGTGACGTCGACGGTGACGAACTCCGTGACGTGCGGCGCGGTGAAGGCGCTGGCCACCATCGCCTGCGCGGTCGCCTTGCGGACGCCCTTGATCGGGATCCGGGTCTCCCGCGCGGCCCACGCTCCGGCCGACGCCGGGGCCTCGGCCGGAGCGGCGGCGACGGGCGCCTCCGCCACCGGCGGGACCACGCTCGCCTGGTGGGCGGCGTGCACGTCCTCGCGGGTCACGATGCCGTCCGGCCCGGTCGGGCTGACGGCGGCGAGGTCGATGCCGAGGTCCTTGGCCAGCTTGCGGACGGGCGGCTTGGCCAGCGGGCGGGCGCTGCCGGTGGCCGCGGGGACGCCCGTGACGGCGGGGGCGGCCGGAGCAGCAGGGGCCGCGGGGACCACCGGGGCCGGGGCGGGTGCGGCGTGCCCGTTCAGCTCCGCCTGGACGGCCGCGCCGACCGTCGACGCCTCGGGACGGGCCTTGCGCGGCCGCCGCTTGGTGGACGACGGCGCCGCGCCATAGCCCACCAGGACGGCCTGCCGGCCCTGCCCCTGGCCCTCGCCCTCCGGCGCGGCCGCCGTCTCGGCGTGCGCGGCGGGCTCGGCCGGGGCGCCGGCGGTGGTCGGGTCGATCACGCCGGCCGGGGTCACCGGCCCCTCACCGGGCCGGGTGTCGACCGAGATGATCGCCGTACCGACGTCGACCGTCACGCCCTCCTCGAAGCGCAGCTCGTGCACCACGCCGTCGAAGGGGATGGGCAGTTCGACGGCGGCCTTGGCGGTCTCGACCTCGCAGACCACCTGGCCGTCGGAGACGGTGTCCCCTACCGCCACGTACCACTTGAGGATCTCGGCCTCGGTGAGGCCCTCGCCCACGTCGGGCATCTTGAACTCGCGGAAGCGCTGGTCGCTCGCTGTGCTCGCAGTCATCGTCACGACTCTCCTCAGCCCTCAGTACGCAAGCGCGCGGTCTACGGCGTCGAGCACCCGGTCCAGTCCCGGAAGGTACTCGTCCTCCAGCCGCGACGGGGGGTAGGGGGCGTGGTAGCCGCCGACCCGCAGGACGGGGGCCTCCAGGTGGTAGAAGCAGCGCTCGGTGATCCGGGCCGCGATCTCGGCGCCGGAGCCGAAGAAGACCGGGGCCTCGTGGACGACCACGAGCCGGCGGGTGCGCTCCACCGACGCCTGGACGGCGTCGAAGTCGATCGGGGAGATCGACCGCAGGTCGAGCACCTCCAGGTTCCTGCCCTCCTCGGCGGCGGCCGCGGCCGCCTCCAGACAGGTCTTGACCATCGGCCCGTAGGCGACGAGCGTCAGGTCCGTGCCCTGGCGCACCGTGCGGGCGGTGTGCAGCGGGCCGGGGATCGCCTCGGTGTCGACCTCGGAGCGGTCGTGGTAGCGGCGCTTGGGCTCGAAGTAGATCACCGGGTCGTCGCTCTGGATGGCCTGCTGGAGCATCCAGTACGCGTCCGAGGCGTTCGCCGGCGACACGATCTTCAGACCGGCGACGTGCGCGAACAGCGACTCAGGGGACTCGCTGTGGTGCTCCACGGCCCCGATGGCGCCGCCGTAGGGGATGCGGACGACGACGGGCATCTTGATCTTGCCGAGCGCGCGCGCGTGCATCTTGGCGAGCTGGGTGACGATCTGGTCGTAGGCCGGGAACACGAACCCGTCGAACTGGATCTCCACGACCGGCCGGTAGCCGCGCAGGGCCAGGCCGATGGCGGTGCCGACGATGCCGGACTCGGCGAGCGGGGTGTCGATGACCCGGTCCTCGCCGAAGTCCTTCTGCAGGCCGTCGGTGACGCGGAAGACGCCGCCGAGCTTGCCCACGTCCTCGCCCATGACGATGACCTTGGGGTCGTTCTCCAGGGCGGTGCGGAGCGAGGCGTTGATCGCCTTGACGATGGAGAGCTTCTCGGTGGCCATTACTTGCTCTCCTCGTCGGCGAACGAAGCCTGGTAGGCGATGAATTGTTCGCGTTCCTCGTCGACCAGCGCGTGGCCGTCCGCGTAGATGTTCTCGAAGATGGCCGTGCTCTCCGGGTCGGGCATGGCGCGCACGGTCTCGCGGACGCGCTTGGCCAGCGCGTCGCTCTCGGCCTCCAGGGCGGCGAAGAACTCGTCGTCGGCGAGGCCCTCGCGCTCCAGGTGGCGGCGGAGGCGCAGGATCGGGTCCTTGGCCTCCCACAGCTCCCGCTCCTCGTCGCGGCGGTAGCGGGTGGGGTCGTCGGAGGTGGTGTGGGCGCCCATGCGGTAGGTGAACGCCTCGACGAAGGTGGGGCCCTGGCCGGTGCGGGCGCGCTCCAGCGCGGCCCGGGTGACGGCGAGGCAGGCCAGCACGTCGTTGCCGTCGACGCGGACGCCGGGGAAGCCGTAGCCCTGGGCGCGGCGGTAGAGGGGCACGCGGGTCTGCTTCTCGGTGGGCTCGGAGATGGCCCACTGGTTGTTCTGGCAGAAGAAGACCACGGGGGCGTTGTAGACGGCGGCGAAGGTGAACGCCTCGGCGACGTCGCCCTGGCTGGTCGCGCCGTCGCCGAAGTAGGCGACGACGGCGGAGTCGGCGCCATCCTTGGTGATGCCCATGGCGTAGCCGGTGGCGTGCAGCGCCTGCGAGCCGATGACGATCGTGTAAAGGTGGAAGTTGTTCTCGTTGGGGTCCCAGCCGCCGTTGTTGACGCCGCGGAACATCCCCAGGAGGTTGGTCGGGTCGACGCCCCGGCACCAGGCGACACCGTGTTCGCGGTAGGTCGGGAAGACGTAGTCGTCGTCGCGGGTGGCCCGGCCGGAGCCGATCTGGGCGGCCTCCTGGCCCAGCAGGGAGGCCCACAGGCCCAGTTCGCCCTGGCGCTGCAGGGTGGTCGCCTCGGCGTCGAAGCGGCGGGTCAGCACCATGTCGCGGTACAGGCCGCGCAGTTCCTCGGGCGTCACGTCGATGGCGTAGTCCGGGTGCTCGACCCGCTCGCCCTCGGGCGTCAGCAGCTGTACGAGCTCCGGCTCGCCCGCCCCGGCGGCCGGCTTCTTCGCTCCGGCGCGTTTGCCGCCCCGCGGCTTGCGCGCGGCGGTGCTGTCCACGGTCACGTGTGCTCCTCCGTCTGTCCGGCCCCCGGGGTCGCCGGTGGCCGTAGGGGGTCCCCCCGCCGTGGGGCTGGGGGATGCTCGCCCGCTTCCCGACGGCACACGGGGTGGGTGTGCCGAGGCCGAACCGGGCGTGACAGGTGTCCCGCCGAATGGCCTGCAATAAGCACGTTACCCAGTACCCCGCATTCCTGCGAAACCCTCTCTGACCTGCGATTTTGCTTGGATTTCCAAGTAAATCGAGAAAGGGCCGACAAAGCACTGGTCACAGCGTTGCGAGCCGCCCCCGCCGAGGCAGGGTTACCGCCGGAACGACGGCACGTTATCCCGGAGGACAAGAGCAGGGGAAGACTCGATGTGTGAGACTGACACTGTGCGCGAACAAGGAAAAATCACGGTATTTCTGCTCGACGACCACGAAGTCGTGCGGCGCGGCGTTCACGAGATGCTCTCCACGGAGGAGGACATCGAGGTCGTCGGAGAGGCCGGTACCGCCGCGGACGCACTGGTCCGCATTCCCGCCACCCGGCCCGACGTCGCCGTTCTGGACGTTCGCCTTCCGGATGGCAGCGGGGTCGAAGTCTGCCGTGAGATCCGTTCGCTCGACCCGGGAATCAAGTGCCTCATGCTGACGTCGTTCGCCGACGACGAGGCGCTTTTCGACGCGATCATGGCCGGGGCCTCGGGTTATGTACTGAAGGCGATTCGCGGCAATGAGCTGCTCTCCGCCGTCCGGGACGTGGCGGCCGGGAAGTCGCTGCTCGATCCGGTGGCGACCGCACGGGTGCTGGAACGGCTGCGCGACGGCAAGAACCCGCGCGGCGACGACCGGCTGGCCTCGCTGACGGAGCAGGAACGGCGGATCCTCGACCTGATCGGGGAGGGGCTGACCAACCGCGTGATCGGCGAGCGGCTGCACCTGGCGGAGAAGACCATCAAGAATTACGTCTCCAGCCTGCTCTCCAAGCTGGGCATGGAACGGCGTTCGCAGGCCGCGGCCTACGTCGCGCGTCTGCAGGCGGAGAAGCGCTGAGGGGAGGGGGCTTTACAGCCCCGGGGGATCCCGTACGGGGTGCCCGTTTAGGGACCAACGTCCCGGCCGCGACGGGGCGGGTGGCTCTACGTGTACCGGACGTGACGGTGCAGAGTAAGGCGCATGCCCGCACCGGTACCGCCGGCCGCCCCGCCGGCCACAGACGAACACCGAGCGCTCGACCTGCTCGGCCGCGCCCCTTACGGGCACCTCTCGGTGACCCTGCGCGCCCTCCCGTTCGTCATCACCACCCGGCACATCGTGTCCGACGGGCGCGTGCTGGTACGGCTGCACGGCGGCTACGGCTACAGCCGGGCCTGCGACGGCAGCGTCATCGCCTACAACGCCGACAACTTCGGCGGGCGGGAGGAGGGCGACGAGGACGTCTGGCACGTCCAATTCGTCGGCACCGCACGGCGGTTCACCCCCGGGCCGGCGGAGCTGCTGCGCTTCGGGCCGGCCCCGCGGGCGGCGGACAACGCGCCCTTCCTTCCCGAATACCTGTGCATAGAACCGCAGTTCATCACCCTGCACCACCTCGAAGGCGTACCCGCGCGACAGGCCGCGCACTCGCCGTGAACTAACATTTGGGGCGTGCCGCGCTCACTTGTCCCCCCTGTCGCACCTCCCGACGGCGGCACCCTGCGCACCCTGCTACGCCGCTACCGGCACGCCGGTGAACCCCTCGCCTGCGAACCGCTCACCGAGGGCCTGCTCAACCACGGGTACCGCCTCTCCACCAGCCGGGGCCACTTCTTCCTCAAGCACCACCTCGACGGCGACCGGGCCGCCATCGCCCGGCAGCACGCGGCGACGCAGCGGCTCGGCGCCCTCGGCCTGCCGGTCGCCCCGCCGGTGGCGGCGGAGGACGGATCGACCGTCGCGGTCCTCGGCGGCCGCTGCTACGCGCTGCACCCCTGGGTCGAGGGGCGGCACCGGGACGGCGGCGAGCTCACCACCGCCCAGTCGCGCGGTCTCGGCGCACTGCTCGGCACCGTCCACGTCAGCCTGGAGACGGTGATGCGGGAGGTCGCCGGGCCGGGGGACGCCGGTACGTGGGATTCCGCCGGCGCGGGCGGACGAGCGGCGGGCGCCGGGGGCGGCGGCCGGGCGGCGGGATCCGGCGCGCTGACGGGCGCGGGCGCGGGTGTGACGTCGTATGCCCGGGCGGGCGGCGGCGCGGGCGCGCGGAACGGGACGCTGACGGCCGCGCGGGCGGCGGCCGGCGCACGACGCGGTGAGGGCCCGGGGCTCCGGCTCGGCGCGGGCGTCCCGTACGGGCCGGGGGCGGCGCTGGTACCCGCCGCGGCTCCGGCGGGCAGCGGGCTCCTCGTCGCCCCCGGAAGGCGCCCCGCGGGCCTCAGGGGCGCGCCACCCGGGGCCGGGGTGCGACTGGCCCCCGAGAGCGCCCCTGAGGGCCCTCAGGGCGCCCCCAAGGGCACGGCGCACGCCCCCGACCCCCGGGGCACCCCCGACACGCTGGACGTGGCCGCCGACCCCGAGGACACGTACGCGCTGATCGAGGAGCTGCTGGTCCTGGTCCGCCGGGGCCCCCGCGACTCCTTCGACGAACTCGCCGAGCACCGCCTCCTCGAACGCCGGGCCCTGCTGGAGCGGCACGCCCACCGCCGCCCGCCCCCGGCGGCGACCCCGGCGCGCGGCTGGGTGCACGGCGACTTCCACCCGCTCAACCTGCTGTACCGGGACGCCGAACCCGCCGCGATCGTCGACTGGGACCGCCTCGGCGTCCGCCCCCGCGCGGAGGAGGCCGTCCGCGCCGCCGTGATCTTCTTCCTGCGCCCCGACGGCACCCTCGACTTCGCGAAGATACGCCCGTACGCCCGCGCCTACCGCCGCACCACCGGCGCCGGCCCGGAGGAGCTCGCGGCGGCCGTGCACCGCGTGTGGTGGGAGCGCCTCAACGACTTCTGGATGCTCCGCTGGCGCTACCAGCTCGGCGACCACCGCGCCGACCCCGGCTTCCCGGCGTCGGCGGCGCTGGCGGTGTGGTGGACGGGGGCGTACGAGGACGTGCGGGACGCGTTCACGGACTGAGGCGGGGGACGGCGGGACACATGGGACGAGGCGGGGCCCGTGTGGCCCCGCCTCGTGGTGTCAGGGGGTCGTGTTGCCGGCGGTCGTGTTGGTCCCCTGGTCGCCCGCCGAGCCCGGGACGTTGGTGCCCCCTGGGGGGTTGTTGCTCCCGCCAGGGCCGGCGTTGGTCCCGGGGGTCCCGCCGTTGTTGCCCGAGCTGGTCCCGGGGGTCCCACCGCTGTTACCCGAGCTGGCCCCCGTATTGGTGCCCGGCTTCGGGTCGTCGGTCGGCTTGTTCGTCGGGTCGCCCGACGGATCGTTGGACGGCTCCTGCGTGGGCGGCTTCGTGTACTTGTGCCGCGACCCACCGGTGCTGCTGTAGCTGTCGTTCTCGTCCGAGGTCTCACCCGTCGTGCCGGTCCCCGGGTTGGGGTCGGACGACTTCTCGTCCTTCTTCGGCGTCGCGGACTTCGACGGGTCGGCGCTGGAGGACGAGGAGTGGCTCGGCTTCTTGGTGGGCTCGGTGTCCGCGCCCTTGCCGCCGTTGCCCCTGGTCGCCGCGTACGCGGCCACGGCGACCACCACCGCCGCCACCAGCGCGATGACCGCGATCAGCTTGCCGCGGCTGCTCCCGCCGCCCCGCCCATGCCCGCCCGGCGCGTAATCGTCGTCGCCGGAGCCGCCCATGCCCTGGGGCAGGATCCGCTGCGGCGAGGTGTCGCCGTGCTGCGGGCGCTGCATGGCCGTGGTCTGGCCCAGGCCGACGCCGCCCAGGACCTGGGTGGCCGCGGCGGCGGGCACCTGGCCGGTGTCCCAGGCGCCGGTGTGGCCGCCGGCGTCGTGCAGCATCTGGAGGCTGTACTGGACGAGCGAGCGCATCTCCTCGGCGCTCTGGAAGCGGTCGTCCGGGTCCTTGGCCAGGGAGCGCATGACGAGTCCGTCGAGCTCCGGCGGGACGGAGTCCAGCACCTGGGACGGCGGGACCGGGTTGTCCTGGACGTGCTGGTAGACGACCGAAAGCGGGGTCTCGCCGGTGAACGGCGGGCGCAGCGCCAGCAGTTCGTACAGCATGCAGCCGGTCGCGTAGAGGTCGGAGCGGGCGTCGACGGTCTTGCCGAGGGCCTGCTCGGGCGACAGGTACTGCGGGGTGCCCATGACCATGCCGGTCTGCGTCATGGTGGACGCGGCGCCGTGCAGGGCGCGGGCGATGCCGAAGTCCATCACCTTGACGGCGCCGTTGTTGGTGATGATGACGTTGGCGGGCTTGATGTCGCGGTGCACGATGCCGTGCTGGTGGCTGTAGGCCAGCGCGTCGAGCACCCCGGAGACGATGATGAGCGCCTGCTCGGGCGGCGGCGCCTCCGCGTTGAGCAACAGGTCGCGGATGGTGCGGCCTTCCACCAGTTCCATGACGATGTACGGCACGGTCTGGCGGCCGACGATGTCCTCGCCGGAGTCGTAGACGGCCACGACGGCGTGGTGGTTCAGCCCGGCGACGGACTGTGCCTCGCGGGTGAAGCGGGCCTTGGAGACCGGGTCCTCGGCCAGGTCGGCGCGGAGCAGCTTGACGGCCACGGTGCGGCCGAGGCGCACGTCCTCGGCGGCGAAGACCTCGGCCATGCCGCCGCGGCCCAGCCGGTGGGTGAGGCGGTAGCGGCCGTCGCCGACCATGCCGCCGTTACCCCACATTTCCGGCACATCGGGCATTCCGCCCCCGTTGGCGTCAGGGTCGGACGGACCCTGGGCGCTCTGCGTCTGTGCCATCAGTCCTCGCCGTCGTGTCTGGCCGCTCGCGGGGGCCAAGCCTTGGGGCAGTGCTCACGCTGCTGAGCCGTACGCGGAGCAATGCAGTCTTCCGATAAGGCACGCTACAGGTTCCGCGACGCGCGCCGGTCGGGGATGGACGGGCAATCAAACCCGCAGCGGCCCGGGCAAGGCAAATTCCGTGACGGCTTGTCGCGCATCCGGTCACGGAACGGGCACGCGGCTTGACGTGCCCCTGGCCTGCGGCACACTTGGCCGGGATACGTGTCCGGCCGGATGGGATCCGGCCGGATCCAACCTATGAGCCGGGCCCGGCCCGGGTGTCGCGTCACCGACCCGACGCCGGTCGGCGCCGAGGGGGAAGCAACACCATGAGCCAGGACGGCGCACAGGGCCGCTACGCGGGACGGGCCGTCGGCGGCGGCCGCTACCAGCTGCGCGACCTGCTCGGCGAGGGCGGCATGGCCTCCGTGCACCTCGCGTACGACTCCGTGCTCGACCGCCAGGTCGCCGTCAAGACCCTCCACACGGAACTCGGCCGGGAGTCGTCGTTCCGCGAGCGGTTCCGCCGCGAGGCGCAGGCCGTGGCCAAGCTCACGCACACCAACATCGTCTCCGTCTTCGACACCGGCGAGGACGCGCTCGACGGCACGACGATGCCGTACATCGTCATGGAGTACATCGAGGGCAAGCCGCTGCGCTCCGTCCTCGACGCGGACGTCGCGCAGTACGGCGCGATGCCGACCGCCAAGGCGCTGAAGATCACGGCCGATGTGCTGGCCGCGCTCGAGGTCAGCCATGAGATGGGCCTGGTCCACCGGGACATCAAGCCCGGCAACGTGATGATGACCAAGCGTGATGTGGTCAAGGTCATGGACTTCGGCATCGCCCGCGCCATGCAGTCGGGGGTCACCTCGATGACGCAGACGGGCATGGTCGTCGGCACCCCGCAGTACCTCTCCCCCGAGCAGGCCCTGGGCCGCGGCGTGGACGCCCGCTCCGACCTGTATTCGGTCGGCATCATGCTCTTCGAGCTGCTGACCGGCCGGCTGCCCTTCGACGCGGACTCGCCGCTGGCCATCGCGTATGCGCACGTCCAGGAGGAGCCGGTCGCGCCCTCCACGATCAACCGCTCGATCCCGCCGGCGGTGGACGCCCTGGTGGCCCGGGCGCTGAAGAAGAACCCGAACGAGCGCTTCCCGAGCGCCGCCGCCATGCGGGACGAGTGCGCGCGCGTGGCGGGGACGGCACGGACGGCCGGTTCGCCGGTGATCTCCGGGGACGCGCCCGCGCCGGGCAGCGGCGCCGGGGTCTCCTCGGCGGTCTTCCCGCCGGTGGACCAGCAGGCGGTGCCCGGCCCGGGCATCCAGTCCGTCCAGACGCCGTACCAGGCGCCGCAGCAGCAGAACCCGTACGGGTCGTACGGGGCGGGCTACGGGGCCCCGGCTCAGGGCCCGGGCCCCGCCCCTTCCCCGGCGTATCAGACGCCCCCGCCGCACCAGGGCGCACACACGCCCCCGCCCGGCGGCATGCCCGCGCCCTCCGCCCCGGCTTCCGGCGGCGGCAGGGGCAACAAGCCGGTCATCATCGGCTCGGCCATCGTCGCCGCGCTGGCGGTCATCGCCGTGATCACCGTCGTCGCCCTCAAGAACAACAAGGACGACGACCCGGCCAAGGCGGACGAGCCGGTCGTCCGCGTCTCCCAGTCCGCGGCGCCGGCCCCGGTGGGGGGCTCCTCCGGAGGCTCGTCCGGCGGCTCGTCCGGCGGCTCCAACGGCTCGACGGGCGGCGGCACCGGGGGCGGCGGCGTGGGCAACAAGCACGTCGAGGGCGACAAGGCCAAGGTCATCGAGTCCGAGAAGTGCACGCAGGCGCATGCCAGCTTCCTGGACAAGACGAAGACGAGCATGCCGGACGTCAGTTTCGTCTACATCGACTCGGTGAAGCAGTGCTTCCAGGCCGCCGGCTGGAAGTACCGCGAGGACAAGCAGAACGAGAACGTGTTCGGCAAGGGCACGGTCGTGATGCAGAACCCCCAGAAGGGTGATCCCTTCGACCCGAAGACCACCACGATCGTCCTCACGGTCTCGACGGGCGACCCGGCCTCCTGACGGCGAAGAGCCGGGGGCCGGCCACCGCTGTACGGCGGCAACCGGCCCCCGGCGTACGCCCCTTGGCCTTACGGATCCCTGACAGATCCCTGGCGGTTACAGGTACGGGCCCGAGCGCGCCCCCTGCTGGCCCCGCCCGCCGCCTTCGCCGTCGTCGTCGCCGATGCCGGCCGGGAGGGCGCGGCGCATCTGCTCCAACTGGGCGCGGGCCGCCATCTGCTGGGCGAACAGCGCCGTCTGGATGCCGTGGAAAAGCCCTTCGAGCCAGCCGACGAGCTGGGCCTGGGCGATGCGGAGTTCCGCCTCGGTGGGGATGTTGTCGTCGGTGAACGGGAGCGACAGGCGCTCCAGTTCCTCCACGAGCTCGGGGGCGAGCCCGTCTTCCAGTTCCTTGACGGAGCTGTGGTGGATCTCCTTGAGCCGGACCCGGCTCGCCTCGTCCAGAGGCGCGGCGCGTACTTCCTCCAGCAGCTGCTTGATCATGCTTCCGATGCGCATGACCTTCGCGGGCTGTTCGACCTGCTCCGTCACGGGGACCTCGCGCGACTCGTCGTCACCCGCCCCGCCGCCGGGGCTGGTGCTGCCGAGAGCCATGCCATCCGGGCCTACGACCAGGATGTGCGGGCTCTCCTGCGACCGTTCGTTCCTCGGCATATCCATGCCGCCATTCTCTCGCACAGATGATTTCCCCCTGGTGATGCCCCCGTACGCGTCTGATCCACCGGGGTGCGCGGTGCGGTTGTGCCCATCCGGACGGACCGGCGCGCGCGCCGGTCAGCGCCGCCGCAGGCGCAGGGCGAGGAACCCCAGGCCCAGGCCGGTGAGGGTCATGCCGGTCCCCAGGGGCAGGACCCGCATCACGGGCTCCTCGTCCGGGGCGGCCCCGCCGTTCCGGCTGCCGGCGCGGGCGGGCGCGGGCCGTACCGGGGGTTCCGGGACGACCTGTGCCGGGGTCCAGGCGGGTTCCGGGTCGGCGCCGGTGTCGGGGGCGGGGGACCCGTAGGGGTCCTGCTCCGGCCCGGAAGGGTTCTCGGGGGCCTCAGGGGCGCGTCCGGGGTGCGGGCGCCCCTGACCCGCGACGGTTCCCGCGAGGCGCCCCGCGTCGGTGGCGGGCGGGGTGGAGGGACGCACGGCAAGGGGCGCGGGCGCGGGTGGTGCGAGGGGCGGTGGCGAGGCGAGGGTCAGGGGTGGAGTCAGGGGCAGGAGAGGCGCTGACGGCTGAAGCGCTGGGACGGAAGGCAGCGGTGCAAGAGGCACGGGCGGCACCAAAGGTGCCGGCGGAGCCAGGGGTGCCAGGGGTGCTGGCTGAGCCACGGGTGCCGGCGGCGCCTGAGGCGTGGGAGGCGCCAGGGACAGGGACGGCAGCGGCGGGCCGCCGTCGGCCCGTGCCGCGTCGAACGGCCCGGCGAGGACGGCCGTCAGCGCCAGGCCGGCCAGGACGGCCAGGCGCCCGGCCCTCCGGGATGCTTGAGACGGCGGGGCCGCCGGGCACGTCCGGAGCACCCGGGACGGACCCGGCCGGTCGGTCACGGCCCTCACGGCCCTCACGGCCCGAAGCGTTCCGGCGATCACTGTGATCACCCGTCCACCGTCACACGCCCGCCCGGCCCGGGCACGCCGGGCGGCCGGACGGGTGACGGCCCGGCCGCCCGCCGAGGCGCCCGCGCCGACCCGCGTCGCGCCGCGTCCCGTTCGTCTCAGTCCGTGGTGAGCAGCACCTTCCCCACGTGGGAGCTGTCCTCGACGATCCGGTGTGCCGCGGTCGCGTCCCGCAGCGGCATCGTCCGGTCGACGACGGGACGGACCCGGCCGCCGGAGACGAGGGGCCAGACGTGTTCGCGGACGGCCGCCATGATGGCCGCCTTCTCGGCGAGCGGCCGGGAGCGGAGGGCGGTCGCCATGACGGCGGCCCGCTTCGTCAGCAGCTTGCCGAGGTCGAGTTCGGCCTTCCGGCCGCCCTGCAGGCCGATGATGGCGAGGCGGCCGTTGACGGCCAGGACGTCCACGTTCCGGTCCAGGTACTTGGCGCCCATGATGTCGAGGACGACGTCGGCGCCGGCCCCGCCGGTCACCTTGCGGATCTCCTCGACGAAGTCCTGCTCCCGGTAGTCGACGAGGATGTCGGCGCCGAGCTCACGGCAGCGCTCCAGCTTCTCGCGGCTGCCGGCGGTGACCGCGACCCGCGCGCCGACCGCCTTGGCGAGCTGGACGGCCATGGTGCCGATGCCGCTGCCGCCGCCGTGCACGAGCAGGGTCTCGCCGGGCCGCAGGTGGGCGAGCATGAACACGTTCGACCAGACGGTCGCGGTGACCTCGGGCAGGGCGGCCGCGGTCACGACGTCCAGGCCGTCGGGCACGGGCAGCAGCTGGCCGACGGGGACGGCGACCTTCTCCGCGTACCCGCCGCCGGCGAGCAGCGCGCAGACCTCGTCGCCGACGGCCCAGCCACTGACCCCCGGGCCGAGGGCCGCGATCCGGCCGGAGCACTCCAGGCCGGGGTACGGGGACGCGCCGGGCGGCGGGTCGTAGAACCCCTGCCGCTGCATCAGGTCGGCGCGGTTGACGGCCGTCGCGGCGACCTCGACCAGCACCTCCCCGTCACCGGGCACGGGGTCGGGTACCTCGGACCAGACCAGGGCGTCGGGTCCGCCGGGCTCGGGAATGGTGATCGCATACATGGCGCGAGGCTACTCCCCGCCCGTCGAGCCCCCTAGGGACCCGCAGGGGAAGCGACGCCGCGGCCCCCGAGACCCGTAGGGGCCGTCCGAGACCCGTAGGGGCCGCTACGGACCCTCCGAGCCCGCATAAGGGATCATGGGCGGGTGCCGAACCCCTCGTCCTCCGCGCCCCGGAACCGGATGACCGGCGGCAACCACGCCCACTCCCCGGAGCCCCCGGC
Source organism: Streptomyces mobaraensis (assembly GCF_020099395.1). Taxonomy (NCBI): domain Bacteria; kingdom Bacillati; phylum Actinomycetota; class Actinomycetes; order Kitasatosporales; family Streptomycetaceae; genus Streptomyces; species Streptomyces mobaraensis. The sequence goes on along the minus strand of NZ_CP083590.1, from coordinate 3,817,413 downwards.
CGTCCCGGACCACCACCGGGGCGGCGGGCTGCTCCTCAAGTCGCTCTGGCGCCGCACCCGCGCCGAGGCCGAGGACGCGGAGGCGGGCCGCTCCATCGTGCTGCCCGTCCAGCGGGTGACCGCACCCCTGCAACAGGTGCTGCGGCGCCTGGTGATGGCGCTGATGGTGCTGGTGGTGACGACGCTCGTGGTGTGGCTGGACAGCGACGGCTACCACGACAACGCGGACGGCCCGGTCGGCTTCGTCGACGCCGCGTACTACGCGACCGTCACCCTCTCGACCACCGGCTACGGCGACATCACGCCGGTGAGCGACGCGGCCCGGCTGACGAACATCTTCGTCGTCACCCCGCTGCGCGTGCTGTTCCTGATCATCCTGGTCGGCACCACGCTGGAAGTGCTGACCGAGCGGACGCGCCACCAGGTCCGCATACACCGTTGGAGGTCCCGGATGCGCGACCACACCGTCGTCATCGGCTACGGCACCAAGGGCCGGCACACCATCGAGACACTGGTCGGCCAGGGCCGCCCGAAGGACCGGATCGTCGTCGTCGACCCGCAGAAGAAGGCCGTGGACGCCGCCGCCTGCGACGGGATCGTGGGGGTCGTCGGCGACGGCACCCGCTCCGACACCCTGCTCCGCGCCGAGCTCCAGAACGCCTCCCACGTGGTGATCACCACGGAACGGGACGACACCGCCGCCCTCGTCACCCTGACGGCCCGTCAGCTCAACAAGCGGGCCACGATCGTCGTCGCCGTCCGCGAGGACGAGAACGTGCCGCTGCTGCGGCAGAGCGGCGCGAACACGGTGGTGACGAGCTCCAGTTCGGCGGGACGCATGCTCGGCATGTCGATGGTCAGCCCGTACGTCGGCACGGTACTGGAGGACCTGCTGACCTACGGAACGGGCCTGGACGTCGCCGAACGCCCGGTCACCAAGGCCGAGGCGGGCCGATCGCCCCGCGACTGCGCCGACCTCGTCGTCGCCGTCGTCCGCGGCCACCGCCTCCTGAACTTCACCGACCCCGAGGCGACCCCCCTCCGCCTCACCGACCGCGTGATCACCATCCGGCAGGCGTCGGGGGCGGCGGAGTAGCGCGCGGAAGGTCAGTCGGCGAAGTCCTTCAACTCCTCGGTGTCCAGCATGAAGGCCACCGGTTCGGGGAGGCTGACGGGCGCGCCGTACGGCCGGGAGACCGAGCTCAGGTACGTGCCGTCCTCGGGGTCCGAGTACACGGTCACCCTGCGGCGCTCACGGTCGACGAGGAGGTAGACGGGAATGCCCGCGGACGCGTAGCCGACAGGCTTCTCCATTCGGTCGCGCCGGTTGGTGTCCGCGTCGTCGGAGGTCACCTCGACCACCATCAGCACACCCTTGGGGTCGGACCAGTCGCCGTGCCCGGCGAAGTGCTTCCGGGGCGCGAGGGCGGCATCGGCGATAGCCCGGCCTTTCCGGTAGTTCTCCACCTTCAGGCTCGCCTCGGCGTAGAGACGCATGTCCGGTCGCCGGTTCCGGCATACGTCCTGCAACCACATCACGATCTCGCGGTGGTCCCCGTCCGGCACCGGCTTGACCTCGATCCTTCCGTTGATGAACTCCAGGCGCACGGTCTCGGGCGCCGATCGGGCCAGTTCCTCGAACTCCTCGACACCGAGCAGGGGACGTGCGGCGGGGACCGGGGTCATGTGATCGCCTCCTCGCCTCCATGGTGCCCCGGCCAGCGACAGCATGTCGTGTATGGCGGTCATGGCTACCCCTTCTCCCACGCCGACGGTCACGTGTGCAGCAGGCTATGCACCGGCTACGGACTGCGGCAAACCTGATACCGAGTGTCAGGACTCCGTGGTAGGTGCGCCTCCGCCGGGGCTTTCCGGTGAACGAGGCTTCGCCCCGCGAGCACTCCGCAGCCACGCGTCGAGGGTGGTGAAGTCCCCGTCGGTGAGGCCCCTTACGGGATCGACCCGGTGGAGAAGGGCCGCTGCCGGGTGATGGGCGCGCACCCAGTCCCGGTCGGCGGGGCCGATCTCGTCGTCGACCCAGGCGAACGGACGCCCGTCCGCCCACGCGACGAGGGCCCGGGTCTTCCAGTGGACGCCGCCTCGCCGCCAGGGCCCGCCCGGTGCGCCGTACCGGTCCGGTGCGTCGGGCCCGCCCGGTGTGCCGGGCTCGTCCGCCGCATCGGGCTCGTCCATCGGGTCGGGCCAGGCCACAACGGGAAGTGGGGGCAGGCCGAGCCACGGACAGAGGCAGTCGTTGGCGTCGGACATCCACGTCGTCGCCCACACCAGTTCGCAGGGGAGGGCCGCGAGCCGGGGTCCGAGGGCGGGGTCGACCCTGGCGATCAGGGGGTTGCCCCCGTCGCCCGGCGACCCCGGGGCGAGCCAGGGGCTGCGGTACGTCGGGTAGCCGCCCGGAAGTTGCCGGCTCGTCGCGCCGAAGGGGATGAGGGGGCCGTCGACGTCGAGGAAGAGCAGGGGCGGGCGGGCGTCCATCGTGCCGGTCATGTCCGGAACCTAGCCGGTCATGACCGGAACCTGACGGGCAGACGGCGGGGAGCGGCCGTCGCGCCCCCGTCCGTCAGCCGAAGCCGCCGCCGGTCGTCGTCCACGGCAGGTCCAGGAGGGCCACCCGGCCCCGCGCCGTGTTCCCGCCCGGCGGGATCACCGCGATGGCGTCGGCCGCGGCCAGGCCGCGCAGCATCGCCGGGCCGTGGAAGCGCAGCGGGCGCGCCCCGTCGCCGCCGCGCAGCACGACCGGCACCAGGCGGGTGTCGGACGGGTGGCTCGGTACGGGTCCGGTGAGCACGGCGCGGCGCAGGGACGGCGCGGCGCGGCCGGAGAGGCCGCGGAGCAAGGGCTCGGCGAGGGTGAGCAGGCCCGCGACCGCCGCCAGCGGGTTGCCGGGCAGGCCGACGAGGTGCCGCTCGGGGGTGAGGCGGGCGAGCAGCATGGGGTGCCCGGGGCGGACGGCGACGCCGTCGACCAGCATTTCCGCGTCGAGGCGGCGCAGGGTGGGGTGCAGGTGGTCGCGCGGGCCGGACGCCGTACCGCCGGTGGTGATCACCAGGTCGGCGTCGGTCGCGGCGAGCGCGTCGTGCAGCGCGTCGGCGTCGTCGCCCAGGCACACGGTGTCCACCGCCTCGGCCCCCAGGGAACGCAGCCAGGGGGCGAGCATCGGCCCGAGCGCATCCCTGATGCGGCCGTCCTCCGGCAGCCCCTCGTGGACGAGTTCGTCCCCGAGGACGACGATCAGCACGCGCGGCCGGGCGGTCACGGGCAGCTCGTCGTGGCCCGCGGCGGCGGCCAGGCCGAGGACGGCCGGGGTGATCAGCGTGCCCGCAGGCAGGAGTTCGTCGTCGCGGCGGCACTCCTGGCCGCGCGGGCGGATGTCCTGGCCCTGGGCGGTCCGGCGGGTGGCGTGCAGTTCGTCGCCGCTCGCCCGGCCGTGTTCGGTGCGCAGCACGGCCGTGGCACCGGCCGGTATGCGGGCGCCCGTCGCGATCGGCACGGCGTGTCCGTCGCGCAGCGCCTCGTCGCCGGTGTGGCCCGCGAGGATGCCCTGGTCCGCGTCCTCCGGCAGGCGCCACGGCCCCGGGCCCGCGACCGCCCAGCCGTCCATCGCCGAGGTGTCGAACGACGGCAGGTCCGTCAGCGCGGTGAGCGGCGCGGCGAGCGTCCGGCCGACCGCGTCCGCCAAGGGGGCGGCGAGGGCGGGCAGGGGCTCGGCGGCCCCGGCCGCGACACCGCCGGCCGTGGCCCAGGGCATGGGACGGCGGGGGGCCGTTGTCGTGGGGCGACTGCGGTCGGGGTGCCGACGGGGTTCGTGCTCGCTCGCGGCCGTCGGCCTGCGGGCGGCGTCGGCGTCTGGGCCGGGCTTCGCGTCTGCGCCGGTCTTCGCGTCGCCGCGCGCCTTCCCGTCGCCGTCGGCCTTCTCGTCTGCACCGGCGGGGCGGTCTTCGGCCGCATTCCCCTTGCCGTTCGCGGTGTCCGCTCCGTTCCCGTTTCCGATTCCGATTCCGTTTCCGTCCCTGTGCCCGGTCGCGGCCGCGCCGTCGGCGGGTGCCAGCGACGGCGAAGTCCGCGTCGGCTTAGAGGACTTGGCGGACTTACGCGTTCCGCCCTGCCCCTGACGGGGCCCGGCCGGCCCGGCAGGGGCAGGCTCTGCTCCGACGGTCCCGGTGCCGTCACCGTCATCCGTGCCGACGGTCACGTCACAGACCGACCGCCAGACGTCGGTCAACTCCTCGTGGTCGCCGGCCTCACCGGCCGCACCGGCCTCACCGGCACGCTGCCTCCGCCCGCGTCGCCGCGGGTCCTCGTCGTCGTTCCCGGGCGCGGACGCCGCCGCGTGCGCCGGGGCCTCCGGGCGGCGTCCCGGCCCGTCGTCTCCCCCGGCGCGTGGGGAGCCACCGGAGGCGGCGGCGTCGCGCACGGAGCGCCAGATGTCCGTCAGTCCCTCGCCCGCGTCGGTATCCGTTTCCGGTCCACCGGCTCCACCGGAGCCGTTCCGCGCCGGCACGGACGCCGACGCGGACGCCGGCCCGGAGCGCGGGCCGTCCTCACCGGTACCGCCGGTACCACCGGTCATGTCGCGGATCGACCGCCACACGTCCGTCAGGGCCTCGGCGCCGCGGTGCCCACCGTCGGGCTCGCGGCCGGGCGGGCCGGACGGGGTGCTTCCGGCCGGACACGCCCCCACCCCTACGGCGCCCCGGGCGCGGAACGGCTCGTCGGCACCGGCCACCTCGCGGATCGACCGCCAGACGTCCGCCAACGCCTCACCGGCCCCCGCCCGTCCCCCAGGGGCCCCGAAAGTCCCAGGAGTCTCGGAGATCCCGGAGGTCCCTGGAAGAACGCGGGCATCACGCGCCCCCGGCACGGCCGTTCCCCGGGCTCCGGGGGCGGCACCGCTCGTACCGTCGTCGAACGCGTCCCCGACAGGGGCGCCCGCGCCCGCTTCCGGCTCCTCGAAGGGCAGGTACCCGCCCTCGACCGGCGCCACCTGCCGCTCCGGACCGCCGTGTTCACCGGAGAGCAGGGCCAGGGCCTCGTCCGTGGCGCGGTCCAGCGCCGCCGCGTCCGCCTCCCGGTCCCGGCCCCTCATGAGGGGGGACCCGCGGGGGTGCCGGCCGGGGAGTCGTCCTGTTCGGCCGCCCACCGTTCCGCCAGGGCGGCGGCCTCGCGGGCGGCCCGGGCGACCGCTTCCGGGCCCCCGCCGCGCAGGGCGGCCGCGTAGCCGACGAGGAAGGTGGTCAGGGGGGCGGCGGGGCGGGCCACGCCGTGCGCGGCGTCACGGGCCAGGTCGAGCAGGAGCGCTCTGTCGACGTCGAGTTCCATGCCGAGTTCGGCCTTGACCGCGGCGATCCATTCATCCAGCACGGTCCCATCGTCCCTGATCCTGGCGCGGGCCGCGCCGATGTCGTCCCAGGTGTCGCAGTCGAACGACGCTTCGTGGTGCGGCAGCCGGCGCAGGGACAGCCCCTGGGTGAGCAGCCGTACGGGAAGTCCCGTGAGGGTCCCGTGCTCGGTCGCCAGCAGGGCCAGTTCCCGGCGGACCGGTTCCGCGCGGTACGCGGCGACGAGCGGCTGGTCGCGCCCGCCGGCGTCGGCGAGGAGCGCCCCTTCGGTGCCGGCCGACGCGGCCGCCTCCAGCAGGTTCCGTACCGTCGCGGCGTCGAGGAAGGGCAGGTCGGCCGAGAGGGCGAGGACGACCTCCGCCGAGGTGTGGCGCAGCCCGGCGGACAGCGCGGCCAGCGGGCCGCCGCCGGGCGGCTGTTCACGGGTCCAGGTGACCGGCCGGACCGTGGCCCGGCGCGGTCCGACGACGACGGTGGTACGGGCGGCGGCGCACGCGCCGAGCACGCGGTCGAGCAGGGCGCGCCCGCCGACGCGCAGGCCGGGTTTGTCCGCCCCGCCCAGCCGCCGGGCGGCCCCTCCGGCGAGTACGACCGCGTCGAAAACCGTGTCCGTCACCCCCGCAGTATGCGCCCGCCGGGAGACGGCCGTGCGCCGGAGGGCGACGGCCCCGCCCTCAGAGCGACCGGGCTCAGAGACGACCGCCCTCAGAGGCGACCGGACTCGGAGCGACCGGATTCAGAGCGAGCGGAGGAGCAGGGCGGGCCGCTCCACGCAGTCGGCGACGTACCGGAGGAATCCGCCGGCCGTTCCCCCGTCGCACACCCGGTGGTCGAAGGTGAAGGAGAGCTGGACCACGTGGCGTACGGCCAGTTCGCCGTCGTGCACCCAGGGTTTGGGGACGATCCGGCCGACGCCCAGCATGGCCGCCTCGGGGTGGTTGATGATCGGGGTGGAGCCGTCGACGCCGAAGACCCCGTAGTTGTTGAGCGTGAACGTGCCGCCGGTCAGCTCCGCCGGGCTCAGCCGGCCCGCACGGGCGGCCTCGGTGAGGCGGGCGATCTCCTCCTGGAGGGAGGCCGCGCCGCGCGTGTGCGCGTCCTTGACGACCGGGACGACCAGGCCGCGTTCGGTCTGGGCGGCGAACCCCAGGTGCACGGCCGGCAGCCGGACGATCTCCCGGGCCTCGGTGTCCACCGTCGCGTTGAGCTCCGGGAACTCGGCGAGCGCAGCCGTGCAGACGCGGGCCAGGAGGGCGAGCAGGGAGATCTTGGTTCGGCCGGGTCCGTCGTTCATGGCCCGGCGGGCGGCGAGCAGTTCGGTCGCGTCGGCGTCCACCCAGCAGGTGGCGTCCGGGATCTCGCGCCGGCTGCGGCTCAGCTTCTCGGCGACGGTCCCGCGCAGTCCGCGCAGGGGGACGCGCTCGCCGGCCGCGCGCTCCGGCGCGGGCGTTGGTGCGAGCGCCGGAGCGGACACTGACGCGGGCGCCGGTGCGGTGGCGCGTTCGACGTCCGCGCGCAGGATGAGCCCCTCGGGCCCGGTGCCGCGCAGACTCGTGAGATCCACTCCCCGCTCCCGGGCCAGCCGCCGGACGAGCGGCGATATGACGGCCACGGTCGCGGGCGCCGGGGCAGCGGCGCCGTCCACGATCGCGCTGTTCGCCTTCACACTGTGCACCGGCGCCGCCTCCACCGGCTCCGGCGCGCGCCGGCCCGGCGGCCGGATCCGCGCCCGGCGGGCGGCCGGCGCCTGGGTCCCGTACCCGACGAGGACGTTCCCCGACCCCTCGTCGCCCGCACCCGCGTCGCCCGCGACCTCGTCGGCCGGCTCGCCGACCGCCACCGTCAACAAGGCGGCCCCTACGGGCAGTTCCGCCCCCTCCTCCCCGAAGCGCGCCGTGACGACACCCCCGTAGGGGCACGGCACCTCGACCATCGCCTTGGCCGTCTCCACCTCCACGACCGGCTGGTCCACGGCGACGACGTCACCGACGTCCACGAGCCAGCGGATCACCTGCGCCTCGGTGAGCCCTTCCCCGAGGTCCGGCAGCGCGAACTCCTTTACGACGGCCATCAGCGCGCACCCCCCTGCGTACCCGGGACTCCACGCGCCCCCGAGGCGCTCCCCCGGGAGTCCCCGGAGTCGCTCCCCGGAGAGGTCCAGTCCGCCTCCCACTGCAACCGCGCCACCGCGTCCAGCACCCGGTCCACGCCTGGCAGATGGTGCTTCTCCAGCATCGGCGGCGGGTACGGGATGTCGAAGCCGGTCACCCGCAGCACCGGCGCCTCCAGGTGGTGGAAGCAGCGTTCGGTGATCCGGGCGGCCAGCTCCCCGCCGGGACCGCCGAACCCGGTCGCCTCGTGTACGACGACCGCCCGTCCGGTGCGCCGGACGGAGGCGCAGACGGTCTCCTCGTCGAGCGGGACCAGCGAGCGCAGGTCGACGACCTCCAGGTCCCAGCCCTCCGCGGTGGCGGCCTCGGCCGCCTCAAGGCAGACGGGCAGGGACGGCCCGTAGGTGATCAGCGTCGCCGAGGTGCCGCGCCGGCGGACGACGGCGGTGCCGATCCCTGGCACCTCCTCGGGCCGGCCCGGCTCCCAGTCGGCCTTCGACCAGTACAGCCGCTTGGGCTCCAGGAAGACGACCGGGTCGTCGGAGGCGATGGCCGCGCGCAGCAGCCCGTAGGCGTCGGCCACGGTGGCGGGCGTGACGACGTGCAGGCCGGGGGTGGCCATGTACAGCGCCTCGGACGAGTCGCTGTGGTGCTCGACGCCCCCGATGCCGCCCCCGTAGGGGACGCGGACGGTGATCGGCATGGGGAGGGCGCCGCGGGTGCGGTTGCGCATCCGGGAGACGTGGCTGATGAGCTGCTCCAGCGCCGGGTAGGCGAACGCGTCGAACTGCATCTCGACCACCGGGCGCAGCCCGTACATCGCCATGCCGACGGCCGTGCCCAGGATGCCGGCCTCGGCCAGCGGCGTGTCGGTGCAGCGGTCCTCGCCGAACTCCTTCGCCAGCCCGTCGGTGATCCGGAAGACGCCGCCCAGGGTGCCGACGTCCTCGCCGAGGACGTGCACCGCCGGGTCGTCGGCCATGGCGTCGCGCAGGGCCCGGTTGAGGGCCTGGCTCATCGTCGCGGGCTTGCGGCCCGTCGCGGCGACCGCGGTGGTCATCGGTCCGTTCCTTCCCGCCCGCCGCCGTGCGCGGAGCCGTCGGCGGCACCGGCCGCCGCGAGCTCGGCGCGCAGCAGCTCGGCCTGTTCGCGCAGGCGCGCGGTGCGCCGGGCGTAGACGTGGTCGAAGAGCTCCATCGGATCCAGGTCGGGATCCTCGTTCATGCGTTCGCGCAGGCCGGCGGCCATGCGCTCGGCCGCCTCGCGGACGGCGGCGAGGCCGTCGGCGTCCACCAGGTCGCGCCGGACCAGCTCCCGTTCCACCAGCTCGACGGGGTCGTGCGAGCGCCAGGCGGTGACCTCGGCGTCGCTGCGGTACCGCGTGGCGTCGTCGGCGTTGGTGTGGGCGTCGAGGCGGTAGGTGACGGCCTCGACGAGGGTGGGGCCGCCGCCCGCGCGGGCCCGCCGGACGGCCTCGGTGAGCACCTCCAGCACGGCCGGCGCGTCGTTGCCGTCGACCAGGCGGCCGGGCACGCCGTAGCCGACGGCCTTGTGGGCGAGGGATGGCGCGGCGGTCTGTTTGGACAGCGGTACGGAGATCGCGAAACCGTTGTTCTGCACCAGGAAGACGACGGGCGCCCGCCACACCGCGGCGAAGTTCAGCGCCTCGTGGAAGTCGCCCTCGCTGGTGCCGCCGTCGCCGACCATGGCGAGGGCCACGACGTCGTCCCCCTTGAGCCGCGCGGCGTGCGCCAGCCCCACGGCGTGCGGGAGTTGGGTGGCGAGCGGGGTGGCCAGCGGGGCCACGCGGTGCTCGTGCGGGTCGTAGCCGGTGTGCCAGTCGCCGCGCAGCAGGGTGAGGGCCTGGACGGGGTCCAGGCCGCGGGCGACGGCGGCGAGGGTGTCGCGGTAGCTGGGGAAGAGCCAGTCGCGCTCCTCCAGGGCGAGAGCCGCCGCGACCTCGCACGCCTCCTGGCCCGTCGAGGACGGGTAGACGGCCAGCCGGCCCTGCCGGGTGAGCGCGGTGGCCTGGGTGTTGTAGCGGCGCCCGCGGACCAGGTGGCCGTGGAGCAGCCGGAGCAGCTCGGGGTCCAGCGCGTCCGCGGCGGGGGTGCCCAGCAGCCGGTACGGCTCCTCGTCGGGCAGCAGCGGAGCGGGATCGGTGCGGGGCTGCCAGGCGGGGGGCGGGGTCGGCCGGTAGGCACCGGGCTGCTCCAGGACCGTCATGACGAGCACCTCCTCTGGGGGCAGGCGTGAGGCAGGCGTGACCGGAAAGCGCCCTGCGCTCTCCCTACCGATTGTTCGGTTGCCGGTGCATTTTGGCTACAGGCGGCCCGGGCCTGTGGACAAACGGTTCTCCACAGCCTGAGATATGAACAGCGCGTCCACCCAGGGGAGGCATGGCGGTATGCCGGACGAACAGATGGCCAAAACGAGCCCCAGAACGCCCGCACGACCGCTCGACGAGATCGACCGCTCGATCCTGCACATGCTCCAGACCGACGGACGGGCGTCGATACGGTCCGTGGCCGAGCGGGTGCACGTCTCCCGCGCCAACGCCTACGCGCGGATCAACCGCCTGATCGACGACGGGGTGATCCGGGGCTTCGGGGCGCGCATCGACCAGGAGCGGGCCGGGCAGGGCGCGTCCGCGTACATCACGCTGAAGATCGTGCAGAACTCCTGGCGCACCGTGCGCGAGAAGCTGCGGGTGCTGCCGGGGGCCGCGCACATCGCCCTGGTGAGCGGGGACTTCGACGTCCTGCTGCTGGTCCACACCAAGGACAACCGCGCCCTCCGCGAGCTCGTGCTCACCCGGATCCAGGCCATAGAGGAGGTGCTGAGCACCCGCACTCTGCTGGTCTTCGAGGAACAGGACCTCAAGGAGGGCGTGGACGGCTGAGACAAGGCGTGGACGGATGGGACAGGGCGCGAACGGACGAGACGTTCAGGGCGGCCGGGCGCGGGGCGCGGCGTCCGGGCCGCCGGACGCGCCCACCACAGTGCCCCGCCTCAGCACGTCCGCCTAGGCACGCTCATCTCAGTACGCCCGCCTCGGTACGTCCGCTTTTAGCACGCCCGCCTCAGTGCGCCCGCAGTCCCGCGAACGCCGTGTTGATCACCGCGTCGGCGACTTCCTCGCTGGTGGCCGCGTTGCCGCGTTGCGGCCGGTACCACTCCACCACGGAGTTGATCATTCCGAAGAGGAGCCGGGTGGCCAGCCGGACGTCCACGTCGGCCCGCAGGTCGCCGTCGGCCGCGGCCTCCTTGAGGAGGGCCGCGACCCGGTGGTCGAACTCGCGCCGGCGCTCCATCGCCCAGCGCTCTGTGTCGGTGTTGCCGCGCACGCGCAGCAGCAGCGTCACATAGGGCAGTTCGGCGATCAGCACCTCGACCGTGCGGCGGGTGACGTGTTCCAGCCGGTCCACGGCGGGCCCGGTGGTGGCGCCCGGCTCGTCCAGGACGGCGAACAGCCCGTCCAGCGCACGGCTTATGGCGCGCCGCAGCAGCTCCTCCTTGCTCCTGACGTGGTGGTAGATCGAGGACTTGGAGATTCCCGCGGCGCGCGACAGGTGCTCCATGGAGGTGCCGTCGTAGCCGCGCTCGTTGAACACCGCGACGGCGACCGCGAGCAGCGAGTCCGGCGTGTAGGTGTCGCGCTTGGACATGGTCATGATGGAAGCAGGCTCTCCTTGACGGCGGCGGCCGCTCGGCGGCGCAGCGGCTGGGACGGGGCGTAGCGACCGCCCGGGTACTCGTACTCCATGTTCGCCAGGAAGCGGTGGACCCAGGCGGCACCGAGCTCCCGGCCCCACTCCAGCGGCCCGCGCGGGTAGTTCACGCCGAGCCGCATGGCGGTGTCGACGTCCTCCGGTCCGGCGACGCCGCGGCCGGCGGCGTCCTCGGCGAGGTCGACGAGCAGGGCGACGGTCCGCGCGACGATCAGGCCGGGCGCGTCCGCCACGACGCTGACCTTCTTGCCGAGCGCTTGGAACAGGCCCACGGCGGCCCGCAGATCATCCTCTGACGTGCCGGCGGAGGCGGCGAGGGCGACACGGTCGCAGGAGCGGTAGTCCAGGGCCAGGTCGAAGCGGACGGCCGGCTCCCCGGCGTCACCCGTGGCGGAACGCCCGTCGGTGAGGGCCAGCCGGGCGCCGCCGGGCAGCGCGAAGTACCCGTCGCCGTCCGCCTCAGCCCGGGTCAGGGCTATGCCCGCGGCCTCGATCAGCTCCGGTAGAACGGCGGCGGCGGGGGGCAGGGCGCCGTGCAGGACGAGCGCCCCGGGCGCCTTCTCGGGGGCCGCGGTGTGCGGTTCCGGCCGGGCGGCGCCCTCGGCGTGGTCGTACCAGCCCCGCCCGCTCTTCCGCCCCAGCAGTCCCGCCTCCACCAGGCGCCGCTGGGCGAGGGAGGGCGTGAACTTCGGGTGATGGAAGAAGGCTTCGTACACCGAACGGGTGACGGCCTCGTTCACGTCCTGCCCGATGAGGTCGGTCAGTTCGAACGGGCCCATGGCGAAGCCGCCGCTCTCGCGCAGCGCCGCGTCGATGGTGGCGGGGTCCGCGGCCCGCTCCTCCAGGAGCCGGAACGCCTCGGCGTAGAACGGCCGGGCGAGCCGGTTGACGATGAAGCCGGGGGTGTCGGCGCAGCGTACGGGCGTCTTGCCCCAGGCGGCGGCGGTGGCGTACGCGCGGTCGGCGGCGGCGGGGTCGGTGGCGTGCCCCCGGACGACCTCGACCAGCGGCAGCAGCGGCGCCGGGTTGAAGAAGTGCAGGCCCACGAGGCGGCCGGGGCGGCGCAGCGGCCCGGCGACGGCCGTCACGGGCAGGGACGAGGTGTTGGTGGCGAGCAGGCAGTCGTCGCCGACGACCTCCTCCAGCTCGCGGAACAGCCGCTGTTTGACGTCCAGCCGCTCGACGACGGCCTCGACGACGAGCGCGGAGCCCGCGAGCCCGGCGGGCTCGGCGACGGGACGCAGCCGGGCGACGGCCGCGTCCCGGGCGTCCGCCGGCATCCGGCCCTTGGCCATGAGGCGGTCCAGCCGGGCGGCGACGGCCCGCGCGGCGTCCTCCGCGCGGCCCGGGAGGGCGTCGTACAGCCGCACGGGATGGCCCGCGACCAGGGCGACCTGGGCGATGCCCTGGCCCATGGTGCCCGCGCCCACGACGGACACGGTCTGCTCCGGCTCGATTGCGGTCATGGCAGTGATCCTCCCCGATGAGGTGGTCCCGGATTCGCCGGGCCCCCTTGTCCCGACCGATCGTTCGGTTAATGTATCTGGCGGGTACGACAACGGCACCCGGCCGTACGGATCCGGCACCACCGCTTCACCTGGTTCCACTGCTTTCCCAGCTTTCACAGCACTGATCTCCAGCGCTGTTCCCAGGTCCACCGCCACCGCATCCATGCCCGTCCGACGAGGAGTTGGTCAACCGTGACCGCCGGACTCACCATCGACCAGTTGGCCGAGAAGCACTCCGCCACGCTCGACACGGCCCTCGACGTCATCCGCACCCGCGCCTACTGGTCCCCGCACCCCGAGCACCCCAAGGCGTACGGCCCCGACCAGGACGGCGGCCTGGACGCCGCCGCGGGCCAGGCGGCCTTCGAGGCCCTCCGGGACCGGCGCTTCGAGCTCGACCAGCCCGGCACGGACGGCTGGACGGGTTCCGAGGTCTCCCCCTACGGCCCGCGGCTCGGCGTCGAGTACCCCCACGCCGACCTCTCCGTGCTGCTCCCGGCCATGCGGTCCGCCATGCGCCCCTGGCGCGACGCGGGCCCCCGCCACCGGGCGCTGGTGTGCCTGGAGATCCTCAAACGGATCAGCGCCCGGACGCACGAGATGGCGCACGCGGTCATGCACACCAGCGGCCAGGCGTTCATGATGGCGTTCCAGGCCGGCGGCCCGCACGCCCAGGACCGCGGCCTGGAGGCCGTCGCCTACGCCTACGCCGCGCAGGCCGAGGCGGAGCGGACGGCCGAGTGGGTCAAGCCGCAGGGCAAACGCGACCCGCTGAAACTGGCCAAGGAGTTCACCGCGGTGCCGCGCGGCATCGCCCTCGTCATCGGCTGCAACACCTTCCCCACCTGGAACGGTTACCCCGGCCTCTTCGCCTCGCTCGCCACCGGCAACCCCGTACTGGTCAAGCCCCACCCGCGCGCGGTCCTGCCGCTCGCGCTGACCGTGCGCGTCGCCCGCGAGGTGCTGCGCGAGGCCGGCTTCTCCCCCGACCTCGTCGCCCTGGCCGCCGAGCGGGACGGCGAGGGCATCGCCAAGTCGCTGGCCGTCCACCCGGACGTCCGGATCATCGACTACACCGGCTCCACGGCGTTCGGCGACTGGCTGGAGGCCAACGCCGGGCAGGCGCAGGTCTTCACGGAGAAGGCCGGCGTCAACACCGTGATCGTCGACTCCACCGACGACTACAAGGGGATGCTGTCCAACCTCGCCTTCTCGCTCTCCCTCTACAGCGGCCAGATGTGCACCACCCCGCAGAACCTGCTGATCCCGCGCGGCGGCATCGGCACGGACGCCGGCCACAAGACGTACGACGAGGTGGTGGCCGACCTGGCGGCGGCCGTCGGCACGCTCCTGGGCGACGACGCCCGGGCCAACGCCCTGCTCGGCGCCATCGTCAACGACCAGGTCAAGGAGCGCGTCGAGGCGGCCGGCCGGCTCGGCGAGGTGGCGCTCGCCTCCCGCACGGTGACCAACCCCGACTTCCCCGACGCGACCGTCCGCACCCCGGTGATCGTCAAACTCGACGGCGCGAAGCCGGACGCCGAGGCCGCCTACTTCTCCGAATGCTTCGGCCCGGTGTCGTTCGCGGTGGCCGTGGACTCCACGACGGAGGCGGTGGAGCTGCTGCGCCGCACGGTGCGGGAGAAGGGCGCGATGACCGTCGGCGCGTACACCACCTCGGCGGAGGCGGAGCGGCTGATCGAGGAGGCGTGCCTGGAGGAGTGCGCACAGCTCTCGCTGAACCTCACCGGTGGCGTCTACGTCAACCAGACCGCCGCGTTCTCGGACTACCACGGCTCGGGTGGCAACCCGGCGGCCAACGCGGCGCTGTGCGACGCGGCGTTCGTGGCGAGCCGGTTCCGCACGGTGGAGGTGCGGCGGCAGGCGTGACCAGGCGATGGGTTATGACCCGGCGATGGGGATGACCCGGCGGAGGCATGACCTGGGGGCGGGCATGACCTGGGGGCGGGCTAGCCGGCGGGCCGAGGCGGCCCGTCAGCCCGCCGCCTTCGGGCCGCCCCAGTGGAACAGCGTCATCCCGACGCTCGTGGCGAGGTTGTAGCTCGACACCTGCGGGCGCATCGGCAGCGAGACCAGCCGGTCCGCCCGTGCCCGCACCTCGTCCGAGATGCCGTGGCGTTCGGATCCGAAGGCGAGGACGGCTTCGTCCGGCAGGACGACGGACCTGACGTCCTCGCCCTCCGGGTCGAGCGCGAACAGCGGCCCCGGGGGCAGGCCGTCGGTCTCCACCCGCTCCACGGCCGTGGCGTAGTGCAGCCCCGCGCCCGCACGGACGGCGTTCTGGTGCCACGGGTCGAGGTCCCCGGTGGTGACGACGCCGGTCGCGCCGAAGCCGGCGGCCAGCCGGACGACCGCGCCGACGTTCCCGAGGTTGCGCGGGTTGTCGAGGAGCACGACGGGCGCGGGGCGGGGGCGGCGGGCCAGCGCGGCGAGGTTGTCCTCGCGGGCGGGCCGGGCGGCCAGCGCGGCGACCTCGGTGGTGTGCCCCCGGGGCACCAGCCCGCGCAGGGCGTCCCGGTCGACCTCCGTCAGCAGGCCCCGCAGCGCCTCGGTCACGTCGTCGGCGAGCCGGTCCGCCAGCGCCAGGACGGCGGCGGCGTCGGTGGTGAGCACGGGACCGACCCGGGCCCCGAAGCGCAGGGCGTGTTTGATGGCGTGGAATCCGTCGAGCAGCACGGCACCGGGGGCCAGCTCGCCCCACTGCCGCACGGCGATACCGGTCGCGTCCTCGGTCATGGGCTCAGCCTACGGCGCTGACCTGGGGAGTCGCGGCACGGAGGCAAGCGGGCCGGCGGGGATGGGGCCCGCTCGCCGTCGCTCAGCCGGTCTTCGAACGGGCCGGGTCCGCTTCGGCCGCCTCATCCCTCACCCGGGCTTCGGACGCCCGGTCCGCCGCCCTCCGGTTCCACTGGGCCGGGATCTCACGCCGGTTGAACCGGACGAGCGTGTTCCAGCCCCTGGTCACCGTCCGCCCCACGGCGCCACCCGCGCGCACCAGGAAGACGGTCGGCAGGAACACGGCGTCCGCGAAAACCATCACCAGGGAGAAGAAGGGCAGTCCCAAAAGGACCGCGATGCCCAGGTGCTCCGCGATCATCACCACCACCAGGGCGTTCTTCACCCGGCGGTTGATCAGCGTGAGGGGGAAGGCCGCCTGGACCGCCACCGTCCCGTAGCTGAGCAGCAGCACGACGACGCCGCTGGCGGCCAGGGCGTGCGACAGGCCCGGCCAGGGGGAGAAGTAGTCGAGGTGCAGGGGGTAGTAGAGCGCGGTGCCGTCCTGCCAGAGCGAACCCTGCACCTTGTACCAGCCGGCCGCCCCGTAGATCAGGCAGACCTCGGCGAGTATCACCAGCAGGGCGGCGTTGTGCGTCAGGTGCCCGAACGCGGCCATCACCGCGCGCGGTTCGGTGCCGCCGTACCGCCGCACGGCCCACCAGAGCCCGTGCCCGCACCACAGCGACCACAGCACCGTGGCCCAGCCGATGCCCGGGACCGGCCCGTGCGCCGCCCAGGCGAGCCGGGTGCCGGCGTCCGTCGTCGCCAGGGCCAGCGCGAGGCCGCAGAGCGTCCACAGCACGACCCCGGTGACGTCCCGGTCCCGGCCGGGATCCGGTTCCCCGTCCGGCCCGGCCGCCGCCCGGCGTCGGGCGCGCCGGGCGTCGAGCGACCACACCTGACCGCAGCGGGTGAACACCGTGTAGATCGCCATCAGGTGCAGGACGTTGTCCCCGCCGTCGCCGACGAAGACACTGCGGTTCTGCAGCGACAACAGGCCGATCATGTAGAGGACGGACATGGTCCTGGTCCGCCAGCCGAGCATCAGCAGCAGGGCCGACACCATCGCCATGAGGTAGACCAGCTCGAACCACCAGCCGCTGTCGGACCACATGAGCACCGTGAAGGAGCCGTTGTCGTCCGTCAGCCGCCGGGCGAGGTCCCAGCTCCAGGCGGCGTCCGGGCCGTACAGCTCATGGCGGTTGACCCACTCGCGGGCCAGGAAGAACAGCCAGGTGAAGGAGAACCCGATCCGGATCAGGGCGGTCTGGTACGGGCCGAGGGAGCGGCCCGTGACCCGGGCGTAGGCCGTCGAGCAGGCGGTACGTACGGAGGAGAGGCTCACCAGGACCGCACCACCTTCAGGTCTTCGGCGCTGACCTGCCACCAGGCCAGCTCACGCCGGACGGGGTCGCCGGTCTGGCCCTTGCTCCACGGCGGCGGCGCGACGTTCGAGGTCACCGAGCGGAGCTGGACGCGTTCCAGGTCGCCCGCCGCACGGTCGAGACCGATCCGGGAGACGGCGAGCCGGCGCAGGTACTCCTCGGCGAGCGGGCTCCGCTTCCCCAGCGGCCGGCCCTGTTCGTCGTGCCAGGAGAGGTAGAAGTCCCAGGCCCGGCGGAGCTGGTTCTGCCGCGCGTGGCTCGGGAGGGGGTTGTGGTGGATGGCGGCACCGTCCTGGGCGGAGAGGTCGGTCCACGGGGTGACCGTGACCTTGCCGTCCGGGGCGCGCACCTGGGCACGGACCTGGACGTGGATGTTCTGCTGGAGCGGATTGGGTGCGAAGAACTTCCAGTTCTGCTCGAACTCGGGCAGGACGTAGTCCGCGATGGTCGAGGCGTGCTGCTTGCTGACCGTGTTCGGCGGCGCCACATGCAGGAACATCATGCCGAGATGGACCGCCGTCACCAGGGCGACGGCCACGGCACCGAGCGCGATGACGCAGCGGGCGGGCCGGGACAGCCCGGCGGGGGCGGCCGGAGCCGCCCGTTCACCGGCGCCGCCCTTCCGCTCGCGTCCGTCGTCCGTGTCCATGTACGCCCCGTTTTCCGCTCGTCCGATCGCGCGCGGACGCCTTCCGCGCACCCGAACGGTACCGACCCGACCGCGACCCACACAGCGGCCATAAGACCTTGACCCGGCCGGCCGGCCCGCCGCCGGGCCTCCCCGCCCCTTCGAGCCGTCGGCCCGTAGGGAGCCGACCGCCCGTCCCGTACGGGCTCTCGCGCGACCCCCGAGACGCTTCGGCGCGGTTGTCCACAGCCGGTCACAGGCGGTTATCCACAGGCTTGACACCGCTTCCGAGCCACCTCACCATTGAACCGAACGATCGGTCGGTAGGCTGCCGAGGACTCTCCCAGGCACTGCCGGGCGCGCGTTCACGCGTTCACATCGGACGAGGGGGCAGAGGGGCATCGACATGACCACGACGGCACCAGAAACGGTGGACACGGCGGCTCTGGAGGCGGTGTTCGACGCCGCGGTGGCGGCGGACGAGCGCATCGAGCCGCGCGACTGGATGCCCGACGCCTACCGCGCCACCCTCATCCGGCAGATAGCCCAGCACGCCCACTCCGAGATCATCGGCATGCAGCCCGAGGCCAACTGGATCACCCGGGCCCCGTCACTGCGCCGCAAGGCCATCCTCATGGCCAAGGTCCAGGACGAGGCCGGCCACGGCCTCTACCTCTACAGCGCCGCCGAGACCCTGGGCGTCGGCCGCGACGAGCTGCTGGACAAGCTGCACTCCGGCCGTCAGCGGTACTCCTCGATCTTCAACTACCCCACGCTGACCTGGGCCGACGTCGGCGCCATCGGCTGGCTGGTGGACGGCGCGGCCATCACCAACCAGGTCCCCCTCTGCCGCTGCTCCTACGGGCCGTACGCGCGCGCCATGATCCGCGTCTGCAAGGAGGAGTCGTTCCACCAGCGCCAGGGCTACGAGCTGCTGCTCGCCCTCAGCCGTGGCACGGAAGCACAGCACGCCATGGCCCAGGACGCGGTGAACCGCTGGTGGTGGCCGTCGCTGATGATGTTCGGCCCGCCGGACGGCGAATCCCCGCACTCCGCCCAGTCCATGACCTGGAAGATCAAGCGCCACTCCAACGACGAGCTGCGCCGGCGCTTCGTCGACATCTGCGTCCCGCAGGCCGAGTCCCTGGGCCTCACCCTCCCCGACCCCGACCTGCGGTGGAACGAGGAGACCGGGCACTACGACTTCGGCCCGATCGACTGGGACGAGTTCAACGAGGTCCTGCGCGGCAACGGCCCCTGCAACGAGCAGCGGCTCGCCCGCCGCCGCGAGGCCCACGAGGAGGGCGCCTGGGTACGGGAGGCCGCCGCCGCGTACGCCGCCAAGCACGCCCCCGGCCCCCGCCCCGGCGGCACCCCGCACCACACCCCCGAGCGCGGGACCGCCGCGTCCGGCCCCACCAAGCACCCGGAGGCGATGGCATGACCGGCACCGACTGGCCGCTGTGGGAAGTGTTCGTCCGCAGCAGGCGCGGCCTCTCGCACACCCACGCCGGCAGTCTGCACGCCCCGGACGCGCGGATGGCCCTGCGCAACGCCCGCGACCTGTACACCCGGCGGTCCGAGGGCGTCTCGATCTGGGTCGTGCCCTCCGACGCCATCACCGCCTCCTCACCGGACGAGAAGGACCCCTTCTTCGAGCCGGCCGGCGACAAGGCGTACCGCCACCCGACGTTCTACGAGATCCCCGAGGGGGTGCGGCACCTGTGACCGCCACGACCACCCGTGCCGCCACCGGACCCGTGCCCGTCACGGCCGCCCTCGCGCTCGGCGACGACGCCCTGGTCCTCGCGCACCGGCTGGGGGAGTGGGCGGGCCGCGCCCCCGTCCTGGAGGAGGAGGTCGCGCTCGCCAACATCGCCCTCGACCTGCTCGGGCAGGCCCGCACCCTGCTCTCGCTCGTCGGCGACGAGGACGAGCTGGCCTACCTCCGCGAGGAGCGCGCCTTCCGCAACGTCCAGCTCGTCGAGCGGCCCAACGGCGACTTCGCCCACACCATCGCCCGGCAGCTCTATTTCTCCGCCTACCAGCACCTGCTCTACACCCGGCTCGCCGAGGGCGACGGGCCGTTCGCCCCGCTGGCGGCGAAGGCCGTCAAGGAGGTCGCCTACCACCTCGACCACGCCGAGCACTGGACCCTGCGACTCGGCGACGGCACGGCCGAGAGCCACGAGCGGATGCGCGGCGCGGCAGAGGCCCTGTGGCGGTACACGGGCGAGCTGTTCGAGCCCGTGGAGGGCCTCGACGGCGTCGATCCGGCCGCCCTCCGCGCGGCATGGACGGAACGCGTCGGCGACACCCTGCGACGGGCCACCCTGGAGCTCCCCACCGGTCCCACGTCGGTCTCCTGGGCCGCGGGCGGCGGGCGCCAGGGCGTCCACACCGAGCCCTTCGGCCGCATGCTCGCCGAGATGCAGCACCTGCACCGCAGCCACCCGGGGGCGTCATGGTGACCGGATCCGCGCCCCCACCCCGGGCCGCCGAGGGCCTGACGCCCCTGGAGGAGCGGCTGCGCGCGCTGGCCGGCGCCGTCCCCGACCCCGAGCTGCCCGTCATCTCCCTGGAGGAGCTAGGCGTCCTGCGCGGCCTGCGTGTCACCGCCCCCGGCCGGGTGGAGGTGGACCTCACCCCCACCTACACCGGCTGTCCCGCCGTCGAGGCCATGTCCGCTGACATAGAGCGCGTCCTGCACGCCGAAGGGGTCGCCGACGTCGAGGTCCGCACCGTGCTCTCGCCACCCTGGACCACCGACGCGATCAGCGCCGAGGGCCGGCGCAAGCTCGCCGAGCACGGCGTCGCCCCGCCCCGCCCCTCCGGCCCCGGCGGTCCCGTGCCCGTACAGCTCGCCATCCGCTGCCCGCACTGCGGCTCCACGGACACCACGCTGCTCAGCCGCTTCTCCTCCACCGCCTGCAAGGCCCTACGCCGCTGCGAGGCGTGCCGTGAACCGTTCGACCACTTCAAGGAGTTGCACTGATGGCAGCGGCCCGCCACGGCACCTTCCACCGCCTGCGGGTGGCGTCTGTCGACCCGCTCACCGACGACGCGGTCGCCGTGACCTTCACCGTCCCCGCGGAGCTCCGGGACGCCTTCCGCCACGCCCCCGGACAGCACCTGACCGTGCGGCACACCGCCCAGGGCGCCGAGATACGCCGCACCTACTCCGTCTGCGGGCAGGCCCCCGGCCCCGAGGGGCCGAGCACCCTGCGGGTGGGCGTCCGGCTGGTCGACGGCGGCGCGTTCTCCACCTACGCGTTCAAGGAGTTGCGGGCGGGGGACGAGCTGGAGGTGATGACGCCGGCGGGGCGGTTCGTCCTGGAGCCGCGCCCCGGGCACTTCGCCGCGGTCGTCGGGGGCAGCGGGATCACTCCCGTCCTGTCCATCGCCACGACCCTGCTCGCCCGTGAGCCGGCGGCCCGCTTCACGCTCCTGCGCAGCGACCGCACCACGGCCTCCACGATGTTCCTGGAGGAGGTCGCCGACCTCAAGGACCGCTACCCCGGCCGGCTCCAGGTCGTCCAGACCCTCTCCCGGGAGGAGCAGCAGGCCGGCCCGGCCTCCGGGCGGCTCGACGAGCGGCGGCTGACCGGCCTGCTGCCCGCGCTGCTCCCCGTCGGCGCCGTGGACGGCTGGTTCCTGTGCGGCCCGCACGGGCTGGTCCTGTCCGCCGAGCGCGCCCTGCACGGCCTGGGAGTGCCCCGGGACCGCGTCCACCAGGAGATCTTCCACGTCGAGGACGGCCCGGCCGCTCCGGCCCCGCCCCGGTCCGCCGCCGCGCCCACCCGCGGCACGGTCACGGCCACACTGGACGGCCGCGGCGGCCGCTGGCCCGTCCACGAGGGCGAGTCCCTGCTGGAGGCCGTCCTGCGCAACCGCCCCGACGCGCCCTACGCCTGCAAGGGCGGCGTCTGCGGCACCTGCCGGGCGTTCCTGGTCTCCGGCGAGGTGCGCATGGACCGGAACTTCGCCCTGGAGGACGACGAGCTGGCGGCGGGATACGTCCTGGCCTGCCAGTCGCGGCCGGCGACGGAGGAGGTGGAGCTGGACTTCGACCGCTGAGCCGGCCGGCAAACGGCGCGCGACGCCTCCGGAAGACGCCTCCGCCCGGCCTGACCACGCGGAAGGTACTCGCAGCCGGCGGGTGCGCCCCCGCCCAGTGCGGGCGAGCGGCTCCGGCCGTCACCCGAACCCCGCGTTCGCAGAGGGACGGAAAGCCTTTCCGTATCCGGCGCCCGCCCGAGCGGGACCACCCCGCAGACCCGGTCGACGGCAGCCACCGACCCCACGACAACGCCCCAGTGCCGGAAGCCGGCCATGCCGCGCCTCCGCGATCAGCGGCGCTGCGGGCGGACCCGGGCACGTGCCCCGGGTCACCGCGGCGAGAGGCAGCCGACTCCGGCTCCGCGACTCCCGCTGTCGGGGCCGCACCGGTCCTTGCCGCGCCACCGGCCCATCGATCAACGATGCGGTCGGCGGGACGCGGTCGCACGGCGGTGACAGCACCCGGACTGCGACCCCTGGCCCCGCGCCGCACCGGCCGCGGGACTCCGTGGCGCCAATCCCTGCGTCAGATCACCGCGCCCGGGCCCCCGCCGGACGCGACGACCGGACGGCCCGCGGCCTCCCACGCCTGCATGCCGCCGCCGACGTTCACCGCGTCCATGCCCTGCTGCACCAGATAGGCGGTGACCTGGGCCGAGCGGCCGCCCGAGCGGCAGATCACGTTGATCCGGCCGGCGTCGGGCGCCTGCTCCGTGAGCTCGCCGAAGCGCGCGGTGAACTCGCTCATCGGGATGTGCAGGGCGGCCTCGGCGTGCCCGGCCTCCCACTCGTCGGCCTCGCGCACGTCCAGCAGGAAGTCGTCCGCCGCGAGCGCGCCGACCTCGACCGTGGGAACCCCGGAACCAAACATCATGGGCCCGACGCTACCCGACCGCCGGGCTCCCCTACCGACCAGTACCGCCCCAATACCGCCGCTGCCACCGCCCGCCGGATCCCCTGGACCATTGCCGTCGCCGCTACCCGGCCAGCGGATCCTCCCCACCGGCCCGGCCCGCTGCCCGGGGACCGGCCCGGTGGCCCAATCCTGGTCCGGCTCGCGCGGCCACTATCCGGCCGCCGGGACCCCGGCCTCGCCCGGCCTCCGACCCCTGGCCCCCGACTCCGCGCCCGGTCGCCCGGCGCCGCCGCCGCTACCCGACCAGCGAGGCCAGCCGGGTCTCGCGCTCGGCGATCTGCGCCAGCAGCCCGCCCGCGATCTCGTCGAGCAGCCCGTCGGGGTCCTCCGGCGCCATCTTGATCATGGCGCCGATCGCCGAGGACTCCAGCTCGGCGGCCAGCTCCGCCAGCAGTTCCTTGCGCCGGGCCAGCCACTCCAGCCGCGCG
The DNA here is from genome assembly GCF_020099395.1 of Streptomyces mobaraensis. Taxonomy (NCBI): domain Bacteria; kingdom Bacillati; phylum Actinomycetota; class Actinomycetes; order Kitasatosporales; family Streptomycetaceae; genus Streptomyces; species Streptomyces mobaraensis. The sequence goes on along the minus strand of NZ_CP083590.1, from coordinate 3,794,491 downwards.
TAGAGCTCCTCGGCGCGGTCCGGGCGCCGCTGCCCGGGGACGGGCCCGGCGGCCCACTCCTCGGCCAGCTCGCGCAGCCGCTCCTCGTCACCCGCCGCGTACGCCTCGTTGACCCGGACGACGAACTCCTCGCGCCGCCGCCGCTCCCCCTCCTCCGTGGACAGGTCGGGGTGGGCCCGGCGGACGAGGTCGCGGTACGCCTTGCGGGCCGCGTCGCTGGGCCGGACGCGCTCCGGCGGCCGGACCCGCTGCCCGGTGAGCATGGCGGTCGCCTCGGGCGACAGCCCGTCGGAGTCCATCCAGCCGCCCAGCAGCTCCTCGACGTCCGGCATCGGCTGCACCAGCGCCCGCGCCTCGCGCGCCCGCCGCAGGTCGTCCGGGTCGCCGGAGCGGGCGGCGACGGCCTCGGCGATGCGCGCCTCCAGCTCGTCCAGCCGCCCGTACAGCGGGCCGAGCCGCTGGTGGTGGAGCCGGGAGAAGTTCTCCACCTCCACCCGGAACGTCTCCACCGCGATCTCGAACTCGATCAGCGCCTGCTCGGCGGCCCGCACGGCCCGCTCCAGCCGTTCGGTGCCCGGTTCGGCCGGCACGTCGGTCTCCGGATTCATCACCCGCCCAGCCTACGAGCTCCGGCCCCCCTCCCGCCTCAGACGCCGACGGCTTCCTCCATCTCCTCCTCGGCCTCGGCCCGGGCCGCCGCGGCCGCCCGCAGCCCGCGCCGGCGCTCCACCGCCCAGGCGGCACCCAGCACCACGAGCCCCACGGCCAGCCAGACCAGCAGCGTGGCCACATGGCCGCCCAGCCCGGAGTGGCCGAAGTAGACGAGGCTGCGGGTGCCCTCCACAAAGCCCGCGCCGTTCCAGAATCCGTGCAGCCCGGCGAAGAACCCGTTCTGCAGCTCGGGCCGGAAGACACCGCCGGCGCTGGTGAAGTTCAGCATCACGAACAGCACCATCACCCCGAGCGTGGTCCACCGCTTGAGGAAGGTGTGCAGCCCGGTACCGACGAAGAGCACACCCGCCGAGTACAGCCACGACAGGCCCCACAGCCCCCACAGCCCGTGGTCCACCAGGTTGAAGACGGGCCCCGCCAGCACCACGCCGATCACGCTGACCACGAGCGACGTCGCGGCGGCCAGCACGGCCCGTATCCGCAGCGCCAGCGCTCCGCCGGCCCCGCCGATCACCGCGACGGAGGCGTAGGAGCCGATGCTGAGCGCGACCAGCAGGAAGAAGATGCCCTGCCCGGTCGGGTCGCCTTCGGAGGGCGGCACCACGTCCGTCACCTTCAGCGGGGCGTTCTGCCGGGCGGCGACGGGCGTGAACACCTTCTGCACCGCCGACGCCGTGGTGTCCGAGCCGGCCGAGGCGATCAGCAGCTCCGGCGCCCGCCGGTCGGGGACATAGGCGCCGAAGACGTCCTGGTCCTTCAGCTCCCGGACGGCCGCCGCGCGGTCGGCGACGGTGTGGACGGACAGCTTGTCGCCGGCCCGCTCCCCGATCGCGCCGGCCAGTCGCTCCGCGCCGGGTCCGGAGCCGACGACCGCCACCGGCAGTTCGTGCGGCGTCGGGTCGGCGAAGGCGCCGAGGTAGGCGAGTCCCATGCCGACGCACATCAGCAGTGGCGTCAGCAGATGGGTCAGTACATGCCGGAGCGCGGCGCGCGTCGCGGGCCTCATGGGCACCCCTCTCCAGGATGATCAAGATGGTTGGCTTATACAACTTTCACGTTCAGTTGTACTATACAACCAAACGGGCAGGAAGGGACTTCCGTGGCACATCGAGCCGATCACCTCGACACCATCCAGCGGGAACTGACCGCCTTCGCACGCCGCGCCCGCGCCGCCGCGGCCCGGCTGCACCCCGAGCTGTCGCTGGTCTCGTACACCCTGCTCGCCCACCTCCAGGACCAGCGGGGCTGCCGGGCCACCGACCTCGCCACGCACTACCTGCTCGACAAGTCCACGGTCAGCCGGCAGGTGGCGGGCCTGGAGCGGCTGGGCCTCGTCGAGCGCCGCGCCGACCCCGACGACCAGCGGGTGCAGGTCCTGCACCTCACCGACCGCGGCACCGAGGTCCTGGACCAGGTCGCGGCCAGCCGCCGCACCGCCTTCGAGAACCGCCTCGCCGACTGGGACGAGGCCGACCTCGCCCGGTTCGCGGGCTACCTGCTGCGCTACAACGCCTCCGGGACGGAGGGGGATTGATCACCGCGCCCGGCAGGCGGCCCCGTTGAGAGATACGGCACAGGGGCACCCGGCACCCCGGCGAACACCGGACGGCCAGACCACCGGACGGCCACCGGGAAACCGGCCGGCCACCCGGCAAACAGAAGAACGGGCAAACAGAAGAACGGGCCCCGTCGTTTTCACGACGAGGCCCGTTCTCACGGTGCGCGAGGGGGGAGTTGAACCCCCACGCCCTTTCGGGCACTGGAACCTGAATCCAGCGCGTCTGCCTATTCCGCCACCCGCGCATTGGGTGTGTCTTCCGGCTTCCGCTCTCTCCCCGGACTTTCGTCCGGTTCGCGGCGCGTCCGCCTTCCGACATGCAGAACATTAGCACGCTCGGGAGGGTGCCTTCACACCCGTTGTCCACCGCCCGCCCCCCGACCGCCCCCGGCCGGTCACCGGGGTACCGGCGGGGACCCCGCCGGTTGCGGGACACTGGCCTCCGGGCGCCTCTACGATCCCCCGTGGAGGATCCCGGCAGGACCGGAGGACCCCGACAGGACCCGGGGGATCCCGGCGGGAACCCGCAGGACCGCACGGAACGCGGAGGGAAACACGGCACGGACGCGGGGGCGACACTCGTCACTCCTGGCGCCGAAGGGGAACCAGCCGTTTTCCCGGCGCGTGGATACGATCAGTAAGCAGTATCAGGAACGGCACCGGGCATCACAGGCGTCACCGAGGGAAGGAGGTGCCCCGTGGGAGTACTGAAGCGCTTCGAGCAGCGACTCGAAGGTCTCGTGAACGGCACCTTTGCCAAGGTGTTCAAGTCCGAGGTCCAGCCCGTGGAGATCGCGGGCGCACTCCAGCGGGAGTGCGACAACAACGCCACCATCTGGAACCGTGACCGCACGGTCGTTCCCAACGACTTCATCGTGGAGCTGAGCGGCCCGGACTACGAGCGGCTGAGCCCCTACTCCGGCCAGTTGGGCGACGAGCTGGCCGGCATGGTCCGCGACTACGCGAAGCAGCAGCGGTACACCTTCATGGGGACCATCCAGGTCCACCTGGAGAAGGCGGACGACCTCGACACCGGTCTGTACCGCGTCCGCAGCCGCACCCTCGCGGCCAGCGAGTCCCAGGAACCTCAGGCACAGCAGGGCCACCAGGCCCCCCACGCTCCGTACGGCGGCGGCGCTCCCCGCGGCGGCGGCCCCTCCCCCGTCACCCAGGGCGGCGGCTACCCGCCGCAGCCTTCCGGCGCCCCGCCCATGCCGTCGTCCCCGCCGCCCGGCGCGGCCCGTCCCCAGCCCCGCGCGGGCGGGCCGGGAGCCGGCGCGGCGGAGCGGACGCGGCGCTGGATCGAGATCAACGGCGCCCGGCACCAGATCTCCCGTCCGACGCTGGTGCTGGGCCGCAGCACCGAGGCGGACGTCCGTATCGACGACCCCGGCGTCTCCCGCAGGCACTGCGAGATCCGGGTCGGCACCCCCGCGACCATCCAGGACCTGGGGTCGACCAACGGCATCGTCGTGGACGGGCAGCACACCACGCGCGCTACGCTCCGCGACGGCTCACGGATCGTCGTGGGCAGCACCACCATCGTTTATCGGCAAGCCGAAGGGTGAAGCGGGGGCAATGTCAGAGCTGACCCTCACGGTCATGCGGTTGGGTTTCCTCGCCGTACTGTGGCTGTTCGTCATCGTGGCCGTGCAGGTCATTCGCAGTGATCTGTTCGGCACGCGGGTGACCGCGCGCGGCTCGCGCCGCGGCGGCGACGGACGTCCGGCGCAGCGGGCGGCCCAGCAGGCCACCCCGCCGCCGCAGCGCCAGCAGTCCGGCGGGCGCCGGGGCGCGGGACGCGCCGAGAGCCGCGGCCGCCGCGGCGCCCCCACCAAGCTGGTGATCTCGGAGGGCACGCTCACCGGCACCACGGTGGCCCTGCAGGGCCAGACCATCACCCTCGGCCGCGCCCACGACTCGACGATCGTGCTGGATGACGACTACGCCTCCAGCCGGCATGCCAGGATCTATCCCGACCGCGACGGCCGCTGGATCGTCGAGGACCTCGGGTCGACCAACGGCACCTATCTCGACCGGACCCGGTTGACCACCCCGACCCCGATCCCGCTCGGCGCGCCGATTCGCATCGGCAAGACCGTCATCGAGCTGCGGAAGTAGTAGGACCATGACGACCGGAGGGTGGGCAGCGAGGTGGGCAAGGGGCTGTACCCGGAGCCGACGGGCGAGGTGCGCATGAGTCTGACACTGCGTTTCGCCGCCGGATCGCACAAGGGCATGATCCGGGAAGGCAACGAGGACTCCGGTTACGCCGGCCCCCGCCTGCTCGCCATCGCCGACGGCATGGGCGGCCAGGCCGCGGGCGAGGTGGCCAGCTCCGAGGTGATCTCCACCCTGGTGACGCTGGACGACGACGTCCCGGGTTCCGACCTGCTCACCTCGCTCGGCACCGCCGTCCACCGCGCCAACGAGCAGTTGCGCGTGATGGTCGAGGAGGACCCGCAGCTGGAGGGCATGGGCACCACGCTCACCGCCCTGCTGTGGACGGGCCAGCGGCTCGGCCTCGTGCACGTCGGCGACTCCCGCGCGTACCTGCTGCGCGACGGCGTCCTCACCCAGATCACCCAGGACCACACCTGGGTGCAGCGGCTGGTGGACGAGGGCCGGATCACCGAGGAGGAGGCCACCACCCATCCGCAGCGCTCGCTGCTGATGCGCGCGCTGGGCAGTGGCGACCACGTCGAGCCGGACCTGTCCATCCGCGAGGTGCGGGCCGGCGACCGCTATCTGATCTGCTCCGACGGCCTCTCCGGCGTGGTCAGCCACGAGACGATCGAGGAGCGGCTGGCGAGCTACCAGGGCCCGCAGGAGACGGTCCAGGAGCTGATCGAGCTGGCCCTGCGCGGCGGCGGCCCGGACAACGTGACGGTGATCGTCGCGGACGTCCTGGACGTCGACGGCGGGGACACCCTCGTCGCCCAGCAGCACAGCGACACCCCGGTGGTCGTCGGCGCGGTCGCCGAGAACCAGTTCCCCACGGGGGACAACGGCGCCATGCAGACCCCGGCCGGCCGGGCGTCCGAGCTGGGCCGCACCCCGCCGCCGGACCCGGCGGGCGGCGGTTTCGGCCCGCCCGGCAGCGGTCCGGGCGGCGACGCGGCCCCGGCCGGCGAGTTCGGCGCCTTCCACGACGACTACGACGAGAGCGGCGTGGAGACCGGCAAGCCCCGCCGGCGCGGGGGCTGGGTCAAGCGCTCGCTGATCATCGCGGTGGTGCTCGGCGTCGTCGGCGGCGGCCTGTACGGCGGCTACCAGTGGACGCAGACGCAGTACTACCTGGCGGCCAAGGACAACACCCATGTCGCCCTCTACCAGGGCATCGACCAGGACCTCGCCTGGATCAGCCTCAGCAAGCTGTACCAGGACCACCCCGAGATCGAACTCAAGTACCTGCCCGTCGACCAGCGCGGCCGGGTGGAGGACACGATCGCGGTGAGCAGCCGCGCGCAGGCGGAGCAGAAGGTCAAGGACCTCGGCACGCTGGCGAGCGCCTGCAAGAAGAAGGACGAGCAGCAGAAGGCCGAGCGCCGGCAGCGCGAGAACCAGAAGGCCGAGACGCCCAAGCCCGACACCGGCAAGCCCGACGCCGGGAAGCCGTCGGGCAAGCCCACCACCCCGGCGGCCGGTGCGGGTTCCGGCCTCGCCCTCCAGGCCGCACCGACCCCGGCGCCCGGTCCCACCCTCAGCGAGGAAGAGCAGAAAGTGGCAGCGCAGTGCAACGGCTCCCAGCAGTAAGGCTGTAGGGGGCCAGCGACGTGTCAGCCATCTCACCCATGCCGAACACCAACACCACCACCGTCAGCACGGCGGGCCAGCCGAGCCGGCGCAACACCGAGTTGCTGCTGCTCGCCTTCGCCGTCATCCTCCCCTGTTTCGCGTACGCCAACGTGGGCCTGGCGCTGGACGGCGAGATGCCCTCCGGCATGCTCGGCTACGGCATGGGCCTCGGCCTGCTCGCCGGTGTCGGCCATCTCGTGGTGCGGAAGTTCGCGCCGTACGCCGACCCGCTGCTGCTGCCGCTGGCCACGGTCCTGAACGGGCTGGGGCTGGTCATCATCTGGCGGCTGGACCAGTCCAAGCGCCTCCAGGCGTCCAAGACGTTCGCGCCGGCCGCCACCAACCAGCTGCTGTTCTCGGCGCTGGGCATCGCGCTGTTCGTGGCCGTGGTGATCTTCCTCAAGGACCACCGGGTCCTCCAGCGCTACACGTACATCTCGATGGCCGTGGCGCTGGCCCTGCTGATCTCCCCGCTGTTCTTCCCGGCGAAGTTCGGCGCCCGTATCTGGATCACCGTTCCCGGTCTGGGCAGCCTGCAGCCGGGTGAGTTCGCCAAGATCGTGCTGGCGGTGTTCTTCGCCGGCTATCTGATGGTCAAACGGGACGCGCTGGCCCTGGCGAGCCGCCGGTTCATGGGCATGTACCTGCCGCGCGGCCGCGACCTGGGCCCGATCCTGGCCGTCTGGGCGTTCAGCATCCTGGTCCTGGTCTTCGAGACGGACCTCGGTACCTCGCTGCTGTTCTTCGGCATGTTCATCGTGATGCTCTACGTCGCGACCGAGCGCACCAGCTGGATCGTCTTCGGCCTGCTGATGTCGGCGGCGGGCGCGGTGGGCGTGGCCTCCTTCGAGACCCACGTGCAGCAGCGTGTCCAGGCGTGGCTCGACCCGCTGGGCGAGTTCCTGATGAGCAAGAAGGGCATCGGCGGCCACTCCGAGCAGTCGATGCAGGCCCTGTGGGCCTTCGGCTCGGGCGGGGTCTCCGGCACCGGCTGGGGCCAGGGCAACTCGGACCTGATCGGCTTCGCCGCCAACTCCGACTTCATCCTGGCCACCGTCGGCGAGGAGCTCGGCCTGGCCGGTCTGATGGCCGTCGTCCTGATCTACGGCCTGATCGTGGAGCGTGGCGTGCGTACCTCGCTGGCCGCCCGCGACCCGTTCGGCAAGCTGCTGGCCATCGGCCTCGCCGGCGCGTTCGCCATCCAGGTGTTCGTGGTGGCCGGCGGTGTCACCGGGCTCATCCCGCTGACCGGTATGACGATGCCGTTCATGGCCCAGGGCGGATCCTCCGTGATCGCCAACTGGGCGCTGATCGCCATCCTGATGAAGATCAGCGACGCGGCGCGCCGCCCGGCACCCACCCCCGTGAGCAACCCAGACGCCGAGATGACCCAGGTGGTCCGACCGTGAACAAGCCCGTGCGCCGGATCGCGATCTTCTGCGGACTCCTCGTCCTCGCGCTGATGATCCGCGGCAACTGGCTCCAGTTCGTCAAGGCCGACGAGCTCAAGAACGACAAGAACAACATGCGGGTCAACATCGCCCGCTACAGCCAGCCCCGCGGCAACATCATCGTCGACGGCCAGGAGATCACCGGCTCCAAGGAAGTCAACGGGATCAACTACAAGTACAAGCGCACCTACAAGAACGGCGAGATGTGGGCGCCGGTGACCGGCTACAGCTCGCAGGTCTACAAGCCCACCCTGCTGGAGGGCGTCGAGGACAAGATCCTCACCGGTGACGACGACCGGCTGTTCTTCAACCGGACGATCGACATGATCACCGGCAAGGGCAAGAAGGGCGGTGACGTGATCACCACCCTCAACGCCAAGGCCCAGGAGGCCGCCTTCAAGGGGCTGGGCAACAAGAAGGGCGCGGTCGCCGCCATCGACCCGCGCACCGGCAAGATCCTGGCGCTCGCCTCCACCCCGTCGTACGACCCCTCGCGGATCGCCGGGGCCAACGACGGCGACGCCTGGACGAAGCTCAACGACGACAAGAACAAGCCGATGCTCAACCGGGCGCTGCGGGAGACCTACCCGCCCGGTTCGACGTTCAAGGTCGTCACCGCCGCCGCGGCCCTGGAGAACAACCTCTACAAGGACGTCGACGAGAAGACGAACTCGCCCAAGGGCTGGACGCTGCCCGACACACGGAACCTGCCGCTGCCCAACGAGACGACGATGCCCTGTGACAACGTCTCGATGCGCGCGGCCCTCCAGTGGTCCTGCAACAGCGTCTTCGGCAAGATCAGCGCGGATCTGGGCAACCAGAAGATGATCGAGCAGGCGAACAAGTTCGGCTTCAACAGCGACGACCTGCAGATCCCGGTCGGCGTCTCCAAGAGCGTCTACCCCAAGGACAACCGCCCGCAGAACGCCATGGCCGGCATCGGCCAGGCGTCCAACCGCGCCACCCCGCTCCAGATGGCCATGGTGGCCGCCGCCGTCGCCAACAACGGCAAGCTCATGGAGCCGTACATGGTGGACAAGCTGCGCGCGCCCAACCTGAACGTCATCGAGACGCACCAGCCCAAGGAGATGAGCCGGCCGCTCAGCCCGGAGCACGCCCAGACGCTGCAGAGCGCGATGGAGACGGTCGTCGAGGAGGGCACCGGCACCTCGGCGAAGATCGACGGCGTCAAGGTCGGCGGCAAGACGGGTACCGCCCAGCACGGTGTGGACAACAGCGGCAACCCCTACGCGTGGTTCCTCTCCTACGCCAAGAAGGGGGACGGCTCGCCGGTGGCCGTCGCGGTCGTCATCGAGGGCTCGAACACGATGCGCGACGACATCGCGGGCGGCAAGCTGGCCGCGCCGATCGCCAAGAACGTCATGGAGGCGGTGCTCAACTCCTCCAAGTGAGCCCCGGCACGCACCGGCGTCGCGCGCCGGTACCAGGTACGTATCGGGTGCCGGTCACGCCCGGGTGCCGTACGGGACGCCGGGTACGGTAAGCGCGAACAGCACACCGCCGGACCCACGTCGGTGCGGTCGGGAAGAACGGAAGGGCTGGAGCTATGGAAGAGCCGCGTCGCCTCGGCGGCCGGTACGAGCTGGGCTCGGTGCTCGGCCGTGGTGGCATGGCCGAGGTCTACCTCGCCCACGACACCCGGCTCGGCCGCACCGTCGCCGTGAAGACGCTCCGGGTGGACCTCGCCCGGGACCCGTCCTTCCAGGCCCGGTTCCGCCGTGAGGCCCAGTCGGCCGCCTCGCTGAACCACCCGTCCATCGTCGCGGTCTACGACACGGGCGAGGACTACGTGGACGGGGTCTCGATCCCGTACATCGTCATGGAGTACGTGGACGGGTCCACCCTCCGCGAGCTGCTCCACTCCGGCCGCAAACTGCTGCCCGAACGTTCGCTCGAAATGACGATCGGGGTGCTCCAGGCGCTGGAGTACTCCCACCGCGCGGGCATCGTCCACCGCGACATCAAGCCCGCCAACGTCATGCTGACCCGCACCGGCCAGGTCAAGGTCATGGACTTCGGCATCGCCCGCGCGATGGGCGACGCCGGCATGACCATGACCCAGACAGCGGCCGTGATCGGCACCGCCCAGTACCTCTCCCCGGAGCAGGCCAAGGGCGAGCAGGTGGACGCCCGCTCCGACCTGTACTCGACGGGCTGCCTCCTCTACGAACTGCTCACCGTCCGGCCGCCGTTCATCGGCGACTCGCCGGTCGCGGTCGCGTACCAGCACGTCCGCGAGGAGCCCAACCCGCCGAGCGCCTTCGACCCCGAGATCACGCCCGAGATGGACGCCATCGTCCTGAAGGCGCTGGTCAAGGACCCGGACTACCGCTACCAGTCGGCCGACGAGATGCGCGCCGACATCGAGGCCGCCCTGGAGGGCCGCCCGGTGGCCGCCGCGGCCGGCTACGGCGCCATGGGCGCGGTCGGCTACGGCGGCGAGGACCAGCCGACGGCCATGCTCGGCCGGCACGACCCGAACGCCGCCGGGCAGACGTCCATGCTGCCGCCCGTACGGGACGGCGGGGGCTACGGAGGCGGCGGGTACGGCGGTTACGACGAGGGCGGGGACGGCTCCGGCCACGGCGGCAACGGCCGGAAGAAGAGCAGCCTCTCGACGATCCTCCTGGTGGTCGCGGGCATCCTGGTGCTCGTCGGCGCGATCTTCATCGGGAAGTCGCTGTTCAGCGGGGACGGCAAGAGCGGTGAGGTCACCGTGCCCAACCTGATCGGCGAGAAGCTCGACTCCGCGCAGAAGCAGGGCGAGAACGTCGAGCTCAAGGTCGTCGACAGCGGCAAGGCGGTCAACTGCGACGCCGACAAGGGCAAGGTCTGCGAGCAGAACCCCAAGCCGGGCGCCAAGGTCGAGCGGAACAGCGAGGTCACGGTCTCGCTGTCCAAGGGGCCGGCCAAGGTCGAGGTCCCCAACGTCCTGCACATCCAGTTCGACAAGGCGAAGAAGCAGCTGGAGGACAAGGGCTTCACGGTCCACCGCAGGGAGGAGCAGACCGACGAGGCCACGGCCGGCACCGTCATCAAGCAGAACCCCGACGCCAACGAGCAGGCCGAGAAGGGCGCGGAGGTCACCCTCACCGTCGCCACGGCCGTCCCGACGAAAACCGTCCCGCCGGTGGTGGGTCAGCAGTTCGACGCGGCCAAGAAGCAGCTTGAGGACAACGGGTTCGAGGTGTCCCGGAAGGACGTCGACGACACCGCCCCGGCCGGCCAGGTAACCGCCCAGTCCCCGCAGGGCAGCACCGCGGCCTCGCCCGGCTCGACGGTCGAACTGACCGTCTCCAAGGGCCCGCAGGACGTCGACGTCCCCAACCTGGCCAACATGCCGCTCAAGGACGCCAAGAAGGCCCTGGAGGACGCGGGGCTCAAGGTCGGCACCATCATGGGCCCGAACGACGACAAGGCCGTCGTGCAGACGTCCATGCCGCTCCCCGGCGGCAAGGTGAAGAAGGGCACGGCGGTCAACCTGTTCACTCGCGCGGGCACTCCCGGCACCGACATCGGCGGCGCCAACCAGGGCGGCGACAACCAGGGGAACCCCGGCGGCAACGACCAGGGCGGCCCCTTCGGCGGCTTCCTCGAAGGCCGCCGGCACTGATCCCATAGGGCACACAGGAGCCCCGGCACCGCCTTCTTAAGGAGGGCGGCGCCGGGGCTCCGTGCTTCCGGTCTTAGCCCCGGAGCTCCTTCGGCGGCGTCCGCTTCTCGTCGACCTTCTCCGTCCGCGTCAGCTCCGCCCAGACGACGTAGCGGTAGTCGGAGGTGTAGATCGGCGTACAGGTCGTCAGCGTCAGGTAGCGGCCCGGCACGGTCTTCCCGGACTCCCGGGGCACCGGGTCGAGGACCTTCACGTTGAACCGCGAGGTCTGCTTGAGCTCCTTGTAGACCGTGTAGACGTACCAGGTGTCCCGGGTCTCGAAGACGACCGGGTCGCCGTCCTTGATCTTGTGGATGTTGTGGAACTTGGCGCCGTGTCCGTCCCGGTGCGCGGCCAGCGTGAGGTTGCCCTGGCCCTCCCAGGGCAGGGTGGCCTTCACCGGTTTGCGGTAGTAGCCGGCCACGCCCTCGTTGAGCACCGAGCTGCCCGTGCCGGGCTTCACCAGTACCTCGCCCTTGCCCATGGCGGGCACGTGCAGGAAGCCGACCCCGTCCTTGGTGTCCAGGGCGCCCGGCCCCTTCCGCGCCCAGTTCTCGCGCACCTGGGCGCCCTGCCGCTTCGCCTCGCGGTCGGCTATCACGTTCGTCCACCACAGCGAGTAGACGACGAACAGCGCCAGCAGCACGCCGGCGGTGATCAGCAGTTCGCCGATCACGCCGACGGTGGCGGCTATCCGGCCCCGGGTACGGCCGCGCCGCGGTGGCGCGCCGTCGGTCAGCTCCTCGGTCTCTGCCACAGCCCGCCCGTACCCCGTTCCCCTGCCGTCCGTCAGTCGACGAGCGCGTCCGGCTTGCCCTTCGCGCGCGGGCGCTCGTCCACCATCTTGCCCCACACGATCATCCGGTACGTACTGGTGAATTCGGGGGTGCAGGTGGTCAGGGTGATGTACCGGCCCGGTCCCGTGAAGCCCGAACCCTGCGGCACCGGGCGGATGACCCCGACGTTCGCCGGTGACGTCTGGTCCAGTCGGCTCGTCATCTCATAGGTGTAGAAGGCGCTCTTCGTCTCCACCACGATCTTGTCACCGGGCTGCAGCCGGTTGACGTAACGGAACGGTTCGCCATGGGTGTTGCGATGACCCGCGAGCGCGAAGTTGCCCTGCCGGTCCCAGGGCATCGCGGTCTTCAGCGGCCCCTTGCCGTAGTGCCCGACCATGCCGCGGTCCAGGACCTTGTGCTTCCCGGTGCCCTCGGCGATCGGGGCCTTCACGTCGAGCTTGGGGATGTAGATGATGGCGAAGCCCTCGCCGGGCGAGAACGCGCCCGCGTCCCGGTCCGTGCCGCCGTCCCGGGCCCAGCTCCTGCGGAGGTCCTTCGCCGCGCCGCCGGCCTGCTGCTGGGCGATGACGTTCGTCCACCACAGCTGATAGGCGACGAACAGCAGCATCACCACACCGATGGTGATGAACACTTCGCCCAGCAGCCGGCTGACGACCACCCCGAGGCCGTCCTTGCGTGCCCGTTCCGCCCGCCGGGCCGCGCGGCGCCGCTCCGCCCGCCCGCCGGCCGGAGGAGCCGTGACCGACGGGGCCGGAGGAGCCGCCGTCCGGCGCAGCGGCATTGTCGCGTCGTCCTCGGGCGGCAGCGGCAGGGCGCTGCCCTGGGACTGCGGGGGGACGCCCACCGGGGCTTCGGGCGGGAGGGGCCGGGAGACGGCCTGGTGCGGCGTCTCGGGAGGAAGGGGCCGGGCGACGACCCGTCCGGCGTTCTCGGGCGGCAGCGGCCGGGAGACGCCGGGGGACCAGGCGGCAGGCGCCGACGACCAGGGCCCGGCGGCCCGCTCGCCCGGCACGTACTCGTACGGGTCGTCGGCCGGAACGTTCCGCCCGGGCCCGTACGGGCCGGTGGACGACGCGTCGCCGTACGGTCCGGTGGCCGACGCGGGCCCCCCGTACGGGCCCGGCTCGCCCGCCCCTTGCCCATGCGGCCCGTCGGCCGGCTCGCCCTGTCCGTACCCGTACGGGTCCGCGGGCGGCCGGGGGTCCGCCGGCGGGGGCGCGTACCGCTCCGGCGCCGGCGCCCCCCAGGGGTCCCGCTCGGGGCGGAGCCCGTTCACTCTCCGGCCTTGCCCACCACCGGGGCGAGCCCGGCCGACCGTTCCACCGCCCCCGTGTCGCCGCAGGAGACGAGCCAGTTGGCGAGCATCCGGTGCCCCCACTCGGTGAGCACCGACTCGGGGTGGAACTGCACGCCCTCGACGGGGAGGTCGCGGTGGCGCAGGCCCATGGCGACGCCGCTCTCCGTCCAGGCGGTCATCTCCAGCTCGTCCGGCCAGTTCTCCCGCGCGACGGCGAGGGAGTGGTAGCGGGTGGCGGTGAACGGCGAGGGCAGGCCCTGGAAGACGCCGGCGCCCTGGTGGCTCACGGACGAGGTCTTGCCGTGCAGCAGCTCGGGCGCCCGGCCGACCACCCCGCCGTACGCGACGGCCATGGACTGCATGCCCAGGCAGACGCCGAAGACCGGCACCCCGGTGGACGCGCAGTGCCGCACCATGTCGATGCAGACTCCGGCCTGTTCGGGCGCTCCGGGGCCGGGGGAGAGCAGCACCCCGTCGAACCCGTCCTGCGCGTGTGCCGGTTCGACCTCGTCGTTGCGGCGCACCTCGCACTCGGCGCCGAGCTGGTAGAGGTACTGGACCAGGTTGAAGACGAAGCTGTCGTAGTTGTCCACGACGAGGATGCGCGCGCTCATCGCGTCACCGCCATTCCGTTGCCGGTGTCGGCAGGCTGTCGTTCACCGTCACGTCGTTGAACGGCAGCAGCGGTTCGGCCCAGGGGAAGACGTACTGGAAGAGGACGTAGACGACGGCCAGCACGAGGACCACGGAGATCAGGGCCTTCACCCACGCGTTGCCCGGCAGATGACGCCAGATCCAGACGTACATGCTGTCCCTACTTGCCGACGGGGATGGTCTTTGCCGGACCAGAGTAAGGGGCCGCACCCGTGCGCGGGGCGCAGCCGGGCAAACCCCGGCGCGGAGTTCCCGCCGGGCGCGCGGGGGCCCGTCAGCCGGCCGGCTTGGCGTAGTGCAGCTCCACCGCGCCGGTGTAGCCGGGCAGGGTCACCTTGTCGTGCTGGTCGACCTTCCAGCCGAGGCCGTAGGCGGCGACGTACTGCTGGTAGTTCTGGATGGTGGGCGAGGTGTCCAGGGCCTTGCGCAGCCGGCCGCGGTCACCGACGGCGGTGATCTTGTAGGGCGGGGAGTAGACGCGGCCCTGGAGGATGAGGGTGTTGCCGACGCAGCGGACGGCGCTGGTCGAGATCAGCCGCTGGTCCATCACCTCGATGCCCTGGGCGCCGCCCTGCCAGAGGGCGTTGACGACGGCCTGGAGGTCCTGCTGGTGGATGACCAGGTCGTTGGGCTGGGGCTGCGGGACGCCGGGGAGCTTGGCGGTGGCGTTGGGCGGGGCGTCGGTCAGGGTGACCGTCAGGCCGGTGCCGCCGATCTCCCGGGTGCCGGCGGCGTCGCCCAGGGCGGCCAGCCGGCGGGCCTCGGCGGTATCGCCGCCGGAGTCGCGGCCGGCGAGGGAGTCGACCTCGGCGCGCAGGGTGGCGGCGCTCCGCTCCAGTTCGCCGTTGCCCTTGCTGCGCTGCTGGATGAGGTCGGACAGCCGGAGCATGGAGGCGTCGGTGCGGATGTCGGTGCCCTTGGCGGTGTTGAAGCTCATCCAGAAGATGAGGCCGGCGAGGGCGAAGACCGCGGCCGTCAGCAGCCGTACCGGGCGGAATCGCCGGGGAGGGCGGTGGCCGGGCGCTGCGTCGCTGGTGGAGACGGCAGAATTGCTCAACGTACCCTTGTCCTCTCCGACGCCGCTGAAGCACTACGCTAACGGACGCCCGGGGGGAGGAAGCGCTCCCCGACGCGGCCGACCAGCCCTTGTACCCCCAGCGCGGTTACGCAGCGCATCGACAGGAGAGTTCCTCGTGCCGAAGTCACGGATCCGCAAGAAGGAAGACTTCACGCCTCCGCCGGCGAAGCAGCAGAGCATCAAGCTGAACAGCGGGCGGCGGTGGGTGGCTCCGCTCATGCTGGCGCTGTTCCTGATCGGGCTCGCGTGGATCGTCGTCTTCTACGTGACGGGCAGCGACATGCCCATCGAGTCCCTGCACAACTGGAACATCGTGGTCGGCTTCGGCTTCATCGCGGCGGGGTTCGTGGTCTCCACCCAGTGGAAGTAGCGGGTCGGAGCGGGGGGCCGGAGTAGCGGTCCGACCCGGTTATCCACACCCTCATCCACAGTGGGGAAAAACTCAGAAGATCTGTGGATAACTTCCTCGGCGTTGACGCCGGTGTGACTGTTCGCGATCCCTGTGGATCGTCGGCCACATCGGCGTCCGTCGTCATACTCGCAGGTCGGAGGCGGTTCGTCCCAGGCCGGAGGCGGCTTTCCCCCCGTCCTGCACACCGGTCGGCCGATGCTGTGGACAACTCCCGGCGCACTGATGTGGGTGACGGGGGCGGGCGACGGTCCGGGGCCGGAGCCCCGGAGGGCCTCCCCTAGGTCAGCTCGGCCGTCCTGACGACCACCGTCACCAGGATCGCCACCAGCGCGGCCCCGCAGGTCAGCCACTGCACCAGCGCCCGCCGCGCGCGGGGCGCGTGCACCATGCCGTACGCCACCAGGGCACCCACCACCAGGCCGCCGATGTGCGCTTCCTTGGCGATGTTGTTCCAGGTGAAGGTGAAGATCAGGTTGAGCACGAGCAGCGCCATCACCGGCCGCATGTCGTACTTCAGCCGGCGCATCAGCACGGCGGTGGCACCCAGCAGGCCGAAGATCGCGCCCGAGGCGCCGTACGACCGCCCGCCCGGGTCGACCATCAGATAGGTGAGCGCGCTGCCGCCGAGCCCCGACAGCAGATAGAGCGCCAGGTACCGGGCCCGGCCGAAGGCGGCCTCCAGCGGGGGGCCCAGCCACCAGAGCGACAGCATGTTGAAGCCGATGTGCATCACCGACTCGTGCAGGAACAGCGAGGTCAGCAGCCGGTACCACTGGCCCTCGGCGACGCCCTCGCCGTCCTGGTACGGGTCGCGCCCGATCAGCTCCAGGGTGCCGACGACGTCCTGCCCCTTGACCATCACCGCGATCCAGATCGCGAGGTTGATGCCGAGCAGCACCTTGGTCACCAGAAAGGGGTCACCGGGACGTTCGACGGACCCCGCGGCCGTACGCGGGGCGGTGTCCTGCCGGTCGTCCCCCCGGCCGGGGCCGGAGCCGCCGCCCGAGCACTCGGGGCAGTGGAAGCCGACCGAGGCGTTGACCATGCAGTCGGGACAGATCGGCCGTTCGCAGCGCGTACAGCGGATGCCCGTCTCGCGGTCCGGATGCCGGTAACAGCAGACGGCCTGGTCGTTCATGCTCTCCCCTCGCCCCTGTGGCGGTCCCGGGCACCGCCGTTGCCGAGCAGGGCCCCGCCCGTCTTACGGACGGGCGGGGCGCCGGGTTCCCCGCGTACGCGAACGGTCCTCAGCGGGACTCGATCACGACGCTCTCGATGACGATGTCGTTCACCGGACGGTCGGTGCGCGGGTTGGTCTGGGTGCCCGCGATGGCGTCCACGACCTTCCTGCTCGCGTCGTTGCTGACCTCGCCGAAGATGGTGTGCTTGCCGGTCAGCCAAGCGGTCGGGGACACGGTGATGAAGAACTGCGAGCCGTTGGTGCCCGGGCCGGCGTTGGCCATGGCCAGCAGGTACGGCTTGTTGAACGCCAGGTCGGGGTGGAACTCGTCCTTGAACTCGTACCCCGGACCGCCGGTGCCGTTGCCCAGCGGGTCACCGCCCTGGATCATGAAGCCGCTGATGACGCGGTGGAACACCGTGCCGTCGTACAGCTTGTCCGTGGACTTCTTTCCGGTCGCCGGGTGGACCCACTCGCGCTCGCCCTTCGCGAGCTCGACGAAGTTCTTGACCGTCGTCGGGGCGTGATTCGGCAGGAGCCGGATCTCGATGTCCCCCTGGTTGGTCTTCAGGGTCGCGTAGAGCTGCTCGGCCACGATCTACCTTCCATAGTCTGCACTGACAGCCACCGATCCTCGCACGGACCGGGGTCCGGCGAGTAACGCCCAAAGCCCCGCGCGCGGCGGCGAACCATGGCATTGTCGAGCCGGAGGCCCGTTGACCCGGATGCCCCTCCGAACCTGCCGGACCGCCCCTGGACAGGCATGATTTCCCACTGGGTGGAAAGGCGACAGTCCAGTACGCCACCGAGGAGGAGGTTCTCGTGACCCGCAAGGACAGCGTGCGCGCCGCGACCAGCACCGCCAAGGACAGCGTGCGCCACGCGGCCGAAGTGGTGGCGCCCTACGCCGGCACGGCCAAGGACGCCGCCGTGCACTATGCGCACGAAGCCCGCGTCCGGCTCGCCCCCAAGGTGGCCGAGGCCGCCCACCAGGCGCGCTCCCAGTACGACGCGCACCTGCAGCCCCGGATCGATCACGCCCTCGAGGTGCTGCCGCCCAAGGTCAACCAGGCCGCCGCCCGGGCCCGCGCCGCCGCCGAACCGGTCCGCGACGAGGCCGTCTCCCGCGGCACCGCCGCGCTCGCCGTGCTGCGCGGCCAGGTCCCGGCGCAGGACGTGGAGCGCCTGGGCCGCAAGCGCTCCCGCCGCGGCCGGGCCGGCCGGGTGGCGAAGCGGCTGGCCTTCGCGGGCCTGCTGGTGGGCGGCGCCGTCGCGGCCTGGCGGTGGTGGGACAAGCAGGCCAACCCGGACTGGCTGGTCGAGCCCCCGGCCGCCACCGAGATCGCCGACCGCCCCCACCTCACCTCCGTCGACGGCAGCGGCGACCGCTCCCCCCTCGACCCGGAGGTCCAGGCCAAGCAGGCCGAGGCGGAAGCGGCGTCCGCCGAGGACGAGAAGGCCACCGAGGACCGGGCGGGTGACGGGAAGAAGGAGGACGACCCCTCCTAAGGAGGACGACCCCTCCCGAGGCACCGGCCCCCGGCCCCGCCCCGGACGTCAAAAAATCCCCTCCGACCGCGTCGACGCAGGTCGGAGGGGATTTTGCGTGGAGCCTAGGGGAGTCGAACCCCTGACATCTGCCATGCAAAGACAGCGCTCTACCAACTGAGCTAAGGCCCCTCGGAGCACCAGGGTACCCGGTGCCGGCAGCAGGGCCGACCAGGTATCGCCGCGTCCCGCCACTCTCCGTAGGATGCACCGCAAGATTCGCGGCAGCGAAGCGAAGGGGAGAGCGAGATGGACGCAGCACAGCAGGAAGCCACCGCCCGCGCACGAGAGCTGCAGCGGAGCTGGTACGGGGAGCCGCTGGGGGCGCTCTTCCGCCGGCTGATCGACGATCTCGGTCTCAACCAGGCCCGGCTGGCCTCCGTACTGGGCCTTTCGGCGCCCATGCTCTCGCAGTTGATGAGCGGTCAGCGGGCGAAGATCGGCAACCCGGCGGTGGTACAGCGCGTCCAGGCCCTCCAGGAGCTCTCCCACCAGGTGGCCGACGGCAGTGTGAGCGCCGCGGAGGCCGCGGAGCGGATGGAGGAGGTCAAGCGGAGCTCCGGCGGCTCTGTCCTCAACTCCACGCAGACCACGGCCAGCAGCGGCGCCCCGACCGTCAAGCGGGTGGTGCGCGAGATCCAGTCGCTGCTGCGCTCGGTGGCCGCCGCCGGCGACATCATCGAGGCGGCCGGCACGCTCGCCCCCACCCACCCCGAACTGGCCGAGTTCCTGCGCGTCTACGGCGCCGGCCGGACCGCAGAGGCGGTCGCCCACTACGAGGCCCACCAGAGCTGATCCGCCGCGATGGGGGAGGTCCTCGCCGGGCGCTACGAGCTGGTGGACCCCATCGGACGCGGTGGGGTGGGGGAGGTCTGGCGGGTCTGGGACCGGGTACGGCGGCGGTACGCGGCGGCGAAGGTGCTCAAGCAGAGCCACGCCCACACCCTGCTGCTGCGCTTCGTCCGCGAGCAGGCGCTGCGCATCGACCATCCGCATGTGCTGGCCCCGATCAGCTGGGGCGCCGACGACGACCGGGTGCTGTTCACCATGGACGTGGTGCACGGCGGCTCAGTCGCCCATCTGATCGGCGACTACGGGCCGTTGCCCGCGCGATTCTGCTGCGCGCTGCTGGACCAGTTGCTGGACGCGCTCACCGCGGTGCACGCGGAAGGCGTGGTGCACCGGGACATCAAACCCGCGAATCTGCTTTTGGAGGCGACCGGGACCGGTCCCCCGCATTTACGGCTCTCCGATTTCGGCTGTGCGATGCGGAAGGGCGAACCGCGGCTCACCGAGACCAACTATGTGATGGGAACGCCGGGTTACTTCGCGCCCGAGCAAATGGCGGGTGAGGAACCGGACTTCCCCGCCGATCTGTTCGCCGTCGGACTGGTCGCGCTGTATCTGCTGACCGGGCGGAAACCGGACGCCGGCGCCCTCGTCGGCCGGTTCCTCACCGAGGGCGCGCCATCCGTGCCGCCGGCCCCGGACGAGGTCCCGGCGGCGCTGTGGGACGTCCTGGCCCGGCTGCTGGTCCCCGACCCGGTGCTGCGCTTCCGGAGCGCCGCCGAGGCCCGTACGGCCCTGGCCGCGGCCGTGCCGCTGCTGCCCCCGCCGGTCGCCGGGGAGGAGCCGGTCGAGGTCTTCGACCAGATCGGTCCGCTGCCTCCCGGCTTCGGCCCCGAAGGCCCTGAGCGCCCTGAGACCCCTGTGCGTCCTGGGACCCTTGCGGCCCACGAGCCGGCGCCCCCTCACGGCCCCTTGGGCGCCCCACCGCGGCCCGCACCGCCCCCGATGCCGCCCACGCCCCCGCAGCCCGTCGTACTCCCCCTGACGGCGGCCCCCGACGGCCGTGTACGCCGCCGCGCGCGCCCCCGGCGGCCGGCGCCGCCGTCACACTCCACGGCCGCCGTGGTGCTGGTGCTGGCGTTGCTGTGCCTCGCGGTGGGGGTCTGGGCCCTCTCCCGCACCTGATCCGGGCACTTCACAACTGCAATCATTTTATTCGCGTTAGCGAATTGGGGTGGTGGTGAAAACAACGGAGCCCCGGCCGTCGTACCGGCCGGGGCTCCGCGTAGAACTCGTCGTCTCACACACCCGAACCTGCGGGCACGGAGTCGGTCGCCTCCGTCCACAGATCCTGCTCGGCGCGATCCGCCTGGATCTGGCGGTACACGAGGAGCCCGCCGATGGCGGCCAGTGCGACCAGGAGCAGCTTCTTCACCGCGCGACCTCGTCTTTCCTTGACGTAAGGGGACTCTGGTGGCCGATGATACACACCGGCCGATAC
This sequence comes from Streptomyces mobaraensis, assembly GCF_020099395.1. NCBI lineage: Bacteria > Bacillati > Actinomycetota > Actinomycetes > Kitasatosporales > Streptomycetaceae > Streptomyces > Streptomyces mobaraensis. Next base: position 3,774,080 of record NZ_CP083590.1, on the reverse strand, counting down.
CGATCGGTGACCTGTATCGGACCTTTGTCGGACCGCCCCGGCGCTCGTGGACGACTTGTCCGGAAAAGCCGATCGGCCCGGCCGGAGATTTCTCTCCGTCCGGGCCGATCGGGCCGGTGGGGCTAACAGGACTTGAACCTGTGGCCTCTTCCTTATCAGGGAAGCGCTCTAACCGTCTGAGCTATAGCCCCGCGCTGCACCGAAAGATTAGCGCACTTGGGGCCCAGTCCCAAAATCGCCCGGCCTCCCCACCCCGGCGGGCCGTTCCGCGAGGGCTATTCGTCCTCGGCGAGGGTCAGCTCGACGCCGCCGACGAAGGACGCCGAGAGGTTGTAGACGAAGGCGATGAGGGTCGCCAGGGCGGTCGCCAGGACCACCTCGATGACCGCGATCACGACGGTGAACATCAGGACGCGCGGCAGCGACAGGAACGACTGGAGGTCGAAGCCGCCGCCCTCCCCCGAGGTGGCGTCGCTGATGGTGCCGCCGACGGCGGAGAAGACCCCCATGGCGTCCAGGACCAGCCACAGCACCGTGACCGCCACGATCGTGCAGACGGCCAGGGCGAGCGACAGCAGGAAGCTGACCTTCATCACCGACCACGGGTCGGCCTTGGCCACCCGCAGCCGCGCGGAGCGGGTGCGGGGCGCCGCGGCGGCCGGCGCCGCCTGGGCGGGCACCTGCCGGGACGCGGACGGGGCGGTGGCGGTCCCCGCGGGCTTGCTCATGCTCTTGGTGCCCCCCTTGGCGGCGCCCCCGGCGCCCTTGCCGGCCTTGGACGCGGTGCGCTCGGCCGGCGGCTCGTAGGCCTTCGGCGGGTGGTACGGCTTCGGGCCCTTGGTCTCCGTCATGGAGTCCCCCCTGTCGGCGGCGGTGGTGTCGCTCCCACCCGGGGAGTCTGCCCCGTCCGCGCCGGCGCCACGGGCACCGTCCTTGCCGACCGCGGTGCTCGACGAAGCACCGGCACCGCGTCGCTTGGCGTCCGCACCGCTTGCCGCGGTGCCCGTGGCTCGACTCACGACCTACTCCTCGGTGTCCTCGACCGCAGGCTCCGTGCCTCCGGCCACCTCGGGCCCCCCGCCCCCGGCCTCGGCCGACGTGTCCTCGTCGACCTCCTCGGCCTCTCGGCCGGCCTCGGCGTTCCTCGCGATGCCCACGACGGCGTCGCGCTTGCCCAAATTGATCAGTTGGACGCCCATGGTGTCACGCCCGGTTTCCCGCACTTCGTCGACCCGGGTCCGGATGACACCACCGCTGAGGGTGATCGCGAGGATCTCGTCGGTCGCCTCCACGACCAGGGCGCCGACCAGCGATCCCCGGTCCTCGACGATCTTCGCGGCCTTGATTCCGAGGCCGCCGCGGCCCTGGACGCGGTACTCGTCCACGGCCGTGCGCTTGGCGTAGCCGCCGTCGGTGGCGGTGAAGACGAACGTGCCCGGACGGACGACGTTCATCGACAGCAGCTCGTCACCCTCGCGGAAGCTCATGCCCTTGACGCCGGAGGTGGCCCGGCCCATCGGGCGGAGCGAGTCGTCCGTCGCGGTGAACCGGATGGACTGCGCCTTCTTGCTGATCAGCAGCAGGTCGTCGTCGGCCGACACCAGCTCGGCGCCGATCAGCTCGTCCTCGCGGCCGTCGTCCATCGCCCGCAGGTTGATGGCGATGACTCCGCCGGAGCGCGGGGAGTCGTAGTCCTTGAGCGAGGTCTTCTTCACCAGGCCCGACTTGGTGGCCAGCACCAGGTAGGGCGCCGCGTCGTAGTCGCGGATGGCGAGGATCTGGGCGATCTGCTCGTCCGGCTGGAAGGCGAGCAGGTTGGCCACGTGCTGGCCGCGCGCGTCCCGGCCGGCGTCCGGCAGCTCGTACGCCTTGGCCCGGTAGACCCGGCCCTTGTTGGTGAAGAAGAGCAGCCAGTGGTGGGTGGTGGAGACGAAGAAGTGGTCGACGATGTCGTCCTGCTTCAGCTTGGTGCCCCGCACGCCCTTGCCGCCGCGCTTCTGCGAGCGGTAGTCCTCGGTCTTGGTGCGCTTGACGTAGCCACCGTTGGTGATGGTGACGACGATGTCCTCCTCGGCGATCAGGTCCTCGATGGACATGTCACCTTCGAAGGGCACCAGCTTGGAGCGCCGGTCGTCGCCGAACTTCTCGACGATCGCCGTCAGTTCCTCGCTGATGATGCCGCGCTGGCGCTCCGGGGAGGCCAGGATCGCGTTGTACTCGTTGATCTTCGCCTGGAGTTCGTCGTGCTCCGCGACGATCTTCTGCCGCTCCAGGGCCGCCAGCCGGCGGAGCTGCATCTCCAGGATCGCGTTGGCCTGGATCTCGTCGATCGACAGCAGGCCCATCAGACCCTCGCGGGCGACGTCGACGGTGTCGCTGCGCCGGATCAGCGCGATGACCTCGTCGATGGCGTCCAGCGCCTTGAGCAGACCGCGCAGGATGTGGGCGCGCTCCTCGGCCTTGCGCAGCCGGAAGCGGGTGCGCCGGACGATGACCTCGATCTGGTGGGCGACCCAGTTGCGGATGAACGCGTCCAGCGACAGGGTCCGCGGCACACCGTCGACCAGGGCGAGCATGTTCGCGCCGAAGTTGGTCTGGAGGTCGGTGTGCTTGTAGAGGTTGTTGAGGACGACCTTGGCGACGGCGTCCCGCTTGAGGACGATCACCAGGCGCTGGCCGGTCCGGGACGAGGTCTCGTCGCGGACGTCCGCGATGCCGCCGATCTTGCCGTCCTTCACCAGGTCGGCGATCTTCTGCGCGAGGTTGTCCGGGTTGACCTGGTAGGGCAGCTCGGTGACCACCAGGCACTGGCGGTTGTGGATCTCCTCGACCTCGACCACCGCGCGCATGGTGATCGAGCCGCGGCCGGTGCGGTACGCCTCCTCGATGCCCTTGCGGCCGACCACGAGGGCGCCGGTCGGGAAGTCGGGGCCCTTGATCCGGTCGACGAGCGCGTCGAGCAGCTCCTCGGGGGTGGCCTCGGGGTTGGCCAGGTACCACTGGGCGCCCTCGGCGACCTCGCGCAGGTTGTGCGGCGGGATGTTGGTCGCCATGCCGACCGCGATGCCGGCGGAACCGTTCACCAGCAGGTTGGGGAAGCGCGACGGCAGGACCGTCGGCTCCTGGTTGCGGCCGTCGTAGTTGTCCTGGAAGTCGACGGTCTCCTCGTCGATGTCCCGGACCATCTCCATGGACAGCGGCGCCATCTTGCACTCGGTGTACCGCATGGCCGCCGCCGGGTCGTTGCCCGGCGAGCCGAAGTTGCCGTTGGAGTCGACCAGCGGCATCCGCATCGACCACGGCTGGGCCAGCCGGACCAGCGCGTCGTAGATGGAGGCGTCACCGTGCGGGTGGTACGTACCCATGACGTCGCCGACGACGCGGGCGCACTTGTAGAAGCCCTTCTCGGGCCGGTACCCGCCGTCGTACATCGCGTAGAGCACACGCCGGTGCACCGGCTTGAGGCCGTCCCGGACGTCGGGCAGCGCACGCGAGACGATGACGCTCATCGCGTAGTCGAGGTAGGAGCGCTGCATCTCCGTCTCGAGCCCGACGGGCTCGACGCGCATCCCGACGCCCTCGATGGTGGCGGGCTGCCCCTCGGGCGTGGTGCCGTCCGGGGTCACGGGCGTGTCAGGGGTCATCTCGTCGGCCATTGGTGTTCAAAGTCCTTTCGAGCCGCGGCTGTTCGTGCAGGCCGACTCAGATGTCGAGGAAGCGGACGTCCTTGGCGTTGCGCTGGATGAACGAGCGCCGTGCCTCGACGTCCTCACCCATGAGCACCGAGAACAGGTCGTCCGCCTGCGCCGCGTCGTCCAGGGTGACCTGGCCGAGCACCCGGTGGTCGATGTCCATCGTGGTGACGCGCAGCTCCTCGGCGTTCATCTCGCCGAGACCCTTGAAGCGCTGGACCGAGTCGTCCCGGATGCGCTTGCCGTTCTCGCGGCCGAGCTGGATCAGCGCGTCGCGCTCGCGGTCCGAGTACGCGTACTCGAAGTCGTCACGGCCCCACTTGATCTTGTACAGCGGGGGGCGCGACAGGTAGACGTGACCGGCCTCGACCAGCGGGCGCATGAAGCGGAAGAGGAAGGTCAGCAGCAGGGTGTTGATGTGCTGGCCGTCGACGTCGGCGTCCGCCATCAGGATGATCTTGTGATAGCGGAGCTTGTCGATGTCGAAGTCCTCGTGCACGCCGGTGCCGAACGCGGAGATCAGCGCCTGGATCTCCTGGTTCTGGAGGATCTTGTCGATCCGGGCCTTCTCGACGTTGAGGATCTTGCCGCGGATCGGGAGGATCGCCTGGTACTCGGGGTTCCGGCCGGACTTGGCCGAGCCGCCGGCGGAGTCGCCCTCGACGATGAAGATCTCGCACTTGGCCGGGTCGTTCGACTGGCAGTCCGACAGCTTGCCGGGCAGCGAGGCGGTCTCCAGCAGGCCCTTGCGGCGGGTCAGGTCACGCGCCTTGCGGGCGGCGACGCGGGCCGTGGCGGCCTGGATCGACTTGCGGATGATGTCCGCGGCCTCGATCGGGTTGCGGTCCAGCCAGTCGGTGAGGTGCTCGTAGACCGCCTTCTGGACGAAGGTCTTCGCCTCCGTGTTGCCCAGCTTGGTCTTGGTCTGGCCCTCGAACTGCGGCTCGCTCAGCTTGACCGAGATGATCGCGGTCAGACCCTCGCGGATGTCGTCGCCCGTGAGGTTGTCGTCCTTCTCGCGGAGCAGCTTCTTGTCGCGCGCGTACTTGTTGATCAGCGAGGTCAGCGCCGCCCGGAAGCCCTCCTCGTGCGTGCCGCCCTCATGGGTGTGGATGATGTTGGCGAAGCTGTAGACGCCCTCGGTGTACTGGCTGTTCCACTGCATCGCGATCTCGAGGGAGAGCTGCCGCTCCTTGTCCTCGGCCTCGAGCGAAATCACCGTGGGGTGGATCAGCTCGCCCTTGCGCGAGTTGAGGTAGCGGACGAAGTCCGAGATGCCGCCCTCGTAGTGGTAGCGGACGGTGAGCGGCTTGCCCTCCTCGTCCACGTGGTCCGGGCGCTCGTCGGTCAGGGCGATGGTCAGGCCCTTGTTGAGGAACGCCATCTCCTGGAAGCGCCGCGAGAGCGTCTCGAAGGAGTAGTCGGTGGTCTCGAAGATGTCGCCGTCGGCCCAGAAGGTGACGGAGGTGCCGGTCTCGTCCGTCGCCTCGTTCTTCTGCAGAGGGGCGGTGGGGACGCCGAGCTTGTAGTCCTGGGTCCAGCGGAAGCCGTCCGTCTTGACCTCGACGGCGACGCGCGAGGACAGCGCGTTGACGACGGAGACGCCGACGCCGTGCAGACCGCCGGAGACCGCGTAGCCGCCGCCGCCGAACTTGCCGCCCGCGTGCAGGACGGTCAGCACGACCTCCACGGCCGGCTTGCCCTCGGAGGGGACGATGCCGACGGGGATACCGCGGCCGTTGTCGACCACGCGGACGCCGCCGTCCGCCAGGATCGTGACGTCGATGGTGTCGGCGTGGCCGGCCAGCGCCTCGTCGACGGAGTTGTCGACGACCTCGTACACCAGGTGGTGCAGACCGCGCTCACCGGTGGAGCCGATGTACATGCCCGGCCGCTTGCGGACCGCGTCCAGACCCTCCAGCACGGTGATCGCGCTGGCGTCGTACGACGCACCTCCGCCCGGAGCGCCGGACGAGGCGTCCTCCGGCACAGGAGTGGCGCCTTCCTCGAGGGAAGGGGTGGTGTTCTCGTTGGGGTTGCCGGAATCGGCCACGAAGCGCCCTTTCTGGCACAGCACAGACTTTCTCCTGCCTGTGCGGCGGGGCGCCGTCGGTCGGGAGACCGGGAGGGCAGGCGGGAGCGACTGCGTCGTTCGACTTGTTTCCGCGAAACGCGCGGGATTACCACCAGTCTACCGGTAGCGCCGACATGAATGGGGGTTTGGCGGCGTCTGAGTCCGCATGTGCCGCCCTGAACCGGCATCAGCCGACTCCCTATATGCGCCCCGGGGCTCCAAGAGGCTCACAGCGGCACTCAGCGCTTCGGGTTGTCAACCGCCCGCTACCACGCTCGGGGGACACCTGTCGTCCCCCTTCTCCCGGTACGCCCCACGGCTCTCCCGGGCACCGGGAACGCCGCGGCTCACCCGTAGGTGTCGCCCGGTCCCGTGCTCCCCGGCGCGCGCAGCGCACCGTACCGGCGCGACGGCCCGCCCGGGCCCAGCACCTTGATCAGCCGGACGGTGCCCTGGCCCAGGTCGTCGTTGAGCCGGGCCACCAGCGTCGGGGCCAGCAGCCGGAGCTGGGTCGCCCACGTCGTCGAGTCGCACCGCACGGTCAGCACCCGCGCGTCCTCGTCGTAACCCTGCGGCTCGCAGTGCAGCGCCACGTTCTCGCCGACGATCTGCGGCCAGCGGCCGGTCACCCCGCCGACCGCCGCGGGCGTCTCCCAGCCGCGCTCGGTGATCAGGCGGTTGATGGCCGCGCCCAGCGGCAGCGGGTCGCGGCCGTCGGCACGCGCGCCGGAGCGCAGGCCGCCGCGGCGCGCCTGCTTTTTCTGCTGCACGGCCGCGCCCCGCGCCCGCGCCTGCTCCTTGGCCGCGCGCAGCGCGACCCGCGCCAGGTCCACCCCGGACGGCTCCGGGACCCTGCGCGCCGGGGACTGCTGTGCCGGGGAGTGCCCGGTCAGAGGGGAGTGCTCGGTCATACCCGCTCGACCGTCCCCTCGGAGACCGCGTACCGCGCGCCCGTCAGGACGCCCGGGACGTCGTCGTCCACCGCGGCCGTCACCAGCACCTGCTCGCCGCCGGCGACCAGCTCCGCCAGCCGCTCCCGGCGGCGGGCGTCCAGCTCGGCGAAGACGTCGTCGAGGACGAGCACCGGCTCGTTGCCCTCCGCCTTGAGCAGCTCGTACGAGGCCAGGCGCAGCGCCAGCGCGTACGACCAGGACTCGCCGTGGCTCGCGTACCCCTTGGCGGGCAGCTGCCCCAGCCGCAGCACGAGGTCGTCGCGGTGCGGGCCGACGAGGGTCACCCCGCGCTCCATCTCCTGCTTGCGCGCCTCGCCCAGCGCGGTCAGCAGCACCTCGTACAGCTCCTCGCGGGTGCGCGCGCCGTCCGGCCCGCCGGCTCCGACCGGGCCGCGGTAGTCGAAGGCGAGCGGGCCGCCGCCCGGCGCCAGCCGCTCGTACGCCGCGTCGGCCAGCGGCAGCAGCGCGGCGATCAGGTCCAGCCGGTGCGCCAGCAGTTCGGCGCCGGCGCGGGCCAGGTGCTGGTCCCAGATGTCCAGGGTGGAGACGTCCATCGTCCGGCCGGCGTGCCGGCGGGCCAGCACGGCGGACTTCAGCAGGGTGTTGCGCTGCTTCAGGACGCGCTCGTAGTCCGAGCGCACGCCCGCCATCCGCGGGGACCGGGCGGTGACCAGCTCGTCGAGGAACCGGCGGCGCTCCCCGGGGTCGCCCTTGACCAGGGCCAGGTCCTCGGGGGCGAACAGCACCGTGCGCACGATGCCCAGCACGTCCCGGGGCCGGACCTGGGACGAGCGGTTGATCCTGGCCCGGTTGGCCTTGCCCGGATTGAGCTCCAGCTCGATCAGCTGCTGCCGCTCGCCCTGGACGACGGCGGCGCGGATGAACGCCCGGTCCGCGCCGAGGCGGACCAGCGGGGCGTCCGAGGAGACGCGGTGGCTGCCGAGGGTCGCCAGATAGCCGACCGCCTCGACGAGGTTGGTCTTGCCCTGGCCGTTGGGTCCCACGAAAGCCGTGACGCCCGGGTCGAGCGGGACCTCGACCCGGGCGTACGAGCGGAAGTCGGCGAGCGAGAGATGCGAAACGTGCATGAGTGCGCGCCGAGCCTCCTGATTCGCGTGGGGTGTTACTTGCTCTCGACCGCGTGGCCGCCGAACTGGTTGCGCAGCGCGGCGATCATCTTCATCTGCGGCGAGTCGTCCTGGCGGGACGCGAAGCGGGCGAAGAGGGAGGCGGTGATCGCGGGGAGCGGGACCGCGTTGTCGATGGCGGCCTCGACCGTCCAGCGGCCCTCGCCCGAGTCGGACGCGTAGCCGCGCAGCTTGTCGAGGTGCTCGTCGTCATCCAGGGCCTTGACGGCGAGGTCGAGCAGCCAGGAGCGGATGACCGTGCCCTCCTGCCAGGAACGGAAGATCTCACGCACGTCGGTGACGGAGTCGACCGCCTCCAGCAGCTCCCAGCCCTCGGCGAACGCCTGCATCATGGCGTACTCGATGCCGTTGTGGACCATCTTCGCGAAGTGGCCCGCGCCGACCTTGCCGGCGTGCACGGAGCCGAACTCACCCTCGGGCTTCAGCGCGTCGAAGACCGGCTGCACCTTCGCGACGTGCTCGGCGTCGCCGCCGTACATCAGCGCGTAGCCGTTCTCCAGGCCCCAGACGCCGCCGGAGACACCGCAGTCCACGAAGCCGATGCCCTTGGCTGCCAGCTCCTCGGCATGCTTCTCGTCGTCCGTCCAGCGGGAGTTGCCGCCGTCCACGACGACGTCGCCGGGCGACAGCAGCTCGCCGAGCTCGTCGATGGTGGACTGGGTCGCCGCGCCGGCGGGGACCATGACCCACACGACCCGGGGACCCTTCAGGGAATCCACCAGCTCCTGGAGGCTGTGGACGTCCGCGAGGTCCGCATTGCGGTCGTATCCGATGACGGTGTGGCCTGCGCGGCGGATGCGCTCGCGCATGTTGCCGCCCATCTTGCCGAGACCGACGAGACCGAGCTCCATCAGTGATCCTCTATGCCGTAGTCGTAGCGGTTTACCCGGATCCGAGCCTACGCCCGGGGGTCCGTGCACACCTGTCGGGACCGAACGCTCAAACGGTGGGGCGGCTACCCGCCCGCCGTCCGTCCATGCGGCGCTCCGTCCCCCGGCCGCTGGTACGTACGGGGGACGGGAACAGTGCCTCGGATCAGCCCGACAGCCGCACCGGCATGCTGCGCTCTTGCGAGGGCCGACCCTCGCGCTCCCAGCCGCCGGCGCGTCCGTGGCGCGTCAGCCCGACAGCCGCACCGGCATGATCAGGTACTTGTACGCCTCGTCCGCCTCCGCGTCGACCGCGGGCTTGCCGCTGAGCAGCGCCGGCTTGGTCGAGGTGGTGAAGGAGAGCTGGGCGACCGGGGAGTCGATCGCGGACAGGCCCTCCAGCAGGAAGCCGGGGTTGAAGGCGATGGAGATGTCGTCGCCCTCCAGCCGGGCGTCGACCCTTTCCACAGCCTGTGCGTCGTCGCTGGAGCCGGCCTCCAGGATCAGCACGCCCTGCTCGAAGCTCAGCCGGACAGGGGTGTTGCGCTCGGCGACCAGGGCCACACGCTTGACGGCCTCGACGAAGGGGGCCGTCTCGATCACGGCGACCGAGTTGAACTCGGTCGGGAAGAGCGTGCGGTACTTCGGCAGGTCGCCTTCCAGCAGCCGCGTCGTGGTGCGGCGGCCGGCGCCCTCGAAGCCGATGAGGCCCTCGCCCGCGCCGGAGCCGGAGAGCGCCAGCGAGACGGAGTCGCCGCCGCTGAGGGACTTGGCGGTGTCCAGCAGCGTCTTGGCGGGGACCAGGGCCACTGCGGAGACGTCGGGGGTCTCCGGCTTCCACATGAACTCGCGGACGGCGAAGCGGTAGCGGTCGGTGGAGGCCAGGGTGACGGTGTCGCCCTCGATCTCGATGCGCACACCGGTGAGCACCGGCAGGGTGTCGTCACGGCCGGCGGCGATGGCGACCTGGGCGGCGGCGGACGCGAAGACCTCGGCCGGGACGGTGCCGGTGGCGGTGGGCATCTGGGGCAGCGCCGGGTACTCCTCCACAGGCAGGGTGTGGAGTGTGAATCGCGAGGAGCCGCAGACCACGGTGGCGCGGACGCCGTCGGTGGAGATCTCCACAGGCCTGTTGGGAAGTGCGCGGCAGATGTCGGCGAGGAGCCGGCCGGAGACGAGGACGGTGCCGTCCTCTTCCACGTCGGCCTCGACGGAGACGCGGGCCGAGACCTCGTAGTCGAAGCCGGAAAGGCTGAGCGAGCCGTCCTCGGCCTTCAGCAGCAGTCCCGCGAGGACCGGCACCGGCGGACGGGCCGGGAGGCTGCGGGCCGCCCAGGCCACTGCCTCCGCGAGTACATCGCGCTCCACCCGGATCTTCACCGGAACCGCCTCCTGCTTGTTGCTGGCTGGCCCTGCTGGGCTGTCTTCATCGGCTTCGTCGGCTTCCAAGCCGGAGACCAGTCTGACGTACGCCGCTGACAGCCGGCGCTGCTCGGGGTCAAGTCGGACCGGACGGCGTGGCGCGGCCTCGGGCCGAGTTGTGCACAGGGCCCACTTCGAAACGAGTTCCCCGGTTGATCTCAGTGGTCGTAGTAGTAGGGCCTGTGGAAACCGTGGAAAACTTCCTTTGCCCAGGTCAGGCCGGATTTTTTGTCCACTGCCCCTGTGGGCGGCCCCGGTGGAAAACAGGGGGTCACTGTGGAGAAACAAAAGTTCTGCACAGGCGGTGCACAGGCGAGGTGCACTTCTCCCCAGGCTCGTCCCCAGCTTTACCCAGGTTCCCCACAGCCCAACCCGGCAGCTTGGTGTGACGCCTTTCACTCGGCGCGGTGAGCCCGGGCGTTTCGTTGCCGAACAGTGGACAACCCTGGGGAAAGGCTGTGCACAACGCCTCTCTTCCTGTGGGCGGCCGGTGGACAACCGGCGCGGCCGCTGTGGGCGGACTCGTCATCCACAGGCTGTGGACTTCGGTTCCCCACACTTCCACACCCTGCTGACCTCCTCTGATGAGCTGTCAACAGGCCCGGCTGTGGACATCATCTGGATAACTTCCCAGTCCCCAGGATGTGGACGGGCCTCGGGGGCGGTTTCTGTGGAGAACGCGGTGACCTGGGTCCCTATTCGAACGAGGTGGCCGCGAGGCGACGCCGTCCGGAACGGCGAAAGGCGCCCCGGGAACCGTCCCGGAGCGCCTTCGGAGGCGTCCCCGCGCGCTCGGCGCGGTCCTGTCAGCCGTTCTTGATGCGGTTGGTCAGCTCGGTCACCTGGTTGTAGATGGACCGCCGTTCGGCCATCAGCGCGCGGATCTTGCGGTCCGCGTGCATCACGGTCGTGTGGTCGCGGCCGCCGAACTGCGCGCCGATCTTCGGCAGGGACAGGTCCGTGAGCTCACGGCAGAGGTACATGGCGATCTGGCGCGCCGTCACCAGCACCCGGCTGCGCGAGGCGCCGCACAGGTCCTCCACGGTGTGCCCGAAGTAGTCGGCCGTGGCGGCCATGATGGCCGGCGCGGTGATCTCCGGCGAGGCGTCCTCGCCGCCCGGGATCAGGTCCTTGAGGACGATTTCGGTGAGGCCCAGGTCCACGGGCTGCCGGTTGAGGCTGGCGAACGCCGTGACGCGGATGAGGGCGCCCTCCAGCTCACGGATGTTCCGCGAGATCCGGGAGGCGATGAACTCCAGCACCTCCGGCGGCGCGTTGAGCTGCTCCTGGACCGCCTTCTTCCGCAGGATCGCGATCCGGGTCTCCAGCTCGGGCGGCTGGACGTCGGTGATCAGGCCCCACTCGAACCGGTTGCGCAGCCGGTCCTCCAGGGTCACCAGCTGCTTGGGCGGTCGGTCCGAGGAGAGCACGATCTGCTTGTTGGCGTTGTGCAGGGTGTTGAAGGTGTGGAAGAACTCCTCCTGCGTCGACTCCTTGCTCGCGAGGAACTGGATGTCGTCGACCAGCAGGATGTCCATGTCGCGGTAGCGCTTGCGGAACGCGTCCGCCTTGCCGTCGCGGATGGAGTTGATGAACTCGTTGGTGAACTCCTCGGAGCTCACGTACCGCACCCGCGTCCCCGGGTAGAGGCTGCGCGCGTAGTGCCCGATCGCGTGCAGCAGGTGCGTCTTGCCGAGCCCCGACTCCCCGTAGATGAAGAGGGGGTTGTACGCCTTCGCCGGCGCCTCGGCGACCGCCACGGCCGCCGCGTGCGCGAAGCGGTTGGACGCGCCGATGACGAAGGTGTCGAAGAGGTACTTGGGGTTCAGCCGGGCGGTCGGCTCCCCCGGGCCCGACCCGGAGGACTTCCCCGCGCCCGGTGCGCCCGAGCCGCCGGGCACCGGCCGGTCGCTCTGGCCGGCGCCGCGGCCGTGGGCGTCCGGGAGCTCGCGCTGCTGCTCGTAGGGCCGCTCGGTGCCGGCCGGCCGGTAGCCGCCGGGCTCGCGTTGCTGCTCGTAGCCGGGCGGGGTGTGCTGCGGCGAGGCATAGGGGTCGCGCTCGTTCTCGGCGAAGCCGAGCCGCGGCTGCTGCCAGCCGTAGTCGCCCCGGTCCGGCGTACGGCTCCCCGGGCCGCCGGGGCGGCCGGGGCCCGTGTGCCGCGGCCAGGAGCCGGGCTCGCTCCGGGACTGCTGGTAGTCGGGGTAGGCGGGCCGGACCGTCGGCAGGTCGTCGCCGGCGCCGCGGCCGTAACCGTCCCGGCCGTCGTAGCCCGGGCGTCCGTCGTACCCCTCGTACGTGTCACGGCCCTGGCCGTTGTGCGAACGCTCTTCGTGCGCGGGCTGCTGCGGCGCGGCCGGCTCGCCGACCGAGTTGTCGACGGTGATCGCGATGCGGATGGGGCGGCCGCACTCCCGGCTGAGGGCGTCGCTGACGACCGGGGCCAGCCGCCCCTCCAGTACGCCCTTGGCGAACTCGTTGGGGACGGCGAGCAGCGCCGTGTCCGCGACCAGGGCCAGCGGCTGACAGCGCTTGATCCAGTGCTCGTCCTTGCTCTCGACTCTTCCCTCGCCGAGGAGCTGCTCCAGCACGCGCGGCCACACTGCGGCAAGATCGGCAGGCAGGTCAGCCACAGGGCACGCTCTCTCGGTCAGCGGGGGCGCCCTCCGGTCCCACGAATGTGTGGTTCTCGGGACGGGCGGGAAGGATTCGGAGTTCAGCCACGGTAGTCAGGCCGTGGCACGTCGTTCAAGTCGTTGTCCACAGGGTGTGTACAAATGTGCCATGGGGCCGTCCGTGGCGCCTCATCCGGGCACGGCTGGTACTTCCGGGGCATCCGGGAGGCTACGGTTAATGCTGGTGCGCTGCCGGTTTGACCGGATGGCGTAACGGCGCGTACCGTGACCAGGTCGAGTTGTCGATGGCTGCTGCCGCCTGCCTCCGATGGGCAAGGGTCGCACTTCTCCCATGTGGGGTGTGATCGTGAAGCGGTGCCTTGCGTATTGCGAGCTTCCTCGTGGGCGCACGGTGACAGCCAGGCGATGTCCCGCCATCACACGATTCATTTCTGGAGCCCCCGAGTGAGCAAGCGCACCTTCCAGCCGAACAACCGCCGTCGCGCGAAGACCCACGGCTTCCGCCTGCGCATGCGCACCCGTGCCGGCCGCGCGATCCTCGCGTCCCGCCGTGGCAAGGGTCGCGCCCGCCTGTCGGCCTGAGCAGCCTGACTCAAGGTCCATGACGTGCTGCCTTCCGAGTCTCGGCTGAGGCGGCGCGAGGACTTCGCGACCGCGGTTCGACGAGGACGCAGGGCCGGGCGCCCACTCCTCGTCGTCCACCTCCGCACCGAAACGGACCCGCACGCGCCTGGGGGAACTGTCCCCCCGGCACGTGCGGGTTTCGTCGTGAGCAAGGCGGTGGGCGGCGCGGTGGTCCGCAACCGTGTCAAACGCCGGCTGCGCCACCTCGTGCGTGACCGGCTCGAAGCGCTGCCCGCCGGTAGCCTGGTGGTGGTGCGAGCCCTGCCGGGCGCGGGCGAAGCCGATCACGGTCAGCTTGCCCGCGATCTCGATACCGCATTGCAGCGGCTGTTGGGAGGGGCGCCGCGAAGCTGCAATCCCCCGGGTACCGATACCCCGGTTCCCCGGAACCCCGGCCATGACCCGGGAGGGAGTGCACGGTGAAGTACCCGCTGCTGTGGTTGATCAAGCTGTACCAGTGGACCATCAGTCCGCTGCTCGGCCCGGTCTGCAAGTACTACCCGTCGTGCTCGCACTACGGCTACACGGCCATCCAGGTGCATGGCGCGATCAAGGGGACGGTGCTGACGGCCTGGCGCATCCTGCGCTGTAACCCGTGGTCGCTCGGTGGCGTCGACCACGTACCTCCCCGGAAGCGTCCGGTCTGGCACCAGCGGCTGAGGAGCCGACTGGGCGGACACCCCGTAGCCGGGGCCGCCGCACAGCCCGAGACTCAGCCCAACGCCCAAGGAGCCTGATACGTGGACACGGTCCTCAAGCCCCTTTATTACGTAGTTTCCTGGATCATCGTCCAGTTCCACTCGTTCTTCAGCCTGATCTTCGACAAGAACAGCGGCTGGGCGTGGGGTCTGTCGATCGTCTCGCTGGTCGTCCTGATCCGCATCTGCCTGATCCCGCTCTTCGTGAAGCAGATCAAGGCGACCCGGAACATGCAGGCGCTCCAGCCGAAGATGAAGGCGATCCAGGAGCGCTACAAGAGCGACCGGCAGCGCCAGTCCGAAGAGATGATGAAGCTCTACAAGGAGACGGGCACCAACCCGCTCTCGAGCTGTCTCCCGATCCTGGCCCAGTCGCCCTTCTTCATCTCGCTGTACCAGGTCCTCAACCACATCGCGCAGGGCAAGACGGTCGGGTTCATCAACGAGGACCTGCTGGCCAGTGCCCGTGAGGCCCATATCTTCGGTGCCCCGCTGTCCGTGAAGTTCATGGACAGCGCGGCCAAGATCGAGAAGCTCGGTTCCACCGTCACCGACGTCCGCGTCGTCACGGTGGTCATGATCGTCCTGATGTCGCTGTCGCAGTTCTACACGCAGCGCCAGCTGATGACGAAGAACGTCGACCTCACGGTCAAGACGCCCTTCATGCAGCAGCAGAAGATGCTGATGTACGTCTTCCCGATCATGTTCGCCGTCTTCGGTATCAACTTCCCGGTCGGTGTCCTCGTCTACTGGCTGACCACGAACGTCTGGACCATGGGTCAGCAGATGTTCATCATCCGCCGCAACCCCACCCCGGGCAGCCTCGCCTTCAAGCAGCGCCAGGAGCGCCTGCGGGCCAAGGGCAAGCTCAAGGAGGACCCGGCCGAGGTCGAGGCCAAGCAGGCCGCCGAGGCCGCCCGCGCCGCCCGCCAGCAGCCCAAGCGGCAGCCGAAGGCCAAGCGCACCGCCGCCCCGGCCGCCGGGCAGCAGCCGGCCGGGCGTCCGCAGGCCCGCACCAAGGCCTCTTCGGGCAACGGTGCCGCCTCCTCGGAAAACGGTGCCAAGGAGCAGGCCGAGGACGCCAAGCCCAAGCAGGGCGGTGGCTCGTCCCGCGGCGCCAAGTCCGGGCAGCGCAAGGGCGGCCCGCAGCGGCCCAAGCACCCGTCGTCCAAGAAGTAGCGAAGGAGTCCCACCGTGACGGACACCCAGGACCAGACCCGTGCGGACGCCGCCGAGGGCACCGACCCGCTGACCCGCCTGGAGCAGGAGGGCGAGATCGCGGCGGACTACCTGGAGGGTCTGCTCGACATCGCCGACCTGGACGGTGACATCGACATGGACGTCGAGGCCGACCGGGCGTCCGTGTCGATCATCAGCGACTCCACCAGCCGGGATCTGCAGAAGCTGGTGGGCCGCGACGGCGAGGTGCTGGAAGCGCTCCAGGAGCTCACGCGGCTCGCGGTGAACCGGGAGACCGGCGACCGCAGCCGGCTGATGCTCGACATCGCCGGCTTCCGGGCCCGCAAGCGCGAGGAACTCGCCAAGCTGGGTGCCCAGGCCGTCGCGGACGCGAAGCAGAGCGGCAAGCCGGTCAAGCTCGACCCGATGACGCCGTTCGAGCGAAAGGTCGTCCACGACGCGGTGGCCGCCGCAGGTCTGCGCAGCGAGTCCGAGGGCGAGGAGCCCCAGCGCCGCGTGGTCGTCCTGCCGGTGTGACCTGCTCCCGTTTCCCGGTAGCTTCGGCCCCGTCTGTGCGCAGACGGGGCCGATCCTTGTCAGCCTGACATCGGACTCCGGTGCATGGAGTCCCACCCATTCGTCGATACGCAGAGTCGTCGATAAAAACGTGGTACGGAAGGACGGTTCACTGTGGAAGAGGCAGCGGAGCTCCCCCCGGCGCCCCCGGAGGCACGGGCGGTTTTCGGTGACCGCTTTCAGGACGCCGTCCGCTACGCCGAACTGCTCGCCGACGCGGGCGTCCGGCGTGGGCTGATCGGCCCGCGGGAGGTTCCCCGGCTCTGGGAGCGGCACCTGCTGAACTGCGCGGTGCTCTCCGAGGCCGTCCCCGAGGACGTCTCCGTGTGTGACGTCGGCTCGGGCGCCGGCCTGCCGGGCATCCCGCTGGCCCTGGTCCGCCCCGACCTCCAGATCACCCTGCTGGAGCCGCTGCTGCGGCGGACGACCTTCCTGTCCGAGGTCGTCGAACTGCTCGGCCTGGACCACGTCACGGTCGTCCGGGGGCGCGCCGAGGAGGTCCTGGGCAAGCTTCAGCCGGTGCACGTGGTGACGGCGCGCGCCGTGGCCCCGCTGGACCGGCTGGCGGGCTGGGGCGTTCCCCTGCTGCGGCCGTACGGCGAGATGCTGGCCCTCAAGGGCGACACCGCCGAGGAGGAGCTCAAGGGCGCCCGCGCTGCGCTCAGCAAGCTGGGCGTCGAGCGGACCTCGGTGCTCCAGGTCGGCGAGGGAGTGGTGGACCCGCCGTCCACGCTGGTGCGGGTCGAGGTCGGGGAGAGCCCCGGCGGCGTCCGCTTCGCGGCGAAGCGCGCCAAGGCCGCCCGGGTGAGCCGGACGCGTCGCCGCCGCTGATTACTCCGGCCGGCGGCACCGGGAGTGCTCCATACAAGCTGCCTAAACTATGCGTCACGGAGTGTCGTGACGGGGTAGCCAAGGGTCACAGGCATCGTGTTTCACGTGAAACATCGCTCGTTGCTGCAAGGGATCATCGGTCGTGGCCGTGCGGCCGCGGCTCGCGACCGTCGGCCGGCCGACGCTGTGGAACCTCCCCCGGTATCCACAGGAACGGCGGATTCATCCACAGGAGAGTGGGCCTCACTGGTTCGTACCCGGCGAACCATGGCAGGCTCTCCCCATCGCGAGCCTGATGTCGAGGAGAGTGAATCCTTGCGGTCCGACGCCAATATCGCGGGGCCGATGGCCGACCCGGTCCCCGGTCCCCGCCCCGCCGACTCCGAGCCGGTGCCCGGCCATCTGGGTGCCGCCGAGGTCGTTTCACGTGAAACCCGGATGCCGCGGCCCGACCAGACCCGGGTCATGGTGGTGGCGAACCAGAAGGGTGGCGTCGGCAAGACGACGACCACCGTGAACCTGGCGGCCTCCCTGGCGCTGCACGGCAACCGTGTGCTCGTCGTGGACCTGGACCCACAGGGCAACGCCTCCACCGCGCTGGGCATCGACCATCACGCCGATGTGCCGTCCATCTACGACGTCCTGGTGGACCAGAGGAAGCTCTCCGACGTCGTGCAGCCGGTACGGGACGTGGAGGGCCTCTTCTGTGCACCGGCCACCATCGACCTGGCCGGTGCCGAGATCGAGCTGGTCTCCCTGGTGGCCCGGGAGAGCCGGCTGGACCGGGCCATCAAGGCCTATGAGCAGCCGCTGGACTACATCCTCATCGACTGCCCGCCCTCGCTGGGACTGCTGACCGTCAACGCGCTGGTCGCCGGCGCCGAGGTGCTGATCCCGATCCAGTGCGAGTACTACGCGCTCGAGGGCCTGGGCCAGCTGCTGCGGAACGTCGAGCTGGTCCGCGGCCACCTCAACCCGAAGCTGCATGTGTCGACGATCCTGCTGACCATGTACGACGGACGCACCCGCCTCGCCTCCCAGGTCGCCGACGAGGTACGCAGCCACTTCGGTCAGGAGGTGCTGAGGACCAGTATCCCGCGCTCGGTCCGCATCTCCGAGGCGCCCAGCTATGGGCAGACGGTGCTCACCTATGACCCGGGGTCCAGCGGTGCGTTGTCGTACATGGAGGCGGCGCGCGAGATCGCGCTGCGGGGCATCGGTGTGCATTACGACGACAGCAAGGCCCATACCGTGGGTCATCAGCCGGTGGGGCACCAGCCGGTGGGCCATCAGCAACAGCAGGACCAGCACAGCATGTCGGAGGGGCTGCAGTGAGTGAACGACGTAGAGGACTGGGCCGTGGGCTCGGGGCGCTGATCCCGGCGGCGCCGAAGGGGGCGGAGATCGGCACCCCCACGGTGGGGCCCGGTGCCACGTCTCCCACTGCGGTGCCGCTGCTGACCGCCGAGCGGTCGCACGCGCCGGCCGGCGTGACGCCTCTTGAAGGCGGAGTGTCCGTGGCGGAGCCGGCGGACGTCCGGAAGCCCGAGCCGGAGCCCGAGGTCACGGAGACGGTGGCGGGGGCCCACTTCGCCGAGCTGCCCCTGGACTCCATCACGCCCAACCCCCGGCAGCCCCGGGAGGTCTTCGACGAGGACGCCCTGGCGGAGCTGGTCACCTCGATCCGCGAGGTGGGTCTGCTGCAGCCGGTGGTCGTCCGGCAGCTGGCGCCGGAGCGGTACGAGCTCATCATGGGCGAGCGCCGCTGGCGCGCGTGCCGTGAGGCCGGTCTGGAGAGCATCCCGGCGATCATCCGGGCGACGGAGGACGAGAAGCTCCTCCTGGACGCTCTCTTGGAGAACCTTCACCGGGCGCAGCTCAACCCGCTGGAGGAGGCCGCGGCCTACGACCAGTTGCTGAAGGACTTCTCCTGCACGCATGACGAGCTGGCGGACCGTATCGGGCGGTCGCGCTCGCAGGTTTCCAACACGCTGCGGCTCCTGAAGCTCTCGCCCGAGGTGCAGCTCCGGCTCGCCTCAGGGGTGTTGTCGGCCGGGCACGGCCGGGCGCTGCTCGCCGTGGACGACGTCGAGGAGCAGGAGAAGCTCGCCCGCCGCATCGTGCAGGAGGGCCTCTCCGTGCGGTCGGTGGAAGAGATCGTCCAGCTGATGGGGTCCCGGACGAAGAAGTCGGCGAAGGCCAAGGGGCCGAGGGCCGGCGCCCGGGTGTCCCCGGCCCTCAGCGACCTGGCATCCCGTCTCTCCGACCGTTTCGAGACGCGGGTCAAGGTCGACCTCGGGCAGAAGAAGGGCAAGATCGTCGTCGAATTCGCGTCGATCGAGGACCTTGAGCGAATCCTCAGCACGCTCGCCCCGGGCGAGGGCGGCGTGCTGGAGCAGAAGCTGTCGGACGGAACCACCGAGGACGCGGACGAGTAGGTCTGCGGCCGGATCCACCCTCGGGGCGGGGTGTGTTCCACGGGAAACGCGATGTTTCACGTGGAACACACCCCGCCCCTTTGCCTTTGTCGGCTGTCGGGCCAAACCCCCGGTGGATACGATGCGTTGAGGTATGGCACCACCACGTCGGACATGCGGACGCAGTTGACGGAGGAACGAGGCCATGCGAACGGTGAGCCGGACCGGACTGGTGGCGACGGGCCTGGGCCTGGGCGCGGTCGGCGGATTCGTCGGCGGCCTGCTCAGGGAGCGCAGTGCGCTGGGCGCCGCCTGCGGCGCGGCACGGGTAGGAAGTGAGGAACTGGCTCCATGGGGCGTCGCCTCGTACCGCTCACTCTGGACAATCTGCCGGACCTTCCCCAGCGCTGCCGGGCGTGTGTGTTCTGGGAGCTTGACCCCGTCAGCGGCGAGGCCGCGCTGAGGGCGGGCCGTCCCGAGCTGGAGAAGGAGGCCTGGATCTCCGCCGTGCTCCTGGAGTGGGGATCCTGCGGCCGCGTCGTCTATGTGGACGACGAGCCGGCGGGGTTCGTCCTCTACGCTCCACCGGCCTATGTGCCCCGGGCGACGGCGTTCCCCACGAGTCCCGTGGCTGCCGATGCCGTCCAGCTCATGACGGCATGGCTGGCACCGAAGTTCCAGGGCCAGGGTCTGGGCCGGGTCATGGTGCAGACGGTCGCCAAGGATGTGCTGAGGCGCGGGTTCAAGGCGATCGAGGCGTTCGGGGACGCGCGGTGGAAGGAACCCGCGTGTGTCCTCCCGGCCGATCATCTGCTGGCGGTCGGCTTCAAGACGGTGCGCCACCATCCGCGGTACCCCCGGCTCCGGCTTGAGCTGAGGTCCGCGCTGTCCTGGAAAGAAGATGTGGAGCTGGCGCTGGACCGGCTGTTGGGCGCCGTACAGAAGGAACCGGCGCTACGGCCTTTGTAGAGGAAGCGGAACGGGGTCCGTCTCCCGAAGGAGACGGACCCCGTTTCACGTGAAACCGTGCTGCCGACTACTTTCCGGCGATGAAGACGTCCAGGTCGCGCTCGAGAGCGGCCTTCGCCTTGGCACCCACGATGGTCTTGACGACCTCGCCGCCCTGGTAGACGTTGAGGGTCGGGATCGACATGACACCGTACTTGGCAGCGGTGCCCGGGTTCTCGTCGATGTTCAGCTTGACGATCTCGAGCTTGTCACCGTGCTCGGCGGCAATGGCCTCGAGCGAGGGAGCGATCTGACGGCACGGGCCGCACCATTCGGCCCAGAAGTCCACCAGCACGGGCTTGTCGCTCTTGAGGACGTCCTCGTCGAAGGACGCGTCGGTCACGGCCTTGAGAGCCATTGCGGTCTCCTTGGTTGTTCTCTGTGGGGGAAAGGGGTCAGGCGCTCTGCTCGGGCTCGCGGACGTTCTCGCCGTCACCGAGGGCGGCGAGGTAGCGCTCCGCGTCCAGGGCGGCGGAGCAGCCGGTGCCCGCGGCGGTGATCGCCTGGCGGTAGGTGTGGTCCACAACGTCACCGGCGGCGAAGACGCCCGTGAGGTTGGTGCGGGTGGAGGGCGAGTCGACCTTGAGGTAACCCTCGTCGTCCAGCTCCAGCTGACCCTTGAGGAGCTCGGTGCGGGGGTCGTGACCGATGGCGATGAAGAGGCCGGTCACCGGCAGCTCCGAGGTCTCTCCGGTCTTGACGTTGCGCAGGGTCAGCCCGGAGAGCTTGGCTTCGCCGTGGATCTCGGCGACCTCGCTGTCCCAGACGAAGGAGATCTTCGGGTCGGCGAAGGCCCGCTCCTGCATGGCCTTGCTGGCGCGCAGCGCCTCACGGCGGTGGATGACGGTGACCGACTTCGCGAAGCGCGACAGGAAGGTGGCCTCCTCCATCGCGGTGTCGCCACCGCCGACCACGGCGATGTCCTGGTCCTTGAAGAAGAACCCGTCGCAGGTGGCGCACCAGGACACACCGCGCCCGGAGAGCTCGTCCTCGCGCGGCAGACCGAGCTTGCGGTGCTGGGAGCCGGTGGTGACGATCACGGCCTTGGCCCGGTGGACGGTGCCGGCGGAGTCGGTGACGGTCTTGATCTCCTCGGTGAGGTCGACGGCCGTGACGTCGTCCGGGATCAGCTCGGCGCCGAAGCGCTCGGCCTGGGCCCGCATGTTGTCCATGAGGTCCGGGCCCATGATGCCGTCGCGGAAGCCGGGGAAGTTCTCGACCTCGGTGGTGTTCATCAGCGCACCACCGGCGGTGACGGCGCCCTCGAACACCAGCGGCTTCAGCGAAGCGCGGGCGGTGTAGAGCGCGGCCGTGTAGCCCGCGGGCCCGGAGCCAATAATGATCACGTTGCGGACGTCGCTCACGGGTGTCTTCCTTGTCTCTGCCGACTGCTGACTGGGTCCTTGCTGGGTCTCACCCCACCCAACGGATCCTACGGGGCGAGCATTCCCCCAAGGACATCGCAGCGGCCGGAGAGACGGCCTACGAACGCGAGACCGTCTCGCGCGCCAGCACCTTTCCGGGGGCTCCGGAGGAGGTGACGACACAGTCCGCCGCGACGACATAGACGTCAACGAGCGCGGCATCGCGGGAGTGCGGGTAGATCACCAGGTAGGTGTCCGTTCCGGTGAAGCGCTCCTGGCGCACTGCGAGGGCGCGGTCCGCGCGGCCGATGCCTTGACTCACACAGTACGGAGCGGTGCCGTTCGAAGAGCCCTGGTAGGTCTCGGTGCCGTCCTGTGCGCGCATGCCGCGCGTCTCGGCCGGCTTGAGGTTCGACAGCGCGTCGTGAACCCGCGTCTTCAGCTCGGCCACGGCCACCGCAGTCGCGTCCGCTTGTGGTGTGGCACGGTCTCCCCCGTCGTCGCCTGAGCCCTGGAGGAGGAAGGTGCTCACGCCGATGGCGGCTGCGGCGCAGGCCGTACCCAGAAGGGTGCGGCGCCAGCGGCGGCTGCGGGCGGGCGACGGGCGGCCTGGGCCGACGGCGCCTCGGGGACGCCCGGCGGGTCGTTCACCGGCCGGTGTTTCACGTGAAACCAGACGGTCCATGTCGTGGGCAGGATCAAATGATGTTTCACGTGAAACAGGACCGGTGATCACTGTCGTCGCCGTTTCACGTGAAACGGTCGCGACCGCCTCCTGGGGCGCCGTCGCGTCAAGCAGCGCTTCGGCGGCGAGAGCCGCGTTGATCCGGCCCGCGACGTCCTCCGGCATCCTTGCGGGGCCGGGCAGGGTGCCCAGCAGCTCGCGGATCTCGTCGAGGGAGGCGCGGACGTCGTCACAGACCGTGCAATCGGCCAGATGCTCTCGCAGGTCCGCGCTGCGTGCGGGTGAGAGCACGCCCTCGGCGAGCGCGGAGATCTCGGAGACCTCCGGGTGCCCGTCCGTGTCGGTCGTCGAGGTCACGCTCGCCCACCTCCGCCCTTCACTGGGTTCACGTCACTCCGTCCAGCCGGTGGTGGGACGGACGTCCCCTGCGACCGGTTCCTTTCCCTCTCGGTACGAGGGCTACCCCTGCCGCCGGGGTGCAGATGGGTGAGCAAGGGCAGCAGTCTCGCCCGTGCTCTGGCGCACCGACTCTTCACCGTGCCCACGGGAACATTCAATACGGCCGCCGCCTCGGCGACGGGATAACCCTGCATATCGACCAGGACGAGGACGGCCCGCTGATCGGGCGGCAGGGTCGCGAGGGCTCTCAGTAGCTCTCTGTGGAGATCGCTTCGCTCGGCCGGCTCGGCCGCCGACTCATAGGGCTCCAGCAGGTGCTCAAGCTTCTCGGTCTCGGCGAGCGGTGACGTACGGCGCGCGGCGGCTTTGCGGGCCCGGTCCAGGCAGGCGTTCACAGTGATGCGGTGCAGCCAGGTGGTGACGGCCGACTGGCCACGGAAGGTGTGAGCGGCGCGGTAGGCGGAGACGAGGGCGTCCTGCACGGCGTCGGCCGCTTCCTCCCGGTCGCCGAGGGTCCGGAGGGCTACCGCCCAGAGCCGGTCGCGGTGGCGCCGGACGAGTTCGCTGAAGGCATCGGGGTCCCCGGCGACATGCAGGGCGAGCAGCTCGCTGTCACTGCCGGCCGTCGGCGTCCGCTGCTGCCGTCCGTCCTCTGCGATGGCACTCACCCCGCCCTGAGAGCGCTGTCCCGCGCGCGATCTGTTGTTGAGACCAACTTAGAGAGGTGGGGGAATGGCTGGGTAGGGGCAGAGGGCCCCACCGCCGGTTGGGTTGCCGAGTACCCGGCGGGCACTGCCTCAGGATCGGGTGCCGAACACCTTGATTTCATAGATGCCACCCCGGTAGGTGTTGCCGCTTTCCAGGGGCAGCTCGGTGAGGTGGACGAGCACGTAACGCGTTTTGACGCTCTTGACGACCTGGAGGTTCTCCCCGGGCACTCGCCGAGATCCCAGGAGTTCCTTCGGGAAGTCCGCCAGCGCACTGGGCTGAGAGGCGGAGGTGTCGGCAGCGCGGATCTCTATGGTCTGTCCCGCGAACATCCGCACATCGATGCGTGAGACCTCCTTGACCTTGCCCAGGTCGACGACGATCCCGCTGCCCTGGGCACGCTGGTCCAGGTTGCCGAAACGGGGATAACCGTAGAAGGCCCCGGTCTTCCAAGCCGTGTTCTCGTCGCCATCGGCTGCGAGTGACACGGACTTGGGCCCGGTCGGCGAGGCCAGCGGGGAGAACTCCATGACCTTCTCGATCGGAAGCTGCTTCTGCTGAGGCTTCTTCCTTCTGGCCTCGTTGTCAGACAGCTGCGACTGTTGGGGATCGTCTTCCGAGTCCGTGTGCTTCAGCAGGGTGTCCGCGAGCTGCCAGCTGCCCAGGCCCAGCGCGGCGATGAGGAGCGAGGAGACGATCCACTTGATGGCGGTGCCGGTACGGCTCTGCAGCGGGGGCGGCGGGGTGAGGGGAGCGGAGTGGACGGTCTGCGGGCCGTATGCGCCACCTGCCGGGGGGCGGGGGTAGGACGGTGTGGCGGAGAACGGCGTCTCGGGGGGACGGATCCGCGGCATGGCCGAGACGGCCTTGGCGAGTTCCTCCGGCGTGGTGCAGGGCGGCTCCTGACGGGACGCGGTGGCGCCGTCGTTGACGAGGGCGCGCATCGCCAGCTGGGAGAGCCCCCGGTGGACACCCGCCCGCACCTGGTCGGGCGGGATGAGACCGACGTCCTTGGGCAGGCCGGCCAGGCCGTGGGCGTCGCCCTCGTAGGGCCAGCGCTGGGTGAGGGCGGCGTACAGGAGGGCGCCGATGGCCTCGGTGTCGGTGCGCTGGGGAGTGTCGGAGGTGATGCCGCGGAGTGCCGCCATCACGGCCAGGCCGCGGATGCGGTACTGCCCGGAACCGGTGCGCAGCACGCAGCCGGGGCCCAGACGCAGATGGGAGAGCCCCTCGCGGTGAGCGGCGGCCATGGCCTGCGACACCTGGCTGACCAGCTGGTAGGCGTCGAAGGCCGCCATGGGCCCGGAGGCCAGTACGGAGGTCAGTTCGGTGGCGTCGGGCAGCCACTCGTGGACGACGTAGACGAGGGCGTCCTCCTCGACGGCGTCGAGGACCTGGACGAAGCGCGGGTCGCCCAGCAGCGCGGCGGAGCGGGCTGCCGCGAGCACCGTGCGGGCCCGCGGGTGCTCGGCAGGCAGCAGGTGGACGCCGACGGCCCGGCGCAGCTTCTCGTCGACGGCACGCCAGCTGCTGAATCCCTCCAGACGGGTGACGCACTCCTCCAGGCGGTACCTTCCGGCGAGCTTGTGACCGCTGTGCAGTTCGGGCACGCGATCGCCGCGCGGGCCCTTTCCGCCTGTCGCGCGCTCGGTGTCCGGGGGCACGCCGACGCTGCTCTCCTCGGTGTTGCCGGCCTCCGTACCGTCGGCCGTGGCCTTGTCCGCCTTGGCGGTCAGCGACGGTTCGTCCTGCGCGTCGCTGCTGTCTGCCACGTCGACGGCAGCCGTGCTCCGTTCCGCCACCGTCGCTCCTGCCTCCCCGTCCGTTGCACCCTGTCCGCAGCCAAGACAATTGTGCCCACACTCCGTCGCCCTGCACGACACACGACGACGGGTGATGGTTGTGCTCCGGTCAGCGTCCCAGACGCCCGCGGACCATGCCGACCATGGCGTTGACCTCTTCCACCCGCATGCGTTTGGCGGCGATGTAGAAGACGCCGAGGAGCATCACGCCACCGCCGATCAGGGCGGCGAGCGAGCCGAGGACGCCGCTGCCCAGGACCTGGCCGATGCCGTAGGCGATGGCGCCGCCGATGAGCGTCGCGGGGACGCACGCGCCGATGAGGCGGGCGTACGTACGCACCACGCGGGTGCCGTCCAGATCGCCGCCGAGCCGGTTGCGCAGCCTGCGCCATGCGACGCCCACACCGACGGCGTAGGCGAGACCGTAGGAGACGCCCATGCCGACCACGACCCAGCGGGCGGGCAGTAGGAAGTAGCTGAGCGCCGCGCCCGCCGCGTTGACCGCGGCGACGATGACCGTGTTGTAGAAGGGGGTGCGGGTGTCCTCGTAGGCGTAGAAGGCGCGGAGGACGACGTACTGCACCGAGAAGGGGATCAGGCCGAGGCTGAAGCCCATGAGGGCGTAGCCGAAGAAGCGGGCTCCCTCGATACCACCCGATCCGAAGAGCAGGGTGCAGATCGGGACGCCGAGGGCCAGGAAGGCGAAGGCGATGGGCACGATCGCCACGGCCGAGGAGCGCAGGCCCTGCGAGATGTCGTCCCGGACGGCGCTGGTGTCGCCGTCGACAGCCGAGCGCGACAGGCGCGGGAGCATCGCCGCCATGATCGAGACGGTGAGGATGGCCTGCGGCATGTTCCAGATGAGCTGGGCGTTGATGTAGGCCATGATGCCGGTGCCGGCCTGGCGACTGTTGACACCCGCAGCGGTGGCGAGCTGGGTGACGACCAGGTTGCCGGCCTGGTTGGCGAGGACGAAAAGCATCGTCCACTTGGCCAGCTTCGCGGCCTTGCCGAGGCCGTGGCCGCGCCAGTCGAAGCGCGGACGGATCTTGAAGCCCGTAGCCCTCAGGTAGGGGATCATCGCCAGCGCCTGGACGACGAGACCGAGCAGAGTGCCGACGCCCAGCAGTCGGATGCCCTCCGGCGGGATCGTGATCTCGTGCCCGCCGAAGCCCGAGCTGTTCGCCGTGCCGTACACCCAGAGGAACATACCGAGGGTGGCGATGACGACGATGTTGTTGAGGACGGGGGTCCACATCATCGCGCCGAAACGGCCTCGCGCGTTGAGGATCTGCCCCATCACCACGTGGATGCCCATGAAGAAGATGGTGGGCATGCAATAGCGGACGAAGGCGACCGTCACCGAGTTGGCGTCAGGATTGTCGGCGAACTTGCTGGACAGCAGGGGCACGAGGAACTCGGCCCCGAACACGGTCAGCAGAGTAAGACCGCCGAGGATGACGCCGACCACCGTCAGCAATCGGTTTGCGTAGGCCTCTCCGCCGTCGGCGTCCTCCTTCATCGAGCGCACGAGCTGTGGAATGAAGACCGAGTTGAGCCCGCCGCCGATGGTCAGGAAGAAAATCATGGCGGGGAGCTGGTACGCCACCGTGTAGGTGTCGCCCAGTACGCCGGCGCCCAGGGCGGCGACGAGCATCGCCTGTTTCACAAAGCCCAGAAGCCGGGACGCCATCGTGCCCGCCGCCATCAGGGCGCTCGACTTCAGCAGGCCCGCCGCCTTGCCGCCCTTCGCCGCCGGCGCCGCAGGAGCGGGCTCCGGCTCCACCAGGGGCTCGGCCGCGGGGGGCTCCACCGCGGGCACCATCGGCTGGGTGTGTTCCATCGACGCCGCCGCCGGGTGCGGCCCGGGCGCCGGGACCGGCCGGCCCTGCGGCCGCTGCGGCTCGTAGGGCTGCTGCTGGTCCCGGTAGAGGTGGGCGAAGGCGTCGCGCTGGGGCGGCGTGGGCGTGGTCCGGTCGGGGAAACCGCTCACGCTGCCGATGAGCTGGGTCGCGTCGTCGTCACCGGCGGCCGGGGGAGTCTGCGCCTGGGGCGCGGGCGGCCACGCCTGCTGCTGCGGGTACGAGGGGGCGGGCGGCGGAGGGACCTGCGGACCGCCCTGGGGCTGCCCGTAGGGCTGCCGGCCGTAGAGGGGCTGCCCGCCTTGGTGGAAACCACCCTGCTGCGCCGCGCCGTCGTCGGCCGGTGCTTGGCCGGGGTACGGCTCGGCGGGGTAGGGGTCCCCCAAGTACGGGTCCGGGGCGTACGGGCCCGGCTGCGGCGGCTCCTGGGCACCGGGCGGTGCCGGCGGGTACTGGTCCCGCCGGTCACCTCCCGCGCCCCGGCCGCGGTCACCGTCGTACGGCGCGTTCATCCCTAGCCCACCTCATCCGTCCGCGGCCGACCGGCCCCACGACACGTCAACGTTCCACTTTCTCACCCGGCCGGGAGGGTTCACCGCTCCCCGTTCCGTCGTCCGTCGCCGGGTCACCCGGGCGCTCGGGCTCGCCGCCGCCGTTGTCGCCGCCGTCCGAGGGGCCCTCGCCACCGGTCTCCGGACCGTCTCCGGCGCCGTCACGGCTGCCCGAACGCTTGCGCTTCAGGTAGATGCGGAGTCCCGCGAGGACGAGGAGGAGGACACCACCGGCGATGACCAGCAGAACCATAGGGGTGATGGACGTGACATGCACAGTGAAGTCCATCCGCTTGCCCACCTGCTGGCCGTCCGCAGTGTAGAGGCGGGCGCGCACATTGACCGGACCGTTGGCGTAGGCCCGGGTCTCGAACTTCACCGACTGGCTGTGCCCGCCGTCGATCTTCACGAGCTGCTTGTCCGTGACCTTCAGACGGTTCGGCTGCGTCGACTCCAGCTGCAGATACAGGTGGTCGACGCCCTGGAGCAGGCCGTTCTTCACGGTCACCGGGATCGTCGCACTGCGCCCGGAGAGGGTCGCGTCGGACTTCTCCACCAGCTTGACCTGGTCCTGCAGGGTGTCGAGGTACGACTCCACGGACGCCCGGAAGTCGGAGGCGCCCGCCGGGTCACCGCGCCACGAGGTGGACATCTCGCGCATGATCGCGCTGCCGAAGGGGATGACGACCCGGTCCGGGGAGGTCAGGATCGTCTTGAAGGAGGACAGTTTCTGTTGGGTGTCCTGGATCTCCGTGAACGCCTCGGAGGGCAGTTCCTGGGCGCGGAGGGCCTCCGGGTACGAGCCGGGACCGGGGATCCGGCGGCCGGCGGCTGGGTCCGGCTTGGCCTTGGCCGCGTCGCTCAGGCGGTCGAGCGGCTGGGTCCAGCGCCCGGCGGACAGCCCACCCAGCGCTGTCGCCATCGCCTGGGCCTGGCTGGTGGTCGGCATGCGCTGCGGGGCGACGACGATGCTGCGCTCGTTCTCCGGCGCCTGCTTGTTGATCATCAGGCTCTGGGCGAGGAACCGCTGTACCGCGAGCGAGGCGTCGCCCGCGCGGGTCATATCGCCCTCGAAGGCCGTGGAGAGGCGCGCGTCGGCGACGATGGCCGTGACCCCTCCGCCGATCTGCCGGGCCGCCGTAGGGGCGTAGGGGGAGCCGTCGGGCTCCCGGAGGCTGTCGCTGCGGGTGATGATGTTGTGGGCGCCGGCCGAGGTGCCGACGTCGACGACGGAGCGGTCGATGGCCCCGTCGACCGGCCAGGCGAAGTCCGTGCGCGGCTTCACTTGGAGGATGGTGTCCACGGTCGTGGCCGCGAGCTCGGTGGCCGACTGGAGGTGGCTGAGGCCGCCACCGCGGTGCGCCAGCGAGGCGATGTCCGGGTCTCCGAAGGGCAGGGCGACGACCTCCTTGCCGTTCACCGCCGTCTGGAGCTGGCTGAGCCACTGCTTGGCGACCGCCTGGCCCCGGCCGGGGATGTTCTTCCCGCCCGGTCCGGCGACCTGGTAGCTCTTGGTCATGGCCTCGACGGTGGCCAGCAGGTCGGGGTCGATCACCCAGGTGACGTGCAGATCCTGGCCGAGGGCCACCAGCTGCTGGAGGCGGCCGCCCGGGGCCAGCTCCGCCGCGAGGTCGTCGTTGGGGAAGATCGGCGTCTGCTGCTGGTCCGACTCGGTGCGGGCCGTGAGGTGGGTGCTGGAGATCAGCGGCCAGAGGAAGGTGACCTTGGTCTTCTTGCCGTCGGCGCCGGACGGCTGCCACGGCAGCAGGGTGCGGCGGATGCCGAGCACCCGCTCGTACTGCTGGTCGCTGGTCTGGCCGGAGAACGAGACGCCCAGCGGGTAGACACCATCCCGGTCCAGGCTGAGGTCCTTCGCGGGGACGGTCAGCGTGAACTCTCGGGAGATGCCCGGCTGGAGCTTTCCGATCTTCTGCGTGTGGCCGTTCAGCTCGGGGCCGTCGTTGCCCGGGGAGAAGGGGGTCCGGTCGCCGATGTCGTCGATCTCGCTGCGCGTCGAGAGGAGCCCTCCCACCCGCAGTCCGATGTGACCCGCGCTGACCGTGGACCGCCCCTTGTTGGTGACCGTCCCCGAAATCGTGATCTTGTCGCTCTGGGTGGGGGCGACCGGAGTCAAAGAGTCGATGGAGATCGCGACCGTCCGGGAGCCCGTGCCGTCGGCGCGCGCCGTGGGCGCGGTGGAGAGCTCGGTGACGCCCAGGAGCACCAGCAGGACGGCGAGGAGGGGCAGGACCGACCGGATCCGGTGGAAAGCGGCAGGAGGCGTCGTCCCCCGGAACGTCTCCTGGAACTCTGCCGCCTCGGCCACGCGCTCGCCCGTCCCTCGTCGTCGTCAGTGGTCGTCGGTTGTGCGTCCACGAATGGTAACGAGGCGCGCTGTGCCGAAGTGCTGCGGACCGGAGCGCAAGATCACCGGAGCGGGCCGATGCCCAGGCTGTGGCGGTTTATGACGGTCCTCACACAGCTCCGCCGATAGAGGACGGCTATCGGCGTCCGGCCACGTACCCTTTCCTGTTGTGCCGAACGCCAACAACAGCCACTCCGTGCCGACGAACGAACTGAACCAGGTGCAGCGCCGCGCCGTGAGCGAGCTCCTGCGGGTGTCCCCCGTGGCCGACGACCTCGCCCAGCGCTTCCGCGCCGCCGGGTTCACCCTCGCCCTGGTCGGCGGCTCGGTACGGGACGCGTTGCTCGGCCGGCTCGGCAACGACCTGGACTTCACCACCGACGCCCGTCCGGACGACGTCCTGAAGATCGTCCGCCCGTGGGCGGACACGGTCTGGGAGGTCGGCATCGCCTTCGGCACCGTCGGCTGCCGCAAGTCCGGCTTCGATCTCGAAATCACGACTTATCGGTCGGAGGCGTACGACCGGACCTCCCGCAAGCCGGAGGTCTCCTACGGCGACTCCATCGAGGAGGACCTGGTCCGCCGCGACTTCACCGTGAACGCCATGGCCGTGGCGCTCCCGGAGAAGGAGTTCATCGACCCGCACAACGGCCTGGAGGACCTCGCCGCCCGGGTCCTGCGGACGCCCGGCACCCCGGAGGAGTCCTTCTCCGACGACCCGCTGCGCATGATGCGGGCCGCTCGCTTCGCCGCCCAGCTCGACTTCGAGGTGGCGCCCGAGGTGGTCACCGCGATGAAGGAGATGTCCGGGCGGCTGGAGATCGTCTCCGTCGAGCGGGTCCGGGACGAGCTCAACAAGCTCGTCCTCTCCGACCACCCGCGCAAGGGCCTCCGGCTGATGGTCGACACGGGGCTGGCCGCCCTGGTCCTGCCGGAGCTCCCGGCCCTGCGGCTGGAGCGCGACGAGCACCACCGGCACAAGGACGTCTACGAGCACACCCTCATCGTCCTGGAGCAGGCCATCGACCTGGAGGCCCCGCGCGACGAGCCGGGCGGCGGTCCCGACCTGACGCTGCGGCTCGCCGCCCTGCTGCACGACATCGGCAAGCCGCGGACGCGCCGGTTCGAGAAGGACGGCCGGGTCTCCTTCCATCACCACGAGGTGGTCGGCGCGAAGATGACCAAGTCGCGGATGACCAAGCTCAAGTACCCCAACGAGCTGGTGAAGGACGTCTCGCGCCTCGTCGAGCTGCACCTGCGCTTCCACGGCTACGGCACCGGCGAGTGGACGGACTCGGCCGTCCGCCGGTACGTCCGGGACGCCGGGCCCCTGCTCGACCGGCTGCACAAGCTCACCCGCTCCGACTGCACGACGCGCAACAAGCGCAAGGCGCAGGCCCTCTCCCAGGCCTACGACGGACTGGAGCAGCGCATCGCCGACCTTCAGGAGAAGGAGCAGCTCGACGCCATCCGCCCGGACCTGGACGGCAACGACATCATGCGGATCCTGGACATCGCTCCGGGGCCCCAGGTCGGCAAGGCGTACCAGCACATGCTGGAGCTGCGGCTGGAGAACGGACCTATGGAGCACGACGAGGCCGTCGCCGCGCTGAAGGAGTGGTGGGCCGCGCAGGGCTGACCGCTTCGCCGGCGATGTTTCACGTGAAACTCCCGGCGTCGTCGGTGGGCTCGGGCTCGCTCTCAGGCGTCGATGTTTCACGTGAAACCCGGGCTCGGGCCGCCAGGGCGGCGGCCGTCGCCGCGTAGAGCACGGCGACGGTGACAACCAGGGGCACGGACCGGCCGTCGTGCGGCAGCATCAGGGCCGCCACGGCCGCGGCCCCCACGAAGGCGACGTTGAACAGGACGTCGTAGAGGGAGAACACCCGGCCGCGGAACGCGTCGTCCACCGCTGCCTGGACGACCGTGTCCGTCGAGATCTTCGCGCCTTGGGTGATGAGCCCCAGGACGAAGGCGGCGATCAGCATCGGGGCCGGCTCGAAGGGGAGGCCCAGGGCCGGTTCGAGCACCGCGGCGGTGGCGGCGCAGACCACCATCCAGCCGAGCCGGCCGAACCTGCCGACGGCCCAGGGGGTGATCAGTGCCGCCGCGAAGAAGCCGGCCCCCGACACCCCGACCGCGAGCCCCAGCAGGGCGAGTCCTGCGGAGTCCGTGTCCGTCCAGGCGTAGCGGCACAGCATGAGCAGGGTGACGGTGAGGGCGCCGTAGCAGAAGCGCATCAGGGTCATCGCGGCGAGCGCCCGTGCGGCGGGCCGGCGGTGGGCCAGATGGCGGAGCCCGGCCGTCAGACCGCGGACGGTCACTCCGATGGCCGTACGCAGGGTGGTCGGCGTTCCGTCGGTGTCCGGGCCCAGCAGGCCGGGTGGCATACGCAGGGCGCTGAGGCCCGCGCACAGGTAGAGCAGGGCGCCGACCAGGACCACCAGGGCGTCGGAGGCGCTCCCCTTGGGGGCGGCGAGCCGGACCGCGAAGGCGATTCCGCCGCCGGCGGTGGCGGCGAGGGTGCCGGCGGTGGGCGAGACCGAGTTGGCCATCACCAGCCGCTCCCGGCTGTCGACCACATGCGGCAGGGAGGCGGAGAGGCCGGACAGGACGAAGCGGTTGACGGCCGTCACCGAGAGAGCCGAGGCGTAGAAGAGCCAGTCGGGTACCGCGGCGAGGATGAGTACGGCGGTGCCGACGGCCAGGACCGAGCGGACCAGGTTGCCGTGGAGCAGCACCTGGCGGCGGCGCCAGCGGTCCAGCAGGACGCCGGTGAAGGGGCCCAGCAGCGAGTAGGGCAGCAGCAGGACGGCCATCGCCGAGGCGATGGCGGCGGGGGACGCCTGTTTCTCGGGGGAGAACACCACATACGCGGCGAGCGCGACCTGGTAGACGCCGTCCGCGGCCTGGGAGAGCAGCCGTACGGTCAGCAGGCGGCGGAAATCGCGCAGTTGGAGCAGGACGCGGAGATCTCGCACAACGGGCATGTCGCACAGCCTCACACACGGGACAGGCCCCCGAGGAGATTCCCTCCGAGGGCCTGCGCGAGAGCTCTACGAGCGGGTCAGCGCTCGACCTCGCCCTTGATGAACTTCTCGACCTGGTCGCGCGCCTTGTCGTCGAAGTACTGCACCGGCGGGGACTTCATGAAGTACGAGGAGGCCGACAGGATCGGGCCGCCGATGCCGCGGTCCTTGGCGATCTTCGCGGCGCGGAGGGCGTCGATGATGACACCGGCGGAGTTCGGGGAGTCCCAGACCTCCAGCTTGTACTCCAGGTTCAGCGGGACGTCGCCGAAGGCGCGGCCCTCGAGGCGGACGTAGGCCCACTTGCGGTCGTCCAGCCAGGCCACGTAGTCGGACGGGCCGATGTGGACGTTCTTCTCGCCGAGCTCCCGGTCAGGGATCTGGGAGGTGACGGCCTGGGTCTTGGAGATCTTCTTGGACTCCAGGCGCTCGCGCTCGAGCATGTTCTTGAAGTCCATGTTGCCGCCGACGTTCAGCTGCATGGTGCGGTCCAGGATGACGCCCCGGTCCTCGAACAGCTTGGCCATCACGCGGTGCGTGATGGTGGCGCCGACCTGGGACTTGATGTCGTCGCCGACGATCGGGACACCGGCCTCGGTGAACTTGTCCGCCCACTCCTTGGTGCCGGCGATGAAGACCGGGAGGGCGTTGACGAAGGCGACCTTGGCGTCGATGGCGCACTGCGCGTAGAACTTGGCGGCGTCCTCGGAGCCCACCGGCAGGTAGCAGACGAGCACGTCGACCTGGCGGTCCTTGAGGACCTGGACCACGTCGACGGGGGCCTCGGGGGACTCCTCGATGGTCTGGCGGTAGTACTTGCCGAGACCGTCCAGGGTGTGGCCGCGCTGCACGGTCACGCCGGTGGCGGGCACGTCGCAGATCTTGATCGTGTTGTTCTCGCTGGCGCCGATGGCGTCCGCGAGGTCGAGACCGACCTTCTTGGCGTCCACGTCGAAGGCGGCCACGAACTCGACGTCGCGCACGTGGTAGTCGCCGAACTGCACGTGCATCAGACCCGGCACGCGGCCGTTCGGGTCGGCGTCCTTGTAGTACTCGACGCCCTGCACCAGCGAGGCGGCGCAGTTGCCCACGCCGACGATGGCTACGCGAACCGAACCCATTCCGGTTGCTCCCTGTTCGTTCTCGACGAAGCCCTGCTGTATGCAGGGCTCACTGGTCCGGACCGGTGCGTCTGTCACGCCCGGCCCGCTCGCTCTCGATCAGCTCGTTCAGCCAGCGGACTTCGCGCTCCACCGACTCCATGCCGTGCCGCTGGAGTTCGAGGGTGTAGCTGTCCAGCCGCTCGCGCTCGCGGGAACGGGCGAGAGAGGCACGCATCTTCTCCAGCCGCTCCTCGAGCCGGCTGCGGCGGCCTTCCAGTACCCGCATCCGTACGTCCCGCGAGGTCTGTCCGAAGAACGCGAAGCGGGCGGCGAAGTGCTCGTCCTCCCACGCGTCCGGACCGGTGTGCGCGAGCAATTCCTCGAAGTGCTCTTTTCCCTCTGCCGTCAGCCGGTAGACGATCTTCGCCCGCCGTCCGGCCAGGGACGCCGCCTTGGCGTCGTCGGGAGCGCTCCCCTGCTCCTCCACCAGCCAGCCGTTCGCCACCAGGGACTTCAGGCAGGGGTAGAGGGTGCCGTAGCTGAACGCCCTGAACACCCCGAGCGAGGTGTTCAGACGTTTCCGCAGCTCGTAGCCGTGCATGGGGGACTCGCGGAGCAGGCCGAGGACGGCGAACTCGAGGATGCCGGAGCGTCTGCTCATGTTTCGCCTCCTTGTCCCCCACAGCCTAGTCCTTTGCTCCCGCGTCTTTACTGGTCACTTATGCCGAGCTGATGTATCGACTCGATACATCCAGACGATAGAACGCGCCTCCTGAGTCGACAAGAGGGGGAACGGTGAACGAGGTCACATCACCGGTTCGTGGGACACGAGGGGCCTGAATTGGAGTGAACATCCCCAGTAGTCGCGATTTGACCGTGCGTACTCTGTGCGCCATGCAGACCACTGGGAACCGGGTGACGCGACATGACGTCCTCGACCCGGATGCAGTGCGCCCGGCCGTTCAGGGGGCCGGATCGCACCGGGGGGAACGCAAGCCACCTGCCGCTTCCAGGCGATAGCGCCTGCCCGAGGAAGTAGTCGTTCGATGAGCGAGCATCGCCGTAAGCCGCCCCAGCCGCAGGGCGGCGGACGAGCCGCGGCCCGGCGGGCGGCGCAGCAGCCGACGCCCGGCCGCCGCGCCGCACCACGCGGCGGCCCCGCCCTGCCCGGCCGTGGGCGGGTCGAGGAGCCCCGGTCGGGGGGGCCGCGCCGAAGCCCGGCGGGCGGACCGGCGCGGGGCCGGGCCGGGAGGGCGCAGACGCCCGCCCGGTGGCGCGGGACCGGGCCGGTCCCGGCGGGACGGCGGCAGGCCGGGGAAGAAGCGGTTCATCGACTATCCCCGGGCCGGCCGCGACGGCTGGCGGCGCTGGATCCCGTCCTGGCGCCTGGTCACCGGTTCGATCGCGTCGTTCATCGGGCTGATCGTGGGCACGGTGGGCGTGGCCCTGGCCGTGGTGCAGGTCCCCAGTGCCCAGCTGGCCTCGAAGGTGCAGAAGAACGTCTACTACTGGTCCGACGGCAAGCAGATGGTCGTGGCCGGCGGCGGCAGCCTCAACCGGCAGATCGTGCCGATCTCCCAGATCCCGATGTCCATGCAGAACGCGGTGATCTCCGCCGAGAACGCCAGCTTCTACAAGGACTGGGGCGTGGACCCGATGGGCATCGCCCGCGCGGTCGTGAAGATGGCGCAGGGCGGTGAGACGCAGAGCGGTTCGACGATCACCCAGCAGTTCGTCAAGAACACGTACCTGAGCCAGGAGCAGACGCTCAAGCGCAAGGCCACCGAGCTGCTGATCTCGGTCAAGGTCGGGGCCACCCAGGACAAGCACGACATCCTCGCCGGCTACCTCAACACCGCCTACTACGGCCGGGGGGCCTACGGGATCCAGGCGGCGGCGCGCGCGTACTACGACAAGGACTGCGCGGACCTGACGCCGAGCGAGAGCGCCTATCTGGCGGCGACGCTGAACGGGCCGAACCTGTACGACCCGTACGGGGGCCAGGGGCCGGCGGCGACGCCGGAGAAGAACACGAAGCGGGCCACGGACCGCTGGAAGTGGACGCTGGACCGCGAGGTCCAGGTCGGCCACATGCAGGCCGCCGAGCGGGACAAGTGGGTCGGCCAGGGCTTCCCGCAGCCGCAGAAGCCGAAGCCCGCGACCAACCGCGCGGGGCAGATCGGCTACCTCACCGACCTCGCCGACAACTACATCACCAACCACTCCACGATCAGCAAGGGCGAGCTGGACAAGGGCGGTTATCAGATCTACACCACCTTCGACCGGAAGAAGGTCAACGCCCTGGCGAAGTCGGTCGAGGACGTGCGCAAGGCGAACCTCAAGCCCGATGTGCGGGACGTCGACAAGTACGTCCAGTTCGGCGGGGCGTCGGTCGAGCCGGGGACCGGGAAGATCGTGGCCATCTACGGCGGCGAGAACGCCCTGACCCACTTCACCAACAACGCGGACTACACCGGCGTCCAGGTGGGATCGACGTTCAAGCCGTTCGTGCTGGCGGCGGCCATGACGCACGGGAAGCGGAACCCCTCCCTCGGAGCGCAGCAGAGCGACACCCAGCGCACGCTCGTCTCCCCGGAGAGCATCTACAACGGTGACAACAAGCTGACCCTGCGGATGTACAACGGGACCGTCTGGCACGACCAGGACGGCCAGGAGTGGCACCAGAAGAACGACGGTGACGAGGACAAGGGCCTGATCAGCCTCCGGACGGCCATGCAGTTCTCCGTGAACACCCCCTACATCCAACTGGGCATGGACGTGGGGACGGACCTGGTCCGGGAGGCGGCGCTGGCCGCGGGCCTGGACAAGGAGCAGCTGGCCTCGATCACCCCGACC
Source organism: Streptomyces mobaraensis (assembly GCF_020099395.1). NCBI lineage: Bacteria > Bacillati > Actinomycetota > Actinomycetes > Kitasatosporales > Streptomycetaceae > Streptomyces > Streptomyces mobaraensis. The sequence continues at coordinate 3,737,232 of NZ_CP083590.1, read as the reverse complement.
TTCTCGCTGGGCACCTCCGCGCCGAGCGCGATCCGGCTGGCGGGCGCCTACGCGACCTTCGCGGACAGCGGCCGGCAGATCGACCCGTACTCCGTCGAGAAGGTGGAGAAGAACGGCAAGCCGGTCTACCAGCACGAGAAGAAGAGCGCCCAGGCGTTCAGCGCCAACGTCGCGAACAACGTCACCGACGTGCTGAAGACGGTCGTGGAGGCGGGCACCGGTACGGCGGCCAAGCTGGGCGCGCGGCCGGTGGCGGGCAAGACCGGGACGACGGACGGGAACCGCTCTGCGTGGTTCGCGGGGTACACCCCGCAGCTCTCCACGGCCATCGGGATGTACCGCGTCGATCCGAACGCCAAGAACCAGCAGTTCCTGTCGATGCGCGGGGTGGGCGGCAAACCCACCATCCACGGCGCCTCGTTCCCGGCGGAGATCTGGGCCGACTACATGGGCAAGGCGCTCAAGGGCGTTCCCATCCGGCAGTTCGACCCGCCGCAGCCCATCGGCGAGAAGATCTTCGGCGACGGGGCCAGTCCGTCCCCGGCCCCCGCGCCGTCGTCGTCACCGTCCGCGTCGCCTTCGGAGTCGGCGCCCGCCTCCCCGTCCGCCCCGCCGTCCCCGACGCCGCGTCCCACCCGGACCTGCGGGCTGCTCGACCCGCGGTGCCGGCTCGGCGACCACGGGCACAAGGACGACGGCGGGCCCGGCGGCGGGCCCGCGGGGACCACGGGCGGTGAGCCCGGCGGGCCGGGCGGCCAGGAGGGCGACCCCGGTGGCGGCGACGACCAGATGCCGCCGGGCCAGAGCCGGCGGCAGGGCGGCGGCCTCTTCGGCGGGCCGTTCGGCTGAGCGTCCACCAGCCGCTGAGGGCTTCGGGGCCGTTCCGTTCACTCGGAACGGCCCCGAGGTTTTCCACAGGCGCGGGCTTGCCCCCAGGTTGTCCACAGCCTCCAGCGGGCCCGGGGGACGTACGGCAGGATGGGCGCATGAGGAGCGTGCGGGACGACCGGATGGTGCGGCCCACCCAGGAGGACGAGGTCGCCGCGGCCGGCAGCGAGCTGATCGGCGGGCCGGCCGGGCGGCGAGCGCTGCCCGGCGGGTGGCGGACGCCGGTGCGGGTGGTCGTGCTGGTGATGATCGGCATGTTCGCGCTCGGCATGGTGCAGAAGGTCCCCTGCTACGACCACGGCTGGTTCTTCGGCGCCACCACCCAGTACACCCACGCCTGTTACTCCGACATCCCGCACCTGTTCACGGGCCGTGGCTTCGACCAGGGGCTGATCCCGTACCTGGACGAGATCCCGCGCTCCATGGGCGACATGGACTACCTGGAGTACCCGGTCCTGACCGGGGCCTTCATGGAGGTCGCCGCGCTGCTGACGCCGGGCGGCGGTGCTCAGCACCGGGCCCAGCTCTACTGGTTCGTGAACTCCGGGATGCTGCTGGTCTGCGCCGTGGTGATCGCCTTCTGCGTGGCCCGGACACACCGGCGGCGGCCCTGGGACGGGCTGCTGGTGGCCCTCGCGCCGGCCTTCGCGCTGACGGCCACGATCAACTGGGACCTGCTCGCGGTCGCCCTGACCTCGGTGGCGCTGCTCGCCTGGTCGCGGGGGCGCGCCGGTACGGCGGGGGTGTTCATCGGGCTGGCGGCGGCGGCCAAGCTGTATCCGGTGCTGCTGCTGTGGCCGCTGCTCCTGCTGTGCTGGCGGGCGGGGCGGTGGCGGGAGTTCCGGGCCACGCTCTCGTCGGCGGTGGTGGCCTGGCTGGTGGTGAACGTGCCGTTGATGCTGGTCGTCGACGGGCCGATGGCACCGATCCGGGCCGGCTGGGCGAAGTTCTACACCTTCAGCCATGACCGGCCGGTCGACTACGGGTCGCTCTGGCTGCTCGTCTCCCAGCGCACGGGGGACCCGATGGACGACGTCAACACCTACGCCATAGTGCTGATGGTCCTCGGCTCGCTGGCGATCGGCGCGCTGTGCCTCTACGCGCCGCGCCGCCCGCGCCTCGCCCAGCTGGTCTTCCTGGAGATCGCGCTGTTCGTCGTCGCCAACAAGGTCTACTCGCCGCAGTACGTGCTGTGGCTGATCCCGCTGGCGGTCCTGGCCCGGCCGCGGTGGCGGGACTTCCTGGTCTGGCAGACGTGCGAGGTGCTCTACTTCCTCGGCATCTGGTTCCACCTGGCGTACAACGGCGACGGCGACAAACACCAGGGGCTGCCGCAGGACGGCTACCAACTCGCTCTGGTGCTGCACCTGCTGGGGACGCTGTACCTGTGCGCGCTGGTCGTGCGCGATGTCCTCAGGCCCGACCGGGACGTGATCCGGCGGGACGGCTCGGACGACCCGTCCGGCGGTCCGCTCGACCAGGCGCCGGACATACGCGTCCTCGGCCGGACGCGTCCGCACGAGCGGCAGGACGAGCGTCCGGAGACCTTGCGGGTCCAATGGGGCTCCGGGAGCGGCGGCACGGTCTAGCCGCCGCTCCGGGGCCGGTCACACGGGGAGATCAGCCGGGGGGGGGCTCAGTGATCGAGTATCCGGTCGAACTGGGTGGTGGTGTGCCGCAGGTGGGCCACCAGTTCGTCGCCGACCTGCGGCGCGGGGGCGTCGTTGGGCACGAAGAGGATCGACACCTGCATGTGCGGGGGCTCGGCGAACCAGCGCTGCTTGCCCGCCCAGACGAAGGGCGACAGGTTGCGGTTCATGGTGGCCAGGCCCGCGCGGGCGACGCCCTTGGCGCGCGGCATCATGCCGTGCAGCGCCTTCGGCGCCTCCAGGCCGACGCCATGCGAGGTGCCGCCGGCCACGACGACCAGGTAGCCGTCGCCGGCCGTCTTCTGCTGGCGGTAGCCGAAGCGGTCGCCCTTGGAGACCGGCGTGACGTCCAGGACCGCGCCGCGGTACTGGGTGGCGTCGTGGTCGCCCAGCCACAGCCGGGTGCCGATCCGGGCCCGGAAGCGGGTCTGCGGGTACATCTGCTGGAGCCGGGCCAGGTCCTCGGACTTCAGGTGGCTGACGAACATGGTGTGCAGCGGCAGGTGGGCGGCGCGCAGCCGCTCCATCCAGGCCGACACCTCGTCGACGCCGGTGGTGCCGTCGGCGCGGTCCAGGGGCAGGTGTATCGCGAAGCCCTCCAGGCGCACGTCCTCGATGGCGGCGTGCAGCTTGGGCAGGTCCTCCTCGCTGATGCCGTGCCGCTTCATGCTGCTCATGACCTCGATGACGACGCGCGCGCCGACCAGGCCGCGCACCCCCTCGACCGAGGAGACCGAGCGGATCGCCCGGTCGGGCAGCGGCACCGGCTCCTCGCCGAGCCGGAAGGGGGTGAGCACCAGCAGGTCACCACCGAACAGGTCCTTGGCACGGGCCGCTTCGTAGGTGGTGCCGACGGCGAGGGTGTCCGCGCCGAAGCGGATGACCTCCTCGGCGAGGCGTTCGTGGCCGAAGCCGTAGCCGTTGCCCTTGCAGACCGGGACGATGCCCGGGAACTGCTGGAGGACGGACTGCTGGTGTGCCCGCCAGCGCTGGGTGTCGACGTAGAGCGTGAGCGCCATGGCCGGTCCCGGAACCTTTCCCTGAGTGTGGATGGAGCTGTCGGATCAGCGGCGCGACATGTAGATGTCGAGGGCCTTGTGCAGCAGCTTGTTGAGCGGGAAGTCCCACTCGCCGAGGTACTCGGCCGCCTGTCCGCCCGTGCCGACCTTGAATTGGATGAGGCCGAAGAGGTGGTCGCTCTCGTCCAGCGAGTCGCCGATGCCGCGGAGGTCGTAGACGCTGGCGCCGAGCGCGTAGGCGTCGCGCAGCATCCGCCACTGCATGGCGTTGGACGGCCGGACCTCGCGCTTGTGGTTGGCGGAGGCGCCGTAGGAGTACCAGACGTGCCCGCCGACGATCAGCATCGTCGCCGCGGCCACGGCCTCGCCCTCGTGGATGGCGAAGTACAGCCGCATGCGGTTGGGGTCCTCGGTGTTGAGGGCGGTCCACATGCGCTGGAAGTAACTCAGCGGGCGCGGGCGGAACTTGTCGCGCTCCGCGGTGATCTCGTAGAGGTGCTGCCAGGTGGCCAGGTCCTCGTAGCCGCCCTGGACGACCTCGACGCCGGCCTTCTCGGCCTTCTTGATGTTGCGGCGCCACAGCTGGTTGAAGCCCTTGTGGACGTCCTCCAGCGAGCGGTTCTCCAGCGGCACCTGGAAGACGTAGCGCGGCTGGACGTCGCCGAAGCCGGCCCCGCCGTCCTCGCCCTGCTGCCAGCCCATGCGGCGCAGCTTGTCGGAGACCTCGAAGGCGCGCGGCTCGATGAACGTGGGCTCGACGTCGCGCAGGCGCTTGGCGTCCGGGTCGGCGATGCCGGTCTTGATCGCGTTGGCGTCCCAGCGGCGGATGACGACGGGCGGGCCCATCTTCACCGAGAACGCGCCCTGCTTCTTGAGGTGGGCCAGCATCGGCTGGAGCCAGTCCTCGAGGTTCGGGGCGTACCAGTTGATCACCGGGCCCTCGGGCAGGTAGGCCAGGTAGCGCTTGATCTTCGGGAGCTGGCGGTAGAGCACCAGGCCCGCGCCGACCATCTGGCCGGTCTTGTCGAACCAGCCCAGGCTCTCCGAGCGCCACTCGGCCTTGACGTCCGCCCAGGCCGGCACCTGCATGTGACTGGCAGCGCGCAGGCTCTGGATATATGCCAGATGCTGCTGTCGGCTGATGGTCCTCAGGGTCAGGCTCATGCGGGGCGCTCCTCGGCAGGTGTGTCCCCAGGGTCGGGGCTCCGGCTCTCGCGCCGAAGCCTACTGCGACCGGGGAGCGCCCCGTTTGGGCGTACGGTCCGTTATCCGATCACACCTCCGAAGAGGCCGCCGTGGGCCATGCCCAGGAAGAAGCCGATGGCGGACGCGCCCAGGCCGATGATCAGCAGGAAGCGCTCGCCCGTGGTGGCGGAGATGAACTGGCCCCACGCCCCGGTGAGGATCCCCACCAGGCCGCTCCAGGAGCTGAGCAGGTGGAGGTTGGACCAGGCGGAGGAGACGATGGCCAGCAGGCCCAGGACGACCGTCGCCGCGACCAGGGTGTTCTCCCGTGGATGCGGCTTTCCGTCGCTGTTGAGCACCGTGTTGATGAACGAGCGGGGGTTCCTCGATGTGGGAGTCCGGCGGACTGCCTGTGTCATGGGTCTACCTCCTGAAGGCAGGCGGCGCGGTGTAGCGCCGGTCACACCCGGTGCGTCCAGAGTGAAGGGGCGGGCGGCCGGATTTCAACCGGACGCCGTGGTGCGGGTACTCTGGACGGTCTGCATCGGTATCTGCCCGGACCCGGCTTCCGTCCCGGGGGCGACCCAGGGACTTCCCGCTGATCGTCCGTGCGGTTGGCATCGGCCTCGGTGTCAGTGTCAGCCGATACCGTTGTTCACGCATCACGACCCTCCTGCCACGGATCGACCGTGGCCGCTGAGTCCAAAGGAGGTGGGTTCCACATGCGTCACTACGAGGTGATGGTCATCCTCGACCCCGATCTGGAGGAGCGCGCTGTCTCTCCCCTGATCGAGAACTTCCTCTCCGTCGTCCGTGAGGGCAACGGAAAGGTCGAGAAGGTCGACACCTGGGGCCGTCGTCGTCTCGCTTACGAGATCAAGAAGAAGCCCGAGGGCATCTACTCGGTCATCGACCTGCAGGCCGAGCCTGCGGTCGTCAAGGAGCTCGACCGCCAGATGAACCTGAACGAGTCGGTCCTCCGGACCAAGGTCCTCCGTCCCGAGACCCACTGAACCCCTTCGGTTCAGAGGTAATCGGGCTGTATCGCAACGAGTAGCAAGCAGCCAGCAGCACACCCGCCGAGAGGTTCACCCATGGCAGGCGAGACCGTCATCACGGTCGTCGGCAATCTCGTCGACGACCCCGAGCTGCGCTTCACCCCGTCCGGTGCGGCGGTCGCGAAGTTCCGTATCGCGTCCACTCCCCGCACCTTCGACCGCCAGACCAACGAATGGAAGGACGGCGACAGCCTCTTCCTGACGTGCTCGGTGTGGCGGCAGGCGGCGGAGAACGTCGCCGAGTCGCTCCAGCGCGGCATGCGCGTCATCGTGCAGGGCCGGCTGAAGCAGCGGTCCTACGAGGACCGCGAGGGCGTCAAGCGCACGGTCTACGAGCTCGACGTCGAAGAGGTCGGCGCCAGCCTGAAGAACGCGACGGCGAAGGTCACCAAGACCACGGGTCGTGGTGGCCAGGGTGGCTATGGCGGCGGCAACGGCGGCGGCCAGGGTGGCGGCGGCTGGGGCTCCGGTCCCAGCGCTCCGCAGGGCGGCGGGGCTCCCGCCGACGACCCCTGGGCGACCGGCGCTCCGTCCGGCGGCCAGCAGGGCGGCGGCGGAGGTGGCTGGGGCGGCGGCTCCGGCAACTCCGGCGGCGGCTACTCCGACGAACCGCCCTTCTAGGCCCGCAGGGTCTGGAGCCAGGCCCTCCGGGGCCCGGGCCGTCCTCCGTGGCGGTCCGTGGGCGACAGCAACAACTTCTTGATCACACTGGAGAGAGACAATGGCTAAGCCGCCTCCGCGCAAGCCCAAGAAGAAGGTCTGCGCTTTCTGCAAGGACAAGACCGCTTACGTGGACTACAAGGACACGAACATGCTGCGGAAGTTCATTTCCGACCGCGGCAAGATCCGTGCCCGCCGCGTGACCGGCAACTGCACCCAGCACCAGCGTGACGTCGCCACGGCCGTGAAGAACAGCCGTGAGATGGCGCTGCTGCCCTACACCTCGTCCGCGCGATAAGGGAAGGGTGACCGAAAAATGAAGATCATCCTCACCCACGAGGTCTCCGGCCTCGGCACCGCCGGTGACGTCGTCGACGTCAAGGACGGCTACGCCCGCAACTACCTGGTCCCGCGCGGTTTCGCGATCCGCTGGACCAAGGGCGGCGAGAAGGACGTGGCGCAGATCCGCCGCGCCCGCAAGATCCGCGAGATCGCCACGATCGAGCAGGCCAACGAGGTCAAGGGTCAGCTGGAGGGTGTCAAGGTCCGCCTGGCCACCCGTGCCGGCGAGGCCGGCCGCCTGTTCGGCTCCGTGACCCCCGCCGACATCGCTTCCGCGATCAAGGCTTCCGGTGGTCCCGAGGTCGACAAGCGCCGTGTCGAGGTGGGCTCGCCCATCAAGACCCTGGGTGCCCACCAGGTGTCCGTGCGTCTGCACGCCGACGTCGTCGCCAAGCTCGGCATCGAGGTCGTCGCCGCGTAAGCGGAACGCCGCTCCCCAGCGGAGTGGCGTGAGGAAGGGCCGCACCCCTCGGGGTGCGGCCCTTCCGGCGTTCGGGGCGGGGGTGCGGCGGGGCGTCAGGCCCGTACCGCTCCGGTGACGAGCCAGCGGCCGGAGCGGACGCGCAGCCACAGCGTGACCATCCGTACCGCCATCATCAGCGCCATCGCCCACCAAAGGGCCGTGAGGCCGCCGCCCAGCGGCGGGACGAGCAGCGCGACGGGCGCGAAGACCGCGAGCACCACCAGCATCGCCCGGGCGAGGTACGGGCCGTCCCCGGCGCCCATCAGCACGCCGTCCAGGACGAAGACCACCCCGGCCACCGGCTGGCTGAGCGCGGCCACCAGGAGGGCGGGCAGCAGCGTCCGCCGTACGTCCGGGTCGGCGGTGAACAGCGGGGTGAACAGCGGCCGGGAGGCCACCACCAGGACCCCGAGGACGACGCCCGTGCCGATCCCCCACTGGACCATCCGCCGGCAGGCGGCGCGGGCGCCGTCGGTGTCGCCCGCGCCCAGATAGCGGCCGATGATCGACTGGCCGGCGATGGCGATGGCGTCGAGGGCGAAGGCCAGCAGGTTCCACAGGGAGAGCACGATCTGGTGGGCGGCCACCTGTCGGTCGCCCAGCCGGGCCGCGACCGCCGTGGCGATCAGCATCACGGCGCGCAGCGCCAGGGTCCGGACGAGCAGCGGGACGCCGGCCCGGGCGCAGGCGCGGATGCCGGCGGCGTCCGGGCGCAGCGACGCGCCGTGCCGCCGGGCGCCCCGGACCACGACGACGAGGTAGGCGGCGGCCATGCCGTTCTGGGCGACGACGGTGCCCCAGGCCGAGCCGGCGATGTCCCAGCCCGCTCCGTAGACGAAGGCGAGGTTGAGCACGGCGTTGGCGGCGAAGCCGGCGACGGCCACGTACAGCGGGGTGCGGGTGTTCTGCAGGCCGCGCAGGACGCCGGTGGCGGCGAGGACGGCGAGCATGGCGGGGACGCCCAGGGCGCTGACGCGCAGGTAGGTGACGGCGTGCGGGGCGGCGTCCGCGGAGGCGCCGAAGGCGTCGACGAGGGCGGGGGCGCCGGGGAGGACGGCGAGGGCGATGACGGTGCCGAGCAGCAGGGCGAGCCAGATGCCGTCCATGCCCTGCCGGATGGCGGCCGGGAGGTCGCCGGCGCCGACCCGGCGGGAGACGGCCGCGGTGGTGGCGTAGGCGAGGAAGACGCAGACGCCGACGGCGGTGGTGAGGAGCGGGGCGGCGATGGCGAGGCCGGCGAGGCGGTCGGTGCCCAGGTGGCCCACGATGGCGGTGTCGGCCATGAGGAACAGGGGTTCGGCGACGAGTGCGCCGAAGGCGGGCACGGCCAGGGCGAGTATCTCGCGGTCGTGCCGCCGGGCGGGGCGCGGTTCGCGCGCGAGGGCGTCGCTCATACGTTCCATTCAATCTTCCACAGGTAATGAGCGCAACTGGTAAGCGTCTGTTACCTTGGGCGTCGGGGTGTGATCTTCTCTGCGCCGTTTGTCGCGATCCGGCCCCGGCGGGAGAACTTTTTCTCCTCAACAGCCGGTGGATGGGAAAAGTGCAGGTCAGCGGCGTTCGGCTGGATCGGGTGTGGGGTTGTCCACAGCGGTTTCCCCCGGCTCGTGCACAGGATCGGGGGGGTTCTCCACAGGATGGGGCCCGTCATCCACACCTCCTGTGGATAACCAGATTGGCTGACGGTGCCCGCGGCCCTACCGTGGACCGGCGCCCGCCGTCCGTTCCCGTCCCGTCCCGCGCCTCCGGACCACCCCGTCCGGTACCGCGCGGAGCGTCGGAAACCGCGTCGAACCCGATGTGCCGGAACCGGAGTCGGGCGTCCTGTTTGTCGGTGCCGTGCCGTAAGAAAGAGGTGCGCGGCGAGGTCCGCGCCGCGGACGGGAGGAGGTGGCGGGGTGAGCGTCCATGAGCCCATGGACGGCCCGTGGGGCGATGAGGGGCCGGGCGACCGGCTGCCGTTCCCCCGCTCCCGCAGGACCGACGGCAAGGGCCGTGGCGAGCGGCGCGACGGGGACGAGGGCGGCGACTGGCAGGGCTCGCAGGGCGAGCGCGGTTCTCAGGGGTCCCAGGGAAGCGGTTTCGAGCGCGTCCCGCCGCAGGACCTGGACGCCGAGCAGTCGGTGCTGGGCGGCATGCTGCTGTCCAAGGACGCCATCGCCGACGTCGTCGAGATCCTCAAGGGCCACGACTTCTACCGGCCCGCCCACGAGACCGTCTACCAGGCCATCCTCGACCTCTACGCGAAGGGCGAGCCGGCCGACCCGATCACCGTCGCCGCCGAGCTCACCAAGCGCGGCGAGATCGCGCGCGTCGGCGGCGCGGCCTATCTGCACACCCTGGTCCAGACGGTCCCCACCGCCGCCAACGCCGAGTACTACGCCGAGATCGTCCATGAACGGGCGGTCCTGCGGCGGCTGGTCGAGGCGGGCACCCGCATCACCCAAATGGGTTATGCGGCCGACGGTGACGTGGACGACATCGTCAACAGCGCGCAGGCCGAGATCTACGCGGTCACCGAGCAGCGGACCAGCGAGGACTACCTCCCGCTGGGCGACATCATGGAGGGCGCGCTCGACGAGATCGAGGCCATCGGCTCGCGCAGCGGCCAGATGTCCGGCGTCCCCACCGGCTTCACCGACCTCGACGCGCTGACCAACGGCCTCCACCCCGGCCAGATGATCGTCATCGCCGCCCGTCCCGCGATGGGAAAGTCGACCCTGGCGCTGGACTTCGCCCGGGCCTGCTCCATCAAGCACAACATGCCGAGCGTGATCTTCTCGCTCGAAATGGGGCGCAACGAGATCGCCATGCGCCTGCTGTCCGCCGAGGCGCGGGTGGCGCTGCACCACATGCGCTCCGGCGCCATGACGGACGAGGACTGGACGCGGCTCGCCCGCCGCATGCCGGACGTCTCCCAGGCCCCGCTGTTCATCGACGACTCGCCGAACCTGTCGATGATGGAGATCCGGGCCAAGTGCCGCCGCCTGAAGCAGCGCCAGGACCTCAAGCTGGTCATCATCGACTACCTCCAGCTGATGCAGTCCGGCGGCTCCCGCCGGGCCGAGAGCCGCCAGCAGGAGGTCTCGGACATGTCCCGGAACCTCAAGCTCCTCGCCAAGGAGCTGGAGCTCCCGGTGATCGCCCTGTCCCAGCTGAACCGTGGGCCCGAGCAGCGCACCGACAAGAAGCCGATGGTCTCCGACCTCCGTGAGTCCGGCTCCATCGAGCAGGACGCCGACATGGTCATCCTGCTGCACCGCGAGGACGCCTACGAGAAGGAGTCCCCGCGCGCGGGCGAGGCCGACATCATCGTCGGCAAGCACCGAAACGGCCCCACGGCGACGATCACCGTGGCCTTCCAGGGCCACTACTCGCGGTTCGTGGACATGGCGCAGACCTGACGGGCGGCGCTGCGGGGTCCCGGATTCCGTGTCGGCCCCGCCCGTCGGCGGATCGCGATCCCGGCCCAGCCGACCTCTCGGCGCCGCACGGGCTTCTTGGCATCATCGCGAGATGACCCCGACACTTCCCCGCACCGTCCGTGCCGTCGACACGGCGCGTCTCCTGGACTTGGCCCAGGAGGCCGCCACGCACGGTTTCAGCCAGCGCCTCCCGGTCGGCTGGCTCCAGGAGCACCTCGCCGCGGAGGCGACGCACTACCTGTTCCCGACGCTCGTGCAGAGGCTCACGCACCGTCCCGAGGTGCCGCCGCAGTGGCGGTGCCAGCAGCTGCTGACCGTCAGGACCGGCGAACAGGTCCTGGGTCTGCCCGACGTCCTTCCCGACACCTTCGAGCAGATTCCGGAGACCCTGGACACGGCGTCCAAGAAGGACATCGCCAGCCGTATCGAGCGAGCGGTATCCGTGCGGGAGTGGGTGGAACGGACGGGTGCCGAAGCGGGTTTGTGACGCCCAGGCCACAACGCCGGCATGTGGCACCGGAGGTGAGAACCTCCATGCGCCGGCGGGGTCTCGGGTCTCACCCGCCGGCCTGTCCGTTTCGGGTGAAGAAGGTGATCAGCTCCTCCGGGCTGGGGTTGCGGCCGGACACGGCGGCGGCCTCGGTGCCGCGGGGGAACAGGGCCCGCTCGTACACGGTGAGGGCGGTCTCGACGTCGTCGGGGTGTGCGGCGAGGGCCTTGCCGAGTTCGGCGCCGTCGAGCATGGCCAGGTTGGCGCCTTCCCCGTTGGGGACGGAGAGATGGGCGGCGTCGCCGAGCAGGGTCACGCCCGGCACCCGGTCCCAGCGGTGCCCGGCCGGCAGGTCGTACAGGGGGCGCAGGGCCGGGGCGGTGTCGCCGGCGGTGATCAGGGCGGTGAGTTCCGGGGCCCAGCCGGCGTACTCAGCGGCGAGGCGGGCGAGGATCGTGGCGGCGTGGGCGGGGTCGGTGGGACCCGTGCCGGCGAACCGGTTCCGCGGGCCGGGTGCGGTGATGTACGCGCGGAGGGTCCCGCCCTTCTCCCGGTGGGCCACCAGCCACCTCCCGTTGCGGTCGGGGTCGAGCGCGACGAGCGTCCCGCCGCCGACCGCCTTCGCGGTGGCCGGGTGCCGGGTGTCGGCGTCGTGCAGGGAGGTCTCGACGACGGACCGGCCGACGTATTCCGGTACGGCCTCCGAGAGCAGCGGGCGGACGCGTGACCAGGCGCCGTCCGCTCCCACCAGGAGGCTCGCGACGGTGGTCGTGCCGTCGGCGAAGGTCACCTCGTGACGGCCCCCGGGCAGGGCGCGGACGCCGGTGGCCTTGCGGCCCCAGCGGACGGTACCGGCCGGGAGCGCGTCGAGCAGGAGCCGTCGCAGCTCGCCGCGTTGCACCTCGGGGCTTCCGCCCGTGCCGTCGTCGCCCTTCTCGAACAGGATGGTTCCGTTCCGGTCGAGGAGCCGTATCGCTTGCCGGCCGGGCAGGACGAGAGCGCGGAACGCGTCCGTCAACTCGGCCGCCTCCAGGGCTAGTCGGCCGCTGTGATCGTGGATGTCGAGCATCCCGCCCTGCGGGCGCGCCGTGGGGGAGGGGTCCGCCTCGTGGACCGTGACCGGGATGCCGTGGAGGTACAGGACGCGGGCCAGGACGAGGCCGCCGAGGCCGGCGCCGATGATCGTGACGGGAGTGCGCATGGGGCTCCTTGGGGGGCGGGGGCAGGGGGCGGATCACCGGGACGTGCGGTGGACGAGGGGGTGAGGGGCGAGAGGTGAGGGTGAGGGGTCAGATGATCAGGACGCGGCGGCCGCGCGCATGGCCGGCCCGGCTGTCGACGTGGGCGGTGGCGGCGTCGGCGAGCGCGTACGTCTTCTCGACCGGGATGTGGAGCCTTCCGCGGGAGATGAGGTCGACGGCCTCGGCGAGGGCCCGCGGTACGTCACCGGTCACGCCGGAGAACCGGGCCCCGTGGTCCGGCGCGCCGAGATCGGCGATGGAGACGACCTTCCGCGGATCCCCGGTCAGTTCGACGAGCTCGCGGATCACGCCCGAGCCTGCCAGGTCGAGCGCCGCGTCGACGCGGCCGAGCCGCCGGACCCGGTCGGTCCAGCCCTCGTCGTAGGTCGTGGCGAGAGCGCCCAGGCCGCGCAGGTAGTCCTGGTTCGCGGCCCCGGCCGTGCCGATCACCGTGATGCCGCGGTCGCGGGCGATCTGCAGCACCGCCGATCCGACGCCCCCTGACGCGCCGCTGACCAGCAGTGTCTGCCCGGGCCGCACTCCGGACTCGCGGACGACGCGCAGCGCGGTCTCCACGACGGAGGGGTAGCCGGCGGCCTCCTCGAAGGTCAGGCCCTCGGGCATCCGGGCCCAGGCCGACAGCACGGCGTACTCGGCGTACGTGCCGGAGCCCCGCCCGAACACGAGGTCGCCGACCTCGACCCCTTCGACGCCCTCACCGACCTCGTCCACCACTCCGGCGGCGTCCTGTCCCACCCCGGCGGGCAGTTCGACCGGACGGGTCTTCCGGAACTGGCCTTCCCGGATCCGCCAGTCGACGGGGTTCACGCCCGCCGCCCGCACGGCGACGCGTAGGTGGCCGGGGCCCGCGTGGGGCTCCTCGGCGTCGATGAGTCGGAGCACCTCGGGACCGCCGAATTCGGCGAAGCTCACTTTCTTCATGCCGGGAACGTAAGACTAACCGTTAGTGTTTTGGAACGGTTAGGTCTTCGGCCTCAGAGTGGGAGGCGTAGTTATTGACCTGTGGGTCAAGAAAGCGGTAGGTTATCGATCATGGGAAGGCCGAAGCAGTTCGATCCGGACCTCGCCGTCGAGCGGGCCATGGAGGTGTTCTGGAGCAAGGGGTACGCCGCCACCACGCCCCAGGACCTGGTCGACGCGCTCGGCATCGGCAAGGGCAGCCTCTACAACACCTTCGGCAGCAAACGGGAGTTGTTCGAGCGGGCGCTGTGCCGGTACCGCGACGGCCAGGCGCTCGCGCTCGTCGAGCTGCTGGAGGCTGACGGTCCGGTCAAGGAGCTGCTGCGCCGGACGCTGCGTCTGCTCGCCGAAATGGATCTCGCCGATCCCGGCCGCCGCGGCTGCATGGCCGTCAACACGGCGGCCGAACTGGGCGGCAGGGACGAAGAGGCCGTCGCGCTCGTCCGGCGCATGTTCGACCGCACCGAGGACGCTTTCCGTGCCCTGATCGAGAAGGGGCAGCGGACGGGGGAGATCGCTGCCGGCCGGGACGCCCGGGGCGTCGGGAGTCTGCTGTTGAACACGGTGATCGGCCTGCGGCTCATGGCCCGGGTCGCGGACGGTCCGGAACGGCTGGACCGCGTGATCGACGCTGTGATCGACGGACTCTGACGGGCGGCCCCGGCGGCCCCGGCGCGTTCGCTCGACTTCGCGCCGGTCGTCCGGGGCCCTTTCCCGCCCTTTTTCTGACCTCTTTTTGTACCTCTAATTCAAGAATGGCGAGGACATCATGGATCTCCACCTCACCGGCAAGACCGCCGTCGTCACCGGCGCGAGCCGCGGCATCGGCCTGGCCACCGTCCGTTCGCTGGTCGCCGAGGGCGTACGCGTGGTCGGAGCGGCCCGGACGATCACTCCCGAGCTGCGCGAGACGGGCGCCGTGGCGGTCTCCGCCGACCTGGGCACGCCCGAGGGCGTACGGACCCTGGAGGAGCGGGCCCTCGCCGCCCTCGGCGGCATCGACCTGCTGGTCAACAACGTCGGCGCCGGCGACGACGTCGAGCCGGGCGGCTTCCTCGACGTGGACGACGACCAGTGGCGGGGCGTCTTCGACCTCAACCTCATGAGTGCCGTACGCGTCTCCCGGTTCGCCCTCCCCAGCCTCGTCGAGCGCCGCGGGACGATCGTCAACGTCTCGTCGGTCAACTCCCGTCTCCCCTCGGCCGGTCCCATCGCCTACAGCGCGGCGAAGGCGGCGCTCACCGCGTTCGGGAAGTCCCTCAACGAGGAGTTCGGCCCGCAGGGCGTGCGCGTCAACACCGTGTCCCCCGGCGTCGTCCGGACCAGCATCTGGGCGGGGCCGGAGAGCTTCGGCGGGAAGATAGCGGAGGCCGCCGGGGTCGAGGACTACGACGCCTTTCTCCAGGGCCTGCCGGCGGCGTTCGGCATCACCACCGGGCGGATCACCGAGCCGGAGGAGGTCGCGGCGCTGATCACGTTCCTGCTGTCCGACGTGGCGGGCAACGTCTCCGGCGCGGACTACGTGATCGACGGTGGGACGGTCAAGGTGCTGTGACCGGCGGAAGCCGGCTCGCGGGGCGGTCGGTACGCCACGGTGAGCCGGCTCCCGGGCGGTCAGTAGGCCACGGTGAACCGCGCCCCGCGGTGCCTCGGCCGCTCGGCCTCGTCCAGCAGGGCGACCGCGAAGTCCTGGTACGAGATCGCCGAGTTGCCGTCGGCGTCGACCAGCAGTTCGTCGGTGCCCGAGCGGTAGCCGCCCGTCCGCTCGCCGTTCTCCAGCAGGGCCGGCGGGCTGACGTACGTCCACTCGACGTCGGGGCCGGCGGCGCGGACGAGGGCGAACTGCTCCGTGCTCGCCTGGGCGATCGGCCGCCAGGCATCCGGCACCCAGGCGGGGTCGTCGAGGACGGTACGGCCGTCGCCGCCCGGCACGGTCAGGCTGCCGGCGCCGCCGACGACCAGCAGCCGGGCGCCGGTTCCGGCGACGCCGGCGAGCAGCGCCTTGGTGGCGGTGACCAGGTCGTGTTCGCGGCCCGGCGCGGGCCTGACCGCGCTCACCACGATGTCCTGGCCGGCCGCCAGCCGTGCCACGTCGCCCGGATCGGCGGCGTCGCCGGTGCGGTGTGCGGCCGCCGCGGGCAGCCGGTCGAAGCGGGCCGCGTTCCGGACCACGGCGGTGACCTGGTGACCGCGGGCCAGTGCCTCGGCCGCGATGGTGCTTCCCGCGTTGCCTGCCGCGCCGAAGATGGTGATGCGCATGGTCATTCTCCTTGTGAATGGCGTTGAGGGCGTTGAAGACGGTGAAGAGGAGGGGGATCAGCGGGTCGGGGCGGCGGCCTCGCGCCGGGCCGCCGACGGGCGGAGCTGGGCCGCGACGAGGGAGCCGAGGACGATCAGGCCGCCCAGCGACTGCAGGGCGGTGAGCCGCTCCCCGACGGCGATCAGGCCGATGGCCGTGGCGACGAGCGGGCTGAGCAGGCCGAGGAACGTCACGTCCGTGGCGGGCAGTTCGCGCAGGCCGCGGAACCACAGGGCGTAGGCGAGCGCGGTCCCGACGGCGGAGAGGTAGGCGTACCCCGCCAGGTTCCCGGCGGTCAGGCCGGCCGGCGGGAGGCCCTCGACGAGCAGGGCGACCGGGACGAGGAGCACGCCGCCGGCCACCAGCTGCCAGCCGGTGGTGGCGAGGAGGGGCGCCGGGGACGGCCAGCGCTTGCTGAGCACCACGCCCGTCGCCATGAGGAGGGCTCCGCCCAGGGCGGCGGCGACCCCGACCCCGTCCAGCCGCGCCTCGGCCCGGAGGACGAGCAGGCCGACGCCCGCGACGCCCGCGATTCCGGCGACGAGGGTGCGGGTGGTGAGCCGCTTGCCGAGGAGGCCGGTGGAGAGGAGGGCGGCTATCAGCGGCTGTACGGAGCCGACGGTGGCGGCGACGCCGCCGGGGAGGCGGTACGCGGCGACGAAGAGGAGGGCGAAGAAGGCGCCGATGTTGAGCGTGCCGAGGACGAGCGCGCGCCACCACCAGTCGCCGCGCGGCAGCCGCCGGGTGAGCGCCACCAGGAACAGGCCGGCGGGCAGCGCCCGCAGGACCGCCGCCAGCAGCGGGCGGCCCGGGGGCAGCCATTCGGTGGTGACGTAGTAGGTGGTGCCCCAGAGGGCCGGCGCGAGCGCGGTGAGGAGGAGGACACGCAGTCGTTTGCTTAGCACGAAGATAAATTAGCTCATCGCTAAGCTAACTTGATCGTCGGCGAGGGGTGATCTACCTCACCGCTAAGGCATTGCTAGGGTGGATGGGTGGCAGATCACGTCGACCTCGTGCTGGAACAGTGGGCCGCCCAGCGGCCCGACCTGGACGTCTCGCCCATGGCCGTGTTCGGCAGGCTGAGCCGGCTCAAGCGGGTGGTCGACGCCGAGCTGGGGCGGACCTTCGCCGCCCACGGCCTCGACCGGGCCTCGTTCGACGTCCTCGCCACCCTGCGCCGCAGCGCGCCCCCGCACCGTCTGACGCCGACCGAGCTGATGCGGGCCGGAATGGTGACCTCCGGCGCGATCAGCCAGCGCCTCGACCGCCTGGAGGGGCGCGGCCTGGTGGTCCGCACGCCCAACGAGGAGGACGGGCGGGGCGTCCGCGTCTCCCTGACGGACGAGGGGCGCGAACTCATCGACCGGGCGCTGCCGGAACACCTCGCGACCGAACGGCGCCTGCTGGGGCCGCTGTCGGAGGAGAAGCGGGACCGGTTCGTCGAGACGTTGCGGGAGCTCCTGGAGGAACTTGAGGGGCCGGCCGGGTCGGTGGGGGCTGCGCGCTGACACAACTCGTCGCGGCCGAGCGGGGCTTGCCGCGCCGTCTGAGGCGTTTAAGTCCTTTGAGTCGCCTGAGGGCTTGCCGTCGGGGCACCCCGGGACTGTGCGCCGGTCTTGACCTTCAAGCCGCTCGAAGGTCGAGGATCCCCCACATGCATCCCACGGACACCCCCAGCCGCTCGGAAGGCGATCCCGAGCCACTTCTGAGCATCGGGGCCTTCGCCCGCAGGGTCGGGCTGGCCCCCAGCGCCCTGCGCTTCTACGACGACTGCGGCCTGCTGCGCCCCGCCCACGTCGACGCCGTAACCGGCTACCGCTCCTACCGCCCGGACCAGGAGCGCCGCGCCCTGCTCGTCCGCCGGCTCAGGGCCGCCGGGCTGCCGCTCGTCGACGCGGTGTCCGTGCTCGACGGACCTCCGGAACAGGCCGAACGGATCCTCCGCGACCACCTGCGGACCACCCGCGCCGCCGCCGCGGCGGCCCGGACGGCGGTCGAGGATCTGCTGGGCACCCTGCCGGCGGCGGGCGGCAGGGCGTCGGCGCGGCTGGGCGGGCTCGAACTGGCCGCCGCCGTACGGCAGGTGGCGCCCGCCGCCGCCGAGGGGCCCGGCCGGGAGGCGTTCCCGGTGCTGGGCCGGGTGCTGCTGGAGCTGGAGGGGGACGAGGTGCGGCTGGTGGCCACCGACCGTTACCGCCTCGCCGTCCGGGTGCTGCGTGCGGAGGACGCCGACGACTGGGCCGGCCGCCGCCGCCACGCCCTCGTCGACGTCCCCGACCTGCGACGGGCGGCGTCCTGGGCGCTGCGGTGGCCGGAGGTGACCGTGGTGCTCGACGGGTACGGCCTCAGGCTGTGCGCCGGTGACGAGACCCGGACCGTGGCCCCTTACACGGAAGAGGAGTTCCCCGCGTACCGGCTGGTCCTGGACGAGCTGCCGGCCCCGCGGCACCGGGTGATCGTGGACCGCGCCGGCCTGTGCGGCGCGCTCGGCGCCGCGGGGGCGGCCGGCGCCGGTCCCGTACTGCTGCGGGCGGAGGGGGACGGACTCGTCGTCACCGGCGACGGCGCCGACGGTGTCACCCTGCGCGCCGTGTGTACCGGGCCGCCGCTGCGCGTCGCCTTCGATCCGGCGGTGTTCCTGGCGGCCCTGGACGCGGGCGTCGGCCCCGACGCGCTGCTGGAGATCGCGTCGCCCACCGGCCCGGTCGTCGTGCGCTCGGCTGACCAGGGGAGCTTCACGACCCTCGTCATGCCGGTCCGCGACGCCACCGCCACCCCGGACCGGCGGGGTTGACCGGCGGCGGTGGGGCGCTCAGGAGGTCCAGGGGAGCGCGCGCGAGCCCGGCTGCCCCGGTACAGACACCTGGCCGTCGGCGCGCATGGCGACGAGCGCCTCGGCGCCCGCGTCGTCCGCCGCGCGCACCTGGCGCAGCACGTTGGGCGGCAGGACGACCGCGCCGCCCGCGCGCACGGTCTCGGTGGTCCCGTCGGCGGTGAAGGAGAGCGCGCCGCTGAGCACCGTCCACACCTGCTCGCGGTCCATGGAGTGCTCCGGGCCCGCGGCGCCCGCCTCCATCCGCACGCGCCACGTGCTGAGTTCGGTGCTGCCCGCGCTGGGGGCGGCGAGGTGGGTCATGACGGCGTTGGGGGTGAAGGTCGTGCGGTCGACGGACGGGGTGATGACGTGCATCGTCGCTCCAAGGGCGGCTGCGGGAAGGGCGGGCGCCAACACGGAGTAAAGCTGCTTTACTCGCGCCGGACGCGAATGAGTAAAGCAGCTTTACTTTCCTGTGTCAGCATGTTTCCGTGACCGACGACCCGATCAGCCGTGCCGACGACCCCTTCCCCGGCCTCGAACTCACCTTCCTGCTGGGCATGGGCTTCCAGCTCCTGCTGGGGGAGTTCAACGCCCGCCTGGCGGAGGCCGGTTACGGTGACCTGCGGCCCGTGCACGGCATGGTGTTCCAGCTCCTGCGCGGAGGGGGCGCCACCGCCAGTGAGCTGGCGGAACGGCTGGGGATGACGAAGCAGGCGGCGGGACAGCTCGTCGACCGGCTGGAGCGGGCGGGGTACGTCCGCAGGGAGCCGCACCCGGCGGGCGGGCGGCGGCGGCTCGTCGTCCTCACCGAGGCGGCCCATGCCCACCTGGCCGTCGCCGGGCGGGTCATGCACCGGCTGGAGGCCGAGCTCGGCGACCGGCCCGGCGGCCCCCGCCTGCCCGTCCTCCACGCCGAACTCGCCCGGCTGGTCCGGGCCATGGGCGGTGACGAACCACCGCCCCTGCGGCCGGTGTGGTGAGCCCGTGCCTGTGGCGTGACCGCGCGCCCGTGTGGTGACTCCGCGCCTATGGGGTGACCCGTGCCCGTGTGGTGACCCCGCGCCCGTCAGCTGGGGGCGATCCAGGGCAGCTCGGCGGCGAGGTCCTGCCGCAGGCGGCGCAGGGGGCGGGCGCCGACCAGGGTCAGGACCGGCTCGCCGGCGCGGAACAGCGTCAGGGTCGGGGCCGACAGCACGCGGTGGGCCGCGGCCGTCGCGGGGTTGAAGTCCACGTCGAGCGAGACGACCTTCAGCCGGCCCGCCTCGGCCGCCGCCAGTTCGGCGAGGACCGGGGCGATCTGCCGGCAGGGGCCGCACCAGTCGGCGGTGAACTCCACGAGGACGGGCAGGCCGGAGGCGAGGACCTCGGCGGGGAAAGTGGCGTCGGTGACGGGAGTTACCGGGGTGGCGGTGGGTTTGGGCGTCGTCGTGGGCGTGGGCGTCGTCGTGGGCGTGGGCGTGGGCGTGGGCGTGGGCGTGGTCGTGGTCGTGGGCGTGGTCGTGGTCATGGGAAGCCGTTCCTCCGTGAATGAGGGACTCGGTGAGGGATAGGGAAGTGAGTCGTTCAGGCGTACTCGGCCTGCCCGGCGTCCCCCGCGTCGCACGGCGTGAGCGCGCAGCGCGGTGGCGGGCCGCCCGGGACGTCGGCCTCCGCTTCCAGCGCGGCGCGTTCCCGCTGGGCGCGGGTCAGTTGCGCGCTCACCTCGGCGCGGACCTGGGCCAGCCGCTCGATGCACTCGTCCAGCTCGGCGAGTTTGCGCCGGTAGACCTCCAGGGACGCCGGACAGGAGTCGCCGGCGGGGTGGCCGGCGCGCAGGCACTCGACGAACGGACGGGTGTCCTCCAGGCCGAAACCGAAGTCCTGGAGCGTACGGATCTGGCGCAGGAGCCGCAGGTCGGCCTCGTCGTAGTCGCGATACCCGTTGCCCGCGCGGCGGGCGGGCAGGAGGCCGAGCGACTCGTAGTGCCGCAGGGCGCGTGTGCTGATTCCGGCCTGTTCGGCCAGTTCCCCGATCCGCATGAAGTGACCGTAAACGTTGACGCGGACGTCAAGGCCAGCGCTGGGCAAGGGGGAAGACAGAAATCTCCGCCCGTTACATCCGCCCGTCACAGGAGGACTGTTTAGGCTGCGGAAATGGCCAGGGATCACGAGAACACCACGAGCACCTCCGGAATCGCGAACACCTCCGGCATCACGGAGACCGACCGTTTCGCAGACCTGTTGCCCGCGACCCGTCGGGCGCTCCTGCACCAGGTCGCCACCACCCAGGTCCAGGGCCGGGCCCCGTCCCTGGTGGCGGCCCTGGTCCGGGACGGACGGCCGGTGTGGGCCGCCGGCCGGGGGGCGGTGGACGGGCGTGAGCCGGACCCGGAGGCGACCCAGTACCGCATCGGGTCGATCACCAAGGCCCTGATCGCCGTACTCGTCCTGCGGCTGCGCGACGAGGGCCTGCTCGACCTCGGCGACCCGCTCGGCCGCCACCTGGACACGCCGGCCGGCGGGGAGGCGACCGTCGCCCAACTCCTCGCCCACGGCTCCGGCCTGGCAGCGGAGTCGCGCGGCCCGTGGTGGGAGCGGACGGGCGGGGAGCTGCGCCCGACGCCGGCGGACCTGTTCGGCGAGCGCCCGCAGCGGCACCGGGCGGGGGAGCTGTACCACTACTCCAACACCGGTTACGCCTTGCTCGGCGCCCTCGTCGAGAAGCTGCGGGGGGGAGCCCTGGTACCCGGTCCTGCGCCGCGAGGTGCTGCTGCCGCTGGGCATGGAGCGGACGACGTACGGACCGGAGGCCCCCCACGCGGAGGGCTGGGCCGTGCACCCCTGGGCGGACGTCGTCCTTCCGGAACCGGCCGCGGAGACCGGCCTGATGGCGCCGGCGGGGCAGCTCTGGTCGACCGTCGCCGATCTGGGCCGGTTCGCGGCCTTCCTGATGGAGGGCGACGAGCGGGTGCTCTCCGCGGCGACGCTGGCGGAGATGCGGCGGCCCGCGGCCGAGCCGCAGAACGCGGACTGGAGCGCGTCCTACGGCCTCGGGCTCCAGCTGATCCGGGTGGACGGCCGGGTCCTGGTCGGTCACGCGGGTTCCATGCCGGGCTTCGTCGGGGCCGTTCTCGCCTCCCCGGAGGAGGGACTGGCGGCCGCCACCCTCGCCAACCAGACGTCCATGCCGGAGGTCGTGTCGCTCGCCGCCCGGCTCGTGCTGACCACCGCCGAGGCGGAGCCTCGCATTCCGGAGCCGTGGCGCCCGGATGCGGACCCGGACCTCACGCTGCTGGAGCTCACCGGCCCCTGGTACTGGGGGCCCCGGGCCATGGTCCTCCGGCTGGGGCCGGGCCGGACGCTCGACCTGGCGCCGCTCGCCGGCGGGGGCGTGCGCGCCTCACGGTTCCGGCCGGAGGAGGACGGGACGTGGACCGGCCTCGACAACTACTTCGCGGGCGAGACGCTCCGGGTCGTCCGGCGGGCGGACGGCACGGTGAGCCACCTGGACCTCGGCTCCTTCGTCTACACCCGGGAGCCGTACGCGCCGGAGGACGCCGTTCCGGGCGGGGTGGCCGAGGGCGGCTGGCGCGGGGTGGCGGAGGGCGGCCGGCGCTGAACCGCTCCGTAGGACCCGGGGCCGCCCCGGCGTAGGGTCGGGGCAGAGACCGGCGGGCGCCGCGCCGCGGCGCCACCACATCCTGGAAGGCACCGTGACCGCGAACACCGCACCGGACCTGCTCGACCTCCCGCCGCTGGGCGCGGACCACTTCGCCCGCATCGAGGACAAGATCGCCGCGCTGATGCGCACCCGCGAGACCGTCGTCACCCTGCAGGGCGAGGCGCTGCTGCCGCTGGAGGCGTGCATCCGCTCGGCCGTGCGCCCCGGCAGCACCGCCCTCAACGTGATCACCGGGCCGTACGGCGAGACGTTCGGCGGGTGGCTGCGGTCCTGCGGCGCCGACGTGGTCACGGTGTCGGCGCCGTTCAGCGGCGCGGTGAGTCCGGAGCGGATCGCCGACGCGCTGCGCGCCCACCCGGAGATCGACTTCGTCAGCCTGGTGCACGCCGAGGCGGCCACCGGCAACACCAACCCGGTCGCCGGGATCGGCCGCGTGGTGCGGGAGCACGGCGCGCTGCTGATGCTGGACGCCGTCGCCTCCGTCGCCGCCGAGCCGCTGCTCACCGACGAGTGGGGCGTGGACCTGTGCGTCATCGGCGGGCAGAAGGCGATGGCCGGTCCGGCGGGCGTGTCCACGGTGTCGGTCAGCGCCCGCGCGTGGGAGCGGATCGCGGCCAACGAGCAGGCGCCCCGGCGCTCGTACCTGTCCCTGCTGGACTGGAAGGAGCGCTGGATCGACGGAGGGCGCGCGGTACTGCCGCACGCCCCCGCCCAGTTGGAGATGCTGGCCCTGGAGCAGGCGGCCGACCGGATCGCGGCCGACGGCCTGGACGCGGTGATCGGCCGCCACCTGGCCGCCCGGGGCGCCACCCGCACCGGCGTCCGCGCGCTGGGCGGGCTCACCCCGTACGTCGTCCGGCGCGAGCACGCGGCGCCCGCCGCGACCACGCTGCGCGCGCCCGAGGGCGTCGACGCGCGGGAGATCGTCGCGGCGGCCCTGGCGGCCGACCCGGCCGTACCGCTCCAGGCGGGCGGCGGCGCGCTCGCCAAGGAGATGATCCGGGTGAACCACTACGGGAGGGCCGCCGCCCGCGCCACCGTCCTGGCCTCCCTGGCGGCCCTCGCGGCGGGCCTGCGGACGCTCGGCGTCCCGGTCGCGGACGACGACGAGGTGCTGGCCGCGGCGGGGGCGGAGTGGGACGGCCTCGTCCAAGGCTGATCTCCGACGGCGGAAGCGGCCGGTGCGCGGGGTGCGCGCCGGCCGCTTCGTCGTACGGGGACGCGTGTCAGGGCCCGTGTATGGGCCCGTGTCAGGACCCGTGTCAGGGGCGTGACAGCCGCGTGTCAGGGCCGGCCGCGACGGTAGGGGCATGAACGGTTCGGCGATCGCGGTCTCGGGACTGCGCAAGACATACGGTGATCAAGTCGTCCTCGACGGCATCGACTTCGACGTCCCCGCGGGGTCGGTCTTCTCCCTGCTCGGCCCGAACGGCGCGGGCAAGACGACGACCGTCAACATCCTGACCACGCTGGCGAGGGCCGACGCCGGAACGGTGCGCGTCGCCGGGCACGACGTCGCGACCGGGACCAGGGACGTCCGCGCGGCCATCGGCGTCACCGGGCAGTTCGCGGCGGTGGACGACCTGCTCACCGGCCGGGAGAACCTCCGGCTGATGGCGGACCTGAAGCGCGTCCGCTCCGCCGGCCGGGTGGTCGCGGGACTGCTGGAGCGGTTCGACCTGACGGAGTCGGCGGACAAGCCGGCGGCGGCGTACTCCGGCGGCATGCGCCGGAAGCTGGACCTGGCGATGACGCTGGTCGGCACTCCTCGGATCATCTTCCTGGACGAGCCGACGACGGGCCTCGACCCGCGCAGCCGCCGCACGATGTGGGACATCGTCCGCGCGCTGGTGGCCGACGGCACCACCATCTTCCTCACCACCCAGTACCTGGAGGAGGCCGACGAACTCGCCGACCGCGTCGCGGTGCTGAGCGGCGGCGCGATCGCCGCCGAGGGCAGCCCCGACGCATTGAAGCGGCTGGTCCCCGGCGGGTACGTGCGGCTGCGGTTCACCGGCCCGGCCGCGTACCGGTCCGCCGCCGGCGCGCTGCGCGAGGCGACCGCGGACGACGAGACGCTGTCCCTGCGGATCCCCAGCGACGGCAGCCAGCGCGAACTCCGCGCCCTCCTCGACTGGCTCGACGCGTCCGGCGTCCAGGCCGACGAACTGACCGTCCACACCCCCGACCTCGACGACGTCTTCCTCTCCCTCACCGACCGCACCGGCACCGACCGCACCGGCACCGACCACGCCGGCACCGACCACACCCACAAGGAGGCGATCGCGCCGTGACCACGCTCCCCGCGCCCCTGGCCGACTCGTTGATCATGCTGCGCCGCAACCTCAAGCACACGGTGCGGAATCCCGTCACGGTGTTCCAGGCGCTCCTGTTCCCCATCGTCATCATGCTGATGTTCGTCAAGGTGCTCGGCGGCGGCTTCGCCGTCGGCGAGAAGTACATCGACTACGTGACGCCGGGGTTGCTCGTCATGGCCATCAGCTACGGGCTGGGGACCACGGCGGCGGCCGTCAACTCCGATATGACGAAGGGCGTCATCAACCGGTTCAAGGTCATGGACGTCTCCCGGGGCGCCGTACTGACCGGGCACGTCGTCATCACCGCGCTGCGCTGCGTCGTCGCCTGCGCGGCCATCGTCGGGGTCGCCTTCGCGATGGGCTTCGACCCGGAGGCGGGCGCCCTCGACTGGCTCGGCGTGGTGGGAATGGTCCTGCTGCTCGGCGTCTCGGCCGGCTGGCTGACCGTCGCCCTGGGGCTGGCCGCGAAGACCGTGGAGTCGGCGGGCATGGCCGCCGTTCCGCTGGTCATGCTGCCGTTCCTGAGCAGCGCGTTCGTCCCCGCGGACACGATGGGGACCGGCGTGCGGCAGTTCGTGGAGTACCAGCCCTTCACCCCGATCATCGAGACGCTGCGCGGGCTCCTGGCGGGACACCCCTCGGGCGGCGACGCGGCCGCGGCGGTGGCCTGGTGCGTCGGCTTCGCGGTGCTGGGGTACGTGTGGGCGGTCGCGACGTTCAAGAAGCGGGCTTGATGCGGGCTTGATAAAGCCCGTCCGGCGTTTGATGTCCCTCCTACGCCAACGCGGCCTCCACCAGCCGGACCCAGCCGCCATCCGCCCCCTCCAGAGCCCCCTCCCGGGCCGCCCCCGCGAAAGCCGCCGCACCGAGGCACTCCCGCGCCACCCGCTCGATCCGGATCGCGTCCGGGTGGGAGCGGTCCGGCAGCCCGCGCACGGCCGCGCTCGCCGCGAGCAGCCGCACCGCCTGCGCGGGCTCAGCGCGGCGCAGCGCCAGGTCGGCGACCCCGACGAGCACCTGCGCGATCAGCGGCGCGTGCCCCGCCTCGGCCGCCGCCGCGCAGGCCGCCGCGCGGTGCGAACGGGACTCCTCGACGTCGTCGGTGAGGTAGGCGAGCAGATCGTGGCGTCCGGCGCGGACGTTCGGCTGCTCCGCCTCGTCGCCCCAGAGGGCCGTCGCGACGCCGAGCTGCCGGCGGGCCTCGTCGGTGTCGCCCCGCCAGCGGGCGAGTTCGGCCCGTACCAGGGCCAGGTCGATCAGCGCGTCCGGCCAGGTGACCCGCTCCGCGCGGCGCGTCGCCTCGGCGAGGGCCGCGGCGCCGGCCGCCTCGTCGCCGAGCAGCCGGTACAGGCGGGCCTGCCGGGCCCGCATCCGGATGACGTCCTCGGTGGCGCCGACCTCGGTAACGGCCGCGATCGCCTGCTCGTAGTGCTCGCAGGCGGCGGCGAACTCGCCGCGTACCGCGATCCGTTCCGCCAGTTCGGTCAGGGCGATCGAGATCCCGTACCGCTCACCCAGCGCCCGGAACTCGGCCACCGCGCCCTCCAGGTACGCGTCCGCCTCCCGCCCGCCGTGGCCGAGCATGACCCGCATCTTGCCCAGGTGCCAGCGGCCCAGGGCGCGTACCCACGGGTCCTCGTCGTCGAGCAGCGGCTCGAACGCGGACAGGGCCGCGCCGGGCGTCCGCAGCATGCGTTCCAGCGGATCGACGAGCCTCAGCAGCGGGTAGCGGTACCGCCCGTTCCGGCCGAGCCGGTACGCCTCGTGGATCCAGTGCTCCGCGTGGTGCTCGTCGCCCTGCCCGCCGCTGACGAACAGCACCACCAGCCCGTACGCCATCGCCCGGACCTCGTCGTCCGCCGTGCCGGGCGCCGCGGCGGCGGCCGTGACCAGCTCGTGGCCCTCGGCCTTGTGCCCGCTGAGCCACCAGTACCAGCCCGCGCCCGCCGCGAGCCGCATCGCCGCCTGCGTCTCGCCGGCCGCGAGCGCGCCGCGCAGCGCCGCGACGATGTCGTCGTGCTCGGCGTCGAGCGTGGCCAGCCAGTCGAGCTGCTCGGCGCGGCGCAGGTGCGCGTCGGCCGCCTCGGTAAGCCCGGTGAAGTACGCCAGGTGCGCCCGGCGTGCCGCTTCCGCCTCGCCCGCCTCCGCCAGGCGCTGCGCGGCGTACTCCTTGATCGTGCCGAGCATGCGGTAGCGCGGGGCGCCGTCGCCCTCGGCGACCAGCAGGGACTTCTCGGTCAGGGCGGTGAGCAGGTCGAGGACGTCGTCGCGCGTGACGCCGTCCGCTTCGCTCGCGCAGACGTGTTCGGCCGCCTCCAGGCTCGCGCCGCCGGAGAAGACCGCCAGCCTGCGCAGGACCGCCCGTTCGGCGTCGGTGAGCAGCTCCCAGCTCCAGTCGACGACCGCCCGCAGCGTGCGGTGGCGCGGCAGCGCGGTCCGGCTGCCGCCGGTCAGCAGGCGGAAGCGGTCGTCGAGGCGGGCGGCGAGCTGGTCGACGGAGAGCGTGCGGAGGCGGGCCGCGGCCAGTTCGATCGCCAGCGGCATCCCGTCCAGCGCCCGGCAGACGCGCGCCAGCGTCGTCAGGGTGCGGTCGTCGGCCGCGAGGTCCCGGCGCACCGCCCCGGCCCGGTCGCGCAGCAGCCGGACGGCGGGGGACGACGCGATCACGCCCGGCTCCGCGTCCGCCCCCGGCAGGGCCAGCGGTTCGACGGGCCACAGCGCCTCGCCGGTGATGCCCAGCGGCTCCCGGCTGGTCGCCAGGACGCGCAGCCGCCGGCACTCGCCGAGCAGCCGGTGGGCGAAGACCGCCGCGGACTCGATGACGTGCTCGCAGTTGTCCAGGATCAGCAGGGCCTCGCGGTCCCGGACGGCGGCGACGAGCCGGTCCGCCGGCTCGGCGTGCGGGGCGCCGCCGAGGAGGGCGTCCCGGAGGCCGAGCCCGGCGAGCGCCGAATGCGCCACGTCGGCGACGTCGCCGTCCGGGCCGAGGGCGGCGAGCTCGACCAGCCAGACGCCGTCCGGCAGTTCGCCGAGCAGCGTCCGCGCGGTCTCCGCGGCCAGCCGGGTCTTGCCCGAGCCGCCCGGGCCGAGCACAGTGGTGAGCCGGTGCCCGGCGACGAGCTCCCGGACGGCGGTGACGTCGGCGTCCCGGCCGACGAAGGTGGTCAGCTCGGCGCGCAGGTTGGTCTTCGGGGGCTCCTCGCGGCGCGCCACCTCGCCCCGCAGCAGCGCGACGTGCAGCGCGGCCAGCTCCGGGGAGGGGTCGGCGCCCAGCGCGTCGGCCAGGGCCTCCCGCGCCCGCTCGTACACCAGCAGCGCCTCGCTGTCGCGGCCGGCGGCGGCGAGGGCGCGCATCAGGGCGGCGGCGAACCGTTCCCGCAGCGGGTGCGCGGCCACCAGGTCGGTCAGCTCCCGGACCGCCTCCGCGCCGCGCCCGAGGGCGATCTCCGCGTCGAACCGGTCCTCCAGGGCGGCCAGGCGCAGCGCCTCCAAGCGGCCGGCCGCGGCGTCGAACGCGGCGCTGTCCCGCAGGGGGACGTCCTGCAGGGCGGCACCGCGCCACAGGCCGAGGGCCTCGCGCAGCAGGCGGGCCCGTTCGGAGGCGGCTGCCGTACGGGTGGCTGCTGTGGGCGCGTCCGCTGTGGGCGCGTCCGCTGGGCGGGGCTGTTCGGTACGGGCGTGTGCGGCGGTGACGAGGCGTTCGAACCGCACGGCGTCGACCGCGTCGGGCTCCACGGCCAGCCGGTAGCCGTCCGTCCGGCCTTCGACCGCGTCGCCGTCCGGCAGCGCCTTCCGCAGTCGGGAGGCCAGGCGCTGCAGGGCGTTCGCCGCGTCGGCGGGCGGGTTCTCCCCCCAGATCCAGTCGACGAGTGACGCCTTCGGGACCACCCGGCCCGGTGCGAGCGCGAGGGCGGCGAGCAGCGCGCGCAGCCGCGCGCCCGGCACGTCGACCAAGTCGCCGTCGTTCGCGCGCACCTCGAACGGACCCAGCATCCCGATCTGCACGCGCTGATTTTGCCATGGGCGTCCGGCGGGCTCGCCGAGCCCGATCCGCCTCGGCCGCCCACTCGATCCGCCACGCTAGAATCGGAACTCGCATCCCGTTTCTGCTGTGCTCCGCCCCGCTCTTTCCTGAGGCCCCCACCATGTCGCGGAATCCCGCTCCGACGCCCTCCGGCAGCCGGCCGGGCCCGCTCCGGGCCGACGCGCGCCGCAACCGTCAGCTGGTGCTCCAGGCGGCCCGATCCGCCTTCGAGGAAGCGGGATTGAGCGTCCCGCTGGGGGAGATCGCGCGCCGGGCCGGGGTCGGCACGGGCACCGTCTATCGGCATTTCCCTTCCAAGGAAGCGCTGTTCAGGGCGACGGTGGTGGACCGCGTGCGGCTTTTCACCGACACGGCACGGGAGTTGGCCGACGCCGCCGACCCCGGTCCGGTGTTCTTCCGGTACCTGGCGTCGGTGGTCCGGCTGTCGGCGCGGAACAAGGGCCTCTGCGACGCCCTGGAGGCGAGCGCGGAGGGCCGGTTCGACCCGTCGCCGGGCGTGGAGCGGGACTTCCGCGAGGCGCTGTCCGTCCTGCTGGACCGGGCCCAACTGGCCGGTGCGGTACGGCGGGACGTCACGCTGGACGACGTGCTGGTCCTGCTGCTCGGCTGCCTCTCGATGGAGCAGCGGCGAGGCTCCCACGGTGAGCCGGGGCGGATGACGGCCCTGATGTGCGACGCTCTGCGGCCGGGCCGGAACGTGACGAAACTCCCCGTCCAGGCGCCGTCGCGGCGTAACGAAACGGGTTGCCCGGTCTGCGGGGCCGCGCTGCCCGCCGCCCGCACGGGACGGCCCGCCCGGTACTGCGGCGGGGCGTGCCGGCAGAAGGCGCACCGGCGGCGGGCGCGGGAGGGCGTACGGGGGCGGGCGGGGGAGTCGTAGAGCGCGCGGGCCTGGGGAGTCGTGGGCCCGTGGAGCTGTGGACTCGTGGACCCGTGGAGCTGTGGACCCGTCGGACCCGCCGCGTTCGGAAGGCTCGGCTCAGAGGTGGTACTTGAACCCGAGGTGCGACGCCTCGAAGCCGAGCCGCTCGTAGAAGCGGTGCGCCTCCACCCGGGTCGCGTCCGAGGTGAGTTGGAGGAGTACGCATCCCTGGCGGCGGGCCTCCTCGATGGCCCACCGCATGAACCGGCCCCCGATGCCGTTCCCCCGCTCGTCGGCGTGGACGCGGACCGCCTCGACGAGTGCGCGCTTGGAGCCGCGCCGGGAGAGGCCGGGGATGACGGTGAGCTGGAGGGTGCCTATGGTGCGCCCGTCCCGGACGGCGACGGTCAGGTGCTGATGGGGGTCGGCGTCCAGGGTGCGGAACGCCTCCAGGTAGGGCGTCAGGTCGTCGGGTGACTCCCGTCGGGAGCCGAGCGGGTCGTCGGCCAGCATGGCCACGATGGCGGGGATGTCGTCGGCGGTCGCGCGCCGGAACTCGATGTCGCTCATGATCGCGACCTTATGTGTCGGCATGGCGTCGCCACGAGGGTCGGCATGGGGACGGTCCCGAGGGGCGTCACGAGACCGGAGCGAGGGATTCCACCGCGGCGACGAGCGGGGCGAGTTCGGGCCTGGCGGCAGCCTCCCGGAGCGCTTCGCGCAGGGCGGCGTCATTGGTCGGACGGGCCTCGGCCAGCAGTGCGAGCCCGGCCTCGGTGACGTCCGTGTAGATGCCGCGGCGGTCGGTGAGACACAGGTAGCGGGTGAGCAGGCCGCGGTCCTCCAGCCGGTTGACCAGGCGCGTCGTGGCGCTCTGGCTGAGCACCACCGCGTCGGCGACCTCGTTCATGCGAAGGTGGCCGCCCTCGCCGCTGTGCTGCCGGCTGAGCACGTCCATGACGGAGAACTCGCGGACGCTCAGGCCGTGCGCGGCCTGGAGCGCACGCTCGATGTGCGCCTCGATCCGGCCGTGCAGCGCGGAGAGGGCACACCAGCCCTGTGCCAGGCCGGCCAGTGCGGGGTCCAGGGTGCGGGTCATGGGGCCCTCCTTCGTTCGGTCGTCCGTCGGTCGGTGACGCTGCGCACGGGTGCGGGTGCGGGTGCGGGTGCGGCCTCGGGGCCGTCATCACCAGGATATCCCCCCGACGCAATAGCCAGCGCTTGCATGTAACAGGCGTCCGCAATTATTGTGGACGCCGGTTGGAGCTGCGCGCATGGACCGGCGGGCGCCCCGGCCGTACTTACGGGCGCCGGGCCGGAACGGCCTGCCCGGCCCGGCGCCCGTACCGGCGGACCGGGGCGCGCGCCGCACGCCCCCCGCCCGTCCCCGCGCTCCGGGCCGACGACGCCCCGGACGGACCCCGCGTCCCCCACCCGTCCGCCCCCATCCGAGAGCCTCCCGAGCCTCCCCGACCCAAGGACCCCCTCATGCCCCTCGCCCTGCTGGCGCTCGCCATAGGCGCCTTCGGTATCGGCACCACCGAATTCGTGACCTCGGGCCTGCTTCCCGAGGTGGCGGAGGAATTCCACGTCTCCGTCCCCACCGCCGGCTGGCTCACCACCGGCTACGCGCTCGGCGTGGTCATCGGCGCCCCGATCCTCGCGATCCTCGGCAGCCGCGTCTCCCGCAAGAAGATGCTGATCTCCCTGATGGGCCTGTTCACCGCGGGCAACGCGCTGTCCGCCGTGGCCCCGGCCTTCGGCGTGATGCTCGCCGGCCGGATCGTGGCCTCCCTCGCGCACGGCGCGTTCTTCGGCATCGGCGCGATCGTCGCCGCCGGGCTCGTCGCCCCGCGGAAGAAGGCGGGCGCCATCTCGATGATGTTCTCGGGGCTGACGGTCTCCAACATCGTCGGCGTCCCGTTCGGCACCCTGCTCGGCCAGAGCGCGGGCTGGCGCGTCACCTTCGCCGTCATCGCCGGCCTCGGACTGCTCGCCATGCTGGGCATCGCCACGCTCGTCCCGCGGCTGCCGCACCCCGAGCGCACCCCGGTCTCCGGCGAGCTCGCCGCCTTCCGCAACCCGCAGGTACTGCTCGCCATGGCCATGACCGTCCTCGGCTTCGGCGGCGTCTTCACCCTCAGCACCTACATGGCGCCCGTCCTCACGGACGTCGTCGGGTACGCGCCCTCCTCCGTGACCTGGCTGCTGATCCTCTTCGGCTTCGGGATGTTCGGCGGCAACCTCATCGGCGGCCGGTTCGCCGACCGCGCCCTGATGCCCATGCTCTTCACGGCCCTCGGCGGGCTCACCCTGGCCCTCGCCCTGCTGCCACTGGCCGCGGAGAACAAGGTCACCACGGCCATCGCCCTGCCGCTGATCGGCGGGTTCGGCTTCGCGACCGTGCCGCCGCTCCAGAAGCGGGTGCTCGACCAGGCCGCCGCCGCCCCGACCCTGGCCTCCGCCGGTAACATCGGCGCCTTCAACCTGGGCAACGCCATCGCCGCCTGGCTCGGCGGCCTGATCATCTCCGCCGGGTTCGGCTACACGACGCCGACCTGGGCCGGCGCGGCGATGACCGCCGGCGCCCTGGTGCTCGCCCTCGTCTCGGCGGGCCTGGAGCGGCGGACGGCGGACGCGAGCCGCGCCGCCATCCGGGTGGCCGGGAACGCTTCCGGCGCCTCCGATGCCTCGGACTCCCGGCCGGCCGTCGCGGTGGGCCGCTGACGGGGCGAGACGGGGCGGGGCGCCCCCGGGGGATATTCCCTCGGAGGGCGCCCCGCCGCCCGCCTACGCTTCCCGCCATGAGCAGACTGCACTTGTTCGACCTCGACGGCACCCTCCTGCACGGCTCCGCGGCGGCGATCGAGATATCCCGGCAGCTCGGCTGCGAACGGGAGATCGACGCCCTGGAACGGGACTTCTTCGACGGGCTGATCGACCCGGCCGGCTTCGCGGCGGCCGCCTGCGCGCTGTGGGGCGAGGCGCTGACGGACGCCGTGGTGGCCGCGGCCTTCGAGAGCGCGCCGTGGCTGGAAGGGATCAAGGACGTCTGGGCGGACATCGAGGCGCGGGGCGAGCGCTGCGCGGTCATCTCACTGTCCCCCCAGTTCTTCGTGGAACGCCTCACCGACTGGGGCGCCCACGCCACCCGCGGTTCGCGGTGGCCGGCGATCCCGTTCCGCGAGCCGGTGGACCCGGCGGGCATCCTCGACGCCGAGGCGAAGGTGCGGATCGCCGACGAACTCTGCGCCGCGTACGGGCTCACGCGCGCCGACTGCGTCGCGTACGGCGACTCCATGTCCGACGCCCGGCTCTTCGCCGCCGTCCCCGTGTCCGTCGCCGTGAACGCCGATCACCACGTCCGCGACGTCGCCTCGCTCGCGTACAACGGCCTTGACCTCAGGGAGGCTTACGCGCTGGTCGGGGACGGGCGCGGATAACCGCGGCCGGCGAGGCCGCCGGGTGCCCGGCCGCGCGTCGCCACCCGCCGCCGCGTGTCGCCCACTCGCCGCCGTGCGTCACCCACTCGCCGCCGTGCGTCACCCATTCGTCGACCAACCGTCGTCCAACCGTCCGTTCGAACCGGGAACCATAACCGCAATCGCCCTCCCGCCGCGCGGAGTTCCGCGAATCGGCCGGGGTCCGGGCGCGGGCTGGCATGCTACCCGGCACCGAACACCCCATCACCCCAAGGGGATCGCGGGCACCGCCCGGCTCGGCCGGGCGGCGCGGACCGACGAGAGAGGGCCGAGGCGAGAGACGAATGGACGCTCCGAGCCGTCCGTCGCCCGAAGGCGGCGCACCCGGCAGGCGAGGCGACTGGGGCTGGTTCACCCCACCCGGCAGACCCCCGGTGCCCCACCGCCCGGAGCACGGGGAGCCACCGATTCCGGCCAACTCCCCCGCGTCGAGCGGGAAGGTTGGCCGGGGCGGGCCCCGGCGCCCCGACGCCACCACCGCCATCCGCGGCGCCTTACGCGCCGGTCCCCGCCGCCGCACCACCCCCGAGCCGGGCGCTCCGGACGGACACAGCCGCACTGCTCCTGACGGTCCGCACCGCGAAGGCGGGAAGGACGCCCGGAACGTGCGCGACGGTGACGGTGCCGGTGCCGACGGCGTAGACGGGGCCGGGTTCGGCCGAGCCGATGCGACCGGTGCAGGCCGGGGCGACGCGTCCGGCGCCCGGCCCGGGACGTCCGCCGGACACTTCCACGATGTCGGCCTCGGCGGAGGCGCCGGGCGCCTGCCGGCGGCGGACGACGGCCCGCACCGCCCAGGCGGTCACCCGCAGCCGCACCTCCACGACCGGCTTCCTCCCGCACCGCCCGAACTGCCGCCCGGTGCCTCCACCCCCGCGCCGCCGACGGTCGCGGGGCATCCGTCGGGGCATCCGTCGGAACCGGTCCGCGCCCCGGCGGGCCCTGCCGCGCCCCGGTCCGCCGCCCGCGCCACGGCCCGCCCCGGCGCACCGGGCCCGATCCGTACCGCCGAGGCCGTGGCGCCCACGACCGCGGACGCCACGCCCCCCGGGCCGCCGAGCGGCTCGTCGGCCGGCCAGGGGCGTGGTGCGCCGTCCCTCCCGGCGGACACCGGGCAGGCCGAGGTGGCGCCCGGGCCGTCGGCCGGCACGGCGGCCTGCGGGCAGGGCGGTGGGCAGGCGCGGCCGACGGGCGACACCGAGGTGGCGGTGCGACCGTGGCCCACCGGCTCGTACGGACCGTCCGCCGTCACCCCGGCGGGGCCGCCGGGCGCGGGTCCGGCCCCCTTACCGGCAGCCGATCCGGCACACTCGTCGGCCGGCGGGCCGGGTGCGCAGGGGACGGCCGTTCACGGCGGCCTCGTCGGCCTCGGCCGCCAACCCGACCGCGCCACACGTGACGTGACCCGCCGGGCCGCCATCGCGGAGCCGGGCGGCCGCGGCGCACCCGTCGTCCCGGGCGGCCCCGGGCAGGGCGAGGAGCGGCGCGGCGGTGGCCAGTCCCGTACGCCGGCCACGGCCGCCCCACCGGCCGGCCCCGCCGACGCCGCCCCCGACGGCGAACTCATCCGCCGCACCCTGACCGAGATCGAGCCGATCGCCGACACGGTCGTCTCGCACTTCTACGCGCTGCTCTTCCTCCATCACCCCCCACTGCGTGACCTGTTCCCCCCGGCCATGGACGCCCAACGCGACCGCCTCTTCAAGGCCCTGCTGACGGCGGCCCGTTACGTCGACGACGCGGCGGCCCTGACCGCGTACCTCTCCCCGCTGGGGCGCGGGCACCGCAAGTACGGCACCCGGCCCGAGCACTACCCCGCCGTGGGCGAGAGCCTCATCGGCGCTCTCGCCCGCTACGCCCCCCGCACCTGGGGTCCGGCGGCGGAGGCCGCCTGGGTGCGGGTCTACACGGTGATCTCCCAGACCATGATCGACGCCGCCGCCGAGGACGAACCGAACGCACCCCCCTGGTGGCACGCGGAGATCGTCGGGCACGAACTCCGCACGCCGGACATCGCCGTGCTCACCCTGCGCCCCGACCAGCCGTACCCCTTCCTCGCCGGCCAGTACACCAGCGTCGAAACCCCCTGGTGGCCGCGTGTGTGGCGGCACTACTCCTTCTCCTCCGCCCCCCGTCCGGACGGACTGCTCTCCCTCCACGTCAAGGCCGTCCCCGCCGGCTGGGTGTCCGGTGCGCTGGTCCATCGCGCCCGCCCTGGGGACGTCCTGCGACTCGGTCCTCCCGCCGGTTCCATGATTGTGGACCACACCACTGACAACGGGCTGTTGTGCCTCGGCGGCGGCACCGGCATCGCCCCGATCAAGGCGCTGGTCGAGGACGTCGCGGAGCACGGCGGCCGCCGGCCCGTCGAGGTGTTCTACGGCGCCCGGCACGATGGCGACCTCTACGACATGGACACCATGCGGGACCTGGAACGCACCCACCCCTGGCTGTCCGTGCGCCCGGTGGTGTCCGACGGTCCGACGAGCGCCCTCAGCGGCCAACTCCCGCACGTCGTGCGCGCGTACGGGCCGTGGAACGCGTACGACGCCTACCTCTCCGGGCCGCCGGGGATGATCCGCAGCGGTCTGGACACCCTGGTGGGGGCCGGCATCCCGACCCACCGAATACGCCATGACGGGATCGACGGACTTCTTGCGGAGGCGAGAGGCTGATGCGGACGGACGAGCGCGCGGCGATGGACGAGCTCGTGGCGACGGACGAGGTCCCGGTGACGGACCAGCTCGTCGTGACGGACGCGCCGGTGCCGCCGGTGCCGCTGGAACCGCCTGCTCCGCGCCCGGGCAGCGCGGGGGAGCACGCCCTGCAGGAGCGGTTCGGTACCGTCGACCGCGCCGACCGCTTCTACGCCGAGCAGACGCTCGCCTACGTCAACTCCGCCATGCGGGAGTTCCTGGCCCGGCAGGAGATGTTTTTCCTGGCGACCGCCGACGCGAGCGGCGCCTGCGACAACAGCTTCCGGGCCGGGCCGCCCGGATTCCTCAGGGCGCTGGACGAGCACACTCTGGCCTACCCCGAGTACCGGGGCAACGGGGTCCTCGCGAGCCTGGGCAACATCGAGGAGAACCCCCGGGTCGCCATCCTGCTCGTCGACTTCTTCCGCGACCGCGTCGGCCTCCACGTCAACGGGCGCGCCAGGGTCGTCGAGGACGCCGAGATGCGGACCGCCCACCCCGGCCTGCCGGTTGAGGAGGCGCCCGGCCGCCGTACGCCGGTCTGGGTGGAGATCACCGTGGAGGAGGCGTACGTGCACTGCGGCAAGTACATCCCCCGGCTGAGCCTGGTCGGCGACGGACGGCTCGGCGACGGACGGCTCGGCGAGGAAGGGGCCGGTCCGGCGGTCGGCGGCCGCCGGAGGGGCGGCGACTACTTCGGGGCCGCCGCCGGCCGTCCCTGAGGGGAGAGCGGGGGGCGGGGCGCTATCCGAGATCGTCGGCGAGCAGTGCCCGTACCCCCTCGACGTTCTCGCGCAGATAGGCGCGGAGCGAAGGCGGCACGAGCTCCACCGAGGCGATGCCCTCGCGGGTGAACGGCACCCGGACCACCTCGTAGGTGCCGCGCGGTTCATCGACCTCGGGGCCGTGCCGCAGGGCGAGGTCCATCGAGGCCAGGCGGCAGACGAAGAAGTGCTGGACCTTGACGCCGCCGGGAACGGTCCGGTCGTCCGGGTCGGCGGGGTCGGGGACGTGGAGGACGGTGTCGACGAACGCGGGCACGACGTCGACGACCTTCGCGCCCAGCTCCTCGTCGACCTCCCGGTGCAGGGCGGCGATCACGGTCTCGTCACCGGCTTCGACGCCCCCGCCCGGAGTGATCCAGTAGGGGGCCTCCCCGGGCTTGGTGCGCTTGATGAGGATGAGCTGCGGCTCGCCGGAGCCCGAGCCCGGCTCGTCTGCCAGCAGGATGGCGCGGGCGGTGCGTTTGACCACCGGTCGTACGGTCATAAGCGACATCTGCCGCGTCAAGACCACCGCGAAACCCCTTCCTCACCAGGAAACGGCGGCGCGCAGCAGCCACTCGTGTGCCCGGGCCAGATGCGGGTGGGCCAGGGTGCCGGTCCGGACGACGAGGAAGTACGTGCGCAGCGGCGGCACCGGCGGGTTGAGCAGGGCGACGACCTCGCCGGTGTCCAGCGCGTCCTCGCACAGATAGCGGGGGAGGACCGCGATGCCCGCCCCCGCGACGACGCAGGACAGCACCGCCCGTAGGTCGGGGGCGATGACGGCGCCGGTGGCGGCGGGCTTGCTGTCGAAGACGGCGGCCCAGTAGCGGCTGACGAACGGCAGGCTCTCGTCCACCTCCACCACCGGCAGGTGCTGCAGGACGGCCACCCCCTTGTCGCGGACGACGGCCGCGCCGCCGAGCCGGGCCGCCCAGCGCGGTGCCGCGATCAGGACGTGCTCCTCGTCGCACAGCGGCGTGGCGGTCAGCAGCCGGCCCCGGGGGCGGGAGGTGGTGACGGCGAGGTCGTGGTGGCCGGCGGCCAGCCCTTCGAAGAGCGGTTCCGACATGCCCTGCGCGGCGCGCACGGTGAGTCCCTGGATGATCAGCGGGCTCAGCGCGGGCAGCACGCGCAGCGCGGTGAACTCCGGCGGGCCCGCCAGGTGGAGGGTGCGGTGCGGCCACTGCTCGTCGAGCCCCGATTCGGTGATCTCCAGCAGGGCGTCGACGTGTGGCGCGATGCGGTGCGCCAGCTCGTCGCCGAGCGTCGTGGGGGTGACGCCGCGCGCCTGGCGGAGGAAGAGGGGGTGGCCGAGTTGGCGTTCCAGCGTGCGGATGTGCCCGGTGACCGCCGGCTGGGAGAGGCCCAGGAGGGCGGCGGCGCGGGTGAAGGAGCCCGCCCGGTGGACGGTGACGAAGGTGCGCAACAGGGTCAGATCCATGCTGTCTCCCCGGGAGGTCCGCCACCGACCGTAGAGGAACTATAAATAAGTCGATAGGGCTGTGCCGTCAGGGTGATTGGACACTGACGTAGAGTCAACTAGCCTTGGTCGCGCGGTTCTTCTCCACGCGGACCGCGGCGGCTCAAGCCATGAGGGGGGAGGCTTGAGCCGCCTTCGCGCTGTCGCGGGCCTGGTGCACGGCGTCCGGGCCGTACGGGCTCGGAGTCATCACGTCGCCAAATCGCCTGCGGCGGCCTCGCTTTGCCCCCTGTCACTTTGTCGACGATGGACGGTCTTCTGTCCTGTCGATGTTTCCCCGGACCCGTTCCCGCCCGGGCATCGGGCGAGCAGGACGCGAGGCGACGCGACGCGACGCGTCGTGCCGACAAGGTGTGCGCCGGGGTGCGCCCGTGGCAGTCTGGGGCGCATGGATGAGTTCTCCGCCGGCGCGTCCCCGGACCCTCCGTACCCATGGCGGTCACCGGCCCTGCCCGGTGAGCCGCCGTACTACACCACGGACACGTGCGCCGGCTGCGGCGCCATCGTGCACGGCATCCACGGCCGCTGGACCTGCGCCGCCTGCGGGGCGTGCAGCCCGTACCAGGAGCCTCCGGAGGGCTGGTCCACGGAGATCACCCCGGAGGAGCTGGCCGCCAACACGGTCGGGTACGACCCGCCGCCGGCCGGCCGGTGACGCGACTTCCGCCCTCCCGTTCCTCCCGTTCTCCCCGCCCTTCCACCTTCCCGCCGTCCCGTACGTGCCGTGTCAGTCCTTGTCGTCCGGCAGGATCACATGCATCGCCCAGGCCACGATGGAAATGATCACGCCGCCCACCAGCGCCGGTCCGAAGCCCCCCACGTGGAACGCGAGATCGAACTTGCCGGCCAGCCAACTGGTCAGCAACAGCATCAACGCGTTGATCACCAGCGTGATCAGGCCGAGCGTGAGAATGAAGAGCGGGAACGACAGCAGTTTGACGACCGGCTTGACGAGAAAGTTGACCAGGCCGAACAGGAGCGCCACGACGAGCAGCGTGATCGCCTTGGCGGCGGTCGTCTCACCGGCCAGGGTGATGCCCTTGAGCAGCCAGATCGCCACTGCGAGGGCCGCCGCATTGGCGATCGTCTTGACTACGAAATTCTTCATACGTGAGATCGTGGCAGACGGGACCGACAGGTGGGATCGGCGATCGGCGGCACAGCCGGCGCCCGGAGGAGGAGACGGCGGATGAAGGCGTTCCGGCTGGATGAGCTGGAGGCGGAGCGGGCCGCGAACGAAGGGGCGTACCTGCAGTTCCTCAAGGAACGGAACATGTCGGTCGGCCTCTACGCGCTCGACGCCGGGGACGTGGACCCGCAGGGCCCGCACGGTCAGGACGAGGTGTACGTGGTGGTGAGCGGCCGGGCGTCGATCACCGTGGGGGACGAGACGACGGAGGTCGGGCGGGGCAGCGTCGTCTATGTCCCGGCCGGGGTGACGCACCGGTTCCACCACATCAGCGAGGACCTCCGGGTCCTGGTCGTCTTCTCGCCGCCGGAGAGCTGACGCCGGTCCGACGCCCGGGGACCTGACCCGGCTCGCGGCCCGTGGGGCTTGCCCCGGCCTGCGGCCCGGGGACCCGACCCGGTCCGTTGCCCGGGCCCTTGACCCGGCCCCGCTATCCGGGAACCGGGCGTCAGTCCGGGAGCCCTCCCAGGTCAGGCCCTGCCAGGCCCCCGGTCGGCGGCCCGGCCGAGGCCCTGCGGGGCCCGGGATCTCAGGGTCGCCGGCGTCCAACCCGTAGGGGAAGGTTCAGGGATGTACGGGGGCCGCGACGGCCCCGTTCGCACCCCGGTCCGCCCTAGCATCGAAGCAGGCCGGAGCGACCGCTCCGGACGGCCGGTGACACCGGTGGCACACGACCCGCCCGCCGCTCGCGCCGCGGACGGCGGAGTGGCACGGGCGGCCGTGATCCGACAACGACGCGCATAGCGGAGAGCAGGGAACGACATGGGTCAGAAGGGGATACTCGCGGGACTGCCGTGGTGGGTGAAGTGGATCGCCCTGCCAGTGCTCGTGTGCGTGGTGTTCGGCAGCCTGATCATCAGCGTGCTGGGGATCGTCATCGACGTCCTGTTCAAGGCGCTGCTGCTGGTCGCGCTGATCGGTGGGCTGGTCTTCGTCGTCAAGAAGTTCACAGGGTCCTCGTCGTCGAAGGGCGGCGACTGGTAGGCCCGTCGCTCCGGCGAATTCGTCAACTCAACGAATCGGAACGCGGGGAGTAACTTCGGCCGTCAGCCGGTACGGCCGGTTCACCCCGGCACCGAGTGTGCGAGGAGGGGCGGGATTTCCGCCCCTCCGGCATGTCCCGGCATGATTCCAACCGGTTTGCGCGGGGCAGGAGTAGGGCGGGCCCGGCCCGCCCGTTTCCTCATCGCCCCAGCGTCGTTCCCCGTCTTCCATCGTCACGCCGTCGGCCGCGCCCGCCGCCGGTACGGCGTCCGGCAGCCGCCTGGCAGCTGCCCGGCAGCCATCCGTCGGGGGTCCGTCCACCGTCCCGCCCCGGCGGTGGGCGCCTCCGCACTTTGGCCAGTTCTCTGCTTATGCCCGCCCGGAATCCGGCGGAACGACTCCATGCCGTAGTCGAGTCGCTACTCTCCAGAGTCGAAGAGCCGTAAGCTCCCTCTCAATCTCTATCGGTAACTGAAAAATCACTCCTTGTGATCCGCAGGGCGTTGTTGTCAGACTATGGCGTCATGAGTAGGGCCATGAGGATCCAATCCCGGCCAAACCGACAAAGACGGGGCATTGGGCGATGCGCGACACAGTTCAGGCAGAAGTGATCATGACGTTCCTCGTCTCCGAGGAGCTGTCCTTCCGTATCCCGGTGGAGCTGGCCTATGACAGCAGCGATCCCTACGCGGTGAAGTTCACCTTTCATCTGCCCGGCGACGCCCCGGTGACCTGGGCTTTCGCAAGGGAGTTGCTGCTCGACGGGTTGAGCCAGCCCTCCGGCGAAGGCGATGTGCACATCGCCCCCGCCTCCGCCCAGCACCTCTCGGACGTGTTCATCCGTCTGCAAGTGGGCGGCGAAGGCGCGCTGTTCCGGGCCGGGGCGGCGCCCCTCGTGGCCTTCCTCGACCGGACGGACCGCGTCGCCCCACTCGGCGAGGAGCGCTCGGTCGCCGATTTCGACTACGACCTGGCCGCGGCGCTCGAGAGCATCCTCGCCGGCAACACCGAGGGGCAGAACGCCGGTTAACGTGCCGGTGCGCCGCCACCGCCCCCGGCCGGGCCCCCGGCGGGCCGCTCGACCGGCACCCGCTCGGTGCGCGGGACCGGGCCGCCCGGCGCGGCGGCCGTAGCCCGGTCGGGGATCCCGGCCCCGTCGCCGCCGTCGGCACCCCCCACGGCTCCCGGTGCCCGGCCACCCCTCCCGCCGGATCCGCCGGTGCCGCTGGCTCCACCGGTGCCGTCGATGCCACCGGTGCCGGGGACGCCGTCGAGACCGCCGCTCATGGCCGACAGGAGCTGCCGCGCCAGACCCAGGCCCGTACCGCCCAGGGTCAGCGCCTTGGCGAACGCCTCCGACAGGCCGTCCGCACCGTTCAGCACCACCATGTGATCCACGCTTCCGAACGCCTGGGCGCCGGCCCCGACGATCTCGGGCCACTTCTCGGCCAGTTGCTGGGCGACCACCGCGTCCTGGTTCTCCGCCAGCGCCGCCGCCCTCGCCTTGATCGCCTCCGCCTCCGCCAGCCCCCTGGCCCGGGCCGCCTCCGCTTCCGCGAGGCCCCGGGCCCTGGCCGCCTCGGCTTCCGCCAGCCCGCGCGCCCGGGTGGCCTCCGCCTCGGCGAGCCCCTGCGCCTTCGCCGCCTCGGCCTCCGCCAGGCCCTGGGCCTTGGCCGCCTCGGCCTCGGCCACGCCCTGCGCCTGCCCGGACGCGGCCTCCGCCTCACCGGTGGCCCGCGTCGAGGCCGCCTCGGCCAGGCCGCGCGCCTTGGTGGCCTCCGCCTCGGCCGCGGCCTCCGTCTTCACGCGCGTCGCGTCGGCCGCGGCGGCCAGCTCCGTCTCCCGGGCCAGCGCCTGCGCCGCCGAGATCCGGGCGTCCCGCTCGGCCTCCGCCAGGGTGCGCGTCTTGTACGCGGCGGCGTCGGCCGGCTTCCGGACGTCCGCCTGGAGCTGCTGCTCCCGGCGGCGCGCCGCCAGCTCCGCCACCCGCGTCTCCTGGACCACGACCTCCTGCTGCGCCGCCGCCTCGGCCAGCGGCCCGGCCTGCCGCGCCTTGGCCGCCGCGCCGTCCCGTTCGGCCTGGTAGCCGGCCTGGAGTATCTCGCTGTCCCGGGTGGCCTCGGCCATCCGCGCGGCCGCCGCCTGCTCGGCCTCGGTGGCCAGCCGGTCCGCCTCGGCCTGGGCGATCCGGGCGTCGCGGTGCACGGCCGCGGCGTGCGGCGCGGAGAGGTTCTTGATGTAGCCGGTCGGGTCCTGGATCTCGTGGATCTGCAGGGAGTCGATGATCAGGCCGAGCTTCTCCATCTCGGTGCCGGAGGCCGCCCGGGTCTCGCCCGTCAGCCGCTCCCGGTCGCGGATCATGTCCTCCACGGTCAGCCCGCCGACGATCGACCGCAGATGCCCGGCGAACACGTTGTGCACCCGCTCGGACATGAACTTCTGCTGGTCCAGGAAGCGGCGGGCCGCGTTGGCGATCGAGACGAAGTCGTCACCGACCTTGAAGATGACCACGCCATGCACCTTGAGTGGTATGCCCTGGTTCGTCACGCAATCCACGTTCAACTGCGCCTCGTTGAGGTCCAGGGACAGCTTGCGCACCACCTGCACCCCGGGCAGCACCAGCGTGCCCCGCCCGGTGACGATCCGGAAGCCCATCCCCTCCCCGAGGCCCTCCGTGCGGTGCTTCGAGCCGGAGATGACCAGCGCCTCGTTGGGCTCCGCGACGCGCCACATCAACTTGAACAGCCCTACCGCGAGGGCGACCGCCACCACGACGGCCCCCGCCACGATCCCGATGAACATGTCCCGTTTCCCCCTTTTGCGTTGCTGCCCGGCGGGCGCGTCGTGACCCGTCGGGCGCCGGTCACCGGCGGGCGGGTCACCCGTAGGCGGATGTCACATAGACCGTGCGGGGCGGCTGGTACTCCACGACCACCACGAGCGTCCCCCGCGTGATCCGCTCGCCCGGTTCCACCGCGTACGCCAGGAACGCCTCGGCGCCCCCGCGCACGCGGAGCATCACCTCGCCGACCAGACCGGGGCCGATCGCCCCCGTCACCCGGCCCGTCTCCCCGATCACGGCACCCCCCGTCCGGCCGTCCCACCGACAAGCACCTGCGCGCGCGCCCGTCGACGCCCGTACCGCCCGGTCCCCCGCGCTAGCGCTTCGCCCGGCGGCGCCGTCCGCCGCCGGACCGCACACCGGTGCCGCCCCCGGGCCCGGTGTCCGCTCCCTCACCCTCAGTGTGCCGGTCGGCACTGACAACGAGCGCCGCCAGCAGCGTCGTCACCGGCACCGAGAGCACGAGCCCGACGCTGCCGACCAGCGTCCGTACGATCTCCTCCGCGACGATCTCGCTCGTGGCCACCGTTCCCACGCCGCTGTCGGCGATCGAGAACAACAGGAGCAACGGCAGTGACGCACCGGCGTACGCCATCACGAGCGTGTTGACCACAGAGGCGATATGGTCCCGCCCGATGCGCATCGCCGCACCGTACAATTTGCGCCAACTCGCCGAGGGATCGGCCTCCTTCAGCTCCCACACCGCCGACGTCTGCGTGACCGTCACGTCGTCGAGGACGCCCAGCGAGCCGATGATGATCCCCGCCAGCAGCAGGCCCTGGGTCTCGATGCCCGGAAAAAGGCCGTGGACGAGTGCGGTCTGGTCGTCGGTGTTCCCCGTCAGCCGCGCCCAGTCGATGAACCACGACCCCAGCAGCCCGATGACCAGCAGCGAGGTGAGCGTCCCCAGGACCGCCACCGACGTGCGGGCGTTGAGGCCGTGGCACAGGTACAGCGCGATCAGCATGATCGCGCTGCCCCCGACCACCGCGACCAGCAGTGGGTCCGAACCCTGGAGCACCGCCGGGAGGATGAACAGCGTCAGCACGCCGAAGCTGATGACGAGGGCCACCAGTGCGAAGACGCCGCGCAGCCGCCCGATGGCCACCACCGCCACGGCGAACAGGCCGGCCAGCAGGCCGACCGGGAGGTCGCGGTCCACGTCCATGACCGAATAGCGCAGGTTCTCGGGGGCCTTGGGGGCGTAGGCGAGGATGACCCGCTGCCCCACCGTGTACTGCCGGGACGCCCCGGGGTGCACGATCTCGGTGAACGTACGGCCCTTGTCGGGCCCCGAGGAGACTTCGATGACGGCCGACCGGCAAGGGCCTTCGGCCGG
Source organism: Streptomyces mobaraensis (assembly GCF_020099395.1). Taxonomy (NCBI): domain Bacteria; kingdom Bacillati; phylum Actinomycetota; class Actinomycetes; order Kitasatosporales; family Streptomycetaceae; genus Streptomyces; species Streptomyces mobaraensis. The sequence goes on along the minus strand of NZ_CP083590.1, from coordinate 3,693,049 downwards.
GGCCGGCCCGCCCGGTGCCCCCGCTCCTTGCTGCGTCGGAGCCTGACCGTCCCCCGGCCCCCCGGCGGTCCCCGCGCCTCCCGCGCCCCCGGCGCACGCCACCTCCTCCTGCTTCACCACCCGCCCCGACTCCGTGTGCCGGTCCAGCCCGAGCCCGCTGTGCGAGTGCGGTGGCGCGCCCCCCGGCCACAGCACCACCAGCCCCACCAGCACCGCCGCCGTGAACGGGATCAGCACCGCCGCGATCACCTTGCGCAGCCGGTGGGAGACGGGAGCGGCGGGGCCGTGGCTGTGGCTGTGCCCGTGATGGCCATGACCGTGCCCGTGACCGTGATGGCCATGACCGTGCCCCGCCTTCGCCCCGAACCCGGACCCCTTCCGCCGTTTCCGTGCCCGCCCCCGCCCGCGACCATGGCCGGATCCATGCGGGGACGAGGGCGGCCGGGGCGGGGGAACGGCGTCGCTGGCGGTCATCGCCCGATCATCGCAAGCCCCTCTGGCACTCCGGCGCCGGAAGGCGCTAGCGTTGTGTCACCTTTGCAATCGCGGGAGCTCGGAGCACCGGGCTGAGAGGGCGCTGACCTCCGTACGAACGGTACGGAAACCGCTGCGTCGACCGCTGAACCTGTTACCGGGTAATGCCGGCGTAGGGAGTTACGGTCATATGACCTCGCAGGACGCACGCACGTCTGCCGACCCGTCCACCACGCGACCGACGGCCGAAGCCACGGAACGTACCGGACAGACCGGACGGATCGGCTGGCACAAGGACTATGTCACCGGCTCCCGCCCCGACCTCCGGGTCCCGGTGCGCCGGGTGCACCTGACCAATGGACAGGACGTACAGCTGTACGACACCTCGGGCCCCTACACGGACCCGGACGTCACCACGGACGTCCGCCGGGGCCTGCCGCCGCTGCGCGAGAACTGGATCATCGGCCGCGGCGACACCGAGGAGTACGCGGGCCGCCCGATGCGCCCGGAGGACGACGGCATCAAGCACACGTCGCCGCGCGGAGGCCTGAAGAACCTCGACGCGGTCTTCCCCGGCCGCCCCCGCCAGCCCCGCCGGGGCCGGTCCGGCACCGCCGTGACGCAGCTCGCCTACGCGCGCCGCGGTGAGATCACCGAGGAGATGGAGTACGTCGCCCTGCGGGAGAACGTCTCCCCGGAGACCGTCCGCGAAGAGATCGCGGCCGGCCGGGCCGTCCTCCCGGCCAATGTGAACCACCCGGAGACCGAGCCGATGATCATCGGCAAGAAGTTCCTGGTCAAGGTGAACGCCAACATCGGCAACTCGGCCGTCACCTCCTCCATCGAGGAGGAGGTCGAGAAGATGACCTGGGCCACCCGCTGGGGCGCCGACACGGTGATGGACCTCTCCACCGGCCGCAACATCCACACCACCCGCGAGTGGGTGCTGCGCAACTCCCCCGTCCCCATCGGCACCGTGCCGCTCTACCAGGCGCTGGAGAAGGTGGACGGCAAGGCCGAGGAGCTCAGCTGGGAGATCTACAAGGACACGGTCATCGAGCAGGCCGAGCAGGGCGTGGACTACATGACCGTCCACGCCGGCGTACTCCTGCGCTACGTCCCGCTGACCGCGCGCCGGAAGACCGGCATCGTCTCCCGGGGCGGTTCGATCATGGCCGCCTGGTGTCTGGCGCACCACAAGGAATCGTTCCTGTACGAGAACTTCGAGGAGCTCTGCGAGATCCTCGCGGCCTACGACGTCACCTACTCCCTCGGTGACGGGCTCCGCCCGGGTTCGATCGCGGACGCGAACGACGAGGCGCAATTCGCCGAACTGCGCACGCTGGGCGAGCTCAACACGATCGCGAAGCGGCACAACGTCCAGACGATGATCGAGGGCCCGGGCCATGTCCCGATGCACAAGATCAAGGAGAACATCGACCTCCAGCAGGAGATCTGCGAGGAGGCGCCGTTCTACACCCTCGGCCCCCTGACGACGGACGTCGCGCCCGCGTACGACCACATCACGTCGGGCATCGGCGCCGCGATGATCGCCTGGTGGGGCACGGCGATGCTCTGCTACGTCACCCCCAAGGAGCACCTGGGGCTGCCGGACCGTGACGACGTCAAGACCGGCGTCATCACGTACAAGATCGCCGCACACGCCGCCGACCTGGCCAAGGGCCACCCGGGTGCCCAGGAATGGGACGACGCGCTCTCGGACGCCCGCTTCGAGTTCCGCTGGGAGGACCAGTTCAACCTGGCCCTCGACCCGGACACCGCCCGCGCCTTCCACGACGAGACGCTGCCCGCCGAACCGGCGAAGACCGCACACTTCTGTTCCATGTGCGGCCCGAAATTCTGCTCGATGAAAATCAGCAGAAGCATCACAGAGCGGTTCGGCGGTGCGGACGCGGACGGGACCGCTACGCCGGAGGAGGTAGAGGCGGGGATGATGCAGAAGTCGAAGGAGTTCGCGGAGGCCGGCAGCAGGGTGTACTTGCCGATCGCGGACTAATCGATCGTTCGTCGACGGAGTTGTCGACGAACTCGACCATGCTCTCGCCCAGAGGCCACAGCGTCGACATGGCGGATGCTCAGGTTCCTAAACGCCAAGGGGCCGGTACTGGAAGGAGTACCGACCCCATCGCGACCACAACTTGTGATCAAGAGCGTCGGCTCACCGGTTTTGAACCCACCAGATAAACCATGCGCCGGCGCCGGTACCGAGGGCGCTGGCTGCCCCTCCGACGAGTCCGTGCACGGCAGTCCGGCACAGAGCTCGGAGAGTGGGAGGGGTGGCCCGCTGGCGGCCCATACGGGTGGCGCGACTCGACGGCGCCTCGGTCTGGCCCGTAGGCTCGGGTGTATAGCTGATGGCTCTCTCCTGTCGTCGCTGAACGTGGCGTTATACGGGTGGGAGACCCGTCGGACTACGTGAGTGGCCCCCTGTTGGCGCAGGGGGCCACTGTCATGTCACCTCCAGGTGTCGGAGACCTGCTGGACTACGTGTTGACGGCAACCCGTTGGCGCGGTGCCGGTGTGAGCGCCCCAACTTGGGGAAGCGACCCGGCCGTTCCCGTCTTCGAAGAAGCGTATCGATAGGTGGTGACACACCATTGGTGTAGAAAGATGTCGCGAGACATCAGGGGTGGCGGGAGGGAGGAGCGAGTCAGTGCCAGCGCATCCGAAGGTCCCGGATCCGGCACAAGGCCCAGTGCAGAAGTTCGCCTACGACCTGCGTGAACTCGGGCGGCAGAAACCGTCGATTCCGGTTGTCGCTAAGAGGTGCAACGGCGCCGTATCCCGAGCTGCACTGTACGGAGCGCTATCCGGTACACGGTTCCCGGCGCCTGTGACTGTGGGCACCCTCCTGCGCTGGTGGATCGGCGATCCATATGCGGAACGGTCGGCACGCGCGTACCTGCCTGTGTTTCCTGGCTGGGCGTGGCTCGGCAGATTGCCAGAAGGTCACCAGGGCGTTGACGTCGGCTGGGAATGGTATGACCGATATGTGGAGGTGCGTCTGTACCTTGAGGAGCTGGACCGCCCTCGAGCCGAAGCTGTCAGCATCCCGGTTCCGGAGGAACAGCAACGATTCACCGCAGCTCTAAGAGATTTGGTGGAGTCAACCGGACTGTACGAGGAGCGATGGCTGATCTTCGGTGACAACACCCGGCAGGTAGAAGGTTACTTGGAGGGCCGGTACATCCCGCAGGACACGGCCCTGCGTGGCATAGCCAAGAAGTGCGCAAGGCACACCGACAAGGATGGTGCTGACACGGCGAAGAACCTCCAGTACCTGTTGTACCTGGCTCGAGAGGCACGCGCAGGGCGGGCCCGGGCACGGCGTCTTGCCCGTCGCCAGGTACGAGAGCAGGGAGAGCCGCCGCGGTAGGCGCGACGCTATTCGCTGTGGAAGAGTGTGTGGTCCCGCGCCTACTGCCTCGGCAGGCCCTTGCCCACGGTAAGGGCCGGTTTGGCTGATGCAGCTTGACCGGCTGATCGAAGAGTTGGTCCACCCCTCTCACCGTCCAGGTGCCCTCAGGGATGCTGAGTGTTGACGGCGAGAGGGGTAACTCACATGCAGTGGAAGACCCACGGTGAGCGACAGATCTACACGAATCCCTGGGTGAACTTGTGCCTCGTGGACGTGGAGCAGCCGGACGGCCGGCGGTGGGAGCACCACGTTGTCCGGTCGTTGGGGGAGGTCCTCGGCGTAAGGCTCATCAGGCGGTCCGCCAGACCGGCTTGAGGAGTTCCACGTCGAACGTCTTGTTCCCCTTGCCCCCGGGCACGGCGATGACCGCGTGAAGAACCTTCTTGATCGCGGTCCGCTTCTGCGTCAGCGTTTTGTCTCCCCACGAGGCGGTGATGTCCTCGCGCGCCGCCTCGGCCTCGGCCTTCATTGCGAGGTGGTGAGCCTGCTCCGCTCGGAGCTGCTTGACGCGGGCTTCGAGCGGCGCGAGGTTCCGGAAGAACGCCTCGTCGTCGATCTCGCCTTTCTGCCAGCGCTGCTCCAGGGCGTTCCGGCTCTGCACCGCGCGTTCCAGGTCATCGGCTCGGGGCCACTCGGGTACTTCCTCGCGGGCCGCCTCTGCCTCGGCCTTGAGCTTCGCGATCACCAGCCGCTCGATGTGTTCGTCGCTCTTGTCGCCACGCTTGTACGTCTTGTTGCATCCGCCGTCGACCGTCTTCTTGCAGAAGTACGCATGCTTGTACTTCAGCCAGTCGTTGGCCTTGACACCGATCATCTTGCTGTTGCAGATCGTCCCGTCTTCCAGCACGTTGCCGCACCGCATGATGCCGGTCAGCAGGTACTTGTGAACAAGCCCCCCGCGCGGCAACCCTGTCCCCTGGCCGCGCTCGCGGATTTTGGCGGTGATCGCGTACCACTGCTTCGGCGTGATGATCGCTTCCCACGCGCCCACAATGGGTTGATCGTCGCCGTCGCGAACGAGCTGTCCCTTGAGCTCGCGGTAGCCGCACAGCCGAGGGTTGACGAGTACCTGTTTTACGGTCTGGTACTGGAAGAGGTTGCCCCGGCTCGTGCGGTACTCGGCTTCCTTCCACCGGCGCGTGATCTCCGAAATGGACGCCCCGGCAAGCACGTCCTTCACGGCTTGCCTGATGGCTTCAGACTCCACGGGGTCAAGCGTGACCTTGTCGTCCTGCCACCCGAAGGGCCGCCACGCGGCTACCGGTTGGCCTCTCAACGCACGACTGCGGTGGCTGTTCCTGGTCCTTCGCTGCTTCTTCCGGGTTTCACTGAGGGACATGGCAACGCCCACCAGGCCCTTGATCTCGAACCCTTCGGCGTAGAGGTCTTGGACCCCGTTCGAGTCGTGGTAGACGCGGTCCCCGTGGGCGGTGAACGCCTTGAGGTAGCGTTCCCAGTCGCTGGGTCGGCGGTACAGGCGGTCTTCGTTCGCAGCCATGACGCCGTGGATCGGGTAACCCTCGGGCGTGGTGCCGACCGTCAGGTCGTTGATCAGTTGCTCGAAGTCATCCCGGACGACGGTCTCCTTGCTCGCGCTCTTGTCGTTGTCCGTGTACCGGTACACGACAAGCCAGTTGAACTTCCTGGCGTCCTCGGACATGTCGCGATGCTGGTCCTCGACGCCGTGGGCGTCCTTCACTCGGCCGTCGAACGAGATGCGGGCGTAGCAGACCACGCACTTGAGCGTCGGATCCGCCGCCAGCATGGTGCGCACTTCCTCGACCGAAGGCAAGCCCTCCGGTGTGCCGCGCAGCTTGCTGATCTTCTCGTCCCGTGACGTCACGTAGGTCCCCCCTGGGTCCGTGAAGCGGGTGATGCCACCACGCTAGGCCATGTGGGGGTTCTATGTATGTTCTTCTCGATGAAGATCTCTCAGGACATCCGCCGCGAGCACGGCGGTGACCTGGGCGCCACGGACATCGAGGCGGGGATGCGGGCCAAGTCGGAGGAGTTCGCCGCGTCCGGGAACAGGGTGTACCTGCCGCTCGCCGACTGACGGCGGGCGCGTCGGCCGGTGACGGGACCGGGGGAGCTCCGCTCGGCGGGACTGCCCCGGGCGGTCGGCGGATTGTCCGGTTCCGTTGTTCGTCGTGAGACTGGCCGGATGAACGACATATCCCTGGGCAAGGGCGCCAATTGTGTGGTGCCCGTGACCGCTGTGCACGCCGTGCTCAGTTGGAAAGCCGTGCCGGGAGCGCCGGACGTCGATGCCGGCGCCCTGCTCCTCACCGCCGGCGGAACGGTGCGCGGCGACGGCGACTTCGTCTTCTACAACCAGCCGCGGCACGCCTCGGGCGCCGTCGCGCACCGCGGAAAGCGGACGGTGGCGGAGGGGCTGGTCACCGATACCGTCCTGGTCGACCGGAGCGGTCTGGAGGCCGACGCCGAGCGGGTCGCCCTCTGGGCCGCGGCGGACGGCGGGACGTTCGGCGAGGTGAGCGGGCTGACGCTGGAGCTGCTGGACGCCGTGACGGGTGCGGTGCTGGCCCGGTACGAGCTGTCCGGTGGGCCGGAAACCGCGCTCGTCAGCGGGGAGTTGTACGTGCGGGACGGCCGCTGGAAGTTCCGGGCGGTCGGCCAGGGGTACGAGACCGGGCTGGCCGGGCTCGCCACCGACTTCGGCGTGGTGGTGGAGGGGGAGGCGGAGGCGGAGCCGGTGGCTCCCGTCGAGGATCCCCTCCCCCTTGAGCTGCGCGAACGGCTGGCGCTGCGCAAAGAACAGGTGTCCGTCAGCCTCAGGAAGCGGGGCGCCGACGGGCTCCGGGCGCGCGTGATCCTGGTGCTCGACGCGTCCGGTTCGATGAGCGGGCTGTACGACGACGGTGTGGTCGCCGGTGTGGTGGAACGGATGGCGGCCGTCGCCGCGCAGCTGGACGACGACGGCACGTTGGAGGCGTGGGTCTTCGCCGACCGCCCGGCCCGGCTGCCCGATCTGCGGCCGGCCGGCCTGCCGGAGTGGATCTCCCTGCATGTGCGGCTCGACGACCCCTGGGACTACGGGCGGGGGGAGCGCCGCGCCGGACAGATCGACATGGGTCGCATCGGCTGGGGGAACAACGAGCCGAGCGTGATCGCCAAGGTCCGGAAGGCCGTCCGGGCGGATCCGTCCGCCGATCCGACCCTCGTCCTGTTCTTCTCCGACGGCGGTGTGTACGAGGACGAGCGGATCGAACGGCAGCTCCGGGCCGCCGTGAAGGAGCCCGTCTTCTGGCAGTTCGTGGGGCTCGGGCGGGCCGACTACGGGGTGCTGGAACGGTTCGACACCCTGCCGGACCGTTCCCTCGACAACGTCGGGTTCTTCGCCGTGGACGACATCACCGCCGTCTCCGACCAGGAGCTCTACGACCGGCTGCTGTCCCAGTTCCCCGCCTGGGTCGCCGCGGCCCGGCGGGCGGGTGTCCTCGGACCGGACGCCGCCCGCCCCGCGCCGTGAGCGGCGCGGGCCTCACTCCCGGCCGTTGGACCCGCCGAACTCCGGACCGGTGTAGTCCGGGCTGGTGAAGCGGGGCCGGAGGTGGGGGCCCGGCTGCTCCTCGTGGCTGGAGAAGCCCGGGCTGGAGAAGCCCAGCCGCGAGGTGCGGCCCCGCTCCTCCCGCGGCCCCGGCACGTACGAGGAGTCGGGCGCCACGGGCGCGTCGGCCAGGGCCCGGCGCAGGAAGGGCAGGACGCCGCGGTGCAGCAGGGCCTCGTGCCAGGCGTCCCGGGCCCGGTCGGCCTCCAGCTCGACCCGGGGGACCCGGGAGGGGCCGGCGGCGGACGTCACGGTTCCGGGGGCGCCCGGGCGGCCGTTGCGCAACGCCGTGAGCAGCAGTGCGCCCATGGCGATCAGCGCGCCGGTGGCCGTGAGGCCGGCGAACCACCAGCCCGCGGTCACCATCGGCCGGGCCACCGAGCTCTCGGTCCCCATCGCCTTGAGCACGTAGCCGATGAGGAGGAACAGGAAGGCGGCTATCCCGGCGAGGACCGGTGCCAGGACGGTGAGCACCGCCCCCGCGCCGGCTCCGGAGGCGTCGGCTCCGGAGGCGCTGGTCCCGGAGGTGCCCGGGCCGTCGGAGGTGTCGCCTTCTTGCCGGGCGCGTCCCCGGGATCCGACCGCGGCCGAACGCTGGTGCGGTCTGCGCAGTTCCTCACGCGCCCTGACGTAATTCCGGTATTCCGGCAGCGCGCTCGCCGAAATGGCGGCCATGGCCCGGACGGCCGAAGTCCGCAGCTGTTCGATGTCGAGTCGCCGTCCTTCCGCGGCGATCAGTGCGCTGATCTCCGGATCCCGGTCCGCCGAGCGCAGTGCCAGGTCCAGGACCCGCTCGAATTCCGGGCGGTCCTCGGCCAGCAGATGCGGAGCGCTGTTCATGTGCATCCCCCGATGCTCCGTAGGGCCCTTGGCGCCGACGGCGCCTGCATGGGGCGGAAACGGAGGAGAGCCTGCTACGGATAAGCCGATGGTAGAGCCGCACCGGCGCGGGGTGACAGTGCGTTTCGCGAATTCCCCCGCGGCGGTGGGAATCCCAACCTGCCCATGAACCGGTCGGATAATCCTCAGTCCGCGAGCGGCAGTTGCACCACCAGCAGCTTTCCAGCCATGGTGACGCCGCCGTCCATGGCGAGGGCCAGACCGTCCGCGTACAGGTGCGGGCCCTCCACGACGGGGGTGCTCTCCTCGCCGTCGGAGTCCTCGCCGGGCACGTCGCCGAGGAGGTACGGGATGGGGCTGTGCCCGTGCACCACGCGGCTGCCGCCGTAGGTCTCCAGCAGTTCGCGGGCGGCCGTGGAGCCGGACTCGTCGCGGAAGGCGAAGCGCTTGGTGAACTTGCGGAACAGGTCCCAGCACTCGTCGGGGTCGTTGCGCTGGAGGGCCTCGGTCACCGCGTCGTTGACGGCCTCGATCGAGTCGCCGTACTCCAGGTAGGCCGTGGTGTCGGAGTGGACGAGCAGGTGGCCGTCCTCCTCCGCCATCGCGTCGAGCCGCGACATCCACTGGAGGTGGTGGTCCTCCAGCCGCTCCATGTCGGTGCGCTGGCCGCCGTTGAGCAGCCAGGCCGCCTGGAACGAGGCCGTTCCCGCGCCCGAGTTGACGGGGGTGTCGCCGAACCGCTTGGCGCCGATGAGCAGCAGCTCGTGGTTGCCCATGAGCGCCTTGCAGTAGCCGCCGGCCGCCGCGGCCTCGGCGGAGAGCCGCATGACCAGGTCGATGACGCCGACGCCGTCGGGACCGCGGTCGGTGAAGTCGCCGAGGAACCACAGGCGGGTGTTGCCGGCCGCCCAGTTGCCGTGCGCGTCGACGATGCCCTGGGCGGCGAGTGCCGCGTACAGCTCGTCCAGGTAGCCGTGGACGTCGCCGACGACGTACAGCGGGCCCGGACCGCCCGGGACGGGGTGCTGCTGCGGGGCGGTGATCGGCGTCAGCTCGACGGTCGGGACGTCGAGGGGCGCCTCGCCGTACGGCCGGGGCTGCCGGGGCTCGATGACCGGCAGGTCGCGTGCGGTGGGCGTGTAGCCGTCGAGGTGCCCGGGGTCGTCCGCGGCCGGGTGGTGCACTTGATCGTCCCCCAGGTGCTCCCCGAGGCGGTGCCCGTGGTCCTCCGCGAGGTGCTCCCCGAGATGTTCTCCGAGGTGCTCCCCGAGGTGCGGAGGGGGCAGCGGATGGGTGTATCCGGGCAGGGCGTACCCCGGGTAGGGCGACATCGCCTCCGCGGTCCGTCCCGCAGGTCCCTGTCCGGCCCCCTGAGCCATCGACCCCTCCACCGTCGCGCCGCAGTGCACCTTGTGGACCCTGCCTGGTCATGGCGGCCCGTGGTGTCGTGCGCCCATCATAGGAATGACCGTCGCGGCTTGTGACGCACCAGGGGCCGTCAATCGGGGACGGAACCCGGGAGGGCCGGTGTTTTGCCGGGTATTGGCGGTTTTGCTCCCCCTTGTCGAGGTGCTCGTGTGTGGTGGCCCATAGGAGGAGTGCGGTTGACGGGGGTGGGTGGGGGTGCCCCGGTCCCTCCCTTTCTCGGTTTCTCGCGGGGGCCAGCCCCCGCGCCCCGACAACCGCGCTTCGCGCGGTTGTCCTCAAACGCCGGACGGGCTGAATCGTGCGCTCGGGCGCGCTATCCAGCCCGTCCGGCGCTTGAGGACGAGCGGCGAAGCCGCGACAAGCGGGGTCTGGGGCGCAGCCCCAGGAATCGAGGCACAGCCCGCCGCAGGCGGATTCACCCCCCGCCCGGCCCCCGCGGCGCGCCCACCGTGCCGCGCGCCGGGCGGCGCTCCGACGAGGTCCGGATGATCAGCTCGGTGGATATGACCTGCTCCACCGGCCGCCCGTGGTCCAGCCCTTCGATCGCGTCGATCAGCAGCTGCACCACCGCCGTGCCGATCCGCCGCGGCTTGAGCGACAGGGTGGTGATCGGCGGCTCGGTGGTGGCGTAGACCGTGGACTCGCTGCAGCAGACGAGCAGCAGGTCGTCGGGGACGCGCAGGCCGTAGCGGCGGGCGGCGGCCAGCAGGTCGGTGCCGTTGGGGTCGAAGAGGCCGTACACCGCGTCGGGGCGGTCCGGGCGGGCGAGCAGCCGGTCGGCCGCGACCGCGCCGGCGCACGGGTCGTGCGCGGGGTACTCCTCGTACACCGGGTCCTGCCCGCTCCGCTCGCACCAGTCCAGGTAGGCGTGGGTGGAGAGGCGGGTGTACGTGTCGGTGGACGTGCCGGTGAGCAGCCCGATGCGGCGGGCGCCGGCGGCGGCGAGGTGGTCCAGGATGCCCAGGACGGCGGCCTCGTGGTCGTTGTCCACCCAGGCCGTCACGGGCAGCGTGCCGGCGGGGCGGCCGTCGGAGACGACGGGGATGCCCTGCCGGACGAGCTCCGAGACGACGGGGTCGTGGTCGGACGGGTCGATCACCACCGTGCCGTCGAGGGCCACGTTGGACCAGACGTCGTGGCGCGACGTCGCCGGGAGGATCACCAGGGCGTAGCCGCGGGCGAGTGCGGCGGAGGTGGCGGCCCTGGCCATCTCGGCGAAGTAGGCGAACTCGGTGAAGGTGAAAGGTTCATCCCCGTAGGTGGTCACGGTCAGACCGATAAGGCCCGATTTGCCCGTGCGGAGGGTGCGGGCGGCCGCGGACGGCCGGTAGCCCAGCCGGTCGGCCACCTCGCGGACGTGGCGGCGGGTCGCGTCCGGCAGCCGGCCCTTGCCGTTGAGCGCGTCGGAGACGGTCGTGATCGAGACACCGGCGGCGGCCACATCACGGATGCCCGCCCGTCCCTGCCGGGTGCCTCGCCGGGCGGTCTCCGTCCGGCTCACCTGGTGCTTCCCTGCTGCTGTCATGGCGAGCCGATAGTAGGGCTCGGCCGGTGCCCGCCCGGGGGCCCACATTTTGGAGTTGACAGGTACGTTTCTGCATGCCGGAACCTGCTCAATGACCATGGAAGTACAGGCGGTTGTCCCGGCTCACAGTGAACCGTTGGCCCCTGGCATATCTACGTCTGATGAAGGTGTCAGGTCTCGAAGAGGTCTCAACTCACCTTCACGGGGGACGCGCGCCAGGGCGCTCGCCACGGCGCACGCTCAGCGGACTGGCGCGCCCGGAAGTCTGGACGCCACCCGGGGCAATCCTCATAAGGTGTGCAGTATTCACGTGCACGCGGCGGTGCCACGTGGGTGCCGCCGGCCTGCGCGCCGGTCCGGCGCCCCCGTGCCGCCGTGTGCTGACGAGTGCGGATTCCCGGGTGGCCGGAGCGCACGGGATGCGGAGGAGGACCCGCGGTGACCGAGAAGACCCCCAGGCTGCGTCCGGCCCTGGACGACGTCCCCACCTACAAGCCCGGCCGCCCGGCCGCGAAGGACGGACCGGTCGCCTACAAGCTGTCCGCCAACGAGAACCCGTACCCGCCGCTGCCCGGCGTGCTGGAGGGCGCGGTGGCGGCCGTCGGGCAGCTCAACCGCTACCCGGACATGGCCTGCGCGGGGCTGATGGCCGAACTCGCGGACCGTTTCGACGTGCCGCTCTCCCACCTGGCGACCGGCACCGGCTCGGTGGGCGTCGCCCAGCAGCTCGTCCAGGCCACGGCCGGCCCCGGCGATGAAGTGATCTTCCCCTGGCGCTCGTTCGAGGCGTACCCGATCGTCGTCCAGGTGGCCGGCGCGACCCCGGTGCCGGTGCCGCTGACCGAGGACGACCGGCACGACCTGGACGCGATGGCCGCCGCGATCACCGAGCGGACCCGGCTGATCTTCGTCTGCAACCCCAACAACCCCACCGGCACGGTGGTGCGCACCGCCGAGCTGGAAGCCTTCCTGGACCGGGTGCCCTCCGACGTCCTGGTGGTGCTGGACGAGGCGTACATCGAGTTCATCCGGGACGCGGACGTGCCCAACGGCATCGACCTCTACCGGACCCGGCCCAACGTCTGCGTGCTGCGGACCTTCTCCAAGGCGTACGGGCTGGCCGGGCTGCGGGTCGGCTTCGCCATCGCGCACGAGCCGGTCGCGGCGGCGCTGCGGAAGACCGCGGTGCCGTTCGGTGTGCTGCAGGTGGCGCAGGAGGCCGCCATCCTCTCGCTGCGCAGCGAGAAGGAGCTGTGGGAGCGGGTGGACGCGCTGGTGGCCGAGCGGACCCGGGTGGTCGAGGGGCTGCTGGCGCAGGGGTGGCCGCTGTCGGAGACCCAGGCGAACTTCGTCTGGCTGCGGCTGGGCGAGCACACCGAGGCGTTCGCGGCGGCCTGTGAGCGGGCGGGCGTGATCGTGCGGCCGTTCGCGCCGGACGGGGTGCGGATCACGATCGGCGAGACCGACGCCAACACGATCTTCCTGCGGGTGGCAGGGCAGTTCCGCAAGGAGATGGCGCTCTAGGAGGGCCCTTCCGGAGCGACGACCGCGCTCCGACCGTACTCGGCCGGCGAAAGCGCCGCGTACCCCTGTGGAGGGGCGCGCGGCGCTTTCGCGTGCCCCCGTGGGCCGTGGGGCTCCTGAGGCTGCTGAGGCGAGATCCGCAGTGTGGGAGCTTCCGGCGCCGATCGCAAGAGCCGAAGGGGGTACCCCCGCTGCTTGTCCGAAAATCCCATGCGCCATAATTGCTTGTGAATGTGAACGCGTTCACAAGCTCGTCCTTTATGAGGCCTTTCACCCGGTCATAGCGGGACGAAACGCCGGCGGAGAGCGTCGGCGAAGCGTCGGCACGGAGTGCCGGCGACGCACGACGCAAGGAGGGACCGAGTGAACCTGGCTCTGGCGCCGGAGACGCTGGCGCGCTGGCAGTTCGGCATCACGACCGTCTATCACTTCCTCTTCGTCCCCCTCACGATCAGCCTCGCGGCGATCACCGCTGGCCTGGAGACGGCCTGGGTCCGCACCGGCAAGGAGAAGTACTTCCACGCCACCAAGTTCTGGGGGAAGCTCTTCCTGATCAACATCGCGATGGGGGTGGTCACCGGCATCGTGCAGGAGTTCCAGTTCGGCATGAACTGGTCGGACTACTCCCGCTTCGTCGGTGACGTCTTCGGGGCGCCGCTCGCGATGGAGGCGCTGCTGGCGTTCTTCTTCGAGTCCACCTTCATCGGGCTGTGGATCTTCGGCTGGGACAAGCTGCCCAAGAAGATCCACTGCGCCTGCATCTGGATCGTCGCCCTCGGCACGGTCCTGTCCTCGTACTTCATCCTGGCCGCCAACTCCTGGATGCAGCACCCGATCGGTTACGCGGTCGACAAGGCGACCGGGAAGGCGCGGCTCACCGACATCTGGGCCGTGCTCACCCAGAACACCACCCTGGTGGTGGTCTTCCACACCCTGACCGCCGCGTTCCTCACCGGTGCCGCCTTCATCGTCGGCATCTCCTCGTTCCACCTGTGGCGCGCCAAGCGCAAGCGGCTCAAGGGCGAGGAGCTGGGCGAGAAGCAGCGGAAGCAGCTGCCCGCGATGCTCGCCTCGCTCCGGGTCGGACTGGTCGTGGCCGTGATCGCCGGCATGGGCACCGCGATCAGCGGTGACGAGCTGGGCAAGGTCATGTTCGAGCAGCAGCCGATGAAGATGGCCGCCGCCGAGGCCCTGTGGGAGAGCCAGTCGCCCGCGCCCTTCTCGGTCTTCGCGGTCGGCGACGTGTCCAAGGGGCACAACAGCGTTGAGATCGAGATACCCGGTCTGCTCTCCTTCCTCGCCCACAACAACTTCACCGAGACCGTCCCCGGCGTCAAGGACACCGCCGCCAAGGAGGCGGCGCTCTACGGCGGCAGTCCGGACGACTACATCCCCAGCATCTTCATGACGTTCTGGGGCTTCCGCCTCATGATCGGGTTCGGGATGACGTCCTTCGCCGCCGGTCTCGTCGGGCTCTGGACCACGCGTAAGAAGTTCTGGGTGGCCCCCGAGTACCGCTCCGGCGAGGACGAGATCCCGCGGCTGATGCTCACCAAGCGCCGTGAGATGAACCCCTTCCTCACCAAGTGGTCCTGGCGGATCGGCATCCTCACCATGGGCTTCCCGCTGATCGCCAACTCCTTCGGCTGGATCTTCACCGAGATGGGCCGCCAGCCCTGGGCGGTCTACGGCCTGATGAAGACCGGCGACGCGGTGTCGCCGGGCGTGGGCCAGGGCGAGGTGCTCACCTCCGTGCTGGTCTTCACCGCGCTGTACGCGGTGCTCGCCGTGGTCGAGGTCAAGCTCCTCACCAAGTACGCCAAGGCCGGGCCCGACACGGACGAGAAGCCCCCGGCCAAGGACCCCCGGCTGCGGTTCCCGTCCGGCGGGCCCGGTGGCCCCGGCGGTCCCGGCGCGGGCGGGTCCGCGGCGGCGGCCGAGGCCGCCGAGGAAGCCGACAAGCCGATGACCTTCGCCTACTGACGCGGCCGGCGGAGAACGGAGAACCGACCATGCACCTCCACGACTTCTGGTTCCTGCTGATCGCCGTCCTGTGGATCGGCTACTTCTTCCTCGAAGGCTTCGACTTCGGCATCGGCGTGCTCACCAAGGCGCTGGCCAGGGACCGCACCGAGCGGCGCGTCCTGATCAACACCATCGGTCCCGTCTGGGACGCCAACGAGGTGTGGCTGATCACCGCGGCGGGTGCCACCTTCGCGGCCTTCCCCGACTGGTACGCCACCCTCTTCAGCGGCTTCTACCTGCCGCTGCTCGCCGTCCTGGTCTGCCTGATCGTGCGCGGCGTCGCCTTCGAGTACCGCCACAAGCGCACCGGTGAGCGCTGGCAGCGCAACTGGGAACACGCCATCTTCTGGTGCTCGTTGATCCCCGCCTTCCTCTGGGGCGTCGCCTTCGCCAACATCGTGCGCGGTGTGCCGATCGGGCCCGACAAGAACTACTCGGGCGGCCTGCTCGACCTGCTGAGCCCTTACGCCCTGCTCGGCGGCCTCTTCACCCTCGTCCTCTTCACCTTCCACGGGGCGCTGTTCGCCGCGCTGAAGACCGTCGGCGACATCCGGCACCGGGCGCGGACCTTCGCCGGGGTCTCCGGCCTGGCCGCGGGCGCCCTCGCGGTGGCCTTCCTGGCCTGGACCCAGGCCGAGTCGGGCAACGGTCGCAGCCTGCCCGCGCTCGTCGTGGCCGTGGCGGCCCTGGCCGCCGCGCTGGTGATGAACCGGCTCGGCCGGGAGGGCTGGGCGTTCGCCCTGTCCGGCCTGACCGTCGTGGCCGCCTTCGCCATGATCTTCCTCGCCCTCTTCCCGGACGTCATGCCCTCCTCCACCGACGCCCGGTGGAGCCTCACCGTCACCAACGCCGCCTCCAGCCCCTACACGTTGAAGATCATCACCTGGGTCGCGGGCTTCATGACGCCCGTGGTCGTGGCCTACCAGGCGTGGACGTACTGGGTGTTCCGCAAGCGGATCGGCACCCAGCACATCCCCGCGGCGCACTAGAGCACCAGAGGACCGGCAGCCCATGAAGCCCGTCGACCCCCGCCTCCTCCGCCACGCGTCCGCGACCCGCCGCTTCCTGGCCGCCTCCGTGCTGCTCGGACTCGTCGGGGCCGGCCTGGTCATCGCCCAGGCCATGCTGATCGCGGACACCGTCACGGGAGCCTTCCGGCACGGCCGCTCGCCCGGTGACCTGGCCGTACCCCTCGCCCTGCTGGCCGCCACCGCGGCCGGCCGGGCCCTGGTCGCCTGGCTCACCGAGCTCGCCGCGCACCGCGCCAGCGCCGCCGTCAAGTCCCGGCTGCGCACCCGGCTGCTCGGCCACGCCGCCCGGCTCGGCCCCGGCGCGGTGCACACCGGCGAGCTGACCACCCTGGCCACCCGGGGCGTCGACGCGCTGGACGACTACTTCGCCCGCTACCTCCCCCAGCTCGGCCTCGCGGCCGTGGTGCCCGTCGCCGTCGTCGCCCGTATCGCGGGCGCCGACTGGCTCTCGGCCCTGATCATCGTCCTCACCCTCCCCCTCGTCCCGCTGTTCATGGTCCTCATCGGCTGGGTCACCCAGTCCCGGATGGACCGCCAGTGGCGCCTGCTGGAACGGCTCTCCGGACACTTCCTCGACGTCGTCGCCGGGCTCCCCACCCTCAAGGTCTTCGGCCGGGCCAAGGCCCAGGCCGCGTCGATCCGCGCGATCACCTCCGACTACCGGCGCGCGACGCTGCGCACCCTGCGTATCGCCTTCCTCTCCTCCTTCGCCCTGGAACTGCTGTCCACCCTCTCGGTCGCCCTCGTCGCGGTCGGGATCGGCATGCGGCTCGTCCACGGCGAACTCGACCTCTACACCGGTCTGTTGGTGCTCGTCCTCGCCCCCGAGGCGTACCTCCCGCTGCGCCAGGTGGGCACCCACTACCACGCGGCGGCGGAGGGCCTGGCCGCCGCGGACCGGGTCTTCGCCGTCCTGGAGACCGCGCCGCCCGCGGCGGGCACCCGCCCGGCGCCCGACGCCCGCGGCGCCGTGCTCACCGTCGACCGGCTGGTGGTCCGGCACCCCGGCCGGGAACGGCCCTCCCTGGCCGAGACCTCGTTCGAGGTGCGGCCCGGGGAGACGGTGGCCCTGACGGGCCCCAGCGGCGTCGGCAAGTCGACTCTGCTGAACGTGCTCCTCGGCTTCGCGCGCCCCACGAGCGGGCGGGTGTCGGTCGGCGGTACGGATCTGTCATCGCTCTCCCCCGAAAGCTGGCGGGACCAGGTGGCCTGGGTCCCGCAACGGCCTCATCTCTTCGCCGGCACGGTCGCCGAGAACGTCCGGCTGGCGCGGCCGGACGCCACCGACGCACAGGTGCGCGAAGCACTCCGTGCGGCCGGTGCCCTCGACTTCGTCTCCATGCTGCACCACGGCACTGACACTCGCCTCGGTGAGGACGGTGCCGGTCTGTCGGCCGGTCAGCGCCAACGCCTCGCGCTGGCACGGGCGTTCCTCGCCGACCGGCCCGTCCTGCTCCTCGACGAGCCGACCGCCAACCTCGACGGCGAGACGGAGGCGGCCGTCGTCGAGGCCGTCCGCCGCCTCGCCACCGGCCGGACCGTGCTCCTGGTCGTCCACCGGCCCGCGCTGCTGGCGGTGGCGGACCGGGTGGTGCGGCTGGAACGCGATGGCGCGGAGCGCGACGACGCGGAGGGGGAGGTCGCGAGGCGCGTCGGGCGGGAGGGCTCGGTGGCGCAGAGGGGATCGGCCGTTCACGAGGGCTCGGCTGTCTACGACGGTTCGACCCTCCGCGAGGGGTCGGCCGTCTGCAACGGCTCGACCATCCGCGAGGGCTCGACCGTCCGCGAGGAGCCGGCCGAGAACGTTTCTCCGCTCCCGCTCCCGCTCCCGCTCCCGCTCCCGCTTCGGACCGCCACCTCCGCTGCCGCAGCCCCTACCGCGTCCCCGCCCCAGCCCTCGGCCCCCACCCCGGCCGGCGCCTCAACCCCCTCCCCCCTCGCCCGAGTCCGCGCCGAAGGCCGCCCTTTCCGGTCCCGCTTCCTCCTCGCCCTGCTCCTCGGCAGCCTGGCCCTCGGCAGCGCGACCGGCCTGATGGCGGTCTCCGGCTGGCTGATCTCGCGCGCCTCCCAACAGCCGCCCGTCCTCTACCTGATGGTCGCCGTCACCGCGACCCGCACCTTCGGCATCGGCCGTTCCGTCTTCCGCTACGCGGAGCGCCTGGTCTCGCACGACGCCGTGCTGCGCGCCCTCGCCGGCCTGCGGGTCTCCGTCTACCGGCGGCTGGAGCGGCTGGCCCCCGCCGGGCTGCGGGACGTCCGCCGCGGCGATCTGCTGTCCCGGCTGGTCTCCGACGTGGACGCGCTCCAGGACTACTTCCTGCGCTGGCTGCTGCCCCTCGGCTCGGCCGTCCTCGTCGGAGCGGCCTCCGTGGGCCTCACCGCCTGGCTGCTGCCGGAGGCGGGCGCGGTGCTCGCCGTCGGCCTGCTGACCGCGGGGGCCGCCGTGCCGCTGCTGTCGGCCGCCGTGGCGCGCCGCGCGGAGCGGCGGCTGGCGCCGGCGCGCGGAGAGCTGTCCGCGCACGTGGTCGACCTGCTGGCCGGTACGGCCGAACTGACGGTCGCGGGCGCCCTGCCCGCCCGGCTGGCGCGGCTGCGCCGGGCGGACGGCGTCCTCACGGGCATCGCCCGCCGGGCCTCCGCCGCCACCGCGCTCGGCGCCGGCCTGACGGCCCTGGCCTGCGGCCTCACCGTGGCGGGCGCGGCCTGGGCGGGTGTCGCGGCCGTGCACGACGGGCGGCTGGACGGCGTCCGGCTGGCCGTCGTCGTGTTGCTGCCGCTCGCCGCGTTCGAGGCGGTGACGGGGCTGCCGCTCGCCGTACAGCACCGGCAGCGCGTCCGCCGGTCGGCGGAGCGGGTGTACGAGGTGCTGGACGCGCCGGAACCCGTACGGGACGGTACGGAACCGGCCCCTCCGTCCCCCTTCCCGCTGCGGCTGACCGGGCTCACCGCGGCGTACCCCGGCAGCGCCGCCCCCGCGCTGCGGGGCGTCGACCTGGAGCTGACCGCCGGGCGGCGGGTGGCCGTCGTCGGCCGGTCGGGGGCGGGCAAGACGACGCTCGCCCAGGTGCTGCTGCGCTTCCTGGACACCGACGGCGGCACGTACACCCTCGCGGGCCGGGACGCGTCGCGGATGGACGGCGACGGGGTGCGGCGGCTGGTGGGGTTGTGCGCCCAGGACGCGCACCTCTTCGACAGCTCCCTCCGCGAGAATCTGCGCCTCGCGCGCCCCGGCGCGAGCGACGCACACCTGCGCCGGGCGCTGGCCGACGCGCGCCTGCTGGAGTGGGTGGACTCCCTGCCTCAGGGGCTCGACACGCCGGTCGGCGAGCACGGTGCCCGGCTCTCCGGCGGACAGCGGCAGCGGCTGGCGCTGGCCCGGGCGCTGCTCGCCGACTTCCCCGTGCTGGTACTGGACGAGCCGGCCGAGCACCTCGATCTGGAGACGGCCGACGCGCTCACCGCGGACCTGCTGGCGGCGACGGAGGGCCGGACCACGGTGCTGATCACACACCGGCTGGCGGGGCTGGAGGCGGTGGACGAGGTGATCGTCCTGGACGGCGGCCGGATCGTGGAGCGGGGCGGGTACCGGGAACTGGCGGAGGCGGACGGAACGTTCCGTTCGATGCTGGAGCGGGAACGGGCCGAGCACGACATGGTGCATCCGCCGCTTTCTCTGGCAAAAGGTACTTATTAGGCTCTGCCTATGCCCGCCACCGAGGATTCCGCCGAGGACCCCATCGAGGACCTTGCCGGGGGTCCCGCCGAGGACCCCGCCACCGAGGAACCCCTCGGCACCCCGACGCCCACCCCGCCCCCGGCCCCGCCCTTCGGGCCGATGGACCCGGTGGCCGTCGCCACGGAGGCCACCCGCGGCCTCCAGGGCATGTCCACCGAGCTCACCGGCCGGGTCCCGCAGCTGCTGGAGGCCATGCGGTCGGTGGGCACGGGCCTGGAGCTGCACTCCACCCTCGACCGGATCGCCCGGACGGCCGCCGAACTCGCCGGCGCCCGTTACGCGGCCATCGCCGTCAACGGCGCGGCCGACCCGTCCGGCGAGGGCCTGGCCGACTTCGTCACCTACGGCGTCCCCGACGCGGACACCGCCGATCAGGACGTTCGCGGCGGCGAACCCTCCGCCGACCGCGAGGTGCTCGACGCCCTGCTGCGCCACGCGGGCCGTCGTACGGCGGAAGGCGTTCCGGAGGGTGTGCCGGGCGACGTCCTCGCCGTCCCGATCCGGGTGCAGGGCGAGGTGTTCGGCAACCTCTACCTGGCCGGGAAGCTCGGCGGCGGCGCGTTCGGCGTCGCCGACCTGCACATGGTGAAGATCCTCGCCACGGAGGCGGGCATCGCGATCGGGAACGCGCGGGTGTACGAACAGGGCCGGCAGCGGATGCGCTGGATCGACGGCTCGGTCGCCGTCACCACCGCGCTGCTCTCCGGCGGCGACGCCGAGGACGCCCTCGCCGTCGTCGCCGAACAGGCCCGCCGGCTCGCGGAGGCGGACGCGGGGATCGTGCTGCTGCCCGACGGCGAGGGCGGGCTGGAGATAGTGGTCGTCTCCGCCGACGATCCGACGGGGCTGATGGGGACGGTGATGCCGCCGCATAGCCCTGTGGTGTCCCAGCTCCTCGCCGGGGAACCGGTGTTCATCGACGACTCCGCCACCGACCCCCGCATGATCACGGCGGTGGCGCCGCGCTTCGGCCCGAGCATGCTGCTGCCGCTGCGCAGCGGCGGGCGGGTGCTCGGCACCCTGGCCATCCCGCGCCGCCGGGGCGCCCGGCGGTACACGGCCACCGAACGCACCCTGGCCGCCCAGTTCGCCGCCCAGGCCGCGCTCGCGCTCGTCCTGGCCGAGGCACAGCGCGACCGGGAGCGGCTCGCGGTCTACGAGGACCGCGACCGGATCGCCCGCGACCTGCACGACCTCGTCATCCAGCGGCTGTTCGCCACCGGCCTGCTGCTGGAGAGCGCGCAGCGCAGGGCCGTGGTGCCGGAGGTGCGGACGACCGTGGGGCAGGCCGTGGACGAACTGGACCGGACCATTCAGGAGATCCGGACGGCGATCTTCGCCCTCCAGCAGGGCCCGGCCGAGGCGCCCGCCGGGCTGCGGACCCGCGTCCTGCGGGAGATCGGCACGGCCGCCGTCCCGCTGGGCTTCCAGCCGTCCGTGAACTTCGTCGGCCCGGTGGACGCGCTGGTCGGCGAGGGTACGGGCAAGAACCTCATCGCCGCGCTGCGGGAAGCGCTGTCCAACGCCTTCCGGCACGCGCACGCCTCGCGGATCGAGGTCGTCGTCGACGTGACGGCCCGGCTGCCGGACGGCCGCGACGCCGTCCGCCTCACCGTCGCCGACGACGGCATCGGCCTCCCGAAGGGCGGCCGGCGCAGCGGCCTGCGCAACCTCGCCAAGCGGGCGGAGTCACTGGGGGGCTCGTGCGTGTGCGGGCCGGGGCTGGGGGAGGCGGGCGGGGGGACGCGGGTGGTGTGGGAGGCGCCGCTTTAGGGAGGGGGCGGTGGGGTGGGGCCCGTTTTGAGGGGGCGGCGAGTGGGGTCCGCGGTGTCCGCCGTACGGGATCCCCGGGTCCGTCCGGGCGTCGCCTGAACGGTCCCCCTGCGGAAGCGGAGGTACCGGATCCCGGGTCACGATCGCGTCCATGCGGCGACTTCAGCGTTCCCATACCGGCGGCGGCCGGCAGCCGTTCGGCATCCGCGGTGGCGACGGCGGACGGCCGCGCCCGCGCCGCGCCGGGCGCCGGCTCCGCCGTGACGGCTGCCTGATCCTCTGCGCGCTGGCCGTCACGGTGTCGCCCGTGCTCGGCTCCCGGCCGCCCGACTCCTACGCGGCCCCGGGCCGGCTCGCCCGCGCCACTTCGGACGTGTACCGGCTGACCAGGGAGGAAGCCCGGGTCAGGGAGCGTTACGAGCGCACGGAGCCGGCCGCGCGGGAGCGGCGGCGGGAGGTGGACCGGCTCGCGGAACGGCTGAACGGCCTCCGGTTCGTCTCCGGGGTGCTGCGGGAGGACGCGGGCGCCGCCGCCCGGGCGCAGTACCGCACCGGCGGTTTCACCGCACGGGAGAGCACCCGGCTGCTGGACGACCCGCTGGAACTGCTCTCCGTCCAGGAGGACGACACCGGACGCCGCGAATGGCTCGCCCGGCGGCTCGGCGAGACCGACGACCGCAGCCGGGCCCTCGCCGCCGAGGCGCGGGAGACGGCGCTGGCCTGGCAGGCGCTGGACCGGGACGCCGCCCACATGCGGACCACCCTCGACGCCATGGCCGACCGGCTGACCGAGGCCCGCGGCCGGCTCGACGCGCTCGCCGCCGCTGAGGTCGCCGAAGGCCGCTGCCGGACGGCCGACCGCGACGCGCTCGAACCGGACGACGGCGAACGGCCGGACGGCGACCCCTCCCGCCACGGCTGGACGCGCCCGGTACTCGGCTACCGGCTCTCCGCCGGCTACGGCGGCTCCGGCGCGAACTGGTCGGGAACGCACACCGGCCAGGACTTCGCCGTGCCCACCGGCACACCCGTGCGCTCGGTCGGGCCGGGCACGGTGGTGTCCGCCGGCTGCGGCGGCGCTTTCGGCATCAGCATGGTCATCCGGCACCCGGGGGGCTGGTACTCGCAGTACGCGCACCTGGCCGCGCCGTTCGTGGCGCCGGGGCGGCGGGTGCGGCCGGGGGAGTGGATCGGGCTGTCGGGGACGACGGGCAACTCCACCGGGCCCCACCTGCACTTCGAGGTGCGGACGACGCCGGAGTTCGGGTCCGCGGTGGATCCGGTGGAGTGGTTGCGGCGGCGGGGGGTCGGGGTCTGAGGGTGCCCCGGTCCCTCCCCCAGAGGGGGAGCCCCCATTCGCCGTTTCCTGGGGCTGCGCCCCAGACCCCGCTTTTCGCGGCTTCGCCGCTCGTCCTCAAACGCCGGACAGGCTGATATTCAGCCTGTCCGGCGTTTGAGGACAGCGCGCGCAGCGCGCTTCGGGGGTGCGGGGGCTGGCCCCCGCAAGAAACGGTGAAAGGGAGGGACCGGGGCATCCCTCCGCCGAAGGCGGCACCGCCCCACCCGTAGACCGGCAGTCACCAACCGTAGTCAGACCCCGTGGTGCGGGCGATGTCCCGCGATGTGCATTCGTCGGCGCAAGTCACCCGACGCAACGTCAAACTACCTGCTCACGGCCCTGATTGGGGCCGAAAATCAACCTCCGCTTATCACATTGCCATGCTCAGACCATGGTGTATGGTTCCGACCGCTGTCACCCAGAGTGCTGCTTTGGCCAGTGGTCCCCTCGTCGGACGACCACGCCCGCACCCCGGGGGGCAGTGCGCAACTCCCCCACAGCGGCGCTCGCGTGGCCCGGAACCGATCGGCCGGAACCGGACAGCGCACGCCGCGGAAAGGTTTGCTCATGTCCGGAAAACGGGCCAAGAGACGTGTCCTGAGACCCGTCCCGCTGACCGCTCTGGCAGGCGTCGGCGCTTGCCTGGTGGCCGCCGCCGTCGTACCGTCCGCGTTCGCCTCGGATGCCGCGCGTACCGAGGCCCGCTCGGCCGCCGCCCCCAGCGGCACCTGCACCATCCGCTCCGCGGACAACCGCGCGGAGACACCGTTCAGTTGCCTCGGCGTGACGGCCGCCCTCGACCACCTGCCGGCCGTCGGCGAGCAGGCCACCCTCACCGTGGACGTCACGGCGCAGACGAGCGTCAAGAACGCCGGGCTGTCCGTCCAACTACCGCCCGGCCTGCGAATATCCGACAAGGATGCCGGTCTCGCCACCCCCACCGCGGACGCCTTCGGCCAGCGCACCGGCCGGAAGCTCGCCCTGGCCCCCGGCACCCGCACCGTGAAGCTCAAGGTCAAGGCCGTCGCCGCCGGACCCGCCCAGATCCAGGCGGACATCAGCGACATCGACCATCCGGACCCGCGCCGCTCCGGACACGACTCGGTCGAGCTGACCGTCGGCGCCGCCAAGGGCTCCACCGGCAAGGGCGTCACGGTCTCCAAGGGGCGCGCGGCCAAGGTCACCAGTCCCGGGGCCGGTACCCGCAAGCCGCGCCAGGCCGCCCCGAAGTCCCCCGCTCCCGCCCGTTCCTCGGCCGCCCCCACCCCGTCCGCGCGGGCCCAGGTCTGCGTCGGCGGCACCTTCCGGAACCGCTTCCAGTCCGCCGAGGGCGGCAGCTGGAACGCCAAGGCCAACCGGGACGAGCCGGTCAGCAACGCCAACGTCATCCTGTGGGGCAAGCCGACCGCCGGCGGCGCCACGCGCCAGCTGGCCACGGGGATGACCGGCAACGGCGACGGCAAGTTCAACCTCTGCTACACCCCGAGCACCTCCGTCACCTCGGCCGCCTGGGTGGAGTTCCGGACGCAGGCCGGTCGGATGTGGTCGGTCGTGGACGCCAACGGCGGTCTCTACGCGACCTCTTCGTACGCGCTGAACAACATCTCGGGCAGCACCAGCCTTGGCACCGTGTACGCCAACGCCGGGCAGAGCCGGGCGTGGCACGTCCTGGACACGCTCAACAAGCTCTGGTGGAACCGCGGTTCCACGACCGACTGCTGGGCCTCCAGTGAGCAGGGCGGCCGCTGCTCCCCGATCACCGTTCAGTGGTACCCCGGCTCCACCGACGGCACGTACTGGAACGGCGGCGAGGACAAGATCCACCTCGCGGACAACGACCCGGACTCCGAGCACACCACTGTCCACGAGGCGGGCCACGCCCTCCAGGGCAAGCTCTACCGGGGCTGGTGGCCGCGGGTGAGCAACTGCTCGCCCCACTACGTCGACCGCACCTCCTCCACCAGCTGCGCCTGGACCGAGGGCTACGCCAACGCGGTGGCGTTCCACACCTTCGGCGACACCACCTATTACTGGGGCAACGGCGCGTCGCTGGACCTCGCCAACGACCGCTCCACCCGCGGCATCGACGCGGGCGACGCCTGCGAGGCGCGCGTCGCGACCACGCTGGTCGACCTGTGGTCCCAGGTGGACGGCGGCTGGACGAAGAGCAACACCATGATGTCCCGGGACACGCAGTCCAGCTTCCGCGAGTACTTCGTCACCGACCGGCCGGCCTACGGCCTGGACACGGGCGCGACGGCCCGCGACATCATCTGGAAGCACACCATCTGGTACTGACCGGCAGGCACTGAACCGGCAGGCACTGACCGGCACGCACTGACCGGCACGCACTGACCGCTGAGCGCCGAGTACGGCGCTCAGCGGCACGCCACCCGCACGATCCGCTCGATCACCGCCGCCACTCCGTCCTCGTTGTTGGCGGCGGTCCGGTGCGTCGTGGCGGCCAGGACCTCGGGGTGGGCGTTGGCCATGGCGTAGGAGGTGCCGGCCCAGCCGAGCATCTCCAGGTCGTTGGGCATGTCGCCGAAGGCCACCACTTCCTCGGGTGTGATGCCGTGGTCCGCGCAGTAGCCGGCGAGGGTGCTGGCCTTGCTGACGCCGAGGCCGCTGACCTCCAGCAGCGCGGTGGGGCTGGACCGGGTGATCGAGCCGTGTTCGCCGGCCGCGGTGCGGGCCAGGGCGAGGAACGCGTCGGGGGCGAGCTCCGGGTGGTGGGCGAGCAGCTTGAGGATGGGCCCGCGGGGTTCCCCGTCCGCACGCGGGACGGCGTCCCCGGCCAGGAACTCCTCCGCCGGTCCGACCGTCGCGTCCGGGTCGAGCTGGTACGGCGGGTACTCCGGCTCGTAGTGGAAGCCCGTGGTGGACTCGACGGCGAACGAGGTGCCGGGCACGGCGGCGCGCACCCGCTCCACGACGGCCAGGGCGTCCGCCCGTTCCAGCGGTCTGACCTCGACGAACCGCCCGCCGCCCCGGAGGTCCACGACGGCGGCGCCGTTCGCGCAGATCGCCAGGCCGTGGCCGTGCACATGCGCGCTCGCGACGTCCATCCAGCGTGCCGGGCGGCCGGTGACGAAGAAGACCTCGATCCCGGCCGCCTCGGCGGCGGCCAGCGCGGCCACGGTCCGCTCGGACACCGTCTTGTCGTCCCGCAGCAGGGTGCCGTCGAGATCGGTGGCGATCAGCCGGGGTATCGGGGCGGTCCGGCCGGCGGCCGGGGTCTCGGGCTGCTCGGTAGCTGAAGTCACGGTTCCCATTGTCGGATACCGGACGCTTCGCGGCGCACGGGTGTGCGCGGCGGCGCGCTTTTGAGCCAGGGCCCCGGGGGCTGTGGTGCGCATGTGGCCTGTATCAACCAGAGAGACGTGGTCTGACCAGGGAGGCGAGACGTAGGCTCCGAAGCATGAGTCTGCGCCTGAGCACCGTGATCCTCCCCGTCGACCGCTGGCACCAGGGCGGGCGCGCGAAGTGGCAGCGCGCCGAGGAGCTCGGCTTCCACACGGCGTACACCTACGACCACCTCTCGTGGCGCACCTTCCGCGACGGCCCGTGGTTCGGCGCCCTGCCCACCCTCACCGCCGCCGCCACGGCGACCGAGCGGCTCCGCCTGGGCACCCTCGTGACCTCCCCGAACTTCCGCCACCCGGTGACGCTCGCCAAGGAGCTGATCTCCCTCGACGACGTCTCCGGCGGCCGGATCACCCTGGGCATCGGCGCGGGCGGCAACGGCTTCGACGCGACCGCGCTCGGGCAGGAGGCGTGGACGCCGAACGAGCGGGCGGACCGGTTCGCCGAGTTCGTACCGCTGCTCGACCGCCTGCTCACCGAGGGCGCCGTCACCCACGAGGGCGCCTTCTACTCGGCCGTCGAGGCCCGGAACGTCCCCGGCTGCGCGCAGTCCCCCCGGCTGCCCTTCGCCGTCGCGGCGACCGGCCCGCGCGGGCTGAGGCTCGCGGCGCGGTACGGGCAGGCGTGGGTGACCACGGGTGACCCGAAGCTGTACGAGACGGGCACGCCCGCCCAGTCGGACGCGGCGCTGCGCGCGCAGGCGGCGAAGCTCGGCGCGGCGTGCGAGGAGATCGGCCGGAAGCCCGCCGAGCTGGACAGGATCCTCCTCACCGGCTTCACCCCGGACCGCTCCTCGATGCTCGACTCGGTCGACGCCTTCGTGGACTTCGCGGGCCGGCAGCGGGAGGCCGGCTTCACCGAGATCGTGCTGCACTGGCCGGTCCCCGACTCCGACTTCGCCGCTGACCAGGCCGTCTTCGAGCGCATCGCGACCGAGGGGCCGGCGCAGCTCGGCTGAGCACCGGCCTTGGACGGGGGGTGTGCATATCGCAGTATGCTCGCCGTATGGCGGACACGACGCGCATCACGGTGACGCTGCCGACCGAGCAGGTCGCCGAGCTGAGGAAGATCACCGACAACGTCTCCGGTTATGTCGCCGAGGCGGTGGCCCGTCAGCTCAGGCACCGGCTCCTCGGCGCCGACCTGCTGCGTCACCAGGAGGAACACGGGGCTTTCACGGAGGAGGAACTGGCGGAGGCCCGTTCCCGGATCTTCGGGGCGGCGGACGCCGACGGGCCGGCGAGCGCGGCGTGAAAGAGCACGTCGAGACCGTTGTCCTGGACTCCCAGGGGGTCTCCGGCTGGATCGCGCAGGACCGGAAGCTCCTGGCGATGTTCCAGGTGTTCCACGCCATGGGCGCCGATTTCGTCATCGGGGCCAACACCATCGTGGAAGTCAGTCACGCGCGGGTGAACATGTCCCGGCTGCGCTGGATGCTGTCCCGCGTCAAGGTCGAGCCGGTGACCGAGAGTGCGGCGCGGGCGTCCGCGGAACTGCTGAAAGCCGCGGGGCCGCACGGCCACAAGTACGCGATCGGCGCGACCGTCGCCGAGGTGGCCCTGCGCCAGCCCGGTCCGGTGGCCCTGCTGACCTCCGACGTCGACGACATGACACGGCTGTGCGGCGACCGGGTCCGGATCATCGGGCTGTGAGTCCGGGCGAGCGGAATGGGCGAGGCGACCGGATGAGCGCAAGAGGCGAAGCGCGAGGGAGAATCGTGACAGAAGGGCCTTTTCCGGCGTGACGGAGGCGTCGGCGCGGCTGTCCGTGTGACCGTGCGCGCCGACGTGACGGAGGAGCCCCTCCCGGGCGCCGGTGCGAGACTGGGAGGCCGCCGTGCGGAAGACGACGCGAGCCACACGATTCGCCCCCGACCGCGGGCTGACCACCCGCATGGTGGGCACGATGTTCTTCATCGGGCTGCTGTACGTGGTGTTCGTCGGCGTGCTCGTCGTGCTGCTGCGCGGGGCGTGGCCGATCGTGCTGGTGCTGGCCGGTGGGCTGTTCGTGGCCCAGTTCTGGTTCAGCGACCGGATCGCCGAGTTCGGGATGGGGGCGCGCGAGGTGACCCCGCGCGAGGCCCCCGAGCTGCACGGCGCGGTCGACCGGCTGTGCGCCCTGGCGGACATGCCCAAGCCGCGCGTGGCCGTCGCCGACACCGACGTGCCCAACGCCTTCGCCACCGGCCGCAACCGCAACAACGCCCTGGTCTGCGCCACGACCGGGCTGCTGCGCCGGCTGGAGCCCGAGGAGCTGGAGGGCGTCCTGGCGCACGAGCTGAGCCATGTCGCGCACCGCGACGTCGCGGTGATGACCATCGCCTCCTTCCTGGGCGTCCTGGCCGGGATCATCACCCGCGTCGGCCTGTGGGGCGGCCTGCGCAGGGTGGGCGGACGGGACGCCAACACGGCCCTCCTGATGGTGGTCGTCCCGCTGGTCAGCGCCGTCGTCTACGCCGTGAGCCTCCTGCTCACCCGGATGCTGTCGCGCTACCGGGAGCTGTCCGCCGACCGGGCCGCCGCCCTGCTGACCGGCCGGCCGTCGGCGCTCGCGTCCGCGCTCACCAAGGTCACCGGGCAGCTCGCCCGGATCCCGACCCGCGACCTGCGGCAGGCGGAGCCGTTCAACGCCTTCTGGTTCGCCCCGGCCCTCTCCCGCGAGACCCTGAGCGGCCTGCTCTCCTCGCACCCCCCGCTGGAACGGCGGCTGGACCAGCTCGGCAGGATCGCGGCGGCCCTCGGACGGGCGGGGTGACGGCGACCCATGGGCTTCCTGGACGTGATCCTCGGACGCACCAAGCCCGTCCGCCCCGATCTCGACCGCCTCTTCGCCCTGCCGTCCGCCGCCCTGACGCTCCGGGCCGGTGCCGGGCTGGAGCCGACCGGGCGCGGTTCGGTCTGCTTCGCCAGCGTGGAGGGCGGGGCTTTCGACGCGCTGCGCGAGGACGTCCGGCGGCTGCTCGACGCGGACACCGCGCGCGGCGGGACGCCCGTCGAGTTCCTGCGGGACTCCTACGGGTACACCTGGCTGCTCGCCCAGGAGCCGCCCGACGATGTCCCGGCCCTGGTCAACGACCTGCACGCGGTGAACACGCTGCTGGAGGACGCCGGGTTCGGGCCCCAGCTGCTCTGCTCGCTGCTGGGCTTCCGGGACGGGCGCGGCCGCCCGCTCGCCCTCGTCTACCTCTACAAACGCGGCACCTTCTACCCCTTCGCGCCCGTCGAGGGCGCCCAGGAGCGACGCGATCACGAACTGGAGTTGCAAGCACGGGCGTTGCTCGCCGACGACCTGCGGATCGAGGACGATCTGAGCCGCTGGTTCCCGGTGTGGGGCGCGCCGGGTCTGTGACGGCCTACCCCGTGCCCTCCCGATGCCGCTCGGCCAGGCCGTCCATCGCCCGCGCCCGCACCTCCCGTTCCGCCGCCGCGGCCACGAAGGCGCTCACACCGTCCGGGCCGACCAGGTCCCGTACGGCGTCCACGGTGGCGGCGGGCAGTTCCACCGCGGCCCTCGCCTCGTCCGCCGCGACGGCGGGAGCGCCGCCGGTGACCTCCCCGAGGTGCCGGCGCAGGTTTCGCACGGCCAGCAGCCGCATGGCGCGGGCGAGTTCGGCGTCCACGGTCTGCTGGGCGAGCGGCCGCAGCCGGCGCACGAGGGCGGCGGCCCGGTCCGCCTCCTCCTCGGACGGCGCGTGATCCAGGTACGGCCGGAAGACGTGCTCGGTGGTGAAGTCGAGGAAGCGGGCTGCGAGGTGCTCGACCTGGGAGCGCACCTCCCGGAGGTGGGTGAGGATGGCCGGCAGGGGGACGCCGGAGGCGTGCAGTTCGGCGGCGACGGCGAGCAGCTGCGGGCTCGGGACCAGGAAGGTGTCCGGGGCGCCCGGGACCGGTTCGAGGACGCCCAGCTCCACGGCGTCCTCGACGGCGGAGTCGTCCGGCCCGCCCCCGAACCGTTCGACCAGGTCGGCGCGGGTGACCCGGCCGGTCCGCTCGTCCGACCACGGCCCGTCCACCTCCGCGACGAGCCCGAGGATCCCGCCGAGTCCCCGCCCGGCGTCCCAGGCGTCGAGCAGTTCTTTGATGCTGGCGAGGGTGTAGCCGCGGTCCAGCAGGTCGGCGATCCGCCGGAGCCGCTCCAGGTGGGCGTCGCCGTAGACGTTCGCCCGGCCGCGCCGCTCGGGCCTGGGGAGGAGGCCCCGGTCCTGGTAGGCGCGGATCGTGCGGACCGTGGCGCCGCTGAGGTGGGCCAGGTCCTCGATCCGGTACGCCGGCGGTTCGCTCACGGGGCACTCCTCACAGACACCACCCGTCACTCTACGACGCGACCGCGCCGCCCGGCGCCCGCCCCCGGCCCGCCGCCGGCGAGGCCGCCAGGTAGGCGACGGCCCTGCTCAACGACCCCTCCTGGGACGGGTGGTAGGAGCGCCGGAGGTAGCGCGGTATGGCCGCGCCCAGCTCGCCCCAGGTGGGCAGCAGCCCCTTGTCGACGGCCCGCTTGTGGTGCCGCAGCGTGTAGCGGAGCCGCTTGGCGAGCCGGGGGTCGTGCCGGATCAGATAGGCGGCTCCGCGTCCCCACAGGTACGTCAGGATGGGGGCGGTGATCGCCATGCCGAGCACGCGGCGGGCGTAGCGGCCGGGCTCGTCGCCGCCGCAGTGCTGGTACATGTCGAAGGCCACCGACCGGTGTTCGACCTCCTCGGCGCCGTGCCAGCGCAGCAGGTCGAGCATCACCGGGTCGGGCCGGGCGGCGTCGAGCGTGTCGGCCCGCAGCACCCAGTCGCCGAGGACGGCGGTGAACTGCTCCACCGCCGCGATCACCGACAGCCGGAACCGCAGCCACTCCCGCTCGGAGAGCGGCAGTCCGAACGGCGGCCGCTCGCCGAGCAGCACGTCGAAGAGGTAGTCGACCTGCCTGGTGTACGGGCCGGTGTCCAGCTTCTGGTGGGCCAGGTGGTCGAGGACGTAGGAGTGCTGGACGCTGTGGGTGGCCTCCTGGCCCATGAACCCTTTGACGTCCTTGAGCAGTTCGGGGTCTCTGACCAGCGGCAGGGCCTCCTTGAAGACCTTGACGAACCACCGCTCCCCGGCGGGCAGCAGCAGGTGCAGCACGTTGATGACGTGGGTGGCCGTCGGCTCGTCGGGGATCCAGTGCAGCGGCGTCTCCCGCCAGTCGAAGGAGACGCGGCGGGGGGCGATGGGGTGGTGGTCGGCGGTCATGCGGGTCCTCCTCCGAGGGGTTCGGGACGGCCGGTCAGAGCCGGGGTTCGGCGCGTGCGACGGCCCGCCGCAGGCGGGGCGCGAAGCGGGCGAGGAGGCGGAGTCCGTGCGCCTCGGGGGTGACGGGGACGACGGGCAGGTCGTCGTGGACGGCCCGCAGGATCGCGTCCGCGACCCGCTCCGGCGGGTAGTCGCGCCGCCCGTAGAGCCGGGTGGTCCGCTCCCGCAGCCGCCGCTGCTCCTCCTCCGGGACGCCGGTGAAGAGGGTGGCGGAGGTGATGCCCGTGGCGACGATGCCGGGGCAGACGGCGGTGACGCCGATGTCCCGGTCGCCGAGCTCGGCGCGCAGGCACTCGGAGAGCATCAGTACCGCCGCCTTGGAGGTGCTGTAGGCGGACAGCGTCCGGGAGGGCTGGAAGGCGGCGGCGGACGCGGTGTTGACGATGTGGCCGCCCTCGCCGCGCTCGGCCATCTGCCGGCCGAAGAGGCGGCAGCCGTGCAGCACGCCCCACAGGTTGACGTCCAGGGTCTTCCGCCACGCCTCCGGCGGCGTGTCGAGGAACGGCCCGGCGACGCCGATCCCCGCGTTGTTGACGAGGACGTCCACGACGCCGTGGGCCTCGGCCGTGCGGGCGGCCAGCTTCTCCATCGCCGCCTCGTCGGAGACGTCGACGCACTCGGCCCAGGCCCCGGGCGCGCCGAGCAGCCGGGCGAGCTCGGCGGTGCGCGCCGCGCCCTCCGCGTCGCGGTCCACCGCGACGATCCGGGCGCCCGCCTCGGCGAAGGCGAAGGCGGTGGCCTGGCCGATGCCGCTCGCGGCGCCCGTCACCAGGACGAGCCGGCCGGCGAAGCGCTGCGCGTACCGCTCCGGGCGGGCCTTGCCGGTCCCGGGAAGGGGCCGCCGGACGGGGACGGCCGACGGGCCGTCCGCCTGCCGGCCGACGAACTCGGTGATCCAGTCCGCCAGTTGCCCGGGGCGGGTGCGCGGCACCCAGTGGCCCGCGCGCACGGTGCGCCGCACCAGGCCGGGCGCCCAGCGCTCCAGGCCGTCGTAGAGCCGCGCGGAGAGGAACGCGTCGCCGGTGGGCGTGATCAGCTGCACGGGGGCGTGCGCGTACGCGTCGGGGCGCGGACGGCGCGTCCGCTCCCGGACGTTGTCGCGGTAGAGCCAGGCGCCGTGCGCGGCGTCGGTGGGCAGGGACGCGGTCGGGTACGGGCCCTTCGGCACCTTCTCGGACCGCTCCAGCACGTCCGGCCACCGCCGGCCGAGCGGCCCGCGCCAGGCGGCCTCCGGCAGGACGGGCGTGTGCAGCGCGTACACGTACCAGGACCGGGCGCCCTGCCCGAGCAACTGGGCGGCGCGGCGCGGGGTGGGCCGCGCGGCGCGCTCCTTGATCCAGTGACCGAAGTGGTCGAGCGAGGGTCCTGAGATGGAGGTGAAGGAGGCGACGCGCCCCTCGGTGCGGCGGACGGTGGTGAACTCCCAGCCCTGGACGGATCCCCAGTCGTGTCCGACCAGGTGCACGGGGGCGTCGGGGCTCACCGCGTCCACGACGGCGAGGAAGTCGCCGGTCAGCTTCTCCAGGGTGAAGCCGCCGCGCAGCGGG
Organism: Streptomyces mobaraensis; assembly: GCF_020099395.1. Classification (NCBI taxonomy): domain Bacteria; kingdom Bacillati; phylum Actinomycetota; class Actinomycetes; order Kitasatosporales; family Streptomycetaceae; genus Streptomyces; species Streptomyces mobaraensis. The sequence continues at coordinate 3,660,155 of NZ_CP083590.1, read as the reverse complement.
CTGGGCGCCGTCGACCGGCCGCAGCCGCGGACGTCGTAGAGCACGACGTGGAAACGTTCCTGCAAGCGCTGTGCGACCGGCGCCCAGACCTCCTTGCTGTCCGGGTAGCCGTGGAGGAGGACGACGGTGGGGTCGGCGGGGTCGCCCAGTTCGGCGACGCACAGCTCGACGCCGGCCGACCGCACCCTCCGCTCCCGCGCGCCGTCGAGTTCCGTGCCGCCGCGCTTCGTGCCGTCGAACTCCGTGCCGCCGTGCTCCGCGCCGAAGGCGTTCATCGTCCGGTTCCCTTCTGTCCGTCCCGTTGCGCTTCCCGTCCCCCTGCCCGCCGCCGCCGGACATGCGGAAGATCGTCGTCCAGCCAGAACGCGCTCTCCTCCGGATCCCGCGAGTCGGTCACCACCAGCAACTCCTCGAACTTCACGCCCGTCCCGCGGAACCCGAGGTGCGGCTCGACCGCCCACAGCCCGGGGGTGGGCGGGTGGTCGGAGAAGCGGTACGGGCTCCACAGCGGCGACCAGCCCTCCCGGTGGCCGTGGAGGGCGTCGGAGGCCAGCCCTTTCAGCGCCTGGGTGCCGAAGCCGAGGACCCGTGGCGACCAGCGCCGGTCGCGGACCCGGCCGACCTTGTGGGCGATCACCCCGAAGGGATAGGCGCGGTGCCGGTTGGCGTAGCCCTGGCGCATCATGAGCCGGTCGACGTCCTCGTAGACCGTGCGCAGCGGGCGGCGCTCGCGGACGCCGCGCAGGACGAGGTCGCGGTGGTCGAGGAGGTCGTCGAGCATCCGGGCGTGCAGCGGGTCCGGGCCGAGGCAGCCGGAGTAGCCGACGTCGGCGGTGAAGCCCCGGTACACCGGCGCCAGGTCCAGGACGAACGGCATCCCGGGCGCCAGCCGCCGCCCCGACGGGAAGAACTGGGTGGGCACCCGGAAGCCGGTGAAGGCCGTGCGGTCGCCGAACCAGGCGAAGGGCAGATGGAACCAGTCGCGCACCCCGCGCCGCCGCAGCCACTCCCGTTGCAGCCGGGCGGCGTCGCGCTCGGTCATCCCGGGGACGAGCTGCGCGGCGACGGCCTCGGCGCAGGCGTAGGCGAGGCGCTGCACCTCCCGGAAGCCGGCCAGGTCCTGTGTGACGTGCGGTGACGCTCCGGTCTTCATGGCGCAACCGTCCCTGCCGGTGCGGAAGTTGACATCGATGAATGTGACAATATTCGGAGGCGGCGTCAAGGGGTGGGGCACAAGGTGCCTCCGACGTCCCGATGCGTGCCACCGGGCGTCCCGGTCCGTGGCCCCGACATTCCGGACCGCGCCCCGACGCGTGCCCCTGATGTCCGGTTCCGTACTTCCGGCCCATCCCCTACGGGACGGTCAGACCCGAGGACTACACCGAAGCCGTCATCCAGACTGACGCCCGATGTGGTCCGCGCCACTACCGTCGATGACGTGACAGTGATCGCCACCGAAAGCCTCAGCAAGCGGTACCCCAAGGTGACCGCGCTCGACCGGCTCTCCGTCGACATCACTCCGGGCGTGACCGGTCTGGTGGGTGCCAACGGGGCCGGCAAGTCGACGCTGATCAAGATCCTGCTGGGGCTCTCCCCGGCCACCGAGGGCCGCGCGCACGTCCTGGGCCTGGACGTGGCCACCGAAGGGGCGGCCATCCGGGAGCGGGTCGGCTACATGCCGGAGCACGACTGCCTGCCGCCCGACGTCTCGGCCACCGAGTTCGTCGTGCACATGGCGCGGATGTCCGGGCTGCCGCTCTCCGCCGCGCGCGAGCGCACCGCGGACACCCTGCGCCACGTGGGCCTCTACGAGGAGCGCTACCGCCCGATGGGCGGATACTCCACGGGCATGAAACAGCGGGTGAAGCTGGCCCAGGCGCTCGTCCACGACCCGCGCCTGGTGCTGCTGGACGAGCCGACGAACGGCCTCGACCCCGTCGGCCGCGACGAGATGCTGGCCCTCATCCGCCGGGTGCACACCGACTTCGGCATCTCGGTGCTGGTCACCTCCCACCTGCTCGGCGAGCTGGAGCGCACCTGCGACCACGTCGTCGTCATCGACGGCGGCCGCCTGCTGCGCTCCTCCGCAACCAGCGACTTCACCCAGGCCACCGGCTCCCTCGCGGTCGAGGTCACGGACACCGACGCCCACCCGGACGGCACGTCCGCCCTCGGCGCGGCCCTCACGGCCGCCGGGCTCGCGGTCCGGGCGGCCGGCGGCGCGGGCGGGTACGGGGTGGCGGGCGGCGGACACGTCCTGCTCGTCGACCTCGCCGGCGACGAGACGTACGACGTCGTGCGCGACGCCGTGGCCGGGCTCGGGCTGGGCCTGGTGCGGATGGAGCAGCGCAGGCACCGCATCGCGGAGGTGTTCCAGGCGGACGCCGACGACAGGACGAACGACCACAGCGCGCAGAAACGGGGCACCACCCATGCCGCCTGAGACCACGGCCACGCCCGCCCAGGACGTGATCCACAACATCGGCTACCGGCCGTACACCGGCCCCCGGCTGGGCCGCGGCTACGCCCGCCGCGCGCTCTGGTCGCAGAGCCTGCGCGGCGCGTACGGGCTGGGCCGCTCGGCCAAGTCCAAGGTGCTGCCGATGACGCTGTTCGCCGTGATGTGCGCGCCGGCCGCGATCATCGTCGCGGTCGCGATCACCACGAAGATGGACAAGCTGCCGGTGGAGTACACGCGGTACGCGATCCTCCTCCAGGCCGTCGTCGGCCTCTACCTCGCCTCCCAGGCGCCGCAGGCGGTCTCCCGGGACCTGCGCTTCCGGACGGTCCCGCTCTACTTCTCCCGCCCGGTGGAACGCGTCGACTACGTGCTGGCCAAGTACGCCGCGCTCGCCTCGGCGGTGTTCCTGCTCACCGCGGCGCCCCTGCTCATCCTCTACGTGGGCGCCCTGCTCGCGAAGCTCGACTTCGCCGCCCAGACGCAAGCCTTCGCCCAAGGACTGGTCTCCGTGGCCCTGTTGTCCCTCCTCTTCGCCGGCCTCGGCCTGGTCGTCGCCGCGCTCACCCCGCGCCGCGGCTTCGGCGTCGCCGCCGTGATCGCCGTCCTGACCATCTCGTACGGCGCCGTGAGCACCGTCCAGGGCATCGCCTACGCCCGGGACAACACCGACGTCATCGGCTGGCTGGGCCTGTTCTCGCCGATCACCCTGATCGACGGCGTGCAGACGGCGTTTCTCGACGCCACCTCCAGCTTCCCCGGCTCCCACGGCCCCGGCACCGGCGCGGGAGCCGTCTACCTGCTCGCCGTCCTTGCGCTGATCGCCGGCTCGTACGCCGTCCTGATGCGCCGCTACCGGAAGGCGGGCCTGTGACGACCATCCGTATCGACAACGTCTCCCGCTGGTTCGGCAACGTGGTCGCCGTCAACGACGTCTCCATGACCATCGGCCCCGGCGTCACCGGCCTGCTCGGCCCCAACGGCGCCGGAAAGTCCACGCTCATCAACATGATGGGCGGCTTCCTCGCCCCCTCCACCGGCACGGTCACCCTCGACGGGACGGTCATCTGGGGCAACGAGCAGATCTACCGGCACATCGGCGTCGTCCCCGAGCGCGAGGCGATGTACGACTTCCTCACCGGGCTGGAGTTCGTCCGCGCCAACGCCGAGCTCCACGGACTGCCTGACGCGGCGGCCCACCGGGCGCTGGCCACGGTCGAGATGGAGTACGCCCAGGACCGGAAGATCTCCACGTACAGCAAGGGCATGCGGCAGCGCGTCAAGATGGCGTCCGCCCTGGTCCACGACCCGTCCGTGCTGCTCCTCGACGAGCCGTTCAACGGCATGGACCCCCGTCAGCGCATGCAACTCATGGACCTGCTGCGGCGGATGGGGGCCGAGGGGCGCTCGGTGCTGTTCTCCTCGCACATCCTGGAGGAGGTCGAGCAGCTCGCGGCGCACATCGAGGTCGTGGTGGCCGGACGGCACGCCGCGTCCGGTGACTTCCGCAAGATCCGCCGGCTGATGACCAACCGGCCGCACCGCTACCTCGTCCGCTCCAGCGACGACCGCGCCCTGGCCGCCGCCCTCATCGCCGACCCGTCGACCTCCGGCATCGAGGTGGACGTCCAGGAAGGCGCGCTGCGCGTCCAGGCCGTGGACTTCGGCCGGTTCACCACCTTGCTCCCGGCCGTGGCCCGCGCACACGGCATCCGCCTCCTCACGGTCTCGCCCTCCGACGAGTCCCTGGAATCGGTCTTCTCGTACCTCGTCGCGGCCTGACCGTCCCGAAAGCCTGAAAGGAGGCGCCGGCCCCATGCACTCCCTCTACCACCCGACCGTCGCCCGGCTCACCTACCGGGGACTTCTCGGCCGCCGCAGGGCCGCCGTCCTCTTCACCCTCCCCGCCCTGCTGCTGATCATCTCGGCGGCGGTCCGCCTGCTGACCGGCGCCGACGACGACACGGCCACCAAGGTCCTCGGCGGCTTCGCGCTGGCCACCATGGTCCCGCTGATCGGCGTCATCGCCGGAACGGGCGCCATCGGCCCGGAGATCGACGACGGCTCGGTCGTCTACCTCCTCGCCAAGCCGGTGAAGCGGCCGACGATCATCTTCACCAAACTCCTCGTGGCGACCGCCGTCACCGTCGTCTTCTCGGCCGTCCCGACCCTGATCGCCGGCCTGCTCCTGAACGGCGACAGCCAGCGGATCGCGCTCGCTTACACCGTCGCCGCCGCCGTCGCCTCGGTCGCCTACAGCGCGTTGTTCCTGCTGCTGGGCACGGTGACCCGACACGCGGTCGTCGCCGGCCTCGTCTACGCCCTGATCTGGGAATCTCTCTTCGGCAGCCTGGTCCCCGGGGCACGGACGCTCAGCGTCCAGCAGTGGGCCCTGTCCCTGGCGGAACGCATCGCCGCGCCGGGCGCGATCTCCTCGGACGTGGGCCTGCCCGTGGCGGTGGTGCTGCTCGCGGGCGTCACGGTGGCGGCGACCTGGTACGCGGGCGAGAAGCTGCGCAAGCTGACGCTGGCGGGGGAGGAGTAGGCCCCTGTCCCGCCCCTTCACCGTCTCCCGGGACATCACCCCGGACCCCGGTACCGCGGCCCACCGCTTGCACACGTGGGTCGCGGACTGGGCCGCGCCGGCCGACGAGCCCCTCGAGGGGCTCGGAGGAGGCGTCGATCGCCATGGCGAGGGGCGGAGTCACAGGGCTTCGACGTGGGTGCCGGTGCCGGACAACCGGTTTCGACAGTCGAGTATGTAGGGCGCGTGCTCAAGGAGTGCCTTGTAGTCGAACGCGTCGTGATCCGTGAGCAGGACCACGGCGTCGGAGGCCGCGATCTCCTGCGCGGTCGCATCGACCCGGATCAGGTGTGCGCCGGTTGGGCTGTCTTCCACGACGTGCGGGTCCGCGCCGCGCACCTCGGCGCCGAGGGCGAGCAGGAGATCAGCGACGCGCGACGACGGTGACTCGCGGGCGTCACCGGTGTTCTTTTTGTACGCGAGCCCCATCAGCAGGATCCGGGAACCCTTCACGGAGCGCTGCCGGTCGTTCAGTGCTTCGCCGAGCCGGCGCACCACGTAGTCGGGCATGTGGCCGTTGATATCAGTGGCCAGCTCGACGAACCGGAAGGTCCTGGCGAGTGCCCGCTCCACCCGCCACGAGAGGAAGTGCGGGTCGATCGGCAAGCAGTGCCCGCCCACTCCGGGCCCCGGGGTGAAGGGCATGAAGCCGAACGGCTTGGTCGACCCGGCGCGGATCGCCTCCCAGATGTCGACGCCCAGATCGCGGGCGAGTATCGCCGTCTCGTTGATCAATGCGATGTTGACGTGCCGGAACGTGTTCTCCAGCAGCTTGGTCAGCTCGGCCACCTTGCAGGAGGAAACCGGCACGGTGTGCTCGACCAGTTCCTGGTAAAAGGACTCCACTGCGCGAAGCGACGCCTCGTCGATCCCGGCGACGATCTTGGGGGTGGTCTCCAGCCGCCACGTTCGGTTGCCCGGGTCGATCCGCTCGGGGCTGTACCCCAGGTGGAAGTCCGGTCCGGCGATGAGCCCGGAGCCCTTCTCCAGCACCGGGCCGAGCAACTCCTCGGTGGTGCCTGGGTAGGTGGTGGACTCCAGTACCACGGTGGCACCCGGTCGAAGATGCCCGGCCAACGTCTCACCGGCCGCCTTGATGTGGGTGAGGTCCGGCACCCCGTAACGCAGCGGTGTCGGCACGGTGATCACGGCGAGATCAAAGCCGGTCAGCGTCGCGGGGTCGGCCGAGGGGCGGTAGGAGCCGGTCGCCAGCAGTGGGCGCAGCCTCTCGTCCGGGATGTCTTCGACGTAGGACGTGCCGCCGACCAGGTGCGCGAGCCTGTCGCGGTCGATCTCGTACCCGACCACCTGATGACCGACTTCGGCCGCTCGCGCGGCCAGCGGCAGACCCACGTAACCCTGACCGGCGACAACAATGCGCATGGCATCTCTTCCTACCGTTCCGGTGCTTGAATGGACCGTCTCGTTCTGATCTGGCAAGGAGAGCGGCTGTGCCTCTGGTGTCTGTCGTGATGCCCGTGTACAACTCGGCAGCCACCCTCGGTGCCTCGATCAGGTCGGTGCTTACGCAGACGCACAGTGATCTGGAGCTTTTGGTCACCGACGACAAGTCCACGGATGAGTCGATGGACATGCTCAGGGACTTCGCCCGGCAGGACGAGCGCGTTCTGCCCGCGTCGGCGCCCGAGCAGGGCGGTGCGGGACGGGCGCGTAACCTCGCGATCGCGAGGGCCCGTGGGGGTTATGTCGCCTTCCTCGACAGTGACGACATGTGGCTGCCGGAGAAGCTGGAGCGGCAGCTTGCCTTCGCGGCGACGGCGGGTTCGCCTTTGACGTTCACCTCCTACTACAAGGTGGATGCCGACTATGCCGGGGAGAGCACCGATTTCATCCCGAACGGGAGGGTGGTCCGGGCGCGTACGCACGTGGATTACCGCGCGATGCTGACCCAAGATCACATCGGCGCGCTGACCGCCATGTATGACCGCACCGTCCTGGGGACGCGGTTGATGCCGGAGATGCGGAAGAGACAGGACTATGCATTGTGGCTGTCGATCACGCGGGATGGCGTGGACGCTCGGGGGCTTCCCGAACCACTGGCGTTGTACAGGGCCCACCGCGCGGGATCGCTGTCCTCGAACAAGATGTCGCTCATCAAGTACAACTGGGAGCTGTACCGCGAACATGAGCGCTTGTCGCTGCCCCGGTCGGCGCGGGCGCTGGCCGGGGCAGCGTGGCATTCGGTACGGAAAGCGCGGATCTAGCGCTACCGGCGACTGCGCAGGAAGAGCTGGAGGAGCACGCGGCGCTCCTCGCCGGGGACGTTTTCCTGGCCGTCGGCGAGCGGTTCGCGACCGTGGAGCGACCGATGTTGGTTCACGATCAGAACGTCACCGCGCTGGAGCGTGAAGGTGACCTGCCCGGCGATCAGCTCGGCTGCCAGTTCCTTCGCCGCGTGGGTGTGGGCCTCGCTGAGGTCGGACTCGGTAAGCATCTTGGCGCTGAACCGTACGAATCCGACCTCCGCGGGCTCGTTGTCCAGGACCGGAAACGGTGCGTACTCCTCGCCCACATCGGACAGTTCGAAGAACGACCCGTAGCGGTACACCGGTTCTTCGAGGAGGGAGCGAGTCGCAGGTGCCAGGCGTGACACGGCCGCGCGTGCGTCGGAGACGATGCTCGCGCCGGCGCCGAGCGGATCGGGGCGGACACACAGGAGGACGGTGAAATCCGGGGGCCGGTGCACGTTGACCAGGTCCATGTGGAAGGCGTTGTAGCCGATCCCGGTGGACATACCGGGCTTGGCGGCGAGGTCGGTCCCGATCGTCTTCCACAGCGGCCATCGCCGGAACGGCTGGAACGGCGTGGCAACTTCGGCGAGGAGGGCCGTTGTCACGCGAAGAAACCGCTCCTCAAGCCCCAAAGCCTGCGCGACGCTCCTCAGACGTAGCACGGCGTATCCGCCGGCCTCTGCCCCCAGGGAGGAGCGGAGGAAGTCAATGAGGTCTCGGGAGAGCGGAGCCGAGTTCAGCGTCGCCCGGTAGCGCTCGACCGTGGTGTCTGCCAGGAACGTACCCTTCCTGCCCCAGGGGGGAAGGGCGCAGGCAATGTGGATCAGAGCCTCCTCCAGTTCTTGCGGCGGGGCGATGAAGCCGTTCCGGTCAGCGGTTCCGGTCTCGGACATCGTGGTGGCCCTTTCTGCGAGTTGGTGCGCTTCTTGCGGTCGGAGCGGTACGCGATACGCTCAGCGGCGAGCGGGCTCGCCCGAGGTGGACGAAACCCCGGAGTGGTCCGCTGACGTCCCCCACCGTGTGGAGCGGGTCTCCGCGAGCAGGCGCCGATGCCGGCGGAGAAGCTGGTGCACCTTCCGTTGGCTAACGTGCCGTCGCCATGAATCGGCGACCTGAGCGGCGCCCCGGACGATCCGTTCACGCAACGTGGGAATCGGCTCGCAGAAGATGAGGACGACGTTTCGTTGCTCCTGTGCAAGCGATGCCATCGGGCGGCGCAGCCTGAACTTCGGCTCCGCGCTCGGGCGGTGGATGCGGGAAACCGGTCGACGAGTCACGAGCGGGCCTCGACGAGAAGCTCCGCCCAGACGATCTTGCCCCAGGCGCGTCGGCGGTACCCCCACCGTCGGCTCAGCGCCTTGACCATCACCAAGCCGCGGCCCCCCTCCACGGAACCGCATGCGTGCTTGAGCTTCGGGACGCGGAGGGACCGGTCGTAGACGCTGATCCGGACGAGGCGGTCGCCGGCCTGGAAGACCGAAACACGAACTGCACGACAGCGCGTGTGGTCGATTACGTTACCGACGAGCTCGGAGACGATCTGTTCCGCATCACTGACCAGTGCCCCAAGGCCCCAGGTGTCCAGCGCCATGGTGACGAGTCGGCGGGCTCGGCGGGCGGATGTCGGCTCGCGCGGCATGATCTCGGTGTAGGCCGGGGCGCCGACGGCGCGTCTGGCGGCGGTGTGGTCAGGCCGCGAGGCTGTTGCACTCACCTGTGTCTCTTTCGTCTGAGGAGAAGGACACGGTCGCCCGGGGACCGTCCGGGCGATCGACATCAACTCAACGACATTGACGACCCTTTGCGTATCTGCCGCGAGATCTGCCATCGTTCTGCCACCGGGCAGATGGCCGAAGGGGGTTGAGCGGTGCTCACGAAGCCGCCATCGGATCTGGGACCTGTGATCAAGGCGGCGCGACGGGTTCGTGGCTGGACCCAAAAGAATCTCGCTGACCAGCTCAACCAAGCCTCCGGATGGGGCACCTGCACACCCAACGACGTCTACCGGTGGGAGACCGGTCGGCGGACGCCCAACGAGTGGCTGCCGTACTTGGCCGCCGTCTTGGAGCTGGACCTGAGCCCGCATCAGGGGACAATGACGCCGACGGGGACCGCCCCGGTCAGCGCCCCTGTGATTGCGGAGGACGATCCTGTGAAACGGCGCGCTTTGTTCTTGGCAGCCGCCGCGCTGGCCGTCCTGCCGTCGAGTAGAGGGCAACGCGTTGTCGAGGCCCTGAACGTCGTGAGCCAGGGGGACAGTCCCAGGGTCTTGGCGGACAGCTTGAACGAGCTGATCAACCACTACTCTTCGACGATTTGCTCCGCACCTTCTGATGTTGCGTATGACGAAGTTTTCGCGGTCAGGTCCTATGCAAACGCCATCCTGAAAGCTTCACCCGTTTCGGAGCGCAAGGATATTTCGCTCTCCATCGGCTGGCTGTCGTGCCTGCTCGGCATTGCAGCTTGCGACTCGGGAGCGCACGCGGCGGCACAGGTCTGGTGCGCTGACGCGGAGCACAGAAGTGCGGAAGCAGGGCACCCGGAGCTGGCTGGGTGGGCTGTTTTGACACGGTCGATGATTGCGTTCTACCAAGGGCAGTCGCAGCAGGCTTTTCTTTTGGCCTCGAAAGGCCGACATGCAACATCGGTGGGAACAGTGGTGCACGCGAAGCTCGCGGCGCAGGAAATGCGAGCGGCGGCAATGGCAGGTGATACTTCCCGGGTGGAAAAAGCAAGGCGTAATGCAGCGCAGGCGATTGCGTGTCTTTCTCGCGATATCCAGCAGGCCGGGGCGTTTTCCATCGCCCCAGGGGAAGAGCCGCCCTATACGGCCACGTCCCTCATGCTTCTGGGGCGGTTCAAGGAAGCCGTAGCCGCGACAAAACGGGTGCTCCAGACCTGCTACCAGCCCGAGGCGCAGCCGCGCGGCGGGCATGCACCCGGCTACGCGCGCGCCTTGTTGATCCTGGCCCTTGCGCATGCCGGCAACGGTGACCTCGATGAGGCAGTCGCCGCAGGCCACGCCGCGCTCGCCGGAAAGCGCACGGCGTGGCCCACGCTGACCCTTGCCGGAAAGCTCGATCAGGCACTAGAAAGAAACTTCTCCACCGCGCAACAGGTCCAGCACTACCGCGCCCGGTACCTGGAAGCGTCTCACCGTCTTCTCGCGCCGTATGAGGAATAAATGAGCAGCGATAACCTCAGCACTGAACAGGTCGAAACCTGCACGGCATATGTGGACATTGAAGCGCCCCCGCCTGATGGCGAGCCGACCGCTCATCTGCTCTTCGGAACGAATCAGACCCAACCGGTTGATATTGTGGCTGAGCGGTACCACAAGGGCCTGGCGCCCCTGATCATCGCCACGGGTGGCGTCAATCGCCACAACGGGATCATCGAAGGGCGTGAATTCCACCGCCTCCTTGTCGAGCGCGGCGTTCCTGAAGCCGCAATCAGGTACGAAGACACGTCCTGCAACACCTGGCAGAACGTGGAATTCTCACTGCCGTTCCTGCGTGAGGCCCTGGCCTCCGGGCTGAGAATCACCGCGATCGGCAAGTGGTATCACCGCCGTACCCTTCACTGCCTTACGACCCTGCTCCCCGATATCGGACCCTTCTACGGCATCTCGTGGGAGCCCTGGTATGCAGGAAAACTCGTCACACGCACGGAGTGGCCTCACATCCCCGACGGTAAACGCCGAGTGATCCGCGAGTGGGAAGAGGTATCCCGGAGGGTCGCCGACGGGAGCTTTCGCGCCGCGGAGCGCGTTGCCGGCGCCTGGCGCTGCTGAGGTCACACATACCGCCCCACCGCCCGCACCACCGCCATCTGCTCCTCCTGGAGCCGCACCGACCCGTCCTCCACGTCCCACAGGGAGTTCTGCAGCGCCCGCGCCATCGTCCACCGCGCCGCCCGTCCCCGGTCCAGGCTCAGGACGTCGGTCATCAGGTCGAACCGCCGGCGTACGGCCCGCTCCACGTCGCCCGTCGCGACGAGGTCCTCCCAGCGGTTGTCGAACGCCGGCATCAGGTCGAAGCACGGGTCGCCGACGAGCGGTACGGGGTCGATGGCCAGCCACGGTCCGCGGTCGGCGGCGGGGCTGCCGGGCAGCGGGGCCAGGACGTTCTCGTAGTGCAGGTCCCAGTGGAGCAGGCGGTCGCCGGGTTCGGTGGCCACCTCCCGGACGGCTTCGGCGCAGCCGGCGAGCCAGGCGCGCTCTTCCTCGTTCTCCAGGGCGGGCAGGGCCGCTGGTACGGCGGCGAGCATCTCGCGCGTCACGTCGCCCAGGTGGCGCAGGCCGGCCGGGGCGGGGGCCGTGTGCAGCCGGGCGAGCAGCCCGGTCAGGGTCAGCAGGGCGGCCTCGGCGTCCGGTTCGTCATCCAACGAGCGCGCGGGGTCCAGGCGTTCGAGCAGCAGGGTGCCCGTCGCGGGATCGTCCTCCAGGAGCCGGACCGCGCCCCGCCCCGACCAGGCGCGCAGCGCCAGCGGTTCGCCGGCCCGCTCCTCGTCCACCGGCTGGAGCTTGAGCGCCGCCGGGGTGCCGTCCTCCCGGCGGACGGGCAGGACGAGGGCCACGTAGCCGTGGGCCGGCTCCCCGTCGGGCCGCAGGTTCCAGCGGTCCAGGAAGTCGGCCGCCAGGCCGGGCAGGCCCGCGATCCACTCGGCGGCGTGCTCCGGATTGTGCTCCTCGTGGTGCTCGGCGAGCTGCGGGGGGACGGTGATCGGGGGCGGGGTGGACACGGGGCGCACGCTCCTCACGGGTGACAACGGGTCTCACCCACCCCCAACGTCTCAGATCTTCCGATCGCGCCCGGCTCCGAGGCCCAGGAACACCAGCGCCAGGCACGCGGCGAGCAGCACGCCGATCGGCAAGTCCCAGCCGCCCGTGGCCTGGTGGACCGCACCGACGGCGAACGGGCCGACGGACGCGAGCAGATAGCCCCACGTCTGGGCCATGCCGGAGAGCCGGGCCGCCGTGTGCGCGTCGCGGCTGCGCAGCACCATCAGCGTCAGCGCCAGGCCCAGCGTGCCGCCCTGGGCGACGCCCATCATGGTCGCCCACAGCCAGGCGCCCGCGACGGGTGCGAGCAGCAGGCCGGTCGTGCCGCCGGCCATCAGCAGGACGACGCCGACGGCCAGCAGCCGCTGGTCGCGCAGCCGCCCGGCGAGGACGGGCACGACGAACGAACCGGCCATCTGCACCAGGGTGTAGAAGGCGTAGACGAGGCCTGCCTCGCCCTTGTCCATGCCGTGGTCGGTGAAGACGGTCGGCATCCAGGCGATGCACACGTACGCGACCAGCGACTGGGTGCCCATGAGCAGGGTGACCTGCCAGGCGAGGCCGGAGCGCAGCAGGTTCGGGCCCTCGGCGGCGGTCCCGCCGGACGCGGTCCCGCCGGGCGCGGGGGCGGCGACGTGGTGGCCGCCGCGCCGGGCGATCAGCGCCTGCGGGATCCACACCACGACGGCGACGGCGGCGAGCAGCGCCCAGGAGGCGAGCGAACCGCGCCAGCCGCCGAGGGCGTTCTCCAGCGGCACCGCGCAGGCGGCCGAGACGGTGGCGCCGAGGATCATCGCCGTCGAGTAGAGGGCGGTCATGCTCGCGGCCCGGTCCGGGAAGTCCCGCTTGATCAGGCCGGGCATCAGGACGTTGAGGAAGGCGATCGCCGTGCCGACCAGCGCGCCGCCCACGAACAGCGCCACCACCGGCGGCGCGACGCGCACCAGGATGCCGCCGCAGAGCAGGACGAGCGCGGCGCACAGCACCGGCTCGGTGCCGAAGCGCCGGGCCAGCCGCGGCGCGGCGATCGAACCGAGCCCCATGAAGACCAGCGGAATGGTCGTGACCAGGCTGCTCGCGGTCGCGTTCAGACCGAAGTGGTCGTTGATCTCACCGACGAGCGGGGAGACGCCGGCGAGGGCGGCCCGCATGTTCAGCGACGCCAGGACGATGCCCGCGAGGACCAGCGCGGGGTGCGCCCGCAGGGTGCGGACGGCGGTGGGGGCGGGGGCCGCCGAGGAGGGTTCCTCGGCGGCTATGAGGGGTGTCTGGGGCCTCGATTCGGACATGTGCGTGCCTTTCGGTGGAGCTCGGGGTGGCGGGGGCGGGGGAAACCGCAGGCGTGACGGGAGCCGTCACGGCCGCCCGTCGGCCAGCAGCGCCTCGACCGCCCGCTTGGGGCGTTCGAGGAGGGCCCGCGCGGCACGGTCGGCCGCGTCCGGGTCGCCGGAGGCGATGGCCTCCATGACGGCGCGGTGGTCGCCGTGGAGGACGCGCGGCATGTCCCGGTCGCCGAGCGCCGTGAGCAGCGCCTCGCGCACGGAACTGCTGAACCAGGTGTACGTCGCGGTCAGCGCGGTGTTGTGCGCCGCCTCCACGACGGCCTTGTGGAACTCGATGTCGTGGTGCGCGTACAGCTCCACGTTGTCCGCGTCCGGCTGGCCGTGGTCGTCCTCCAGCTCCGTCTGGGCGTCCAGGGCGGCGCGCATCCGCTCCAGATCGGCGGGCTCGTGCCGGGTGGCGGCCAGCCGGGCGGCCTCCGCCTCCAGCGCGATCCGCAGCTCCAGGACGTCGCGTACGCCGGCGCGCTGCACACCGCGCATGATCTCCGCCGGGTCGGCGGTGGACACGACGAACGTCCCCTCGCCCTGCCGGGAGCGCAGCATCCCCGCGTGCACCAGGACGCGGACGGCCTCGCGGACGGTGTTCCGTCCGACCTGGAGCTGCTCGGCCAGGGCGTGCTCGGTGGGAATGCGCTCGCCCACCGGCCACTCGCCGGCCGCCACCTGGGCGCGGAGCTGCTCCACGACGGTGTCGACGAGGGACTGGCGTCCTGCTGCTTGTAGTGCCACGGCCGCCTCCGGCTGGGGTTCGTCTACGGTTCACCGGTATCCCGGTTGCCCAGTCATCCTACAACTTGCCCGACGGGCTGATATCCAGCCCGTCCGGCGCTTGAGGACGAGCGGCGAAGCCGCGACAAGGGGGTCTGGGGCGCAGCCCCGGGAAACGGCGAATGGGGGTGCCCCCTCTGGGGGAGGGACCGGGGCACCTCACAACCCCAGCCGCGCCAGCTCCCTCCGCGAGCTGATCCCGAGCTTCGGGTAGACGTTCGACAAGTGATACCCGGCCGTCCGCGGACTGATGAACAGCCGCGCCCCGATGTCGCGATTGCTCAGACCGTCCGCCGCCAGCCGCGCCACCTGCGCCTCCTGCGGCGTGAGCCGATCGAGCAGACCGGGCGTGGCGGCCGGTACGCCCAGGCTCTCCCCGGTGGCACGCAGCTCCGTCCGGGCCCGTTCCGCCCAGGGAGCGGCGCCGAGCCGGTCGAAGGCGTCGAGCGCGGAGCGCAGCAGGGGGCGCGCCTCGGACGTCTGGCGCCGCCGGCGCAGGTGCTCGCCGTAGAGCAGCTCGGTACGGGCCCGCTCGAAGCCGGAACCCCCTTCGCGGTGCAGCCGCACGGCGTGGGCGAAGTGCTTTCCGGCCTCGGCCGGCTCGGGGGAGAGCAGCGCCCGGCAGCGCTCGGCGACCGCTTCCGTCCACGGCCGCGGGTAGGCCGCCGCGTGCCGTTCGTACCAGGCCAGGGCGGACCGCCCGCCGTCCGGGCGGTCCAGGCGGGCCGCGGCCTCGACGAGGTCGGGCAGGCTGCCGATGACGCCCTGCCGGTCGGGGCCGGAGGCGACGGCGGAGAGCCGGTCGAAGGCCGCCTCGGTGCGGCCGAGGCCCAGGTCGAGCAGGGCGAGGGCGCAGGCGGCGTGCACCGTGCCGGGGGCGACGCCGCGCGCCAGGGCCTCGGCGGTCAGCTCGCGGCAGCCCTCCTCGTCGCCCCGGACGGCGGCGAGCTGGGCGAGGACGGTCGCCAGGTGGACGCGGACGCGGGCGTGCCCGGTGTCCTCGGCGACGCGCATTCCCTCGGTGGCCGTGGCCAGCGCCTCCCGGTGCAGGCCGAGCAGCAGCTGGACCCGGGCGAGGAGCATCTGCACCAGGGCCAGGGTGCCGATCGCGCCGCTCTCCCGGCACCGCCGCTCCAGCGCGACGGCCAGGTCCCGCGCGGCCGGCAGGTCGCCCGCGAACAGGTGCCACCAGCCGAGGCGCACCACCTCCCGCAGGTCCGCCGCCGACTCCCCGTCGGCGCCGATGAGCTGCCGGACGGCGTCGGCGCCGGCGCCCGGGTCGCCGGGGCCGCAGCGGTGCTGCCCGGCGGCGAGCCGGGCGAGCGCGGCGATCCGCCCGGCCTCGGACAGGCCCAGCCCGGCCGCCTGTGCGGCGGTACGGTCGAGGGCGTCCTGGTCGCCGGCGTGCCAGGCGGCCTGCGCGGCCTGGAAGAGCAGCGGCCCGACGAGTTCGGGGGCGGGTCGCACGGCCTCCGGGGCGGATCCGACGGCCTCGCGGGCGGGCCCGTCGAGTTCACGGGCGGGCCCGTCGAGATCGCGGGTGGATCCGACGTGTCCGGATGCCGGCCCGCCGAGCTCGGGTCCGGGCCCGACGCGGTCCGGGACGCTCCCGACCAGGCCCGGAACGCCCCCGACCAGGTCCGGGACGATGCCGACCAGGTCCGGGACGATGCCGACCAGCTCCGGGACGATGCCGACCAGATCCGGGACGACCCCGGCGAGCAGGGCGTACGCGTCCCGGGAGCGGCCCTGTTCGTCGAGGGCCTCGGCCTTGATCCGTACGGCGCCGGCCAGTGCCTCGGGACCGTCCGCCAGTGCCGCGGCCCGGCCCGCGAGCTCCTCCGCGTGGGCCGGCCGTCCGGCGTCGGCGGCGGCCCGTGCCGCGGCCGTCAGCCGGCGGCACTGCCCGGCGGCGTCCGGGGTGAGCTCGGCCGCCCGCTCGTACGCCGCCGCGACGGCGCGTGAACTGCCGCGCGCGCGGGCGCGTTCGGCGGTCTCCTCCAGCAGCCGGGCGGTCTCCGGATCCGGTCCGGTGCCCGCGGCGGCGAGGTGCCAGGCGCGCTGGTCCGCGTGGTCCGGGCGGCCGGCGAGCGCGTCGGCCAGTGCGCGGTGCGCGGCGATCCGGCGGCTCGTGGGCGCGTCCTGGTAGACGGCGGTCCGTATGAGGGGGTGCCGGAAGGCGAGCCGGCCGTCCGCGAGGCCCAGCAGCCGGGCGCGTTCGGCCGGTTCGAGGTCGTCCAGGGAGGCGTCGAAACGTTCCGCCGCGCCGAGTACCGTCGCGAGGTCGGCGCCGCCGGCCGCGGCGGCGACGAGGAGCAGGGCCCGGGTGGGTTCCGGCAGCGCCGTGACGGCCGTGGTGAACGCGCGCAGCAGCCTGCTGTGCGGGGGCAGCGCGGCCATGCCGTACGGCGAGGCGTACCGTTCCGCCTCGCCCTGGACGGTGGGGAGTTCGCGCAGGGCGAGGGGGTTGCCCGCGGCTTCCTTGAGGACGAGTTCGCGGGCGTGCCGGGGCAGCCCGGCGGCGGACTCGTCCAGCAGCGCCCCGGCGGACTCCGCGTCCAGCCCGCCCAGCCGCAGCTCCGGGACGCCGGGGGCGGGGAAGGCGGGCGCGTCGTCCTCGCGGACGGCCAGCAGCACGGCGATGGGCTCGGCGCCGAGCCGCCGGACGGCGAACAGCAGGGCGTCCGCCGACTCCCGGTCCAGCCAGTGCGCGTCGTCGACGACGCACAGCAACGGCCGTTCCTCCGCGAGGCCGTCGAGGAGGGTGAGGACCGCGAGGCCGACGAGGAACCGGTCGCCCCCGGTGCCGTCGGAGGTCATGCCGAAGGCGGAACGCAGCGCATCCGCCTGGGCCGCGGGCAGCCCGGCGACGCGGTCGAGCACCCCGGACAGCATCAAGTGCAGCCCGGCGTACGGGAGTTCACCCTCCGCCTCGACGCCGGTGCCGCTCAGCACCCGCATCCCGGCCTCCCGCGCCGCGTGGGCGGCGTGGTCGAGGAGCACGGACTTGCCGATGCCCGCCTCGCCGCGGAGCAGCAGGGCGCCGCTGCGCCCCTGGCGGGCCTCGGCGAGGAGCCGGTCGAGCGCGTGCAGTTCACCGGAGCGTCCATGAAGCATGACGGTCACAGTAATCGCTGGTCAGAGCCGTGCGAAGGGGTAGCGGAAGGGAGATCGGAAAGGGAATCCTCAGGCCGCGTAGGGCACCTCGTCGCGGGCCTGCCGCAGGGCGCGCCCCCACCAGACGAGCTGGTCGAGCATCCGCTTGGCCGCGCCGTTGACCACGGCCGCGTCCAGCGGCTCGCCCTCCTGGTCGAAGCGCTCCCAGGCCATGTGGAAGCTGACCGTGTCCCGGACGGTGACGGCGTGCAGCTCGGCGAAGACCTGCCGCAGGTGCTCCACGGCGCGCAGGCCGCCGCTCACCCCGCCGTAGGAGACGAAGGCGACGGGCTTGGCCTGCCACTGCGGGAAGTGCCAGTCGATGGCGGCCTTGAGGGAGGCGGGGTACGAGTGGTTGTACTCGGGCGTGATCACCACGAAGGCGTCGGCGGCGGCGAGCCGCGGGGTGACCGCGGCGACCTCGGGGGTGGGCTCGCCGGAGAGGGTGCTCGGAATGCCGGCGTCCGCCAGGTCGATCACGTCCACGTCGAACCCGGTGTGAGCACCGGCCTCACGGACGAACCAGTCGGCCACGGTCGGACCGAACCGGCCCTCGCGGGTGGAACCGACGATGACGGCGAGGCGGAGGGGGGCGGTGTTCATGGCGGTACTCCCTTGTGGAGGCGAAGGACGGGAACGAACGGGCCGGCGGCCCCCGTCGGGGGACGGCGGGGGACCGCCCCCGGCGGGAGCGGCCGGCCCGTCCGGCTGACGTCGAGAACGCTACGAGCCCGGCCCCTGTCCCCACATCTGTCGGATGACCAGGTCTCGGTGACCGGTGACCGGGTCGCCGAACCCGGTCGTCCGGCAGATGTGGCGGCCCGGCCCGCGGACCTAGCGTCACCGCCATGAAAGCCGCCACCGTGAACACCGCCACCGCGACCGCTCCCTCTCCGACCGCCCCCGCCCCGATCACCGCCCCCGAGGCCCCCCGCCGCCCGGCCGTGACCCTGGCGCTGGTCCTGCTCGGGATGCTGACCCTGGCCATGTCGATGTCCGGCACCACCGTGGCGCTCCCGGACATCGGCGCGGACCTCGGGGCGTCCGGCGCGAGCCTGCAGTGGGCGGTCACCGGCTACTTCCTGACGGCGTCCAGCTTCATGCTGGTCACCGGCGCGCTCTCCGACCTCCTCGGCCGCCGCCGCGTCTACCGCGCCGGAGCCGCCCTGTTCACCGCCGGCCTGCTGCTGAGCGCCACCGCCACCGACGTCCTCGTCCTGGACGCGGCCCGCGCGGTCGCCGGCCTCGGCGCCGCCGGGGTGATGGCGAGCGGCGGCGCGCTGCTGGCCACCACCTTCTCCGGCACCGCCCGCACCAAGGCGTACGCCGCCCTCGGCACCACCGGCGGCATCGGCCTGGCCGCCGGCCCGACGATCTCCGGGGCCCTGGTCGGCGGCCTCGGCTGGCGCACCGGCTTCCTGGTCTTCGCCGCGGTGGGCGCGGTGCTGCTGGCCGGCACCTTCCTCGTCGCCGAGTCGCGGGCGGCCGTCCGGCCGCGCCTGGACGTGCCCGGCGCCGTGACGTTCATCGCCGCCCTCGCCCTGGTGATGACCGGCGTCACCCAGGGCCCGCAGAACGGCTGGACGCACCCGCTGGTCCTGGCCGCCTTCGGCGCCGGCGCGCTCCTGCTCGTCCTCTTCGCGGTCCTCCAGCGCCGCTCGGCCCACCCCGTCCTCGACCTGACCCTGGTCCGCGACCGCCGCTACCTCGCCTGGACGCTCGCCGGACTGACCGGAGCCGTCGGCTTCGCCGGCTCGCTGACCTACCTGCCCACCTACTTCCAGGGCGTGAACGGCGTCCCGGCGGGCGAGGCCGGTACGACGATGCTGCTGCTGACCGCTCCCGTCCTCGTCGCGCCGCTGGTCAGCGGGCAGTTGGTGAACCGGGGCGTGCCCGCCCGCCTGGTCATCACCGTCGCCATCGCGCTGGTCGCCGCCGGCAACGCCTGGCTGACCGTCCTCGCCCCGGGCGGCGGCATCGCCCCCCTGGCCGGCCCGCTGCTGACCATCGGCATCGGCACCGGACTGGCCAACGGCATCATCGACGGCCAGGCCATGAGCCTCGTCGACCCGGAGCGCTCCGGCACGGCCGCGGGCTTCCTCAACACCGTCCGCGGCGGCGGCCAGGCCATGATGATCGCCGCCCTCGGCGCGGTGATGCTCAGCCTCCTCCAGAGCCGCCTCGGCTCCGCCGGCCTCGCCGCCCGCGTCGCCTCCGGCCACCTCACCGGCCCGGACCACGCCCATCTCGCCCAGCAGCTCACCGGCGTCTGGCACACGGTCCTCTGGGGCATCGCCGGCCTCACCGCCCTCCTCTGCGTCACGGTGACCACCCTGCTCCGCGCCCCGCGGCCGGCCGCCACACGGTGAGCCCCTCCCCCCTCGCAACCGGCACCGCGAACGGGCCCGGAAGGCACGCACCTCCCGGGCCCGCGAGCCTGTGCGGCCGACAGGGGGGGCGGGCTCTCGCCGGGCGCCCCGCTACAGCGCGTCGAACGGGGGCACGATGCGCACGATGATGATCAGCGGATCACGTGGTGCCACCAGAAAGTAAAACCAGCCACCAGCGGCGTCCATGCGGCGGAGGCCACCGGGGCGGGGCCCGTTGCCGAGATCGCTGACGTCGATACCCGTGCTGGCGAGGTCGACAAGTTGCCCGGCCAGTCGCTCCACCTCCGTCACCACGTGTGCGGGGATCCCACCCGCGACATGGCCGTGGCCGGGGTCGTACTCCCAGCGCCAGTCCCCGCTCACCGGGGCGGCAGACCGATGGCTGCGTGGGCTCCGTCCAGAATCCGCCCGATCGCGGAGGCGGCTGCCCGTGCCTGGTCGGCATCGCCCGAGCGCGCGGCGTCTTCCCAGCGCCGGAGGTCCGCCGCGAGGTCAGGGTGGCGCTGGATGTGGACATAGACCGCCCACTGGGCGATGAAGCGCTGGAGCGGCGCCAGGTCGGAGCCTTGCCGGGACTGGTCCGCGGCTTGGTCCAGTTCCCTGGTGAAGGCCGGCAGCGCGGCGGGCGCGATCTGGCTGATGGCCTGCCGCAGTGCGGTGACCGTGGCGGGGGGCTGTGGGATGAGCGGCTGCCCGGCGGCGGAGGAGGAGGTGGTCACGGTTGCTCCCATGGGCGCGATTCTGATCCCGGCCTCAGCGTATCGGGCACGAGTGCGTTTCCCGCCGCCAGAACGAGTGAGGCAGAAGCGATTCGGCGCCCCCGGTCACCCGGCTCGGCCCCGCGGTGCCCCGTCCGCTGTCCGGGCCGCGGCCCCTCGACTACCGTCGAATGATGGAACAGGACGAACCCGGGGCACCGGAGGGCGGCCGTCCGTCCGTTCCCACCCGGGTGCGCCGGTACGGGCGGGAGACCGCCCGGGCCCGGGACGCCGTCCTCGCCGCCGTCCGCTCCTGGGTCCGCGGCTCTCCCGGCACCCACATCTGGCTGCTCGTCATCGGCGTCACCAGCCTCGTCATCGCGGCGGCCAGCGAGGGACTGGAGACCTTCCTCCTCCACCGCACCAGCAGCAACATCCACGAGCTGAACAAGCACCCGCTCCAGTCCCTGCTCATCAGCGGCTTCTGGATCGAGACGCCCTCGTCGTTCCTGCTCTACGCCGTCCTCTTCGAACTGGTCCACGCCAACGTGGAGCGCTGGGCCGGGACCTGGCGGTGGCTGTTCACCGTCGGCGTCGCACACATCGCGGCCACCCTGATCAGCCAGGAGGTGCTGCTCGTCGCCATCGAGCACCACGCGGCGCCGCGTGCGATGCGGCACGTGGTGGACATCGGGGTGTCGTACGGGCTGGCCGCGGCGGCCGGGCTGCTCACGTACCGGATTCCGCGGCCCTGGCGGTGGGGGTGGCTGGTGGCGGTCGTCCTGTTCTTCGCCACACCGCTGGCGACCGGCGGCACCTTCACCGATGTCGGGCACGCCATCGCTGTGAGCGTGGGCTTCGCCTGCTGGCCGCTCGTCCGGGGCCGGCGGGGCGGGTGGCGGTGAGGTTTTTCGCCGTGCTTCGCGCGGTTTCGGGGTGTGGGGGCGCAGCCCCCGCAAGAAACGGTGAAAGGGCGGGACCGGGGCACCCCCCGCCGAAGGCGTACCCCCGCCTCAGCCGAAGAGCCGCTCCACAACGACGGCGATGCCGTCCTCGTCGTTCCCCGCCGTCACCTCGTCGGCGACGGCCTTGAGCTCCGCGTGCGCGCCGGCCATGGCCACGCCGTACCCCGCCCACCCGAACATCGGGATGTCATTGGGCATGTCGCCGAAGGCGATCGTCTCCGCGGCCTTGATCCCGAGCCGCCGCGCGGCCAGCGACAGCCCGGTCGCCTTGCTCAGCCCGAGCGGGAGCAGTTCGACGATGCCCTCGCCGGCCATCGTGACGTCGACGAGGCCGCCCGCGGCGGCCCGGGCGGCCTCCGCGAGGGCGTCGTCGTCGAGCCGCGGGTGCTGGAGGTAGAGCTTGTTGAGCGGCTCGGCCCACAGGTCCGCCTGGTCGGTGACGGGGACGGGCGGGCGCGGCCCTTCCTGGAGCCGGTAGCCGGCGGTGACGAGCAGGTCGCCGTCGAGGCCGTCGCGGGAGGCGGCGAGGTGCAGCGGTCCGGTCTCGGCCTCGATCTTCTCCACGGCGAGTGCGGCCACCCGCCGGTCCAGGGTCACCGAGGTGAGCAGCCGGTGCTCGCCCGCGTGGTAGACCTGCGCGCCCTGCCCGCACACCGCGAGGCCCCGGTAGTCCAGCACGTCGAGTATGTGCTTCGTCCATGCGACCGGGCGGCCGGTGACGACGATGTGCGCGGCTCCGGCCGCCGCCGCGCGGGCGAGGGCGGCGCGGGTGCGCTCGGAGACGGTCTCGTCGGACCGCAGCAGCGTGCCGTCGAGGTCGGTGGCGACGAGACGGTACGGGGGCGGGGGCGCGGACGTCACTTGGCGACCGGCTCCAGGACCTCGCGTCCGCCCAGGTACGGCCGGAGCACCTCGGGCACCCGGACCGTGCCGTCGGCCTGCTGGTGGTTCTCCAGCAGCGCGACGATCGTGCGCGGCACCGCGCACAGCGTGCCGTTCAGGGTGGCGAGCGGGCGGACGTTCTTGCCGTCGCGCATCCGCACGGACAGCCGGCGGGCCTGGAACTCGTCGCAGTTGGACGTCGAGGTCAGCTCGCGGTACTTGCCCTGGGTGGGGATCCACGCCTCGCAGTCGAACTTGCGGGAGGCGGAGGCACCGAGGTCACCGGTGGCCGTGTCGATCACCTGGAAGGGCAGCTCCAGGCTGGTCAGCCACTGCTTCTCCCACTCCAGCAGCCGGGCGTGCTCGGCCTCGGCCTCCTCGGGGGCGATGTACGAGAACATCTCCACCTTGTCGAACTGGTGGACGCGGAAGATGCCCCGGGTGTCCTTGCCGTACGTGCCGGCCTCGCGGCGGAAGCAGGGCGAGAAACCGGCGTACCGCAGCGGGAGCTTGTCCGCCTCGATGATCTCGTCCATGTGGTACGCGGCGAGCGGCACCTCGGACGTGCCGACCAGGTAGAAGTCGTCCTTCTCCAGGTGGTAGACGTCCTGCGCGGCCTGGCCCAGGAAGCCGGTGCCCTCCATGGCGCGCGGCTTGACCAGCGCGGGGGTGAGCATCGGGGTGAAGCCGGCCGCGGTGGCCTGCGCGATGGCGGCGTTGACGAGGGCGAGCTCCAGGAGCGCGCCGACGCCGGTGAGGTAGTAGAAGCGCGAGCCGGACACCTTGGCGCCGCGCTCGACGTCGATCGCGCCGAGCGACTGGCCCAGCTCCAGGTGGTCCTTGGGCTCGAAGCCCTCGGCGGCGAAGTCGCGGGGGGTGCCGACGGTCTCCAGGACGACGAAGTCGTCCTCGCCGCCGCGCGGTACGTCCGGGTGGACGAGGTTGCCGATGCCCAGCAGGAGGCGCTGGGCCTCCGCCGCGGCCTCGTCCTGCTCGGCGTCGGCGGCCTTGACGGCGGCGGACAGCTCGCCGGCCTTCTTCAGCAGCTCGGCCTTCTCGTCGCCGGTGGCCTTGGGGATCAGCTTGCCGAGCGCCTTCTGCTCGGCGCGGAGTTCGTCGAAGCGGACGCCGGACGACCTGCGCCGCTCGTCGGCGGAGAGCAGTGCGTCGACGATGTCGACGTCCTCTCCACGGGCGCGCTGGGAGGCGCGCACACGGTCGGGGTCCTCACGAAGCAGGCGAAGGTCAATCACCCCCCCAGGCTACCGTTGACCGTCACGATCACTCGACGCGATATTCCTCTTCGGGAGGTTTTGCCCCATTCCGGGTGGTTTTCCCGGTTTTCCGGGACCGGGTGCGGGCCGGTGGGGAAAGGGTGGAAAACCTTGGGGGCGCACGGGGTGAATTCGGTGATCCGCCGCGAAAAGGAGAGAGGTCGACGAATCGTCCCATGGCGGTGGGGAGGCGCCTGTGGGCCTTTGGTTGTCCACAGGAACGGGTGATTCCGGTTTGTTGTCCACAGGGTGTGTGCGAAATCTGTGGACGCCGGAAGCGGATCTTCCGGCTGTTTTCGTTATCGGCCACGGTTTGGTGGCTTTCTGGCGGATAAACCTTGTTCCAACACTCTTTCGAGTGGAGATTTCCTGCTCTTAAGGGTTGTTCGAGACCTTTCGGCTGACCCCGGGGTGGTGGACGATCCCACCACTCGACGGCCGGTCCTGTGGACGATCCGGTGGATTGCTAGAGAGATTTGTCGACGTTGACCGATTCGTACCGCCCGGCCGGGCCTCGCTCTGTCGACTTATCCCCAGGAGTGGACCGCCCTGTGGATAACTCTGTGGACGATCCGACGGTGGACCTCGGGACAGGGCTGAGGACGGTGCTCAGGCGGGCTCAGGCCCGCCCGTCCTGGCAGCGCGCCAGCCACTCCGCCGCCGCCACGAAATCGGCGTCGGACGTCCCCGGCCGCGGCGCACCCCCGGCCGGCGCCCCCGGCTCGCCGCCGTCCGCGCTCGCGCGCGGATACGACCCGAGGAACCGGACGTTCGGGCAGATCCGCTTCAGGCCCATCAGCGTCTCGGCCACCCGCCGGTCGGTGATGTGCCCCTCGCAGTCGATGGAGAAGCAGTACCGCCCCATGCCCTCGCCCGTCGGCCGCGACTCGATCCACGTCAGGTTGACGCCCCGCGCCGAGAACTCCTGGAGCAGTTCCATCAGCGCGCCCGGGTGGTCGTCCCGCAGCCATACGACCATGGACGTCCGGTCGGCGCCCGTCCGGGCCGCCGGCCGCGCCGGCCGTCCCGCGAGCACGAACCGCGTCTCCGCGTTCCGCGCGTCGTGGATGTCGGTGACCAGCGGCTCCAGACCGTACGTCGCGGCGGCGAACTCCCCGGCGAACGCCGCGTCGTAGCGGCCCTCCCGCACCAGCCGCGCCCCGTCCGCGTTGGACGCCGCCGACTCCCAGCGCGCGTCCGGCAGTTGGGCCGCGAGCCACTTGCGCACCTGCGGCTGCGCGACCGGGTGCCCGGTCACCGTCTTGATGTCGGAGAGCTTCGTTCCCGGCCGGACGAGCAGGGCGAACGCGATCCGCAGCAGCACCTCGCGGTAGATCATCAGCGGGGCGCCGGTGGCCAGTTCGTCCAGGGTCGCGGTGACGCCGCCCTCCACCGAGTTCTCGATGGGCACCAGCGCCGCCGCCGCCTCGCCGCCGCGCACGGCGTCCAGCGCGGCCGGGACGGAGACCTTGGGCACGAGCTCACGCGTCGCCGCCTCCGGGAGGGTGCGCAGCGCGGCCTCGGTGAAGGTGCCTTCGGGACCGAGGTAGGTGTAGCGGCTGGCCGACATCACGCGATACTCCTCCGAACGGTCCGCTGCGGAGAGCGGGCTGCCGCCACGATACCGAGCGGGGCGGCAGCGGTCCCCCGCCCATCACCGGCCCCGGCTACCCCTCCAGCAGCCGCTGTCCCACGTACTCGCCCTCGGCGCAGCCGCCCGGCACCGCGAACAGCCCGCTCGCCTCGTGCCGCAGGAAGCGCGACAGCCCGTCCCCCCGGTCCAGCTTCCGCTGCACCGGCACGAACCCCTTCATCGGGTCCGCCTGCCAGGCGACGAACAGCAGTCCGGCGTCCGGGGCACCGTCGTCGCGGAAGCCGTCGTGGTACGAGAAGGCGCGGCGCAGCATCGTCGCGCCGCGGTTGGCGGAGGGTGCGGCGACGCGGACGTGGGCGTCGCCGGCGATGGCCAGCGCGCCGTCGGGGCCGATCTTCTCCAGGTCGACGGGGGTCGTCTCACCGCCGCCGGACAGCGGGGCGCCGTCCGACTTGCGACGGCCTATCACCCGCTCCTGCCGCTCCAGCGGCAGGTTGTCCCAGGTGTCCAGCAGCATCCGGATGCGCCGCACCACCGCGTACGACCCGCCCGCCATCCACGCGTCGGGGCCCTTGCGGTCGCGCGGGACGAAGATCTTCTCCTCGAAGTCCGGGTCCGTGGGCTTGGGGTTGTTGGTGCCGTCGACCTGGCCCATCAGGTTGCGCTGGGTCATCGGGCGCGGGGTGGCGCCGGGGGTGCGGTTGAAGCCGCTCATCTCCCAGCGCGGCCGGACGGCGTCGCCGGCCTGCTTGCGGAGCAGCCGCAGCGCGTGGAACGCCACGAGCGCGTCGTCGGCGCCGATCTGCACCCAGAGGTCGCCGTCGCCGCGCTTGGGGTCGAGGGCGTCCTGGGTGAAGGCGGGCAGCGGTTCGAGGGCGGCGGGCCGCCGGTCGGCCAGGCCCGTGCGGTCGAAGAAGGTGCGGCCGAAGCCGAAGGTGACGGTCAGCGAGGACGGTCCGGCGTCCAGCGCGATGCCGGTGTCGTCGCCCTTCGGCGCCCGCCCCTCCGCCAGTTCGGCCGCCGTCGCCGACCAGCGTCTGAGCAGGGCGGCGGCGGCCTTGCGGTCCGCGCCCGGCGCGAGGTCGAAGGCCAGCAGGTGGCCGTGGGCCTGCGCGGGGTCGGCGATGCCCGCCTGGTGGTCGCCGTGGAAGGGGACGGACGCGGAGCCGACGCCGGACAGCGGGTCCGATTCCTTGCGGACCGCCTCCGCGACGGAGGCGCCGCCCAGCCCGCCGACGACGAGCCCGCCGGCCCCCACCGCGCCGGCGGTGCCGAGCAGCCGCCGCCGGGACAGCCCGTCCGGCTTGCCCTGGGGGTCCGCCTTCTTGCCGGTCTTGCCGGCCCTGTCGATCTTGGCGGCCGCGTCCGGCTTGCCGGTCCGCTGCGTCTTGGTCTTGCCGGAAGTCTCAGCCATCAGCCTCAGCCATCTCAGCCATCACAGTCTCAGCCATCAGTCGATCTTCACGTCGTGGATCTCGGTGACCTGGTCGATCTCGGAGGTCCGTACGGTCAGGGTGAGCTGCCACCGACCCGCCATGGGCAGCTGGAATCCGGAGGCACGCGACCGGCCGGCCGACAGGCGCTTCAGCGGCGCCCGCAGCGGGCCGATGCCCTTCTCCTTCTCGGTGAACGAAACCGCCACCTCGGGGACGTCCACCGGCCGCCCGGCGGGGTCCGTGAGCGTGACGTCGACGGTGTTGGCGCCGGAGCGCCCCGGGGCGACGGTGATCCGGGCCGTGCCGCGCCCGCCCTTCCCCCCGGTGTCGTACGCGATCTCCGCCTCGACCGGCCCGGCGGCGGACGCCGACGAGCCGCCGGCCGCGCGGCCGGCCCTCTCCTGCTCGGTCTCGGCCCGGCCGGGCTGGGTGGTGGTGAGGACGGTGGTGACGGCGAGCACCACGACGGCGACCGCCGCCTCGGCGAGCACGGTACGGCGCAGGCCGGACCGGCCCTCGTCCGCGGCGCGCTCCCGCCGCCCGGCGGCCTTGGCCATCGCGGCCCGCTGCCGGGCGAGTTGGGCCGCCCGCTCGGGCGACGCGCCGGCGGCCCCCTTCTCGGCGGCCCCCTTCTCGGCGGCCCCCTTCTCGGCGGGCTTCCCTCCGGCCTTCTCCGGTACGGCCTTGGGGCGCGGCCCGCGGCCTGGCGCCCGGTCGGTGAGCCGCGCCGTCCAGCGCCGCGAGAACGCCGCCAGGACGACCAGCACCCCCACCAGCCCCACCTTGACCAGCAGCCACCGCCCGTACTCCGTACCGGTCACCGCGGCCCAACCACCGACCTGCCGCCACGCCTGGTAGACCCCGGTGGCGACCAGGACGCAGACGGCGGTGAAGGCCAGCCGGGAGAACCGGCGGGCCGCGCCGCCGGGCAGCGGCTCCTCCGCCCCCAGCGCGGCGAGCAGGGCGGCGAGTCCGCCGAGCCATACGCCGACGCCGAGCAGGTGGAGGACGTCGACGGGCATGGCCACCCAGGGCTGGAGGCCGGCCGAGGCGTGCTCGGCCGCCGCCCAGGTCGCCGCGAGCCCCGCGGCCACCAGCCCGCCGCCGGCGCCCAGCCCCCAGGCGTACGCCCGCCGCCCGCCGCCGGGCCGGGCGCGCTCACCGGAATCCCCCGGCCGGGCGCGCTCGCAGGAAGTCCCCGTCCGCGCACGCTCACCGGAAGTCCCCGTCCGCGCACGCTCACCGGAAGTCCCCGTCCGGACGTGCTCGCCGAACACCACGGCCAGCACCACCGCCGCCGCGCTGAGCAGCAGCAGCCGGGTCAGCAGGGCCGCGCCCGGCCGGCTCGACAGCGCGTCCCCGAGCAGCGACAGGTCGAGGACGGCACCGAGGCCCCGGCCGCTCGTGTACGCGCCGCGCAGCACCAGCAGCGCCGCCGTCGCCAGGAACAGCGCCACCCAGCCGCCGACCGCGACCCGCCGCACCCCGCGCCCGGTGTGGCACACGGCGGCGAACACACAGCCGCCGACGAGCAGCGCGAAGCCCGCGTACGCGGCGTACCGGGCGGTGTCGTAGAGCGTCCCGACCACCGGGTCCGTCCCCTTGACCACCGCCTTCACCGTGGTCGCCGAGGGCGCGCCGACAGAGAAGGTGAAGGCCCCGGCCACCGGGTGGCTGTCGGCGGAGACCGCCTGCCAGGCCACGGTGTACGTCCCGTTCGCGATCCCGGCCCGCAGGGTGACGGCCGCCGTCTCCGACCGGCCGTCGACGTGCGCGGGCCGCCCGTCGTCGACGCGTGCGCCCTTGGGGTCGAGGACCCGCACCGAGTCGGCGCCGAGCAGCACGCCCTCGGAGAAGGTCAGCCGGACCTGGCGCGGCGCCTCCGGCACCACCGAGCCCTGGCGGGGGTCGGTGGCGGTGAGCGCGGCGTGCGCCGACGCGGTGCCGGCGGCGGTCAGCACGCAGAGCAGGGCGGCGGCCAGCGCGCCCAGCAGGCCGCCGAGCCGGCGAACGGTGGTGCTCATGCCGCGTCAGTCCTTGGGCCGGTACGACGCGTCCTCGACCGGCACCTGGATCTTCACCGGCGCGGACGTGGCGAAGTGCAGCGTGAACTCGATCTTCTCGCCCACCTTGGGCAGGTGGTCGAGCTTGCCCAGCATCAGGTGGCTGCCGCCGTGCGCGAGGGACAGGCTGCCCTTCGCCGGGACGTCCAGCTTCTCGGCGTGCTTCATCCGCGAGCCGTCGGTGGTGTGCAGGGTGACGTCGCGGGAGAGCGGGGTGGTGACCTTGGTGAGCTGGTCGGTCGAGTCGCCGTCGTTCTTGACGGTGAAGTACGCCGCGGCCATGTCGTCCATGGCCGGCCGGGGCATGTAGGCGCCGCTGACGGACAGTTCGGGCTTGTCCGAGGAGCCGGTCCCGTACCCGGCGATGGCCACCAGCGCGCCGGCCAGCAGCAGCGGGACGGCCGCCACCGCGGCGAGGGCGGACTTGCGCATCAGGGGTTCTCTCCCTTGACGATCTTCGGGAGGCCCTTGGCGTACTGGTCCGCGGTGGTCTCGGCCGTGTAGAGCCAGTGGCCCTTGTCGTCCTTGGGCGAGAAGCCGACGACCTGGGCGCCATGGCTGACGGTGACCGAGCCGTCCTTCTCCTTCTTCGGCTTGTCGACCAGGATGCCCAGCGGCTTGGCCGCCGCCTGGATGGTGTCGAACGAGCCGGTCAGGCCGACGATGTCCTGCCCGCCCTGGGCGTCCAGCCACTTCCGCATCCGGGCCGGGGTGTCCCGCTCGGGGTCGGTGGTGACGAAGACGATCCGCAGCTTCTCGCGGTCGGCCTGCGGCAGCTTCTTCGCGGCGGCGGCCATGTCGGAGACCACCGTCGAGCAGACGTCGGGGCAGTAGGTGTAGCCGAAGTAGAGCAGCACGGGCCGGCCCGCGGTCTCCTTGACGAGCTGGTACTGCTTGTCGGAGGTGTCCTTCAGGACCAGGTCCGGCTTGGCCTTGGCGTCGTCCAGCGTGATCGGGGACTTCTTCGCCTCGACGCCGGACACGTCGGCGATCGGCTTGTCCTCCGCCTTGTCGTCGGAACCGCCGCAGGCCGACAGGGTGAGCGCGGCGGCGAGGGCCAGCACCGTGCTCGCGGTCTTGGTACGCATGCGCATGGAGTGCTTCTCCAGGTGTGGGTTCGGGGATGGGGGCCGGCGGCCGCCCGGTGCGGCGCCGGCCCTGGCCGTTCCGTGCGTCAGGCCGCCGGGCGGCGGCGTCCGGCGAGCACGCCGAAGGCGGCGCCCGCCACACCGACGACGATGCCGACGACGCCGAGGACGCGCGCGGTGGTGTCGGTGGAGTCACCGTCGCCGCCCGAGGTGACGGCCGCGGTCGCGGTGCCCTGGTTGTTCTTGCCGTCGTCCGCGGGCTTCCCGGCGGCCGGCTTGTCGACGAGCTTCAGGACGGGGGCGGGGTGCTCGGGCTCCTCGCCGCCCGGCTTCGACGGGTCGATCCAGCGCACCACGTCGTCGTCGGAGTACGTCTGGAGCGCCTTGAAGACCAGCTGGTCGGCGTCGGTGGGCAGCTGCCCGACCGACAGCGGGAACTGCTGGAAGTTCCCGGGCTCGATCTTGCCGCCGGTCCACACGACCTTGCTGACGGCCTCGTCGATGGACTTGCCGTGCATCCGCACCGGCTTGTCCAGCTTGGTCTTCTCGACCTTCACGTCCCAGCCCGGCACCGCCTGTGGCATCACGGAGACGAGTGGGTGCTGAGGATCGAGGGCCAGCTCGACCTTGACCGTCGAGGCGTTGTCCTTCTCGTTCGGCACCTTGATCGAGATCGTGCTGTAGCCGCCCTTCTCGGCGGTCCCGGGCTGGACGCTGACGTGCGCCGAGGCGGGCCCGGCGAGGAACAGCACCCCGGCCGCGGCGGCGGTGCCGACGGCGGCGAGACGGCCGGCACGGACGGCGAGACGGGTGCGGGCAGCGGTCATCGTGGTCTTGGTGTGCATGCGGAAACACTCCCTGTGCAGGAGGGGGCGGATGAGGTGGCACGCGTGCGGCCACCACGCGTCCGCCCTCCCGCCGTACGGCGGAGTGCGACGCGTGCTCAGGCCGCGAGGGCGTACCGCGGCGGGCCCCGCCTGACCACGACGTGCTGGAGCTCCGGCTCGCGCGCCGGACGCTCGTCGTCCCCGCCCGTCCGCCGCGCGCGGACCACCGGCTGCCGCGGGACACCGGCCAGGAAGGCGCGGACGAGCCCCGCCGCCGCGCGCAGCGCGCGGACCAGCGCGGCCTCCACGACGCCGCGCGCGGGCCGCTCCGACAGCCGCACCAGGCGCCACAGCGCCGCCTCGCCACGCCACAGCAGCCAGCCGACGGCCAGGGCCGCGAGCAGATGGCCGAGCAGCATCGTCGGCGAGGGCATCAGGACGTGCGCGACGGCGTCCCACGGGCCGTCGCCGCCGTGGACGTTTCCAGTGACCGGTGCCGGGGCCGGTGCCGGGGCGCCGACCCCGGCGTCGGTGAGGATCCGGCGCGCCTCGGCCGCGGAGGCCGGGGGCCGCTGGTTGCACAGCAGCCGGCCGGCGAAGGAGACCAGCGGACCGTCGTGACCGGTGCGCGAGGACGCCTCCGGGCCGCGCTGGCCCACGGCGAACAGCGCGTGCAGCGCCACCTGGCCCACCGCCAGGCAGGCCGCGATCCCCGGCAGCGAGCGCTCCCGCCCGGCCAGCGGCGCGACGAGCCCGAACACCACCGCGAAGCCCGCCGCCAGCGTCCATACCGGAACGGGTGCGCAGGACGCCAGCGCGTGCCCGGCCGCGGACAGCAGAACGCAGACCGCGGTGAACACCGCGGCCCGGAGCAGTCGCAGATCGGCGCCGGCGCGCGCGACGGGGTGAGGCATGGCCGCGCCATCATCCCACCGGACGCACGCCCTCCCCACGGCAGGGTCCACCGCATACCCCAATGCGCCGTCCCGTCGCATCCGCCGAATGAGCGGACTCACACGCCCGGCAGGCTTACCACGTGTCGCGCACGGCTATAGGTATCGGTATGTCGAGCCGCGGCCAGGAGGCTGAGCATGAGCATCTGGTGGTCACTCCATTTGCGGCGCGAGGCTGCGAGCGTTCCGCTCGCCCGGCGGCTGCTGGTCGGTGCGATGGAGACGGCCGGGGTCGACCCCGAGACGGCCTACGACCTGGCGGTGGCCCTCAGCGAGGCATGTGCCAACGCCGTCGAGCACGGCGGTGACGCGTCCACCGGCTACCGGGTGACGGCCCGCATCGACGGGGACACCTGCCGCATCGAGGTCACCGACTCGGGCCCGGGCTTCGCCTCCTCCGAGGGCTCCGCGAGTCCTCCGAGCCCCACGGGCCTCAGGGCGCCCCGCCACCTCCCGCACCGCGCCGAAGCGCGAACCCCCGCTCCCGCCCCCGCTCACGATGAGCACGGCCGGGGCCTGTTCCTCATCGAGTCCCTCACCGACCACGTCCACGTCCGCAACCGCCCGGGGCGGCAGGGGGCGGTCGTCACCTTCGACAAGATCCTCAAATGGCGCGAGGACGCGCTGCTGAAGGCGTCCTGACCGCTGCCCTGGCCGCTGGGAGCCGTACGGGCGGGGGCCCGACCCCACCCCACCGAACTGGTGGGCGCACGCCGGATGCGGGCGGCGCCGCGCCGGGTGCCCGGGGGAGAGGGACCCGGGCGTCAGCGACCCCGGCGACGGGCGTTGAGCCGCGCGGCCCGGCGCGTCAGGTGGTCGCGCTCGGCGAGGGTGGGTGCCTTGAGGGCCGCCTCGGCGTACAGCCGGGCCGCCGTCGTCAGGTCGCCGTCGCGCTCGTGGAGG
Organism: Streptomyces mobaraensis; assembly: GCF_020099395.1. NCBI lineage: Bacteria > Bacillati > Actinomycetota > Actinomycetes > Kitasatosporales > Streptomycetaceae > Streptomyces > Streptomyces mobaraensis. The sequence goes on along the minus strand of NZ_CP083590.1, from coordinate 3,627,738 downwards.
TACGCCGCCACCGCGGTGTGCCGGGGCAGGGAGGCGTCCAGCGCCGCGAGCGCCGCCAGGCCGGCGCGCGGTCCGTCGGCCTCCCCGACGGCCACCGCGCGGTTGAGCCGGACGACCGGGCTGTCGGTCAGACGCACGAGCTCGTCGTACCACTCCACGATCTGCGGCCAGTCGGTCTCCCCGGCGGTCGGCGCGTCCGCGTGCAGCGCGGCGACGGCGGCCTGGGCCTGGAACTCGCCCAGCCGGTCGCGGGCCAGCGCCGCCTGCAGGATCCCGACGCCCTCGGCGATCAGCGCGGTGTCCCAGCGGCCGCGGTCCTGCTCGGCGAGCGGCACCAGGCTCCCGTCGGGCGCGGTCCGGGCGGCGCGCCGGGCGTGGTGGAGCAGCATGAGGGCCAGCAGCCCGGCCACTTCGGGATGGTCGACGACGGCCGCGAGCTGCCGGGTGAGCCGGATCGCCTCGGCGGCGAGGTCGACGTCGCCGGAGTAGCCCTCGTTGAAGACCAGGTAGAGGACGCGCAGCACGGTCGCGACGTCACCGGGCCGGTCGAAGCGCACGCCGGAGACCGTGCGCTTGGCCCGGCTGATGCGCTGCGCCATCGTCGCCTCGGGAACCAGATAAGCGCGGGCGATCTGCCGCGTGGTCAGCCCGCCGACGGCGCGCAGCGTGAGCGCGACCGCGGACGACGGCGTCAGCGACGGGTGCGCGCACAGGAAGTAGAGCCGGAGCGTGTCGTCCACCGCGGGCGCGGGCCCGGGCGGCGGCTCCTCCTCGACGCGGTCCTCGCGCCGGCGGCGGGCGGCGTCCGCCCGCGTCGCGTCGAGGAACTTCCGCCACGCGACGGTGATCAGCCAGCCCTTCGGATCCCGCGGAGGATCGTCCGGCCAGACCCGGAGCGCCTCGACCAGCGCGTCCTGCACGGCGTCCTCGGCCGCCGCGAAGTCGGCTCCGCGGCGGACGAGAACGGCGAGGACGCGTGGCGTGAGGCTCCTGAGCAGGAGCTCGTCCATCAATGGCACTCGGTGACGCCGGGCTCCGCCGTCATCACCGGCCGCACCTCCAGCCACTCGTGAATCGGCTTCCCCCCGGCCCCCGGCGCGGCCGACAGCTCCCCGGCCAGCTCGACGGCCCGCTCGTGGCTGTCGACGTCGATGAGCATCCAGCCGGCGATCAGATCCTTGGTCTCGGCGAACGGCCCGTCGGTCACCGGCGGCCGCCCCTCCCCGTCGTAACGGACCCACTCCCCCTCGGGAGCGAGCGCGTTCCCGTCGACGAACTCCCCGGTCTCCTCCAGCCGGGCCGCGAAGTCGTGCATGAACCGCACATGCGCCGAGATCTCCTCCGGCGTCCACTGATCCATGGGCACGTTGTTCACCGGAGCCGGGGCGCCGCGGTAGTGCTTCAGCAGCAGGTACTTGGCCATCGTGGGGTCTCCCTAGGTGCTGGTGCGGCCCATTCTGGCCGCGTTCGCACCGGGGACGGAGCGGGACGCGGGATTTCGACACCCCGGCGAAACTTCAGCCCGTCCGACGTTTGAGGACGAGCGGCGAAGCCGCGACAAGCGGGGGTCTGGGGGCGCAGCCCCAGGAATCGGCGAAGGGGCGGGACCGGGGCACCCCCACCGCGCGCGAAGCCCGCGAAAAACCGCTGGCGACGCCGGAACGCCCGCTGCTACGTTCCGCCCGTCCCCACCGGGACCCGACCCCGAACCCCGAAAGAAGAGGTGTGCATGAAGACGACCCGGACCGCGCCGAGCGCCCCTCGACGCACCGCGTAACCCGCGGAACCCCCGAGGACCGCTCGGCCCCTCCTGCTGACAGCGAGAACTTCCCAGCGAGGAGACCCCGGGTGTCCACCCACCACCACGACCACGCCCCCACCATCGGCGGCTTCGGCAAGACCGACACCTTCCCCTGCGTCCACTGCGGCCTGACCGTCTCCGCTCTCGCGGCCGACGGCCGCCGACGCGACCACTGCCCGTCCTGTCTGCACTCCCGGCACGTCGTCGACCATGCCGGGGGCGGCCCCTCGCAGTGCCTCGGCCGGATGACGCCCATCTCCATCGCCGTGCTGCGCACCGGCGACTGGATGGTCGTCCACCGCTGCGTACGCTGCGACGAGCTCACCTCCACCCCCGTCCGCGCGGACGACAACCGGCTGATCCTGATGCGGATGGCCGTCCGCCCGCTCGCCCAACCCCCGTTCCCGCTGGAAGCGTTCGGGGACATCTGAGCGGCGCGAGGGAGAGGAGACGCAATATGCCGCGACGCAAGTACCCTCGTGACGACGGGCGTTCACGCCGCCCGCAGCGCCGCAAGGACGTCCTGCACGGGCAGGGCGGCCACCGGACGGCCGACTTCCGGTGTGTGGGCTGCCGGCTCGGCGTGCCCCTGGCCGCACCCGGTACGGCGCACCGCAACCACTGCCCGCACTGCCTGGTCAGCCTGCATGTCGACGGGCGCGTTCCGGGTGACCGGGCCGCGGCCTGCCGGGGCCGGATGGAGGCGCTGAGCCTGTCCGTCCGCCCGGACGGCGAGTGGCTGATCATCCACGAGTGCCGCTCCTGCGGCGAACTGAGCGCCAACCGCATCGCCGGGGACGACAACGCCCTCGTCCTGATGCGCCTCGCGCTCCGCCCGCTCCGGGACGTCCGGGCCGAGGCGCACGGCGCGCTCCTGGCGCTGTGAGAAACGGCGGCGGCGCGGCCGGTCGGGGAAAACCCCGCCGGGCCGCGCCGCCGCCGATGGATCCGGGCCTCAGCCCTTCAGCCGCGCCATCCACGCCTCGACGTCGGAGGACGTCCGGGGCAGGCCGTCGGAGAGGTTCCGGTTGCCGTCCTCGGTGACGAGGATGTCGTCCTCGATGCGGACGCCGATGCCGCGGTACTCCTCGGGCACGGTCAGGTCGTCGGCCTGGAAGTAGAGGCCGGGCTCGACCGTCAGGACCATGCCGGGCTCCAGGACGCCGTCCACGTACGTCTCGGTGCGGGCGACCGCGCAGTCGTGGACGTCCAGGCCGAGCATGTGGCCGGTGCCGTGGAGCGTCCAGCGGCGCTGGAGGCCGAGCTCCAGGACGCGCTCGACCGGGCCCTCGACCAGGCCCCACGCGACGAGCTTCTCGGCGAGGACGCGCTGGGCGGCGTCGTGGAAGTCGCGGAACTTCGCGCCCGGCTTCACCGCGGCGATGCCGGCCTCCTGCGCCTCGTACACGGCGTCGTAGATCTTGCGCTGGAGCTCGGTGTACGTGCCGTTGACGGGCAGCGTCCGGGTGACGTCGGCGGTGTAGAGGGTGTGGGTCTCCACGCCCGCGTCCAGGAGCAGCAGCTCACCGGCGCGGACCGGGCCGTCGTTGCGCACCCAGTGCAGGGTGGTGGCGTGCGGGCCGGCGGCGCAGATGGAGCCGTAGCCGATGTCGTTGCCCTCGACCCGGGCGCGGAGGAAGAACGTGCCCTCGATGTAGCGCTCGGAGGTGGCCTCCGCCTTGTCGAGGACCTTCACGACGTCCTCGAAGCCCCGGACGGTGGAGTCCACGGCCTTCTGCAGCTCGGCGACCTCGAAGGCGTCCTTCACGAGCCGCTGCTCGCTGATGAAGATCCGCAGTTCCTCGTCGCGCTCGGCGGTGACCTTGTCGGTGAGCGCGGTCTCGATGCCGGCGTCGTGGCCGCGGACGGCGCGGACCGGGCCGGTGGCCTGGGCGAGGGCGGCGGTCAGCTCGCGCACGTCGGCGCAGGGCAGGCCGTAGAGCCGCTCGCCCTCGGCGAGGCTGTACCGGCGGCCGACCCAGAGCTCGCCCATGCCGTCGAGCCAGAACTCGCCGTTCTCGCGGTTCGAGCGGGGCAGCAGGTAGAGCGTGGCGTCGTGGCCGTCCGCCGTCGGCTCCAGGACCAGGACGCCGTCCTGCGTCTGGTCGCCGGTGAGGTAGACGTACTCGGTCGAGGCGCGGAAGGCGTACTCGGTGTCGTTCGAGCGGGTCTTGAGGTTGCCCGCGGGGATCACCAGGCGCTCGCCCGGGAAGCGCGCGGAGAGCTCGGCGCGGCGCCGCGCCGTCTCCTCGGCCTGGGGTATCGGCCGCAGGTCGTGCAGCTCGGTGTCGGCCCAGCCGCTCTTCATGTTCTCGGCGAGCTCGTCGGAGACGGCCGGGTAGAGGCCGTTCTTCCGCTGCTTGATCGGCTCGTCGCCTTCGGGGTTCTCGGGCGCGGGCTGCTCGGTCATGCTTTCCTCCTCGAACGGGGCCGCTCCCATCGTAGGTGGGCGGGGGAGCGCCGGGGGCGGCTGGAGGAGGGGCATACGTCCGGATTCACATGCGGACGAACCTGGATGTGTCAGTCGAAATGTGCCACCAGGAGGACGACGTCCTCGCCGGAGCGGAGTTCGTCATATCCGCCGGAGACGTCGGATCCGCCGGATGCGGCCGTTCCGCCGCCTGGCCCCCGGCCGCGGGCGGCCGTGGCGTCGGTGGCGTCGGTGTCGTCCGGCAGGACCGTGCGGAGGACGTGGTCGGCCACCGCCTCCGGATCCCGCCGCGCCTCGCGGGGGACGCTCGCCGCCGCCGCGTGCAGCCGGGCGAAGGCCCGGTCCATCGCGTCGCCGGTGCGGTGCAGCAGCCCGTCGCTGTAGAGCAGGAGCGTTTCCCCCGGCGCCGGTTCGATCTCGACGCTGGGCGCCTCCCAGCAGGCCAGCATGCCCAGCGGCGCGGAGAGCGAGGTCTCCACGTACTCGGTGCGGTGGTCGCCGATGATCAGCGGCGAGCAGTGGCCCGCCGCGGCGACGACGACCTTGCGGCTGGCCGGGTCGCAGTAGGCGAAGAGAGCGGTGGCGGAGCGGGCGGGCTCGGTCAGCCGCAGCAGGAGTTCCAGGTCGGAGAGGACGGCGACCGGATCCTCGCCCTCCATCACCGCGTACGCCCGCAGGGACGCCCGCAGCCGGCCGGTCGCCGCGACGGCGGACGGACCCGATCCGGTGATCCCGCCGACGGCGAGGCCGAGCGCGCCCTCGGGGAGGGGGAGCGCGTCGTACCAGTCACCGCCGCCGCGCGGCCCGGTGCGGTGCCGCACCGCGAGCCGGATCCCGGCGACGCGCGGCAGCCGGCCGGGAAGCAGCTCGCCGTGGAGCGCGGCCAGGGCGGCGCGGGCGCGGCCGAGCTCCAGCAGCCGGGCCAGGTGCCCGGCCGCGTGGGCGCAGTAGCGGGCGGCGAGCCGGCGCTGGCGCTCGGTGGGTTCGGCCGGTTCGTCGTAGAGCCAGACGGCGGCGCCGATCCGGCGGTCCGGCGGGGGCTCGGCGGGGGCGTCCTGCGCGGGACCGGGTTGGGCGGGACTGTCGTGCGCGGAGGCGTTCTGTACGGGGGTGTCCTGTGCCGGGCCGGACGAGGGGGTGTCCGGCGGGGCGGCGGCGTCCAGGGGCATCGCGTAGCTCGCGGCGTACCCGAGCCGGGCCGCGACCTCGCGGTGCCGGGGGTCCAGGCCCTCCTCGCCGGGGATGTCGGGGCGGGCGGTGCCGGAGCGGGCGCCGACGGGCGGCAGTCCCTCCAGGAGGTGAACGTACGGATGGGACGTGGCGGAGGGGGCAGGCGCGGGGGGCGACGGGCGCGAGGAGGGTGCGGGAGGAGAGGAGGGGGGCGGGGATGCGTGCGAGGTGTGCGGGGCTTGCAAGGTGTCTGCGGTCCGCGAGCTGTCCGAGGCCTGCGGGGCCTGCTGGACGTGCGGAATGGTCTCCAAGTGGCCGAGGTCCGCGCGGCCGAGCCCGAGCGTGGCGGTCGCCGTACGGCCGGAGTCGTCGACCGGGTGGAGGGTGACCAGGCCGCGGCCGGCGCCCAGGAGGGACGCGCCGGCGCGCAGGAGTTCACGCAGCGCGTCGTCCAGATCCGTGGTGCGGGTGAGGCGCTCGGTGAGTTCCTGGAGTGTGGTGAGGTCCGAGACCCAGCCGGCGAGCCGGTCCTGGACGAGGCCGTCGGGGCGCTGGGGGCCGCGGGGAGGGCCGGTGTTCGGGGGAGTCATGGTGCCGGACGGGTCCGTGGTGCCGGACGGGTCCGTGGCGCCGGACGGGTCCGTGGCGCCGGCGAGGGGGGAGGCGGCGGCGTTCGCGGGGCACGCGGCGGAAGCAGAAGCCACGGCCGGGGCGGGGAGGGACGGATCGATTCCGGCCACTTTCGGGAGGTGGGGGGCGCTCATGGCCGTCTGCTCCGCCGGACCCGTGCGGAGACGGCCCCGGGGTCCGCCCCGGAGGGCGTCCGCAGAGCTCCGGCGTCCGGTTTCGACCAGCCCGTCGGCCTGCTTGTTCCATGGAATAGCACCGCAAACCCCCTGTCGTGGTGCGCGCTATCGGTGACTCCACATGTACACGCCCCGGTGAGGCGATGTCCAGCATTGGACCAGTGGGAATGATGGTGTCTGAGGGGTTTTGAAGTTGGCCGGAAAATAGTGCTGTGCTCGCCGAATTGCGGTCGACTGGCCGTGCTCGACAGCGCGTCACCGCCACCGCGGTGGGTACGTACTTGAGGAAGGGCAGGGGGAGTTGGGGGCGCCCCGGAACCCGGCGGAAGGCCCGGGCGTCTTACCCGGCAACGGCCGTGCCCGTCCCCGAGTGGCGTGGGGGAACCCATGCCGTGGGCGAGGGGCGTACCGGCCCCAGCACCAAGCGCCATGCGTGCGCCACCCTCCGCCATGTTTCACGCTCGGCCCCAGGCGTGATGCGCTGCGTTGTACGCGCAGTGACCTGTGATCCATGTGGTGCGCCGACCATGAAGCGCGGCGGCGCGTCGAGTGCCGCGCGAAGCGGCGCCCGTAGTGCCATGTAATGCGACACGCAGTGCTGCACCTGCAACGAATGCAGTGCCCGGAAGCAACGAATGCAGTGCCCTGACGGCCCTGGTCTCCGACCGGGGCCCACCTTCGGCGTTCACGGAAAGGAACGAGCGCTCATGCGCGAGATCCTCGGAAGGCGACGCAAGCTCTCGCTCCGGCGGCCCGGCCGGTCCGCGGTGGTCACCGCGGCCCTGACCTACGCCACGGAGTGGCAGTGGCCCGTACTCCCCGGTGTGGGCCTCCGGCCCGGCATCGGCCGCGTGCGCGAATGCGGCTGCGCCCACCCGGACTGCGCGGTCCCGGGCGCCCACCCGTTCGACCCCGGGCTGCTGGCGGCCACCACGGACGCGCGGATGGTCCGCTGGTGGTGGACCAACCGCCCGGAGGCGCCGGTCGTCCTCGCCACCGGGGGGCGCGCGGCGAGTGCCGTGAGCCTTCCCGCGATCGCCGGGGCGCGCGCGCTGGCGGCCTTCGACCGCGCGGGCGTGCGCCTCGGCCCGGTGGTGGCCACGCCGACGCGCTGGACGCTCCTGGTGGCGCCCTATTCGCTGGAGGTGCTCGGCGAGCTGCTGCACAACCAGGAGTGGGTGCCCGGTTCGCTCCGCTTCCACGGCGACGGCGGTTACGTCGTCCTCCCCCCGTCCACCACGGGCCCCGGCCGGGCCCGCTGGGAGCGGGCGCCGCAGCCCGTCGGCGCGCCGTCCTCCGGATCCGGGCGGAACCGCGCCGGCCGGGCGTCCGGGCGGACGGCCGGCGGAGCGGCCGCGGGGGCGCGGCCCTGGCTGCCGGACGTGGCCTCGGTGGTCGACGTCCTGGTCGAGCAGAGCGCGGCCACCGGCTCGACCGGCGGCGGCAGCCGGCTGGCGTACTGACCGGCCGCACGAACGGCCGCACGGACCGGCCGCGCGGACCGGCCGTAATGAACGGCCTTACTCGACGGCCGCATTGGACGGCCGCCGCCGGAAGACCGGGTGCCACGGCCCCGGAACCCCGGAACGCATCGCTCGGGCGCGGCTCGCCCGTGGAGCGCGTACGGACGGGAGACGCACGCGCTCTCACTCGTACGGGTGCAAGCCGCGCCGAGAACTGCGGGATTCGGGTGGTGAACGGCGGGGTGCCGGGGGTGGGGGCCGCTATGTTCGGGGACCGGGCCTGCGTCGGAAGCGGTGCCGGTCGAACGCCGGTCGTCGCCGGCGGGTTCCGACCGGACGCCCCAATCGGCCGCGCCGGTCCGGCGGGGCGCGTTCCGACCGCCCCGCGTCCAGTGTCCGCGGCGAGTCGCAGGTGGTCCCATGGAGCGTGCGTCCGGTGTGCCCGGCGTGTCCCAGCAACGTGCAGCGAATCTCCGGATGGTCGCGCTCGCGGCCGCGGTGGCGCTCGCCGTCGTCCTGCCGCTCGCGGCGGCGACGGCGGGCCCCGCGGCCCCGGCCGGCCGGTCGAAGGCCGGACCGGACCGGAAACCGGTGGGTGTCCGTCCGGCCGGTGCGAAGGGAGCCGGGGCCCTGGGGGACCTCGGGGACACGGCCGGTGACGCGGTCGCGGCGGCCGGTGCCCTGACGGACGGCGCGCGCAAGGGGACGGGCGCCGGTGGCGGCCCCGGCGCGGAACGGGGCGCGTGGCCCGCCGCCGCGCCGCCCGCGGGCCCGGCCGAGCCGCCCGCCGTGACCCGCTGCGGCCCCGAACTCGACTCGCCCGAGGGCCTGGAGGCCCAGACCTGTGTGCTGACCGAGGGCGCGGAGACCTGGGCGCGGACGTACTACCGGAACGGCACCGACGCTCCGGTCACCGGCGTGTTGACCTTGATGGCGCCGGACGGCGGCTCGCTCCAGGTGCGCTGCCCGATGCCCGCGACGGACGCCCCGGACACCTGTGAGACCCCCCGGCGGCGGACCGTGCCCGGACATGGCGCGTATGCGGCGGTCGCGGAGATCGCCTCGGCCGAAGGGAAGCTGCTCCTCCGCTCCGGCAGCAACTCGCCGGAGAGCGCGGAGGATTAGCGCGGCCCGCGCGGAACGCCCAGCTCCGGCGAGGGGCCGGCGTTCCGCGCCGCCGCCGGGCCGCCTCGTGGCGGCCGTCGCCGCCGGACAGGAGAAACGTCGTGGCCTCGGCCTGCGGGCTTCGAAGAGGGGCGGCGGGGCGGCCCGGGGGATTCCCGCAGGGCCCGCTCCCGGAGACGCCCGGTGATCCGCGGCGGGTTCCGCCGGCATCCGGGCATGGAAGCGCCCGATCGCTGGCGACGGGGGATGCACCAGCGACCGGGCTCCTAGAACGGTAACAAGAGATCGGCGGTTCGCAAATTCGATCGTGGATTTCCGGACGCCGATTTCCGGGCTGACAGCGGGAGTTGTGACAGGAGTCACGCGAGTGACGCCCTCCGCGCCCCGGAACCGATGCCTCCGCCGAGCCGCGAAGCAAGGGTCCAGGGGCCCCGGCCCCCGACTGGACCACGGGCCTCCGCGACGGCCGCCCCCTCGGGGCGCCGGCCCCCGCCCCGGATGCGGACGGCGAGCCGGAAGGGGGCCCCGGACCCCCGGCATCGCGGCTTCGCCGCGAGGTCCTCAAACGCCGGACGGGCTGGAAAACCAGCCCGTCCGGCGTTTGAGGACAACCGCGCGGAGCGCGGTTTCGGGGGTGCGGGGGCTCGCCCCCGCAAGAAACGGTGAAAGGGCGGGGCCGGGGCCTCCCACCCCGCGTGCGAGCGGGCGCTAGGCTCGCGCCCGTACGGGCCGGAGCATCCGGCCGGCAGCCGGCGGGCCGGCGGGCGGACGTCCGGAGCGGACGGCCGGACGCCGGGAGTCCGGCGACAGGAGATCCGGTACCGGAGATCCGGACGTCGGGCATCCGGAGACGGAGCGCCGCGGCGCCGGAACCCCGAGGCCCGGAGTCGGAAGCATCGATCGGGAGACACGCACGCCATGGCCAAGAAGCGCCGCCCCCAGACCAAGGCCGCCGCACCGCGGGCCGTCGACGGGCCGATCCCCGTCGTCGGTGCCCGCGAGCCCTGCCCCTGCGGCTCGGGCCGCCGCTACAAGGCGTGCCACGGCCAGCAGGCCGCCCACGCCTCGGCCGAGCTGGTCCAGCGGCCCTTCGAGGGCCTGCCGGGCGAGGCCGACTGGGTCGCCCTGCGCGAGCTGGTGCCCGCCGCCACCGTGCGGCTCACCCTCAAGGACGGGCTGCCGGAGGGCGTGCCCTCGGTGACCCTGGCGACCGTGCTGCCCATGGCCTGGCCGGCCCTGCGCCGTGACAACGGCGCCGTCCTGCTCGGCCTGCAGAACGACACCGCGACCGGCGACCTCAGCCGCGACCTCGCGGACACCCTCCAGCGCGCCCTCGCCGCCGAGCCGGGCACCCCCGTCGGCGGTTCCCGCACCGGCGGCGACGGGCCGCGGCTCCAGGACCTGCTGGACCTCTCGGCTCCCTTCGAGCCCGAGGTGCACACCGGTTTCGAGTTCTGGGTCGAGAACGCCGAGAACGCCACCGGCGAGGTGGCCGCCTCGCTGGAGCGGGCCAACGCCGCCGCGATCCCGACCGTCCGGCTCACCGGGGCCGAGGGCGCGTACTGGTGCGAGACCCCCGAGAAGAACCACCTGCGCTGGGTGATGACCCACCCGGAGGAGAAGCTGCTGGACGCGCTCGCGCGGCTGCACGCGGCCGGTGAGTCGTCGCTCGGCGAGGGCACCCGCCTCGTCGGCTCGTTCCGCGCGCACGGACTGACCGTGCCCGTCTGGGACCTGCCGACCGGTGTGGGCGCGGCGGACGTCGAGAAGCCGGCCGCCGCGTTCGCGGAGCGGCTGAACAAGGCGCTGGCCGACGAGTCGCCGCTGTCCGGCGAGGAGCGCCGGGCACGCAGCGGCCTGACGAGCCGTCAGGTCACGCTGAACTGACCGTCCTCGGGCCGCCCTTCCGCCGTTCGCGGTCGGTCGTCCGCCGTCCGTGGCCGGTCGTCTGTCGTCGGCCGGTTCCGCTCGCCTGCCGTCCGGAGCCGGGCGGACGGCGGCAGGGCCCGGGCGGTGCCGGGCGCCCCCGCCTCCACGAGGCGTCCCGCGTCCGCGAAGCAGTCGGCGCACCCCCAACCCCCGGAAGGATCGCGTCCGATCGCGCGGCGGCCTACACCAGCCCGTCCAGATCCGAGAAGTCCAGCTCCGGCGCGAGGTCGACGCGCGTAGCGAAACCGGCGCGGGCGGAGAGCGCGGCCCATACCGTCACCTCGCCCGAGGTGTCGCGGACGCCCCACTCCTGGGACAGCGCGCTGATGATGTTGAGCCCGCGGCCGCCGCGGGCCGTGACCGAGGGAGTGGCCGGAAATGGCCGGGTCGGGCCGCCACCGTCGGTGACCTCGACGGTGAGCCGTCCGCGCTCGTCCACCCGCCAGGCGGCGAGGACGCCGCCGTTGCCGTCGGCCCGTGCCGGGCCGCGCTCCCGGCTCAGCGGGCGCCCGTGCCGGTACGCGTTGCTGAGCAACTCCGAAAGGATCAGTACGGCGTCGTCGATGACCGGATCCGGTACCCCGCTCGTTCGCAGGTCCTCACGCATGCGGTGTCTCGCTTCGCCCACACCGGCGGGACCATGGGGTACGGCCATGATCGACGACGTGGGCACCTCCTGTGCCACCACCAACGCCACCCCCGAGACCTCCTTTGCCCCACGTCAGGGGATGAATGCCCCAATGGCCTGGACCGGAAACCGGCCACTCCGGGTCCGATGGGGGCACTCGGGCCGGCCGAACACGGACCGAACGCGCCGGGGCACACCCTGTCATGAGCGCGGGGGCGTGCGAACGCGCCCGACGGCGTGCGGCGTTCGGGAAGCGCGCGTTTCAGCGCCGTCCCACCTGGGTGAGCACCGCCTTCGGCCGGTTGGTGATCACCGCGTCGACGCCCAGCCGCAGGCACAGTTCGACGTCCTCGGGCTCGTTGACCGTCCACACGTGCACCTGGTGCCCCGCGCGATGCAGCCGTGCCACGTAGCCGGGGTGGGAGCGCACGATCCGGATGCTGGGTCCGGCGATGCCCACGCCGGGCGGCAGCCGGCCGTCGCGCAGCCGCGGCGAGAGGAACTGCATCAGGTAGACGGCGGGGAGCGTGGGCGCCGCGGCCCGGATCCGGTGCAGGGAGCGGGCGGAAAAGCTCATCACGCGGACGGCCGGGGGCTCGTCGGGCGACGGCCGGTCGAGGCCGAAGCGGCCGAGCAGCGCGAGCAGCCGGGCCTCGACCAGGCCGGCCCAGCGCGTCGGGTGCTTGGTCTCGATGGCGAGCTCGACGCGGCGGTCGGCGTCGACGACGAGTTCGAGGAGCCGCTCCAGGGTGAGGACGGCGGTGTCGGCCGGGTCGCCGGGGCCCGTCGTCTCGGTGTCGGGGGCCTCCGCGTCCGTCGCGCGCCCCTTCCACGACCCGAAGTCGAGCGCCGCCAGATCGGCCAGCTCCAGGGACGAGACGGCGCCGCGCCCGTTGGACGTGCGGTTGACCCGCCGGTCGTGGACGCAGACGAGGTGCCCGTCCGCCGTCAGCCGCACATCGCACTCCAGCGCGTCCGCGCCGTCCTCGATCGCCTTCCGGTACGCGGCGAGGGTGTGCTCCGGCGCGTCCTCGGACGCGCCGCGGTGGGCGATGACGGCCGGCGGGCGGCTCCCGGGGCGGGACGCGGGGGCCGGGTGCGCAGTGGTCACCGCGTTATGGTGCCACTGCCTGGCACAATCGCGCATGGGCGCTCGTGCCCGGTCGGCCCGCTCGCCGTGCCGTCCGGTCCGCAGCCAGGCCACCCGGCCACCCGATCACCCGGCCGCTCCGGCGGACCGTCACCGCCGTCCCGTACGCCACCGGTGCCACCCGGCCCCCGGTCCGCGCGGCGCGGAGGCGCACAGGGTCCGCTTACGGCGGCCTGACGGGCGATGGGAAAGGCTGGCGGGGGTAGGTGTTCCGGCGTGGCCCCGCCCGTCCCGCAGCGGCTCCGGCCGTGAACGAACCGACGTACGTGATGAGGAGACCACCGTGAGCACCGAGAACGAGGGCGCCGCCGTTCCTTCCGCGGGTGGTTCGCAGTCGGGATCTCCGGCTCCGGAGGAGGCGAACGCTCCGGAGGCGGCGAGGGCCCCGGAACCGGCGAAGGCTCCGGAGGCGGCGAAGGGGGCGACACCGCCTGCGGCACCGGCGGCCGGCCCCGCCGCGACGGAGGGCGGGGACGGACGCACCGAGCGGTTCCCGGCCGTCCCGCCGCACGCTCCCCCCGCCCCCGGAACGCCTCCGCCGCCCGCGGACCAGGGCGCCTGGTTCAACGCGGCGGGCGCCCCGGCCGCGTACGGCGCGACGCCGCAGGACGGCACCGGGCACGGCGGCCCGCTCGTCCCGCCGGCCGCCCCCTGGGGCGCGCCCGAACCGCCGCGGCGCCGGCGCGGGGGCGGTCTCGCGGCGGCGGTCCTGGTGGCGGCCCTGGTCGCCGGCGCGGCCGGCGGCGGCATCGGCTACTGGGCGGCGAACCGGAGCGACACCTCGTCCACGACCGTCTCGGCCCCCGGCGACCCGAAGACCGCCAGCCGGACGCCCGGTTCCGTCGCGGACATCGCCGCAAAGGCGTTGCCGAACGTCGTGACGATCGAGGCGCAGAGCAGCGGCGGCGAGGGCGGCACCGGCACCGGCTTCGTCTACGACACCGAGGGCCACATCCTCACCAACAACCACGTCGTGGCCTCGGCGGCCGACGGCGGCCGGCTCTCCGTGACGTTCTCCAACGGCAAGCAGTACGACGCGGAGGTCATCGGCCGCGCCCAGGGCTACGACGTCGCGGTCATCAAGCTGAAGAACCCCTCCGGGGCGAAGCTCAGCCCGTTGCCGCTGGGCGACTCGGACAAGACGGCCGTGGGCGACGCGACGGTCGCGATCGGCGCGCCGTTCGGCCTCTCCGGCACCGTCACCACGGGCATCGTCAGCGCCAAGAACCGTCCCGTGGCGTCCAGCGACGGCGGCGGCAGCGGCAACGCCTCCTACATGAGCGCCCTGCAGACCGACGCCTCGATCAACCCGGGCAACTCGGGCGGCCCGCTGCTCAACGCGCAGGGCGCGGTCATCGGCATCAACTCGGCCATCCAGTCCGCGAACAACGGCGGCGGCTTCCCCGGCGCCCAGGGCCAGTCCGGCAGCATCGGGCTGGGCTTCGCCATCCCCATCAACCAGGCCAAGAACGTCGCCGAGCAGCTGATCAAGACCGGTAAGCCGGTCTACCCCGTCATCGGGGCCACGGTGAACATGAAGGACGGCGGCACCGGCGCCCGCGTCGCCGACAACGGCACCGACGGGTCCGCGGCGGTGACCCCCGGCGGCCCGGCGGACAAGGCCGGCCTCAAGCCGGGCGACGTGATCGTCAAGCTCGGCGACACCAAGATCGACAGCGGCCCCACCCTGATCAGTGAGATCTGGACCCACAAGCCCGGCACCAAGGTCCCGATCACCTACGTGCGCAACGGCAAGCAGACGACGACGGACATCGTCCTGGGCGAACGCACCGGCGACAAGTAGCCCCGCTCCACCGCTCCCCTCGTCCTCACCGCCCCCGGCAGGTCTCCCCGCCCCAACCCGCACCCGGTAGGCTGTCCCCCGCGCCGCGGCGGACAGCCCGGCGCGGGGAGGCTTGCCCGAGCGGCCTAAGGGAACGGTCTTGAAAACCGTCGTGGCAGCGATGTCACCGAGGGTTCAAATCCCTCAGCCTCCGCCGAGGCCGGCCATCATGCGCTGGCGGGAAGGGGTGCCGACCTCAGGGCGGCACCCCTCGTGCGTTCCTAGCGCTTCTCCACGCGTGCCAGGTTGCTGCGGCCGGATTCCACGCCGTCCTTGGACACGGCGACCACGTAGTAGGTCAGGCGGTCGCGGCGGGCGTTCGTGTCCAGGAATTCCAGGCGGCCGTCGCCGGGGTTCCGGAAGGCGCCGACGAAGGTGAAGGCGGGGCCTTCGTGCTCCTTCTGGACGTAGATGTGGAAGGACGGGGCGTTGTCGAGGGAGCGCCAGTACAGCTTCACGCCCTGCGGGGTGTCCTGGGCTTCCAGACCGAACGGGGGCTGGGGTGCGCCGCGGAATTCGGGGGTGAAGCGGACGGTCTGCGCGGAGCGCTTTCCTTCGCGTTCGTTGACGGCCACCGCGCTGAGGGCGTACTCGTACGTGGTGCCGTCGACCGCGGGGTCGTCGGTGTACGAGAGCACGCTGCTGCCGCTCTTTCCGATGGCCTTCCAGTCGTGCTGGGAGTCACGGCGCCAAATGCGGTAGGCGATCACGTGGTCCTCGTAGGGGCTCTTGTCCCAGGACAGTTTGGCGCGCCGGCCGTCGATGCCCGTCACCTTGAGACCGGTCGGGATTCCGGGCTCGCCGGGACGGCGGATCTCAGGGGTGAAGGAGACGGGTGCGGAGCGCTCCGATGCCGTCTTCTCCGCGACTGCCACGACGGCGTATTCGTACGCGGTGCCGTCGTCCTTGGGGGTGTCGATGGCCGAGGTCTCGGCGGTGGTGGCGGTGAGCTCCCAGTCGTGGCCGGCGGCGCGGCGCCAGACCTGGTACCCGCGGACCTCCGGCTCGGTGTTCTTCGTCCAGGAGAGTTCGGCCTGCCGGCCGTTGGACGAGGTCACCTTGAGCCCGCGCGGGGCGGCCGGTGCGACGGGGGCGGGCGGGACGGGCTTGGGCGTGCTGACGCGTGCCTCGGCGGACCGGGCGGACGCGTTGCCGGCCTTGTCGACGGCGGTGACGGCGTAGGCGTAGGCGCTGCCGTCCTTCGCCGGTCGGTCGGTGAAGGACGTGCCGGTCACCGGCTTGCCGCCGCTGACGGCCTGCCACGGCCCGGGCTTGCCGGCGGCCGGGAGGGTGCGGCGGTGGACCTGGTAACCGGCCAGGTCGAGTTCGCTGTTCCTGGTCCAGGTCACGGTCGCCTTGCTGGACGCGGCGTCGTAGGCGGCCCGCGCCCCGGCCGGGGCCAGGGGCTTGACCTTGTCGTCGGCCTTGCCGGTGACCGGCGTATAGGCGAATTTCACGGCGGCCGGGCCCGTGACATTCGCGTACTCGACGCGGAGGGTGTGCTTCCCCTGGGGGACCGTGACCCGGACGGATTTCTTCCGGGTGCCCTTCGCGCTCTTCCAGAGATCGATCGCGCGGTTTTTGTCCACGAAGACGCGGACACCGCCCTGAACTTCGGTGGCGAGGGTGAAAGGGCCCCCGGAGCCGAAGTCACGGGTGGTCGTCCAGCGCATACCGAAGTTGTCGCGCGGCAGGCCCGCCGGGGCGCCGTTGCCGTAATTCTCGGCTATCGCGTCGTCGCAGGCGGTCTTCTTGGGCTTGCCCGAGAACGTGGTGCCGGCGAAGAATTCGGCCTTCCAGACGCCGGACGCGCAGCCGGAAACGGGTGCCCCGAGGGCGGAACCGGCCGGCACCGTCAGTCCCAGCGCCGCGGAGGCGATGACGAGCGTGGTCGCCGATGCGCGACGTACGGCGTTTCTTCCGTGCATGCTCAATGGGTCCTTGCTGTGAAACGGATGGCGCAAGGATGTGGGGGGAACGCCGCCGTGATAGTGCCATGCGGCGGGCCGGTCCCGCACGCGCGGAGCCGCCGCTCCGGGCGGAGCGGCGGCCCGGTGCGTCAGAAGAGGTCGCGGTACTGGCCGAAGCCCGTACCGATCTTCGTCCTGGCCTTGAACGGCGCGGCGGCCTTGCCGGTGCCCTTGTACAGCCACAGGTCGCCCTTGGGGTCGCGGGCGAGGAGGTCGCTGTGGCCGTCGGCGTCGACGTCGCCCGTGGTCACCAGCTTGTCGAACCGGTTCCAGCCGCCGCCGACGCGCGTCCGGGCGGCGAACGGCTTCCGCGCGTCGCCCGTGCCCTTGTACAGCCAGAGGACGCCCTGCTTGTCCCGGGCGACGATGTCGGCCTTGTCGTCGCCGGTCAGGTCGCCGAGGCCGGTGATCCGGGTGTACTGGCCCCAGCCGGGACCGATCTTCACGCCGGGGGCCGGGGTGCCGTCCGCCTTGGTCTGGAAGCGCCAGAGGACGCCCTGCTTGTCGCGCGCCACCAGGTCGGGGTGGGCGGCGCGGGCGAGCGTGCCGGGCGAGAAGACGTTGTCGTACCGGTTCCAGCCGCCGGCCACCCGCTTCAGCTTCCCGTTCCGCCAGAGGTCGAGCGTCCCGTCGTCCATGACGTGGTACGCGCCGTCCTGACTGCCCGTCAGGTCAGGGTCGACCGACACGCCGTACTTGAGGTGGGGCCAGACGTAGGCGCCGGAGCGGGCGTCGAAGCCGCCCTTCCCGTCGGGCAGGTACACGTACATCTGACCCGACGGCAGGATCGCGGACAGGAAGAAGAACGGCGCGACGGGGGTCGGCTCGTGCCGCCCGGCCTTGGCCTCTGCCGTGCCCGCCTTGCCTGCCGTGGCGCCGCCCTGGCCGGCCGCCGTGGCGGTGCCGGCGGCGGTGCCGACCAGGACGGTGGCGATCGCCGAGGCGACGAGACGCGACAGGACGCGCGCCTGCCGGGAGGAGTGGGTCACGTGGTGCTCCAGGGGTCGTGCGGAACGGAGTCGGGGCGCCTCTCCGGTGGGGAGGCGCCCGCATCATTCTCCGGATCTTCGTACCGGTGGCCCAATGAATTGCGGCGGGGCGGGCATCGAACGGCGTCCGCGGTGGGCGCCGCGTGCTCCGGATCACACTCCGCCGCTGGTCACGTTCGTTTTCCGGGATCCGTCAGTGCGGTGTCAGCGAACAACGAGGAACACGGCGGCGGTTCGGCCGCGGCGGTGACGGATCGAGGAGGAGATGACGATGGCGGAGCGTGCGATCACGGCAGAGGTGGCGGCGGCCTCGCGGATGTCCGACCCGGTGGAGCTCGTGCCGGAGATGGCGGAGGTGTCGGCGGCGCTGTTCAAGGCCGTGGGGAACCGGACGGTGCCGCGGCGCACGATCGGGCTGGTCCACCTGCGGGCCGGCCAGATCGTCGGCAACACGTACCTGACCATGCTGCACACCGACCTGCTGCGGAAGGCCGACGAGACCGAGGAGCGGATCACGGCGGTCTCCTCGTGGCAGGACGCGCCCTACTTCACCGCGGCGGAGCGGGCCGCGCTGGCCCTGGTCGAGGCGGTGTTCCAGCCGTCGGCGTGGGGTGAGCGGGTGTCCGACGAGCTGTACGCGCAGGTGGCCGAGCACTACGACGACAAGGCGCTGGCCACTCTGACGATCGCGATCGGCCAGGTCGGGTTCTTCGTACCGCTGGCTCTCGTCGCCAAGCCGGTGCCGGGGCGGACGTTCTCCGAGCAGTGGAAGTAGGGGAAGTAGGGGCAGTAGGAGCAGTAGGGGCAGTTGAGGCGGCGAAGTGAAGGGGCCGTTCGCCGGGCGGTGGGTGCCGCCCGGCGGACGTCGGCGTTCAGGAGGCGGCCCGGCGCCGGACCGGGGTGAGCAGCGTCAGGTGCGTCCCCGGGCGGCCGGCGCGGCGTCCGGCCACCGTGGGGTACGTGCCGACGGGACCGGCCGGCCGCCAGTGGTCGCCGAGGCGCTTGGCCGTGTACATGGCCTCGTCGGCACCGCGCAGCAGTTCGGGCAGGGCGGCACCCGGGTGGTGCGCGGTGTGACAGAGGCCGATGGATGCGCGAGGGGCGAGCGTGACGGTTCCCGTGTCGAGGGGCGCGGAGAGCCGGGCGGACAGGCCGTACGTCAGCTCGTCGTCCAGGTCGGCGTCGGGGTCGAGGCGGACGACCGCGGCGAACTCGTCCCCGCCCAGCCGCGCGGCGAAACCGCCGCGTGAGGCGCACCAGGCGGCGAGCCGGCGGCCCACGGCGGCGAGGACCTGGTCGCCCACCGCGTGCCCGTGCGTGTCGTTGATCTGTTTGAACCCGTTGAGGTCGAGCAGCAGCACCGCGGCCTGCGGGTGGCGCACCGCGCGCGGGGCGCGGGCCGTGAACTCCTCGCGGCGCATCAGCCCGGTGAGCGGGTCCGTGCGGGCGGTACGGAGGCGGCGGGCGAGGACGAGGGCGTGGGCGGCCCAGCCGAGGGTCGGGGCGGCGATGGGCAGGACCTGGCATATGAGGTTCGTCATCGGGTGCCTTCCTGTGCGATCGCTGGTGCGTGAGGGCGTTCCGGATTGCCGTCCGGCGGTGGGCGCCGGTGTGCCTGAAGTGCCGTGACGCGGTGCGCTGTTGCGCGCCGGGCCGGTGCGTCGACGTGCCGGTGTGTCTCGTGTGCGCTTGCGGCCGCGCACCCGCACGGTGCCGTGCGGAACCACCCGGACCCGCTTGTTCCGCCCGGGAGTTCGCCCGTGGGGTGGGCGGAACGTCGGCCCGCCGGGCGGCGGGAGCGGGCGGTGCACATCCCTTGCCCGTTCCGCGCCGGGGGAGTGGCGGGCCGGCGGTGCGGGGTACACCGGGGCGGATCGGTGGTGAAACGGTTCGGTCCGTGGGACTTTCGGGGGTTCGGGGTGATGAGGGAGGGATGTGCGGCCCGATGCATGGGTCTGTGGAGGTGGTGAAGGTTTATCCAGGGAACGTCATGCTTGCGAGGGAATGAGGAACAGCAGGGGGTTCGGTGGGGATTCGGTGGGCAAATCTGCTGTCGCGACGTCGTTGATCCGCAAGGCGGCCGGCCAACCGCCTTGCCTCGAAGCGCAGTTCCCCTATGGAGGCATGACATGGCAAGCACCCGCACGGCGGCCCGTATCCTCGCCGCTGTAGCCGCCCTCCCGATGGCGGCGCTCCTCTTCGCCGGCTCGGCGCAGGCCGACGACGGTCCCCGTGGGCAGCTCGCCAACCGGGGTTCCAACGCGGCGATCGCCGGCGTCGTCGGCAGCGGCGTCGGTGGCAGCAACCATGGGAACTCCACTACCAGCCAGCAGGTGGCGACGGGCACGGGAGCCACGAACCAGGAGAACACCGCGAGCGTCACCGGCCCCGGCCATACCGCCATCCAGCAGGAGAACGTCCGGGTCGTCTTCGCCAATATCCACGACGACTGAGGCGTTGGTCCGCGCTGTCGCCGAGAGACGCCCGGGTGGCCGGGGAGGCGGCCGAGGTGACCGGCCGGTCGGGGCCACCGGGGCGTGCGCGGCGGGGCGGGTGGTGTGGGAGTGCGAGTGCGGTGACCGGAGGGGCTGAGGTGGTCTGACGGTTCGGGGGCCGGTCCGGGGAGCGGGGGTTCGGGGTTCCGGAGGCCCCGACCACCCGGCCGCCCGACCCCCCGCTCCCCGGACCGGCCGGCCGCCCGGGCCCCGGGCCTCGGGCGGCCGGGGTCTCAAGGAAGCGCCGGTGACGCCGGGGCGGGTCTCGGTCGGGCGCCGATTCGGCGCCGGCGGCCGGAGTGAGGCGGGAGTCCGCAGGAAAGGGGCGGCATCGGACAGCGACAGGCAAGCCGTGGACAGGGTCAGGATCAGGGTCGGATTTCAGGGCCGAAGGCCCGAACGGCCGCGCGGGGATGCCCCCATGCCGTCGCGCGGCCGCTCACCCACAGAGACGGCGAAGCGGCGGGGGAGCGATCACGAAGCAGTGGCGAAGCGGCGACAGAGCGTCCTGAAAAGACGGTTTCGTCACCCTGGAGCCGGAGTTCCCACGTCCGGGCTGCCTTTCGGGCCAGACGGATGAATCGAGGGCGTGTCAGCGAAGGCCCATGGGATCCTGGACCTTGACTTCGCCGTATGGACGCACGAAGAAGGATCATCGGATATCTCGTCGCCCTGATGGCGGGCGTGGCCCAGCTCCCGGCCGGCTACGCGCCCGCCACGGCGGCCGACGCGAACGCGCCGATGGCCAAGGCCCGCGCCGTCTTCCGGGGCCGGGCGTTCGACACCTGCCAGGCCCCGTCACTGGTGACGCTGCGGGCGTGGAAGACCTCTCCGTACCGGGGCGTCGGCGTCTACTTCGCCGGTGACGGGCGGGCCTGCCCCCGCCAGCGGTGGCTCAGCCACGCGTGGCTCACCGGCGCCCGCGACCTCGGCTGGCACGTGCTTCCGCTGTACGTCGGCTCGCAGTCGCCCTGCGTCCGCTCGGAGACCAAGCGGGCCATCCCGATCGGCGACGAGCCGGAGGACCAGGGGGCCGAGGAGGCCGTCGAGGCGGTGGAGAAGGCGCGGCGGCTCGGCATCCTGCCGGGCAGCCCGATCTACCTCGACATGGAGGCGTACAACGACAAGGACGAGGACTGCGCCGCGGTCACGCTGGCGTTCATCCGGTCGTGGAGCGGCACGGTCGCCCGGCACGGCTACGTCTCCGGCTTCTACAGCAGCGCGGAGTCCGGCATCCGGCACATGGAGCGCGCCCGGCGCGCGGGGGTCAGGTCGCTGCCGTCGGTGATGTGGTTCGCCCGCTGGCGCGTCACCGCCTCGACCGCCAACGAACGCACCCTGTCCAAGAGCGCCTGGCAGCCCCACCGGCGCATCCACCAGTACGCGGGGGAGGTCTCGGAGACCCACGGGGGCCGGAAGCTGACCATCGACCGGGACCTCGTCGACGCCCCGGTGGCCGTCATCGGGTGACTCCGGGGCGGGGAGCTCGGGGGGAGCTCGGGGGCCGGGCCGATACCGGCACCGGCGCCGGGGCCCGGGGGCCGGGCCGCCTACCGACCTCGGGGCCGGACCGACACCGAGTCGGGGTCTCGGGAGCCGGACTGGCCCCGACGTCGCGGGGCCCGCGGCCGGGCCGACGCTGACGCCGGGGATTCGGGAGCCGGGCCGATACCGACGCCGGGGTCGCGGCCGATCCGGCACCGACGTCGCAGCACCCGCGGGCGGACCGATACCGACGTCGCGGCGTCTACCCCTCCAGGAGGTGGGGGCGGCCCCACCCGTACGACCTGAGGGGGAGCGGTCTTCGGCACCTCCGGCCGATCCGCCGGGTACAGGGGCGCTCCTAGCGTTGAGGCATGACCACGACCGTGTGCCCCAGTGCATCCACTGCCGTGTACCCGTCGTTCTCGTCGTACGTACGGGCACGCGGTCCGGTGCTGCAGCGCACCGCCCGCTCGCTGACCGCGAACCCCAGCGACGCCGAGGATCTGCTGCAGACCGCCCTCACCAAGACCTACCTGGCCTGGGAGCGGATAGAGGACCACCGGGCGCTCGACGGTTACGTCCGGCGCGCGCTGGTGAACACGCGCACCTCGCAGTGGCGCAAGCGGAAGGTCGACGAGTACCCCTGTGAGGAGCTCCCCGAGCGCGAGGCGCCGCCCGCCGCGGACCCGGCGGAGGCGCAGGCGCTGCGGGACGCGATGTGGCGCGCGGTGCACCGGCTCCCCGACCGGCAGCGGGCCATGGTCGTCCTCAGGTATTACGAGGACCTCACCGAGGCGCAGACCGCCGAGTTGCTCGGCGTCTCGATCGGCACGGTCAAGAGCGCCGTCTCGCGCGCCCTGGGCAAGCTGCGGGAGGACCCGGAGCTGGCCCGGGCGGCGTGACGGGCCGGGGCCGCGCCCTCGTACCCCCGCCGCGCGCCGCCTCCGTGGCGCGTGGGGCACCGCCGCCCCCGAAGATCAAGCCCCGCCGAGGTAGTGACGTACCACCGGAAACGCCACCAGAATCACCCGGGAACGACCTGACGACCTTCGCCTGACGGCCCAACCGGCGGCCAGAGGTGCGAAACAGGCGAAATGGGGAGGCCCCTGGTGCAGAGCACGATGCAGGACGTACCGCTGACCGTCACCCGGATGCTGGTCCACGGGACCGTGATCCACGCGCGTGCGCAGATCACGACCTGGACGGGGGATGGCACACCGCGCCGGCGGAGCTTCGCGGAGGCCGGGGCGCGGGCGACGCGGCTCGCGCACGCGCTGCGGGGGCTGGGCGTCGCCGAGGACGACGTCGTCGGGACGCTGATGTGGAACAACGCCGAGCACGTCGAGGCGTACTTCGCGATCCCCGCCATGGGCGCCGTGCTGCACACGCTCAACCTGCGGCTGCCGCCCGAGCAGCTGACCTGGATCATCCGGCACGCGGCGGACCGCGTGGTGATCGTCGACGGTTCGCTGCTGCCCCTGCTGGCACCGCTCCTGCCGCAGCTCGACTGCGTGGAGCACGTGATCGTCTCCGGCCCCGGCGACCGCTCCGTCCTCGCGGGCTGCCGCCCCCGCGTGCACGACTACGAGGAACTCCTCGCCGCGCAGACCGCCGACGCCTACGCATGGCCCGAGCTGGACGAACGCCGGGCCGCCGCGCTCTGCTACACCTCCGGGACGACGGGCGACCCCAAGGGCGTGGTCTACAGCCACCGGTCGCTCTACCTGCACTCCATGGAGATCAACTCGGCCGCGACGTTCGGGCTGAAGCAGGGGGAGACCTGCCTTCCGGTCGTCCCCATGTTCCATGTGAACGCTTGGGGGTTGCCGCACGCCGCCTTCATGGCGGGTACGTCGCTGCTGCTGCCCGACCGTTTCCTCCAGCCCGGCCCGCTCGCCGAGATGATCGAGCGCGAGCGGCCGACCCTGACCGCCGGGGTGCCGACCATATGGCAGGGCCTGCTGGCCGAACTCGACGCCCGCCCGCGGGACACGTCCTCCCTGGGGGCCGTGATCAGCGGTGGCGCGCCCTGTCCGCCGTCCCTGATGAAGGCGTTCGAGGAGCGGCACGGGTTGCGGGTGGTGCAGGCGTGGGGGATGACGGAGACGTCGCCCCTCGGCTCGATCGCCCACCCGCCGGCCGGGCTCACGCCCGAGGAGGAGTGGCCGTACCGCGTCACCCAGGGCCGCCTCCCGGTTTCGGTCGAGGCGCGGCTCGCCGGTCCGGATGGCGGCTTCCTCCCGTGGGACGGCACGTCGGCCGGTGAACTGGAGATCCGCGGGGCGTATATCGCCGGGGCGTACCACGGGGGCGCGGACGGCGAACCGATCCGCCCGGACGACAAGTTCAGCCCCGACGGCTGGCTGCGCACCGGCGACGTCGGCACGATCACCCCGGACGGCTATCTGACCCTCACCGACCGGGTGAAGGACGTCATCAAGTCGGGCGGCGAGTGGATCTCCTCCGTCGAGCTGGAGAACCACCTCATGGCCCACCCGGAGGTCGCCGAGGCGGCCGTCGTGGCGGTCCCCGACGAGAAGTGGGGCGAACGGCCGCTCGCCGCGGTGGTGCTGCGCGACGGCTGTTCGGCGGGGCACGAGGTGCTCCGCGCGTTCCTCGGGGAGCGTGTGGCGCGCTGGCAGCTGCCGGAACGGTGGGTGCGGGTGTCGTCCGTCCCGAAGACGACGGTGGGGAAGTTCGACAAGAAGGCGCTGCGGCGGGAGTACGCGGAGGGGAAGCTGGAGGTGACGGTGCTGCCGCCGGTGCGGGCGGGGGAGTGAGCGGGCGGGCGCCGGCGCCCGATCGTCATGGACCGATCGTCATGGACCGAGCGCTGTGGTCTGAGTGCCACGGACTGAGCGCTGCGGTCCGAGCGCTGTGGACTGAGCGCTGTGGACTGAGCGCTGCGGTTGAGCGCTGCGGCTTGAGTGGAGAGGCGCCGGCGCCTGGACGCACGGGCCCGAGCAGGGGGCGGGACGCTCGGAACGAACCCCGTCCGTCCAGCCCGGCCTGTCCGTCCCGCCCGGCCTTGTCCATCCCGCCAAGCCGGTCCGGCCTGCCGGCCCCGCCCGTCCCGCCCGGGTCAGCGCTCCCGCGCCACCAGCGCTCCGCCGACCCAGCCCGCCACCGCGCAGACCGCGGCGATCACGCACACGCCGTCCCAGCCCCAGTGCCCGAACGCCGGTCCGGCGAGCGCCGACGTGATCGCGCCGCTCGCGAACGAGCAGACGACGTACGCGGTGTTGGCCGCGGAGGGCGTCGAGGTGGCGCCCAGGGCGCGGGTCTGGTTGGCCACCTGGCCGGCCGTGAAACCGGCGTGCAGCAGGATCGCGCCGGCGCACAGCGCCCACAGGTGCTCGCCGCCGAGCCAGAACAGGGGCAGCGAGACGACCGCCGCCGCGTAGCCGGTGGCCATCACCCGGTGGGTGCCGAAGCGGTCGATCAGGGTGCCCGCGAGGGGCGAGGCCGCGGCCGAGGTGAGGCCGAAGAGGCCGAACAGACCGGCCGTCGCGGTGGACATGGCGTACGCGCCGTGCTCGTCCGTCAGCAGCAGGACGAGGGTCGTCCACAGCGCGCTCCAGGTGCCGAACACGCCGGCCTGCCGGACGCACGCCGCCCGCAGGGCCGGCGAGGAGACCATCAGGCCCGGCAGCCCGGCGATGACCTTGAGCGGGCAGGACCGGCGGATGGGGCGCGTCTCGGGCGGGAGCACGGCCGCCGTCAGGGCGCCGATGCCCAGGGTGAGCACGGCCGCGCCGAAGAAGACCGGCCGCCAGCCGTAGGCCTGTCCGGCGAGTCCGCCGAGCACCCGGGCCGCGACGCTGCCGGCGAACAGGCCGGTCACCACGGCCCCGACGTGCCGTCCCCGGCGCTCGGCGGGCGCCCGCTCGGCGACCAGGGGGACCAGCAGCTGCGGGACGACCGTGGCCGCGCACGCCACGAGGACGGCCGCCGCCAGCGCGGGCGTACCGCGCATCAGCCCGGCCGCCGCGACCGCCACGGCCGCCACGGTGGAGAGCATCCACACCAGCCGTCGCCGGTCGGCGGTGTCGCCGAGCGGGGCGAACAGCAGCAGGCCGACGGCGTAACCGAGTTGGCCGACCGACGCCACCCAGCCCACCGAGGAGGAGGGGACGCCGAAGTCCTTGGCGATCAGGCCGAGGAGCGGGGTCGCCAGGTAGATGTTCGCGGCCATGATGGCCGTGCACACGGAGATGACGGTCAGGAGGAGGCCGGTCCGGGGGCCTTTCCCGCCGCTTACGGGGAGGGTGGGGGCGGCAGGGGCTGGGGTAGTCGTCTCGGCGGTTGCGGCGGATGCGGCAGGTGTGGCGGTCATCGCGGGAGGTGCTCCCCACTTTCGGTAGGACGTCGCGTCGCGCGGCTAGCAACCAACTGGTTGGTTGAAGATATTCCCGAGCCGGTCCCGCCCTTGTCAACCGATTAGTTGGTTACTCTGGGTGGCATGGCAGGAGTAAGGGACCCCGAGGCCACCAAGGCCCGCATCTTCGAGGCGGCCACCGCCGAGTTCGCCGCGTACGGCATCGCCGGCGCCCGGGTGGACCGCATCGCCCGCGAGGCCAAGGCCAACAAACAGCTCATCTACGCCTATTTCGGCAACAAGGCGGAGCTGTTCTCACAGGTCCTGGAGGCCCGGCTGACCCAGCTCGCCGCCGAAGTCCCCGTGGACGCCGAGGAGGTCGACACCTGGATCGACCGCCTGATGGACTACCACGCCGCCCACCCCGAGCTCATCCGCCTCATCTACTGGGAGGGCCTGGAGTACGGCACCGACAGCTTCCCGCACGAGGACGAGCGCAAACAGCACTACGACCGCAAGGTCGCCGTCTTCGCCGAGGCCCAGCGCAAGGGTGTCATCAGCTCCGAGATCCCGCCCGCCGACCTGCTGTTCATGCTGATCGCCCTGGTCTCCTGGTCCACCGTCCAGCCGCAGATGCGCCGCGTCCTGACCGGTGACACGGACGAGGACCGCGCCCGCCTCCGCGCGTCGGTACGGGCCGCCGCGCGGCGCATCGTGAGCTGACGGCCGGGCCGGCTCACCCCGGGCTGGTGCCGATCTTCGTGAGGAGGTCGACGATCCGGCTCTGCACCTCGGCGCTGGTCGAACGCTCGGCGAGGAAGAGAACGGTCTCGCCGGAGGCCAGCCGGGGGAGCTGGGCCGGGTCGATCCCGGCCGAGGTGTAGACGACCAGGGGCGTCCGGTTCAGGAGCCCCTGCGCCCGCAGCCAGTCCAGGATCCCGGCCCGGCGGCGCCGTACCTGCATCAGGTCCATCACCACCAGGTTGGGACGGATCTGCTGGGCCAGCGCCACGGCCTCCGCGTCCGTGGCCGCGCAGGCCACCTGCACGCCGCGCCGCTCCAGCGTCGCCGTGAGCGCGTCGGCGATCGGTTCGTGCTCCTCGACGAGCAGCACGCGGGCCGGGTGCATCTCGCTGTCGCGCGGCGCCAGCGCCTTGAGGAGGACGGCCGGGTCGGCGCCGTACGCCGCCTCCCGCGTGGCCTGCCCGAGACCGGCCGTCACCAGGACGGGAACGCCGGCGGCCACCGCCGCCTGACGCAGCGCCTGGAGGGCGGTACGGGTGATCGGCCCGGTGAGCGGATCGACGAACAGCGCGGCCGGATACGCCGCCATCTGCGCGTCGACCTCCTCGCGCGAGTGCACGATCACCGGGCGGTAGCCGCGTTCGGTCAGGGCCTGCCGGGTGGACGTGTCCGGGGCCGGCCAGACGAGGAGGCGGCGCGGGTTGTCGAGCGGCTCGGGCGGCAACTCGTCGTCCACGGGCGGCGGTACGGACGCAGCGGGGTTGATCTCCACGGCGCCGTTGGGGCCGTCCAGCGGCTCCGGGCCCTCGGCGCCCTCGTCCGGCGCCCCAATGGCGAAGGCGCGGCCCTCCGGCGCGGCGGCGGGCGGGCGGAGGCCGAGAGGACCCGGGTGGCCGGTGCCGGTTCCGGGACCGGTGCTGGTGCCGGCGCCGGGACCGATCGGGCCGCCCGTCGGGCCGGGGCGCGGCGCGGCGGCGGGCGCCTGCGCCCGGGCCTGGGCTTCCCGCTCACCGGCGTTGTCGGCCGGATTGCCCAGTTTGCGCCGCCGCCCGGAACCGGCTCCCGACGCGTTCGGGGTGCCGCCGGGCGGGGTCTCCCCGCCCTGCTGGGCGTAGGGCGCGCCCTGCCCGAGCGTGCGCACGCTGATGGCGCGGGCGACGTCGCCGGCGCCCGGCAGCGCCGTCGCGCCCGGTTCCTCGGCGAGCGCCCGGCGCGCACGCCGGCGCCCGGTGGGCGGCGCCTCAGCCGGACCGTCGAGATCCGTACGGGCGTGGAGAACGTCCTGACCGGCCGGCGCGGCGGGACCGGCGACCCCGGGCGCGGCCGGCGGCGGAGACGCCGGAGAACCGGGCTGACCCGCCGGGCTGACGGGACTCTCGGGACCTGTGGAGCCGACGGGGGCGTGGTGACCAGCGGGGCCGACAGGGTCGACGGGACCGACGGGGCCGACGGGGTCGACGGGGATGGCCGTCCGGCCTGCTTCGGGATGCGCGACGTCGGTGCGGTCGGCGCCCCCGGTGGGGCCGGTGGGGCCGGCGTGGGCGGGATGTCCGGGCTGTCCAGGGTGCCCGGCATGACCGACAGAGCCGGCCCCTACCCCGGCCCCGGCATGTCCCGCACCCGCGGGCCCCGCACCGGCCTCGGCCGGGCCGGAGTGCCCCGGCGCGGCGGGCGAGGCGGCGGGCCCGACGGGCCGGGCGGGGCCCATCGGCCCGGCGGCGTCCGCAGGCCGCGCGGTGACGGGCGCGGCGTTGGGCGCGGTGACGGGTGTGGTGCCGGGCGCACCGGACTGCCCGGCCGGCAGCGGCACGGAGCCGTCGGAGCCGGTCGAAGCGTCGGGCCGGACCCCGCCCCCTGCGCCGTCTACCGCGTTGCCATGACCGGGACCGCTGTGACCACCGGGACCGCCGTGGCCACCGGGACTGCCGTGACTACCAGGACCCCCGTGACCGGGGCCACCATGCCCGGCCACCGCCGGGTCCGTCGGCCGGCCCTCCGCGGGCCCGCCGTCGAGCGGCCCGCCCTGGGCCGGCACCGGACGGCCCGGGACGGGTTCGGCACCCGGGCCGGGCGCCGGCTTGCGGTCGGCTTCGGCCGGCGGCAGCGCGAACGCGGCGCGCGGAATGTCGGGTTCGGCGTCGGCCTGGCCCGGGATGGGCCGCTCGGGCGCCTCGGTGAGAGCGCGCCGGGCGCGGCGCCCGGTGGGCGCGGCGGCGGCCTCGGCGGCCGGGCCGGGTCCGCGGTCCGCCTCGGCGGGCGGCAGCGCGAACGCCGCGCGCCGGGCGTCCGCGCCCGCCGGCTCCGCCGGTTCGGCCGCGGCGGCCTCCCGCCGGGCGCGGCGTCCGGTCGGCTGCGCGGGCGCGGCCACCTGCGGCGGCACGAGCCCGGCACCCGGTGCGGGGGCCTGGTCGGCGCCGCGGCCGTGCCGGTTGGCCCGTACCCGCTCGGCCGCGGCCGCCTCCTCCTCGTCGGGACGGGCCGGACCGCGCCGGCGCCCGGTCGGCTGGGCGGGCACGGGCACGCCGGGTACGGAACCGGGGTGCGGCGCCGCACCCCCCGGCCCGTCACCGGCGGATGGCGTGGGACCGAGAGGTACCGCGGCGTTCGGAACGCCGGGCTGCGCGGGGGCACCAGAGGCACCAGAGGCACCGGTGACCGGGGGGACGTCCCTGGCGGGCGAACTCCCTTGCCGCGCCTGCGGAACGGGGTAGGCCGGATGAGCCACGGCGACCGGCTGAGACGGATGAGGCGAAGGAGAAGCATGCGGCGGGGGAGCCGGATGGCCGGGCTTCGCCTGCTGGTTCTGATGGGGTGGGGCAATCGGCCGTGCCGCGGAGTTCGGCGCATGCGCAGCGGCCGGTGCGCCGGACGTCGCACCGCCGCCATTCCCGGTGACTTCGGTGCCCGCGGAACCCCCGCCGTCCCCGGCGCTCCCGGCGGCCGCGGCGGGAACCGCCGCTCCGGCGGAACCCGACGGCCCCACCCCACCGCCGGAGTCCCCGGAACCCCGAGCTCCCCCAGCCCCGACAACACCACCGGAAGCCGCGGGACCTCCGGAACCCGGAGAGCCCGCCGGGCCCCCGGCCCCGCCAACTCCCGTGGCACCAGAAGAAGCTGCAGAAACAGCAGAAACAGAACTCCCGTCGGCCCCGACCGTCCCCCGAGCCGCCGCCGTCTCTCCCGACCGCTGCCCCGGCATCGGCATGATCGTCGTACCGCTGCCGATGCTGGCCGGGGAGTCGGGCCGGTCGGACGGGATGACGGGCCCGGCCTCCGCCGAGACCGGCACCTCCAGGACGTACGCCTTGCCGCCCCCGCTGCCCGGCACGTCGTGGGTCTGGAGGACGCCGCCGTGCCGCCGGACGATGCCCCGCACGATGGGCCCGTGGACCGGGTCGCCGCCGGGGTGCGGGCCGCGGACCTCGATCCGGACGGCCGTGTCCCTCTTCGCGGCCGCGACGACGATCGTCGAGTCGCCGGACGGCGCCGTGCCGGCGGCGGTCTCGCCCGTCGCGTCCACGCCCGCGACGTCCGCGATCAGATGGGTGAGCGCCCGGGCGAACCACTCCGCGTCGATCTCGGCCTCTATGGCCGGCGCGTGCACCGCGAACTGCGCACGCCCGGGGCCGATCAGCTCGACGGCCCCCTCGACGCCGGCGGCGACGACCTCGTCCAGGGCGGTCGCCACCCGCTCCAGCCGCCCCTCGCCCTCCTCCAGTCGCTGGTAGGCGAGCACACTCTCGACCAGCCGGGCCATCCGCCCGTAGCCGGCGGCGAGGTGGTGCAGGATCTGGTTGGCCTCGGGCCACAACTGCCCGGCCGGATCGGCGGCCAGCGTGCCGAGCTCGCCCCGCAGCCGCTCCAGCGGCCCGTGCAGCGAGCCATCGAGCACAGCCACCAACTGGGCGTGCCGCGCGGCCAGCGCGTCGTACGGACGCCGGTCGGTGAACGTCATCACCGCGCCGACCAGCTGGTCGCCGTCGCGCACCGGCGCCGTCGTCAGGTCGACGGGCACCGCGCGCCCGTCCTTCGCCCACAGCACCTGCCCACGGACCCGGTGTTTGCGACCGGAACGCAGGGTGTCGGCGATCGGCGAGTCCTCGAACGGGAACGGCGTGCCGTCCGCGCGCGAGTGGTGGATCAACGGGTGGAGTTCGCGCCCGCCCAGGTCGCTGGCGCGGTAGCCGAGGATCTGCGCGGCGGAGGGGTTGACGAGGACGACCTTGCCCGCCGTGTCCACGCCGACCACGCCCTCGGCCGCCGCGCGCAGGATCATCTCCGTCTGGCGCTGCTGGCGGGCGAGTTCGGCCTCGGTGTCGAGCGTGCCGGTCAGGTCGCGGACGACGAGCATCAGCAGCTCGTCGCCGGTGTACGGACCCTGTTCGGCGTACGGGGTGCGGCTGTCGGGCAGGTTGGCGCTGGTGACCTCGACGGGGAACTGCGTGCCGTCCGTCCGCCGCGCGATCATGCGCGTCGGCTTGGTGCGCCCGCCGTTCGTCCGGTCCTCGGGCAGGCGCATGGAGCCGGGGATGCGGCGCGAGTCGAACGCCGGCAGCAGGTCGAGCAGACCGCGTCCGACGAGTCCGGTGCCGGGGACCTCGAACGTCTCCAGCGCGATGTGATTGGCGTTGACGACCGTGCCGTTGCAGTTGACGAGCAACAGCGCGTCGGGCAGGGCGTCGAGTATGGCTGCGAGGCGAGCAGCGCCTCGGGATGGCCTGCTGCTCACTGCGACGCTTCCTCCCTGTTACCGCACGGTGCGACCCGAGGGACGGGGGGCACCCCCAGCGACGGCTGGGGGAGTTCCGCCGCCCCTGCGGCGTGTTGCTGGGGGGAAGTCTACGGGCTGTGGAGTCCGGCGCGACGGCGGTCGAGGGGTGCGGCGCCCCTGCCGTGCGGCGCCCGGGACGGGCGGTGTGTCGGCCCGGGGGGTTGGGCGGAGCGATTGGTTCCGCAGGGGGCCGGGGTCGGGCCGGAGTTGGAGGCGGGCGGAGGGCGGCGTCACGGCCGGTGAGGACGGAAGCGGTCGTCGACGGTCGTTGGCGGTCGTCGGCGGTCAGATGAGGAAAGGGAGAAAGGAGAGGAAAGGGAGGAAAGAGAGGAAGGGAACAGGCTCAGCCCTCGGACGGATGCGCGGGCTCGCCCAGGAGGTGGGAGAACCGGTTCCAGCGCGCCATCTCGCACCCGTTCACCCTGGTGAAGTCCGTGTCGACCGGGCGCCCGGCCCACGTCCCGCTCACATGCGCCCGCTCCGGACCGCCGTAGATCATCGTGCACTGCGCGTCGGCCGGCACCGGGGCGAAGAGGTCGCGGTCCCAGCGCGTCTGCCCGTCGAGCTGGTCGCACGCGCCCTGCGGGTCGGGGACGGTGCCGAACGTCGGGTGGCAGTGGAGCTCGTACCGGCCGTCGTTCCGTCCGCTGTCGACGATCACGACGGTGAGGTGGTCCCATGGCGTGCTCCCCGGCGCGCTTGCCGGCGTGCTCCCCGGAGCGTTCCCCGGCCCGGGCGCCGACCCTGCGCCCGGGCCTGGCAGCGGCGCCCCCGTGGCCGGCACCGCCCCGGGCCCCGGCGGGACCGGCAGCGGGCGGGCGGCGGCCGGCGAGGCACCGATCAGCGGGAGCAGCAGCGGTACGAGCGCGGCCGCCGCCAGGGCGGGACGGCCGGCGGGACGGCCGGAAGGGCGGGGCCGGGTACGGGGACGGTGGAGCGGCATGCGGGGACTCCGAGGGTCGCGGGGTGGTGCGGCCCGGCGGACCGGCCGCATCCTCACCCCTCTAACGCCCGGATGCGCCGTGCGTTGCGCGCCCGGAACCGCTTTGCCCGGGGGCCGTCGGGCCCGGTACCGTAGAGTGCGATTGGTGGCGAGCCCCAGGGCTGTGTCATCATCTGCACGCAACATCCGCGCACGCGTGGGTGTGCTGGAGGCGTCGCCTAGTCCGGTCTATGGCGCCGCACTGCTAATGCGGTTTGGGTCTTAAAGCCCATCGAGGGTTCAAATCCCTCCGCCTCCGCAGCCGGGAGCCCCGGCCGTCGATCCGACGGCCGGGGCTTTTCCGTGTTTCCGCCTCGGCGGTGGCTCCTCGGGGTTCCCCAGGGGTTTCCGCGATGTTTCCGCAGGTCAGAGGGGGTTGCGGCAATGGATTTCGCCTCACGGCGCAGTTCATGTAATGTTGTTCCCGCAACGCCGACCGGCAAGAAAGACCGCCGGGAAGCCAAGCGCTCGTAGCTTAACGGATAGAGCACTTGACTACGGATCAAGAGGTTGCAGGTTCGAATCCTGCCGAGCGCACAGCCGAGAGGCCGGTGCCACAGTGTTGGACCCGGTCTCTCGACCGTCGCGGGGTGGAGCAGCTCGGTAGCTCGCTGGGCTCATAACCCAGAGGTCGCAGGTTCAAATCCTGTCCCCGCTACTCGATCCGAAGGCCCGGTACCCAGGTACCGGGCCTTCGGCGTTCCCAACCCGGACCGGAGTCAAACCCGGGCCCGGCCCGGCCGCGCCGAAGGGAGCTCCATGCGAGACGACGACGTACGGCATGGCGGCAGACGGCACGACGGCGTACAGCCCGATGACATCGGGCACGAGGGCGTACTGCCCCACGACACATGGCACGACGACACATGGCACGACGGCGTACCGCCCGACGGCGTATGGCGCGGCGGCGCACGCCCCGGCGACCTGCCGGACGACAGGATTCCCCGCTTCTGGCGCGACCTCGGGCTCCCGGGCCTGATCGACGTGCATACCCACTTCATGCCCGAGCGCGTCCTTACCAAGGTCTGGTCCTACTTCGACGCGGCCGCGGAGGCGATCGGCCGCTCCTGGCCGGTCACCTACCGGGACGCGGAGGACGACCGGGTGCGCACCCTGCGCGCCTTCGGGGTGCGTGCGTTCACGTCGATGATCTATCCGCACAAGCCGGGCATGGCGGACTGGCTCAACGCCTGGGCGGCGGACTTCGCGGCCCGTACGCCGGACTGTCTGCACACCGCCACCTTCTTCCCCGAGCCGGGAGCCGTCCGGTCGGTCCGGACGGCGCTCGACGCCGGTGCGCGGATCTTCAAGGCGCACCTTCAGGTGGGCGCGTACGACCCGTGCGACCCCCTGCTGGACGGGGTGTGGGGGCTGTTGGCGGAGGCGGGTGTGCCGGTGGTGACGCACTGCGGTTCCGGTCCGTTGCCGGGGCCTTTCACCGGGCCGGGGCCCATCGGGCGGGTGCTGGCCCGGCACCCGGGGCTGCGGCTGGTCGTGGCCCACATGGGCGTCCCCGAGTACGGCGCCTTCCTCGATCTGGCCGAGCGGTATCCGGGCGTGCACCTTGACACGACCATGGCGTTCACCGACTTCATCGAGGACGTCGCGCCGTTCCCCGTCGGGGAGCGCCCGCGGCTGGCGGCGCTGGGGGACCGGATCCTGTTCGGCAGCGACTTCCCTAACATCCCCTACGGGTACGGGCACGCCCTGGCCGCCCTCACCCGGCTGGGGCAGGACGACGACTGGCTGCGCGGGGTGTGCCACGACAACGCGGCGCGACTCCTCGGCGTCCCGGGCCCGGACGAGGGCGGTGCGCCGGCCGCCGGATGACCGCGGCTGACTCCCTTTTCCATCCCGCGGCTCCCCCTGCCCCCCCGGCGGATTCTCAGACGTTTCCCAGACGGCGGAAAGGCGGCTCTCAGGGGCCCGGCGCACGCTCATCAGCATGACCATCGCATCGACGGAAGCGCGCCCCCGCCCCGCCCTCGGAGCCCCAAGTGCCCGGCCCCGCCTGGTCGTAGGCGATCTGGTCCTGGACGAGGCGAACCGTGAGGCGGTCCGCGGCGGTACGGCGATCCCGCTGACGGCGACGGAGTGCGCGCTGCTGCGCCAGCTCATGCGGGAGCCCGGCCGGGTGCTCAGCAAGACGCTGCTGCTGGACCGGGTCTGGGCGCACTCCTTCGGCGGGGGCGGCCGGGGCGACCGGGGCAACGTCGTCGAGCTCTATATCTCCTATCTGCGCAAGAAGATCGACGCCGGCCGGCCGCCGATGATCCACACCCGGCGCGGCATGGGGTACGTCCTGAAGCCGGCGGTGGCGGTCTGAGCGTCGCCCGGAAGGCTCTTCTACGGCGTATGGCAAATTCCCTGTACACCGTAGAAGCGCTCCCTGTACGGTGTAGACCGATCACGTCGGTCCGCCCTGCAAGGAGCTCGCCATGGCGGCGTCCACCCCTGTCGCGTCACCCTCTTCGCACACATCCCACCCCGCCCGTCACCCCACCCGCTGGGTGATCCTGGGCGTCATATGCCTCGCGCAGCTCACCGTGCTGCTCGACAACACCGTTCTCAATGTGGCGATCCCGTCGCTCACCACGGAGATGGGCGCCGCGACCGCCGACATCCAGTGGATGCTCAACGCGTACTCGCTGGTGCAGTCCGGTCTGCTGCTCACCGCCGGCAACCTCGCCGACCGCTACGGCCGGAAGAAGATGCTGGCCGCCGGGCTCGCGCTGTTCGGCCTGGGCTCGCTCGGCGCCGGACTGTCGGAGACGACGGGCCAGTTGATCGCCGCGCGGGCCGGCATGGGCGTCGGCGGCGCGCTGCTGATGACCACCACGCTCGCCGTGGTCGTCCAGGTCTTCGACGACGAGGAGCGCACCAAGGCGATCGGCATCTGGGGCGCGGTGGGCTCGCTCGGCTTCGCCTGCGGGCCGCTGATCGGCGGCACCCTCCTCGACCACTTCTGGTGGGGCTCGATCTTCCTGGTCAACATCCCGGTGGCGGTCATCGGTCTGATCGCCGTGCTCAAGCTGGTGCCCGAGTCGAAGAACCCGGCCGGCGACCGCCCCGACTACCTCGGTGCCCTGCTCTCCACCCTCGGCATGACCGGCATCGTCTTCGCGATCATCTCCGGTCCCGAGCACGGCTGGACGTCCGGCCGGGTGCTGCTGTCCGGCGGCGCCGGCGTCCTGATCATGGCCGCGTTCGTCCTCTGGGAGCTGCGCATCCCGTACCCCATGCTCGACATGCACTTCTTCCGCAACCGCCGCTTCGTCGCGGCCGTCATGGGCGGGATCCTGGTGGCGCTCGGCATGGGCGGATCGTTTTTCCTGCTCACCTCGCACCTCCAGCTGGTGCTGCACTACGGCCCGCTGGAGACCGGGCTGCGGATGACGCCGCTGGCCCTGATGATCGTCGTCCTCAACCTCACGGGCGTCGGCGCCCGGCTGATGACGAAGCTCGGCGGCCCGCTCACCATCGCCGGCGGTATGACACTGCTGGCCGCCGGCCTGGCCGTGATCGCCTGGACCGGCGCGCACGGGTACGGCGGGATGCTCGCCGGCCTGATCCTGATGGGCACCGGCATCGCCCTGGCCACGCCGGCCATGGCCACCGCGATCATGTCGGCCATCCCGCCGGAGAAGGCCGGGGTCGGCGCGGGCGTCAACGGCACGCTCCAGGAGTTCGGCAACGGGCTCGGTGTCGCCGTCCTCGGCGCGGTGCTCAACTCCCGCTTCGCCGCGCTGCTCCCGGCCGTCGCCGCCGGGGCCGGCTCGCTGCCGGAGGCCCTGGGCGAGGCCCGGACGGCCGCGCAGCGCTCCGCGGTGCAGGACGCGTTCGCGTCCGGTGTGCAGGCGGGCCAGCTGGTCGGCGCGGCGGCCGTGCTGGCGGGCGGCGTCGTGGCGGCCCTCCTGCTGCGCAGGGCCGAGCGGGCCGACGCCGCGCCGGCCGCCCCGGCGGGGCCGGGTGTTTGAGAGCGGTGCGGCCGGCAGGGCCTAGCATCGAGGACGGAGCAGCGAAGTGGTGGAGAGGGAACGCATGGCCGGCGGCAATCGCGCGGGGAACCCGAGGACCAGCATTTGGCTGGCCGAGGAGAAACCCTCCCCGCGGCGCAGGGCGTCCGCCGACCGGTCCCGGGAGCAGCCGGGCTCGCTGGACCGTGAGCGGATCATCGCGGCCGCCATCCGCCTGCTCGACGCCGAGGGGCTGGCCAAGTTCTCGATGCGCCGCCTGGCCGCCGAACTAGGGGTGACCGCCATGTCGGTCTACTGGTACGTCGACAACAAGGACGACCTCCTCGAACTGGCCCTGGACGAGGCGAACGGCGAGATCGCGCTCCCCGACCCGGACGCCGCGGACGCCGACTGGCGCGACCAGCTCCGGCACCTCGCGTGTGAGTACCGCGGGCTGCTCACCCGGCACCCCTGGGTGGCCCGGCTCGTCGGCCAGTACCTCAACATCGGCCCCAAGGCGATGCGGTTCTCCGACGTCACCCTCCGGGTGCTCCGGCACAGCGGGGTCGAGCCGAGCCGGATCGCGGGTTCGCTGGGCGCCCTCTTCCAGTTCGTCTACGGCTTCGCCACCGTCCAGACACTCTACGAGGAGCGCTGCCGGGCGGCCGGCGTCGATCAGGACCAGTACTTCAAGGAGATCACGGACACGGTGACCGGGCGGGCTGACTTCGCGGACCGGTACCAGGAGAGCGTGGAGATGGCGCACAGGATGCGCGACGGGTTGCTCGACGACATGTGGGAGCGTGATTTCGCCATCGGGCTGGACACGGTGATCGCGGGCATCGAGGTGATGCGGGGCCGGGCGCGGGACTAGGCGTCGTCGTAACGTCCCCTGTCCCGAGGCGGTGAAGTCCCGGCCGCGCGGCTCGGAAGACTCCGTACGGCCTGGAAACGGTGAAGGCCCCCGTCCGCGAAGGAGATTCCTTCGCGGACGGGGGCCTTCACCGTCCTCACCATCGGTGAGCGGAAAAGCACTCGGCCCCGGAAGCCGCGCGCAGGCCGTCCCCTGCCTTGTGTGCGCACCGCTTCCGGGGCCGTTCGCCCGGGGTCATGTCATGCCGTTCGGCCCCGGGCCGCCGGCCGGTCGTCCCCGCTCGTGGACGTCCGGCCGGAGTCTGTGAGGCGTGGGCCTCAGGCGGCGTTCGCCGGCTCGGTGTCCTTCGCCGGGGCGGAGGAGTCCGCCGGCGCGCCGGGCCGGCCCTTGAGGGCCACTTCCTTGATGAACAGGGTCAGCAGGAAGGCGACCAGCGCGGTCGGGGCGGCGTAGGTGAAGACGTCGCCGACGCCGTGCCCGTAGGCGTTCTCCATGATCGAACGCAGCGGCTCGGGCAGGTGCTTGACGTCCGGGATGCCCCCGCCGCCACCGGCCTGCTTGGCGATGGCCGCGCCCTTCGGGCCGAGGGCGGTCAGACCGTCCTTGACGTAGTCCGTGACCCGGTTGGCCATGACCGCGCCCAGCGCCGAGACGCCGACCGCACCACCGAGGGAGCGGAAGAACGTGACGACGGAGCTGGCGGCGCCGAGGTCCTTGGGGGCGACCTGGTTCTGCGCGGCGAGCACCAGGTTCTGCATCATCATGCCCATGCCGAGGCCCATGAGCGCCATGTAGCAGGCGAGCTGCCAGTACGGGGTGTCGTACCGGATGCTGCCCAGCAGGCCCAGACCGGCGGTGAGCAGGACGCCACCGGAGACCAGCCATGCCTTCCAGCGACCGGTCTTGGTGATGACCTGACCGGAGACGGTCGAGGAGATGAACAGGCCGGCGATCAGCGGGATGGTCATGACGCCGGACATGGTCGGCGTCTTGCCCCGCGCGAGCTGGAAGTACTGCGAGAGGAAGACAGTGGCGCTGAACATCGCCACACCGACGAAGAGGCTCGACGCCGAGGCGAGGGCGATCGTCTTGTTGCGGAACAGCCGCAGCGGGATGATCGGTTCGGCGGCCTTGGACTCGACCAGGATGAAGATCGCGCCCAGCAGGACGGAGCCGCTGACCATGACGGCGGTCTGCCAGGACAGCCAGTCGTAGTTCTTGCCGGCCAGGGTCACCCAGACCAGCAGCAGCGTGGCGGCGGCGGATATGAAGAACGCGCCGAGCCAGTCCACCTTCACCTGCCGCTTGACGACCGGGAGGTGCAGGGTGCGCTGGAGCACGATCAGGGCGAGGACAGCGAACGGCACACCGACGTAGAAGCACCAGCGCCAGCCGAGCCAGCTGGTGTCGGTGATCACGCCGCCGAGCAGCGGACCGCCGACGGTGGCGACGGCGAACGTGGCGCCCAGGTAACCGCTGTACCGGCCGCGCTCGCGCGGCGAGATCATCGCGGCCATGACGATCTGGGCGAGGGCCGACAGACCGCCGACGCCGATGCCCTGCACGACACGGCAGGCGATGAGCATGCTCGTGTTCTGCGACAGACCGGCCACCACGGAACCGGCGACGTAGACCACCAGCGCGGCCTGGACCAGCAGCTTCTTGCTGAACAGGTCGGAGAGCTTGCCCCACAGCGGCGTCGACGCGGTCATCGCGAGCAGCGCGGCGGTGACGGTCCAGGTGTAGGCGGACTGGCTGCCGTGCAGATCGTGCATGATCTGCGGCAGCGCGTTGGAGACGATCGTCGACGACAGGATCGCCACGAACATGCCGAGCAGCAGCCCGGACAGCGCACGCATGATCTGGCTGTGCGTCATGTCGATGCCGGGGGCGTCGGACGGGGCGTGATCGGTGTGGCTGTCCCGCACACCTGACGGTGTGGTCTTGGCCATGGACTTCCTTTTCGTGATGCTGTCGGGCGGTCAGTGGGGTGTACGGGCCGACGGGCAGGCCGCGAGGTCGTGCGCCGGGGAGGCCCCGCCGGGGGCGACGGGCCGGTGGCACTCGCCGAAGCTCTCCCGGAGCCGGGCGAGCAGACCGACGATCTGGGCGATCTCCGCGTCGCTCCAGTCACCCAGGCAGTGCGCCAGGGCCTCGGTGTAGCGGGCGCTGACGTCGTCCAGCAGCGCCTCGCCGCTGGGGGTGAGGCGCAGCAGCCGGGAGCGCTTGTCCAGCCGGTCCGGCTGCCGGTCGAGCCAGCCCCGTTCCGCGGCGTACGCCACGTGGCGGCTGGTCACCGACATGTCGACGACCAGGAGCTCCGCGAGCTTGCTCATCCGCATCTCGCCGTACCGCTTGAGCAGGGTGAGCACGATGACCGAGGTGGGCGGGCAGTCGGGGGGAAGGACCCGGGCGAGGCCGCGCTTGATGACGCCGATGGCGCTGAGCTGCTGGGCGAGCTCCTGGTACTGCTCGTGCGCGGCCAACGGATCCTCCCGTTTTAAGTTGCTTAGGGCAACCATAGAGGTTGTTGGTTGCTGAAGGCAAACGAAAAGCGGTAAAGGCGAGGTCAAGTTCAACGATAAAACGATGAGTGAAGGGGGTGTGACGGAGTGCGGCGCCAGGACTGTTCGTAGCGGTGGGTGTCCGCGCCGGCCCCAGACGCGGAGAGTGCCGCCCCGCGCGCGGGGGCCGGGCCGTCTTCGCTAGGGTCCTGGTCCATGGCCAACCCCCATCAGCAGCGTCCCGAGGGCACCTACGACCCCGCGGGCAGCACTCAGATGTTCCGCGCCTTCGTCGACGAGGGCGCTCCCGGGCCCCGCGCGGCCGCTCCGGCGAGCCATGGGCGCTCGTCCTCGTCCGGTCCCCGGGTGGGAGTGATCCTCGGCGTCGTGGCGGCGCTGGCGGTCGTGGCGGCGGTCGCCTGGCTCGCGCTCGGCTGACACGGGGGCGTGACGGACGCGGGGGCGCGGCTCACGCGGCTGGCGCGGCTGGGGCTTGTGTTCGGCTGACGCGAGGGCGCGGTTGAGGCGTGGGTGTGGCTGAGGGTCGCGCTCGGCCGGAAGCTCGTCCTCGGCTGACGCGAGGGCGCTGGTGAAGCTCGTGCTCGGCTGACACGGGAGGCGCGGCTGAGGCTCGCGCTCGGCCGGAGCTCTTCCCCGGCTGACAAGAGAGCGCGGCCAAGGCTCGCGCGCGGCTGACACGAGGGCACGGTTGAGGTCGGGATACGGCTCTTCATGCTCGCCCCCCGAAGCCCTTTCAGCCCGCTTTCTGCCCGCCGCTTCTGATGTGCGCGACGCACACGAGGCGTACCGCCCGTCGCCCGGGAGCGGGGTGTCCGCCGTGCGGGAGGAGGCATCGGCTCTGCGGCCGTCCCCGGAGGGGGTGGCGGGCCGGCGCCGGAGGCGCCGTGTACCTGCCGGACGGCCCGGCGGCCCCCGCCGCGACCTGCGTGTCGCGGTCCGCCGCTGCCGTACCGGGGTCGGTCGACCGGTGGTCCGTCCTGCCTGCGAGTGGGTGGGTGGTGCGGTTCAGTCGGAGATGAGGCCCTCACGGAGCTGGGAGAGCGTCCGGGTGAGCAGCCGGGAGACGTGCATCTGGGAGATGCCGACCTCCTCGCCGATCTGCGACTGCGTCATGTTGGCGAAGAAGCGGAGCATGATGATCTGGCGCTCGCGCGGGGGCAGCTTGGCCAGCAGCGGCTTCAGCGACTCCCGGTACTCGACGCCCTCCAGTGCCGTGTCCTCGTAGCCCAGCCGGTCGGCGAGCGAGCCCTCGCCGCCGTCGTCCTCCGGCGAGGGGGAGTCCAGCGAGCTGGCCGTGTAGGCGTTGCCCACCGCCAGCCCGTCGACCACGTCCTCCTCGGAGACGCCCAGGCACAGCGCCAGTTCGGGCACGGTGGGGGAGCGGTCCAGCTTCTGCGCGAGCTCGTCGCTGGCCTTGGTCAGGGCGAGCCGCAGCTCCTGCAGGCGCCGTGGCACCCGCACCGACCAGCTGGTGTCCCGGAAGAAGCGTTTGATCTCGCCGACGACCGTGGGCATCGCGAACGTCGGGAACTCCACCCCGCGTTCGCAGTCGAACCGGTCGATGGCTTTGATCAGTCCGATGGTGCCGACCTGGACGATGTCCTCCATCGGCTCGTTGCGGCTCCGGAACCGCGCCGCCGCGTAGCGCACGAGGGGGAGGTTGAGCTCGATGAGGGTGTCACGGACGTACGTACGCTCGGCGCTGTCCCGGTCCAGGGCCGCCAGCCGCAGGAAGAGGGAGCGGGAGAGGGTGCGGGTGTCGATGGCTTCGCAGTCGTCGAGCACGGCGTGCGGTGCGTCGTTGGTGAGCACCTTCGCGCTGCCCAGGTCTACGGACATGCCACCCCCTTGAGGTCGCGGACGGATCACAGCACAGCCCCGGCCGCGGATTCGGCCGAGGGTGCAGCCCCCACCTGAATACCGGAGGCTGCGCTGTGGCAAACGCAGTTCCAGCAGAATGTCACATGTCGGCAACGCGCTGTAGCGTCAAGTCGACATATCTGCCGGGGAGTCCGGAGAGGGTGTCACCCACAAGGGTTAGGCGTCGATACGGTTTGCGGATCTCAGCCGGGCGAAGCTCCGGGAGAGCAGCCGCGACACGTGCATCTGCGACACCCCCAGCTCCGCGCTGATCTGCGACTGCGTCAGATTGCTGTAGTAGCGCAGCAGCAGGATGCGTTGCTCCCGCTCCGGCAGCTGGACGAGCAGGTGGCGCACCAGATCGCGGTGTTCGACCCCGGCCAGCGCGGGGTCCTCGTACCCGATCCGGTCCAGCAGGCCGGGCAGGCCGTCGCCCTCCTGGGCGGCCTCCAGCGAGGTGGCGTGGTAAGAGCGCCCGGCCTCGATGCAGGCGAGCACCTCGTCCTCGCCGATTTTGAGCCGCTCGGCGATCTCGGCGGTGGTCGGCGACCGGCCGTGCAGCACGGTCAGGTCCTCGGTGGCGCCGTTGACCTGCACCCACAGCTCGTGCAGCCGGCGCGGTACGTGCACGGTCCGCACGTTGTCGCGGAAGTAGCGCTTGATCTCGCCGACGACGGTGGGCATCGCGAACGTCGGGAACTGCACCCCGCGGTCGGGGTCGAAGCGGTCGATGGCATTGATGAGACCGATGGTGCCGACCTGGACGACGTCCTCCATGGGCTCGTTGCGGCTGCGAAAACGCGCCGCGGCGTACCGCACGAGGGGGAGGTTGGCTTCGATGAGGGCGGCGCGCACGCGGGCGTGCTCCGGTGTGCCGGGCTCCAGGGTGGCGAACTTCTTGAAGAGCACCTGCGTCAGCGCCCGGGCGTCCGCGCCCCGGCTCTCCCGCGTCTGCGGTTCCCGCGGGGTCTCCTGCTGAACTTCAGGCCGGGCTTCCGGCCGGGCTTCCCGGCGGGTCTCTCGCGGGATCTCCGGCGCGATCTCCCGCTGGGCCCCCCGCGGTGGCGGGGGGTTCTCTTCTGACGCCGACGTCTCCTCTGACGCTGTACGGGCCGGCACGGTCACACCACCCCTTCGCGGTCAGCTCCAGGTCAACTCATCCGTCAAAAGCGGTCATAGCATCACAAGACATGTCCACTGTGTGCAAGCACCGCATAACGCCGTGTTGACCACGCGAAAAAGGCCCCTCGCCGTGGTGGCGAGGGGCCCGTGCCGGGGCTCCGGCGGGGAATGCGGCTCAGAACGGATAGTCGGCGATCACCCACGTGGCGAACTCTCGCCACAGGCCGACACCCGCCTGGTGGGCCGGGTGGTCGAGGTAGCGCTGGAGGGCCTCGGCGTCCTCGACGGCGGAGTTGATCGCGTAGTCGTACGCGATCGGGCGCTCGGAGACGTTCCAGCCGCATTCCCAGAAGCGGAGCTCGGGGATCTCCCCGCCCAGCTTCTCGAACGCCTGGACGCCGGCGAGGACGCG
This sequence comes from Streptomyces mobaraensis, assembly GCF_020099395.1. Classification (NCBI taxonomy): domain Bacteria; kingdom Bacillati; phylum Actinomycetota; class Actinomycetes; order Kitasatosporales; family Streptomycetaceae; genus Streptomyces; species Streptomyces mobaraensis. Next base: position 3,584,889 of record NZ_CP083590.1, on the reverse strand, counting down.
GGGGTCGTCGCGCCCGACGCCCTCGTTGAGCTTGAACAGGACGAGGTGACGGATCATCGGATGGCCGCCTTCCGGACGACGGGGTGCACGAAGGGGGACGCGGGACCTGTGGCACGTCGGCCCGCGGCGCACGGAGGCTCCGGACGGCGGGAGCTCACTTGATCAGCTCGGTCATGAACTCGCCGATGCTCTTGGCGGCGTCCGAGATCCCCTCGAAGCCTATCTGGACGAGCTCCGCCGCCCTGGCCGGGGAATGGATGATCGTGTAGCCGATGAAAACGGCGAGCACCCAGAACGTGATCTTCTTGGCCTGCGCCATGCCGCTGCCGCCTCCCCGTCCGCCTTCTTCCGTCGAAGTCCCCCGTAGCGCTTGCGAGAGTCTATCCGTACAGATGGACGAAGCCGGGAGAGAGTGGGTCCGGTGCGGATCGCCGGGGGATTTCGCGGACGGCGTCCCCTGACGGCGGTCGCTCACACCACCTTTAAGGACTTAAGCCCCGGCGAAGGGGGCCCTTCGCCCACCCGTCCGCCGTTTCCCGGAGCGGAGGATGGGGGAGTGCCCGCCGGATCTGGCAGGAATCCGACGGGCCTGGGACAAGGAACCCCTCTGCGGGGTCCGGGCCGCGAGCTTCCCCCTGACTGCGGCCCGTACTCGGGGTCCGTGTCCTCATGGGGGGAAGCGGCTTGTCCCCCCGATGCCGCTTCCCCCCGCCTTCTCCCCCTCTTCTCCGGTGCGCGGAGTCTTCTCCGGTGCGCCGAGTCTTCTCCGGTGTACGGAACTTCTCCGGTGTGCGGAACCCGCTGCCTTCTCTCCTCCCGCTTCCGGTCATGCCCGTGCAATTCCGCCGATTCCGCCGCCCGAATCCGCACAACCCTCTCGGCGGTACCGCGAAAGTTTCCAACACGGATGAACTCTGGGTCAGTTGAGGTGAGAAGAGCCCGGCACCGGGGCACCAGAAAGGCACACGGCCCGAGGCGCTCACCGGCTCGCCGGAGCGGCCGTCCCGGTGCTGTCACGTGGGAAACGGGATCCGGTGTGCTGCGGTACCTGAGTGAGGGAGAACGGTGAGGTTCGCATGGGCGGGTACGAGCTCGCCTTCACCATGCGGGAGCGTGTGGCGGGGGGAGCGGTCACCATTGAACTGTCCGGAGAGATCGACATCCTGGCCGAGCAGGAGCTCGGCCCCCGGCTGGAGGCCCTGGCCGGCCGTCGCCGCGCCGACCTCGTCATCGACCTGCGCGGTGTGACCTTCCTCGACGCGAGCGGCCTCCGCCTGCTGCTCCGCGCCCGCAACCGGGTGGCCCGCGGCGGCGGCCGGCTGCGGGTGGTGCGGGGTGGCCCGCGCGTGTCCAAGGTGATCCGCATCGTCCGCCTCGAGCCGGCCTTCCACTGGCTCGACGCGCCCCCGGGCCCGCCGGCCGGGCTCGGGGTACCGGGCACGGCCGGCGCCGCCGCGCCGGAGGCTTCCGGCGCTCCGGGTGCGCCCGTGACGCCGGGCAAGGCGGCCGGCGTCCCCGCCGCTTCCGACGAGGACGAGGTGCCATGCGGGCGGGACGGAAACGTCCCGGCGTAGCGGACGGACGCACGGACGGAGGGTGGTGCGGGGGTGGCCGAATAGGTGCCCTCCGTCCACCCCCCACGCCGTGCGCCCGAGGGCTCCGCGATGGCTCTGCCGGAGCCAACTCGCTTGCTGTGGCGCCAATATGACGCCATAGTGGCGTCATGGACCTCACCCCCTACGTCGACACCCTCCGCCAGGAGCTCGCGGTCGCCGCGAGCGCGGGCGGGGACGACGCGCGTGCCCTGGCCGAACGGCTGTCCGCGCCGCTGGAGTCGGCCGCCCGGCTCACCCTGCTGAACGCGCTCTCCACCGCCATGGAGGAGGTCACCCGTGACCTGGCGCCGGGCTCGGTCGACGTACGGCTCCGCGGCCTGGACCCGGAATTCGTGGTGACGCCGCCGCCGGCCCAGGGGCCCTACGCGGAGGCCGCGGCGCCCGGCGCCGCCCTGCCGCCGGCCCCCGCCCAGGGCGACGGCGACGAGGGTGGCACCGCCCGCGTTAACCTGCGGCTTCCCGCCCACCTCAAGGCGCGGGCCGAGGAGGCCGCCGCCCAGGAGGGGCTGTCGGTGAACGCCTGGCTGGTCCGGGCCGTCGCCGCCGCATTGGAAGCGGGCGAGCGCGCCGGCCGCCCGGCCGGGCCCACGCGGCACCGGGGCCAGAGCTTCACGGGCTGGGTCCGCTGACCCGGCGCGGATCCGCATACGCCTGACGCCATCTTGGCGCCATCATGGCGCCGCGCCGCCATCTCGCCGTATCCCTTCACCCGCCCGCCTCCCACCCAGTCATGAGGACGGCACAGCCATGCCCATTTTCGAGACACCCCAACCCGTCGGCGCCACCGTCGAGTTCGACATCGGACTGCTCCGGCTCATCGCCGGCGACCGCGGTGACACCGTGGTCGAGGTCCTGCCGACCGACCCCGGGGAGGAAGCGGACGTCCGGGCGGCCGCGCAGACCCGTATCGCCTGCTCGGACGGCGCCCTGCTGGTCAAAGGGCCCCGGCAGCGGTCGCTGTTCGGCCCGACCGGCTCGGTCGAGGTACGGATCGAGCTGCCGGCCGGCTCCGACGTCCGGGCCACCGCGCTCATCGGCGACCTCCTCTGCGAGGGCCGCCTCGGCGACTGCCGGCTGAGGACCTCGACCGGGCACGTCCGCGCCGGCGAGACGGCGGCGGCGTGGCTGCGGACGAGCCACGGCGGCATCCGGCTCGACCGCGCGCGGGGCGACGCCGAACTCGTCGGCGCGGGCCCGATCGACGCGGGAGCGATCGGCGGCACCGCCACGGTCAAGAACCTCAACGGCGAGACGGCGCTCGGCGAGGTCGGCGGCGACCTCCGGGTCAGCTCGTCGAACGGGCCCATCACCGTCGGCACCGCGCGCGGGGACGTCGACGCGCGGTCCGCCAACGGCGGCATCCGGCTGGACGAGGTGGTCCGCGGCCGGGTCACCCTCCAGTCCTCGGCCGGCGACCTGGAGGTCGGCATCGCCCCGGCCACGGCCGCCTGGCTCGACGTCGACACCCGCCTCGGCAGCGTCCGCAATCTGCTCAGCCCGTCGGACGGCCCCGGCGGGGCCGAGCACACCGTCGAGGTCCGCGCCCGCACCGGCATCGGCGACATCGAGATCCGCCGCCCCTGACCGTCCGCCCGCTCGTGACCTCTCACCCACAGAAGGGCAGAACGTCATGAACGCACCACCGACATCACTCGTACCACCCGGCACCGCAGCGATCAGTGCCACCGGCCTCCGCAAGTCCTACGGCGGCCGGCCGGTGCTGGACGGCATCGACCTGAGCATCCCCGAGGGAACGGTCTTCGCGCTCCTCGGCCCCAACGGCGCCGGCAAGACCACCACCGTACGGATCCTCTCCACACTCATCGCCCCCGACGCCGGGCAGGCCCGGGTCGCGGGCCACGACCTGCTCCGCGAGCCCGACGCGGTCCGCGCCCGCATCGGCGTCACGGGCCAGTTCTCCGCCGTCGACAACCTGCTCACCGCCCGCGAGAACATGACGCTCATGGCGGACCTGCACCACCTCGGCCGCCGGGAGGGCCGCCTCCGCACCGAGGACCTCCTGGACCGCTTCGACCTGACCGACGCGGCCGACCGGACCGCCGCCACATTCTCCGGCGGCATGCGGCGCAAGCTGGACCTGGCCATGACGCTCGTCGGCGCGCCGCGCGTCGTCTTCCTCGACGAACCGACCACCGGCCTCGACCCGCGCAGCCGCCGCGTCATGTGGGAGATCATCCGGGAACTGGTCGACGACGACGGCGTGACGGTGTTCCTGACGACGCAGTACCTGGAGGAGGCCGACCGGCTCGCCGACCGCATAGCCGTCCTGGACGGCGGCCGCCTGGTCGCCGAGGGCACCGCCGGGGAGCTGAAGCGCCGGGTGCCCGGCGCCCACATCAGCCTCCGGTTCGCCGACGCCGACGGACTCGCGGCGGCCACGACGGCGTTCGGCACCGGCACCGCCGACCACGACGACCTCACCCTGCGGATCCCCGGCGACCACAGCGTCCCCACGCTCCGCGCCGTCCTCGACGTCCTGGACCACGCGGCGGTCCGCGCCGAGTCGCTGACCGTGCACACCCCCGACCTCGACGACGTCTTCCTCAGCCTCACCGGCCGTCCGAAGGAGCCCGTACGGTGACCGCCCCCTCTCATGCCGTCGCCGACTCCCTGACGATGCTGCGCCGCAACCTCAAACACGCCCGGCGCTACCCGTCCCTGACCGTCTCCGTCGTCATGACGCCGGTGCTGATGCTGCTCCTGTTCACCTACGTCTTCGGAGGCGCCCTCGGCGCCGGCATCGACGGCCCGGCCTCCGGCGGGGAGTACGTCGACTACCTGGCGCCCGGCATCATCCTCATGGCCGCCACGTCCGGCGCCCTGGTGACCGCCGTCGGGGTCTGCGTCGACATGACCGAGGGGATCGTCAACCGCTTCCGGACGATGGCGATCTCGCGCTCCGCCTTTCTCACCGGCCATGTGGCCGGCAGCGTCATCCAGACCCTGCTGAGCATCGTCTGCGTCGTCGCCGTCGCCCTGCTCGTCGGCTTCCGGCCGCACGCGGGCCCGGTCGAATGGCTCGCCGCCGCCGGTCTGCTGACCCTGCTCACCTTCGCCCTCACCTGGCTCGCGGCCGGCATCGGACTGGTGGCCAGGAACCCGGAGTCGGCCAGCAACATCCCCCTGCCCCTCCAGTTCCTCCCCTTCCTCGGCAGCGCCGTCGTCCCCCCGGAGTCCATGCCCTCGGGCCTCCGCTGGTTCGCCGAGTACCAGCCCTTCACCTCCGTCAACGAGACCCTGCGCGGCCTCCTGACGGGCACGGAGATCGGCACCAGCGGCATCACCGCGGTCGCCTGGTGCCTCGCCCTCACCCTGACCGGCTACTTCTGGGCCCGCACGGTCTTCCACCGCGGCGCGGCCGCCGATCGGCGGGCATGACCACGAAAAACGCCGAGGGCCCGACACGATCACACGGATCGGGTCGGGCCCTCGGGCTTGAAGCGGTAGCGGTGGGATTTGAACCCACGGAGGAGTTGCCCCCTCACACGCTTTCGAGGCGTGCTCCTTAGGCCGCTCGGACACGCTACCGAGAGAGAGCTTAGCGGACGAGTGGCCGTGGTCCGAAATCGGTTCTTCGGAGACCCGGGCGGAGGGGGCTCAGCGGGTGCGGAAGAAGTCGGTGAGGAGGGCGGCGCACTCGTCGGCGAGGACGCCGGTGATGACCTCGGGGCGGTGGTTGAGGCGGCGGTCGCGGACCACGTCCCAGAGGGAGCCCGCCGCGCCCGCCTTGGCGTCGGCGGCGCCGTAGACGACGCGGTCGAGGCGGGAGAGGACGATGGCGCCGGCGCACATCGTGCACGGTTCCAGGGTGACGACCAGGGTGCAGCCGGACAGCCGCCACTCGCCGACGGCGCGGGCGGCCTCGCGGACGGCGAGCACCTCCGCGTGGCCGGTGGGGTCGCCGGTGGCCTCGCGTTCGTTCCGGCCGCGGCCGATGACCGTGCCGTCCGGGGCCAGGACGACGGCCCCGACCGGGACGTCACCCGTCCCGGGGGCCCGCGCGGCCTCCTCCAGGGCGGCCCGCATCGCGGGGAGCCAGGGATCGCGGACGGGGTCGGGACCGGGCGGGCGGCCGGGGGCGGCGTCGTTCATGGCACCAGTGTGGGCGAGCCCCGCCGGGCCGCACTCCCCGCGCCCCGCGCCCCCGCGGCCGTCAGCGGACGGCCTCCAGGACGTCGGTGCAGCCGAGGGCGTCCGCGATCTCGCTGAGGGCGTCCCCGGTCAGGGCGAGCAGCTGCCGTTCGCCGATGCCGATGTCCTCCAGCAGCCGGGGGTCGCCCAGCGGACCGCTCGGCACCGCCGTCCCGGCGGCGTCCGCGGTGTCGGCCTCGTCCTCTGCGGGCTCCGGCTCGCCGTCCTCGGTGCCGTCGAGGTCGAGGGTGTCGAGGTCGTCGGCGTCGCTGTCGTCGCGGCCGACGATCTCGTCGACGAGCATGGAGCCGTAGGAACTCCGCTTGGCGAGCAGGCTGTCGGAGAGGAAGATCCGCGGGTCGTCCTCGCCGTCCACCCGGACGATGCCGAACCAGGCGTCCTCCTGCTCGATCAGCACCAGGACCGTGTCGTCGGCGATCGAGGTCTCACGGGCCAGGTCGACGAAGTCGGACAGGGTTTCCACGTTGTCGAGGTCTGTGTCGCTCGCTTCCCACCCGTCGTCGGAGCGCGCGAGCAATGCGGCGAAGTACACCGTGACTCTCCCACTGGTCATAGGCGGTGCCGGGCCGGACGGGGACAGCACCCCGCCCACTCGGAATCGTGGCAGAAACCCGGCCGTTGCGAGAGGTCTTCCGCGCTGCGTCGTGCAGTAGTCCGAGAGATTCCCGGGACTTTTCCGGGGACGATCCGGGGGCGCGGACCCGTGGGGGCGCCCCCGGACGGCCATCCGGGGTGTGTTCGGGGGCCGTCCCGGAGCGCCTTCCGGGAAACGGCGGCGGGACGCGCGAAACGGCGGCGGCGTGACGGCCGTCACCGGGACGGCGGCGGCCGCCGCCCGCTCAGCTCACCAGCCGCCGCCCGCTCAGCTCACCATCTGAACGTCCGCATGCGCATCTGCTGGCGCATGCGCGCCGCCCGCGCGCGGCGCGGCTGCACCCGGTCGCGGAGCTCCCGGGCCTCGTTCAGCTCACGGAGGAACTGGGCGCGCCGGCGCCGCCGCTCCCCGTCGTCGTCCAGGGGGGTGTCCGGGTCCTGCGGGCGTTCGCGGGAGCGCTCCCGGGGACGCTCCCTGGGCCGTATCCCCGAAACCGCCGGTTCCGCCGGGCTTTGGGGGCCCTTACGGGCTCCCGGTCCGCGTTCGTCACGCTCGGCCATGCGCAGCACCACCTCGTGCCGAGGGTCTCGCCCGGCGGAGCAGGCCGGGCGTACGTGCCCACTTTCCCCCTGAGCGGTGGTGTGATGCCACCGTGGGGCCGGGAGCCGGTGTCCGAAAGCTCGGATAATGTCGATGTCATGCGGATCCACGTCGTCGACCACCCGCTGGTGGCGCACAAACTCACCACGCTGCGCGACAAGCGCACCGACTCCCCCACGTTCCGGCGGCTCGCCGACGAGCTGGTCACCCTGCTCGCCTACGAGGCCACGCGGGACGTGCGGACCGAACAGGTCGACATCGAGTCGCCGGTCACCGCGACCACCGGCGTCAAGCTGTCCCACCCCCGCCCGCTGGTGGTGCCGATCCTCCGGGCCGGTCTGGGCATGCTCGACGGCATGGTCCGGCTGCTGCCCACGGCCGAGGTCGGCTTCCTGGGCATGATCCGCAACGAGGAGACCCTCAAGGCGGAGACGTACGCGACGCGGATGCCGGACGACCTCTCGGGCCGCCAGGTGTACGTGCTCGACCCGATGCTGGCCACCGGCGGCACGCTGGTCGCGGCGATCCGCGAGCTGATCGGGCGCGGCGCCGACGACGTCACCGCCATCTGCCTGCTGGCCGCCCCCGAGGGTGTCGAGGTCATGGAGCGCGAGCTCGCCGGCACCCCGGTGACCGTCGTCACCGCCTCCGTGGACGAGCGCCTCAACGAGGACGGCTACATCGTGCCGGGCCTCGGGGACGCGGGCGACCGGATGTACGGGACGGCCGGCTGAGCGACCGGCTGGTTCACCGGTCGGTCAGGCAGTGCTCGGTCAGCCCGTGCTCGCTCAGCACTTCGCCGCGCTCTTCGAGGGTGCCGGGGACGACGGGGCCGGTCGCGGCGCGGCCGGTGCCCGGCTCGCGCCCGGCGCGGGCCTGAGCTCCTTGAAGCCGGTGCCGATGATCAGGTCGATGTCCGTGCCCTTGCGGACGTCGCTCTTCACCGTCGCCTCGCCGACCTGCTCCTCCAGGACGCGCATCGCCCCTTCGGCGTCCTCGGGCGGGCCCAGCAGCAGCGCCGTGCCCTCGACGTTCTTGTCGTAGGGCGCGGGGGCGTTGCCGACCTTGCCGATGCGGAAGCCGCGTGCCTTCAGCTCGTCCGCGGTCGTCTTGGCCAGGCCGCTGCGCGGGGTGGCGTTGTAGACGTTGACGGTGATGTCGCCGGGCCGGGGCAGTTCGCGGGGCGCCGGCCGGCCGGCGGCCCTGGCGTCCGTCGTGTCGCCGTGCCCGTCCCGGCCGCAGTCGGCGCTCTTCCGGGCCGCCTGCGGGGAGCCGCTCCCGCCGCCCGAGAAGACGTCGACGAGCTGGACCGTCCCCCAGCCGCCCAGCCCCAGGACGGCGACCGCGGCGACCGCGGCGAGCACGACCCTCCGCGGGTTCCTCGGCCGGCGCATATGCGGGAACCGACGGCCCGTGATGCGGTACTTGCCGCCCATGCCAGGAGGGGTGAGCATGCTCATGGGCGCAGCGTAGTGCGGGCGGGGGCCGGTGCCTACTAGATGATCAACGGTTGCGCCGACCCCAACCCAAAAGGGCCAATAACGGCCGGAAACGGCCGTGAACGAAGGGGCCGGAGGGGCGGACGGCCCCTGCCGGAGCGATGACCGGACCGGTACGCGACCGGTTCCGGGGGCTCAGTCCAGTTCGAGCACGCGGGCGTGCAGCACCTGGCGCTGCTGGAGCGCGGCGCGCACGGCGCGGTGCAGGCCGTCCTCCAGGTAGAGGTCGCCCTGCCACTTCACGACGTGGGCGAAGAGGTCGCCGTAGAAGGTCGAGTCCTCCGCGAGCAGCGTTTCCAGGTCGAGCTGCTGCTTGGTGGTCACCAGCTGGTCAAGGCGTACCGGGCGCGGTGCGACGTCCGCCCACTGGCGGGTGCTTTCCCGGCCGTGGTCGGGGTACGGCCGACCGTTTCCGATGCGCTTGAAGATCACACGGAAAGCCTACCGGGCCGGTGGTGCCGAGCGCAGCCATGGCACGGGAGTCGGAAGGCGACAATCGGCCGCATACCGGGACCCGCGGCCCGTTCAGCGCTTCGGCGGCGCCGGCTTTCCCCGTTCCCTCTCCTGTTTCGCCTTCTGCTTGGCCGCCTGCTTGAAGGCCCGGACCTCGCGCAGGGAGTCGGGGCCGGTGATGTCCGCCACCGAACGGTGGCTGCCCTCCTCGCCGTACGGGCCCGCGGCCTCCCGCCAGCCGTCGGGGCGCACCCCGAGCCGCTTGCCCAGCAGGGCGAGGAAGATCTGTGCCTTCTGCCGGCCGAATCCCGGCAGGTCGGTGAGGCGGCGCAGCAGTTCGGGACCGGTGGGCACGTCCCGCCAGACGGCGGCGGCGTCACCGTCGTACCGCTCGGCGAGGTGGCGGCAGAGCCGCTGGATCCGCTCGGCCATGGCGGCCGGATAGCGGTGGACGGCCGGCTTGGCGGCGCAGAGCTCCGCGAACGCCTCCGGGTCGTACGCGGCGATCTCGTGCGCGTCGAGGTCGTCACGGCCGAGCCGCCGGGCGAGGGTGTACGGGCCGGTGAACGCCCATTCCATCGGGATCTGCTGGTCGAGCAGCATCCCCACCAGGGCGGCGAGCGGGCTGCGGGAGAGCAGCGCGTCGGCGTCCTCCTGCTGGGCGAGCCGGAGGGTGTGCTCCATGGGACCGATGGTCTCCCGGGAGCGTGTGCTCCGCATGTGCGGGCGGGGGCGGTTCATCACTCCATCGGCGTCACTCCATCGGCGTCACTCCACCGACGTCACTGCACCGACATCACTCCACCGCATCACTCCATGGACAGGAGCAGCCGCTCGACGCCCTTGGGGTCGGTCCGGAGGCCGTCCCGGACCTGCCGGGCGAACGGGTCGGGGAAGATCTCCTCGTCGCCGGCCTCGATGCCGTCGGCGATGGCGCGGGCCGCGTCGGCGGCCGACGCGGTGGGGACGGCGCCGAGGTTCTTCAGGTGACCGGCGGCGTAGCGCAGCATGTCCGTCTCGACGGGGCCCGGGAAGACGGCGTGCACGCTGATCTCGCGCGGGGCGAGGTCCACCCGGACGGCCTGGGTGAGCAGGGCGAGCGCGGCCTTGGACGCGGGGTAGGCGCCCATCGCCGGGGTGCCGGCGAAGGCGCCGACGCTGATGACGTTGGCAACGGCGCCGCCGCCGTTGCGTTCGACGACGGGCGCGAAGGCGCGCAGGACGAGGAGGGTGCCCAGCCAGTTCGTCCGCATGACCGCCTCGACGTCGGTCAGGTCCATGTCGAGCAGGTGGCCCATTCCGTGCCGTCCCGCGTTGTTGACCAGGAGCGTCACGTCGGGCGCGGCCTCGGCGGCGGCCGTGACGGCGGCCGGGTCGGTGATGTCCAGGGTGAGCGGGACGATCCGGTCCGGGGCCTCGGCGGCCAGCGGTTCCAGGGACCGGGGGTCGCGCGCGGCGGCGTGTACGCGGGCGGCGCCGCGGGACAGGAACTCGCTGACCAGGGCGCGCCCGATACCTCGGTTGGCGCCGGTCACCAGGGCGACGGCTTCGTTGATCCGCACGGTGGCTCCTTCGCGTCGGCCGACGACCCACTCGGTACCCACGCGGGAGCGGGGTCCACACCTGTGGAGTCCGCGGGTGTGGACCCCGCGTCGCGAGGGCGGGCGCGCGCCCGGCGCGGCGGAGCCCGTACGTCCGGCTGCCGCGGTGGGCGGGGAGCCGGCGGAAGGGGTGAGGAAGTCGCTAGAGCGACCGTTCTAGTGGTGCTACTGTGACTCCTGTCTGGATAGAACGTTCGTTACAGACGAGCGTGCCCAAGCGATTCCTGTGGGGGAAGTACGTGGAAACCAAGCGCATCACCGTGAACGGCGTCGAGCTCGCCTACGTCGAGCAGGGCGAGGGCCCGCTCGCCCTGCTCCTGCACGGCTTCCCGGAGACGCCGGGGATGTGGCGGCACCTGATGCCGGTGCTGGTGGAGGCCGGATACCGGGTCGTGGCCCCGTACATGAGGGGCTTCGCGCCGAGCCAGGTGCCGGCGGACGGCAGCATGCTGATGAAGGACCTGGTCGCGGACGCCAACGCGCTGCACGAGGCGCTCGGCGGCGACGGGAACGCGGTCATCATCGGGCACGACTGGGGCGGCTTCACCACCTGGGGCGCCGCGGCCCTGGCCCCCGAGCGCTGGTCGAAGGTGGTCGTGGCCGACGTCCCGCCGCTGCGGTTCTACGAGCGCCGGGCGGCGGTCCCCGAGCAGATCCACAAGAACAGCCACTTCTACTTCTTCCAGATGGACGTCGCCGACCAGCTCGTACCCGTGAACGACTTCGGCTACATCGACTGGCTGTGGCAGCACTGGAGCGGCGACGTCCCCGGCTTCGACCCCGCCGAGGACGCGAAGGCCGGCAAGGACGCCCTGCGCGACCCCGCCAACCTCCGGATGGGCCTTGGTCTCTACCGGCAGAACTTCCCGTCGGACAAGTTCGGCACCGCCGAGTGGGAGATGGGCCACCTGCTGGCCGAGCTCCCGACGCAGCCGACCCTCTACCTGCACGGCAGTGAGGACCCGGTCGTCGACGAGGAGATCCTGGCCGACATCGTCGCCGCGCTCCCCGAGGGGTCGGACGGCGCGCTGCTGCGGGGCGTCGGTCACTTCCCGATGGTGGAGGCGCCGGAGGAGGTCAACAGGCGGATCATGGCGTTCCTCGGCAAGTAGGCGTCTCTACGCAGTGAGTACGTCCTGCCCGGCTCCCGTCTTCGCCCGCACCTCCCGCGCCACCTCGCGGGCGGTGCGGGCGAAGGCGTGCACCGCGCCGGTGGTGTCCCCGGCGCGCCACACCAGCCCGTAGTCCACGGGCGCCGCGTCCTCGAACGGCAGGTACACGACGCCCGGGCGGGCGTAGTACGTGGCCGTGTGCGCCGCCGTCAGCAGGGCCCCCTTGCCGCCCGCGACGAGCATCAGCGCCTCCCGCAGGTTGGTGACCCCGGGGCCCCGGCCGATCGGGCGGCCGCCGGGGGTCCGCGCCGGGACGTGGTGCTCCAGCAGGTAGTCGGGCAAGGGCCCGGCGATCGTCAGGAGTTCGACGTCCGCGAGGTCCTCCAGGGAGACGGCCGTCCGTGCCGTCAGCGGGTGCCCGTCGGCCACCGCGAGCACCCGGGCCTCCGTGAACAGCACCGGGCTCCCGCCCAGGTCGTCCTCGCGTACCGGGAACTCCTGCAGCTGGATGTCGAAATCCCCCTTGCGGAGCTGCCCGTAGGGGTCGGAGAGTGGTACCTCGCACAGCTCCACCCCCAGGCCGGGGCGGGCCGCGCGCAGCGCCTCGGCCGCCTTCATGGCGATCTCGCCCGCCAGCGGCCCGGTGAACCCGACGTGCAGCACCCCGCTGACCCCGCGCGCCGACGCGGTGGCCCGGGCGACCGCCGCCTCGATCGCCCCGTGGTGCGGCGCCACGTCGTCGCGGAACCGCCGGCCCAGCGCGGTGAGTTCCACGCGCCGGCTCGTCCGGACGAACAGGGGCGCGCCCAGCCGCCGTTCGAGCCGCTGGACGAGCTGGCTGATCCGTGCCCTGGACAGCCGCATGCGGTCGGCGGTGCGGCCGAAGTGGAGTTCCTCGGCCAGGATGAGGAAGCAGTCGAGTTCGTCGCGTTCCACGGATGTCCCCCCGGATGGCCCTCGGCAAGCCGTGATCGGTAGGCCTTGATCGGTAAGCCTTGATCGGTAAGTCTGGCTGAACGAACGTCGCGTTCTTCGCCGTTGTTCCCCCAGGGGCGCCGGACGGAGGGTGGGGCTCTGAATCCCTCACCTCACCTCCCCTCCCACCACCGAGGAATGCACATGTCTGCGCGTCAATGGGGCGTCCTCCTCGTCCTGTGCGGTGCCGTCTTCCTGGAAGGCATCGACGTGGCCATGCTCAACGTGGCCCTCCCCGTCATCCGGGCCGACCTCGGCCTGTCCACCGGCGAGCTGCAGTGGGTGATGAGCGCCTATGTGCTCGGCTACGGCGGCCTGATGCTGCTGGGTGGCCGGGCGGCCGACCTCTTCGGGCGCCGCCGGATGTTCCTCTCCTGGCTGGCCGTGTTCCTGCTCTTCTCCGGGCTGGGCGGCTTCGCCACCGAGGGCTGGATGCTGATCACAGCGCGCTTCGTCACCGGCGTCGCCGCCGCGTTCATCACCCCGGCCGGGCTGTCCGTCATCACCACCGGCTTCGCCGAGGGCGCCGAGCGCGACCGCGCGCTGCTGATCTACTCCGGTACCGGCGCCGGCGGCTTCTCGCTGGGCCTGGTCGCCGGCGGACTGCTGGGCGCGGCCGACTGGCGGTGGGTCTTCTTCGCCCCGGTCGCCGTCTCCGCCGTCCTGCTGGCCGCCGCCCTGGTCCTCATCCCCCGGTCGCCCCGCCCGGAGCGGGCGCCGGGGGAGAGCCTGGACCTGGCCGGGGCCGTCACCGTCACCGCCGCCATCGTGCTGCTCGTCCTGACCGTCGAACGCGCCGCGCACGGCAGCCCGTTCACGACCGCGGTCACGGCGGCCGCCGGGCTCGGGTTCCTCGCGGTCTTCGTCGCGGTGGAGCGGCGGGCGACGTCCCCCCTCGTCCGGCTCGGCATCCTCCGCGGCCCGCTGGTCCGCTCCAACCTCGTCGCCCTGCTCTTCGCGGCGGGCTTCTTCGGCTTCCAGTTCCTCGTGGTGCTCTACCTCCAGGAACTGCGCGGCTGGTCCACGCTCCGGACGAGCTTCGCCATGATCGTCATCGGGATCGACGCCATCCTGTCGCCCACCCTGACCCCGCGCCTCGTCCGGCGGTTCGGCAACCCCCGGCTCATCCTCGGCGGCATGCTCCTCGCGGCGCTCGCCTACGCCCTGTTCCTGCCGGTGGGCGCCGACTGGACATACGCGCTGATGCTCCCGAGCCTGGTCACCCTCGGCCTGGCGTTCTCGCTGGCGTACGGGCCGCTCACCATCGTCGCCACGGAAGGCGTCGCCGAGGAGGAGCAGGGGCTCGCGGGCGGACTGCTCTACACCTTCTTCCAGTTCGGCGCGGCGCTCGGCCTCGCCGGGGCCACGGCCGTGAACATCGCCGCCACGCCGTCGTCCGGATCCCCGGCCGACCTGCTCGACGGGTACCGTGCGGCGCTCCTCGTGCCGTTCGGCGCGGCCGTCCTCGCCGCGGTGGTGGCGGCGTTCGGGCTGCGGGGCCGAACGGGGGAGGTCGCGGCCGCAGGCGTGGATGTGGACGCGGGCGCGGGTTCCGGTACGGAGGGGGCGGTACGGGCAACGGCCGCCCCCTGAGCCGTCTGCCGCACCGCCTCCACCGCCCCGACCGAGGAGTCATCCCATGACCGACCGCGCCGCTTCCTTCGCCGACATCCGGGACACCTTCCTCGCGTACGTCCGCGAGATCCGGTACGCCACGATGGTGACCGTGGACCGGCGGAACCGTCCCCGGGCCCGCGTCCTGCTCCCCGTATGGGAGATCGTCGACGGGCGCCCGGTCGGCTGGCTCGCCGCCTACCGGACGCCCGTCAAGACGGCCCACCTCGCCGGCAACCCGCACACCACCTACGCCTATTGGAGCCCCCGGCAGAACGCCGCCTTCGTCGACGGCGTCTCCACCTGGGCCGACGACGACGGGTCCCGACGGCACGCCTGGGACCTCTACATCCGGGGCGGCCCGCCGGGCGTCGGATACGACCCGGTGCACTACTGGCGGGGCGGCCCGGACGACCCTCAGTACCACGTCATCCGCATCGACCCGTGGCGGATCCAGGTGGTGCGGGGGGCCGATCTGCGGAGCACGATCTGGCGGGCGGAGGACGGGGGTTGAGGGGCGGGGACTGAGAGGGACGGCGCCCGGGGCCCCGGCTCCGGGCGGGCCCCGGGACCGGGGCCGAAGCCCTCGGGGTCAGCCGGCCGGTGTCTCCTCCGTGTTCGCCGGTGCCTCCGTCGGCTTCTCCGCCGGCCCCTTCTGCAGCCCCTTCTCCAGGCCCGGCGGCAGCGCTCCCGTGTGCACCACGCCCAGCCGCTGAGTGGCCCGCGTGAGCGCCACGTACAGGTCACTCACCCCCATCCGGCCCGGCTCCACCACGAACACCGTGTCAAACTCCAGCCCCTTGGCCTGCCGGGTGTCCAGGAGGACGACCGGCCGTGTCAGGTCCGGCGCCGGGCCGGCGGAGGCGTCCGGGAGGGCGGCCGACAGGGCGTCGAGGAGGTCCCGGGGCGCGATCACCGCGAGCCGTCCCTCCGGATGCTCGGCCAGGGTCGCTGCCACGGCCTCCGCGACCGTCTCGGCCGGCTGGTCCGTCCGGCGTGCCCAGGGGCGTACGCCGGTGGAACGGACGGAACGCGGCGGTCGGAACCCCGGAATCCCGGAGGCCCGGACCACCTCCGCCGCCACCTCCATGATCTCGGCGGGCGTACGGTAGTTGACGCCCAGGCGGATGTGCTCCCAGCGGTCGCCGACGTACGGCGCGAGGGCCGCCTCCCACGATCCGCAGCCGCCCGGCTCGGCGGTCTGGGCCGGGTCGCCGACCAGCGTCATGGACCGGGTCGGGCAGCGGCGCATCAGCAGCCGCCACATCATCGGGGACAGCTCCTGTGCCTCGTCCACGATGACGTGGCCGAAGGCCCAGGTGCGGTCGGCCGCGGCGCGTTCGGCGGCGCTGCGGTGGTCGGTCTCCTCCTGGCGCTCCGCGAGCCGTTCCGCGTCCACGACGTCATGGGCGGCCAGTACCTCCGAGTCCTCGTCCTCCAGGTCCTCGAACTCCTGGGTGCGGGAGCCGTACGACATGTCGAGCACGCCCTGGGCGTAGGCGATTCGTTCCTGCCGGGCGGCCTCGGCGGCGGCGCGGGCGGCCGAGTCGTCCTCGCCGAGCAGCTCGGCGGCCTCGTCCAGCAGCGGTACGTCGGCCGGCGTCCACGGCCCGGCGTCCCGTCGGACGGCGTCGGCGTCCGCCGGGGGAAGGTGGCGGGGGTCGGCGAGGAAGTCCGCCACCAGCCGGTGCGGGGTGAGCGCCGGCCACAACGCGTCGATGGCGGCGTGCACGTCGCGGGAGGCCGCCACGGCCTTGCCGAGCTGGGCGGCGTCGTCCGGGCCGAGGAGGTTCGGGCCCCCGTAGGGGTCGGCCCCGATGCGGTCGACGAGTTGGGCGGTGAGCGCGTCGATCACGGCGAACGCGAAGGTGGGGCGCGCGAGGTTGTGCGGCAGCTTCGTGGCGCGCGCCCGTTCGCGGGCCGCCCGCGCGATGGCCTCGTCCAGCACCAGGTCGCCGTCGTCGTGCGGGATCACGAGCTCCGGGTCGGGCAGCGTCTGCCGGTCCCGGACGTACGCGGCCAGCGCGTCCGCCATCGCCGCGGCGCCCTTGACCTCGGCCGCCCGCGGGGTGTCGGTGCCGGTGGCGATGGTGCCGGGGAAGAGTTCGGCGGGCGTGGCGAGCAGTACCCCGGTCTCGCCGAGGGAGGGCAGCACCTCGCCGATGTAGCCGAGGAACGCCGGGTTGGGGCCGACGATCAGCACGGCGCGGCGGGCCAGTTGCTCGCGGTGGGCGTAGAGCAGGTACGCGGCGCGGTGCAGCGCGACGACCGTCTTCCCGGTGCCCGGGCCGCCCTCCACCACCATGACACCGCGGTGCGGAGCGCGGATGATGCGGTCCTGCTCCGCCTGGATGGTCTGCACGATGTCGTGCATCCGCCCGGTGCGGGCGGCGTCCAGCGCGGCGAGGAGGACGGCGTCGGCGTCGCTGCCCTCCAGGCCGGTGCGCTCGGGGTCGGCGAGGTCGAGGATCTCGTCGTGGAGGGCCGTGACCCAGCGGCCCTCGGTGCTGATGTGGCGCCTGCGGCGCAGCCCCATGGGGGTGTGGCCCGTCGCCAGGTAGAACGGCCGGGCCACGTCGGCCCGCCAGTCGATGACGAGGGGCGTCCGGTCGGCGTCGTCCCGGCGGATGCCGATCCGGCCGATGTGGTGGTCGCGGCCGTCGCGGAACGCCAGCCGGCCGAAGCAGAGCCCGTTCTCCCCCGCGTTGAACGCGGCCAGCAGCCCCGACCGTTCGGCCACCAGCACATCGCGCTCCAGCCGGGCCTGGAAGGTGCCGCCGCCCGGCGAGGCGAGGGCGGCGTTCATCCCGGCTTCGGCCTCGTCACGGAGTTCCGCGAGGCGTGTGTGGAGGTTGTCGATGAATTCCTGTTCGTTCCGCAATTCCTGGGCCGACGCGTTTGACACTGTGACTCCCGCCCCGATATCATGGCCTTACAAAGCTTCTCCATGCCTTGCTTTCGGCGCGGCATAGAAACAATCAATATACGCGAGAAAATGCCCCGGCTGTCAATACGCCGGGGCATTTGTTGTTTTGGCGCGGCCTTTCTCGATCTTTGTTTGGCGGGGCCTTTCGCGGCGGCGCCTGTCGCGGGGGCGTGTTTCGCAGCGGTGCCTTTCGTGGTGCGGGCGGGACCGGGGGTGCGGGTGCGGGGGCGGGTGTGCCCGGTGGGTCAGCGGGTGCGGCGGCTGCCGGAGCGGGGCCGCAGCAGGGCGGCGGTCAGCACGGCGGGTGTGGTGAGCAAGAGGGTGAGCGTGACCACGGAGGTGTGCGGTACGAGAGGGTTACCGCCCGCCGCCACCGTGTTCCGGTAGATGTGGTGCGGGGGAATGGGGAGGTGGACCGGCGGGATCGGCGCCGGGATGTGGCTCTCCGCCGGGGGCGGGGTGGCCGGCGATGACGGTGTGGACGGAGAAGACGGCGCGGCCGGTGCGCCCGGTGCTGGTGTCGCGGCGGCGGGGGCCGATGCGGCGGAGCGGGCGGGCGGGTTCGCGGTGACCGGGGTCGCCGGGCGGGCCGGCTGTGCGGGAGCGGGAGCGGGAGCAGGGGCGGGTGCTGCGGGTGCCGTCGGAGTCGCTGGTGCTGCCGGTGCCGCGGGTGCGGGGGCCGCAGGAGCTGCGGCGGCTGGTGGGGCAGCGGCGGCTGGTGGTGCTGCCGGGGCCGCGGCCGGGGGAGCCGCCGGCGCGGCGGGGGCCGGTGCGGCCGGAGCGGGAGCCGCTGGTGCGGGGGCTGCGGGTGCCGCAGGTGCGGGCGCCGCGGGAGCGGCTGGAGCGGCGGCGGCCGGGGGAGCTGCCGGGGCGGCGGGCGCCGCCGGTGCCGCCGGTGCCGCTGCCGGCGGGGCGGCCGGGGCCGCAGGAGTGGCAGCGGCTGGTGGGGCCGCCGGGGCGGCCGGTGCCACGGCGGCCGGAGGGGCCGCAGGGGCGGGAGCCGCTGGTGCGGCGGCCGCCGGAGGGGTCTGGGCCTGGCAGGCGCCCAGCCGCACATGGGCGGTCACCCGGAGCACTCCCGCCCCGACGGCCAGGCAGCGCACCCCGTCGTCGTCCACATTCGCGCGCACCGCGCCGCCCAGCGCGCGCACGCGCACATGCGACGGCGGGTGCGGTGGCAGCAGCCTTGGCACGTGGTGGACGACCGCGTGCAGCGAACTGTTGCCGGCCGTCGCGTCCGCCTCCAGGTCGTCGGCGGCCGCCTCGCCCGCCAGCCCGAAGACCGCGAACGCCGCCAGCGCCGTCAGCCGTCCCGCTCTCAGCCATCCCCGCACCCGTACAGCCTGGCCAAGGTCGGGTCCCAGTGGGCGAGTTCGGGAGTGCGTTCCACCGATGGGTGGAAAAAACCGTGAATTCGCCGTGAGGAGGTTTGGCACCCGGGATGCCGGCCGGGGAAGCCGGCCCCCGCGTCATGAGGTCACCGAGGGGAGGCCGCCGCGTCGGCGCCCGTGCCGTCCGTGATGCGTGTCGCCAGGCCGTCGAGTACGCGACGCAATCCGTACGTGAACTTCTCGTCCCGCGTCTCGTGCGGGTCGCGGTGGCGCAAGGAGGCGTACTGCACCTGCAGTTGGGGGTGTTCGCCGGTCGCCTCCTCGGCCGCGGGCCACAGGCTCTCGACCCATTCGCGTTCGGTCCGGCCGCTCCGCGCGACCGTCGTCAGCCACGCCGCCTCGCTGATGCTCATGCCGATGACGTAGGCGCTCAGTGTGGACACGGCGAGGTCCGCTTCGCCGGCCGGGAGGCCCGCCGCCTCGAACAGGGCTAGCAGGCCCTCGGAGAGCCGCATGGCGTTGGGGCCGAGCTGTGTGAGTCCGAGCCCGCCCAGGGCGGGGGCCAGCCAGGGGTGCCGGAGGATCGTCGTCCGCAGGCCGTGCGCGGCGCGGGCGGCGGCCTCGCGCCAGCCGGCCGGGTCATCCGCGGCGGGCACGTCGATCTCGCCGTACACCTCGTCCACGGCCAGTTCGATCAGCTCGTCCTTGGTGGACACGTGGGTGTACAGCGAGGTGGCCCCGGCGTTGAGCCGGGCGCCGAGCTTGCGCATGCTCAGGGCTTCGAGGCCGTCGGTGTCCAGCAGGCCGAGGGCGGCGGAGACGATCTGCTCCCGGCTCAGGGCGGGCTGTTCGCGGCGTACCCGGTGCGGCCGCGTCCAGACGGACGGGATCGGCAGGTCCGGGGCGGCCGGGCGGTCCGGTGCCGTCGGCGGGGTGTGGTCGTGCTGGTCGGTCGGCATGCGGTCGTCGTCCCTCTCCCTTGTGTCCGCGTGCGCTTCTCGGTTCCGCGCTCCCGCGTCCACGCGGCCCCAGGATAGCCGGGCGGCGCACAGCGTACGGGCTTGCGAACACTGTGCGGAGTGCCGTACAGTGTTCGGTGTCGGCAGGCCCGGGGAGGCCCGCCGCAGCGATCACTCGTTCCAGGGGGAGCCCGTCATGTCCGAGGACCTCAACACCACCGCCGCCCACGACCGGGACGCGACGCGGCCGACGGGCACCGCCTTCGACGCCGCCCGCTGGCAGCGCCGCCTCGACGAACTCTGCGCGGCCCACCACGTGCCGGGGGCCTCGCTCGCGGTCCTCGCGGACGGTGAGGTCCACGAGCTGGCCGCCGGACTGCTGCACCGGGGGACCGGGGTGACGGCCACGCCCGACTCCGTCTTTCAGCTCGGGTCCATCGCCAAGGTCTATACGGCGACCCTGGTGATGCAACTGGCCGAGGAGGGGGCGCTGGACCTGGACGCGCCGGTCACCGCGGTGCTGCCGGAGTTCTCGGCCGCGGACCCCGAGGCCACCGCCGTCATCACGCCTCGCATGCTGCTCAGCCACACCAGCGGTCTCACCTGTGACTTCACCCTGGACACGGGCCGCGGGGACGACTGCCTCGCCCGGTACGTCGCCGCCGCCGAGGGGGTGGCCCTGGACTGCCGGCCCGGTACGGGCTCGTCGTACAGCAGCGTCGGCTACAACGTCCTCGGCCGCATCGTCGAGGTGCTGACCGGTCTGACCTGGGACGAAGCCCTGAAGCAGCGCCTCGTCGCCCCGCTTGGGCTGACCCGGACCATGACCCTGCCCGAGGAGGCGCTCGCCTTCCGGGCCGCCATGGGCCACCTCGGCGAGCCGGGCCGTATGCCGGAGCCGGCCCCTGCCTGGGACCTGATGCCGCGGTCGGCCGGCCCCTACGGGAGGGTCCTGGCCAGCGCCGGCGACGTCGTCCGGTTCGCCCGGATGCACCTCGCGGGCGGTACCGCCCCTGACGGAACCCGGATCCTCGCCCCCGAGACCGTCGAGGCGATGCGCCGGCGCGAGGTCGACGTCCCCGACAAGTGGACCGTCAGCGCCGACGGCTGGGGCCTGGGCTGGTCGCTGTACGACTGGTCCGGGACCCCCGGCTTCGGCCACGACGGCGCCTCCATCGGCCAGTACGCGTACCTGCGGGTGGTCCCGCACGCGGGGGTGGCCGTCGCCCTGACGACCAACGGCGGCGGCGCCCGCCTGGTCTACGCCGCTCTGTTCCGCGAACTCCTCCGGGAACTGGCCGGCGTGCGGATGCCCGGCTCCTTCGCCCCGGCCGCCGTCCCGCCCGTCGTGGACCTCGCGCCGCTCGTCGGCACGTACCGGCGCGAGGGCGTCGTCATCACCGTCGGCGCGCGTGCCGGGGGAGCGCACCTGCGGTACGAGTTCGTCGACGGCATGAAGGGCTTCTCCGAGCCGCTGGAGATCGACTTGCGGCCGGTGACCGAGACGGTGTTCGCCGGGTCGGGGGTCGGGGCGGCTTTCAGCGAGGACTGGATGCCGGTGGTCTTCTCGACGCTGGCCGATGGCACCGGGTGCTGCTACATCGGTATGCGGGCCGCTCCCAAGGTCGCCTGAGGCCCGGTTGCGGGGCCCCGGTCTCCCGCCGGAGGGCTGAACGATCAGCCCGTCCGGCGATCGAGGACAATCGCGGCGGAGGAGGCACGGAGGAGGCACGCCGGGTGAAGGGGGCGGACATGACGGGTCTCGTGGAGTGGACCATTCAGCAGGTGGCGCGCCGCGCCGGGGTCACCAGCCGGACGCTGCGCCACTACGACGACATCGGCCTTCTCCCGCCCTCCCGCGTCGGTTCCAACGGCTACCGCTACTACGACGTCGACGCCGTGGCCAGGCTGCAGCGCGTCCTGCTCCTGCGGGACCTCGGGCTGAGCCTGCCGGTCATCGCGGAGGTGCTGGACCGGGAGGCCGACGAGGAGACGGCACTGCGGGAGCACATCCGGCTGCTGGAGGCCGAGCGCGAGCGCCTCGACCGGCGGATCGGGGCCGTCCGGCGCACCCTCGACGCCCGCCGCTCGGGGCAGGACCCGACGATGGACATGATGCTGGAGGGATTCAACGACAGCTACGAGGACGAGGTGGTCGCCCGCTGGGGCGAGCGCGCCTTCCGGCTCAGCAACGACTGGTGGCACGGGAAGGACATGCGGCAGCAGCTCGCCTGGAAGCGGGACACCGACGAGCTCGTCGACGCGTGGGCCGCGGCCTGGAGGGACGGCACGTCCCCGCTCTCGGACCGGGCGCAGGCGCTCGCCGCCCGGCACGTCGCCTGGCTCGGCGCGATCCCCGGCACGCCGGTGGCCGACGGGGACCGCGAGCGGTCCGCCGCGATGGTGCGCTGCCTGGGGGACATGTACGTCACGGACCCGAACTTCGCCACCACTTACGGGTCCGTGGAGGGCGCCGCGTTCGTCCGGGACGCGTTGCACGAGTACGTACGGGTCACCATGACCGCTCCATGAGGGGCGCCGCGCGGAGCCGGTTCGAGGGCACGGTCCGAGGATGTGGGGGTGCGGGGGCCCGCCCCCGTTCAAGGGCCCTCGCCCGGCAGCCGGGAGCCGCGTCACTCTGGCGCCACAGCCCCCTCCCCCTTACCTTGGCCCCGGTGGGCACCCCCATCGAACAGCTTGCCGCGTCTCCGGCGGTCAACTCCTGACGCCAGGGGACGACTTCAGACAAGAGGTGAGTCTTGTTCCTCCACCGTCACAGACGTTCACCGGGCTTACCGCCCCGCCGGGCCGGACGCGGCGGACACGACGGACGCGCCGGACGGACCGGACGCGGACGAATACGGTACGGCCGCGTCCGCGTCGCCGCCGCGCTCCTCGGGCTGACGGCCGGCGCCGTCGCCGCGGGGCCGGCGCTGGCGACGCCCGACGCGGGGCCGCGGGGACGGCAGTCTCTGGTCCGTCCGATCGATCCGCAGAACTGGCGCAACCCCGACGACATGACCTGGGCGGAGTACCGCTCGGTCCCCGGCACCCGCTGGGCCGATCCCGCCGTCCAGCCCACGCAGCGCAAGTTCAAGGGCGCGCTGGTGCTCCTGGACTACCCGGACGAGGAGTTCTCGGTCAGCAAGCCGGCCGGCGCCGGCCGGTTCGGCAATCCGCAGGCGCCCGCCTCCGGCATCCCCCGCGACCGCGTGCCCGCCTTCTACCGCGACTTCCTCAACAAGCCGGGCGCCCTCAACCACGGCCACACGATCAACGAGTACTGGATGGAGGACTCCGGGGGCCGCTTCGGCGTCGACCTGACGGCGTTCGGGGCGTACCGGCTGCCGTGGAAGTCGTACCAGTACGGGATCGAGCCGGAGATGAACCCCGGGGCCTGTCCCCGCGGCGACACCTGCGGGAAGGACATCAGGGCCGACGGGAAGCGGGCCTGGGCCGCCGACGTGGGTGCCGACCAGGTGAAGAAGTTCGACTTCGTCTTCTACCTGACGGCCGGCGTGGACGAGTCGTCCGCCTGGCAGGAGTTCGGGCAGATGAAGTTCCGGTCGGCGGCGGACGTGCCCGCCGCCTGGGGCCCGCCGTCCCCGCTGGCGTCCGGCGGCAACGCGGCGAAGACCCGGTACGTGCCCTGGACGTCCTGGCAGGCCGCCGCGCGGATCTGGCCGAACGCGGCGGACGGCTCGTCCACCCAGGCCGAGAGCTCCGGCATGGCGACGTTCGCCCATGAGCTCAGCCACATCCTGGGCATCGGGGACAACTACAACAACCCCTACGGGACGCCCCTGAGCCGCAGTTACACCGGCATCTGGGGGATGCTGTCGCGCGGGTCCTTCAACGGACCCGGTGGCCCGCACACGCGGTGGCGGATCCCCGCGACGGCCGGCGGTTCCATGGGCGCCCAGCACGTCCTGCGGGACAAGATGAAGCTCGGCATCGTGGACGACAAGAACGTCCTCCGCCTCGACCGCGACGACCTCAAGAACCAGGGGCTCATCGTGGCCCGCGTCACCGCGCGCTCCGCACCACCCGGTGACAAGGGCCTCTCCGGCATCAACGTCAGCATGGGCCGCGACCTCTCCCCGGCCTGTGACCGCACCAAGGACCCGCTCTGCGACGGCGGCGGCTACGACAACTACACCGTCGAGGTCGTCGACCGCATGGGCATGGACTCCTTCACCCCCGACCACGGCGTGCTGATCAGCAAGACCAAGAACGCCGACCGCGCCCCCTTCGCCTGGGTGATCGACGCCCATCCCGAGGACATCGGCATGGTCGACTTCAAGCGCCCCGACGGCACCCTCCAGAAGATCACCATGGGCGACTACCGGCAGCTCAGCGACGCCCTGTTCCACGCGGGCGCCGACTCCGGCAGCTCCTACGAGTACGTGGACCAGGCCAACCGCCTGCACTTCTACGTCCTCGACATCCGCCGCGACGCCGCCGGCGTCCTCTCCTACAGCGTCGGCGTGAAGTCCCTCGACGGGACCGGCCCGCAGGCGCGCGGCGCCGCGCTGGGCCGCGGGACGGCGAAGGGCCGGCCGGCCGACGGCCGCGCCCGGTGCACCTTCGACCTCGCCAACACCGGCCGCCCGGCGGAGGCCGACGACGGCTACCGCTCGGCCGACGTCTACCGGCTCTCGGCCACGGCCTCCGGCCGCGGCTGGACGGCCTGGCTGCCCAACCGCCTCGCGACGGCCGGAGCCGGCGCCTCCGTCCCCGTGGACGTCGCCGTCGCCGCGAAGGCGGGCGCCGAGCGGAACGGGAAGATCACCCTCACCGCCCGCTCGGAGAGCGACCCGCGCCGTACGGCCACGGCCGTCTGCTCGGTCCGGGCGACGGGCCGCTGAGCCGGCTCGGGGTCGGACTCCGGGGTCCGGGGGCGGGGTCCGGGGGCCAAGGGCCGACGGCCGGGGCCCGGGCCGCCCCCTCCGGTCGGCCCGGGCCCCGGCCCGAGGGCCCTCCCCAGAGGGCCTGCTGTTAAGGGTTCGCCTCTGAGGGGTCTCCCCTCAGGGTTCTTCCCTGAGGGCCCTGCCCTGATGAACCTCAGGGCAGGGCCCATCCCGCGGGCCCCGGCCCGGTGCCGGCCGGGGCCCGCGACCCGCTGCGGGGCGGTGCGTCAGGCGGGGGAAGCGTCCTTCCGCACCTCGCGCGTGACGGGGGGCAGCGCGCGGGAACCCCGTTCAGCGGGTGACCGGTGGGGCGTGCGGGACCTCGGCGAATCGCGCCGGACTTCGGTGGACCGCCCGGGACTTCAGCGGATCCCAACCCGACCCCACCGAGCCGGGAACGACTTCAACGGGTCCTGAACGACCTCGGCGAGGCTCGGACAACGTCATGCGGACAACGTCATGCGGACGACGTCACTGGGTCTTGAAGGACTTCCGGAGGGACGCCCGGCGCTCCCAGGAGTCCGCCCCCGGCCCCTTGGTCATGTCGGCGAAGAAGCTGTCGTGCCGCACCAGGAACTCGGCCCGCTCGTCGTCGGTCATGGAACCGAGGTGCTCCAGGCCCTCGAAGTACGCCTCGCGGGCGCCGCCGGGGGCGAACAGCATCAGGAACTCGGCCGGTTCGCCGGAGATGTTGCCGAAGGAGTGCACGCCGCCCGGCGGTATGTAGAGGTAGTCGCCCTCCGAGGCGTCGAACCACTGCTCCCCGTCGAAGACGTGGATCTCGCCCGAGAGGACGTAGAACGCCTCGGACATCGTCTTGTGGAAGTGCGGGCTGGTCCCGCCCACGGCCGGTCCCATCCTGTTCTTGTAGAGCCCGAAGAGCCCGTTGGTGGACAGCTTCGTGGAGAGGTAGTGGTAGGTGTTGCCGTTGGGGGCCGTGTAGTCCGGGGGAGTGTCCACGGGCCGGAAGGACGCGGAGAGCTCGCCCTTGTCGCGGTCGTAGAGGACCTCGGGGTAGTCAGGGGACAGGAAGGACACCGCGTGCTCCTTGGATCTGTGGTTCGGGTGCCGCCCGGCCGGGTCTAGGGGGAGCCCGGGGCCGGTGCGTACAGCCGGAGGAAGGTGCGGACGCCGTCCGTGACGATCTCTTCGGTCTCGGCGTCGGGAAGCGGGACCGCTCCGTAGTAGGAGCGGATGAGGACGTCGTGCAGGGTGAGCGTGTTGAGCCGGTGGGCGGCCCGTGCCGCGTCGTCGACGACCAGCAGCCCTCGGTCGGCGATCTTCCGCAGGTAGGGGGCGAGCCGGAGGTGGGAGGTGGGTGGCCCGTGGGCCGCCCAGGTCTCCAGGAAGTCCGCGGGCAGCCGGGTCACCTCCGCGTGGATCGTGCGGACGAGCGCGAAGTGCTCGGGGAATTCGGTGATCGCCCGCGCCCGGTCCAGGCAGAAGTCGGTGAGGTCCTCCTCCAGGTCCACGATCTTCCGCAGGTGCCGTTCCATGAGCGCCCGTACGGCGTCGGTAACGGCGTCGGCGCCCTCGATCGCGACCGAGAGGAACAGGTCCTCCTTGTCGGCGTAGTGGTTGTAGATGGTGCGTTTGGCGACGTTCGCCTCGGAGGCGATGACGTCGAGACTGGCTCGCGCGTAGCCCTCGCGGCCGAACACCCGCCGCGCCGCCTCGGAGATGGCCTGCCGCTTGTCGGGCAGTCCGCGGGGACGGGCGGTCGATGTCAGGGACATGTGGCACTCCTTCCTGGTCGGGCCCCTGAGGGGCTCCGGCCTCAGGGTGCCACCCGGCGCCTCATAAGCCCTGGTGAGTCGGGGGTTTGCGGGTCTTCACGCTGATCTCCCTTGTCCGGTGGGGGTGTTGCCGGGCGATGGTCCGGAGGTTACACAGGGTCGGGACGTTACTCAACCGTTCAGTGCAATCAATGCACTGACCAGTGCAATCCTTGCCGGTGAAAGGGGTCGGACGGTCTTCACGGTGCCCGCCGTTCTCTCAACCGTGTCCGGGACGGCCGGATTTGTGTGTTATTCGGGAGTGCGATTAAGTCAAGATTCACCTCGCCTTCGTTCGGACGGTTGCCCGGGCTCGGCGCATGAATTTGAATCGCAGACAACACGCGGTAATGGCGACAACACGGAGATAAACGTCCCGCTTTGGCGCCGTTGAGGTTGCCGGTGCCGGTGCCGGTGCCGGTGCCGGTGCCGGTGCCGGCCCTTCGGAGTGATGTGTGGTCAGGGTCCGGATCGCGACGGCCGGAGCGACCCGCCTCCACGGCGGAGCTTCGTGGAGGCGCGGGCCGGTGTCGTGCCGGACGCGCGCGGCCGGACGGCGACAGCGCGTCCGGCAACGGGGGAGAAGAGGCGCACGATGCATGACAGCCGACAGCGAACCAAGGCCGACCTGCGAAAACACCGCGAAGAACTGGTCCTCAGGCACACCGCGGCGGTGATGTCGAGCGCCGGGCGGGGGCCCGGGGGCGTCTGCCGCGTCGTCCCGTTCGACGAGCAGCCGCTGGTCGGCGACGACGCGGTCCGCCGGCACTTCGAGGGCATGCTGGCGGCCTTTCCCGACCTCGAACACGAGGTGCTGGCCATTCACCACACCGCCGACGTCGTCATTCTGGAGAGCCGGATCAACGGCACCCAGGCGGCCGACTGGCAGGACATCCCCAACCGCGGCAGGCGGATGGAGCTGCCCGTGGCCGTACTCTCCCAGTTCGACGGGGAGTTCCTCGTCGATGGGACGCTGTACTACGACCGCGTGGTGGCCGCGCGGCAACTGGTCTGAAGCGTGGGACGGGGGATGCCTGCGTGATGACGCCGTACCTGACGCCGGCGGCGGGCGAACGGCCGCCGGCGGGACTGAACCTGTTCTGCCTGCCGTGCGCGGGAGGCGGAGCCTCCGCCTACGAGCGGTGGCAGGAGCACCTGGACGCCCATGGAGCCGGGGTGCGCGTGCTGCCCGTCCGGCTTCCCGGGCGCGAAGGCCGGGCGCACGAACCGCGGTTCACCCGGCTCGACGACCTCGTCGCCGCGCTGGACGAGCACCTCGACGAGGCGCTGTCCCGGCCACACGTCCTGTACGGGCACAGCATGGGCGCGTTCGTCGCCCACGCGCTGACGCTGGCCCGGCAGCGGCGGGGCGCCGCGCCGCCGCGCGCCCTGGTGCTCAGCTCGCACCGCGCGCCGCACGTCCGGCCGACCCGGATCCTCGATCCGGACGCCGACGAGGAGACGCTCGCCGGTGGCGTGGGCGCGGCCGAGGGCCGCGGTCAGCTCGCCGGCGGTACGGACGGTCACGGCCGGCAGGCCGGGGAACAGGGCGGCGGCGCCGTCGCCGATCCGGGCCGGGCGGGAGAGGTTGTACGAGTAGTCGCCGGAGAAGAACAGCCGCTCGCGGGTGGCGCACATGCCGTGTGCGTTGTTGTTGAGCACCACGAACGTGACGGGCAGCCGGTGTTCGACGGCGGTGTGCACCTCCATGCCGTGCATGAAGAACGCGCCGTCGCCCGCGACGACACAGGTGCGGCGGCCGGTGGCGAACGCGGCGCCGATCCCGGCGCCGAGCTGTGGCCGAGCTGGCCCGCCTGACCCACCCGCTCCGCGACGAGCTCGCCCGGCACGCGGCGGACGAGGAACGCGAACTCTCCGTCCGCCTCGCCCCGGTGTTGAACGAGAAGGTGTGGAAGGGGTTCGCGGCGCACATGCGCAAGACGGCGCCTTCGTGGACGCCGAAGTTCATGCCGGCCTGGCTGTCCTCGGTGGCGGGCCCGGACGAGCGCTCGGGGGTCCCGGCACCGCCGGTGGCGGCCCTGTTCAAGGGCTGGCTGGAGAAGCGGCAGCGGGCGGCGTTCGGCGACAATTACTGATCGCGAATTACTGATCGCGAGCTTCCGGCAGCCATGCCGGGCGGCGGCAGCCGAAGAACCCGATCCGTGAGGCCAGGATGACGACCGACCCGAACCCGGACACCACGTGGCGCCTCATGAGCGGCGGCACCCTCGTCGGCACGATCACCGTGGACGACGGCGATATGCCGTGGCTGCGCGGCCGTTTCGTCCCCGAAGCGGCCTTCGACCGGTTCAGGCCCTGGTTCGACGAGGTCAACGCCATCGTCGAGGCGGAGGAGTTCGAACGGTTCGACGCCGCCTACGACCCCATCGAGAGCGCCCTGACGCTGGTGTCGCCGACCGGTCCCGTCGCCGAGTTCCTCCTCCACATCGACCGGGACCGCGCATGGTTCCGCTGGGACTGAGGGGCCCGAGCCTCCGATGCGTCGATCGAGCGGTGATCAACGATCGAGCCGGACCGCGAGCGCGGCGATGTCGTCGTCCAGCCCGCCCCGGCTGTAGCGCAGCAGGTCACGGTGGAGAGCGTCGAGCAGCGCCCTGGGCCGCCCCGGCGTCTGCCGCCGCATCCAGTCCTGGAGCGGGAAGAACGCCCCGCCGTGGCCGCGGGCCTCGGTCACCCCGTCCGTGTAGAGCAGCAGGATGTCGCCGGGGGAGACGTCGAAGACGTCGACGCTGTACGTGTCCCCGATCAGCTCCGCCAGGTTGAGCAGCGGCGAGGGGGCACTGGACTCCAGTACCCGGAGCCCCTCGCCGCCGAGCAGCAGCGGCGGGGGGTGTCCGCAGTTGAGGATGCCGATCCGGCCGCCGTCGTGCGGGATCTCGACGAGCAGGGCGGTGGTGAAGCGTTCCATGAGGTCGTCGGGGGGAAACGCGGCGCTGTACCGGGTGCTGCTGGCCTCCAGCCGGCGCGCGAGGTCGCCCAGGCCGGGGACGTCGTACGCGGCCTCGCGGAACGAGTTCACCATCGCCGCGGCCGACCCGACCGCGGGCAGCCCCTTGCCCCGTACGTCCCCGATCAGCAGCCGCACGCCGAACCGGGTGTCCGCCACCTCGTAGAAGTCGCCCCCGATCCGCGCCTCGGCCGCCGCCGCGAGGTACAGCGACTCGATCTCCAGGCTCCCGCACCGCCGCGGCATCGGGCTGAGCACCACCTGCTGCGCCGCGTCCGCCACCAGCCGCACCTGGAACAACGTCCGCTCCCGCTGCAGCCGCGCATGGCTCCCATACGCCGCCGCCACGGTCACCGCCACGATCCCGGCCGCGGTGTACCCCGTCCCCAGGTCGGGGAACACGATCCCCAGCCCGATCATCAACAGCAGACAGATCGTGCCCAGCAGCACCGTAGGCAGCACCGGCCACATCGCCGCCGCCAGCGCGGGCGCCGCGGGCAGGAGGCGGCTGAACGCCATGCTCCGCGGCGTGTTGTACGCCAGGCTCGCAATCACGACGGTCAGGAGCACCGGCGACAGCAGGGTAAACAGCTCCCGCCCGGGCCGACGCCGGAACCACAGCCGTCCAGGCTTGATCACATTCCATAGCATAGCCAGGCAAGCCGGACATGGCTTTCCGGATTCCTCGGGTGCTCTGACGCGGGAGCGTCGCGCCATCGGCTTTGCGCCGCCACCAGGGGGGCGCAGTGGCGTGCGGGCGAGGAGGGGCGGAAGCCGTACGGCGTGCCGGCGGAGGACGGCGTGGAAGAGGATGCCGGCCTCGCCGCCCGCAGGATGCACCAGGTCCTCAGCGGCGAGAGCGACCGCGAGGCGGTCCTGGCACGCTTCGTCGACGACCTGTCGGCGGCCGACGAGCAGGCCCCTACGCCGCCTGCTGGGCACCCACCTCAACGCACCCCTGGACCCCGACCACTGACCTGGGACTTTGCCCTGCGGACCAGTGACCTGGAGCCCTCTGCCGGGGGCCCAGTGACACGGATCCTGCCGGGGGACCACTGACCCGGGACCCCTGCCCCGCGGACCATTGACCCGGGACCCCTGCCCCGGGGACCACTGACCTGGGACCCCTGCCTCTGGGATCCTTGCCTCCTGGATCGCTGCCCCCCCGGGGCCACTGCCCCCCCCGGGGCCACTGCCCCCCCGGGGCCACCGCCCCGGTCCCCGCCGCCGCCCAAGGACCCGGGATTCACCTGGCCGTCTACCTGCCCCTGCTACCTGCCCCTGCTCTTCCCCCCTCCTCGCCGCCGCCGCGGCCCGCCCCACGGTCGAACGCCTCGAACCGCGCCTGGCCACCTGGCTGCTCACCGTCTCGGCCGTCGCCCTGGCTGCCGCCAGCAGCGCCGCCCTCCTCACCCCGCGCCCCCACAACCGCACCCTCCCCCTCGTACCCCTCCTGACCGTCCTGACCGCCAAGACCATCTGCTCCCTGGACGCCGCGACGGACCTCCACGAACGCTTCGAACTTGCCTGGACCCGCCGAGAGTCGGGGCTTCCTGCCGAAAACGCGCCGTCGGCACGGGGAGCATGCGGGAGCATGGGAACGGTGGCCGAGGGAGGGGCGCATGGGCAAGCGTGAACGTCGCCGGAAGAGGGAGCGGGCGAGG
Source organism: Streptomyces mobaraensis (assembly GCF_020099395.1). Taxonomy (NCBI): domain Bacteria; kingdom Bacillati; phylum Actinomycetota; class Actinomycetes; order Kitasatosporales; family Streptomycetaceae; genus Streptomyces; species Streptomyces mobaraensis. The sequence goes on along the minus strand of NZ_CP083590.1, from coordinate 3,554,118 downwards.
AAGGGGCAGGGGGCTGTACCGACGCCGGTGGTGGTGGAGTTTCCGCCTGGCGCGCCTCGTCTCCGTGTCGTCATCGAGGCCGGACGATCAGCGCAGGAGCAAGAAATCGCGAAGCTGTACTGGGAGATCGCCGAGGACGGTACGTGGGCACGCACCGTCGGCAGCATCGGCGAGCTGCAATGGGCGGCGGCCACCGCGACCTCCGCTTCGTACGCGGTTCTGCTGCGATCCCTGTGCGTCAAGTGCGACGAACCGATCAGGGTCGCCAACCGTTCGTGGGCCGTCAAGGTGGCCGGGAAATTCCTCGACCGTCCCAACGACAAGTACCTGTGCCAGGAATGCGGCGCCGTCCGGGAGGAGGAACGCGAGCGCGAGCGTCAGCACAGACTTGAGGCCGCCCGGGCCGAGAAGGAACGCGAGCGGCTGAAGGCGGAGGAGGAAGCGGCCGAGATCGCCGAGATCCTCGCGGCCGAGGAGGCCAAGGACGGGGCCGGCGCCCGCATTCCCTACGACAGTCCCCTCGCACCGGCTCTGTACCTCGCCTTGGTCGGCCACGCCGCCTATCGCCCCGGCAAGCCACTGCCCAGCATGGTGGATCTGGGCCTTCTCGGGTGGACGGCGGACATCGACCGGGACAGAGACGCCATTCTCGACCTGTACGCAGCGGACCTCCTGGCCGTCGCCGCCGAGACGCCCCGAAAGGCGTTCGTTTTCTCGGAGGGCGACGACAGTCCCCGCTTTTTCCTCACGGAGGCGCGATGGCGCCTGGTAGGCGACAGCAAAGTGATCACGGCGCACGCTCGGACAGTGAAGAGCCACTACATGACGGCTCCCGGGCAGGCGGCACATGAGGCCCGCCAGGCTCTTGCCGAACTCGTCGAGCACATGGAGATCGTCAACCTCATCCTTTACCTCGATGGGCTGTTGACGAAGACGTATCAGTACCCCGAAGTGCCCGAAGGGCGCCGCCGACAGCTCGCCGATATCGTCAAAAAGGGCTTCGACGCCGGATTCACCCCCGGCCAGATGATCTGCTTCGCATGGAGGGCCGCCGACACGGCGGCAGGCTGGAAAGAGCGCAAGGCGATGGGGCCGGCGGAGGCGTCCTCTGCCGCGGTGACCATCCTCAACGGCAAAATCGACACCGCCATCGAGGCCCGCCACGCCATTCCCGAGTACGAGCCGCCGCGCTGGCACCAGCAGCCCCTCGCACTCGACGCACTCAGGGAATTGAACGCCGACGTCAAGCGCGTGCGCGATCGTGCCGTGATGGACGCGTGCCTTCAGTGCGACCATCACGGGCTGCGCGAAACGGACACCGGCGCCGTCGTCCGCTGCGTACACGCCCCACCGGCCACCCCGGAGCAGCACACGGAATCGCAGAACGAGCCGGCCGGCGCCTGATCCGCCCCTCTGTTGCATCAAGATCAGAGGTGACTGCCTCGGGAAGCTGGTGTCAGGGATTGCCATTCCTGTCCTGCCCAGGACAACTCCCCTGACCCCGCGGGCTATTGAATGTCAGTGCCCGTTCCTATCGTGGAGAGATGGCTAATGGGGTGTGGCACACCGGATATGGCATAGAGATCAATCTGTCCCTGCCCGACCTGGGTCACCCGGACCGTCCCGACCTGCTCCAAGAGATCATCGTCAGCGTCTCCGAGCGCGACCCGCGGCTGCTCGAATGCCTCGCGCACCACGACAAGCGCGAGTGCCTGTCGGAGTCGGGCGGCAAGGCACCCTGGATGTTCATCCGCCGAGGACGCGTGGGCGGCCGGCGACCGCTCGTCGCCTCGCATCTGCCGATCACGCACAAGGCCACTCCGGCGGAGAGCGCCCAGCACAAGGCCACCAAGGAACGGATCGTCGAGACCGCCGGGCGGTACGGTCTGGCCGCCGTGGCCGAGGTTCCCATGGCCAACCGGCGGAGCGTCTCGGACGCTGTCGTCACCGGACCCGGCGGCCTGCGGATCGGCTGGGAGATCCAGTACCACCACCTCAGCCCCAGCAGCGTCCACCGGCGCTCGGTCAACGCCGTGGAGCACGGCGTCACCCCGCTCTGGGTGGCGAAGGACCGGACGGCTTCCTTGATCGACCGGGCGCCGTGGGCCCGTGTCGACGACATGCCGTGGAAGGACATCGCCGGAGGCAAGGAGATGGTGATCCGCGGCGGGTACCGGCACCTCGAAGTCTGGAAATGCGCACCGAGCAGCGAGCGTCACTGCCTCGTCAGCGACGGTGCCGGCCACTGTGGCGCGATTCACGCGGACTGGTTCGTCCCCGCACTGTGTCTCCCGCAGCGGAAGCCCGTGCAGATCGAGGACCTCGTCCTGCAGAGCGCCACGGGCGACAGCGTCCCGGTCTACGTACCCAACCGAGGGAATGGCCGCGCCGGCCGCCACATGTGGGTCTCGGCCGACGACCGCGCGCGGTGGCAGGAGCTCGTCGGCGAGAAGACACCTCTCCCTGCGGCCCTGGCCGAGGCGGAGGACGAGGACGACGTGGTCACGTTCGCCGAGCAGGAGATCGACCGCACCTGCCGGGCGGGGGAGGAGGGCAGGTTCGTCAGCGACGGTCGGCCCGCCCGGGATCTCGGTCAGCCGACCGGCGGCTTCACGCTTCCCCGTATGCCGGTCCAGCGCTCCCACGGCCCGATGCGGATCACCGCCGTAGAACGCGCCGCCGCCTCCGCCGCGCTGGGCTGCCCGCCGTGGGAGCTGGGACTGTGCGCCGGCTGCGGCCAGATGATGCGGCGCTATGGGCGGAACGCCGCCATGTACTGCAGGGCATGCAGGGCCCGCCTCAACGGGCGCTAGCCGGAAACCGCCGCCGATTCCGCGACCGCGAAACGACGAAGGTCCCGGCCGCTGAGCGGTCGGGACCTTCATCTGCCCTGCTGGGCGAGTGCGGAGGATACGAGATTCGAACTCGTGAGGGGTTGCCCCCAACACGCTTTCCAAGCGTGCGCCCTAGGCCTCTAGGCGAATCCTCCGCCGCAAACAATACAAGACGTGGAGCAGTGCTCGCGAACCCGATCGGTGACAAGATCGTCGGGAGGGGGTGCGGGTGGGGGAGGGGGCCGGGGTGGGGGTGGAGTGCGCTAGGGTGGGGGTCAAGCCCCTCACGTGGCGCTATCTCACCCAACTCCCCCAGGGCCGGAAGGCAGCAAGGGTAAGTGGGCTCTGGCGGGTGCGTGGGGGGCCCTTGTGTTTTCCGGGGGCTGCGGGGGCGTGCCGGGTTTCGGCGGGGCGTTGCCGGGGGCGGGGCCGCGGGGCGGGTGGGATCTGGCGGCGGGTGGCTGTGGCCGGAAACTGTGAGCGAGGCCACTTGTCAGTGGGGCCCGATATCGTCGTAGGTGTGTCGTCCCTCGCGCTCTACCGCCGCTACCGCCCCGAGTCCTTCGCCGAGGTCATCGGGCAAGAGCATGTCACCGCCCCGTTGCAGCAGGCGCTGCGGAACAACCGGGTCAATCACGCGTACCTGTTCAGCGGGCCGCGCGGCTGTGGCAAGACGACGAGCGCGCGCATCCTCGCACGCTGTCTGAACTGCGAGGAGGGGCCGACGCCCACTCCCTGCGGGCAGTGCCAGTCCTGCCGGGACCTCGCGCGGAACGGGCGGGGCTCGATCGACGTGATCGAGATCGACGCCGCGTCCCACGGTGGTGTGGACGACGCCCGTGAGCTGCGGGAGAAGGCGTTCTTCGGGCCGGCCTCCAGCCGCTACAAGATCTACATCATCGACGAGGCCCACATGGTCACCTCGGCGGGCTTCAACGCCCTGCTGAAGGTGGTCGAGGAGCCGCCGGAGCACCTCAAGTTCATCTTCGCGACCACCGAGCCCGAGAAGGTCATCGGCACGATCCGGTCGCGTACGCACCACTACCCGTTCCGCCTGGTCCCGCCCGGCACGCTCCGCGAGTACCTGGGGCAGGTCTGCGAGCAGGAGAAGATCCCGGTCGAGGACGGGGTGCTGCCGCTCGTCGTCCGGGCCGGCGCCGGTTCCGTGCGTGACTCGATGTCCGTGATGGACCAGTTGCTCGCCGGTGCCGCCGAGGACGGTGTGACGTACGCCATGGCGACGTCCCTCCTCGGGTACACGGACGGGTCGCTGCTCGACGCCGTCGTCGACGCGTTCGCGGCCGGTGACGGCGGCGCCGCGTTCGAGGTCGTGGACCGGGTCATCGAGGGCGGCAACGACCCCCGCCGCTTCGTGGCCGACCTCCTGGAGCGGCTGCGCGACCTCGTCATCCTCGCCGCCGTCCCGGACGCCGCCGAGAAGGGGCTCATCGACGCCCCCGTCGACGTCGTCGAACGCATGCAGGCACAGGCGTCCGTCTTCGGCGCCGGAGAGCTCAGCCGCGCCGCCGACCTCGTCAACCAGGGGCTGACGGAGATGCGCGGCGCCACGTCCCCCCGGCTCCAGCTGGAGCTGATCTGCGCGCGGGTCCTGCTCCCGGGCGCGTACGACGACGAGCGCTCCGTCCGCGCCCGGCTGGACAAGCTGGAGCGGATGGGGCTGAGTGCCGGGCCCGCCGCCGGCGGGTTCATGGGGGCGCCGCAGGGCGGCCTCTCCGCCGGGTACGAGCCGGGGCCGCAGGGGCACGCTCCCGCCGGCGTCCCCGGACCCCCTGGCCTTTCCGGGCCCGCCGCCGCCCGAGCGGCCGTTTCGGGCGCCGTTCCCGGGGGCGCGCAGCCTCCGGCGGCCCCCGCGCCCGTGGCCGCGCCGGCACCGGCTCCCGTCGCGCCCGCGCCCCCGCCGGCGCCCGCATCTGCGCAGCCCGACGCCGCCGCTTCCCGGCCCGGCGCCTGGCCGACAGCTACGGCGCCGGGGCAGGGCCCTGGGTCCGCTGGTGCCACGGCTCCTGCGGCGCCCGCCGGTGGGGCGCCCGCCGCCCAGCCCGGCGCCTGGCCGACCGCGGCCTCCCCGCAGCAGGGGGCCGGCCAGCCGGGTACGCGGCCCGGTGGCTGGCCGACCGCGGCCGCACCGACCGCACCGGCCGCGCAGGCGCCTCAGCAGTCCCAGCAGCCCCAGGCGCATGGCGGGCATGGCGGCAGCGTCGACCAGGCGCGCCAGATGTGGCCGCAGATCCTCGACGCGGTCAAGAACCGCAGACGTTTCACGTGGATCCTGCTCAGCCAGAACGCCCAGGTCAGCGGCTTCGACGGCACCACGCTCCAGGTGGGCTTCTCCAACGTCGGGGCGCGTGACAGCTTCGCCAACAGCGGCAGCGAGGACGTCCTCCGGCAGGCCCTCAGCGACGCCTTCGGCGTGCAGTGGAAGGTCGAGCTCGTCGTGGACGCGACCGGTGGCGGCGGTGGCGGTGCCGGTGGAGCCGGCCCGGCCGCCGGCCCCGGCGGCGGCTTCGGCGGCGGTGGCGCGTACGCGGGCGGTGGCGCCTACGGCGGCGGCGCCGGTGCCGGTGGCTTCGGTGGTGGTGGCGGAGGAGGCGGCTTCGCGCAGGGTGCCTCGGCGCCGGCCGCCCCCCGCCCGCAGGCCGCCGCCCCGGCCCCCACGCCTGCCCCGCAGCCCCCGCAGGCCCCTGCCGGCCCGGCGGCACCGCAGCAGGCCGCTCCGGCCGCCCCGGCGCAGCCCTACCGCGAGCCCGAGCCCCCGTCGGTCTCCATCGAGGACGACATGCCCGCCGAGGACGACCCCGACCTCGACGACACCGCCCTCACCGGCCACGACCTGATCATTCGCGAACTCGGCGCGACCGTGATCGAGGAAATCGCCAATGAGGGATGAGCAGCGGATGAGTAGTTGGACGACCAGCGGATGAGCCGCGAGAGAGGGCGTTAGGGGGCGCGGCAGGACGCCGACGGCAGTGGGCCCGCGCCCCCGGCCCGCCCCCGGCCCGCCCGCGTACGGCCGCGTGCCGGCCGAGTGCCGCCCACCCCGGACTTCTTCCCCTCGCATGGCGCGCCGCGCCCGGCGAGCACGTAGGCTCGGGCTACCGACCCCGCGTCGGACCGGCGTGGCGCCCAGCCGTGCCGCACGGCGCGCCGTCGTACCCGTAGTCGCGAGAGCACAGGAGCGAAGCCGTGATCCCCGGTGGTGGCCAGCCCAACATGCAGCAGCTGCTTCAGCAGGCTCAGAAGATGCAGCAGGACCTCGCCGCAGCTCAGCAGGAGCTGGCGGAGACCCCGGTCGAGGGTTCGGCCGGCGGCGGCCTCGTGAAGGTCACCGTCAGCGGTGCCGGGGAGCTCCAGGGCCTGGTCATCGACCCGAAGGCCGTCGACCCCGAGGACACCGAGACCCTCGCCGACCTGATCCTCGCCGCCGTCCGCGACGCCAACAACGCCGCCCAGCAGCTCCAGCAGCAGAAGCTCGGCCCGCTCGCCCAGGGCCTCGGCGGCGGCATCCCCGGCCTGCCGTTCTGACTGTCTGACCGCCTGGCCGTCCGGCCGCCCGCATCCCAGAAGGAGAACCCGATCCGTGTATGAAGGCGTGGTCCAGGACCTCATCGACGAGCTGGGCAGGCTGCCCGGCATCGGTCCGAAGAGCGCGCAGCGGATCGCCTTCCACATCCTCCAGGCCGAGCCGACCGACGTCCGTCGGCTCGCCCAGGCCCTGACCGAGGTCAAGGCCAAGGTCCGGTTCTGTGCCGTCTGCGGCAACGTGGCGCAGGAGGAGCGGTGCCGGGTCTGCCAGGACCCGCGCCGCGATCCGGCCGTCATCTGCGTCGTGGAGGAGCCCAAGGACGTCGTCGCCATCGAGCGGACGCGTGAGTTCCGCGGCCGCTACCACGTCCTCGGCGGGGCCATCAGCCCCATCGAGGGGGTCGGCCCCGACGATCTGCGCATCCGCGAGCTGCTGGCCCGGCTCGCGGACGGTGCCGTCACCGAGCTGATCCTCGCCACCGACCCCAACCTCGAGGGCGAGGCCACGGCCACGTACCTGGCGCGCATGGTGAAGCCGATGGGACTCAAAGTCACCCGGCTCGCCAGCGGGCTGCCTGTGGGCGGAGACTTGGAATATGCCGACGAGGTCACGCTCGGGCGTGCCTTCGAAGGGAGACGACTTCTCGATGTCTGACGCAACGCTTCACGACGCCAAGCGCGAACCGGACGACTTCGTCGTCTCCGTCGCCGACTCGATCGAGAGCTTCATCGTCGCCGTCACCGAGGTGTCCCGCGGCGATGAACCGGACAGTGCCGTTCCGTTCCTGCTGCTGGAGATCTCCCAGCTGATCCTCACCGGCGGCCGGCTCGGAGCGCACGAGGACTTCCTGCCCGACGAGCGCTACGAGCCCGACGTGGGCCCGGAGCCCGACGTCGACGAGCTCCGCGAGCGGTTCGCGACGCTCCTCGACCCGGTCGACGTCTACTCCGAGGTCTTCGACCCGTACGTCCCGCGCAGCGCCCCCGTCGCCTGCCGGATCTCCGACGACCTCGCCGACATCATCACCGACCTCCGGCACGGCATGGCCCACTACCGGGACGGCCGCGTCAGCGAGGCGCTGTGGTGGTGGCAGTTCTCGTACCTCTCCAACTGGGGCCCCACCGCCTCCGCCTGCCTCCGCGCCCTCCAGTCCCTCGTCGCCCACGTCCGCCTCGACCAGCCCCTCGACGAACTCGACGGGCTCGACACGGACACCGTCGGCACGGAGGAGCAGCTGGAGGAGGAGGCCGGACGCGTCATGGCCGCGGAAATCGGCGGAACGGCGCGGCTGCGCTCGCTCTGACGGACGTTCGCGCGGACGTTCGCGCTCGCTGAGGGATGCCTGTCCGGTGGTGATGCAGGCACACATGCGAACGGATATTCCGTAGCTGTGCGCCGATTCAGGCGGAACGATTCCTCCTCATGGACCGGATCATCGATCTCGACCAGGCGGCCGCCGCGATCGCGGAACGTCTGCCCCACTGGCACGCCCTGGGGCTCGCGGCACAGCCCCTGACGTGGCGTGACGAGACCGCTTCCTGGCCGCGGCCCCTCCTCACCGAACGGGCGTCGGCCCACGACCCCGACTCCGTCGGCCTCGTGCTCACAGGCCCGAACGACACCGAACTCCACGTCGTCCTGTTCCGCGGCGGCTGGGCCGACATCGACTTCCGCGCGGACGCGGACGGGGGCGACTTCGGTTCACTGCCCACCCCGCACCTCTCCTCGGTCGCGGAATTCCCGGCTCACCTTGACCGATGCGTGCGTCGCGTGTGGCCGTCGGCGGTGGTGTGAGGCGGTGTAAGCGGTTCAGGTGGCGCGGTAAGCCAACGAAGCTCGGAGCTCGGAGCGCACGCGGCGACGAGCGACGGAATTCCCAACTCCGGCCCTGGGGCTCAAGCTTCGGAGCTCCGAGCTTCGAGACCCGAGCTTTCTTTATACGGAATGGGAGGTGGGTTGAGTTTTCCCACCCACCCACCCCTCGCGCGCGGCAACGCGCGTATACCACAGGGGAGATGACGTTCGGTGATCAGCTTGCGACGGTCGGTGGGGAACCTCTAGCGTTCGCGACAACAAACGACCCCGGTCGGTGCGCCAACACCGGGTCCGGGGTCTGACCTACGAGATCGGAAAAGGCGATCTGTGGCTACCGCCCATGCTAGTGCTGTCATGCCCACCCCCGCATACCCCATGGCGAAACCGGGGTTCGGGAAGCGCGAGGCGCCGGACCAACGTCCGCGCTCACGTGCCGACTTCGCGCACCTGCCCGCCCGCGAGGAGTCGATCGCGGCGTTCGTCGACCGCCTCCCCGAGGGTGCGGCGATGGACGCCAAGACCCTGGCCAAACTGCTGCCGAACTACGGCCAGGCCGCGTGCCGCACGGCACTCAGGAACCTCGTCGCGGCCGGACACTTGATCAGCAAGCGGATGCAGGTGATCGGGGAACACGGTTCGCGCTGGGTCACCTGCACCTTCTTCTCCCGGACGCCGCGCCCGCGGGAGTGGTGGGAGAGCGTGGCGGAGGGCATGTTGCCCGATGGGGGCGCGTGGGAAGCAGTGCACCACCTGGGCGTACTCCAAGAGCCCGTACGGGATGCGGAATCCGTAGGAGGTGCGGAACCCGTAGGGGACCTCGGGCCCGTAGGGGAGGCCAGGCCCGTAGGAGACGGCGAGCCCGTAGGGGGCGACCCCGACCTCGTACGGGACGAGCCCCATCCCGTACGGGACGACCCCGCCCCCGTACACCACCTCCACCCGCCGTCCCACGCACCCGATCCACCCCTCCCACCCCTCGCACCTCACCCACCCCAAGCGTCCAGCCCGTCCCGTCCCTCCCCCGCCTACCGCGCCCTCGCCCTGCTCGGGAGCCGGGATCCCCGTCTGACCCTGTCCGCCGCCGACTGCTCCGCCCTCGAACCGCTCGCCGCCGAGTGGCTGGCACGCCAGGTGAACAGGGAGCAGCTGTTGGCGGCCCTGTCGAACGGGCTGCCGCCGCAGATCCACAACCCGGCCGCCCTCGTGCGAAAGCGGCTGGAGAGCAAGATGCCGCCCATCCCGTACCGGCCGTCCCTGCCACCTCCGTCGCCTCCGCCACTGCTGCCACCCCCGCAGCCGGAGGGCGCGGACGAAATCGTCGCCCGGAGCCACGTCGCCTGCGCCGTCTGCCACGGGACCGACGCGGCCACCCGCGATGGCGCGGGCGTCTGCGCGACGTGCGCCGTCCCGGAGGAACCCGAGCCGCTGCCCGGCGACTTCGACGAGCTGATGGCACACGTACGGCGCGGCGTGGCGCACGGACGGGCCGGTTTCCGCTCCCGGTGGGAGTACAAATCGCGCCCTGCCCGCGCCGCCGGCCGTCGGCGGCCCGGGCGCGGACCGGTCGAAACGGAGGAGGCCACAACCGAGTGACTGTCACACAGGACGCTCCCGTAGGGGCGCCATGGGGGCGAGGAGGCGACACCATGACACGCAGCGCCGCCGGCCGGCCCCAGATGAGCGTCGAGGACTTCGAAGAGCTCGCGCACGCGGCACCAGAGACCGTGCGCCTGGAATTCGTCAACGGGAAGCTAGAGGTCAAGCCGGTGCCGGACGGGGATCGCGGAGCGATCATCATGTGGCTCTTGGAGCGATGCATGCAGCAACGCTCTGAACTGCGTCTATACCCAGAGCAGGGGCTCAAGGTGGAGAGCTGCCGCACCGGCCGGGCGCGTGCGGACGGCGCGCTCGTGCCCCGCGACCACTTCGTCGGGCAGGGGGAGTGGGTGGACCCGGATGGTGTGCTGATGGCGGTCGAGGTGACGTCGTACGACGGTGACACCGACCGGCGGGATCGTAGGGAGAGGCGCGACGGGTACGCCGCCGCGGGCATCCCCGTCTATCTGCTCATCGATCGTGACGCGTGCGAGGTGACCGTCTACGGCGAGCCGGAGAAGGGGAAGTACCGGACCCGGAATTCGTACCCGTACGGGTCGGTCGTGGAGATTCCCGACCCGGTCGGCATCGCCCTGGAGACAGACCAGTTGAAAAAGTACGTCCGCTAGGGGACCCCCACCGCAAGAACTCCCGTTTCTCCCGCAGGGGGCGCCCCGGAGTTCCCGTAAGGGGCTCGTCGGGGCTTTCCCGCGCCCCTTACGGGCGCATCCGGAAGCCCCCGGATGCGCCCGGAGAAACGGGCGACGACGTCTCAGCATGCGGCTCCCCCGGGGCGCATTCCCGCCGCTCGTTAGACTGAGCCGACCGCATTACACAGAGCTGCGAGGAGCGCACGTGGGCCTTGTCGTGCAGAAGTACGGAGGCTCCTCCGTTGCCGATGCCGAAGGCATCAAGCGGGTTGCCAAGCGAATCGTGGAAGCCAAGAAGAACGGCCACCAGGTCGTTGTCGTGGTTTCCGCGATGGGTGACACGACGGATGAGCTGATCGACCTCGCCGAGCAGGTATCGCCGATCCCTGCCGGGCGAGAGTTCGACATGCTGCTGACCGCCGGAGAGCGAATCTCCATGGCGCTGCTGGCCATGGCGATCAAAACGCTCGGCCATGAAGCGCAGTCGTTCACGGGCAGCCAGGCCGGCGTCATCACGGACTCGGTCCACAACAAGGCGCGCATCATCGATGTCACGCCCGGGCGCATCCAGCAGTCGGTCGACGCGGGCAACATCGCGATCGTGGCCGGCTTCCAGGGTGTGTCCCAGGACAAGAAGGACATCACGACGCTGGGCCGGGGCGGGTCGGACACCACCGCCGTCGCCCTCGCCGCCGCGCTGGACGCCGAGGTCTGCGAGATCTACACGGACGTCGACGGCGTGTTCACCGCCGACCCGCGTGTGGTGAAGAAGGCGCGCAAGATCGAGTGGATCTCGTTCGAGGACATGCTGGAGCTGGCGAGCTCCGGTTCCAAGGTGCTGCTGCACCGCTGCGTCGAGTACGCGCGCCGTTACAACATCCCGATCCATGTGCGGTCGTCCTTCTCGGGGCTCAAGGGCACATGGGTGAGCAACGAGCCTCCAGGAGGTCAGCCGGTGGAGCAGGCGATCATCTCGGGTGTCGCGCACGACACGTCCGAGGCGAAGGTCACGGTCGTCGGGGTGCCCGACAAGCCGGGTGAGGCCGCGACGATCTTCCGCGCGGTCGCGGACGCCGAGATCAACATCGACATGGTGGTCCAGAACGTCTCGGCGGCGTCCACCGGTCTGACGGACATCTCCTTCACCCTGCCGAAGGCCGAGGGCCGCAAGGCGATCGAGGCGCTGGAGAAGACCAAGGGCCGCGTCGGCTTCGAGCACCTGCGTTACGACGACCAGATCGCCAAGATCTCGCTGGTCGGCGCGGGGATGAAGACCAACCCCGGGGTCACGGCGGCCTTCTTCGAGGCGCTGTCCAACGCGGGCGTGAACATCGAGCTCATCTCGACCTCCGAGATCCGCATCTCGGTCGTCACGCGCGCCGACGACGTGAACGAGGCCGTCCGCGCCGTCCACACCGCGTTCGGCCTGGACAGCGACACGGACGAGGCGGTCGTGTACGGCGGCACCGGGCGCTGACCCGCTGACGGTCACAGGGGGGGCAGGACCGGCGGCGCCGTCGTCATGACGACATCGGCGCCGCCTGTTTCGTCAACGGGCTTGCGGGGCAGATGGTTTGTCTCCTCGCGTCCGCCGCGCCCGCCGTCGGTGAGCGTCCGAGCGGTGGCTCCGGGTCCGTATCCCGCCGTCCCCGGATTGCCGAACTCGTGGCGGCGGGGACGGGTGCTCCGCAATACTGGGGAACGTGTGAAGGTTCTGTGATCAAGCCATTGGTCCGGGCCCCTTGAACTGCGCGGACGCTCCGTTCGAGCAGGCGCTTCCCGTTTCGCGCGCTTTCCGCCGCCCTGGCCGGCGGCGGCATGGGCACGGCAGGACCGCGGTGCCCGTCCGGCGCCAGGACCGGCCGCCCGGCGGGGGCCTGCTCGCCGCCTTCGCTCAAGGCGGCCGGGGATCAGGGCGTTTCGCGGCATGAGGAGGGCTGGTACGCATGGCGGCACACGGCGCGGCGGTCCGTGACACGTCGGCGGCCGGGGCGCCGAGCGCGTACAACCCTGTCGGGGGGAAGCGTGTCCAACAGACGTGGCAGAGGTCATCAGCATCGCAACGGTCCCGAGGCGCGGAAGCGTCGCCGCGCGCTCGCGTACGCGGGCTGTGGGCGGTATGCCGGTGATCGCCCCTTGGCCCCCGTCGTCTCCCGCTCCGGGCTCTGAATCCGGCGCTGCTTCGTCTGCTCCCTCTGCCTCGTCCGCCACGTCCGAGCGGACGGCTCGCATCCCGGCCCAGCCCACCCGGGGCCGGGCCGCCGACGCGCAGACCGGTGAAGCCCAGAGCGTGGCGACCCATGCTTCGGTGACCGCGCTGCAGCAGCCCGGGGCGCGTCAGGACGCCGACGTCCGGCCGGGGACCGCCGACGCGGCGATGGCCGTCGGCACCACGGTCGATCACCTCACGGAGACCTACCGGGCGCACTACCGGTCGCTGCTCGGACTGGCCGCGCTGCTCCTGGACGACACCGCGTCCTGCGAGGACGTCGTGCAGGAAGCTTTCATCCGGGTGCATTCCGCCCGTAACCGGGTCCGCGAGCCGGAAAAGACCCTGGCCTACCTGCGGCAGACTGTCGTCAACCTGTCCCGCTCCGCGCTGCGCCGCCGCATCCTGGGTCTCAAGCTGCTCTCCAAGCCGATGCCCGACATGGCGAGCGCCGAGGAGGGGGCGTACGAACAGCTGGAGCGAGACCAATTGATCAAGGCGATGCGCGGCCTGCAGCGCCGGCAGCGTGAGGTGCTCGTCCTGCGGTACTTCGCCGACATGACCGAGGCCCAGGTCGCCGAGGTGCTGGGCCTCTCGATCGGCTCGGTCAAGGCGTACGGCTCACGGGGCATCGCCGCGCTCCGTGTCGCCATGGAGGCTCCGGCATGAACCACCGCAATCCGGGCGACGGCCGCTTCCGCGGCCGCCACGGCAACCGATGGACATCCTCCCCGAACGATCCGACGTCCCCCCACCCCGGACCGCCGCCCGCCGCACCGCCGCCCGCCGCACCGCCGCCCGCCGCACCGCCGCGCCCGGGCGAACAGCACCCGAACGAGCAGCACGTGAACGACCAGTTTCCGGACCGACGCCCACACGACTCGCAGTCGCACGACTCACGGCCGCATGACTCGCAGTCGCACGCTGAGCGGCCGCACGAGGCGCAGCCGTACGACGGGCAACCGCACGACTCACGGCCGCACGACATCCAGCCGCATGGCGCGCACTCACTCGGCGCACCCTCGCCTGGCGCGCAGCCGCACGGCGCGCAGCCTTACGGAAGCCCCCAAAGCGACGACCGGCCCCTCGACGGCCGGCCCCTCGACGAGCAGGCGCTGCGCCGGATGCTGCAGGGGGCCGTCGAGAACCTCGAACCCTCCGACGACGCGCTGGAACACCTGCGCCGTGCCGTACCCGCCCGGCGCACCCGCCGACGTCAGGCGCTGGGCGGCGCGGTGGCGGCCGTGGTGCTGGTGGGGGCGGCGGTGCCCGCCCTGATGCACGTCGCCGACACCGTCGGAGTCCTCGGCTCCGACGACCGCCCCGCCAACGCCGCGAACAGCCACCGGCACGCCGAGGAGACGGTCGGCGCGGGAGAACGCGACGGCGGCCCCGCCGATACCGCACGGCCCGGCGGCGGAACGGCCGCCCGTGGCGAGCACCGCGTCGAGCAGCCGGGCGGTGAGGCCGGCACCCCCGAGGCGAGCCGGGAACCGAGCCGTCCCCACGGCACCGCCGGCAGCACCTCCCCGACCCCCGGCGTCACCTTCAGCGCCGCCGCTCCGACCTGCGACCGCGCCCAGCTCGGCAAGGGGTCGGGGACGGTCGGCGCCGCCGACGGCACGGGCCGCGTGTACGGCGCCTTCCGCATCGTCAACGTCTCGCACGCCCTGTGCGCCGTGACCGGCCCCGGAGAACTCGTCGCCCAGACCGGAGGCGGCGCGCAGAAGGCGCGCGTCTCCGTCGTGGACCACACCGCCGGCGACCCGGCGGCCGGCCTCCCCGACCCTGAGCGGGCACCCAGCACGGTGGTCCTCCGACCGGGGCAGGCGTACGAGGTGAAGTTCGCCTGGATCCCCGCCACGAGCAGCGGATCGGCGGGCTGTACTAAAGCCGCCGGCACCGCCACGCCGCCCCCCGCCGCCAGTGCCCCCGGCAAATCGGTCGGCCGGGACGCCGACGCCCCCGCCGCCTCAATCTCACCCTCCCCTCCCGCCGTCGTGCCGCCCGAGACGCCCGCCCCGCCGGCGCCGACGGGCAGCGTCACCCTCACCAACACCCCGGTGGCCGGTGAACCGGCCGCGGCGGAGGCCCGCATCCCCGACGCGTGCGCCGGGACCGTCTACCACACGGGCGCCCTCCCGGCCGTCGCCCCGCCCACGTAGACCGCGAACCGGCCTCCGAGGGGCGGCCCAACCCGAGGGCCGCCTGCCGTCACGCTCCGCGTTCCCCGTACCGTGGACGTGTGTACCGGTTCCTGCTGACTCCTCGCTGGTGGGGGATCAACGTCTTCGCCGTGCTCGCCATCCCCTTCTGCCTCTTCATGGGCAGCTGGCAGCTCGGCCGCTTCGAGACCCGCGTCGACTCGCACCACGAACAGCAGACCCAGGCCGACGAGGCGCGCCGTGCCGCCGCCACGCCGCTGCGCGACCTGCTGCCGGTGACGACGGAGACCTCGGGACGCAAGGCCAGTGCCACCGGCCGCTACGACACCGAGCACCAGCTGCTCGTGCCCGACCGCGACCTCGACGACCGCAAGGGCTTCTACGTCCTGACGCCGCTGCGCACCGACGACGGCAAGGCGCTGCCCGTGGTCCGCGGCTGGGTGCCCGGTGACGCCGACTCCAAGGCGGACACGGCCAAGGTGCCGGCCCCGCCGCCCGGCCGGGTCACCGTCGCCGGCGCGCTCCAGTCGTCGGAGAGCGCGACGTCGAAGGGCGTGCACACCGGCGGCCTGCCCGCCGGCCAACTGGGCGTCATCAGTGCCGCTTCACTGGTCAACCTCCTTCCCTATCAGGTGTACGACGCCTGGATCACGGCGACGGACGCGCCCGCCCCCCTGACCCCGGTGCCCCCGGCCGCTCCGCCCAACACCGGCCTGGACCTCAAGGCGTTCCAGAACCTCGGTTACACCGGTGAGTGGTTCGTCTTCGTGGGCTTCGTGCTCTTCATGTGGTTCCGGCTGTTCCGTCGCGAGGCCGAGGCCGCGCGGGACGCTGCCCTGGGCCTCGCCCCGGACCCGGGTCCGGTCGCCGCGGCCACGGCATCGGCCGCATCCGCCGCACCCACCGCGGCGGGCAAGACCCCGGCGGCTGGCCAAGCCGCTGCGCCCGACCAGACCCCCGTGGCCTGACGAACCGGTTCCCGGCCGGACCCCGCCCGCCGCCGGACGCAGAGCCCCGCTTCCGGCCGGGGCCCGGCACCTGCACCTGCACTGCACGACGCACCTGCACCTCGCGCCGGGCGCCCGATGTACGGGCCATCCGATATCCGGGGCGCCCGATATCCGGGGCGCCCGATGTCCGGGCGCCTCATGCCCGGCTACCCGACACCGGCATCACGCCGGTGCGGCGCTCCGGTGCTCCGGGCGGCCGTCCCGAAGGCCCAGGTGACGCTCCGCGAAAGCGATCTCCAGCCGGAGCTGCTTGATCCGCTCCTCCACGACCAGCGAGCCGTGGCCGGCGTCGTACCGGTACACCTCGTGCGGGTGACCGCGCTCCTCGAGCCGCCGCACGTAGTTCTCCACCTGGCGTATGGGGCACCGGGGGTCGTTCACGCCGGCCGAGATGTAGACCGGCGCCCGGACCTCGTCCACGTAAGTGATCGGTGACGAGGCGGCGAAGCGCTCCGGCACCTCCTCGGGAGTGCCGCCGAGCAGAGTGCGGTCGAGGGCCTTCAGCGCCTCCATCTCGTCGTGGTACGCCGTGACGTAGTCGGCGACGGGCACGGCGGCCAGGCCCACCGTCCAGGCGCCGGGCTGCGTGCCCACTCCCAGCAGCGTCAGGTATCCGCCCCAGGAGCCGCCCGACAGCACCAGCTTCTCGGGGTCGGCGAGACCGGTGGCGACGACGTGCTCACGGACGGCCGCGATGTCCTCCAGCTCGATCAACCCGACGCGGTGCTTGAGCGCGTCCGTCCACGCCCGGCCGTAACCGGTGGAGCCGCGGTAGTTGACTCGGACGACCGCGAAACCGTGGTCCACCCAGGCCGCCGGGCCGGCGGCGAAGGCGTCGCTGTCGTGCCAGGTTGGGCCGCCGTGGATCTCGAAGACGGTCGGGAAGGGGCCCTCGCCCGCCGGCTTCTGCAGCAGGGCGTGGACCTTGCCGCCGGGCCCGTCCACCCATATGTCCTCCACCGGGACCGACTCGGGCGCCCGGACCACACCGTCCGCCCCGGCCGGTGCCTCCAGCACCACGTGCCCGGCCGTGGAGCGGACCACGGGCGGCTTCTCGGCCGAGGACCAGAGGAACTCCACCGACCCGTCGGGGCGCGCCAGGGCACCGGACACCGTGCCCGAGGGGGTGTCCAGACGGCTCAGAGAACCGTCCGCCAGGTCGTAACGCCACAGCTCGGTGCGGGCGTGGTGGCTGTGCTCGACGAGCAGGGCCGAACCGTCCGGGTACCAGTCGGCTTCCAGGTCGCCGGGGAGGTCGAGGGAGATCACGGTCTCCTCACCGGTGACCGCGTCCCACAGCAGGGGCTCCCACCGGCCGCGCCGCTGGTGGCCGAGGAGCAGCCGGGAGTCACCCGGGACGGGGGAGAAGGCCGTCACCGACAGCCCGAGCTCCTGGGTGCCGCCCTGGGTGTCGTCCAGCTCCGCCACGGTCGTGCCGTCCAGCCGGAGGATCCGCACGGCCGAGTGCATGGCGTCGCCGTGCTCGGTGTGCTCTATCGCGATCAGGGTGCTGTCGTGCGAGAGCCCGGCGACCACGGCCGACTCGTCGTGGCGGTAGATCTCCATCGGCTCCGCGCCCGGGCGGGCCACGTGGACCGACGAGCCTGACTTGTCGGTGGACCGGCCGACGACCGCGGTGCCGTCCCGGCCCAGGGCCAGACCGCTCGGGTAGGAGGGCTCCAGGCCGGGCACCGCCGGCTCGTCCGCTCCGCCGTGGAAGGGCTGTCGCATCCAGACGCCGAACTCGTCGCCGTCCGTGTCCGAGAACCACCAGATCCACTCGCCGTCCGGCGTCAGTATCCCGCCCGTGGTGCCGTTGGGGCGGTCCGTCACCTGCCGCCGCTCACCGCTCGCCCGGTCCCACGCGTACACCTCGTAGGTGCCGGTCGCGTTGGAGGTGAACAGCGAGCGGTCCGGCGCCTCTTCCGCCCATCCGGGCAGCCCCGTGCGGGGCGCCCGGAAGCGCTTCTCCCAGTCGGGCATGGACTCGTCGCCCCGTAGGGCCCCGTTGCTCTCAGTCATGACCCCATTCTGCGCCGAACCACCGACATCCGGCTCGGACGGCACCGAGTCTGTGGACAACCACCCGCTTGTGGATAACTCCGTGACTCTCACGGGTGGTTGTCGAGCCGGTAGGGCCGGACGCCGGGCGTTTCGCCGACCGCTGTCAGTGGCCGGACTCATAGTGGGGAACATGTACGAGACGCCGGAAGACATGAAAGCTCTCCAGCGCCTGCTCGACGACAGCTACGCCGGGGCGGGCCCCCATCTGCGCCGGATCATCGGCGAGGACCGCCGGATGGACGCGACCGGAGTCGTGGCCGCGCTCGACGGCATCAAGATCATGGCGCTGGCCACCGCCGGCACCTCGGGCGACCCCCGGGTCGGCCCCGTCGACGGGCACTTCTACCGGGGCCGCTTCCACTTCGGATCCGGTCCGGATTCCGTCCGGGTCCGTCACATCCGCGCCCGCCCCGCGGTCAGCGCCACCTTCTTCGACGGGCAGCGGCTGCAGATCACCGTGCACGGCAAGGCCGTTCAGGTGTCGCCGACGGAGGACCCGGACCTGGAGAACTACCTGATCGAGTTGCACGGGAGGGCGCTGTGGGACGGATGGCTCAAGGACATGGCGTGGGCCCGGATCGATCCCGGAAAGATGTTCACCTTCCGCAACCCCGAGCCGTAGGGGGAGCCATGAGGGCCGATCCCGAGCGGGCTCCCCTGACCGGTTCGATCGGTCCGACCGGTCTGGGCGGTCCGACCGGTCTGGGCGGTCCGACCGGTCCGGGCGCGTCGGGGCGCCTCGGGGTGCCGTCCGCTCAGCCGACGCGCTCGGCCCAGCCCTCCGGAAGGTCCCCGGGAGCCACGGAGATGACCGAGTCGTCGTCCGGACCGACGTATTCGTCGAGCGTGATCCGGGCGAACTCCGGGACGACGTAGATGGGGTAGGTCGGCCCGGCGTCACGGTAGGCGCGCATCTCGTCCAGGTGGTCGTTCTGGAAGCAGACGGTCCGCTCGCCGTGCTGCCGGATCCAGTCCGGGAAGAAGATCACGCCGTGCAGCCGCCGCTTGCCCGGCATGATGTTGACGGCGACCGAGGTGCCGGTGGGCTCGGTCCAGGACACCTTGAAGCTGTCCTCGCCGAGCTGGACCAGATCGACTTCCTGGTCCTTGACCCAGCGCCCGCCGACGTGGCCGCTGTGGATGCGGTAGTCGATGGTGTGGTCGTTCTTGACGTACATCTCGTACTGCCAGCCGTTGGCGTACGTGTAGATGAACCGGTGGCCGACGATGCCGGAGAGGTCCTGCGCCGGGACGAGGTCGCTGAGCGCACCCATGATCTACCTCCAAGGAGCTGTTGAAGTGCGGGCTACTTCATTTTGCAACAAAACATGTTTGATGCAAAACAACCTCACCGGCACAATGGAGTCATGGACACCGCGACAGAGCTCGGACGGCTGCTCGGCCCCCTGCGCCGCGCCGTGCTGCGCACCCGCCGTTCGGAAGGGCTCCCCGACCTCCCGGAAGCGCAGATCGAGCTGCTGCGCGTACTCGCCGAAACCGGGAGCATCACCCCGCGCGAGGCGTCGATACGCCTCCGCGCCGCCCCCTCCACGATCAGCAACCTCGTCCGCACCATGGCCGCCGCGGAGCTGGTCGAGCGCACCCCGTCCGCCACCGACCTGCGCACGGTCCACCTGTCCGCCACCCCGCGCGCCCTCGACATGCTGGACCGCTACGACCGCACCAGCACCGCCGCCCTCCGCCGCGCCCTCGACGCCCTGCCCCCGGCCGGCCGCCTGGCCATCGACGACGCTCTGCCCGCCCTGGCCGACCTGCTGGTCACCCTGGAACAGCAGGACGCGACCGACCGCCGACGCGCCTGACGACCCGGGGCGCGAGGCGCCGAGGTGTCGGGTGCCGGGCGTCAGCCGACCAGCCCGGAGCGGTAGGCGTAGCGGACGGCCTGGGCGCGGTCGCGGGCGCCGGTCTTCGCGAAGACGCGGTTGATGTGCGTCTTGACCGTGGCGCGGCTGAGGAAGAGGCGTTCGCTGATCTCGGCGTTGGACAGCCCCTCCGCGATCAGGGTGAGGATCTCCGTCTCCCGGGCGGTCAGCCGATCCTGCGGAGGCACGGAGACGTCCCGCGCCGACTGGGACGTCTGCGGCACCTGCGACGTCGGAGGAGTCTGAGTCGCGTGCGACGGCCGACTCGGCTGAACCGGCCGGGGCGCGGCTGCTGGAGAGTCCTGCGGGGAGCCGCCCGGGGCCGCCTCGGACAGGGGAGGCTGGTCCCCGGCGGTGACGACCGCGATCAGGCGTTCCTGCACCACCGGGTCCATCCAGATCCGTCCCCCGTGCACGGCCCGGATCGCCCGTTCGATCTCGTCCGCGCCCGCGTCCTTGGTGAGGTACCCCTTCGCCCCCGCCCGCAGCGCGGGGAAGACCGACGAGTCGTCCGCGTACGTCGTCAGCACCAGGACGGCGATCCCCGGCGCCTGCTCGCGGAGCATCCGGGTCGCGGCGAGTCCGTCCGTCCCCGGCATCGCCAGGTCCATGAGCACGACGTCCGGCCGGTGTTCGCAGGCCAGGGCCACCGCCTCCGCGCCGTCGGCCGCCCCGCCCACGACCTCCATGCCCTCGTTCAGGCCGACCAACAGCATCAGACCCTCACGGGTCACCCGCTGGTCGTCGGCCACCAGCACCCTGATGGGAGCCACGGAATCGCTCATACCGGTATCTCCATCTCCACGGTCCACCCTTCCCCGGCGGGTCCCGCGTGGCTGCGGCCGCCGACACGTTCGATGCGCTCGCGCATCCCCCGCAGACCGTTTCCGCCGCCCGTCCACGCTTCGGCGGGCGGTGCCGGAACGCCGTCGCCGGTGTCGTCGTCCCGCGCGCCCGCGGCCCGTCCTTCGTCCGAGACGGTCAGCGTGGTGGCCTGCGGCGTGTAGCGCAGCACGACGGTGGTGGGCGAACCGGGGGCGTAGCGAGCGGCGTTGGTCAGCGCCTCCTGCGCACCCCGGTACAGCGCGAGGTTCGCCTCCGGCGTCAGCGTCCGGGGCTGTCCGGAGACCGACAGCGTGATGGGCAGCGCGAGGTCGCGACGGCACCGGCCGACCAGCGCGGTGAGTTGGTCCGCCACGGGCGCGTCGTCCCCACGCAGGGCGGCGACGGCCTGCCGCGCGTCGGAGAGGCCCTCCCGGGTCAGTTCGCCGCTGCGAACGATCAGTTGCCGCAGGACCGGGTCGACTTCGTCCCGCTCGGCGAGCTTGCGGGCCCCTTCCAACTGCACGGCGAGCGCGGACAGGGACTGCGCGAGGACATCGTGCAGCTCCCGGGCGATGCGCGTGCGCTCGGCGACGGCGGCGGCCCGCGCCTGCGCTTCCCGGGAGTCCTCCAGCTCGGCGAGCAGCAACTCGGCCTGATCGTGCCGCAGCCGGGCTTGGCGGGCGAACATGCAGACGGCACCGAGCACCGCGCACAGCAGGGCTGCTGCCGTCCCCTCCTGGAACGCGTTGCCGGACGTGCTGACGCACGCGGTGACGACGGTGATCGCCGCGGTCAGCGGTACCGCCGGCAGCACGGCGAGTCCGGGCCGCAGACGCGCGAAGAGCAGCGCGACGGCGGCGGAGACGGGGACGACCATCAGCGAACCCGACTGAAGGAACGCCAGGACGCTGCCGCCACCCCCCAGGACCAGCGACAGCGCGACGGTGACCGCCTCGGGCTGCCTGCGGCGGATCAGCGCCGCGAAGGCCAGGGACAGTAGGCATGCGGCCAACGCCAGGCTGACGACGAGGCGTTCGCCGGTGACACCCGGACCGGGCTGGCTCTGGGCGGCGGACAGCGCGGTGGAAACCATGATCGCCCAGAGCGCCAGGTGCAGGCGTGTGCCCTGACGCAGAGCGCGCAGGGTCGCGCGCGACCGTGCCTCCGCGACCCTCGGACTGTCCCCCGCACGACCGCCGGGCGGCGTCGAACTCATGTCGGACAGCATAGGCGCGGCCGGGCCCGCGAAACGCGAGCCCGGCCTCTGACGTGCGGCGATCACACCGACACCGCGGGGGAGGAGGACATTCGGTAGCCCCGGTACCGGATCACCACCAGGCGGGCTACCGCCTCGGACAGCGCCATCAGGACGAAGGCCGCCACCCATGCCTGGGACGAGGTGATCTCGTGCGTCCGGCTGAAGTCGGCTATGGCGTCACCCGCGCCATGGTCGGCGGCGAAGACGAAGCCCATCCGGAATGCCATCCCGAAGACCCAGAACGCGGCGGCGGCGACGCCCGCCTTGGCGTACACCCCGTCGTTCCGGCGCCAGAGCCGCGTCGTGATCCCGCAGAGCACCCCCAGCACAGCCCCCGCGCCGGCCAGCACCAGCTCCAGCACGAGGTCGTTCCCGGCCGTCGGCACGTCCCGCAGGTAGTACGCGGCGGTGGCGCCGACCAGCACGACCGGCAGCACCAGGTTGGACAGGTCGAGCCGCCCGCCGCGCACCTGGCGCAGGACGATCAGGACGAGGATGCCGTTGACGATGTAATCGGTGGTGTTCACAACTCCAAGACTGCTGCGAACGGCCCTTCCGATCGTCGGCCCCCGGGTTGACCACCGGGTGGAAACCGGGTGGAGAACCATCTCAACCCACGGGTTGACGCCCCCTCCGCGGAACCTGCTTTCACAGAGCCGAACACCTCGTGACCCGCATCACAACGCACCCCGCCGCGCCCCAGCGGCCACCCAGTCGACCATGCCAAAAAGCCGGAGCCCTGATCCACTCTGTGGATCAGGGCTCCGGCCTGTGCAACCAAGTCGGGGTGGCGGGATTTGAACCCACGACCTCTTCGTCCCGAACGAAGCGCGCTGCCAAGCTGCGCTACACCCCGCTGCAACGAGCTCTACTTTAGCGGACTGGAGCCGGGAGGCGAAATCCGGTTCTCAGGGAGGTGCAGGTGGGGGGAGCGGAAGGGGCCGCCCTCGTCGTTCGAGGGCGGCCCGGTGGGGCTTCGGCGGCGGCGCGGGTCAGGCGTCGCGTGGGGTGAGGGTGAGGAGGGTGGCCTCGGGGGGGCAGGCGAAGCGGACGGGGGTGTAGCGGTTGGTGCCGCAGCCGGCCGAGACGTGGAGGTACGAGCGGTGGCCGCCGGCGCGGTGGGTGGAGAGGCCCTTGACCCGGTCGGTGTCGATGTCGCAGTTGGTGACCAGCGCCCCGTAGAAGGGGATGCAGAGCTGGCCGCCGTGGGTGTGGCCGGCGAGGATCAGGGGGTAGCCGTCGGCCGTGAAGGCGTCCAGAACCCGCAGGTAGGGGGCGTGGACGACGCCGATGGAGAAGTCGGCGTCCTGGACCGGGCCGCCCTGGACGGCGTCGTACCGGTCGCGCTTGATGTGCGGGTCGTCGAGCCCGGTGAGCGCGATCTCGGTGCTGCCGATCTTCAGGTGGCCCCGGGTGTTGGTGAGGTTGACCCAGCCGGCCTTGTCGAAGGAGTCCCGCAGTCCCTCCCAGGGGTTGTGGATCACGCCGACGGCCGGTGCGTTGCCGTTGAGGCCGTGCCGTCCGCTGGCCTTCTCGAAGAGGTAGCGGGCCGGGTTCCGCAGCTTGGGCCCGTAGTAGTCGTTCGAGCCGAAGACGTAGGCGCCGGGGAACCGCATCAGCGGACCGAGCGCGTCCAGGGTCTCGGGGACGCCCTCCGGGTCGGAGAGGTTGTCGCCGGTGTTGATCACGAAGTCGGGGCGCAGGCCGGCGAGGGACTGCAGCCAGCGCTGCTTCTTGCGCTGCCCGCTCACCATGTGGATGTCCGAGACCTGCAGCACCCGCAGCGGCCGCATCCCGGGCGGCAGGACGGGCACGGTCACCCGCCGGAGCCGGAAGGAGCGGACTTCGAAGCCGGCGGCGTAGGCGATGCCCGCCGCGCCGACTGCTGTGATTCCCAGGGGTACTGCGTATCGCGCGCGCATACGGCCATGGTCGCAGACGGCGGGGGGCGGCCGTGTCACGGGCCGGGTGGCCAAGGGGAGTTGTGGGCCGCGAGCGGCTCTGGAGGCAGGTGCCTTCGTTAATGCGGGGCGCGGGCGGGGGCGGGATGCGAAGATTGCGGCATGACCACGCTCAAGGCAAAGCTCCAGGAAGACCTCACGGCCGCCATCAAGGCGCGCGACGAGCTGCGCTCCGCCACTCTCCGTCTCACCCTCTCCGCGATCGGTTACGAGGAGACCGCGGGCAAGCAGGCCCGTGAGCTCTCCGACGACGAGGTCCTGAAGGTGATCACGCGCGAGGCGAAGAAGCGCCGTGAGGCCGCGGACGCGTTCGCGAAGGGCGGCCGGGCCGACTCCGCCGAGCGGGAGCGGGCGGAGGGCGAGGTGCTCGCCGGGTACCTGCCGCAGCAGCTGTCGGACGAGGAGCTCACCGCGCTCGTCGCCGAGGCCGTGGCCGAGGCGAAGAGCGGTGGGGCCGAGGGGCCGAAGGCCATGGGCGCCGTGATGAAGATCGTCAAGCCCAAGGTCGGCAACCGCGCCGAGGGCGGCCGGATCTCCGCCGAGGTCAAGCGGCAGCTTTCTTAAGAAGCGGCAGCTTTCGTAAGAGCCGAAAGAGAAAGGAGGGGCCTGCCGGACCGTTCATGGTCCGGCAGGCCCCTCCTCTTTTGTCCCTCTTACGCCTCGCGCCTCAGTGCCCCCGGCCCGGCTTGTCGTTCCCGCCGGGCTTTCCGTTCTTCCCGTTCTTGCCGGGCTTGTTGCCCTGCCGGCCCGAGTCGCCGCCCTTCTTGCCCTTCCCCTTCTTGTCCCCCTTGTCGGAGTCCCCGGTGTCGATGCCGGGCACCGTGTCGAAGGTGGGGGCGGACCTGCTCTCCAGGGCGCCGTTCATGGCGTCCCGCCAGATCGGGCCCGGGGTGTCACCGCCGTAGACCTGGGCGTGGTAGACGCCGCCGATGGTGATGTCCTCCATCGAGACCTGGGTCTCGCCCGCTCCACCGACC
Source organism: Streptomyces mobaraensis (assembly GCF_020099395.1). NCBI lineage: Bacteria > Bacillati > Actinomycetota > Actinomycetes > Kitasatosporales > Streptomycetaceae > Streptomyces > Streptomyces mobaraensis. Next base: position 3,529,327 of record NZ_CP083590.1, on the reverse strand, counting down.
CAGACGGCCCCGGCCATGTTGGGGGTGTAGCCGACGAACCACGCCGCCTTGCGGCCGTCCGTCGTACCGGTCTTGCCCGCGCTGTCGCGACCGCCGAGGCCGGCCTCCTTGCCCGTGCCGTCCTCGACGACGCCCTTCAGCAGCGTGCTGATCGTCTGGGCGGTCTCCTCGGACATGGCCCGGGAGCAGTTCGACTTCGGCACGTTCAGCGGCTTGCCGTTCGGGCCGAGCGCGGAGGAGACGACAACCGGCGTGCAGTAGGTGCCGCGGTTGGCGAAGGCCGCATAGGCGGAGGCCATGCTCAGCGGGGACATCGGCTGGGAGCCCAGCGCGATCGACGGGACGGCCTCGAACTTCCTGCCGTCGGCCCGCTTGAGGCCGAGCTTCTCGGTCATCTTCTGCACCGGGCAGAGCCCGATGTCACCGAGCAGCTGGACGAAGTAGGTGTTGACCGACTTCGCCGTCGCCTCCGCCATGCCGTACGGGCCGACCTCGCTCTTGTTCTCGTTGGTGAGCGACTCGCCGCCGTTCTTCCAGGAGGTGCCGCAGGTCTCCACCTCGTCCGGGTAGGGCATGGAGAACGGGGAGGAGTACGACTGGTTGGCCGACTTGCCCTCTTCCAGGGCGGCGGCGGCGATGATCGGCTTGAAGGTCGAGCCGGGCTGGAACCCGTTGGACCCGCCCTGCGAGAAGTTGGTCGACAGGTTGATCTGGGTCTGGTTCTTGCCGAAGCCGTACGGCTTCGACTGGCCCATGCCGAGCACCTTGCCCGACCCCGGTTCCACGATCGAGATCGCCGTGGCCACCGTGTCGCTCTGGTAGACGTGCTCGCTGATCGACTTCTGCACCGACTTCTGCGTCTGCGGGTCGAGGGTGGTGCGGATCGTCATCCCGCCCTCGTTCCACCGCTTGGCACGGGCTTCCTTCGTCTTGCCGAAGGCGGGGTCCTGGAGGAAGGTCTGCCGGACGTAGTCGCAGAAGAAGCCGGCGCCGTTGACGGCGGTGATGCAGCCGCTCTTGGGGCGGCTGACGTTGAGCTTGATCGGCTTCGCCTTCTCGGCGGCCAGCTGCGCGGGGGTGATGTTCTTCAGGTCCGCCATCCGCTGGAGGACCAAGTTCCGCCGCTTGACGGCCTCCTTGGGTGCGTTGACCGGGTCGAAGCGGCTGGGCGACTGGACGATCCCGGCGAGCAACGCGGACTCCCCGAGGGTGAGGTCCTTGGCGTGCTTGCTGAAGTAGCGCTGGGAGGCGGCCTCGACGCCGTACGCCTGCTGCCCGAAGAAGGTGATGTTCAGGTAGTTGGCGAGGATGCGCTGCTTGCCCAGCTCCTTCTCCACCTGGATGGCGTACTTCAGCTCCTTGACCTTGCGGCCGATGGTCTGCTGCGTGGCGACGGCGACCTTGTCGGGATCGTCGCCGGCCTCCTCGATGAAGACGTTCTTCACGTACTGCTGGGTGAGGGTGGACGCGCCCTCGGAGACGCCGCCGCTCTGGGCGTTGCGGTTGACGGCGCGGAGCACGCCCTTGAGGTCGACCGCGCCGTGCTCGTAGAAGCGCGCGTCCTCGATGGCGACGATCGCCTTCTGCATGTACGGGGAGATCCGGCTCAGCGGGACGACCGTGCGGTCGCGGGAGTAGACCTTGGCTATCTCCCCGCCTTCGGAGTCGAGGATGATCGTGCGCTGGCTGAGCGGCGGCGTCTTGAGGTTGGCGGGGAGTTCGTCGAACCCTTCCACCGTTCCCTTGGCCGCCAGGCCGAACGCGCCGACGGCCGGCAGGGCCAGACCGGCCAGCAGAACTCCGGAGAGGACGCTGACGCCGAGGAACTTGGCGGCCTGCTGGGCCCCTGAAGAGGCCCCCCCGCCCGAGCGCTTCATAGCCATGAAGGAAAGCCTACGTTCTCATTCGGCGGACAGACGCCCGTGTGTTCGCCTACGCTGTTTTACGCCAGCCACTGCGGCTTCTTCAGCATCACCCGTGCCTTCACTCCTGTAGGTGATGAGGTGTGTCCGTATTGCCGTATGTGTCACTGGGCGTCCCGTGCGAGAAGGGTGAAGTGTCCCTGTCTGCACAGGAAAGTCTTTGATGTCGTCAGGTCACTCCGTTGGGTGATCTGCCGCGTACGCATAGTCCGTTCGGGCCATTCAAGATTGGGCCCGAAGGGGGTGTTGCCCCCTGTCCTGCTTCCGTAACGTCCTCAACTGGCAACGGTGAATATGCCGCTGCCGCCGTGGGGGAGCCTCAATTCGGGAGAGGACGGCGCCAGCATGGGCTGGGTAACCGACTGGAGTGCGCAGGCCGCCTGCCGCACTACCGATCCGGATGAACTGTTCGTTCAGGGCGCAGCGCAGAACAGGGCCAAGGCGGTCTGCACCGGGTGTCCGGTCCGCACCGAGTGCCTGGCCGACGCGCTCGACAATCGCGTCGAGTTCGGCGTCTGGGGCGGGATGACCGAGCGCGAGCGGCGGGCACTGCTGCGCCGCAGGCCGACGGTCACGTCCTGGCGCAGGCTGCTGGAGACCGCCCGCACCGAGTACGAGCGCGGCGCCGGCCTCCTGCCGCTGGGCGAGGAGGAGTACGACGCGTACGCGGCGGCCGGGTAGACCGCCGGGCTGACGCGGGTCGGCGTCAGGGCCTGCCGCTCCCTGTGGCCCCTCCGGCCGCTCCTTTCCACCACGCCGCCCGGGCCGTCGGACCGGACCCGGTCCTTCCACTGTCACGCGCGCTACGGCTCAGGGCGCTACGGGCCGCGGCGCTATGGCCCGCAGCATTACGGCTCGCAGCAGCGCTATGGTCCGCAGCACTACGGCCCGCGGCCGCGGCTACTCCGCCCGGTCCGCCCCCGGCTGGGACGGCACCGCGCCCTCGGCCGCCCTACCCGGCCCGTCGGCCGGAACCGGCTGCCCGGCCAGCCGGTCGCCGATGGCCCGCAGCCCGGACAGGTCGTGCACGTCACCGGGGAGCGCCGGCACCTCGGCCACCGGAACGTCCGGGTGCAGCGCGGTGAAACGGTCCCGGGTGCGCCGCTCGCGCGTGAGTACCCGCATGCGCTCCGCGTGCAGACGCAGAAGCCCGGCGGCGAGCTTCTCGGTGGAGAGAGTGGTGCCCCCTCCGGCCGAATCCGTGGTTTCCGCTGTGACGGATTCCGTGATGACCGACTCCGCGTCGGAACCCGCCTGCGCGGCACCGACGGAATCCGCGTCCGCGCTCGATGACGTCGACGACCTCGATGACGTGGACGACACCGGTGACGAAGACGACGGCGCGGATGCGGATCCCGATGGTGCCGGCGCTGCCGGAGCTGCTGTTCCTGACGGTGCCGCGGAGTCTGCCGACATCGTGGGCACTCCGGGTGACACGGGCTGGGGGAAGCCGCTCTCGGGAGAGGATGTGTCGAGGGGAGTGACGGTGCCAGGGTCGTCAGCGGTACGTGTCCCAGCTTGCCCGCTGCCACGATCCACAATGCCGGAACCGGCAAGATTTTCTGTGTAATCCGCCGTCGCGGTGCCACCCGCGTGCGCCGGGGACCGTACGGGCTCGTCCGGCCCGCCGGCCTCGTCGGCCAGGGCCTCGGCCGCCGCGAGCGCCCGCTCGGCGGAGAGCCGTGCGGCACCGCTGCCGTGCACCCGGTTCAGCACCAGCCCCGCCAGCGGCATTCGCTCGGCGGCCAGTCGCTGGACGAAGTAGGCGGCCTCCCGCAGCGCGTCCCGCTCGGGGGCGGCGACGACGAGGAACGCCGTTCCCGGAGCCTGGAGCAGGCGGTACGTGGCATCGGCACGGGTACGGAATCCGCCGAACATGGTGTCCATCGCCGCCACGAAGGTCTGTACGTCACGCAGCAGTTGGGCGCCCATCAGTTTGTTCAGGGGCCCGCTCATCACGGACATCCCGACGCCCAGGAACTTCATCCCGGCCCGTCCGCCGATCTTCGCCGGGGCCATCAGCAGCTTGATGAGCTTGCCGTCCAGGAACGACCCCAGCCGGCTCGGCGCGTCCAGGAAGTCCAGCGCCGAACGGCTCGGCGGGGTGTCGACGACGATCAGGTCCCACTCGTCGCGGGAGCGGAGCTGGCCGAGCTTCTCCATGGCCATGTACTCCTGCGTCCCGGCGAAGCCGGCCGACAGTGACTGGTAGAAGGGGTTCTCCAGGATCGCCCGGGCGCGTTCCCTGTCGGCGTGCGCCTCGACGATCTCGTCGAAGGTCCCCTTCATGTCCAGCATCATGGCGTGCAGTTCGCCGCCGGCGGCCGCGTCGACGCCGGGCACCCGGCGCGGCACGTTGTCCAGCTCCTCGATCCCCATCGACTGCGCGAGCCGGCGCGCCGGGTCGATGGTGAGCACGACCACCCGCCGGCCGCGCTCCGCCGCCCGCAGGCCCAGCGCGGCGGCGGTCGTCGTCTTGCCGACCCCGCCCGAGCCGCAGCAGACCACGATCCGGGTGCGGCGGTCGTCCAGGATGGGGTCGATGTCGAGCGCTGTCGTCCTGTCCAGGCTCACTGGGCCCCCTCGGTCGTTCGGCTGGTGACGTCGTGCGACGTGCCGTCGTAGGACGTGCCGCCGTGCGACGCGGTGGTCCGCCGCGCCGCGCCCTCCCGCTCGCCGGCGTCCCGCCGGACGATGTCCTGTTCCCGCAGCGCGCGCGCCATGCGGTACAGGCCGGCCAGGTCCACGCCGTCGCCGAGCAGCCGCAATTCGCTGGTGGGAAGGGACAGTTCCGCCAGCCGGGAGCGGCCGAGGCGTTCCAGCGCCAGCCGTCCGGTGTGCTCGCGTGCCTCGTCGAGCAGCGGCCCGACCAGGGCGCCCGCCGCACCCGCCCGGCTCCCGCCGCCGGACGACGTCCGGGCCAGGGCCTCGGCGAGGGCCGCGGCGACGGCGTCGCGCCGGCCGTTCGCGGCCTCCTCGACGGCGGCCTCGTCGAGGACCTCGGGACGCACCATGTTGATGACCACGCCCCCGACCGGCAGCCCGGCGGCGCGCAGTTCCGCCACCCCGTCCACCGTCTCCTGGACCGGCATCTCCTCCAGCAGCGTCACCAGGTGCACCGCCGTCTGGGGCGACTTGAGGACGCGCATCACGGCCTGCGCCTGGTTGTGGATCGGACCGATCCGGGCCAGGCCCGCCACCTCGTCGTTGACGTTGAGGAAGCGGGTGATGCGGCCGGTCGGCGGGGCGTCCATCACGACGTGGTCGTAGACGAAGCGGCCCGCGCGGTCCTTCCGGCGCACGGCCTCGCACGCCTTGCCGGTCAGCAGGACGTCCCGCAGCCCCGGGGCGATGGTCGTCGCGAAGTCGATCGCGCCGAGCTTCTTCAGGGCCCGGCCGGCGCTGCCGAGCTTGTAGAACATGTGGAGGTAGTCGAGGAGGGCGCGCTCGGCGTCGATGGCCAGCGCGTACACCTCCCCGCCACCGGGAGCGACCGCGATCTTGCGTTCCTCGTAGGGGAGCGCCTCCGTCTCGAAGAGCTGGGCGATGCCCTGCCGGCCCTCGACCTCGACCAGCAGTGCGCGTTTTCCCTCGGCCGCGAGGGCGAGGGCGAGAGCGGCGGCGACGGTGGTCTTGCCGGTACCGCCCTTGCCACTGACGACATGGAGCCTGCTCATGGTGCGGAGCCTAACCAGTCGCCGCGCGGGCTACGCACGAGGCTGTCAGTGTGAGGCATTACAGTCGGGCCATGACCAAGTGGGAATACGCGACGGTGCCGCTTCTGGTGCACGCGACCAAGCAGATTCTGGACACCTGGGGCGAGGACGGCTGGGAGCTCGTCCAGGTCGTTCCCGGGCCGAACAACCCCGAGCAGCTCGTGGCCTACCTGAAGCGGGAAAAGGCGTGAGTGCCGTCGAGGACAGGCTCGCGGAGCTCGGGCTGACCCTGCCGGACGTCGTTCCTCCGCTGGCCGCCTACCAGCCGGCCGTGCGCAGTGGCGCGTACGTCTTCACCGCGGGCCAACTGCCCATGGTCAAGGGGTCCATTCCCGTCACGGGCAAGGTCGGCGCCGAGGTCAGCCCCGAGCAGGCCAAGGAGCTGGCGGGCGTCTGCGCGCTGAACGCCCTGGCCGCCGTGAAGTCGGTCGTCGGTGATCTGGACCGGATCGTCCGGGTGGTGAAGGTGGTGGGCTTCGTCGCCTCCGCGCCCGACTTCACCGGCCAGCCCGGCGTGCTGAACGGTGCCAGCGAGCTGCTGGGCGAAGTCCTCGGCGACAAGGGCGTGCACGCGCGCTCCGCGGTGGGCGTCGCGGTGCTGCCGCTGGACGCGCCCGTCGAGGTCGAGCTCCAGGTGGAGGTCGCGGACTGACGTCCGCTTCGTTTCGAGGGCGGCCGGATCCTTCCGTCGCCGGGCCGGGATCGGTCAGGGCGTGCGGCGCGGACCGGCCGAGTCCCGTCGCGCCGTGAGGAGTTCCGGGCGTGGAGGTCCGTGGCGCCGGGCGCCCCGGGCCTTTCGCGCCCCCTCGAACATCCGCGCACCAGCGCATAGCATCCGGCCATGGTGACGACGAACGGCCGGACGGGCGGCGACGGAGCGGACGACCGCGCGAGCGGCCGCGGGAACGGCCAGTGGTACCCGCCCGAGTGGCCCGACCGGATCCGGCGGCTCGCGCACGGCGAGCTCGAACCCGTACCGCCCCGGCGCGCCTCCACCGTCCTGCTGCTGCGGACGGACACCGACGGCGCCCTGGCCGTGCACATGCTGCGCAGACGCACCTCCATGGCCTTCGCCGGCGGCGCGTACGCGTATCCGGGCGGTGCGGTCGATCCCCGCGACGAACGCGACGTGCCCTGGGCCGGACCCTCGCCGCGGGAGTGGGCCGCCCGGCTTGGTGTCGAGCCGGAGGTGGCACAGGCCGTCGTCTGCGCGGCCGTCCGCGAGACCTTCGAGGAGGCGGGCGTACTGCTCGCCGGCCCGGACCCGGCCACGGTCGTCGCGGACACCACCGGCGCGGAGTGGGAGGCCGACCGTGCCGCGCTCGCCGGCCACGAGCTGTCGTTCGGCGACTTCCTGGAACGCCGTGGGCTGCTGCTCCGCAGCGACCTGCTGGGCGGCTGGGCCCGCTGGATCACCCCGGAGTTCGAACCCCGGCGGTACGACACCTGGTTCTTCGTGGCGGCCCTGCCCGAAGGCCAGCGCACCGCCGGCGTCTCCACCGAGGCCGACCGGGCCGTCTGGATCCGCCCCGCCGAGGCCGTCACCGGATACGACCGCGGCGAGCTGCTGATGATGCCGCCCACCGTCTCCACGCTGCGTGCGCTGCTGCCGTACGGGGACGTGCCCGCGGTGCTGGCGGCGGCGGGTGAGCGGGATCTCACCCCGGTGCTCGCACGGGCCCGGCTCGTGGGGGAAGAGATCGTGCTGAGCTGGCCCGGGCACGAGGAGTTCACCAAGCACCTCTCGTCCCGCCCTCAGGACCCTCCGCAGACCCCAGCGACCGCGACTCCGGGAGCCGACGCATGACGTACGCAGCCGTACCCGCCGAACCGCCGGGGCGCCCCCGGGCGGGCAGCCCGGCCGGTCCCGCCACCCCGCGCGCGACCTGCGTCCTCGCGCCCAACCCGTCCGCGATGACGCTCGACGGCACCAACACCTGGCTGCTGGCCGAGCCCGGGTCCGACCAGGCGGTGGTCGTCGACCCCGGCCCGCTGGACGAGTCCCACCTGCGGGCCGTCATCGCCGCGGCCGAGGAATCGGGCCGGCGGATCGCCCTGGCCCTGCTCACCCACGGCCACCTGGACCACTCCGGCGGCGCCGAGCGCTTCGCCGAGCTGACGGGCGCGCCGGTGCGGGCGGTGGACCCGGCCCTGCGCGTGGGCGGCGACGGGCTCGCCGCAGGCGACGTCATCACCGTCGGAGGCCTGGAACTGCGGGTCGTCCCCGCGCCCGGCCACACGGCGGACTCCGTCTGCCTCCACCTGCCCGCGGACCGGGCCGTGATCACCGGGGACACCGTCCTCGGCCGGGGCACCACCGTCGTCGCCCACCCGGACGGGCGGCTCGGCGACTACCTCGACTCACTGCGCCGGCTGCGGTCGCTCGTCGTCGAGGAGGACGTACGGACGGTCCTGCCCGCCCACGGCCCCGTCCTGGAGGACGCGCGCGGCGCCCTGGAGTTCTACCTGGCCCACCGGGCCAAGCGCCTCGCCCAGGTGGAGACCGCCGTCGAGGCGGGGCACCGGACTCCGGCCGAGGTGGTGGCGCACGTGTACGCGGACGTGGACCGCGCGGTGTGGCCGGCGGCGGAGCTGTCGGTCAGGGCGCAGCTGGACTATCTGAGCGAGCACGGGCTGATCTAGCAGCCCAGGGCCGCGAGACGAAGCGCCCGAGCACGCCGTAGGAGGGCCCCGCCGGAACGGGACCCTCCTACGGGCGGGCGCGCCTCGGCGCCCGCGGGGTCAGCGCGAGCGCTTGGCCAGCCGCTCGACGTCCAGCAGGATCACGGCGCGCGCCTCCAGGCGCAGCCAGCCGCGGCCGGCGAAGTCGGCGAGGGCCTTGTTGACCGTCTCCCGGGAGGCGCCCACGAGCTGGGCCAGCTCCTCCTGGGTGAGGTCGTGCACCACGTGGATGCCCTCCTCGGACTGCACGCCGAAGCGGCGCGACAGGTCCAGCAGCGCCTTGGCGACACGGCCGGGGACGTCCGAGAAGACGAGGTCCGACATGGAGTCGTTGGTGCGGCGCAGCCGGCGCGCGACGGCGCGCAGCAGGGCGGTGGCCACCTCCGGGCGGGCGTTCAGCCACGGCTGAAGGTCGCCGTGGCCCAGGCCGAGGAGCTTGACCTCGGTGAGCGCGGTCGCGGTGGCGGTACGCGGCCCGGGGTCGAAGAGGGACAGTTCGCCGATCAGCTCGCCGGGCCCCAGGACGGCGAGCATGTTCTCGCGGCCGTCGGGGGAGGTGCGGTGAAGCTTCACCTTGCCCTCGGTCACCACGTAGAGGCGGTCGCCCGGGTCGCCTTCGTGGAACAGGGCGTCGCCCCTCGCGAGAGTGACCTCGCCCATGGAGGCGCGCAGCTCAGCGGCCTGCTCGTCATCGAGCGCCGCGAAGAGCGGGGCGCGCCGCAGAACGTCGTCCACGAGTTCTCTCCTTGTCGACATGCACAGAGGACCGTGGTCCCCATGATGCCCGTCGGTAAAACTGTGTGATCAAACACAAGTGTGGCGCATCGTCGACGGAAGCCCTACGGCAGGGGTCCGATTGGGCTGTGCTTTTCCCGCGCTCGGGGCGGATGTCAGTGCCGGGCTTTAGTCTGGCCGGGTGTCCAATACGCCGGTGAGAGCACAGGGCAAGGGGGCCGGGAGGGTGACCTCGACCCGCGATTCCGCTGTGGGCGAACAGCCTGCGGCGAAAACCGCAAAAGACGCAGATACCACCAAATCGCAGGCCCGTGGAGAGAGCGGCCGGACGGCGGGCGGGAAGGCGAAGGCGGCGCCGTCGGCCGAACGGGGGGCGCGGACGGCCGACGGTGACGGCGGGGTGGTGAACGCCGCCCCGACGGCGGCGGCCGGCGGCCGGAGCGCCACCGCCGGGAGAACGGCGGCGAAGAAGGCCGTGGCGAGGAAGCCCACGGCGAAGAAGACCGCTGCCCCCGAGAAGGCCGCCGTCACCAAGAAGACAGTGGGCGCCAAGAAGACCGCAGCCACCAAGAAGACCGTGGGCGCCAAGGAGGCCGCCGCCGGGAAGAGCACGACGCCGCCCGCGAGCGGCAGCGGCGCCTCCGCCGAGTCGCGGACCGCGCTCGTCCGGCGCGCCCGGCGGATCAACCGCGAGCTCGCCGAGGTGTACCCGTACGCCCACCCCGAGCTGGACTTCGAGAACCCGTTCCAGCTCCTCGTGGCCACGGTCCTCTCCGCCCAGACCACCGACCTGCGCGTCAACCAGACCACCCCGGCCCTCTTCGAGGCGTACCCCACACCCGAGGACATGGCGGCGGCCGACCCGGAGCGGCTGGAGCAGCTGATCCGCCCGACGGGCTTCTTCCGTGCCAAGGCCCGGTCCCTGCTCGGGCTCTCCGCCGCCCTCCGCGACGACTTCGGCGGTGAGGTGCCCGGCCGCCTCCAGGACCTCGTCAAGCTCCCGGGCGTGGGGCGCAAGACGGCCAACGTCGTCTTGGGCAACGCCTTCGGCGTCCCCGGCATAACGGTCGACACGCACTTCCAGCGGCTCGTCCGGCGCTGGCGGTGGACGGCGGAGACCGACCCGGAGAAGATCGAGGCCGAGGTCTGCGCGCTCTTTCCGAAGAGCGACTGGACGATGCTCTCGCACCGTGTCATCTTCCACGGCCGCCGCATCTGCCACTCCCGCAAGCCCGCCTGCGGTGCCTGCCCGATCGCCCCGCTCTGCCCCGCGTACGGCGAGGGCGAGACCGACCCGGAGAAGGCGCGGAAGCTGCTCAAGTACGAGAAGGGCGGCCTGCCGGGCCAGCGCCTGAAGCCTCCGCCGGACTTCCCGGGCCCGCCCGCGCCCCCGCTGGGAGCCGAGTGAGGGAGCTGCCGCGCGGAGGCACGGCGCGGATTCCGCCAGAAGACCAGGAAACGCCCGGCAGCCGCCGGGGAGATCGTCGGGAACATTGGGGAAGCGCATGAGGAGCACGTACGGCCGCGACAGCCGTGAGATCACCGTGACCGCCGAGGGGCTGCCCGAGTGGCTGGAACCGGTGGCGCGCTTCCTGACGACCGTCGAGCCGCACCAGCTGAGCCGCTTCCTGCCGCCGGAGACCGGAGGGCGCCTCTCCGCGGTGCTGGTCCTCTTCGGCGAAGGGCAGGACGGCCCCGAGCTGCTGCTCCTCGAACGGTCCGGAACCCTGCGCTCGCACGCCGGCCAGGCGTCGTTCCCCGGGGGCGCCCTCGATCCGGAGGACGGCGAGCCGGCCGATGGCGGCCTGGTCCGCGCGGCGCTGCGCGAGGCCGAGGAGGAGACCGGCCTCGACCCCTCGGGCGTGCAGGTCTTCGGCGTGCTGCCGGACCTCTACATCCCCGTGAGCGGGTTCGTCGTGACCCCGGTCCTCGGCTGGTGGCGCGAGCCCAGCCCGGTCGGGCCGGTCGACCCCGCGGAGACGGCCCGCGTCTTCACCGTCCCCGTCGCCGAGCTCACCGACCCGGCGAACCGGGCGACCGCCGTCCACCCCAGCGGCCACCGGGGCCCCGTCTTCCACGTGGGCTCGGCGACGGTCTGGGGCTTCACCGCCGGGGTGATCGACCGCATCCTGCACTACGCGGGCTGGGAGCGGCCCTGGGACGCCGGCCGGGAGGTGCTGCTGGACCGGACGGCCTGACCACGCCGGCGGCCAGCCCGTACCGTCACACGCGCCCCCCGTCGCCCCCGCACCTCACACCCCGCCGCGTCACCACCGTCGACAACCGCAATGCGAGGCACCCTTCGGTGAACGTTCTGGACATCGTGCTGCTGCTGGCCGCCGCCTGGTTCGCGGTCATCGGCTACCGCCAGGGGTTCGTGGTCGGCGTGCTCTCGGTGATCGGTTTCCTCGGCGGCGGGCTGGCCGCCCTCTACGCACTGCCCGTGATCTGGGACAACGCGACCGGGGACCGCACGCCGGGCACCCCGGCGGCCGTCGCGGCGGTGGTCATCGTGATCGTCTGCGCCTCGGTGGGCCAGGCCGCCACCACCCACCTGGGGAACCGGCTGCGCCGCCACATCACCTGGTCCCCGGCCCGCGCCCTGGACGCGACGGGCGGCGCGCTGGTCAACGTGGTGGCCATGCTGCTGGTCGCCTGGGTGATCGGCTCCGCCCTGGCGGGGACGTCGCTGCCGACGCTCGGCAAGCAGGTCCGCACGTCGAAGGTGCTGCTCGGCGTGGCCCGGGTGGTGCCGGCGGAGGCCAACACCTGGTTCGCGGACTTCAGCACGGCCCTCGCCCAGAACGGCTTCCCGCAGGTCTTCGCCCCCTTCTCGACCGAGCCCATCACCTCCGTCCCGGCCCCCGATCCCGCGCTCTCGGGCAGCGCCGTCGCCGCCGAGGCGCAGCGGAGCGTCGTGAAGGTGGTCGGCAACGCGCCGGGCTGCGGGAAGGTGCTGGAGGGCAGCGGCTTCGTCTTCGCCCCGCAGCGGGTGATGACCAACGCCCACGTCGTGGGCGGGGTGACGGATCCGACCGTGCAGGTCGGCGGGCGTGGCCGGCTCCTCGACGCCAAGGTGGTGCTCTACGACTGGAAGCGCGACATCGCCGTCCTCCAGGTCCCCGACCTGCGCGCCCCCGAGCTGCGCTTCGCCCGCGCGGAGGCGGAGAGCGGGATGAGCGCCATCGTCGCGGGCTTCCCGGAGAACGGCGCCTACGACGTCCGGTCCGCCCGCATCCGCAGCCGTGTGGACGCCAACGGCCCCGACATCTACCACCGCGGTTACGTCCGGCGTGACGTCTACTCGCTGTACGCGACCGTGCGGCAGGGCAATTCCGGCGGCCCGCTGCTCACACCGGACGGGCGGGTGTACGGCGTGGTCTTCGCCAAGTCGCTCGACGACGCGGACACCGGGTACGCGCTGACGGCGGACGAGGTGCACGAGGACGTCGTGGAGGGGCGTACGGCCGTGGAACGGGCCGACACCCAGGGGTGCGCCCTCTGAGCGCGCCCCAGAGGCGCCCGGTCCGGGGCGCGTGAGGGCGCGCTCCGGGGGCGCGAAAGGGGCGTAAAGGGGGTCTGCGCTACGGGCGTGAGCCCCGCGCTATGTCAGCGCCGCGGGGGCCGGCCGAGCCGTACCGGGCGACGGCCCGGCGCTCAGCGCCCGCGAGGATGGCGCAGCCGCGCCGACACCCAGCGCGCGCGGCGCCGGATGATGCGCGGGATGCCGAGCTGGGGGTCCGTGCCCTCCCCCGGCCGGAGGAAGCCGCCGTGCGGTCCCTCCATCCTCTCGGATGCTTCGGTCACCACAGTCACCGCGGCATCGTCATCGGCGCCGCGCTGCTGAGTCAGGTCGCGATGGTCGTGCGTCCAGCCCATACCCGGTCCTGTGCCCGGGGTCGAAGGTCGGTAATCGCCGACGCGACGGGCAATTGGCCTATGCACGAGGCAATGACCGATCGTCGGCCAATTGTTCGACCCGTTGCTCCGGTAGCCCGCGGGCCCGCCCCCTACCGGTCCGGTTCGGGGTCCTTCAGCCAGCCGATCAGCTCCGCCGAGAACGCGGCCGGGTCCTCCTCGTGCGGGAAGTGCCCCAGGCCGTCGAAGAGGCGCCAGCGGTAGGGAGCCTCCACGTACTCGCCCGAGCCCGCCGCGCTCCGGGTCCGCATCACCGGATCGAGCGACCCGTGGACATGCAGCGTCGGGACGCGCACCGGCCGCTTCATCCGCCGGTTGAACTGGATGCCGTCCGGCCGCGCCATCGACCGCACCATCCACCGGTACGGCTCGACCGAGCAGTGCGCCGTCGACGGGATCGTCATCGCGCGCCGGTACACGTCGACCGCCGCATCCTCCGGCTGCCGCGGCCCGGACCAGTCCCGGATCAGCCGGCCGACCAGCGTCGCGTCGTCCGCGACCAGCCGGCGCTCCGGGATCCACGGCCGCTGGAAGCCCCAGACGTACGACCCGGCGGCGGTCTGCTGCGGGTCGGTGAGCATCGCCGAGCGCCACCGCCTGGGGTGCGGCATCGACGACACCACCAGCCGTCGTACCAGCTGCGGCCGCATCACGGCCGCCGTCCACGCCAGATAGCCGCCGAGGTCGTGGCCGACCAGGGCCGCGTCCGGCTCGCCGAGCGAGCGGATCACCCCGGTGATGTCCAGGGCGAGATTGGCCGGATCGTAGCCCCGCGGCGTGCGGTCGCTGCCGCCCACACCGCGCAGGTCCATCGCGACCGCCCGGAACCCGGCCTCCGCCAGCGCGGGCAGCTGGTTCCGCCACGTCCACCAGAACTGCGGGAAGCCGTGCAGCAGCAGCACCAGCGGCCCCTCGCCCATCTCGGCGATATGGAACCGCGCCCCGTTCGCCGCGACGTCCCGGTGCGTCCACGGCCCGTCCGGGCGCACCACCGCCGTCGGCGACGCGGCGGAGACCGCCGGCGCGGACGGGTCCGGGGCCTTGGCGGGTTCGGGAGACGCGGGCGCTGCGGAGGTATCGGGCACCGTCATACGGACGAGCGTGTCACAGATGCGTCCGCAGGGCGCGTGTCCGTCACAGGACGGGGATGCGGCTTGACCGTGCTCAGAACGGCCGCCGTCTCCTTGGCCGACGCCATGGTTCGCTCCGGCTTGCTGATCTTCTTCAGCTTGCTGATGGCCAGCAGCCCCAGCAGACCCGCCAGTACCAGGAACGCACCGCCCGTGATCAGGAACGACCAGGCGAGGCCGAGGCCCAGGTTGTGGATGCCGTACGCCGCCGCGAAGCTCAGCACCGGCAGTGAGAAGAGCGCCAGGGTCCCCGCCGCGGCGATCGCGCCGCCGCCCACGCCGACCCGCTTGGCGTCCTCCCGCAGTTCGGCCTTGGCCAGCGCGATCTCGTCGTGCACCAGCGCGGACAGCTCCGCGGTGGCCGTCGCCACCAGCTGGCCGAGGCTGCGTTCGGCACCGTCGTCGGCTGCGCTCATCGCTGCTCCCTCATCGTCGTCGCTCCCTCGTCTGCGCGTCCTCGGCGGCCCGGACCGGGTCCGGCCTGGGTGTTCCGCCCGCCTTCGGCGGTGGTGAGGACACTCAGATCATGCCGGACCATCGTCGCCGGTGGTGCGCCCGGAGGCGACTTCCGCCCGGCGGCGGTGTTCCGCGGCCTTCGCTTCGAGGATCGCCGCCATGCGCAGGTGGTACGCCGGGTCGTCCTGTTCGTAGATGTCCGGGATGCCGTCCTGGTCCTCGTCCCGGTCCTCCTCGGCGCACAGCTTCTTGTATTTGTTGTCGCGGAGCTTCAGCAGGATGCTCGCGAGGACCGCGGCGATCAGCGAGCCCACCAGGACCGCCGCCTTGATCTCGCCGCCCAGGACCGGATCGTCGCCGAAGGCCAGCTCACCGATGAGCAGGGAGACGGTGAAGCCGATGCCGGCCAGCGAGGCGACCGCGAGGACGTCGGGCCACTTCAGGTCGGGGTTCAGCTCGGCCCGGGTGAAGCGGGCCGCCAGCCAGGTGCCGCCGAAGACCCCGATCGCCTTGCCGAGTACCAGGCCGAGTACGACACCCAGCGTCTCGGGCCTGCGGAAGATGTCGGAGAGCGCGCCGCCGGAGAGCGAGACGCCCGCGGAGAACAGGGCGAAGAGCGGTACGGCGAGTCCGGCCGACAACGGGCGTACGAGGTGTTCGATGTGCTCCCCCGGGGAGACCCGCTCGTCGTCGTGCCGGTGGCAGCGGAGCATCAGTCCCATGGCGACACCGGCGATCGTCGCGTGGACCCCGCTGTTGTACATCAGCGCCCAGTTGACGACGGCCAGCGGGACGTAGACGTACCAGCCGCGCACGCCCTTCCACAGCAGCAGCCGGAAGACCGCGAGGCCGAGCACCGCGAAGCCGAGGGCGACGAAGTCGATCTGCGAGGTGAAGAAGACGGCGATGATCAGGATCGCGAAGAGGTCGTCGACGACGGCGAGGGTGAGCAGGAAGGCGCGCAGCGCGGACGGCAGGGCCGTGCCGATGACGGCGAGGACGGCGAGGGCGAAGGCGATGTCCGTGGCGGTGGGGACGGCCCAGCCCTGGAGGGAGCCGCCGCCGCTGCTCGCGACCGCGGTGTAGACGACGGCGGGGATCGCCATGCCGCAGAGGGCGGCGACCACCGGGAGGATGGCCGCCTTGGGGTCGCGGAGTTCCCCCGCGACGAGTTCGCGTTTGAGCTCGATGCCGGCGACGAAGAAGAAGACGGCCAGCAGCCCGTCGGCGGCCCAGTGCTGGACGGAGAGGTTCAGCCCGAGCGCGCCGGGTCCCAGGTGGAAGCCGCTTATGGACTCGTAGCTGTCCTTGAGCGGAGTGTTCGCCCAGATCAGAGCGGCGACGGCGGCGGCCAGCAGCAGAACGCCGCCGACGGTCTCGGTGCGCAGCGCGTCCGCGAGGTGGTTCCGCTCGGGCAGCGGCAGCCGGCCGAGGAGGACGGAACGGTTCTTCTGGGGCGCGGCCACGGTGGAGACCTCCTGGGGTCGATCGACGGACACACGTGGGGCCACGTGTGCCGAGTGCCGACCAGACTTCCCGGCGCGCCTGTGATTCTTGTCGAGATTTCTACGCGATGTGTCTTTACTTTAGCCCGAACAGGTGAAGGGCGCCCGGTGCGCACACCGAGCGCCCTTCCGTCTCGTGGCTCCCCAGCGGGGTCAGTCCTCGCTGGACGCCGCCGGGAGCTTGGCCTGGATGAGCTCCATGACCGAGGAGTCGGTCAGTGTGGTGACGTCACCGAGGGTGCGGTTCTCGGCGACGTCGCGGAGCAGCCGGCGCATGATCTTTCCGGAGCGGGTCTTGGGCAGCTCCGCCACCGGCAGGATCCGCTTGGGCTTGGCGATCGGGCCCAGCTGCTTGCCCACGTGCGCCCGCAGCTCCTCGACCAGCGCGGCGCTCTCCTCCTCGCCGAGATCGGCCTCGCCGCGCAGGATCACGAAGGCGCAGATCGCCTGGGTGGTCTGGGGGTCGGTCGCCCCGACGACCGCCGCCTCGGCGACCTTGGGGTGCGAGACGAGCGCCGACTCCACCTCGGTGGTGGAGATGTTGTGCCCGGACACCAGCATCACGTCGTCCACCCGGCCGAGCAGCCAGATGTCGCCGTCCTCATCCTTCTTGGCGCCGTCGCCGGCGAAGTAGCGGCCCTCGAAACGGGACCAGTAGGTGTCGAGGTAGCGCTGGTCGTCGCCCCAGATGGTGCGGAGCATCGACGGCCACGGCTCGGTGAGGACCAGGTAACCGCCCGAGCCGTTCGGCACCTCGTTGGCGTCGTCGTCCACCACGGTCGCGGCGATGCCGGGGAGGGGCACCTGGGCCGAGCCGGGCTTGGTCTCGGTGACGCCGGGCAGCGGGCTGATCATGATGCCGCCGGTCTCGGTCTGCCACCAGGTGTCGACGACGGGCGTGGTGCCGGCGCCGATGTGCTCGCGGTACCAGACCCACGCCTCGGGGTTGATGGGCTCGCCCACCGAGCCGAGGACGCGCAGGCTGCTGAGGTCGAACTTGGCCGGGATGTCGTCGCCCCACTTCATGGCGGCGCGGATCGCGGTCGGCGCGGTGTAGAGGATGGTGACGCCGTACTTCTGGACGATCTCCCACCAGCGGCCCCGGTGCGGGGTGTCGGGCGTGCCCTCGTACAGCACCTCCGTGGCGCCGTTGCTGAGCGGGCCGTAGACGATGTACGAGTGGCCGGTCACCCAGCCGACGTCCGCCGTGCACCAGAAGACGTCCGACTCGGGCTTGAGGTCGAAGACCGCGTGGTGGGTGTACGAGATCTGGGTGAGGTAGCCGCCGGTGGTGTGGAGGATGCCCTTCGGCTTACCGGTGGTGCCGGAGGTGTAGAGGATGAACAGCGGGTGCTCGGCGTCGAACGCCTCGGGCGTGTGCCGGTCGGACTGCCGCTCGACCAGGTCGTGCCACCAGATGTCGCGGCCCTCGGTCCAGGCGACGTCCTCCTGGCCGGTGCGGCGGACGACGAGGACGCTGCGGACGTTCTCCGTGCCCGGGCGGGTGAGGGCCTCGTCGACGGCCGGCTTGAGTGCCGAGGGCTTGCCGCGGCGGTAGCCGCCGTCGGCGGTGATGACGACGCGGGCGTCGGCGTCCTCGATGCGCGTGGCGAGGGCGTCGGCGGAGAAACCGCCGAAGACGAGCGAGTGCGGGGCACCGATGCGGGCACAGGCGAGCATCGAGACGACCGCTTCGGGGATCATCGGCAGGTAGATGGCGACCCGGTCACCGGCCTGGACGCCCAGCTCGATCAGGGCGTTGGCGGCCTTCGAGACCTCGCGCTGCAGCTCGGCGTAGGTGATCGAGCGGGTGTCGCCCGGCTCGCCCTCGAAGTGCAGGGCCACCCGGTCGCCGAGGCCGTTCTCGACGTGGCGGTCCACGCAGTTGTACGCCACGTTGAGCTTGCCGTCGGCGAACCACTTGGCGAACGGCGGGTTCGACCAGTCCAGGGTCTGGGTCGGCTCGGTATGCCAGCTCAGGCGGCGTGCCTGCGCGGCCCAGAAGCCCAGCCGGTCGGCCCGCGCCCGCTCGTAGGCCTCCGCGGTGACGTTGGCCTGCGCGGCCAGGGCGGCAGGCGGTGCGAAGCGGCGCTCCTCCTTCAGAAGGTTGGCCAGGCTTTCGTTGCTCACGACATCTCCCTTTCCCAGGGGGCTCGTTGCGTCCCGGGCATAGCTCACCAGCCCGGGGCACACCCTGACAAGGGGTGTTGGCGATTGATTGGTGTAGACCTGTACCCGTCCGGGTGGTGGGAGGTCGTCCGAGGTCAGACGGCATCGAGCACCTCCGGCCGGACGGCGGCGAACGTGCGGGACCGCTGGTCGAGGACGTATGCCTGGGCCTCGCCCACATGGAAGTACATGCCCTGGAGATGGAGCGTGCCTTCCGCCACCCGCCGGGCGACACAGGAATGCGCCCGCAGGTGGTCGAGCTGCTGCATGACGTTGACGAGGGCGAGCCGCTCGATGTCGTCCGCCACGGGCCGGTCGGCGAGCGCCACCTCACCGCGTCCGAGCCGCCCGATCCGCTGCATCCGGGCCAGACTCGGCCGGCCGTGCCGCAGCCAGCGGGCGAGCGGGGTCTCCGGGCCCGCGGCCGTCCCGGAGCCGTCCGCCGCTCCCGGGCGGGCCGCCGGCGGACGCGGCACGGTGTCCAGCAGCGCCTGCATCGCTCCGCAGCCGGAGTGCCCGCAGACGGTGATGCTCCCGACCTTCAGCACCTCGACGGCGTACTCCACCGCGGCGGCCACCGAGTCGCAGGAGGTGTCGGCGCCGGGCGGGGGCATGAGGTTGCCGACGTTGCGCACGGTGAAGAGGTCGCCGGGCCCACTCGACGTGATCATGCTGGTCACCAGGCGGGAGTCGGCGCAGGTCAGGAAGAGCTGGCTGGGGCTCTGCCCATCCCGGGCGAGCCGCGCCAGCTCGTCGCGGACCAGCGGCGCGGTATCCCGTTGGAACGCGCTCACCCCGCCGATCAGCTGCCGCCCGCCGGGGCTCCCGCCGGGCCCGGGCAGCGGTCGGGTGAAGCGGTGGTGGCGCCAGGACGTCCACGGCCGCAAGGCGGGGGATGCCGCACCGGGCGTGGAAACCGGGGCGGGCCGCCGGCCGGCTCCTTCGGAGCGTTCCGACCGATCCCGATGTTCCGTCAGGTCCGGTCGGCCGGACCCCTCATGGCGTTCAGGTCGGTCCCGGCGTCCGCCTTCTTCGGCATGGCCGCGCTGCTCTCCCGCCGCCGTGCGCCCTGCGCGAGCGGACTTCCGCACCGCCATGACGGCGGGCACCACGGCCGCGACCGCCAGCCCGGGCACCACGCCGAACAACGCGACGGCCGCGAAGGCGACCGGGTAGCCGGCCCGGGCCGCACCGCCGCGGGGCCGGTGAGTGTGCGCGTGGCAGGCCATCCGCACAGCGGCCGCCATGACCAGCGCCGAGAGTGCGACCACGGGGATGCGTTCCAGAGCGGTCGCGAAGAGCACCGCCCCCAGGGGGACCCAGAGTCCGTACAGCACCAACGAGGTTCGTGACACCGCCGGCCGGTCCCCGCCCGCCGGGCCGCCGGGCCGGAGCGTGCCCCCTGCGACCGGCAGGCCTCCCAGCAGCCCGGAGACGGCGGTGGCCGCCCCATGGCAGATCAGCTCCCGGTCCGGACGTTCCGCCTGCCGGTCGCCGTGCTCCGGAGCCAGCGTCGCCATGCCGGCCACGAGCGCCACACCGAGCACGGCGGAGGCCACCGCGAGGACGGAACCGGACGGCAGCCCGGGCAGGGTGTGCGTCTCCCATCCGGACAACTCCACCCGTGGCAGCGGCAGCCCCGTGCTCACCGCGGTCACGACGGCCAGCGCGGCGAGTGGCGCCGGCACGGCTCCCGCCCAGCGGCCGGCCCATCTCGGCAGCCTCCGCCACACGAGGAGGACGGCGACCGTGGCCGTCCCGACCAGCGCGCCCCTGAGCCATGGGTGCGCCATGTCCCCGGGCAGCGCCACCAGATTCCGCAGCGTGGACGCTTCGGTGCCCGCCACGCCCAGGACGCACCGCAGTTGGCCCAGCGCGACCGTCAGTCCCAGGCCGGCCAGCGCGCCGTGGACGAGCCCGGGGGCGACGACGGGTACGGCCCGCGCCACCCGAAGGGCACCCAGGGCGATGTGCGCCAGACCGGCCAGCACGGTGATCGCGCAGGTCGCACGCCAGCCGTACCGCTGGGTCAGCTCCGCCGTGACCGCCACGAGCGCGACGGTCGGACCTCCCGCCCGGAAAGGCGCCCGCCCCAGGCCACCCGCCACCAGACCGGCGGCGGCCGCCGCGACCAGCCCCGCCCGCGGCGGTGCGCCCGCCGCCAGGGCGATGCCCAGGCAGAGCGGCGCGGCGGCCAGGGCCAGGGCGACGGAACGGACCAGGTCCCGCTGCCACGCGACGCGGCGCGGCCGGTCCGGAGCGTCGTCGGCGGGCCCCTGGGCGGGCCGGGTCGGATCTCTCGGCTGAACGTGCATGTCGGTCCCGTCTTCATCGTCGGCGGCCGGCGGGAGCGTTGGGCGAGAGGAGCGCAATGGCAACTCTCGGTAAATGAATCGTAATGCTGAGTAAAGGCCGGGGGAAGGGGCAGACAGGAGTCAAGGGGGAGCTTCCTCCTATCAGGTGAATATGCACTTTTATCGGCTTGTCATACTTTTCTCTGTTCTTCGTGCATGCGAGGTTGACGGCGGCTCAGGGCGTCCGAACGCCCACCGAGGGATCGGCCGAGCGGGTCGAAAGGTGAGGTGCCTGATGGCGGCTGCATGGAGATACACACTGGGCGCGCTCGCCGCGCTGTCGCTGGCGACCGGGACCGCGGCCTGCTCCGGTACCGGGCCTCCGGAGCCGAGCGGCCCGCAGGCCGCCCCCGGGCCCAACACGGTCGAGCGTCCGGTCCGCCTCCTCGGTGACGGCTCCACCGCCGACACCGGCCCCCAGCCCCGGCAGCCGAAGCCCCGGCGGATGGCGTCCGGCGAGAAACCGCCGCAGTTCGTCGTCTTCTCCTGGGACGGCGCGGGTGAGGACAGCCAGCGGCTGTTCTCCCACTTCCGCAAGGTCGGCAAGAAGTACCACGCGACGATGACGTACTTCCTCAGCGGCGTCTACATGCTCCCCGAGGACAAACGCACCCTCTATGAGCCGCCCCAACACGCCGCCGGGGCATCGGACATCGGCTTCAACGACGTACGGGGCGTCCGTGACACCGTGGAGCAGCTGCGGGGCGCCTGGCTGGACGGCAGCGAGATCGGCACCCACTTCAACGGCCACTTCTGTGGCCAGGACAGGGGAGTGGGAACCTGGTCGCCGGCGGAGTGGAAGAGCGAGATCCGGCAGGCCCTGTCGTTCGTCCGCAACTGGAAGACCAACGCCGGGCTGAAGAACGAACCCCCGCTGCCCTTCGACTACGCCAAGGAGCTGGTCGGCGGGCGTGCTCCGTGCCTGGAGGGGCAGCACAACCTCATCAAGGCCGCGCGGTCGTTGGGCTTCCGCTACGACGCCAGCTCGGCGGGAGGCCGGCAGGTCTGGCCGTCGAAGATCGGCGGCCTGTGGGACTTCCCGCTCCAGGATGTCCCCGTCCCCGGCCGGGGCTTCGAAACCCTGTCGATGGACTACAACTTCCTGGCGAACCAGTCGGGGACCACCAAGGGCGACCCCTCACGGCGCGAGGCCTGGGGGCGGCAGATGCGCGACGGGCTGCTGGCCGGCTTCGAGCGGGCGTATCACGGCAACCGCGCCCCCCTGTTCATCGGTGACCACTTCGAGTCGTGGAACGGCGGCATCTATATGAAGGCCGTCGAGAGCGTCATGGCCCGGATCTGCACCAAGGAGGGCGTGCGCTGCGTGTCGTTCAAGCAGCTCGCCGACTGGCTGGACGCCCAGGATCCCGAAGTGCTCGCCAAGCTGCGCCGGTTGGAGGTCGGCGAGGCGCCGAGGGGCGGCTGGGCCCACCTCGGTGACGCGCGGTCGTCCGCGCCCCACCAGCCCACCCCGCACCTGCCCTCGTGGCACGCCCCCTCCTCGCAGGAGCCCTCGACGCACGAGCCGTACGAGAGCTCCCAGGGCGATGACGAGGAGGACGACGACAAGCCGATGCGGATCAGGCCCGTCCTGGTCAGGCCGGCTGCGGAGTAGCCGACATCCGCTCCCCGAGCACGAAGGCGGGGTCGACCTGGGCCGCCAGGTCGGCGCCCGTCTTCGCGTTGCCCCAGCTCTCGGCGTTCTTGAGGTGGAAGTGCACCATCTGGCGGGTGTACCGGTGCCAGTCCCGCCGCTCGTAGGCCGCGTCCGCCGCCGTCTGAAGGGTGTCCAGCGCCTGGTGGTTGGCCTTTTCGAGCAGCTCGAAGAGGGGTGGCCGGCCCTTCTCCATGGCCCGGACCCAGTCGGAGTGGCCGAAAGTGGTCAGCAGGTCGTCCCCGACCTCGTCCCGCAGGAAGTCCAGATCGTCCTGGCCCTGCACCTTGTTCCCCACCACCTTCAGACGGACCCCGAAATCCCGGGCGTACTCCTTGTACTGGCGGTAGACCGACACCCCCTTGCGGGTGGGCTCCGCCACCAGGAACGTCATGTCGAAGCGGGTGAACATCCCGGAGGCGAAGGAGTCGCTGCCCGCCGTCATGTCCACCACGACGTACTCGCCCGGCCCGTCGACGAGGTGGTTGAGGCAGAGCTCCACGGCTCCCACCTTGGAGTGGTAGCAGGCGACGCCCAGGTCCGACTCGGTGAACGGGCCGGTGGCCATGAGGCGTACGGATGCCCCGTCGTCGAGGGTGACCGTCCGCGCGCAGGCCGCGTAGACCGGGTTGTCCTCGTCGACGCGGAGCAGTCGGGAACCCTGCCCGGGCGGCGTCGTCTTGATCATCGTGTCGGCGGAGGCGATCCGCGGGTTGGTACCGCGGAGATATTCCTTGATCAGTGGGAGGTGCGCGCCCATCGCGGGCAGGGCGGCGGCCTCCGTCTCGTCCAGCCCGAGCGCGGCCCCCAGATGCTGGTTGATGTCGGCGTCCACGGCGATGACCGGGACCCGGTGGGCGGCGAGCCGGCGGATGAACAACGAGGACAGCGTGGTCTTTCCGCTGCCGCCCTTGCCTACGAAAGCGATCTTCATGTTCACCAAGAGTAGGTGCGGGGGTGCGTGGAGTGAGAGCGGTGAGTGAAGAAGACCACTCCTTCGGGGGGTGTAAGGCTGAAGTGCGTAGTGTCGTACTCATGAGTACGACTGCCGATCCCCTGGCCGCTCTGGGTTCCCTGCCGGGCGTCGCCGCATCCGTGGAGTCCGTGCGCAAGGCGGTGGACCGCGTGTACGGCCACCGGGTGATGCGCCGGCGCAGCAACGAGGTGACGTCCGAGGCGGCCCTCCGGGGCGCCCGAGGGTCGGCCGCGCTCTCCGGTGCCGACTGGGCGTTGGAAGAGGTGCGCCGCCGCACCGACTTCAGCGGGGACGGCGAGCCGCGCACGGTCGGGGCGGCCCTGCGGCTGACCGCCGAGGCGGGGCAGTTGCTGAGCGTGTGGCGGCAGTCGCCGCTGCGGGTGCTGGCCCGGCTGCACCTGGTGGCCGCGGGTGGTGCGCAGCCCGACGACGCGGTGGGCCGGCCCCGGCTGCGGGGCGAGTCCGTCGACGAGCCGCTCGTCGACCTTCCGCTGCCCGACGCGGACGAGATGTCGGGCCGTCTCGAGGGCCTGGCCGCCCTGCTGATCGCGGGGACCGAGGCGCCCGCCCTGGTGACGGCGGCCGTGGTGCACGGTGAACTCCTGGCCCTGCGCCCGTTCGGCTCGTGCAACGGGCTGGTGGCGCGGGCGGCCGAACGCATCGTGCTGGTGGGCAGCGGGCTCGACCCGAAGTCGATCTGCCCGGCGGAGGTGGGCCACGCGGAGCTGGGGCGGGACGCCTACGCGGCCGCCCTCGCGGGCTATGCCTCCGGTACGCCTGACGGAGTGGCGGCCTGGATCGCCCACTGCGGCCGGGCGGCGGAGCTGGGGGTGCGGGAGTCGACGGCCGTGTGCGAGGCCCTGCAGCGCGGCGCGGCCTGAGCTTCACGGGGACGATCGCCGACGGGCGGTGTACGCCCCGGGCGTGGACAGGGTTGCGGCGGTACCGGTTGTGCCTTGGTACCGCCGCTGGCATGTTCGCCGGGTTACCAGTGCGTGCACGAAATGGCGTCCATCAGGCGGGGGTACTTTGCTCCGCCTGGTGCGACAGGCCCGTATTCGACGGGTCGGCGTCGCGTGGGTGCCCGGCGTTCATGCAATCGGTCCGTGGGGCCATGGTGCGTGAAGGGCGTCCTCTCGGATGTCCCTGGTCTCGCGGGCCGTTGACTCCTTTTTACTCCGCTCCCCGCTCAAGCGGAAGGCGGAGGCGCACTTCTTTACTTTTAGCTTCAAAGACGGGTATTCCGGGCACCCCTCTCGGGGGTGCGGCGGCGGCTCGCCAGCCAGAAAAGGCCCGCGGCCGCCAGCGCGGCGCCGACCGTCGCCGCCGTCATCAGGGCGGGGCGGGACGGCATGCGCAGCGCGGCGACACGCTGCTTGAGCCGGACGGGGCGGTCGAAGGTGAGCACGGGCCATTCCCGTGCCGCGGCCTCGCGGCGCAGGGCCCGGTCCGGATTGACCGCGTGCGGGTGGCCGACGGCCTCCAGCATGGGCAGGTCGGTCGCCGAGTCGCTGTACGCGTAGCAGCCCGCGAGGTCGTATCCCTCCGACGCGGCGAGTTCCCGGACGGCTTCGGCCTTCGTCGGGCCGTACGCGTAATACTCCACCTCGCCGGTGAAGACACCGTCCTCGACGACCATCCGGGTGGCGACGACGCGGTCAGCGCCGAGCATCCGGCCGATGGGTTCGACGACCTCGGCTCCCGACGTGCTGACGATCACCACGTCCCGGCCGGCGGCATGGTGCTCCTCGATGAGCGAGGCGGCCTCGTCGTAAATGATCGGGTCGATGAGTTGGTGGAGCGTCTCGGCGACGATCTCGCGGACCTGGTGGACATTCCAGCCCCGGCAGAGCTCGGAGAGGTACTTCCTCATCCGCTCCATCTGCTCGTGGTCGGCCCCGCCCAGGAGGAAGACGAACTGGATGTATGCCGTACGCAGTGCGGCGCGCCGGTTGATCAAACCGCCTTGGTAGAAGGACTTGCCGAAGGTGAGCGTGCTCGACTTGGCAATGACCGTCTTGTCCAGATCAAAGAAGGCGGCCGTTCGGCGAGAGGAGTGGTTTTCCACGTCGCCGAGCATAGGGGCCCTCCATTCGGCGTAAGCTGAGGCGTGTGGGTTTGCCTGAGAAGCCTCTCGGGTACACCATGGAAGTCACGGATCGTTCGCGACCGTGTCTAACCCGGTCCGACTCCTCCCCCCCCGAGTCGGCCGTGGGGACGACCCCCGCTCTCCCCCCCGGCGGGGGTCGTCGCATGTCCGGACGCGTTTCGTGTGTCACTCCGGGCCTCCTCCGCCCTCCGCGGGCCCCGCTCGGCGCCCGTCCTCTCCCCTTCATACACGTGACTGTGTGTAATCGCCGCGCTGCGCTGGGGAAGTCACCGGTATAGGTGAGCGGGATATCCACAACCGGTGAGTTGTCCACAGTTTTTCACCAAGATCCACACGATTTCCCGCGCCGCCGCACGGTGATTCCCCACGAGTTCCGCGATGACCGCGGATGCGAGAGCGCGCCATGGGGCGCGCTGGAGAAGCACCGGAGAAGGGGGAGGGGCCATGACCGGACCCGAGACATCCGATTGGGCGCGGGCCGCCGCCACAACGCGGGGCGGCCCTTTGATTGCCACCGAGGACGAGGATCTGCTCGACGATCTGCTGCGATTGTGCGCGGCGGCGGGAGCGATGCCGGAGGTCTGCCATGGCACGTCCACCCACCGCGGCACCTGGGAGCGGGCCTCCCTGGTCCTGGTCGGCGGCGACTGCACCGGCCGGCTGGCCGGCCTGCCGCACCGCGAGAACGTGGTGCTCGTCGGCCGCGAGCCCGCCGATCCGGACCTCTGGCGGCGAGCCGTCCTCGTCGGCGCCCGGAACGTCGCGCTGCTGCCCGACGAAGAGGGCTGGCTCGTCGACCGGATCGCCGACACGGTCGAGGACGTGGACGGGCCGGCGCTCACCGTCGGCGTGATCGGCGGCCGGGGCGGCGCCGGGGCGAGCACGCTCGCCTGCGCCCTGGCGATCGGGGCGGCCCGGACCGGCCGGCGGACGATGCTGGTCGACGCCGACCCACTGGGCGGCGGCCTCGACGTCCTGTTGGGGGCCGAGCGGATCGACGGACTGAGATGGCCCGCGTTCGCCGGGTCCCGGGGCCGGATGGCGGGCCGGGCCCTGGAGGAGGTGCTGCCCGAGCCGCACGGACTGCGTCTGCTGAGCTGGGACCGCGGCGACTCGGAGGTGCCGCCCGAGGCCGTGCGCGCCGTCCTCGCGGCCGCTCGGAGGCGAGGCGGCGTGGTGGTCGTGGACCTTCCGCGCGGGACCGACGGCGCCGCGGTCGAGGTCCTCAGACAACTGGACCTGGGCCTGCTCGTGGTCCCCTCCGAACTGCGCGCCGTGGCCGCCGCCCACCGCGTCGCGTCGGCGATCGGCCTGATGATGGGCGACCTCCGGCTGGTCGTCCGGGGCCCGTGCGGACCCGGACTCGACGGCGAGGAGATCGCACGGCTCCTGGACATCCCGCTGGCGGGCGAGGTCCCGCAGGAGCCCGGCCTGGCCCAGGCACTGATCAGCGGACGTCCGCCCGGCGGCGCCGAACGAGGACCGCTGGCCGCCTTCTGCGCGGAGTTCTGGGCCCGCGCCCTGCCCGAGGGACCGGAGGTGCCGGCATGAGCACCGCACTGCTGGACGCCGTACGGCTGCGACTGGCCGGCACGGGCGCCGAGCCCACACCCGCCCGGGTCGCCGAGGCCCTGCGCCAGGAGGGCCGGCTCCTCGGCGACACGGAAGTGCTGGGCATCGCCACCCGGCTGCGCTCCGAACTCGTCGGAACCGGACCACTGGAGCCGCTCCTCGCCGAACCGGACGTCACCGACGTCCTCGTCACCGCCCCCGACCGGGTCTGGGTGGACCGCGGCGCCGGACTGCGCCGGGCCGACGTCTCCTTCCCCGACGCCACCGCCGTCCGACGGCTCGCGCAGCGCCTCGCCGCCGTCGCCGGCCGGCGGCTGGACGACGCCCGGCCCTGGGTGGACGCGCGGCTGCCCGACGGCACCCGGCTGCACGCCGTCCTTCCCCCGGTGGCCGTCGGCTCCACCTGCCTCTCCCTGCGCGTCGTGCGCCCCCGGGCCTTCACCTTGGGCGAACTGGCCGCGGCCGGCACGCTGCCGCCCAGTGGCCAGTGGCTCCTCCGGGCCGTGCTGGACGCCCGCCTCTCCTTCGTGATCAGTGGCGGCACGGGGTCGGGAAAGACCACCCTGCTCTCGAGCCTGCTGGGGCTGGTCGCGCCGGACGAACGGATCGTCCTCGCCGAGGACTCGGCCGAGCTCCGGCCCGACCACCCGCACGTGGTCCGGCTGGAGAGCCGGCCCGCCAACCAGGAAGGCACCGGGCGGGTGACCTTGCGGGATCTGGTGCGGCAGGCACTGCGCATGCGACCGGACCGGCTCGTCGTGGGCGAGGTGCGCGGCCCGGAGGTCACCGACCTCCTGGCGGCGCTCAACACGGGCCACGAGGGCGGATGCGGCACGGTCCACGCCAACGCCGCGGCGGACGTTCCCGCCCGGCTGGAGGCACTCGGGTCCACGGCGGGGCTGGACCGGGCGGCGCTGCACAGCCAGTTGGCCGCGGCGCTGTCGGTGGTGATCCATCTGGTGCGGGGCCGTGACGGCCGCCGCAGGGTCGCCGAGGTGCATGTCCTGGACCGGGATCCGGCCGGATTCGTGACGACCGTACCGGCCGCGCTGTGGGGACCGGACGGATTCCGACGGGCCACGGGATGGGACCGGTTGATGGCGCTGTGCGGACGCGGCGGATACGTACCGGATCACGCCGGTGTCCGGCCGGGAGCGGACGGAGTGCTGTCATGAAGGCGCAAGGCGCACTTGTCCCGCCGGTGTTCGCCGTCGCCCTGCTTCTCTGCGCCGCCCTGATGGCCTGGCAACTGGCACGGCGCGGCCAGGAACTCCGGCGCGCCAGGGTCATCCTGGCCGGAGGAGGCGGCCCCTTGGGGCCCTGGGCCCCCGCCCTGTCGGCGCGGATCCGCGCGGGGACCGACCGAGTCGCGGAAACGGCGCGACGGCGACGGGAGTTGCTCTGTCTGCCGGCGGGGTGCTTGATCGGTTGGTGGGGCGACTCGCTTCTTCCACCGCTCGCCGCGCTGGTGGCCGTGCCGCTGGTGAGACGCCGGCTGGACGCCCGGGCGCGCCGGCGCGCCCGTGAGCGGCGTTCCGAGGCGGTGATCGAGCTGTGCGGGGCCGTCGCGGGCGAGCTGCGGGCGGGCCGCCAGCCCGGTGAGGCGGTGCGGGCCTTCGACGGCGAGGCGCTCGGGCCGGCCTGGGCCGCGGTACCGGCCGCCGCGCGCTTCGGCGGTGACGTCCCCGCCGCGCTGCGGGAGGCGGGGCGGCAGCAGGGCGCCGAAGGGCTGGCCGGGGTGGCCGCCTGTTGGCAGGTCGCGGTCGACGGGGGTGCGGCGCTCGCGGCCGGCCTCGAACGGGTCGGGCACGCCCTCTCCGTCGAGCGCGACCAGCGGGAGGAGCTCGCGGCGCAGTTGGCGGGCACCAGGTCCACCGCCGTGATGCTCGCCCTGCTGCCCGCCGTCGCCCTGGCCATGGGAACGGCCCTCGGCGCCGAGCCCTTGAGGGTTCTGCTGCACACACCGGCCGGCCTCGGCTGCCTCGCCCTCGGCGGGCTGCTCGAAGCAGCGGGTCTGGCCTGGACACGGCGCATCGTGCGTGCCGCGGCCGGGGGAGGGGAGGGCACATGACCGGGACGGGGGGAGAGGGAGTCCCGACGCTCGGACCGGCACTGGGGCCGGCGCTCGTGCTGGCCGCCGTCCTGGCGGTTGTCGCGGCCGGCGCGGTGACGGCACTGCGCACGTCACACCGGCGGAACGCCGCCCGACGGCGCCCGGCACGGCTCTTCGCCACCGCCACCCCGGACGGCGGCCCTCGCGGGCCCTCCCGGCTCCGATCGTGGATGACGAGGCCGGTCGTCACCCGAAGGGTGCTGCCGGCGATGGCGGCGGGTGGCGCGGGGCTCGTCCTGGTGGACGGCGCCGGGGGCGGGGCGGTCGGCGTGGCCGCCGCCGGCGCGGCCTGGTGGTGGTGCGGCAGGGCGGCGCGCGCTGCCGCGGTGCGCGCGGTTCTTCCGGTGGACGACGTGCTCCGCCAACTGCCCCTGGCGGCGGATCTGCTGGCGGCGTGCCTTGCCGCCGGGGCCGGACCGGGGGAGGCGGCCGAAGCGGTCGGCGGCTCGCTCGGCGGCCCGGTCGGCGAACGGCTGGCCCGCTCCGCCGCGGAGGTACGCCTCGGCGGGGACCCGGCGGTCGCCTGGGGACGGCTCGGTGAACTGCCGGGTGCCCGGGGGCTGGCCCTGAGTCTGGAACGGGCGCAGGCGACGGGAGTTCCGGCGGTGGACACGATGGCGCGGCTGGCCGGCCGTCTGCGGGCCGCCCGGGGCCGTACGGCGGCGGCCGGGGCGAGACGCGCCGGCGTGCTGGCCACGGCTCCCCTGGGGCTGTGCTTCCTGCCGGCCTTCCTGGCGGTCGGAGTGGTGCCCATGGTGATCGGTCTGGCGAGCGGGTTGCTGACAGGCCGGTGAGCAGCCTGTGGGAGGTCCGGACGGCTCGGCACACAGGGCCGGTGAGGGAACGGAACGCGAAGACGTCCGGGCGACAGGTCCGGAGCGGAAGAACGGCGAACGAAGGGGTGGAGACGGACATGCGGTGGTGGAAGAGGGCCCGGTGCCGGGCCGGGTCGGCGGGGGAGGCCGGCATGACGACGGCCGAGTACGCGGTGGGCACGCTCGCGGCGTGCGCGCTGGCGGCGGTGCTCTACAAGGTGGTCACCAGCGGCGCCGTGAGCGCGGCGCTGCAGGCCCTGATCGAAAAGGGGCTTCATGCGGCGTTCTGACGGGGGTCAGGTCACCGCGGAGGCCGCGCTGGTGCTGCCGGCGCTGGTGCTGGTCGGAACGGCTCTCATGTGGGGGCTGGTGGCCGCATCGGCGCAGCTCCAGTGCGTGGACGCCGCGCGGGCCGGGGCCCGTGCGGCGGCCCGGTCCGAACCCGGTCCCGCAGTGGTCGCCGCCGCGCGGTCGGCGGCGCCCGCCGGCGCCCGGGTGGCGCTGACGAGGGAAGGAGACCTGGTGAGAGTGCGGGTGGAGGCCCGGGCGGCCGGTCCGGGTCCGCTCGCGGTCCGGCTCGACGGAGAGGCGGTGGCCCTTGCGGAGGAGACGGTGGGCTGACCGTTGGGCCGGTCCCGACCGGGGTTCCGCCACGGTCTGGACGGCGGTCGCCACCACGGCGCTCTGCGCGGTCTTCCTGGCCCTGCTGGCCATGAGCCAGGCGGTGCTGGCCCGGCACCGCGCCGGTGGTGCCGCCGACCTGGCGGCCCTGGCCGCCGCCGACCACGCCCTGCTGGGCCAGGAAGCGGCCTGTGGCTTCGCCCGCCGGGTCGCCGACGCCCAGCGGGCGGCCGTGGTCGGGTGCGCCGTGACGGGTGGGACCGCCGAGGTGGCGGCCGAGGCGGGAGCCGGCCCTTACACGGTCCGGGTCCGCTCGCGGGCGGGTCCCGCCTCGGCCGCGGGGGCCCCGGCGGACGCGAAGGCCCCGGTGGACGCGGAGGCCGGGCCGCCGGGCAGGGCGGCGGAGAGGGGGGGCTTGAGGGCGGATCAGGGCTGCTGCCCGGCCTCCGCCGGCGGGTCGTCCACCGGTCGCGGCGCGTCGGCCAGCAGGCGGGTGAGGAGGCGGATCGCGGCCCGCTTGTCGAGGGGGTCGTTGCCGTTGCCGCACTTGGGCGACTGGATGCAGGACGGGCAGCCGGTGTCGCACTCGCAGGCGGCGATGGCCTCACGGGTGGCGGCGAGCCAGCGCGCGGCCGTGTGGAAGGCGCGTTCGGCGAAGCCGGCGCCTCCCGGGTGGCCGTCGTAGACGAAGACGGTGGGCAGGAGCGTGTCGGGATGGAGGGGCACGGAGACGCCCCCGATGTCCCAGCGGTCGCAGGTGGCGAAGAGCGGCAGCATGCCGATGGAGGCGTGCTCCGCGGCGTGCAGGGCCCCGCCGAGGGCCTCCTGCGGGATGCGGGCGTCGTCGAGCTGGTCCTCGGTGACCGTCCACCACACGGCTCGGGTGCGCAGGGTGCGCGGTGGCAGGTCCAGCTTGGACTCGCCGAGGATCTCGTTGGTGATGAGCCGGCGCCGGAGGAAGGAGACGACCTGGTTGGTGACCTCGACCGAGCCGAAGCAGAGCCGTGCGTCACCCCAGGGGACCTCCCGGCTGGTCTCCAGGATGGAGATGGCGGTGGTGTCGCGGGCGGTCGTCGAGTAGGGCGGGTCGGCCTCCTCGACCAGGGCGACGGAGTCGTCGAGATCCAGGTGGCGGACGAGGTAGCTGCGGCCCTGGTGGAGGTGGACCGCGCCTTCGTGGACGGTGGTGTGCGCGGCGGAGGCGTCCACGGTGCCCAGCAGCCGTCCGGTGCCCTCCTCGACGACCTGGACGGGCCGCCCGTCCTCGCCGCGGATGCCGGTGAGGTCGGCGGCGCGTTCCCGGCGGGTCCAGTGCCAGGCGGAGCCGCGGCGGCGCAGCAGCTTGCGGAGTTCCAGCCGGGTGAGCAGGCTCCGCGTCTCCGGGCCGAAGAGTGACAGGTCGGCCTCGGTGAGCGGCAGTTCCTCGGCCGCCGCGCACAGGTGCGGCGTCAGGACGTAGGGGTTGTCCGGGTCGAGGACGGTGGCCTCCACGGGCTGCCGGAAGAGGGCGTCCGGGTGGTGCACGAGGTAGGTGTCCAGCGGGTCGTCACGGGCGACGAGCACGGCGAGGGCGCCCTGGCCCCGGCGGCCCGCGCGGCCCGCCTGCTGCCACACCGAGGCGCGGGTGCCGGGGTAGCCGGAGAGGACGACGGCGTCGAGGCCGGCGACGTCCACGCCGAGCTCCAGGGCGGTGGTGGCGGACAGGCCGAGCAGTTCGCCGGTGTGGAGGGCGCGCTCGATGGCGCGGCGTTCCTCGGGCAGGTAGCCGCCGCGGTAGGCGGCGACACGGGAGGGGAGGGAGCGGTCGACGGCCGCCAGGCGTTCCTGGGCTATGAGGGCGATCAGTTCGGCGCCGCGCCGGGAGCGGACGAAGGCGACGGTGCGGACGCCCTGCACGGCGAGGTCGGTGAGAAGGTCGGCGGTCTCGGCGGTGGCGGTGCGGCGGACGGGGGCGCCCCGTTCGCCGTGGAGCTCGGTGAGCGGCGGCTCCCAGAGGGCGAAGACGAGTTCGCCGCGCGGGGAGGCGTCGTCGGTGATCTCCACCACCGGCACCCCCGTGAGGCGGGTCGCCGCGGCGGCCGGTTCCGAGGCGGTGGCGGAGGCGAGCAGGAAGACGGGTTCGGAGCCGTAGCGGGCGCAGAGCCGGCGCAGCCGGCGCAGCACCTGGGCGACGTGGGAGCCGAAGACGCCGCGGTAGGTGTGGCACTCGTCGACGACGACATAGCGCAGGGCGCGCAGGAAGGAGGCCCATCGGGGGTGCGAGGGCAGGATCGAGCGGTGGAGCATGTCGGGATTGGTGAGCGCGTAGTTGGCGTACTGCCGCACCCACTCCCGTTCCTCGAACGGGGTGTCCCCGTCGTAGACGGCGGGCCGGATGGCCTTGCCGAGCGGCGCGGCGAGCTCCCGTACGGCACGCCGCTGGTCGGCGGCGAGCGCCTTGGTGGGCGCCAGGTAGAGGGCGGTGGCGCCGCGGCCGTTGGGGGCCTCGGAGCCGTCCAGCAGGGTGCTCAGGACGGGCGCCAGGTACGCGAGGGACTTCCCGGAGGCGGTACCGGTGGCCACCACGGCCGATTCGCCGCGCAGCGCGTGCTCGGCCATGAGCGCCTGGTGCGCCCACGGCCGGGCGATGCCGGCGGTCCGGATGGCGTCGGTCACTTCCGGCCGGATCTTCTCGGGCCAGGGGGCATGACGTCCGGGACGAGGGGGCAAGTGCTCCGTATGAGTGATGCGTGCAGCCCGGCCTGCCCCGGCGGCGAGTCGGTCGAGGACCGCCCGGGGAGTGGGATGTACGCCCGCCTCCGGCGGGAGTTGATCGTGGGCCATCGACATCGAGTGTGTCACTGGCGTGACGGACAATGGCGTCAAGGCGTCGTGCGCGCCTGCCGGTAAGTGATTGAATGCCATCGCGGCTGCCGATCCATGGGGGGCGACCGCTCGATGCAAGGTGCTGGAGGATCCGTGGACCTGTCCCTGTCGACCCGGACCGTTGGCGACCGTACGGTTGTCGAGGTGGGTGGCGAGATTGATGTGTACACCGCGCCCAAGCTGCGGGAGCAGCTGGTCGAGCTTGTCAACGACGGCAGCTACCACCTCGTCGTGGACATGGAGCGGGTCGACTTCCTCGACTCGACCGGTCTCGGCGTGCTGGTCGGCGGCCTGAAGCGAGTGCGGGCGCACGAGGGCTCGCTGCGCCTGGTCTGCAACCAGGAGCGCATTCTCAAGATTTTCCGTATCACCGGTCTGACCAAGGTGTTCCCGATCCACACCTCGGTCGACGACGCGGTGTCGGCGACCGACTGACGGTCGCCGCAGGACTGGTACGCGGGGGCGCCGGGCAGGCCGCTCGGTTCCTCCGTGATGTCGCCCTGCCCCGGAGGCGAGGGGGAGGGCACGTACGACTGAGGGGGATGGGATGGCCACCGTCGAACTGCTCTTCAGTGCCCTTCCCGAGCACGTCCGCACCGCCCGCCTGGTGGCGGCGGCGGTGGCGCGTCGGGCGGGTGTCGACGAGGCCGTGCTGGACGAGGTGCGGCTGGCCGTGGGCGAAGCCTGCTCGCGCGCCGTCGGCCTGCACAGGAACGGTGGCATTTCCTCCCCGGTCCGGGTCCGGCTCACGGAGGACGAGAAGAAGTTCTCCATCGAGGTGGGCGACGACGCGCCGCACCCGGTCGTCACCGAGGTCGTGGTGGGCGGCACCA
Organism: Streptomyces mobaraensis; assembly: GCF_020099395.1. NCBI lineage: Bacteria > Bacillati > Actinomycetota > Actinomycetes > Kitasatosporales > Streptomycetaceae > Streptomyces > Streptomyces mobaraensis. Next base: position 3,495,181 of record NZ_CP083590.1, on the reverse strand, counting down.
CGGTGACGACGGCCGAGCACGACGACGCGGGCTCCGAGGGCGAGGACGACATGGGCCTCGCCGTCATCAGCGGCCTGGTCGACGACGTCGAGGTGTCCGCCGACGAGAACGGCGGCGTCATCCGGATGAGCTGGCCGACGGCCTCGGCGGCCGTCCTGCCGTAGCCCCGCGTCCGCCGTTCGGCCCAGTGGCGGCTGCCGGATCCGCCGTAGCCGTGGGCGATGGCGGAATTCGCTTGTCTAGCCGTGCTTTTCTGTCGGGTTTTCCCGGTCGCGCGGACACCGGTTCCGCCGGTCCCGTCAGGAAAGGGGCGCCGGGCCGGAAACGGGTGCGGCGCATTTCCCGATCTTCACGGGCGGCCCGTCGAGTGTACGGATCATCCACGGATTCTCCACCGGAGAAGACTCATTCCGTTTGTGGCGCCCTGTTGGGACCTCGTCATGCTCCCTACAATCCGTCCATCTTGAGCTCAGGACGCCTGAGCGTGGTGGCCGTCCCGTGTGCACGGTCCGGCCGCGCGCCCATGTGCCAAACGTCAAGGAGGACGAATGGCGGGGCCCTTCACCCCTGAACAGGTGGTCTTCACTCAGAATCTCGCGGTTGAGCTCACCGGCGGCAACCGCGTCCTCGTGATCGTCATCGCGGCCGTGGCCCTCGCGGCCCTCGTGGTGGCCGTGGTGTTGGTGCGGCAGGTGCTGGCGGCCGGAGAAGGCACCGAGAACATGAAGAGAATCGCCGCGGCTGTACAGGAAGGCGCGAATGCCTACCTGGCGCGGCAGTTGCGGACGCTCAGTGCGTTCGCCGTGATCGTGTTCTTCCTCCTCATGCTTCTCCCGGCGGACAACTGGTCGCAGCGTCTGGGGCGTTCGGCATTCTTTCTGGTCGGTGCGCTTTTCTCCGCGGCCACCGGCTATATCGGTATGTGGCTCGCGGTGCGCAGTAACGTGCGCGTGGCCGCCGCGGCGCGGGAGGCGGCGCTTTCCGCGGCCGCACCCCCCGCGGGTTCCTCCGTGGGTTCCCCTGTGGGTTCCCCCGCCGTCCCGGGGCCGGGGGACTCCCCGGTCGCCGGGGACACGGGTGCCACGGCCGCCTCCCACCGGGCCATGAAGATCGCGTTTCGTACGGGTGGCGTCGTCGGCATGTTCACCGTCGGCCTCGGTCTGCTCGGCGCCTCCTGCGTGGTGCTGGTCTACGCGGCTGACGCGCCCAAGGTGCTGGAGGGCTTCGGCTTCGGGGCGGCGCTGCTGGCCATGTTCATGCGGGTCGGCGGCGGCATCTTCACCAAGGCGGCCGACGTGGGCGCCGACCTGGTGGGCAAGGTGGAGCAGGGGATCCCCGAGGACGACCCGCGCAACGCCGCCACCATCGCCGACAACGTGGGCGACAACGTCGGCGACTGTGCGGGCATGGCGGCCGACCTCTTCGAGTCGTACGCCGTGACCCTGGTCGCCGCGCTGATCCTCGGCAAGGCGGCCTTCGGCGACTCCGGGCTCGCCTTCCCCCTCCTCGTGCCCGCGATCGGCGTGGTCACCGCCATGATCGGCATCTTCGCGGTGGCGCCGCGCCGGGCCGACCGGAGCGGGATGACCGCCATCAACCGGGGTTTCTTCGTCTCGGCCGTCATCTCCCTCGCGCTCGTCGCCGTGGCCGTCTACACCTACCTGCCGTCCAGCTACGCGGATCTGGACGGTCTCGGCGACCCGTCCATCAGCGGCCGCGACGGCGACCCGCGGGTGCTGGCGCTGGTCGCCGTCGCCATCGGCATCGTCCTGGCGGCGCTCATCCAGCAGCTCACGGGTTACTTCACGGAGACCGGCAGGCGGCCCGTGCGCGACATCGGCAAGACCTCGCTCACCGGTCCCGCGACCGTCATCCTCGCGGGCATCTCGGTGGGGCTGGAGTCGGCCGTCTACTCCGCCGTGCTGATCGCCCTCGGCGTCTACGGGGCGTTCCTGCTGGGCGGCACGTCCATCATGCTCGCGCTGTTCGCGGTGGCCCTGGCCGGCACCGGCCTGCTGACCACGGTGGGCGTCATCGTCGCGATGGACACCTTCGGCCCGGTCTCCGACAACGCCCAGGGCATCGCCGAGATGTCCGGGGACGTCGAGGGCGCCGGGGCGCAGGTGCTGACCGAGCTCGACGCGGTGGGCAACACCACCAAGGCCATCACCAAGGGCATCGCCATCGCCACGGCCGTCCTGGCCGCGTCCGCGCTCTTCGGCTCGTACCGGGACGCGATCGGGACGGCCGTCGAGGACGTGGGCGCGAAGTCGACCGAGATGAACCTGAGTCTGGACATCTCGCAGCCGAACAACCTGGTGGGCCTGATCCTCGGGGCGGCCGTCGTCTTCCTCTTCTCCGGACTGGCCATCAACGCGGTGTCGCGGTCGGCGGGTTCGGTGGTGTACGAGGTGCGGCGGCAGTTCCGTGAGCACCCGGGGATCATGGATTACACCGAGAAGCCGGAGTACGGCCGGGTCGTCGACATCTGTACCAAGGACGCGCTGCGGGAACTGGCCACTCCGGGGCTGCTCGCGGTCATGGCGCCGATCGCGGTCGGCTTCGCCCTGGGCGTCGGCGCGCTCGGCTCGTACCTGGCGGGCGCGATCGGCGCCGGCACGCTGATGGCCGTGTTCCTGGCCAACTCCGGTGGCGCCTGGGACAACGCCAAGAAGCTGGTGGAGGACGGGCACCACGGCGGCAAGGGCGGCGAGGCGCACGCCGCCACGGTCATCGGCGACACGGTCGGCGATCCGTTCAAGGACACCGCGGGACCGGCCATCAACCCGCTGCTCAAGGTGATGAACCTGGTGGCGCTGCTCATCGCGCCGGCGGTGGTGAAGTTCTCCTACGGAGCCGACGCGAGCAGGCCGCTGCGGATCGGTGTGGCGGTGCTGGCCGCGCTGGTGATCGTCGCCGCCGTGTACGTGTCCAAGCGGCGCAGTGTCACCGTCGACGGCGGTGCCGACCGGTCGGCCAAGTCGACCGATCCGGCGGTGGTGTCCTGACGCGGACGGCGGCGGGAGCGCGGGCGGGACGGCGTGGTCCGTACGCCGGACGGTGTGTCATCAGCCGTTCCGGCCGGGTGCCGTCCCGCTCGCGCGTGTCCGTCCGGCGGCCCCGCGCGCTTCCGGACGGGCGGGTCCGGCGCGGCGAACGCCACATCGAGATTGCCGTAAATGGCGAGGTAGGAGGTCATATGGGATGCTCGGCTCGCGGGCCGTGCCGGTGGGACGTGTAAGTTCCGGGGCCGAGAGCCATTGAAGGGACCGATCCGGTGAACAAGAAGCTTTTGGCCGCACTGTCCGGCGGTGCGGCGCTCGTCCTGGCGCTGACGGGATGCGGTGGCGGCGGCGAGGACAAGGGCAAGAAGCTCGACGACTGGGCCAAGAAGGTCTGCGACACGATGCAGCCCCAGGTCAAGAAGATCCAGCAGGCCAACGCCTCGATCACCTCCGTGCGCACGGAGGAGGACTCGAAGAAGGTCCAGCGGACGGACTCGGCCGCCTTCCAGGCCAACGTCGACGCGTACAACGCCCTCGCCCAGTCCGTGCAGAACGCGGGCGCGCCGCCCGTCGACGACGGAAAGACCAACCAGGAGGACGCCGTCAAGGCGCTCAAGGACCTCTCCGCGTCGTACAAGACCCTGAAGACGAAGGTCGACGCGCTCGACACGTCCGACCGGGCCAAGTTCTCCGAGGGCCTCAAGAACATGGCCGCGGACCTCGGCAAGCTGAGCGGCAAGAGTGGTGACGCGCTCAAGAAGTTCCAGTCGGGCGACGCCGGTCAGGCGATGGCGAAGCAGGAGTCCTGCAAGATCCCGGCGGCCACGCCGCCCGCGCAGGTCTGATCCCCCGGGGCGCCGGCGCGGGAGGTGGCGGCGGGCTGTCACGGATTGTCAGTGGTGCCCCCGACAATGGTTCCGTGAGTACGCTGCCTTCCGCCGACGCACCCGTCCAGTCCGCGCGCACCGACCGGCTGCGCGACGCCCTGCTCGCCGCCGCCTTCACGGCCGACGGTCTGCTCGAACTGCTCGGCGCCCCCGCCTACGCCGCGCTCGCGCGCAGCGAGACCGTTCCCGCCCTGCGCGCCACCAGGGGGGACGGCCCGCTGGAGACCCTGGTCCGGCTCTTCCTGCTGCAGCGGTCCGTGCCCGCCGCGCGGGCCGCCGCCGCGCTCCCCCTGGAGGACTGCCTCGCCGACGGCTGGCTGGTCCGCGACGGTGATGCCGTCCGCGCGAGCGTCGACGTGCGGCCTTACGGCGGCCCGGAGGGGCAGGACTGGTGGATCGTCTCCGACCTGGGCTGCGCGGTCGGCGGCGCGGGGGGTATCGCCGGGGGCGGGGCGGGCCCGTCCGGCATCGACCGCTCGGAGCTCGTCCTCGGCGTCGGCGGCGCCTCCACCACGCTCGCCGGCATCACGGTCCGTACGCCGGTCGGCAGCGCCCTCGACCTCGGCACCGGCTCAGGCATCCAGGCGTTGCACGCGGCCCAGCACGCGGGCCGCGTCACCGCGACCGATCTGAACCCGCGTGCCCTGCGCTTCGCCCGGCTCACGCTCGCGCTCTCCGGCGCGCCGGAGGCGGACCTGCGCCAGGGTTCGCTGTTCGAGCCGGTGGCCGACGAGACGTACGACCTGATCGTCTCGAACCCGCCGTTCGTCATCTCCCCCGGGGCCCGGCTCACCTACCGGGACGGCGGCATGGGCGGCGACGACCTCTGCCGCACGCTGGTGTCCCAGGCGGCGGACCGGCTCAACGACGGCGGTTACTGCCAGTTGCTCGCCAACTGGCAGCACGTCGAGGGGGAGGACTGGCGGGAGCGGCTCTCGTCCTGGGTCCCGGCCGGCTGCGACGCCTGGATCGTCCAGCGGGAGGTCCAGGACGTGGCCCAGTACGCCGAGCTGTGGCTGCGGGACGCGGGGGACCACCGGGCCTCCCCCGAGGAGTACGCGGCGCGGTACGACGCGTGGCTCGCGGAGTTCGAGGAGCGGCGGACGAAGGGGGTCGGTTTCGGCTGGATCACCCTGCGCAAGTCGGGGGCCGAGCGGCCCTCGGTGATCGCCGAGGAGTGGCCGCACCCGGTGGAGCAGCCGCTGGGCGCGAGCATCCGCGACCACTTCGCACGGCAGGAGTTCCTGCGCACGCACGACGACGCGGCGCTGCTGGAGGCCCGCTTCCGGCTGGCTCCCGAGGTCGTCCAGGAGCAGGTCGGGCTGCCGGGCGCGGAGGATCCGGAGCATGTGGTGCTGCGGCAGAACCGGGGCATGCGCCGCGCCACCAAGGTCGACACCGTGGGAGCCGGGTTCGCCGGGGTCTGTGACGGGACTCTCAGCGCGGGCCGCATCCTCGACGCCATCGCCCAGCTCGTCGGCGAGGATCCGGTCCTGCTGCGCGACCGGACGCCCGAGGCGATCAGGCTGCTGGTGGAGCAGGGGTTCCTGATCCCGGAGGGGTGAGGGGAGCCGTCGGACGCGAGGCCTCGTCGCCGGAGAGCTCGGAGCGGCCCCGGAGGCGGGGCCGCCTCCGGGGGGCAGCGGCGCTCGCGGGGGCGTCAGCCGCGCAGCACGTGGCCGTTCTTGTCGGTGCGGGTGTTGCTGACGAGGAAGATGATTCCGTCGATCAGGGCCCAGAAGCCGAGGCCGCCGCAGGTCAGGAGCTGGGCGACGCCCATGCCCACGTGGCCGGTGTAGAAGCGGCCGATGCCGAGGCTGCCCAGGAAGAGCTGGAGGATTCCGGCCACGATCTTGGACTTCTCGGAGTACGGCTGCCCGTTGGGGGCGTAGCCGAAGGGGGCCGGCGGGCCCTGGTAGGGCGGGGGAGCGGGGTACGACATGGATGACTCCTCAAGCGGTCGGGACGAAGCCGCCGGCCCGTCAATGGGGGAAGGGCCTGTATGGCGGCGATCAAGCAGACCGGAAGGTCGCGCGGAAAGTTGTGCCGGACCGGTAATCGTGATCATTCGGTGACAGAGCGCAGGTCGGGCCGGGCGGGGCGGATGTGGCGATCCGTGAGGTGATCCGGCAGGTGCGCGGTTGGCCGAAACCGGTCGGTCGGCGAGCGCGGCCGGCCGGCGGCGTCATCCGGTCAGATCAGATTGCGCACCAGCGACCAGGTCACCGCGGTCCCCAGGACGGCGGCCGTCCCGGCCCGGCCCAGCCGCGGCCGGTAGCGGCGGCCCCTGAGTCCTTCGGCGAGCCAGCGGCCGCACAGGTACGCGGCCGCGGGGAGGCCGAGGAGCAGCAGCAGGGCGTTGTCGTGGAACGCGGCGCCGAGGTCCCCGTGCAGCAGGTCGTAGGCCATGCGCGTGCCGCCGCAGGCCGGGCAGAGCAGTCCCGTCGCCCAGTGGAACGGGCAGCGGGGGAGCCACTGCCCGGGGCGGTGTGGATCGGTGCCCCACAGATAGGCGGCGCCGGCCGCCCCCGCCGCGAGGGCCCCGAGCGGTGCCGCGGCCGGGTGGCGGACGGCGCGCGGGAGTCCGGCCCGCGCCCCGCGGCGGGGCTTCTCAGCCACGGAGCGGGCGCCCCGCCGAGTCGGTGCTGTTGCCGGTCAGCAGCATGATTCCGTCGATCAGCGCCCAGATGCCTAGACCGCCGCAGGTGAAGAGCTGGCCGAGGGCCATGCCCGTGTGTCCGGTGTAGAAGCGGCCGATGCCGAAGCTGCCCAGGAACAGCTGGAGGACGCCCGCCACGATCTTGGACTTCTCGGAGTAGGGCCGCCCGTAGGGGTCGTAGCCGTAGGGGGCGTTCGGGTCTCCCATGTACATCCCCGGCGCGCCCGGAGCCATCGGCGGCGGGTAGGCGTAGCCGGGCTGCTGAGCGTAAGGGGACGACGCCTGCGGGTAACCTGGCTGCTGCCCCTGCTGGGGCCGGCCGTACGGGTCCTGCGGGTACCCGTACGGGGTCTGGTCGGACATGGGCGGAAAACTCCTGCCGTGTGAGGTCTGGCGGAAATCAGTCGCACGATCGGATGGCATGACGTGCGGTGGTCATCCTGCCAGCAGGGTCCGACACGGCGCTCGGGGCTTTCGCCGCGGTTCCTCCACGGCTCCTCCGCGACGCGTTCCCGGCTTCTCCGCCGGCTCGTACGGTGCGGAGGCCGGGACGCGGCGGATGTGGCGTCCGACGCTCCGGGCGGCAGACAGGACGCTTGTCGGGTTACCGTTCGAGTGGCGTTGCGGGCTTTCCCCGTTTGACACGGGGGCGGGATGTACCGTCACACTCCGCAGCGTCACCGCAACTCCCATGCCGATTGCGACCGGAAGAAGAGCGAAGTTGTCCCCGACCAGCGAGACCGCACAGGGCGGCCGCCGACTCGTCATCGTCGAGTCGCCTGCCAAGGCGAAGACGATCAAGGGCTACCTCGGCCCCGGATACGTCGTCGAGGCGAGCGTCGGGCACATCCGTGACCTGCCGAACGGGGCCGCCGAGGTCCCGGCCAAGTACAAGGGCGAGCCGTGGGCCCGCCTGGGCGTGAACGTGGACGCGGACTTCCAGCCCGTCTACGTCGTCAACGCCGACAAGAAGGACCAGGTCAAGAAGCTCAAGGAGCTGTTGGCCGAGTCGGACGAGCTCTTCCTGGCCACCGATGAGGACCGCGAGGGCGAGGCCATCGCCTGGCACCTGCAGGAGGTCCTCAAGCCCAAGGTCCCGGTCCGCCGGATGGTCTTCCACGAGATCACCAAGGACGCGATCCAGGCCGCCGTCGCCCACCCGCGCGAGCTGAACAAGAAGCTGGTCGACGCCCAGGAGACCCGGCGCATCCTCGACCGCCTCTACGGCTACGAGGTCTCGCCGGTCCTGTGGAAGAAAGTCATGCCCCGGCTGTCCGCCGGACGGGTGCAGTCCGTGGCCACCCGGCTCGTCGTGGAGCGGGAGCGCGAGCGGATCGCGTTCCGCTCTGCCGAGTACTGGGACCTCACCGGCACCTTCTCCACCGGCCGCGGCGGTGACGCCGCCGAGCCCGGCACCTTCGCCGCGCGGCTGTCCTCCGTGGACGGCCGGCGGGTCGCCCAGGGCCGTGACTTCGGCTCGACCGGGCGGCTCAAGGACGCCGCCCAGGTGCTGCACCTGGACGAGGCGAACGCCCGCGCGCTGGCCGCCGCCCTCGCCGACACCTCGTTCGCGGTGCGCTCGGTCGAATCCAAGCCGTACCGCCGCTCCCCGTACGCCCCCTTCCGCACCACGACCCTCCAGCAGGAGGCGTCGCGCAAGCTGGGCTTCGGTGCGAAGGCGACCATGCAGGTGGCCCAGAAGCTGTACGAGAACGGCTTCATCACCTATATGCGTACGGACTCCACGACGCTGTCCGACACGGCCATTACCGCCGCCCGGGCGCAGGTCACCCAGCTCTACGGGGCCGACTACCTGCCGGAGAAGCCGCGCACCTACGCGGGGAAGGTCAAGAACGCCCAGGAGGCGCACGAGGCCATCCGTCCTTCGGGTGATCGTTTCCGCACCCCCGCGGAGACCGGTCTGACGGGTGACCAGTTCCGGCTGTACGAGCTCATCTGGAAGCGGACCGTTGCCTCCCAGATGAAGGACGCGGTGGGCAACTCGGTCACCGTGAAGATCGCGGGCCGCGCCTCCGACGGCCGGGACGCCGAGTTCAGCGCCTCCGGCAAGACGATCACCTTCCACGGCTTCATGAAGGCGTACGTCGAGGGCGCCGACGACCCGAACGCCGAGCTCGACGACCGCGAGCGCCGGCTGCCGCAGGTCACCGAGGGCGACGCGCTGACCGCCGAGGAGATCACCGCCGACGGCCACGCCACCAAGCCGCCGGCCCGCTACACCGAGGCGTCGCTGGTCAAGGAGCTGGAAGAGCGCGAGATCGGCCGCCCGTCGACCTACGCGTCCATCCTCGGCACCATCCTCGACCGCGGCTACGTCTTCAAGAAGGGCACCGCGCTCGTCCCGTCCTTCCTGAGCTTCGCGGTCGTCAACCTGCTGGAGAAGCACTTCGGCCGGCTCGTCGACTACGACTTCACCGCCGCCATGGAGGAGGATCTCGACCGCATCGCCCGCGGCGAGGCCCAGGCCGTGCCGTGGCTGCGCCGCTTCTACTTCGGCGAGGGCTCGGGGGAGGTCACCGGCCGTGCCGCCGAGGCGGGCAACGGCGACGGCGACCACCTCGGCGGTCTCAAGGAGCTGGTGACCGACCTGGGCGCGATCGACGCCCGGGAGATCTCCTCGTTCCCCGTCGGCGAGGGCATCGTGCTGCGCGTGGGCCGCTACGGCCCGTACGTCGAGCGGGGCGAGAAGGACACCGAGGGGCACCAGCGCGCGGACGTCCCCGAGGACCTGGCGCCGGACGAGCTCACCGTGGAGTACGCGGAGGAGCTGTTCGCCCGGCCCAGCGGCGAGTACGAGCTGGGCACGGACCCGGAGTCGGGCCACCCGATCGTCGCCAAGGACGGCCGCTACGGCCCCTACGTCACCGAGGTGCTGCCCGAGGGCACGCCGAAGACCGGCAAGAACGCGGTCAAGCCGCGGACGGCGTCGCTCTTCAAGTCGATGTCCCTCGACACGGTCACGCTCGACGACGCGCTCAAGCTGATGTCCCTGCCGCGCGTGGTCGGCGCCGACGCCGAGGGCGTGGAGATCACCGCGCAGAACGGCCGCTACGGCCCGTACCTGAAGAAGGGCACCGACTCGCGCTCCCTGGAGACCGAGGACCAGATCTTCGACATCACGTTGGAGGAGGCCCTCGCGATCTACGCGCAGCCCAAGCAGCGCGGGCGGGCCGCGGCCAAGCCGCCGCTGAAGGAGCTGGGCACCGACCCGGTCAGCGAGCGTCCGGTGGTCGTCAAGGACGGCCGCTTCGGCCCGTACGTCACGGACGGCGAGACCAACGCCACGCTGCGCCGCGACGACGACGTGGAGACGATCACGCCGGAGCGTGGCTACGAGCTGCTCGCGGAGAAGCGGGCCAAGGGGCCGGCCAAGAAGACCGCGAAGAAGGCGGCCAAGAAGGCCCCGGCCAAGAAGACCGCCGCGAAGAAGACGACGACCGCCAAGAAGACGGCGGCGAAGAAGACGACGACGGCCAAGGCGGCCGCCGCGAAGAAGACCGCGGCCAAGAAGACGGCGGCCAAGACGGCCGCCGCGGCCAAGGCCGAATAGGCGGCGCCAGGTAGAGGACGCAGTGGGCGGCGGGCCGGATTCCGGTTCCGCCGCCCGGTCGTTTCCGCAGGCGGGCGCCCCTCGCCATGCGAGCGGGTGTTCCCGGCGGCGGTTGGTATTCAGACGCTCCGGATAGGCTGGCAGGATGACGCGAGCCGAGCAGCCAACAGTGGTGACCTCTCCCTCAGGGGCACTGGCCGCGGACTCCCGCGAGCGTGCCGTCCGCGCCCTGCTGCGCATCCCCCCGTTGCGGCGGCTGTGGAGCGCCCAGGCCGCGGGGGGCGTCGGTGACGCCCTCGGCCTGCTGGTCCTGCTCCTGCTGGCGCTCCAGGCGGCCGTCACCGCCGGATCGTTCGGCGGCGGGTACCGGGGCGCCGCCTTCGCCGTGGCCGCCGTCCTCGGCGCGCGGCTGCTCGCGACACTGCTGCTGGGCACGGTCCTGCTCGGCCCCTTCAACGCGCTGCTGGCGCCCTCAGGGCCGCTCGACCGGCGCTGGACGATGATCGGCGCCGACGCCGTCCGGGCCCTGCTGCTGGCCGTCGCCCCGGTGTGGATCGACTTCACCGAGAGCAACGCGCTGGTCTCCTTGCTGGTCACGGCGTTCGTCCTGGGTGTCGCCGAGCGTGTGTGGACCGTGGCGAAGGACGGCGTGGCGCCTACCCTGCTGCCGCGGCCGCCTCTTGAGGGCGCGGCCGTCCGGCCCGTCCCGGACCACGCCGACGCGCTCCGGCGGCTGACGCTGCGCACGTCCTTCGTCGCCCTGCCGGCCGCCGCGGCGGCCCTCGTCGCCATCACGCTCGTCAGCAATCTGCTGGGGTCCGGCATCGACTGGTTCCACCAGCACCAGCCGGCGCTCGGCTCGTACCTCGCCGCGGCCCTGTTCAACGCCTCCGGTGTGATCGTCTACTTCCTGGCCCTCCCCGGCGCGCGGGAGATGACCCCGCGCTCCCCGCTGGAGGGTCTGCGCCGGCCCCAGCGCGACCAGGCGCCCGACAAGGGCCGGACGGGCGGCATCCCCGTCTTCGTCCTGTCCTGCGCGGCCGTCGCCGGGGCGGTCGCCGCCGCGTTCGGCGTCGCCGTCCTCCAGGCCTACGACCTGGGCGGCGGCCCGGTGGCCTTCGGGCTGCTGGCCCTGGCCCTCACCGGCGGACCCGTCCTCGGCATCCGGAGCGCGGGCCGCGTCCTGCCCGGGTTCTCCCGCCGCAGGCTGCTGGCCCTCTCGCTCGCCGTCACGGGCGTCGCGCTGCTGGCGGCCGGGCTGGTGCCCGACGCCACGACCGTGCTGCTGCTGATCCTGGTCGCGGGCGTCGCCGCCGGCGTCGTCGCGAACACCGGGCACGCCCTCCTCGACCAGGAGGCCGAGGAGGAGCGCCGCCCGCGCGTCACGGAGCACCTGCACGCGGTCGTCCGCGTCACCGTGGCGTCGGCCGCGGTCGTCGCCCCCGTCCTCGCCGCGCTCATCGGCCCGCACCGGGCCGAGAACGGCAACTTCGTCTTCGACCACGGCGGCGCGGCCTTCACCCTGATGCTGATCGGCGCGCTGCTGCTGCCGGTGGGCGCTCTCGTCCTGGGCAAGACCGACGACCGGCACGGCGTGCCGTTCCACCGCGACCTGCTGGACGCCGTCCGCGACGGCGACCCCGCCGAGGCGACCGCCGCCAACGGCTTCTTCCTGGTGTTCGACGGCGGCGACGGCGCCGGCAAGTCCACCCAGGTGCAGGCCATCGCCGAGTGGATCCGCTCCAAGGGCCACGAGGTGGTCGTCACCCGCGAACCCGGCGCCACCGCCATCGGCAAGCGGCTGCGCGCGATCCTGCTGGACGTCGCGTCGGCCGGGCTCTCGGACCGCGCCGAGGCGCTGCTGTACGCCGCCGACCGCGCCGAGCACATCAACGCCGTCGTCCGGCCCGCCCTGGAGCGCGGCGCGGTCGTCATCTCCGACCGCTACATCGACTCGTCCGTCGCCTACCAGGGCGCCGGCCGCGACCTCTCCCCGACCGAGATCGCCCGGATCAACCGCTGGGCGACGGAAGGGCTCGTTCCGCACCTGACGGTGCTGCTGGACGTCTCGCCGGAGACCGCGCGCGAGCGCTTCACCGAGGCGCCCGACCGGCTGGAGTCGGAGCCCGCCGAGTTCCACGAGCGGGTGCGGAAGGGCTTCCTCGCCCTGGCCGCCGCCGACCCGGCGCGCTACCTCGTCGTCGACGCCGGGCAGGAGCCCGAAGCCGTCACCACCGTCGTGCGCCACCGCCTCGACGAGGTGCTGCCGCTGTCCGCCCAGGAGATCGAGGCCCGTGAGGAGGCCCGCAGGGCCGCCGAGGCCGAGGCCCGCCGCAAGGCGGAGGAGGAGGCGGCGCGCAAGGCCGAGGAGGAGCGGCTGGAGCGCGAGCGCCAGGAGCAGCTCGCCAAGCTGCGCGCGGAGGAAGAGGAGCGCAAGCGCCGGGAGGCCGAGGAGGCCCGGCGCCTGGAGGCCGAACGGCAGGCGGAGGAGGCGCGGAAGCGCGCCGAGGAGGCGCGCCGGCTCGCGGACGAGGAGCGCAGGCGCCGTGAGGCGGAGGAGCGCGCCCGGGCCGCCGAGCAGGAGCGGCTGCGCAAGCAGGCCGAGGAGGAGGCGCGGCTGCGCGCCGAGGCCGAGGAGCGGCGGCGCGAGAAGCAGCGGAAGGCCGAGGAGGCGCTGCTGCGCGCGGAGGAGGCGCGGACGGCGGCGGGCGGTGCGGCCGCGGATGGCGTGGCTCGTGGCGGAGCGGCTTCTGGCGGTGTGGCTCCTGACAGTGTGGCTTCTGGCGGTGCGGCGGGGGCCGGCGCCGGGGCGCGGGCCGACGCCGTCGGGGCCGACGAGGTGCCCACGGTCGAGCGGCCGGCGCTGCGGGAGAGCGGTGCCGGTGCGGCAGGGAAGGCCGCCGACCTCACCAAGCGGGCGAAGGCGTCCGACGCCGGGTCCACCGCGCCTCGGGCCGGGGCGCGGGCTGCCGACGCCGAGCGGACCGAGCAGCTCCGGGTCCCGCCCGTGCACCGCCCGGACCCGCGCGAGACGCTGCTCATGCGCGACGCCGACGAGACGGTGACCGTCCAGACGCCGCTGGTGCACCGGAAGGATCCGCACGAGGCCGACAGGGCGGGCGGGGCGGAAGCCGCGTCCGGCGAGGCCGGCGCGGGGGACGAGACGGCCGTGCTGCCGACCACCGGCCCGGCTCGTGCCGGGAAGCGGAAGCCCGTCGGTGCGGAGGACGAGACCACGTATCTGCCGCCGGTGCGTTCGGACGAGTCGGCATCGGGTGAGGAGACCGGCGCTCCGGAAGCGGCCGGGGGCCGTGGTGCGGGGGACGAGACGGCCGTGCTGCCGGCCACCGGCCCGGCTCGTGCCGGGAAGCGGAAGCCCGTCGGTGCGGAGGACGAGACCGCTTACCTGCCGCCGGTGCGTTCGGACGAGTCGGCATCGGCTGAGGAGACCGGCGCTCCGGAAGCGGCCGGGGGCCGTGGTGCGGGGGACGAGACGGCCGTGCTGCGGGCCACCGGCCCGGCTCGTGCCGGGAAGCGGAAGCCCGTCGGCGCGGAGGACGAGACCACGTATCTGCCGCCGGTGCGTTCGGAGAAGCCGGCGTCGGGTGGGAAGGCCGGTGCTCCGGAAGCGGCCGAGGGCCGTGGTGGCGAGGACGAGACGACGGTGTTGCCGCCCGTGCCCACGCTTCCGCCGCCGGTGCAGCGGGTCACCTGGGGGCTGCGCTCCGGCAGGGACGGCGCGGACGGCACGGAGGGCGCGGACGGTGCCAAGGCCGCGGGGCCGACGGACGCCGGGCGGGCCGAGGACCCGGTGGAGCGGGTTCCGGACTGGCTGTTCCGCCCGGAGGAGTCCGGCGGCGCCGAGGGGGAGCGCGCTCCGGCGGACGACGCGGACGGCATGCGCACGCGCGAGATGCCGCGCCCCGGCGCCGGAGCGGACGCCGCGGACGCGGCGGACCGGGCGCGCAAGGCCCGGCGGCGCCCGGAGTGGGCCGAGGGCGGCCGGGAGGGCGACGACGCCGAGGCGCCGACGCTCGCCGACGACCTCTTGGGCCGGCGGGACGGCGGCTCCGGCGACGGCCCGGACGGCGGCGCTTCCGGCGCCTCCGGCCGGCGCGGAGGCCGCTGAGCGGCTGAGGGCGCCCGGAAGCGGGCGCCCGCACTGTGGCGGGGCCCTTGCCCGGGCTCCGTTGTCAGTGGTCTGCCCCACAATGGGTGACCGGGGAGACCGCAGGACCAACGGGCGCGGAGGACAGTCATGGCGGTATGGGACGACCTGGTCGGGCAGGACCGGGTCACGGAGCAGCTCTCCGCTGCCGCCCGTGACGCGGACGCGCTGGTCACGGCCGTGGAGGCGGATCGCGCGGCGGGGCAGGGCGGCGCGCCCGCCGACGTGTCCGGCTCCCGGATGACGCACGCGTGGCTGTTCACCGGCCCGCCCGGTTCCGGCCGGGCCACCGCGGCCCGCGCCTTCGCGGCGGCCCTGCAGTGCGTGAGCCCGGACCGGGCGCTCCCCGGCGGGGCCCCCGGCTGCGGGTTCTGCGACGGCTGCCACACGACACTCGTGGGCACGCACGCCGACGTCGAGATCGTCCGTACCGACCTGCTGTCGATCGGCGTCAAGGAGACCCGCGAGCTCGTCCGGCGCGCCCAGCTCTCACCGGCCGGCGGCCGGTGGCAGGTGATCGTGCTGGAGGACGCCGACCGCCTCACCGAGGGCGCCGGGAACGTGCTGCTCAAGGCCGTGGAGGAGCCCGCTCCGCGGACGGTGTGGCTGCTGTGCGCCCCCTCGCTGGAGGACGTCCTCCCGACGATCCGCTCCCGCTGCCGGTCGCTGACGCTGCGTACGCCGTCCACCGCCGCCGTCGCGGACGTCCTCGTCCGCAGGGACGGCATCGAGCCGGAGCTCGCCGCCCGGGTCGCCCGCGCCACCCAGGGTCACATCGGGCGCGCCCGCCGCCTGGCGACGGACGAGCGCGCCCGGACGCGCCGCGCCGCCGTGCTCAAGCTGCCGCTCCGGGTCGACGACGTGGGCGGCTGTCTGAAGGCGGCCCAGGAGCTGATCGACGCGGCGACAGAGGACGCCAAGCAGGTCGCCGAGGAGGTCGACACCAAGGAGACCGAGGAGCTGCGCGCCGCGCTCGGCGCCGCGGCCGGCACCGGCGGCCGCCTCCCGCGCGGCACGGCCGGTGCCATGAAGGAGCTCCAGGACCGGCAGAAGCGGCGGTCCACCCGTACCCAGCGCGACAGCCTGGACCTGGCCCTGACCGAGCTCACCGGCTTCTACCGCGACGTCCTCGCCCTCCAGCTCGGCTCCCGCGTCGAACTCGCCAACGCCGACGACCGCGACACCCTTCAGCGGATCGCCGCCGCCTCGCGTCCCGAGCACACCCTGCGCCGCATAGAAGCCATCGGCGCCTGCCGCCAGGCCCTCGACCGCAATGTGGCGCCCCTGCTCGCCGTCGAGGCCATGACGATGGCCCTGCGGGCGGGCTGAGGGCGACGGCCGGG
Source organism: Streptomyces mobaraensis (assembly GCF_020099395.1). Classification (NCBI taxonomy): domain Bacteria; kingdom Bacillati; phylum Actinomycetota; class Actinomycetes; order Kitasatosporales; family Streptomycetaceae; genus Streptomyces; species Streptomyces mobaraensis. The sequence continues at coordinate 3,479,548 of NZ_CP083590.1, read as the reverse complement.
AGGAGGGCGAGGGGGCCCGCCGCGGTTCACCGGTCCGCAGCGGTTCGCCAGCTCAGCGGTTCACCAGCCCGGCGGGAGGAACCCGGCCTGCACGCCGACCGAGACGACGCAGTCGCCGATGCGGCGGATCAGTTCGGCGTCCGCCTCACCGTCCGGCTTCTCCGGCTTCTCCGGCAGTCCCGGCCCGGAGGGCGCCCGCGCCGTCAGCGCGGCCCGCTCGCTCTTCGTCGGAGTGCGTGCGGCGAGGTCGCCGACCAGCCGTGCCATCGTGGTCCCCTTCTCCGCCGCCAGGACCGCCAGGCGGTCCCGGACCGTCTCCGCTACTTCGATCGACATGTATCTCATGTCCCGTCAGCCGCTCCTTCCGGCTCAGGGGCGCGAAGCGACGGCTCCCGTCACCGCCGCATCCCCGCGGGGTCGTGGATTCCATGGGCGCGCAGCGTCTCGTCCCACAGTCCGCTCACCGATTCGCGCAGCGAGCGGACGGCGGTCCAGCCGAGGAGCCGGCGGGCGGGTTCGGGGTCGATCCGGACCCAGTCGTCGCCCGCGGTGCCCGTCGTGGCGGCGGGAAGCTCCCGGACCTCGGCGGGCACGCCGCTGACCTCCACGAGGAGGTCGACCAGCCACCGCACCGCCACGGCCTCGCCGCGTCCGATCGGGACGACCAGCCCCGGTATCCGGGCGCGGGTGGCGGCCAGCACGGCTTCCGACACGTCGCGCACGTCGACGTAGTCGCGGTGGGCGCGCAGCTGGGACAGCTCCACGACCGCCGGGAGGGTGTCCCGGGCGACGGCCTCGGCGAGCCGCCCGGCCACCCGGCCCAGCAGGCTGACGGCCGGGGTTCCCGGGCCCGCCACGTTGCCGATGCGCAGCACGCCCGCGTCGACGACGCCCTCCGCCGCGGCCTCCAGTACGGCGCGGCTCGCCGCGAGCTTGGCCTTGCCGTAGGTGGTCGTCGGCCGGGCCGGCGACGCGATGCGGGTCGTCTCGCCGGGCGGGGTCGGGCCGTATTCCAGCACGGAGCCGAGGTGGACGACGTAGGGGCGGCAGGCGGTCCGCCGCAGCGCGTCCATCAGGCGTCTGGCCGGCACCGCGCAGTTGGCCTCGAGGTCCCGTTCGGCGATCCCCCAGTTGCTGCCGATGGCGTTGACCAGGGTGTGCGGGCGGAACGAGTCGATCAGGCCGGCCAGTTCGCCGGGCGAGGCCGTGGTGACGTCCAGGGTGAGGATCCGGCACGGCAGGGGTGAGTCCGGCGCGCGCCGGGCGACCGCGGCCACTTCGGCGCCGGCCGCGACGAGGTCCGCGCAGAGCCGGCGGCCCACGAACCCGGTTCCACCGGCGACGAGAACACGCTCGCGCTCATCGGCCATCTGCTCCTCCTGACCAGCCGTTGCCGAGCAGTCGTGCCCGGTCCTGCACCTGACGTACCAATCGGGCCCGCGCGACGACCTCGGCGCCGTGCGCCGCCGCCCCGCCGCCGGCGATGGCCCGGGCGAAGCGCGCGAGGGTGCCGGCGAACTGGTCGTCGGCCGGCAGGAGGCGCTCCCGTACCTCGTCGGCGCGTTCCAGCCGGACCGTGGGGCGGAGGTCGGGCGGCGGGGTGAAGGCGCGGTCGACGACGATGCGGCCCTCGCTGCCCCACAGCGTGTACGCGCAGCGGTAGACGTGCTCGAAGCCGAAGGACACGTGGGCCGTGCGGCCGTCCGGCGCGCTCAGCAGCGCGTCGCCGGCCACGTCCACGTCCACCGCGGTCCCCTTCCGCAACGTCGCCCCGACGACGTCGAGTTCGGGCCCGAGGAACATGCTCGCCGCCGTGAGCGGGTACACGCCCGCGTCCAGCAGGCTGCCGCCGGCCAGGTCCGCCCGGTAGCGGACGTTGCCGGGGTGCAGCGGCGGGAAGCCGAACTCGGCGGTGAGGGACCGCAGTTCGCCGATGTCGCCCTTCTCCAGCATTCCGCGCACGGCTTCGTGCATCGAGTGCTGGGGGAAGGTCATGTTCTCCATCAGCGTCAGGCCGAGGGAGTGCGCGAGGCCGACCGCCGCCACGGTATCCGGGTGCCGGGCGGTCAGCGGTTTCTCCGCGAGCACGTGCTTCCCCGCCCGCAGCGCCCGCTCGATCCAGTGGTGGTGCAGCCCGGTGGGCAGCGAGACGTAGACCGCCTCGACGTCCGGGCTCTCCAGCAGCGCCTCGTAGCCGGCGACGGCCTCGCCGCCGAACCGCGCGGCGACCGCGCGGGCGTTGTCCTCGCGCCGGGAGGCGACGGCGGCCACCGTCACCTCCGGCACTTTCAGCGCGGCCGGGAGGGTGCGGCGCCGGGCGATGTCGGAGCAGCCGAGAATGCCCAGCCGCACGGGACGCTCGTTCTTCATGGGTTCACCAACTCTGCAGGCAGGCCAGCAGGCTGCGCGCCTCGACGTTGACGTAGTAGCCGTGCCGGAGGAGCAGGGTGAGCTGGTGCGCGGTCATCCAGCAGTAGTCCTCGGGGACGGCCGTGGGGAAGTCGTCGCCGGCTTCGACGAGGAGGTAGTTGTTCTGCGAGTGGTAGAAGCGGCCACCCTCCTCGGCCAGGACGGCGTTGTAGAGCACACGCTCCCGGGGGGCGTTCAGGACGTAGTCGAGGAAGCGCGGCGGCCCGTCGGGGTAGTTCTCCGGGACGCACTGCACGGTCGGGCCCATCTCCATGCCGTCCAGCAGGCCGGGCTGGAACCGGGCGTGGACGAGCAGGTGGGCGACGCCCTCGATCACCTTGATGACGAACGCGACGACGCCGCGCCCCTCCGGGTAGAGCAGGGGCTGGTCCCATTCGGCCACCTCGCGGTTGCCGACCTGCGCGGTCACCCCGATGATGCTGAAGTGCCGCCCGTCCTCGTGGGCGATGGCCTCCGGGGTGGCGCGCCAGCCGGGCAGGGCGCGCAGGGGGATCCGGTGCGCCGACAGTTCGTGCCGGCTCTTGGCGCCGGTGAACCAGCGCAGCACGGCCGCGGTGTCGTTCAGGGCGGGGCCCCGGCCCGTCGTGGAGAGGACGAGCGCCGACGCGGCGTCCCCGGCCGGCACCGGCTGGGACGCGGGGAAGGTGTCCGCCGGGAGGCAGGCGAGCACGGTCCGGGTGTCCATGTTGACGAGGCCGTCGATGCGCAGCAGCCGCCGCAGTTCGGGCAGCGGCAGCCAGTGGTGGTCCTCGCCGGCGGGGACGTCCTCGGTGACCTGTACGACCATGTTGCGGTTGCGTTTGCGCAGGAACCACGAGCCCTGCTCGGACTGGAGGACGTCCACCAGGGTGCGGCCCGCGCCGGGATCGGTGAAGTACTCCAGGTAGCGGGTGCTCCGGCCCTGGTGGATCCGCGTGTAGTTGCTGCGCGTGGCCTGGACGGTCGGCGACACCTGGATGCCGTTGTGGTTCCCGGGTTCGATCTTGGCCTGCACGAGGCAGTACGGGACGCCGTCGACCTCCTTGACCAGCATGCCGAGGATGCCGATCTCGGGCTGGTTGATGATGGGCTGGCTCCACGCGCGGACCGGTCCGTAACCGGTTCGCACCTCCAGGCCCTCGACGACGAAGAAGGCCCCGGAGTCGTGGGCGAGGTTTCCGGTGTCGGGGTCGAACCGCCAGCGCCGCAGCCCGTCCAGGGGTGTCCGGGTCACCCGGCACCGCGCGGCGGCGGAGCACCGGGCGAACCAGTCGATGAACTCCGCGCCGGCGAAGTCCGCGAGATACGCCTCCGGCGGGAGGGACCGTACGAGTCCGTCGGCCGGTCCTGCCGGGAGGGTTACCACAGACCGGCCTGTTCGAGGACGGCTTCGGCGGCGGCGTTCTCGCTCCCGGTGAGCAGGCGCAGGTCGTTGTCGACCATCATGGCGATCAGTTCCTCGAACGAGACCTCGGGCTTCCAGCCGAGCTTCTCCCGGGCGCGGCTCAGGTCGGCGCAGAGCAGTTCGACCTCCGCCGGGCGGAGCAGCCGGGGGTCGACCTCCACGTGGTCGCGCCAGTCGAGGCCGGCGTGCGCGAAGGCGTACTGCACCAGGTCGCGGACGCTGTGGGTGACGCCGGTGCCGAGGACGATGTCCTCCGGCTCGTCCTGGGCGAGCATCATCGTCATGCCGCGCACGTAGTCCCCGGCGAAGCCCCAGTCGCGTTCCGCGTCGAGGTTGCCCAGCCGGAGCTTGTCCACCAGGCCGAGTTTCACGGCGGCCACCCCGAGCGAGACCTTCCGGGTGACGAACTCGGGGCCGCGGATGGGGGACTCGTGGTTGAACAGGATGCCGCTGACCGCGAACATGCCGTAGGACTCGCGGTAGTTCTGCACCATGTAGTGCCCGAACGCCTTGGCCACCCCGTAGGGGCTGCGGGGGTGGAAGGGCGTGGTCTCGCTCTGCGGGGTCTCCCGCACCTTTCCGAACATCTCGGAGGTGGACGCCTGGTAGAAGCGCGGGACGCCGCTGCCGGTGGTCCGGGAGGCGCTGAGCCCCGCCACGCTGCGGATGGCCTCCAGCATGCGCAGCACGCCCTTCCCGGTCACCTCCGCGGCGACGGCGGGCTGCTTCCAGGAGACCGGGACGTACGACAGGGCGCCGAGGTTGTAGACCTCGGTGGGGGCGGCCTGCTCGACGGCGGCTATCAGGCTCGTCTGGTCCAGCAGGTCGCCGCTCACCACCCGGATGTCCGGGTGCAGGGGGCTCCCGTCGCGCGCGTACGGCCGCCCCTGCCCGCGCACCATTCCGAACACCTCGTATCCGGACTCGATGAGCTGACGCGCGAGATAAGTGCCATCCTGGCCTGTGATTCCCGTAATGAGCGCTCGCCTAGACAGAATCATCTCCCAGCCGTGAGGAACCCACAGAACGGCATTCACATGGGTTTTGGATTCCATGCGCCGCGGGGCAATGCGTATCACCGGTCACCGGAAACGGTACGGGAAAAGCACAGGTAATTCACTGTCCGCGCAGGCAGTGTAGTGAATTCACTAGCGTCTTTTCGGGACCGGTCCGGTCATTACGTAACGGCCCACGAAAAGTCGCCGAGCGGGGTGGAATTCCCGGTTCAGGCCGTCGGGCCCGCGGCGGCGGGGGCGGCCTCGATCAGCCACAGGTCGGTGCCGTCCAGCGGGGTGAACGCGCCGGCCGTCAGTCCCGCCGCCGCGCAGAGCCGCTCGAAGTCACCGCGGGTGCGCTCCAGGCCGTTGCCGTTGACGAGCAGGTTGAGGTCGTTGAGGTACGTCGTCGGCACCGCGTCGGCGGGCACGGTGTCGGGCAGCACATGCTCGACCATGACGACCCGGCCGTGCGCCGGCAGCGCCCGGCGGCAGTGCGCCAGGATCGCCGCGGCGCGCTCGTCCTCCCAGCCGTGGACGACGCTCTTGAGCAGGTAGAGGTCGCCGCCCGGGGGGACGGCGGCGAAGAAGTCGCCGGTCTCCACCGTGGAGCGGTCGGCGACGCCCGCCGCCGCCAGCTCCTCGCCGGCCCGGGCGACGCCGGCCGCCGTGTCGTACAGCACGCCGCGCAGCGCCGGGTGCGCGCGCAGCACCGCGGCCAGCAGCGTCCCGTCCCCGCCGCCGACGTCCACCACGGTGCGGACGCCGGAGAAGTCCTGGCGCGCCGCGACGAGGCCGGCGATCCCGCGGGTGCCCTGGCTCATCGCGGCGTTGTAGAGCCCCGAGAGGTCGGGGTCGTCGGCGAGGTGGGCGAAGAAGTCGCGGCCGAAGACCTGGTCGAAGGCCGGGCCGCCGGTGCGGACGCTGTGGTCGAGGTGCTGCCAGGCCGTCGAGACCGCCGGGTCGGTGAGCATCCGGGACAGGGCGTGGAAGGACGGTGTGCGGTCGGCGCGCAGCAGCTCGCCGACCGGCGTCAGCCCGAACACCCCCGGCTCGGACTCGCGGAGCACCCCGAGCGCGGCCAGGCCGCGCAGCAGCCGGTTCATGGCGGCGGGTGCGCCCTCGAAGCGGGCGGCCAGCTCCTCGGTGGTCCGTTCGCCCGCCGCGATGGCGTCGGGCAGCCGGAGCCGCACCGCCAGGCCGACGACCTGGGTGGCCATGCCGCCGAACACCAGCCGGATCACGTCCGTCCAGGGGGCCTGCGCGTCGTGTCGCTCTTCCATGTCACCGGTTCTCTCGTCGCGGAACGTCCTGGCCCAGGCCCCGGCGCACGGCCTGTTCGACCGGGGTGTACCGGCCGTCGGGCCGGTCGAGTTCGAGCTGTCCCACGGGCAGCAGGTTCGGCTGGGCCATGAACCGCGGGCGGGTGCCGGTGTTGGCCACCGGCGTGTGCACCAGGAAGGGGTGGCAGAGGTAGGCGTCGCCGGCCTTGCCCGTCGCGGACCGCAGCGGCCGGTCCCGGCCCACCTCCCCGGCCTCCAGGTAGGTGCCCTCCGCGCCGTACGGCGCCAGCAGCGGCGGTACGTCCAGGTGGGAGCCGACGCGGATCAGCGTGGGCGCGTCCTCCTCGCCGGTGTCGGAGAACAGCAGCAGGAGCAGCAGCGCCCGGCCTCGGGACCACACGTTGTACCGGAAGATCTTGTCGTAGTCCGGCGGGATCACGTCCAGCTCACCGGACCAGTCCCGGTCGGCGTCGGCGCCCTCGGCGAGGAAGCTGGCGTCGATGTGCCAGCCGTAGTCCTCGGTCTCCTCCGGCCGCTTCGTCACGGGGAACCGCACCGGGAACGTGCCGACGTGGGTCAGCGGCTGCCAGCGGCCCTCCCCGGCGAGCTGGTCGTAGGCGGCGTGCAGCGGCGGGGTGTTGGCGGCGCGGACGAACACGTCGTCGTCGCGCACCCCGAGCCGGACCACCTCCCGCGTCCAGGTGCCCGGGTCGTCGGGGTCCATGTCCAGCTGCCGCCACAGCAGGGCGCGCGCCTCCTCGGCGAGCTCCCCCGGGAACGCACCCGGCAGGTGGACGAAGCCGTCGGAGACGAAGCTCTCGACCTGCTCCTCGGTCAGTACGCGGGTTCCCATCACGCTCCTTTGCAGGACGATCGCCGAGCTCGGCACTAATCCCGGAGCGGATGCTACATAGCCGGGACCGGAGAAGGACTAGAGATTCCACTAGAGCGTGCTCACTACACTCGGAGAAGTATTTCGCAATTGACCGTGCCTGGCGTTGGCAATCCATCCGTGACGCGCCGCCATGTGAAACCCGAATTCAGGGGGATCTCGATGCCCAGAAAAGTGCTCGTAATCGGCGGTGGGCCGGCAGGGTCCACTGCGGCCTCCTTGCTCAGCAAGGCCGGAATGTCCGTCAAGCTGCTGGAGCGGGAGACTTTCCCCCGCTATCACATCGGCGAGTCGATCGCCTCGTCCTGCCGCACCATCGTCGATCTGGTCGGCGCGCTGGAAGAGGTCGACTCCCGCGGCTACACGGTCAAGAACGGTGTGCTGCTGCGCTGGGGCAAGGAGGACTGGGCCATCGACTGGCCGAAGATCTTCGGCCCGGACGTGCGCTCCTGGCAGGTCGACCGCGACGACTTCGACCACGTGCTCCTGAAGAACGCGGTCAAGCAGGGCGCCGACGTCACCGAGGGCGTCACGGTCAAGCGCGTGCTGTTCGACGGCGACCGCGCGACCGGGGCGGAGTGGACGGACCCCGACACCGGTGAGCTGGTCAGCGAGGAGTTCGACTACGTCATCGACGCCTCCGGCCGGTCGGGCGTCATCTCCCGGCACCTGAAGAACCGCCAGCCGCACGAGATCTTCCGCAACGTGGCGATCTGGGGTTACTGGCAGGGCGGCTCCCTGCTGCCCACCTCGCCCACCGGCGGCATCAACGTCATCGGCGCCCCGGACGGCTGGTACTGGGTGATCCCGCTGCGCGACGACCGCTACAGCGTCGGGTTCGTCTGCCACCAGGACCGCTTCCTGGAGCGCCGCAAGGACCACGCCGACCTGGAGGCGATGCTCGCCTCGCTGGTCCAGGAGAACCCGACCGTCCGCGACCTCATGGCGGAGGGCGAGTACCAGCCGGGCGTCCGGGTGGAGCAGGACTTCTCCTACGTCGCCGACAGCTTCCACGGCCCCGGCTACTACCTCGCCGGCGACGCCGCCTGCTTCCTCGACCCGCTGCTGTCCACCGGCGTCCACCTGGCGCTCTACAGCGGCATGCTGGCCGCGACGTCCGTGCTCGCCACGGTGAACGAGGACGTCACGGAGAAGGAGGCCGGCGCCTTCTACGAGTCGCTCTACCGCAACGCCTACCAGCGGCTGTTCACCCTGGTCTCCGGTGTGTACCAGCAGCAGGCCGGCAAGGCCGCCTACTTCGGCCTGGCCGACGCGATGGTCCCGGAGCGCGCCACGGAGGAGTACGAGCAGGTGGACGGCGCGGTGGCCTTCGCCGAGCTGGTCGCGGGGCTCGCGGACATCCACGACGCCGTCACCGGGACGCACGAGGACCGCGCCCACCAGGCGCAGGCCCAGGCCGTCGCCCTGCCGGAGGACAACTCCGTCCGCCAGCTGCTCGCCGCGGCCGAGAACGCCCGGCTGATGGCGGAGGCCGGCACGCCGAGCGCCCCGGTCAGCGAGGCCCCCGGCAAGATGGACGCCCACGACCTCTACGACCCGGCCACGGGTCTGTACCTGCGCACCACCCCGACCCTGGGGATCGGCCGGTCCCGGTCCTGACCAGGCGGTTCCGGGCCCCGGGACTCGTGTCGTACGAGACCGGGGTCCCAGACCACGCAGCGCGCCCCGGGCCCGGGGCGGAGAACGCCAACGGCCGTTGACGGCCGCCCGTTTCCCCGCCCCGGGCCCGGGGCGCGTGCGTTCCGCCGCCGGAACGCCGGGGCCGCTAGAGCGTCGAGACGGTAGGGGCCCGGCCGGCGTCGTCGAGCACGCGCTCCCAGCACGCGCGGACGCCCTCGGCCAGCGGGATCTCGGCCCGCCAGCCGAACTCGGCGTCGGCCCGCGTGACGTCCAGCCAGTTGCCCTGCCGGTCGAAGGAGCGTCCCCGCTCCCAGCGCACCGCGACGGAACCGCCGGTCACCTCGGACACGACGTCCAGCAGGCCGCTCAGCGAAGTCGGCACTCCCGAGCCGACGTTCACCACGGAGGGCAGCCGGCCGCCGCCGACCCGGGTGCGCAGCGCGAGCAGGAACCGGGTGACGTCGTCGACGTTGACGTAGTCCCGGACGACGTGCGGATCGCCGAACACCCGCACGGGCTCACCCCGGACGGCCGCCCGCAGCCAGTGCGGCAGCACACCGAACCCGCGGACGGGACGCTGGCCGGGGCCGTAGACGTTGCTCAGCCGCGCCACCACGGCGCGGACGGCGTCCGGGCGCCGGAACAGCTCGGCTTCCAGGCGGAGTTTGGCGTGTCCGTAGGCGGAGTCGGGCCGGGTCGGGGTGGTCTCCCGGTACGGCGGCGCGACCTCGGGCGCGTAGACCGCGCCGCCCGAGCCGGCCAGGACGAACACCGGGCGGCGGCCCGCCGCGGCCAGCGCGTCCAACACCTCGACCAGCAGCAGGCGTTCGGCCTCCACCAGGTCGGGCCGCCGCTCGGCCAGGATCGGACTCAGGCCGGCGGCCAGGAAGTAGACGATGTCGGCCTCGATCAGGCCCGGGGCCGGGCGGCCGCCGGCCACCGGCGGGAACGCCCGGTTGAAGGCGGCCGGGACGCGGGCGTCCTCGTCGGTGAGCGCGGCCGTCAGCCGGGAGCCGATGAAGCCCGTCGCGCCGATCACCGCCGTACGGCCGCCGGACAGCGGGTCCGCCGTGGTCACAGCGCACCGAGGCGCGCCAGGGGCGACGCGGCCAGCTCGGCGAGGGAGGCGACCCGCGGCACGTCGTCGGCCGGGGGCGCGGTGCGGACCGTGCGCAGCGCGCGGTAGGCCCGGACGATGTCCGGGTGGACGCCGGGTGGGACGCGGTAGCCGTCCTCCGGCAGCACGAACACCGCCGGGCAGCCCAGGGCGCGGGCGGGCACCACGTCGTGGTCGGCGCGGTTGCCCACCACCAGCAGGTCGGCGGGCGACAGGCCCAGCCGCTCCAGGGCGATGCCCAGCAGCCGCGGATCGGGCTTGGCGACGCCCTCGAAGCAGTCGAGGACGACCGTCTCCAGGATGGCGGTCAGCCCCCACGCGGCGAGCACGTCCGCGCACTCGGGCGGCTGATTGGCGACCACCGCCGTCGGTATTCCGCGGGCGAGCGCCTTCGTCGCCGCAATGGCGCCGGGAATCTCCTGGGCCAGTTCCCCCCAGGCCCGCAGGATCCGGACCCAGCTCTCGTCGGCGGCCGCCGAACCGAGAATGTCCGGCCGGCCCGCGGGGACTTTCCCGCCCAGATAGAAACGCTCGGTGTCATCGATGAAATCTCGGAGGGTGACGCTCGGGTCAGCGGTGACCGCGAGGTCGAAGGTCCCCTGAAGCCAAGCCAGTTCGAAAGGCTCGTCGTAGTAGATGACGCCTCCGACATCCAACGCAATCGCACTGTGTGCAGTCATAGCAACCCGCTCCCGTATTTCACATACGTCGCGCCGAGAGTATTGCACGCGTTTCATCGGGGTCGCCGTCCGACGGCCGGAGGAATGGCCTTCGACGGCCAGAGTCTAGTCAATTCACTATTCTCCGGCTAAAGGCGATGCCCTATTCCGGGAAGGAACGTATCGTACTCGTCGAATACCTGACGAAAGGAGCCGCCGTATGGGGGCCGTGGAAACCGTGATCGACGAGGAGCTCGTCGCAGCCTTCCGGGACGACGGATTCGCCGCGCTGCCGCGGCTCGTGGACGACGCGGAGCTGGAGTGGCTGCGCGGCGTCTACGACCGGCTGTTCTCCGAGCACGCCGACTTCGGGACCGGCGACTACTTCGACATCGCCGCCCGCCAGGATTCCGACGGGCCGGCCCGGCTGCCGCAGATCGTGCGCCCGGAGAAATTCGCGCCCGAACTGGTCGACAGCGAGCACTTCAAGCGCTGCCGGGCGATCGCCGCACGGCTGCTGGACGTCCCCGAGGACGAGCTCGACTTCTACGGGCACGCCATTCTGAAGCCGCCGAACTACGGCGCGGAGACGCCCTGGCACCAGGACGAGGGCTACATGGACCCGCGCTGGCACCGGCGCGGGCTCAGCGTGTGGACCACGCTGGACGAGGCCACGGTGGACAGCGGCTGCCTGCACTACCTGCCCGGCGGCCACCTGGGCCCCGTCCTGCCGCACCGGCACATCGACGACGACGACCGCATCCGGGGGCTGGTGACCGACGCGGTGGACCCTGCCGCCGGGGTGGCCGTCCCGCTCGCCGCGGGCGAGGCCGTGGCGCACACCCTGCGGGCCCCGCACTACGCGGGCCCCAACCTGACCGGCCAGACGCGCCGGGCCTACGTGCTCGTCTTCATGGGGCCGGTCGAAGAGGTGGCCGACCCCGAGCCGCGCCCCTGGCTGGACGCGAGCTGACGACGTGCCGGGGTCCGGGCGGTGTACCCGCTCCGGACCCCGGCACCTCACGTCCAGGTCACCCCGGAGAGCAGCCTGCGGTACTGCTCCACATACCGGCCGGCGATCTCCACATGGCCCCACAGCCGGACCGCCTCGCGCCGGACCTCGCCGGGCGACGGCAGCTCGTCCAGGACCCGGCGGGCCTCGTCGGGCGCGAAGTCCGTGCCGTAGCCGACGACCCGGCCGACCGCCGGCACGATCTCCGCCAGGCAGCCGTTGCGCGTGCCCACGACGGGGGTGCCGCTCACCGCCGCCTCGGAGACCACCGTCGCGCCCGGTTCGCACCAGGTGCCGCCCCACGGCCCCTCGACCGCCTGGGACATGGCCAGCACCGCGTGCGCCGAGGCGAGCAGGTCGAGCCGCCGCTCGGCGCCCACCTCCCCGATCGGCTCGACGGCCGAGCCGTACCGTGAGGTGATCTCCGCGAAGTAGTCCGGCTCCCAGGCGGGCCCGGCCAGCACCAGGCGCCGGCCGCACGCCGCCGCGAACGCGGCGGCCTCCAGCGCCCCCTTGTGCGGCGAGATCCGGCCCATGAAGAGGAGGAAGTCCTCCTTGGGCACCGCGTCCGCCGCCGACCGGTAGCGGGCCGGGTCGACGGGGATCGGGATGACGGGCGCGTCCTCGCCGCCCCCGCAGTGTGCGCGCTGCGCCCGCGAACTGTAGGTGCAGCCCGCCGGGTTGACCGGGCGGGTGGTGAAGTGGTGCGAGCTGATGAAGGCGGTGCCCGGCCGCAACCCGGCCGGGCCGATCAGACCGCCGCTGTGGTCGTGGACCACGTCGACGTCCGACTCCCGCATCCACCGCTGGATCTCCTCCGGCTCGCCCACCGGCACGACGGTGAGCCCCGGGGCTCCCGCCGGGCTGCCCGGGGCGCCCAGCAGGAAGACCTCGTGGCCGAGCTCCAGCAGCCCGTCCATCAGGTTGGCGACGACCCACTGGATCCCGCCGTACCCCTGCGGCGGCACGGTGATCCACTCGTCGCTCCCCGGCACCCGGAGCGGGATGTTGACCAGCGCGACCTTCAGCGGCCTCATCGGGACGCCCCCTTCGTGCCCCGGGTCCGCAGCGCACGGTGGCTCCGGCGCCGGGACCGCATGGTCGGCACCCGGCCGGCGAGCCAGCGCAGCGCCTCGGCCGTCTCCCGCGCCCCCGTCGCCGCCGGGACGCGGCCGACGACGCTGTGGCCCATGAGGTCCGCGACCAGCCAGCGCCCGGCGAGGCGGGCGGCCTTCGCGGGGTGCCAGTCGATGTCCGTCAGCAGGTAGTAGTAGCGGTTGCGCCGCATGTGGACCCGGCTGTACTCGCTGGGGACGGCGGCACCGCCGCCGCCCCGGTGCTGGATGCCCAGGTCCAGGTGGAGTGCCACCCGCCAGCCCGCCCAGCGGGCCCGGCGGCAGAGGTCGGTCTCCTCGTAGTAGGTGTGCAGCACCTCGTCGAAGAGCCCGGTCTCGCGCAGCATCGCGGTCCGGGCGAACAGCGCCGACCCCTGGACGTAGGCGTGCTCCAGCGTCCGCGGGGCCCGGCCCTCGGCGGGGCCGGCGGTGGAGGGGTGGGCGATGCCGTCGCCGGCGAAGGCGTGCTGCTCGCCCAGCCACAGCACCGTGTGCGTCCACTCGTTGAACTCGTCGAGCGCGGTGGAGTCGGGGTCGTAGCGGTACTGCAGCGGGCCGAGGATGCCGTACTCCGGCCATTCCTCGGCCACTTCGGTGAGTCCGCGCACCAGGCCGGGCGGGGTCCAGGTGTCGGGGTTCACGAGGAACACGTAGTCCGCGCCGGACTCCAGCGCCCGGCGCATGCCGACGTTGTTCGCCCCGGCGAAGCCCAGGTTGCGGTCGTTGCGGATGACCGTCGCCCGGGGGTACTTCTCGCGCACGTGCTCGACGCTGCCGTCCGCCGAGTCGTTGTCGACGTAGCAGACCTCCAGGTCGATGCCGGTGGTGTCGCTGTCCAGCAGGGAACCGAGGCACCGGTCCAGCCAGCGCAGCTCGTTGGTCCCGACGGTGATCGTCACGACCTTCGGCCGGCGCTCGGCGTCCATCTTCTCTCCCGTTGTCGTCACGGCCCGGTCCCGTCCGGTCACTTCAGGACGGCGCGGATCGCGTCGGTCAGCTGGTCCCCGTTGGGCAGCAGCGCCTGGTCGAGCACCAGCGCGTAGGGGATGACCGCGCCGTCCGGCCGGGTCACCCGCCGGGGCGGGGCCACCAGGTCGAACTGCTCGGCGGCGGTGGCCAGGACCTCGCCGGCGAAGCCGCTCATCCGGTTGGCGTCGTCGATCACGACCAGCCGGCCCGTCTTCTCGGCCGAGGCCCGGATCGTCTCCCAGTCCACCGGGTAGATGGTGCGCGGGTCGACCACCTCGACCGACACCTCGTCCGCCATCGCCTCCGCGACGGCCAGGGCGGTGTGCACGCACTGGCCGGTGGCGACGACGGTCACGTCCTCGCCCGCGCGGTGGATCCGGGCGGAGCCGAGCGGCACCGGGCCGAGCTCGCCGGTCACCTCCTCGACCGTGCCCATCAGCGCGCTCGGCGCGAAGACCGCCACCGGGTCGGGGTCGCGCAGGGCGGAGAGGAGCAGGCCGTAGGCGTCCGAGGCGGTGGCGGGCAGCACGGTCTTGATGCCGACGTGGGCGAAGAGGCTGTAGGGGTGGTCGGAGTGCTGGCCGGCCATGCCGGACCGCGAACCCGAACCCGGCACCAGATAGGTGACGGGGACCTCCACCTGCCCGCCGGTCATCAGCGAGAACTTGTGCGCCTGGTTGGCGATCTGCTCGAAGACCAGGTAGAGCAGCGACGGGATCTGGTACTCCACGACCGGCCGCTGCCCGGCCATCGCCGCGCCGGTGGCCAGGCTGGTGAACGCCTGCTCCGACAGCGGCGTGTCGACGACGCGGCCGTCGCCGAAGCGCTCGTGCAGGCCCTTGGTGGTCTGGGTCAGCCCGATCCGGACGTCCTCGCCGAAGACGCAGACGCGGTCGTCGCGCGCCATCTCGTCGTGGAGCGCCTGGTTCAGCGCGGTGATGTACGCGAGTGCACCCATCAGATCATCACTCCGGGCCGTGTCGTCGTGCCGTCGGCATACAGGTGGTCGAGCGCCTCGTGGGGCTCGGGGGCCCGGCCCGCGCGGGCGAACTCCACGGCCTCGTCGATCAGGGTGGTGATCTCGGCGTCGACGGCGCGGACCGTCGCCTCGTCCACCCGGGTGCTCTGGGTCCGCAGCGGGTCGCGGGCCCGCCAGTCGCCGACCTCGGCGTCGTCGCGGTAGTTGAGCGCCACCTGCTCCTCGTAGGAGTGGTGGCCGTGGAACCGGTAGGTCCGGCACTCCAGGTAGGCCGGGCCGCCGCCCGCGCGGCAGCGCTCGACGGCCTGGGCGGCCGCGTCGGCGACGGCCTCGGCGTCCATCCCGTCGACCGCGCGCGCCGCGAGGCCGAACGCGGCCGCCCGCTCCACCGGGTCGCCGGCCAGTGCCCGGCCGACCGGCAGGCTCGTCGCGTAGCCGTTGTTCTCGCAGACGAACACCACCGGGAGCCGCCACAGGGCCGCGAGGTTGAACGCCTCCAGCACCACGCCCTGGCTGAGCGCGCCGTCGCCGAAGAAGGCGACCGCCACCCGGTCCTCGCCGCGCTGCTGGAAGGACCAGGCCGCGCCGGCGGCGATGGGCGCGCCCGCGCCGACGATGCCGTTGGCGCCGTAGACGCCGAGGCCGACGTCGGCGGCGTGCATCGAGCCGCCGCGGCCGCGGTTGAGGCCGTCGGTGGTGCCGAGCAGCTCGGCCAGCATGCGCTTGGGGTCGGCGCCCTTGGCGAGGACGTGGCCGTGCCCGCGGTGGGTGCTGGCGACGACGTCGTCCTGGGTGAGCGCGGCGCAGACGCCGGCGGCCACCGCCTCCTGGCCGATGTAGGGGTGGATGCCGCCGACGATCTCGCCGGTGAGCGACATCGCGAGGCAGCGTTCCTCGAATTCTCTGATCAGGCGCATCGTCCGGTAGAGCCGGACGGCACGTGACTCGGCGCCCATCGCCGGTCCCCCTTTTTCTCGTGGTCGGCGGCTGAGCGTCGTCATCCGCCGGGCGTGGTCAGCGGCTGAGCGTCCGGTAGCGGCGGACCGACAGCGGCATGAAGATCACCAGCAGCACTACGGGCCAGGCGACGGCCAGGGCCACGGCGTGCTCGGTGACCCAGGAGTCGCCCCCGACGCCCGGGTTGCCGAACAGCTCGCGGCAGGCGGAGACCGTGGACGACAGCGGGTTCCACTCCGCGATGTGGCCGAGCCAGCCGGGCATCTTCTCGGGCGAGACGAAGGTGTTCGCCAGCATGGTCAGGGGCAGCAGCGGCACGTACGCCGCTCCGGCGGCGTCCGGGGGCAGCAGCAAGCCCAGGTAGATCCCGACCCAGATGAGCGAGTAGCGCCAGAGCAGCAGCAGGCCGAGCGCGGCCAGCGCCTTGCCGGGGCCCTCGTGCCAGCGCCAGCCGACCAGCAGGCCGCAGACGAGGAGGATCGTCAGCTCGATCACCGAGCTGAACATGTCGGCGAAGCTGCGGCCCATCGCGACGCCCGACTGGGCCATCGGCATCGAGCGGAACCGGTCGGTCACGCCCCGGGAGACCGCGCTGGTGACGGCCAGCATGCTCGTCACGACGCCGAACATCATCGCCTGCCCGAACAGGCCGGGCATCAGGAACGCGCGGTAGTCGCCGCCGCCCTCGACCGACATGGCGCTGCCGAAGACGTAGCCGAAGACCACCGTCATGATCGGGAACATCATGCAGTAGAAGATCAGTCCGGGGTTCCGGCGCCAGTTGATCATGTTGGCGCGGCCGACCACCCAGCCATCGGTGACGGCCCACCGGGCCCTTCCCAGCACGGCCCTCATCCGACCGGCTCCTTCCTTCGACCGGCACGGTTGGTCACGTGCAGGAACACGTCGTCCAGCGTCGGGCGGCGCAGCGACACGTCCGCCACGTCGTGGCCCCGGTCGCGCAGCGTCCGCACGATCTCCACCAGGTCGCCGACCCGGTCGCGTACCGCCGCGTCGACGCGGCGGGTCTCGGTGTCCACCTCGGGCTCGGTGTCCGTGAGGCGGGCGACCTCGGCCACCGCGGCCGGCAGGTCGGCGCCGGCCGCCAGGGTCACCACGATGCGGTCGCCGCCGACGAGGGACTTCAGGGTCTCGGGCGTGCCCTCGACGACCCCGCGTCCCGCGTCGATGACCGAGATGTGGTCGGCGAGCCGGTCGGCCTCCTCGAGGTACTGCGTGGTGAGCAGCACGGTCGTGCCCTGCCCGACCATCGAACGGACCATCTTCCAGACCTCGGTGCGGTTGCGCGGGTCGAGGCCGGTGGTGGGCTCGTCGAGGAAGAGGACCTTGGGGACGGTGAAGAATCCGGCGGCCAGGTCGAGCCGGCGCCGCATGCCGCCCGAGTAGTGCTTGAGCCGCTTGTCGGCGGCGTCCGTCAGGTCGAACTGCTCCAGCAGCTCGTCCGCGCGGCGCCGGGCCTCCTTGCGGCCCACGTGGTACAGGCGGCCCCACATCTCCAGGTTCTCGCGGCCGGTCAGGATCTCCTCGACCGCCGGGTACTGGCCGGTGACCCCGATCTTCCGGCGCACCTCGGCGGGCTCGCGGCTCACGTCGTGGCCGGCCACCACGGCCCGGCCGCCGTCCGCCTTGAGCAGGGTGCTGAGGATGCGCACGGCGGTCGTCTTGCCCGCGCCGTTGGGGCCGAGCAGGGCGCAGACGGTGCCCTCGGGCACGACGAGGTCGAACCCGTCGAGTGCCGTGCCGGTCGGGTAGGTCTTGCGCAGGCCCTCGGCGACCAGGGCGGCGTTGGCCGACCCGCTCATGCTCCTCCTTCGGGGATCAGTTGGGACGGGTCGGCGGCGTTCATGAACGCGCTCAGCGCCCGCAGGTGCTTGGCGGGCTTGGCCCAGTCCAGGCTGTCGCACCACTCGGCCAGGTCGGCCAGTTCGACGGTCGCCCGCCGCTTCTCCTCGTCCGGGAGGTTGGCGACGGAGTAGTCGTCGGGCCACTGCACGACGTTGGCGAGGTCCGCGTCGAGGCCCTCCTCGCGGGCGAAGTGCAGCAGGTCCCGCAGCCCGAACAGGTTGAGCCGCTGGGGCGCGACCTGGAGCCAGAGGTTCACCTCGGTCTTGGCCCGGCGGAGGTTGGCGACGAACACGTCCCACTTCGCGGGCTGCCGGATGCGCTCGAAGACCTCGCCGACGCCGTCGCAGGACGCGCCGATGCCGACGCTCTTGAAGTGCGGGAAGCGGTCGAAGACCTTCTCCGGGAGCACCGTGAGGTTGGAGTTGTAGACGATGTCGACGTCGCCCGCGTTGCCGGTCTCGATCAGCAGGTCGAGCAGCGCGAAGTGGCCCGGCTGCATGAACGGTTCACCGCCGGCGAAGTACAGCCGGCGGATGAGGTGGGCGTTCTCGCGGAGCGTCGCCCACAGCTCCTCGTCCTCGCGGTACGGGTCGATCACCGCGGACGACCACGACGGCCGCTTCTTGGCGCCCCACCCGGAGCTGACCGGGTAGGCGCACATCACGCACCGCAGGTTGCAGGTGTTGCCGAAGCGGATGTCGAGGAAGAAGGGGAACTCGTCGAACGAGCCGTCGGGAGCGGTCCGTTCGGCCAGGTCGGCGAAGTCCACCGTGTCGGCGAACCGCTCGTTGATGCTCTGCCGGTACGAGGTCGCGCCCCGGTCCTCGCGGTGGTAGCAGTAGTCGCACGCGGACACGCGCTCGCCGGCCAGCATCTTCAGCCGGGTGCGCCGCATGTTGGGGCTGTTGAACGCCTCCTTCAGCCCGCGCACCTCGTCCGGGTTGTCCTTGGCGTAGCGCGAGTGGGGGGCGCAGCCGAGGGCGTCGGCGTTGAGCTTGAAGACCGGCTCCTCCACGGAGTCGTACAGCTCGTTGTGGTACATGGAGTCGTCCACGCAGCACCGGCCGTAGACGCCGTCGATGGAGGCGCACTGGTGGATCCACGGCAGCACGCACATGGTGGGGCTGGGCGGGGGCTGGGTCATTTCGCGTCCCTCTCCGGCGTCTCCGGTGCGCTCGGCTTGGTGGCGGTCAGCAGGATGTCCAGGTAGAAGGGCTCGGCCGGGCCCTCGACACGGCCCAGGCCGCCGAAGACGCGGTCGAGGTAGTCGTCGACGAGGCGCGGGCGCAGCCGGTCGGCCAGCGTCAGGGTCCGCAGCAGCAGCCCCACCGGCCCGCCGGCCGGCCAGCCGTGCTGCCGGCCGTGGTGGCGCAGCAGGAGCAGCAGGCCGCGGGGGCCGCAGGTGAGCTTGACCGCGCGGTCCACGGTGAACCCGGACCGCTCGGCCTGGGCCGCGAGCCCGTCCGCCGTCCAGCGCCACAGGTCCTGGCCGCCGTGCTCCTCCCACACGCCATGCGTGGAGAGCACCAGCTTCCCGCCCGGCCGGAGCAGCCGGAGGGCCTCCCGCAGGTGGGTGTCCGGGTCCGTCACGTGCTCCAGGACCTGGGTGGAGAGGATCCCGTCGAACGAGCCGTCCGGCAGGGAACTCATGCCGTCCGCGTCGAGTTCGTGGTCGGCGGTCAGGTCCTCGCCGCCGCGCATCTCGGCGGTCTCCAGCCGGGCGCCCGGGAGCAGGCCGCGGTAGGGCGAGGTGCCCGCGCCGAAGTCGAGCCAGCGGCCCGACGCCCCGCGGAGCTCCTCGGCCAGCGCGTCGCGGAGGTCGAGGAGGTGGGCGTAGGCCCAGTCGCCGGGGCGCGGGTCGGTCCGCTCGCGGTAGCGCTCGGCGACGACCTCGTCGTGGGTGGGTTCGCGGCGCGGGCGGGCCGGAGCCCCGGTCAGGGCCCCCAGCAGCGGCAGCCGGTTCAGCAGGTTCACCACCGCCAGTACTCCTCGTGCGGGAAGCGCAGGCCGGAGATGGCCGGGGACTCGTCCCACAGCCGGTACGACTCCGCCGGGCGGTACGCGAAGGGCTCCTCGCCCCGGTGCTCCTCGGCCGCGGCCCGCTGCTCCAGGCAGGAGCGCAGCACCTGCTGCTTGAGCCCCACGTACTCGGGTGTGTGCGGGCCGAGTTGGCGCTCCACCTCGGCGGGCCGGTACTCGTAGTAGACGACCCGGCGCTGCTTGCCGACCACCGCGGGGGCGCCGTGCAGCGTGAGGATGTTGTGGAACAGGGCGTCGCCCGGCTCCATCACGGCGGGGACGGCCCCGGTGGTGTCCCACTCGGTGGCGTTCATCCGGTCGGCGGTCTCGGTGATCCGCTCGTCGTCCCAGTAGTTGGACTGCGGGATGGCCCAGACGCAGTTGTCCTCGGGCGCGGGGTCCAGGTAGACGCCCACGTCGATGACGCGGCCGCCGCCGGTGACGGCGACGGCGTCGCGGTACATCTGGCCGTCGCGGTGCCAGGCCAGCCGGGGCGCGCCGGCCGGCGTCTTGAACACCATGCTGTCCCAGGTGGGGATGAAGTTGGGGCCGACCAGGGACTCCATGGCGCCCAGCAGCAGCGGATGGCCCGCCAGCCGCGCCAGCACCGGGGACTTGTCCATGACGTACTCGATGCGGACCGGGGCCGCGTCGGGGTCCTCGGGCTCCAGCGTCCAGATGGTGTCGTGCGGGGACCGGGTGCGCCAGGCGTCGTCGATCAGGCCGGCCGCCGCCTCCCGCGCCGCCGCCAGCTCGGCGGGGGTCAGCAGGCCGCGCACGGCCAGCACGCCCTCGCGCCGGAAGGCGGTGATGTGCTCGGGGAGCAGACCGGTCTCCCGGATGTGGCATTCGGGGACCGCTGGGGTGGTGTCGGTCACGGCGGTTGCACTACTCCTCGGGGGTACGGGCGGACACGGGCCCGCGGGCGGCGACGAAGTACCACTGCGTGCGCAGCTCCTCGGCGAAGGCGGCCCGGTCGAGGCCGGGCTCCGCGGCCAGCCAGCCCGCCAGGGTGTGGATCGTGTAGCCGAGGTCGTCGACCAGCAGCGCCCACAGGTCGTCGCTGGTGGTGCCGTAGTCGCGCATCGCGTGGTCGCCGCCGTGCTCGAAGACGACGACGGGGGACTCCCGGCGCAGCAGCTCGGCCGCGCCGCGCAGGGCGCCCACCTCGCCGCCCTCCACGTCCACCTTCACCAGATCGACGCGGGCGTCCGCCGGGACGACGTCGTCGAGGCGGACGGTGTCCACCGCGATCTCCACCAGCGTCTCGTCGGCGCGGTCGTACGGCCGGCGGCGCAGGCCGCTGTAGCCGGGGTTGGAGACGACGTGGACGAAGCTGTCCCGGCCCTCGGTGGCGGCCGCGGCGGCCTGCCACACCGTGACCCCGGGGAAGTCCCGGCGCAGCCCCTCCGCGTAGTGCGGCAGCGGCTCGACGGCGAAGTGCCGGCCCCGGGGGGCGGCCCGGCGCATGTGCGAGAGGATCTCGCCGCCGCCGGCGCCGATGTCCAGGCAGCCGGAGTCGGGGGCGCAGACCCGCCCGATGATCTCGACGGTGAGCTCGTCGTACCACTCGTTGAGCCGGTCGACGGGTATCGGCTCAGCCACCGCGCACCGTCCTCTCCGTACGCGCCCGCGGGGTGGGGGACTTCACGCGGACGCCCCTTCTTCCTCGTCCCGGCGCAGGGTGAGGAAGCAGACGCCGCCCTGGTCCACCAGCGACCCGGGGACGGGCGTCAGCCCGGCCTCCGCCGCGAGCTTGCCGACGACGTCGCTGCCGAGCCAGGACATGAACCCCTTCACGGCGACCGGGTGGGCGCCCGGGTAGCTCGCCACGTACTCGTGGAACTGCGGCCTGGTGACGTCGCCGAAGTCCAGGTAGTTGAAGAGGAACCGGCCGCCGGGGCGCAGCACGCGGCGGATCTCGCGCAGGTAGAGGAAGACCTCGAAGGCGTTCAGGTGGATGAACACGTTGAGCGCGAACCCGGCGTCGAACGAGGCGTCCGGCAGCCCGGCCAGATAGTCGTTCCGGATGTGGTGGTACTCGACGTTCGGGACGCCCGCGCAGGTGGCGCGGGTCTTGTCCAGGAACGACTGGCTGACGTCCGCGCACAGCAGGCTGTTGACCCGGGGGGCCAGCTCGCGGGCCATGACGCCCTCGCCGCTGCCGATCTCGAACAGGTCGACGCCCTGGTGCAGGGCGAGCGCCTCCGAGAGCTGCCCGATCCGCTCGGCGCGGTCGCGCAGGTACTCGTCGCGCGGCTGATAGCCGGCGAGCCGCACCTGCATCCCCTCGGCGTCGTCCCACTCCCAGACGACGTTGAGGTCCTCGACGCTCCGCGGCATGCGCACGCCCTTGCCGGCCGGTGTCTCGCTTGTCATGCCGCCTCACTCCTGATGTCGCTCGAACCATTCACGCCGTCGCGGGCGGTGTCCCGCGGGTAGGCGGTCTGCCACCAGTCGAGGGTGCGCTTGATGCCCTCGGCGAGCGGCACTTCGGGCTGCCAGCCCAGCTTCGTCCTGGCGGTCTCGATGTCGGGGCGGCGCCGGCCCGGCTCGTCCTCCGTGGGCGGGCGGTACTCGGTCCGCAGCTCCACCCCGGCGTGCGCGGCGATCGCCTCCGCGATCTCGCGGACGGTCATCTCCACGGTCGCGCCGATGTTGACCGGGCCCGGGAAGGACGACTCCATGAGGGCCAGCAGCCCCCGCACGGTGTCCTCGACGTAGCACAGCGAACGGGTCTGCTCGCCGCTGCCGTTGATGGTGAGCGGCTCGCCGGCGAGCGCCTGGTCGATGAAGGTCGGCACCACCCGCCCGTCCTCGCGCCGCATCCGCGGACCGTAGGAGTTGAACAGCCGGGCGATGCCGGTGTCCGCGCCCAGCGTGCGGGCGTAGGCGGCGGTCAGCGCCTCGGTGAACCGCTTGGCCTCGTCGTAGACCGACCGCAGGCCGATTGGGTTGACGTTGCCCCAGTAGGTCTCGGGCTGCGGGTGCTCGACGGGGTCGCCGTAGACCTCCGAGGTGGAGGCGACCACGAAGCGGGCGCCGTGCTCCAGCGCCAGCCGCAGCGCGTTCTCGGTGCCGGCCGAGCCGACGCGCAGCGTTTCCAGCGGCAGCGCCAGGTAGTCCAGGGGGGACGCCGGCGACGCCAGGTGGACGACGTGGTGGACCGGTCCCTCGACGTGGAACGGCTCGGTCACGTCGGCCACCAGCAGGGTGAACCGCTCCTCGCCGGCCAGCGCCTCGACGTTGGCGGCCCTGCCGGTCGACAGGTTGTCCACGGCGGTCACCGACAAGCCCCGCTCGACGAGCCGTTCGCACAGGTGGGAGCCGATGAAGCCGGCACCCCCGGTGACCACGGCCCGCTGGCCCTTCTCGAGTCCGATCGTCACGCGACCCTCCGCAGCTCGTTGGCTTTCCCCACGGCCTCGGCGACGTCCTCCGCCGCCAGTCCGCCGTCGGCCACCAGGCGTTCCAGCAGTCCGGCGATCACGGCGGGCGAGGGCGCCCGCTCGACGCCGTCCCGCAGCTTCTCCGCCGCCAGGCGGTAGCGGTGGTCGAACAGCACGCCGCGCAGCGCCTCGTCGATCTTCTCGGCGGTGGCCTCCAGGCCGGAGAGGGTCACCGTCGCGCCGGTGGGGTCGACGCGCCGGCCGCAGACCAGCGTGTCGTAGTTGAGGGCGAGGGAGAGCTGGGGGATCCCCGCCACGATGCCGTTCATGTAGCAGTTGGCGCTGCCGTGGTGGATCAGCAGGTCGCAGTACGGAAGGATCAGCTCCAGCGGGCAGTTGCGCAGCACCCGGACGCCGTCGGGCAGCGAACCGAGCTGCTCCACCTGCTCCGGCGGCGCCGTGAGCACGACCTCCGCGCCCTGCCGCACCGCCGCGTCGATGGCGTGCCGCAGCGCCGGGACGTCGGAGCCGAAGATGCCCGACGCCGAGTTGCCCCAGACCACGCAGACGCGCTTGCCGCGCACCGGCCCGAGCTGCCAAGGGTCGGCGCTCTGCGCGCCGTTGTAGGGCACGTAGCGCATCGGCAGCCGCAGCGCGTCGCCGAGCGGCGGGATCGCCGAGTCCGGCGAGGGGTCCACCGCGTACCGGATCCGGTCGCGGCCCCAGTCGACCCCGTACTTCTCGAAGCACGACAGCGGGTCCGCCGAGACGAGGTCGAGCCCCGGCTCGGTCTCCACGGTCCCGATGAACCCGGGGGAGACGTAGACGCTGGGCACGCCCCGGAGCGCGGCGACCAGCGCGCCCTCGACCGCCATGATGTCGTGCACCACCAGGTCGGGCTTCCAGTGGTCGCCGAAGCTCACCGCGTTGTCGTAGCTGCGCTGCACCGCGTCGATCGACTTCTGCCAGAAGTCCCGCAGGTCGGAGGCGTCGAAGTCGTTGAGCGACTCCATCGGCTCCCCGGTGAACGGGTGCAGCGGCAGCGGCCGCGGGCCGGACTGCGGCGGCGTGTACATGGCCTGCACGTAGAACGCCAGCCGCGCGCTCTCCATCATGTCCGGCGCGTCGAGCACCGGGACCGGCATCAGGCCGGCCGCGGCGACCCCGCGCACCTGCGACGGCGGGCACGCCACCCGGATCTCGTGCCCCGCGCCGCGCAGCGCCCAGGCCAGGGGCACCATGCACATGTAATGTCCCGCCCAGTTCGAGGCGGTGAACATAATCCTCATCCGAAAGACTCCCTGACCTGCCGTTCGATGTCTGCCTGGCCTGCGGCTCAGGGCGCCGGCGGTGCGGCCGGGTCGGCGTACTCGATGACGATGGTCCGCCGCCAGCGGCCGCCGGCGTTCGGGCCGGAACCGTGGACGAGCCGCACGTCGTGCACCACCACGTCGCCCTGGCTCACCGGGACGTGGGCGACGGGCCCGGCGGCGCGGACCTCCGCCACCACCGCGTCGTCGGGGAGCAGGTGCGACCCCGGGACCGCCGTCAGACAGCCGTTCTCCGGGCTCGCGTCGTCCAGGCAGATGCTCAGGTTGCAGACCGTGCGCGGGCCGACGTTGACGCGGTCGCGGTGCCAGGGCACCTCGGCGGCCCGGTACGGCTCCTTGAGGACGAGCGCGTACGCGGTGGGGACGACCGGGCCGTCGACGAACGCGGCGGCGAGCGCGGCCAGTTCCTCCCGGTGCAGAAGGTCCCGCTCCGGGGCCCAGTCCTGCTTCTCCAGGTTGTGCACGCGGTAGAGGACGGGGCGCTCGTCGCCCTCGACGGGGAAGTTCCAGTAGTCGTCGGAGCGCAGGCCCTCGTCGGTGAAGCGGGCGATGAGCCGCTCGGCTCCCGCCTTGAGGCGGGCGATCGCGTCCGGTTCGAGGACCGGGCCCGCGTTCGCGAAGCCGTCCCGCAGGAACCGCTCGATCGCCGCGGCGCGGTCGTGGGTCGCCGTGGTCATGGGGTCATCCGCTCCTTTCGCTCCGTCCTCGCCTCGTCCTCCTCGCGTCACGGGCGGGCGACGCCGGGCTTGCGGGCGGCCGCGACGATGTTGCAGACCTCGGGGGTGACCCGCTCCTGGAGGACCTCGACGTCGGTGAAGCCCGCCTGCTCCAGGGCGCGCATCAGCGACGGCCGGTCCAGCCAGCGCACGTCGACGCTGAGGCCGCGGGCCTGCGGCTCGGGGTGGTCCTCGCGGACGGGGTGGAACGCGTAGCCGTCGACGACGTCCAGGCCCTCCGAGCTGCCCCAGTAGTGGGTGGAGAGGTAGAGGCAGTCGGAGACGGAGCCGATGTCCGCGAGCAGCTCCCAGGGGCGCTGCACGTGGTAGAGGAGGCCCGCGCACAGCGTGGCGTCGAAGTGGCCGAGGGCGGCGAAGTCCATCGTCTCGACGTCGGCGAGGCGCAGTTCGACGTTGGAGACGCCGTGCAGCTCCATGACGAACTCGGCGCGGCGCAGGTTCTCCTCGCGGCCCTCCAGGGCGAGGATCTCGACGCCGTCCTGCCCGGCCAGGGCGAGGGTGTCCGCGCCTTCCAGCGCGCCGAGCTCCAGGACGCGCTTGGCCTGCGGGAACGCGCGGAAGAAGGCGTCGGCACGGTCCTGCGGCGGCTGGCTCAGCAGGTAGTCGCGGGTGGACGCGGTGGCGTACCGGACCCCGTTGTAGACGAAGTCGCCCACCCACGGCTTGAGTTCGGTCACCCGACGCTGGATCTCAAGGTCGTTCACTGCGGTGTTCCTCCACTATCAGGTGCGTTGCGGCGCGGGGCGGGCTGGGGCAGGGGTGTTCAGCGGTCGGCGGCGCTCAGCCGGTCGGCCACGCACCGCGCCCACTCCGGGACGTGCTCCCCGCCGATCTCGAGGGCGAACGAGGGGCTCAGCTCGGCGGGGCCGACGGAGGCGGCCCAGGCGGCGGTCCGGGCGAGCCCGTCCGCCAACGGGGTGTCCGCCCAGTCGCCGAAGACCTCGCGGGCCTCGTCGGTGGCGGTGTAGGCGACCATCACCTCGTCCCGGGCGGGCAGGTGCGCGATGGGGTGGTCGGGGGTGCCGGCCGCCCGGCGCACGGCCTGGGCGAGCTCCAGCACGGTGTTGGTGCGGGACGAACCGACGTTGAAGGCCCGGCCCCAGGCCGCCTCGGTCTCGGGGGCGCGGACGATGACGTCCACGATGTCCTTCACATAGCTGAACGCCCGGACCTGGCCGCCGTCGCCGTACACGGAGATCGGCTCCCCGCGCAGGATCTGGTTGAAGAAGATGGCGACCGCGTTGCGGTACGGGTCGCGCATGTTCTGCCACTCGCCGTACACGTTGTGCATACGGAACGCCGTGAAGGGCAGGCCCTGGGTGCGCATGGTCGTTTCCAGCTCGCGCTCGACCGTGAGCTTGGCGTTGCCGTAGCTGTCGGCCGGGACCGGGATCGACGACTCCCGCATCGGGGTCTCGCCGTGGCCGTACACCGCGACCGAGGACGCGAAGCAGAAGAAGGAGACCCCGTGGTGCAGGGCGGCGTTGATGAGGTTCACGCTGCCCATGACGTTGGTGCCGTAGTTGAGGCTCTTCACCGAGTGGCTGATGGCCTCGGCGGCGAACGCCGCGAAGTGGAAGACGCGGTCGAACCGCTGCTCCGCGAAGAGCTTGTCGACCAGCTCCGCGTCGGTCACCGAGCCGACGAACAGCTCCGCGCCGTCGGGTACGCGCTCGGCGCTGCCGCCGCTGAGGTCGTCGAGGACCGACACCCGGTGCCCGAGGCCGAGCAGGGCCTCCGCCACGTGCGAGCCGATGAAGCCGGCTCCGCCGGTCACCAGACAGTGCGCCATCGAAAACTCCTGGATGTCACGCGAAAAAGGGGGATGGGGTCAGGGAAGGGGGGGCGGCGGCTGTTAAGCGGACCGGCCGGCGACGGCCGGCACCGCGGCCTCGGACCGCGCGCGCTGGTTGAGCGGCTCCCACCAGTCCCGGTTCTCGGCGTACCAGCGCACGGTGTCGGCGAGGCCCTGCTCGAAGGGGACCCGCGGCGTGTAGCCGAGCGCGCGGAGCCGGGCGTCGGAGAGCGAGTAGCGGCGGTCGTGGCCCTTGCGGTCGGCGACGCGCTCCACCCGGTCCCAGTCGGCGCCGAGCGCGCCCAGCAGGTGCCGCGTGAGCTCCAGATTGGTCAACTCGGCCGTGCCGGCGATGTGGTAGACCTGCCCCGGCAGACCGCGCTCGGCGACCAGCCGGATGCCGCGCACGTGGTCGGAGACGTGCACCCAGTCGCGGACGTTGCCGCCGTCGCCGTACAGCGGGATGTCCTGCCCGTCCAGCAGCCGGGTGGTGAACAGCGGGACGACCTTCTCCGGGAACTGGTAGGGCCCGTAGTTGTTGCCGCACCGCGTCACGCTCACCGGCAGCCCGTGGGTGCGGGCGTAGGCCAGGGCGACCATGTCGCCGCCCGCCTTCGACGCCGCGTAGGGCGAGTTGGGCGCGATCAGCGCGTCCTCGTCCCAGGAGCCGGTCTCGATGCTGCCGTACACCTCGTCGGTGGAGACCTGCACGATCCTGCGCGTCCCGGCCTCCATGCACACCTGCATCAGGGCCTGGACGCCCAGCACGTTGGTGCGGATGAAGGGGGCCGCGTCGGCGATCGACCGGTCGACGTGCGACTCCGCCGCGAAGTTGACCACCAGGTCGTGGCCGGGGACGACCTCGGCGAGCAGCCGGGTGTCGCAGATGTCGCCGTGGACGAAGGTGTACCGGCCCTCGACCGGGGCCAGGTTCGCCTGGTTCCCGGCGTAGGTCAGCTTGTCCAGCACGGTCACCCGCGCCGGGCCGCCGTCCCGGATCAGCTCGCGCACGTAGTGGGAGCCGATGAAGCCCGCCCCGCCGATGACGAGGACGTTCCGTCCCCGCTCGGCGCCCGTGCCGCCGTCCCGCTCGTCCGCACTGCCCGTGTTCACCGTCGCGTCCCCCGCTTCCACAAGCCCGCTCAAGAGCCGACCCGGACCCGGCTGTGGTCCCCCAGCACCAGGCGGTGCGCGGTCGACGTCCGGGGGGCGGCGTTCACCTCGGTCTCGCGGCCGATGACCGAGTCCTCGACCCGGGCGACTCCCTCGATGGAGGCGCCGCGCAGGACGATGGAGTACTGGATCTCGCTGTGCGCGATCCGGCAGTTGCCGTCGATGGAGGTGAAGGGGCCGACGTAGGAGTCCTGCACCACGGTGTCCGGGCCGATGACGGCGGGTCCGACGATGCGGGAGCCGGTGATCTTCGCCCCGGCCTCCACCACGACGCGGCCGACGAGCTCGCTGGCCTCGTCCACCTCGCCGTCGACGCGGCCCTCGACGGTCTCCAGCACGTGGCGGTTCATCTCCAGGACGTCGTCGACGCCGGCGATGTCCTTCCAGTAGCGGTCGATGACCGTGGAGCCGACCCGGTGCCCCTGGTCCACCAGCCACTGCACCGCGTCGGTGATCTCCAGCTCGTCGCGCCAGGAGGGCTTGATGCCGGCCACGGCCTGGTGCACCAGCGGACTGAAGGCGTAGACGCCGACGATCGCCAGGTCGCTCCGCGGGTCCTGGGGCTTCTCGACGACGGCGGTCACCCGGCCGTCGACGTCGAGTTCGGCCACGCCGAACCGGCGGGGGTCGTCGACGCGGGCGAGCATGACCTGTGCGGCGGCCTTGTCGCGGCGGAAGTCCTCGACGAAGTCGACGATGCCGTCCACGACGTAGTTGTCGCCGAGGTACATGACGAAGTCGTCGTCGCCGAGGAAGTCACGGGAGATGAGCACGGCGTCGGCCAGCCCGCGCGGGGCGTCCTGCTGGAGGTAGGTGACGTTCAGCCCGAACCGCGCGCCGTCCCCCACGGCGGCCCGGATCTCCGTGGCGGTGGCCCCGACGACCATTCCGACCTCGGTTATCCCGGCCTCCTTGATGGAATTCAGCACATAGGAGAGAACGGGGATATTGGCCACCGGAATCAGCTGTTTGGCCGAGGTGTGCGTGATCGGCCGCAATCTCGAACCGACCCCGCCCACCAATATGAGCGCCTTCATATCCCGCACCTTACGATCAGCGTCGTTGGCTCGACTCGTTTCAAGGGAACTCCAGGTGGCATTGGCTTTCTCCGCTCAAGAACGATCGTAGTGGCGTGTCCTTCGGGTTTTCCCTAGGTTTCCGGGCCGCCGGCGGCGGGATATTCACCCCGCCGCCGTCCCGTGCGGACACGCGCCGCACCGTTCGTGAATCAGGACGCCCGGACGTCCTCCGCCGGAGCGCCGGCGAGGCGTTCGGTCAGGTGGTCGGCGATGTCACTGATGGTGGGCAGCTTCCAGAAGACGTTGGCGGGCACGTCCCGGCCGACGCGCTTCTCCAGCCGGCGGCGGACGACGACCGTCATCACCGAGTCGAGCCCCTGCTCCACCAGCGGGCGGCGGACGTGGAGGTCCGCGGGCGCCAGCCGCATCTCCTGGGCGATCTGCGCGCGCACCTCGTCGAGCACCCGCTGCCGCAGCTCGTCCGGCGACAGGCCCGCGAACGACACCGCGTCCGCGTCCGCCTCCCGCCCCGGCTCGTCGGCGGCCGGCGCGGCCGGCTGCTCGACCACCGGGTAGCGCAGGCCGCGCAGGCTCGCCACCGGGCGGCCGTCCGCGTCGGTGACCAGGGCGTGCACGGTGTCGGCGACGCCGGGATCGAGCACGACCTCGACCGTCGCCGCGTCCGGGGGCGTGCCGTCAACGGTGATCTCGTCCACCTGGACGACCATCCGGAGCTGCGGCAGGCCCATGAAGGCGGCGGGCGCGATGGACATCACGGCGTCCAGCAGCGGGGCCCAGGAGGTGGTGTCGGGCGAGGCGACGCGGGCGTGCAGCACGCCGAAGCCGGCGGACAGGTTCTCGACCGTCCAGTCGAAACCGGTCGAGGGCACGCCCACCTCGGCGAGCCGCCGCGCGACCAGCCCGGGGTCGGCGGGTTCGAGCCGGTGCTCGGCCGGGTCCAGCAGCGACCGCGACGTCAGGGCGGCGAGGTCGGGTGCGGCGGTGCCGGACGCGCAGTGCACGAGCCAGGCGGGGTTCGGGTCGGACGCGTCCGCGACCGTACGGGAGGCCAGCCGGACCACGTCGCCCTCGTGGACGACCTGGATCTGCCGCTGCCCCGCCGTGAGCACGGGGTGGGTCATCGTCATGTCCCGCAGGGCGCGGGGCCCGTCGCCCTCGGCCGCCGCGTTCAGGAACGTGACCGCGAGCACGGCGGCCGGGACGATCTCCACGCCGTTGAGGGCGTGGCTGCCCGGATAGGGGCGGCTGTCGTCGTCCAGCGTGCTGTGCCACAGCTTCACGTCGCTGCCCGCGACGGCGGCGGGGGTGCCCAGCAGGGTGTGCGACGCGACGTCGTGGCCCCGCCCCGCCGTCCGCGACCCGGCGATGGAGCGCCAGAGCGAGCGGTGCCGCCAGGGGTACGGCGGCAGGTCCGCCAGGTCGCCGTCCGGCTGGAGCGCCGACCAGTCGACGGTCACGCCGTGGCAGTGGGCCGCGGCCACGGCCGCGTCGAAGGTGCGCGCCTCGGGCTTGTCGCGCCGCAGCGTCGTGCCGACGAACACGTCCTCCACGCCGCGCTCGGCCAGCGTCTCGTGGACCGAGTGCGTGACCACGGGGTGCGGGGCCAGCTCGACGAACGCCCGGTGGCCGTCCTCGGCCGCGGCGGTGACCGCCGCGGCGAGCCGCACCGGGTTGCGCAGGTTGCCCGCCCAGTACGCGCCGTCGGCGGTCAGCGCGGCCCGCGGGTCCGTGAGCGCCGTCGTGTAGAGGGGGGTGTGCGGGGTGCGCGGGCGCAGCTCGTCGCAGGCGGTGCGGAGCCGGCCCAGCAGCGGGTCCATGTGCGGGCTGTGGAAGGCCACGTCGGAGGCGACGCGCCGGACCACCAGCCCCTCCTCCGTCCAGCGGCCGACGACCTCGTCCACCGCGCCGGGGTCGCCCGAGACGACGGTGGACGACGTCGAGGACGCGATGGCGGCGACGACCGCGGCGTTCCCCGCGAGCCGCTCGGCGACCTCGTCGAACGGCAGGTTCACCATGGCCATCGCGCCGCGCCCGGCGGCCTCGCGCAGCAGCAGCGACCTGCGGCAGATCAGCCGGGCCCCGTCGGCCGTGGTCAGCGCGCCGGCGGTGACGGCGGCGGCGATCTCGCCGACCGAGTGGCCGATGACGGCGGCGGGCTCGACGCCCCGGGACCGCCACAGCGCGGCGAGCCCGAGCTGCATCGCGAAGATCATCGTCTGGGCGCGGTGGACCTCGGCGTGGTCGCCCTCCACCAGCACCTCGCGGGGCGAGAAGCCGATCTCCTCCTTGAACACCGGCTCCAGCTCGTCGATCGCCGCGGCGAACACCGGCTCCGACTCCAGCAGTTCCCGGCCCATCCCGGCCCACTGGGAACCGTGGCCCGAGAACACCCAGACGGGACGGGCGGTGTCCGGCAGCACGGCCCCGGTGACGAGACCGGGCGCCGGCTCCCCGGCGGCCAGCGCGCGCAGCCCGGCGGCCAGTTCGCCGCGGTCGGCCGCCACGACGGCCGCCCGGTGGGCGAGCGGGGAGCGCCGGTGGGCCAGGGTGTGGCCGAGCGAGGCCAGGTCCACGCCCTCCTCGACCAGGGCGGCGAGCGCGCCGGCGTGCTCGCCGAGCGCCTCGGGGGAGGCGGCGGAGAGCGGGAACACGGTGCCGGCCGGCTCCGGCGCGGGGCGGACGGGCGCGGCGGGCGCCTGCTCCAGGACCACGTGGGCCACGGTGCCGCCGTAGCCGAAGCCGGACACCGCGGCGCGGCGGGGGTGCGGGCGCTCGGGCCACGGCACCGCGCCGGTGGCCAGCCGGATGGCGTGGCCGTCCCAGTCGATCTCGGGGTTCGGGTCGCCGTCCAGCAGGGTGGCCGGGATGCTGTCCCGCCCCAGGGCGAGGATGGCCTTGATGACCCCGGCGACGCCGGCGGCGCCTTCCAGATGGCCGATGTTGGACTTCACCGTCCCGACCACGCACGGCTCACCGCCCGCGCGGTCCCGCCCGTAGACCGCGCCGATCGCGCCGATCTCCATGGGGTCGCCGAGGCGGGTGCCGGTGCCGTGGGCCTCCACGTAGTCGACGGTGCCGGCGTCGACGCCCGCGGCCGCCAGGGCGCGCCGCATGACGTGCTCCTGGGCCTGGCCGCAGGGGGCCATGATGCCGTTGGTGCGCCCGTCCTGGTTGACCGCGCTGCCGCGCAGCACCGCCAGCACCCGGTCCCCGTCGCGTTCGGCGTCCGCCAGCAGCTTGAGGACGAGCACGCCGCAGCCCTCGCCGCGGCCGTAGCCGTCGGCCGACGCGGAGAACGGCTTGCTCCGGCCGTCGGGCGCCAGCGCGCCGGCCGTGCCCAGGGCGATCGTCTGGCCGGGCGACACCAGCAGGTTGACGCCGCCGGCCAGGGCCAGGGTGCACTCGCCGAGCCGCAGGCTCTGCGCGGCGGTGTGCAGCGCCACCAGCGAGGCGGAGCAGGCGGTGTCGACGGAGAGACTGGGTCCGCGCAGGTCGAGCGCGTGCGAGACGCGGTTCGACACGGCGCACACGGCCGCGCCGATCCCCGTCCAGGCGTCGATGCCCGGCAGGTCCTCCAGCCGGCCGGCGCCGTAGTCGTAGGTGCAGACCCCGGCGAACACCCCGGTGTCGGTGCCCGCCAGGGTGTGCGGCGCGATGCCCGCG
Source organism: Streptomyces mobaraensis (assembly GCF_020099395.1). Taxonomy (NCBI): domain Bacteria; kingdom Bacillati; phylum Actinomycetota; class Actinomycetes; order Kitasatosporales; family Streptomycetaceae; genus Streptomyces; species Streptomyces mobaraensis. The sequence goes on along the minus strand of NZ_CP083590.1, from coordinate 3,447,102 downwards.
TGCTCCAGCGCCTGCCAGGCCACTTCCAGCATGAGGCGCTGCTGCGGGTCCATCAGCTCGGCCTCGCGCGGGGAGATGCCGAAGAACTCGGCGTCGAAACCGGCGATGTCACCGTCCAGGTAGCTGCCGGAACGGATCGCCTTCCGCAGCGCCGCGTCGAAGCGCGGGCCGAAGTTCCGGTACTCCTCCCAGCGGTCGGTGGGCATGTCGCCGACGGTGTTGCGGCCGGCCGCCAGCAGGTCCCAGAACCCGTCGGGCGAGTCGACGCCGCCGGGGAACCGGCAGCCGATCCCGACCACGGCCACCGGGGGGAGGGAGTCTGCCGGGTGTGCGAGGGGTGTCACGGGCGTATTCCGTTCGTCGTTGCCGGTATTCGTCATGCGTCCCAGCCCGGCGTCATGCGTCCCAGTCCGGCGATTCGAGAACCTGGAGGACGGCGCTGGACACCACGAGGCCGGGGGCGGTGGCGAGTTGCAGGACGTGGTCGCCGGGGGCGAGCTCACCGGTGCGTACGAGGTGTTCCATGGAGAGCAGGTGGTCGCTGGCCCCGCAGTGGCCGATTCCCCGGCCGAACTCCCAGGTCGAACGGGACAGCGGCAGCCCCCAGGCCGCCATGCAGCGCTGTTCGACCACTTCCCGCGAGTAGTTCATGAAGGAGACGCGGGCGACGTCCGTCATCCCGATGCCGGCCCCCGCCAGGGCGCGCTCGGCGATCTCCGTCATGTGGTCCTGGATGTCGGCCATCGCGAGGGACGCGGGGCTGCGGGTGGCGAACTGCTGGCCGATGCGGGCGCTGAAGTCGGTCGGCCGGCCCCGGGTGATGCTCGGCGGGAACAGCGGTTCGTCGCCCCGGTGCAGTGCCTCGATCTCCGGCAGGCCCTTGGACGCCAGCGAGCGGAGCCGGGCGAAGCCGGGCCGCTTGGTCAGCACCAGGGCCGAGGCGGCGTCGCCGCCGATGAAGCCGGGGCCCATCCGCCACCGGTCGACCAGCGGCGTCCCGTAGTTGTCGGCGGCGACGATCAGCGCGCTCGTGCGCCGCGGATCGGCCTGCAGGTAGGCGGCGGCGAGTTCCAGTGCGCTGAAGACGCCGTTGCAGCCCTGCCGGATCTCCAGGGCGAGCATGTCCCCGCCCACCAGGTGCCGTTGGAGGTACGCCTGGGGCGGCCAGCCGTCGGGGCCCTGGTGCCAGGTGCTCGCGTACAGCAGCAGATCGAATTCCTTCGGCGATCCGCCCCACCGTTTCACCGCCTGCTGCGCCGCCCGCAGGGCCATTTCCGGAGGGGGTATGTCGCCGGCGATCGCGACCCCGCCGAGTTCGTGCGCCTCGGCTTCCTCGGCCGGATAGAGGCCGCGTTCCACGGCCCATTCGACGCTCACCACGGGCGGTACGAAAACGCCGAGAGCACCGATGTACAGGTCGGCTGTCTGCACCAACCCACCTCCCTGATTTCAGGTTTACTGGACCCGGCGCGCACAGCAGGTCATTCCGCGCCGATCATAATCAGTGGCACGCCGGCATTTTCGAAGGAATCACCTAGACCCGGCCCCGGCATTCCGTGCCCGGAATTCGCGAGGCCGCCGGGTCAGCGGACGACGGCCGTCGCCTTCGCGGGCGCGGGCGCGGCGCGGCGCGCCTCGGCGCGGTCGAGCAGGTCGAGCAGCGGCGCGGTCATGACGGTGGCGCACAGGGTGACCATGACGAGCATGGTGAACAGCGCCGGTGACAGGACGCCGAGGTCGAGGCCGATGGTGAGGATCACCAGCTCGGTCAGTCCACGGCAGTTCATGAGCACGCCGATGCGCAGGGCGTCGACGCGCTCCACCGACATCAGCGCCGCCGCGGCCGCGCTGCCCGCCAACTTCCCGGCCACGGCGACCAGCAGGGCGACACCGGCCCACATCCACAGGGCCCCGCCGCCCTCGCCGAGCCGCAGCAGATCGGTCTTCACTCCGACCGAGGCGAAGAACGGGGGCAGCAGCACGGCCGTGACGAGTTCCCGGAGTTTGCCGCGGGCGTTCTCCAGGGCCGGCGCCGTCTTCGGGCAGATCGCGCCGAAGAGGAAGGCGCCGAAGATGAGGTGGATGCCGATGAGTTCGGTGGCGACCGCCGACAGCAGGACGCCGGGGACGACCAGGGTGAGCACGCCGCCGTCGGCGAGCCGGCGTTCGGACCGTTCCAGGATCCGGCGCAGGGCGGGGCGGACGAGCACCACCATGACGCCGAAGAAGGCCGCGGTGAGCGCGAGGGTGCGCAGCACGCCCAGGGGCGAACCGCCGCGCAGCAGCGCGACGAGGCCCGCGAGCAGCAGCCAGCAGGCGAGGTCGGCGGTGGCGGCACCCACGATGGCGTACGTGCCGGCCCGGGACTGGAGCATGCCACGTTCCATCAGCAGCCGGGCCAGCACGGGGAAGGCGGTCACGCTCATGGTGATGCCCAGGAAGAGGGTGAACGGCAGGAAGCCGACGCCCTCCGGGGCGTAGCCCGTGTACAGCGCGTACCCCAGGCCGCAGCCGAGCGCGAACGACAGGCAGACGCCGACGATCCCCACGGCGACGCCGGTGCGGCCCGCGTCCTCGTGCCGGGTCTCGCCGAACTCCATGCCGATCAGGAACATGAAGAGCGCCAGCCCGATCTGGGCGACGAGGTTGAGGTACGAGTGGAGGGCGGCGGGGAAGAGGGCGTCGTAGGCCCGGGGGGCGACGAGGCCGAGCACCGAGGGGCCCAGGACGATCCCGGAGACCATCTCGCCGACCACGCGCGGCTGCGCCAGATACCGGCTCGCCAGCGTCCCGAGGCCCCGCGCGACGGCCACCACCACGGCGAGGGCGAGCAGCAGCTGCCAGGCCTCGACGCGCGATCCGCCGTGCGCGGTGCTCCCGCCGGACCGCCCGCCGCCCTTGCCCGCGGTCCCGTGCCACAGCAGCAGGGCCGCGGCCAGCAGCGGCAGGACGGACAGCAGGCAGACGGCGAGCAGCCGGGCGCCGCGCGTTCTCAACCCCGGCACCGCGTCACACCACTTCCAGGGTGGGCAGCGGGAAGACCAGCTTGCCCCCGGAGGCCAGGAAACCGCGTTCCCGGGCGATCATCGCGTCCCGGTAGATCCACGGGAGGACCAGGAACTGGTCGGGTTCGAGCGCCCGGGCCTCCCTCTCGGAGACGATCGGGATGTCCGTGCCGGGCGTGTAGCAGCCGAACTTGTCCTCGTTCACCTCGGCGACGCAGGGCAGCAGCGCCTCGTCCAGACCGCAGTACTGGAGGATGACGTTGCCCTTGGTGGAGGCGCCGTACCCGAGGGTGCGCAGTCCCTTGTCCCGCGAGGCGGTGAGGAAGTCCATGAGCCGGTCGCGCGATTCCTCGGTCCGCCGGGCGAACTCCGCGTAGGGCAGGTCCGTCTCGCCGGCGCGGATCCGGGCCAGGGCCGGCTCGTCGACCTCGCGCGGGGAGTCGCTCCGGGCCAGGACGAGGGAGAGGCTCCCGCCGTAGACGGGGGTCAGCTCGGCGTCGACGACCTTCAGGCCGGTGCGTTCGGCCATCCACTCGATCTGGCGGAGCCCGTAGTAGTCGAGGTGCTCGTGGCAGACGACGTCGTAGGCGGCGGCGTGCAGCATCGACGGCAGGTAGCTCTGCTCGGTCACCCAGATACCGTCGTCCGCCAGGACGCGGCGGATCTCCCGCATGAAGTCCATGGGGCGGGGCAGATCGTAGAACATCGCGATCGAGGTGACGACCTTGGCGCGGCGGCCGCCGAGCAGGTCGGCCGCGAAGAAGTCGGGGATCAGCTCGGCCCCCGGCGGGTAGGTCCCGGCGAAGACCGAGGCGGCGGGGTCGACACCGACCAGGTGGGGGCCGCCGGAGGGGTAGGCCGCCAGCAGGGTGCCGTCGTTGCTGCCGATGTCCAGGACGAGGTCGCCGGGGCCGAGGTCGACCGCCTTCGTGATGGCGGCGACCTTGCCGCGCAGGTGGTCCGCCATGGAGCGGTTGAGGCTGGACCGGTAGCCGTAGCCCTCGCCGTACATGAGGCCGAAGTCGGCGGTGTGCCGCAGCTGCACCAGCTCGCAGCCGGCGGGCGAGCAGCGCACCAGCTCCAGGGGGACGTACGGGACGTCCTCGCCGCGGGTCCGCGGGAACACACCGGTGAGTGCCTGCGGACCGAGGTCGAGCACGGGCAGCAACTCGGTGTTGTCGCAGATCCGGCAACGGTCGATCACTGTCGAGTGACCGGTCGTGGTCATGATTCTCCAGTCAGTGCTCTGCTACGGGCCCCGAGCCAGCCGATGACATCGGCGGCGTCCGGCCAGTCGGGCCGGCTGTCCAGGGGGAACTGGTCGTCCTTCCGGGTGCCGGCGAAGACGGAACGCGAGCCGACCGCGTCCCTGATCTCCCGCAGGCTGACCGTCGTCCGCGCGCCCACTTCCCACAGCCCCTCGGCGTCGAGGTGCGAGGCCACCCAGCGGCCGCACCACTCGACGGGGGCGAAGCTCTGCCGCGAGTCGCCGTGCGCGTAGACCGGCTGGTCCCCGAGGAAGTCCATGAGGACGCCCTTGGTGTTCTCGTCGCCGTACATGGGACCCAGGCGGACGATCAGGTGGTCGGCGCAGAGCTCCTCGGCCTCGGCCCGGTTCCTGCCGTAGGGGGTGTCCGGCTGGGTGCGGGCGGAGAGGGTGCTGATCTGGACGAAGCGGCCCCACTCCCAGTCGCGGAGGAGCGCCCGGGTCTTGTCGACCGTCTCGCGGCGGTCCTCGTCGGGGTGGTGCCGGGCCCAGTAACGCCGGGACGGGCAGGCGGCGTTGACCAGGACGTCGAAGGGGCCGCTGCGGCGGGCCTCCTCGTAGGTCGCACGGGTCACGGGAACCGCCGTGGATCCCAGCGCCCGGGTGATGGCGGTGCCGACGAATCCGCCGGCCCCGACCACCGCGACCCTCACTTGCGCTCCAGGGTGTGCGGCAGCGGCTCGACCTGGACCAGCGGCGGGTCGCACTCGTCCCAGGGCTTGGTGAGCATGGCGATGAACGTCAGCGGCGTGATGGCGTGGACGGCGTGCATGATGCCCGCCGGCGTCCTGGTGCAGATGCCGCGCGAGACGTGGATGAACTCCTCCTCGCAGTCCGGGTCGTCGGCGTCGTCCTTGGTGACCAGTACGCCCGAGCCCTCGACGAAGAGCAGGTATTCGACGAAGTGCGGGTGGTAGTGCAGACCGCGCACCTTTCCCGGGTACAGGTGCAGCATATTGAATTCCAGGATGGGTTCCGGGGGAACCCAGGTGAAAATTCCGCCGCGACCGTCCCGCACCGTGTCAAGGTTGCAGGTCGGTTGGAGCACCTCGATTTTCATGCCGTCTCCCCTCGTTCCGCCACAGATTCGCAGGCGTTGAGGATAAGGCGTATATGTATGAGGAATTTGCTAGTCCTGCCGGCGGAGGCCCCCGGCCGCGGGCCGCCCCCGGTCCGCGGACGCCGCTTGACGTCCTGTGAGTTCCCTGTCGACGCCCTGTGAGGGCTCCGGCCGTTCCGGCGCCTCGTTACCTGCGGTTATGCGTCCAGAACGGACAAGTGGCGCCTGTACGGGATGCCGGAATCCGTCCCATTTGCTCGGACAAACCAATGTTTCAAGAACGGCTGCTTCCACTTGTACAAAAGTCCACTACTCGCCGTGTTGGACTTGTGGATAGAAATGGACCCGCCGCCGGTACCCGGGTTCCGCCACGGCGCTCTCCCCTTCTCAGCGCTCTTCCCTCAGGGAGTACTAGGTGAACACCGCCCCCACGACGTTATCCACCCTGGACGCCAAGATCATGGAGCGCATCGCCGCTGGTGAGCGCACCACCTGTATCGCGAACAAGCTCTACCTCAGCCGACAGGGTGTCGAGTATCACGTCAGCAAGATGATGGACCGCTTCCGGGTGCCCAACCGCACCGCGCTCGTCGCCAAGGCCTACGCCATGGGAATCCTGGGATCGGAGGCATGGCCCCCCAGGGTCCTTCAGGACCGCATCAATTGAGCCGCCGCCGTGGGCGATAGCGGGCGGCTTCGTGGCCGGGCCGGACAAAACGCGCATATGGCCGATGTGAGTTTTGCCGAAACCGGCTTTGATGCCGCCCGCAGGCGTGGTAGCGCCAGACGGGCTCGAAGTCCCCTTCCTGGTAACGCAATTGTCGCGCGCAGAGCGGACGCGGACCACCTTGTCCGTCGCGTCGGCCGGCCCCGCGCATATCGGTTGGCGACACCAAGGAACTCGGCCGTGGATGCGATAAGATGATCTCAGTGGGTTATGTCCAGGGCCATTCGTCGCGTAGGCGGTACGCCGCACGACTTCATTGTCCGGCGGCGCTCTTTCGGTGCCGTACTGCTCGATGCGTCGGATGACCTCTTAGGGATGCACGGAACACAGGCTCATACGGGGGGCCACTTTGCCGTATTCCGAATGCGACACCAGTCATTCTGTCGACGATCGAGTCCTCCATGAGGACCGGTTCCCATGGCTGGAAGGGTTGAGCCAGGTACATCTGCTCTCCGAGCGTGAGCTCCAGGTCTTCTCCCTGCTGAGCCACGGGTACTCGAACCGCGAGATCGCGGCACTGCTCGGGGTCACCGAGCGCACCGTGAAGGCGCATATGGCCCAGATCCTCGCCAAACTCAGGGTCGAGTCCCGCCTGCAGGCCGGACTGGTCGCCTTCGCCCACGGGCTCGCGGCGCTCACCGGTGACTCGCCACCGGTCCCCGGGTCTCCGCCGCGGTGCCGTAGCGCCGTCCCCGCCATCGACGAACTTCCGTGCACGGCACGGGGGTTCCGTCGCTATGCCCGCGCCAGCCCCGGCACCAGCTCCTCGACCGTGCGCCGGAAGGCGGCCGCGAGCCGGTCGTGTCCCTCCTGGCCGAAGTGCAGCGGATCGAGGTGCGGCGGCTCCACGTACAGGTGGGCGGTCTCGGGGCCGGCGAGGCTCGGACCGTGGACGTAGTGCAGGTTCTCGTCGCCGTCCGCGCGCAGCAGTTCGACCGCCTCACGGGTCTGATCCCGGACTTCCGGCAGGGACAGGTAGCCGTCTCCTTTCAGCGGGTCGTGCCACGGGGAGTGGTGGTGCGACGCGATGAGCAAGGGGGTCGCGGGGTGCCGTTCCCGGATGATCCGGATCATGCCGATCAGGTTGGGGCGGTAGGTGAACTGGTTGAGGGCCCGGGTGCCGTAGATGTTGATGCCGACCATGCACGTGATCAGATCGGCGGGCAGATCACGGAGCAGGGTCGCGAACATCGGCTGGAGGTAGCAGCCCGCCCCGATCGCCAGCGACGTCAGGTCGAGGCCGAGTTCCGTGGCGACGGTCGCGGTCCAGTTCCGGCTGGGCGACAGCGCCCCCCGGCCCTGGGACTCGGAGGACCCGTAGTGGACCCAGCGGGGCGCGGTGCCGGTGTCCGCGCTCACCTCCGCGTCCGCCGGCACCTCCACCCCGTGCAGGGTGAACTGGTTCAGGCAGGGCAGCCACAGCTCCACCAGGCGGCTGTTGCCGGCGCCGGGCAGGGACCCGACGCGGCAGGTGTGGATCCCCTGGTCGGTCACCAGCGGGAGGCTGGCGCACGGCTTGCCGTCCACGCGCACGTCCACCTGCGGATTCTCGGGCGGCCCCGGCATCTCGTGGGCGGGACGGGCGGCGTAGCGGAAAGCGAACCCGTCCGCGTCCGTCCGGAAAGTGATCCGCACTCCCGACGGCATCGCGGCGCGCCCCACGCTGCCCTCGGGAAAGAACAGATGCCGTTCCTGAAAAGGTATTCGCCAGGGCAGTATTCCGCCGTCGACCTCCTGGAGGGAGACCGCACCGCGATAGGTCAGCACCGGGTCGTCCGCCTGAATGAGGCGCCCCGCTTCCAACATCCCTCACCCGTCCAGTCGTTCCGTTGGCCGACGCACCGACACTAACAGCAGTCAATGGAGTTGGGGCCGCCGATTCTCTAGTGCATTTCTTAGAAAGCGGTTCCTACAATGAATCCCGACCGGCACTCCCGAGTGCCCCCTCCAACGGAACGCAGCCATACTGGAGTGACTGTGGACAAGAAAGAGACTGCGGACCGGGGCACTCCCGGGCAGCGTCCCATGGTGGTGGCGGTCTGTGCCTTCCGTCTGGAGAACGTGCGCCGGCATCTGCGGCACAACCTCGACCAGTTGAGCGGCGACGAATATGTCGTCCTGCTGGACCGGCCGGTGACCCCCGAGGCCGAGAAGGTCGCCGCCCAGGTGCACGAGGCCGGCGGGACGATGCGCGTCCTGGGCGCCACCCGGGGGCTGTCGGCGTCCCGCAACACGGTGCTGCGGGAGTACGCCGGGCGGCACGTGCTGTTCGTGGACGACGACGTGCGGCTCGACGCCTCCGCCGTGGACGCCGTCCGCGCCGCGTTCCGCGCCGGGGCGCACGTGGTCGGGGCGCGGCTGCGGCCGCCGCACGACATCGGACGGCTGCCCTGGTTCCTGTCCTCGGGGCAGTTCCACCTCGTCGGGTGGCACCGCGCCCGCGGGGACATCAAGATCTGGGGCGCCTGCATGGGCGTCGACGCCGACTTCGCGCACCGCCGGGGCCTGCTCTTCGACCTGGGCCTCAGCCGCACCGGCGGCAATCTGCAGTCCGGCGAGGACACCACCTTCATCGCGCTGATGAAGGAGGCGGGCGCCGTCGAGCGCCTGCTGCCCGAGCACGCGGTCGTCCACGACATCGACCACGGCCGGCTCACCCTCCGCTATCTGCTGCGCAGGGCCTACTGGCAGGGGCACTCGGAGGCGCGCCGGCACCAGTCGGTCGCGGGTCTCCGCAAGGAGCTGAACCGGCACCGCACCGCCCCGGAGTCCCGTTGCACCCCGCTGCTGTTCTGCCTGTACGGCGCCGCCACCGCGATCGGCGTCGGCCACGGACTCGTACGCCGCCTGCGCGGTAAGTGAACACCGGGCCGGGGGCGTCGACCGCCCCCGGCCGCCGGGTCAGGCCCGCTGCCGGACGGGCGAGCCGGACCGGACCCAGTCGTAGGTGGCGGCGATGCCCTTCTCCAGCGGGACGGACGCGGTCCAGCCCAGGTCGGCGGCGGCCCGGGTGACGTCCAGCGTGCTGTGCCGGATCTCGCCCGGCCGGTGGAGCGCGAAGCGGGGGCGCAGCTCGCGCCCGGAAGCGGCGGCGATGTGGTCGAGGACCTCCAGCACCGTGCTGCCCCTGCCCGTGCCGATGTTCCAGACGCCGGGCGCGGGGTGCCGGAGGGCGGCGGTGAACGCCTCGGCGACGTCGCCGACGTACACGTAGTCGCGGGTCTGCAGGCCGTCGCCGTACACGGTGGGCTCCTCGCCGTCGCGGGCCAGCCCGCAGTGGATGGCGATGACACCCGCCTCCCCGCCCGGGCTCTGCCGGGGCCCGTACACGTTGCCGAGCCGCAGCACGCTGTGCGCGGTCCCGTGCAGCCGGTTGAAGAGGCCGATGTACTGCTCCGCGCAGTACTTGGCGGTGCCGTAGGGCGCGCCCGGTCCGGGCAGTGTGTCCTCGGGGGTCGGGACGGGGACGCCCTCCCCGTAGAGGGCCCCGCCGGTGGAGGCGAACACGACCCGCGCTCCGACGGCCCGGGCCGCCTCCAGCACGTTGATCGTCCCCTCCACGTTGACGCGCGCGTCGGCGGCCGGGCGGGCCACCGAGACCCGTACGTCGATCTGGGCCGCGAGGTGGCAGACGGCGGCGGGCCGTACGGACCGCACCGCCTCGTCGAGGGCGGCGGCGTCGGTCACGTCGACGCGGCGCAGGTCCGCCCGCGGGTCCAGCCGTTCCGGGTCGCCGGTGGTCAGATCGTCGAGCACGATGACCTCGGCCCCGGCCTCCAGCAAGGTGTCGACGACGTGCGAGCCGATGAAGCCCGCCCCTCCGGTCACCAGCAGACGCGTTCCGTCCGAGAATCCCGGGAACATGGACATGGCCGCCCTTCCTCGCAACGACAGCATCGGAGTGCGGCGATCGTAAGGCGGGACGCGTTCGGGAAAACCTCAGAGTTTTACCGCGGGAACCCGCGCCGACCACCCCGCTCCACCTGGGACAATGGACAGCCCCGGACGCGCCGGGGCGCGCTGTACGACCGCCGCGGGCCGCGACGGAGGCGGTGCCGAGTTGCTGGGAGTGGACAGGTGAGTTCGTACCGCCACGCCGTCGAGCGGAGCGACGCTGCCGACTTCGCCTGCGGCGTCGTGCTCCACTCCGCGCCGGGCTACCCCGCCTTCCCCGTCCGCCTGGCGACCGAGATCTTCCTGCGGGCCCGGACCAGGCTCCCCGGCGACGGCCCGGTGACGCTGTGGGACCCGTGCTGCGGCAGCGGTTACCTCCTGACGGTGCTGGGGCTGCTGCACCGCCGCTCGCTGCGGCGGGTGATCGCCTCCGACGTGGACCCCGCGCCGCTGGAGCTCGCGGCCAAGAACCTCGCCCTGCTCTCCCCCGAGGGGCTGACCGCGCGCGAACGCGAACGGCGCGAGCAGAGCGAGCGCTTCGCCAAGCCCTCCTACCTGGAGTCCGCGGCCGCTGCCCGCCGGCTGCGGGAGCGCCTGGACGCGGACGGCGGTGCGCTGCCGTACGCCGTCGGCCCCGCGGACGTCTTCGACCCTCGGTCGCTGTCGGCGGTCCTCGCCGGGGCCGCCCCCGACATCGTGCTGACCGATCTGCCGTACGGCGAGCGGACGCACTGGGACGGGGCGGTGCCAGGGCAGCCGGTGGCGGGCATGCTGCGCTCGCTCGCGTCGGTGCTGCCCGCGCACGCGGTGATCGCCGTCACCGACCGCAGCCGGAAGATCCCGGTGGCGCCGGTGCCCACCCTGGAGCGGCTGAAGATCGGGACCCGGTCGGCGGTGCTGGTCCGGGCGGCGGACGTGCTGGACGCCTGCCCCTGAGCGGCGGAACATGCCGAAACGGCGGGCCGGGCCTCAAATCGCGGGGCGGGCTGAGGTTTTCCCCAGTTCCTTTTCCCTAGACTCACCACGCCAGGATGGCTTCAGGTGTGTTCTTGGGAGGGCGGAATGGCGGGAGCCCGGGTGCTCATAGCCGGGAATTTCCATTGGCAGGCGGGGTTCAGCCAGACCGTCGCCGCCTATGTGGAGGCGGCGGCCGAGGCGGGCTGCGAGGTCCGGGTCAGCGGTCCCCTCTCGCGGATGGACGAGCAGATCCCGAAGCACCTGCCGGTGGAGCCGGACGTGGCGTGGGGAACGCATCTGGTGTTCATGTTCGAGGCCCGGCAATACCTCTCGGACGAGCAGATCGAACTGGCCTGCTCCATTCCCCGGGACCGGCGCCTGATCATCGATTTCGACGGCCACTGGGGCGGCGTCGCCACCGCCGGCGACAGTTCCGTGGGAACCCACTCGACCGAGAACTGGCAGCGGCTCTACTCCACGCTCACCGACCTCGTCCTCCAGCCCAAGACGGGCCCCCTGCCGGACGGGGCGGAGTTCTTCCCCTGTTTCGGAATGCCCGGCCCCGTACGGCACCCCCTCGCACTCGGCCGCGAGCGGGACCGCGACCTCCAGTACATCGGCAGCAACTGGGGGCGGTGGGAGCCGTTCGTCGAGGTCGTGGAGGCGGCCCGGCGGGCCGGGCTGCGGCGGATCCGGGTCTGCGGGCGGTGGTGGGACGACGAGACCTGCCCCGGGTTCGAGGACATCACCGCCGCGGAGCCGGCGCGGCTGGCGGGCGTGGAGGTCCGGCCGCCGGTGCCGTTCGGGCACGTCGTCACCGAGATGGGCCGGTCGCTGATCACGCCGGTGCTGGTCAGCCCGCTCGTCGCCGACACCGGGCTGCTCACGGCCCGGGTGTTCGAGACCCTCGCCTCCGGCTCGCTCCCGGTGCTGCCGGCCGCGGCGGAGTTCCTGTCCTTCCTGTACGGCGGGGAGGCGGAACCCCTGCTGCTGGGCCCGGACCCCGCCGCGACGCTGGGCCGGCTGGCGGGCGACTTCGAGCGCCACGCCGAGCTCGTGGGACGGATCCAGGAGCAGGCCCGGGCCCGCTACAACTACCCCCGGCTGCTCACCGAGTTGCTGGCGTTCTTCCGCTGACCGACCCGCTGCCGGACGGTCTCGTAGAGGACCGCGGTCGCCGCGTTCGCGGCGTTCAGCGAGCTCGCGGAGCCGGTCATCGGGATGCTGACCGTGTGGTCGCACAGCCCGCGCCAGGTGGTGCTGAGCCCGGCCGTCTCGTTGCCGATCAGCAGCAGGGTCGGCTGGGTGAAGTCGAAGTCGAAGACGTCGCACTCGCCGTCCTCGTCCGTGCCGACCAGGACGATCGGCGTCCCGGCGGCCCGGCGGGCCTCCACCCACTCCATCACCTCGGCCGGCGACGGCACCCGGACGGCGGGCAGGGAGAACAGCGAGCCGGTGCTCGACCGGACCGTCTTGGGGTCGTAGACGTCGGCGGCGTGCCCGGCCACGATCAGGCCGTGGGCGCCCAGGGCGTCCGCCGAGCGGATGATGCTGCCGATGTTCCCCGGGCTGGTCGGCCGGTCGAACAGCACGCCCAGGAAGTCCTCCCGGACCGGGATCCGGCCCAGGTCGTCGGCGGGCATCTCCACGACGGCGATGACCTCGGGCGGCGCCTCGCTCTTCTCGCCCAGCTCCATCATCAGGTCCGAGGCCATCGCGACCTGCTCGGTCCGCACCGTGCGGAGGAGCTCCCGCGCCCACTTCGAGAGCTGCCGCTGCCCGTCATAGAGGAGCGTGTGCACGGGCCAGCCCTGCTCCACCGCGAGCGAGACCGGGCGGACGCCCATGACCAGGAACTCACCGGCACGCGTGCGCTTGTTGCGGTTGCCGAGCAGCGCCTGCCACTGCTGGAAGCGAGCGTTGCGTGAGGTGATCCGCCGAGCCGCCGGCATCCGCACTCCCTGTGACCTTGCCATTTGCGCGAGCTTACCGCCCCCTCCGGGCGCCGGCCAAAGCCGTGCCGGGCCGGGCTCGGGGCCCGCCCGGCCCGGCGGGAGTCACAGGCCGGAGACTCGTGCCCGGGGTTCCCTGGAGCCGCCCGCGGAAGGTGGACCCGCGACTCCGGAGGCCCCGGCGTCAAGTCCTAGCCATTGGCGGCCGAATGCCAGCAGAACGGTGGCCAGGAGCGCGGCCTCTCCGGGGCCGGGAGCGCCGCCGGCCGCTCCGGGCGCACCGCTGACCGCTCGGGGAGCATGGTGGCTCGCGCGGGCGTCAGGCATGGCGCGCGAGGGTCTCGGCGGGGGCGAGCCCGTCCAGGGTCTTCCGGAGCCGGCGCGCGTCGTACGTCGCGTGCACCGGGATCTCCGGTGCGATCCGGCGGCAGAGCCCGCCGAGAACCCGGCCGGGGCCGACCTCGATGAAGCGGCCGACGTCCGTCCCGGCCATTCGGGTCACGGTGCCGGTCCAGCGGACCCGGGCCGTCAGCTGCCGATGCAGACAGGCGACGGCCTCCTCGGCGCTGTTCACCCGGTCCCCGGTGACCCCGGAGACGACGGGGACACGCGGATCACGGAATTCCACGCGGGCGAGCTCGGCCGCGAACTCCTCTTCGATGCCACGCATCAGCGTGCAGTGGAAGGGCGCCCCGACCGGCAGGGTGATCACCTTCTGTGCCCCGGCCGACCGCGCCTCGGCGGCCGCCTGCGCGACGGCCGCTGTCTCCCCCGAGATGACGAGCTGTCCGGGCTCGTTGTCGTTGGCGACCTCGACGACGCGCCCGGTCGCGGCCGCGACCCGGGCGCAGATCGCCTCCACCTCGGGCAGTGCGAGGCCGAGCACCGCGGCCATGCTGCCCGGCACGCTCTCGTTCACCGCGGCCATCAACTCGCCTCTCCGGCGGACCAGGCGCAGGGCGTCCGTCCAGTCGAGCGTGCCCGCGCAGACCAGCGCCGCGTACTCGCCCAGGCTGTGCCCGGCGACGACATCGGGGACGACGCCGTGGCCCGTCAGTACGTCCAGCGCGGCCAGGCTGGTCAGGAAGACGGCGGGCTGGGTGACCGACGTGTCGCGCAGCGCCTCGTCGGGGCCTTCCCAGCACAGCTTCGACAGCGGGAGGCCGAGGATCTCGTCGGCGGGTCGGTAGTACCTCTCGAGCAGCTCGGGCCACTGCTCCACCAGGTCGCTCCCCATACCAACCTTCTGGGAGCCCTGGCCGGGGAAGAGGAACGCGGTCTTGTCCATGGGTGGCGTCCTTTCACACGGTCGGTCGGTCGATCGGTCGGTCCGTGGCCGGCGGCTGTACCGCCGGCCCCGCCTGGGAGTGCTCCCCGTCGGCCGGCCGCTGCCCTGGCGCGGGCACCGGATCCCGTACGAGAACCGCCACCAGCGCGGCCGCCAGCAGCGTGGCGGCGGCGGCGTACCAGGCGCTGTTCTGGAATCCGTGGGTGACGGCCGCCTGCTGCAACCGCCGGACGTCGCCCGGGAGCAGGGGCCCGCTCTCCGCCCGGCGGGCCACCGCCGCGTGCACGGAATCCGTTTTGCCGCTCAGCAGCGCCCCCATGATGGCGATGCCGACGGCGTTGCCGACCTGGCGGAACATCGTCCCGGCGCTGGCGGCGACGCCGACCTGGTCGCGGGGGGCGGAGGCGATCGTCAGCTCGGAACAGAGGGGCATGGCGATGCCCAGGGTCAGTCCCGTGAGGAGCATGCCCGGCAGCAGCCGGGTCCAGGAGCCGGTGCCGCCGGCCGGGTCGGCCAGGGTGAGTAGCGCGATGCCGGCCGCCATCAGGGCCAGCGCGGCGACCAGTGCCTTGCGCGCGCCGAGCCCCGCCTTCAGCCGGCTGCCGAGCGGCGCGCCGAGGATCAGCATCAGGGTCATGGGCAGCAGCCGGACGCCGGCGGCCTGGGCGGAGAGGCCGAGGCCGGTCTGCAGGTAGATCGAGATGTAGAAGATCACCGAGAACATGCCCGCGCCGAGCAGGAACCCGCCGACCACGCTCCCGCCGAACGACGGCCGCCGGAACCAGCCCAGGTTCATGATCGGGGCGGCGGAGCGCGACTCCAGAACGAGGAAGACGGCGACGAGGGCGGCCGCCGCGGCGAACAGCCCGAGGGCCCCGCCACTCGTCCAGCCCCATGAACTCCCCTGGATGATGGCCAGGTTCAGGCAGAAGAGCATCGCGCTGACGGAGACGAGTCCGGGGACGTCCAGAGGCGCGCGGACGTTCGCGGTGCTCAAGGGCTTGCCGCCCAGTCCGCGCAGTGCCGCGAAGATGACGACGAGTCCGATGGGGAGGTTGAGCAGGAAGATCCATTCCCAGCCCGCGTGTGCGACCAGCAGACCGCCGACGAGCGGTCCCAGGGCGGTGGCGACGCCGCCCACCGCGCCCCACAGCATCATGCCCAGCGCCCGCCGCTTGCCTTCCGACGCGGAGTACACGATGGCGAGGGACAGCGGCATGATGACCGCGCCGCCGAACCCCTGCACCACTCGCCCCAGGTGCAGAACGGTCACGTGCGTCAGGCCGGGAACCTCGATCTTTCCGGCGCCCCCGCAGACCAGCGAGCCCACCAGGAAGACCACGACGCCGGCGGTGTAGATCCGGCGCTGTCCGAAGAGGTCGCCGAGCCGCCCCGCCGTGACGATGAACACCGCCAGGGCCAGCAGGTAGGCGTTGGCGACCCACTCCATGTCACTGAACGAGGCGTTCAGGTCGGTCCTGATGGTGGGCAGGGCGACGGTGACGACGGTGACGTCGAGCAGCGCGACGAACAGGCCGAGCAGGGCGGCGAGCAGGGCCAGGCCCTGATGCCGCCCGGCAGGCCGGGCAGCGCTGGGTGCGCCGGTCGGAGACATGGGCTCCCTCTCCTCAGACTCGATGGCTGGTACGGGAAGCGGGACTTCACATGGCGCCGCCACCCCGGTGGAAGCGAAGGGCCACCAGGTTGCCGTACGGCCCGACGGCCACGCACAGCAAACCGTTCCCCTCGCCGTCACCGGGCTGCCGCGCCAGCCGCCGGGCCAGCGCGAGCACGCCCGTGACGCTTGCCTGCGGGGCGCCGCGGACGACCTCCACGTCGCCGGGTACACCGCGGCTCGCGGCCCACTTGCGGACCGACTCCTCGACGTACCGGCCGACGTGCCCCGCGGGGACGCACAGGTGGAGACGGTCCGGCTCGGCCGCGGTGAGCCGGTCGAGCGCCGGGCCCAGGACACGTTCGGCGCCCTGGGGGTCGTCCGGGAGCATGCGCCGGACCCCTCCGGTCAGCAGGGCGTGAACGCGGGCGTCGCGCCGACGGGCCGCCGCGGGGTCCTCCAGGTACAGCAGGCAGGCGCCGCCGGCGTCGGCCCCGTGACCGGAGTGCGTGAGGAAGGCGGTGGGCGGTGGCCCTTCGACGGCACCGGTCAGCACGGCGTCGGCCCGGTTCCCGGCCAGCGCCCGGGCGCCGAGCAGCAGGGACGCGTACCCGGCCGTGACCAGGTCGACCAGGGTGATGTTGAACGCCTTCAGCCCATGGGCGATGGAAACCTGTCCGACGGGGACGTTGACCGCGAAGTTGGGGCTCTCCACCGGGCTGATCCCGCCGATGCCGCCGGCCAGCAGGGCGCGGTCGATCCGGTCGACGATCTCGCTCACGGCGAAGTTGGTGCCGAGCACGACGCCCGTCCTGTCCGCCGGCCGCTCGGGCGCCGGGCCCGCGTCCGCCAGGGCGAGGCGGACGGCGGCGAGCGCCATCCGCGTCGCGGGCGGCATGAACTTCCAGCCGCGTTTGCCCAGGAAGCGGGACGGTTCGAAATTGTCCAGCTCTCGTGTGCCGTCGCCGGGTCCGTGCCAGGCGGACTCGGGGACGGCGCACAGCTCCTCGACCCCGATGGCGGGCCGGCTGACCGGGCCGATGCCGGTGACGGCGGCGAGGGCCGCACCCTTCGCGCTCATGTCCCTGCCTCCGGGTGTGCTGTGTGGCCGATTGCCGCGCCGATGGCGACGGAGATGTTGTTGCCGCCGAAGGCGTAGGCGTTGACGAGCACCGTGTCGCCGACGGCGGGCTGGGGCCGGTCGCGCACGACACGCAGCGTGCACCGGGGGTCGAGGGTGCGCAGCGTGGCCACCGGCGGCACCGTCCCGTGCCGCAGGACGAGTGCCGCGGTCACGCAGGCGAAGGCCCCCGCGGCGCCGCCGCTGTGGCCGAGCGACGCCTTCACCGCGGTCACCGGCACGTCGGCCGTGCGGTCGCCGAGGAGCTCCGCGGTGACGAGGCTCTCTGTGCTGTCGTTGGCCGGTGTTCCCGTGCCGTGGCACATCACCGCGCCGACGTCCCGGCGGGACGCGCCGCCGCGCTCCAGCGCCTCGCGCGCCGCGCGCCCCGCCTGGACGCCCGACGGGTCCGGGGCCGTCGCGTGGAACGCGTCGCAGCTCCAGCCCGAGCCCAGCACACGGGCGTACGGCACCCGTCCCCGTGCCCGGGCGTGGTCGGCGGACTCCAGCACGAGGAAGGCGGCCCCCTCGCCGTACACCGTGCCCGCCCGGTCGGCGTCGAAGGGGCGGCAGTGGAGCGGGTCGCTCGCGCCGAGGCGGAGGAAGGCGCCGATCGCGGGTCTGCACACCGCTTCGGTGCCCCCCGCGAGGACGATGTCCGCCTCGCCGTCGGCGATCATGTCGGCGCCGAGGGCGACCGCGTACGCCCCCGCCGTGCACGCGGTGGACACGGTGAGGCCGGGCCCGTGCACGTCCAGCTCCCGGGCGAGGACGCCTGTCGTGCCGTACGTGAACCACCGCAGTCCGGTCTGCTCGTGCCGCCCGTCGCGCGCCGCCTCCTGCAGGTCGCTGTCCCCGTTGCCGGTGCCCACGCACAGACCGATGCCGTCGCGCACGCTCGCGTCGGCCGTGTCCAGCCCGGCGTCCACGAGCGCGGACCGGGAGGCCGCCAGGGCGAAGCCGGTGGCGCGGCCCGTGACCTCCGCAGCGTCGGCCGGCGGCGGGGAGGAGACCTGGTACACGGGTTCGCCGTGCACGGGCGTGCCCGGGCTGTGCAGGGGGCCGACCGGCACCCGTCCGGCCAGCAGCCCGTGCCAGAACTCCTGCGGGCCGTGGCCCAGCGGCGAGACCACGCCGAGCCCGGTGATCACCACGTCTGTCGTCATCGGTCCCCCCACGACACCTGGTCGGCGGGGCGCATGACGGCGATGGCGTAGCCCACTTCGCTCACCCGCTCGTCTCCCACATAGGACTCGCCGCTCATGACGATGCTGTCGCCGACGTACTGATCCACTCGCACCACATGGCGGAGGACGTCGCCGGGCAGGACAGGGCGGTGGAACGCCACGTCGCGTACGGCCGCGAGGATCAGCGGCCCCTTCGGTTTCTCCTCCTGCGCCGCGGCCCGCTTCATCCACAGCACCGCGCCCCCCTGGCCCCAGGACTCCATGAGCAGGGACGGCGGGTAGGCGAAGGAACGGCTGCCGAGTCCGTCGGCGAGACGCGTGTAGCAGGGTTCGCTGCCGGAGACGGTCTTGGTGGTCACGATCCGCTCGTACGGCTCGAACTCCACCACCCGGTCGATGAGCAGCATCGGATGGGCGTGCGGCACCAGCCGCCGGATGTCCGCGTACTCAAGCTGCTGAGGCATCCGGCCCCTCCTCGGCGGCGTCCCGGCCCGGAAGGACACGGAGAGTCATCCGGACCGTCGCGGCCTTCGTCCCCCCTTTGGTCACCAGACCGGTGACCGCCAGGGTGTCCGCGGTGAGCGCCCGGCAGGTGCAGCCGGCCTCGATCTCGTCGCCGGGCGCGAAAGCGGCGGTGAAGCGCAACGCGTCGATCCGCAGGGGCTCGACGTGGAGGTCCTCCCCCCGGGTCTCCCACAGCAGGTGGAGCACCGCCTGGCAGACGGACTCGACGAGGAAGACCCCCGGATAGACGGTGACCTCCGGGTAGTGGCCCTCCAGGTACGGGTCGTCGGCGCGGACGAGCCGCCGGACGAGGACCTCGTCCGGCGAGACCACCGCGAAGGAATCCACCGGGTCCACGGGTGCCGCACGCCTGCGCGCGCCCCGGACCGGCGTGAACCGCGGTGTGGTCACAACGTGATCCCGCCGTCGATCCGGACGATCTCCCCGGTGATGTACGAGGCACGGTCGGACACCAGGAACGACACCAGGTCGGCGACCTCCGCGGCCCCGCCGTACCGGCGCAGCGGGATCGACTTGAGCGCGCCGGCGCGGGCCTTCTCCGGCAGCGCTTCCGTCATGTCCGTCTCGATGAACCCGGGTGCGACCACGTTGACGCGGATGCCGTACGGCGCCAGCTCCTTGGCGAGCGAGACGCTCATCCCCTGGATGCCGGCCTTCGACGCGGCGTAGTTGGTCTGCGTCGCGTTGCCGTACACCCCCGCGATCGAGGACATGTTGACGATGACGCCTTCCTTGCGCTTCATGAAGCCGAAGACGGCCGAGCGGCAGAAGTTGAACGTGCCGTTCAGGTTGGTGTCGATCACGGCGCGCCAGTCCTCGGCGGCCATCAGCACCATGGGGTTGTCGCGGACGATGCCCGCCGAGTTGACGAGGACGTGCACGGGGCCGAGCGCCTCGGCGGCCTGCGCCAGGAACGTCTGGGCGGCGTCGAAGTCGGCGACGTCGCAGGGCGCGTGGTGGACGTTCGCGCCCTGCTCACGGATGAGCTTCTCGGTCTCGTTCGCCGTGTCACCGCCGCTGCGGTAGCAGAAGGAGATGTCGTACCCGTCCGCGGCGAGTCGGACGGCCACGGCTCGCCCGATCCCCCGGGAGCCGCCGGTGACGACAGCGTGGCGACGTTCGGTCCGGTTCATTGCTTCGGATCCTTTCGGGGTTCGTCGTGCCGGCTCAGCCACAGCCGCCGGCGGTGTCGTGCTCCAGCACACCGACCCGGTCCAGGACCTCCCGGGGGATGCCTGCCAGCGGGTCCTCGTCCCACTCGTCCGCGATCGGCGGGCAGCCCGCCGGGAGCGTCTCGGAGATCTCGACCATGGTTCTCACTCCTTGCTCGTGGTGGCTGGCGGCGCCTGGTCGAGCGCCGCCTCGAAATCGGCCAGCCGGTCCAGGCCCCAGAACCGGTGCCGGCCCGACGTGAAGTACGGGACGCCGAAGACGTCGTCCTCGTAGACCCGCATCAACGCCTCGACGCCCTTCTCCCGCATCGCCGGGTCGTCCGGGGCGGCGACGAGGGTGGCGCCGTCCAGGCCGGCGGCGCGGCAGATCGTCAACAGCCGCTCGCGGTCGCAGATGTCCTCGCCGCGGCCCCAGCGGGCGGCCATCACCGCCTCGTAGTACTCGCGGTGGATGCCGAGCTCCTTCGCCTTGATCCAGGCGAGGTGGGGGAGTTCCCACCACTCGTCACCCGTGTCGATCGGCCACTTCATGGGGAAGCCGAACTTCGCGGCGAGCCTCTTGGTGTCGCTGAGGATGTAGAGGTGCTTGGCCTTGCTCATCGCCACGTAGTGGAACTCGCCGCCCCGCGCCGTGAGCGCGGCCATGGTCTGCGGGTCGGGCTCGAAGAACGGGATGTACTCGATGAGTTCGTGGGCGTCCGGGCGGTGCTCCTCCAGCAGGCGCACCGCCATCCAGCTGAACGGGCTGCGCAGCGAGAAGTACAGCCGGGGCGGCTTCCTCATGCCGACGCCCGGCCGGCGGTCAGCACCGCGCGCACCTCGTCGTCGAAGACCGCGACGGTACCCGCCTTCTCGCCACGGCTGACGGCGTAACCGTGCATGATGGTCGCGGTCGCTACCCGCTCCAGGCCGTCGCCGCGGCGCACGTAGCAGTCCATGCGCGCGGTGTAGACGGTGTCCTTGATGACGTCCTGGACCTGGAAGACCGTATGGACGGTCTCCTCCATGAACACGTCGGCCAGCATCTGCACCCGCGCGCGGGACACCACCGGGATCCAGGCGCGCTCCTCGAGCAACCGGCCGATGGCGATGCCGCGGTCGTGCAGGAAGCGGTCCACGACCTCCTCGAGGGTGCGCACGTACGCGGAGTGCTGCAGACGGTCGGAGAAGTGGCAATAGGTGTACGGGGCACGCCAGGACCACAGGTACGCGCCGGAGCCCTCGGGCACCAGGACGTCGGCGACCTCCCGGCCCTCGCCGACCGGCAGCGTCGCCGCCTCCGGGTGGGTGAGCGCCGCGACCTCGGGGACGACGTACGGCTCCAGGACCGCCGGCACCGGCTCGGTGCCCGAGCCGTCCTTGACGGCGACCAGCGCCACCCGGACCTTGCCCTTGAGCACGGTCACGGGCCGGCCGTCACGCTCCACGTTCAGCGTCACCGTGAACGGCGCGCCCTTGCCGGGCTTGGGCGTGGCCGAGATGATCGTCGCGTACACCTGGTCCTCGGCCTCCAGGGTGGCCGGCAGCTGCACCGAGCTGTCGACGATCTCCAGGCCGAGCCCGTGGCGGTGGTAGATGTCGCGGGCTCCCACACCGCGTTCCCGGAAGTACGCCAGCACGGCCTCCTCGACGAGATACATGAAGTGCTTGAAGCCGACCCAGGTACGGATGTTGACGCCTTCGTACCGCGGCGAGCCGACATAGCTGGTCGGCTGGTCGTCGAGCAGCTCGGTGGACATGGTGGGTTCTCCTTCGAAAGGGCCGGTCGGCGGTTCGGCCGCCGGACGCAGGGCGCGGCGCAGGAAGGCCGCCGTCTCCCCGCTCAGCGCCGCGGGCTGCGCCACATGGCAGAAATGGCCGTACGACGAACGCAACCGGACAGTGGCGGCGGGCATCGCGCGGGCGAGCGCGGCGGCACGCATCGGGGTGAGCGACTCGTCGTCCACACCGGCGAGGACGAGGGTGGGGGTCGTGACGCGGGTCAGGTCCAGCAGGCCGGAGGCGATGAACTCCTCGTAGAACACGGGGAATCCGGCGGGCATCACCCGGTCCAGCAGCTTGCCGCCCATCGCGATCCTGAGGTCCGGGTCCAGGCTCGCCGCGCGCGGGCCGAGGGCCAGGGTGAAGCCCTCCCGGATCACCTTGCGGAGCGCGGCCCGCGAGCGCAGGCGCAGCGCCGGCGTCGGGTCGAAGTCGGCGGGCCGGTAGAACGGCGCGTACAGCACCACCGCCTTCAGGCCGGGGACCTCCTCCTCCGTCGCCAGGTAGTCGAGGACGGAATTGGCTCCGAACGAGTGCCCGAGGAGCACCTCGGGGGCTTCCGGAACCAGCGCGAGGGCCCGGCGCAGCCACTCCCCAGGCGTGGCCTCCTCGCGCCAGCGGTACGCGTTGCCGCCGCGCCACGGAAGCCGGAGGGCGTACGGAGTGAAACCCTCCAGCCTCCCCGTCAGGCCGCCCCAGATGCTCCAGGCGTCCTCCATCCCGTGCGCCGCGACCAGCGGGCGGCCCTCACCGGGTCCTCGCCAGACCTCCAGGTCGCCGGCCGCGGCGACCCGGGTCCAGCCGGTGGCGCCTGCCCGGCGGGTCCGCCCGGTCATGACGCGGCTCCGTGCGCCGAGGCACGGGAGACCTCAAGGCGGGCCCAGCCGTCCTCGCGGTCGCCGCAGCCCACGGTGACGGGGCCGGTGAGCCGCCCGGCGGCCAGCCCGGCCGCGGCCACCGCGAGGCGTATGACGCCCTCGGCGCCGTAGAGATCACCCAGGCCGGGATCGGGGGTGGCCTCGGTGGGCAGCGGGTCACGGTGGCGGGTGACCGGACCGACGCATACGCCGGTCGTCCCGCCCCACGCCCCCGGCTCGCCGAGCAGCACGCAGCCGGCCGCCGCGGTCAGCGCGCCCGGCGTGCCCGGGCGCAGGGCCGCCAGGCGCCGTGCCACCGGGTCGGCGGGCTCCACACCCACCACCACCGCGCGCCGGGCACGGCCCGCGGCGATCACGAGGCGGGCCAGCCGCACCGCGTCCAGCCCGGCCGTGGCGCCACTGCACACCATCAGGTTGGGTCCGGTGAACCCGTACCACAGGGCGATGGTGCTCGCGATGACGTTGCTGGAGGCGTTGGGGGCGTCCAGCGGGCTGACCACGCGACTGCCGCCCGCGCGCATCTCGGTCTGGATGGCGCACACGGTCTCGACGTTGCCGAGGTTGGAGGCCACGACCACAGCGGTGCCGACGGCGCCCGGGAGCGGTTCGGACGGCCGCGCCGGCGGCAGGCCGAGGGCGCGGTGGACGGCGCACAGCGCGAGCCGGGTCGCGGGCTCCTTGCCCAGCAGCCCCTTGCGGCCCAGCACCCGCCGGGCGTCCTCAGGGCCGCAGGCCGGCTCGGCCGGCGAACCGGGAAGCCGCTCCTCGGTATGACCGGGTACGTGGACCGCCCAGCCGTCGACGGCCGGCCACTGGTTGTTACTGGGCATCGCCGGCCTCCACGATCGCCACGGCATTGACCCCGCCGAAGCCGAATGCGTTGATCTGGGCCACGCGCGGCCGTGACGCCAAGGGCCCTCCATGGACGAGACGGAGCTCCGCGGCCTCGGGGATGGGAGTGCTCAGCCCCACGACCGGGGGCACCTGTCCGGTGCGGATCGCCTCCAGCGCGACGAGCAGGCTCATGAGCGCGGCGCCACCCGAGGTGTGGCCGACGGCCCCCTTGATCGCGGTGACCGGCGGCCCGTCCGGCCCGAACACCTCCAGCAGCGCCGCCGCTTCGGTCGGGTCGTTGAGAGCCGTCGACGTACCGTGCGCCAGGACGAGGTCGACCTGGCCGCTGTCGACTCCCGCGCGTTCGTGAGCCTCCCGTATCGTCGCGACGATCCCGGCACGGTCGGGTGCCGTCTCGTGGAACGCGTCGCACTTCAAGCCGACACCGCGCAGCACGCCGAGCGGCGGCCGGGAGATGTCGCCCGGGCGCTCCAGGACCACGGCGACCGCGCCCTCGCCGAGCAGTACCCCGCGCCGGTCGGCGTCGAAGGGACGCACCGCGTCCGAGGGGTGCTCGGTCACCCGCCCGATGATGGCGAGCATGCTCTCCGTCATCGCGTCGCAGCCGGCGGCGACCACCGCGTCGGCCTCGCCGAGTTCGAGCAGGTCGGCCGCGAGGCCCAGCGCGTAGCCGGACGCGGCGCAGGCGTTGGCGATCGTGTGTACCTCGGTGACGTCCGGCGCGACGGACCGTACCGCCTCGTCGAAGTGCAGCCGCGCCGCGCGCATCGGGGCACCGTCGCCGTGCCACTGCTCCACGGCGCGCAGCTCCCGCAGTCCTGTTCCGACGATCACGGCCACGCGGCGCCGGGCCGGGTCGACCCCCGCGTCGCGCAGCGCCCCGGCGACGCACCGTGCCAGCCAGCGGCCGGCCAGGCGGAGGCCGTCCTCCCCGTCCGGCTCGTCGATGCCGTAGGCGTAGTGGACGTTGAGCTTGTCGGGAGCGCCGTACCGCAGCTCGCTGACGCCGCCGCGCCCGGCGAGCAGCGCCTCGTACGTCGAATCGAGATCACCGAGGCAACTAACCATGGAGCTACCCGTCATCACCGTCGGCACGGCTCCACCCCCTGACGACCGCCGCGCCGGCCGCCCCGTCGCGGGACCGGCTGACGATCACCGAGAGCTCGCCGTCGCGCGCCGGTTCGGCACGGTGGCGGGCGAGAAGCGCGGCGAGCTGGAAGGCGCCGGACGCGCTGAACGCCTCACCCGTCGCCTCCTTGACCCGCAGCCTCGGCACGTCGTCACCGAGTACGGCGCGTACCGCGGCGGCCTCGGCCTCGTCGAGCCGGGTCATGCCGTTGGCCGCCCCGACGACGGTGGTGACGTCGGAGGCGGACACCCCGCTCCGCTCCAGAGCCCGCCTCAGGCACAGCGCGAGGCCGTCGGTGAACGACGTCCCGGACCCGGGCGGTTCGAAGACGCCCACTTCGGTGGCGAGTACTTCCGCGTCCGGCCGGCGGCCTGCGGCACGTACCGCCTCGGCGCTCTCGATGACGAACACCGCCGCGCCCTCGCCGCACGGCACGGTGCCGCCGTCGTCGGCCTGCGCGTAGTGCAGGGCCCACGCGGAGTGCGGGCTGAACTCCTCGACCGCCCCGGCCAGCAGGGCGTCGCCGTAACCGCAGTTGATCAGGTTCCGGCTGTACCGGAGGACATTGAGCATGGCGAGCGGCCCGCCGGCGACGGTGGCGTTCGGCCCCTTGAGGTCGAACCAGATGCCGGCCTGCCCGGCCGCGCAGTTCATCACGGCGTTGGGGAAGAGCAGCGGATTGACCAGGTACGGCCGCTCCTGGGTGAAGGTGTCGCGGCTGTAGTCGCTGGTGGACTTGGCGCTGCCCGCGGTCGTGCCGAGCGCGATGCCGATACGGGCGCGGTTCCCGTCGTCGACGCGCAGGTCCGTGTCGGCCAGGGCGGCCTGGCAGGCGACCAGGCCGAGCGAGGTGCTGCGATCGAAGAACGAGGTGCCCTTGCGGCCGAGGTGGTCGCGGACCCGGAAGTCCACCAGCGCGTACGCATCGTCGCGGGGCAGCGGTTCCTCGAACATCCCGCTGACGTCCGCCGGTTGTGCCGGGCGGGCCACGGCGGAGGCCAGCGGCTCCGGCCCGATCCCGGCCCCGGACAGTACCCCGAAGCCGGTGATGGCCAGCACGCCGGAGGCGGAACCCGCGGCGGGGGCCGTGCGCTCTGGTGCCGTCGTCATGACAGCCTCCCCAGGATGACGATGGCGTTGTTGCCGCCGAACGCGAAGCCGTTCACCTGGGCGATCCGGATGTCGGCGGGCCGCGCGTGGTTGGGCACAGGGTCGATCTCGGGCATGTCCGGGTCCGCCGTGTTGAAGTTGATGGTGGGCGGGAGGAACGATCCGGTGATGCCGAGCACCGACGCGATGGCGCCAAGGCCGCTGGCGGCACCCATGGCGTGGCCGAGCATCGACTTCGTCGAGCTGATCGGCGGCGCGTCCTTCCCGAAGACGTCGACCACCGCGCTGGCCTCGACGTGGTCATTGGTGGGTGTGCCGGTGCCGTGGGCGCAGATGTAGTCCACGTCCTCGGCCCGGATCCCGGCGTTACGGTGCGCCAGACGCATGCACGCGGCGATGCTGTCCCGGTCCGGGGCCACCATGTGCCCGGCATCGCAGTTCAGTCCGTAGCCGAGCACCTCGGCGTGGATACGGGCGCCGCGGCTCTGCGCCGATTCCAGGCTTTCGAGGAACATCGCGGCACCGCCCTCACCGGTGATGATGCCGGAGCGGTCCTTGTCGAACGGCGAACACGCCTTCTCCGTGAGGGCGCCCAGCCGGTAGAAGCCCGCGTGCGACCAGCGGTGCACGGAGTCGGCGCCTCCGGCGAGCATGTAGTCCGCCTCGCCCGTCCTGATCAGGTCGTAGGCGTAGCCCAGCGCGTAGTTGCTGGCCGAGCAGGCGGTGGCGAGCGTCACGGCCTCACCGGTGAGCCCCAGCTCCCTGTTGACCGCCTGCGACAGCCGGGCACTGGACACCTGGCGGACGAGCCCGGAGTCGAGCGCGTGGAAGCCCGCCGCCAGCGAGTCGGCGGTGAGCCGCTCCAGTACCTGGGACTCGCCGCCGGTCGTCCCCATGCTGGATCCGGCTCGTGAGGCGGCGAGGTGCTCCTCGTCGATCCCGGCGTCCGCGACCGCGAGACGGGCCGCGGACGCCGCGAAGAGGCTGGTACGCCCCCACTCCTCGACAGACAGCCGCCGGACCATGTCCTCAGGCCGGAAATCGTGGACTTCGCCGGCCATGTAGTAGGGGAAGCCCGACGAGTCGAAGCCGGCGATCGGTGAGACGCCACTGGCGCCGCGCCGCAACGCCTCTCCGTAGGCGGCGGCTCCGATGCCGATGGCCGACACGGGCCCCAGGCCGGTGATGACTACCCGTCGCATGAAGGTCAGCCCAGCCAGCCGGCGCGCTTGGCGAGGACGTCGTAGACCTCCGCCAGGTTCACCATCTTGGGCAGGTCGGACTGCGGAATCTCGACCTTGTACTTCTTTTCCAGCCGGGCGAGAATTTCGATCGCCCGCAGCGAGTCCGCCTCGTACTCCTCGGCGAAAAGGCCGGTCTCGGTGATTTCCTCGGGCTCCAGCTCCAATACCTCGGCGACAATCTCGCGAATCTCGTCGAGCTGCTCCTGCTTCGTCGCGGTCGTCATTTCTCAACACCCTTCCGGAGGCGATCCGTTCGCCTGCCCGTACCATTTAGCTTAGGAGTTCGAGACGTTCAGGCGGCAGCCCCCATGGGGGTTCACAGCTGACGCCGCCACATCGGCGGCCCGCCTCGCGGACACGTCAAAACGCCCCCGGGAGCAATTCACGGGGGCGTCGGAACGAAAGGGATCTGCGGATTCGGCGTCCGGCACGAAAGAGGAATGACGAGCTCAGAGATAAAGTCCCAGATGCGCGCCGGCCAGCGCGGCGACCTCGTCGGCCTGAGCGACCTGACAGAAGTGGTTGAAGTCCTCCAGGAGCTCCAGCCGTCCGGCCGGGAGCGCCGCCGCGAGGGCCCGGGTACCGGTCCCGACCTCGGTCGCCTCGGCCACCCCGGCGATGATCAGGGTCGGCATGCCGATCCTCCGGAGCTCGATGAACGGGCTGTGGCCCACGAGCCGGAAGAGATTGACCAGGCCATTGGGTCCCACCCGCTCCAGGATGGCGTCGACCATCTTCTCGAAGACCTCGGGCGGGAACTGCCGTCCCTCGGCCCGGACCTTCAGGCCGGCCGAGATGATGTCACGGAAGTTGACCACCGACTCCTGCAGCATCTCCCAGCTCACCTCTTCCCGCCGGGCCCGGTAGATCGGCGAGGTCAGCACCACGGCGTCCACGGGGACGGGGCTGGGGCCGGCCAGGTACTCCAGGATCGTGTTCGAGCCGAAGGAGTGTCCGATGAGTGCCGAGGGAGCGAAGGGCAGCATACCGACCGCCTCGGCGAGCCAGCGGGACGGCGGGAGCGTCTCCGACCAGGAGTAGTCCCCGTTGGCGCGCCACGGCAGGTCGACCGGCAGCAGCCTGTAGCGCGGCGCCAGCCGTTCGGCGAGCGGCAGCCAGCTCTGCCAGACCTCCTCCAGCCCGTGGGTCAGGAGGATCGGAATCCCCCGCGTGTGATCAGGGTGGTGCATCACCCGCAGCGGCTCACCGTTGATCTCTTTCGCCGCGAGCGGCTCCCACTGGGATTCGTACGCGGCCGTGGCAAAGGGCATGGGATGGCTCTCCAGAAGCACATGACGGGATGTCCCGGATCAGGCGGCGCCGGAGGCGAGGGCCAGTGCCCGCCGCTCCATGGCCGCCAGCATGGCCGTCCGCAGCACGCCCGCGAACCGGCCGATCAGATACCAGTAGACGAGGAAGCGGCGGCGGGCGGTCGAGTCGGTGGTGGCGACCCTGGTCGTGGTGACCACCCTGGTCCCCACGCCCAGGGGGGTGAGCTCGAAAGAGATGAGGGTCTTGGCGAATCCCGGGCCGCGGAACGCGTCGAACTCCGCACGGTCGGCGACGACCGGGCCGTTGGTGGGTACCGGCTCCCAGAACCGGGCGATCCTCGCCATCTCCACCAGGCGGTCCTCATCCTTGCTGAGGATCCCGAAGGCCGAGTCCTCCGCCCGCTCGAAGAGCGTCCGGGACCGGGGGGCCGCCGGGACCCGCCCGGCCAGCCGGCCGGGGAAGTCGCGTATCTGCAGAAAGGCACCGGCGACCGGGAGATCGGTGCCGCGGACCTCGAACAGGGAACGCCAGACCAGTGCGGGCGGCGCCTGGATGGTGCGGCTGTGACTCATCTCGACGTCCCACTGCTCTTGCTTCACCACGGTTGTCTCCTCCGGCGGTCAGACGGAAAGGTGGGCCTCGATGGCGGAGACGACCTCGTCGGACTCCGGCTCGGTGGCCGGGCGGATCCGGGCGACGGGGACACCGTCCCGGCCGATCAGGAACTTCTCGAAGTTCCACAGGACGTCACCGGCCTCCCCGGCCGCGTCGGGCAGGCGGGTGAGCTCGGCATACAGGGGATGCCGGTTCTCCCCGTTGACCTCGACCTTCTCGTAGAGGGGGAACGAGATACCGTAACTGGTCGAACAGAAGGTCTGGATTTCCTCCGGGCTGCCCGGCTCCTGGCCTTTGAACTGGTTGCACGGGAAACCCAGGACGGTGAACCCCCGGTCCGCGAAACGCCGCTGAAGCCGTTCGAGACCGGCGTACTGCGGGGTCAGCCCGCACTTCGATGCCACATTGACCACCAGCAAGACCTTTCCCTGGTGCTCGGCCAGGGAGGTCGGGGCTCCCGACAACGTACGCAGCGGAATCTCATACAGCTTCATGACCGGCCTCCACGTCTTTTACGGAGTGTTTTTCGGGATGTGCTTCCGGGGCGGCCCCGACCTCTGCCCTCGGGCGGTGCACCGCGATGAGTGAGTCCACCACGCCGACGCACCGTTCTCCCGACCAGATCGCCCCCGACAGAAACGCCGTACCGGACGACAACTGCTCCAGGCGGATCGTGTGCCGGATAGCGCCGCCGGGCTGGACGCCCCCGGCGAATCGGGCCTTGCGAATCGCGGCCAGCATGAGAACGCCGTCCGGAACGGCCATCTTCTCGCTGGACAGCCACAGCAGGGCGGCACTCTGGCCGAACGACTCCAGAGCCAGGGCACGGGGATAGGCATACGAGGCCGACGTCAGCCCCTCGGGGAGCCCCTGATAGCAGAGTTCGCTGCCGGACACGGCCTTCGTGGTGGCGATGTGCCGGCCGGGCTCCAGAGCGTCCACCCGGTCGACGAGCAGCATGGGGTGCCGGACCGGCAGCAGTTCCCGGATCCGCACGTGGTCCAGGACCGGTGCGGCACCCGAGGGCGCCGGCGGGTCCATGGGTGCGAGAAGTTCTCGCGCGGGGTCGGGAATCCCGACGAGCACCTTCAGCGTCGCCACCGGCACCCCGTCCTGCCGTGTGCACCGGGCGTCGAGCAACCAGCTCGTTCCGTCCGGCTGCGGGTCGACCGGCACGTCGAACGTGATCTCGTCGCCGCCGAGCATGGGGGCCAGCAGCCTGGCCGAGCGGACCTCGAGTACCTCCGGCGGCCGTCCGAGGCCGAAGGCTTCCGCCGTGGCCTGCCGCAACCCTTCCAACAGGAAGACCGCGGGCAACACCGTCAGGCCCGGAAAGTGGCCGCCCATGTAGGGATCACGAGCCGAGACCCTCTTGACGGCACGCAACCTCGGCATGCCGGCATCGGTGCGGAGCTCGGTGTGGTCCGCCGCACGCAGCGGCGACGCGAACATGACCGCGCGGACGTCCGCGTTCGTGGCGGTCCGGCTCATACGAACCACACGCCGTCGAACTCCGCCCAGGACGCGGTCAGTTCGTTCGTATCGAGGCACCGCACACCGGGGACCAGGTCCTGTGGTCCGAACCCCAGGGCACGCAGATCCGGCTCGTCCGCGACGACGGCGACCTTCTCGGCGATCAGCTGCCGCACCGCTGCGCGGTAGTCGGGCAGCGTATCCACGCGGACCGGACCGAAATCAACGACCGGGCGGTAGGTGTCCTCGTCCACCGCCAGGGTGACCGCGGCGCCCCGCAGGGCGATCATCACCCTGTCGAGTTGCGGGAGGAAGTCGAGGAAGCCGTACATGGCGTCGAAGAACTGGACCTCGACGGATCCTCGGTAGCCCCGGTCGATCACGCCCAGCACGCTGTAGCCGGACATCAGGCACCTCCGATGAAGACGGTCTTCTTCGCGGCCTGGATGGTGGCGACAAAGCGCGCGGGCGAACGGAAACGGACCTCGTCGATGTGGTGAGTGGCGCCGCGCTCGGCGCTGCACGCGGTGCAGGAGATCCAGCTGAGGCGACGGGGGTTCGCGGCCAGCATGTCACGGATGATTCGCGAGCTGGACGGGTAAATACCGTCCGGGTCCCGCGTGTTGACGGGTTTGGTATCGGCGTGAGTCGTCTGCGTCAGCATGTTGACGTAACCACACGCCCAAACGCGGACCGACTTACCCTCGTCCAGCACGGCCTGGGCGAGCCGCAGGGCCGAGGTGACGACGTCGTTGGAATGAGGGGCGGCCGTCACGACGAGCAGCAGGTCCCACAGCGCGCGGGCATTCCTGGCGGTCATCAGTGCCACACGTTCCGGCAGTCGTCCGCCAGCAGCAGCCGCGCGGCCGCGTCCATTCCCTTGACCGTTACATGCGGGCTCAGCGTCGTGCCGTGGAGAGCGCGTTGGGCCACCGAAAAGTCATCCGCCCACACCTGGGCGCCGTTCTCCGCCAGGCGCCGGAGTTGGGGTGCGCCCGGCGCCGCGCTGAACACGCCGTCCTGCACCAGGAAGACGCAGACCTCGTGGCCCGCCTCGGCGAGCGCGCAGGCGTCGTCCAGGAAGCGGCCCGCGTTGGGGCCGGCCCAAGGGCCCTGGCTCTCGAACATCAGGTAACGCGAGGCATCGTTCACGTCTGCCCATTCTCCTTCTGGTCATTGCGCCGCCGCATCGCGTTCGGCCAGCCCCTTCAGCGTCAGCAGTTGTTTACGCATGACCACGGCATCGCCGGCGGCGAGCACCGGAATCCGTAGTCGTGCCAGGCCCCGGGCATCCGCCATGTTGAGCCGGACGACCAGTCGACTGGCCTGGTCACCCTGGGGAACGACCCGGTAGGTCACCGCCATCTCCCCGTACATACGGCGGGCCTCGGGACTGGTGATCCCCGTGATATGACTGCCGACCTCGAATTCGACGAGGTGGAACACCAGAAAACGCTGGCCGACAGCGAGCTCGTCCGCGCCGGTGGTGAGGGCCCGGCTGCTCGTGCGCATACGCCCGTAGGAGTACGCATTCGTCTTGAGCTGGCACAGCCACCGGAATGTCAACGGTGCCGGTGCCCGGACGCCCACCGCACGATGGAGACTTCGGTAGGGCTTCGTCAGATGACGGTCACAGGGGTAACCGGCCGTGCGCTCGCCTTCGGTGACACCCCAAGAGTACGGACTGAACATCGCGGCCTCCTGCCGGATCGTGGTGCGGCGAGCGTACAACCACGGTCCACGGCCCATCAGTTGGACAGCTTGCTCCTTACCAGGTCACGAACGTCCGGGAACCGGCGCATCTGCGCCATCTCCGCCTCCGCGACCTTCACCCGGTAGGTGCGTTCGAGCGTCACCGCCAGCTCGAGTGCCACCAGCGAGTCGACGCCGAGATCATCGATGAAATGGGCCTCGTCGGTGAGCGCCTCGGGATCGACGTCCAACGCGTCGGCGACGGTTTCCCTCAAGTCGGCTTCATCGACGTCGTTCTCGGTGGCCATGGGGACTCCCTTCGGAACTGTGACTCTTTCCAGAGACTACGACGCCCGCGATTCCGCGGCGTTCATTCATGGGTGTTGGGAGTAACGGCATCATGCATCGCCGGGCCCGTCGACGGTCAGCGCGGCGAGATGCCCGTCGTCCGAGACGGCGACCACCAGGCCGGGCCCCGGTCCGCCCAGCAGCCCAGCGAGTTGGAGCAGCGGGGAGACGGTGCCGAACCGTGCGTCGGCCCCGACGAAGGCGGCGTCCTCGATCACGACACCGGCCCCGGCGAACGCCTCACGGACCGCCTCCGCGACCGGCGTTGTGGCGGCCGAACCGCAGTACGCGAACCGCGCGCGCCGCTCGCGCTCGCCCAGGGCGGAGATCCGGTGGGCCGCCGCCCTCAGTGCCGTCGGCTCCCAGCCGCCGGCCGTGGAGTACGGAACGAATCGCGAGACGCAGTGCACCAGCCGGCCCGCCTCCGGGTGACGGCCCCGGACCAGCCGCAGCACCGCGGCTCCGCCCAGTGTGCCTGCGGCAGCGCACGCCTCGTCGGTGGCCGCGGCCAGTACCTCGTCGGCCCGCCCACGGCGCAGCGCCGACATCGCGAAGAACACCGCGTCCAGGCCGCCGACCACCGGATTCGTCAGCGTGACGGAGAAGGCCCGGCACGCCATGCCGATCGCCAGCTGGCTGGCCGGCATGTTGGCCGAGAACCCGGGCAGCTCCGCCGGACTCAGCCCGGCGGGGCCGTGTTCCCGGACCGTACGGTCCATCGAGGCGTGTACCGCCTCGATGGCACGGTGGGTACCGACGCAAACACCCGAGCGGGTCGCCCGGCCATTCAGCGCTCGCTTGTCGCCGGGCTCGCGGCCGGTGGCGATGTTGGCGGCGGCCAGCAGATACCGGGTGGCGGGGGTGAGGTACTTCCAGCCACGCCGTCCCAGGTGGGGCACCGGGTCGAACCAGCCTGGGTCGTCGTCCACCGGATCACCGTCCGTCGGGGCGCCGCCCACCGCTACACCGTCCGCCGGGACGCGTACGTCGCTCGCCGCGAGGTCCTCGACGGTGGATACGCCGGGTGCGATCAGCCCCACGCCCGTCACGGAAATCGTCACGATGCCGCTCCGAGGACGATGGCGGCGTTGTTACCGCCGAATCCGGTGGCGCTGACCAGTGTCCGGGGTTCGGTGAGCGGCACCGGGCCGCCGACCGGCACGTCAAGGGGACAGTCCGGGTCGAGGGTGGTCACGTGCGCGTTGGGCGGCACCGTCCGGTGGCGAAGCATCAGCACCGCGGCGACGCAGGCGAAAACCCCGGCGGCTCCTGCCGTGTGTCCGATGACCCCTTTGATGCCGAAGGCGGGGGTCCGGCTCGCCCGTTCGCCCAGTGCCGCCGCGACGACGTCGCTCTCCACGATGTCATTGACCGCGATGCCGGCGCGGTGGAGCACCGCGGCTCCGACCGGTCCCGAGGCCGTGTGCAGCGCTCCCGTCACGGAACGGGCGAGCTGTTCCCCTCCCGGCTCGGGTGCCGTCTGGTGATGGGCGTCGCAGCTCCAGCCGTAGCCCTCGACCATCGCGTATGCCACGGCGCCGCGACGTGCGGCGTGATCGGCGGATTCGAGAACGAGCGCGGCGGCACCGTCGCCGGTCACCATGCCTTGGCGTGCGGCGTCGAACGGCCTGCACACGGTGTGGTCCAGCAGCCCGAAACGTTCCAGCGAGGCGAGCGCCACCCGGGAATGGGCGTCGGTGCCACAGGCGACCACCACATCGGCCCGGCCGCTGTCGATCAGCTCGGCGGCCCAGCTCACCGCGTAGGCGCCCGAGGAACAGGCGGTGCTGACAGTGTGGTTGGGGCCGCAGATGCGGTAGCGGCGGGCGACGACGGAGGCAGTACGGAAGGAGCCATCGGAATCCGTGGCTGGTTCGGACGTCTCGTGCAGAGCGATGTCACCGAGCGACGTGCCGACCGTCAGGCCGGCCTCAGCGAGGTGGTGCTCCTCCAGACCACTGTCGGCGATGGCCTCACCGACCGCCCGGCAGGCCATCGCGCTCGCCCTGCCGAGCGGCTGCCCGGTCCGTTCGTCGTGCTCCTGTGCGGGCCCGCTCACCTGGTAGACGAGTGGCTGCCGGGCCATACCGCAATCCTCGGGCGCCGGGGAGGGCGTCTTCCTGGCGAGCAACAACCCCGACCAGAGGTCTGTGGCCGAGTCTCCCAGGCAGCTGACCGCACCCAAACCCGTTATCACCACGGTCGACACATGAACTCCTCGATTCTATCGGTCTGTTGTGGGAGCGTCCGGCCGTCAGTCGGTCGGCGACAGGGCGGCGCTGGGCCGTAGTGCGGTCATCACATCGGCCACGCGCAGCACCGGCTCGCCGTCGACCGTGGACACGCCCTCGAAGAACCAGGTATCGGCCATCGCGCGGGATATCCGTACCTCGTGGCGCACCAGATCGCCGGGCAGCACCCGGCCGCCGGCCTCGATGCCCGACATGCCGCCGAAGAGCGCCACGGTGCCCGCGAGCGCGTCCGCGTCCCGGTCCCAGGCGGCGAGCAGGGCGGCACTCTGGCACCAGGATTCGATCAACAGGGGTGTGGGGTAGGCGTATTCGCTGTCCTGGCAGTCCTCGGGAATCCCCTCGAACCAGGGTTCGTTGCACGTTATCGCCTTGAGTGTGGTGATCGACTCACCCGGGACGACAGCGAGCACCCGGTCCACCAGCAGGACGGGATAGCGGTGTGGAATGAACGACTTGATGGAGCCGACTCCGTAATGATTCGGAGGGAGAACGGCGGCGGTCATCGGTGGCCTTCCTGGGGTGGTGTGAGGGGTGGCATGAGAAGAGGTGAGGGAAGAGCGGAGCAGGCCCCCGGGCGGGGGCCTGTCCCATGCAATCCGGCGGACCGTTAGATGCGCAGTGCCGTCCGGAGGGCGGGGCGGCCGGTTACCAGGGGGACCTTCACCTCGAGCGTGCGCGACGCGTCCGCATAGGTGAGCCGGACGCCCAATGAGCGGAAGACGGCCGCCTGTTCGTGCTCGGGGGCGGACAATCCGTTCCTGATCCTGCGGCCGAGCGCACTGATGGCCGACAGGTGCCGGTTCGTTTCCGTGGAGTCCGCGAGAAATCGAATGAGTTCACGTGGCGTGCACACCGACCGCAGCCAGGAGGCGAGCGGAGAGATGACCGCCTGCTCCCGGAGATAGACGTTGCGCGGATGCTCGCCGCAGTCCGCCTCCTGGTGCGACGGGGAAGTGCGGCAACGGTAATAGGACTCTCCGTTGGTGCGGGTCCCCTGCATCAGACGGCTGCAGAGCGCACAGCGGATCATTCCGCGCAGCAGGTAACGATGGCAGTCCGCGCGCGCGTCCGGGCTTGAGCTGATCCGCCGTGCCGCGAACTGGTGATGCACCCGGTCGAAGGTGTCCGTCGAGAGCAACGGCTCGCCGATCGTCGCGTCGTCCGCCATGCTGCCATCCGCCGAACGCCCGGCGTAGCGGGGGTTGACCAGGATCGACCGCACCGCCCCCTTGGACCAGGCCGCCGTTCTCTCGTCGGCGGAGTGCCCGCGTCTCCCCGGAGTGGGGATGCCGTCCGCGGTCAGCCCTTGTGCGATGCCCTGTAGTCCCCTGCCGGCCAGATACTCCTCGAAGATCCGCCAGACGATCAGCGCGGTGAGTGGGTCCGGGACGAGCACGGATCCGTGCGCGTCCTCGCCGGCCGCCCTCCGGTACCCGTACGGCGGTCGCCCCCGCAGCCGCTGTGCCGGTTTGGTGAGTTGCTGTTGCGTATGCATTTCTGGTCCCCGTTGTACGTTCTTATGTCACAGGTGGCTCGACTGTGCGGCCACACCGGACAGGTTTTGCCTTCTCCTTGCCCCCGTGTTCGACGCGGTGAGTGACCCGTCGAGTCGGGGGTACGCACCGCCGACACGACGGGCGGGCCCGGACCGCGGCGAATGCTGGCGCCGTGGACCGCGGCCGGGCACCTCAACTCCGCTTGCTCAAGCGCGTTTCAGGCCCTAAGTCATCCATGTGGGCACTCCTGACTGCTTCGACGCAGTGTCCGGAAGCCGACGAACAGCCGTTGAAGAGGCGCGTAGTGGCACGAGCTCTCCTCGTGTTGCCGCCTCGCACACGGGCTGGCCTGATCGCGGACGGTCGCCGGTGCGTTCAACTCGGCCTGCTCGGCGCACTGTTAGGCACCCATCGGGCCGCCTGGGCGCTGCCGGATGCGGCGGGCCCGGCTCGGCGGCGCGAGCGCCGGCCTGGAAGGGTGAACTGGCCTCCGGCCTCTGTATGGATTCGGTTACGTGGCTTCGGTGGGTACGGGACCGGCACGTACGATTCGTGCGCGTCGCTTCGTCGGTGTGTCCTTCGGCTGACAGCCGAGTATTTCGTCGGAAGAGAGTTTCCTCAGCCGGACCGTGACGTATTCGATAGGTAATTCATCGGTTTCCCGTCGGCGGAGTGAGTCGCTCCCGCGATCTGTCGAGTACGTCGTCCGGCACCTTATTCAAGCAGACATGTGAGTCAGAGTGATCTGCGGTCGGCCTCCGCTCGATTCGGAAAGTGTGAGCCCTAAGCGACCGTCCACGGTGATCGTGCCGTGCGGAACGGCCCCGGTGAGCCGGATATCGATCACTCGACTGTCGCGGGCGCCTCTTTTCTTCGGTTGTCCGGAAATTCCGCGGCGCTCGTTCATCGTTGTGAACGCCGCGCATGGATCCGCAGTCCCTCCGACGCGGCGGCCACCGGGTCGCCGATGACGTGGATCGGGATGGGCACCGTCTTCCCCGGTGACGAGCGTGCGCACGGAGCGCTCGGCCTCGCCCTGCTTCGGCTTGAGCCCGTCGGACGCCGCCTCGGAGCTCCCTGGCTCCACTGCCGAGCCGTGACCGCCGGCCGGTCGGAGTCGGCGATCCGGTGTCACGGACTCGACGAGGTCCGGAACATCGAGGAGGGGAATCCCGACCGTTTCCTTGCCTCTCGGAGATTCACCGGCCACGCCTTCGGAATGTGGGCAGGACACGTCAGCGGCACCGAAAGAAACGGTGCGACGATTCACTTATCCCCCTTTGAGCTGCATTGAAGAGTCAACGCGGGGAGATTAAAGGTGTCCACGCCTTTTCGAAGATGCGCTCTGTGAAAGTGCCCCCGCCGAGGGCCGGCTGCGGTCGGGCCCTCCATTCGTCACGACGCTACCGACGTCACGCCTGACGCGTCAAGGCTCATATTTAATGAACGCTAAACGATTGCGGTTTGGGCGCGCCAATGAAGTGCCCACTGACCTGCGGCTATTGGGCTTCCCGGGGGTGCCGGGAAATTGCTCGGCCCTCGTTACCCGGCGGTGCGTCAGGCCGCCCGAGCGGCGGACCGGCCGGGATCCCCGCGGCGAGCGCGAGGGCCCTGGCGGTGGGGTGCCGCCCCCGCCTCCAAGGCCCCGGCCCGCCCCGGCCGCGCCCGCGAGATCGTCGCCGGCCGAGATCCGAACACCCATGGTTTCTGGCTGGAGTTGGCGGTTCCGCGTAGCGTCCGAGGGAGGCCGGCCACTACGGCACACATGAAAGGGAGTCCCTCGTGAGCGCGGTGACGCTGCTGCCAGGTGCACGGATACTGCGCGCGGATGCCGAAGGCATCAAAACGGAGGTCCTGGTGCCACCCACTGCCCCGGTCTTCGCCGGTCACTACCCCGGATTCCCGATAATGCCGGGGGTCTTCGCTTTGGACGCCGTCCACCGGGCGGTTCTGCGCCACGCCGAGGAGGTGGACGGCGTCCGTACGGAGCAGCGGGAGATCAGCTCCGTACGCTTCGCCTCGCCTGTGTTTCCGGGTGATGTGCTGTCCGTCGAGTGCGTGATCACCCGGGGTGAGGGCGCCCGCGTCGTCCGCGCGGTGTGCCGGACCGGCCGCGGCAAGACCGCGACCTTGCGGCTGCGCTACGAGGACGCGCGGTAGCGCCGGAGCCCCGCTCGGCGGACGGTGATCGCCGTGGGCACCGGGCGCCGGTCGGACGGGCGGCGGGCAGGCCGGAAAGCGGGAAGGCGGGAAAGCGGGAAGGCGGGAAAGCGGACAAACAAAAGCCCCAGATCGATGATCTGGGGCTTTTTCTGAGCCGCCTGCGGGATTTGAACCCGCGACCTACGCATTACGAGTGCGTTGCTCTGGCCAACTGAGCTAAGGCGGCAAGCTGCCGGGCCAAGACTGGCATCAGCAGCGGACCCAAGTCTACACAGGTCCGGAGGGTGCTCCGTACCAGGCGGTCCTATGGGCGTATGAGCGGGCCGGAGCGGAGGTGCCGCGGGGGGCGTGGGGCGGGCGGGGGTCAGGAGCAGCGGAGGCCGGAGCGCGGGGGAGTGCCGGTGAGGAGGTAGGAGTTGATCGCGGAGTCCACGCAGGCGCTGCCGCGGGTGTAGGCGGTGTGGCCGTCGCCCTCGTAGGTGAGGAGGCGGCCGGAGGAGAGCTGGGAGGCGAGGGCCCGGGCCCAGGGGTAGGGGGTGGCGGGGTCGCGGGTGGTGCCGACGACGAGAATGGGGGCGGCGCCGCGGGCCGTGATGCGGTGCGGGTGGCCGGTGGGGTGCGTGGGCCAGTAGGCGCAGCTCAGGGAGGCCCAGGCGAGGGCTTCGCCGAGCACCGGGGAGGCTTTGCGGAACGCGGGGAGCGCCTGGCGGACGTCGTCCGGGCCGTGGAAGGCGGACGGCGCGTCCAGGCAGTTCACGGCGGCGTTGGCGGCCATGAGGTTGGAGTACGAGCCGTTCGCGTCCCGCTCGTAGTAGGCGTCGGAGAGGGCGAGCAGCACGGAGCCGTCGCCGGCGGCGGCCAGGGCCAGGGCCTTGCGGAGGACGGGCCAGCCGGCCTGGTCGTACATGGCCGCGATCACCCCCGTCGTCGCCAGCCCTTCGGTCAGCCGGCGGGACTGGCCGGTGGGGAGCGGGCGGGCGTCGACCCGGTCCAGGAACGACCGCAGGCGCTTCCCGGCGTCCGCCGGCCCGGAGGTGCCCAGCGGGCAGTCGGCGTGCCGTGCGCAGTCGCGGGCGAAGGCGGTGAACGCGGTCTGGAAGCCTGCCGTCTGCTCGCGGTTGACGCGCGCCGCGTCGAGCGACGGGTCCAGCGCGCCGTCCAGCACCAGCCGGCCGACGCGGGAGGGGAAGAGCTCCGCGTAGGTGGCGCCGAGGAAGGTGCCGTACGAGGCGCCGACGTAGTGCAGTTTGCCGTCGCCGAGCAGGGCCCGCAGGACGTCCATGTCCCGTGCCGCCTCGACGGTGGAGACGTGCCGCAGCATCCTGCTGGAGCGGGCGGCGCAGCCGTTGGCGAACTTCTTCAGGTTGGCCACGAAGCCGCGGGTCTCCGCGGCGGTCCTGGGGGTGGGGTCGGACTGGGCGTAGCCGTCCATCTCGCCGTCCGACAGACAGGTGACCGGGGCGCTGCGGCCCACTCCGCGCGGGTCCACGGCGACGAGGTCGTAGCGGGCGCGGACGGACGCCGGGTACTTCCCCGCGACGTGGCCCTGGAGGTAGCCGATCGCGGACCCGCCCGGGCCGCCCGGGTTGACCAGCAGGGAGCCCAGGCGTTTGCCGGGTCCCGCCGCCTTTTTGCGGGAGACGGCGAGGGTGACGTCCCCGCCGCTGGGGAGGTGGTAGTCCAGCGGCACCTTCATGCCCGCGCACTCGAACGCGGCGCTCTTCCCGCCGCCGCAGGAGTGCCAGCGCAGCTTCTGGCGGTAGTACGGGCGGAGGGGCTCCGCGAGGGCGGCGGTGTCGGCGTCGGCGGTGCTGTCGGCGGTGTCGGTGGCGCTGGTGTCGGCGGCGGTCGTGTGGGCCGACGCGCCGGGGTCGTCGCGGTCTCTCGGCGCGGCGGCGGCCGGTCCGGGCCCGCCGGCGGCCAGGGCGGAGAGCAGGAGGGCCGCGGTGGCGGCCAGGGTGCCGGAGGTACGGAGCATGCGGCTGGTGTCCATCGGCAGGTCCCTCTGTGTGGCAGACAGGTGGGCGTGCGGCGTACGGCGTGCGGCGATCACCGGAAATGCGGTGGTTCTGGCCGCGTGCGGGTGGATTCGCGCGGATTCGGGAGCCGTGCCGGGCCGGGCACGGGTGTACGGAGAGTATCCGGACGTCTACCGGAAAGGGGTCGTTCGAGCGGTCAGGTCGGCTCGTACGAGTGAGGATTCACTCGGGTTGTGGTGTCCTCGGGCCTCCTGTGCTGGGCCGGTCGGCGGGGGCGCGCAGGGCCGGTTGGCGGGGGTGCGCAGGGAGGGGGTGAATTTCGCGAACCTCTTGACTCTGGGCATATGCGGAGCAGACTGGTCATACACCAGCCAACGGTGAGAGCCGCACCGTCGATGAAGACGTTCATCGGCCCGAGTGACCCCCATCTCGTCGACTGGCCAGGCCCCCGGGAGGGTTCCTGCCGGGATCGGTGCCGTGGGTGACGGCCCGGGTACGCGGTCCGGTGTGGAGCACCGGGGGCTGTCGCATGCCCGTGGCCTGGCGCATGCCGTGGCGCGGACTCCGTGGCGCGGAAGGGGAATCTTTTCCTCCGCTGGAGAAGCGGTTTACCCGCCCCGTCGACGCACTCAACTGACCTGCGCTTACCGCCGGTTGCCGACGCGTACGGGCCCGGTGCCACCCCCCGTCGGAGCCATGACCGGGGCTCCGCATAATGACGCGGTCGGTGAGAGCGGACCGGGCGGCACCTGCCGCCGGGCGGGGCGCCGACGCGATATCGGGGGGAACATGTCAGGCGATCACGTCGTCGCGCCGCACCGTAGTGCTACCGGGGCCGTCACCGCGGCCGTCGCGCTGGAAGGCGTCGGCAAAACCTACGGCACCGCGGGGGCCTCGCCCGCCGTCCGCGCGCTCGACGACGTCTCCGTGACGTTCGGGCGCGCCACGTTCACCGCCGTCATGGGCCCGTCCGGCTCCGGCAAGAGCACGCTGCTCCAGTGCGCCGCCGGGCTGGACCGGCCGGACGTGGGCCGGGTCCTCGTGGACGGTACGGACCTGGGGCCGCTCACCGAGAAGCAGCTGACCGCGTTCCGGCGCGAGCGGATCGGTTTCGTCTTCCAGGCGTTCAACCTCCTCGGCTCCCTCACCGCCGCCCAGAACGTCGGCCTCCCGCTCCGGCTCGCCGGGCGCCGCCCCGACCGGCGGGCCGTGCGCGAGGCCCTGGAGCAGGTCGGACTGGCGGGACGGGAGGGGCACCTGCCGTCCCAGATGTCGGGCGGACAGCAGCAGCGCGTCGCCATCGCCCGCGCCCTGATCGCCGAGCCGCAGGTGGTGTTCGCGGACGAGCCCACGGGCGCCCTCGACAGCGGCAGCGGCCGGACCGTCCTCGAACAGCTCCGCACCCTCGTCGACGTCCGGGGCCGCACCGTCGTCATGGTGACCCACGACCCGGGGGCCGCCTCCTGGGCCGACCGGGTCCTCTTCCTCGCCGACGGGCGCATCCGCGACGAGCTCCACGGCGCCGGCGCGCAGCGGATCGCGGAACGCATGGCCGGCCTCGAACCGGCACGCGCCCACGGCGGGCCGCGGCAGCCCTCGCCGAACCACGGCTCGCTGCACCACGGCTCCGGGAGCCTCCGTTGAGCGGCGGCAGCGGCTCCCGCCGTACGGACGCGCCCCGCGGGCTGCCCTTCGCCCTCCTGCTCCCCGTCGCCGCCGCCTCGCTGCGTAAACGCTGGACCGCCTTCGCCGGCTCGTTCGTCGCCCTCACCCTCGGCGTCGCCCTGATCGGCGCCACCGGCCTGCTCACCGAGGCCGCCGCGGACATCGAGAGCCCCGACCCGGCCGCGCCTTCGCTGAAGAAACTGCTCACCTTCACGGCGGGCGTCTCCGGCTTCGTCTCGGTCTTCGTCGTCGCCTCCACCTTCGCGTTCGCGGTGGCCGCCCGCCGCCGCGAGACCGCGCTGCTGCGGGCCGTCGGGGCCACGCCCCGGCAGGTCGGAGGGCTGGTGCTGGGCGAGGCGCTGCTGGTCGCGCTGGTGGCGTCCGGCTGCGGTGCCCTGCTGGCGCCGGTCCTCGCGCCGCTGCTCGCCGACTGGCTCGTCCGGCGCGCCGTCGCCCCTGACGGCTTCTCGGCGCCCACGACGCCCGGCCCCCTGCTGACCGCCGTCGCCGTCGAGGCCGCCGTCGCCCTGCTGGGCGCCTGGGCCGCGGCCCGGCGCGCGGGGCGCGTGCGCCCCACCGAGGCGCTCGGCCAGGCGGCCGTGGACCGGGGGCGCACGACCGCCGGCCGCCTGCTGTGGGCCGTCCTCGCCCTCGCGGCCGCGGTCACCGTCCCGCTCCTGCTGGCCGCGATGCCCGAACCGCTGCGCCGCGACCCCCAGTT
Organism: Streptomyces mobaraensis; assembly: GCF_020099395.1. Taxonomy (NCBI): domain Bacteria; kingdom Bacillati; phylum Actinomycetota; class Actinomycetes; order Kitasatosporales; family Streptomycetaceae; genus Streptomyces; species Streptomyces mobaraensis. The sequence continues at coordinate 3,404,680 of NZ_CP083590.1, read as the reverse complement.
GCGCGACCCGCGCAACCTCCCCGACTGGGCCCTGGTCTGCGACCTGCTGGCCATCACCACGGTGGCGCTGCTGGCCCCGCTGCTGGTCCCGCCGCTCGTGCGGCTCCTCACGCTGCCGGTGCGGCTGTCCGCCGGCGCGGTCGGCCTCCTCGCGCGGCAGAACGCGCTCACGGCCGTCCGCCGGACGGTCTCCACGGCCACGCCCGTCTTCCTCGTCGTCGCCCTCGCCGGCAGCGTCGTGGGCTCCACCGCCGCGTTCGCCGAGGCGCGCGACGAACAGACGCGGGCGGCGCTGCGGGCCGAGTACGTCATGGAGGCGGACGGTCCCAAGGGCATCCCGCCCGAGTTCCCCCTCGGGGCGCCCGGGGACCGGGACGAGGACGCGACCGGCGGGGGCGCCGGCGAGGGCGGGGGCGGCCGTGCGGACCGGGGCCGGCTGGGCGCGTTCGGCCGGATGGGCGGCGACGACCGGATGGGCCTGTACGTCACCGCCGTGGCCGACACCCCGCTGACCGGACTCGACGGGGGTTCCGGGGACGCGGCGGCGGGCGCGGCGGTCACCACCGCCACGGTGGTCGACGGCGACATCACCCGGGCCTGGGAGCTGCCGGCCGAGGCCGGTTCCCTCGCCGACCTCAAGGGGCCGGGGACGGTCGCGGTCTCCGCCGGGCTCGCGAAGAGCCGGCACTGGCGGCTCGGCGACCGCCTGACCGCCGGTCTCGCCGACGGCGCGAAGGCCACGCTGCGGGTGGTCGCGGTCGTCCGTATGCCGCTGAGCCTGTCCGAAGTCCTCGTCCCGTACGCGGCGGTGGCGGGCCACGACCGGACCCTGCGGGCCGGCACGGCCTATGTGTCCACCGACACCCGGGCGTCCGTCTCCTTCCTGTTCGGAGTGGATCCTGGTGAGAGAGGCGCCGGTGGGGTGCGGGTGACGCCCGCCGGGGAGTGGACGGGCGGCAACGACAGTCCGCAGAACCGCTACTTGTGGATCGCCCTGGCCGCCATCCTCGGGCCGGCCGTGCTCTACGCCCTCATCGCCGTCGTCAACACGATGGTCATGTCCACCGGCGACCGTCTCCGCGACTTCGCGACCCTGCGGCTCACCGGCGGCAGCGACCGCCAGGTCCTCGGGATGGTGGCCGGGGAGGCGGTCCTGACGACGGCGACGGCGGCGGTCCTCGGGCTGCTGGTCACGCTGGCCACGCAGACGACGACGGCCTGGCTCTACAACCGGTGGATCGACGGCGCGGCCGTCCCCGCCTTCCGCCTCCCCTGGGCGGTGACCTGCGCGGCAGCCGGTGTGTGTCTCGTCCTCGCCCTGGTGGCCTCGCTCGTCCCGGCGCGGCTCGCCCTGCGCGGGCGGGCGCTGGACGCGGCCGGCGGGCGGGAGTGACGTCTCCGGGATGATGGCGGGGCGGCAGTCGGAACCGCACGGCCAGGAAAGACGGAAACACCATGAACAACCCCACCCCTTCGAACGGCCCACAGGTGAACGACCCACAGGTGAATGGCCCGCAGGCGAACGGCTCGCAGGAGCCGCAGGGCACCGGCGGCGGGCAGGACGGGGCGTCGGCGCCGGACCGCGAGCTGGCGCTGTGCCTGGCCCTCGGCCTGCCGTTCGGCCTCGTGCTCGGCCTGTTGTTCGGCAACATCGGGCTCGGCCTGTCCCTGGGCGTCGGGCTCGGGAGCATGGTCGGCCTGACCCTGCGCGCGCGGCGCGGGCGGGCGGGAAAGCCGGCGGAACCGGACGCGGGCGGCACGGGCGGCGGGATCGGCGGCGCCTGATGCACCACCCGTCCGGAGCGGGCGTGCTGCCGAGGGCAGGTGGGGCCACGGGGAGCGTAGGGGGCGCGTGCGTCGGGTGGAGGCGCGGGGACCGGCGCACCGGCGCACGGCCGGAATGCCGGCCACCGGCCCGGGGCAGACCGGCGGGGCGGCACCCGAAAGATCCGGCAGCGCCGCGAGAGGAGCTCACCATGCAGCGCGTCCCCCACGCCCTCGGCAGCCCGCACGGCGTCCGCGTCCGCGTCCGCGTCCGCCGTGTGCTGGCGACGGCCGTCGCCACCGCGCTGCTCGGCCTGAGCGGCGTCGCCCTCGCGGCTCCGGCCCAGGCCGAGGTCGACGCGCACCTCCTGGGCGGTGTGGCCGACGCCGTCATGAACGGAGGCATCACCGCGCAGGTGCTCCGGACCGACCTCGTGCACCACCTGCCCAACCCGTTGCAGGGCATCATCTGAGCCGGTCCACCGGGGCGGCCGGTCCACCGGGCTGGCCGGATTCCTCTCCCGCCCGTTGCCGGGGGCTCCTTCCTTCGCGATGATCACGTACCGCAGCGACTCGATCACGCAGAGGGCTGGAGATCGGACATGGCATTCCGCATCACGCTCCGCGCTGTCGCCCCCGCCCTGGCAGCCGCCGCGCTGAGCCTCGCCGTCGCCCAAGGCGCCCCGGCGTCCGCGGCGGAGCACGGGGGCATACCGGCGCACACGACGCCGAACGCACTCACCGCGCCCACCACGTCCGCCCCGGCCGACGACAACCCCTTCCGCGCCATGGAGCTGGACGGCCTGAAGGCGGAGTTCCGCTTCATGTGCCCGGCCGGGCACTGTGTGGGCTACTGGTCGCTCGCCCTCACCGAGGACCGCCTCAAGCGGCACTACCAGGGCGGGGAGTTCTTCGCGTACGCGCCCGCGAAGGGCGAGTTCGGCTTCTTCCTCGACACCGACATCGCCTACCGCACGGTCAAGGACCCGCGGCGGGTCCGGCTGGTCGACAGCGACTTCACCCGCCGGAACCCCCGCGTCGAGGTCCGCTACGGCAACCCGGACCGGCCCCGCGAGGCGGACGTCGTCGCCACGGCCACGACGTGGATGTGACGCGATCCCGCGCCGCGGGGTGAGGACCCGTCAGTGACCCGCCCTCACTTCTCCCGGGCGGCGAACGGGCCTCCGGCGCCGAAGACCCGCTCGGCGAAGCGTTCGCCGATGCGGCGGTGCCCGGCGTCGTCCGGGTGGAGGCCGTCCGGGAGCGGCACTTCGGCGAAGTCGGACTCGCCGTAGAGCGCGAGACCGTCCAGGTAGTGCAGGTTCGGGTCCTCGGCCGCCCGCTGCGCGGCGATCCGGGCGAGCTCGTCCCGGATGACGGTCAGCGTCAGCCGGGTGGGGTCGGACGGGTCGCCGAGGGCCCGGAAGGTCATCCGGTTGCCCTCGAACTGGGGCATGAGCGGCCCGGGGGTGGTCTCCTGAACCGGGCAGAAGACCGGGGAGACCACCAGCAGCGGTATGTCGGGGTGCCCGTCGCGGAGGGTGTCGAGGAAGCCGTGGACGGCCGGGGCGAAGGCGCGCAGCCGCATCAGGTCGGTGTTGACCACATTGATCCCGATCTTGACGCTGATCAGGTCCGCGGGCACGTCCCGCATCGTGCGCGCCATGAACGGGTCGAGCAGGGCGTTGCCGCCCAGCCCGAGGTTGACCAGCTCCACACCGCCCTTGGCGGCGGCCAGCGCCGGCCAGGTCGCGGTCGGGTGCGTGGCGGCGGACCCGTGGCTGATCGAACTGCCGTGGTGCAGCCACACCCTGCGGCCCCGGTCGGGGACGGGCTCCACGGGCGCGTTCGTACGGAGGGCGACCAGTTCCGTCGTCTCGTCGTGCGGCAGCCAGATCTCGACGTCCTTCGGCTCGTCCGGCAGCCCGTCGAACCGGAGGGTGCCGGACGGGCCGGGGGTGACGGTGAAGGAGCCGGTGGTCATGTCGACCGTCCGCACGTCGCCGCCCTCCGCGCTCGCCCGCCCGGCCGGGCGGCCGTCGACGAGCAGGTCGTACGTCCCCGAGGGGCGCGGCGGCAGGCCCGGGTACACGGTTTTCGTGGGCAGCACGTCCAGTTCGACGGCGGTGGCGCCGGTCCGGAAGGCCAGCCGGACGCCCGAGGGCTGGGACTCCATCGTCAACAGGCGGTCGTCCGGGAACCGCTGCCGGACCCCGGCCGGCAACCGGTGCGGCAGCAGTCCGCGTTCGGTGCGTTCCAGCTCCAGGGCGCCGCGCAGGATGCGGGTGTCGATCGGGGTGGTGATCCAGTCGGTCACTTCGTTCTCCTCACGAGGCATGGCTGCGCGGGCGTGCTTGTTCCGATCCCGGCACGGGGACGATCCCGGCACGGGGCCGGCCCCGTCCGTCCCGGGTCTCGGCGGCCGGCCCGCACGTCCGTCCGCCCTCCGGCCGCGGAAACCGGGACACCCTCACCCTAAGCGGCCCCACTGACATCGCCCGTCCGCGCGGCCTCCGCGCGCTGCGCGGCCTTGATCCTCGGCTCGGCCCAGTCCAGCCAGCCCAGGTACCACTCGGCGAAGGTCAGGCGCTCGGCCCCGCGCCGCCGCAGGGGCACCAGCCCCTCCCCGATCGCGCGCACGTCCTCCCACATCAGGCCGCGCTCCTCGCCGGTCACGACGAGCAACGAGTAGTACCCGCAGCCCTGGTGGCTCACGGACAGCGATCCCCAGGTCAGTTCGGCGTCGATCTCGTCCCACCGCGCGTCCCAGGCGTGCCAGGCGCGCCAGTAGGTCTCGTCGTCGGGGAACGCCGCCCGGCGCGGCTCGTTCTCCTCGTGCTCGTCGAGCAGTTCCTGGACCGGACCGGGCCGGAAGGGCCGGGCGAGCCGGGGCACCTCGCCCGGTGCCGCGCCCTGTTCGCCGGTCAGCCGGGTGCTCAGGGGGAACACGCCGTATTCGGGCCCCGCGCCGCTCGCGGCCACCTCCAGGAGAAATGAGCGGTAGTCCGCGGGGAAGGTGACGTCCAGGCGCTCCTCGGCGCGGGCCAGTTCGGCCTCGGTGAGGGGCGGTGCCAGCTCGAAGCGGTGCCCGCCGTCGAGCCAGACGGCCCCGAAGACCTGGTCCATCACCTCCGGCGTCGACCGGAGGGCCAGCACCCTCTCCCGTACGCCCGCCCATATGTCCGTCATGGGGCCGACGCTACCGGGCCCGGTCCGTCCTTCACCTCCCGATTTCGCCGGGTGGCGGCTGGTGCCTCCCGCGCGACAGGGCCTCGCCCTACTTCCCGGCGTGGGCGTTCCCGGTGTGCGCGTCCAGGAACTCCTCCCAGGTACGGGTGCCGAACGAGACGTCCTCCAGGGACAGGTTCTCGGCGGCGCGGTAGGCGCGCCCCACCTTTCCGGGCAGGCGCACCGGCAGCATCGGCCGCCGCTTGCCGTGCGCCCGGAGGTAGCCGCGGGCGAGTTCGCCCATGCCGTAGACGGTCGGGCCGGCCAGGTCGGGGACGAGGCCGGCGGGCTCGCCGAGGGCCAGTTCCACGAGGCGTTCGGCCACCTCGCGGGCGTCGACGGGCTGCATGCGGATCCCGCCGGGTACGGGCACCACCGGCATCTTCGCCATCGTGCGCACCACCTTCAGGACCAGGTCGTGGAACTGCGCCGCCCGCAGCGTCGTCCAGGGCAGACCCGACTCCGCCACGGCCCGCTCGGCGCCCAGCTTGGACCGGAAGTAACCCAGCGGGACCCGGTCCGCGCCGATCACCGAGATGTACACGAAGTGCCGCACCCCGGCCTCCGCGGCGGCCCGGACGAGGGCGCGGGTCGCGACGTCGTCCCCCTTCGGGCCGCCCGCGAGGTGGAGGACGATCTCGACGTCCTCCAGCGCCGCGGCGAGGGCCCGGCCGCCGTCCTGCGCGAGCAGGTCGCAGGCGACGTACTCGACGCCGTCCGCCGCCTCGCGGGCGTGCCTGCTCAGCACGCGCACGTCACGGCCGGCCTGCCGCAGGAGGGGGAGGACGTGGCCGCCCAGCGTGCCCGTGCCGCCGGTGACGAGGATGGGTGACGTCATGACTGCTCCACTGTGCTCGGACCCGGAAGCGGAACCTCCGGGCGCGTCCGCCGGTTTCGGTGATCTACTTCTCTGACCCGCAGGGGGAAGGGAATGTGACAGGTGAACGAGAGCGATTTCCCGGCCGTCCGGTTCGAGGAGCACCGGAGCCGGCTGCGCGCGGTGGCGTACCGCATGCTGGGCTCGGTGAGCGAGGCCGACGACGCCGTTCAGGAGGCGTGGCTGCGCTTCGACCGGACGGACGTCAGCGCGGTGGAGAACCTCGGTGGATGGCTGACGACCGTCGTCGCGCGCGTCTGCCTGAACGTCCTGCGCACTCGCGAACACCGTCGTGAGGACCCGCTCGACGCCGTTCCGCGCCAGCCCGATCCGCTCATCGGCCGGGAGGACGCGCCGGACCCCGAGCAGGAGGCGCTGCTGGCCGACTCGGTGGGGCTGGCGATGATGGTGGTGCTGGAGTCGCTGGCACCGGCGGAGCGGCTGGCGTTCGTCCTGCACGACATGTTCGCCGTGCCCTTCGACGAGATCGCGCCGTTGCTGGAACGTTCCACCGCGGCGACGCGCCAGCTCGCCAGCCGGGCCCGCCGGCGCGTCCAGGGCCAGGCGCCGGCCCCCGACCGCGACCTCGCCCACCAGCGCAAGGCGGTCGACGCGTTCTTCGCCGCGGCACGCGACGGCGACTTCGACGCCCTCGTCGCCGTCCTCCACCCCGACGTCGTCCTGCGCTCCGACGGCGGCGCCGCCCGGGCCCGCCGGACGACCGTCCTGCACGGCGCCCGCACGGTCGCCTCGCAGGCGGTCACCTTCTCGAAGCTCTCCCCGTTCGTCCGCCCGGTGCTGGTCAACGGCACCGCCGGTGTCGTGGTCGTCATGAAGGGGCGGTTGCTGACGGTCATGGCGTTCACGGTGGTCGACGGGCGGATCGCGGCCGTGGACGTGCTGATGGACCCCGAGCGGCTGGCCGGGGTCGAGGTGCCGGAGGTGCCAGAGGGCGAGGAGTGAGACGGAAGGGGCGCCTGACCGGTTAGCCCGCACCCACCGGATTCGGCAGCCCCGTCCACAGGTCGCCCCCCACGCCTGTGGACAGCCGCATGGCCGTCAGGGCCTTCGCCGGGAGGGGAGCCGTCCGGAGCGCGCGGACCTCCCGGGTCGAGGGGAGATCCCGGACCGCGGTGTCCAGGAGAGTCGCGAGGGTGGCGGCGTCACCGGCCAGAGGGGCCAGGGCGCCGGTGACGAGACAGCCGACGACCTTGCGGCGCAGGACGGCCGGGTCGTCGGTCAGCAGGCGGCCGGTCAGCGGCGGCGCTGGGATGCCGTGCCGGGCGAGCCGTGCGGGGCTGATGCGGATGTCGGCGAGGTCGCGGTAGACGAGGCGCAGGGGACGGTCGTCCCGGTCGACGACGACGAGCAGGTTCTGGCCGTGCGCCTCCAGGGCCACCCCGACGTCGAGCAGGTCCAGGCAGACGCCGAGTGCCAGGCGGGCGAAGGCGGCGGCCCGCGCCGGGCGTTCGCCGGGCGGCCGGGAGCCCAGCAGCGCCGGCAGGACGGCCGCCGGGACGACGCGTTCCCCGGCCGCCGCGTCCCCGTACCCGTACGGCGACTCGCGCAGCACCGCCGCCAGGTCGGCCGTGCCCGCCCCCGCCGCCGCGAGCGTGCGGGCGATGTGCAGCCGGCCGTCCAGCCGGCGGGCGACGCGTTCGGCGAAGTCGGAGGTGGCGAGGGCATGGGTGACGGAGTACGGCGAGATGTCCCGTACCGCCGATGTCAGTTGGGTGGTGACCGCCGTCTTGACGTGCACGTTCCCGCCCATGTCGAGCGTGCGCAGCGACAGCAGGGGGTGCGCCGGGGGGCCCGGGCGCAGCGGGCGGCCGTCGAGGACGTGCGCGGCCTGCCAGGGGTGCGTCGGTATCAACAGGGACCGGCCGTCGCGCAGTTCGTCCGGCCACGCGCCGGACACCGTCCCGTCCGTCACGGCCGCCAGGCGCAGCTCCACCACCGGCCCGTGCTCCGGCGCGTACGCCAGTTGCTCGGCGGCGGAGAAGCCCGGCCGCGCGCGGCAGGCGGGGTGGTAGGGGTGGCCGTCCGTCGGCCATTGCTCCCACTGCCAGGGGGACCGGACGGCGAACGGCGTGCCGCGTTCGTGGCGGGCGGCGCGGGAGAGCGCCAAGGAGGCGACGCTGTGGTCGAGTTCCGCGGTGAAACGCGGCCCGTTCGGCAGGCCGAGCCGTGCCGACACCTCGGCCATGAGCTCCGCCGGGTGGTCGTGGCGAGCCCCGCCGAGGTCCAGCGCGGTGACGGTGGTGGCCGTCGACCAGGGGTCGGACGGCGGGCCGTGCAGCCGCCGGCCGTCGGACAGGCGCAGGGTGACGCCGTCGTGGCCGTCCGCGCGGGCGGTGATCCAGGGCAGGGGTTCGTGGACGAGGCCGCGCCACAGGCGGGTCAGTACGGACGCCCTGGCGCCGGGCAGGAACGCGCTGTACACGGCCGCCACTTCCGGTGCGGCGGCGGTGAGTTCGCTGGCGAGGATCCGCTCGGCGGAGGTCCGGCACACGCGCATGTCCTACCGCGGGGGAACCCCCTCCACACATACTGATGGCCGATGAATGCACTCACCCGGGCCGCTGACGCGCTGGCCGTGACGCCACTGCTCAACTGTCTGCTCAGAGAAGCCGCCGAACCGGCCGACGTCCCCGAGCCGGCCGGGGCCGCCGCGTCGCCGGCCGCGCTGCCGGGCGAGGCGCCGGGCGCGGGCCCGATCGTGGGCCCGGCCGTGGCCCCGGGCGCGGGCCCGGCGGTGGTGAACGGCGCGTCGAGGGGCGCGGCGGTGCAGGGCTTGGTGCCGGTGGGCCCGACCTCCGCGGCTCCCACGGCTCCTACGGCTTCCACGGCTCCCATGGCCCCGGCGGACCCCGCCGCCCGCAGGGCGGCGCTCACGGTGCCGCCGCCCCTGATACCCGTGCCCCAGGACCGACCTCGTCCCCCTGATCCCCCCTTCCCATCCGCTCCTCCCTCTGTGTACCGACTCCGCGCCTCCGGCCGCCTGTTGCGCGTCCGTCCCGGACACCGCCCGTCCGCGCCCGAGCTGTGGACCGGGCGCAGCTGGCGGCCCCTGCCCCACGCGGGCCTCGTGTCCCTCGCGGCACAGGAGATGCGCGCCGCCACCGGTACGCCGAACCGCTCGCTGCCCGCCGAAATGGCCGCCAGCCGGGCCGCGGTGGAGGCGGTCCTCACCACCCGGGTGCACGCGGCACCGCCCGAGGACCCGTGGCTGCGGTCCGAGCAGGCGCTCGTCATGGGACACCCCTTCCATCCGGCGCCGAAGGCGCGCAGCGGTGGCGGCCCGCCCGCGTCCTGGCTGCGGTACGCGCCGGAGGCGTACGCCCGGTTCCCGCTCGTCCTGCTCGGCGTCCGGGAGGACGCGGTCGTGGAGGACGGCGACACCCGCGCGCTGGACGCCCTGGGCGAGGCGCCGCCCGGTTACCGCCTGCTCCCCGCCCACCCCTGGCAGCTCGAACTCGCCGGCGGCCGACCCGAGATGCGGGCGGCGTTCGCCGACGGGCGGCTGGTCCGCCTCGGTCACACGGCCCGGCAGGCCCGGCCCACGGCCTCCGTGCGCACGGTGTTCGTACCGGGGGAGACCCCGTGCGAGACCGGGCCGCGGCACCGGACGGAAGGGCACCGCTCCCCGGCGACCGCCGGTGATCTGTTCCTGAAGTTCAGCCTGGACGTCCAGATCACCAACGACGTCCGCCGCATGCGCCGCCACGAGCTCCGCCACGTCCGCCGTACCGACCCGTTGGTCACCGCCGCCTTCGCGGCGATGCGCGGCCCGGCGGCCTGGCTCAGCGAACGCTGCTACCGCACCGTCGACGGCCTGTTCGAGACCTGCGCCGTCCTCGTCCGGGACGGGCTCTCCCGGCACCTGCTCCCCGGGACGACCGCCGTCCTGGCCGCGGCGCTCGCCGAGGGCTTCGACGGCAACCCCCTCGACCGGATCGCGGAACCACTGGCCTGGTGGACGGCGTACATGCGGTGCGTGGTGCCGCCCGTGCTGGAGGCGTTCGCACGGTACGGCGTGGTGGTGGAGTGCCACCTGCAGAACACCCTGATCGCCGTGGACGCACAGGGCACACCCGTGCAGGCCGTCTTCCGCGACGCGGAAGGGGCCAAGGTGCTCGCCGAGATGCCGCGGGCTCCGGCGTGGCGGCGGCTCGCCTACTGCCTGGTCGTCAACAACCTCAGCGATGTCGCGGGCGCGCTGGCGCACCGGTTCCCGTGGTGCGGTGCGGAGTTGTGGGCCGTGGCGCGGGACGAGTTCGAGCGCTGCGGCACGCTGCCGGGCCTTCCCGCCCTCCCCGAGCTCGGCGCGCTGCTCGCCTCGCCCACCCTCCCCGGCAAGGCCAACCTGCTCTCCCGCTGGATCGGCGCGGACGGCACCGACCCCCGCTACCTCCCCGTCCCCAACCCGCTCGCCCCGCACTCCGTTACCGCACCGGGCCCGGCGCGCGCCGCCTCGCGCAGCGGGCTGCCCCCGTCCGCTCCCTGACACCAACAACCCGTAACTGCAAGGGATTCGCACCTGGTCAGTGGTGGTATGACCATGGTGGCTGCGATCGAATGCACGTGCCATGGTGGGCCCCATGGCACGCTCTCACGCTCGCGCGCACGGCCATGACCACCCGTCCCACGATCATCCGTCCGACGGCCACCCGCACCACGGCCACTCGCACCACAACCACCCACACCACGACCATCCGTCCCATGGCCGCCCACCGCACGGCCGTGGTCGGCGCGCTCTCGCCGACCGCGTCCGGCGGACGCGGCACCGGGCCGCGCACCTCCTCGCCCCCCACCACCATGACGCCGCGGACAAGGTCGACCCGGCGATGGAGGCGTCCCGCGAGGGGATGCGCACGCTGTGGTGGTCGCTCGCGGTCCTGGGCGTGACGGCGGTGGTCCAGGGGGCGGTCGCGGCGGCGTCCGGGTCCGTGGCGCTGTTCGGCGACGCGGTCCACAACGGGGCCGACGCGCTGACCGCCGTCCCGCTGGGGACCGCCTTCCTGCTCGGGCGGCGGGCGGCGAACCGGCGCTACACCTATGGCTACGGCCGCGCCGAGGACCTGGCGGGCGTCGCGATCGTCGTCACCGTCGCCGCGTCGTCGGCGCTCGCCGCCTACGAGGCGGTCGAACGGCTGCTGAGCCCCCGGCCCCTCGACCACCCGTGGGCGGTGGCGGCCGCGGCCCTGGTGGGGTGCGCCGGCAACGAGGGCGTGGCCCGGTACCGGATCCGCACCGGGCGAAGAATCGGTTCTGCGGCCCTGGTCGCCGACGGACTGCACGCCCGGACCGACGGCTTCACCTCCCTGGCCGTCCTGCTCGGCGCCGCCGGCACCGCTCTGGGGTGGCCCGCGGCGGACCCGGCGGTCGGGCTGCTGATCACCGTCGCGATCCTCCTCGTCCTGCGGGACGCGGCCCGCCAGGTGTTCCGGCGGCTGATGGACTCCGTCGACCCGGAGCTGGTGGACGGCGCGACGCGCGCCCTCCGGGCGGTGGAAGGGGTGCGCGAGGTGGGGCAGGTCCGCATGCGGTGGGTCGGGCACGCGCTGCGCGCCGAGGTGGACATCGTCGTGGACGCCGAGCTGAGCGTGGTGCGGGCCCACGAGCACGCGGTCGCGGCCGAGCACGCGCTGCTGCACGCCGTGCCCCGGCTGGTCGCCGCGACCGTGCACATCGACCACACCACACCCTGCGCCGGGGCGGGCGCCGCCGCGGACCCGCACGCCGCCCTGGCCCACCACCTCACGGCGTAGGCCGCGCCGCCTCCGGTGCCGGTGACGGGACGGCCGCGGTGACGGGAGGGTGGTGGGGGGCGGGGCGCCGCCCGGAGCGCCGTTGGCGCTTGAGGTCGCCGGTACGCCTTGGGGTGCCCATGGCGCGCTCGTGGCGCACCTCCGCACAACCCCTCCGCCGTGGGGGGAAGGCGTGTGCGAGGGGAAGGTTGGTCACTAGAGGTTCACGTACCGTAATCGACCGATGAGGAGGACGGCCATGGCCTTGATCCCCGTTCCCGGCCCGAAGCGAAGCGCGGTGGCGGGCCCGGACCCCGGGCCGGGCCCACGCCGCGGCCACCTGAGCGCGGTGAGTCCCCCCGCCGGCGCCCTGGTGGCCGTGCGGGGCGGCGTCGCGTCCGGGCCCGACCGGGGGCCGTCCCGTGTCCGCCCGGGTCCGGTACGCCGGGCGAGCCCGCCTAGGAGGCCGGGCGCCCGCGTGCGGCCGGTGGGGCGCGGTGTGACGATGGTGATCGGGGGTGTTTCCGGAGTGAGTTCATGCTGAGTGGCTGGAAGAGGGTGCTCCCATGACCGGCATGAAGAGCTGGAACGTACAGATCAGCATCAAGGAGAACGCCGAGACGGTGAACGCGGAAGCGCGGCTGAGCGGGGCCGCCGCCGGGACGATGGTCGGCGAGGGAGTGGCCCGCTGCAATCCCGCCGACGAGAACGTGCCGGAGATCGGCGACGAGCTCGCCGTGGCCCGCGCCATGTCGTCGTTGTCCCACCAGTTGCTGAACACGGCGGCCACGGACATCGAGCGCCACACCCACAAGCCGGTGCAGGGACTCGGGGTCTGAGAGACGCCGGCGCCGCGAACCGCGCGCCGCACCTCCTCGAACCGCTTTTCTCCACCGGCCACGGACGCCGTACACGGACGCCGTTCCCGCATCGCGCCGAGCGGAAGAACGGCGTCCGTGATGTCACCGCGTCCCCGGTCACCGCGTCCCCGGTCACCGGCCGGCAAGGCGTCGCCGGCCCCGGCCCGCCCGGCGGGAGGCCCGCGCATCCTGACGTGCGGGGGCCAGGCCGGCGTGCCAGTCTGACGACTCGGGGCGGACAGGGGCCGACAGGGGCGGACAGCGGGGGCAGGGGGCGGGCCGGGGAGGGCACACAGGAGCAGGCGGCAGAAAGGCCGGCGCATGAGTGGCACCAAGTCCTGGACCGTGAGCATCAGCATCAGCGAGCACGACCACGTCGTCACCGCCGAGGCCCGCCTCTCCGGCAAGCCCCCGGGCCCGATGGTCGGCGAGGGCACGGCCCGCTGCCATCCCGCGGACGAGAACGTGCCCGACATCGGCGACGAGCTCGCCGCCTCCCGGGCCCTGCACGTCCTGGCGGATCAACTCCTCGACATCGCCGTCAAGGACATCGAGCGCCACACGCACGAACGCGTGCGGGGGATCGAACCCTGAACCCGGGCACGCCCCCGGCCCACCCCCGGAACGCTTCGACAGGGGGTCACTCACTCGGGTGAACAGCTCTGGTGTGTTCGACAGAGACCTGTTTCATTTACACGGGTAAGTCCACAAATCGAGTGAATCATCCGGGTATAGGTGTGGCGTGCTTGCCCCTGCGGAATCGGTCTGTAGATATCGGCGCGCCACCAAGGCCGTGCCCTTGGGTATGGGGAGTGCTTCGCATGACCACTGAGGAATCCGAACGGACGTGTCCCTTCCGTCACGATGAAGCGCTGGAACCGGACCCGTTCATGGAGCGGATGCGGACCGAGGCCCCGGTCGCCAAGGTCCGCATGCCGTACGGCGAGGGCGAGTGCTGGCTGGTGACGCGGTACGAGGACGTCCGTACGGTCACCCAGGACCGACGCTTCAGCCGGGCCGCGCTGATCGGGAAGGACTTTCCGCGCATCACACCGGCGCCGATCGCCCAGTCGGAGGCGATCAACCTGATGGACCCGCCGGCGCTGAGCAGGCTGCGCCGCCTGGTGACCACCGGGTTCAGCAACAAGCAGGTGGAGGAGTTGCGGCCGAAGACGCAGCAGCTCGTCGACAAGCTGCTGGACGCGATGGAGGACGAGGGATCGCCCGCCGACGTGGCCCACCACCTGGCGGGGAAGCTGCCGCTGATGACCATCTGCGAGCTGCTGGCCGTCCCCATGGAGGACCGCCCGCAGCTGCGCGCCTGGGCTATGGCCATGATGTCCATGAAGCCCGCGGACAAGGAGGCGGCGGCCGAGGCCAAGGCCGGCCTCCGCCGCTACTTCGCCGGCCTGACGGCCGAGCGCCGCCGCAACCCCGGCAGCGACCTGCTGAGCTCCCTGGCCACGGCACGGGTCGGCGAGGAGATGCTGGACGAGAAGGAGCTCGCCGTCATGGGCATGCTCCTGCTGGTCACCGGGCACGACACCAGCACCTACGAGATCTGCAACATCATCTACACCCTCCTGACCCACCCGAAGCACCTGGCACGGCTGCGCGAAGAGCCCGAGATCATGCCGCGGGCCCTGGAGGAGCTGCTGCGGTACATCCCGTTCCGCCAGGGCGTCGGCATCCCCCGGGTGGCGCTGGAGGACGTCACGTTCAACGGCGTGACGATCCCGGCCGGGGACGTCGTCCACGTCTCGTACCTGTGCGCCAACCGCGACGGATCGGTCTACGAGCGCGCGGACGAGCTCGACTTCGACCGGGAGGACCCGGTACCGCACATGACCTTCGGCCACGGCTCCCACCACTGCCTCGGGGCCCATCTGGCCCGGATGGAGCTCCAGATCGCCATCGGCACGCTCATCAACCGTTTCCCCGAACTGCGCTTGGCCGTACCGGCGGAGGAGGTGCAGTGGAACACCGTGTCGATCTGGCGTTATCCGCTCACCCTGCCGGTCGCCTGGTGAGGAGGCCGACCATGGCGACTCTGTGCAGACCGGCCATCGCCGTCCCCGAGCACATCATCACCAGGGAAGAGACCCTGGAACTGGCGCGCACCCTGCACGCGGACCACCCGCAGCTGGAGCTGGCGCTGCGGCTCATCGGCAATACCGGGGTCCAGACCCGGCATCTGGTGCAGCCGATCGAGGCCACCCTCAAGCATCCGGGCTTCACCGCCCGGAACAACCTCTACGAGGCGGAGGCCAAGGCACGGGTGCCCGATGTGGTGAACCGGGCACTGGAGCACGCGGAACTGACCGTCCAGGACATCGACATGATCGTGTACGTGTCCTGTACGGGCTTCATGATGCCCTCGATGACCGCGTGGCTCATCAACACCATGGGTTTCCGGAGCGAGACCCGCCAACTGCCCATCGCCCAGCTGGGATGCGCGGCGGGCGGGGCGGCGGTCAACCGCGCCCATGACTTCTGCAGCGCCTACCCCGGGGCCAATGTGCTCATCGTGGCGTGTGAGTTCTGCTCCCTGCTCTACCAGCCCACCGACCTGGGGGTCGGCAACCTGCTCTCCAACGGCCTGTTCGGCGACGCCATCGCCTGCGCCGTGGTTCGCGGGGACGGCGGTACGGGAGTGAAGCTCGAACGCAACGGCTCGCACCTGGTGCCGGACACCGAGGAGTGGATCTCCTACGGGGTGAAGGACACCGGGTTCCACTTCATCCTGGACAAACGCGTGCCGGGCACCATGGCGATGCTGGCCCCGGCGATGCGGGAGATGGCCGAGCCGTACGAGTGGGACGTCTCCGAGCTGGACTTCTACATCGTGCACGCGGGCGGCCCCCGCATCCTCGACGACCTCGGCAAGTACCTGCGGCTGGAGCAGTCGATGTTCCGCTACAGCCGGCAGACGCTGGTCGAGCGGGGGAACATCGCCAGCGCGGTCGTCTTCGACGCGCTGGAGCGGCTGTTCCAGGACGGCGGCGCCGAGCACGCGGCGCGCGGTGTGATCGCCGGCTTCGGCCCGGGCATCACCGCCGAGATCGCCCTGGGCACCTGGTCGGGCGCGGTCACCGGCAACGGCCACCGCGCCCGCAAGTCGTCCGCCGACCGGAACTCTTCCGTGACACTGCCGGCCTGAGCGGACGCGGGAGCGCGGGTCACCTTCCCTCTCGGTGACCCGCGCTCCTCGCTGTGCGCTACGGCCTGACTGACGGCCTGCTTACAGGTCGAACTCGGAGGGCGCGATGCCCAGGGCGAAGCACGCCTCGCGCACGACGGCCTGCTCCTCCTTGTCGAAGTCGCCGTCCGCGCCGCCGATGACGATGCCGATCTGGATGACGGCACGCGCCTCGGTGGGCTTCTTCTGGACCTTGCCGATGGTCTGGAGCAGGCTCACCTTGCCGAAGTCGAAGTCGGCGGCCAGCTTCTGGCAGTAGTCCGTGAACTTCGCGTGCAGGTCGTCCGCCGGGAAGTTCTGCAGCACCTCGTTGGTGGCGATCAGCGAGGCGACGCGCTGCCGCTCCGAGGCGTCCACCGAACCGTCGGCCGCCGCCACCAGCGCGCACATCGCCATGCTCGCGTCGCGGAACGCACCGCTCTTGAGGTCGTTCTTCTTCGCGACCAGCTGGCCCTGCATCGTCGTGGCCGATTCCTTGAGCCGGTCCCAGAGCGCCATGTGCGTGTCTCTCCTTGTGAAAACGGGGGTAGCACTGGCAGAACTGACCGGAAGGCGCAGAAGTTCCCCCCGGGACGACGCCGGGCATCCCCGCATCGGCCCGCACCCCCCGTGGTGTCCCCGATGTCCGTCAATCCGCGCCGGGACCGCCGCCCTTCACCCCGCCGTCAGCGGATCCAGCACCATCGGCTTGACCCTCCCCTCCATCATCGCCCCCAGCCCCAGCACCGAGCAGTGGTCCGGGTTGGCCGCGATGTGCACGGTCATCCCCGTCGCGTCCTCGATCATCGTGTCGAGCCCCGGCATCAGCGCACTGCCGCCGGCCAGCATCACGCCGCGCGTCCCCAGGTCCGCGACCAGGTCCGGCGGGCAGTCCCGCAGCACCCGCCCTATGGCGTCCAGGACGACGGTGAGCGGTGTGCGCACCGCCTCGCGCACATGCGCCGTGCTCACCAGCACGGTGCGGGACAGGCCCGTCGCCACGTCCCGGCCGCGGACCTCCGTCTCGGTGCCGCCGCCCATCCGGTCCGCGCGGAGGGCCATGTGCAGCGGGTACAGGCCCTGGGTGGGCAGCATCAACTCGTGCTCCGCGCGCAGGTGCTGGACGATCGCGTAGTCGATGGCGTCCCCGCCGACCTGCACCTTCTCGGCCGCCACGATGGAGCCGAGGGAGAGTACGGCCACCTGGGTGGAGGCCGCGCCGCAGACGATGATCATCGTGGCCTCGGGCAGCTCGACCGGCAGTCCGCAGCCGACGGCCGCCGCGACGAGCGTGTCCACCAGCTCGACCCGGCGGGCGCCGAGCCCGGTCAGCGTCTCCACCGCCGCGCGCTGGGCGATCGGCTCGGCGTCGTGCGGCAGGCAGACCGCGGCCCGCAGCAGCGGCCTGCGCCGCCAGGCGCGGCGCAGCTTGTCGCTGATCAGGTGGCGCAGCATGCGCTGGGCCATGTCGACGTCGACGACCGTGCCGCCGGAGACCGGGCGGACGACGCGGATGTGGGCCGGCGTCCGGCCGGCCATGCCCTCGGCGAGGGCACCGACGGCGATGAGCGAGCCCGTCCTGGTGTTGACCGCGGCGATGCTCGGCTCGTCGACGATCAGGCCGGTGTCGCGGGCGTAGACGCGCGTGCGGGACGCGCCGAGGTCGACGGCGATGGTGCAGCGGCTCAGCTGGGCGAGGCTGAGGGTCATCACGGGCTCATCTCCCCGGCGGCGGTGCGGTGGCGCGGGACCGCCGAACGGCGGCCCCTGGGGCCATCGTGCGGTGCGGCACGGCGCGTCGCCCGCCGGAGTGCGCCACTCGGAGGAGCGGCCCCGCCGGCGGCCGGGCGCACCGGGGCACGCGGAGGTGGACACCCCCGTCACCCACCTCCACGGCCCCGGTGCGAAGAAGTCTGCCAGGGGGGTCTGACAACGCCGCTGACCTGCGGGTTCATAGGGCCGGCCGGCCGCGCGCGGAGTCGGGCCCGGGCGGGGTCCCGACGCGCGTCCGAACCCAGGTGACGTCCCGACGCGCGCCCCGCCCCCGTCCGCCCTACGCTCGGGCCATGAGCGCGTCGAAGAAGGGGCCGGACGGGCCGCACGGGCCGTCGGCGTGGCAGGTCGCCGCCGACGTCGAGGGCCGCCCACCGGACCGCACCTGCGGCCACCTGGCGCAGGCCCGCCCGGTGACCCCCAACACCCCGGAAGGCTGCGAGGAGTGCCTGCGCATCGGGAGCACCTGGGTGCACCTGCGCGCGTGCCTGGTCTGCGGGCACGTGGGCTGCTGCGACAGCTCGCCCCACCGGCACGCGAGCGCGCACGCGCACGGCACGCCCGGTCACGACCTCGCGCGCTCCATCGAGCCGGGTGAGGACTGGGCCTGGTGTTACGCGGACGAGCTGCTGCTCCTTCCGTCGTAGCTGACGGCCTTCAGGAGGGCGCGTCGGCACAGGCAGCGGACGACGGCCAGGTCGCGCAGCACGGACCGCCCCCGGGGCGGCCGACTCCCGGCGTTAATGAAAACCATTTCCACATGCTACCTCGCCCGATCTCCGGCGGCCGGGTGTGCATACCGGACAAATGGCCGAGACGCGCCATTGCGGACCGAGCCTTCCAGCTCTGACAATCAGCCGCGAAAGCGAACGCGCGCGTGGGCCGGGGACGGGGGCGTCATGGACACCGAGGTGAGCGTGGTCGGCCTGGGGGCGATGGGGGCCGCGCTGGCCGGCGCGTTCCTGGCCGCCGGGCACGCGACGACGGTCTGGAACCGGACGCGCGACAAGGCGCTGCCGCTTGTCGCGCGCGGCGCGGTGGAGGCCGCCTCGTCCGAAGTGGCCGTCGGCGCCGCCCCGCTGGTCGTCGTCTGCCTGTCGACGTACGAGGCCGTGCGCGAGGTGCTGGCGCCGTGCGCCGCGGAACTCGCGGGCCGGACGCTCGTCAACTTCACCTCCGGATCGCCGGTCCAGGCCCGGGGCGCCGCCGACCGGGCACGCGAGCGGGACGTCCGCTACCTCGACGCCGCGGTCCTGGTGATGCCGTCCGGTGTGGGCCGGCCGGACTCCCTCCAGCTGTACGGCGGGCCGCGCCCCGCCTTCGACGCGCACCGCGGCGTCCTGGCCGCCCTCGGGGACCCGGTGCACCTGGGGGACGACCCGGCCCTGCCCGCCGTCCACGACGTCGCGCTGCTCGGCCTGCTGTGGTCCACGCTCACCGGCTGGCTGCACGGCGTGGCGCTCACGGGCGCGGACGGGCCGGGCGGCGGGGTGTCGGCGACGGCCTACACCGGGGTCGCGGGCCGCTGGATGAGGACCGTCGGCCGGCTGATGGAGGAGTACGCACCGCAGATCGACGCGGGCGCGTACCCGGCCGGGGAGTTTCCGCTGGACCAGCACCTGATGCTGATGGGGCTGCTGGAGCACGCCGGTGAGCTGCGAGGGGTGGAATCCGGTCTTCCGAGGGTGTTCCTCGGGCTGGCGGGGCGCGCGGTGGAGGACGGGCACGGCGCCGACGGGTACGCCCGCCTCATCGAGTACGTCCGGGGGCGCGCCGCCCGGTGACGGCCGGGCCGCCGCCGCTCCTGGTGGCGATAGGGCGCCCGGTCACCACCGGGCGCGGGAGCGGAACCGCGCCCGGTACGCGCGGTCCGGCCCTTCGAACCGCCCTTCGAGAAAGGGCCGTTCCGCACCCCGCGAATACGTCCGGGAAGAGGGCGGAGTGCGGCCGCGATACGGGAGGGACGGGCGACGACGCCGAAAGGGGCGGACCGGAGGGCGAAGTACCGGAAAAGGACCGGCCCCCGGATGAATCACGCGCCGAGCCGTTCCGCGCGCCATCCGGAGGATTCGCGTCAATGACGGCCGCGACAGCGGCAATTGTCCCGGGCAAGCGGAAATGGGCATGGGAAATCCGCCCCGCGTCGTAGTGGCGGCGCCACCCTCAGTGCACGTGCATCTGCTCGTGCCGGGGAATGTGAACCGCGGCTATGATCCGAAGAAGTTGCCATCCCCGTAAACGCATGGGGATGCCCCCTGCGGCGATCCGGGAGACTCCAGTGCCACACGTCTACAACGGCATGGTTGCATCGGGCATCGATGGAGTCGTCTGGCGGAAGAGCCGGCACTCCAACTCACAGGGTTCCTGTGTGGAGTTCGCGAAGTTGCCGGGTGGCGGGGTCGCAGTGCGCAACTCCCGCCACCCGGATGGCCCCGCTCTCATCTACACCCCCGCGGAGATCGAGGCCATGCTGTTGGGCGTCAAGGACGGTGAATTCGACTACCTGGTGGCCGAGTGACCGCGAAATGCGGTTAATCGCGCGGCAGTCGGAACAGCGCCCAGACGACCTTGCCGTGCAGTGCGCCCGCCAGGGGGTGCCAGCCCCAGGCGTCGCTGAACGAATCCACCAGCAGCAGTCCGCGCCCGTGCTCGTCGCCTGGGGCCGCTTCCCCCGCGAGCGGCCCCTCCTCGCTCGGATCGCGTACCGCGCATACCAGCCGCGTCGTCCACCGCATCAGATGCAGGCGTACGGGAGGTTCATACCCTCCGTCGACGCGGCCGGTCGGTGTGGCGTAGCGCAGGGAATTGGTCACCAGTTCGGAGACCACCAGCGCCACGTTGTCGAAGATGTGCTGGACCCCCCACTGCGACAGGGTGATTCCGGTGAACCGCCGGGCCGTACGGACGGCTTCGAAGCGCGGCGGCAGGGCGCAGGAAGCGGAGTTCGACACCGCGGATGAGTCGAACCGGGGCAGCCCCCGCCAGACGGGGGAGAGCACAGTCGATCCTTCGGTACCCATCCGAGGCACTCCTGCAATCGTGGACGTGACGTGCACGTGTGCGGGGTCCATCGTTTCCGATGCGCAGGGCGGATGCAAGGGCAGATGCACGTGCACGTGGGGGATTTGGGGGCGCACAAGAGGATTGGGGAGCAATTATTCCTACGCCCCTCGCCGTAGCGCACCCGTCGTTGGCCGGTATCCGTAACCGGATGTGCACACAACGATGCCCGGGGGTGGCAGACTTCGGCGCCGAGGGGGAGCGGGGGTCACCCTCGGAAGGGTGAGCGCGACGGCGGACGGACAGGCCGGACCAGACCGGAAGGAAGGGTCGACGAGATGACCACGAGCGAGTCGAGCGGTTCCGTGGTACGCCGCATACTCCTCGGCTCCCAGCTGAGGAAGTTGCGCGAGTCCCGGGGGATCACCCGCGAGGCGGCCGGGTACTCGATCCGCGCGTCCGAGTCGAAGATCAGCCGCATGGAGCTCGGCAGGGTGAGCTTCAAGACGCGGGACGTGGAGGACCTGCTCACCCTCTACGGCATCACCCGGGAGAGCGAGCGCGAGGCGCTGCTCGGCCTGGCCAGGGAGGCCAACGTCGCCGGCTGGTGGCACAGCTACGGCGATGTGCTGCCGAGCTGGTTCCAGACCTACGTCGGCCTGGAGGGCGCCGCCTCGCACATCGGGATCTACGAGGTGCAGTTCGTCCACGGCCTGCTCCAGACCGAGGGCTACGCGCACGCCGTCGTCGTCCGGGGCCAGCCCACGGCCGACCCCGCCGAGGTCGAACGCCGGGTGTCGCTGCGCATGGAGCGGCAGAAGCTGCTGTTCTCCGAGCGGGCGCCGCACTTCCACGCCGTCCTCGACGAGGCCGCGCTGCACCGCCCCTACGGCGACGCGGACGTGATGCGCGGGCAGCTCCAGCACCTCATCGACCTCTCCGAACAGCCCAATGTGACCCTCCAGGTGATGCCCTTCCGGCACGGTGGTCACGCTGGCGAGAGCGGGGCGTTCACCGTGCTCCGCTTCCCCGAGTCGGACCTGCCCGACGTGGTGTACCTGGAGCACCTCACGGGCGCGCTCTACCTGGACAAGCCGGATGAGGTCGCCCAGTACGAGCGCGTCATGGGGCGGCTGCGCGCGGACAGCCTGTCCCCGTCGGGAACGCGCGACCTCATGCGCCGGTTACTCCAACTCCCCTAGCTCGTCAGTACGATGACGGCCAATCAGCAAGTCTGAACCAGCCCGGCCGGACGGTCGGGCTCCGGCAGACAGGGATGACGGATGTCGTACTCCTCCGCGTTCAAGGACCTCGCGTACCAGTACATCGACGGCCGCTGGCGGCCCGGTACGGGCTCGTGGGACATCGTCGACTTCAACCCGTACGACGGGGAGAAGCTCGCCTCCATCACGGTGGCCGGCGTGGACGAGGTCGACGAGGCGTACCGGGCGGCCGAGCGCGCCCAGGTGGCGTGGGGGAGGACCAACCCGTACACCCGGCGGCTGGTCTTCGAGCGCGCGCTGCGGATCATCGACGACCACGAGGACGAACTGGCCTCGGTGATCATGGCGGAGTGCGGCGGGACGGCGCTGAAGGCCGGCTTCGAGCTGCACCTGGCGCGGGAGTTCCTCCGGGACGCGCTGCAGATCGCCCTGCGCCCGGAAGGCCGCATCCTGCCCTCGCCGGACGACACCCGAGAGAACCGGCTCTACCGGCTGCCGGTCGGGGTCGTCGGTGTGATCAGCCCGTTCAACTTCCCGTTCCTGCTGTCGCTGAAGTCCGTGGCGCCCGCCCTGGCGCTCGGCAACGCGGTGGTGCTCAAGCCGCACCAGAACACGCCCGTCTGCGGCGGCGGCCTGCTCGCCAAGGTGCTGGAGGACGCGGGGCTGCCGCCTGGCGTGCTGAACGTCCTGGTCACCGATATCGCGGAGATCGGGGACGCGCTGATCGAACACCCGGTGCCCAAGGTGCTGTCGTTCACCGGCTCCGACAAGGTCGGCCGGCACGTGGCGACCGTCGCCGCCTCGCACTTCAAGCGGGTGGTGCTCGAACTGGGCGGCAACAGCGCGCTGGTCGTCCTCGACGACGCGGACGTGGACTACGCGGTGGACGCGGCGGTCTTCAGCCGGTTCATCCACCAGGGGCAGGTCTGCATGGCCGCCAACCGGGTGCTGGTGGACCGTTCGGTGCTGGACGAGTTCACCGAGAAGTTCGTGGCGAGAGTGAAGTCCCTCAAGGTCGGCGACCCCTCCGACCCCGCCACGCACATCGGTCCCCTGATCAACTCGGGTCAGGCGGAGGCGATCACGTCCCTCGTGGACCAGACCGTCGCGGACGGCGCCACCGCCCTCGTCCGGGGCCGCACGGTGGGCACCCTGGTCGAGCCGAGCGTCCTCACCGACCTCCCCGAGGACTCCCCGGTCCTCCGCCAGGAGATCTTCGGGCCCGTCGCGCTGATCATTCCGTTCTCCGGTGAGGAAGAGGCCCTGCGGATCGCCAACGCCACCCCCTACGGACTGAGCGGCGCCGTCCACACGGGGGACGTCGAACGCGGCGTCCGCTTCGCCCAGCGGGTGGAGACCGGCATGATCCACGTCAACGACGGCACCGTGCACGACGAGGCGATCGTGCCGTTCGGCGGTGAGAAGCACTCGGGCCTCGGGCGGCTCAACGGGGACGCCATGGTGGACGCGTTCACGACGACGAAGTGGATCTCCGTGCAGCACGGGCGCAGCACTTTTCCGTTCTGAGGGTCCCGCCGCCCCAGTAGGTCAGGAGATGACCTACTGGCGCCCTACTGTTGAGCCGTCAACAGGAAGCGATGGAAGGATCGGTGGAGTCCTATGCCTACTCTTGTGATCGAGAAGGACGCCAGTGACGAGCGGGGCACTTTGCTGGCCTTCGTGGACGCCCAGCGCGGCGGCGTCCGCCGGGCGCTCCTCGGTCTGACGGAGGAGCAGGCGCGCTCCCGCCCCAGCGCCAGTGAGATGTCCCTGATCGGCCTGCTCAAGCACGTCATGCATGCGGAACGAGGCTGGCTGGAGCTCGCGAGCGGCACGAGCCCCGACATCGACGCCGACGAGGCGGCGAAGCGCTTCGAGGCCGCCTGGCACCCGGACGAGAGCGAGACCGTCTCCGCGCTCCTCGCCGCCTGGGAGGAGCAGGCCGCCGAGGTGGAGCGGTTCGTCCGCGCCCTGCCCTCCCTGGAGGCGACCTTCGCGCTGCCGCCGGCCCCCTGGTTCCCCAAGGACACCCAGGTGTCGATGCGGTGGTTCCTGGTGCACCTGGTCGAGGAGATCGGCCGGCACGCCGGGCACGCGGACATCATCCGCGAGTCGATCGACGGCAAGACCGCGTTCGAGCTGGTCGACGCGGAGCGGCGCCAGACGGACTGACGCGCGCGGAAGCGGCCGGGGCGCTCACGGGAGGCGCGCGCCCCGGCCGTTGTCAGTGGCGGGTGGGATGCTCACGCCATGACCGAAGCAGTGAAGGGTCCCGTGAGCTATTTCCCCTCGATCGAGAAGAAGTACGGCCGCCCCGTGGCGGAGTGGAAGGAGCTCATCCGCTCCGCTCCCCTGGAGAGACACATGGAGTTGGTGTCCTGGCTCAAGACCGAGCACGGCCTGGGCCACGGCCACGCCAACGCGCTCGTCGCGCACACCTTGGCCGAGGCCGCCGGCCGGCCCTGACCCGCGCCCGCCCGCTCTGCGGCACGCCGCCTAACCTGGGACGGCAGATCCGGCGGAGACGGTGGGAGAGGGGCGGGGAGGTATGTCGGCGATCCGGCTGCTGGTGCTGGGGGCGGTCCGGCGGCACGGCCGCGCCCATGGCTACCAGGTGCGCTCCTCCCTGGAGTTCTGGGGAGCGCACGAGTGGTCCCAGGCGAAACCGGGCTCGATCTACCACGCGCTCAAGGCCATGGCCGGCCAGGGCCTGCTCACCGCGCACGACACCGCCCCGAGCGAGGCCGGCGGCCCGCCGCGCACCGAGTACGAGCTGACGGCCGCGGGCGAGGCCGAGTACCTCCGGCTGCTGCGGCAGGCCCTGTCCGACCACGACCGGAAGATCGACCACCTGACGGCCGCGGTGGGCTTCCTCGTCGACCTCCCGCGCGCCGAGGCGATCACCCTGCTCCGGCAGCGCGTGGCCGCGCTGGAATCCTGGCGCACGGAGATCCGCCACCACTGGCCACCGCCCGCCGGCGCCCACGACCAGGGCCACCTCGGCGAGGTCCGGGACCTCTGGCTGCACACGGTGGCGACGGGGGAGGAGTGGGCCCGCGGCCTGATCGAACGCCTGGAGGCGGGCGCGTACGTGATGGCGGGCGAGGGCGACCCGTGGGAGGGGGTCACTACGTCCCCGGAGGAGGGCGCGTGAGACCGGGCCGCGCCGGGAGCTCAGAAGTCGATCAGCGAGCGGAGATCGATCTCGACGGGGAAAGGCTGGTCGGTCTTGAGGGTGCCGACGTGAATGGCCTGGTCGGGCCGGGGAATGTAACAGTCCACCTCGCGGTGCTTCCAGAACTCGTACAGCACCGGCGCCTCGTCCTCGTCACGTTCCACGCGCCAGTAGGAGCCGATGCCCGCGCCGCTGTACACAGCGGGCTTGTACAGACGGTCCTCCGAAGCGGAGCCCGGTGACACCACTTCCACGGCGAGTACGACTTTCTCCGCCGGGATGCAGTCCACCGTGGCGATGTCGAGGCCGGTCCTGTCGAAGACGACGATGTCCGGCTTCGGCGCGTTCTTCCGGTCGATGAGGATCGACTGCTCACTGTTGACCATCAAGCCGGCCGGCTTGTCGCCCCGCAGGCGGTAATACAGCTCGTCCCGCACCGTGTTGTGCCACCACTTCGCCGCCCCTCGTACCACGATCTTCCCGCCCAGTAGCTCCCAGTCGAACGGCAGGACCAGCTCCTTCACCTGGTCGTACGTCCAACCGTCGGCCGGCGGGTACATCCAGTTCTCGGGTGTGGCCTGCTCGTCCTGTCGGCTGGCTCCTGAGGCCATCACTGCTCCCATGGCGGAGATCGTGGCGGGTGCTCGGCGCGTCGCTCCCGCCTCCGACCGTAGCGCCACCCGTGCGGGTGGCGCTGGACCGTTTTTCCTCATCACACGGGTCTCCGCCCCGCTACGCGGTCCGCCGCGGGGCGGGGCCGGGGCCCGTCACGAATGCGGAGCGATCACCACCGCCGTGCCGTACGCGCACACCTCCGTGCCGACGTCCGCCGCCTCGGTGACGTCGAAGCGGAACATCAGGACCGCGTTGGCGCCCCGGGCCCTGGCCTGCTCGACCAGGCGCTCCATCGCCTGGTTGCGGGTCTGGACCAGGGTCTTGGTGAGCCCCTTGAGCTCGCCGCCGATCAGCGACTTCAGGCCGGCGCCGATCTGGCTGCCGACGTGCCGGGAACGCACCGTGAGGCCGAAGACCTCGCCGATCACGCGCTCGACCCGGTACCCGGGCACGTCGTTCGTCGTGACCACGAGCACATCGGCCTGCTCGTGCTGACCGCCGCCATACTCGTCGATGCCCATCCCTGCCACCTTCGTCCGTTCGGTCTGTACGGAGATTCTTCCGCCTGACGAGCGGGACGCACCCCGGCGGCACGGGGTTGCCCCGACCGGGCGAAGCGCGGCGACAGGCGGGGGCGCGGGCCTGGAGGGGCGAGCGGGGGGAGTGCGGGCGGTGCGACTGGAACCGGGGGGTTCCCGGCCGCGTTGCTACCGTTGAACGGCACGCCTTCTCCCCCCGCCTGTGCCCGGGCCTCGCACGAGCCTGCGCCCTCGACCCAGGAGCCTGTCACCGTGACCCCCGTGACCACACTCGCGCTCGGCCCCCAGTGGCTGGACGCGGACTACCTGATCGGCCAGTTCGGCCTGCTCGGTGTGCTGGCGATCGTCTTCGCCGAGTCCGGCCTGCTGATCGGCTTCTTCCTCCCGGGCGACTCGCTCCTCTTCACCACGGGTCTGCTGGTGACCACGGGCAAGCTGAACGACTACCCGCTGTGGGCGGTGTGCGCCATGGTCGTGCTGGCGGCGGTCCTCGGCGACCAGGCGGGCTACCTCTTCGGACGCAAGGTGGGCCCCGCCCTCTTCCGGCGCCCGGACTCCAGGCTCTTCAAGCAGGAGAACGTCGAGAAGGCCCACGACTTCTTCGAGAAGTACGGACCGAAGTCCCTGGTCCTGGCCCGGTTCGTGCCGATCATCCGCACCTTCACGCCGATCATCGCCGGCGTGAGCCGGATGAACTACCGCTCCTTCCTGATCTTCAACATCATCGGCGGCACCCTGTGGGGCGCCGGTGTGACGCTGCTGGGCGCGGTGCTCGGCAAGATCGAGTTCGTGCGGACCAACATCGAGGCGATGCTGGTCGCGATCGTGCTGGTGTCGGTCGTGCCGGTCGCGATCGAGCTGCTGCGCGCCCGGTCCAAGTCCCGCGCGGCCGGGCCGGCGCCCGACGCCGACGGGGTGCCCAGCGGGCCCCAGCCGCCCCGCCAGTACACCCAGGTGCCGCCGCACTACCAGGACGTGCAGCCGTATCCGCTGCGGCAGCCCGAGCAGGGACAGCAGGCCGCGCGGAAGCAGGGGCGGTCGGGGAAGCAGCAGCCGGGGCCGGCGCCGGACGGTGTTCGTGACGTACGCGGGCCGCAGGGTGCCCAGCCCCCGCAGGCCGCTCCGTACCCGCAGCCGGGCCCGCACCAGCCGGGCCAGTACCCCCAGCCCGCACAGCACCCCCAGCCCGCACAGCACCCGCAGGCTCCGCAGGCCGGGCAGTACTCCTACGCGCCGACCGCGCAGATGCCGCCGGCCCCGCAGAACCCGCAGAACCCGCAGCACCTCCCGAACCCCGCGTACTCCCCGGCCGCCCCGTACCCCCAGGCCGCCCAGCAGCCTCTCCACAGCCGGCAGCCGCAGCCGCATCAGCCGCCGCAGCCGCAGTACACGGAGGACCCCCGGTACTCCGCGTACTCCCAGCCCTCACAGGACGGGCAGGGCACCCGGCCCCCGCAGGACGAGCACGACCCGCAGGACCCGAACCGCGGCCCCCGCGGCCGGCACGCGCGCCGCTGACGTACGCCCCGCCGCGTCCCCGGCCGTCCTCCTGCCTGCCCACCCGGCCGTCCATCCCCTGAGGGGTCGCTCACCCACGCCCCCGCCGGACCTCACACGCGTCTCCCCACCCCCACTGGGCACTCGTACTCCTGATCGGGCATGGTTGACCTGGGCAGGAGGCGTAGAGGAGCGCGTGGTGGCTGATCAGCAGCGGGGCGGCGGCCCACCGGATCCGGGCGAGGACCGCAAACCGCAGAGCGACGAGGCGCGCAGCGCGTTCACCCCGCCCCTCGGGGTGCCCTTGCCGGCGCCCCCGGAGGACGAGCATCCGACGTCGGAGTTCGCCGTCCCCGAGGGCGTGGCGGAACCGGAGGACCGACGTCCGGAGGGTTCGGCCTTCAGCCGGCCCGCCTCGCTCGCGTACCCGGAGATCACTCCGCCGCTCGGCACCCCCCTCGTCAGCCTCACCAAGGACGCGCCCTGGCAGGACCGGATGCGGACCATGGTCCGGATGCCGGTCGGCGAGCGGCCGCTGCCGGAGCGCGCGGTCAAGGAGGAGGAGACCGGGCCGGCCGTCCCGCGCGTGCTCGACCTGACCCTGCGCATCGGCGAGCTGCTGCTCGCGGGCGGCGAGGGCGCCGAGGACGTCGAAGCGGCGATGTACGGCGTCGCGCACGCCTACGGGCTGCACCGCTGCGAGCCCAACGCGACGTTCACTCTGCTGTCCGTCAGCTACCAGCCGTCCCTCGTGGACGATCCCGTCACCGCCAGCCGCACCGTGCGCAGGCGTGGCACGGACTACACCCGTCTCTCGGCCGTCTTCCGCCTCGTCCACGACATCACGACCCAGGGGCTCACCCTGGAGGAGGCGTACCGCGGTCTCGCCGAGATCCGCCGCAACCGGCACCCGTACCCCGGCTGGGGCCTGACGCTGTCCGCCGGGCTGCTCGCCGGCGCGGCGAGCATGCTGGTCGGCGGCGGCGTCGTGGTGTTCCTCGCGGCGGCGGTCGGCGCCATGCTGGGCGACCGGCTGGCGTGGCTCGCCTCGGGGCGCGGGCTGCCGGAGTTCTACCAGTTCGTGGTGGCCGCGATGCCCCCGGCGGCGATGGGCGTGGCGCTCAGCACCGCCCAGGACCAGGTGCATGTACAGGCGTCCGCCGTGATCACCGGTGGGCTGTTCGCCCTGATCCCGGGACGGGCGCTGGTCGCGGGCGTCCAGGACGGCCTGACCGGCTTCTACATCACCGCCTCGGCACGTCTGCTGGAGGTGGGCTACCTGATCGTCGGCATCGTCTGCGGCGTGATGATGGTGCTCTACGGCGGTGTGCGGATCGGCGGCACCACGCTCGACCCGGAGGCGGCGCTCCAGCGTCAGGAACGGCCCGTCGTGCAGATCGTCGCGGCGATGCTGCTGGCCTTCTCGTTCGCCGTCCTGCTCCAGCAGGAACGTCACACCGTGCTGTACGCGACGCTCAACGGCGGCGTCGCCTGGGTGGTCTACGGGGCGCTCGCCGACACCGGCGGCCTCGACCCGGTGCCCGCCACCGCCATCGCCGCCGGGCTGGTCGGCCTCTTCGGACAGCTGCTCGCGCGGTACCAGTACACGTCGGCGCTGCCGTACGTCACGGCGGCCATCGGGCCGCTGCTGCCCGGTAGCGCGGTGTACTTCGCGCTGCTGAACTTCGCCAAGAACGAGCTGGACACCGGCATGGCCAGCCTCACCAAGGCCGCGGCACTGGCCTTGGCCATCGCCATCGGGGTGAACCTGGGGTCGGAGGTGGCCCGGATGTTCCTGGTGGTGCCGGGCGGGGCGGCGTCGCGGCGCGCGGCGAAGCGGACGCGCGGCTTCTGACCGCGGAGGACGGGACGAGGCGGAAACGCGGACGCGCGGCCTCCGAGGAGCCCTTCCGGGGCCCTCAGGAGCCGCGCGTTCCGCACCGGCGCGATCAGCGCTTCCGGCGCGTCAGATCACCACGGATCAGTGGTGGGAGCCGCCCGCGGCCTCCAGGCGCTTGTAGGACGCCTCGATCTCGGCCTCGGCCTCCGCGCGGCCGACCCACTCGGCGCCCTCGACCGACTTGCCCGGCTCCAGGTCCTTGTAGACCTCGAAGAAGTGCTGGATCTCCAGGCGGTCGAACTCCGACACGTGGTGGATGTCGCGCAGGTGCTCGACGCGCGGGTCGTTGGCCGGGACGCAGAGCAGCTTGTCGTCGCCGCCCGCCTCGTCCGTCATGCGGAACATGCCGATGGCGCGGCAGGTGATGAGGCAGCCCGGGAAGGTGGGCTCGTCCAGGATGACAAGGGCGTCCAGCGGGTCGCCGTCCTCGCCGAGGGTGTTCTCGACGAAGCCGTAGTCGGCGGGGTAGCTGGTGGAGGTGAAGAGACGGCGGTCCAGACGGATGCGACCGGTCTCGTGGTCCACCTCGTACTTGTTCCGCGAACCCTTCGGAATCTCGATGGTGACGTCGAACTCCACGAGTGGCTCCTTCATGATCAACACATACGTCTGGTGATTAAGTGTCCCCTACGCAGGTGTGTGGTGGCGAAAGGGGCTGGTCCTCATGCCCGGGAGCGTCCGTCGGCAGGCCCGGTGGTGGCCTGCCGCCTTGCCGCCGCGGTCCGGTACCGGGCGGTTCGTCGCCGCCTCCACCGCGGTGGGACTGCTCGCCGCGGCCGGGGCGGTGGCCGCCGCCGGGCCCTGGGACGGCGGACAGCGTACGGCCGAACGGGTACGCGCCGCAGCCGCCGACCGGGGGGCGTACGCCAGGGGCGCGCCCTACGGGTCCTCACGGGCCGGCCCGGTGCTCGCCGGGGTGCTGGAGGCGCTTTCCGACGGGGCGGGAGGGGGCGGCGGGACGGGAGGGTCCGGCGGGGCGCCCGCCGCGGCCGGTCTCGCCACCGCGCTGGAGCCGCTGCTCGCCGACGCCGCGCTGGGCCCCCGCGTCTCGGCCTCCGTCGTCGACGTGGCGACCGGCGAGCGGCTGTTCGGATCGAACGAGGCCGCGGCCGTCACTCCCGCCTCCACCGTCAAACTCGCCACCTCCGCCGCGGCACTCTCCGCGCTCGGCGCGGATCACCGCATCGAGACCACGGTGACGCTCGGGGCTGACGGGATCGTGCTCGTCGGCGGCGGCGACCCCACCCTCACCGCCCGCCCCTCCCCTCCCGGCCGGGAGCCCACCGGCCTCCCGGCCCTGGCCGACGCCACGGCCCGGGCGCTGAAGGCGCTCGGTACCGACCACACGGCACTCCGATACGACGTCTCCCGCTACACCGGGCCCGTACCGCACGCGATCGGCTCCAACGAGAACCTCGCACCGGTCAGCGCCCTCATGGTGGACGAGGGCCGGCTGGACGACAGCGACCACGGCCCCGCGGACCGTACGGACGACCCGGCCGGGGACGCCGCACGGAAGTTCGCCGCCCTGCTGGGGGAGCGGGGAGTACGCGTCGAGGGCGAGCCCGCCGAGGGCCGCTCGCCCGCCGGCGCCCGCCGGCTGGCCGCCGTCTCCTCCGCCCCGCTCTCCGACCTCGTCGAGCGGGCCCTGACCCACAGCGACAACGACATCGCCGAGGCCCTGGCCCGGCAGACCGCCCTCGCCGACGGGCAGCCGGCGAGCTTCGAGGGCGCGGGGCGGGCGGTGGCCGCGCGGCTGGCGCGGCTCGGCCTGCCGATGGCCGGCGCGCGCTTCGCCGACGGGAGCGGCCTCGACCGGGCCGATCGGGTCTCGGCCGACCTCTTGGCCCGGCTCCTCGCCCGCGCCGGCGACCGGCGTTCGCCCGAGTTGCGGGCGGTGCTTACGGGGCTGCCGGTGGCGGGGTTCAGTGGGACGTTGCAGGGGCGTGTGGACGCGGCTCGGGGTGTGGTCCGGGCCAAGACCGGCACTCTCTCCGGGGTGAACGCCCTGGCCGGGACGGTCGTGAATGCCGGCGGGCGCTTGCTCGCGTTCGCTTTCCTGGCGGACGGGACGTCGGATTCGGAGGGGGCGCAGCGGGCGTTGGACGCGCTGGCGGCGGCGGTGGCCGCCGCCGGGTGAGGGTGCCCCGGTCCCGCCCTTTCACCGTTTCTTGCGGGGAGGACCCCGCACCCCCGAAACCGCGCTCCGCGCGGTCGTCCTCAAACGCCGGACGGGCTGTCTTCAGCCCGTCCGGCGTTTGAGGACGAGCGGCGAAGCCGCGAAAAGCGGGGTCTGGGGCGCAGTCCCAGGAAGCGGCGAAGGGGCGGGGCCGGGGCATCCGCCCCCCTCCGCAACCGCGCCGTACCACGTACCGTGAACCCATGACGAGCATCGGTGGTGCGGAGATGGTCGACTGGAAGCTCGCGGTGGCGACCGCGACGCGGCTCGTGCGGCCGGGGCCGGAGGTGAGCCGGGACGAGGCCCGCGCGGTGGTCGCGGAGTTGCGGCGGCACGCCAAGGCGTCGGAGGAGCACGTCCGGGAGTTCACCGGGATGACGCCATCGGGGGCGGGATCGGACACCCCGGTGCTGGTGGTGGACCGGGCGGGCTGGATCCGGGCGAACGTCGCCGGGTTCCGGGCGGTGCTCGGGCCGCTGCTGGAGAAGATGGAGAAGCGCCGGGGCGGGCTGCCGGGCGGCGCCGTGCTGGGCGCGGTCGGCGGCAAGGTCACCGGCGTGGAGCTGGGCATGCTGCTGTCGTTCCTGGCCTCGCGGGTGCTGGGGCAGTACGAGACGTTCGCGCCGCCCACCCGGGACCTGCCGGGCGGCGCGGGCGGTGGCCGGCTGCTGCTGGTGGCGCCGAACATCGTGCACGTGGAGCGCGAACTGGAGGTCGACCCGCACGATTTCCGGCTCTGGGTGTGCCTGCACGAGGAGACGCACCGCACCCAGTTCACGGGGGTGCCGTGGCTGCGCGACCACATCGAGGGCGAGGTCCAGGCGTTCCTCGCCGAGACCGACATCGACCCGGCCACCCTGCTGGAGCGGCTCCGCGAGGCCCTCCAGTCGCTGGCCGGCGGGCGCCCGCCGGAGGACGACGGGGAGCGGGGCGGGCGCAGCATCGTCGAGCTGGTGCAGACCCCCGCCCAGCGGGAGGTGCTGGGGCGGCTGACGGCGGTGATGTCCCTGCTGGAGGGGCACGCGGACTACGTCATGGACGGGGTGGGCCCGCGGGTCGTGCCGTCCGTGACCGAGATCCGGGAGAAGTTCCAGCAGCGGCGGGCCAGCGGCGCGGGCCGGCTGGACCAGGCGCTGCGCAAGCTGCTGGGTCTGGACGCCAAGCTGCGGCAGTACCGTGACGGCGAGCGGTTCGTCCGGGCGGTGGTGGACCAGGTCGGCATGGAGGGCTTCAACAGGGTCTGGACCTCGCCGAACACCCTGCCGACCAAGGCCGAGATCGCCAAACCCGCGGACTGGGTCGCGCGGGTGCACAGCCGGGCCGACGGGTGACGGTGTCACGCCCCTGACGGACGAACGCTCCCGTAATCACCCGTCCGAGGGACCGTGTGCCAGGGGTGGGCGTGCGATGCTCGGGTAAAGGCTCGTCTCTGTCACCATCTACGCACACAGCGTGACGGCGCAGCCCGCACGTCCCCACAACCCCTTCCCGTCAGCTCCTCGTTGGAACGATTGGACACTCGGACATGGGTCCACACCCCGCGGTCGCGGCGATACGCCTGGCGGTCCGCCGCGTTCTCCACGACGTCCTCACCCTCGCTCCGTCCGAAACCGCAACCGCAAGCGCCCCCGGCGGCTCCAGGCCCCCGCTCGTCCTGGCCGCCTGCTCCGGCGGTGCCGACTCCATGGCGCTCGCCTCCGCCCTCGCCTTCGAGGCCCCCCGGCTCGGCCTCCGTGCCGGCGGCGTCACCGTCGACCACGGCCTTCAGGAGGGCTCCGACCTCCGCGCCGCCGAGGTGGTGAGCCGCCTCCTCGCCCTCGGCCTCGATCCCGTCGAGGCGCTCCCCGTGACCGTCGGCCGGGAGGGCGGTCCCGAGGCCGCCGCCCGCGACGCCCGCTACGCCGCCCTGGACGAGGCCGCCGAGCGGCACGGCGCCGCCGCCGTGCTCCTCGGCCACACCCGCGACGACCAGGCCGAGACCGTCCTCCTGGGGCTGGCCCGCGGCTCCGGCACCCGCTCGCTGTCCGGGATGGCCGTGGCCTCCGGGGTCGGGGGCCGCTACCGCAGGCCGTTCCTGGGCCTCGACCGGCAGACCGCCCGCAAGGCGTGCCTGGTGCAGTCGCTGCCGGTCTGGGACGACCCGCACAACGTCGACCCGGCCTACACCCGCTCCCGGGTCCGCCACGAGGCCCTGCCGGTCCTGGAGAAGGCGCTGGGCAAGGGCGTCGTCGAGGCGCTGGCCCGGACCGCCCAGCTGTCCCGGGACGACGCGGACGCCCTCGACTCCTGGGCCGTCGCCGTGGAGCCGTCCGTACGGGACGACACGGGCGCCCTGGAGGTCGCCAAGCTCTACGCGCTGCCCCCCGCCGTCCGCCGCCGGGTGCTGCGCCGGGCGGCCATCGAGGCCGGTTCCCCGGCCGGTTCCCTCTTCGCCCGGCACATCGAGGAGGTCGACCGGCTGATCACCGGCTGGCGCGGGCAGCGGGCCATCAACCTCCCCGGGCGGGTCGCGGTCCACCGGCATGGTGGCAGACTGGTCCTTCGGCAGGGCTGAATCGAACGGCCGTGAGTGACCGCGGGCAGGCCCGGCCGGACCCTGGCCGGGCGGCAGGCGCCCGGACGGCCGGATGAGCCCCAATCGAACGAGAGTGGCGCGGGTGGACGAGAAGGACATGGGCACCGACCTCAAGTCGGTGCTCATCACCAAGGAAGAGATCGACGCGAAGCTGGCCGAGCTGGCCGCGAAGATCGACGCGGAGTACGCGGGCAAGGACCTGCTCATCGTCGGTGTCCTCAAGGGCGCCGTGATGGTGATGGCGGACCTGGCGCGCGCGCTGTCCACCCCCGTCACCATGGACTGGATGGCCGTGTCCTCCTACGGCGCGGGCACCCAGTCCTCCGGCGTGGTCCGGATCCTCAAGGACCTCGACACCGACATCAAGGGCAAGCACGTCCTGATCGTCGAGGACATCATCGACTCCGGCCTGACGCTGTCCTGGCTGCTGTCGAACCTCGGCTCCCGCGAGCCGGCGTCCCTCAACGTCGTCACCCTGCTGCGCAAGCCGGAGGCGGCCAAGGTCGCCATCGACGTGAAGTGGGTCGGCTTCGACATCCCGAACGAGTTCGTCGTCGGTTACGGTCTCGACTTCGCGGAGAAGTACCGCAACCTGCCCTTCGTGGGAACCCTCGCGCCGCACGTCTACGGCGGCTGACCCTCCCCGACCTGGGAGGACGGTATTGCCCCCGAAGGGCCCGGCGATCGCCGGGCCACCGGGAACCCCTCACGGTTTTCCGCCGTTGGAGGAGGGGAAGACGGATTTGTTGACCGTCTGCGGCGGCGTCGGGTGACAATGCTGGGGTACCGTCCGAAGGTCAGTCTTTTCAAGCATTCTTTAGCAAGCACCGCAAGCAAGTCTGCAAGGTCGAGCAGAACACCGTACGCACAGGCACCCCGATCGAGGGGCACCGTGCCTCACTGTGGCAGGAGGGACGGGGCGCTCGCGCCCCGTATGGATGGACGTGAAGCGCTACTTCCGTGGGCCGGTCATGTGGATCGTGCTGGCCGTCCTCGCCGTGGTCGTGTTGATGCAGGTCGTCGGCTCGTCCGGCGGCTACAAGTCGGTGGACACCAGTCAGGTTGTCGCGGCCATCCGTGACAACAGGGTGAAATCGGCCGAGCTGACCACGGGCGACGAAAACAAGATCAAGGTCGAGCTCAAGAGCGGCCAGAAGATCAAGGGCAGCAGCAAGGTCCAGGCGAACTACATCGGTGACCAGGGCGTCCAGCTGTCCGCGATGCTCCAGAAGGCCGTCGACCAGAAGGACAAGGACGTCCTGCCCGAGGGCTACAACGTGGCGACGTCCAAGCAGAACCCCTTCATCGGGGTGCTGCTGTCCCTGCTGCCCTTCGTCCTCATCGTCGTCGTCTTCCTGTTCCTGATGAATCAGATGCAGGGCGGCGGCTCCCGGGTGATGAACTTCGGGAAGTCCAAGGCCAAGCTGATCACCAAGGACACCCCGAAGACGACGTTCGCCGACGTGGCGGGGTCCGACGAGGCGGTCGAGGAGCTCCACGAGATCAAGGAGTTCCTGCAGGAGCCCGCCAAGTTCCAGGCCGTCGGTGCCAAGATCCCCAAGGGTGTGCTGCTCTACGGCCCGCCCGGTACCGGCAAGACGCTGCTGGCGCGCGCCGTCGCGGGTGAGGCCGGCGTCCCGTTCTACTCGATCTCCGGTTCCGACTTCGTCGAGATGTTCGTCGGTGTCGGTGCCTCCCGGGTCCGCGACCTGTTCGAGCAGGCCAAGGCCAACGCCCCGGCCATCGTCTTCGTCGACGAGATCGACGCCGTCGGCCGACACCGCGGCGCGGGCCTCGGCGGCGGTCACGACGAGCGCGAGCAGACGCTCAACCAGCTGCTCGTCGAGATGGACGGCTTCGACGTCAAGGGCGGCGTCATCCTGATCGCGGCCACCAACCGGCCCGACATCCTCGACCCCGCGCTGCTGCGTCCGGGCCGCTTCGACCGGCAGATCGCCGTCGACCGCCCCGACATGCAGGGCCGCCTGGAGATCCTCAAGGTCCACCAGAAGGGCAAGCCGGTCGCCCCGGGCGTCGACCTCGCGGCCGTCGCCCGCCGGACCCCCGGCTTCACCGGTGCCGATCTCTCCAACGTGCTGAACGAGGCCGCCCTGCTGACGGCCCGCAGCGACAAGAAGCTGATCGACAACCACATGCTGGACGAGGCGATCGACCGCGTCGTGGCCGGACCGCAGAAGCGGACCCGGATCATGAGCGACAAGGAGAAGAAGATCACCGCGTACCACGAGGGCGGTCACGCCCTGGTCGCGGCGGCTTCGCCC
Source organism: Streptomyces mobaraensis (assembly GCF_020099395.1). Classification (NCBI taxonomy): domain Bacteria; kingdom Bacillati; phylum Actinomycetota; class Actinomycetes; order Kitasatosporales; family Streptomycetaceae; genus Streptomyces; species Streptomyces mobaraensis. Next base: position 3,368,265 of record NZ_CP083590.1, on the reverse strand, counting down.
AACTCCGACCCGGTGCACAAGATCACGATCCTGTCCCGGGGCCGCGCGCTCGGCTACACCATGGTGCTGCCGGACGAGGACAAGTACTCGACCACGCGCAACGAGATGCTCGACCAGCTGGCCTACATGCTGGGCGGCCGCGCGGCCGAGGAACTGGTCTTCCACGACCCGACCACGGGCGCCGCGAACGACATCGAGAAGGCCACCGCCACGGCCCGCGCGATGGTCACCCAGTACGGCATGACCGAGCGCCTCGGTGCGATCAAGTTCGGCTCCGACAACTCCGAGCCCTTCCTGGGCCGCGAGATGTCGCACCAGCGGGACTACTCGGAAGAGGTCGCCGCGCTGGTCGACGAAGAGGTCAAGAAGCTGATCGAGACCGCGCACAACGAGGCGTGGGAGATCCTGGTCGAGAACCGCGACATCCTCGACAACCTCGTTCTGGCCCTCCTGGAGAAGGAGACGCTGAACAAGGAGGAGATCGCCGAGATCTTCAAGCACGTCGTGAAGCGCCCGGCCCGCCCGGCGTGGACCGGCTCCTCGCGCCGTACGCCGTCCAGCCGCCCGCCGGTGCTCTCCCCCAAGGAGCTCGCCCCGAGCAGCAACGGCGCCACCGGTGCCACCGGCGTCGAGTCGGTGGATCTGCCGGAGGACATCCGCCCGGAGTGAACCGCGCCTCAGGGCCCGGAATGGATGCCGCGTCTCCCAGGTTCTAGCCTGGGGGCGCGGCATCGCGCATGTGTGCGCGCTCCTCCGGCCGGGTGAACGGCCGAGCCGACGGGGAGGGCCGCCGCAGGCGCGTACGCACGAGAGAACGAGGCAACATGATCGATCCGGTGACCCTGGACGGCGAGCGAGCCATCGGGCCGTTCGACGAGAAGCGGGCCGAGCAGGCCGTCCGCGAACTGCTCATCGCCGTCGGCGAGGACCCGGACCGCGAGGGCCTGCGGGAGACCCCCGCCCGCGTCGCGCGCGCCTACAAGGAGATATTCGCCGGCCTGCGGCAGGAGCCGGCCGACGTGCTGACCACGACCTTCGACCTGGGCCACGACGAGATGGTGCTGGTCCGGGACATTGAGGTCTACAGCACCTGCGAGCACCACCTCGTCCCGTTCCACGGCGTGGCGCACATCGGCTACATCCCCGCGACCAGCGGCAAGATCACCGGCTTGTCGAAGCTGGCCCGGCTGGTGGACGTCTACGCCCGCCGCCCGCAGGTGCAGGAGCGGCTCACCACGCAGATCGCGGACTCGCTGGTGGAGATCCTGGAGGCGCGCGGCGTCGTCGTGGTGATCGAGTGCGAGCACATGTGCATGTCGATGCGGGGGATCCGGAAGCCCGGCGCGAAGACGATCACGTCCGCGGTGCGGGGCCAGCTGCGGGACCCGGCGTCCCGCGCGGAGGCGATGAGCCTCATCATGTCGGCCCGCTGAGCCGGCGGCACCCGGGAAACACGAAGGCCGCCCGCTGCGCTGCGGGCGGCCCGGCCGGGGGTCGGACGAGCGTCACGCGCTGAGGCGGCTGCCCATCCACTGGAGGGTGCCGGGGATCTCACGGCGCCAGGTGTTGAAGTTGTGACCGCCGCTCTCCAGGATCATCGAGGAGACCCGGGTGGGGTGCTTGGCGGCGAGGCCGATGAACTTCATCGTGTCGTTGTAGTTGTGCTCGCCCTGCTTGCTGCTGGTGACCAGCATCGAGATCTTGGGCAGCGGCTTGTTCTTCAGCCGCCAGATCAGGTTGTTCTCCTGCTCCAGCTTCTTGCTGCCGCCGAAGAGGGAACCGGTCGTGGGGTCCTGCGGGGCCTTGTAGTAGCCGGACAGCGCGGCGGCGGCGCCGTACGCCTCCGGGTGACGCATCGCGAGCTTGAGCGCGCAGTAGCCGCCGGTCGAGTCGCCGATCATGCCCCAGTTGGCGGCCTTGGTGCCGATCCGGTACTGCTGCGCCATGGCCTTGCGCAGGTCCTTGGTGAAGAACGTCTCGGTCTTGGGGCCGTCGGGTATGTCCATGCACTCCGTGTCCCGGGGCGGGGCGACGGTCGGCCGCATCATCACCAGGATGGTGGGCTGCATCTTCTTCTCTTTGGCCAGCTTGTGCGCCGTCTGCGGGTAGTGCAGGCCCTTGATCAGCGCCTCGGCGGTGCCCGGGTAGCCGGTCAGCACGACGGAGGCCGGAAAGGTGCGCTTGGCGAACTCGGGCTGGAAGTACTCCGGCGGCAGGTACACGAAGGCCGGGCTGGCGATCCGCGACTCGGGCCCCTGGATGTTCACCTTCTCGATCCGGCCGGCCACCCGGGGGACGGAGGCCCGGGGCACGTTCACCTGCTGGGTGCCCACCACCTGGACGCGGTGGGCGCCCGCGCTGTGGTCCACCACGACGCCCTGGTCCTGCTCCTGGCCGAAGAGGTCGGCCCACGAGGCGTAGAAGCCGAACGAGTAGTTCGCGTAGAGGCCGATGGCGGCGAACAGGGACAGCTGGGTGACGAGCAGCATGCCGACGCGGCCCAGGATGGAACCCACGCTCTTCTTGCCGAGCCGAGGCCAGAGCCAGACGGTACACGCGAAGAGCACTACCGCCAGCACGGCGGCCAACAGCAGAACTGTCTTGCTGGTGAGACCCATGAGGTGCTTTCTGCCGAGCGACCCGGCAACGGGTCGCGGAATGGTTACTTCTATCCGGGCCCGCCGCCGGCGGAACCTCCGCCCCTGAACCGTCGTCCTACAGGGCGCACATTGTCCGGAGCGGTACGGCCAGATGCCGTATGCCCACTCGACATGGACGACGGGAAGAGATGTCTGTCAGGGAAGATGGCAAAAAGTCCGATGGGGTTCCTTCGGGTCCGAAGTGGCTGTCGGTGCTTGCCCGGATGGCCAAGGGGCCTCGGCCGGAGCGCGTTCCGGCCGTCGTAGGCACGGTCGCGGCGGTCATCGGTCTGATGGACATCGCCGCCGGCGTCATCCCGCGCTTCCGCTTCAGCAAGATCCACACCCTGGCGGAGGTGCTGCCGGGGGCCGTCACCCAGCTGGCCGCCGCCGCGTCGATCGTCGTCGGCATCCTGCTGCTGATGCTCGCCCACGGCCTCAAGCGCGCGAAGTCGCGTGCCTGGTGGGCCGCGGTCGTCGTGCTGCCGGTGGGCGCCGCCGCGCACCTGATCTACCGGCACTCCATCGCGGGCGCGGTCTTCTCGCTGCTGCTCTTCGCCTACCTGGTGCGGCACCGGAACGCGTTCACCGCGCTGCCCGACCCGCGCAGCCGCTGGAAGGCGCTGGCCAACTTCATCCTCATGGGCGGCGCCAGCTTCGCCCTCGGCTGGGTGATCGTCGGCTCGCACCCGGACCAGATGGTCGGCGACCCGCCGGTGCTGGAGCAGATCGAGCACGTCCTGTGGGGGCTCTTCGGCTTCGAGGGCTCGATCCGCTACACCGGTGGCGTCGACTACGTCGTCGGCTACTCCCTCGGCGCCCTCGGCCTGCTGACCGTCGCCACCACCGCGTTCCTGGCCTTCCGGCCGGAGTACCCGGCGGCCGTCCTCACCGAGGAGGACGAGGACCGGCTGCGCGAGCTGCTGGCCAAGCACGGTGACCGCGACTCGCTGGGCCACTTCGCGCTCCGCCGCGACAAGAGCGTCGTCTTCTCCCCGTCCGGCAAGGCCGCCGTCTCCTACCGCGTGGTCTCCGGCGTCATGCTCGCCAGTGGCGACCCGATCGGCGACGTCGAGGCGTGGCCGGGCGCGATCGAGAAGTTCATGGAGCTGGCCAAGCGCCACTCCTGGACCCCCGCCGTCAACGGCTGCAGCGAGACCGGCGGCGAGGTCTGGACCCGTGAGACCGGTCTGGACGCCCTGGAGATGGGCGACGAGGCCATCGTCGAGGTCGCCGACTTCAGCCTCAGCGGCCGGGCCATGCGCAACGTCCGCCAGATGGTCAAGCGCATCGAGCGCAACGGCTACAGCACCAAGGTCCGCCGCGTCGGCGACCTGAGCCCCGAGGAGCTCGCGGTCGTCCAGCAGGCCGCCAACGCCTGGCGCGACACCGAGGAGGAGCGCGGCTTCTCCATGGCGCTGGGCCGGATCGGCGACCCGAAGGACCTGGACGCGATCATCGCCACCGCCCACAAGGACGTCGAGGAGGGCGAGAACGCCCCCTTCGGCGACCTGCGGGCCATGCAGCACTACGTGCCGTGGGGCAAGGACGGCAGCTCCCTGGAGCTGATGCGCCGCGACCGCAGCGCCGACCCGGGCATGAACGAGCTGCTGATCGTCGCCTTCCTCCAGGCCGCGCCCGAGCTGAAGATCAAGCGCCTGTCGCTGAACTTCGCGTTCTTCCGCTCCGCCCTGGAGCGCGGGAGCAAGCTGGGCGCCGGACCGGTGGTCCGGATCCAGCGCGGGGTGCTGATCTTCCTGTCGCGCTGGTTCCAGATCGAGTCGCTGTACAAGTTCAACGAGAAGTTCCGGCCGCGCTGGGAGCCGCGCTTCATCGTCTTCCCGAACAGCCGCGACCTGCCGCGCATCGGCTTCGCGATGATGCAGGCGGAGGGCTTCCTGGAGCTGCCGCGGCTGCTGCGCCGCCGCCCGGCGCCGCCCAAGCCGAGCTTCGACGAGGACGCGTCGGTGGAGCAGGCGGAGGTCACGCGCGCCGCGTGAGCCGCGCCCGCCGGCCCCTGTGAGAGCCCTTCCCGGAACCGCTTCCGGGGAGGGCTCTCGCCGTGTCGGCCGGTCGTCGCCGCCGGCGGCCCACGGCCTACGCTGGTGGGCATGAGTACCTTGCACGCTCGTATCGGGCCCGTCGGTCTGCCGCGGTGGGACCGCTGCGCGGTGATGGGCGTGGTCAACGTGACGCCCGACTCGTTCTCCGACGGCGGCCGCTGGTTCGACCCCGCCGAGGCGGTCAAGCGGGGCCTGGACCTCGTCGCGGGCGGTGCCGACCTGGTCGACGTGGGCGGCGAGTCCACCCGGCCGGGGGCGCTGCGGGTGGACGAGGCCGAGGAGCGGCGCCGGGTGGTCCCGGTCGTCCGGGAGCTGGCCGGGGAGGGCGTCGTCGTCTCGGTCGACACGATGCGGGCCTCGGTCGCGGAGGCGGCCCTGGAGGCCGGTGCCGGGCTGGTCAACGATGTGAGCGGCGGGCTCGCCGATCCGGCGATGGTCCCGATGGCGGCGCAGGCCCGGGTGCCGTTCGTGGTCATGCACTGGCGCGGTTTCAGCGAGGACATGAACAGCCGGGCGGTCTACGGCGATGTGGTCGGCGAGGTCGTCGACGAGCTGCGGCGGCGGGTGGACGCGGTCGTGGCGGCCGGGATCGAACCGGAGCGGCTGGTGGTCGACCCCGGTCTGGGCTTCGCCAAGAACGCGGGGCACGATCTGGCCCTGGTCGCCCGGCTGGACCGGCTGCGGGCGGAGCTGGGGCTGCCGCTGCTGGTCGCGGCGTCCCGCAAGCGCTTCCTGGGCCGGGTGCTGGCGGGCCCGGACGGCACACCACCGCCGGCCCGCGAACGGGACGCGGCGACCGCGGCGGTCTCGGTGCTGGCGGCGCGTGAGGGCGCGTGGGCGGTGCGCGTGCACGAGGTGGGCGCGAGCGCGGACGCCGTGCGCGTGGTGAGCGCCGTGGACGCCGCGCGCTCCGGAGCCCCCGAGGGGGCGGTGTGAGCCCGGCGCGCACGGACGCCGAGCGGGTCGAGCTCGCCAACACGGCCCTGTACGAGGCGGTGGAGCGCGGCGACACCGAGGCGATGCGGCGGATGTGGCTGGACGACCCCGGTACCGAGGTGTCCTGCGTCCACCCGGGCTGGCCGGTGCTGCGCGGGCGGGGCGAGGTGCTCCGCTCGTACGCGCTGATCATGGCGAGCACCGACTACATCCAGTTCTTCCTGACCGATGTCGAGGTCTCGGTGGCCGGTGACACGGCCCTGGTGACCTGCACCGAGAACATCCTCAGCGGGGCGCCCGCGGAGTCCGAGGGCGAGCTGGGGCCGCTGGTCGGCCAGCTGGTCGTGGCGACCAACGCGTTCCGGCGGGTGGGGTCCGAGTGGAAGGTGTGGTCGCACCACGGTTCGCCGGTGCTGGCGGGCCGGGAGGACGACGAGCGTGAGGAGGGGCCCGAGGACCTGGACGGGGGCTCGGGGCCGGTCGGGCCGCTGGGCTGACGGGCGTCCTTCCCGGGGGCGCGGACCGGCCCACACGTCATCGCCGCGCGTCAGTGTGATGGATCCGTGACCACTCGTTCGAGCTGCTTCCCGGACGGGTATGGGTGCTCATACGCCGGCCGGGGAACGCGGCGGACGCCGGTGACCAGCGTCACAGCCGTTCCCGGGCCGGGGCACCCGCGCCCGGACGCTGTCGGTGCTCGCAGGTAGATTCGACGTTGGGTATCCCGGTCGAAGGCCGGGGACGGGTGATGTCCGGCCGCCGCCGGACGTCCCTCCCCCGTGGCCGCGAGGGCACGGGCGGTACCCGTCACCGACGACCAGCAGGAGTGATTCGTGTGGACCGTGTCGCGCTGCGCGGCTTGAAGGCTCGCGGGCACCATGGGGTCTTCCCCCGAGAACGCGAGGAAGGCCAGACCTTCGTCGTCGATCTCGTGCTGAGCCTGGACACCCGGCCCGCCGCGGCCGGCGACGACCTCACGAAGACCGTCCACTACGGCATCGTGGCCGAGGAGGTCGTCGGCATCGTGCAGGGCGAGCCGGTCGACCTGATCGAGACCCTCGCCGAGCGGATCGCCGAGCAGTGCCTGAAGCACGACCCGGTGCGGGAGGTCGAGGTGGTCGTGCACAAGCCGGACGCCCCGATCACCGTGCCCTTCGACGACGTGACCGTAACGATCACCCGGAGCCGAGTATGAGCAGCAGCGACCCGACCGTGCAGCCGGTGCCCGCCTCCGTGGTGGAGCAGGTGGACGCCGCCGATGTGACCCTGAGCAATCCGCAGTGGGCCGTCCTGTCGCTCGGCAGCAACCTGGGCAACCGCCTGGAGACGCTGCAGGGCGCCGTCGACGCCCTGGAGGACACGCCCGGCCTGCGGGTGAAGGCGGTCTCCCCGGTCTACGAGACCGAGCCGTGGGGTGTGGAGCCCGGCTCCCAGCCGTCCTACTTCAACGCGGTGGTGCTGGTGAAGACCACGCTCCCGCCGGCCTCGCTGCTGGAGCGCGGACACGCCATCGAGGAGGCGTTCGAGCGCGTCCGCGACGAGCGCTGGGGGCCGCGGACGATCGACGTGGACATCGTCACCTACCAGGACGTGATCTCCGACGATCCGCTGCTGACGCTTCCGCACCCGCGCGCCCACGAGCGTGCCTTCGTGCTGGTTCCGTGGTACGACGTGGATCCGGACGCTGTTGTTCCGGGACGTGGGCCGGTCGCCGACCTGCTGGCCGGACTCGCCCGCGAGGGCGTACGGCCGCGGGTCGACCTGGAACTCCGGCTGCCCGAATAGCCGTTGGGCGAGTGGCGGCACGGACGCCATGGACCTGTGTACGACTGGTTACCGATGACGACGACGAGGGGCTGACGGCTCGGTGAAGCAACTTCGGATCGGGGTGCTGCTCGGCCTGTTCGCCGCGGCCGGAGTGCTGTCCTGGGCCGGTGCCCGGCTCTGGGACGCCTTCGACACGCTGCCGAGCGTGCCGGTCGCGGCGCCGATCGTGCTGGCCGTCATCGCCGTCGTCCTCTTCTCGACGGCCCTCTCGCTCCGCGCGCGGCTGCGCGCCCAGCGCGAGCGGCGCCCCGGCGCCAAGGGCGTCGACCCGCTGCTGGCGGCCAGGGCCGTGGTGTTCGGCCAGGCCAGCGCCCTGGTCGCGGCGCTGGTGTCCGGCGCGTACGGCGGGGTGGGGGTCTTCCTGCTGCTGGACGGCATGGAGACGGACGCCCGGCGGGAGCAGACGATCTACGCCGGGGCCTCGGTGCTGGCCGGGGCCTGTGTGGTGGCCGCGGCGTTCTTCATGGAGCGGGTCTGCAAGCTGCCGGAGGACGACGACGAGGGGCCGGGCGAGGGGAAGCCCGCCTAGGCTCCCGCTCCCGGCCGGCCGGGAGCCGCCGCTCAGTTCGGTGAGGCGGCCCGCAGGTCCCCTCCGGACGGCTCCGCCCGGTCCGCCCGCCGCGCGTCGTCCCCGACCGAGCGGCGCAGGGCCCCGTGCAGGCTCGTCGGGGTGAGGACGCCGAGGAAGTGGTCCCCGCGGTCGCCGTCGAGCACGGCGATCCACCCGGCGTCGTGCTGGAGCATCGTGCTGAACGCCTGCTTCAGCGAGGCCCCCAGGGGCAGCCAGGCCTCCATGCGCCGGGCGTGGTCCCGCACGGTTCCGCCGTTCGCGTGGACGATCGCGTCCGCGGCCACCCAGCCGTGCAGCTTCTCCCCGTCGTCGAGGACGACGGCCCAGTCGGCGTTCTCGCCGGCGAGGACGCTGAGGGCGGCCTCCACCGGGTCGTCCAGGTGGACGACGGGAGGCTGCTCCAGGTCGCCGCGTTCGATCGGGGTGACGGAGAGCCGTTTCAGGCCGCGGTCGGCCCCGACGAAGTCGGCGACGTAGGGCGTGGCGGGGGCGCCGAGCACCACCGAGGGCGCGTCGAGCTGCTCGATGCGGCCGTGGCCGTAGACCGCTATGCGGTCGCCCAGCCGGACGGCCTCCTCGATGTCATGGGTGACGAAGAGCACGGTCTTGCGCACCTGTGACTGAAGTCGCAGGAATTCGTTCTGCAGCCGTTCGCGGACGACCGGGTCGACGGCTCCGAACGGCTCGTCCATCAGGAGGACGGGCGGGTCGGCGGCGAGCGCGCGGGCGACGCCCACACGCTGCCGCTGGCCGCCGGAGAGCTGGTCGGGGTAGCGGCCGCCGTGCACGGCGGGGTCGAGGCCGACGAGCTCCAGCAGTTCGGCGGCGCGGTCGCGGGCCTTCTTCCGCTGCCAGCCGAGCAGGTACGGCACGGTCGCGGTGTTGTCGAGCACCGTCTTGTGCGGGAACAGCCCGACCTGCTGGATCACATATCCGATGCGCCGGCGCAGGGCGACAGGGTCGGTCTCCGCGATGTCCTCGCCGTCCAGCAGGATCCGGCCCTCGGTCGGTTCGATCAGCCGGTTGACCATCTTCATCGTGGTGGTCTTGCCGCAGCCGGACGGTCCGACGAGCGTGACCAGCTCGCCCTCCGCCACTTCGAAGGACAGGTCGTCCACGGCGGTCGTGCCATCGGCGTAGCGCTTGGTGACGTGCTCGAATCGGATCACGCCCCCCATTGTTGCCACATCCTCCCCTGTCGTGACGTGCCGGAGCCCTGGCTGTGCGACGGCCCACAGGCGATTGTCAGTGGTGGGCGTTAGGGTCGCCAGTAACCGTCGGTGAAGGCCAAGGGGGAGGTGAGCGTGCATGGCGGGGCAGGGCGGCAATTGCCTGATCGACAACGACTGGATCTGCGGCGAGTACGTGCGGACGCGAAGCCATGAGCTCGTGGACGCGACCCTGCAGCACATCGGCATCACGCTGGCGTCCGTCGGCATCGGGCTGCTCGTCGCGTTCCCGCTGGCGCTGGCGGCCCGCCGCTGGCGCGGTGTGGCGGGCCCGGTGCTAGGGCTGACCACGGTGCTCTACACGGTGCCGTCGCTGGCGATGTTCTCGCTGCTGGTGCCGGTCTTCGGGCTCTCGGCGGCCGTGGTGATCACCGGTCTGGTGCTCTACTCGCTGACGATCCTGGTGCGGAACATCCTGGCCGGGCTGGCCGCCGTGCCGGAGGAGGCCCGCGAGGCGGCGCGCGGCATGGGGTACGGGCCGATACGGCTGCTGTTCGGGGTGGAGCTGCCGCTCGCCCTGCCGGCGGTGATGGCGGGGGTCCGGATCGCCACCGTGTCCACGGTCTCGCTGACCACCGTCGGCGCGCTCACCGGCTACGGCGGGCTGGGCAATCTGATCTACGAGGGGCTGCACAGCGTCTTCAAGGCCCAGGTCCTGACCGCCTCGGTGCTCTGCGTGCTCCTGGCCGTCGTGGCGGACGTGCTGCTGCTGGGACTCCAGCGGCTGCTGACGCCCTGGACGAGGAAGCCGCGGGCGCGACGAGGGCTGGGGGGAACCGGAAGAGCCGGGGGAGTCGGGGGAGCCACGGAAGCGCGGGCGGCGCGCGGTGAGCGGAAGAAGGCGGTGGCCTGATGGACGTCGTCTCCAGGACGTGGACATGGCTCGCCACCGGATCGCACTGGTCCGGCCCGGACGGCGTCTGGCACCGGCTCGCCGAGCACCTCCAGCTGACCGTGGTGTGCCTGGCCCTCTCCTGCGCCATCGCCCTGCCCCTCGCCGTGGTGCTGGGGCACACCGGCCGGGGCGGCGCCCTGGCCGTCAACCTCTCCAACGCGGGCCGGGCCGTGCCCACTTTCGCGGTGCTGGTCCTGCTGACCCTGGGCCCGCTGGGTACGTACGACTCATGGCCCACCATCATCGCCCTCGTCCTGTTCGCGATACCCCCGTTGCTGACCAACGCCTACGTGGGCATGCGCGAGGTGGACCGCGACGTGGTGGAGGCGGCGCGGGGGATGGGGATGTCGGGCCGGCAGGTCATCGGCCGGGTCGAACTCCCGCTGGCCATGCCGCTGGTGATGACCGGGGTGCGGTCGGCGGCCGTGCAGGTGGTGGCGACGGTCTCCATCGCCGCGATCGTCGGCGGGGGCGGGCTGGGGCGGATCATCACCGCGGGCTTCCGGCTCACCGACACCCCGCAGGTGGTGGCCGGCGCCGTGCTGGTGGCCGCCCTCGCGCTGGTGGTGGAAGGGGCGTTCGTGCTGCTGGAGCGCCGGCTGGGGCGCCGGCGGCGGGGAGCCGCCGGGGCGGACCGGATATCCGACGCGTCCGCCACCGCCGACACCGCGCCGACCGCCGGGCGCGCCGCCTGAGCCGGAAGTGGCTTGGCGGCGCGCACAGATGACGGCCTATCAGCTGATGCAACGTCATATACGGGATGCTCGGGTGCACCGGAAGACGGTCGCGCCCGGCGTCCGCCGACATGGATGGAGTGCCGCATGACCAGCACCACCCCGCGCCGTGCGCGGACCGCCCGCGCCGCGCTGGCGGCGGCGGGAGTCGCCGCCCTGACGGCGGGCCTGGCCGCGTGCGGCGGGGACAGCCTGGAGAAGTCCGGGGGCGGTGACGGGGGATCCAGCGCGTCGGGCCGGGGATCCCTCGTGATCGGATCCGCTTCGTTCACCGAGTCGAAGGTGCTCGCGGAAATATACGCGGGCCTGTTGAAGGACGCCGGATATTCCACCTCGATCAAGACGGTGGACGCGCGCGAGCTGTATGAACCGGCGCTGGAGAAGGGGCAGATCGATGTCGTCCCAGAGTACGCGGCGACGCTCGCGGAATTCCTGAACAAGAAGCAGAACGGGAAGGACGCCCCGCAGGTCGCCTCCGCCGACTCCGACACCACGGTGAAGGCGCTGCGGAAACTCGCCGAACCGCGGGGACTCAAGGTGCTGGACGCCGGGCGCGCGGTGGACCAGAACGCGTTCGCCGTGTCGGCCGAGTTCGCGGGGAAACACCAGCTCAAGACGCTTTCGGACCTCGGGGCGTCGAAGGAGTCGGTCAAGCTCGCGGCGGGGGACGAGTGCACCGAGCGGCCGTTCTGCAAGCCGGGTCTGGAGAAGACCTACGGCATCCGTGTCGCGGGCATAGACCCCTTGGAGGTCGGCAGCACCCAGGCCAAGCAGGCGGTCAGGAACGGCAAGGACCAGATGGTCCTCACGACGACCACGGACGCCACGCTGGAACAGTTCGGTCTTGTCGTGCTCAAGGACGACAAGAAACTGCAGAACTCCGACAACGTGCTGCCGGTGGTGAATGCGCGGAAGGCGGGTTCACCGCAGGTCGTGGAAGCGCTCGGCAAACTCAACAAGGTGCTGACCACGGAGGACCTCACCGAACTCAACAAGAAGGTGGACGCCGAGCGGCTCAAGCCGGCCGATGTGGCCGCGCAGTACCTCAAGGACAAGGGGCTGCTGGGGAAGTAGGAGCCAAGGGGGAGGCGAGTAGGGAACTAGTAAGATCAAGGGAACGGTTTGGTGCCGGAGTCACACTTTCGCCGCAACGCACGGTAAGTTTCTGGCCATGCCACGAGGACGCCACCGCCATTCCACATCCCTGCACCGGCTTCTTCCCTCTTCGCTGGTCGCCGCGACATCGGTCGCCTGTGCGGCCGGAGCCTGGACAGTGGGCGAAACGGTCGTCATACGCGGCCTCGCCGCGGGTGCCGCCGTGGCGGCCGTGGTCGGCTCGGTGCTGATGCGCCGTTGGGACCGGTCGGCGGGCAAGCAGGTCGCCCAGCTCACCGCGGCCCGCGCCCGCGACGAGTGGAAGACGGACGAGCGCCTCGCCGAGCTCGAGACGGACCTGGAGGAGACCCGCCAGGCCCGCGCCCGCCTGGAGACCAAACTCCGCGGCAAGCGCGCCGAGCTGGCCCGGCTCCGGACCGAGCACGCCGACCTGCTGCGCCGCTACGCCACCGCCGAGGCCGAGCGGGCCAGTGCCCTCGAGGGCCGGCGGCTGCTGGAGACGGAGCGCTCCACGGGCGAGGCCGCCGCGAACGACGACGAGAAGGCCGGCGTGCCCAAGGCCGCGCGGGCGCTGGAGACCGCCATGCAGGCCCGCTCCCTGGTGCGGGCCCGCTCCGACGGGCGCGTCGGGGAGCGCGAGTACCGCCGGGCGGCGGACGCGCTGCGGGATCTGGCGCGGAACGGGGCCGTGCAGCGGGAGGCGGAGGAGCGGGCTTCTGCTTCGGCCTCGGCTTCGGCTTCCGTTGTGAGTGCGCCGGCCGTTCCGGCCCCGGCTGTCGCGGCTCCCGCCGTTCCGGCTCCCGCTGTCCCGGCGCCGGCCGTTTCGGAGCCTGCCGCGCCCGCCGCCTCCGCCGCGCCCGTCCCCGCCGCGCCCGTTCCCGCCGAGGGCGGCGCGGCCCTGGCCGTGCGCGACGCCCGGCCCGCCATGCCCGTGCGGCGACCCGCGCCTCCGGTGCGGCGTGCCACGGGCGGGTTCGACTTCTTCGGGACGCAGCACCAGGCCAAGCAGGCCGCTGCCGCGGCGAAGTCGGCTGTCGAGGAGCAGGATCTCGCCGATGTCGTGGGCGAGGAGGCGTTGGCCGCGGGGCGGGGTGCCGACGAGCGGGTCATCGATCTGACGGCTCATGACGAGACCGAGCAGATCGACGTGGTGGAGCTGCGCGACGCGATCTGACGCGCCTGCGGCGGGCTGTGCCCCGGTCCCGCCCTTTCTCCCCCAGCTACCGCTGGGAGGTGCCCCCAGTTTCCTGCGGGGGCGAGCCCCCGCACCCCCGAAGCGCGCTGCGCGCGCTGTCCTCAAACGCCGGACGGGCTGAGATCAGCCCGTCCGGCGTTTGAGGCTCCACCCCCTACTTGTCGATGTCCCCCACCACGAAGAACAGCGACCCCAGAATCGCCACCATGTCCGCCACCAGCGTCCCCGGCAGCAGCTCCACCAGCGCCTGGATGTTGTTGTACGAAGCCGACCGCAGCTTCAAGCGATACGGCGTCTTCTCTCCCTTGGAGACCAGGTAGTACCCGTTGAGCCCCAGCGGATTCTCGGTCCACGCGTACGTGGCGCCCTCCGGAGCCTTGAGAACCTTGGGGAGGCGCTGGTTGACCGGGCCGGGCGGCAGCTCGGCCAGGTGGTCGAGGCAGGCGTCCGCCAAGGCCAGCGAGTTGTGCGTCTGGTCGAGCAGGCACTCGAAGCGGGCGAGGCAGTCGCCCTCCTCGCGGGTGACGACCTTGAGGACGTCGGCCAGCTCCCCGTAGGCCAGGTACGGCTCGTCGCGCCGGAGGTCGAAGTCGACGCCGGAGGCCCGGGCGATGGGGCCGCTCACGCCGTAGGCGTGCACGGTCTCGCGGGAGAGGACGCCGACGCCGCGTGTCCGGCCGCGGAAGATCTCGTTGCCGAGGACCAGGCGGTCGTGGACGTCCATGCGGGAGCGGACGTCGGCGATCGCCTGCCGGGCGCGGCCGGTCCAGCCGGCGGGGAGGTCCTCCTTGAGGCCGCCGACGCGGTTGAACATGTAGTGCATCCGGCCGCCGGAGACCTCCTCCAGCACCGCCTGGAGTACCTCGCGCTCGCGGAAGGCGTGGAAGACGGGTGTGATGCCGCCGAGCTCCAGCGGGTAGGAGCCGAGGAACATCAGGTGGTTGAGGACGCGGTTCAGCTCGGCGAGCAGGGTGCGGAGCCACACCGCGCGCTCGGGCACCTCCATGCCCAGCATGCGTTCGACGGCCATGACGACGCCGAGCTCGTTGGAGAACGCGGACAGCCAGTCGTGGCGGTTGGCGAGCATGACGATCTGGCGGTAGTCGCGGGCCTCGAACAGCTTCTCCGCGCCGCGGTGCATATAGCCGATCACCGGCTCGGCGCTGCGGATGCGCTCCCCGTCGAGGACGAGGCGCAGCCGCAGCACTCCATGGGTGGAGGGGTGCTGCGGGCCGATGTTGAGCACCATGTCCGTGCTCTCCGCCGCGCCGCCGATGCCGACTGTCGTCTCCGTCATGGGAACAGTTTCTCAGCCGGGCCAGGGCGGTCGCGCGCTCGTGTCCTCCGTGAGGAGGTCCGCGCACTCCGGGCCGACGGGCTGGAGGAGCCAGCGGAAGCCGCCCATGCCGCCGGGTGAGGTCAGTTCGCCGGCCTCGCTCGCCGCGCCCAGGGCCCGGACGTAGGCGGCCGGGTCGGAGGAGGCGAGGGCGAGCGGCGGCCGGCGGCCGTCCACGCCGAGGGCGCGGAGCGCGGCGCGCTGGCTGAGCAGGGCGGCTCCGGGCCCGGCGCAGGCGTCGAGGGCGACGTGCGCGGTGATGTCGCAGCTCCCGTCGGGCACCGGGCGGACCTCCCGGCCCTCCCGGAAGCCGGTGAGGGTGCCGAAGGGCGGGCGGGTGGCGCGCTCGTGCGCGTAGTCGGCGGCGACGGCCAGGCCGGACCGCAGGGTGCCGACGGCCCGGGACCACGCCTCGTCCCGCGTCCGGCCGATCTCCGCGCGGCTGCCCGGCGGCGCGCCCTCCAGCGGCCACCAGCGGGCGAGCCAGTCCGCGTCCGCGCCCGCCACCGGGTCGCCCGGCAGTTCCTCGCCGTCCTCCTGGACGAGCACCAGGCGCGGGGTGCCGCCGCCGTCCGTCTCGACGACGTCCACCGGGACGTTGTCCAGCCACTCGTTGGCGAAGAGGAGACCGGTCACCCCTTCGGGTGGCGTGTCCCGCCAGACGACGCGCTCGTCGAGGCCGTCGGGGCGGTCGGCGCGCTCCACGGCGTACGGGCGGAGCCGGCCGGCCAGTGCGGGCGGGCACTGCGCGAGTACCCCGGTGATCAGTTCGCCGCGCCCGGCGCCCATGTCGACGAAGGCGAGCTCCTCCGGTGACCCCAGGGCGCCGTCGACCCTCCGCAGCAGCTCGGCGATCGCTCCGGCGTAGAGCGGCGAGGCATGCACGGCGGTACGGAAGTGGCCGGCGGGGCCCTCGGGGCGTCGGTAGAAGCCGTGGGGGCCGTAGAGGGCGGTTTCGGCCGCCGCCCGCCAGGTGCGCGTCCCGGATGTCATGTCCCCACGCTATGCGTACCCGGCCGTTCGCATGGCCTTGGCCCTCCCGGCACCCCTCGCATCCCGCCGCCTCCCTCCACCTTGGGGAGTAGGCGGAGCGGACCGGGATCGATCGCCGGAGGGACCCCGGCACACGGGCGGGGTGCCTACGCTGGGTGACGTGCACCGCCTCTACGAATTCCTCCGCAGACACCCCACAGGTGTGGACAGCTTCTGGGCCGTGTTGCTGCTGGGGCTGTGCGCCCTGACGCTGACCGAGAACGCGACGGAGAGCCCGGCGCAGCGGGTCGCCGCGGTCGGTGTCTCGCTGCTCATGTGCACGGTGATGGCGCTGCGGCGCCGGATGCCGGAGAAGATGCTGATCCTGGCGATCGTCGTCGGGCTGGCGCAGCTCGCGCTCGACGTCGGGGCGAACCTCTACGACGTCCCGATGCTGGTGATCGTCTACACGGTGGCGTCCGGCCCCCGCCGCTGGGCCTCCCGGGTGGCGCTGGCGGGCGGTGTGCTGGCGCCCGTCCTGTACTTCTGGCGCTGGCCCGACGAGTCGAGCGACTCCGTCACCCACGCCCTCTTCGGCCTCGCCTTCGCCGCCTTCCCCTTCCTCCTCTCCTGGGTGCTCGGCGACCGGATGCGGACCCGCCGCGCCTACTGGGACCAGCTGGAGGAGCGCGCCGCGCGGCTGGAGAAGGAGCGCGAGCAGCAGGCGAAGATGGCGGTCACCGCCGAGCGCGCCCGGATCGCCCGCGAGCTGCACGATGTCGTCGCGCACAACGTCTCCGTCATGGTGGTGCAGGCGGACGGCGCCGCCTACGTCCTCGACTCCTCGCCCGAGCAGGCCAAGCAGGCGCTGGAGACCATCTCCGGCACCGGCCGCCAGGCGCTCGCCGAGATGCGCCGGCTGCTGGGCGTGCTGCGTACCGAGGACGGCTCCGCGCCGGCCGGCGAGTACGTGCCGCAGCCCGACGTCGAGCAGATCGAGGAGCTCGTCGAGCAGGTGCGCGGCGCCGGCCTGCCGGTCGACTACCGGGTCGAGGGCAGCGCCCGCCCGCTGCCGAGCGGCGTGGAGCTGACCGCCTACCGCATCGTGCAGGAGGCGCTGACCAACACCCGCAAGCACGGCGGCCCCGACGCCGGTGCCAGCGTCCGGCTCACCTACTTCGACGACGGGCTGGGGCTGCTCGTCGAGGACGACGGGCGGGGCGCGCAGCACGAGCTGTACGAGTCGGGCGGTGCGGACGGCATGGGCCACGGGCTGATCGGGATGCGCGAGCGCGTCGGCATGGTCGGGGGCACGCTGGACGCGGGGCCGCGTCCCGGCGGAGGATTCCGGATCAGTGTGCTCCTGCCCGCCAAACCGGGCCGCTGACCACGGTCACCCGTTCATTTGCGAAAGTTCAGTGGGACAGTCCAGTTGGGAAAGGGAACCTCCGCATGGCGATCCGCGTGATGCTCGTCGACGACCAGGTGCTGTTGCGCACCGGCTTCCGCATGGTGCTGGCCGCGCAGCCCGACATGGAGGTCGTCGCCGAGGCGGGTGACGGCCTGGAGGCCCTGGAGGTGCTGGCGGGCACCGAGGTGGACGTGGTGCTGATGGACGTCCGGATGCCGCGGATGGACGGGGTGGAGGCCACCCGCCGCATCTGCGCCCCGCAGGACCGCGAGCAGGCGCCCAAGGTGCTGATCCTCACCACCTTCGACCTCGACGAGTACGCGTTCTCGGCGCTCAAGGTCGGGGCCAGCGGTTTCATGCTCAAGGACGTGCCGCCCGCCGAACTGCTCGGCGCCATCCGCTCGGTGTACAGCGGCGACGCGGTGGTGGCGCCCAGCACCACCCGCCGCCTGCTGGACCGTTTCACCCCCATGCTCCCCGGGACCGCCCGCGAGCCCGTCGACGCCGAGATCGACCGCCTGACGGGCCGTGAGCGCGAGGTGATGCTGCTCGTCGCCCAGGGCCTGTCGAACGGGGAGATCGCGGCGCGCCTGGTGCTCTCGGAGGCGACGGTCAAGACGCACGTCGGACGCATCCTGACCAAGCTCGGGCTGCGGGACCGGGTGCAGGTGGTGGTGATGGCCTACGAGAGCGGCCTGGTGCGGGCCGGGGGCGGCGCCGGCTGACGCGCCCCCGCCGGGCCGGGGGTTCAGCGCCCGGCCGCCCGCAGGACCCGCCGCGCCAGCGCGTGCGAGCCGAAGGCCGCCGCCCCGGCGAAGGCCAGTCCGGCCGCCGCCCGCCGGGGGCTCGCCGGCCGCAGGACGCCCGCCCGGCGCAGCCGCCCCCGGGCCCACACCGTGAACGGCAGCACCACCAGCGGGGTGGTGACGACGCCGGGCGTATAGCCCCGGGTGGCCGCCGCCTGGGCCAGGTGGACCAGGCCGTGCAGGCCGAAGCCGTCGAGGGCGGCCTGGTAGCAGGCGGAACGCCCGTCCGTCCGCCGGCCGTCGGCCGCCGCCGCGCCGACGATCACGGCCATCGCCGCGACGGCGACGGGGAACTCGGGGCCGCCCATGGACTCGGCCGCGCGCCAGGCCCGTTCGGGTACGCGCGGGTGCCGGGCCCGCAGTGCGGGGAGCCGGTCGCGGACGAAGCGGTTCATCGTCGCCAGCTCCTCGGCGTCGTGCACGGCCCAGGCGGCGAGGAGGCCGAGGGTGACGGCGGGGACGGGAGCCGCGTCCGGGGACGTTCGCGCGGATGGTTCCGTGAGTCCTGTCATGAACGGCCACTCTGGCAAGCCCCTTGGGGCCCGTCACCCCCTCCCGTCACGGACGTTGCTCACACCCCGGGGAACGCGTCCCCGCTCACCAGCTCCTTCACCGCCACCACCAGATCGTGCGTGCTGGGATGCGTGGGCTGTGCGGGGTGGGCGAGGTAGACGGTGGCCGGCTCCGCGTCGGCGATCCGGACGAAGCGCACTCCGGGGTGGGTCTGGCTCTCGGTGGTGCCCGCGGCGGCGATGCCGATGCTGTCGCCGACGGCGATGACGTTCAGCCACTCGTCGACGTCCTGCACCGCGGCCCCGGTCGCCGGCCGCCGTGTGTCACCCCACAGGGCGGGCCCCGAGGTGCTGTCCTCGCGCCACAGGGTCAGCGTCTCGTCGGAGAGTTCGGCGAGGGTGACCACCGGCCGGGCGGCCAGCGGGTGGTTGTCGGGGAGGGCGGCGAAACGGTCCTCCGTGTAGAGGGCGAGGACGCGCAGCCGCGGGTCGCCGGGGTCCGCGCGGATCACGGCCGCGTCGGTCTCGCCGGTGGCCAGCCCGGCGGTGCCCTCGTCCCGGCGGCGCAGTTCCAGCGGGACGTGCGGATGGTCGTGCCGCCAGCTGCGCAGCAGCGGGACGGTGGACCGGCCGAGCACCGCGCAGGAGTAGCCCAGGCGCAGCGGGCGGGAGACGGCGGCGGTGTCGGCGAGGGCGGCGTCGACGTGCGCGAGGATCGCCCGGCCGTGGTCGTACAGCGTGCGCCCGGCGGGCGTGAGGGCGAGCCGGCGGGAGGAGCGGTCGACCAGGGTCACGCCGACGTGGTGCTCCAGCCGGGCGAGCGTACGGGACAGGGCCGGCTGCGTCAGGTGCAGCCGGGCGGCGGCGGCCGTGACGGTGCCCTCGTCGGCGATGGTCACGAGGGCGCGGAGATGACGCAGTTCGACATCCATGCGTGTGGAGCATAGTGCCTGCGCAAATGGCATTTCCGGGCGCGCGGCGGGCTCCGTACGGTCGTTTTCGGCAGTCAGTCCGCATCTCGTGACCTCAGGAAAGAGAGTCCCCGTGAAGATCCTCCTCGTCGGCGCCTCCGGCACCATCGGCCGTGCCGTCCACACCGTCCTGACCGGGCGCGGCCACCAGGTCGTGACCGTCGGCCGCAGCGGCGGCGACCTGCGCGCCGACGTCTCCGACCCCGCCTCCGTCACGCGGCTCTACGAGCAGGTGGACGGGCTGGACGCGGTCGCCGTCGCCGCCGGCGACGCCGTCTTCGCGCCGCTCGGCGCGCTGACGTACGACGACCTCGCCACCACGCTCCGCACCAAGGCCCTGAGCCAGCTCGAACTGGTCCGGCAGGGCGCCCGGCACATCGCCGCCGACGGCTCGTTCACGCTGGTCACGGGTGTGATCACGGACGACCCCATCTTTGCGGGCGCGGCTGCCGCGGCGGCCAACGGGGCCGTCGACGCCTTCGTCCGCGCGGCGGCGCTGGAGCTGGCACCGCAGCGGGTGAACGCCGTGAGCCCGGGCCTGGTCGCGGAGTCCGCGGACGCGTACGAGAGCGCCTTCCCGGGGATGGAGACCGTGCCGGCGGAGCAGGTGGCGCGGGCGTATGTGCGGTCGATCGAGGGGCGGCTGACGGGGCGGACGTTCCGGGTCGGGTACTGACAAGACGCACGTTCCGGATCGGGTACTGGCCGGAGTGGCTCGCCTACCGCGGGATCCCCTGCCGCGCCCCCTACCGCAGGATCCCCTCCAGGAAGTCGCTGCCCAGCCGCGCCACCACCGTCAGGTCCAGCTGGTGGAGGACGTACCGCCCCCGCCGCCGGGTCGTGATCAGCCCGGCCTTCTTCAGCACCTTGATGTGACGGGACGCCTCCGGCGCGCTGATGTTGTGCTCGGCGGCCAGCTCACCGGTGGTGCAGGCGCTGCGCGCCAGCCAGCGGCACATCCGCAGCCGCATGGGGTGGGCCAGGGCCTCCAGGCGGCGTTCGATCAGCTCCAGCGAGGCGGGGCCGGCCGCCTCGGGGGAGTCGATCGGGTAGTGGATCACCGGCCGCCACCCCGGGGCGGACAGCACCAGCAGGTGGGGCCAGCCGAAGGCGGACGGGAGGAGGGTGATGCCGGGGGCGGCCGCCGGGTCCAGGGCGGTGGTCCGGCCGGACGTCAGCTTGTCCACCCGGATGCGGGTGGACGCGGCCTCCTCCTCCAGCGTGACCGCGGGCGACACCTCGGCCAGCGCCCCGCGCAGCCCCTTGCGGCGCAGCAGTTCGTTCTTGTGCCGGATGTCGGTCGCGAGCTGGAAGCCCACCCGGCGCCAGACGTCCCCGAAGAACGCCTCCTCGCAGTCCTCGAACAGGCGGCGCACCCAGGCCCGGACGTCCTGCGGGTCGTCCAGCATGCGGCGCGCGAACTGCAGTTGGCGCGGGCCGCGGGCCGCCGCGCGCTCCAGGGCGCGGTCGCGGGCGACCGGGTCCCGCAGCGGTGAGTCGGAGTTCGGGGCGTAGTAGTTCGAGCAGGCGAGTTCCAGCGCCGCCGAGACGTACTGCTCGTCGTCGAGCCGGTCGAGCAGGTCCAGGTCGTCCTTGAGGGTGGCGCCCGGGCGGCCGCCGGTGTCCGGGAGGGCGGCGAAGGCGTCGAAGATGTCGGAGATCCCCGTCGTCCACAGGAAGTCGGCGTCGCAGAGCCGGTCCGCGAGGTCCGGCTTGAGGCCGGCCGCCGTGGCGGTCACCCAGCCGTGCAGTCCGGGGTGGTGCTTGGGCTCCGCCAGGACGTGCAGGGCGTGCCCCAGCTCGGTGAGGGGCGACGCGGCGAAGACGACACGCTCGGGTGGCAGGCCCGTGACGTCGATCAACAGGGTCATGCCCCTCATTCTGTGCGCTCCGCGGGCCGGTCCCCGATCGATTGACGGTCCGCGTCAATCGACGCGCAGGGGGGCGGGTCCGCGCCGCACCGTGGAGGCATGGACGCAACGCAGCAGCAGATGTTCGACAGCTACCGCGCGGCCCGGCGGGGCGAGACCGCCCCGCCCGCGCCGGGGACGTACGAGGTGGAGACGGTCCGGCAGATCCGGCTCTGGCGGGAGTTCCTGGCCGTGCTGGAGGGGCGGGTGAGGCGGGGTAGATGGAGCCGGGCAGCGCGACGGCCCGCCGGAGCGGCAGTACCCCAGGTGCAGGCGAGGTGCCGGGGACCCGTGGGGTGCTGAGCCCGCGGGCGGGGGCGGGGTGCGGCCTGCGGATGACGGGGGTCGGGCCTGACACCGCTGCCGGACTGACGCGGATCGGGGGCGGTCCGGGCAGGGCCCCGGCCCGTATCCGGCAGCGCCTGTCACGCCCGGCGTGTGTCCCGGCCCGGCCTGTGCGGACGTCCGCCGCTCTTCGCAGGCGGGTGCCGAACGGCCCCAGTGCGGGCGGGGCCGCTACCGCCCACCGTCCACAGCGCGATGGACCGCGCCCAACGGCTCGCGCGCGGGCGGGCCGCTACCGGCTTCGCGCCGGACCGGGAGCGCGGCGGCGTCCCGACGCAGCGGGCCCCCGCCGGGGGTGTCCCGGCGCGAGCCCGGCCCGTTCCCGGCCCGCACACCTCCGGCGGGGGCCCGCTGCGTCGGCACACCCGGAGCGGCTTCACGGCAGCCCGACCGCCGTCCTCCTGGCGTCGGTCCCGAGGCGCGACGGTACCCCGGCGGGGCCCCGGGCCCGGTCCGGCGCCGGACCGGTACGGCACCGCGGACACGGCCAGTTCCGAGCCGGGATCGCCCCGTCGGCAGCCCCGAACGCCCCTTCCCCAGCCCGCCGCCGTCCTCCTCGCGACCGATCCGGAGCGCGTAGCATGACAGCGGAATCGTCCGGTACCCCCGCGGACTGGAACGGAAGGCACCCCGCCGCGTGAACGCACAACCAACCCCCGACCGGCCGAGCCCGCAGGACCGGCCCGCCCGCCTCACGGTCGGCGTCGTCGGCGCGGGCCGGGTGGGCCCCGCCCTCGCCGCGTCGCTCCGGCTCGCCGGGCACCGGCCCGTCGCCGTCTCGGGCGTCTCCGACGCCTCGCTGCGGCGCGCGGCCGAGATCCTGCCGGGCGTCCCCGTCGTCCCGCCCGCCGAGGTGCTGGCGCGGGCCGAACTGGTCCTGCTCACCGTCCCGGACGACGTCCTCCCGGGGCTCGTCGCCGGGCTGGCCGAGACCGGGGCCGTCCGCCCCGGGCAGCTGCTCGCGCATACCTCCGGGCGGCACGGCGCGGCCGTGCTCGACCCGGCGACCAGGGCCGGAGCCCTGCCGCTCGCCCTGCACCCCGCCATGACCTTCACCGGCACGCCGGTGGACGTCCAGCGGCTGGCCGGCTGCTCGTTCGGCGTCACCGCGCCCGAGGAGCTACGGCTCGCGGCCGAGGCGCTGGTGATCGAGATGGGCGGCGAGCCGGAGTGGATCGACGAGGCCGCCCGGCCGCTGTACCACGCGGCCCTGGCCATCGGCGCGAACCACCTGGTCACCCTGGTGGCCCAGGCCATGGAGCTGCTGTCCGCGGCCGGTGTCGGCAGCCCGTCCCGCATGCTCGGTCCGCTGCTCGGCGCGGCGCTCGACAACGCGCTCCGCAGCGGCGACGCCGCGCTGACCGGCCCGGTCGCGCGCGGTGACGCGGGCACCGTCGCCGCCCACGTCGCGGAGTTGCGCCGGCACGCGCCGCAGGCGGTCGCCGGGTACCTGGCGATGGCCCGGACGACGGCGGACCGCGCGCTCGCGCACGGCCTGCTCAAGCCGGAGCTGGCGGAAGACCTGCTCGGCGTCCTCGCCAACGAGGCGAACGAGGCGGGCGGACCGGGCAGGACGGACGGGCCGGGCAGGACGAACGGGACGGACGGAACGGCCGGTTCCGACCCGGCGGACGGAGGAGACGAGTGACCATCCGGCTCGTACGCGACACCGCGGAGCTCCAGGCGCTCCCGCGCGACCCCGCGGCCCGCCGCGCCGTCGTCATGACCATGGGCGCCCTCCACGAGGGCCACGCCACCCTGATCCGCGAGGCCCGACGGCTCGCGGGTCCGGACGGCCAGGTCGTCGTCACCGTCTTCGTCAACCCGCTCCAGTTCGGCCCGAACGAGGACCTGGACCGCTACCCGCGGACCCTCGACGCCGACGTCGCCCTCGCGGAGGCAGCCGGCGCGGACGCGGTCTTCGCCCCGTCCGTCGCCGAGGTCTACCCGGGCGGCGAGCCCGAGGTGCGGATCAGCGCCGGTCCCATGGGCGAGCGCCTCGAAGGCGCCCACCGCCCCGGCCACTTCGACGGTGTGCTGACGGTCGTCGCCAAGCTGCTGCACCTCAGCCGGCCGGACACCGCTCTCTTCGGGCAGAAGGACGCCCAGCAGCTGGCGATGATCCGCCGCATGGTCCGGGACCTCAACTTCCCGGTGGAGATCGTCGGCGTGCCGACCGTCCGCGAGGCCGACGGCCTGGCCCTGTCCAGCCGTAACCGCTATCTCTCGGCCGCCGACCGGGCCTCCGCCCTGGAGCTCTCCCGCGCCCTGTCCGCCGCGGCCGGCGCCGTGGACCGCGGCCCGTCCGCCGTCCGCGAGGCCGCCCGCGCGGTCCTGGACGACGCGGCGACCCTGGAGCCCCCGGTCGTCCTCGACTACCTGGCCCTGATCGACCCGGCCGACTTCACCGAGGTGCCCGCCGGGTTCACCGGCGAGGCGGTCCTCGCGGTCGCCGCCCGGGTCGGCACCACCCGTCTCATCGACAACATCGTGCTGGACTTCACCCCGGGGGAACGGTCATGACCGGCATACGACTCACGGCTCCGCGGCCCGGCTGGTCCGTCGACGCGGACGTCGTCGTCATCGGCTCCGGCGTCGCCGGCCTCACCGTCGCCCTGCGCTGCGCCGCCGCCGGCGCGCGGGTCGCGGTGGTCACCAAGGCCCGCCTCGACGCCGGCTCCACCCGCTGGGCCCAGGGCGGCATCGCCGCCGCCCTAGGCGAGGGCGACACCCCCGCGCAGCACCTCGACGACACCCTCGTCGCCGGTGTCGGCCTCTGCGACGAGGAGGCCGTCCGCACGCTCGTCACCGAGGGCCCGGACGCCGTCCGCCGGCTGATGGCCACCGGCGCCCGCTTTGACGCCGACCCGGCCACCGGCGAGGTCCTGCTGGGCCGCGAGGGCGGCCACCACCGCAACCGCATCGTGCACGCGGGCGGCGACGCGACGGGCGCCGAGGTGTCGCGCGCCCTGGTCGAGGCCGTCCGCGCGGCGGACGTCCGGATCATCGAGCACGCCCTCGTCCTCGACCTCCTCAAGGACGCCGACGGCCGGGCGGCCGGCGTCTCCCTGCACGTCATGGGCGAGGGTCAGCACGACGGCGTCGGCGCCGTCCGGGCCCGGGCCGTCGTGCTCGCGACCGGCGGCATGGGCCAGGTGTTCGCCGCGACCACCAACCCCGCCGTCTCCACCGGCGACGGCGTCGCCCTCGCGCTGCGCGCCGGCGCCGAGGTCTCCGACCTGGAGTTCGTCCAGTTCCACCCGACCGTGCTCTGGCTCGGCCCGGACGCCGAGGGCCAGCAGCCGCTGGTCTCCGAGGCGGTCCGCGGCGAGGGCGCCCATCTGATCGACGCCGACGGCGTCCGCTTCATGGTGGGGCAGCACGAGCTCGCCGAGCTGGCACCGCGCGACGTCGTCGCCAAGGGAATCCTGCGCCGGATGCGGGAGACCGGCGCCGAGCACATGTACCTGGACGGCCGGCACTTCGGCGCGGCGATGTGGGCCGAGCGCTTCCCCACCATCCTCGCCGCCTGCCGCGCGCACGGCATCGACCCGGTGACCGAGCCGGTCCCGGTCGCCCCGGCCGCGCACTACGCGTCAGGCGGCGTCCGCACCGACCCGCACGGCCGGACGACCGTCCCCGGCCTGTACGCGTGCGGCGAGGTCGCCTGCACCGGCGTGCACGGCGCCAACCGGCTGGCGTCCAACTCGCTGCTGGAGGGCCTGGTCTACGCCGAGCGCATCGCGGCCGCCGTGGCCGCGGACCCGGCCGTGCCCGGCGAGCCCGTGACCGCGGACGGACCCGCCGACCCGCTCGTCGCCCCCGAGGACCGCCACACCATCCAGCGGATCATGACGCGCGGCGCCGGAGTCCTCCGTTCCGCCGACAGCCTCGCCGAGGCGGCCGACCGGCTCGACGCCGTCCACCGCGCCGCCCACACCGACGGCAAGAGCGCCGAACCGGGCACCGAGGCATGGGAGGCCACCAATCTCCTGCTGGTCGCCCGCGCCCTGACGGCCGCCGCGCTGCGCCGCGAGGAGACCCGCGGCAGCCACTGGCGCGAGGACCGCCCCGACCGCGACGACGACCGCTGGCGCCGCCACCTCCTCGTCGCCCTCCGCCCGGACCGTACGCTTGCGGTCTCCATCACGGAGACGGCCGCCTTCCCCCCGGTTTTCCCCACCTCCCCCTCTTCCCCGCATTCCGCACCGAGGAGCACCGCGTGACCACGCCCGACGACCTCCAGTACCGGCTCACCACCCTGACCGACGAACCGGGCTGCGGCGGCGACTGCGCCTGCGGCGAGGGGGCCTCCGCCTACGAGTGCGGGCTCGACAGCGGCCTCGTGGCGCTGCTCGCGGACGCCGGTCTCGACCCGCTGCTGGTCGAGGAGATCGCGCACATGACGGTCGAGGAGGACCTGGACGGCGGCGTGGACGTCACCTCCGTGGCCACCATCCCCGAGGACGCCGTCGCCACCGGTGACTTCACCGCCCGCGAGGCCGGCACGGTGGCCGGGCTCCGGGTCGCCGAGGCGATCCTCTCCGTCGTCTGCACCGACGACTTCGAGGTCGAGCGGCACGTCGAGGACGGCGACCGGGTCGAGGCCGGGCAGCGCCTGCTGTCCGTCACCACCCGCACCCGCGACCTGCTCACCGCCGAGCGCGGCATGCTCAACCTGCTCTGTCGCCTCTCCGGCATCGCCACCGCCACCCGGCTCTGGGCCGACGTGCTGGAGGGCACCGGCGCCGCGGTCCGCGACACCCGGAAGACGACGCCCGGCCTGCGCGCCCTGGAGAAGTACGCGGTCCGCTGCGGCGGCGGCGTCAACCACCGGATGTCCCTCTCGGACGCCGCGCTGGTCAAGGACAACCACGTGGTCGCGGCGGGCGGCGTCGCCCAGGCGTTCCGGGCCGTCCGCGAGCGGTTCCCCGAGCTGCCGATCGAGGTCGAGGTCGACCACCTGGAGCAGATCCCGCCGGTCCTCGCCGAGGGCGCCGACCTGATCCTGCTCGACAACTTCACCGTCGAGCAGACCCGCGAGGCCGTCGCCCTCGTCGCGGGCCGCGCCCGGCTGGAGTCCTCCGGCCGGCTCACCCTGGCCAACGCGCACGAGTACGCGGTCACCGGTGTGGACTACCTGGCCGTCGGCTCGCTCACGCACTCCTCGCCGATCCTCGACATCGGCCTGGACCTGCGGGAGCGGGAGGGTGCTGTCTGATGCTGCTCACCATCGACGTCGGCAACACCCAGACCGTCCTCGGCCTCTTCGACGGCGACGAGATCGTCGAGCACTGG
Source organism: Streptomyces mobaraensis (assembly GCF_020099395.1). NCBI lineage: Bacteria > Bacillati > Actinomycetota > Actinomycetes > Kitasatosporales > Streptomycetaceae > Streptomyces > Streptomyces mobaraensis. Next base: position 3,341,499 of record NZ_CP083590.1, on the reverse strand, counting down.
CGGATCTCCACCGACCCCCGGCGCACCGCCGACGAGCTCGCCGTCCTCTTCCAGGGCCTCATGGGCCGCCACCCGCTGCTCGGGGACGACCTGGGCGACGGCATCGAGGGCATCGCCATCTGTTCGACGGTCCCGTCGGTGCTGCACGAGATGCGCGAGGTGACCCGCCGCTACTACGGCGACGTCCCGGCCGTCCTGGTCGAGCCGGGCGTGAAGACCGGTGTGCCGATCCTCATGGACAACCCCAAGGAGGTCGGCGCGGACCGCATCATCAACGCGGTCGCGGCGGTCGAGCTCTACGACGGCCCCGCCATCGTCGTCGACTTCGGCACGGCCACCACCTTCGACGCGGTGAGCGCGCGCGGCGAGTACGTGGGCGGCGTGATCGCGCCGGGCATCGAGATCTCCGTCGAGGCGCTGGGCGTCAAGGGCGCCCAGCTCCGCAAGATCGAACTGGCCCGGCCGCGCAGCGTGATCGGCAAGAACACCGTCGAGGCGATGCAGTCCGGCATCATCCACGGCTTCGCCGGCCAGGTGGACGGCGTCGTCAACCGGATGGCGCGGGAGCTCGCGGACGATCCGGACGACGTCACCGTCATCGCCACCGGCGGCCTGGCGCCGCTGGTGCTCGGCGAGGCCACGGTGATCGACGAGCACGAGCCCTGGCTGACGCTGATCGGCCTGCGGCTGGTGTACGAGCGGAACGTGGCGCGGGCGTAGGGACCGGTCGGGGCGAGGGGCTTGTTCGAGCCACGCCGCAGGGGCCGCGCTAAGCGAAAATTGTCCGTTTAGCACTTAAAGTCGGCCCATGCCTACGCCCTATGGATCCCACGGCGGCATGGCGTTCAGCGCCGACGAGCTGCGCGTGCTCCGCCGTGCCCTCGCCATCGCCCTCCAGCCCCGCACCGAGCACGCCGAGAAGCAGAGCTGCCTCCGGCTCGCGCAGGCCGTGGACGAAGCGGCCAGGGAAGGCGGCAGGCTGCGCGCCTTCCTCCGCGCGGACCTCGCCCGCTACCGCGCCGCCCTCCCCGGCACCGCGCCCGGCTACGTGGAACGGCTCCAGGACGCCCTGGCGGCCGGCCACCGCCCCGGGGCGGAGGACCTGGCCGCCCTGCGCGCCCTCTGCGCCGCCCCGGCCGGCGCCGCCGAGAGGGGCCGCCGCCGGTCCCTCCTCCAGCGCTGCGAGCGGCTCGCGGAGGCCGCCGTACGGACCCGGCTCGCCGACTGCACGGCGTCCGGTCCCCGCGGCACCGCCCCGAGCGCCCTCCTGGACGCCCCCGCCGCCGTGCCGGCCGCCCGGCCACGCCGGGGCGCGCACGACGCGCTGCCGCCCGCGTGGGGCCCGGAGGCTCCCAAGCCGGGCGCCCGGCCGGCCGCGAAACCCGGCCCGGCACCGGGTCCGACGCCGAGTCCGGCGCCCGGTTCCGAGCGGCCGAAGACGCCGCCCGCGCCGGCGCCCAAGGCCCCGCAGCCGGGCGGCCGGCCCATCCCGACCCCCGGCGAGGTCTTCCCGCCGCGCCGCAAGCCGGCGCCGCCCGCCCAGGGAGCGGGCGGCCGGGCTGCCGGGTGCGGGACGGAGGTCCCCGGCGGGCCGCCGTTGGCGCGCGCGTAATCTGGACGGGGCGCCCGGCCGCGTCCGGGCCCTCCGGGCGCACGCGCCCCTCCAGACCCCTCCCACCCAGAAGGAGCCGACGGCCATGGACTATGTCGCCGCGCTCGTCCCGCCCGTGGTGATGGCGATCGCCTTCACCGCGCTGGTCGTGACGATCGTCAAGAGCCAGGGCGGTGCGAACAAGGCCAAGGAAGACGCCATCGTCGACGCCATGGCCGCCCGCGCCGAGGCCGCCGGCGGTTCCCCGGAGGCCAAGACCGCGGGAGCGTGAACCGCGCCGGAAACCCGGCGGCGGACAAGGGCGTGCGGCCCGGGGTATTTCCCGGGCCGCACGCCCTTTTCGCGGCCCTCTTCCCCGCCCCGTTCCCCGCCCCCTTCGCGGGCCGCGGCCCGATAAACCGGCATTCGAGACATCTCCCACTATTATTCGCGTGTGGTTCGACGCCTCGGTGATCTGGAAGACGCCGTCATGACGCGCGTGTGGGAGTGGAACCGGCCGGTCACTGTTCGAGAAGTCCTCGAAGACCTTCAGCGGGAACGGTCGATCGCCTACACCACCGTCATGACCGTAATGGACAACCTGTATCAGAAGGGCTGGCTGCGCCGGGAAGCCGAAGGCCGGGCCTATCGATATGAGGCGGTGTCCAACCGGGCCGCCTACTCGGCCGCACTGATGAACGAAGCCTGGTCCGTCAGTGACAACCCCGCGGCCGCTCTCGTCGCCTTCTTCGGCATGATGTCGGCCGAACAACGGGAAGCCCTCCGGGACGCGATCCGCGTCGTCCAACTCGGTCGGCCCGGCGAGGACGAGCCGCCGCCGGGGCGATAGCGTCCGCTTATGCCCGCAGCTTCCGAAGCAGCTTCCGGCCGGTCCGCCCCGGCAAAAGTCCTCACCGTCCGCAGGGCCCGGACCTCCGATGTGCCCGCCGTGCGCCGGCTCATCAACACCTACGCCCGCGACCGCATCCTGCTCGACAAAGCGACGGTGACCCTTTACGAGGACATCCAGGAGTTCTGGGTCGCCGAACGCGACGAAGACGGTACGGTCATCGGATGCGGCGCACTGCACGTGATGTGGGAAGACCTCGCCGAGGTCCGCACGCTGGCCGTCGACCCCGCGGTCAAGGGCGGCGGTGTCGGTCACGCGGTACTCGACAAGCTGCTGCAGACGGCGCGCTGGCTGGGGGTGCGGCGCATTTTCTGCCTCACCTTCGAAGTCGAGTTCTTCGCCAAGCACGGCTTCGTCGAGATCGGTGAGACCCCGGTGGACGGTGATGTCTACAGCGAGCTGCTGCGCTCCTATGACGAGGGTGTTGCCGAGTTCCTGGGTCTCGAACGGGTGAAGCCGAACACCCTTGGCAACAGCCGGATGCTTCTGCATCTGTGATCGCCGGTCCCTATGTCCGAATCGCGCCCCTATCGTGCCGTCCTGGAAGCCGTGGTTCCCGTGCGGAAGGACGACTGAACCTTCCCCGGGGGTTTGTGTTTTTCCGGGAAAGGCGGTTTGCTATTCCTCCGTAATCCCTTTTCTGCTGATGAAAGGAATCCCCCCGTGGCGCAGAAGGTTCAGGTCCTTCTTGTCGACGACCTCGACGGCGGCGAGGCGGACGAGACGGTGACGTTCGCTCTGGACGGCAAGACGTACGAGATCGACCTCACCACCGCCAACGCCGACAAGCTGCGCGGGCTGCTGGAGCCGTACGCCAAGAACGGCCGTCGTACCGGCGGTCGCTCGGCGGGCCGCAGCCGTGGTGGCCGTGCCGCCTCCGCAGGGGCGAGCCAGGACACCGCGAAGATCCGCGCGTGGGCCAAGGAGAACGGTTACAACGTCAACGACCGGGGCCGCGTCCCCGCCGAGATCCGTGAGGCGTACGAGAAGGCCAACGGCTGATCCCCCGTCGGCCCCCTGCGCGACCGTCCGGCGCGCAGCAGCCGGGCTCGGTGGCACTCCGTGGCCGCCGCGCTCACCAGCCGTACGTAATCGGGGGCGAGCCTGCCGCCCCCGAGGCCGGTCACCGGAAGTGTCGGCTCCACCTCGCGACCAGGCCGGGGAGGCCGCAACCACACGGCCTCCCGCGGATCGGAAGGGCCCCTTTCCCAGGGGCGCCCCTTTCCCGGGGTTTCCGGGTATTCCCGGTTTTCCCGGGGCGCGCGGCTTTCGCGGTCCACGCGGGTCTGCCGTTCCGGCCGGGCCGTCCCGCCCGTCCCGCTCGTACGGGACCGGGGGAACCGGACGCCCACGGGTGCCGGCGCGGGGATCCGGCCGCCGGAGCCCAGCGCCGTGAGGTCCAGGGCGATGCCGTCCCACTCCAGCCAGCGCAGCAGCTCCGGCAGCTCGTCCGCGCTGCCCACGGCGGTCAGGAACCACAGCGTCCCGGCCCGCCGGTCGAGCGCCACGGGTCCGGTGGGGCGCACCCGCGCCAGCACCGCGACGCCCGCGTCCGCGGGCAGACCCAGCGCGTCGAAGCGCAGCCCGGTCGGCAGCCCGAGCGGTTCGCCGCCGGTGGTAGGCCAGCCGAGCTCGTGCTCGTACCAGTGTCGTCGGCGGGCCGCCGGCAGGGCGTGGGCGAGGTCTCCGGGAAGGTGTCCGGCGACGTCTCCGGTGGGATCTCCGGTGGGATCTCCGGGGCGGGGTTGCGGCACGGCAGGGGCCATGAACGGTGCAACTGAGCCGACCCCTTGAGGTTACGCGCTGTCCATAAATGGGCACTCTCCGTACTGGAGGGGCGGGGCGCATAAGCGCCCCGGGTAGCGCGAGGGTGTTCGCCCGTAGCGGAGTACGCCGGCCTGCGCCGCATGGAGCGTGCGCCCCTGGGGGTAGGACTCCCACCATGGGGAGAGGCGGTACCGCAGGGCTGGAGGCGCGTCCGCCGGGAAGATCCGGGGGTGCGGCCGGTCCGGCCGGACCAGGGGTGCGTTCGCCATCGGCGTAGTGGCGGTGGGCGTATATGCCTGGCCTGCGGGAACATCGTCTCCCACCATCGGGTTGGAGGAGTTGTCGGCTGTTCGGCAGCAGGTTTCCCCGTCGACGCGGGGGTGATCCGGACGGATGTCGGCAGTTGGAATGAGCTGTCCCGTCCCGCGGGACTAGCATGCGGAAGGACAGGGAGGGGACCGACCCCTTACTGCCTGACCGCTCTGAGGAGCGATTAACGATGTTCGAGAGGTTCACCGACCGTGCGCGGCGGGTTGTCGTCCTGGCTCAGGAAGAAGCCCGGATGCTCAACCACAACTACATCGGCACCGAGCACATCCTCCTGGGCCTGATCCACGAGGGTGAGGGTGTCGCCGCTAAGGCCCTGGAGAGCCTCGGGATTTCGCTCGAGGCGGTCCGCCAGCAGGTGGAGGAGATCATCGGCCAGGGCCAGCAGGCCCCGTCCGGGCACATCCCCTTCACCCCCCGTGCCAAGAAGGTCCTGGAGCTGTCGCTCCGCGAGGCCCTCCAGCTCGGCCACAACTACATCGGTACGGAGCACATCCTGCTCGGCCTGATCCGCGAGGGCGAGGGCGTCGCCGCCCAGGTCCTCGTGAAGCTGGGCGCCGATCTGAACCGGGTGCGGCAGCAGGTCATCCAGCTGCTCTCGGGCTACCAGGGCAAGGAGGCCGCCACCGCCGGCGGCCCGGCCGAGGGCACCCCCTCGACCTCGCTCGTCCTGGACCAGTTCGGCCGCAACCTCACGCAGGCCGCCCGCGAGTCCAAGCTCGACCCGGTCATCGGGCGCGAGAAGGAGATCGAGCGGGTCATGCAGGTGCTGTCCCGCCGTACCAAGAACAACCCCGTCCTCATCGGCGAGCCCGGCGTCGGCAAGACCGCCGTCGTCGAGGGACTGGCCCAGGCCATCGTCAAGGGCGAGGTGCCCGAGACCCTCAAGGACAAGCACCTCTACACCCTGGACCTCGGCGCCCTGGTGGCGGGCTCCCGCTACCGCGGTGACTTCGAGGAGCGCCTGAAGAAGGTCCTCAAGGAGATCCGCACCCGCGGCGACATCATCCTGTTCATCGACGAGCTGCACACGCTCGTCGGCGCGGGTGCCGCCGAGGGCGCGATCGACGCCGCCTCGATCCTCAAGCCGATGCTGGCCCGCGGCGAGCTCCAGACCATCGGTGCCACGACGCTCGACGAGTACCGCAAGCACCTGGAGAAGGACGCCGCGCTGGAGCGCCGCTTCCAGCCCATCCAGGTCGCCGAGCCGTCGCTGCCGCACACCATCGAGATCCTCAAGGGCCTCCGCGACCGGTACGAGGCGCACCACCGCGTCTCCATCACCGACGAGGCCCTGGTCCAGGCCGCCACCCTGGCCGACCGCTACATCTCCGACCGCTTCCTGCCGGACAAGGCGATCGACCTGATCGACGAGGCCGGTTCCCGGATGCGCATCCGCCGGATGACCGCGCCGCCGGACCTCCGCGAGTTCGACGAGAAGATCGCCGACGTGCGCCGGGAGAAGGAGTCCGCGATCGACTCGCAGGACTTCGAGAAGGCCGCTTCCCTCCGCGACAAGGAGAAGCAGCTGCTGGCCGCCAAGGCCAAGCGGGAGAAGGAGTGGAAGGCCGGCGACATGGACGTCGTCGCCGAGGTCGACGGCGAGCTGATCGCCGAGGTCCTGGCCACCGCCACTGGCATCCCGGTCTTCAAGCTGACCGAGGAGGAGTCCTCGCGTCTGCTGCGCATGGAGGACGAGCTCCACAAGCGCGTCATCGGCCAGAAGGACGCCATCAAGGCGCTCTCCCAGGCCATCCGGCGCACCCGTGCGGGCCTCAAGGACCCGAAGCGTCCGGGCGGATCGTTCATCTTCGCCGGCCCCTCGGGTGTCGGTAAGACCGAGCTGTCCAAGACGCTCGCCGAGTTCCTCTTCGGCGACGAGGACGCGCTGATCTCCCTCGACATGTCGGAGTTCAGCGAGAAGCACACGGTCTCGCGTCTCTTCGGTTCGCCCCCCGGCTACGTGGGCTACGAAGAGGGCGGCCAGCTGACCGAGAAGGTGCGGCGCAAGCCGTTCTCCGTGGTCCTCTTCGACGAGGTCGAGAAGGCCCACCCGGACATCTTCAACTCGCTGCTTCAGATCCTGGAGGACGGTCGCCTGACCGACTCCCAGGGCCGGGTCGTGGACTTCAAGAACACGGTCATCATCATGACGACCAACCTCGGCACCCGGGACATCTCCAAGGGCTTCAACCTGGGCTTCGCCGCGCAGGGCGACGTCAAGACCGGCTACGAGCGGATGAAGGCCAAGGTCAACGAGGAGCTCAAGCAGCACTTCCGGCCCGAGTTCCTCAACCGTGTCGACGACACGGTGGTCTTCCACCAGCTGTCGCAGGAAGACATCATCCAGATCGTCGACCTGATGATCGCCAAGGTCGACGAGCGGCTGCGCGACCGCGACATGGGCATCGAGCTGAGCGGCGACGCGAAGCAGCTGCTCGCGAAGCGCGGTTACGACCCGATCCTGGGTGCGCGTCCGCTGCGCCGGACGATCCAGCGCGAGATCGAGGACATCCTCTCCGAGAAGATCCTCTTCGGCGAGCTGCGGCCCGGGCACATCGTGGTCGTCGGCACCGAGGGTGAGGGCGAGGAGAAGAAGTTCACCTTCCGCGGCGAGGAGAAGTCGGCCCTGCCGGACACCCCGCCGGTGGAGCAGGCGGCCGGCGGTGCCGGGCCGAACCTGTCGAAGGACGCGTGAGCGTCGCTTCGGTAGCGCTTACTGAGTAGGGCTGTCGGCCCCGGGACCGCGGATGCGGGACCGGGGCCGGTGGCTTTTACGCGGCGGGTTGGCCGTTGATGGTCAGGCGGTCGCCGAAGAGGTGGGGGTCGAGAACGGTCGGATGACCCTTGAGGTTTTCGACCTCGATTTCGAGGGCCGGTTCGCCCCGCAGGACTGAGAGGTCGAGAGCCTGCTCGGCGTCGTCCCTCACGTCTTCGATGCGAACCTTCCGCAGCCCTGGGAAGCGGCTACGTAGATCGGGTGTCAGGACGGGTGTGTCCACTTCCAGGACGAGTAGCCGGATGCCGGGCAGGCAGTGCCTCTGGTCCTGATCGCTGAGTGCCTTTTCCCGCAGTCCCAGTTCGGTCAGGTGCGGGCGTTCCCGCAGATGCTGGAGTGCGCCTGACCCTGCCAGTTCCGCGTAGAGAAACAAACCCTTCAAGTTCGGTAATGGCGCAAGACTGCCGAGCCGCAGTGCGTTCTGCGAGACCACTGTCAGACGCCCAAGGCCGGGCGGTAAGTCCGGGAATCGCCCGTCGCTGTCGGCAAAGTTGGTGAGCCGCAGGGTGCGGAGGCCGACGAGGCGCGGGAGCACGGTCAACGCGGTGGAGGACAAACGGCGGTTGGCCACCAACTCCAGCGCCGTCAGGTTCAGCTCGGCCAGTGCTGACAGGTCTCTCACCATGGGGCAGCGATGGATCGACAGCTCTTCGATTTCCGGATGGTCGCGCAGCAGGCCGAGGTCGGCGAGTGAGTTGTTGCGGACGAGCGAGAGCTGTCGCGTGGTGCATGCACGAAGGGCCGTCCGGAGATTTTCCGTGTCGCAATCCCCGGAGATGAGCAGTCTGTCGATGTGACCGAGGCGCGGTAGGTGTACGAGCTGGGACTGGCGGAAGATGCGCACGCCCATGTCGTCCAAACGCATGCCCGCGAGGACCTGTTCCGCGAACTGCGGGGTGTCCAGGTAGGGCCACGACGCGACGATTTCCGCGCGGACCTCCCGGGCGTCGAGCCGGCCGTAGCGCGCCAGGCGGGAAAGTCCGGCGTCGCCGAGCAGCCTCAGCACCTGTACATATCCGACGGCGTCCGCCGGGCGCAGACCCTCCGGATCGGGAATCACGGGCAGGGCGTCCGGGCCCAGTGAGGCCAGGTGGAGGACCTCCTGTTCGGTGCAGGGAGCGCCCATCGCCCTCAGCCTTTCCCACACCTCGTCGTGCCGGCTGTCGTCGAGCGCCCCCGCACTCATCGCGCACTCCACGGCGAGGGTGCGCAGCGCGAACCGCGCCTCCCTTTCCCCGGCGGCGTCGCCGGCGGCCACGAGGCCCGCGATCACCGCTTCGGTCTCACGACGGTTGCAGTGCCCGATGACCAGCCGGATGACGTCCTGCCACTGTTCCTCCGCGGCGTGACCGAGCAATTCCTTGAGGCAGTCGGAATCCTGGAACTCCTTCGCGGCGAGGAAGTCCTGGAACGTCCGGTGAATGAACTGGAGGGAGTCCGGTGACCGTTCCTGGAGGAGGCCGCTGCGATTCAGCAAGTGGTCCATCAGGGCGTCGGCCGTGTACTTCCGGAGTTGGCGCAGGCTGCGCATGGCCAATTCGATCTGGCGGACGCCTTGTTCGCGGGTGAGTTCCGTCTGCCGGTTGCGGACGAGCCAGATGGCGATGTGCTGGAGGAGCTGCTGGGCGTCCTCGGCCTCCAGCGCGATGCCTTCCGGGGCGCCGATGCCCCGGCGGACGTCGCGGTTTCCGAGCAGCATGGCGAGCGCCGAGCGGTAGAGAGCCCAGCGGGTGTGCGGGAGGAGGCCGCTGCGGCGGCGGTGGAGGGCGCAGATGACGGCGCAGAGGAGGGGGGTGCGGGCGAGGTCGCTGAGGGTCCTGTTGCGCTGGAACTCGGAGGCGAGGTTGCGTTCCAGCTCGTCCAGGCGGGTGCGTTCCTCGCCGTGCTTGCCCAGGCGCGCCGCGTTGTGCCAGGCCCGCACGAACTCCTGGATGTCCGCGTCGCTCATCGGCAGCATCCGCAGCTCCTGGAAGTCCTGCCAGTCCAGCCAGCCGTCCTCCACGGCTCGCGGGCGGACGGTGACCAGGCAGCGGGTCAGCGGGTAGCGGCGCAGGAACTCGTCGAGCCACTGGCGGGCGGGGGTGCGGGACTCGCGGGGAAGTTCGTCCAGGCCGTCGACCAGGAGCAGGACCCGGCTAGCGTCGAGCATGCGGCCCGCCCAGCCGTCGGGCATGCCGTCCTCCTGGATGGCGATGCCGGGCAGCTGGGCCGGGGAGGGGCTGGTGATGCCGAGGGCGGCGAGGCGGCGCATGGGGACGACGAAGGGGACGAGCCCGTTCAGGGCGGCCAGCTTCTTCGGCAGGGTCTGGCAGGCCGTGTGCGAGGCGAGCCACCACACCAGCGTCGTCTTGCCCGCGCCGGCCTCGCCGCGGAGGATCGCGCGCGGGTGCACGGCCAGCAGGTCCTCGACGCGGCCGGGCTCCAGAGGGGCGCGGCCGGGCTCCTGCAGGGCCCGGACACCCTCCCGGTCCGGGGCGGCCTCCGCCTGGAGGCTCAGGTACGCCGTGTCCAGGTCCCAGCGCCTCTCGTGCTCGCCCAGATCGTCGAGGCCGAACACTTCCAGCTGCCCGTAGCGGGCTTTGACCGCTTTCGCGTAGCGCGCCTCGTACGCGAAGTCGTCGACGCGTGGGTAGTGGAGCGGGATCGCCTCGGGCCGGTTCGGCCAGTACTTCCGGAGGGCGGCGGTGAAGCCTGCTTTGCCGAGGATCTGGGAGAGCGGGACGGCCTCGATGGCGGAGTGCTGCCAGCCCTCCCGGTCCTCGGCGACCACGCCCACCAGCAGTGGGCCGGCGTACACCGGGCCGCCGGAGAGGCCCGACCAGGGCGAGTCGCCCGGGCGCGTGGGAGCCGGCGGATGGTGGTCCGTGCGCAGGACGGAACGGCCGCGCACCCGGGCGGCACCCGGAAGGAGCGTTCCGGGGACCTGGGCGATGTCCAGGGCGTCCGCGGCGGACCGTTCGACGTCCGGGAAGCCGAGGGCCTGGCAGCCGGGGACGGGCTCGCGGGTGGCGAGGACACCCCAGCGGAGCTGAGGCAGGGCTTCCGCGTCGACGAGGGGGCGGTGGGCGCGCAGGAGGGCCGCGTCGCACTGTTCGGCCGCGCCGAGCCACGCGATGTCGCAGACCGTCGGCTCGCGGTTGCCCAGGGCGATCACTTCGGTGCTGGTCCCGGGGGACACGACGTGGCCGCTGGTGAGGATCAGCTCTGGTGTCAGCAGCACGCCGCTGCCCTGCCGCGCCCCCAGGACCGCGACCACCCGGTCCTCCGGCGTCACTGCCCCGGCTCCACCGTCCCGAAGTTCGACACCCCGCCCGGACGCTGGTTGCCGACCTTCCAGCCGGTGCCGGTGCGCATGTCCTTGGGGGTGAGGGTGAAGGTGACCTTGTGGGTGCGGGAGGAGCCGCGGGTGGCGTCGGTGCCCGCGTCGACGACCCAGGCGCGGACCTTGCCGGAGCCCTTGAGTTCGCGGCGCATCTCGATGCCGAACTCCATGGTGATGTCGCCGACCTCGAAGCCCAGGTCCTTGCCCTCGCCGGTCGCGGCGGCGCTGGTCAGGCCGGTGCGGATGGCTTCGACGGCCTCCGCCAGTTCGATGCCGTCGAAAGGTGATGCGTCGGTCATGTCGTGAGCCCCCGGGGCGTCGCGGTGCGTAGGCGATTGCTGACCGGGAGCGTACCGGCGGTGGGGGGCCTTTGGTCCCGGAACGGGGGAGCCGGAGGTCCCGGCGCGGTGACAAGGCGCACAGGGTATTTCCGGAGTACTACCCGCTTTAGCAGGAAAGGCGCCTTCGGAATTGCGGGAAGCGCACCCGGAATTCCAGGGGGCAAGGGTCTCGGTCACTTCGCCCTCGCTACTAGCGGCGGCCGTAGAAAGGCCACTTGGAGCGGCTGGGAAGCGGCGGCTATCAAGGTAGGGCGATCCCGGTCCGCAGCCGGGATCGATTCCTGTCTTGGAGGTTTTTCTTTATGTCGAAGCGCAACGTTTTCCGTACCCGCCGCACCGCCACCACTCTGGCCGTCGGCCTGGGCGCGTCGCTGGCACTGGGTGCGGGCGTGGCGCTGGCCGCGGAGCCCGTCGCGCAGGGGTTCTCCGTGCTGTCCGCCGACTCCGCGACCGCCTTCGGCGAGTCGCTGAAGGCGCAGGCCGAGACGCAGAAGAAGGTCGCCGACAAGGAGCATGCCGAGAAGGCGGCCAAGGCGGAGAAGACCAAGCGCGCGGCCGAGAAGGAGCGGGCGAACCGTTCGCAGGCCCGTGCCAACCTGGCCGACGCCTGGGTGAAGCCGGTCGACGGGTACGTCATCGGCCAGCCGTTCGGCAAGGACGGCAATATGTGGGCCAACAAGCACAGCGGCCAGGACCTGGTCGTGCCCAGCGGCACCGCCGTGAAGGCCGTGCACAAGGGTGTCGTCGTGAAGGCCGGTGCGAACGGCGGCGGTGACGGTGCCGCGTACGGCAACGCCATCGTGATCAAGCACGACGACAACACGTACTCCCAGTACGCGCACCTGTCGTCCGTCGCCGTGCAGGTCGGCCAGAGCGTGACCGCTGGCCAGCAGATCGGCCTGTCGGGCTCGACCGGCAACTCGTCCGGTCCGCACCTGCACTTCGAGATCCGTACGACCCCGAACTACGGCTCCTCGGTCGAGCCGCTCGGCTTCCTGAGCGGTCACGGCGAGAAGCTCTGACGCACGCCGGCCGGTGAGAAGGGCGGGGACCCCCACGTCGCGGGTTCCCCGCCCTTCCGCGTGTCAGGGGGCTGTCGTCACTCCGCCGCGGTCAGGGTCTTCGCCGGGCCACCGCACGCCCGGGCCTCCAGCTCCCGCAGTACCGCCATCTCGACGACGTCGATCCCACCCTCGGGGCGGACCACCGGGACGCCGCGGGCCTCGGCGGTCGTGAGCAGGCTGTGCACCACCGCCGGGCTGCCCAGCAGGAACGCCAGCGGGTACAGGCTCACCTCGCAGCTCTTCTTCCGGCCGAACGCGCCGCCCCGGTAGACGATCTCCCCGGGGACGAGCACGTCCTGGACGGTGCCCGTCTCGTCCGCGCCGCGCAGGCGGCGGAAGAGGAGCGACGTGAGGGCCTCCGCGACCCGGTCCAGGACCCAGTCGCGGCCGGGGACGGCGATCAGGACGCGCCGGACGCCCTCGAAGGCGCCGTCGATGACGTCCTTGGTGAGCGAGCGGTAGCCGCCGACCATGCGGATCTCGACGACCTTGTCCCAGGGGATGTCGTCGCCGTCGAAGCCGACGGAGTCGGGGCCGATGCGCACCGCTCCGAACCGGTCCAGGAGCTTGAGCGGCTTCGCGAGCGCGCCCGGGACCAGCGGGTGGCTGCCGATCAGGCTGCCGAGGGAGACCTCCCAGGGCCGGGTGGCCGGGGCGTCCGGGGCGCCGAGGCGTTCGAGGGCCTCCATGACCCAGTCGCCGCCGGCGGCCAGCCGGTCCCGGCCCGCGTCCGCCGCCGCCCGGCCCGCCGTCGCGGACCGGCCGGCCGCCTCACGTCCGGCCGCGGCCGCGCGCTCGGCGGCCGCCTTTCCGGCGCTCGCCGCCTGGGTCAGCGCTCCGCCGACGTTTCCGAGCCGTCCCTTGATGCCCATGCGTCCCCCTGTACTGCGGCGCCCGTCCGTGCGGCGCCTTTGGTTCAGCGGGCAACTTTAATGGCGATCTTGGGCGGGACGGTGGGTACCCCCTGTGACCCCTTATGGCAGATGGCAGCGGCGGCGGAGAGCTCGGCGTCCGCTCAGCCCGGCACCCGGAGGACTCAGTCCGGTGCCCGGCTGACCTCGGTCCGGCGCCTGGTTGACCTCAGTCCGGCACCCGGATGATCGGAAATGTCCCTGTGCTCGTCGGCGACGACTCCGGTAGCCACAGCACCGCGATCGCCCCGCCGCCGCCCGCCGCCTCCGGGTCCGCGTTGCGGAAGGTGAGGCGGGCGCCCAGCACCCGGGCCTGGCCGGCGGCGATCGTCAGGCCGAGGCCGTGGCCCTTGCCGGCCCGGTCCTCGCTGCCGGTGCGGAAGCGGCTGGGCCCCTCCCGCAGCAGGTCCTCGGGGAAGCCCGGGCCGTGGTCGCGGACGCGCAGGACGCGGCCCTCCACGGTGACCTCGACGGGCCCCCGGCCGTGCTTGGCGGCGTTGGCGAGCAGGTTGCCGAGGATGCGCTCCAGCCGCCGGGGGTCGGTGTTGACGTAGGCGTGCCGGACGACGGTGACCCGGGCCTCGGGCGAGAAGGTGCGCACCCGGCGCACCACGAACTCGCCGAGTTCGATCTCCTGCATCTCGGCCCGTTCGGCGAAGCCGTCCAGCCGGGCCACCTCCAGGACGTCCTCGACGAGGGTGCGCATGGCCTGGGCGCGGTCCCTGACCAGCTCGGTGGGGCGGCCGGGGGGCAGCAGTTCGGCGGCCGTCAGCAGGCCGGTGACGGGGGTGCGCAGCTCGTGGGCGATGTCGGCGGTGACCCGTCGTTCCGCCTCCAGGCGGTCCTGGAGGGCCTGCGCCATGCCGTCGACGGCGCGGGCGAGGTCGTCCGTCTCGTCGCGCACCCGGCCGCCGATGGCCTCCCGCACCCGGACGTCGCGGTCGCCGTCGGCGAGCTTGCGGGCGGCGGCGGACGCCTTGCGCAGCCGGCGGGAGAGCTGGCCGCCGATGAGGATGCCGAGCGCGCAGCCGCCGAGGACCACCGAGACCGAGCCGATGATCAGGGCCCGGTCCATCTCGTCGAGGATCTTCAGCCGGTCCTGGAACGGCTGGTGCATGGAGAGGATCTTGCCGTTGGCCAGCGGGACCGACGCCCAGACCTGGGGGGCGGAGCCGCCGCTGTCCTGGACGAAGGTGGCGCGCTGCCCGAGGGCGGCGGCCTCCCGCAGCTGTTCGGGCAGCGCGGGGTCGTCCACCTTGGCGTGCAGCGTGGTCCGGCCCTGGCTGGTCCGGTAGTAGCGCTCGGCCAGCTGGATGCGCTGGTCCATTACATCGCGGCTGCTGTTGATCATGGAGGCGCGGGCGGCGTTGTGCACGACCAGGCTGAGCGCGACCGCGATCAGCGCGCCGACACCGGCGATGGCGAGGCTGACCTTCCAGCGCAGACCGCTGCGGAGGGTGAGGTTCACCATGGCGGGTGGGGCTCCTGGGGGACCGCGTCCCCGCGGAGGGATGCGACCTGGTGGGGGCGGGTCACGAAAGGTCAGCCTCTGAGTTTGTAGCCGAAACCGCGGACCGTCTCGATGCGGTCCTGACCGATCTTGCCCCGCAGCCGCTGTACGTGGACGTCCACCACGCGGGTGTCGCCGCCCCAGCCGTAGTCCCAGACGCGCTCCAGCAGCCGGTCGCGGGAGAGCACGGTCCCGGGGGCCGACGAGAACTCCAGCAGCAGCCGCATCTCGGTCGGGGTCAGGGCGACGGGCGCGCCGCCCTTGCGGACCTCCATGCCCTCCGTGTCGACCTCCAGGTCGCCGAAGCGCAGCAGGCCGCCGCCCTCGATGCCGCCGTGCTCGTCCGCGCCCGAGGCCCCGGCCGCGCCGCTGGCGTGTCCGAAGCGGCGCAGCACGGCGCGGATCCGGGCGACCAGGACGGCGCCGTCGAAGGGCTTGGTCACGTAGTCGTCGGCGCCGGCCTCCAGGCCGAGGACGACGTCGATGCTGTCGGCGCGCGCCGACAGCATGATGACCGGCACGGTGGACTCGTCGCGGATGCGCCGGCAGAGGCTGACGCCGTCCAGGCCGGGGACCATCACGTCGAGCAGGGCGATGTCGGGCCGCCGCTCCCGGAACCGCTCCAGGCCCTGGAGCCCGTCGGGCACGGCGGTGACGACGAAGCCGTCCCGTTCGAGGGCGAGCTGCGTCGCTTCGCGGATCACATCGTCGTCCTCGACGAAGAGCACATGCGTATCGGCCACGCCGCTCCCAGCCCTCCTAGCCCGAATTCTCGCTCTTGCCCGTGCTGCCGCCCACCTTGCTGAAGTCGGTGTGCGTACGTCCCGTCTCCCGGAACTTTCCGTCCGACCAGTGGTACGTCACCTCGTCCTCGCCCGACGGGTCGGCGACGGGGTCGCCCGAACCGTAGATCTGCGAGGTGATCAGCAGATCCCCGCGGTCGATGTCGGCGTAGACGGGCGACTGCTCGGACGAGAACACATTCTCGTACGAGTCTCCCTTGGCACGGTACACATACGAACCGATGCCGATGGCGTCGCCGCAGGTCAGGATGTTCACGACGACGTCGTCCCGGGAGCCGCCGGTGAGCTGCCCGTAGATCACGTCGACCGGGTACTGGTCCTTCACGCACGGCTTGAAGTTCTTCTTGACCGCGTCGCTGATCTTCGGATCGGATTTGATCAGGGCGGCGGCGTCGATCTTCCGCCGGGTGGGCGGCGCGGAGGGCGTCGCGGTGCGCTTCTCCGCCTTCGCCGCCGACTGCGGCTGGGCGGGGCCCTCCTTGCGGACGCCCTCGCTGCTGGTGTTGCAGCCCGCGAGCAGCAGCCCGGCGACCGCGGCGAACGCGGTGACCGTCCCGCCGGCGATCAGTGCGGGACGGGCGGGTCGCGTGGCCGGATCGGTCCGGCCGGCCTCCTCGCCGATCGCCTTTCTCAGGCCGCGCACCGTTCCTGCCCCCGCTCGTGACGATCGAGGGCGTGGAAGTCCAGGTCCCGGTTCTCCAGCTCCTGACGCAGCCGCGCCAGTGCCCGGTGCAGGGTGCTCTTGACCGTGCCGGTCGACATGCCGAGCGCCTCCGCCGTCTCCTCGGTGCTCATCTGCTCCCAGTGTCGCAGGACGACGACGCTGCGCTGCTTGGGCGCCAGGACCCCGAGGACGTCCATCAGCAGCGCGCGGTCGGCGTGCTGCTCGGTCCCGTCCTCGACGCTCGCGTCGGGAAGCTGCTCGGTGGGCACCTCGTCGAGCTTACGGGCCCGCCACCACTCCGTACGAGTGTTGATCATGACACGGCGGAGGTAGGCGTCGGCCAGCGACTTGTCCGCTATGCCGTCCCAGCGGCCGTAGGTGCGGACCAGCGCGGTCTGGAGCAGGTCCTGAGCGTCGATGGGGTCCGGGACGAGCCGCCGCGCACTCCGCAGGAGAGCGTCCTGACGGTTGCGTACGTACTCCTCGAAGTCCAGAACCTTGCCGCTGCTGGCCATACTCGCAGCCTCCATTCCGCTTGCGTCCCCGTGCCTGCTGGTGCGCGCCGGATGGTCTTCCAGCACGAGAGAGGACGCTACGGAGGAGCTGTTGCGACGTGATGTGCAGCAGCACTGCGGCTGGTGCACAGCTGTCCATAGGTTGTGTAACAGGTGGGGGGTAAGGGCAGCTCTGTCCGATTCAGAGGGGGGTGAGGACGGCCTCCGCTAGGTCAGCGGCAGCCGGTACGTCCCGTCCTCCAGCGGCTCCACGAGCCCGTCCGCCACCAGCCCGTCCAGCGCCCGGGCCCGCTGCGCGGGCTCGTCCCAGACGGCGTCCAGCGCCTCCTGCGGCACCGGCGCCACCGCCTCCCGCAGCACCGCCAGCAGCTTGCCGCGGACCTGGCGGTCGGTGCCCGTGTAGGTCTGCCCGCGGCGCGGCGGTCCGTCGTGCTCGGGGGAGCCGGCGGCGCGCCAGGCGCAGCGGGCGGCGATCGGGCAGCGCCCGCAGACCGGCGTGCGGGCCGTGCACACCAGCGCGCCCAGTTCCATGGACGCCGCCGCCCAGCGGGCGGCCACCGCCTCCT
Source organism: Streptomyces mobaraensis (assembly GCF_020099395.1). Classification (NCBI taxonomy): domain Bacteria; kingdom Bacillati; phylum Actinomycetota; class Actinomycetes; order Kitasatosporales; family Streptomycetaceae; genus Streptomyces; species Streptomyces mobaraensis. The sequence goes on along the minus strand of NZ_CP083590.1, from coordinate 3,324,429 downwards.
CGCCTGGCAGCAGCTCCCGGGCCAGCCGGCGCTCGGCGGCGGTGGTGGCGTTCGGCGGGTACTGGACGCCGGTGACCGCCCGGGCGAGGACCCGGCGCACATTGGTGTCCAGGACGGCGTGGCGCTGCCCGTACGCGAAGGACGCCACGGCGGCGGCCGTGTACTCGCCGACGCCCGGCAGCGCCAGCAGCTCGGCGTGGTCGTCCGGCACCGCGCCGCCGTGCCGCTCGGTGATCGCCGTCGCCGCGGCGTGCAGCCGCAGCGCCCGGCGCGGGTAGCCGAGCCGGCCCCAGGCGCGGACGGCCTCCCCCGGCGGCTCGGCGGCCAGGTCGGCGGGGCGCGGCCAGCGGGCGAGCCACTCCTCGTACACCGGCAGGACGCGGCTGACGGGCGTCTGCTGGAGCATGAACTCGCTGACCATCACGCCCCAGGGGCCGGCCTCCGGGCGCCGCCAGGGGAGGTCCCGGGCGTGGGCCTCGAACCAGGCGATCACCGGGAGGTGCAGGGCGGTTTCGGAGGCCGAAGCGGAACCGGGCGTCTGCTTCGGCAGGGCGGGAGTCGTAGTCATGGCGCTCCCGATCCTGGCACGGGGGCGCGCGGCGCGGAAAACGCCGACTTCAGGGGGTGCTCCGGAGGTTCGTGCGGGGGAGGGGACGGAACGGCGCGGGCGCGGGGGTCTCGTACGGGTGATCCCGGGCGGCCGGCGGCCCGGCGGCCCGCCCGTCCGCCGACCATGGAACCGTGGAAGGCCGCCGTGAAGCTCCGCCCCTGGTCCGCTGTCGCGCGTGCGCGAACCCGCTGTGGTGGGACATGACGCCCGTCCCCGGCCTGGCGCCGGGCTGGTACTGCTCCGCCTGCAAACACCCGCCGGAGCGTTACCGCAACACGGCCGCCGCCGCCCCGCTCTGCCCCGAGGGGTGCCCGAGCGCGATCGTCGAGACGACGGCGAACGGGAGCCGGCGGTTCATCTGTCACCGGTCGTGACGCGGGGTGACCGGGCCCGGGTTGGTTCCTGACCGGACCCGATCGCGGTGGCGAAGGGTGGAACCGGGCCATGACGGAGACTGGGTCCATGACGGAGACGCACACCGGTCCGGCCGCGGGCCCGCCGCCGGAGATCCGCGCGGCCCTCGGCACGCACACCACCCTCACCCTCGCCTACGGCGACGACGAGGGCCCGCAGGCGTGCGCGGTGCTCTACGCGGTGCGCAACCGGCCGCCGTACGAGCCCGGTTCGCCCGGGGAAGGCCGCGGAGATGAACGGATCTCCCTGGTCTTCGTCACCTCCACCACCACCCGCCACGGCCGTGCCCTCGCATCCGGGAACGCCCGCGCCGCGTTCACCGTGCAGCGCGACGGCCAGGAGTGGACCGCCCTCACCGGCGTCCAGGGGCGCGGCACCTGCCACCTCCTCGCCGGCGCGGAACGCGCGGCGGCCTGGGACGCGTACCGCGCCCGCTTCCCCTACGTGGAACGTTCGGAGCGGCTGCGGCAGGCGATGGACCGGACCGAACTCTGGGAGCTGCGCCCCGACTGGCTCCGACTCGTCGACAACGGACGGGGGTTCGGACACCGGACGGAATGGCGGCGGCCGGACGCCCCCTGCTGAAGGGGCGTGAGATTTGCTGCGTGAAACGACAGAAAAGTGCTTCCCACCGGTCGGATGATGAGAAAAGTAGGCACTCATACGGCGGGTACGGGGTGGAGCCCGGCCGGATCTCTCGTAGAGTTTTCGCGTGGGATCACTGCGCAATCCGATCGGGCCGCTTCCCTCCTCCATCTACTGGCGCCGGAGGGGAGTTGCGCTTGCCGTGCTCGGCCTCCTGGCCCTCCTGGTGGTGTGGCTGCTCACGCTCGGCGGTGAGGACGGGTCGTCGGACGGCAAGAACGGCGCGTCCAAGGGCGGCGGTGACTCGGGCGGTGCCACCATCACGCCCGGCCCGACCCCGTCCGGGCCGCACTACAGCCAACGGCCCGGCGGCCGTGACGAGTCGAACGGCGCCGGCGGCACGGGCAGCGGCGGCGGCAGCGGTGGTTCCGGCCAGGACCAGGGCGGCAGCGTCGGCGGTCTCGGCACCGTCGGCGGCGGCAGTGGCGGCGGGGCCGGTGGTACGGGCGGTGGCTCGGGCGGCGGCGCCGGTTCCGCGGGCGGTGCCGGTGGTTCCGGCGGTACGGGCGGTGGCTCCGGTGCGGGGCCGGCCGCGGGCGTGCTGGGGGCCGGTGACGCCAAGGTGCTGTCCAAGAACGCCTCGGTGCCTGACTGCACGTCAGGTTCGTTCCAGGTGACGGTGCGCAGCGTCAAGGGCTCCTACGGGCCGGGCGAGCGGCCGAAGTTCGAGATCGTGCTCAAGAACACGGGCAGCGGCGCCTGCAAGGTCGACATCGGGTCGCCGACCGCCGTCCTCAAGATCACCGACCCGGCCGGGACGCAGCACGTCTGGGCGTCCGACGACTGCCCGCGCGGCCGCGGCGAGGTGCTGGTGGAGGTGCCCGGCTCGGGCGAGACCAAGCGCACCCTGGAGTGGGACCGCAAGCGCAGCGCCCCGCAGTGCGCCGCCCCGTCGGCCGGGGCGGTGGCCGCGGCGGGCACCTACCGGGTCGAGGTCAAGGTCGGAGGCGTCGTCGACCGCGGGCAGTTCGTCCTGGACAAGGGCTGAGCGCCGCGCGGCGGGTTTCTACGGCGAGAGGGGGGTCCCGTCCGGGACCCCCCTCTCGCCGTCGCCTCCCAGGCCCTACACGTACCGCTCCAGGATCGACGACTCCGCCAGGCGGGACAGGCCCTCGCGGACCGAGCGGGCGCGGGCCTCGCCGACGCCCTCCACGGCCTGGAGGTCGTCCACGCTCGCGGCCAGCAGCTTCTGCAGCCCGCCGAAGTGCTCCACCAGCCGCTCGATGATCGCGCCGGGCAGCCGCGGCACCTTCGCCAGCAGGCGGTAGCCGCGCGGCGAGACGGCCGAGTCCAGCGTCTCCGGCGAGCCGCTGTAGCCCAGGGCCCGCGCCACGATGGGCAGTTCGAGGAGCTCGGTGTGGGTGAGCGAGTCGAGCTCGGCGAGCGCCTCGGGGACCGTCCGGGTGCGCTTGGCGGTCGGCTCGGGGACGTAGTCCCGGACCACCAGGTCGCGCTCCGGCTCCACGCCCGCGATCAACTCGTCCAGCTGGAGGGAGAGCAGGCGCCCGTCGGTACCCAGTTCGACGACGTACTCGGCGATCTCCGTGGCGATGCGCCGCACCATCTCCAGGCGCTGCGAGACCGCCGTGACGTCCCGGACCGTGACCAGATCCTCGATCTCCAGGGCGGAGAGCGTGCCGGCCACCTCGTCCAGGCGGAGCTTGTACCGCTCCAGGGTGGCCAGCGCCTGGTTGGCGCGGGACAGGATCGCGCCGGACTCCTCCAGCACGCGCCGCTCCCCGTCCACGTACAGCGCGATCAGCCGCATCGACTGGCTCACGGAGACGACGGGGAAGCCGCACTGGATGGAGACCCGCTGCGCCGTGCGGTGCCGGGTGCCGGTCTCCTCCGTCGGGATCGACGCGTCCGGCACGAGCTGCACGCCCGCCCGGACGATCTTGGTGATGTCCTTGTCGAGGATCAGCGCCCCGTCGAGCTTGCACAGCTCACGGAGCCTGGTCGCGCTGAACTCCACGTCGAGGACGAAACCGCCGGTGCACATCGAGTCGACGGTCTTGTCCATGCCGAGGACGATGAGCCCGCCCGTATTGCCGCGAAGAACGCGCTCAAGGCCGTCGCGCAGGGCCGTGCCGGGCGCGACGGCGCTCAGCGAGGCGCGCATCAGCCCGTCGGCATGGGAGCCACCGGAGCCGCCCCCGGCCCTGCCGGGGCCCGATGCCCGGTCGTTGGCTGCCACTGCACTCCTCCGGTCGCATGGTCAACGGTGGCCGCGGACCGCCCCCGCGCCCCCGTTTCCGGTCGCGTGCTGGGGGAGGGCGGGACCAGGGGAAAGTCTACTGGCGCCGAGCCGATTGAAGAGGGGCGTCCTCCGGCCGGGCCCGCGACGCGGCCTTCCCGCCGCCGTCGCCTCTGCTGTCGCCCCTGCTGTCGCCCCTGCCTTCGTCCCCGCCGTCGGCCCCGCCGGACCGGCGGCGGCCGCGGGGGAGTACCCGCAGCGCATCGCCTATGTCGGCGACCTCCAGCACCCGCATCCCGGCGGGCACCTTGCCCGGATCGGACGGCACCAGGGCGTGCGTGAAACCGAGCCGGTGCGCCTCCGCCAGCCGGCGCTGGACGCCCGTGACCCGTCTGACCTCGCCCGCGAGCCCCACCTCGCCGATGGCCACCAGGTTCTTCGGCAGCGGGGTGTCGCTCGCGGCGCTGGCCAGGGCCAGGGCGACGGCCAGGTCGGCGGCCGGCTCGGACAGCTTCACACCGCCCACGGTCGCGCTGTAGATGTCCCGTTTACCCAGGGCGCTGATGCGGCCCCGCTGTTCGAGCACCGCCAGCATCATCGAGACCCGGGACGTCTCCAGGCCCGAGGTGGTGCGGCGGGGCGATGGGATCTGGGAGTCCACCGTGAGCGCCTGCACCTCGGCCACCAGCGGGCGGCGGCCCTCCAGGGTGACCGTCAGACACGTGCCCGGCACCGGCTCCGCCCGGCGGGTGAGGAACAGCCCGCTCGGGTCGGCCAGGCCGGTGATCCCCTCGTCGTGCAGCTCGAAGCAGCCGACCTCGTCCGTCGCCCCGTAGCGGTTCTTCACGCCCCGGACCAGGCGCAGCCGGGCGTGCCGGTCGCCCTCGAAGTGGAGGACGACGTCCACCAGGTGCTCCAGCAGCCGGGGGCCGGCGATCGTGCCGTCCTTCGTCACATGGCCGACGAGGAGCGTTGACATCCCGCGCTCTTTAGAGGCGCGGATGAGGGCGCCGGCCACCTCGCGCACCTGGGCCACGCCGCCGGGGGCGCCGTCGATCTCCGGGGAGGCGACCGTCTGCACCGAGTCCAGGATCAGCAGCGAGGGCTTGACCGAGTCGAGGTGGGCGAGGACGGCCGACAGGTCCGTCTCGGCCGCCAGGTACAGGTGCTCCGAGAGCGCGCCGATGCGGTCCGCCCGCAGCCGCACCTGGCTCGCCGACTCCTCGCCCGTCACGTACAGCGTCCGGTGCGCGTCGGACGCCGACTTCGCCGCGACGTCCAGCAGCAGCGTCGACTTGCCCACCCCCGGCTCGCCCGCCAGCAGCACCACCGCCCCCGGCACCAGACCGCCGCCCAGCACCCGGTCGAGCTCCGGGACGCCCGTACCGCGCGCGGTGGCCTGCCGGCCGTCCACCTGGCCGATGGGCACCGCGGCGGACGTGACCCGCCCGGGCGCGGTCGTCCGCACGGCGGGCGCGCCGTATTCCTCGACCGTCCCCCACGCCTGGCACTCCGGACAGCGGCCGAGCCACTTCGCGGTGGTCCAGCCGCACTCGGTGCAGCGGTAGGAGGGCCGGTCCTTGGCGGACGAACGAGAGGTACGGGCAGCAGCCATGCGAGTCACCGTAGCGGCAACCACTGACAACGCTCGGGCGCTCCGCTGTTTGGTGTGAGGGCGCGGGGGCGCGGGAGCGTGGGGAGTGTGCCGCGGCCTGCGGGTGGGTGGGGGCGGGCTGTCCTGTGGGCAGACCGGTCCGCCGTCCTGCTCATCCGCCGCCGGGGTGGTCGGGGTGCCCGCCCTCCGGCGCCACACCTGGGGGCCGGGTCGCGGCGGAGTTCGGCGCGCCGTCCGTGCACGTCCCGCGCCGTCCGGGGCTCGCACGGCGGCGCCCTGATGCGCAGTGCCGGCCTGGGAGGTCGCGGCCCGTGAGGGTCGCTTCCCGGCGCCCGGTCACCTTCCAGCGTTCGGCCGTCTCTCCGCGCCCGGTCGCCTCGCAGCGCCCAGCCGGCGGCCGAAGCGTCCGGCCGGCTGTCCGAGCCGGCTCCCGTCGTACGCGCCCGGCGTGTCCCGCCGCCCCCGCGCACCCGCCCCGCCCCGGCGTGCCCCGGCGCGCTCCGCGCCGTCGAGTCGCCCGGAACGTACTGATACAGCGGCTCTTCTCGGGATGAGCTCCCCCGTACGGGGTAAACCCTGCCGAGCACCGCGAAGCGCCCATCCGGGTCCCCCTACGGTCGCCGGAATGATGACGAGCAGGTACGAGCAGCCCCCGCACGTCCCGGGCGGGTCCCGGCCGCCCCACCGCGCGGCGGCCTCACCGCGGCCCTCGGTCGTCACTCCCGACCCCGACGACCCGCCGCCCCCTGTGGTGCCCCACCTCCACCTCTCCCGCGTGGCCCCCTACCTCAACGGCCTCTACACGTACTGCCTGTTCCTCCTCCGCGAGCCCGACGCGGCGACCTGCGCGCTCGCCGAGGCCCTGGCCCTGGCCGAACGCCGGGCCGACCGCGCCCCCTACGGCCCGGCCAGACCCTGGCTGTACGCCCTGGCCCGCTGGGCCTGCCGACGGCGCCTCGCCGCCGGCCAGGCGGCACCCCGGTGGGCCCCCGGAGCCGACCCGCTGGCCTGGCCGGAGGCGGCCGGAACCGACGCGGTGCAGCGCGAGGCGCTGGAGCTGTCCGTACGGCACGGTCTGCCGTCCGACGCCGTCGCCGCCGTGCTGCGGCTGGAACCGGAGATGGCACGGGCCCTGCTCGCCGGCGCCGCCTGCGAGGTCGAACGCACCCGCACCGCGCTCGCCGTCGTCGCCGCCGGCCGCTGCCCGGCCGTCGCCCGCTTCGCCGCCGGCGGGGGCCCCGGGGTCCCGCTCGCCCCGGCCGCCCGCCGCGAACTGGTCCGGCACGTGGACGAGTGCCCCGGCTGCCGGCGTACGGCGGAGAGGGTGACCGCGGGCGCCCCCTGGCCGGGCACCACCGCGTCACGCGCGGAACTCCCCCTGTTCGAGGCCCCCCTCGCCGCTCTCCAGGCCGCCCTGCGGCACGCCCGCGCCGCCCGCCCCGGCAGCCCGCGCTACGACCGCGAGGGCTTCCCGCTGCCGCCCGCGGACCGGTCGGGCCGGCGTACCCGGCTGCGCCACCGCGCGGTCACCACCACCGTCGTGGCGACGGTCGCCGCCGCGCCCGCCCTGGCGCTGTGGGCCGCCTACCGGGAGACGCCGTCGGGCGACCGGCAGGGCACGGAGTCGGGAGAGGGCGCCGTCACGGCCGGCGAGGCGCCCGCCGACGATTCCGCGCGCCCCTCCCGCGCGCCCGTTCCCGGGCCGGGCGACGAGGAGCGGGCGGAGGACCGCGCCGCGTCCCGTGAAGCCGGTGACCCCGGCGCTACGGACGCCACCGGACCCGTCGGCGGCAGCAGGGGCATCGACGGCATCGGCAGTGGCGACGCCGGTACCCCGCGCGACTCCGGCAGCCCCGGCAGCTCCGGCAGCTCCGGTGCCGCCGGGCCCTCGGGAGACTCCGCTCAGCCCGCGGCCTTCGCCACCTCAGGCGTCGCGGACGCGTCCGTCTTCACCGCCAGGACTGGCACCGCCGAAGCGACCGCCTCCGGCAGCGCCACCGACCCGGCCTCCGTCACGCCTCCACCCGCCGCGCCCATCGTCGCGCCCGCGGCCCCGGCCCCGTCGACCGCCACCCCCGCCGCGCCACGGCGCGCCGCCGACCGTCCCGCACCGTCCGCCAGGCCCGCCCCACCCGGTCCGTCCGGCCCATCAGGCCCGTGGCCCGGCTTCGGGCGGCTGACCGTGGCGGCCCAGCCGAGCGGTCAGGACACGCTCGTCACGGTCACGGCCGTCGGCGGAGAAGTGCACTGGGCGGCCACGCCCGGCGCGGCCTGGCTGCGCCTCGGCCGGACGGGCGGCGTGCTCCTGCCCGGCCGTTCCCTGACCTTCACGGTCGCCACCGACCCCGACCGGGAACCGGCCGACCCCTGGCGAACCCAGGTCCGCCTGGCCCCGGGCCCCGCCACGGTGCCGGTCGACGGCCCGGGACGGCTCCGACGGACGGAGGCCATCTGAGACGACGCGGAGGACGGGGGCGGGGCGGGCGGGGCGGCACCTGCCGCTCCCGAGGGGCATCCGGGTCTCCGACGGGGATCCGGGTCCCCGACGGGCACCCGGATCCCCACTGGTGACCCGTCTCCGACGGCGACCCCGTCCCCGACGGCCACCCGGTCCCGGACGCGACCCCGTCTGTGACGGTCACCCGGTCCCGACGGTTACTCCGTCTCCGACGGGCACCCGGTCCCGGACCGGGCACCCACGTTTCCCCAACGGGCGTCCGGTCCCAGTGGGTCTCCGGCCCCCCCCAGCGGCCACCCAGTCCGGGGGCGGGTACGCGCCCCGCGCGGAACGGCCGCCCTCGTAGGCCGGTCCGTCCAGGGGCTACGTGGCGGTGGGGGAGGGCTCTCCGCCTGCGCAAGCCTGTCCGGGCCCGGGCCCGGACGGCCGGCAGGCCGGGAGAGGGCTTCGCCCGCGCAGGTCGGTCTTGGCCTGGGGCTGTGCGGCCGGTGTGGCGGGAGAGGGCTCCGCCCGCGTACGCCGGTCCGGCCCGAGCCCTCTCGGTCGATGGGTCGGACCAGGACCTTCCTCCGCACGCCGACCCGGCCTTGGCGTGCCGCCTTGCTCAGCCGGGCCCCGCCTTGCTCAGCCGGGCCCCGCCTGGCCCGGCCACCGCCTAGCCCGGTCGACCCGCCCAGGCCGTCCGGCCCGGCCGACCCCCGACCCCGTATCGCCCCGCAGCTCCCGTCAGGCCCGGCAAGCCCAATGAACACCGGCGAGCCCGCGGACACCGGCGAGCCCGCGAACACCGGCAAGCGCCGGCACCCTCACTCCGCCAGATCCACCGGATCCGCCGGATGCGGAGCCATCGGCAGCAGCGAAGCCATCCGCTCCTCGCACAGCTCCACCAGCCGCGCGTACCCCTTCTTCCCCATCAGCTCCGTCAGCTCCGCCCGGTAGCTGACGTACACCGGCTCACCGGCCCCGTGCGCCGAGCGCGCGGAGGTGCACCACCAGTGGAGGTCGTGGCCGCCGGGGCCCCAGCCCCGGCGGTCGTATTCGCCGATGGTGACCTGGAGGATCTGGGTGTCGTCGGGCCGGTCGATCCAGTCGTACGTCCGCCGGACCGGCAACTGCCAGCACACGTCCGGCTTGGTCTCCAGCGGTTCCCGGCCCTCCTTCAGGGCGAGGAGGTGCAGCGCGCAGCCGGCGCCGCCCGCGAAGCCGGGGCGGTTCTGGAAGATGCAGGAGCCCTTCCAGCGGCGCGTCTGCCGTTCGCCGTCCTCGTCGAGCTGCGTCCAGCCGTCCGCCGAGGTGCCCTCGCCGTGGAACTGCCAGACGTCGGGGGTGAGCCGCGCCACGTGGCCGGCCACCCGCCGCTCGTCGTCCTCGTCGGAGAAGTGCGCGCCCAGCGTGCAGCAGCCGTCGTCCGCCCGGCCCGCCTTGATGCCCTGGCAGCCGCTGCCGAAGACGCAGGTCCACCGGGAGGTGAGCCAGGTCAGGTCGCAGCGGAAGACCTGTTCGTCGTCGGCCGGGTCCGGGAACTCGACCCAGGCGCGGGCGAAGTCGAGCCCGACCTCGTCGGGCGCGCTCTGCTGCCGGGCGGGCTTCACGGCGGGCTTCGCCTTCTTCGTCTTTGCCACACCTCAAGCCTATGTGTCCCCACCGGTCCCAGTAGCGTGCACGGCATGAGACTCGGTGTCCTGGACGTGGGATCGAACACGGTCCACCTGCTGGTGGTGGACGCGCACCCCGGCGCGCGCCCGCTGCCCGCCCACTCGCACAAGGCCGAGCTGCGCCTGGCGGAGCTCCTCGACGGCTCCGGGGCCGTCACCGACGCCGGTGTCGAGCGGCTCGTGGACGTCGTCCGGGACGCGCTCCGGGCGGCCGAGGACAAGGGCGTCGAGGAGGTCCTGCCGTTCGCCACCTCCGCCGTCCGCGAGGCGCCCAACGCGGACGCCGTCCTCGCCCGCGTCCACGAGGAGACCGGCGTCCGGCTGTCGGTGCTCTCCGGGGAGGAGGAGGCGCGGCTCACCTTCCTCGCCGTCCGCCGCTGGTTCGGCTGGTCGTCCGGCAAGCTGCTGGTCCTCGACATCGGCGGCGGCTCCCTGGAGATCGCCTACGGGCAGGACGAGGAGCCCGACGCCGCCGTCTCCCTCCCCCTCGGCGCCGGCCGCCTCACCTCCTCCCGCCTCCCCGGCCCGGTGCCCGGCCCCGAGGACGTCCGGGCGCTGCGCCGTCACGTCCGCGCGGAGATCGCCCGGACGGTCGGCGAGTTCGCCCGGCTGGGCGCCCCCGACCACGCGGTCGCCACCTCCAAGACGTTCAAACAGCTCGCCCGCATCGCCGGCGCCCCGGGCTCCGGCGCCGGCCTGCTCGCCCAGCGCGTCCTCACCCGCGAGGCGCTGGCGGACTGGGTCCCCCGGCTGGCCGCCATGACCCCCGGGGAGCGGGCCGCGCTGCCCGGCGTCTCGGCGGGCCGGGCCCCGCAGCTGCCGGCCGGGGCGCTGGTCGCGGAGGCGGCGATGGACCTGTTCGGGGTGGACGAGGTGGAGCTGTGCCCGTGGGCGCTGCGGGAGGGCGTCATCCTGCGACGGCTGGACCACCTGCCCGCCGTGTGACGGGCGGTCGTACGCTGTCCTTCGTGACAGAGCCAGTGGTGCGCATCCCGGATGCGAAGGTCGCCCTGTCCACGGCCTCGGTCTACCCGGAGTCCACGGCGACGGCCTTCGAGATCGCCGCCCGTCTGGGCTACGACGGCGTCGAGGTCATGGTCTGGACCGACCCGGTCAGCCAGGACATCGACGCCCTGCGCAGACTCTCGGACTACCACCGGATTCCCATCCTCGCCGTCCACGCGCCCTGTCTGCTGATCACCCAGCGCGTCTGGTCGACCGATCCGTGGGTCAAGCTCCAGCGGGCGAAGGCCGCGGCCGAACGGCTCGGCGCGAGCACGGTCGTCGTCCACCCGCCGTTCCGCTGGCAGCGCTCCTACGCCCGCGACTTCGTGCGGGGGATCTGGCGGATGGCCGACGAGACGGACGTCCGCTTCGCCGTGGAGAACATGTACCCGTGGCGCTACCGGGACCGCGAACTCCTCGCCTACGCGCCCGACTGGGACGTCACCAAGGACGACTACCGGCACTTCACCGTCGACCTCTCGCACACGGCGACGGCCCGTACGGAGGCGCTCGACATGATCGCCCGAATGGGTGACCGGCTCGCGCACGTCCACCTCGCCGACGGCAACGGCTCCAACAAGGACGAGCACCTGGTCCCCGGGCGTGGCAAGCAGCCCTGCGCCGAGCTGCTGGAGCGGCTGGCGGTCGGCGGTTTCGACGGGCACATTGTGGTCGAGGTCAACACCCGGCGGGCCATGTCGGCCGCCGAGCGGGAGGCGGACCTGGCGGAGGCGCTGGCCTTCACCCGGCTGCACCTCGCCTCGCCGACGGGCGCGGCCCGGCCGTGACCGAGCCCGCGGTCCCGCCCCCGCCCCCGCCCAGACGGCGCGGCCGGCCGCCCCGCGCGGAGGCCGGGAACGGTCCCGGCGCCCGGGAACGCATCGTCGCCGCCGCCCGCGCGGAGTTCGCCGAGCGCGGCTACGACAAGGCGTCCATCCGGGCCATCGCGCGGGGCGCGGACGTCGACCCCGCCCTCGTCCACCACTACTTCGGCCCCAAGGAGCAGGTGTTCGCGGCCGCCGTCGAGGTCGCCTTCGCACCCGCCCTGCCCGCGCCGGACGTCGTCCTGGAAGGCGACCGGGAACACGCGGGCGAACGCATCACCCGCTTCATCCTCGGCGTCTGGGAGAACCCCGTCACCCGCGAGCCGGTGCTCGCCATCCTCCGCTCGGCCGTCGCCAACGAGACGGCCGCCGGCGTGTTCCGCGACCTCGTCACGCACCGGCTGATGCTGCGGATCGCCGGGGGGCTGGGCATCCCGGACGCTCAGTTGCGCTCCGAGATCGCGGCGGCGCATCTGGTGGGGGTGGTGATGCTGCGGCATGTGATCAAGGTGGAGCCGCTGGCTTCGGCGGAGTTCGAGGTGGTGGTGCGGATGGTGGCGCCGGCGGTGCAGCGGCATTTGGACGGGGGGTAGGCCCCGGTCCCTCCCCCAGAGGGGGCACCCCCATTCGCCGTTTCCCGGGGCTCCGCCCCGGACCCCGTATCGCGGCTCCGCCGCTCGTCCTCAAACGCCGGACGGGCTGACTGGTTGCGCCCGCACCGGGGCGCATCTCACATCCCGGAAACCGTGTCCGGATCACGGATCCCCCACGTACCCTCGAACCCACACCACGACGAGCGGAGCGAACATGCCCGAGCTGAGGTCCCGTACCGTCACCCACGGCCGCAACATGGCGGGCGCCCGAGCCCTTCTGCGCGCCGCCGGTGTAGCGCGCGAGGACTTCGGCAAGCCGATCATCGCGGTGGCGAACAGCTTCACGGAGTTCGTGCCGGGGCACACCCACCTCCAGCCGGTCGGCCGGATCGTCTCGGAGGCGATCAAGGCGGCGGGCGGCGTGCCGCGCGAGTTCAACACCATCGCGGTGGACGACGGCATCGCCATGGGCCACGGCGGCATGCTCTACTCCCTCCCGTCCCGCGACCTGATCGCCGACTCGGTCGAGTACATGACCGAGGCGCACTGCGCGGACGCGCTGATCTGCATCTCCAACTGCGACAAGATCACGCCGGGCATGCTGATGGCCGCCCTCCGTCTGAACATCCCCACCGTCTTCGTCTCCGGCGGCCCCATGGAGGCCGGCAAGACGACGCTCGTCGACGGCACGGTCCGCACCAACCTCGACCTGATCAGCGCCATGTCGGAGGCCGTCTCCGAGACCGTCTCGGACGAGGATCTGGCCCGTATCGAGGAGGCCGCCTGTCCCACCTGCGGCTCCTGTTCCGGCATGTTCACCGCCAACTCCATGAACTGTCTGGTCGAGGCGCTCGGCCTGGCCCTCCCCGGCAACGGCTCGGTCCTCGCCACGCACACCGCCCGCAAGGAGCTGTACGAGGCCGCGGGCCGCACGGTCGTCGAGATCACCCGGCGCTGGTACGAGCAGGACGACGCGACGGTCCTGCCGCGCTCCGTCGCCTCCCTCGCCGCCTTCGAGAACGCGATGGCCCTCGACGTCGCCATGGGCGGCTCCACCAACACCGTCCTGCACCTGCTGGCCGCTGCCCAGGAGGCCGGGCTCGACTTCGGCATGACCCGCATCGACGCGGTCTCGCGCCGCGTCCCCTGCGTCTGCAAGGTCGCGCCCAACGGCTCGTACCACATGGAGGACGTGCACCGGGCCGGCGGCATCCCCGCCATCCTCGGCGAACTGCACCGCGCCGGGCATCTGCACGAGGACGTGCACAGCGTGCACGCCGACTCGCTCGCCGAGTGGCTCAAGCGCTGGGACGTGCGCGGCGGTTCGCCCGCGCCCGAGGCCGTCGAGATGTTCCACGCCGCCCCCGGCTGCGTCCGCTCGGCCGAGGCGTTCTCGCAGTCCGAACGCTGGGAGACGCTCGACCTCGACGCGGCGAACGGCTGCATCCGCGACACCGCCCACGCCTACTCCGCCGACGGCGGCCTCGCCGTCCTCTACGGCAACCTCGCCGAGGACGGCTGCGTCGTGAAGACCGCCGGCGTCGACGAGTCGATCTGGACGTTCGAGGGCCCGGCGGTCGTCGTCGAGTCCCAGGAGGAGGCGGTGGACGCCATCCTCACCAAGCGCGTCAAGGAGGGCGACGTGGTCGTCGTCCGCTACGAGGGCCCCAAGGGCGGCCCCGGCATGCAGGAGATGCTCTACCCCACCTCGTTCCTCAAGGGCCGCGGCCTCGGCGCCAAGTGCGCGCTGATCACCGACGGCCGCTTCTCCGGCGGCACCTCGGGCCTCAGCATCGGCCACGCCTCGCCCGAGGCGGCGTCCGGCGGCACCATCGCCCTCGTCGAGGACGGCGACCACATCCGCATCGACATCCCGTCCCGGAGCATCGAACTGCTGGTCACCGACGAGGACTTGGCGGCCCGCCGTGCCGCCCTCGGCGGCGTCTACGCGCCCCGGAACCGCGAGCGCAAGGTGTCGCAGGCGCTGCGGGCGTACGCGGCGATGGCGACCAGCGCGGACAAGGGCGCGGTGCGGGACGTCACCAAGCTGGGTTGACCGGGCTGACCGGGCGTCCTCCCTGTACCGCGCACTCGGGTGATCCGCGCGGGCGCGGGACATGGAGGGCGGCGGCCGGGCAACACGTTCACTCATGGCACCGAGTGGACTCGACCAGGACCGCACCGACGGTATCGACGACAACCCGTTCCCCCGCGCACGGCCGCCCCGCCGCCGCGCCACCCTGATGGCCGTCTGCGGCGCCACGGCCGCCGGACTGCTCCTCGCCGGGTGCGGGGACGACGGCGGGGACGGCGGGAAGACCGCCTCCCCGTCGGCCGGAGCCTCGCCGTCCGGCTCCCGGGCGCCGACGGTGACGGGCCCGAGCCCCGCCCCCGAACGGCCGTTGACCAGCGACCAAGCCGAGCGCAAGGCGCTGGTCCCGGCGGTGAAGACCAACTGGGAGCAGGCCGCCCGGGCCGCGACCGGCGGCGTCGCGGGAAGCAGGCTCCTCGCCGTCGAACTGAAACGCGCCCCGGACGGCGGGCCCGAGTGGCACACCGAGGTCGCGACGGCCGACGGAACGGCTCACTCCGTGGTCGTCGACGGGGTCACCGGCAAGGTCAAGAAGTCGTCCGCCGACGCCGACCAGGACAGCGACGACAAACGGGAACGCGCCGACCACCTCAAGGCCGCCCGCGTCACCCCGCAGGACGCCGCCGCGACGGCCACCGACGGGAAGAAGAAGGGCACGGTCACCACGCTCGAACTGGAGACGAGCGACGAGAAGAAGACCGGAGGAAGCAAGAAACTGATCTGGAAGGTGGATGTCGTGACCCCGGACGACTGGAACAAGACCACTTACGACATCGACGCGACCGACCGGGCGGTCCTGCGGGAACACGTCGACCGCGACTGACGGCCCGGTGCCGCGCCGCGCGGAGGCCCACCGCACCCACCGCACCGCACCCACCGCACCGCACCGCATCCGCCGGAGCGGCCGGACAGGACCGGCCGCACGGGACCGGCCGCGCCGCGATGGACGGCACCGCGCGGCGACCGGCTGACCGCGACCCCCCCCGCGACCGGCCCACCGCCGTACGTCCAGCGGCGGCGGCCGCCGCGGCAGCAGCCGCGGGTCGCCCCCGGGACCGCCCCCCGGGACGGCCCCCTCCGGGACGGACGGCCCCTCAACGCCAGTGCTCCGGCTCCCGCCCGTTCAGCGCGAACACCGTCCCGTCGGGCGCCGAGCCGTACACCTTCCCGCGCGCCGCGACCGGCGGCGGCAGCACGCCGGGGAAGCCCTGCCCGGCCTTGGCCAGCCGCGGTTTCGTCTGGCCGAGCAGCTCGCCGCCGAGCGCGTCCACCGCTATCAGGCGTCCGTCCGCCGCCGAGAAGTACACCCTGCGGTGGTCGGCCACCAGGGCCGACGCGTTGGCCACGGACGTCTCCGTCCGCCACAGCTGCAACCCCCGCTCGGTGTCGACCGAGGTCAGCCCGCCGTCGTTCGACAGCACGTAGACGGCGTCCCGCCGCGCCACCGCGCTCGCCGCGATCACCGGCGCGCTCAGCAGCACCCGCCGCTCCCGCCGCGCCGACGGGTCGTAGCGCACGACGGCGGAGACGCGGTTGTCCGCGTCGGCGGCGGTCAGGTAGAGGCCGCCGTCCCACCGGGCGCCGACGACGGACAGGTTGCCGTTCGCCGTCCACTGCCACAGCGTCTTGCCGGTGAGCGGGTCCACGGCGACGACCCGCGTGGATCCCCCGTTGTCCGACGGTGTGACGGCGTAGGCGGGGCCGGTGCCGTAGGAGGAGAAGACCGGGGTGCGGAAGCCGGGGATGCCGTGCCGCCACCGTTCTTTGTGCGTCCGCGCGTCCAGCGCGGTGACCGTGCCGTCGTCGGCGACCAGCAGGACCGTGTCCTCCGCGAAGGAGACCCGCCCCGCGTACCGCGACACGTCACCGGACCAGCGCTGCCGTCCCGAGGCGGCGTCGAGGGCGAGCAGCCGGCGGCCGTCGGCGGACAGGACGTGCACCAGGCCGCCGGCGACGACGGGGGCCGCCGGTGCCGTGTCGGCCCGCCGGCCCGCCTCGTCGCGCCGCCACGCCACCGTGCCGTCGTAGCTGTTGATCCGGACGGCGAGCAGCCCGGGAGCGGAGCAGTACAGCGCGTCTTCGGAGTGGTCGCAGAAGGCCGGCCGGGCCTCGCCGGGCTTCCCGGGCGGCTTCCCCGGCAGCGGGACCTGCCAGGGCTGCCAGACGGTGCTCGCGGCGCTGGCCCGGGTCTGCAGCGGTTCGTCCTCGGAGTCGGCCTGCCGGACGGCCCATCCGGCGCCCACGCCCAGCGCGACGGTCGCCAGCGCCCCCACCGCGAACCAGGTGACGCGCCGCCACGGGGGCCGCCCGGCCGGCGGTTCCCCGTCCCCGCCACGGGCCGTGCCCTGGGCCGGGAGCCGGGCGGGGTGGGTGACGGGAGTGTCCGCCCGCGCGGGCCGGGCCTCCGCCCGGGGCGGGCGCAGGGCGCGGCGGGGCGGCCGGGGCGGCGGCTCGTACGGGACGTCCGGCAGCCGGGGCGCGACCTCCGGCAGCCAGGCGGGAGCGAGCCGCCCGCCCGGCGCGGGCTCCGGCAGCCGGGACATGATGACGTCCGGCGTCGGCCGCAGCTCGGGATCCTTCGCCAGGCAGTCCCTGAGCAGCGGTACGAGGTCCTCCGGCACCCCCGCCAGCTCCGGCTCGTCGTGCACCACCTGGTACGCGACGAGGTACGGGCTGTCGGACGCGAACGGCCCGCGCCCGGTCGCCGCGTGGACGAGCACGGAGGCGAGCGCGAACACGTCGGCGGCCGGGCCGACTTCGCGCGGCCGCTGGAACTGCTCGGGCGCCATGAACGGCGGGGTGCCGACCAGCTTGCCCGTCTCCGTCCGCAACTCGCTGTCGTACGGCCGGGAGATGCCGAAGTCGATGACCTTCGGCCCGTCCTCGGAGAGCAGGACGTTGCTGGGCTTCAGATCGCGGTGGACGACGCCGGCCCGGTGGATGTCGCGCAGCGCCTCCGCGAGCCCCGCCGCCAGCCGGCGCACCTCGTCCGGGGGCAGCGGGCCGTTCCGCTTGATGTACGCGGCGAGGGTCGGCCCGGCGATGCACAGCGTCGCCATCCACGGCCGGTCGCAGTCCGGGTCGGCGTCCACGACCGGTGCGGTGAACGCGCCGCTGACCCGGCGGGCCGCCGCCACCTCCTGCCGGAACCGCGCCCTGAACTCCGGGTCCGCCGCGTACTCGGCGTGCACGACCTTCACGGCGAGCCGCAGCCCCGAGGGCGAGTGCGCCAGGTGGACGACCCCCATGCCGCCCGCGCCGAGCCGACCCTCCAGGCGGTACCGGCCCGCGTACTCCGGATCCTCCGCTTCCGGGCCGTTCCCGGTGTCGCGCAGCGGCGGCATTCCCCACCCCCGTGTCGTGTCGGCCGCATAGGCGGCTTGCGGAGCCTAATCGATGGGGCACCTGATGCCCGGGAGGACGTGCCCGACCTTGCTAGCCTGCGCATGTCATCGGCCCGTCAACAACACTCTTTTGACGGTCATTTCGAAACAGGGGAGGGCGCACCATGGCCAGCGAAGAGATCGTCGAGGAGCAGGACCGAAGCGGAGCCGAGGGCGGATCCGTCGTCACCGACGCATCGTCCGCGTCATCCATACCGTCCGTCCAGGCCGCGGCGGACGCCGTTTTCTACCCACTGGCCCCCGGCTACCAGGTCAACGTGCGCAGCGGCCCCAGCACCAGCAGTCAGCTGGTCAAGATCCTCCCGCAGAACACGCGCGTCGCGATCCGCTGCCAGACGCGCGGCGAGACCGTCTCCGGGCCCTGCGGTACGACGAACATCTGGGACAACATCGCGCCGGGTCAGTATGTATCCGACGCCTATGTGAAAACCGGAAGCAGCGACTTCGTGACGGTGCGGTGCGCGTGACGATCGATATTGATCGACACTGACTCGGGGCGCCACCGGGTCAATAATCGGCGCATGAGCACCCAGAAGCGGACAACACCCTCCGCCGGCCCGCCGGAGCCCGAGCCCATCCGGTTCTTCGGAACGACCTGGGTCGGGCACGACGGAGGCTACGCCTGGCGCCGCGCGGCCGTCGCCGCCGGCGGTCTGGTGGCGGCGGTGGCGGGCACCCTGGTCCTGCGCCTCGGATATCAAGGGCTCGCCATCGCCAAGGTGGGCGGCCTGGTGAACACGATCGTGGTGGTCGGTATGGCCATCTGTACGGCCCTCGCCTTCCGGCGCACGTGGGAGGGGTTCGTCCGGGGTGCGGAGAAGCGGGGAGAAGGAAGGGGCGGGGAGTCCACCCAGTCCCTGATGGTGATCGGCTTCATCGGCGTCCTCCTCGCCTGGTCCCTGCGAGCGTTCCAGGAGGCCCCCGGAGAGAAGCTGCACCGGCGGGAGTACGAGGAACGGGTCCGGCGCGCGGGGGAGAAGCGGGCCGCGCGGGGCGGCAGGAAGCGGAGGTGAGGGGTGGGCGCGAGCACCGCTGAACCTCGTGTAGAGTTCTCCGAGTTGCCACGGCGTCCGCGAGGAAGCCGGGGCGGCACTTCACGCCAGCTCGGCGGGATCCACTACTGCACGGCCCTTGAACGGGATTGATTTCGGCATGCCGGAATTCGGTTCGGTTTGAGCCCCAGGCGCCGATTAGGCGCCGCCGGGGAAATCCGCTAAAGTAGTGATCACGCCGAAGGGCGCGGCAGTAACAAATAGCCGCTCCACGGCGGGAAACCCCCTCCAACGGGGATCGGATTTCGAATCCGGGCCGGAAACGGAACGGAAAACGGATCTGGTAAGGTTGGAAACACCGAAGGGAAGCGCCCGGAGGAAAGCCTGAGAGAGTCTCTCGGGTGAGTACAAAGGAAGCGTCCGTTCCTTGAGAACTCAACAGCGTGCCAAAAGTCAACGCCAGACTATAAAACAACCCCGTCCACGGATTCTTGTGGTCCTGGATGAGGTTCCTTTGAAAAACACAGCGAGGACGCTGTGAACGACCGGGCTTATTCCGCCTGGTCGTTCCGCTCTCGTGTGTGTGCACCGGATGACCGGTAAACATTCACGGAGAGTTTGATCCTGGCTCAGGACGAACGCTGGCGGCGTGCTTAACACATGCAAGTCGAACGATGAACCTCTTTCGGGAGGGGATTAGTGGCGAACGGGTGAGTAACACGTGGGCAATCTGCCCTGCACTCTGGGACAAGCCCTGGAAACGGGGTCTAATACCGGATACGACTACTGACCGCATGGTTGGTGGTGGAAAGCTCCGGCGGTGCAGGATGAGCCCGCGGCCTATCAGCTTGTTGGTGGGGTGATGGCCTACCAAGGCGACGACGGGTAGCCGGCCTGAGAGGGCGACCGGCCACACTGGGACTGAGACACGGCCCAGACTCCTACGGGAGGCAGCAGTGGGGAATATTGCACAATGGGCGAAAGCCTGATGCAGCGACGCCGCGTGAGGGATGACGGCCTTCGGGTTGTAAACCTCTTTCAGCAGGGAAGAAGCGAGAGTGACGGTACCTGCAGAAGAAGCGCCGGCTAACTACGTGCCAGCAGCCGCGGTAATACGTAGGGCGCAAGCGTTGTCCGGAATTATTGGGCGTAAAGAGCTCGTAGGCGGCTTGTCGCGTCGGATGTGAAAGCCCGGGGCTTAACCCCGGGTCTGCATTCGATACGGGCAGGCTAGAGTTCGGTAGGGGAGATCGGAATTCCTGGTGTAGCGGTGAAATGCGCAGATATCAGGAGGAACACCGGTGGCGAAGGCGGATCTCTGGGCCGATACTGACGCTGAGGAGCGAAAGCGTGGGGAGCGAACAGGATTAGATACCCTGGTAGTCCACGCCGTAAACGTTGGGAACTAGGTGTGGGCGACATTCCACGTCGTCCGTGCCGCAGCTAACGCATTAAGTTCCCCGCCTGGGGAGTACGGCCGCAAGGCTAAAACTCAAAGGAATTGACGGGGGCCCGCACAAGCAGCGGAGCATGTGGCTTAATTCGACGCAACGCGAAGAACCTTACCAAGGCTTGACATACACCGGAAAGCGCTAGAGATAGTGCCCCCCTTGTGGTCGGTGTACAGGTGGTGCATGGCTGTCGTCAGCTCGTGTCGTGAGATGTTGGGTTAAGTCCCGCAACGAGCGCAACCCTTGTTCTGTGTTGCCAGCATGCCTTTCGGGGTGATGGGGACTCACAGGAGACTGCCGGGGTCAACTCGGAGGAAGGTGGGGACGACGTCAAGTCATCATGCCCCTTATGTCTTGGGCTGCACACGTGCTACAATGGCCGGTACAATGAGCTGCGATACCGTGAGGTGGAGCGAATCTCAAAAAGCCGGTCTCAGTTCGGATTGGGGTCTGCAACTCGACCCCATGAAGTTGGAGTTGCTAGTAATCGCAGATCAGCATTGCTGCGGTGAATACGTTCCCGGGCCTTGTACACACCGCCCGTCACGTCACGAAAGTCGGTAACACCCGAAGCCGGTGGCCCAACCCTTGTGGAGGGAGCCGTCGAAGGTGGGACTGGCGATTGGGACGAAGTCGTAACAAGGTAGCCGTACCGGAAGGTGCGGCTGGATCACCTCCTTTCTAAGGAGCACATAGCCGACTACGAGCGAATGACTCGTACGGTTGCTCATGGGTGGAACGTTGACTATTCGGCACAGTCTCAAGGGACTTGTTAGTACTGCTTCGGCGTGGAACACAGGGTCTGGAGAGGCTGGGTCGGGCACGCTGTTGGGTGTCTGAGGGTACGAGCGTGAGCTTGTTGCCTTCGGTCCGGCCCCGGTAAAGGTCTGCTTCGGCGGGTTGTGACGGGTGGCTGGTCGTTGTTTGAGAACTGCACAGTGGACGCGAGCATCTGTGGCCAAGTTTTTAAGGGCGCACGGTGGATGCCTTGGCACCAGGAACCGATGAAGGACGTGGGAGGCCACGATAGGCCCCGGGGAGCTGTCAACCAAGCTGTGATCCGGGGGTGTCCGAATGGGGAAACCCGGCAGTCGTCATGGGCTGTCACCCGCTGCTGAACACATAGGCAGTGTGGAGGGAACGCGGGGAAGTGAAACATCTCAGTACCCGCAGGAAGAGAAAACAACCGTGATTCCGGGAGTAGTGGCGAGCGAAACCGGATGAGGCCAAACCGTTTGTGTGTGATACCCGGCAGGGGTTGCGCAGGCGGGGTTGTGGGATCTCTCTTTCATAGTCTGCCGGCTGTGAGACGAGTCAGAAACCGTAGTGATAGGCGAAGGACATGCGAAAGGTCCGGCGTAGAGGGTAAGACCCCCGTAGCTGAAATCATTGCGGCTCGTTTGAGAGACACCCAAGTAGCACGGGGCCCGAGAAATCCCGTGTGAATCTGGCGGGACCACCCGCTAAGCCTAAATATTCCCT
This sequence comes from Streptomyces mobaraensis, assembly GCF_020099395.1. Lineage (NCBI taxonomy): Bacteria > Bacillati > Actinomycetota > Actinomycetes > Kitasatosporales > Streptomycetaceae > Streptomyces > Streptomyces mobaraensis. The sequence goes on along the minus strand of NZ_CP083590.1, from coordinate 3,302,992 downwards.
GGTGACCGATAGCGGATAGTACCGTGAGGGAATGGTGAAAAGTACCGCGGGAGCGGAGTGAAATAGTACCTGAAACCGTGTGCCTACAAGCCGTGGGAGCGTCGCATGGCAGGCTTGCCTGTCATGTCGTGACTGCGTGCCTTTTGAAGAATGAGCCTGCGAGTTTGCGGTGTGTTGCGAGGTTAACCCGTGTGGGGAAGCCGTAGCGAAAGCGAGTCCGAATAGGGCGATTGAGTAGCGCGCCCAAGACCCGAAGCGGAGTGATCTAGCCATGGGCAGGTTGAAGCGGAGGTAAGACTTCGTGGAGGACCGAACCCACCAGGGTTGAAAACCTGGGGGATGACCTGTGGTTAGGGGTGAAAGGCCAATCAAACTCCGTGATAGCTGGTTCTCCCCGAAATGCATTTAGGTGCAGCGTCGTGTGTTTCTTGCCGGAGGTAGAGCACTGGATAGGCGATGGGCCCTACCGGGTTACTGACCTTAGCCAAACTCCGAATGCCGGTAAGTGAGAGCGCGGCAGTGAGACTGTGGGGGATAAGCTCCATGGTCGAGAGGGAAACAGCCCAGAGCATCGACTAAGGCCCCTAAGCGTACGCTAAGTGGGAAAGGATGTGGAGTCGCAGAGACAACCAGGAGGTTGGCTTAGAAGCAGCCACCCTTGAAAGAGTGCGTAATAGCTCACTGGTCAAGTGATTCCGCGCCGACAATGTAGCGGGGCTCAAGCGTACCGCCGAAGTCGTGTCATTGCAGCATGAGGGCCAACGCCCGCTGTGATGGGTAGGGGAGCGTCGTGTGCCGGGTGAAGCAGCCGCGGAAGCGAGTTGTGGACGGTTCACGAGTGAGAATGCAGGCATGAGTAGCGATACACACGTGGGAAACGTGTGCGCCGATTGACTAAGGGTTCCTGGGTCAAGCTGATCTGCCCAGGGTAAGTCGGGACCTAAGGCGAGGCCGACAGGCGTAGTCGATGGACAACCGGTTGATATTCCGGTACCCGCTTTGAAACGCCCAATATCGAATCAGGCGATGCTAAGTCCGTGAAGCCGTTCCGGACCCTTCGGGGAATGGAAAGTGGTGGAGCCGACGATCCAGACTTGTAGTAGGTAAGCGATGGGGTGACGCAGGAAGGTAGTCCAGCCCGGGCGGTGGTTGTCCCGGGGTAAGGGTGTAGGCCGTGTGGTAGGTAAATCCGTCACACGTTAAGGCTGAGACCTGATGCCGAGCCGATTGTGGTGAAGTGGATGATCCTATGCTGTCGAGAAAAGCCTCTAGCGAGTTTCATGGCGGCCCGTACCCTAAACCGACTCAGGTGGTCAGGTAGAGAATACCGAGGCGTTCGGGTGAACTATGGTTAAGGAACTCGGCAAAATGCCCCCGTAACTTCGGGAGAAGGGGGGCCATGTCCGGTGATGGGTCTTGCACTCTGAGCTGGGTGTGGCCGCAGAGACCAGCGAGAAGCGACTGTTTACTAAAAACACAGGTCCGTGCGAAGCCGTAAGGCGATGTATACGGACTGACGCCTGCCCGGTGCTGGAACGTTAAGGGGACCGGTTAGCTCTGTTTCGACAGGGCGAAGCTGAGAACTTAAGCGCCAGTAAACGGCGGTGGTAACTATAACCATCCTAAGGTAGCGAAATTCCTTGTCGGGTAAGTTCCGACCTGCACGAATGGCGTAACGACTTCTCGACTGTCTCAACCATAGGCCCGGTGAAATTGCACTACGAGTAAAGATGCTCGTTTCGCGCAGCAGGACGGAAAGACCCCGGGACCTTTACTATAGCTTGATATTGGTGTTCGGTTCGGCTTGTGTAGGATAGGTGGGAGACTGTGAAGCATGCACGCCAGTGTGTGTGGAGTCGTCGTTGAAATACCACTCTGGTCGTGCTGGATGTCTAACCTGGGTCCGTGATCCGGATCAGGGACAGTGTCTGGTGGGTAGTTTAACTGGGGCGGTTGCCTCCTAAAGGGTAACGGAGGCGCCCAAAGGTTCCCTCAGCCTGGTTGGCAATCAGGTGTTGAGTGTAAGTGCACAAGGGAGCTTGACTGTGAGACCGACGGGTCGAGCAGGGACGAAAGTCGGGACTAGTGATCCGGCGGTGGCTTGTGGAAGCGCCGTCGCTCAACGGATAAAAGGTACCCCGGGGATAACAGGCTGATCTTCCCCAAGAGTCCATATCGACGGGATGGTTTGGCACCTCGATGTCGGCTCGTCGCATCCTGGGGCTGGAGTCGGTCCCAAGGGTTGGGCTGTTCGCCCATTAAAGCGGTACGCGAGCTGGGTTTAGAACGTCGTGAGACAGTTCGGTCCCTATCCGCTGTGCGCGTAGGAGTCTTGAGAAGGGCTGTCCCTAGTACGAGAGGACCGGGACGGACGAACCTCTGGTGTGCCAGTTGTTCTGCCAAGGGCATGGCTGGTTGGCTACGTTCGGGAGGGATAACCGCTGAAAGCATCTAAGCGGGAAGCCTGCTTCGAGATGAGGACTCCCACCCACTTGATGGGGTAAGGCTCCCAGTAGACGACTGGGTTGATAGGCCAGGTGTGGAAGACCGGTAACGGTTGGAGCTGACTGGTACTAATAGGCCGAGGGCTTGTCCTCAGTTGCTCGCGTCCACTGTGTTGGTTCTGAAACCACGAACAACCAAAGTGCCGGTTGTTTGAAATTGTTTCATAGTGTTTCGGTGGTCATAGCGTTAGGGAAACGCCCGGTTACATTCCGAACCCGGAAGCTAAGCCTTTCAGCGCCGATGGTACTGCATGGGGGACCGTGTGGGAGAGTAGGACGCCGCCGAACTAAATTTGATAAAGCCGTAGGCCCCGGATCGATGACAAATCGATCCGGGGCCTACGGCTTTTTTGCGTTCGCGGAACCTTTCCCCGATCACGCCATCCGTGCCCATTCCTCCCGCCGTACCGCCCCCACCAGCGGCTCGCCCCGCGCCAGCCGCCCCACTTCGTCCACCGCGAACGCTCCCAGCCGCCGGACCTCGTTCCCCTGGCAGCCGGCGATATGCGGTGTGAGGAAGACGTTCGGAAGGGAGAACAACGGGTGCCCGGCGGGCAGTGGTTCCGGGTCCGTCACGTCGAGGAAGGCGTCCAGCCGGCCCGCGGCACACTCCCGTACCAGCGCGGCCGTGTCGATGAGCGCGCCGCGCGCGGTGTTCACCACGGTGGCACCGTCCGGCAGCAGGGCGAGGCGTTCGGCGTTCAGCAGCCGCCGCGTCTCCGGGAGTTCGGGGGCGTGAAGCGTGACGATCGAACTGGTTGCACACAGGGTGTGGATATCGACGGACTCGACGCCCAGCCGCTTCGCGTCCGCGGCGGAGACGTAAGGGTCGTACAGCAGAATCCGGTAACCGGCCTCCGAACCGCGCAGCCGGGACAGGACGCGCCGGCCGATCCGGGACGCACCCACGACCCCCACTGTCCGGCCGTCCGCACCCTCCCGGGCCCCGAACGCCGGCCACCGCCCCGCGTGGTAACCCGCCGCGGCACCGAGGGCTCTTTTCGCGGCCAAAGTGATCTGGGCGTAGGCGAATTCGGCGACCGGGCCGGCGTTGACGTCGGCGGCCGAGGAGACGGCGAGCCCCCGCTCCCACACCGCGGGGGTGACGATCGTCCTCACCGAGCCCCCCGTGTGCACCAGCGCCCGCAAACGGGGTGCCGCCGCGAGGGTCTCCTCGTCCAGGACGAGGGATGTGCCCCAGCCGGTGACGACGACGTCCGCGTCCGCCAAGGAACCGGCCGGCGTCGCCCAGGCCATGAGCCGCGCCAGCAGCTCCGGAGGGAGTATGGCGGCTTCCTGCCGCCGGCCCATCGCCACCCATACGCGCAGTTCCGTCGCCACCGTCACCTAGCGCGCTTTGCCCTTCCCTCCTGTGGGGGAAACGTCCCCCGTTGTTCCCGAGGGTGAGAACCCGTCACCATCTTCGGGTGCACTTCACCCTTTCCAGTCGTTTCGACGGCTTCCGTTCCCGTCCCGCCGCCGTGGATCTGCTGGTCGCGCTGGTGGTCCAGGCCGCGGTGACCATTCCGTTCGCCGTGCCGCGCGCGCCGGGCGCGGCGGCGGCCGGCTGGGGTGCGTACGGGATGACGACGCTGACGGTGGTGCCGCTGCTGTGGCGCTCGCGGGCGCCGCTGGCCGTCCTTCTGCTGGTCGTGGCGGCGGTGGCCGCCCACGAGCCGTTCGGCGGGCCGGGGCAGCCCCTGCCGTACAGCCCGCTGGTGGCGGTGTTCACGGTGGCCGCGGCCGGTGGTGTGCGGCAGCGGCGGGCCGTGCTCGGACTGGGGATGCCGCTGGTCGTGGCCGGCAACATGGTGCATTCCGATTCCGTGCGCGAGCACCTCTTCAACCTCTTCGTCTTCGGTATGGCCTACGCCCTGGGGTCCCTCGCCCGGACCCGGCAGGCGTACACGGCGGCGGTCGAGGCGCGCGCCGCCGAGCTGGAACGCTCCCGGCAGGCCGAGATCGAGCGGGCGGCCGAGCGGGAACGGGCCAGAATCGCGCGCGAAATGCACGACATCCTGTCGCACGCGGTCAGTTTGATGATCGTTCAGGCGGAGGCCGGACCGTTGGCGGTGCGTTCCGACCCCGACCGGGCCGTACGGGCCTTCGACGCCATCTCCGGAGCCGGGCGGGACGCGATGCACCAACTGCGGCGGATGCTCGGCCTGCTGGAGGAGCGCGGGGAGGGCGGCGGCCCACGGCGGTCCGCGGACGGCGAGCGGGCCGGCCGTGTGCCCCAGCCCACGCTGGACCGGCTCGGTGAGCTGGTCGACGACGTCCGGGGCACCGGCCTCGACGTCGCCTTGGAGGTCGAGGGCGAGCCCGTGCCCCTCGCGGCCGACACGCAGGCCACCGTCTACCGGGTGGTGCAGGAGGCGTTGACGAACGTCCTCCGGCACGCCGACGCCCGTACGGCGACCGTCCGGCTCGCCTGGGAGCACGAGCTGTTGACGGTGTCCGTGGTGGACGACGGCCCCGGCACCGGCCCGTTCGGCTTGTCGGGCACCTCGCCCACGAGCGGCGGGCGCGGGCTGATCGGCATCCGGGAGCGGGCCGCGGCGCACGGCGGGGCCGTCGTCGCCGGGCCGGTCCCCGGCGGGCGGGGCTTCCGCGTTGCCGTCGACCTCCCGATCGTGATCTGCTCGCCCGCGGAGGTGGGTACGTGACGATCCGCGTCGTGGTGGCCGACGACCAGGAACTGGTGCGCGGCGGCTTCGCGATGATTCTTTCCGCGCAGCCCGACATGGAGGTGGTCGCGGAGGCGGGCGACGGCGCGGCGGCCGTCGCCGCGGTGCGTGCCCACGCGCCGGACGTCGTGCTGCTCGACGTCCGGATGCCCCGCATGGACGGGATCGAGGCGGCCCGCGTCGTCTGCGCCGAGTCGTCCGCCAAGGCGGTCATGCTCACCACCTTCGACCAGGACGACTACGTGTACGACGCGTTGCACGCCGGCGCCAGCGGCTTCCTCCTCAAGGACGTCCGGCGCGACGATCTCGTGCACGCGGTGCGGGTGGTCGTCGCCGGGGACGCGCTGCTCGCGCCGTCCGTCGCGCGGCGTCTCGTCGCGGACTTCACCCGGCGCGGGCCGGGCGTCCCGGAGGACGCCGGGCGGCTGGACGTCCTGACGGCGCGCGAGCGCGAGACGCTCCTGCTGCTCGGGCGGGGGCTGTCGAACCCGGAGATCGCGGCCCGCCTGGTGGTCAGCGAGCACACGGTGAAGACGCATGTGAGCAACGTTCTGGCGAAGCTGGGGCTGCGGGACCGTGTCCAGGCGGTCATCTGCGCGTACGAGACGGGGCTCATCGCGCCCGGAGAGCCTGGAGAGCTCGGAGCGCCCGGAGCGGAGTGAGCGGCTGACGGGGGGGCGCACGAGAGCCCGTCGGCCCTCCCCCGTGTGAGGGATGCCGGTGGCTACCGGATCGCCGGTGTCGGCGATGTGCGCGGCACACGGTCGGCGCCAGCATGGAGGCCGAGCCGCCGCCCGATCCGGAGAGCCACCGTGACCCTGCCCGCCACCGGCACCGCCCCCGCCACCGGCACCGCCGTCGTCCGCCTCGTCGGGGCGCGCAAGACGTACGGCTCCGGGGAGAACGCGGTCACCGCCCTCGCCGGGGTCGACCTGGCCTTCCCGGCGGGGAGCTTCACCGCCGTCATGGGTCCTTCGGGATCGGGCAAGTCGACGTTGTTGCAGTGTGCGGCCGGGCTCGACCGGGTGGACGGCGGTCGGGTGGAGCTCGCGGGGGCCGACCCGGCGGCGCTGACCGAGACGGAGCTGACCGTGCTGCGGCGCTCCCGCGTGGGCTTCGTCTTCCAGCACTTCAACCTGCTGCCGTCGCTGACGGCCCGGCAGAACGTCGAACTCCCGCTCCGGCTCGACGGGCTGCGGCCCGACGCGGCACGGGTGGACCGGGCGCTGGACGAGGTGGGGCTGCGAGACCGGGCGGGGCACCTGCCCGGGGAGCTCTCCGGCGGCCAGCAGCAGCGGGTGGCCATCGCCCGCGCCCTGGTGGCCCGTCCCGACGTGCTGTTCGCCGACGAGCCGACCGGCGCCCTCGACACCACCGCCTCCCGCGGGGTGCTGGCCCTGCTGCGCCGGGCCGTGGACGGGCACGGGCGGACGGTCGTCATGGTCACCCACGATCCGGTGGCCGCGGCCGGTGCCGACCGCGTGGTGTTCCTGGCGGACGGCGCGGTCGCCGGCGAGCTGGACCGGCCGACGGCCGCGGGCGTCGCCGCCCGGATGGCGGGGCTGGAGGCGGTCGCGTGCTGAGTCTCGCACTGGCGACGGTGCGGACCCGGTGGGCGGGTTTCGCCGGAGCGTTCCTCGCCCTCGTCCTCGGTACCGCGGTGATCGCGATGATGGCGCTCACGCTCGGGGCCACCTTCGGCACCCCGCACCCCGGCCCGCAGCGCTTCGCCGCCGCCCCGGCCGTCGTCGTACCGGCCGATCCGCGGGGCGACCGCGCGCGGCCCCCGGCGTCCCTTCCGGACCGGACGGTCGCCGCGGTGGCCGCGACGGGCCGGGTGACGGCCGACCGCAGTTTCCCGGTCACCGTGTCGAGCGGTGCGCCGGGCGGTCCGTCGTCCGGGGGCCGGAGTGTGGTCGGCCACGGCTGGTCGGCGGCCGGTCTCGGCCGGTACCGGCTCGTCGCTGGCCGGGCGCCCGGCGGGGACGGCGAGGTGGTGCTCGGCGGGGGCGCGGCGGAGCTCGTGGGCCGCGCCCTGGCGGTCGGCACGGCGGACGGGGTGCGGCGGTACACGGTGGTGGGGGTGACGGCGCCGGTCTGGTTCGAGGACGCGGTCTTCTTCGGCGACCGGACGGCGGCCCGGCTGTCGCCGCCGGTCAACGCCCTGGTGGCCTACGCGCCCCCGGACCGGGTGCGGGCGGCGGCGGGCCCGGGGGCCCTCGTCCGTACCGGGGACGGGCGCGTCGTCGCCGATCCCGATCCGTCCGGTGGCGCCGCCGCCCTGTCCAACGCCCAGGCGATGGCGGGGACGACGATGGTGATCGCCGCTTCCGTGGCGATGTTCATCGTGATCGCCACCTTCGCCTTCGCCGTGGAGCAGCGGCGGCGTGAACTCGCCCTGTTGCGGCTGATCGGCGCGACGCCCCGGCAGGTCCGGCGGACCGTGCTGGCGGAGGCGGCGGTCGTGGGGGCCGTGGCGTCCGCGGTCGGATGCGTCCTCGGGGCCGGTGCGACGGGCGTGCTGGAGACGTGGATGACCGGCCACGGGGTGGCGCCGCGCTGGTTCTCCATCGGCCTCGAACCCGTGGCACCGGCCTGCGCGTTCCTCGCGGGGACCGGCTCCGCGCTGCTCGGTGCCGCGTCGGCCGCCCTGCGGGCGGCGCGGGTGCGCCCGGCGGAGGCGATGCGGGACGCCGCCGTGGGCCGGCGGTCCCTGACGCCCGTGCGGGTGGTGCTCGGCGTCGGGATGCTGGCCGGTGCGGTCGTCGCGGGATGGGTGATCGCGCGGCAGGCGCCGGAGACGGCCGTGAACCCGCGCAAGTACGGGTCGGTGCCGCTGCTGTTCACCGGCGGGTGGGCGCTGCTGGCGCCGCTCGTCCTGCCGGCCGCCGTGCGGCTGGCGACCCGGCCGTGGACGCGGCGCGGGGCCGGAGCGCTGTTGGTGCGCCAGAACATGCTGAACTCCCGGCGGCGCGCGGCCGCCACCATGGTGCCGGCGGTGATCGCGGTCGGCCTGGTCGCCACCATGCTCTGCGTCCAGGCCAACGGCGACCGCGCCCGGCTGGCGCAGGCGCGCGAGGAGACCCGGGCCGACCGGGTGGTCGTCCCGGCGGCGGCCGGCGGACGGCTGGACCGTCCGACGCTGGAGGCGCTCCGGGCCGTCCCCGGGGTGGCCGCCACGTCCGTCACTCCGGTGCGCGCCTACATCGGGAAGCGCTCCGGTCCCGTTCTCGACTCCCTCAGCGCGCAGGCCGTGGCGCCGGGCGCGCTCGGTGGCGTGCTCCGGCCGCGGGTGGTGGAGGGCTCGTTGGACGGGCTCGGGGACGACGCGGTCGTCATCGACCGGCGGACGGCCCGGAGCAACGGTCTCGCGCTCGGGGAGCGCGTCGTCGTCCGGCTGCCGGACGGGGTGCCGCACGAGCTGCGGATCGCGGCCGTCGTGCGGACGGGCCTCTCGGGGGACACCACCTATGTGTCGTCCGCCCTCCTCCCGGCGGGAGACAGGGCGGGGATCACCCCGGACCGGGTCCTGCTGATGTACCGGCCGGGCACGGACCGGGCTGCCGTGGCGGACCGTCTGGCGGCGGCGCTGCGGGGGCGTCCGGCCCGGACGGCGACGGTCGGCGACTGGTTCACGGCCATGGAGGCGGGCCTGAGGGAGAAGGCGGACACCGCGGCCACGGTGGTGCTGGGGGTCTCGGTGGGGTACGCGCTGATCTCGGTGGCCAACACGCTCGTCATGGCGTCGGCCGGGCGGCGGCGGGAGTTCGCCGCGCTCGGCCTGACCGGCGCCACGCGCGCCCAGGTGCTGCGCATGGCCGGGGGCGAGGCCCTGCTGGCCGTGGGCGTGGGCGGGATCGTCGCGGCGGGGGCGGGGGCGGCCGTCCTGGCCGTGCAGCGGCTGTCGCTGGACCGGATCGCGGACGGGTACGGGCCGGCCGTGCCCTGGGGGCCCGTGGGGATGACGGCGGTGGTGTGCGCGGTGGTGGCGACGGGCGCGGCGGTGCTGCCGGTGGCGCTTCCGGCGGCTCGGGCGGTGGTGCGATCGGTGGTGTGGTCGGTGCTGTCTTCGGTGCTGCGGGTGGGGCGGGGACGCGGCGGGGCGTCGGTGTGACGGACGGATCCGGCCGTGAGCCGGTGCGTGAGTGATCGGCGGCGCGTTCAGCCCGTCAGCGTGCGGCGGGGCCAGCGGGTGCGGGCCTGTTCCTCGGAGCGCATCAGGGCCAGGGTGGGCATGCCGAGGTCGGCGCCGTCCTCCAGGAGGTCCGGGAGGGCGGGCAGTGGAGCGACGGCCGCCACGTCGTCCAGGACCAGGGTGAGTGGTGGGTCGAGCCGACCGGAAGGTGACCGTTCGGCCACGCCCCGGCCGCGCTCGACCACGTTCGCGGTGAGTGCGGTCAGCAAGGGCATCGCACCCGGGCGGGTGCGGGGATCCTCAATCGCCTCACCCACCACGTAGAGCGTTCCCATCTCCGCGGCGAATGATTCCAGCGCGAGCACATCCGACCGATTTGGATTGCACGCGTCGCGGATGTGGACCGAAGACAGCGCATTGAGGGCGCGGGCCGTCAACTCCTGTGCCATGTCTCTTCGTTCCGGGTGGCCGGTCAGCGCGGACTCCAGTTCGCCCGCCGCGCCGGCCGCCGCCTTGGGGCTGGTGCGGAGGATCCGTACGGGCTCGTGGGCCGAGGTGCCCTGGGCCCAGCGGTGCACCTGCCGGAACGGGCGGCCGTCCACGGCCGCCGCGTGCAGCCAGCAGCCCAGCAGCGTCTCCGCCGTCTCGGCGGTCAGCGAGTCCAGGGCGCTCAACGGGCGGACGGGCGCGAGGAGCGCGTTCGCGCGGGCGGCGGCCGTGGTGCGCGACTCGCAGCCGGCGGACGGGTTCCAGCGGAGCCGGTCGGGGGTGTCGAGAAGGTGCCCGGGGTCGAAGACGCGGACCGGGCCGAGCTTCGCGCGGGAGTCCTTCGTCTCCGCCCACAGTTCGGGGTCGCTGGTGGTGACCAGCACCGGCCCGGCGGCCTCCAGGATCGCCCGGGCCGCCGCGGAGCGCCGGTCGGTGCCGTAGACGAGGCGTGGGGGTGTGGCGGGCGGGCGGGGTGAAGGGACGTGCGGGGGGCGGTCGTTCGTGGGGGTGGCCGGCTCCGGCGGGGGCGGCTCCGCCGCCGGAGCCTGCTGTGCTGTCGTCGGCCGGGGCTCCGGCGGTGTGGGTGCCTCGGTCTCGACGGCCGTGGGTGCGGGCGGTGCCAGTGGTACGGCCGTGGGGGCACCCGCCGCGTCCGCCCCCGCCGCGAGCGCCTCCTCCGCGAGCCCTGGGCCGCCGCCCACCGTCCGTACCGCCGCGTCCCGCCGGGCCCGTCGGACGCGGCGCCAGCGGGCCAGCGTGCCGAGCGCGAACACCAGCAGCACCACGGCCACCAGCGCCTCGCTGATCACGATGCCCCAGAACAGCCCGTACCCCGACAGTTCGTCCGGCGGGGTGTCCGGCCAGGCGGCCGACAGGTCGCGCGGGTCGGACATCAGGTGCCGCAGGGCCAGGGGCGTGCGGGTGAGGGTGACGGCCTCGGGCCAGCCGCCGTGCGCGAAGAAGCCCGCCAGGCCCGTCGCCGACCACAGCAGCACCGTTATCCCCAGCAGGAAGGCGAAGGCGCCGACCAGCAGGCCGTCCGGTACCCCGCCGGTGCCCCGCTCGCCCGGGGGCCGCGAACCCTGCGCCACGGTCAGGCCACCGTCGACCGGGGCGTCGTGCCGTACACCTCGTCCGGGTCGGGATACCGTTCGCGCGCCGCGGTCGCGCGGTCCGCCGCCGTCCGTTCGGGGGCCGGGCCGCGGTCGAGGACGCCGTCCTCGGTCATGGCGCGGTCGGTGTAGACGAGCGGGCGTTCGGCGTCCGTGATCAGGTGTTTGACGACCTGGACGTTGCCGTTGACGTCCCAGACGGCGATGCCGGGGGTGAGCGTCGGGATGATCTCGACGGCCCAGCGGGGGAGGCCGAGGACCCGGCCGGTGGCGCGGGCCTCGTCCGCCTTCTGCGCGTAGATCGTGCGGGTGGAGGCCATCTTGAGGATGGCCGCGGCTTCCTTGGCCGCCGCGCCGTCGACGACGTCGGAGAGGTGGTGCACCACGGCGACGAACGACAGTCCGAGCCGGCGGCCGAACTTCAGCAGCCGCTGGAAGAGCTGGGCGACGAAGGGGGAGTTGATGATGTGCCAGGCTTCCTCGACGAGGAAGATGCGCTTCTTGCGGTCGGGCCGGATCCAGGTGTGTTCGAGCCAGACACCGACGATCGCCATGAGGATGGGCATGGCGATGGAGTTGCGGTCGATGTGGGAGAGGTCGAAGACGATCAGCGGGGCGTCGAGGTCGATGCCGGCGGTCGTCGGTCCGTCGAACATGCCGCGCAGGTCGCCGTCGACCAGGCGGTCGAGGACGAGCGCGACGTCCAGGCCCCAGGCGCGAACGTCGTCTATGTCGACGTTCATGGACTCCGCCGACTCGGCCTCGGGGTGCCGGAGTTGTTCGACGATGTCCGTCAGTACCGGTTGCCGGTCGGTCACCGATTCATTGACGTAGGCGTGGGCGACCTTGAGCGCGAAACCGGAACGTTCGTCGAGGCCGCGGCCCATGGCCACCTCGATGATCGTGCGCAGCAGGGCGAGCTGGCCGGTGGTGGTGATGGACGGGTCGAGCGGGTTGAGCCGGATGCCGCCGTCGAGGGCGGCCATGGGGTCGAGCCGGATCGGGGTTATGCCGAGCTGCTGGGCGATGAGGTTCCACTCGCCGACGCCGTCCTCGCCCTGCGCGTCGAGGACGACGACCTGCCGGTCGCGGAAGCGGAGCTGCCGCAGGACGTACGTCTTCTCCAGCGCCGACTTGCCGTTGCCGGACTCGCCGAGGACCAGCCAGTGCGGCGCGGGCAGTTGCTGGCCGTACAGCTGGAACGGGTCGTAGATGTAGCCCTTGCCGGAGTACACCTCGCGCCCGATGATCACGCCCGAGTCGCCCAGGCCGGGCGCCGCGGTGGGCAGGTAGACGGCCTGCGCCTGCCCGGTGGAGGTGCGGACGGGCAGGCGGGTCGTCTCCACCTTCCCGAAGAGGAAGCTGGTGAAGGCGTTGGAGATGGCGGAGAGCGGATCGAGCACGGCGGTCGCCCCTAGGTCTAGCGTCGTCTGCGGCGTCTGGCGTTCATGGGCCGGTCGTGCCGGTGGTGCGGGTAGTGCTGGTGGTGGTGCCGGTTCTGCCGGCCTTGCCGGTCTTACCGGTTCTTCCGGGCATGTCGGTCATCGTCGGATGCCGGTCGCGAACGGCAGCGTGTTGACGAAGGCCCGGTGGTGCTCGCGGTCGCACCACTCCAGCTTGAGGTAGCTCTTGCCGGCCGACGCTCTTATGGTCCGCTTGTCGCGGGCCAGTTCCTCGGGGGAGCGGGACGAGACGGTGATGTAGCCGACGAGGTTGACGCCGGCGGCGCCGCTGGCCAGGTCCTCGCCGCGCTGGTCGACGCGGGAGTGGTGGGCGACGTCGCGCGGGTCGACGACGCGGTTCATCTTGGCGGCGCGGGAGGCGTCGGCGTCGTCGTTGGTCTTCTCGGTCAGCATCCGCTCGATGGCGACGTCCGTGGGCTCCAGGTCCATGCAGACGGCGACGGTGCGGATGACGTCCGGGGTGTGGACGAGCAGCGGGGCGAGGAAGTTGACGCCCACCGGGGTCATCGGCCACTCCTTGATCCACGCGGTGGCGTGGCACCACGGCTCGCGCGTCGACGACTCGCGGGTCTTCGCCTGGAGGTACGTCGGCTGCAGGGCGTCGAGTTCGGCGGGCCAGGCGTTGCGCTGGGTCATGGCCTGGATGTGGTCGATGGGGTGGTCGGGGTCGTACATGGAGTGCACGAGGGACGACAGCCGGCTCTGGCCGAGCGGCTGCCGGACGCGGATATCGGCCTCGGCGAGCCGGGCGCAGATGTCCGTCAGCTCGCGGGCCATGACGACGGCGAGACCGCCGTCCCGGTCGAGCTTCCGCCTGCCGCCGCCGTGCCGGGAGGCGCGGGCGATGGCCTGGGCCTCGGCGGAGAGGTCGCGGGTGTAGTGCATGCAGGCGACGAGGTAGGCGCGGTGCTGCTCGGAGGAGGTCGAGACCATCGACTGGAGCTGGTCGTAGGACTCCTTGAGCCACTCCGGCGACCTGTCGTCGCCGCGCCGCTCGACGTCCTTGGCGTGCGCGTCGGGGTCGGCGGGCAGGGTGCGGGCCAGCATCTGGAGGCGGGTGACGTAGCCGTCCCCGTTGGCGACGTGCTTGAGCAGCGTGCCGAACCGTTCGACCAGGGCCTCCTGGTCCTCCGAGTCGCGCAGGCCCACGCCGGGGCCCTCGATCTCGATCGCGGCGGTGACGGTACGGCGGTCGGCGTGCAGCAGGACGGCGATCTCGTCCGGGCCGAAGGGGGCGGACAGCCAGTTGATCCGGCCGATGCCGGGCGGCGGGCCGACCTCGACCTCACGCCCGTCGAGCCGGGTGCCGGCCTCGACGGCGGCGGAGCGGTAGGTGGTGCCGCGGCGCAGGGCGCGCTTGTAGCTGCGGTTGATTTCAAACCACTTGTAGAAGGTGCGCTGCTTGTAGGGCACGTAGACGGCGGCGAGCGCGAGCGCGGGGAAGCCGGTGAGCGTGAGGATCCGCAGCGGCAGGATGGGCACCAGCAGGCCGCACATCATGCCGAGGAAGGCCCCCGCGATGATCAGTCCGATCTCACCGGTCTCCCGGTTCTTGCCGACGACCGCGTTGGGGCGGGCCCGGCCGATCAGATACGTACGGCGGGCCGCGACCGGCGGGGACTGCGCCTCGATCGTCAACTCCGCTCACCTCCAGAGGTATTGCCGTTGTTCTGTGCCCGCGGTGCTGGGGCGGCCGGGGCCGCGGGGGCGCCGCCGGCCGGTGCTCCGCCGCCCGTGCTCGGGGGGCGGCGGGCGCTGTGGGCGGCGACGCCGCCGGAGAGGGGGTTGGCGGGACGGGCGGGCTGGGTGCCGTCCCCGCCCCCGCCTCCACCGCCGCGGGCGCTGTGGGTGGTGATGCCCTGCTTGACCAGGGTGGCGGGAGAGGAGATCACGGCCGCCGCCTGGCGGGACGCGGCGTCCCTGCTGGCGTTGCGGCTGCTGATGATCTCGTCGCCGAAGCCGGGGACGAAGCGGTAGATCATCGCGCTGGAGAAGATGGCGAGGATGATGATCGCCAGGCCGGACACGACGGCGGACAACTCCTTCGGGCCCTGCCCGGAGGAGAGCGCTCCGGCGAGCGCCAGCACGATCACGATGATCGGCTTCACCAGGATCACCGCGATCATGATGCCCGCCCAGCGGCGGACGTGCCCCCACATGTTCTTGTCGACGAGCCCCGAGTAGACCGCCGTGCCGAGCAGCGCGCCCGCGTAGAGCAGCGCGGCCCTGATCACCAGCTCCAGCCAGAGCACGCCGGCGGCGAGCACGGAGACCAGGGAGACGACGATCAGCATGATCGGACCGCCGCCGATGCCGTTGCCTTGCTTGAGCGCTTGCGAGAACGCGTTGAAGAACTGGTCGTTCTTCGCACCGGTGCCCGAGGCGATGGCCTCCGTCACGGCGTCGGTGGCTTGTACGACGGTGTACAGGATGAGGGGCGTGAAGGCGGAGGCCAGCACCGTCAGCCACAGGAAGCCCACCGCTTCCGTTACCGCCTCCGTGAACGGCACGCCGCGCACGGCGCGCTTGGCGACGGCCAGAAGCCAGAGGACGAGCGTCAGGATCGTCGACGCGGCGAAGACGACGGCGTACTGGCGGAGGAAGGTGCTGTTCGTGAAGTCCACGTTGCTCGTGTTCTTCACGGCTTCCGAGAGCTTCTCGACCGTCCACTGGGCCGCCTCGGCGCAGCCTTTGGCGAGGGCGGCGGCGGGGTCTAGGGCGGTGGCGGTGTCGGGGGGGCTTTTGGCCTTGTCGGGAGTGGACTGGCAGTACTGGCGGGCTGGGCCGACGATCAGGTCGCAGGAGTCCTTCACCGACGAGCTGGGGCTCGGAGTCACGGTCGCGCCCGGCGAAGGCGATGTGCTTCCGCCGGGGGTCGGACGTGCGGTGGTCCCGGGAGTCGGCGTGGGCGTCGGTGCCGCCATGGCACGGCTCGCCAGCAGCACCACGGTTGTTTGGACGCCGGCCAGGACGGCAGCGAGCGTCACGGCACGGCGGGGCCTAACGGGCATAGGTGAACGCTCCGTATTGCTCGACTGCCTTGGAGATCTCGTCCGCCGGCGAGGCGGGCTTGTCCCCGTTGACGGGTGCGGGACCGCTCTTCTGCGAGAAGGAATCGGCCTTCCAGTCACCATCGACCCAGCGCAGGGCGATCGTCATCGTGAACCAGTCATTGGCCACGGGGTTCGTCGAACCGACACCCGCCGTGCCGTATACACCGGTGCACCACACTTCGACGGAAGCGTTGGAGGAGCTGTACTCGGTGACCTTGGTGCCCACGGGCATCGTCCGGGACACGTAGGTCATGCCCTTGGCGGCCTCTCCCTGCTCGTTCAGGCCGAGTTTGCCGAGGAAGTCCTTCGAGTAGGTTCTGTCGAACTTGCTCTGCAGGTCGGAAACCTTGTCACCGGCGAAGACCTTGGGGATGATCTCGTGCCGCCGGTCGGGCTTCACGATGTCCGCCGAGACGAGGGCCACCGCGAAATTCGCCGCCGCCGACTGAGCCCCCTGCTCGTCGTGCGCGAACCCCGACGGAATCCCCCCGCTCTTCCCGTCCACCGGCTTCACCCCCGACGGCGCCGTCGCGCTGCTGCCGCCCTTAGCCGAGTTCCCGTTGTCGCCGTCCGACGACGACTTGTCGCCGCCGCGGTTGGCGAAGGCGATGGCGGCGACGAGGAGGACGACCACCGCGACGATGGTGATGAGGTTCCGGCTGGGGCGTGCCGGGCGGCGTTGGGGGGCGTAAGGGTCGACTTCGCCCTCGGGGAGCCGGGTGCGGGTCAGGTGGTGGTCGTCGGCGTCGTACCCGCCGTAACCCCCGCCGTCGCCGCCGGAGCCCTGACCGCTTCGGTAGCCGTCGTCACCGAGACTCATCGCGTGCCTGCTCCCTCATGCGTCGTCGCGGGCCTGCCGCCATGAGACGACGGTAGCGGTGCGGGCGGTTTCCGGGGGGAGGGCGTGAGGGAGTGAGGGGGCATCAGGAAGCAGCCTTGGGTGGGGGGACCCGCGGGTGAGCGGGTTCGCGCGGGGTGGAGACGCCGTACGGGCGCGCCGGGGTCAGGGGCGCGCCGGGTGTCCGCCGGCCGGGGCGGCCGGGTCCGGCGGACGCCGGATCACACGGCCATGCCGTAGACGATCGTGAACAGCGTGCCGAGCGAGCCGATGATGAACACACCGGTCAGGCCCGCGACGATGAGCCCCTTGCCCTGTTCCGCGCTGAAGGTGTCGCGGAGCGCCGTCGCGCCGATGCGCTGCTTCGCCGCGCCCCAGATCGCGATGGCGAGGCAGAGCAGGATCGATACGGCCATGATGACCTCGATCATTACCCGGGCCTCCCGGCCCAGGCTGCCGAAAGGCCCCCAGTTTGGGGCGATTCCGCCGATAATGGTGTTGATGTCGCCTTTTCCGGCTGCCAAGAACATTCGTAACTCACCGCCCCTAGAGGGTAGTTGTGCCGCCCCTGCCGCACGGCAAAGGTCGGTACCTATCTTCGCTGACGATGCCGCACTTGCATGTCGACTTGGCGGCATTTTTTGATGGAACCCGCATATGCCTGCGCCATCTTCGGCCGGTGCGGCCACCCGGCCCGCCGGCCGTTGTCAGTGGGTAGCTCTATGGTGACTCTGTGTATCACGCATGCCCACGGCGGGCAATGGGCGTGAGGGCAGGGGGTGTACGGATGTTCGGGGAACCGTTGGTGTGGTCGGTAGGCTGTGGGGGCCGCTCTCGCACGCGCCGCAGGGGGCGGTCGCGGGGCCGGTTCATCGCGTTCATCGCACTCATCGCATGGTTCGTGGGGTGCGTCGAGTTCAAGGGTGGTAGGGGTGCTGGTTGCCGAACGCTACCGGCTGGGGGAGCTGCTCGGCCGGGGCGGAATGGGCGAAGTCTGGCGCGGCCAGGACGAGGTGCTGGGCCGTCAGGTCGCGGTCAAGCTGCTCCTTGGCGACGACGGAGACGACTCCGCCGCCCAGCGTTTCCGGCTGGAGGCCCAGACGGCGGCCCGGCTGAATCACCCTCAAGTGGTGTCGGTCTACGACTTCGGGTCCTGGGACGGCCGCTTCTACCTGGTGATGGAGCTGGTGAACGGCCCCAGCCTGGCCCAGCAGCTCGCCGCCCGCGGTCCGCTCTCGCCGGCCGGGGTGGCCGACGTCGCCGCGCAGGCCGCGGCGGGGCTGGCGGCCGCCCACCAGCAGGGGGTCGTCCACCGGGACGTGAAGCCGGGCAACCTCATGCTGGACCGCAGCGGCACGGTGAAGATCGGCGACTTCGGCATCGCCCGCTTCGTCGACGAGACGTCGGCCGGGCTGACCCGGGCCGGCCAGATCGTCGGTACGAGCACCTACCTCGCGCCCGAGCGTGCGCTGGGGCGCGTGGCGGGGCCGGCGTCGGACGTCTACGCGCTGGGGTGCGTTCTCTACCACTTGTTGGTCGGGCAGCCTCCGTTCTGGGCCGAGAGCCCCACCGCGCTCCTCTACCTCCATGTCGACACCCCGCCGACGCCGCCGCGGGAGCACCGGCCCGAGGTCTCGCAGGCCCTGGACGGCTACCTGCTGCGCATGCTCGCCAAGGAGCCGGAGGAGCGGCCCTCGGCGCGGGAGGTGGCCGACTGGTTCGCGAGCGGTGCCTGGCGGAGCGACCGGCAGTCGCCGGTCCAGGCGCAGCCGCCGCTGTCCGCCGGGGTGCCCGTGGGTGCGGCGTCCCCGCCGCCGCCGGTGCCGTCCTCCCCGCCGTACGCGCCCTCGCCGTACGTTCCTCCGGCGGGGGCGCCCGTAGGTCCGCCCGCAGGGCCTCCGCCGGGCATGCCCGGGACCGGCCACGACCCGATGCTCCACCAGGAGAGCGTGACGACGTACGCCCTCCCCGGCTCCCCGGCGACGCGCTCGACCCCCGCCCTGACCGGGCACCGCCGGGCCGACGCCGGCCGGGGCAGGAGCGGGCCCGGAACGCGCGGCGGCAAGGGCCTGCGCAGTCCGAAGGCCGTGGCCGGCGCGGTGGCGGGAGTGGTGGCCTTCGCCGTGGCGGCGGTCATCGGGGCGTCGCTGTTCGCCTCCGACGGCGGCGACGACAACAACGGGGTCCGCCCGGGTGGCGGCCAGACCGGGGAGATGAGCGAGGGCCTGCCGCAGGACGGCGGTGCCGCGGACACGACCCGGCATGTGACACCTGCCGCCACGCCGCCACTGGCACCGCGGGGTGACGGGAGCGATCGGAAGAAGGGGAAGAAGGACCATCACGGCCCGACCCGGCACGACCGCCACGGCAGTGGCGCGGACGAAGGGGACGGCGGAGACGGTGGGGATGAAGGAGACGACGACTGAGGGCGGCGGTGACCGACCCGGCGGTGACTGACAGCGGCGCCGACTGACGGCGGGGGCGACGGCTGACGGCGGGCGTCGCCCGGGTGATCAGACGTCCTCGACGAAGTGGTCGAACTCACCGGCCCGCACGCCGAGAACGAACGCCTCCCACTTGCGTTCCGTGGTGATGACGACCTTCTCCGGAGTGAGGTTCTCGCGGAGGTAGACCTGTCCCTCGCCGTCGAACGCGACCTCCAGGTACGTGGTGTCCGTCGGGTCGTCGGTGGCCGGGATCCAGTTCAGGCCGTCCGGTACGCGCTGCGGCACGATGTCCCCACCCTCTCGCTCCTGTTGCGACGCTGACGTCCGCTCACCATAGAGGAGTTGGGGGAGGGGGAGGGGGAGGGGGAGGGGGAGGGGGAGGGCTACCGGAGGCCGGCCGGTTCGCGGTCTCCGGCGGGAGCGGGGCAGGTCTGCGCCCGGCCCCTGAGCCGGCGGAGCATCCGGGCGTCCTGGAAGCCGACGGCGCGGGCCGCCGATTCCACCGTCGAGCCCTGGGCGATGAGGTGTTCGGCGTGCTCGACGCGCAGCTCCTGCTGGTACCGCAGGGGCGTCAGGCCGGTGGCGTGAGTGAAGTGACGGGTGAGGGAGCGCTCGCTGAGTCCGACGGACGAGGCCAGGTCGGAGAGGCGGAGGACGGAGGTGTAGCGGGAGTCGATGAGGTCCTGCGCGTGGTGGACCGCGTCGCTGAGGTGCGCGCGGTGCCGCAGCATCGCGCTGTGCTGCTGGTCGTCGCCGTTCCGCCGGGCGAAGACGACCATCTCCCGGGCGACGCGCGCCGCGGTCGCCGCGCCGTGCCGGAGGGCGACGAGGTGGAGGGCGAGGTCGATGCCGCTGGCGATCCCCGCGGAGGTGATCAACCGCCCGTCGGTCACGTACAGCACGTCCCGCACCACCTGCGCCTTCGGGTAGCGCCGCGCCAGGGCGTCCTGGACGTCGTGGTGCGTGGTGCAGCGCCGGCCGTCCAGGAGGCCGGCGCGGCCCAGGGCGTCCGCGCCCGCGCAGATGCTGGCCACCGTGCCGCCGGCGTCGTGGTGTTCGACGAGCCGGTCGAGCAGCGCCCGGGGGATGTCCACGTGCTCCCTGAGGCCCTTGGTGCGCCAGCCCGGGACCACGACGAGGTCGTCGGGCGTCAGCGCCGGCCACTCGGTGCCGGCGCGCAAAGTGATGCCCTGGGCCGTGGGGACGTCTTCCCGCTCGCTCACGTACATGATCCCGTAGGGGTGCCCGAGGTCGTCGGCCGTCGAGAAGACCTGGGCGGGGCCCGCGAGGTCCAGCAGGTGAAGTCGCGGCACGAGCAGGAAGACGACACGGGTCACGATCCGGTCAGCTCCTCGGTCAGCTCGTCGACGGTGGCGATCCGCGCGAACCGGCCCGCCAGGACGTACTCGGTACGGGCCACGATCGCGTCGGTCTGCAGCGTACGCGGGTCCGCGAGGATCTCCTCCAGCGAGCGGCCCTCCGGGGCGTCCGGGTGCTCGATCGGGTGCGTGGCCGTCGCGTCCGTCACGAACGTCACGTCGTACCCGAGGTCCGACGCCACCCGGGCCGTCGTCTCGCAGCACTGCTCCGTACGGATACCGGTGATCAGGACCTCGCGGACGCCCTGCTGGGTGAGGTACTGCTGGAGGTTGGTGGTGGTGAAGGCGTTGTGCGACGTCTTGACGAGCACGGGCTCGCCCTCCGCCGGCTCCAGCCCCTCGATCGGCCGGTTGAAGCCGCGCTCGGGGTCGAAGACGGTGCCGGTGCCCGGCTCGGAGTGCAGGATCCAGACGACCCCCTCGCCCTTGGCCCGCTGGGCCGCCAGCAGGCGGTTGATCTTCTCGACGACGTCGGGGTTGTGGGTGGCGGCCCAGTTGGCCCGCTGCCGGAAGGACTCCTGGACGTCGATCACGATGAGTGCGCTGTTCATGGCTTCATCCTGCGGCGCGGGAGCCTGTCGGATGAAGGCTTGATCGGGCCCCGACCCGGAACGATCCGGTCACGCGCGGCCGGTGCCGGTACGGGCGCCCGGCGGACGGTCGCGGGCGCTTGGCGGACGGTCGCGGGTGCGGCGCCTCAGCGCCTCAGCGCATCGGCCGGCAGGCCGCAGGGCCTCGCGGCCGGTCCTTGTCGCCGTGCGTCCCGCGCCGCGCGGACACGGCCTCAAGCGGCGGTCCCGGCTCGCCACTGCGGCCCATGTGCCCCGCCTCGCGGAGGAGGTCCGCTCCCCTCGACGGGGGAGTGGGACCGTCCGCCCGGACGATCCGCCCGGCACGCCCGCCCGGTGAAGGTGGACCCATGGACCTCGATCCCCACGCCATCGCCCCTCGGGCAGCCCGCCTTCCCCAGCCGCTCCTTCGGGCCGCCGCCTACGCGGCCGCCGCCTGGGCCATCGCGTTCTCCCTGGTCCACCTGTACTGGCTCTTCGACGGCCGGATCGGCCTGCCGGCCGGTCTCTCCGTGCGCGGCGACACCCCGCTCCTCGTCATCGACGTCCTCGCCGTCCCCGTTTGCGCCGTGGCCGCCGCGCTGGCCCTGGCGCTCGTCCGGCCCTGGGGCACACGCTTGCCGGCCGGACCGCTCACCGTCCTCCTCTGGGGCACCACCGCACTGCTGCTTTTCCACGCCGCGCCGTCCGTTCCCGACTGGGCGGCCCTGGCCGTCGGCGCTCGTACGGCTTCCGACCTCGACGCGATGGGCAGGTTCGCGACCTTCCTGTACGAGCCGTTCTTCATGACCGGCGGGCTGCTCTTCGCCCTCGCCTGCCTCGGCCGCCGAGCGGGGCGCCCGAGGGGCGCGTTCGGTCTTGGGGGCGCCAACGCGAGGTGAGAGCTTCTTGCCCACGGCACTAACGGCCGGTTTCCAGCCGCCCGTTTCGGGCCAGGGCGAGGAGGGAGCGGAGGGCGGCCGGGGCGAGGGTGAGGACGGTGCCGGGGTCGTCGCTCTCGCGGAGGTGGAGGGCGTCGGCTCCGTGGGAGGCCACCTCCAGGCAGTCGCCGTTGCCGCCGCTGGTACTGAAGCTCGACTTCTGCCAGAGGAGCTTGGGCATGGGAGGCCTTTCACAGGGTGTACAGCACGTGGTGGATGAGGCTCAGGGAGTCTCTGTCCGTAGAGAACTCGCGTTCATTTCCAGGGTCAATGGGTGGCAGAGCGATGGCTTGCAGGTCCTCGAACGACTTGGTGAAACCCCGCAGGTGTTGCTGATCGCTGATGAAGGGGGACGAAGCCGGTTGCTCGATGTAGACGGTGTCAAGTTCAGGGACGGTCGCCTGGAAGACAAGAAAAGGCGTGTTGGACAGGGGCGGATAGACGCCGGTCTTGAACGGCAGGAGTTGAATGCGTACCTGAGGGAGGCGGGCCATATGGACCAAGTGCTCGATCTGGTCGCGCATGACGTGTGGCGGCACGAACTGTAGGCGCAGGGCCGTCTCGTGGACCACGGCGTGGAGCCGCAGCGCGCCTGTCCGAACCGCGTCCTGCCGCCGCAGCCTGAACTCGATGTACTTCTCGCGAAGCGCCGGATCGGCCTCGCGTTCCCCCTCTTCGATGAGTGCCCGGACATAGTCGGGTGTCTGGAGCAGGCCCGGCACGTAGAGCCATTGGAAAGACCGGCACGACACGGATGACGCCTCCAGCTCCGCCAAGTCGAGTGCCTCGCTTGCCATATGGCGCTTGTAGTCGGACCACCATCCCCGCCCAGTGGATCGACCCATCTCCACGAGCGCGTCAATCAGCGGTTCGGATCGGCAACCGTATGCGTCAGCAAGCGCCCGTAGCTTCACCTCGGGAATGGCTGTGCGAGCCGCCTCGATGTGGCCCAGGTGGGGTGGGCCGAGGCCCGCCACGGCGGCGGCCTCGCCGACTGACAACCCGGCCGCAAGGCGGAGTCTGCGCAATTCAAGGCCCAGTCGGCGCTGACGTTGGGTGGGGTTGGCGCGTAGGCCCATGCATGCCCTCCTGTGGATCGTCAGCAGTCTGCCGGGTTTCGGTGGGAGCGATCCACTCGATGGGGGCAATCACCCTGAACAGGTTGCAGGTTGGCAACCGGTTTCCTCTACGGTCGTCGCGACCGCCCTTCCCGCCGCCGTAAGCCGGAAGCGCACCGTCGAGCCGATCCCTGTGTGTCGACGGCAATGCCACCGCATGAGACGGACGGGCACCGGTGAACCCAAGGAGTCACGCATGTGTCCCATCACCACCCTGGCCCCGGCTGCCGACCCACACCCGCACCTCCGGCCCCGTACCGACTTCTCCCTCTCCTTCCCGCCCGCGCCCGCGTGGGTGGGGGTCGCGCGGGAGGCCGTGCGGACGGCGATCGGGGAGGTCCACACGTCCGAGCTGACGGAGATGGCCATGCTGCTGACGTCCGAGCTGGTCACCAACGCGATCGACGCCTGCCGCCGCACCGGATGCCCGGCGCCGGTCGGGGTGCATGTGGAGTGGGCGACGGGTGGGGTGCGGGTGCTGGTGCGGGACGACGTTCCCGGGCTGCCCGTGCCGGTGCCGCCCCGGCGGTGGGAGCCGGACGAGAGGCCGGAGCGCGGCAACGGCATGCTGATCGTCGGGGCGTGCGCGACGGACTGGGGGGGTCTGCCGGCATGGTCCGGGGACCGGGAAGACGGTCTGGTTCCAGCTCGGTTCGTGAGAAGGACCGGACGTCGTGTGTGATCTTCGTCCACGGTGTTCTTCCGGGCCCTCCCGGACCGTTCCGGCTGTGGCAGAGTCTGGCCCGTGGATCCCCTGCGCCCTCACGACCCCCCGGCCATCGGCCCGCACACGCTCCTCGCCCGACTCGGCAGCGGCGGCATGGGGCAGGTGTACCTGGGCAGGTCGCCCGGCGGACGGCAGTTGGCGATCAAGGTGATCCGGGAGGACTTCGCCCAGTCCGGCGACGCGGCGGCCCGCTTCCGGCGCGAGGTGGAGACGGTACGGGCGGTGCGCAGCGCGTACACGGCCAACCTGGTGGACGCCTCGCTGGAGACGGTGCCGTACTGGCTGGCCACCGAGTACGTGCCGGGGCCGACGCTGACGCGGGTGACGGGTGAGCGGGGGCCGCTGCCGCCGGAGACGTGCTTCCGGTTGTTCGCGGCGCTCGCGGAGGCGCTGGCGCAGGTGCACGAGCACGGGATCACCCACCGGGATCTCAAGCCGCACAACATCATCCTGTCGCCGGTCGGGCCGAAGCTGATCGACTTCGGGATCGCGCGGGGTGCGGAGCAGACGGCGCTCACGCGGACCGGTGTCGCGGCCGGTACGCCCGGTTACACCGCGCCCGAGGTCATCACGCGGAACGAAGTGACGTTCGCCGCCGACGTGTTCGCGCTCGGCGCGACGATCGCCTGCGCGGCGACGGGCCGACCGCCGTACGGCGAGGGGTCGCTGGAGTCCGTCGTGTACCGGGTCGTGCACGGGGAGGTCGACGTCGACGGGGTCGAGCCCCGGCTGGCCGGGCTCGTCCGGGCCTGCACGGCGGCGGACCCGGGGGCGCGGCCCGCTCTCTCCGAGGTGATCGGGCGCTGCGGCGTGACGTCGTCGCTCGTCGACGATCCGGTGTACGGCGCGTTCGCCGAGCTCGGGGAGCGGGCTCCGGAGGACGTTCAGGCGGCGGCAGCGGCCGGCCTGATACCTCAGCGGCTCGTGGGGGCCGCCGCGTACACGCCCACGTACGCTCCGACGTACGTACCGCCGCCGCAGGCGCCCGAGCCGCCGCGGCGCCGGTCCCGGCGGGGGCTGTGGATCGGCGCGGCAGCGGGTTCCGTGGCGCTCGGGGTCGCCATCGGGCTCGTGGTCGCCCTGCCGGACGAAGGCGACCGCGCGTCGGGGGCCGGCGCGGCCGGTGCCGGACCGTCCGGGCAGCCGGCGGCCGTTTCCTCCGGGCTGCCCGCCGGCACCCCGGGCCCTGCCGGGAAGCAGAGCGGCGCCCCACAGAGCTCCGAGAGTGCCGCGCCCACGAGCGCCGCACCGCCCGCTGGGCCGCGGGAGGAGCCGAAATACATCGAGGCCACGAATCCGAACCGCGACTTCTGGAGCCCGGCCGGCGGCTCCGGCATGGGCAGTTGCAACATGCCGTCCGAGGAGCGGAGCGAGTACTTCCAGGCGGGGATCCCGGCTATCGCCAACCCGGCCGAAGGGCCCGTGGTGACCGCCGACGGCGGAGGGATCTCCTTCCGCCTCAAGTACGCCGATCCGAAGCTGGAAAAGCCGTATTACGTCTCGGTGGCGGTGAAACCGCCGCACGAGATCGATCCCGCGACCGGTAAGGCGTCCAGGTTCACCAATCTCGGTATGGGATACACCAGCACTCCCGTCGACCTGTTCGCAGGCGGCGACCCGACGAAGGACGTCGAGTTGAAGTACCCGGACGACTTCCGGGCCGTGCAGGACGGCAAGCCCTACGCCTCGGCCGTCCCGTTCCACGCCGACCCGGGAAACTGGACGGTGATCTTCTATCACGTCAAGGGACCGAAGGAGTACGCCAGCGTGATGTGCCGGGGATTCACGGTGCGGTAGCGCTTGGGCCGCCCTCCGTGCGCGACGTCGCACGCACCGGCTCACGCTCGGTCGTACCGGCCGGGCGAACACGCTCCCCCCGCTCTGTACCTTCGGCCAAAGCCTTGCGAACCGCGGGTATATGACACCGCGCTGGGGGAGTATTGCCGGGTGCGTAAGTGGTGGATGGGCATCGGTATCGGTATCGGGCTGGGCATGAGCCTCCTCGGGCTGCTGTTCTTCGCGACGTTCACCATGGCCGGCAACATCGCGAGTGGGGCCCGGGGCGCCGTGGGCCTGGCCAAGGGCGCGGTTCCCGTGGAGTACCAACCACTGATCGAGAAATGGGGCAATCTCTGCCCCGCGATCTCGCCGCCGCTGCTCGCGGCGCAGCTCTACACCGAGAGCAACTGGAATCCGAAAGCGCGGAGTCCCGCCGGTGCGCTGGGGATCGCCCAGTTCATCCCCGAGACGTGGGCCCAGTACGGGGTGGACGCCAACGGCGATGGAAACCGGGACATATGGGAACCGGCCGACGCCATCGCGTCGGCCGCCACGTACGACTGCGCGCTGGCGCGGGACGTCAAGGGCATTCCGGGCGATGCCACGAACAACATGCTGGCCGCGTACAACGCCGGCGCCTATCGGGTCATCAAGGCCGCGGGCGTCCCCGCGATCAGCGAGACCCAGGGCTACGTCAGATCCATCCGCGACCTCGAGAAGAGCTTCGCCCGCCCCGTAGGCCGCGTAGCCCCCTCGCAGCAGGCGGCAGGGGCCATCTACTTCGCCCAGGAGCAGCTGGGGAAGCCCTACCTGTGGGGCGGGGAGGGGACCGCGGCGGACGGGGGGCGGTTCGACTGTTCGGGGTTGACGAAGGCGGCTTACGCGTCCGTCGGGATCGAGTTGCCGCGCGTCGCGAACGACCAGTGGAACGCCGGGCCGCACCCGAAGCGGGACGAGCTGATGCCGGGGGACCTCGTCTTCTTCGCGCACAACCTGAACGACCCGCGTTCGATCCATCACGTGGGGTTGTACGTGGGCGGGGGTTACATGATCAACGCGCCGCACACGGGGGCCGTGAACCGGTTCGACAAAATCGACACGCCGGATTACATCGGTGCCACGCGCGTGACGGATGCGGGGGGCGAAGGCGTTGCCCAGGGCGAACGGCGTGTGAACCCTGGGCCTCCTGCTCCGCCCCTGGTCACCCTTGGATAACGTCCTGGTGATCATTGAGTGGAGAGCGGAACGCCGGGTCGGATGGGCGCGTTCCATGGGGGTGGGCGAGCCGCGCCTCACCATGGGCGCACGGACCACGGGGGTTTGGCAGCTGCACCGAGCTACAGGCGACAGATAAGGGGGCACCACATGCCCGGACACGAGGCGGTCCATCCCCTGGCGGAGGCCAAGGGAGGCTCGTCGGGCCCCGACGTCAGCCTGCTGTACGACATCAACGGGCTGGCCAAGGACGCCCCGGGCTGGCTCGACCGGACGGTGGAGTTCGTCGGCGAGTACGGAATCGTCGTCGGGCTCGGCTTACTGATGGTCTGTGCGTGGTGGAGCGTGCGCCGCGGCCCGGACGCCCCCGGTGGCGTCGCCGCGCTGCTGTGGGCGCCCCTGGCGGCGGGTCTGGCGCTGCTCGTCAACGTGCCGATCCGGGGCTTCGTCCGGCGGCCCCGGCCGTTCCTGGAGCACCAGGGGCTCGACGTGCTGGTCAAGGGCAAGACGGACTTCTCGTTCGTCAGCGATCACGCCACGCTGACGATGGCGCTGGGCGTCGGGCTGTTCGTGGCGCACCGCCGGTACGGGCTGATCGGCATCGGCCTCGCGTTCCTGGAGGGCTTCTGCCGGGTCTTCATGGGGGTGCACTACCCCACGGACGTGATCGGCGGTCTGGCGCTCGGCACGGCCGTGGTGCTGCTGCTGGCGCCGCTGGCGATGATGCTGCTGACGCCGCTGGCCGGGTGGGTCGCCGCGTCGCGCGCCGGGTGGCTCGTACGGTCGCGGAGCGCGCCCGCGCCGATCGTCGTCGCGGAGGAGGCCGGCACTGTCACGGGCCGTCAGCCGTCGCACGGTGACAAGGGTTTGGCGGCCTGAGACGCGGGCGAAGGGCCCTCACGGCGTGCACGGCCCCTGTCGGATAATCCCGGCGGGGGCCTTCGTCATGTCCATAGGATCCGGCCTCGATGAAGAGACGTGTGCAGTTCACCGAGCAGGTCGTGCGGTTCCGTGACTACATGCCGGTCGAGGACCGGGAAATGTTCCTGCGCCTCGTCGACCGGATCGCAGCCGAGCCCGAAGGCGCCGGCAGTCACCTTGCCTATACGAATGACGCTGTGACGCGCGCGGCGTGGGAGGACCGAGTGGTGATCCACTACGTCGTGACGTCCTTCTCCGTGGTCGTCTTCGAGCTCGACATCTATGACGTGGCGCGTGGTTTCAACGAGTTCTAGTCGGACGCGGTGAGGGCCCCGAGACCGGTCGGGGCCCTCACCGCGTCCGCGCTACAGCGCCTGCGGGAAGCTGAACACCCGCTGCGGGTCGTACTGCCGCTTCAGCTTCGTCAGGCGGTCCGCCGCGTCGCCGTAGTACGCCGTGCGCCAGTCCTTCAAACCCGCGTCCGCGTAGTTCTGGTAGGCGGCGCCGGACGCGTAGCGGCGCATCGCCGTGTGGACGCCGTCCAGCCAGGCGACCTGCGGGCCGCCGGAGGCCGAGGCACCCCATGAGGTGAGGTACTGGGCCAGGAACCGCGAGCGGCGGTGGACGAACGCCGTGTCCAGCGGCTTGACGCGGTTGACCGCGCCGCCGAGTGCCGTCAGCTGGATGGATCCGCCGCCGCCCCCGCCCTTGCGGCCGAAGCGTTCCGTCTGGTCGAGGAGGGTGCGGATGCCGGCCGCGCTGAGCGAGCGGTCGTAGAAGTCGGAGCGCGCCGCGTACGTCTCGCGGCCGAGCTTGCCGGCCTTGTCGCGGCCGGGGGTGCGGCCCGGGAGGTGGGACTGGGCGAGGGTGAGGTCGGCGCAGCCGGCGTAGCGGCGCATGCTGTCCAGGTACGGGCGGCTGCGCACCGAGATGCTCGCCTTGCCGCCGCCGACCTTGGCGGCCAGCTTGTCGAGCGCGTTGGCGAGGCCGCTCTTGGTGCCGAGGGAGAAGGCGGCGACGGCGATGTGCGGGGTGCGGCCGGGGCTGACGGACAGGTCGCAGGCGGACCAGATCTCGTCCGGCTGGGTCGGCCCCCACTCCTGCCAGGCGCGGAGGACGTCGGCGGCCTTGGCCCACGGCCAGGAGACGTAGCCGGTCACACCGTCGCCCACCCGGCGGGTGCGGAAGCGGAGTTCGGTGACGACGCCGAAGTTGCCGTTGCCGGCGCCGCGCAGGGCCCAGAAGAGGTCGGGGTTGCGCTGGGCGTCGCACTCGACGGTCTTGCCGTCGGCGGTGACGAGGGTGGCGCCGGTGAGGCTGTCGCAGGTCAGGCCGTACGCCCGGGAGAGGACGCCGTGGCCGCCGCCGAGGGTGAGGCCGGAGACGCCGACCGTGGGGCAGGAGCCCGCGGGGATGGTGACGCCGCTCGCCGCCAGGCCGGTGTAGACGTCGATGAGCTTGGCGCCGGCGCCGATGACGGCCGAGGACGAGGTGGGGGTGCGGATGGTCCTCAGCCGCGAGACGTCGAGGACGAGCCGCCCGTCGCCGCTCGACCAACCCGCATAGCTGTGGCCGCCGTTGCGTATGGACACCGGTATGGAGAAGCGGCGGGCGAAGGAGAGGCAGGCGGCTATGTCCTGGGTGCCCGCGACGTAGGCGACGCCGGCCGGGCGCTGTCCGTCGTAGCGGGTGTTGTAGAGCTGCCGGGCGGTGCCGTAGTCGGCGTCGTCGGGGCGCACGATGCCGCCCTTGAGGCCCTTGCCCAGGGCCGTCCAGTCCGCCGCCCGCACCTTGGCGGAGCGCGCGGTGGTACGAGACGCCGGGGTGACCGGGGCGGCCGGGGCCGCGGTCGCCGTGCCGCCCGTGAGGGCGGGCGCCGCCCAGGCCGCCGCCGTCAGTCCTGTCGCCGCCGTCAGCAGTGTGCGCCTGTCCATGGTGCGTTCGCCCCCGTTGTTCCCGTGTGCCCTGATCCCCGTTCCGACGTAAGGAACAGATGATCAGGGCGGGGGAACGGTTCCCGGGGGAGGGACGAAGGGGTCAGTGGCCGGTCTGTGCCAGATGTCCGTCGGCGTCGGTGCGGGCCTGGGAACGGGCCCGGCGCGCCGGGCCGAGCCAGCCGCAGGTGCAGCGGGCGGAGCAGAAGGAGCCGCGTTCGCCGGTGCTGACGTGGTGTTCGGCGGCGGGGGCCGGGGGCCGCGTGGAGTGCTGTGCGGGGTGCTGTGCTGGGTGCGTCTCGGACACACCACCACGCTACCGGCCGGACCGGCCCCCGTCCGCCGCCTTCCGCGACCGTGACGGCGGCCCGGACGCGGTCGTTGGAAGAGAACAGGTTCCACCAGCGCGCGGCAGGGAGCTGACGGTCATGGCGGTGCACGGGCACGGACGCGGGGCCGCGGTGGCCACGGCGGTGGCGGGCGGCCTCGCCCTCGGTCTGCTGGTGACCGGCTGCGCCGAAATCAAACCGGGCGAGGAGGCGCGGGACGCCCTCGGCGGCGGGCACGGCGGGGTGCTGCGGGCGGTGCGGACGGCCGACGAGGCCCGGCCGGGGCGGGCGGCCGACGCGCTGCGCGGGGTGCGCGAGGCCCTGGCCGCGGCGGGCGGCGCCCGCGTCCGTACCGTCATGGAGACGGAGAGCGGCGGGACGCGGCTGACGATCCGGGGCGCCGGGGTCTACGACTTCGCGCGGCCGGCCGGGAGGCTGACGGTGCTGGTGCCCGAGGACGCCCGGGGGGACGCCGAGCACCGGCCGATCACCGAGGTGTTCACGCCGGGCGCGCTGTACATGAAGAACCGGGGCGCGGGCGTCCCCGCGGACAAGTGGGTCCGCCTCGAAACGGGCACCCTCGCCGACGGCGACCTCCTCACCAGCGGCGCGACGGACCCGCTCGCGGCGGCCGAACTGCTCGGCGGCGCGCGGGAGGTGACCTGCGCGCGCGACGAGGGCGTGGACGGCGTCCCCGTACGGCATTGCCGGGGGAAGGTCGACCTGACGGAGGCGGCGCGCCGGGCCCCGGCCCGTGACCGGGCGGCGCTGGCCGCGGCGGCGAAAGGGTTCTCCTCGGGGGCCGTGGACTTCGACGCCTTCCTCGACGACGCGGGCCGGGCGCGGGTCCTGCGCTACCGGTTCAGCGTCCGGGAGGACGCGGAACGGGGGAAAGCGCGGCGGGGGGAAACGGAGCGGGGGAAAGGGGCGGAGGGCGGGACCTCTCCGGGCCGTACGGCCGCCCCAGCCGCCGGTGCGCCGATGACCGTGGTGTCCACGGTCGAACTCACCTCGTTCGGATTCGCGCCCGACATCCGTCTCCCGGCGCCCGCCGATATTTATGCGGGGACGGTCGCCTCACCCCGCAAATAGCGGAGCCGGGCCTGGTTGGCCATGGAAATGGTCCTTCTGTGCCATGCGCGGCGTGTGTACCGATCACTAATCTGGAAACCGGACCCTCGTAAGACGCCCGGCCGGTCCCGCCCGGCCGGAGGCCAGTGAGTGAGCGCTCCCGAGTGCTCCCGTACCAGACACGCAAGGCCCGAGGAGGTGAATCACGTGGTTTCGCGGCGCGGTTCGGCACCCGGTCCGGACCCCGTGGCCCTCATCGAGATCGACCTCTACGGCGAGTTGATGATCGCCGCCACGGGTGCGGCCGAGGATCGGCTGAGCCCGGACCGGATCGACGAGGTGCTCAGAGTCGTACGGCCCCGGTCCCGGCGGCCGGCTCCGCCGGGGGACGCGGACGGCTGAGGGCGACCGCGGGCGATCGAGGGCGGGGTGGCGGCTTCGTACGCTCCTCCCCGCGCCCGGGGCAGGTCAGGAGCGCAGCAGCCGTGCGATGGCCGCCGTCGCCTCGGCGACCTTGGCGTCGATCTCGTCGCCGCCCTTGACCGCCGCGTCCGCGACGCAGTGCCGCAGGTGCTCCTGGAGGAGCTGGAGGGCGAAGGACTGCAGCGCCTTGGTGCCCGCGGAGACCTGGGTGAGTATGTCGATGCAGTAGACGTCCTCCTCGACCATGCGCTGGAGGCCCCGGATCTGGCCCTCGATCCTGCGCAGTCGCTTGAGGTGCTGGTCCTTCTGGTGGCTGTAGCCGTGGGGGCCGTGGTGTGCACCGCCGCTGTGAGCGCTCTGGGTGCTGTGAGCATTGTCGCTTCCGGTGGCTCCGGTGGCTCCAGCCGCCCCGGCGGCTTCCGCGGCGGGCGCGGGGCCGCCGTGGCAGGACGCCGCGGCCGGTTCGCCGGTGCCGGCCGCTGTGGTTCCCGTGGTGGTCATGGCGTCCTCCGTTGTCCCGCGCGTTCCGCGCCGTCGGACGGCGCGTCGCCGTCCGTTCGGGGGCGGGGCCGTGGCGCGTCCCGTGTGGCTGTCCGGCTTATACCCCATGTGTATACCCCTGCCGGGTATATGTTACCGAAATCCCCGGCGTACGGCCGTGGAGAGGGTGGTACCGGCTTGGTGTGCACTCTGCCCGATGGGCGACACTGAGGGAATGCCAGTTAGCTGTGGCCGGATGATGCGCCTAGCATCAACGAGACCGAATCCGCTGCACCCCGAGGATCCCACGTGCGCTTTCGTCTGACCCCCAGGGAGACGAGCTTCTACGACATGTTCGCCGCGTCCGCGGACAACATCGTCACGGGCTCCAAGCTCCTGATGGAACTGCTCGGTGCGGAGCCGTCCGCCCGGGCCGAGATCGCCGAGCGGATGCGGGCAGCGGAGCACGCCGGGGACGACGCGACCCACGCGATCTTCCACCAGCTGAACTCCTCGTTCATCACGCCGTTCGACCGCGAGGACATCTACGCCCTCGCGTCCTCGCTCGACGACATCATGGACTTCATGGAAGAGGCGGTCGACCTGGTCGTCCTCTACCAGATCGAGGAACTGCCGAAGGGCGTCGAGCAGCAGATCGAGGTCCTCGCGCGAGCCGCCGAGCTCACCGCCGAGGCCATGCCGAACCTGCGCACGATGACCAACCTCACCGAGTACTGGATCGAGGTCAACCGCCTGGAGAACCAGGCCGACCAGATCCACCGCAAGCTGCTCGCGCACCTCTTCAACGGCAAGTACGACGCCATCGAGGTGCTCAAGCTGAAGCAGGTCGTGGACGTGCTGGAAGAGGCGGCGGACGCGTTCGAGCACGTCGCGAACACGGTCGAGACCATCGCGGTCAAGGAGTCCTGACCTCCGGTGGATACGTTCGCACTTGTCGTGACCATCGCGGTCGCGCTCGGATTCACCTATACCAACGGCTTTCACGACTCCGCGAACGCCATCGCGACCTCGGTCTCCACGCGGGCGCTGACCCCGCGCGCGGCCCTGGCGATGGCCGCGGTCATGAACCTCGCCGGTGCCTTCCTGGGCAGCGGCGTCGCCAAGACCGTCAGCAAGGGCCTGATCGAGACGCCGGTCGGCGACAAGGGGATGGGCATCCTCTTCGCCGCGCTGGTCGGCGCGGTCGTCTGGAACCTGGTGACCTGGTACTTCGGTCTGCCGTCGTCGTCCAGCCACGCGCTGTTCGGCGGCATGGTGGGCGCGGCGCTCGCGGGCGGGACGACCGTCATCTGGTCGGGCGTCGTCGAGAAGGTCGTCGTCCCGATGTTCCTCTCGCCGTTCGTCGGTCTGATCATCGGCTATCTGGTGATGGTCGTGATCATGTGGATGTTCCGGAAGTCCAACCCGCACAAGGCCAAGCGGGGCTTCCGGATCGCCCAGACCGTCTCCGCGGCGGGCATGGCGCTGGGGCACGGCCTGCAGGACGCCCAGAAGACCATGGGCATCGTGGTCATGGCCCTGGTCATCGGGGACGTCCAGGACAAGGACGCCGCGATTCCGCTCTGGGTCAAGCTGGTCTGCGCGATCACGCTGTCGCTGGGGACGTACGCGGGTGGCTGGCGCATCATGCGGACGCTCGGGCGGCGGATCATCGAGCTGGATCCGCCGCAGGGGTTCGCCGCCGAGACGACGGCCGCCTCCGTGATGTACACGGCCTCGTTCATGTTCCACGCGCCGATCTCGACGACGCATGTGATCACTTCCGCGATCATGGGTGTGGGCTCGACCAAGGGGTCGCGGGCCGTGCGGTGGGGTGTCGCCAAGAACATCGTGATGGGATGGTTCATCACCATGCCGGCCGCGGCGATCGTGGCCGCGTTCAGCTATTGGATCGTGCAGCTCGCCTTCGGGTGACCTCGGCTGTCTGACGGATCGGGCCCGCCCCCTGCCACCCAGGGGGCGGGCCCTTTTCGCTCCGCGGCGGCACCGCCATGCAGCGCCGCGGGGCGAGTCGGTGGGGGGTGCCCCGGTCCCGCCCCTTCGCCGATTCCCGGGGGCAAGCCCCCGGACCCCCGAAGCGCGCTGCGCGCGCTGTCCTCAATCGCCGGACGGGCTGGAAGGTCAGGGCCTACCCGAAGCGCCCCGAGATGTAGTCCTCCGTCGCCTGCACCGACGGGTTGGAGAAGATCCGCTCCGTGTCGTCGATCTCGACGAGCTTGCCGGGCTGGCCCACCCCCGCCAGGTTGAAGAAGGCCGTGCGGTCGGAGACGCGCGCCGCCTGCTGCATGTTGTGGGTGACGATGACGATCGTGAACCGTTCCTTCAGCTCGCCGATGAGGTCCTCGATGGCGAGGGTGGAGATCGGGTCGAGGGCCGAGCAGGGCTCGTCCATCAGCAGGACCTGGGGTTCGACGGCGATGGCGCGGGCGATGCAGAGGCGCTGCTGCTGGCCGCCGGAGAGGCCGGCGCCGGGCTTGTTGAGGCGGTCCTTGACCTCTTTCCAGAGGTTGGCGCCCTTGAGGGACTTCTCGACGACGCCGTCCAGTTCGGACTTGCGGATCCGGCCGCCGTTGAGGCGGATGCCGGCGGCGACGTTCTCGTAGATGGACATGGTCGGGAAGGGGTTGGGGCGCTGGAAGACCATGCCGACCGTGCGGCGGACGGAGACGGGGTCGACGCCGGAGCCGTAGAGGTTCTCGTCGTCCAGCATCACCTTGCCCTCGACGCGCCCGCCCGGGGTGACCTCGTGCATCCGGTTGAGGGTGCGCAGGAAGGTGGACTTGCCGCAGCCGGAGGGGCCGATGAAGGCGGTCACGGAGCGGGGTTCGACGGTCATCGAGATGTCGTCGATGGCCTTGTGGGCGCCGTAGTAGGCGGAGAGGCCGCTGACGTCGATGCGCTTGGCCATGATGATCACTTCTGCTTTCTTACGCGGGGCGGGTCAGCGACCGGCCTTGGGGGCCTTCCAGCGGGCGATGCCGCGGGCCACCAGGTTGAGGACCATGACGAAGGCGATCAGCACCAGGGCCGCGCCCCAGGCGCGGTCGTAGCTGGCGTCGTTTCCGGCCGCCCACTGCTCGTAGATGTAGTACGGCAGCGAGGACTGCGCCCCGTCGAACGGGTTGTTGTTGATCACCTGGGAGCCGAAGACCAGCAGCACGATGGGCGCGGACTCGCCGGCGACGCGGGCGACGGCGAGCATGACACCGGTGGCGATGCCGCCGATGGCCGTCGGGAGGACGACCTTGAGGATCGTCCGCCACTTGGGCACGCCCAGGGCGAGGGAGGCTTCGCGGAGCTCGTTGGGGACGAGCTTGAGCATCTCCTCGGTGGAGCGGACCACCACGGGCATCATCAGGATCGCCAGGGCCATCGCGCCGGCGAAGCCGGAGTAGCCGAAGTCGAGCATGATGATCCAGAAGCTGAGGATGAACAGGCCGGCGACGATCGACGGGACGCCGGTCATCACGTCCACGAAGAACGTCACGGCCCGCGCGAGCCGGCCGCGGCCGTACTCCACCAGGTAGATGGCGGTCAGCAGGCCCACCGGAGCGGCGATGGCGGTGGCGATGCCGACCTGCTCCAGGGTGCCGATGATGGCGTGGTAGACGCCGCCGCCGGGCTGGATGGTGAGCACGCCGGCCATGGAGTGCGAGAGGAAGCCGCCGTCGAGGACCTTGGAGCCGCGGGAGATCGTCTCCCAGATCAGCGAGACCAGCGGGACGACGGCGATCAGGAAGCACATCCAGACCAGGCTGGTGGCGAGCCGGTCCTTGGCCTGCCGGCGGCCCTCGACGCGGGCCGTGAAGCCGTAGGTCAGGCCGACGTAGAGCACGGCGGCGATCAGGCCCCACTGCACCTTGCTGTCCATCCCGGCGCCGAGGCCGATCCCGCAGCCGACGGCGAGGGCGAGGGCGGCCAGGGCGGCGGGGGCCCAGCGCGGCAGCCGGGGCCGGTGCAGGCCGGGGGCCGGCCGGGACGCGTCGTCGGCGGTCGCGGGACGGTTCATGGTCACGTCGCTCACGAGAACTCCTTGCGGCGGGCGATGATCATCCGGGCCGCGCCGTTGACCAGCAGGGTCAGGAGGAACAGGACGAGGCCGGAGGCGATGAGCGCGTCCTTGCCGGTCTCGCCGGACTCCTTGAAGCTGCTCGCGATGTTCTGGGCGAAGGTGCCGCCGCCCGGGTCGAGGAGGCTGGTGGAGATCAGGAAGCTGGGGGAGAGGACGGTCGCGACGGCCATCGTCTCGCCGAGGGCGCGGCCGAGGCCGAGCATCGAGGCGCTGATGACGCCGGAGCGGCCGAAGGGCAGGACGGCGGTCCTGATGACCTCCCAGCGGGTGGCGCCGAGGGCCAGCGCGGCCTCCTCGTGCATCTTCGGCGCCTGGAGGAAGACCTCGCGGCTGACGCTGGTGACGATCGGCAGGATCATGATCGCCAGCAGGATGCCGATGGTGAACAGCGAGCGCGCGGCGCCGTCGTGGTAGGCGAGGACGCCGGTCCAGCCGAAGTACTCGTCCAGCCAGCCGTAGAGCCCGCCGAGGTGCGGCACGAGGAACAGGGCGCCCCACAGGCCGTACACGATCGACGGCACGGCGGCCAGCAGGTCGATGACGTACGACAGCGGCGCGGCCAGCCTGCGCGGCGCGTAGTGCGAGATGAACAGCGCGATGCCGACGGCCACCGGGACGGCGAGGACCATCGCGATCAGCGAGCTGACCACGGTGCCGAAGGCGAGGACCGCGATGCCGAAGACCGGCGGGTCGGCGTTGGCCTTCCAGTCGAACGTGGTGAGGAAGTCGCCCTCGTCGACGGAGAGCGCGTGGGCGGCGCGGACGGTGAGGAAGACCGCGATGGCGGCCATGATCACCAGGAGGAGGACGCCGGAGCCCCGGGAGAGCCCGAGGAAGATCCGGTCGCCGGGGCGGACGGTGGCCTTGGTCGCCTTCGTCGTCCTGGCCCCAAGGGCGGGGGCGGGCTGTGCCGCCACCAGGTCGGGGGTGGCCTGGCCGGGTGGCCGGCCGGCCGGTGCCGGGTTGGCTATGTCCTTGTCATTCACGGAATTCTCCGGTCTGCGGGGCCGGACGCGCTGTGCGTCCGGCCCGTGGCGCGGCGGTGCACCGGATCGTGCGAACGCCCGCGGGGGCGGCCGCACGGGGGGTTCAGGAGAGGCTCGCGACGTTCTCGCGGACCTTCTTCGCGATCTCGGCGGGCAGCGGCGCGTAGCCGAGCTGCTTGAGCACGGACTGGCCGTCCTCACTGGCGATGTAGGTCAGGAAGGACTTGGCGGCCGGCAGCGTCTCGGCCTTGTTGCCCTTGTCACCGACGATCTCGTAGGTCACCAGGGTGAGCGGGTAGGCGCCCTCGGCCTTGGTGGTGTAGTTGAGCTTGAGCGCCAGGTCCTTGCCGGTGCCGGTGATCTTGGCCTCGGCGATGGCCTTGGACGCGTTGTCGGGGCTGGCCTCGACCGGGGCCGAGGCGCCGGTGTTGAGCTTCACCGTCTTGATGCTGCTGGCGGTGGCGTAGGACAGCTCGAAGTACGAGATGGCCCCCTGCACCTGCTTGACCTGCGAGGAGACACCGGCCGAACCGTCCGCCGCCTGGCCGCCCTTGGGGGCCCACGCCTTGGCGGGCGCGTACGGCCAGGAGTTGCCGGCGGCGGCCTTGAGGTACTTGGTGAAGTTGTCGGTGGTGCCCGACTCGTCCGAGCGGTGGAACGCCTGGATCTTGGTGTCCGGGAGCTTGGCGTCCTTGTTGAGCTTGGCGATCGCCTCGTCGTTCCACTTCTCGATCTTGCCGTCGAAGATCTTGGCGAGGGTGTCGGCGTCGAGGACCAGGTTGTCCACGCCCGGCAGGTTGTAGCCGATGGCGATGGGCCCGCCCACCATGGGCAGGTTGATGCCCTGGCCGCCCTTGACGACGTCCTTGGACTTGGCGACCTCCTCCGGCTTCAGCGGCGAGTCGGAGCCCGCGAAGGCGGTCTTGCCCTGCAGGAACTCCTGGATGCCGGCGCCGGATCCGGTGGCCTTGTAGTTGATCTGGATGTCCTTGCAGGCGGACATGAAGTTCTTGACCCACAGGTCCATCGCGTTCTTCTGCGCGGACGAGCCGGAGGCCAGGAGCTGGCCCTTGCCCTCGCACTTGACGTTCGACGCGGTCTTGGCGGTGCCGTTGCCCCCCTGGCCGCTGTCGCTGTTGTCGTCCGAGCCGCACGCCGTGAGGACCAGGGCGCCGGAGACGGCGATGGCGCCGAAGGCGACGGCCCGGAGCCGGTTCTTGCGCTGAAGCTTCACTTTCGGGTGTTCCTTCCGGGAGCCGCCGCTGGGGCGGCGTGCGAGAGGTAGGTGGTGCGGTTTCGGAATTCTGTGGTGCGGTGTCGGGATTCTGCGGTGTCCGGTCCTGCGCGCGGAGCGGCCACGCACGGGTGGTGACCGCCCAGCCCCTGTTCTACGGCCGAAATTAAGCAGATCAGGTGAAGCCGTCGAAGGAGCGAGGTGAACGAGGGGTGAACCTCGGCCGTCAGGGCGGTGGCAGGGCTCGGGGAGGGGGGACCGCGGGATTCGGGGAGGCGCTACCGAACGAATCGCGCCAGCGCGGGATTCCGGACAACTGTGACGCAGATCTCTGTCGGTTCGCCCGCCCCCATGACACGATCCGTTCCGCGCGTTGCGGCATGTGAGGACGTGGCGTTCGAGTCGCGGAGGTATTCCGGTGGGGCGGAACGGCGGAGCCGTTGGTGGCGTGGACAGGGACGTCGCGGGAGGCGCGCGGAACGGCAGACCCGATAACCGGGTGCCGGTATTCCGCAGAGTGGTCGTCGCGACGGCCGTCGTCTGCGCCGCCGTGACCGCCGGCGCCGCGCTCCCGCAGGCCGCCTGGGCCGACCCGGCGCCGCCCGCGAAGAGCCTGGAAGAGGTCCACCAGGAGGTGGAGTCCCTGTACCGCAAGGCCGAGTCGGCCACGGACGCGTACAACGCGGCGAACGAGCAGACCCGGCTTCAGGAGAAGAACGTCGGCGACCTCACCAAGCAGGTCTCCGCCGCCCAGGAGCGGGTGAAGGAGCTCAAGGACCGCGTCGGCGAGCTGGCCCGCACCCAGTACCGCACCGGCGGACTGGCGCCGTCCACGCAGCTGTTCATGGCCCGCTCGCCCGAGGAGTTCCTCGACGCGCTCGACACCACCCGCCGGGGGCAGGACGCCACCCGCCGGCTGCTGACCGAGACGGAATCGGCCAAGGCCGAGCTGGAGAAGTACGTCAAGGCCGCCGACGAGCGCTGGAAGCGGCTCAAGGACGAGCGGAAGAAGAAGGACGAGGCGAAGAAGGAGATCGAGGCCCGCCTCGACGCCGCGAAGAAGCTGGAATCGCGCCTGGAGGAGAAGGAGCGCGAGCGGCTGCGGCAGATCGAGGAGGAGAAGGCCCGCCAGGCGCAGCGGACGTGGCTCGCCTCCGACGCCCTCAAGGGCGTCTCCCTCAAGGACGCCGGCTCGGCCACCGAGATCGGCCGCCGCGCGGTCGCGTTCGCCACCGCTCAGATAGGCAAGGACTACGTCTGGGGCGCCGTGGGCCCGGACACCTACGACTGCTCCGGCCTCACTTCCCGCGCCTGGGCGACGGCCGGCCTCGGGATACCGCGCACCTCGCAGGAGCAGTGGCGGCAGCTGCCCAAGGTCGACGTCCGGGACATGCGCCCCGGTGACCTCATCATCTACTTCTCGGACGCCAGCCACGTCGCGATGTACGTCGGCGACGGGATGATGGTGCACGCGCCGCGTCCCGGCCGGCAGGTGACGATGGCGGGGGCGGGGTCGATGCCGATCCTCGGGGTGGTCAGGCCGGGGGCGTGAGGCCGTGCGGGAGGGGCGTGGGGGTTCGGAAGCGCGCTCCGGAAGCCGCGACGGTGGCTTGGGGCGCGTTCCGGGGGACGGCGGGGCAGCTCGGGTCCGTCCTCGGTACCGCGGGGGTGCTCCCTCTGCTGCTTGCCGCTGCCGCCTCCCGCTCGACGGCGGGGGCCGGGGCGTGACCGCCGTCTCGTAACGGGCGTCACGTCCACCGCGTGTGCTGTGCCGGTGGCTCCCTCCGACTGGCTGTGGCCACGTAACGGGGGTCACGTAACGGCGGTCACGTAACGGGCTTCGCGTAACCTCCGTCACGTAACGGGCTTCGCGTAACCTCCGTCACGTAACTCCCGCCACACAAGCGGCGGCACGTGAGGCGGACCACGTAACCCACGTCACGCGACGGCTGGTTCGCGCTCCAGAGCGGGCGTCGTATGGACTTCGGGGAAGCGCGCGACCCGTTCTCGTACGTACGTGTGCGACGTGACGTTTCTCATGACGTTTTCCTCCCGGCCCGCCCCAAAAGCGGCGTTGGCGACGGCATATGACGGAGGCGGGTGGCTCCGTACCATTCCGTTCGCCCGCGGCCTGCCGCTACTGTCGCGTCGGGCGCCCGCCGACCTGCGCGGCGTCGCCCTCGGGGGTGGGGCGCCTCCCGGCGATCGCCGGGGGAGGAAGGAAACCGACGTGATGCCCGTATCCGCACCCGGACCGGTGGCGCCCGCCGCCGGACCGTCCGACGGCGGGCTGACCCTGCTCGTGATCGAGGACGACCCGGCGGGGTCGCTCTCCATGCCCGAGATGGCCGACATGACCGTGGTGGCCGGCAAGCCGGTCCGCATCCGCACCGCCCGCAACCTCACCGAGGCGGAGCGGCTGCTCACCCACGACGTCCAGTGCATCCTCCTCGACCTCGCCCTGCCCGCCGCCGGGGAGCCCGCCGGCGGCGGCCCCGACGCGCCCCGCGACGAGCTGGACACCCTGCGCCGGGTGCTGCGCCTCGCCCCACGGCACGCCGTCCTCGCGCTGACCTCGGAGAACGACGCCGAGCGGGCCGCCGAGGCGGTCCGCGTCGGCGCGCAGGACTACCTCTTCCGCGACGAACTGGACGGCCGGGTGCTCAGCCGCGCCATCCGCTACGCCGTCGAACGCAAGCGCGCCGACCTGGCCCAGCACCAGCTCACCGAGTCACGGCTGCGCGCCCAGGAGAACGCCCGGCTGGAGCGCGGCCTGCTGCCCCACCCGCTGCTGGCCGGATCCGGCCTGCGGTTCGCCGCCCGCTACCGGCCGGGCCGCAGCCGCGCCCTGCTCGGCGGCGACTTCTACGACACGGTCCGGACGCCCGACGGCACCGTCCACGCGATGATCGGCGACGTCTGCGGGCACGGCCCGGATGAGGCGGCGCTCGGCGCCGAACTCCGGATAGCCTGGCGGGCGTTGACCCTCGCCGGGCTCCACGGCGGCGAGCTGCTCGGCGTCCTCCAGGAGGTCCTGGAGCACGAACGCGCCGACGAGGAGATCTTCGCGACCCTCTGCACGCTGGACATCGCGCCCGACGGCCGCTCGGCCGCCCTCTTCCTGGCCGGCCACCCGGCCCCGGTGCTGGCCCGCCCCGGCGAGCCGCCGTGCCTGCTGCCGCAGGACGACGGCGGCCCGGCCCTCGGCCTGCTGCCGGAGGCCCGCTGGCCGCGGCTGGAGGTGGCGCTCGGCGACGCCTGGAGCCTGCTGATGTACACCGACGGCCTGATAGAGGGACGGGTGGGCGGCCGGGAGGGCGGGGCGCGGCGGCTCGGGCAGGAGGGGATGGTCGAGATGATCGCCCGGCAGATGAAGGAAGGTCTGTCGGGTGAGGAGCTGCTGGACGCGGCCGTCACCGAGGTGCGGGCCCTGAACGGCGAGGAACTGACGGACGATCTGGCCGTGTTGCTGCTGGACCGCTAGCCGTTCGCGGGGTGCGGCGCCGCGCTCAACGGCCGCCGTTGTACGGCCCGTACGGCCCGTCGGAACTCGACCCCCGGCGGCGCGGGCCGCGGCCCGTGACCTGCTTCAGGGCCGGGCGGACGTCGACGAAGTAGACGATCGTGGCCACCAGGCCCAGGATCGGCAGGAAGCCCCACACGCCCAGGAACAGGTTCACGGCGACGGCGAGGCCGAGGATGATCAGCCAGAAGCCCTTGTTCTGCTTGTCGGCGGCCCGGTAGGCGTCATCGCGGTGGACCGCCGCGTTCACGAAGGCGGCCGTGGCGAAGACCAGCAGGCCGAGGGAGATAAAGGCCCAGATCGTGTTGAAGCCCTGTACCAGCATGGCCGCCCACCTCTCGTCCGTCCGTGCGCCGCGTACCGTCCGCCGTGCTGCCCACCGTACTCGGCGAACGGCCGGAAGGCGGGGGAGGTGCCCGGAACTCCCGGCCGTTCGCGCGCGCCGCTACCGAGCGCGCCGGCCCGTCACGCCCCGGACTTGGCGGCGTCGGTGTCGTCTGCCTTCTTGGCGGCGGCGGTGCGCTTGGTGCCGCTCTTGCGGGCGGCGGGCTTGGCGTCGTCCTTGGCGCCCTGGTTCGCCGTGGCGGCCTTCGCCTCCTTCTCCTCCTTGCCGGCCGCCTCCGCATCGTCGGACGGCTCGGTGGCCACCGGGATCTCGGCGACGTCGGCGGGCTGCTCGCCGCGCCAGACCCGTACCGCCTCCCGGCCGCGCTCGGCCAGCTTCTCGAAGGTCTCGCCGCCCCGGGCGGCCAGCCCGACGGCCTGACCGACGCCCTGGAGCGCCAGGTCCTGCGCGGTCTGCCCGAGCTTCTTCAGGTCGCCGTCGAGGGACCCGACGAGCCCGGTGACCTTGGCCGTGACCTGCGCCTGGGCTTCCTTGGCCTGCTTGCCGACCCGGCCGCCCAGCTCCTTCGGGTCGGTCTTCCGCAGCTGCTCCAGCCGCCCGGGCGCCTCGGCGACCACCTGTCCGAGCTTCTCGGCGGCGAGGTCCGCGGCACCGGCCGCGGCGTAGGCCGTGTCGGTGGCCGCCTTGCGGATGTCCTGGGTGGTGATGGCCATGCGATGGGTCTCCCGTCTCGCGTTTCGGCCGCCCCGGAAGGGGTCAGCCGGAGGGCTTGCCGTCGTCGTCTTCCTTCGGCCCGTTCTCCCTGCGGAACGAGTCGTAGATGTCCAGCAGCACCTGCTTCTGCCGCTCGGTGATCGAGGGGTCGGCGAGGATCGCACTGCGCACCTCCGCCTCCTCCCGGGCCCGCTCGTCGAGGATCCCGGCCTGCACGTACAGCGTCTCCGCCGAGATCCGCAGCGCCTTCGCGAGCTGCTGCAGGATCTCCGCGCTCGGCTTCCGCAGGCCGCGCTCGATCTGGCTGAGGTAGGGGTTGGACACCCCTGCCGCGTCGGCAAGCTGACGCAACGTCAACTGCGCGCCGCGCCGCTGCTCGCGCAGGTACGCGCCGAGGTTGCCGACGTTGAGCGATGCCATGCGGTCGATGCTGCCGCATGCTGCTAACTTTTGCAAGCGGCTGCTTGCAGGTGTTGCCGCGGGTGGGGCGACGGGCGCGGCTGTTCAGCGGCCGCCCAGGCTGCTCCCGCCGTCCACGTCGAGGACGTGGCCGGTGATGAACCCCGCATCGTCCGACAGCAGGAACGCCACGGCCGCGGCGACATCGTCGGGGGTGCCCAGGCGCCCCATCGGAATCGCCGCGATCGCCTTGCGCTCGCCCTCACTGCCGGCCGGCCGCGCGCGGCGGAACAGTTCCGTCGCCGTCGGGCCGGGCGACACCGCGTTGGACGTGATGCCGTCCGGGGCCAGCTCCAGCGCCCATGAGCGCGTGCAGCCCACGAGCGCGCTCTTGGCGGCCGCGTAGGACGTGCGGTCCCTGGCCCCGTACGTCGCCCGGGAGGTGACGTTCACGATCCGGCCGAACCGCTCCGCGCGCATGCCCGGCACCAGCGCCCGCACGACCTGGACCGAGGCGCGCAGGTTCAGGTCCACCACCTGTTGCAGGACGGCGAGGTCCAGGTCCTCGATGGGCTGGGGGTGGGCGATGCCCGCGTTGTTGACCACCCGGCACACGGCGCGCCCCCGGGTCGCCTCCTCGAGCATGCGGGCGGTGTCCCCGACGTCGGAGAGATCACACCGCAGGAACGTGCCGGGGAACTCCCCCTCGGGCGAGCTCCGGGCCACCCCGATGACCCCGTACCCCTCTTCCGCCAGCCACCGGGAAACCGCCCACCCGATGCCCTTGCTCGCGCCGGTGACCAGAACGTCCTTCATGCCGCCCGCTCCTCACACGTTCACAGCTTTCCGGCCGCTGCTCGCCCCGTCCTCCCGCACGCGGCCCCTTCCGATCATGGTGGCACTCCCCAAATCACCTTCCCCACCGCCCCCTTGCGCACCGAGCCGACGGGCTCAGCGCTTCGGCCAGTGCCACGCCGGCTCGTCCAGCAGTCCCTGCCCGCGGACGGCGGTCCGGCCGGACTCCTTCACCAGTTCGACGACGCGGGCCTCGGGGGCGAGGGCG
Organism: Streptomyces mobaraensis; assembly: GCF_020099395.1. NCBI lineage: Bacteria > Bacillati > Actinomycetota > Actinomycetes > Kitasatosporales > Streptomycetaceae > Streptomyces > Streptomyces mobaraensis. The sequence continues at coordinate 3,259,041 of NZ_CP083590.1, read as the reverse complement.
GTCGTGAGGGGATGGGCATGGGTGACGACCATGACCTGGGAGCGGCGGGCCGCGGTGCGGATGAGGCCGGCCAGGGGTGGCAGCAGGTCGGGGTGGAGGCTGGTCTCGGGTTCGTTGAGGACGAGGAGCTCCGGCGGGCGCGGGGTGAGCAGGGCCGCGGTCCAGATCAGGTAGCGCAGGGTGCCGTCGGACAGTTCGGCGGCGGTCAGCGGGCGGAGCAGGCCGTGCTGGCGCAGCCGCAGGTCCAGCCGGTCGCCAAGTGGATTGATCTCCACCCGGCTGCCGGGGAAGGCGGCGTCGACCGCCGCGTCGAGCGCCTCGGCGTCGCCGGTCTCGCGGATCGTCTGGAGGGCGGCGGCCAGGTCCGCGCCGTCCCCGGCGAGCACTGGGGTGCGGGTGCCGATCCGGGCCTCGCGGGCGGGGGCGTGGGCGTCGGTGCGCACGTGGTCGTAGAACCGCCAGGCGCGGATCCGCTCGCGGACCGCGAGGACATCGGGGGCGTGCCGGGGGTCCGCGACCTCGCTCAGCATCGAGTCGTACGCGCGGAGGGCGCCGGTCCGGCGGTGCCAGCCGCCGTCCGCCGAACGCACCCTGACGTACGGGCCCTTGCGCTCGGACAGGAGGGCGGCCGGGCGCAGCACCGGGCCGCTCTAGACCGCCTCGGACTTGATCTCGGGGTCGAGGGCGAAGAACGACCCGGGGTGGCCGGCCGCGCCGCTCGGGTAGCCGAAGTCGACGGCGTACCCGAAGTCGTCGCCCGCGAAGCCGAGGCGCAGGGCGGCGGCGTCGCGGCCCGCCGTCTTCCCCGGGCCCGCCCAGAGGGTGGAGGGCAGCCCGCCCTCCCGGGCGAGCGCCGCGACCGCGCCGCCGCGCGCCGCGTCGGCGAGCAGGCGCAGCGAGCGGTACAGCGACGACTTGCCGGTGCCGTTGGCTCCGGTGACCACGGTGAGCGGGCCCAGGGGCAGGACGAGGCGGCTCAGTGAGCGGTAGTTCTCGACGGCGAGGGTGATGAGCACGGTTCCGAGCGTACGGAGGGGGTCTGACAACCGCCCGCCCGTCGCCGTCCCCGGCCCGTCACCGTTCCCCGTCCGCCGTTCCCCGTCCGCCGCGCGGGGCCGCGGTGTTCAGGCCGCCGGGGTCTCGGGGGCGGGGACCAGGCGGTGGATGGCCAGCGGCTCGGCCAGGATCTCTTCCAGGACCTTGGCCACGTGGCGGAAGTGCGGGGTGGTGAAGTGCTCGGCGAGCGCCTCTTCGCCCGTCCACTGTTCGACTATCACCATGCGCGCGGGGTCGTTGGGGTCGGTGTAGGGGCGGTAGGCGAGGCAGCCGGGCTCCTCCAGGGACGGCTCGATCATCGCTTCCAGGGCGGTGCGGAGCCGGTCCTCCTTCCCGGGGGCGGCGAGGCATTCGGCGACGACGAAGAGGGACATGACGGGTCTCCTGACGGGTGAACGGGGTGGTTACGGGCGCGCGGGGCCGGTGCCCGCGCCGGTCGTCGTGATGGCGGTGGCGATCTCCTCCAGGTCGGCTGCCGACAGTTCCACCGCCGCCCCGCCGATCCAGCCGTCGATCTGGGCGGGTGTGCGGGCGCCGGCGATGGCGCCGGTGATGCCGGGCCAGGCCAGCACCCAGGCGAGGGCGGTCTCGGCGACGGTGGCACCGTACCGTTCGGCCACGGGCCGCAGCGCGTCTGCCAGCCGGAGGTTGGCGGCGAGGCCGGTGGTGAAGTCGTGGTGGTCGGTCCGCCAGTCGTCCGCGGGGAGGTTCGCGACGCGCTCGGCCGAGAAGGCGCCGGTGAGCAGGCCGGACTGGAGCGGGGAGTAGGTGATCACGCCCGTCCCGTTGGCGTGCGCCCAGGCGATCTCGGCCGCCGCGGAGCGGTTGATCGCGGAGAACGGCGGCTGGACGACGTCGACGTGGGCGATCCGCTCGGCGGCCGCCAGCTGCTCGGCCGAGTGGTTGGAGAGACCGATCGCACGGACCTTGCCCTCGGCCTTCAGATCGGCCATGACCTGCCAGTACTCCTCCAGCGGAGTGGCGTTCGGCGAGACGGCGCCGAAGCCGCCGCCCGCGTACTCCAGCGACTCGCCGGTGTCCGGGTAGTGCACCTGGTAGAGGTCGATGTGGTCGACGCCGAGCCGGCGCAGCGAGTCCTCCAGCTCCCGGCGGACACTGGCCGGCTTCATGATCCGGCGGGGCGCGGCCTGCGGGTGCTCCGGGTCCCACACCAGGCCGGCCTTGGTGAACAGGTACGGGCGCTCGGCGGCGGGCAGCCCGGCGACGGCCTTGCCGACCAACTCCTCGGCGTGGCCCAGGCCGTAGACGGCGGCGGTGTCGATCCAGTTCACGCCCGAGGCGACCGCGTGCCGGATCGCGGCGACGGACTCGGTGTCGTCGGTTGCACCCCAGCCGAAGCGCCAGCCGGGGCCGGCCACCACCCAGGAGCCGAAGCCCAGGCGGGTGATGTCCATGCCGGTGGTGCCGAGGGGGAGGGTGGGGAGGGGGGCGCTGGCCATGTCGGGGCTCCTTGGGGTGGCGATGTGCGTGTGGGTGGGGAGTCGGTCGTCTTTCGTGGCCCTCGCCACGGTGGAGACCGGTTGGTTTCCGTGGCCCTCACCGCGGTGGGGGCCGGTCGTCTTCCGTGGCCCTCACTCTGGCCGTCCGGCGGCGGCCCACCCAGTGGCAGCCGGTGCCTGGGCACGGCATGACCAGGCTGGGGCGGCGACAGCGGGCGGCCCGGACGGCGATACTCGCCGCATGGCACTGGACAGACGCGCGGAGTTGGGCGAGTTCCTGCGGTCCCGGCGGGCCCGGTTGCGGCCCGCGGAGCTGGGGCTACCGGACTACGGAGGGCGGCGGCGCGTACCCGGGCTGCGGAGGGAGGAGCTGGCCCGGCTGGCGGGAGTGAGCGTCGACCACTACGTCCGCCTGGAGCAGGGGCGCACCCTGCACTTCTCCGAGGCCGTCCTGGACGCGGTCGCCCGCGCCCTGCGCCTGGACGCGGTCGAGCGCGAGCACCTGTACCGGCTGGCCCGGCCCTGGTCGGACACCGACCGGCCGGACGGGGCCGCGCCCGCCCAGCGGGTCCGGCCGGGGCTGCGCCGGCTGCTGGACTCGGCTGCGGACGTGCCGGCGTACGTCGTCGGGCGCAACACCGACGTCCTGGCGTGGAACCGGCTCGCGGCGGCCCTCATCACGGACTTCGGCGCGCTGCCGCCCCGGCAGCGGAACCTGGCCCGGCTGGTCTTCCTGGACGAGGGCGTACGCGGCCTGTACGCCGACTGGCGCGGCAAGGCGAGCGACGTCGCCGCCTACCTCCGGCTCGACGCGGGACGGCACCCGGACGACCCGGAGACGGCCGCGCTGATCGCGGAACTCTCGGCCGTGAGCCCGGAGTTCAGGGAGGCGTGGGCCGAGCACCGGCTCAAGGACAAGACGCACGGCCGGTACCTCTACCGGCACCCGGCGGTCGGCGAACTCGACCTGGGCTTCGAGACGTTCCGGCTGCCCGACGACCCGGACCAGGCGCTCGTCGCGCACACGGTGGACGAGGGATCGCCGTCCGACACGGCGCTGCGGCTGCTGGCGGTGTGGGCCCGGGAGGGGCTGCCGTCGGGGCGGTGAGGTCCGGGGGCGCGCGGTGCCGGTGGCCGCGCTCCGGCGCGTCCGCTTCCGTGCCGTTTCCGCGCCCGTTTCCCTGCCCGTACGTGGCGTTGATACGGCGCGTGGAGCTGTGGGCGCCGGGCGCGTGCGGCATGCGCCGGACGCCGGACGCCGGAGATCGGGTGCCGGGTGCCGGTGCCCGCCGCGCGTCCCGCGCACCGGCGGAGTGCCCCGGCGCACCGGCCAGGGCCTGGTGCTGGTGCCTCGGCCTTCACCTGGCCGCGTGTCTTCACGACGGTGGACGAGCTGGGGCAGGCGTCGCTGCACTACCCGCCGCGTGGCGTCGGCACGTTGTGGGAGGCGCGCCCGAGGGAGGTCTCCGACGCCCTGGCAGGGGTGGTGGGCCGCTCGCGTGCGGCCCTGCTGGCCGAACTGGCCGCCCCGTCTCCACCACCGGCCTCGCCCGCCGCACCGGCCTCACTCCCGGTGGCGCCTCGCAGCACCTGAAGGCCCTCCGCACGGTCGGCCTGGTCAGCTCGCACCGCGTGGGGCGGCAGGTGCTGTACGCGCTGACGCGGGCGGGGGAGGCGCTGGTGGCCGCGGCGGGGGCGTGAGGCCCGAGGGTTGGCCTCAGCAGATCCGTTCGTACTCGACCTGGGCGATCGGGGTGCCGTCGCCGTAGTCGACGACGCGGGTCGCGCCGCTCTCCGTGAAGCCGCACTTGGCGTAGAAGCGGCGGGCACGCGGGGTGTCGCGCACGGTCCACAGGTGGACGCGGGGGTGGCCGTCGGCCCGCAGACGGTGCAGCGTCGCGGTCATCAGGGCGGCGGCGACGCCGGTGCCCCAGCCGTCGGGGTGCCCGTAGAAGCTGTGGAGCTCCGCGAGGCCCGGACGGGTCGGGGAGGGGAAGGAGCGGGACAGGGCGGACGGACGGTCGTCGAGCGTGGCGAGCAGCAGCGTTCCGGTCCCGTCCGCGATCCGCGCGTGCCACCGCGTGCGCCGGTCCCGTACGGCGCTCGCGACGAACTCCGGCGCGAAGAAGGGCCCGTACGCCGCCTCCCACGCCGCCGCGTGGATCTCACCGAGGGCGTCGCCGTCGGCCGGGCCGGCTTCCCGTATCGCGATCACGCGGGTAGCGTACCGCGCCCGTTCGGGACAGGAGTTGAGGGAGGTGCGGCCGTTCATGCCGTCGCCGCCGTCAGCGCGAGCGTGCCGACGGCGAGTGCGAAGTAGGTCCCGGGGAAGGCGATGTTGTGGAAGACGCGGGCGCGGACGTGTGCGATCAGGGCGCCGGTGTAGAAGAGGACGAGTCCGACGGCGGCGGCGAGTCCGAGCGGACGGACGCCGAGGAGGCCCAGCAGGAGGCCGGCGGCGCCCGCCGCCTTCAGCGTGGCCAGCAGGGGCACCCACGACCGCGGGACGCGCACCTCCGCCGAGTTGGCGAGGACGAACTCGAGCTTGGCGTAGTCGCCCGCGGCGATGGCGGCGTTGGCGGCGATCGTGAGGACGGTGACGACGGCGTATGCGGTGACCATGCGGATCCGGTTCCGTTCGGGGAGGCGGGCAGAGGGGCGGCGCCGGCCCTTCCAGCGTCCGCCGCGGGCCCGGTTGGCGTCCAATACCCGCGTCCATAACCTGACGGAATGGATGTCGACACACGTCTGCTCCGCTCCTTCGTCGCCGTCGCGGAGGAAGGGGGCGTCACCCGCGCCGCCGAACGGCTGTACGTCTCCCAGCCGGCGCTCACCAAGCAGATCAAGCAGCTGGAGAACCGGCTCGGGACGCCGCTGTTCACCCGCTCCCGCGCGGGCATGACGCTCACCGCGCCCGGCCGCGCCCTCGCCGAACGGGCGCCCGCGCTGCTGGCCCGGTGGGACGCGGCGGCGCGCGAGACCCGGCGGGCGGCCGGGCGGGCCGCCCGCGTGCTGCGCGTCGGCTTCCTGGCCAGCGCCGCCAACGAGGCGACCCCGCGCATCGTCGCGGAGTTCGCCCGCCGACGGCCCGGCTGGCGTGCCGACATGCGGCAGGCCGCCTGGTCGAACCCGTCCGCCGGACTCCTCGACGGCGACGTCGACGTGGCCCTGCTGCGGCTGCCCTTCCCCGGGCAGGAGGCGCTGCACGTCGAGGAGTTGTTCACCGAGCCGCGCTGCGTGGCCCTCGCCGCCGGACATCCGCTCGCCGCGCGGCAACGGATCGCCTTCCACGAGCTGTGGGACGAGCCGTTCGTCGCCGCGCCGCCGGAGACCGGCCCCTGGCGGGACCACTGGCTGGCAGCCGACGAGCGCGGCGGCCGGCCCGTCCGCGTCGGCGCGGTCACCGACCAGCCTGATGAGTGGCTCAGCGCGATCGCCCATGGGTACGGCGTCGCGCTGGCGCCGGAGTCCGCCGCACGGTTCTACGCGCGGCCCGGGGTGGTGTACCGGGCGGTGAGCGGGGTGAGTCCCAGTCGGGTGGGGGTGGCTTGGGGGGTGGGGGAGGAGGGGGATTCGGTGGTGGGGGAGTTCGTTCGGTGCTGCTTGGAGGTGGGTGGGTGAGGGTTGCCCCGGTCCCGCCCTTCCGCCGTTTCCTGGGGCTGTGCCCCAGACCCCGCTTGTCGCGGCTTCGCCGCTCGTCCTCAAACGCCGGACGGGCTGAGTAGTGCCCCCGGCGCGCATTCAGCCCGTCCGGCGTTTGAGGACAGCGCGCGCAGCGCGCTTGGGGGTGCGGGGGCCCAGCCCCCGCGAGAAACGGTGAGAGGGCGGGGCCGGGGCGTCCTCTCCCCGGGTGGAGCGGCGCGTCGCACCCACCGCCACGACGAGCACCACCCCCGACAGCACGACCGCACCCACAAGCACCCCGTACAACCCCTGGGTCACCGCCTCCCCGACCGCCCCCCGCACCCGCGCGGGCAGCTCCGCCAGGGCCGCGGGCGAGAGCCCGCCCCCGTCGGTCAGCCGGTCGGCCGCCGGCCGGCCGAGGCGTGCGGCGAGTTCGTCGCCCATGCGGCTCGTGTAGACGGCGCCCAGGACGGACGCGCCGAGGGTACCGCCGATGGTGCGCAGGAGCGTGACCGTTCCGGCGGCGGCGCCCATGTCGCGCGGGGGCGCGCTGCGCAGGGTGGCGAGGGTGGCGCTCTGCATGACCGTGCCGAGGCCCAGCCCGAGGACGGCCGTCAGCGCCGAGGCGACGGGCTTCGAGGTGCCGGCGTCGAGGACGAACAGCAGCAGCGCTCCGGCGAGCATGAGGACGCCGCCCACGACCGGGACCGGGTGGTAATGGCGGAGCCGCCCCTCGAGCCGGCCGACCGTGAGCTGCGCGGCGAGCATGCCCAGCATCAGGGGCAGCAGCAGCGTGCCGCCCGACGTCGACGAGGCGCCGCGCGCGAGCTGAAGGTACTGCGGGAGGCAGCTGATGACGGCGAGCATGGCGGCGCCGCCGAGGAAGCTCAGGATCTGCGCCGAGACGAAGGTCCGGCTGTGGAACAGGCGTGGCGGGATGATGGGTTCGGCCGCCCGCCGCTCCGCCCGCACGAACCCGGCGAGGGCCGCCGCGGCGACCGCGCCGAGGGCGGCGGTCTGCGGGGACAGCCAGGCGTAACGGGTGCCGCCCCAGCTGCCGAGCAGGGTGAGGGCGAGGATGGTGAGGGTCAGCAGCGTGATGCCGGCGACGTCGACGCGGGCCTTGATGCGCTCGGCGGGCAGCCGGACCCCGGCCACGGTCACCAAGAGGACGACCGCGCCGACGGGCAGGTTGACGTAGAAGGCCCAGCGCCAGCCGACGTGGTCGGTGAGGAACCCGCCGAGCAGCGGGCCGCCCACGAAGGCGACCGGCATCATCACGCCGATCATGGACTGCGAGCGGCCCCGGTCTTCCGGGGCGACCAGGACGCCGATGACGGACAGCGCTCCGACCATCAGGCCCCCGCCGCCCAGCCCCTGGACCGCGCGGAAGGCGATCAACTGCTCCATGTCGGAGGCCATTCCGGACAGCGCGGAGCCGGCCAGGAAGAGGACCACGGAGGCCAGGAACGCGCCCTTCCGGCCGTAGAGGTCGCCGAGTTTGCCCCAGAGCGGGGTGGTCACGGAGGCGGTGAGCAGGTAGGCGGTGACCAGCCAGGAGAGCTGGTCGACGCCGCCGAGGTCGCCGACGACCGTGGGGAGCGCGGCGCTGAGGATCTGGCCGTCGAGCGCCGACAGGAAGATGCCGAGCATCAATCCGAAGACGCCGAGGCGGGGGAACGGCCGGGGCGCGGGCTCCGGTCCGTCCTGTGGGGTGGTGGTCATGGGGTCCCCCGGGAAGGTTCGATGACTGTGGTGGCTGTGGCTGTGGCTGTGGCTGTGGCTGCGGCCGTGGCCCGTGAGCTGGGTGTGAGCGGGCGCCGGGTACGGGCCGGGGTCGTGGCCGCCGGCTCCGGCGTCCGGGACGGACCGCTGGGCCGACGGCCGGCGAGGTGCGACCGCCGCCCCCCGGGCGCCGCCCCCCGGGCGCCGCCCCCCCCGGGCGCCGGCGGTCGCCTCCCCGTCGCCCCCGCCCCCGTACCCGCGCGCCCCCCCGGGCCGACGACGTGCCGGTCGCGCGGAGCCGGTCCGGCCGGCCCGGGCCGCGCCTCAGGCGGCCGCCGCGGCGTAGGGCCCCGCCCGCCGCGCGTCGCGCAGCGCGCCCGCCCACCAGGCCAGTTGGTCGAGCTGGGCCTTGGCCGCGGCCTCGGCGTGGCGGTCGGTCAGGCGGCCGTCGGCGTCGAAGGGGCCGTCGGAGAGCTGGAAGGAGACCGTGTCGCGCAGGGTCGCCGCGTCGAGTTCGGCGAGGACCAGCCGCAGTTGCTCGACGGCGCGCAGGCCGCCGGACCGGCCCCCGTAGGAGACGAAGGTGACCGGCTTGGCCTGCCATTCCCGGTGGTGCCAGTCGATGGCGTTCTTCAGCGAGGCCGGGAAGCTGCGGTTGTACTCCGGCGTGACGATGACGAAGCCGTCCGCCGCCGCGAGCCGGGGCGAGACGGCGGCGAGCAGTTCCGCGGCGCCCTCGGGGGCGGGGCCGCCGAAGGCGGGGAAGACGGTGGGTAGCGGGGTCTCGACGAGGTCGACGAGATCGGCGTCCATGTCGTCCCGCTCGGCGAGGCGGCTCATCACCCAGCGGGCCACGACCGGGCCGAAGCGCCCTTCCCGGGTGCTGCCGTTGAGGACGGCGATGCGCAGGGGGTCGGGGGTGGTGCGGGCTGTGTACGTCGTATCCATGAGCGTACAACGTACACACCAATGTGTACGGCGTCTACCGCTGATACGCTGTACGCGGCATTCGACGGCGGGCCGACGGCCGCCGACAGGACGAAGGAGCGGCGCATGGCGGACGCGAACGGTGCCGACGGCGCCCCCGGCCTGTGGGAACGGCTCGAACGGCCGGCCCCCGCGCCGCGTCCGGCCGCGCTCACCCCGCAGCGCATCGCCACCGCCGCGGTCGCCATCGCCGACGCGGAGGGCCTGGAGGCCGTCACCATGCGCCGGCTCGCCGCCGACCTCGGCGTGGCCCCCATGGCCGCGTACCGCTACGTCTCGGGCAAGGACGAACTCATCGCGCTGATGGTCGACTTCGTCCACGGTGAGATGGAGCTGCCCGACGCCACCGACGACTGGCGGACGGTCCTGCGCGCGGTCGCCGTGCGCACCCGGGCCCTGGCGCTGGAGCACCCGTGGATGGCGCGGGCCGACCATCTCTCGCTCACGCCGAACCAGTTCGCCGTCTCCGAGCGCGTGCTCGCCGCCCTGGGCGGCCTCGGCCTGGACGCTGACACGATGATGGCCGTCTACCGCACGGCCTCCGCCTACGTGCGCGGCGCCGTCGACTCCGAGATCAGCCTGACGCTGATGATGCGCAAGCGGGGCTGGAACACGGGCGACGAGACCCGCGAGGGGCTGGCCCCCGAGATGACCTGGCTCATGAAGACCGGGCGCTACCCCGCGACCCACCGCTACCTGGCGGAGGCCCAGCGCAAGGACGACGCCGAGTGGCGGTTCGAACTGGGCCTGGACTGCGTGCTCGACGGCATCGCGGCCCGGCTGGGCATCTGAGGGCGGCGGCGGGGGTGCGCGGCCGACCTGACAAGCTCTCCGGCGGCCGGCGGACCACCCGCCCCGCCCGTCGCTAGCATGCCGCCGCATGACCATGCGCAGACAGGACGGGTACGAACTCTCGACCGATCCCGACCGCCTTGACGTCGGTCTTGTCCACCACTGGCTGTCCACCGATGCGTTCTGGGCGATCGGCCGCAGCCGGGAGACCGTCGAGAAGGCCGTCGCGGGCTCCCTCAACTTCGGGGTGTACGACCCCGAGGGCCGGCAGGCCGGTTACGCGCGGGTGGTCACCGACCTGGCGACGTTCGGCTGGCTCTGCGACGTCTACGTCTCCCCGGACCACCGCGGCCGCGGCCTCGGCGCCTGGCTGGCGACGGCCGTCCGCGACCACCTCGCCCCGTACCGGCTGAAGCGCCTGCTGCTCAGCACCAAGGACGCCCACGGGCTGTACGCCCAGGTCGGGTTCAAGCCCGTGGCCGACCCGGACTGGCTGATGATGATGGACTTCGGAAGCGACCCGCTCCCGGGCGCCGCCGCCGGCTGACGCCCGGCCGGGGTCAGGCCGCCGAGTCCGCCTGCGCGTCCTGGGACAGCATGCGGCGGGCGCCCCAGGCGCCCAGCGGGGCGAGGGCGGCGTTCAGCCCGTGGCCGTCCTCGGTGAGCGAGTAGTCGACCTTGGGGGGCACGGCATCGTGCACCCGCCGGTGCACGATGCCGTCCGTCTCCAGCTCGCGGAGCTGCTGCGTGAGGACCTTCTCGCTCACGCCCGGAAGGGATCTGCGCAGGGCACCGAACCGGCGCGGCCCGTCGCGGAGTTCCCAGAGGATCAGCACCTTCCACTTGCCTTCGATCACATGCATGGCGGCGTCGATCGGACAGTGATACGGCATCAGCTTGGTCATGACCCCATCGTGCCGCAACGCCCCGCCTCCCGCGCCGTCCGAGGGATGCCGTCCGAGGGATGCCGGCCGAGGGATGCCGTCCGAGGGATGCCGGCCGAGGGATGCCGTCCGAGGGATGCCGTCCGAGGGATGCCGTCCGAGGGATGCCGTCCGACGGATGCCGGCCGGTGGGAGCCGCGGACGCGGCTCAGACGGTGTACGGCCGGGCCTCCCGGGCCTCGCGGAGCGAGACGGCCCACCAGGTGAGCTGGTCGAGCAGCACCTTGGCCGCGCCGGCGGCCCGGTTCCCCGCCTCCTCGTCGAGGTGGCGGCCGGAGGCGTCGAACGCGCCCCAGGGGCTGTGGAAGCTGACGGTCTCGCGGATGGTGACGGCGTGCAGCTCCGCCAGGACCGGCCGCAGGTGCTCGACCGCCCGCAGGCCGCCGGACAGCCCGCCGTAGGAGACGAACGCCACCGGCTTGGCCCGCCACGGGGTCGCGTGCCAGTCGATCAGGGCCTTCAGCGAGGCCGGGTAACTGTGGTTGTACTCGGGCGTGATGATGACGAACGCGTCGGCCCGTTCCAGCCGCGGCGACACGGCGGCGAGCAGCGCGGCGTCGTCCGCGTCCGGCTGCGGGCTGAGCCGGGCGGGGAGCGGGAGGTCGGCGAGGTCGACGACGTCCACGTCGATGTCGTCGCGCTCGGCGAGGTGGGTGCCGAACCAGCCGGCGACGGTCGGGCCGAAGCGGCCGTCGCGGGTGGAGGCGACGATCACGGCGAGGCGGTAGGGGGCGTGCGGCATGGCGGTTCCTCCGGACGGTGAGGGTGAACGATGGGTGGGCCCGGCGTCGTGGGTGCTGCGGGGGCGACGGGGCGACGAGGAAGAGCTTGAAGCCTCAAGCTCACTTGAGGTCAAGCCGGGAGCGCGACGGCTCGTCCCCTGGTCGGAACCGGTCGGACCCCGTCTCCCGGCCGGAACAGGTCGGAACCCGTCCCCCGGCCGGAACCGGTCGGAACCCGTCTCCCGGCCGGAACCGGTCGGAACCCGTCTCCCGGCCGGAACCGGTCAGAAGATGTCGGGGCACCACGGCTGGCGCGGCGTCCGCAGCAGCAGGTCCGCCCGCGCGGCGGCCCCCGGCCGTTCCTCGGTGACGGACCCGGTCGCCACCAGCCGTACGGCCGACTCGTCGCCGAGGTACAGGGACCCCAACGTGCCCGCCCCGAGCGTGAGATCAGCGTCCCGCGTCGTGGACGAGCAGACGGCCCCCTCCCGCCCGGCCTCCAGCAGGTAGCGCCCGGCGGCGTACCCGTCCGGGTCGGTGACCTCCAGGACGAGGGAGCCCTCGGCGGCGTACGTCCGCGCCTCCAGCAGCACCGGCACGTCGAGCGGGCGCAGCCAGAGGAGGTCCGCCTGGCCGGTGATCCGGGCCGCGCGCGGGTCCGGCAGCAGCAGCGGCATGATGTCGTCGGGCGCGCGGTCGCGGGTGGTGACGGTGGTGATCCAGTCGACGGCGAACAGGTAGTGCCACAGGGCGCGTTCGGCGGCCGGGGAGACGGCGATGAGGTCGCGCACGACGGCCTTGTTCTCCGGCTGCATGGCGGTCCACTGCTCTTCGACGCCATAGGTGAGCAGGCCGTCCACGCGCCCCTCCGGAGACCGGTACAGCACATGGAACGGCTCCTTCCAGCCCATGGGGCTGGGGAGGTCACCGGTGGCGAACCGCCACCAGCGCTCGGTGCGGTCGACCACGCCGTGCCGCTGGGCGCGCAGCCGTTCGTGCAGGCCGGGTCCGAACTCGCGGACGGTGGCGCCGTCCGCGAAGTCCACCCGACCGCCGCACTCCGGGCCTGCGTACCGCCGGTCCAGGCCGCCGCGCGCGAGGTGCACCTCCCAGGCGGTGGAGGTGGTGGCCGCGCCGAAGCCGTACCGCCCGTAGATCGGGTACTCGGCGGCGACCAGCGTCGCGGCGGCGTCCCCGCGCTCCTTGGCGGCGGCCAGGTCGCGCGCCATCATCCGGCTGAGCACGCCCCGCCTGCGATGCGTGGGGGAGACGGTGACGTTGGTGATCGCGTTCACGGCGGGCTGCGCGCCGCCGGGCACCGTCAGCCACTGCGGATGGCTGCGGAACGTGCCGACGCAGCGCCCGTCGTCGAAGGCGCCCTGGGTGCGGGCGCGGTCCATGCCCGCCGCGCGGACCTCCACCTCCTCCTTGTCGGGGGTGGGGGAGGTGAGGAAACCCGTGCGCATGGCGGTGACCCAGGAGGTCAGATCGCCGTCATCGATCGTCCGTATCTCAAGTGCCATATGGCGTACGGTAGGCGGGCGCTCCGGGGGAGCGCCCCTGGTTTTCGGGGCGCCCCGAGGGCTTTCCGGGGCGCCGCGTCGGCTTTCCAGGACACCGTGTCGGCTTTCCGGGACACCGCGTCGGTTTGTCGGGACACCGCGTCGGTTTCTCGGTACGCCGCTCCAAGCCTCGGGGGCGCCCCCGGTCGCCTCGTTTCCGGCGCTCAGAACGCCGCGCGGATCTCCCCGACCCGCTCGCCGCCGCCCAGCAGCGGCGCGTCGGCGATCCGGGCGAGGACGGGCGCCTCGACGCCCGCCAGCTCCAGCGCCCGGGCCAGCACCGGGCCGAGGGCCCGCAGCGAACCGTCGTCGATCTTGAACGCCAGGGCCCGGCCGTCCGGCAGCGCCACCGCCTGGACCGCCTCCGCGCCCATCTTCGACAGCGCCCCCGGCACCTCGCGCATCAGCCAGGTGTCGGGACGGCGGGTGCCGGCCACGTACTCCGGGTGGGCGCGCATCGCGTCCGCCACCCGCCGCTCCGGCGAACCGGGCTCGGCGAGCACGAAGTGGCGGAAGGCGCGGGCGAGACCGGTGAGGGAGACGGCCATCAGGGGCGCCCCGCAGCCGTCCGTGCCGACGTGCGCGACGCGCTCGCCGCTCGCCTCCTCGACGACGCGCAGGGCGAGCCGCTGGAGGGGGTGCTCGGGGTCCAGATACGAGTCCACCGGCCAGCCGTTGGCGGTGGACGCGGCGATCATGGCGGCGTGCTTGCCGGAACAGTTCATGGTGACCCGGTCCCGCACCCGGCCCGCGGCCAGGTACGCCTCCGCCTCGGCGGGGTCCAGCGGCAGGTCGGGCGGGGTCTGGAGATCGCCCTCGGTGAGCCCGAACTCGTCCAGCATGGTGCGGACCAGCTCCAGGTGGAACGTTTCGCCCGAATGGCTCGCCGCCGCGAGGGCCAGCCGCTCCCCGGAGAGCTCCAGACCGGCCCGGAGGACGGCCGCGGCCTGCATCGGCTTGTTGGCGGAGCGCGGGAAGACCGGCGCGGAGGGGTCGCCGAGCGCCAGCTCCACACTCCCGTCCGCCCCCAGCAGCACCAGCGAGCCGCGGTGCCGGCCCTCGACGAAGCCGGACCGGACGACCTCGGCGAGAACCGGACGTATCGCGACGTCGTCCGGCGCGGATATCGCGGGCGGGGAAGGGGTGGAGGTGCTCATGGGCCGGGCCTTCCGGGGGCGGGGACCGCCCCCGGGATGTCACGGGAGCAGGTCGTCTACTTGCGCTTCTCCTTCACGGTACCTGCGCGCGATCTCCGCACCGCAATCGTCCGCCGTCCGCTGGAGCTGCCGGCGCCGCTCGGAGACGTGCCGCTCGTAGGCCGCGAGCCGGGCCAGCCCCGCCCGCAGCTCGGCGTCCGTCCGGGCGGCCAGGTCCGACAGGCCGACCTCGCCCAGCGTGTCCTCGGCCAGCCGCCGGTACTCCTCGCCGTGCGGCGTCCCCAGCGTCACATGGCGGGCGGAGGAGCGGTGGGCGGACGGATCGTCCGTGAGGATCTCCGTCAGCCGGTCCACCAGCAGCCGGCGGTCGGATGACGGGGTGCCCGGCGCCGACCGGCGCTCCAGCTCGGCCCGCAGGATGTCGATACGGCCCTGGAGCAGCCGCCGGACGTAGCTGAGGTCCGCCTCCTCCCGCCGGGCCTCCTTGCGCACCGCCCGCAGCTCCGCCAGCCGCAGCTCGCCGAGCTGCCGCACGGGAACGTCCGCGAGCCGCCCGGACCGCTGGCTCGGCGGCCTCGCGTGCAGACTGTCCACGGCGTCCCCGGCTTCCGATGCCTTCGCCCTGAGCGCTTCGAGCGTCTTGGGCGTCTTCTCGGGTGTCTTGAGGTGGTGCTCGATCGGTGTGGTCATGCGGCTCCGTCCCCTCGCGCCGGGTGCGTACGGAACGCTGTGCCCGCATATCGCACCGCCTGCACGCATCGTGCCACTGTGCCCCGCCCGGCCGCAGGCCGTCTCCACCCGAACGGCCCTGAACGGGCGGCCCGACGGCGCCCGGCATCATGGACGGCATGCGTGCTGTGGTGCAGAGGGTGAACGGGGCGTCCGTCGTCGTCGACGGCCGGACGGTCGGCGAGATCGTGGGCGAGGGGCTGTGCGTGCTGGTCGGGGTGACCCACGACGACACCCCCGAGAAGGCGGCCCAGCTCGCCCGCAAGCTGTGGTCCGTCCGGATCCTCGCCGACGAGAAGTCCTGCTCCGACGTGGGCGCGCCGCTGCTCGTGATCTCCCAGTTCACGCTTTACGGTGACGCGCGGAAGGGGCGGCGGCCCACCTGGAACGCGGCTGCTCCGGGCCGCGTGGCCGAGCCTTTGGTGGATGAGGTGGTGGCTCGGTTGCGGGAGTTGGGGGCTCGTGTCGAGACCGGGGTCTTCGGGGCGGACATGAAGGTGTCGTTGACGAACGACGGGCCGTTCACGGTGTTGGTGGAGGTGTGAGGGTGCCCCGGTCCCGCCCCTTCGCCGCTCGTCCTCAAACGCCGGACGGGCTGAACAGTCAGCCCGTCCGGCGTTTGAGGACAACCGCGCGGAGCGCGGTTTCGGGGGTGCGGGGGCTTGCCCCCGCGAGAATCGGCGAAAGGGCGGGACCGGGGCACCCTACGGCTCGACCACGACCTCCTGCGCCGCCGCCGTCCCCTCGCCCACGACCAGCGCCGCGTCCACCGGAACATTCCGCTTCACGAGGGCGAGAGCGATCGGCCCCAGCTCGTAATGCCGCACAGCGGTCGTCACGAACCCGAGCTGCCGCCCGTCAGGCCCGTCAGAGGCCAGCCGCACCGGCGCCCCGTGCCCCGGCAGGTGCACGTCGCTCCCGTCCAGGTGCAGGAAGACGAGCCGCCGCGGCGGTTTCCCCAGGTTCTGCACCCGTGCCACCGTCTCCTGCCCCCGGTAGCACCCCTTCTGCAGGTGGACGGCCGTGCCGATGAGCCCGAGCTCGTGGGGGATCGTCCGGTGGTCCGTCTCCAGTCCGAGCCGGGGCCGGTGGGCCTCGACGCGGAGGGCCTCCAGGGCGAGGGTGCCGGCGGCGGGGCCGTGGTCCGCCGCGAAGGACTCCAGGCGTTCGCGCGGCAGGAACAGGTCGCGCCCGTGCGGCGTCTCGCGGACGACGACGCCGTCGGGGGCCTCGGTGATGGAGCCGGCGGGGAGGTGGACGACGGCGATCTCGTCGGTGCGGTCGGCGACCTCCACCCGGTAGAAGAACTTCATGCTCTCCAGGTAGGCGAGCAGCGCTTCCTGGGTGCCGGGTTCGACGTGGGCCCAGACGGTCGTGCCGTCGTCGACGAGGGAGAGGGCGTGTTCGATGTGGCCGTTGGCGGTGAGGATCAGCGCCTCGGTGGCCTGCCCGGGCGGCAGCTCGCTGACGTGCTGGGTGAGCAGCAGGTGCAGCCAGCTCAGCCGGTCGTCGCCGGAGACGGCGACCACGCCCCGGTGGGAGAGGTCGACGAAGCCGGACCCGTCGGCGAGCGCGCGCTGCTCGCGGAACGGGTCGCCGTAGTGCGCGGCGACGCCTTCGTCCGGGCCCTCGGCGGGGACGGCGCCGGGCAGCGACAGCAGAGGGCTCTTGGATTGACGCAGCATGCGCCCAGCCTACGACTCGCGCGGGCGTGGGCCGATGCCCCGTACGGTCCGCCTTATGAGCCGGCCGGAGCCTTCCCCGAGGCACAGGACCCGCACCGGCCGAAGATCGCGAAGTGCTTCATGTCCGTCTCGAAGCCGAACTCCGCGCGCAGCCGCTCGGTGAAGTCGGCCGCCACCGACAGTCCCGCCTCGATCACCCCGGTGCAGTCCCGGCAGACCAGGTGTATGTGGTCGTGCCGGTCCGCGAGGTGGTACGTCGGGGCGCCGTGGCCGAGGTGGGCGTGGCTGACCAGGCCGAGCTCCTCCAGGAGCTCCAGCGTCCGGTAGACGGTGGAGATGTTGATGCCGCCGGCCGTCTTGCGGACCTCGGTGAGGATGTCGTCCGGCGTCGCGTGCTCCAGCCGGTCCACCGCTTCCAGGACGAGCTGGCGCTGGGGCGTCAGCCGGTAGCCGCGCTTGCGGAGATCGCTCTGCCAGTCGGTGTCCACCACGCCTCCAGTCTAGGCGGGGTCAGCCTTCCCCGACCCCCTCCCGGACCTCCTTGAGGTAGCCGGCCAGGGCCGCGACGGCGTCCGGGTTGCGCGGGCTCTCCACGAGGTCCACATAGTCGAGGACGAAGATCCGCTTGTTCTTCACGGCCGGGACGTCGGCCAGCGGCGGGTAGGAGAGCAGAAACTTCCGCTTCTCCTCGGCGGTGACGTCACCGTAGTTGTTGATGACGATGACGTCGGGCCGCCGGTCGACCACCGTCTCCCAGCCGACGGTCGTCCAGGTGTCCTTCAGGTCGCTCATCACGTGGTCGCCGCCGGCCTTGGTGATGATGTCGTGCGGCCCCGCGTAGGCGCCGGCCGTCACCGGCTTGTCGCGGCCGTCGTCGTAGAGGAAGACCTTGGGCCGCTTGCCGTCCGCCGGGATCGCGGCCTGCGCGTCCGCGACCTTCTTCTTGAACCCGGCGATGAGCTTCGCCGCCCGGTCCTCGACGTCGAAGATCTTCCCCAGGGTGGTGAGATCGGTGTAGAGCGCCTCCAGCGGCGGCATCACGCCCCGCTCCTTGCCGCTGCCGCTGCGGCAGGACTCGGTGAGCACGTACGAGCCGATGCCCAGCTTCTTGAGCGCGGCGGGCGTGAAGCCGTCGCCCTCGCCGAAGCCGTAGTTCCAGCCGGCGAAGACGAGGTCGGCCCTGGCGTCGAGGACCATCTCCTTGTTGATCTGCTTGGTGGACAGCCGCTTGACCTTGTCGTAGCCGTCCTTCCAGGGGATGTCGTCCTCGCGGCTGGTCTTGTAGTCCGGCGCCACGTAGCCGGCCATGTGGTCCTCCAGGCCGAGGGCGAACATGATCTCGGCGATGCCCACGTCGTTGGTCACCACCCGGCGCGGCGCCTTGTCGTACACCGTCTTCACACCGCAGTTCTCGATGGTGACGGGGTAGTGGCCGGAGGCCGGTGCCTTCTTGGCGTCGTCGGTCTTCTCGTCGTCCACCTGGGCGCCACAGCCCGCGAGGGCGAGGGCGGCGGTCAGGCAGACGAGGGCGCGGGCGGTGCGCATGGCTCGCATGGCGGGGCTCCTGGGGAAGGGGGTCACCGGGGTCACCGGGATCACCGGGGCAGGCGGTCGAAGAGGAGTTGCGGGACGCCGGACACCGGGTGGGGCACCCGGTGCGCCCGGACGCCGAAGACGTCGGCCAGCAGCCCGGACGTCAGCACCTCGTCCGGCGGTCCGGAGGCGACGAGCCGCCCGCCGTGGACGACGTACAGGACGTCGCAGTGGGTCGCGGCGAGGTTGAGGTCGTGCAGCGCGGCGAGCACGGTGAGCCCCGAGTCCCGTACCAGCGCGAGGACTTCGAGCTGCTGGCTGATGTCCAGGTGGTTGGTCGGCTCGTCCAGGACGAGCACCTTGGGCCGCTGGGCGAGGGCGCGCGCGATCAGGACGCGCTGCTTCTCGCCGCCGGAGAGGGTGAGGAAGCCGCGGTCCGCGAGATGCCCGGCGCCGACCCGTTCCAGGGCCGCCGCGCAGACGTCGGTGTCCTCGCGGGAGGTGCGGCCGGCTCCCCGCTGGTGCGGCAGCCGGCCCATCGCGACGACCTCGGCGACCGTGAAGTCGAACTCGCTCCCCGACTCCTGCGGCAGCGCCGCCAGCCGCCGGGCGCCCTCGCGGGCGGTGAGCCCGTGCAGGTCGTCGCCGTCCAGCAGCACCCGGCCGTGCGTCGGCCGCAGCGCGCGGTAGACGCACCGCAGCAGCGTCGACTTCCCGCTGCCGTTGGGGCCGACGACACCGACGAACTGCCCGCTCCCGGCCCGCAGTTCCACGTCCCGGACCAGCCGGGCGCCGGCCACCTCGACCGACAGGTCCTCGATGTCGACCCGCATCAGGCCCCTCCGAAGGTGTAGCCGCGCCGGCGCATCAGCAGGATGAAACAGGGCACGCCGATCAGCGCCGTGATCACCCCGACCGGCAGTTCGACGGGCGCGAGCAACAGCCGCGAGACGACGTCCACCCACACCAGCAGCACCGCGCCCAGCAGCGGCGCGACCGCGAGGACCCGGCGGTGGTCGGCGCCGACCAGCATCCGGGTGGCGTGCGGGACCATCAGCCCGACGAAGCCGATGGCGCCGCTGACGGCCACCACGGCACCGGTGACGGCCGCGACCACGACGAACAGCACCCGGCGCCGCCGCTCGGGGTCGACGCCGAGCGCGGACGACGTCTCGTCGCCCATGGCCAGCACGTTCAGGCCGCGCGCCGACCACAGCAGATAACCCAGGCCCAGCAGCACGGCCCCGGCGGCGATCGGCACGGACTGCCAGCTCGCCCCGCCCAGGCTGCCGAGCAGCCACATCATCGCCGAGCGGGCGGCGTCGCCGCGGTCCGCGCTGAAGACCATCAGGGTGGTGATCGCGGAGAAGCCGTAATACATGGCCGTCCCGACCAGCACCAGCCGCAGCGGGGTCAGCCCGTGCCCGGTGCCGCGGGCCGCCGCGTACACCAGGGCCATGGAGGCGAGCGCGGAGAGGAACGCGGCGCTGGACAGCGCCCAGACGCCCAGCGAGCCGAGCACGCCGAAGAGGAGCACCGCGTTGGCGCCGACGGCGGCGCCGGAGGAGATGCCGAGCACGAACGGGTCGGCGAGGGCGTTGCGGACCAGCGCCTGGGTGGCCACGCCGACGGCGGCGAGCCCGGCGCCGACCACGGCCGCCAGCAGGGCGCGCGGGAAGCGCAGCTCCCAGACGATGGTGTAGGCGGAGACCTCGTCCGCCCCGATCCTGCCGCTGGTCAGCCCCGCGCCCAGGTAGTGGAGCACCCGGCCCCAGCCGATGCCGGAGGAGCCGAGGGCGACGCAGCAGAGCAGGGAGCCGAGCAGGGCCACGGCCAGCCCGGCGAGCAGGGGTGGCAGCGGGATCCGCCGCGCCGGTGCGGTGGTGCCGGGGCCGGGCGGGGCGTGTGCGGTGGTCGCCAAGGGGGACGCCTTCGGCTCGGGCCGTGGGCCCGGGCGAGACGTGCCCGGAGGAGCCCCGCCGCGCCGCGGGGGGCCTCCCCTCGCAGTCCACGGCGAGTTGTCAGGAGCTGACACCGCCGCGGGTGATCGGGCTCGCAGAGCGGGTGCTCTGCCTACCGTTGCGGGTCAGCGCCGGACTTCGACCGGACTTCCCCCGCGGGGCGCTTCGTACGGCAGCCTGGGGCTTACGGCTGCTCGGGGTTGTAGGGGGTGCCGTCCGGGCGGAAGAAGGAGACGCCGTCCGGCAGGTCGTCCGGCAGGTTCCGCGCCCACTCCTCCAGAGCGGCCACGTCGGCGGTCTTCTTCAGCTGCGCGGACATGTACGGCCGCAGCGGCACCTCGGGGGTGGCCTTCTCGCCGACCCACATCAGGTCGCCCTTGACGTACCCGTAGAGGCGCTTGCCGCCGGAGTACGGGCCGGACGCGGCGGTCCGCGCGACCGCGTCCGTGACGATGTCGATCTGCGGCTTTTTGTCGGCGAGCTCGCCGTACCAGACCTCGACGACGCCCTGGTCGCGGATCATGACGACCTCGACCTTGCGGTCCTTGTCGATCCGCCAGTAGCCGCTCTCGGTCTCCAGCGGGCGGACCTTGTTCCCCTCGGCGTCGAGCACCCAGCTGTGCGAGACGTACTCCAGGAAGTCCCGGCCGTCGTGGGTGAAGGTGACTTCCTGCCCGAAGTTGCACTTCTCGGAGCCCGGGAAGTCGGCGACGCCCGCCCCCTCCCACTTGCCGAGGAGGAAGACGAGGGGCACCAGGTCCCGGTGGAGGTCGGACGGAATCTCGATCATGGGCTCAGCTCAGACGATCTGTAGGGGGTGGTCGGGGAGGCTCAGCGCTGGCCCTGGTACAGCTTCTTCCAGGTCAGCCCGGCGAACGAGAGAACGCCGACGGCGACCAGGACCAGCAGGGTGGTGAAGACTGCCTCAAGCACGAGCGCGCTCCTCGGTCGGAG
This sequence comes from Streptomyces mobaraensis, assembly GCF_020099395.1. Lineage (NCBI taxonomy): Bacteria > Bacillati > Actinomycetota > Actinomycetes > Kitasatosporales > Streptomycetaceae > Streptomyces > Streptomyces mobaraensis. The sequence continues at coordinate 3,238,150 of NZ_CP083590.1, read as the reverse complement.
TGAGGGGTTACGGACCTGCGACGAGTCTAGTCGGCCCGGTCCGGAACGGCGGTGTGAGGTGGTACGGGCCGCACGAGCCCCCGGGAACGGGCGCCCGGCCTACAGTGATCCCATGCGGAAGAAGCTCGTGATCAAGGTGACGGCGGGCGCGGACGCGCCCGAGCGGTGCTCGCAGGCGTTCACGGTGGCGGCCGTCGCCGTCGCGAGCGGCGTCGAGGTCTCGCTGTGGCTGACCGGGGAGTCGTCCTGGTTCGCCCTGCCGGGCCGGGCGGCGGAGTTCGAACTGCCGCACGCGGCGCCGCTGCCGGAGCTGATCGACGGCATCCGGGCGGGCGGCGGCATGATCACCGTCTGCACGCAGTGCGCGGCGCGGCGGGACATCGAGGAGAAGGACCTGATCGAGGGCGCGCGCATCGCGGGTGCCCAGGTCTTCGTCGGCGAGGCCATGGCGGACGGCGTGCAGGCACTGGTCTACTGAGCCGTCACTGATCGTTCTGCTGAGCCGTCACGGGCCGTCCCGCTGGTCGTCGCGGCCGCGCCGGTCGTCCAGCTCGTTCCACCAGCGGTCGGACTCGGGGTCGCCCGTCTCCTCGTCCCACCAGCGGTCGTCGGGGCCCCGGCGGTTGGCCACGATGGCCGCCACCGGGGGGATGACCATCGCGAACAGGCACATGCCGATGGCGGCGGGCACGGACCACAGCCGTACGACGGCCCAGGCCAGGACGAACGTCCCGACGCACGTGCCCATCATGGCGAAGTACAGGTGGCGCCGCCGCGCGTACATGCTTCAACGGTACGGCGGGGCCCGGTCGCCGTACAGCGCGCGCGGCCCGTCCGAGGGCGTGCCGGAGGGCCGCACCCCGCCATCAGGTCGTCCAAACCCCGGGGTGCGGCCCTCCGGCCGTCCGGCGCGCGAGGCGCCGTGCTCTGTACGGCTCGCTCAGACGGCGATGGCCACCTCCGCCAGCCCGCCCTCCTGGGCGACGACGGTACGGTCGGCGGTCGCGCCCGGGACGAGCGCGCGGACCGTCCAGGTGCCCTCGGCCGCGTAGAAGCGGAACTGCCCGGTCGCGGAGGTGGGGACCTCCGCGGTGAACTCGCCGTCGCTGTCCAGCAGACGCACGTAACCGGCGACGGGCACCCCGTCACGGGTCACGGAACCCTGGATGGTCGTCTCGCCCGGCTTGGCCGTCGAGGCGTCGGGGCCGCCGGCCTTGGCTCCACACATGCTGCGTACCTTTCCTCGTGGTCCTGGTGGTGTCGCTCGGGCGGGTCAGTTGGCGCCGAGCTCGATCGGCACGCCGACGAGGGAGCCGTACTCGGTCCAGGAACCGTCGTAGTTGCGGACGTTGGGCTGTCCGAGCAGCTCGTGCAGGACGAACCAGGTGTGCGCCGACCGCTCGCCGATCCGGCAGTACGCGATGGTGTCCTTCGTCAGGTCCACGCCCGCGCCCTCGTAGACGGCCCGGAGTTCGTCGTCCGACTTGAACGTGCCGTCGTCGTTGGCCGCCTTGGACCAGGGGATGTTGCGCGCCGACGGGACGTGGCCCGGGCGCTGCGACTGCTCCTGCGGGAGGTGGGCGGGGGCGAGCAGCTTGCCGCTGAACTCGTCGGGGGACCGGACGTCGACCAGGTTCAGGCTGCCGATCGCGGCCAGCACGTCGTCCCGGAACGCGCGGATCGAGGCGTCCTGCGGCTTGGCCTTGTACTCCGTGCGGGGCCGCCGCGGGACTTCGGCGACCAGGTCGCGCGAGTCCAGCTCCCACTTCTTGCGGCCGCCGTCGAGGAGGCGGACGTCCTGGTGGCCGTAGAGCTTGAAGTACCAGTAGGCGTAGGCGGCGAACCAGTTGTTGTTGCCGCCGTAGAGGACGACCGTGTCGTCGTTGGCGATGCCCTTCGCGGACAGCAGCTCCTCGAAGCCCGCCTGGTCCACGAAGTCGCGGCGGACGGGGTCCTGGAGGTCCGTCCGCCAGTCGATCCGGATGGCGGACTTGATGTGGTTCTTGTCGTAGGCCGAGGTGTCCTCGTCGACCTCGACGATGACGGTCTTGGCGTCGCCTGCGTCGATGCGGGCCTGGACCCAGTCGGCATCCACCAGGACGTCATTGCGGCTCATGCTGTTCTCCTCCGGGGCAGTTGCTGAGGTACGCCGACGGCGCGCCGGGCGCCGGCACATGGCGGTGATGCGGGAGGGGGGCCGGAGCGGCCGGCCGAAGAGGGGGCGGAGCCCCGTCAGGCACGACGACACAGCATGGCGGCCACACGGCACAGGTCGACTGCCCGCCGCTTGGTGAGATCCGCCTGTCGCCTCATGATGCGATCGTAGGGAGGGTGGGGGAGGGGTGTCACCGGTGTGTCGCTATGTGAGACGAATTGTCTCGCATTTCAGCCCGTCCGGCGTTTGAGGACGAGCGGCGGAGCCGCGAAAGGGGGGTCTGGGGCGCAGCCCCAGGAAACGGCGAAGGGGCGGGGCTGGGGCTCATCCCGCCAGGCGGACACCCGTCCCACCCAGTGTGATCTCCACACCCTTCTCATTCGTCTCAAGCTTCTCCAGCTTGATCCCCCGGGGCAACCCGGTGATCTCCCGCTCGAAATCCGTCTTCGAGCGAATCAGCCCCTCCAGCCCCGGCAGATCCGCGGGCACCTTCTCCGCGTGCACCCGCACCCGCGTGTCCCCCACCAGACTCACCGTGGACACCACACTCCGCTTCACCACGCCCATCGGCAGCGGGATACTGCCCGTCACCTTCACCCGGCTGGTGCCGGACGCGTCCTTGCCGCCGTAGCCGACGGTGATGCCCTGCCCGGCGATGCGGCTGAGGTCCTCGTACGAGATGTGGGCCGTGCCGGTGGCCCGGTCGGCGACGGCGGAGGTGAAGCTGCTGTCGACGCGGACGCCGTGCAGGGTCGCGTCGAAGTCGCTGACCCGGATCGACTTGTCGCCCGTGCCGGCCGTGACGCCGCCGTCCAGCGAGACCTCGACCTCGTCCAGCTTGGAGTCCGCCACCTGGGTCAGGAACGGGAAGCCCTTGATGGAAACGTCGGGCTTGCCCGACATGTTCTGGCTGCTCTGTATCTTGCCCGCCGCCTCGTCCTCCACGTACCAGACCGCCACACGGTCGGCGGCGACGAAGAGGCCGCCCAGGATCACGAAGAGGATCAGCAGGGTGCGTATGGCGCGCATCGGGTGACGTTCCCCCAGGGTCGGTTCGGGCTTGCCGTTCCGGCGAGCCTACCCAGCCGGTGGTCGGGCACCGGTGGTCCTGACGACCATGGAGACGGCGGAGGGCCGCCCCCGGTTCTCCGGGGACGGCCCACGTGACGGGTCACACGGCCCGTCGGAACCTGCGGGGTGTGTCAGAAGAGCGCCCGGCCCACGACGTAGACCGCCGGGGCGGCGAGCGCCAGCGGCAGGGCGACACCCGCGGTCATGTGCACGAAGCGCGACGGGTAGTCGTAGCTCGCCACCCGCAGGCCGGCCAGGGCGCAGACGCCGGCCGCCAGGCCCAGCAGGGCCGCCGAGCCCCCGGTGTGCGTGAGCTGCCCGCCGAGCACGCCCGCACCCGCCGCCGCGAGCAGCGCGACGACCGGGGACGCCATCGACGGCAGGGGCAGCGCCCGGGCCAGGACCGTCACGGCGACCGCGATGCCGCCGACCACCACCGCGTCCGTGTCCGCGGCCAGATGGCCGGCCGCGAGGACCGCGAGGACGGTCGAACCGCCGGCCGTCGTCAGCCCGTACAGCCGCTCGTCCGGCGAGGCGTGACTGCGCAGCTGGAGCATGACCACCAGCAGCAGCCAGACCCCGAGCGTGCCGAGGACCACCGTGGGGGCCCGCTCGGCCTTGACGGCCAGCAGGCCTGCGTCGGCGACCAGACCGCCCAGGAACGCCAGCGCGATGCCCTGGCGGGCGGGCCACATCCCGTTGAGCCGGAACCAGCCCGCCGCGGTCACCGCCTGCAGCAGCACGACCGGGACGGCCAGCGCCGCCTGGCCCAGAGGCGCGGCGAGCGCCACCAGCGCGGCCAGGACGGCCGTCAGCAGCGCGGGCCGCAGGCCGGGCGACAGGATCTGCGGCCGCCCTTCCGCCTTGGCCTTCTCCGCGGCCGTCATCGGCCGCTCCGGCTCCTCGACGACGGCCGGCACCCGCGCGGGCACCGCCCCCGGCCGGCTGCCGGGGTCCGTCCCGAACCCGGCGGCCGGCTCGGGCCGCCGGTGCCGCGGCCAGTCCGCGGCGTCGGCTTCCGGCCCGGCGGCACCGGCCCAGGCGGGGGCCTGCGCGGGCGTCTGTACGGGGGCCTGTGCGGGAGAGGGGACGGAGGGCTGGGACCCGTACGACGGCTCGGCCACCGGCAGCTGCTGCTGCCAGGTCTGCGTCTCCCAGGTCTGGGCCTGCCACGTCTGCGTCGGCTGGTCGTCGGCGGGCGCCCAGCCCTGCTGCCCGCCGGCCGTGGGCCAGGCGGCCCCGGTCTGCTGCGACGCCTGCGGGTGCTGCTGCTGGTGGGCCTGGACCTGGGCCTGGTGCTGGTGGGCCTGGTGCTGGTGGGCCTGGGCCTGGTGATGCGGCTGCTGCGGCGCCTGCTGCTGCGGGTGCTGAGGGGGGTATGCGTAGCCGTAGGCGCCGCCGCCCGTCGTGCCGCCGCCCGTCGTGCCGTCGCCGGCCTGCGGGTCGTACGCCGCGTAGCCGTCGTGGCCGGTGCCGGCCTGGTGACCGCCGTGCTGGTGCCCGTTCTGGTGGCCGTTCTGGTGCGCGCCGTTCTGGTGCGCGGCACCGCCCTGGTGGCCGTTTCCGTCGTACTCGCCGTACCCGGCGTACGGGTCCCGCGGCTGGTACGGGTCGTGGTACTGGTCGCTCATCGTGCCCTCATCGTGCCGGTGTCACCCTCCTGCGAAGGGCGGGAGCACTTCGACCGTGCCGCCCTCGGCCAGCTGGACCGTGGTGTGCGCGCGGGTGCCGACCGGGTCGCCGTCCACGAGGAAGGAGCAGCGCGCGAGGACCCGCGCGAACTCCGGGTGCTCCGCGTGCCGCTCCCGGGCGGCGGCCAGCGCGTCGGCGAGCGTCGGTGCCGTGTAGGGCTCCTCGGCCGTGCCGGCGGCGGCCTTCGCCGCGGCCCAGTACCGGATCGTGCCCGTCGGCGCCGTCCGGCCCGGCGGCCCCGGTCGTGCCGTTTCTGCGGTCGCCACGGCCACCCCGCTTTCGCGTCTCGGTTCCCTGTGCAATCGGCTGCGTCGTCGCCGTTTCTTCCGCCTCCATGATGACGGGTACCGGGCCGCCCCCGGCCCCCGGCCGCGAAATCCGGACGGAATCCCGGGAGAACCCGGAGGGAATCGGGGCGGATTCCCCAGTGACGGCAGGGAATCAGGGGTGAAACCCCCGGCGAAAACCAGGGGATCGGACGAACGGCGTTCGCATAGGCTTCTCGTGTGCTGGTACGCCTACTCCGAGCCCGAATGAAGCGCTACTCCCGCCCCTTGGCGCTGGTGGTGCTCCTTCAGCTCGTCCAAACCCTCGCGACGCTCTATCTGCCGACGCTCAACGCCGACATCATCGACAAGGGCGTGGTGAAGGGCGATACCGGCTACATCCTCACCACCGGCGGGGTAATGGCGGCGGTGGCCCTCGTCCAGCTCGTGTGCTCGCTCGGCGCGGTCTACGTCGGCGCGCGCATCGCCATGGGCGTCGGCCGGGACCTGCGCGAGGAGGTCTTCGACCGGGTGCAGTCCTTCTCGTCCCGCGAGGTGGGCAGATTCGGGGCGCCCTCTCTGATCACACGGACCACCAATGACGTCCAGCAGGTCCAGATGCTGGTCCTGATGTCGTTCACGCTGATGGTGGGCGCGCCCATCATGTGCTTCGGCGGCATCGTGATGGCCCTCAAGCAGGACGTGCCGCTGTCCGGCCTGCTGCTGGCCATCGTGCCCGTGCTCGGCGTCGTCATCTCGCTGACCGTCCGGCGGCTGCGACCGATGTTCAAGGACGTGCAGGAGCGGGTCGACACCGTCAACCGCATCCTCCGCGAGCAGATCGCCGGCATCCGCGTCATCCGCGCGTTCGTCCGGGACAAGCACGAGCGCGAGCGCTTCCACGCGGCCAACACCGCGCTGATGGACGTCTCGATGCGCTCCGGCCGGCTGGCGGCCGTCATGTTCCCGGCCGTGATGCTGATCGTGAACGCGGCCTCGGTCGCGGTGCTGTGGTTCGGCGGGCACCGCATCGACAGCGGCGACATGGAGATCGGCGCCCTCACCGCGTTCCTCAGCTACCTGATGCAGATCCTGATGGCGGTCATGATGGCCACCTTCATGTTCATGATGGTGCCGCGCGCCGAGGTCTGCGCCGAGCGGATCCACGAGGTCCTCGACACCGACACCAGCGTGGTGCCGGCCGCCGCGCCGGTCACCGAGCTGCGCGGGCACGGCCACCTCGAACTGCGCGGCGCCGGCTTCCGCTACCCCGGCGCCGAGGAACCCGTCCTCCGGAACGTCTCCCTGGTCGCGCGCCCCGGCGAGGTCACCGCCGTCATCGGCTCCACCGGCAGCGGCAAGTCCACGCTGCTCGGGCTGGTCCCCCGGCTCTTCGACGCCACCGAGGGCGAGGTCCTGATCGGCGGCGTGGACGTGCGCGAGGCCGACCCCGCCCTCATCGCCCGCACGGTGGGACTCGTCCCGCAGAAGCCCTACCTCTTCACCGGCACCATCGCCTCCAACCTCCGCTACGGGCGGCCCGACGCGACGGACGAGGAGCTGTGGGCGGCACTGGAGACCGCCCAGGCCCGGGAGTTCGTCGAGGCCATGGAGGAGGGGCTGGAGGCCCCCATCGCCCAGGGCGGCTCCAACGTCTCCGGCGGCCAGCGCCAGCGCCTGGCCATCGCCCGCACCCTGGTGCGCCGACCCGAGATCTACCTGTTCGACGACTCCTTCTCCGCGCTCGACTACGCCACCGACGCCCGGCTGCGGGCGGCGCTGTCCCGGGAGACCGGGGATGCCACCGTCCTCGTCGTGGCCCAGCGCGTCTCCACCATCCGCGACGCCGACCGGATCGTCGTCCTGGACGAGGGCCGCGTCGTCGGCACCGGAACCCACACCGAGCTGATGGCCTCCAACGAGACCTACCGGGAGATCGTGCTGTCCCAGCTCACCGAGGAGGAGGCCGCGTGAGCACGCCGGCGAAGTCCCAGCGGTCGACGGAGCCCGAGCGGCCCGGACCGCAGGCCACCGAGGGCTCCGGACCGGCGTCCGCCGCCGGACCGGCGGAGCCGTCCGGGCGGCAGCAGCCGGGCGGGCAGCCCGGGAAACGGTCGCGGAAGCAGTCGGGGAAGGCCGGGAAGCAACCCGGTGGACAGCCCGGGAAGGCCGCCCCGGCCCGTCGGGGGCCCGCGCCCGCGTCCGGCATCGCCCGCTACATGGGCGGCCAGCCGACCGAGAAGTCCGCCGACTTCAAGGGCTCCGGCCGGCGCCTGTTCGCCCGCATGGGTCCCGAGAAGCACATGCTGTGGGCCGTGCTGCTGCTCGCGGTGGCCAGCGTCGCCATGTCGGTGGCCGGCCCCAAGGTCCTCGGCCACGCCACCGACCTCATCTTCGCCGGTGTCGTCGGACAGCAGATGCAGGGGGGCACTACCAAGGCCCAGGCCCTTGAGGGGCTGCGCCACAGCGGTCACGGCAACATCGCGGACGTCCTGTCCGGCGTCGACTTCACACCCGGCCAGGGCATCGACTTCGGCGCCGTCGGCACGGTGCTGCTGTGGGTGCTGCTGATCTACGTCGCCGCGTCCTTCTTCGGGTTCCTCCAGGCGCGGGTCGTCACCGCCGCCATCCAGCGCACCGTCTTCCGGCTGCGCCAGGACGTCGAGGAGAAGCTGGCGCGGCTGCCGCTGAGCTACTTCGACAAGCACCAACGCGGCGAGATCCTGTCCCGCGCCACCAACGACATCGACAACATCGCCCAGACCTTCCAGCAGACCCTGAGCCAGATGATGGCCTCGGTACTGACCATGGTCGGCGTGCTCGCCGTGATGTTCTGGATCTCCTGGCTGCTGGCCGTCGTCGCGCTGATCACCGTTCCCGTCTCGGTGTACGTCGCCACGGCCGTCGGCAAGCGCGCACAGCCGCAGTTCGTGTCCCAGTGGGCGTCGACCGGCCGGCTCAGCGCCCACGTCGAGGAGATGTACACGGCCCACTCGCTGGTGAAGGTCTTCGGCCGGCAGGAGGAGTCCGCCGCGGTCTTCCGCAAGGAGAACGAGGAGCTCTACCGGGCCAGCTTCAAGGCGCAGTTCATATCCGGCGTCATCCAGCCCGCGATGATGTTCATCGGCAACCTCAACTACGTGCTCGTCGCCGTCGTCGGCGGACTGCGGGTGGCGAGCGGCTCGCTGTCGATCGGCGACGTCCAGGCGTTCGTCCAGTACTCGCGCCAGTTCAGCCAGCCGCTGATGCAGGTCGCCTCCATGGCCAACCTCGTCCAGTCCGGCGTCGCCTCCGCCGAGCGCGTCTTCGAGCTCCTCGACGCCGAGGAGCAGTCCCCGGACGACGACGAGCGGAAGCTCGGCCGGGTCCGCGGCGAGGTCACGTTCGAGAACGTCTCCTTCCGCTACGACGCCGACAAGCCGCTCATCGAGGACCTCTCCCTCACCGTCCGGCCCGGCCAGACCGTCGCCATCGTCGGCCCCACGGGCGCCGGGAAGACCACCCTGGTCAACCTGCTGATGCGGTTCTACGAGGTGAACGGCGGCCGGATCACCCTCGACGGCACCGACGTCGCGACCCTCTCCCGTGAGGAGCTGCGCTCCCACATCGGCATGGTCCTTCAGGACACCTGGCTGTTCGGCGGCACCATCGCGGACAACATCGCCTACGGCGCCGACGGCGCCTCGACCGAGCGGATCGTCGAGGCGGCCAAGGCCACCCACGTCGACCGCTTCGTCCGGACGCTGCCCGACGGCTACGACACGGTGATCGACGAGGAGGGCGGCAACGTCAGCGTCGGCGAGAAGCAACTGATCACCATCGCGCGGGCGTTCCTCGCCGAGCCCGAGATCCTCATCCTGGACGAGGCCACCAGCTCGGTGGACACCCGCACCGAGGTGCTCATCCAGCAGGCCATGGCCGAACTGCGCTCCGGCCGCACCAGCTTCGTGATCGCCCACCGGCTGTCCACGATCCGGGACGCGGACCTGATCCTCGTGATGGAGTCCGGGCGGATCGTGGAACAGGGCGATCATGAGTCGCTGCTGGCGGCGGACGGCGCGTACGCGCGGCTGTACGCGGCACAGTTCGCGCAGCCGGTGGCGGAGGAGGCGTAGGGGGCCCCGGTCCCCGCTTTCACGGCTTCGCCGGACGGGCTGAATAGGGCGCCCACTCCAGCCCGTCTGGGGGCACCCCCTCTGGGGGAGTTTGAGGACAACCGCGCGGAGCGCGGTTTCGGGGGTGCGGGGGCCGGCCCCCGCAAGAAACGGTGAGAGGGCGGGACCGGGGCCTCCTACCCCTCGACCACCCACCGGGCGATCCGCCGCATCAACCCGTCCGGCGCAGCCGCCTCCGCATGGCCGAACCCCGGTTCGATCCACAGCTCCGTGGCCGCCGGATCCCCGGCCGCCGCGAGCGCCCGCCCATGCTCCAGCGGGAAGTACGGATCCCGATCCCCGTGCACGATCAGCACCCGCCGAGGCCCGATCAACCGCACCGCCGCCACCGGCGGCACCGGCACCGGATCCCACTCGCCGGAGTGCACCCGCGTGCGCAGCGCCCAGCGGGCCACCGCCCGCCCGGCCGGCCGGGTCACCGCCCAGTGCAGCCGCCGCATCGGGGCCGTCCCCCGGTAGAACCAGCGGGCGGGCGCGCTCACCGACACCACCATGTCGGCGTGTGCCCCCGTGCGCCCCTCGTGCTCTCGGCCGGTCTCCGGGAGGTACAGGCCACCGTGGCGCAGTGCCACGGATCCGCCCATCGAGAAGCCGACCGTCGCCACCCGCTCGTACCCCAGCCGCCGGGCCCAGCCGACCGCCGCGGCCAGGTCCAGCACCTCCCGGTCGCCGACGGTGGAGTGCCCACCCGAACGGCCGTGTCCCCGGAACGAGAACGTGATCACGCCCGTGTGCTGGGCGAACACCCCGGCCGCCCGGCGCAGCGCGGGCCGGTCCAGGGCTCCCGTGAAGCCGTGCGCGAGCACGACGGCCGGGGGCCGCGGGCCCTTCCCGGACGGCGGTGGTCCGGGCTGGTGGGCGGCCTCCACCCGCACTCCGTCGGCTGTCAAGAGGACGATGCGATGACCACCCGAAGTGATCGACGAAACACAAGGTCGGGCAAAGTCGTCGGCGCCCGGGAAAGTCATGTGGGCTATTCTGCTGCGCAGAGAGGATCCGGGCAGAGTCGCCCCCGGGTCCTTTTGTGCATTCGGCCGTGCGCGCCCTGCGGACGACCGGGCGCACGCGTGCTTCCGGGCGCGCACCCGAACACTCCCCCAGCACCACGCCTGGGTGGTACCCCCGTCGCAGGGACCGAGGAGGAACCGACGCCATGGGCGAGCGAAGCGCGCACGACAGGAACGGCAGGACCGACGCCAGGCCGGGGGAGAGGACGGACAGCGGGGCGGGTGACCGTCGATGAGCTCCCTTCTGCTGCTGACCAATGCCCTCCAGCCCTCCGCCGAGGTGCTGCCCGCGCTCGGGCTGCTGCTGCACAGCGTCCGCGTCGCTCCCGCCGAGGGCCCCGCGCTGGTGGACGTGCCCGGAGCCGACGTCATACTGATCGACGGCCGGCGGGACCTCCCGCACATCCGCAGCCTCTGCCAGCTGCTGCGCTCCACCGGCCCCGGCTGCCCGCTGCTCCTCGTCGTCACCGAGGGCGGCCTGGCCGCCGTGACCGCCGACTGGGGCGTGGACGACGTCCTCCTCGACACCGCCGGTCCCGCCGAGGTGGAGGCCCGGCTGCGGCTGGCGATGGGCCGGCAGCAGATCTCGACGGACGACAGCCCCATGGAGATCCGCACCGGCGACCTGTCCGTGGACGAGGCGACGTACAGCGCCAAGCTCAAGGGACAGGTACTGGACCTCACCTTCAAGGAGTTCGAGCTGCTGAAGTACCTGGCCCAGCACCCGGGCCGGGTCTTCACCAGGGCTCAGCTCCTCCAGGAGGTCTGGGGCTACGACTATTTCGGCGGCACCCGGACCGTGGACGTCCATGTGCGGCGGCTGCGGGCGAAGCTCGGGCCCGAGCACGAGTCGCTGATCGGGACCGTCCGGAACGTCGGTTACCGGTTCGTGCTGCCGGAGAAACCGGACAAGAGCGAGAAGGCGGACGCTTCCGCTCCGGCGGCCGAACGGGTGGCGGAGCCGCCGGCGCGGACCCCCGCCGCGGAGGCGCCGGCCCCCGGCCGAACAAAGAGTCCGCGACCGGCCAAACGGTAGGTGGACCCGCGTAGACTGCCGCGCGTGGCCAAGGTGACGCGGGACGATGTGGCGAGACTGGCGGGGACATCCACCGCGGTGGTCAGCTACGTCATCAACAATGGACCGCGCCCGGTGGCACCGGCGACGCGGGAGCGGGTGCTGGCCGCGATCAAGGAGCTCGGCTACCGGCCGGACCGGGTGGCCCAGGCGATGGCCTCCCGTCGGACGGACCTCATAGGCCTGATCGTCCCGGACGCCCGCCAGCCCTTCTTCGCGGAGATGGCGCACGCGGTCGAACAGGCCGCGGCGGAGCGCGGCAAGATGGTCCTCGTCGGAAACTCCGACTACCTCGACGAACGCGAGGTGCACTACCTGCGGGCCTTCCTGGGCATGCGGGTCTCCGGCCTCATCCTGATCAGCCAGGGCCCGAGCGAGCACGCCGCCATAGAGATCGACGCGTGGGACGCCCGCGTGGTCCTCATGCACCGCCGCCCCGACGCGATCGACGACGTGGCCGTGGTGACGGACGACATCGGCGGCGCCCAGCTCGCCACCCGGCACCTCCTGGAGCACGGCCACCCCTACGTCGCCTGCCTCGGCGGCACCGAGCACACCCCGGCCGTCGGCGACCCGGTCACCGACCACGTCGAGGGCTGGCGCCGGGCGATGCGCGAGGCCGGCCGGTCCACCGAGGGCCGCCTCTTCCACGCCCCCTACAACCGCTACGACGCCTACAAGGTCGCCCTGGACCTGCTCTCCGGCCCGGACCGCCCGCCCGCCGTCGTCTGCGCCACCGACGACCAGGCCATCGGCGTGCTGCGCGCGGCCCGGGAGCTGCGCATCGACGTCCCCGGCGAGCTGGCCGTCGCCGGCTTCGACGACGTCAAGGAGGCGGCGCTCACCGACCCGCCGCTGACCACCGTGGCCTCCGACCGGCAGGCGATGGCCCGCTCGGCCGTCGACCTGGTGCTGGACGACGGCCTGCGGTTCGCGGGCACGCGGCGGGAGCGGCTGAAGCAGTTCCCCTCGGCGCTGGTCGTCCGGCGGTCGTGCGGGTGCGGCGGGGAGTAGCGGACCACCAGGCCCACGGCACCGGCGCGGGCACCACAGGCCGCGCCACCGTTTCCACTGATCTCGCAGGCTCCACCGGCTCCACCGGCTCCACCGGCTCCACCGGCTCCACCGGCTCCACCGGCCCCACCGGCCCCACCGGCCCCACCGGCTCCGTCGGGCGTGCCGGCCGCGAGGCTCCCGCCTCCACGGGCGCGAACGCCCTCCGCCCGTCCCGTTCACGGCCGCAGCCGTGTCTGGACGAGGGCCTGCGAACCGTCCGTGCGCCAGCCCGGCCGTGCGGTGTCCAGCCGGTCCGCGGTCTCCCTCGGGAGACCCACCGCCACCTCGGACTTCAGGGTGCGGAGCGCGACGAGCGACCCGGGCACGCCGGCCACGGCGTCGGCGAACGGGCGGTCCGCCGGCCAGGCGCGGTCGCCCACCAGGCGCCGGTAGTTGAGATCGCCCTTGTACACGCACAGGCCGGCCGAGGCGAGGCCGGCGCGGAGATCGGCGGGCATGCCGGCGAATTCGAGGGGCGAGCAGAAGAAGTCGTGGGTGGCCTGCCGGAGCCGGCCGGTGGCGGCGGCCTCCCGGAGGCGCCGGGCCGCCCGGCCCGCCTCGTTCCCGAAGCCGGCCATGCGCACCAGGCAGTCCCGGACGTCCGAGGCCGTGGCGTCGGAGACGTAGTACGGCCGCGGTTTGACGTGCAGCACCACGGACGTCGCGCGTCCGGTCGTCAGCAGGTGGTCCGCGAGGAGCAGGTCGGCGAGGAGCTCCCGGCCCGCGTTGTCGAGGATCATGTGGACGTCGCCCGGTGGGCGGCGGCTGACGTGCTTCCACAGGGCCTCGATGTCGTCCGCGAGCAAGGGGATGCCGGAGGCTCCCGGACCGCCCGAGGGATCGCCGTCCGAGGGATCCGAGGGATCCGAGGGATCGCCGTTCGCCGAGTCACCTTCCGTGGGGTCGGCGACCGCCTGGACCAGCCGGAACCCGAGGTCGGCGCGGTTGCCGTAGAGGGAGGCCAGGACCAGGGCGCGGAACGCCTCGTCGGGCGGCGCGCCGGCGAGCCCGTCCAGCCAGCCGGTATCGGACTCCAGCCCGGGATCGGCCAGTTCGGCGCTCTTCATGGGCGCGAACGGATCGACCCCCTGCCAGGGGCCGGGGGAGAAGTGGTCGACGCACTCCAGCAGGCGTAGGTAGAAGTAGCTCTCCGCCCACAGGAACGGCGCCTCGCTCCACGGCCGGCCGAAGCGGCGCCGGTCCCGGGCCGCCCACGGAGCGGCCGCGGCCGTCTCCGGCGCCGGCGGCCGGACCCTGCCCGTGCGGGACTCGTCCAGCAGGGCGTCGAGACGGGCCCGCTGCTCCGGCCCGTACGGATTGCCCTCGCACAGCCGCCGGACGAGGACGGGGTGCCGTTCGTGGAAGACCCCCCAGCCGTATGCGCCGGGGTCGGCGATGCCGTGGGCGGGGGCGGGGGCCGTGCCATTCGCGTTTGTCGTCGTCATCATCGTCATCGTCCTCACTCCTCGAACACTCCGAGCGCGCTTCCGGGCCGTCCCGGGCGCTGCGGGGAAAACCGAATGGATGGGGAGGGGTGGGAAAGGCGGCCCGGTGCTCCCGGAGCCGTCCCTGCCCTCCGCAACATCAGGATGCCCACCGGACAGTGCCGTATCGCCCGTTCGGACCATGACGGAACCCTGTCAGGGGCGCTCGGGGATACCCGCGCGCCCCGCGACCCGTCCGCGCCACGCCGGAGCCGTGCCCCGGCGGTGCGGGGCGGTGCCGGGGGCCGGTGGCAGCGCATCCTTCTGGCGAGCTTTTCAGCGCCCACTCAGACTGTTCTCATGAACAGGGAGGAAAGTCATACATATGACGACGGAGAACCCCCGCCCGAGCGGTCACCAGCACCCTGAGTCCCCCCGTGCCTACCCCGCCCTGCCGGCCCAGCCGCCGCAGGGCCCGGTGAGCACGCCGGACGGCTCCACCGTCTGGCCCGGCGCCGCCACGGGGGCCGGCGCCGACGGGAGTGCCGCCCACGGCGGCGGCACGTACGCCACCGGTGTGCACCGAGGCGGCGCGTACGCTCCCTTCGGCCCCGCGAGCCCCATAGGCCCCGACGGTTACGGCAACCACGGCGGTCATGACGCTCACGGCACCCACGGCGGCAATGGCGGCAATGGCGGTCACGACGGTCATGGCGGTCACGGCGGCTACGCCACCTTCGGCCACCCCGCCCCCGCCCCCGAGCCGCCCCGGCGCCGACGTGGCGCCCGTACCCTCGTCGCGACCTGCGCCCTCGTCGCCGCCCTGGTCGGCGGCGGGTCCGCCGCGCTGGTCTCCGGGCTGACCGGCGGCGGTGGCGACACCGGCCGGCCGACCCCGGTGCAGAACGCGGCCAGCCGCAGCGCGGGCGTCAGCGCCGTGGCCCAGGCCGTCAGCCCCAGCATCGTCGAGATCAAGGCGGCCACCTCCGGCGGCCGGTCCACCGGCTCCGGCGTGATCGTCGGCGCGAGCGGCGAAGTGATCACCAACAACCACGTCATCGCCGGCGCGGACACCGTCCAGGTCACCCTGCACGACGGCACCACCAAGAACGCCAAGGTCGTCGGCACCGACCCCGGCAAGGACCTCGCCCTGATCAAGATCGAGGGCGCGAGCGGCCTCAAGCCCGCCAAGCTCGGCGACTCGAGCAAGCTCCAGGTCGGCGACCAGGTCGTCGCGATCGGCTCGCCCGAGGGCCTCACCGGCACCGTCACCAGCGGCATCGTCTCCGCCCTCAACCGCGAGGTCACCGTGCCCAAGGAGCAGGGCGGCGGCGGTCGCCAGCGCGACAACGGCCCCCAGTGGCCGTTCGAGTTCGGCGGCGAGCAGTACAACGGCGACACCGGCTCGTCCAAGACCACCTACAAGGCCATCCAGA
The DNA here is from genome assembly GCF_020099395.1 of Streptomyces mobaraensis. Taxonomy (NCBI): domain Bacteria; kingdom Bacillati; phylum Actinomycetota; class Actinomycetes; order Kitasatosporales; family Streptomycetaceae; genus Streptomyces; species Streptomyces mobaraensis. The sequence goes on along the minus strand of NZ_CP083590.1, from coordinate 3,222,793 downwards.
CCGACGCCTCCCTCAACCCGGGCAACTCCGGCGGCGCGCTCATCAACATGAACGGCGAGATCGTGGGCATCAACTCGGCCATGTTCGCGCCCGGCTCCGGTGGCGGCGGCGGATCGTCCGACTCTGCGGGCAGCGTCGGCCTCGGCTTCGCCATCCCGGTCAACGACGTCAAGGCCGACCTGGCCGGTCTCCGCGCGGGCGGCACGGGCGGCAGCGGCGACTGAGCCGCGGGCCGCGGGAGCCGCGGAGGGCCGCGTGGGAAGCTGAGGTACCGGCGGACCGGCCGCCGGCCGCCCGGGCGACCGCGAGGCGACCGCCGAGCTGACCGTCGAGGCACCCGCCAAACCGTGGCGCCCGCCGGAAGAAGCCCTGGCGACTGCCGAAAAGAAGCCCTGGCGACTGCCGAAGCAGCCAAGGCGGCACCGGAGGCAGCCAAGACGCCCGCCGAAGCAGCCGAGGCGCCCGCCGAAATGAAACACGTGAGGAACGTCGAGATGAGCTCCGCCGACCCGTCCGCGTCCACGACCGCGCACACCCCCGCGCCCGCCCGCATCCTGGTCGTGGACGACGAGCCCGCCGTCCGTGAGGCGCTGCGCCGCAGCCTCGCCTTCGAGGGCTACGGCACCGAACTGGCCGTCGACGGCCTGGACGCGCTCGCCAAGGTCACGGCGTACGAGCCCGAACTGATCGTCCTCGACGTGCTGATGCCCCGCATGGACGGCCTCACCGCCGCCCGCCGGCTGCGCGCCGCCGGCGTCACCACCCCCATCCTCATGCTCACCGCCCGCGACACCGTCGGCGACCGCGTCACCGGCCTCGACGCCGGCGCGGACGACTACCTCGTCAAGCCGTTCGAGCTCGACGAGCTGTTCGCCCGCATCCGCGCCCTGCTCCGCCGCAGCGCGTACGCCACCCCCGCCGCGCCCGAGGAGACGCACGTCCTCGCCTTCGCCGACCTGCGCATGGACCTCGACACCCGGGAGGTCACGCGCGGCGCCCGCCATGTGGAGCTGACCCGCACCGAGTTCACCCTCCTCGAACTCTTCCTCGCCCACCCCCGCCAGGTGCTCACCCGCGAGCAAATCCTCAAGCACGTATGGGGCTTCGAGTTCGAGCCGTCGTCCAACTCCCTCGACGTGTACGTCATGTACCTGCGCCGCAAGACCGAGGCCGGCGGTGAGCCGCGCCTCGTCCACACCGTGCGCGGCGTCGGCTACGTCCTCCGGGCGGACGGCGCTCAGGGTGCGCACGGCGCGGACGGTGCGCACGGCGCGGAACGGGCGGACGGCACCGAATGATCAAGCGCTTTCGCCGGTTGCCCCTCCGCTCCCGGCTCGCCCTCCTCACGGCCGCGGCCGTCGCCGTCGCCGTCGCGGTGGCCGCCGGAGCCTGCTGGATACTGACCAAGGAGCAGCTCGAACAGCAACGGGACACCACGCTCAGCCGCCAGAAGGTCGCCGACGACTACGTGCAGGGGCTGCTCGACCGGTGCGGCACCCGCGTCCCCGACAAGCTGGTCTCCCCGTCCCCGTACACGATTCAGGCCGTCACGGCCGACGGCGTCGCCTGCACCCAGCTCGGCCGGTCCCCGGTCCGCGTCGCGGTCGAGGACCTGGCCGTCGCCACCGGGCGGCTGGACGACGCCCTGCACGACGCCCGGGCCGACGACGGCACCGAGATGCGCGTGGCCACCTCCCGGGTGACGCCCGGGATCGCCGTGATGATCGCCCAGCCCGTGAGCGACGTCGACCGGCCCATGAACGCGCTCGCCATCGTCCTCGTCGTCACCGCGGGCATCGGCGTCCTCGGCGCGGCGGCCATCGGCCTCGTCATCGCCCGCGCGGCCCTCCGCCCGGTGGACCAGCTCACCGGTGCCGTCGAACACATCGCCCGCACCGAGGACCTGGCCGTCCGCATCCCCGCCGAGGGCGAGGACGAGATCGCGCGGCTCTCCCGCTCCTTCAACTCCATGACGGCCGCCCTCGCTTCCTCCCGGGACCGCCAGCAGCAGCTCATCGCCGACGCCGGCCACGAACTGCGCACCCCGCTCACCTCCCTGCGCACCAACATCGACCTGCTCGTCCGCAGCGAGGAGACCGGCCGGGCCATCCCGCCCGAGGACCGCAAGGCGCTGCTCGGCAGCGTCAAGGCGCAGATGACCGAACTGGCCGATCTCATCGGCGATCTCCAGGAGCTCTCGCGGCCCGACAGCGCCCCGGGCGCAGCACCCGTCCAGGTCGTCGGACTGCACGAGGCGGCGGCGCGGGCCGTCGAACGCGCCCGGTTGCGCGCCACGGGGCTCACGATGACGGTGGCGCTCGACCCCTGGTACGTACGCGCCGAGGCGCCCGCGCTGGAGCGCGCGATCGTCAATCTGCTCGACAACGCGGTGAAGTTCAGCCCGCCCGGCGGGGAGATCGAGGTCCGGCTGTCCGGCGGCGAGCTCACCGTCCGCGACCACGGTCCTGGCATCCCCGCCGAGGAACTCCCGCACGTCTTCGACCGCTTCTGGCGCTCCCCGTCCGCGCGCGGCCTTCCCGGCAGCGGTCTCGGCCTCTCCATCGTCGCCCGAACCGTCCGCCGCGCCGGCGGTGAGGTCGGCCTCCGGCCGGCGGAGGGCGGCGGCACGGTGGCCGTCGTCCGGCTGCCGGGGGCGGCGGTGGAGCCGCCGGCGGAGGTACCGGGCGGGTGAGGCCACGGGCGTTCGCCGTGCGCCTGCCCCTTGACCCGCGCGGAGGGCGCGCGGCGCCGCTCGGGCTCTCGCCGGGCGGCGCACCGGAATGCGCCGCACGCCGTGGCGAACGGCGAGGAACGCGAGTTCGCAAAGGAACAGGTGATCGCGCCAGGCGTCGAATGAGTGACCGCCCGCCGAAAGCGGGGTGAATGCTCCACGGCAGTCCTACGTTCAGCCCATGGTCACGTCACAACATGAGACGTCACACCGGATCTTTCAGGAGCGCCCCGGGCTGTTGTCACCGGTGTTCCGGATCCTTGGCGTCTCCCTGCCGGAAGAAGCGGCCGTCGAAGTCCTCACAGGGGATGTCACGGAGATCCGACCGCTGGAACGCCGGGTGGACAGCGTTCTGCGTATCAGGCCGCCCGACGGTGGCGACGGGTTCCTGCTCGCCATCGAGGCGCAGGGACGCAGGGCCGAGGACAAGCCGGTGAGTTGGGCCTACTACCTGTCGTTTCTGATGGCGAAGTATTCCTGCCCGGCGCTGCTGCTCGTCGTGTGCCAGGACAAGGCCACGGCAGGTTGGGCCGTCGGTCCCTTCCCCCTGGGGCACGCCGAGTGGACGTCACTCTCCGTACAGCCGCTCGTCCTGGGGCCGGGCAATCTTCCGATCATCCTGGACGTCGAAGAGGCCGCACAGGACCTCACCCTGGCGGCGTTCTCCGCGCTGACACACGGGCGGCATCCGGATGCCACGGCCATACTGGAGACACTGGCTCAAGCGCTGTACACGGTCGACCGGGAGACCTCCAAGTACTACTGGGAAATGCTGGAGATCGGCCTGGGAGACACCCGGGCAAGGGAAATCTGGAGGAAGCTGATGAACGTCCGCACGTACTTCCCCGGCCGCGGCACCCTCATTGAGGAGACGTACGACAAGGGCTTGGCCGAGGGCCGGGAGAAGGGCTTGGCCGAGGGGTGCGCCGAGGGCCGCCTCAGGGAGCGTGCGCAGCAGGTACTTCGTATCCTGGCCCACCGCGAGCTCGACGTGCCGGACGCGGTGCGGGAACGCGTCAGCGGTTGCGCAGATCTCGACACTCTCGGCCTGTGGCTCGACCGTGCCTTCACCGTCACCCGCGCCGAGGACCTCTTCGACGAGCGGTCCTGACGTCGGAAACCATCACGGCCGTGTGAGGACGTCGCGCCCCGCGGCGGAGGGTTCCGCCGCGGGGCGACGTCACGGATGGTGCCGCCGTCCGGTGCTTACTTCACGACCGTGATCCGGTCCGCCTTCGGCGGGGACAGGGGGCTGGTCTTGGTGGAGTGCGCGCCCAGGTAGGCGAGGAAGACGTCCAGGTCCGACGCGCCGACGCGCTTGTTCTTGGCCTCCTTGAAGGTGGCGAAGCCGTCGCCGCCGCCCATCAGGAACTCGTTCGCCGCGACGCGGTACGTCTTCGCCGGGTCGATCGCCGTGCCGTTGAGCTTGACGGTTGAGGCGACGACGCGGTCGGCGCCGGTCCTCGTCAGGTCCAGGGTGTAGGTCAGGCCCTTGCTGATCTGCAGGATCTTCGGCTGGGGGCCGTTGACCGCGCCGCTGACCTGCTGCTGGAGGACGGAGATCACCTGTGCGCCGGTGAGGTCGGCGGTCTGCATCATGTTGGTGAACGGCTGGACGGTGAACGCCTTGCCGTAGGTGACGACGCCGTCGCCCTCGCCGCCCGCGGCCTTGTAGGCGAGGTCGGAGCGGATGCCGCCGGGGTTCATGAAGGCGATCTGGGCGCCGCCCTTGTCGGCCGGGGCCAGGGCCTCGAGCTGGGAGTCGGCGATGACGTCGCCGAGCGGCTTCTCGTACGCCTCGGAGCCGCGGCCGTTGATGTCGGCGCTGATGTAGCCGACGGGCCGGTTGGCGATCGGGGCGGCGAGCGCGTTCCAGCGGGCGATGAGGGAGGTCATGTCCGCGGCCTTGGGCCGGTCGCGGTCGACGACGTGGTTGGTGGCGTGCGGCCGGGCGACCGGGGTGCGGACGAAGTCACGGGTGCGGCGGTCGTACGTCAGCGTGGTGTCCGTGTACAGCCGGCCGAAGGAGGCGGCCGAGGTCACCGTGCGCGGGTTGCCGGCCGGGTCGGGGATGGTGCAGGCGTACGCCTGGTGCGTGTGGCCGGTGATGAAGGCGTCGACCTTCGGCGTGACCTTCTTGGCGATGTCGACGATCGGGCCGGAGATGCCGGCGCCGGCGCCCGGCGAGTCGCAGTCGTCGTTGTACGCGCCCGAGGCCGGCATGCCGCCCTCGTGCACGAGGGTGACGATCGCCTTGACGCCCTGGCGGTCGAGCTCCTTGGCGTACTTGTCGATGGTCGCGACCTCGTCGGCGAACTTCAGGCCCTTGACGCCCTCGGCCGTGACGACGTCGGGGGTGCCCTTGAGCGTCAGGCCGATGATGCCGATCTTCACGCCCTTGTGCCGCCAGATCGTGTACGGCTTGAGGATGGGCTTGCCGGTCTTCTCGTCGGTGACGTTCGCGGCGAGGTAGGGGAAGTCCGCGCCCCGGAACTTCTTGCCCTTCTCGAAGCAGCCGTCCTTGGGGTGGCACCCGCCGCGCTGCATCCGCAGCAGCTCGGCCCGGCCCTCGTCGAACTCGTGGTTGCCGACGGAGGTGACGTCGAGCTTCAGCTTGTTGAGCGCCTCGATGGTGGGCTCGTCGTGGAAGAGGCCGGACATCAGCGGGCTGGCGCCGATCATGTCGCCGGCCGCGGCGGTGATCGAGTACTCGTGCCCCTTGCGCGCGGTGCGGAGCGCGTCGGCCAGGTACTCCATCCCGCCGGCGGGTATGACCTTCTTCGTCCCGTCCTTCTGCGCCTCGGTGACGGTGCCGGACGAGCCCTGCGGCGGCTCCAGGTTGCCGTGCAGGTCGTTGAAGGACAGCAGCTGGACGTCGACGGTCCGGCCGTGGTCACGGCCATGCCCGTGGTCATGGCCGTGACCGTGCGAGGTCGCCGCCCCTGCGGGCGTGGCGGCGAGGACACCGGCGGTGGCGGCGAGGGCGGCGGCGCTGGCGGCCAGCCGTCTCGCGAGACGCTTCCGTGGCGGCGTCGCGTGCATGGGTTCCCCTTTGTGAATGTTCGTGCCGGTCTGGCGCGTGCCAGGTGATGCGGTCTGCCGCAGCCTACGGTCAACGCGCGTAGTGCGCAGGAGCCTTGAGGTGACGAATCGGTAGCGCTCGGGCGTTTCCCCCCGTGCCGTACGCCGCGGGGGCCCCGCCCCGCACCGCTGTCCCGCTCCGGCCGCGGCATAGGCTCGGTGCCATGACTGACGAGTGGAACGACGACAGCGGGCGGCGCCGGATCGAGGTGCTGGACGAGCCGGCGCCCGAGCGTGCGCGGGACGTGCTGCGGCTGATCGCGGAGGCCGCCGCGGCCGACGGCCGGCAGGCCGTCTCCGAGCAGGGCCGGCTTCAGCTGAAGGGCGGCCGGCCGGGCGTCCGCCACCTGCTGCTGCACGACGTGACCGACGGCACCGAGGTCCTCGCCGGGTACGCGCAGCTGGAGGACACCGATCCCGTCGAGGCGCCCGCCGGCGAGCTCGTGGTGCACCCGGCGTACCGGGGGCGCGGCCACGGCCGGGCGCTGGGCAACGCGCTGCTGCGGGAGTCCGGCAAGCGGCTGCGGGTCTGGGCGCATGGCGGCCACCCGGCCGCCCGCCACCTCGCGCAGGTGCTGGGGATGAGCCTGTTCCGCGAGTTGCGGCAGATGCGGCGTCCGCTGGAGGGCCTGGACCTGCCCGAGCCCCGGCTGCCCGAGGGCGTCACCGTCCGGACCTTCCGGCCCGGGGACGACGACGCGGCCTGGCTCGCCGTCAACGCCGAGGCGTTCGCCCACCATCCGGAACAGGGCTCGCTCACCCAGCGCGACCTGGACGACCGCAAGGCCGAGGGCTGGTTCGACCCCGAGGGCTTCTTCCTCGCCGAACGCGACGGCGCGATCGTCGGCTTCCACTGGACGAAGGTGCACGCCGAGGAGGGCCTCGGCGAGGTGTACGTGGTCGGCATCCGGCCCGGTGCCCAGGGCGGCGGCCTCGGCAAGGCGCTGACCACCATCGGCCTCCGCCACCTCGCCGCGGCCGGGCTGCCGACGGCGATGCTCTACGTGGACGCGGACAACGTGCCGGCCGTGACGGTGTACGAGCGGCTGGGCTTCACCGTGCACGAGACGGATCTGATGTACCGCACGGAGTCCTGACCCCTCCCCGCACAGGGCGGCTGTTGACGAAGGAAGCGGAGTGACGTCATCCTGCTTTCACTAGGTATTTAGTGGAATAGGTCAGTGGAAGCAGGGTGAGGGCGTGGTCGAGTTCCGCATCGACCGCCGCAGCGGCGTCGCTCCCTACGTGCAGATCGCCCGGCAGGTCGAACAGGCCCTCCGGCTGGGCCTGCTGATGCCGGGCGACCAGCTCCCCACCGCCCGCGAGGTCGTGGCGGCCACCGCCATCAACCCCAACACCGTCCTGAAGGCGTACCGCGAACTCGACCGCGCGGGCCTGGTCGAGGCGCGCCCCGGGCTCGGGACGTTCGTCCGGCGCTCCCTGGCCCGGCCGGGCGCCGCCGCCGACTCGCCGCTCCGCGCCGAACTGGCCGGCTGGGCCGAGCGGGCCCGCGCGGCGGGGCTCGACCGGGACGACGTCTCCGCCCTGGTGGCGTCCGTCCTGGACGAGTGCTTCGGCGGCGCGCCGCCCGGCGGCGGCCCGTACGCCCTCGACCGCACCGACCGTACCGACCACGCCGACGAGAGGACCGGATGACCGACCTCACCTACGTCCCCGGCGGAACCGCCGTCGAGGCGGCCGGGCTGGGCGTGAAGCACCGGCGCTCCTGGGCGTTGCGGGACTGCTCGTTCCGGGTGCCCACGGGACGGGTCTGCGCGCTCGTCGGTCCCAACGGCGCCGGCAAGTCGACCCTGCTCTCCGTCGTCGCGGGGCTGCGGCGGCCGGAGTCGGGGCGGCTGGAGGTGCTGGGCGGGCCGGTGGGGCACCGGGGGACGCGGCCCCGGGTGGCGTACCTGCCACAGGACAAGCCGCTGTACCCGCAGTTCACCGTCGCCGACACGCTGCGCATGGGACGCGAGCTCAACCCGGGCCGCTGGGACCAGGCGGCGGCGGAACGCCTGGTGCGGGAGGGGAACCTGCCGTCGCACGCGCGTGTCGGTGCGCTCTCCGCGGGCCAGCGCACGCGGGTCGCGCTCGCTCTGGCCTTCGGCAAGCGGCCCGACCTGCTGTTGCTGGACGAGCCGATGGCCGACCTCGACCCGTTGGTGCGGCACGAGATCACGGCGGCCCTGATGACGGAGGCCGCCGAGCACGCCACCACGATCGTGCTGGCCTCGCACGTCCTCTCCGAGCTCGACGGCGTCTGCGACTACCTGTTGCTGCTGGGCGGCGGCCGGATCCGGCTGGCGGGCGAGGTCGAGGATCTGATCGGCGTCCACCGTGTCGTCGTGGGCCGCCACGAGGGGCCGGGCCTGCCGAAGGCGTTCGACGCGCACACGGTCGTCTCGGCGCGGACGACGGGCCGGCAGCTCACCGCCGTCCTCCGGCCGGAAGGGCCGATCGCGGGCCGGTGGGAGACGTCGGAGCCCACCCTGGAGGACCTGCTCCTCGCCCACCTTCGCGCCCCCGCCGTCCCCCCGCTGCTCACCCCGAGCGCCGAACCCCGGTCCGGGAGGGCCGCCGCGTGACCGCCACTCTGTCCCCCGCTTCCTCACCGGTCCCCGCCGACTCCACGGCAACGGAGTCCGGCCGGAGCCGGTTCCGGCCGCGCGGCTTCGTCTGGCTCGTCCTGCGCCAGCACCGGGCGACCCTGGTCGTCCTGACGCTGCTGCTGGTCGCCGAGCTGGTGCAACTGGCGCTACTGGGACTGCTGTTGCGGAAGGACGCGGACATCCGGACCCTCGCCGACCTCTGCGCCGGCGGGGACCGGGAATGCGCCGAACGCTGGTCGCCGGCCGCCGACTTCCGGGCCGGGTACGGTGACGCGCTGCACTTCAACGGGCTGCTGGTGCAGTATGTGCCGCTGCTGGCGGGCCTGTTCACGGCCGGCCCGATGGTCGCCCGGGAGCTGGAGAGCGGTACGTGGCGGCTGGCGTGGACCCAGTCCCTCCCGCCGGCCCGCTGGCTCGCGGCCAAACTCGCGGTGCCCGCGGTGCTGGTGCTCGTCGGGGTGTCGCTGATGTCGGCGCTCTACACCTGGTGCTGGACCGCCGTCCCCACCGAACTGCTGCCCGGCCAGCGCTGGTACGACTCGTTCGGGATGCTCGGCCCGATGCCGGTCGCCAACGCCCTGTGCGGCGTCGCGTTCGGGGCGCTCGCGGCGCTGGCGACGCGGCGCACGGTGCCGGCGATGTTCGTGACGCTGCTGGGGTACGGGGTGGTGCGCTCCGCGCTGGGTTACCTCCGCCCCCATCTGTGGCCCCGCACCCGGACGGTCTCGCTCCGCATGCCGGGGTATCCGAATGACGGCACCTGGGTCATCGGGCGCGGGATGCTCACTCGTTCGGGTGAACGTATACCGGACGACGCCTGCGGCGTCGGGGTCTCCCCGGAGCGCTGTCTGACCACGCACAACGCCGACCGCTGGTACCTCGACCACCATCCGCCGGGGGACCACTGGCCCCTGGCGTGGCTGGAGGCGGGCATCCTCGTCGCACTGGCCGCGCTCGCCGCCTGGGCGGCGCTGCGGTGGGTACGGCACGTCGTTCCGTAGGCCCGGCCGTGCCCCGCGGCGCGGCACCGGAATCCTCCGGTCACCCCCGGGAGGCTCCCGGGTTCCCCGCACGCCATGTGGGCGTTACCCGTGATTCAACCGCGGTTGCCAGTCTTGCGGAATGCAGCCGGTCGCCCCCCACGCACGACAACGCAGGCCACGCGCCGCCGCGGTCTCCGCCGTGCCCGCCCTCCCGGACGAGCGGAACAATGAGGGTATGGCAGATCCTCCGGCGTTCTCGCGCCCCCGGGAGGCGGAGGGGCCCTCCGGCGACCGGTACGCGGGCCCGCGCCCCGGCGGCTTCCTCGCCGCCGCGCACCGGGCGGGCCCGGCCGCCCCGGACGTCCCCGAACCGGAACCCGACCTGGACGCCGACCTCGACGGCTACGCCGAGTACGACGCGTACGACGGGCCCGAGCCCGCCCCCCATCCGGTGGCCCCCTACCCGGCGGCTCCCTACGCGGCGGCTCCCTACGCGGAGGCCCGCGCGGCGGACGCCGGGATCGACTACGCGGACGGCTACGACGACCGCGAGCAGGACCCGGCCCGGGACGGCGAGCCGCTGCCCGAGAACCGCTTCCTGGACCGCGAGCGCAGCTGGCTGGCGTTCAACGAGCGGGTGCTGGAGCTGGCCGAGGACCCGGCGACACCGCTCCTCGAACGCGCCAACTTCCTGGCGATCTTCGCGAGCAACCTCGACGAGTTCTTCATGGTCCGCGTCGCCGGCCTCAAGCGCCGCATCGCCACCGGCGTCGCCACCCGCTCCGCGTCCGGCCTCCAGCCGCGCGAGGTGCTGGAGCTGATCTGGACCCGCTCCCGGGAGCTCATGGCCCGGCACGCCGCCTGCTACCAGCAGGACGTCGCCCCCGAGCTGGCCGAGCGGGGCATCCACCTGATCCGCTGGGCCGAGCTGACCGAGAAGGAGCAGGCACGCCTCTTCACCCTCTTCCGCCGGCGGATCTTCCCCGTCCTCACCCCGCTCGCCGTCGACCCGGCGCACCCCTTCCCGTACATCTCCGGGCTGTCGCTCAACCTGGCCGTGGTCGTCCGCAACCCGGTCAGCGGGCATGAGCACTTCGCACGTGTGAAGGTGCCGCCGCTGCTGTCGCGGTTCCTGGAGGCGTCGCCGCAGCGGTACGTGCCGCTGGAGGACGTGATCGCGGCGCACCTGGAGGAGTTGTTCCCGGGGATGGAGGTGCTGGGGCACCACATGTTCCGGGTGACGCGCAACGAGGATCTGGAGGTCGAGGAGGACGACGCGGAGAACCTGCTCCAGGCGCTGGAGAAGGAGCTCATGCGCCGCCGCTTCGGCCCGCCCGTGCGGCTGGAGGTCGAGGAGTCCATCGACCCGTACGTCCTCGACCTGCTCGTCCGCGAGCTGAAGATCTCCGACGCGGAGGTCTACCCGCTGCCGGGGCCGCTCGACCTCACCGCGCTGTTCCACATCGCCGCCCTGGACCGGCCGGAGCTCAAGTACCCCACGTTCGTCGCCGGGACGCACCGCGATCTGGCCGAGGTGGAGTCCGCGACGGCACCGGACGTGTTCGCCGCCCTGCGCGAGCGGGACGTGCTGCTCCACCATCCGTACGACTCGTTCTCCACCTCCGTCCAGTCCTTCCTCGAACAGGCCGCGGCCGATCCGGACGTCCTCGCCATCAAGCAGACGCTGTACCGGACGTCCGGCGACTCCCCGATCGTCGACGCGCTGATAGACGCCGCGGAGTCCGGGAAGCAGGTGCTCGTCCTGGTCGAGATCAAGGCGCGCTTCGACGAGCAGGCGAACATCAAGTGGGCGCGGAAGCTGGAGGAGGCCGGCTGCCACGTCGTCTACGGGCTCGTCGGCCTGAAGACGCACTGCAAGCTGTCGCTGGTGGTACGGCAGGAGGGCGACACCCTCCGACGCTATTCGCACGTGGGAACGGGCAACTACCACCCGAAGACCGCCCGGCTCTACGAGGACCTGGGACTGCTCACCGCCGACCCCCAGGTGGGCGCCGACCTGTCCGACCTCTTCAACCGGCTGTCCGGCTACTCCCGCCGGCAGACCTACCGGCGGCTGCTCGTCGCCCCCCGCTCGCTCCGCGACGGCCTGGTCGCCCGCATCACGCGCGAGGTCGCCCACCGCCGGGACGGCCGGCCGGCCTCCATCCGGATCAAGGTCAACGCGATGGTGGACGAGACCGTGATCGACGCCCTCTACCGCGCCTCGCGCGCCGGGGTCCCGGTGGACGTATGGGTGCGCGGCATCTGCGCCCTGCGGCCCGGCGTGCCCGGGCTGTCGGAGAACATCCGGGTGCGCAGCGTCCTCGGGCGGTTCCTGGAACACTCCCGCGTCTTCGCCTTCGCGAACGGAGGTGAGCCCGAGGTGTGGCTCGGCAGCGCCGACATGATGCACCGCAATCTCGACCGGCGCATCGAGACGCTCGTCCGGGTCACCGACCCCGCGCACCGCGCCTCGCTCAGCCGGCTGCTGGAACTCGGCATGTCCGACCGGACCGCGTCCTGGCACCTCGGCCCGGACGGCGGCTGGACCCGGCACGCGACCGACGCCGACGGCCGGCCGCTGCGCAACGTCCAGGAAATCCTCATCGACGCCCGGAGGCGCCGGCGTGGCACAGCGACCCCGTGACGCCTCGGGCGCCCTCACCGCGGCCGGTGGGCGGACCGACACGACGACCGACACGACGACCGACACGACGACGGACACGGCCGCCGCGCCACCGCCCCAGGCGCGCCGCGCGCCCGGCGACGGCAGGCCCGCGCACGGCACCGGCAGCGCCGCCGACGTCCTCGCCCGCTACCTCCACCAGCAGGCGACGGAGTTCCTGCGCGGCCTGCGGCTGCACGGCGACAGCGGGCACGGCGCCGGGACCGCCGCCGAGGAGGCGGCCGAGGCCGTCCGGCTGCTGCGCGCCGCCGCCCGCCGCATCGCGGGGACGCTCCAGGTCTTCCGCCCGCTGACCGAGGTGCCCTGGACCGATCAGTTCCGTTCCGAACTCGCCTGGCTGACCGAGACGTTGGGACGCGAGTACGCCTGCGCGGCCCGGCTCGCGCGGCTGCGGGGCGCGTTGCACCGACTGTCCGGCGCGGCCGAGGCCGGGAGCGCCGCCGCACCCGCCGTGGGCGCCGCGCGCGCCGGCGCGCTGCTGGAACGCCAGCTCACACTGGCCCGGACGCGCGCCCACTCGGCGGCCCTCCAGGCGCTCGGCTCCGCGCGCTTCCACGCGGTCGCCGACGCCGTCGCCGTCCTGTCGACCGACCCGCCGCTCGACTCCGCCGCCCACGACCTGCGGGCCCAGGAGGCCCTGCCGCTGCTGGCGGAGCAGAGCCACCGACTGCTCCTGGAGGAGGTCGACACCCTGCCGCTGACCGCCGCCGGCCTGCCCTACAACGCCGAGGCGCTCTCCCACGCCCTCGCCGACGCGGGCGTCCCCGCGGCCGAGAGCCGGCAGGACGCCCCCTGGCACCAGGTACGCCTGCTGGTGCGGCTGCGCCGGTACGCGCAGGAGGTGCTCGACGAACAGCACCAGACGGAGGTGGAACCCGGCCTCACCATAAGGCTGTTGAGCGCCGGCCAGGCCCTCGACCGCCACCGCGACGCGGCCGAGGCCGCCTCCTACGCCGCTGCCGCCGCCCGCACCCCGCGCATCGCCCCGGCCACCGCGTACGCCCTGGGCGTGCTCCGCGCGGACCAGCGCTACGAGGTGGAGGCCGCGCGCTTCGCCTTCGTCCGGGTCTGGCAGCGGATGGGGGTGCCCGCCCGGTGAAGCCCGTGCGGCCGCCCGCCGGGGCGGAGAACGCGGTCGTCCGCGCGGCGGGGTGCGTGCTGTGGCGGCGCGGCCCGGAGGGGATCGAGCTCGCGCTCGTCCACCGGCCGAAGTACCTGGACTGGTCGTTCCCGAAGGGCAAGTTGAAGCGGGGGGAGGACGCGCGGTCCGGGGCGCTCCGCGAGGTCCGCGAGGAGACGGGTCTGGACTGCGTCCTGGGGCCGCCCCTGCCGACCTCGCGGTACCCGGTGGCCGACGGCCGCACCAAAGAGGTGCGCTATTGGGCGGCCGGGCCCGTCAGTGGCACGTTCGTCCCCAACCGGGAGGTCGACCGCCTGGCGTGGTTGTCCCCTGACGAGGCGCGGACTCGTCTGACGCACGACCGGGACCGGGGGTTGGTGGACGCCTTGCTGGTGGTCTTGGGGGTGGAGTAGCCCCGGTCCCGCCCTTTCACCGTTTCTTGCGAGGGCTGCGCCCGCGCACCCCCCAGGCGGGCTGAATTCAGCCCGTCCGGCGCTTGAGGACGAGCGGCGGAGCCGCGACAAGCGGGGTCTGGGGCGCAGCCCCAGGAAGCGGCGAAGGGGAGGGCCCGGGGCACCGTCACCCCCGAGGGGCCACCGCCTCCCACCGCACCGTGACCTCCCCCTGCCGCCACCGCCGGGGCCCGTCCGCGAGCGGCCAGTTCCCGGCCAGGGAGGTCACCGCCCGGATCCACCGCTGTCGGGCCCCCAGCGAGGCGTAAGGAGCGGCCGCCGCCCAGGCCCGGTCGAATTCCCGCAGAAAAGCGTGCACGGGCTCCCCGGGCACGTTCCGGTGGATGAGCGCTTTCGGCAGCCGCTCCGCCAGGTCGGACGGTGTCCCGAGCGACCCGAGCCGCGTCGCGAAGGTGACGGTCCGCGGCCCTTCCGGACCGAGGGCGACCCATACGTGCCGCCGCCCGATCTCGTCGCAGGTGCCCTCGACGAGCAGCCCGTCGGGGTCGAGCCGGGCGCACAGCCGGGCCCAGACGGCGGCGACGGAAGCCTCGTCGTACTGCCGCAGCACGTTCGCCGCCCGGATGATCAGGGGCCGGCGGCCGGGCGCGAGGGGTACTTCGAAGCCGCCGTGGGCGAAGGTCAGCCCGTCCCGCTCGTAGGGCACGGCCGCGGCCACCCGGGCCGGGTCGATCTCGACGCCGACCACCCGCGCGTCGGCGCGTACCCGGCGCAGCCGGTCCAGCAGCTCGACGGCGGTCCAGGGGGCGGCGCCGTAGCCGAGGTCGACGGCGACGGGGTCGGCGGCGCGGCGCAGGGCGGTGGCGTGGGCGGCGGTGATCCAGCGGTCCATCCGGCGCAACCGGTTCGGGTTGGTCGTGCCGCGTGTCGCCGTCCCGACGGGGCGGTGCGGCGGGGCGGGGGCGGGTCGGGCGGCGGCCATGCACCGAGCGTAAGCGGTTCCGGTTCGGCGCCGGACCGTGAGGGCCGCATCACTCTTTGGTAAAGGAGGGAAGGGGAATCCCCGGCCTCGTGTTCGAAGGGTTGACCCCTGCATCAGGCCCTGCACGAGGCCCCCTGACGCATCAGACCCACGCACGCCCCCCACAGGCGGACGGAGGACCCGAACGGTGAGCCAGTACGCACCCCGGCGCGGCACGCGCCGCACCCGTACGCATGGCAGCCCCTTCTCCCGGCCCCAGCAGTTCCTGCGCCGCGCGCAGGGCCGGCTGCCGCGCCGCGTCGCGATGCTCAGCGTCCACACGTCGCCGCTGCACCAGCCCGGCACGGGCGACGCGGGCGGCATGAACGTCTACATCGTCGAGCTCGCCAAGCGGCTCGCCGCGCTCGGCATCGAGGTGGAGGTCTTCACCCGGGCGACCACCGGGCAGCTGCCGCCCGCCGTGGAGCTGGCGCCCGGTGTCCTCGTCCGGCACATCGATGCCGGCCCGTACGAGGGGCTGGCGAAGGAGGAGCTGCCGGCCCAGCTGTGCGCCTTCACCCATGGGGTGACGCAGGCGTGGGCGGGCCACCGGCCGGGTTACTACGACCTCGTCCACTCGCATTACTGGCTGTCCGGCCATGTCGGCTGGCTGGCGGCCGACCGCTGGGGCGTGCCGCTGGTGCACGCGATGCACACGATGGCCAAGGTGAAGAACGCGGCGCTCGCCGCGGGCGACACCCCGGAGCCGCAGGCCCGGGTGATCGGCGAGACGCAGATCGTCCGCGCGGCCGACCGGCTGATCGCCAACACGGAGGGGGAGGCGGAGGAGCTGGTCCGGCACTACGACGCGGCGCCGGACAAGGTCGCCGTCGTCCATCCGGGCGTCAATCTGGAGCGGTTCCGGGAGGCCGACGGCCGGGCCGCCGCCCGCGACCGGCTCGGGCTGCCGCGGGACGCGCTGGTCCCGCTGTTCGCCGGCCGGATCCAGCCGCTGAAGGCGCCCGACGTGCTGCTGCGCGCGGTGGCCGAGCTGCTGGACCGCCGGCCCACGCTGCGCTCGCGGATCGTCGTCCCGGTGGTCGGCGGCCCGAGCGGCAGCGGTCTGGCGAAGCCGGAGGAGCTCCAGAAGCTGGCCGCCCGGCTGGGCATCGCCGACGTGGTCAGATTCCGTCCGCCGGTCGACCAGGAACGGCTCGCGGACTGGTACCGCGCGGCGTCCGTGCTGGTCATGCCCTCGTACAGCGAGTCGTTCGGCCTGGTGGCGGTGGAGGCGCAGGCCTGCGGCACGCCGGTCGTCGCGGCGGCGGTGGGCGGGCTTCCGGTGGCGGTCCGGCACGGGGCCAGCGGCTTCCTGGTGGACGGCCACGACCCCGTCGACTACGCGCGGGCGCTCGAACGCTTCGCGGACGCGCCGGAGCTCGCGGACACGATGGGCGCCGCGGCGGCGGCACACGCCCGGTCCTTCGGCTGGGACACGGCGGCCGCCGCCACGGCCGCGGTGTACACCGAGGCGATCGGCGAGCGGCGGCGTCGCCTACGCTCGTCGCATGGCTGAACGGCAGATGTCCGACGCGAGGACCGTCATCGAGCGCACGCTCGCCGAGGCCGCGATCGAGTGGGAGAGCCCGGCCGACGGCACGTACGTCGTGAAGCTGCCCGGCACCCGGAAGCTGTCGACGACCGTGTCGCTGGTCGTCGGCAATCACTCCCTCTCCGTCAACGCCTTCGTGGTGCGCCGCCCCGACGAGAACCACGAGGCGGTGCACCGCTGGCTGCTGGAGCGCAACACCCGGCTGTACGGCGTCGCGTACGCCGTCGACCACCTCGGTGACGTCTACCTCGTCGGGCGGCTGCCGCTGGCGGCCGTCACGCCGGAGGAGGTCGACCGGATTCTCGGCGTGGTGCTGGAGAACGCGGACGGCAGCTTCAACACCCTGCTGGAGATGGGGTTCGCGAGCGCGATCCGCAAGGAGTACGCGTGGCGCACCGCGCGGGGCGAGTCCACGCGCAACCTGGAGGCGTTCGGACGGCTGACGGGGGAGGGGCGTACGGGGCCTGACGCCCCGTCGGCCTGACGGCAGGTCAGGCGGCCTGCGGTGCGGGCCGCTCCTCCCGCTCCGTTCCCCCCGTGCGTACCGCGTCCATGGCGCCTTCTTCCGGCAGGTTCCGGGTCAGCAGCCAGTAGCCGGCCGCCGCGAAGGTGCCGATCACCGCGCACCCGGCCCAGAGCACGTCGGCGCCGAACTCCTCGATGACCGCGCCGCCCGTCAGCGGCGCGACCAGCGACGACAGGGTCCAGGACAGCGAGAACACACCCTGGTAGCGGCCCCGCGCGTGGCGCGGCGAGAAGCGCACCACCATGCCGGACTGGGTGGGGGCGTTGACGATCTCGGCGAGCGTCCAGACGGCGATGGTCAGCGCGAAGAAGCCGACCGAGCCGGCGAACGCGGTCAGGCCGAAGCCGTACCCGGCGAGCAGGGCGGAGAAGACCAGCAGCATCCGGGGGTCGCGGCGTTCGATGAGGCGGGTCACCGGGATCTGGAGGGCGACGATCATGATGCCGTTGACGGCCATGACCATGCCGTAGTCCTGGGTGGAGAGCCCGGCCCGGCCCATCGCCACCGGCAGCGCGACCGAGCTCTGTGTGAAGAGGAGCGCCACCAGGAACGCCAGGCCGGTGACGCCCATGAACCGGCCGTCCCGCAGCACCGTGCCCAGCCCCACGGCGGGCGCCCCCTCGCCGGCGGCCGACGGCGCGGCCGGCTCGGGCCGCGACTCGGGGAGCGTGAAGTAGGCCAGGACGGCGCAGGCCAGCGTGATCGCGGCCTCTCCGAGGAAGCCGGCCAGATAGCTGTACTCGGCGACGAACCCGGCCGCCGTCGAGGAGATCGCGAAGCCGAGGTTGATCGCCCAGTAGTTGATCGAGTACGCCCGGAGCCGGTCCTCGGGCCGGACGATGTCGGCCATCATCGCGGTGACGGCGGGCCGCGAGGAGTTGCTCGCCAAGCCCACCAGGAAGGCGGCGCCCGAGATCGACACGGGATCGTGGACGAAGCCGAGCAGCGCCACCGAGGCGGCCGTCCCGACCTGGGCGATCATCAGGGTGGGCCGCCGTCCGAGCCGGTCGGTCAGCACGCCCGCCCCGACCGAGGCGATCACCCCGCCGAGCCCGTGCAGGGCGGCGACCAGCCCGGCGAAGAACGGGGAGTAGCCGCGCTCCAGCGTCAGGTACAGCGCGAGGAACGTGGCGACGAACCCGCCCAGCCGGTTGACCAGCGTGCAGACCCACAGCCACCAGAACGCACGGGGGAGCCCCGCCACGCTTTCCCTCGCCGCCCTGCCCATCCGCGTCATCACGCGTCCGCCCCCCCTGTGGTAAGTGCCGTCTCGGTGGTCCGCACGTTACGAGCGTCTGGCGTGAGCACGCCATTCAATTGACAAGGTGCGTCAAACGGCATCGTGAGCGGCACCCCCAGCCCGTCGATTACGCTCAAGGGCATGGCCGACGCACCGTACAAGCTCATCCTCCTCCGCCACGGCGAGAGCGAGTGGAACGCGAAGAACCTGTTCACCGGCTGGGTGGACGTCAACCTGAACGAGAAGGGCGAGAAGGAGGCCGTCCGCGGCGGAGAACTGCTCAAGGACGCCGGCCTGCTCCCTGACGTGGTCCACACCTCCCTCCAGAAGCGCGCCATCCGCACCGCGCAGCTGGCCCTGGAGGCGGCCGACCGCCACTGGATCCCCGTCCACCGTTCCTGGCGCCTGAACGAGCGCCACTACGGCGCCCTCCAGGGCAAGGACAAGGCCCAGACGCTGGCCGAGTTCGGCGAGGAGCAGTTCATGCTCTGGCGCCGCTCGTACGACACCCCGCCGCCCGCCCTGGAGGACGGCGCCGAGTTCTCCCAGAGCGAGGACCCGCGCTACGCCTCCATCCCCCCGGAGCTGCGCCCCCGCACCGAGTGCCTCAAGGACGTCGTCGTCCGCATGCTGCCGTACTGGTACGACGGCATCGTCCCGGACCTGCTGGCCGGCCGCACGGTCCTGGTCGCCGCCCACGGCAACTCGCTGCGCGCCCTGGTCAAGCACCTGGACGGCATCTCCGACGCCGACATCGCGGGCCTCAACATCCCCACCGGCATCCCGCTCGCCTACGAGCTCGACGCCGACTTCCGCCCGGTCGTCCCCGGCGGCACCTACCTCGACCCGGAGGCCGCCAAGGCCGCGATCGAGGCCGTGAAGAACCAGGGCAAGAAGAAGTAAGACCTCGGCACGGTACGGGCAAGGGCCCCCGAGCGGCGTTCGGCCGCCCGGGGGCCCTTCCCGTGAGTGACGTGTGAGGCGTGTCAGCCGCAGCTGCCGCCGCATTGGCAGGAGCCGCCCTGCTGGCAACCACAGGAGCAACCTGGGCCGCACTGGCATCCGCTCATCGCGGGCGCTGCGGGGATCACACGCTCAGGGGTGTTCGCGAGAGAACCGGTCATGCGGTACCTCCTCGATGGGTGGTCTGCCACACCCCACTCAACGCTCACCCGCCGCCGGCCGTCAATGCGCTCGATGTACGAGTGTGTGGGCGCACCGGGTGCGTCAGGGGGCGTACGGGCGCACGCGGGGTATCACGAACTCTCCCCCGCGCCGGGGGCGCCCGCCGTCTGGTTGAGCTCGTCGGCGTGCTCCCCGGTGACCAGGTAGACGACGCGCTTGGCGACCGAGACGGCGTGGTCCGCGAACCGCTCGTAGTAGCGGCCCAGCAGGGTCACGTCCACGGCCGTCTCGATGCCGTGCTGCCAGCGGTCGTCCATCAGATGCTGGAAGAGGGCGCGGTGCAGCAGGTCCATGGCGTCGTCGTCCTGCTCCAGCTGGAGCGCCAGGTCCACGTCCTTGGTGATCAGCACCTCGCCCGCCTTGGCCATCAGCCGCTGGGCGAGCTGGCCCATCTCCAGCACCGTGGAGTGCAGGTCGCGCGGGACCGCCGTGTCCGGGAAGCGCAGCCGGGCCAGCTTCGCGACGTGCTGCGCCAGATCGCCGGAACGCTCCAGGTCGGCGCTCATCCGCAGGGACGTCACGACGATCCGCAGGTCCGTGGCGACCGGCTGCTGCCGGGCCAGCAGCGCGATGGCCCGCGCCTCCAGGTCCCGCTGGAGGTCGTCCACCTTGCTGTCGCCGGCGATCACGGCCTCCGCGAGCTTGAGGTCCGCGTCCAGGATCGCCGTCGTGGCGCGCCCTATGGCGGAGCCGACGAGCCGCGCCATTTCGACCAGCCCGTCGCCTATCGAGTCCAGCTCCTCGTGGTACGCGTCCCGCATCGTGTCCTTCTCTCGCTTCGAGTGGTGCGGCGGCCGGGGCCGGGTGCCGGCGCTTTTCGGTGCCTTCCGGTACCACGATCCGGCCGGAACGCGACGGGTGTCGACCCCCGGAGTGAACCACCGCCGACCTCAAGGTGAACTCTCGGCAACGTGTGTTCGAGGCGCCCCCCTTTTGACTGTGGGGCTGTCGGTGCCCCCGCATAACCTGGAGGCATGAACGTGGACGCGGCCGTCGCCGCAGCGGCAGCCCTCGCCGGCCTGTGCACCGGTGTGATCGCCATGCTGGCGTTCCGCTGGAGCGAGCGCGACCAGGCACGCCCCAGCCGCAGCTCGCTGCACACCGACGCGGTCCTGCCGCCTGGCGTCGACACCGTCCTGTCCGTGCTGCGCTCCTCCGCCGTCGTCCTCGACGAGGGCGACGCCGTCGTCAAGGCCAGCTCGGCGGCGTACGCCCTGGGCCTGGTGCGCGGCGGCCGGCTGGCCGTGGACGCGATGCTCCAGATGGCCCGCGACACCCGCCGCGACGGGGAGATACGCCAGGTCGAGCTGGACCTCCCGCGCCGCGGCACCGGCCGCGGGGAGGCCCTCGCGGTCTCCGCGCGAGTGGCGCCGCTGGGGTCCCGCCTGGTGCTGCTGCTGGTCGAGGACCTCACCGAGGCCCGCCGTATCGAGGCGGTCCGCCGGGACTTCGTCGCCAACGTCAGCCATGAGCTCAAGACCCCCGTGGGCGCGCTGTCGCTGCTCTCCGAGGCCGTGATGGACGCCAGCGACGACCCCGAGGCCGTCACCCGCTTCGCCGGCCGGATGCAGATCGAGGCCACCCGGCTGACCAACCTGGTCCAGGAGCTGATCGACCTCTCCCGGGTGCAGAACGACGACCCCCTGGAGGACGCCGAGCCCGTCCGCGTGGACGAGCTCGTCGCCGAGGCCGTCGACCGCTGCCGCCACCAGGCCGGCACCAAGCAGATCACCATGGCCTCGGGCGGCGCCGCCGGCCTGCACGTCTGGGGCAACCGGGGCCAGCTCGCCGCGGCCCTCGGCAACCTCGTCGAGAACGCCGTCAACTACAGCCCCGCCCGCACCAGAGTGGGGATCGCCGCCCGCAGAGTGGCCGCGCCCGGCGGCGACCTGATCGAGATAGCCGTCACCGACCAGGGCATCGGCATATCCGAGAAGGACCGCGAGCGGGTCTTCGAACGCTTCTACCGGGTCGACCCCGCCCGCTCCCGCGCCACCGGCGGCACCGGCCTCGGCCTGTCGATCGTCAAACACGTGGCCGCGTCGCACGGCGGCGAGGTCACCGTCTGGAGCGCCGAGGGCCAGGGCTCCACCTTCACCCTCCGCCTCCCGGAGGCGGGCGTCGGCCGCGACCGGCTCCGGCTGCGCCGCCTCGACTCCGACGACCCCCGGGACGCGGCCGAGGCGACGGGCCACCTCCACGGCCTCGCCACCCCGGAGCCGCACCGGTGAGGCTCCCGCGCCCCGCGCGCCCCGCCGCCTTCTTCCGCCCGCACCGCCAGAACGAGATCCGACCGGAGGTCGCCCCGTGACCCGAGTGCTCGTCGTCGAGGACGAAGAGTCCTTCAGCGACGCGTTGTCCTACATGCTGCGCAAGGAGGGGTTCGAGGTCGCCATCGCGGCCACCGGCCCCGAGGGCCTGGAGGAGTTCGAGCGCAACGGCGCCGACCTCGTCCTGCTCGACCTGATGCTGCCGGGCCTGCCCGGCACCGAGGTCTGCCGGCAGCTGCGGGGCCGCTCCAACGTGCCCGTCATCATGGTCACCGCCAAGGACAGCGAGATCGACAAGGTCGTGGGCCTGGAGATAGGGGCCGACGACTACGTCACCAAGCCGTTCTCCTCGCGCGAGCTGGTCGCCCGCATCCGCGCGGTGCTGCGTCGCAGGGGGGGAGCCCGAGGAGGTCGCGCCCGCGGCGCTGGAGGCCGGCCCGGTGCGGATGGACGTGGACCGGCACGTCGTCACCGTCGCCGGCGGCAAGGTCGACCTTCCGCTGAAGGAGTTCGACCTGCTGGAGATGCTGCTGCGGAACGCCGGGCGGGTGCTGACCCGGATGCAGCTCATCGACCGGGTGTGGGGCGCCGACTACGTGGGCGACACCAAGACGCTCGACGTCCACGTCAAGCGGCTGCGCGCCAAGATCGAGCCGGACCCGGGGGCCCCGCGCTACCTGGTGACGGTGCGCGGCCTCGGCTACAAGTTCGAGCCGTAGGCCCGTAGGCCGCGGCACCACCGCGGCGGAACGGCCAGGGCCCGGAGCCGACGGCTCCAGGCCCTGCCGCGTTTTCCGTCCCAGGATCCCGGACGGACTCAGCGCTCGGCGTCGGGCGCCGCCGGGGTCTGGCGGTTCTTGTCGCCCTTCTCGCCCTTGTCGCCGCTCTCCGGCTTCCCGTCCTTCTTGGACTTGTCCTCGGCCTTGCCGGACGCCGGGGCGGTCGCGCCGCCCGGCTTGCCCTGCTTGCCGCCGCCCGGCTTGCCCGGCTGCGGGGACGCGGAGGTCTGCGGGGACTGGGAGGGCTCCGCCGGCCCCCAGTCCTTGAAGTAGCTGGTGGCCGGGACGACGAAGGCGCCGATCCGGACGTCACCGGTGCTGCTGAAGACGAACGACAGCTGCTGCTGCGCGCCGTCCTTGAGGCTCTCGCGGCCGTTCGGCAGGACGGCGGAGGCGTTGCCCTTGCCGCCCAGCGTCACCGCGCCCCCGGCCGGGACCACGATCGGGCCGCTGCCCTTGGCGCCGGTGAGCTGCACCGCGACGTTCTTGCCGGGCAGCTTGACCGCGTTCAGCGTCTGGTCGTGCTTGCCGTTGTTGAACACCTGGCCCGTGATCACGGCAGGTCCGGTGGTGGTCTGCCCCGGCTGGGTGACCACGGTGACGTTCTGGAGCTTGATGTCACCGACGGAGGCGGCGACGTTGTCCGGCTTGACCTGCAGCGTCTGCGCGTCGTTGCCCGCCGCGCAGGCGGAGAGCGAGGCGATCGAGAGCGCGAGGACGGTGGCGGCGAGAGCGCCGCGTCGAAGGCTGCTGCTCACGGCGGCGGCATCTCCTTGGACGAAGTAAGAGGTGTGTCAGCGGGCTTAGGTTACCGAGCCGTCGCCTGGCCCCCGCACCCGACCCGCCCCTCAAGGTCCACTCGGCCGTCGAGCGTCCTACCACCGGCTTATCGGAGGAGGTGTCCGGTGGATTATCGGTAAGGAATGTGAGCGGTGAGGGGGAACGAGTTCCGGAATTGATCAAGTTCGGCTTGATCAATTCCGTAATGCGCGCGCGGAAGGCCCCGCCGCCCCGAACGGAGTACCGGAACTGCCGCGACCGGACCCCGGCAAAACGGGACGTTCGACCGCTCGCGGGCCCGTCCCGGTACGTGTAACGTGCCCGTTTCGCTTGCCCCGGACAACCGCTCCGACCTGCGAATACCTGCTTCCGGAACCCCCGCGCAGCACGTCCCGGCCGTTGTTGTCAAGCCCCGAGATATGCCCTGACCTGCGGAAACGCCATTCAGAACGAACACTTCCCGTGTTAGACTGGATAGCCACGGAAGGGGTACCTGTCACATGACGTTCAAGGTTGGCGACACCGTGGTCTATCCCCATCACGGGGCCGCGCTGATCGAGGCCATCGAAACTCGCCAGATCAAAGGCGTGGACAAGACCTACTTGGTGCTGAAGGTCGCCCAGGGTGACCTGACGGTTCGGGTGCCGGCGGACAATGCGGAGTTCGTCGGTGTTCGCGATGTGGTCGGCCAGGACGGGCTCGACCGGGTCTTCGAGGTTCTTCGGGCGCCGTACGCCGAAGAGCCGACGAACTGGTCCCGCCGCTACAAGGCGAACCTGGAGAAGCTCGCCTCCGGCGATGTGATCAAGGTCGCCGAGGTCGTGCGCGACCTGTGGCGCCGGGAGCGCGAGCGCGGTCTGTCCGCCGGTGAGAAGCGCATGCTCGCCAAGGCCCGCCAGATCCTGGTGAGCGAGCTCGCCCTCGCGGAGAACACGAACGAGGACAAGGCCGAGGCCCTGCTCGACGAGGTCCTCGCGTCCTGACGCACACCTGACGCTCAGGTGCCGGCTCCCCGCCGCACAACAGAAGTGCGACGCAGAGGTCGCGACGTGGAAGTGCCGCGGTGCCCGCCGACGAACGAAAGCTCGTCCGACGGGCGCTGCGGCATCTCTGCTCCGGCCGGGAACCGGTGTTTCCCCGCCCGTGCCACCCATGGCCCGTACCACCGCCCCGAGGGCCGGTGCGCGGACGCCGGTGGGCGAGCGGCCGGACCAGTCGTTCACGGAAGGGGCTGGTCACGGTGAGCGCCCGGCACGTCCCGAGCCCTGCGCGCTCGGGGTTCCCCCAGGCCATACCCAACTCGGCCGAGGAAGCAAACCTGAACGCCAACGCGATGTCTGATCGAGCCACTGTTCCCGACGGGCCGGAGCGTTCCGGCGTGCCCGCGCCCCGCACCGCCGCGGTGATCCCCGCGGCCGGACGGGGTGTCCGGCTCGGCCCCGGCGCGCCCAAGGCGCTGCGTGCCCTGAGCGGCACGCCCATGCTGGTCCGCGCCGTCCGCGCCATGACCGCCTCCCGGGCGGTCTCCCTGGTCGTGGTCGTCGCCCCGCCGGACGGCGAGGCCGAGGTGCGGTCCCTGCTCGACGAGTTCCCGCTCGCCGGCGACCGGACCGAGGTGGTGGTCGTCCCCGGCGGAGCCACCCGGCAGGAGTCCGTGGGCCTGGGCCTGAGGGCGCTGCCCGACGACGTCGGGACCGTCCTCGTGCACGACGCGGCCCGCCCGCTCGTCCCCGTCGACACGGTCGACTCCGTCGTCGCGGCCGTCCGCGCCGGTCACCCGGCCGTGGTGCCCGCCCTGCCGCTGGCCGACACGGTCAAGCAGGTCGCCCCGCGGGACGGGGCGGACGCGACCGCTCCCGAGACGGTCACCGGCACCCCGGAGCGCGCGCTGCTGCGCGCCGTGCAGACCCCCCAGGGCTTCGACCGGCGCACGCTGGACGCGGCCCACGCGCGGTTCGGGAAGGCGGTCGGCGACGGCGCCACCGACGACGCCGGGATGGTCGAACGGCTGGGCGTCCCCGTCGTGGTCGTCCCCGGCCACGAGGAGGCGTTCAAGGTGACCAGGCCGCTGGACCTGGTGCTGGCCGAGGCAGTGATCGCCCGGAGGAGGGCAAATGACGGTTTTTAGCCCGGGGCTCCTGCCTCTGGTGGGCATCGGCACGGATGTGCACGCCTTCGAGGAGGGCCGCGAGCTGTGGTGCGCGGGCCTGCTCTGGGAGGGGGCGACGCACGGACTCGCCGGCCACTCCGACGGTGACGTCGCCGCGCACGCCGCCTGCGACGCGCTGTTCTCTGCCGCGGGCGTCGGCGACCTGGGCGCCCACTTCGGCACCGACCGGCCCGAGTGGTCGGGTGCCTCCGGCGTGACCCTGCTGGCCGAGGCGGCCCGCATCGTCCGTGCCGAGGGCTTCGCGATCGGCAATGTGGCGGTGCAGGTCATCGGCGTCCGGCCGAAGATCGGGAAGCGGCGGGCCGAGGCGCAGCGCGCGCTGTCCGAGGCGGTCGGCGCGCCGGTGTCCGTCTCCGGGACGACCACCGACGGGCTGGGTCTGACCGGCCGCGCGGAGGGCCTGGCGGCGGTGGCGACGGCGCTGGTGTACCGGCGCTGAGCGCCTGGGGCGTTACGCCCTTGTGTGACGGCACGGTGGCATACCGTGATCCGGTACCGACACTCCGTCGTGCGCGCGCCCGCCCGGCGCGCGCCCGTCACTCAAGGGAAGGGCCCGGATGCTCTCGGACGACCTGAAGCAGTACCTGGACGACAATCCCGCCTTCGTCACCGTCGCCACGGTCCAGCCGGACGGCAGCCCGCAGCTGTCCGTCACCTGGGTCAAGCGGGACGGCGACGACCTGCTGATCTCCACGACCGCCGGGCGCCGCAAGGAGAAGAACCTCCGCCGCGACCCGCGGATCACCGTCATGGTGAACCCGCCGAACGCCCCCTACACCTACGCCGAGGTCCGCGGTGAAGCGACCCTGACCACCGAGGGCGGTCAGGAGCTCATCGACGAGCTGTCCCGGAAGTACACGGGCAAGGCGTACGCGGACTTCAACCCGGACGCGAAGAACGACGCCGAGCGGGTCGTCGTGCGTGTCTCGCCCCGCAAGGTGGTCGGCAGCCTCTGAGCGGCCGTGCGCGCCCGCCGTTCCCCGGCGGGCGCGTGCGCGGGGTCGTCCGTCAGCCGGCGTCGCCCGTACCGGCGCCCACGCGGCCGGAGTCGGCCGGTTCGAAGGGCTTGGGGTGGCGGGGCTCCTGGAGGATCGTCAGGCCGCTCTGCGGGTCGGGTGCGCGCAGGGCGGGGACGGTGGAGTTGCGGCGCATCTCCTCCATGCCCTGCTGCATCGCGCGCCTCAGGCGTTTGCCCACCGGGCGTTCGACGCACCGGTGGATCAGCCAGGCGGCCGTCAGCATCACCGCGATCAGGCCGGCCACCAGCGGGTACGGCGGGATGTACGAGCGCAGGCCGTGGATGACGGTCATGCCGATGTACTGGTGGATCAGGTACAGCGGGTAGGTGAGCGCGCCGGCGGTGGTGAGCCAGCGCCACTGGATCCGGTTGAAGTACCCCAGCGCGATCAGCGCCATGATCACGAAGGCCGCGAACACCAGCAGCTTGGCCGGCCAGGTGGGGATGCTGCTGTTGGTGTTGTCGGCGACCCGCTTGGGCACCCCGTGCAGCGCGATCAGCAGGGAGACCGTGACGATGGCCCACAGCAGCGCCGTGGGCTTGAACCGGTGCATCAGGTAGAAGGCGATGCCGGCCACGAAGTAGGGCGTGTAGAGCGGGGTCGCCCACATCTCCAGCAGCTTGCTGCCGGACTGCGGGGCGACGACCGCCGCGACGGTCCAGACGCCGCAGAACAGGACGCACTTGCGGTACGTGACGCCGGTGGCCACCACGATCGCGAAGAGGACGTAGAACTTGAGCTCGATGAACAGCGTCCAGTAGACGCCGTCCACGTCCCACACCCCGAAGGCCTCCTGGACCATCGTGAGGTTGGTGAGGACGACGTCCCAGCTCTCCACGCTGCGCACCTGCGGCCACAGCGTGATCACCCCGGCGGTGAGGAAGACCGCGAACCAGTAGGCGGGGTAGATCCGGGAGACGCGGGAGACCACGAAGTCGCCGAGCGACCGCCCCCAGGTGCTCATGCAGATCACGAACCCGCTGATCAGGAAGAAGACCTCGACGCCGACGAAGCCGTAGCGGGTGACCGTCCGCAGGACGGGGAAGACCTTGTCCGGGTGCTGGTCCCAGCCGCCGCGCAGGGCGGTGTAGTGGAAGACCACGACCATGAGGGCCGCCACCAGACGGAGTCCGTCCAGTACGGCGAGCCGGGGTGCCGGGCGCCGGACGGCTCGTGGGGCGCCGTCGAGTTCACCTCGCCTGGCGAAGCGCATGTCGTCCTCTTCCGTTTCCGTGGGCTAGTCGGATCGTCATACAGAGCGGGGGCGTGCGGGAATGCTGACACAGAGGACGTGCGCATGGCTGCGACCGTGGTCTCCTGTCCCTGTTTTTCTCCACCGTCTCCCCTGGATGGTGGTATTCATCCACGCCCTTCGCCGACGGTTCGGTGACGACCGGGTGACCGGACGGTGCCGGTGGCACCCGGCGGCCCGGCTCCCCGCCGGGTGACGGCGCGCCGGAGCGCGTCCCCGAGCCGGCGGGCCAGCGGGCGCTCGATCCCCCGGTGCACCAGCCAGGCGGCCGTCAGCGCCCCCACCAGCAGGAGAGGGAGCAGCACCAGGCGCGGAAGGTGTCCGTCCGCGTGCCGGATGACCACCCACCCGACGCGCTCGTGGAGCAGGTAGAGGGGATAGGTCAGTGCACCCGCGGTGGACAGCCAACGCCAGTCGAGCCGCCGTGTCCACCCCAGTGCGACCGCCATCACGGAGAGGTAGAACACGCCGACCAGGGCGAGGGTGGGCCAGTGGGGCACCCGGTGGCCCATGTACGCCTCCGCGCGGCGCTCCGCGACCAGCAGGTCGTGCTGGGCGATGAGGAAGGTGCCGCCGACGATCAGCCAGAGGAGCGGGGCCGGGCGGAAGCGGTACATCAGGTAGAAGGCGATGCCCGCGATGAAGTACCAGCAGTCGTAGGGCAGCAGGACGCGTTCGAGCAGCGGGTCGCCGGTCACCCGGGCGACGACCGCCCCGGCGCCCCACAGCCCGCAGAAGGCCACGACGCGCCGGTAGTCGAGCCCCTTGTGGACGACGAGCGCGAACAGCAGGTAGAAGCGGACCTCGATCCAGAGGGTCCAGTACACGCCGTCGACCGGTTCCACTCCCAGGGGGTCCTGGAGCATCGTGAGGTTGACGGCGACGTCCTGGAGGGCGGTGGGGGAGTTGACCACGGGCCACAGCCGGACGACGAGGGCGACCAGCGGCACCGCGAACCAGTAGGCGGGGAAGAGGCGGGTGATCCGGGAGACGGCGAACCGCCCGACGTCCTTGCCCCAGCCGCTCATGCAGATCACGAACCCGCTGATCAGGAAGAAGAGCTGGACGCCCAGCCAGCCGTAGGAGGCCGGCAGGTACGCGGTGGGGAAGAGGGCGCGGGCGGAGCGGTGGCCCCAGGCGCCGCTGTCGAAGGCGATCCAGTGGTACGCGACGACCATCAGCGCCGCGCACAGCCGCAGCCCGTCCAGGGCGGCCAGCCGGCCCGGGCGGCGCGCGGGGGGTGCCGGTGGCCGCGCCCGGGGTTGGGGGTGGTCCTGTTGTACCGGCAGAGTGGAGTGCAACGCCCCTCCTGGTGTCCGCGGCGCTCCGGTCCCGAGGTGTGCCCGGGAAGTTACCACGCGGAATTGCATTTTTGCCGCAAAACATTAAATAGCGGGCAAAGCGTGCCGAGCGGGCGCGCGCGGACCGCTCCGCGCCCCGCCGCGCACGCCCCCGAGGGCACCGGGGGTCCGGATCAGGGACGGATCAGGGTGCCGGGCGCCCGGGGCACTGCCGTGGGCCCACTACCCTGGTTCCGTGACTATTCGCCTGTACGACACCAGCGCCCGGCAGATCCGTGACTTCTCCCCGCTCGTCCCGGGCTGCGTCTCGATCTACCTGTGTGGCGCGACCGTGCAGGCCGCGCCGCACATCGGACACATCCGGTCGGGGCTGAACTTCGACATCATGCGCCGCTGGTTCGCCTACCGCGGCTACGACGTGACGTTCGTCCGCAACGTGACCGACATCGACGACAAGATCATCAAGAAGGCGGCCGAGCAGAACCGCCCCTGGTGGGCGATCGGCTACGAGAACGAGCGCGCGTTCAACGCCGGCTACGACGCCCTGGGCTGCCTGCCCCCGACCGTCGAGCCGCGGGCCACGGGCCACGTCCCCGAGATGATCGAGATGATGCGCGGGCTGATCGAGCGCGGTCACGCCTACGCCGCGGACGGCAACGTCTACTTCGACGTCCGCTCCTACGCCGACTACCTCCGCCTCTCCAACCAGGAGCTGGAGAATCTCCTCCAGCCCTCCGGCGAGGGCGAGACGGGCAAGCGCGACCCGCGCGACTTCGCCATGTGGAAGGCGGCCAAGGAGGGCGAGCCCAGCTGGGAGACGCCCTGGGGCCGCGGCCGTCCGGGCTGGCACCTGGAGTGCTCGGCCATGGCGCACAAGTACCTGGGGACCGCCTTCGACATCCACGGCGGCGGCCTCGATCTGATCTTCCCGCACCACGAGAACGAGATCGCCCAGGCCAGGGCCTTCGGCGACGACTTCGCCGCCTACTGGGTGCACAACGCCTGGGTCACCATGAGCGGCGAGAAGATGTCCAAGTCGCTGGGCAACTCGGTGCTGGTCTCCGAGATGGTCAAGGAGTGGCGCCCGATCGTCCTCCGCTACTACCTGGGCACCCCGCACTACCGCTCGATGATCGAGTACAGCCCGGAGGCGCTGCGCGAGGCCGAGTCGGCGTTCGCGCGGATCGAGGGGTTCACGCAGCGGGTCGTCGAGAAGGCGGGGCCGGTGGAGCCCGCGGCCGAGGTGCCGCCGGCGTTCGCCGAGGCGATGGACGACGACTTCGGCGTCCCGCAGGCGCTGGCCGTGGTGCACACCACGGTCCGGCAGGGCAACGCGGCCCTCACCGCCGACGACAAGGAGGGCGCCGTCGCCCGCCTGGCCGAGGTGCGGGCGATGCTCGGCGTCCTGGGCCTGGACCCGCTGGACGAGCGGTGGTCCGGCGGGGACCGCGGCGACGACCTGCACGGCGTGGTCGACTCGCTGGTCCGGATGGTGCTGGAGCAGCGCCAGGCGGCCCGCGTCCGCAAGGACTACGCCACCGCCGACGCCCTCCGCGACCAGCTCCAGCAGTCCGGTCTCGCGATCGAGGACACCCCGTCCGGCCCGCGCTGGTCGCTGTCCTGAGCATTGGTCGCCGTCCTGAGCGACACTTTTCGTACGTACGTCTACTGAGCCGCGGCCAGCGGCTCTGGCAGTGAAGAAACAGGTGACCCCATGGCCGGCAACAGCCAGCGCAGGAACCGCCGCACGTCCAACAAGAAGGGCGCGACGGTCGGCAGCGGCGGCCAGCGGCGCCGGGGCCTGGAGGGCAAGGGCCCGACCCCGCCCGCGCACATGCGCAAGGGCCACAAGAAGAACCGCGTCGCCAACGCCGCGGCCAAGCAGGCCGCCCGCCGCCCGGCCCCGCGCCGCGGCGGCCCCAAGGGCACCAACGAGCTCGTCGTCGGCCGCAACTCGGTGGTCGAGGCGCTGCGCGAGGGCGTCCCCGCGACCACGCTCTACGTCCAGCAGTACCTGGACAACGACGAGCGCGTCCGCGAGGCGATCCAGCTCGCCACGGAGAAGGGCCTCAACCTCATGGAGGCCCCGCGTCCGGAGCTCGACCGGATGACCAACGGGCTCAACCACCAGGGCCTGGTCCTCTCGGTGCCGCCGTACGACTACGCGCACCCCGAGGACCTCACCGCGGCGGCCCAGGCCGACGGCGAGGACGCGCTGATCGTCGCCCTCGACGGCATCACCGACCCGCGCAACCTCGGCGCCGTCGTCCGTTCCGTCTCCGCCTTCGGCGGGCACGGCGTGGTCGTGCCGGAGCGGCGCGCGGCCGGCATGACGGCCAGCGCCTGGAAGACCTCGGCCGGCACCGCCGCCCGGACGCCCGTGGCCCGCGCCACCAACATGACGCGGATGCTGGAGGCGTACCAGAAGGAGGGCCTGATGGTCGTCGGCCTGGCCGCCGACGGCGACGTCGAGCTGCACGAGCTGGACGCTCTGGAGGGCCCGGTCGTGATCGTCGTGGGCAGCGAGGGCAAGGGCCTCTCCCGGCTCGTCGGCGAAACCTGCGACTTCCGGGTGCGGATCCCGATGCCGGGCGGTGCCGAGTCGCTGAACGCCGGTGTCGCGGCGGGCGTCGTGCTGTACGAGGCGGCGCGCCGCCGGGCGTGAGGTTCCCGCCGTCCGCAAGGCCCCGGACGGGCTGATTCCCGCCCCGTCCGGCCCTTGCGGGCCCGCTCGTTGTCCGCCTTGACGGGTCTCGGACACCCGTGTCGGTCAAGGCAGTGTCCTAAGCTCCGGTCACTCGGTTAGATGAGCGTGGACACCAGAACACCCCGCACACCTACGGGGGGAAGCTCTTCCGGGTACGACGACCAGCCCGCGCTGAGTACGGTGAAAGTCCCGTCCGACCCCGCGCAGGTCTCCGGCAACCACCTGAGCTTCCGCGTGCAGCTCGCGCGTCCCCCGCACGCCGCCGCCCGGCACTACGCCGGAGTCGCCGCCGACACGGCGCAGCTGCCCACCGTCAAGGGCCCGGCCAGGCGCCGGGCCCCCGTGGTGTGGAGCGGGCGGGCCGAGCCCGGGGACGCGGCGCCGACCCGGCTCCTCGACGCCGTACGGGAGTCCGGGGCCGCCCGCACCGCCGGGGGCGGCGAGGCCGGGGCCACCCAGGTCCTGCCGCGGATCGGCGTCGACGACGCCCCGACCACCGTCATCGGCCCCCGCGGGCCCCTGGAGCCGGGGGAGCCGCTGCTCAGCGGCGTCCGCACGGCCCATGGCGCGTTCGACGAACAGCCGTACGGCCACGGCGGGTTCGACGAGGCCGGCGACGACTGGGCCGACGAGGACGACGAGGGCGAAGGCCGCGACCGCGGCGACTCCCTCCTGCACGCCTACTACCCCGGGCGCCGGATGAACCTGGGCGTCGTCCTGCTGCCGCTGCGCGTCTTCCTCGGGCTGATCTCCGTCTACGCCGGCATGGGCAAGCTCTGCGACCCCGTCTACTTCGACGGCGGCAAACGCGGCTCCATGGTCACCTGGCTGACCTCCCTGCACCCCTGGCCCGCCGCCGCCCCGCTCCGGGAGCTGGCGCTGGCCCACCCGGTGGGCGCGGGCCTGACCGTGGCCTTCCTCCAGATCATCGTCGGCGTCCTCACCATCTTCGGCCTCTGGCAGCGCCTCGCCGCGGCCATCGGCGTCCTGCTCTCGGCCACCCTGCTGGTCACCGTGAGCTGGCGGACCGTGCCGGCCTACGACGCGCCGGACATCATCTACCTGGCCGCCTGGAGCCCGTTGGTGATCGCGGGCGCCCCGGTGTACTCCGTCGACGGCCGGCTCGCGAGCGAGGCGTGGCGGCGGCTCGGCCCCCGGGCCGGGATCGGGCAGCTGCGACGGCGGGTGCTGCGCCGCGGCACGATCATGGCGACGGTGCTCATCGGCCTTTCCCTGCTGGTCGGTTCGATGCTCGGCGGCGCGGT
The DNA here is from genome assembly GCF_020099395.1 of Streptomyces mobaraensis. Taxonomy (NCBI): domain Bacteria; kingdom Bacillati; phylum Actinomycetota; class Actinomycetes; order Kitasatosporales; family Streptomycetaceae; genus Streptomyces; species Streptomyces mobaraensis. The sequence continues at coordinate 3,190,100 of NZ_CP083590.1, read as the reverse complement.
CCGCTCCTCGCGGCCGGCTCCGGCCCCGGGCCCGTCCGCCCCGCCGGTCAACAACCTGCCCGGCTCGCCGCTGCCGCAGCGTCCGTCGGCCGGTTCCTCCCCGCGCGGCGGGACACACGGCCCCGCGACGCCGGGGACGCCCCGGCCGAGCGCCACGGGCCACAAGTCGCCGTCGCCGAGCGCGAAGCCGGCCGTCCCCGGGTCGGTCAAGACGCCCACGGGAGCGGCGACTTCCGGCCATGCGGAAGCCGGCACCGGCGGTCCGCGCCCCGCGACCCGGACGCCCCACCAGCGTCCCGCCGCCCCGGCGGCACCGCACAGCCCCTCGGGCGCCGCGAACACCGGAGGCTCGGGCGGCGGCGGGACGACGTCGGGCGGCACGGGAACGTCCGGCGGCACGACGGGCGGTGGCGGCGCCCTCGGCGGCCTCCTGGGCTGACGAACCGGTATCGCGCGCCGCGACCTCGTACCCACCCGGGTACGGGGCCGCGGCGCGTGCCGTGGGCGTCAGCCGGCGAGTTCCCTGGCCGCCTCCGTGAGGTCCTTGGCCGTGTCGATGGCCCGCCAGTAGGCGCCGTGCGGCAACGGGTAGCCGGCCAGCCGCCGTTCGCGGGCGAGGCGGGGGAAGGTAGTGCGCTCGTGGTCGCCGCGCTCGGGCAGCAGACCGGCGAAGTCCGCCGAGAAGACGTAGACGCCCGCGTTGATCAGGTAGGGCGAGGGCGGGGCCTCGATGAAGTCCAGGACGTGCCCGAACTCGTCGGTCTCCACCGCACCCCAGGGGATCCGGGGCCGGGCCAGGGCGAGGGTCGCGGTGGCGTCCCGCTCGTGGTGGAAGGCGGCCATCTCGCGCAGCGAGAACCGCGTCCAGATGTCCCCGTTGGTGGCGTACCAGGGCCGGTCCGGGTGGGGGAGCGAGGCGGCGGCGTGCCGGAGGCCGCCGCCGCGGCCGAGCGGCTCCTTCTCGACCACCGTCGTCACCCGCAGCGGGAGATCGGCCGACGCGAGCCACGCCTGGAGCACCTCGGCGAGGTGGCCGCAGGAGACGACGGCGTCGGTGACGCCCTCGGCGGCGAGCCAGGCCAGCTGGTGGCCGATGATCGGCATGCCGGTGCCGGGGATCTCGACCATCGGCTTGGGACGGTCGTCGGTGTAAGGGCGAAGCCGTGACCCCTGGCCTCCGGCCAGGATCACGGCTTGCGCGGGTGTGGGGACGGGGTGCGTGCCGGTCATGCCCCGCACGATATGCCGTGCCGCGGGGTGCGGTGCGACCGGCCGCCGCCGGGGGCGGGAGGGCCGTCAGTGGCCCTGGGCCACCCCGGAGGCGTACGAGGTGTCGCAGACCGGGCGCGAGTACGCCTGGGCCTTCTTCGCGGAGTGGTACTTGGCGACGGCGGCCTGGCCGAGGACGCGGGCGATGTCCACGCAGTAACGGGCCAGCGAGGGGCGGCCGTTGGTGGCGGCCTGGAGGTGGGTCAGGGCCACCCCGGGATTCTTCTCCTGGAGCTCCGTGAGCAGCTTGTCGCGCAGCACCTCGTGCGGGGCGCGGGCCCTGGCCTGGCTGGAGGCGGTGTCCGAGGACGCGGTGAGCACCTGGGACTCGGCGTTGGGCGCCGCCCACGGGACCCGGGTGACGGCGAGGGTCCCGGAGAGCACCATGACGACGGGGAGGACGAGGGCGAGGGTTCTGCCGATGCGGCGGGCGGCCTGGTTCATGCCGCAGATGGTAGCGAGGCGTAATGAGACCGCGACATTTAGTCACCCGATCGGGTGGCATTACCTCGGCCCTTCGGTGGGAAGGGTTGACGCCCGGGGCGCCGGACCAGGGAAGGACGGCGCCAAATCGGTGACGCGCCCGGTTGACTGGCCGTGAGGGGCGTCGCGCCGCCCGTCGTGCGGCTGTCGTGCGGTCCGTCGCGTCGCCCGTCCGCGGCCGTCGCGCGGTCCGTCGTGCCGCCCGCGCCGGGGCGGGCGGCACGACGGCGGGAATCAATCGCTCAGGCGCTCGCCCGACGAGGTCGAGAAGACGTGCAGCTCGCCCGGGCGGGGGACGACGTGGAGGGCGGAGCCCTTCTCCGGCACCCGCCGGCCGTTGACGCGGACGACCAGGTCCTTCTGCTCGCCGCCGACCTCCGCCGTGCCGTACACATAGCCGTCGGCGCCCAGCTCCTCGACCACGTTGACCGTGACGGCCAGCCCGGCGGGGGCGTCGGCGGCCTCCTTGCTCAGCAGCCGCGCCGTCTCGCCGTTCTGCTCGACGACGTCGAAGTGCTCGGGCCGGACGCCAACGGTGACCGTCCGGTCGCCGCGGTCGGCCGCGGCGGCCAGCGCCTCGCGGGAGACCGGCACCACGCTGTTGCCGAACTTCACACCGCCGTCGGTGATCGGCACCTCGACCAGGTTCATGGCCGGGGAGCCGATGAAGCCCGCGACAAAGAGGTTGGCCGGGCGGTCGTACATGTTGCGCGGCGAGTCGATCTGCTGGAGCAGCCCGTCCTTGAGCACCGCCACCCGGTCACCCATCGTCATGGCCTCGACCTGGTCGTGGGTGACGTAGACGGTGGTGATGCCCAGGCGCCGCTGGAGGCCGGCGATCTGGGTGCGGGTCTGCACGCGGAGCTTGGCGTCCAGGTTGGACAGCGGCTCGTCCATCAGGAACACCTGGGGCTCGCGGACGATCGCCCGGCCCATCGCCACCCGCTGCCGCTGGCCGCCCGAGAGCGCCTTCGGCTTGCGGCCCAGGTACTCGGTGAGGTCCAGGATGCGCGCCGCGTCCTCGACCTTCTGCCGGATCTCCGCCTTGGGCACGCCCGCGATCTTCAGGGCGAAGCCCATGTTGTCGGCGACGGTCATGTGCGGGTAGAGCGCGTAGTTCTGGAACACCATGGCGATGTCCCGGTCCTTCGGCGGCAGGTTGGTGACGTCGCGGTCGCCGATGCGGATCGAGCCGCCGTTGACGTCCTCCAGCCCCGCGAGCATCCGCAGTGAGGTGGACTTCCCGCAGCCCGAGGGGCCGACCAGGACGAGGAATTCGCCGTCCTCGATCTCGATGTCGAGCTGGTCGACGGCGGGCTTGTCGGAGCCCGGATAGATCCGGGTCGCCTTGTCGTACGTGACCGTGGCCATGGTGGTGGGTCCCTTCACCGGCAGGAACGTGCCGGACGATCCGAGTAGAGGGAGTGGTGCTGAGTGGTCCAGTCCAATGCGGACGGGATGCGGTGACGGTACCTGGGGAGCGGGCCGTTGTCAGCAGGTCGCGGTCGCGAAAATTGGGGGGAGCGACGAGGCTGTCTCCGGTTAGACTGCTCTCGCGTGCTTGCCGCGTGCCGCCTTAGCTCAGCTGGCCAGAGCACCTGTCTTGTAAACAGGGGGTCGTCGGTTCGAATCCGACAGGCGGCTTTTGCTGCGCGTAGCGCGAAGCCCGGGCCTTCGGCCCGGGCTTCGTCGTTGCCCCGGTCCCGCCCTTTCACCGTTTCCTGGGGGCAAGCCCCCAGACCCCCCTTGTCGCGGCTTCGCCGCTCGTCCTCAAACGCCGGACAGGCTGGATAGCGTGCCCGGGCGCGCACTCCAGCCTGTCCGGCGTTTGAGGACAACCGCGCGAAGCGCGGTTTCGGGGGTGCGGGGGCTTGCCCCCGCTAGAAACGGTGAAAGGGCGGGACCGGGGCTCCCCCCACCGCGGCAGCGGCGGAGGGAGCCACCGGGCTCCTACCGGTGTCCGCTGTACGACGGCGCGTCGTGCATGCCGCCGTACTCCGCCTTCGGCGGATCCTGACGCGGAGCGTCCTGGTGGCCCGGCCACCACGCCTTGTGCCCGAGCAGCGACGTGACCGTCGGCACGAGCAGCATGGCCATCACGAACGCGGTGAGCAGGATGCCGAAGGCGACCGCGAAGCCCATCTGCTGGAGCATGGAGTTCTCGGCGAGCAGCAGCACACCGAACGTACCGGCGAGGATGATCGCCGCGGAGGCGACCGTCGGGGCCGACTGGGCGACCGCGGTGCGGATGGCCTCGCGTGGGGCCACGCCCTTGCGGACCTCCTCGCGGAGGCGGGCGACCATGAGGATGTTGTAGTCCGTGCCGATCGCCACCACGAAGAGGTAGATGATGATCGGCAGCATGAAGAGCATGCCGTCCTCGCCCTTGAGGTCCTGGAAGAGCCAGACCGTGGAGCCGAGGGTGGCGCCGAAGCCGAGGGCGACGGCGATCATCAGGTAGAGCGGGGCGACGAGGCTGCGCAGCAGCAGGCCGAGGATCAGCATGATCGCGAGGCCGGCGACCGGGAAGACGACCTTGTAGTCGTGCTGGACGGCGTTCTCGATGTCGGTGAGGACCGCCGAGGTGCCGCCCACCAGGGCCTTGCTGCCCTTGGGGGCCGCTTGGTGCGCCGTGTCGCGCAGTTCGCCGCCGACGAGCTTGATGGCCTCGTCGTGGTTGGGCTTGGCCTTGGTGACCACGCTGAACTGGGCGACGGACCCGTCCTTGTTGGGCAGGGCCGGGCTGACCGAGGCCACGCCCTTGACGGCCGCGAGCTTGCCGCGGAACGCGTCCAGTTCGCCCTTGTCGAGCCGTGCGCCGTCCTTGGCCTTGACGAAGACCATGGCCGGGTCGGCCTGGCCGGCGGAGAAGCCCTTCTGGAGGTCCTTCATCGCCTGGACGGACTCCAGCTTGTCGGGCAGCTGGCTGTCCATGTCCCACTGCGACTTGAAGCCGAAGGCGCCGATCGCCAGGACGGCGAGCACCACGGTGGACAGCGCCGCCACGATGCCGGGGCGCCGGGAGACCAGGCCGCCGACGGCGTTGGCCGTGCGGTTCTTCGGGGTCTTCTTCCAGGCCTTGGAGGGCCAGAAGGCCTTGGTGCCGAGCAGTGAGAAGACGGCGGGGACCAGCGTCAGGGCGGCGATCAGGGTCACGCCGACGGCGATCGCCAGGGACGGGCCCAGGGCCTTCATCATGCCCATCGTGGACAGCAGCAGGGCCAGGAAGGAGGCGATGACCGCGCCGGCGGCGGAGGCGATGGTCTCGCCCACCCGCGCGACGGCCTCGGCCAGGGCCGCCTTGGGCTCCTCACCCTTGCGCAGCAGCTCGCGGTAGCGGAACAGCAGGAAGAGGATGTAGTCGGTGCCCACGCCGAAGAGCACCACGATGAGGATCGGGGTGACGCTGGCGTCGGCCTTGAGCCCGCCGACGTCGGCCGCGGTGCCGATGAGGCCGTTGGCCACCGAGGTGACGAGCAGGATGATGAGGACCGGCAGGATGGCGATGAGCGGGCTGCGGAAGATGGCCAGCAGCAGCACGATGATGAGGACCAGCGTGGCCATCATGATCATGCCGTCGGTGTCGCCGGACTGCTCCTTGGAGTCGAGGTTGGACGCCGCCGAGCCGGTGACGCCCAGCTGCAACTGGGTGCCCTTGAGCAGGGGTTTGGCGTCCTTGCGGAGGGACTTGACCGACTCCATGACGGTGTCGTCCGACCAGTTCTTCTCGCCGGAGTAGATGTTGGCCAGGGCTATCTCGCCGTTGGGCGAGACCGCTTCCGGCCCCGTCGTCACCTTGGATATCTTCTTGTAGTGCTTGTCCTGGAGGGCGGCGGCGATCTTCGCCACGTCGCGCTTGTCCTGGGCGGTGAGCTTCCCCCCGTCGGAACGCTTGAAGACGCCGACGGCGGCGGCCTGTTCGTCCTGGGGGAACGCCTTCTCCTGGACCTTGCCCGCCTGCACGGACTCGTAGTGGGACGGAAGGAACTCCGCCTGGTCCGTGGTGGACTTCAGGCCCGGCGCCAGGACACCGAGGGCCACGGCTGCCACGACCCAGGCCAGGATCGTGAGCCAGGGCCGGTGGACGGCGAACCGTCCGACTCGTCGGAACATGGTGTGGAGCTCCCCCTTGGAATTACGTGGATCTACGGCAACACTGAGTGGATACTGAGTGGGTGGTGCAAGGATCGGCGCGGCCCGGCGGAGGGTACTGATGTCCGAACGGGCATCCCTACGCTAGGGACGCTCTTTACCCGGGTCCAACGATTACTCGAGGATTAGGGGAAAATCGGTCCTGGGGTGGGGTCGTCTCCTCCCCTCGGAGGAGAGACGTCTCAACCCTGGGGTAGAGATCACCTGCCGAACGTCTCCACCCGGATTACGCTGCACCCATGGCGATCACGTCGATGGAAGCGTCCTCCGGCCCGCTGGGACCGGAGCACTACGCGGCCCGGATGGAGCGCGCGGCCCGCTCCGCCGCCCAGGCCGGCATGGCCGGACTGATCATCGCGCCCGGCCCCGACCTGGCCTGGCTCTGCGGCTACCACCCGCCCGTCACCGAGCGCCTCACCGCGCTGGTGGTGACCCCGGGCCGCAGGCCGCTGCTGCTGGTCCCCGAGCTGGAGCGGCCCGACGCCGAAAAGGCGCCCGGCGCGCAGGCGTTGACCGTCGCCGGCTGGCGGGACGCCGAGAGCCCCTACGACGCGCTCGCCGGGCACCTCGAACCGCAGGGCCGCTACGGGGTGTCCGACAACACCTGGGCGCTGCACCTGCTGGCCTTCCAGCGGCTGCGCCCCGGCGGTGCCCACGCCGCGCTGACCGAGGCGCTGCCCATGCTGCGGGCGGTCAAGGACGCGTACGAGGTCGAGCGGCTCGCGGCGGCGGGCGCGGCGGCCGACGCCACGTACGAGGAGGTCGTCCGGCTGCCGTTCGCCGGGCGCCGGGAGCGCGAGGTGGCCGCCGACCTGGACCGGCTGCTGCGCGAGCACGGCCACCAGCAGGTGGACTTCACCATCGTCGGCTCGGGCCCCAACGGCGCCAACCCGCACCACGAGGCGGGGGACCGGACGATCCAGGACGGCGACATGGTCGTCATGGACTTCGGCGGCCTGATGGACGGCTACGGCTCCGACACCACCCGTACGGTGCACGTCGGGGAGCCGGGCGCCGAGGAGCGCAAGGTCCACGACCTGGTCCGGGAGGCGCAGCAGGCCGCGTTCGAGGCCGTCCGGCCCGGGGCCGCCTGCCAGGACGTCGACCGGGCCGCCCGCCAGGTGATCGCCCGCAACGGGTACGGCGAGTACTTCGTCCACCGGACGGGCCACGGGATCGGCGTCACCACGCACGAGCCGCCGTACATGGTCGAGGGCGAGCACCTGACGCTGGTGCCGGGGATGTGCTTCTCGATCGAGCCCGGGATCTACCTGCCGGGCCGGTTCGGGGTGCGGATCGAGGACATCGTGGTCTGCACGGAGGACGGCGGGCGGCGGCTGAACACGACGGGCCGGGAGCTGCTCGTCGTGTCGTGACGGCGGCCCTACGGGCGGGTCCGGCCCGGCTCCCGTGCCGTCCGGGCCCCGCCGGGCTCGCCCTCCGGCGTCCGGTCGCCGTGGCGCGGGGCCGGGGCCGTGATCACCACCCAGGCCACCGCCGAGGCGGCCAGCATGATCACCGAGGCCACGGCCAGCCCGACGTGGAAGCCGTGCACCACCCCGTCCTTGGCGATCGCCGAGCGCGCCGCCGGCGTCACCGGCCCGGTGGCCGCCGCCGACTTCAGGTGCGCGGCGATGTACGTGCCGGCGGTGGAGGTCGCGATGGTGTTGAGCAGCGCGGTGCCGATCGAACCGCCCACCTGCTGGCAGGTGTTGACGGTGGCGGAGGTGACGCCGGAGTCGTTCGGGTCGACGCCCTTCGTCGCGGTGTCCATCACCGCCACGAAGATCAGGCCCATGCCCAGGCCGAAGAGGATCGTCGACGGCAGGACGTGCACCGCGTAGTCCGCCTCCACCGGCAGGAACGTCAGCAGGAACAGGGCGACGGCCGCCAGCAGCGTCCCCGGCGCGATCAGCAGCCGCGGCGGCAGCCGGTGCAGCAGCCGGGACGCGATCTGGGTACTGGTGACGATGATCGTGGCGGACATCGGCAGGAACGCCAGACCGGCCTGGACCGGCCGGTAGCCGAGGACCAGCTGGAAGTAGTACGTCATGTACAGGAACATCCCGAACATGGCGATCACGGCCAGGCCCAGCGTCAGGAACGCGCCCGCCCGGTTGCGGTCGCGCACGATGCGCGGTGGCAGCAGCGGGCTGCCGGCCCGGGTCTGCCACCAGCCGAACAGCGCCAGCAGTGCCACGCCCACGACGAGGAGGGTGAGCACCCGGGGGCTGTCCCAGCCGCGCGGTTCGGCCTCGCTGCACCCGTAGACGACGGCGACCAGGCCCGTACAGGCCAGGACGACGCCGCGCGGGTCCAGCCGGGTGCGCCGCTCGGGGCGGTGGTCGTGCAGGGACCACAGGCCGCCGGCGAAGGCGATGAGGGCGATCGGGGCGTTGACGTACATGCACCAGCGCCAGTCCAGGTACTCGGTGAGCAGACCGCCCGCGAGCAGCCCGACGGCCGAGCCCGCGCCCGCGATGCCGCTGTACACGCCGAACGCCTTGCCGCGCTCGCGCGGGTCCGTGAACGTCGTCGTCAGCAGGGAGAGCGCGGAGGGCGCCAGCAGGGCGGCGAACACGCCCTGCAGCGCCCGCGAGCCGAAGAGCTGCCAGTCCGTCCGCGCGGCGCCGCCCAGCGCCGAGGCGACGGCGAAGCCGATCAGGCCCGCGAGGAAGGTCCGCTTCCGGCCGACCAGGTCCGCGATCCGGCCGCCGAGCAGCAGCAGCCCGCCGAACGCCAGGGTGTACGCGGTGATCACCCACTGCCGGTTGGTGTCCGACATCGACAGGTCGCGCTGGGCGGACGGCAGGGCGATGTTCACGATCGTCGCGTCGAGGACGACCATCAGCTGGGCGAGGCCGATGAACACCAGTCCCCACCAGCGGCGGGGGTCGGCGGCGGGGGCGGCGCCGGTGGCGGTGGTCGGTTCGGACGTGGGGCTCATCGCGGAACCTCGCAGCCATGGGGTGCAGAAGCTCTCGGATCAGCGTAGGCGTGATGGGTGACGGCCGCCTCTCGGGTCACTTGGGCCCCGAGGGCCCCGGCGGTCGTCGGTTTGCGGCCGCCGTCAGGGCTCCGGTGGTCGTCAGGACCCGTCGGCGTTCGGCGGGTCTCCGGCGGTCGTCGGTCTCCGGCCTCCGTCAGGTATCAGGCGGACGTCGGGCCCCCGGCGGTCGTCACACGCGCGGGAAGCGGCTCTGCAGGGTCCAGACGACCGGGTTGTCCGCCAGGCCCTCGTGCATGTCGGAGAGGTCGGCGATCAGGTCGTGCAGGAAGTCCCGGGCCTCCCGGCGGAGCGCCCGGTGGTCGAGGACGAGCGGGGGCTCGTCGGCGGGGACCCAGTCCGCGGTGACCTCCACCCAGCCGAAGCGCCGCTCGAAGAGCAGGCGGTCGCTGGACTCGGTGAAGTCCAGCTCGGCGTACCGCGGGGTGGCCGACCGGGAGCCGCGCGGGTCGCGGTCCAGCTCCTCGACGATGTCGCACAGCGCCCAGGCGAAGTCCAGCACCGGCACCCATCCCCAGGCTGTGGACAGCTCCCGGTCCTCCTTGGTGTCGGCGAGGTAGACGTCGCCGCAGAAGAGGTCGTGCCGCAGGGCCCGGACGTCGGCGGTGCGGTAGTCCGTCTGCGGCGGGTCGGGGAAGCGGCGGGAGAGCGAGTAGCCGAGGTCGATCACGTCCCCGATGGTGTCACGACGCCCGTGCCCCCGGCGCGGCGGCCGGGGGCACGGACTGCGGTCCCTGGGGACCCTGCGAAGGGGCGGGGCTACTTGACGTTGATGGCGGACCAGGCCGCCGCCACCGCCTTGTACTCCGCGCTGTTGTTGCCGTAGAGCGACGCGGCGGCGTTCAGGGTGCCGGTACGCGCCTTGGCGTAGTTGGTGTTCGAGGTGAACTGCGTGGTCAGCGCCTTGTACCAGATCTTCTGGGCCTTGTCCCGGCCGATGCCGGTGACCTTGGACCCGTCGGCGGTCGGGCTGTCGTAGTTCACACCGTTGATCGTCTTCTTCCCGCTGCCCTCGGAGAGCAGGTAGAAGAAGTGGTTGGCCGGGCCGGACGAGTAGTGGACGTCCACGCCGCCGATGCCGGAGTACCAGCTGTCCTTGGACTTGCCGTCCTTGCTCGGCTTGTCCATGTAGCGCAGCGGCTTGCCGTTGCCGAAGATGTTGATCTTCTCGCCGATGAGGTAGTCGCCCACGTCGGTCTTGTTGTTGGCGTAGAACTCGGTGGCGGTGCCGAAGATGTCGCTGGTCGCCTCGTTGAGGCCGCCGGACTCGCCGCTGTACACGAGCTTGGCCGTGGCGGCGGTGACGCCGTGGCTCATCTCGTGGGCCGCCACGTCGAGGGCGGTGAGGGGGTTCTTGTTGCCCTCGCCGTCGCCGTAGGTCATGCAGAAGCAGGAGTCGGACCAGAAGGCGTTGACGTAGTTGTTGCCGTAGTGGACGCGGGAGTAGGCGCCCTTGCCGTCGTTGCGGATGCCGTTGCGGCCGAAGGTGTTCTTGTAGAAGTCCCAGGTCACGGCCGCGCCGTAGTGCGCGTCGACGCCGGCGGTCTGCCGGCCGCCGCCCCAGGTGTCGGTGCTGTTCGTGTACAGCGAACCAGTGCCGGACTGGCCTTGGTTGAGGTCGTACGTCTTGTGGCCGCCGCGCGCGCCGTCGATGAGCTGGTACTGCGAGCCCGACTTGGTGGTGGTCAGCGGGACGGTGCCGCTGTAGGTGCTGGTACCGGTGCCGGTCTCGATGGCCTCGTACTGGTACAGCTTCTTGCCGGACGCCGCGTCGGTGATCACGTGCAGCTCGCTCGGAGTGCCGTCCTTCTGCACGCCCGTGACCACGGTCTCGTACGCCAGGACCGGCTTGCCCTGCGCGGCCCAGACGACCTTGCGCGGGGCCTGGCCGGCGGCCTTGGCGGTCTTCTGGTCGGCGGCGGCGCTCAGCGCCGACTTCTTCGCCTCGGCCGGGGCCAGGGAGGGGCTGGTCGAGGGCACGGCTATGGCCGCGTCGGTCGCCTTGGTGACCTCACGGCCGCCCTTCGCGCCCTTGCCCTCATGGACGATCAAGTCGCCGCCGAGGACGGGCAGTCCGTCGTAGGTGCGCTCGTAGCGCGTGTGGACGGTGCCGTCGGCGTCCTTGACGACGTCGCGGACGACCAGCTTCTCCTTGCCGCCCAGGCCGATCTTGGCGGCGGTCGCCGAAGCGCCGCTCTGGGCTTCTTGGATGGCGGCGGTGCGCTGGGTCGCGGAGAGCGTCAGTGGCAGCCCTCCGCTGTCACGGTCACCCGAGGCGCTCGCGCTGCCCGTCTGCACGCCGACGACGACCATCGCCGCGGAGGCGACGAGGGCGGCGGCGCGCAGGGCCGTGGTGCGGGGGGTGGCGGTGAGTCTCAACTCTGTCTCCTCTGAGGGGGGTTACGAGCTGCCCGGGGTGGGGCTGCCCGCTGGTGCTTGAGGGGTGCAGAAGCGGAATGGAGGAGAGCGTGCCAGCAACTGACCGTTTTTGACAGGGGCGCAACAAGGATGTGATCTGCTGTTTTCAAAAAAGGGTCAGTTCCGGTCGGAGTTGGGGTTTCAGGTTTAGGAAAGGCAGAGTTGGGGCTGTAGTGGCGCGTGTGACACCTGGGACGCGTAGCGAGGCCGCGTCGGGGCAGGGGAGTTCGCGGGGATTCGTCCCCGGCGCGGGCGGCGTCGACAGGACGCTCCGCGCGGCGCCGGGGAACGCCGGACCGAGGAGGCGGAATGCAGGTCAGGACCTACGCGGAGGGGTGCGTTCCAGCGGAGTTGGCCGCCCGCGCGGACGCGTTGCGCGCCCAGGTGTGGGCCGGCGGCGGGCCGCCCGACCCCGCGCTGCGCCCGGTCGCGATGCTCCTCGTCTCACCCCGGGGTGAGGTGGCGGCGGCGCTGGACGTCCTGACGAAGGAGATCGAGCACGAGGGCGCGCGCTACCGCGCCGCCGGGCTGAGCGCGGTCGTCACCGACCGGGCCCGGCGGGGCCGCGGCCACGGGCGGCGGCTGGTGGCCGCCGCACGGGAGTGGATCGCCGCGGACGGGGCGGATCTCGGGCTCTTCACCTGCGACCGGCCGCTGCGGCCCTTCTACGAGAGCGCGGGCTGGGAGGCGCTCGAGGGCACCGTCCTCGTCGGCGGGACACCGGGCGATCCGCTCCCGAGCGACGGTCCGGGATTCGACAAAGTCACCATGGCCGGATTCTTTTCCGCCCGGGCGAGGCGGGCGGCGGGGTCGTTCCGGGGGTGCCGCATCGGGCTCTACCCCGGGGAGATCGACCGGCTGTGGTGAGGGGGGCGCGGAGCGTGGCGTGGGGCGCGCGTGGGGGCGCGTCGGGGCGTGCGCGGTGCCGGGCGGGCCGGCAGCGGTCGCCCGGCGCGGCGGGACTCCGCGCGGCATCGCCTACGCGCGGCGGGACCCCGCGCGGCGGCGATGCCACGCGGGGTCTGAGGACGGGGGGTGGGGCTGGGCTGGGGTGCTGCCCCAGCCGCCGATGCCGCTTACGGCCGGAGGCCGGGCCGTGGGTGGCACGGGGGACCGGGCCCCGGACCGCGCTGAGGGCCGTGCTGGGGATCGAGCCACGGGCCGTGCCGGCGGCCGGCGTCGGTCACACCAGCCGGCCGACGCCGGGTCACGGCTGCCGCCGGCGTTGTGTCGGCGCCACGGGCCGGTGCAGCGTCACGGCTGCCGCCCACGCTGTGTCACGTTGACGGGCCCACGCCGCGTCACGGACACGGACCGTCGCCGCGTCACGGTCACAGGCCCACGCCGCGTCACGGCTGCCGCCCGCGCCGCGCCACGGTCACGGGCCCGCGCCGCCTCACGGCTGCCGCCCACGCCCCGTCACGGCCACGAACCGCCGCCGCGTCAGGGCTGCCCGTCCGTGGGCGGCCGGTTGCCGAGCTGCTCGTCGATCTTCCGCTGGGCGGCGTCGACCTGGCTCTGGTACTTGTTCCCGGTCCTGTCGTCGAAGGCGTCACCGGCCTTCTCGACACCCTGCCGGGCGGTGTCCTCGTGGCCCTTGAGCAGACCCTTGAGCTTGTCGAGCATGGACATGGGCGTCCTCCTTACGCATGCCTGACCCACCCAGCATCACCGCATTCGTCCCGGTCCGCACTCCGGCGGCGGAGGGGCGTGCTGTTGCGGTCAGCGCCCGCCCCAGGGCACGTCACCCGCCCGGTCCTCGGGCCCGATCGTCGGGTCGAGGGCCGAGTCGTACGACCCCGTCCCCCGGCAGTGCCGGCACTGACCCGTGCGGTGCACGGTGTCGGCCGGGCCGCGGAACGGGTCGGGGCCGGGGTTGTGGGCCAGCACGCGGGGGACGAAGCCGGAGCCCTGGCACCAGTGGCAGACGGGGTGCGGACGGTGTTCGTCCGCGTCGCCGTCGCCGGGCTCGGGGGCGGGCTCCTGGGGTTCGTCGCTGTCGGCCATCGCGTCCGATGATGACGCCCGGCGGCCCGGCCGTCCCCGGAAAGGGACGGGCTTCATCCGTACGGGGCCGCCGGGCCTTCCCGACGGGCTCCGGCCCCTTGTCGTCGTCCCGCCATCGGTGCGGACGGGACCGGCCGCAGTCGGCCGTCCGGCACGCGAGGTGACGGAGTGTGCGCCGAACTCCCCCTCCCCGCAGCCCGTTGCTCCCCCGGGAGTACACCCCTCCGACGTGCGTCCCCGGGGAGTACGGCCGGCTCGGCCCCGCGGCGGACGCGTCCGTCCGTGTGGCGCGGAAGCCTGATCGTGGCGGTGACCGGCACCGCGCGAGGCGCCCGGGCCGGGGCGGAAGGGGCGGGACGTGAGGGGACCGAAAGGGAGGAGCGGCGGGGACGGCGTGGAGCGGACGGCTGGGCGGAGGAAGTGGCTGCCGTGGGCCGTGGTCGTCCTGTGGGCCGCGCTGCTCGCCGTCGCCGCGCCGTTCGAGGGGCGGCTGGGCGGGGTGACGCGGGACGGCGTCGTCGACTACCTGCCCGCGGGCGCCGAGGCGACGCGGGTGGAGGAGCTGGCCCGGCACCTGCCCGGCGGCGGTATCGCCGACACCCTCCTCGTCCTGCACCGGGACGGCGGACTCACCGACGCGGACCGGCGGTTCGAGCGCGTACGGGTGCGGCGGATCGCGGAGCGGCACCCGCTGCGGGACGCCCTCCCCCCGCGCGTCGAGTCCGGGGACCACGCCACGTCCCTGACCGCCCTCGCCCTCACCGGGCTGCCGGACACCGCCGAGCAGGCCGACGCCGTCGACGACGTGCGCCGTGCGGTGCGCGGGGCGCCCGCGGGGCTCACCGCCCGGATCGGCGGACCGGCCGCGCTGGCCGCCGACCAGAACGAGGTGTTCGCGTCGCTCGACGGCCGGCTGCTGCTGGGCACCGGCGTCGCGGTCGCGGTCCTGCTGATGCTGATCTACCGCAGTCCCTTCCTCTGGCTGGTCCCGCTCGCCGTCGTCGGGGTGGCGGGCACGGCGGCCATGGCGCTGGCGTACGGGCTGGCCGAGGCGTTCGGCGTCACCGTCACCAGCGTGGGCACCTCGGTGATGACCGTGCTGGTCTTCGGCGCGGGCACGGACTACGCCCTGCTGCTCGTCTCCCGGTACCGCGAGGAACTGCGCCGCCACCGGCGCCCGTACGACGCGATGGCCGCCGCCCTGCGCGGCTGCGGCCCGGCGGTGTTCGCGTCCGCTGGGACGGTGGTCGCGGGGCTGCTGTGCCTGCTGGCGGCGGACCTCAACAGCAGCAGTGGGATGGGCCCGGTGGGAGCCGTGGGGGTGGTGTGCGCGCTGGCGGCGATGACGACGCTGCTGCCCGCGGTTCTCGTGCTGCTGGGGCGCCGGGTGTTCTGGCCGCTTATCCCGGAGTACGGCGCGGAAGGGCCGGCGCGGCGCTCGCTGTTCGCGCTGCTCGGCGGCTCCGCGGCGCGCCGGCCGGTGGCGGTGCTCGCCGGCGGGTGCGCGGTGCTCGGCGCGCTGGCCGTGGGCGCCCTGCTGCTGCCGGGGACGCTGCGGCAGGAGGACGCGTTCGTGGACCGGCCGGAGTCGGTCACCGCGACGGAGGCCGTCGCGCGGTCCTTCCCGGGGGCGGGCGCCCCGGCCGTCGTGATCACACGGACCGCGCGGGCGGAGCGGGTGGCCGACGCGGCCCGGGCCGTGCCGGGCGTCGCGGCGGTGACGCCCGGCCGGAGCGGGCCGGACCGCACGGAAGTGCTGGTCTTCCCGGCGGCGCGGCCCGAATCGGCCGCCGAGAAGCGGACGGTGGCCGCGCTCCGCGACCGGGTGCACGCGGTGCCGGGCGCGGACGCCGTCGTCGGCGGGGCCACGGCCCAGCAGATGGACCTGGCCGACACCGACGCCGAGGACCGTCGCAGGGTGATACCGCTGGTGCTCGCCGGGGTGCTGGCCGTGCTGGTGGTCCTGCTGCGCTCACTGGTGGCGCCCGTCGTCCTGCTGCTCGCCGTGATCGCCTCCTGGGGTGCCGCGATGGGCGTCAGCGGCCTGCTGTTCCGGCCCGTGCTGGGCTTCGAGGGGCTCGATCCGAGCCTGCCCCTGCTGACGTTCGTCTTCCTGGTGGCGCTCGGCGTGGACTACGGCATCTTCCTGATGCACCGGGCGCGCGAGGAGCGTCTGAGGGGCGCGGGACCGGAGGACGCGGCGCTCACCGCGCTCCGGACCACCGGGGGCGTCATCGCCTCCGCCGGCATCGTGCTGGCCGCCACCTTCGCGGTGCTGGTGAGCCTGCCGCTGGTGTCGCTGGTGGAGATGGGGGTCATCATCGCGGTCGGCGTCCTGCTGGACACCTTCCTGGTCCGCACGTACCTGGTGACCTCCGCGAGCCTGCTGCTCAAGCGGTGGATGTGGTGGCCGGGGCGGCTCTCCCGGCGTCCGGTGGAGGGATGATGCCGTACCGGGATCTCGTCACCCCGCTGATCTCCCGCGTCCTGCTGCCGCAACGGCCGCCCCAGGAGCGGTGGTTCGGGGGACAGGACGTGGCCGTGGCGCTCGGCGTGCTCGCCGTGCAGAGCCTGCTGTGCGTGCTCGCGCCGGGCGGGGGACGCCCTCCGGGGCCCGGCGGCTGGGCGCTGCTCACGGGGTCGGCGCTGGTGCTGGCGGTGCGGCGGAGGGCGCCGCTCCTGACCGTCCTCGCCGAGGTCTGCCTGGCCGGCCCGTACCACGCGGGCCAGGACCCGTACTACGCCGTCCTGCCGTCCGGCCTGGTCGCCCTCTGGACGCTCGCCGCCGCCGGGCCGCCCGCGCGCAGCTTCCTGACGCTCGGCGGGATCCTCGTCGGCTCCGCCGTCGCCATGCTCGCCGCGGGCCGGGGCGACTCCGTCCTGCCGACGCTGCTGCGCGCCGGCTGGATCGCCGACATCGTGGTGTTCGGCGAGGCGGTGCGCGTCCACCGGGACCACGTCGCGGCCCTCGTCGACCGCGCGGCACGCGACGCCCGCGCCCGCGAACGGGAGGCCGAGCGCCGCGTGGTGGAGGAACGCCTGCGCATCGCCCGCGACCTGCATGACCTGCTCGCCCACAGCATCACCCTCGTCGGCGTGCAGACCTCGGTCGCGGCCCACGTCCTGCTCGCCGAGCCGGCCCGGCTCGACCGCGCGGCACTCGCCCGCTCCCTGGACGGCATCGCGGACACCTGCCGCGCCGCGCGCGTCGAACTGCGCGACATGCTGGAGGTGCTGCGCGCCGGCGAGCCCGCCGAGTACGGCCCGCCGCCCGGCCTGGACGGCCTCCCCGACCTGGTGCGCGCGGCGGGGAGCACGGGGGCGCGGGTGCGGTTGAGCGTGCGCGGCGAGTGCGCCGTCGGACCTGCGGTGGGCGCGGCGGCGTACCGCATCGTCCAGGAGGCGCTGACCAACGCCGTGCGGCACGGCGGCCCTTCGGCGGAGATCGGGGTGACGGTGTGCCGCGGCGAGGGGGAACTCCGGATCGCGGTGGTCGACGACGGCGGGGATCGTGTACGCGTGGACAACGCACCCTCGGGCGGCGGAGGTTACGGCATCATCGGCATGCGGGAGCGGGCCAGGAGCGTGGGCGGCGGTCTGCGCGCCGGGCCGCGGGCGGGCGGGCCGGGGTTCGCGGTGACGGCCGTGCTGCCGCTGACGGGAGGGGAGGTCGCGGGTCGGTGATCAGGGTGGTACTGGCGGACGACCAGCAACTCGTGCGCGCGGCCTTCGCGTTGCTGCTGGGCACCGCGCCGGACATGACGGTCGTGGGGGAGGCGGGCACCGGCCGGGAGGCCGTGGACCTGGCCCGGGCCGCCCGCGCGGACGTGGTGGTGATGGACGTCCGCATGCCGGATCTGGACGGCATCGAGGCGACCCGGCTGATCGCGTCGGACGGGGAGCTGAGGGGAGTCCGGGTGCTGGTGCTGACCACCTACGACACCGACGCGTACGTCCTGGGCGCCCTCCGCGCGGGGGCGTCGGGCTTCCTGGTGAAGGACGCCCGCCCGACCGTGCTCCTGGACGCCGTCCGGACCGTCGCCGCCGGCGAGTCCCTCCTGGCCCCCGGCCCGACATCCCGCCTGATCGCCCGCCTCCTCCGCACCACGGGCCCCGCCGCCGCCACGGCATCCCTCCCCTCCCTCTCCGGCCTCTCCGCCCTCTCCGGCCGCGAACGGGAAGTCCTCACCCTGGTGGCCCGCGGCCTCACCAACCCCGAACTGGGCGCCGCCCTCGGCCTGAGCCCCCTCACCGCCAAGACCCACGTCAGCCGCATCATGGGCAAGTTGGGCGCCCGCGACCGGGTACAGCTGGTGATCGCGGCTTATGAGGCGGGGCTGGTGGTGCCGGGGGACGGGTGACTCCGGGACCTGACGGGCTGCCGAACGCTCGCCGTCCTGGAGGGCGGTCGGCCGGTCAACGGCCCACCGGGGCGAGCCGCGCCGCGCGGCCGGTGAGGTGCCGGCGTTCCGGTGCGCTGGTGGTGCGGCGGGCGGCCTCGCGGTAGGCGTGGGCCGCGGCCTCGTGGTCGCCGAGCAGTTCCAGGAGGTGGGCCCGGGTGGAGAGCAGGCGGTGGTGGCGGGCCAGGCGCCGGTCGGACTCCAGGGTGGTGAGCAGGCCGAGTCCGGCGGCCGGGCCCTGGACCATGGCGACGGCGACCGCGCGGTTGAGGGTCACCATGGGGTTCGGCGCGGCCCGTTCGAGGAGCTCGTACAGGGCGAGGATCTGGGGCCAGTCCGTGGCGTCGACGTGCTCGGCCTCGTCGTGGACCGCGGCGATGGCCGCCTGGAGCTGGTAGGGGCCGACCCGGCCGCGCGGCAGCGTGCGGGAGAGCAGGCCGACGCCCTCGGCGACGAGGCGCCGGTCCCACCGGCCGCGGTCCTGCTCGGCGAGGGGCACCAGGTCGCCGCCGGGCCCGGTCCGCGCCGGGCGGCGCGCGTCGGTGAGCAGCATCAGCGCCAGCAGGCCGGCCACTTCGCCGTCGTTGGGGGCGAGGCGGTGCAGCATGCGGGTGAGCCGGATCGCCTCGGCCGAGAGGTCCGGTGCGGTCAGCCCGTCGCCGGCCGTGGCGGTGTATCCCTCGTTGAAGATCAGGTAGAGCACGTGCAGGACCTCGCGCAGCCGCTCCTCCCGCTCGGCGGGCTCCGGCAGGCGCGGGGAGGTGCCGGAGTTCCGGATGGTCTGCTTGGCCCGGCTGATCCGCTGGGCCATGGTCGCCTCCGGGACGAGGAAGGCCGCGGCGATGCCGGCGGTGGTCAGGCCGCCGACCGCGCGCAGCGTCAGCGCGATCCGGCTCGGCGCGGACAGCGCCGGGTGGCAGCACAGGAACAGCAGCGCCAGGGAGTCGTCCCGGTCCGCGTCCGGCGCGGCGTCGGCGGCGCGGGCGAGCAGCTCCGCCTGCGGCGTGGCCAGGGCGATCCGTTCCTCGCGGCGCCTGCGCGCGGTCTCGCCGCGCACCTGGTCGACCAGCCTGCGGGAGGCGACGGTGACCAGCCAGCCCCTGGGATTGTCGGGCGTGCCCTCGGCCGGCCACTGGAGGGCGGCGGCGAGCAGCGCCTCCTGGACGGCGTCCTCGCACGTGTCGAACGCGCCGTACCGGCGGACCAGCGCGCCGAGGACCTGCGGCGCCAGCTCGCGCAGCAGGTCCCCGACGCCTCGTGCCCCGCTCACGCGCCGGACGCGGACTCGTGGAGGACCGGCCAGAGTTCGACCGGGTCGGTGTCGGCGAACGGCATCTCCGCGGCGATCTGCTGCGCGCGCTCCTCGCTCTCGCAGTCGAAGAGGTAGAAGCTGGCCATGTACTCCTTGGTCTCCAGGTACGGCCCGTCGGTGACGGACGGGACCCCGTTCTCGCGGCGCACGAGCCGGGCGTTGGCGGCGTCGGCCAGGCCGTAGGCGCCCAGCAGCTCCCCGGTCTCCCGGTACTTCTTGTTGAACGCCTCCTGCCGGGCGATGGCTTCCGGCCATGCCTCGGCGGGGAAGGCGTCCCATTTGGCCTGGTTGCCGTAGATCATCGCGAGGTACTTCATTCCGGGTCTCTCCTCGTTCTCGCGCGCCCCCTTGGCGCGCTGTCACCCCTCGGTCGGAGCGGGGAGCGCCGCCTCGACATCCGGCGGCGATTTTTTTCTCCGCTTTTCCCGGCGGAGCCTTCCGGGAGCGCGAAGCCCCCTCCGGCGGAAGGCGGAGCCGGAGGGGGCTTCGTACGGTCGCTCAGCGGCGAGCGGGACCTCAGACGTTGACGCCGAAGTCCTGGGCGATGCCCTGGAGGCCGGACGCGTAGCCCTGGCCGACGGCGCGGAACTTCCACTCGGCGCCGTTGCGGTAGAGCTCGCCGAAGACCATGGCCGTCTCGGTGGCCGCGTCCTCGCTCAGGTCGTAGCGGGCGATCTCGGCGCCGCCGGCCTGGTTGACGATGCGGATGTAGGCGTTGCGCACCTGGCCGAAGTTCTGCGAGCGCGCGGTGGCGTCGTAGATGGAGACCGGGAAGACGATCTTGTCGACGTCGGCCGGGAGGGCGGCCAGGTTGACGTTGATCTGCTCGTCGTCGCCTTCGCCCTGACCGGTGGTGTTGTCACCGGTGTGCACGATGGTCTGGTCCGGCGTCTGCTTGTTGTTGAAGAAGACGAAGTGGGCGTCCGAGTAGACCTTGCCGCCGGGGTTCACCGCAATCGCGCTCGCGTCGAGGTCGAAGTCCGTGCCCGTGGTGGTGCGGACGTCCCAGCCGAGGCCGACGGTGACGGCGGTCAGGCCCGGGGCCTCCTTGGTGAGGGAGACGTTGCCGCCCTTGGACAGGCTTACAGGCATGGGGGTGATCCCTTTCTCGTCGACTCGCGGACCGGGTGCTGCTGCCACACGGTCCCGTCACCCGGGATAACGCCGACTGAGGGGGGTGGGGTTCCATCCCGCTTTACTTTCTTTACCGGTTTCTGATGGCCGGTCGGGGACGGCGGCCCCGCGGCCCCGGCGCGGAGCGGGGCATAACGTGGGGCATAACGAGGTGACGCGGGCGGACCGGACGGGGGACGATGGGGGCATGTCCGGTCCCTACGTCATCCGCGGTGCCGTCAGCCTGCCCGAGGCGGAGCTCGTCTGGCGCTTCTCGCGCTCCTCCGGGCCGGGCGGGCAGCACGTCAACACCAGCGACAGCCAGGTGGAGCTGCGCTTCGACCTCGCCGCCACCGACGCCCTGCCCGCCGTGTGGAAGGAGCGCGCCCTGGAGCGGCTCGCGGGCCGGCTGGTGGGCGGGGTGGTGACCGTACGGGCGTCGGAGCACCGTTCGCAGTGGCGCAACCGGGAGGCGGCGGCCGTCCGGCTGGCCGCGCTGCTGGCCGAGGCCACCGCGCCGCCGCCGAAGCCGCGGAAGCCGACGCGCATACCGCGCGGCATCAACGAGCGGCGGCTGCGGGAGAAGAAGCAGCGCGCGGAGACGAAGCGGGGGCGCTCCGCGCGGGACTGGGGCTGAGGGTCCGGTCCGGGGGCCGGTCCGCGCCGCGCGTTCACGACAGGTGCCGGTACCGCCCTTTGAAGTACGTCAGCGGTCCGCTCTCCGTCGTCGAGGCGGCGGCCTTCAGGACGCGGCCGATGAAGAGGGTGTGGTCGCCCGCGACCACCCGCTGTTCCGTCCGGCACTCCAGTACCGCGAGGGCGCCCCGGACGAGCGGGGAGCCGGAGAGCTCGCCGCGGTCGTGCGGGAGGTCCTCGAAGAGGAGCCGGTCGCTGACCCGTCCCTTCATCGCGAACCGTCCGGCGACCTGCCGCTGGCTCTCGGCGAGCAGGGAGACCGCCCAGAGGGGCTGCCGGGCGAGCAGCTCCTCCATCCGGGAGTCGTTGCGAACGCTCACCATCACGAGGGGTGGGTCCAGGGATACGGAGAGGAACGCCGTCGCCGTCATGCCGACGTCCTCGCCGCGGGGGCCGTCGTCGGGGTCGTGCGCGGTCACCAGGACCACGCCCGCCGCCAGGCGGGCGAGGGCGGCGCGGAATTCCTCGGCGGTCACACCGTCAGCATGCGGTATGCGGGCCTCGGTGGGCGAAGTCGTCTGCAACACACGACGCACGCTAGCCGCCCGTGACGAACCGCTGCATCGGGCTGCGGTACCAGGACCGTCCTGGTATTGCGGACTAGGCCCTCGGGTGGCCCCGGGATGTTCCGGACGGGTTTCCGTCCCGTCATTCGGTCACCTGTTCGTACCGCCTCTGACCTCGTCGATCTCCTCGTAAAGGCCCGGAATTACCGTCGGAAAACGCGGCAGGCTCTGCCTTATTTGCGGACCAGAACCGTAGGACGACTGCGAACGCAAGGTAAGGGGCGTCGTTACGCACTGTGACATGAGTCACAGAAGGCCCTATTTGTTGACCCTGTGTACCGAGTTGTCAGCTCCCTGTGATTCAGTGGCCGTGTAATCGGACGACAAGAAAATCTGGAGAGTCGCTGTCGAGGTCTCGGGGGAGAGCGAGCTATGGACACCGAGTCGGAGCCGTATGTGCGTCTGACGACCCTGCGGCAGGTTCACCAGGCGGTGGCGAATCTGAACACCGCCCGCAGCCTCGCGGACACCTTGCAGACCGTCGCGGAGGGCGTGGTGAACGGGCTCGGCTACGAGCTCGCGGCGGTCAACCTGGTCCGCCCGGACGGTGACCTCGTGGTCGCCGCCGTCGCCGGGAGCGCGAGTGCCGAGGCGTTCCTGTCCGGCCGGGTCGGTTCGCGGGTGTCCTGGGAGCGCCGGCTCAGCATGGGCGAGCGCTGGGGCGAGCTGCGCTTCATCCCGTACACCGAGGGCTGGGTCCTCGACGACGACGACGTCCCGCAATGGCGCACCACCGGCCCCGCCCCGCGCTTCCCCGACGAGTGGCACCCCATGGACCGCCTCCTCGCGCCCATGTACTCGGCCGGCGCGGCCGGCGGCGAGCTGCTCGGCGTGATCTCCGTCGACCGGCCGAGCAACGGCCGCCGCCCCGGCGCCTGGGGCCGGGAAGCGCTCCAGATGTACGCGTTCCAGTCCGCGATCGCGATCAGCAACGCCAAGCTGCGCGCCAACATGCAGCGCGCCCTCGTCCGCCTTGAGCGCGAGCAGCAGGCCCTCCGCGCCAGCGAGGAGAGCTTCCGGCAGGCGTTCGAGTACGCCCCCAGCGGCATGGCCATCGCCGAGCTCGGCGGCGACCAGCACGGGCGGCTCCACCGCGCCAACGACGCCCTCTGCCGGCTGCTCGGCCGGTCCGCCTCGCAGATGCGCCGCTACTCGTTCTCCGACCTCGTCCACCCCGAGGACATCGGCACCCTGCTGCGCACCTCCGCCGAGGGCGGCCGGGCCGAGCTGCGGCTGCGCCGCCGGGACGACACGTTCGTCTGGGTCTCGCTGCGCAACTCGGTGGTCGCCGACGCCGCCGAGGGGCCGCGCTACCTGCTCACCCACGTCGAGGACATCGAGGACCGCAAGCGGCACGAGCTCCAGCTCGCCCACCGCGCCAGCCACGACTCCCTCACCGGCCTCCCCAACAGCGCCGAGCTGCGCGCCCGGCTCAGCAGCCGGCTCTGCGCCCGCCCGCCCGGCAGCGAGCCGCAGCACGCCACGGCCGATCACGGGCCTTTCGGGCGGCTGGAGGGCTTCGAAGAGGTCGTGGGCGTCGGAGACCCCTTCGGCGGTCCGTTCGGCGAGCCGCTGGGCATACCCGGCGGCATCCCGGGCGGCCCGGGCGGCATTCCGGGCGGCGACGGTGCGTACGGGCACGACCGCGCCCCGGACGCGCTCGCCGACGACCGGTCGCCCGGCGGTTACCGCCCGGGCGACTACGCCGTGGGGGACTACGGCATGGCCGACTACCCGGCGGGGACGGGGGCGGGCGACTTCGGAGCGGCTTACTCCGGCTCCGGCGGCTACGACCACCGCGACCACCACGTGCACACCGTCCCGCTCGACGAGGACAGCGACGAGAGCGAGAAGGGCCTCGCCGTCCTCTTCTGCGACCTGGACGGCTTCAAGTCGATCAACGACCGGTTCGGGCACCACACGGGCGACGCGGTGCTGATCGAGGTCGCCCGGCGGCTCAGCAGCGGCGTCCGCGACGGCGACACCGTGGCCCGCATGGGCGGCGACGAGTTCGTCGTCCTCGCCGACGGCCTCGGCCGCGCCGACGCGGAGGACCTGGCGGTCCGGCTGCGCAACGCGATCATCCCGCCCATCCGGGTCGACGGCCGGGCGGTGCGCGTGGGGGCGAGTTTCGGCATCGGCTGGGCGGGCTGCGGCATGTCCGCCGACGAGGTGCTGCGCTCCGCCGACCAGCGGATGTACGTCGAGAAGCGGTCCCGCGCCCGGGCCGGCCGGCGGGCCGGGTGACCGGCCGGTAGCCCCCGTGCCAGGGCGTGCCCCTTGCCGCACGGGGTAGGCTGCGCCGATGCGGCACCGCCGCCGGACCGTGGTGGCCGAACCGGCCTCGACAGCCGCGGATCCGGTTACACGAACGTGGGTGCCGGACGGCACATCACGTGGGGAGTGACAGGGGATGACGGCCGGTAACAACGGCAACGGAAAGCCGGAGGACGAGGATCCGTTCGGCTACCTGTACCGCTCGGAGGGCGGTGACCAGGGCACCGACGCGGCTGCGTCCGCGCCGCAGCCCGGCGTCCCCCGTACGTCGTACAACCAGGTCCGGCCGGTCGGCTCACGCCAGTACACGCCGCAGCAGGGCGGCGGTACGTACGGCGCGGGCATGCCCGCCCCCCAGCAGCCGACGCCGCACTACGCCGCCCCGGAGACCCTCCCCGGCGGCGCCCCCCGCCACCCCGGCCCCCCGCCCGGCGCCCCGGGCCCGCAGCGCCCGAAGCGGCGCGGCCTGCTCATAGCCGCGATAGCCGTGGTGGTCGTGGTCGCCGGCGGCATCGGCGCGGCGGTGTACGCGAACCAGGGCGACGGGGACGACGGCAAGAACAATTCGGCGCAGCAGACGCCGTCGGGGAAGCCGTCCGAGAAGACGGAGAAGAAGGACGGGAAGAAGGACGAGACGAAGCCGTCGGCGAAACCCGTCAAGGACCTCAATCGAGACGCGGCGACGTTGCAACTGGGCGGCGGGGCGTCCACGGCGAAGGACGTGAAGGGCGCGCCCACGGAGGGCGGCGTCTACGTCACCATGAAGCAGGGTTCTTCGATCGAGTGGAAGGACCTGCCGGTCACAGAAGCCGGCAAGTACACAGTGTGGGTGGACTACGGCGCGCAGAATGGCGCTGCGACCGG
Source organism: Streptomyces mobaraensis (assembly GCF_020099395.1). Taxonomy (NCBI): domain Bacteria; kingdom Bacillati; phylum Actinomycetota; class Actinomycetes; order Kitasatosporales; family Streptomycetaceae; genus Streptomyces; species Streptomyces mobaraensis. The sequence goes on along the minus strand of NZ_CP083590.1, from coordinate 3,165,536 downwards.
ATCCCTCTGGGTCAACGGCGAGAAGTTGAGCACTACGGTCAACTGGAAGAAGTGGCCTGGTGACGGGTGGTCGCACACCTTCAACTACGTTCAACTCAACGGCGGAAAGAACGACATCAAGCTGTCGTGCGAGTCGCAGTGCGACATCAACATCGCGCGACTGAAGATCCTTCCGGGCTGGTACAAGTCGTAGTCGGCTGCTCCGGCGACCCTCAGCGCAGGGCCGTCGGAGTGCTTCGTGCGATTGATCACAAGTCCTTGATGAGGCGGTTGATGAAGTCGCGTGAGGCGGCTATGTCGAGGGCCTGCTCGCGGAGCTGGTTGAACGCCGAGTCGTAGCGCACGGTGTGGGTGTCCTCATCCAGGCAGAAGGACGTCGTCAGCGGCTCGATCGCCACGACCGGCACGCCCTCGTCGAAGTGGAAGACGGTGTATGCGCCGCTGACGCTGGTGTGTGCACCGGCGGCGAACGGGATGACGCGTATCTCCACGTTGGGCATCTGTGAGGCGTCCAGCAGGTACTTGAGTTGTTCTGCGAGCACTTCGGGCGGTCCTGCCTGGCGTCTCAGGCACGCCTCGTCCAAAACGCAGCGCATCATGAGCGGCGGAACGGGCAGATCGTCGAGCCGACGGTTGTGCAGAGCCCGTTGGCGCTTCATGCGGAGGTCGGCGACGGTCCTCACCTGGCGACTGGTATTCCATGCGCGGCTGGCCTCGATGACCGCCAAGGCGTAGTCCACGGTCTGCAGCAGGTCCGGAATGGCCAGGGCTGCGTAGGTATCGGCTTGGCTTGCCAGCTCTTCGAGCTCGATGATGTCGGCGATCGAGTCGTCGATGACATCACTGTATTGAGTGAACAGGCCCCTCCGGCGGTTTGTCTCGGCGAGCTTCGCCAACCTTCGGATCTCCGCGATCCGTACCTCGTCTTCGAAGCCGTACACGGCGAAAAAGCTATCGAGGCGACTCCGCAGCTTGCCGTTCTCAATCTTGCTCAGGCTTGGCGATGAGGTGCCGAGCAGCTTGGCCGCCTCCGCAAGGCTCAATCCTGCCCGGACCCGCAAGGTCCGCAGCTCCGCCCCGAGCCGCCGGCGCATCAGGGTGGGAATGGCGTCCGACAAGTGATCACCCCCTCGTTTCGCGGGGCGACTCTACGGCAACCGTCAGCACGCATACGGCAGTTAATCCGTTAGTGGTAACGCTAAAGCGAAACGTTGCAATCAAGTACTTCGGAGCTCCAAAGTGGCCGCAGGGGTCGATTCAAGCCACTTCCGGGGTGTGGGCAGTGACATACAGAGCAGGCAGCTACGTGGTGGACGTCCGCGACGGCCGCCTCGCGCAGGTGGCGGAGGCCGCCGACGGCCTCGTCCACGTGCGGAGCCCGAGCGGCGGCGAGTCGTGGACCGTTCCGCCCGAGGCCCTCCGCCTCGCGACCCGCGAGGAGCGGCAGGCGGCCGGGCTGCGCCCGTACCAGACCGGCTGCGACGAGTGCGCCGCGCTCGAAGCGGTCAGGAGGGCCGCCGGGGGCGGGGACGCCACCGCCGCCGTGTACACGCACTGGATCGTGGCGCACTCCGCGTCCGCGATGGGGATGAGGAGGGGCAACTGATGCGAGCCGTAGGGCGCTTGATCCACCACTGCGGGCACCGCGCCGGCTGGGAGCGGGGCGGAGGCGAGGAACGCTGCCGCGACTGCGGCGCCCGCCGCTTCACGGACTACGCGGCGCTGCTGATGCCGGAACGTCCGGTGGCGGTCGTCGCGGAGCCGCGCCGCGACCCCCGCCCGCGCGGACCGCTCGGCCGCCGCCGTGATCGCGTCGGGGCTGCGCCGTCTCAACCGCAGGCGCGCCAGGGCCGTGGCCTGGCGGCTGGCGGTCTGACCGGCGCCGCGGTGGGCGGGTACGGCGTGGGTGATCTGGGACACAGTGGCTGATCCGGGTGCCGTACGATCGCTGTGCTGCGGCATTGATGCGGCAGAAAGGAGCACAGAGTATGAGTGCACCCGCAGAGCGTCCGTGTGGCCCTCCGGAGCGTCTGCGTACGAGCGCGGAGATCCGGCGTGCCCTTCCGGAAGGTATGCGCGGAGAGTTCGACAAGGCCATCGGCAGCGCGACCTTGACCGAGCGGGCACACGTCTTGGCCCTGTGGTCCGGTATCGCGATCGAGGCCGCCGACCCTTCCGGCGACGAGCAGGTCCGTCGATTTCAGGAGGGGCACTTGGAAGCGCACCCGCTGGAGTGGTACCAGGAGCGAGAAGGGCGTGGTTGGTGAGCTACGCGTACCGCGTCGCGTACACCCCGGAGGCGCGTGCCGACCTGATCAAGCTGGGTGAGCAGCTTGCGAAGACCGTCAGTGCCGCCATTTCCGCCGAGATCGCTCCGGCTCCCTACGGGGGCTTGTCCATTCCGCGGCCCATGGGGGGAGGCGAGTGGGACCGAACGGCCCTGGTCGCCATGTCGGCCGTTCGTTACGTCGTTTCGGATGGGGAAGGCATCGACCCGCCGACCATCACCATCGTGCGCGTCATCAACCGGGGGGCTTCGTAACCTTCCGGTGGGCCTGGTCGCAGGATGCGGCCGGGCCGGCGCGTCCAGCGAGCCGCTCCATACCCACCGGCCTGGCCGATGGACTCGTCACGGTCATGTCGTATTCGTCGACGTCGAGTTCGGCGCCGTGGCGGCCAGGAAGTCCAGAACGTTGCGGTCCAGGTGCCAGCCGAAGAGACAGGGGCGTCGGTGGCATTCGGCCGGGCCTGGTCGTCGTCGAAGTAGCGCACGACTTGGAGCACCGCTCCGCCGCCGGTCCCGGTCAGCTCGCGGGCGAGGGCGGAGACGCGGTGCGTGTGGGGCCGGAGCCGATCGAGGAGGCGGGCGATCTGCTCGTCGACGCGGAGCCCCGGATCTCGGCACACGACCTTCCACGAATGGTCGACCGGGACCACCGCCGGCTCGGTGAACCGACTGCCGTGAACGCTCACTTCGTCGGGCCTGATGCCGATCCGGGAGATCATGTCGTCTGCCGGGACATGCCGGCTGAACAGCGCGAAGTAGCCGTACTGGTGCAGTGGCATTCCCCGGAGGACATCCGCACGGCCGGCGGCCGGGCGCCCGGACAGTGTCTCGGCGGGCGGGTGCGATCTGCGGCCTCTTAGACTGGGCGTCCGTCCGCACTGCCTGGGGGAGTAGTGGCCAGTAGGTTCACCGAGTTGGTCGTCGACTGCCGCGATCCTGAGCGGCTCGCGGCGTTCTGGTGCGCGGTTTTGGGCTTCAAGGTGATCGACCGGATCGAGGGGAAGGTCGAGATCGGTTCCTGGGAGCCGACCGTCGAGGAGGTACGGGCCCGCCAGATGCCGCCCACCCTGGTGTTCATCCGAGTGCCCGAGGGCAAGATCGTGAAGAACCGGCTCCACCTGGACGTCAGCCCGATCGACCGCAGTACCGACGACGAGGTGGCCAGGCTGCTCGCCCTTGGCGCCACCACGGTGGACGTGGGCCAGGGCCCGGGCCGGAGCTGGGTGGTCATGGCCGACCCCGAGGGCAACGAGTTCGATGTCCTGCGCACCCTCGCACCGTCCGACTAGGCCGTCGGCGGCGCCACAGGCGTCCACGCCGTCCTGCCCGGCATGAGGGCGGCATCAAGGCCGGGCACCGCTGACGAACGGTCCGCGAGGTCGTGGAGGGGGCGAACGCTGTGCGACGCGGTCCTAGTCGCGGAAGGCCGCTCATCCGCCCCCGCCGCCGAGAACGTTCCTGGCCCCTTACCGGCGTCGTGCCCTCGTTACGGGCCTGTCGGGGAACGGCCCTCGGGCGGCAGCACTGCTCTGGCCGCCGTGTCGGCCGTTCGTCACCTCGTTCCCGCGCGGTGTGGCCGTGGCAGCGAGTCCAGGAACCGCTCCACCGTCGCCGCCATCGCTTCCCGGGCCGGGGCGAGGTAGCGGCGGGGGTCGACCGTCGACGGGTGGGCCTCAAGGAAGGCGCGGACGGCGCCGGTGAAGGCGGTGTTGAGGGCCGTGCCGACGTTCACCTTCCGGATGCCCGCCGCCACCGCGCGGCGGAGTTCGGCGTCCGGGACGCCTGAGGAGCCGTGGAGGACGAGGGGGACGGGGACGGCCGCCCGGAGTTCCGCGATCAGGGGGTGGTCGAGCGTTGCCGTGCGGGCCGTCATCGCGTGGGTGCTGCCGACCGCCACCGCCAGGGCGTCCACGCCCGTGTCGGCGACGAACGCCGCCGCTTCCGACGGGTCCGTGCGGACTCCCGGCGTGTGGGCGTCGCCCGGTTTGCCGCCGACGCGGCCCAGCTCGGCCTCCAGCCAGAGGCCGCGGGCGTGCGCCCAACGCACCGCCTCCGCCGTCGCCTTGACATTCTCGGCGTAGGGGAGCGCCGACGCCTCGTACATCACCGACGAGAAGTCGTGCGCGCCCGCGGCGTGCAGGAGGTCCACGGACTCGACATGGTCGAGGTGCAGGGCCAGGGGAGCGGACGAGGCGCGGGCCACGGCCGCCGTGGCGGCGGCGATCGGGGCCAGGGCGCCGCCGTGGAACTTCACGGCGTTCTCGGAGATCTGGAGGACGGCGGGGCGGCCGGCCGCCTCCGCGCCGGCGGCGATGGCCTCCGCGTGCTCGACGGTGATGACGTTGAACGCGGCGACGGCCGCTCCGGAGACGAGGAGGTCGGCGGTACGGGCCAGGGGCATCGGCTCAACTCCCGTGCGCGAGCGGGCGCGGGCCGCCGTGGCGCCCCGTCGTCCTGTCTGCTGGTGTGTGGGGCGCTGTCGAGGGGGCGGGGGCGCGTGGTCCGCCCGGGGCGTCGGAAACGTCGCGCGGGCGCCGGCACCTCGGACGGCCACCCCGTCGCGACGGGCCCTCACACCGCCACCACCTTCACCAGCGGCAGCGCCGCCTCGTACGCCTCCGCGTCGAACTCGCCCGCCACCGGCGCCCGGACCGTCGCCGCCGAGACGGCGACCGCGCGGCGGAGGCGGTCGGGCCAGGGGAGGCCGTCCAGCCACGCCGACAGCAGGCCGGCGACGGCGGAGTCACCGGCGCCCGTCGGGTTGCCCTTGAGGCGGGCGGGCGGGGTGGCGCGCCAGGTGCCGTCGGGGGTGACGGCGAGCATGCCCTCGGTGCCGAGGGACGCGGCGACGGCGTGGGCGCCGCGGCGGCGGGCGTCGAGGGCCGCGCGGACGGGGTCGGTCGAGCCGGTGAGGGCGGCGAGTTCGGCGGCGTTCGGCTTGACGACGTCGGGGCGGGCGGCGACGCCGCGTCGCAGGGGTTCCCCGGAGGTGTCCAGGAGGACGGGGATGTCGCGGGTGCGCGCCTGGCGGATCAACTGCGCGTAGGCGCCCACCGGGACGCCCGGCGGGAGGCTGCCGCACAGGGCCACCGCCCGTGCGCCCTCCAGGAGTTGGGCGTAGCGGGAGGTGAAGGCCGCCCATTCCGCCGCGGTGATCGCCGGACCCGTCTCGTTGAGCTGGGTGGTGTCGCCGGTGCTCGCGTCGACGACGCCGACCGTGCGGCGGGTGGAGCCGGCGATCGGGACGAGGGCGTCGGTCAGGCGGCCTGCCGTGTCGGCGGCCGTTGTGGCCAGGAGTGCGCGGAGCGTTTCGCCCGTCGGGCCGCCCGCGAAGCCCGTGACGGTGGTGTCGTGGCCCAGCCGGGCCAGCACCCGGGAGACGTTCAGGCCCTTGCCGCCCGGCCGTTCGACCGCCTCCGCGACGCGGTGCGAGGTGTGGGGACGCAGCCGGGGGACCCGATAGGTGAGGTCGAGCGCGGCGTTGAGCGTGACCGTGAGGATCATCGGCGCCTCTCTCGGACCGGTCCACGGGGACCCAGGGGGACACGATTGCGGGAGCGATCATGCCAAAACAGCGGCGGCAGGCCCAGTCCCCGGACCTGCCGCCGTTCCCCAATCCGAGGACGAATTAGCGCACTTCGGGGCGGACCAGCCATTCGCCCTTGCGCATCACGCCGACGAGTTCGAACGCGCCGTCGAGGACGACCAGGTCGGCGTCCTTGCCCGGTTCCAGCGAGCCGACGCGGTCGGCGACGCCCAGCAGCCGGGCCGGGTTGGCGGACAGGGCGGCGACCGCGTCCTCGACCGGCAGCCGGTCGACGGTCACCGCGCGGCGGAACGCCGTGTCCAGGGTGAGGGTCGAGCCGGCGATCGAACCGGCCGTGGGGCCGTCCGCGATGCGCGCGACCGCGTCCTTGACCTCCACCCGCATCGGGCCCAGCGCGTACATGCCGTCGCTCATGCCCGCCGCGCCCATCGCGTCCGTCACGAACGCGACCCGGCCGGCGCCCGCGCGGGCGAACGCCAACTCCAGGACGGCCGGGTGCAGGTGCGTCCCGTCGTTGATCAGCTCGACGGTGACCCGCTCGTCCTCCAGCAGCGCCGCGATCGGCCCGGGCGCGCGGTGCAGCAGCGAGGGCATGGCGTTGAAGAGGTGGGTGGCGACGGTCGCGCCCGCGTCGACGGCGTCCAGCGTCGCCTCGTAGGTGGAGTCCGTGTGGCCCACGGCGGCGATGACGCCCAGGTCGGCGAGCATGCGGACGGATTCGAGGCCGCCGGGGAGCTCGGGGGCGAGCGTCATCATCCGGGCCGTGCCGTGCGCCGCGTCGATCAGCTTGCGGACGTCGGCCGGGTCCGGGTCGCGCAGCAGCTCCGGCTGGTGGGCGCCGCAGCGGTGCGGGGAGATGAACGGGCCCTCGAAGTGGACCCCGGCCAGATCGCCCTGCTGGGTGAGCTCCGCGAGGACCGCCGCCTGCCGGGCGAGGTCGTCCAGGTCGCCGGTGACGGTGGAGGCGACCATCGTCGTCGTGCCGTGCGCGCGGTGCGCGCGGACCGCCGTCAGGGCCTCCTCCGGGTCGCCGGACGAGAAAGAGGCCCCGCCGCCGCCGTGGACGTGCATGTCCACGAAGCCGGGGACGATCCAGTGGCCGGTCAGGTCCCAGGTCGGCGTCTCCTCGGCGGCATCCGCGACGACGCGGGTGCCCTCCACGGTGACGCGGCCGTGCTCCACCACCCCGGTCGGCAGCACGACACGGGCGCCGTCGAGAACCGTTCGTTCGACCATCAGGCGGATACCTCCGTGGATTCCGTGGCTGCTGTGGCTGGCGTGGACGCCCGGGCGGCCAGCAGGTCCCGGGCGAGCAGACCCGCGCCCAGGCAGCCGGCGGTGGCCCCGAGGGCCGCCGGGACGATGAGGGGGAGTTTCTGGAACGTGAGGCGCTCCGCGACGGCGGCGCGCAGCGGGCCGAACAGCGTTTCGCCCGATTCGGCCAGCCCGCCGCCGACGATCAGCGTACGGGGGTCGAGCAGCGTCAGCCCGACGACGAGGCCGTCGGCGAGCGCGTCCACCGCCTCCTGCCAGACGCGGCGCGCGCGGGCGTCACCGGCCTCGACGGCGCGGGCGCAGGCGGCGGCGTCGGCCGCCGGGTCGCCGCTCGCCGCGGCCCAGGCGCGGCCGACGGCGGCGGCCGACGCGAGCGTCTCCAGGCAGCCGCGGCCGCCGCAGCCGCACTCCGGGGCGTCCGGGCCGCGGCGTACGGCGATGTGGCCGATCTCGCCGGCCGAGCCGTTCGCGCCCTCCTCGACGCGGCCTTCGATGCCGATCGCTCCCGCGATGCCGGTGCCGAGGGCGACGAAGAGGAAGCGGTCCGCTCCCTGGCCGGCGCCCAGGCGGCCTTCGGCCAGGCCGCCCGTCCTGACGTCGTGGCCCAGGGCCACGGGGGTGCCGCCCAGGCGGCGGCTCAGGAGGTCGCGGAGGGGGAGGTCGCGCCAGCCCAGGTTGGCGGCGTAGACGGCTGTGCCGGTGCTCGCGTCCACCACGCCCGGTACGGCTATGCCTGCGGCTGCCGGGGGTTCGCCGAACTCCTTCTCGGCGCGGTCGCGGAGTTCCTCGGCGAGGTCGAGGATGCGGGCGACTACGGCGTCGGGGCCTTGTTCGCGGTCCGTGGGGCGGAGGGTTTCGTGGACGAGGGTGGTGTCCGCGCCCATGAGGGCGGCTTTTATCCCGGTGCCGCCCACGTCGAGGGCGATGACATGTTTCACCGGGACAGTTTCGCGCGTGGGGGTGGAAAGGTCTAGTCCACTGTCCGGGGGGTGGGTGGGTGCGTGGGTGCGCCTGCGGCGGGCTGTGCCCCGGTCCCGCCCTTTCGCCGATTCCTGGGGCTGCGCCCCAGACCCCCCTTTCGCGGCTCCGCCGCTCGTCCTCAAACGCCGGACGGGCTGAAAATCAGCCCGTTGGGGGTACCCCCTCTGGGGGAGTTTGAGGACAACCGCGCGGAGCGCGGTTTCCGGGGCGCGGGGGCGGAGCCCCCGCAAGAAACGGTGAATGGGGGTGCCCCCTCTGGGGGAGGGACCGGGGCACCCTCAAGCGCCGAGCACCACGCTCCGCGTCAGCCCCCGCGGCCGGTCCGGGTCCAGGCCCCGCGCCTCCGCGACGGCGACCGCCACCCGCTGGGCCCGGACAAGCTCGGCCAGCGGGTCGCTCGGCGTATGGACGAACGTTCCGCCGGCCGCGCCGACCGCCCCCTCCAGCCCCTCAGGAACAGGGCCGAAGGCCCACGTCACCCGCCCCGGCCCCGCGATGGCCACCGGCCCATGCCGGTACTCCATCGCCGGATACGCCTCCGTCCACGCCCCCGCCGCCTCGCGCATCTTCAAGGCCGCCTCCTGGGCCACCCCATAAGCCCAGCCGCGCCCGAGGAACGTCCACTGCGACGCGGAGAGCAGCGCGTCCGGCAGCGGCTCCCCGACGGCCCCGGCCGCCTCGTCGGCGGCCCGCAGCACCGCCTCCGTCCCGCCCGGGAGGGCGGAACGCAGCAGCGCCAGGGCCGTCGTCGCGAACCGCGTCTGGACGACGGACTCCTCGTCCGCCCAGTCCAGTACCGCCAGCGCGTCGGCCGCGTCCCGCACCGGAGTGGCGGGGTCGGCGGTGAGCGCCAGCAGTGGCGCGGTGCCGCGGAGGGCGGCCAGCAGGTCCAGGACCTCCGTCGTGGTGCCGGAGCGGGTGATCGCCACCACCCGGTCGTAGCGGCGCGCCGTGGGGAACTCGGACGCGGCGAACGCGTCCGTCTCGCCCTCGCCCGCCGCCTCGCGCAGGGACGCGTACGCCTGTGCCATGAACCAGGACGTGCCGCAGCCGGTGATAGCGACGCGCTCGCCGGTTCTGGGCAGTCCGTCCGTGACCGGGGCGGCGTCGGCGGCCCGGCGCCAGCAGGCGGGCTGGGTGGCGAGTTCGGCGGCGGTGCGGGAGGGGGACTCAGGGGGTGGTACGGCCATGACCTGGGCTCCTTGCGGTCTGCGTGAGCGATCCACGAGTGATCCATCAGTGATCCGTCCGTGCCCCACCGTGGATAGCAGCCCGCCACCGGGAGGGGGAAGGGCGAGGCCGGAGCGAGCCCCTGTTCGAAGAGCCTTTAAGGTGGCGCGGGAGAACATGCGGAGCCCGCGGCTCCCGCGGTCCCCACCGGGCAGGTCGTCCGCATCACGGCCGGGGGCGCGCGCACGGGCACGGCACGGGCACGGCACGGTCACACGGGTCACAATCACAAGGGCGGAAAGCAAGTGCAGCGGCGGCGGTTCTTGAGTCTCTCGGCGGCGGGTGCCGCGACGGCGGCGATGGTGCCCGCACTCTCGGCGTGCGGGAGCGGTGGCCCCGGCGGCGGCAAGACGCTGAAGCTGGTCGCCGCCGAGTACGGCGACGGCAAGCCGGAGAACAGCTCGAAGAAGTACTGGGACTCGGTCGCCCGGACCTTCATGGGCGACCACAAGGGCGTCAAGGTCGACGTCGAGGTCTACAGCTGGACCGAGGTCGACAAGAAGGTCGCCGACATGGTCGCCGCGGGCAACGCCCCGGACATCGCGCAGATCGGCGCGTACGCCGACTTCGCCGCGGCCGGCAAGCTCTACAGCGCCGACCAGCTGCTCTCCATATCGACCCAGGCCGACTTCATCGCCTCGATCTCCCGCGCGGGCGAGGTGCACCGGACGCAGTACGGCCTGCCGTTCGTCTCCTCCACCCGACTGCTGTTCTGCAACGAGACGCTGTTCCGCAAGGCCGGCATCATCAAGCACCCCGAGAGCTGGGCCGAGGTCCAGACCGCCGCCACGAAGCTGAAGGCCGCCGGGGTGAAGATCCCGTTCGGGCTGCCGCTGGGTCCCGAGGAGGCGCCCGCCGAGACCATGCTGTGGATGCTGGGCGGCGGCGGTGGCTACACCGACAAGAACGGCAGCTACACCATCCGCTCGCAGGCCAACGTCCGGACGTTCGAGTGGCTGCGGGACGAGCTCGTCGGCAAGGAGCTCACCGGCCCCGGCAACCCCGCCCGTACCAACCGCCAGGATCTTTTCGACGCCTTCTGCAAGGGCCAGGTCGGCATGCTCCACGGCCACCCCAGCCTGATGCAGCAGGCGGAGGCGGCCGACATCAAGTACGAGATGATCCCGCTCCCCGGTATCGACGGCAAGGCGAAGTCGACGATGGGTGTCGCCGACTGGGTCATGGCCTTCAAGACCGCCCCCCGCAAGGAGACCGGCCTCTTCCTGGACTTCCTCTACGGCACCCAGACCGTGCTCGACTTCACCGGCAAGTACGACCTGCTGCCCGTGACCACGTCCGCCTCCCGGCAGATGCGCAAGGACGACTCGAAGCGGTCGAAGAAGCTGCGGCCGTTCCTGGACCCGCTGCCGCAGGCCGAGTTCTACCCCGCCGACAAGACCTCCTGGGCCAAGGTCAGCAAGACCATCAAGGAGAAGATCGGCGGCGTCGTCCAGAAGGGCGCCGACGTGGCCGGCATCCTCGACGAGATCCAGCGCGAGGCCGACTCCACGGACGGCGTGGCGCGCTAGGCACGCAGGCGGGGCGGACCGGGTCGTTCCCGGGCCCGGATCGTTCCCGGGCCCGGGTCCGTACCGGTCCTGGATCCGTACCGGGCCCGGAACCTTCCCGGGCCCGGCCTCTCCCCGCCGTCGCCTACGCTGGACCGCATGGACGACAGGCCCCCCTCCGGGAGCGACCGGCCCCTCTCCGAGCGGGACCTGGCCGTGCTCGCCCTCGAACGGCGGTCGTGGCCCGGCCCCGGCGCCAAGGAGCGGGCCGTGCGGGAACGGCTCGGCATCACGCCCACCCGTTACTACCAGCTCCTCAACGCCCTGCTGGACGATCCCCGGGCCCTGGCCCACGACCCCGTCACGGTCAACCGGCTGCGCCGGCTGCGCGAGGCCCGGCGGGCCCGCCGCTGACCGGCGGCCGTACGCCTCGCTGGAACACCGTCCGGAACCTTCGCCCCACGAAATCCGGAAGCCCCCGACTCGACGGCGCGCGCCTGGGTAGGGTCGACGGCATGGGAAGCCACCCCCTTCCGGAACCCGTGACGTCCGCCGGGCGCGAGGGCCTCGCCGCGCTCCTCGCCCGGCCCGGCCGCGCGATCGTCGCGCTGGACTTCGACGGGACGCTCGCCGAGATCGTCCCCGACCCCGAACGCGCCCGGGCGCACCCCGCGGCCGTCCCCGCCCTCGCCCGGCTCGCGCCGCACCTGGAGTCGGTGGCAGTGATCACCGGCCGGCCGGCCGGGGTCGCCGTCCGCTACGGCGGCTTCGCCGGGGTGCCGGGCCTCGAACGCCTGGCGGTGCTCGGTCACTACGGCGCCGAACGCTGGGACGCGGCCACCGGCACCGTCCACTCACCGGCCCCGCACCCGGGCATCGCCGCCGTCCAGGCCGAACTGCCCGGCGTGCTCGACGCGTCCGGCGCCTGGCACGGCACCTGGGTGGAGACCGCGCCCATCGAGAACAAGGGCGGCCGGGCCATCGCCGTCCACACCCGCCGCGCGCCCGATCCCCAGGGCGCGTTCCGGGCGCTGGAGAAGCCGCTGGCCGAACTCGCCGCCCGGCACGGGCTGATCGTCGAGCCGGGACGGCTGGTGCTGGAGTTGCGCCCGCCGGGCATGGACAAGGGCGTCGCCCTCGCCGACCACGTCCGCGCCACCGGCGCCGACTGCGTCCTCTACGCCGGCGACGACCTCGGTGACCTGGCCGCCTTCGACGCGGTGGAGCGGCTGCGCGCCGAGGGGCTGACCGGTGTCCTGGTCTGCAGCGGCAGCACGGAGGTCACCGAACTGGCCGACCGCGCGGACCTGGTGGTGGACGGCCCCAAGGGTGTGGTGGGGCTGCTGGAGGCGCTGGCGGACGGGGTGACGGGCGAGGCAGCGCCGGAGAACTGAGGCGTTCCGGGCCGCATGCCCGTCGCGGCCCTCGCTCAGTCGCCGTCCGCGTCCTCAGTCGCCGTCCGCGTCGGCTCCCTCCCGCCGTGCCTTCCCGTCGTCCTTGATGCCGACCGCCGCCAGCGCGGTCGTCCAGTCCCGGGCGATGGCCTGCTGTGCCTTCCGCAGGTCCGCCTTGCCCGAGCAGATCGCGTTCTTCAGCTTCGTCTCGACGACGTCCTTGGGGTTGTTGGGGCCCGCGCCGTCCTTGTGGCCGGGGGAGGGCGGCTCGACCCACAGGTTGCGCGGGTCGTTGGGGTCGCCGCCGAGCTGGAGGCTGATGAGATGGTCGTACTCGGCTTCACGCAGCGACTTCTTGTAGCCGTAGGAGGCGGCGTTGGCGGTCTTCTCGCGACCCGTGATGTTCGTGGGCGGCCTGATGTCCTTGGTGTAACCGGCGCGGCAGATCGTCGTCTTGAGCGTGTCCGGGGTGACCTTGGGGTTGGTCGCCCCGGGGGTGCACTTGGGGTCGGGCAGCGGCTCCTTGGCCGAGGTGTAGTGATAGGCGCAGGTGCCGGGAGCGGGCTGCTTCTGCACGGTGTACGAGGACTGGGGGCCGGGCCCGACCGGTACCGAGCCGTCGCCGGACCCGGCGGACGGGGCAGAAGGGGCCGGCCCTTTGGCCGCATCGGAACCGGAAGGCGAGGCCGTACTTGTGGCCGCGGCCCCCTTGCCGCTCTTGGACTCCGACTTCCCGTCATCGGAATCGGACGAACAACCGGTCGTGGTCACGGCGAGGACGGCGGCCGTGGCCGCCGCCAGGGCGAGCCGGCGCGGTGGGATCGACATGCCCCATGACTACCCGCCCGCACCGCCCGTCAGCCGGGCGGCCGAAGCACACCGGCGCGCACGGGAGCACGCCACACGCCCCGGCGCCCCTCCCGCCCCCTGGCCTCCGGCGCTACAACGCCCGCAGCGCGTCCAGCTGTTCGACGAACCAGCGGGCCGGCGGCAGCGCCGTCGCCGCCGCGGCCAGCCGCTTCGACCGGTCCGCGCGCTGCCCGTGGTCCATCAGCAGCGCCTCGTGCAGGGCGCGGGCGGTGGCCTCGACGTCGTACGGGTTGACGACGATCGCGTCCGCGCCCAGCTCCGCCGCGGCCCCCGCCTCCCGCGAGAGCACCAGCGCGCAGCCGTCGTCGGAGACGACCGGCACCTCCTTGGCGACCAGGTTCATCCCGTCGCGGATCGGGTTGACCAGGGCGACGTCCGCCATCCGGTAGGCCGCGAGGGAGCGTGCGAAGTCGTCCTTGACGTGCAGGGCGACCGGCTGCCACCCGGGCGTCCCGAACTCCTCGTTGATCAGGCCGGCGACGCGCTCGACCTCCGCCGTGTAGTCGCGGTAGACGGTGAGGTCCTGCCGGGACGGGTACGCGAACGCGATGTGCACGACGCGCTCGCGCCACTGCGGGTGGTCCTCCAGGAGCCGCCGGAAGGCGTGCAGGCCGCGGACGATGTTCTTCGACAGCTCGGTGCGGTCCACGCGGACGATCGTCCGGCGGCCGGCCCCGACCTGCTCGCGCAGCGCGGCCATCCGCTCCTCGACGTCCGGCCGGTGGGCGCGCTCGCGCAGGAAGGCGGCGTCCGCGCCCAGGCCGTGGACGCCGAGCAGCGTCGTCCGGCCGTCGAGGCGCACGGCCGTCGCCGACCCGTCGTCCGCGCGGACGACCTCCGCGCCGAGGACGTCCGCGCAGCAGGCGGCGAACGCGTCGGCCCAGCGGCGGGTGAGGAACGCCGCGCGGTCGCCGCCCAGGATGCCGCGGAGCACCTGCGCGGCCACGTCGTCGGGGAGCATCCGGTAGTAGTCCGGCGGCGCCCAGGGGGTGTGCGAGAAGTGGCTGATGCGCAGGTCGGGGCGGCGCTCGCGGAGCAGGCCCGGGACCAGCGTCAGGTGGTAGTCCTGGACGAGCACCACCGCGCCCTCGGCGGCCTCCTCGGCGAGCGCGTCCGCGAAGGCGGCGTTGTACGTCTCGTACGCGGCCCACTGCTCGCGGAACCCGGCGTCGAAGACGGGCTCCAGCGGCGTCTGGTAGAGCAGGTGGTGGACGAACCACAGCACCGAGTTGGCGATGCCGTTGTACGCGGCGGCGAAGGTCTCGGCCGGGACGTCGAGCATCCGCACGCCGTACCCGCCGGTGTCGGCCGGGTCGAGCCGGCGGCCCGCGCGGCGGGCGGCGAGCCGGTCGCCCTCGCCGAGCGCGGCGCAGACCCACACCGCGCCGGAGTCCGTACCGATGGCGCTGAGCCCGGAGACCAGGCCACCGCCGCCCCGGCCGGAGGTCAGGGAGCCGTCCTCGGCGACCCGGTAGGAGACCGGGCCGCGGTTGGATGCCACGACGATGGGGGCGTTCTGCACGTGCTCAGCGACCATGACGCGAGCCTTGCCACGCCGCCATCCGCTCAAACGTACGCCTCCCCCCGTTGCCCTTTCGCGTACGCCTACGCCGCCCGTCTCCGTAGGTCTACGCCGCGCGGTGCCGCGCGTACTCGGGGACCTGCGTCATCGGCGGGCGCTCCTCGGTGTCCACCGGATACGTCCGCGGAACGAACCCCTCCGCCGTGCGCTCGAACTGGGTCAGCTCCGGGCGCACCAGCGGTTCGCGGCCCAGCCGCAGCTGAGCGGTGCGGTAGATGGCGGCGGCCATCCGGCCCAGCGCCCGCCCGTCCTGGTGGCGGTGCTTGCGCACCCCGACGTCGACCTGGGCCAGCGCGTCCAGGCCCACCGTGTGCAGCGCGTCGACGAGCAGGCCGAGCTCCACGCCGTAGCCGACGGGGAACGGCAGCCGCTCCAGCAGCGAGCGCCGGGCCGCGTACTCGCCGCCCAGCGGCTGCACGAAACCGGCCAGCCGCGGCCAGTGCAGGTTGAGCAGCGGGCGGGCGACCAGCTCCGTCACCCGGCCGCCCTGGCCCGCCGCCTCGCCCAGCGGGCGGTCGTACATCGCCTTGACGAAGTCCACGTCCGGGTCGGTCAGCAGCGGGCCGACGATCCCGGAGACGAAGGCGGACGAGAAGTCGCGCAGGTCGGCGTCGATGAAGCAGACGACGTCGCCGGAGGTCACCAGCAGGGACCGCCACAGCACCTCGCCCTTGCCGGGGACGGCGGGCAGGCCGGGGAGCACGGCGTCCCGGTGCTCGACCCGGGCCCCGGCCGCCGCGGCGACCCGCGCCGTGCCGTCCGTCGAACCGGAGTCGAGGACCACCAGCTCGTCGACGAGCGGCATCTCGTCCGTCATGAGGTCGCGGCGGATCGCGGCGGTGATGTCCCCGACCGTGGCCTCCTCGTTCAGCGCGGGCAGGACGACGCTGACCGTGGTACCCGTCGCGCGCTTCGCGGCGAGCAGCCGGTCGAGCGGGCGGTCCGCCGCGGTCCAGGACCGCCGGGACAGCCAGCGCTCCACCTCTTCCAGCACGTGAACGACTCCTCGCTTGTGAACGGTGTGGTGATCTGTCTCGCGGTGCGAAACGGCCCTCTCGCCGCGCCGCACCTTCCGATACAGTCTTGAACAACGCGGAGCCCGCCCGTATGTCGGGGGTGCCGCGCGCACAAACGCCTGGGTGCTGCCCAGTGCCATACCGCTCATCCAGAGGGGCAGAGGGACACGGCCCGTTGAAGCCCCGGCAACCCTCCAGCCGGTCTCCTTGTGAGGCTCCCGGCGGGGAAGGTGCCAATTCCGTCTCGTGGCGAGGTTCGCCACGGGGAAGATGAGGAGAAAGGGCCTCGCCTCCATGGCTGTGCAAGCCGTCGAAAGCGTCACTTCCGCCACCACTTCTTTTGGCGGTTCCTTTGGTCCCGCCGTCGCGCTGTCCTGCCGCGAGTGCGGCGAGCGCGTCCCCCTCGGACCGGTCTTCGCCTGCACCTCCTGCTTCGGCCCGCTGGAGGTCGCCTACGAGCTGCCGCTCGGCGACCCCGAGGGCCTGCGCCGGCGCATCGAGTCCGGCCCCGCGAACATCTGGCGGTACGCGCCGCTGCTGCCCGTCCCCGCCGACGTCGCCTCCCGGCCCAACCTCCGGCCCGGCTTCACCCAGCTCGTCCGCGCCGACAACCTGGCCAGGGAGCTGGGCGTCACCGGAGAGCTGCACGTCAAGGACGACTCCGGAAACCCCACGCACTCCTTCAAGGACCGCGTCGTCGCGGTCGCGGTGGAGGCGGCGCGCGCCTTCGGATTCACCACGCTGTCCTGCTCCTCGACCGGCAACCTGGCCGGCGCGGTGGGCGCGGCGGCCGCCCGCGCCGGGCTCCGGTCCTGCGTCTTCATCCCGCACGACCTGGAGGCCGGCAAGATCGTCATGGCCGCCGTCTACGGCGGCGACCTCGTCGGCATCGAGGGGACGTACGACGACGTCAACCGCTTCTGCTCCGAGCTCATCGGTGACCCGCTGGGCGAGGGATGGGGCTTCGTCAACGTCAACCTCCGCCCCTACTACGGCGAGGGCTCCAAGACCCTCGCCTACGAGATCTGCGAGCAACTGGGGTGGCGGCTGCCCGACCAGCTCGTCATCCCCATCGCCTCCGGCTCCCAGCTCACGAAGATCGACAAGGGGCTGCGGGAACTGATCGCCCTCGGGCTGGTGGAGGATCGCCCGTACCGCATTTTCGGCGCCCAGGCGGAGGGGTGCTCGCCGGTCTCCCGCGCCTTCAAGGACGGCCAGGACGTGGTGCGTCCCGTCAAGCCCGACACGATCGCCAAGTCCCTGGCCATCGGGAACCCGGCCGACGGGCCGTACGTGCTCGACATCGCCCGGCGCACGGGAGGTGCCGTCGAGGACGTCACCGACCCGGAGATCGTGGACGCCATCCGGCTCCTCGCCCGCACGGAGGGGATCTTCGCGGAGACGGCGGGCGGCGTGACGGTGGGCGTCACGCGGAAGCTGCTGGAGGCGGGGGTGCTGGATCCTTCGCTGACGACCGTGGTGCTGAACACGGGGGACGGGCTGAAGACGCTGGACGCGGTGGCGGCGGGGCCGTCGGTGACGATCAGGCCGAGCTTGGGGGCTTTCCGGGAGGCGGGGCTGGGGTAGGGGTGGGCGGCCCCGGTCCCTCCCCCAGAGGGGGTACCCCCACTTTCACCGTTTCCTGGGGCTGCCGCCCCTGACCCCGCAGGGCGCTTGTGGGTGCGGGGGCGCAGCCCCTGCAAGAAACGGTGAAAGGGCGGGACTGGGGCACCCCACCCGCGCCCCCCCGCGCACGCACACACGCCACACCACTCACAAGAAAGGCGACCCCATGAGCGTCACCGTCCGCATCCCCACCATCCTCCGCACCTACACCGACGGCCGCGCCGAAGTCCCCGCCCAGGGATCCACCCTCTCCGAGGTGATCGGCGACCTGGAGAAGAACCACCCGGGCATCGCCGCCCGGCTCCTCGACGACGCCGGCAAACTGCGCCGCTTCGTCAACGTGTACGTCAACGACGACGACGTCCGCTTCGAGGGCGGCCTCGCCGCGGCGACCCCGGACGGCGCGGGCGTGTCGATCATCCCGGCGGTGGCGGGCGGCTGAGCGCCCGCGACGCCGAGCGCCCGCGAGGCGGCGCGCCCGACGGCATCGAGAGACTCACCCGGCAACGGGAACCACACGCGAACCGTGAATCGCCCCGGCCGCTAAGCGGACGGGGCGATTCCGTCTGTTGAAGCGCGATACAGTTGGGACGTTCCCCCTCCGGTGTCAGAGCCGAACGCATATGAGAACCCGTCAAGTTGCGCGGGAATTACGCGTGCGAATTGTCGGGTTGGCCGGTGTATGTCCGGCCCGACTTGCCCTGGAACATCCCCTGTTGGGTGGAGATCGCCGCTCGGCGACGCCGGTATTTCTCGTCCGTCTGACCTGTTGCAGACGGCATCCGTGCAGATACATTCAGCCGCGGTCGACGCGTTCCGGCGCACACCCCTCGGTGTCACAAGGGGTGAGGTCTGACCCGGGTCCGCGAAGTGCGGTCCTGTGCAAGGGCCAGTAATAGGGGAGTTAGGCATGGCTCAGGGCACCGTCAAGTGGTTCAACGCGGAGAAGGGGTACGGCTTCATCGCGGTCGACGGTGGTGCGGATGTTTTCGTCCACTACAGCGCGATTCAGATGGACGGCTACCGCACCCTGGAAGAGGGGCAGCGGGTCGAGTTCGAGATCTCGCAGGGCCAGAAGGGACCTCAGGCCGACATGGTGAGGGTGACCGCCTGACCGCGGCGCATCGACCACCGATCGCTCAGTCTGTCAAAGGGGTCCGCACCGGGAGGTGCGGACCCCTTTGTCGTGTCCGTTCGTCTGTTCGGTGGACGGACTGTTCGGCCGTCCGGGCCGGCGGTGCGGGGAGTGCGCCGGTCTCCCGCTGGGCAGGGTCTCCGGGGCGCCTCCGGGATCCGTTCGAAACGAGGCCCGGAACCCCTCCGGGACGGTGTCCGGGATGACCCCGGTCTTCGGAAGGACGCTTGCACTCGGAGGTGCCGAGTGCTAATCATTGGCTTAGCACTCTCCCAGTGAGAGTGACAGACTTGGACCGTCGGTGAGGTCCACGGGCCCGGCGGGGCAAGGAACCGCCGAGCATGTGGGCCGTCCGTCGCGGGCGCCTGTGCGGTCCGGAGCAATCCACCCCCAGTCCGGGAGGACCACTTCACATGGCCAAGATCATCGCGTTCGACGAGGAGGCGCGGCGCGGCCTTGAGCGCGGTATGAACCAGCTCGCCGACGCCGTCAAGGTCACCCTCGGCCCCAAGGGCCGCAACGTCGTCCTTGAGAAGAAGTGGGGCGCCCCCACGATCACCAACGATGGTGTCTCCATCGCCAAGGAGATCGAGCTGGAGGACCCGTACGAGAAGATCGGCGCCGAGCTGGTCAAGGAGGTCGCGAAGAAGACGGACGACGTCGCCGGTGACGGCACGACGACCGCGACCGTCCTCGCCCAGGCGCTGGTCCGCGAGGGTCTGCGCAACGTGGCCGCCGGTGCCAACCCCATGGCCCTGAAGCGCGGTATCGAGAAGGCCGTCGAGGCCGTCTCCGCCGCCCTCCTGGAGCAGGCGAAGGACGTCGAGACCAAGGAGCAGATCGCCTCCACGGCCTCCATCTCCGCCGCCGACACCCAGATCGGCGAGCTCATCGCCGAGGCGATGGACAAGGTCGGCAAGGAAGGCGTCATCACCGTCGAGGAGTCCCAGACCTTCGGTCTGGAGCTGGAGCTCACCGAGGGTATGCGCTTCGACAAGGGCTACATCTCGGCGTACTTCGCCACCGACATGGAGCGTATGGAGGCGTCCCTCGACGACCCGTACATCCTGATCGTCAACTCGAAGATCAGCTCGGTCAAGGACCTGCTGCCGCTCCTCGAGAAGGTCATGCAGTCCGGCAAGCCGCTGCTGATCATCGCCGAGGACGTCGAGGGCGAGGCCCTGTCGACCCTGGTCGTCAACAAGATCCGCGGCACCTTCAAGTCCGTCGCCGTCAAGGCCCCGGGCTTCGGCGACCGCCGCAAGGCCATGCTCGGCGACATCGCCATCCTCACCGGTGGCACGGTCATCTCCGAGGAGGTCGGCCTCAAGCTGGAGAACGCCGGTCTCGACCTGCTCGGCCGCGCCCGCAAGGTCGTCATCACCAAGGACGAGACGACCATCGTCGACGGTGCCGGTGACAGCGACCAGGTCCAGGGCCGCGTCAACCAGATCCGCGCCGAGATCGAGAACAGCGACTCGGACTACGACCGGGAGAAGCTCCAGGAGCGCCTCGCGAAGCTGGCCGGCGGCGTGGCCGTCATCAAGGCCGGTGCCGCGACCGAGGTCGAGCTCAAGGAGCGCAAGCACCGCATCGAGGACGCCGTTCGCAACGCGAAGGCGGCCGTCGAGGAGGGCATCGTCGCCGGTGGTGGCGTGGCCCTGCTCCAGGCCTCCCAGGTGTTCGAGAAGCTGGAGCTCGAGGGCGACGAGGCCACCGGTGCCAACGCCGTCAAGCTGGCCCTGGAGGCCCCGCTCAAGCAGATCGCCGTCAACGGTGGTCTCGAGGGCGGCGTCGTCGTGGAGAAGGTCCGCAACCTGACCGTCGGCCACGGCCTCAACGCCGCGACCGGCGAGTACGTCGACATGATCGCCGAGGGCATCATCGACCCGGCGAAGGTCACCCGCTCCGCCCTGCAGAACGCCGCCTCCATCGCGGCGCTCTTCCTCACCACCGAGGCCGTCATCGCCGACAAGCCGGAGAAGGCCGCCGCGGCCGCTCCGGGCGGCATGCCCGGTGGCGAGATGGACTTCTGAGCCGACCCGGCTCGCCAGTCCTGAAGCAGACCGAGGGCGGCATCCCCATCACGGGGATGCCGCCCTCGGGCGTTTCCGGGGAAAACCGAAGAAGTACGTGGCGAGGAAGCCGGCCGCGTACCCGACCAGCAGCCCCGCCGCGTACACCACCACCGCCTCGACCGGCCCTTGATCCCCTCTCAGCAGCGGGAACAACGCCCAGCCGGACGGCCCGATCGCCGTCGCGCCCACCGTGCCGCTTCCGCCCTGCGCCATGAACCCCACGAACCCGCCGCCGAAGGCGCCTCCCACACAGGCCGTCGCGAAGGGCCGCCCCAGCGGCAGCGACACCCCGTAGACCAACGGCTCGCCGACCCCCAGCAGTCCAGCCGGAAGCGCGGAACGCACCGTCCGCCGCACCGAGATGTCGTCCGGCAGCCGCAGGTAGACGGCGACCGCCGCCCCCACCTGGCCCGCGCCCGCCATGGCGAGGATCGGCAGCAGGACCGTGCTGCCCCGCTCGGCGATCAGCGTGGCGTGGACCGGGATCAGTGCCTGATGCAGCCCCAGCATCACCAGCGGCAGGAACAGCCCGCCCAGCACGAACCCCGCCACGGCACCCCCGTGCGACAGCAGCCAGTCCGCGAACTGGCCGACGGCGCTTGACGCTTCACCCGCCGCCCACATCAGCCCGTACAGCGTCGCCAGCCCCGGCAGCAGCACGGTGAGCGCCGGGGTGAGCAGAACGTCCAGCGCCTCGGGGACGACGCGCCGGCACCCGCGTTCCACGGCCACGGCCAGCAGCGCCGCGGCCAGGGCCCCGAGCACCCCGCCCTGCCCGGGCGTCAACCCCCGCCCGAACGCCTCCACTTGCCCCACCCCCGGCCAGACGGCGACCGCCGCGACGGCTCCGCCGAGAACCGGCGTCCCACCGAACTCCTTCGCCGTCTGGTACCCGACGAAGACGCCGATCAGCGCCATGAACCCGGACGCGACGGCGTTCAGCGCCGGCACGAGGGCGGGCGCCCACTGGAGATTGGCGAGCAGGCCGGCGAGGCCGGCGATGATGCCGCAGCCGATGAGGGCGGGGATGAGGGGGATGAAGATCTGGGCTACGCGGCGGAGGAGTTGTCCGGAGGGGGCGGCGGTGCGCGCCCGGCGCTCGGCGCGGAGGGCGGCGGCCACTTGGGTGACCTTGCCCGGGCCGAGAACGATCTGGACGGCCGTGCCGTCCACGACCACTCCGAGGACGCCGGGAGCGGCCCGGAGCTCCGCCGTCCGAACGAGGGCGGGGTCCGCCACGTCTGCGCGGAGGCGGGTCATGCAGTGAGTGAGGGAGCGGAGGTTGGTGGGGCCTCCGAGGAGGGGGAGGAGGGTGGTGGCGAGAGGGTGCTCGGTGGGCATGGGGGATGTGTCCCACGCGGGGGCGCCGTTTGTAACGGTTGGGTGCCCCGGTCCCGCCCTTTCGCCGTTTCCTGGGGGCAAGCCCCCAGACCCCCTTTTCGCGGCTTCGCCGCTCGTCCTCAAACGCCGGACGGGCTTAAAGGCGCAGGAGCCAACCCGGCCCGTCGGGGGAGCCGAGCCAGACCTTCTGGTGATCAGGGGTGACGGTCAGACCGAAGGCGGTCTGTGGCGGCGCACCGGCCGCCTCCCATGTGTCGATCGCCTCCTCGACGGCGTCCCAGAGGCGAACCGGGCCGCCCTGGCGAACGATGAATCCGCCGCTACCGTCCGGGATGAGTGTGGCGAAGGACCCGGCGTCCCGGTCGACAATGTGGTCCAGCATCGGGCCGTCGCCCGTGCGCATGCCCACATACTGAGCGCCCGGAATGGCGAGCTGCGCCACGAACTGCGGCGTCCAGTCACTCAGCACGGCGGGGCCGACACGCGTGGGCCGTTCCACGGCGCCCTGGGCGAGAAGTTCCGAGATGCCGGTGAGGGCCGGCGGCGCCTGAGTTCGAGCGATCATGAACGACACCGTGCCGGGCAGAAACCGGCCCTCGGCCGTGCAGTCCTCTCCGACGGTCAGCCGGACGAGGCCGGAGCCGTACAGCCATCCGGTCATCGTGGTCAGGACCGTGCCCCCGGGCCGCACCTGGGCGAGCCACGCCGCCGGGATGGTACGCACGGAGCAGGTGGCGATCAACCGGTCGTAGGGGGCGCTGCCGGCGTAGCCGAGCAGGCCGTCGTGGGGGACGAGCGTCGGTTCATAGCCGGCGGCGTGGATCGCCGCTCGCGCCCGTTCGGCCGCCGCCGCGTCGAGCTCGACGGACGTCACCTGCCTGCTGCCAAGGTGTTCGCACATGAGGGCCGTCGAATAGCCGGTGCCTGTGCCGACCTCCAGAACCCGGTCACCCTCCTGGGCGTCCAGGTCCTCCAGCATGCGCACCACCAGGCTTGGCAAGGTCGAGGACGAGGTGGGGTCGCCGTGAACCGGGTCACGGACGTCGGCGGGGTGTGTGCCGCCGTCCAACTGGGTCACCAGCGTCTCGTCGGAGTACGCCTCCACAAGCCACGCATCGGCGTCCGCCGGTGTGGGCACGACAGGAACCCACCGTGTGCCCTCGCCGCTGTCCGACCGGCGGAAGAAAGCCCGGACGAACTCGTGCCGGGGCACGGTCTCGACAGCCTTCCGCCAACCGGGTGAGCGGAGGTGACCGGCGGCTTCGAGCTTCTGCGCCAGGCGCTCGCGCAGCTCGGCCGCGCGTTCTTCGTCGACGGTGACGCGGTCGGGGTCGGTCATGTGGGGAGTCCCTTCTCCAGCAGGTCGGCCAGGGTTGTGGCGATGGCCACGGTCGTACGGTCATCGACGAACGCCCACTGCCCATTCGGGTTGCACTCGTAGAAGCGCCACACGCCGTCGCGGCCCTCGGCGAAGTCGAACGCCCCGAAGGCCAGGCCGAAGGCGTGCAGGTAGGCACGGATGCCGTGGCGCACTGGGGCGGGTACGGCGATGGGGTGGTACGTGATCCGGTCGTAGTTCAGGCGCCAGTCCAGGTGGTCACCGTCCACGGTGATGCGGCTCGCGAACAGTTCCCCGCCGACGGCGGCTACCCGTACGTCGGCGGTTTTCCGGACGACCTGCTGGAACAGGTGCGGGCAGGCGGCGACACCGTCGCCGATCTCACGCGGATCGACCGGGCGGACCCAGATTGTGTGCGGCACCCCGCTCTGGCGGTACTCGGTGGAGCGCAGCGGCTTGTAGACCACGGGCCCGTACTCCGTCGCGAAGGCGCGGGCGGCCTCCGGATCATTGGTGATCAGCGTCGGCGGGACGTCGAGGCCCGCCCGCAGGGCTTCGGTGATCTGGCGGGGCTTGTATTCGGCTCCCTGGTTCCGGTGCGGGTGGTTGACGTACAAGCAGTCCGGAAGGGCGGCCAGGACGCCACCGAGCCCGTGCCGGACCTGGGCGGCGGCGAACGCCTGTTCCTGGCCGTCCATGCCTGTCGGCGCGGCGTACGAGGACGGCCGTCGCCAGTACACGGCTCGTGCGTGCTCCAGGCCGAGGGACCTGGTGGGGGTGGTGAGGGGGCCGCGCCAGGTGCGGCCTGAACATGCGTGGGCGGAAAGGGTCACCCCGCCGGGCCGGCCGGGGTCGAGCCGCACGACCGGGACGCCCCGGCCATGTAGCTCGGTGATGACGTGGTCTGCCGTCAGGTCGTCCAGCGCGGTCACGACGACGACCGGTCGGGGGGAGGCCATGGCGTCAGTCCTGGTCGCTTTCCTGGTCGTGGCCCTCGTCGGCGTTGGACGGACCGCTCCCGTCGCCCTGGCTGGTGCGGGTCCTGGTCTCCTTGCCGGTGCCCGTGCCGTGCTTGCCTATCTCGACCCTGCGACCTTGGGCGTCGAGGTAGACGGTGGTCTGCGTGACCGGGTCCAGGGTGGCGGCCGTCCCGGTGACCGTGATCGGTGAGGGGTAGGGCTCCATACGGGTCAGGCCCCATGGTCGGACGGTCGCCTTCATGAGCGCTTCCTTTCCTCGGTTGTCCGCGGTCGGTTCTCGTCTGCGGTACGAAGTTCGGCCCAGACGCGTTTCCCCCACGGCAGAGAGTCGGCGTCCCACCGGTGGGCGAGTGCGGCTACCACGGCAAGGCCGCGTCCTCGTTCGTCCTTGGATGACGGCGTCTGACGGACGGGCCGCTGCGGGGACATGTCCACCACGGCCACCCGGACGCGATCCGGACGGGGGCGGGACACGATCACGCGCAGGTGGCGGCATTCGGTGTGTTCGATCGCGTTGGCGACCAGCTCCGACACGATCAGCACGCACGTGTCCAGCAGGCCGGGCAGGTTCCAGGTGTGCAGGGCGGCCGCCGTCAGGAGCCGTGCACGTCGAGCGGATGCCGGCTCGCGGGGCATGGTCTGGGCGTATGCGGGGACGCCGGTCGCGGCGGGGAGTGCGGTCATGGTCGTTGATCGCCTCGGCGGTTCCGGTGCCGTCGCCCGCGTGTACGCGGGGCGCGAAGGGGCGACGACAGATCGATGCGGCCACGCGTGGGTACGCGGCCTGTCCGACGCCAGTACAACGGAGGTGTCTGTTGATGGGGGAGGAAAGGCGCTGCAAGTGCTGCTCGGAGCCAACCGGAAATTTCCGGGGCTGGTAGCGCTGTTCGATTACCGTCCGCACGCCGCCTCGCTAGCGTGTGCGTCGTGGAGGAGACCGCGCCCAGACAGCCCAACGTGCGCTTTCAAGAACGCATGCGCGACGTCGGGTTCAAGCAGTGCGAGCTCGCGGACAAGCTCAACGAGCTTCTGACGGACTTCGGTTACCCCGGCACGGTCTCCGATCGCACCGTCCGCCAGTGGCTGACCGGAAAGACCCGTTGGCCGCACCCTCGGCAAAGGCGGGCTTTGGAGGCATTATTCGGGTGTACCGCCGAGGAACTGGGGTTCGTTCCGCCCCAAGGCAAATGCCACGTCACCAGCCCCCCGGAGAACCACGTGCTCCGCCGGACATTCTTCACCGCGACCGCCGGGACGACCGCCGCCGTCGTCGTCCCCGATCTATCGCCCCGTCGGGCTCGCGTCGGCACTTCCGATGTCATCGAGCTGCGAAAGGGGCTTGATGCCCTCATGGCCCTGGACGCCCACAGGGGCGGCCACGAGGCCCTCGAAAGCGCTGCCTTGTCGGGAGCGCGCCAGGCCATGGACATGCAGCAGAAGGCAGCCACGCAGCGCATCCGCCAACGCCTTTTCTCCGCTGCCGCCGACTACACCGCCACCGCAGCTTGGTCTGCCATTGATGCCCGGCGGCTCGGCAGAGCGGAACAGTACTTGGACCGCGCTCTCCGACTCGCCGGCATGGCCAAGGACGGTATCGCCCAGCTACGCGTGTGGAACTCGTACGCCATGCTGGCCCACCAGCGTCACGAGTACGCCAAGGCCGTGGATGCCGCCTATGCCGCCCAAGCTGTCGGTGTCGCCCGCCGCGCCCCGCTGTATGCATCGCTGGCCCATGCCCGGGCAGCCCTCGGACACGCCACCCTGCACCACCGGCAAGCCGCCCTGCGATCCCTCGGATATGCCGAAGAAGCGTTGGCTAAGGCGGACGTTCAAGAGCCCCGCCCGTCCTGGCTGGGTTTCTACGACCTTTCGGAGCTGACAGCGCTCACCGCCATCGTGCGGGACCGCATCGGGGACCACGCGGACGCCGAGGCTGCCTCGCACCGGGCTCTGTCGTCCATCCCGCGGAAGTTCCACCGCAACCGCGCTCTGGTGACCGCGCGTCTGGCACTCGCACAGCTCCACCAGCGCGAGACAGACCAGGCGTGCGTGACCGCGTCGAGCGCCTTCGATCTGATGAGCGGCTACCCGATTCCGGGGCGGGTGCGGTCTCTTCTCGGCGACTTCTATCGGGACTTGATTGCCATTGCCCCCACGACCCCAGTGGCTCAAGACTGGGGCGACCGCTTCCGCAGCGAATGGAGCCGAGCTTGACCGTCATTGACGTCCGGCACTTCAGCCACGCCCACGCGGCCGACATCCGTCAGACCCTTCTCGACGTGCATGCCGACGCTTACTCCGACCGTGCCGACGACCCGTTCGTCCAGCGGTTCCCGTGGTTCGTGGACCACTGGTCCGGCAATCCCGGGTTCTCCTGCGTGATCGGCTACGACGGGTCCGAGCCCGTCGGCTACGCCTACGGTGCCGCCGCGCAGCCCGAACGCGAATGGTGGCGGGAGCATCTCGACCCGGCGCCGGCCGGAACGCGGACGTTTCATGTGTCCGAGCTGATGGTGCGGCCGAAGTGGCGCAAGCGAGGGCACTCCGAGCGGCTGCACCGGGAGCTTCTGGCGGCTCGTGATGACGATCTCGCCGCCCTTCTGGTGGACGTCACGCACCCGAAGGTGCAGGCCCTCTACGAGAGCTGGGGGTATCGGAAGGTCGGTGAACGTCAGCCGTTCCCTGACTCCCCGGTGTACGCGGTCATGCTTGCCGAGCTGCCGCTTCCGTGAGGGGTGCCCCGGTCCCACCCTTTCGCCGTTTCCTGGGGGCAAGCCCCCAGACCCCCCTTTTCGCGGCTTCGCCGCTCGTCCTCAAACGCCGGACGGGCTGAATAGGGCGCCCACTCCAGCCCGTCCGGCGTTTGAGGACAGCGCGCGCAGCGCGCTTCGGGGTGCGGGGGCTCGCCCCCGCAGAAACGGTGAATGGGGGTGCCCCCTCTGGGGGAGGGGCCGGGGCTCACCTCCCCCGCGCAGCCTCCAGCGCCACCCGCAGGTGCCCGCCGGCCTCTTCCAGCAACCGGCCGGCGGCGGCAGCGCCCACCCCGCCCAGCAGCACCAGAATCGCCTGCTTCACCTCTCCGTCCGTGGCCGTCAGCGCCGCCTCGATCTCGGCGTCGTCCGCCCCCGTCGCCAACGCGACGATATGCCGCGACCGAGCCCGCAGCTTCGCGTTGGAAGCGCGCAGATCGACCATCAGGTTCCCGTACGTCTTGCCGAGGCGGATCATGGTGATGGTCGAGATCATGTTGAGGACCAGCTTCTGGGCGGTGCCGGCCTTGAGGCGGGTGGAGCCGGTGAGGAGTTCGGGGCCGACGACGATTTCGATGGGGTGGTCGGCGGCGGTGCCGAGGGCGGAGTTCTCGTTGCAGGAGAGGCCGATGGTGAGGGCGCCGGCCGCGCGGGCCCGGGTGACGGCGGCGACGGCGTACGGGGTGCGGCCGGAGGCGGAGACGCCGACGACCGTGTCGTCGGGGGTAAGGGCCAGCGCGGCGAGGTCGGCGGCGGCCGCGTCCGCGTCGTCCTCCGCGCCCTCGACGGCCGTCACCAGCGCCTCCGGGCCGCCCGCGACCAGGCCGACGACGCGGCCGGGCTCGGTGGCGAACGTCGGCGGGCACTCGCTGGCGTCCAGCACTCCGAGCCGTCCCGCCGTCCCCGCGCCCGCGTAGACCAGGCGGCCGCCGCGCGCCATCCGTTCGGCGGTCGCGTCGATGGCGGCGGCGATGGCGGGCAGCCGGCCGGCGACGGCGGTGGCGACCGTGGCGTCGTCGGCGTTCATGACGGTCGCGATGTCCAGGGTCGGCAGCCGGTCGATGTCCGCCAGTTCGGGGCGGAACGCCTCCGTGGTGAGGTGGGCGAGCTGGGCGCGGAGGGCGGCGTGGGCGGGGGACGACGGCATGGTGGCCTCGCTCGGTCTCGGGTCGGCGTCTCGGGCGGCGTCTTGGGCGGCGTCTCGGGTCAGCGCGGGTCGGGCCGCGCGGCGTGGCGGTGGGCGAGTGCCTCGTAGGAGGCGGAGAGGGCGGGCGCCGCCCGCTCGTACGTCCGCTGCGCGACACCGATGAACAGGCAGTCCACGACCAGCAGCTGGCTGGTCCGGCTGGACATGGCGGCCGGGCGGAGTTCGCTCTCCCGGGCCGTGGACGTGGCGAGGACGTGGTCCGCGTACTGGCCGATGCCGCCGGCCGGGTCGCCGGTGACGGCGACGGTGGTGGCACCGTGCTCGAAGGCGACCCGCAGGGGTTCGATGACGTCGGTCGTCCGGCCGGAGTGGGTGATGGCGATGGCGACGTCGCCGGAGCGCAGCTGGACGGCGTTGGTGACGGCGAGGTGGGGGTCGGCGGGGGCGTGCGCGACCACGCCGATGCGCAGCAGCTTCTGGACGAGGTCCTGGCCGACGAGGTTGGACGCGCCGATGCCGTAGACGTCGACGCGCCGGGCGGCGGCGAGCGCGGATACAGCCGCCTCCAGGGCGGTGGTGTCGAGCCCGGCCGCCGTGTCGGCCAGGCACTGCGCCTCGTCGTGCGCGAGCTTGGCGACCACGCTCGGCAGCGGGTCGTCCACGGCGATGTCCGCCGTGACGGCCGGCGCGCGGCCCGCCGCCCGTTCCGCGGCCAGCGCGGCGAGCGCGAGGCGCAGCTGGCGGTAGCCGGGGTAGCCGAGCACGCGGGCGGTGCGGACGACGGTGGCCTCGCTGGTGCCGGTGCGCTGGGCGAGCCCGGTGACGGTCAGGGCGGCGGAGCCCGCCGGGTCGGCGACGAGGGCGTCGGCGACGCGCCGCATGGAGCGGGTCATGGTCGGCGCGAGCGTACGGACCTTGGCGGCGAGCGCGCCGGGAGCGGGCGGAGGGACGGGCCTGCGCAGCGGCGGGAGACGGCGTTCGGCGATTTCCTTCGGATCGCTGCTCACCCGGTGAAAGGTATTTTCAGCCGGATGTGCCGTCAACCATTCGCGTCCCGGACAATGGGGCAATGGAGCTCGAACAAGCACTGCACGCGGCCCGGGCGCTCGTCCTCGACGACCTGACCGCCGGGGGCGTGGCCGACCCGGACGTGGTCTCGCTGGTGGAGGACGCGGTGGCCGGCCGGCGGTGGTGGGTCGAGCAGTGGCCGGAGGGCGTGGCCTTCGTCGCCGGGCTGATCGCCCAGGACGTCCAGGACGCGCTGCTGGAGCGGCACGGCCGCTGGCCGCTGTGCCCGGTCTGCACGGACTCGGGCGACCCGCACGCCCTGGAGGTCGAGCCGGAGCTCGGGCCGGACCCGCACTGGGCCTGTACGAAGCAGGCGGTGATCGTGGCGCCCGTCGGGCGGCTGTCGTCGGCCCTGCGCGGCTGACGCGAGCGACGGAAGAGGCGAGAGGGAAGAGCGGTGACCCTCTACATCGACCCGCCGCAGTGGCCGGGGCACGGCCGCATGTGGTCGCACCTGGTGAGCGACGTGAGCTTCGACGAGCTGCACGCGTTCGCCGCCCGCATGGGCCTGCCCGCGCGGGCCTTCGACGGCGACCACTACGACGTGGCGGCGTCCTCGTACGCGGACGCGGTGCGGCTCGGCGCGGTGGAGGTGCGCAGCCGGGAGGTGGTGCGGCTGCTGCGGGCGGCGGGGCTGCGGAGGCGGAAGCGGCCGGGGGCGCGGCCGGGCTGAGTGCGGCGGCGCCCTTGCCGGGCCCGCGCTACGTGGTGAGCAGCGCGAGCTCCGTCGTGAGGTTGTGCCGGGCGGCGCGCTCCCACCGTTCGTACCCGCGCGGGGTGCGGAACAGCCGGGGCAGGGCGAGCAGTTGGCGCAGGACGGCCGCGCGGCCAGCCCGGAACGCCTCGTCGGGCACGAAGCCGTACTCCTGGCGCACCTCCGCCGCGTACGTCGCGTACGCCTCGGGGGTCCCGCCGAGGACGGCGAGGTCGGCGTCGCACAGCAGCTCGCCGTTGCGGTCGCCGGGGGCCGGGTCGTGGCCGACGGTCAGCAGGACGAGCCGGACGACCTCGGCGGTGACGTCCTCGGGCACCCCGAGCTCCGCCAGGGCGCGGCCCGCGAGCCGGGCGCTGCGCTCCTCGTTGGTCGAGCGTTCGGGCAGGTAGACCGCGTCGTGGAACCAGGCGGCGAGGCGGACGGCGGCGAGGTCGCGGGCGGACCGCGCGTGCTCGGCGAGTTCGTCGACGCGGTCGAGGACGGCGGTGAGGTGGGCGGTGGTGTGGTAGCGGCGCTGCGGCTCCGACCAGCGGGCGAGGAGGTCGGCGGCGTAGCGGGCGAGGTCGGGGGTGTCGGCGTCCGGGGCGTCCGTGTCCGGGGTGTCGATGTCCGGGGCGTCGGGGCTCGGAGCGTCGGGGTCCGGGCCGTGGGCCGGGCGGCGGGCCGTGCGGACGGCGTCGGCCCAGCGGGCTTCGAGGGACTGCCCGGACTGCCCGGGCTGCGCGGGCTGATCGGGCTGCTCGGCGGGGGTGGCCATGGGGCCATTGTGGTGCAACCGAGGGGCGTGCTTCCTCGGCGGGCGCCGGTGTGGCACCCTTGTTACATGTCTAGACCAATTCTCGAAGTGATCGCGCTGGACGCGGCGGACGCGGTGGCGGCGCGGGCCGGCGGGGCGGACCGGCTGGAACTGGTCAGCGACATGGCGGCCGACGGCCTGACCCCCTCGCTGGAGACCTTCGCCCGGGTGCGGGAGGCCGTCGACATCCCCGTCCGCGTGATGCTGCGGTCCTCCGACGGCTTCGGCGTGGGCGGCGCTGCGGAACTCGACGCGCTGTGCGCCGCGGCGGGCGCGCTGCGGGCGGAGGGCGCCGAGGAGTTCGTCCTCGGGTTCCTCGGGGAGGACGGGCGGGCGGACCTCGCCGCCGTCGACGCGCTGTGCGACGTGCTCGGGCCCGGTGCCCGGTGGACGTTCCACCGGGCGATCGACCGGGCGGCCGACCGCGACGCCCTGCGGAAGCAGCTGGCCGACCGGCCTGGCCTCGACACGTACCTCACGGCCGGCTCGGCGTCCGGGGTGGACGACGGGCTTTCCGTGCTGCTGGCGGAGGCGGCGCGGGGGGACGAGCCCGGATATGAGCCGCGGATTCTCGTGGGCGGGGGGCTGAAGTTGAAGCATGTGCCGGTGTTGTTGGAGGCCGGTATCGACGGGTTCCACATCGGGGGTGCGTCCCGGCCGGGGGGTTGGGACGCGGCGGTGGATGTGGCGGCGGTTCGGGCTTGGCGGGAGGCGCTTGGGGGGTAGGTGGGGTGTGGGGTGCCCCGGTCCCGCCCCCTCACCGTTTCTTGCGGGGGCAAGCCCCCACGCCCCCGAAACCGCGCTTCGCGCGGTTGTCCTCAAACGCCGGACGGGCTATTTGGCGGGCGCAGCCCCGGGAACCGGTGAAGGGGTGGGCTCGGGGCGCGCCTCCGTGCTCGCGGGCCGCGACCGCCGGACCGTCGCCAGCGTGACGGCCACCGCGCCCGCCATCGCCACCACCGACACCAGCGGGAACCACCGCCCCCCGAGCACGTCGATCGCCGTGCTCCCCACGACCCCGGCCGCCGCCAGCCCGAGGTAGAGCGCGCTGCTGTTGAGCGACATCAGCAGGGGTGCGCTCGGCGGGTCGACGGAGACCAGGCGGTGCGGCAGGGCGACGGCCATCGACCAGCCGACGAGCGGGCTGATGACGGCGTAGCAGAGCGCCCCGGGCATCGAGCCGGAGAGCAGCGGCAGGGATCCGTACGCGAGGGCCCCGAGGACGCCGCCGGTGAGCAGGACCGCGCGGACGCCCAGCCGGTCGACGAGCCGGCCGCCCAGCCAGTTGCCCGCCATCGAGGCGAGGCCGGAGACCAGCAGGATCAGGGAGAGCCGGTCCTGGTCGCCGCCCGTCGCCGGGCGGACCGCCGTCGCCAGGTAGATGTAGATGGAGTTGACGGCGACGAAGACGAGGAACGTCGTGAACGTCCCCGCGATGACCTGGCGGTTGCGCAGCGGCGCCAGGCGTTCCCGTATGCCGGGGGCGCCCGTGAGGGTGGGCAGGTCGCGCAGCAGTGCGGCGAGGCCCGTGAGCGCGGCGGCGCCCAGGGCGGTGACCAGCCACATCGTCCAGCGCCAGTCGGCGCGTCCGAGGTAGGCGCCCAGCGGGACGCCCAGCACGGTGGCCACGGTCATGCCGCCGAGCACGGTCGCGATGGCGCGCCCGCGCCGCTCCGGCGGGACGAGGGTGGTGGCGACGGCGTTGGCCGTCGGGGTGTAGAGCGCGGCGCCGGCGGCGGCGAGGATCCGGGTGGCGAGGAGCGTTCCGTAGCCCGGGGCGAGCGCGCTGAGGGCGTTCGCGAGCGTGAACACCGCGAGCGCGGT
Organism: Streptomyces mobaraensis; assembly: GCF_020099395.1. Lineage (NCBI taxonomy): Bacteria > Bacillati > Actinomycetota > Actinomycetes > Kitasatosporales > Streptomycetaceae > Streptomyces > Streptomyces mobaraensis. Next base: position 3,133,047 of record NZ_CP083590.1, on the reverse strand, counting down.
GAACAGCACCCGCCGCCGGTCCCAGCGGGCGGTCACCGTGGCGAGGACGGGCGCGAGCAGCGCGTACGCCAGGCCGAAGACGGTGACGAGCTGTCCGGCGGCGGCGAGGGACGTACCGAGGTCGTCGGCGATGCCGTCGAGGATGCCGGTCATGACCATGGAGTCGGTGCCGACGGCGAACGCGCCGAGGGCGAGCAGGAACAGGCGGAGACGCACGGGAGTCCTTCCGGGCAGTTCCGGGCAGGTAAGGTTGGACGTGCGTCAAACAATAGAGATTGTTGGACCCCTGTCAAACAAAAAATGCCGGCCCGGTCATGTCCTCAACTCCGGCGGCCCGGCGCTCCGGTGACGGAAGGTGGGAATGGTGACGACCGTGGAGGGAGAGCTGCTGCCGCAGCCCGACGCCGGGGACATCCGGCTGGAGAAGGTCCTCAGCGCGCTAGGGGACCCTGTCCGCCTGCACCTGTTTCACGTGCTGGGCACCGACGAGCAGTGCGACTGCGACTCCGTCCGCCTCGGCCTCGGGCATCTGCACAAGTCGACGGTGTCGCACCACATGCGCGTCCTGCGGGAAGCGGGCGTCACCTCCACCCGCGCGGTCGGCCGCAACCGGCATGTCGCCCTGCGCCGCGACGACCTCGACGCGCGCTTCCCGGGGCTGGTGGACGCGTTGTTGGCGGCGGGTGAAACGGCTGGTGAGACGGCTGGTGGAGGCGCGACCGGCGCCGGGGCGGCCGGCGGAGCCGTGTGACGGCCGCCGGCCCGTGCGCGCCGCCTTTCCCCGGTCCGCTCCGCCGGTTCCTCCCGCGGCCTACTCGGGCCGCCCCTCCCCGCTGATGGCGGCGAGCAGACCCTGGATCGGGTCCTCGCCCGCGTCCTCGCCGATCCTGGCGGCCTCGGCGCTGCGCGGGAACATGGCCTGCTCGTACACCGTGAGCGCCGCCTCGACGTCGCCGGGGTGCGCGGCGAGCGCCTGGCCCAGCTCAGCGCCGTCGAGCATCGCCAGGTTGGCGCCCTCGCCGTTCTGGATCGCGAGGTGGGCGGCGTCGCCGAGCAGGGTCACCCCCGGCACCCGCTCCCACCGGTGCCCGGCCGGCAGGACGTGGAAATGGCGCAGAACCGGCGTGACGTCCGCGTCGGTGATCAGCGCGGTGAGCTCCGGCGCCCAGCCGTCGAACTCCCGCGCGATCCGCGCGGTGGCCTCGTGAGCCGTGGCGGCGTCGGTGAAGTCGAGGCCGGTGAACCACTCCAGCGGCTCGACCACGCCCACGTAGGCGTGCAGCGTGTCGCCCTTCTCCCGGTGGGCGAAGATCTCCCTGCCCGGCTTGGCCGCGATCATCGCCCCGCCGCCGACCGCCTTCGCGACGGCGGGGTGCCGGGTGTCGGCGTCGTACAGGTAGGTCTCGACGACCGACCTGCCGCTGTACTCCGGTTCGACGGCGGAGAGCAGCGGACGGATCCGCGACCACGCGCCGTCCGCGCCGACCAGCAGGCTCGTCACGACGGTGCCGCCGCCGGCGAACGCCACCTCGTGCCGTCCGTCGCCGAGCGCGCGGGCGCCGGTGACCTTGTGCCCCCACCGGACGGTCCCGGCCGGGAGCGAGTCGAGCAGCATCTGCCGCAACTCGCCGCGCTGCACCTCGGGACGGCCCCCGGAGCCGTCGTCGGCCTTGTCGAACAGCACGCTCCCGTCCGGCGCGAGCACCCGCATGGCCTGGCGGCCCTCCAGGATGAGTTCCCGGAACTCGTCCATCAGTCCGGCCGCCTCCAGGGCGATCTGGCCGTTGTAGTCGTGGATGTCGAGCATCCCGCCCTGTGAACGCGCGGCCGGGGAGGCCTCCGCCTCGTAGACCGCCGCCGGTATGCCGTGGACGTGCAGGACGCGGGCGAGCGCGAGCCCGCCGAGACCGGCGCCGATGATCGTCACTTCGGTGGTCATGGGACTGCCTTCCTGATCGTGGACCGCCGGGCGGCTTCCGCGGCGGATCACGCCGGGAGCGCCGCTCCGGTAGGCCGGGACACTGCGATGCCGATGGCCGGTACCGGTGACGACCGGCCCCGACCTGCTCCAATGTCCCGCCGCCCGCCGACAGATCACCGACAGTCCGCCGACCGCCACCGACGGCCCCCGACAAACGGCCGATACCCATACCTGTGCCGGTATCACCGGCCGGGCGGCGGAGGTCCGTGACGGCGCCTTGCCTGTCATGTGACCGCACGAAGACGGCGGGGGGTGGCGGCGGAATCCGCTGATTCACCGGTCCGCATGAGCGCCGAAACCACCACCCGTACCGCCCGCGTCACTTCTCACCGGCGCGAGCCCCGCCGCCGCTCCCTTCTCCGCGCGGGGGAGGAGAGGTGCGTGCGGTGGCCGTATGCGCCTGCCCCTCCCGGCCCCGGCGCGGAACCGTCACCCCAGAGCCGCCGGCAGCGGCTCCGCGTGCAGCACCGTCAGGCCCGACACCGCGCGGGTGAGGGCCACGTACAGCCGCCGCAGGCCGGTGCGTTCGTCCGGTTCGCCGGCGACGACGGCGGCGGGCTCGTCGAGGACGACGTGGTCGTACTCCAGGCCCTTGGCCAGGGACGCCGGGACGAGGGTGAGGCGGGCGTCGGCGGTGGTCTCCTCGCCCGGGGCGAGGTGGGGGAGGGCCGCCTCCGTGAGGGCCGCCGCGAGGGCGGGGATCCGGGCGTCCGCCGCGATCAGGCCGATGGAGCCCTCGCGGCGGAGCGCGGAGCGGCAGGCGTCGACCACCGCGTCGTCCAGCGCGGCGGGATCGCCGACGGCCCGGACCGCGAAGTCGCCGGCGGCCTCGCGCACCGACGTCGCCTCGGACAGTCCGGGGGCGATGGCGGGCAGCAGCCGCGACGCGTAGGCGATCACCTCGCGGGGGACGCGGAAGCCCTGCGTCAGCTCCTCGACGGCCGCGTCCGGCTTGCCCAGGTGCGCGAGCGCCTCGCCCCAACTCGCCGTCGCCCAGGGCGTCGTGCCCTGCGCGATGTCCCCCAGTACGGTCGCGGAACCGGTGGTGCAGCGGCGGCCGACCGCCCGGTACTGCATCGGGGACAGGTCCTGCGCCTCGTCCAGCACCACATGCCCGAGCGAGGGCGTCCGCTGGACGAGGTCGGTCGCCTCGTCGATCAGCACCGCGTCCGCCGCCGACCACTTCGCCGTCCGCACGCTCCGCGCGGGCTTCGCCCACAGCACGGCCCGCTGCTCGTCCTCCGTCAGCAGGCCCGCCGCGTGCTCGGCGAGGAACTCCGGCTCCGACAGCAGCCGCAGCACCAGCTTCGCCGGGTCGACGGCCGGCCAGACGGCCTTGACCGCCGCCTTCACGGCGGAGTCGCGGGCCACCGCGTCCTGCACCCGGTCGTCCGGCGCCTCGCCGGCCTGCTCCATCCGGACGAGCACGGCGTGCGCGATGCGCTGCGGCAGGGCCTCGCGGGCGGCGCCGTACCGGATGTCGCGGGCGAGCAGCTCGCGGACGATCTCCTCCACCTCGTACGCCGGGACGCGCCAGCGCCGCGAGCCGCGCACGACGACCACCGGGTCCACCGGCATCGTCACGCCCGCCCTGACCGCGCGCCGCAGCACCTCCGCCATCCGCGCGTCGCCCTTGACCGTCGCCGCCTCGGCGGAGTCCGTCCCGCGCACCTCCACATGCGCGACCAGGTCGTCCACCGTGGCCTGCGCGACGTTCAACTCGCCGAGCGCCGGCAGCACTTGCTCGATGTAGCGGAGGAAGGACCGGTTCGGCCCGATGACCAGCGTGCCGGTGCGGGCCAGCCGCTCGCGGTGGGCGTAGAGCAGGTACGCGACGCGGTGCAGGCCCACCGCCGTCTTCCCGGTGCCGGGCGCCCCCTGGACGCACACCGTGCCGCCGATCCCGGCGCGCACGATCTCGTCCTGCTCCGGCTGGATCGTCGCGACGATGTCCCGCATCGGGCCGACGCGCGGCCGCTCGATCTCCGCCTGGAGCAGCGCGCTCGCCCGCTCGGCGCCCGACGCGTCCGTCAGGTCCTCGTCCTCGTACGCCGTCAACTCGCCGCCGGTGTAACCGAAGCGGCGCCGCCGCCCGACCCCCTGCGGCTCCTTCTTCGACGCCTGGTAGAACGGCTGCGAGACGGGCGCGCGCCAGTCGACGACCATGGGGTCGCCGTGCGCGTCGTGCACGTGCCGCCGCCCGATGTAGAACCGCTCCTCGCCGCCGCCTTCCCCCGTCGCGTCGGCCGGCGCCTCCTCGTAGTCCAGCCGCCCGAAGAAGAGGGGTGCGTGCGCGAGATCGGCGAGCGCCGTGATGCGCTCCTCGATCTGGCGGTTCAGGACCTCCGCGTTGACCCAGTTGGCCGTGACGTCCTTGATGTCGAGCGCCTCGACGTCCTCCCGCATCGCGCGCAACGCGGCGCGGGAGGCGGTGAGATGGTCGCGCTCGCGGGTGAGCGGGTCGAGTGCGGTCGTTTCGTGCTGGTCAGGGGCGTGCGCGGGCACGGCATGGCCTCCAGGGCGGCTGGCTGCGGGCTACGTACGAGCGGGGGCCGGCCGGTTTCCGTCCGGGCGGCGGCGCTCCCGGGACACGCGGCGGGAGGCGGAAGTCCGCGAGTCTACGGACGGGGGCGGGGCGGCGCCAATGATTTTCCGCGCGCCCCTCTCGCGCCTTTCCCGCCCCCGGGCGGCTCTCAGGGTCGGAGTCCGTCTCCCGTAGGGGCAGGCATGATCCCTGAGTCGTACGGCGGGGCTCCCGCGTTTACACCGCGAGGGCGATGTCCGGCGGCCGCGCGGCTCGCATCATGGGTACATGACCACCGCAGGGATCACCTCAGCCGCCCAGGGCGCCGAGCACGGCGCCGCCACCGCCCTCTCCCACGCCTTCCGCGCCGTGAAGGTGTTCGCCGGCACGGCCGTCAGCGTCGTCCTCCTCGGCCGCTTCGAGGGGGAGGAAGCGCTGGTCAAGCGCTGACGACAGGATTGTCAGTCCTCCACGAGGAGGATGTCCGCGTCGTCGAAGATGCGCAGCACGACCAGCAGCAGCCGCCCGCGGGACACCATGTACTCCGCGACGATCTGCGAGGTGAGACGGATCTCCCGGTCCTGCTCGCCGGCCCCGACGGGACGGGACAGCTCGGTGTAGGGGTCCCTCGCCAGCAGCTCCACGGCCTTGTCGAAGGAGGCCCTGAGCGCCGCGTCGAGGCGGTCACGGTCGCGCGCCGCGGGCTCCGTGTACAGCACCTCGTAAACATCCTCGCGGGGCAATGTTCCCTCCGTGCCGTCGCCGATGCTTCGGCCAGATTACCGAGCGGAGCCGCGCCCTCCGGCCCATCTGCCTGAGTACCCCTACCCCCGCGGATTGAGTACGCGCCCCGATCCGCCCGCCGCCGCCCGCCGATGGAATGGCGGCATGGCATCCACCACCACGAGAACCCCCTCCGCGACCTCCTCCGCCGCTCCCGCCACCGGCCGGTTCCGCCGGCTGCGCCGCGGGATCGACCGGCGGCTCGGGGAGCGGGACGAGCGCTGGGCGAAGGGGCCCGCCGTCGTCTCCCTCCTCGTCCTCCCCGCGCTGCTGTGGTACGCGTTCGGCGACGGGTTCCTCGTCATCGGCGACGAGCCGCTGGCGGCCGTGCTGTTCGCGGGAGCCCTCGCCCTGGCGGTGGCGTGGCTGCTGCCGCACCGGGAGTCGATGCGGTCCGCGCGCCTCACCTTCACGGTCACCGCGGCCGTCACGATCCTGCTGCCGATCGTGATCACCGTCGTCACGGTGGTGTTCGTGGTCTTCGCCTTCATCTTCGCCTCGGGGCCCGCGTGACGCCTTCCCCGCCGGACGGGCGACCTCAGGCGTCGTCCCCCGCCAGCAGCTCGTCCGCGTCCACGATCCGGTACGCGTACCCCTGCTCCGCCAGGAACCGCTGCCGGTGGGCCGCGAAGTCCTGGTCGATGGTGTCGCGGGCGACGACCGAGTAGAAGCGCGCCTCGTGCCCGTCCGCCTTCGGGCGGAGGACGCGGCCGAGCCGCTGCGCCTCCTCCTGGCGGGAGCCGAACGTGCCGGAGACCTGGATGGCGACCGTCGCCTCCGGCAGGTCGATGGAGAAGTTCGCGACCTTCGAGACGACGAGCACCGAGATCTCGCCCTGCCGGAACGCGTCGAAGAGCTTCTCGCGCTGCGCGTTGCTCGTCTCGCCCTTGATGACCGGCGCGCCCAGGTGCTCGCCCAGCTCGTCGAGCTGGTCGATGTACTGGCCGATGACCAGCGTCTGCTCACCCGCGTGCCGCCGCACCAGCGCCTCGGTGACCTTCCGCTTCGTGGCCGTCGTCGCGCAGAAGCGGTACTTCTCCTCCGCCTCGGCCGTCGCGTACGCCAGCCGCTCCCCGTCCGTGAGGTTGACGCGGACCTCGACGCAGTCGGCGGGCGCGATGTAGCCCTGCGCCTCGATCTCCTTCCACGGCGCGTCGAACCGCTTCGGCCCGATCAGCGAGAACACGTCCGACTCCCGCCCGTCCTCCCGGACGAGCGTCGCCGTCAGCCCGAGCCGCCGCCGGGCCTGGAGGTCGGCGGTGAACTTGAAGACCGGCGCGGGCAGCAGGTGCACCTCGTCGTAGACGACCAGACCCCAGTCGCGGGAGTCGAACAGCTCCAGGTGGGGATAGATCCCCTTCCGCTTGGTGGTCAGCACCTGGTACGTGGCGATGGTGACCGGACGGATCTCCTTCCGCGTCCCGCTGTACTCGCCGATCTCGTCCTCGGTGAGCGACGTCCGCTTCACCAGCTCGTGCTTCCACTGCCGCGCCGAGACCGTGTTCGTGACCAGGATCAGCGTCGTCGCCTTCGCCTCGGCCATCGCCCCCGCCCCGACCAGCGTCTTCCCCGCCCCGCAGGGCAGCACGACGACGCCCGAGCCGCCGTGCCAGAAGCCGTCGACGGCCTGCCGCTGGTACGGGCGCAGCGCCCAGCCGTCCTCGCGCAGCTCGATCGGGTGCGCCTCGCCGTCCACGTACCCGGCCAGGTCCTCGGCCGGCCAGCCGAGCTTCAGCAGCGACTGCTTGATCTGACCGCGCTCGGACGGGTGCACGGCGACGGTGTCGGGGTCGATCCGCTCACCCACCAGCGGCTTGATCTTCTTCGACCGCAGGATCTCCTCCAGCACCGGCCGGTCCGTGGACTCCAGCACCAGCCCGTGCACCGGGTGCTTCACCAGCTTGAGCCGCCCGTACCGCGCCATCGTCTCCGCGATGTCCACGAGCAGCGCGTGCGGCACCGGGTACCGGGAGTGCGTGACGAGCGCGTCGACGACCTGCTCGGCGTCATGCCCGGCCGCCCGCGCGTTCCACAGGCCGAGCGGCGTCACCCGGTACGTGTGCACGTGCTCGGGGGCGCGCTCCAGCTCGGCGAAGGGCGCGATCGCCCGGCGGCAGGCCTCGGCCTGCTCGTGGTCGACCTCCAGGAGGAGCGTCTTGTCCGACTGGACGATCAAGCAGGACACACATACCTCCGCAGATAGGATCGCCGCGTGACAGACACCACACCTGCCACTGCGCGGGCCATGCCCCGTGCCCGGCGCCCGAAAGGCGTCTCAGCGAGCGCACCCGGTATGCGCGCTGCTGTCTACGTCCGCCTTTCCCGTGAAACTGAAGAGTCTACTTCCCCGGAGCGCCAGCGTGCGGCGTGCGAGGCGTTGTGCCAGGCCAGGGGCTGGCAGGTCATAGCCGTCGAAGAGGATATCGACGTCTCCGGCTACTCACGGGGGCTTGATCGTCCGGGACTCCAGCGCATCTTGGCCCGGCTCGCAGAGTTCGACGTGATCGTGTTCTTCAAAATCGATCGTCTCGCGCGGTCCACGGTGGACTTCGCCGAGATCATGAAGATCACACAGAACGAGGGCGTGGCGCTCGCGTCGGCGAGTGAGCCGCTGGACCTCACGTCCTCCATGGGACGAGCCATGGCGAAGGTGATCGCCGTCTTCGCCGAGCTCGAGTCGGACACGATAGGGATGCGCGTCTCGAGCGCCCACGAGCACCTGCGCCGGGAAGGCCGCTGGACGGGCGGTCGCGTCCCGTACGGCTACCGGGTGGCCCCGAACCCGGACGGCCCGGGGCGCGTGCTGGTGGTGAACCCGGAGGAGGCGAAGACGGTCCGGGACATCGTGGAGCGGGTCCTTGAGAAGGACTCCTTGATGAAGATCGCGACGGATCTCACCAAGGCCGGCGTTCCCTCGCCCGGCCACTCGTCCCGGCAGACCAGCGGCAAGCGCACCGACTCCAAGCAGTGGTACACGACCACGCTCAAGAGCCTCCTCACGAGCCCGCAGCTCCTCGGGCAGGTCATCGAAGACGGCAAGCCGATCCTCCGCACGGACGGCCTGCCGCTCGTGACCCGCCCGCCGATCCTGGACATGGACACATGGCACGCCTTGCGGGACGAGCTGAAGCGGCGCACGGGGACGGGTGAACGGCGCCGCCACAACACGGCGTTGCTGCGCGCTGTCCTGTACTGCGGTGTGTGCGCGTCCCGGATGTACACCTACACATCCAAAGGCAGACTTCGTTACCGCTGCATCGGCCGCCTGAAGCAGCGGCAACGCACGGGCGAACAGGGCGGTTGCTACGGCCCGTCGGTCCCGGCGGAGCACACGGAGGAGCACGTCACGGGACAGTTCCTGGAGAAGTTCGGGAGCTTGCAGGTCGTGCGCGTGGTGGAGCACGTCGGGGAGGACTTCCGCCCGCAGATCCGCCAGGCGGAGGAGGCGTTGAGCGACCTTGAGAGGGACCGGTACGAACGGGGCCTCTTCAAGGGTGACGACGGCGCGCAGCGTTACGCGGACCAGTACGCCAAGTTGGAGGACCGCCTTGCCTCGCTGAAGGAGAAGCAGCGCAACGCCAAGCCGGCGGGCACGGAGGCAGTGCCCACGGGTCGGACGTTCGGCGAACTGTGGAAGGCGGCGGACGTGGAGGGGAAGCGGGACCTCCTCCTGGAAGCTGGTGCGTACGTGGAGGTTGCTCCGGCCAAGCGGGGCGCACGACGACTGGACACGTCCCGACTCGCCGTCTTCTTCGGGGAGGACGGCAAGATCCGCCGGGCTGACGCGGACGGCAAGGACGTGGAGGAGGTCATCCGGGAGGCCGTAGCCCGAGATCTGGAAATGGCGTAAGCGCGCCTGAGCGCCCGTCGCGGCTTGCTACTGGGATTCCCCCCCCGGCGGCGGGCCGTTCGGCGTTTGAGGACGAGCGGCGCAGCCGCGAAAAGGGGGTCCGGGGGCTTGCCCCCAGGAAACGGAGAAAGGGCGGGTCCGGGGCACCCTTCCCACCCCCACTCTAGATTGCTAGCATCCTAGCCATGCCCGCCGATCGCCAGGTGAAGCAGTTCAACGTCTACCTGCCCACCGACCTCATCCGAGAGGTCAAACACCACGCCGTCGACACCGAACGATCGCTCTCCTCGATCGTCGAGACGGCCCTGACCGAGTACTTCCGGCGCCTCGCGGCGGACGCGGGCGCCGGGGAGGGGAGTGCGCATGACGACGCATGACGGCACGACTGACGGCATCCAGGGGTTCCTCGTCGAGACCCGCAACTACGGTGCGACCGCCGCGTTCTGGAAGTCGCTGGGATATGAGGGCGTGCTGGAGACCGACCACGGCTCCGGCCAGTGGCAGCACCCGGCCGGCGGGCCGTACGTGTTCATCGTCGAGCAGCATGAACGGGAGCTCGTGACAAGGCCCGTGCTGACCGTCGCGGACGCCGACGCGTTCGCGCCCGCTCGCGCGCCGGAGTTCGCCCGGCCGTTCACGCCGACGCATTGGGGTGTGCGGCAGGCGCTGGTCCTCGACCCCGACGGGCGGACCGTCGCGCTCGAAGCGCCGCTCTCGGGGCGGCACGGAGAACACCATGGCTGAGCGGCAGCGCACCGTCCCCGACCACACCGCCGTCCGCGTCGCCCTCTGGCGCGCGCTGCACGTGCAGGCCGACGCGCCCCCTCACGTGCTCGATGACGAGATCGGGCTGGAGCTCGCCGACCCCGGCCCCGGCTGGCGGGAGCGCGGCGACATGACCATGCCGGGCGTCGCCGGCGTCCGCGCGTCCGTCGTCGCGCGCGCCCGGTTCGTCGAGGACCTCGTCGCCGAGCGTGCCGCGGACGGCGGGGTGGCGCAGTACGTCGTTCTCGGCGCGGGGCTGGACACCTTCGCCCAGCGGCGCCCCGAAACCCTCGCCGGCATAAGGGTGTTCGAGGTGGATCAGCCGGGCACGCAGGCGTGGAAGCGGCGGCGTCTGGCCGAGCTCGGTTACGTGACGCCGCCGTGGCTGACCTTCGTGCCCGTCGACTTCGAGGGCGGCGACTCGTGGTGGGAGCGGCTGGCCGCCGCCGGGTTCGACCGGGCCGCGCCGGCGGTCGTCGCGTCGACCGGCGTCAGCATGTACCTGAGCCACGAGGCCAACGTCGCGACGCTCCGGCAGGCCGCCGCCGGGCTCGCGCCCGGTTCCGTGTTCGCGTCGACGTTCCTCCCGCCGCTCGACCTGCTCGAACCGGACCAGCGGCAGGTGCAGGAGACCTCGATGCGCAACGCCGCCGCGTCGGGCACCCCGTTCGTCAGCCTCTACGCGCCCGAGGAGATGCGGCGGGCGGCGCTGGAGGCCGGGTTCGCGAAGGCCGTGCACGTCTCGCCGGACGAGCTGGCGGAACGGTACTTCGCCGGCCGCCCGGACGGTCTCCGCCCGCCCCGGGCCGAGCAGTTCCTCGTCGCGGAGGTGTAGTCGCAGAGGTTCAGGAGGCGTGCTCCTCCGCCAGTTCCGCCACCCCCGTGACCCGGTGCAGCGCGAACGTCCGCACCTCGTCCGTCGTGTGGTCGTACGCCGTGACGTAACCGCCCTCCACCCGTACGGGCGCGATCACGCGCTGGCTCGCCGCGCCCTCCGCGTTGACGTAGCCCATCCACACGGCGGCGCCGGTCAGGACGGCCGCCTGCATGGTGGCCAGGGTCTCGGCGGAGGTGGTGCGGGGCAGGGCGGCGGCGCCCGTCGCGGCCGGGGCCTGGGCCTCGGCGGCGGGGGACGGCTTGCGTTCGGCCGTGGCGGCGCGGTCGCCGGCCCGGACCGCCCGGACGGCGGCGGCGAGCAGCGTGTCGTCGGGCGCGGGCGGGCCGTCGGGGACGGGCGCGGGGGGCGTGCGCGGCGGAGTGCGGTGCGCGTCGGCGCGCGTGACCACGACGTCGCCCTCCGCCGACTCCGCCGCCGGCGCGTACCCCATCGCCCGCAGCCCCTCCAGCAGCGCGTCCGGCGCGGCCTGGGCCGCGAGGACGGTCGGCGCGAGGCGGCGCAGCCGCAGGGCGGCCGAGCGGCGGTCGGCGAGGATCTCGGCGAGCGTCGCCTCGTCGTCGCAGCGCAGGTACGACGAGGCCGCGCCGACGCGCAGCCGGCCGTGGCGGCGGGCCACGTCCTCGACGAGGTAGACGAGCGGCTGGGGCAGCGGGGTGCGGGAGTGCTCGGTGAGGAAGGCGAGGACGTCGGACGCCGCCTGCCCGGCGTCCAGCGCCCGCCGCACCGAGTCCGGCGTGAAGCGGTACACCGTGGCGCCGCCCTTGGACTCGATGTCCGCGAGCACGGCGAGCCGCTGGGCGAGCGGGCGGTGCAGCGGGCCGGGCGCGACGGCGGTGAGGTCGGCCTGGACGAGGACGTGGTCGAGCGGTTCCGGCAGCAGCGGCGCGAGGGCGGCGGCCGCGGCGGCCTCCGCGCGCGGGGTGCGGCCGGGGACGGTGTTCGACGGGGAGGGGCGCTCGGGGGTCGGATGGGTCGTGTGGGCCGTGTGCGTGAGCAGAGTGCGGCCGGGGGCCGAGAGGGCGCCGCGGCCGGTGACGCCGAGGAGTTCGGCCTCGGTGAGCGCCCAGCGGGCGAGGCGGGACCGGAGGTCCTCGGAGGGGGTGCCGGGAGCGCCTGCCGGGCCCGCCGCTCCCGCCGCCCCCACCCCCGCGAACCGTGGCGGCCGCTCCCACGCCAGGCGCGCGAGCAGCGCGTCGGCGGGGACGGCCGCCCCCGCCGGAAGCCCGGCGAGCAGCGTGAGGACGCGGCGCCGGACCTCCGGCGCGGGCGACCGGTCGAGGTCCGGTCCGAGCGCGGACAGCGTGCGGCCCTTGGCGTCCCGGGTGCCCGCGAGGCCGGGGGTACGGGTGGTGGCGAGCCAGGCGCCGGCCAGCCACGCCCAGCGCTCGGCGGCGGGCAGGTCGAGCCACTCGTCGTACGCCGGGGTGGGGACGTACCGCTCGTCCACGTCCCCGTCCGACGCCAACAGGCCCGCCGCGTAAGCGAGTTCGGCCCAGAACGCGGCGACGGGACCGGGCACGTCCAGGACGGTCGCGGCCCGCTTGAGGTCGCGGACGCTCAGCCCGCCCGCGCGCAGCACCAGCGGGCCGGCGGTCTCCCAGTCCGACAGCAGCTCCTCGACGGCGGCCAGCGCCGCGAACGCCTGCCCGGCCGCCGTCGCGTCCACCGACTCCGGCGCGTACGCGGTGACGGGCGCCGGCGCGGGCGCCTCCGGCTCGGGCGCGCGGTGCGCACGCCCGCCGCGCAGGTGCAGCGCCGCCTCGCGGGGCAGGACGACGCCGCCGGGCCCGGTCGGCAGCAGCAGCCCCCGGTCCAGCAGCCAGCGCAGGTGGGGAGCCGGTTCGGCGGTCACCGTGCCGTACGGCGGTCCCCAGGCGAGGCGTTCGAGCACGGCCGGCGCGCCCTCGGGCGCTTGGGCCAGCAGCGCCGCCATCCGGGCGCGGTCCTCGAACAGTTCCGTCAGCGCGGCGACCGCCGTCACCGGATCGTGGGTGGCGGGCAGCCCGGCCGCCTCGATGATCTTTTGCAGCCGTCCGGGTGACATCCCGGCCGTGGCCTCCGCGACGGTCGGGCCCAGCCCGGTGGCGGACGGCCGGTTCGCGGACGGCGCCAGCAGCTCGCGGGCCGTACGGACCAGGCGCAGCCGGTCGTCCCCGCCCCACACCAGCGCCTGCCGCCGCAGCTCCGCGACGGCGCGCGGCAGCTCGGCCGCGACGCGCGGATCCGCCGGTTCGTCGCCCGTCATCAGCCCGGCCAGCCGCTCGTACGGGCACGGGTCCGGTGCCACGGCCAGCGCCTCCGCGACCTGGAGCACGAACCGGTCCAGCCGGTCCAGCGCCCGCACCACGGACGCGCGCGTCGCCGCCCGGGTGGCCAGCTGGGTGAGGTCCCCCGGCACCGGGTTCACCAGGTCGGGCCGCGCCCGCAACAGCCCCGCCAGCGCCTCGTCGGGCCGCCCCCGCAGCTCCTCGGCTAGGGTGCGCGGCCCTCCGCCGGCCCTTCCGCCGCCGCTGCCCGTCTCCCGAGAAGTGGTCATTCTGTTAACGGTACCGGGTGGAGGGGACGGGGGTGGTGGGGCCGCGGCCCGCGCTTCGGCGGGCGGGCGGACGTCTTGCGCGGCTTACACGGCCACCGCCGTCGGGGAGCGGGCGGAGCGGACCTTTCCCGCCGGTCCCGCGCCTCGAACGTCCCGTTGGTCCCGTTCATCCCCACCCGTTCGCCCTCCCGGGCGCCCCCGGCCGTTCTCGCGGACAGCCGGGGGACGACCGGGTACCGTCGGGTTCGGGCGGCGGCGAGGCGTCGGAGGCGACCGGGGAGCTTGGGGGACGTGGTGGGGATCGAGAGCGATCAGCTCGTCTACGACTACCTCAGCAAGGTGGGCGACATAGCCCAGCGGCGGTCCCTCACGTCCGGGGACCGGATGCGCCTGGTCACCCGGCTGCGTACGGAGATCGAACGGCGTCGGGCGGTCGAGGGCGCCGAGACGCCTGCCGCCGTGCGCCGCATCCTCGACGGGCTGGGCACGCCGGACGAGGCGGTGACCGGCGCGGGCGGCGCGGGTGGTGCCGGTGGGACGGGTGGTGCCGGCCGGGCGGACGGGGCTGGGGTTGGTGCTGGGGCGGGGAGCGCGGGCCGCGTCCCCGCGCAGCGCGGCGAGCCGGGCGCGGGCGCGGAAGCCGGCGCCGGGGCGCACGTGGCCGCCGGAACGAGCGCCGTGCGCTTCCCCGACGCGGGCGCGCCCCCGCACCTCGCCACGGAGGAGGAGCTGCGCGGCCCGTCCGCTCCCGCCGGGGCGGCGGACGAGTGGTGGCGGGTGGAACGGACGTCCTTCGACGCGGGCGGCGGGACCGGGACGACGCACGGCTTCACGGGCGGGATAGAGATCCCGGACATGCTCAAGCCCCCGCCCGGCCCGGAGGAACTCGCCCGGCGGCAGGCGGACGCGGCGGCCGGCGAGCGTTCCGGCGGCCCCCTCCAGCCGGCGGCCGGCGTCGGCGAGCAGGCGCCGGCCGGGGCGGGGCCGGGGACGGGCGCCGCGGGTTCCCGCCGCCGTTTCCCGTTCCGCCGCGCGGGTGGTGCGGGCGGTACGGGAGGCGCGGGAGGTACGGCGGGCGTGGAAGGCACCGCGGGCACCATCCCCATCAGCCCGATGCTCGCCCTCGTGGCGATCCTGCTCGTCGCCGGCGCGGTGCTCGGGCAACTGCTCGTCATGGCCGCGGGCTGGGCCCTCGCCTACGTCACGCGCAGGCTCACCCAGGCCGAGTCCAAGTGGGCCGTGATGGGCGTCCCCGGCGTGGCGGCGGGCGCCGCCCTGGTCTGGCTCTGGGGGCGTCTCGAACACCGCTGGGGCGACCCGATAGCCCAGGGCGAACTGGGCGCCGCCCTGGCCGACACCTTCCCGGTCGTCGTCCGGGTGGCCGCCGTCGGCTCGGCCCTGTTCGTCCTGTGGCGGGCGCGACGCCCGGGGTGACACGGGTCGTCTCGACGGTGCTGGGCGGGAGCGCGGCCTGCTGGGCGTCGAGCCGAGGAAGCTGATCCGGCCCTTCGTGATGCGGTCCTTCGCGATGCGGCCGTTTCCGAGCCGGTCCTTTGCGGCGCGGCCGTTTCCGGTCCGGCTGCTCCCGATCCGGACGGCCGTTCCCGATCCGGCCGTTCCTGACCCGGACGGCCTTCCCGATCCGGTCCTTCATCTCCCGCCACGGGAAGCGGCGTCCGTCGCCCCGAGGCGACGCCGGAGCGCCGGCGCGCGCCGGTGACGGCGTCCGGGCAGGGCCTGCCGACCGTCCCCTCCCTGCTTCTCAAGGAGCGTCGCGTTCCCCCGCGAGGGTGAGCCGTTCCGTCCTCAGGGCGGACGTGCCGCCCCCGCGCCCACCGGGATCGTGGAACCGACCAGGCGCCGCCACAGATCAGCGGTACGGCCGGACCAGGAGGATCCTCATGTCTGCTCGCGCCCGCGACTCGGCAGGACTGCACGGCCGGACGGTGGCGGGCGTACCCCGCTGGGCCGTGTGGGCCGCGTACGCGACCTCGTTGACGGTCCTGCCCGCCGGCCTCTGGCGGATCCTGAGCGTCGACTTCCGCGTGCCGCTCATGGAGGTCGCGGCGGACGCCGACCCGCCGCCGGCGTGGTTCGGCGGCGAGTGGTGGTACGTCATCGCGCTGAGCGTGGCCAGCGAGGCCCTGGCGTTCCTGGCGGTCGGCCTGGTCAGCGAGTGGGGCGAGCGGTGGCCCCGGTGGATTCCGCGGCTGGGCGGCCGCCGGATACCGATTCTCGCGGCGGTCGTTCCCGCCGGCCTGGGCGCGACGGTGAACACCCTGCTCTGGCCGTACTCGATGACGATGATCAGCCTCGGCCACAAGGTCGACGGGTCGGGCGACGCGGGCTTCGGCATGCACGGCTGGCGGGAAGCCGTCTTCTACGTCGCGTACTGGCCGTTGGCCGCCTGGGGGCCGCTGCTCGGGGTCATCACCGTGCACTACTACCGCCGACGGCGCGCCGCCGAGTCCGCCGGGGCGGAGGCGGTCTCGGCATGACGGACCGCCGGCCGGACCGACCCGGCACCCACTGGTCATGGCCTCGAACCGGCCCTCTCCAGCGGGGACATGGCGGGGACGGACGATCAACGGCCGAAGGCCTGCGACGTGCCCCCCCGCGTGCGGCGTCCGGGGCCCGTTGCCCGGCAGGCGTACGTCGGCCGTGACCCTCAACCCGGGCCGTTCGTAGAAGCGCATGCCCCGTTCGGTCGACGTGTCCAAGTGCGCCGAGCGCCCGGCGCGTTCGGCGGCCGACAGGCCGGGGTGGGGGCAGGACGGCGTCGCCGAGGCCCCGAAGGGGCCGCCGGACGGGGGACGGGCGGGGGGCCGGGAACCAGGCGGGCACCTGCGGGCCGGTACGGCTCCGGCAGCCGTTCGGCGGCCTCGACGGCGGTGGTACGGCCCCGCCGACTGCACCGCCGGATACGGTTTCGGCGAGAGCGGCCCCGCGCTCCCGTTCGGGCATGGTTCACACCGCGACGGCGACCGCCCCTCGCCGTACACCCCCTCCGTCACCCCCAAGGGCTGTCCCGCTATTCCGGCCCAGCGATGGCAGGAACACGGGGGCTGGCATGATGACCTCCATGACTGCACACCGAAAGGCCGATGCCGCGTAGACGGCCGGGCGCCTTGCGCGCCGAACGATGTGGCCCACGTGCCTGGGAGGACCTGTCCTCTGACCGGATCCACGGGATCTCCGCCCCCACCAGTCTTGCGATACACCGGGTGGAGTGGCGTTCCGGCGACTACTACGTCTACCCCGGCGCCACTGAACGCGCGTTGCGGCGGTATCGAAAGTTCCTGACACCGCGGGGATGTGGACCTCTCTATCCGCGGTACGCGCGGTGCTCGTGCCGCGGTTGTTCCTTCGATGACGTGCGGCATGCACGCGACGTGCTGGAACAGGTCCTTCAGGAGCTGCCTCCCCGACCTCGCCTGGAGCTGGAACGCCGAGTGGTGTTCCTGGACGCCGCATACCTCAGGCGCACCTTGCCCGATCCGTTCGCCCATCATCGGCAGTGGCGCTCCGATCTGTGGTGGCGTCGCCGTCTCACCGACGGCGAGGAGGGTGGATGACGGCCTTCTGTCCCACTCCGCCGCAGTGGAATGAGCACAGCGTGGCTGGTGTGATCACGGCGTCGCAGCCGTCCTGGAGAGCCCCGTTCACCGGGGTAAGCCCGCGCCGGTTCGCGAAGCCGGTGGCCGTACTGCGGCGCAAGGAGGCCGGCAGTGTCCGCCGGGGAGCCGGGGACGGCCCTGGGGGCCTGCCTCTGGAGGGCCGGCTGTTGCCGGTCGCCGCCCACTGGCGCACGAACGTGACGCGCCACCGGCTCGCACGGGCTCGTGATGCCGCACCGCCGCCGCAAGGGCGAAGACCTGCCCGAGTGGACGGAGGCTCACAACACATCCCACAAGCGGGCCCGCGCCCGTGTCGAGCACGTCTCAGCCCGGATGAAGTCCGCATGCACAACCTCGCCCTCGCCGGACAGGCGAGCGGACCACACCGCGACCGACCCCCTGCCACCTCGGCTCAAAGGCCCTTAACGGGCCAGCCCTTAGCCGACGGGCGTCCCGATCCTGTCGTGCTCGAGCGCGGCGCGGAGTTGTCGCAGCGCCTGTGCCATGGCCTGCAACTGTTTGGGATCGACGGCCGCTTGGACGAGTTCGCTGACGGTCGCGAACGCGTCCTCCGCGTCGTTGACGAGCTCGACGCCGGCTTCGGTGAGTTCGAGCAGCGAGGAGCGGCGGTCTGCGGGATGGGGGATGCGGCGGACCCAGCCGCGCCCTTCGAGGCGGTCCATTCCCTTGCTGGTCGCTCCGACGCCGATGGCGAAGAACGCCGCGAGGTCGCCTACGCGGGCGCCCGGGTGGTCGCGCAGATAGCGGAGGAACTCGAACTGCGAGGCCGCGATCCCGTGGCGCCTGCGGAGCTGTTCGTTGAGCGCGTTGTACAGACGTGTCTCGCACCGCACCAGATCGCTGAAGAACGTCACGGTCGCGTCTTCGGACCCTTTAGATGCTGCGGCATATGTATTACCTTCCACGGCATACAGTTTAGCGACGCACCGGTGAAGGGGTACACCCATGAGCAAGGCACAGCGCGCGACGGTCGACGCCATGCTGCGGCAGGGCTCGCAGGGCGGCTTCCGGCCGCTGCCCGTCGAGCGGATGCGCGCCGACTTCGCGGCACTGATGGCGCTGTTCCCGGTCCCGGAGGTACGCACGTCCGAGAGCGTGCTCGGTGAGCGGCCCGCGGTACTGGTCGAACCGGAGGGCGAGGCGCGTCCCGGCACCATCCTCTACTTCCACGGCGGCTCGTTCTCCCTGGGATCACCACAGACAGCGATGGGGCTGACCGCGGGCCTGGTGACCCGTACCGGGTTCCGCGCGCTGTCGCTCGACTACCGGCTCGCGCCGGAACACCCGTTCCCCGCCGCGATCGAGGACTGCGTCGCCGCGTACCGGGCGCTGCTCGACGACGGGGCCGACCCGGAATCCGTCGCGTTCGCCGGTGACTCGGCCGGCGGAGGGCTGACCGTGACGGCCACGCTCGCCGCGAGGAAGGCCGGGCTGCCCGTGCCCGGTGCCATCGTCGCGTTCTCCCCCGGCCTCGACCACACCCGTACGGGGGCCAGCATGGACACCAAAGCCGGCGTCGACCCCTTCTTCACCCGCGAGGGCATGGCCCACACCGGCGCCTGGTACCTCGGCGGGCAGGACCCGCACCAGGAACTGCTCGCACCGGCCGTCCTGGCCGACCTCACCGGCTTCCCGCCGCTGCTGCTGCAAGTCGGTACGAACGAACTCCTGCTGGACGACTCGGTGCGCCTCGCCGAACGGGCCCGGGACGCCGAGGTCGACGTCATCCTGGACGTCACGGCCGGGGTGCCGCACGTGTTCCAGTCCTTCGTCGGCCAACTCGACGAAGCCGGCCAGGCGCTCGACCGCGCCGCACTGTTCCTCACCCAGCGCCTCAGCGCCTGAAGCTGAAACTCCGGAGCGGCACCGGCAGGCACTGCCGGCCGTCGAAATCCCTCGTGGATGAACTCGCGCTCGACCTCTGCCAGGGCGGCGGACATCACGAAGAGGCGCTTGCCCGCGCCGCGCGAGTCGTGGACGCGAGGACAGGGGGCCGCTGAGGCTCCCAGGCGGTGGTCCCGCTCGGCGAGCTGCCGGGCGGAGGCGATAGTTCGACCGGGCGGGCAGCCAGTGCACCGGCGATGTCCCGGACAGCCGCCTCTGCCTTCCGCCCCGCGACGGCGCACCGGGCGCCGCCGGGGCGGGACGGTCCACTGACACCCCCGCCCGCCCGGATCGCCGACCGCGACGATGTGCCGGGTGAAGGGGGAGCCGACGACGGCGCGGGTGAGAGTTCGGACGGACGAAGGGACGTCCGCCGAGGCGGCGAGGCGTGCGGGGTGGCTGGGCCGGGTGTGGTGGGCCATGTCGGAGGAACGGCCGGGAAGCGATGGGTGGTTCACGCGAAGTGAGGGTTTCCGGCGGCCCGTTCTCCGCTTGGGGAGCGGCGGTGGCGCGCGGGCGCGGCGGATGTCCGACGGGACCGGGTCCGGTACCGGCCAACTCCCGTACCGCACTGGGTGACCGCCGCGCCGGCGACTAGCGTCGGCCGGCGCAACGACCAACCCGGCATCCAGACAAGGGAGGAACCATGAAGATCCGCCCCCGTGTCGCGGTCGTCACCGCCTCACTGGCCCTCGCGGGCGGAGCGGTGGCAGGGTTCGCGGCACCCGCGTCCGCGTCGGTCGTGGAGGCCGCCGCGACGCCCGCCGCGACGCCCGCCGCGACCGTCCCCTCCGCCACCACCACCGGATCGGCCTTCACCTGCGGCACCTGGCGGTACCTGCGGGGCGACAACGGCCATGGCGCGTCGATCACGTGCTACGGGCAGTCGTTCACCTCGTACATCGTCTGCCACCGCGCCGACGGCATCGACTACCTCCGCTTCGGCGACCGCGTCCGCTCCGGCCGTACGTCGACCGCGTGGTGCGACCTGAACGGCGAGGTCATCGACGCCGGGGCGATCCCCGGCTGACGCGCGCCGCGCGTTCACACGGCGCCGCCCGCCCCGCCGAGCTCTCCGCCGCTCGCCCCACTGGCCTCTCCGCCGGCCTCTCCGTCGATTCCGACGGACACGGCACCCTCCCGGCAGTCGCGGCAGAGGGTGGGGCGGGCGGCCCGGACGGCGCGCTCGCAGCCGTCGCAGGTGCGGAGGGGGAGGGGAGCGGGCGGGGCGGGCGGCTGGGCGTGCGGGGACCCGAAACCCGGAGCGTCCCAGGGGGCGAGCCCCGGCGGCACGTCCCCGGGCGCCCCCAGGGGCTCCAGTGGCCCGGTGGGCAGGGCGGGCGGCAGCCAATGGGTGAGCCGGTGGCGCAGCAGGCGCGCGGGCCAGGGGATGCGGCCGACGGGGAGTTCGGCGGTTAGCGTGCGGACGATCTGCCGGGGCCCGACGCCCCGTTCGAGCCAGGCCCGGACGGCGGGCGAGAGCTGCCGCACGTCCTTCTCGGAGAGCAACAGGCGGGGATCGTGGCGGCGGAGTCCGGCGAGGAGGTCGGCGGCGGGCCCGTCGGGCGGGGGAAGCGGCTCGGGAGCGGCGGGCTGCTCGGGCTGCGACGGTGTGAGCTGTGACGGCGTGTCCTGCGACGACTCGGGCGGTCGTGACGGCTCGGGCTGCGGCCGCCCCGCCTCGTCCCGCCGCTTCGGCTTCCGCCGCCGCCGGACGAGGTCGACGGCCGACGGAGCATCCCCGGAACGCTCAACTGCACCTACCGAGCCCGGCCGTTCATGCCAGAGCGTCAGGGTGACGACGCGCCCCTCCTTGTTCCGCACCCGCTCCCGGCGCAGGTAACCGGCCTGCTCCAGCTCGCGCAGCCCGCGCGCGATGGTGATCTCGCCCTCCCGGAACCGCCTGGTCAGGTCCTTGATCCCGACGTTCGCGCCATCCGGCAGCGACTGCACGTACACACCGATGCCGATCGCGACCAGGGACAACTCCCGGTGCTGTGCGAGGTGATGGCCGACGACGGTGAAGTGCGAGGTGTGCCGGTGCCGCACGTGCGTCACTCCGGCGAGCGACACGGCGGCTCGCGGCGACCCGCCACACGCGCCCGCGTGCGCGCTAAACTGCGCCTCAGTCATAGGGAAGGGTTCTGCTTCCTTGATGATCAGGCCCTCGTTCGGGATTGCCGTCCCGGCGGGGGCCGTCGTCGTTTTCACGACATCCGGTGATGTGAGCGCGACGCTACCGCGCCGATCGCGGCGCTTTCCACCGTGTCACCTGATGGGGTGACAGGGGTGGGTTGGGGGGGGAAAAAATTCTTCCCACCCTGTCTTCAACCGGACGTCTCCCGTTCCCGGTTCGCGGTCATCCGCACCCCGGGGAACCGGGTCCCGGAACCCTCGATCCGGCGCTTCACGCGCTTCCGGCGGTTCCCCGTCGGCCGGTCGTCATCGGCGGACTCGCGTGGTCCCCGGCCTCCTAAAAGCGAGCCGCCGCCCCGGCTCCCGAGCCGACCCGTGCCCCCGAAGAGCCGAAGCCGGGCCGCCCGGCCGCGTACACGCGCGGATCTCCGGTGTAGACGCCGCACCAGTCGTCGGTGAGGGCGCGGAAGCCGTCCGGCGTGCAGCCGGTGAGCAGGCGGAATTCACGGATGAGGTGGGACTGGTCGGTGTAACCGCATGTCGCGGCGGCTTCGGCCCAGGAGGGCGGGCGGGTGCCGCGCATGAGCGCCATGACGCGCTGCAGGCGGGCGATACGGGCCAGGGGCTTGGGCGCCAGCCCGGTCTCCCGGTGGAAGCGGTCGGTCAAGTGCTGCCTCGACCAGCCGACTTCGTCCGCCAGCGCGCCGACCGTCGCCGCTCCCGTGCCCATGAGCCGTCTCCATACGTGGTCGACCTGCGGTGCCAGTTCCGGCCCCGTGCCGATCCGTGTCAGCAGGAATTCATCACAGATCCGGAAGCGCGGTCAAGGGGTTCGGGCGCCTCTCAGAGCCCTCGCCGCTTCGGTGATGAGGCGGTGCTCGTGGGGGCTGACGCCCTCGGTGATTCCGGGGTAGTCCACGAACGCGAAGGCCGTGATGTCGGACCGTGCGCCGGGGAGCTTGATGCGCGCGATGTCGCCGGCGTGCAGGGGAGTGCACGCGAACAGGTATGCGGTGGAGCGGCTTTCGTGGATCAGCTCCACGCCGAGCACAAACCGTGGCTCGATGCGAATGTGCAGGTCGCGGCGGGCGTAGTAGGCCATCGCGGTACGGGCCGTCTCCTCTCGGAGGGCGGGCCCGCCGGGGAGCCGCCATTTTCCGGCGCCGGACTTGAACATGAGGAGCCGGCCGTTGGTGTCGGTGATGTGTGCGAGGCCGTAGATGTGTGGTGTGGGCGTCATGGCGACGAGTCCTTACGCCGGGGAGCGGCGAGAGTGCAGAGGTGGCCGAAGCGTGGTGCGAGGCAGCCGTGGTTGCTTCAAGCGCCGACGCCTCCGGACACCACGCGGCCAGACTGGACCGGTTTACCGGTCCAGTCAAGTTAAGGCCCCACACCCATCGGGTAGTTGTCCACTCGCTCCCAGAGGTCGGACGGCGTCACACCTTCCTCACAGACCAACGCTTTCCCTGCTGCGTCGTAGGCAACATGCAGGTCGACCGCTACGGCGAGCGGTTGCTCGCGAGCCAACCGCGCCGATTCCTCCGCCGTGGCAAGCCGCACCGTCGTGACGTCGCTGCCCTTGGCCGGACGCCGCCCGGTTTCACGAGCCACGTAATTGGTCGTGCCCTCGGCGATCGGCCCTTTCTGTGCGAGGCGAGGGCAGTGGTCGGCCACCTCGTGCGGGAACCACGCGCTCACCAAGGACAGTGGCGAGCCGTCGTCCAGCAAGATGAGCCGGTCACGCCGCAAGGCTGCCTCGTCAGGTCGGAGGTCGAGCGCATCGCAGATTCGTCCGGGTGGCAACTCCCAGGCCGGAAAGCCGAGTCGGCGGAACGGCCGGCCGTCGGTCGTCCGTGCGGTGTTGATGCGGCGCCTTCCGGCCGGCCTGGCCAAAGGGACGTCCGTGACCAAGAATCCCAGCCCTTGCCGTGAGATCACCACGCCATCCGCGCGCAGCGTCTCGAACGCCTTGTTGACGGTCGCCCGCGAAACGCCCCACTGCTCACACAGGTCCCGGCCGGACGGCAGGACGTCACCGGGGCCGAACTCCCCTTCGGTGATGCGCTGACGAAGCGAGTCGGCGATCTGTTCGTACTTCAGCACTGGCATGCCCACAACTCCCACCCTCTGGACAGGTTGACCGGTCAAGGGACAGCATGCTGCCCATGACGCAGCCGCCCGTGGTCGCCCCTGAGATCATCGCGTTCTACACCGAGGGGTACGACGAGGCAACGCGGCTGACGGCGTCCGCCGACGGCAGGCTCGAACTGGTCCGTACCCAGGAGTTGCTGCGCCGGCACCTTCCGCCCGCGCCCGCGAGGGTCCTGGACGTCGGCGGAGGTCCCGGGGCGCACGCGCGGTGGCTGGCCGGCGACGGATACGACGTGTGTCTGGTCGACCCAGTTCCGCGTCACGTCGAGGCCGCTCGCGGAGCCGGTTGCCGGGCCGAGGTCGGAGACGCGCGGTGTCTTGCGGCAGCTGATCACTCCTGTGACGTCGTGCTGCTTCTCGGGCCCCTCTACCACCTCCTCCGGCAAGAAGAGCGGCTACAGGCTCTGACCGAGGCCCGCCGGGTGCTCAAGCCCGGCGGCCTGATCGCCGCCGCGGCGATCAGCCGTTACGCCTCCCTGTTCGAGCACACGGCCACCACCTGGCTCGATCGTGGAGGAGTGCGCGACGCGGTCGTGGACATTCTGGCCACCGGGCGGCACGAGGCCGGGCGCAAGGGATTCACCTCCGCCTACTTCCACACCGCCGACGGGCTCACGGACGAGCTGGACCGGGCCGGGTTCCGGGACGTGAGCCTGTTCGGCGTCGAGGGGCCAGCCTGGGGGCTGTTGAAGGCCGTTGAGCAGCACACGGGCGAGGGCCTCGGCGGATCGGCCATGTTCCGGGCGGCACTTGAGGCGGCGCGGATGGCCGAAGGGTATCCGGAACTGCTGGCCGCCGGCTCGCACCTGCTGGCCTTTGGGCGGGCCTGACGCCGACCCGCCTCGGGCGGGACCCGCCTCAGGCAGAAGCGGCGCGGCCCGGTGCCGGGGGGGCCCGGGACGATCAGGGGGCCGCCCGTGACCGGGTCCGGGACGACCACCGACTCCAGGCCGAAGACGTCGCGGACGAGGTCCGCCGTCACCACGTCCCCCGGGCGGCCCTGGGCGACGACGCGGCCGTCCTTCATGGCGACCAGGTGATCGGCGTAGCGGGCGGCCTGGTTGAGGTCGTGGAGGACGGCGACGACCGTGCGGCCGCGGTCGGTGTTGAGGCGGCGGACCAGGTCGAGGACCTCGACCTGGTGGGCGATGTCGAGGTACGTCGTCGGCTCGTCGAGGAGGAGCAGGCCGGTCTCCTGGGCGAGGGCCATGGCGATCCAGACGCGCTGCCGCTGGCCGCCGGAGAGTTCGTCGACCGGGCGGTCGGCCAGCGCCGCCACGTCCGTACGCCGCATCGCCTCGGCGACCGCCCGTTCGTCCGCCTCCGACCACTGCTGCCACCAGCGTTGGTGCGGCTGCCGGCCGCGGGCGACGAGGTCGGCGACCGTGATCGCCTCGGGGGCCACCGGGGTCTGCGGGAGCAGGCCCAGGCGGGTGGCCAGTCGCCGGGTGGGGACGCGGGTCAGTTCCTCGCCGTCGAGGAGGACGGCGCCGGACACCGGCTTCAACAGCCGTCCCAGGGCGCGCAGCAGCGTCGACTTGCCGCAGGCGTTCGGGCCGATGATCACGGTCACCTCGCCGTCCGGCACGTCGAGGTCGAGGCCGTCCACGACCGTCCGCTGCTCGTAGGCGAGGGTGAGGGAGCGGGCGCGCAGCCGCGCGGACGTCGCACGGGTCGTCGTGGGGGCCGTTTCCTGCGTCGTGCCGACTTCCTGCGTCATGCCGACTTTCCTCCCGTGCGGCCGCGGATGATCAGCCGGATCAGGTACGGCGCGCCGACCGCGGCCGTGAGGACGCCCACCGGGAGCTGGGTGGGTTCGAAGAGCTTGCGGGCCAGCAGGTCCGCCAGGACGACGATCAGGGCGCCCGTCAGCGCGGAGCAGACGAGCGGGATCCGGTCCGTCCGCGTCGTACGGCGGGCGATCTGCGGGGCGAGCAGCGCGACGAAGTCGACCGGGCCGGCCGCGCCCGTCGCCACGGAGGCGAGGACGACGCCGAGCAGGACGAGCCCCGCCCGTACCCGGTTGAGGCGGACGCCCAGCGCGGTGGCCGTGGCGTCGTCCAGCGCGACCGCGCGCTGTGCCCGGGCGGCCCAGCACAGCGGGACGGCGAGGACCAGCAGCGTCCACGCCACCGGCGTCGCCGCGTCCCAGCCGGCGCCGTTGAGCGAACCGGTCATCCACACCTTCGCCTGCTGGGCGACCAGGTAGTCGCCCTTGGTCAGGAACAACTGCGTGACCGCCCGCAGCGCGATGGCGAAACCGATGCCGATGAGCACGAACCGGCCCGCGTGCAGCCCGCCGCGCCACGCGAAGAGGTAGACGAGGGCGGCGGCGAGCAGTCCGCCCGCCGTGGAGACGTAGGGGAGCGTCGCGTACGAGGTGACGCCGAACGTCATCGCGCCGACCGTCAGCGCCCCCGCGCCCTGCGACACCCCGATGATGTCCGGGCTGGCGAGCGGGTTGCGGGCCACGGTCTGGATGAGCGCCCCCGCGATGCCGAACGCGGCCCCGACCAGCAGGCCGACGGTCATGCGCGGCAGCCGGAAGGTGCCGACGACCAGTTCGTCGGGGGACGGCCGGCCGAGGAGGACGTCCAGGACCGAGCCCGGCGCGACGAAGGTGTCGCCCACGCACAGGTACGCCAGGCAGGCCGCGGCCAGCGCCACCGCCAGGCAGAGGGCGACGGCCGCGCTGCGGCGGTGGAGGAGGAAGGAGGCCCGGCCGGGCCGGCGGGTGCGGAGAACCGTGTAACCGGTGGGGCGGAGGGGGAGGGTCTCGTCCGCCCGCCGCGGCGCCGTCATGCCGCCACCTTCCTGCGACGGGCGAGCCCGACGAGGAACGGGAGGCCGATGAGGGCCGTCATCACACCCGCCGGGACCTCGTTGTCGGCGTAGACCACCCGCCCGACGACGTCGGAGAGCAGCAGCACGACCGGCCCGAGCAGCGCCGCCATCGGCAGTAGCCGGCGGTGGTCGCCGCCGACGAGCGCCCGGGCGATGTGCGGCACGGCCAGGCCGACGAACGCGATCGGGCCGGCGGCCGCGACCCCCACACCGGTGAGCACGGTGGCCCCGGTGCCGGCCGCGATCCGCACGGCCGCGACGTTGCGGCCGAGGCCGCGCGCCACGTCCTCGCCGAGCGCGAGCGCGTCGAGCCCGCGCGCCACGGACAGCACCAGCACCGCCCCCACCAGCAGGAACGGCCACATCTGGCCCACGATCGCCTGGTCCCGGCCGGCCAGCGAGCCGATCTGCCAGAACCGGAACTCCTCCAGCGCCGACGCCCGGGTGGTCAGCACGCCGGAGATCACCGAGACCAGCAGCGCGTTGACCGCCGCCCCGGCGAGCGCCAGCTTGACGGGCGACGCGCCGTCGCGGCCGCGCGAGGCGATCGCGTACACCGCGACGGACGCCACCGCCGCCCCCGCGAACGCGAACCACACCTGCCCCGTGAGCGTGTGCACCCCGGCGGCGGCGATGGCGAGGACGACGCCCAGCGAGGCGCCCTGGCTGACGCCGAGGATGCCCGGATCGGCGATCGGGTTGCGGGTGACGCCCTGCATCACCACCCCGGCCATGGCGAGGGCGGCCCCCGTCATCAGACCGATCAGCGTCCGCGGCAGCCGCAGCGAGCGGACGACGCCGGCCGTCGCGTCGTCCCCGCCGTGCAGCAGGGCGTCGAGGACGCGGTCCGGCGGGATCGTCCGGCTGCCCACGGCCAGGCTGAGCACCACCGCCGCCAGCAGCGCCACGACGGCGGCGGCCGTCCAGCCGACGCGACGGCGGACGGGGACGGGGGTGGGGGCGGGCCCGGCGGCGGGTGGTGGTGGCGGGGCGGGGGAGCCGACCGGGTCGGGCGGGGCGGGTATGGCTTCCACGGCGCGGATTCCGGCGGCTCTCTCGGTGGGGGCGGACGGGGGCTGGCGTCGAACGGGTGGGGCAGGCAGGTCGGGCGGGGCAGGTGGGGCATCGGGGCGTACGACGAGGGCTCGTGCGCGGGTGCCACGCGGACGCGACGGCGCGCACGGCCGCTCTGACCGAAAGGCCCGAGTTAGGTCAGGCTAAGTCTACGGTGGGGGCCGGGGCGGCGAGGAGGGGCGTGCGCGCGGTGCACGCGCGCGGGGGCGCGGGGTTGCCACCGGCCGGGGCCCGCCGCCGCCGTACGGTCGCCGACTCGTCGTGCGGTCGCCGTCGCCATCCGCCGGTGTACGGACCTGCTGGCGTACGGGCCCGCCGCCGTACGGACCCGTCGCCGGGCCCGCCCCCGTTCCCGTCCGCCGTACAGAACCCGCCCGCCGTCCCACCGCTGTACGGGCCCGCCGCCGTCCCGCCACCGCGCGGATCCCGTCCGTGGACCCAGCCGCAGAGGACCCACCCGTCGTCCCGCCGCCCCAGCCCACCCCACCCCACCCGCGCGGGAGTCCGTCCCCCACGCGCACAATGAGCCCCATGACCACGCAGCCCCGCGCCGCCGTGCCGGCAGCCCCCTTCACCGTCGGCTTCGACCTGGACATGACCCTGATCGACTCCCGGCCGGGGATCCGGACGACCTACGAGGCCCTGGCCGCCGAGACCGGGGTGTTCATCGACGCGGAGCTGGCGGTCAGCCGGCTCGGGCCGCCGCTGTTCCAGGAGCTGCGGGAGTGGTTCCCGGAGGCGGACGTGCCGCAGGTGGCCGACCGTTACCGCGCCCTGTACCGGGAGCTGGCGATCACCGGCTCGCTCGCGATGCCCGGCGCGCGGGAGGCCCTCGCCGCCGTACGGGAACTGGGCGGCCGGTCGATCGTCGTCACCGCCAAGCACGGCGGGAACGCCCGGCTCCACCTCGACCACCTGGCCCTGGAGCCGGACGCGCTGATCGGCGACCTGTGGGCCGAGCAGAAGGCGGTCGCCCTGCGCGAGCACGGTGCCGGCGTCTACGTGGGGGACCACACCGGTGACGTCCGGGGCGCCCACGCGGCCGGCGCCCTGTCGGTGGCCGTCGCCACCGGCCCCTGCCCGGCCGGCGAACTGAGCGCCGCCGGCGCGGACGTCGTCCTCGACGGGCTCGCGGACTTCCCCCGCTGGCTCCGCGCGCACCGGGCGGAGGTGGCGGAAGCGGAGGCCGCGGCTTCCGCCTGACCGGCCGTCCGGCCGTCCGGTCCCGGCCGGCGCCCGCGGTCAGCGCGCCGCCGTCGCCTCCCGTGCGCGCCGCCGCTGGTCGGCGGCGGTGCGCAGGACGCCGGCCGCGGCGATCAGGAAGCCGACGCCCATGAGCATGCACACGAAGTAGGCGGCCGACGGCAGCGGGTCGGCGCCCAGGAAGAGCGGGGCGACGGTGGCCATGGTGGCCACTGCGCCCACGAGGAAGACGATCGCGCCAGCGCGCACCAGCAGATCCCCGGCCCGGGGCGTTTCGTTGCTCACCCGAGCAGGGTAGTTGCCTTGTGGCGGGCGTGCGCCCGCGGCTGCCCGGCAGGGCTGTGACCAGGAGCGGCGCGGAGGGACCGCCCGACGGCGGGGCGGGAGCGGACATCACCGGAGGCGCGCCGGACGCGCAGAGGTACGACCTGAGGACGTCTTGTCACCGGGCCCGGGACCATTAGCCTTGGTTCTGGCTTCGGTTCAGCGGGTTTCGCGACCCGCTGCCGTGCTGTCCAGAGCCGTTTTTACTTGCGTTCAGATGTTTCGATAATTTCCCACGCCTACCAACCGTTTCCGATACATTCCGACCGTTTCCGATTTCCGACGAGTACGAGGACGAGGACAGACGTGCCTACCGGCAAGGTCAAGTGGTTCAACAGCGAGAAGGGCTTCGGCTTTCTCTCCCGTGACGACGGCGGAGACGTCTTCGTGCACTCCTCGGTGCTCCCGGACGGGGTCGACGCCCTCAAGCCAGGCCAGCGCGTGGAGTTCGGCGTCGTCGCCGGACAGCGTGGTGACCAGGCCCTCTCCGTGACGCTCCTGGACCCCACCCCCTCCGTGGCCGCGGCGCAGCGCCGCAAGCCCGACGAGCTGGCCTCGATCGTCCAGGACCTGACCACCCTCCTGGAGAACGTCACCCAGCAGCTGGAGCGCGGCCGTTACCCCGACAAGGCGTCGGGCTCGAAGATCGCCAACATGCTGCGGGCGGTGGCGGACCAGCTGGACGTCTGACCGGCCGGCACGGCCGCCGGACCGGACGGGATCCCGGGCGCGCGTCAGACGAAGCGGAGCGCGTCCGGCCCCACGGCCGGTACCAGGCCCTCCGCCGCCGCCCGGGTCAGCAGGCCGCGGACCGCCGCGTAGCCGCTCTCCCCGAGGCCGGTGGTGAACTCGTTGACGTACAGCCCGATGTGCTGGTCGGCGACGGCCGGATCCATCTCCTGGGCGTGCTCCATGACGTACGGACGCGACGCCTCCGGGTCGTCCCAGGCCATCCGCACGGACGTCCGGGCCGCCTCGGCCAGCCGCCGCAGCGTCTCCGCGCCCAGCGAGCGCTTCGCGATGATCGCGCCCAGCGGGATGGGCAGGCCGGTGGTGGCCTCCCAGTGCTCGCCCATGTCGGCGAGGCGGGTGAGCCCGTAGTTCGCGTAGGTGAACCGGGCCTCGTGGATGACCAGACCGGCGTCCACCTTGCCGTCCCGCACGGCCGGCATGATCTCGTGGAACGGCAGGACGACGATCTCGCCCACGCCGCCCGGCACCTCGGCCGCCGCCCACAGGCGGAACAGCAGATAGGCGGTCGAGCGCTCGCTCGGCACCGCGACCGTCCGGCCGGCCAGCTCCGCAGGGTCGGTGATCCCGCCCGCGGTCAGCACCAGCGGCCCGCAACCGCGCCCCAGCGCGCCGCCGCAGGGCAGCAGCGCGTACTCCTCCAGCACCCACGGCAGCACCGCGTACGACACCTTGAGCACGTCGAGCTCACCGCGCTCCGCCATGCCGTTGGTGACGTCGATGTCCGCGAACGTCACGTCGAGGGGCGGCGCGCCGGGGACGCGGCCGTGCGCCCAGGCGTCGAAGACGAACGTGTCGTTGGGGCAGGGGGAGTAGGCGATGCGGATCGGCTGGTCAGCGGTCGGCTGGTCCATCAGTCTCGGCGGCCTTCCTCGGTGATGTCCTCTGGAGTGACGGCGGAAGCGACGGAGGATGTGGCGACGGGTGAGACGGCGGAGGCTTCGTCAGGTCGTACCGCCTCCGACGCCGCCGGCGTGCGTCCCGCGAGCGCCGGACCCATCGCCCGGAACGCCTCCGTCAGCGCGGCGAGCGCGTCCCCGATGCGCCAGGCGGCCCGGTCGCGCGGGCCGACCGCGTTGGAGACGGCCCGCAGTTCCAGCACCGGCACACCGTGCGCCGCCGCGGCCTCGGCCACGCCGAAGCCCTCCATGGCCTCGGCCAGGGCGTCCGGGTACCGGGCGGCCAGTTCGGCGGCGCGGGCCGCCGTGCCGGTCACGGTGGAGACGGTCAGTACGTCCCCCGGCCGGGCGCCCGTCGCCGCGCCGACCGCGTCGACGAGCGCGTCGTCCACCGGGTGCGCGTCGACGCCGAAGCCCAGTTCGGTGACGGGCAGGAAGCCGTCCGACGTGGCCGCGCCCAGGTCGGCGGCGACCACGCGGCGCGCGACGATGAGCCCCCCGAGCGGGGCCCCGGGGGCGAAGCCGCCGCCGATGCCCGCCGAGACCGCCAGGTCGTACGGGGCGCCGGCGAGCGCCGCCGCCGTGAGGGCCGTGGCCGTGCCGGCCGCCGCCGCGGCGGGACCCACCCCGGCCGCCAACACGTCGTACGTCACGCCGGCCGCCGGTATCCGGTGCAGGACGGCGCCGCCGGGCAGCGCGATCTCTTCGGGCTCCCCGGGCCCCGCCGGACCGGCGGCGGCCGTCACGGACGACCGCTCGGCGGCGACGGCGGTGACGACCAGGACGCGCATCGTCAGTTGTCGTTCTTCAGCGTGTAGTTCCAGACGCCGTACGTCTTCTTGTCGCCGACCATGAAGATGCTGATCTTGGCCTCGTCCATGCCCTGCTGGAGGAAGGACGACGCGGACAGGGTGCGGTACGTCCGCGTGGAGACGTCGCTCCGCTGGGTCCCGGAGGCGATGAACCAGCCCTTCTTGGCGACCTTGGGGTCGACGCCGAGGTGCAGGAGGCCGTCGGCGGGCACCTTGAGCGTCTTGCCGCCCTTGCCCAGGCAGTCGGCGAGGTCCGACTGTTCGATGCCCCCCTTGCCGTCGTAGCAGGCGGCCTCGGCGTGGACCTCGGACTTGTCGGCGGTCAGCGTCGTCAGCGGAGTCGGCTTGTCGCAGGCGGAGAGGGCGACGACACCGAAGGTCACGGCCCCGAGTGCGGCAGCGGCGCGGCGGCTTCTGCCCCGGAAAAACGCAGCGGTCATGCGGGCAGGCTATCTGGCCACGTCAATCCCGTGTCGCGCGGGTGCGGCGAGCCGCGCCGGACCACCGGGGACCGGGCGGCGTACCGGGGCGGCGAGGGGCCCATACGGGGGCGGCGAGGGGCCCTGGGGCGGGCGGCGCGTGGGTGCGTCGGGGCGCGTCGGGCGGTCGTGGGGCACCGCACCGGCCCGTCGCCCGTCACGCCACCCGCGGGTGCGGCGTCCCCCGCCGGGCGGCCGTCAGCAGGCCCCGGACGGCCGTGGCCACGCCCAGGGCCAGGAACCCGGCGGCCACGGCCATGCCGAGGACGCCGTTGAGCGGCAGCAGGATGCCGATGCCGCCGCCGAGCACCCACGACATCTGGAGCAGCGTCTCCGACCGGGCGAACGCGGACGTCCGGACCTCCTCCGGGACGTCGCGCTGGATCAGCGAGTCCAGCGACTGCTTGCCGAGCGCCTGCGAGATGCCCGCGACCGCCGCGACGAGGACGATGAAGAACGCGTTGGTGAGCACCGCCGCGACGATCGTCGAGGCCAGCGCCGCGGTGAGGACGACGGCGATCGTCTTCTCCGGGCCGCGGGAGCGCAGCAGTGCGCCGATCGCGGTGCCGAGGGCGTTCCCGCCGCCGGCCGCCACCGCGACCATGCCGAGCGAGAACGCCGGGCTCAGCCCGCTCAGCGGGTGGACGCGGAGCAGGAACGCCAGGAAAAAGGTGAGGAAACCGGACAGCATGCGGAGCGCGCTGTTCGCCTGGAGCGCGTGCAGCACCGAGCGGCCGACGGTCCGCAGCCCGGGCTTGGGGCGGCGCTCCCGGAGCGCCCGCCGCTCCCGCCACGCCCGCCACGGGCCCGGGCCGCGCCCGCTCGGGGCGGACCGTCGCGGCAGGGCGAGCGGCCGGCTGTGCCCGGGCAGACGGGACCGGTGATGCCGGTGGTGCCGGTGTTCGTCCGACGCGAGGCGGGCGCGGGCCTCGCCCTTCGCCGAGTCGACCATGTGCGGCAGGGACAGCGACAGATAGGCGCCGAGCAGGAAGACGACACACGCGCCGTACAGCGGCCAGGCCGGCCCCAGGTGGTGCAGCCCCGCTCCGAGCGGGGCCGCCACTCCCGTGGCCAGCAGTCCCCCCAGCGTCACCCGGGAATTCGCCTTCACCAGCGAGATCCGCGGTGGCAGCAGCCGTGGCACGACGGCCGACCGCACCACCCCGTACGCCTTGGAGGCCACCAGCACCCCGAGGGCCGCCGGATAGAGCTCCAGGCCGCCGGTGGCGACCGCGCCGGTCATGGTCAGGGCCAGGACCACCCGGGTGATCATCGCCGCGGCCATGGCGGCCCGGCGCCCGTGCGGGAGCCGGTCCAGCAGCGGGCCGATCACCGGGGCCAGAAGGGTGAACGGGGCCATGGTGATCGCCAGGTAGAGCGCCACCCGGCCGCGGGCCTGGTCGGTGGGGACGGAGAAGAAGACGGTCGAGGCCAGCGCGATCGTGATGAGCATGTCGCCCGCGGAGTGCACCGCGTGCAGCTCGATCAGCTTGGCCAGGCCCGACTCGCCCGCGCCGTGCGCGTGCGTCGCCTTGCGGATGCCGCGCGCGGCCCAGGTGACGGGCGCGCGCAGGGCACGGCCGACGCTCCGGCCGCCCCGGCGGAGCGGACCGCCATGTGCTGACCGGATGACACCCACGACGTCATCTTGCCCCACCTGGAGCGGAGTACGGCACACTCGGCCGGGTCGCTTCGGCCGGGGGCTCCCGGGGGCGTACCGGAGCGACCCGGGGAGCTCACCGAAACCCGGGTATCCCCCGGGTGGTCACCCGAGGTAGCGTGCCCCACGCGCCACCAGCGGTCGTTCTTGGCCGCGCGCCGAGTCTCGATCCCGCAGAATGGACATGACCAGGTGCGCCCGAGGCCGTTCGGGCGCGGACGTCGACGCGGTCCTCCGGTCCGCTCCGTCCGCCGGCCCGGCCGCTCGGCTGGCGCACTCGTGAGACGGCGTGGAAGAGAGAATCGATTCTTGTGAGTGCTGCGATGCGAAGCCGTACCCCGGACCGCCTGTGCGCCGAGGCGGTCGAACTGGCCCGTACGGCGGCCGAGGAGGCCGCGCACCCCGGGCAGGTCGGTGACCACGTCGAGGTCACCGCCGACGGGGACCGCGTCGTCACGCACTACTTCCGCTGCCTCGACCCCGGCTACCGCGGCTGGCGCTGGGCCGTCACCGTCGCCCGCGCCTCCCGCGCCAAGAACGTCACGCTCGACGAGACGGTTCTGCTGCCCGGCCCCGACGCCCTCCTGGCCCCCGAATGGGTGCCCTGGAGCGAGCGGCTGCGCCCCGGCGACCTCGGCCCCGGCGACCTGCTGCCCACCGAGTCCGACGACCTGCGGCTGGAGCCCGGCTGGACGGGCGCGGAGGAGCCGCCGCCGAACTCCGTCGTGGCCCCCGCCGCCCTCTCCCACGAGCTGGCCGACCTCGCCGACGCGGAGGACGCCGAGGTGGCGCCCGGCCCGCCCGCCGCCCAGCCGACCGCCCCCGCGCGCGGCTCCCTCACCTCGCTCGCCGAAGAGCTCGGCATGCGCCGCGCCCGCGTCCTGTCCCGCTACGGCCTGCACATCGCCGCCGACCGCTGGGACGAGTCGCACGGCGCCAAGACGCCCATGGCCCAGGCCGCCCCCGCCCCCTGCGTCAGCTGCGGCTTCCTCATCCCGATCGGCGGCTCCCTCGGCCAGGCCTTCGGCGTCTGCGGCAACGAGTTCGGCGCCGCCGACGGCCACGTCGTCTCCCTCTCCTACGGCTGCGGCGGCCACTCCGAGGCCGCCGTCATGCCCAAGCCGCCGCGCCCGGCGCCCCCCGTCATCGACGAGACGGTCGTCGACGTGCTGCCGATGGGGGACGCGGCGCGGGGGGGCCGACGAGGCGGACGAGGACCTGGGGCACGCCTAGCCGCTCGCGCGGGGCGTGGCCAGGGCGGGGCGGCGGCCGGGTCCGGCCGACGGCGGCGCGCCTGGCGGGCCCATGGGCGTCCCGCCCGCGAACCGACCGCCCGGGACGGACGGGAGCCGCCGCGCGTGAGGTGACGCGGAGACGCCGGCCCGTCCTCAGCCGGCCGTGACCGTCCCCCGCATCTCCGGGTGGATGTCGCAGTGGTACGGGAACGTCCCGCTCTGGGCGAAGGTGTGGGCGAAGGTGCCGCCCCGGCCGAAGGGCTCCGAGCCGAAGGAGCCGTCGTCGGCCGTCACCGTGTGGTCGGTGCCGTCGTCGTTGGTCCAGGTGACCGTGTCGCCCGCGGCGACCGTCAACTGGCCGGGGATGAAGGAGAAGTCGCGGATCGAGACAGTGGCCATGAGGTTCCCCTTTCGCCGGGGGATGTGACCCCGCCGGACGGGGGATCTGCCCCGCCGCCGGCCGCCCCAACCGGCTTGTCATCCTTACGAGTCCGGCGGAGACACCCCGGAGTCGTCCCGGGACGCCCGTGGGGGACGGGGGCCGGCGGCGCGGGCTCCTGACGTCCCGGTCCTCCCACCCCGCCGCCCCCGCGAACACCCGCACGGTACGTTCACCCTTGCAAGGCCCACCCCTGTGGGCAGAGCTCCACGCAGAGGAGACGAGACGACGTGAGCGGCACAGCGACGGACCCGTTCGGTACCGGCCGCCTCCGCCGGGGGGTGCTGGACGCCTGGGCGGCGTCGGCGGCCCGGTTCCGGGAGGACGCCAACGCCGAGGAGGACCTGGCGCTCGGCGGCTACCGCGACCGTCTCGTCGTCGAGCTGGCGCAGAACGCCGCCGACGCCGCCGCCCGCGCGGGCGTCCCGGGCAGACTGCGGCTGACGCTGCACCCGGCGCACGCCGACGGCCCGGCCGTCCTCGCGGCCGCGAACACCGGTGCGCCGCTGGACGCGGCGGGAGTGGAGTCGCTGGCGACGCTGCGGGCGTCGGCCAAGCGGGAGGAGACGGGCGCGGCGGGCCGCTTCGGCGTCGGCTTCGCGGCCGTCCTGGCCGTCAGCGACGAGCCCGCCGTCCTCAGCCGTTCGGGTGGTGTCCGCTGGTCGCTGGCGGAGGCGCGCGGGCTCGCGGAGCAGGCGGCGGCCGGCGCGCCCGCGCTCGGCGACGAGCTGCGCCGCCGCGAGGGCCACGTCCCGTTGCTCCGGCTGCCGCTGCCCGCCGAGGGCACGCCGCCCGAGGGCTACGACACCGTCGTGGTGCTGCCGCTGCGCGACGGTGCCGCGCAGGACCTCGCCGAGCGGCTGCTCGCGGGCGTGGACGACGCCCTGCTGCTCGCCCTCCCCGGGCTGCGGGAACTGGTCGTTGAGCTGCCGGGCGCGGCCCCGCGCACCCTGACGACGCATCAGGAGGCCGGGCACGTCGTCGTCGAGGACAGCGCGGGGGAGACCACCCGCTGGCGCGTCGAGCGGGCCGGCGGGCGGCTGGACCCGGCGCTGCTCGCCGACCGCCCGGTCGAGGAGCGGCTGCGCCCGAACTGGGCGCTGACCTGGGCCGTCCCCGTGGGCCCGGACGGCGCCCCGGCCCGCCCGCGGACCGCGCCGGTGCTGCACGCCCCGACGCCCACCGACGAGCCGCTGGGCCTGCCCGCCCTGCTGATCGCCACCTTCCCGATGGACCCGACGCGCCGGCACGCCGCGCCCGGCCCGCTGACCGACTTCCTGGTGGGCCGCGCCGCCGAGGCGTACACCGCGCTGCTGCGCGACTGGCGTCCGGTGACGGCCGGCATCCTCGACCTCGTCCCGTCGCCGCTGGCGCAGAGCCCGCTCGACGCGGAGCTGCGCAGCCTGGTGCTGGAGCGGCTGCCGAGGGTGGCGTTCCTGCCGAGCGCGTCCGCCGCGCCGGAGGGTGAGGAGGCGTACGCGCTGCGGCCCTCCGAGGCGGAGATCGTGGAGGGTGCGGGCGCGAATACCGTCACCGTGCTCGGCGAGCTGTTCCGCAGCCTGCTGCCGGCGGGGCTGGAGCGCCGTCAGGAGCTGCGCGCGCTGGGTGTGGCACGGGTGTCGCTGGGGGAGACCATCGACCGGCTCGCGGGCGTCGAGCGGACGGCGGAGTGGTGGTGGCGGCTGTACGACAGCCTCGCCGGGGTGGACCCGGACCGGCTGAGCGGCCTGCCCGTCCCCCTCGCCGACGGCAGCCGCACCGCGGTCGGCCCCCGCCAGGTGCTGCTGCCGCCCGCCGACGCCGAGGCGGCGTCCGGCGCGGAGCGGCTGTCCCGGCTCGGCCTCAAGATCGCCCACCCGGCGGCGGCCCACCCGCTGCTGGAGAAGCTGGGCGCCACGCCCTCCTCGCCCCGCGCGGTGCTCACCACCCCGCAGGTCCGCGCCGCGGTGGCGCACTCGCTCGACGCGGCGGAGGCGTGGGACGAGGACGCCCTCGACCCCGACGAGCTCGCCGACACCGTCCTGGCGCTCGTCCGCGACGCCAACCTCGCGCCCGGTGACGAGCCGTGGCTCGCCGCGCTCGCTCTCCCCGACGAGGATGGCGAACTCGCCCCGGCCGGTGAACTCGTCCTCCCGGGCAGCCCGTTCGAGCAGGTCATCCGCCCCGGCGAACTCGCCGCCTGCGACGCCGCGCTGGCCGAGCGCTGGGGCGCCCAGCCGCTCACCGCCGTCGGCGTCCTCGCCGACTTCGCCCTCGTCCGGGCGGCCGACGTCGTCCTCGATCCGGACGAACTGGAGCCGCGCGACGGCGACTTCCCCGAGCCCGACGACGCCGGGCTGCTGGACGCCGTCGACGTCTGGTGCGAGGACGTCCTCGACGGACTCCCCGAGACGCCCGTGCCGCCCGTGGCGACGGAGCTCACCGCCGTCCGCGACCTCGACCTGGTCGCCGACGACGCCTGGCCGCGGGCCCTCGCCATGCTGTCCCGGCCGCCGCTGCGCGACGCGCTCACCGCGCCCGTCCGCGTCCTGCTGCCGGACGGCACGACGGAGAGCGTCCGCCCCTACACCGCCTGGTGGCTGCGCGGCCACCCGGTCCTCGACGGCCGCCGCCCCGCCGGGCTGCGCGCCGCCGGCGGCGACCCGCTGCTGGAGGGCCTGTACGAGGAGGCGGACGCGACCGGGTTCGCGGACGAGCAGGTGCTGCGCGCCCTCGGCGTCCGCACCACCGCCGCGGCCCTGCTCGACGAACCGGGCGGCGCCGCCGAGCTGCTGGCCCGCCTCGCCGACCCGGACCGCCCGGTGCGCGCCGACCGGCTGCACGCCCTCTACGGCCTGCTGGCCGCGCTCGACCCCGAGGACGTGACCCTCCCCGACGACCTGCGGGCCGTCGTCGACGGCGAGGTGCGGGTCGTCGACGCGGCGGACGCGCTGGTCGCCGACGCGCCCGATCTCCTCCCGCTGGCCGCCGGCCTGCCGCTGCTGCCCGTCCGCCCGGACCGCGCCGCCGACCTCGCGGAGCTGTTGCAGGTGCGACGGCTGAGCGAGGCGGTGCCCGCGGTGGTGGAGGCGAGCGCCGGGGAGCTCCGCGAGGTGCCCGACGGCGTCCGCGTCCTGCTGCCGGACGCGCCGACCACGTACGTCGAGCACGAGGAACTGCACGTCGGCGACGTGGAGTTGGACTGGCGCCTCGGCCCCGACGGCGTCCTGCACGCCACCACCCTGGAGGGCGTGGCCGCCGGCCTCGCCTGGGCCGCCGGCCACTGGTCCCGCCGCTTCGAGGCCGCGGCGCTGCTGGAGGACCCGTCGCGGACGGCGGAGCTCGCGCGGGACCGGTGGTTCGACTGACGTCCGCGCTCAACGGCATGACGTGGCGGCGGCCTTACCGCGGGTGAGGCCGTACGCGGTGGTGTGGCGGGGCACGCTCTCCGGACGCGCCCGCCCGGGTGGTGCGGAACCGGAGCGGGGCAGGACGGGCGCGCCCCTCCGGCGCTACCCTGCCGGGTATCCGATCGGACGCACGGGGGTGCCGCATGCCGGAAATACTGCTGCCCAGGGAAGGCGACTGGCGCGTCTTCACGCCGGAGGCGCGGGAGGTCGCCGAACGCCGTGACCTCGGGGAACTGCTTGAGGTGTACGCGCTGACGAACGGCTTGTCGCGCAAAAAACCCAACCGGGTCTACGAGTTCGCGCGGGGCGTCGTCCGCCACAACCACGGGAAGCCGGCGCTGGCGTTCCACCTCGACGACATGACCGAGGTGACGGCGAAGGTCACCCGGCGCACCTACAACGGCCAGTACGACGCGATGTACTTCACCTTCACGGTCACCTGCGCGAAGGGCGGTTCGCTGAAGCTCGACGCCTACTACAAGCGCGAGGGCGACCACGGGCACCGGTACTACGGGCTGGGCGAGGCGCTCCGCAAACACGTCGCCGCCCGGCGGCTGCCGGCCGACCGGGAACGGCTCCGGCAGGGGCACGAGGTCACCTTCGGGGAGTTCGGCCTCAGCCCCGGCGGCCTGATCTGGAAGGGGAAGAAGCCGGTGCCGTGGGAGCGCGTCGGGCCGGCGCGGGTGAAGGAGGGCTGGGTGACCGTGGAGCTGGCCGGCGGTTGGACGAAGAAGTGCGCCCGGGAGCTGGGGGACGTGCCGGACTACGAGGTGTTCCTGGCGCTCTTCGCCGAGCTGCGGGAGTCGCTGCCGCGCATAGGCTGAGCCGGGGGCGGGGTGGGGGTGGGCCTCGGACGGGGGCCCGGTGGGTCCTGATGGGTCCTGATGGGCTTCGACGCCCGACGGGGGCTGGGCCTGACGGGCTTCGACGAGTTCCGACGGGTGTGGCGGGCCCGTCGGCAGGGAGGTCCGGATGCGGGTCGCCGCCCGACGCGGGCGTTGCGGGAAGGGCCCGGCGCGGAAGCACTCCGGCGCGGAGGGGGCCGCCCGGAAGATCCCGGCTCGGCGGGCCCGCGCGCGGGGGCGCCGCCCCGGGAACCGCACCGCTCCCCCGCTCGTCTCCCCGCCCGACACAGCCGTCCCTAACGTCCCGTCAGGAGACACCACTCCCATGCGCCTTCCCCGTCCCGCCCACCGCAGGCTCGCAGCCGCCGTCCTGGCCGCCACCGCGACGTTCGGCGCTGCTCCCGCCGCCTCCGCCGCCGGCCCGGCCCCTGCCGGCCGGAGCGCCGCCGCGCCGGCCGTCGCCGAGGCGGCGTACACGGCGAAGGAGCGCGCGGAGGCGCTCGCCTACTGGACGCCGGAGCGGATGCGGAAGACCGGCCTGGCCGTGGACCTGGGGAAGTCCGGCCCGCTGGCGAAGCCGTGGAAGGGCACGCCGATGAAGACCGTCGGGCGGCTGTTCTTCGTCAACGCCAATGGCGACGACACCTGGTGCACGGCCACCGCCGTCCGCAGCGGCAACCGGTCCGTGGTGATGGCGGCCGGGCACTGCGTTCGCCGGCCGGCCTCGCCCGTCAACACGTACACGGACCTCGTGTTCGTGCCGGGCTACGACAAGGGGAAGCGCCCCTACGGCGTCTTCCCGGTCGCGAGGACCGTGACGCCCGCCTCCTGGGCGAAGGACGCCGTCGGCGACGTCGCCGCGCTCACCGTCGACCCGGTCAAGGGCCGGAGGCTGACGGACGCGGTCGGCGGCCAGGCGATCGCGTTCGACCGGAAGCCGGGCGAGAAGGTGACGGCCTTCGGCTACCCGGCGTCCCGCCCGCAGCGCGGCGAGGAGTTGCTGGCCTGCACGGGGGACGACCAAGGCGGGGCCCGACGACGAGGTGGTCATCCCCTGCGACCTGGCGGGCGGGTCGAGCGGCGGCCCCTGGCTGGCCGGTTTCGACGCCAAGTCCGGTCTGGGGACGCTAGTGTCGGTCAACAGCCACGGCGACTCCCCGGACGGCAGCCGGACGATGTCCGGCCCCCGCTTCGGCGCGGTCGCGAAGGCCGTCTACGAGCGGGCGCAGCGCGGCTGAGCCGGGCTGAGGTGGGCGCGTCCTCTGGGGGCTGGGGGAGGCCCGGGGGCGTCTTCCCGAGCCTCCCGCCGACCCCTTCTCCGAGGCGTCCGTCCGGAGCGAGGGGTCCGCGGAGCGCCCGGCTGCGGCGTGCCCGCACTATGCGGAGGCCCGGCGCGCCCGCCCCGCCCGGCGCACCCGACGCGCCCGCCCCGCCCCGCCCGGCGCACCCGACGCGCCCGCCCCGCCCGGCGCACCCGCCCCGCCCGGCGCACCCGCCCCGCCCGGCGCACCCGCCGCGCCCGGCGCACCCGCCGCGCCCGGCGCGCCCGACGCGCCTCGCGCGAACGCCTCCGCCGCGAACGCGCGGAAGTCGCGCGGCTCGCGCCCCGTCATCCGTCGCACCTCGTCCGTCACCCGGTCCTCCGCCCCCGCCGCGATGTCCTCGTCCAGCCGCGTGAGCAGGGCGGCGAACGGCGCGGGCAGCCCGTCCGCGGCCAGCCGTTCCCGCAACTCGGCCGCCGGGACGGGCCGGTGGCGGGCGGGGCGGCCGGTGACGTCCGCGACGACGGCCGCCGCCTCGGCGTAGCTCAGGGCGCGCGGGCCGGTGAGGACGAGCTCGCGGCAGGGGGCCGCCGGGTCCGTGAGGGCGCGGGCGGCGCGCGGCGGGCCACTACGGGTGGTGGCACGACGTGCTCACGGACGCGCTGCGCCGGCTGCCGGGCGGGGACGGGGACGGCGACGACGCGTCCTTCACCGCCCACGCGCTGCTGGCGGCCGTCCGCGCCGACCTCGTCGAGCACCTCGTCGGCGAGCGCGGCCAGGACCCGGAGCGGCTGCGTGCGGCACTGGCCGCGCACGTCCGGCGGGTGCTCGGCGACTGAGGTGTGCCTCGGCCGCGTCGTCCTACGCTGGGAAGTACCGATCCGGTTCGTTCGGGACCCGGGAGGCCGAGATGACCAGGAAAGTGGCGGACTGCCGCAAGTACCCC
Source organism: Streptomyces mobaraensis (assembly GCF_020099395.1). Lineage (NCBI taxonomy): Bacteria > Bacillati > Actinomycetota > Actinomycetes > Kitasatosporales > Streptomycetaceae > Streptomyces > Streptomyces mobaraensis. Next base: position 3,091,740 of record NZ_CP083590.1, on the reverse strand, counting down.
AGCGAGTCGCACTGCACGCTCACCATCTCCGGCGAGGAGGACGAGGTCCTGCGGGCCGCGGCCGAGCACGCCGTCTCCGTGCATCAGCACGAGGACACACCGGAGCTGCGTGAGAAGCTGCGGGACTTCCTGGAGGACGAGCAGCCGTCCGCGTGAGATCACTGTCGACCGTCAGCCGGCGGGCACCGGTCCCGGTCGCCCGCCGCGTCGTCCCCTCACGCCGGCGCGTCACTCCGTCTTACGCCGGGAACCGGCGCCCCACCCACCTCCAGGCCACCTCCAGCACCACCGCCGCCACCGCCGCGACGCCCACCGCCGCCCACGGCAGCGTCGTCCCCACCAGCTTCAGCGCGAAGAACCGCTGGAGCCACGGCACCCCCAGGACCACCAGGAACGCCACGCCCATCGCTGCCACCAGCAGCACCCGCCACCACGTGTACGGCCGGGCGATGATCGCCAGCACCCACATCGAGATCAGGAACAGCGTGAGCGTCGCCGCGCTGGTCTCCGCGTCGAGGGAGCCCGCGCCCGTGTAGTAGTAGCGGGCCAGCAGGTAGGTGGCGAAGGTCGCGAGGCCCGCGATCAGCCCGGCCGGGACGGAGTAGCGCATCACGCGCCGGACGAAGTGCGGCTTGGCGCGCTCCTTGTTGGGCGCCAGGGCCAGGAAGAAGGCGGGAACGCCGATCGTCAGGGTGGACAGCAGCGTCAGGTGCCGGGGCAGGAAGGGGTACGGCACCCGGGTGCAGACCACGAGGATGGCGAGCAGCACCGAGTAGACGGTTTTGGTCAGGAAGAGCGTGGCCACCCGCGTGATGTTGCCGATGACCCTGCGCCCCTCGGCGACCACCGAGGGCAGTGAGGCGAAGCTGTTGTTGAGGAGCACGATCTGGGCGACGGCCCGCGTCGCCTCCGAGCCGGCGCCCATGGCGACGCCGATGTCCGCGTCCTTGAGCGCCAGCACGTCGTTGACGCCGTCGCCGGTCATCGCGACCGTGTGCCCGCGGGCCTGGAGCGCCCCGACCATGTCCCGCTTCTGCTGCGGGGTGACGCGGCCGAAAACCGACCCCTCGTCGAGCGCCTTGCCCATGTCCTCGCGCTCGGCGGGCAGTTTGCGCGCGTCGACGGGCGACTCCGCGCGCGGCAGCCCGAGCTTGGCGGCGACCGCGCCGACGGAGACCGCGTTGTCACCGGAGATGACCTTCGCGGCGACCTTCTGCTCGTCGAAGTAGCGCAGGGTGTCGGCCGCGTCGGGCCGCAGCCGCTGTTCGAGGACGACGAGGGCGGCCGGGCTGACGTCCTCGGCGACGCGCGGGTCGTCCAGGTCGCGGCCGGCGCGGGCGAGCAGCAGGACGCGCAGGCCCTGGGAGTTGAGCTCCTCGACCTCGCCGAGCGCCCGGTCGCCCTCCTTGAGGAGCACGTCGGGCGCGCCCAGCAGCCAGGTGGCGACCTCGCCGTCGGGGGAGTGGAGTTCGGCGCCGCTGTACTTGCGGGCGGAGGAGAAGGGGAGTGCCTCGGCGCAGCGCCAGCCCTCGCCGTCCGGGTAGGCGTCGACGATCGCCTGGAGGCTGGCGTTGGGGCGCGGGTCGGAGTCGCCGAGGGCGCCGAGCACCTGCCGGACGTACGCCTCCTCGGCGTCGGCGAGCAGCCGCAGGTCGGAGACGTCCATGCCGCCCTCGGTGAGGGTGCCGGTCTTGTCCAGGCAGACGACGTCGATGCGGGCCAGGCCCTCGATCGCGGGCAGCTCCTGGACCAGGCACTGCTTGTTGCCGAGCCGGATGACGCCGATCGCGAAGGCGACGGACGTCAGCAGCACCAGCCCCTCGGGGACCATGGGCACGATCCCGGCGATCATCCGCCGGACCGCCTCCCGCCAGTCGTGGTCCTGCACCACGAGCTGGCTGATGATCAGGCCCACGGCGGTGGGGACCATCATCCACGTGACGTACTTGAGGATCTGGCTGATGCCCGTGCGGAGCTCGGAGTGGACGAGGGTGAAGCGGGACGCCTCCTCGGCGAGCTGTGCCGCGTACGCCTCGCGGCCCACCTTGGTGGCGGCGAACGCGCCGCCGCCCGCGACCACGAACGACCCCGACATGATCTTGTCGCCGGGCTTCTTCAGTACCGGGTCGGCCTCGCCGGTCAGCAGCGACTCGTCGATCTCCAGGCCGTCGCTCTCCAGCACCTCGCCATCGACGACGCACTTGTCGCCGGGCCCGAGTTCGATCACGTCGCCGAGGACGATCTCGCCGGTGGCGAGGGGGACGGGCGTGCCGTCGCGGCGGACGGTGGGCTTGGACTCGCCGATGACCGCGAGCGAGTCGAGGGTCTTCTTGGCGCGCAGCTCCTGGAGGATGCCGATCGCGGTGTTGGCGACGATGACGAAGCCGAAGAGGCCGTCCTGGAGCGGGCCGACGACCAGGATGATCAGGAAGAGGACGCCGATGATCGCGTTGAAGCGGGTGAAGACGTTGGCCTGGACGATCTCGCCCACGGACCGGGAGGAGCGCACCGGGACGTCGTTGACCTCGCCCCGGGAGACACGCTCGGCGACCTCCGCGGCGGTCAGCCCGGGGTGCCGGCGCGGCGGTCGGCCGGGGGCCCCGCGTGCGTCCTGGTCCGCGGCCTCGCCCGCGGTCTGCGCCGGATCGCTCATGCATCCGACGGTACGGGCGTTCAGCCCGTTTCACCTTCCGAAGGGATGCTTTCGGCCGCCTTGCGCTCGTTCTCCCGCGCCGCCGCGTGCCGCTTGATCGCGGCGTCCCGCTTGCGGACGTACCAGACGCCGACGAGGCCGAGCCCGCCGCCGGTCAGACAGGTCCACAGCCACCACAGGTGGCCGCCGTCGGAGAGCCGGCCGTAGAAGGGGAGCTGGACGACGAAGAGGACGAACCACACGATCGTGCCGCCGGTGATGGTGGCGACGACATTGCCCTCCAGGGGCTCCGGCGCCTCGTGCCTGGGTGTCCACTTCGTCATGGCCGCCAGCCTAGTCCGTCCGGAGACGACGATCTTGGCCGGATCCCCGGGGCCTATAGGGGTCTACGCGCGGAGATAGCAATTCGGGGCTTGTTTATTCATACTGAAACGAGTCGGATCTGATCGGCTGCTTTTGTATGAACATCCAGCCGTGCTCGATCCCGCCCTCCCCGCCAACCGCTCCGTGGGCCTCGGCCCCCGTCCCGTACGTCTGAGGTCCCGCATGTCCTCCTCGGCCACCGCACCGGTCGACGCCCAGCAGCCGTCCCCGACGCCGTCCGGCGGTCCGCTCGACCGCTACTTCCGGATCAGCGAGCGGGGCTCGTCCGTCGCCCGCGAACTGCGCGGCGGTCTCGCCACGTTCTTCGCGATGGCGTACATCATCATCCTGAACCCGATCATCCTCGGGGCCGGCCAGGACAAGTTCGGGCACCAGCTCGACAACGCCCAACTGGTCACCGCCACCGCGCTGATGGCCGGCCTCAGCACCGTCCTCATGGGCGCCATCGGCAACGTCCCCATCGCCTGCGCCGCCGGCCTCGGCATCAACGCTGTCGTCTCGCTCCAGCTCGCCCCCAAGATGAGCTGGCCGGACGCGATGGGCATGGTCGTCCTGGCCGGCCTGGTGCTGATGCTCCTGGTCGCCTCCGGCCTGCGGCAGCGCGTCATGGACGCCATCCCCAATGGCCTCCGGCGCGCCATCGCCATCGGCATCGGTCTGTTCATCTCGCTGATCGGCCTGGTCGACTCGGGCTTCGTCACCCGCAACCCGGACGCCGCCCACACCACCGTCCCGATGGGCCTCGGGCAGGGCGGTCAGCTGCACGGCTGGCCGGTGCTGGTCTTCGCCGCCGGGCTGGCGCTGACGTTCATCCTGGTCGTCCGCAAGGCGCCCGGGGCGATCCTGATCGGCATCGTCGTGATGACCTTCGTGGCGATCCTGATCAACGAGCTGGCCGTGATCCCGGACCTCAACTGGGGCCTCAGCGTGCCCCGCATCCCCGACAGCGTCGTCGCCACCCCCGACTTCGGCCTGGTCGGCAACATCAGCCTCTTCGGCGGCTTCCACGAGGTCGGCCTGCTCACCGGCTGCCTGTTCGTCTTCACCGTGCTGCTGTCCGGGTTCTTCGACGCGATGGGCACGATCATCGGCGTCGGCGAGGAGGCCGGGCTCACCGACGAGAACGGCCAGCTGCCCAACATGGGCAAGATCCTGATGGTCGACGGCGTCGCCGTCGCCGCCGGCGGCCTCGGCTCCGCCTCCGCCAACACCTGCTTCGTCGAGTCCACCGCCGGCGTCGGCGAGGGCGCCCGCACCGGCCTCGCCAACCTCATGACCGGCGGCCTCTTCCTCCTCGCCCTGATCTTCACCCCGCTGGCGACCGTCGTCCCCTCCCAGGCCGCCACCCCGGCCCTGCTCGTCGTCGGCTTCCTGATCATGGCGGCCAACGTCAAGGAGATCGACTGGAGCGACTTCACGATCGCGATCCCCGCGTTCCTGACGATCGTCTCGATGCCGTTCACCTACTCCATCACCAACGGCATCGGCATCGGCGTCCTCGCCTTCATCCTCCTCCGCGTCGCCGACCGCCGCGCCCGCGAGATCCCCTGGCTCCTCAACGTGGTGGGCGCCTGCTTCCTCGTCTACTTCATGCTCGACCCGATCGAGCGCGCGCTCGGCGTGAAGTAGCCCTTCCCCGCACGCGGCCACGACGGCCGGGGCAACCGGTGACGGTTGCCCCGGCCGTCGTGCCGTCCGGCGTCAGACCGCCTCGACGGCGATATGGGGCCGACAGAGCCGACGCAGGTCGTCGACGTCGCTGGTGATCACTGTGACGTCCCCGTGCTCCGCATGCGCGGTGGCCGCGAGCATCGCGTCGATGGCGTACTTGTGGCCGTGCGGACCCTCGGTCGCCAGCAGCCTTCCAGCCGCGCGGGCGATCTCCTCGGTGACGGGGCGCACCTTGGTCAGGGATACCGCGTGGTCGAACGCCGCCTGTGGCACTTTGGGGTCGCGTGCTTCGACGAGGGCCGCGGCGCTGGTCACCACCACGAGGTCCAGTCTTCGGGCGACGTCCAGCCACACGGTCATGGTGCGATGCCGGCGGCACAGCGTGGAGAGGGCTTCGCTGTCGAGAACCAGCGTCCCGCTCACGCGGCGTTCTCCGGGGCTGACCCGCTCCGGCGGGCGGCGTGGAAGGTGCGCAGACGCTCCACCTGGGCATCCACCTCGGCCTGGTCGACCGGGCCGTGATCGGCTTCGGCGGCCGCGATGAAGTCGTCGATCGCCTCCCGCTGGAGCTGCCGCTGAACGGCTTCCTCCACGTATGCGGACACGCCTTGCCGGCCTGCGCGCGCACGGATGGCTTCCAGGGTCTCGGTCCGCAGGGAGACGCTGGTGACGCTGGTGCTGCCACGGCGAGCTGGGGTCATGAGCCGAGCGTAATAAGCCATGTATGAAGGCGGCTAGGAATCACGGGAACTGCTAGGAAGTGCCAGGAACTACGGGGAACTGCGGCGGCGAAGTGCTGGGGGCGGCGAGTCGCGCGAGGCGTCGAGGGCGCGTACCTGCCGCCGTGCGCCCCTCTGCGGCCCGCCCCTGGGACCCCGCTGCTCCCGTGCGCCCGTCCGTGCACACTTTCCTTAGGTGAAATAATGAGTTAATCTAATGAACATGCCGGACCTGTCCCGCACCTCTTCCCCTGAGGTCCCCGACCCCGCACAGCAGCCCTCGGACACCGCCGCCGCCGACAGCGGCACCGACCCCGACACGGACGCCGTCGACGCGTTGCGCTCGGGTGTCATGCGACTGTCCCGGAGGCTCAAGCACCAGCGGGTCGACGAATCGCTCAGCCCGGCCGAGATGTCCGTCCTGGGCACCCTGGCCCGGTGCGGTTCGGCCACCCCGGGGGAGCTGGCCCGCAAGGAGCACGTCCAGCCGCCGTCGATGACCCGCATCGTCGCGCTGCTGGAGAGCAAGGACCTGGTCAGGCTGGAACCGCACCCCGAGGACCGCCGGCAGAAGGTGGTCACACAGACCGAGCGGGCCGAGGCCATGCTCGAAGAGAGCCGGCGCAAGCGCAACGCCTGGCTGGCCGAGCTGGCCGGGCGACTGGACGAGGACGAGTGGGCGACGCTGCGCGCCGCCGCACCGGTACTGGAGAAACTCGCGCACTTGTAGCCCGAGCAAAGGAGGCGAACCCACTTTGAGTACGGGACCCGGAGCAGACTCCGCACCCGCACCGAACCGCCACGACGACGCACGCACCACCCCCCTGACCCGCAAGGGGGGCATGTTCAGCTCACTCAGGATCCGCAACTACCGGCTCTTCGCCGCCGGCCAGGTCGTGTCGAACACCGGCACCTGGATGCAGCGAATAGCCCAGGACTGGCTGGTCCTCGGCCTCACGGGCTCCTCCGCCGCGGTGGGCATCACCACCGCCCTGCAGTTCCTGCCGATGCTGTTCCTCGGGCTGTACGGCGGCGTCATCGCCGACCGGTGCCCCAAGCGCCTCCTGCTCCTCGTCACCCAGGCGGCGAGCGGACTGACGGGCCTCGCGCTCGCGGTCCTGACCCTCTCCGGCCACGTCCAGGTGTGGCACGTCTACCTCACCGCCCTGGCCCTCGGCCTCGTCACGGTCGTCGACAACCCCGCCCGGCAGGCGTTCGTCCACGAGATGGTCGGCCCCGCCGACCTCGGCAACGCCGTCAGCCTCAACTCCGCCAACTTCCAGACCGCGCGGCTCGTCGGTCCCGCCGTCGCCGGTGTCATGATCACCGCCGTCGGCAGCGGCGCCGCCTTCCTCTTCAACGGGCTCTCCTACATCGCCCCGATCGCCGGTCTGCTGATGATGCGCACCGGGGAGCTGCACAAGGCCGAGACCGCCCCGCGCGGCAAGGGACAGCTCCGCGAGGGGCTGCGGCACGTCCGCGAACAGCCCGACCTGCTCTGGCCGATCATCCTCATCGGCTTCGTCGGCACCTTCGGCTACAACTTCCCCATCTGGCTCACGGCGTTCGTCAACGACGTCCACCACGCCGGCGCCGGCACCTACGGCCTGCTCAACACCCTGATGGCGGCCGGCTCCCTGGCCGGCGCCCTGCTCTCCGCCCGACGCGGCAGCTCGCGGCGGCGCGTCATGGTCGGCGCGGCCCTCGTCTTCGGACTGCTGGAGGTCGCCGCCGCCCTGTCGCCCACGTTCTGGCTGTTCGCCGTGCTCCTGGTGCCCATCGGGATGTTCGGTCTGACGATCAACGTCACCGCCAACTCCAGCGTGCAGCTGGCCGTCGCCCCCGCCATGCGCGGCCGGGTGCTCAGCCTCTACATGATGGTCTTCATGGGCGGCACCCCGATCGGCGCGCCCCTCGTCGGCTGGATCACCGACGCCTACGGCGCCCGCGTCGGCTTCGCGGCCGGCGGTGTGATCTCCGTCCTCGCGGCGGCCGGCATCGGCCTCGGCCTGGCCCGCGCCGCCGGCCTGCGGCTCCAGGTCGACCTGCGGCGCGGCCGCCGGCCCGTGCGCTTCGTGCCACGCCGGCCGGCGCCGGCGGAGGAGCGGCAGGAGGCGGGGACGCTGACGACGGCGGCGTGAGGGGAGACGGCGGGGGCGCTGACGACGGCGGCGTGAAGTGAGGCGGCGGGGGCTCCCGGGGCCCTCGTCACCCCACCCGGCGCTCCAGCACCTGCCCCGGCCAGTCGCCCACGCGGAACGTCTCCGTCGGGACGAACCCCTGGCCCCGGTAGTACGCGACCAGCCGCCCGTCGTCGCCCGCGTAGCAGTCCACCCGGAGCAGGTCCACGCCCTGCCGCCGGGTCTCCCGCACCGCGTGCGCGAGGAGCGCCGCGCCGGTGCCCCGGCCCGCGCGGCGGCGGTCGGTGACGAGCAGGCGGATGAACACCTCCGGTTCCCCGGCCGGTTCGACGTACTCGGACGGCCGGGGAGCCAGCGTCAGCGTGCCGACGGGTATGCCGTCGCACTCGGCGATCCAGGCGGTGGCCGACGCCAGGTTGTCGCGGATCCTGTCGACGCTCGCCGGCCGCGCCGAGAACGGCTCGGTGCCCCACTGCCCCGGACGGCCCCGGGCCGTCAGCCACGCGACGGCACTGTCGAGCATCGCGAGGACCGCGGGGAGGTCCTCGACCCCGCCCTTCCTGATGACCAGCCGGTCGTCTTCCCGCTGCGTGATCTCCATCCGCGCGACACTAATCGGCATGCGCCTCTTTGTCGCCGTCATTCCCCCGCCGGCCGCCCTGTCCCAACTCGGCGCGGCGGTGGCCGGGTTGCACGCCCTCCCCGACAGCGGACGGCTGCGCTGGGCCGCCCCCGCGACCTGGCACTTCACCCTCGCCTTCCTGGGCGAGGTGGACGAGGCGCTGCTGCCGGACCTCACCGAGCGCCTGGGCCGGGCGGCCCACCGCCACCCCGCGCACGAGCTCCGGCTGGCGGGCGGCGGCCGGTTCGGCGACCGCGTCCTGTGGACCGGCGCGGACGGCGACGTCGCCACCCTCCGCGCCCTCGCCCGCTCCACCGGCGCGGCCGCCCGCCGCGCGGGCATCCCCGTCGACGAGTCCCGCCCCTTCCACGCCCACCTCACCCTCGCCCGCGCCGGCGGCGGCGTCCCCCTCCGGCCGTACGCGGAGGCGCTCGCCGACTTCCAGGGCTCACCCTGGACCGCCGAGCGGCTGGAACTGGTCCACAGCCGGCTGCCCGGCTCGGGGGTGCCGGGGGAGCGGCCCCGCTACGAGACGGTGCGGTCCTGGGGGCTGGGGTGATGAGGGGGTACCGAGGGGGAACTGAGGGGGTTCGTTACCCTTCCAAGGTGGACCCGAAGACCAGAAACCGGATCATGACCGGGGCGCTTGCCCTGGTGCTCGTCATTGTGGCCGTGGTGGCGGCTGTGCGCTGATTGCCGCCTGTGGCGGGGGGTGCCCCGGTCCCTCCCCCAGAGGGGGCACCCCCACTTCGCCGCTTCCCGGGGGCGAGCCCCCCGGACCCCCTGAAGCGCGCTGCGCGCGCTGTCCTCAAACGCCGGACGGGCTGATATAGCCCGTCCGGCGTTTGAGGACGAGCGGCGAAGCCGCGACAAGCGGGGTCTGGGGCGCAGCCCCAGGAATCGGCGAAGTGGGGGTGCCCCCTCTGGGGGAGGGACCGGGGCAGCACCCCTACCAGGCGAAAGCCTCCGGCGTCTCGCCCGGCCCCGGGAAGATCTCGTCCAGCGACACCAGGAGCTCCTCCGGCAGCTCCAACTCCACAGCCTTCAGGGCGGAGCCCAACTGCTCCACCGTCCGGGGCCCCACGATCGGCCCGGTCACCCCCGGCCGCGCCAGCAGCCACGCGAGGGCCACCTCGCCGGCCACGAGCCCATGCGCGTCGACGACGTCCTCGTACGCCTGGACGCGTTCCCGCACCGCCGTGTTCGCGAGCGCCTCCGCCGACCGTCCCGTCTCCGCCGCGCGGCGGATCGCCCCGCCCAGCAGCCCGCCGCCCAGGGGCGACCAGGGGATGATGCCGAGCCCGTAGGCCCGGGCCGCCGGGATGACCTCCATCTCGGCCCGCCGCTCGACCAGGTTGTACAGGCACTGTTCGCTGACCAGCCCGTACGAGCCGAGACTGCGGGCGGTCTCGTTGGCCTGGGCGATGTGCCAGCCGGCGTGGTTGGAGGAACCGGCGTAGAGGATCTTGCCCTGCTGGACCAGGACGTCGACCGCCTGCCAGATCTCCTCCCAGGGCGTCTCCCGGTCCACGTGGTGGAACTGGTAGAGGTCGATGTGGTCGGTGCGGAGCCGCCGGAGGCTGGCCTCCACGGACCGCCGGATGTTCAGCGCCGACAGCCGGGACCGGTTGGGCCACTCGCCCTCGGCCCCCGGTTCCGTCGCGCCGTACCCCTTGGTGGCCAGCACCACCTTGTCCCGCCGGCCGCCGCCCTTGGCGAACCAGTCGCCAATGATGATCTCGGTCCGGCCGCGGTCGTCGCGGGAACCGTAGGTGTTGGCCGTGTCGAAGAAGTTGACGCCCGCAGTGAGGGCGGCGTCCATGATCGCGTGGCTGTCGGCCTCGTCGGTCCGCGGTCCGAAGTTCATCGTCCCGAGAACGATCCGGCTGACACTGAGTCCCGTGCGCCCGAGTTGCGTGTACTCCATGCGCCCAGCCAACGCCCTGGGCCGGGCGGGAATCAAGGGTGACTCTTTCGAGGGCGCGGCGGGCTCGCGGCCCGCGACGGGGAGCGCGACGTGCGCCGGGGCGCGGACGTGTACGTAGGTGGCCACGGCAAATATTCGGAATCGTGGCGCATCGGGGTGGAACCGGCATCCCGCCCGGGTAGCCCGAAGACCGGACGAGAGCGACGAGCCGAGAGAGGCGCCGCCCGCGAGGCCCCGCTTCAAGGCCGGGCGGCCCTCGGAGCCGGGCGGTTCCCGGAGCCGGGTGACCCTCAAGGCTCGCCGGTCGTCGAACCCGCCGGTTCTCGAAGCCGGCCGGTCGTCGAAGCCGCGCGTCCCGGACGAGAACGCCCGCGGAAAGGATCCCGTGGCCGCACTGGACAGGATCGCCCAATACGTCGCCCTCGGGGTCGCCCTGTGCACGGTCGTGTACAACATCCCGCTCCTCCTCCGGGGCATCGCCCTCGCCCGCCGCGCCGACGGCTCACTCCGGGGTCAGCTGGGAGCGGCACACGAGCGGCCCGCCCCGCTCCCCGCCGACTGGAGCGTCTTCGTCCTCCTTCCCTGTCTGAACGAGGAACGCGTCGTCGGCAACACCCTGCGGTGCCTGCTCGACGGGCAGCCGGGTGTGCGCGCCGTCGTCGTGGACGACGGCAGTGACGACGCCACCTCCCGCATCGTGGCCGCCGTCGGCGACGACCGCGTGACCCTCCTCCGCAGGACGCCGCCGGCCGCGCGGCAGGGCAAGGGCGCGGCCCTCAACACCGGCCTGCGTGCGGTGCGCGAGCGGGCGGGGAAGGAGGGCCTCGACGCGTCGCGGGTACTGGTGTGCGTTCTGGACGCCGACGGCCGGATGACGCCGGGCGCCGCGAACCGGGTGACGCGGCTGTTCGCGGAACCGGGGGTGGGCGCGGTCCAGTTGGCCGTGCGCATCCGCGGCAGGCACCGCCTGCTGCTGCGGTTGCAGGACATGGAGTTCTGGGCCCTGAGCGCACTGACCCAGTTCGGCCGGGTCCGCACCGGCTCGGTGAGCATGGGCGGCAACGGCCAGTTCAGCAGGCTGTCCGCGCTCGACGGCGTCGGGACCCAGCCCTGGTCGGACTCCCTGACCGAGGACCTCGACCTGGGCATCAGCCTCGCCGCCCGGGGCTGGACGGTCACCTCCACCACCACGGCGTACGTCTCCCAGCAGGGGCTGACCAGCCCGCGCCGGCTGCTCCGCCAGCGCACCCGCTGGTTCCACGGTCACATGAGCGCCATCAAGCGCCTGCCGGAACTCTGGGCACGTCCCGCCGTCGGCTTCCTCGGCCGCGTCGAGCTCACCGGCTACCTGCTCGGCCCGTACGTCGTCACGTTGCCGGCCTCGGTCGTCCAGCACTACTCGATCTTCCGCGCGCTGTGCGGCCACGGCGTCGGCACGCCTCTCCTCGTGCCCGGCCCGGTATGGCTCAACCTCCTGGCCTGGCAGGCGCTTCCCTTCGCCGCCTACCTGGCGGCGGCGTTGCTCTACTGGCACCGGACGGACGACCTTCCGCTCTGGAAGGCGGTCTGCTGGTCCCCCGCCGTGGTGGTCAGCCTGTATCTGAGCTTCGCGGCCGGCTGGCGCGCTCTGGGGCAGATCGTCACCGGGCGGGGGCACTGGACCAAGACCGAACGCGCGGTGGAGGCGCCTGTCGCGGGCGGGACGCCCGCTCCCGGAGAACGGACGGCCGAAGGTGCCGGGTCCGCGGAGTACGGGTAGCGGACGGGCGGGTTCCCTTCCGCCCGGCCGGGTTCCCTTCCGCCTGGCCGCGTTCGCTTTCGCCCCGGTCGGGATCCGGGCACGCCGGGGAGCGAACGGGCGGGGTACTTCCCGTGGTTGCCGGTGCCGCGGTGTGAGGGGCGGCGCTGGAGGCGGAGCCCGGTCCACCGGCCGGCGCGCGCTTCGCGCGGTCACAAGGGGGACGCCGTCGGCAGGGCCTTCGCCCAGCGATTCCGGTCGGCGTACTCCTCCGGGCCGTCCACCGCCCCCTCGTCACCGCGTACCGTCCCCCGGCCCGCGCCGCCCGGGGGCCGACAGTGCCTGTACCTCCGCGTAGGAGGGCGCCGGAAGGCGGCGTTCCACCGACCGGCCGTCGCGTACGGCGGTCGCGACGGCCACGGCCGCCGCCAGGGCCGTCCGGTAGGGCAGCGAACCGAGGCTCACCCGGCGCACCCCCAGGGCCGACAGCTCGGCGAGGGTGGGACCGTCCGGTGCGTGCAGGACGTTCAGCGGGACGAGCAGACCGGCGACCAGGGCGGCGATGCCGTCCGGGTCCGTGAGGCCGGGCACGAACACGCCGTCGGCGCCCGCCTGTTCGTAGCGCGCGAGGCGTGCGGCCGTCTCCTCCCGGCGGACGCCGAGCCAGTGGGTGTCGGTGCGGGCGTTCACGAACAGGTCCGGTACGGCGGCCTTCACGGCGGCGATCTTCGCGGCGTGCAGGCCGGCGGGGGCGAGGGTGCCGTCCGGACGGCCGTCCTCCAGGTTGATCCCGACGGCTCCGGCCGCGTGAAGCTCCCGGGCCAGCCCGGCCACCTCCTCCGGGTCGTCGCTGAACCCGCCTTCGGCGTCGACGCTGAGGAGGAACGGACCGCGCCCGAGCCGGCGGGCCAGCGCGAGCGTCTCCCCGGCGGTGGCGGCGGCCCCGTCCGGGAGCCCGGCCGCGGCGGCGACGCCCAGGCTCGTCGTGCCGACCGCCGGGAACCCTTCCGCGGCGAGCGCGGCGGCGGAGGCGTGGTCCCAGGCGTTCGGCAGCAGGAGCGGCGCGGAGCGGTGGTGCAGCCGGGCGAAGGGGGTCGACGGGCGGCGGCCCAGCAGCCCCTCGGCCAGGGCGAGGGCGTGTGCCCGGCCGGGGCACGGGCGGGGCTCCGCCCCGAAGGTGAGCGGTGCGGGGTGGGTGCGGTGGGCGGCGGCGATGTCCAGGACGACCACGTCGCCCGCGGCGATGTCGCGTCCGGCGAGGCGGGTGGGGCGGGTGGCCACGCGCCGCATGCCGCGCAGGGGGGTGTTCTCCCGGATGACCCGCGCCAGCGGTTTGTTGCTGCCGGTCGCCGTCTCCACCAGTGCGGCGGTGGCGCAGGCTTGTACGAGGAGGCCGATGCGGTTGGCGACTGCCTCTGCGTGGGGGGTATGCCCCGGTCCCTCCCCCAGAGGGGGCACCCCCACTTCGCCGTTTCCTGGGGGCTGCGCCCCCAGACCCCCTTGATCGCGGCTTCGCCGCTCGTCCTCAAACGCCGGACGGGCTGAAATCAGCCCGTCCGGCGTTTGAGGACAACCGCGCGAAGCGGGGTTTCGGGGGTGCGGGGGCTCGCCCCCGCAAGAAACCGGGGGCGCCCCCAGCAGCGCCACCAGCCGTCCCACCGCCTCATCCGCGGCCGGATCCTCACCACCGAAGTAGACCCCGGCCACCAGAACCACGTCGTCAGCGACCTGCCGAGGCTCCGGCATCCCCAGAGCCTCCGCCAGCGCGCGCACCACCCGCACTCGAACGTCTTTCCCGGCCCGTGCCGGAGCCTTCCCCTCCACCGCCCGCCGCAAGGCGCCGGGCTCCACGCGGGCCAGTTCCGCCTCCACCAGGGCCCGCCGCCGGCGGTGCGTCTCGCCGGAGGAGAAGCGGGCCACGGTGGCCCGCAGCCACGCGACACTCGCGCCGGCGGGGCCCGGCGCGCCGGCCGGGAGTTCGGGGGCGAGGGCGGGGTCGGCGAGGGCGGCCCGGATGTCGGCGGCGTCGTCGAGGACGTGCGTGTGCGTCGTCATGCCCCGACGCTACGGCCGGAACGTTTCGGCGCCCGCCGAACCGTTCCCGCGCCATGATGACGTCATGTCACCTCTCGCCGAGACCGCCGCGCTGCTCGCCGACCGCACCCGGGCCGCCTTCTGCCAGGCCCTGCTCGACGGCCGCGCCTGGACGGCGGGCGAGCTGGCCCGCCACGCGGGGGTGCGGCCGTCCACCGCCAGCGAACAGCTCTCCCGCCTCGTCGAGGGCGGCCTGCTGACCGAGGAACGCCAAGGGCGGCACCGGTACGTCAGGCTGGCGGGCCCGGAGGCGGCCGGGCTGATCGAGGCCCTCGCCTCGTACGCCCCCGGTACGCCGCGCCCGGACGGCCTGCGCGCGTCCGTCCGGCTCGGCGCCGAGGCCCGGGCCCGTACCTGCTACGACCACCTGGCCGGCCGGCTGGGCGTGACCCTGGCCGACGCGATGCTCGCCCGGGGCCTGGTGGCCGCCGACGCCGGACTCGCCGTCACCCCGGCGGGCCGCGCCTGGCTGGCCGACGCCCTCGCCTTCGAACACCCCGCGGGCAACCGCCGCCCCCTGGTCCGGAGCTGCCTCGACTGGACCGAACGCCGCCACCACCTCGCCGGTGCCCTGGGCGCCGCCCTCTGCGCCACGGCGCTCGACCGCGCCTGGGTACGCCGCGTCGGATCCGGACGGGCGGTGAAGGTCACGCCGGACGGCGCGGAGGCGTTCCGCGAACTGCTGGGGGTGGACGCGTAGGCTGCCCGGCGTCCGCGAGCCACCCCGGATGTCACAGGCGGCGCCGCCGTCTCGTCGTGTAGGGGAGCGGAGCATTCTCGATCATGGGGGTACGGCGATGACGACGACCGTGGAGCACACGTCACAAGAAAGCGGCACGAGCAGGACCGACGACTTCGAGGAGCTGCGCCCCCTCCTCTTCTCGATCGCCTACCGCCTCCTGGGCAGCGTGAGCGAGGCCGAGGACGCCGTGCAGGAGACCTGGCTCCGCTTCGCGGGCACCCCGACGCGGCCCCGCTCGGTCAGGGCCTTCCTCTCGACCACGGTCACCCGGATCGCCATCGACGTGCTGCGCTCGGCCCGCGTCCGGCGGGAGGCGTACGTCGGTCCGTGGTTCCCCGAGCCGCTGCTCGCCGACCCCTATGCGGATCCGGAGCGCTCGGCGGAGCTGGCCGACTCCGTCTCGATGGCCGCCCTGTTGCTGCTGGAACGGCTGAGTCCGGCGGAGCGGGCGGTGTTCGTGCTGCGGGAGGTGTTCGACTTCGGCTTCCCCGAGGTCGCGGCGGCCGTGGGACGCTCCGAGGCGGCCTGCCGCCAGCTCGCCGTCCGGGCCCGGCGTCACATGGCCGACGGCCGCCCGCGCTTCGAGGCGGCCCGCGAGGAGCGCGAGGAACTGGCGGCACGGTTCTTCGGCGCCCTGCGCGAGGGGGACGTCACCGGTCTGCGCGGCCTCCTCGCCACCGACGCGTCCGTGGTCGGGGACGGCGGCGGGAAGACCCCGCAGCTCGCCAGGGCCGTCGTCGGCGACGGGAAGGTGGCCCGGCTGCTCGCCGCCTTCTTCCCGCGCCTGGCGCACGCCGACGTCACGTACGAACGCCGGGAGGTCAACGGGCAGGAGGGCGCGGTCTTCCGCGATCGGGACGGCAAGGTGCTCCAGGTCATGGCGCTCGACGTCCACGACGGGCGGATCCACGCCATCCGCATCGTGCTCAACCCGGACAAGCTCGGGCACGTCGGACCGGTCGCGGACGCCTGGGCGATCCACGACGAGCTGCGCCGCAATCCGAGGTGCGCGGTCTGAGGACGGCCGTGTCGAGGCGGGCAGAGCGAGGAGGCCGCGCCCGCCGCCTGCTACAGCTGCCGCGGCCGCCCGTCCCACCGCCACCGCGTCACCCGCTCCCGGCCCGGGAGTTCGCCGCGGCCGGTGGCCCACAGCAGGGTGGCCCACGGGTCGGTGTCCGCCGGCGCGCCGGGGAACAGTCGGGCGCGTACGCGGGCGCACACGTCGGCGGGCGGGTCCCAGGCCAGGCCGAGGCCGGCCGCGAGGTCGTGGGTGTGCAGGAGCGCCTCGACGGTGCCCATGGCGGCGAAGCCGGCCGGGTCGGACGCGCCGAAGACGTGGTGCGCCCGGACGTCCGGCGGCGTCGTCCGGACCACGGCGACCAGCAGCGCGCCGCACGCCTCCAGCACCTGGAGGAGTCCGTCGGGGCCCGCCGCGCGGTCCGCGTGGATGACGTTCGCCGGCCCGCCCGGACGCCGGCTCTCCCACACGAACGGAACCTCGCCGTCCTGCGGGGGCCGCCGCGGGCCCAACTGGGCGGCGTAGGCGAAGAAGTCGTCGCTCAGGTGCTCGACGGTCTCCCAGCACGTCCACTCCAGGCCGCCCGCCGGGCGGTCCCAGGCGGCCGGTTCGGCCTGCCGGAGGGTGTCCGACGCGAGCCGTACGACGAGGGCCAGGTCATCGGCGAAGGCGGAAGCGGAAGCGGAGGCGACGGAAGGGGAGGCGGCGGAAGAGGGCGTACGGCCGGGAGGCGGAGGAGTCACCATGCGGTGAACGTACTGTGCGCACCGGCGCCGCCGACAGCGCGTTTCGCACGTGACGAGAGCGCGTACCGCCCTGCTCCGAGGGCACCCGGGAAAGGGGAGGGCGCCGTCCCGCCCCCACGCGGGACGGTGCCCTTCCGCTTCGTCCAGGCATGCCCCCCAGCACAACCCCGCCGTCCCCCCAAGAGTCGGCAGGGCCACCTGGACCGCGCCGCGTCGGCGGCGCCCGGGCCGATGTGGAGGCGGCCCGCCCGGGGAGTGTGGGGCAGGCGGGACCGCGCCCGCAAAGCCCTTCGGCCCTGGCCGAATACCGGTACCGGCAGGGGGCCGGAGGGGCGCGTCCGGTCGCGCTTAACATAAGCGGACGAACGAGCCTCTTCGTCCTGTACGTACCCATGCGTTCCCATGCGTTCCCTGCGGCCCGCTATGGGGTGGTCGTGCGTCCGGCCATGGGACGGCCGAAGGGTCCGCTCGTGCCCTTGTTCCCGCGCAGCGACCGGAGGGAGGTCGGCCATGACCCTGCGACTGCACTTCGAGGCGGAGGACCTCGCCCGGATCCGCGTCACGCCCGTACCCGACCCGCTCGCGGAGGCCACGTTCAGCCTGCCGCTGCTGCAGAGCCCCGGCCTGGGCGCGACCGCGTTCGACGGCTGGCGGGAGCGGTCGCTGCGCCGGCTGACCCCGGCCGTCCGGCCGCTGCTGGAGCTGGCGCCGGCGGGCCTGGACGAGTACGTGCCCGAGGCGTTCATCCGGGTCCGGGGCTCGGCCTCGCTGGAGGACAGCCTCCGGGCCACCTGGAGCATGCCGCGCCGGATCTGGACGGCCGACCTGTCCGTCACCGAGGAGTGGCGGTCCGACGTCCCCCGCTGGATCGGCGACCTGCACACCGGCGACCGCGAGGCCGCCCGGCTCGTCGACCGCGGCTTCCGCGCCTACTACGACGCCGCCATCGCGCCCTACTGGCCCCAGCTGGCCGCCGCCGCCCACGCGGACCGGACCCACCGCGCCCGCGTCCTCGCCGACCACGGCGTCGAGCGGCTGCTCGCCGACCTCCACCCCACCCTGCGCTGGGAGTCGCCGGTCCTGCACGCGCCCTGCACGCTCGACATCGACCTGCGCCTCGGCGGCCGGGGCGTGCTGCTCACCCCCACCTTCTTCCTCACCGCGCCGGTGCTCCGCCTGGACAGCGCCGACCCCGACGCGCCCCTGGAGATCCGCTACCCGATCGCCCGCGAACCGGCCGCCCACCTCTCCGTCCTCACACCACCCACCGGCACCGGGCGTCCCGGCGAACTCGCCCACCTGGAAGCCCTGATGGGCCGCACCCGGGCCCGCGTCCTCGCCGCCGCCGCGACCGGCGGCAGCACCGCGGAACTCGCCCGCTCCGCCGGCGTCTCCCCGGCCTCCGCCAGCGAACACGCCACCGTGCTGCGGACGGCGGGCCTCATCACGACGCGCCGCGCCGGCCCGTCGGTGCGGCACACACTGACGCCGCTGGGCCGGGCGTTGCTGGAGAACGGACCGGGGTGAGCGGGGCAAGGTGAACAGGCCGGGGTGAACGGGCCGGGGTGAGCGGGCGCGCCCGCCCCGTAAGGGCGTCGAGTCAGTCCGCCGCCCGCTCGACGATCACCAGCGTGCCGTGGCTGCCCGGCAGCACCGCGTGCGGAGTGCCCGCCGGGACCGTGTACAGCGCACCCGGCCCGACGTCCACCGGGCGCCCGTCGACGGCCAGCCGGAGCAGGCCGTCGAGGACGAGCAGCGCCTCGGCCGCCTCATGCCGCTCCTCCGGCACCGGACGCCCGTCCATCCGCAGCACTTTGATCTGCGCGGTCCCCACCTGCCCCACGACCGCCGAACTCCAGGCTGCGGGCAGCCGGGCGGACACTCCGGTCACATCGGTCGAACCCGTCGAACCCGTCGAACTCGCCGCTCTCGTCGCGCACATGGGCACACGTCTCCTCCGCGGCCGGCACGTGGGGACACACCGGCCGCCGCTGTGGTGATCAGGGATGACGGGAGCGTATGCGCACCGGACCGTCGGTGGGTCGACCGTTCGGCAAAGACCGGGACGAGGGGCGGACGCCCCCGCGCCCCGGCCGGGTCCCGACGACGACCGTGGCGTCCCGTTCGTCGCAGACCGCCAGGCGCGGCACCAGCCCCGCGCCGGCGAACAGGGCCATCGACCGCACCGCCTGCCGCTCGCTCGTCTCCATCAGCAGCCGGCCGCCCGGCGCCAGCCACCGGACCGCCTCCGTGGCCACGCGGCGCTGCACGTCCAGGCCGTCCGCACCGCCGTCCAGTGTCACCAGCGGCTCGTGGTCGCGCGCCTCGGGCGGCAGCAGCGGGATCTCGCCGGTGGGGACGTACGGGGCGTTGGCCACCAGGACGTCCACCCGGCCCCGGAGGCGTGCGGGAAGTGGTGCGTAGAGGTCGCCCTCGTACACCCGGGCCGCCGGCCCGAGGTTGCGCCGGGCGTAGTGGACGGCGGCCGGTTCGACGTCGGCGGCGTGCAGTTCGACGCTGCCCAGGGCCGCGGCCACCGCCGCGCCCACCGCGCCCGAGCCGCAGCACAGGTCGAGGACGACCGCGCCGGGACGGGCCGCCGCGACGGCCTGCTCGACCAGGAACTCGGTACGGCGGCGGGGGACGAAGACCCCGGGGCCCACGGCGACGCGCAGCCCGGCGAACTCGGCCCAGCCCAAGACGTGTTCCAGGGGGACGCCGGAGACGCGCTGCTCCACGAGGGCGTCGAGGGCCGCGGCGGAGCTTGCCGCGGAGTGGAGCAACTCGGCTTCCTCCTCGGCGAAGACGCACCCCGCGGCCCGCAGCCTGCTGACGGTCGAGGAAAGCGAGGAGAGAGGGGTGAGAGGGGAAAGAGAGGATGATGTCGACATGAGAGCCTTCCGGGGAATCAGAAGGGCACTCCCGTACGCCGCGTCGCCTACGCGGCGACCGCACTCATCCGGAGGGGGAGCACCCGACCTGCCACTGCGGTGATCGGTCCCACCTCCTCAGGTCGTACGCGGTTCTGGTCGGCGTCACTGTACCTGACCCGCCGTCCGCCGGCCGGTCGGGGCCGGGCACCCTGCCCGGAGGCCGGAACGCCCTCGTCCGCCGGTCCGTTCAGGGCAGTTCGCGCCGGACGAGCGCCCGCGCGAAGGGCTCGCCGGTCCGGCGGGCGTACGTCATGCGCTCACGCACCTCGAAGAGGGTCCGCGGACGGTAGCCGGGGCCGTCGTCGCAGCAGTCCGTATGGAAGCGGACGCCCGCGTTCAGGAGGACGGAGAGGGTGCGCCAGCCCGCCGCGTCCCGGCGGCGCGGCGGCTGGAACGCGGCCCCCGCCTCGGTCATCGGCTCCGCGCAGCCCGGACAGCGCCGCGCCGGTTCCCCCGGCCCGAGCCGCGCCAGCTTGAACGACGACCGGCAGGGGAGGCAGACGTGTGAGGTCTTCGCGGGAGGCATGGCGAGAAGGGTAGGCGGGGTCGCGCGACAGGCGCGAACGCTTTTGCGTCCCAGGGACTTTCGGGGGTGCGGGTGGAGGTCAGCCCAGGGTGCTCCGCAGGGCCGCGACCGTCGCCCCCGCGCCGCTGTCGTTCTCGGCCGCCTCCTCCAGCGCGGCGGTGAGGGTGGCCTCGTACGTGGCGGTGGCGGCGGTGTGCCGTGCGCGGCCGGCCTCCTCCAGGACGGTGTAGACGCCGCGCTTGTCGTCCGGGCAGACGTCGCGGTACGTGAAGCCGGCCGCGTTCAGCCGGCCGACCAGGCGGGTCACGGAGCTCTGGTTGAGCCCCAGCCGGTCGGCCAGTTCCTGCATGCGGAGCTCACTCCGGGGCGCGGCGGCCAGGAAGCCCAGCGCCCGGTACTCGGAGAGGCCGAGGCCGTGGTGGCGCTGGAGCGCGGTGCTCAGCCGGTGCTCGACGTGGGCGTGGAGGGCGAGGAAGCGGTGCCACATGCGGGCGTCCGCCGAGGGTGCGGGGGTTGGTGCGGGGTCCGTCGGACGGCCGGACGCCTCGGAAGACTCGGCGGGCCTGGCGGTCGGTGCGGGCATCTGCGGCTCCGGAGCGGTCGTGGTGGCGGTGATGACGGTGGCGGCGGCGGTGTGGGTGGCTGTACGGCGTTGACACAAGATTACTTGCACATGCATGCTTCTTCCTGTCCCCAAAAGCATGCACGTACATGCAACTACATGTGTCGACCATCCGCCAACGCCCGGAGGAGCCGGAACCATGGCCTGGATCTACCTGCTCATCGCGTCCGTCTTCGAGGTCGTCTTCGCCCTCGCCACCAACGCCACCGAAGGCTTCACCCGGTTGGGGCCCTCGCTGCTGACCGCCGGGGCCGCCGCGGGCGGCATCTTCTTCCTGAGCCTGGCGCTGCGGACGCTCGACGTCGGCGTGGGCTACACCGTCTGGACGGGCATCGGGTCCGTCGGCACGGTCGTCCTCGGCTCGGTGATCTTCGACGAGCCGGTCAACGCCTGGAAGGTGCTCGCCTTCGCCCTGATCATCGGCGGGGTGCTCGGCCTCAAGCTCGCCGACGGGTTCGGCGGGTCCGGCGGGTCCGGGGAAGCGGGCGCGGGCGACGAAGCGGGCGCGGACGGCGAGGGCGCGTCCACCGGCCGGCGCCGCGCCCCGGCCTCCCCGGCCTCCGCCTGAACCGTCCGCCCCTCACCACCACCCCTCTCGTAACCCTGTCGCCACCCCCCCCCGCAAAGGAGCGCCGTCATGGCCTGGGTCTACCTCGCCGTCGCCATCGTCTTCGAGATCGCCTTCGCGCTGGGCACCAACGCCACCAAGGGCTTCACCCGGCTCTGGCCGTCCGTCTTCACCGTCCTCGCCGCCGCCGGCGGCATCTTCACCCTCAGCCAGGCGCTCAGGACCCTCGACGTGGGCGTCGGCTACACGATCTGGACGGGCATCGGCTCCATCGGCACCGTCGTCCTCGGCGCCGTCCTCTACAAGGAGAAGATCACGCTGCCGAAGCTGCTCTCCTTCGCCGCGATCATCGCCGGGGCCGTCACGCTCAAGCTGGCGGCCGGCGCCTGAGCCCCGGCGTACGGGGTGTGACCTGCGCCCCTGTGCTGTATGAAGATCTCGAAAACACTTGTCGATGGCCGAAAAGCGTACCTAGGGTCGCGGAACCGAGCTCCGTGCCGAAGAGGCGGCACGGCTCGTCGGCACGGATCGAGAAGGGTTCTGTTGCATGCAGCCACCGACAACGGGCGGGACGACGCCCGCCGAGCCCGTGGACGCCGTTCCCGGCAAGGGCGGCGCGGGGATCGCGGAGCAGGCCGGGCCGGCCGGGCATGACGCGGGGGCCCGCGGGGCCGAGACCGCCGAGGGCTACAAGCGCGGACTCGGCACCCGGCAGATCCAGATGATCGCCATCGGCGGCACCATCGGCACGGGCCTGTTCCTGGGCGCCGGAACGGCCATATCCCAGGCCGGGCCGAGCCTGATCATCTGGTACGCGGTGGCCGGCGCCGTCCTGTTCCTGGTGATGCGCGCGCTCGGCGAACTCCTCACCCACCGCCCGGTGTCCGGTAGCTTCGCCGAGTACGCCCGGGAGTTCCTCGGCCCGTTCTGGGGGTACGCGACCGCCTGGACCTACTGGATCATGTGGGTCACCACCGGCATGGCCGAGATCACGGCGGCCGGGCAGTACGTCAAATACTGGTTCCCAGGCGTGGCCCAGTGGCAGACGGCCCTGGTGTCGCTGGTGGTGCTGCTGGCCGTGAACATGATCTCGGTGAAGGCGTTCGGCGAGCTGGAGTTCTGGTTCGCGCTCGTCAAGGTCGTGGCCATCGTCGCGATGATCCTCGTCGGCGTCGCCGTCCTGGTGGTCGGTTTCGGCGACGTCGGTGACACCGCTTCCGTGACCCACCTGTGGAAGGACGGCGGGATCGCGCCGCACGGCGTGCACGACTCCCTGATGACGCTCCAGATCGTCCTCTTCGCCTACCTCGGCGTCGAACTCGTCGGCGTCACCGCCGGCGAGGCGGAGGACCCGCAGAAGAACATCCCCCGGGCCATCAACAGCCTCCCGGTGCGCTTCGGCCTCTTCTACATCGGCACCCTCATCGTCATCCTCTCCGTCGTCAGCTGGGCCGAGTTCAGCCCCGGCGTCAGCCCCTTCGTCGCCGCCTTCGCCAAGATCGGCATCCCGGCCGCGGCGGGCATCGTCAACTTCATCGTGCTCACCTCCGCGCTGTCCTCCTGCAACGCGGGCGGCCTCTACTCGACGGCCCGCATGCTGCGCACCGCCTCCGTCAACGGCCACGCCCCCAAGGCCCTCTCCCGGCTCACCGGCCGCGGGGTCCCCGCCCCCGCGCTCTGGGTGTCGGCGGTCGTCATGGGACTCGGCGTCCTCATCAACGCCCTCGACCCGGAGCACGCGTTCGCCTACATCACCTCGGTCTCGACGGGCGGCGCCATCCTCGTCTGGAGCGTCATCCTCGTCACCCACCTCCGCTACCGCCGGGCGGTGGCGAGGGGAGCGGCGGAACCCTCCCCGTACCGCCTCCCCGGCGCGCCCTACACCAACATCCTGGCGCTGGCCTTCTTCGCGTTCGTGACCGTCCTCATCGCCTGGAGCGCGGACACCCGGATCGCCCTGTACGTGATGGGCGTCTGGGTCGTCCTGCTGCTCCTGGGCTGGGCGGCCCTGCGGCGACGAGGGACGACGGCCCGGGCCTGACGTGGCCTGACGGGGGAGGGACCGGAGGGCGCCCCGGCATCCGTGCCGGGGCGCACGGCGTTGTCGGCCCCCGGCCCTCAGCGCCCCGGCCCGGAACGGGCCGGGCTCCCGGCGGGCCCCGCCACTGCACAACTGCCCGGCGCCTACACGCCCGTGACCCCGTCCACCGCCTCCCGGAGGAGATCCGCGTGCCCGTTGTGGCGCGCGTACTCCTCTATCAGGTGGATGAGGATCCAGCGCAGGGACACCACCTCCGAGCCGAGCCCCGCGGCCTCTTCCGGCGACAGCCGCCCCACGTCGTCCAGCGAGGCGTCCGCGATCAGCTCCCGCCCGACCGCGATCTCGGCCCGCCAGGCGGCCAGGGCCTCGTCCAGCCCCTGCGCGGGGTCGAGCCCGAAGCCGGCGTGCGCCGGGATCTCCGGCACCGTGCGCCCGGCGAACACCCGCTGGAACCAGTTGCGTTCCACTATCTCCATATGCCGGACCAGGCCCAGCAGGGACATCGTGGAAGGCGAGACGGAGGTGCGGCGCACCTGCTCGTCGTCGAGACCCCGGCACTTCGTCTCGAGCGTCGCGCGCTGGAAGCCGAGCCAGCTCTCCAGCGCCTCGCGCTCGCCGGCGAGCGGGGGCGGAACGGGTCGGCCGTCGGGTGTCGTCGTCATGGAGCCACCTTCCCACGCACCACTGACAATCGCCCCGGCTCGCCGGCCTACCCGGACCTCCCCGAACGTCCTCCCCAGGTCACGGCGTCAAAGCCGCTCCACCACGAAGTCGACGCACGCCGTCAGCGCCTCGACGTCCGCCGGGTCGATCGCCGGGAACATGGCCACGCGCAGCTGGTTGCGGCCCAGCTTGCGGTACGGCTCGGTGTCGACGATGCCGTTGGCGCGCAGCACCTTGGCCACGGCCGCCGCGTCGACGTCGTCCGAGAAGTCGATCGTGCCGATGACCTGCGACCGCTTGGCCGGGTCGGTGACGAACGGGGTGGCGTGCTTGGACGCCTCCGCCCAGCCGTAGAGGGCGCGGGCCGAGGCGGCCGTGCGGCGGACGGCGAAGTCCAGGCCGCCCTGGCCGTTCAGCCACTTCAGCTGCTCGTCGAGGAGGAACAGGGTGGCGAGCGAAGGGGTGTTGTACGTCTGGTTCTTCAGCGAGTTGTCGATCGCGGTGGGCAGCGAGAAGAACTCGGGGACGTGCCGGCCGGAGGCGTGCACCCGGGCGGCGCGCTCCAGCGCGGCGGGGGAGAAGACGCCGATCCACAGGCCGCCGTCGGAGGCGAAGGACTTCTGCGGCGCGAAGTAGTAGACGTCCGTCTCGGCGATGTCCACAGGCAGGCCGCCCGCGCCGGAGGTGGCGTCCACCAGGACGAGCGCGCCCTCGTCCGCCCCCGCCACGCGGCGGATCGGCATGGCGACGCCGGTGGACGTCTCGTTGTGGGTGAGCGCGTAGACGTCGGTGCCCGGCTCGGCGTACGCCTCGGGGTGGGTGCCGGGGTCGGCGGAGACGACGGTCGGCTCCGCGAGCCAGGGCGCGAGCTTCGCGGCCTTGGCGAACTTCGAGGAGAACTCGCCGAAGGAGAGGTGCTGCGACCTGGACTCGATCAGGCCGTGGGTGGCGATGTCCCAGAACGCGGTGGACCCGCCGTTGCCGAGGATCACCTCGTAGCCGTCGGGGAGCGGGAACAGCGCGCGGATGCCGTCGCGCACGGACCCGACCAGGTTCTTCACCGGCGCCTGGCGGTGGGACGTGCCGAGCAGCGAGGATCCGGTGGCCGCCAGGGCGGCGAGCGCCTCCGGGCGCACCTTGGACGGGCCGGCGCCGAAACGGCCGTCGGCGGGCTTGATGTCGGCGGGGATCTGGATATCAGCCTGGATGTCAGCCACGGGGGCAGCCTAATCCGTCGGACGGTCGCGGGTGGAGGAATGTCCATCGGGTGAGACGTGCGTTCGGGCAGGCGGGGGCGGCGCTGGACTCCGCGGTCGCCGAGGCGATCGGCCCCTCCGGAGAGCGGCCGGCGCCCGTCGCGGACGGGCGTGAGGGCGCCGGGGCCCATGGCCCAGGCCCCCTCCCCACCGGAGAACGCGCCCCGCTACGGTCTCCGGATGACCGAATCCGACGCCCTGCCCACCACCCGCGAGGCATACGACGCCGTCGCCGCCACCTACGCGGACCTCTTCCGCGACCACCTGCGCGAACGCCCCCTGGAACGCGCCCTCCTGAGCGCCTTCGCCGAGCTGGTACGGACGAACGGCGACGGCCCGGTCGCCGATCTCGGCTGTGGGCCGGGCCACATCACGGCCCACCTCCACGAGTTGGGCCTGAACGCCTTCGGCATCGACGCCTCGCCCGCCATGATCGAGCTCGCCCGCGAAGCGAGCCCCGCCCTGCGGTTCGAGACGGGTTCGATGTCCGCCCTGGACATCGAGGACGGCACGCTCGGCGGCGTGCTCTCGCGCTGGTCCGTCATCCACACCCCACCGTGGGACCTGCCCACCATCCTGGCCGAGTTCGGCCGCGTCCTGGCTCCCGGCGGACACCTCCTGATCTCCTTCCCCGCGACGGACGCCCCGGACGACGAGCCGCAGCCTTACGAGCACACGGTGGCGACGGCCTACCGCTGGTCTCCCGACCGCTTCGCCACCCTCCTCCGCGAGCATGGGCTGACGGAGACGTCCCGCCTGCTGATCGAACCGGAGCCCACGGACCGCCGGCAGTTCCGCGAGGTCCAGCTCTTGGCTCGGAAGGCGTAAGCGAAAGGCGTAAGCGGCCGCCCAACGGGCCCCTGCCGGGCGGGTGCCGGACGGGGGCTTCCGGCACCCGCCCGACCCGAACGCACCGTCGGCCGACGGCGTACCGGAAGCGGCCACCGGAGGGCGGATCGTTTTATCGGACCGTATGCGTGACGATCCGGGTGCCGGGCCGTTCACCCGGTGTGCGCGCCGCCGGGCCGAGTGGCCAGGGCTTCTCCAGCGCGACGTCGGACGGATCTCCGATGAGCCACGATGAAATGGAGGCTTCCGTCCGGAACTTCGTCGACACGTACGATCCCGACGACTAGCGGAGCGGAACCGCACGGTGATCCCCCGGGGCCGTCCCGGCCCGCCGGGTGATCAACCACAGCACGAATCCGAGTCCGGCGAACCCGGCCCCCAGGGCGCACACCGCCCCCCACCCGGCCGCCGCGTAGAGGGAGGTCGCGGCGAGGGCGCCGACGGCGCTGCCGATCGAGTAGAAGACCATGTATCCGCCGATCAGGCGGCTGCCGGCGTCCGGGTGGAGGGTGTAGATCAGGGTCTGGTTGGTGACGTGGACCGCCTGGACGGCGAGGTCGAGGACGATCACGCCGAGGAAGAGGGCCCAGAGCGAGCTGCGGGTGAAGGCCAGGGGCAGCCAGGAGGCGGTGAGCAGGGCCAGGGCGATGCCGGTGGTGCGCCGGGAGTGGCCGCGGTCGTTCAGGCGGCCGGCGACGGTCGCGGCGAGGGCGCCGGCGACCCCGATCAGGCCCAGTGCCCCGATCGCGCTGTGGGAGAGGCGGTACGGGGCCTCGCTGAGCGGCAGGGCGATGCTGCTCCACAGGGTGCTGAAGGAGGCGAAGACCAGCAGGCAGAACGCGGCCCGCAGCCGCAGGAGACGTTCCCGGGCGAAGAGGGTGAGGGTGGAGCGCAGGAGCTGCCCGTAGCGCAGGGTGGTCGGCGGGGTGGCGACGCGGCGCGGCAGCACGTGGTGCAGGACGAGGGCGAGCAGCGCGGTCAGCGACGCCGAGGCGACATAGACGGACCGCCAGCCCGCGAGGTCGGCGAGCAGGCCGGACGCGGTCCGCGCGAGCAGGATCCCGGTGACGACGCCGCTGGTGACGAGGCCGACGACCCGCCCGCGCCCGGCGGGTGGGGCGAGGGAGGCCGCGAAGGCCACCAGCGTCTGCGTGACGACGGCGAGCAGCCCCGTCGCCGCCATCCCCACGAGCAGCAGCGCCGCCGAGCGGGCGGCGGCCACCAGGGCCAGCGCCCCGACGAGGAGCAGCAGTTGGACGACGACGAGCCGCCTGCGGTCGGCGACGTCACCCAGCGGCACGAGGAAGAACAGCCCCAGCCCGTACCCCACGTGCGTGAGCGTCACGACGCTGCCGACGACCGCCGGGCTCATGGCGAGGTCGTGGCCCATGGTCACCAGGAGCGGCTGGGAGAAGTAGACGTTGGCCACGGCCGCCCCGCAGGCCACGGCGAAGAGGAGGACGAGGCCGCGGGAGAGGGTGAACGCGGGCCCCTGTTCGCCCTGTTCGCCGGCCCGTCGTGGCGCGGCCCGCCGCTTCGCGGCCTGTCGTGTCACGCTCCCGCTGTCGCCGGACATCGGCACCCCCACCTTTCCCTGGTTGCAACTTGCCACCAGCACCCGACCGTAAACCCGCTTGGTAGCATGTTGCAACCAGCCCGAGAGTGAGGGACGCCATGGTGACCAGGACCCGCTTCGACGACAGCGAATGCCCCGTCGCCCGCTCGGTGGACGCGATCGGCGACTGGTGGTCCCTGCTGATCGTCCGCGACGCCTTCGACGGGAGCCGGCGCTTCGGCGAGTTCCAGCGCAGCCTCGGCGTCGCGAAGAACATCCTCACCGCCCGGCTGCGCACCCTCGTCGCCGGCGGCATCCTGGAGTCCGTCCCCGCCTCGGACGGCAGCGCCTACCGCGAGTACGTCCTGACCCCGAAGGGCAGGGCGCTCTTCCCCGTCATCGTGGCGCTGCGGCAGTGGGGCGAGCAGCACTTCTTCGCCCCTGACGAACCCCACTCGGAGCTCCTCGACCGCCGCCGGGAGCGGCCCCTGCGCCCGCTGGAGGTCCTGTCCGCGGACGGCCGACGGCTGGACCCTGACGACACCGTCGTCCACAAGCTGCCCGCCACTCGGTGAACCGGGCTGGGGGCCGGTCGGTGTCCCTGCCGGGCGGCGCGGGGCGGTCGTGCCGGCCGCGGGCCGCGTCCCGCGCCGGAACGCGGCCCCCGGCTCATGCGCCTACGCCGGCCATCCGCCGCCTACGCCGGCCATCCGCCGCCTACGCCGGCCATCCGCCGCCTACGCCGGCCATCCGCCGTACGGGACGGTGATGAGCTCCATGGCGTGCCCCGACGGGTCCATGAAGTACACGCCGCGGCCACCGTCGTTGTGGTTGACCATGCCCGGGTGCTGTCGCCGAGGGTCGGCGTAGTGCTCGATGCCGCGCCGCGTGATCAGTGCGTACGCCGCGTCGAACTCCTCCTCCGACAGCAGGAAGGCGTAGTGCTGCGGAGCGATCTGTTCCGCGGGGATCGTGGCGTAGTCCAGCGTGACGCCGTTGTTCAGCGCGACCGCGATGAACGGGCCCCACTCCGCGGCGATTTCGAGGCCGAGCAGTTCCGTGAGGAACTCGGCGGATTCCCGGTTGTCCCGGGCGTGGACGATGGTGTGGTTCAGCTCGACTGGCAAGGAATGCCTCCAAAGGCATATCCCCGGCACCTCCATGCCTCACCCGGCCGGTGACCGGCACGCGATGCCGTCGTCGATCTTACGGCGGGACGCGACGGCGCGACGACGTCACCTCGCCACGACGCCCGAGCGCAGTTGCGAAAAAATGAGTTGAGCGAGGCGGCGCCCCGCGGTTACGTTCATGGCGGACCGCGAAGTCGTCGTATGGAGGTGAGACCCGTGAACGCAGTTACCCGTGGGTGCTCCCTCATTCCGTCACGGTCCGGCGGCTGACGTTCGGCGTCGCCAGGAGCGCCTGAGACCGAGGCACTCCTGAGGAGACTCCGATGAACACAACACCTTTCCCTTCCGGCCTGAGCGAGAACGCCGTGGTGATCACGCGCGTCGCGGACAGGCAGTGGCACGCGCTGGACGACGGCCTGGTGGTCGGCCGCGGATACGCGGAGCGCCGGGCCGACGGGCGCCTGTTCGCCTGCGTCGACGCCTGGCACGACGCTGTCTTCGACCGGCTCGCCGAGGCGATGCTGGCCGAACTGCCCACGCCGCTCTACGCGGTGGTCGACGAAGCCGACGCCGGACTGACGGCCGGCTGGCGGCGGGCCGGATTCGCGGTCCGGCGCCGCGAGTGGGAGTACGCCGTGCCGACCGACCCGCGCGCCACCGGACTCGGAGCGGTCCCGCCGCCTCCGGGCGTGACGATCGTCCCCGCCGGCCAGGCGGACGAGGCCCTGCTCCGGGAGCTGGACCGCGCGATACGCGACGAGGTCGGCGCGGCCGCCGGGTGGCACTCGATGCCCGCGGAGGTGATCCCCCTTCCCCCGGGCGACACCATCGTCGACCCGTCGAAGTACGCGGTGGCGGCCGGCCCGGACCGCTACCTGGGCCTGATCCGCGTGGTGACGGTGATCCGGCCGCGCATCGGGCTGCTCGCGGTCCGGGCCGGCGAGCGGCGCCGCGGTATCGCGCGGGCGCTGCTGGCCCACGCGCTGGGGACGCTGCACCACGCCGGATACGCGGCGGCCTGGACGGAAGTCCAGGAGGCCAACCGCGCGGCCTCCGCGCTGGTCGAGGGCTTCGGCGCCCGGCCGATGAGCAGCAACCTGGAGCTTGAACTGGACCAGAACCTGAACCAGAACCTGGACCTGGACCTGGAGCTGGGCCGATGACGAGGAACAAGAACGTCATCGAGGTGCAGGGCAGGGTCATCGAGTGCCTGCGCAGCGCCATGTTCACCGTGGAGCTCGACAACGGCCACCGGGTGCTCGCGCACATCAGCGGGAAGGTCCGCAAGAACTACATCAAGATCATGCTGGAGGACCGCGTGCTGGTGGAGCTCCCGCCGTACGACCTCACACGCGGCCGGATCGTCTTCCGGTACCGCGACTAGCGGAGGCCCGCGCCCTCTGCTGTAGCTGATCCCACCCTCGGACCCCGGCCACGAGACGACATCTCGCGGCCGGGGGCATGTCGTGACCGGAGCCCGCCGGCTCAGAGCCGGCGCTGCGCCGCTTCGACGCTGTCCCCGCCGCTGCTGTTGAACGCGATGGCGGCCTGTGGCGCGTGCTGACGGATCAGGTTCACGATCTGCTCGAAGAGGGGCAGAAGCTGCTCGGTCTTGCGGATCCCGCCGCCGATCACGACCACGCCCCACGGACGCTCGCTCAACGACGCGACGAGCGCGGGCTCGGCCGACGCGTCGACGCGGACGAGCGTCATGGCTGCGTCGATGCCGTGCTCGCCGAAACGCGCCAACTCGGCGTCCAGAGCGGCGCGGAGCGCTGTCCCATCGACGCCGGGTATGCCCTGAGGGTCGTAACCGATCACAAGTACGGAAGACATCCGCCTAAGCTACCGAGGCCCGTCAACCCACCGAGGCCCGTCCGGCGCGGAGCCACCCCAAGAGAGGCCCGCCGCAAGCGGCGGCGCCGTGCGCGACGAACCACAGGACGTAGGCGTAGGGGAATACCCAGGCCAGAGCGCCGCTGAGGACGAACCAGAAACCGACGGACCAGGAGGCGTCGGCCTGCCGGCGCGTGGTGGCAGGAGCGTCGACAACCAGGCGGGCGGCGACGGCGATCTCCTTCACGGTCGCCTCGCAGCACACCATGGCGGCCATCGTGCCCGCGAACAGGGTCTGTGCCAGCGGATTGGTGATCGATGCGCCGATGACCGCCGTCGGGAACGGCAGGAAGGCCACCAGGAGCAGGAACGGCGCGTGCCAGAACGCGAACCCCCTGGACAGCCGGCGGACCCCGTCCATCAGCTCGTGATGGCGCCGCCACACCGACCAGAGCAGCACGAACGCCAACGCGAACGCCAGGTAGGCGCTCCGCTGGTCGACCAGGAAGCCCCACAGCGCGCGCCCGGAGCCGAGTTGCCGGTCGCCCGGGTGTTTGAGCTCCACCGCCAGCAGGGTCATCGCGATCGCGAAGATCGCATCGGTGAAGAAGGCCAGCCTCTCCGGCGAGAGCCCGGCTTCGAGCCGCGCGTCGGTGCTCGTCTCGGTGCTCATGAGGACTCCCTGTCATCGGGATCTTCGACGGGGTCGGGGCGGGCGCGAGCGCACCGGAACCAGGGGAGGGGGCGGCTCAGAGGGTCTGGTCGAGCCAGTCGTACATGTGCTGGTGGAGGGTGGAGCGACCGCCGTACGCGCAGTGCTCGCCGAGCCCGTCGGCCCCCGGCAGGGTGACGAGGGTGCTGGGTGCCCTGAGTGCCCGGTGCAGTCGGGCGGGCTCGCTCTTGAAGAAGGCGTCGTCCTCCGGGTCGAAGATCAGGGCGGGCGTGGTGATCCGGTCGACGACGCCGTCCAGCGTGTAGGCGCGCGAGCGGCGGACGTAGTCGGCGATCGAGTCGGCGCCGAACGTCCACACCCCGTTGCGCAGCGCCCACCGCAGGGAGGTGCTGCCCGCCATCGCCATCCGCAGGACGCGCTCCGCGTCGTCGTCCCGGCCGTCCAGCATCCACTGGAGCAGCCACGGCGGGAGCGGCCGGGTGGTGGCGTCGAAGTAGCTGTAGATGCCGCCGTCGAGGACGAGTGCGGCGGCCCGGTGTTCGAACGCGGCCGCGCGCGGGACGAGTTGGCCGCCGAAGCTGTAGCCGTACAGGACGACGCGGCCGGGGTCGATCTCCGGGCGGGTCAGGGCGTAGTCCAGTACCGGGGTGACGACCGCCTCCCAGTCGGGCCGGAAGAACAGCCGCTGTTCGCGGAGCGCGGCACCCTGGCCCGGGCCGTCGTAGGCGAGGCAGTGGTAGCCGCGGCGCAGCGCCGACGCCGCGACCGCGAAGTACGCCTCCTCCAGGATGGAGTCGAACCCGCTGGTGAAGACGATCGCGGGGCGCGGCGCACCCGAGTCGTCGGCGAGGAAGAGGCAGCCGGGCAGGGTGGTGTCCCCGTACGGGATCGCCACCCGTTCCACCGGAGTGTCGAGATGCGCGGCGGCGGTCGCGAACGTGCTGCGGGCGAGGCCCGCCAGTTCCCTGGCCCGGTCGTCGCCGAACGGGTCGTCGCGGAGGTAGAACTCGGCGGTCCGGTAGTAGTTCGACGCCCGCAATAACGCCTCGCGCGCACCGACGCGCTGCCCTGCCGCGAGCGCCTTGTCCCCCTGTTCGTGGACGCGGGCGGCGGTGGCGCGCCACCGGCGGTACCAGGCGTCCTCGTCACCGTCCGGGATCGCCCGCGCGGTGGCGATCACTTCGCCGAGATCGGCCCCGCCGTACGCAGCGAAGCACGCGGTACGCAGGGTCTCGAAGGCGAAGGACTCGTCATCGAAGAGGAATTTCACGGCGGGCTCTCCTCGCCTTCGGGACGAACGGCACCATCCCGCCCTACCCAGGGCGGCCCGGCGCCAACCGGAGCGCCCGGTGGCGGAGGCGCTCCGGTCGGCGCCGGGCCCCGCCCGTTCGCCTAACGGCCTTCCGTCGTCCTCAAGGCCGTCGCCGCCCCGGTGATGAGGAGGTGTTCGTGGGGGCTGACGCCCTCGGCGATGCCGGGGTAGTCGACGAAGGCGAAGGCGGTGATCTCCGTCCGGGCGCCCGGTAGTTGGATGCGTGCGATGTCGTCCGCCTGGAGGTTGTCGCACGCGAACAGGTACGCGCTGGAGCCGGTGCCCACGATCGGCTCCATGCCGAGGACGAACCGGGGCTCGACCCTGATGTGCAGGTCCCGGCGTACGTGGTAGGCCATCGCGTTCCGGGCCGACTCGTTGGGGAGCGCCGGGCCGCCCGGCAGGCGCCAATTGCCTTCTGCGGTCTTGAGCATGAGGAGACGGCCGTCGGGGTCGGTGAGGTGTGCGAGGCCGGCGATGTGGGGGGTGGGAGGCATGGCTCACTTCCTGGCGCGGGCGGATGGTTCCTTTGGGGAGAGGGTGGCGCGCGCGGAGGTCAGGTAGTGACGTTTTGGCGAATCCAACTGCCCTACGTGCACGCCGAGTTCCGGCGGCGCGGTCGGCGCCGCCCGGGGCGGTGGCGACGTACGGAAGGTAGCGGCGCGCGAAGCCCCGGTGCAAGGGTTCACCGGTGAACGGTTGCACCGGCATATGACAAACGCCCCCCACCTGCACAGATGGAGGGCGACCGAACCTGCTGGTGCACTAAATCGGGTGACGCAATCCACCGGCCTTGACGCCGGAGATGAAAGCGCGCAGCTTGGCGCGAGATGCCTTGATGGTCGCGCCCGGCGCATCGCTCTCGCGAATCAGCACTTCGCCGGGGATCTCACTCGCCAGTTCTATGCACTCGTCTCTGTCGTTGGAAAAGGAAGACTTTTGCCACTTCACTTCCGACATCTGGATGCCTTGCCCTCACAATTGGTTCGCGACGCTGCGGATGAAATCCCGGGAGGCCCTCGGTGGGAGGGCAGTCTTTTTGGCGTGCCTTAGGATGCACCGATAGTTTTCGAGGTGCGAGTCGGTGTCGAGGAAGAGCGATCCATGTGCGGTGTCGATCTGTACCGTATCCAGTCGCGGAACAGGCCCCGCAGCGTAGGTGCAGGAGCTGTTGGCTCCCGGAAACGAACCGTGGGAAAAGGGGATCACGTGGATGGTGAGGCCGTCGTGGGTGCTCATCTCCAGCAGCCGCTCCAGCTGTCGGAGCTGACCCTCCCTGCCGGGGTGGATCATCCGCAGTGCCGCTTCGTGGATCACGAAGGTGCACGGTGTCGCAGGGTCGCGCTGCATCACGCACTTTCGACTCATTCGATGCGATACCCGGCGTTCCACCTCCACTGAGCTCAGCGGCGGAACGGTGTTCCGAAAGAGGCTTGCCGCGTATTCCTCGGTCTGGAGGAGCCCCGGGATGTACGCGAACTGCATAACCGTCAAGCTCGCGGCGTGGTATTCCAGCTCCGCGAGGTCGAGCATGCTGGTGGCCAGGATTCCCCGAAATTGCTCCCACCAACCCTTGTGGCGCTCCTCCGCCATCCGTACCAAGGTCTCGACGAATTCGCCGTCCGGGTATGCGTAGAGGTCGGCGAACGTGCGGATGCGCTCCGCGCTCACGCCGAGCCGTCCGGCCTCGATGTTGCTGATGCGGCTGCGATCCGCGCTGATCAGGCGCCCGGCTTCGGCGACGTTCAAGCCCGCTTGCTCCCGCATCCTGCGCAACTCGGCGCCGATTCGCTGTTGCCGCGCAGTGGGTGCCGTCCTTGGTGGCATGCCGCTCTCGCTCCTTCTCCTGGGCTTGCGGCACAGTCTCGCGTGTGCCATCTGGCGGGTCTAGCCGGTGCATGAAGTTTCCAGTGTGGTTGCAAGGGTGCACCCATGACCCCTATGGTCCTGCGCAGCACCGCGCCGCACGCCGGGAGGATCCGAAGTGCAGCCGCCTGCACGCCCGTTGGGGCGTCCCGGGAGGCGGCCGAGCCACGGACGGCGTCGGATGGACGGTCCCCGACAGCGCGAAGGAGGCGATCCCATGAGGGCCACGCGGCGAAGACCCTGCTCAGGGAAGCGACCAACAGGTACATCGGCGATGGGGGAAGCGCGGCGACGGGTTCCATGTCACGCACGCCGCCTCGGCAGTTCGAGTGAGGGAAGGTGGCGGTCGCCGCCGTCCACGTGCCGCGCCGGGGCTGTGAACGGGGCCTTCCGGCAACGTGCCGGTCCCGGCCGGCATCCGGACGGCGGACCTGCCGGGCCGGGAGCGCCGTCGGCCGGACGGGCCGGCGTCAGCTTCCCGTGAGGCCGGACCCGCGTGACCCGCAACGCGCATAAGCGCGCATAAGGAAGCCGGGCATCGTTCCGCGACGCGCCTGGTGCCCCCGTCTTGCCAGGGCGGGGGCGAACCTGGCGCGCCGTCGGTCGGAGACAACGAGCCACGTCCACCGGTCGGCGGTCCCGGGCCTGCGGAACCCGGCCGGTGCCGGAGCTCGCGGAACGGTTCGACCGGCGAGGGGAGAACGCGGGCTGCCGGCTTCCTCTTCAAGCGCTGTCCGCCTCGTACGGCGGTGAGGGCCGGTTCCAGACGGCGTCGGATCGGCCGACGACCTGGCGGAGTTCGCGGGCGTTCCGAGGCGACATGGCCTGCATCACGGTATCGAGGAGGGCGCGGGCTTCGAAGGGATCGCCGCAGCAGTACCAGTGCGCGTTCCCCCACTCGTGGTCATGCCACAGTTGACGCTCGGGGCGGCGGACATAGTCCTTCCACAGGCGCACGGCCGTGCTGACGTCGCCTGGCCGCAGGTAGTTGCGGCTGCGTTCGAGTCGGGAGATCTCGGACAGCGCGCGCGAGGACAAGCCGTCGATGGCGGTGCCTGTGTCCGGTGTCCGGTGGCGGGAAAGGCCGGTCCGGACGTGTCCTGGCCGGCTACGCGGCATGGACCTTTCGGTTCGTCGTCATGCCATACATCGTGCCACGATCCCGGACGGTGTCGAAACGGAGCCGTACGGGCCGGTCGCCTGGGACGCACCGGGCCTTCGGGCGGCCGTCGTCTGGTCATCCGCTCCCGCCGCGCCGCACGCGATGGTGACGAGGGCTGTCGGGGCGCGTGACCTCCGCGCCCGTCCGTCCACCGGTCCGCCACACGCCGGTACCGGCCAAGTCCGCCTGCCGCCCGCAAGCGCGCACCCCAACGTCACGTTGTCCGGCCGGACCGCACGCGCCGTCCGCCGACGGCGCGAGGCGGCCGGAAACCGAGCAAGCACGCTTGCTTGTTTCGCGGGCCGCTGCCACGCTCACCGACGTGCTGAGGATCGGGAACGCCTCCGGCTTCTACGGTGACCGTTTCGACGCGATGGAGGAGATGCTCACCGGCGGCCCCCTGGACGTACTCACCGGGGACTATCTCGCCGAACTGACCATGCTCGTCCTCGGCCGGGACCGGCTGAAGGACCCGGAGCGGGGGTATGCCCGCACGTTCCTCCGGCAGTTGGAGCACTGCCTCGGGATCGCCGCCGAGCGCGGCGTGCGGATCGTCGCCAACGCGGGCGGTCTGAACCCCGCTGGACTCGCCGAAAGGATAGGCGAGTTGGCCAAACGGTTTGGCACCGGCACCCGTGTCGCGTACGTCACCGGTGACGATCTGCTCCCCGCCCGCGACTGGGGCCCCGGTGTGCTCACCGCCAACGCCTACCTCGGCGGGGCCGGGATCACCGCCTGTCTGCGGGCCGGGGCGGATGTCGTCGTGACCGGCCGGGTCACGGACGCGGCGCTGGTCAGCGGGGTGGCGGCCGCCCACTTCGGGTGGCGGCCGGGGGCGTACGACGCCCTCGCGGGCGCCGTCGTCGCCGGGCACGTGCTGGAGTGCGGGGCGCAGGCGACCGGCGGGAACTACGCGTTCTTCCGGGAGCACGACGTCCGTCACCCCGGTTTCCCCATCGCCGAACTGAACGCCGACGGCAGCTCGGTGATCACCAAGCACCCCGGCACCGGCGGTGCCGTCACCATCGGGACCGTCACCGCGCAGCTGCTGTACGAGACACAGGGCGCCTGCTACCCGGGCCCGGACGTGACGGCCCGGCTCGACACCGTCCGGCTCGCGCAGGACGGACCGGACCGGGTGCGGATCGACGACGTCCGGGGGGAGCCGCCGCCAGCCGTGCTCAAGGCGGGGCTGACCCGCCTGGTCGGGCTGCGCAACGAGGTCGTGTTCGTCCTCACCGGCCTGGACATCGAGGCCAAGGCGCGGCTCGTCCGGGAGCAGATGGAGGACGCGCTCGCCCGCCGCCGGCCCGCCTCCGTCCGCTGGACCCTGGCCCGTACGGACCACCCCGACGCGGCCGCCCAGGAGGAGGCGAGCGCGCTCCTGAGGCTGGTGGTGCACGACCCCGACCCGGGGACCGTCGGCCGGGCGGTCGGTGCGGCGGCCGTGGAGCTGGCCCTGGCGAGCGTGCCGGGGCTGCACCTCACCGCGCCGCCGGATCCGGGTTCCCCGTACGGGACGTTCGAGGCGGTGCCCGTGGACCCGGAGACCGTGCGGCACATCGCCGTCCTGCCCGACGGGACGCGCGTCCCCGTCCTCCCGCCGCCCGTCCGGACCGACGACGCGCCGCCGCTGCCCGACCCCGCGCTCCCGGAACCGCTGCCCGCCGGGCCCGTGCGCCGCGCGCCCCTCGGGCGCGTCGTGGGCGCCCGCAGCGGGGACAAGGGCGGCGGCGTCAACGTCGGCGTCTGGGCGCGGGACGAGGACGCGTGGCGGTGGCTGGCCCACGCGCTCACCGTCGACCGGTTCCGCCAACTTCTGCCCGAGACAGACGCGCTGGAGATCACGCGGCACGTCCTTCCCAACCTCCGCGCCCTGAACTTCGTCATCGAGGGCCTCCTCGGGCGCGGCGTCGCGGAGAACGTCCGCTTCGACCCGCAGGGCAAGGGCGTGGGGGAGTGGCTGC
Source organism: Streptomyces mobaraensis (assembly GCF_020099395.1). Taxonomy (NCBI): domain Bacteria; kingdom Bacillati; phylum Actinomycetota; class Actinomycetes; order Kitasatosporales; family Streptomycetaceae; genus Streptomyces; species Streptomyces mobaraensis. The sequence continues at coordinate 3,054,326 of NZ_CP083590.1, read as the reverse complement.
GCGCCCGGTGCACGGAGATACCGGAGGTGCTGCTGTGACCGTCCTGACCTCCCGGCTCGACACCACCGGGCCCGACTACGCGGCCAACCGGGCCGCCATGCTCGACCGCCTCGCCGAGGTCGAGGCCGCCCACGCGCAGGCCGTGGCGGGCGGTGGCGAGAAGTACGCGGCCCGGCACCGGGCCCGGGGCAAGCTCCTGCCGCGCGAGCGCGTCGAGTTGCTGCTCGACCCGGACACGCCGTTCCTGGAGCTGTCCCCGCTGGCCGCCTGGGGCACCGAGTACGCGGTGGGGGCCTCGCTCGTCACCGGCATCGGCACGGTCTCCGGCGTCACCTGCCTGATCAGCGCCAACGACCCGACCGTACGCGGCGGGGCGAGCAACCCGTGGACGCTGCGGAAGGCGCTCCGCGCGCACGAGATCGCCCGCGCCGACCGGCTGCCGGTGATCAGCCTGGTGGAGTCCGGCGGCGCGGACCTCACCGGGCAGAAGGAGATCTTCGTCCCGGGCGGCGCCCTCTTCCGCGACCTCACCCGCCTCTCCGCCGCCGGCATCCCCACCGTCGCCGTCGTCTTCGGCAACTCCACGGCCGGCGGCGCGTACGTGCCGGGCATGTCCGACCACGTTGTCATGGTCAAGGAGCGCGCCAAGGTGTTCCTCGGCGGGCCGCCGCTGGTGCGGATGGCCACCGGGGAGGAGGCCGACGACGAGTCGCTGGGCGGCGCGGACCTGCACGCGCGCGTCTCCGGCCTCGCCGACCACTTCGCCGTCGACGAGTACGACGCCCTCCGGCAGGCCAGACGGATCGTCGCCCGCCTCCACCACCCGCCCGCGCCCGCCGCCCCCTGGCCGTCCGCACCGCCCCGCTACGACCAGGACGAGCTGCTGGGCATCGTCCCCGGCGATCTCCGGGTGCCGTTCGACCCGCACGAGGTGATCGCCCGCATCGTCGACGGCTCGGACTTCGACGCGTTCAAACCGCTGTACGGCGCCGGGCTGACCACCGGCTGGGCCCGGCTGTACGGCCGGCCGGTCGGGATCCTCGCCAACGCGCAGGGGGTCCTCTTCAGCGCCGAGTCGCAGAAGGCCGCGCAGTTCATCCAGCTCGCCAACCAGCGGGACATCCCGCTCCTCTTCCTGCACAACACCACCGGCTACATGGTCGGGCGCGCCTACGAACGCGGCGGCATCATCAAACACGGCGCCATGATGATCAACGCGGTGGCGAACTCCCGGGTGCCGCACCTCTCCGTTCTCCTCGGCGCGTCCTACGGCGCCGGCCACTACGGGATGTGCGGGCGGGCGTACGACCCCCGGTTCCTCTTCACCTGGCCCAGCGCCCGCGCCGCCGTCATGGGACCCAGGCAGCTCGCCGGCGTCCTGTCGATCGTCGCCCGCGCGTCGGCGGCCGAGAAGGGGCTGCCGTACGACGAGGAGGCCGACGCCGGCCTGCGGGAGGCGGTGGAACGGCAGGTGGAGGCGGAGTCGCTGCCGCTCTTCCTCTCCGGGCGGCTGTACGACGACGGGGTCATCGACCCGCGCGACACCCGGACCGTGCTCGGCCTGTGCCTGGAGGCGGTGTACGGCGCGCCGGTGGCAGGGCTCCGGGGCGGCTTCGGGGTCTTCCGCATGTGACGTCCCCGCTGGGGAGGGGTGACCGTGATCGAGAACGTGCTCGTCGCCAACCGGGGCGAGATCGCCTGCCGCGTCGTCCGCACCTGCCGTGCGCTCGGCATCGCGACGGTCGCCGTCCACTCGGACGCCGACGCCGGGGCGCTGCACGTCCGCGCGGCCGACACGGCCGTCCGCCTGCCCGGCACCGCCTCCGCCGACACGTACCTCCGGGCCGACCTGCTCGTCCGGGCCGCAGTCGCGGCGGGGGCGGACGCCGTACACCCGGGGTACGGGTTCCTGTCGGAGAGCGCCGCGTTCGCGAGGGCCGTGCGGGCGGCGGGGCTGGTGTGGATCGGGCCGCCGCCCGAGGCGATGGAGGCCATGGCGTCGAAGACCCGCGCCAAGGAGATCGCGGCCGGCGCCGGCATCCCGGTGCTCACGCCTCTCGTACCGGACGCCGTCCGCCCCGCCGACCTGCCCGTCCTCGTCAAGGCGGCGGCGGGCGGGGGCGGCCGGGGCATGCGGGTGGTGCGCGAACGGGCGGAGCTGGACGCTGCCTTGGCGTCGGCCCGCGCGGAGGCGGCCGCCGCGTTCGGCGACGGGACGGTGTTCGTGGAGCCGTATGTGACGGGCGGACGGCATGTGGAGGTGCAGGTCCTGGCCGACGCGCACGGCACGGTCTGGACCCTCGGCACCCGCGACTGCTCCCTCCAGCGCCGCCACCAGAAGATCGTCGAGGAGGCCCCGGCGCCCGGTCTGCCGGCCGGTCTGGAGGACGCCTTGTGCGCGCACGCCGCCGCACTCGCGCGGGTGGTCGGGTACGAGGGGGCCGGGACGGTGGAGTTCCTGGTCGGGGGTGACGGGCGGCCGTGGTTCCTGGAGATGAACACCCGGTTGCAGGTGGAGCATCCGGTCACGGAGTGCGTGTACGGGGTGGATCTGGTCGCCCTGCAACTGCGGGTCGCGGAGGGCGGCCGGCTGGAGGGCGAGCCTCCCGTGCGGCGCGGACACGCGGTCGAGGCGCGGCTGTACGCGGAGGATCCGGGACGGGAGTGGCGGCCTTGGGTGGGAGTGGTGCGGGAGGTCGCGTTCGGGGGAGTGCCGGCAGGGGGCTCCGGGGGCGGGACGGGCAGTGCGGGGGCATTGGGTGGGCCGTACGTGACCACTGGCGCGGAGGGCGGCCTCGGGTCCGGTGGTGCCGGTGGTGCCAGCGGGCTGCGCGTCGACCTCGGCGTCGGGCCCGGCGACGACGTCAGCCCGTACTACGACGGGCTGCTCGCCAAGGCCGTCGCCCACGCCGCCGACCGCCCGGCGGCCCTCCGGCTCCTCGCCCGCTCCCTCGAACGCGCCCGGATCCACGGCCCGGTCACCAACCGCGACCTGCTCGTCCGCACGCTCCGCCACCCGGAGTTCGCCGCCGGGGGCGCGGGGACGGACTTCTACGACCGCCGCCTCGCCGAACTCACGGCTTCCGGCGGCGCCTTGTACGAGGCCGACGCCCGGCGCGCGGCCCTCGCCGCCGCCCTCGCGGACGCGTGGGGGCGGTCGCCGTTCGGCGGGTGGCGCAACGTTCCGTCGGGGCCACAGGTGAAACGGTTCCGTGTCGAGCCGGAGGGGACGGAGTACGAGGTCCGCTACCGCGTCGGCCGCGACGGCGGCCTGGTGGAACCGTCCGGGCCGGAGGCGACGCGGCTGTGCGCGGTGGAGTTGTTGCGGGGGGGCCGGCGGCGGCCGCGGCGCCCGAGTGGTCCTGGAGACGCCCGACGGCGTCCGGCGGCCGTACGCCGTCGCGTTCCACGAAGACTCGGCGTACGTGGACGGGCCGTCGGGCGCCTGGACGTTCACCGTCCTGCCCCGCTTCCCCGACCCGGCCCCGGCCGTGGAACCCGGCTCGCTGCACGCGCCCATGCCGGGCACGGTCGTGCGCGTCGCCGACGGGGTCGCACCCGGGCGGGAAGTGGCGGCCGGACAACCGCTGCTCTGGCTGGAGGCCATGAAAATGGAACACCGCGTCACGGCCCCCGCCGACGGCACTCTCACGGCCTTGCACGCGTCCCCCGGCCGCCAGGTGTCGACCGGCGACCTGCTCGCCGTCGTCACACCGACGCGCAGGCCGCCGACGCCGCCGGACGTCGGCGTGTCCGCGCCGGACGGCCGCGTCTCCGTGCCGACCGACGACGGAGCCGCGCCGGCCGGCGACGCTTCCGAGCCGGACAGCCGCGTTTCTGCGCCAACCAGCGATGGTTCCACGCAGGGGAGTTACGCGTCTGCGCCGGACGAATACCTGGTCGGGCCGGACGGGCCGACGAACGCGCCGGACACGCCCATGTCCGTACCGGACAAGGTGCCACCGGTACCGGACAGATCCCCGCCTGCGCCGGACAAACACGCGGCCGCGCCGAGCGAGCCCACGTTCGTACCGGACAAGCCCCCGGCCGCTCAGGGCGAGTCCCCGGCCGCACAGGACGAACGCACGTCCGCGTCGGGCGAACCCACGCCCGTACCGGACAAGCGCACGGCGCTACCGGACAAGGCGCCACCCGTACCGGACAAGTTCATGCCCGTACCGGACAAGGTGCCACCCGTACCGGACAAGCTCACGCCCGTACCGGACAAGGCCCAAGCCGCACCGGACGGCTCTCCGCCTGTGCCGGACAATCCCGCACCCGTACCGGACGAGATCCCTCCCGCACCCCCAACGCCCGCGCCCCCGCCCGCCCTCCCCGAGGAGGCACAGCCATGACCACCGCCCCGCACGGCGCCACGGCCCCTCGAAGCACCCGAATCCCTCGGACTCCGCACGGCACCGCCGAGCAGCAGGCCCTTCGCGCCGCCGTCGCCGCCCTCGGCGCACGTGGGCTCTCGCCGGACGAGCTCTGGGCGGAGGCCGGCAAGCTCGGCTACCTCGGGGTCAACCTGCCCGAGGAGTACGGGGGCGGCGGCGCCGGCATCGTCGAGCTCGCCATCGTGCTGGAGGAGCTGGCGGCCGCCGGCAACCCCCTTCTCCTCATGGTGGTGTCGCCCGCCATCTGCGGCACGGTCATCGCCCGCTTCGGCACCGACGAGCAGAAGCGGCGGTGGCTCCCGGGGCTCGCGTCCGGTGCCACGCGCATGGCGTTCGGGATCACCGAGCCCGACGCCGGTTCCAACTCCCACCGCATCACCACCACCGCCCGCCGCGACAAGGGCGACTGGCTGCTCACCGGCCGCAAGGTGTTCGTCTCCGGCGTGGACGTCGCGGACGCGACCCTGATCGTGGGGCGCACCGAGGACGCCAGGACCGGCCGGCTCAAGCCCTGCCTCTTCGTCGTCGATCGCGAAGCACCCGGTTTCCGGCGCAACGCCATCCCCATGGAACTCTCCGGTGACATCCGGCAGTTCGAGCTCGTCCTGGACGACGTACGGTTACCCGCCGACGCGCTCGTCGGCGACGAGGACGCCGGTCTGCTCCAGCTCTTCGCCGGGCTGAATCCGGAGCGCGTCATGACCGCCGCGTTCGCCCTCGGCCTGGCCCGGTACGCGCTCCGCAGGGCCGTCGAGTACGCCCGCGTCCGGCAGGTGTGGGACCGGCCCATCGGCGCCCACCAGGCCGTCGCCCACCCGCTCGCCGACGCCCACATCGGCATCGAGCTGGCCCGGCTGATGACGTACCGGGCCGCCGGGCTCTACGACGCGGGCGACGACGCGGCCGCGGGCGAGGCCGCGAACATGGCGAAGTACGCGGCGGCCGAGGTCGCCGTCCGCACGGTGGACCGGGCCGTGCACACGCTCGGCGGCAACGGCCTCACCAAGGAGTACGGCCTCGCCGCGCTCCTCACGGCGGTGCGGGTGGCGCGCGTGGCGCCGGTGAGCCGGGAGATGATCCTCAACTACGTGTCCCATCGGTCCCTCGGACTGCCCAAGTCGTACTGAAACCCGTACCGTTCGTCCGGACGACCCGGGGCCGTACCGGGGGACTGGAGAGGCCATGCCCGTACAGCTTGGAACCGCCGTCGGCGTCACCACCCTCACCCTCGACCGTCCCGCCCGGCGCAACGCCCTCTCCGCCACGCTGATCGACCGGCTGCGCGCCGGGCTCGCCCGCGCGGCGGACGACCCGGACACCCGGGCCGTCGTCCTCACGCACACCGGCGGCACCTTCTGCGCGGGCGCCGACCTGGAGGAACCCCCGGGCGCGGCCGAACTGACGGGCCTGTTACGAGAGATCGTCGAGCTGCCGAAACCGGTGGTCGCGCGCGTGGCCGGGCACGTCCGGGCCGGCGGTCTGGGCATCGTCGGCGCGTGCGACATTGCGGTGGCGGGGGAGGGCGAGGGGGTCACGTTCGCCTTCACCGAGGCCCGGCTCGGCCTGGCCCCGGCGGTGATCTCGCTGCCGCTGCTGCCCCGGCTCGACCCGCGCGCGGCCGGCCGCTACTACCTCACCGGCGAGACGTTCGACGCCCGCGAGGCGGTGCGCGCCGGCCTGGTGACGGTGGCGGCGCCGGACGTCGACGCGGCCCTGGAGACCGTCCTCGACGGGCTGCGCGCGGCGTCCCCGCAGGGCGTCGCGGAGTCGAAACGCCTGGTCACGGCGGACGTTGTGGCCGCGTTCGAGCGCGATGCGGAACGGCTCACGGCGCTGTCGGAGCGGCTGTTCGCGACGGACGAGGCCCGCGAGGGCATCACCGCTTTTCTGGAACGGAGGCGTCCCGCGTGGCGACAGTGACCACCGGCACCACCGACACCACGGGCCGGAACCGCGGCCGGGCCACCCGCCGCCGGGTCATGGACGCCGCCGTCGACTGCCTCGCCGAGTACGGCTGGACGGGCTCGACGGTCACCGTGGTGGCCGAACAGGCGGGCGTCTCGCGCGGCGCCCTGCAACATCATTTCCCCACCCGCGAGGACCTGTTCACGTCGGCCGTCGAGTACGTGGCCGAGCAGCAGTCGGCGGCGCTCCGCGCGCTCGTCGAGAGCGCGGCGCCGATCGTCGGCCCGGCCCGCCGGTACCTCGCCGTCACCGAACTGGTGGACCTCTACACCGGCCCCCTCTTCCGCGCCGCCCTCCACCTCTGGGTGGCCGCGGCGACCGAGGAACCGCTGCGCCCGCGCGTCGTCGAACTGGAGGCGCGCATCGGCCGCGAGGCGCACCGCATGGCCGTCGGACTGCTCGGTGCGAACGAGAAGGAGCCGGGCGTCCGGGAGACCGTCCAGGGCCTGCTCGACATGGCCCGCGGCCTGGGCCTCGCCTCGCTCCTCACGGACGACGGGGCACGGCGGCGCCGGGTCGTGGAGCAGTGGATGGCGATCCTGGACGACGTGCTGTAGAGGCGGCGTGCTGTAGGGGCCGGGATCCCCGGCCCCTACAGGTGGGTCAGCGCTCCTGGAACCCGGGGATCTCCCGCGGGTCGCGCGGGCCGGGGCCCACGTACTTGGCCGACGGCCGCACCAGGCGGCCGGTGCGCTTCTGCTCCAGGATGTGCGCGCTCCACCCGGCCGTCCGGGCGCAGGTGAACATCGACGTGAACATGTGCGCCGGCACCTCGGCGAAGTCCAGCACGATCGCCGCCCAGAACTCGACGTTGGTGGCGAGCACCCGGTCGGGACGGCGGTTGTGCAGCTCCTCCAGCGCCGCCTTCTCCAGCGCCTCGGCGACCTCGAAGCGGGGCGCGCCCAGCTCCTTGGCCGTCCGCCGCAGCACCCGCGCCCGCGGGTCCTCGGCGCGGTAGACGCGGTGGCCGAAGCCCATCAGGCGCTCGCCCTTGTCCAGGGCCTGCTTGACGTAGGCGGTGGCGTCGCCGGTGCGCTCGATCTCCTCGATCATGCCGAGGACGCGGGACGGCGCGCCGCCGTGCAGCGGGCCGGACATGGCGCCGACCGCGCCGGACAGTGCCGCGGCGACGTCCGCGCCGGTGGAGGCGATGACGCGGGCGGTGAACGTGGAGGCGTTCATGCCGTGTTCGGCGGCCGACGTCCAGTAGGCGTCGACGGCGGCGACGTGCTTGGGGTCGGGCTCGCCGCGCCAGCGCTTCATGAAGCGCTCGACGACGGTCTCCGCCTTGTCGATCTCCCGCTGCGGGACCATCGGCAGGCCTTGGCCGCGCGCCGACTGGGCCACGTAGGAGAGGGCCATGACGGCGGCGCGGGCGAGGTTGTCGCGCGCGGTGGCCTCGTCGATGTCGAGCAGCGGCTTCAGGCCCCACACGGGGGCGAGCATGGCGAGCGCGGACTGGACGTCGACGCGGATGTCACCGGAGTGGACGGGGATGGGGAACGGCTCGGCGGGCGGCAGCCCCGGGTTGAACGAGCCGTCGACCAGCAGGCCCCAGACGTTCCCGAAGGAGACGTGGCCGACCAAGTCCTCGATGTCGACGCCTCGGTAGCGGAGTGCGCCGCCCTCCTTGTCGGGTTCGGCGATCTCCGTCTCGAACGCGACGACTCCTTCGAGTCCGGGTACGAAGTCGGACATCAGGCGGCTCCTCGTGAGGTGTTCGACAAGCGGCTGCCGACCGTGGCGGTGTCCCCGGCCGGTGGTCAGCTGAAGGTTTGGTGAGTCTGGTGAGGCTGATGAGGTCTGGTGCGTGCGGTGTCTGCGGTGCTGCTGCGGCTGTCCCTGCCGCCGGGCCCGTCCCGGACGGTGGCGGGGCGGGTGCCGGCCGGATGCGCGGCCTCGGCTCGCGCTCCGTGGTGTGTTCTTGGGGTCGTGCTCGGGTGGTGCCGGGGGTGGTGCTCTGGGCGGTGCTCGGGGTGGTGCTGGGGGGTCGTGCTCGGCTCGGTCTCGGCTCGTTTCCACCGGTCGTGCTCTTCACCGGTTGTGTGGTCACCGGTGGTGTGCTGACCGGTCGTGCTTTCCACCGGTCATGCCCCGTGCGGGAGCACTTCACCCGGCACTTCACCCGTCTCCTCGGGGGAGCCGGGCCAGGCCGGAAACGATAGCCGGTGCTGTGGGGGGGTCCACAGCCTTCCACCTGGCGATTTTGGTGGGTTCGCCACATGCGGGGAAGGGTGATGTCCGGCACACCGTGCATTTCACCACGGGAAGGGTTGGGGGGAGCGGTGACGGGGCAGGATGAGTGGTTCCTTCGTGCGAAGACCGTTCTGCCGGCCGGCTGTGGAGGAGCGGGCCGGCGTTCGGTTCTCGGGCGCGCAAGGTGCTGCGGACGCCCCCGCGCGTACTGCAAGATGAGCGGATGCCCCACCTCACCCCCGTCCCGCCGGCCGAGGATCCCGACGGCCCGCTGGACCCCGCCGCCATGCGAGCCCAGTACCGCACCTCCGGCCTGCGGGAACAGGACCTGGCCGACGACCCGTACCGGCAGTTCGCCCGGTGGTTCGCCGAGGCGACGGCGAGCGGGCTGGAGGAGCCCAACGCCATGATCGTCTCCACGGCGGACGCGGGCGGGCGGCCGAGTTCGCGGACGGTGCTGCTGAAGGCGTACGACGAACGCGGGTTCGTCTTCTTCACCAACTACGGTTCGCGCAAGGGCCTGGAGATCGCGGCCAACCCGTATGTGTCGCTGCTGTTCCCGTGGCATCCGCTGGCCCGTCAGGTCATCGTCGCGGGCCGGGCGGAACGCGTCGCCCCGGAGGAGACGGCGGCCTACTTCCACTCCCGCCCGCACGGTTCGCAGGTCGGCGCCCTGGCGAGCGCCCAGTCGACGGTGGTCGGCTCCCGGGAGGAGATCGACGCGGCGTACGCGCGGCTGGCGGCCCGCTACCCGGAGGGCACGGAGGTGCCGGTGCCGACGGGGTGGGGCGGCCTGCGGGTGGTGCCGGAGAGCGTGGAGTTCTGGCAGGGGCGGGAGAACCGGCTGCATGACCGGCTGCGGTTCGTACGGGTGGCGGAGGCCGCCTCGGGAGGAATGTGGCGGGTGGAGCGGCTATGCCCGTAGAGGCGTGCTGACGCGGGCGGGTGCGGTCACGTGCGGTCGGATGCGGTCGGGTACGGCTGAGGCGCGTGTACGGCGGAAAGGTGCGGACGTGGTCCCGTCGGCCGCTCGTTCGCGTAGGTGGCCCTGAAACCGCGCGGAACCCCGAAACGCAGACGATCCGTGGGCCGCTGACCGCCGCGCCTGACGGCGCGGCGGTGCCGAGCGGACGACTCGGCGGCCCACGGATCGGGTGACTGCTGGGAATTGGGCCGGCTTCCCCGGGGCCCGTCAGGACCCGGAAGACCCGGCGCTGCGCTCTGCGCGACGACGGGCGCTAGCCCGCAGTCACCTCACGCGTCCGGACTGAAATCACTGTCCGATCACCTCCCTTCTCGTGTGCCCCACACAGTAGGCAGCCGCCGGGAGGGTCACAACCGAATTTCCGCGCGCACCAATTCGCGCACCGATTTCGCCGAAGACGGTGTGGTGTCCGGCGGGGTCGAGTTGAATGGCCCGTCGTGCAGGACATGCAGACGCGTCCAGCAGGGGGTATCTCGTGACCGCTCCACACCACTCCGGTCCCGCCCGCCACGAGGCCCGGCCGGCGGCGGAGGACACCGACGCCACCGGCCCCGGATCCGTCCCCGGCGACGGCCGCGACGCCGACGGCCGCGGGTCCCCCTCCGACGGCGACGACCACGACCTCCTCGCCGCCCTCCTCGACGGCATGGACGCCGCCCTCTGCGCGTTCGACGCCGAAGGCACCGTGACCCACTGGAACCGCGAGGCCGAACGCATCCTCGGCTGGACGGCGAAGGAGGCGGTGGGCCGGCAGGGCCTCGCCGGCTGGGCGGTGCGCGAGGCGGACGCGGCGGCGCTCGACGCCCGGCTGGCCGACGCGATGGGCGGCAACGGGCGGCAGGTGGACGAGTTCGCGCTGCTCACCAAGGACGGCGGCCGGGTCCTGGTCCGTACCCAGACCTCGGCCGTGCCGGGACCCGACGGCGAGCCGGCGGGCGTGTACTGCGCGTTCAGCGAGGTCCACACCCAGATCGACCTGGAACGCTCGGTGGCGCTCAGCGAGGCCCTGTTCGGGGACGCGTCCTGGGGCGTCCTGCTGATCGACGCCGACCTGCGGCCCGCCCTGGCCAACGCGCACGCGGCGCGCGCCCTGCGGTGCAGCCGCTCCGGACTGCTCGGCCGCCCGCTCGGCGACCTGCTCGACCAGGGGCTGGAGGACGTGGAGAGCGCGCTCCAGCACGTCCTCGCGACCGGCGCGCCGCCCGCCCCCACCGAGCTCTGGGTCACCGTCCGGGGCGGCGCCGACACCGCGTCGGACGGCCGCGCGGCGGGCGCGCCCGAGCGGCGCTGCTGGCGGAGCGGGTTCCTCCGGCTGGCCACGCCCCTCGCCGAGGAGCCGGTGCCGCTGGGCGTGGCCTGGCTCTTCCTCGACGTCACCAAGGCCCGGCTCGCCGAGCAGGAGAGCGCCCGGCTGCGGTTCCGCGGCAGCCAGCTGCACCGCGCGGGCCGGGCGGTCGCCGAGTGCGAGGACCCCATGGAGGCCGCCGCCCTGTACATGGACTTCGCCCTCGCCGGCTTCGCCGACCACGCCCTGATCGACCTGCTCCCCGAGCCCGAACCCGACCCCGAGCGCCCGATCCGGCTGCTCAGAGCCGCCGCCACCCCGGCGGGGGCGACGGGCGGGAGCGGCACCGCCTCCGTCCGCGGCTGCCTCCCGGTGCCGTACGCGGAGGGGCACCCGGCCCTCCAGGCGGTCGAGCGCTGCGGCTCCGTCCGGGCCGTCTCCGACCGCACCCGCGACTGGGCCGCCGCCCGCAAATGGCCCGCCGGCACCCAGCACGCCCTCTCCACCGCGCTGCGCAGCAGGGGGCGCACGGTGGGCGTGGTCACCTTCCTGCGCGGCCCGTCACGCCGGCCGTTCGACCGGGCGGACGCGACGTACGCGGAGGACATCGCGACGCGGGTGGCGGCGGCGGTGGACCTGGCGGCGGCGACGGCGGCGCCGGCGGGGTGAGGGGCTCGGGGGCCGCCGGGCCGGAAGCGGGCGTTCCCTCCGGCTCCCTCAGGCTCCCTCCGGCGGCGGGCGGACGGCGCCCTGGGGCGAGTCCGTCAACCGGTCCGGTGCCGGACCGCGAAAGCGGTGCGGTCCTGCGGAACCGGTGCCGTCAGGCGGAAACGGGTACCGCCTTGCGGAAACCGGTACCGCCTTGCGGAACTGATGCCGTCCGCTGACCCCAGCGCCGTCCGCTGACCTCGGTGTCGCCCCGCCGACCTCAGCGCCGGACCGCCGAACCTGGTGCCGGACTGCCGACCCCAGCGTCGCCCCGCCGGACCTGGTGCGTCCCGCCGACCCCAGCGCCGGACCGCTGACCTCGGCGTCATCCCGCCGACTTCAGCGTTGCCCCGCCGGACCGGGTGCGTCCCGCCGACTCCAGCGTTGCCCCGCCGGACCGGGTGCGTCCCGCCGACCCCAGGGCCGTCCCGCCGAACCTAGTGCCGGAAGAAGATCCGGTCCCGGTACTCCGCGAGCACCCGGCCGTTCCACTCGTGACCGCCGTCCACGTTCCCGGACCGCAGCATCGGCGGCTCGATCCCGCGCGCGGCGAGCTCCCCGGCGGCCGAGGCGATCACGGCCTGCATCAGGGCGCTGGTGACGACGGTGGAGGCGGGCGCGAAGGGCGCGGCGATGCCCTCGGCCGTCAACTCCGCGTCCCCAATGCCGATCTTGCTGTCGAGGACGACGTCGCAGTGGTCTTTCAGGAACGTCCCGGACACGTGCCGGGACTTGGTGTGCTCGGCGTAGGCGAGCGAGGTGAGGCCGACGACCTTGAGGCCGAGCGCGCGGGCGTTCATCGCCATCTCGACGGGCAGCGAGTTGCGGCCGGAGAGGGAGATCACGACGAGGACGTCGCCCGCCTGCACGGGACTGGTGTCGAGCACCGCGCCCGCGAGCCCGTCCACCCGCTCCAGGGCGCTGCCCAGGGTGGCCGGGGTGACGTCGACGCCGACCGTCCCGGGCACGGCGAGCAGGTTGACCAGGGCCAGGCCGCCGGCGCGGTAGACGACGTCCTGGGCGGCGATGGACGAGTGGCCGGCGCCGAAGACGAAGATCCGTCCGCCGTCCGCGACGGTGTCGGCGATCAGGGCCGCCGCGTCGGCGATGTGCTCCGCCTCCTCGTCGCGGGCGCGCCGGAGCAGCTCGATCGCGGCGTCGAAGAACTGGCCGGCCAGCTTGTTCCCGCTCATCGCCATGGGCTCCTCGGCATCTCTGTCGGCGTCGTCGGCGTCAGGTCAGGTCGCCCGCGCGGCGGCGATCCGCGGCGCCGGCACGGTGCCGGCGGCGCGGGGGCCGTCGTGGTGGCGCGGCTCACGTTGCGGGTTTGACCTGGGCCCTGTCAATACGGCGGTCCCGGCCCGGGCGGTACACGCCCGGCTTGTCAGTGGTATGCGTCAGAATTGGTGCCAGGGCCAGCGCACGACTTATCGAGGGGCACGCATGTCCGGACTGATCGACACCACGGAGATGTATCTCCGCACCATCCTGGAGCTGGAAGAGGAAGGTGTGGTCCCGATGCGTGCGCGCATTGCGGAGCGGCTGGACCAGAGCGGTCCGACGGTGAGCCAGACGGTCGCGCGGATGGAGCGCGACGGCCTGGTCACGGTCGCCGGCGACCGCCACCTGGAGCTCACCGAGGAGGGCCGCCGGCTGGCGACGCGCGTCATGCGCAAGCACCGGCTCGCCGAGTGCCTGCTGGTCGACGTGATCGGCCTGGAGTGGGAGCAGGTCCACGAGGAGGCGTGCCGCTGGGAGCACGTGATGAGCGAAGCCGTCGAGCGCCGCGTGCTGGAGCTGCTGCGCCACCCCACCGAGTCGCCGTACGGCAACCCGATCCCCGGCCTGGAGGAGCTCGGCGAGAAGGCCGAGGCCGACCCCTACCTGAACGAGGACATGGTCAGCCTGCTCGACCTGACGCCCGGGACGGAGGGCAAGACCGTCGTCGTGCGGCGCATCGGCGAGCCGATCCAGAGCGACGCGCAGTTGATGCACACCCTGCGGCGCGTGGGGGTGCAGCCGGGTGCCGTGGTCAGCGTGACGGAGTCGCCCGGTGGGGTGATGGTCGGCAGCAGTGGCGAGTCCGCCGAGCTGGCCTCGGAGATCGCCTCGCACGTCTTCGTCGCCAAGCGCTGAGCCGGGGCTCGTCCCGGGCCTTCGCCCGGGACGACCGGCGCTGACCGGTGGATTCACCTCCGCCACCGGTCCCGCCACCGGCTCGTACGGCACCCGCCCGCGCGGCCCGCACGGCCCACGCGCGCCGGCCCCGCGCCGCCGCGCGGGCCCACGCGCCTCTCCCGGCGGGGTGCCGGCGGGACCGGCGGTGTGGTCAACTACCCATTCCCCGGCCGGAGTCGGCGGAAGTCGGCGGATCGCGTACAGACGCCCCCGGGGCGTGTCACGCTGGCGTAGTGGCATATGCGCTCGCGCCGCCGACCAGGGAGGGGAGCCGATGAGGCACGGGGTGCTTTCTGCGCTGCCCGCGCCTGTCGGGGCGTGTGTGCCGCCCGTGGTTTCCACCGGGACGGCGAAAACGGCCGTGGCCACGCGGGCGGCGCGTGCCGCGACCACGGCCCGGTCCGCCGCCACGATGCGGGCCGCGGCCACGGCCTGCTCCATCCATGCGGCCAAGGCCTGTTCCGCCCATGCGGCCACGGCCCGCTCCGCCCGCATGGCTACTGTCAGGTCCGCCCACCCGGCCACGGTCCGACTGTTCGCGGCGCGGAGGCCCGCGTTCCCGCAGCGCGTCCGGGCATCTGCCCGCTCCGTCGACGGGGCGGCCGCCCGGGCCGCCGCCGGGACTCTCGCAGCGTGGAGGCCCTTGCTCCCGCACCTCGTCCGGGCATCCGTCCGCCGCACCGGCGTGCTCGCGGCGGCCCGGACTGCCATCGCCGGGGTCCTCGCGGCACAGAGGCCCGAGTGCCCGTACCCGGCTCAGGCGGCCACCCCGGCGCGTCCGGCGCGGGCGCCGCATGGGGCACACGCGCCGAGCGGATCGCTGCGTGCGAGGAAGCGGGCGCGCCCGGCAGAAGCGCCGCACGGCATGGCTGCCGTCCGCTCAGCGCGGGTGCCGTACGAAGCGTCGGCGACGAGCGTGCCGGTTCGCGCGGCAAGGGTGTGGTGCGCGATCGCTGCCGTCCGCCCGGCACGAGTGTCGTGTGCAATCGCCCCCGCACGCCCGGCGTGCGCGCCCCGCATCGCGCGGGTGCGGGCGGCGGCCCGGGCGGTGCGCCGCGGTGCGTCGACGCGGTCGACGGGAGCGCCGCCCACCGGACATCCGCGCCCCGCAGGGGCGCGAAGCATGACAAGGGCCCCGGCGCCCTCGCGGGCGGCCGGGGCCCCGCCTCCCCGTATTCCCCCTGCGGCGACCCGGGGCCCCGAGCTCCCAGGGTGCGCCTCGCGGACCTGTTTCCCCGAGCGGTCCGCGCCCGAGTCGATTTCTCCCCTTGGCGACGACGGTCAACCCTCGGCCCCGGTCACTCGAACGAGGGGTGTTGAGCGCGAGAACCGTCCCATTCGAAAGGGGGTTCCATAAGGTGGAGCTGTCCGGGGGTGAAGTGGGGATGCCAGGAGTGATGGCGCGGCGTATCGATGTCAGTGGCAGTGGTGGAGTGCGGCTCGCCGCCTGGGAGTTCGCCGACCGGACGCGGACGGTCGACGCGCTCGGCAGGGCGCCTGTGCACACGGTGCCGGCCGTGGCCCGGGGGCGGGAGCCCGGCGAGGGCGGGGTCCTGCTGCTGCACGGGCTGATGGGCCGCGCGGCGCACTGGGCCGAGACGGCCCGCTGGCTCTCCACCCGGTACCGGGTGGTGGCCCTCGACCAGCGTGGACACGGGCGCAGCGAGAAGCCCGTCGGGGGCCCGTACGTGCTGGACGCCTATGTGTCCGACGCCGAGGCGGTCGTCGAGCGGCTGGGGCTCGCCCCGGTCACCCTCATCGGCCACGCGATGGGCGCCCTCACGGCCTGGCGGCTGGCGGCGCGCCGGCCCGACCTCGTCCGGGCCCTCGTCATCTGCGACATGCGTGCCTCGGCGCTGGGCGCGGCCACCCAGCGCCGCTGGGGCGAGTGGTTCAAGTCCTGGCCGGTGCCCTTCGCCACGCTGGCGGACGTCCGGCACTGGTTCGGCCAGGAGGATCCGACCCTGGACCGCCCGGCCCCCGCGCGCGGCGACTTCTACGCCGAGGTGATGGCCGAACGCGCGGACGGCTGGCGTCCGCTCTTCTTCCGCCGCCAGATGCTCATGGCCCGCGAGGCGTACGCCCACGACGCCCACTGGGAGGAGCTGGCCCTCGTCGAGTGTCCCGCCCTCGTCGTCCGCGGCCTGGACGGGGAGCTCGGCCGCGCCGAGGCGCAGGAGATGGTCCGCGTCCTCCCTCAGGGCCGCTACGCGGAGGTGGCCGACGCGGGCCACTTCCTCCACTATGACCAGCCCGCCGCCTGGCGCCGCGCGGCCGAGCCCTTCCTCCGGGCGGCGGTGCCGGTGTAGCCGCGGCCCGGGCCGCGCCGAGCGCGCACCCTCACACCGCGCCTCACCCTCCTCCCCCGCAGCCTGCCGAAACGCTGGCGGAAGGGGCGCGCGGCCGCACGCCCGAAATTAATTCAACGGGCGTTGACATTCCTTCGGCCCAGGTGTGCACTGGAAGGGAACAGGCCAGAGGAACCGGCCAAAGGAGGCCGTCATGTCCGCTCGTACCGCCACCTCCACGTCCACCCGCACCGAGCCGCCCGCGGACGTCCTCGTCGTCGGGGCCGGCCCGACCGGTCTGCTGCTGGCCGGGGATCTCGCCGCCTCCGGTGTGAACGTCGTGCTGCTGGAGCGGCGGAGCGCGGAGTCCAACCTCACCCGGGCCTTCGCCGTGCACGCCCGGACCCTGGAGGTGTTCGACGCGCGGGGGCTCGCCGAACCGCTGATCGCGACGGGCCACCTGGTGGACGGCGTCCGCCTGTTCGGGCGGATGGCCATCGACCTCACCCGGCTGGAGACCCGCTTCCCGGGCGTCCTCATGACCCCGCAGTACCACGTCGAACACCTCCTCGAAGAGCGCGCCGTGGCGGCGGGCGCCGACATCCGGCGCGGGGTGCGCTGCACCGGACTGCGGCAGGACGCCGACGGGGTCGCGCTGGACGTCGAGGAGGCGGACGGCACCGCGCGCACCCTGCGGGCGCGGTACGCGGTCGGCACCGACGGTGTGCGCAGCACCGTCCGGCAGGCGCTCGGCATGCCGTTCCCGGGGCGGGCAGTGCTCGACTCCGTGATGCTCGCCGACGTACGGCTGTCCGCCGCGCCGCGCGAACTGCCCGCGTTCCGGGGCGGCGCCGAGGGCTTCGCGTTCGTCGTCCCGTTCGGCGACGGCTGGTTCCGGATCATCGCCTGGCGGCGCGGCACCCGGCTTCCCACCGATGCCCCCGTCGACCTGGACGAGCTCAAGGGCGTCACCCGCGCCCTCTTCGGCACCGACTTCGGCATCCACGACGCCCGCTGGACCTCCCGCTTCCACAGCGACGAGCGCCAGGTGCCCCGCTACCGGGACGGCCGGGTGTTCCTGGCCGGCGACGCCGCCCACGTCCACTCGCCCGCCGGCGGCCTGGGCATGAACGCCGGCCTGCAGGACGCCGCCAACCTGGGCTGGAAGCTGGCGGCCGTCCTCCACGGCCGGGCCGAGGAGGCCCTGCTGGACAGCTACCACGCCGAACGCCATCCCGTCGGCGCACAGGTGCTGCGCGTCAGCGGCGCCATCGTCCGCGCGGTGCTGCTCGACTCCCCGGTGATCCGGGGCGCGCGCAACGTCGCCGCCCGTGTCCTGCCCTTCACACCGGCCGTGGGACACCGGCTCGCCCGTACCGTCTCCGGACTCGCGGTCGCCTACCCGGCACCTTCCGGATCCCACCCGCTCACCGGCCGGCGCGTGCCCGACCTGCCGCTCGTCGAGACCGGCGACGGACCCACCCGCCTCTACGAGGCACTGCGTGCCGGCACCCACCTCCGCGTCCTGCCGCGCGACACCGGCCCCGACGTCCCGCCGGCCCCGCCCGGCGCGCTCACCGTCACCCGAGCCGACTCCGTACGGACGGCCCTGCTCGTCCGCCCCGACGGCTACGTGGAGTCGGCGGAGGAACTGCCGCCGAGCTGGACCCTGCCGGAGGCGGAAGCGGTGGCGGCAACGGGAGCAGGCCGGGAGAAGGCGGCGCCGGCCGGACCGGAGGCCGCGGAACGGAACGCCGTCGTGGCGTGACCGCCCGGCATCGCGCCGCGGGAGCGGAACGGCCGTATCCGGCACCGGGGCCCAACTCCGGTGCCGATCACCCGTCTCACGACAGGAAGCCGACGACCCCGAACCCCGGCATCCGCCCCGCCGCCCGCATCCAGCCGACGCACTCCTCGATCACCTCCATCGTCATCGGGTCCACGGCCCGCCGCCGCTCGTCCGTGGTGGCCTCCCACTGCGCCAGGCCCTTGGCGCACTGCTCCGCCGTCCACTCGCCGTAGCCGGGCAGGTCGGTGAACGGCAGCGGGTCGGGGAGCGAGTAGGTGAGCTCGGACACGGAGACGGCGGTGATGCCCAGGCCCGCCAGCGCCTCGTCGAGGACGGGCAGCCACGAGGCGCGTATCGGGCAGAAGTTGTTGTTGGGCAGGCGGTACCCGGTGAGCTCGCAGAGCCTCTTGTACGCGTAGCCGTACTGGAAGGCGAACCCCTCGTCGAACGGACCGCCGTTGACCACCGCTTCCAGCGCCTGGTACGCGGTGGGGGCACCCCGGCGTATCTCACTGCCGAAGTAGTCGTCGTCGGCGGCCAGATCGGCGCCGAAGTTGTCGCGGACGGCGTGCAGCAGCCCCTCGTCGCGGCAGCCGATGAAGGCGCGCGCGGCGGCGAGGTCGAGCAGTGTGAGGGACATCGCGGAACTCATGGAACCACCGTAGACCCGGGCACTGACAACGCCCCGGGCCCACGGTGGCACCCCCCGTGAGCGGCCCTGTGGCCGCTACGCCTTGCTCGCCGCATCCAGGATCTCCGGCAGCCGCCGCGCCATCCGCGGCGCGGCGAACCGCAGCCCCGCCCAGGCGGCCAGCGGCCCGTAGACGACGCCCAGCGGCAGCACGGTCCACAGCAGCCCGTGGCCGTCCGTCAGGTGCAGGCCGATCGTCAGTCCGATCAGCGGCGCGCAGACGGCCAGGCCGACCAACGACCAGAGCGTGCCGAGCCAGGCGATGCCGGACTGGCCGGGGGCGATGTTCTTGAAGGCGTGGTCCTGCGGGACGGAGTACGGGTACTGCACCGAGGCGATGGCCCCCGTTCCCAGGAAGCCCCCCAGCGCCGCGAGGCTCAGGCCCAGCACCTCCGGGCACTGGTCCCACCTGCCCGTGATCACCGCCATCGCCAGGACGAGCACGAGGAGGTAGGGCACCGTGATCAGGGTCAGGGCGAGCGCGCGGCCGCGCAGTTCGGCGAGCGCGTCGCGCGGCGAGCCGATCGCCTGGAGGACCATCCAGAAGGCCGGTCCGTCCTGACCGAACTGGTTGTACATCAGACCGGTCAGCATGATGACCGCGACGGAGATGAAGTACAGATTGTGCGAGCCCTGCACGATGTTGATCAGAGGGATCGCGACGCCGATGCCCAGCGTCGACCCCCAGGTCGTCTTGATCTTCGGATCGCGCCAGGCGTAGCGCAGCTGCCGCTGGGCGGCCGTGCCCGTCCGCCCGGCGGGCAGCAGGCGGGCGAGGCCCGCGCCGGCCCCGCGCTCCTTCTCCGGCTTCGCCGTGGAGACGAGGGTGGAGGAGTCCGGCGAGGTCATGACCTTGGTGAGGGTGCGCTGCCACCAGAGCGTCAGGACGGCCAGCAGGGCGGCGGTCAGGGCGAGTTCCGCGGCGGCGAGCCCGTACTCGCCCTCGCCCGCGGCCCGTACGGCGTCCAGCGCCGAGCCCGGCGGGATCCAGCGCGTCACGTCGGCCACCGGCTCCAGCCGGGCCAGCCCGGCCTCGCTCAGCTTCTGCACCGCCAGGTTGACGAGCTGTGCCCCGACGCCGATGATCACGCCGCTGAGCAGCGCGAGATCCTTTCCCTTCCGGCTGGACAGCAGCCGGACGTTGGCGGTGGCGACGGCCCGTGTCAGGGCCACGCACACCAGCAGCGTCAGCAGTACCGCCGGCACCGCGACCGCGAACGCCGCGGCCCCGTGCGCCGTCGCGATCACCGAGCCGATCAGGATCAGCAGGGTGAACGCCGGGCCGATGCCGATCAGCGAACTGACCAGCAGCGCGGCGATCAGCGGCGCGGGCCGCAGCGGCAGCATCGCCAGCCGCGTCGGGTCCAGGGTCTCGTCGCCGCCGGGGAAGAACAGCGGCATCACCGCCCAGCCGAGCGCGAGCAGCACCGTCAGCGGCACGGTGAACGCCGCCACGTGCTCGGTGCCGCGCAGCGCCACCAGACCGAGCAGCTGCAGCGCGCCGAACAGGGCGACGAGGACGATGGACGCGATGAAGACGGCCTTGCGCTTGTTCGACTGCCGCAGACCGTTGCGCAGCAGTGTCAGCTTCAGGCGGGCGAAGAGCGGGGTCAGGGAGAGCAGAGGGGCGGCGGGGGCGGCGGGGGAGGGGGTCGCGGTGGTCATCGGACGCCGCCCAGCCAGTCGAGCTCCTGGCCGTCGCTCGTCCCGCGGGCGCCCACGAGGTCGAGGAACGCGGCCTGGAGCGTCGGCGCCTCCCCCCGGACCTCCTCCAGGGTGCCGTGCGCGCGGATGCGGCCCGCGGCGAGGACGGCGACCCAGGAGCAGAGGGACTCCACCAGCTCCATCACGTGACTGGAGAAGACGACCGTGGCGCCGGAGGCGGTGTAACGTTCCAGCACCCGGCGGATGGACTGCGCGGAGACCGGGTCGACACCCTCGAACGGCTCGTCCAGGAAGAGGACTTCGGGGTTGTGCAGCAGCGCCGCCGCCAGCCCGATCTTCTTGCGCATGCCGGTCGAGTAGTCGACGACGAGCTTGTGCTGCGCGCCCGCGAGGTCGAGCACGTCGAGGAGCTGGGTGGCCCGCTGGTCCACCTCGTCGCCGGGCAGCCCCCGCAGCCGCCCGGTGTAGGCGAGGAGTTCGCGCCCCGACAGCCGCTCGAACATCCGCAGCCCCTCGGGCAGCACGCCGATCACGGACTTGGCGGCGGCGGGATCCTCCCAGACGTCGCGTCCGGCGATCTCCACCCGTCCCGAGTCGGGCCGCAGCAGGCCGGTGACCATCGACAGCGTCGTGGTCTTGCCCGCCCCGTTCGGCCCGACGAGCCCGATGAACCGGCCGGCGGGTATCTCCAGATCGATCCCGGCCACGGCCACCTGTTCGCCGAACCGCTTCCAGAGTCCCTCGACGCGTACGGCCGCGGATGTCGCTTCCCGTCCCACTGCCATCCCTCGTTCCTGGTGGTGCTCGGGGGCGGCAGGCCCCGCCCCGTCCTCAGCCTAGGGTCGGCCGGGGACGGAAGCAGGTGACAAACGTCAGGGACTTCCAGACGGGGCGGGTCCTGGTCCGGAGCCCTTTCGGGAAGCCCGGTCCGGAGGCCTTCTGGAGGGCCGGCCCGCTACCGCCCCCGCGCCTCCGCGGACTGCCCCCCGCACGCGTACGCGAGCGCGCTGACCAGCTCCTCCGCGTCCGGCAGCCAGCGGTTGGCGGCGGTGGGCTGGCGCGCCCACTGCACGGCGCCGCGGTTGCCCACCCGGCTCGGCGGCGCCACCACGTAGTCGCCCTCGCCCCGCGCCACCAGGTCCAGCGAGGAGGGGCGCCAGCCCAGCTTGCGCGCCGCGTCCGCGACCTTGAGCGCCCCGCCCGGCAGGACGAAGAAGAGCATCCGGCGGAACGGGGTGCTGGTGATCGGCCCCAGCTCGATGCCCATCCGCTCCATGCGGGCCAGCGCCAGACAGCCCGCGGACTCGGAGACGTCCAGGGCGTCGAACGTCCGCCCCGTCGGCAGCAGGACCGCGGCGCCCGGGTGTTTCGCCCACATGCGGCGCGCGCCGACCGCGCTGCCGGTGGCCTGCGTGGCCCAGTCCGGCCGGGCCGGGTGGGCGCCGGGGGCGGGGCAGTCGAGGTCGCCGCAGGAGCAGCGTTCCCGGCCGTCCACGGCCTCCAGCCAGGTGCCGGCGAAAACG
This sequence comes from Streptomyces mobaraensis, assembly GCF_020099395.1. NCBI lineage: Bacteria > Bacillati > Actinomycetota > Actinomycetes > Kitasatosporales > Streptomycetaceae > Streptomyces > Streptomyces mobaraensis. Next base: position 3,032,656 of record NZ_CP083590.1, on the reverse strand, counting down.
TCCCAGTGCCGCTCCTCCGCGTACCGCACCGCGGCGTCGAGGACGCGCTCGCCGCGTTGTTGGGGAATGCGCGGGGTCCCTACTCCGATCGTCTCTTCCACGTTCATCACAACTCCCCTTGTCACCAGGGGTTACGGGCCGTCCCGGGGGTGCATGGGGGCAGCGGGGATCAGCACACGGGGCGCACGGATGCATGTGCGGGGGCGCAGAGGCGGCTTCGCCCCGGGAGGGGGGTAGCCACTGGCGAGGCGGAAGCCGGCACAGCCGACGCATTCATCAACGCTCTGGCATCAATACGGGAAAGTCCGGCATTCTCAGGACATTGGGGGGAAAGATCGCAGAGGAAGGCGCTCTCAGCTGTCCCAGCTTCTCCGTATGTCGCGAGGTCCTTCGCGAGGAACTCCGTGAAGGACCCCGCGAAGAGCTCCGCGAAGTCCTTCGCGAACGCATAGCAGTCTCAGGGGGTACAGATGGCCGCACGGCCACTCGTCGCGCGGCAGCCGAACGAACGGCTGCAGGCGCTCATCCAGGAGGCCGGCTGCTCCAACGCCGGCCTGGCGCGCCGCGTCAACATGTGCGGCGCCGAACACGGCCTTGATCTCCGTTACGACAAGACGTCCGTCGCCCGCTGGCTGCGCGGCCAGCAGCCCCGCGGCCGCGCCCCGGCCGTCATCGCCGAGGCGCTCGGCCGCAAGCTGGGCCGGACGGTCACCATCGACGAGATCGGCATGGCCAACGGCAAGAACCTCGCCTCGGGCGTGGGCCTGCAGTTCTCCCCGACCGTCATGGGAGCGATCGAGCAGGTCTGCGAGCTGTGGCGGAGCGACGTCGGCCGGCGCGACTTCCTCAGCGGCACCTCGGTCGCCTCGTCCGCGCTGGTCGAACCCAGCCGCGACTGGCTGATCACCGGCGCCGACCCGCAGGTCGCGCGGAGCGCGGGCGCCCGGGTCGGGGTGTCGGACGTGGAAGCGGTCCGCGCCACCACGGAGGCGCTCGTCGAGCTCGACCACCGGTACGGGAGCGGGCACGTCCGCCCGGTCGTCGTCCACTACCTCAACAGCGTCGTCTCCGGGCTGCTCGCCGGCTCGTACCGGGAGGCGGTCGGACGCGAACTCTTCGCCGCCGTCGCACGGCTGACCGAACTCGCGGGCTACATGGCCGTCGACACCGGGCAGCCGGGGCTCGCCCAGCGCTACTACATCCAGGCCCTGCGGCTCGCGCAGGCCGCGGGCGACCGCGGCTACGGCGGCTACGTACTCGCCGCCAGCATGAGCCACCTCGCCGCGTCGCTCGGCAACCCACGGGAGATCGCCCAGCTCGCGAAGGCGGCACAGGAGGGCGCCCGGGGGCAGGTCACGCCACGGGTCGAGGCGATGTTCCACGCGGCGGAGGCGCGCGGGCACGCGCTCCTCGGCGACGCCCGGTCCTGCCAGACCGTCGCCGCCAAGGCCGTCACCAAACTCGAACAGGCCGACGGAGGCATCGACTCCGGCGATGACCCCTCGTGGATCCGGCACTTCGACCGCGCGTACCTCTCGGACGAACTGGCCCACTGCCACCGCGACCTGGGCCAGTCCGAACCGGCCCGCCGGCACGCGGAGGACGCCCTGGCCAACCACCCCGAGGGCCGCGTCCGCCGCCGCGCCATCGGCCTCCTCCTGCTCGCCACCGCACACGTGCAGCAACGCGAGGTGGAAGAGGCCTGCGCGACGGGCACCCGGGCCCTGGAACTCCTCGGCACCCTCCGGTCCAACCGCGGCGCGGAGTACCTGGAGGACTTCCAGCAACGCCTCCAGCCGTTCCGGGACGAGCCGGCGGTACGGGACTTCGGGGCGCGGATGGAGATGCAGGCGGCTTAGGGGGGGGAGGGGTGGGGCCCCGGTCCCACCCCTTCGCCACTTCCTGGGGATGCGCCCCAGACCCCCTTTGTCCTCAAACTCCCCCAGAGGGGGTACCCCCAACGGGCTGAATATCAGCCCGTCCGGCGTTTGAGGACAGCGCGCGCAGCGCGCTGCGGGGGTGCGGGGGTTGGCCCCCGCAAGAAGCGGAGAAAGGGCGGGGCCGGGGCATCCCCCCTCCCCTCCCCACTGCACACGTGGCCTGCCGCCAAGTCACCGGGTAGCGTGAGCCGCCGTTCCGTACCCGTACAGCATGAGGAGTCCCGGTGACGCAGAGCGGACAGGGAAACGAGCCGCAATTCCCTGCGACCCCGCCGGACGGGCGACGGACGCCGCTGCCACCCGAGATGCCTCCGCCCGGCGCCGGCACGGCGCCCCGAATACCCGGCGCGCCGGTGCCCCCGCAGGGACTGGGCCCGGCGGCGCGCGCCTTCGACCCAGTACCGCCCCTGCCGGGCCGCGCCCCGGCGCCCGAGTACCTGCCGCCCGTCGCGGGCGTGGGCGCGGGCGGTGCCGAGGGCGAGCCGGCCACGCAGTACTTCCCGCCGTTCCAGGAGCCGTCGGCCCCCGCGCCGCACGGCGACGGGGAGGCGACGCGCTACCTGCCTCCGGTCACTCCTGCCACCTCCTCCCCAGGAGCTGCTTCGGACTCCGCCGCCACGCAGTACCTCCCGCCGATCCCGGGCGGAACCCCGACCGCCGGTTCGCCCGCCGGGGAGGCCGCCACCCAGTACCTCCCGCCGGTGCCCGGCCCGTCTCCCGCCGGTTCGCCCGCCGGGGAAGCGGCCACCCAGTACCTTCCGCCGGTGCCGGGCGGCCCCGCCGGGGTCGGCCCCGACGCGGCGTCGGCTGCCACGCAGTTCCTGCCGCCCGTCCAGGGGGCCACGGGGCACACCGCCGCTCCCGGTGACCCGGCGGCCGCCACGCAGTACCTCCCGCCGGTCACTCCCGGAGCAGCCGGCACGGCCAGCACGCCAGGCACGGCAGGCACGGCAGCAGCCGGGGCACCCGCAGGCGCCCCCGCCCCGCCCACCGGCGACCGCAGCGCCCCGCCCGCCGAGTTCGACACCCTCTTCCGCCAGTCGGCCGCCTCCTTCCGTGAGGCGCCCGCACGGCCCGGCCCCGGTCCCACGGGCGCCGGCCCGGCGACACCGCCCGGCCCCGCCGGTCCGCGTATCCCCGGCCCCCCGCTGCCCGGGGCCGCCGCTCCGGCCGCCGGCTACGCGCCGCCACCGCCCGCCCCGGCGAAGCCGGCCCGCTCGGGCCGGGGCCGGAGCGTCGCCGTGATCGGCGGCGTCGTGGCCGGCTGCGCCGTCGCGGGCCTCGCCGCGGGCGCGTTCTTCTGGGGCGGAGGTGACGACAAGGACAAGGGGCAGGAGCCTCAGAAGGCCGCCTCCGTCACGACGGAACCGAGCGCCCCGGCCACCCCGGACGGCACCCCGAGCAAGAAGCCCAAGCCGAAAGACCCGGGAGAGGGCCAGGCCAAGGCGCTGGACGCGCTGCTCCAGGACAGCGGCAGCAGCCGGGGCACGGTCATCCAGGCCGTGGACGCCACCAGGAACTGCAAGGACCTCGGCAAGTCGGCCGGTGACCTCCGCGACGCCGCGAAGGACCGGAACGGCCTGGTCGACCGGCTGCGAAAGACCCCCGTGGACAAACTGCCCGGCCACGGCGACCTCACCGCGCAGCTCACCAAGGCGTGGCAGTCGTCCGCGTCCGCCGACGCCCACTACGCGGCCTGGGCCGATCAGGTCGGCGGCAAACACGGCTGCCACAAGGGTCACGCCCGTCCCAGCAAGGAGGCCCTCGCCGGCGACCGGGCCAGCGGTGAGGCGACGGCCGCCAAGAAGCGGGCGGCCGACCTGTGGAATCCGATCGCGAAGAAGTACGGGCTGCCGCAGCGGCAGTGGACGCAGCTCTGACGCCGTCCGGCACCCGTGGACGCGATGCCGGGGCGGGAACGTACGATCGATCGCTGTGCAAGGTTCGGAGAAGTCTTCCCGTCGCGGCCGCCGCTCGACCACCATGGACGGCATGCCGCTCAATGACATGCCATGGTGGCGCTGGCGGGCGAACGTCCGCTCGGCGCTGCACATGCTCTCGGACCCGGCCTTCCAGCAGGAATGCTGGCTGACCGGGCGTGAAGGGTACGGAGACGTGACCGACGCCGTCTACCGCCTGGTCGAGGACACCTGGCTGGACAACTGGTCGGCTGAGAAATACGTCGGAACGGTGTTCCGCGACTCGGGCGAGGCCGCCCTGGTGGACGTGGCGGTGCTGCGCGTGCTGCGGATCATGCACCAGGTCGGCGCCGACGCGCCGGTCTCGGCCTATCTGGAGCACCACGGCTGGCCCGAGGCCGTCCGGGCGGCCCGCGAGGCGCACGTCCGGCTGGCGGCGGGGGACGGGGACGACCCGGACGTACCGCCGCGCTCCCTGCCCGTCCTGGCCGTCCTGACGAAGGTCTGACCCGGGCGAGGACGGGCCGGCGGGGCCCGCGGGGCCGGACGGCGCCACGGGCCCCGACAGGACGGGGCCGTACGCGCCGGGGCTCCCCGCCCCGGCCCTCCGCCCGGCCGCGCTCCCGCCCCCGCCCCGGCCCCGCGGAACCGGGTGGTCCGGCGGAGCCCCGCGGATATGCGACGCTATTGGGCTATGAACGCCTCGCAGCCGGCGCCGCCCGCGCGGACCGCACAGCCCGACCAGTACGTCCTCACCCTCTCCTGCCCGGACAAGCAGGGCATCGTCCACGCGGTGTCCAGCTACCTCTTCATGACCGGTTGCAACATCGAGGACAGCCAGCAGTTCGGCGACCACGACACCGGGCTGTTCTTCATGCGGGTGCACTTCGGCGCCGAGGCCCCGGTGACGCTGGAGAAGCTGCGGGCCAGCTTCGCCGCCATCGGCGACGCGTTCCACATGGACTGGCAGATCCACCGCGCCGACGAGAAGATGCGCATCATCCTGATGGTGTCCAAGTTCGGGCACTGCCTCAACGACCTGCTCTTCCGCTCCCGGATCGGCGCCCTGCCGGTGGAGATCGCGGCGGTCGTCTCCAACCACACCGACTTCGCCGAGCTCGTCGGCTCCTACGGCATCCCCTTCCACCACATCCCGGTGACGAAGGACACCAAGCAGGAGGCCGAGGCGCGGCTGCTGGAGCTCGTCCGCGACGAGAAGGTCGAACTCGTCGTGCTGGCCCGCTATATGCAGGTGCTCTCCGACAGCCTCTGCAAGGAGCTGTCGGGCCGGATCATCAACATCCACCACTCCTTCCTGCCGAGCTTCAAGGGCGCGAAGCCGTACCACCAGGCGCACGCCCGCGGTGTGAAGCTGATCGGTGCCACCGCGCACTACGTCACCGCCGACCTCGACGAGGGCCCGATCATCGAGCAGGAGGTCGAGCGGGTCGGCCACGAGGTGACCCCCGAGCAGCTGGTCGCCATCGGCCGGGACGTGGAGTGCCAGGCCCTGGCCCGCGCGGTGAAGTGGCACAGCGAGCACCGCGTGCTGCTGAACGGCCGCCGCACGGTCGTCTTCGCGTAAGCGCAAGGCCGTCTCGCGGCCGCTCCGGGCCCGCCCGCGTTCGCGGGCCCGGCGGTCGTGCCCCCCCCTGTGCCCCCTTCCCTCGCTCCCGCCGCCTACAGCCGTGACGCCGCCTACAGCCGTGACGCCGCCTACAGCCGTGACAGCGAGGCCGTGGCGAAGAGGACGTCCCGGATGGCCTCCGGGTCCCCGTCCTGTCCGGCCGCGGCCTCCTGCGGCTCGACCCGCCCGGCGGCGAGCCGGCAGAACTCCAGCCCGTCGAGCGCCACATGGGCCACTTCCGTCCCCGGGGAGACGTGGGCGGTGGGGGAGTCCAGGGCGATGTACCAGTGGCCGCCGCCGCTGCCCTCCACCTCCAGGTGCAGCGCGCGTCCCGGCGCGCCGGCGGTGGTCAGCATGTGCGCCGGCGGGGCCAGCCCGGCCCGTCGGCGGCCGGCGATCGCGCCCGGCAGCATCCGGGCCGCCAGGTCGATCATGCGGTGCAGATGGGACGGCGCCGGCGGCTCGTACGGGTACGCGACCGCGTCGGCGACGTCCTCCGCGTGCACCCAGCACTCGAAGGCGCGGTCGAGGAAGGCGTCGCGCAGGGGGAGGCTGAACGGGCCGTACTCGACGCTCGTGGCGGCCGTGGCCTCGGCGTTCCCAGCGGTCTCGCCGCTCCCGGCGTTCCCGCCGTTCCCAGCGCTCCCGGCGCTCCCGGCGCTCCCGGCGGCGAAGGACGCGCTCCTTATCAGGGCGCGGCTCTGGTCGCGCCAGGCCGCGTGGGCGCTGCCCGAGGGCCGGCCCTCCTCGGCCGTCCACAGGGCCTCGGTGCGTCCGTCGGGCGACACCGGCACGCGGCCCGCGGGCGCCGTCGCCGCTCCGCCGCCGGACAGGACGGCCACCGCGGCGGCCGGCGCCGGCACCGGGTCGGGCAGGCCCAGCGAGCCGGCGACGAGGCCGTCCACCGCCGTGAGGTGGCTGATCACTGCGGCCACGCTGACCTCCCGTTCGGCGGGCCGGCGCCCGTCGAACCAGGCGAGCCGCACCGGCGCCCGCCAGTCCTGCTCGCCGATGTCCCGCAGCAGGGCGTCGAGGCGGGCCGTCTCCGCCTCGTAAGGCGCGGCCCAGCCGGGCACCGGGATGCGGGCCGGGCGGCGGCCGAGGCAGTGCGCGAGCACCCGGGAGCGCAGGGACGGATCGAGGTCGAGGCTGTCCTCGGGGTGGAGTAAGGCGACCGCGTCCCGCAGCCGGACGGCCTCCTCGGCGCAGGAGGCGCAGTCGGTCAGGTGCTCCTCGACGGCCGCGGTCTCGTCGGGGGAGCAGGCGGCCAGCGCCCAGGCGCCGAGCAGCGAGGTGAGCGCGGGGTGCGGCCGGGACGGCTGGAGCGGGTGTGCGGTCATCGTGGGTCTCCGCCGGCGGAGGGTGGCGGCGGGCCGGCCGCGCGGTGGCCCGGGTGGCGGGGGCCGTGGGCGGTGGAGAGCAACTGGAGCCCCAGGCGCAGCCGGCGGCGCGCCTCGTCCTCGGTGACGCCCAGGCCGGCGGCGGCCCGGCGGTAGTCGAGGCGGCGGGTGTAGGCGAGGTCGAGGGCCTCGCGCAGGGGCGCGGGCATGGAACCGACGATGTAGTCGGCGCGGGCGGCGACGGAGGCCGCGCGGACGCGTTCGTCGATCTCCTCGGGGGTGGCCGGGCCGCCGGGGCCGTCGCTCTCCGACCGGCGCAGCCGGGCGACGGCCTGCCGGTGGGTGAGGTCGGCGAGCCAGGAGCGCAGCGGGCCCTGCCGGGGGTCCCACTCGCCGGGGTGCTCCCAGACGTGGCCGAAGACGTCGCGCGTGACCCGGTCGGCGCCGGCCTCGTCGCCGAGGACGCGGTGGGCGAGGCCGTGCACCAGAGAGGCGAAACGGTCGTACAGCTCGCCGAGCGCGGCCGCTTCGCCGTGCGCGAGCCGCTGCTGCATCCTCCGGTCCCACCGTGGTGGTGCGTCCGTCGTCATCCGCCCCTCCTCCCGTGCGTCGTCACGACGCCTGCACTTCGCAATGTAACGGGAGGGTCCGACAACGGGCGCTCGTTCGGACGGAAATCCGGGTAACTCCGGGGAAGATCAGGGAAGCCCGGGCACGGGGCCGCCACGGGTGGTAGGGCTTGACGGAGCCGGGATGCCGGCCGGCCGCCGGCGCGGGGTGCCGGGGCGGTCCGGCTCGTCTTCGCAGGTGGCGCGTGGGACGGTGGCAGTCCGTCGGCCGACCGTCAAGCGATCGGTGTTTGACCGGACATGCTCGAATGTGCCGATGTGTTATGCGGGTGTGACCGGATCCGGGGGGAGGAAGGGTCCGGGCTGGGCATAGGGTCAGGGCGGTGGTTTATGCCAGACGGCAATTCGCGGCGGATCCGGCTGCCGGATCCCCGAGGGTCGTACGACCGTCGCGGAGGGCAGGGGACGGCGGCCACACCGCGGAAGGGCTCAGTCCGGAATTGCGCCGGGAAGCGCGAACAGCCGGCGGACCGAGTGGAAGGGCTCGAACGCGTGACGTTGAAGGTGTGGGAGCGCGAGCAGGGGAACTGGGCCGTGCTCCAGGTCAGCGGCGAGATGGATCTGGTGACCTCCCCGGCGGTCCGGCAGCGCGTGCACGACGCGGTGGCGGAGGGGCGGCGGAGTCTGGTGCTCGACCTCGGCGAGGTGCGGTTCTGCGACTCCAGCGGGGTCGGTGTGCTCATCGCCGCCCGGCGTCTGATGCGCTCCTGCCAAGGACGGCTGCGGCTGATCCTGCCCGCCCAGGGGGCGGTCGACGGATCGCACGTCAACAGGGTGCTCGCCGCGCTCGGCGTACGGCGCCTCTTCGAGGTCTACCCGGACCTGGCGAGCGCCACCGCCGAGACCGACCCCCTCTCGGCCTGAACCGGCCCGGCCGCGGAAACGGCCGGACGACCACCCCGCGCCGCACGGCGCCGGGGGCCGTCGACATGCCCGAAGGTGCGCACACCGGTACCGAAAGCGCGCACACCGGCACCGAACGCCGCACACTGACGCCGTCCGGCGCCCCACGGTCACCTTCCGCGCGGAAAAGCACACGGTCACCACCGTCCGGGAAGCACGCCGCCGGTCAGCACGCGGTCACCTCCGGCCGGGAAGCCCGCCGCCGTAAAGCACACGCTCACCCCCGCCCGTACAACACCCGGCCACCCCCGCGCGGAAGCCGCACGCTCATCCCCCGCGCGGAAAGCGCGCCCGCACCACGAACCCGTCGTCCTCCGTCGGCGCCGCCTCCAGCGTGCCGCCGAGACTCTGCGCGCGCTCCCGCAGCCCCACCAGGCCGTGGCCGCCGCCGGGCAGCCCGGGTGCCGGGACGGCCGAGTCGGCCGGCCCGTTGCGGACCTCGACGCGCAGCCCGCCGTCCGGCTCGTCCACCCGCACCCGTACCTTCGCCCCGGGCGCGTGTTTGCGCACGTTCGTCAGCGCCTCCTGCACGGTGCGGAAGGCGGCCCGTTCGACCGCCTCCGAGCGTTCGGCGGCGGGGTCGTACGCGGCCTCGTACGTGACGTCGAGCGCGCTCAGTTCGATCAGCCGCAGCAGGTCCGCGAGCTTCGGCTGCGGTGTCAGCTCCTCGGTGTCCGCGCCCGCCGCCCGCAGGATGCCGACCATGTGCCGCAGTTCGTCCAGCGTGCGCACCGACAGCTCGCGGATGGTCCGCGCCCCGGCGCGGGCCCGGGTGTCGGCCGTGCTGACCTGCACCGCGCCCGCCTGAAGACTGATCAGGCTCACCTGGTGGGCGACGACGTCGTGCATCTCGCGGGCGAGCCGGGCGCGTTCGGTCGCGAGGACCCGGTCGGCGAGGAGCCGGTCCTCGCGGGCCCGGCTGCGGGTCAGTTCGTCCAGTCGGGCGGCCAGTTCGCGGCGGGTCCGGGAGAGCAGCCCCAGCGCGATCGGCGCCGCCGCGATGACGACCGCGTTGATCGCGTCCAGCGCCAGCCCGCGCGGGTTGCCCACCGGCAGGTCGGAGACGGGGTAGGGGAGGAAGTGGACGACGGCGAAGAGCAGGCCGGTGACGCCCAGCAGCCGCCGGTCGGGCCGGCGCACGGCCGCCACCGTGTAGAGCGCGATCAGCGGCGCGAACCAGATGTAGCCGATGTAGAAGCCCGGCAGAACGGCGAGGAAGACCGTCACGGGGAAGCGCCGCCGCCACAGCAGCGCCACGGCGGCCGCCAGGGAGAGCAGCAGGGCGGCCCCCGGCGTCACGCCGTTGACCAGGAGGGCGTCGGCGACGGCCAGCGCCACGGGCGCGACGAGCGGCACCCAGGCCGGCCGGCTCCGCGCCCGGGGGTTCACCGGACGCCGTCCCCGGGCCGTGGGACGGGCACCAGCCCCGCGCGGTCGGCCACGACGGCCGCCTGCACCCGGTTGATCCCGCCGAGCTTGCCGAGGACCGCGCGGACGTGGTCCTTGACCGTGCTGGGCGCCAGGCCCATGCGCTCGGCGATCTGCGGGTTGGCCAGTCCGGCGCCGACGTGGGCCAGCACCTCGCGCTCGCGCGGGGTCAGGCTCCGTACCGCCTCGGCGGCCGAGGCCCCGGCGCCCGCCGCGAGGTAGCCGCCGATCACGGTCCTGGTCACCCCGGGGTCGAGCACGCTGCCCCCGGCCGCGAGCGTCCGCACGGCCCGGACGAGCTGGTCGGGGTCGGTGTCCTTGAGCAGGAACCCGGCCGCCCCGCCGCGCAGCGCGGCGGCCAGGTACTCGTCGGCGTCGAACGTGGTGAGCATGGCGACGGCGGGCGGCTCCGGCGCGGCCCGCAGGGCGCGCAGCACGGTCAGCCCGGAGACGTCCGGCATCCGCACGTCGAGGAGGACGACGTCGGGTCTGCGGGCGAGCACGGTGGCCACGGCGTCGCCGCCCCCGCAGTCCGCGACGACGTCGATGTCCCGGGCCGTGCCCAGGATCATCCGCAGCCCGGACCGGACCAGCTGTTCGTCGTCCACCACAGCGACACGGATCAACGCCCGCTCCCTCGTCCCTTTCACACCAGGAGCCCCGGAGGACTCCCGGCACCTTCCAGCCTGCCGTACCGGCGCGGAGAAAGCGGAATCCAATACTCCGCCGGTCGGCCGGGCCCGGCCAACCGCGGCCGGAGGGCCACGGCGGCCGGCGGACCGGGTGGATTTCCCTCCCGGTCTGCCGTCCGGCAGAGTGCTGCCCATGCTGCACCATGCCGGGTCCGGCCCTGGTACGCCGTCCCGCGCGCGGTACGTCCGTATTCTGCCCGCGGCGCTGGCCTGCGCCTTCATGGCCACGTTCTGCGCCTTGACGGCCACGGCCTGCGGCGGCGGAGGCGGCGGCGCGGGACCGGACGACGGCACGGCCCCCCGCCCCGGAAACGGAGTGACCGTCTCCTACCGGACGGCGGACGGCGGCGACACGGAGCACCTGGCCTTCCTGCGCCGCCGGCGGCTCGCCGAGCGGGTCGCGGACGACCTGAACGCCACCTTCCGGCTGCCCCGGCGGATCGCGATCGTCGGCCGCTCCTGCGCCGAGGACGACGTCCCCGAATACGACCCGGAGACCGGGCGGGTCGGCCTCTGCTACGGCTACGTCGGCGAGGTCCGCGCGATGTTCCGCGCGGCCCACGACCCGGACGTGCCCGGCCGCACCGCCGGAGTGCTCACCGAGACCCTGTACCACGAGGTGGCCCACGCCCTCATCGACCGGCTGGACCTGCGGTTCACCGGACGCGAGGAGGACGTCGCCGACCAGTTCGCCGCGTACCGCCTGCTCTCGGGCGGTGCCGAGGGCCGGGCCGCGCTACGGGCCGCCGCCGACAACTACGCCCAGTACGCCGCCGACGACCCCAAGGACGGCGACCCCAGCGACGAGCACGCCCCCGACGCCGTCCGCAGCGCCAATTACCTCTGCTACCTGCACGGTTCCGCGGGTGCCCACGACCGCGAGTCTGTGGACGGCAAACGGCTCACCCGCGAACGGGCCGAGCAGTGCGCGGACGAGTACCGCGCCCTGCGCCGCGGCTGGGAGGCGCTGCTGAAGCCGTACGCCGTACGGGGTAAGTGATCAGTCTGTCCGGCATTTGAGGACGAGCGGCGAAGCCGCGAAAAGGGGGTCTGGGGCGCAGCCCCAGGAAACGGCGAAGGGGTGGGGCCGGGGCATCCCCTCCGCCCCGCCCCCGCTCACCCGCACGGCCGCCGAGGGCGTACCGCCGGCGCCGGCCCCAGCGTCGTCGTACCGGGCGCGGCACGGTGGCCGAGCCCCGTCCGGTACGCGTTCAGCGCCGCCTCCGTGCGTCCGGTCCGCCGCAGCAGGTCCCCGAGCAGCCGGCACAGATCGGCCAGGTCACCGGCCGCCCCGGTGCGTTCCAGCAGCGACAGGGCCGCGCAATAGTGCTCCTCCGCCGAGTCGGTGTCGCCCCGGTCCTCCGCCATCAGGCCGAGCAGCCGGTGCGCCCCGCCCGCGTGCACGGCACCCCGCTCGGCTCCGAGCGCGTCCGGTGTCAGCAGCGGGGCCAGCAGACCGGCCGCCTCGTCGGCCTTGCCGCGCCGCCGCAGCACGTCCGCGAGCTCCACCTCCACCTGCACGGTGAACAGCGGCGCCCGCTTCGCGGCCAGCATCGCGCGCGCCGTGCGCAGTTCGCGTTCGGCGGCGCCCAGGTGCCCGTCCTGGGCGTGGACGTAGCCGTACGCCCAGTGGCAGTGCGCCAGTTCGGTGCGGATCCGCCGGCTCCGGCACAGCTCCCGGGCCCTGGCCACAGCGGTGCCGGCCTCGGCGAACCGCCCCTCGACGACGAGCGTCCTGGCCGCTCCCCGCAGCGCGCCCGCCACCAGCACCGGATCGTCCACCTGCGCCGTGAGCGCCAGCGCGAGCTCCGCGGCGCGCGCGGCCCGCGCGTACGCCCCGAGGTCGACGTACGGCGCGATGGCCGTGGTGTGCAGGGCGAGCAGGGCCCGCGGGTCCCCCGCGCCCGCGGTGCCGAGCTCGTCCAGCGCGGTCTCCAGCAGGTGGCAGCAGTACCGCAGTTCGCCCGCCAGCAGGTGCGCGGTGGCGCGCCCCCGGCGGGCCGGTGCCCGGCACGCCGGAGGCTCGTCCGCGAGCAGCAGCTCCGCCTCCGCGAAGTGGTCGCGCGCGTCGCTCAGTTCCCCGGACTCCAGGGCGCAGTCCCCGAGGCCGACGAGCGCCGCCGCCCGCTCGGGGACGAGACCGAGCCGGGCGGCCTCCTCCTGTAGTACGCGGTAGATTTCGGCGGCTTCCGCCGCCACTCCCCAGTGCAGGACGTCCCGGGCCTCGGCGAGGCGCGGAACGATGTCGTCCGGCTCGTGGGCCGGCATCCCCTTCGTGCTGTTCTCGGCCACTTCAACCCCCCGGTACATGACGCCGTCGTCCAGGTTGCGGGTTGCGTCCGCACAGGGTCATCCCTGCCCGGAACGGAGCCGTCGCACGGCGATCCGCCCTATTTCGCCAACTCCCGCTCCAGCGGCGCGCGGAACCGGGGCGTGACGCGTACGCCGCCGATCCACCCGGTCAGCCGTTCCGCCTCGGCCTCGACGGCGGTGACCGCCTCCCGGCCCACGTCGGCGAGCAGCCGCCACACCACCTCGCCGTCCGCGCGCTGCGCCCACGCGCCCACCACGCGGCCGTTCCACCAGACCGTGGGGCCCGCATTGCCTGCGCGGTCGAAGAGGGCGGGGACGTGTTCGGGCGACAGGTACCAGTCGCGGTGGCGCCAGCCCATGGTCGTCGGGTCCAGGCCGGGCAGCAGGGCGGCCCACGGCTCGGCCGGGGGCGCCTCCTCCTCCAGCTGACCGGGGAGCGCGCGGCCGGGCCCGCAGTCCAGCTCCACGTCCACCGCGCCCGCGTCGGCGAGGGCCTTCCGGGTGTCCCCGAGCGACCAGCCGGTCCACCACTTGAGGTCCGTCTCGGTCGCCGGGCCGAACGAGTCGAGCCAGCGGCGCGCCAGTTCGGCCTTGGCCTCCCGTACGGGCAGCTCGGGCAGCTGCTCCACGGCGGCCCAGGGGAACATGCTGCTCGTCCAGGAGCCGCGCGGCCGGGCGCGGCGGATGTGGCCGTCGGCGGCCAGCAGCCGCAGGACGCGGCTGCCGACGCTCTGGCGTGCGGCGTAGGGCTTGTCCGGGGACCTCAGGAGGGTTTCCCGCAGGGCGGGCACGTCCTTGTTGAGCTCGGCGGTCGTCGCCTCGCCGCGGGCCGCGAGGGCTTCCAGGGTGGCGCGTTCGGTGGCCGCGAGCCGGTCTTCGTCCCAGTGCGCCCCCTCCTCGATGTCCTCGCGGAGGTGCTTCAGCAACTGCACGCGCTCCCGGGCGGCGATGGCCCGTGCGGTCGACGAAGCGACGTAGGGGGCGAGTCCGGTGGTGACGGCGAAGAGGGTGCGCCGCATGGAGAGCAGCTTCACCAGCGTGACGTCGTCGTACAGCGCCCGGTCCACCTCGTCCGCCGCCGGCTCCGCCAGCCGGGCGCAGACGGACAGGTACACGGTCGCCGGGTCCGTCGCGTGCAGGGCCACGACGGCGTCGGCGACCTCTTCGGCCGAACCGGCCCGGTGCGCGGGCGCCAGGAGGTGGCGGCGTCCGATGCGGGCACGGCGCTGATCGTCGCTGAAGCGGGGGCGGAGGCTGCTCATGACCGCAGGGTAGGGGGTATGTAGGCCGACTCCTGACCTACTTGGGTGGCGTCCGGCCGACGGGAGGGGACGGGGCGCCCCGGGCCTCGCTCAGGGGTGCGGATCGGGGACAACCCTGACAGGAGGTCAGGGGCACGTCGGGGCTCTCCCGGATGGGCCGGCAGCCGTTCCGCCGGAAGACTGGACGGCATGGAGACGACGAGGACGGGGCCACGCGGGGCGGGGACGGGTGCGCCGCAGCAGCGTGGGGCGGAGCCGAGAACGAGGGCGCGCGGCGCGGGGTGGGCGGCGCTGGCGGCCGGGCTGTCGGCCGCGATGCGGAGCGGCAGCGCCGGGCACGGACAGGCGCCGCCGCTGGACCGTGCCGCGCTGCGGCGGGCGGTCGACGGGATACCGGCCAGGGAAGTGACGGGTGCGGTGGTACGGGTGGCCGGGGCGGACGGGCACTGGTGGGGCTCGACGGGCACCGGTGACCTGGAGACGGGCGAACGGGCGCGCGCGGACGGCCTGTTCCGTGCGGACGGCGTCAGCGCCCTCTTCACCGGCACCCTCGTACTGCGGCGGGCGGGGGAGGGCCTGCTCGCCCTGGAGGCGCCCGTCCGCGACCACCTTCCGGACCTGCTGCCGGGCGGGCCGGACGGCTATGACGCGGTCACCGTCGGCATGCTGCTCGACCACACCAGCGGCCTTCCCGGGCCGCACTCTTCCGTCTTCCGTTCGCCGGAGGAGGCGGTCACGGCCGCGCTGCGGGACGGTGGCCGGGCCTTCGCGCCGGGTGAGTACCAGCAGGAGAACGACGTCAACACGTGGGTGGCGGCCCTGGTCGTGGAGAGGGCGACCGGCCGGCCCCTCGCCCAGGAGCTCCGGGAGCGGATCACACGGCCCCTGGGGCTGTACCGCACCCGCCTTGTGCGTGCTGCCGTCCCGCAGACGGGTGCGCGGCCCGGGGACGCGGGGTTCCCCGAGACCGCGACAGGCGAGGGCGGAGAGTGCGCGGGCGGCATGGTGTCCACGGCGGCGGATCTGGACCGCTTCCTTGACGCGCTCCTGGGCGGCCGGCTCCTCGGACCGGCCCAGCAGAGACTGCTGTTCGAGCTCCCGGGGCCCGATGTGATCACCCTGCCCCGGGCCGGGGCCACCGGCGGGGGAGGAGGAACCGGACCGGGAGCACCGGCGGCGGATCCGGCACCGGCGGTGGATCCGGTGGCGACGGATCCGGTGGCGACGACGGGTCCGGTGCCGCACCGGATCAGCCGGGGCGGCCTGACGCGGGTGGTCCTGGCGGACGGCCCGCCGTCCGGCACCCCGTCCGGCACGCCGGACGGAACGGCGAACGGGGCGGCGGTCTGGGGCCGGACGGGGGCGGGCCCGGGGTACGTCAACGGGCTGTTCGGCACCCGAGACCGTACGCGCCGGCTGGCCTGCTCGCTCATCCGGTCCGCTCCACCCGTGCGGGACGGGGAACGGCACGTCGACGACCTGATACGGGCCGCCTTCACCGCCGGACGGCCGGCCGGAAGGTGACGCGGCGGCCCCGGCACCGCGTCGGGCGGTGCGGCGATCCCATGGGACCACCCCGTGGGGCAAGATGTTGCCCATGGGGAGTTTCGCTGCACACGACAGCGTGATCGCGGGGCGCTATCGGCTGGGGCGGCGGATCGGGCGCGGTGGCATGGGCACCGTCTGGCGTGCCACCGACGAGCTGCTGGGCCGCGAGGTGGCCGTCAAGGAGCTGCACACGGACGACGCCGCGTCCGCCGGGGCCGCGCTGTCGTCCCAGGAACGCACCCTGCGCGAGGCCCGGGCGGTGGCCCTCATCAAGCACCCGAACGTCATCGTACTGCACGACATCGTGGAGCAGGACGGCCGGCCCTGGATCGTCATGGAGCTGGTGGACGGCCGGTCGCTGTCCGACCGGCTGGCGGCGGACGGTCCGGTGGACGCGCGCGAGGCGGCCGGGATCGGGCTCGCGATGCTGGGCGCGCTGCGCGCCGCCCATGAGCGGGGAGTCCTGCACCGGGACATCAAGCCGCCCAACGTCCTCCTGGAGGCGGACAGCGGGCGCGTGGTGCTCACGGACTTCGGCATCGCCCAGGTGTCGGGTGCCACGACGATCACCGAGACCGGGGCGTTCGTCGGGTCGCCCGAGTACACCGCGCCCGAGCGGATGGCCGGCGGCCGGACGGGCCCGGAGTCGGACCTGTGGTCGCTGGGGGTGCTGCTCTGCACGGCGCTCAGTGGTGAATCGCCGTTCCACCGTGACTCGCTGGGCGGCATCCTGCACGCGGTGGTCTACGACGAGATCCGGCCGCCGTCGTCCGCGGGGCCGCTGCTGCCGGTCGTCCGCGGCCTGCTGGAGCGCGACCCGGCCCGGCGTATGGGCGCGGACGAGGCCGAGCGGCTGCTGCGCGCCTACCTGGACACCGGTCGCACCCCGGCCGCCTCCCTGCACTACACGCCCACCCAGCGCAGCGTCCCCACCCCGACACCCGCCCCGCCCACCTCACCGGCCGCGCCCGTCGATCCGCGGACCCCAACTCCGGCACCACACGCCTCGGATGCGGCACCCAGCACACCCACCGCCTCCGCCACACCCATCACGTCCGCTCCCCCGTCCGACCCGCGCACTCCGGCCACTCCGGCCACTCCGGCCACTCCAGCCGCGACGCCCTCCGCGCCCGCGCCGGAGGCTCCCGGCGCGCACCCCGGCACGCCCCCGGGCACACCGCCCGCGACGCCCCCGGCGGCGTTCGTCCCGCCCCCCGGGCCGTCCGCCGGGCCGGCCACCGCGCCCCGCCGCACCGTGCGGGTCCGTACGGCCGTCCTGGCGGGCGTCGCCGTGGTCACCCTGGCCGGGCTGGGCGCCGGGGCGGCGGCCTGGCTGATGCTGCGCGGCGACGGGGAGCGGGACGACGCCCGCGGGCCCGTCGTGGTCCACGGCACCCCCGGCCACCCGTCCGCCGCACGCTCCGCCGCCGCGTCCGCGCGCCCCGGGCCGCACGGGCCCACCGCCGGAGCCTCCCCCGGGGCCTCCGCCGCGGGACCGGCCGCGAGCGCGGACCCGGAGACCCCGCCGCCCGGTTCACCGACCCCGCCCGCCTCCCCGGCAGCGGGTAAAGCGCCCGCGGGCTACCACGTCGTCCAGGACCCGCTGGGCTTCACCCTCGCCGTCCCCGACGGCTACACCCGCTCGCTCGAACCGCCGCGCGTCTTCTACTACTCGCCGGACAAGGAGTTCCGCATCGGAGTGCTGATCTCCGACCCCAAGGACGGCGGCCCCGTCGGCTTCATGCGTGACTCCGCCGCGCAGGCCCCGGACCACTACCCGGGCTACCGTGACGGCCGCGTCACACGCACCACGCACAACGGAAACCAGGCGGCCTCCTGGGAGTTCACCTGGGACGGCTTCGAGGACACCGCCGGTCCGCGGCGCACCCAGGACATCTGCTGGAACGAGGGCGGCAAGATGTACGACGTGTGGGTGTCCGCCCCGGTCGCCCGGGCCGCGGAGGGGCGCCGGCAGTTCGACACCGCCCTCGGGAGCTTCGGCCGGTCCGGGTGACCCCGAGCCCCGGCGTTCCCGATCAGGCGAGGCCCCGCCCCGGCCGCCCCGCCAACTCCGCCATCAACCACTGGCGCGATTGTGGATGACCGGTGAAAACAAGCTACTTGCGGGTACCAAAAGGCCGCGCCCCCGCCTACGCTCGCCCTCATGACGGACTCGCGGCACAGCACAGCAGCGACGGCGCAGGCCCCGGCGGCCCCCGGGGGCAACCCCGTCGCCCCGGCCAAGGACACCCGGACGGCGGCCGACGTGGTCACCCCGGAGCTCGTCGCCCGCCTCACCCGCGGGGTGACCGGTTCCGGTACCACCGCCAGCCACACCCCGTTCACCGAGGAGGAGCTGGCCCGCCTTCCGGAGGCGACCCCCGAGGACGTCGCGGCGGCCTTCGCGCGGGCGCGCGAGGCGCAGCGCCGGTGGGCGGACGTGCCGGTGCGCCGGCGCGCGGACGTCCTCCTGCGCTTCCACGACCTCCTGTTGAGCCGGCAGTCCGAGGTCCTCGACCTGATCCAGCTGGAGACCGGCAAGGCCCGCCTGCACGCGCACGAGGAGGTGCAGGCCGTCGCCGTCGCCGCCCGGCACTACGGCCGCGGCGCCCCCTCCTACCTGCGGCCGAAGGCGCACACGGGAGTGCTGCCGCTGCTGACCAAGGTCACCGAACTGCGCCGTCCCCGGGGTGTGGTGGGCCAGATCGCCCCCTGGAACTACCCGCTGGAACTGTCGGCCGGCGACGCCCTCCCGGCCTTCGCCGCCGGCAACGCGGTGGTCATGAAGCCGGACACCGAGACGGCCCTCACCGCGCTGTGGGCCCGCGCGCTGCTGATCGAGGCGGGGCTCCCGGAGGAGCTGTGGCAGGTGGTCCTGGGCGAGGGCCCGGTCGTCGGCCCCGAGGTCGTGGCCCACGCCGACTACGTGACGTTCACCGGTTCCACCCGCACCGGCCGCGACGTCGCCCAGCGCGCCGCCGCCCGCCTGGTCGGCGCCTCGCTGGAGCTCGGCGGCAAGAACGCCATGCTGGTCCTGCACGACGCGGACGTGGAGAAGGCCGCCGCCGGAGCGGTCCGCGGCTGTTTCTCCACCGCCGGCCAACTGTGCATATCCATCGAGCGGTTGTACGTCCACAGCTCGATCGCCGACGCCTTCCTGGAGCGCTTCACCGCCCGCACCCGCGCCCTGCGGCTCGGCACCTCCCTGTCGTACGGCGCCGACATGGGCTCGCTGACCTCCCGGCGGCAGCTGGAGACGGTCGTCCGGCACGTCGAGGAGGCCGTCGCCAAGGGGGCCACCGTCCTCGCCGGCGGCCGTCCCCGCCCGGACGTCGGCCCCCTCTTCCATGAGCCGACCGTCCTGGAGGGCGTCGAGCCCCCGATGGCCGTGTGCGCCGAGGAGACGTTCGGCCCGGTCGTCTCCGTCTACCGCTTCGACGACGAGGACGAGGCCGTGCGCCTCGCCAATGCCACGCCGTACGGGCTCAACGCCAGCGTCTGGACCCGCGACGGCCGGCGCGGCCGGGAGATCGCCGGCCGGCTCCGGGCGGGCACGGTCAACGTCAACGAGGCGTACGCCGCCGCCTACGGCAGCGCCGCCGCGCCCATGGGCGGCATGGGGGAGTCCGGCATCGGCCGCCGGCACGGCGCCGAGGGCATCCTCAAGTTCACCGAGGCACAGACCGTCGCCCACCAGCGGCTGGTGCCGCTCGCGCCCTCCTTCGGGCTGGACGACGCGGCGTACGCACGGCTGATGACCGGCGGCCTGCGCGCGCTGAAGGCCCTCCGCCTGCGCTGACGCGCCCGGCCGCGCCGCCCCGCACACCCCGACCCGCACACGGAGGTACTGGTGGCACAGTTCGACTACGACGTCATCGTCGTGGGATCCGGTTTCGGCGGCGCGGTCGCGGCCCTCCGGCTGTCGGAGAAGGGCTACCGCGTCGGGGTGCTGGAGGCCGGCCGGCGCTTCACCCGGGACTCCCTGCCGAAGACGTCCTGGGACCTGCGGAACTTCCTCTGGGCGCCGGCCCTCGGCCTCTACGGCATCCAGCGCATCCACGTGCTGGGCCACGTCATGGTCCTCGCGGGCGCCGGGGTCGGCGGCGGCTCGCTCAACTACGGCAACACCCTCTACGTCCCGCCCCCGTCGTTCTTCACCGACCCGCAGTGGGCGGACATCACCGACTGGCGGAAGGAACTGGAGCCGTACTACGAGCAGGCGCGGCGCATGCTCGGCGTACGGCTCAACCCGACGACGACGCCGTCCGACGTCCACCTCAAGGCCGCCGCGGACCGGATGGGCTACGGCCACACCTTCCAGGCCGCCCCGGTCGGCGTCTTCTTCGGCGACGGGCGGGACGGGGAGGGCAACGCCCCGGTCGCGCCCGGGACCGAGGTGCCCGACCCCTACTTCGGCGGCGCCGGGCCGGCGCGCACCGCCTGCACCGAGTGCGGCGAGTGCATGACCGGCTGCCGGCGCGGCGCGAAGAACACCCTCAACGAGAACTACCTCCACCTCGCCGAACGGGCCGGAGCCGTGATCCACCCGCTGACCAAGGTGGTGGCGCTGAGCGAACTCCGCGGCGGCGGCTGCCGCGTGGTCACCGTCCCCACCGACCGGCGGCGCGGCGCCCCGCCCCGGGTGCTGCGCGCGGAACACGTGGTCGTCGCCGCCGGCACCTACGGCACCCAGACGCTCCTGCACACCATGCGCGACCGCGGCCTGCTGCCCCGACTCTCGCCCCGCCTGGGGCACTTGACCAGGACGAACTCCGAGGCGCTGTTCGGCGCGCAGACCACCGACCGCCGCTACCGCGCGGTGCACGGCACCGGCGTCGACTTCACCCGCGGCGTGGCCATCACCTCGTCCGCGTACCCCAACGAGGACACGCACATCGAGCCCGTCCGCTACGGCAAGGGGTCGAACGCGATGGGGTTCCTGTCGATCCCGCTGGTCCCGCTCGCCGGCCGGGCGGTGCCGCGCGTCCTGGGCTTCGCCGCGACCTGCGCGCGGCACCCGACGGTCCTCCTGCGGTCCTTCTCCAAACGGCGCTGGTCCGAGCGGACGATCATCGGCCTGGTGATGCAGTCCGTGGACAACTCCCTGACCACGTACCGCCGCGGGCGGGGGCCGGGGAAGGGGCTGCTCACCGCGCGACAGGGGCACGGCGCGCCCAACCCGGTGCAGATCCCCGAGGCGGTGGAGGCGGCGACCAGGATCGCCGAGGAGATCGGCGGGTTCGCCGGCAGCAACGTGGGCGAACTCATGGGCACTCCGCTGACGGCCCACTTCCTGGGCGGCTGCACGATCGGTTCCGGTCCCGACCGGGGCGTGATCGATCCGTACCACCGCGTCTACGGTCATCCGTCGATCTCGGTGGTCGACGGCTCTGCGGTCACCGCCAACCTCGGCGTCAACCCGTCGCTCACCATCACCGCCCAGGCCGAGCGGGCCATGTCCTTCTGGCCCAACAAGGGCGAGACCGACCCCCGGCCCGAGCAGGGGGCCGCGTACGAGCGCGTGGCCGCCGTGGAACCGCGTGAACCGGCGGTGCCGAAGGACGCGTTCGGGGCGCTGCGGCTGCCGTTCCTGCCCGTACCTCCGGTACCGCGCGCGCCCCGGGAGTGAGCACGGCGGTGTGCGCCGCGCGGCCGGTCGCGCACGGCGCACGGCAGGCGAAGGGCCCCGGACCGTCTACGCGGGGGCGTGCGGACGGCCACGGGGCCCTTGACAGCCGGCACCGGTGGAACAGGGCGGCCCGGTGCCGCGGTACGGCGCCGGGGGGAGCGCCGTGGTCCTCGGGTGGTGCGGTGTTCGTCGGTGGTGCGGTGTTCCTTGGTGGTGCAGTGCCGGAACCGTACGGTCCCGGATGGTGCGGGGCGTTCTTCCGGTGGTCCGACCAATGGCGGTGCGGTACGGGGGAATTGGCGCCCTCTTCGCATCGTGGGGTATGAACCGCGTCGAACGCAACCGTTCGGGGTGGATACGGTCGGTTCCAGGCGTCCCCGGAACCGACCGTTCCTTGGTGGCGGCCGGGCTGCTGTCCCCTGCCGACCGGCCGCCGTACCACCGGAGTGAGGTCCCACGACGCGCGTCGGCGCGCGTCTCACACTCCGGTGGAATCCGCCCTGTCGTTGCCGGGCGCCCTGGTGAACAGGGGCGGAGACCACGCGTGGATTCAGGTGGGCCGCTCCTGGCTGGCGCGGACACCGACTCCAACGAAGGCGGATCGCGCCCGGTCACGCGCCGTACGGGTGACGGGACAGGCGGCGGGTTTCCGCCGCGCCGACGGGTTCCGTTGCCCCGGGGCGTCAGACACGGCCCCGGCAGAGGTCCAGCAGGGTCATCGCGAGGACGGTGCCGTTCTTCCCCAGCCGGTCGCTGTAGTGGGTGAGGATCTCCATCTCGCGGGAGAGGCTGACGCGCCGCCCGCCGGAGGCGATGCGCTCGCGCTGGATCTCCTCCGAGACGGCCATCCGTTCCTGGACGAGGCCGATGATCCTGCCGTCGAGATCGTCGATGCGCTCGCGGGCGCCGGTGATCAGGCGGGCGGCCTCGTCGGTACGGGCGCCGGTGTCGGTGGTGACGGGGGTGGCGATGGTGCTCATGTCCGGTGTTCTCCTGGTGTCCGGGGCCCGGCGCCGACACGGCCCTGGGGAGAAACGCACGAGCGCCCCGGGCCTTGGCCGGCCCGGGGCGCTCGTGGAAGTCGCTGTTCTATCGCTGAGCAGCACGACCATGGCAGCCGGACGGGCCGGTGCCATAGGTAAAGACGAAGGTCGAGTGCTCGCGCATGGCGGACAGTATGGCCCCCGGGGGGTTCCGGAGCCAACCGCATTCGGATGGTGAGACAAAAGCGACCACCCCCGTCCCGGTAGAATCGACAAATAGAGACCCCCACCCTCGACCGCCGGAAGGGCCGCTCCCGTGTCAGCAGCACCACCCCCCGCCGCCCACGACAACACCGCGGAGCCGGTCCTCGTCGTCGACTTCGGCGCGCAGTACGCCCAGCTCATCGCCCGCCGCGTCCGTGAGGCCCGGGTCTACAGCGAGGTCGTCCCGTCCACCACGCCGGTGGCCGAGATCCTCGCCCGCAAGCCGAAGGCGATCATCCTCTCCGGCGGCCCCTCGTCCGTGTACGAACAGGGCGCCCCGACGCTCGACCGCGAGATCTTCGAGGCCGGCGTCCCCGTCTTCGGCATGTGCTACGGCTTCCAGCTGATGGCCACGACCCTCGGCGGCACGGTCGACAACACCGGCGCCCGCGAGTACGGCCGCACCCCGCTGTCCGTCTCCCGGCCGTCCTCCACCCTCTTCGAGGGCACCCCGGCCGAGCAGCCGGTGTGGATGTCGCACGGCGACGCCTGCTCCGCCGCGCCCGAGGGCTTCACCGTCACCGCGTCCACGGACCTGGTGCCGGTCGCCGCCTTCGAGAACGACGAGAAGAAGCTCTACGGCGTGCAGTACCACCCCGAGGTGATGCACTCCACCCACGGCCAGCAGGTCCTGGAGCACTTCCTCTACCGGGGCGCGGGCATCGAGCCCACCTGGACCACGGGCAACGTGATCGAGGAGCAGGTCGCCGCCATCCGCGAGCAGGTCGGCACCAAGCGTGCCATCTGCGGTCTGTCCGGCGGCGTGGACTCCGCGGTCGCCGCGGCCCTCGTCCAGAAGGCCATCGGTTCCCAGCTGACCTGCGTCTACGTCGACCACGGGCTGATGCGCAAGGGCGAGACCGAGCAGGTCGAGAAGGACTTCGTGGCCGCGACCGGCGTCAAGCTGAAGGTCGTGGACGCGCAGGAGCGCTTCCTCGCCGCCCTCGCCGGCGTCTCCGACCCGGAGGAGAAGCGGAAGATCATCGGCCGGGAGTTCATCCGGGTCTTCGAGCAGGCCCAGGCCGAGATCGTCGCCGAGGCGCCGGACGACCAGCCCGTCGAGTTCCTGGTCCAGGGCACGCTCTACCCGGACGTCGTCGAGTCCGGCGGCGGCACGGGCACCGCGAACATCAAGTCCCACCACAACGTGGGCGGCCTCCCCGAGGACCTGGAGTTCAAGCTCGTCGAGCCGCTGCGCCAGCTGTTCAAGGACGAGGTCCGTATGGTCGGCAAGGAGCTCGGCCTCCCGGACGAGATCGTCCAGCGTCAGCCCTTCCCCGGCCCCGGCCTCGGCATCCGCATCGTCGGCGAGGTCACCAAGGAGCGTCTCGACCTGCTGCGCGAGGCCGACGCCATCGCCCGCGAGGAGCTGACGGCCGCCGGTCTCGACCGTGAGATCTGGCAGTGCCCGGTGGTCCTGCTGGCCGACGTCCGCTCGGTCGGCGTCCAGGGCGACGGCCGCACCTACGGCCACCCGATAGTGCTGCGCCCGGTCTCCTCCGAGGACGCGATGACGGCCGACTGGTCGCGCCTGCCGTACGAGACCCTGGCGAAGATCTCCACCCGCATCACCAACGAGGTCCGCGACGTCAACCGCGTGGTCCTCGACGTGACCAGCAAGCCGCCGGGGACGATCGAGTGGGAGTGACCCCTCCCTGAGCCCCGACCGTGCCGCCCTTCGTCCACAGCTGTGGACGAAGGGCGGCACGGCCTTTTCCCGGCCCGTCCGGGACACCGGGGGCCGTCCGCTCGCCACGGCGATGCGTAGGGTCGGGGGCGTACGACGCATGACGCATGACCGGGGCGCGGGCGGACAGGCGCCGCCCGGGCCGGGAAGCGAGAGGAGCGGTGGACGGCATGACACTCCTGGGGCGAGGGGAAACGGTGAGCGGCGGTACGGGACGACATCCCTCGGCTTCTCTGTACGCGCTGCTGCCGCTGCGGCTGTTCCTCGGCGTCACCTTCCTCTACGCGGGGCTCGACAAGCTCACCGACGGAGCGTTCCTCGCGAGCGACGGCCCGGGCTCGCTCGGGGAGCTGATGCGCTCCTGCCGGGACAGCGCCGGCGCTCCCTGGCTCGTCGACCTGGGGCTGCACAGCCCGGTCGGTTTCGGCTGGGCGATCGGCCTCGGCGAGGCGGCCGTGGGCGCGGCCACGCTGCTCGGGCTCTTCGCCCGCGTGGCGGCCGCCGGTGGCGCGCTGATCTCGCTCTGCCTCTGGCTGACGGTCAGTTGGTCCTCGACCCCCTACTACTACGGCAACGACCTCGTCTATCTGATGGCCTGGACCCCGCTGGTCATCGCGGGGGCTCCCCTCCTCTCCCTGGACGCCGTCCGCCCCCGCCGCCGGGCCCGCGCCCGGCGGGGCGCCTTGTTCACCTGAGCCCGGTGTGGGCCCGGGTGTGGCGCCGGGGTGCGGCGGCGGCTCACTCCCGCTCGCTCCGGTCCCGCGTCCGGGCCGTCCGGTGCCGGTGCACGAGGAAGCCGATGGACGAGGTGGCCCCCGCCAGGCAGAGCCCCCCGACCAGGGCGGGCAGCAGCGCGAAGGCGGGGAAGTGCCAGCGGCCCGCCGCCGCCCCGAGGTAGGCCAGCCCACCGCCCACCAGCACCAGCCCGATGATGAGCTTGCCGGGTTCGAACTCATGGCGTCGCACGGGTCACCTCCACTTCACCGAGACCGGCCTTGAGCCGCAGTTCCAACGTGCCGCGCGAGGCGTGCCCCGGTCGCGGACCCACGGTCACCCGCTTGCTCTGGCGGGGCTGGACGTCCACGTCGTCGCGGCCGCTGCCGGGCAGCTTGATGTATCCGATGCCCACCTCCACCGTCAGCTCGGCCGTGACGTCGTCCGGGAGGACGACCGTCAGCCGTCCGGCACCCGCCTCGGCACGGGCGGCCAGGGGCTTCGAGCCCTGCTGCCCTTCCGCCGGCCAGGAGAGGCGGGACAGGTCGAGAACACCCACGCCCGTGCCGACCTCGTACTCCGGCCGGAGCTCCGCCGCGCTCACCGGCTGCCACGTCACCCGGCGCCACTCCGCGGTGACCGACTTCGGCAGGGCCGCCGCCCCCACCAGCAGCAGCCCGGTCAGCACGGCCGCGGTGACTGTCCCGCCGCCGGTGCGGCCGTAGCGGGAGCTGAGGGCTATGCCCAGCCCGTACACGCCCAGCGCGCACGCCAGGCCCGTCTCCAGCGAGGTGCCCAGGGGCCGCCCGTGCCAGGTGAGGGCCGTGCCGGCCGAGAACGCCGCCAGGGCCAGCAGGAACGTCCAGCCGCCGAGCTGCCGCCCGTCCCGCGCCGGGCGTCCCCGCCGCGGCTCCCGCCGGGCGGCGTCCTTCGGGCCGTCGCCGTCGTCCGGTCCCCACAGGTAACCGGTGCCGTGATACGGCAGGCCGGCCACCTCCACATGGAGGAGCGGATCCCGCCACCACGACGGAGCGGCCGGCGGCGGGGGCGCCTGGGTCTCGGGCGGCGCGTCCACCGCCTTCTGCGCCTTCGACGGCCTCCCGGCGCCCGGTACCGAGGCCGCCTCCTCGTCGGCGTCGGGCGTCCGGCGCCGCTGCGACCAGTACGCCGTCCCCACCAGGGTCACGGTCAGCAGGAGCGAGAATGACATGGCGCCGCTGTTGTTGAGCATGGACAGGAACAGTCCGCAGCCCACCAGCGCGCACAGCACCGCTGTCAGCGCCGGGCCGTCCACCCGGCCCGACAGCATCCGGCGGCCCTCGTTCTCCTCCTCACCCTCCAGGGGGATCAGCAGCCACGCGAAGCCGTACACGATCAGGCCGAAACCACCGGTGACCGCCAGGACCCCGAGGATCACCCGGAAGATCACGGGGTCCAGGTCGAAGAAGCGGCCCAGCCCTCCGCACACGCCGGAGAGCACCTTGTGGTCGCGGCTGCGCCGCAGCGGTGGCCCGGACGCGGCGGGTGGCGCGTCCCGGTGCCGCGGGTTCTCGGTGGGCGGTGCGTCGGTCATGAGCACATGGTGTCAATCGCGGCCGCCGAGCGGCATCCGTGATGACCCTGGCCCGTCCCTGAGATCGACCCTGAGATCGGGACGGTTAGGGTGGCGCATCGAACAGATAGTCGTCATCCGGAGGGGCGCGCGGTGTCCGAGTCAGTGTCCGGTGCGTCGGCCGGGGCCCCCGGCCCGGCCTCCGGCCGCCTGCTCGCCGGCCGGTACCGGCTGCTCGAGCGCATCGGCCGCGGCGGCATGGGCACCGTGTGGCTCGCCGAGGACGAACTGCTGGGCCGCCGCGTCGCGGTCAAGCAACTGCACGTGTCCCGCGGGCTGGACGAGGAGGAACTCGCCACCCTCTACGAGAGGACCCGCCGGGAGGCGCGCAGCGCGGCGCGGATCAGCCACCCCAACGTGGTCGTCGTCCACGACGTGGTCGAGGACGACGGCCTGCCGTGCATCGTGATGGAGCACGTGCCGTCGAAGACCCTCGGCGACGTGCTGAAACAGGGGCCCCTGACGCCGGAGGAGGCGGCCCGGATCGGGCGCGGGATGATCGCCGCGCTGCGGGCCGCCCACGCGGCCGACGTCCTGCACCGCGACGTCAAGCCGGGGAACGTGCTGCTCGGCGACGACGGCCGCGTCGTGCTCACGGACTTCGGCATCGCGCACCTGGCCGGGAACTCCACCCTAACCAAGACCGGTGAGATGGTCGGTTCGATCGACTACATCGCCCCCGAACGCGTCCGGGGCGCCCGTCCGGGCCCGGCCTCGGACCTGTGGGCGCTGGGCGCCACGCTGTACGAGGCGGTCGAGGGCCGGACGCCGTTCCAGCGGCCCACGCCCGTCGAGACGGCGTACGCCATCGCCGTGGACCCGCTGGAACCCCCGCTGCGCGCAGGCCCGCTGACCCGGTTGATCGAGACCCTGCTGTCCCGTGACCCGGACCTGCGGCCCCCCGCCGACCTGGTCGAGCAGATCCTCCGCGAGCCGGCCGCCGAGCCGGGGACGGCCCGTCACCCGGCGCCGGGAGCAGACGGGTTCGAGCGGTCCGAGGCCACCACCGCCGTGACACCGCCCCGCGTCGAACCCGCCGCGGAGCCGGCCGTTCCGGCACCGGATCCCACGCCGGATCCCGCACCGGATCCCGCGCCGGCTCTCCGTCCGCGGCCGACCGTGCCCACCGCCGTCGCGCCTCCTGGGCCTGTCACCGCCTCAGCTTCCGGCGGGCGCCGGAGGATCGGGAAGTGGGTGGCGGTGGCGGCCGTCACGAGCGTCGTGGGAGCGGTCTGCGCGTTCTTCCTCCTTCCAGGGGAGAAGGAGGACGACGCCGCGCCGCCGGCGCCGAAGCCCCCGGCGTCCACGACCGCCCCCACGCCCACCCCCTCCTCGCCGCCGCCCGTACCGCCCGGCTACCGCCTGGTGACGGAGAAGCGCCTCGGGGTTGCCTTCCCGGTGCCGGAGGGCTGGAGCCGGAAGGAGAAGTCGGCCGTCGAGGTGGACTACATCGATCCCACCGGCCTCGTCGACCTCAAGGTCAACGTCCTGGACCTGGCGAGCCCCGATCCGCTGAAGCACTGGCAGGACGTCGAACAGGAGGTGAGGACGAAGGTCGACGACTACCGGCGGCTGCGCATGCAGGCCACCGCCTACCGCGGGGACCCGGCCGCCGTCTGGGAGTTCGTCTTCAAGGGCCGCGCCCGCGAGTACCGGGCCATCGACCTGGGCTTCGGCCGCGCCGGCGGCGACGAGTACGCCGTGTACCTCTCCGCGCCCGTGGCCGGCTGGGACCGCCACCGGCCGGTCTTCGACGCGGTCCGGGACGGGTTCCGGGTGCTCCCGCGCTGACCGGCGCGTGCACCGGCCGCGGCGGCTCGGGCGGGGACCCGTGCACTCGGGCGGGAAACCGGTGTAAGGGACGCCAACAGGGTTTCCTCAGGGGAACAGATCGGGGTCCGGTCAGGGACGACCCCGATACCGCGGGGGCCCGCGACGTGTGACGATCGTGCCATGACCGGCGCATCGACGACGCAACCCCGAGCCGGCGGTGCCTACGCGCCCGCCACCCCCGACCCCGTGCCCCTGCGCAAGCTCTACCGCAGCGCCGAGGGCCGGATGCTCGGCGGCGTGGCGCGCGGCCTCGCCGGGCACTTGGGCGTGCCGGTCTCCTGGGTGCGGCTGGTCTTTCTCGCCCTGCTCATGGCCCAGGGCATGGGCGCCCTGCTCTACGCGGTCTTCTGGTTCGTCGTACCGCTCGGTGTCGGTGGCGTCGAGGCCCGCCTGCCGGACGCGGAGGTGGCGCCGGACGGCCGGAGACACCTTTTCGCCCGCAAGCCCGACCGGGGCCAGGTCTTCGCGTTCATCGCGCTCATCGTGGGCGCCGCGATCTTCCTGGACCGGCTGCACCTCGGCCGCGCCAACGTCTACGTCTGGCCGCTGGTCCTGATAGGAGCCGGCGTCGCCCTGGTGTGGCGGCAGGCGGACAACGCCCGGCGGGCCCACTGGGTGGAGGTGAGCCGGCGCAAGCGCGTCCTGCCGCTGGCCCGGGGCGCGGCCGGCGTCCTGCTGGTCGGCGCCGGGGTGACGGGCATCGTCGTGCTCCAGGGCTCCGCCGAGCATCTGGGCACCGTGCTGCAGGCGTCGCTCGCGGTTCTGGTCGGCATAGCCCTGCTGGCGGGGCCCTCCGTCGTGCGGATGACGCAGGACCTGTCCGCCGAACGCACCATGCGCATCCGCGCCCAGGAGCGCGCCGAAGTCGCCGCGCACGTCCATGACTCGGTCCTGCATACGCTCACGTTGATCCAGCGCAACGCGGAGGACTCCAGGGAGGTGGCACGCCTCGCCCGGGCCCAGGAGCGCGAGTTGCGCGCCTGGCTCTACAACCCCGAGGGCCACGGCAAGGACGAGTCCGACGAGCCCGAGACCCTGGCGGAGGCCGTACGCGCCAACGCCGCCGAGGTCGAGGACCACCACGGCGTCCCCCTGGAGGTGGTCGTGGTCGGCGACTGCCCGCTCGACGAACGCCTGCGGGCGCAGATGCAGGCCGCGCGCGAGGCCATGGTCAACGCCGCGAAATACGGTGGTCAGGGTGGGGCAGTTCAGGTTTATGCCGAGGTCGAAGGGCGTACGGTCTTCGTCTCGGTGCGTGACAGAGGCCCGGGCTTCGACCCGGACGCCGTGCCCGACGACCGGATGGGGGTCCGGGAGTCGATCATCGGCAGAATGCAGCGCAACGGTGGCACCGCGCGCCTGCGCTCCGTTCCCGACGGGGGGACGGAAGTGGAGCTGGAGATGGAGAGGGCGGAACAGACGTCATGACGAACGGGACGACGACCGAGCCGACGGACCGGAGGGTCCGGGTGGTGCTGGTGGACGACCACCGGATGTTCCGCACCGGGGTGCAGGCCGAGATCGGGGTCACCGACCGGACGGGCGTCGAGGTCGTCGGCGAGGCCGCCGACGTCGACCAGGCCGTCACCGTCATCACCGCCACCCGCCCCGAGGTCGTCCTGCTGGACGTCCACCTGCCCGGCGGCGGCGGGGTGGAGGTGCTGCGCCGCTGCGCCGGGCTGTCGGCGAATACCGAGGCGCCGATCCGCTTTCTCGCGCTCTCCGTGTCCGACGCCGCGGAGGACGTCATAGGGGTCATCCGAGGCGGCGCGCGGGGTTATGTGACCAAGACGATCACGGGCTCCGACCTGATCGCCGCGATCTTCCGGGTCCGGGACGGGGACGCCGTGTTCTCCCCGCGGCTGGCCGGGTTCGTCCTCGACGCCTTCTCCTCCACCTCCGCCCCGCCCGTCGACGAGGACCTCGACCGCCTCACCCAGCGTGAGCGTGAGGTGCTGCGTCTGATCGCGCGCGGTTACGCCTACAAGGAGATCGCCAAGCAGCTGTTCATCTCCGTGAAGACGGTCGAGTCCCATGTCTCGGCCGTGCTGCGCAAGCTCCAGCTGTCCAACCGGCACGAGTTGACCCGTTGGGCGACGGCCCGGCGTCTGGTGTGAGAGACGGCACCTTCCGTCACCGTGCGGAACCATAGGCACGCGCCACCCCTCTGCACAGGGTGAGTGGCTCTCGACCAGCAGGGCCCGGGCCCACCGGGCCTGACGTCGGAACGAGAGCCGCTGACTCGATGAGCCTGATGGGGACGCCCTTCTTCGTGACCACGATCGCCCTGGTCGTGGTGGCACTCGTCCTGCCGCTGCTGGTGTGGAGCAGGGTCCCGGGGCCGAGGTTCGTCCGGTATGCGACGCGGCTGCTGATGCTGCTCTTCGCCCAGGCCGCCGCGATCACCGCGGTCTTCGTGGTCGTCAACGACGACAACGACCTGTATGACAACTGGGACGACCTGCTCGGCACGGGCAACCACGTCACCTCGGCCGCCTACCTGGGAGCGGACGGCACCGGCGGCAAGAAGATGAAGGACCTGCCGAAGGTCGTCCAGAAGTTCACGGCCGCGACCGACTCGCTCATGGGGGATGGCGTCCGGCAGACACAGCTCAAGGGCGCCGTCTCCGGCGTGAGCGGTGAGGTCTACGTCTGGACCCCGCCCCAGTACGACGATCCCCGGTACAAGGACAAGAAGTTCCCCGTGGTGGAGGTGCTGCCCGGCTTCCCTGGTTCGGCGAAGGCGTGGTTCGGCTCCCTGAAGGTCAACGAGCAGCTCAGGCCCATGATGGAGCGGGGCGAGATCCAGCCCTTCGTCATCGTCGCGCCCCGCACCACCCTCCTCGGCGGCAGCGTGGACACCGGCTGCGCCAACACCCCCGGCACGATCAACGCCGACACCTGGCTCAGCTTCGACGTCCGCAAGATGGTCGTCGACAACTTCCGCGTCAGCGACAAGCCCAGGGCCTGGGGCGTCGCCGGCTACTCGGCGGGCGGGCACTGCGCCGCCAAGCTCACCATCGCCCACCCCGACCGCTTCCACGCCGGAGTGAGCCTCTCCGGCTACAACGACCCCGCCGGCGTCCGCTCCTCGCTCACGGCCAAGACCCCCGAACTCCGCCGCGCGAACAACCCGCAGTGGATGCTCGAGCGGGCCAAGACGCCGCCGCACGTGGCGCTGTTCTACTCGGGCAGCGAGCTGGACGGTTACCGGGCTGGTATGGACGTCAAGAAGGTGGCGAAGCCGCCGACCACCGTGGTGGTCAAGAAGATCCCGGCCGACGCCGGCGGCCACAGCACGGCCGTCTGGAAGGAGCAGGTCCCCGAGGTCTTCCGGTGGCTCACCGGGCAGCTCGCCCCCTGACCCGCCCCGGGCGGCCCGCTAGGCGGGTCTGACCGCCCCGGCGAAGGGCATCGAGTCCACCGGCGCGATGCTGACGGGCGCCCCCGGATGCGGGGCGTGGATCATCTTCCCGTCGCCGACGTAGAGACCGACGTGGCTCACACCGGAGTAGAAGAACACCAGGTCGCCCGGGGCCAGCCGGGACCTGGTGACCCGGTGCCCGGAGTTGATCTGGGTGTAGGTGGTGCGCGGCAGCGAGACACCGGCCGCCCGCCAGGCCGCCTGTGTCAGCCCCGAGCAGTCGTAGCCGGAGGGCCCGGTGGCCCCCCAGACATAGGGCTTGCCGAGCGCCCCGTAGGCGAAGGCCACGGCCTGCGCGGCGCGGCCCGTCGCCGGGGCGCGGCCGGCCGGCGCCGCCGCGGGGGGCGGCGCCGCGTCCGCGGGCGCCGAGCGTCCGGCCGGGTGGCCGGCCCCGGTGTCGCCGTGCCCGTCGTCGGCGGGCCGTACGGCGGGCGGCAGCGTACGGAGCAGGTCGCGCGCGGCGGCGAGCTTGGCCTCGATGGTCCGGCGGTGCCGCGCGAGCGCGTTCCGCTCGTCCTCCAGCTCCCGGAGCTTGCCCTCGGCCGTGGTCCTGACCTGCCGTACCTGCCGGAGCTCCTCCCGCACCCGGGCCACCTCGGTGGCCTCGCGGGCCCCGGTGCGCTCGGCCATCGACGCCCGGTCCAGGAAGTGCCGGGGCGAGGACGAGAGCAGCAGCCGCACCGAAGGGGGGATGCCTCCGGCGCGGTACTGGGCCGTGGCGTACGACCCGAGGGCGTCGCGGGCGGCGTTGAGCCGCTCGGTCCGGCGGGCGGCGTCGTCCTGGAGGCCGTCGAGCACGGCCCGGGCCCGGTCCGTGCGCTCCTTCACCCCGTTGTACCGCTCCGTCGCCACCTCGGCCTGCCGGTAGTAGCGCGCGACCTGTGCCTTCACCTCGTCCGGGGTCCGCTGGGGCGCCGCGTGGCCGGTGCCGGCCGGCACGGTGGCGGTGGCGGCACCCGCCAGGGCGAGTCCGGCCGCCTTCCGGGCGGTGCCGCTGAGGAGCGGGTGGTGCTTGGGCTTGCGGTGCGACGCCACGGCGGCCGTCACTTCCTTCCTGTCCGGGGGCAGGCTGGGGGCTCAGGCGGCGGCCCGTCCGAGGGAGGGAGGAGGGCGGGCCACCGCCGTCTGGGGCAGGACGCTAAACCGCGAGATCCGCCGGTAACGCACATGACTGTTAATGGCCGGAACCGGTGGTGAAAAGACCGGTGCGGACCGGGAACTCCTCAGCCCCGCGGAAGGTTTGGATCCAGGACTGACCGGATCGATGATCTTTGCCCGATTACGGGGGAGTTGGTGCTACGGAACCCGATTTATGCGGAGCCTGAACGTCCGGCTAGGGTCGGCCCTCATGGACCTTCTGATTCACGCCATGATCGGCTTGCACATCATCGGCATCGCCGCCCTGCTCGGTGGCTTCCTGGCTCAGATGAAGGCCATGGGCAAGGGAGAGGCCCGGATGACCCCCGGGATGCTGCACGGCGCCCTCACCATGCTGGTCACCGGCATGGCACTGGTCGGTCTGCACCGCGCGCAGGACGACGCGGTGAACACCTTCAAGATCGGCCTGAAACTGACCCTGCTGGTGGTGGTCCTCGGCCTCGTGTACCTGAAACGGGACGACGATCGGGCCGGGGCGGCCGCCTTCGGCACGGTCGGGGCGCTGACCACGGCCGACGTCTTCATCGCCGTCCTCTGGACGTGACCCGCGTCACGGCACCCCTCCCCGTCCCCCGGGAAGCCGGGAGGGACGGGTTGTCAGTGGGGCCGCCTAGACTCGGATGACGATGAGCAGCCTCTTTGACGACAGCTTCCTGGCGGATCTCGTCCCTTCCGACGAGGAGCCGCCGCCTCCTCCGGAGGACACGGCCCCCGAGCCGCTGCCGGACGACCTCTTCGGCGGCGCCTTCGACGCGCCCGTCCCCAGGGAGGCCTACTACCGCGACGGCGCCCCGCGGCCCGTCGTGGACCCCGCCGCGCTGCTGGAGGGCATGAACGACCAGCAGCGCGCCGCCGTGGTGCACTCCGGCTCCCCGCTGCTCATCGTCGCCGGCGCGGGCTCGGGCAAGACCCGCGTCCTCACCCACCGCATCGCCCATCTCCTCGGCGCCCGGGGTGTCCACCCGGGGCAGATCCTCGCGATCACCTTCACCAACAAGGCCGCGGGCGAGATGAAGGAGCGCGTCGAGCAGCTCGTCGGTCCCCGGGCCGACGCGATGTGGGTGATGACGTTCCACAGCGCCTGCGTCCGGATCCTGCGCCGGGAGAGCAAGAAGCTCGGCTTCACGTCGTCCTTCTCTATCTACGACGCCGCCGACTCCAAGCGGCTCATGGCCCTGGTCTGCCGCGACCTGGACCTCGACCCGAAGAAGTTCCCGCCGAAGTCGTTCAGCGCGAAGATCTCCAATCTCAAGAACGAGCTGATCGACGAGGAGGCGTTCGCGGCGCAGGCCGCCGACGGCTTCGAGAAGACCCTCGCCGAGGCGTACGCGATGTACCAGTCGAGGCTGCGCGAGGCCAACGCGCTCGACTTCGACGACATCATCATGACCACGGTCCACCTGCTCCAGGCGTTCCCGGACGTCGCCGAGCACTACCGGCGCCGCTTCCGGCACGTCCTGGTCGACGAGTACCAGGACACCAACCACGCCCAGTACACGCTGATCCGCGAGCTGGTGGGCACCCCGGCGACGGCGGGCGAGGAGGGCCCCGGCGAGCTGTGCGTCGTCGGCGACGCCGACCAGTCCATCTACGCCTTCCGCGGCGCCACCATCCGCAACATCCTCCAGTTCGAGGAGGACTACCCGGACGCCACGACGATCCTGCTGGAGCAGAACTACCGCTCCACGCAGACGATCCTGAGCGCCGCCAACGCGGTCATCGAGCGTAACGAGAACCGCCGCCCGAAGAACCTGTGGACCGAGGCCGGCGCCGGCTCCACGATCACCGGCTACGTGGCCGACACCGAGCACGACGAGGCCCAGTTCGTCGCCGACGAGATCGACCGGCTGACCGACGCCGGCGACGCCAAGGCCGGCGACGTCGCGATCTTCTACCGGACCAACGCCCAGTCCCGTGTCTTCGAAGAGATCTTCATTCGCGTCGGCCTGCCCTACAAGGTCGTCGGCGGCGTGCGCTTCTACGAGCGCAAGGAGGTCCGGGACGTCCTCGCCTACCTGCGCGTTCTGGCCAACCCCGAGGACACCGTGCCGCTGCGCCGGATCCTCAACGTGCCCAAGCGCGGCATCGGCGAGCGCGCCGAAGCCATGATCGACGCGCTGTCCCTGCGCGAGAAGATCAGCTTCTCGCAGGCGCTGCGCCGCGTCGACGACGCCTACGGCATGGCCGCCCGCTCGGCCAACGCCGTGAAGCGCTTCAAC
Source organism: Streptomyces mobaraensis (assembly GCF_020099395.1). Lineage (NCBI taxonomy): Bacteria > Bacillati > Actinomycetota > Actinomycetes > Kitasatosporales > Streptomycetaceae > Streptomyces > Streptomyces mobaraensis. Next base: position 2,997,532 of record NZ_CP083590.1, on the reverse strand, counting down.
GTCCTGATGGACGAGCTCCGCACGATCGTCGAGTCCGGCGCCGGACCGGCCACCGTTCTGGAGGCGGTGCTGGAGCGCACCGGCTACCTGGCCGAACTCCAGGCGTCCACCGACCCGCAGGACGAGACCCGCATCGAGAACCTCCAGGAACTCGCGGCCGTGGCCCTGGAGTTCGAGCAGGAGCGGACCGAGGACGAGCCCGGCACCCTCGCGGAGTTCCTGGAGAAGGTCGCCCTCGTCGCCGACTCGGACCAGATCCCCGACGAAGACACCGAGGGCACCGGCGTCATCACGCTGATGACCCTGCACACCGCCAAGGGCCTGGAGTTCCCGGTCGTCTTCCTCACCGGCATGGAGGACGGCGTCTTCCCGCACATGCGCGCCCTCGGCCAGACCAAGGAGCTGGAGGAGGAGCGGCGGCTCGCCTACGTGGGCATCACCCGGGCCCGCGAGCGGCTGTACCTGACCCGGTCGAGCATGCGCAGCGCCTGGGGCCAGCCCGCCTACAACCCGCCGTCCCGCTTCCTGGAGGAGATCCCCGACCGGTACGTCGAGTGGCGCCGCACCGGGCCGGCCACGCCGTCGGCGTCGGTGTCCGGGATCGCCTCGGGCCGGTCCGCGGCCTCCTCGTCGTCGCGTATCGGCGGCCGGGGCGCGGCGGGGCCGAGCGGCTTCGCCACGCGGCGCGCCAAGGACCGTCCGGTGGTGTCCCTGGCGATCGGCGACCGGGTCACCCACGACTCGTTCGGCCTGGGCACGGTCGTCGGCGTCAAGGGCAGTGGCGACAACGCCGAGGCGACGATCGACTTCGGGCAGGAGAAGCCCAAGCGCCTGCTGCTGCGCTACGCGCCGGTCGAGAAGCTGTAGCCGGGGGCCGGGGGCGGTGCCGGCCGACGGCCGCTCCCGGGCCGGTCAGGTCGGGTCGAGGTCGTGGGCGCGCAGCCACGGCAGCGGGTCGACGGCCGAGCCGCCGGGCCGTACCTCGAAGTGCAGGTGCGGTCCGGTGGAGTTGCCCGAGTTGCCGGAGTAGGCGATCACGTCACCGGCCTTGACCTGCCCGGACCGCACCCGGGTGCTGCTGAGGTGGCAGTACCAGGTCTCGGTCCCGTCCGGGGAGGTCACTATGGCCATGTTGCCGTAGGCGACGTTGTACTGGGTGCGGACGGTGCCGTCGGTAGCCGCCATCACGGGGGTGCCGTAACTGACGGGGAAGTCGATGCCGGTGTGTACGGACATCCAGTTGACGCCCGCCTGTCCGTAGTACGCGCTGAGCCCGTGCTGGGCGACGGGCAGCGCGAACTTGGGCCGTTCGGCCTCCTTGCGGGCGGCCTCCTCGGCCTTCCGCTTGCGTTCTTCCTCCTGGCGCAGCCGCAGGTCGATGCGTTCCTGCGTCCGGTTGGCGCGGGTGGCGAAGTCGTCCGCCCCCCGGCTCAGTCCGGCGAGCTGGGTGTCCAGCTTGTTGTTGGCGGCGGAGAGTTTGGCGGTGGACGCGTCGGGGGCGGACGCGGCCTGGGTCTGCTGCGCCTCGTGGCCCCCGCTGGACGCGACGGTCGCGGCGGCCACACCGGCCACGCCCATCACGGCGACCGAGGGCACGGCCACCGTGAGGAGGGCCTTGCGGCGGGGCCGGTAACCGGAGCGGGGGGCGCCGCCCTTGCGCCGGTTGCGCACCGGGCGGTCGCCGGCGGTCGCCTCGGCGCCGTGCCGGTCGTCGTCACCGGCGGGCTGGTCGTCCGGGACGGACCCGTCGGCCATGAGGTCGCTCGCCGCCGGGTCGTCCGGGGCGAAACCGTCCGTGGCCGGGGCGAAGACGGCGTGCATGGTCCGCGTGTCGGCGTCGGTCACCGGTGCCGGGCCGGGCGGTACGTGCTCCGCGCCGAGGCCGGGGATGACGGCCATCAGCGTCGGGTCGTGCGGCGGCGCGGGCTGCGCGGTCTCCGCCCAGGCGCTGGCGTCCCAGGTCTGCGTCTCCGCCGCGTGGTTGCCGGCCCAGGGGTCGGCGGGCTGGGCCCAGGCCGAGGCGTCCCAGGTCTGGGTCATGGCGTGGTCGACGGGCTGCTGTGGGGCCTGCGGCAGGGAGCCGTAACCACTGGTGTCCCACTGGCCCGAAGTGTCCCACTGGGCGGAGTGTCCGGTGTCCCACTGGCCCGAGGCGTCACCCCAGCCACCATCAGGAAGGTTTCCCCACCCGGTCGAACTCGACGTCTCCCACTGCCACTGCCCGGCGGGCCCGCTGCCGGAGCCGGTCGCCCAGGAGCCGCCCTGGGCCTGTCCCCAGCCGGTCTGCCCGCCGGTGTCACAGGCGCTGAAGTCCCAGGTCTGGGTGTGACCGGAGGCGTCCCACTGATGGGTCGTGTCCCACTGGCCGGTGTCGTGACCGGTCCAGCCGTAGGCGGTGGGCTGCTGGGGGGACGGGTGGTGTCCGAATGCTGCATCGGGAGCGGGAACGGACGGATCCGGGGCCGCCGATGGGTGACGGTCGTTCACCACCACTTCCATTTCGCCTCGGGAGCAGGAGAAGTAGCGGCGACTGTACCCGGCGGTATGCGACGGCCACAATCTTCCTCACGTTTCGTGGGCCGGGAGCCTGGGCATTTAGCCGCCTTTTGGCGGACGGGGCACGCCTGAGTCGCTTTGACGTTCGAAAATCGTTCGACATTAATCGGGCAAGTGGGGTGCGATCAAAGGTTGCCCTATGGTTTCCGCGCGTCACACGAAGGGGCGCCGAAGTTCCCGTGGACGCGACGCCGGAGTCATGCCACGGATACCCGCCCGGCGTCGTCCTCGCTCCCGTCCCGCGACGCCAGCGCCTGCCGGATGCCCGCCACCACGGCCGGGTGGACGGGGAGGGCGAGGTGGCCGACGCCGCTGACGCGGATGTTCCGCACCATCAGGTCCGGATGGTCGAGACGGGCCGTCTCCACGGGGACCATCACCTGGTCCAGATCGCTCCAGAAACCGACGAAGCGCGTCCGGCAGCCGGGGGCCGGCGCGGCCAGCTCCCTGATGACTCCGGAACCCGGGCGCATCTGCCGTACCAGCGGGTGCACCGACATCGGCGGGGCCACCCGCGTGCCGCCGTGCGGCGTCCCGAGCGTGACCAGCCGGCGGACCAGGGCGTCACCCCCCAGCCGCTGGACGTAGTAACGGGCCACCAAGCCGCCCAGACTGTGCCCGACGACATCGATCCGCTCGGCGCCCGTCCGGGCCCGAAACTCCTCGACGTACCGGCTCAGCGCCGTGGCGGCGGTGCGGATGTCGCGGGTGAGGAGCGAGTGGTTGAGCGAGGCCACGTGCCCCCAGCCGTGCCGGAGCAGCGAACGGCGCAGCAGGACGAACACCGAACGGTTGTCGGCGAATCCATGGAGGAGGAGCACGGGAACGCGGTCGTTCGTGATGTCCTTCTCCATGGGTGCCAGTGGCGTGGCGAGGGGCGGTGGATGACGCTCCTGGGTGACGCCCGTCGGGTACAGCAGCGTGTGGCAGGCCAGGATGACCAGCTCCAGCGCCGTGGACCGGACCAGCGCGGCCGACGGCCGCGGGGCGCCGGAACCGGTGGATGGCGAAGCCCCGGAGACCAGAGCTCCGGAGACAAGGGATAAGGCGGGCAAGGCCCCCATGGTCGACCTCCGAACGGCACACAGGCCGAAGCCCTGTCCCCCGTGTGCCCTCATGGGCAGCTGTGCGCCGGCTGCCGGGACGCCGCCGCCGAGCGGCTGTCGGCGGCGGCACGGCAGACCTCGTCGAGGCTCCCCTTCGCGGCCCGCGCCGGGCTCCTTGGCGCCACGGCCGGGCGGCTGTACGGCACGTGGCGGGCGGGAGAGGGGCGCGGGTCGCGGCGAACGTGATGTCCCACGTGTGATTTCCCCCTCCCTCCGCACCGCGAAACGACCGCTTGCGGGATGCTGTGGATAACGTTCGTTCACACCCGGGCCCGTTCGGCACGGGATCCTCGCGGCCGGCTGACGGCAGTCGTACATGGAGGCAGTGATGGGAGTGACCGGTCCGATCCGTGTGGTGGTGGCCAAGCCGGGGCTCGACGGACACGATCGCGGGGCCAAGGTCATCGCACGTGCGCTGCGGGACGCCGGCATGGAGGTCATCTACACCGGGCTTCACCAGACCCCCGAGCAGATCGTCGACACCGCGATCCAGGAGGACGCCGACGCGATCGGCCTGTCCATCCTGTCCGGCGCGCACAACACCCTGTTCGCCAAGGTGATCGAGCTGCTGAAGGAGCGCGACGCCGAGGACATCAAGGTGTTCGGCGGCGGCATCATCCCGGAGGCCGACATCCCGCCGCTCAAGGAGCTGGGAGTGGCGGCGATCTTCACGCCGGGGGCGACGACGACGTCGATCGTCGAGTGGGTCAACGCCAACGTCCGCCAGGCCGCCGGGGCCTGAGCAAGTGGTTCCCTCCGGCGGAGCCGGCCGGGTGTGCGTCACCCGCCAGCTCCGCCCGCATGACGGCGCGCAGCCGGAGCGTTCCGGCGAGCCGCTGGAACGCCTCCGCCCAGTAACCCGTCGCCCCGGGCGGGGTGGCGTCCTCGCGCGGGACGCCTCCGGTACCGGCCGGCACGGCCAGCCGGTCGGCCTGGTCCGGGTCGAGGCAGCGCTCGGCCAGGCCCATGACGCCGCTGAAGCTCCAGGGGTAGCCGCCCGCGTCCCGGGCGGTCTCCAGGGCGTCCACCACGGCCAGCCCGAGCGGTTCGGCCCAGGGCACCGCGCAGACTCCGATCAGCCGGAACGCGTCCGACAGTCCGTGGGCGGCGACGAACCTTGCTACCCAGTCGGCCCGTTCGGCCGCGGGGAGGACGGTGAGCAGCCGGGCCGGGTCCCGCCCGGGCGATCCCTCGGGGGCCGGGGGCGCCGTGGCGGGGCCGAGCAGGGCCCGGGCCCAGGCCGCGTCCCGCTGCCGGACGGCGGCGCGGCACCAGGCCGCGTGCAGGTCGGGCCGCCAGCCGTCGGCGACGGGCAGCGCAACCGCCTCGGCGGCGCCGGGGACGCCCAGCCGGGCCGGCCAGACGGACAGCGGTGTGGCCTCCACGATCCCGCTCAGCCACCAGGACCGCGCGCCGCGCCCCGACGGGGGTCTGGCCGTGATGCCGTCCCGCCGCATCCCGTCGTCGCACTCGTGCGGGGCCTCGACCACGACGACGCCCTGGTCGAGCGCGACGCACGTGCGGGCCCGGGCGGTCATCCGGGCCGTCAGGGCGGAACCGGGCAGTCGGCCGAGGAGTTCGGCGGCCATGGCCCGGACGGAGCGGCCCCGGTCCGACAGGGCCGCCTCGAGGAACGGCTCGTCGTCCGGGGAGAGCCCGTCGCGCAGCGCGCCGAGGAACGCCTGCCGGTCCTCGGCCCGTTCGGTGGTCCAGGTGCCGGCCAGCAGCTCGCGCCCGGCCGCCGGGTCGCGCCGCCGGACCGCGGTGAGGGCGGCCAGACGGTCGGCGAACAGGCCCTCCCGCCACACGCGGCGCAGTCCGACGAGGCCGACGGCGTCCGGTGAGCCGGAGGAGGCCGCCGCCGAACCCGGCGGATGGGAACGGAGCACGTACGCCCACTGCGGGTTGAGGCGGGCCAGCCACCGTCCGCGGGGTCCGGCGAAGGCCAGCGCCTCGGGACGGAGGTCGGTCCGGGCCCGCGCGGCGTCGAGGAGACCGGGCAGCAGGATGTCCGGAGGGCGGTAGCCGTGCGCGTTGGCGGCGGTCAGCCACTGGGGGAGCAGTTCGACGAGGTCGGGGGCCGCCGTCCGGCGCCGGTCCCCGGCGCCGGCGCGCTCGCCGAGGAGCAGCGCCAGCCGTCGTTGGGCGGCCCCGGGAAGCGGCGGGCGGGGATCGGGAGGCGCGGGCTCGGGACGTTTTCCCGCGGCGACGGGCAGGGCGGCGGCACGGCGTCGCACGGTGTGGAGGGCGGCGGCGTCCAGCAGGGCGAGGGCGGGGTCCTGCCCGGGGCGTGGCCCGGCCGGTGTGCCGCGGCGGCCCGTACCGATCAGGGCGGCGGTGACGAGATCGTCCCAGGGGACGTCCGTGGGCGGAGCCTCGGGGCCGGATGCGTTCATGGGTGACCTTTCTCAGGTGGCGCGGGCGGAAGAGGGCGGGAGAGGCGGACCGGTCCGCTTGGTCAGCGCCGTAGGGAGATCAACTCCGGCGCCCAGACGGCCAGGGGCGCGAACCCGCGGTGCCCGCACTCGCCGAAGACCCGTACGGGCCTGCCCGCGGCCACCGCCACCAGCCGCCACCAGCCCGATTCGTCGGTGCGGCGCGCGTCGACGGCCAGCGCGGCGTCCCCCTCCGCGTCGGCCAGCCGGCGGCCGATATCGGGATCGGGCAGGGGGACCACCCCGTCGAGGACCACCGGCCACGCGTCGAGCCACGGGTCGTCGCGCAGCGCCGTCCCGTAGGCGGCGAGGGCGGCCTCGACGCCCACGCCCGGCGGCGGTCCGGCGGCGGGCTCCGGGTCGCCGTGGCGCGTTCCGAGGACGGCGCGCAGCGGCACGGCGGCGGGATGGAAGACCAGGTCGGCGTCGAGGGAGAAGCCGACCGGGAGCGAGAGGCCGGGCGTCCGGCCGGCCGCTCCGTAGGACAGCAGCAGCGCCGCGCGGCCGGTGTGTCTCCCCTGGAGCCGGATGCGCCGCGTGATGAGGCTGTTGTCGTCGGAGGTGTCGTCCTGCGAGAGGACCAGCCACTCGTCCCGGACGGGTGGCGCGGAGGCCGACAGTGCGGCCGAGTCCACGGTGATGCCGACGCGGGCGCGTACGGTCGCGGCCAGTCCGGCGGGCAGCCGGTCGACGCGCGCGTACGCGCGGTTGAGCGTATGCAGGAGCGCGCACTCCTCCAGCAGCCGTGAGGCCCAGTCCGGACCCGCGGCGGGCAGTGAGCCCAACTCGCGGGCGACCGCGGCGAGTCCGGGTGCCTGGGCGTCGACCATGCGGGCGGCGGCACGGTCCCACTCCTCCCGTGCGCCGCCGCCGGAACCGGCGAGGCCGCCGTGCACCAGATCGGCGAGCCGACGCTCCAACTCCTCGGCGCCCTCGGCGATTCGGAGCGCCCGGTTCGCCGCCCGGCGATCGGACGGCGCCGACGCGGCGGGAGGGCGGACCGCAGACGGAGAGGCCCGCCGTCTCCGACGCCCCTCCAGCCACTCGTGCGCCCACGGCGGCGGCTCCTCGGCAGGCCGGACGGACTCGTGACCCGCCGCCCACAGCAGCAGCAACCCCACCGCGTGCTTGCACGGCACCTCGCGGCTTGAACAACTGCACGCGCAGCTCGGTCTGTTGGCGTCCGAGGTGTCGACGACGGTCCGGTACGTCCGGCCGCCGCCGCCCGCGCACTCCCCCCACACCGCGTCCGGGCGCGCTCCCGTCCCCGACCACGATCCCGGCGTCGCGAGCCTGCCGCCCGCCGTGCGCGACGCGGAGTCGCGTGGCGGCGCGAGCGTCTGGTCCGCCGTCCGGTGTTCCCCCTGCGGATTCATGTCATCGACGGTAGGTCCCCCCACTGACAATCGCCCTGACCTGGGGCTTCGTTGCGGCCGAGGGCGATTGTCAGTGGTGTGGTGCAGGGTGGAGTCACTTCCCGGACCGCACGACGAGGGGGACTTGTGACCGTGCCCGGAAACCGCTTCGTACCCACCGACGCGCCTGTCACCACCGACGCGTCCACCACCCACGAGACACCTGCCGCCCACGAGACACCTCCCACCCACGAGACGCCCGCCGCCGAAGTCATCCGCCCGCACGCGGAAACGGCGTTCGCCGGCGAGCTGGCGGCCCTGGCGGCGGCGGACGACCGGCCCCGGCCCGAGCGCTGGCGGCTGTCGCCGTGGGCCGTCGCCACCTACCTGCTCGGCGGAGTGCTGCCCGACGGCACGGTGATCACCCCGAAGTACGTGGGCCCGCGGCGGGTTGTCGAGGTCGCCGTGACCACCCTGGCCACGGACCGGGCGCTGCTGCTCCTCGGCGTTCCCGGCACCGCCAAGACCTGGGTGTCCGAACATCTGGCCGCGGCCGTCAGCGGGGACTCCACCCTCCTCGTCCAGGGCACGGCCGGCACGGCCGAGGAGGCCGTCCGCTACGGCTGGGACTACGCCCGGCTGCTGGCGCACGGGCCCAGTCGGGACGCCCTCGTGCCCAGTCCCGTCATGCGGGCCATGGCCCAGGGCATGACCGCCCGGGTCGAGGAACTGACCCGCATCCCCGCCGACGTGCAGGACTCGTTGATCACGGTGCTGTCCGAGAAGACCCTGCCCGTTCCCGAGCTCGGCGAGGAGGTCCAGGCCGTGCGCGGCTTCAACCTCATCGCCACGGCCAACGACCGCGACCGCGGCGTCAACGAGCTGTCCAGCGCCCTGCGCCGCCGCTTCAACACCGTGGTCCTGCCGCTCCCCGCCACGCACGAGGACGAGGTCGACATCGTCGTGCGGCGCGTCGACCAGATCGGCCGCTCCCTCGACCTGCCGGCCGCGCCGGGCGGCGCGGACGAGATCCGCCGGGTCGTCACCGTCTTCCGCGAACTGCGCGGCGGGGTGACGGCGGACGGCCGGACCAGACTCAAATCGCCCTCCGGGACACTCTCCACGGCCGAGGCGATCTCCGTGGTCACTGGCGGCCTGGCGCTGGCCGCGCACTTCGGCGACGGTGTGCTGCGCGCCGGGGACGTCGCGGCCGGCGTCCTCGGGGCGGTCGTCCGCGACCCGGCGTCGGACCGCACGGTCTGGCACGAGTACCTGGAGACGGTCGTCCGGGAGCGGGACGGCTGGCAGGACTTCTACCGCGCCTGCCGCGAGGTGTCGTCATGAACGCGCCCGCCCTGCTGGGCGTCCGCCACCACGGACCCGGTTCCGCGCGGGCCGTGCGCGCCGCGCTGGAGCGGCTGCGGCCCCGCGCGGTGCTCGTCGAGGGCCCGCCCGAGGCCGACAGGATCGTCCATTGTGCGGCGGACGAGGGCATGCGGCCCCCGGTCGCGCTGCTCGCTCACGCCGCCGACGATCCCGGCCGGGCCGCCTTCTGGCCGTTCGCCGCCTTCTCGCCGGAGTGGGCCGCCATCCGCTGGGCCCTCGCCCACGGCGCCGAGGTGCGGTTCATCGACCTGCCCGCCGCCCACACCATCGCCGCGCGGGGAACGGCCGGCCGGGACGGGCCGGACGGCGCGGCCGGGCCGCCACCCGACCCGCTCGCCCTGCTGGCCGGGGCCGCGGGCCACGACGACCCCGAGCGCTGGTGGGAGGACGCCGTCGAGCACCGCGGCGCCGTCCGGCCGGGCGACGGCGGGCCCGGTGACGATCCCCTCGGACCCTTCCGGGCCGTCGCCGAGGCCATGGCCGCGCTGCGCTCCGCACCGGAGGACGCGCCGCCGGGCGGTGAAGCGCCGTCGGCGGAAGGCGGGCCGCCGAACCCGCGCGACGACGCCGTACGGGAGGCCCACATGCGGCTGCGGCTCCGCGACGCGGTCAAGGAGTTCGGGCACGAGGTCGCCGTCGTCTGCGGCGCCTGGCACGTGCCCGCCCTGGCGGTCCGGCGTCCCGTCACCGCCGACCGGCGGACGCTCAAGGGGCTGCCGAAGGTCAGGACGGAGATCTCCTGGGTGCCCTGGACCCACCGCCGTCTCGCCCGGAGCAGCGGTTACGGCGCCGGGATCGCCTCGCCCGGCTGGTACGCCCACCTGTACGCGGCCCCGGACCGCCCGGTCGAACGCTGGATGTCCACGGTCGCCCGGCTGTTGCGCGAGGAGGGCCGGCCGGTCTCGTCCGCGCACGTCATCGAGTCCGTCCGGCTCGCCGACACGCTCGCCGCCCTCCGCGGCCGGCCGCTCCCCGGCCTCACCGAGACAATCGACGCCGTGCGCGCCGTGCTGTGCGACGGCTCGGACGTGCCGCTCGACCTGGTGCGCGACCGGCTCGTCATCGGCGACGACCTCGGCGAGGTCCCCGACACCGCACCCGCCACACCACTCCAGCGCGACCTCACGCGCCTCCAGCGCACCCTGCGCCTCACACCCGAAGCGGGCGTGAAAGAAAAGGAGTTGGACCTCCGCAAGAACACCGACACCGAGCGGAGCCGGCTGCTGCACCGCCTCCGGCTCCTCGACGTCGACTGGGGCACACCCCTCGCCTCGCGCGCCGGCCGTGGCACCTTCCGCGAGACATGGCGCCTGTCCTGGCAGCCGGAACTGGCCGTCCGGCTCGCCGAAGCGGGCGTCTGGGGCACCACCGTCGAAGCCGCCGCGACCGCCCGCGTGGAAGCCGCCGCACACGAGGCGGACGGCCTCGCCGACCTCACCACCCTGGCGGAACGGTGCCTGCTCGCCGCGCTGCCCGCCGCCCTCCCCGCCGTCCTGGGCGCCCTCGCCGACCGCGCCGCCCTCGACACGGACGTCGGCCACCTCGCCGAGGCCCTGCCCGCCCTGGTCCGCTCGGTGCGCTACGGGGATGTGCGCCGCACGGACACCGCGGCCCTCGACGACGTGGCGGCCGGCCTCGCCGACCGGATCTCCGTCGGTCTCCCCGCCGCCTGCGCCGGGCTCGACCACGACGCCGCGCGGGCGATGAGGGGCCATGTCGACGCCGTCCACCGGGCGGTGGCCCTCCTGGAACGCCCCGGCGTCGGCGACCGCTGGACGGCGACGCTCACCGTCCTCGCCGAACGCGAACACCTCCCCGGAGAAGTGCGCGGCCGGGCGGCCCGTCTCCTGCTCGACGAGGGCACGCTGACCGCCGACCGGACCGCCCGGCTCCTGGGCCGCGCCCTCTCACCCGCCGTGGCTCCCGCCGACGCGGCGGCCTGGATCGAGGGGTTCACCGGCGGCACCGAGCCCGGCGGCGGGCTGCTGCTCCTTCACGACGAGCGGCTGCTCGGCCTGATCGACACCTGGCTCACCGGCATCCCCGCCGGCGCGTTCACCGACGTCCTGCCCCTGCTCCGCCGCACCTTCTCGGAGCACGAGCCGGCCCTCCGCCGCGCGATCGGCGAACGCGTCAGAAACGGCCCGGCCACCGGCCCGGCACGCGGACGCGCCGCACCGGCCTGGGACCCGGAGCGCGCGGCGGCCGTACTGCCCACGATGCGGCTGCTCCTGGGCCTGGACGACGAGGAGCACGGCATACAACACCCGCCTGGCGAAGGGGAGATGGTGGAAGCAGGAGCGAGCACCCGGACGGCATCCACCGGGGGAGGGGCGCGATGACCTCGACGACCACTCCCGCACCGCTCCCTCGCCCCACGGATCCGCCGTCCTCCGAAACCCCCGACCCTGCCGACGAACGGCTGCGCCGCTGGCGGCTCGTGCTCGGCGGGGAGGCGGGCGGGGACGGCACCGGCCGCGAGCTCGCGGGCCGGGACGCCGCCGTGGACCGGACACTGGAGGCGCTCTACGGGGCAGGGCCCCGCCCGTCCGGCGCGGGTGCGGGCGCCGGCGACGGCCGGCGGAGCGGTGGTCTCGGAGCCTCCGCCCCGCGGGTCGCCCGCTGGCTGGGGGACATCCGGTCGTACTTTCCGGCGTCCGTCGTTCAGGTGATGCAGCGGGACGCCCTGGACCGGCTCGGCCTGACCGCCCTCCTCCTCGAACCCGAGCTCCTGGAAGCGGTCGAACCGGACGTCCACCTGGTCGGCACCCTGCTGTCGCTCGGCAAGGCGATGCCGGAGGAGACGAAGGCCACCGCCCGCGAGGTCGTCCGCAAGGTGGTCGGGGATCTGGAGCGGCGCCTGGCGTCCCGTACCCGGACCACGCTCACCGGAGCGCTCGACCGGTCGGCCAGGGCCGCCCGGCCCCGCCACCGGGACATCGACTGGAACCGCACCGTCCGGGCCAACCTCAAGAACTACCTGCCCGAGCACCGCACGGTCGTGCCCGAACGGCTCGTCGGCTACGCCCGGGCGGCGCGCTCGGTGCGGAAGGAGGTGATCCTCTGCGTCGACCAGTCCGGATCGATGGCGGCGTCCGTCGTCCACGCCTCCGTCTTCGGCGCCGTCCTGGCCTCGATACGCGCCCTCGACACCCGGCTGATCGCCTTCGACACCTCCGTCGTGGACCTCACCGACCAGCTGGCCGACCCGGTGGACGTGCTCTTCGGCGTGCGCCTCGGCGGGGGCACCGACATCAACCGGGCGCTGGCCTACTGCCAGTCGAGGATCACCCGCCCGGCGGACACCGTCGTCGTCCTGATCAGCGATCTGTACGAGGGCGGCGTACGGGAGGGGATGCTCGGACGGGTCGCGGCCATGCGGGCGTCCGGAGTGCGGTTCGTCACCCTGCTGGCCCTCTCCGACGAGGGCGCCCCGGCGTACGACCGGGAGAACGCGGCGGCCCTCGCCGCGCTCGGCACACCGGCCTTCGCCTGCACCCCCGACCACTTCCCGGAGGTGATGGCGGCCGCCCTGGAGCAGCGGCCGCTGCCCGTACCCGACCCCGGGGGCGGGACGTGACGGAGACGGGGAAACCCGCCGGGCGGAAAGGGAGATGACGGCGAGGGCGGAGAAGGGAGGACGGGAGGGAGCGCACCGGAGGCGACGGCAGGGCGGCGTGCGGACCGGGAGGTGGGGGACGCCCCGGCGGGACGCCGGCGCGTACCCGCGGGCCGGGGCCGGGCGGCGTACGCTCTGTCGCGATGCGTGCGGGGTTTGTGCGCGATCTGTGAGCGTAATCACGGCCGGAGTGTGATCTGCGATTTAGGGACCTCCGGCCCTCGGGGATAACCTGCGAGACGGACATGCCGCGTATTCGGCGCACGTGTGCCGCCCTCGTCATAGATCGCGTCCTCACGCTGCCACCGCGGCACGCCCGCGCAGACAACGAACCGCGATATCCATGGAAAAGGGACGGACGCGCGTGGACCTGTTCGAGTACCAGGCGAGGGACCTCTTCGCCAAGCACGGTGTACCGGTGCTGGCCGGTGAAGTCATCGACACGCCTGACGCGGCGCGCGCGGCGACTGAGCGCCTTGGCGGCAAGTCGGTCGTCAAGGCGCAGGTGAAGGTCGGTGGCCGCGGCAAGGCCGGCGGCGTGAAGCTGGCCGCCACCCCGGACGAGGCCGTCGCCCGCGCGACGGACATCCTCGGCATGGACATCAAGGGCCACACGGTCCACAAGGTGATGATCGCCGAGACGGCTCCGGAGATCGCCGAGGAGTACTACGTCTCGTACCTCCTCGACCGCACCAACCGCACCTTCCTCGCCATGGCGTCCGTCGCCGGCGGCATGGACATCGAGGAGGTCGCCGCGACGACCCCCGAGAAGCTCGCCAAGGTGCCGGTCGACGCCAACGAGGGTGTCACCATCGAGAAGGCCCGCGAGATCGTCGCCCAGGCGAAGTTCCCGGCCGAGGTCGCCGACCAGGTCGCCGACGTCCTCGTGACCCTGTGGAAGACCTTCATCGCCGAGGACGCCCTCCTCGTCGAGGTCAACCCGCTCGCGAAGGTCGCCGACGGCCGCGTCATCGCGCTCGACGGCAAGGTGTCCCTGGACGCCAACGCCGCGTTCCGCCAGCCGGAGCACGAGGCGCTGGAGGACAAGGCCGCCGCCGACCCGCTGGAGGCCGCGGCCAAGGCCAAGGGCCTCAACTACGTCAAGCTCGACGGCCAGGTCGGCATCATCGGCAACGGCGCGGGTCTCGTCATGAGCACGCTGGACGTCGTCGCCTACGCCGGTGAGAACCACGGTGGCGTCAAGCCCGCCAACTTCCTCGACATCGGTGGCGGCGCCTCCGCTGAGGTGATGGCCAACGGTCTCGAGATCATCCTCGGCGACCCGGACGTCAAGTCCGTCTTCGTCAACGTCTTCGGTGGCATCACCGCCTGTGACGCGGTCGCCAACGGCATCGTCCAGGCCCTGAAGCTCCTTGAGGACAAGGGCGAGAAGGTCGAGAAGCCGCTGGTCGTGCGCCTCGACGGCAACAACGCGGAGCTGGGTCGCAAGATCCTGAACGACGCCGACCACCCGCTGGTGCAGCAGGTGGACACCATGGACGGCGCCGCCGAGCGCGCCGCCGAGCTGGCTGCGAAGTAAGGGACGAGGTCACTAGAACACCATGGCTATCTTCCTCACCAAGGACAGCAAGGTCATCGTCCAGGGCATGACCGGCTCCGAGGGCCAGAAGCACACCAAGCGCATGCTGGCTTCCGGCACCAACATCGTCGGCGGCGTGAACCCGCGCAAGGCCGGCACCACCGTCGACTTCGACGGCACCGAGGTCCCGGTCTTCGGCTCCGTCAAGGACGCGATGGAGAAGACGGGTGCCGACGTCACCGTCATCTTCGTCCCGGAGAAGTTCACCAAGGACGCGGTCGTCGAGGCCATCGAGGCCGAGATCGAGCTGGCCGTCGTGATCACCGAGGGCGTCGCGGTGCACGACACCGCCTCGTTCTGGGCGCTCGCCCAGGCCAAGGGCAACAAGACCCGCATCATCGGCCCCAACTGCCCCGGCCTCATCAGCCCCGGCCAGTCCAACGCGGGCATCATCCCGGCCGACATCACCAAGCCCGGCCGCATCGGTCTCGTGTCCAAGTCCGGCACGCTGACCTACCAGATGATGTACGAGCTGCGTGACCTGGGCTTCTCGTCCTGCGTCGGTATCGGCGGCGACCCGATCATCGGCACCACGCACATCGACGCCCTCAAGGCGTTCGAGGCCGACCCCGACACCGACCTGATCGTCATGATCGGCGAGATCGGCGGCGACGCCGAGGAGCGTGCGGCGGACTTCATCAAGGAGCACGTCACCAAGCCGGTCGTCGGCTACGTGGCCGGTTTCACCGCGCCCGAGGGCAAGACGATGGGCCACGCCGGTGCGATCGTGTCCGGTTCGTCCGGCACCGCGCAGGCCAAGAAGGAGGCCCTGGAGGCCGCGGGCGTGAAGGTCGGCAAGACCCCGTCCGAGACCGCCCGCCTGGCGCGCGCCGCGCTGAGCGCCTGATCACTCGCCTGGTCACTCCCAGATTGGCGGCCTGACCGGCCGTCCGGTCTGATCCGGCCCCTCATGGGCCGGAGTACGCGTGGGCCCGTACCTCTGCGGAGGTACGGGCCCACGCGCGTTCCCTGCGGGTGGCCCCGGCGCAAGGGCCGACGGCCCCCGGCGCAAGGGGACCGGCCGCCCTCCGGACCGCGCCGCCCTGAACACGACACGACGGTCATTTGTCGCTACCCGCCCGAAAGGCGCGTTGTTGGCAGCATGGCCCTTGTGACCCCATATGCCCACAGCGGTCCGCCACTGCCGTCGCACCCCCGATCCGCGGCGCGTCACAAGCCGGGGGCGGGCAGGGCCTTCCTGGGCGGGGCGGTCGCCGCCGGACTGGGACTCGGGGCGTTCGCCACGCTCGTCCTGGTGCTGTGGATCGTGTCGCCCTACCCGGACAGCGGGCCCGCCGGAGCGCTGCACATCGCCACCGGCCTCTGGCTGCTCGCCCACGGCGCCGACCTCGTCCGCACCGAGACCCTCTCGGGCAGCCCCGCACCGGTCGGGCTGACCCCGCTGCTGTTCTCCGTCGTGCCCTGCCTGCTCATCCACCGGGCGGCGCGCCAGGCGCCCATGCCGCCGGACGACGCGGAGCACGCGGACGAAGCGGACGAGGCGATCGAGGCGGATGAGGCGGATGAATCGGGTGGCCCAGGTGACCTAGGTGGCCCGGGTGGCCCAGGCGACGCGCGGGGGGGACGGTTTCCCCACCGCCGCGTCCGTGCCACCCGGTACGCTGCCGGCGCCCTGGGAGGTGCCCCTGCTCCCCGCGCAACTCCCGGTTCCGCCGCTGCCGCCGCGCACCGCGTTCACCGCGCTCCTCGGTGGATACCTGCTGGTGAGCGCCGCCGCCGTGCTCTACGCCTCGTCCGGCCCGATCCGCGTCGACCCCCTGAGCGCGCTGATCCACGTCCCCCTCGTCGCCGCGGTCCCGGCCGCGGCCGGGGTGTGGATGGCGGTGGGCTGCCCGCCCTGGACGCCCTCGGCCCGGGTGCGCCGGGTGTGCCGGGTGGTCCCGGGGTTCGTACGCCGCTGGTTCACGGCGCCGCACGTCGTGGCGGTCGCCCGGGCCGCCGCGGCCGGTACGGCGACGCTGTTCGGTGGCGCGGCGCTGCTGCTGGCGGCGTCGCTGGCCGTGCACGCCGGTGCCGTACGGGACGCGGTGGAGCACCTCACGGTGGGCTGGCCGGGGCAGTTGGGGGTGGCGTTGCTGAGCGTGGCACTGCTGCCCAACGCGGTGGTCTGGACGGCCGCCTACGGCCTGGGGCCCGGGTTCGCGGCCGGCGTCGACGGGCTCGTCGCCCCGCTGGCACTGCCCGTCCTCGGTTCACCCGACCGGTCTCCGCTCCCGCCCTTCCCGCTGCTCGCCGCGCTGCCCGCGCCCGGCGAGGCCGAGCCGGTGGGCCTGGCCGGTGCCGCCGCCCTGGTGACGGCCGTCGGCATCGCGGTGGCGGCCGCGGCCGTGCCGCGCCGCCCGGCGGCCGTGGGGCGGCGCGAGACGGCCGCCGTCGCCTTCCTCGCCGCGCTCCTCTGCGCGGCCGTCGCCGCCCTGCTCGCCTACGCCGCCGGCGGACCGCTCGGCGTCGCCGCCCTGTCCCGCTTCGGCCCCTCGTGGCGCCTCACCGGGCTGGCCTGCCTGGCCTGGACGCTGGTCATCGGCGTTCCGGGGGCGCTGGTCGTCCGCCGGATCCGCAGGGAGGAACGGGCCGTGACGGCACCCGACGGGTCCCGGCCGCGCGGCTGGGGGCGCAAGGCGCGGAAGGCCCTCGGACTGCGGGCCGCCACGGCGGCTTCCACGGATGGTGCGGTGAGTAGTGCGACGGGTGGTGCGGTGAGTGGGGGAACGGCCGCTGGAAAGGGCGCGGCGATGGTGACGGACGAGAAGAGTGCGCCGGACGGGGCGGACGCGACGTCGGCTGCGGGCCCGTCCGCTCCGCGACGCGTACGGCCCTGGGGCCCGCGCGCCTGGTGGCGGGGGCTCGCCCGCTGGCTGGGCTTCGCCGTGGGCGGCGACGGCCCGGACGCCGGTCAGGCGGCCCCGGTGGCGCCCGAACAGCGGCGGACGAAGGGCCGCGGGCAGCGGCCGGCGGGGGATCGTTCAGCGGACCGTTCAGCGGACGCGGACGGTCCATGGCCGGGAGCGCCGGACGGCTCGTGGGACGGTCCGCTGAGCGGTTCACGCGACGGTTCGCGGATCGGCTCACGCGATGGCTCGCGGAACGGTTCGCGCGAGGGCTCACGCGACGGCTCACGCGACGGTTCGCGGAACGGCTCGCGCGACGGCGAGTCGGCCGCCGGGGCCGACGACGGGCCGGCCGGCGCGGCGGGTCCCGGAGCGGCGGGCCCCGGAGCGGGCCGGAAGCCGGCGGGGGGAGCGGACGCGGGCCGGGGCGACGAGCCGGACGGACCTCGACCGTCCATGCCGCCGCAGCAGCAACCCCAGCCTCAGCCGCAGCAGCAACCGTCCCGGCCGGAGCAGCCCGTCCACCGGAACCCCGCGCATCCGGTGAACCCCGTTTCCTACGCCCCCGAGAGCCTGCCCCTCCTCCCCGTCCACGGCATCGTCCTGGGGGCCGACGGGCGGGCGGAACCCCCGCGGCGCAGGCACCGCGGCGCCAGGGTGTCCCGAGCGGAGCGCGCGGCCCGGCGCCAGGCGGCGCGGACCGCCCGGCGCGAGGCGAAGCAGGCGGCGCGCAGGGCGCGGAAGGCGCGGAAGTCACCGATGCCGCCCGTCCCGGGCCCGGCGCCGGCCGGCCGCCCAGAGGGGGCCGACTGGCACGACACCGATGTGCGGCAGGCCCGCTGGGCGGCGATGAAGGACTCGGGCGGCGGGCTGATGCCGGACTTCGAGCCCCGCGACCCGGCACGGCTGCTCGACGAGCGCTGGGGCGAGGGGTGACGCCCCCGCGCAGGCGCTGCGGGTCCGCGGCACCGCGGTCCCGCACGCCCCTCCCGTGCCTCCGTCAGTCGTCCACGCTCAGCAGCGGCCGCAGCGGCTTGGGCAGGTGGTTCTCGCAGGACTGGCGGGACGTCTGCGTCAGCGCGTCGTCCACACAGGTGTAGTAGTCCCGGTAGATCAGCTGGAAGGTGAACGTGGAGACCACGATGACCAGCGCCAGTCCGCCCATCACCAGTCCGCTCACGGCCGCCGTCGTCTGCGGCCGGAAGCCGCCGGGCTGCGGCGCGGGCGCCGGGGCCGGGCCGTCGCCGTTCCGCCGGCCGTTCTTGGCGCGCAGCGAGCTGACCGCCCAGTAGACCGACAGCGCCCCCAGCAGCAGGGCGATCTCGGGGAGGCTGAAGAGCGCGAAGAAGAAGCCCCAGAGCCCGGCGAGGAGGGCGTAGCGGGCGCGGCGCTGGGCCGGGTCGGTGGGGTCCCAGCGCGGGCCGCCGCCGGTGCCGCCGTTGGCGGGGTCCTGGCCGCCGCCCTGCGGGCCGCCGAACCCGCCGCTGTGGCGGCCCGGCTGCCGGCTGCTCCACTGGCTGCCCCACGCGGGCGGCTGCCCGGACCCGTCCTGGCCCTCGGAACCGGAGGAACCGTCGGATCCGCCGCCGTGCCGCGGCTCGCGCGGCCGCCACGGCTGGTCCGGCCGGTCCGCGGGCGGTGCGGCGAAGGGGTTGTCGGCCTCGTTCGCGCCGTGCCCGCCGCGACCGTCGTCCTCGCCCCGGCCGTCCCCGTCCCGCTCCGAGCCCTCCCGGCCCTGCCGCTCCGGCGACCGCCGTTCGCGGACGGCCACCGAACCCGGCCGGGGGCCGAAGGAGGCCGCGACGGCCGACGCGAAGCGGCGACCGGAACCGAAAGCGGAAGCGGAAGCCATGGAGACCGTCGAAGCCATGGAGGTCGTCGAGGCCAGGGAGATCGTCGAGGCCACCGAAGCCACGCGATCACTCGACGCCGCCGCCTCCACGGCGAACGGCCGCGTCCGCGTCCCGGCGGACGCGGCGGACAGCGGAAGGGGGCGGTGAACCGCGGGGCGGCGTCGGTCCGGCATGTGGAGTGTGTCTTCCCCTGGTGTCGTCTGTGTCGCGTCCTGCTGGTCGCGCTCCGCGGCCCGCGCTCCGCTGATCAGCATTCCTGCTGGGCAGCGTCCCGCGGTCCCGCGTCCTGCTGTGTCGCGTGTGTCGCGTCCTGCACTTCGAGCGTACGGCCGGGAGCCCGGTTTCCCGGAGCCGATTCCGTGCCGCGTCGGCCCCACCGGGCGCCTGGCGGGCGTCTGACGGACGGCTGACGGACGCCTGGTGGACGCCCGGCGGGCGGCCGGCGGACGCCGTCCACAGACGCTACCTTCCGCGCGCGCCCCCGTCCCGCGGGGGCCGTCGGGTGTGCCGGTATCGTTGCTGGCGGTCGGCGGCTTCGTAGGGTCCCCCGTATTCGGGGACCCCTCTGTCTCGTACGACCATACAAACCGCACCGCGCGCGAGAAAGGGCCCGCCGTGGCGTCCCCGGCCCCCCAGGCTCACCCCGCCCCCTCCGACCGTCCCGACGAACCGGCCCGGCCGGCCCGTCTCGTCGTCCTCGTTTCCGGTTCCGGTACGAAC
Organism: Streptomyces mobaraensis; assembly: GCF_020099395.1. NCBI lineage: Bacteria > Bacillati > Actinomycetota > Actinomycetes > Kitasatosporales > Streptomycetaceae > Streptomyces > Streptomyces mobaraensis. The sequence goes on along the minus strand of NZ_CP083590.1, from coordinate 2,978,053 downwards.
CTCCAGGCGCTGCTGGACGCGATCGCCGCCGACCCCGAGGGCTACGGCGCCCGGATCGTGGCCGTCGGCGCCGACCGGGACGGCGTCGCGGGTCTCGAACGCGCCGAGCGCGCCGGGATCCCGGTCTTCGTCGAGCGGGTGAAGGACCACGCCTCCCGCGCCGACTGGGACCGCGCCCTGGCCGAGGCGACCGCCGCGCACGCCCCGGACCTGGTGGTCTCGGCGGGTTTCATGAAGATCCTGGGGAAGGAGTTCCTCGCGCGCTTCGGCGGGCGGACGGTCAACACGCACCCCGCCCTGCTGCCCAGCTTTCCCGGCGCCCACGGCGTGCGCGACGCGCTCGCGTACGGGGTGAAGGTCACCGGGTGCACCGTCCACTTCGTCGACGACGGCGTCGACACCGGACCGATCATCGCCCAGGGCGTGGTCGAGGTCCGGGAGGAGGACGACGAAGCCGCTCTGCACGAGCGGATCAAGGAAGTCGAGCGACAGCTGCTCGTCGAGGTCGTGGGGCGTCTGGCCCGGCACGGCTACCGCATTGAGGGACGAAAGGTACGGATCTCGTGACCGCCGAAGGTACGAAGCGGCCCATCCGCCGGGCGCTGATCAGCGTCTACGACAAGACGGGTCTCGAGGAGCTCGCCCGAGGGCTGCACGAGGCCGGCGTCGAGCTCGTCTCGACCGGTTCGACGGCCGGCCGGATCGCCGCCGCCGGGGTGCCGGTCACCCCGGTGGAGGAGCTGACGGGCTTCCCCGAGTGCCTGGACGGCCGGGTCAAGACGCTGCACCCGCGCGTCCACGCCGGCATCCTGGCCGACCAGCGCCTCGACGCCCACCGCGCGCAGCTCGACGAACTGGGCGTGCGCCCCTTCGAGCTGGTGGTCGTCAACCTCTACCCGTTCCGTGAGACCGTCGCCTCCGGCGCGTCCCCGGACGAGTGCGTGGAGCAGATCGACATCGGCGGCCCGTCCATGGTGCGCGCCGCCGCCAAGAACCACCCCTCCGTGGCCGTCGTCGTCAGCCCCGGCCACTACGCCGACGTCCTGAAGGCCGTCGCCGAGGGCGGGTTCGACCTGGCGGCGCGCAAGCGGCTCGCCGCCGAGGCGTTCCAGCACACGGCCGCCTACGACGTGGCGGTGGCCAACTGGTTCGCCGCCGACTACGCCGCGGACGAGGGCCCCTGGCCGGACTTCATCGGCGTCACCTACGCCCGTCAGCAGGCCCTGCGCTACGGCGAGAACCCGCACCAGCCCGCCGCCCTTTACACCGACGGCACGGGCAAGGGCCTCGCCCACGCCGAGCAGTTGCACGGCAAGGAGATGTCGTACAACAACTTCGTCGACACCGAGGCCGCCCGCCGCGCCGCGTACGACCACGACGAGCCCTGCGTCGCGATCATCAAGCACGCCAACCCCTGCGGCATCGCGGTCGGTACGGACGTCGCCGAGGCGCACCGCAAGGCGCACGCCTGCGACTCGCTGTCGGCCTTCGGCGGCGTGATCGCCGTCAACCGCCCGGTGTCGGTGGCGATGGCGGAGCAGGTCGCCGAGATCTTCACCGAGGTCATCGTCGCCCCGGCCTATGAGGACGGTGCGGTCGAGGCCCTGGCGCGCAAGAAGAACATCCGCGTGCTGCGCTGCGCCGACGCCCCCGAGGCCGGCGGCGAGTCGCGGTCGATCGAGGGCGGCGTGCTCCTCCAGGCCAAGGACCGGCTCCAGGCCGAGGGCGACGCCCCGGACCGGTGGACGCTCGCCTCGGGCGAGGCGCTGTCCGCCGACGAGCTGGCGGACCTGGCGTTCGCGTGGAAGGCGTGCCGCGCCGTGAAGTCCAACGCGATCCTGCTCGCCAAGGACGGCGCCACCGTCGGCGTCGGCATGGGCCAGGTCAACCGCGTGGACTCCGCGAAGCTGGCCGTCCAGCGGGCGGGTGAGGAGCGGGCCCGCGGGTCGTACGCGGCCTCGGACGCCTTCTTCCCCTTCCCCGACGGTTTCCAGGTGCTGGCGGACGCGGGCGTCAAGGCCGTGGTCCAGCCCGGCGGTTCGGTCCGCGACGCGGAGGTGGTGGAGGCGGCGAAGGCGGCCGGGGTGACGATGTACTTCACGGGTACGCGGCACTTCTTCCACTGACCGGCCTTGCGCTGACCGGCTTCGGCCGACCGGACGGAGAACGGCCGGAGGCCGCACCCCTGGTGAGGGTGCGGCCTCCGGGCCGGACGGTGTGCGGCGCTCGATGACGCGGCTGCGGCGCTCAGTACCGCGGGCGCTGAAACCATTCGGCGGACGCGCGCTTGGCGCAGAAGACGATGGTCAGGATCGCCATGACCAGCGTCAGCAGGCCCAGGCCGTAGGCGGGGGCGGTGAACAGGCCGCTGATGATGGCGAACGACGCGTAGACGATGGAGCCGACGCGGACGCCGTTGCGGCCCTTGCCGTAACGGATGGCGAGGATGATGCCGATGATCGCGAAGACCGCGGCCAGGATGGCGAGGAAGGCCACGAAGCCCCGGGCGAGGCCGAAGGCGGTCTCGGCGTCGACGGTGTCGCCGTTGCGCGTGGTGACCGTCTCGCCGGTGTGCTTCCCCGCCTGGTCCTTGATCGCCACATAGGCCCAGATCATGAGCCCGGAGATGGTCACGTGCACGGCCGCGATGACCCACATGAAGATCCGCGCGGCCTTGGTGATGCCCGGCATCTCCGCCGGCACCGGCGGCATCCCGTTGTACCCGCTCTGCTGCGGGAACGGCGCGTACGGCTGCCCCGGGTACGGGGCCTGCTGCGGGTAGGCGTAGCCGGCCTGCTGGGGCGGGCCGTACGGGTTGTTCTGCTGACCGAAGCTCATGGTCGGGGGATTCCTCCGTTGCTCGTGCGGGGACGACGCGGACTTCCGGAGGACTGGCTGAGCGGCGCACCCCCCGTCACCGCCCGCGGCACTGGCGATTCATCGTGGTAGGGCTCTTGACATTTGTCCAGCCGATACCCTCTGCGTTGTTCAAGCGCCGCGCGACCGTGATCTCCACGTGAACGTGAACCGACCACGGTGCACCAGCGACCCACCACGGTGCACCGGTGGCCGCCCCCGGTGTACCAGTGAACACAGGGCGGCGTGCCCTCCTGATTGGAAGGGCCGCCGCCGGATCCAGGAGTATGGAGCCATGACCGCTCAGATTCTCGATGGCAAGGCCACCGCGGCCGCGATCAAGTCCGAACTCTCCACGCGGGTGGAAGCCCTCAAGGCCAAGGGCGTCACCCCCGGCCTGGGGACGCTCCTGGTCGGCGACGACCCGGGCAGCAAGTGGTACGTGGCGGGCAAGCACCGCGACTGCGCCCAGGTCGGCATCGGGTCCATCCAGCGCGAGCTGCCGGCGACCGCGACGCAGGAGGAGATCGAGGCGGTCGTCCGGGAGCTCAACGAGAACCCCGACTGCACCGGCTACATCGTCCAACTCCCGCTCCCCAAGGGCATCGACACCAACCGGGTGCTGGAGCTGATGGACCCGGCCAAGGACGCCGACGGCCTGCACCCGATGAGCCTGGGCCGCCTGGTGCTCAACGAGACCGCGCCGCTGCCCTGCACCCCGAACGGCATCATCGAGCTGCTGCGCCGCCACGGCGTGGAGATCAACGGCGCGCACGTGGTCGTCGTCGGGCGCGGCATCACCGTGGGCCGGTCGATCGGCCTGCTGCTCACCCGCCGCTCCGAGAACGCGACGGTCACCCTCTGCCACACCGGCACCCGTGACCTCTCCTCCCACCTGCGGCAGGCGGACATCATCGTCGCGGCGGCCGGCGTCGGGCACCTGATCAAGCCGGAGGATGTCAAGCCGGGCGCCGCCGTGCTGGACGTCGGCGTCAGCCGGGACGGCGAGGGCAAGATCATGGGCGATGTGGACCCGGGGGTCGCGGAGGTCGCCGGCTGGATCTCCCCGAACCCGGGCGGCGTCGGGCCGATGACCCGCGCCATGCTGCTCGTCAACGTCGTCGAGGCGGCGGAGCTCGCCGCGGGTGCCTCCGGCGACGAGGCCGGGGGAAGCGTCGATGCCGGCTGAGACGGGCAAGGCGGCGGGCTCCGGGCGGTCCCGGATGTCGCGCCGCTTCCCCCAGTTCACCCGCGACACCGCGCGGCCGGAGGGCGGCGGGCGCGCCGCCCCCGGGGGCGCGCCCGCCCCGGCGCGGCAGTGGCCGCTGCTGGTGGTGCTGGGGCTGACGGGTCTGGGCTTGCTGATCGTGGCCCTGGACGGCTTCCGGATCGGGACGATGCTGATCGGCATCGCCATGATCGGTGGCGCGGTGCTGCGCTGGGCGCTGCCCTCGGTCGGCATGCTGGCCGTACGGTCGCGGTTCACGGACATGTTCACGTACGGCGGGCTGGGGCTGGCGATCCTGCTCCTGGCGATGCTCGCGCAGCCGCACGCGTGGCTGAAGATCCCTTTCCTGGACGACATTCTGCACTTCACGGTCTGAGTGGTCCGTACGGTGTGGCCCGTCCGTACGGTGTGGCCCGTCCGTACGGTGTGGCCGGTCCGGGGCGGTGTGGCCGCTCCGGGATGGTGGGGCGGGCCCGGGGCGGTGCGGGCGGACCGGATGGTCCCGGTGGACCGTCCTCTCCCCCGTAAGAGGACGGTCCGGCCGGGAGACGGCCGGCCGGCGCGGGGTGGACCGCGCCGACCGGCTCGCTGCACTGACTGTGATGCGCCACATCCCCACCTGCCAAGAGTTTCCGGCCGGATGGGCCGTCGTGGGACGTCCCACGCTCTCAACTGCGGTGACGCCCGCGCTCCTGAGGCCGCGGTGGGACGTTCCGGCTCCACCGCCGTTGGCCGGAAACCTGCGTGTCGGCCGAAGGCACGGGAAAACGCCGTCAGGCGTCGCCATCATGTGCGACACAGGAGGCTCATGCCTCGGGGGACCATGTGACGGTGTGGGGTGGAACATGCCGCGTTGGAAGGAACTGCCGGCGTCGCTCGACCAACGGGTGAGCCAGTTTGTCGTACAACTCCGCAGACTCAAGGACCGCAGCGGACTCAGCCTGGCCGCGCTGGCGGCCAAGACGTCGTACAGCCGGTCCTCCTGGGAGCGCTACCTCAACGGGCGGCAACTGCCGCCCCGCGAAGCCGTGGAGGAACTCGCCCGGGTGTGCGGAGCGGATCCGGCCCGCCTGCTGGTGCTGCATGAGATAGCGGAGGAGGCATGGCCCTCCGCCGCATCCGCCACGTCTGCCGCATCCGTTACGTCCGTCACGTCCGTTACGTCCGCCACCTCTGCCGGGTCCGGTACGTCTCCCGCGCCTCCTGCGTTGCCGGACGCCGCGGGGCTCCAGGAGACCAAGCGGCGCCTGTGGCTGTACATCGCGGCGGTGGCCGTGCTCGTCGTCGCGTTGGCGGCCGCGCTGCTGGCCGCCCGGCCCTGGAAGGACGACGACGCCCACCCGAAGGCCGACGCGCCGTCGGCCATGGACTCCCCGTCCCCCTTCGTCTTCGTGCAGGGACGTTCCCGCCCGTGTCCCGTGGAGCGCCGGGGAGGGGAGCTGTGGGCCGGGTACAGCCCGACCCGCACGGTGCTGATGGACCTCAAGAGCAGTGGCTGGGAGGTGCTGGAGGCCCAGTGCCTGCTCAAGCACCACGGCTTCGACCCCGGACTGACCGACGGGTCCTTCGGCCCTCGCAGCAAGGCGGCGGCGGAGCGGTTCCAGAAGGCCAGGGGCCTGGTCGTGGACGGGATCGTGGGCCCCGACACCTGGAAGGAGCTGCGCCGGTGAACGCCGGGCCCCCGCTGCCCGCGGAGTGCGCCCGGCTGGCCGCCGCACTGCGGGAGTTGCGGGAACGCACCGGTCTGAGCCTGGCCGCGCTCGGCGGGCGGACGGCGTTCAGCAAGTCGTCCTGGGAGCGGTACCTCAACGGCAAGAAGCTGCCGCCGCGCGAGGCCATCGAGGCGCTGTGCGCACTGGCGGACGAGCCGCCCGGCCGGCCGCTCGCCCTGTGGGAGCTGGCGGAACAGCGGTGGACCGGACGGGCCGCGTCCGCTCCCGGGGCCACCGGCGGGGGAGCGGCGGGCACGCCGGTGTCACCGCCCGCGTCCGCCGGCGCGTCCCCGGACGCTCCGGCGGACGCGGACACTGGGCGGCGGCCCGGCCGGCGCGTCCCCGGGTGGTCCCTCGTCGTCGGAGCGGCGGCGCTGGCGGCGGCCGTCCCGCTGGCCCTGGCGCTGCTGTCGGACGAGGATGCGACGACCGGGACGGCCGCCGGGCCCGGTGGACCGGGTTCGTCCTCCGTGCCGTCCTACGCCCAGTCCTTCGAGCCCGGCTGCCACGGCAAGGACTGCGAGGGGGCCGACGCGCAGGCGATGGGGTGCGGCGCTCAGGGGCTGCCCGTCACCCTGGCCTCCCGGCGGTCGGCGGGCGGGGAGCGGATCGAGATCCGGTACGCGGAGAAGTGCGGCGCCGTCTGGGCCAAGGCCACCGGCCTGCGGCTGGGCGACCGGGTGGAGCTGACGCTGCCCGGCGCCGACGCCAAGGAGGTCAGGGCCGCCAGCCGCCGCGACACGGAGATCTACCTGTCGACCGCCATGACGGCGACCGACGATCCGCGCCGGGCCCGGGTCTGCCTGCACCCGGCCGAGGGGGCGGCCGAGTGCTTCGCCGCGCCGGGCGGGTGACGCGCGGGACGCGGGAGGAGCGGGGGGAGCAAGGGGAGCAAGAGGCGACGACGAAGCGGGCGAGGCGGGTGGGGGAACGGGCGGACCCGGCCGGTCCTCCACCCCCGTGGGAGGACCGGCCGGACGTCCTCCCCGAGCATCCAGACGGCGGCATTCCGGTTCAAGGCGGGTCCGGGTCTTGTGACGCGGAACAGATCATTCCGCTACGAGGTCACCGTTCTGTACCGGAATGGCGCCCTGCCCCACCGGAAGGGTGCGTTTCCCGAAGGGTGTTTCGGGTGCACGGCGGGCGAGGGGGCGTGCGCCCTGGTGCGTTGATCAACCCTGAACGCCCCTATGCGCCCGCCGACGAGGAACTGGGAGGCTGTGTCGCGGCATCCCCTGGGTAGCACCGCGGTACGCAGGGTGACTAGGGGGAGGGCCATGCCTCGTTGGAGAGCGCTGTCGGACGAACTCGACCCGCAAGTGCGGGAGTTCGTGGAACAGTTGCGCCGCATCGTCGAGCGCAACGGGATGAGCGTCGGCGCGGTCGCGGACCGCACCGGGTACAGCAAGACCTCCTGGGAGCGCTACCTCAACGGCCGCTTGCTGCCGCCGCGGGGTGCCACCGAGGCGCTCGCGGAGGCGACGGGCACGGACGTCGGGCACCTGCTGACCATCTGGGAGCTGGCCGAACGCGCCTGGAGCCGGTCCGAGCTGCGGCACGACGTGACGATGGAGGGGCTCCGGGTCGAGGCGGCGCGCGCCGCGCTGGCCGAGTACGCGCCGCCGGCCGCCATGGGGAGGCGGGGCTGGACGCTCCGCAGGGGGAGGGCGGCGGAGCCGGGTGCGGGCGATGGTGAGCACGTGACGTCCGGGGCGACGCCCGAGGCGGCGCCAGGGGGGACACCTGAAGCGACGCCCGAGGTGACGCCCGAGGTGACGCCCGAAGGGGCGCGAGAGCTGACGGAATCGCGGCAGGACCAACGGGACAGGCGAGGCGACGCGGAGGGCCAGGATGGGCCCCGGCCCCGTACCGGCCTCCCCTCCGCGAGGGCGGCCGGCGTGGACGCCCGTGCGCAGGCGATCCCCTTGACGGACCTGTCGGCGGACCCGTCCGCCGCTCCCTCCACCAACCCGTCCACCAACCCCTCCACCAACCCGTCCACCGATCCCTCCACCGACGCCTCCGCGGGCCCGCCCGTCGGTACGCCCGGCGGCCGGCCCGGCGGCACGCCCGCAGGTGCGGCGAAGCGGCCTTCGGCCGGCCGGCGCCCGTACCCCCGTCCGTACCCCCGCTCCCACCCCCGCCCCAAGCGCCGCGCGGCGCTGCTGTTCACGGTGGGAGCGGTCGGCGCGCTGTTCATGGTCGTCGCGGCCGTCCTGCTGCTCGGGTACGGGCCGGGCGGCGGCGCCCGGAAGGCCCCGCCGCCGGCCGCCGCGCGGGACGCCGGCAGCCCGGCCGGTCTCCCGGCGGGCGTCAGGTGCGCGGGCGGCGCGTGCACGGGCAAGGACCCCGAGAGCATGGGGTGCGGCGGCCGGCGGGCGACGACGGCGGGCTCGGCGACGATCGGCAGCACCTACGTGGAGGTGCGCTACAGCGAGACCTGCAAGGCGGCGTGGGCCCGGATGACGCAGGGCGGCCCGGGCGACACCCTGCGGGTCAGCGCGGCCTCCCGTACCGGTGAGGGCCGGATAGAGCGCGGCACGGACGGCCACAGCACCATGGTCGCGGTCGCGGCTCCGGGCGAGGCCAGGGCCTGCGTGGTGCTCAGCTCCGGACGCCAGGGCTGCACGCTCCCCAGGAAGCCGGGGACGGGAGAGAGCAGCGGGACGCCCGGGACTGACGGTTCGAAGGGGTCCGCCGGGGCGTCCGGTGCCGCCGGGGCGGAAGAGGCGTCCGAAGCGTCACAGGAGGTGCCATAGGCCCAGGTGAGGCCCGGGTGGGACTCGGGTGAGGCGTCCCACACCGGTTCGGGGGTTCCGGGCGTGCGCGGTCGGATAGCCTGACGCCGGATCTCTTGATACCAAGAGAGGTCCGCACAACAGGGGCAGGGACACCCACCGCCAGTTTCGCAGCAGGAGATCGCCATGACCCGCACTCCCGTCAATGTCACCGTCACCGGCGCGGCCGGTCAGATCGGCTACGCGCTGCTCTTCCGCATCGCCTCCGGTCACCTCCTCGGCGCCGACGTGCCGGTCAAGCTGCGACTTCTGGAGATCCCGCAGGGTCTCAAGGCCGCCGAGGGCACCGCCATGGAGCTCGACGACTGCGCGTTCCCGCTGCTGCGCGGCATCGAGATCACCGACGACCCGAACGTGGCCTTCGACGGCGCCAACGTCGCGCTGCTCGTCGGCGCCCGCCCCCGCACCAAGGGCATGGAGCGCGGTGACCTCCTGGAGGCCAACGGCGGCATCTTCAAGCCGCAGGGCAAGGCCATCAACGACCACGCCGCGGACGACATCAAGGTCCTGGTCGTCGGCAACCCGGCCAACACCAACGCCCTGATCGCCCAGGCCGCCGCGCCGGACGTGCCGGCCGAGCGCTTCACCGCGATGACCCGCCTGGACCACAACCGCGCCATCTCGCAGCTCGCGAAGAAGACCGGCACCGCCGTCTCCGACATCAAGAAGCTGACGATCTGGGGCAACCACTCCGCCACCCAGTACCCGGACATCTTCCACGCCGAGGTCGCGGGCAAGAACGCCGCCGAGGTCGTCAACGACGAGGCGTGGCTGGCCGACACCTTCATCCCGACCGTCGCCAAGCGCGGCGCGGCCATCATCGAGGCGCGCGGCGCCTCCTCGGCCGCCTCCGCCGCCAACGCCGCCATCGACCACGTCCACACCTGGGTCAACGGCACCGCCGCGGGCGACTGGACCTCCATGGGCATCCCCTCGGACGGCTCCTACGGCGTTCCGGAGGGCCTCATCTCGTCCTTCCCGGTCACCTGCAAGGACGGCAAGTACGAGATCGTCCAGGGCCTGGAGATCAACGACTTCTCCCGCGCCCGCATCGACGCCTCCGTCAAGGAGCTCGAGGAGGAGCGGACCGCGGTGCGCGAGCTCGGTCTCCTCTGACCGGGCGGTTCCGATCGGAACGGGTTCTGATCGGACGGTTCCGATCGGACGGGCGGCCCTGCCGCCGGTGACTTCGCGTCGCCGGGGCGGGGCCGCCCGTCCGCGTGAGGGCCCCCGGAACTGCCCGGCACCGCCCCGGACGGCGTCCCCGCCTGAGCGGGCGCTCCGGTCACGTGCCACGCAGGGCGGCGCGTACGGCGGCGCCGCCCCGGACGGCGGCCCCCCGGGCGGCTTCCGCCGCGGCCAGTGCCCGCTCCCTCCGGCAGTCGCGGCACCACGGTTCGTCGTCCACCGGGTGGAAGAGGAACCCTTGCGTGTGATCGCCCCGGCATTCGCGCATGGTCATGTTCTTCGGCTGTGCCCGCTCGCGGGGCGGGGGAGGGGCGGAAATCGGCGGAGCTTCCGGCAGCTTGCGCAGCAGCCGGTTGCGGACGAGGGCCGCGGCGTGATGGATCCGCTCCGGCAGCCCGACGCTCAACTCCTCCCGCAGTTGAGGCGCCTTCACCCCGCGCAGCAGCCAGTCCGCCGCCAGCGGTGCGAGTTCCTTGACCTCCCGGCCGGTCAGCCGCAGCCGGGGTTCGCGGTGGGAGACGGAGGCGAGGATGAGTGCGCCGTGCTCGATGAGTTGCTCAGGCAGGCAGGCCGGGGGAGTCGGGCGCGGCCCGGGTGGGGGAGGCGGTGGCGGTAGCTCCTCCGCTTCCGGCTCCGGTTCTGGCCACGGTTCCGCCTGTGGCTGTGGCTGTGGCTGGGGCTGGGGCTTTGGCTCCGGCGGGGCGGGCGGAAGGGACGTGTTGCTCACCGTCTTATCCCTAGGGTGACCACCGACCACCCGACACCCCGGCTCACCGACGGCCGGTTCCCCGGTACTCGGTGAGCCGGACACCTCCTGCCCGTCCCACACGGCCCGCGCCTCCTCGGCACTCAACGGCACCGAAGCCACCAACTGCGTGGTCACCCACCGCCCGTCGGCCCCCTGCCGCCGCCACTCATGCGCGTAACCGGCCTCCTTCAACTGCGCCTTGGCCCGCTGGAACGCCCCGTTCTTGATCCCAGCCCGCCGCGCGACGTCGGAGAAGGAGACGCCGGAGGTGTCGGCGAGTGACAGCAGCCAGACGAGAAGGCGTACGGCATCCGAAGAAAGGTCCGCGTGGCGAATGATGTCGTTCGATACCTGGGTGAAGCGACGCTGGGGCGCGCTAACATGGCGCATCATCCCGTGGGTCTCCGTTTCAGACCTCGGCGGTGTAGGCCCTCGCGATGTCCTGGCAGACATGCGGGGGCCGCTCCGTTTGTGGAGTTGGGTGTGGCCGAGAGTACACGCAACTCGGCACCGATTAAGGGCTGTTGGGAGCGCCTGGAAGACGTTGCCAGCGCACAGGCTGACTAGGGGGCGCACGCCTCTCGTTGGGGCGCCCTCAAGCAGTTCAGGGCCGTCGCCACCCGCTGTGACAAGCGCGGATACGTCTACCTCGGCACCGTCACCGCCGTCGCACTCCTCGTCTGGCTCCGATCCTGATCGGAGAGACAGAACCTATCCACTGAGGCGCGCACGAGCAGCGTGCCCAGGGCCTCGTCGCCCGGCGGGGGGATGATCCGGGCGTCGACGTCGTCGAAGCCGTGGCGCTTCAGCAGCTCGGCCCACATGTGGGGGGCGTACTGCCAGCGCAGGACGGTCAGTTCGCGCTCGCGTCCTTCCAGCCACTTGCCGTGCATCCGCTGGGGCCCGTACACGTCGGGGGCGGGCTCGGCGTGGCTGAAGACGAAGATGCCGCCGGGGGCGAGCCGCTTGGCGACCAGAGGCAGGAGCTGGTCGGGGTCGGTGAACCACGCCGCGCCCCACATGGAGTAGATCGCGTCGTACTCGGTGGCCTCGGTGACGAGGAAATCGCACACGTCGGCGTGAACGAAGGCGACGTTCGGCTCGTTCGCCCACCAGCGGCGGGCGCGCTCGACCTGGTAGGCGGAGAAGTCCACGGCGGTCACCTGGGCGCCGCGACGTGCGAGGTAGACAGCGTCAGCCCCTTCTCCGGGCCCGAGTTCCAGGACGGTGCGCGGCGTGCCGAGTAGTTCCGGGCCGGGCCCGTGGTCGGGGAACTGCGTCCACTCGAACCGGTCGGGCGCGGGGGCCGGCTGCTCGCCCTCCCCCCGGTATGGCTTGTAGAGGTTCCAGTATTCGGCGGGGGTGAGGGGCGGGCGGGGCATGGGGCTCCTCGCGGGGAACGGCGGGCCACGTGAGTTCGCCACCGTATCGGCACTGCTCTGTCGCCGAGGCGTGTTCGCCGAACTCCGTCCGCTTGGCCCATGGAACGGCCCGGAGACGCTCGCGGCGTCCCCGGGCCTGACCGTTCCGGTTCGCTCAGTGGCAGCTGGTGCCCTGGGCGCACGGCCCGCACTTGGCGTAGTCGGCCTCCCAGAGCTTCCAGTCCACCTCGAACCCGTTCCCGGCGATGATTTCCGCGGTGCGTTCGACCGACCCGTCGTACGTGAACTCGATCTCGGGGATGTGCTCCAGGAACCGGCCCTGGAAGTGCTCGTGGCAGAACTCCGACGCCCGCGCCGCCACCGCCACCGCCACCCGCACGGACGCCACGTATGCGACCCTTTCATCCTGCTACGCCCTGGCCTCGCGCGTCCTGACGAAGATCGGCCAGTACGAGCGTTCCCGGATCACCGCCGACCGGGCCATCACGTACGCGGACCTCTCCGGCGACCCCATCGCCACCGCCGCCGCATCGCGCGAGCTGAGCATCGTCCTGCGGCACCAGGGCCAGCCGGAGGCCGCCCAGCGCCTTGTCGACAGCGCCCTGGTCGCCGTCGAACGGACCGGCCTGGCCACCCAGGCGCAGGCTATGGCGTACGCGCAGATGCTTTGCACCACCTCGTACACCGCCGCCCGGGCCGGCCACCGCGACCAGGCCCTTGCCCTGATCGCCGAAGCTTCGCGGGCGGTCCGCCGACTGCCGAACACGCCGCCGGCGGGGCCGCGTTCTCCATCAGCCCGGCGGCCGTCACCCTCTACGAAGTCGGCGTCCACTGGGCCCTGGGCGACGTCGGCGCCGCTCTCCACGTCGGCCGCGAGCTGCGCCCAGGCCAGTTCCCGACGGCCGAACGGAAGGCCCGCATGCACACCGACCTCGCCCGCGCCTGGTGGCAGTGGGGTAAACCCCAACAGACCGCCGACGCTCTCCTGGAGGCCCTGCGTGCTTCCCCGGCCGAGGTCCGGGATCGGCCGGCGATCCGCCGCGTTGCTGTGGATCTGGTCCACCGGCACCCCCACACGGCGGGGCGACGGGAACTCGCCTCGGGCATTGGGCTGCGTGCCCGGTAGCGCTCACCGTGTCCCATGCCGGGAGGGGGCGTTACGAGGGCATGGATGAGCCGGAGCAACTGCCCGGCGACGGCTGGGTGACGACGGCGCTGCTTCCCTGCGGCGAGCTGGGTGTACCCGCCGCGCCGCGCTGCGGTTGCCCGGCGGCGGGAACCCGCCGGATCATGCCGGGCGTCGTACAGGGACAGGGCGGTTCGTCCGCTCCGGGGAGAGGTGGATCCATGCGCCGAGATCGGCCGACCGACGACCAGTTGACGAGGGTTTTCGCCACCGTGCTGAAAGAGGTGCTGAGCGGACAGGGTCTGCGGAACCACACCGGCCTCGACATGGAAACGGATGACGCCCTGTGGGAGATCGTCAAGTATGGCCCGGGGGCCCCTCCCGAGCTCGTCGACGCCGCCCGTGCCGCCTTCGCCGGACAACTGGACGGCAGCAACGCCGCGCGTTGGCGCGCAGAGCTCACGCGCAAGTTCGGACCCCGCCGGCAGCTCCCCGCCGAGCATGAGTCAGGGCCCAGCGGCACCGAGGCTCGCGGTGGTGCCGAGCCGCCGGTGAAGCCGCTCAAGGAGACGCCGACCTCCGTGCGGGCGGTACGCGTCAAAGGCGATCAGACCTACGTGGACGAGTACGGGCGCACCTGCTACGAAGGGGAACTTTTCACCGGTGAAGTCGAGGAACTGGCGGACAACGGGCACACCTTGTCGCTCGGCACCTACTTCCAGGGCATCGAGCACGGGCGGCAGCAGGAGTGGTGGCCGGACGGGACCAAGCGGGCCGAGGGCGTGACCGTCATGGGTGCCGCGGTGGGTGAGTGGCGGTACTGGCACGCCAACGGCCGGCTGTCGGAGTTGGTCGTCCTCGACGAGAACGGCCGGGAGAAGACGAGAAAGCGCTGGAATGCCTTGGGTGAGGTGAGCATGGATCTGTGACGCGCCGGGCCCGATCCTGCCTGGGCCGGCCCCTGTGAAGTGGCCCATGTTTCCCTGACGGAAGTGGACCAATCCCTCGGGCCGGTCTGCCCCTAGTCTGATCGACGAGCGGCGTGGACGCGCCGCCTGATCAGGGGGAACACCACCATGGCCAGCACCAGCACCAGCACCAGCACCAGCACCAGCACCAGCACCAGCACAAGCACCAGCGCCGATTTCACCGCCGTCCTCACCCGGGCCGCCGAGGCCGAGACCGCGAGTGACCCGAGCAGCGTGATGACGCTGCTGGCGGACTCCGACGCCACCGGCGGTCTGCTGACCAGCTACCGCTCGACCTTCGCCGAGGGGGCCGTCGGGGCGCCGGCGCACTTCCACACGCGTGCCGCCGAGATGTTCTTCGTCGTCGACGGCTCGCTCCGCGTGCTGGTGGACCAGGAGATCAAGGTTCTGAACAGCGGGGACTTCCTCCTCGTCCCGCCGAACACCCCGCACGCCTTCGCCGCCGCTCCGGGCCGCACGGCCGATGTCCTGTTCGCCTTCACGCCCGGCATGGCGCGATTCGACTACCTGCGGCTGCTGGGACGGGTCATGCGCGGCGAGGCCGGTCCCGACGAGATCAGGGAGTCCTCGGAGCGGTTCGACAACCACTACGTGGACAGCCCGGTCTGGAACGCCGCGCTCGGCGCGTGACGCGTCAGCCCTTCGGCTGGGTGAAGCGGATGCGGTTGCCGAAGGGGTCGCGGAGGCCGCAGTCCGTGCCGTACGGGCGCTCGGTCGGTTCCTCGGTGAACTCGACGCCCTGGGCCAGCAGGGTCTCGTACGTCTTGCGGCAGTCGTCCGTGGTGAGGATGAGCCAGCCGGCCATGGCGCCCTTGGTGACCAGGTCGCGGACCTGGGCGGCGGTCTCCTCGGACATGGCCGGGGCGCCCGGCTTCTCCAGCAGGATCTCGCGGTCGGGGTGGCCGGGGACGCGGACGGTGAGCCAGCGCATGAAGCCCATGTCGATGTCAGCGCCGACCTCCAGGCCGAGCTTGCCGACGTAGAAGTCGAGGGCCTCGTCCTGGTCGAGGACGAATATCTGCGAGTGCGTGATGGCGGTGAACATGCGCCTTACGTTAGTGAGCGGGCGGGACGGAAACTTATCCGAAACTGCTCGGTTCGGGCGTTGGCGGATCGGCGGATCGGCGGATCACGCCGATTGGTGGGGCGTGAGCCCGCTCGGCCGTGGTCTGGTGGTGTCGTCGGCGGGCGCGTTCGGCGGCCGGAACGTCAGCGCCGGGGCGGTATGTCAGACCATGACGAGGCGGTCGACGAGCAGCTGCACCCTCCGTTCCATGTCCTGAGGTGGCAGCCGTCCGGCCCGGGTCAGGGTCGCCAGTCCGTGCAGCGTCGCCCAGAACACCTCGGTGAACAGCGCCGGGTCGACGCCGTCCCCAGCGACCTCGCCGAGGCTCTCCAGCAGCCGGGCGAAGGCGTCTTTCAACGGCTCCGGGGTTTCCTTCTGCGCGAACGCCAGACCGCCGTCGAGGCGGAACATCGCGTCGTAGGCCGCCGGGTTGCGCTCGGCGAAGTCGAGATAGACGCGGGCGAGGCGGGCGACTCGGTCGCGCGGTTGGTCCGCGGGTGAGACCGCGGTCCGCAGCGCAGCGGCCAGCTCGGCGGCTCCCTCGACGGCGACGGCGCCGATGATTTCCCGCTTACCTCGGAAATGGCCGTAGAGGACGGGCTGGCTGTACTCGATGTGCTCAGCGAGCCGGCGGGTGGTGACCGCTTCCCAGCCCTGGGATTCGGCGAGTTCACGGGCCGTCGCCACGATGAGGCGCTCGCGGACCGCCCGTTCGCGCTCCTTGCGTTCCTGCACTGACATGGAAGGAATCTAGCAGCGCTAGACAAGCGAGCGACAGACGAACTAGCGTCGCCCTGATATCTAGCGTTGCTAGATCAGGAGGGAAGGTCATGCTTACCGCACTTGAGGTGTTCACCACCGTGGTCGTCGGCGTCATGGTGGGGGTGGAGTTCTCCGTCGCCTTCTTCCTCCATCCGATCGTCGACGGTCTCCCCGGCGACAACGGTCCGCTCGGCCGTACCCGCGGGGCCCGGCTGCTCGGTGCCGTGATGCCGTTCTGGTACGTCGGCTCGCTCGTCCTCGGCGCGGCCTGGGTCATCGTCGGATGGCACCGTCCCGGGACCGGCCTCGTCGTCAGCGCCGCCGCACTGTTGATCCTCAGTGTTGTCATGTCGATCCTGCTGCTCGTCCCGATCAACGACCGGGTCGCGACATGGACTGCCGACTGCCGGCCCGCCGACTGGCGCCGGCAGCTGAGGCGTTGGGACTGCCTTCACTACGTCCGCGTCGCCGTCATCGTCACCGCATTCGCCTTGCTGGTCGCCGCCCTCGTCTGAGTCGGTGGGCCGGGACGGCACATGCGATGCCGTCGAGCGGTCGCTGCCCGACGGCGGAACGGGGGAGCGGGTGGGATCGGTGACTCGAAGCGGAAGCCGTGGGTGGTGAATTCAGGGCTGACGGGCGTGCAGGCGGAGGGGAGCTCGGAATCAGACGCTCGGGCGCGTCCAGGCCATCGCGAAGCACGTCGGCACTCCCGCGGCCGTCGCCTCCTTGCGGTAGGCGCGTGGGGAGCGGCCGACGATGTCGCGGAAGGTGCGGCTGAAGGTGCCCGGGCTGCCGAAGCCGACCTCGAAGCAGATGTCGGTCACGCTGCGGTCGGTGTCGCGCAGCAGGGCCATGGCGCGTTCGACGCGGCGGCGCCGCAGGTAGCGGTGGGGTGTCTCGCCGAACGTGGCCCGGAAGACGCGGATGAAGTGGGCCTCCGAGACATGGGCGATCCGGGCCAGCGCCGGGACGTCCAGCGGCTGCGCGTAGGCGCGGTCCATGGCGTCCCGGGCGCGGAGCATCCGGCGGTTGGTCTCTTCGGTGGGGCGGCTCACGGGGGTATCCCACCACGTCCCGTCCTTCGGCGGCCGGGGCCCGGCCCCGGCTCAGCGCACCGTCACGGGGTACGTGACCGACCGGGCGAGCTCCGGGGAGTAGCAGCCGGCGGTGCGGTCGGAGCCGCAGCGGTTGGTGAGGACGATGCGCGTGGTGCCGGTGCCGACGGCCTCGAACGTGAAGTACAGGGCGTGGCTGGAGCCGATCAACTCCCTTTCCCGCTCCGTCTGGTGGCTGCTGGTTCCGGCGGGGCGCGCGACGGCACGGTCGGGGCCCGGGGAGGCGAGGCTCCAGTTCAGGCGCGCGGACGCGCTCTCGCGCATCGCGATCGTGAAGCGTTCCCCGTGCCGGACGGTGAGCGTGCCCTCGGTGCGGTCGCGCGGGTTCGGCCGCGCCGGGTCGTATGGCGGCATCCGGTCCTCGTGGACCGTGCCGAGCCCGGCGGGACGCTGCCGGTCGTGGTCCCCGCCTCCGACCTCGCGGTCTCCCTTGCCCTTGCCGGTGTCCTCGCCGCCGCCCCCACCCCCGCAGGCGGTCAGGGCGAGCGTCAGCAGGGCCGCTCCCAGGGGCAGGAGGGCGGCGCGTCCGGAGGGTCTCTTCGTTCTGTTCACGCGGCCATGTTCGCGGGTGCGGACGGAAGATGGCCATCCGGTTCCTCGGGCGGCGGGCGATGTCAGTGGGTGGCCCTAACGTGCTGCCATGACGTCGTTCTTCACGCGCTACGCGCGCCAGGGTGAGCACGAGCAGGTCTGGGACGAGCTGCGCGGGCTCGGGCCGGTGCCCGGGGCGCTCCGGGAGGATGTGGAGGCGGTGGCCACGGCCACCATGGAACGGGTGGCGCGGCACGTGGTCCGGCTCGCGGAGGCGCTGCCCGAGCTGGGGTTCGTCCCGGCCACGGCGGGGACAGCGCCGCACCGGCCGCCCACGGAGGGCACCCCGGCCCTCGTGCGCGCGATGGAGGAGGTTGTCGGCGTGCTGCCCGCCGCGCTCAAGGCGAGCTTCCTGACCGTGGGCGACGTGTCCTTCCTCGGCGACTGCCCGGTGCTCGGGCTGCACTACCACGAGGGCCCCCTGCCCCGGACGGGCCCGCCCGGCGCCGGTTACCCCGATCCGCTGGACGTCGCGGGCGCCGAGCACCTGCGGTACGAGTGGGAGGCGTACACGGAGGAGGACGAGGAGGAGGACGCCGAGTTCCTCTTCTCCCTCGCGCCCGACGAGTACCACAAGGCCAACATCAGCGGCGGCACCCACGACGTCGTCCTCCCCGATCCCCATGCCGATCCCGAGGTGTACGGGGTGATCGGCCGCAAGGGCATCACGCTCGTCGAGTACCTGAGGACGTCCATAGCCTGGGGCGGACTCCCCGGGTGGGAGTTCGCCCCGGGCCCGGCGCCGGAGGCGCTCGGGCGGCTGGCCGTCCGCCCCGACTTCTGACCTGCCCGGATGACCCGCACGGATGACCCGCACGGATGACCCGCACGGATGACCCGCACGGATGACCTGCACGGAATGAGCCGCCGGGAAGGGGAACAGACCCGATGAAACCGAGGTGGTTGCAGTGACTTAGGTCACTCTATGAGCAAAAAGAGGCATGGGCGTCCCGCATGCGGTTAGGCGCGCCCCGTTGGCGGCTGAGCTCTGTGCTCTGGGCCCTGTGCTCCGGCCGTCGATGGGACCGCACGGAGACCGGAAGCAGAGGGAGATCATGTCGTCAGTCGAGACGATCCACGTGAACGGGAGGTGGCGTGCCGCCGCCTCCGGCGCTCAGCGGGAGGTGCTCGACCCGGCCGACGCCAAGGTCCTCGCCGTGGTCTCCGAAGGGGGGACGGAGGACACGGACGCCGCCGTGGCCGCCGCCCGGGCCGCGTTCGACGAGGGCCCCTGGCCGGGTACGCCCGTAGCCGAGCGCGCCGCGCTGCTGCGTCGCGTCGCGGACCTGCTCCAGCGGGACCGTGAGGAGATCGCGCTCATCGAGAGCCGCGACACCGGCAAGACGCTGGAGGAGGGCCGGGTCGACGTCGACGATGTCACCAACGCCTTCCGGTACTTCGCCGACCTCGTGGTGAACGAGAGTGGCGGCCGGGTCGTCGACGCGGGCAGCCCCGAGGTGCACAGCGTGGTCGTGCACGAGCCGGTCGGCGTCTGCGCGCTGATCACGCCGTGGAACTACCCGCTGCTCCAGGCCAGTTGGAAGATCGCCCCGGCGCTGGCCGCCGGCAACACCTTCGTGATTAAGCCCAGCGAGGTCACGCCGCTCTCGACCGTGCACCTGATCCGCCTCCTCGTCGAGGCCGGACTGCCCGCCGGTGCGGCCAACATCGTGACCGGCGCGGGCGACCCGGTCGGCGCCCGGTTGTCCGAGCACCCCGACGTCGACCTCGTCTCCTTCACCGGCGGCCTGGCCAGCGGCACCCGCGTGATGCGCGCCGCCGCCCCCACCGTGAAGAAGGTCGCGCTCGAACTCGGCGGCAAGAACCCCAACGTCGTCTTCGCCGACGCCTGCGCCACCGACGAGGGCTTCGACACCGCCGTCGACCAGGCCCTCAACGCCGCCTTCATCCACAGCGGCCAGGTCTGCTCGGCCGGCTCCCGGCTGATCGTCGAGGCGTCCGTCCGCGAGCGCTTCGTCGCCGAACTCGCCCGCCGAGCCGAGAAGATCCGCCTCGGCCGGGGCACCGAGCCGGGCGTCGAGTGCGGGCCGCTCGTCTCCGCCGCGCAGTTGGAGAAGACCGAGGCGTACGTCGCCTCCGCGCTCGCCGAGGGCGCGGTCCTGCGCTGCGGCGGCGCCCGCCCCGAGCCCAGCGACGTCCGGCCCGCCACCGGCTACTTCTACGAGCCGACCGTCCTCGACCGCTGCACGCGCGGCATGAAGGTCGTCCGCGAGGAGACCTTCGGCCCCATCCTCACCGTCGAGACCTTCCGCACCGAGGACGAGGCCGTCGCGCTCGCCAACGACACCGAGTACGGGCTCGCCGGCGCCGTCTGGACCCGGGACGCGGGCCGCGCCCGCCGGGTGGCCGGGCGGCTGCGGCACGGCACGGTGTGGATCAACGACTACCACCCCTACCTGCCGCAGGCGGAGTGGGGCGGCTTCGGCAAGTCCGGCACCGGCCGCGAGCTGGGGCCGTCCGGGCTCGCCGAATACCGGGAGGCCAAGCACATCTACCAGAACCTCGCCCCCGCGCCCGTGCGCTGGTTCGCCGGCTGATTCCGGCATCCGCGCACGTCGTACCGGTGAAGTGCCGGGCGCCGTACCGCCGCCACATCCCGGCGGGGTACGCGCCCGGCCGCCGAGATCGTCGACAAGGCCGACGAAGGCTGAGGCCGACGAGGCCGATGAAGCCGACGAGGCCGGCAAGACAGGAGTCCCGGCCCGCGCGACGGAACGCACCGCCCCCGGAGCGCGGGACCGGCCCGTCACACCCCGACGCCCCGCCGGGCGCCTGCCCCGACGTTCGACCCACCCACGTCTCACTCCCCACATCTCACCCCCCACCAAGCCACAAGCCACGCACACAGCACGACCCAGCGCAGTACCTTCCGCGACCACTCCACCCCAGAGGAGCACTCCCGCATGCCCCCCGCAGTTGAGAAGATCACGGCTGACTACGTCGTCGTCGGCGGCGGAACCGCCGGCTCGGTCATCGCGTCCCGCCTCGTCGAGGACCCCGGCACGAGCGTCGTCGTCATCGAGGGCGGTCCCACGGACATCGACCGCCCCGACGTCCTCACCCTGCGCCGCTGGCTCGGTCTGCTCGGTGGCGACCTGGACTACGACTACCCCACCGTCGAGCAGCCGCGCGGCAATTCGCACATCCGCCACAGCCGCGCCCGTGTGCTCGGCGGGTGCTCCTCGCACAACACCCTGATCTCCTTCAAGCCGCTGCCCGGCGACTGGGACGAGTGGGCCGCTGCGGGTGCCGAGGGCTGGGACTGGGCGTCCATGGACCCGTACTTCAAGCGGCTGCGGAACAACATCGTCCCGGTCGACGAGAAGGACCGGAACGCCATCGCCCGCGACTTCGTCGAGGCCGCCCAGGAGGCCGCCGGCGTGCCGCGCGTGGCGAGCTTCAACGCGGAGCCGTTCCACGAGGGCGTCGGCTTCTTCGACCTCGCGTACCACCCCGAGAACAACAAGCGTTCCTCCGCGTCCGTCGCCTACCTCCACCCCCACATTGAGGCCGGTGACCGCCCCAACCTCCGCATCCTGCTGGAGACCTGGGTGCACAAGCTGGAGCTGGACGGCACCCGGGCGACCGGCGTCCGTGCCCGGACCCAGGACGGGCGGGAGCTGCTGGTCGAGGCCGGCCGCGAGGTGATCCTCTGCGCGGGCGCGGTCGACACGCCCCGGCTGCTGATGCACTCCGGCGTCGGCCCCAAGGCCGATCTGGAGGCGCTGGGCATCCCGGTGGTCCACGACCTGCCGGGCGTCGGCGAGAACCTGCTCGACCACCCCGAGTCGGTGATCGTCTGGGAGACGAACGGGCCGATCCCCGAGAACTCGGCGATGGACTCCGACGCGGGCCTCTTCGTCCGCCGCGACCCGGACTCCACCGGTCCGGACCTGATGTTCCACTTCTACCAGATCCCGTTCACCGACAACCCCGAGCGCCTGGGCTACGAGAAGCCCGCGCACGGCGTGTCGATGACCCCCAACATCCCCAAGCCCCGCAGCCGCGGCCGCCTCTACCTCACCAGCGCCGACCCCGAGGTCAAGCCGGCCCTGGACTTCCGGTACTTCACCGACGAGGAGGACTACGACGCGCGCACGCTCGTCGACGGCATCCGCCTCGCCCGCGAGATAGCGAAGACCGAGCCGCTGGCCGGCTGGCTCAAGCGCGAGGTCTGCCCCGGCCCGGAGATCACCTCCGACGAGGAGCTCAGCGAGTACGCCCGCAAGGTCGCCCACACCGTCTACCACCCGGCCGGCACCTGCCGGATGGGCGCCGTGACCGACGACCAGGCCGTCGTCGACCCCGAGCTGCGGATCCGCGGCCTGGAGGGGGTGCGGATCGCCGACGCGTCGGTCTTCCCGACGATGACGGCGGTCAACCCGATGATCGGCGTGCTGATGGTGGGGGAGAAGTGCGCGGAACTGCTTGTGTCGGGCCCGACCGAGAGGGGTGACGGCCAGTGAGCGGAACCGACACCGTCAACCGCACGCCCGACGCGGGGTCCTCGCGGACGGCCGCGACTGGGGCTTCGCGCTCCGCTGACGCGGGGTCTTCGCGGACGGCCGCGACCGGGGCCTCGCGGGCCGCCCACACCGCGGCCGCGAAGCCGGCCGGCCCCGAGTCCTCGGGGTCCGCTGACGCGGAGTCCTTGCGGACGGCCGCCACTGGGGCTTCGGGGTCCGCCGCCGAAGCGGAGTCCTCGCGGACCGACGCCACCAAGGCCTCGCGGCCCGCTGACGCGGGGTCCGCACGGCCCGCCGATGCCGGGCCCTCGCGCCCGGCCGACGCCCCGGCCGAGCAGGCGTCCGCCGCCGAGCCGGCAGGCGACGGCGCCGCCGGTCAGGCCGGAAGTGCCACCGAGGCGGCCGGGCACGCCGCCGCCGAGGCCGAGGCGAAGCCTGCCGCCGGGTCCGGCCGCGCTACGGCGGCCGAGAGGGGCGACGGCATCGCCCCGGCCTCCGCCACCGACCGCGCCCCCGACCCCGGCGGCACCGCCGCCCCCGTCTTCTCCGTCCGCAACCTGTGGAAGGTCTTCGGCCACCGCCCCGACCGCGTCCCCGGAACCGACCTCGCCGACCTCACCCCCGAGGAGCTGCGCGAGAAGGCCGGCTGCACGGTCGCCGTCCGGGACGTGTCGTTCGACGTCCGGCCGGGCGAGGTCTTCGTCGTCATGGGCCTCTCCGGCTCCGGCAAGTCCACGCTCGTCCGGTGTCTCACCCGCCTCATCGAGCCCACCAGCGGCAGCATCGCCATCGACGGCGAGGACGTCCGCTCCATGGACAAGAACGCCCTGCGCGAACTGCGGCGCCACCGCGCCGCCATGGTCTTCCAGCACTTCGGCCTGCTGCCGCACCGCACCGTGCTCGACAACGTCGCCTACGGCCTGGAGATCCAGGGCATGGCCAAGGCCGAACGCCGCGCCCGCGCCGCCGAGATGGTCGACAAGGTGGGCCTGGCCGGCATGGAGGCCCGCCGCCCCGGCCAGCTCTCCGGCGGCCAGCAGCAGCGCGTCGGCCTGGCCCGCGCCCTCGCCGCCGACCCCGAAGTCCTGCTGTTCGACGAGCCGTTCAGCGCACTCGACCCGCTGATCCGGCGCGACATGCAGGAGGAGGTCGTCCGGCTGCACCGGGACGAGGGCCGGACGATGGTCTTCATCACCCACGACCTCTCCGAGGCGCTGCGCATCGGCGACCGGATCGCGCTGATGCGCGGCGGCCGGGTCGTGCAGTGCGGCACCCCCGAGGAGATCGTCGGCTCCCCGGCCGACGACTACGTCCGCGACTTCGTCCAGGACGTCCCCCGCGAGCAGGTCCTCACCGTCCGGCGCGCCATGCGCCCCGCCACCCTCGGCGAGGCGCGCGGGGACACCGGGCCCACCGTGACGGCCGGGACGACCGTGGCCGAGGCCATCGACGTCGTCGCCCGCGACGGCAAGCCCGCCCGCGTCCTGGACGGGGGCCGCTGCGTGGGGATCGTCGACTTCAAGTGCCTCCTGAACGTCGTCGCGGGGCTTGACGGTCCACAGCGCGGCGGACGCCTGGAGAAAGCGGCCGCATGAGCACCACCAGCACCACCCCCGCCTCCACCCTGGCCACGGCCCCGGACACCGCCCGGTTCCGGGCGCTTCTCCGCCGCCCGGCCGCCCGCAAGGTCCTGGCCCTGGCCGTGGCCGGGCTGGTCCTCGCCCCCTTCGCCCACGCGGCGTGGGGAAGCGGCGGCTGGCCGCACGCGCTGACCGTCTCGCTCGACGAGCCGCTGCGCTCGGCCGGCGACTGGATCGTGGACAACCGTGACAGCCACTGGCTGTTCCTGTACTTCTTCGGTCACATCAGCAACGTCATCATCGGCGCCGTGCACCTCGTCTACGTCGTGCTGCTCGCCCTCGGCTGGGCCGGCGTGACGGCCGGCGCCGCGCTGGTGGCCTGGCGCGCCGCGGGCGTCCGGGCCGCCGTGACGGCCGTGGCGTCGTTCGCCGTCTGCGGCCTGCTGGACATGTGGGTGCCGACGATGCGGACGCTCGCGCTGATGGCCGTCGCCGTCGCCGCGTCCGTCCTGGTCGGCGCGCTCCTCGGCCTCGCGGCCGGGCTGTCCGACCGGACGTTCCGCGTGCTGCGGCCCGTCCTGGACACCATGCAGGCGCTGCCCGCCTTCGCCTACCTGCTGCCCGTCGTCCTCGTCTTCGGCATCGGCGTGGCCCCCGCGGTCCTCGCCACCGTCGTCTACGCGGCGCCGCCGATGGCCCGGCTCACCGCGCTCGGCCTGCGCTCGACCGACGCCGGCGTCATGGAGGCCGTGGAGTCGCTGGGCGCGACCGGGTGGCAGCGGCTGGTGACGGCACGCCTGCCGATGGCCCGCAAGCAGCTCCTGCTGGGCGTCAACCAGACGATCATGATGGCGCTCTCGATGGCCGTCATCGCTTCCGTCATCGGCGCGGACGGCCTCGGCG
The DNA here is from genome assembly GCF_020099395.1 of Streptomyces mobaraensis. Taxonomy (NCBI): domain Bacteria; kingdom Bacillati; phylum Actinomycetota; class Actinomycetes; order Kitasatosporales; family Streptomycetaceae; genus Streptomyces; species Streptomyces mobaraensis. Next base: position 2,953,519 of record NZ_CP083590.1, on the reverse strand, counting down.
ACCGCGTCTACCAGGCGCTCTCCACCGTCGATGTGGGCGCCGCGCTGGCCGCCGGCATCCCGATCGTGCTGCTGGCGATCGTCCTCGACCGCACCACCTCGGGAGGCTCCGACGGCACCCCCGTCCGCCGCGGCCACCCCGCGGTCGGCTGGGCGCTCGCCGCGGCGCTGGTCGCCGGCTTCGCCCTGACCCGCTCGCACGACTGGCCGCGCGGCTGGACCGTCGCCGTCACCGAGCCCGTCAACCGGGCGAAGGACTGGATGGTCGACCACCTCTACTCGGGCATCCCGGGCATCGGCGGCACCGCCGACTGGGCGGCCCACTACACCGGCTGGGTCCTCGACCCGCTGCGCGACGGCCTCCAGGCGCTGCCCTGGTGGGGCGCCGTCCTGCTGGTCGCCGCCCTGGCCTGGACCATCGGCACCTGGCGCACGACCCTCACGGCCGTCCTGTCGCTCTCCGCGATCGGCGTGCTCGGCCGCTGGGACAGCGCCATGGACACCCTCTCGCAGGTGCTCGCCGCCGTCGCCGTCACGCTCGTCCTCGGCTTCGCCGCCGCCGTCGCGGTGGCCCGCAGCCGCCGCACCGAGCGGCTGCTGCGGCCGGTGCTGGACGTGTTCCAGACCATGCCGCAGTTCGTCTACCTCATCCCGGTGGTCGCCCTGTTCGGCGTGGGCCGGGCGCCCGCCGCCGCGGCGGCCGTCGTCTACGCGCTGCCCGCCGTCATCCGCATCGCGGGCGAGGGGCTGCGGCAGGCCGACCCGCGCGCCATGGAGTCGTCGACGTCCATGGGCGCGACCGGCCGGCAGCAGCTGCTCCAGGTCCAGTTCCCGCTGGCCCGCGACGAGTTGCTGCTCGCCGTCAACCAGGCCGTGGTGCTCGTCCTGTCCGTCGTCATCATCGGCGCCCTGGTGGGCGGCGGCGGCCTCGGCTACGAGGTGGTCTTCGGCCTCGCCCGCGGCGACCTCGCCACCGGCCTCGTCGCCGGCGCCTCGATCGCCTGCCTGGGGCTGATGCTCGACCGGGTCACCCAGCCGACGAAGGGAGCGCGCGATGCGCGGTAAGTGGATCGCGGGGGTGGCCGCACTCAGCTCGCTCGGCCTCCTCGCCCTGACCGGCTGCGGCGCGGCCGACATGACCAAGCAGGGCTCGCCGTACGCCAACGCGGCCGGTACGAAGTCCGTGACGCTCTCCGTGCAGTCCTGGGTCGGCGCCCGCGCCAACACGGCCGTCGCCCAGTACCTGCTGGAGCACGAGCTCGGCTACCGCGTCGACACCGTCCAGGTCGACGAGGTCCCCGCCTGGGACGCGCTCAGCCAGGGCCGGGTGGACGCCATCATGGAGGACTGGGGCCACCCCGAGCAGGAGAAGCGGTACGTCAGCGACAAGAAGACCGTCGCGGACGGCGGCGACCTCGGGGTCACCGGCCACATCGGCTGGTGGGTCCCCAAGTACTTCGCCGACGCCCACCCCGACGTCACCGACTGGCGGAACCTCAACAAGTACGCGGCGCAGCTCAAGACCCCGGAGAGCCGCGGCAAGGGCCAGCTCCTCGACGGCTCGCCGTCGTACGTCACCCACGACAAGGCGCTGGTCGACAACCTCAAGCTCGACTACCAGGTCGTCTTCGCCGGCTCCGAGGCGGCGCAGATCACCCAGATCAAGCAGTTCGCCAAGGACCGCAAGCCGTTCCTGACGTACTGGTACGAGCCGCAGTGGCTGTTCAACGAGGTGCCGATGGTGGAGGTCAAGCTCCCGCCGTACTCGGACGCCTGCGGGACGAAGGGCGAGTCGGACCCCGACTCCGTCGACTGCGCCTACCCGACCACCCCGCTGAAGAAGTTCCTCAACGCCGACTTCGCCCGCAAGGGCGGCGACGCGGCCCGCTTCCTGAAGAACTTCCGCTGGACGAAGCGGGACCAGAACGAGGTCGCCCAGCTGATGGCGGAGGACAAGCTGCCGGCGGACAAGGCGGCGGCGAAGTGGGTCAAGGCGCACCCGGAGGTGTGGAAGAAGTGGCTCTGACCTTTTAGCGGCTGAGCAGCCCGGCCACATGGTCGTACATCCCCACCAGCCACTCCGGGTCTCCGTGGTCGCGCCCCCAGAGCGCAGCCTGGACACAGCGCAACTGCGCCCACCTGAACGTCCGTTCCCGGTCCAGCTCCGCCGCCTCGGCGAACACGTCGAGGCGGCGGAGCAGTGCCGCGCCCAGGTCGGGGGCGGTGAGCAGGTCGGCCGCCCGGCTGCGCAGGAGCGTGAACGCGTCGTAGGCCGGGTCGCCGACGAAGCCCTTCGGGTCGATGGCGAGCCACGGCTCTCGTTCGCCGCGCAGCACGTTGGCGGCGTGCAGATCGCCGTGGACGAGCGTGTCGGGCTGGTCGGGGACCAGCTCGCGGACGGTGGCGAGCGCCGCCCCGAGCACGGCGGCGGGCAGCGGATGACCCAACCGGACGTCGTCGGCCGCCAGTTCCTCCGCCCACACCCCGGCCCGCTCGCGCAGCCGGGGCAGGCCGGGCGGCGCGGGGACGGCCAGCCGCCGGGCGAGCCGGCCGGCGGCCGCCATGGCCTCGTCGGCGTCGGGGAGTTCTGCGAGCGAGCCGGTGCCCGCCCGTTCCAGCAGCATCGCGAAGTGCGCGTCGTCCCGTTCGAGGAGGCGGACGGCGCCGCGCCCGGCCCAGACGGCGAAGGCGTCGGGCTCGTGGACGTTCCCGGGGTGCGGGAACGACACCTTCAGCACGGCGGGCGCGCCGTCGGCCCGCCGCACGGGGACGACGACGCCGACCTGCCCGTGGACGACGGACCCGTCCCGGACGCAGCGCCACCGCCCGAGCAGCTCCTCGACGATGCCGGGCAGCCGGTCGAGCCAGGCACGCCCGGCGTCGCCCTCCCGGCCGGCGGTCGACTGGGCGAAGGCTTCGGGTATCAGGTGCATCGGGTCACGATAACCGCCCCTCGCGGTGGCGGATTTCGGCCCTTGCGTAGGTGTGGCGGGACCCTCGAGTGCGGGGGCCGCTCCGCCTACGTGCCCGTCGTCCGGCCGGCTTCGTCGTCCGGCCGGACGCCGATGGCCGGACGCCGATGGCCGGACGCCGATGGCCGGCCGCCGAAGGGGGAACGGCCTACGCGGGGCGGTTCGCGCCCCGGAGGCCTCACGCCGACCGCAGCCCCTTCGCGACGTCGCCCGCCGCCGCCATCGCGCGCACGTACATCCCCTTGCCGAAGGTGATCCGCCCGGCGCCCAGCGGGCCGAGCCGCCGGACGGCCGAAGCGTCCGGCGCGGACAGGGCGTTGACCGGGACGCCGGACGCGGCGGCGATTCCGGCGAGGGCCTCCTCGGGTGCCATGATCGGGTACACGCAGTCCGCGCCGGCCGCCGCGTACAGCCGGGCCCGCTCCCGTGCGTCCTCGTCGGAGGCGCCGCGCAGGTAGGTGTCGATCCGGGCGTTGAGGAACAGGGCGTCCCCGGCCTCCGCGCGGACGGCGGCCAGCCGGTCGGCTTGCGCGCGCGGGTCGAGGAGCCGTCCGGTGGCCCGGTCGGTGTCCTCCAGGTTGCAGCCGACCGCGCCGGACTCCAGGATGCGTTCGACCAGCTCCCGGGGCGGGAGTCCGTAGCCGTCCTCCAGGTCGGCGGAGACGGGCACGTCGACGGCCCGGACGACGCGGGCGACCGCCGCGAACATCTCCGCCGCCGGAACGTCACCGTCCGCCATGCCCAGCGACGCGGCCACCGCCGCGCTGGGCGTGGCCAGCGCGGCGAAGCCGGCGTCGGCGAAGGCGCGGGCGCTGCCCGCGTCCCACGGGCCGGCCAGGACCAGCGGGTCGCCGGCCGGCCGGCCGTGGTGCAGGGCGCGGAACGCCGCGGCCGTCATCAGCGGGCCTGGTAGGCGCCGGGCACCGCGCGGGTGGTCACGGCGAACCGGTTCCACGCGTTGATCGCGACGATCACGGCGATGAGCTGGGCCAGTTCCTTCTCGTCGAAGATGTCGGCGGCCTGGTCCCAGACCTCGTCCGGCACGAAGCCGTCGGTGATGACGGTGACGGCCTCGGTGAGGGCGAGCGCCGCCTGCTCCTTCTCCGTGTAGTAGCCGGTCGCCTCCCGCCAGGCGCTCAGCAGGTAGATGCGGTCCTCGGACTCGCCGGCCTTGCGGGCGTCCTTGGTGTGCATGTCCAGGCAGAACGCGCAGTGGTTGAGCTGCGAGGCGCGGATCTTGACCAGTTCGACGAGGGTGTGGTCCAGGCCCTCCACGGCGGCCCGCTCCAGGGCGTACATCGCCTTGTAGACGTTGGGGGCGGCCTGCGCGTACTCCATCCGCGGGCCGTGCTGGTGGGTGCCGGTGTGCGCGGTGTTCTTCGTGGTCTCCGTCATGTCTTCGACCCTACGGCCGGGGCGGCCCACGGGTATGGTCCACTTCCATGGAGAAAACGTGGGCCACTTCTGCCGATCCGGCCGCATCCGGGCGCGGCGGGACGGCCTCCGGCGCTGATCTGCACCTCGACCTGTCCGGGCCGGGCGGGGTGCGAGCCGCGCTGGTCAGGGCGCTGCGGGACGCCGTGCGCTCCGGCCGGCTCACCCCCGGCACCCGGCTGCCGTCCTCCCGCTCCCTCGCCGGCGACCTCGGCATGGCCCGCAACACCGTCGCCGACGCGTACGGCGAGCTGGTGGCCGAGGGCTGGCTCACCGCCCGGCAGGGCTCGGGCACCCGAGTGGCCCAGGCACCGGCGGTCCGGCCCGCAGCCCCTGCCCGTTCCGGATCCCCCGTCCGGTCCGCGTCCGCTGGGGGGCTCGTACGGCCGCCCGCGCGCCCCCTGCACGACCTGCGCACCGGCACCGCGGACATCTCCTCCTTCCCGCGCACCGTCTGGGCCGCGGCGGCCCGGCGCGCGCTCACCGCCGCGCCCAACGAGGCGTTCGGATACGGCGACGTACGCGGCCGCGTCGAGCTGCGCACGGCCCTCGCCGAGTACCTGGCGCGGGCCCGGGGCGTACGGGCCGAGCCCGAGCGGATCGTCGTCTGCGGGGGCTTCATGCAGGGCCTCGCCCTCCTCGGGGGCGTCCTGCGGCGGCGCGGGACGCGTGCCGCGGCGGTCGAGTCGTACGGCTTCTGGGAACACCACGACGTGTTCACCCGGGCGGGCCTGCGCCAGGTGCCCATCCCGGTCGACGACCGCGGCGCCGACGTGACCGGGCTGGACGGGCGGCGGGACGTCGGCGCGGTCCTCCTCACCCCCGCCCACCAGTTCCCCACCGGCGTCCACCTCCACCCCGACCGCCGGACCGCCGTCGTGGAGTGGGCCGGGCGCACCGGCGGCCTGGTCGTGGAGGACGACTACGACGGCGAGTTCCGGTACGACGGACGGCAGGTCGGAGCGCTCCAGGGCCTGGCCCCGGACCGCGTCGTCTACTGCGGCACCACGAGCAAGTCGCTCTCGCCCGCCCTGCGGCTGTCCTGGATGGTGCTGCCGGAGGACGTGGCCGCCGAGGTGGTGCGGGCCAAGTCGACGGGGGAGTGGCGCACGGGCACCCTGGAGCAGCTGACGCTCGCCGAGTTCATCACCTCCGGCGCGTACGACCGCCACGTCCGCTCGATGCGGCTGCGCTACCGGCGCCGCCGCGACCGGCTCGTCGCCGCGCTCGCCGAGCACGCCCCGCACATCCGGGTCACCGGCATCGCCGCCGGGCTGCACGTCGTCCTCGAACTCCCGCCCGGCACCGAGCAGTCCACGCTCCAGGCGGCGCACTGGCAGGGGCTGGCCCTGGAAGGGCTGAGCCGCTACCGCCACGCCGCCGCGCCGCCCCTCCCGCCCGAGGGTCCCGACGGCGTGATCGTCGCCTACGGGACCCCCGCCGACCACACCTTCCCCGGTGTCCTGGAGGCGCTGCTGAGGTCCCTGCCGCCAGCGGACTGAGGGGGTCCGGGGCGCTGTCGGTGCCCGGGTCTATCGTGGAACGAACAGCCGGGCACACGGTTGTACGACGGGGGAAGAAGAATGGGACAGAACGCCTCACGACGTAGATTCCGGTCCAGCACGGTCGTCCTGGGCGGCATGGGCGTCCTCGCCGCCGCCCTCACCTCGTGCGGGTCCGAGCCGGACAAACGCTGCGTCGATCCGAACAGTTACGACGTGTCGCGCGGCTATCGCGTGCTGGACTCCAAGGCGTGCAAGAGCACGTCTTCGTCGGGCTCGTCCGGTTCATCCGGCACATCGGGCACGTCGTCGGCCCGCTGGTACTACGGCGCCGACCGCAAGTCCGGCGGCTACGCCGACAGCGGTACGTTCAGCAAGAGCCAGGCCGTCGACCGCGGCGGCTTCGGCTGCTCGTCCTCCGGCTCCGGAGGCGGGTGACCGCCGTGCGCCGCCACCGCACCACCCCGCGCCCCGGCTGGCAGGAGACCGTCGAGGAACAGGGCCTCATCTACCCGCTCACCCGCCACCCCGACGGCGAACTGCGCCCGTACTGGGACGAGAGCGCCTACTACTCCTTCACCCCGCCCGAGATCGAGGCGCTGGAGGAGACCGTAGCCGAGCTGCACACGATGTGCCTGGCCGCCGCCGCGCACCTCGTGGACACCGGCCGCTTCGCCGACCTGGGGATCACCGACCCCCGGCTGACCGCCCTGATAGCCGAGTCCTGGCACCGCCGGGACGAACTGCCGTCGCTCTACGGCCGGTTCGACCTCCGCTACGACGGGACGGGCCCCGCCAAGCTGCTGGAGTACAACGCCGACACCCCCACCTCCCTGGTGGAGGCCGCGAGCCCGCAGTGGTTCTGGATGGAGGAGCGCTTCGCCGACACCCCCGACGCCGACCAGTGGAACTCCCTGCACGAACGCCTCGTCGACGCCTGGCGCCGGCAGGCCGCCCTGCTCCCGCCCGGCACACCGGTCCACTTCGCCCACTCCGCCGGCGACGAGCTCGGCGAGGACCTGATGACCGTCGCCTACCTCCGCGAGACCGCCGCCCAGGCCGGCCTGGAGACCCGCGCCATCTCCATGGAGAACATCGGCTGGGACCGCATATCCCACCGCTTCGTCGACGAGCGCTACGGCTTCCTCCGCGCCTGCTTCAAGCTCTACCCCTGGGAATGGCTGGTCTCCGACGACTTCGGCCCCCACGTCCTGGACACCCTCGACAACGGCGGCGGCACGGGGTCCACGCTGTGGATCGAGCCGGCGTGGAAGATGCTCCTCTCCAACAAGGCGCTCCTCGCCGTCCTGTGGGACCTGTACCCCGGACACCCGAACCTCCTCCCGGCGTACCTGGACGGCCCACGGGACCTCGCCCGTACGACGGGCTACGTCGCGAAACCGCTGCTCGGCCGGGAGGGGGCGGGCGTGACGGTCCACCCGCCGGACGACGCCGCCCCGGCGCTCCGGGACGAGCCCTGCTGCTACCAGGAACTGGCGCCGCTGCCGTCGTTCGACGGGAACCACGTGGTGCTGGGCGCGTGGGTCGTGGAGGACGAACCGGCGGGGCTCGGCATACGGGAGTCCTCCGGACTGGTGACGGACGGCTACGCGCGGTTCCTGCCCCACGTGATCCTTTAGCGCCGGACCGGGCGGGTCACCGGGCGCCCCGTCGCCCGGCCTTGCACCGGACAGCTTCCCGCCAGGTGGCCCTCCACACGCCGTGCAGGCTGTAGGTACGGTGCAGGGGTACGAGCCCGACGGATGGAGCACCCGATGCCTCGCCGCCCGCCTGAGCGCCACCGGCGCCTCACTCCGAATGAGGTGCGTTGATGTTGGAAGAAGCCGAGGAGATCGGACGCCGAGCACGCCGTGCGCGACTCCGACTGGGCATGGCCCAGGCCGACCTCGCGGTCGCCCTGGGAAAGTCTCAGGGGTGGGTATCGAAGATGGAGCGGGGCCTGATCGAAATCGATCGTGTGGGCCTCCTGAACCGGCTGGCCAGTGAGCTGCACATCCACCCGAACGATCTCATCGGACGGCCCTACAACAGCAGCCCTGGCGAGAACCAATGGCAAGTCGCCGCCTCTTCGATCCTCCGGGAGCTTCGCCGCTACGACTTGACCCCGGTCTTCGCCGGAACCCCGCGGCCGGCCCGGCAGCTCTGGCAGGAGACCACCCGGCTTCACCGCCTCAGGGACGCCGCGGCCAACGTGGCGATCATGGAGGTGCTCCCCGACCTCCTACGCGAGGCCCGGGCCCTGGCGGAGGTCTGCACGGGCCACGAGCGGGAAGAGGCTTTTGCCATCTACGCGGTGTGCTGCAAGTTCGCGCACACCGCAGCCCACGCCCTGGGCCACCCTGAGTTGGTCGCCATGTCGTGTGAACGGGCGGCTTGGTCCGCCCGTCTCTCCGGCGACCCGGTCATGCCCGCCGTGGCCGACTGGATGCGCGTATGGGACATGTGGGCGACCGCGGACTGGGAAGACGCAACCACCCTGTCGGACAAGGCCATTCGCAGTGTTCAAGAAGGCTATGACCAGGGTGAACCACTCGCCGTCCGCGCGTGGGGTTCACTCCAGCTCCGGGCCGCCGTCTCCGCGGCACGCGGCAACCGCCGGTCAGAGGCCGAGGACCGTATCGCGCACGCAAAAGCCGCGGCCGACAGGCTGGCCGAGTACGTCGGTCCGCCTGTCTATGACCGGCACTCCCTGACGTTCTCGCCTGGCAACGTGCAGATCCATGCCATCAGTGTTGCCCTTGAGATGCGGGACCAGCGGCGGGCACTGGCCATACACCGACGCACGAGCCCAGAGCTGATCGCCTCGCTCCCCAGCTCCCGTCGAGGGCACCACCACATGGAACTCGCTCGTGCCTGGTTGTGGGACGGCAGTAGAGATGCCGCGCTGGCCGAGCTGGAAAAGGCCGAGCGCATCGCACCCCAGCTCATCCGCAACCACCCCATCGCCCGGTCAACCCTCCGCAGCATCGTGTACGCGGAACGAGCGTCCACCCGCGAGAAGCTGCGCCGCATGTCAGACCGGTTCCACCTCGACGGATGAGAGCGGTATTCCTTCGGTTCATATTCGGTGGCCGGCCACCTCCTAACTTCGGAGCATGGCCGATACGACTTCGGAGCAACTGCCGTTCGTAAAGCGGAAGATGGGGACGGGGGAGCCGTACCACCCTCGTTTGGGTGACCTCGCCTTCGACCTCGGGGCGGGTGGACGGATCGGCGTCGTCGTGGCCCTCCCCCGCGAGGGTGCGAAGACGTACAAGCTGCGCCTACCGGGCGGCGGAAAGGAATGGTCCGCGCCTTCCGACGGCTCCACCCTCCGCATGGTGCCCGTTCCGGTCACGCACGTCACGCTGCTGAAACGCGACGCTCAGTATGACCACCGCGCCCAACGAGCGGTCATGTACGTCCAAGTGCACTTCGAGGACGGCAGCAACGTCGAATCGGCGCTGCTTCTGACACCGTCCGAGGTCCTGATGTCCCAGATCCAGTTCGAAAGGCTGATCCAGCGTCGCGAACGGACACGGGGGTGTGAGAGGTGAGCGCCTTCACACCGGCACTCCGTGCTTGCGCCTCCGCTGGCCAGCCGCCGCATCTCACCCTGCCCGCCACCGAGCAGGCGCCCGCCATGGCCCGCGCCTACGCCCGGGAGGCCGTCAAGCTCGCCGTGGCGGATCCGAACGACGCATACATGTTCGCCGTCACGCTCGTTGTGTCCGAGCTGGCGACCAACTCCGTTCGCTACGGCAGCAACCCTGGTGACCGGCTACGCATCATCGTGGACGCCACCGACACCCGCACCCGTATCGAGGTCTACGACTCCGTGCGCCGCGAGCCTCGGTTGAGGCCCATGAGTGAAGAGTGTCCCCGGGGTCGTGGCCTGCACATCGTCGATGCCTGTGCCACGTGGGGGACCACCCACAGGCCGATCGGCAAGGCCGTATGGGCGGAGGTGAGACCGCGGTGATGGCGACGCGGATCACTCCGAGCCTCGGATTCCTCGCCGGTCTCACCTACAGCCATGGAGTGCGTCACACGGACACCGGCCCCGTCGCCCACCTGCTGCTGACCCACGCCCCGCCCCGGCGGGCCGGTGAAACCGCCGAGTGGATCGAGGCCGGCATGCGCGCCCTGTCCTTCTGTCTGGGCCTGGGCCCCATCGAGGAAGAACCCCGCTATGTCGGATCGCGGATAACCCTGCACCACGGGGTCGCCCGTCTCGACTACGGCGACGACTGGTGGGAACTCCACATCCCCGGCACTGGACGGGAGTGGCAGCAGCACGTCGCCGCCGGCTGCCCCGTGCGCCTGACGCTCTCGTTCGAGCCGACACCCGTCGCCCGCACCCCAGAGGCCCTTTCCCGCTTCATCGAAGCCGGCGTGCAGGGCGGTACGGTCCGCTGGGGCACCACCCGCGCGCGCCCCCGTTCCCGCCTCAACGGACGAACGAGCCGTCGCGAAGCCTGATCCACCCCTGTCCGCCCCCAGCCACCCGGGCCGAATCGCTCGCCGCTTGTCCTCCTACCGCCACAGTCCTGTCCGTCTCCGCATGGAAAGGCTCGCGATGTTCCGTTACGCCGACCGTTTCCCCACCGGGACACCGCTCCCGCAGGGGCAAGAGACCCCCACCCCGTGGGCGCTGCGCCGTATCGCCCCGTACCCGCCCGTCAAGGGGCACCAATACGCCCGCGTCGAACTGGACGCGAGCACGCAGACCGCCCGTTACCTCGACGCCGCCGGCGCGGTGATGGCGGCGCCGGGGCACGGCACGTCGTCCGGTACCAACCCGCCGACCGGCACCACGGGCCAGGGCGACCGCAACAGTGACTCGCCCGACAGCGACACGGGAAACGACACCGACCAGTGACGGGTCCCCGCCCGGTGGCGGTCGTCACCAATCTTGACGACCCGACCGCCGACCTGGTGATCACCGAGCTGCACGACCGGGGCGTTCCGGTCGTGCGGTTCGACTCGGGTGACTTCCCCGCCACCCTCGCGTGCTCCGCCTTCATCGGTGGAGAGGCGGGACAATGGCGCGGAAGCGTGCGGACGGCCACGCGCATTGCCGAGTTGGGCTCCGTCCGGTCCTTGTACTACCGGCGCCCCTCAGGATTTGCCTTTCCCTACCTCGATCCCCAGGACGCCCGGTTCGCCGCCGCTCAAGCCCGATACGGCCTGGGTGGCGTTCTCGTCTCGCTCCCCGACTGCCTGTACGTCAACCACCCGCACCGCATCGGCGACGCCGAGTACAAACCCGCCGGCCTCGCCACCGCCGCCGCGTGCGGCTTCACCGTCCCCTCCACGCTGATCACCAACCGGCCCGACGACGCCCGTGCCTTCATCAAGCGGCACGGCCCCGTCATCTTCAAACCGATCTCCGTGCCGCTCTACTTGGTTGACGGCAAGGCGCAGACCGTGCCCGTCACCGCGGTCCAGGCCGACGAGATCGACGACGCCCTCACCGGCACCATGCACCTCTTCCAAGTACAGGTGGAGAAGGCCGCGGACGTCCGCGTGACCGTGATCGGGCGCCGCATATTCGCGGTGCGCATCGATTCCGGGCTTCTCGACTGGCGCACCGATTACGGCACTCACACGTACACCCCTGTCATCCCGCCGCCGGACGTAGCGCACGCGGCCTTCGCCTATCTCCGGCACTTCGGGCTCGTCTTCGGCGCATTCGACTTCGCCCTCACCGCCTCCGGCGAGTGGGTGTTCATCGAGTGCAACCCTTCCGGGCAATGGGCGTGGATGGAGCCCCCCACGGGCCTGTCCATGACCGCCGCCCTCGCCGACCTACTGGAACGAGGCACGCATGGCACCTGACGTCGTCCCCACCGCAACCACTCTGCGGCATCGACTCGCGGCGCATCTCGCCGACGACGGTTGGCTGCGCAGCCCGGCGTGGCGCGCGGCCGTCGAGGCCGTTCCCCGGCACGAGTTCGTCCGCTGCTTCTACCGCGAGACCGACGCCCCCGGCCTGACGACCTGGGCCCCCGTCACGGCCGGCCTCGTCGGCGTCGAAGAATGGCTGCGGCAGGCGTACTCCGACGAAACCCTCGTCACGCAGTTCGACGGCCAAGAGAGCGACTGGGACGACCCGAAGCCGGTCAGCGGCGCGCACCCGACGTCGTCCTCGACCCTGCCGGCCCTCGTCGTGCACATGCTGGAAGAACTTCGGGTGGACGATGGAACGACCGTCATGGAGATCGGCACCGGTACCGGGTACTCGACCGCCCTCATGTGCCACCGCCTCGGCTCCGACCGGGTCACGTCCATCGAGACGGATCCCGCCGTCGCCGCCCGGGCACGCGGAGCCCTCGGCCACTGCGGGTACACACCGCGCCTCGTCATCGGCGACGGCCTCGCCGGGGCCCCCGCGGGTGCCCCCTACGACCGCACCATCGCCACGTGCGGCGTTCGCCACGTTCCGTACGCATGGGTACGGCAGACCCGTCCCGGTGGGCTCATCCTCGCCACCCTCCGGGGGTGGATGCGCTCACTCGGTCTTGTCCGTCTCACTGTCGGCCGTGACGGCCGTGCCGAGGGCCGGTTCATCGACGGCGACCCCAGTTTCATGATCGCCCGGCAGCAGGACGGCCCCACGAGCCTCGGGGTGATCCCCGCGCAGGACGACGGCGTTTCTCGCGGCACCCCCTACGGACCCGACGTGCTGACCTCGGGCGACAGCGGGTTCATGGCACAACTCGCCATGCCCTGCGCCCGCTTCTTCTCCCTGCCGGCCGACGACGGCACGCCGCGCACGTACGTGCTCGACGGTGCCGACGGCTCCTTCGCCGTCCTCACGCCCCAGGGGAACGGGGTGTGGAACGTCCGGCAGGGCGGTCCGGTCGCCCTGTGGGACGCGCTTGAGGACGCGCTCGACGCGTGGCATGCGGCCGGCTCCCCGGCGCCGACGGAGTGCGGCGTCACCGTCACGGCGGAGAGCCAGTGGGTGTGGCTCGGAGCGCCGGACGGCCCGAGCCTGCGCCTGCCGGCTCAGGTGACGACGTCGGACGGCTCGGCCCAGCCGGACGGCCCCCGACGCCGTTCACCGCGGTCGGGCTCGGCACCGGCCGGGCCGGGTGGCGGCCCGGCCGGTGCCGAGGTCGAAGGGGGCACCCCTCACTAACCCGCCAGCACCGCCCGCAACTGCTCCAGCCCCCAGTCCAGGTCTTCCTTCGAGATCACCAGCGGCGGCGCGATCCGGATCGTCGACCCGTGGGTGTCCTTCACCAGCACCCCCCGCTCCATGAGCCGCTCGGACACCTCCCGCGCGGTCCCGAGTGACGGGGCGATGTCGACGCCGGCCCAGAGGCCCCGGCCGCGGACCGCCTCCACGGCGCCCGTGCCGACGAGCAGTCCGAGCTCGTGGTGGAGGTGTTCGCCGAGGCGGGTGGCGCGTTCCTGGTGTTCGCCCGTCTTGAGGATGGCGATGACCTCCAGGGCGACGGCGCAGGCGAGCGGGTTGCCGCCGAAGGTGGAGCCGTGTTCGCCGGGGCGGAAGACGCCGAGGACGTCGCGGTCGGCGACGACGGCGGAGACGGGGACGACTCCGCCGCCGAGGGCCTTGCCCAGGACGTACATGTCGGGCACGACGTCCTCGTGCTCGCAGGCGAAGGTGCGGCCGGTGCGCCCGAGGGCGGACTGGATCTCGTCGGCGATGAAGAGGACGTTCCGCTCGGCGGTCAGCCGGCGTACCCCGGCCAGGTAGCCGGGCGGCGGGACGAGGACGCCCGCCTCGCCCTGGATCGGCTCCAGGAGCACGGCCACGGTGTTGTCGTCGACGGCCGCCTCCAGGGCGGCCAGGTCGCCGTAGGGCACGATCTCGAAGCCGGGGGTGTAGGGGCCGTAGTCGGCCCGGGCCTCGGGGTCGGTGGAGAAGCTGACGATGGTGGTGGTGCGGCCGTGGAAGTTGTTGTCGGCGACGATGATCTTCGCCCGGCCGTCCGGCACGCCCTTGACCCGGTAGCCCCACTTCCGGGCGGTCTTGACGGCGGTCTCGATCGCCTCCGCGCCGGTGTTCATCGGCAGGACCATGTCCTTGCCGCAGAGCGCGGCGAGCTCGGTACAGAACTCGGCGTACCGGTCGTGGTGGAACGCCCGGGACGTGAGAGTCACCCGTTCGAGCTGTGCCTTGGCGGCGTCGAGGAGACGGCGGTTGCCGTGGCCGAAATTGAGCGCCGAGTATCCGGCGAGCATGTCGAGGTAGCGGCGCCCCTCGACGTCGGTCATCCACGCGCCCTCCGCGGTCGCCACCACGACCGGAAGGGGGTGGTAGTTGTGCGCGCCGTGGGCCTCGGCGGCGGCGATGCTGCGTTCGGTGGCGTTCAACGTGTGCTCCGTTCGGGTCGGGGCATGCGGTTGTCCGCCTTTCTAACACCGGCGCGGCCACCGCCGGACCGAGTCGGGGCCGGTACCTGAGAGAATGTGCGCATGGCCCTTGATCGTCCGCGCGCACTGTCCGGTATCCAGCCCACCGCCGGCTCCTTCCACCTCGGCAACTACCTCGGTGCCATCCGGCAGTACGTGGCGCTGCAGGAGACGCACGACGCGTTCTACATGGTCGTCGACCTGCACGCGATCACCGTCCCGCAGGACCCCGCGGAGCTGCGCGCCAACACCCGCGTCGCCGCCGCCCAGCTGCTCGCCGCCGGCCTCGACCCCGAGCGCTGCACGCTGTTCATCCAGAGCCATGTCCCCGAGCACGCGCAGCTCGGCTGGGTGATGAACTGCCTCACCGGCTTCGGCGAGGCGTCCCGCATGACGCAGTTCAAGGACAAGTCGGCCAAGCAGGGCGCCGACCGGACGACCGTCGGCCTCTTCACGTACCCGGTCCTCCAGGTCGCCGACATCCTGCTCTACCAGGCGGACTCCGTCCCGGTCGGCGAGGACCAGCGCCAGCACATCGAGCTGACCCGCGACCTCGCCGAGCGCTTCAACGGCCGGTTCGGCGACACGTTCACGCTGCCCGCCGCGCACATCGTCCGTGAGACGGCGAAGATCTACGACCTCCAGGACCCGACGGCCAAGATGAGCAAGTCGGCGTCCACCGCCAAGGGCCTGATCAACCTGCTCGACGAGCCCAAGGTCTCCGCGAAGAAGATCAAGAGCGCCGTCACCGACACCGACACGGTGATCCGCTTCGACCCCGAGGAGAAGCCGGGCGTCAGCAACCTGCTCACGATCTACTCCACGCTCACCGGGACGGGAATCGCGGAACTGGAGCAGAAGTACGAGGGCAAGGGCTACGGTGCGCTCAAGACCGACCTCGCCGACGTGATGGTGGAGTGGGTGACGCCGTTCCGTGCCCGTACACAGGAATATCTGGACGACCCGGAGACGCTGGACTCTGTCCTGGCCAAGGGCGCCGAGAAGGCCCGCGCGGTCGCGGCCGAGACCCTCGCCCAGGCGTACGACAAGGTGGGCTTCCTGCCCGCCAAGCACTGAGCCGCACCGCGACCGCATCACCCCGGATGTGAGAAGTCCGTCACACCGGACAAGTCCGGACGGCCCGAAGGCGCAGGGAGGACGGCCGTCCTCCCCGCGCCCGGGACCAGGACACCTGGCAGGGAACGCGGCGCAGCCGCCACACTGACCACGGGGACCTACAGGCGCACAGGAGGGAGAACTCGATGGGGACCGTAACGCTCGGCGTTTCGATCGCGGTCCCGGAGCCGTACGGCAGCTTCCTCCAGAAGCGCCGCGAGGGCTTCGGGGACCCCCACGCGCACGGCATCCCCACCCATGTCACCCTCCTCCCGCCCACCGAGGTCGAGGCGTCGTCGCTCCCCGTGATCGAGGCGTTCCTCGCCGAGGTCGCCGCGGCCGGCCGCCCGTTCCCCATGCGGCTGGCCGGGACGGGCACCTTCCGCCCGCTCTCGCCGGTGGTCTTCGTCAACGTGGTGGAGGGCTCCGCCGCCTGCTCCTGGCTGCAGAAGCGGATCCGGGACGCGTCCGGTCCGCTGGCCCGCGAGCTCCAGTTCCCGTACCACCCGCACGTGACCGTCGCCCACGGCATCGCCGAGGAGGCCATGGACCGGGCCTACGAGGAGCTGGCGGACTACGAGGCGGCCTGGACGATCGACGGCTTCGCCCTGTACGAGCAGGGGGCCGACGGCGTCTGGCGGCTCGACCGCGAGTACCCCTTCGGCCGTCCGGGTCCCGTCCCGGCCGCCCTGCCCCGCCAGACGGGCGCGTCCCGGCCGCCGGCCGCCTCCCGCTGAGCGCCGGCGGCGCGGGTTCGCAGCCGACGGCGCAGGTTCACGCGAGCGCGCCCCGGCGTGCACCCCTCGCGTGCGCCCTGGCGCGCACCCCTCCAGGGCGGTGAGCGGCGCCCGCATGGGGTAGACGTGGATCATGGACTGGTTGATCCGGCTGCCGGTGGTCGGGCCCGCCGCGGCCCGGCTGATGCGGACGCACGCGTGGCGCTCGTACGAGACCCTGGACCGCGTGAAGTGGACGCGGCTCGCCGCGGCGATCACCTTCACCAGTTTCGTCGCCCTGTTCCCGCTGCTCACCCTGGGCGCGGCCGTCGCCGCCGCGATACTCAGCGACAAGCAGGTGCAGGACCTGGAGCAGAAGCTCGCCGAGCAGGTGCCCGGCATCTCCAACGCCCTCGACATCGGCTCGCTGGTGGACAACGCCGGCACGGTCGGCGTCGTGGCCGGTGCCCTGCTGCTGTTCACCGGCGTCAACTGGATCGGCACCCTGCGCGAGTGCCTGCGGGCCGTGTGGGAGCTGGAGGAGAGCCCCGGCAACCCGTTCCTGCTGCGGCTCAGGGACGCGGGCGTGCTGCTCGGCCTCGGCGGGACGACCCTGCTGTCCCTCGGCTGCTCGACCTTCGCCACGACGGCCGTCACCTGGTCGGCGGACAAGACCGGCCTGCCCACCGCCGGCGCCGGCGGCGCCCTGCTCACCGCCGCCGGGTTCTGCGCCGCCGCGCTCGCCGACTTCCTCCTGCTGCTCTACGTCCTCACCCGGCTGCCCCGCGTCCAGCCCGCCCCCCGCACCCTGCTGATCGCCGCGCTGCTCGGCGCGGTCGGCCTGGAGGTGCTCAAGCTGGTGATCGGCGGCTATCTGAGCGGGGTGGCGGCCAAGAGCATGTACGGCGCGTTCGGCACCCCGATCGCCCTGCTGCTGTGGATCAACTTCATCGCCAAGCTGCTGCTGTTCTGCGCCGCCTGGACGGCCACCACGCGGCACGACAAGGCCGGCGCGGACCTGCTGGCGGAGGACTCGCACGAGTGACGGGCGCCTCCGGCCGGAAGGCCGGGCGGCGCCCGTCGACGGGTTCAGGACCGGCCGCCCCGCCGCTTGGCCAGGTCCGGCAGCGGCCACCGGCGGTGCACCACGTACGCCGCCGCGGCCAGCGCCACCACCGAGGCGCCGGTGATCCCCACGGCCGTCCACATCCCGCCGCCGCCCGAGCCGGACGATCCGGCGACCGACGCCTGCGCCTTGTCGCCGGACTGGCCCCCGGCCTTCCCGCCGTCCTTGCCGGGCGCGTTCAGCGGCGCGACGAGCGTGCCCACCGGCTTGACGTGGCCTGCCGCCTCGAAGCCCCAGTCCAGCAGGTGCGCCGCCTCCTTGTAGACCTCGTTGGGCTCCTTGGTCTCCGGGTTCATCACGGTCACCAGGAGCTTGCGGTTGTCATGCTGGGCGACGCCGGTGAAGGTGTTCCCGGCGTTGGTCGTTGACCCGTTCTTCACCCCCGCGATCCCCTTGTAGAAGGGCACGCCCTGGCCGGTGAGCAGCCGGTTGGTGTTCTGGATGCCGAACGTCTCCCGCTTCCCGTCCTTCCGCTCCTCGCCGGGGAACTGGGCGGTGGCGGTCGAGCAGTACTTCCGGAAGTCCTGCTTCTGGAGGCCGGAGCGGGCGAACAGCGTGAGGTCGTACGCGCTGGAGACCTGCCCGTCGGCGTCGTAGCCGTCGGGGGTGACGACGTGTGTGTCGTTCGCCTGGAGTTCCTCGGCGTGCGCCTGCATGTCCCGGACGGTCTGCTGCACGCCGCCGTTCATGGCGGACAGCACGTGCACCGCGTCGTTGCCGGAGCGGAGGAAGACCCCGAGCCAGAGGTCTTCCACCGAATAGGTGGAATCCTCCTTCAGCCCGACCTGGCTGCTGCCCTCGCCCATGCCCTCCAGGTCGGCGGCGACCACCTTGTGCCGCTGCTCCTTGGGGAACTTGGGCAGCAGGGTGTCGGCGAAGAGCATCTTCAGCGTGGAGGCCGGCGCCAGCCGCCAGTGGGCGTTCTTCGCCGCCAGCACCTCGCCGGTCTCGGCGTCGGCGACCAGCCAGGCGTCCCCGCTCAGGTCCTTCGGCAGCTCGGGCGCGCCCGGCCCGCGCAGCACCTGGACGCCCGGCCTGCCCAGCAGCTCGCCGCCGACCTCGGACATCTTCGCCGGCGGCTGTTTGGGCGGCCGGCCCTTGCCGTCGTCGGGCGTCCCGCTCGGCTTCCCGCTCGGCTTCCCGCCGGGCGTCCCTCCGGGGTGCGTGCTCGGGCTCCCCGGGGCGGACGGGGTGTGACTGGAGGAAGGGTGGTGAGGGGCGGGCGGGGCCGCGAGCGCCGGCGCCGCGGCGGCCAGGGGGAGCAGGAACGAGGCGGAGGCGGCCACGAGGGCCGCGCCACGGCGGCGGGCCGTCGCTGAGCGCGTCGCGTTCGGTGATGTCGTCATCGGCACGCCGGTGAACGTACCGTTCCGCCCGCTTCCCGAGGGCGAGCCGGTGGCCCGGGCTTCCGCCGAGGACCCGATAGGACCAGTGCGTGCTCCGGATCGCATACTGAAACCCATGGTGAATCCCTCCGGCTCGACAGCCCCTCGCACCCCCGCGTCCCTCTCCCGCCCCGTCTCCTGGTTCCTGCTCGCCTTCGGCGTATGGAGCTGGTTCATCTGGATCACTTTCGCAAAGAATCTCTGGAAGGACGGAAGCGGGCTCGCCTTCGACGACGCGGGCGAGCCGACCGCGTACTTCTGGGTGCATCTGCTGCTGGCGGTCACCTCTTTTCTTCTGGGGACGGTCATCGGCCTCATCGGGTTGCGTGGGGTTAGGGCGTTGCGTCGCACCTCATAGCGGTTCCCCGGGCAACGCCCCTGACAGCCTGTCGGCCCCGTAAGTCGATCACTTGGCCGATTCCCCGGACGCACGCGCGTTCGTGTGTTTAGGTGAGGCGCGTCACGGAAAGGGGGCGCAGCCATGCGTGGGGTCCGGAGGCGAAGCCGCAGCAAGGTCATTGTGGCGGCGTTGGCGCTGATGTCGGTGGGGTTGAGCGGCTGTTCGAGCCTGTCGTCGGACGACGGGGACGAGAAACCGATCGTCGTGGGGACCACGGATTCGGCCATGGGGCTGGATCCGGCCGGTGTCTACGACGTCGGTTCGTGGTCGCTTTTCGGCAATGTCTACCAGACGTTGCTGACGTTCACGCCGGGCACCGACAAGCCGACGCCCGATGCCGCCAAGAGCTGCGGCTTCAGGGACGTCGAACGGCGGACGTACACCTGCGTCCTGAGGTCCGGGCTGAAGTTCGCCAACGGACACGATCTCACCGCCCAGGACGTCAAGTTCTCCTTCGACCGGATCCTGCGCATCAAGTCGGACCAGGGGCCCGCGGTGCTGCTGGAGACGCTGGAGTCGGTGCGCGCCGAGGGGGACGACACGGTGACCTTCCGGCTGCGCACGCCGGACGCCACCTTCCCGTCCAAGATCGCGTCCGGGGTGGGGTCGATCGTGGACAGCCGCACCTATCCGGCCGACAGGCTGCGGACCGGCAACGAACTGGACGGCTCCGGTCCGTACCGGCTGACGGCCTTCCAGCCGGACGGCAAGGCCGAGTTGAAGCCGAACCCGCACTACAAGGGCGCCAACCGGACGTCGGGAAACCCGGTCACCGTCCGGTACTTCGGCAAGCCCAAGGACCTCATGGCCGCCTGGAAGCGGCAGGACATCGACGTCGCCTCCCGCGACCTGCCGGCCGCCGACGTCGCCAAACTCTCCCTCGGCGACAACGACTTCAGGGTCACCGAGAACGCCTCGGCGAGCACCCGTTTCCTGGCCTTCAACCTGAAGAGCAAGTCCCCGGTGAAGGACGTCGCCGTCCGGCGCGCGGTCGCGTCCGTCCTGGACCGGGTGGCGGTGGCGCGGGACGTCCACTACCGGACGGTCGAACCGCTCTACTCCCTCATCCCGCAGGGCCTCTTCGGGCATACGACGTCCTTCTTCGACCGCTATCCCCGCCCGGACGCGGAGGCCGCCGGCCGGCTGCTGCGGGCGGCGGGCGTGACGACGCCGGTGCGCTTCAAGCTGGCCTACTCCAAGGGCGTCTCCACGGACGAGGAGACGGCCCTGATCAAGAAGCAGCTGGAGGCCACGGGCCTGTTCCGGATCGACACGGAGCACGTGGAGTGGGCGCGGTTCCAGCAGGGCCGGGCCAAGGGCGAGTACGACGCGTACCTCCTGGGATGGGTCGCCGACTACCCGGACGCCGACACGTTCACCAGCCCGCTCGTGGGCACCGGGAACACGCTCTACTCGGGCTACTCCAACGACCGGATCGACAAGCTGATCCGTGACGCCCAGCGGAACGGCCGGCGCGACGGAAGCACGGACGACTACCGCACCATCCAGAAGATCATCGCGGAGGACGTGCCGCTGCTGCCGCTGTGGCAGAAGAAGGAGTTCGTGGTGAGCAAGGAGTCCATCTCGGGGGCGCAGTACCTGAGGGACGGCTCGGGGCTGTGGCGGCTGTGGCGCCTGGACAGGATCTGACCGGCCGGACCGGTCCCGTCCCCTCGCGGTCGACCCGACCGGCCGGCACCGGCCCGTCCCGACCTGACAGACTCCGCCGCCGGCCGGCAGTTCACCGGCCGGCGGCGGACCGCTTCCCTCCGGTCACCGGGCCCCGCACCCGGAACCGAAGCCTCCGCACCGCCCGCCCGACCGCCTTGACCTCGACCGGAGTTGAGGTTGTTGAGTAGGGGACATCGGTCCGGACGGGCCGGAGCCCGGAACAAGGCAAGAAAGCGGTATTCACCATGGCAACGACCAGCGAATTCCACGACGTCGTCCCCGCCGATGTCGCCATCGCCGTACGCGACGTCGTCCGCGCCCTCCAGGACGCGTTCAACGCCAAGGACGCCACGGCCCTGGCCGACTGCTACGCGCGGAACGCCACCTGGACCAACGCCATGGGCAAGCGCCTCACCGGCCGCGAGGAGATCACCGAGCTCTCCCACAAGGTGTTCGCCGTCCTGCCCGACCAGCCGGTCCGCTACGACGTCGTCCGGATGTTCGCCATCCGGCCCGAGGTGATCGCCGTCAACGTCGTCCAGACGCCGGTCTCCCCGGCGGGCGACCCCGTCGAGGGCGCCAAGGGCGCGCCGCTCTACGTCATCTCGAAGGAGGAAGACGGCTGGAAGATCATCGCCGGGATGAACGGCTTCCTCACCGACCCGGCGACGGACTGAACCGCTCCCCGGGACTCCTCGCGGGCGGCGCTTGACTTCGAGTGGACTCGAACTCCTAACGTCTGACACGACAGCGCAGCACAACCGCCCCAGGAGGCACCGGTTATGACCAGCATTCCCACCCGACGACTCGGCGGACTCACGGTCGGCGCCCAGGGGCTCGGCTGCATGGGCATGAGCCACGCGTACGGCGCGTCGGACGACGACCAGTCCATCGCCCTCCTGCACCGGGCCCTCGACCTGGGCGTCACCCTCCTCGACACCTCCGACTACTACGGCGGCGGCCACAACGAGGAGCTGATCGGACGGGCCCTCGCCGCCCCCGGGCGGCGCGAACAGGCCGTCGTGGCCACCAAGTTCGGCTTCGCCAACCGGCTGGGCGAGCCCACGGTGATCCGCGGCGACGCGGCGTACGTCCGGCAGGCGTGCGAGGCGTCGCTGCGCCGCCTCGGCCTCGACCACATCGACCTCTACTACGCGCACCGGATCGACCGGAACGTGCCCGTCGAGGAGACCGTCGGGGCGATGGCCGAGCTGGTGGCGGAGGGCAAGGTGCGCCACCTCGGCCTCTCCGAGGCGAGCGCCGCCACCATCCGTCGGGCACACGCCGTCCACCCGATCGCCGCGCTGCAGAGCGAGTGGTCGCTCTGGACCCGCGACATCGAGGCCGAGGTGCTGCCCGTCTGCCGCGAACTCGGCATCGGCATCGTCCCGTTCTCGCCCCTCGGCCGCGGCTTCCTCACCGGCCGCTACACCTCGGTGGACACGCTGGAGCAGACGGACATCCGGCGCACCCAGCCGCGCTTCGCCGACGGCAACCTGGAGAAGAACCTGGTCATCGTCGAGCGGCTGGAGGCGCTGGCCGCCGACCGCGGCGTCACCGCCGGCCAGCTGGCCCTGGCCTGGGTCCAGCACCGCGGCGACGACGTCGTCCCGATCCCGGGCACCCGCCGCGAGAAGTACCTGACGGAGAACGTCGCCGCCGCCGCGCTCGAACTCTCCGCGGCCGACCTCGCCGCCATCGACGCGGCGGCCCCGGCCGAGGCGATCGCCGGCTCGCGGTACGACGAGACCAGCCTCACCTTCGTCAACGCCTGATCGCTCGGGTCCCGGGCCCCGCGGCTAAGCTCTCGGGCATGTCCGGCCTGTTGGATCTCGCCATCCAGGGGTTCCTCCACGAGGAGCCCCTGCACGGCTATGAGCTGCGCACCCGCATCGCCCGTCTCACCGGTCACGTGAAGGCGATCAGCCACGGCACCCTGTACCCGGCGATCAAGCGCATGGAGACGGCCGGACTGCTCGTCCGCGAGCCGCGACAGGGCGCGGTGGCGGCGCCCCGGCACGTGCTCAGCCTGACCGAGGCGGGGCGGCGGACGTTCCTGGAGCGGCTGCGGCGGCCCGAGGAGCCGTTCGTCACCGACGAGAACCGCTGGTTCGTACTCCTCGCCTTCCTCCGCCACCTGCCGGACCGGCAGGCACAGGCGGAAGTGCTGCGCCGGCGGCTGGCGTTCCTCCGCGAGCCGAGCAGCTTCTTCTACGACGGCGACCGGCCGCTCGGCGTCGAGGACGTGGACGACCCGTTCCGGCGCGGCGTCCTCACCATCGCCCGCGCCACCTCCCGCGCCGAACTGGCCTGGCTGGAGGAGACGATCGCGGAGCTGGAACGGCCGGGGTGAACGCCGAAGGGCCCCCGCTCCGGGCTTGGGTTCTAGTGGTCGTCGCAACACCCCAGTTCAAGGGGTGCGATGGACGTCGAGAGCGGCAGGGTACGGAAGCGTCCGGGGCATGCTCCTTTGATCCATAAACGGGAGGAATACTTCCGGCTTGTGGATCAAGGAATGAGCTTCGCGGAGGCCAGCCGGATTGTCGGCATCAACCTCCGCACAGGCAAGCGCTGGCGAAACGGCCGTCATGCCTCTGGCGGCCGGAAGGCGGTACCACCGGTCAACGCGGTGGTACCGCCTTCCGGCCCGTCCCGGTATCTGTGCGAGGCCGACCGCATCCACATAGCCGACCGGCTGCTGGAGAAGGCCACGGTCCGCGCCATCGCGGCGGAGCTGGGCCGCAGCCCGTCCACCGTCAGCCGTGAGATCCGCCGCAACCGGCATCCGGTCAACGGCCAGTACCGGCCTTATGCCGCCCAGGTCCGCGCTGATGCCCGCCGGCCCCGGCCCAAGACCG
The DNA here is from genome assembly GCF_020099395.1 of Streptomyces mobaraensis. Taxonomy (NCBI): domain Bacteria; kingdom Bacillati; phylum Actinomycetota; class Actinomycetes; order Kitasatosporales; family Streptomycetaceae; genus Streptomyces; species Streptomyces mobaraensis. The sequence continues at coordinate 2,929,952 of NZ_CP083590.1, read as the reverse complement.
GGAAGATCGGGCAGAACCCTGCCCTGCGGGACTTCATCCAGGCCCGCCTGGCCCTACGGTGGAGTCCCGAGCAGATCTGTCAGGCTCTGCGGGAGAACTTCCCCGAGCGGCCGGAGATGCACGTGGTCCACGAGACCGTCTATCAGGCCCTCTACGTCCAGGGCCGCGGCGAACTCCGCCGCGAACTCACCCGAGCCCTGCGCACCGGACGTACCCGCCGCAAACCGCACCGCCAGGCCCAGCACCGTCAGGCCAGGTTCTCCACCCCGATGATCATGATCGGCGAGCGCCCCGCCGAGGCCGACGACCGGGCCGTGCCCGGCCACTGGGAAGGCGACCTCATCATCGGCAAGGACAGCGGCTCGGCAATCGGCACCCTGGTCGAGCGCGCCACCCGCTACACGATGCTGGTGCACCTCCCCGACGGCCGCAGCGCGGAACGCATGCGCGACGCCCTGGTGAACACCGTCCAGAGCCTGCCCGGCCACCTGACCCGCTCACTGACCTGGGACCAGGGCGCCGAGATGGCCGCCCACGGCTCCTTCACCCTCGCCACCGACATCCCCGTCTACTTCTGCGACCCCGCCAGCCCCTGGCAGCGCGGATCGAACGAGAACACCAACGGCCTGCTGCGGCAGTACTTCCCCAAGGGCACCGACCTCTCGGTCCACCCCCGCGAGCACCTCAACGCCGTCGCCGCCGAACTCAACGGCCGCCCACGCAAAACGCTCGGCTGGGAAACCCCAGCCGAGCGCCTGCATAAACTGCTCACGGCCTGATCAAACCAACCCAGTGTTGCGACGATCCCTAGAAACCGCCGGGAGGAGCGGGGGCCCTTCGTGCGTACGACGGGGATCAGAAGCGGCGCGTGATCAGCGCCCGCTTGACCTCCTGGATCGCCTTCGTCACCTCGATGCCGCGCGGGCAGGCGTCGGTGCAGTTGAAGGTCGTCCGGCAGCGCCAGACGCCGTCCTTGTCGTTCAGGATCTCCAGCCGCTGCTCCCCGGCCTCGTCACGCGAGTCGAAGATGAAGCGGTGCGCGTTGACGATCGCCGCCGGGCCGAAGTACTGGCCGTCGTTCCAGAACACCGGGCACGAGGACGTGCAGGCGGCGCACAGGATGCACTTGGTGGTGTCGTCGAAGCGCTCGCGGTCCTCGGCGGACTGCAGGCGCTCGCGCGTCGGCTCGTTGCCCTTGGTGATCAGGAACGGCATCACGTCCCGGTACGCCTGGAAGAAGGGCTCCATGTCGACCACGAGGTCCTTCAGGACCGTGAGGCCCTTGATGGGCTCCACCGTGATCGGCTTCTCGGGGTTGATGTCCTTGATCAGGGTCTTGCACGCGAGGCGGTTGCGGCCGTTGATGCGCATGGCGTCGGAGCCGCAGATGCCGTGGGCGCAGGACCGGCGGAAGGTCAGCGAACCGTCCAGGTCCCACTTGATCTTGTGCAGACCGTCGAGCACGCGCTCCTTCGGGTCGATCTCGACCTCGAAGTCCTGCCAGGTCGCCTCGGCGGAGACCTCCGGGTTGAACCGGCGGACGCGGAAGGTGACCGTGATGTAGGGGGAGGCCTTGCTCGCGGCCTCCACCTTGTCTTCGATCGCGGTGCTCATCAGTACTTACGCTCCATGGGCTGGTAGCGGGTCTGCACGACCGGCTTGTAGTCGAGCCGGATCGAATCCCTGCCGTCCGCGTCGACCTCGCGGTACGCCATGGTGTGGCGCATGAAGTTGACGTCGTCGCGGTTGGGGTAGTCCTCGCGGTAGTGACCGCCGCGGGACTCCTTCCGCGCGAGTGCGGAGACCGCCATGACCTCGGCCAGGTCGAGCAGGTTGCCCAGCTCGATGGCCTCCAGCAGGTCGGTGTTGAAGCGCTTGCCCTTGTCCTGGATGGACACGTTCTTGTAGCGCTCGCGCAGCTCGGCGATCTTCTCGACGGCCGTCTTGATGGTCTGCTCGGTGCGGAAGACCATGACGTTGGCGTCCATGGTCTCCTGCAGCTCCTTGCGGAGCTCGGCGACCCGCTCGCTGCCCGTGGACTCGCGCAGCCGCTCGACCTGCTCCTGGACGAACGCGGCCGGGTCCTCCGGCAGCTCGACGAAGTCGGCCTTGTGCGCGTACTCGGCGGCGGCGATGCCCGCGCGCTTGCCGAAGACGTTGATGTCCAGCAGCGAGTTGGTGCCCAGGCGGTTGGCGCCGTGGACGGACACGCAGGCGACCTCGCCGGCGGCGTACAGGCCCGGCACGACGGTGTCGTTGTCGGCCAGCACCTCGCCCTCGACGTTGGTCGGGATGCCGCCCATGGCGTAGTGCGCGGTGGGCTGGATCGGGATCGGGTCCGTGTAGGGCTCGATGCCGAGGTAGGTGCGCGCGAACTCGGTGATGTCCGGCAGCTTGGCGTCCAGCTGCTCCGGCGGCAGGTGCGTCAGGTCCAGGTAGACGTGGTCGCCCTCGGGACCGCAGCCGCGGCCCTCGCGGATCTCCGTGTAGATGGAGCGCGAGACGACGTCACGGGACGCGAGGTCCTTCATGACCGGCGCGTACTTCTCCATGAAGCGCTCGCCGTCCTTGTTGCGGAGGATGCCGCCCTCACCGCGGGCGCCCTCCGTCAGCAGGATGCCCATGCGCCAGATGCCCGTCGGGTGGAACTGGAAGAACTCCATGTCCTCCAGCGGCAGGCCGCGCCGGTAGCAGGCCGCCTGGCCGTCGCCGGTGAGGGTGTGCGCGTTGGAGGTCACCTTGAAGAACTTGCCGGTGCCACCGGAGGCGTAGATGACCGACTTCGCCTGGAAGATGTGGATCTCGCCGGTGGCCAGCTCGTAGGCGACCACACCGGCGGACTTCTTGACGCCGTCCACCTCGGTGATCAGCTGGTCCAGGACGTAGAACTCGTTGAAGAACTCCACGCCCTCCTTGACGCAGTTCTGGTACAGCGTCTGGAGGATCATGTGGCCGGTGCGGTCCGCGGCGTAGCAGGACCGGCGGACCGGCGCCTCGCCGTGGTTGCGCGAGTGACCGCCGAAGCGGCGCTGGTCGATGGTGCCGTCCGGGGTGCGGTTGAACGGCAGGCCCATCTTCTCCAGGTCGAGGACCGCGTCGATGGCCTCCTTCGCCAGGATCTCGGCGGCGTCCTGGTCGACCAGGTAGTCACCGCCCTTGACCGTGTCGAAGGTGTGCCACTCCCAGTTGTCCTCCTCGACGTTGGCGAGGGCGGCGGCCATGCCGCCCTGGGCCGCGCCGGTGTGGGAGCGGGTGGGGTACAGCTTGGTGAGCACCGCGGTGCGGCTGCGCTTCGTCGACTCGATGGCCGCGCGCATGCCGGCGCCACCGGCGCCGACGATGACGGTGTCGTACTTGTGGATCTTCATGGTCGCGTCAGCCCCGGGCTCTAGCGGATGTTCGGGTCGAAGGTGAAGATCACCAGCGTGCCCAGCAGGACGGTGAACACCGTGGCGGTGTACAGCAGCATCTTCAGCCAGAAGCGGGTGGTGTCCCGCTCCGCGTAGTCGTTGATGACCGTACGGAGGCCGTTGGCGCCGTGCAGCATGGCGAGCCACAGCATGATCAGGTCCCACGCCTGCCAGAACGGCGAGGCCCAGCGGCCGGCCACGAAGGCGAAACCGATCTTGGTGACACCGCCGTCCAGCACCAGCTGGATCAGCAGGTGGCCCAGGACCAGGACGACGAGCACGATGCCGGACAGCCGCATGAACAGCCAGCCGTACAGCTCGAAGTTGGTGCGGGTCGCCTTCGGCGTCTTCTTGGTGCGCTTGCGCGGCGCCTCGATGACCGGCGCCGGGTTGTCGACGTCGTAGAGGGAGACGCCTTCGGCGGTCGCGGGGGTGGTTTCAGCGGACATGTCTTGCGTCAGCTCCCGAACAGCGTGTGCAGCGTGTGGCTGAGCACGGGGTAGAAGGCGCCGGCCATCAGGACGATCCAGACGCCCACGACGGTCCACAGCATCTGCTTCTGGTACCGCGGGCCCTTGGACCAGAAGTCCACCGCGATGACGCGGAGGCCGTTGAGCGCGTGGAAGAGGATGGCGGCGACGAGGCCGTACTCCATCACATTGACGACGGGTGTCTTGTACGTCGCGACGACGTCGTCGTACGCCTCCGGGGAGACGCGGACGAGAGCGGTGTCCAGGACGTGCACGAACAGGAAGAAGAAAATGAGGACGCCGGTGACTCGGTGAGCCACCCACGACCACATGCCTTCCCGGCCGCGGTACAGCGTTCCAGCCGGCACGGAAAACCCTCCGGGAGCGGGGATTGGGGGCGGCCGCCAGCTTTTAACCCAGTCAGGACTGCACTGTCGGTCGGGCCCGGCCGGGTACGGTCCACCGGCCCTGGCCATCGTAGCGACGCCTTGTCGGTTCGGTCGCGCGGGGTCAGTCAGGTGTGATCAAACTGGCATGTACGGGTCGCCGGTGGTGGACGAGAGCCGCATGGGGGTCCATGGTTGGCCGAATGGCCCTGGTTCGCTGTCCGGAATTCACCCATAAGAGAGAGTTTTCGGGCGGGTATTCGAGGCTGTCGGCGGCGGAAAGAACTATCTTTTCCGCGATTGGGAGGTTTTGCTCCATGGGACTGCCTGTCAGAATCACCCGTATCGCCCGTGTCGCCCTTTTCGGGCGGCCCAGGCGTGTCGCGCCCCGCCGGCCGTACGCCGTCCTCGCGCTGCTCGCCGCGGCCGCCCTGCCGGCCGCCGCCGGCTGCGCCCACGACGGCGGGGCGTCCGGGTCCTCCGGCCGGAGCGCCGGCCGGGACGACGACCGCTCCACCCAGGCGGCGGCGCCCTCCTCCGCCGCCCAGGTCACACCCGTCACCGGAATGCCGCGCACCGTCCCGGCCGTCCGCTCCTTCACCGCCCGCGGCGGCCCCGGCTGGCGGCCCTCCTCCGCCGTCCGCGTCGTCACCGACCCCGACGGGCCCCTCGCCGACGAGGCCCGGCTGCTGGCCGGTGAGCTCAAGGTCACCATCGCCCCCGGACCGGCCCGCGCCGGCGACGTCGAACTCGCGCTCCGCCCCGGCCAGCGCGGCGGCCCCGAGAGCTACGAGCTGACCACCCGCGACGGCAGGGTCCTCATCACCGCCCCCGACGAGGCCGGCGCCTTCTACGGCACCCGCACCCTCGTCCAGTCCGTCCGCTCCGGCGGCGGCCTCCCCGAGGGGGTCGTCGCCGACGCCCCCGACCGGCCGCAGCGCGGCCTGCAGCTCGACATCGCGCGCAAGCACTTCACCGCCGAGTGGATCGAGGCCCGGCTGCGCGAGATGGCCGACCTCAAGCTCAACCAGCTCGGCCTGCACTTCTCCGACGACCAGGGCTTCCGGATCGAGAGCGCGAGCCACCCCGAGATCGTCTCCCCGGAGCACCTCACCCAGGCCGAGGTCCGCCGCATCGTCGCCCTCGCCTCGTCGCTGCACATCACCGTCATCCCCGAGATCGACTCGCCCGGCCACCTCGGCGCCGTCCTCAAGGCCCACCCGGACCTCCAGCTCAGGGACGCCACCGGCACCGCCTCCCGGGGCGCCGTCGACATCTCCCTGCCGGGCGCGGCGAAGATCGTGGACGACCTGCTGCGCGAGTTCACGCCCCTCTTCCCCGGCCCGTACTGGCACCTGGGCGCCGACGAGTACCGGGCGCTGATGGCCCGCGACCCGCAGGGGTCCTACCCGCACCTCGCCGACCTCGCCCGGCAGCGCTACGGCTCGCAGGGCCGGGTGCAGGACCTGGCCACCGCCTGGCTCAACGACCGGGCCGCCGTCGTGCGGTCCCTCGGCAAGAAGGCCAAGGCGTGGAACGACGGCTTCTTCCGCGGCGGCCTCGTCGCCCCCGACCAGGCCATCGAGGTCGAGTACTGGACCGGCCGCGAGCTCGGCGCCCGGGACCCGCAGGAATACCTGAACGAGGGACGCACGGTCGTCAACCTCAACGACCAGTACCTCTACTACGTGCTCGGGGAACCGAACGACTTCCGCTACCCCACCGGCGAGCTGATCTACAAGGAGTGGTCCCCGGCCGTGCTGCGCGGCACCGCGCCCGTGGCGGCCGGGACGGCGGACCCGCGCCGGGTGCCGGGCGGCCGGTTCGCCGTCTGGTGCGACCACCCCGACGCGCAGACCCCCGACCAGGTGGCAAACGGAATCCGGCTGCCGCTGGCCGCCGTCTCCCAGCGGCTGTGGGACCCCCGCCCGCCGAAGCCGTCCTGGCAGGAGTTCGGGGCCCTGTACACCGCCGTCCGAGGGGGCTGAAGTCCCGGCGCCGCGTGGGCTTTCGACCGGTTTGCCGGGCCTTGGGAGCGCCCTGAGGGTGGGCGCTCCCCACACACCTGCAAAGCGGGCTAGCCTCCGGGTTGAACCATGCGCGGCGTCCGGTCGTTGTCCAAGCGGAAGGCATCGGCCGGTGCGCGGCGCAGCTGTCCACGGCGGACGTGCGCGCTCGCGCGCCCATCGCACTGAACGAGGGCCCGGATGAAGATCGAATTCCTGCTGCACAATGCGTACGGCATCGGCGGAACCATCCGTTCGACCGTCAACCTCGCCACCGCTCTCGCCGACCGGCACGAGGTCCGCATCATCAGCGTCAACCGGCCCGTGGACGAGCCCGAGCTCACGATCGACCCGCGCGTCCGGCTCACCCCCCTCGTCGACCTGCGCGAAGGCACCGACGGCGACGAGTACGCGGCCCCCCTCAACCAGCGGCCCAGCGAGATCTTCCGCGACGAGCGCATCGACAACGGCCGGATGGCCGCCACCGCCCTCACCGACGAACGCGTCGCCGCCCACCTCGCGGCCACCGACGCGGACGTCGTCATCGCCACCCGCCCCAAGCTCATCGGCTACCTCGCCCGTTACGGCAGCGACCGCTACCTCCGCCTCGGCCAGGAGCACCTCACCCACGAGGCCCACGTCCCCGAGCTGCACGCCGTCATGGACCCGGCCATCGCCGCCCTCGACGCCTTCGTCACCGTCTCCGAGGCCGACGCCGGCCACTACCGCGACGCCCTGCCCGCCGACCGCCGGGCACAGGTGCTGTCCGTCCCCAACGCCGTCCCCGCCCCCGCCGCCGCGCCCTCCGACGGCAACTCGAAGATCATCGTCTCGGCCGGGCGGCTCGTCGGCGTCAAACGCTACGACCGGCTCATCAACGCCTTCGCGAAGATCGCCGACGAGCGCCCCGACTGGCAGCTCCGGATCTACGGCCGCGGCACCTCCAAGGCCAAGCTGCGCCGCCAGATCGAGGACCTGGGCCTCTACGAGCGGATCACCCTCATGGGCGCCCGCTCGCCCATCGAGACCGAGTGGGCCAAGGGCGCCGTCGCCGCCGTCGCCTCCGACGCCGAGTCCTTCGGCATGACCATCGTCGAGGCCATGCACGCCGGACTGCCGGTGATCGCCACCGACTGCCCCTATGGCCCCCGCGAGATCCTCAACGACGGCACCGACGGCATCCTCGTCCCGCTCTCCCCGCAGAGCGAGACCGACAGCGTCGACGCCTACGCGGAGGCGCTGCTCAAGCTCACCGGCGACGACGGACTCCGTGCCCGGCTCGGCGCCGCCGCCCGCGCCGCCGCCCACCGCTACGAGCCCGACGCCATCGCGCAGCGCTACGAGCGGCTCTTCGAGGAACTCCGCCCCGGCTGCACCGCCCCCGCGAAGAAGGGCGGCCTGCTCCGCGGCCTCTTCGGCGGCGGCCGCAAGCAGCAGGCCGCCCCCGCCGCCTCCGCCGTCTCCGCGCCCACCGAGACCGCCCACCCCGAGGCGCGCTGCGCCGTCGCCGCCGACGGCTCCCTCGTCTTCCGGGTACGCGCCGAGCAGCTCACCGCCGACGACTCCCACCTGCTGCTCCGCCACCGCGGCAGCAAGGGCAAGGAGGCCGTCCGCGTCCCGCTCCGGCGGACCCCCGGCGCCGACTGGGCCGAGGCCCGCGTCGAACGCGCCGCGCAGACCCTGCCCGAGGGCCGCTGGGACAGCTACGCCGAGCGCAAGGCCGACAAGTCGCGACGCCGGCTGTCCGCCGTCCTCGTCGAGCAGCAGGCCCTGCTCGGGCTGGGGCTCCAGACCGGCCCGTCCGGCGTCGCGCCCTGGATCCCGTACGAGACCAGCGACGGCTTCCTCGCCGTCCGCAGCTGGCTGCGCGAGCGGCACGCCGAGGTGACGGAGGTACGGGTGGGGTCGGCCGAGGAGGGCGTGGTCACCCTGACGGTCGCCGCCCACGGCGTCGAGCTCCGCGACGGCGCCGAGCTGATCGCCCGGCTGCGCGGCGCCGACGGCGAGGTGGCCGACGTCCGCGCGCCGCTGGAGGGCGGCACGGGCCGGCTGCCGTACGAGCCGATGTGGCGGCGCAGGGGCGAGGAGCAGGACCTGTGGGACCTGTACGTACGCCCCGGCGCGGGCGCCGCTCCCGTCCGGCTCGGCCGGCTGACCGGCGACTTCGCGGACCGCAAGGGGATCGACACCTTCCCCGCGGCGGACCGGGACGGGGTGCGGCTGCGGCCGTTCTTCACGGTGACGAACGACCTGACGGTCTCGGTCAAGGACATCGCCGCGGAGGACTGACGCGGGCTTCGCGCGCCGGCGCGGGCGCGGGGACGGCCGGGCCACCACCCCCCACAGGAGAGGCCGCGGCCGTCGCCCGCCACGCGCCTTGGTGAGGCGCGCACTTCCCTCAGCGCCGAACGGCCGGATTCCGTCACACCGCGCACGGGGGTCCGGGCCGTCGACCGCCCTTGGCCGGGCCGTCGACCGCCCGTGGCCGGGCCTCGGAGGCCCGGCCGGGTGCCTTCCGGGTGTCTTCCGGGTGTCTTCCGGACGCCGTATGTGGCCGGTTCTCTCCGGTCGGCCGTTCGCGCCCGGCCTCTTATGGACGGGACCCGGTCTCTTCTGGACGGGAGCGGTCCGTTGCCCGTAACGTGCGGGCCGCGTCGCCCGGTGCGCACGCGACGGCCCGCCGGCCGCCGCCCCGCCCGTCAGGCCGGCGCCGACGAGCAGTCGACTCACCGGCGCCTGGCCGCCGGTGCCGTTCCGGCGTTCCGTGGGGGGACGAAGAGATGTATCCGTGCGGTCGATGCCGTGCCACCGCCGTCGGACCGGACGGCCGCTGCGCGGCGTGCGGCGCCGAGCAGCGGGGACCGGAGGGGGCCGCGGTGCCGGCCGGACAGCCCGAGCCGCCGCCTCGCCCGTCCCATGCGCCTCCGCTGCCTCCTGTGCCTCCGCTGCCGCCTGTGGGCGAAATGCCGTTCGCCGGCGCGTCCGGGCCCGAGCCGCTCGGCGGGATCGGGGGGTTCGCGGGGATCGCGGGGATCGACCTGCGCCGCGGGGTGCGGATCTCGCTCACCACCGTCCTGACCCTGGCGCTGCTCGGTCTGCTGCTGCTCGCCGCCGCCCGGTTCCAGCAGCGCGGCGCGCTCGGCGACGTGCTGGCGGAGGGCGCCGTGCTCAGCGACGGGACCGCGGACAAGGCGAACCAGGCGGACGCCTTCTTCGGCTCGGTCTCCCTGGTGACCACCGTGCTGGGGCTGGGCGCGGCCGGTCTGTGGGCGGCCTGGTTCCGGCGGGTGCGGCTCAACGCCGAGGTGCTCGCGCCCGGTACGCACCGCTTCGGGAGCGGCTGGGCGGCGGGTGCCTGGTTCACGCCGGTGGTCAACCTGTGGTTCCCCAAGCAGATCGCCAACGACATCTACCGCGCGTCCGCCCCCGCCGGCCCGCAGGGCGCGCGGAAGGGGCTGCTCAACGCGTGGTGGGTGAGCGGGATCGTGGCCGGCGCCCTCGCGGGGGCGAGCGCCTTCGGCTATGCGCTGACCGAGGCGAAGATGCGCCGCGACTTCCGGCTGGAACGGTTCGACGCCTGGGAGGACGACGTCCGCAACCTGAGGATGCTGGCCGGGGCGAGCGCCTTCGGGTACCTGCTGTGTGCCGTCGGGGGCGCTCTGGCGCTGCTGGTGGTGCGGCAGTTGACGCGGATGCAGGAGGAGCGGGCGCTGGAGGGGCTGGGGTGCGAGGGGTCCGCCGGGGCCGGTGGTGCGTATGCGGCCGCCGATCCTTACGTGGCCGTCGGTCCGTATGCGGCCGTCGGTCCGTATGCGGCCGTCGGTCCGTATGCGGCCGTCGGTCCGTATGCGGCCGCCGGTCCGAATGAGACCGCCGGTCCGTATGCGACCGCCGGTTCTTACGCGGCTCCCGGTCCGTACGCGGGACCCTGGCCGTACTCCCATCCGCAGTCAACTCCCGGACCGTACGGTGCTCCTGGGGTGTACGGGACGCCCGGGGTGCCACCCGGGCCCTCTCCGGCCGCCGGGCCGTACGCTCCCTACCCGCCGCCGGGCCAGGGCCCGTTGCCCGGGGCGCCGGTCGGCCCGTACGGTCCTTCGTACGGGCCGTCGTACGGCGCGCCGAACGGTTCGCCGTACGGTTCTCCGCCCGGCGCGGGGAGTTCCGGGCCGAACCCCTACAGCAGTGAGCCCGAGGGCGGACCCGCGCATTACTGATTCATGAGTTCTGCAAGTGATGCAGGATGTGGGTGTGCAGGGGGATGACGCTGAGCTGACCGTCGCGGTACGCGCGGCGCAGGGCGGGGACGAGACGGCCTTCCGCGCGGTCTACCGGTCCGTCCAGCCCCGCCTGCTCGGGTACGTGCGCACGCTCGTCGGCGAGACCGACGCCGAGGACGTGGCGTCCGAGACCTGGCTCCAGATCGCCCGCGACATCGACCGGTTCACCGGCGACGCCGACCGCTTCCGGGGCTGGGCCGCCCGCATCGCCCGCAACCGCGCCCTCGACCACATACGGATGCGCGGCCGGCGGCCCGTGATCGGCGGCGACGACAGCGAACTCGCCGCGCGCGCCGGGGACGCCGACACCGCGGGCGAGGCGCTGGAGGCCCTGGGGACCGAACGGGTCCTCGCGCTGGTCGCCCGGCTGCCGCGGGACCAGGCGGAGGCCGTGGTCCTGCGCGTGGTCGTCGGCCTTGACGCCGCCACCGCCGCGGAGGTGCTCGGCAAACGGCCCGGCGCCGTCCGCACGGCGGCCCACCGCGGTCTGCGCGGACTCGCGCAACTGATGAACGGAACGGACCCGACGGGAGAGGCCGGAGGGGCCGGAGAGGCCGGAGAAGGGGGTGCCGGAGTGAGAGGGCAGCCGGGACCGGACGGCATCCCCGGACAGCGCGGATCATCCACCGGTTCCCGTTCCTCTCGCGGTGTGACGCGATTGGGCGCGCGGACGCAGAAAGACATGTGATGGCGGACGACCACGAGCACGACTGGTTGCGGCACGACGACCGGTTGGACGGAACGGCGCTCGCCTCCTGCGCCGCGTGCGGCCCCTGTGCTTCCTGTGCTGCCCGCACGCCGTCCCCCGACCCCGAGCGGGTGGACGCCGCCGTGGCCGCACTCCGCGCCCTGGCCGCCCCCGCCCCGGCGCCGGACCGCCCGCTCCCGGGCGAGGACGCCGCCGTCGCCGCCTTCCTCGCCGCGCGCCGCGCGGCGCCCTCGGAACAGTCCGTGGGCGCGGGGGAGTTGGTGTCGTCGCGGCATGTGACCGACGATTCGGCGGCCCGGGAGGCCGGCCACCCGCACCGGAGCGGAGAACCGGGCGAGCGGTGGGAACGCGCCGGACGGAACGACGCGCGCGGCAGCGGGACCGGCCCGCGCGGCCGGAGCGCCGACCGCGGCGGCCGGCACGGGACGCGTTCCCTGCCGCACCGCCGCCCCGCCCGGGCCGTGCTGGTCGCGGCCCTGGCCGCGTGCGCGCTGAGCGGCATCGCCGTGCTCTCCGGCGTCGTCGCCGTGCCCACCCCGTTCACCGCCACCGGCCGCGATCCGGCGGCGGTGGACGACCGGGCGGGCACCGTGGGCGGAGACGGCCCGCACACCGTCCGGCCGCGTCCCCACGGTTCCGCGTCCGACGGCCCGGCCGGCGGCCGCGCCGAGGGAGGGCGCGACGGGAAGGGCGCGGACGGACACCTCCTCCCGCCCCCCGCCGGCCCCTCGCCCTCCGGCCACGGCACTCCCCGCCCGAGCGAACGGCCCTCGGCCGGGCCGGGCGCGGGCACCGACCGGGACGGGGAGACGGCCTCCCCGTACCAGGGGGACGCCGACGGCGACTCCCGACAGGCCCTCGGCCTCTGCCGCGACTACCTCACCCGGGGGAAGTGGCGCGAGCAGGCGGACGAGGACGCCGTCCACGCCCTCGAACGCCGGGCCGGCGGCCCGTCCGCCGTCCGCGCCTACTGCACCCGCCTCGTCCACGACCACGACCAGGTCGCCGGTGACGGCAACGGCAACGGGAGCGGCGGCGACGGAAGCGACGAGGAGAACGAGGACGACAAGGAGGGCGAGGCGGACGGCGGGGACGACGAGGACGACAGAGGAAGCGACGACGGGAGCGCTCACCGGGCCGGCGACGCCTACGACGACCGCGGCGATCACGGGGGCCGCGAGGACCACGACGACCACGACAACCGCGACGACCGTGACGACCGCGGCGGCCAGGGCGATCCGGAGAGCCGCGGCCGCGCCGGCTGAGCGCGCGCCGGAAGGGATGAGGCGAGGGCCGGGGCGCCGGGCGCGGCGGTGCGCGGCGGTGACCCGGCGCGTGGTCCTCCGGCAGGCGTCCCACCGGCCCGGCCATCCGGCTCCGCGCCCCGGTCACCCAGCCCTGCGCCCCGGCCGCCCGCCGGCCACGGTGCCGGCTCCCCGGCCGGGACGCCGGGTGTGACGCTTTCCGGGGGCACGGCGCTGTAGGGAGTGGGCCGACTGGTCATCGGCCGCGCGGAAGCCGCAGTTCCCCCCATGCCGCAGGCTCCGCGCAACAGCGCGGGCGGGGTACGTCCCCCCGGCCCTGCCCGCGCTCCTCCCTTCCTCTCCCTCCCGTCACCTGCCACCTTTCTCCCCTCCTCTCCGGTCTCCCCCTTCTCCGGCCTGCGCGTCCCCCTGACAGTGCCGCCCGGCCGTCGCTACAGTCCGGTTGCTCGTAGGCGAGGACGGCGGGAGGCGGCAGCCCATGGCACAGGAGCCGGAAACCACCCGGACCACCGAGTCGGGCCTCGGCATCCGGCCCGTCTACGGGCCCGAGGCGCTCGAAGGCTGGGACCCCGCGGCCCGGCTCGGCGAACCCGGCGCGTACCCCTTCACCCGCGGCATCCACCCCACCCTGTACACCGGGCGGCCCTGGACCATGCGGCAGTACGCGGGGTTCGGCACCGCCGCCGAGTCCAACGCCCGCTACCGGCAGCTCATCGCCCACGGCGGCCACGGCCTCTCCGTCGCCTTCGACCTGCCCACCCAGATGGGTCACGACTCCGACGCGCCGGAGGCCCGGGGCGAGGTCGGCAAGGTCGGCGTCGCCGTGGACTCCGTCGAGGACATGCGCGTCCTCTTCGACGGCATCCCCCTGGACCGGGTCTCCACCTCCATGACCATCAACGCCCCGGCCGCCCTGCTGCTGCTCATGTACGAGATCGTGGCCGAGGAACAGGGCGTCCCCGCGGACCGGCTGACCGGGACCGTCCAGAACGACGTCCTCAAGGAGTACATCGCCCGGGGCACCTACATTTTCCCGCCCGCACCTACCTTGCGCCTCACCTCCGACATCTTCCGCTACTGCCACACCGGGATCCCCCGGTGGAACACCATCTCCATCTCCGGCTACCACATGGCCGAGGCCGGCGCCTCACCCGCGCAGGAGATCGCCTTCACGCTGACGAACGGCATCGAGTACGTCCGCACCGCCGTCGCCGCCGGTATGGACGTGGACGACTTCGCCCCCCGGCTCTCCTTCTTCTTCGTCGCCCGCACCACCCTCCTCGAAGAGGTCGCCAAGTTCCGTGCAGCCCGCCGGATCTGGGCCGGTGTGATGCGCGACCGGTTCGGCGCCCGCAATCCCCGCTCGCAGACGCTGCGGTTCCACACCCAGACGGCCGGCGTCCAACTCACCGCCCAGCAGCCCGAGCTGAACCTGGTCCGGGTGACCGTCCAGGCCCTCGCGGCCGTCCTCGGCGGCACCCAGTCCCTGCACACCAACTCCTACGACGAGGCCATCGCCCTCCCCACCGACAAGGCCGCCCGCCTCGCCCTGCGCACCCAGCAGGTCCTCGCCCACGAGACCGACGTGACGGCCACGGTCGACCCGTTCGCCGGCTCGTACGCCGTCGAGTCCCTCACCGACGACCTGGAACGGGCCGTCCTCGACCTCATGACCCGGATCGACGACATGGGCGGCGCGGTGGCCGCCATCGAGCGCGGCTTCCAGAAGGCCGAGATCGAACGCAACGCCTACCGCATCGCCAGGGAGACCGACGACGGCGACCGCGTGGTCGTCGGCGTCAACCGCTTCCGGCTCGACGAGGAGGAGCCGTACGAACCCCTCCGCGTCGACCCCGCCATCGAGGCCCGGCAGTGCGAGCGCCTCGCCGCCCTGCGCGCCGCCCGCGACCGGCGGGCGGTGGACACCGCCCTCGCCCGGCTGCGGGAGGCGGCGTCCGGCACGTCGGAGAACGTCCTCCCCCCGATGAAGGAGGCCCTGCGCGCCCGCGCCACGGTGGGCGAGGTGTGCGGGGCGCTCCGTGAGGTCTGGGGTTCCCACGTGCCCACCGAGAGTTTCTGACCGCTCCCTCCCCGTCCGGTGGATTTGCGACACTGGACCGATGTCCGCACCCCGCCGCACCTGCCCCGTCTGCTCCCGCGAGATCGCCGTCGTGGGCGGCCGTTACGCCCGCCACGACCCGCCCGGCCGCAGAATCTCCTACGAACTGGTCTCCTGTCCGGGCTCCCGCCGCTCGGCACCCCTCCTGGCCACCGAGCCCCGGCTGTTCGACCCGGAGGAGCCGCCGATGGACGGGCAGGGGCAGCTGTTCTGACGGGAGCGGCGGCAGGGGAGAGGCCGGGCGCCGGCCGGCTAGCCGGCGCAGACCATGTCCTTTCCGGGCCGCTTCCCGGTGCGGAGGAAGTCGGTGACCTTCCGGTCCCCGCAGGCGTTCCCGTTGCCCAGGTACACGCCGTGGCCCCCGGCGTCCACCGAGACGAGCCGGGCCCGCTGCCCCAGCGCCTCCCGCATCTTCAGCGCGCCGAAGTACGGTGTCGCCGGGTCGCGCAGGTTCTGGATCATCAGGATGTTCGACGGTCCGTCGGAGGTGATCCGGGTGGGTTCCTCGGCGGGGGCCCACTTCCAGAAGGCGCACGCGAAGACACCGGCCGGCATGCCGCCGGTGAGCGGGTACCGTGCGCGGTCGGCCGCCACGTCCCGGGCGGCCGCCGGTATGGAACGCCGCGGCCACCGCACGTCGTTGCATATGGTCGAGACCGTCACGGCCGCCTCGTGCTCGGGCACGGAGCCGGCCAGCGCGGCCGGCAGGACCGGCGTCGCCCGTGAGTCGTCGGCGTCCTTGATCAGCTGTGCGGTGTCGGCGAAGGCCCGGTCGCTGTACATCGCCAGTTGCAGTGCCTGCCGCAGCCGGTTGCCGGTGAGCGGCTTGCCGGGCGTGGTCGTCGGCTTGGGGTGGCGGTCGAGCCGTTCCGCCAGGGCGATGACCATCGGACGGACGTCCCCGGCGCGCCGGGCGAGGCGGAGCCCGTCCCCGTCCGCCGGTCCTTCCTTCTCGCGGGCCGGGTCGGCGGCCCACCGGGCGAAGTCGGGGAACCGCTGTTCCATGGCCGGCGACAGATTCGCCGACCAGCCGCGCCCCACCCGCTTCGGATCGGGGTCGCCGTTGCTGTCGAGCACCCAGCGGTCGGTGCGGTCCGGATACTTCTGCGCGTACTGCGCGGCGACGTACGTGCCGTACGACGATGCGTACGCGGAGAGCTTCTCCTCACCCAGCGCCTTGCGGAAGGAGTCGATGTCGCGCGCCTCGTTGGCCGTGCTCATGCTGCGGAGCAGCGGACCGCCGTCACGGGCGCAGGCGTCGGCGATGCGACGGGCACGGCGCACGCTGTCCGAGACGTCGCCGCCCGGCCCGGGCCAGGGGCGGAGATTGACGAGGTCCCGGTCCTCGTCGCTCAGGCCGCAGCCCGTGCGGTCGCTCCCGCCGATCCCTCGCGGGTCCAGGGCGATGAGGTCGTAGGCGCCTTCCAACTCCTTCTGCAGTGCCTTCCCCTTCTGGGTCAGCCGCTGCGTCCCCGAACCGCCCGGCCCGCCGGGAATGACGATCAACGTGCCCCGCCGGGCCTCCGGCCGGTCGCTGAGCACCCGGGACACCCCGAGCCGGGTGCGCGGCCCGTCCGGCTTCCCGTAGTCGAGCGGCACGGAGAGCTCGGCACACTCCTGCCCGGCCGGACCGTCCTCCTGCGCACAGGGTCTCCAGCGGAGCTCCGGTGACGAGGAGCCGGCCGCGTGCACGGGCGTGACCGAGAGAGTGGCGGCGACGGCGGATACGGACAGGGCGAGCAGGAGGCCCGAACGGGCGCGTTGCGTCATGCCCTCAAGGCTGCCGAAGCGGCGGCTCCGGGGATATCGGGGAAACCCCCCAATTGCGGGTGGGGGTTCCCCTCAGGGAAGCGTTCGAGTCCGGGACCGCGCCGAGCGGAAGCCGGCGTGCCGCGCCGGCCATCCGCGTCAACCCGCCGCTGACGCCTGGGCGTTATGCCGCCGCGAAGCCGTCACGAAAAGGAATGCACGACCTCGATCGTTCCGACGATGTGCCGATTGAAGACGTCCAGCTCCTCGGCCGGCACCCAGAGCTCGAGAATGGTGCGTCCGCCTGCCTGCCGCACGGGGTATCGGGTCAGGAATTCCGCGTCCATCGCGAAACGGGTGACATAACCGGCCCCGTCGTGGCGGACGTTCCAGTCCCGGGCGATCCTGATCGCGTAGTCCTCGTTGAGCACCGGATAGAAGATCGGCTGCTCCGGCAGCCGCGGCGGCCAGGCCCGCCAGTCGAGCTCCTCCAGCAGGGCGAGCTCCTTGGGCCCGACAGGGCGCCAGAGCGTGGTGGTGAAGGGGGCGGTGCGGCTGGTCATGGATCTGGTTCCGGTTTCGTTCTCGGCCCGCGCCGGATCGGGCGGCGGGCGGTTTTCGGGGACTTTACCGAGACGGGTGGAAACGGGCGACGGAATTGCCGGTCCGCGCGCTTCCCTGGAGCGTCATCCGTGTGACGCGGCTCTCCTCTCCCGTGGGCTCGTCCCGGCCGGACGGGCGCGCCTACCGTGAGGGGGACGGTCCGGAGGGGAAGGGGCTTGCGGTGGCGCGGTTCGGGAGCTGTGAGTCGGATGGGGTCACGGGGTTATCGCGTGCGCTGGGGCAAGGGGAGGTGTCGGCCAGGGAGTTGGCGCTGGAGGCGCTGCGGCGGATCGACGTGACGCACGGGACGCTGAACGCCTTCCGGTGGGTGCGGGACGAGGACGCCCTGCGGGACGCCGACGCGGCGGACCGGCGGCTGCGGGCGGGGGAGCGGGGAGCGCTGCTCGGTGTGCCCGTGGCCGTCAAGGACGACATGGACGTGGCCGGCCTGCCCACCGCCTTCGGCTGCCCCGGCGACTTCCCGGTGAAGCGGACCGACAGCGAGGCCGTGCGCCGGCTCCGCGCCGCCGGTGCCGTGATCGTCGGGAAGACCAACACGCCCGAGCTGGGGCAGTGGCCGGTGACCGAGGGGCCGGCGTTCGGAGTGACGCGGAACCCGTGGAACACCGCGTACACGCCCGGCGGTTCGTCCGGCGGCTCGGCGGCGGCCGTCGCCGCCGGGATCGTGCCGGCGGCCCTCGGCTCGGACGGCGCCGGATCCGTGCGCATCCCGGCCGCCTGGACGCACCTGGTGGGGATCAAACCGCAGCGGGGACGCATCTCCGCGTGGCCGGAGCGCGAGGCGTTCCGCGGGCTGACGTGCGGCGGAGTGCTGGCGCGCACGGTCGCGGACGCGGCGCTGCTGCTGGCCGCCGCGAGCGGTTCGCACGCCGGCGACCTGCACCGGCCCGCGGCGGTCGACGTCGTCGCCGCCCTGGGGCGCGCCCCGCGGCGGTTGCGGATCGCGCTCTCGCTGCGGCCGGCGTTCGCCGCGGTGCGGCACCGGCTCGACCCCCGGGTGCGGGCCGCGACCGTACGGACCGCGGAGCGGCTGGAGGAGCTGGGGCACGAAGTGGTGGCAGAAGAGCCGCGGTTCGGGCCGGTGGGGCTGACGTTCGTGCCCCGGTCCATGTCGGGGGTGCGCGAGTGGGCGGGCCGGGTGCCCGAACGGCGGCTGCTCGACGGGCGGACGCACCTCAACGCGCGCGGCGGGCTGGTGCTCGGCGGCGCCGTGCTGCGCGCGGCGCGCGCGGCGGAAGCGCCTCTGCGGGGGCGGATGAACGCGCTGTTCGGCCGCTACGACGCGCTGCTCACGCCGACCACGGCCGCGCCGCCGCTGCCCGTCGGGGCGCTGGACGGGCTCTCCGGCCGGGAGACGAACTCGCTGATGATCACGGCGTGTCCGTACGCCTGGCCGTGGAACGTCCTGGGCTGGCCCGCCGTGAACGTCCCCGCCGGGTTCACGGCGAACGGACTGCCGCTCGGCTCGCAACTGCTGGGGCCGGCCGGCGCCGAGCCGCTGCTCGTCTCCCTCGCGGCGCAACTGGAGGAGCGTGAGCGGTGGTTCGAGCGGCGCCCTGCCGTGGACTGGGGCGTGGGGGAGGCCGTGGTGTGACGGGCTCGGCCGGCGGGGTGTCGGGGTGTGAACTCCCCTGCGGGGGAAGGTTTCTTCTTTTGGCGCGGCGACAGGCAGGACAGATTTTTCCCTGTAAGTCCCCATTATTTCCCGGCTCCCCGCCCGACATGCCGTAGATGCCCAATCCAGCTCCAGACGCAACCCGTCCGAGTGAGACGCCGAGCGATGCCGTGCTCGTGATGCGTATCCGGCGCTAGCCTCCTTGCGGGATGGCGGGGCCAGGAAGGCCCACGGGTGTGCCGGGCGCGGTGCCGGGCGACCCGTGGGTGCCGGATGGGGAACGGCGCCGTCCGGAGGGAGGGATGACGATGAGAACCGCTGTGACCTTCGAGGAGCTCGCCGGGCTCCACGGCGAGGAACTGCCGCCTCGTACGGTGCTGTCCAGCCTGCCGGCGGGGAACGGGGATCCGTCGTTGTACCCCATGCTGGTCAGATCCGAGCACGGTACGACCGTCGTGTACGCCTGCCAGTACCGGCAGGACGCGGGCAGCTCCGGCCTCCTGGCGGCGCTGGGTCTGGCACCCAGCACCCCGGGCCACACGATCACCTGCATCCCTGCGGGCATCTCCACTCACTGACCGCGCCTGTCGGCCGCACCGGAAGCGCACCGCACGGCACTGCAACGCGACCAGACGAAGACCTCTCCACCCCGCCGCCGGCGACGCCACCGTGCGCGGCGCGGCGGTGCTGCACGCTCCCCTCAGAGATATCCAAGGTCTCATCCCCGGAGGCCGTCCGGCCGGGGATGGAGTACCCGGTCCCGCCGGTCCGGCGGCCGGGTGCGGAGGCCCGGCGAGTGCGGTCCACCAGGGCATTCCCAGGGCATCCAGTACGTCCCAGGGCACCCAGCACGTTTTTCCGTCCAGCACGTCCCACGTCCAGAGAAAGGGAATGGAATGGACAACCTCATCAGCTTCGAGGAGCTCGCAGGGGTCTCGGGCGAGGTGCTGCCCGAGCGCACGGTCATGGGCATCATGGCCGTCCCGTTCGGTCCCGGCGACGGCGGTGCCGGCAGCGCCGCCGGCAGCTCGTCCAGCTCGACGGCCGGTGGCGGCGGCGTCTTCGCCCCGCCCCCGAGCGACCACGGCACCACGGTGCTGTCGTCCTGCCAGTCCCTCGACCACCCGCAGACCGCGGGCCTGCTCGGTTCGCTCGGTCTCCCGTCACAGAACACGACCACCAGCGTCACCTGCACGCCCGCGGCCATCTCCAGCCACTGATCCCTCCCGGGTCACGGGCCCGGTAGCGGAACGCCGCGCTCGCTTGGTGGGGGAGGGCCGTGTGCCCTCGGTCCTCCCCCGCTGTGCCAAGAGAGCCGTTGCCCAAGAGAGCCGTTGCCCAAGGGATCCGTTGCCCAGGAGATCCGTAACCCAGGGGATTCACCGCCCGACACCCTTTCGGAGAGCACCCATGACCCTGCCCTTCGTCCCGGGCGCCGGCCGCGCGGGATCCCCGCCGGGGCGGCTGCCGGTCCCGGCCCGGCGGGCGGCCGGAGAGCCCCGGCTGGTGCCCGGGATCGAGCTCGTCGGCGAGTTCGAGGGGTCCGGCTACCGCGACCCGCCGCAGCTGGTCTGCCGGCCCGACGGGCAACTGGTGCGCCTGCCCGGCCTGCTGTACCAGGTCGTACGGGCCCTGGACGGCCGCGGTGACGCCTGCGGCGACGGCCGAAGTGGCGGCTCACGTGACGGCTCAAGCGACGGCCACGGCGACGCCGCCGAGGTCGGGGAGCGCTCCGCGGAACGACGGCCGGACGAGGACGGCCCGACGAGCATGGGGAAAGGCGCTCCGGGCGGTGCCCCGGGCGGCGGCTCCGTCATGGCGCGCGTGGCGGACCGGCTGAGCCGGGAGACCGGACGGCGGTTCACCGCCGACCACGTCGCGTACCTCATCGACGAGAAGCTCGCCCCCCTCGCCCTCACCACCTACAGCGACGGCTCCCCGCCACCGCCGGCCCGCCGGAGCGACCCCTTTCTCGCCTTCCGGTTCCGGCTCGCGGTGCTGCCCGAGCGCGTCACCTGGTGCGTCTCCGGCCTCTTCGCCTGGCTCTTCCACCCGTTGGCGGTGTACCTCGCGGTCTGCGTCTTCGTGGTCGGCGAGACATGGGTGTGGATGTCCCCGGAGACCGTGACCGCCCTCCAGACGGTGCTCACCGCCCCGGGCAGCGTGCTCCTCGTGGTATTCCTGGCCATCGCGTCCTGCGTCTTCCACGAGTGGGGGCACGGCGCGGCCTGCCGGTACGGAGGGGTGCGGCCCGGCGCCATGGGCTGCGGCATCTACCTCGTCTGGCCCGCCTTCTACACGGACATCACCAACTCCTACCGCCTCGGCCGGGCCGGGCGCATCCGGGCCGACCTGGGCGGCGTCTACTTCAACGCCCTGTTCGTCCTCGGCCTGCTGGGGCTGTACGCGGCCACGGGGTTTCAGCCGCTCCTGGTCGCGATCGTCGCCGTCAACCTGGAGATCATCCAGCAGCTGCTCCCCACCCTGCGGTTCGACGGGTACTACATCGTCGCGGACCTCGTCGGCATCCCCGACCTCTTCTCGTACATCGGGCCCATCCTCAAGCGCGTGCTGCTCCGGCGCCCGGCGGACGAGCGGCTCCGCGCCCTCAAGCGACGGCCTCAGATCGTGGTCGCGTGCTGGGTGCTGTGCCTGATCCCGGTGCTCCTGCTCCAGGTCGGCATCCTCCTGCTCAACCTGCCCCAACTCCTGGCCGCCGACTGGCAGAAGGCGCGCTGGCTGCTGGAGAACGCGGGCGCGTCCGGCCATCAGATCCTCGGCATGGTCTCGGCCTGCCTGCAGATCGTGCTGTTGGCCCTGCCCATCGCCGGACTGCTGCTCGCCCTGGTGCGGCCGGTGCGTTCGCTCGTCCGGTTCCTGGGCCGCAAGGCGGGGTGGAGCGGCGGGGCGTCCGCCGGGAAGTGACGCCGGGTGAGCCGCTACGGCGCCAGGATGTCCAGCTCGGCCATCGCGCCCGTCGCGATCTCCCGGGTGAGCGCCTCCGCCCGCTCCGCGTCGTGGAGCCGGACCGCCTCGGCCACCTGTACGTGGAGGGTGACCGCGGCCGGATCCGGGTCGGTGAACATCACCTGATGCCGCGTCCGGCCGGTGAGCACCTCGGCGACGACATCGCCGAGGCGGGCGAACATCTCGTTGCCGGAGGCGCGCAGGACGACGCGGTGGAACGCGATGTCGTGCAGCAGGTAGGCGTCCAGCTGCTGGCCCCGTGAGGTGGAGACCATCCCGAGCGCGTGCTCGGTGAGTTCGGCGCACTGCTCCGGGGTGGCCAGGCGGGCGGCGAGCCCGGCCGCGACGGGTTCGACGGCCGAGCGGAGCACGGTCAGCGACCGCAGCTGCCGGGGGCGGTCCGGGCCGGCCAGCCGCCAGCGGATGACCTGCGGGTCGTAGACGTTCCACTCCTCGGTCGGCAGCACCGTGACACCGACCCGCCGCCGGGAGCTGACCAGGTGCATGGACTCCAGGACGCGTATCACCTCGCGGACGACCGTGCGCGAGACCTGGAACCGCTCCTCCAGCTCGTCCGTGCGCAGCACGCTCCCCGGCGGGTATGCGCCCGCCGTGATCGCGGGTCCCAGGGACTCCAGCACCCGTGCGTGCGGTCCCTGCCCATGGTTGGCCATGGGATCAGCCTACGTGTCCATGGCGGCCCCGATTAAGTATGACGTTTGGGTCACAGAGGCTTGATACGTCGTACTTCTTCGGGTTCAGTGGAGCGGCAGCCGGCGCCGAGGAAGACGTCGGAGACAGTGAGGTGCACATGACCACCGCCGACAGCGGAGTCGCCCCCGGCGACGGGACGCCCGGCGCTCCCACGCCCCCGGCGGCCCCCCGGGTCGTCGTCGTGATGGGTGTCGCCGGTACCGGCAAGACCACCGTCGGCCCCCTCGTGGCGGACGCCCTGGGCGTCCCCTACGCCGAGGGCGACGACTTCCACCCGCCCGCGAACATCGCGAAGATGTCGTCCGGCATCCCCCTCGACGACGCCGACCGGGCCCCCTGGCTCGACGCGATCGGCGCCTGGGCACGCGGCCGCGCGGGCCGCGGCGGAGTGGTCAGCTGCTCCGCGCTCAAGCGCGCGTACCGCGACCGGCTCCGGGCCGCCGCGCCGGGCGTCGTGTTCCTGCACCTCACCGGCGACCGGGAGTTGATCGCCGGCCGGATGGCCGCCCGCAAGGGCCACTTCATGACCACCCGGCTGCTCGACTCGCAGTTCGCGACGCTGGAACCGCTGGGCGCGGACGAGGCGGCGGTCGCCGTGGACGTCGCCCCGGAGGCGGCCGTCATCGCCGAGCGCGCGGTCGCCGCCTTGCGGCACGTCTGACCCGGTACGTCGAGGCGCCGGTACTTCGGTACGTCTAGACGTCGGTACGTCGAGACGCCGGCCCGGCCGCGTCGGCAGGCGCTGCGGACGGGCACGATAAGCGCCCGTGGCCGTGCGTCGACCGCCGGCCCGGAACGGACCGTGGCGGTACGACGGCGGGGCGCCCCCGGCGCCGTACTCGCGGAAGCGCCGTCCGCGCCGCTCGCGGCGACCGAACCGCCGGTACCCGGCACTGACCGCCGACCGCCGACCGCCGACCCCGTGCCCCGGCCCCACCCGGCCCCCGGGCCCCCGCCACCGCGGGGCCCCACACCCCCGCGGCCCCCGCCGCGCCCCCCTCACCCCCAAGGAAGCCCCGTGAGCACTCTCAGCGTCGAGATGCTGGCCGCGGCCCCCGCCGAACCGATCACCTCGGCGGGCCACGCACAGCTGGGCATCGCCGTCCTCGCCGGCATCGCCGTCATCGTCCTCCTCATCACCCGTCTCAGACTCCACGCCTTCCTGGCGCTGACCATCGGTTCGCTGGTGCTCGGCGCCGCCGCCGGGGCGCCGCTGGACAAGGCCATCGCCAGCTTCAGCGCCGGTCTGGGCTCCACGGTCGCCGGGGTCGGCGTCCTCATCGCCCTCGGCGCGATACTCGGCAAGCTGCTGGCCGACTCAGGCGGCGCCGACCAGATCGTGGACACGATCCTGGCCAGGTCGAGCGCACGGACGATGCCCTGGGCCGTCGTCCTCATCGCGGGGGTCATCGGACTGCCGCTGTTCTTCGAGGTGGGGATCGTGCTGCTGATCCCCGTGGTGCTGCTGGTGGCCAAGCGCGGCGGGTTCTCCCTGATGCGCATCGGCATCCCGGCCCTGGCCGGCCTCTCCGTGATGCACGGTATGGTCCCGCCGCACCCCGGGCCGCTGGCCGCGATCGACGCGATCGGGGCCGACCTCGGGGTGACCCTCGCCCTCGGCGTGCTGATCGCCGTGCCGACCGCGGTGATCGCCGGGCCGCTGTTCTCCCGCTTCGCCGCCCGCTGGGTGGACGTGCCCCCGCCCGAGAAGCTGATGCCCCAGCGCCCGTCCGAGGACCTGGAGCGCCGCCCGGGCTTCGGCGTCACCGTGGCCACCGTCCTGCTGCCGGTGGTGCTGATGCTGGTCAAGGCACTCGTCGACGTCGTCGTGGACGACCCGAAGGACCACGTCCAGCGGGTCGCGGACGTCGTCGGCTCCCCGCTGATCGCGCTGCTCGCGGCCGTCCTCGTCGGCATGGTGACCCTCGGCCGGGCCGCCGGCTTCGGCCGCGACCGGCTGGCCTCCACCGTCGAGAAGTCCCTGGCCCCGATCGCCGGCATCCTGCTGATCGTCGGCGCGGGCGGCGGCTTCAAGCAGACGCTGATCGACGTGGGCGTCGGCCGGATGATCCTCGACTTCTCCAAGGACTGGTCCGTCTCCGCCCTGCTCCTGGCCTGGCTGATCGCGGTCGGCATCCGGCTCGCGACGGGCTCCGCCACCGTGGCCACCATCTCGGCCGCGGGGCTGGTGGCGCCGCTCGCGGCCGACATGAGCACCACCCACACCGCCCTCCTCGTCCTGTCCGTCGGCGCCGGCTCGGTCTTCTTCAGCCATGTGAACGACGCGGGTTTCTGGATGGTGAAGGAGTACTTCGGCCTGGAGGTCGGGCAGACGCTCAAGACCTGGTCGGTGATGGAGACGATCATCTCGGTGGTGGGGCTGGGGTTCGTGATGCTGCTGTCGCTGGTGATCTAGGCCGGTGGCGGGGTCGCAACCGGCCCCCGCCACCCCCGAGCACTACGCCCCGACCACCTCCGCCAGGTACTTCCGCACCTCCGCCGCGTCCTCCGCGGCGAGCCCGATGTACCCGTCGGGCCGGATCAGGAACAGGCCCGGCCCGTAGGCCCGCGCCAGGTGCCCGTCGACGTCCGTCAGGTGCGCGATCCGCACCAGCGGCCCGGCGACGTCCGCCGGAAGCTCGTCCTCCGCCGCGCGTCCGACCGCGAGCAGGGTGTAGTGCCCGCTCCCGAACAGGTCGAAGAGGCGCACCGGTTCGCCGGAGTCCGTCGCGCACGGCGCGTCGGGCGCGCGGTCGCCCGCGCACGGCGCCTCCCCGGCCGGGAGGGCGCGCGCCTCGCGGCTGAGCGGGCTCTCCCGGTAGTGCAGGTCGAGCTGGTGCGCCTCTTTGCCCCGCCGCGCGCTGAGCTTCAGTCCCTCGCGCCCGTTGCCCCGGTGGATACGGGTGCTGAGGCCGAGCACGCCCGCCGCGACGGGCAGCCGCTCCGCCTCGTACGAGTCGAGAAGCGCGTCCGGCGCGCCGTGCCGCACCACGTGTCCCAGCTTCCAGCCCAGGTTGTACGCGTCCTGGACGCTGGTGTTCAGCCCCTGGGCGCCGGCGGGGGAGTGCACGTGGGCGGCGTCCCCGGCGAGGAAAACCCGTCCTTCGCGGAACCGTTCCGCCATGGCCGCCCGGGCGCGGAAGACCGAGGCCCAGTCCACCTCCCGGGCCGTCAGCCCGGTCCGCTCCGTGACCAGCGCCCGGACGGCCTCCGGCGCCGGGTCCGGCTCGCCGTCCTGGAAGGCGGCGACCAGCTGGAAGGCGTCCGTCGCGTGCAGCGGGCAGAGGACGAGCATGCCGGCGGGGTGGTCCGGCCAGGTGTGCCAGTGCGTGCGCGGCAGCCCCTCCACGTGGACGTCGGCGACCAGCATCGGCGTGGGGTCGACGGTCTCGCCGGAGAACGGGGTGCCCAGCAGGTTCCGTACGGTGCTGCGGCCGCCGTCCGTGCCGACGAGCCAGGAGGCGCGGACCGTGGACGTCGTGCCGTCCGCGGTCTCCAGGTGTGCGGTGACGCCGTCCGCGTCCTGCGTCAGCCCGGTGAGCCGGGTGGCGAACTCGACCGTCCCGCCGAGTTCGCCGAGCCGTTCCCGGAGGATCTCCTGGGTGCGCCACTGCGGCAGCAGCAGCGGCTGTCCGTAGGGCGCGTCGGGCGTCGGCTCGCTCCGGGTGAGCATGTCCCACTCCGCGACCATCTCCCCGTCCCGCCAGCTGCTCATCAGCGGCGCGGGGCCGCCGTCCGCGAGGAAGCGGTCGACGACGCCGAGCGTCCCGAGGAGCTCCAGCGTCCGCGGCTGGATCCCCTTGCCGCGCGACCCGACGAACCCCCCTTCCCCGGCGTCGACCAGGCGGAACGGGACGCCCTGCTCGGCGAGGACGCAGGCCAGGACCAGGCCGGACGGTCCGGCGCCGACGATCAGCACCTCCGGGTTCTCGACGGCTCCGGAGCCGGGCGTAACAGGCGTAGTGGATGTAACGGACATGGCGCAGCCCCCTTAACGGCGTTCAATTTAACGTTGTTAAGCGTGGCCTGAACGGCGTTAAACTGTCAAGGTGGGAAATCGACTGGACCGCGACCAAGTGGTGAGCACCGCCCTGGAGCTGCTGAACGACGTGGGCCTGGAGGGGCTGACCCTGCGCCGCATCGGCAAGGAGCTCGACGTCCAGGCGCCCGCGCTCTACTGGCACTTCAAGAACAAGCAGGACCTGCTGGACGCCATGGCCACGGAGATGCTGCGCCGGATGACCGCCCTCCAGGAGGCGGAGGGCGGATTCGCACACGCGACGTGGCAGGAAACGCTGGCCGGCAGCCACCGGGCGCTGCGGCGGGTGCTGCTCACCTACCGCGACGGCGCGAAGGTGTACAGCGGCACCCGCTTCACCGACACGTCGTACGCCGTCCCGATGGAGCGGTACCTCGCGTCGCTGGTCGGCGCCGGCTTCACGCCGGGAGAGGCCGCGCGTGCGTACTACACCGTGTACTGCTTCACGATCGGATACGTCATCGAGGAGCAGTCGGCGGCGGACCATCCGGAGCGGGGCGTCAAGGGCATCGATGTGGCCGAACGCGCGGAACGGCTCGCGGAGTTCCCGCTCGCCGCCGCGGCGGGGCCCGAGCTCTTCGGGGACGCGGACGCCGGGTTCGAGGCGGGGCTGGCCGCGATCGTCGCGGGGATCGCGGCGACGCGGGAGCGGGTGGGCTGATCGGGGGCGGGGTTCAGCGGCTTTTCGCCGCCGGCTCCCGTGGCGTCGCTTCCAGCCCCCTCCGCAACAGCGGCGTCAGGCGCCGCTCCACCCCCACGTGCAGCACCCAGGCCAGGGCCAGCATCAGTCCCACCGTCAGTGCCAGCACCCCGTACGACGGGATCCCCAGCCTCCGGTGCAGCACCTGCACCACGAGCCACCCCAGGTGCTCGTGAACCAGGTAGAAGGGGTACGTCAGCGCCCCCGCGACCGTCAGCCACCGCCAGGACGGCCACCGGGCACCCCACACCGCCACGGCCGCGACCGCCGCGTACCCCAGGGCCAGCACCGCGATGATTACGACGGGGGAGCGGTACGAGAAGTGGTGCGGGCCCGGCGGATGCCACAGACCCGCCACCGCGTAGTGCTGGCCGACCAGGAAGCTCACCACGACGATGCCCCAGGCCGTCAGCGAGTGGCCGTACCGGTGGACGAGGTAGAGGCCGATGCCGCCGATGAAGAACGGGGAGTCCTCCGGCATCACCACCACCTTGAGCGCCTCGGCGTGCGCGGCCGCGGTGAGCGCCGACGCGAGCGTCCACACCGCGCAGAAGAGGACGACGCGGTGGCGGGTCGCGCCCGGCAGGACGACGAAGAGTGCGAACAGGGCGTAGAAGCGGACCTCCACCCAGAGCGTCCAGCAGACCCCGAGCACCCGCTCGGCGCCGACGGGCTGCTGCAGCATCGTCAGGTTGACGAGGGTGTCGCTGGTGGACACCGAGCCGCCGTAATGCCGAGCGAGCGGAAGCGCGAAGGCGGCGGTGACCAGCAGGATCGCCGCCCAGTAGGCGGGATAGAGGCGGGCGGCGCGGGAGGCGGCGAAGGAGCGGAGGGAGCGGCCCCAGCCGCTCATGCAGATGACGAAGCCGCTGACGACGAAGAAGAGTTGGACGCCTAGGCAGCCGTAGGCGAACGCTTGTGACAGGTGGGGGAATTGGTGGCGTGGGGAGCTTCCCCACGCCGTGGTGATCTGGCCGCCGCGGCCGCCGTAGTGGTAGAGGGCGACCATGAGGGCGGCGAGGAGGCGGAGGGCGTCGAGGGCGGTGAGGCGGGTGGGGTGGCGGGGGGTGGGGTGCCCCGGTCCCTCCCCCAGAGGGGGGACCGCCACTTCGCCGTTTCCTGGGGCTGCGCCCCAGACCCCCTGATCGCGGCTTCGCCGCTCGTCCTCAAGCGCCGGACGGGCTGAATCGTGCGCCTGGGCGGGCACTTCAGCCCGTCCGGCGCTTGAGGACAACCGCGCGAAGCGCGGTTTCGGGGGCGCGGGGGCCCAGCCCCCGCAAGAAACTGGGGGCACCTCCCAGCGGTAGCTGGGGGAGAAAGGGCGGGGCAGGGGCTCTACTCCGGGTCGGCTCACTTGCGCCCCTTTCCGCGCAACCGCCGCTGAACCGACCGCGCCCGGCGCGCGAGCCGACGCACCGCCGGGTTGCGGGGGAGGAAGGCGAGACGGGCGGGAAGGGCGCCGGGCAGGGCAAGGGCGGTGAGGCGGCGCCGCTTGAAATAGCGGCGAGTGCGGGGTGTCAGATGGTGCGCCAGGTAGCGCTCGGCGGCCGGGCGCAGGTCGGCGTTGACGCGTGGCTGCATCGCGTAACCCACCGCCGACAGCAGGTCGTTCAGCTCGGCCGCGTCCGACGGCGGCGCGCCGCCGGAGGTATCCTCCAGCGCGGGCAGCAGCGCGTCGACGATCGTCACCGGCACCCGGTTGCTGTTCTCGTACGGCGAGAGCCGGTCGAGCAGCAGGTCCGTGCCGGTCCGGGCGGCCGGGAGGCCGTAGAAGGCGCGCGCCGTGACGAGCGCGGTCGAGAAGCAGCCGGCCACCAGCGCGGGCCGCAGGCGCTGGAACACCGCCTCCGCCAGGGTGGTGCCGTCCAGCACCGTGAGGCGGACGCCGAGCCGGCCGGCCTCGTCCTCCAGCAGCCGCGACCAGCGGGCGGGTGCGGTCGGGTGTGGTTTGAAGACGACGTCGCGGTGGCCGCGCCCGGCCGCGCCGCGCAGCATGCGGACGTGCAGCCGCTCCTCCTCCTCGGGGGTGAGGATGTCCAGTGCGGAGAGGTACTGGCCGAGGAGCAGCGCGGCGCCTTCCGGGGCGGGCGGCGGCGGGGTGGCGTCGGCCAGTTCGGCCAGCACCTTGGTGACGACGTCGCCGGGGACGATCTCCGGCCGGACCCCGAACTCCCGCAGCAGGAGCGGGCGCAGGCCCGGTACAAGGTCGAGGTGGAGCAGCCGGCGCACCCGGGTGCCGATCAGCGGGTCGAGCTTGTCGCGCGTGGGGCCGTAGCTCATCAGCCCGTCCGCGTAGACGTCCAGCGGGGCGTCGGGGAAGATCCGGGCGACCGCCTGGGCCGGGTCGACCTGGAGGGATTCGAGGACGAGCGAGACGTCGTCCGTCCCCAGGTCCCACAGCAGCCGCAGGTGCCGCTCCCACAGGGGGACGTCGTCGGGGCGCGGGGACCAGCCGCCGGGGTGGAGCGGGCTGATCGTCTCGTTCCAGGAGAGGACGTCGTCGAAGCGGGTGCGCAGCCGGTCGAAGCCGGGGGCCCGGTCGAGTCCGGGGCTGGTCTCGGGGACGGCGGCGTTGTTGGCGACGAGCAGCAGCCGGCGGCTGTCGGCGGGGAAGAGGCCGGCGTCGAGGGCGGCGGCGAGGGTCGCGGCGCCGTAGAGGGTGGAGGCCAGGAAGATCTGGGCGGTGCGCGGGTGGCCGGGCATCAGGCGGGCACCCCCGCCCGGGGCGCGGGGAGGGGACGGCGGCGCAGTCGGCGCAGCCGGGCCGCCCGGTCGGCGTCCATGGCGTTCAGGGCGTCGGTCAGCAATGCCGGGGGCATCCGTTTCATCGCGGCGGCGCTCATCGACCGCAGGGCGCGGGCCACTTCGGGTTCGAAGCGTTCGATGGAACCGAGGTGGTGGGAAATGATCGCGCAATAGGTGCGCACGGCTTTCGGCAGCAGCGCGTCGGCGTCGCGGTCCCGGCGCGTTTCCTCGATCACCTGGTCGAATGCGCGCAGGAAATCGAGTTGCCGCACGTCGCCGATCTGGGTGAGCGAGGAAGCCACCCCGCGGCGGTAGAAGACGCCGAGGAGCCCGGCGATCGCGAAACTGCGGGCCTCGCGGTGCAGCCGCCAGATCCAGGGCCGGTCCTCGGCGGTGCGCAGACCGTCCGGGAAATGCAGGAGTCCGTCGTCCAGCAGCCTGCGGTGGTAGATGCCGGCCCAGGCGTACGGGTAATCGACGGCCGTGGAGCGGTCCGCGGGGAGTATCGCGTCGCGGGGGTCGAGGACGACCCCGCGCCGGCCGTCCGGGACGCGGTGGAGGGTGCGGTTCCGGCCGGTGCACCGCACATGGTCGGTGCGGACGAAGTCCACGCCGATGTCCTCGATGACCTGCACCAATCGCGTGTAGTAGCCGGGCGCGAGCCAGTCGTCGCCGTCCAGGAAGGTCACGTACTCGCCGCGGGCGGCGTCCAGTCCGGTGTTCCGGGCGGTGGCCAGGCCGCCGTTCCGTTCGTGGCGCTTCAGCACCACTCCGGGTATGTCGTCCCGGGCCCGTTCCAGAAGCGCGGACGTGCCGTCGGTCGAACAATCGTCGACGAAAATGAATTCGAAATCCTCACGGGAGTTCGCTTTCAGGCTGCGCAGCGCGTCCGAGGCATACGTCTGCACATTGAAGAACGGCACGATGACGGAGAGCTTGACCACCCGCGTCACGTTAGGTGACGCCCCGGCATTCGTGCTGTCCGGTGCCGTAAGCCGGGGTGAACGAAGTGCGGCGGAATGATGAACCGGGTGCGCGCGTCAACGGCTTCGCCGGGTGTCGGCGCGCTGTTTACCGAGTGTTGCGCTCGCGTTGGTCAGCCAAACCGGATCCATTCCTATCGTCGGTTCCGTGCCCTCAGCGCCCTCCGCTCCCGCAGCGCCCCCGCATTCCGCGTCCCCGCCGCGCGTCGCCGTGCTCGCGGACTCCGACACCCGGTGGAAATGGGGAGCGCTCACCGCGCACCGGCTCGCCCCCGGCGCCCGGCTGGACGGCTTCCTGCTGCGCGGGCGGGCCACTCCCACCCGCCGCCAGCTCACCGAAGTCGGCGTGCGGGCCGACGCGTTGCGCGAGGTGACCGCCGCGGAGTTCACGGCCGCGGCCGGCCGGCCCCCGTACGACGTCGTGCTCCTCGCCTGCGTCGGCGGCACCGTCCAGGCGATGCTGCACGCGCTCGCCCGGGCCTGGTCCGGCGCCGGACGGCGTCCGGTCGCCGTGACCGGCTACGTCGGTGTCGTCTACGAAAAGCTGGCCGACGGACTGCTGTTGCGGCACGGAGCCGACGTGGTCCTCGCCAACTCCCGCCATGACGCGGACCGTTTCCGCGCGGTCTAC
The DNA here is from genome assembly GCF_020099395.1 of Streptomyces mobaraensis. Lineage (NCBI taxonomy): Bacteria > Bacillati > Actinomycetota > Actinomycetes > Kitasatosporales > Streptomycetaceae > Streptomyces > Streptomyces mobaraensis. Next base: position 2,898,540 of record NZ_CP083590.1, on the reverse strand, counting down.
GAAGGGGTCGGCGCCCCGGCGGACGGCGTCACGGAGTGCGCCCTGCCGTTCCTCGGGGGGCTCCCGTACGAGCCCGTGCCCCGCGAAGTGCGCCCGTACACCGTCGTGTTCGCCGCCCAGCCATCCGTGCCGGAAAGCCGCGCGGACCGGCTGTACCTGCTGCGGCGGGCCGCCGGGCACGCCCGCGCGCACCCCGGCCGCGAAGTGCTGATCAAACTGCGCAGCAAGCCCGGCGAACACACGACGCACATCGAGGAACACCCGTACCAGAAGCTCGCCGCCCGGCTGCCCGGCGGCCTCCCCGCCAACTGCCGCCTGGTGTACGGCAACATGGGCACGGTCCTCGACCGCACCGACCTGCTGGTCACCGTCAGCTCCACCGCCGCCCTGGAAGCCCTGCACCGGGCGGTCCCCACAGCCGTCCTCACCGACCTCGGCATCCGCGAACGGCTGGGCAACCACCACTTCCTGGGCTCCGGCTGCCTGACCTCATGGGACCACCTGGACGCCGGACGGCTGCCGAAGGCCGAACCGGAGTGGCTGGCCCGGCAGGGGGTGGCCGCCGACCAGCCGTACGAGCGGGCGTTCGACGCGGCCCGGCGGCGCGTCGCGGACCTCGTCGCCCGCGACCGGCTGCCGCCCCCGAGCCCGTACTACACACCCGAGACCGCCCCCGGCTACCTGCCCGCCGTCCTCGCCCGCCACGGCTTCGGCCCCGACGGGCGCCCGCTGCCCGGCCGCGCCGCGCCCCCGCCCGGCCGGAGCGCCCTGCGCCGCGCCGGCCGCGACGTCCTGCGCGGGGCGGCCCGAGGGGCGTACCGGCACGGCGTCCAGCGGGTGGCGCCCGTCATCCGGCGGCTGGGGGAGCTGTGAACCCGCCGGCCGGCCACCGCCGCCCCGCGCCGGACGGCGCGTCCGGAGCACCCGAACCCGAGGAGTCCCCGATGCCCTCCGTCCTCGCCGTCGTCCCCGCCCGGGGCGGATCCAAGGGGGTGCCCGGCAAGAACCTGGCGCCCGTCGGCGGGATACCGCTCGTCGCCCGCGCGGTACGCGCCTGCCGGGCCGCCGCGCTCGTCACCGACGTCGTCGTCTCGACCGACGACCCCGCCGTCGCCGCCGCGGCCCGCGCGGCCGGCGCGGACGTCGTCGAACGGCCCGCGGCGCTCGCCGGGGACACGGCGACCAGCGAGGCGGCGGTGCTGCACGCCCTGGACGCGTACGAAGCCGCGACCGGCCGGGCGGTGGACACCGTCCTGCTCGTGCAGTGCACCAGCCCGTTCGTCACCGCCGGGGACGTCGACGGCGTCGCCGCGCCCGTCCTGCGGCGGGAGGCGGACTGCGCGCTGACGGTGGCGCCGTTCCACGGCTTCCTGTGGCGGGAGGGGCGGCACGGGCGGGACGCACCGGAAGTCCTCACGTCCACCGGCGCCCGGGGCGTCAACCATGACCCGTCCCACCGGCCCCGCCGCCAGGACCGCCCGCAGGACCTGCTGGAAACCGGAGCCGCCTACGCCATGCGCGCCGACGGCTTCCGCGCCGCCCGGCACCGCTTCTTCGGCCGCGTCGAACCCGTCCGCACCGAGCCCGCGCGCGTCCTGGAAGTGGACGACCCCGCCGACCTGGCGCGCGCCCGCGCCCTCGCGCCGCTCCTGGACGCCGACGCGCCTGCCACGCACTCCGTGCCCCAGCCCGCCGTCGGCGCCCTCACCGGCACCTCCGGTGGCTTCCCCGACGGCTTCCCCGGGAGCGACGGCATCGACGCCGTCGTCCTCGGCTCCGACGGCACCCGGACCGGCGGCCGGGTCCTGGTGGACACCGACGGCCGCGAGTGCGCCGCCGTCCGTCCCTCCCACCGCGTCCCGCGTCCCTGACCGACCACCGCCGTACCTCACGTCCGGGCCCGTGCGGCCCTGCGGACCGGCCCGGTACACCCGGTCCGGTCCCGGCGGAGAGGTCCGTACCGCGATCCGCACCCCACACCGCCCGCGAGCTCCGCGCCTTGGCGCGGGGCGCGCACCACCGCAGCCCCCGCGCCCAGCAGCCGTCACCACCCCCGTCCCCCCACGCGTCCCCACACGAAGGAAACCGTCCCCATGGCCTCCACCGCCACCCTCATCAGCCCCGCCGCTCGCACCCGCCACCTGGGCGACCGTCCCGTCGGCCCCGGTCACCCCGTCTACATCACCGGCGAGATCGGCATCAACCACAACGGTGACCTCGGTACCGCGCTCGCCCTCGTCGACGCCGCGGCGGACGCGGGCTGTGACGCGGTCAAGTTCCAGAAGAGGACCCCGGAGGTCTGCACTCCGCGCAGCCAATGGGAACTCGAAAGGGACACGCCCTGGGGCCGGATGACGTACATCGACTACCGCCACCGGGTGGAGTTCGGGGAAGACGAATACCGCAGGATCGACGCGCACTGCCGGGAGCGCGGCATCGCCTGGTTCGCGTCGCCGTGGGACGTCGAGTCCGTCGCCTTCCTGGAGAAGTTCGACCTCCCGGCCCACAAGGTCGCCTCCGCCTCGCTCACCGACGACGAACTCCTGCGCACCCTGCGTGCCACCGGCCGCGCGATCGTACTGTCCACCGGGATGTCCACCCCGAAGCAGATCCGGCACGCCGTCGAGGTGCTGGGCAGCGAGAACATCGTGCTCTGCCACGCCACTTCCACCTACCCGGCCCGCGCCTCCGAGCTCAACCTCCGCGTCATCCACACCCTCCAGGCCGAGTACCCCAACGTCCCCATCGGCTACTCCGGTCACGAGACCGGTCTCCAGACCACCCTGGCCGCCGTCGCCCTCGGCGCCGCCTTCGTCGAGCGGCACATCACCCTCGACCGCGCCATGTGGGGCTCCGACCAGGCCGCCTCCGTCGAACCCGGCGGCCTGCAGCGGCTGGTGCGCGACATCCGGGTGGTCGAGGAGTCCCTGGGGGACGGAGTGAAGCGGGTGTACGAGAGCGAACTGGCGCCGATGCGGAAGCTCCGCCGGGTGCCGGGCGTCGTCGCGCAGGCGGACGAACGGGCCGAGGGCGCCGAGGGGCCCGAAGGGGCCCACGGGAGCGGCCGGACCGACCGGACCGACCGTACCGACCCCGCCGGTGACCGCGAACCGGCCGCGGTCTGACGGGCGCCGGCCGATGACCGAACCCGCCGATGACGCGGTGGACGACGGCGCGGTGGACGACGGCGCGGTGGACGCGGAGCGCTCCCGGCGGCCCGGGGACCCGGCCACCGACCCGGACCGTGGCCCGGCCGAGACCCTGGCCTTCGTCGAGAGCCCCGTCCAGCTCCTCAACGTCCTGGAGTGGGCGCACTCCCGCGCGAGCGCGCCCCCCGCACCGCCTCCGCCCCTCGCCGGCCTCCTCAGCGCCGGCGTCCCCCGCCAGACCGACCGCCGCGCCGCCGACCGCCGCGCCATCGAAGGCACCGGCACCACCGAAGCCACGGACACCAGGGACACCAGGGACGACACCCCCGACCCCCACGACACCGTCATCGTCGTCCTCGCCCCCCACGACCCCATGACCCGCGGCCAGCTCCGCCGCATGGCCGAGCTGGCCCGCGCGCAGGGCCACCGGCTGCGCTGGGAGGAGGCGCGCGGCGGGGCCGGGGCGCCGGTGCAGACCATCGGCGGGCTGGCCGGGCCGCTGCGCGCCGCCCGCCGCGTCGTCATCGGCGACCCGTTCTCGCGCTATGTGCAGCTGCTGCTCACCCTCACCCGGGCGAGGGAGCTGGTGGTGGTGGACGACGGCACGGCCACCATGGAGTTCGTCGGCCAACTGGCGCGCGGGGAACGGTTCGTACGCTGGCACCGCTACCGGGGCGGGCGCGGTGGCTGGGGAGCGCTTGACGTCGTCTTCGCGCCGGTATCCGCTTCGGCGCGCCGGATGCTCACTCCGAACAACCGCCGAAGTGTGGAGTTGTTCACGTCGATGCCGGTCGAACCACCCCCGGGAGTGGCCGTGACGGCCAACACCTTCGCGTGGACCCGCGCGGCCTTCGGCCCGCCGCGCCTCACCCGGAGCACGGACCTGGTGGGAACGTCCCTGGTCGAGACGGGGATCGTGGACGCGGAGCGCTACCTGGAGGCGGTCGCCGCGCTGGCCGGGGAGCACGGCGCCACCCGCTACTTCGCGCACCGCCGCGAGAACACCGACAAGCTGCGCCTCATATCCGGACGGCTCGGCCTGGAGGTCGTCCGGCCCGACCTGCCCCTGGAACTGATCGCCCGGCGCGGCCCGACAGGACGTACGGTGCTGAGCTTTCCGTCCACCGTCGTGCACACGCTGCCGCTCGCGCTGGCCGGCACCGGGGTGACCGTCGCCGTCTGCGACGTCGATCCCGCCTGGCTCACCGCCCATGCCTCGCCGCGTGCCGAGGGCTTCCTCTCCCGCGTCACCGGCAGCGCCCGAGGAGCGCACCGCCTACCGCGGATATCCGCCCAAGCGAGTGCCACCTGACGGTGTCTCGCAAAGGTACGCCGTAAATACGGGTCATACCCCCCTGGCGACCCATCCATGCGGCTGAACTTTTCATGATCGGAGGGCAGTTGCCCTGTGAAGGGCTCTACTCTTCAAAGGGTGAATCACCTGATGCCCTGTGAGGCCGCTCCCGAAACCACCGTCGACGATCTCGAAGGCGGCCTGGCCGGCGCGCTGCCCGGCCGTCTTCCGGCCGACCTGCGCGCCGAACTCATCGCCTTCCGGCGGGACTTGCACATGCACCCCGAGCTGGGGCACCGCGAGTTCCGGACCACCGCGGCGGTCAGGGCCAGACTGGAGAAGGCCGGGCTGCGGCCCCGGACACTGGCCTCCGGCACCGGGCTGATCTGCGACATCGGGCGTTCCCGGCCGGGCGCCGTGCGCCGCCCGGTGCTGGCCTTCCGGGCCGATCTCGACGCGCTCCCCATCCCCGACACCAAGCAGGTCCCGTACCGCTCCACCGTTCCCGGCGCGGCCCACGCCTGCGGGCACGACGTGCACACCACCGTCGTCCTCGGCACGGGCCTGGTGCTCGCCGCGCTGGCCGAGGAGGGGCTGCTGCCGCACCCCGTCCGGCTGATCTTCCAGCCCTCCGAGGAGGTGCTGCCCGGCGGCGCCCTGGACGCGATCGAGGACGGCGCCCTGGACGGCGTCGGGCGGATCGTGGCGGTGCACTGCGACCCCAAGGTCGAGGTCGGCCGGATCGGGCTGCGGACCGGACCGATCACCTCCGCCTGCGACAAGCTGGAGGTCGCGCTGGACGGCCCCGGCGGCCACACCGCTCGCCCCCACCTGACCACGGACCTGGTGACCGCCGCGGCCAAGGTGGCCACCGAGGTGCCCGCCCTGCTCGCCCGCCGGATCGACACCCGCGCGGGCCTCGCCGTCACCTGGGGACGGCTGGAGGCCGGGCACGCGGCCAACGTCATCCCGCAGCGCGCCGAGCTCTCCGGGACCGTCCGCTGCCTGGACATCGACGCCTGGCGCGACGCTCCCGACCTGGTGCACGCCGCCGTGGACGAGGTGGCCACCCTGCACCGCGCCAAGTCGCAGATCACCTACATCCGCGGAGTCCCCCCGGTGGTCAACGACGCGGAGATCGCCGGGCTGCTGGGCCGGGCCATGACGGCGCGGCGCGGCGCGGACGCGGTGGAGGACACCGAGCAGAGCCTCGGCGGGGAGGACTTCTCCTGGTACCTGGAGCGGGTCCCGGGGGCCATGGCCCGGCTGGGCGTCCGCCCGGTGGGTGACACGACACGCCGTGATCTGCACCGCGGCGACTTCGACGTCGACGAGGGGGCCATCCAGGTGGGGGTGGAGCTGTTCACGGCCGCGGCTTTGCTTGATCGCAACCAAATGTAGGTTTGTCGGTCGAGTTCGGTTCGCGACGATCCGATAACGGCTTGGGACTAGCCCTTTTCAGGCCATCTACGCGCGTTACGATCCCTCCGAACCAGCGCCAATGGAGGCGCTTCGAGTGAAGGGGCCCTCGTGCGCCGGGTATCCACCATCACTGTCGCGGGCATTGCCACCGCGGCTCTCGCATTCACCCTCACCGCCTGTGGCGAGTCCTCGACCGAGTCGGGCGGCAAGGAGGACAAGGGTCTCGGTCTCGCCTTCGACGTCGGCGGCCGTGACGACCACTCCTTCAACGAGTCCGCCGCCCGCGGCGCCGACAAGGCGGAGAAGGAGCTGGGCGTCAAGGCCCGCCTGATGACCGCCAAGAACGGTGAGACGGAGGCCGAGCGCGAGCAGCGGCTGAACTCGCTGGCCGAGGCCGGGTACAACCCCGTCATCGGCGTCGGCTTCAACTACCAGAAGTCGATCGAGAAGGTCGCCAAGGACCACCCGGACACCACCTTCGCCGTGATCGACTCGGTGGCCCAGGGCAAGAACGTCGCGAGCGTCACCTTCGGTGAGCACGAGGGCTCCTACCTCGCGGGTGTCGCCGCCGCCCTGAAGTCCAAGTCCCACAAGGTCGGCTTCATCGGCGGTGTGAACAACGCCCTCATCCAGAAGTTCCAGGCCGGGTTCGAGCAGGGCGTCAAGGACACCGACCCCAAGGCGCAGGTGACCTCGCAGTACCTGTACCCGAACAACGACAAGGGCTTCAACGACCCGGCCGCGGCCAAGGACAAGGCCAAGGGCATGCTCGACTCGGGCATCGACGTGATCTACACCGCGGCCGGTCTCTCCGGCAACGGCTCCATCGAGGCCGTCGCGGGCCAGAAGGACGCCTGGGCGATCGGCGTGGACTCCGACCAGTACCAGCTGCCGGGCCTGGCGCAGTACAAGGACCACATCCTCACCTCGGTGGTGAAGAACGTGGACGTGGCCGTCTTCGACCTGGTCAAGAGCGTCAAGGACAAGAAGCCGATCACCGGCCCGAAGACCTACCTGCTCAAGGACGGCGGCGTCTCGCTGGTGACCTCGGGCGGCTTCATCGACGACATCAAGGACAAGATCGAGGCCGCGAAGAAGAAGATCGTGGACGGTCAGGTCAAGGTCAAGACCCAGCCGTGACCGTCGGCCGGCTCCGGCCGGCCGACCGGTTGACCGGGCCCGGCGGGGAACACCCTCGCCGGGCCCGCACATACGCGCCAACGCTACGCGCGTAGCGTGCAGTTGCCGCGTGTAGCGTCACCCCCGCCCGTCCGGAGATCTCCACCGTTCCCCCACCCGGTGGACAGCCCGGTGTCACCCCCGCTCCCTTTCCCCGAGGAGAGTGCGCCATCAAAGCGTCCAGCAAAGAATCCAGCAGCGGCACCGCTCCGGCGGTGGAACTGCAAGGCATCACCAAGCGGTTCCCCGGTGTCGTGGCCAACCACGACATCTGCCTCACGGTCCGCCGCGGCACCGTCCACGCCCTCTGCGGCGAGAACGGCGCCGGCAAGTCCACCCTGATGAAGATCCTCTACGGCATGCAGAAGCCGGACGAGGGCACCATCACGCTCGACGGCGAGCAGGTCAGCCTGCACAGCCCGGCCGACGCCATCGCGCGCGGCATCGGCATGGTGCACCAGCACTTCATGCTCGCCGACAACCTGACCGTTCTGGAGAACGTCGTCCTCGGCGCCGAGAAGCTCCACGGCATCGGCGGCAGGGCCCGCAAGAAGATCAAGGAGATCTCCGACGCGTACGGCCTCGGCGTCCGTCCCGACGTCCTCGTCGAGGACCTCGGCGTCGCCGACCGCCAGCGCGTGGAGATCCTCAAGGTCCTCTACCGCGGCGCCCGCACGCTGATCCTGGACGAGCCGACCGCCGTCCTGGTCCCGCAGGAGGTCGACGCGCTCTTCGACAACCTGCGCGAGCTCAAGGCCGAGGGCCTGACGGTCATCTTCATCTCCCACAAGCTCGGCGAGGTGCTCTCCGTCGCGGACGACATCACCGTCATCCGCCGCGGCACCACCGTCGGCACCGCGGTCCCCAGCGAGACCACGCCCAAGCAGCTCGCCGAGCTGATGGTCGGCGAGGAACTGCCCTCGCCGGAGACCCGCGAGTCCACGGTCACCGACACGCCCATGCTCACCGTCGAGGGCCTGCACCTGTCGGCCACCGACTCCGACGGCGTGGTCCGGACCGTCCTCGACGGCATCGGGTTCACCATCCACAAGGGCGAGGTCCTGGGCCTCGCGGGCGTGGAGGGCAACGGCCAGGCCGAACTGGTCGAGACGATCATGGGCATGCGCGACCCGGACCGCGGCACCGTCACCCTCGACGGCGCCGAGATCACCCACACGCCGACCCGCAAGCGGCGTGAGGGCGGCATCGGCTACATCCCCGAGGACCGGCACCGCCACGGCCTGCTGCTGGAAGCCCCCCTGTGGGAGAACCGCATCCTCGGCCACGTCACGGAGAAGCCCAACAGCAAGGGCGCGTTCCTCGACAACAAGGCCGCCCGCGCCGACACCGAGCGCATCGTCCGCGAGTTCGACGTCCGCACGCCCGGCATCGAGGTCACCGCGGCCTCGCTCTCCGGCGGCAACCAGCAGAAGCTGATCGTCGGCCGCGAGATGAGCCACAAGCCGAAGCTGCTCATCGCCGCCCACCCCACCCGCGGTGTGGACGTCGGCGCGCAGGCGCAGATCTGGGACCAGATCCGCGAGGCGCGCCGCGAGGGACTCGCGGTGCTGCTGATCTCTGCTGACCTGGACGAGCTCATCGGGCTCTCCGACACCCTGCGGGTGATGTTCCGCGGCCGCCTGGTCGCCGACGCGGACCCCGCCACCATCACCCCGGAGGAGTTGGGCTCGGCCATGACCGGCGCCGCGACCGGGCACCTCGAGCACGCCGAGAACCCCGAGACCCCCGAAGAGCCGCCGGCCCCGGCCGACGGCACCAACGACGACAGCGACAGCGCGGAAGGAGGAGACTCCAAGTGAAGAAGTTCGACAAGAACAAGATCATCCTGGGGATCGCCGCGCCCCTGCTGGCGATCGTGGCCGCCGTCGCGATCACCTCGGTCATCATCGCGGCCACCGGCAAGGACCCGTTCCACGCCTACCAGGTGATGGTCGACTTCGGTTCGAAGAGCGACAGCCAGGTCTGGATCATCAACAAGGCCACCCCGTACTACCTGTCCGCGCTGGCCGTCGCCATCGGCTTCCGGATGAACCTCTTCAACATCGGCGTCGACGGCCAGTACCGCATCGCGGCCTTCTTCGCCGCCGTCGTCGGTGGCGCGCTCACCCTGCCGGGCATCATCCAGATCCCGGTCATCATCATCGTGGCGATGGCGGTCGGCGCGATCTGGGCGGGCATCGCGGGTCTGCTGAAGACCACCCGCGGCGTCAATGAGGTGATCAGCACGATCATGCTGAACGCCATCGGCGCCTCGGTGATCGGCTACTTCCTTCAGGACGGCCGGCTGGCGAAGAAGGAGGGCAACCTGCTCCACACGCCCTACCTGCCGGACTCGGCGCACTTCTTCGAGATCCCGACCACGCCCAAGCCGATCTACGGCTTCGTGATCGTCGCGGCTGTCGCGGGCCTGGCCTACTGGTTCGTTCTGGGCCGCACCCGCTTCGGCTTCGACCTGCGCACCGTCGGGCAGTCCGAGTCGGCCGCCCAGGCCAGCGGCGTCAGCGTCAAGCGCATGATCGTCACCTCGATGCTGCTCTCCGGCGCCGTCGCCGGCCTCGTCGGCATGCCGACCCTGCTCGGCGTCTCGTACAACTACGGCACCGACTTCCCCACGGGCATCGGCTTCACCGGTATCGCCATCGCCCTGCTGGGCCGCAACCACCCCGTCGGCATGGCGCTGGGCGCCCTGCTCTGGGGCTTCCTGGACCGCACCGGCACGCAGCTCGAATTCGAGGGCTACGCCCAGGAGATCGTCGGCGTGATCCAGGGCGTCATCGTCCTCTGCGTCGTCATCGCCTACGAGATCGTGCGGCGCTACGGCCTCAAGACCCAGCAGCGCAAGGTCGGCGAGGAGCTCGCCGCCCAGGCCCGCAAGAGCGACAAGGCGGAGGTTTCCGCGTGAGTACCACCTTCACCTCCGGGCTCGCCGACCGGCTGAGCGGGAAGAACAAGGGCGACGGCGGGAAGCGGAAGCTCTCCTACCCCGTCATCATGCTGGGCGTGGCGGGCGCGCTGATCCTGCTCTCCGCGCTGCGCGCGATCACCGGCGCCAACGACCTGACCGGCTCCGGCCAGTTCGGCTCGGCCCTCGCGGCCGCGGTGCCGATCGGCCTCGCGGGCCTCGGCGGCCTCTGGTCCGAGCGGGCGGGCGTCGTCAACATCGGCCTCGAAGGCATGATGATGCTGGGTGCCTTCTCCGCCGGCTGGATGGGCTGGCAGCACGGCCCCTGGGTCGCGGCCGCGGCCGGCATCGCCGGCGGCGCGCTCGGCGGCCTGCTGCACGCGATCGCCACCGTCACCTTCAACGTGGACCACATCATCTCCGGTGTGGCCATGAACATCCTGGCCCTGGGCGTCACCCAGTACTTCGCCAAGCTGTGGTTCGGCGCCGAGGGCAGCGCCGCCCAGCAGGCGGGCGGCAACGACAAGCAGTCGCCCGTCATGAGCAACATGGGCGACTTCTCCATCCCCGGCCTTGCCGACTGGCTGCACGACGTGGAGAAGCACCACTGGTTCCTCGTCTCAGACCTCGCCGGCATCGTGCGCGGCTTCGTCTCCGAGGTGTCGTGGCTGACGATCGTCGCCGCGCTGCTCTTCGTCGGCACGTTCTTCGTGCTGTGGCGCTCGGCCTTCGGCCTGCGCCTGCGCTCCTGCGGTGAGAGCCCGGTGGCCGCCGAGTCGCTCGGCGTCAACGTCTACACGTACAAGTACGCGGCGGTTGTCGTCTCCGGCGCCCTCGCCGGACTCGGCGGCGCGTTCCTCGCCATCGGCACCCACATGTACTCCGACGGCCAGACCGGCGGCCGCGGCTACATCGGCCTCGCCACGATGATCTCCGGCAACTGGCGGCCGGGCGGCGTGGCCATGAGCGCCGGCCTCTTCGGCTTCATGGACAGCCTCCAGCTCCGCTCGGGCGGCCCCACCGTCCACGCGCTGCTGCTGCTGATCGCCGTGCTGCTGGTCGGCTTCGCGGCCTGGCGCTTCAAGGGCGGCAAGATCCGCGCGGCCGTCGCCGCCGCGGTCGTCGCCGTGGCGCTGTTCGTCTGGTTCGCCCTGACGGACACCGTGCCGCTGGAGTTCGTGGACGCCACGCCGTACGTCGTCACGCTGCTGGTGCTGTCGCTGTTCTCGCAACGGCTGCGGATGCCCAAGGCGGACGGCAAGCCCTACCGAAAGGGTCAAGGAAAGTGACCTCTCCCGCTCTCTGGGCGGATCTGCGCGCGCAGGCCCGGGACGCCATGTCCCGGGCCTACGCCCCGTACTCCGGCTTCCCCGTCGGTGCCGCGGCCGTCGTCGACGACGGCCGCGTGGTCACCGGCTGCAACGTGGAGAACGCCGCCTACGGCGTCGCCCTGTGCGCCGAGTGCGGTCTGATCTCCGCCCTCGTCTCCTCCGGCGGCGGCAAGCTGACCGCCTTCACCTGCTGCGACCGCAACGGCGACCTCCTGATGCCGTGCGGCCGCTGCCGCCAGCTCCTGTGGGAGCACGGCGGCCCGGAGCTGGCCGTCGACACGGCCTCCGGGATCCGCCCGCTGGCCGAACTCCTGCCGGACGCGTTTGGGCCCGCCGACCTCGATCGATGAAGATGTCCTCAAGCGCCGGACGGGCTGACGCGTCAGCCCGTCCGGGTCACTTTCCGGCCCCGGGAAGACCTGAGGACGCACGAACTTAAGGAAAATGTGCTGATGGACGCCATTTCCGTCATCCGCGCCAAGCGCGACCGCGGCCGTCTGACCGACGAGCAGATCGACTGGATGATCGACGCCTACACGCGGGGCGAGGTCGCCGACGAGCAGATGTCCGCGCTCGCCATGGCGATTCTGCTGAACGGCATGGACCGTGCGGAGATCGCCCGCTGGACGGCGGCGATGATCAAGTCCGGCGAGCGCATGGACTTCTCCTCGCTGCCCGTGCCCACCGCCGACAAGCACTCCACCGGCGGCGTCGGCGACAAGATCACGCTGCCCCTGGCCCCCCTGGTCGCCGCCTGCGGCGCGGCCGTCCCGCAGCTCTCCGGCCGCGGCCTCGGCCACACCGGCGGCACCCTCGACAAGCTGGAATCCATCCCCGGCTGGCGGGCGCTGCTCTCCAACGACGAGATGATGGACGTCCTCCGGAACGTCGGCTCCGTCATCTGCGCGGCCGGTGACGGCCTCGCCCCCGCCGACAAGAAGCTGTACGCGCTCCGCGACGTCACGGGCACGGTGGAGGCGATCCCGCTGATCGCCAGCTCGATCATGTCGAAGAAGATCGCCGAGGGTACGGGCTCGCTCGTCCTCGACGTCAAGGTCGGCTCCGGCGCGTTCATGAAGAACATCGAGGACGCGCGCGAGCTCGCCTCCACGATGGTCGGCCTCGGCACCGACCACGGCGTCAAGACCGTCGCCCTGCTCACCGACATGTCGACCCCGCTCGGCCTCACCGCCGGCAACGCCCTCGAGGTCCGCGAGTCCGTCGAGGTCCTCGCGGGCGGCGGCCCGGCCGACGTCGTCGAGCTCACCCTCGCCCTCGCCCGCGAGATGCTCGCCGCGGCCGGCCTGCCCGACGCGGACCCGGCCAAGGCCCTCGCCGACGGCTCCGCCATGGACCACTGGCGCCGCATGATCATCGCCCAGGGCGGCGACCCGGACGCGGCCCTCCCGGTCGCCCGCGAGCAGCACGTCGTCACCGCGACGGCGTCCGGCGTCCTGACGAAGCTCGACGCCTACGCCGTCGGCGTCTCCGCCTGGCGCCTCGGCGCGGGCCGCGCCCGTAAGGAGGACCCGGTGCAGGCCGGCGCGGGCATCGAGATGCACGCCAAGCCGGGCGACACGGTCACGGCCGGCCAGCCGCTGCTGACCCTGCACACGGACACCCCCGAGAAGTTCGACTACGCCCTCGCGGCCCTGGACGGCGGCGTCGAGATCGCCCCCGCCGGCACGGACTTCACGCCGAACCCGATCGTGCTGGACCGCATCGCCTGACCTGCGGACGCCATGAACGGGTGAACGGGGCCGGTGGCTTGCCACCGGTCCCGTTGCCGTATCCGGGGATTCATCCCCGGCTTTCCCACGGCACGTCACTGCACTGCCCCGCCCGCGCGAACGCCGGTTCGGAGCCCCTGTCCCACCCTTTCACCGTTTCTTGCGGGGGCTGCGCCCCCCCGCACCCCGAGCGCGCCTGCGGCGCGCGTCCTCAAGCGCCGGACGGGCTGATATAGCCCGTCCGGCGCTTGAGGACAATCGCGCGGAGCGCGGTTTCGGGGCGCCGGGGGCTTGGCCCCCGGGAATCGGCGAAGGGGTGGGTCTGGGGCAGCCCACCCGCGGGCTCACGCCCGCGCGGCCACCCGCCGTTCCACCAGCGCCTTGCGCGTCGCGTACAGCGTGATCGACGCCGCCGCCACCATCGCGACGAGACCGAGGACGATGACGCCGTCCCAGCCCCCGGCGCGGAACGCGAGCGCGCCGACCGTGCCGCCCACCGAGCTGCCGAGGTAGTAGGCCGTCTGGTAGAGGGCGGACGCCTGGGCGCGGCCCGTGGTCGCGGTGCGGCTGACCGAGGACGAGGCGACCGCGTGGCCCGCGAAGAAGCCGGCGGTGATCAGGACGAGGCCGAGGAGGACGGCCGTCAGGGAGGACGTCAGCGTCAGCAGCAGGCCCAGGGACGTGGTGCCCATGGCCAGGTAGAGGGCGCCGCGCCGGCCCAGCCGGCCGACCAGCTTGCCGGCCGCGGCCGAGGAGACCGTGCCGACCAGGTAGACGAGGAAGACCGAGCCGACGAGCCCCTGCGGGAGGGAGAAGGGCGCCGCGGCCAGGCGGTAGCCGATGACGGTGTAGACCGCGCCGAAGACGGTCATGAAGAGCGCGCCGATCAGGTACAGCCGGACCAGCAGCGGGTCGGAGAGGTGCCGGCCGAGCGTACGGGCCAGGTCGCGCGGCGCCACCGAACCGGGGGTGAAGTGCCGGGCCTTGGGGATCAGCAGCCGGAACGCCACCGCGCACACCACCGCCAGCACGCCGACCGACGCCAGCCCCGCGCGCCAGTCCCACGCCTGGGCGACCCAGCCGGCGAGGATGCGGCCGGACATGCCGCCGATCGCGTTGCCCGCCACGAACAGCCCGACCGCGCCGACCAGGGCGCGCGGACGGACCTCCTCCGCCAGGTAGGCCATCGCCGACGCCGGCACGCCCGCCAGCGCCGCGCCCTGCGCCACGCGCAGCCCGGTCAGCCAGCCGAGGTCCGGGGCGAACGGCACCAGCAGCCCCAGCAGTGCCGCGACGCACAGGGCGGCCGTCATCATGGCCCGCCGGCCGAACCGTTCCGAGAGGGCGCTGAGCGGGACGACGGCGAGGGCCAGGCCGGCCGTCGCGCCGGAGACCGTCCAACTGGCCTGGTCGGCGGTCACCCCGAGGCCGTCGGAGACCGCGGGGAGCAGGGCCTGGGTGGAGTAGAGGAGCGCGAACGTGGCGACGCCCGCCGCGAAGAGGGCGAAGCTCATCCGGCGGTAGCCGGGGTCGCCGGGCGCGATCCGGGAGTCCTGGGTGGGGGAAGGGGACGGCGAGGGAAAGGCATCCGAGCGCGCTATGACGACGGATGCCCCGGTATCGGCAGGAGGCATGTCCAAACCGTATGCAGGCTGCATCTGATGCGTCCAATGCACAGAATGGCCATAATCCATCCTGTGAAGCATGAACGCAGGTCAGGGCCTCCTCTGTCACCGGAGCGCAACAGAAAAGACATCCCTGTTACTGGCGGATCCTTGACGCCCGTCACCTCGGCGGCAGCGACGGGACCCGCGCCGAGCGCTGACGTCGAGGCGGACTCCTGGGCGGTGACGCTCACTCCGCGGCTCGCCCAGTTCGTCGCCGTGGCCCGGCACGAGCACGTCACCCGCGCCGCCCAGCAGCTGGGGATGCCGCAGTCGACGCTCAGCCGCTCCATGGCCCGGCTCGAACACGACCTCGGCGTCGCCCTGTTCGCCCGCCACGGCCGTACCGTCTCGCTCACCGCCGCCGGCCGGACCTTCCTCGCCACGGTCGAGCGGGCGCTCGGGGAGGTGGACCGCGCCGCCGAGTCCGTCCGGGCGGACGCCGACCCCGCCGCCGGCAAGATCGCGTTCGGCTTCCTGCACACCATGGGCTCCGAGACCGTACCCGAGCTCATCCGCGCGTTCCGCGCCGACCACCCCCGCGTCCGCTTCCAACTGGTCCAGAACTACGGCGAGGCGATGATCGAGCGGCTCCGCGACGGCGACCTCGACCTCTGCCTCACCTCGCCCGTCCCGGACGCGCCGGACCTCGTCGCCCGCCGCCTCGACGAGCAGAAGCTGCGGCTCGTCGTCCCCGACGACCACCCGCTGGCCGTCCGCAAGCGGATCCGCCTCGCGGAGGCGTCCGCCGAGCTGTTCGTCACCCTCGAACCGGGCTACGGGCTCCGCCGCATCACCGACGCGCTCTGCGCCGAGGCCGGGTTCACCCCGAAGATCGCCTTCGAGGGCGAGGACCCCGAGACCCTGCGCGGCCTGGTCGCCGCCGGGCTCGGTGTCGCCCTGCTCCCGCCGCCCGCCGTGCCGCGCCCCGGCGTCGTGGAGCTGACCGTCACCGCGCCGCGCGCGGTCCGCGAGATCGGGGTGGCCTGGCTGGACGGCCACCCCGACACCCCGCCCGTGGCCGCCTTCAAGCGCTTCCTGCTCTCGCGCCGGGGGCAGCTGCTGCTGCACCGCTGACCGTCAGTGGCCGAGCGTCTCCCCGAACCCGCAGGCCAGCGGCATCCGCAGGCCCAGCGGGGGCGGCGCGGCCAGGGCGTCCGCCAACGGCCGGGCACACGGGTGGCCGAACAGGGTGCCCCGGACGAAGTCGGCGGTCAGGGCCAGCACTTCGGCGCGGTGCTGCCGCAACCCATGTCCGTCCGAGTGGACTTCGAACCGGCACACCTCCCGGTTGATCTTCTTGGCCCGCTCGGCGAACCGGTAGGAGAGGTCCGGATCGGTGCGCTCGTCGTTGGTCCCGTGCACCAGCAGCACCCGGCGCCCGGCCAGCTGCCGCACCGGATCCGGGTCGAGGACGGCCTCCGGGTCGGGCAGCCAGAGGGCGATCGCCACCGCGCAGGTCACCGCCGGATGGCCGGCCGCCCGCAGCGCCGCCCGGCCGCCCAGGTCCGTACCCACCAGGCACACCGGCACGTCGCCGTACCGCCGCACGACCTCGTCCGCCGCCCACAGCGCGTCCTCCACCGGATGCGCCGCCGCGCCGTTCCAGCCCCGGTGGCGGTAGCGGACGACGTGGGTGGCCAGGCCCTCGCCGGCGCCCGCGCGGGTGAGCCGGCGGGCCAGCCGGCCCTGGGCGGCCGGGATCCGGGACGGCGGCCGCCGTCGTCCTATGGCCGGGCCGCCGGGCAGCAGCAGCGCCACCCCGGTGACGGCCTCCCCGGCCCGGCCCGCCCCGAACGGCCTGCTCAGCGCGGGCTCGACGGCCTTCCGGCGCTGTGGGCCGCGTTTGCGCCCCCATGGCCCCACAGGGCCGTGCGGTCCCTTTGATCCCTCTGGTTCCTCTGATCCCTGTGAGGACCCTTCCGGCCCCAGCGGATCCGGTTGCGGCAGCGCTTGCTGAACCATGGCAGACAACGATGGCAGAACGAGACGCGGTGTCCACCCCGCCGACGGGTCACCGTTCCGTATCGTTCGGGTGCATCTACGCGCGTAGGGGCTAGAGTGCCGAAATGACGAGCGACACCACCGCACTCCCGAGCCCCGAACAGATCCGCCGCGCCCCCAAGGTGCTGCTCCACGACCACCTGGACGGCGGCCTGCGCCCCGCCACGGTCGTCGACCTGGCCCGGGAGACCGGGTACGACCGCCTCCCCGAGACCGACCCCGAGAAGCTGGGCGTCTGGTTCCGCGAGGCCGCCGACTCCGGGTCGCTGGAGCGCTACCTGGAGACCTTCGCCCACACCTGCGCCGTCATGCAGACCCGCGAGGCCCTGGTCCGGGTGGCCGCCGAGTGCGCCGAGGACCTCGCCGCCGACGGCGTCGTCTACGCCGAGGTCCGCTACGCCCCCGAGCAGCACCTGGAGGCCGGACTCACCCTCGAAGAGGTCGTCGAGGCCGTCAACGAGGGCTTCCGCGAGGGTGAGCGGCGGGCGAAGGCGGCGGGCCACCGCATCCGCGTCGGCGCGCTGCTGACCGCCATGCGGCACGCCGCCCGCGCCCTGGAGATCGCCGAACTCGCCAACCGCTACCGGGACTCCGGCGTCGTCGGCTTCGACATCGCGGGCGCCGAGGCCGGCTTCCCTCCCACCCGCCACCTCGACGCGTTCGAGTACCTCAAGCGCGAGAACAACCACTTCACCATCCACGCCGGCGAGGCGTTCGGCCTCCCCTCCATCTGGCAGGCCCTGCAGTGGTGCGGCGCCGACCGGCTTGGCCACGGTGTGCGGATCATCGACGACATCGAGATCGCCGAGGACGGCACGGTCAAGCTCGGCCGCCTCGCCTCCTACGTCCGGGACAAGCGCATCCCCCTGGAGATGTGCCCGACCTCCAACCTCCAGACGGCGGCGGCCACCTCGTACGAGGAGCACCCGATCGGCCTGCTCCGCAAGCTGCATTTCCGGGCGACGGTGAACACCGACAATCGTCTGATGAGCGGAACCAGCATGAGCCGCGAATTCGATCACCTGGTCAAGGCGTTCGGCTACACGCTCGACGACATGCAGTGGTTCACCGTCAATGCGATGAAGTCCGCCTTCATCCCCTTCGACGAGCGGCTGGCAATGATCAACGACGTGATCAAGCCCGGATACGCCGAGCTCAAGTCGGAGTGGCTGTTCCGCTAGGAGCGACGGAAACCGTCGGGTCGCGGCATTCGCAGGCAATACGACTGGCGGTCAATCGTCCCTGAATACGACTGATACGGCCGGGAATTCAAACGTCCCGGCCGTGTCATTCGGTATGGGCCGGTCGTTCTCGTGACAGGTTGCAAAGCCTCCGGGAAATTAACCTCCCCCGTCACGAGGACAGATTTCACATGAAGCAGGGAACCATCAAGACCATCGGTGCCGCCGCCCTCGGCGCTGCCATCGCCGTCACCGCGGCGGGCACCGCGTCGGCCGCGGCTCCCACGGGCCCGTTGGAGAAGGCCACCAACCTGGCCGCCCGCACCAGCAAGCAGCTGCCCATCGAGGACCTCGCCCCGGTGCTCCCCGGCGGACCGCTGATCAGCGCCACCAACCGCGCGCTGGGCTCCTCCGCGCTGCAGACCACGGCCGGGGCCGTGGACCGCGCGGTGTTCCCCCAGAAGGGCCCGGTGGCGCAGGAGGGTCCGGGTGACAACAAGGGCAACGGCGGCCTCCTGGGCCTCGTCCCGGACGGCGCCCTTCCCAAGGGCCTCTCGACCGGCAACCTGTCCGGCGGGCACCACTGAGAACCGCACGACCTCACGGACGCCGCACCCGGCGCCCCGTCCGCACACCGGCCGCGCCCCCGAGCAGGGGCGCGGCCGCTGTGCGGACGGGGCGCCGGCGGGCCGTCCCGGCGGCGGCCGGGCGTCACCAGGATTCGGACGAGCGGCGGCCCTCGTCGGGCAGCATCACCCAGAGCGCCAGATAGACCAGGAACTGCGGGCCGGGCAGCAGACAGGACACCAGGAAGATCAGACGCATCGTGGTGGGCGTGGTGCCGAAGCGGCGGGCGAGTCCCGCGCAGACACCGGCGATCATCCGGTGGTCACGCGGGCGGACCAGGGCGGCGGGCATGGCGGAGTCTCCTCGCGTACGAGCGGGCGACCCGGGCGGCGGCCCGGGACCGGGAGGGGCGTCCTCCCGATGACTCCACGCTAGGACCGGGCGCCCGGCAGGGCGTCACTCCACGGGGCGACTCCGACCCTGGGGATCGTCGGGGTCGGACCCTGAGACGTACCCTCCTCCCGGAGGAGGGGACGGGGAGGGCGGACCGGGGCGCCCCGGCCCCGCCGGCGCAGCCGGGCCCGCGCCGCGGGCACCACCGCGAGGTGGGCGACCGCCACCCCGGTGACGTTGAGCAGCAGCGCGTCCAGGTCCAGCACCTGCCCCACCACACCGCCCCGGACCACCTGGAGGACCAGGGAGAGCATGGCGGAGGTGAAGACCGTACGGGCCAGCGAGCCGAGCGGCGACGCGTCGAGCCGGCCGCCCGCCCAGGGCAGCAGCACCCCCAGCGGCGCGAACGGGAGCAGCCCCCCGAAGATCGCCCGCGTCGCGTCCCAGGGCCCGAGCGCCAGGTCGGCGCGGAGCGTGGCGAACGGCTCCAGATGCGCGGCGGAGACCCAGGGAGCGGTCAGCGGCCGCATGGCCAGCCAGCCCACCACGACCAGGTGGGCGGCGAGGAGGACGCAGCCCGCGACGCGGTAGCGGTGTCGGAGGGCGGCCGTACCGCCGTAACCATGACGCTGCACGCACCACAGGACGCGGTGTGCGGGGCGCGCGGTTCCGGCCGCGGACGCGCGGTACCGGCGCGGACCGGGCGCCGGCGCCGCGCCGGAGCGCTCAGTCGCCCTGGAGGTTCTCCGGGTGGGCCCGGGTGTCGTCCGTGCACACATAGCTCCGGGGCGCCTCCCCGCCGGGCCCGCCGAGCAGCACCGAGCGCCGCCCCCCGGCCGCCGCGGTGCCCGCGAACGTACAGACGATCTGCGCCAGACCGAGCTGCGGGAGCTCGTCCGGCGGGGTGCTCAGCCGGAGCGTGCCGGCCGGGTCGTCCCGGCGCGGGCCGGCGACGGTGAGCCGCTGCGGCACGTCGGTGGACAGGCCCGTCGCCTCCTCGGCGGACGAGGGCTGGCGGCGCAGCTCCTCCAGGAGCGCCCGCGCCATGTCGACGGTGCGCTCTGGCCCGAGGCCGGTGCGCTGCCGGACCACCGGCGTCAGCTGGGAGGCGCACACCAGTTGCACGGTAAACGTCTGTCCCTCGGGCTGGGGCGTGGCCGGGGCCGGCGCCGGCCGGGTCAGACAGGACGCCCGCGAGGGTGCGCTACCCGCGTCGACGGGGACGGCGGTGCCGCGGATGCCGCAGCCGGCGGCGAGGGCGCACAGGGCGGCGGTGAGCGCGGCCGTCCGCGCCGTGCGCCTCACTTCGTGCCCCCTTGAGCCGGACCGCGGCCGTCCTTGCCGTCCTTGCCGCCGGTCTTGGCGTTCTTGGCGTTCTTCGGGGCCTTCGCGTCCGTGTCCTTCGCGTTCCCGTCCCCGTCCCCGTCCTCGTCCGCGTCCCCGGTCGCGGACACGTCCCGCGGCAGTGTCAGCGTGAAGACCGCGCCGCCCTCGGGCGAGTTGGCGGCCGTGATCTCGCCGCCGTGGATGTGGGCGTTCTCCAGTGCGATGGACAGGCCGAGGCCGCTGCCCTCGGAGCGCGGGCGCGAGGCGCTGGCCTTGTAGAAGCGGTCGAAGACGTGCGGCAGCACGTCCTCGGGGATGCCGGGGCCGTGGTCGCGGACCTCGATGATCAGCTCGTCGTCCACCGGGCGCACCCGCACCCGCACTGGCGAGCCGCCGTGCTTGAGCGCGTTGCCGATCAGGTTCGCCAGGATGACGTCCAGGCGGCGCGGGTCGAGGCGGGCCATGATGCCGCGCTCGGCGTCCAGTTCGACGGCGTCCAGCCAGGCGCGGGCGTCGATGCAGGCGGTCACCTGGTCGGCGACGTCCACGTCGTCCAGGACGAGCCGGGCCGTGCCCGCGTCGAAGCGGGTGACCTCCATCAGATTCTCCACCAGGTCGTTCAGCCGCCGGGTCTCGCTCACCACGAGCTGCACCGCGGGCGCGATCATCGGATCGAGGGAGTCCGCCTCGTCCTCCAGCACCTCCGTCACCGCCGTGATGGCGGTCAGCGGGGTGCGCAGCTCGTGGGACATGTCGGCGACGAACCGCCGGCTCGCCGCCTCGCGGGCGCTGAGCTCCTCGACCCGCTGCTCCAGCGACGCGGCGGCCCGGTTGAAGGTCCGCGACAGCTCCGCCAGTTCGTCCGTGCCCGAGACCTGGAGCCGGGTGTCCAGCTTGCCCTCGCCCAGCCGGCTCGCCGCCTCGCCGAGCCGCTGCACCGGCCGCAGCACCGTCGAGGCCGCCGCCTGCGCGAGCAGGGCCGAGCCGATCAGGGCCAGGCCGGTGGCGATCCCCAGCGACCAGGCGAGCGAGTTGAGGTCCGCGCGCTCGTTCTCCAGCGACTTCAGCAGGTAGCCGGTGGGGCCGCCGCCGATCACCTTGGCGCCGCCCACCAGGTACGGCTTGCCGTCGAGGGTGATCCGCTGCCAGTACAGGTGGTACGGGTACGGGTTCGAGTCGTCGACCTTGCGTTCCCGGTTGACCGCGGTGACCAGCGTCTTCGGCACCGTCTCCAGCGTGAACAGGTCGCGGTCGGAGGGCGCCGCGCAGCTGCCGCCGCCCTTGACCTTCCCGATCAGCAGGACCGCGTACTTCTGCGAGGTCCCGGCCATCCGGTCGGCGGCGTCCTGGAGTTCGGGACAGGTCGGCGACAGCGGCAGCGCGCCGGTGTTGTCCTGGAGCGACTTGCGGAAGTCGTCCAGCGCCGCGTTCTGGGTCCGGGTGAGGACCGCGTCGCGGTTCAGCCAGTAGGCGATCGCCGACGCGGACACCGCCGCCGCCAGCGCCACCAGGGCGAAGACCAGCATCAGCCGCAGCCGCAGGCTGATCCACCGCATGCTGATCCTCATCAGGCTCCCGGCGGCCCGGCCTCGGCCGGTCTCTTCCGTCACTGCGCTCTCTCTGTCCGTATGTGTCCGTATGTGTCGGGCTCTGCCCGTGCGTTGTCACGGTCTGGGGAACTTCCGGCTCACGGCCTGGGGAACCTCCGGCCCAGGAGGCGCCGGGTGCCGGGGGCCCGGGCCTACCGGGTCACTGCGGCGAGTCGAGCCGGTAGCCGACCCCGCGGACCGTACGGATGAGGGTGGGGGAGGACGGTACGTCCTCGACCTTGGCGCGCAGCCGCTGCACACAGGCGTCCACCAGCCGCGAGTCGCCGAGGTAGTCGTGCTCCCAGACCAGCCGCAGCAGCTGCTGGCGGGAGAGGGCCTGGCCCGGGCGGCGGCTGAGCTCCAGCAGCAGCCGCAGCTCGGTCGGGGTGAGCTGGAGGTCCTCCCCGTTCTTGGTGACCGTCATCGCCGAGCGGTCGATCACCAGCGAGCCGAACGTGGCCGAGTCGTTCGACTCCCGTTCGCCCCGGCGCAGCACCGCGCGGATCCGGGCGTCCAGCACCCGGCCCTGCACCGGCTTGACCACGTAGTCGTCCGCGCCCGACTCCAGGCCGACCACCACGTCGATGTCGTCGTTCCGGGCCGTGAGCAGGATGATCGGCAGCTGATCGGTACGGCGGATGCGGCGGCAGACCTCGAAACCGTCGATCCCCGGCAGCATCACGTCCAGCACGATCAGGTCCGGCCGCTGCTCGCGCAGCAGCTTCAGGCCGTCCTCGCCGGACGCCGCCGTCACCACGCGGTGACCCTGGCGGGACAGGGAGAACTCAAGGGCCGTACGGATGGCGTCGTCGTCCTCGATCAGCAACAGGAAAGGCACAGTGGTCATTCTGGCCTACCGCAGGGCGGTAGTTCGACTTCCGCTCCCGCGGCCCGCCGCCGCCCTCCGGTCCGCGGCCCGGCGCGGCCCGTCACGAAGGCCCCGCCCGCTGTTGCACGGCTGTGACAGTCGGCGGACAACGCCATGAAACTGGCCCACCAAGCTGGTGGTCACCGGGCGAGAAGCAGTCCGGAACCACACCGGACCCAGCTGGCTCCACCGACGGGGGGCGCGACATGAACACACTGCACAGCACCACCACCAGCGCAGTTCGCACGCGCCTTCACGACGCCGGGCGGAGCTCCGAGAAGTCCGGTGCCGCGGGCGTACGGGGGTGTGCCCGCGGCACCGGACGCCGGACGCCGGGGATGTACCTGACGGCCATCGACGCCGCCGTGTATGGCGAGCCGGCCGCGCCGCGGAACGGCGAGGGCGCCCCGGAGGCCACCGGCACCGGCACCAAGGCGTCCCGGGCGGAGGCGGAGTTCACCGCCTACGTCCAGGAGCGCCGGGCCTCCCTCTACGCGACCGCCTACCACCTCACCGGCGACCGCTACGAGGCCGAGGACCTGCTGCAGAGCGCGCTGTTCTCCACCTACCGCGCCTGGGACCGGATCACGGACAAGGCGGCGGTCGGCGGCTACCTGCGCCGCACCATGACCAACCTGCACATCAGCGCCTGGCGCCGGCGCAAGCTCAACGAGTACCCGACCGAGGAGCTGCCGGAGACGGCGGGCGACCAGGACGCGATGCGCGGCACCGAGCTGCGCGCGGTCCTCTGGCAGGCGCTCGCCCGGCTGCCCGAGCTCCAGCGGACGATGCTGGTCCTGCGCTACTACGAGGGCCGTACGGACCCGGAGATCGCGGAGATCCTGGACATCAGCGTCGGCACGGTCAAGAGCAGCATCTGGCGCTCGCTGCGCCGGCTGCGCGAGGACGAGGCCATCGGCTCCGGCCGTGGCGTCGAGGAGTCGTTCGGCGAGCTCGTGGCCTAGGACGACTCGGGGGGAACGGGGGAAGCCACGGGGGAATCGAGGGGGGAGAAAAGGGGGGGATAGAGGGGGGAACGGGGGAACCACGGGGGAAAGGGAGCGGGCGGACGGCCGGGGGGTCTGTCCGCCCGCTTCCGCGTTTCCCGGGGCGGGGCGGCCCCTGGTTTCCCAGGGCGGACGGCCTCCGCCTCAGACCGTCGCGCCCGGCCGCCTCGTCCCCTGGGCGGGGTCGGACCGTCGCGCCCGGTCGCCCCGCTCCCTGGCCGCCTCAGACCCGCCGCCTCAGACCGTCGCGCCCGGCCGCTCGGCCCGTTCCGGGACCCCCACCTTCTCGCAGTGCCCGGCCGCCGCGGCCGCGATCCGGCCCATCGCCGCGTCCCGGCCGCAGGCGAACGCGCCGAGCGCGGTGTGCCGGGCCACGATCCCCCGCTCCTCGCGCATCAGCCGCAGCCCCCGGCGCACCAGGTAGCGGACCGGCTTGCGGGCCTCGCGCAGGTCGCGCAGCAGCCGCCGGCGGAACGTCGTCGAGGGACGGCCGCGCAGGCACAGCGCGTCGGCCAGCACGCCCAGGTCACGGCAGCGGTCGATGATGTCGGCGGCGAAGATGCCCTCCGCCACGAACAGCGGCGTACGGCCGATGTCCAGCGTGCTCTCGCCGGTCCGCGCGCTGGTGGAGATGTCGTACAGCGGGACGCCGGTGCGCCGCGTCCGGCAGAGCGCGTCGATCGCGGCGACCGCCGCGTCCGCGTCCCAGGACAGCGGCGAGTCCCAGTCCGGGCCCTCGTTGTCGGGGAGCTGGGGGAGCGTGGGGTCCGTGCCCTCCTTGTAGAAGTCGTCGAGGTTGAGCACGGGCAGCCCGGTGCGGGCGGCGAGGGACGACTTGCCGGAGCCGGAGGGGCCGGTCAGCAGGATCACACGGGCGCACGGCGCCTGGGGCGGGAGGGCAGTCACGGAACACCAGTGTGACGCATTGGGCCGGACGGGGGACCCCCCTGGGTCGCCGGATGCGCCGGGAGTGACCGCTCAACTACGCTGCGTCGCTGAATGGTTCCGGTTCCCGGCTCGGCAGGTGGTCATGGCCTCGCACGCACGTCACGCGTTCCGTCCGTCCTCACGTCTCGCGCGCCCCCTGGTCCGGACGGGGCTGACGCTCACCGCGGGGGCCGCCATCGCCGTCACCGGGGCGACGGAGGCGAGCGCCCATCCGCATGCCGGGCCGAGTGCCCGTCCGGCCGCTCACCCGTCCGGCCACCCGTCCGCCCGTCCCGGCAGTACGGCGCAGGCCCAGCTCGGGCCGGTCGATCTGGCCGCCGCGGCCGAGGGGGCGCGGATCGGCCTCCAGAAGTCGGTGGAGCCGCTGATTCCGGTGCTGCGGATGCTGCCCGTCAATCCGCTCGCGCGGACGGGCTCGGACCCGCTGAACAACGCGGTCGGCACGCAGGTGGGGGACTTCAAGCCGGTCAGCACACGGGCGTTGACGGGATCGCTGTCGGACGGCGGGAAGGTGCAGGACCTTCCGGGGCTGAACATGCTGCCGCGCTGAGGCGGTGCGTGACGGTACGTGGATGCGGAGAGGGCGGGACCGTGACGGTCCCGCCCTCTCGGCGTCTCAGTACGAGGTCTCAGTACGAGGAACCGCCCGCGCCCAGCGACCCCGTCGGGTGCCAGACGGTCTTGGTCTCCAGGAACGCCATCAGCCGCTTGGTGCCCGGCGCCGCCGCCCAGTCCACAGCCTGTGGACGGAGAACGCGCTTCAGGTTGTCCGCCGCGGCCGCCTCCAGCTCGGTCGCGAGCTCCGCGCCCGCCCCGGCCAGGTCGATCGCGTTGACGTCCTGGTGCGCGGCCAGCGACGGCATGATCTCCGCCGCCCGGCCGGACAGGATGTTGACGACGCCGCCCGGCACGTCGGAGGTGGCCAGCACCTCGCCGAGGGAGAGCGCCGGCAGCGGCGCCTTCTCGGACGCGACCACGACGACCGTGTTGCCGGCCGCGAGCGCCGGCGCGATCACCGAGACCAGGCCGAGGAACGACGAGTCCCGCGGCGCGACCACGGCCACGACGCCCGTCGGCTCGGGGGACGAGACGTTGAAGAACGGCCCGGCCACCGGGTTGGTGCCGCCCGCGATCTGGGCGATCTTGTCGGTCCAGCCGGCGTACCAGACCCAGCGGTCGATCGCGGCGTCCACCTGCGCGGCGGCCTTGGCCTTGGACAGGCCCTCCGCGTCGGCGACCTCGGCGACGAACTGGTCCCGGCGGCCCTCCAGCATCTCTGCGACGCGGTAGAGGATCTGGCCGCGGTTGTACGCGGTCGCGCCGGACCAGGCGGAGAACGCCTTGCGCGCGGCCACGACGGCGTCACGGCCGTCCTTGCGGGACGACAGGGGCGCGTTGGCGAGCCAGTTGCCCTTCGAGTCGGTCACCTCGTACACCCGCCCGCTCTCGGACCGGGGGAACTTGCCCCCGACGAACAGCTTGTACGTCTTGAAGACGCTCAGACGCTCAGACATCGAGGTACGCCTCCAGACCATGACGGCCGCCCTCGCGGCCGAAGCCCGACTCCTTGTACCCGCCGAAGGGCGAAGTCGGATCGAACTTGTTGAACGTGTTGGCCCAGACGACGCCGGCCCGCAGCTTGCTCGCGACGGCGAGCATGCGCGACCCCTTCTCCGTCCAGATGCCGGCCGACAGCCCGTACTGCGAGTTGTTGGCCTTGGCGACGGCCTCCGCCGGGGTGCGGAACGTCAACACGGACAGCACCGGGCCGAAGATCTCCTCGCGGGCGATCCGGTGGGCCTGGGTGACGTTGGTGAACACCGTCGGCGCGAACCAGTAGCCGGACGACGGCAGTTCGCAGGACGGGGCCCAGCGCTCGGCGCCCTCCGCCACACCGCTGTCGGCGAGCTCGGTGATCCGGGCGAGCTGCTCGGCGGAGTTGATCGCGCCGACGTCCGTGTTCTTGTCCAGCGGGTCGCCGACGCGCAGCGTCGCCATCCGGCGCTTGAGGGCGTCCATCAGCTCGTCCTGGATCGACTCCTGCACCAGCAGGCGCGAACCGGCGCAGCAGACCTGCCCCTGGTTGAAGAAGATGCCGTTGACGATGCCCTCGACGGCCTGGTCGACCGGGGCGTCGTCGAAGACGATGTTGGCGCCCTTACCGCCCAGTTCGAGGGTGAGCTTCTTGCCCGTGCCGGCGACGGTCCGGGCGATGGCCTTGCCGACGGCGGTGGAGCCGGTGAAGGCGACCTTGTCGATGCCGTCGTGGCCCACCAGCGCGGCACCCGTCGTGCCGTCACCGGTCAGGATGTTGACGACGCCCTTGGGCAGCCCGGCCTGGCGGCAGATGTCCGCGAAGAACAGGGCGGACAGCGGGGTGGTCTCGGCCGGCTTGAGGACGACCGTGTTGCCCGCGGCCAGCGCCGGGGCGATCTTCCAGGCCAGCATCAGCAGCGGGAAGTTCCACGGGATGACCTGGCCCGCGACGCCCAGCGGCCTCGGGTCGGGGCCGAAGCCCGCGTGCTCCAGCTTGTCGGCCCAGCCCGCGTAGTAGAAGAAGTGCGCGGCGACCAGCGGGAGGTCCGCGTCGCGGGTCTCCTTGATCGGCTTGCCGTTGTCCAGCGTCTCCAGGACGGCCAGCTCGCGGGAGCGCTCCTGGATGATGCGGGCGATGCGGAAGAGGTACTTGGCGCGCTCGGAGCCGGGCAGCGCCGACCACTTCTCGAACGCCTTCCGGGCGGCCGCGACGGCCGCGTCGACGTCGGCCTCGGTGGCCTGCGCGACCTCGGAGAGGACCTCCTCGGTCGACGGGGAGACGGTCTTGAAGACCTTGCCGTCGGACGCCTCGCGGAACTCGCCGTCGATGAACAGCCCGTAGGAGGGGGCGATGTCGACGACGGCGCGCGACTCGGGCGCCGGTGCGTATTCGAAAGCCATGGTCAGTCCACCGTCACGTAGTCGGGACCGGAGTAGCGCCCGGTGCTGAGCTTCTGCCGCTGCATCAGCAGGTCGTTGAGCAGACTGGAGGCACCGAAACGGAACCACTCGTTCGTCAGCCACTCCTCGCCGACGGTCTCGTTCACCAGCACCAGGAACTTGAGCGCGTCCTTGGTGGTGCGGATGCCGCCGGCGGGCTTCACGCCGACCTGGACGCCGGTCAGCGCGCGGAAGTCGCGGACGGCCTCCAGCATCAGCAGCGTGTTGGCGGGGGTGGCGTTGACGGCGACCTTGCCGGTCGAGGTCTTGATGAAGTCGGCGCCGGCCAGCATGCCGAGCCAGGAGGCGCGGCGGATGTTGTCGTACGTCGACAGCTCGCCGGTCTCGAAGATCACCTTCAGCCGGGCGGCGGTGCCGTCCGGACGGCGGCACGCCTCCTTGACGGCCTTGATCTCCTCGAAGACCTTCAGGTAGCCCCCGGCCAGGAACGCGCCGCGGTCGATCACCATGTCGACCTCGTCCGCGCCGGCGGCGACGGCGTCCTTGGTGTCCGCCAGCTTCACCGGCAGGGCCGCCCGGCCCGCGGGGAAGGCGGTGGCGACGGACGCGACCTTCACGTCCGAGCCGCGCACGGCCTCGGCCGCGGTGGCCACCATGTCGGGGTAGACGCAGATCGCGGCGGTGCGCGGGGTGCCGCGGTCCGTCGGGTCCGGGTTGAGGGCCTTGGCGCACAGCGCCCGGACCTTGCCCGGGGTGTCCGCGCCCTCGAGGGTCGTCAGGTCGATCATCGAGATCGCCAGGTCGATGGCGTACGCCTTCGCCGTCGTCTTGATCGAGCGGGTGCCGAGCGCGGCGGCGCGGCCCTCCAGCCCGACCGGGTCGACGCCCGGGAGGCCGTGCAGGAAGCGGCGCAGCGCACCGTCGGAGGCGGTGACATCCGCCAGCGAGGCCAGTCGCTCCGCGGCTTCTTTGCCGTGGGAAGGAACAGTGGGCATGGTCACCTGATGAGCATATCTACGCGCGTAGCGCGTGTCACCCCCTGCGGGGTGTCGAAGCGGTGTCGAAGTGGCCCCGGAGCGGTCCGGGAGTGGTCCGGGAGTGGTCCGGGAGTGGTCCAGGAGTGGTCCGGGAGCGGTCCGGGAGTGGTCCGGAGAGGTCCGGGAGTGGCCGGAAGCGGTGCCGGGGCGGGACGAACGCCCGTGGAGGCGTTTCTTCCGTTTACTGTCGAGCGTCCGTGACATACGAAAGACCGTGCGATGACACGCGATCCATAGATTTTTCCCAGCACGACCGCCCGACTCACCGGCCCCACGCCGTGAGGAAAGCGGCATGCCGATCGCCTACCCCGTCCGGCGCTCGTCACCAGGAGCCACGCATGTCCCGACGCCGTAACACCCTGCGCATCACCCTCGCCTCCGCCGCCGTCGCGGGGGTCGTGCTCGCCCCGGTCTCCTCCGCCTTCGCGGCGTCCCACACCCCTGCCGCCGCGTCGGCGAAGCCCTCGGTGGCCCGGGCCGCCAAGGCGCACAAGGACTTTCCGCCCGTTCCGTCGGGCAAGTGCGTGTACAAGAAGTCCCTGAGCATCGGCGCGGGCGCGTCCGCCGACCTGTACAACACCACCGGCGGCCCCCAGGTCTTCCTCATGACCACCGACGAGCGCGGCCGTCCCGAGGTCTTCGGACACCTGGACCGCAAGCACCCGTCGCTGCCCAAGAACGCGGGCATCATCGCCAAGATCGTCAATGCCGGCAGTGCGCAGCCGAAGTTCGTGTTCCAGACCCAGGGCGGCCCCGGCAGCCACCCGGAGACGGTTCTGTTCCGGAAGCTGCCCAAGGGCTGCGTCGCGGTGCACCACGTCAAGTAACACCCCGCTTCACCCCCTATCACCCCAGCAGCACCCCGGCACCGGGGCGGGCCGTCGTCACCAGCGGCCCGCCCCGGTGCCGTCGTTTCCCCTTCACACGGCGTTCCCGTTCATGCGCGTTCTCGCTGGTACGGGCGGTACGGCGTTGCCGTACTGCAACGTCCGGGAGGCCCGCGGTCCGGCAGAATCGGGCCATGACGAGTTCACCAGATGCGCCGGAGTTCGCCGAGCGCCGCTACCGCTCGGCCGCCGGCATCGCGAGCGGCGTCCTGCTGCTGGCGCTGGCCGCCTGGCTGGGCGGCGACGCGATCGTGCGGGGCAGCGGCAGGACGCCCTGGCTGGCGCTGTCGGGGCTGCTGTTCCTGGTGCCGCTGGTCATCGCGTTCACCGTGCGCCCCGCGGTCTGGGCCTCCGAGGACCGCCTCCTCGTCCGCAATCCCTTCCGGACGATCACCCTGCCGTGGTCCCGTGTCGCCGCCGTCCGCGCCGGATACTCCAGCGAGGTGCTGACCGAGACCGCGAAGTACCAGCTCTGGGCCATCCCCGTCTCCCTCCGCCAGCGCAAGCGGGCCGCCGGCCGCCAGCAGCGCGCGGCGGCGGAGGGCATCAGCGACCGGGTCACCGTCCGCCCTTCCGACACCCCGGACCGCTCCCCCTCCGACCAGGCCATCGAGGACCTGCGCGAACTCGCCGAGCGCTGCGCGCGACGGGAGGGCGCGCAGGGGGAGACGTCGGTGCGGTGGGCGTATGAGCTGATCGTGCCGTCGTTGGTGGGGCTGGTGTTGTGCGCGGTGCTTTACGCGGTGATCTGACCGCGCTGATCCGGTCGTTCCACCGCCGGGAGGGTGACGGCCTCTTCCCGGCAGTCGCGGCAGAGCGCACCGGGGTGGGCGGCGCGGATAGCGCGCTCGCAGCCGTCGCAGGTCCGGAGGGGGAGCGGCTTCGGCGCGGCCCGCTCCGGCGGCGAGGGCCGGAGCGGCCCGTCGGGCAGCGCGGGCGGCAGCCCCCGGACGAGCCGGTGCCGCAGCAGCCGTACGGGCCGGGCGATCCGGCCGACGGGCAGGTCGGCGGTCAGCGCCCGGACGACGTGGACGGGCCCGACGCCCCGGTCCAGCCAGGCCCGCACGGCGGGCGTGAGTTCACGGACGTCGTCGGCGGAGAGCAGCAGGCGGGGGTCGTACCGGCGGAGGACGGCGAGGACGTCGGCGGCGGGCTGGTCGGCGGGTGCGTCGGCGGTCGGCAGCGGAGTGGGCGCGGTCCGGGGGCACGTGTCCGGCCGCCTGCCCGGCCGGTCGGCGGAGGACTCACCGCCGTCCGGTCCGCCGGCCTCCCGCTCGGCGCGATCGGCGGGCGCGTGGCCGGGAGCGCCGCCGGGAGCCGGGACGGTTTCACCGGGCCGTCCGTCAGGCAGCGCCCGCACCCACGCGCCGCCGACGCCCGCCTCGCCGCTCCGGCCTCGTCCACCCTGTCCACCCCGTCCACTGGACACCGGCCTTCGGGTGCCTGGCGACACGCCCCCGGCATCCGGCCGTTCCACGTCCGGCGCGGACGGGAACGGGGCGGGCGGCCGTCGCCCGATCACACCCGCCGTCCCCATCGACCCCACCGCGCGCCCCGGGCCAGGCCGCCGCAACTCCCGCGCCGCCGCCCGTGGATGCTCGTTCCACCGCGTGACGGTGACGACCTGCCCGCCCTCCGTCCGGACGCGCCGCCGCTCCAGATACCCGACGGCCTCCAGTTCGCGCAGGCCGCGCCCGATGACCACTTCGCCCTCGCGGAAGCGGCGGGCGAGGTCCTTGATGCCCACGTGAACGCCGTCGGGGAGGGACTGCACGTACACCCCGATCCCGATCGCGACCAGCGACAACTCGCGGTGCTGCGGGAGGTGGTTGCCGACGACGGTGAAGTGACTCGTGTGCCGGTGCCGCAGGTGGATCACTCCACCGTGCGAACGCCCGGCGCGCGCGGAAGCCCGCGCGCTAGACTGCGCCTCAGTCATGGGGAAGGTATCGCTTCCTCGGTGATCAGGCCCTCGCCCGGGATGCCCGTCCCGGCGGGGGCCGTCTGTGTTTGTGGGGTGGTTCGCCGCGACCGTACCGCGCCGCTCGTCGCACGATCCACCGCGTCACCCGATGGTGTGACGGGGAGGGTTTGGTTGGGTATGGCTTTCCCAACTTCCTTTTCCTCCAAGGGTCCGGGCGCGCCGGGAGGCGGTCCGCCGGATCCCGGTTCTCCGGATGCGGCGGGGCGTCAGCGAGCCGCACCCCAAGCCCATGGAAGGCGATGAATGACCGTGCCGGAGTTCGTCCCGCAGCAGCGGATCAGTGAGTTCATCAACGACGGCTTCGAGCACACGGCTTGGCGCCTGGAAACGCGCACTGGCTACGTCTCCGATCAGGTCGTGCCGTCCTACGCGGAGTTCCTCCGCACCGGTGACACGGCAGGGGAAGTGGGCCACCCGTGGTTCGACAACGTCCGCCGTATGACCGGATCGGGAAAGCGCTTCGAGCGCGTTCGTCTGGTCGATAAACCGCCCACGGTGAACCAGCGTTACCTTCTGGCCTGCGCCCGGACCAACGTCGCGGCGGGTGAGGACATCCGCTACTTGTGGCGCGACGACGCCGACCGGCACGGCCTGAATCTCTCCGACTTCTGGCTGTTCGACTCGCGGACACTCGCCCGGTTCCCATTCGACGGCGAACGCACGGTGGGCATGGAGCTGATCACGGATCCCGTGGAAGTGCTGCGTGCCTGCCAGGTCCGTGACGCGGCATGGCACTACGCGGTGAGGTACGGCGAGTTCAGGGCCGCGATGCCGTGAGCACAGCGCTCCGCGAGGGCGTAGCGTCGGAGCATGGTCGCGAACGAGCACCTGGGTGATCGTCTGGGGAAGCTGCGGCGCACGGCCGGGCTGACGCAGGAGGGGCTGGCGGGACGGGCGGGGGTGTCGGTCGACGTCCTGCGCAAGCTGGAGCAGCGGCGCAAGCACTCGGCCCGGCTCCCCACGCTGCATGCCTTGGCGAGGGGACTCGGCGTGGAGCTCACCGCCTTGCTGGGGGACCCGCCGGGGGTTCCCTCCACCGGGCAGGCCGAGCCGCCCCGGCTCGTGGCGCTGCGGCGGGCGATCGCGCCTCCTCTCTTCGCGCCGCCGCCCGAGCCGGACGGGCCGGAGGCCCTTACGTTTCCGTTGCTCCGCGCCACGCTCGAAGAGGCGTGGACGCTGTACCACGCCGCCGCATTCGAACCGCTGATGGCGGCGCTGCCGGGGATCATCGCGGACAACCGCCTGGCCGCCGCGGTGGGCGACGACGCCCAACGTGCCGTCGGGCAAGCCGGCCTGGCGAAGGCGTTGCAGCTCGGCGGGCATCTGTCGATCCGTTTCGGCAAGACGGACCTCGCGCTGTCCGCACTGGAACGGGCGGTCACGGCCGCCGAGGCGTCGGGGGATCCGCTGCTTCCCGCGATGGTCTGCAACTCCGTGGCCTGGGCTTACCAGCGTCAGAACCGGCTGGACGACGCGCTGGGCCTGGCCGTGCACGCCGCCGACGGCGTCGAGCGCGACCGGGCGCGCGGCACGGAGGGCGTACGCGTCTGGGGCGGTCTGCTGATGTCCGCCGCCACCAGCTCCGCCCGCTCCGGCGACTACGACACGGCCGACGAGATGATGCGCACCGCCGAGCAGGCGGCTGGCCGTCTGGCCGCTCTGCCGCCGGCGCCCAACGGCAAGCTGGTCAGCGTGTTCAGCCGGTCGTCCGTGCGCATCGAACGCGTCCGCCTCGCGGTGCAGCACGGCCGCCCGCAGGAAGCACTCCGTCTCGCCCGGCGGATGCGGCTGAGCGCCGACATCCCGCCGTCCTGGCGCACTTGGCTGCTCCTCGATCTGGCCCGCGCCCACGCGGACCTCGGCGACGCGGCGGAAGCGGTCCGCGCCCTGGAGAAGCTGCACCGCACGGCCCCGGGCTGGATGCGGCACCACACGCTCGCCGTCGCCATCGTCGTCGACCTGCTGTCCGGCCCGGCCCGGCCACCGGGGCTGCGCAGGCTGGCCACGCTCCTCGGGGTGGACGAGCGGGGGCGGTGAAGCGCCGGAAAGTGGGACGTTGCGTCCCTGTGGCCGCACAGCCCGTCACGGCAGGCTTGCCGCGAAGGAAGCGGCGGCGCGGGAAAACGGAACGAGCCGCCACTATGAACGGCGCACGGACCGACGGCGCGCCGCCCACAGACGGAAGCAGGCGATCACCATGCCCCCAGCCGAGGAGCCGAGCAGCCATGACCGCGACGCGCATCCACCCGTGATGACGCTGATGACCGGCGACATCGAGCCCATCGACCTCGTCTCCGTCCGGGCCACCGTCCGCCGCGCCCTCCAGGTGCGCGCCCGTCCGCCTCGGGCGGTGGAAGTGCGGGAGATCACCGGGGCGTTGCGGGGGCATGTGCGGCGCATGCTGTGCGTTGCGCGGAGTCGGGTGGAGGGGATCGAGCGGGGGACGGTGGCGTGGATCCAGTGGACCGCGTTGATCCACCGGGCTCAGGATGACCTGGACCGCGTCGCCGGGAGCGGCAGCGCCGCGGCGGCGGTGTACATGGACGACCTCGGGCGGACCTGCCGGCGGCTCGCCGACTGCCTCGACGAGTGAGGCGCCGACCGAAGGCCGGACCTCGTACCCCACCGGCGCGGCAACCGGCCGGTTCACATCGCGACGAGCCGGATCCGGTCTCCGCACAGCTTGGTCATGTCGTCGACGTCCGAGGTCAGCATCACGACCGGTCGCCGCTGCCGGAGGGCCGTCTCGGCCACGGCCGCGTCGATGGCGTACTTGTGGCCGTGCAGACCGGCGGCCATCAGCAGTGCCGAGGCGGCCTTCGCCTCCTCGTCGCCCACGGCGACCACCCGTAGGCCGGACAGCAGCCATCGCAGCCGGGCCTTGTCGGTGCGGGCGTGGACGGTCTCGATGATGGTGAGGGCGCAGATCACCACCTCCATGCCCCGCCGCCGGGCCTCCGTGACCAGGGCGACCACGTGCTCGTCATCGCCCAGCAGCTTGGACAGGCCCTCGCTGTCCAGGACGAGGGTCCCTTCATGGGTCAGCTTGCGGCGGGCCACTGCTCCTCCTCGGCGAACACCTCGTCGAAGACATGCCGCGCCCGCTCCCGCGCCTGTTCCGAAACCGGGCCCAGGCGCTGTTCGTAGTCGGCCAGGTACTCGTCCAGGATCCGGCCGCGCAGCTCACGCTCGACCGCTGCCGTGATGAACGCGGAGAACTCGCCCTTGCCCGCCCGCGCGCGGATCGCCTCCGCCGTCCCCTCCGGCAACGACAGACTCACCCGCGTCGCCGGGCCCTCACCGATGCCGTATGTCTCCTCGGTCATGCGGTCATGGTGTCAAACGAGTAGGAAAGCAACAAGGCGCACAGGCCGGCACGCGGACGCGGGCGGGGTTCAGCCCGCCAGCGGGCCGCCGATCGTGGACGGGTCGACGGCGGGTGCCCCCGGCGGGACGGTGGGGGCGTGGACCGGTTTGCCGAGGTCCGAGAGGGTGAGCAGGGTCGACACCTCGCCGCCGGTGCCCGCGGACATGCCGAAGCGGGTCCGGACGACGCGGCCTTGGCGGTCGACCCAGACGTCCGCGCGGGGCAGGAGGTAGCGCCGCATGTCCCCCCAGTGGGACGCGAGCTTCGTGCGCTGTGCCGTGACCATGCGGTGGGTGAGCGTCTTGAGGTCCGGCTCGGCGCGGTAGTGCGTCGTGGGCGTGCCGTTCACCTTCTCCTCGCCCACCTTCCGGGCGGACGGCAGCATCGCCACCTGGCGGAGGACGTGCGTCGGGTCGTTCATGGGCGCGCGGAAGAGGTAGTGCACCTCTGCCCTGTCCCGGCGCGTGGACCGCCAGGACGTCTTGCCGGTGGGCTCCTGCGGCATCCGGAAGTACACCGTGCGGCCCGCGAAGACCTCGTCGAGCGGGACGGGCGGCCTGCCGTCGCTCCGCAGCCGCACCCGCAGGTCGCCCTTGCCGCCGGCCAGGTCGAGGGCGCCCCGGATGGTGAGGCCCGCTCTCGTCGTGCCGTCACTCATGTCGATCCGCTCGTCGACCCGCGCGGTCGTGCGCGCCGTCGCGGCCGCCGCGGCGCGGACCGCCGCGCCGTCGTCCGCCGGGCGCGGGGCGGGGGCGGTCCGGGACGGCGACGCGGCCGCGGCCGGTTTCCCCTTGCCCTCGTTCCTCTCCCCGCCGCCGCTTCCGCCTCCGCCGCAGGCGGTGCAGAGCATGATCAAGCCGACGAGCGTCACCGTGGAACGCCGCATCACTTACCCCCCAATAGTTGGCAGGGCACCCCCGAGCCCCGTGAATCGAACGTTCACTCTAGCGGCGGCGGCCGCAGGAAGGCTGCGGATTTCCACGGCGGAGGCCCCGCCCCCGGTCTTCCCGGGGGCGGGGCCTCACAAGGCGCTGACCGGCGGCGTCAGATGCCCGCCGCCTCCGCCAGGTCCTTCTTGACCGACGCGAGGACGTCCGCCGCGCGGCGCCGCGCATCCGTCAGGTCCGCCGTGGAGCCGACCGGGACGACGACCTCCAGGTAGCACTTGAGCTTGGGCTCCGTGCCGCTCGGACGGACGATCACCCGGGCGGCCGAGACGGTGCCCTCGGCGTCACCCGAAAGGTGGTACCGCAGGCCGTCGGTCGGGGGCAGGGCCTCGGAGCCCTCGGCCAGGTCCTCCGCCGACGCGACCGCGAGACCGGCCAGGGCCGTCGGCGGCTGCTCGCGCAGGCGGCGCATGGCGGCGGCGATCAGGGACAGGTCCTGGACGCGGACCGACAGCTGGTCCGTGGCGTGCAGGCCGTGCTCGACGGCCAGGTCGTCGAGGAGGTCGGTCAGGGACCGGCCCTGCTCCTTGAGCCCGGCGGCCAGCTCGGCGACCAGCAGGGCGGCGGTGATGCCGTCCTTGTCCCGGACGCCCGCCGGGTCCACGCAGTAGCCCAGCGCCTCCTCGTAGGCGTAGCGCAGGCCGTCGACGCGGGCCAGCCACTTGAAGCCGGTGAGGGTCTCGGTGTAGTCGACGCCGGCGCTCGCCGCGGCGATGCGGGAGAGCAGCGACGAGGAGACGATCGTCGTCGCGAACGTGCCGGTCGCGTCCTTCCGGCCCAGGTGGGCGGCGAGCAGCGCGCCGACCTCGTCGCCGCGCAGCATCCGCCAGCCCGCGTCGGCGGACGGGTCGGGGACGGCGACGGCGCAGCGGTCGGCGTCCGGGTCGTTGGCGATGACGATGTCCGGCGCCTCGCCCCGGCCGGCCGCGGCGCGGGCCGTGGCGAACGCCAGGTCCATCGCGCCCGGCTCCTCCGGGTTGGGGAACGCGACCGTCGGGAAGTCCGGGTCCGGCTCGGCCTGCTCGGCGACGACGACCGGCGCCGGGAAGCCGGCGCGGGCGAAGGCGGCGGTCAGGACGGTCCGGCCGACGCCGTGCATGGGCGTGTAGACCACGCGCACGTCGCGGGCCGAGCCCTCGGTGAGGACGGCGTCGGTGCGCTCCAGGTACGCCTCGACGACCGCGTCGTCCAGCGTCTCCCAGCCCGACTCGGGGCGCGGAACGTCGTCCAGGCTCGCCACGGCGGCGATCTCGGCGGCGATGCCGGCGTCGGCCGGCGGCACGATCTGCGAACCGTCGCCCAGGTAGACCTTGTAGCCGTTGTCGCGCGGCGGGTTGTGGCTCGCGGTCACCTCGACGCCGGCCACGGCGCCCAGGTGGCGGATGGCGAAGGCCAGCACCGGGGTGGGCAGCGGACGCGGCAGCAGCGCCGCCTTCAGGCCCGCGCCGACCATGAC
Source organism: Streptomyces mobaraensis (assembly GCF_020099395.1). Taxonomy (NCBI): domain Bacteria; kingdom Bacillati; phylum Actinomycetota; class Actinomycetes; order Kitasatosporales; family Streptomycetaceae; genus Streptomyces; species Streptomyces mobaraensis. The sequence continues at coordinate 2,861,350 of NZ_CP083590.1, read as the reverse complement.
GGCCGCGGTGTCGCGCGCGAAGTCCGCGCTCTTGTGACGGGCGTCGTAACCGATCACGACGGTGCCGTTGGCGTGGCCCTGCTTCTTGAGGTACGCGGCGAGGCCCGCGGCCGCCCGGATGACCACGGCGCGGTTCATCCGCATCGGGCCCGCGCCCAGCTCGCCGCGGAGGCCGGCGGTGCCGAACTGGAGGGTGCCGGCGAAGCGGGACGCCAGCTCGGGCAGGTTCTCGGCGTCGACGAGCGCGGCGAGCTCCGCGCGGGTCTCGGGGTCGGGGTCCTCGGCGAGCCAGGTCCGGGCTCGGGTGAGGAGGTCGTCTCGCTCCTGCTCCACGATGTTCCTCCGGGGGTTGTCTGAGTTGCGTGTGCGGGCCGCTGCGCGGTGCTGTTTCAGGGCGGTGCGGTGCGGGGTGCTGGGTGGTGCTGTGCCCCGGGGCGGGGCGTGCCGGGCGGGACGGTCGTGGACGGCCGCGGGGCGGCGGGGGCTGTTACGGGTGTTCCCCGAAACGCCGGGAAGATCGCCCGGGGCTGCCCGGAGCCGGCGGGAACTGGCCGTCGGGGCCTCGGTACGGGTCCGTTCGCCGCTTCGGCCTCCGGCGCGCTTTCGCCGTCCCGCCGCCGGGTGCGCCCGGGGCCGTACGGCCGCGTCCGGACGGACCGCCCGGGCCCGTACGGCTGCCCGGGCCCGTGGCGTCCGGGTCCGTGGCGTCCGGGCCCGTACGGCCGCCCGCGAGCGATACGACGCGCCGGAGGCGCGGGCCCGCCCACGGCGGCCCGCCGTGGGTGAATCCGCGCCTCCGGACGGCCGTCACGCGACGCGTCCCGTCACAGGCGGGGCAGCACCTGGGCCAGCAGCGAGCCCATGCGGGCGGCCGAGTCGCGGCCGGCCTGGAGCACCTCTTCGTGGTTGAGGGGCTCGCCGGTCATGCCTGCGGCCAGGTTGGTGACGAGGGAGATGCCGAGCACCTCGGCGCCCGCCTCGCGCGCCGCGATGGCTTCCAGGGTGGTGGACATGCCCACCAGGTCGGCGCCCAGCAGGCGCGCCATGCGGACCTCGGCCGGGGTCTCGTAGTGCGGGCCGGGGAACTGGGCGTAGACGCCCTCCTCCAGCGTCTCGTCGACCTCCTTGCACAGGGCGCGCAGGCGGGACGAGTACAGGTCCGTGAGGTCGACGAAGTTGGCGCCGACGATCGGCGAGGTCGCCGTGAGGTTCAGGTGGTCGCTGATCAGCACCGGCTGGCCGGGGCGCATGCCGTCGCGGAGACCGCCGCAGCCGTTCGTCAGGACGACGGTCTTGCAGCCGGCGGCGACGGACGTGCGGACGCCGTGGACGACGGCGGCGACGCCGCGGCCCTCGTAGTAGTGCGTGCGGCCGAGGAAGACCAGCGCGCGCTTGTCGTTGATCTTGTACGAGCGCACGGTGCCCGCGTGGCCGGCGACGGCGGCGGCGGAGAAGCCGGGGAGCTCGGTGACCGGGAACTCGGTCTCGGGCGCGCCGAGCGCCTCGGTCGCGGGAACCCAGCCGGAGCCCATGACCAGGGCGACGTCGTGGGTCTCGGCGCCCGTGAGCTCGCGCAGTCGGGCGGCGGCGGCGTCGGCCGCGGCGTACGGGTCGGCCTGGATGTCCGGAGTAACTGATGCGTTCACGCGGACGAGGGTAACCGGTCGGCGCCTACGCGCGTAGATGTCGCAGGTTACGGTCTTGCGACTGTTGCTTTGTCGCTTCTCACGAAGTGGGCCGGGGTGGCCTGCGGGGGTGCCCCTGTCCCTCCCCCAGAGGGGGCACCCCCACTTTCGCCGTTTCTCGCGGGGGCAAGCCCCCGCACCCCCGGAGCGCGCTCCGCGCGCTGTCCTCAAACGCCGGACGGGCTGAAAGTCAGCACGGGCGCTTCCTGATTTCCATCACATAGTCGTGCGGCGCCCCCGCCGACTCCGCCGCGTCCGCGATCTCGCCCAGGTAGCGGGCGGAGGGCAGGCCGCCCTCGTAGCCGTTGAGGACGTAGATCCAGGCGGTCTCGTCACCCTCCAGGGTGTGCACCCGGACCCGCATCCGCCGGTAGATGCCGAGGCCGACGCCCTCCCAGCGGTCCATCGACTCCTCGTCCATCGGGGCGATGTCGTAGAGGGCGACGAAGACCTGCGACCGCGGCTCCTCCACCACGGTGGCCAAGGCGCCCTCCCAGCCCATCTGCTCCCCGCCGAAGGTCAGGCGCCAGTCGGCGAGCCAGCCCGTGCCGCGCAGCGGCGAGTGGGGGGCGCGGCGCGTCATCAGCCGCGCGTCGAGGTTGCCGGCGTACGCGGCGTAGAGCGACATGGTTCTGAGGGTACGGGAGTGAGGCGGGACCGCATTTGGGATGGCAGTCTCGTAGGGACCGCCCGCTTCCGGTTCCGGCGCCGCATCCGGCGGGCGCCGGAACCACCGGAGGCCCCGGAAGGAGTCGCTTTGATGGGTGCGGGACAATGGAGTACGTGACTCGGATCGTGATCATCGGTGGCGGACCCGGCGGCTATGAGGCGGCGCTCGTCGCCGCGCAGCTCGGTGCGGAGGTGACCGTCGTCGACTGCGACGGTCTGGGCGGGGCGTCGGTGCTGACCGACTGCGTGCCCTCGAAGACGCTCATAGCGACGGCGGAGGTGAGGACCTCCTTCGACTCGTCGTACGAGGAGCTGGGCATCACCGTCGAGGACGGCGCCCACATCGGGGTGGACCTGGGGAAGGTCAACCGCCGGGTGAAGCGGCTGGCGCTGGCCCAGTCGCACGACATCACCGCCTCCGTGACCCGGGCCGGCGGCCGGGTGCTGCGCGGCCGGGGCCGGCTGGACCCGGTGCGGGAGGCCGACGGTACCCGCCGGGTGATCGTGCGGACGGGCGACGGCGAGGAGACGCTGCTCGCGGACGCCGTCCTGATCGCCACCGGCGCGCACCCCCGGGAGATCCCGGACGCGCTGCCGGACGGCGAGCGGATCCTCAACTGGACCCAGGTCTACGACCTGGAGGAGCTGCCCGAGGAGCTCATCGTGGTGGGCTCGGGCGTCACCGGCGCCGAGTTCGCCGGCGCGTACCAGGCGCTGGGCTCGGAGGTCACCCTGGTCTCCTCGCGCGACCGGGTGCTGCCGGGCGAGGACCCCGATGCCGCCGCCGTGCTGGAGGACGTCTTCCGCCGCCGCGGCATGAACGTCATGGCGCGCTCGCGGGCGCAGGCCGCCAAGCGGGTGGGCGGCCGGGTGGAGGTCACCCTGGCCGACGGACGCGTCATCAGCGGTACGCACTGCCTGATGGCCGTCGGTTCGATCCCCAACACCGCCGGCATGGGCCTGGAGGAATCCGGCGTCCGGCTGACGGAGTCGGGCCACATCCGGACGGACAAGGTCTCGCGCACCAGCGCTCCGGGCGTCTACGCGGCCGGCGACTGCACCGGTGTGCTGGCGCTCGCCTCCGTCGCCGCCATGCAGGGCCGGATCGCGATGTACCACTTCCTGGGCGACGCGGTGGCGCCGCTCAATCTCAAGGCTGTATCCGCGAACGTATTTACGGATCCCGAGATTGCTACGGTCGGGTATTCGCAGGCGGACGTCGACAAGGGCCTGATTGACGCCCGGGTCGTCAAGTTGCCGCTGCTGCGCAATCCCCGCGCGAAGATGCAGGGAATCCGGGACGGATTCGTCAAGCTGTTCTGCCGTCCGGGGACCGGGATCGTGGTCGGCGGCGTGGTCGTCGCGCCGCGGGCCAGCGAGCTGATTCATCCGATCTCGATCGCGGTCGACAACAATCTGACCGTGGAACAGATCGCGAACGCGTTCACCGTGTACCCGTCCCTGTCCGGGTCTGTCGCGGAAGTGGCGCGTCAGCTGCACACGCGGAAGGCCCAGCGGGAAGGCTGAGGCCCACCGGGGTTCCGGGGGACCGGAGGGGGTGGCTCTCCTTCCGGTTCCCTATACCACTTCTTGGGGTGCTCGGCGAACAACTTCCGTTAGTTGGTGCAACCTGCTGAAAGCAGATGGTCGTTGGCGTTACTGTCGGTTTCGTGTTCGCTGCAGAACGTCGTCAATTGATCCTCGAAATGGTGCGCGCCAACGGAGCGGTATCGCTGCGTGAGCTCGCCCGCGTCGTCCAGACCTCCGAAGTGACCGTACGGCGGGACGTACGGGCGCTCGAAGCCGAAGGGCTGCTCGACCGCCGGCACGGCGGTGCGGTGCTGCCGGGCGGTTTCACCAGGGAGTCCGGCTTCCCGCAGAAATCCCATCTAGCGACCGCGGAGAAGACGGCCATCGCCGATCTCGCGGCGAGCTTCGTCGAGGAGGGCGAGGCCGTCGTCGTCGGCGCCGGTACCACCACGCAGGAGCTGGCCCGCCGGCTCGCGCGGGTGCCGGGGCTCACCGTGGTGACCAACTCCCTGCTCGTCGCCCAGGCGCTCGCCCACGCCAACCGGGTCGAGGTCGTGATGACCGGTGGCACCCTGCGCGGCTCCAACTACGCGCTGGTCGGCAGCGGCGCAGAGCAGTCCCTCCAGGGGCTGCGGGTCTCCCGGGCGTTCCTCTCCGGGAGCGGTCTGACCGCCGAACGCGGCCTGTCCACCTCCAACATGCTCTCCGCCAGCGTCGACCGGGCCCTGGTGCAGGCGGCGGCCGAGGTCGTGGTCCTCGCGGACCACAGCAAGCTCGGCACCGACACCATGTTCCAGACCGTCCCGACGGACGTGATCACCAGACTCGTGACCGACGAGCCGCCGCCGCACGACGAGCGGGCGGCGACGGAGCTCCAGGCGCTCGCCGACCAGGGGGTGCACATCTCCGTCGCGGGCCACGGCGCGCAGCCGGGCCCCCACGGCGAGCCGGGCCCACCCGCCCGCCGCCGGGAGGCGCCGCCCCTGCCCGGGCAGCGGCGGGCCCACCCGCTGGGCGGCGAGGGCGGCCGGCACGGTGCCCACGGCGGCCCGCACGGCCAGCCCTACCCGGGGCCCGCACAGGGCGGACCGCCGGGGATGCAGGCGCAGCTCCGGGGTGCCGGGCCGCTGGGCGAGCAGCCGTCGGCCCGCGTCGCGGACCTGGCGCCGCGACGGCGTTGAGCACCGCAGAACCGCCCGTTCGGGTGAATGCCGAACGGTGGCACAACGGTGGCCGTGACGGTGTCCGTAACGGTGGCCATCGAGAAACGCGCACCGCGGAACCCGTCAGTCCGCGAGGGGCTCGGGCCGAATGCCCCGCAGCGTCAGCGTGAGCAGGCGGTCGGCCAACTCCGGGTCCTCCGGCGTCTGTTCGACCGCCAGCGCGATGGCGTTGGTCAGCTGCAGCAGATCGGTCACGCTCACGTCCGCGCGGACCGCCCCGGCCCGCTGCGCCCGGGCGAGCAGCGTGCCGCCCGCCTCCCGCATCGGCAGACTGCACCGGGCGAGCGCGGACGCCTCGTCGGACTGAGCGGCCATCAGGGCCCGGGCCAGTCCCCGGTAGGTGCTGGCGTGCGCGATGACGGCCCGCAGCCAGTCGACGAGCGCCCGGCACGGCTCGGGCGCGGCCAGCAGCTCCCGCGAGCGCGCCAGCAGCCCGTCGACCTCCCCCTGGAAGACCGCGCACATCAGCGCCGTGCGGTTGGGGAAGTGCCGGTAGAGCGTCCCGATCCCCACCCCGGCCCGCCGGGCCACGTCCTCCAGCGAGGCGTCCGTCCCGTGCGCGGTGAAGGCGGTCCGCGCCTCCGCGAGCAGCCGTTCGTAGTTGCGCCGGGCGTCCGCCCGCATGGGTCGTGCTGACGTCCGTGCCGTCTCGGTCGTCATGTCCGTCCGTCCCTCCGGTCGCTCCCCGCGGTGTCAAGGATGTCATGGGGGCGGGGGGCGTCCGGCGGGGTCGTTTCATACGAACGGGCGACTGTGTACACAGTCGCTTGACGGTACCGTTTTCGGTATGGAGACCTACCCCCTCGTGGAGGCCCGCAACCAGCTCGGGCAGCTGGTCGGCCGGGTGCGGCACGGGCACGAGCACATCGTCATCACCGAGTACGGAAAGCCGGCGGCGGCTCTCATCCCCATAGGGGAGCTGGAAGAGTACGAGCGCCTTCGTGACGAGGCGGATCTGGCGCGGGCCAAGGCCGTCGCGGAAGACCCCGGGAGCCGCTGGATCCCGCATGACCAGGTCGAAGCGCTGCTGGCCGCCGACGAGGCCGCGGAAGGGAAGCCGGCTGCGTGACCTGGACCGTGGTGTGGGAGCACCACAGCGTGAACGCCCTCCGGCGGCTGCGTCACGGTGACCCCACAGGAGCCAAGCTCTGTGTGGCCGCCGTGCGGGAGCTGGCCGGCGATCCGCGTCCGGAGGGCGCCTCACCGTTGGGGGAGACCGGGTACCACCGTCTGGCGGTCGGTGCCTGGCGTGTGCTGTACCGGGTGAGCGAGGACACCGTACGCATCACCCACATCGGACGCGTCGTCTGACGCGCAACGCGCGAGGGCCCCGGCCGGCATCCGCAGGGACGCGACCGGGGCCCTCGCGCAGGGGCGAACCCCGTCAGTCCTTGATCTCGCAGATCACCGCGCCCGACGACACCGAGCCGCCGATCTCCGCCGTGATGCCCTTGACGGTGCCCGCGCGGTGCGCGTTGATGGGCTGTTCCATCTTCATGGCCTCCAGGACCACGATCAGGTCGCCCGCGTCGACCTGCTGGCCCTCCTCGACCGCCACCTTGACGATCGTGCCCTGCATGGGCGAGGTGAGGGCGTCGCCGGAGGCGGCCGAGCCGGCCTTCTTGGCGGCGCGGCGCTTGGGGCGGGCGCCGCCGGCGGCGGCGGTACGGGCGATGGTCATGCCCAGCGACGACGGGAGGGAGACCTCCAGCCGCTTGCCGCCTACCTCGACCACGACGGTCTCGCGGCCGGGCGTCTCGTCCTCGTCCTCGGCGGCGGTGCCCGCGAAGGGGGGGATCGTGTTCTGGAACTCGGTCTCGATCCAGCGGGTGTGGACCTTGAACGGAGTGCCGTCGGTGGGGGCGAACGCCGGGTCGGCGACCACCGCGCGGTGGAACGGGATGGCCGTGGCCATGCCCTCGACCTGGAACTCGCCGAGCGCGCGGGCGGCCCGCTGGAGGGCCTGCTCACGGGTGGCGCCGGTGACGATCAGCTTGGCCAGCAGGGAGTCCCACGCCGGGCCGATGACACTGCCGGCCTCGACGCCCGCGTCCAGCCGGACGCCCGGACCGGACGGCGCGTCGAAGCGGGTGACCGTGCCCGGGGCGGGCAGGAAGTTGCGGCCCGGGTCCTCGCCGTTGATACGGAACTCGAACGAGTGACCCCGCAGCGGCGGGTCGTCGTAGCCGAGCTCCTCGCCGTCGGCGATGCGGAACATCTCACGGACCAGGTCGATCCCGGAGACCTCCTCGGTGACCGGGTGCTCGACCTGGAGCCGGGTGTTGACCTCCAGGAAGGAGATCGTGCCGTCCTGGCCCACCAGGAACTCGCAGGTGCCGGCGCCTTCGTAGCCCGCCTCGCGGAGGATGGCCTTGGACGCGCGGTAGAGCTCGGCGTTCTGCTCGTCGCTCAGGAACGGCGCGGGCGCCTCCTCGACGAGCTTCTGGTGCCGGCGCTGGAGGGAGCAGTCGCGGGTGGAGACCACCACGACGTTGCCGTGCTTGTCCGCCAGACACTGCGTCTCGACGTGCCGGGGGCGGTCCAGGTAGCGCTCGACGAAGCACTCGCCGCGGCCGAAGGCGGCGACCGCCTCGCGGACGGCGGAGTCGTAGAGCTCCGGCACCTCCTCCAGCGTGCGGGCGACCTTCAGGCCGCGCCCGCCACCACCGAAGGCCGCCTTGATGGCGATCGGCAGGCCGTGCTCCTCGGCGAAGGCGACGACCTCGTCGGCGCCCGCGACCGGGTCGGCCGTACCGGCCACCAGCGGCGCGCCGGCGCGCTGGGCGATGTGACGGGCCGCCACCTTGTCGCCCAGGTCGCGGATGGCGTGCGGCGGCGGGCCGATCCAGGTCAGGCCCGCGTCGAGGACGGCCTGCGCGAACTCGGCGTTCTCGGAGAGGAAGCCGTAACCGGGGTGGATCGCGTCCGCCCCGGACTCCGCCGCGGCGGCGAGCACCTTGGCCATGTCGAGGTAGCTGGCCGCAGGAGTGTCACCACCCAGCGCGTAAGCCTCATCCGCCACCCGGACGTGCAGGGCGTCCCGGTCCGGATCGGCGTAGACCGCCACACTTGCGATCCCGGCGTCCCGGCACGCACGAGCAACGCGGACAGCGATTTCGCCACGATTGGCGATGAGCACCTTGCGCACGATGGCTCCCTCCTTGAAACAAGGTGAGTTTAGGTACTGGCGACACTCTGTGCCGACCCGACGTCGAGGGTGACCTTGCCCACACGGAGCGTGAAGCGCGCGTTCCGCGCACCCCGGAGACCCTTGATGTCCCACGGTACGCCGCCTGTACCTGGGTGACGGCCGAATCGGGATGTGGTCAAGGTCTCGACGATCACCCGGGTGCGCCGGGGCGCAATCTTTGTGGGGTCCCTACGAACGGACGGCGGAAAGTTTGCGATGCGGCGCGTTCGGGCGGCGGGGCCTCCGGGGCGGCCGAGAGGGAATGCGAGGGGGGCGAGGGGAGGGGCCCGAGTGGTGTCGGAGGGGAGCGGTACGGGGCGTTCAGGGAGGGTGCGGCAGGTGTTCAACTGCCGTTTCCGCGGCGTGAGTCAGGTCCGGCCCCGTGGGGCGCGCGGGTCGCACACAGGCGGGGGAGGCGTGAAGTGCGTGCGATTTCCGGGGTGTTCCACGGGGACTACGGGGTGCGGGGGTGCCCGGGGCAGTGACCGATATGGCGTGACATCGTTGAAGAAGTCATGATCAAGCGCATCGCAGCAGCCGCCGCCCTGGCCGGGGCCGCCCTCTCCGTGACCACCGCCGCGTCCGCCGCACCGCTGCCGCTGCCGCAGCCGAAGGAGCCGACGGCGAGCGCGGGCGACGTCACCGCACCGCCGGCCACCGCGACCCAGCACCGGACGGCCACCGCGCGGGACACGACGCACGCGCAGAAGGCACAGCAGGCGCAGAAGGCGGCCACCGGGCAGAAGGCGGCCGCCGCACGGAAGGCGACCTCGGCGCAGAAGACGGCGGGAGCGGTGAAGGCGACCGGAGCCGCGAAGACGACCGGGACCGCGAAGACGACCGGAGAGACCAAGACGACCGGAGCCGCGAAGGCCACCTCCGCGCGGCCGGCGGCCGGCCCGCGGCACGCCGCCGGCGCGCGCCATGCGGCGGGTCCGCGCCACGCCGCCGGTCCGCGCCACGCCGCGGGACCGCGGCACGCGGCCGGGCGGCAGCAGCCGAGCGCACCGGCGCAGACGGCGATGGGGCCGCAGGCGCCCATGGCACAGGCGCAGCCTCAGCCCCAGCAGTCGATGCAGCCTCAGGCGCCCACTCCGCCGCAGCAGCCCCCGGCGCCCACTCCGCCCCAGGCCACCGAGATGCCGCAGAACCCGCCCACCAGCATCTACCCGGACGCGGTCAACGAACTGGGCAAGCTGAGCCAGATCAGCCAGCTGAAGAAGGTCGGCCAGGCCACCAAGCAGCTTCCGCTCTGATCACGCCTTTCCGATCAGGTCCGTCTGCTCACGCCCAGGCCACCCGGCCCCCGGACACCGCGCCGGCACGCGGTACGGGCGTCACGCCCACAGATCGGTGATCGCCGTTCCCAGCTCCGCCAGCAGCTTGCGGAGGAGCGGCAGGGACAGGCCGATCACATTGCCCGGGTCGCCGTCGATCCCCTCGACGAAGGGGGCCGACCGGCCGTCCAGGGTGAAGGCTCCGGCCACGTACAACGGTTCGCCGGAGGCCACATAGGCGGCGATCTCGGCGTCGGTCGGCTCACCGAAGCGGACCGTCGTCGAGGCGGTCGCCGAGGTGCGCCGGCCGGTCGCCGTGTCGATCACACAGTGACCGGTCCGCAGCACGCCGGAGCGCCCTCGCATCGACTTCCAGCGGGCCGTGGCGTCCTCCGCGTCCGCCGGCTTGCCGAGCGCCCGGCCGTCCAGCTCCAGCACCGAGTCGCAGCCGATCACCAGCGCCCCCGCGGCCTCCGGCCGGGCGGCCACCGCCGCGGCCTTGGCCTCGGCCAGCACCAGCGCCAGCGTGCCCGGGTCGGGCGCGGTCAGCGCGTCCTCGTCCACCCCGCTGACGATCACCTCGGGGGCGAGCCCGGCCTGGCGCAGCAGGCCGAGGCGGGCGGGGGACTGGGAGGCCAGGACGAGGCGGCGTGCGGGTGAGGCGGTGGTGGTCCCGGAGGGCGTGGCAGTCATACGGGCCAGGCTAAGGGAGACCCCGGGCGGCACTCGCCCGCCCGCCCGAGCCGCACCGCGCGGGCCTCACCTCTTCAGCACCGCCTGCATGATCTTCTTCGCGATGGGCCCCGCGAGCCCGCCGCCCGAGACGTCCTCGCGGTCGACGCCCGAGTCCTTCGGGTCGATGAAGACGGCCACCGCGACCGGCGAGCCGTCGGCCTGCTTGGCGTAGGAGACGAACCAGGCGTACGGGATCTCGCTGTTGCCGACGCCGTGCTGCGCGGTGCCCGTCTTGCCGCCGACCGTCACCCCGTCGATCAGCGCGGCCTTGCCGGTGCCCTCCCGCGCGGTGAACTCCATCATCTCCCGCACCTTGCGGGCGGTGTCCGCCGAGACGGCCTGCGACATCTCCTCCGGCTTGTGCCGCTCGACCGTGGACAGGTCGGGCGAGCGCAGGCTGTCGACCAGGTACGGCTTCATCAGCTTGCCGTCGTTGGCGAGGGCGGCGGTCATCATCGCGACCTGGAGCGGGGTGGCGGCGAGGCTGCCCTGGCCGATGCCGGTGAGCGCGGTCTGCGGCCGGTTCATCTCCTTCGGGTAGACGCTCTTGACCGTCGCCACGGGCATGAAGAGGTCCTGGTTGAACCCGAACTTCTCGGCCGTCTCCCGCATCTTGTCCTTGCCCAGCTCACCGGCGATCTTGGCGAAGACGTTGTTGCACGAGTACTGCATCGCGACCTTGAGCGAGGCGTTGCGGCAGGGCGCGTTCTCGTTCTCGTTCTTCATCGGCGTGACCGTGTCCGGCAGGTTCCAGGGGTACGGCGAGTCGGTCGGCGAGTCGACGTCGTGGTACAGGCCGTGGTCGAGGGCGGCCGCGGCGGTGAGGATCTTGAAGGTGGAGCCCGCCGGGTACAGCTCCTTGATCGCCCGGTTGGAGAGCGGCTTGTTCGGGTCCTTCTCCAGGGCCTGCCACGCCTTCGCGTCCTTGTCGCGCTCCCCGGAGAAGACCGACGGGTCGTACGACGGCGTGGAGACCAGGGCGAGGATCTTCCCGGTGGACGGCTCGATCGCCACGGCGGCGCCCTTGTACTTCGCCAGCCCCTCGTAGGCGGCCTGCTGCGCCTTGGGGTCGATGGTCGTGACCACGTCGCCGCCCTCGGGCTTCTTCCCGGTCAGCGCCCGGGTGGTGTTCCGGAGGAACAGCCGGTCGTCGTCGCCGGTGAGGAAGCGGTCATAGACGTGTTCGAGCTGACTGTTGGCGTAGATCTGCGACGAGTAGCCGGTCACGGGTGCGTACATCGGCCCGTTCTTGTACGTGCGTTTGTACTTCAGATCGCCCGCGGACGTCGGCGTGGAGCCGGTGACCGGACTGCCGCCGACGATGATGTCGCCGCGCGGCTGGGCGTAGGCGGCGATCTTCACCCGCCGGTTCTTGTCGTGGTGCGCGAGCTCGTCGGCCTGGACGAACTGCACCCACGTGCTGCGCACCAGCAGCGCGAGGACCAGCAGGCCGGTGAAGATCGCTATATGTCGCACGGGCTTGTTCAAGGTGTGACCACTCCCCGGTTCGCGGTGGACCCCCCCAGGGGAGGATGCGGAACCGGAGTGGCCCGGTTGCAAAAGGGAAGAAACCTGTGAGGCTCCTGTGAAAAGGGGCAATGCCCGCGCAACAACCCCGAAAGGCCCGTCACGGGACCCCTCACGGACCTCTGACGGACTCCTCACGGACCCCTCAGGGGCCCCTCACGGCGTCCCGAGCAGCACGAACAGCACCACCATCACGACCGCCAGCAGCAGCCCGGCCCGCCGCAGCATGGCCTGGGCCTCGCGCAGCTCGTCGGGCGGTTCGTCGGACGGGTCGGACCACAGCACACCCCCATGGTCCGGCGCACGGTCCGGTCCGGCCTGAGTACAGGTACTCAGGCCGGGATGTGAACCGGGTCTCCCGGGCTCGGGCGGCCCGGTGGCCCGGGCTCAGGCCGGCCAGTACGACGTGCGCCAGGCCCGCGGCCCGGGCGCCGGCGCCCGCCGGGTCCTGGCCAGCCGGGCCGGGCTGGCCCACTCGGGGCGGACGACCTCGTCCGGCGCGGCGGCGTTCGCCCGGGCCGCCGCGCGGGCCTGGACCACCGCCAGTGCGGCGGCCAGCTCCTCCGGCGTGGGGTTGCCGCGTACCACCTTGATCACCTGAAGCTCCCTTCACGCGCTGCCACCGCTGTCCGCCGCGCGTTCCGCCCACACCGCGTACGGGGCCGGAACCGCGGCGCCCTCTTCGTACAGCCGACCGCTACAGCGGGATGTTCCCGTGCTTCTTGGGCGGCAACACCTCGCGCTTGTCCCGCAGGGTGCGCAGGCCGCGGACGATGTGCCGGCGGGTGTCGGACGGCATGATCACCGCGTCCACGTAGCCGCGTTCGGCGGCCGTGTAGGGGTTGAGGAGCGTGTCCTCGTAGTCGGCGATCAGCCGGGCGCGCAGCTCCTCGCGCTCCTCGTCGGACTCGACGGCCGCCAGCGCCCGGCGGTGCAGGATGTTGACCGCGCCCTGGGCGCCCATGACGGCGATCTGGGCGGTCGGCCAGGCCAGGTTCAGGTCCGCGCCGAGGTGCTTGGAGCCCATCACGTCGTACGCCCCGCCGAACGCCTTGCGGGTGATCACCGTGATCAGCGGGACCGTGGCCTCCGCGTAGGCGTAGATCAGCTTGGCGCCGCGCCGGATGATGCCGTTGTACTCCTGGTCCGTGCCGGGCAGGAAGCCGGGGACGTCCACGAAGGTGAGCACCGGGACGTTGAACGCGTCGCAGGTGCGGACGAACCGTGCCGCCTTCTCGCTGGCGTCGATGTCCAGGCAGCCGGCGAACTGCATCGGCTGGTTGGCGACGATGCCCACCGGGTGGCCCTCGACCCGGCCGAAGCCGGTGATGATGTTCGGCGCGAACAGGGCCTGGGTCTCCAGGAACTCGCCGTCGTCCAGCACGTGTTCGATCGCGGTGTGCATGTCGTACGGCTGGTTCGCCGAGTCCGGGATGAGGGTGTCCAGCTCCCGGTCGGTGTCCGAGACCTCCAGGTCGGCCTCCTCGGGGAAGGCGGGCGGCTCGGAGAGGTTGTTGGACGGCAGGTAGGAGAGGAGCGCCTTGACGTACTCGATGGCCTCCTTCTCGTCGCCCGCCATGTGGTGGGCCACGCCGGAGGTCGCGTTGTGCGTGCGCGCGCCGCCCAGTTCCTCGAAGCCGACGTCCTCGCCGGTGACGGTCTTGATGACGTCGGGGCCGGTGATGAACATGTGCGAGGTCTGGTCGACCATCACCGTGAAGTCGGTGATCGCCGGCGAGTAGACCGCGCCGCCCGCGCAGGGGCCGACGATCAGGGAGATCTGCGGGATCACCCCGGAGCCGTGCACGTTGCGGCGGAAGATCTCGGCGAACAGGCCGAGCGCGACCACGCCTTCCTGGATCCGGGCGCCGCCGCCGTCGTTGATGCCGACGACCGGGCAGCCGGTCTTCAGCGCGAAGTCCATCACCTTGACGATCTTCTCGCCGTAGACCTCGCCCAGCGAGCCGCCGAAGATGGTGAAGTCCTGCGAGTACACGCAGACCGTGCGGCCGTCGACCGTGCCGTAGCCGGTGACGACGCCGTCGCCGTAGGGGCGGTTCTTCTCGATGCCGAAGTTGGTGGAGCGGTGCCGCGCGAACTCGTCGAGTTCGACGAACGACCCCTCGTCCAGCAGCAGCTCGATCCGCTCCCGGGCGGTCAGCTTGCCCTTGGCGTGCTGCTTCTCCACCGCCCGCGCGGATCCGGCGTGCGTCGCCTCGTCGATCCTGCGCCGGAGGTCGGCGAGTTTGCCCGCGGTCGTGTGGATGTCGATCCCCTCGGTGCCCGCGGCACCTTCCGCGCCGGGCGGGCCGGCGGCGTCGGGACGGCGGGCGGCGGGCTGGGCGGCTGACTCGGACATCGGGCTGCGGCTCCTGTGTGTCCTGAGGTGGGCGGTGGTCCGGACAAGCGGGGGGGGCGGGAACGGGAAGGTGACGGGGGCGGGGGACGGAGTGCTGGACGACCTGCTGCGGGCGTGCCGGAGCCGGCCGCCGGAGCGGCCCGGATCGGGGCTACCGGGTCGTAGCGTATCGGCGCGGCTGCCTTCCGGGAGTGCGGCGTTGGCCACACCTCGTGGGGCCGGTGAGACATGGGTCATCGGGGGTTTTGGGGTGGTGGCCGGCGGGGTAGACGAGGCGGCCGGTGAGGTGACGGAAGGACGGAAGGTCCGGCCAGGAGGTCCGGGCCGGAGGGTCCGGCGCGGCGGATGTCTAAGGTGACGGCATGACTCCGCCCGACTCCCCCGGAAGCCGCTGGTCCGACCTGGACCGGCCCCCGCTGAACGCCCCCGCGCTCCGGCGCGCGCTGCTGCGGCCCGGAGGGCTGTGGACGTCGCTGGACGTGGTCGCGAACACCGGGTCCACCAACACCGACCTCGCCGCGGCCGACGGCCCCGAAGGCGCCGTGCTCGTCGCCGAGGAGCAGTCGGCGGGCCGCGGCCGGCTGGACCGCACCTGGTCCGCGCCCGCCCGGTCCGGGCTGTTCCTCTCGGTCCGGCTCACCCCCGGGCCCGGCGTGCCCGTCCACCGCTGGGGCTGGCTGCCGCTGCTGACCGGCGTCGCCACCGCCTCCGCGCTGTCCCGTGCCGCCGGCGTCGACACCGCCCTGAAGTGGCCCAACGACCTCCTCGTCACCGTCGAAGGACGGGAGCGCAAGGCCGGCGGCATCCTCGCCGAGCGGGCCGGCGACTCCGTCGTCGTCGGCATCGGCGTCAACGTCTCCCTGCGCGCCGACGAACTCCCGGTGCCCACCGCGGGCTCGCTCGTCCTCGCCGGCGCCGGGCGGCTGGACCGCGACCCGCTGCTGCGGGCCGTGCTCCGCTCGCTGGAGGACTGGTACACGGCCTGGCGTGAGGCCGACGGCGACCCGGCGGCCTGCCGGCTCCAGGAGGCGTACGCGGCCGGCTGCGCCACGCTCGGCCGGACCGTACGGGCCGAACTGCCCGGCGACCGGCAGCTGGTCGGGGAGGCCGTGGCGGTCGACGGCGACGGCCGGCTGGTGCTCGCCACCGAGCACGGGGTGCAGCGGCCGGTGGACGCGGGGGACATCGTTCATCTGCGCCCGGCGTCGTCAGGAGAGTGAGCTAGGGCACACCTGCCGTATCGTTGTGACCGGAAAGCGAGCGAGCGGCGATCGGCAGGGCAGTGCGCACGGATCGGACAGGGGGCGGGCGGTGACCGCCGACGGTGGGGGTACCTCCCGTTCCGTAGAGGCCGGGGAGGCCGGGGAGGTCTCGGAGGCCGACGGGCAGGGGCGGACCGCGCGAGGTGCGGGCGCCCCGGACGACACGGCGGAACGGGCCGACGGGCCCGCGGAGCTCGACTCCGCCGCCGACGAGGGCGGCGACCCGCTCGCGCTCCGGCTGGAGGCGCTGATCCTCGGCGCCGAGCGGCGCTACACCCCGTTCCAGGCCGCCCGCGCGGCCGGCGTCTCCATGGACCTCGCGGCCCGCTTCTGGCGCGCCATGGGCTTCGCCGACATCGGCCAGGCCAAGGCGCTCACGGAGGCGGACGTCCTCGCCCTGCGGCGGCTGGCCGGCCTGGTCGAGGCGGGGCTGCTGAGCGAGCCCATGGCCGTCCAGGTGGCCCGCTCCACCGGCCAGACCACGGCCCGGCTCGCCGACTGGCAGATCGACTCCTTCCTGGAGGGCCTGACCGAGCCTCAGGAACCGGGCCTCACCCGGGCGGAGATCACCTACCCGCTCGTCGAACTGCTCCTGCCGGAGCTGGAGGAGTTCCTCATCTACGTCTGGCGGCGCCAGCTCGCCGCCGCGACCGGCCGTGTGGTGCAGGCCCAGGACGACGCGGAGATGGTCGACCGGCGGCTGGCCGTCGGCTTCGCCGACCTGGTGGGCTTCACCCGGCTCACCCGGCGGCTGGAGGAGGAGGAGCTCGGCGAGCTCGTCGAGGCGTTCGAGACCACGGCCGCGGACCTGGTGGCCGCGCACGGCGGCCGCCTGATCAAGACCTTGGGCGACGAGGTCCTCTACGCGGCCGACGACGCGGGCACCGCCGCGGAGATCGGCATCCGGCTGATCGAGACCCTCAGCCACGACGAGACCATGCCCGAACTGCGCGTCGGCATGGCCTTCGGCACGGTGACGACGCGCATGGGCGACGTCTTCGGCACGACGGTCAACCTGGCCAGCCGGCTGACGTCGATAGCGCCCAAGGACGCGGTGCTGGTGGACGGCGCCCTGGCGGAGGAGCTGCTGCGCAGCGGGGACGCCCCGAAGTCCGAGGCCGAGGTGGCGGCGGCCATGGCCGCGGCGGAGGCGGAGGGCAGGCCCGCCGAGGCGGTCAAGTACCGCTTCGCGCTCCAGCCGATGTGGCAGCGGCCGGTGCGGGGACTGGGCGTCGTGGAGCCGTGGCTGCTCACGCGGCGCGAGCAGGGGTGAACGCGGCCGCTGTGCCCGCGTCGTGGCGGACGGGCGGCGTGAACGGGCCCTCGGCGGGGGCGGCGTGCGCTGCTTGAGCCGACAACTCGCGGGTGAGGGGCGGTGGTCGGTGGCGGGTGCCGTCGCCGCCGGTGACCGCCGGGCGGATGCCGCCCACGCGCGGGCCGGGAGCCGACGGCGCGGTGCGGCCGGGTCCGCCGGAGAGGCGGTTCCGGTGTGAGGGCGGGGGAGGGGCGCGTCTCCTGACATCATCGGGGCATGCTCGATCGCATCATCGCCGCTTGTGACGGCGCTTCGAAGGGGAACCCCGGGCCGTCCGCCTGGGCATGGGTGGCGGCCGACGCCGAGGGGCGGCCGGAGCGCTGGGAGGCCGGCCCGCTGGGCCGGGCGACCAACAACATCGCCGAGCTCACCGCTCTGCGACGGCTGTTGGAGGCCACCGACCCGGCCGTCCCGGTCGAGGTCCGGCTCGACTCGCAGTACGCGATGAACGCGGTCACCAAGTGGCTGCCGGGATGGAAGCGGAACGGCTGGAAGACGGCGGCCGGGAAGCCGGTCGCCAACCAGGACCTGGTCCGGAGCATCGACGAGCTGCTCACCGGGCGCACGGTCGAGTTCCGGTACGTGCCGGCGCACCAGCAGGGCGGCGACCCGCTCAACGCGATCGCCGACCAGGCCGCCAGCGACGCCGCGGTCTCCCAGCGCGCGGCGGGCACGGCCCACGGCGACGACGGGTTCCCCGTCCCGGACACCTCCCGCGCGACGGCCACGCCGCGCCCCCGGCGGACCGGGGGTACGTCGGGCGGGTCCGGTGGCTCGGCCACGAAGGGCTCCCGCTCGCGAGGCACCCTCAAGGCGAAGTTCCCGGGCCGGTGCGTCTGCGGCACGCCCTACGCGGCGGGGGAGCCGATCGCCAAGAACCAGCAGGGCTGGGGGCACGTGGCGTGCAGGACGGATGCCGGCCCGTCCGGCGTCTGAGGACGCTGTGCCGCAGGCGCGCTCGGGGGGTGCGGGGGCCTGCCCCCGCAGGAAACGGAGAAAGGGCGGGGCCGGGGCAACCCCCGGAGGGCACCGGCCCGCGCGGCAAGCCCCCCACGGGTATGGCACCGCCCCGGCGGCCAGTGCATGATCGTGGCCACAGCCGAGGAGAGGGTGAATCGCGTGAGCGAACAACGCTTTGGTGAGTGGGTCGCCGTCCGCCCGCACGAAGACGGCCGGGTGGCCGAGCTCGTACTCGACCGCCCGAAGGCCATGAACGCCGTGTCCACCGGACTGGGCCGCTCGATCGCCGAGGCGACCGCCGCCCTCTCCGCCGACCGGACCGTCCGCGCCGTCGTCCTGACGTCCACGCACGAGCGGGCGTTCTGCGTCGGCGCGGATCTCAAGGAGCGCAACTCCTTCACGGACGCCGACCTCTCGCGGCAGCGCCCGCACGCCCGCGCCGCCTACACCGGCGTCCTGGAGCTGCCGGTGCCGGCCATCGCCGCCGTGCACGGCTTCGCCCTCGGCGGCGGCTTCGAACTCGCCCTGTCCTGCGACATCATCGTCGCGGACGAGACCGCCGTGGTGGGGCTCCCCGAGGTGTCCGTCGGCGTGATCCCGGGCGGGGGCGGCACCCAGCTGCTGCCGCGCCGGGTCGGCGCGGCCCGCGCCGCCGAGCTGATCTTCAGCGCGCGGCGGGTGGCGGCGGCGGAGGCCCGGGAGCTGGGCCTGGTCGACCAGTTGGTGCCGGCGGGGCAGGACCGCGACGAGGCGCTGGCCCTCGCGGCCCGGATCGCCGCGAACTCGCCGGTCGGCCTGCGGGCGGCCAAGCGCGCCCTGCGCCTCGGGCACGGTCTGGACCTGCGGGCCGGGCTGGAGGTCGAGGACGCGGCCTGGCGCACGGTGGCCTTCTCCGGGGACCGCGCGGAGGGCGTGGCCGCGTTCAACGAGAAGCGGACGCCGGACTGGCCCGGCGAGTGACGGTACCGGGGGCCGGCCGGTCCCCGGCCGCGAGCCGATCGTCGTCGACGAAACGGGATGACCTGGGATGAAGAGGGAAGTCGCGGAACCCTCATAAGGCGGATTGAGCGCACCATTCCTACGCTGGAGTGCGAGGGCTGCGCGCAGCGGTGGAATGTGAGGCTCTGGTGGCTGGTGACGCGGATCGTGACGACCGCCTGTCCGCCGTGGTGGAGCTGGCGCAGGCGATGGCGGCG
Organism: Streptomyces mobaraensis; assembly: GCF_020099395.1. NCBI lineage: Bacteria > Bacillati > Actinomycetota > Actinomycetes > Kitasatosporales > Streptomycetaceae > Streptomyces > Streptomyces mobaraensis. The sequence goes on along the minus strand of NZ_CP083590.1, from coordinate 2,842,422 downwards.
GCACAGTCCCCCCTCGACGGGGTGGCCGCGGCCGCGGAGGGCGCCCGGCGCGCCCTGAACGGCTCCTTCGCCGCGGTCTCCGTCTGGGAGCGCGAGAGCGGCCGGCTGCGGGTCCTCGTCAACGAGGGGGCGCGCGATCTCGACGAGGAGCGGTTCCCCGCCGACGAGACGTACCCGGTGCACAACTTCCCCGAGGTCGCCGAGTTCCTGCACGAGGAATGGGTGGGCGGGCGGCCGCACGCCTGGGTGGAGAACCTGGAGGCCGGGGAGGCCGGGCGGGGCCCCCTTCCCCTGGGCCACCGCGTCGAGGTGCTGCGCCGCCGGCGCCGGGGCAGTTGCGTGATCGCCCCGATCGTGCTGCACGGCCGCGCCTGGGGCGAGCTGTACGTGGCGCGGCCCGTGGGCGCTCCCCGCTTCGACCGCGCCGACGCGGACTTCGCGGCCGTCCTGGCCGCCGTCACCGCCGCCGGCATCGTCCAGACCGAGCGGCTGGAGGAGGCCCGCAGGCTGGCCTACACCGACCCCCTGACCGGCCTGGGGAACCGCCGGGCCGTCGACGCGCGGCTCGACGAGGCCATCGAACGGCATCTGGCGGAGGGCGTCGTCGTCAGCCTGGTCGTCTGCGACCTCAACGGCCTGAAGCGGGTCAACGACACCCTCGGGCACGCGCAGGGCGACCGGCTGCTGGAACGTTTCGGCTCACTGCTGTCGCTGTGCGGCGCACGGCTGCCGGGCGCGCTCGCCGCGCGGCTCGGGGGCGACGAGTTCTGCCTGCTCGCGGTCGGGGCTCCGGCCGACGAGGTGGTGCGGGCGGCCGAGGAACTGTGCTCGCGGGCGCGGCGGTTGGAGCTTGGTGAGGGGGTCGCGTGCGGCATAGCGTCCACGGGTGACCCCATAGGTCCTGTTCGTACCGCCCGCCGTCTCTTCCGGCTCGCTGACGCGGCTCAGTATCGCGCGAAGGCGGCGGGTGCGGAGAAGCCGGTGGTGGCCGGCCGCGAGGGCGGCCCCGACGATCCGGTCGTCCGGCTCGCGGACCGGCCGCCGGAGCCGCCGCGCGCCGAGCGGCGCCGGTTCCGGGGGCGGCGGCCCTAGGGCCGCGCCCGGTGGGGTGCCCCGGTCCCTCCCCCAGAGGGGGGACCCCATTTCACCGTTTCTTGCGGGGGCGAGCCCCCGCACCCCCGAAGCGCGCTGCGCGCGCTGTCCTCAAACGCCGGACGGGCTGAGATTCAGCCCGTCCGGCGTTTGAGGACGAGCGGCGAAGCCGCGACAAGTGGGGGCTGGGGCGGCAGCCCCAGGAAACGGTGAAAGGGCGGGACCGGGGCACCCCCCCCGCAGACGCCCGACGGCATGCGCGCAGCCCGCACGGTGTTGTACCGGACAGTTCCCCTAGTGACAGACCGCGATTCAGACCCTAGGGTGCCTGAATATGGATATGCAGACGCACGTGGACACCGACGTGGTGGTGGGAAGCTCCGGAACGACCGCGAACGACGTGATCGCCGTGGCGCGCCACGACGCGCGCGTCGTCGTGTCCCCCGAGGCCCTGGCCGCCGTCGCCGCCTCCCGGCAGGTCATCGAGGACCTGGCGGCCAAGCCGGACCCGGTCTACGGCGTCTCCACCGGCTTCGGCGCCCTCGCCGTCCGCCACATCAGCCCCGAGCTGCGCGCCCAGCTCCAGCGCAACATCGTGCGCTCGCACGCCGCCGGCATGGGACCGCGCGTGGAGCGCGAGGTCGTGCGCGCGCTGATGTTCCTGCGCCTCAAGACCCTGGCCTCCGGCCGCACCGGCGTCCGGCCCGTCGTCGTCGAGACGATGGCCGCCCTGCTCAACGCGGGGATCACCCCCGTCGTCCACGAGTACGGCTCCCTCGGCTGCTCCGGCGACCTCGCGCCGCTGTCGCACTGCGCGCTGACGCTCATGGGCGAGGGCGAGGCGGAGGGCCCCGACGGCGTCCTCGCGCCCGCCGCCGACCTGCTCGCCGCGCACGGCATCGAGCCCGTCGAACTCCGCGAGAAGGAGGGGCTCGCGCTCCTCAACGGCACCGACGGCATGCTCGGCATGCTCGTCATGGCCTGCGCCGACCTCGCCCGTCTGATCACCTCCGCCGACATCACCGCCGCGCTCTCCCTGGAGGCCCTGCTCGGCTCCGAGAAGGTCCTCGCCCCCGAGCTGCACGCCATCCGCCCGCACCCCGGTCAGGGGACCAGCGCCGACAACATGCTGCGCGTGCTGGCCGGTTCCGGGATGACGGGCCATCTCCAGGACGACGCGCCGCGCGTGCAGGACGCGTACTCGATCCGCTGCGCGCCCCAGGTCGCGGGCGCGGGGCGCGACACCCTCGCGCACGCCCGGCTCGTCGCCGACCGCGAGCTGGCCGCCGCCGTCGACAACCCGGTCGTCCTGCCCGACGGACGCGTCGAGTCCAACGGCAACTTCCATGGCGCGCCCGTCGCGTACGTCCTCGACTTTCTGGCCATCGCCGCCGCCGACCTGGCGTCCATCGCCGAGCGGCGCACCGACCGGCTGCTCGACAAGAACCGTTCGCACGGCCTGCCGCCGTTCCTCGCGGACGACCCCGGGGTCGACTCCGGCCTGATGATCGCCCAGTACACGCAGGCGGCCCTGGTCAGCGAGATGAAGCGGCTGGCCGCGCCCGCGTCGGTGGACTCCATCCCGTCCTCCGCGATGCAGGAGGACCACGTCTCGATGGGCTGGTCCGCGGCGCGCAAGCTGCGCACCGCGCTGGACGCCCTCGCCCGGGTCATCGCCGTGGAGCTCGTGGCTGCCACGCGGGCCGTCGAGCTGCGGGGCGGGCTGACGCCCTCGCCGGCCACGGCCGCTGTGCTGCGGGCGGTGCGGGAGGCGGGGGTCGAGGGGCCGGGGGCGGACCGGTTCCTTGCGCCGGATCTGGCGGCGGCGGAGGGGTTTGTGCGGCGTGGGGGGCTGGTGGCCGCCGTCGAGGCGGTGGTGGGGGAGCTGGGGTGATCCCGGGCTGACGCCCGGTGGGGGCGCCCCTGACCCACCCTTTCTCCCCCAGCTACCGCTGGGAGGTGCCCCCAGTTTCCTGCGGGGGCTTGCCCCCGCACGCCCCACAACCGCGCTGCGCGCGGTTGTCCTCAAGCGCCGGACGGGCTGAGCGGGGGCTGGTGTCCTCAGATGCCTGACGGGCCCGAAGCCCGCGAGCGGCGTATCGCCAGGGTGATCAGTGCCCCGCCCGCCGCCACAAAGCCCACGCCGCCGTAGACGTACGGCGTGGTGTCCACGCTGCCCGAGTCCGCGAGGCGGTGGCCGGCGTCCGGGGCGGGGGCCGACGGGTGGGTGGCCGGTGGTGCGGGATGGGCGGTCGTCGCGTGGGCGGCCGGGACCAGCCAGCCCACGCACAGCAGCGCCCCGGCGGCGACGGCGGTCAGCAGTGGGCGGCGAGCGGTCACGGCGGGGCATCCCCTCGGCATCGGTGAACGTCGAACTGATGGTAGTGATACGCGTGCGCGGTGCGGAAGGCGCGGGTGCCGCCGGTCTTCCGGCCCTCTGACCACCCGGCTTGGGCGCAGGCGCCCCGAGGGTCTTTACTGGGTGGTCTTCCCCACACTTTGCGCGTGGGTGGAACGGGCGCGACGGGTCAGGCGTTCCCTAAGCAGTAGCCGGGACCGGTGGGCGCGCGTGGGCGTCCCGCTGTGCCGGTGAAGGCCGAGGGGCCGGAGCGTGCCCTCGTGGCCCGGTCCGGGGATTTTCGGGGTTCAGAGCGATGGAGATGCGTGTGATGAAGGACGGCAAGCGCCGCAAGGGCCTGGTGGCCGCGGCCGCCGTGCTCGGTGGGGTGCTCACCCTCGCCGCCTGCGGCGGTGGCGACGACGGCGACAACAAGGGTGGGGGCTCCGGCAAGGAGAAGTCCCAGCAGAACGTCGACGCGGCAGCCGCCAAGGACGCCTCCACGGCGCAGATCAAGATCACGCCCAAGGGCGGCACCAGCAACGCCGGCACCGCCGTCGACGCCGTTCAGGTCACGGTCAGCGACGGTGAGCTCACGAGCGTCAAGATGACGGACGAGAAGGGTCGCCCGGTCGAGGGGTCCCTCGCGCCGGACAAGAAGAGCTGGCGGCTCAAGAACCCGCTGGAGCGGTCCTCCAAGTACAAGATCGTCGCCGAGGCGAAGGACGACAAGGGCCGTCGCGCCACGGAGAACTCCTCGTTCTCCACAGTCTCGCCGAACAACAGCTTCATCGGCAGCTTCACCCCGGAGAACGGTCAGACCGTCGGCGTCGGCATGCCGGTCTCGATCAACTTCGACAAGCCGATCAAGAACCGCAAGGCCGTCCAGTCCCACCTCCAGGTGACCTCCAGCAGCGGCCAGCAGGTCGTCGGCCACTGGTTCAACGACCAGCGCCTCGACTTCCGCCCGCAGGAGTACTGGAAGGCCAACTCCGAGGTCACCCTCAAGATGGAGCTCGGTGACGTCGAGGCCGCACCGGGCATCAAGGGCCTGCAGAACAAGACCGTCAAGTTCCGGATCGGCCACTCCCAGGTCTCCACGGTGGACGCCAAGACCCACCAGATGACCGTGGTGCGCGACGGCAAGGTCCTCAAGACCATCCCGATCTCGGCCGGCAGCCCCTCCAACCCCACCTACAACGGCAAGATGGTGATCTCGGAGAAGTTCACCGAGACCCGCATGGACGGCTCCACCGTGGGCTTCTCCAAGGCCGACGGCAAGGGCGAGTACGACATCAAGGACGTCCCGCACGCCATGCGGCTGTCCACGTCGGGCACGTTCATCCACGGCAACTACTGGGGCAGCGGCATCTTCGGCGTCGAGAACACCAGCCACGGCTGCGTCGGCCTGCAGGACAAGCAGGGCGCCGACGACCCGAACACGCCGGGCGCCTGGTTCTTCAAGAACTCCCAGATCGGCGACGTCGTCGTGGTGAAGAACTCCGACGACAAGACGATCTCCCCGGACAACGGCCTCAACGGCTGGAACATGAGCTGGCAGGACTGGGTCAAGGGCAGCGCCACCGGCGCCTGATCCCGACCCGTCCCGCCGCCGGGCGGCGGCCGCCCCGCGCGGCCGCCGCCCGGCGGTTTCGCATGAAACACCAAGGAGGGAATCCCGTGGGCAAGCGCCGGGACCGGGAGCGGCCCGAGGAGGCCGCCGGGCCGGGGCCCGCCGTCGAGGCGGCCGTGCGCCGGCTCCGCGCGCTCCCCGCGGACGCCGTCGGGGCCATCGAGGACGCCGCCGACGCCGACGCCTCCGTCCTCGCCGCCGCGCCCGCCGGACCGGCGGCCGTCGGACGCGCCCTGCTCGCCACCGCCGAGGCGGAGCTCCGGCGCGCCTGGGAGCGCGGCTGGCAGCCCGCCGACGTCGTCCGGCTGGCCCGCCGCGACGCCACCGGCCCCGGCCTCCGCTTCGTCCTCGCCGCCGTCGCCGCCGAGGCCCGCCGCTACGCCCCCGGCACGCTGCCCCCGCGCTGGGCCGGACAGCTCCGCGACCTCGACGCGGCCGTGTGGTGGCCGGACGACGACGCCTTCCTGGACGGCTTCGCGCGCCGCGAGCGCCTCAGCCGCTTCGAGACCGTCGCCACCGCGCTCCTCGCCCTGCGCCTCGTCGTCCGCCTGCCGCACATCGGCACCGCCGGGCCGCTCCCCGGCGCCGCGAGCCATACGGACGTGCGGGCCGCCGCCGTCGAGCCGAAGACGCTCGCCCGGATCCGGGCCCTGCTGGCCAAGGCCGAGTCGACGGACTTCCCCGACGAGGCCGAGGCGTTCTCCGCCAAGGCACAGGAGCTCATGGCGCGCCACTCGCTCGACGACGCCCTCCTCGCCGCCGCCGCGGACGCCTCCGCCGCCGACGGGCCGGGGGTCTGCCGGCTCGGTGTCGAGGGCCCGTACGAGTCCGCGAAGGCCCTGCTGCTCAGCGCCGTCGCCGAGGCCAACCACTGCCACGCGGTGTGGTCCGGCGAGTACGGCTTCTCGACGGTCGTCGGCTTCGAGGCCGACCTGGAGCTCGTCGAGCTGATGTACACCTCGCTGCTGGTGCAGGCGGACGCGGTGATGATCCGCGCCGCCGACGCCCACCACCGCGGCCCGGGCGAGCGCGGTGCGAACGAGCGCGGTGCGCGCGCCCGTTCGGGCCGTCGGACGCGCGACTTCCGCGAGTCGTTCCTCATCGCCTACGCCGCCCGGATCGGCGACCGGCTGTCCGCCGCCGCCCGGGACGTGACCGAGCACGCCGCCCGCCCCGAGGCCCTGCCGGTGCTCGCGGCCCGCGACGTCGCCGTCGGCGAGACGGCCGGGCGCCTCTTCCCCGAGACCACCTCGCACCGGCTCAGGGGCCGCGACGCGGAGGGCTGGGCCCGGGGGATGGAGGCCGCCGACGCGGCCCGGCTGGGGCGGCGGCGCCCGGCGGGGTGAGGCCGCCTTCTTAAGGAGGCCGGCACCTCCTTCTTAAGGAGGCCAGCACCTCAAGGGGATGAGAACCTTCAAGTAAGCGGTCTCACCCGCCCCTTACGCATACTCCCACCACCGCCGCACCTCCTCGTCGGTGACCTCCTCGGCCTCCGCCACCGCGCCCAGCGCCTCCACCTCGACCTCGGCCGCCCGCGCGTAGTGCGCGGCGACCTCGTCCGTGAGCAGTTCCCTGGCCAGGGCGCCGGCGCGGAACCGGTCCAGGGCCTCCGCCAGACCCGTCGGCACCGGGGGCGCGTCCTGCCCGTAGGCGCTGCCGGTGACGGCGGGCGGGGGTTCGAGGGTGTGGTCGAGGCCGTGCCGGATCGCGGCCAGCGCGGCGGTGAGCGCGAGGTACGGGTTGGCGTCCGCGCCCGGCAGCCGGATCTCCAGGTGGAGGCCCTTGCCGCGGCCGACGACCCGGACCGCACAGGTCCGGTTGTCGAACCCCCAGGTGAAGGCGGTCGGCGCGAAGCTCTCCGATACGTAGCGCCGGTAGGAGTTGACGTTCGGCGCGTACAGGGGCGTCAGCTCCGGCAGCGCGGCGAGCAGCCCCGCCACGGCGTGCCGGCCCGTCGCCGACAGCCCGCCGCCGGCGTCCGGCACCACCGGCTCGTCGCCCTTGCCGCCCTTGGTGCCTGACCAGAGGGACAGGTGCAGGTGCAGCCCGCTGCCCACCCCCGGCGCCGGGACCGCCATGAACGTGGGCGCCAGGCCCGCCCGCGTCCCCACGTGTCGGACGGCGTGCTTGAAGAGGACGTGCCCGTCGCAGGCCGCCAGTGCCTCGCCGTACGGGAAGGTGATCTCCACCTGTCCGGGCCCGGCTTCGGTCTTGGCCGCCTCCAGCGGCAGTCCCGCCCCGCGCATCGCCGCCCCGAGCCCGCGCAGGAACGCGTCCGTCCGGTCGTCGTGGTCGAGGGCGAGGTCCCGGTTCCGGCCGGTGACGGGCCGCAGCCCGGCGCGTCCGGCCGCCACCGCGTCGTACGACCCCTCGTAGAGGGCGAACTCGGTCTCCAGCCCCGTCCGGACGCTCAGCCCGCGCTCCGCGAGCAGGGCCAGTTCCCGTCGGAGCATCTCCCGGGGCGCCACCGCCACCGGCCGCCCGTCGATCGTCGCGTCCGCGAGCACGAGCGCGGTCCCCGGCCACCAGGGGAGCACCCGGACGGTCTCCGGGTCGGGGGTCAGGTGCAGGTCGCCGTAGCCGGTGTTCCAGGAGGAGAGGGCGTAGCCGGGCAGCGGGCGCATGTCGACGTCGGTGGCGAGCGCGTAGGCGCACATCTGCGAGCCGCCGTCGACGACCTTCTCGACGAAGTGCCCGGCGTCGTAGCGCTTGCCCTTCAGCCGGCCCTGCATGTCGACCAGGGCCAGCGCCACGGTCTCCACGCGGCCGAGCCGGACCTCCTCGCGCAGTTCGTCCGGGGTGAGCCGGCCGTTCGCCGGTGTGGGAGTGTCCATCAGACGATGTCCTCCATGAGCTGGGTGCCGCGGGACGAGGTGTCGTACGTGGGCGTGGTGAGGGAGCTCTTGGCGAACGGCCACCAGGCGGTGGCCAGCAGCAGCGCCGCGGCCAGGGCGATGGAGGCGTAGTTCATCGTCTCCGCGTTGACCGGGCTGGTCTGCGGCAGGCAGAACAGGACGGTCGCGAACGCCACCCAGCCGACGGCTATCCAGCCGACCGGCCGGCTCCAGCGGCCCAGGCTCCACGGCCCCGGGGTGAACCGCTCGGGGTGGCGCAGCCGCAGGAACACGGGGATGACGTACGAGGGCGTGATGCCGATGACGTTGATGGCCGTGACGGCGTTGTAGGCGGTGGTGGAGTACAGCGACGGCAGGGCGAGGACGAAGGGACCGACGACCGCCAGCCACACGGCCGGGTACGGGGTCTGCGTCTTGCTGCTGACCCGCCGCCACAGCCGGGAGCCCGGCAGCGCGCCGTCGCGGCTGAACGCGAACGTCATCCGGCTCGCCGACGCGATGCCCGCGTTGGCGCAGAACAGCTGCGCGCCGATGACGATCAGCAGCAGGAACGTCGCGCCGTTCGTCCCCACGGCGTCGAGGAAGATCTGCGCGGGCGGCACCCCCGCCTCGGCCGTCGTCGTGTAGTCGCTGATGGCGAAGGTCAGACCGGCCAGCAGGACGAAGCCCGCGATCCACGACACCCAGATCGAACGCACCATTCCGCGGGCGGAGGCCATCGAGGCGTTGGTGGTCTCCTCGGAGAGGTGGGCCGACGCGTCGTAGCCGGTGAACGTGTACTGGGCGAGCAGCAGACCGAGCGCCGTCACGTACAGCGGGTTGTCCCACCCGGTGTTGTTCACGAACTTGGTGAAGACGAACGACGGCGACTGGTGGCCGTCCGGCGCGATCCACAGCACGCCGACGATGATGGCCACACCGAGCAGGTGCCACCACACGCTGACCGAGTTGAGGAACCCGACCATCCGCACGCCGAAGAGGTTCAGCACGCCGAAGACCAGGAGGATGACACCGAAGATCAGCAGGGTCGACTCCGGGGTCGGCGCGTGCCCGAACCGCAGCTCGATGAGCGCGCCGATGAACTGGGCCGCGCCGTAGCCGCTGCCCGCGATGCTGCCCAGCAGGCCCAGCAGGTTGACCCAGCCGGTGTAGTAGCCCCAGCGGCGGCCGCCGAGCCGGTTGGCCATGTAGAACATCGCGCCGGAGGTGGGGTAGGCGCTGGTGACCTCGGCCAGCGCCATGCCGATGAAGAGCACCATCAGGCCGACGCCGGCCCAGCCCCACATCATCACCGACGGGCCGCCGGTGTTCAGGCCGAAGCCGTAGAGGGTCATGCAGCCGGACAGCACCGAGATGATGCTGAAGCTGATGGCGAAGTTGCCGAATCCGCCCATGCGCCGCGCCAGCACCGGCTGGTAGCCGAGGTCCCGCAGCCGCTCGCTCTCGTCCGGCAGCCGCATGGAGTGGTCCGGCCCCACTCCTGCTCGTGGTCTCGACGTAAAGGACACAGGACTTACCTCCGAAGCGCTGAACGGGAAGGGTGACAAGGGGGTCTGTTCGGGGACGCTCTGTTTCGGGACGGTCTGTTCGGGGACGGTCTGGCGTTCGCGACGCGGGCGGCGGGGACGGGACGGGGGTGTGGTGGGGGACTACCGGAAGCTCACCGGCGCGGTCCCCCGCCTCCCTGTCCCCCGCCCCCCTGCCCCTCGGCCGCCGCCTCGCACTGGGCGCGGGCCCGGACGATCCACTCGGCCGCCACCTCCTCCGCGGGCCGGCGGTCGTGGGCCTCGGCGCGGTGGATCCAGGGCCGGGTGGCCGCGCACGGTCCCATCGCCGCGAACACCCGGGCGGCCTCGGTGAACCGGTGGGCCGCCCATAAGGCGTGGGCGAGGTGGCTGAGGTCGAGGATCGAGAGGTCGGGCGGGCCTGCCGCGCCACCTCCTGCCGCGTCCGGGACGGGCGTGTCGGAACCCGCCGCGTGGAACCTCGCGTCGAACCAGCCCCACAGGGCGCGTTCAGCGTCCTGGACGGCGTACTCCCCGGCCCAGTACATGTCCAACTCCCGGCCGGGGCCGTGCCGGTCGCGCCACAGCCCCACGCGCACGTAGAGCGGCAGGACCAGCAGCGGCGAGCCGTGCGGCGTCCGGTCGAGCACCCACCGGACGAACTGGTGCGCCTGCCCCCAGGAACCGTCCGCCCGGGTGGCCAGCAGCGTCGTCATCCGGTGGTACGCCTCGCGGTTGCCCGGATCGCGCCGCTCGACCTCGCCCAGCAGGTTCCACGGACCGGGGGCCAGCAGCGGGTCCGGGGCGGGCACCCGGTGCTCGGGGAGCCGCTGGTGCCCGTCCAGCGGGGCCAGGGAGAGCAGGCAGATCCAGGGCACGGGGTCGTCCGGGGACGCGTACGCCGCGACGCGGCACGCCTCCACCGCCTCGTCCCACAGCCGGGCGGCGTCCGGGTGCCCGACGCGGTACGCGCGTACGGTCCGCTCGACCGCCACCCGGGCGTGCATCACGGCCGCGGCGACGCTGTCCGGCTCCTCCGCCCGCCACATCCGCACCATGTCCGTTCCGGCGGCGGCCGCGCCCAGGACCTGGGTGCGGCTCGCCCACCGGCTCCAGTCGCGGGCGAGGAGGGTCCGGTCCAGCAGGTGCCGCATCGACAGCCAGCGTCCGGCGGGCAGGTCGGGCAGCACCATCCGCAGCTCGTCGTCCAGCCCGGCGGGGTCGAAGCGGGGCCGGAACTCGCCCCGGCCGGCGGCCCCTCGGGTGATCGGCGCCATCAGGACGCCACTTCCCCGGGCCGCGCCGCCCGGCTTTCCCGGGACTCCTCCTCGGCGCGGGCCTTGCGCGCCCTGCCGATCGCCTGCCGCAGCGCGTCCGGTCGCGTGGGCGAACGGGGTGCGGCGGGAACGACGTGCCAGTGCAGGCCGGGCGGCCGGGTGCGCTCGGCGGACGGGACGAGGACGTGGCAGCGCGGCCCGAGCGGCACCGTGCCCTGCACCTCCCAGAGGGCTGCCGTGCCCACCGGGACGAGGAAGTACATCCGGGGCTCGGGCCCTTCGGGGTCCAGCACCACCGGGCCGACCGGTTCGCCGGCCTCCCGGAGGAACGCGACCGCCCGCCGGCCGACGGCCTCCCCGACGCGTACGGCGTCCCACCGTTCCCCCGCCGCGCACAGGTGCGGCCCGTCGCCGACGGGCACCCAGCGCGGGGGGAGGGGCTGCCGGGCCGCCGGACGGGCGCTGGACATCGAACGGTCTCCTCTTCCACAACGTGAGGCCGACCATTCCATTCACCGGGCGTTCGCGTGCGGACAGATTGTCCGCGCGTCCTCCGGCGCGGCCCCTTGACACCGCCCTTATGCGGTCCCGACGCCTGCCCAACTGCCGAAGCGCACCAGCTCATTGGGAGGACTCGCGTCCATCCGCAGCAGCGCGGCCGACGTCTCGCGGACGGACGGGTGGAACCGCGTGTGGTTCGGCGCCAGTTTGCGCGCCCGCTTCAGCGCGGCGAACGCCCCGGACCTGTCCCCGGCGGCGAGCCGGGCGGAGGCCAGGTCGATGAAGTGGTGGCTCGACCGCTCACCGGCCGTGCCGGCGGGAGGAGTCCACTCCCCGCCCGGAACCGGCGACCAGCGCGCCGGCAGCGCGAGGGCCCGTTCCGTATCGCCCGTGACCAGCGCCGTGTGCAGCTCGTGGATGCGGATGTTCGTCGGGCCGAACGACATCTCGTACGCGAGGGAGTCGCGGTTCCCGGCCGCCCGTGCCACGTCCTCCGCCTCCCGCAGCCGGTCCCGCGCCCGTTCGGGGGCGTTCTCGCGCGCTTCCAGCACCGCGAGCTTCAGCAGGACCGCTCCGTGGACGGCGAGCACGTCGTCCGGGGCGGCCGTGGCGGGTGCGGCCGTGGGGCGCAGCTTTCCGAGTTCGGCGTGGAGCGCGCGGAGTTGGCGGCGCGCCGGGGCGTACGCGCCGTGGCGGAGCATCGCCCCGGCGACCAGGTATCCGGCCGTGATCGGCAGCAACGGGTCGCCGGAGCGGTCGGCGGCCCACCGCACCCGTTCCAGGGCGGTGTGCGACAGATCGTGGTGGCCGGTCTTGTGCGCCAGGGAGTTGACCGCCCGGTAGGAGCGGGCCAGCTGGCGGAATGCCTCGTACCGGTCGGCCTCCCGGCCGTCCAGGGCGATATGCGTCAACTCCGCGATGACCGGCGCGAGAAGGGGACCCATGGGGACGTACCGGGCGTCCCGCCGGAGGGCCGCCACCTGGTCGACCTCCGAGGCCAGCACCGGCAGCGGGCGGGGAGGCATGAGCAGGTCGTCGGGGCTGTCGTAGCACAGCAGGGCCCTGCGGAGCTCCGGCAGCACGGCGTACACCCCATCGTCCGCTTCCGGTTCACCGTAGTGCGGCTGCCCGGTGAGGGCCTCCGGGCCGAGGTGCAGCGCCTTCGCGAGGGCCAGGACGAGCGCGGCCGACGGCTTCCGCTTTCCCGACTCCAACTTCTGTACGTAGCTGGGGGAGATGGCGGCCTTCTGCGCCAACTGGGCGGCGGACAGCCCGCGCGCCCGACGGGCGATGCGCAGGCGGTCCCCCGTCGTGAGCCGGTGGCGCGACGGCGGGCTGGTCTCGTCGTGATCAAGCACTCGGCCGAGATTACTGAACTGGGGTTCGAGCGCTACCCCTTGCGCGCCCGGATCGGCGGCCGTTTCCGGGTATTTCACGGTCTGTTCGACGCTCATTCGTCGGGAGGGAGCGGCGCGGGCGGCCCTGTCGGGCCACCGGTCACCGGATACCGGGTGCCGGTCACCGGTCAGGCGAGCAGGTGCGCCGCCTGCCACCCGATGACCCCGTGGGCGATCGCGCACGTCGTCCAGCCGGTGGCCCCACGCACTCCATGGCGTACGACGTCCGCCCAGCCGACGGCGAGAAGGGCCGCGGACAGGCCCCAGAAGACCCAGGCGATGACGTACCAGACGGTGGACGGGTCGGTGACGAACGTCAGGCAGACGGTCGGGATGACCGCCAGGAGCGGGAGCGCCCAGGTGCCTTCGCTCGCCTTGTCGTCCGACATCTCCTGATCACCGGCCGGGGGTGTCATGGCTCGCTGTCGCCTCCTCGGGTCGCCCTCATCATGATGCCGTGTGCCGGGGTGGCCGGGCCGCGAGACCGCCGCGGCCCGGCCACCCCGTTCCGTCACGCGCCGGCGGCCACCTTCGGGTCGGGTGCGTAACCGCCGTTGTGGAAGTGCCAGTAGATGTCGTAGAGCGAGTAGCCCACCGTCAGGGACCTGATCGCGGCCCTGACCGGCCAGGGCAGCCCGTTGTACCAGTCCTTGAACGTTTTGTAGGTGCCGGCGACGGCTTTGGCCCAACCGCCGATCTTCTTCATCAGCTTCAGGACCTTCGCCCAGCTCGCCTTGAGCTCCTGGGGGGCCTGCCCGTCGGCGACGGCCCGCAGGTCGGCCAGTTCCTCGGGGTCGAGGGACGCCACCAGCTCCTGGGCCTCCCGCTCGTCGCTGGCGAGCAGCGACCGCGCGGCCTCCTGGGCCTCTGTCAGGGTGACGACGTGCAGGTCCTCCTCGGTGGGATCGTCGAGACCGGCGACGGCCGCGGGCCGGGTGTCCTCGGTCGCGGCCAGGGCGGCGGGGGCCGCGACGCCGATGGTGACGGCGGCCAGGGCGATGACGCCCGCCGAGCGTAGGGTTGTGCGCTTCACGTACACTCCTCCTGTGGTATGCCGGGGAAGAGGGCATGCGGGCGTTCCGGTGAGGATTGCAGCCGATTCGGGACGCGTGCGGCCCTCTTCCCCGTCTTCATGTCCGGCCGTTACTGGGGGACTTGGTGTGGCCGGATGGGGTGCTGTGACGCTAGCTCACTCCTGTGGCGATGCCCCAGGGTGTGGCGTCGTGGCAAAGGTCACGGAACGCGAGGTGCCCGCCAACTGTCCGGCCCGAACGAACAGTTGCATAGGCGACGCATGTCAATGAGCCTGTAAATAAGGCGGGTTGGGATGACGTGACGGCTCGCCGCGACGCGCGCCACGAAAGGGTGGCCCCCGGGTCGGCCGGTATCTGTCGGTCGAACGGGAGTGCGCGGGCTCCCTGGATGTGAGGGCGGCGACCGCCGTCGCGCGGCATACTGCGGACCATGCGAGTGGCGTTGATGACGGCGGGGTCGCGGGGCGACGTGGCGCCCTTCACGGGCCTGGGACGCGGCCTGGCCCGCGCCGGACATGAGGTCACCCTGGTCACCCACGGCTCTTTCGCACCGCTGGCCGAGGCCGCGGGGCTCCGCTTCCACGCCCTGCCGGTGGATCCGCAGGCGGAAATGCACACCGAACAGGGCCGGGCCCTGCAGGAGAGCCCGACGGGCATCGGGCAAATGGCCCGGGTCGGGGCCATGGCCCGGTCGGCCCTGGAGCGGATGCTCGACGATCTGCTCCGGGCGGCCGAGGAAGCCGACGTGCTGCTGGTGTCGAGCGGGCTCGGCACGCTGGGGCACACCATCGCCACCGGGCTCGGCCTGCCGAGCATGGGCGTCTACCTGCAGCCGCACGCCCCGTCACGGGCGTTCGCGCCCCCGCTCCTCGCCTCCGGCTCCTGGGGCGCCACCGCCAACCGGCTGGCCGGGCGGGCCGTGAACGCCGCCGTGGACAGCATCTTCGTGCACGCCGCGCGCACCGTACGCGCCCGGCTCGGCCTGCCGCCCCTCGGCTCGCGCGCCGCCCGGCGGATCCGGGAACGCCAGTGCTGGCCCGTGCACCACGGCTTCAGCCCCCTCGTCGTACCGCGCCCGGCCGACTGGCATCCGGGCCTCACCGTCGACGGCTACTGGTGGCCGTACACCGCGCCCGACGCGGAACTGCCCGCCCGGGTCCGGGACTTCCTCGCGGCCGGCCCGCCGCCGGTCTTCGTCGGGATGGGCAGCGCGACCCTGCCGCACCCCGAGCGCCTCGCCGCGACGTTCGTGCGCGCCCTGCGCGCGGCCGGTCTGCGGGGCATCGTCCAGCGGGGCTGGGCCGGACTGGAGGCCGAGGGCGACGACCTGCTTACCGTCGACGAGCTGCCGCACGCCGTCCTGTTCCCGCGGCTGGCGGCCTTGGTGCACCACGCGGGCGCGGGGACCACGGCCGCCGGTCTGCGCGCGGGCGTTCCCGCGGTGCCCGTGCCCGTCCAGTTCGACGCCTTCTTCTGGTCCGGCCGGCTGGCCGCCCTCGGCGTCTCCCCCGGCCCCGTCCCCCTCCGCCGCCTCACCGCCCCCACCCTCACCACGGCCCTCCGCAGGGCCACCACCGACCCCGGCTACCGCACCCGCGCCCAGACCCTGGCGACCCGGCTCCGCACGGAGGACGGGGTGGCCCCGGTGGTCACGGCGGTGAACCGGCTCGCGGGGGCGTGAGGGGGCGCACCACGGCGGCGGCGCCGGGCCACGCATCCGGACGCCGGGCTCCACGCCTGCCGCTGCCCGGCGCTTCCCCGGTAGACCTCAAAGCGGGATGTCCGTCGCGACGCGGAGAGGGTGAGGGACAGTGGTGCTGCTCGATCTTCAGGTGCTGGAAGCGGAGTGGGACGCGCGGGCGGGCAGGCCGGGAGAGGAACCCGAGGCCGCTTCCGTCCTCGACAGTGCCCTGAGCCTCCTCCTCTGCCACTAGTCCTCCGCCGGCGGCCGAGGACCCGAAGACGGGCACCACAGGTCTGTCCGACGGCTTGGCCGCCGCCCGTCACTCCCCGGCGGGCGCGACCCCGATCGGGCAGCTCACGCCCGTCCCGCCGATGCCGCAGTAGCCGCCCGGGTTCTTGTCGAGGTACTGCTGGTGGTAGTCCTCGGCCCAGTAGAACGGGCCCGCCGGGGCGATCTCGGTGGTGATGTCGCCGTGGCCGGAGGCGCGGAGGACGGCCTGGTAGGCGTCGCGGGAGGACTCGGCCGCGCGCTGCTGGGCGGGGGAGTGGGTGTAGACGGCGGAGCGGTACTGGGTGCCGCGGTCGTTGCCCTGGCGGAAGCCCTGGGTGGGGTCGTGGGACTCCCAGAAGACCTTGAGCAGCGTCTCGTAGGAGACGACGGCAGGGTCGAAGACCACCCGGACCGCCTCCGTGTGCCCGGTCAGGCCGCTGCACACCTCGTCGTACGTCGGGTTCGGGGTGATGCCGCCCTGGTAGCCGACGAGGGTCGTCCACACGCCGGGCGTCTGCCAGAAGCGGCGCTCGGCGCCCCAGAAGCAGCCCAGGCCGAAGTCGGCGACGGCCAGGCCCTCGGGGTAGGGGCCGGCCAGCGGGTTGCCGAGGACGGTGTGGCGGCCGGTGAGCGGGAAGGCCGGTTCGGGGCGGCCCTTGAGGGCCTCCTGCTCGGTGGGCAGACGGTGGTCGTGGCGGAGGTGGGGGAAGAGCATCACGACTCCAGGGCGGCGGTGAACGGTGCGGTGCGGATCAGGGGAACGCGCGGCCCGGGGGTCGGAATTCCCGGTTCTCCTCCCGCCGTCCCCTCGCTCAGAACCCCGCGACCGCCCGCGCCCGGTACGCGGTGTACACGGCGACCGGGTCCTGCTCGTACGTCCACGGGATCGCGCCGATGTGGCCGTCCACCGCCCGCAGCTGCTCCAGGGCCTCGGCGTACCGTCCCGCGTTGACCAGGAACCAGACCAGCAGGTGCCGCACGTGCGGCAGGACGGGGTGGTCGGCGGGAGCGTGGACGACCGCGTACTGGGCCGCCTCGATCGCGTCCCGCACCACGACGCTGTCGTACAGGCCGCGCACCAGGTTCACGTCGGGCAGGTGGTCGTGGACGGCGAAGAGCGGCAGCGCGGGCAGCAGGCTGCCCTGCGGGGCCGCGGCGGCGGCGTGCCGGGCGAAGGCGTCGGCCTGCTCCTGCGAACCGTGCCACTTCGCGCTCCAGTAGCGCAGCGCCACCAGATGAGCCCCCATGTGCCCCGGTGCGCGGGAGAGGACGGTCTCCCAGACGGACTGGAACTCGGCCTCGCCCGCCCCGAGCCCCCGCTCGACGTTCAGCCGGACGATGTACGGGACGGGGTCACCGGGCGCGAGCAGCGCGGCCTCCGCGCACACCGTCCGGGCCTCCTCCAGGATCATGCGGTAGTCCTGCGACGAGGGGTCGCGCATCGCCCGCTGGACCAGGAACTCGGCCTGCACGGCCGCGCCCCCCGCGTCCTTGGGGGCCACCACGCGCCAGTGGCGCAGCCACATGCCGCCGGTGCCGGGCGTCTCGGCCAGCTCCCGCGCGGCCGCCCCGGCCAGCGTCTGGACGCGCTGCCAGCGCAGCTCGGCGGAGCCGTCGGCCGGGGTGCGGGCCAGCAGCTCGGCGGCCGGCTTCCAGTCCTGGGTGCGGCGGGCCTCCTCGACGGCGGCCAGCAGCTCGGGGTCGGGGCCCGGCAGGCGGACGTCCAGCCGCTCGGCGGGGACGAAGCCGTGCCCGTACGACGGGTCGACGGCCGCGCCGGCGCCCCGCAGCGCGTCCTGGGCCGCGCGCCGGCGGCGCAGCGCGGGCGCGACGACGACGCCGCAGACGACGACGAGGGCGAGCAGGATGAACAGAAACTCCATGAGCTGTCCTGGGTGGGAGGGAGTGCGAGGGGGCGCTCTGTAAGGGCCGACTACGTAAGGACGAGGCAGGGCGCCCGATCGTTCCTGACCTCGGATTCCGTGGCCCGGCCGATCGTTCATCCGCCGGTTACAAGTGAACAGGAGTATTCCGGTAAGGCGGGTACTACTCTCGGAACAATGAGCGACCAGCAGCAACAATCCTTCGAGACCCTCGCCATCCACGCCGGGCAGGAGGCGGACCCGCTGACCGGGGCCGTCGTGCCGCCGATCTACCAAGTCTCGACCTACAAGCAGGACGGCGTGGGGGGCCTGCGCGGCGGGTACGAGTACAGCCGGAGCGCCAACCCGACCCGAACCGCCCTGGAGGAGAACCTGGCGGCGCTGGAGGGCGGCGTCCGGGGCCTGGCCTTCGCCTCCGGCCTGGCCGCCGAGGACTGCCTGCTGCGCACGCTGCTGGCCCCCGGCGACCACGTCGTCATCCCGAACGACGCCTACGGCGGAACGTTCCGCCTGTTCGCCAAGGTCGTCGGCCGCTGGGGCGTCGAGTGGTCCGTCGCCGACACCTCGGACCCCGCCTCCGTCCGGGACGCGATCACCGACCGCACCAAGGCCGTCTGGGTCGAGACCCCCTCGAACCCGCTGCTCGGCATCACGGACATCGCCGCCGTCGCCCAGGTGGCCCACGAGGGCGGGGCCAAGCTGGTGGTGGACAACACCTTCGCCAGTCCCTACCTCCAGCAGCCGCTGGCGCTCGGCGCGGACGTCGTCGTGCACTCGACCACCAAGTACATGGGCGGCCACTCCGACGTCGTCGGCGGCGCCCTGATCACCGACGACGCCGCGCTGGGCGACGAGCTCGCCTACCACCAGAACGCCATGGGCGCCGTCGCCGGCCCCTTCGACTCCTGGCTGACGCTGCGCGGCATCAAGACCCTCGCCGTCCGCATGGACCGGCACAGCGCCAACGCCGAGCGCGTCGCCGACCTGCTGCTCTCCCACCCCAAGGTCACCCGGGTCTACTACCCCGGCCTGCCCGAGCACCCGCTGCATGAGATCGCGGCCAAGCAGATGCGCGCCTTCGGCGGCATGGTCTCGTTCCGCGTCGAGGGCGGCGAGGAGGCGGCGGTCGAGGTCTGCAACCGCGCCAAGCTGTTCACCCTCGGTGAGTCCCTCGGCGGCGTCGAGTCGCTGATCGAGCACCCGGGCCGGATGACCCACGCCTCGGTCGCCGGCTCGGCCCTGGAGGTCCCGGCGGACCTCGTCCGCCTGTCCGTGGGCATCGAGTCGGTGGACGACCTGCTGGCGGACGTCAAGCAGGCGCTGGGCTGAGCGTTTTCAGCCTGGGCGGGCACTTCAGCCCGTCCGGCGTTTGAGGACAACGCGCGCGGAGCGCGGTTTCGGGGTCTGGGGCGGCAGCCCCAGGAAACTGGGGGCACCTCCCAGCGGTAGCCGGGGGAGAAAGGGTGGGGCCGGGGCAACCACCACCCACGCCCCCCGCCGCACCGGACAGCCAGGAGCCGGGCGCCGTACGGCAGATGACGCCGTCGGCGCCCGTCGCGCGGCGCCTGCGCGCGAGCGGGCGGAGGAGCGGACTCCGCACCGACCGCGTCGGTACCGCCGAAGGCCGGCACCGCCGTCAAGAAGCCGGCGGTACCCCGTCAGGAAGCCGGTGGCACCTGCGGCAAAGAGCTGTGCACCTCGGACAGCGCGGAGTTGAAGCGCGTCAGCAACGTGCAGAACACCGCCCGCTCCTCCTCCGTCCACCCCTCCGTGCACAGCGCCATCAGCTGCCGGCGCGAAGCGCGGACCTCGTCCAGCCGCGCCTTGCCGCGCGGCGAGAGCTGGAGGACCACGGCCCGGCCGTCCTCGGGGTGCGAGGTGCGCTTGACCAGGCCGGTGTCGACGAGGGGCGCCACCTGGCGGGTGACGGTCGACGAGTCGATGCCCATGCCCGCGGCGAGCGCCTTGACGCCCATCGGGCCTTCCTGGTCGAGGCGGTTGAGCAGCAGATAGGCGGCGCGGTCCATCGAGTTGTGGACCCGGCCGACGCCGCCGAGCCGGGTCTGTTCTGCACGACGGGCGAAGACGGCAACCTGGTGCTGGAGAGTGTCGAGGACACCTGGTGCGAGGTCGGTCGTCATGTCCGGAGGGGTGGGCATGGCTGGGGACTCACTTCGTGCGGCGGGCTGGAATTGCTCGGGAATGGGGGACAGAGTACGCGGCCGGACGGGCGCGCGTGCCGTTGCCGGGCAAACCGGTCGGTTCGTATGGTCGCGGGGTTCCGTTCGTTCGGATGGCGGCCCCACGGATGGCGGCCCCACGGTGGGGCCCGGGCTGCGAGACTGGCGGTATGGCTGCACGAGTGGGCGGCGGCGACCGTCCGGCGCGCGTTCCGCCCGGTTCATCCGGCTCACCCGGTTCGTCGGCGTCCTCGGTTCCGATGCCCGGCCCTTCCGGCCCTTCCGGCCCTTCCGGCCCTCCCGGTGACCCCGGTACGCCGAGCGAGCCCGGAGAGCATGGAGAGGCCGGAGAGCACGGTGAGCCGCTCTCCGACCTGCCCGTCACCCTCGACGCCATCCGCCAGGCGCAGAAGACGCTGTCCGGCGTCGCCCGGGTCACCGCGCTGGAGGGCAGCCGGCATCTGTCCGGACTGATCGGTTCGCCGGTGCACCTCAAGTGCGAGAACCTCCAGCGGACCGGCTCGTTCAAGGTCCGCGGCGCGTACGTGCGGATCGCGGGCCTCTCCCCGGCGGAGCGCGCGGCCGGTGTGGTCGCGGCGAGCGCGGGCAACCACGCCCAGGGCGTGGCCCTCGCGGCGTCCCTGCTCGGCGTCCGGTCCACGGTCTTCATGCCGGAGGGCGCACCGCTGCCGAAGGTCGTCGCCACCCGTGAGTACGGAGCCGAAGTGCGGTTGCGCGGACAGGTGGTGGACGACGCGCTGTGCGCCGCCCGGGAGCACGCGCGGCGCACGGGCGCGGTCCTCATCCACCCCTTCGACCACCCGGACGTCATCGCGGGCCAGGGGACCGTGGGGCTGGAGATCCTGGAGCAGTGCCCTGAGGTGCGTACCGTCGTGGTGGGCATGGGCGGCGGCGGGCTGGCGGCCGGGATCGCCGTGGCGCTCAAGGCGTTGCGCCCGGACGTCCGGGTCGTCGGCGTCCAGGCGGCGGACGCGGCGTCGTACCCGCGGTCGCTGGCCGCCGGCCGTCCGGTGGTCGTGGAGGCGCCGGTCACGATGGCCGACGGCATCAGGGTCGCGCGGCCCGGCGACGTACCGTTCGGGATCGTCCGGCGGCTGGTGGACGAGGTCCGCACCGTCTCCGAGGACCAGTTGGCGAGCGCGCTGCTGCTCTGCCTGGAGCGGGCGAAGCTGCTGGTGGAGCCGGCCGGTGCGAGCCCGGTGGCCGCGCTGCTGGCCGCCCCGCGCTCGTTCGAGGGGCCC
Source organism: Streptomyces mobaraensis (assembly GCF_020099395.1). Classification (NCBI taxonomy): domain Bacteria; kingdom Bacillati; phylum Actinomycetota; class Actinomycetes; order Kitasatosporales; family Streptomycetaceae; genus Streptomyces; species Streptomyces mobaraensis. The sequence goes on along the minus strand of NZ_CP083590.1, from coordinate 2,821,511 downwards.
GTCGTGGCGGTGCTGTCCGGCGGGAACGTCGATCCCCTGCTGCTGCAGGGCGTCCTGCGGCACGGCATGGCCGCCGCCGGGCGCTACCTCTCGCTGCGGCTGCGGCTCACCGACCGCCCGGGGGCGCTCGCCGCCCTGCTGGAGGTGCTGTCCGCGGTGGACGTCAACATCCTCGACATCGGCCACGTCCGCACCGACCCGCGGCTGCGGCTGACGGAGGCGGAGGTCGAACTGCACCTGGAGACGAAGGGCCACGAGCACTGCGCCGCCGTGCGCACGGCGCTGCGGGAGGCGGGCTATCCGGTGCTGTCCTGAGCGGTTCCGGCGGCCGTCAGCCGCGAGCACGGTCGCGGGAATATCCGGAATTTCCGTTCACGGAGCGGAATGCTCCCTACGAACGTAGAATCCTCTACTACGTCCCTACATCCTTGGTCCCACGTCCCTGTAGACGCCACCGAACGGGGAGAAGCTCCATGCCGGGAGCGATTCACGCCGAAGGTCTGGTCAAGGCATTCGGCGAGGTAAGGGCTCTGGACGGCGTCGACCTCGACGTCCCGGAGGGGACGGTCCTGGGGCTGCTCGGGCCCAACGGCGCCGGGAAGACCACGGCCGTACGCGTCCTGACGACCCTCATCAAACCCGATCGTGGCATGGCCTCGGTGGCGGGCGTCGACGTGCTGCGACGGCCCGACGAGGTCCGCCGCAGCATCGGCCTGTCCGGCCAGTTCGCCGCCGTCGACGAGTACCTGACCGGCCGCGAGAACCTGCGGATGGTCGGCAGGCTCTACCAGTTGAGCGGGCGCGAGGCGAAGCGCCGGGCCGGCGAACTCCTGGACCGCTTCCACCTCGCCGACGCCGCCGACCGCCCCGCCAAGACGTACTCCGGCGGGATGCGCCGCCGCCTCGACCTCGCGGCGGCCCTGGTCGTCAGGCCGCCCGTGATGTTCATGGACGAGCCGACGACCGGCCTCGACCCCCGCAACCGGCAGCAGTTGTGGGAGGTCATCCAGGAACTGGTCGCCGGCGGAACGACGTTGCTGCTCACCACGCAGTACCTGGAGGAGGCCGACCACCTCGCGCACGACATCGCCGTCGTCGACCACGGCCGGGTGATCGCGCGCGGTACGTCCGACCAGCTCAAGGCGCGGACCGGCGGGGAGCGCGTCGAGGTCGTCGTGCACCGGCCCGAGCACATCCCCGTCGCCGACGCCGTCCTGCGGGGCTTCGGCGACGGCGGATCCGCCGTCGAACCGCACACCCGGCGGATCACCGTCCCGGTCTCCGGCGGCGCCCGGCTGCTCGCCGAGATCATCCGCGAACTGGACGCCCGGGACGTCGGTATCGACGACATCGGACTGCGCCGCCCCACTCTGGACGACGTGTTCATCTCGCTGACCGGCCACGCCGCCGAGGACGCGGACGAGAGGGAACCGGAGCCGGGGCGGGAGCGGGAGCAGGGACGTCAACAAGGACGTCAACAAGGAGGGGTCTCGCCATGACCGCCGTCGACCACACCGTGCGAGGGGGGCCTCCGGCGCTCAGGCGGGGCCGCGTCGGCCGTTCCGTCCACGACTCCCTGGTCATCGCGCAGAGGAACCTGCTGCGCATGCGGCGGATCCCCGAGGTGGTCGTGTTCGGCGTCGTACAGCCCGTCATGTTCGTGGTGCTGTTCAGCTACGTCTTCGGTGGCTCGATCGCCGTCGGCGGCGATACGGAGCCGTCGCTCTACCGCGAGTTCCTCATGGCGGGCATCTTCGCCCAGACGGTCACCTTCGCCACCGCGGGGGCGGGGGCCGGGATCGCCGACGACATGCACAAGGGCCTCATCGACCGCTTTCGTTCCCTGCCGATGGCCCGGGGCGCCGTCCTCACCGGACGGACGCTCGCCGACCTCGTGCAGACCGCGCTGACGCTGGTGGTGCTGGCGATCGTGGCCGCCATCGTGGGCTGGCGGATCCACGAGGGGGTGCCGAAGGCGCTGGCGGGCTTCGCCCTGCTGCTCCTGCTGGGATACGCGTTCTCGTGGATCGGCGCGCTGATCGGGCTCTCCGTGCGGACTCCGGAGGCGGCCACCTCCGGCGGACTCGTCTGGCTGTTCCCGCTCACGTTCATCTCGAACGCGTTCGTGCCGTCCGGCAACATGCCGACCGTCCTGCGGGTGATCGCCGAGTGGAACCCCTTCAGCGCCACCGTCCAGGCGGCCCGGGAGCTCTTCGGCAACCTGCCGCCCGGCTATCCCGTGCCGGCGGCCTGGCCGATGCGGCATCCGGTGTGGGCGTCGCTGATCTGGTCGGCCCTGATCATCCTGGTGTTCCGGTGGCTGGCGGTACGGAAGTACCGGTCCGCCACGGGGTGAGGGCGGGGACGCGACGGGGTGGGGGCGGGGACGCGACGGGCCCGTCCCGACAGAGCTCCGGCCCCGGACCGTTGCGGGCGGTCCGGGGTCGGGAAGCGAGGGTGATGCGACGCGCCTTCACGGTGCGCCTTCGCCGCGCGCCTCCGCGACGCGCCTCGAGGGGCGGGCTCAGCCCTGGTACGGCGTGGCGTCCATGATGCGGACCTTCGCCTTGCGGCCGTTCGGCAGCTCGTACTCGGCGTCCTCGCCGACCTTCTTGCCGTTGACGCCGGTGCCCAGCGGGGACTGGGGGGAGTACGTCTCGATGTCCGAGCTCGCGTACTCGCGGGAGGCGAGCAGGAAGGTCAGGGTGTCGTCCGGGTCGCCGTCGAAGGCGATGGTGACGACCATGCCGGGGGCGACCACGCCGGTGGCGGCCGGGGCCTCGCCGACCTTCGCGTGCTCGAGCAGCTGCGTCAGCTGGCGCACACGGAGCTCCTGCTTGCCCTGCTCCTCCTTGGCCGCGTGGTACCCGCCGTTCTCTCGCAGGTCACCTTCCTCGCGCGCCGCGGCGATCTTGGCCGCGATCTCGGTGCGAGCGGGACCAGACAGGTACTCCAGCTCGGCCTTGAGCTGGTCGTACGCCTCCTGAGTCAGCCAGGTGACGCTGTCGCTGGTCTGGGTCACAGGTGCTCCTCGTCGGTGCTGGGAAAAACTTCGGGGTCACGGATACAAATGAACGCCCTACTCAGAAGGGTGCACCTCCAAAGGCGGGCGAAACCACGAGCCTAACAATTACGTCCGGAATGGGGGAAGAAGTCGTGGGACGAAATCCCGCAAGGATCGCGTCGCCGCAGGTCAGAGCAGTGATCGCCGGATCTCCCCGGCTGCGGCGCCGATCGCTCGTCCGTTCGCCGTCCGCGCCCGCCGACTGTGCGCGCCCGCCGACCGTACGTGCCCACCGGCCGTGCCCGCCGGTCGGCCGCCGCCGTCAGCCGCGGTCGGTGGTCCGGCAGCCCTCCAGCTCCGTGATGCGCGCGGGAGCGGTGGTACGAAGGGTGACGAGCTCGGTGAAGTGCGTCTCACGGCGGTCGAGGGACACGTCCTTGCGGGCGACCTCGGCCCCGTCCTCGCCCAGCGAGCGCAGGGTGCACACGCCGCTGTCGTTCTTCTCCTTACGGACCTCGATGACCGCCTGCACCGACGTCTCGGAGATCTTCTTCGACCGGATGAGCTGGCCGCTGACGTCCGACTTGGTGACATAGTGCACACCGGCCCACGCGACGAACCCGAGCAGCACCGCGAACAGCGCCCCTCCGACGATCTTGAGCTTGCGGTTCGCGCGCTCGTCCGCCGAGCGGCCGTAACGCCCCTCGGGCAGGGCCTCGCGCTGCGCAGCCATGATCATCGCCTCCCGGACGCCGATTTGTGAACGCGGAATGAAACGGCTCCCGCTTCGGTCACTATAGGAGGCGTCTGCCGAGACGAGTGACTGAGGATCGAGCCTTGACTGAGCAGCTGCGAATGATGGCCGTTCACGCCCACCCCGACGATGAGTCGAGCAAGGGCGCGGCCACGATGGCCAAGTACGTGTCCGAGGGGGTGGACGTGCTGGTCGCCACCTGCACGGGTGGGGAGCGCGGTTCCATCCTCAACCCCAAGCTCCAGGGGGACCCCTACATCGAGGAGCACATCCACGAGGTCCGGGCCAAGGAGATGGCGGAGGCCCGGGACATCCTGGGCGTCAAACAGGAGTGGCTGGGCTATGTGGACTCCGGCCTCCCCGAGGGCGACCCGCTGCCCCCGCTGCCCGAGGGCTGCTTCGCCCTCCAGGACGTGGACGAGGCGGCCGGTGCGCTGGTCAAGCTGATCCGCGAGTTCAAGCCGCACGTGATCACCACGTACGACGAGAACGGCGGTTATCCGCACCCCGACCACATCATGACCCACAAGATCTCGATGGTGGCCTTCGAGGCGGCCGGCGACCCCTCGCGCTACCCCGAGGCCGGCGAGCCCTGGCAGCCGCTGAAGCTCTACTACAACCAGGGCTTCAACCGGCCGCGCACCCAGGCGCTGCACGACGCGCTGCTGGAGCGCGGCATGGAGTCGCCCTACGGGGAGTGGCTGGAGCGCTGGCACACGATGGGCCGGGAGCGCAACCTCACCACCTTCGTCCCCTGCGGCGACTTCTTCGAGATCCGCGACAAGGCGCTGATCGCCCACGCCACGCAGATCGACCCGGACGGCGGTTGGTTCAAGGTGCCGCTGGACCTCCAGCGGGAGGTGTGGCCCACCGAGGAGTACGAGCTCGCCAAGTCGCTCGTCGGCACGTCCCTCCCCGAGGACGACCTCTTCGCGGGCATCCGCAACAATTGAGCCCATGATGAGCGCGACTGCCTCCTTCGCCGCCACCCACTTGGTGCCGCTCGCCGCCGCCGGGGACGACCTCGACAAGAGCAAGGTCACCCCCGGTGTCCTGGGCTTCATCGTCTTCGCCGTCATCGGTGCCGCCGTGTGGCTGCTGATGAAGAGCATGACGAAGCACATGAAGCGGGTGTCCTTCGAGGAGGCGCCCGAGGGCGCCGCCCCGGCGCCCGCCGCCGTGTCCGCCACCACCGCCGCGGCTACCGCAGACGAGGCGACACCGGCGGCGGGCGGCAAGCCCTCCGCCTGACCCCGCGGCGGGACCGAACCGCCCGGCCGCCCGCCACGCGGGCATCCGGACGGTCCGGACCTGCGCGGTGGGAGGGCCGCGACGCGACGGCAGCACGCTTCCGCGCGTCGGCCTGCCTTGGCAGCGGCGGCTGCGGCACGCTTTCAGCACGCCGGGACGCCCTTGGCAGCGGCGGCTGCGGCACGCTTCCGACACGTCCGCACGCCTTCGGCGCGCGGCGGCAGACGGCTCCGACGCGCCGGTACGCCCTCGCACGCGACGGCTCGATCTCAACGCGGCAGCACGGCCATCACCTCCCGTGCCCGCCGTCCCGGCACCATGCCCAGGCGCCACGCCTGCCACCCGGTCTCCGGCTCCACCCCGCGCTCCAGCACCAGCGCGTACGCCTCCGCGTACTGCTCCAGAGCCGGGTCCACGGCCCAGTCCGCACCCCGCAGCTCGCGCCGCAGGCGGGCCAGGTCCTCCCCGGCGACGGCCGCGCCCACCACCGAGCCGCCCGGTGACACGAACGGCAGCAAGGTGCAGCGCAGGAAACGCGCCCAGCTCTCGCCGCGCCGGTCGCCGAACCCGGTGAACAGCCGCTCCGCCTCCTCCGTCAGCTCCAGCGCCTGCTCCAGCCTCCCGTTCCCCGCGTCGACCACCGCCAGCTCCAGGCACGACCACGCCTCGCCGTGCGCGACGCCCACCCGCTGGAAGTCCAGCCGCGCGTCCTGGAGCAGCTGCCGGGCGAAACCGCTGTTCCGCAGGCTCCCCGTCTGGGCCGCCCGCTGGTCGCGGGTGACCCGCGCCGAGTGGTGACGGGCACAGGCCAGCCCGTACACGTCACGCATCCGGTTGAACATCGTCCGGGCCCGTTCCAGCTCCCGCAGCGCGGCCGGCAGATCGCCCAGCTCCTCCAGGGCCTGGCCCAGGTAGAACAGGGTCCACGCCTCACCCCGCGCGTCCTCGTGCTCCCGGTGCCGGGAGACGGCCTGCCGGAGACCCTCCACGGCCGCCGCCGCGTCCCCGGCTATCAGCCGGCCCCGCGCCAGCTGGGTGAGGGCCCACGCCGCGCCCCGACCGTCCTGCGTCCGCCCGTACAGCTCCAGCGCCTGGCGCAGCTCGGCCTCCGCCGGCTCGGGGCGGCCCATGCGCAGCCGTACCTGGCCCAGCTGGAAGTGCGCCCACGCCTGGCCGTGCAGGCTTTCGCTCTCCCGGTGCAGCTCCAGCGCCACGGCCAGCAGGTCCAGCGCCTCCGCCAGCCGGCCGCGGTCGCGCTCCACCGCGGCCAGCGCGTGCATCGTCCACGCCCGGTCACCGCTCAGCTCGGGGGCCGCCTGCAACTCCAGCGCCTCTCGCAGCTTCGCCGCGGCCTCCTTGAGGTTCCCCTGGTGCTGGAGGGTGATGCCCAGGTCGCGCAGGGCCCGTGCCGCGCCCGCGTGGTGCTGGGCGTCGAGGTACAGGTCCACCACCGACGTCAGCGTCGTCCGGGAAGTGTCCAGCTCACCGAGCTGCCGGGCGGCCACACCCGTGCGCCACTGCACGGAGCGGGTCAGCAACTCCCGGTCCGTGGCCTGCGTCAGCTCGCTCAGCTCGCCGAGCCGGTAAAGGTCCCCGCGGAGCAGGCAGTAGTCGCACAGGGCGCCCAGCAGGTGCAGCACCGCCGACTGGTCGACGCCCTCCGCGTGCCGGAGCGCGGCCGTGATGAAACTCGACTCGTCGTCCAGCCAGCGCAGGGCCGCGTCCAGCGACGGGAATCCGTGGCCTCCGGCCGCGCCTTGGGAGAACATGTCCGCGCGCGTCGACGTCTTGCCGTCCACCATTCGGATGACCGTGTCGGCGAGCTCGGCATAACTGCGGATCAGCCGCTCCTGGGCCGCCCCCCGCTCCCCGGGATCCTCTTCCTCGTGCAGCCGCGCGTGCGCGAAGTCCCGTACCAGATCGTGCATCCGGTAGCGCCCGGGGCGCACCGGTTCGATCAGCCCGGCCCGTGCCAGCTCCGTCAGCCGCTGCGTCGCCTCCTGGCCGTCGGCCGCGAGCAGGGCCGCCGCGGCGGCCGCGCCCAGGGACGCCCGGCCGGCCAGCGCGAGCCGCCGCAGCAGCCGCCGGGCGTCCTCTCCCTGGTCCATGTAGCGCAGCCACAGGGCCCGTTCCACCGGACCGTTCTGGCCCGCCGCCTCCAGCTCCACGGCCAGCGCGCGCGGCGTCCGCGCGCCGAGCGAGGACCCGGCCACTCGCAGGGCCAGCGGCAGACCGCCGCACAACTCCCTTACGCGGGTGAGCGACTGGGCGTCGTACAGTTCGTCCTCCTGTGCGGTGCCGTCCTCGCGTTCCTCCTCCGGCGCGGTGACCGAGCGCAGCAGTTCCTCCGCGCCCGCCTCGTCCAGCGGGCCGACCTCCAGCTGGTGCACCCACGCCTCCAACTCGGTCGGCAGCTCCAGCGGCTCGCGGGAGGTGACCAGCACCAGGCTCTCCGACCGGTCGGGCACCAGGGCGCGCACCTGCTCCGCGTCGGACGCGTCGTCCAGCACGATCGTCACCGGCAGCCGGGCGAGGTGCTTGTGGTACACCTCGGACAGCCGCCTGAGGTGCTGCTCGCGCGAGGAGCGTTCCCGGAAAAGCAACTGGTCGCGAGGGGCGCCGAGCCGGTTGAGCAGGTGCAGCAGCGCGTCGCGGGTCGGCAGCGGCGGCTCCTCCTGGCTCTCGCCGCGCAGATCCACCAGGCAGGCGCCCCGGAACTGATCCCGCAGTTGATGTGCGGCGCGCAGCGCCAACGCGGACCGGCCCACCCCCGGCGGACCGTGCAGCACCACGACCGTCGGTTTCGTCTCGGTGCTCGCCCGGGCCTGGCGCACCCACTGGGCGATCCGGTCCACCTGGGCCTTACGCCCGGCGAACACCCCGTCGTCCTGCGGGAGATCATCGAAGGAACGGGCCAGGAGGCTGCGCTGCCGGGCCATCGCGCTGCGGTCGCCGCCGCGCAGTTGCGGCCCTCGCGACGAACCGCCCGTCCCCGGCTTGCTCCCCGCCGGGCTTTTGCCGTTGTTCGCTCCCTGAAGCATCCGCTGCCGGTCGAGGAACGGCCGGATACCCCGTACCTCCACCGCCGTCCGCCACTGAAGTCTCAACTGCTCTGCCCCGCCCGGCTGTCCGCGCAGCCCGGCCCGTCGGTGACGGGCCGGCCAATGGCCGGCCGTCAGCTTCGCGAGCGTCGCCACGGAGCCCGCGAGGGCCACCGCCACCGCCGTGCTGACGGCGGTGCCCGTGGACGTCCCGTACCCCAGATCGGCCCCGAGGGCCGTCACCGCCGTCACGGCCGTCACCAGCATGGGCGTACCGAGCGCGGCCCCCGACAAGCGCGCGGACAACGGCCCGACGGCCGCGGCCTCCTCGTCCAGCGCCCGGACGTACGCCGCGTACTCCTCGGCCGCCGCCCGGGCCAGCGCGTCCAACTCCTCGCGCGCCCGCCGCAGCAGCACATCACCGTCGACACGCCCACCCGACCGCCGCACCTCCTCCCCGATCGCCCGCTCCAGCAGGCCCTCGACTTCCGCGCGGTGGTCCTGCCGCAGCGCGGTCAGCGAGTTCTGCATGTGCCGTCCCCCCTTCGACCAGCGAATGCTGAAGGCGTCCCAGTGTTCCGCCTCGAAGAGGATTCCGGCAGGCCTGTGGATAACCCCCTGTGGAAAACCCGGCCGAACGGTCTCAGGGGAGTGGCCGGGGCCCATCAGGGTTCTGTCAGGGGAAGCCGGGGGGAGAGTCGGGGTGCCGAATGAGACGGCCGGGGCTCCTGTTGGGGAAGGATGGAGGCATGCCGAACCGCCTGGCGCACGAGACGTCCCCTTACCTCCTCCAGCACGTCGACAATCCGGTCGACTGGTGGCCCTGGTCCCCCGAGGCCTTCGCGGAAGCCCGGCGCCGGGACGTCCCCGTGCTGCTCAGCGTCGGCTATTCCAGTTGCCACTGGTGCCATGTCATGGCCGGCGAGAGTTTCGAGGACGAGGAGACCGCCGCCTACCTCAACGAGCACTTCGTCTCCGTCAAGGTCGACCGTGAGGAACGGCCCGACATCGACGCGGTCTACATGGAGGCGGTGCAGGCCGCCACCGGGCAGGGCGGCTGGCCCATGACCGTCTTCCTGACGCCCGATGCCGAACCCTTCTACTTCGGCACGTACTTCCCGCCCGCCCCCCGGCACGGGATGCCCTCCTTCCGGCAGGTGCTGGAGGGGGTGGCGGCCGCGTGGCGTGACCGGCGGGACGAGGTCGGCGAGGTGGCCGGGCGGATCGTCGAGGATCTGTCGCGACGGCCCCTGACCGCCGCCGTCGGCGGGCAGCCGCCCACGGCCGATGAGCTGCACATGGCGCTGATGGCGCTGACCCGCGAGTTCGACGCGGTGCGCGGTGGTTTCGGCGGGGCACCGAAGTTCCCGCCGTCCATGGTGCTGGAGTTCCTGCTGCGCCACCACGTCCGCACCGGGTCCGCCGCCGCTCTGGACATGGTGACGGCCACCTGCGAGGCCATGGCCCGCGGCGGGATCCACGACCAGCTGGGCGGCGGCTTCGCCCGCTACTCCGTGGACAACGGGTGGGTCGTACCGCACTTCGAGAAGATGCTGTACGACAACGCGCTGCTGTGCCGCGTCTACGCGCATCTGTGGCGGGCCACCGGCTCGGAGCTCGCCCGGCGGGTGGCCCTGGACACCGCCGACTTCCTGGTCCGGGAGATGCGCACCGACCAGGGCGGTTTCGCCTCCGCGCTGGACGCGGACAGTGACGACGAGCAGGGCCGGCACCGCGAGGGCGCCTACTACGTCTGGACCCCCGAGCAGCTCCGGGAGGTGCTGGGGGAGGCGGACGCCGACCTGGCCGTCGACTACTTCGGCGTCACCGAGGAGGGGACCTTCGAAGAGGGGGCCTCCGTCCTCCAACTGCCCGACCGCGAGCGGCTCGTGGACGCCGAGCGGATCGCGTCCATCCGGGAGCGGCTGCTGGCGGCCCGCGCCCGGCGGCCCCGGCCCGGCCGGGACGACAAGATCGTGGCGGGATGGAACGGCCTGGCCGTCGCGGCACTGGCCGAGACCGGCGCCTACTTCGACCGCCCCGACCTGGTCCAGGCCGCGACGGACGCCGCCGACCTGCTCGTCCGCACCCACATGGACTGGAACGCGCGCCTCTTCCGCACCTCCCTGGACGGCGTCGCCGGTGGCCACGTGGGCGTGCTGGAGGACTACGCGGACGTGGCCGAGGGCTTCCTCGCCCTGTCCGCCGTCACCGGCGAGGGCGTCTGGGTGGACTTCGCGGGACTGCTGCTGGACACCGTCCTAATCCGGTTCCGCGACGAGGAGGGCGCCCTCTTCGACACGGCGGACGACGCCGAGGCGCTCATCCGACGCCCGCAGGACCCGACGGACAACGCCACCCCGTCGGGTTGGACCGCGGCCGCCGGTGCCCTGCTGACCTATGCGGCGCTCACGGGGAGCGCGCCGCACCGGGAGGCGGCCGAGCGGGCGCTCGGTGTGGTGCGGGCGCTCGGGCCCAAGGCGCCGCGCTTCATCGGCTGGGGTCTGGCGGTGGCGGAGGCGCTGCTCGACGGGCCGTACGAGGTCGCCGTCGTCGGGCCGCACGACGACCCCGCCACCCGGGAGTTGCACCGCACCGCCCTGCTCTCCCAGCGGCCCGGGCTGGCCGTCGCCCTGGGGGAACCGGCCTCCGCGACGGCCGCCGAGGTGCCGCTGCTGGCGGACCGGCCGCTGCTGGCCGGCCGCCCGGCCGCGTACGTGTGCCGCGGCTTCACCTGCGACGCGCCGACCTCCGACCCCGAGGAGCTCGCCGCGAAGCTGAGGGGGAGGTGACCCCCGTCCCCGTATAGAGGTGACCCCCCCGTGGAGGGGACGGCGTTCAGAGGGCGAGGCCCCGCTCCAGCACGTCCAGCGCGCGCCGCAGGTAGTCGAGCGGATCGCCGGCCTGGCCCTCGTCCACCCACACCATCACGGCCTCCTGCATGACGACCAGCACCGCGGTCGTCACGACGCGCAGTTCGAAGTCGTCCTCCGGGCGGCCGGTGCGCTCGGCCAGGACGGAACGCAGGAGGCGCGCCGACTCGCCCACGCCCTCACTGGCGCGGGCCCGCAGGCTGGGGACGTCCCGGATCAGCCGGTTGCGCATTCGCATCTCGGGGCTGGCGGTGCCGAGGATGTCCCGCATGCCCTCCAGGACGGTGTTGCGGATCGCGCGGAGCGGGGGCTCGTCGGCCGGGCGGGACCGGAGCGCCGCCTCCAGAAGGGGGTCGTACTCGTCCGTGAGGACGATGTCCTCCTTGGTCGGGAAGTACCGGAAGACGGTGCTGGGCGAGACGTCGGCGGCCTCCGCGATCTGGTCCACGGGCGTCGCGTCGTACCCCTGCTCCTCGAAGAGCCGGTAGGCGGCGTCGCGGATCGCCTGGCGGGTCTGGATCTTCTTCCGTTCGCGCAGCCCGAGCCGGGGGCCCGGCTGGGTGGTGGGGGAGGTTTGTGCGGAGGCCATGAGCGTCATTGTCGGGCATTCGGTGTTTCCGCGGCCACAGCGGTGGGTGCGATCACCGCCCGTGCGCGGGTCCCGGGCAGGAAGGCGGCGATCAGGAGAGCCGCCGCGAAGGCGATGCCGCCGGAGGCCAGCAGGGCCAGGTCCATGCCGTGCAGGTAGGCGGCGTCCGCCGAGCGGGTCAGGGCCGCGTCGCCGAGCCCGGCCGCCACCCGGTGGGCCCCCATGACCGATTCCTCGGCCGCCTCCGCGGCGGCGGCCGGCACGCGGGGCGTCTCCAGGCGCGCGCGGTACGCGGCGGTGAGCAGGCTGCCCAGGATCGCGACGCCGATCGCGCCCGCGACCTGGCGCAGCGTCATGAGGAGACCGGAACCCACGCCCACCCGTTCGCGGGGCAGCATGCCCAGGGCGCCGTCCATGGCGGGGATCAGAGCGATTCCGACGCCGGCACCGGCCAGGACCAGCCAGGCCGCGGTGAACGCGTAGCCGTCGCCGACGGCGGTCCGGCTGCCGAGCAGCGCGCCCAGGCCGAGCAGTACGAGTCCGGCGGGGATGACGACGCGCGCCCCCGCGCGCCGGGTCAGCGGCGGAGCGAGCCGGGAGGCGATCAGCATGCCGACGGGCATGGGGATCATGCGCAGACCGGTGCCGAAGGCGTCGTGGCCGCACACGGTCTGGAGGTAGGAGGGCAGGACGAACAGCAGGCCGGTGAAGATGAACATCGCCAGAGAGGCGGCGATGCAGTTCCACAGGAAGCCGCGGTGCCGGAGCAGCGTCAGGTCGAGCATCGGCCGCACCTGCCGGCGTGACCGCAGGGTCAGCAGGGTGAGCAGGACGACGGCGGCGGCGAGCGTGCCGAGGACGACCGGGGAGGTCCAGCCGCGGTCGGGGCCCTCGGTGACGCCGTAGACGAGCGCTCCGAGGCCGCCGGCGGTGAGCGCGGTGGCGAGGCCGTCGACGCCGGGAGCCGCGGGGTCCTTCATCTCCGGGAGCAGGAAGCGGCAGGCGACGACGGCCACGCCGACGAGCGGCACGTTGACCAGGAAGACCGAGCCCCACCAGAAGTGGTCGAGCAGGAACCCGCCGATGATCGGCCCGAGGGGCAGCCCGAGCGCGGAGGCGCCGGAGACCGCCCCGATGGCCTTGCTCCGCTCCTCGGGTGTGAAGAGGGCGGGGAGTACGGACATCGCGAGCGGCATGATGAAGGCCGCGCCGACCCCCATGACCGAGCGGGCGGCGATGGCGGTGCCCGCGTCCTCCGCGAAGGTCCCGACGAGCGAGCCGGCGAGGAAGAGGACGAGGCCGGCGACGAGGGTGCGGCGGCGGCCGAAGCGGTCGCCCAGCAGGCCCGCGGGGAGCATGAGCGCCGCGAAGACGACGAGGTACGAGTCGGCTATCCACTGCAGGGTGCCCGCGTCGGCGTCGAGTTCGGTGGCCATGGTCGGCAGGGCCACGTTCAGGATCGTGCCGTCGAAGCCCAGGACGAGCATGCAGGCGACGATCGCGCCCAGAGCCCACCAGCGGCGGGGGTCGGGGCGGGGGCCCGCGCTGGGCGGGGACAGGGTGGGCGTGGTCATCGCGGCACTCCTCGGGCAGACTCTGACTGTTGGATGCTTTTGATAGTAGCTCTCAAAAGATGGAAACAGTCAATTCTTGCCGCGCCCCTTGCCGCCTCCCTGACGCCACGCTGATTGTCAGTGGGGTGTGTCACGCTGTGTGCAGGGAAGGGGAACGGTCGGTAAGAGACCGAACGGGAGGGGTGATCCCTGATGGGTGCCGTGGTGAACGCTGGCGCCGTGCTGATCGCGGCACTGAGTGTGGGCGGGTATCTGATCGCGGGCGAGGCGGCGGTGGTGGCCGTGGTGCTGGTCGGCGTCATGGGCCTGACATGGCGAGTGGCCGTGACCTCACGGCCACGGCCACCGCGGGCGGCGCGTCAGGAACGGAACGCGCCCCGGCCGCTGCCGGACGGCCGGTGGGCCGGGCCGTCGGGCGGGCGGAGCGGGGCGCGGAGAGGGCGAACGGAGGGGGCGGGTGGGTCAGGCGTGCTGATAGGCCACCAGGGAGATGCCGACGTAGTGCACGACGAAGGCCGCCAGCGTCAGTGAGTGGAACACCTCGTGGAAGCCGAACCAACGAGGTGACGGATTCGGGCGCTTGATGCCGTAGATCACGCCGCCCACGCTGTAGAGGAGGCCGCCGACGATCACCAGGACGAGCACCGCGATGCCGCCCTTGCGCAGGAAGTCGGGCAGGAAGAAGACGGCCGCCCAGCCCATCGCGATGTAGCAGGGGGTGTAGAGCCAGCGCGGCGCACCGACCCAGAAGACCCGGAAGGCGATGCCGGCCGCGGCCGCGGCCCAGACCGCCCAGAGCAGCAACTGGCCGCGCCCGCCCGGGATCAGGAGCATGGTCAGCGGTGTGTAGGTGCCGGCGATGATCAGGAAGATGTTGGCGTGGTCGAGGCGGCGGAGCACGGCGTTGACCCGTGGGCTCCAGTCGCCGCGGTGGTAGAGGGCGCTGACGCCGAACAGCAGGCATGCGCTGAGGACGTAGACGGCGCAGGCGACCCGGCCGCGGGTGCTGTCCGCGAGCGCGGTCAGGAAGACGCCGGCGATCAGGACGGCGGGGAACATCCCCGCGTGCAGCCAGCCGCGGAGCCGCGGCTTGACGACTGCCGACAGGGGTTCGGGGCAGGAGGTGAGAGGCGCGGTGGTCGCGGCACCGGCGGGAGTTGCGGGCGCGACGGGCGCCGCGTCGGACGCGGGTGTCATGACGCAATGCTACCTACGCCACCGTAGGTTACGGGGCGGTATCACGTGGCGATGGTCACGGGAGTGCCCCCTGGACAGAACCGAAACGGAGTCGGATGATCAAATGAGTGCGGGCGGCACCGGATGAGCGGTCACGAAGCGTCTGGGTCGCAGCCCCCAAGGGGCGAATGTGCAGAAACGGACCAACTGCCGGGTCAGGCAAGCGGATGGTCCGTTCCACCCTCAAGATGCGACGCCGGGCGCCCCCTGGGTCCCCGGCGGGACGGAGCGATCGTGGCGCGCGCAAATGCGGCTCCCACCACCCCCACCCACCACCAGGAACTGATCTCCTGGGTCGACCGGATCGCCGCCCTCACCCAGCCGGACCGGGTCGTCTGGTGCGACGGCTCCGAGGCCGAGTACGAGCGCCTGTGCGAGGAGCTCGTCGCCAAGGGCACCTTCCGGAAGCTCGACCCGGTCAAGCGCCCCAACTCGTACTACGCCGCCTCCGACCCCACGGACGTGGCGCGCGTCGAGGACCGTACGTTCATCTGCTCCGCCAAGGAGGAGGACGCCGGCCCGACCAACCACTGGAAGGACCCCGCCGAGATGCGGGAGATCTTCCAGGGCGAGCAGGGCGTCTTCCGTGGCTCCATGCGCGGTCGCACCATGTACGTCGTGCCCTTCTGCATGGGCCCGCTCGGCTCGCCGCTCTCCGCGATCGGCGTCGAGATCACCGACTCCGCGTACGTCGCCGTCTCCATGCGCACCATGACCCGCATGGGGCAGCCGGTCCTCGACGAACTGGGCACCGACGGCTTCTTCGTCAAGGCCGTCCACACGCTCGGCGCCCCGCTGGCCGAGGGCGAGGCCGACGTCCCCTGGCCCTGCAACTCCACCAAGTACATCTCGCACTTCCCCGAGGACCGCGAGATCTGGTCCTACGGCTCCGGCTACGGCGGCAACGCCCTGCTGGGCAAGAAGTGCTACGCCCTGCGCATCGCCTCCGTCATGGCCCGTGACGAGGGCTGGCTCGCCGAGCACATGCTCATTCTCAAGCTCACCCCGCCGCAGGGCGAGGCCAAGTACGTGGCCGCCGCCTTCCCGTCCGCCTGCGGCAAGACCAACCTCGCCATGCTGGAACCCACCATCTCCGGCTGGACGGTGGAGACCATCGGCGACGACATCGCCTGGATGCGCTTCGGTGAGGACGGCCGGCTCTACGCGATCAACCCCGAGGCGGGCTTCTTCGGCGTCGCGCCCGGCACCGGCGAGCACACCAACGCCAACGCCATGAAGACCCTCTGGGGCAACGCGGTCTTCACCAACGTCGCCCTGACCGACGACGGCGACGTGTGGTGGGAGGGCATGACCGAGGAACCGCCCGCCCACCTCACCGACTGGAAGGGCAACGACTGGACGCCGGAGTCCGGCACCCCGGCCGCCCACCCCAACGCCCGCTTCACCGTTCCCGCCGCCCAGTGCCCGATCATCGCGCCCGAGTGGGAGGACCCCAAGGGCGTGCCGATCTCGGCCATCCTCTTCGGCGGCCGCCGGGCCTCGGCCGTGCCGCTGGTCACCGAGTCCTTCAGCTGGCAGCACGGCGTCTTCATCGGCGCCAACGTCGCCTCCGAGAAGACCGCCGCCGCCGAGGGCAAGGTCGGCGAGCTGCGCCGCGACCCCTTCGCCATGCTGCCGTTCTGCGGCTACAACATGGGCGACTACATGGGGCACTGGATCAAGATCGGCCAGGCCGCCGCCGAGCGGGGCGACGAGGCGAAGCTGCCGAAGATCTACTACGTCAACTGGTTCCGCAAGGACGCGGGCGGCCGTTTCGTGTGGCCGGGCTTCGGCGAGAACGGCCGGGTGCTCAAGTGGATCGTCGAGCGTCTGGACGGCACCGCTGAGGGCGTCGAGACGCCGATCGGCGTCCTGCCGACGCGCGAGGCGCTCGACACGAACGGCCTGGACATCGCCGACACCGACCTCGACCTGCTGCTCTCGGTCGACAAGGACGTCTGGCGCGAGGAGGCCGGGCTGGTGCCCGAGCACCTCAACACCTTCGGAGAGCACACGCCGAAGGAGCTGTGGGACGAGTACCGGGCACTGGTGAAGCGCCTGGGCTGAGGTGACGGGGCGTGGACCGGGAAGTCGTCCGGTCCCGCCCTGCCGTGTTCTCACCGGTGAGCCGGGCGCGTCGGGCCGGGGCATGTCCGGCTCAGATGTCGTCGGTGATCCCCAACGCCGCCGCGTGCGCCCGCAGCCGTCCCTCGGCCAGGGCCGCCCCGGCGGCGTCGCCGCGCGAGCCGGCGACCACCAGCGCCTGGCCGGCCAGCATGTGCGCCCGCTGGTGCAGGGCGTGCGCACGGGCCGGGCCGCCGTCGGCCACCGTGGGTATTGCCCGCAGCGGGGCGTGCCCGCCGCGCAGCCGCTCGATCCGGGCGGCCAGCCGCCGGGCGGCGTCGTCCAGCTCGGCGGACGGGGTCAGGGCCCGCAGCTCGTCGGTCACCGTGAGCAGGGCGGTCAGGTGCCCCGCGAGCCGGATGTCGAGCTCCTGGCCCCGGGAGCGGTGCGGGCCGTGACCGCCGCGCACGGGTTCGGCCATGGTGTGGACCGACTTGGTGCGGATCGGTTCGTACATGGATGGCCTCCTGTCCTTCTTAGAAGGCCATCCTAACTTAGATCCTGTCTAAAGTTATGTCGTGTACGAGACGGGGGTCGTCCGGGGCGGTGCGGGCGTCAGGGCTGGCTGTAGCCGTCCAGGAAGGTGCCGATCCGGGTGACCGCCTCCGCCATGTCCTTGGCGTTCGGCAGCGTGACCAGGCGGAAGTGGTCCGGCTCCGGCCAGTTGAAGCCCGTGCCGTGGACCACCATGATCTTCTCGGCGCGCAGCAGGTCGAGCACCATCTGCCGGTCGTCCTTGATCTTGTAGACCTTGGGATCCAGCCGCGGGAACGCGTACAGCGCGCCCTTCGGCTTCACGCACGTCACACCAGGGATCTGCGTCAACAACTCGTGCGCCACATCGCGCTGCTCCAGCAGCCGGCCGCCCGGCAGGACCAGGTCGTTGATCGACTGCCGGCCGCCGAGGGCGGTGGCCACCGCGTACTGGGCGGGCATGTTGGCGCACAGCCGCATGTTGGCCAGGATCGTCAGGCCCTCGATATAGCTGTCCGCGTGCGCCTTCGGGCCGCACACCGCCATCCAGCCGCTGCGGTAGCCGGCGACCCGGTACGCCTTGGACAGCCCGTTGAAGGTGAGGGTCAGCAGGTCGGGGGCGATGGCGGCGGTCGGGGTGTGGGTGACGCCGTCGTAGAGGATCTTGTCGTAGATCTCGTCGGAGCAGACGATCAGGTTGTGCCGGCGGGCGATCTCCGTGAGGCCGCGCAGCATCTCGTCGTCGTAGACGGCGCCCGTGGGGTTGTTGGGGTTGATGATGACGAGCGCCTTGGTGCGGTCGGTGACCTTGCGCTCGATGTCGGCCAGGTCCGGCATCCAGTCGGACTGCTCGTCGCAGCGGTAGTGCACCGCCGTTCCGCCCGCCAGCGAGACCGACGCGGTCCACAGCGGGTAGTCCGGCGCCGGGACGAGTACCTCGTCACCGTCGTCGAGCAGCGCCTGCATCGACATCTGGATCAGCTCCGAGACGCCGTTGCCCAGGTACACGTCCTCGACGGACAGCTCGATGCCCTTGGTCTCGTAGTGCTGCACCACCGCGCGCCGGGCCGAGAGCAGACCCTTGGCGTCGCCGTAGCCGTGCGCGTCGCCGACGTTGCGCAGCATGTCCTCCAGGATCTCCGGAGGGCACTCGAAGCCGAAGATCGCCGGGTTGCCGGTGTTGAGCTTGAGGATGCGATGGCCCGCCGCCTCCAGCCGCATCGCCTCCTCCAGCACCGGACCACGGATCTCGTAGCAGACATTGGCGAGTTTCGTTGACTGGATCACCTGCATGACGGCCACCATACGGGGGCGCGCGACGGCGCGCGCCGGCTTTCCGGGTGCGTCGGACGCGCGCGATCGGCGCTGTTCAGGGCGGTTCAGGACGCGGGAGCGCGCCGGACGGCGCGGCCCGCCAGAACGTCCGTCCGGCGTCCGTCTTCCATCACAAAGCGTCCGGCAATAAGGACATAAGGAATGCCGGTCGGAAGCCGCCGAGGATCTTCGAAAGTGGCCCCGGCGGCGACCGTCTCCGGATCGAAGAGCACCAGATCGGCCCGGCGCCCGACCCGGACGAGACCCCGGTCGGACAGCCCGAGACGGGCCGCGGGACGGGACGTGAGATGCGCCACGCACTCCTCCAGGGAGAGGATCCCCAGCTCGCGGACGTAGTGCCCGAGGTAGTGCGGAAAGGTGCCGTACGCCCGCGGATGCGGCTTGGCGCCGTGCAGGATGCCGTCGCTCCCACCGGTGTGCGCCGGGTGGCGCATGATCGTCCGGACGTTCTCCTCGTGGCCGACGTGCAGCAGGACCGTCGTCCCGAGCCGGTCCTCGACCAGCAGTCGGCGGGCCGTCGCCCAGGGCTCCTCGCCGCGCTCGCGGGCCAGCCCGGCGATCGTCCGGCCCACGTACCCGGGAGCCCGCCGCGCGTCCGCGACCCCCGACATCCCGACCCCCGACACCTCGACCGCCGCCCAGTCGACCGGCAGACCATGGCACCCGTCCGAGCCCTCCACCTCCAGGGCGTACCGGATCCGGGCGGCCGTCGCGTCGTCGCGCAGCCGGACCAGTACCGCCTCGGGGCCCCCTTCGGCCGCCCAGCTCGGCAGCAGCGACGCGAGCGTGGTGCAGCCGGGGGTGTAGGGATAACTGTCGAGCGTGAGGTCCACGCCCTCGGCGCGGGCGGCGTCGAGCAGGCGCAGCAACTCCGGTGCGCGCCCCTCGTTCCCCGCGAAGTTGAGGACGGTGTGCGCGAGGTGCAGCGCGCAGCCCGCGTCCCGTGCCACCTCGATCATCTCCGCGTACGCCCGCAGGGCGTGCGCGCCGTACGAACGGTGGTGCGGGCAGAAGTACCCGCCGTACCGCGCGACCACCCGGCACAGCGCGGTCAGTTCGGCGTCGTCCGCGTACAGGCCCGGGGCGTAGGTGAGCCCCGCCGACAGGCCCATGGCCCCCTGCTCCAGCCCCTCCGCCACCAGCCGCCGCATCCGTCCCAGCTCGGCGTCCGTGGCGGAACGGTTCTCCCAGCCGACCGCCAGCATCCGGACCGTCCCGTGCGGCACGAGGTACGCGGCGTCGACCGCGATGCCCTCGCCGCCGAACCCCCGGTCGAGCCGGTCCAGGTACTCGCCCGTCGTGCGCCAGGTGAAGTCGGCGTCCCGCCCGTCACCGTTCCAGCCGGCGATCTGCCCCCGGACCCCGGCGAGCGTCCGGTCGTCCACGGGCGCGTACGACAACCCGTCCTGCCCGAGCACCTCCAGCGTCACGCCCTGCGCGACCTTGGCCTCGTGCCCGGGATCACGCAGCAGGGCCAGGTCGCTGTGCGCGTGCATGTCGACGAAGCCGGGGGAGAGGGCGAGGCCGTGCGCGTCGACGGTCCGCCGCCCGGCCGGGCGGCTCCCCGTGTCCTCGCGGACGATCGCGGCGATCCGCCCGCCGTCCACGCCGACGTCGGCGCGGAAGGACGGGCCGCCGCCACCGTCGACGAGCCGGACGTCCCGGAAGACCGTGTCCATGGGCAACCGCCTTTCGACGACGCCGGACCGGCGAGGACGGTGGCCGGCGTCGGAGGCCGGGGCGCGCCGCCGTCCTCCGAGCGCGTCGGTCGCTCGTCCGGTGCGTCTCCGGCACGGCTCACCCGGACGATACGTGCACCGGTCCGCTTCCGACAGACCTCGGCGGCGGGCTCGGAAGTCTCGGAAGCCGACCGGGGCCTCGCGAGTCCCGGCGGCTTCCGAGATCTCCGAGACTCCTGAGGTTCAACCACCCACGAGGGGCCGCCGCGTCAGACGTCAGAAGAACGTCCGCACGTACTCCGTCACCGTCCCGCTCGCGTCCACCACCGGGATCATGGGCCACTTGTCGAAGGCCGTGCAGGGGTGCGAGATGCCCAGGCCGACCCAGTCGCCGACCTCCAGGGGGTCGTCCTCGGGCAGGGTGACGAAGGCGTGCTGGTCGGCGAGGCCCGTGATCGTCATGTGGTCGGCGGGGCGCTCGGCGCCGTCGCGGGCCGAGCGGACGACCTGCGCCTCGGGGAAGCCGAGGTCGTACGGGGCGTCCCGCTTGCCCGCGTTGAGGTAGGCGCGGCCGGGTTCCGGGCGGGAGACGCACTGGGTCCAGAGCCGGAAGGCCGGCCGCAGGGCGCCCTCCGCGGGGTGGCGGACGAAGGGGGTCTTGCGGCGGTACTGGCCGTCGTCATGCGTGACGTACGCGCCGGAGCGCAGCAGCTTGAGCACCGGCGCGGACAGCTCCGGAAGCTCTCCGAAGACCTCGGCCACCGCGTCGAACCACGAGCTGCCGCCCGCGCTGACCACGATCTCCTCGACCCCGGCGAACCGCCCGGCCGCGTCGAACTCCACGGCCAGCGACGTCAGATCGCGCACCCAGGCACGGACCCGCGTCTCGTCGGCGTCCGGGATCTCCGCCTCGTACCCGGCGACACCCACCAGCCGCAACGTTTCCGCACCCGCCACCGCGTCCGCGACCAGCGCGGCGTCCGCCGCCGTCCGCACGCCCGTCCGGCCGCCCGCGGCGCCGAGTTCGACGACGACGTCCAGCGGCCGTCCCGCTCCGGCGCCGCGCAGGGCCGCGTCCATCAGCTCGACGCCGCGCACGGAGTCCACGTAGACGACGATCCGGAAATCCGGATCGGCGGCGAGTTCGCCGGCCAGCCAGCGCAGCGCGGCGGCGTCCACCACCTGGTTGGCGAGGAAGATCCGCCGTACGCCGAAGGCCCGGTAGACGCGGACCTGGGCGGGCATGGCGGCGGTGATGCCCCAGGCGCCGCGCGCCAGCTGCCGTGCGAACAGGCTCGGGGCCATGGACGTCTTGCCGTGCGGCGCGAAGGCCAGGCCGTGCTCCGCGGACCAGCGCTCCATCAGCGCGAGGTTGTGATCCAGCGCCTCGGCCGACAGGGTCAGCACGGGCGTCGTGAAGCCGCCGGTGAACAGGGAGCGCCGCTGGGCCGTGAGGGCGCCGACGGTCAGCCCCTCCGCGTCCGGGGGCAGCCCCTTGAAACGGTGGTCCACCGGCTCGTGGGCGAGCCGGGCCAGGGCGTCGTCGGCGACGGCCATCGAGTCTCCTCGTTCTGCGCGTCCGGTGCGACATCCACCGTGCGCACCGCTCGCGGCTGTCTAACATCCGGCGGAACACCTGGTCAACGGCGGTCACCGGTAGTTCGTAGGCGATCGTGCGCACCGGCCGGAGCACACCGGGCGGGCGGCCCGCCGCGGCCCGCCCGCCCGTGACCCGCCCGCCGACGGCCGCCTACCGCTTCGCGCAGTACTGCTGCTCCTTGCCGATCGACCGGTACATGCAGTCCGCGTTCTCCAGCAACTGGAGTACCGCGTCCCGGTTGCGTGCCGTTTCCCGGTCGATCACCGAGGCCGGCGGGTAGAAGCCGCCGCCGCCCGCGCCCGTCGGGTACATCTCGAAGGTGTAGGCGAAGACCTTCTGCTCGCCCCACAGCCAGTCGTCGATGGTGCCGTCGGTGATGTACAGGTCGCTCGACTGCTCGGCCGTGTAGCCGTTGCTGGCCGCCATCGCCTTGCCCACCTTGGCGAACGCGTCGTGATCGTCCTGCGTCATGCCGGACGCGGTGTCGTCGTACGTCCAGCCGAACGGCCACATGACCAGTTCGCTGTAGGTGTGGAAGTCGATCGCGGCCTTGATCCGCTGCTTCCCGTTGACGACGCGTCCGCGGACGAAGTCGGCGACGACCTTGACCTCGGGTGCCGACTCGGCGGCCCGGCCGCGGTAGGTCTCCGACCCGGTGTTGCCGGAGGAGCCGCCGCAGCAGCCCCACTTGTAACCCCAGTTGCGGTTGAGGTCGGTGCCGACGTTCGAGGAACCGGAGTTGGGCTGCCGGTTCTTGCGCCAGTTGCGGTAGGTGCCGGTGGCGATGTCGTATTCGCCACCGTCGGGGTTGACATCGGGGACGATCCAGATCACCCGCTCGTCGGTCATCTTGGTGACCCGGGGGTCGGTGCCGTAGCCGTTGCCGAACTCCTTCAGCAGGTAGAGGGCCATCTCGACGGTCAGGTGCTCGCGCGCGTGCTGGTGGTGGGTGAAGAGGACCTCCGGTTTGGCGTCGTCGGGCTTCACGCCGGAACTGACCCGGACGGCGACGATGTCGCGGCCCTCCTGGCTCTTGCCGATGACCCGCTTGCTCATGATCGAGGGGTGGGCCGCGACGTCCGCGTCGATCTCGGCCATGGCCTCGCGGTAGTTGTGGTACTTGGCGTCGCGGGACGGGAAGTCATGCGGGACGGGCCGTTCGCCGGCCGAGCGGTCCGGTGGGCCGGGCAGTTCGGTCACGCGGTGGCCGAGACGGCGGACGCGGTCGGCCTCGGCCGCGTTCGCCGTGATGACCACGGTGTTCCCGTGGACGGCGTCGACGGACGCGCCGGTCGCGGCGACGGCGGTGCGCTGGGCGGCGGTGCGCGGGCCCGTCACCTCGTACGAGTGGGACGTCCCGGTCGCGGGGCGCGGTGCGGAACCGCCCGCGGAGGAGACGGCGGGCGCGGCCAGAGCGAGGGAGGCGAGGGAGAGGACGGTGGCGAGGGCGGCTGCCCGGCCGCCGGAGGAACGCGGTCGCATGACGGCCTCCTGAGGGGTCCGGTGTGTGCGACGGGTGGGGGGTGGGGCGAGGCCAGTGTCAAGAGAATGACATGAGCAGGTCAAGGACTTCGGTACGAGGGGTTCCGGCCAACTTCGCCGTCACTCGGGTCCGATTGATTGCGCGTGACCTCAGGGTCACCAACAATGCACATGCCAAATCGGAACGCATTCCGTCCGGAGAGGACCACCCCCCATGAGACGACCTCTCGTCGGCGCACTCACCACCCTGCTGCTCGGCGGCGCGGCCGCGACCGGCATCGGCGCCGCACCCGCGGCCGCCGCGTCCCAGACGGCCGACGCCCCACGGGCGTCCGCGCCGCAGGCCGGGGTCGCGGTGCAAGCCGAGGCTGCGGTGAAGGCCAAACCCAAGGCCGTCGACTTCGCCGGCACCGTCGCCCTCAGCAACTGCTCGGGTTCGCTGATACGCCTCCCCAACTCGGCCGACAACGACCCGGCCCTCGTGCTCACCAACGGACACTGCCTGGAGACCGGCATGCCGGGCGCGGGCGACGTCATCGTCGACCAGGCGTCGTCCCGTACGTTCAGCCTGCTCAACTCCACCGCGGGCAAGGCGGGCACGCTCCGCGCGAGCAAGGTCGCCTACGCGACCATGACCGACACCGACGTCACCCTGTACCAGCTCACCACCACCTACGCGCAGATCAAGAAGAGCTACGGGATCAACGCCCTCAACCTCTCCGCCGACCACCCCGCCACCGGCACGCCGATCAAGGTCGTCTCGGGCTACTGGAAGCGGATCTACTCCTGCAACGTGGACGGCTTCGTCCACGAGCTCCGCGAGGGTGACTGGACCTGGAAGGACTCGCTGCGCTACACGCCCTCCTGCAACACCATCGGGGGGACGTCCGGTTCGCCGGTCATCGACGTGAACACCGGCAAGGTGATCGCCGTCAACAACACCGGCAACGAGAACGGCGAGCGGTGCACGGAGAACAACCCGTGTGAGGTGGACGAGAACGGGAACGTCACCGTTCGGCGCGGCATCAACTACGCCGAGCAGACCTACGGCATCACCAAGTGCGTGACGGCCGGCAACAGGATCGACCTGAGCCTGCCGGGCTGCGCCCTCCCCAAGCCGTGACGGCGGCGACGGCAGCGGTGTGAAGCGGGGCCCGCCGGGGATCCGGCGGGCCCTCGTCGCGCGGTCACGCGCGGTCGCGCGGGATCGTTACGGCAGCCCGTGGACGTGCGGGCCGACCGCGTTGGACCAGGCGTTGCCGTTGCTCGCGTCCCAGTTCGTCGACCAGGTCATCGCCCCGCGGATGCCCGGGTAGGTCTTCGCGGGCTTGAACGAGCCGCAGCCGGTGCCCTTGGCGAGGCAGTCGAGGGCGTTGTTCACCACGGACGGGTCCACGTAGCCGCTGCCGGCGCCGCGTGGGGAGGCGGGCAGCCCCAGGCCGACCTGCGAGGGCGCGAGCCCGCCCTCCAACTGGATGCAGGCCAGGGCGGTGAGGAAGTCGACCGACCCCTGCGCGTACACCTTGCCGTCGCAGCCCAGCATGGAACCGCTGTTGTAATACTGCGTGTTGACGACGGTCAGGATGTCCTTGATGTTCAGCGCCGTCTTGAAGTAGCTCGCCGATGTCGACTGCATGTCGAGCGTCTGCGGCGCCATGGTGATCACGAGCTTGTCGCCGGCCTTCGCCGACAGGGCGCGCAGGGCCTGCGTCATGTACGTCGGGTCGAGGCCGTTCTCCAGGTCGATGTCGACACCGTCGAAGCCGTACTTCTGCATCAGCCGGTAGACGCTGTCCGCGAAGTTGGCGGCGGAGGCGGCGTCGTTGACGCGCACGCTGCCGCGCTCGCCGCCGACGGATATCACCACCGACTTGCCGGCCGCCCGTTTGGCCGCGATGTCGGCCTTGAAGTCCGCCTCGCTGTAGCGCAGACCGGGGTCGAGGGTGAAGTCCACGGCGCCGGGCGTGGCGGTGGCGTCGGCGAAGGCGACGGCGATGATGTCGTACTGCGCCTGCACGTCGCTGATCCGCTGGACCTTGGCGCCGTTGTCGAAGTTCTGCCAGTAGCCGGTCACCGCGTGCTTGGACGCGGGGGGCTGGCCGCCGCCGGCCGCAGTCGTGACGCTGATCTCGGCGGAACGGGGGGATTCCCCGGCCGCGTTGACCGCCGTGACCTGGAAGCGGTACGTGGTGGAGGGCGCGAGTCCGGTGACGGTGGCCGAGGCGCCGGTGACCGACTGCGCCTTCGTCCCGTCGCGGTAGACCTGGTAGCCGGTGGCGCCGCCGACCGGCGTCCAGGACAGGTCGACGGACGAGGAGGTGGTCCGGCCGGCCGTCAGCCCGCCGGGGGCGGAGGGTACGGGGTCGCCGGGGTCGCCCGGGTCGCTGCCGTCCGGGCCGGTGAGGGTGATGTCGTCGGCGAGGTAGGGGTTCTGGCCGTACCAGCCGTGGGTGTAGACGGTGACGGAGGTGGTGTTGGGGCCCGTGGTGAAGGAGGTGGTGAGCTCCTTCCAGTCCGATCCCGTGCCCGGAGTCCAGGTGGAGACGTCGGTGGTGCCGGTGCCGCTCGCGCCCAGGTACACGTACGAGCCCTGGACCCAGGCGCTCAGCGTGTAGGCGGAGCCGGGTTTGACAGCGACGGTCTGTGCGCAGCGGGCGTTGTCGAGTCCGCTCGGCGCGGCTTTGAGGGCGGCGGTGCCGGAGTGAGCGGGGGTGCCGGTGGTGCCGCTGTCGGCGGAGCAGGACCAGGGGGACAGTCCGTTTTCGAAGCCGGCGTTTTTAAGGAGGTTGGGCGCGGCTTTCGGGGTGTTGGTCCCGGTGGCGGTGGCGGTGGCGGTGGCGGTGGCGCGGGTGGCGTCGGCGGTGTGGGGTGCGGCGTGCGCGGTGGCGGTGCCGGTGGTGGCCGCGCCCGCGGCGGCCAGGGTGAGGGCGGCGAGGAGGCCGCCGAGGCGGTGGGTCCTTCTGCTTCCTGCGTGAATCGGGCCGCTTCCTGTGGGGGTCGGATTGTTTTCCGCGGGGGACGGGCCGGGGCGTGCGTCATGACACGGGTGATCCGGGCGATTCACTACTGCCTCCGGTGGGGGGAGAGTTGAAACGGTGAGTGGGGGGTATGGCTGTGTAAGAGGGGGGTCACCGACCGGTGCGCTGAGGATGGTCCAGACCAATCCATCCGTCAAGGGGAGGCGCGGAGGGCGCTGTTCGCGCTCGCGGGCGGGGTGTCGTGCGGGGCTGCTTCCGTGGTGGGCGGGATCGGGCGGGGCTGTTCCTCTACGGCTGGTCGGGTCCTCTGCGGCTGGTCGGGCGGGACTGTGGGTTCAGCGGGTCGCCTCGCGCTCCCCATGCGGGCCTGCGCGCGAAAGCCGGCCGCCGCTCGGAAACGGACCGGAGAGGGCGGGGCAGAGACCGGAAAGGGCGGGAAGAGACCGGACCGAGCCGGTTCGGAGGAACGGTTCCGGGCCGCTCCGTTCGTGGATAAAGTGCGGGGCGCCGGAGCGTGCGGGGCACCGGCGCCGAGCAGGGTCGATCCATGGCCGCCGGGGCTCCGGAGGCAGGAGTGGACGGGGATTCGGACGTGCCGATTGCGATAGCCGTCACCAGCCCCGACCTGGTGCTGCCCGCCCCCGACGGCCCGGCGCCGGCCGCGGCCGTCCTCCAGCCGCCCGAGGCGCAGCCCCTGGAGACCGCGGTGGCCCAGGCGTCCGTCCTGCTCGACCGGTGCGGCCACCTGGTCGTCGTCCACTCCGACGCGCTGCCCGCCGCCTACGTCCGCCGGCTGCACACCGTCCGCGCGGTCCTGGAGAGCGAAAGGATCGCCCTGCTGCCCGTCTCCCTGCCACCGTTGGCGGTCGGCGTCCTGGCCCGCCAGTTACGCCAGCTGTCCGTCTCCGACCTGGGTCCCGGAGTCCTCGCCTCCGCCACCCGGCTCCTCGCCCACTACATCTACGCCGGCGCCCAACTGGCCAGCGTCGCCCGCTTCGACCGGGTGCCGGTCGGACTCGGTCCGCACCTCACCTCACTGCTCCCCGGCGTCCGTTTCGGCGTCCTCGTCAACCCCGCTCCCCGTCTCGTCCGCCCCGGCGGTGACGACGTCCCGGGCCCCGCCTACCCGACCCGGCTGACCGTGGCCCGGGACGGCCCGCGCAGGGGCGAGGACTGGGTGACGGACGTCCTGGCCCCGGAGTGGCGCGTCGAAGGGGTCCAGGAGGTGTCACCGTTGCCCGCGGAGTCCGTCCGCTGGTGGGGCACCCGGCGCGCCGTGGAGTTCGCCGCCGCCATCCCCGACCCGTCGATCCTCTACCAGCTGATCGCCTCCGTCCGGCGGGAGGAGTGCCGATGGTGCGGGCTCGAACTCATCGGCGACCGCTGTGGGTTCTGTGCGGCGGGTGTGGGAGCCGCGGCGTGAGGGGCCGGTTCCGGGGGTGCCGGGACACCGCTCGAAGGAGTGCGTTACGCCGGAACGACCCACCCGGGCCCGCCGATCGGCGTACCCTCGCAGCCCCGGCCGCCGCCTGCCCGCCGGACCTGCCGGGGGCGCGTGCCGCGCCGCGGGCTCCGGCGCCGTACGGGAGCGCCGGCGCGTACGCGCCGACCCCTGCTCTGGGAACGACCGGCGGTGAGCGGCCCACCACCCCGCCGTCCGTCGCCGATTCCGTGGGACCACCCGAGCCGCCGTACCCCAACCGAGCCCCAGCGAGGTCCGCCGCACCATGAACTCACGCCAGCGACGCGGGATTATCCTGCTGCTCCTGTCGGTCCTCTGCGCCGTGGGAGCGGCGGCCGGGGTGTACGCGGTGGTGGACGACGCCGAGTCGAAGGTCGGTCCGGAGGTCACGGCCTACCGGCTGCGGTCCGACGTCGCGGCCTACCGGGCGCTGGACGAGGGGCAGTTCGAGAAGGTGTCGATGCCCAGGCGCTGGCTGCCCGCCACGGCGGTCACGGATCTCGCCGAGGTGCGCGGCAAGATCGCCGTGACTCCGCTCCGCAGGGGATCGCTGCTGCAGAGCGACATGATCGTCAATCGGCCCGCGCTCGCGCCCGGGCAGCAGGAGATCGCCATCATGATCGACGCGGCGACCGGGGTGGCCGGCAAGATCACGCCTGGGTCGAAGGTCAACATCTACGCCACCTTCGACGGCAGGGGCGGGGCTACGGGCGTCACGGCCGGCGGTGCTGCCGGCGCTGGCAAGGACGGGAAGGACGCGAAGGACGCGAAGGACGCGAACCCCCAGCCGGTGTCGAAGGTCATCGTCAGCGGCGCCCAGGTCATCGAGGTCGGCCGACTCACCCCGCTCGACGGCCGGAGCGGCGGCGCCCGGACCGGCGCGTCCGGCGCACGGCAGGCGGGCGACGCCGTGCCGATCACCTTCGCCCTGGACACGAAGGACGCGCAACGCGTCGCGTACGCCGAGTCGTTCGCGACCCATGTGCGGCTGGCCCTGGTGGCACCGGGCGACGACACCGGCGTCAGCGGGTCCGACCGCACGTACACCCTCGACGGCGACAAGTAGACGGGGGACGTTCCCGGTGACCATCCGCATCCTCCCGGCCGTCGCGGACCCGGAGACCGCCCGGACCGTCGGCGGACTCCTCGCCCAGCTCCCCGGCGTCGAACCGCTGCGCACCGTCGGGGACTCGACGGCACTCCTCGACGCGCTCTCCGTACTGGGCGCCGCCTCGGTCTCCGGCCTCCCCGAGGTCGTCCTCGTCCACGAACGGCTGGGACCCGCCCCCGCCCTCGAAGTCGTCCGGGAGGTGGCCCTCCGCTTCCCCGCCACCGGCGTCGTCCTCCTCTCCGCCGACGCCGGGCCCGCCCTGTACGCGGCCGCCATGGACTGCGGCGCCCGCGGCCTCGCCGCGCTCCCGCCCTCGTACGACGAACTCGGCACCCGCGTCCAGGCGGCCGCCCACTGGGCCACCGGCGTCCGCCGCCACCTGGACGCCGGCCCGGGCGGCCCGGCGGGCGGCGGGCCCGGCGCGGCCGATGGGCGTCTCGTCGCCGTCGTCGGCGCCAAGGGGGGTGTCGGGACGACCGTCGTGGCCGTCCAACTCGCCCTCGCCGCCCGGTCCGCGGGGCACGAGGTGGCCCTCGTCGACATGGACCTCCAGTCCGGCGACGTCGCCTCGTACCTGGACGTCCGCTTCCGGCGGTCCGTCGCCGACCTCGCCGGCATCAGCGACATCTCGCCCCGCGTCCTCCAGGACGCCGTCTTCCCGCACCCCACCGGGCTCGGCCTGCTCCTCGCCCCGGCCGAAGGCGAACGCGGTGAGGAGATAGGCGACCCCGCCTCCCGCCAGATCACGGCGGCGCTGCGCCGCCGCTACCCGCTCGTCGTCGCCGACTGCGGTACGCAGATCACAGCGGCGGGCGCGGCCGTCATCGAGACGGCCGACCTCGCCCTGCTGGTCACCACGCCCGACGTGGT
The DNA here is from genome assembly GCF_020099395.1 of Streptomyces mobaraensis. Taxonomy (NCBI): domain Bacteria; kingdom Bacillati; phylum Actinomycetota; class Actinomycetes; order Kitasatosporales; family Streptomycetaceae; genus Streptomyces; species Streptomyces mobaraensis. The sequence continues at coordinate 2,792,074 of NZ_CP083590.1, read as the reverse complement.
CTCCGTGCGGGCCGCCAAACGCATGGTCCGGCTGTGGGACCGGCTCCAGATCCGCAAGGCGGAGGACACCATGACCGTCGTCAACCGGCACACCCGCGGCGCCGAGGTGCAGCCGCCGCTCGTCGCCCGGACCACGGGGACGCGGGTGGCCCGTACCGTCGTCCCCGCCGCGTACAAGGAGCTGCGGGCGGCCGTCGACTCCGGCCGGATGCAGGACCTGGACGCCCGGTCGGGGGTCCGGCAGGCGCTGTGGGCCCTCGCCGGCGAGCTCGGACTGGCCGCTCCGGCGTCCGGCACCCGGCCCGGCGGCAGCTCGCGCCGGCACCGGGCGCTCGGGGCGGGGGGTGGTGTGGCGGAAGGGCCAGGAGGGATGGGCGGCCTTGGAGGGGGGGGCCGGTTCGGGAGGGGCGAGCGGTTTCGGAGGGGCGACCGGTTCCGGGACGGCGACGGGTGGGGCTATGGGCGGAGGGACGGGCCCGGAGCGGCTCACCCCCGTCCCCGCGACCTCGCCGTTCCGCCGGTTCCGCAGGTGGGGCGGGGACCGGGGACAGGTCGCCGTCGAGTTCGCCGGGATCTTCCCCATGATCCTCGTCGCCCTGGCGGTGGTCTGGCAGTGCGTGCTGGTCGGCTACACCTACTCCCTCGCCGGGCACGCCGCGGACCGCGCGGCCCGCGCCGGGGCGGTGGGCCGCGACTGCGCGGAGGCGGCCCGCGCCGACCTGCCGGGGGAGTGGCGTACCGGCTCGATCGACTGCGGCCGGGAGGGCGACGTCTACAAGGCGACGGTGAAACTGAAGGTGCCCGTGCTGGTACCGGACGCGGTCGACTGGCCGTGGGCGGTGGGCGGCACGGCGGGCGTGGCGCGGGAGGACTGAGCGGTGGCGGGGGCCATCAGGGCTATCGGGGCCATCGGGGTCTGCGTGACGCGGCTCCTCGGAGGTGGGGTGAAGCGGTCTTCGGCGGCTGAGGACGACGTGTGGGCGTTCGGGGCCGGCGCGGCACGGCCGTCCGCCGGCGAGGCGGTGCCGTTCCTTCCGGCCCAGGACACCCGAGACCGCCGACGCCTGCGGGCCGCGGGGGTGCCGGCCTTCCGGGCCGGGGCGGTTCGGACCGCCCGGTCCGGGGAGCCGGAGGAACGCGCTCGCTCCCGGGCCGGGGCGGCGCGACGTTCCCGGGCCGAGGCCGTACGAGGCCGCCCGCGCGTCCGACCCGGAGCGGCGGGCAGTCGCCGCCGGCCGCCAGGCGACCGCGGTTCCGCTGCCGTCGAGTTCATCGGTTTCCTGCCTGTCCTCCTCCTCGTGGGTCTGGCCGCGATCCAGCTCGGCCTGGCGGCCTTCGCCGCGCAGCAGGCGGGAACCGGCGCCCGCGCCGCCGCCCGTACGGCGACACTCGACGACTCCCGCACCACCCCGGAAGCCGCCGCCAGGACGGCCATGACCGACTGGGTCGCCCGGCGCGCCGACACCGTCCAGGCACCCCCCTGCACTCCCGGCGCCTCCGAAGTGACCGCCACGGTGGACGTCTCCGTCCCCGGCCTCCTCCCCGGCACCGGCTTCCACGTCACCCGGCACGCCACCATGCGCTGCCCGAATGACGCGCACGCCCCCACCGACGTTCCGGCCGGGCCTTCGGCCCTTCCCCCCTCCGGCGGTTCGCCTGGGCCCGCCGCCCTCTCCCGCAATCCCCCCGATGACTCCCATGAGCCTCATGAGCCTGACAAGTCTCACGAGCCACGAGTGCTTCCTCAGGAGAGCCGCCCATGAGCCTCCGGGCCCGCGTCGTCAGCCCCGAACCGCCCGGCGGCGGGCGGGAGTCGGACCACCTCGTCCCCGTCTACCGCGCCAAGCTCCTGGAGGAGATCGACCTCGCCGAGATGTCCGCGCTCGCCGCCGCCGAGCGGCGGGCCCGGCTGGAGCGGGTGCTGGGCCACATCATCAGCCGCGAGGGCCCGGTCCTCTCCACCGCCGAACGCGACCGGCTCATCCGCCGGGTCGTGGACGAGGCCCTGGGCCTGGGCATCCTCGAACCCCTCCTGGAGGACCCGACCGTCACCGAGATCATGGTCAACGGACCGGACCAGGTCTTCGTCGAGCGCGCCGGCCGCGTCGAGGCCGTCCCCGTGCGGTTCGCCTCCCACGAGCAGCTGATGCAGACCATCGAACGCATCGTCTCCACCGTCAACCGCCGCGTGGACGAGTCCAATCCCATGGTCGACGCCCGCCTCCCCAGCGGTGAACGCGTCAACGTCATCATCCCGCCCCTCGCCCTCAACGGCGCCACCCTCACCATCCGCCGCTTCCCGCGCGTCTACACGCTGCGCGAACTCGTCGGCATCGGCACGCTGGACGAGCCGACGCTGATGCTGCTCGCGGGGCTGGTCCGGGCGAAGTTCAACATCGTCATCTCCGGCCCCACCGGCTCCGGCAAAACCACGCTGCTCAACGCCCTCTCCGGCCTCATCCCGGACGGCGAGCGCGTCATCACCGTCGAGGACGCCGCCGAACTCCAGCTCCAGCAGACACATGTGATCCGCCTTGAATCCCGCCCGCCCAACGTGGAGGGCAAGGGCCGGATCACCATCCGGGACCTGGTGCGCAACTCCCTGCGCATGCGTCCCGACCGCATCATCGTGGGTGAGGTCCGGGGCGGGGAGACCCTCGACATGCTCCAGGCCATGTCCACCGGGCACGACGGCTCCCTCGCCACCGTCCACGCCAACAGCGCCGAGGACGCGCTGATGCGGCTGCGCACACTGGCCTCCATGTCGGAGGTCAAGATCCCCTACGAGGCGCTGCGCGACCAGATCGACAGCGCCGTGGACTGCGTCGTCCAGCTCACCCGCACCGCCGACGGAGCGCGCCGCATCAGTGAAGTGGCGCTACTGGACTCCTACGCGCCCCACGGGCGGCCCGGCGCTCCGGCCGAGCGGTCCGCCGCCTGGGCGCCGGCCGCCACCGGCCACCGTCTCACCGCCGTCGTCTGCTTCGACGCGCTGCCCATGGGCCCGGACCGCGTCGTCCGCGGCACGTTCGCCCACTTCCCGCTGCCCGAGCGGGCCGTCGGCCGGTTGCGCCTGGCCAACGAGCCGGTTCCGCAGGCGTTCGGGGTCGCCGCGCCGCCCGGCACCGTCGCCGGGCCACGCACCACGGGCCGCCACGCCGGGCGGGCCGCGGCCGGCGAGAGAGTCCCGGCCGGCGAGGGGGCTGCGTACGGCGAGGGGACGGCTTACGGCGAGGGGACGGCTTACGGCGAGGGGACGGCTTACGGCGAGGGTGCCGCGTACGGCGAGGGGGCCGCGGAAGCCGAACAGACCCCCTAGTGGGGTGATATCCGGGACGCGTCCGGGTCGACTCGGGGTTCACCCGAGGCCGCCTCCTGGGAAGACCCACCAGGACGCCGGCGGCAGCCGCCGCGGCACCCACGACGGTACGGACCAGAGGCCATGGAGACGGCCACGAAAGGCCACGGAAAAGGCCACGGAAGGCCAAGGAAGGCCACGAAAGGCGACCGCACATGAACGACTCCCTCGCGCTCCTGACCCTGGGCATCACCCTGCTCTGCGGCGTGCTCGCCGTCGCCGGTGTACGGACGTACCTGACCGGCCGGGAGCGGCAGGCCGCTCTCGCCGAACGCCTCGCCGACCCAGGGGAGTCGTCCCGCTCCACCGCCCGCTCCCGGCCCTTACGCCGCTTCGACCGCGCGGTGCGCGGGACGCGCCTCGGCAGACGGCTGGAACTGCGCATCGCCGCCACGGGACTCGGGGTCGCGCCGGGCGACTTCCTGCTGTGGACCGGCGCCGCAGCCGTTGTCCTCTGGGTCGTGGCAGCCCTCGCACTGGCCCCCTTCTTCGGACCGCTCGCCGCGGTGGTGGCCGTCTGGACGGCGTTCGCCTTCCTGGGGCGGCAGCGCCGCAAACGCATCGAGAAGTTCATCAACCAACTCCCCGAGCTGGCCCGCATCCTCGCCAACGCCACCCAGGCGGGCCTCGCCCTGCGCACGGCCCTCGGCATGGCGGCGGAGGAGATGGACGCCCCAGCAGGTGAGGAACTGGCGGCCGTCGCCGATCGGTTGGCCGTGGGGCACTCCGTCGAAGAGTCCCTCGCCGAACTGGCCGACCGGCTGCCCTCCCGCGAACTCGGCGTGCTCGTCACCACCCTGGTCCTCTCCCACCACGCCGGAGGCTCGGTCGTCCGCTCCCTGCGCAACCTCACCGAGACGCTGGAGGAACGGAAGGAGACCCGACGGGAGGTCCGAACCCAACTGTCCCAGGTGACCGCCACGGCATACGTCGTTCCCCTGATGGGCGTCGGCACCCTCTTCCTCCTGGACCGCATCGCCCCCGGCTCCATCGACCGTATGACGGGCACCGCCCTCGGGCAGCTCACCGTCATAGGCGCCTTCGCGCTCTACGGCGTCGGCTTCTTCCTCATACGCCGCATGTCCCGCATCGACATCTGAACCCGCCCCGCGCGGCGAAGAGCCCACCCGCACACCCGCCCCTGCCACCCCCCCACCCCTCCCACCACGCTCCGAGGAGACGGACATGGGCCTGCTGATCGCCCTCCTGGCCGGCGCGTCCGTGGCCGGCGTCTGCTACGGCGTCGCCCTCTGGCGCAGCGAGGCCAGACTTCCCCCGGACCTCGCCGTCGCCCTGGAGGTCGGAGCCACCCGCACCACCGCGGTCGGCTCGGCCGTCGACCGTCTCGGCATGCGGTGGGCCCCGCTCGTGCTACGCCTGATGGGCCCGCGCCGCGTGGCCCGGATCCGCACGCGGATCGACCGCGCGGGCAACCCCGGCGGTCTCACCGTCGACCGCTACGCGGCCCGCCGCGCGGTGTACGGGGCCCTCGGTTTCGGTGGCGCGCTCGTCATGCTGGTCGAGGGGCGGTTGCTCATAGCCGTGCTGCTCGTCGCCTTCGGCCTGTTCTGGATCGAGGTCGGCATCTGGGCCGCTGTCCGGGAGCGGCGGACCGCCATCGAACGGACGCTCCCCGACTTCCTCGACGTCCTCGCGGTCGTCGTCAGCGCCGGGCTGAGCTTCCGGCAGGCCCTCGACCGGGTCGCCGAACGGTACGAGGGTCCGTGGGCGGACGAACTCCGTATCGCTCTGCGGCAGATGGACATGGGCGTCAGCCGCCGGGACGCCTTCGACGGGCTGCGCCGGCGGAACGACTCCGAACAGGTCGCGCAGTTCGTCTCGGCCCTCCAGCAGGGCGAGGAGCTCGGCTCGCCCATCGTGGACACCCTCATGGACATCGCAGCCGACATGCGCCGCACCGACGCCCAGAACGCCCGCCGCAGGGCGGCCCGCGCGGTCCCCAAGGCCACGGTCGTCATCACCACGTTCATGGTCCCCGGCACGCTGGCCCTGATGATCGCCGGATTCTTCCTCGGCTCGGGCGTCGACTTCGGCACGGTGTCGGGCCGATGAGGCCGGGACGGCGGGCGGCGGTCCGGACGGAGGAGTTCTGTGAAACCTCTTCGCTTCTGCAACCGGCTGTGGGACAGTCTTCGCCCGAAGGACCTCGGCGGTGGTACGCGAAGCTGGACGGGGGTGGCGCGTGTGACGCACGGGAACGACCAACTCCCCTGCGAAAGAGGGAATACGAGGCACGCGCACTGTCCCGCGTCCGGTGTTCGGGCGTACGTTTCCCCTGCGGCGACCGGCCGTTCCGGACGCCACCCGCAGCGCCCGGCCACGCGTGGAGGGGATGGGAATGGGGAAGCGCTTCTGGGAGGACGACCGGGGGCAGACCTCGGTCGAGTACCTGGGCATCATCGCCGTCGTGGTGGCGATCGTCCTCGTCCTCACGACGACGGACTTCGGCACGGTGATCGCAAAAGCGATCATGGATCAGATCCAAAAAATCGCCAAGTGACCCCAGGTCCGCCGCTGTTCCGCGGGCCGCCCGGTCGACGGGACGCGGGCCAGGCGTTCCCCCTGTACATCGTGGCGGTCGCCGGGTTCCTGTTCGTCGCGCTCGCCGTCTTCGCCGTCGGCATGGCGGGAGCCGCCAGGAACGGCACCGGGTCCGCCGCCGACGCCGCCGCCCTCGCCGCCGCACAGGACTACCGGGAGCAGTCCTACACCGGCTTCCTCCGGGATCTCACCACCCGGCCCGGCGGCGACTGGCGGCGCTGGTTCGACGGCCGCGGCGACACCCCCGTCACCGCCTGCCGCGAAGCGGAACGCCTCGCCCGCGACAACGCCGCCGGCCTCACCGGCCCCGGCTGCGCCCCGGCCCCCGGTCCCGACCCCACGACGCTGGCCTTCGACGTCACCGTCACCGCCCGCGACGGGATCGGCACCTCCGTCGTCCCCGGCAGCGAGGACGTCCGCCCCACCGTCAGCTCCCGTGCCGTCGTCGCCCCCCGCTGCCGCCCCGCCCCGGGCGGGGACGTTGGCGCCGCTTACGCCCGGCTCGACTGCGACGACGGGCCGCTGACCGTCGACCCCGCCCACCCCGACCCCCGGCTCACGGCACGCACCCTCTTCGCCGTCCGCCTCGCCGCCACCGACCGATGACCCCACGAGCGGAGGAACGCCACCCATGAGCGCAGGGCGCCGACACCCCCGGGCCGTGCTGCCGGTGTCGCTCGCCGTCGCCGCGGTGCTCGCCCTGTCCGGCTGCGGAGACGGCGGCGACGGCGGTGGCGACGAGCGGAACGCGTCGGGCCGCCCGACCGCCGCGGACACCGGGAAACCCGAACCCAAAGGCCAGGGAAAAACCTCGTCGTCCGCGGCACTGGGCGAAATGCGCAACGGCGACGGAATCGTCGTCACCATCACCTCCGCGGCCCGGGAGGACGGCGGGTTCGTCACCGTCCAGGGCACCGTCACCAACCGCGGCACCAAACTGTTCAACGCCCTGGAATGGCGTTCCAAGGAAACCGACGTCAGGTCTCAGTCCGCCGTCTCCGGCGCCACCCTCGTCGACGCCAAGGGAAAAAAGCGCTACCTCGTCCTCCGGGACACCGACGGCCAATGCCTGTGCAGCACCGGCCTCACGGGAATCAAACCCCAGGAATCCCGGCCCCTCTTCGCCCAGTTCCCCGCACCTCCCGCCGACGTCGCCCAGGTCGACTTCCAGATCCCCACCATGCCCACCGTCCGCATCGCGCTCTCGGGGTGACCCGTGACCCGCCGCCCGCCGACACCGCCCGCCCGCCACCACGGGCCGCTCGCCACGGCCGTCCTCACGGCGGCCTTCACGGCGGCCGCCCTCCTCACCGCCGCGCCGGCCCCCGCCCACGCCTCCGGCCCCGGAGACCAGGCCCGCAGCGAGCCGCCCGTCAAGCTCGACGCCCACGCCTCCGGACTCAGACTCCGCAAAGGCGCGAAACTCGCCCCCGGCCGGGTCCTGGACATCAAATCCGTCATCGAAACCGGCAACGGCAGCGAACGCCGCGTCGACACCAACGTCAACGTCACCTTCGCCCTTCAAGCCGAAGTCCTCTTCGACAAGGACAGTTCGTCCCTCAACGGCGCCGCGGCCCAACGCATAAAAACCATCGCCGACGAGGCACGCAACCAACACGCCACCACCCTGCGCGTCTTCGGATTCACCGACAACCTCGGATCCGCCGACCACGGGACAGCCCTGTCCAAAGAACGCGCCAACGCCGTACAGCGCCAACTTGCCAAAGAACTCGGCTCCTCCGCGATCTCCTACCAGATCCGCGGCTACGGCGAGGACTACCCCATCGCGGACAACGCCACGGAGGACGGCCGCCGCAAGAACCGCAGAGTGGAGGTCAGCTTCCCCCGCCAGGGCCGCTGAACACCCGGCACCGCGCCCCGGCACACCCACGTACCGAGGCCGGCGCGCGCCTGAGGTGTGGATCACTGCCCCATCCTCCCCGGAACCAGCGCGTCCGCCGCTAGGTTGACCGATACCGCCGGACAGCACCGACCATCGCCGGACGACACCGACAGTCCCCGAGGAGGGCCCATGACCCGCGCCCGCACCGCCGACCTCCTCGACACCCAGGCCCAGGCCTGCGCCGAACTCAACTCCCCCCTCTACGCCACGCTCCTCACCCGCGCCGCCCAGGACGTCCGCGACGGCGGACCCTGCGCCGACGCCGTGGCCCCCCTGGAGGGCGCCCCGGGCCCGGCCGCCGTCGGACTCCGGCTGATGGGCGCGGTCCACGCGCTCGTCCTGCTCGGCGAAGCACCGGACCTGGCCGCCCACTACCCCACGGCGGGCGGCACCGCCGACGACCCGGACGCGGCGTGGGAACCGTTCCGGCGCGCCGTCGCCGACCACCCCGAGCACATCACCGACTGGATGCGCCGCCCGCCCCAGACGAACGAGGTCGGCCGCGCGAACATGCTGATCAGCGGCCTGCTCACCACGGTCGCCGCCCTCGGAACCCCCGAACCGCCCCCCGTCCGCCTGCTCGAACTCGGCGCCAGCGGCGGCCTCAACCTCCGCGCCGACCGCTTCCGCGTCACCGCCGGCGACCCGGCGGCACCCCGCTTCGCCTGGGGAGACCCCGCCTCGCCCGTCGTCCTCGACGGCGCCTGGCGCGACGGCACCCCACCGCCCCGGATCGCCGACGCCGCGGCCCGCGTCCCCGCCCTGGACGTCGTCGAACGCCTCGGCTGCGACGTCGACCCGCTGGACCCCCTCGACCCCACCGGCGCCCTCGCCCTCCGCGCCTACGTCTGGCCCGATCACCCGGCCCGCCCCGTCCGGCTCTCCGGAGCCATCGACCTGGCCCGGCGACTGCCCGCCCGGGTCCTCTCCCAGGGCGCGGCCGACTTCCTCGCCGACGCCGGCCTCCGCTCCGGCACCCTCACCGTCGTCTGGCACTCCGTGATGCGCCAGTACGTACCACCCGCGGAATGGGACCGTGTCGAGACGGAGCTCGCCCGGTTGCGCACGGCCGCGACCGGACCGGAGACGGGCTGGTTCGCCCACCTCGCGTTCGAACCGCGGCGCGTCGGGGACACCCACCGGTTCGTCCTCACCGCCCGCCTCGGCGACGGGCCGGAGGAGGTGCTGGCCGAGGCCCACCCCTGGGGCCTCGACGCTCGCGCATGCGAGATCACCTCCCTCACCGGCTGAAACCGCCCCACCGGTATCTCGCCAACCACCCTCGCCAGGCGGCAGGATGGGCCTTCCGAAAGCCCTGGTGGCGAACGAGGGGGGCGGTACGTGACGGGCGGTACGAGGCGGTCGGCACGGAAGGGAACCGGCGCGCTGCGACTGGCCCTCGCCGCAGGAGCGCTCGCCACGGCAGCGGCCCCCGCGGTCGCCGCACCCGCCGGGGCGACGAGCGCCGGACCGCCGGCCGCCTACCGGACGGCGCCCGACGCCCAGGAGATCCACGGAGCGCGGGCCGCCACAGCCGACCCGCCCCTCGTGCCGAGCGGCCACACGGCGACGGACACCATCGCCCCGGGCGAGCGGAAGTTCTACGCCGTCCGCCTGGACGGCACGTCCGACGCCTACGTCTCCGCGGTCGCCGCACCTCGCCCGGGCGGCACCCCGGGCCTCCGCGACGGCATCGACGTATCGCTGCGCCGCGCCGACGGCACCCCTTGCGGACCGTCGCGCCACCGCTCCTTCCTCGCCGAAGGCGGTGCCTACCCACTCGCCGACCACACCGAACGTCTCGCGGGAGCGGGCGGACCCTGTGCGGCGGCCGGCACCTACCACTTCGTCGTGGCCCGGGGCGAAGCGGACGACGGAGACCCCGCCCCCGTCTCCCTGGAACTTACCGCCGTCACCCGCCACCCACCGGTCACCCCCAAGCCGACGTCTCCACCCGGCACATGGAGCTCAGAACCACCACCGGAACCGGCCGGACCGGCGAAGGACGTCACCGGAGGCAGCGGGTTCAACGACGCGGCCGACGTCCGGACGGGCACCTGGAAGGACTCGATCCGCCCGGGGGAGACCCGCTTCTACCGCACCCCGGTTGCCACCGGCCGCCAGCTGTTCGCGAAAGCGACGTTCGGTGACGCCCCGGGACGCGTCCCCTATGTCGCCAACGGCGTGCGCCTGGGCCTGAACGACGCCGCCCGCGGCCATGTGACGAACCGGACGGACGGCTACCAGGGCCACGCCGTCGCCATCCCCCTCGCCGCACCGCCGCCGGGACGGGACACGGGATCCGAGGGCTGGTACTACCTCCAGGTCAGTCTGAACACCAAGGTCGGTCAAAGGCGTTCGGAAGCGGTGCCCGTCACGCTCACGGTCACCACGGCACCGGCCCGGAGCGCGCCGACGGGCCCGCCCGGCCCTCACGCCCACCGCGCCCCCGACGGCACCACCTTCCGCGCCGCGGCGGCCTCCCCGGCACCGGACGGGCGCCTGAAGGCCGTCGGCTACGCGGGCGTCGGCACCGGAACGGCACTCCTCCTGGGCCTCGGCGGCTGGTACCTGGCGGCCCGCAGACCGGAGGAGTGAGCCCCCCGGTCACCATTCACCCGGGCGTGACGGGCGGAATCCGCACGTGCGCCCCTTCGCGCAGCCCCCATCGCGCCATCGTTCCGGCCGCCGACTCCAGCACATGGCGGGCCGTCGGCCGGGGCCGGCCGAGACGGTGCGGAGGCATGGTGCGCACGGCGAGCACCCGCATGTCCCGGCTCAGATAGGCGACGTCGATCGGGAACCGCATTCCGAAGGTGTGCACCGAGCCGGCCGGGGTGAGCAGCATGGCGCCCTCGATCCCGTCCCGTCCGAGCAGCCCGCGCGTCCGGGCACGGTAGGAGGCGGCGACCTCCACCGGAACCGCCGGGCCCCCGCACTCCGCGGGTCCGACGGTGAGGTGGGTGAAGCCGTCCACCCATCCTGGCATCGGCATGCCCCTTCGCCTGGAGAGAAGTCGACCAATCAGCCTTCCGGGTAGCCAAGTTATCCACATGCGGCGGGTCGTCCACAGCTTTCGCGGGGATCGCCCCCTCCCCTCGCCCGGCTCCGTAATCTCGCCGCATGAACTGGTTGTCGATCGTGCTGGTGGCTTCGGCCGCCCTCTACGGAACTCTGGCCGGCACGCTGGTGCCGGGTGCCCGCTACCGGCTGTCGGTCGAGCCGGACGAGCCGTGGCGGACCGTGGCCCCCTGCGGGCACGTGCTCGGCGGCGGAATCGGATGGGGACGGTGTACGGCGTGCGGGCGGACGAGATACGGCCCCGGGGTGGTGTGGCCGGCCGGAGCGACGGCCGTGGTGTGCGCGGTGACGGCCGCGGTGGTCGGCCCGCGGCCCGAACTCGGCGTGTGGCTGCTGGCGATACCGGTGGGTGTGGTGCTCGCGGGAGTGGACTGGGCCGTGCACCGGTTACCGGACGCCCTGACGCTGCCCCTGGGCGTGGGCACGGCCGCGCTGCTCGGAGTGACCGCCCTGCTGCCGGCGTCCGGCGGCACGTGGACCGGAGCCCTGCTCGGGGGCCTGGTGCTCGGCGGCGCCTACCTCCTGCTGTTCCTGGCCCACCCGGCCGGGATGGGGTTCGGCGACGTCAAGCTCGCCGCGGGGCTGGGCTGCGCACTGGGCTGGTACGGCTGGGGCGTGCTGATACTCGGCGGCCTCGCGGGTCTGCTGCTGGGTTCGGTGTACGGCATCGCGCTGATGCTCACCCGCGGCGCGGGACGCGGCACGACCATGCCCCTCGGACCCTTCCTGCTCGCCGGAGCCTGGCTGGCCCTCCTGGCGGGCGGGTGGTCGGCGCGGCCTTGATGGGGGCGGAGGCGGGGAGGGGGCCGGGGAGGGAGGGGAGGGGGAGGGGCCCCGACCCCCAGGGGGAAGCACGTGCTCCGGCGACCGGCGTCAGCGTTCCGCTGCCCGAACGCTCGCCTCGCCCCCCCCATTCGGCCCACCCCCGTCAAGTCGGCGACGAGTTTGTGCAACATTTCGATGACGGTGACGGACAGCACGATCGGCAGGTGATCACTTGGCTGGTTCTACACCGTAGCCCCAGTGCTGACACGGAGGAACGGGGATCCCGTGACCCCGGCCGCCGAGCATTACAAGATCAACAACTGTGCCGAAAGTCAGCGCGCCACGCTATGTCACCCTCGCCGATGCGCGATGCACCCCCTCCGACCGGTTATGGTGGAAACCCCCCCTCGGGCCGGTCCGTATCCCCCCCACGGACCGGCCCGTTTTTCATGGGCGGATGTCACTCTCCGTATGGATTCGTGCGACTCCGGGCAGTTGTGATCCGGATCCGGTGGAATTCCCCCGCCGCAAGGGCGCCGGAATCACCCACGATTCATGCACAAATCATTCGCGAAGCGTCTACGCGATGCGTGCGGGACACCTGTCGGACATCTGTGGCCGACGGGCGGGGTCGGCCGCGCGGGCCGGCCCCGCGCGGCCGCAGGTCACCGCCCGCCCCCTCCGGTACCCGGCGCCCGGCCCCCCGGCGTCCGGCCCCACTCCTCGCGCCTCTCGTACCCCTCCCAACCCCTCTCCCCCGCTCGCTATCCCCCTGCCCCCCCCCGGATCCCCGCAGACCCCTACGAGCCGCCCCGATTCGCCCAGATGTTGACCCCTTCCGCGCTCACCGCGAAGGAATCGATCTCAGCCAGTTCTTCCCCGGTCAATTCCGGTCCCTCCAGCGCCGCCACATTCGCCTCCAGCTGCCCCACGCTGGAGGCGCCGATCAGCGCGGAGGTCATCCGCTCGTCCCGCAGCACCCAGCGCAGCGCCAGCTGCGCCAGCGACTGCCCGCGGCGCCGCGCGATCCCGTCCAGGCCGCGCAGCCGGCGCAGCATGTCCTCGGTGAGCAGCGTCGGGTCCAGCGACGTCCCCTTGGCGGCCCGGGAGCCCGCCGGCACGTTCCCGCCCAGGTACTTGTCCGTGAGCAGCCCCTGGGCCAGCGGCGCGAAGGAGATGCAGCCCATGCCCTCGTCCTCCAGGGTGTCGAGCAGCCCGTCGTCCTCCGTCCAGCGGTTGATCATGGAGTAGGAGGGCTGGTGGATCAGCGCGGGCACGCCCATCTCGCGCAGCAGCCGGGCGGCCTCCCTGGTCTGCTCCGCCGTGTACGAGGAGACACCGGCGTAGAGGGCCTTCCCCTGCCGGACGGCGGACGCGAGGGCGCCCATCGTCTCCTCCAGCGGGGTGTGCGGGTCGAAGCGGTGCGAGTAGAAGATATCGACGTAATCGACACCCATTCGGACCAGTGACGCGTCGAGGGACGAGAGCAGGTATTTCCGCGAACCCCATTCGCCGTACGGGCCGGGGTGCATCAGATAGCCGGCCTTGGTGGAGATGAGCAGTTCGTCGCGGTAGGGCCGGAAGTCCTGGGCGAAGAGCTTGCCGAAGTTCAGCTCGGCGGAACCGGGCGGCGGTCCGTAGTTGTTGGCCAGATCAAAGTGGGTGATGCCCAGGTCGAAGGCGCGCCGGAGAATGGCGCGCTGTGAGGCCAGGGTGCGGTCGTCCCCGAAGTTGTGCCACAGTCCGAGGGAGATGGCGGGCAGTTTGAGCCCGCTGCGGCCGCTTCGCCGGTACTCCATGGAGTCGTAGCGAGTTTCGGCCGCGCGGTAGTGCGAATCGGTCATGTCGCCACTGACTATCACGACCCGGTGACCGGCCGAGTTGGGTCCTCGCGACACGCTGGCAGTAATGTGGCGCTCTCGGGCGCCCGCAGTGGCGGGGAACCGCAGTGGCATGGAGGGGCTGGAAACGTGAAGTTGCGCGACCTGGTGTACAGGCTCTACGCACACCGGGTGGAAGGCCGCCTCGATCACGCCCAGGTGCCCAAGCACATCGGCGTCATCCTGGACGGCAACCGCCGCTGGGCCCGGGCCGACGGGCGGACCCCGGAGCAGGGTCACCAGGCCGGCGCGGACAAGATCCAGGAGCTTCTGGGCTGGTGTGACGAGACGGACGTCGAGGTCGTCACCCTGTGGATGCTGTCGACCGACAACCTGGACCGGCCGGCGAAGGAGCTGAAGCCGCTCCTCGGCATCATCGAGAACACGGTGCGCGGGCTGGCGGCGGACGGCCGTTGGCGCGTCCACCACGTGGGCCAGCTCGACCTGCTCCCGGCCGAGACGCAGACCGTCCTGAAAGAGGCCGAGCAGGCCACGCTCGACGTCAAGGGAATACTCGTCAACGTGGCGGTCGGCTACGGCGGCCGGCAGGAAATCGCGGACGCCGTCCGTTCTCTGATCCTGGAAGCCGCCGACAACGGCACGTCCTTCGAGGAACTGGCCGAGTCGGTCGACATCGACCACATCACCAAGCACCTCTACACGCGCGGCCAGCCCGATCCGGACCTCATCATCCGCACCAGCGGCGAGCAGCGGCTGTCCGGCTTCATGCTCTGGCAGAGCGCGCATTCCGAGTACTACTTCTGCGAGGTTTTCTGGCCGGCCTTCCGCAAGGTCGACTTCCTTCGCGCACTGCGTGATTATGCGGCGCGCCACCGGCGTTACGGATACTGAACGGACGTGCCGGGCGCGGACCTCCGGGAGTCCGCCGTACGGGTCGTCACGGCCCTTGTCCCGTAGGTGCGCTGGGCGATTGCCCGATGTCACAGCGTTGCCGGCCGGGCCGCCGTAGCGGTCCGGTGATCGGTCGTTCACCTGCTCGTCGCATATGCCGTTGCATGGTCAAGCGCTTCGGCGGGAATATCCCCCACAGGCCGGCGGTCGCCCCAATGACCGTCGCTCTGCCAGCGGGCGGCATGGGGCCGCCCGCCCGGGAGGCCCTTTGCGACGGACGAAGCCCGCGACGGCTGAGCGGTGCAGGCGGATCATGCCGCCCCCGCGGGTCGCGCGGAGGACGTGGAGGGCCGTCGACCGGCCCTCGAAGGGCGTGGACCCGGCCCCTTCCCCGCGACCCAGGTCGCGTCCAGACCTCTCCCCGAGGGGGTTCGTGCACCCGTGGTGACCAGCAAGAAGCGCCGTGAGAACGACCGGCGCACCTATGTCCTCGACACCAGCGTCCTGCTGGCTGATCCAGGCGCCATGTGCCGCTTCGAGGAGCACGAGGTGGTGCTGCCCGTCGTGGTGGTCACGGAGTTGGAGGCCAAGAGGCACCATCCGGAGCTCGGTTACTTCGCCCGGAAGGCCCTGCGCCGACTCGACGAGTACCGGGTGCAGTTCGGCCGGCTCGACGCACCGATCCCCATCGGGGAGCTCGGCGGAAGCCTGCGGGTCGAGCTCAACCACTCCGATCCGGCCATACTGCCGGTCGGATTCCGCCTGGGGGACAACGACTCGCGCATCCTCGCGGTCGCCCGCAACCTCCAGGCGGAGGGGTACGACGTCACGGTGGTCTCCAAGGACCTGCCGCTGCGCATCAAGGCGTCGTCGGTGGGCCTGCTGGCCGAGGAGTACCGGGCGGAGCTGGCCATCACCGACTCGGGCTGGACGGGGATGGCGGAGCTGTCCGTCACCGCCGAGCAGGTGGACGAACTGTTCGCCGCCGAACGGACATACATCCCGGAAGCGGTCGAACTGCCCGTCCATACCGGCCTGGTGCTCCAGTCGCCGCGGGGCAAGGCGCTGGGCCGGGTGACGGCCGACGGCGCGGTGCGCCTGGTCCGCGGCGACCGTGAGGCGTTCGGCATCCACGGGCGCAGCGCCGAGCAGCGCGTCGCGCTGGACCTGCTGCTCGACCCGGACGTGGGCATCGTCTCGCTGGGCGGCCGGGCCGGCACCGGCAAGTCGGCGCTGGCGCTCTGCGCCGGCCTGGAGGCGGTGCTGGAGCGGCGGCAGCACCGGAAGGTGATGGTGTTCCGTCCGCTGTACGCGGTCGGGGGCCAGGAGTTGGGCTATCTGCCCGGCAGCGAGTCGGAGAAGATGAGCCCCTGGGCCCAGGCGGTCTTCGACACGCTCTCGGCGGTGACCACGGCCGAGGTGATCGAGGAGGTCGTGGGGCGCGGGATGCTGGAGGTGCTGCCGCTGACGCACATCCGCGGGCGGTCGCTGCACGACGCGTTCGTCGTCGTGGACGAGGCCCAGTCGCTGGAGCGCAACGTCCTGCTCACCGTGCTCTCCCGCATCGGCGCCAACTCCCGTGTCGTCCTCACCCATGACGTGGCCCAGCGCGACAACCTGCGGGTCGGGCGGTACGACGGGGTGGCGGCGGTGGTGGAGAAGCTGAAGGGGCACCCGTTGTTCTCGCATGTGACCCTGACGCGTTCGGAGCGGTCGCCGATCGCGGCGCTGGTCACGGAGATGCTGGAGGACGGGCGCATCTGACGGACAGCCGGACGCGGCCTGTCCGGCCATGCCCGGTGACGCCGGGTGACAACGCGCGGCAAAGCTTGGGAGCTTAGCCGCGCGTTGTGCTGCAGCGCCGCCATTCCCGGAATTCCGGTGCGCCGAACATGGTGTGACGTTTCCCACGCAACGCGGAATTGCCTCCGAGCGTGCGCGTCGGGCAGAGTCTGGTTCCTGTCAGGCCCCGCATACGGCACTTGCACCTCGGGCTCCCCAGGGAGCGCGCGGGTCACCGCCCTTGAACCGGCGAGTGAACCGACAACTGAACAGCGTCGCCGTATGCCGCCCGAGCACCGTACGTACCTCCCCCACCGGGAGGTTCACCGACGGCCCGCCGGGCCAGTGCCTCCAGTGACCGGCCGGTCCCGCGATGCCGCGGCTCCGTACCAGCAGAGGCCAGCGTCAGGGGCGCGATCGCGTCCGCGAGGGTCATATGCGCGGGCGATGCTGGAAGGAAAGCGTGTGAGCCGGATCTCGGTCCGGGGATTCGCCGTGGCCTCCGCCACCGCGGTCACCACCGTCGGCGCCGTCGTGGGCGTCGCCCAGGGCGACGAGCAGGGTAAGACGACGACCGGCGGAGTGCAGGCCGCCGCGGCCGACACGACGCTCCTCGCGGAACTTCCCGCCGGGCAGAACGCCGTCCAGACCGCTTCGCTGACGGAGCAGGCGGACACCCAGGTCGGCGTGGCCCAGACGATCGCCAAGAAGGAAGCCGAGGAGGCCGCCCGCAAGCAGGCCGCCGAGGACGCCAGCGCCAAGAAGGAAGCCGCCGAGGCCGCCGCCAAGAAGGAGGCGGAGGAGAAGGCCAAGGAGAAGGCGGAGAGGGACCGGGAGAAGAAGGACAAGGACGAGGTCGCGAGCCGTTCGGCGACGCGCGACTCCGTCGACATCCCGGTCAAGGGCTCCTACAGCACCGCCGAGGTGCAGGCGATAGCCCGGCAGATCGTTCCCGCCGACCAGTTCCAGTGCTTCAGCAACATCGTGAACAACGAGAGCAGCTGGGACTACACGGCCACCAACGCCTCCTCCGGTGCCTACGGCCTCGTCCAGGCGCTCCCCGCCGAGAAGATGTCCTCCGCGGGCGCCGACTGGCGGACCAACCCGGCCACCCAGATCAAGTGGGGCCTCAGCTACATGAACGAGCGGTACCACAGCCCGTGTGGCGCCTGGTCCTTCTGGCAGGCCAACAGCTGGTACTAGGCCCACGGCCGGTATCAGGCTCTCCGGCGCGCGCCGCGCTACGCTTCCACGAGCCCCCGACCTCAACCGGTCGGGGGCTTTGTGGGTCTTCCGGAGGGAACGCGGGCCCCACGGGCGGAAACCTTTCGTCTCCGACCCATGGGGCCCAGGTAACGTTCATGCCGGATGGCCGCGGGGGATGTGGGGGTAGAGGAAGAGAAATGTCCAGATTGCCACAATGGCTCGACAGGGTCGGCTCGGGCCTGACGCGGCTCTCCCAGCGGCTGGAGGAGCGCAAGGCGCGCACCGACCCGGACGGTGTGCCCGCCTGGGCGCGGCCGCCGGCCGGCGACTCCACCCCCGGGCGACCGGTCCACGAGCCGGCGGACGGGGGAGCCGCCGCGCCCGGACCCGTAGGACCCGCCGCGTCCGAACCGGGAGCACCCGCCGCACCCTCCCGGACCGGATCGGCCGAATCCGTCGCATCCGCCGAACCGTCCGCCGCCGCACCCGACGAGGCACCGGCCCCGGGGACGAGCTCAGCCTCGGCCGACCGGACCCCGCCCCCTTCCGCCGCGGCCGTCCTCGCCGAACCGCCGCGTCCCGACCCCGTCTCCGCCGTGCCCTGGGGCGTCCGCGTCGCCGCCGAGGCCGGCTGGCGACTGCTGGTGCTCGCGGGAACGCTGTGGGTGCTGATGCGCGTCATCAGCGCGGTGCAGCTGGTGGTGCTGGCGTTCGTCGCGGGCCTTTTGATCACGGCGCTGCTCCAGCCGACCGTCGCGACGCTCGTCCGACGGGGCCTTCCCCGGGGACTCGCGGCGGCCCTGACCTTCATCTCGGGCTTCGTGATCATGGGACTGGTCGGCTGGTTCGTGGTCTGGCAGGTGATGGACAACGCCGACGACCTGTCCGGGAAGCTGGAGACGGGCCTCCACGACCTGAAGGAATGGCTGCGGACCAGTCCGTTCCATGTCACCCAGGACCAGATCGACAACATCACCGACAACCTGACCAAGGCGCTCCGGTCCAACACGGACGAGATCACCTCGGCGGGCATACAGGGCGTCCAGGTCATCATCGAGACCCTGACCGGGATCGTCCTGGCGATGTTCACCACCCTCTTCCTGCTCTACGACGGGCCGAGGATCTGGCGCTGGGTGCTCAGGCTGGTGCCGAGCGCGGCCCGCGAGGGTGTCGCCGGGGCGGGGCCGCGCGCGTGGGCGACGCTCACCGCGTATGTGCGGGGCACGGTGATAGTGGCCATGATCGATGCGATCTGCATCGGCATCGGCCTCTACTTCCTCAAGGTGCCGATGGCCGTGCCGCTGGCCGTCTTCATCTTCCTCTTCGCCTTCATCCCGCTCGTCGGTGCCGTGGTCTCCGGCGCGCTGGCGGTCGTGGTGGCGCTGGTCACAGAGGGTGTCTTCACGGCGACGATGGTGCTGGTGGTCGTGCTGGCCGTGCAGCAGATAGAGGGGCACGTCCTCCAGCCGTTCATCCTCGGCCGGGCGGTCCGCGTGCATCCGCTGGCGGTGGTGCTCTCCGTGGCGGCCGGCTCGATGATCGCCGGGATCGGCGGCGCGGTGGTGGCGGTGCCGCTGGTGGCGGTGACCAATACGGTCGTCGGCTATCTGAAGGCGTACTCCCGGGGCGAGGTCCCGGGCGAACGCCTGGAGTGAACCGGCCCGGGCGCGACGAAAGCCACGGAACCCCCCGGGGCGACGAAGGCCTCGGACCCCGGGTGCGACGAAGCTCGCGGAGCCCCCGCCATCGGACGGCATGACGACGGCGGCCCGCCGACCAAGGAGGTCGGCGGGCCGCCGTGCGTACTACGGGATGTGCTCAGCCGTTGAGAACGGCCTCGGCGTCGAGCGTGGCGCCGACGGCCTGGAGCACGGAGGCGATCTTGAACGCCTCCTGGATCGTCTCGCGGGCCACACCGGCCTTGCGCAGCACCTGCTCGTGCGAGTCGAGGCACATGCCGCAGCCGTTGATGGCGGAGACGGCCAGGGACCACAGCTCGAAGTCGACCTTCTCCACGCCCGGGTTGCCGATGACGTTCATCCGCAGACCCGCGCGCAGGTTGCCGTACTCCGGGTCCGACAGCAGGTGCCGGGTGCGGTAGTAGACGTTGTTCATCGCCATGATGGCGGCGGCGGCCTTGGCGGCGGTGTACGCCTCCGGGGACAGGTTCGCCTTCGCCTCGGGCTCCAGCTCGCGCAGGACGATCGGCGAACGGGTCGCGATCGCGCAGGCGAGGACGGTGCCCCACAGCTGCTGCTGCGGAAGGTCGGAGTTGCCGATGACCGAGCCGAGGTTCAGCTTCAGGTCCTTGGCGTAGTCCGGTATGGCGGACTTCAGTTCATCGAGAGCCATGGGGAATCAGCTCACTCGCCCGAGAGGAGCGCGACCGGGTCGAGGGTCTCGTCGCCCTTGCTCCAGTTGCAGGGGCACAGCTCGTCGGTCTGCAGGGCGTCGAGGACCCGCAGGACCTCCTTGGGGTTACGGCCGACGGAGCCGGCGGTCACCATGACGAACTGGATCTCGTTGTTCTGGTCGACGATGAAGACGGCGCGCTGGGCGTAGCCGTCCTCGCCCTCGACGCCGCAGGCGCGCATCAGCTCGTGCTTGGCGTCGGCCAGCATCGGGAAGGGCAGGTCACGCAGGTCGGCGTGGTCCTTGCGCCAGGCGTGGTGGACGAACTCCGAGTCACCGGAGACGCCGAGGATCTGGGCGTCACGGTCGGCGAACTCGTCGTTCAGCTTGCCGAATGCGGCGATCTCGGTCGGGCAGACGAAGGTGAAGTCCTTCGGCCAGAAGAAGACGACCTTCCACTTGCCCTCGTAGGTCTTGTGGTCGATCTGCGCGAAAGCCTTGTCCGCGTCGAGGTCCACACAGGCGGTCAGGTCGAACTCGGGGAACTTGTCACCGACAGTGAGCACGCGCTCTCCTTGCAGCGAAGAAAGTCCCGGTTTCGGACTTTCTGCGGGGTTGGACGTGATCCACCCTGCCACAGGAGGCATTGATAGCGGAAATAGTTAGACTGATTGGTGTTGATCGGAGGTGGTTATCGATGGGCTCGACGGAATCGTTCATACCGCGGAACCGGGCCGCCCGGGGCGCCGCGCCCCAGGAGCCGGCCGCCCGCCCGGGCGGGGCGAAGGCGTCGTCCGGCCGGCCCCGCCAGCCCAGCCTGGCCCAGCTCAGGGCGTTCGCGGCGGTCGCCGAGCACCTGCACTTCCGGGACGCCGCCACGGCCATCTCGATGAGCCAGCCGGCGCTCTCGGGCGCCGTCTCGGCCCTGGAGGAGTCGCTCGGGATTCAGCTCTTCGAGCGTACGACGCGGAGAGTGCTGCTCAGCCCGGCGGGTGAACGGCTGGCCGCGCGGGCCCGGACGGTGCTGGACGCCGTCGGCGACTTCATGGAGGAGGCCGAGGCCGCCCGCGCACCCTTCACCGGCGTACTGCGGCTGGGCGTCATCCCCACCGTGGCCCCGTATCTGCTGCCCACCGTGCTCCGGCTGGTCCAGGAGGTCTATCCCGACCTCGACCTCCAGGTGCACGAGGAGCAGACCTCGTCCCTCCTCGACGGCCTCACCCAGGGCAGGCTGGACCTGCTGCTGCTCGCGGTGCCGCTCGGCGCCCCCGGGGTCACCGAAATGCCTCTCTTCGACGAGGACTTCGTCCTGGTCACGCCCTGCGACCACGAACTGGCCGGGCGCGCGGACGTCCCGCGCAGCGCGCTGCGCGACCTCGACCTGCTGCTCCTGGACGAGGGCCACTGCCTGCGCGACCAGGCCCTCGACGTCTGCCGCGAGGCCGGCCGCGCCCCCGGCGCATCCGTGGCCACCAGCGCGTCCGGCCTGTCCACGCTGGTCCAGCTCGTCGGCGGCGGGCTCGGCGTCACGCTGCTGCCCCGGACGGCCGTCCGCGTCGAGGCCGCCCGCAGCGACCGCCTCGCCACCAGCTGCTTCGCCGCGCCCCCACCCTCCCGCCGGATCGCCCTGGCCATGCGCTCGGGCGCGGCGCGGCAGAGCGAGTTCGAGGAGTTCGCGGACGCCTTGCGGGACGCGCTGAGCTCGTTGCCGGTTCGTATCGTGGGCTGAGCGGCGGTCGGCCCCGGATCGTGGACGGGGCGTCAGCCCCGGCGGCCGGCCCTCTTGAGGATGCCGTCGACGTCGAGTTCGATCTTCGCGCCGATGGATTCCGGGAGTTCGGCGCGCTCGCCGGGTGCGTAGACGCGGTGGTTGCGGTACTCGTTGGCGAACGGGTCCGTCAGGACGTGCAGCCGCTGCTTCTTCCGGTCGACGATGACGTAGACCGGGATCTTGGCGATCGCGTAGGCGGCGACCTTGGTCCGCACGTCCTGGGCGTAGTTGGTCGAGGTGACTTCGAGGACCAGGCGGAAGACGGCCGGGTCGTAGTAGGTCGACTCGACGGCGTGCTCGTCCGCGTCGCTGTCGACGACGGACAGGTCGGGAATGGCGTAGTCGTGCGGTCCGTCGGGGAGCCAGACGGCCACGCCTTGGACTACGGACGTCTCCTCGGTGTGCGCTGCCTCGAAGGCGAAGGTCAGGTCGGTCAGGGAGAGGGCGTGAAACGCGTCGGGCGGTGGTGTGACCGTGATCTGTCCCCCCAGAATCTCGACTCGGTAGCCGGGATTCCGTTCCGCGAGTCGCTCGGCCTCCTCCAGCAAGGTCGGCTCCTCGCGATCGCGGGGGCGCTCGGTTGCTGCGACGGGCATCGTGTTCCTCCTGGCGGCCGGTGTCGAGCCCACATCGTCGTAGGCCGGTACAGCCCTTCCGATCCCTTGCACAGGTGTTCACTCGCAGGGGCTAGCGGCACCCGAAAACCCCACCTGACCTGTGGTAAAAGCCCCCGCTACTCCGTCCGCAGCCCCTCCGGCCGCGTCACCCGCAGCAGCACCGGCAGCGTGGCGAGGGTGACGACGGCGATGAGGCCCACGCCCGCGCCGGTCACCGGGAGGAACGCCCACCAGTCCGCGACCCGCGCGTCCGTCAGCCGCAGGACGGCCCAGCCCAGGCCCAGGCCGCCGGCCACGGCGACGGCCATGCCCAGCAGTACAGGGATCGCCGTCTGCCACAGCACCGACCAGGCCAGGGTGCGGCGGGGGGGTGCCGACGGCCACGAGGGCGGCCAGCATGCGCCGCCGTTCGCGGAGCTGTTCCAGCGTGGTGACGAGCATGCTCGCGCCGATCAGGGCCAGCATGCCCGCGGCGCCCAGTAGCAGGCTGCGGTGGACCAGCGGGTAGTTGTCGTCCTTCACCACGCCGCCCAGCCGCCCGATGCGCAACGTGGGGTCGATGCCGGCCGCCGTGTTGCGGACCCTTTCGATGGCGTCGGGGTCGCCCGGCTCGGTCCGGACGGCCAGCCGGGTCCTGGCGTCGGGCAGGGCGGACGTGTCGACGGCCGACGGGGTGGCCAGGACGCCGTCGGGGTGCTCGCCCGTCGGATCGGGCCGGGTGCGGACCACCCGCGCGGAGTCGGGGACGGTCCACCGGTACGGGCGCGCCGCGTCGTCGGTGTACGGGTCGGCGACGACCTTGGTGCCCGGACCGAACGCGTCGGCGTGGCCGGGCTCCCCGGAGCGGCCGAGGAAGACGTCGCCGTCCCGGCAGGAGCCGATGTCGGCGAGCTCGGCGAGGGTGGCGCAGTCGCCGATGACGACGCTGGTGACCGTGTCCGGCTCGCCGTCCTTCTCGATGTACCGCTCCACGTACCCGGCCGCCGCCCGCACACCCTCGGTGCGCCGGAGCCGGTCCACCCAGTCGTGCACCTCCCTCGGGGAGCCGACCGTGTGGGAGCCGACGAGCTGCGAGTGGGTTGCGAGCGCCTCGGGCGATGTGTCGAAGTCGCCGCGCACACCCGTGAAGACCGTCTGCACGGCGATGGCCCCGGCCACCGCGACGGTGATGCCGCTGATCGCCCGGGCCGCCGGACCGCTGTTCAACTGGAGTCTCCGCACAGCCAGCTGCCAGGATGGCGGGCCGCCGCGCAGCCGGGCGACGCACGCCTCGACGGCCCACGGCAGCAGCGCCGTGACGCCCAGCAGCAGCAGCGCGGCGCCGATGGCCACCTGCCAGGCGTCCATCGGCACGCCCGGCAGCTCCCCGGTCGCCCGGCCGAACGCCGGGGTGAGCAGGACGGCCCCCAGTGCCGGCACCAGCAGCCGCCACCACAGCCGGCGCCGCCGGGGCGCCGTGCCGCGTACGACGCCGAGCGGTTCGACGGCGACGCCGCGCAGGGTGAACAGGGTGACCGCGACCGCGCAGGCCGGCACCGCGACGGCGATCAGCGCCATCGTCCAGGGCGCCGGCAGGACGTCGGACGGGAAGACCCCGGTGTCGCGGATGGTGAGGTCGCGGGCGTACCCGCGCAGCCACAGGAAGAGGGCCGTACCGGCGCCCAGCCCGAGCACCGCGCCGGTCAGCGCCTCGCCCGCCGCGATCCGGCGGACCATCCGCAGGTCCGCGCCGATCAGCCGCAGCGCGGCCAGCCTGCGGTCGCGCCCCGCGCCGCCGAACCGGGCGGAGGTGCCGATGAAGACGGCGACCGGCGTCAGCAGCACCACGCAGGTGAGGACGGTGAGGACGATGAGGACCGGGCTCATCGGCGCGTCCGGCGCGTCGTATCCGAACCGGTCGACGCGCTTGGCGCCCGTCGCCGGGCCGATGCGGTCGCTGCCCGCGTAATAGAGGAGCTCGTCGGGGCCGACGAGCCCCGCGTCGCCGATGGTCCCGACCGTCCGGTAGGCGGCGAACCGGTCGCGGAGCAGCGCTCCCCGGTCCGATGCCAGCAGCGCGGCGAGGGCGGGGGAGACCACCATCTCGCCGGGCTCCGGGAGCCGGTCCACGCCGGGCGGGCGGGGCGCGTCGGGGCCGTCCGCGGTCAGCAGTCCGCCGGTGACGGGCTTGTCGCGGAAGTCGGTGCCGACCTCCTGGTAGAGCAGGGTGTCCGGGCCGCGCCGGGCGTCCCGCTCGGCCGGGTCGCGGAACTCGCCGGTGACGCCGACCGAGCGGGCCGCCTCCCGGGCGTGCCGGTGGGCGAGCATCGACGGCACGGACGCGACGAGCAGCAGCAGGGCCACGCCGAGGCCGACACCCACCGCCGTGAGCGCGGTCCGCAGCAGCCCCTCCCGGCCGCCGGCGACGGCGTACCGGGCGCCGAAG
Organism: Streptomyces mobaraensis; assembly: GCF_020099395.1. Classification (NCBI taxonomy): domain Bacteria; kingdom Bacillati; phylum Actinomycetota; class Actinomycetes; order Kitasatosporales; family Streptomycetaceae; genus Streptomyces; species Streptomyces mobaraensis. The sequence goes on along the minus strand of NZ_CP083590.1, from coordinate 2,767,520 downwards.
CACAGATCGCGGAGCCAACGGGCGGGGCCGTGGGGGCCGGTGGGGCGGGAGGCGCGGGGCGGGGTGCGGTCCCCGCCGAGGGGCGCGGGACGTACGCGGCGTGGGCGCACCTCGTCGTCCGGGCGCACCTCGTCGTCCGAGTCCTGGCCCGTCGCGCGGACGTCCTCGTCGTCCGATGCCCTGCCCGCCGCGCGGACGTCTCCGTCCTCTATGTCCCTGCCCGCCGCTCGGACATCCCCGTCGTCCGGATCCCTGCCCACCGCGCGGACGTCACCGCCCGTCACAGCACCCCCGTCATGTCCCGCACCCTGCCGTCGCGGACGATGACCTCACGGTCGGAGTACGCGGCGACCCGCGACTCGTGGGTGACGAGGACGACGGCCGCGCGTGTTTCCCGGGCGGCGGCGGTGAGGAGCTCCATCACCCGCTCGCCGTTGAGGGAGTCGAGGGCGCCGGTCGGCTCGTCCGCGAAGATCACGCGGGGTGTGGTGACGAGTGCGCGGGCGACGGCGACGCGCTGGCCCTGGCCGCCGGACACCTCGCCGGGCCGCTGGTCGCGGGTGTCGGCGACGTCCAGCCGCTCCAGCCAGTGCAGGGCCCTGGCCTCGGCTTCCTTGCGCCGGAGGCCGGCCAGCCGCAGCGGCAGGGCCGCGTTCTCCACGCACGTCAGCTCCGGCACCAGCCGGCCGAACTGGAAGACGAAGCCGAACTCCCCGCGCCGCAGGGCGCTCCGCTCGGCGTCCGGCAGGTCCGTCAGACGGCGGCCGTCGTAGGTGACGACGCCCTCGTCCGGCCGCACGATGCCCGCCAGGCAGTGCAGCAGCGTGGACTTGCCGGAGCCGGAGGGCCCCATGACGGCGACGACCTCGCCCGGGTGGACGGAGAAGTCGGCGCCGTCGAGGGCGCGCGTCGGCCCGTAGGACTTGCGCAGGCCGACGGCGCTCAGCAGGGAGCCGGCGGGTATCACGCGCCCACCGCCTCGGCGAGCCGGCCGAGCCGGGTGGCGGTCATGTCCAGCCACCGCAGGTCGGCTTCGAGGTGGAACAGGGCGTGGTCGCAGATCAGCTGGTCGGCCAGGTCGCCGGAGCGCTTGCGCTCGGTCAGGCCGCGCATCATCCGCAGGTGCTCCGCCCGCTGGGCGTCGAGCAGTCCGGTGGCGTTCCGCCCGGTCAGCAGGGCGAGGACGATTTTGGTGTAGAGGGTCGACTGGAGGTACGGCTCGGGCCTCTCGGGCCGGGCGAGCCACTGGCCGACGTCGTCGACGCCGGCCGCGGTGATCGCGTAGCGCTTGCGGTCCGGGCCGCCGCCCTGCTCGATCCCGTCGACTTCGACGAGCCCGTTCTTCAGCAGCCGCGACATCGTCGCGTACACCTGGCCGTAGTGCAGCGGCCGGTCGTGGCCGAAGTGGGCGTCGAAGGCCCGCTTCAGGTCGTAACCGTGCCGCGGACCGGATTCCAGCAGGCCGAGCAGAGTGTGTCCGATCGACATGCCGCGACTGTACAACAGGTCTATACCTTGGGTGTATAGACGCGGTGTACAGCCGGTTCATCCGGAACGGCCGCTACCGCCGTCGTCGGTCCAGACGCCTCAGCCGCCGGATTCGGTTCCCCGCCGTTCCTCGCGAGGTTCCTCCCGGCCCTCCTCCGACGCGGCGGGACGCCCGGGCCGGCGGATCGCGCCGACGTTCCGGGGCAGCCGGCCGGCCTCGGCCAGGGCCTTGCGCAGCAGGAACTCGATCTGCGCGTTGGCGCTGCGCAGCTCCTCGGCGGCCCAGCGCGAGAGCGCGTCGTGGACCAGAGGGTCGAGCCGCAGCAGCACCTGCTTGCGCTGCCGCGGCCGTCCTTGGGGTGGCAGGTCGTCCGTCACTGGTACAGGGTGCCGGTGTTGAGGACGGGCTGTGCGGCCCGGTCCCCGCACAGCACCACCATCAGGTTGCTCACCATCGCCGCCTTCCGCTCCTCGTCCAGCTCCACGATGCCCTGCTCGTTGATGCGGGCCAGGGCCTGCTCGACCATGCCGACCGCACCCTCGACGATCATCTGCCGGGCGGCGACGACCGCGCCGGCCTGCTGCCGCTGGAGCATCGCGGAGGCGATCTCCGGAGCGTAGGCGAGGTGCGTGAACCGCGACTCGACGATCCGGACGCCCGCCGCCGCCACCCGGGCGTGCAGCTCGACGGCCAGCTTCTCGGTGATCTCCTCGGCGTTGCCGCGCAGCGACAGCGCCGCCTCGTCATGGGCGTCGTAGGGGTACTCGATGGCGATGTGCCGGACGGCCGCCTCGGTCTGGACGGAGACGAACTCCTGGAAGTCCTCCACCGCGAACCGTGCCTGCGCGGTGTCCTCGACCTGCCACACCACGACCGCCGCCAGCTCGATCGGGTTGCCGTAGGCGTCGTTGACCTTCATGACGGCGGTCTCGTGGTTGCGCACCCGGGTGGAGATCTTCTCCCGGCTGGTGAACGGGTTGACCCAGCGCAGGCCCTCGGTGCGGATGGTGCCGCGGTAGCGGCCGAAGAGCTGGACGACGCGGGTCTCGCCGGGGGCGATGGTGTTCAGCCCGCACATGGCGATGATCGCGCCGAGTCCGACGACCACCCCGCACGCGATGAGGCCGCCGGCCGCGCCCCCGTTCCCGTCCGCCCCGAGCCCGGCGCCCAGGATGACCAGCCCCACACCGGCCAGCAGTCCCAGCAGCCCCAGCAGCAGGGCGAGTCCGCCCCCGATGTCCCTGGCCGGGAACTCGCGGACGGGCGGCGGCGCGGGTGTGGTGGCCGGGATCGCGGCGGTGGTGTCGAGCGGTGCTTCGGGCATGGCTGTCCCCCTGAGTGGTGTCTAGCAATCTGATATCAGTTTATCGCCCTGTACGGTTTCCCGCATCGCGCCGCACCCGGGTTCCGTCCTCCGGGGTGCTATATGTCACGTGCGCCAAACCCTTGATCGATGGGCCTTTGGTCACACTTGCGGTGTTAGCTTCGTGAGCTGGTTGGGGGCGGACAGAGTGGAGCTACGGGAGAGATGGGTCGAGCCGAAGCACGACGGGCGCAGAAGGGCAGTGCCCGCAGCGCCAAGGGCAAAAAGCCCAAAAAGACCGGTATACGCCGCTTTTTCACCTGGAAGAAGCTGCTCGCCTACTTCTTCGGGCTGATAGCCCTGGGCGTGGGTGCCTTCGTTGCGCTGTACCTGTACGTGGACGTGCCGACCGACGGCAAGCACGCCGCGATGGCGCAGGCCACGGTGTACAAGATGCCCGACGGCAGGGTCATCAGGCGGGACGGCGAGTTCAACCGCGAGATGGTCGACTTCTCGAAGATCCCGAAGAACGTCCAGAACGCCGTCATCGCGGCGGAGAACAAGGACTTCTGGGACGACTCGGGCGTGGACCTGATGGGCACCACCCGCGGCATCCTCAAGACGGTCATGGGCGAGGGCAAGCAGGGTGGTTCGACGATCACCCAGCAGTACGTCAAGAACTACTACCTCGACCAGCGACAGACCGTCAGCCGTAAGGTCACCGAGCTCATCATCTCGCTGAAGCTCAAGAACAAGCTCTCCAAGGAGAAGATCCTCGAGGGCTATCTGAACACGAGCTACTTCGGCCGCAACTCCTATGGCATCCAGGCCGCTTCGCACGCCTACTTCAACAAGGACCTCGACAAACTCTCCGTCGAGGAGTCGGCCTACCTCGCCGCCCTGCTCCAGGCGCCGAGCCAGTACGACGTCGTCACGGGGACCGAGACGGGCAAGAAGCTCGCCAAGCAGCGCTGGAACTACGTCCTCGACAAGATGGTCGAGAAGAACTGGCTGGCGAAGGACAAGCGCCAGACGATGAAGTTCCCCGAGGTGAAGAAGCCGAAGGCGGTCACCGGACTCAAGGGCCAGGACGGGTACTTCTACAAGCTGGCCCAGGACCAGGCTTCGGAGATTCTCAAGAAGAAGAACATGGACATCGGTGCCGGTGGTTACACGATCACCCTGAGCATCGACCCCAAGAAGCAGAAGCAGCTGGAGAGCGCGGTCAAGACCGAGCTCTGGGACAAGCTGAGCCCCAAGACCCGCAAGGTCGACAACTACGTCCAGCCGGGCGCCGTCTCCGTGGATCCGAAAACCGGCAAGATCGTCGCCATGTACGGCGGCAAGGAGTGGGCCACGCACCAGATCTCCAACGCCACCCGTGAGGACTACCAGCCGGGCTCCACGTTCAAGCCGCTGATCTACGCCTCCGCCCTGGAGAACGGGTCGACGACCCAGGACGGCAAGCCGATCAACGCCAACACCATCTACAACGGCGACAACGAGCGCATGGTGGTCGGTCCCAACGGCCCGACGGGTTACCACCCGGAGAACGAGGACCAGCAGTCCTACGGACCGCAGACCGTCGAAGAGTCGATGATGAAGTCCGTCAACTCGGTCTTCGCGCAGATGGCCGTGGACGTCGGTCTGGAGAAGGTCAAGAAGACCGCGACGGACCTCGGCATGAACGGTGACGCCCGGGACTTCGGCGCCCACGCCTCCATGGCCCTCGGCGCGATGAGCCAGAGCCCGCTCCACATGGCCGCGGCCTACGCCTCGCTGGACGCGCACGGCAAGAAGGTCACGCCGACCATCATCAAGTCCATCAGCCGCAACGGCCAGAACATCGACCTGGACAGCGCGGTCGGCGGTGACGCGATCTCCCGGGGCGCCGCGGACGGTGTCACGGCGATCCTGAAGAGCGTGGTGCAGAAGGACGGTACGGGCAAGGTCGTCCGGAGCGACCGCTACCAGATCGCGGGCAAGACCGGTACCTCCGACGAGGACCGTTCGGCCTGGTTCGCGGCCTACACCCCGGACCTGGTCACCACGGTCGGCCTCTTCGGCGAGGAGGCCAACGGCAACCACGCCAAGCTCTACGGAGTCGGCGGCGAGGAGCGTACCAACGGCAGCGGCTTCCCGGCGAAGATCTGGGACGCCTACATGTCCGAGGCGCTCGGCGACAACCCGACCGCCGAGTTCGACCTCGACACCAAGAACGGCGCCGCCACCGCGGAAGCCCCGCCGCCGGCCACCACGGCTCCCCCCGTGACGACGGCCCCGACGACGCCCCCGCCCACCACGCGCGCGCCGTCCACCCCGCCGCCGACCAAGTCGACACCGAACAAGCCGTCGACACCGTCGGACAGGGAGACGAAGCACACGCCGCCGCCCAAGCCGCCGTCCAAGCCGCCGCACACCAACCGGCCCAGCCCGCCGGACACCGGTGGCCCCGGTGGCCCGGGTGGTCAGGGAGGCCCGGGTGGCGGTGACGACGGCGGGCTGAACCTGCCGTAGCCGCGCTCAGGACCCGACCTGACACGACAAGGGCCGTTCCCCTCTACCCGATGGTGAGGGGAACGGCCCTTCGTCGTGCCCGGAAACCGGAGGAGCCTCAGCCCCCGTTCACCCGCGCCGCGATGCGGTCCCCGGTCGCCTTGTCGATGTTGCGCCAGTACTGGAGCGCACGGCTCAGCACCGGCGCGCTCACCCCGTTCAGCAGGTGGCCGGAGACCGTGGCGACGAGGCGGTCGCGGGCCGCGTCGTCGAAGACCTGGCGGACGAGGGTGCCGGCCTGGCCCCAGTCGTCGTCCTCGCGGTGCAGCCGGTACGCCTCGCGGACCATGTCGCCCGAGGCGTGCCAGCCGGCGACGTCCCCGAACCGGGCGGTGTCGGCGGCCGGCCCGCCGTACGAGTTGGGGGCGTACGGGCGGGCCGTGCGCGACGGCTCGTAGCGCATCGGGCCGTCCTTCGCGTACGAGTTCACGCCGGAGCGCGGGCGGTTGGGCGGCAGCTGGGCGTAGTTGGGGCCGACGCGGTAGCGGTGGGCGTCGGGGTAGGAGAAGAGGCGGCCGAGCAGCATCTTGTCGGGGGACGGGCCGATCCCGGGGACCAGGTTGGACGGCTCGAAGGCGGCCTGCTCGACGTGGACGAAGAAATCGTCGGGGTTGCGGTCCAGGGTGAGGCGCCCCACCTCGATCAGCGGGTAGTCGCCGTGCGGCCACACCTTGGTGAGGTCGAAGGGGTTGAAGCGGTAGTCCGGGGCGTCGTCGAACGGCATCACCTGGACGTGCAGGGTCCACGAGGGGGCGTCCCCGCCGTCGATCGCCTGCCAGAGGTCGCGGCGGTGCCGGTCGGGGTCCTCGCCGGCCAGGTGGTCGGCCTCCTCCTGGGTGAGGCACTCGATGCCCTGGTCGCACGTGAAGTGGTACTTGACCCAGTGCTTCTCGCCGCCGCCGTTGACCCACAGGTACGTGTGCGAGCCGTAGCCGTTCATGTGCCGCCAGGTGCGGGGGACGCCGCGGTCGCCCATCAGCCAGGCGACCTGGTGGGCCGACTCGGGGGAGAGCGTCCAGAAGTCCCACTGCATGTCGTTGTCGCGCAGCCCGTTGTCGGGGCGGCGCTTCTGCGAGCGGATGAAGTCCTGGAACTTCTGCGGGTCGCGGACGAAGAAGACCGGCGTGTTGTTGCCGACCAGATCGTAATTGCCCTGTTCGGTGTAGAACTTGACCGCGAAGCCGCGCGGGTCGCGCCAGGTGTCCGGCGACCCCTGCTCGCCCGCCACCGTCGAGAACCGCACCAGTGTCTCGACCGTGGCCCCCGGCTGGAAGACGGCCGCCTTGGTGAACTGGCTGACGTCGTTGGTCACCCGGAACGTGCCGTAGGCGCCGCCGCCCTTGGCGTGGACCACCCGCTCGGGGACCCGCTCCCGGTTGAACTGGGCCATCTTCTCGATCAGATAGTGGTCCTGGAGAAGGATGGGGCCGGTGTCGCCGATGGTGAGCGAGTGTTCGTCGCTCTCCACGGGGATGCCGACGTTGTTCGTGGTGTACGGAGTATTCGCACCGTTCGTGTCCGGAGTACCGTGCGCCGATTCGGTCATGGAAGACGCCTCCCGCGACGGACGAGGTGAGGGCGGCGCCCTCGCCGCCCTCCGCACCGGGCAAGTCAACTCCGCCCGCGCCGGGTTCGGCAACACGGTCCCCGAACCCCGCCCGACCTTGGCCGGTTCCCTGCGGTCAGTGCCCCTGAGCGGACGGACCGGGCAGCCCCAGCTCGAACCACACCACCTTGCCCGTGCTCAGCCGGGTCGCACCCCACCGCCGGGCCAGCTTGTTCACCAGGTACAGCCCGCGTCCGCCCTCGTCCGACGGCCGGGCCTGCCGCAGCCGCGGCAGTTGCGGCACGTCGTCGCCGACCTCGCAGCGGAGGACGTCCGTCCGCAGCAGGCGCAGGGTGATCGGCCGCTCCGCGTACCGGACGGCGTTGGTGATCACCTCGCTGACCAGCAGCTCCACCGCGTCCGTGAGCTCGGTCAGGCCCCAGCGGTCCAGCGCCCGGCGGGCGAGCCGGCGGGCCTGGCGGGCGGTCTGCGGGCGCGGATCGAGGAACCAGTACGCGACGTCGCTGGGGGCTATGCCCTCGAAGCGGGCGGCGAGCAGGGCGATGTCGTCGTCCCGGTCGCCCGGGCCGAGCATGCCCAGCACCTCGTCGCACAGGGGCTCCAGCGGCGGCGGGTTGGGGCCGGTGAGGCGGGCGGTGTCGATGAGGCGCTCACGCAGCTGCTCTATGCCCGTCCACACGTCCCGGATCCGCGACTCGACGAGCCCGTCCGTGTAGAGGAGCAGCGTGGCCCCGGCGGGCGCGTCCAGCTCGACGGCCTCGAAGTCCACCCCGCCCACGCCGATCGGCGCGCCCGGCGGCACCCGGAGCACCTCCGCGCGGCCGCCGCGGTGCAGCATGATGGGCGGCGGGTGGCCCGCGTTGGCGATCACGATGCGGTGCGAGACCGGGTCGTAGACCGCGTAGAGGCAGGTCGCCATCCGGTCGGAACCCAGCCGCTGGGCCTGCTCGTCGAGGTGGTGCAGCACCTCCTGCGGCGGCAGGTCCAGGCCCGCCAGGGTCTGCGCGGTGGTGCGCAGCTGGCCCATGATCGCGGCGGACGTCATGGAGTGGCCCATCACGTCGCCGACGACCAGCGCGATGCGGTTGCCGGGCAGCGGGATCGCGTCGTACCAGTCGCCGCCCACCCGGGCGGTCTCCGCGGCCGGGAGGTAGCGGCTGGCGAGCCGGACACCGGTGGGCTGCGGGAGGGAGTCGGGGAGCATGGTGCGCTGGAGCTCGTCCGCGATGTACACCTCGCGGCCGTAGAGCACGGCCTTGTCCACGCCGAGCGCGGTGTGGGTGGCCAGCTGCGCGGCCACCAGCAGGTCGTCGCCCTCGAACGCCGCCCGGTCGGGGCGGCGGATGAAGACCGCGGCGCCGATCACCCGGCGGCGGCCGCGCAGCGGCGCGAGGATCGTCCGCCGCCGCTGCGGTACGTGCCGGTCCTCGCCCAGCAGTTCGGGCAGGGCCGCCCGCGCGGCCGAGGAGTCCCCGAAGACCGGCCGGACACCCCGCAGCACCTCCGCGAGCGGCCCGCCTATGCGCACCTCGCAGCGCTCGGCCGCCTCGTCGGCGAGCTCCAGGCCCAGGCCGGGGGAGTCGGCCGAGCCGGACCGGGTCCCCTCCGGCGACACGGGTGCCTCCGGCGGCCAGACGCTGTCCGTGCCCATGCCGCGCGCGTACTCGGGGAGCCGGTCGGTGCGGCGCAGCCGCAGCACGACGGGGCCGACGGGCCGCTCGTCGCCCACCGGCAGCGGGTCGCGCAGATAGACGAGGATGGCGTCGGCGAAGGTCGGCACGGTGGCCCGGCAGAGGCCGAGCACGATCTCGTCCAGGTCGATGCCGCGGGCGATCCTGCGGGTGGCGGCGCCGACGAAGCGCAGCCGCTCTCCGCTGCCGCCGGGGTGCTGCCCGGCCGCGGGGCCCGTGCCGCCGGGCGGTCCGGCCGCCTCGGAGGCGCTCACGACGGGCCGTACGGGCCGCGCCCCGCGCGGCAGCGGCAGCCCGTCGTCGGGCCGGTCGCCGGGAGCGTCGCCGGCGGCACCGCCGGGGCGGGGGCGTGGCGCTTCGGCCGAGGCGGGCGCCGGCGCGGGGGCCGGTGAGGGCGTCGGCACGGGGCTATGCCGGACTGCGGCATTCCGCTGTCCTCCGTGGGAGTCGGTCTGCTCCGTCACGCGTGGGGTTCCATCCGTCGGGGCGTCGAGCCCGGTCGCACAGGGCGCACCATGGTCAGGCGGCGCGTCGCAGATTGAGGAAGAGCTGGATCTCGGGCGGGACATCCGTGCTCAGCGGGGCGTAGGCCAGCGAGTTCTCCCCGACGATCTCGAACCCCGCCTCGCGGACGACCTCCCGCAACTCGTCGCGCAGGTAACCCGATACCCGAATCGTGTTACCGAGGAACGGTATCGCATAGTCGTCCACGTCCGCCTCCACCATCGAGAGAGCCATCAGCCCCCCGGGTCTCAGCAGCCCGTGCAGCATCCGCAGCGCGTGCGGTATCTCCGGGCGCGGCAGCATCAGCAGCGCGAAGAAGGCCGCGACGCCGTCGAAGGTCCCCAGCCGTCCGTCCCGCAGGTCGGCCAGGTCGGCCTGGTGGAACTCCGCGCCGGGGACGTGGGCGCGGGCCAGGTCGAGCATCCCGGCGGACAGGTCGACACCCACCACGTCGTGCCCCGCCTCCACCAGCTGCCGGGCCGTCGGGAGGCCGGTGCCGCAGCCGACGTCGAGGATCCGGGAGCCGGCCGGCAGCGACTCCGCGAGCCAGGCGCCGGACGCGAGCTGGCCCTCCTTGTGCGGGAACGCCTCGTCGTACCGGTCGCCGATGGCGTCGAACGCCTCGGCCTGCCCGCTGCGGTCCAGGCCCGCGGGGGCGTAGCCGTCGTAGGCCCGCCGGATGTGGTCACCGCTCACCGCTCCGCCCTTCCGCCTGCTGCCTGACTGGTGCCTGTCTAATGCCTGACTGACTGTCACTTTCCGTGTCGCGCCTGGTGCGTTGCCGGTCGGCGACGCGTAAGGGGGCGCGGAGGACGATCCTACGGTTGCCCCGCAGGGCGACGGCAAGCGCTTCACGCCCGCAGGTGCGCCGGAGTGCGCCCCCAGTCGTCCGGGAGCTCCGGCACCGGCCACGCGGGGTCGGGCCGCCAGTGCTCCCAGCCGGAGGCGAACGGGGCGCCCCACGCCTCGATCCGCTCGACCGCCGCGTGCCCGGCGGCCCGCACCTCCTCGGCCCGGGCGGCCGACATCAGGCCCACCCGCTGCGCCTGCGCGAACTCGTCCTCGTCCTTCCACTCCCAACTGCGGTCCGGGTAGACGGCGATGTCCAGGAAGTGGTCCTCGGAGTCGACCCCGCCGGCCCAGCGCGCGAGCGGTTCCTCAAGATTCACGTACCAGTTCCTGAACCTCCAGTCGAGGTCCCAGAAGAGCCAGACCGACCAGGGCTCGCCGGGCCGGGCCAGCTTGAGCACGCCCGTCCCGGACCAGGCGTCGACGCTGGTGGTACGCGGCTTGGTGTAACGGGTCGCCAGGGGCTCCTGGTACGGGGGTCTGCCGTCGGCGAGCACGGGCCGGACGCACGCCGTCCCCGGCGCCACCCAGACGGCGAGCAGGTCCGCGGTGTCCTGGACGACCGTCACCGGCCGGCAGATGTGCACCCGGTCCTCGGCGTTGGCGCGGTACCGCCAGAGGATCCGGTCGCCGGGCGCCCAGAAACCGCCCGCGGAGCCTGCCGTGGTCCTGGTGTCCGCTGTCTCCGCTGCCATGCGCAGATCTTAGGGGGCGGGGCCGGGCCCGTGCCGTGATGTGTACCGCACGGGCAACGGCCGTTCGGATCCCGCGTTACGGCCGCGTCATCCGCAGCACGTCCAGGGCCTCGTCGAGCTGCTCCATGGTCAGCAGGCCGCGCTCGACGTACCCCTCGTCGAGCACCACCTGACGGATCGTCTTCCGCTCCGCCAGCGACTTCTTGGCGACCTTCGCCGCCTCCTCGTACCCGATGTACCGGTTCAGCGGCGTGACCACCGAGGGGGACGACTCGGCGTACTCCCGCGCCCGCTCCACGTTCGCCGTGATCCCGTCGACCGTCCGGTCGGCCAGCAGCCGCGCCGCGTTGCCGAGCAGCCGCACCGACTCCAGCAGGTTCTTCGCCATTACCGGCAGCATCACGTTCAACTCGAAGTTGCCCGCGGCGCCCGCCGTCGCCACCGTCGCGTCGTTGCCGATCACCTGGGCGGCCACCATCAGCACGGCCTCCGGGATCACCGGGTTGACCTTGCCCGGCATGATCGAGGAGCCCGGCTGGAGGTCGGGAAGGCTGATCTCGGCCAGACCCGTGCGCGGCCCCGAGGACATCCAGCGCAGATCGTTGGCGATCTTCGTGAGGCCGACGGCGATCGTCCGCAGCTGGCCGCTGGTCTCCACCAACCCGTCGCGCGCGCCCTGCGCCTCGAAGTGGTCGCGGGCCTCGGTGAGCGGCAGCCCGGTGGCCCGGGCGACCTCCGCGATGACGGCGGCGGAGAAGCCCGCCGGGGTGTTGATGCCGGTGCCCACCGCCGTGCCGCCCAGCGGGAGTTCGGCCAGCCGCGGCAGCGAGGAGCGCAGCCGCTCGACGCCGTACCGGACCTGCGCCGCGTACCCGCCGAACTCCTGGCCGAGCGTCACCGGCGTGGCGTCCATCAGGTGCGTCCGGCCCGACTTGACGACCTCGGCGAACTCCTCGGCCTTGCGCTCCAGCGCCGCCGCCAGGTGCTCCAGCGCCGGGATCAGCTCACGGGTGACGGCGGCCGTGGCGGCGATGTGGATCGAGGACGGGAAGACGTCGTTGGACGACTGGCTGGCGTTGACGTGGTCGTTGGGGTGCACGTCCCGGCCCAGGCGCTCGCTGGCGAGGGTGGCGACGACCTCGTTGGTGTTCATGTTGGAGGAGGTGCCGGATCCGGTCTGGAAGACGTCGACCGGGAAGTGCTCGTCCCAGCGCCCCTCGGCGACCTCGGCCGCGGCGGCGGCGATGGCCTCCGCCACCTCCTTGTCGACCACGCCCAGCTCGGCGTTGACCTTGGCGGCGGCCGCCTTGATCCGGGCTAGCGCCTCGATGTGCGCCCGCTCCAGCCGCTGCCCGCTGACCGGGAAGTTCTCCACGGCCCGCTGGGTCTGCGCCCGCCACTTGGCCTGGGCGGGGACGCGCACCTCACCCATCGAGTCGTGCTCGATCCGGTACTGATCGCTCTCGGTCATCGTCACTTACCTCCTGTGGAGTACAGCGTTTGGCCGGTTCACCGTGTTCCCGAACACCACTACCAGCCAGTAAATACCGCGAGTAACAACAGGAATCGGGGAGGCTCCATGACACGCAGACCCACCCTGCGCTGTTCTCTCGCGGCCGTCGCGGCTTTCGCAGCCGCGTTCGGCGGCATGACCGGAACCATGGCCACCGGTAGTACCGCCCACGCCGCCACCGCCGTCACGGCCACCACTCCGCTCTCACCCGAGCTGGAGAAGATCCGGGCCGCCGAGGCCGTCAAGCTCTACGGCGACGCCGCCGAACGCCCGCTCGCCGAACGCAAGACCTCCCTGCTGTCCCTGGGTGACAGCGAGATATCCGGCGAGGGCGTCGGCACCTACGAACCCGGCACCAGCGGCCCGGACAACTGGTGCCACCGCTCGCCCGAGGCCGCCATCCACCGCACCACGATCCCCGCCGACGTCACCTACAACGTCGCCTGCTCCGGCGCCACCACCGCCAACATCCGCATCGGCGGCACCAAGCAGTACGCGGACGAGCTGGTCCAGAGCGACAACCTCGCCGTCAAGGCGCGCAACACCCGCGTCAAGATGGTCCTGCTCGTCGCCGGCGCCAACGACGACCTCCAGTTCGGCCCGGTCATGACCGACTGCGTCACCCGCTACCTCACCCTCCAGGGCACCTGCGAGCCGAAGTACGACCCCGGCTGGCAGGCCCGCGTCGACGGCCTCGTCCCCAAGGTCGAGCAGACCGTCCGCGACCTGCGCACCGTGATGCGCGACGCCGGCTACGCCGACGGCGACTACAAACTCGTCGTCATGGGCTACCCGAGCCCCATCGGCCCCGACATCGAGGACAACCCCAACTACCCCGGCAAACTCCCGGGCGGCTGCGTCGGCTACACCTCGGACGCCGCCTGGGGCCGCAACACCGCCGTCCCCGCCTTCGAACGTGGCATGCGCCGGGCCGCCCGCGAGAGCGGCGCCTTCTTCCTGGACAACTCGCGCCTCTTCCACGGCCACGAGGTCTGCATGGACGACGCCTGGGCCCGCGGACTGTACATCGACCTCTCCAACCCCGTCCCGCCGGACTCCAACTCCGTCCGCCAGTCCTTCCACCCCAACATCCGCGGCCACGCCGCCTTCGCCGCCTGCCTGAGCGCGTTCTACGCCGCCGACCGCCGCGAGGCGGGCTGCGCCGACCCGGCGAGCACCGGGAAGCCCGAGCTGTACGGCGGCGCCTGGGACGACGCGTACCGGCCGCTGCGCAACGACGCGACCGGCACCTGCGTGGACGCCTACGGCGCTTCGTCGCGCAACGGGACGGCCGTCGGCGGCTGGGACTGCACCGGGAACCGCAATCAGCAGTGGTGGTACGACGCGGGGCGCGGGTCGTTGCGGACCGCCCTCTCCCACGACCGGTGCGTCGACGTCCCGGGCGGCACGTACGCGGCCGGCACCGCCGTCGCCCTGTGGAACTGCCACGGCGGCGACAACCAGCGCTTCACGCGTTCCGGAGGAACGTTCCGCCCGGCGGCGGCACCGGACCTGTGCCTGACGCTCGCGTCGGCGAAGGACCCGGTGCGGCTGCAGCGGTGCGACGGGTCGCGGAGCCAGAGCTTCGCCTGACGGCGGGGGTGAGCCCCGGTCCCGCCCTTTCGCCGCTTCCTGGGGCTGCGCCCCAGACCCCCTTTTTCGCGGCTCCGCCGCTCGTCCTCAAACGCCGGACGGGCTGAATAGTCAGCCTGTCCGGCGTTTGAGGACAACCGCGCGGAGCGCGGTTTGGGGGTCCGGGGGCTTGCCCCCGGGAATCGGCGAAGTGGGGGTCCCCCCTCTGGGGGAGGGACCGGGGCGAACCCACCTACAGCCCAGGCCCCCGCACCGGGATCGAGGTAAACGTCGGAGACGCCGGCGCCGGATCCTGGAAGAAGTCATTCCCCTTGTCGTCGACGACGATGAACGCCGGGAAGTCCTCCACCTCGATCCTCCACACCGCCTCCATCCCGAGCTCCTCGTACTCGACGACCTCGACCTTCTTGATGCAGTCCTGGGCGAGCCGGGCCGCCGGCCCGCCGATCGACCCGAGGTAGAACCCACCGTGCGCGGCGCACGCCTCCGTGACCTGCTTCGACCGGTTCCCCTTGGCGAGCATCACCTTCGACCCGCCCGCCGCCTGGAACTGCTCGACGTACGAGTCCATCCGTCCGGCCGTGGTCGGCCCGAAGGAGCCCGAGGCATAGCCCTCGGGGGTCTTGGCCGGGCCCGCGTAGTAGACCGGGTGATCGCGCAGGTACTGCGGCATCTCCTCGCCCGCGTCCAGCCGCTCCTTGATCTTCGCGTGCGCGATGTCCCGCGCCACGACCAGCGGCCCGTTCAGCGACAGCCGCGTCTTGACCGGGTACTTCGTCAGCTCGGCGAGGATCTCGTCCATGGGCCGGTTGAGGTCGACGCGCACGACGTCGCCCTCCTCGGCGAGCTGCTCGTCCGTGGTGTCCGGCAGGAACCGCGCCGGGTCCGTCTCCAGCTGCTCCAGGAAGACGCCCTCGGCGGTGATCTTCGCGACGGCCTGCCGGTCGGCCGAGCAGGACACGGCGATGGCCACCGGGCAGGACGCGCCGTGCCGCGGCAGCCGCACCACGCGCACGTCGTGGCAGAAGTACTTGCCGCCGAACTGCGCGCCGATGCCGATCTTCTGCGTCAGCTCGAAGACCTTCTCCTCCAGCTCCTTGTCCCGGAAGCCGTGGCCGAGCGGGGAGCCCTCCTCGGGCAGCTCGTCGAGGTAGTGCGCGGACGCGTACTTGGCGGTCTTCAGCGCGTACTCGGCGCTGGTGCCGCCCACGACGATCGCGAGGTGGTACGGCGGGCACGCGGCCGTGCCCAGCGAACGGATCTTCTCCTCCAGGAACTTCATCATGCTCGCCTCGTTGAGCACGGCCTTCGTCTCCTGGTAGAGGAAGGACTTGTTGGCCGAGCCGCCGCCCTTGGCCATGAAGAGGAACTTGTAGGCGCCGCCGTCCGTCGCGTACAGCTCGATCTGCGCCGGGAGGTTGGAGCCGGTGTTCTTCTCCTCCCACATGGTGAGCGGCGCCATCTGCGAGTAGCGCAGGTTGAGCTTGGTGTAGGCGTCGAAGATGCCGAGGGAGAGCGCCTCCTCGTCACCGCCCTCGGTGAGGACGTTCTGGCCGCGCTTGCCCATGACGATCGCCGTGCCGGTGTCCTGGCACATCGGGAGCACGCCCGCGGCGGCGATGTTGGCGTTCTTCAGCAGGTCCAGGGCGACGAACTTGTCGTTGGACGACGCCTCGGGGTCGTCGACGATCTTCCGCAGCTGGGCGAGGTGCGCGGGGCGCAGGTAGTGCTGGATGTCGTGGATCGCCTCTTCCGCGAGCCGGCGCAGCGCCGTGGGCTCCACCTTGAGGAACGTGCGTCCGTCCGCCTCGAACGTGGACACGCCCTCGGAGGTGATCAGTCGGTACGGCGTCTCGTCCTCGCCCAGGGGCAGCAGATCCGTGTAGGCGAACCCTGGGGGGACTGACCGGTCAGACATCGCGGCGATTCCTCACTCACTCTGCGGGTTGGGAGTGCCGGACGGGTCCGGGGGGACCGTCGGCGTCTCTCAGGGTAGGCCGCCGGGCGGGCGGCGGGCCGGTGAGGTTGCCCTCACAACAGCGGCCCGGGCGTCTCCGCACCCGCGCCCCTGTCGCGATCTATCGCGAGTCGCTAGGCTGGTGTCCGTGGACGAGTCATCGCTGGAGAAGCGCCGAGTGCCCCTGACCAAGACCCCCGCCGCGGCACCGGTCGCGCCCGCCGCGCCCGCCGGGCCGGCCCTGCGCGCGTCCGACGCGGACCGCGACCGGACGGCGGACATCCTGCGCGAGGCGCTGGCCGAGGGCCGGCTCACCCCGGACGAGCACGCCGACCGCGTCGACGCCGTCTACCGGGCCCGTACGGTCGGCGAGCTGGAGCCGCTGGTCCGGGACCTGCCGGCCGGCGCCGCCCGGCCCGCCGCCGCCCACCGCCCGTACCCGGGACCCCACGCACCGGCCGCCCCCGCGGAGAACCTGATAGCCGTCTTCGGCGGCGCCGGCCGCCGGGGCCGCTGGCGCGCGGGCGCCAGGCTGAACGCGTTCGCGCTGTTCGGCGGCGTGGAGATCGACCTCACCGAGGCGCTCTTCGAGCAGCGCACGGTGGTCATCAGCAGCTGGGCCCTCTTCGGCGGCGTCGACATCAAGGTCCCGGAGAACGTCTCGCTGCGCTGCACCGGCACGGGCGTCTTCGGCGGCTTCGACGTCGACGGGTACGAGTCGCCCGACGAGGGCGCCCCCGTGGTCGTGGTGACCGGCTGGGCGCTGTTCGGCGGAGTCGTGGCCAAGGCCCGTCGGGGCAAGCGGGTCAAGGACCTCCGCGCGGCCGGCTGACCGCCCCGCGCCCGGCGGGGAGGGGGCGGGGGTGACGGACGGGATTCCGGTCATGGCAACGGTGTGAATAAGCACGCGCACAGCGGGTAAAGCTTGGTGCATCGTCTCTCGTACGGCTGCGGGTGCGACTGTCGGACAGGGGCCGTGCAGGGTGAGACGGGCAAGGGTGACTCAACCGGCCGAGCAAAGCCGTCGTCAGGAGTGGACCGTGCTGCTACCGCATCAGCCCCTGCAGGAAGCCGCCGTACCGTCGCCGCGGATGTCCGCGCGGGATCAGGCCGGCCCCTGGCATTCGGAGGCGGTGTGCCGCCGGGATGAAGCCGGTCTGTTCTTCGCACCGTCGAAGGAGCCCACGGCGGCACGTCTGTCCCGCGAGGAGGCCGCCAAACGCGTCTGCGCGCGCTGCCCCGTGATGGTCGAGTGCCGGGAGCACGCACTGCTCCAGCCCGAGCCGTACGGCGTGTGGGGCGGCCTCACCGCCGCCGAGCGCCGCGTCGTGCTCGCCCGCCGGCGGCGCCGGGACGCGGAGCTCCAGCGCTCCACCCGGGTGGCCGCGGCGGGATAGCGGACGCCCCGGGTTCCCGGACGCCGGACGGGCCGGCCGTGACGGATCCGATCCGCATGGCCCCCGCCCGTCCGGCGTCCGGGGACGGGCGGCGAGCCGCTTCCCGGGGCCGAGTTCCAGCCGGACCGCGCGGACGGCTTTGGCTGACCTGACCGCTCGGGCTGTCCGGCCGGCCGGGTCGCTCGGCGCCGCCGGTCCGCTCGTAGCGGATGCGGCCGTTCCGCCTGGACTCGATCCGGCCGGCCCGCCCGGACTCGATCCGGCCGGCCCGCTTGGGCCCGATCCGGCCGTTCCGCTTGGGCCCGATCCGGTCCGCGCGAAGTGGGTTCAGCTGGGCCGCTCGAAGTCGATCGCGCTGTACGCCCGGAGCTTCGAGAGCCGGTGCACCGAGTCGATCTGCCGGATCGTCCCCGACTTGGACCGCATGACCAGCGACTGCGTGGTCGCCGTCTCCGCGCGGTAGCGCACGCCGCGCAGCAGTTCGCCGTCGGTGATGCCGGTGGCGACGAAGAAGACGTTGTCGCCGCTGACCAGGTCGTCGGTGCAGAGCACCCGGTCCAGGTCGTGCCCGGCGTCGATCGCCCGCTGCCGCTCGGCGTCGTCCTTGGGCCACAGCTTCGTCTGGATGGTGCCGCCGAGGCACTTGATGGCACAGGCGGCGATGATGCCCTCGGGCGTACCGCCGACGCCCAGCAGCAGGTCGACGCCGGTGCCCTCGCGCGCCGCCATGATCGCGCCGGCCACGTCGCCGTCGGAGATGAACTTGATGCGGGCGCCCGCCTCGCGGATCTCCTTGACGATGCCGTCGTGGCGCGGCCGGTCGAGGACGACGACCGTGACGTCCTCGGGGGAGGAACGCTTCGCCTTCGCGATCCGGCGGATGTTCACGGCCACCGGGGCGTTGATGTCCACGTAGTCCGCGGCCTCGGGGCCGGTGACCAGCTTGTCCATGTAGAAGACGGCCGAGGGGTCGAACATCGAGCCGCGGTCGGCGACGGCGAGTACGGAGACGGCGTTGGCCATGCCCTTGGCGGTCAGGGTGGTGCCGTCCACCGGGTCCACGGCCACGTCGCACTCCGGGCCGGTCCCGTCGCCGACGCGCTCACCGTTGTAGAGCATCGGGGCGTTGTCCTTCTCGCCCTCGCCGATGACGACGACGCCGTTCATCGACACGGTGTGGATGAGCGCGCGCATGGCGCGGACGGCGGCGCCGTCGGCGCCGTTCTTGTCTCCGCGGCCGACCCAGCGGCCCGAGGCCATGGCGCCCGCCTCGGTCACCCGGACCAGCTCCAGGGCGAGGTTGCGGTCCGGGGCCTCCGGGCTGACCTCAAGCTGGGACGGGAGATGGTGATCGGTCATCGGGCGCACCTTTCTGTACGGCGGTCGGCCGTGGGTCCCCCCTGCCGGGTGAGCCAGGAGGGTGAGGGTGTCCATGACTTTATCCGCTGATTTCGAGAATGAGCAGGGCACCCCACGCATGAGCGGCGTCAAGGCCCCGCCACCCGCCCCGACGCGGCCGTGACCCCCTCCGGCGTGATGATCGCCGAGGTCATGGGGGACGATGGGGGCGTGGCAGGCAGGAACGGGAAGAACAAGACGGCGCGCAACATGCTGCTGTCGCTGGCGGTGACGATTCCGGTGGCGGGCACGGGCTATCTGCTGCTCCCGCACGAGGGCAGCGGTCGCGATCCGGTGAGGACCGTCGCTTACCAGGTGGAGACCGCCTCCGCCCGGCGCGCGGCACCGTACCCGGTGGTGGCCCCCGAGGGGCTCGGCGCCGACTGGCGCGCGACATCGGTCTGGTACCGCCAGGAGCCCGGCGGGGGCAAGGTGTGGCACCTGGGCTTCGTCGACCCGGACACCCAGTACGTCCAGATCGAGCAGAGCGACGGCCCGGCGGCCGACTTCATCGAGGACTCCACGCAGCACGCGGAGCCGACGAAGCGGACGCAGCGGGTGGGCGACACCGTCTGGCAGCGCTACGAGGGCGAGAAGTACAACGCCCTGGTGCGGACGGAGCACGGGGCGACGACGGTGGTCGCCGGGACCGCGTCCGACCGCCGGCTCGTGGAGATGGCCGCCGCGCTCCGGGACGGGAAGACGGGCGGGAAGCCGGACGGAAAGACCGACGGGAAGACCGACGGAAAGACCGACGGGAAGACCGACGGAAAGACCGACGGGAAGCCGGACGGGAAGACGAAGGGCTGACCGCGGGGGCGGCGCCGCCCCCAACAGGCCCGGACATGCCGAAGGGGCCCACGAGGGGCCCCTGGAAGGCTGCGGCGGCTCGCCGGTCAGGCGACCGATGCGCCGGTCAGACGACCGACACGACCTGGTCGTAGGCCAGGCGCGGGGAGCGCGGACGGTAGGCGTCCTCCGACGGCTTGCCGATGTTGACGACGAGCATCGGGGTGTGGTCGCCGTCCAGGAACTCCTTCTGGATGCCCGCGGCGTCGAAGCCGGTCATCGGGCCGGCGGCCAGGCCGGCGGCGCGGACGCCCAGGATGAAGTAGCCGGCCTGCAGCGCGGCGTTCAGCTCCGCGGACTTCTCACGGACCGGGCGCTCGCTGAAGAAGACGTCCTTGGCCTGCGGGAAGTGCGGGAACAGGGCCGGCAGCTCCTCGTGGAACTCGCTGTCGGCGGCCAGGATCGCGACCAGCGGCGCGGCCTTGCTCTTGGCCTGGTTGCCCTCGGACATGTGGGCGACGAGGCGCTCGCGGGCCTCCGCGGAGCGGACCAGGACGATGCGCAGGGGCGACTGGTTGAACGCCGTGGGGGCGTACTTGATCAGGTCGTAGAGCGCCTGCATCTGCTCGTCGGAGACGGGCTCGTCGGTGAACGCGTTGGCCGTGTGCGCCTCACGGAAGAGCAGGTCCTGCGCGGCGGTGTCCAGGGCGAGAGTCATGGGGGTGACCTTCTTTGCTGTGCTGGGGTGTTGGGGGTCGGCCGGGGTCCACTCTAAAACAAACTATGTGAACTTTCAACTGAAACTTAAACTAATGCGGTAGGGGTCCGCGCCGCCGACCGCGCGGACCCGAGGCTCAGCCCCCGTCGACCGCTCCCTCGTCGGCCCCCGCCTCCGGCGCGGAGAGCGCCGCGTCCAGCCGCGCCCGCGCCCCCTCCAGCCAGTGCCGGCACACCCGGGCCAGCGCCTCGCCGCGCTCCCACAGGGCCAGCGACTCCTCCAGCGTCTGGCCGCCGGTCTCCAGCCTGCGGACGACCTCGATCAGCTCGTCCCGCGCCTGCTCGTAGCCGAGCGCGCTCAGCTCCTCGTCCGCGCCGGTCCCGGTGCCGGACTCATCCGTTTTCGCCATGCCGCCCAGCGTAGGGCCTGCCGCCCGGCGTGCCACGGGCTCAGTCGGCCGGCCCCTCGACGCGTACGGCGAACGCACCCTCGGCCACCCGCGCCCGCAGCTCCTCGCCCGCCGCCACCTCGTCCGCGGCCCGGACCACCGAACCGTCGGCGTGCTGGAGGACGGCGTACCCGCGCCGCAGCGTCGCGGCGGGGGAGAGCGCCACCACCCGGGCGTGCGTGTGCGTCAGCTCGGAGTCGGCGCGGTCCAGCAGATGCCCGAACGTCCGCCGGGCCCGCCCCAGCAGCCCCTCCACCTGCTCCTCGCGCTCCTCCACCATCCGCTGCGGACGCTCCATGCACGGCCGCGCCCGTACGGCCGCCAGCCCGCGCTCCTCCCGGTCCAGCAGCGTGGTCACCGCGCGCAACGCCCGGCCGCCCAGCTGCTCGACGCGCGCCAGCTCCTCGCCCACGTCCGGGACGACGCGCTTGGCGGCGTCGGTGGGCGTCGAAGCCCGCAGGTCCGCGACCAGGTCGAGAAGCGGGGAGTCCGGCTCGTGCCCGATCGCCGACACCACCGGCGTCCGGCACGCGGCCACCGCCCGGACCAGTTGCTCGTCCGAGAACGGCAGCAGGTCCTCGACGCTGCCGCCGCCGCGCGCGACGATGATCACGTCCACCTCGTCGAGCGCGTCCAGCTCCCGGACCGCCTCGACCACCTTCGGCACCGCGTGCACCCCCTGTACCGGCACATTCCGCACCTCGAAGCGGACGGCCGGCCAGCGGTGCCGGGCGTTCTCCAGCACGTCCCGCTCGGCGGCCGACGCCCGCCCGCAGACCAGACCGATCAGCTGCGGCAGGAACGGCAACGGCCGCTTCCGCCCGGCGTCGAACAGCCCCTCCCGCGCCAGCGACTTCCTCAGCTGCTCCAGCCGCGCCAGCAGCTCCCCGACCCCCACCGGCCGGATCTCCGCCGCCCGCAGCGACAACGACCCGCGCGGCGTGTACCACTCCGGTTTCGCGTGCACCACGACCCGCGCACCTTCGGACACGACGTCCGCGACCCGGTCGAACACCGCGCGGTAGCAGGTGACGGAGAGGGAGATGTCGTGCGACGGATCGCGCAGCGTCAGGAAGACCACCCCCGCCCCGGGCCGCCGCGACAACTGCGTGATCTGCCCCTCGACCCAGACGGCACCGAGCCGGTCGATCCAGCCCCCGATGAGGCGGGAGACCTGGCCGACGGGGAGGGGGGCGTCGGGGGAGGTGGTGAGGGCCATGCGGTCGAGGGTATCGGGGGTGGGTGTGCCCCGGTCCCGCCCTTTCGCCGTTTCCTGGGGCTGCGCCCAGACCCCCCTTGTCCTCAAGCGCCGGACGGGCTGGATGCCCGGCCCGTCCGGCGCTTGAGGACAACCGCGCGGAGCGCGGTTGCGGGGGTGCGGGGGCTTGCCCCCGCAAGAAATGGTGAAAGGGCGGGACCGGGGCACCTCACCGCGCTTCGCGCGCCCCCGCCCCCTGAACCGCGAGCACCGCCACCCCCAGCCCCAACCACACCACTCCCACAACCTGCGCCACCCCCGCCGCCCGCACAAGCACCGCGACCACCACAGCCAACCCGACCAGCGGCACCAGCACGTCCCGAACGACGCCGCACCGCATCCGCCGCCGTACCGCGAACCACCCGATCACCGACAAATGCAACAACCCAAAAGCCACCAACGCCCCCACATCCACCACCGACACCAGCCGATCCAGCCCATCCCCCCGCCGAGCGGCCCACACCGCCGCGACCAGCGTGACGACGGCGGCACACAGCACCGCCCGCCGCGGCACCCCCGTCCCCCGGTCGACGACGGCCAGAGCACCCGGCAGCCGCCGATCCCGCGCCATCGCGAACAACAGCCGCCCGGCCGCCGCCTGCCCGGACAGAGCCGCGAACGCCGCCCCGCCGGCCTTGCTCGCCGCGACCAGATCGTGCAGCCACCGCCCCGTTGAGGCGTCCACCGTGTCGTAGAACGCAGCCCCCTGCCGAGCCGGCTCGGCAGCGAGCTCCGCCGCCGACACCGGCATAAGCAGCGCCGCCAGATACGTCTGGACGAGGAAGAGGACACCCGCCGCCACCAGACAGGTGAGCACCGCGCGGGCCACCCGCCCCGGCCCGCCCGCCGCCTCCTCCGTGAACGCGGCGATCGCGTCGAACCCCAGGTACGACAGCACCGCCACCGACACCGCCGTCAGCACGGCACCCGTGTCGAAGGCGCCCTCGCCGGTCAGCGGCGCGAGCCAGCCGCGCCGGGGCCCGTCCGTGGCCAGCGCCCAGGCCGCCGCGGCGACGAAGACGCACAGCACTACGATCTCCACCGCCAGCACCACGAACCCCGCCAGCGCCGCGACCCGCACTCCTGACAGATTGAGGCCGGTCGTCACCGCGACCGCGAGCGCCGTCCACACCCACGGGTGCACCGTCGGTACCAGCGCGTGCATCGCGATGCCCGAGAACAGGTAGGCCACCGCGGGGATCAGCAGGTAGTCGAGCAGCGCCATCCACCCCGCGACGAACCCCGGCCCCTCGCCCAGCCCGACCCGCACGTAGGCGTAGACGGAACCGGCCCGCGGCACCACCCGCACCATCCGCGCGTAGGAGTACGCGGTGAACCCCATCGCGACCGTCGCCACCAGGTACACCGCGGCCACCGCGCCGTGTGCCTTCGCCACCAGCGTGCCGAAGACGCCGACGGGCGCCATCGGGGCGATGAACAGCAGCCCGTAGACGACGAGGTCCCGGAAGGTCAGCGTGCGGCGGAGCGCGCCGTCCCCGCCGGCGCCGGATTCCGGGGAGGGAGGTGCTGAAGGTGCCGGCATACGGGTGCCTCCCCTGCGGTCGGTCGGAACGGGTGCGGGGCCGCCCGGCCAGTATTCGGCCCGGCCCGGGGGAGGGCACCGGGACGCGCCGCCGATGTCGGTGGCGGCCCGTACGATGGACGGCATGACTGCAACCAGCGCTCGAAAGGTCCTGCTCGCCGCCCCCCGTGGCTACTGCGCGGGCGTGGACCGTGCCGTGATCGCCGTCGAGAAGGCCCTGGAGCAGTACGGCGCGCCGGTCTACGTGCGCCACGAGATCGTCCACAACAAATACGTGGTCAAGACCCTGGAGAAGAAGGGCGCGATCTTCGTCGACGAGACGTTCGAGGTGCCCGAGGGCAACATCGTGATCTTCTCGGCGCATGGTGTGGCCCCGGTCGTCCACGACGAGGCCAGGCGGGGCAAGCTGGCCACGATCGACGCGACGTGCCCGCTGGTGACCAAGGTCCACAAGGAGGCCGTGCGCTACGCGCGCGAGGACTACGACATCCTCCTGATCGGCCACGAGGGCCACGAGGAGGTCATCGGCACCTCCGGCGAGGCCCCCGACCACATCCAGCTCGTCGACGGCCCCGACGACGTCGCCAACGTCGAGGTCCGCGACCCCGAGAAGGTCGTCTGGCTCTCCCAGACCACCCTCTCCGTCGACGAGACCATGGAGACCGTCGGCGCCCTGAAGAACAAGTTCCCCAACCTGCTCTCCCCGCCGTCGGACGACATCTGCTACGCCACGCAGAACCGGCAGACCGCGGTGAAGCAGATGGGCGCCGAGGCCGACCTGGTCATCGTCGTCGGCTCCAAGAACTCCTCCAACTCCGTCCGCCTCGTCGAGGTCGCCCTCGGCGCCGGCGCCCGCGCCGCGCACCTGGTCGACTACGCCGAGGAGATCGACGAGACCTGGCTGGAGGGCGTGGCGACGGTCGGCGTCACCTCCGGCGCCTCCGTCCCCGAGATCCTCGTCGAAGGCGTTCTGGAGTGGCTAGCCGCCCGCGGCTACGAGGACGTCGAGACCGTCAAGGCCGCCGAGGAGTCCATCACCTTCTCCCTCCCCAAGGAACTCCGCCGCGACCTCCGCGCGGAGGTCGCCGCGGCCGTCGCGGGCCCGCAGGCCGCCGCGGGGACGCCCACGGAGGGGTGACGGCGGGCTTCCGCCCGTAGCGTGGTCGCCATGGACGCATTCGGTGTGGACATCGGCGGATCCGGCATCAAGGGCGCTCCGGTCGACCTGACGAAGGGGGCGACGGCGGTGGAGCGCCACAAGGTGCTCACCCCGCACCCGGCCACCCCCGACGCGGTCGCCGACCGCGTCAAGGAAGTGCTGGACCACTTCGGCTGGTCCGGCGGCCCGGTCGGGGCCACCTTCCCCGGCGTGGTCACCGGCGGCGTCACCAGGACGGCCGCCAACGTCGACAAGGGCTGGATCGGCCGGGATGCCGCCGCCCTGCTCGGCGCGCGGATCGGCGCCCCCGTGACGCTGCTGAACGACGCGGACGCGGCCGGTGTCGCCGAGATGACCTTCGGCGCGGGCCGGGGCCGCACGGGCACCGTCATCGTGCTCACCTTCGGCACCGGCATCGGCAGCGCGGTCTTCACCGGCGGCCGGCTCGTCCCCAACACCGAGCTCGGCCACCTGGAGCTCGGCGGCCACGACGCCGAGACGCGGGCCTCCAGCCGGGCCAAGGAGGAGGGCGACCTCTCCTGGCACCGCTGGGCGCGCCGGGTGCAGAAGTACCTGCGGCACGTCGAGGCGCTGTTCTCGCCCGAGCTCTTCGTCATCGGCGGGGGCGTCAGCCGCAAGGCGGAGCGGTTCCTGCCGCTGATCGAGGGCGTCAGTGCCGAGATCGTTCCCGCTGAGCTGGAGAACGACGCGGGGATCGTGGGGGCCGCGATGGCCGCCGCCGCGCCTGCGCCCGTCCGTCCGTCCGCCGCCGTCTGACCAGCCGCACCCGCCGGCCGAGGACGATCAGGGCGGCGAGCAGCGTCCCGCCGTACAGCCAGCCGGCCTGCAGCGACAGGAAGCCGACCAGGGCCATCGCCCGGCCGGCGAGCCCGCCGGAACCGGCGGTGGCGGCCGTGACGGGCAGGGCGCCCGCGGCGAAGGCGATGGGCGCGCTCACCGGCGCGGCCACCAGCTCTGCCGGCCGCACCCCCAGCGCGCAGACGGCGCAGCAGAGCGTGAAGAGGACCCCGTAGGCGATCGGGGAACCGGCGGCCAGCCGGGCGACGAGCACCCCCGCGACCAGCATCGCCACCACGGCGAGGAGCCCGCTGCCCAGGCCGGTCAGCCGGACCGGCTGGTCCCGCCGGAGCGCGCGCAGCAGCGGCGGCGGGGTGCGGCCCGCCCGCTCCCTCCCGGCCGGCGCCGCTCTGCCCTGCCCCACCGGGGCGGCCGGGCGGGGCACCGGGGCCGTGCGACGGATCCTGTGCTGGGTGATGCGTGCGCCGGGTTGCTCCACCCGTCCAAACTAGGTCGAGGACCGGCGCGAACCCGGCGTTGGACACGCTCTTCACCCCCCGTCGGCCGTTCGTTCGACCCGTGGGGCCGTCCGCCCCGGCCGGTGCCCGGCGCGGACCCGTAGACTGGTGGACCGGCCCGGACCGGGCCCCCTTGCTGCCTTTGTTCGCCCTGGGCCCTCACTATCAGGAAGTCGCCACGTGTCGCTCACGATCGGAATCGTCGGTCTGCCCAACGTCGGCAAGTCGACGCTGTTCAACGCCCTGACCAAGAACGACGTGCTGGCGGCCAACTACCCGTTCGCCACCATCGAGCCCAACGTGGGCGTCGTCGGCGTCCCCGACGCCCGGCTGACCAAGCTGGCGGAGATCTTCGGCTCGCAGAAGATCCTCCCCGCCACCGTCGACTTCGTCGACATCGCCGGCATCGTCCGCGGCGCCTCCGAGGGCGAGGGCCTGGGCAACAAGTTCCTCGCGAACATCCGCGAGTCCGACGCGATCTGCCAGGTCATCCGCGCCTTCAAGGACGAGAACGTCGTCCACGTCGACGGCAAGGTCTCGCCCAAGGACGACATCGAGACCATCAACACCGAGCTGATCCTCGCGGACCTCCAGACCATCGAGAAGGTGCTGCCGCGCCTGGTCAAGGAGTCCCGCATCCAGAAGGACAAGGCGGCCAAGGTCAAGGCCGTCGAGGAGGCCAAGGCGATCCTGGAGAAGGGCGACACCCTCTTCTCGGCGGGCATCGTCCAGGGCTCCGAGAAGGCCGAGCCCCTTCACGACCTGCACCTCCTCACCACCAAGCCGTTCCTCTACGTCTTCAACGTGGACGAGGACGAGCTGACGGACGACGCCTTCAAGGCCGAGCAGCGCGCCCTGGTCGCCCCCGCCGAGGCCATCTTCCTCAACGCCAAGCTGGAGGCCGACCTCGCCGAGCTGGACGAGGAGGACGCCATGGAGCTCCTCCAGTCCGTCGGCGCCGAGGAACCCGGCCTCGCCACCCTCGCCCGCGTCGGCTTCGACACCCTCGGCCTCCAGACCTACCTGACGGCCGGCCCCAAGGAATCCCGCGCCTGGACCATCAAGAAGGGCGCCACCGCCCCCGAGGCCGCCGGCGTCATCCACACGGACTTCCAGAAGGGCTTCATCAAGGCCGAGGTCATCTCCTTCGACGACCTCGTCACCTGCGGCTCGGTAACCGAGGCCCGCTCGGCGGGCAAGGCCCGCATGGAGGGCAAGGAGTACGTGATGGCGGACGGGGACGTGGTGGAGTTCCGCTTCAACGTCTAATACGTCCAGCGAAAGGCCGTCTGACCTGCGGGAGAGTGGGTTGGGCGGCTTTTGCGGTCCGCACACGGTCCGCAGCGTGCTGGCGTCGGGTACGTCGGCCGGCGCGTGGGGGAGTGGCTACGCCGCCGCTTCCGCCTGTGGTTTGTCCCTCTCGGGTCGGTCCGCATACGCCTTGTCGACGGCTGCCCGCGTCCGCTCCTCGGAGTCGGGCCACAGGTGGGTGTAGATGTTCAGCGTCATGGCGGCGTTGGTGTGGCCGAGACGCTCGGAGACGGTCTTCACCGACTCACCGTGCTTGATCAGCAGGCTCGCGTAATGATGCCGGAGGGCGTGGGGGCCGGTGCCCTTCGCTATGCCGCCTTCGCGCAGGCGGGCCGCCACGCTCTCAACGACCCTGCCTGTGACGCCCTCAACACCGCCCTCGCCGCAGCAGAGACCGCAGGGCACGACCCCGCGCGGCTCCTCCACCAGGCAGTCGACCAGCGAGCCCTAGACGACGCCACTTCTCCTGCGAAGGTGCTGATCTGGCGTATCCAGCGCCTCACCGAGCGGCCCGCTCCCAGCCCCCGAGCTCGCGCAGCGCAGGCTCGCTCGACGACAGCCGCTCAACCGTCTTAGATGGCACAAGCGGATACGACGGTCACACACTGCCTAGAAGACTGATGAAAATCTTCGGTTCTGGCCCCGCCGCGTGAGTGGTGGGGCCAGACTCGTTGGTGTGGTGATGGGGGAATGGGCCGGGGAGACGGTCGGGCCTGATGTGTGGGAGGTCTGCCGGGAGTTGATCCCGGCAGGGAGTGTCTTCGCGTTCCTGGCCGAACATCGCGGTGCGTTGTTCCCGGCGGAGATGTTCACGGACATGTACCCGTCGCCGAACGGCAGGCCGTCCATGCCGCCGCAGATCCTGGCCTCAGCGGTCATGTTGCAGGTCCTGCATGGGCTGTCGGACTTCGAGACGGTCCAGGAGCTTCGGTGTGATCTGCGGTGGAAGGCCGCCTGTGGGCTGGGACTGCATGACACCGCCTTCCATCCGTCGCTGCTGGCCTACTTCCGTCGACGGCTGGCCCGCTCGTCCCGTCCGGACCGCGTTTTCGAGGCGGTGCGGGAGGTCGTGAAGGCCACCGGGGTGCTGAAGGGCAGGCACCGGCGGGCACTGGACTCCACGGTGCTGGACGACGCGGTGGCCACCCAGTACACCGTCACCCAGCTCATCGCCGCCATCCGTGCGGTGGTCCGCGAGGTCCCTGGCGCTGTCGACGTGGCGGCCGCCTGCTGCACCGCTCATGACTACAGCGATCCGGGCAAGCCCCGCATCGCCTGGAACGACGAACAGGCCAGGGCCGGCCTCGTCGACGCACTGGTCACGGACGCGCTCCAGTTGCTGGGCCGTCTGCCCGAACAACAACTGGGCGAGAAGGCCGCGAACACGGTCGGCATCCTGGCCCTGGTCGCCGGGCAGGACGTCGAACCGGCCGACGACTCCGACGGACGCGACGGGCGCTGGCGCATCACCCGGGGCACCGCCCACGACCGGATGATCTCCACCACCGACCCCGAATCCCGTCACGTCCACAAGACCCGCACCCACCAGCAGGACGGATACAAAGCTCACCTGGCCGTCGAACCGGAGACCGGCCTGTTCACCGCCGTCGCCCTCGCCCCGGGCACCGGACCCGAGTACCACGAGGCCGCCGTCGGCCTGGACCTGCTCGCCGACGAGACCACCGTGCTCGATGTCTTCGGTGACACCGCATACTCCACCGGCGAGGCCCGCCACACCCTCGACCAGGCCGGACACCGGCTGTTCCTCAAGCCCGCACCGCTGCGGCCCGCCGTCCCAGGCGGCTTCACCCCCGACGACTTCGACATCGACGCCCAAGCCGCCACCGTGACCTGTCCCCAGGGCCACACTGTTCCCCTCTCGACCCCCGGCGGGCGGCACCGCCAGCGCATCGCCTCCTTCAAAGGCCTGTGCATCGGCTGCCCTCTGCGCGACCGGTGCACCACGGCCAAAGCCGGGCGCGCGATCACCATCCGCCCGCACCACGATCTCCAGACCGCGGCCCGCTTCCAGGCCGCCAACGACCCCGACTGGCAAGCCGACTACCGCCGTTGGAGGCCACCGGTCGAACGCGCCGTCGCCTGGCTCGTCCAGCACGGAAACCGCAGACCCCGCTACCGCGGCACCATCGATAACAACACCTGGCTCCACACCCGGGCAGCCGCCCTCAACCTCCGCCGGCTCATCAACCTCGGACTCACCCGCACCACAGACTCCTGGCACCTCGTACCGGCCACCACATAAGCCCTGGGGCTGCCCGGCCCACAGTCGGACAGCCCCAGGGCAAGATTTTCATCAGTCTTCTAGGCCTAGTTGCACACCGCGCCGCGGCCGACGCCCCTGAGCGTCGCACACTAACGGCATCCTGTCCCGCCACCCGGCGCTATCGTGTGAGGCACTTAGCTTGGGCTTTGCCACTAGTGGCACTGCTGTCATGCACCGGCATGCGAAGGATGGGCGCCGAAGGATGGACAGGTCACACGTACACCTCACTGCGGGATCGCGGTCAGGCTCCAGGCTCGGCTCTGACAAGGGGGTGGCGTGCTAGTGGCTCTCAAGAAGTCAGACCTGTACAGCTCACTGTGGCGGAGCTGCGACGAGCTGCGTGGTGGTATGGATGCCAGCCAGTACAAGGACTACATCCTGACGCTGCTGTTCGTGAAGTATGTGACGGACAAGGCCAAGTCCGATCCGAACTCCTTGATCGACGTCCCCGCTGGCGGATCCTTCGATGACATGGTCGCCCTCAAAGGTGATAAGGAGGTCGGCGACAAGATCAACAAAATTATCGGCAGCCTCGCCGAGGCCAACGGGCTTGAGAAGGTCATCGACCTGGCCGACTTCAACGACGAGGAGAAGCTCGGCAAGGGCAAGGAGATGCAGGATCGCCTCTCCAAGCTGGTAACGATCTTCGCTGATCTCGACTTCCGAGGTAGTCGCGCTGAGGGCGACGACCTACTTGGCGACGCCTACGAGTACCTCATGCGGCACTTTGCAACGGAGTCGGGCAAGTCGAAGGGCCAGTTCTACACTCCGGCTGAGGTCTCGCGGGTGCTCGCCAAGGTCGTCGGCATCGGAGGGGGCACCCGGCAGGACCACACGGTCTACGACCCGACGTGTGGGTCCGGCTCGTTGCTCCTCAAAGTCGCTGACGAGGCCCCACGCGGCCTCACCATCTACGGTCAGGAGAAGGACAACGCCACCTGGGCGCTGGCCCAGATGAACATGATCCTCCACGGCTATGAGGACCGCGACATCCGCAAGGGTGACACGATTACCAGCCCACAATTCACCCAGGGCACACGACTGCAGACTTTCGACTTCGCCGTCGCCAACCCGCCGTTTTCGATCAAGTCGTGGAGCAATGGCTTGGAGAGCGAATACGGACGCTTCGAGTACGGTCGGCCGCCGGAAAAGAATGGCGACTACGCTTTCCTGCTGCACATTCTCAAGTCGCTTAAAAGTACGGGCAAAGCCGCAGTTATCCTGCCACATGGTGTGCTATTCCGCGGCCATGCCGAGGCGAGCATTCGGAAGGAGCTGCTGCGTCGCGGCTACATCAAGGGGGTAATCGGACTGCCCCCGAACCTCTTCTACGGCACGGGGATTCCGGCTTGCATCGTTATCCTCGATAAAGAGAACGCACAAGCGCGCACCGGCGTCTTCATGATCGACGCCTCCAAGGGTTTCATTAAGGACGGCAACAAGAACCGTCTCCGAAGCCAAGACATTCACAAGATCGTCGATGTTTTCAATAAGAAGACCGAGATCGAGCGCTACTCGCGTATGGTGCCGCTCCAAGAGATTGCTGACCTGAAGAACGACTACAACCTCAACATCCCGCGCTATATCGATTCGTCCGAGCCGGAAGATATCCAGGATCTTAACGCTCACATTCATGGCGGGATCCCGGACTACGACCTGGACGCACTCAATGGGTACTGGGAGGCGTTCCCAAGCCTTCGTGCCACACTCTTCAAGCCGAATCGCCCCGGCTACAGCGACCTGGCTGTCGGTGTGGCTGAGGTGCAACAGACCATCCTGGACTCCGACGAGTTCCAGAAGTTCGCTATGGACGTCCGCAGCCAGGTTGACGACTGGTTCGCCGCGCACCGGTCGGTTCTGCAAGCGCTCAACCCGGACACTGTCCCCAAGGACCTGATCGCTGGTATCAGTGACGATCTCCTGGCCCGGTTCAAGAATACCCCTCTGCTCGACGAGTACGACGTCTACGAGCAGCTCATGGCTTATTGGCATGGCGTCATGCACGACGACGTCTTCCTCGTCATGAACGACGGGTGGTGTGAGGCGGCGAAGCCCCGCAAAACCATCGAGGACAAGGAGCGCAAGCTCTCCGAGACCCCGGATCTTGTCATTGGCTCGGGGCGCAGCGCCACCAAGTACAAGATGGACCTTATTCCACCGACGCTTGTTGTCGCTCGGTACTTCGCGGACCAGCAGTCCAAAGTCGACACACTGCACGCGGAAGCTGAAGATGCAAGCCGCGCTGTCGAAGAGTACGTCGAGGAGCATGCCGCAGAGGACGGCCCGCTTGCTGAGGCGATGGAGGACGGCAAGATCTCCAAGCCGCTTGCTTCGACGCGGCTGAAGGTGGCTCGGCACGAGGGAGCTGACCCGGAGGAGATCAAGGCCCTTCAGCACTTGATCAAGCTGTACAACGAACAGGCTGTCGCCAAGAAGGCCGCCAAGGAAGCCCAGACCACCCTGGATCTTGCGGCCCTCAAGAAATACGGCGACCTCACCGAGCCTGAGATCAAGCAGCTTGTGCTTGACGACAAGTGGCAGGCAACCGTCGCGAACCGCGTTGCGCAGGTAGTTGACTCGCTGACGCTCGCTCTGGTTGGACGAATCCAACAGCTTGGAGAACGCTATGCGGATACGGTTGGCGGAATTGAAGCGAAGATCACGGAGTTGGAAGGCTGTCTAGCTAAGCACCTCGCGGCGATGGGGGTTGAATAATGACGGCGCCTTGGCCGATGTCCACAATCGGCGATCAGTTCGAAGTGCAGCTGGGTAAGATGCTCGATACGGTCAAGAATATTGGGATTCCAAAACCGTATATCGGGAACCGGGCAGTGCAGTGGGGCAGGATTGACTTGTCGGCCGTAGGAACCGTTCCTCTGACGCGATCAGACATGCGCCGCTTCCGCCTGCGCAAGGGTGATCTTCTGGTCTGCGAGGGTGGCGAAGTTGGCCGGGGAGCCATTTGGCGAGACCAACTTCTTGAGTGTTACTACCAGAAGGCTCTACACAGGTTGCGTTCGAAAGGTGGTTACGACGTTCGGCTGATGCTGGCGCTGCTTGAGTATTGGGCATCTGTCGGAGTGTTCTCCAATTATGTGACGCAGACGAGTATCGCGCATCTTCCGCGGGATAAATTCATTCGGATGCCGTTGCCTCTGCCTTCGGTGGCAGAGCAGGGTCGAATTAGTGATGCGATACAAGATGTTAATGACCTGATTTTTGCACTGGAACAGATGATCGCTAAGAAGCAGGCGATCAAGCAGGGCATGATGCAGCAGCTGTTGACCGGTAGGACTCGCCTCCCGGGCTTCAACGACCTGTGGCGCGAGGTGTGCTTGCGAGAAGAGGGTGCCACGTACGGGGGCCTCACAGGAAAGGCGAAGAAGGACTTCGATGCTGGCTCGGCGCAGTTTGTGACGTTTATGGAAGTCATGGCCGGCCCGCGACTCCTAGGTCACGGTCTTGGGCGCGTGACGGTGGGGCCTAACGAACGGCAGAACGCAGTTCAACGGGGAGACGTCCTATTTAACGGGTCGTCAGAGACTCCCGAAGAGGTGGCACTGGCTGCTGTAGTTGACTTCAGCCCGAGCCCGACCACCTTTCTAAATAGTTTCTGCTTTGGTTACCGCCTAAAGAGACACAGTCGCATCGATCCCGCGTACCTGGCATATTTCTTCCGTTCCGACGGTGGCCGTGCACTAGTGGCGGTGCTCGCGCAAGGAGCCACCCGGTACAACATCGCAAAGACGAAGCTCCTCGACGTCAGCCCCATTCTCCCTCCAGTTGATGAGCAGCGTGCCATTGTCGCGACGCTACGGGATGCTGAGAATGCGATCGCTGTGGCAAAGCGCCGCCTTGTTAAGGCACGTGCGATGAAGACGGGGATGGTGCAGGAGCTCCTCACGGGGCGTACACGCCTTCCTGTCAAGGAGGGCGCAGCATGAGCAACGTCGGCCAGCCGGAGCGCAAAACCCAAGACCGCATCGTCGAGTTGTTCCGGGACTCGCTGGGGTACGAGTACCTTGGTAACTGGGAGTATCGCCCGGAAAACTCCAACATCGACGTCGAGCTACTGGCGCAAAATCTCCGCGCTCGGGGCTACAGTGGCAACCTGATCAGCAAGGCGGTCGGCAAACTGAAGAGTGATGCCTCGCTTGGTGGCGGCCGCGATCTGTACGAGGCGAACCGGGACGTCTACGGCCTGCTCCGGTACGGGGTTAGGGTCAAGCTTGGTGTTGGCGAGCAGACGGAGACAGTGTGGCTCATCGACTGGGCCCACCCCGAAGCCAATCACTTTGCCTTAGCGGAGGAAGTGACAGTGCTGGGGCAACACACCAAGCGCCCGGATATCGTGCTGTACGTCAACGGAATAGCCTTCGGAACGATTGAGCTCAAGCGCTCGAAGGTCGCCGTTTCTGAAGGGATCCGGCAAAGCATCGGGAATCAGCGCCCCGAGTTCATCCGGTCGTTCTTCACGACGGTGCAGCTTGTCATGGCCGGCAACGACGTCGAGGGGCTGCGTTACAGCGTTATCGATACGCCGGAGAAGTACTGGCTCGCGTGGCGTGAACCGTCCGACATCGCCGATCCCCTCGACCGGTCGTTGACGCAGCTCTGCTCGAAGAAACGCCTGCTCGAGCTGGTTCATGACTTTATGCTCTTCGACGCGGGGCAGAAGAAGACGTGTCGGCACAACCAGTACTTTGGCGTCAAGGCGGCTCAGGAGCGGATCGGCAAGCGCGAGGGCGGTATTATCTGGCATACCCAGGGCTCCGGCAAGTCGTTGACGATGGTGTGGCTGGCTAAATGGATCCGGGAGTCTCAAGTTGGCACAAATCCACGGGTCTTGCTGATCACTGATCGGACCGAACTGGATGATCAGATTCAGAAGGTCTTTCAGGGAGCCAAAGAGCCCATCTATCGGACCAGGAGCGGCGCTGATCTCCTTGCCACTTTGAACGCGAGCGAAGAGTGGCTGATGTGCTCGCTGGTTCACAAGTTCCGTGGCTCGGAAGACGCGGTCGCCCGTGATGAAGCTGAGAGTGAGTTCATTCGTGAGCTCACAACGGCCGTCCCTAAGGACTTCCAAGCCAAAGGCAACCTCTTCGTCTTCGTGGACGAGGCCCACCGTACGCAGTCGGGCAAGATGCACGACGCTATGAAGGCGCTCATGCCTGGGGCCATGTTCATTGGTTTCACCGGAACACCTCTCCTCAAGAAGGACAAGGACACCACTGTCCAACGGTTCGGCAGCTTCATTCACACCTACAAGTTCAATGAGGGCGTTGCCGACGGTGTCGTGCTCGACCTGCGGTACGAGGCTCGCAACATCGACCAGGATTTGACCTCGCCGGCGAAGGTCGACCAGTGGTTCGAAGCTAAGACCCGCGGCATGACTGACCTCTCCCGCGCTGAGCTCAAGAAGCGCTGGGGCACCGTTCAGAAGGTCGCCAGCTCGGAGCCGCGAGCCCGGCAGATAGTCAATGACATCCTTTTCGACATGGAGACCAAGCCGCGGCTGATGGATGGCCGAGGCAATGCCATGCTCGTCAGCCAGAGCATCTACCAGGCGTGTAAGTTCTACGAGCTTTTCGTTCAGGCCGGGTTCAAGGGTAAATGCGCCATCATCACGTCGTACACCCCGCAGGCAAGTGACATCGCCAAGGAAGACTCAGGGCACGGTGCGACGGAGCGGCTGCGCCAGTACGAGATCTACCGGCAGATGCTCGCGGATCACTTCAACGAGCCTGCAGACAAGGCGATGGGCAAGGTCGAGCAGTTCGAGAGGGACGTCAAGGAACGTTTCATCAATGACCCGGCCCAGATGCGGCTGCTCATCGTCGTCGACAAGCTCCTGACCGGCTTCGATGCTCCGAGTGCGACCTACCTGTACATCGACAAGAAGATGCAGGACCACGGCCTGTTTCAGGCGATCTGCCGGGTCAACCGTCTCGATGGTGAAGACAAGGACTACGGCTACATTGTCGACTACCGTGACCTGTTCAACTCCCTT
Source organism: Streptomyces mobaraensis (assembly GCF_020099395.1). Taxonomy (NCBI): domain Bacteria; kingdom Bacillati; phylum Actinomycetota; class Actinomycetes; order Kitasatosporales; family Streptomycetaceae; genus Streptomyces; species Streptomyces mobaraensis. The sequence goes on along the minus strand of NZ_CP083590.1, from coordinate 2,732,169 downwards.
GAGTCCGCGATCACGCACTACACCGGCGGGGCCCTCGAAGGCTACGAGTCGAAGGACATCGAAGGGCTGCTGTCAGACCGGATCGAAAAGGCCCGTGTCGACCTCGATGAGGCTCTGGAGAAGGTCCGGGCGCTCTGTGAGCCGGTCGCCCCCCCAAAGAACACCCTCCAGTACCAGCAGTACTTCTGCGCCCTGGAGCAGGGCAACACCGAGCAGCTCAAGGCCAATGAACCCAAGCGGGTGGAGCTTTACAAGTCCGTGGCGGCCGTGACTCGCGCGTACGGCAACCTCGCCAACGAAATGCTCGCTGCTGGGTACAGTGACGCCGAAGCCACAACGATCAAGGAAGAGATCGCCCATTACGCCAGCGTGCGTGAAGAGGTGAAGCTCGGTGCCGGCGAGAATGTTGACTTCAAGCAGTATGAAGCCGGCATGCGACACCTACTGGACACGTACATCAGCGCCAGCCCCTCCGAGGTGGTCTCTGACTTCCAGGAAGCCGGGCTGGTCCAGTTGATCGTCGAGATGGGAGCTGGCGCGCTCGACAAGCTTCCCGCGGGTATCAAGAAGGACCCGGAAGCGGTGGCGGAAACGATCACCAACAATATGCGGGCGGTGATCATCGACGAGCGCCCGATGAACCCCAAGTACTACGACAAGATGTCGGAGCTGCTCGACGCCATACTTGAGGAACGGCGGCAGAGTGCTTTGGACTACAAGGACTATCTCGCGAAGCTCCTGGAGCACGCGTCCAAGCTTGGCAAGGGCGAGTCAGGTGCCCAGTACCCGGAGTGGGCTAACAATGGTGCTCGCCGCGCTCTGATTGATTTCTTCGGTCCAACATCGGACCTCTCCGTGGTTGTAGACACCACTATCCTCCATATCAAGCCCGACTCGTGGGTGGGTGACACGATGAAAGAAAAGAAGGTCAGGCGCGCGCTCGCTCAGGCGCTGCCCGCCGACTTTGACCGGCTTGATGAGCTACTGGAATTGTTGAAGGCGCGCCATGAGTACCGCTAGCGCCTCTCTCACCATCCGTGGCATCGATGTTGACATCATCTACAAGGACATCAAGAACCTGCACATCGGTGTTTATCCGCCACTAGGGCGTGTCCGTGTAGCAGCGCCGCACCAACTCGACGACGAGCAGGTGCGACTCGCTGTGATCCAACGCCTACCGTGGATCAAGCAGCAGCGAGAGCAGTTTCAATCTGTCGAACGACAGTCCACGCGAGAGATGGTCACAGGCGAGTCCCACTATGTATGGGGCGTTCGTCGCAGGATGAAGGTCGTGGAGCGTCCCGGGCGGGCTCACATCGAACTAGATGGTGAACGACTGCTGCTGTATATCCCGGTCGGCACAACGACTGAACGACGGCGGGAACTATTGGACCGTTGGTATCGGGAGCAGCTTCGGCATGTGCTCCCGGGTTTTATTTCCAAATGGGAAGCCGCTCTCGAGGTTTCGGTGCCGCGGTGGAATATCAAGCGAATGAAGACCAAGTGGGGTTCGTGTAATCGTGAGACCGGGCGCATTTGGTTCAATGTTGAGCTAGCCAAGAAGCCCCCAGGTTGCCTCGAGTACATCGTTGTCCATGAGATGACGCACTACTTTGAACGCAATCACGATGAGCGCTTCACAAAGCTCATGGAAAGGTTCATTCCGAATTGGCGGAGCCTTCGTGACCAGCTGAATGACGCGCCGCTTGCAGAGGAATCTTGGAGCTGAGAGAGCGGGAGAAGGGACTCCTCGCAGGGCGAATCTACGCAAACAGGACCGCATTGCTGACGGCAGCGTGAGCCACGACAGGGGGCACGGCCTTGAGCCGAAGAGGTCGTGCTCGTCCTGTCAGAGAGAGGCGATAGAGTCCAAACCCAGTTCGACCGAAGTGCGGGTGTCCGCCGCGGAACCGGAGGCTCGACCCGGTGAAGTTCATTGTCCTGCCCCAAGATACGCCAGTGCGCTCGGGCCCCGAGGCTGCGGTCCTGGTGGCCGATGACTGGGATGACTTCGGCTTTCGGACGGGCTATACGCTCTGGTACAGAGACTCACAGACGCAGATGAACCTGGGCTTCGTCAAGGTCGCCGTCGCTGATCAGGGAGACGGCCCCAGCCCCATCCGTGCTGGGGTCTACGATGACTCGCCTCCGGGAGAGCTCTTCTCCCTCGGGCAGAGTGATCGCTACTACGACAACATCAAGAAGCTCGGACACGACAGGCGCGAAGCAATCCTTCGAGGGCTGTCTGACGTGGCCTACAATCTCGACCTTCTTGAATCCGCTATGCAGTACCCAGTGACACGCTCATCACTGTTGCGAACGATCGAGGAACAGACGGTCAGGGCGCAGTTTAACCGGATCGCACGCGGCGGAGTCCGGCTGACCGAGTACCGGTTCTGCTACACAGCACCGGGGCATGGGGCTGAGAGCACTCTCGACTTCAAGGTCGATCCGGAATCCACACCGTCTAGCAATATCCATGTCCTCATCGGTCGCAACGGAGTTGGCAAGACGACCTTGCTACGGAATCTTGCCGCTGCGGTTGTCTGGCCCGAGAGGCGCACGGAATTCGGCCGCGTGGATGTGCTCCCGACGTCCACGTCCGCAACGGGCGAGCGGTTCGTAAACGTGGTCTCAGTTACCTTCAGCGCCTTCGATCCCTTCGTCGAAGTGGTCGAGGAGAGCGGTCCCCAAGCGGTGAAGTACACCTACGTCGGCCTTCAAGACAACTCGCTCGACGATCTGCCCACCGGCACCCAGCAGCAACGGCTGCAAGCGGCCTTCAACGCTGGAGTCCATGCCGTCATCAACTCGCGCGAGCTCATGCGCTGGCGTGAGGCCATGATGCTGTTGAGTCGTGACCCGCAGTTCGCGAACTCTGCCATCGCGGCCTACGCCCGGGACATACGGGTCGGCATGAAAGTTCCCGAATCACACGTGCGGGAACTGACCTCTGCCTTTGGGCGGATGAGTTCAGGTCACGCTATCGTGGCGCTGACCATGACACAGCTCGTGCATCTCGTGGCAGAGCAGTCCCTGGTCCTGGTGGACGAGCCTGAGGCCCATTTGCATCCGCCGCTGCTGGCTTCCTTCATGCAGGCGCTGTCTAACCTGTTGTCCGCGCGCAACGGCGTCGCAGTGGTTGCTACACACTCGCCAGTCGTACTTCAGACGGTGCCGCGGTCCTGCGTCTACAAGCTCATACGTCAGGGTGAGAGCAGCCGCTCCGAGCGCCCATTGATTGAGACGTACGGTGAGAACGTGGGTGTGCTGACTCATGAGGTCTTCGGGCTGGAGGTAATGGAGTCCGGCTTCTATGCGGAGATCGGCAAAGCGGTGGCCGTGCTGGACACCTACGAGGAGGTTGTTGCCCACTTCGGCGGCAAGCTCGGCGGAGAGGCAAAGGGGTTGGTCCGGGTCCTTCTCGCAGAGAAGACGGATGGTGCCCTTTGATGTGGCCCCTAAAGGTTCCCATGCGGAAGGCGAGTGACAGTTACCGGGCATGTGTCGCTCGTACCAAAGCGGAAGAGCGGCGTGAGCTTCTGCTTAACGCGGCCAACGCTGTGCAGAAGGCTGGTCAGGCGCTTCGTGAGGCTGCGGCTGCCAGGAATCTGCATGACCTTGACCCGAAGGGCTTTAAGGTTCCCGAGATCGCCGACGACGCCTTCGTGGATTGGGCCTACGAGAACGGCATGCAGACCGTCGGGGGGCGGGTGATACGTGACGAGCTGATGGCCGCTCCACCCAACGAACGCTGTCCGTTGTGCAGACAGGGCACCGTTCGCCAACTTGACCACTTCATGCCGAAGAGTCACTTCCCTGTGCTGTGTGTCGATCCGCTCAACCTTGTCCCCGTCTGCGAGCGGTGCAATTTGATCAAGGGGAACAAGCAGCCGGACAGCGCCGAGAACACCCTCCTGCATCCATATCTCGACCGGATATCCCATGAGGGCTGGTTGGATGCGCAATCGATCCACGATTCGGGCACGGTGCGGCTGCGCTTCTTCGTCAACCCGCCGGCATCCTGGGATGCCACGCTCATCGCACGGGTCGAAAACCACTTTAGGCTCTTCGAGCTGGGGAAGCGCTACGCCATCGAAGCCAACCGCGCGATCTCCGATGTGACGTATAGCGTGGAGAGGCAGCGTAAACGCGGTGGCGCACGCATGGTCCGAGTCTACCTGGAGGATGAAGCGGAGAGCCGGCTCGCCGTAGACCTCAACAGCTGCGAAGGCATCACGTACCGGACACTCGCAGCCGACGACCTCTATTGCGAAGGCTCCTCGATGCAAGACAGTCCCAGCTCAATGGGCTCGTCGTAACTCACCAGATCGGGTGCGGCGGCGCAGCTCCTCGTCGATGGACGCCCACCTTGGGACCGGAGTCAGGGAACAGAAACTCTCCGCCCTCGTCTTCGGAGCGGTCGGCCTCCCAGTCGAATCAGGCGACGCGTCTGCCCTCTGGGTAGGCGTGCAGCCACACGGCCTCCCCACACTCGTCCGAGAACTGGAACCTAGGCGTGCAAACCGGATTTACGCCCAGCATCAGGTCGATCTCGTCGAGTGTTGTCCTCTCCGCAGCGGCCGTATCCAGTTTGAAGGATGCCGCGGCGCCCTGCATCGGTCGCCGAGTCGGGGAACGAGGTGCGTACGGCGTTCCGCCTGTTGAAAAGTGAAGGAGGTTCGTCTTACCGGATGCGTTGGCGCCGAAGACGTCGACTTCAGGGAGGACGGACACCTCGCGGTCTCGGTCGCGCCGACCCGCCGTGCGCGCCCTACCATTGCCTGGGTCCGCACCGATCAACGACAGCTCGCACCACGGCGGAAGCGGGCACCAGGAAGGGGTTGCTCGGTGCAAGCAGCGAGGTGCCGAGCCCGCATGGGCAGCGTTCCAAGGGCAGTCCGCAGTCAGTCCGCACTCAGTCCGCAAGAAGGCCGTAATCGGCTGTCGCAGCCCATCGCAGGGCAACCGTAAAGCTGCAGGTTAAAGATGTGAATGGGCCTCCGCCGCAGGTCAGAATCGGCCGCCCCACGTTCCGCTTCAACGTGTGACCGGGCGGAAGGCGACATCACTGACGAGTAAGGGGCCGGGCTCTTAGGAGCCCGGCCCCTTACTCGACCTCAGCCGTTTCGGGGCGGACCGTCATCTCCCGTTCGGAGCCGGCTCCTTCGCCGGTCGCGTCCCCCTCGCGTATCGCGTGATCCCGGCTACGGCGCCGCCGGTTTGCCGCTGGTGTAGAGCCATTTCTGGAAGAGGGGGGACAGGTCCTTGCCCGCCAGCTTCGTGCACAGGTCCGTGAAGTCCGTCGTGCGGACGTTGCCGTGGCGGTGGTCCGTCGTCCAGGTGCGGAGGATGGTGGAGAAGTTCGCGTCGCCCACCGTCTCGCGGAGTCTGTGGAGGGTCATCGCGCCTCGGTAGTAGACCGGGTCGCCGGAGATGTCCTCGGCCGATGGGGGGTTCGCGGGTGGGAAGGTCCAGAGGTCGTCCGTTTTCGGGAGGGCGTAGTACTCGGCGAAGGTGTCCGCCGCGGTGGGGCCCGCGTGTTGTTCCTGCCAGAGCCACTCGGCGTAGGTGGCGAAGCCCTCGTTGAGCCACATGTCCTGCCAGGAGCCGGGGGTGACGGAGTCGCCGAACCACTGGTGGGCGATCTCGTGGACGAGGGAGATCTCGTCGGGGGCGTGGTTGAAGTAGGGGCGGGTCTGGGTCTCCAGGGCGTAGTCGATGGACGGGCCCGAGCCGATCGTGGCGCCGGTGGAGGAGAAGGGGTACGGGCCGAAGAGCCGGGCTCCCCAGTCGGTGGCGGAGGCGACCCAGGCCGGGACGTCGGTGGCCCGCTTCGCCTGGGCGGTGTGGATGGCAACGGTCTGCGGGACCGTGCCGGCGGCCGTGCGGTCGAGGGTGAAGGAGCCGATGGCGACGGTCGCCAGGTAGCTGGCCATGGGTTCGGCGGTGTGCCAGCTGAAGGAGGTTCGGCCATTCGCCGTTTCCTGTTTGCTCAGTTCGCCGTTGGAAACGGCTGTCACGCCCTCGGGGACGCTGACGGTGAGGTCGTAGGCGGCCTTGTCGGAGGGGTGGTGGTTGCCGGGGAACCAGGCCATGGAGCCGTTGGGCTCGCCGAGGGCCACGGCGCCGTCGGGGGTCTTCAGCCAGCCTTCCTGCGAGCCGTCGGGATCGGTGAGCGCCTCGGGGACGCCGTGGTAGGTGATGACGGCGGTGAAGGCGGTGTCGGAGGCCAGTTCCTTGGCGGGCGTCAGACGGAGTGCGTCGCCGGTGCGGGTGGCCGTGGCCGGGGCGCCGTCGACCGTCGCCCGGTCCACCTGGAGGCCGTGGAAGTCCAGGCTGAACGATGACAGGGCCTGGTCGGTGCGGGCGCTGATCTCCGCGGTGGCGGTGATGCTCCCGTCCTTCGGCTCGTAGGAGAGGGCGAGGTTGTAGTGGTCCACCTCGTAGCCGCCGTTGCCCATGGTGGGGAACAAGGGGTCGCCCACGCCCTTGGCGCCGGCCGTCGCGGGGTCCGCCGGGCGGACGGTCGTCCGGGCGGGGGCGCAGGCCGGCAGGAGGGCACACAGCAGGACGCAGAGAAGGGGGCGGCGGCGCACGAGGGCTCCTTAGGGTCACCGGCTCCCCGGATCTCCCGAAGGTCCCGGATCGCCCCCTGTCGGCCGGTCCTTCCGAAGATCACTGGGATCGTCCGCATCGTCGCAGATGTGCCGCCGGAGAGTGCGTATTGCACGTGCGTCAGGGCGGCGCTCACACCCTTCTGAGCTGCAATTCACCACATCTAGTGATTCCTTGGCCCTTAGTTGCGGATCGCCACGGTGAGTTGCGAAGCTGTTGCGGAAAGTCAACCTTGGGAGTGGACGTGGCATTCGGTGACCAGCCCGCATATCTCCGCGTCGCCGGCGATCTCCGTCAGAAGATCGTCGCCGGCGAGCTGCCGCCGCACACCCGCCTCCCCTCCCAGGCCCGCATCCGCGAGCAGTACGGCGTCTCGGACACGGTCGCCCTGGAGGCCCGCAAGGTGCTGATGGCCGAGGGGCTGGTGGAGGGCCGGTCCGGGTCGGGCACCTACGTCCGGGAGCGGCCCGAGCGGCGCGCCGTGGTGCGTACCGGCTACCGGGGGGTGGGGGAGTCCTCGTCGTTCCGCCAGGAGCAGGCCGACCCCCGGGTCAAGGGCGCCTGGGAGGCCCGCAGCGAGCAGCTGTCCGCCTCGCCCGCGGTCGCCGAGCGGCTGCGGATCGCGCCCGGCGACCGGGTGATGCGCACCGACTACCTGTTCCGCTGCGCCGGCGAGCCGGCGATGCTCTCCACCTCCTGGGAGCCGCTCGCCGTCACCGGCCGGACGCCGGTGATGCTCCCCGAGGAGGGCCCGCTGGCCGGCCGGGGGGTGGTCGAGCGGATGGCGGCCATCGACCTCGTCGTGGACAACGTCACCGAGGAGATCAGCGCCCGCCCGGGCCTGGCGCAGGAGACGCTGGCGCTGGGCGGGGTGCCGGGCCACTGCGTGCTGGTCGTCTCGCGGACGTACTTCGCGGGCGGGCGGGCGGTGGAGACGGCGGACGTGGTGATGCTGGCCGAGCGGCACCGCGTCGCGTACCACCTTCCGGTGAAGTAGCCGGAAGTAACCGGGTTCACAGGGGGGTGAGGGGAACCGGGCGGACCGCGTTTCGCGTACCACCTGACGGTGAAGGCGGCATGTCGTCCTCGTGAACGCTTCCGACGTCCGGTGGAACTGACTCACGAGTCAGGAGCGTGGCCGGAAAGAGACCCTTACCCGCACTCCCTACCCGAGGGTAGGAACTGTGCGGGATGCCCCTGTATGCACCCATATAAAGCCCTGGTTTCTTGTGTTGCAAAACTCACATAGCCCCAGCTCAGGGGCTTTTGGCAGAACCGACCCGGCCAAATCGCTCGTACGATGGCGCGGTTTGTGTCCTGCTGTGGGGGAGTAAGAAAGAAAAGGAGAGCCGGGGCTTGAGTACCGAACGGGGTTCCCACTCCAATTACCGCCGGACCCTCGGTCCGGTGGCCCTGACGGCCGTCGGCCTCGGGTCGATCATCGGCTCCGGCTGGCTCTTCGGCGCCCAGCGCGCCGCCGGCATCGCCGGGCCGGCGGCGATCCTGGCCTGGGTCATCGGTGCCGTCGTGGCGCTGACCATCGCCCTGACCTACAGCGAGCTGGGTGCGATGTTCCCCAAGGCCGGCGGCATGGTCCGCTACGGCCAGTACTCGCACGGCTCGCTCGCCGGCTACCTCGCCGCCTGGGCCAACTGGATCGCGATCGTCTCCGTCATCCCCGGCGAGGCGACCGCCTCCGTCCAGTACATGAGCTCCTGGAAGTGGAGCTGGGCCAAGGAGCTGTACGACGGCAAGGAGCTCACCGGCTCCGGTGTGGCCCTCGCCAGCGTCCTGCTGGTCTTCTACTTCTTCCTGAACTGGTTCGCGATCACCCTGTTCGCGAAGACCAACAACGCGATCACCGTCTTCAAGGTCGTCGTCCCGGTCCTGACCGCCGGCGCCCTGATGTGGTCGCACTTCGACACCCACAACATCAAGGTGGCGGGCGGCTTCACGCCCAACGGCTGGAGCGCCGTCTTCACCGCCGTGGCGACCTCCGGCATCGTCTGGGCCTACAACGGCTTCCAGTCCCCGCTGAACATGGCCGGGGAGGCCCGCAACCCGGGCAAGTCGCTGCCGAAGGCCGTCATCGGCTCGATTCTGATCGCGCTGGTCATCTACATCGCGCTGCAGGTCGCCTTCCTGATGGCCGTCCCCGCCGCCGACCTCGGCGACGGCTGGAGCGCCCTCACCTACAAGTCCCCGCTGGCCGACCTGGCCATCGCCTGGGGCCTGAACTGGCTGGCGATCGTCCTCTACGCGGACGCGTTCATCTCCCCGTCCGGCACCGGCATGATCTACGCCGCGACCACCTCGCGCATGATCCACGGTGTGCAGGAGAACGGCCACCTGCCGGGCATCTTCGGCAAGGTCGACCCGAAGACCGGCGTGCCGCGTCCGGCCCTGCTGCTCAACCTGGTCATCGCCTTCCTGTTCCTCGCGGTCTTCCGCGGCTGGGGCTCGCTGGCCGAGATCGTCTCGATCGCGACCGTCATCTCGTACATCACCGGCCCCGTCGCCGTGATGTCGCTGCGCCGCATCGCCCCGGGCATCAACCGCCCGGTGAAGCTGCGCGCCATGCCCGTCATCGCGCCCGTCGCGATGATCTTCGGCTCGCTGGTCCTCTACTGGGGCAAGTGGCCGCTCACCGGCAAGGTCATCCTGATCATGGCGGTCGGTCTGCCGATCTGGGCCTGGTACGAGCTGCGCAAGCCGTGGGCCGAGCTCAAGCCGCACCTCAAGGCCGGCGCCTGGATGGTGGCGTACCTGCTGGTCATGGCCTTCGTCTCGTGGGCCGGCGGCAAGGACTACAACGGCAAGGGCTACCTGGCCGAGGGCTGGGACCTGCTGGTCGTCGCCCTGATCGGCCTGGTCTTCTACATGTGGGGTGTGCGGAGCGCCTGGCGCAACCCCTCCCTGGTCGCCGCCGAGGAGGAGATCGCGGAGGCCGAGCGCGCCGAGGCGGCGAGCGAGTCCGAGGACGCGGTCCCGTCGGCCTCCAAGGCGTGACGGCGCGCGTGCGCGCGCCTGAGGGCGCGCGTACGCATGGCCGAATGCGCACCTCTTCGTGAAAACCCGTATCCGCTGCGTAAAGGTCGGGCGTACGCTCGGGCATATGCGGACTGCGGTTTCTTCCCGAAGGGTGCGACGGCGGAGGGGCAGGGGCGATGAGTGAGAACGAACCGGTCCTGCCCTGGCTGGTGATCCGCCAGGACGACAACGGCAATCGCTACCGCGTCGGGCGGTACGCCACCAGGCTGGAGGCCGAGCGCGTGGCCGACCGCCTGGACGAGAGCCTGGAGACGCCGGACAAGGCGACGGACAAGGCCCCGGACAAGAGGGGCCGCCGGCAGCTCTACATAGTCGAACGCGTACGGGTGGCCCCCTGACCGGGGGGCCACCCGTGGCCGTTTCCGGAGCCGGGCCCCTTCCTTCACCCTGTTCAGGCCACGCACACCCGTCCCGCCTGTCCCATCGGCGCGTCGTCACCCGCCGTAACCCGACTGCGGGCCGGAGCGGTACACCGACCCTCATACCGGGTATGTGCTGATTATTGGTCCCAAGCCGGGCATTCCGGCTGGGTCGCATCAGAGCGGTCTGGGAAGTGGTCGGCGTGAGCGACAGCGCACTGGCATCGACGCCGGGTTTCGCCGAATGGAGCTTCCCCGCCGAGGCCGGTGCGGTGCGCACCGCCCGTACGCTCGTCCGCGACACCCTGCTCGCCTGGGGACTGGCGGACGTCACCGACGTCACCGTCCTCCTCGTGAGCGAGCTCGTCACCAACTCCCTGCGGCACGCCACCGGCCCCATCGGCGTCCGGATGTACTCCCGCGCCGGCCGGGTGCTGCAGGTCGAGGTCTCCGATCCGCTGCCCGATCCGCCCCGCGAACGTGTGGCCGAAGCCGACGACGAGGGCGGGCGTGGACTGCAACTCGTCGCACTGGCGTCCCGCCGCTGGGGTACCCGCCGGGGTGACAACGGCAAGACGGTGTGGTTCGAACTGAGCTTGCCAGGTTAGGAACCCGGGGAAGACCCATTGCGGGTCGAGACCGTGCTGTGATCGTGAAGTCCGTGTTCCGAGGGCCTCCCGTGCTGGATACTCGGCCTTCTGATGCCGGTGCGAGCACATGAGCCGGAGGGGACGGGCACGTGAGCGAAAAGCCAGCGGGCGCCGAGGCGGGCGGCCCAGAGGGTAAGGACACGACCTCGATGTGGCAGAACAGCCCGCCCGGATCCCTCTACGACTACATCCGCGTGGCGTCGTTCTCGCTGGGACCCGACGGCCGGATCGAGCAGTGGAGCGAGCGCGCCACCGAGCTCTTCGGAATAACTCCGGGTCAGGCGGTCGGCCGGGATCCCCAGGACGTGTTCGCCGCCGCGCAGCAAGGGGTCCTCTTTTCGGGCGACCTGGGCGACCTGGGCGACCTGGGCGGCCCGGGGGACCTGCCGCTCGGTGCGGAGCCGGACGCCCGCGCCCGGACCGGCCTCGTCCCGTACCAGCGCGACGGGCGGCAGCAGGGCCTCGCCGAGGTCTACGTGATGCCCAGCCGGAACGAGCGCGGCGAGCGCGCCGCGCTCTGTGTGGCCGTCGACGTCCGGGCGCTCCAGGGAATAGAGACCGACATCGCGGCGTCGGAAGCCGTTTTCGGCCAATCTCCCCTGGGGTTCTTCTTCTTCGGCACGGACCTGCGGCTGCTCCGCGTCAACGAGAGCTTCGCCCAGGCCCTCGGCCGTCCCGTGGCCTGGCACCGGGGCCGCAGGCCGCACGAGTTCCTGCCCCGCACCGAGGCCGAACGGCTGACGCTCGCGCTCCGCCAGGTCCTCGACACGGGCCGGCCGGTGGCCGATCTCCAACTGATGGGGCCGATCCCCGGCAAGGCCGAACGCCGCCGCTGGTCGGTGTCGCTCTACCGGCTGCACGGCGGCAGCGGGCGGCCCATCGGCGTGGCCGCCATCGCCACCGACGTCACCGGCCGCCGCCGCGCCGAACGGGAGGCCGCCGGCGTCCGGCGCAACCTGGCGCTGCTCAACGAGGCCAGCGCCCGTATCGGCACCTCCCTCGACCTGGAGACCACCGCCCGCGAACTGCTGGACGTCGCCGTCCCGCAGTTCTGCGACCTCGCCTCCGTCGACCTCTACCAGGGGCTGCTCGCCGGCGACGAGGCGCCGCCCGGCCTGGCCGACGGCAGCGCCGAGCTGCGCCGCGTCGCCTTCGCCAGCGCCGTGTCGGGCGCGCCGGTCGCCTCCGACGAGCCCGACGAGAAGGCCATCCAGGTCGGCGAGGTGCACCGGTACCCCTTCCACTCGCCGTGTGCCGGCGCCCTGCGCACCGCCCAGGTGCAGGCCGTCCCCGGCGGCGGGCGGGAGGGCGCCGAACCGCCCGAGCCGGGCATGTCGGCGCAGTGCACGCTGGCGGTGCCGATGGTCGCCCGGGACACGGTGATGGGGCTGGTCCAGTTCACCCGCACCAAGGGCAGCGAGCCGTTCGGCGAGCGGGAGACGGCCGTCGCCGTGGAGCTGGCCTCGCGGGCGGCGGTCTGCATCGACAACGCCCGCCTCTACCGGCGCGAGCACGAGCGGGCCCTCATCCTCCAGCGCAGCCTGCTGCCCCCGGTCGACCCCGAGGCCGCCGGGCTGGAGATCGCCTGCCGCTATCTGCCCGGCAACGCGGCGACCGAGGTGGGCGGCGACTGGTTCGACGTCATCGAACTGCCCGGCCACCGTACGGCCCTGGTCGTCGGCGACGTCATGGGCCGCGGCCTGCGGGCCGCCGTCGCCATGGGCGAACTCCGCACCGCCGTACGGACCCTGGCCATGCTGGACATGGAACCGGCCGAGGTGCTGTCCGCCCTCGACGAGATCGCCCACGGCCTCGGCCGGCCCGGCGGCAAGCAGTCCGCCTCGCGCGGGGTGCGGGGGAGCGTCCGCCCCGCCGATCTGTCCGAGGTGTACCTGGCGACGTGCGTCTACGCGGTGTACGACCCGGTCACCCGGCGCTGCACGGTCGCCAACGCCGGGCACCTGCCACCCGTCCTGGTCGAGGAGGGCAAGCCGGCGCGGCTGCTGGAGGTGCAGCCGGGGATGCCGCTCGGGGTGGGCGGCGAGCTGTTCGAGGAGACCGTCCTGGAGCTGCCGGACGGGGCGCTGCTCGCGCTGTACACCGATGGTCTGGTCGAGTCCCGGGATCACCCGCTGGACGAGGGGCTCCAGGCGTTCCGTGACGCTCTTACCGATCCGGCCCGGCCGCTGGAGGACGTGTGTGATCACGTCCTGTCCGCTCTGGACACTCATCACGGCGAGGACGACATCGCTCTGCTGATGGCCCGGCTGCGGGGGCTGCCGCCCGGGCACGTCGGCGACTGGACCCTGCCTCCCGAGCCGCGGTCCGTCTCCCGGGCCCGGGAGCTGGCCCGGGAAATGCTGCCGCAGTGGGGGCTGGAGAGCCTGGTGGACACCACCGAGTTGTTGGTGAGTGAGCTGGTCACCAACGCACTGCGGTACGGGGAGGGGGACATCCGGCTGCGGCTGCTGCTGGACCGGACGCTGGTGTGCGAGGTGTGGGACGCGGGGTCGGTGCAGCCTCGGCGGCGGCGGGCTCGGGATACGGATGAAGGGGGGCGGGGCCTGCAGTTGGTGGGGTTGCTGAGTGCGGCTTGGGGGAGTCGGCGGATTCCTCCGCAGGGGAAGACGGTGTGGTTTGAGTTGGCCTTGCCGGATGGAGAGGCGGGGGCGCCTGATGCGGTGGAGGCTCTTATGAGCCTCTATTGAGGCTCGGGGGAGGGTGCCCCAGTCCCGCCCCTTCGCCGTTTCCTGGGGCTGCGCCCCAGACCCCCTTTTCGCGGCTTCGCCGCTCGTCCTCAAACTCCCCCCTCTAGGGGAGTTTGAGGACAACCGCGCGGAGCGCGGTTTCGGGGGTGCGGGGGCTTGCCCCCGCGAGAAACGGTGAAAGGGCGGGACCGGGGCATCCTCACCGCTCCGGCGCCGCCAGGCGCCCCCGTGTCGCGCCGCCGCCGAACGTCGCCGGCAGCAGCCCCGCGAGGACGATGCCGCCGAGGAGGGCGCCGCCCAGCGCCCGCGCCGGGCGCGCCGTGTCGGGCATGGCGTGGGCGACGCCGTAGACGCCCACGTCGCGTTCGGCGGCCGTCCGGGCCTGGAGGGCGAGCAATTCGGCACGGGTGGCCTCGGCCGGGTCCCGGCGCGCCAGCGTCAGGTGCCGCTCGGCCTCCGCGAGCCGTGTGCGGGCGCGGGCGCCGACGGCGCCGCGGTGGGTGGCGATGAAGTCGCGGGCGCCCGCGACCCGGGCGCGGGCGGTGAGGAGGGCGCGGCCGGTCCGGGCGCGGGTGCGGGTGGCGCGGGCCGGGTCGTCGGGGGGCAGGTCGTCGTCGAAGGCGGCGGCGGCCTCGTCGATGCGGCGGAGGACGGCCCGCGGGTCGGTCCGTTCGCAGGCGACCTCGCGGCGGACGGCGGTGAGCAGGTCGAAGGCGGCGCCCTCCGTGTGGCCCTCCGCCGCGGCCTCCGCGTCCGCCAGGGCCTCGGCGAGCCGCCGGGTGGCGCCGTCGAGTTCGTGGGCGTGCCGGAGGGCGGCGGCGGCCAGGGTGCGGGCCTGGGAGAGCGCGGCCTCGGCCGCGCGGACCGAGACCGCGGCCCGGTCCCGGTCGCCCTCGGCGAGGCCGGTGTGCGCGTCCTCCAGGGCGGCGCCCGCGAAGGCGAGCCGGTCGCGGGCCTCGGCCGGGTACCGCCAGACGGGGGCCAGCGCGTCCTCGGTGCACCGGTGGCGGAGGGCGAACAGGGCGTTCTCGGCGGCGTCGATGCGTGGTTCGAGGGCCCGGGCGGCGTCCTCCGCGCGGTCGAGGACGACCGCCGCGTTGGCCTTGAGCGCGCGCAGCCGGTCGAAGGCGGCCGCCTCGGCGTCCAGCCGCCGGTTGGCGCTGGTGCAGCGGGAGCAGATCTCGTCGAGGGCGTGCCGGCGGAAGTCGTCGTCGTGGGCGGGGGCGTCGTCGAGCCGCTGCCGCAGCCGGAAGGCGGCGGCCAGCTCGCCGCGCGCGTAGCCGACGGCCTCGGCGAACGGCAGCGTCGCCGCCTCGCCGAGCTGGGCGACGGCGAAGGACAGCTCCTCGGCGCTGGTGCGGACGGCGTCGTCGGTCGCGACGAGGTTGAGCGACGCCTCCGTCTCCAGGTCGGGCAGCGGGGTGAGCGGCTGGGCCATCCGGGCGAGGCCCGGCTCGGTGGAGGCGGAGACGGTGACGGAGGCTACGGGGGTACGGAACGGGACGAGGGTGACCCGCCGGCGGGCCCGGCGGCGCCGCTGCCGGCGCAGCAGCAGTCCGGCCAGGCAGAGCAGCGCCCCGGCCGCCACGGGTGCCCAGAACCGCCGGTCGCCGGGGAGCAGCCCGCTGTCCCCGGGGTCGCTGCGGCCGGGGACGATGACGGGCGGCCGGACGGCCTGGCCGGCGAGGACGGACCGGTAGCCGTCGGCGGCCCCGATCGCGGCCCCGGCCCAGTCGTGGGCCTTCAGGGCGGGGGTGATGGCGACGGTGGCGACCTGCTGGAGCTGGTCGGCGCGGAAGCCGGAGTCCTGGGCGGCGGAGACGGCGAACTGCCGGGGGGAGGTGGCGACGGCGAGCAGGACGTCGTGGGGGCCCAGGCCGTTGCGGTCGGCGGTGGCGTCGGCCCACTCGCGGCCGGTGCGGCCGGAGAAGTCGTGCACGTAGGTGACGTAGAGCTGGACGTCCCGGCCGGCCAGCCGGGCGAGGGCGGCCTCGACCTGGGGCCGGCGGCGGCCGAGCGCGCCGACCGTGTCGGTGACGTGCCCGGTGGCGTCGAGGTCGAGCGGGGTCTCGGCACGGGCGACGGACGGCGCCGGGAGGAGGAGGACGCACAGCGCGAAGAGGGCGCCGACGATGGCCGGGCCCGGCGCCCCGGGCCCGTACCGCCTCAAAAGCCGCGTCACACTTCGGAGGGTATGACCGGTTTGCCGGAGCCGCTACCGGGAGGGTGTGTGGTATTACGTTCCGTGCCCGGCGCCCCGGCGGCGGATCTTGCTGCCCAGCCAGACCAGCGGGTCGTAGGAGCGGTCGACGACCCGCTCCTTCAGCGGGATCAGCGCGTTGTCGGTGATTTTGATGTGCTCAGGGCAGACCTCCGTGCAGCATTTGGTGATGTTGCAGTAGCCGAGCCCGTGGTCCTCGCGGGCCGCCGCCTTGCGGTCGACGCCCGCCTCGGCGGCGGCGTCCAGCGGGTGCATGTCGAGCTCGGCGACGCGCATCAGGAAGCGCGGCCCGGCGAACGCGGGCTTGTTCTCCTCGTGGTCACGCACCACATGGCAGGTGTTCTGGCACAGGAAGCACTCGATGCACTTGCGGAACTCCTGGAGCCGGTCCACGTCCTGCTGCCGCATCCGGTACTCGCCCGGCTTGAGGTCCGGCGGCGGGGCGAACGAGGCCACGTCCCGCGCCTTGGCGTAGTTGTACGACACGTCCGTCACCAGGTCGCGGACGACCGGGAACGCCCGCATCGGCGTCACCGTGACCGTCTCCGCCGGGTCGAACACCGACATCCGCGTCATGCACATCAACCGCGGCCGGCCGTTGATCTCCGCGCTGCACGAACCGCACTTGCCCGCCTTGCAGTTCCAGCGGACGGCCAGGTCCGGCGCGGCGGTGGCCTGCAGCCGGTGGATGATGTCGAGGACGACCTCACCCTCGTTGACGGCGACCTCGTAGTCGGTGAGGCCGCCGCCGTCAGCGTCACCCCGCCACACCTTGAAGCGGGCCTGATAACTCATCGGGTGAGCTCCTCGTCCGTCAGGTACTTCTTCAGCTCGTCCTTCTCGAACAGCTCCAGCAGGTCGGGACGGATCGCGGGCGGCTCCTGCCGCTCCAGCCGGATGCGGCCCAGCGCCGGGTCCTCGGCGGCCGGCTCGGTGCTGTCGTCGGCCAGCCGGCAGACCAGCCGCGCCTTCCGCCAGCGCCGGTCCATGCCCGGGTGGTCGTCCCGGGTGTGTCCGCCGCGGCTCTCCGTCCGCTCCAGCGCCGCCCGCGCCACGCACTCGCTGACCAGCAGCATGTTCCGCAGGTCCAGCGCCAGGTGCCAGCCCGGGTTGAACTGCCGGTGCCCCTCGACCCCGGCCCGCCGGGCGCGGGCCCGCAGCCCGGACAGCCGGCGCAGCGCCTCCTCCATCTCGGGCGCCTTCCGGATGATCCCCACCAGGTCGTTCATCGACTGCTGGAGCTCCTGGTGCAGGGCGTACGGATTCTCGGCGGCCCCGCCGGTGCTCTCCTCGGCGCCGAACGGCCGCAGCGCCTCCGCCTCCGCCGACGCCACGTCCGCGTCGGACACCGCGGGCCGTCCCGCCCCGTCCAGCCCGGCCGCGTACCGGGCCGCGTACAGGCCCGCGCGCCGTCCGAACACCAGCAGGTCGGAGAGGGAGTTGCCGCCGAGCCGGTTGGAGCCGTGCAGCCCGCCCGCCACCTCGCCGGCCGCGAAAAGACCCGGCACCCCGACCGCCGCCGCGGTGTCCGGGTCGACCTCGACGCCGCCCATCACGTAGTGGCAGGTGGGGCCGACCTCCATGGCCTCCGCGGTGATGTCCACGTCCGCCAGCTCCTTGAACTGGTGGTGCATGGACGGCAGTTTGCGGCGGATGACGTCGGCCGGCATCCGCGTCGAGACGTCCAGGAACACCCCGCCGTGCGGCGAGCCGCGGCCCGCCTTCACCTCGGAGTTGATCGCCCGCGCCACCTCGTCGCGCGGCAGCAGCTCCGGCGGCCGGCGGTTGTGGTCGGGGTCGGTGTACCAGCGGTCGCCCTCGTCCTCCGTCTCCGCGTACTTCTCCTTGAAGACGTCGGGGATGTAGTCGAACATGAACCGCTTGCCGTCGCTGTTGCGCAGCACCCCGCCGTCGCCGCGCACCGACTCGGTGACGAGGATGCCCTTCACGGACGGCGGCCAGACCATGCCCGTCGGATGGAACTGGACGAACTCCATGTTCACCAGCCGGGCCCCGGCGAGCAGCGCCAGGGCGTGCCCGTCGCCGGTGTACTCCCAGGAGTTGGAGGTCACCTTGAACGACTTGCCGATGCCGCCGGTGGCCAGCACCACGGCCGGCGCCTCCAGGACGAGGAACCGCCCGGACTCGCGCTCGTAGCCGAAGACGCCGGAGACCCGGGAGGTGCCGGAGACGGCGTCGCGGTCGCGGAGCACCCGGGTGACCGTGCACTCCTGGAACACCTTCAGCCGGGCCTCGTGGTCGCCGTGCCGCCGGAAGTCCTCCTGCTGGAGGGCGACGACCTTCTGCTGGAGCGTGCGGATCAGCTCCAGGCCGGTCCGGTCGCCCACGTGTGCCAGCCGCGGGTACTCGTGCCCGCCGAAGTTCCGCTGTGAGATCCGCCCGTCCGGCGTCCGGTCGAAGACCGCCCCCCAGGTCTCCAGCTCCCACACCCGGTCCGGGGCCTCCCGCGCCAGCAGTTCGGCCATCCGCCAGTCGTTGAGGAACTTGCCCCCGCGCAGCGTGTCGCGGAAGTGCACCTGCCAGTTGTCGTTCGCGTTCACGTTGCCCATGCAGGCGGCGATGCCGCCCTCGGCCATCACCGTGTGCGCCTTGCCGAACAGCGATTTGCAGATCACCGCGCAGCGCAGTCCCTGCTCGCGGGCCTCGATCGCGGCACGCAGCCCGGCGCCCCCCGCGCCCACCACGACCACGTCCCAGGACTGCCGGTCCACCCGAGTCATCAGTAGGTCTCTCCTAGAAGAAGCGCGGATCGTCGAACACGCCGCCGGCGACCAGGTACACGTACAGGTCGGCCAGCGCGACGCTGATCAGGGACGCCCAGGCGAGCAGCATGTGACGGGCGTTCAGCCGGCTCACCAGGCCCCACATGCGGTAGCGCACGGGGTGTTTGGAGAAGGTGCGCAGGCGCCCGCCGACGATGTGCCGGCACGAGTGGCACGAGAGCGTGTACGCCCAGATCAGGCCGATGTTGGCGAGCATGACGAGGGTGCCGAGACCCATGTGCCCCCAGGCGCCGTGCTCGTCGCGGAAGGCGAGGACGGCGTCGTAGGTGAGGATGCCCGCGACGATCACCGCGAAGTAGAAGAAGTACCGGTGGATGTTCTGCAGCACCAGCGGGAAGCGGGACTCCCCGGTGTACTTCGCGTGCGGCTCGGCGACCGCGCAGGCCGGGGGAGAGGCCCAGAACCCGCGGTAGTACGCCTTGCGGTAGTAGTAGCAGGTGAGCCGGAAGCCCAGCGGGAAGATCAGGACCAGCAGCGCGGGCGACAGGGCCCACCAGGAACCGAAGAGCCCCCAGTCGGCGCCGTCCTTCATGGGGACGCAGCGCTCGGCGAGGCAGGGCGAGTAGAACGGCGAGACGTAGGGCGCGGCGTAGTAGCGCTCGTCGGCGAACGCCCGCCAGGTGGAGTAGACGACGAACGCCAGCAGTCCGGCCGCCGTGGCCGCGGGCGGCAGCCACCAGCGGTCGCGGCGCAGGTGGCGGGGGGCGATCGAGGCCCGTGAGGAGTGGTGGACGCCGCCGCGCGCCGGGGAGCCGGCGGCGGCGGACGGTCTGGGGTCGGTGCCAGTGGACAAAGGGACTCCGTCGAGGAGCGGGGGTGTGGGACGCCGGGCGCGGGGGCTCAGGGGGGCCGCCGGCGGCGCTACGGGGCGCGGGAGCCGATGCCCTCCTCGTCGGCATCCCGCCAGAGCGCGGGGTCGTACGGGGTGTCGGGGATCTGCACCATGGCCGGGCGGGGGCGCTCCGGGGGCTGGGCCTCGCACAGGAGCGTCAGGCTCTCGCGCAGGTGGCCGGCGTCGGAACGCATCCGCCGCAGCTCCGGGCCTCCGCTGCCCAGCCGGCGCTCCAGCCGGCCCAGGGCGCGGTCGAGTTCGCCGAGGCAGCGCTGAACCGCTGTCAGGTCGTCGTTCAGGGACACGGATCTGCCCTCACTTCCGCGGTACGGGCGGTTGCGGGTGGCGACTGTGATGCGACAGAGAGTGTCGCGCGTCACACCCCTTCAGGGGAAGATAGCGGCCCCGATTGCACCTTCGCGGGAGCGCATTCCTCGCGAGCCCTGCCGCTGCCCAAACGTTCGTCCAGGCGGGTGGCGTGCGCCGGGGAGGCGCCGTGTCGGCACCCCGTTCGCGCGGGTCGTCGCTTTCAGTGGTCGGCAGTAGATCCGATCAGCGGTTCATTGGACCGGCTGACCGGCCCCTGATCGACCCCCTGATCGTGGATCCGGACCCCGTACGGCGGAGGTTGTCGCCCATGTTCCCCCTCTCGACGAGCGAGCGGCCCCGCGTCCGCCGCCTCCGCCGCACCCGCCGTTCCGCCGCCCTGCTCGCCGCGGGCGCGCTCCTGCCGCTGCCCGCGCTGGCCGGCTGCGGGGGCTCCGGGGAGAGCGCCGAACCGCCCGCCGGCATCCAGGACGTGGCCGCCGCACCACGCGCGAAGATCGCCGACAAGGGCACGCTGACCTGGGCCGTCGACGCGCTGCCGGCCACCTACAACGCCTTCCAGTCGGACGCCGACGCGGCCACCCGGCAGGTGGCGGGCGCGGTGCTGCCCGCCCTCTTCACCCTCGACGGCCGCGGGCGCCCCCAGCGCAACCCCGACTACCTGCTCTCCGCCGAGGTGGTGGCGCGCGAGCCGCGGCAGGTCGTCGTCTACCGGCTGAACCCGGGCGCGGTGTGGAGCGACGGCACGCCGATCACCGCCGCCGACTTCGAGGCCCAGTGGAAGGCGCTGCGCGGCAAGGACAGCGCGTTCTGGTCGACGGGCAACGCCGGCTACGACCGGATCGACAAGGTCGAACGCGGCGCGGACGCCCGCGAAGTGAAGATCACTTTTGCGAAGCCGTACGTGGACTGGGCCTCCCTCTTCACCCCGCTCTACCCCCGGGCGGCGATGGCCAGTGGCAACGCGTTCAACGACTCGATGCGCAAGGAGCTCAAGTTCGCGGCCGGCCCGTTCCAGGTGGGCGAGCGCAACGACGGGCAGGGCACGCTGACCCTCGTCCGCAACCCCCGCTGGTGGGGCGACCGGGCCAAGCTCGACCGGCTGGTGCTCCGCGCGGTGCCGCGCGGCGAACGCGCCGACGCGCTGGCCAACGGCGGTGTCGACCTCGCCGACATCACCCCGGCCGCGGCCGAGCGGATCGACCGGGCCAACGCCCCGGCGAAGAAGGCCGACGACGCCAACAAGCCGGAGGCGGCGGCCGGGCTGCACGACCTCGTCGTCCACCGGGCGCTGGAACCGGTGTGGACGCAGCTCGCCCTCAACGGCACCTCCGGCGCGCTGGCCGACGAACGGGTGCGGCGGGCCGTCGTCCGGGCCGTCGACCGCAAGGAGCTCGCCCGGTACGTCCTCGGCACCCTCGGGCTGCCGGCCGACCCGCTGGGCAGCCACGTCCTCGTCGCCGGGCAGCCCGGCTACGAGGACAACAGCGACGCCGTCGGGCCCGCCGATCCCGGCGCGGCCCGGGACCTGCTCGCCGACGCCGGCTGGAAGGAGGGCCGGAGCGAGCCGGCCGGGCGCGGGCGGGCTCAGGCCGACGGGGCGGGGGCACGGCATGGGCGGGACGACAAGGCGGAGCCGCATGGGGCTCCCGACCTGGAATCTCCGGGAATCCCGGCGTCACCGGCTCCCGGGTCGGCGCCGGAGCCGGCGGCCGGGGTGCCGGCCGAGAAGCCCGAGAATCTGCCGGAGCCGGCGGACGCGGGGGAGGAAGGCGGAGACGGGTCCGGAAGCGGCGCCGGGGCCGGTGGGGACGACAAGAGCGCCCGGGACGCCGGGGGCGGCAAGGGGAGTGCGGCGAAGACCGTGCCCGTACGGTTCAAGGACGGCAAGCGGCTGGCCCTCCGGTTCGTCCTCCCCAAGGGCACGGGCGCGGAGCCGTTGCGGCAGGTCGGGGAGCGGATCGCCCGGCAGCTCGACGCCGTCGGCATCCACACGGACCTCGTCACGGTCGACGACGCGGGCTTCTTCCGCGACCACATCGCCTCCGGCGACTTCGACCTCGCCCTCTACTCCTGGCCCGCCAGCGCCTTCCCCGCCACCGACGCCCGGCCCATCTTCGCCAAGCCGCGGCCGGCGGCGGACGGGTCGCTCCAGGTGGAGCAGAACTACACGCGGGTCGGCACCGACCAGATCGACCGGCTCTTCGAACAGGCCTCGACGGAGCTGGACGCGGAGGCCTCGCGGGATCTGGTGGTGCGGGCGGACGCCCGGATCTGGGCGGCGGCGGGGTCCGTGCCGCTCTATCAGCGGCCGGAGCTTGTCGCCTCGCGGCGGGCCCTGGCGAACGTCGGTGCTTTCGGGCTGGCCAGCCCGCGGTATCAGGACATGGGGTTCCTGAGGTAGGGGTGCCCCGGTCCCGCCCTTTCGCCGTTTCCTGGGGCGAGCCCCAGACCCCATGAAACCGCGCTCCGCGCAGTTGTCCTCAAGCGCCGGACGGGCCGAATCAGCCCGTCCGGCGCTTGAGGACCTCGCGGCGGAGCCGCGGTGCCGGGGTCCGGGGCGGAGCCCTGGAAGAAACGGCGAAATGGCGGGACCGGGGCATGTCACCGCAGGTCAGAGGCACCGCACCGCTCCCCGGGCGGCCTCCGGTCGGAGTTCCCCGTACCATGGAGTAAAGGCCGTGGCTCGATCGCCCGGCAGGCCCGCGTACCGGACCGGACGCGCGGGCATCCACGATCCCGGGAGAAGCGCCGCAAGTATGCCCACGCGCCATGACATTCGTAACGTCGCCATCGTCGCCCACGTCGACCACGGCAAGACGACCATCGTCGACGCCATGCTCAAGCAGGCCGGCGCCTTCGCCGCGCACCAGCTCGACTCCGTTGACGACCGCGTCATGGACTCGAACGACCTGGAGCGTGAGAAGGGCATCACGATCCTCGCCAAGAACACGGCGGTGAAGTATCACCCCAAGGACGGCGGGGCCCCGATCACGATCAACATCATCGACACCCCCGGCCACGCCGACTTCGGTGGTGAGGTCGAGCGCGGTCTGTCGATGGTGGACGCGGTCGTGCTGCTGGTCGACGCCTCCGAGGGCCCGCTGCCGCAGACGCGCTTCGTGCTCCGCAAGGCGCTGCAGCAGCGGAAGCCGGTCATCCTGTGCATCAACAAGACGGACCGCCCGGACTCCCGCATCGACGAGGTCGTCAACGAGACGTACGACCTCTTCCTCGACCTGGACGCGGACGAGGACCAGATCGAGTTCCCGATCGTCTACGCCTGCGGCCGCGACGGCATCGCCTCGCTGACCAAGCCGGAGGACGGCACCGTCCCGGCGGACAGCACCAACCTGGAGCCGTTCTTCTCCACCATCCTGGAGCACGTCCCGGCCCCGACGTACGAGGAGGACGCGCCGCTCCAGGCCCACGTCACCAACCTCGACGCCGACAACTTCCTCGGCCGTATCGCGCTGCTCCGCGTCGAGCAGGGCGAGCTGCGCAAGGGCCAGACGGTCGCGTGGATCAAGCGCGACGGCACCATCCAGAACGTCCGCATCACCGAGCTGATGATGACCGAGGCGCTCACCCGGAAGCCCGCCGAGGTGGCCGGCCCCGGTGACATCTGCGCCGTCGCCGGTATCCCGAACATCATGATCGGCGAGACCCTGGCCGACCCGGAGAACCCGGTCGCGCTGCCGCTGATCACGGTCGACGAGCCGGCGATCTCCATGACCATCGGTACGAACACCTCGCCGCTGGTCGGCCGTGGCGGCACGGGCAAGGGCGCGGACGCCAAGGCCGCGGTCAAGGACCGCAAGGTCACCGCCCGTCAGGTCAAGGACCGGCTGGACCGCGAGCTGATCGGTAACGTCAGCCTCCGGGTGCTCGACACCGAGCGTCCCGACGCCTGGGAGGTGCAGGGCCGCGGTGAGCTGGCGCTGGCCATCCTGGTGGAGCAGATGCGCCGCGAGGGCTTCGAGATGACCATCGGCAAGCCGCAGGTCGTCACCAAGCAGGTCGACGGCAAGACGTACGAGCCGGTCGAGCGCATCACCATCGACGTGCCCGAGGAGCACATGGGCGCGGTCACGCAGCTCATGGGCACCCGCAAGGGCCGGATGGACAACATGTCCAACCACGGCTCCGGCTGGGTCCGCATGGAGTTCGTCGTGCCGTCCCGCGGTCTGATCGGCTTCCGTACGGAGTTCCTGACGAACACCCGCGGTACGGGCATCGCCCACTCGATCCACGAGGGCCACGAGCCGTGGTTCGGCGAGCTGAAGACCCGTAACAACGGTTCTCTGGTCGCCGACCGCGCCGGTGCCGTCACCGCGTTCGCGATGACGAACCTCCAGGAGCGCGGCGTGCTGTTCGTCGACCCGGGTACCGAGGTGTACGAGGGCATGATCGTCGGCGAGAACTCGCGCGCCGACGACATGGACGTCAACATCACCAAGGAGAAGAAGCTCACCAACATGCGCTCCTCCTCCGCCGACTCCTTCGAGGCGATCGTCCCGCCGCGCAAGCTGTCGCTGGAGCAGTCCCTGGAGTTCTGCCGCGACGACGAGTGCGTCGAGGTCACCCCGGAGGCGGTTCGCATCCGCAAGGTCGTCCTCGACCAGAAGGAGCGCGGCCGCTCCGCGTCGCGCGCCAAGCACGGCTGAGCCGCGTCAAGCACGGCTGAGCCGCGTCAAGGACCACTGACGTCGCGTCAGTTCGTCGCTGACCCGGTCCGGTGACGCAGAGGCCCGGTACCCCGCGAGGGGTGCCGGGCCTCTCGGTGTTTTCGCGCCACGACGCACGAGTCGTCCGGATAACGGACGCTCCCCTCCCGATGTGGCGTCAACAGCCCGTTTCGTACGTGTCTGTCTGGGCCGTCTTTGTCCGTATTTCGGGCATGTGGCAGTGATCGATGTGACCAAAGCGAGACCCAGTAAGTGTGGTTTAAGGAGCGGCGGTGCTCAATAGTGGGGCCATTAGCTCGGGTCAATGGGTCACGCGCTGTGGGGAGTGCGGGGGCTCACGAGCACATTCGGGGGTTCCGGTTCCTGTGAGCGCTGTCAGGGGTGTCAGCGCGTAGGGGCCGGTTCCTCCTATCTGGTGACAGTGGACTCCTGAGGAGGGATACCCATGCGCGGTGCCAAGAGCGCCAAGTGGGTCGTGGGTGCGATAGTCGTCGCGATGGCGGCGACGGCCTGTGGCGGCGGCAACAAGGACGATGACGAGGGCAGTGCGGCCGTTGACCCCAACGGGGTCTTCACGTACTACAACACCGAGCCGCAGCGCGGGCTCATCCCGACCAACACCAACGAGGTCGGCGGCCACTACATGATGGCCAACATGTTCCGCGGCCTGGTCACCTTCGACATCGACAACAAGCTGCAGATGGCACAGGCGCAGAGCGTCGAGACCACTGACAACCAGCACTACACCGTCAAGCTGAAGCCGGGCTGGAAGTTCCACAACGGCGAGACGGTCACCGCGAACTCCTTCGTCAAGGCGTGGAACTGGGCCGCGAACGCCAAGAACGCGCAGCTCAACTCCTCCTGGTACGAGGCCATCAAGGGCTACGAGGACGTCCACCCGGAGAAGGGCGACCCCAAGGCCGACGCGATGTCGGGCCTGAAGGTCGTCAACGACAACGAGTTCACCATCGAGCTCTCGCGTCCTGTCTCCACCTTCAAGCAGCGGCTGTACTACGACGCCTTCTTCCCGCTGCCCGAGGCGTTCTACAAGGACCCCAAGGCCTTCGGCGAGCACCCCATCGGCAACGGCCCGTACAAGATGGAGGGCTCCTGGGCCCACAAGGTCGAGCTGAAGGTCCGTAAGTTCGCCGACTACAAGGGTGACGACAAGCCCAAGAACGGCGGCATCGACTTCAAGTTCTTCAGCAAGGACGACGCGGCCTACGCGGAACTGCTGTCGGACAAGATCGACATCATGTACCAGGTGCCCAACTCGCAGGTGGGCAAGTTCCAGCAGGACCTCGGCAAGCGCGCCATCAGCCAGCCGTACGGCGGCAACACCAACATCGGCTTCCCGCTCTACGACAAGGAGTGGGGCAAGCCGGAGAAGGCCAAGGTCCGCCAGGGCCTGTCCATGGCGATCGACCGCGAGACCATCGCCAAGACCGCGCTCAAGGGCAGCAAGGACGCGGCCACCGGCTTCACGCCGAAGGGCATCCCGGGCTGGCAGGACGGCGCCTGTGGCGAGTACTGCAAGTTCGACCCGGCGAAGGCCAAGGACCTCATCAAGCAGGGCGGCGGCGTCCCCGGCAACAAGGTGACCATCACCTACAACGCCGATGGCGCCAACAAGGAGTGGGTGGACGCGGTCTGCAACGACATCCGGCAGAACACCGGTGTCGAGTGCGTGACCGACGCGAAGTC
The DNA here is from genome assembly GCF_020099395.1 of Streptomyces mobaraensis. Taxonomy (NCBI): domain Bacteria; kingdom Bacillati; phylum Actinomycetota; class Actinomycetes; order Kitasatosporales; family Streptomycetaceae; genus Streptomyces; species Streptomyces mobaraensis. The sequence goes on along the minus strand of NZ_CP083590.1, from coordinate 2,706,207 downwards.
CACCTTCCAGGAGTCGCGTGACCTGATCACCGAGAAGAAGCTCAGCAACCCGTTCCGTATGGCCTGGGTGATGGACTTCCCGAACATCGCCAACTTCGTCACCGAGCAGTTCCGCACCGGTGCCGGCGCCAACGACATGGGCTACAGCAACAAGGACGTCGACGCCCTGATGAACAAGGCGGACGAGGCCAAGACGCCCGAAGAGGCCAACAAGGGCTACTTCGAGGCCGAGAAGAAGCTCATGGAGGACATGCCGGCGATCCCGCTGTTCACCGACCACACCGTCGCCGGCTACTCGAAGCGCGTGCAGAACGTGAAGATCGACTACCAGCGCCAGGCGATCTGGACCGAGGTCGAGGTCAAGAAGTAACCGGGACGTTTGCAGTGACGCAGGCCCAGTGGCCGTCCGCCTCCCACGAGGAACAGGCGGCGGCCGCTGGGCCCGTCGGCGACAGGAGGAACGATGGGGCGCTTTGTCGCGAGGCGACTGCTCCAGATGATCCCGGTGTTCATCGGGACCACGCTGCTTATTTTCTTGATGGTGTATTCGCTGCCGGGCGACCCCGTCAAGGCGATGTTCGGCGCGAAGGCGGCCGATCCGGCGACAGTTGCGAAACTGCGCCATGACTACGGGCTGGACAAACCCCTGATCCAGCAGTACTGGGACTACCTCAGCGGTCTCCTGCAGGGCGACTTCGGGCAGAGCTTCACCGGCCGGCCCGTGTCCGACCTGCTGGCGGACGCCTTCCCGGTGACCATCCGGCTGGCGCTGTTCGCCTTCGTGATCGAGCTGATCTTCGGCATCGGCCTCGGTGTGCTCACGGGGCTGCGGCGCGGCAAGATCCTGGACCAGGCGGTCCTGATCTTCACGCTGATCGTGGTGTCCATCCCGGTCTTCGTGCTCGGCAACATGGCCCAGTTCCTGATCGGTGTGAAGTGGAAACTGGTGGCACCGACCGTCCGGGACTCGGAGGACATCACCCAGCTGGTCCTCCCGGCCGTCGTGCTGGCCCTGCTCTCGCTGGCGTACGTGACCCGGCTGACGCGGACGACCGTGGCGGAGAACCTCCGCGCCGACTACATCCGCACCGCGGTGGCCAAGGGCCTGCCCCGGCGCCGGGTCGTCGGGGTGCACCTGATGCGCAACTCGCTCATTCCTGTCGTCACGTTCCTCGGCACCGACCTCGGCATGCTCATGGGCGGTGCGATCGTCACCGAGGGCATCTTCAACGTCCCCGGCGTGGGCAACACGCTCTACCAGGCCGTCATCACCAGTGAGGGCGCCACCGTGGTGGGCGTCGTGACCGTCCTGGTGCTCGTCTACCTCGTGAGCAGCCTGGTCGTCGACCTGCTCTACGCAGTCCTGGACCCGAGGATCCGCTATGCCTGACAAGAAGACCCCCGAGGTGACCCCCAGCGAGGTCATGGGCACCGGCCCCAGCCTCTCCGGCGGCTTCGCGGACGTCTCCGCCGCGAGCGTCGCGGCCGCCGCCGAACTCACCACCATGGCCGACAAGCAGACGTCGTCCGAGAAGCCCCGCAGCCTCGGCCAGGACGCCTGGCGCGAGCTGCGCGGCAGCTGGCTGTTCTGGGCGTCGGGCGTCCTGCTGGTCCTGCTCGTCCTCATGGCCGCCTTCCCGACGCTGTTCACCGACGTGGACCCGCGCCAGGCCGACCTGCGCAACCACTACCTCACCGGGCCGAACTGGTCGCACTTCTTCCAGGCGGACTGGTTCGGGTACAACGTCCAGGGGCAGAGCGTCTACGCGCGTACCGTCCACGGCGCCCGGGCCTCGATCATCGTCGGTGTCTGTGTGACCCTCGCGGTCACCGTCGTCGGCGGCATCATCGGGATGCTCGCCGGGTACTTTGGCGGCTGGCTCGACACCGTCCTCTCCCGCATCACCGACATCTTCTTCGGCATCCCGCTGCTCCTCGGCGGCCTGGTGCTGCTCCAGGCGTTCACCAACCGCACGGTGTGGACGGTGACCTTCGCCCTGACCGCCTTCGGCTGGATGCAGATCGCCCGTGTCATGCGCGGTGCCGTCATCACCCAGAAGCAGGCGGACTTCGTCACCGCCGCCCGGGCGCTCGGCGCGGGCACCGGCCGGATCCTCTTCCGGCACATCCTGCCGAACGTGCTCGGCCCGGTGATCGTCGTCGCCACCATCGCGCTCGGCGGCTACATCGCCACCGAGGCGACGCTGTCCTACCTGGGCATCGGCCTGAAGGACCCGACGGTCTCCTGGGGTGTGGACATCTCTGCCAGCCAGAAGGACCTGCGCGACGGGCCGCACGCCCTGCTCATGCCGGCCGGCTTCCTGAGCCTCACCGTGCTCGCGTTCATCCTGCTCGGCGACGCGGTGCGCGACGCCCTCGACCCCAAGCTGCGCTGAGGGAGGCGTACGTGACCACCATCGAGAAGACGGCGGACGCCCCCGAGCGGAAGGGCCCGGACGCCGGGCCGCTGCTGGAAGTCCGCGACCTGCACGTCGAGTTCCACACCCGGGACGGCGTGGCCAAGGCCGTCAACGGCGTCAACTATTCGGTCAGCGCGGGCGAGACGCTCGCCGTGCTGGGCGAGTCGGGCTCCGGCAAGTCCGTGACGGCGCAGGCCATCATGGGCATCCTCGACATGCCGCCGGCGAAGATCCCCAAGGGGGAGATACTCTTCCGCGGCCAGGACATGCTGAAGATGTCCGCCGAGGAGCGCCGCAAGCTCCGGGGCGCGAAGATCGCCATGATCTTCCAGGACGCGCTGTCCTCCCTGAACCCGGTGCTCTCCGTGGGCTACCAGCTCGGCGAGATGTTCCGCATCCACCAGGGGCTGTCGAAGAAGGACGCCAAGGCCAAGGCCATCGAGCTGATGGACCGCGTCCGGATCCCGGCGGCCAAGGACCGGGTCGGGGACTACCCGCACCAGTTCTCGGGCGGCATGCGGCAGCGCATCATGATCGCGATGGCGCTGGCCCTGGAGCCGGACCTGATCATCGCGGACGAGCCGACCACGGCCCTGGACGTCACCGTCCAGGCGCAGGTGATGGACCTCCTGGCCGAACTCCAGCGGGAGTTCAACATGGGGCTCATCCTCATCACCCACGACCTCGGTGTCGTCGCCGACGTCGCCGACAAGATCGCGGTGATGTACGCGGGCCGGATCGTCGAGACCGCGCCCGTCCACGAGCTCTACAAGCGCCCGGCCCACCCGTACACCCGGGGTCTGCTCGACTCGATCCCGCGCCTGGACCAGAAGGGCCAGGAGCTCTACGCGATCAAGGGCCTGCCGCCCAACCTGCTGCACATCCCGGCGGGTTGCGCGTTCAGCCCGCGCTGCCCCAAGGCGCAGGACATCTGCCGTACGGAGATCCCGGCGCTGCACGACGTGGCGGAGGCGGACGGCGCGGCGCTGCCGGGCCGGCGGAGCGCCTGCCACTTCTGGAAGGAGACGATCCATGGCTGAGACCGGCAAGAAGCCCGGCGGGAAGTCCGCTGAGCAGGACGCAGCCGTGGACGCGACGCCCAACGTCTCCGACGTGCACGTGGCCGACGCGAGCACGACCGCCGAGGTGGAGGCCGTCCTCGACGCGCCCGTCGAGCGCGGCGAGCCGATCCTCCAGGTGCGCAACCTCGTCAAGCACTTCCCGCTGACGCAGGGCATCCTGTTCAAGAAGCAGGTCGGCGCGGTCAAGGCCGTGGACGGGGTCTCCTTCGACCTCTACCAGGGCGAGACGCTGGGCATCGTCGGCGAGTCCGGCTGCGGCAAGTCCACAGTCGCGAAGCTGCTGATGACGCTGGAGCGGGCCACCGCGGGCGAGGTCTTCTACAAGGGCCAGGACATCACCAAGCTGTCGGGGCGGGCGCTGAAGGCCGTGCGCCGCAACATCCAGATGGTGTTCCAGGACCCGTACACGTCCCTGAACCCGCGGATGACCGTCGGCGACATCATCGGCGAGCCCTTCGACATCCACCCGGAGGTGGCCCCCAAGGGCGACCGCCGGAAGCGGGTCCGGGAACTGCTGGACGTCGTCGGCCTCAACCCGGAGTACATCAACCGGTACCCGCACCAGTTCTCGGGCGGCCAGCGGCAGCGCATCGGCATCGCGCGCGGGCTGGCGCTGAACCCCGAGATCATCATCTGCGACGAGCCGGTGTCCGCGCTGGACGTGTCCGTGCAGGCGCAGGTCGTCAACCTGATGGAGAAGCTCCAGGACGAGTTCAACCTCTCCTACATCTTCATCGCCCACGACCTGTCGATCGTCCGGCACATCTCCGACCGCGTCGGCGTGATGTACCTGGGAAAGATGGCCGAGATCGGGACCGACGTCCAGATCTACGACCACCCGACCCACCCGTACACCCAGGCGCTGCTGTCGGCCGTGCCGGTGCCCGACCCGGACGCCCGCGAGGGCCGCGAGCGGATCATCCTGACCGGTGACGTCCCGTCGCCGGCCAACCCGCCGTCCGGCTGCCGGTTCCGCACCCGCTGCTGGAAGGCGCAGGACAAGTGCGCCGAGGAGGTGCCGCTGCTGGCGGTGCCGGAGGTCTTCGCGGGCAAGGAGATCCCGGCGGCCCACGAGTCGGCCTGCCACTTCGCGGAGGAGAAGCAGGTGGTGGGCGCCGCGTAGCCGCGCTGTCCGCCCGTCGCGTTCGTCAGGGGCTTCCCGGCCGGTCCGGGGAGCCCCTGACGCGTGTCAGCGGCCGAGGGCGACCGGGAGGGTGAGGAAGCCGCGGAGGGTGGGGTGGGGTTCGTGGCGGCCCGGGGCGTCGGGGGTGGCGTCGGGGTGGGCGGTGGCGAACTCGGTGAGGAGGACGCGGGCTTCGAGGAGGGCCAGGGGGACGCCGAGGCAGGCGTGGGGGCCGAGGCCGAAGGCGAAGTGCGGGTTCGGGGTGCGGGTGAGGTCCAGCCGGTCGGGGTGGGGGAACACCTCGGGGTCCCGGTGGGCCGAGCCCAGCAGCACCCGGACCCGGTCGCCGGCGGCCAGGCGGCGTCCGCCGAGCGTCGTCGCGGCGGTCACCGCCCGGTCCTGGGCCTGGAACGGGCTGTCGTAGCGGATCAGTTCGTTCAGGGCGGCCGTCAGCCGGGGGCCGTTCGCGGTGGCGAGGCGGGGGAGGGCCCCGGGGGTGCGGATGAGGGCGTTCAGGGCGTTGCCGAGCAGGCGCGGGCCCGAGTTGAGCGCGGCGAACAGCAGCGCGCACAGCGCGCCGGTCAGCGCTTCAAGGGCGACCGCGCGCTCGGCCTCGTGCAGCCGCAGGTAGCGCAGGACGCCGCCGCGGCGGTCGCTGCCGCCGTGCGCGTACCGGTACTCGGCGCGCAGCATCTGGCCCAGCAGGGCCCGGGCACGCAGTCCCGCCTCGGTCTCCTCGGGCGTGGCCCCGGCCGTCATGCCGCGGGCGGCGTCCCGGCAGGTGTCGAGGAAGCCGTCCCGCCGCGCGAGGCCGCCGCCGAACAGCGCCCCGGCCGCGTAGGAGGCGACGGGCATCGCGAGGTCGGTCACGAAGTCCGTCTCCGTCCGCGCCCCCTGCCTCGCCAGGAGCCGCCGGGTGAACTCCCGTACGTCCGCCGCCAGCTGGCCGAAGTCCTGCGCCCGGAAGGCGTCGGTCAGCAGCTCCCGCACCGGCGCCCGCTCCTCCGGCGCGAGCGTGCCGGCCCGCTCCGGCCCGAGCGCTCCTGCGTCCCGCAGCCGGCGCGGGTCGGCGGTGAACAGCGCGTCGTCGCGGAGCACCGTCAGGCAGTCCTCGTAGCGGGATATCACCCAGAGCCCGGATTCCGGATGACGGTGGACCGGGTCCTCCTGCCGCAACTTGGTATAGACCTGATAGGGGTCCTGGAGAAAGGCCGGGGAAAGCGGGTCGAAAAGCGCGCCGGCGGGTGATCCCGGCCCGGCGGAATTCCCGGACACGGGGGATTCCCTGGTGCACATCCGTCCCGTCCCCGGATGCCGTGGTTCCGGCTCGCTCATCCGCGTTCCTCCTGGTCGTCCGCGACCGCCGAACTGCGCTGCAACCGACGGGGTTGGTAATTGAATGCGAGACGACGCATCGTACTGAGGGGGCGGGGCCCGGGGACAGGGAAAGGACGGAAGGGGGCCGGAAGGGAATCGGAGGGCGGTCCTCGGATTTCCGCTTCCCGTGCCCGGGGGCGCTGTGCCGTAATCCGCTTCCGTCGGGCTTCAGTTGACCAGCAGCGCCATGTCCCACCCCGCGTGCGCCCGGCCGCCGTGCGCGTAGGCGTCCAGGGCGAGGGCGGTGCCGGCGGCGCCGTCGAGGAAGCCGGGGACGTCGGCGCCTTCCGGGGCGTTCGTGACGGAGGCGCGGAAGCCGAAGCGGTGCTCCTCGCGGAAGTGCCCGATGGTCAGGGCCGCGAGCTCGTCGACGACGGCGTCGAGACGCTCGTCGTCGATGTGCTGCCGCAGCAGCCCCAGGACGTGCAGCGCGCCGCCCGTGCCGTGGCAGAGGCCGGCGTCCTCCAGGCCCCAGTCCGCCACCGGGCGGGAGAGGAGGGGCAGGAGGGAGCGGTGGGCGAGGTCGTGCCAGTCGGGGCGGTCGAGGGCGAGGGCGGCGAGCTGGACGGCGCGCGCGATGCCGGGGGAGCCGTAGCACCAGGAGGGCCGCTGCGGGGGCGCGGTCGGCGCACCGGGTCCGGCGGCCCAGTCGTCCAGGGTGAGGTACGGCGGCCATCGCAGCCCCTCGCCGTCGGGAACGGCCCACGTCTCCAGCAGTCCGACGACGGCCTCGACGGCCTCCCGCTGTCCGTCGACGGCCACGCCGGACCGCCAGGCTAGCGACAGCAGGGCGAGCGGTCCGCTCACGCCGTGCGAGAGACCGAGGTTGAGGTGGCCGTCCGGGAGCTCCGCCTCCTGGCCCGCTCTGGGCGCGGCCCGCGCCCACCAGTGCGGGACCGTGTGCCCCCGCCGGGTGATCCCGCCCAGCGCCATGGAGGTGAGGTACTCCAGCACCGCGCGGGTCTCCTCCTTGGCGCTCCCGCCCCGGGCGAGGAGGTGCCGGCCCACGCCGCTCATGCCGCGGATCAGCTCGAACTCGGCGTTGGAGGCGACGGGTTCGGACGGTACGCGGGGCAGCGCCCGCCGGACGAGCTCGCGGTGGTAGACGTCCAGCCGGGCGAGCGCGTCGCGGTAGCCGCCGGTGGCGCGGTGGGCGATCAGCAGGGCGTAGGCCGCGGCGCTCGTGGTGGCGTAGAGGCCGCCGGGCGGGTTGTTCCCGGAGGCCACCGCCGTCAGCGACCGCCGCAGGTGGGCGTGGGCGTGTGTGACGTGCGAGGGGTGGCGCTCGGTGGCGCCGCTGAAGGCGAGCGAGACGGCGGGGAACCCGTTGGCCAGGGACAGGGGGACCCAGAGGCCGTCGGCTTCCGTGCCCGGACCGGCCGGAAGGTCCGGATAGCCCGTCCCGGCCTCGACGGCCTCCGGCTCGGCGAGCCGGCCGAGCACCCGCGCGGCCACGGCACGGGCCTCGTCGGCATGGCGTGGTGCCCGCACGTCAGACGTCCTTTCGGGGGCTCGTGCCGGTGCCGGTGTGGCGGCGGCGCCCGAGGTGCTCGCGTGCGATGCCGCGGAGGACGGCGTACCCCCGCTCCTCGCCGTCCCGGTCGATGCCGAACAGCCGGTTGTGCTGCATGTGGAGCAGACCGAGGAGGGCGGCGGTGTCGTGCGGCACCACCAGCGGCCCGTAGGCCCGGCCCGCCGGGGCACCGGCCCACAGTTCCGCCAGGTGGGGCGCGCCCAGGAGGGTGGCGAGGCCGGTGGCCGCCCGGCCCGGCAGGACGGCTTCCCTGGCCGCCGCGCGGTGCCGCTGGAACGCGCTGTGCTCCGCGCCTTTCGAGAAGACGGCGTCGACCCAGGCGCACCAGTCCCAGTCGCCCAGTGATTCCAGCAGGGCGGCGTGGTTGGCGGCGGCCAGGACCTCGTCCGGCGGTCGGGGGCCGCCCCGGGCGCGCAGGGCGAGCTGGTCGAGGACCGAGCGGCTGTCGAGATGGAAGAGGCGTTCGGCGTGCGGCAGCGCGTCGGGACCGCCGTAGCGGCCTGTCTCCGGCTCGTAGGTGTCCAGGACCAGCCGGCGGAGCAGCCCGGCGTCCTGCCAGGACCGCGCGTGCCGGGCGAGCACGGGCAGGAGGCGGCCGTGCAGCGGCCCGGGGTCGCCGTGGAAGCGGAGCCGCAGGTGCGGGTCCGGGTCCCGGTACCGGAGGAAGAACCACCGGTCGGCGTCCTCGCCGGCCTCCCGCACGAGGCGGGGCAGCCACCGGCCGAGGAGTTCGGCGTGGGCGTCCTCCGCGGCGTACAGCTTGGCGTAGAGCCAGTCCTCGCCGGGTAGGTGCCGTCCGGCGCGGGGGGACGGCGCGACGGTCCGGGGCGCGGCGGCGGGTGCCGGCCCGGTGCCGGGTGCCGGCCCGGCGGGCTCGGGGCGGTGGACCAGCGGGACCACCACCTCGGTCCGGTGCCCGTGGGCCCAGCCCAGTCCGGTGCCGTCGGCCGACGGGTCCTCGGTGACGAGGAAGGGGACGGCGGCGCGGACCTCGTGCCGCAGCACCGTGCGGTGCCAGGGGTCGTCGAGATCGAGACCGTAGCCCCGGTCGTCGAGGACCAGCTGGACGTGGCGCGGTATCCCGTGGCGGTCCCGCCAGGCGGCCACCGCGGCGTCCCAGCGGTCGGGGTCGGCCGCCGCCGCGCGCAGGTGCCGGTCCGGCTTCCAGCGGCGCGGGCAGAGGGTGACCCTGCCGAAGGTCACCCGGGGGAGGGCGGGCAGGTCCTCCAGCCCGTACCAGTCCCAGCCGGTCCACGGCCGTCCCCGGCCGTGCCCGATGTCGATCAGCAACCGGGCCGGGCCGGGCGCCAGTTTGTGCGGGTTGACCATGTGGGGGACGACCGGCAGGACCGTCCGGCCGGTCGCGGGGTCCGTCAGCCGCAGCCCCGAGGCGTCGACGCCCACGAGCAGCCGGCGCCAGTCGAGGTGGCCCGGCAGGGCGGGATCGGCGTACACCCCGACCGGGATGCGGTGCGGCACGAGCGCGGGGACGCGCATCGGGTTGAGCGCGCGCGGGTCGTGCGGGCGGAAGACGACCTGGGCGGGCAGGGCCCGGCCGTCGTCGAGCCGGCCGAGCACCCGGGCCAGGTCCTCGGTGGCACCAGTGACGCCGGCGAACCGGGCGACGGTGGCGCCCGCGGTCCACGAACCCGTGTGCGGGCCCGCGATCAGCCGGAACTCGCCCCGGTCCAGGGCCTGGAGGTCGTCGGCGAGCAGTTGGAAGCAGAGGTCCAGCGACTGCGGCGGTGCGGTCCGCCGCTCCGCCTCCGACGGTTCGTCCCGCGCCGGCAGGGCCAGGACGTCGGGGTCGAGCCGGAGTTCGCCGTCGTGTGCGGACATGGCCTCCTGCACCAGCTCGGCGAGCAGCAGGCGGCGCCGGCGGGCGGTGTCGTCGCGGGGGTCGTGCGGAGGCGGCGCGGCGTCGGGGTCGCGGTAGACGGCGGGCAGGCCGAGGCCGCGGTGCGGGTCCGTCAGCTCGCCGAGCGGGACCAGGCCGGTCGCGCCGTAGCGGTCGACGAACGCGTCCTGGTAGTCCCGCAGATGCGGCAGGGCCGCCCAACGGGGTGAGAGCGTCCACATCATGGAGGCGTACCGACGGACCTCCTCGGCGACGGCCTCGGGCAGGCGGACGTCGGCGACCGCGCCCAGGTCGACCTGGACGGGCGGGGTGCCTGCCGGGCGGTCGGGGGAGAGGGCGGCCACGGCGGTCCGCCACACCGTCTCCCCGGCGCCCGGGTCCGTCCGTTCGTACGCCGCGAGGGCGGCCCGGGCGCCGCGCAGTTCGGCGACGGCGTCCGGCAGTCCGGCCACGGCCTCCTCGACCCGGTCGAGGATCCGGCCGTCGGCGTCGGGCTCGCCCAGCGAGCCCAGCAGGAAGCCGTGCCGCAGCAGTCGGGCCAGGGCGCCGTCGACACGCTCGGCCGGCACCTCGGGGAACGCCGCGACCGCCTTCGCGATCAGTTCGCCGTACGGGACCGGGGCGGCGGCGGTCTCGCAGGCCCAGTCGACCAGGGCGTTGCGGCGTACGGAGGTCTCGCCCCGCCCGGCCGGAAGCAGCAGGCGGTCACCGCGGACCCGGCAGAGGTCGTTGACGGCCACGGAGATCCGGTGCCGGACCTCCGGGACCGTCAGCCACTGCCTGACGCGCCCCTCCAGCCAGGTGCCGTCGACCCGGACGGACTTCCGGCCCGGTCCGGTGATCTCCGCCCGCGCGGGGCCCGTCCGGGCGACGGCCACCCCGGCGAAGAGGCCGAACGGGGTGGGGCGGCCACTGTGGCGCAACGCGTACCGGGTGAGGGACAACGCGGTGCGGGTGAGGTTCTTGGGGCTCAGCCGCTCTCCGGCTTCCAGCCGGTCGAGGGTGTCGGCGAGGCTGCCGCTGGCGACGCGTACCGCCTCGCGCAGCAGCGGGTCGGAGGCGAGCCGGCGGATGTGCGCCCGCGGGTCCGTCTCCCCGGTGGGGAGGTACCGGGTGCGGGGTGCGCCGGCCATGCGGACGAACAGCGGCCCGGCGGTTTCGTAGTGGTCGTACGGCAAGCCATGCCCCCTTGTGTGCGGTCGACTGCGGCCGGACGCGAGCCGGGGGCGGCCGAAGCCGCCCCCGGTGCCGGTGGGAGCCGGTCGTCAGTTGCAGTTCCAGCAGCGGCTGAAGTGACCGCCCCAGCTGTTGCAGGTGCTGGTGCTGGTGGCGTACCGGGTGACGGTGAAGTCCGTCTCCGGGACGTTGACATCGAAGTCGAGGTCGGTGACGTCCAGGTAATCCTGGGCGGCGTCGATGGAGTCCATGTTCGGCATAGAAATCTCCTGACTGTCGTCGCGTGGCCGAGGCCCCGCGAGTCGAAATGTGAGTTCGACGAACTGCCGGTGACCTTAGGCGGGGGTAATAGTGGTGATCAAGGGATCGTCGGTAATCATTTCCGGAAACCGGTGTCCGCCTTGTCGTGGCCGTCGGGTATTCGCGTGCGATGTCCCGTGCGATGCGCCACGCAAAGCTGCCGGCGGGGTGCGCAGGGTTATGACGCAAGGGCTGTAGGTCGGTAAAGAAGCGGAAAGCAGAACCGGAACATCCGGGTCCCGGAAAGAGTGTGTCAAGTTACTGCCACGCTCTCCGTGGCGGGCGTTTTTCGGGTGGCATTCCGGCGTGCGGGGGCGTCGGCGGTTCCTCCGCCCCGTCGGCGTGTCCCGGCACACCCCGCCCGCTCCCGTCGGCGCCGCCGATCCCGCATCCGGGCGGTTTCTCGCCGCCGAGGCGCACGTTCAGCGCCTGTGGGAGTGCACTGAGTGATCCGATTGGTGATATTTGTCCCTGCGTCGGCGTCCCCGCCGTAGTCCGTTCCCCGGCCCGACCCGGCCTGGCTCCCGGCCCCGAGGAGGCATCCATGCGAGGAGGCGTACGCACCCGGGCCGGAATGGCCCTGTGTGTCGTCGGGCTCGTCGTGGTGGCCGCCGCCGGGTGTGGGGGCGGGGTGGACGAGCGGACGGTGGGGGTGGTGCGGGCGTCGTGGGGGGATCCGCAGAACGCGCTGGAGCCGGCCAACACCAACGAGGTGCAGGGCGGGAAGGTACTGGACCTGATCTTCCGGGGGCTCAAGCGGTACGACCCGGGGACCGGCGCCGCCGAGAACATGCTGGCCGAGAAGATCGAGTCGGACGACGCCCAGAACTTCACCGTCCACCTCAAGGACGGCTGGACGTTCAGCAATGGGGAGAAAATCACCGCGCAGTCCTTCGTGGACGCGTGGAATTACGCGGCACTGGTGGACAACCGGCAGAAGAACGCCGCTTTCTTCGCGTACGTCGACGGTTATGAGAAAGTGCATCCCGCGCGGGGTGAGGCGACCGCCAAGACTCTTTCCGGGCTCGCCGTAAAAGACCCCCGGACCTTCACCGTCAAGCTCCGCACCAAGTTCTCCACCTGGCCGGACACCCTCGGCTACCCGGCCTTCGCCCCGCTCCCCCGGGCCTTCTTCGAGGACCACGCCGGGTGGCTGCGGAAACCCGTCGGGAACGGGCCGTACGCGATCGACGCGTACACCCGGGGGTCCGTCATGCGGCTCAGCAGATGGGACGGCTATCCGGGCCCGGACAAGGCGGCGAACACCGGCGTGGAACTCCGCGTCTACACCGACAACAACACCGCGTACACCGACCTCCAGGCCGGGAACATCGACCTCGTCGACGACATTCCCAGCACCCAGCTGAGAAACGTCCGGAAGGACCTCGGCGACCGCTACATCAACCAGCCGGCCGGCATCCTGCAGACGCTCGTCTTCCCGCTGTACGACGAGCGGTGGACGAAGGCCGGGATGGAGAAGGTCCGGCGGGGGCTGTCCATGGCGATCGACCGGGAGCAGATCACCCGGCGCATCTACCGCGGCACCCGGACGCCGGCGGGCGACTGGACCTCACCCGTGCTCGGCGACAAGGGCGGCTACAAGGCCGGGCTGTGCGGAGAGGTCTGCACCTACGACCCGGGCCGCGCCAAGCAGTTGATCCGGGAGGGCGGCGGGCTGCCCGGCGGGCGGGTCACCCTCACCTCCAACGTCGACAGCGGGTCCCACCGGGTGTGGATGGACGCCGTGTGCAACAGCGTCAACAACGCCCTCGGCGACGACCGGGCGTGCACCGTCAACCCCGTCGGCACCTTCGCCGACTTCCGCAACAAGATCACCCAGCAGCGGATGACCGGCCTGTTCCGCTCCGGCTGGCAGATGGACTATCCGCTGATCCAGAACTTCCTCCAGCCCACCTACTACACCGACGCCTCGTCCAACTACGGCAAGTTCAGCGACGCCCGCTTCGACCGGCTCGTCGACGAGGCCAACGCCGAGTCCGACACCGGAAGGGCGGTCGCCAAGTTCCAGGACGCCGAGCGGGTCCTCACCGAGCTGATGCCGGCGATCCCGCTCTGGTACCAGAACGGGAACGCCGGCTACACCGCCGAGATCTCCGACGTGACGCTCAACCAGTTCAGCGTGCCCGTGTACGAGCGGATCAAGGCCAAGTGATCCCCGTCTCCACCGCACCACGAGGAGGGGTCCCATGGGACGGTACGTGATCCGCCGGCTGCTCCAGATGATCCCGGTGTTCATCGGCAGCACGTTCCTCATCTTCTTCATGGTCTACGCCCTCGGCGACCCCGTCGCCGCCCTGTTCGGCGACAAGGCGCCCGACCCGGCCGTCGCCGCCCGCATCCGCGCCGAGCTCTACCTCGACCAGCCGCTGTGGAAGCAGTACCTGCACTACATGGGCCAGATCCTCACCGGGGACTTCGGCACCGCCTTCACCGGGCAGCCCGTGCTGGAGCTGATGGGGGACGCCTTCCCGGTGACGCTGCGGCTGACGATCGTCGCCGTCGCCTTCGAGGTCGTCGTCGGCATCGCCCTCGGCGTCGTCAGCGGGCTGCGGCGCGGCCGGCCGGCCGACACCTCCGTGCTGATGGTGACCCTGATCGTCGTCTCCGTCCCCACCTTCGTCAGCGGCTACCTCCTCCAGTACCTCTTCGGAGTGAAGTGGGCGGTCGTCTCCCCGTCCGTCTCGCCCGGGGCGACCTTCGCCGAACTGCTGCTGCCCGGCGCCGTCCTGGGCCTGGTGTCGCTCGCCTACGTCACCCGGCTGACCCGCACCTCGCTCGCCGAGAACGCCCGCGCCGACTACATCCGCACCGCCGTCGCCAAGGGCCTCCCGCGCCACCGCATCGTCGTCCGGCACCTGCTGCGCAACTCGCTGATCCCCGTGATCACCTTCATCGGCGCGGACGTCGGCGCGCTGATGGGCGGCGCCATCGTCACCGAGCGGATCTTCAACATCCACGGCGTCGGCTACCAGCTCTACCAGGGCATCCTCCGGCAGAACTCGCCCACCGTGGTCGGCTTCGTGACCGTGTTGGTCCTCGTCTTCCTCCTCGCCAACCTGATCGTCGACCTCCTCTACGCCGTGCTCGACCCGAGGATCCGCCATGTCTGAGCCCCCGTACCCGCCGCAGACCCCGGAGGGAGCGGCCCCTGGCGGCCTCGGCGGCCCCGGTGGCCTCGGCGGTCCCGTCGGCCCGGTGATCCCCGCCGGTCCCGTCAGTCCCGGCGACGGCGGCGCCGCGCGGCTGGCCTCCCGCGAGGCGGAGACCCTGGAACGGCCGGCGGGGAAGCCCCCGTCCGAACCGGCCCCGCGCGCCACCGAGAAGACGCGCAGCCTGTGGTCGGACGCCTGGCACGATCTGCGCCGCAACCCCGTCTTCCTGCTCTCCGCGCTGGTCATCGCCTTCCTGCTGCTGATCGCCGTCTGGCCGGGACTGGTCGCGGGCGGCAACCCTCTCCAGTGCGACCTCGCCAAGTCCCAGGAGGGGTCGCAGCCCGGCCACCCCTTCGGCTTCGACGCCCAGGGCTGCGACGTCTTCACCCGCACCATCCACGGCGCCCGCGCCTCCATCACCGTCGGCGTCTGCGCCACCGCCGGGTCCGCGCTGCTCGGCAGCGTCCTCGGCGGGCTCGCCGGGTACTACGGGGGCTGGTGGGACGCGCTGCTCTCGCGGCTCGCCGACGTCTTCTTCGGCATCCCCATCATCCTCGGCGGCCTCGTCTTCCTCTCCGTCGTCACCGGCGGTTCCGTCTGGCCGGTGGTCGGCTTCATCGTGCTGCTGGGCTGGCCGCAGATCTCCCGGATCGCGCGCGGCGCCGTCGTCGCCGCCAAGCAGCACGACTACGTCCACGCCGCCCGCGCCCTCGGCGCCGGCGACCGCAGGTTGCTGCTGCGGCACATCGCGCCCAACGCGGTGGCCCCCGTCATCGTCGTCGCCACCATCGCCCTCGGCACCTACATCGCCCTGGAGGCCACCCTGTCGTTCATCGGCGTCGGCCTCAAACCGCCCACCGTCTCCTGGGGGATCGACATCTCCAACGCCTCCAACCAGATCCGCAACGCCCCCCACATGCTGCTCTGGCCGGCCGGGTTCCTCAGCGTGACGGTGCTCGCGTTCATCATGCTCGGCGACGCGGTGCGCGACGCCCTCGACCCCAAACTGCGCTGAGGAGACGGCCGTGAGCGACGCCCTGCTGGAAGTCCGCGACCTGCACGTCGAGTTCCGCACCCGGGACGGCGTGGCCAAGGCCGTCAACGGCGTCAGCTGCTCGGTGGACGCCGGGGAGACGCTGGCCGTGCTCGGCGAGTCCGGGTCGGGCAAGTCGGTGACCGCGCAGGCCGTCATGGGCATCCTGGACTCGCCGCCCGGCCGCGTCACCGGCGGTCAGGTCCTCTTCCGCGGCCAGGACCTGCTCACCATGGGCGCCGAGCACCGGCGCCGGCTGCGCGGCGACCGGCTGGCGATGATCTTCCAGGACGCCCTCTCGGCGCTCAACCCGGTGCTCACCGTCGGCGCCCAGCTCGCCGAGATGTACGAGGTCCACCAGGGCATGACCCGCAGGGACGCGCGGGCCCGCGCGGTCACGCTGATGGACCGGGTGCGGATCCCGGCGGCCAAGGACCGGGCCGGCGACTACCCGCACCAGTTCTCGGGCGGCATGCGGCAGCGCATCATGATCGCGATGGCGCTCGCGCTGGAACCGGACCTGATCATCGCGGACGAGCCGACGACCGCGCTGGACGTGACCGTGCAGGCCCAGGTGATGGACCTCCTCGCCGAGTTGCAGCGGGAGTTCACCATGGGCCTCATCCTCATCACCCACGACCTGGGCGTCGTCGCGGACGTCGCCGACCGGATCGCGGTGATGTACGCGGGACGCGTCGTCGAGAACGCCCCCGTCCGCGACCTCTACGCCGCCCCCGCCCACCCCTACACCCAGGGCCTGCTGGAGTCCGTCCCGCGCCTGGACCGCAAGGGCAGGGAGCTGCACGCGATCAAGGGCCTGCCGCCCAGCCTCGTCGCCATCCCGCCCGGCTGCCCCTTCCACCCCCGCTGCCCCAGGGCCCAGGACGTCTGCCGCACCGACCGGCCGCCCCTCTTCCCCGTGGCCCCCGGCCGCAGCAGCGCCTGCCACTTCTGGCGGGAGACCCTCGACGAGAGCCGGGGGGCCTCCTGATGCGCGCCGACGGCGGGGCGGTCCTGGAGGTACGCGACCTGGTCAAGCACTACCCGCTGACCCGCGGCGTCCTCGTCCGCCGGCAGGTCGGCGCCGTCCGGGCCGTCGACGGCGTCTCCTTCGACCTGCGGCGCGGCGAGACCCTCGGCGTCGTCGGCGAGTCCGGCTGCGGCAAGTCCACCCTGGCCCGGCTCCTCGTCAACCTCGAACGGCCCACCGCCGGGCGGATCCTGTACAAGGGCGAGGACATCACCCGGCTCTCGGGGCGGGCGCTGAAGGCCGTCCGCCGCAACATCCAGATGGTGTTCCAGGACCCGTACACCTCGCTGAACCCGCGCATGACCGTCGGCGACATCGTCGGCGAGCCCTTCGACATCCACCCGGAGGTGGCCCCCAAGGGCGACCGGCGGCGCCGGGTGCGGGAGCTGCTGGAGGTCGTCGGCCTCAGCCCCGAGCACGTCAACCGCTACCCGCACCAGTTCTCGGGCGGCCAGCGGCAGCGCATCGGCATCGCGCGCGGGCTCGCCCTGCGCCCCGAGATCATCGTCGCCGACGAGCCCGTCTCTGCGCTCGACGTCTCCGTGCAGGCCCAGGTCGTCAACCTGCTGGAACGGCTCCAGGACGAGTTCGAGCTGTCGTACGTCTTCATCGCCCACGACCTCTCCGTCGTCCGGCACATCTCCGACCGGGTGGCCGTCATGTACCTCGGCCGGCTGGTGGAGGCGGGCACCGACGCCCAGATCTACGAACACCCCACCCACCCCTACACCCAGGCGCTGCTGTCGGCCGTGCCGGTGCCCGACCCGTCCGTCCGCACCCGCCGCGACCGCATCCTGCTGATGGGCGACGTCCCCTCGCCCGCCAACCCGCCGTCCGGCTGCCGCTTCCGCACCCGCTGCTGGAAGGCCCGGCGCCGCTGCGCCGAGGTGGTGCCGCCGCTGGAGGTCCCGGAGGCGTTCCGGGAGAGCGGCGGACCGGCGGCGCACGTGTCCGCCTGCCACTACGCGGGGGAGCGGCGGGTGGTGCCGACGGCGGGGGAGGAGGCCTGAGCCGGGGCCCCGCGAACGCTCTCCCCGCCGGCCGACAAGTACGGTCCGAGGGCCGCTGACCAGGCGGCCGGGGGAGGATGGCCGGTGGAAACCGACGATGAGCTGCTGGTGCGCTCGGCAGGGGAGGCGGGGGCCTTCGAGCCGCTGGTCGGGCGGCACGCGACCGCGCTGCACGGCTACTTCGCGCGCCGGGCGCCCGGGGCGGCGGACGACCTGCTGGCGGAGGCGTGGCTCCAGGCGTTCACGGCGCGGGGTACGTACGACCCGGCGCGCGGCACGGCGCGCGCCTGGCTGTTCGGGGTGGCCCGGAACGTCCTGGCGGCGCACTGGCGCGGGGAGGCCCGGCACCGCCGGGAGATACGGGCGGACGAGCCGAGCAGCGACCCCTGGTACGCGGTCGACCGGCGGCTGGACGCGGCCGCGGTCGCGCCGCTGATCCGCGAGACGATGGCGGAGCTGCCGCATGTGGAAAGAGAGTTGATCCTCCTCGTCGCCTGGGAGCAGCTCTCCCCGGCCGAGGCCGCCGCCGTGGTCGGCGTCCCGGCCGGCACGGCCCGCTCCCGGCTGCACCGGGCGCGCGCCCGGCTGCGCGCGGCCCTCGCCCCCTCCGGCACGCTGCCCCTGACAGGAGACCTCACATGAGCGGGAACGCACGCAAGGACGGCACCGAGCAGGACTACCTCGACTTCACCGGCGCCGCCCGGCTGCGCGCGGCCGGGAGCGTCGAGCCGCCCCCGGCGGACGTCGTCGCGGCGGCTCTCGACGCGGTCCGGGCGGCGGCGCGCGCCGAGGAGGGCCACGCGCCGGAGGGCACCGATGCGGCGCCCGCCCCGCGCGTGCCGGACGCGCCCGGCGCCGTACCGCTCCGCGCCCGCTGGCGCCGTCGCGCGCCGGTCCTCGTCTCGGCCGCCGCGGTGGTGGCGGTCGCCGTGGGCGCGGCGGCCTGGTTCGGGCCGGGGGACGACGGGGGGCGGGTGCGGGCGGCGCAGACGGCGGCGACACCGTCGGGGGAGCCCGGCGCGTTCTTCGAGGTGCGGACCGCCGAGATGTCCAGGGGCCCGCGCGGCGCCGAGGAGAAGTCCACGAGGACCGTCTGGCTGGGCCGGACGGAGGTCCGGTCCAGGTCGGGGGACGGACCCGTGTACCAGGAGCCGCGGTCGGCGGACGGCAAGAGCCTGGCGTTCGAGGTGAACAGCAGGGAAGTCCGGTGGGACGACCTCGGCAAGCTGCCCACGGACCGGGAGACGCTGCGCACGGTACTCACCGCCAAGGTGCCCGGGATGGGCGATCCGTCGGCGGAAGGGCTCTTCAACGGCATCGAGGAACTGCTCGCACGGTCGCCCGCCTCGCCGCGGCTGCGGGCCGCGCTGTACGACCTGCTGCCCGGCATCCCCGGGGTGCGGGCGGTGGGTACGGTCCGCGACGACAGCGGCCGGACCGGTACGGCCTTCGACTACACGGGCGGCGGCCGGAGGGCCCGCATGGTGATCGATCCCCGGACGCACCGGGTGCTGGAGACGGCGACCTTCCTGGTGGGCGACGCCGATCCGCGGGACATGTACCTCGGCGGGCTCAAGGACGGTGCCGTGTTCAACCGCACCACCTACCTGGTCACCCGGCCCGTCCGGGAGGCGCCTCCCGCCAAGCCCCGTCCCAGGATGACGTCCCTCCCGCTGCCGGGGGCCACGGCGGACTGAGGCTCACCCCTCCGGCGAAGCCACCGGCTCCGGGAAATGGCAGGCCGACAGATGCCCCACCCCGCTCCCCTCCGCCCGTACCAGCGGCGGCTCCTCCACCGCGCACTTCTCCGCCGCCTTCCAGCAGCGGGTGCGGAAGCGGCAGCCGGAGGGCGGGGAGACCGGGGAGGGGACGTCGCCGGTGAGGCGGATGCGCTCCTGGGGGGCCGCCTCCGCCGGGGCGCCCGGCCGGGGGACCTCGGGGACGGCGGAGAGCAGCGCGTGGGTGTACGGGTGCCGGGGGCGGCCGTAGATGGCGTCCCGTGGGCCCACCTCCACGATCCGTCCCAGGTACATCACCGCCACCCGCTGCGAGAAGTGCCGGACGACCGCGAGGTCGTGGGCGATGAACAGGAAGGCGATGCCCAGTTCCCGCCGCAGCGTCTTCAGCAGGTTGACGACCTGGGCCTGGATGGAGACGTCCAGGGCGGAGACCGGCTCGTCCGCGATGATGACCTTCGGGTCGAGGGCGAGCGCGCGGGCGATGCCGACGCGCTGCCGCTGACCGCCGCTGAACTCGTGCGGGAAGCGGTTGTAGTGCTCGGGGTTGAGGCCCACGGTGTCCAGCAGTTCGCGCACCCGGGCCTCCCGGCCGCCGGGCGGGCGGATGCCGTTGACCTCCATCGGGCCGGCGATGATCCGGCCGACCGTCTGCCGGGGGTTGAGCGAGGAGTACGGGTCCTGGAAGATCATCTGGATCTGGGAGCGGACGGGCGCGAGTTGTCGTCGTCCCGCGTGGGTGATGTCCTCACCCTGATAGGTGATCCGGCCGGCGGTCGGCTCCAGCAGCCGGGTGAGCAGCCGGCCGGTGGTGGACTTGCCGCAGCCGGACTCGCCGACCAGCCCGAAGCCCTCCCCGGCCCGGACGGCCAGGTCGACGCCGTCCACGGCCCGTACCGCGCCCACCCGGCGGCGGACGGGGAAGCCGCCCAGGACCGGGAAGTGCTTGGTCAGCCCCTCGGCGACCAGGATGTCGTCGGTCATGCCTCGCTCCTCGGGCCCGTCGGCGGATCGATGTTCCCCAGGCCCGCCGGTGGATCGATGCTCTCCGGGCCCGCCGGCGGATCGACGAAGTCGGGGTGCCGCCGGCCGGGCGGCAGGTGGCAGGCCGCGCCGCGGCCGGCGGGCAGCTCCGGGCGCTCGGTGGCGCAGCGGTCGCCCGGCACCTCCCCGGTCCAGGCGCAGCGCGGGTGGAACGGGCAGCCGGGCGGCGGCGCCAGCAGGCTGGGCGGCGCGCCCGGGACGGGCACCAGCGGCGCCTCCGGGTCGGTGGTCAGCCGGGGCATCGAGCCCAGCAGGCCCCAGGTGTAGGGGTGGCGCGGGTCGCCCAGCACCTCGCGGACGGTGCCGCGCTCCACGGCCCGTCCCGCGTACATCACCAGCAGGTCGTCCGCCGTGCGGGCCACCACGCCCAGGTCGTGGGTGATGAGGACGATCGCCGAACCGGTCTCCCGCTGGAGCTCCTTGAGCAGGTCGAGGATCTGCGCCTGGACGGTGACGTCGAGGGCGGTGGTCGGCTCGTCGGCGATCAGCAGCTCGGGGTCGCAGACCAACGCCATCGCGATCATGGCGCGTTGGCGCATGCCGCCGGAGAACTGGTGCGGGTAGTCGTCGACGCGCCGCGCGGCGTGCGGGATGCCGACCCGGTCCAGCATCTCGACCGCCCGCCGCCGGGCGGCCTGCCGGGAGGCGCCGGTGTGCTTGCGGTACGGCTCGGCGATCTGCCGGCCGACCGTGTAGTACGGGGAGAGGGCGGTCAGCGAGTCCTGGAAGACCATCGCCGCCTTGGCGCCGCGCAGCCGCTCCAGCGCGGATTCGGACGCGCCCGTCACCTCCTGCCCGTCCAGCAGCACCTGCCCGGTGACCTCGGTGGTGCGCGGGTCGTGCAGGCCGAGCACGGTGAGCGCGGTCACGGACTTGCCCGAGCCGGACTCCCCGACGATGCCGAGCGTGCGCCCGCGCTCCAGGCCGAGGGAGAGCCCGTCGACGGCCTTGACGACGCCGTCCTCGGTGCGGAAGCGGACGCGCAGGTCGCGGATGGAGAGGAAGGGCGGTGGTTGCGCTTCCGCTTCCGTGGGGCCGGGCGGCGGCGGGGTGTCATTCATCGGGGAACTCCTTGCAGGTCCTGGGGAGCCTCGGCCGGGTCCGGGGGAGCCTCAACCGAGCCGCACCCGCGGGTCGATCACCGCGTACGCCGCGTCCACGACGATGTTGGCGACGACGATCGCCGTACAGGCGACGAGCATCACGGCCATCAGCGTGGGCAGATCGGTCTCGCTCACCGAGGAGACGGCGAGCCGGCCGAGCCCGTGCAGGCTGAACGTGAACTCGGTGACGATCGCCCCGCCGAACAGCGACCCCAGGTCGATGCCGAAGAGGGTGACGATCGGCGTCATCGCCCCCCGCCAGGCGTAGCGGAAGAAGACCGTGCGACGGCCGAGGCCCTTGGCGCGGGCGGTGCGGACGTGGTCCTCGGCGAGCTGCTCGATCATCTGGGAGCGCGTCATCCGGCTGTAGTTGGCGATGAAGATGATCGACAGCACCAGCCAGGGGATGATCATCCCGGTGAACCACTTCACGGGGTCCTCGGTGATCGGGTAGTACGCCGGGTTGTCGAACCAGTGCAGCCCGCTGACGAACACGGCGAGCGCGACGACGCCCACGAAGTAGATCTGGAGCGAGTTGCCGATCAGCGACAGCGAGCTGAAGAACTTGTCGATCCAGGTGCCCCGGAAGGCGGCGGCGATCATCCCGATGCCGACGCCCACGACGAGGAAGACGACGGCCCCGCCCAGGGCGATCGACAGGGTGGTCGGGAAGCGGTCCACGATGGTGTCCCAGACCGGCTGCTGGTTGGAGAACGAGTAGCCGAGGCAGGGCGCCGGGCAGTGGCCCACCGAGAAGTCGCGGCCGGTGAAGATGCCGGTCATGTAGTGCCAGTACTGGACGGGCACCGGCTCGTTCAGGCCCAGGTTCTTGTTGATGACGGCCAGCGCGTCGGGCGTGCAGTTCTTGCCGCACGACATCAGGGCGGGCTCGGAGGGCAGCGCGAAGAAGAGGAAGAAGGTGATCGCGCTGATCAGCAGGACGATGACGATCGCGCCGAGGAACCGGCGGAGGAGGAATCTCAGCATGGCTGCGGGCTCTTCACGGGTCGGTGTCCGGCTTGGTGGAGGGGTGGCGGCCGTACGGGCGGGTGGCCCCCGCCCGTACGGCCGGTGTCACTTCACGAACACGCCGGTCGGGTCGACCGTCCCGTACACCGGGTGGTACTTGACCCCGCCGAGCCCCGAACCCCACAGCGAGAACAGCCGGTTGTAGAACGTGGGCACGCCCGGCACGTCGTCGGTGAGGATCCGGTCGGCCAGCTTCTGCCACTCGGCGCCCGCCTGCTTCACATCCGTGATCCTTGTGATGCGGTCGACCTCCGCGTTGACCTTGGGGTCGTCGAGGTGGCCGTAGTTCTGCGCGCCGTCGGCGATCTGCCGGCCGTCGTACAGCGGCGGGACGACGGTCGAGGAGACGGGCCAGTCGGCGCCCCAGGAGGTGCGGTAGATGTCGAACTTGTTGCCCACCTCGGAGATGGCGGTCCGCCAGGTGTTGGAGTCGATCTCCTTCTTCTGCACCTTGAACCCCGCCCGTTCCAGGGCCTGGGTGACGACGACGGCGATCTTCTGCTGGATGTCCGTGTTGGCGTACGCGTAGACGATCTCCTGCCCCTCCTTCCCCGCCTCCTTCAGCAGGGCCCGGGCCTTCTCCGGGTCGCCCGCGGGTTTGTCCTTCTTCCCGTACGGGTCGGTCGGCCGGTAGCCGTCCATGGCGGGGGAGAGGTAGTTGGTGGCCACGACACCGGCCGTCGCCCCGCCGTTCTGCTGGAGGATCTGCCCGTTGGGCATGGCGTAGGCGAGGGCCTTGCGGACCCTGACGTCCTTGAGGCGGGTGGTGTTGAAGGAGATGTAGTCGACGTACGGCTGGATCTCCAGCAGCCGGCGCGCCTTGGTGTCCCGCTGGCCGAGGACCTTCTCGGTCATCTCGGGGGCCACGCCGTTGCTGAAGGAGAGCGCGTTCTTGTCCCCGCCCTGGTCGGCGAGGAAGCGCCGGGTGGAGTCGGCGAACTGGTGGCCGAAACTGATCTCGTACCGGTCGGCGTACTGATGCCGGATCGGGTCGGTCTTCGGGTCCCAGTGCTCGTTCCGCACCAGGGTCAGCGACTTCCCGACCTTGTAACTGCCCACCTTGTACGGCCCGGAGGAGAAGGGCGCGTTGTCGTACTTGCGCTGCCCGTCCTTGTCCGCCTTCACCGCCCCGATGTTGGGCATGGCCGTCGCGTAGGGGGTGTCCGCGTGCGGCGCCTGGAAGTGGAAGACGATCGTCTTGTCGTCGGGGGTGTCCAGGACGGACGACGGCAGGTGCTTGCCCTGGTACGGGCCGTCGGGCAGCGCCTTGCGGAAGGCGTTGCCGTCCCCGCTGAGCCACTGCGGGATGTACAGCGGCCCGTCGGTCTCGAACGGGGCGTAGAGCCGCTCGATGCCCCAGCGCACGTCCTTGGACGTGATCGGGGACCCGTCCTCGAACTTCAGCCCGTCCTTGAGGGTGAACTTCCAGGTCTTGCCGCCGTCCGACGAGGTGCCGGAGTCCGTCGCGAGGTCGCCGACGACCTTCACCCGCCCCTTGTCGTCCACCTTGTACGAGGTGAGGGAGCGGTTGTAGAGCATCTGGTTGGCCAGCACGTCGTTGAAGTAGATCTGGCCCGGATCCAGGTGGTTGAAGGCGTCCCGCTGGAGGACGGTGACCGTGCCGCCCTTCTTGGCGCCCGCGGCCTCGGGGGCCGGACCGGCGGCGTCGGCGGCGGTGCCGATGGAGTAGTTGGCGGAGACGGTCTTGTCCTCGCCGGGTCCCTCGCTCTTCGCATCACCCCCGCCGCCCCCGCCCCCGCCGCTGCTGCACGCGGAGACCACCAGTGCCCCGGCGGCCAGGGCCACGGCGTACGGGGCCCTGCGGTCGTGTCTCCTCATGGGTGCACCTGCCTGTCCGTGTGGTGACGTTGACGTGCCGTGCTGTGCCGTACGTGCCGTGCTGTCCGTGCCGTTGTCTTGCCTTGGGCGCCCGATCAGCGCTGGGTCCGGGGGTCGAACGCGTCCCGGACGGAGTCCCCGAGGAGGTTGAAGGCCACCACGAAGAGGATCATCGCTATCCCGGGGAAGAAGATGTAGGTGATGTCGCTCTCGTAGTACCTGGCGCCGTTGGCGAACATCCGCCCCCAGTCCGGGGTGGGCTCCACGATGCCGACGCCGATGAAGGACAGCCCCGCCTCCGCGGTGACCAAGGCGGGGAGCATCAGGGTGGACTGGACGAGGATCGGCGTCCACAGGTTGGGCAGCAGTTCGCGGGTGATGATCCGCCACGGCGACGCGCCCGTCACCTTGGCGGCCTCCACGAACTCCCGCTCCCGCAGGCTCAGTACCTGCCCGCGCAGCAGCCGCGCCAACCCCATCCAGCCCAGCGCCCACAGCACCACGATCAGGGTCACCACCCTGAGATAGGTCGGGGTCTCCTTCTCCGGGCTGACGAACAGCGCGTAGACGACCGGCGTGAACGCGACGAACGACAACTGCTGCGGAAACGCCAGCAGCAGATCGATGAACCGCCCCAGGAAGTAGTCCGTCCGCCCGCCCACGTACCCGGCCGTCACCCCGATCAGCACGCCCGTCACCACGCACAGGACGGTGGCCGCCGCGGCGATCAGGAGCGAGGTGCGGATGCCGTAGACGAGCTGCGTCAGCACGTCCCGGCCGAGCGTCGGCTCGATGCCGAACCAGAACCGGCCCGACATCCCCCCGTTGGGGGCGATCGGGTAGCCGTACTCGTTGAGCAGGCCCGTCTCGTCCAGCCCGTACGTCGCCGTCGGGGTCTTCCCGTACAGCTTCGAGACCAGCGGTGCCGCCGCCGCGACGGCGAAGAAGAACACCACGACGCAGGCCGAGACGACGCCGGCGCGGTCGCGCCGGAACCGCAGCCACATCAGGCGTCCTGGGGAGCGGCCCGCGAGTTCCGGTGGTGCGACCGGTACGGCCCCGGCGGGCGGGGGAGGCGGAACGGTCGGGGAAGGACTCGTCATGGCGCGGCCCCCCGCTGTGTCGTCGGTGTGTCCCGGCGGTGTGGTCGGGCTCACACGCCGGTTGGACGGGACTGTGGCAACGGAGTTACCGCGCGGTCAAGAGGGCTGCGGCGGGTGGTGCGGAATCGTGCCCCGGTCCCTCCCCCAGAGGGGGTGCCCCCACCTTCGCCGATTCCGGGGGCTGCGCCCCAGCCCCCCCTTTTTTCGCGGCTTCGCCGCTCGTCCTCAAACTCCCCCAGAGGGGGACCCCCAACGGGCTGGATAGTGCGCCCGGGCGGGCACTTCAGCCCGTCCGGCGTTTGAGGACAACCGCGCGGAGCGCGGTTCCGGGGGTCCGGGGGCTTGCCCCCGGGAAACGGCGAAAGGGCGGGACCGGGGCACCCTCACCCGCCCAGCGACCGCCGCAGGAAGTCCACCTGCAGCAACAGCAGGTTCTCGGCCACCTGCTCCTGCGGGGTCATGTGCGTCACCCCGGACAACGGCAGCACCTCGTGCGGCCGCCCGTCCGCGAGCAGCGCGGACGACAGCCGCAGCGCGTGGGCGACGACCACGTTGTCGTCCGCCAGCCCGTGGATGATCATCAGCGGGCGCCGCTCCGGGGCGGCGCCCGACAATCCCCGCTCGCTCACGAGGGAGTTCCGCTCGTACACCTCCGGCCGGTCGTCCGGCAGCCCGAGGTACCGCTCGGTGTAGTGCGTGTCGTACAGCCGCCAGTCGGTGACCGGGGCGCCCGCGATGCCCGCGTGGAAGACGTCGGGGCGGCGGAGGACGGCGAGGGCGGCGAGGTAGCCGCCGTAGGACCAGCCGCGGATGGCGACGCGGCCGAGGTCGAGGGGGAAGCGGCCGGCGAGGCCGTGGAGGGCGTCGACCTGGTCGTCGAGGGTGACGCCGGCGAAGTCGTCGCGGATCGCCTTCTCCCAGGCGGGGGAGGTGTGCGGGGTGCCCCGGCCGTCGGCGACGACCACCGCGAAGCCCTGGTCGGCGAACCACTGGGACGTGAGGTGCGCGTTGTGCGCGGCGACCACCCGGGGGCCGTGGGGTCCCCCGTACGGGTCCATCAGGACGGGCAGCGGACCGTCGCCCTCGCGGTAGCCGGTCGGCAGCAGCACGGCACACGGAATCCCGCGATCCCCCGACCGGGTGAACCGGGGGCGTGCGGAGAGCACGGGGGTCTCGGCGAGCGACGCCACGGTGGCCACCGGCTTGCCGTCGCGCAGGACGACGGCCTCGCTCCCGGGCCGGTCCGGTACGGCCGAGACCAGCACGGTGACCGCCCCGGAGCGCACGGCGGAGTGCCGCCCGCGCCGGTCGGAGAGCCGTTCCGCGCCCCCCTCGCCGATCCGCCAGACGTGCGCCGCGCCCGGCTCCGGATCGTCCGCGGCGGCCCCGGCGGATGCCCTGACCAGCACCGATTCATCGGTGATGTCGAGCACGTCGTGGACGAACAACTCGGGTCCGGTGAGCACCCGTTCGCCGACGACCAGGGCGCGCGCCCCGTCC
Organism: Streptomyces mobaraensis; assembly: GCF_020099395.1. NCBI lineage: Bacteria > Bacillati > Actinomycetota > Actinomycetes > Kitasatosporales > Streptomycetaceae > Streptomyces > Streptomyces mobaraensis. Next base: position 2,679,737 of record NZ_CP083590.1, on the reverse strand, counting down.
GTATCCGCGATCCGCACCAGCCGGCCGTCGGGCGTCCACGCGGGCACCCCGGGGAAAAGATCCAGCCAATTCGCCGGGTCCTCCTCGGTGAGGAGCGCACGCGTGGCGCCGGTGGCGGTGTTCACCTCCAGGACGGTCTGCGTGCGCTGGTCGCGAGCCTGCACCAGCAGCAGCGGGGGGCCGCCCGCGGACCAGTGCACCCGGGCCAGGTACGGGAAGCGGGCGCGGTCCCACGCCACCTCCGTGCGGGAGCCGTCCAGGCCCAGCAGGGCCAGCGAGACCTCCGCGTTCGGGGTCCCGGCGGCCGGATAGGCGATCTCGGCCGGGACCTCGGCGGGCCGCGCCGGGTCGGCGATCCACCAGCGGCGCACGGGCGCCTCGTCCACCCGGGCCGCCAGCAGGGCCGTACCGTCCGGCGACCACCAGAAGCCGCGCGAGCGGTCCATCTCCTCCGCCGCGATGAACTCCGCCAGCCCCCAGGTGACGTCCGCCGACTCCGGCTCCGCCAGCGGCCGGTCCTGGCCGCCGTCCGCCTCCACCACGCGCAGCGCCCCGCCCGCGACGTACGCGACGTGCCGGCCGTCGGGCGACGGCCGCGGGTCCGTGACCGGTCCCGGCACGGGGAGTTCGACGGTGCTCCCGCCCTGGAGCTCGGCGACGAACAGCCGCCCCGACAGGGCGAAGGCCGCCAACTCGGCCGCGCCGTCCACCGCGTAGCCCACGATGCCCGCCGAGCCCTCGCGCGCCCGCTCGCGCCGCGCGCGCTCCTCGGGCGACAACTCCTCCTCCGCGCCGCCCAGCAGCGCCGCCGGATCGCCCGCCGGGTACTCCCGGCCGTCGTCGAGATCGAGCACCCACAGCACATGAGAGCGGTCGGTGCCCGAACGGGAGCGCAGGAAGACGACGCGTGAACCGTCCGGTGCCACGGTGAACGCACGGGGCGCGCCCAGGGTGAAGTGCTGGGTCCGGGCGTACTGGCGGGGGAACGAGAGCTGTCCGGTCATGCGGCCGAGCCTAGGGCCGGCCGGTGCCGCGCGGCGAGAAGTCACCGTGCGCCCCGGGCGCGCTCCTGTGCACCGAGTCACGGGAGCTGTGCGGATAGTTATGATCCTTCACGCAGAGGGGGGACGCCCCCGCTTCTCCGCCGCGTGTCCCCACGGGCCCGTGCGCGCCGTTCGACCTGCCGTCCGTCTGCCGTCCGTTCGACCGCGTATCTGGAGGTGAACCGCTGTGGCGCTCTCGATTTCGGCGGTGGTGCTGCTGGCGATCATCGTGATCCTGCTGTGCCGGAAGTCGGGGCTGAAGGCGGGCCACGCCGCGATCTGCGTGCTGCTGGGGTTCTACCTCGCGAGCTCGACCGTCGCCCCCACCCTCCACCAGCTGACGAAGAGCGTCACCGCGATGATCGGTGGTATCAAGTTCTGACCGCGCCGGCAGGTCCCGGGCGCCCGCGCGGCGCCGCGGTCGGCTCCCGTGCCGCGCCGTCCGGCTCGTAGGCTGTTCCCATGACCGACCTTCCCGGCCGCCGGCTGCTCCTGGTGCACGCGCACCCGGACGACGAATCGATCAACAACGGCGCGACCATGGCCAAGTACGCGGCCGAGGGTGCCCACGTCACCCTGGTGACCTGCACCCTCGGCGAGGAGGGCGAGGTGATCCCGCCGGGCCTCGCCCACCTCGCGGCCGATCGGGAGGACGCCCTCGGCGCCCACCGCGCGGGCGAACTGGCCGCCGCGATGAAGGAGCTCGGCGTCACCGACCACCGCTTCCTGGGCGGCCGGGGGCGCTACCGGGACTCCGGGATGATGGGCGCGCCGCAGAACGACCGTCCCGGGAGCTTCTGGAGAGCGGACGTCGACGAGGCCGCCGGGTACCTCGTCGAGGTGATGCGCGAGGTGCGTCCGCAGGTGCTGGTCACCTACGACCCGCACGGCGGCTACGGCCACCCCGACCACATCCAGGCGCACCGGGTGGCCATGCGCGCGGTGGAGCTGGCGGCCGAGCCCGCGTTCCGCCGGGACCTCGGGGAGCCGCACCGGGTGGCGAAGGTGTACTGGAACTGCGTCCCGCGCTCGGTCGTCGAGGCGGGCTTCGCGCGGCTGCGCGAGGCCGCGGCGGAGGGGGAGCCCCGGCCGTTCCCCGGCGTCGCCGCGCTCGACGACGTGCCGGGCGTCGTCCCGGACGACGAGGTGACGGCCGCCCCGCACACGGCCCCTTATCTCGCCGCGAAGGCGGCGGCCATGCGGGCGCACGTCACCCAGATCGTGGTGGACGGTCACTTCTTCGCCCTCTCCAACGAGCTGGGCCAGCCGCTCCTCGCCGACGAGTACTACCGCCTCGTGCGCGGAAAGGCGGCCGCGGACCGGGAGGACGACCTGTTCGCCGGGGTCGCCGGTGCGGCCGAGGGCGTCGAAGGGCCGGGTGCGGCATGCTGACCGGCACTCTGACGGCCGGGAAGGTCGTCTCCCATCTGGGCCTGCTCGTCCTGGGCTTCCTGGTCGGCGTCGCGGGCGCGCTGGTGCAAGGCGCCTGGTTCCCCGGCGGGTTGCTGCTCGCCCTGCTCGCCGTCGGCGGCCTCTGCTACGGCGGACGGGCGCTGACGGGCGGCCGGACGGGGGCCGCCGTGGGCGGCGTCGGCTGGCTGCTCGCGGTGCTGCTGCTCGCCCTCAACCGGCCCGAGGGGGACTTCCTGTTCGAGGCCGGGATCGGGTCGAACGTCTTCATGCTGGGCGGGATGGTCGTCGTTGTGATCTGTGCCACGCTGGTCCGAAATCCGCAACCGAACGGGCGCGACAGTCGACTTGGCCCGTGAGGCGACTGTTTTGTCCGGCGTTTCGCCTGACTTTTCCTTGATGTCGCCCGCCCCCGTGCGGGCCGCGACGGCGCGTATCGCCGGTGGGCGGCCTGGGTATCCGGCGCTCGTCAAGTGCGCGCCCGCGGTGCCCAGTATGGTGGTGGCGCCGCCGAGCCCCCCTGACCTTGGGCATGGGCGACCCCGGAGAGGTCGGAGGGCGGCGGAGAATAACCGGGAGAACCTGCTTTGAGCCGAGAATCTGACAGTCCGTCCTCCGGGCCCCAGGGCCGCGGTGGTGCCGCGTATCCGTCGGGGACTCAGCCCTACGGATCCGCGGGCGACGGCCGGCCGACCACCGGACGCAAGCCGGACGCGCCGAAGACCGAGACCACGCTGACCACGCGGATCCGCATCAACATCCCGGGTTCGCGTCCCATCCCGCCGGTCGTCATGCGGACGCCCGTGGGCGACGAGTCACAGGCCGGCGAGGCCGCCGCGGCCCCCGAGACCTCTCAGGGCGCGGTGCGACAGCGCGAGGCGGACGAGCGTCCGCAGGCCGCCGCGCCCGCCCGGCGGCCCGAGCCGCCCGCCGCCCCGGCCCCCGAGCCGGAGCGCCCGGCCGAGAAGACCAGCGACTGGTTCGCGCCCCGCAAGCCGGCCGCCGGCTCCACGCCGCCCGGCGGCTCCCCCGCGGCCGGCGCCGACGGTCTGCCCCGCCGCACCCCCGCGCCGCGCGGCCCGGTGCCCGGTACGGGCGCCGACGCCGGTACGGGCCCGGTGCCCGGCATACCGCGCGACCTCGCCGGCGGCGGTGCCGCCCCGCACCCGCCGCTGCCCGGCGACCCGTCGACGACGGGCGCGGTGCCGCGCGCGGGCGTCCCGGGTGCCCCCGGCGCCCAGGGTGGGCGGAGCGGCCAGGCGGGACAGGCCGGGCAGGCCGGACAGGGGGGCAGCCCGTGGTCGGGCGGCCCCGGCCCGTCCGGCGACCCGTTCGGCGGCGCGCAGTCGCCGTACCCGCAGTCGCAGCAGTCGCACCCGACGCAGCAGATGCGGCAGATGCCGGGGGGCGGCAACGCCTCCTGGCCGGGCGACCCCGCCACGACCGGCGCCGGGCCCGTCCCCGGTGACCCGTTCGCGAGCCCGGCCCCCGGCCAGGGAGCGCACCCGGGCATGGGCGGCGGCCACCAGGCCCACGGGCAGTTCCCCGGCCAGGGCGGTACGCCGTGGCCCGGCGGCCCGGAGACCACGGGTGCCATGCCCGTACCCGGCGACCCGTCCGTCACCGGCGCGACGCCGCTGCCCAGCGACCCCTTCGACACCACCCCGGCGGCCGGGGGAGCGCCCTGGACCGCCGACGCGCTGACGGGCAACGCCCCCTCGCGCCCCGGCGGCCCCCAGGCCCCCGGCGGCGCGCCGTGGAGCGGGCCCGGCGCCGGAGCGGCGAACGGGCCGGGTGCCCCGGAGACCACCCAGCAGTTCCCGGCGCCGCCGTTCCCGGGCCAGGGCCAGGCCCCCGGTCAGGGCGGCCAGGCCGGGCCGGGGAGCCAGGGCGGCCAGGGGCAGGGCCCCCGCCTGCCGTTCCCCGTCGGCAACCGGACGGACACCCCGCACGACGGCTTCCCCGTGGTGCCGCCGCCCGTGGGGCAGTCCCCGGTCGTGCCGCCGCCCGCGCCCGGCCCCGCGCAGCAGCAGAAGAAGCAGAAGCAGAGCAAGAAGAAGAAGGGCGCCAAGGGCGCTCCGCAGGCCGGTCAGCCGTTCGGCCAGCAGCAGGGCGGTCAGCAGCCCGGCGGTCAGCAGCGGCCGGGCCCGCAGGTGCCGCCGCCCGGTGTCCCGGGCTCCGTCCCGCCGCCGCCCGGCGCCATGCGCCCGAACCCGGCCGCGGAGACGCTGGTCAGCGGCATGCCGCCGGTCCCCGCGCCGGGCGGGCACAAGGCGCCGGGCGGCCCCAAGGCACCCGGTGGACCCAAGGCGCCCGGCGGGCACACCGCACCGGGCGGGCAGAAGGCCGGGCAGCAGGCCCCGGGCGGTCCCAAGGCCCCGGCCGGACCGAAGGCCCAGGGCGGCCCCCAGGCCCCCGGCGGCCCGAAGCCGCCGCTCGACAGCGGCGCGCCCCGCGTCGCCGTGCCCAAGCCGCCCGTCGACAGCGGTGCCCCGCGCATCGCCGTGCCGAAGCCGAAGACGGGCGCGGCGGCCGGCCAGGGCGCCCCGTCGGCGTCCGGTCCCGGCGCCGGTGCCGGCCCCGCCGTGCCCAAGCCCGGTGGTCCGTCGGTCCCCAAGCCGCCGGGCGTGGTCCAGGGCACTCCGCCGAGCGCCCCGAAGCCCCCGGCCAAGGCCGCCGCGAAGGGCGCGGCCAAGAAGCCCAAGAAGAAGGGGCGCAACAAGCTCGTCCTGCTGGCCGGCGGCGTGGTCGTCCTCGGCGGTGTCGCCTACGGCGCCGGCCTGGTGATGAACCACTCCGACGTCCCCCAGGGCACCACCGTGCTCGGTGTCGACATCGGCGGCAGCTCCAAGGAGCAGGCCGTGCAGAAGCTCGACGCCAAGGTCGGCAGCCGCGCCACCGCGCCGCTGAAGGTGACCATCGGCGACAAGAAGGTGGACCTGAAGCCGTCCGTTGCCGGGCTGTCCATCGACACCCAGGAGACCGTCCGCTCGGTCTCCGGCCGGGACTACAACCCCGTCACCGTCGTCGGCTCCCTGGTGGGCAGCGGCAAGACGGCCCGGCCGACGGTGACCGTCGACGAGGAGAAGGTCGCCGCCGCGCTCAAGTCCCTCGCGGGCGAGACCGGCGGTGCCAAGGACGGAACGATCCGCTTCGTCCCCGGCAAGGCGGTCCCGGTGTACGGCAAGCCGTACCAGGGCGTGGACGTCGACAAGGGCGTCCAGGCCGTGGCCGACGCCTACCGTCAGCGCGTCGAGACCGGCGAGGACGTCCCCGTGACGCTGCCGACCACCAGCCGGCAGCCGAAGGTGTCCAACGCCGAGGTCGACCGGATGATGGAGGAGTTCGCCAAGCCGGCGATGTCCGACCGGGTCACGATCCAGACCGACCTGGCGCACCGCGTCCAGTTCGGCCCGGCCTTCTCGCTTCCGAAGATCCTCACGGTCAAGGAGGTCGGCGGCAAGCTGGTCGAGAGCTACAACCTTGAGGCGATCAAGTCGCTGTACGGCAAGAGCTTCGACGGCGTGCTGATCACCCGGGGCAACGGCAGCAAGACGCCGGTCACCCCGCAGGACGTCGCCGGGGCGCTGGGCAAGGCGCTGCGCGGCAAGACGCCGGCCGAGCGGCTGGTCGTCATCAAGACGAACGTCGGCTGACACCCGGCACGCACGGCGTGCGGAGGTCCCCGTCCCGGTCACCGGCACGGGGACCTTCCCGTACCGCCCGTATCACACCCGCCCCGGGCGAGGCGGGGACATGACATCTGTCATGCCGAGCACACGACGCCCGACACTGCCCCGCGCGCCGCCGCCCGGCCAGGATGGCCCTATGACCATCACCGCAGGGACGTTCACGGGGGACAGCCGGCGCGCGGGAGCCGTTCCCGCCGTCAGCTTCGCGAACGTCAACAAGAGCTACGGCACCGTACGGGCCGTGGCCGATCTCGATCTCCAGCTCTACCCGGGCGAGACCGTCGCCCTCCTCGGCCCCAACGGCGCCGGCAAGTCCACCACCCTCGATCTCCTCCTCGGCCTGAGCCAGGCCGACTCCGGCACGGTCGAGCTCTTCGGCACCACCCCGCAGCGCGCGCTCGAACAGGGCATGGTCGGCGCGATGCTGCAGAGCGGCGGCCTGATGGAGGACGTCCGCGTCCGCGAACTGGTGCGCCTCGCCTGCGACCTGCACCCGCGCGCGTATCCGGTCGACCGGGTCATGGAGCAGGCGGGCATCACCGAGATCGCGGACCGGCTGGTCAACAAGCTCTCCGGCGGCCAGGAGCAGCGGGTGCGCTTCGCACTCGCGACGGCCGGCGCGAACGACCTGATCGTCCTCGACGAGCCGACGACGGGCATGGACGTCACCTCCCGCCAGACGTTCTGGGGCGCCATGCGCCGCCAGGCCGACGAGGGCCGGGCCGTCCTCTTCGCCACCCACTACCTGGAGGAGGCCGACGCGATCGCCGACCGCGTCATCGTCCTCCACCGCGGCCGGATCCTCGCGGACGGCTCCGCGGCCGAGATCAAGGCCAAGGCCGGCGCCCGCCGGATCGTCTTCGACCTGGACGGGCAGATCCCCCAGGACGCCCTGCGCTCCCTGCCGATGCTGGCCGCCCTGGAGGTCTCCGGCCGCACCGTCCGGATCCAGTCCCACGACGCCGACGCCACCGTGCACGCGCTGTACGGGCTCGGGCTCTACCCGCGCAACCTGGAGGTCGCGGGCCTCGGCCTGGAGCAGGCCTTCATCGCCATCACCGACGCCGCCACCGCCGGGGAGGCGGTCTCCTCATGAACACCCTGATCCGGCTGGAAGTCTCGCGCACCCTGCGCAACAAGAAGTTCATGTTCTTCTCGGTGCTCTATCCGGCGGCGCTCTACCTGCTGATCGCGTCCGGGGCGAAGAGCGACGAGAAGCTGGGCGACACCGGGCTGACCTTCCCGGTGCTGTACATGGTCTCCATGGCCACCTTCGGCGCCATCACGGCCGTCCTCATCGGCAACGCCGAGCGCATCGCCAAGGAGCGCGAGAAGGGCTGGGTGCGCCAGCTGCGGCTGACCTCGCTGCCGGGCCGCGGCTATGTGACCGCGAAGATCGCCTCGGCCGCCGTGGTCTCCCTGCCGGGCATCCTCGTGGTGTTCGCCATCGCGGCCGCGGCCAAGGGCGTGCGCCTGGAGGCGTGGCAGTGGCTGGCCCTGACCGGTTCCATCTGGGCCGGCAGCTGCGTCTTCGCGGCGCTCGGCGTGGCCATCGGCTACCTGGCCACCGGTGACGCCGTCCGTCCCATCGTGATGATCGTCTACTTCGGCCTGGCCGCCCTCGGCGGTCTGTGGATGCCCTCCGCGACCTTCCCGCACTGGCTCCAGACGATCGCCGAATACGTTCCCACCCACGCCTACGCCGGACTCGGCCAGGCCATCGAGCGCGGCGACGCGCCGGGCGCCCGGGACGTCCTGCTGCTCGTCGGCTACCTCGCGCTGTTCAGCGGCGCCGCGGCCTGGCTGTACCGCAAGGACACCCACAAGGCGTGAGCCGGCGCGGCCCCCGGCTCCCGGGGGCCCTGAGGGAGACTCGGGGACATGGACGGAAACGGTGACATGATGATCGGCAGGGCCCCGGAGACCCGGCGGCAGGTCCTGGTCAAGTCCTGCTGGACCGTCCTGTACCTCACCTATCTGGTATACGCGGTCGCCGACCTCACCGGCGGCCGGCACTCGCCGACCGCCACCGCGTTCGGCTGGTGCGGGCTCTCCGCCTTCCTCGCCGGCTACCTGTATCTCCTCTTCGGCCCCCGGTCGGGCGACGTCGCCAACCGGGGGCAGCTGGGCGTCCTGGCCGGGCTGTACGTCCTGTCCCTGCTCATGGTGGCGACGCTCGGCGGCCCCTGGCTCACCCTGCTCGTCTACGTCTCCATCTCCAGCGCCGTCCTGCTGCCGGTCCGCCTGGCGGCCCGGGCCATCGCCGCGATCGGCGCCACCGTCCTGGCCCTCGGCCTGCTCAGCGGCCACGCGGACAGCGGCCTGTTCATGGTGCTCACGGCCACGCTGCTCGGCGGCGGGGCGATGACGGCCGTCGTCCAGATGGGCCGCACCATGCGCGAACTCCGCGAGGCACGGGCCGCCGTCGCCCAGCTCGCCGCCAACGAGGAGCGCCTCCGCCTCGCCCGCGACCTGCACGACCTGCTCGGCCACTCCCTCTCGCTCATCACCCTCAAGAGCGAGCTCGCCGGCCGGATGCTGCCGGACCGCCCCGAGCAGGCCGCCCAGCAGGTCGCCGACATCGAACGCGTCAGCCGGCAGGCCCTCGTCGACGTCCGCGAGGCCGTCACCGGTTTCCGCCGCCCCACCCTGGAGGGCGAACTCGCCGGCGCCCGGACGGCCCTCGCCGCCGCCGGCATCACCGCCGACCTCACCCGGGCCGGCACCGGCCACCCCGACCTCGCCCCCGACGCCGAGGGCGCCCTCGCCTGGGCCCTCCGCGAGGCCGTCACCAACACCGTCCGGCACAGCGGCGCCCGCCGCTGCGAGGTCTCCCTCACCGAGAGCGGCGACGAACTCCGCCTCACCGTCACCGACGACGGCCAGGGCCCCCAGTGCCCGCACGGCAACGGCCTCACCGGCCTCGCCGAACGCCTCGCCCTCGCCGACGGCCGCCTCGAAACCGGCCGCGGCCCCCGCGGCGGCTTCCGCCTCCGCGCCTGCGTCCCCCTGGTCCGCGCGGCACCGGAGACACCGGCCCCGGCGGAGACGCCGGAACGCGCTTCCTGAACCGCGGGCCCCTCACCTCCCCTCTCAACTGCACCGACGCACCGCGCGCCGGCCGCCGCCCCCTACCCTGACGGCATGAGCGAAACCTCCGCCGAGCCGTCCTCCCCACCGGTCCGCGTCCTCCTCGCCGAGGACCAGTCCATGGTCCGCGAGGCGCTCGCCGCGCTGCTGGACCTGGAGGCGGACATCGAGGTCGTCGCGCAGGTGGCGCGGGGGGACGAGGTGGTGGAGGCGGCCCGGCGGGCGCGGCCCGACGTGGCACTGCTCGACATCGAGATGCCCGGGCTGACCGGCCTGGAGGCGGCGGCGCTGCTGGGACGGGAGGCACCGGAGGTACGGATCGTCATCCTCACGACGTTCGGCCGCCCCGGCTATCTGCGCCGGGCGATGGAGGCGGGCGCGTCCGCCTTCCTGGTCAAGGACGCCCCGGCGGCCCAGCTGGCGGACGCCGTACGCCGGGTGCTGCGCGGCGAGCGGGTCATCGACCCGGCGCTCGCGGCGGCGGCCCTCGCCGCGGGGGCGGACCCGCTGACCGAGCGCGAACGGTCGGTGCTGCGCGCCTCGGCCGACGGGTCGACCAACGCCGAACTGGCGAAGCGGCTCCACCTGTCGCACGGGACCGTCCGCAACTACCTGTCGACGGCGATCCAGAAGACGGGGGCGCGGAACCGGGCCGACGCGGTGCGCATCGCGCGGGAGAAGGGGTGGCTCTGAACGGTCCCGCGGCTCGGCGTCAGTTGAGCAGCGCCCGCGCCGCCAGCGCCTGCCGGCGCACCGCCTCCGCCGTCTCCGGCTCCACCGGGGCGATCACCTCGGCGTACTCCTCCAGTTCCCGCGCCCCACGGGCGAACTCCCCGCGCTCCACGAGGAGTTCGGCGTGCTCATGGCGGAGCCGCGCGGGGTGGCCGGGGAGGAGCAGGGAGAGTTCCACGGCCCAGAGCCGGACGCCGCCGCGCTCGGGGCGGGCCGTCGCCCAGGCGCGGATGTTGTTGAGGATGCGGAGGACGATCTCCAGGGGTTCGGCGGGCGAGAACGCGGCGGGCGGCACCGGGGTGCCGGTGGCGCCGGCGACGAGCAGCCCCGCCTCCTCCTCGGACAGCGTCCGCCCGCCCTCGAACGGGTCGGCGAGCACATGCCGCCCGTCGGGGGCGCCGAAGCCGACGACGAAGTGGCCGGGCAGCGCCACCCCGTACACCGGCGCCCCGGCCCGCCGGGCCACCTCCAGCCACACCACGGACAGCAGGATCGGCAGCCCCCGACGCCGCTCCAGCACCGAGGTGAGGAGCGAGGACTCCAGCCGCCGGTAGTCGGCGGGGGTCCCGTGGAAGCCGCAGCGCTCGCCGAGCAGCTCCGCGAGGGCCGCGGCCCAGCGCTCCGGCTCGGCGTGCCGGCCGAGCGCCGGCAGCATCCCGGCGAGGCGGTCCAGCTCCATCTGGGCCGCGTCGAGCTCCCGTTCACCGAGCCCGGGGTCGGCCTCGGCGGCGATGAGCAGGCACAGCAGCGCCAGGTCGGGCCGCTCGTCGCGGGCCGCTTCGGCGAACCGCCGCCGGCCGCTGGTCTCGGTCATTCCGGCCTTCCCCAGGTCATGAGGGCCGGCCGCGCGGTCTCCGCGCGCCGCCCGCCGCCCTCCAGGCTTCCCATGGTGATCCCTCCGCGGCGCTCCCCGCACGCCCGCCGCTCAGTGCTCCGGTTCGCGACGGTAGTGGTAGGCGTGGTGCGTCGTGAAGCCGAGCCGGTCGTAGAGCGCCAGCGCGCCCGCGTTGCCGGTCTCGACCTGGAGGTACGCGGCCGAGGCGCCCTCGTTCAGCGCCCGCCGCGCCAGCGCGGCCATGACCCGCGTCGCCAGCCCCTTCCGCCGGTGCTCGGGGGAGACCTCCAGGGCGGCGAACCCCGCCCACCGGCCGTCGACCACACAGCGCCCGATGGCGGCGCCGGGAACGCTCGCGCACCACACGGACGGCCCGCCGGCCAGCACCGCGCGGGCGGCGCCGGGGTTCTCGACGCGCCCGTACATCTCCAGCCACGCCTCGTCCGGCTCGCGGCTCAACAGCACCTGATCGACGTCCTCCGCCGCGTCCGCGACCGGTGCCAGGGCGGCCGTCCGCATCAGGGCGTACCGCTCGGCGGTCCAGCCGCGGGCGGCCAGCCCGGCGTCGAGCCGCTCGTCCTCCGCCGGGTCGCCGGTGGTGACCTGGACGCGCGCCGGGAGTCCCCGCTCGTGGTACCAGGCGGTGACCCGGTCCACCGCCTCCGGCAGCGGCAGCCCGGAACGGCCCAGGGGCAGCGCCGAGTTGGCGCGGGCGGTGAAGCCGCCGGCGGCGCGGAGCGCCCAGTCGCCCAGCCGCCCGGTCTCGGTGGCGGGCCAGCCGCGCGCGGCGACGTCCTGGAGCTCGCGCAGCGTCGCCGCCGGACCGCGCCGCCGCGCCGGGGCGGCCGGGACGACCTTGCCCGCGACGAGCGCGTCCTCCGCGACCTCGACCGTCCGCCCGTCGCGGCGTGTGATCCGCAACACACCATCCGTCCAGGAGGTGAGCACTCCGACGGCGTCGGCGAACCGCTCCGGGGAAGAGGTGCGGTCGTTCAGTGCCCGCACCGACACCCTTTTTCCCACATCTTCGGAACTGATCCGTATTTCCAGCCGTCCGCCCGTGGTGAATTCCACAGCTCTCCCAGCCCCTCCTGTTCGTGATGAGCCCCGGAACGGAGATACTAGGTGTGGGCATCGACGACGCCGCGCTCCCGCGCGAGATGACCCCTACCGAGGAGGAACGACAGCGTGACCTACGTCATCGCGCAGCCTTGTGTCGACGTGAAGGACAAGGCGTGCATCGAGGAGTGCCCCGTCGACTGCATCTACGAGGGCTCCCGGTCCTTGTACATCCACCCGGACGAATGTGTCGACTGTGGCGCCTGTGAGCCCGTCTGCCCGGTGGAGGCGATCTTCTACGAGGACGACACCCCGGACGAGTGGAAGGACTACTACAAGGCGAACGTCGAGTTCTTCGACGAGCTCGGCTCGCCGGGTGGCGCCTCCAAGCTGGGGCTGATCGAGCGGGACCACCCGTTCATCGCCGCGCTGCCGCCGCAGAACCAGTGAGCTGCCCCTAGGCACCGCACCCGGCCCCGTACAGCCCACCGCCGTACGGGGCCGCGGCATTCCCCCTACTTTCACGGACCACTCCCAGCCCAAGAGAGCGAGCAGCCCAGCGTGACCGCAGTCTCCTCCCGCCTCCCCGTCTTCCCCTGGGACCGCCTCGAGCCCTACAAGGCCACGGCAGCCGCGCACCCCGACGGCATCGTGGACCTCTCCGTGGGCACGCCCGTGGACCCGGTCCCCGCGCTGGTCCGCCGGGCCCTCGCCGAGGCGGCGGACAGCCCCGGCTATCCGACGGTCTGGGGCACGGCCGCGCTGCGCGACGCGCTCACCGGCTGGACGGAGCGCCGGCTGGGCGCCCGCGGGATGGCGCACGAGAACGTGCTGCCGGTGGTCGGCTCCAAGGAGCTGGTCGCCTGGCTGCCCACCCAGCTCGGCCTCGGCGCGGGCGACAGGGTCGCCTACCCGCGGCTCGCCTACCCGACGTACGAGGTGGGCGCGCGGCTGGCGGGCGCCGAGCCGGTCGTCTACGACGCCGAGACCTTCACGTCCGACGCCGCGGTGGCGGAGCTCGACCCGGCCGGCCTCAGGCTCCTCTGGCTGAACTCGCCCTCGAACCCCACCGGCCGTGTCATGTCGGCGGACGAGCTGCGCCGCGCGGTCGCCTGGGCCCGCGAGCACGGCGTCCTGCTCGTCAGCGACGAGTGCTACCTGGAGCTGGGCTGGGAGACCGAGCCGGTCTCCGTCCTCCATCCGGACGTCTGCGGGGGCTCGTACGACGGGATCGTCGCCGTCCACTCGCTGTCCAAGCGCTCCAACCTGGCCGGCTACCGGGCCGCGTTCCTCGCCGGCGACGCGGCCGTCCTCGGCGAGCTGCTGCGGATCCGCAAGCACGGCGGGATGATGGTCGCCGCCCCGGTGCAGGCCGCCACGGTGGCCGCGCTCGGCGACACGGCGCACGTCACCGAGCAGCGGGCGCGCTACGCCCGCCGCCGGGCCGCCCTGCGGGCCGCCTTCGAGGGCGCCGGGTTCCGCATCGAGCACAGCGAGGCGTCGCTGTACCTGTGGGCCACGCGGGACGAACCGTGCTGGGACACCGTCGGGGAGCTGTCGAAGCGCGGCATCCTCGTGGCGCCCGGCGAGTTCTACGGCGCGGCGGGCGAGCGCTTCGTGCGGATCGCCTTCACCGCGACCGACGAGCGGGTGGAGGCGGCCGTCCGCCGCCTGGCGGACTGAGCCGCCGGTCCGCGCACGCGTGAAGGGCCCGGGATCTCCCGGGCCCTCACGTGCCGGACGCGTCGCCGACGGTGGTGCCGTCCGGTCCGCGGGCCGGTGGACGCGGCCCCGGACCGGACCGGCGATCCGCTCGCGCCGTACGCTCCGGCCGGTTCAGCCGCCGAGCGGCAGGGACTTGGTCACGCCACCGCCGAGCTGGTCGGTGGGCAGGCCCTTGCCCATCGCGCCGCCCTTGCCCACGGTCTTGGCCGCGCCGCCGACCGCCGAACCGGCGGTGCCCGCCAGGTGGCCTGCGGTCTTCTGGCCGGAGTGCAGGGTGGCCTTGCCGGTGGTGCTGGTGGTGCCCAGCGCCTTCTTGGCGGCGGGCAGGGCGGTGTGCACGACCTTGTTGCCCGCGTCCGTCGTCACCGCGTCGGCCGTCTTGGAGACCGTCTCGACGTGGTTGCCCACCTGGGTGGCGTCCACCGCGGTCAGACCGCCCAGCTCGGGGGCCTTGAGCGCGTCCGCGCTCGCCGCGCCGGCCGCGCCGACGACGGGGGCGGTGCCCGCCGCGACGAGCAGGGCGACCTGGGCGATCCGACGCGTGAGGGGGAGGGACATGTTGCTCCTTCGACGGGGTGTGCTTCGACGGGTGTGACTGTCGTTCGCTGTCCGGCGTGCGGACGCAGTGACTACCGCCCGAGCCCTCCGAAGGTTGCGGTGGCCTTGTGTAAAGAGTTGGTAATGCGTCGCATTATCAGTTCTGTGAACAATCGGGCAAACCAGTCGGGCGTCCGGGGGAGGGAAAAGGCCGACAATCCTCTGTTCACCAGCGGCGCGACCCGGAACCGCCGCATCGGGCGCGGGCGTATACCCCGCCCTCCCAGGCGGCAACCTTCCGTTCCGGCGGATGCCCCCGACGGGGGCACGCTCGTACTGCTGAGCGGTCTACTGGGCGGTGGTGATCCGGACGGCCGCCGCGCCCTCGCCGGCGCGGCCCGTCTCCGTACGCCAGCCGGCCCGGGACTCCTCGGCGGTCCACACCCGGCCGTCGAACGCCACCCGGGTGACGCGCAGCTCGGCCGCGTTCGCCACCGCCCACGACGCCAGCTCCCAGCCGCGCCGCCGCGGCCCGTCGTCCGTCGCCGCCGTCCGCACCGGACGGGCCGGGACGGTCACCGTCCGGGACGCCGCGGCGCCCTGCCGCCCGGCGGCCTCCGCGGCCGGCAGCACCTCCGCGCCGAAGTCCCGCCGCAGCTTCGCCCGCAGCGCCGCCGGGTCGCCCGGCTTCCCGTCGCTGGGGCTGGTCGCGCAGCTGAACGCGGCCGGGACCCGCCCGGTCAGCGCCGCCGCCAGCAGCGACGCCCCCGGCTCGTGCTTCGCGTACGCCTGCGGGAACCCGCTGCGCTGCACCCGCTGCGCCGCCACCGTCAGCGGCAGCCGCGAGTAGCCCGGCACCTGGACGAGGTGCTCGTAGAACGAGCCCGACGCGTACACCGGATCGGTGATCTGACGGGCCGTGCCCCAGCCCTGCGTCGGCCGCTGCTGGAACAGGCCCTGCGAATCCCGGTCGCCGTGGTGGATGTTGCGCAGCCCCGACTCCTGCATCGCGGTGGCCAGGGCGATCGTCACGGCCCGCTCCGGCAGCCCGCGCGAGGTCCCCACGGCGGTGATGGCCGAGGCGTTCCCCGCCTGCTCGGGGTCGAGCGAGTACGACTCCCCGTCGACGAACACGGTGCAGCGCGGGGCGCCCGGGCCGGCCGTCAGGTAGTGCGCCACCAGGTATCCGGCCAGCGCCAGCAGCACTCCGCAGGCGGCCCCGACGCGCAGCAGTCGGCCGCGGCGGACAGCGAAGATCGGGGGCATGCGGCCCACGTTACTTGACGCGGCGGGTGGCGGTCCGCTTCGTCCGGACGCGGTGTCAGGGCGGGCGGCCCGCGGATGGAGGGGACGATTCCGGTGGCGGCGGGTTCCCGACGGGCCGTCCGTCCGGGCCGGGCCGGCCCCCGCGGCTCCGGGTTAGAGTCGCCTGCATGGACCACGCCGCCGCACTCGACCTGTCCCTCGACGCCGCCGCGCTCACCGCGCGCCTCGTCGACTTCCCGTCGGTCAGCGGTACGGAGGGACCGCTCGCCGACGCCATCGAGCGGGCCCTGCGGGAGCTCCCGCACCTGACGGTGGACCGGCACGGCAACAACGTCGTCGCCCGCACACACCTCGGCCGGGCCGAACGCGTCGTCCTCGCCGGGCACATCGACACCGTGCCCATCGCCGACAACGTCCCGTCCCGGCTGGACGATGAAGGCGTCCTCTGGGGCTGCGGCACCAGCGACATGAAGGCCGGCGTCGCGGTCCAGCTGCGCGTCGCCGCGACCGTGCCCGAGCCCAACCGCGACCTCACCTTCGTCTTCTACGACAACGAGGAGGTCTCCGCCGACCTCAACGGCCTCGGGCACGTCGCGAAGGCCCACCCCGACTGGCTGGCGGGCGACTTCGCGATCCTCCTCGAACCCTCCGACGCCGAGGTGGAGGGCGGCTGCCAGGGCACCCTGCGGGTGATCCTCCGCTTCGCGGGCGAACGCGCCCACTCCGCCCGGAGCTGGATGGGCTCCAACGCGATCCACGCCGTCGCGCCGGCCCTCGCCCGGCTGGCCGCCTACGAGCCGCGCCGGCCCGTCATCGACGGCCTCCAGTACCACGAGGGCCTCAACGCCGTCCGGATCGGCGGCGGGGTGGCGAACAACGTGATCCCCGACGAGTGCACCCTGACGGTGAACTTCCGCTACGCGCCGGACCGCTCGGCGGAGGACGCGCTGGCCCACGTCCGCGAGGTGTTCGAGGGCTGCGGTGTCACGGAGATGACCGTCGACGACCACTCCGGCGGCGCTCTCCCCGGCCTCTCGCACCCGGCCGCGGCGGCCTTCATGGCGGCCGTCGGCGGCACCGCGCGGCCCAAGTTCGGCTGGACCGACGTGGCCCGCTTCTCCGCCCTCGGGGTGCCCGCCGTCAACTACGGCCCCGGGGACCCGCTGTTCGCGCACAAGCGCGACGAACACGTGGTCACGGCACGGATCCACCAGTGCGAGGAGCGGCTGCGGGCCTGGCTGACGGCCTGATCCCACACCGCCCGGGGACCCCAGTTCCCGCCCGTTGGGCCTACGCTGAACTGCACCAACGGCAGCGGAGGGAGCACGGAATGGTCAATTCCGACGGGGCGCGTACGCGGCGGGAGCAGCGCCGGGGGCCGGTGCTGCGACGCCATGGGCAGATGCAGCAGGGCACCACGGACCAGCATCTGCTGGACACCCGGGGGACGGCGGACTGGGTGCACGAGGACCCGTTCCGGGTGCTGCGCATCCAGTCCGAGTTCGTCGAGGGCTTCGGCGCCCTCGCCGAACTGCCCCCGGCGATCAGTGTGTTCGGTTCCGCCCGGACCCGGCGGGACTCGCCGGAGTACGAGGCCGCGACCGCGATCGGCCGGGGCCTGGTCGAGGCCGGCTTCGCCGTGATCACCGGCGGCGGGCCCGGCGCGATGGAGGCGGCGAACAAGGGCGCGATGGAGGCGGGCGGCGTCTCCGTCGGCCTCGGCATCGAGCTGCCCTTCGAGCAGGGCATCAACCCCTATGTGAACCTCGGGGTCGACTTCCGCTACTTCTTCGTCCGCAAGACGATGTTCGTGAAGTACGCCAGCGGCTTCGTGGTGCTGCCGGGCGGGCTGGGGACGCTGGACGAGCTGTTCGAGGCGCTCACCCTGGTGCAGACGAAGAAGGTGACGCGGTTCCCGATCGTCCTCTTCGGCTCGGAGTACTGGCGCGGGCTGGTGCGGTGGATCGAGGACACCTTGGTGGCGGAGGGCAAGGTGGGGGCGCACGACCTCCAGTTGTTCCATGTGACGGACGATGTGGAGGAGGCCATCACGCTGGTGACGAAGGAGGCGGGGGCGTAGGGGCCGGCGAGCAGGGGGCGCGGCTACGGTCCCGCGCCCCCGCCCCGCTCGGCCCACCCGCTCCGCGCGCTACCGCTACGCCAGTCCGCGCCGGGCCACCGCCGGCTCCCGGTGGCCGGCGATGGACGCCACCATGTCCAGCACCTGCCGGGTCTCCGCCACCTCGTGCACCCGGTACACCCGGGCGCCCAGCCAGGCCGAGACCGCGGTCGTGGCCAGCGTTCCCAGGAGCCGCTCCTTGACCGGCCGGTCCAGCGTCTCGCCCACGAAGTCCTTGTTGGACAGCGAGACCAGCACCGGCCAGCCGGTCTCCGCCATCTCGCCGAGCCGCCGCGTGGCCTCCAGCGAGTGCCGGGTGTTCTTCCCGAAGTCGTGCCCCGGGTCGATCATGATGCCGTCGCGCCGCACGCCGAGCGCGACCGCCCGCTCGGCCAGCCCCACGGTGACCCGCAGGATGTCCGCCATCACGTCCTCGTACTCGGTCCGGTGCGGCCGGGTGCGCGGCGCGACGCCGCCCGCGTGGGTGCAGACCAGGCCGGCGCCGTGCCGGGCGGCGACCTCGGCCAGCCGGGGGTCGAACCCGCCCCACGCGTCGTTCAGCAGGTCCGCGCCGGCCGCGCAGACCGCCTCGCCGACCTCGTGCCGCCAGGTGTCCACGCTGATCACGACGTCCGGGTGGCGGCGGCGCACCTCGGCGACGAAGCCGACGGTCCGCCGGGCCTCCTCCTCGGCCGTCACCTCCTCGCCGGGACCGGCCTTCACCCCGCCGATGTCGATGATCGCGGCGCCCTCGGCCACCGCCTGTTCGACCCGGGCCAGCGCGGGCTCGTCCTGGAAGGTGGCCCCCCGGTCGTAGAACGAGTCCGGCGTCCGATTGACGATCGCCATGATCACCGGCTCATGGGCCCCGAACTCGCGTCGTCCCAGCCGCAGCATTCTTCCCGCACTCCCTTGTCGTGGTCCGTGAGCGACCTTAACCGTCGGTGCGGCCCCAAGGGACATGGCACGATCGGGGAGGACGGACCGACCGGTGGAATCCGTCCGCCGGCACCCCGGGGAGACGCTCGTGTTCTGGTTCTTGCTCATCGCGCTGGTCGTGGTGGTCGCCGCGGTCACGCTCGCCGTGCTGAGCGGCCGCGACGGCGTGCTGCCCGAGGCGGAGCCGGACCGCACGGCCTGGTCGCTGCCCCCGGACCGGCCGCTGGCCCGCGCGGACGTCGACGGCCTGCGGCTCCCGGTGGCCGTCCGCGGCTACCGCATGACCGACACCGACGACGTCCTGGACCGCCTCGCCGCCGAACTGGCCGAACGGGACGCGCGCATCGCCGAGCTGGAGGCGGCCCTGGCGGGGGCCCGCGCGGAGGCGCGGGGCGCGGTCACGGACGCGGTGGAGGGCCGGACGAAGGCCGGGAACGACGAGGGGGAGCAGCGGTGACCGACGGAGTGGTGATCGGGCCGGACGGCCTGGCGCGGTGCCCGTGGGGGCTGGAGGACGCGTCCCGCGAGGACTACCGCCGCTACCACGACACGGAATGGGGTGTTCCGGTCCACGGTGACGACGCCCTGTTCGAACGGATATGCCTGGAAGCGTTCCAGTCCGGCCTCTCCTGGCTGACGATCCTCCGCCGCCGCGAGGGCTTCCGCGCCGCCTTCGCCGGCTTCTCCATCGCCAAGGTCGCGGCCTTCACGGAGACGGACGCGGAGCGGCTGCTCGCCGACCCGGGGATCATCCGCAACCGCGCCAAGATCAGCGCTGCGCTGGCCAACGCGAAGGTGGCCGCCCAGTGGGCCCCCGGGGAGCTCACCTCGCTGGTCTGGTCCTTCGCCCCGGCCGCCGGGCCCTCCCGGCCCGCCCCGCGCACGGCGGCGGAGGTGCCGGCGCTGACGCCGGAGTCGACGGCGCTGGCGAAGGAGCTGAAGAGGCGGGGGTTCCGGTTTGTGGGGCCGACGACGGCTTATGCGCTGATGCAGGCGTGTGGGGTGGTGAACGATCACTTGGCGGGGTGCCACGTGCGGGGGTGAGGGGGTTTGCCCCGGTCCCACCCTTTCGCCGTTTCCTGGGGGCTGCGCCCCCAGGCCCCCTTGTCGCGGCTTCGCCGCTCGTCCTCAAACGCCGGACGGGCTGGTTTTTCAGCCCGTCCGGCGTTTGAGGACAGCGCCCGCAGGGTGCTTCGGGGGTGCGGGGGCTTGCCCCCGCAAGAAACGGGAAGGGGCGGGACTGGGGCAACCTCACCGCCCAGCGAACCGCGGCCGCTCCTTCCGCAAGAACGCCTCCACCGCGGCCCGGTGATCCTCCGACCCCCCCACCCGGGTCTGGAGGACCTCCTCCACCGCCAACGTCTCGGCGAGCGAGTGATCCGCCCCGAACGCCAACGCCTGCTTGATCGCGGCGAACGTCATCGTCGGCCCCTCGGCCAGCCGCCGTGCGACGGCCGTGGCCTCGGCAAGCAGCTCGCCCGCGGGCACGACCTTGTGCGCGAGGCCGAGGGAGAGCGCCTCCGCGGCGGACACGTTCCGCGGGAAGAGGAGCAGGTCCATGGCCCGGCTGTGCCCCACCAGCCGCGGCAGGGTCCAGGAGACCCCGGAGTCCCCGGTGAGGGCGACCCCGGCGAAGGCGGTGTTGAAGGAGGCCGTGTCGGCGACGATCCGGTAGTCGGCGGCGAAGGCGAAGCCCGCGCCGGCCCCGGCGGCGACCCCGTTCACCCCGGCGACGACCGGCTTGGGCATCTCGGCGAGGGCGAGGGTGATGGGGGAGTAGTGCTCTTTGACCGTCTCCCAGGTCCGCGCGGTGCCGTGCTCCCGGTCGGCGGCCAGGGAGGTGGCGTGCTCCTTGAGGTCCTGGCCCACGCAGAAGGCGCGGCCGGAGCCGGTGAGGAGGACGGCGCGGACGGCGTCGTCCTCCGCGGCCCGCAGGACGGCGTCGCGGAGGGCCGCCTTGGTGGCGGTGTCCAGCGCGTTCATGGCGTCGGGCCGGTTCACGGTGATCGTCGCGAGCCCGTCGGCCACCTCGTACAGCACGGTGTCGGCCATGGTGCGTCCCTCCCTCGGAATGACTGCGGTCAGCGGTCAGCTTGCCTCAGACGGCCGTGAAGCACAGGGGGCCGGCATGTGACCTGCGTCAAAGAAGTCAAAGAATCGTTCCTCTGTACGGGTGCGCAGTTACCGGGCAGGCACAGGGCAATCGCCGAATTGGGTGGTTTTGCCGGAGCGTGTTGCCGAAGGGATGCCGACCGATGTTGGTCATTGGGTCGCGCGATGCGGGATAATGGCCTGGAAGCAATGTGTTCGATGCCGGTGACACGTGCCCTTCGGAGGGGTCGTCGGCTGACGATGAGCTGGTTTCAGGAAGGGGAACGAGCATGGCGGCCATGAAGCCGCGGACGGGCGACGGCCCGCTCGAGGTGACCAAGGAGGGGCGGGGCATCGTCATGCGGGTTCCGCTCGAGGGCGGCGGTCGTCTCGTCGTCGAGCTGACCCCGGACGAGGCGTCGGCTCTTGCCGATGCCCTGAAGAACGTCGTCGGCTGACACCCGGACCGCGGGTCTTTCGCTGACTTTCCCTGCCCCGGCAGCCGGTACTCCCGGCTGCCGGGGCAGGGTTTTCTCGTATTCCGGACGGTTTCCGGGCGATTCCCGGAAGGACCGCCCTCCCGTCGGCCGGCGGCCGCCCCGGGGGCCCGGCCCCGTCAGCCCCGCCGGGCCGCGCACAGCAGCCCGTCGCCCACCGGCAGCAGCGACGGCAGCAGTACCGCCGACTCCCGGACCACCCTCAGGAGTTCGCGCAGGCGCAGCACCTCCGCCGGCTGGGCGGCCGAGTCCACCGTCCGGCCGTCCGCGAAGACGCCCTCGAAGCAGACCACCCCGCCGGGGCGCAGCAGGCGCAACGATTCCGCTAGGTAGTCGAGGTACTCCAGCCGGTCACCGTCGCAGAACACCAGGTCGTATCCGCCGTCCGCCAGGCGCGGCAGCACCTCCAGGGCGCGGCCGGGGATGAACCGGGCGCGGTTGCCGGCGAAGCCGGCGGCGCGGAACGCCTGCCGGGCGAACTGCTGGCACTCGGGGTCGCTGTCCACGGTGGTGAGGACGCCGTCCGGCCGCATGCCGTGCAGGAGGTGCAGGCCGGAGACGCCGGTGCCGGTGCCGATCTCCGCGACGGCCTTGGCGTCCACGGCGGCGGCCAGCAGGCGCAGTGCGGAGCCGGTGCCGGACGACACCGAGCGGAGCCCTGCCTCGTGGGCCCGGTCGCGTGCCCAGAGCAGCGCGGGGTCCTCGATGTGCTCGACGCCGTACGCATCGGCGAACGCCCAGCTCGTCTGCCGGTTGCCGGTAATGGCCCTCTCCTGTCCCCATGTGTCGACGCAACGGTGACTGTATCCGCTGCTGTCGGGAACCCGCAGATGGGACCATGCGTTGACGGGGTGTGAGGGAGCGTGGGGAGAGTGGGGCGGAGGCTCGTCGGCCCTGAGGAGGGCCGGGCCGCGGATCAATCCCAAAAGCAGGTCAAAATTCCTTATCCGGAGCTAACGGGCGAGGTGGATATGGTAGGGGCTCCACTGGACACCACCAGAGCCGACAGGGGAGGTGCGGCTTCGAACGGTGACCGCCGGGGAGTGCTGAGGCGCTTCCGCCGGTCCGCCGCGGAGCCGAAATCCGTGACCGACACCGCTGACCGTTCCGCCGCCCGCAAGACCGCGACCGCGACGTTCGCCACCGACGCGGACGCGCCGGCGTGGACTCCTCCCACCTGGGAGGAGATCGTCAGCACGCACAGCGCACGGGTCTACCGCCTCGCCTACCGCCTGACGGGGAATCAGCACGACGCCGAGGACCTGACCCAGGAGGTCTTCGTCCGGGTCTTCCGTTCGCTGTCCACGTACACGCCGGGGACGTTCGAGGGCTGGCTGCACCGCATCACCACCAACCTGTTCCTCGACATGGTCCGCCGCCGCCAGCGCATCCGCTTCGACGCGCTGGGCGACGACGCGGCCGAGCGGCTCCCCAGCCGCGAGCCCTCCCCGCAGCAGCACTTCAACGACACGCACTTCGACGCGGACGTGCAGCAGGCGCTGGACACGCTGGCGCCCGAGTTCCGCGCCGCGGTGGTCCTCTGCGACATCGAGGGCCTCTCCTACGAGGAGATCGCGGCGACCCTCGGGGTGAAGCTGGGCACCGTCCGCAGCCGTATCCACCGCGGCCGTTCCCATTTGCGCAAGGCGCTGCGGCACCGCTCGCCCTCCGCCCGCGCCGAGCAGCGGGCCCTGGCCGGGGCGGCCCCCGGCGCCCGACTGAGTGGGGAGGTCGGGATCGCGTGACCGGTTCAGGCGGTCAGTCCCCCGCCGAGATCCATCTCGGCGACCGCCTCGCGGCCCTGGTCGACGGGGAGTTGGGACACGATGCGCGGGAGCGGGTGCTCGCCCACCTGGCCACCTGCTGGACCTGCAAGGCGGAGGCCGACGCACAGCGTCGGCTCAAGAGCGTGTTCGCGGAGGCGGCGGCGCCGCAGCTCTCGGAAGGGCTGCTGGCCCGCCTCCAGAGCCTGCCGGCCATGGGCCCGGACGGCCCCGCGGGGCCGGGGCGGGTGACCGACGACGCCCCCGGCGGCCCGGGCGGCGCCGAGCGCGGCGACGGCTTCGGCCCGCGGGCGGACGCCTTCGCCCTCCTGCCGGCGGGCGCCCTGACGGCCCGTGACCGCGGCTTCCGCGTCCACGAGGTGGGACGGAGTCCGTCGCGCGGCCGGCGGTTCGCCTTCGCGGCGGCGGGGGCCGTCACGATAGCGGCGTTCGCCCTGGTCGGTGCCGAGCCGCTGCGGACCGCCGTGGAGGCGCCGCGGGCCCGTCCGGAGAACCCCAGAGTGGCTCACCCGCTCAACCCGCTCGCCCTGTCCGCTCCCGGTGGCGGCACCGGTGAGGGCCGCCGGCCGGACCGGGGCCGCCCGGGCGGCACCCGCACCCCCGCGCCGGACTCCGGGCAGCCCGCCCGGCCGTCCGTGACCCGGGCCGTGCTGGTCCTACCGCCCGCCCTGCCGGTCGCCGTCCCCTTCCGGATGCCCCGGCAGGCGGTCGGCACACGCTGACACGTCCGCTGATGCGCACCTGACAGGCCGGGTACCCTGCTCCGCGCCCACCGGCACCTGGTTGAATCGCCGGTGGGCCGGGCATCCCGCTGGATGCCACGGCTCGTGGACGCATCGTGGGGGGAGCAGAGATGAACGAGGGCAAGGCACCGGTGCCGCCGACCGGCCGGGACGGCTCCCCGTCGGACGCGGCCGGGCACCCGGCGCAGGGCGGGAAGCCGCTGCACGACCCGGACCCGTACGGCACACCCCCCTACGGCCGTCCGGGCCCCTGGGCCCCGGCCCCTCCGGTCCAGCACCCCACGACCGCCACCCCGCCCCCGGCCGCATGGCCGTACTCGGCCCTCGACGGCCACCCCCAGGCGCCCGGCACGCCCTCGGCGTACCCGACGGCCGCGCCGCGGGACGCGGTGGCGCCCGAGGGCCACCCGGCGAGCGCCCCGCGGGGCGCGGAACCGCCAACGAGCCACCCGGCGGCCGCCCCGCAGGACATCGCCGTCCCGGCGGCCCATTCGGCGAACCCGCCGCAGGACGCCGTGCCTCCGGGGTACGCCGCGCCCTGGCCCGCCCCGCAGCCCCCGCGGCCCGCCTCGCAGCCGTCCTCGGCCGCCCCGGCCCCGAGCCAGGACGCCTCCCACTCCCCGGCGGCCCCCGAGCCCGGCCCCCGCCCGGCCGGCCCGGCCGCCGCCGACGCGGCGGTCCCCGCCGACCGGCCGCCGACCACCACGGCACCCCCGAGCGACGGCCCGGACGCCTCCACCGCGGCGGACCGTCCCTCCGGGGCCCTGCCGGGTACGTCCGCCCCCGCGAGGGAGCAGGACGGTTCCGCCGACGCCCGGCACCCGGGCGCGCCGGCCGCCGCGTCCGCCGCGAGCGCGGGTGAGGAGCCGTTCGGCGCGGCCCGGACGCCGTCCGCCTCCGACCCGCAGGGGCCTGCCATGCCCGGCCCTTCGGCCGCCGTCCCGCAGGCCACCGCTCCGGCGGACCGTCCGTCCGGGTCCGGCCCCGACGCGCCGGACTCGTACGCCCTGAGGCCGCCGGCCACGCCCGACCGGGCCGAGAGCCTGCCGGGGACCGCGGCGCGGCACCCGTCCGCGCCGGCCGCCGCCTCCGCCGCCGAGGACACGTCCGAGCCCGGTCCCGCCGCCGTCACGACGCCCGGCGGGGACGACCGGTCGGCCGCCACCGCTCGGCTCCCACGCATCCCGGCCGAACCGGCCGCGTCCGCCCCGACGGCCACCGGCCCGGCCGGAACCGTGCCGAGTACGCCGGGACCGTCCCCCGCCGCCGCACAGCCCTCCCGGCCCGCACCGAGCGCGCCTGCCTCCTCCGCACCGGCGGGCAACGGCCCGCACACGACCGCCCCGGAGGGCCACATGACCGAATCCGCGCCCGGTACGCCGGATTCGTACGCCCTGGAGCCGCCCGCCGCGTCCGCGCCGGGTACGGACGAGCGGGCCGGCGTCGACGCGCGGGGCTCGTCCGCGCCCGCGCCCCGGCCCCCGTCCGTCCCGACCGCGCAGGACTCCACCGGTGGCGGTGAGCCGGCCGAAGGGCGGCTCTCGCACCCGCATGCCCCCGCGCCGGGCGAGCAGGTGACCGCCGTCCAGTCCCCGTCCGTCCAGCCCCCGTTCGTTCCGGGCCCGTCCGTTCCGGGCGCGCCGGGTGCCGGGCCGCAGCAGACCGGCGACGGCGCCCGGCCTCCCGCCGCGCCGGCGGTCGTCGAGGCGGCTGCCGGGCAGCAGCCCGGCGGGGGTGCGCCGCACCCGCAGCAGCCCGCGCCGGGCGCCCCCGTCGCACCGCACCCGTACGCCCCCATGCCCGCCCCCGCCCCCGTCGGCTACGGCTACCCGGCCGGTGCCGCCCTCGCCCCCGCCGGGTACGGACCCGGGGCACCGGCCGGGCCCGCCGGGCCCTGGCAGTACGACCCCTGGGCCGGGGGCGCGGCCGGGAGCCGGCCGCCGGAGGGGAAGGCCGCCGGGAAGCCGGTCAGCCGGTCCCGGCTGGTCACCGGTGCGCTCGTCGTGGCCCTGGTGGCCGGTGGGCTCGGTGGTGGGATCGGGGCGTGGCTGGAGCGGGACGGCGGGCCGGGGCACCGGGTGACGCTGCCTCAGGCGCCCGCCGACAAGGCCGACCGCGACCCGGGAAGCATCGCGGGCATCGCGGCCCGCGCCCTCCCCGGCGTCGTCACCCTGCACGTGCGCGGCAGCGGCGGCCAGGGCACCGGCACCGGCTTCGTCCTGGACAACAAGGGCCACATCCTCACCAACAACCACGTCGTCGAGCCCGCCGGCAGCGGCGGCGAAATACAGGTGACGTTCAACGGCGGCCAGACCGCCAAGGCCACCGTCATCGGCCGGGACAGCGGCTACGACCTGGCCGTCGTCAAGGTCAAGGGCGTCTCCGGGCTCACCCCGCTGCCGCTGGGCAACTCGGACTCCGTGCACGTCGGCGACTCGGTCGTCGCCATCGGCGCCCCCTTCGACCTCGCCGGCACCGTCACCACGGGCATCATCAGCGCCAAGGCCCGCCCGATCACCGCCGGCGGCAAGAAGGGGGACGGCAGTGACGTCAGTTACGTCGACGCCCTCCAGACGGACGCCCCGATCAACCCGGGCAACTCCGGCGGCCCCCTCGTGGACTCCCGCGGCCGGGTCATCGGCATCAACAGCGCCATCCGCTCGGCCGGCGGCTCCTCGGAGTCGGGCGGCCAGGGCGGGAGCATAGGGCTCGGCTTCGCCATCCCGATCAACCAGGCCAAGCGGGTCGCCGAGGAGCTGATCAACACCGGCCGGGCCACCCATCCGGTGATAGGTGTGTCACTCGACATGGAGTACCAGGGTGAGGGCGCCCGGGTGAATCCCAAGGGCGGCAGCGGCACGCCCGTGACCCCGGGCGGCCCGGCCGAGAAGGCGGGCATCGCCCCCGGCGACGTCATCAAAAAGGTCGACGACGTGCCCGTCCGCAGTGGTCAGGAGCTCATCGTCAAGATCCGCAGCCACCGTCCGGGCGACCGCCTCACCCTGACCGTCGAGCGCGACGGCAAGGAGCGGACGGTCCGGATGACCCTCGGGACGGCCAGTTCGAGCTGACCCTTGGCCCGATGTTGGCCCGGCCGTCTCCCGCGGTGCCCGCCGGGCCAGGTACCGTGAGAGGCGGCCTGAACCCCTGGGCCGCCCACGCATCAAGGAGCTGCAGGTGCTCGACATAGGACTTCCCGAGCTGATCGCGCTCGTCGTCCTCGCTCTGCTCATTTTCGGTCCGGACAAACTGCCGAAGATGATCCAGGACGTGTCGCGCACCCTGCGCAAGCTGCGCCAGTTCTCGGAGAGCGCCAAGGAGGACATCCGGTCCGAGCTGGGTCCCGAGTTCAAGGACTTCGAGTTCGAGGACCTCAACCCGCGCACCTTCGTGCGCAAGCACGTCCTCGACAAGGACGAGCTCGGGCTGAAGGAGATCCGTAACGGCTTCGACTTCCGCTCGGAGATGGCCGACGTGGCCGACGTGGTGCACGGCCGCGACCCCGAGCCGACCGCCTCGCCGTCCTCCGGCGGCCCGGACCTGGTCAAGAAGCCGGATCTGCTGAAGAAGGGGCCCGTCCAGCCGGGCGAGCGACCTCCGTTCGACTCCGACGCCACCTGAGCCACGCCTGCGCTGCCCCATTGACGCGGGTGGCTATCCTCCCCTTGTCCGGGTCGACGGCGCTCGCCGGAGCGGCAGGCCGGGCACGACGGGGCAACGAGGAGGCGCCGCGCAGATGGAGACCACCAGTCGGGCAGTGACGGCCGGAGCGTCCGCCGGGGAGGCCCTCCCCGGGGGACCGGACGAGCCGGAGCGGGCACCCGGCGACCGGCGACCACTCGACGGCTACCTCCAGGCGGCGTTCCCCTGGTACGGGCTGGACGGCACGTTCACCGGACGGCGCTGGCTGCTGCAGGTCGGCACGGCCGCCGACGGCACGGTGGAGCACGGCGCGACGGGCCACGGCGCGGAGCCCACACTGCGCTCGGGCCGCCCCGGCCGGGGCGGCCGTTCCCCCAAACCCGACCGGTTCGACAAGGCCGGCACCCTCTCCGACGGACAGCGCTTCTCGGTCGTCGTGACCGTCGCCAGCCGCCCGGTGCGCCGCAGCGCCGACGGCACGGGCGTGCTGGAGGCCACCTCCGTCTCCTCGGCGGCCTGGCTCGCCGGCGCCGGCCTCCTCGCCTGCACCTGGCCCGCCCGCATGGAGCGGGCTCTGCGGCAGAACTGGCTCGACCAGCAGACGGCCCTCGCCTGGGAGCTGGCCGACCACCTGGACGAGGCCCCCTGGACCACGCTCTCCCTGCCGGTCGACGGCGTCTCGGCCGACTTCCGCTACCGCGAGTCCGAGTACGGCTGGGTCCTCGCCGGCTCCGCCCCGCACGCCTGCGGCCACGGCGGCGATGGCGGCTCCTGTGGGACCGGGGGCTGCTCCGGCGGGGTGCACATCGGCGCGTACGGGCGGGGGATGAGCGCTTACGGCATGGGCTTCGCGGTCATCGAGGACATCGCGTCGTACACGGAGTGAGCCTCGTAGGCGGAATGAGCCTCGTACGAGGACCGAGACGCGGCACGGCCTGACGGCCGCGGGGCCTGGAGCCCGTACGGACCGACGTGCGGGGCGGGCGCGGCCCGGAGGCCCACCACACCACGGCGGACGCGCGACGGACGGCCGGCCGCCCGAGGCGCCGGCCGCACGGCAGGCCGACCGGCCCGCGCCGCCGCGCCCCCGCGAGCCGCGTACCCGCCGTACGCGCGTCGCACGCCGGCCGGCGCCCGGCCGTCCACCCGCGCCCGCCCCGAAGGGGCGACCGCTCAGAACTTGTTGCGCGGCGTGATCCCCAGCGACAGCCCCGACAGCCCCCGCTGCCGCCCGCCCAGCTTGCCCGCGATGGCGCGCAGCGCGCTGCCGGCCGGCGAGTCGGGGTCGGTCAGCACGACGGGCTTGCCCTCGTCGCCGCCCTCGCGCAGCCGGACGTCGATCGGGATCGAGCCCAGGACGGGGACGGTGGCGCCGGTGGTGCGGGTGAGACCGTCGGCGACCAGCTTCCCGCCGCCGGTGCCGAAGACGTCGACCATCTCGTCGCAGTGCGGGCAGGGCAGCCCGGACATGTTCTCCACCACGCCGACGATCTTCTGGTGCGTCTGCACGGCGATGGAGCCGGCCCGCTCGGCGACCTCGGCGGCGGCCTGCTGAGGCGTCGTCACCACCAGGATCTCCGCGTTGGGCACCAGCTGGGCGACCGAGATGGCGATGTCGCCGGTGCCCGGCGGCAGGTCGAGGAGGAGGACGTCGAGGTCGCCCCAGTAGACGTCGGCGAGGAACTGCTGGAGCGCGCGGTGCAGCATCGGGCCGCGCCAGACGACCGGTGCGTTCCCGGGCGTGAACATGCCGATGGAGATGACCTTCACACCGTTCGCCGACGGCGGCATGATCATGTTCTCGACCTGGGTGGGGCGGCCCTCGGCGCCCAGCATCCGCGGCACCGAGTGGCCGTAGATGTCCGCGTCCACGACGCCGACCTTGAGCCCGTCGGCCGCCATCGCCGCCGCCAGGTTGACCGTGACCGACGACTTGCCGACGCCGCCCTTGCCGGAGGCCACCGCGTAGACGCGGGTCAGCGAGCCGGGCTTGGCGAACGGGACCTCGCGCTCCGCGACCCCGCCGCGCAGCGTGGCGGCCAGCTCGCGCCGCTGCTCGTCGCCCATCACGTCCAGCTCGACCGTCACACCGGTGACGCCCGCCACACCCGCGACCGCCGCCCGCACGTTCTCCGTGATCGTCTCCCGCATCGGGCAGCCGGCCACCGTCAGGTAGACCGCCACCGCGACCGAGCCGTCCGCCGCGATGTCGACGGATTTCACCATGCCCAGGTCGGTGATCGGCCGGTGGATCTCGGGGTCGTTCACCGTCGCGAGCGCGGCGCGCACCGCCTCTTCGGCGGGGACGGTGACAGGGGTCTCGGTAGCCATGCCCTGATGGTACGGCGGACCACCGACAGCGGGGTAAGGCCGTCAGCGGTCGCGTTCCTCACTCTCCTCCGGGAATACCCGGCGCTGTTCCAGCTCCTTGATCAGATCCTGGAACTCGGAGCGGATCCAGTCCCGCGTCGCCACCTCGCCCAGCCCCATCCGCAGCGCGGCGATCTCCCGCGTCAGGTACTCGGTGTCGGCGATGGACCGCTCGTTCTGCTCCCGGTCCTGCTCCAGGTTGACGCGGTCCCGGTCGTCCTGCCGGTTCTGCGCCAGCAGGATCAGCGGGGCGGCGTAGGACGCCTGGAGGGAGAGCATCAGGGTGAGGAAGATGAACGGGTAGCGGTCGAAGCGCAGATGGCCGGGGGCGGTGGTGTTCCACACCACCCACAGCACGACGATCACCGTCATCCAGACGATGAACCGGCCCGTGCCGAGGAAGCGGGCGATCTCCTCCGAGGTCCGGCCGAACGCCTCCGGGTCGTACTCCGGCAGCCAGCGGCGCCGCTTCTGCTGCGGCTGGTCCAGCCGGACGCGCTGGGTCGCGGGAGCCGTGGCGGATCGTTCCTTCGCCCGCTCGCGCGACGGACCGTGCTCACGGCCCCGGTCACCGCCCATCCCTCGCCTCCCCCGGCTCGTTCGTTCCGCCCGGCCCGTCCGTCGCCTCCATCGCGCTCATACCCAGCGCCCCCTGGTGCAGTTCCGTCTCCCGCCAGTCGTCCGGCAGCAGGTGGTCCAGCACGTCGTCCACGGTGACCGCCCCCAGCAGCGAGCCGCCGGCGTCCACCACGGGCGCCGCCACCATGTTGTACGTCGCCAGGTAGCTGGTCACGGCGGGCAGCGGGGTGTCCGGGGGCAGCGGCCGCAGGTCCGTGTCGGTGATCGAGCCGACGAGCGTGAACGGCGGGTCGCGCAGCAGCCGCTGGAAGTGGACGGTCCCCAGGTATTTGCCGGTGGGCGTCTCGTCGGGCGGCCGGCAGACGTACACCTGGGCGGCGAGCGCGGGGGAGAGGTCGGGGTTGCGGACCCGGGCGAGGGCGTCCGCGACGGTGGCGTCGGGCCGCAGCACGATCGGCTCGGTCGTCATCAGACCGCCCGCCGTCCGCTCCTCGTACGCCAGCAGCCGGCGCACGTCCGCCGCGTCCCCCGGCTGCATCAGGGTGAGCAGCCGCTCCTTGTCCTCCTCGGGCAGCTCGGAGAGCAGGTCGGCCGCGTCGTCGGGGTCCATCGCCTCCAGGACGTCGGCCGCGCGCTCCTCCTTGAGCTTGCCGAGGATCTCGATCTGGTCGTCCTCCGGCAGCTCCTCCAGGACGTCCGCGAGCCGGTCGTCGTCGAGGGCGGCGGCCACCTCGGCACGCCGTTTGGGGGACAGGTGGTGCAGGACGCTGGCGAGGTCGGCGGGGCGCAGCTGCTCGAAGGTGGCCAGCAGGCTGGCGGCGCCCTGCCCGTGCTCCTCCAGGGAGAAGCCGGTGACGGCCGACCACTCGACGGTCAGCGTCTCCCCCTTCCGGCGCAGCGCCCCGCCCTTGCCGCGGCGGACGAAGACCTTGTCGATCTCCCACTCGCGGCGGGCGTGGAGCTGGGTGATCGACACGTCGAGGACGGTGACCTCGTCCCCGGTGGCGACGAGCCGCACCCGGCGGTCCAGCAGCTCACCCAGGACGAGCGTCTCGGTGGGACGCTGTTCGAAGCGCCGCATGTTGACGACGCCGGTGGTGACGACCTGGCCGGACTCCACGCCCGTCACCCGGGTCATCGGCAGGAAGATGACGCGCCGGCTGACGACCTCGACGACCAGCCCCAGCACGCGCGGCGGCCGGGCGCCGACCCGGAGCATCGCCACCACGTCGCGGACCCGGCCGACCCGGTCGCCGTTCGGGTCGAAGACGGCCACGCCGGACAGGTGCGACACGAACACGCGGACGCTCGCCGCCACGCCGCACACCTCCTCCACCGGCCGCCCCCGGCCGCTGTCCGGTTCAGGCTAACGTGACCGGCCGCACCGTGCCGCTCTGAGGTGCCGGGGGCGGTCCGCGGGGGAAGAGCGCGCGAGTACGCTGCCGTATCCAGTGCTGACAGGAGGCAGGAGCAGGTGCGAACCCGGAACGCGGCTCTCGTGGGGGCCCTGTGCGTGGGGCTGTCCACGGTCCTGGTGGCCTGCGGTGGCGAGGAGGACCCGGACGCGGGCACCAACGGCGTGGGCAGACTCAAGGCCGCGGCGATCCAGGAACGGGCCCGGGAGGCCGCCCGCGGGGCCGACGCCGTCCACCTGTCCGGCAGCGTCGTCAGCCAGGGCCGCACCTACCGGATCGACGTCCGGCTGAAGCAGGACGGCGGCAGCGGCAAGGTCACCTCCGGGGACGTCGCCTTCGAGCTGCTGCGCGTCGGCGACGAGCTGTTCGTCAAGGGGGACGCGGCGTTCTGGGCCCGCGGCGGCGCGGGCGCCCGCCCGGGCGGCGGCCCGAACCCGGTCCCGGCGCCCGGCGCCGGGACCTCCGCCAAGAAGGGCGGGGGCGACCTCGCCACAGCGGCCCAGAAGCTCAACGGCAAGTACGTGAAGGTGCCCTCCGGCGACCCCGCCTATCAGCGACTGCGCGGATTCACCGACAAGAACACGCTGCTCGACGGGCTTCTGGGCCTGCACGGCAAGCTTTTCCGTGGGGACCACGGGACGGTGGGGGGTGCTCGCTCCATTCGGCTCACGGCGGGTGATGCGCGGGGGGCCGGTGGGGTTCTGGATGTGTCCCTCGACGGGACTCCGTATCCGTTGCGGCTGCAACGGGCGGGGGGTGCGGGGGAGGTGGACTTCGCGGAGTGGGGTAAGGAGTTCCCCTTGCGGGTGCCGGGCAGGAGCCAGACGCTGGACTACGGGAAGCGGCTGCCTGCCGGGGGGTGATGTGCCCCGGTCCCGCCCTTTCACCGTTTCCTGGGGCTGCGCCCCAGACCCCCTTTTCGCGGCTTCGCCGCTCGTCCTCAAACGCCGGACGGGCTGAATAGTCAGCCCGTCCGGCGTCTGAGGACAACCGCGCGGAGCACGGTTTCAGGGGGTGCGGGGGCTTGCCCCCGCAAGAAACGGTGAAAGGGCGGGACCGGGGCACATCACCCCGCAGGGGCCTCAGCCGCGGCGCCCCCGCCGCAGCAGCCGCGGCAACCCCGCCGGCATGGCCCGCCGCGTCGTCGCCGGAGTCGGCAGCGGAACGGCCGTCAGCGCCCCGTCGGGCAGCGGGGCCGTCGCCCCCGTGGGGGGCGAGTCGGAGGACCCGGCAGGTCCGCGCCCACCGCTCGGCGATCGTCTCCGCGTCGGAAGCGTTCAGCCGCTTGCCCTTGAGTTCGGCGACCGCCGCCCCCCACTCCTCGCCACCGGGGGCGAGTTCGGCGACCGCGGCGGTCCATTCGACGAGCCGGCCGCCTTTGTCCTTGCTGCGGACCGTCACCGAGGCGGTGCCGCCGTCGACGAGGCCGAGGTCGTCCACCGGCTGTTCGCCGGGGCCGCCGACGACGAGGACCGCGCCCTCGTGCCAGACGTGCCAGAGGGCCCGGCTGGGCCCGGTGGGGCCCTGGACCCAGATCAGGCCCGACTTCTTGGCAGCCTCTTCGATCAGCGCCCGCGTCTCCGTCATGCGCCCAACTCTAGGGCCATGCGCCGGTTCGTCCCTCCGTGCGCCGATGATTCCGGTTACCCTGCGCGACGTTGCGGCCTAGGCTTGGGGCGTGAGCGATTCCTGTACCGAGCGGCCGGCGGTCGCCGCGCCTTCCGCACCGCGGCTCGACGCGAAGCCGGCCACCGCGCGGGCGGCGGCGTCCCTGGTCTCCCTGGACCTCGTCCTCCTGTTGGTCGCCGTTTCCGGGCTCGCCCTGTCCGCGCCGCTCATCGCCCACATCACGGCCGTCCCCGCGCTCGCCATCGCGTTCTGGCGCAACGCCATGGCGGTGGGCGTGCTCACCCCGGTCGCGCTGCTGCGGCACCGTGCCGCGCTGCGCGCCATGAACCGCCGGGCGGTGCTGCTGTCCGTCGCCGCCGGGGCCCTGCTCGCGCTGCACTTCGGCGTCTGGCTGCCCAGCCTGGGCATGACCTCGGTCGCCTCCTCGACCGCGCTGGTCACCACCACCCCGATATGGACGATGATCCTGCTCCGGCTGCGCGGCCGGCGGCAGCCCCGCGTGGCCTGGGCGGGCACGGCCCTGGCCTTCCTCGGCGTGGTCATCCTCACCGGCGTGGACCTCTCCAGTTCGCCGCGCGCCCTGGCCGGGGACGGCCTCGCGCTGGCGGGCGGCGTGGCGGCGGCGGGGTACGTCCTGCTGGGCGCGGAGGTGCGGCGGACGGTGGCCACCGTCCCGTACACCCTCGTCTGCTACGCGACGACCACCGTCGCCCTGCTGGTGGCCTGCCTGATATCCGGTGCCTCCCTCGGCCCGTACGACGGCGGCGCCTGGACGCAGCTGGTGCTGCTGACGGCCACCGCGCAGCTGCTCGGCCACTCGCTGATCAACCGGGTGGTGAAGAGTCTCGGCCCGTCCGTCACCTCGACCGCGATCCTGCTGGAGACCCCGGGCGCGGCGCTGATCGCGGCCCTCTGGCTGGGGCAGTTGCCGCCGGCCGCGTCCTATCCGGCGCTCGCGGTGATCCTGGCGGGCCTGGCCCTGGTGATCGCCGCGGAGCGCGGGCAGAGAGAGGGGAGGGGGACCGTTAGAGCCAGCCGTTCCGCTTGAAACCGCGGTGGATCGTCACACAGATCGCGACGGTGACGACCATGACCGCGGGATAGCCGTACTTCCAGTGCAGTTCCGGCATGTGGTCGAAGTTCATGCCGTAGATGCCCGCGATCATCGTCGGCACCGCGAAGATCGCCGCCCAGGACGTGATCTTGCGCATGTCCTCGTTCTGCGCGACGGACGCCTGCGCGAGGTTGGCCTGGAGGATCGAGTTGAGCAGGTCGTCGAAGGCGACCACCTGCTCGTGCACTCGGGCGAGGTGGTCGGCGACGTCCCGGAAGTACTTCTGGATGTCCGGGTCGACCAGCCGCATCGGCCGCTCGCTCAGCAGCTGCATCGGCCGCATCAGCGGCGTCACCGCCCGCTTGAACTCCAGCACCTCCCGCTTCAGCTGGTAGATGCGGCCCGCGTCACCACCGCGCGAGGAACCCTTGCTGGGGGCGGAGAAGACGTCGATCTCGACCTCGTCGATGTCGTCCTGCACCGCGTCCGCGACCGCTATGTAGCCGTCCACGACCTGGTCGGCGATGGCGTGCAGCACCGCGGAGGGGCCCTTGGCCAGCAGCGGCGGGTCCTGCTCCAGCCGGTGCCGCAGGGCGCGCAGCGAGCCCTGGCCGCCGTGCCGGACGGTGATGACGAAGTCCTCGCCGGTGAAGCACATCACCTCACCGGTCTCCACCACCTCGCTGGTGGCGGTGAGTTCGGCGTGCTCGACGTAGTGGATCGTCTTGAAGACGGTGAACAGGGTGTCGTCGTACCGCTCCAGCTTGGGCCGCTGGTGGGCGTGGACGGCGTCCTCCACGGCGAGCGGGTGCAGGTTGAACTCGCGCGCGATGCCCGCGAACTCCTGCTCCGTCGGCTCGTGCAGACCGATCCAGACGAAGCCGCCGTCGGCGCGTACGCGCCGCATGGCCTCGGCGGGGCCGCAGGGGGCGCTGGCCCGCATCCCCTCGCGGTAGACGGCGCAGTCCACCACGGCGGTGCTGGCGGACGCGTCCCGGGTGGCGTCGTACTCGTACGGGGCGCCGCCGCGGCGCAGGGCGGGACGGACGGCGGCGCGCAGGTCACGGATCATCGACATGGCTGGCTCCATTCACGGGCCGGCCGCCGGTCGGGGGCGCGGGGGCAACACAGCCCGGAACGGGGACGTGCGGGCCTGTGGGGAACGAGGTACGGACACAGGCGTACGTCCACGAAGCGGGCCGCGCTTCGTGCGCCGCGCGAGAACGGCGGCAGTTCGCGGAGAACTTCGCTGAAGACTTGCAAGGGGGGCGTGAGGCAGCGTTCTTCCGCCAAGAGCCGCGGGCGCGAAGGGACTTCCGGGAGCCGGCACGGGGCCGGCGGGGGAAGGCGTCAGATCACAGGGATCGCGGGACGCGCGTCCGGAGCGGAGAGACGGGAGAACTGTCGGTACTGCACGGTCGACTAGGATCCACCGCAGCCCCACCTCCTCCGGCCGGTCCCCGCTGAGGGACGGACGTAACTCCCTGACCAGAGGCCAAGGCTAGCAGCCGCCCGGGACGTCAAGCCCCCGCTTTGCCTGTTCGATACGCGTTCTATGCTCGGCGCATGTCAGACGTTCTCGCCCGGGTCGAGGCCGGACTCCGCTCCGCCTTCGGGGAACCGGACGCCCGCGCCGCGGTGACCTTCCTCGGCACCGACCGCATCGAGGTCCTCCGCTTCCCGGCCCCGGCCGCCGGCGACGCCGGTACCGGCGGAGACGCCGTCCGGTACGCCACCCTCGGCATGTCCGCGCACCCCATGGCCGACCCGACGTCCCCGCTGGCCGACCCGGTGCGCGGCCCGCGCGCCGAGCTGCTCCTCACCGTCCGCCCCGGCCGCGCCGACACCGACAAGGTGCTCCGCCCGCTCGCCGTCCTCGCCGCATCCCCGCAGGTGGAGGGCCTGGTCGTGGCCCCGGGCGCGTCCCTGGACACCGGCGAGCCGCTGTGGCCAGGCGCCTCCTTCACCGCTGTCCTCGTCGGCGAGCCCGGCGGACTCGTCGAGGACCTGGCGCTCGACGAGCCGATGGATCCCGTCCGCTTCCTCCCGCTGCTGCCGATGACCCCCAACGAGGCCGCCTGGAAGCGCGTCCACGGCGCGGCGGCCCTCCAGGAGCGCTGGCTGCGGTACGGCACGGACCTCCGGGACCCGCTGCGCAAGGGCGTTCCGCTCGACTGACGCGGGGGCCGGCGGGCGGCACTCCGGAAGGGTGATCGTCCTTGACGCGACGGCGCCCTCGGAGGACCGTTGGAACCTATGAGGGGCGAACCCAGTTGCCCGAAGTGCGGTGGCCGGGTGCGTGCGCCCGGTCTCTTCGCCGACTCCTGGCAATGCGCAGTGCACGGCAGTGTGCACCCTCTGCAACCCGTGGTCCCGCCGAGCGTCGAGGCGCTGGCCGTCGTCGTCGGCCGGGCGCGGGTCCCCGTTTGGATGCCCTGGCCGCTGCCGGTGGGCTGGCTGTTCACCGGCGTCGTCTGCGCCGGTGACGACCG
Source organism: Streptomyces mobaraensis (assembly GCF_020099395.1). Taxonomy (NCBI): domain Bacteria; kingdom Bacillati; phylum Actinomycetota; class Actinomycetes; order Kitasatosporales; family Streptomycetaceae; genus Streptomyces; species Streptomyces mobaraensis. The sequence goes on along the minus strand of NZ_CP083590.1, from coordinate 2,642,994 downwards.
CAGCGGCGGCCGGGCCACCGCCGTCGCCTGTTCCGGCCCCGGCCCGCTGGGCGGCCCCGGCGAGCTGCTGCTGGTCGCGGAGGAACTGGGCGTCGGGCTGGGTGCCCGGTACGCGGGCATCGACGGTCCCGACCCCGGTACGCGGCTGAGCGTCGACCGCTCCCCGGACGCCAAGGTCCTCGCGGCGGGCCGCCCCACTCCCCTCTGGCACGTCTCCGGCGTCCCCGGCGACCGGGCGGTCTTCGCCGGCGAGGCGTGCGGGCTCTGGCTGTGGGCCATCGTCTGGCCCGAGCGGTCGGGGCTGCTGATGTACGACGAACTGGTCCTCACCGACCTGCGGGACGCCGGCGCGGAGGTGGACCTGCTGCCCTGCGGGGCGCTCTCGCCCTGGATCGTCTCCCCCTGAGGCATCGTCTCCCCCTGAGGCCGGACGGGCCCCGCGGCGCGCCGCCCGAGCCGCGCTGGACGAACCGTCGCGTCCACGACGCCCGGGGTGCCGGACCGGACCGGCCGGTGAGCGAGCGGACGACCGTTATCCTTAACCGGTTCGTCCGTAGCTTGTCGCTGACCGGTCCGTTCGGTTCTGTTCCGATCCGTTCCGTTCCGTTCAGCTCTCGTCCGTTCGCTGGGAGGCCCGAGTCGTGCGCATCGACCTGCACACCCACTCGACGGCCTCCGACGGCACGGACACCCCCGCCGAGCTGGTCCGCAACGCCGCCGCGGCGGGCCTGGACGTCGTCGCGCTGACCGACCACGACGGCGTCGGCGGGCACGCGGAGGCCCTCGCGGCGCTGCCGCCGGGCCTCACCCTCGTCACCGGAGCGGAGCTCTCCTGCCGGCTGGGCGGCGCCGACGGCGTCGGCGTGCACCTGCTGGCGTACCTCTTCGACCCGGCCGAGCCGGAGTTCGCCGCCGCGCGCGAGCTCGTCCGCGACGGGCGCGAGCCCCGCGCCCGCGCCATGGTGGCCCGGCTGCGCGAACTCGGCGTGCCGATCACCTGGGAGCGGGTCGCGGAGCTGGCCAAGGGCGCCGTGGGCCGGCCGCACGTGGCGACGGCCATGGTCGAGCTCGGGGTGATCGACACCGTCTCGGACGCGTTCACGCCCGAGTGGATCGGCAACGGCGGGCGCGCCTACGCCGACAAGCACGAGTTCGACCCGTTCGACGCGGTCCGCCTGGTCAAGGCCGCCGGCGGGGTCACCGTCCTCGCCCACCCGATGGCCGTCAAGCGGGGCGTGTGCGTCCCCGAGGACGCGATAGCCGAGCTGGCCGCGGCAGGACTCGACGGCATCGAGGTCGACCATATGGACCACGACGCCCCGGCCCGCGCCCGGCTGGGCGGCCTCGCCGCCGACCTCTCCCTGCTGACCACGGGGTCCAGCGACTACCACGGCCGCAACAAGACCTGTGAACTCGGCGAGTTCACCACCGACCCCGAGATCTACGGCGAGATCACGCGCCGCGCGACGGGCGCGTTCCCCGTCCCGGGCGCGGGCGGCTGAGCCCACACCACCCCGGAAGGCCCTCCGCGCGGGCCGGGCGCTCCTTACGGCGTCCGGGCTTCCGCGCGCCTCCGTGCGCCGTACGACGTCGGCGCGCCACCACCCGCCCTTCCACGCGCCGCCTTCCGCCTCCTTCGCTTCCGCGACGACCTTCTCTCTCCCTCTTCGTCCCCCCTCACCCCTCTTCAGTCCGCGACGGCCGCTCCGCGCGTCGCCCTCCCCGTCCTCCGACCGGCACCACACCGCAAGGCCCTCACTGTGTTCGACTTCGCTGTCTTCGGCTCGCTCTTCCTCACCCTGTTCGTGATCATGGACCCGCCCGGGATCACGCCGATCTTCCTCGCCCTGTCCTCGGGCCGCCCCGCCAAGGTCCAGCGGCGGATGGCCTGGCAGGCGGCGGCGGTGGCCTTCGGCGTCATCACCGTCTTCGGCGTCTGCGGCCAGCAGATCCTGGACTACCTGCACATCACCACCCCGGCCCTGATGATCGCGGGCGGTCTGCTGCTCCTGCTCATCGCGCTGGACCTGCTCACCGGCAAGTCGGAGGAGCCCACGCAGACGAAGGACGTCAACGTCGCGCTGGTGCCGCTGGGCATGCCGCTGCTGGCCGGGCCCGGTGCGATCGTCTCGGTGATCCTCGCCGTGCAGCACGCGGACTCGGTCGCCGCCCAGGTCTCGGTGTGGACGGCCATCGCCGCCATGCACGTGGTGCTGTGGCTGGTGATGCGCTACTCGCTGCTGATCATCAAGGTGATCAAGGACGGCGGTGTGGTGCTCGTCACCCGGCTCGCGGGCATGATGCTCTCCGCGCTCGCCGTGCAGCAGATCATCAACGGTGTCTCCCAGGTGATCCACAACTGGTGACCAACCCGGCGATCCCCACCCGGTGAACCCCCGCGCGGGCGGCCCGAGTACGCCCCCGTGAACGCGAAGCGCCCCCGTACGGACGGTCCGTGCGGGGGCGTTCCGCGTCCGACGGCTGCCGGACGTGCGTACTCTTTCAGCCTGTCACCGGGTCGCGGTGTCGGCCGGGCGGATGTAGATGCGCTGGCCGATCGAGGCGGCCTGCTGCACGATCCGGTTGACGGAGGCGGCGTCCACGACGGTGCTGTCGAGGGCGGTGCCGTCGACGTCGTCCAGTCGCATGATCTCGAAGCGCACAGGCTTCTCCCTTCGTCTGATCCTCCTGAGGAGAACTTCGCGAGAACAGGAAACGGCGCCGCCACTCTGCGGCGCGTTCCGAATCTGTCCAACGAGGTGCTGTCTGCAAACATTCCCTACGCTAAAGAAATTTTTATCATGACTAATTACTGACCGGTAGTGTTTTCGAGCGAGCGAGCCCCCCACATGACCGAAGAACACCCGGACGCGCCCGGCCTGGCCGAGGTCGTCGCCGGTATCGAGCACACCAACGCACTGCTCACCCGCGTCCTCGCCGAGGTCGCGACCACCCCCGCTACCCACGCCGTCTTCGTGGACGCCGGCTACGCCTACGCCGCCGCCGGCCGCCTCGTCGTCGGCAGCGAGGACCGCCGGGCCATCGAGCTCGACGCCGAGGGCCTGATCGAGGCGTTCATCGACAAGGCGCGGACGATCTTCCCCGACAGCCGGCTGCTGCGCGTCTACTGGTATGACGGCGCCCGCCGCCGCATCCACACCGCCGAGCAGCAGGCCATCGCCGAGCTCCCCGACGTCAAGGTCCGGCTCGGCAACCTCAACGCCCACAACCAGCAGAAGGGCGTCGACTCCCTGATCCGCACCGACCTGGAGACCCTGGCCCGGCACCGGGCGATCAGCGACGCCGTGCTCGTCGGCGGCGACGAGGACCTGGTCTCCGCCGTCGAGGCCGCGCAGGGCTACGGCGCCCGCGTCCACCTCTGGGGCATCGAGGCCCCGGGCGGCCGCAACCAGGCGGACCCGCTGCTCTGGGAGGTCGACAGCCGGCGCACCTTCGACCGGGAGTTCTGCGAGCCCTATGTGACCCGGCGGGCCGCCCCCGAGCCGGCCGTCGAGGCGCCGGCGCACCGGGGGACGGTCCCGGAACGCGACGAGGTGCGGTTCGTCGGCGCCCGGGTCGCCTCCGAGTGGCTCGGCGCCCGGGGCCCGGACGCCCTGGCCGAGCTCCTCCCCAGCCACCCCTACCTCCCCGGCGCCGTCGACCAGGAGCTGCTGGTCGCCGCCGAGGCGCTGCTGGGCCTGTCCCTCCGCGGCCACGCGGACCTGCGCCGGGCGCTCCGCGACGGCTTCTGGGACCACCTCCGGATGAGGTTCTGAGGCACCGGTGAAGCGAACGGGGATGGAGTGACGGAACGGGGGCATACGCCGGGGGGAAGAACTGCGCGCGGGACGCGCGTGCCGGAATGCGCGCCGGAGGACCGAGTGGAACCCTTGCTACGGGTGGGTCGCGGCCCGACGCGCGCCGGCCGCCCGTCACCGCTGGAGTACCGGACAAGAGAAACGAGGCGATCGGCCATGTCGGCTTCCGAGCGCGCGGGGCCGGGGACGCCCTGCTGGGTGAGCCTGTTGACCGGCGACCTCGGCGCGGCGCAGCGGTTCTACGGCGCGGTGCTCGGCTGGACCTTCCGGCAGGGGTCGCTGGGCGAGGACTTCTGCGTGGCGCTCTCCGGCGGCCGGCCGGTCGCCGGACTGGGCAACGTCGCCCGCCGGATGGGCGTCGCCGTCCACTGGAGCAGCTACTTCGCCGTGGACGACGCGGACACGGCCGCCGCGCGGGTCCGCGAGCGCGGCGGCACCGTCGCCGTCGGCCCGCTCGCCTTCGGCGGCGGCCGGGCCGTGCTGGCCGCCGACCCGGACGGCGCGGTCTTCGGGTTCTGGGAGGGGCGGGTGCTGCGCGACTGGAGCATCGGCAGCGGCGCCGCCCCCGCCTGGCTGGAACTGCGCACCCGCGACTGCTTCGACGCCGCCCTCTTCTACGGCGGCGTCTTCCAGTGGGACAGCCGGGAGACGGACGTGCGCTACGAGGACGACGTGGTGATGGTGCGGGTGGCCGGCCAGACGGTGGCCTGCCTGCGCGGCGGCGCCGTCGAGGCGGCGCCCGACCCCAAGGTCCGGCCGCGCTGGCACGTCTACTTCCGGGTGGACAACGTGGAGAAGGCCGTCGAGGCGGCCCAGGCGGCGGGCGGCTCGGTCGTCGCCGAGCCGGCCACCTCCCGGGTCGGCCCGGAGGCGACCCTCTGCGACCCCGAGGGCGGCATCTTCACCGTCACCGAGGCGGCGCGGGGCTGCTGACCGCCGAGGGGGAGCCGGTCGACGGGGTGGTCTTCGACAGGGAGGACCAGAACTCCAGGAGCCGGGCGGCCGTGGCCACCGGCTCCTCGGCGTTCGGCGAGTGCCCCGCCCCCGCGATCAGCACGCGCCGCGCGGACAGTTCCTCCGCCATGGCGTCCAGCTCCGGCACGGGCCAGGCGTAGTCCTCCGCGCCGGAGACCACGCACAGCGGGAGCGGCAGCCGTGCCAGCTCCGCGACCCGGTCCGGCTCGGTCATCAACTGCCGCGCGGTCGCGGTGAGTTGTGCGGGACGGGTGGCCAGCCAGCGGCGGTGCAGGAACGCGCCCTGCTCTGTCGGCAGGATGCTCCCCTCCGGATCGCCGCCCTGCTCGGCGTCCAGCCGCCGCATCTCCCGCCACACCTCCTCCATGCTCATCCCCACCACCTCAAGGGCGTGGACCAGCAGCCGGGTGCGCTCCCGCTGCCCGGCGGAGACCGGCCCCCGCCCACTGCTCATCAGCGTGAGCGACCGGAACGGGCGCGGGTCGCGCAGCGCGGCCGCCCGGGCGATCAGCCCGCCGAGCGAGTGGCCGAGCAGATGCACCGGACCGTCGCCGAGCGCGGCGGCCTGGGCCAGCACGTCGAGGGCCAGCTCCTCCCGCCCGTAGGCCGACGCGTCGTCGGGCCCGGGCGTCTCGAACTGCCCCCGCCCGTCCACCGCCACGGCCCGGAACCCGCCCTCGGCCAGAGGCTCCAGCAGGGCGATGAAGTCCTCCTTGCTGCCGGTGAACCCCGGCACCAGCAGCACCGTGCCGCGGCGCTCGCCCGCCGGCCGGGCGTCGTGGACGGCGAACTCCCCGCGCGCGGTGGCGAGCCGGTACGCGCGGGCACAGGAGGGCAAGGTGAGGAACGGCGGCCTGCTCATGGTCCGAGGCTAACGCGACGTCCGATGGCCGCCGGTCCCGGGCATCCCGGACGAAGAAGATCGAAGCATGCAGAACACAGTGAACAACGCAGTGGTCCCCGTCGAGTTCGACGGCCGCGCCGCCCTCGTCACCGGCGGCAGCCGGGGCATCGGCCGCGCCGTCGTCCTCCGCCTCGCGGCGGGCGGCGCGGACGTCGCCTTCACCTACCAGTCGAACGAGCGGGCCGCGACGGACGTCGTCGCCGAGGTGAAGGCACTCGGCCGGCGCGCCCTCGCCCTCCGCGCCGACGCGGCGGACGCCACGGCCGTACGCGACGCGGTGGACGCGACCGTCTCCGCGTTCGGACGCCTCGACGTCCTCGTCAACAACGCGGGCGTCGGCGCCCTCGGCCCGATCGGCGAGCTGACCGAGGAGGACGTCGACCGGGTCCTGGCCGTGAACGTCCGCGGCGTCTACCTGGCCACCCAGGCGGCCGTGCGGCACCTCGGCGCGGGCGGGCGCATCATCATGATCGGCAGCTGTATGACGCAGCACGTGCCGTTCGCGGGCGGCACGCTCTACGCCACCAGCAAGGCGGCTCTCACCGGCCTCACCAAATCCCTCGCCCGCGAGCTCGGCCCGGCCGGGGTCACCGTCAACATCGTCCACCCCGGTCCCGTCGACACGGACATGAACCCGGCGGACGGGCCGTTCGCGGAGGCGCAGGCGGGGGCGACGGCGGTTGGGCGGTACGCGCGGCCGGAGGAGGTCGCGGGGACGGTCGCCCACTTGGCGGCGCCTTCCGCCGGATACGTGACGGGGGCTTCGGTGGCGGTGGACGGAGGGCTGGCCGCGTAGGGGAGCTGCCCCAGCCCCACCCCTTCGCCGATTCCCGGGGGCGAGCCCCCAGACCCCCGAAACCGCGCTCCGCGCGGTTGTCCTCAAACGCCGGACAGGCTGGAAAACCAGCCTGCCCGGCGTTTGAGGACGCGCGCCGCAGGCGCGCTCGGGGGTGCGGGGGCTCGCCCCCGCAAGAAACGGTGAAAGGGCGGGGCTGGGGCCCAACCCCTTAGGCCACGACCTCCGCCTCGGCGACGGCCTTCTTGACCGCCCGAGTGCGCTTCGGCTTGGCCTCGGCCTCCGCCACGGGCACGTCGGCAACCTTCTTGGTCGCGCGAACCCGCTTCGGCTTGACCTCGCCCTCGGCAACCGGCGCCGCAGCAGCCTTCTTGGCCGCCCGAGCCCGCTTCGGCTTCGCCTCGGAGGCCTCACTCTCGGCGACCGGCGCGGCAGCGGCCTTCTTCGCCACCCGCGTCCGCTTCGGCTTGGCCGGCTCCTCCGCCACGGCGGTCTGCTCCGGCTCGGCGGCCGCGGTGTCGGCAGCCTTGGTCACGCGCTTGCGCGTCCGCTTGACCGGCGTGGCGGCCGCCTCGTCCTCCACCGGCGCGGCGGCGGTCTTCTTGGCGGCGCGCGTGCGCTTCACGGGCTCGGGGGCCTCGGCGGTCTCGGCGGCGTCGACGGCCGGAGCCGCTTCGGCGCGCTTGGCGGTCCGACGCGTGCGCTTCACGGGCTCGGCGGCCTCGGCAGTCTCGGCGGCGTCGACGGCCGGAGCCGCCTCCGCGCGCTTGACCGTCCGCCGGGTCCGCTTCACGGGCTCGGCGGCCTCGGCCACCTCGGCGGCCGGTGCCTCCGGCGCGTCCGCGCCCAGGGTGGTGACGGCCCGCTTGGCGACCCGTCGGGCGCGCTTCACCGGCTCGGCGGCCACCGGCTCGACCGGTGCCGGCTCGACTGCCGCAGCCACCGGGGCGGCGTCCGCACCGAGCGTGGTGACGGCCCGCGTGGCGACGCGCCGGGTCCGCTTCGCGGGGGCGGCCGGCGCGGCCGGTGCCTCGGCGACCGGCTCGGCCACGGGCTCGGCCGTCGGCGCGGTCTCCGCACCGAGAGAAGTGACCGTACGCGTGGCGACGCGTCGCGTCCGCTTCGCCGGCGCGGCCGGTGCCTCGGCGGCGGCCGGCTCCGCAACGGGCTCGGCCGTCGGCGCGGTGTCCGCGCCGAGCGAGGTCACCGTACGCGTGGCGGCCCGACGCGCCCGCTTCACGGGAGCGGTCTCGGCTTCGGCGGCCGGAGCCACCGGCGCCTCGGCCGGGGCCGCGGAAGCGGCGGCCGCGGCCTTCGCCTCGGCGGCGGCCCGGGCGGCCGCCTGCACGCGTAGGAGAGCGGTCTCGACGGTCTCGAACTCGCCTTCCGGCACGGCCGTGGCCGGAGCCGCGTACCGCGGACGCGCGGTACGGCCGCCCCCGGCCGACACGGCCTGCGACGGCAGCGACGTGCTCCCCTGCCGGGGCGCGGCGGTCCGGGCGCGGCGGCGCGGACGGGCCGGGGCCTCCGGCTCGGGGGCCTGCGCCGTGACCACGGACGTCTTCGGGGCCGTGGCGGCTCGGGCGGTCCTGTCCGCAGACGCCGTGGGCGCCGCAGACACCGCGGGCGCCGCGGACTTCGCGGGTGCCTCGGCCGCCGGGGCGGCGGCGGGCGACGCGGCGGGAGCCTCCGGCTGGGCGACGGCCTGCGCAGCCGCCGACGGGGCCGTGCCGCGCGTCCGGCGACGGCGGCGCGGACGGGCGGGCGTCTCGGGAGCCGTCGTGGCCGGTGCCGCCGCAGGGGCGGCGTTCTCCGTCACGACGGTCACGGCGGTCTCGGCCGTCACAGCAGTCTCCGCTGCGGCCTCCGGAGCGACGAACGTCGGCGCGGCGGTCGTCGCCGCCTCCAGCGTGGCGCCGGAGCGCGTCCGCCGGCGCTGCCGCGGCGTACGGGTGCGCTCAGCGCGCTCGCCGGCAACCTCCGGCTCGCCTCGGTCGCTCCGCTCGCCACGACCGTCCCGGGCGCCGCGTCCGTCACGGTCGCCCCGGGCGTCCTTGGAGCCGCGGCCCCGGCCGGCCCCACGGCCGCCCGTCTCGCCGAGGTCCTCGATCTCCTCGGCCTCCAGCCCGGCCAGGGTCCGCCGCGAGCGCGGCAGGATGCCCTTGGTGCCGGCGGGGATGCCCAGCGCCTCGAAGAGGTGCGCGGAGGTGGAGTACGTCTCCTCCGGGTCGTCGAAGGGCAGTTCCAGCGCCTTGTTGATGAGCTTCCAGCGCGGGACGTCGTCCCAGTCGACCAGCGTCACGGCCGTACCGGACTTGCCCGCCCGGCCGGTGCGGCCGATGCGGTGCAGGTAGGTCTTCTCGTCCTCGGGCGTCTGGTAGTTGACGACGTGGGTGACGTTGTCGACGTCGATGCCGCGCGCGGCGACGTCGGTGCAGACCAGCACGTCGACCTTGCCGTTGCGGAACGCGCGCAGCGCCTGCTCGCGGGCGCCCTGGCCGAGGTCGCCGTGGACCGCGCCGGCGGCGAAGCCGCGGCGGATGAGCTGCTCGGAGATGTCGGCGGCGGTCCGCTTGGTCCGGCAGAAGATCATCGCGCGGTCGCGGCCCTCCGCCTGGAGGATGCGGGCGACCATCTCCGGCTTGTCCATGTTGTGGGCGCGGAAGACGTGCTGCGCGATGTTGGCGACCGTCTGGCCCTCGCCGTCCGGCGAGGTGGCGCGGATGTGCGTCGGCTGCGACATGTAGCGGCGGGCCAGCGAGATGACCGCGCCCGGCATGGTCGCCGAGAAGAGCATGGTCTGCCGCTTGGCCGGCAGCAGGGTGATGATGCGCTCGACGTCGGGCAGGAAGCCCAGGTCGAGCATCTCGTCGGCCTCGTCCAGCACCAGCGCCTTGACGTTGCCCAGATCCAGCTTCTTCTGGCCGGCGAGGTCGAGCAGCCGGCCGGGGGTGCCGACGACGACGTCGCAGCCGGCCTTGAGCGCCTCGACCTGCGGCTCGTACGCCCGGCCGCCGTAGATGGCCTGGACGCGCACGTTGCGCACCTTGCCGGCGGTGAGCAGGTCGTTGGTGACCTGCTGGCAGAGCTCACGGGTGGGGACGACGATGAGGGCCTGCGGCGCGTCGGTCAGCTGCTCGGGCTTGGCCCGGCCCGCCTCGACGTCGGCGGGGACGACGACGCGCTCCAGCAGGGGGAGGCCGAAACCGAGGGTCTTGCCCGTGCCGGTCTTGGCCTGGCCGATGACGTCGGAGCCGGAGAGGGCGACCGGGAGCGTCATCTCCTGGATCGGGAAGGGGTGGAGGATGCCGACGGCCTCGAGCGCCTCGGCGGTCTCGGGGAGGATCCCGAGTTCTCGGAACGTGGTCTTCTGGGTGTCAGGGGTATTCAGGGTGCTGCCTCTTCTGTGAGACGCGGCACGCGGCGGCGAAGGGGGTCGTACGAGGAGTCCGTACGTACCGCGCCGTCGTACTCGTTCCGGCGGGAGCCGGATGGCGCGGGACCACTGCCTTCGCGCGAGCACACGTGCTGCGAGCGGATCCCTCCTGGTGTGCGGACGACTCGTTCGCACCGCGCGGAGGGCGGTCGGTCGGGTGGAAGCCGATCGGGCCACCGACCGGGCATCCGCTGGCGCTCCGAGGACTCACTCCCGGAGGAACCTGCATGGAGACGGCCAGTCGAACGCACACCATGCTCGGCGTACTCGGCGGGCCGTATAGCACTCTACCCCGGAACCGCGCATACGCGCCCGGGCCATTCGTCCCCGACCTCGTGGACGCCTGGCTGACCAGGGGCTTCCGTCTCCGGCGGAGCGGGCTAAGGTTCCGTTCATGGAGACGTCCGACAAGGCAGCGGCGGCCACGGGCCCCGCCGAGGAACTCACCGGAATCGCCGCCCAGGACTGGGCCCAGGCGTCCGCCGACCCCCGTTACCGCGCCGCGGTCGTGGACCTGCTCGGCGCACTCGCCTACGGCGAGCTGGCCGCCTTCGAGCGGCTGGCGGAGGACGCCAAGCTGGCGCCGACGCTGGGTGACAAGGCGGAACTGGCCAAGATGGCCGCCGCCGAGTTCCAGCACTTCCAGCGGCTGCGCGACCGGCTCGCGGCGATCGACGTCGAGCCGACCGCGGCGATGGAGCCCTTCGCCGCCGCGCTGGACGAGTTCCACGGCCAGACGGCCCCCTCGGACTGGCTGGAGGGCCTGGTCAAGGCGTATGTGGGCGACTCGATCGCCAGTGACTTCTACCGGGAGGTCGCGGCCCGGCTGGACTCCGACACCCGGGCGCTGGTGCTGACCGTCCTCGACGACACCGGGCACGCCACGTTCGCGGTCGAGAAGGTGCGGGCCGCGATCGAGGCCGAGCCGCGGGTCGGCGGCCGGCTGGCGCTGTGGGCGCGGCGGCTGATGGGCGAGGCGCTGTCGCAGGCGCAGCGGGTCGTCGCCGACCGTGACGCCCTGTCGACGATGCTGGTCGGCGGGGTGGCCGACGGCTTCGACCTCGCGGAGGTCGGGAAGATGTTCTCCCGGATCACCGAGGCGCACACCAAGCGGATGGCCGCGCTGGGGCTGGCCGCGTAGGCGGGGCGGCCGGCACGGCCGGCCGGGTCGGTACACGGCCCACCGTCCCGTGACACCGGGGGCTCCGTCCGGCGGCCCGGCTCAGGCCGTGGCTGACCGGCGGGGCGGCCCGGCGGGCCGCAGCAGCAGGGACAGCAGCGCGACCGCCACGACGAGCGAGGCCGCCAGGATCGCGAGGGCGTGACCGGGGCCGAGCACCGAACGGGCCAGCAGCCCGCCGAACAGGCCGGCCACCGGTCCGGTGCCCAGCGTCAGGGTGCGGGAGCGGAACCGCCCGAAGCGGGCGGGCAGCCAGCGCAGGGCCCCGAGGGAGACGGCGAGGCCGATGAGGACCGAGCCGAGCGCTTCCCAGAGGATCATCGTCGTTACCCCTCCCGTGCCGCGGGGCGGCAGGTGCAAATCGGTCGTAGCGGTCCTACCCCGGGGCCGCCCGCGGCAACCCTCGGGGCGGATCTCCCATGGTTCTCTTCCGGAGCGCGCGAAGCGGTTCCCGACACGCCTCGCGCCCGGTTCTCCACGGGCCTCGGCCGCCGGTTCCGGACGGGCCTCGGTGCCGGTTTCCGACACGCCTCAGCGTCGGTTTCCCACCCGCCCCGGAAACAGCGGGCCGCCGGGTACGACGACGGGCGGGACCCCGGTGCCCGCGCACCGGGGTCCCGCCCGCGCCTGGTGAATCAGATGGTGGTGAAGCCGACCCGCCGGGTGGCGGGCTGACCGATCTCCACATAGGCCAGCCGGTCGGACGGAATCAGGACCTTGCGGCCGTGCTCGTCCGTCAGGCTGAGCAGCTGTGCCTTTCCGGCCAGCGCGTCGGCCACCGCGCGCTCGACCTCCTCGGCGGACTGACCGCTCTCCAGAACGATCTCGCGGGGCGCGTGCTGCACGCCGATCTTGACCTCCACGGCTACTGTCCCTCCGAAGGTGTGCGTCCCCCACGGCGTAGCCCCAGGGGAGGGGTGCGCGGACGCGCCGCGCCGTACGGTCCACACATTAGCCCGGCCCGGGGGCACGCCGGGCCCGCGCCCGCACGCTGGCAGCGAACACGCGCCCCGGCGACGACGCGGAGGTCAGTGCTCGTTCTTCGGGAATCCGGCGATGCCGCGCCACGCCAGCGAGGTCAGCAGCTGGACCGCGGTGCCGCGCGGGACCGTGCTGCCGCTGGAGAGCCAGTAGCGGGCGACCACCTGGGAGACGCCGCCGAGGCCGACGGCCAGCAGCATCGCCTCCTCCTTGGCGAGGCCGGTGTCCTCGGCGATGACCTCGCTGATGGCCTCGGCGCAGGCCAGCGAGACCCGGTCGACGCGCTCGCGCACCGCGGGCTCGTTGGTGAGGTCGGACTCGAAGACCAGCCGGAAGGCGCCGCCCTCGTCCTCGACGTAGGCGAAGTAGGCGTCCATGGTGGCCGCCACCCGCTGCTTGTTGTCGGACGTGGACGCCAGCGCCGTGCGCACCGCCTGGTGCAGGTTGTCGCAGTGCTGGTCCAGCAGGGCCAGGTAGAGGTCCAGCTTGCCGGGGAAGTGCTGGTAGAGCACCGGCTTGCTGACGCCCGCGCGCTCGGCGATGTCGTCCATGGCCGCGGCGTGGTAGCCCTGGGCCACGAAGACCTCCTGGGCGGCGCCCAGGAGCTGGTTGCGTCGGGCTCGGCGCGGCAGGCGCGTGCCCCGCGGGCGCGCCTCGGTCTGCTCGATGGCTGTCACGCCGCCTCCCATGGTTGTTCCTGCACGGTGTGCACCGCGCCCGCCATCGTACTTTTGGGTAACCGCGCCGTGCGTGGCCGGAGGGGAGAATTTCACCGGACGGACGCTGTGGGAAGCCCACAAATGTCCGACAAATCATGCGTTGTGGCCGTGGTGTGCGGCCGTCTCGCGGCGCGGTCGGGGCCGTGCGGGGCCGCGCGGGCCGGTTCCGGGCTCGCCGGTGCCCCTCCTCGGCTCACCGGTAGTCGTCCTCGTCCAGCTCCACGACGCGGGCCTGCTCCGCGCGGTCCGCCTCGTTCGCGTCGCCCGGGTCGATCGAGGTCAGCGGCTCGTCGCGGGCCGGGGCGAGGTCGGCGTGCTGCTCGGCGGCGTCCGCCTCCGGGGCCTCGACGCCGATCTCGGTCGCCACCGCCGCTTCGGTGTCGTCGAAGTCCTCGAAGGTGTCCGGGTTCGTCGGGTCGACAGGCATGCGAAAGGTCTCCTTCGTCCTCGTCCTCCGGGCGGGTCCGCCCGGGTCCGGCCCTCGCCGGTGTACCGGAACTCCTTCCCGTGGGAGCCGTCGCAAGTCCCTTCCTCCGAGCGTAGGAGACGCGGCTGTCCGCCGCCAGGCGATCCTGTGACGGCTGCCACAGACGATTCCGGCGTGATGCTCTCGTAACATTGCCCGCATGTCGGAGACCGAGTCGCCGGTGGCACCGGGTGCCCCCGCCGTTCCCGTGGTGCCGCCCTCGCCCCTTCCGCCGTTCGGCGCGGGGGAGCGGCTGCGCACGGTGACCCTGCCCGGAGCGACGTTGACGGTGCGCTCCCGGCCGCCCGCCGCCTCGGACGGGCCGGCTCCGCCACCCGCCCTCTTCGTGCACGGCCTCGGCGGCTCGTCGCGGAACTGGTCCCCGCTGATGGCACTGCTCGCGGACGCCGTCGACGGGGAGGCGCTGGACCTCCCCGGCTTCGGCGACTCGCCGCCGCCCGACGACGGCGACCACTCGGTCACGGCCTGCGCCCGGGTGGTCATCCGCTACCTCGACACCCGCGCCCGCGGCCCTGTGCACCTGTTCGGCAACTCGCTGGGCGGCGCGATCGTCACCCGCGTCGCGGCGGTCCGCCCCGACCTCGTCCGCACCCTGACGCTCGTCTCGCCCGCCCTGCCGGAGCTGCGCCCGCAGCGCACCGCGCTGCCCACCGGGCTGCTGGCCGTGCCGGGCGCGGTCTCCCTCTTCGCCCGCCTGACCAGGGACTGGACGGCCGAGGACCGCACGCGCGGGCTGCTCGCCCTCTGTTACGGGGACCCAGGGCGGGTGTCCCCGGAGGGGTTCGCCATGGCGGTCGAGGAGTTCGAGCGCCGGCTGGAGCTCCCCTACTTCTGGGACGTGATGGCGCGGTCCACCCGCGGCGTCGTGGACGCGTACACCCTCGGCGGACAGCATTCGCTGTGGCGTCAGGCCGAGCGCGTCCTTGCCCCTACCCTGCTGGTGTACGGAACGAGCGACCGGCTCGTCTCGTACCGCATGGCCCGCCGGGCGAGCAAGGCGTTCCGCGACTCGCGGCTGCTGACGCTGCTGGGCACCGGCCATGTGGCGATGATGGAGGATCCGGACGCGGTGGCCCGTGCCTTCCGCGAACTCCTCGCGGACACCCTCACGACGTCGGAACGGAGCGCCACGCCCCGTGGGTAAACACAGCGCACGTGCCCCCCAGGCCCCTCAGGCCGCCCCCGGGGGGCGCACGGAGGAGGCGCCGGAGGTCCCCGGCGCCCGGGAGACCGTCCGGACCGCCGAGCGGCCGCTCGGCGCGGAGGACGACGGGCCGTCCGGCCGGCCGGAGCCCGTCGTGCGGTCCGCGCCGCGGGGTCCGGCCATCGGCTGGGGTGTCATCGGGCGGCAGGGCGGCCCCGCGGGTTCCTCCCGCTCGTCCGGGCAGTCCCGGTCGAAGGGCGCGCGGCCGGACGGCGCGCGGCCGAAGGCGGCGCGGGTGCCGGAACCGCGCCGGGGGAGCGGCGGCCGCGGGGACGCGCCCGGCGGCGGCGCGCACCGGGCCGCCGGCGGCAGGGGCCGCGCGGTCACCGGGGTGGCCGCGGCGGTGGTGACGGCCGTGCTGGCCGTCTTCGTGGCGGGACAGGTCGAGGACGGTACGGAGAGCCGGGCGCAGGCCCAGACCCCGGACGCGCGGAACGGCGCGGGCGCCGCCTCGCGGTCCGACAGCCGGCCGACGCCCCGGCCCCCCGCCGCACCGGTGACGTACGAGCAGAAGATGGCGAAGAAGTACCCCCTGGACCAGCGGATGCCGGCCTCGGGTGAATTCATGACCGTCGGAGGACACGACAAAGCCCCCGGTAAGGGTGAAGTTCTCCGTTACCGCGTTGACGTCGAGAAGGGGCTGCCGCTTGACGGCGGTCTTTTCGCCACCGCCGTGCACCGGACCCTCAACGACGACCGCAGCTGGGGCCACGGCGGCACCCGCACCTTCGAGCGGGTCTCCTCCGGGCACGCCGACTTCGTGGTGACCCTGGCCAGCCCGGCGACCACCGCCAAGTGGTGTGCCAAGTCGGATCTGGACATCACCGTGGACAACGTCTCCTGCGACTCCGCCGCCACCGACCGCGTGATGATCAACGCCTACCGGTGGGCGCAGGGCGCCGAGACCTACGGCGACCGGATGTACGAGTACCGGCAGATGCTCATCAACCACGAGGTCGGCCACCGGCTCGGCCACAACCACGAGTCCTGCGGCAAGGCGGGCGCGCCGGCGCCGGTGATGATGCAGCAGACCAAGTTCCTCACCACGGACGGGGTGACCTGCAAGCCCAACGCCTGGCCGTTCCCCAAGTGATCGACTTCTCGGCATCCGGGATGTTTTGTCTCTCTCTGTGAGACACCTTTGCCCGCAGTCGAAAATTCGTCCAGTCTTCTGCGCATGCCGCACCACCACACCTCCGCGAGCGCCGCCTTCGAGCTGGCGCTGATCGGTGTGGCCGTGCACGCGGTCGCCGACATCAGCTGTCGCTGACACCGTCCCCCCTCTCCCCGCGCACTCCGCGCGACGCAGGCCGCGTCGCGCCCGCCGGGGGCGGTTCCGCGGCGCCGCGCGCCTTTCCCCACCGCCTTCCACGGGTGCATCCGGTCCTGGGTTCCGCCCGTCCCCCTTTTCCGGTCGACCCTCTTCGACCGCCCCCCGTGAAAGGCCCCGTCTGCCATGCGTCCATCCTCCGTACCCCGCCGCCGCGCCGCCGTGGCCGCCCTCGTCGTGGCCGTCGTCACCGGGGCGGCGGCCTGCGGCCCCGAGAAGAAGGACGAGGCCGGGGGCGCCGACGGCGCACCGCGCAAGGGCGGCACGCTCACCGTCCTCAACCGGCAGCCGCAGAAGCAGTTCGACCCGGCCCGGCTCTACACCTCCGGCGGCGGCAACGTCCCGTCCCTCGTCTTCCGCACCCTCACCACCCGCCACCGGGCCGACGGCGCCGAGGGCACCAAGGTCGTCCCCGACCTCGCCACCGACACCGGCAGGCCCAGCGACGACGCCAAGGTGTGGACGTTCACGCTGAAGGACGGGCTGACGTACGAGGACGGCACGCCGATCACCAGCGCCGACGTCAAGTACGGCGTCGAGCGCTCGTTCGCCGCCGAACTCTCCGGCGGAGGGCCGTACTTGCGCGACTGGCTGGTCGGCGGCGATCGCTACCAGGGGCCATACAAGGAGAAGAAGGGCCTCGACTCCATCGAGACGCCCGACGCCAGGACGATCGTCTTCCACCTCCGCAAGTCCGAGGGCGACTTCCCCTACCTGGCCACCTCCACCCAGTTCGCGCCCGTCCCCAAGGCCAAGGACACCGGCACCAAGTACGCCGAACACCCCGTCTCCTCCGGCCCGTACAAGGTCGTGAGCAACACCAACGACGGGCAGCGGCTGCGGCTGGAGCGCAACCCCCACTGGTCCGAGGCCACCGACAAGGAGCGGCACGCCTACCCGGACGCCATCGACGTCCAGGCCGGGCTCGCCCCCGCGGTGATCAACCAGCGGCTGGCGACCGGCTCGGGCGCCGACTCCGCCGCCGTCACCACCGACACCAACCTCGGCCCGGCCGAACTCGCCCGCGTGAGCGGCGACAAGGCGCTCGCCGGCCGGGTCGGCACCGGCCACTTCGGCTACACGGACTACCTCGCGTTCAACCCCGAGGCCAAGCCCTTCGACGACCCCAAGGTGCGCCAGGCCGTCGCGTACGCCGTCAACCGGACGAGCGTGATCAACGCGGCGGGCGGCTCCTCGCTCGCCGAGCCCGCCACCACCTTCCTGCCGAACCAGAAGCCGTTCGGCTACACCGCGAGCGACCCCTTCCCGGCCGGCGCCACCGGCGACCCCGAGAAGGCGAAGGCCCTGCTCAAGGAGGCCGGCCACGAGGACGGCCTGGAGATCACCCTCACCCACTCCACCGCCCAGGGCGGCGAGAGCGGCCCGGAGATCGCCACCGCCGTCCAGGAGGCCCTGGGCAAGGCCGGTATCACGGTGAAGCTGGAGGGCCTGGAGGACAACGACTACGAGGACCGCACGCACACCGTCGGCAAGCAGCCGGCCCTCTTCCTCGGCCACTGGGGAGCCGACTGGCCGTCCGGCGGCCCGTTCCTCGCGCCGGTCTTCGACGGCCGGCAGATCGTCAAGGACGGCTACAACTTCAACTCCGGCCGCCTGGACGACGCCAAGGTCAACGACGAGATCGACGCCATCAACAAGATCACGGACCACTCCGCGGCCGCCGCGCGCTGGGGCGCCCTCGACCGGACGATCGGCGAACGGGCCCTCACCGTCCCGCTGTTCCACCCCGTCTACAAGCGCCTCTACGGCAAGGACGTGAAGAACGTCGTCATCAGCGACTGGACCGGCGTCCTCGACATCTCCCAGGTCGCGGTCAAGTGACGGAGCTCCTCACCACCGCCCCACCGGCCGGCGCGGGCGCGCTGCCCGCCGCCGGCGCCCGCCGGGTCTGGCGGCGGCTGCGAGCCCGCCGCGCCGCGCTGCCCGCCGCCGCCGTGCTCGGCCTGCTCGCCCTCCTCGCCCTCGGCGCGCCGCTGTTCGCCGCGCTGGAGGGCCAGGACGCCACCACGTACCACGACGGCCTCGTCGACTCCGCGCGCGGCGGCGTCCCGCTCGGTTCCTTCGGCGGCGTCGGCGCCGACCACTGGCTCGGCGTCGAACCCGGCACCGGCCGCGACCTGTTCGTCCGCATCCTCTACGGCGCCCGCGTCTCGCTGACCGTCGCCGTCGGCGCGACGCTGGTGCAGCTCGTCGTCGGCGTCGCCGTCGGGCTGACGGCCGCGCTCGGCAACCGTGTCGTGGACGGGATCCTCGGCCACCTCACCGACGTGATGGTCGCGTTGCCG
Organism: Streptomyces mobaraensis; assembly: GCF_020099395.1. NCBI lineage: Bacteria > Bacillati > Actinomycetota > Actinomycetes > Kitasatosporales > Streptomycetaceae > Streptomyces > Streptomyces mobaraensis. Next base: position 2,624,858 of record NZ_CP083590.1, on the reverse strand, counting down.
ATGCTGGTCTTCGCCATCGCGCTGACGGCCGTCGTCCCCGCCGGCTTCCCCCGGCCCGCGCTGCTCGTCGTCGTCATCGGGCTGATCGCCTGGGGCGTGCTGGCCCGGGTCGTCCGCGCGCAGGCGCTGGCCCTGAAGAAGCTCGACCACGTCGCCGCCGCCCGGCTGACCGGCGCGTCGGAGTGGCGGATCGCCCGGCGGGAACTGCTGCCCGCGCTGGCCGCGCCCGTCATCACCTACGCGGCGATCCTGCTGCCGACCAACATGATCCTGGAAGCCGGCATGTCCTTCCTCGGCGTCGGCATCACCCCGCCGACCCCCTCGTGGGGGCAGATGCTGTCCTCCGCGCAGACCTGGTTCCGCGCCGACCCCCTCTACGTGATCCTCCCGGCCCTGATGCTCTTCGTCACCACCTTCGCGTTCACCGTGCTCGGTGACGCCCTGCGCGGCGCGCTCGACCCGCGCGAGGCGTCCCGGCTGCGCGTCGGCCGGGGCGGGCGGGCGTCGCGAGGGGCCTTCCGGAGGGGCTTCCGGGCGGGTTCTCGGACGGACTCCCGCACGGACTCCCGGGCCGGCTCCCCGGCGGACATCCGGACGGGCGGTGCCGCGTGACCGCCTTCGTCCTGCGGCGCGTCCTCGGCGTGTTCGTCGTCCTCCTCGCGCTCTCCGCCGTCGTCTACGCGACCTTCTACCTCGCGCCCGGCGACCCCGCCCAGCTCGCCTGCGGCCCCCGCTGCGACCCGGCGCAGGTGCGGCAGGTACGGGAGCAACTCGGGCTCGACGCGCCCGTGTACACCCAGTACTGGCACTTCCTCCAGGGCCTCGTCACCGGCCACGACTACTCCACCGGCACCGGCGTGCTGCACTGCGACGCACCCTGCCTGGGGCTGTCGTACCAGAGCGACCAGCAGGTCACCGACCTCATCGCCCGCGGCCTGCCCGCCACGGCCTCCCTCGCCGCCGGCGCCATGGTGCTGTGGCTGCTGATCGGCGTCGGCACCGGGCTGCTGTCCGTCGTACGCCGCGGCGGCGTCGTCGAACGGGTGCTGACATGGCTGACGCTGGCCGGGAACGCGACGCCGGTCTTCATCACCGGCCTCGGGCTGCTGATGCTCTTCTGCGCCTACCTGGAGTGGCTGCCGTTCCCCTCCTACGTACCGCTGACCGACGACCCCGAGCAGTGGGCCTGGAACCTGCTGCTGCCCTGGTTCTCGCTGGCGCTGCTTGAGTCCGCCAAGTACGCGCGGATGACCCGGAGTTCCATGCTGGAGACGCTGGCCGAGGACCACGTCCGCACCTTCCGCGCCTACGGCGTCGCCGAGCGGGCGATCGTCGGACGGCACGCGCTGCGCGGCGCGCTCGCGCCCGTCATCGCGCTCACGGCCGCCGACTTCGGATCGATGTTCGGCAACGCGATGCTGACCGAGGCGATGTTCGGGCTGCCCGGGATCGGCAAACAGCTGGTGGACGCCACCAAGGCGATCGACCTGCCGGTCGTCGTCGGGCTGGTGATGGTCACCGGCGCCGCCGTCGCGCTGGCCAACGTCGTGGCCGACCTGCTCTACGCCGTCGCCGACCGGAGGGTGGCCCTGCGATGACCGCACGATCCGAAACCGCGGTGGACGCGCCACTGGTGTCCGTGGACCGCCTGTCCGTGGAGTTCCCGGCCGAGGGCGGGCCCGTACGCGCCGTGCGGGAGCTGTCGTTCACGCTCCCGCCCGGCGGCGCGCTGGGCATCGTCGGCGAGTCCGGCTCCGGCAAGAGCACCGCCGCGTACGCCCTCCTCGGGCTGCACCACGGGACGGGCGCCCGGCTCACCGGCTTGGTGCGCGTCGCCGGGCACGACGTCACGGCGGCCGGCGAGGCGGAACTGCGACGGCTGCGCGGCGCCACGGCCGCGATGGTCTTCCAGGACCCGCTCTCCTCCCTCGACCCCTACCAGGCCGTCGGCGACCAGATCGCCGAGGTCTACCGCGTCCACCACCGGGACGCCTCCCGGCGGGCCGCGCGGGCGCGGGCCGTGGAGGTGCTCGACCGGGTCGGCATCCCCGACGCCGCCCGCCGCGCGCGCTCCCGGCCGCACGAGTTCAGCGGCGGCCAGCGGCAGCGCGCCCTGATCGCCATGGCCGTGGCCTGCGCGCCCCGGCTGCTGGTCGCCGACGAGCCGACGACCGCGCTCGACGTCACCGTCCAGGCGCAGATCCTCGCCCTGCTGCGGGAACTGCGCGAGGAGACGGGCATGGGGCTCGTCCTCGTCACCCACGACCTGGGGGTGGCCGCGGGCAGCGTCGACGAGCTGCTGGTGATGAAGGACGGGAGCGCGGTCGAGCACGGACCGGTGCGCGCCGTCCTCGACGCACCGGCCGAGCCATACACGCGCGCCCTGCTGGACGCCGTGCCGCGCGTGGAGGTACGGCGTGCGCCGGTGGAGCGGCGTACGGCGGCGCCGGAGGACGACTCCCTGCTGCTCGAAGCGGTCGGCCTGCGGCAGGAGTTCGGGCGCGGACGGCGGGCCGTCACCGCTCTCGACGGCGTGTCGCTGACCGTCCGGGCAGGGGAGACCGTCGGCGTGGTCGGCGAGTCCGGCAGCGGCAAGACGACGCTCGGCCGGGCGCTGGTCCGGCTGCTCACCCCCACCGCGGGCGAGATCCGCTACCAGGGGCGGGACATCGGCCGGCTGGGGGAGCGCGCCCTGCGGCCGTTCCGCAGCGAACTTCAGATGGTCTTCCAGGACCCCGTCTCCTCCCTCAACCCCCGCCGCAGCGTTGGCGAGTCCATCGCCGATCCGCTGCGCGCGGCCGGCCGGCTGACGGACGCGCGGATCACCGCCCGGGTGCGGGACCTGCTCGACCGGGTGGGCCTCGACCCGGACGCCTACCACCGCTACCCGCACGAGTTCAGCGGCGGCCAGCGGCAGCGCGTGGGCATCGCCCGGGCGCTGGCGCCGGAACCCCGGCTGATCGTCTGCGACGAGCCGGTCTCGGCGCTGGACGTCACCACCCAGGCGCAGGTGGTCGCCCTGCTGGGCGAGCTGCGACGCGAACTGGGCATCGCCCTCGTCTTCATCGCCCACGACCTCGCCGTCGTCCGGCAGGTCAGCGACCGGCTGGTGGTGATGCGGCGCGGGAGCGTGGTGGAGGAGGGTCCGGCGGACGTCGTCTACGAGCGGCCGGAACATCCGTACACGCGGGGGTTGCTGGCGGCGGTGCCGCGGGTGGGGGCGGCGGCCCCTCCCAGCCCGGCCGGCGTTTGAGGCCGAGCGGCGCAGCCGCGACAAGCGGGGGCGTGCGGGGGCGCAGCCCCCGCTGGAAACGGGAAGGGGCGGGACAGGGGCACAGCTCCGCAGGAAAGCCCGCTGCGGGTGTCCGGCGCGGCGGCCCGCGTCACGCGGCGGCGTCCGGGTCGGCCCGCGCCCGGGTCGGCCCACCCCCGCGCCGACGGCCGAGATTCGTCCGGCCCAGGGCAAGCGCCCATAACGCACCTCAAAGAGGAAGGTCACGCCCGTTCACCCCTTCCGGTGGTGCGACGGACAACCGTCCGTCGCACCACCTCCGCGCCCCCATAGCGTGCTCCCGGCTGCCGGACGACTGAGGGATCGGGGGTGCGCTCGTGCGCGTGGGACTGCTGACCGAGGGTGGGTACCCGTACGCCGCTGGTGAGGGCGGGGAGTGGTGCGACCGGCTCGTCCGCGGACTGCCCCGGCACGAGTTCGAGGTGTACGCGCTGAGCCGCAGCGCCCGCCAGGAGGACGGTGGTTGGTACGGGTTGCCCGGCAACGTCCGCCGGATCAGGGCCGCCCCGCTGTGGGGCGGACCCGCGCCCGGCGGGGCGGCGCGCGCCCACGGCGCGTACGGCCGGCGCGAACGGCAGCGGTTCACCGCCCACTTCGGCGACCTGGCCGCCGCCCTCACCACACCGGGCGACCAGGCGTACCGTTTCGCCGAGGGCCTCTACGGGCTCGCCGGCCTCGCCCGCGACGAGGGCGGCCTCGTCGCCGCGCTCCGCTCCGAACTCGCCCTCCGCGCCCTGGAGACGGCCTGCCGCGCCCCCGACGCGCACCCCGGCGCGCAGGGCGTCCGCGTCGCCGACCTCCTCGTCGTCGCCGGCCTCCTCGAACGGGCCCTGCGCCCGCTCTCCCTCGACTGGTACGGCGCCCCGGACGGCGACCTCGGCCTGGCCGGCGTCGACCTGTGCCACGCCGCGTCCGCCGGCCCGGCCGCCCTGCCCGGGCTGCTCGCCCGGCGCTTCTTCGGCACCCCCCTGCTGGTCACCGAGTACGGCGTCCGGCTGCGCGAGCACTACCTCACCGAGCCGACGGGCCTCTCCGTGCCCGTCCGCACCCTGCTGTCCGCCTTCCACCGGCTGCTGGCCGGCGAGACGTACGCCCGCGCCTCGCTGATCACCCCCGGCGACGCGCAGGTGCGCCGCTGGCAGGAGCGCTGCGGCGCCGACCGCGGCCGGCTGCGCACCGTCCCGCCGGGGGTGGACGCGAGCCTGTACGAGGCCGTCGGCGAGGCGCGGCCCGAGCGGCGCGGGGAGGGGCCGGTGCTGCTCCTCGCCGGGGGCCCTCCCGAACCCTGGCTCTGGGAGGCGACCACCGTCCTCACCCTGACCCGGCCGGACGTCCGGTTGCGCGTCACCGGCGTCCCGGAGGGCGGGCCGCTGCCCGAGGGCGCCACCCGGGTCGCCGTGTGCGGTCCCGAGGACTACGCCGACGCGGACGTCATCGTCGTCGCCTCCTCCGGCGACGGCTTCCCCGTCCCACTGGCCGAGGCCATGTTCTGCGGCCGCGCCACCGTCGTCCCCGACACGGCGACGGCCCGCGAAGTCGTGGGCGGCACCGGCCTGGTGGTGCCCGCGCACGACCCGCACGCCCTCGCCGAGGGCTGCCTCACGCTGCTCGACGACCCCGCCCGCGCGGACCGGCTCGGCGCCGCCGCCCGGGCCCGCGCCCTGGAACTCTTCACCGTGGAACAGAACATCGCCACCTTCGGCGGCATCTATCTGGAGCTGCTGTCGGCCGCCCCGGCGCGGCAGGACGTCGCCGCCCCGCGCGACGCGGCGTCCCTCGCCGCGGCGGCCGGGCGCCCGCGCGGCCTCGCCTGGTCCGCCCGTCCCGCCTCGCCGTCCTGGGCGGGCCGCCGGTGACGCGCGCCGCGGCGCCGGCCGCCGATCCCGTCGCCGCCGCCCCCGTATTCGGCGGGCCCGCGATCCCCGCGCAGGCGGGTCCCGCGCACCCGGGTGCGGGGTCTGCGCCGGCCGTCGGCATACCCGCCGCTCCGGGGCGCCCCGGGTCGGCCCCCGACCCGGTCCGCGCCCTCCTGCTCCGGCACCACGCGGTGTGCGCCGACGCCGTCGACCCCTGGGAACTCGCCGCGCGGCTGGAGGCGCGGGGCGTCACCGACCGCGCGGCGGCGGTCTGCGGGCACCGGGACGTCTTCTCGCTCGCGGAGGAGCTGTACGCGCGCGTCGGCGGGGGAACCGGGGACAGTACGGAGGACGGTACGAAGGCGGGTGCGGGCGCGCCGGCCGGAGTGCGGAGGGCCGGGGCCGTCAGGGCGGCCGGGGACAGCAGGCGGAGGCCCGACGAGGTCGAGTGGCCGCAGTTCCGGACGCGGGACTGGGGGCGGTACGGGACGCCGGATGCCTCCGGCACGGAGGGGGCGCCGGCGCTCGGCGGGGGAGTGAACCTCGGCTCCCGCGCGGCCGGACGCTCCGGTGCTTCGCGTGATGCCCACGCCATCGGAGCCTCAGGAGTCCCGGGGGTCCCTGGGTTTCAGGGGGTCTCCGAAGTCTCCGGAAGCTCAAGGGGGTTCAGGGTCTCCGGGCCCACCGGAGCCCCCGAAGCTCCCGAGGCCGCGGCCGGCTCCCGCGTCCCGCGAGCCTCCTGCGCCTCGTACGACCCCGATGCCTACGGCCTGTGCCCTGCCCGCCCCGGCCGGAGCCGCCGGACCGTGGCCGGTGCGCTGGCCTGGGCCTGGCTGCTCGCCTACGGGTGCGTCGGCGACCGGCTGCTGTCCGCGCTGCTGCACGGCCACGCGCGGCTCGGCCCCCGGGCCCTCGCCACCGCGGCGGCGCCCACCGCCCTCGGGCTCGCCTGCGCCGTGGCGCCCGCCGCGTGGTGCGCGCACGCCTTCGCCGGGTACGCCCGGCGGCGGCTGGCCGACAGCCGCTCGCTGACCGCGTTCCGCGTACGGGCCCGGTGCGCCCTGCCGACGGTGCTCACCGTCGTCCTCGGCGCCCTCTTCCTGTCCGTGTGGACGGCCCGTTCCGCCCTGCCCGGGCTCGGGCACCCCACCTCCGTCCCCGCGCTCGCCGCCCTCGCCCTCGGTTTCCTGCTCTTCCTCGACCGGCTCTGCGCCGCCCACGGCCTGGCCCGGCCGGCCGCCGCGGCCGTCCTCGCGGCCTGCGCCGCCGAGGCGCTCCCGCCGGTGCTGCTGCTCGCCGCGCGGCTGCCCGGTTGCGCCGCCCTGGGCTGGCCGGTCACCAGGCTGCCCGGCACCCTCGGGCCGTCCGCGCCGGGCCTCGTCGCCTGCGCCGGGGCGGCCGTCGTCCTGACCGTCCGGGCTTTCGCCGTGCTGCCGCACGCGGCCGTTCACGGGCTCGGGGGGCCGGACGCGGCGGGGGCGGCTTTCGCGTCGTCGAACCACCTCGGTCCGGCGGCCGGTCACCCTGGTCCGCGGGCTGGCCACCCTGGCCTGTCGGCCAACCAGCCCGGCCTGTCGGCCGGTCTGCGTGGCCCGTCCGACGCCTCCGACCCGTCCGCGGGCTTCCGCAGCGCCTGCGACGCCTTCGATCCGATGCCGGGCTGTGCGGACGCGTCGTCCCGCCACCCCGGCTCGTCCGACACCCCCAGTCCGTCGGCTGGTCACCTTGACGCGTCGGCTGGCCACCCCGGCTCGTCCGACACCCCCGGTCCGTCGGCTGGTCACCTTGACGCGTCGTCCGGCCACCCCGGCCCGTCGTTCGACCACCGCAGCCGGTTCGACGCCCCCGGCACGCCGCCCGGCTGTCCCGGCGCACCACCCAGCCGCCCCGGCCCGTCGTCCGGCCATCCCGGCCCATCGGCCGGCCACCCCTGTCCGTCATACGGCCGCCCCGATCCCTCGCCCGGCCTCCCTGGCCCCTCCCTCCGTCCCGGCGGGGCCGGGCCCTCCGCACACCCCCGTCAGAGGAGCACCCACCATGACCGTTGATCCGACCGGCCTCGGCCCCGGCCCCGGCAGTCCGGCCGAAACCGGCATCGGCATCGAGACCGGCAGCGCAGCCGGCAGCGAGACCGGCATCACCGCTGACCGCGCCGCCGGCCGTGGCGGACGAGAGCGAGGAGGAGAACGATGAGGGTCCTGTTGCTCGGTGCCAACGGCTACCTCGGCCGCTTCGTCGCCGACCGCCTGCTCGCCGACCCCGCCGTCCAGCTCACCGCCCTCGGCCGGGGCGACGACGCCGACGTCCGCTTCGACCTGGCCACCGGCAGCCCCGGCGCGCTCACCCGGTTCCTCAACGCCGTCCACCCCGGCGTCGTCATCAACTGCGCGGGCGCCACCCGCGGCGGCGCGCGCGACCTGACCCGGCACAACACCGTCGCCGTCGCCACGGTCTGCGAGTCGCTGCGCCGCAGCGGGTGCGGGGCGCGCCTCGTGCAGGTGGGCTGTTCCTCGGAGTACGGGCCCTCGCAGCCCGGCTCGTCCACGGCCGAGGACGCGGTGCCGCGCCCCGGCGGCCCGTACGGCGTCAGCAAGCTCGCCGCCACCGAACTCGTCCTGGGCTCCGGCCTGGACGCGATCGTGCTGCGCGTCTTCTCGCCGGTCGGCCCGGGCACCCCGGCCGGTTCGCCGCTGGGCCGCCTCGCGGAGGCCATGCGGCGGGCGATGCAGAACGGCGACAACGAGCTCAAGCTCACCGGGCTCGGCGTCCAGCGCGACTTCGTGGACGTCCGCGACATCGCGCGGGCCGTGCACGCCGCGTCGCTCTCCGCCGCCCAGGGCGCCGTCAACATCGGCACCGGCCGGGCCACCCGGCTGCGGGAGGCCGCCTCGCTGCTCGCCCGCGTGGCCGGGTTCGGGGGCGCCCTGCACGAGCTCGACGATCCGCACCTGGGCGCCACGCCCGTCTACCCGTACCCGGACGGCTGCGGCGCCTGGCAGCAGGCCGACGTGCGCACCGCCCGCGACCGGCTCGGCTGGCGGCCCCGGATCGGCCTGGAGGAGTCGCTGGCCGACATCTGGATGGAGGCCGCGTGTCGTATCTGACGTCGTCGGGCAACCGCCGCCCGCTCCCCGCGGCCAAGGCGCCGCTGCGGCTCGGCGTCCCCGGCTTCGCCCACCCGCTCGTCGCGCCCGTGGAGTGGGGGCGGCTCTGCCGCGCGGACCTCCCGCTGGACTGGACGGTGCTCGGCAGCGCCTCCGGCGGCCCCGGCAGCCGCCCGGACCCGTACTGCACGGCCGCCGCGGCGCCGCTGCGCGACGCCGGCGTCCGCGTCCTCGGCCACCTCGACGCCGCCTTCGGGGCCCGGCCGTTCGGTGAACTCCTCTCCGACGCGCAGCGGTTCCTCAACTGGTACAAGGTGGACGGTTTCGCGGTGGCCCGCTGCCCGGCCGACACCGGCGCGCTGGCCGACGTCCGCCGCGTCACCGGCGCCCTGCGCACCCTCCACGACCGGGCGTACCTCGTGCTGCTGCACGGCAGCCACCCGGTCGCCGGATACGCGGCGCTCGCCGACCAGTTGGTGACCTTCACCGGCCCCTGGAACCGCTACCGCTGGTCCCGCCCCGCCGACTGGACGGCCGACCACCCGCCCGGCCGCTTCTGCCACCTCGTCCACAGCGTCCCCCGCGCCCACCTGGAGGAAGCGCTGCTCATCACCCGCCGGCAGGGCGCGGGCACGGTCTACATGACCGACCGCACCGACCGTGACGGACTGGACCCCTGGGAGTCCATGCCCGGGTACTGGGACGATTTCATCTCGAACATCGGACCGGGTGTCTCGGAATGAGCCGGGGCGTGGCAGTGTTACCGGGGAAGTACAGAACGCTGCCTCTACGTTCCCCGCTCCCGTGGGGATGACCCTGGAGACCCCGTGTCGCTGCCACCCCTGGTCGAGCCGGCTGCCGAGCTCACCGTCGACGAGGTCCGTCGGTACTCGCGCCACCTGATCATCCCGGACGTCGGGATGGACGGACAGAAGCGCCTGAAGAACGCCAAGGTGCTCTGCGTGGGCGCCGGCGGCCTCGGCTCGCCCGCCCTGATGTACCTGGCCGCCGCCGGCGTGGGCACGCTCGGCATCGTGGAGTTCGACGAGGTCGACGAGTCCAACCTCCAGCGGCAGATCATCCACAGCCAGTCCGACATCGGCCGCTCGAAGGCGGAGTCCGCGCGCGACTCGGTGCTCGGCATCAACCCGTACGTGAACGTCGTCCTCCACCAGGAGCGCCTGGAGGCGGAGAACGTCAAGGAGATCTTCTCCCAGTACGACCTGATCGTCGACGGCACCGACAACTTCGCCACCCGCTACCTGGTCAACGACGCCTGTGTGCTGCTGAACAAGCCGTACGTCTGGGGCTCGATCTACCGCTTCGACGGCCAGGCGTCCGTCTTCTGGAGCGAGCACGGCCCCTGCTACCGCTGCCTCTACCCCGAGCCCCCGCCGCCCGGCATGGTCCCCTCCTGCGCCGAGGGCGGCGTCCTCGGCGTGCTCTGCGCGTCGATCGGGTCCATCCAGGTCACCGAGGCGATCAAGCTGCTGGCCGGCATCGGCGAGCCGCTGGTCGGCCGCCTGATGATCTACGACGCCCTGGAGATGTCGTACCGCCAGGTCAAGGTCCGCAAGGACCCCGACTGCGCGGTCTGCGGCGAGAACCCCACGGTCACCGAGCTCATCGACTACGAGGCGTTCTGCGGCGTCGTCTCGGAGGAGGCCCAGGAGGCCGCCGCCGGCTCCACGATCACTCCCAAGCAGCTCAAGGAGTGGATCGACGACGGCGAGAACATCGACATCATCGACGTCCGCGAGCCCAACGAGTACGAGATCGTCTCCATCCCCGGCGCCCGCCTCGTCCCCAAGAACGAGTTCCTCATGGGCACCGCCCTCCAGGACCTCCCCCAGAACAAGCGCATCGTCTTGCACTGCAAGACAGGTGTCCGCTCCGCGGAAGTCCTCGCCGTCCTGAAGTCCGCGGGCTTCGCGGACGCGGTCCACGTGGGCGGCGGCGTCATCGGCTGGGTCAACCAGATCGAGCCGCACAAGCCGGTGTACTGATCCCCGTTCCCGCCGACCGGCGGGGCGGACGAAGCCCGCGGTACCTGACCGGTCAGGCGCCGCGGGCTTCCGTCGTTGCCGGCCGCTGCCCGCTCTCCCTGGCCCTGGGCCGCCGTGTCCACGCGTCCAGCAGCCGGAGCGTCTCTTCGGAGGCGGAGCGCTCCTCGGCGGTGTAGACGCTCAGCCGCTGGTCCGGGTCAGCGGGCAGCGTGAGGGACTCGTATTTGAGGGTGAGCGGGCCGACGACCGGGTGGTGGAAGTGTTTGCTGCCGTGCGTGTGCCGGTGCACGTTCTGGTCGGCCCACCAGCGGCGGAAGTCCTCGTCCGCGATTGAGAGTTCGCCGACCGCCGAAGTCGGTGACGGGCGACGTGAGCGTGCGCGATACCTTGGGCCTCTCCGGGAGAGGGGCGGGACGGTGTCAGACCGGCAGTGGGAAAGCGAGTCCGCCAGGTATCTGGTTCCGCGGGGGCCCGGGCGCCCCGAGGCGTGGGCCGAGGAGGCCGCCGAGCGGAAGGGGCGGGGCCGGCAGAGGCTGCTGGAGGCCGGGGTCGTCGAGCCGTCCGATGACGTGACCCGCGCCCTTCAACTCGCCGCAGATGAGCGCGTGGTGGTCCGGCGACGGCTTGTGCTGTTCGATGACGCGCCCGTCGAGATCGTGACGTCTCACTTTCCCGGCCGCATCGCGGACGGGACGCCGCTCGCCGCGCCCGGGAAGGTGCCCGGCGGTGCCGTGACCTTCCTCGCCGGGCTCGGCTATCTCGCGAAGAAGGTCGAGGAGGGCGTCGGTTGCCGGATGCCCACGGCCGAGGAGCGAGAGCTGCTGCGCCTCGGTGAGCACGAGCCCGTGCTCGTCGTCTCGCGGCTCGTGCTCACCGACGGCGACCTGCCGGTGGAGGTCTGCGAGATGGTCATGAACGCGCGGGACAGGACCGTGCGTTACCGGATGCGGATGGGGTGACCGTGGCGCGCTGGAAGGATCCCCGCCCCGCCCATCAGCAGATCGCGGCGCGTATCAGGGACCAGATCATGTCGGGTCACCTGGACCCCGGGAGCAAGCTGCCGTCCACGCAGCAACTCATGGACGAGTACGGCGTGGTCGGCACCACCGTGCAGAAGGCACTGCAACTGCTCAAGGGCGAGGGGATCGTCGTCGGCAGGCCCGGCAAGGGTGTGTTCGTCCGCGAGCAGCCGAACCACGTCATCGAGCCCGCCTCGTCCATGCCGCCCTCCGCCCCGGGGATGCCTTACTGGTGGACGCGGCATGCCGCCGCCCGGGCGAAGAAGGGCGCGGCCCGCATCCTGGAGGTGGCGGAGGTCGCGCCGCCCAAGGACGTCGCGGCAGCGCTCGGGCTCGCGGAGGGTGCGACGGCCGTCGTCCGCAAGCGCGTCATGCTGCTGGACGACGAGCCCGCCGAGCTCGTCCACTCGTACTATCCGGCGGAGCTCGCGCGCGGGACCCGGCTCACTGACCGGCGCCGCATTCCCGGCGGGAGTCCGACGCTGCTCGCCGAGCTCGGTTACCCGCCACGGGAGTTCGTCGACAGGGTCTCCGTGCGGCCGCCCACCGCCGAGGAGTTTGTCGCCCTTGAACTCCCCGGCGAGGTGCCGGTGCTGCGGACGTTCCGCGTCGTCCGCTCCGATCGCGGGCGGCCGATCGAGGCGACCGTCATGATCAAGGCGGGGCACCTGTACGAGCTGGAGTACCGGCTGCCGGTGGAGTGACCGCCTGCCGGGGTCAGGGGCGCCAGGCCGGGACCGACAGGGTGGTGCCCGTCTCGGCGTACGTCTTGAGGTTGGACAGGACGAAGTTCCAGCCGCCCGAGATCTGGCGCAGTTCCTGTTCGTCGCGCAGGTTGACGTGGGCCACGGTGAGTTGCACGGTCTCGCCGTACGGCTTGAGGTCGAAGGTGACCCGGGACGGGCCGTGCGGGCGCTCCTCGTCGGGGCCGGTCCAGGTGAGGACCAGACGGCGCGGGGCTTCGATCTCGACGACCGTGCCGATGACGTCGTCGATGCCGGACTCGTCCAGGCGGCGGTGGGCCCACGAGGAGCCGGGCTGCCAGTCGGAGACGTTGTGGTGGTGCCAGTACGCCGCGGTCGCCGTGGGGTCCATGAGGCACTCCCAGACCTTTTCCGGGGTGGCGGCGATGTAGGTGGTGTGGACGAACTCGGGGCGCGGTTCGTTCTCGGTACTCATGAGGGATTCCGCTTTCTGTTTCAGTGTGCTCAGCGCGTCCAGCCGTGGCCGGTCGAAGGCGCTGATCCACCGCTCCTGGATCTCGTGGAGCGGCACGGGGTCGAGGTAGTGCAACTTCTCGCGGCCCTTGCGGACGGTGCGGACGAGTCGGGCGGCCTCCAGCACGCCGAGGTGCTGGGTCAGGGACTGCCGGGTCATCCGCACGCTCTCGCACAGTTCGCCCAGTGTCTGGCCGTTGTTCTCGCGCAGTCTGTCCAGCACGAACCGCCTGGTCGGATCGGCCAGGGCCTTGAAGACCCGGTCCATCTCACTGCTCACACCTCAATTATGCAGGCGATTGCCTGCATGTCAATGAATGCCCGAGACGCCCCTGAGTCGCTGTCTCAGCGGTGGACGAACGAGGTGGTGTTGCCGAGGGGGGTGTTGCTGGTGAAGGTGCAGGTCAGGAGCTTGTCGACGCGCTCGGTGGCGGTTAGGAGGGCGGCGGTGTCGTCCGCGGGCGCCTCCGGGACGGGGGCCACCCCTGACACTGCGTGGCCGGGTGCTCCTCGGGCTCCGGGGGAGGAGGCTGGGCAGGGGGTCGGCTCCGCCGCACTGGTTGAGGAGGTTGCTGCCGGGGAGGACGGCGTGGTTGCCGCCGGCGCAGAAGGAGAAGGCTGTGGAGGCGGCGGCGCGAGAGCTCTTGGCTCCGCGAGACCTCATGGCTCCGCGACAACCGTGCCACCCGGCGGGCACGGGCCTCGCCGCCGGGTGGGAGACGCCGCGCGCGGCGGCGCTACGAGCAGGTCGTGCCCTCCTTCGGGATCTTTCCCTCCAGCAGGTAGGCGTCGACCAGGCGTGTCATGCAGGCGTTGCCGCTGTTGTACGCGCCGTGGCCCTCGCCCCGGTAGGTCACGCCGACGCCGACGCCCTTGCCCAGGCGCTCGGTCATGGTGCGGGCGCCCTCGTAGGGGGTGGCGGGGTCGCCGGTGTTGCCGATGACGACGATCGGGGCGGAGCCGTCCGCACGGACGTCGGGGGTCTTCCAGGCGCCCTTGACGGGCCAGTCGGTGCACTGGAGGAGGGCCCAGGCGGCGGATTCGCCGAAGACGGGGGAGGCGGCGCGGAAGGCGGGGAGGCGGGACGCGACGTCGTCGGCGGTGTAGCGCTGTTCCGCGTCCGCGCAGGAGATCGCGCGGTTGGCGGGCTGGAGGTTGCTGTAGTGGCCGTCGGGGGAGCGGCCCGCCAGGGAGTCGGAGAGCAGCTGGAGGGTGGTGCCGGTGCCCTTGGTGCCGGCCTCGCGGAGGGCGGCGGTCAGGTACTTCCAGGTGTCCTCGGAGTAGAGGGCGGCGGCGATGCCGTTCACCGCCTGGTCCTGGGTGAGGGGGCGGTCCTTCTGGGTGGTGGGGAGGGGGTGGGCGTCCAGGCGCTTGAGGAGGGTGGTGATGCTGTTCTGGGTCGGACAGGCGTTGGCCGCCGCTCCCTTGGCGCAGTCCTTGAGATAGTCGTTCAGGGCCAGTTGGAATCCCTTGGCCTGGGCCAGGGAGCCCTCGGCCGGGTCCTGGGAGGGGTCGACGACGGCGTCCAGGACGGCGCGTCCCACCCGCTTCGGGAACAAGTGGGCGTAGACGCCGCCCAGTTCCGTCCCGTACGAGATGCCGAAGTAGTTCAGCTTCTCGTCGCCGAGCGCGGCGCGCAGCCGGTCGAGGTCGCGGGCCGCGTCGGTGGTGCCGACGTGCGGGAGCACCGTGCCGGAGTGCTGGGCGCACGCCTGGACGTAGCGCTTGTTCTGGGCGAGGGCGGCGGTGAGCTCGTCGGCGTCGTCGGGCGTCGCGTCCGTCGACTCGGCGGCGTCCAGCTCGCGGTCGTCCAGGCAGCGCACGCCCGCGCTCTCGCCGACGCCGCGCGGGTCGAAGCTCACCAGGTCGTAGCGGGCGCGCAGCCCGGCGTAGCTCTTGGCGAGCTCGGGCAGCGTCGCCACGCCCGAGCCGCCCGGGCCGCCGAAGTTGAAGACGAGCGAGCCGACGCGGTGGGCGGAGTCGGTGGCCCGGGCGCGGATCAGGGCGAGGTCGATCGTCGGGCCGTCCGGTTTCGCGTAGTCCAGCGGGACGGGCAGCGTCGCGCACTCCCAGCCCTTGCCGGGGGCCTTGCCGCCGCCCTGGGCCGCCGTGGGCGCGGCGCACGGCTTCCAGGCGCCGAGGGCCCCCTTCCCGGCCGCCCTGTCCTTTCCGCTGTCGCCGCCGCCGGTACCGGAAGCACCGCCGGAACCGCCGTCGCCGCCGGAACCGCCCCCGTCCCCGGATCCGCAGCCGGCGGCGGTGAGGACGAGCGCGAGGGCGGCGCCTGCGAGGGCGAGGGCCCTCGGCCGTGTTGGACTCATGCCACGACTCTACGGTGGGGGCCGGACACTCGGCGGGGGAACGCTCCGGGGCTCCGGGGGCCTCCGGGGGCGTCCGAGAGCCCGTACCGCGCGCGTCCGGGCACGCGTCGTACGCCGCCGGGCCGCGCCGTGCGCCTCACGGCCTCCGGGGCGCGGCCTCCGGGGGTATCGCGCGCACCGGGCGCTCGGAACCGGGCCCGTACCCCGGCCCGAACCCGTCCCGCGCCGGCGCCGACGCGTCGCCCGAGGGCCGTGGCGTCGCTGGGGTCGGCGGTACGGGCGTGCCGTCCGGCCCGACCATCGGGGCCGACTGCGTCTGCCAGAGCGCCACCAGCGCGGCCAGTAAGGCCGTGACGGCCAGGGCACCGGTGAAGCGCCGCGCGTGCCGGCCGGACTCCGGATCCGGTCCTGTTCCCGAGCCCGGCCCTGGCCCCGGCCCTGAGGATTCGTCCCGCATCTCACCCCTCCTCTCGCCCCTGAAACGGCCCGCCCGTACGGACGGCCCGTGCCGCCCCCGGCGCAGCACCCCGACAACCGACCTGTGTGCGAGCGATCGTAGTGCGGGCCACTGACATTCGAGAGAGCGGAATTCGCCGTACGGTGTGATCTGCTATGGGTGCTATGAGCACACCGTGCCGCGCCCCGGCACAGTACCGTCCAGGAGATAGGCGTCGACGGCCTTCTTGACGCAGGAATTGCCACTGTCGTAGGCCCCGTGGCCCTGCCCCCGGTACGTCATCTCGACGCCGACCCCGTCGCCCAGCGCTCGCGCCATCCTCTGCGCTCCCTCGTAAGGGGTGGCCGGATCACCGGTGTTGCCGACCACGAGGATGGGCGCCGCGCCCTTGGCGGTCACGTCGGGCGTCCGCCACTCGCCCTTCACCGGCCAGCCGGTGCACTGGGTCAGCCCCCACGCCATGAACGCGCCGAACACCGGGGACGCCTTGCGGAACCGGGGCACCTGCCCCGCGATCTCGGCGGCCGTGTACCGCTGGGAGAAGTCCGCGCAGGTGATCGCCGCCAGTGACGCCTGGAGGGAGCTGTAATGCCCGTCCTGGCCACGGCCGTTCATGGCGTCGCCGAGCGCCATCAGGATCTTGCCGTCGCCGTTCTCGGCGTCCTCCAGCCCCTCGGTCAGGTAGTCCCAGAACTCCTTGGAGTACAGCGACTGGGCGATGCCGGTGGTGGCGAGGGACTGGGTGAGCCGCCGCCCCTCGGCGCCGGGCACGGGCGTCTCGCCCAGCCGGTCCAGCAGGGACACGATCTGCCGCTCGGTCGGGCAGTTGTCGTGCGTGGCGGCGCAGGCGGTGAGGTAGTTGCCGAGGGCGAGTTCGAAGCCGCGGGCCTGTGCGAGGGCGCTCTCCACCGGGTCGGTCGTGGGGTCGACGACGGCGTCGAACAGGGCCCGTCCCACCTTCTTGGGGAACAAGTGGGCGTACACGCCGCCCAGTTCGGTGCCGTACGAGACGCCGAAGTAGTGGAGCTTGTCGTCCCCCAGGGCCTGGCGCATCAGGTCCATGTCCCGGGCGGCGTTGGCCGTCCCCACGTACGGCAGCACCTTCCCGGAGTGCCGCCGGCACGCCTCCGCGTACTTCTCCACCCGCCCGACCAGGGCCTTCTGCTCCTCGGTGGTGCGCGGCATCGAACCGGCCGCGTAGTACGCGTCCAGCTCCTTGTCGTCCAGGCAGGTCACGCCGCCGCTGCGGCCGACCCCGCGCGGGTCGAAGCTCACCAGGTCGTAGCGGCGGCGCAGGTCCCGGTAGTCCTCGGCGAACGCCGGCAGGGTCGCCACGCCCGAGCCGCCCGGGCCGCCGAAGTTGAAGACGAGCGAGCCGATGCGGTGGGCGGGGTCCGTGGCGCGCGCCCGGATCAGGGCGATGCCCAGGGTGTCGCCGTCCGGGTGCGCGTGGTCGAGCGGGACGCGCAGGGTCGCGCACTCCCACTCGTCGCCCGGCGCCCGGGCCGGCACGCCCTCCTTGCTGCTGGGCGCGGGACACGACTTCCAGTCCAGGGACGGGCGGGACGGCCCCGCCGAACCGGGCGCGCCCTCCGCGGCGGCCCCCTTCTCCCCGCCGGTGCACCCCGCGACGGCCAGCATCCCGGCGGCGAGCAGGCACCCGGCCCGTATGCGTCTGGACACCGCTGCTCCCGGGGTCGGAGGGACGGAGGGGACGGACAGTCCCCATCGTCCGGGCGGTGAAGGGGAGTGCGCGCGCAGTGCGGGGCGTACGGGTGGAAAGAGGGGCGCGCGGGCGGCGGGGTGCGTCGAGGGGGTGGGGGAGGGGTACGGGAGGGGGCTGTTCGTGGAGTGCTTCCTGCGTGTGGGGGGAGGCTGACGATGGGTGCCGCGGTGGGCTGGTGACGCGTCGAACCTCGCCGCAGGGCGTCCGCCGGAGGACGTCCGCCAAAGCGGTACGCCGGAGCGGGCCGTCAGAGCAGGACGAACGTGACCGCCGTCGCCCGTACGCCCACCCACACCCGGGCGCCCTCCACCGGGCGGAGCTCCGCCGCGGCGCGCGGCGGGAGTTCGGCGACGGCGTCGGGCCCGTCGGCGCCGCCCGCGACCAGGACGCGCAGCCGCCCGCCCTGCGCGGAGACCTCCCGTACCGTGCCGGGCCAGACGTTGCCGCGCTCCGGTCCGTCCTCCGGCGGGCGGGACGCGGAGAGGGTGACGGCCTCCGGGCCGGCGACCGCCAGGGCGGCCGTCGCGCCGTCCGGCGGGGGAGCGGCGGCGGTCAGCTCCGTGCCGTCGTCCAGCCGCAGCGTGCCCTCGGCGGTGACCTTGCCGGGCCAGGCGTTGTGCCCCAGCATCCGGGCGACCCACGGCGAGCGCGGGAGGCGGGCCAGTTCGTCCGGCGCCGCGTACTGCACCACCTCGCCGTCCTCCAGGACCAGGACGCGGTCGGCGAGCGACACGGCCTCCACCGGGTCGTGCGTCACCAGGAGGCAGACGCCCCCGAAGCCGGCGAGCCGGCGGCGCAGGGCCTGCCGTACGGACGCCTTGGCCGACTGGTCGAGCGCGGCCAGCGGTTCGTCCATCAGCAGCAGCCGGGGGCGCGCGGCCAGAGCGCGCGCCAGGGCCACGCGCTGGGCCTGCCCGCCGCTGAGCTCGTGCGGCCTGCGGTGCGCCAGGTGGCCGATGCCGAGTTCGTCCAGCCCGGCCCGGGCCTCACGGCGGGCCTCGGCCCGGGGCACACCCTGGGCGCGCAGGCCGTAGGCCGTGTTGGCGAGAGCGGTCAGATGCGGGAACAGGGCGCCGTCCTGCGGCACCCACGCGATCCGCCGCCGGTGCGCGGGCGCGGCCGACAGGTCCCCGCCGCCGAGGTCGAGCGGGCTCGCCGCGGCTCGCCGGGTGAGCCCGAGCAGGGCACGCAGGAGCGTGGTCTTGCCGGCGCCGTTGGGACCGACGACGGCCACGGTGGTGCCGGGCGGCACGTCGAGGACGGCGCGGGTGGCGCCGGTGACGGAGGCGCGCAGCGGGTACGGGGTGGGGGTGCGTGCCGGGGTCGTCGCGGCGGGCGTTTCCCTGCGGGCTTCGTCCCCGACGTGTGCTTCCCCGCGGGCTCCTTCCCCGACGGTCCCCTCTCCGCCGGTCCGTTCCCCGCCGGTCCTGTCCCCGCGGGTCAGGTTCCGCGCGCCGGGGGACGGGCAGGCGCCCGCGCCGGAGCTCTCCGCGCCCGCGCCCGCGCCCGGGCAGGCGCTCGGGCGTGTGCCGCGACCGGCCTCCGCCTCCGCGCCTGCCCGCGCGCCTGCGCCCGGGCTCGCACCTGCTCCCACGCCCACATCCGCGCGCACCCCCGCCCCCGCTCCCTTAGGCGCGGCCGTCCACCGCCCCCGCAGCGCGAGCAGCACGGCCGTGGCGATCGCGAGGAGCAGCAGCGACACGGCCGTCGCGCCCTCCGGGTCGTCCTGGAGCAGCAGGTAGACCTGGAGCGGCAGCGTCTGCGTCTCGCCCGGCAAGTTGCCCGCGAACGTGATCGTCGCCCCGAACTCGCCCAGCGCCCGCGCCCAGCACAGTGCCGCGCCCGCGAGCAGCCCCGGGGCGACCATGGGCAGGGTGACGGTGCGGAAGGCGCGCAGGGGGGACGCGCCGAGCGAGACGGCCGTCTCCTCGTACCGGAGGTGCAGGCCCGCGAGCGCCCCCTCCAGGCTGATGACGAGGAACGGCATCGCCACGAACGCCGACGCGACGACCGCGCCCGCCGTCGAGAACGGCAGGGTGACCCCGCACCACTCCTCCAGCCAGGGCCCGGCGACGCCCCGCCGCCCGTACCCCTGGAGCAGCGCCACCCCGGCGACCGTCGGCGGCAGCACCATCGGCAGCATCACCAGGCAGCGCACCAGCGCCTTGCCCGGGAAATCGACGCGGGCGAGCAGCCAGGCCAGCGGGACGCCGAGGACGAGGGAGAGCAGCAGGGCCCAGCCGGAGACGGTCAGGGAGAGGGTCAGCGCCTGCCGGACCTCGTGCGAGCCGACGCGGGACGGGAGCGAGCCCCACGGCGTCCGGGCGAGCACGCCCGCCAGCGGCACCAGCAGGAACACCACCGCGAGCCCGGCGGGCACGCCGAGTGCCAGGGGCGTGCGCCCCCGACCCCGCACACCCGCCGTACTCCTCCTCATCGGCGCGCCCGCCTTACGGCCGCTGGAAGCCGGCCGCGCTCAGCAGCCCCCGCGCCTCGGACGACGACAGCCAGCGCACGAACGCGCCCGCCTCGTCCGCGTGCTTCGAGCCCTTGAGCGTGGCGGCCGGGTAGGCGGCGACCGCGTTCCGCGCGTCCGGGACGGCGACCGTGGCCACCTTCCCCTTGGCGGCCGTCGCGTCCGTGACGTACACGATCCCGGCGTCCGCCTCCCCGAGGGACACCTTGCTCAGGACCGCCCGCACGTTCGGCTCCTGCGAGACGGGCTTCACGTCCACGTGCTGCTGCTCCAGGACCTTCCTGCTGTACCGGCCGACGGGCACCTCCGGCGCCGCCAGCACCACCTTGAGGTCCTTCCGCGCCAGGTCGGCGAGGTCCTTGACGTGCTTCGGGTTGCCCTGCGCGGTGGCGATCGTCAGCCGGTTCCGCGCGATGACGACGGGCTTGCCCGTCTCACCGGAGAGCCCGTCCATCGTCTTCGTGTCGGCCGTCACCAGGGCGTCCGCCGGAACGCCCTGCCGGACCTGCGAGGCCAGCTCCTGGGAGCCCGCGAACGAGAACTTCACCGTCGTCCCCGGGTGCGCCTTCTCGTAGGCGTCCCCGGCCCGCTTGAAGACGTCGGTAAGGGACGCGGCCGCCAGCACGGTGAGCGTGGTGCCCTTCTTGCCGTCGCCGCCGTCGGCGGACCCGCCGTCCGACGCGTCGTCGCCGCAGGCGGCGGCCAGGGGCAGGAGCAGGGCGGTGGCGAGGGCGGCGAGACGGACGGACGTACGGCGCATGGGTTCTCCGTGGGGTGCCGGGCGGGGGCGCGAAGCGGGCGGATCGGACGCGGAGTCAGACGAGGTCGACGTGTACGTTGGTGGCCTTGACCCGGGCCACGGCCTCCATGCCCACGGCCAGCCCCAGCTCCTCCACGGCCTCGCGCGTCAGCAGGGAGACGAGGCGGTGCGGCCCGGCCTGCACCTCCACCTGGGCGGCGACGTCGCCGAGCTTCACCGCCGTGATGATCCCGGGGAAGGCGTTGCGGGCGCTGGAGTACGCCTCCTCGCCGTCCTCGTTCGCCTCGGCGGCGAGCGCGACGGAGAACGCGGCGAGGTCCGCCCCGTCGATCTCCCGCTTGCCGTGCTCGTCCCGCCGGGTGGGGATGCGCCCGGCGTCCGCCCAGCGGCGGACGGTGTCGGGGCTGACGCCGAGCAGCCGGGCCGCCCGGCCGATGGTGTAGGAGCGCATGTGCGGCACGGTAGAGCCGTTCACCCGGCATGTGCAAGGGAGAACGGCTTCCGGTCCGGGCAGGTGCGAGGGAGGTTCCTTACGCTGCGGCCGCCGCGGCTCTCTCCGGATCCAGGAGCAGCATGGCCGCCTCGTCCGCGCCGCCGGGCTCGGCCTGGTAGACGACGAGGCGCTGACCGTCCGTCCCGGACAGCGGCATGACCTCGTAGACGAGCGTCATCGCCCCCACCTTCGGATGGCTGAACGTCTTGGTGCCGCCGACGCGCTCCTTCACGTCATACCGCTCCCACAGCGTGGCGAACTCCGGCGACTTCAGCAGTAGTTCACCGACCAGCGCGGCCAGCCGGGGCGAGTCCGGGTCGACACCGGCGATCGCGCGGAGGTGGGCCACCGACTTGGCGACGGTCTCCTCCCAGGGGTTGTAAAGGGTGCGCCCCACCGGGTGCAGGAACAGGTACCGGTTCACGTTGCGCTCCTCCCGCGGCCAGTCCCAGAGGCCGGGCATGAGCCGCCGTCCCGGGAGGTTCGCGGCCAGCATGTCGCTGTACCGGCTCACCACGTACGCCGGCAGCGGCCGCACGGCCTCCAGCATCCGCAGGACGGACGCGCGCACGGTCTCCCCGCCGCCGGACCCCGGCCCGGCGGGCGTACGCGGCTCGGGGACGCGGCCGGAGGCGAGTTCGGCCAGGTCGTGGAGGCGCTGGTGGGCGTCCCCGTTCAGCCGCAGCGCGCGGGCGAGGGCGTCGATCACGGCCGGCGAGGGGTTCCGCTCGCGGCCGCGCTCCAGGCGGGTGTAATAGTCGACGCTCACGCCGGCGAGCGTCGCCAGCTCCTCCCGGCGCAGGCCCGGCGTCCGGCGCAGTCCGGTGCCCGAGGGCAGCCCGACGTCCTCGGGGGTGATCCGCGCCCGTCGCGCCTTCAGATATCTGCCCAGTTCGGTGCCGCTGTCGGTCATCCCGCCATTGTCGCCGGAGGCCCCGCGCGGTGGGGGGCCGTGTCAGGGCCAGGAACGCCGCGGCCTCCCGCCGGGCGGAACGGCGCGGCAAGCTGGTCCTGTTGCGGGCGGCCGGCGGCCGTGGTGCGGGGAGGCGTACGACGTCGTGCCCCGACGCGGTGGGTGCCGCCCGCACGACGGCCGCCGGGCGGCTCCCGGCCGGACGCTCCGGCGGGGACCGCCCGCGGCGGCCGGCACCGCCGGACGGTCCGGCCCGCCGGAAGCGACCACGACGCCCCCCGCCCACTCGCCGTTCCGTCTCCTCCCCACCCCGAAGCGACCGCGACGCCCCCTGCCCACCCGCCGTTCCGTCCCCTTCCTCCCCCTCCCGGAAGTGACCCCACATGCCCAGGACCACCGCCCGCCGCCCACCCGCCTCCCGTACCCGCCCGGTCCCCTCCTCCTCGGCCCCCGCCTCCCCGGTCGCGCTGATCGCCTCCCTCCTCGGCTTCGCCGTCATCACCATCGACGTCTCGGCCGTCAACATCGCGCTGCCCGCCATCCGTTCGTCCCTCCACGGCGGGATGTCCGGCCTCCAGTGGGTCGTCGACGCGTACACGCTGATGTTCGCCGCGCTGATGATGTCCGCCGGGGCGCTCGCGGACCGGTCCGGGGCGCGCCGGGCGTACGCCTGGGGGACCGCCCTGTTCACCCTCGCCTCCCTCGGCTGCGCCCTCGCGCCCGGGATCGGCGTGCTCATCGCTGCGCGGCTGGCGCAGGGCGCGGCGGCGGCCGTCGTGATGCCCGCCTCGCTCACGCTGATCCGGCAGGCGTACGACGACCCGGCGCGCCGGGCGCGGGCCATCGCGCTGTGGACGGTGGGCGGTTCGGTGTCCATGGCGGCCGGGCCGGTGCTCGGCGGCATCCTCGCCGAACACGCGGGCTGGCGCGCCGTGTTCCTGCTCAACCTCCCGGTGGGCGCCGTGATCCTGGCGCTGCTGGCCCGCACCGCGCCGTCCGCGCGCCGGCCGGCGCCGCTCGACCCGGCGGGGCAGGCCACCGCCGTCCTGGCCCTCGCCGGCCTGACGTACGCGGTGATCGAGGGCGGCCACCGCGGCTGGACGTCCGTGCCGGTGCTCGCCGCGCTGGCCGTCGCGGCCGGTTCCGCCGCCGCCTTCCTCGCCGTGGAGAAGCGGCACCGCGCGCCCATGGTCCCGCTGGGCATGCTGCGCGAGCGCCGGGTCGCCGTCGCCCTGACGGCCGGCTTCGCCGCCAACGCGGCCTTCTACGGCCTCGTCTTCCTGCTCGGCCTCTACTACCAGCAGGCGCGCGGCATGTCGGCGACGGAGGCGGGGCTGATGTTCGTGCCGCTGTCGGTCGTCATCACCGCCGCCAACCTGGTCTCCCCGCGGCTGGCGGAGCGGATCGGCCGGCGCGCCGTCATCGTCCTGGGGCAGGCGGTCCTGGCGCTGGCGATGGCCGCGCTGCTGCCGCTGTCGGCGGACACCCCGCTGTGGCTGGTGCTGCTCCTGCTCGTGCCCACCGGTCTGGGCGGCGCGCTGGCGGTCCCCGCGCTGACGGCCCTGCTGATGGACGCCGTCCCGGGGCACCGGGCGGGTACGGCCTCGGGCCTGTTCAACGCGGTCCGCCAGACGGGCGGCGCGCTGGCCGTCGCCGTGTCCGGCGCCCTGATAGCGGGCGGGGGCGCGGGGGATACGGCGGGGGCGTTCTCGCTCGCGGGCATGCGGGAGAGCCTGTACGCCGCCGGGGGCCTGCTGTGCCTGACGACGGCGCTCACGGTGTGGCTGCTGCGGCGGGAGCGGACGGCGTGAGGGGAGGGGCGGCGTGACGGGAAGGGGGCAACGGCCCGGAAGGGCGCCCCACTTCCGTACCCCTCCCCTCAGATGGCACCCTTCCGCGTCAACTGGTTGAAGCACAGCCACCCCGGCAGCACCGGCAGCCAGAAGGTCAGCAGCCGGTACAGCAGCACCGAAGGCGTCGCGATCTCCGCCGGCAGCCCGGCCAGCGTCAACGCGCCGATGAGGACGCCCTCCACGGCCCCGACGCCGCCGGGCGTCGGCGCCGCCGAACCCAGCGCGTTGCCGGCCAGGAAGATCACCGCGACGCTGGCGAAGCTCATGTCGCCGCCGAACGCCCGGATCGACGTGTCGAGGCAGAACACGAAGGCGGCGGTCAGCAGCAGCATGCCGCCGATGCCGTTGACCAGCTTCCGCGGCCGCTGGAGCAGGTCCAGCATGCGCGGCACGACGCCCGCGAACAGCGAGCGCACCCGCGTCGAGACGAACTTCCGCAGGAACGGGATGGCCGTCACGACCAGCACCAGCACCGCGGCCGTCAGCAGTCCGCCGATGACCGTACGGGACGGCGGGAGCGGCGACTCCGTCCGCTCGGTGCCGGTGATGTAACCGAAGGTCAGCAGCAGCAGGATGTGCGCGGCCAGGCCGAACAGCTCCGACGCGCCGACGCTGGCCACGGCCAGCCCCGGGCGGATCCCGGCCCGCTGCAGGAAGCGGCTGTTCAGGGCCACGCCGCCGACCGCCGCCGGGGCCACGAGCTTGACGAACGAGCCGGCCACCTGTGCCATGACCGTCCGCAGGTACGGCACCTTCTCCGGGACGAAGCCCAGCAGCCGCATGGCCGCCGCGAAGTAGGAGAGCGCGGAGAAGGCCGCGGCGACCGCCACCCAGCCCCAGTTGGCATGGTCGATGATCTTGTCGAGTTCGACGTGCGACAGCTGCGAGAGCAGGAAGTAGGCGGCGATCGCGCCCGCGATGGAGCTGATCAGCGTGCGCGGCCGGATGCGCTCCAGCCGGACCGGCTCTATCGGCGCCTGCGGCCGGATCAGCAGCACCTGGCGGCGGATCTGCGCCAGCAGGTCCTCCTCGCGGGCCTCCTCGGCCGCGACGTCCAGCGCCTGCTTCTCCGCCTTCTTCTCGGCCTTGAGCGCCCGGCGGTCGTCCGCCGGGCCCGAGCCCTTCTCCTCCCGCTCCCGGGCCCGCTCCTCCTTGGCGATCCGGGACGCCTCCAGCACCGCGTCGCGTTCGCGCTGGGCGCGCTCGCGCGCGAGCCGGCGCAGGGTGGCACGGCTGGCGCGGGTCAGGGCGATGGGCTGGAGCAGCGGCAGGCTGTCGGCGACCGCGTCCGGGCCGAGCACGGCGACGGCCGAGGCCACCGCCCGTTCGGCGCCGACCCGCAGGCCCAGCGTGGTGAGCAGCTGGGCGACGTCCATCCGCAGCACCAGATCGCCGGCGGCGATCTCACCGCCGCGCAGATCGGTCAGGACGACATTGCCGGAACGATCCACCAGGAGCGCGTCGCCGTCCAGGCGCCGGTGCGCGATCCGGCGCGACTGCAGGGCGCGCACCTGCCGCCAGGCGCCGTCCACCAGCTCGTCGGTGATCTCCTGGTCCGGCAGGGTGTCCAGCGTCCGCCCGCCGACGTGCTCGTACACCAGCATCACGGCGTCCGGGCCGAGCTCGCTGGTGGCGATCAGCTTGGGGGCGTTGGCGCCGGCGGCGATGGCCGCGTAGGCGAGCAGCGCCTCCTGCTCCAGCGCCTGGCGGAGCGACTGCAGGCTGCGCCGTTGCGTGATGCCGCGCAGCGCGAGCCGCTGCCACAGCCGGTAGAAGAAGCCCTGCGCCTGCTGTTCGCGGTCGACGACCGTGACGTCCAGCGGCGGGCCGTCCTCCAGCGTGACGACGTACCGGCGGCCCCGGTCGTGCGCGGTGCCCTGGGCCGGCTCGGCGTCCGGGGCCTCCTCCGTGCGCAGCGCGCTCACCGGCTTGAAGCCGACGCGGCGCAGGCCGTGCAGGAGGTGCTGGCCGGTGGGGCGGACGTTGGGGGAGCCGACGGCGTAGAGGGTGCCGTAGGCGACCGTCCAGCCGATGAGCACGGTGGTGGCGATCGAGAACGGCGTCGAGTAGCCGTTGACCAGCACCGCGAACGCGTCGAGCAGCAGCACCGCCCACATCGCGACCCGCCAGCGCGGACGCCGCGACATCCCGACGGCCGTCATATAGGCGATCACGGGGGCGAGGTAGCCGTGGACCGGATCGGTCAGTTCATGGGTCGGAGTGATCCGGGTGAGCGCCTCCCGGATGGACTCCGGGGCGGCCTCGGCGACCCAGAGCGCGGCGCCGAGCGAGACGCCGTGCGCCAGGACGGCCGCGAGGACGCCGTCGGCGATGCGCAGGCCGTCCCGTTTGACCAGCCGTTCGACGGCGAACGCCACCGGCACGATGAAGATCGCGACGTTGGCCGTGAGACCGGCGATGTTGGCCAGCGTCTGCGGGGCGTGCCCGGCGCTCTCCTTGATGTCGCTGGCGAGACCGGTGGTGGTGCCATGCGCGAACGCGGCCAGGGCGAGGACGACGGCGATGCCGATGATGCCCAGCAGCATGCGCACCAGGTCGGCGGGGCGGTGGACGCGGGCGGGGAGCAGGGGCTCGTCGCCGGAGACCTTGTCGATGTGGACCTCGCCGTCCTTCGTGTCGCACGCGTACGACGAGCCGGCCGGGCGGGCCGGGGTACCGGGGCGCGGCCGCTCGGCTTCCCCGTCTCCCGCGCCGCTCCCGGGCAGCGCCTGGCGGGCGCCGGCCTCCTCAGGAGGTCCCGCGCCCTGCTCGTCGTCCGTGTCTTCCTGGTCTTCTCGTTCTCGTATCACCAGTCACCGCCCGGAAGATGGTGGCATGGCCCTGCCGGGCAAGGGTGTATCAGGGTGCATTTCGGGGGCGCGGACCTCGGATCGTACGCCCTGTAGTCCGATCGCGCACTCTGGGTGATCTTCCGGAACCCGAACCTCCGGACGGTGGCCCCGGAGCGCGCGGTGCCTGCGGCAGTATGGACCGGGTGACCGACGCATCGCCGCCCGGACTTCCGGGGCCAGCCGAGCTTCCCGAGTACGCGGAACGGGTCCTCTCCGTCGCGGAGATCATCCCGCCGGGCCGGGTGATGACTTACGGCGACGTGGCCGAGTGGCTCGGCGAGGGTGGTCCGCGCCAGGTCGGCCGGGTGATGGCGCTGTACGGCGGCGCCGTGCCGTGGTGGCGTGTCGTGCGGGCCGACGGCGTCCTGCTGCCCGGCCGCGAACAGGCGGCCCTCGGGCACTACCGCGAGGAGGGCACGCCGCTCCGGATCACCGGCCCGGCCGCCGACGGGCACGTGCCACGGCTCGCGATGAGGCGGGCGCGGTGGGACGGGGCGCCGGCCGGCGGGGACGCCGGGGCGACCGGGGCGGACAGGGCGGCCGGGAGTGCCGACGTGGACGGGGCCGAGGAGCCTCCCGAGGGCCTCGGAGCTCTCGGTGACCTCCGTGACCCCGGTGACCCCGGTGACCCCGGTGACCCCGGAGGCGCGGGGCGCCGGTGCCGAAGCGCGCCCGACGGCGCGCGCCGAACGGCCCGGCAGGACCGGCGGGAACGCGATGCGGTACGAGACGAACGGGCCGGGGTGCGCGGCGACGCGAAGGGCGCGCGCGGCGGCGCGTCGCGTGTGAAACGCGCCACCTGATCCGCCCGTTCGCCGGGCAACCCGAACGGGTGAGGTGCCCGAACGGCCCTCACGCCCCCGGGAACGCCCTGCGCCCCACCCGCCTCCTGGCGTAGCGTCGAGGGCCGCCCCACCCCCGCGCCCCGACGGCGCGCGGAGATCCGTACCCGACCCGCAGGACCGGCACCTCACGTGAGTTCCACCCCCCTTTCCGGCATCCCCGGCTCTTCCGGCGCCCCCGGCCCGCTCGCCCCGGCGCGCCCGGAGGACCCGGAGCGCCGGCGGGCACCCCGGTCCGCGCCGGGCGCGTACCGCCTGGTGCGCACGCCCCCAGGGCGCGTGGTCCCCCCGGAACTGGACGCGGCACAGCGCGCGGTGGTTGAGCACGGACAGGGGCCGCTGCTCGTCCTCGCCGGTCCGGGGACCGGCAAGACCACGACGCTCGTGGAGGCCGTCGCCGACCGGGTGCGGCGCGGCGCCGACCCGGACCGGATGCTCGTCCTGACCTTCAGCCGCAAGGCCGCGGCGGAGCTGCGCGACCGTGTGGCGGCCCGGCTGGGGGAGCGCGGGCTGGCGGCGCGCGCGCCGCAGGCCACCACCTTCCACTCCTACTGCTACGCCCTGGTCCGCGCCCACCAGGAGGCCGGCCTGTTCGCCGAGCCGCTGCGGCTGCTGTCCGGCCCGGAACAGGACGTCGCCGTCCGGGAGCTGCTCGCCGGCCAGACCGAACTGGAGCGCGCGGGCCGCGCCACCGTGCGCTGGCCGGACGACCTGCGCGCCTGCCTCACCACCCGCGGCTTCGCCGACGAGGTGCGCGCGGTCCTCGCCCGCAGCCGGGAACTGGGCCTGAGCCCGGAGTCGCTGGCCGCCTTCGCCGAGCGGACGGGACGCGGCGACTGGTCGGCCGCGGCGGCCTTCCTCGCCGAGTACCTGGACGTACTCGACGCGCGCGGCGTCGTCGACTACGCGGAACTGGTGCACCGCGCGGTGCTGCTGGCCGAGCGGCCGGAGGTCGCGGCGGACCTCGCCGGACGGTACGACGCGGTGTTCGTCGACGAGTACCAGGACACCGACGCCGCCCAGGCACGGCTGCTGCGCGCGCTGGCGGGCGGCGGGCGCACCCTGGTCGCGTTCGGCGACCCCGACCAGTCCATCTACGCCTTCCGCGGCGCCGACGTGGGCGGCATCCTCGACTTCCCGACGGCCTTCCCGCGCCGCGACGGCTCGCCCGCCCCGGTCCGCGTCCTGACCACCTCCCGCCGCTCGGGCGCCGCCCTCCTCGCCGCCACCCGCCTCCTCACCCGCCGGATGCCCCTCGGCCGCCTCCCGTCCGACGCCGTCCGCGCCCACCGCGACCTGACGGCCGTCCGCCCCGGAGGCCGCGTGGAGGCGTACACCTACCCGACGCCCGGCGCCGAGACCGACAACATCGCGGACATCCTCCGCCGCGCCCACCTGGAGGACGGCGTCCCCTGGGGCGCCATGTCCGTCCTCGTCCGCGCCGGCTCCCGCTCCATACCGACCCTCCGCCGCGCCCTCACCTCGGCGGGCGTACCGGTGGAGGTCGACGGCGACGACATCCCCCTCCGCCACGAACCGGCGGTCGCCCCGCTGCTGACGGCACTGCGGGTGGTGGCGGAATGGGCGGCGGGGGCGCCGGGGCCGGACGGGGACGCGGCGGATGAGCCCGGGAGCGATGTCCCCGGAGCCGAGGGTGCCCTTGGCGAGCTGAAGGGCGACGCCTCCGGGCCCGGAGGCGGGCGGGGAAGCGCCCCCGCGTCCGAGTGGGGGGCGGCGCCCGGCCCGGGCGGGGACGCCCCCGGCGAGCCCGGGGGCGACGCTCCCGTCCCCGCCGCCGCGTCGGACGAGGACGGCCCCGCCGGGGCCGAAGGCACCGGTACGGGCCCGGAGGACGACCCCGCCGGGACCGGGCGCGAGGGTGCTTCCACGCCCGCGCGCGAGCCCGGCGCCACACCGGAGTCCGGCCCCGGCACGGCCGCCGCATCCGCTTGCGCCCCGGCCCCCGACTCGGCCACGCGGCCTGGCATCGCCGTGTCGCCCACCCCCGCCGCTGCCCCTGTGCCCGAGCCCGAGCCCGCGCGCGAGCGCGAAGACGGGCCCACGCCCGAGCCCGACGGCCGGCCTGGGCCCGGTCCGGCCCACGAGGGCGCGGCGGACGAGCGCCCGGCCGCGCCCGCCCCCGCCGCAGCCGGCGTACTCACCCCCGAGACCGCCCTGACCCTCCTCACCTCCCCTCTCGGCGGCATGGACGGCGCCGACCTGCGCCGGCTCGGGCGGGCCCTGCGGGAGGAGGAGCGGGCCGCCGGCCGTACCGCGCCGCGGGCCTCGGACGTGCTCATCGCCGAGGCGCTCGCCGCGCCGGAGCGTCTGGTGGCGCACGATCCGGCGTACGCGCGGGGCGCGCAGCGCCTGGCCGCGCTGCTGAGCGCCGCCCGGGACCGGCTCCGGGCCGGCGGCACCGCCGAGGACGCCCTGTGGACGCTCTGGAACGGCACGCCCCGGCACCCCGCGCCCTGGCCGGACCGGCTGCGCCGCGCCGCGCACCGCGGCGGCGCCGCCGGCCGCAACGCCGACCGCGACCTCGACGCCGTCTGCGCCCTGTTCGAGACGGCGGCCCGCGCCGAGGAGCGCGTCGGCGGCCGGGACGTGCTCGGCTTCCTGGACGAGCTGGAGGCCCAGGACATCGCCGCCGACACGCTCACCCGCCGGGCCGTGCGCCCGGACGCCGTCCGGCTGATGACCGCGCACCGTTCCAAGGGCCTGGAGTGGCGGCTCGTCGTCGTCGCCGGGGTGCAGGAGGGCCTCTGGCCCGACCTGCGCCGCCGCGGCTCGCTGCTGGAAGCGGACCGCATCGGCCGCGACGGCCTCGCCGAACCCCTCCCGCCCGGCGCGCTGCTGGCCGAGGAGCGCCGGCTGTTCTACGTGGCGGCGACCCGCGCCCGCGAACGCCTGGTCGTCACGGCGGTCAAGGCCGCCGCCGAGGACGGCGACCAGCCGTCCCGCTTCCTCACCGAGCTCGGCGTCGAACCGGTCGACGTCACCCAGCGCCCCCGCCGCCCCCTCGCCGTCGCCGCGCTCGTCGCCGAGCTGCGGGCCACCACCGTGGACCCCGCCGCCTCCGACGCGCTCCGGGCCGCCGCCGCCGACCGGCTGGCCCGCCTCGCCGGCCTGCGCGACGACGAGGACCGGCCGCTCGTCCCGGCCGCCGACCCCGACCGCTGGTGGGGCCTGTACGAGCCGACGCACAGCGAGGTGCCGCTCCGCGACCGGGACCAGCCGGTCGCCCTGTCCGGCTCGGCCGTCGGCCAGCTTGTGGACACCTGCTCGCTCCAGTGGTTCCTGGGGCGCGAGGTACGCGCCGAGGCGCCCTCGGGAACGGCCCAGGGCTTCGGCAACGTCGTGCACGTCCTCGCCGACGAGGTCGCCTCCGGCCGCACCCCCGCCGACCTCGCCGTCCTCATGGAGCGCCTGGAAACCGTCTGGGACGCGCTCGCCTTCGACGCGCCCTGGAAGTCCCGGCAGGAGAAGGAGAACGCGC
This sequence comes from Streptomyces mobaraensis, assembly GCF_020099395.1. NCBI lineage: Bacteria > Bacillati > Actinomycetota > Actinomycetes > Kitasatosporales > Streptomycetaceae > Streptomyces > Streptomyces mobaraensis. Next base: position 2,594,172 of record NZ_CP083590.1, on the reverse strand, counting down.
GGGCCGCCCTGGAGCGCTTCCTCCGCTGGCACGTCATGGAACGCGGCCGCACCCCCGTCGCCACCGAGCACCCCTTCGACGTCACCCTCACCGCGGGTGACCGGCTCGTCCGCGTCCGCGGCTCCATGGACCGCGTGGAGCGGGACACCTCCGGCCACGCCTACGTCGTCGACTTCAAGACCGGCAAGACCCCGGCGACCGCCGCCGAGGTGGCCCGCCACCCCCAGCTCGCCGTCTACCAGCTCGCGGTCCGGCACGGCGCCGTCGACGACGCCTTCGACGGTGTACGCCCGCGCCCCGGCGGCGCGGAACTCGTCCAGCTCCGGCAAGGCGCCACCAAGAAGGAGGGCGGCGACGCGCTCCCCAAGGTGCAGGCCCAGGAACCGCTGTCCGACGGCGGCGAGGAGGGCACCGACTGGATCGGCGACCTCCTGGCCACCGCTGCCGGGCGCGTCCTGGACGAACGGTTCTCCCCGCGCCCCGGCACGCACTGCGCGCACTGCGCCTTCCGCTCCTCCTGCTCGGCCCGCCCGGAGGGCCGCCAGATCGTCGAGTGACGGCCCGGACGTCCGGCATATCCATCACATCCGTCACGTCCGTCACGCGCCGGGCAGGCGCTCGGCGTCCGGGGAAGCGCCGCGGAACCGCCGTACAAGCGGCCCGGGCGCCCACGCCCAACCCGGCCGGCCGCCGTCCCCGTACAAGATCGGGAAGGCCGGCCGGCGCTGCTTGTCAGTGCCCCCGGTTACCGTTTGTGACGTGACCCCGCGCCTGACCGATCCCGAGCAGCTCAAGGAGCTCCTCGGCATCCCCTTCACCCCGGAGCAGACGGCCTGCATCACCGCGCCGCCCGCCCCGCAGGTCATCGTGGCCGGGGCCGGGTCGGGCAAGACGACGGTGATGGCCGCCCGCGTCGTCTGGCTGGTGGGCACCGGCCAGGTCGCCCCCGAGCGCGTCCTCGGCCTCACCTTCACCAACAAGGCCGCCGGCGAGCTCGCCGAGCGCGTCCGCAAGGCGCTCGCCGCCGCCGGGGTGACGGCCGGCGAGGCCACGGAGGAGGAAGGGCCCGGCGAGCCGCGGATCTCCACGTACCACGCGTTCGCCGGCCGCCTCCTGAAGGAGCACGGCCTGCGCATCGGCCTGGAGCCCACCGCCCGCCTCCTCGCCGACGCCACCCGCTACCAGCTCGCCGCCCGGGTCCTGCGCACCTCCCCGGGCCCGCACCCGGCCCTCACCCGCCCGTTCGCCGACCTCGTCGCCGACCTCCTCGCCCTCGACGCCGAGCTCGCGGAGCACCTGGTCGAGCCGGAGGAGCTGCTGGCCCACGACGAGGCCCTCCTCAAGGACCTCGACGGCGCCCGCCTCACCAACGCCGACCTGCGCAAGGTCCCCGAGACCGCGCGCGCCCGGCGCGAGCTCACCGGCCTGGTCGCCGCGTACCGCGCGGAGAAGCGCCGCCGCGACCTCCTCGACTTCGGCGACCAGATCGCCCTCTCCGCCGAGCTCGCCCGCACCCGCCCCGAGGTCGGCCGGATCCTCCGCGAGGAGTTCTCCGTCGTCCTCCTCGACGAGTACCAGGACACGTCGGTCGCCCAACGGCTGCTGCTCGCCGGCCTGTTCGGCGGCGGCACGGGCCACGCGGTCACCGCCGTCGGCGACCCCTGTCAGGCCATCTACGGCTGGCGCGGCGCCTCCGTCGCCAACCTGGACGAGTTCCCCCGCCACTTCCCGCACGCCGACGGCCGCCCCGCCGCCCGCCACGCCCTCAGCGAGAACCGGCGCAGCGGCGGCCGGCTCCTCCGCCTCGCCAACGGCCTCGCCGCGCCCCTGCGCGCCCTCCACGAGGGCGTCGAGGCGCTGCGGCCCGCGCCCGGCGCCGAGCGGGACGGGTACGTGCGGTGCGCGCTGCTGCCCACCCAGGCCGAGGAGCTGGCCTGGCTCGCCGACGTCATCGCCCACCACGTGCGCACCGGCACCCGTCCCGGCGACGTCGCCGTCTTGTGCCGCACGGCGGCCGACTTCGCCCGGATCCAGGGCGCGCTGGTCGAACGGGACGTCCCGGTCGAGGTCGTCGGCCTCTCCGGGCTGCTCCACCTGCCCGAGATCGCCGACCTGGTCGCCGTCTGCGAGGTCCTCCAGGACCCCACCGCCAACGCGTCCCTCGTCCGTCTCCTCACCGGCCCCCGCTGGCGCATCGGGCCGCGCGACCTCGCCCTCCTCGGCCGCCGCGCCCGCACCCTGGTGCCGTACGGCAGCGCCGGCACGGACCCCGAGCGGCGGCTCGCCGAGGCCGTGGAGGGCCGCGACCCGGCCGAGGTGATCTCCCTCGCCGACGCCCTCGACACCTTCCTCACCGGTGACGCGTCCGACGACGGCCTGCCGTTCTCCGCCGAGGCCCGGATCCGCTTCGCCCGCCTCGCCACCGAACTCCGCGATCTGCGACGGAGCCTGGCCGACCCCCTGATGGACGTCCTGCACCGGGTGCTCGCCACCACCGGCCTGGAGGTCGAGCTCTCCGCCTCGCCGCACGCGCTGGCGGCCCGCCGCCGGGAGACCCTCAACCAGTTCCTGGACATCGCCGCCGGCTTCGCCGGCCTGGACGGCGACGCCGGCCTGCTCGCCTTCCTCGGCTTCCTGCGCACCGCCGTCCAGTACGAGAAGGGGCTCGACAGCTCCCTCCCCGGCGCCGAGGACACGGTCAAGGTCCTGACCGCCCACAAGTCCAAGGGCCTGGAGTGGGACGTCGTCGCCGTCCCCGGGCTCGTCGCCAAGACCTTCCCCAGCGAGCAGGCGCGGGACGCGTGGACCTCCCAGGCCCGCGTCCTCCCGCACGCCCTGCGCGGGGACGCCGACACCCTCCCCGAGGTTCCCGCCTGGGACGGCAAGGGCATCGCCGCCTTCAAGGCCGCCATGAAGGACCACCAGGCCACCGAGGAACTGCGCCTCGGCTACGTCACCTTCACCCGTCCCCGCTCCCTCCTCCTCGCCTCCGGCCACTGGTGGGGCCCCGAGCAGAAGCGGCCCCGCGGCCCGTCCGCCTTCCTCCACGCCCTGCGCGAGCACTGCGAGGCCGGGCACGGCGAGACCGAGGTGTGGGCCGACCCCCCGGAGGAGGGCGCCACCAACCCCGCCCTGGACGCGGCCGAGACCGACCGTGCCTGGCCGCTGCCCCTGGACCCGGACTCCCTCACCCGCCGCCGCGAGGCCGCCGCGGCCGTCCGCGCCCGCCTGGGCCGCCTCCCCGGCCCCGCCCCGGCGCCGGAGCCGGCCCACGACCCGGAGTGGCCGCCTCCGCCGGAGGAGGACGAGGAGGCGTTCGCGGACGCCGACGAGGCGTACGCGGATCTCGCGCACGAGGACGACGCCGCCTTGGCGGACTGGGACACCCTCACCACCACCCGCCCGACGGCACCTGCGCCCGACACCACCGAGGTGCCCGCAGCACCGGCGCCTGATCCGTCACAGCGCCCCGCACCCGCCGTCCCGGCTCCCCGGCACGAGCGGGCCTCCGCTGCGCCGGGGACGACCGTCGGCCCCCTGGACAGCGCGCGCAGCGCGCTTCGGGGGGCTGGGGGCTCGCCCCCAGGAATCGGCGAAGGGGCGGGACTGGGGCACAGCCGCCCGCAGGGCACCCCCGCCTCAACCGACGAGCACCGGCTCCCCGCCCCGGGCACCCCACCCCGAAAAGCGCCCCGCGCCACCCTCACCCCCGAGGAGTCCCGCCTGGTCACCTCCTGGGACCGCGACCTGGACGCCCTCGCGGGCGAGCTCCGCAGGGCCCGCGCGACGGTGCACGAGGTGCCGCTGCCGGCGTCCCTGACCGCGTCGCAGCTCGTCCGGCTCGCCGCCGACCCCGACGGGTTCGCGAGCGAGCTGGCCCGGCCGATGCCCCGCCCGCCGCGGCCCGCCGCCCGCCGCGGCACCCGCTTCCACGCCTGGGTCGAGTCCCGCTTCGAGGCGCTGACTCTGCCGTTCCCGGGCCAGGACGAACTGACCGGCGGGATCGACGAGGACGAGACCGATGACACCGAAATCGCCGACGAGCGCGACCTCGCCGAGCTCAAGGCGGCGTTCGAACGCACCCCGTACGCCCACCGCACGCCGTACCGGGTGGAGGCGCCGTTCCGGATCACCCTCGCGGGCCGGGTGATCCGCGGCCGGATCGACGCGGTCTACCGGACCGAGGACGAAGCCGACGGCACCGCCTACGAGATCGTCGACTGGAAGACCGGCCGGGACGGCACCGCCGACCCCCTCCAGCTCGCCGTCTACCGCCTCGCCTGGGCCGAGCGGCACGGCCTGCCGCCGTCGGCCGTCTCCGCAGCCTTCGTCCACGTCCGCGACGGCCGCGTGGTCCGCCCGACGGGGCTGCCGGACCGGGCGGCCCTGGAGAGGATCCTGATGGGGGAGGGTGCCGGGGAGGGTGAGTGAGACAAACCCGGTCCCGGTCACGGCCCGTGTCCGGCTAGGCTCGACGTCATGAGCGACACCCCGGACAGTGCCGTCCGCGCGTACATCCAGCAGCACCGCGCCGCCTTCCTCGACGACCTCGCCGAGTGGCTGCGCATCCCCTCCGTGTCGGCCGACCCCGGCCACGCGGCCGATGTACGCCGCAGCGCGGACTGGCTGGCGGACCGGCTCAGGGCGACCGGCTTCCCGGTCGCCGAGGTCTGGGAGACCGCCGGCGCCCCGGCCGTCTTCGCCGAGTGGCCCTCCGGTGACGAGGGCGCGCCGACGGTCCTCGTCTACGGACACCACGACGTCCAGCCGGCCGCCCGGGAGGACGGCTGGCACACCGAGCCGTTCGAGCCGGTCGTCAAGGACGGCCGGATGTACGCCCGCGGTGCCGCCGACGACAAGGGCCAGGTGTTCTTCCACACCCTCGGGGTGCGCGCCCACCTGGCGGCCACCGGCCGGACCGCCCCCGCCGTCAACCTCAAGCTGATCATCGAGGGCGAGGAGGAGTTCGGCTCGCCGAACTTCCCCGACCTCCTCCGCGCGCACGCGGACCGCCTCGCCTGCGACGCCGTGATCGTCTCCGACACCGGCATGTGGGCCGAGGACACCCCGACCGTCTGCACCGGCCTGCGCGGCCTGGTGGAGTGCCAGGTCGACCTGTACGGGCCGGACCAGGACATCCACTCCGGCGCGTTCGGCGGCGCCGTGCCCAATCCGGCCACCGAGGCCGCCCGGCTGGCCGCCGCGCTGCACGACGAGGACCGCCGCGTCGCGATCCCCGGCTTCTACGACGGCATCGTCGAGCTCACCGACCGCGAGCGCGAGCTCTTCGCGGAGCTGCCCTTCGACGAGAAGCGCTGGACGCGCGGGGCGCACTCGCACGCCACCCTCGGCGAGGCCGGCTACAGCACGCTGGAGCGCGTCTGGGCCCGCCCGACGGCCGAGGTCAACGGCATCGCCGGCGGTTACCAGGGCCCCGGCGGCAAGACGATCGTCCCGTCCTCCGCGCAGTTGAAGCTGTCCTTCCGCCTGGTCGCGGGCCAGGAGACCGACGCCGTACAGGAGGCCGTCCGGGACTGGGTGGCCGCCCGTCTCCCGGCCGGCATCCGCCACGAGCTCACGTTCACGGGCGCCACCCGTCCCTGTCTGACGCCGCTCGACCACCCCGCCCTCCAGGCCGTCGCCCGCGCCATGGGCCGCGCCTTCGGGCAGCAGGTCCGTTTCACCCGCGAGGGCGGCTCCGGACCGGCCGCCGACCTCCAGGACGTCCTGGGCGTCCCCGTCCTCTTCCTCGGCATCTCCGTGCCCTCCGACGGCTGGCACGCGCCGAACGAGAAGGTCGAGCTCGACCTCCTCATGAAGGGCGTGGAGACCGCCGCCCACCTCTGGGACGACCTCGCCACGGGGGACACGTCCTGGACCCGCCGCGCCGGCTGAACCGGCCCGGGCCCATGACGCACCACACGCACCACCGCCATCACCACCAGGGGGAGTTGGAAGCAGCCGTGACCACCAGGACCGATTTCGCCGCCGACCGCATCACGCTCAGCGGATCGAGCGGCATCGACCGCGCCGCGCACCACCGGCTGGACGAGGCGTGGCTGTCGGCGGCGTGGAGCCACCCGTCGACCCGCGTGTTCGTGGTCTCCGGCGGTCAGGCACTGATCGACGACACCCCGGACGGCCGTACGGAACTGGTGATGACGCCCGCGTTCGACGCGCCGCCCACCGAGACGCACCGCTACTTCCTCGGCCAGGACGAGGACGGGGTGGCCTACTTCGCCCTCCAGAAGGACAGCCTGCCCGGCCGCATGGACCAGTCCGCACGGCCCGCAGGCCTCCGCGAGGCGGGCCTGCTGCTCTCCCCGCGCGACGCCGGGCTGCTGGTCCACGCCGTCGCCCTGGAGAACTGGCAGCGCCTCCACCGCTTCTGCTCGCGCTGCGGCGAGCGTACGGTCATCGCCGCCGCCGGCCACATCCGCCGCTGCCCGGCCTGTGGCGCCGAGCACTACCCGCGCACCGACCCGGCAGTGATCATGCTGGTGACGGACGACCAGGACCGCGCTCTGCTCGGCCGCCAGATGCACTGGCCGGAGGGCCGCTTCTCCACCCTCGCCGGCTTCGTCGAGCCGGGCGAGTCCATCGAGCAGGCCGTCCGCCGCGAGGTCGCCGAGGAGGCCGGCGTCGTCGTCGGCGACGTCGAGTACGTCGCCAGCCAGCCCTGGCCCTTCCCCTCCAGCCTCATGCTCGGCTTCCTCGCCCGCGCCACCTCCCCGGAGATCCAGGTCGACGGCGAGGAGATCCACGAGGCCCGCTGGTTCTCCCGCGACGACCTCCGCGCCGCCTTCGCCTCCGGCGAGGTCCTGCCCCCCACCGGCATCTCCATCGCCGCCCGCCTCGTCGAACTCTGGTACGGCGAACCGCTGCCGTAGGACGAGCCGGAGCATGGGAAGGCCCCCGCCGCGGCGGGGGCCTTCCCATGGACCGAGCCGGCTGCCGTCAGGCGCCGATCTTGGCCTTGACCTGGGCCAGGGAGGGGTTGGTCAGCGTCGAGCCGTCGGGGAACAGGACGGTCGGGACCGTCTGGTTGCCGTCGTTGGCCTTCTCCACGAAGGCGGCCGACTCGGGGTCGAGCTCGATGTTCACCTCGGTGTACGCGATTCCCTCGCGGTCCATCTGGCTCTTCAGACGGCGGCAGTAGCCGCACCAGGTGGTGCTGTACATCGTCACGGCGGACATCGGGACTCCTTCTGCAGGCGAGCTGGGGGAGCGAAGCTCCGGTGGTAGAACGTGCGCCCCTCTCCTACCATTCCCGCCCCGCACGCGCGCCCGCGCCGGGCTGTCGCCGGAGTGATGGTATGACCGCGGGGCCTCGCCTGTGGACAACGTTCCCGGTCGCCTCCGCGGACCTGGCAGCATGGCTGCGTGACAGCAGCAACGCACTCCCCTCTCTTCCCTCAGGTGCCGGAGACCGCCGACGCCGTGCTCGACGGGCTCGACCCGGAGCAGCGCGCGGTGGCGACCGCCCTGGACGGGCCGGTGTGCGTGCTGGCGGGTGCCGGTACGGGCAAGACGCGCGCGATCACCCACCGGATCGCGTACGGCGTGCGGTCCGGGGTGTTCCAGCCCACGAGTGTGCTCGCCGTCACCTTCACCAACCGGGCGGCTGGCGAGATGCGCGGCCGGCTGCGGCAGCTCGGCGCGGCCGGGGTGCAGGCCCGGACGTTCCACTCGGCCGCGCTGCGCCAGCTCCAGTACTTCTGGCCCAAGGCCGTGGGCGGCGAGCTGCCCCGGCTGGCCGAGCGCAAGGTGCAGATCGTCGCGGAGGCGGCGGCCCGCTGCCGGATCCGGCTGGACCGCAACGAGCTGCGGGACGTGACGTCCGAGATCGAATGGTCCAAGGTCACCCAGACCGTCCCCGAGGACTACCCCGCCGCCATCGTCAAGGCCGGCCGCGACGCCCCGCGCGACCCGGCGGAGACCGCCAAGATCTACGGGATCTACGAGCAGCTCAAGCGCGAGCGCGGTGTGATCGACTTCGAGGACGTCCTGCTGCTCACCGTGGCGGTCCTCCAGGACCGGCAGGACATCGCCGAGACCGTCCGCCGGCAGTACCAGCACTTCGTGGTCGACGAGTACCAGGACGTCAGCCCCCTTCAGCAGCGCCTGCTGGACCTGTGGCTGGGGGACAGGGACAGCCTCTGCGTGGTCGGCGACGCCAGCCAGACCATCTACTCCTTCACCGGCGCCACCCCGGACCACCTGCTGAACTTCCGCTCCCGCCACCCCCGGGCCACGGTCGTCCGGCTCGTCCGCGACTACCGGTCCACACCGCAGGTGGTGCACCTGGCCAACGGGCTGCTCGCCCAGGCCCGCGGGAAGGCCGCGGAGCACCGCCTGGAGCTCGTCTCCCAGCGCGAGCGCGGCCCCGAGCCCGCCTACGCCGAGTACGCCGACGAGCCGGCCGAGGCGGAGGGCGTCGCCCGCCGGGTCCGCGACCTCATCGCCTCCGGGGTGCCCGCGAGCGAGATCGCCGTGCTGTACCGGATCAACGCCCAGTCCGAGGTCTACGAGCAGGCGCTCGCGGACGTCGGCGTGCCCTACCAGCTGCGCGGCGCCGAGCGGTTCTTCGAACGGCCCGAGGTGCGCGAGGCGCAGATCCTGCTGCGCGGCGCCGCCCGGGCGGGCGGTGGCACCGATCCGCAGCTGGCCGGCGCCGAGGACCTGCCGGCCCAGGTGCGGGCCGTCCTCTCGACCCGGGGCTGGACCACGGAACCGCCCGCCGGTTCCGGTGCCGTCCGCGACCGCTGGGAATCCCTCGCCGCCCTGGTGCGGCTCGCCGAGGACTTCGCCGCCGCCCGCCCGGGCGCCACCCTCGCCGACCTCGTCACCGAGCTCCAGGAGCGGACGGAGGCCCAGCACGCCCCCACGGTCGAGGGTGTGACGCTCGCCTCACTCCACGCCGCCAAGGGCCTGGAGTGGGACGCCGTGTTCCTGGTCGGCCTCACCGAGGGCATGATGCCGATCACCTACGCCAAGACCGACGAGCAGCTGGAGGAGGAGCGCCGCCTCCTCTACGTCGGCGTCACCCGGGCCCGACGGCACCTGACCCTGTCGTGGGCCCTCTCCCGCTCGCCCGGCGGCCGGCCCTCCCGGCGTCCCAGCCGCTTCCTCAACGGCCTGCGGCCCGGCTCCCCGGCGCAGGGCCCGGGCGCCACGAGCTCACCGTCCGCCCGCGGCCACGTCTCGTTCGGAACCGGCTCCGGTGCCGGTCCGGGGGACGGTTCCGAGGACGGCCGCGGCCGTCCGGTCGCCGGACCGCGTGGCGGCGCCCCGTCACGGGCCCGTCGGCCGGCCCGCTGCCGGGTCTGCGGCCGGACGCTGACCGACGCGGGCGAGATCAAGCTGCTGCGCTGCGAGGACTGCCCCAGCGACCTGGACGAGGGGCTGCACGAGCGGCTCCGCGACTGGCGGGCCGAACAGGCCCGGCGGCTCGGCCAGCCCGCCTTCTGCGTCTTCACCGACAAGACGCTGCTGGCCATCGCCGAGGCCGTGCCGGAGACGGAGGGGGAGCTCGCCGCCATCTCCGGGGTGGGAGCCCGCAAGCTGGGCCGGTTCGGGGCCGACGTCCTGGCCCTCTGCGCCGGCCGTGAGCCGGAGCGGCACGAGGGCCTCGAGAAATCTCCGGAAAAATAGTTTGCGTGCGTGGACGGCCTACCCATAGCCTTCCGAGCAGGAAAGCAACGGCCCCTCGCGGGATCCGTTGGTTCCGTGCTGTACTGCTGTACTCAAACCGAACATGACGGGCCACGGCCCGTCCCGAGACGCCGAGAGGAGGCGAGACCAATGATCAGCTTCATCACCAGCAACAAAATGACCGATCGCCCGGTCTTCGCCACGCGTTCCCTCGGCATTGAGGCCGGCATCATCGCCGCGCCGTCGTTCGGTTCCGTCCAGGGCACCGGTCTGTCCCTCGCCAAGCTGCCGCTCTCCGAGTCGGTGCTGGGCAATGAGCGACCGACCAAGGCGCCTGAGGTGGCGGAAGCGGCAGCAGTGGCACGGGTCCGTGCCATCGCGGCGGAGACCGACGGCGCCGGATCCCGGACCAAGCAGTACCAGCACCACACGATGTGGGCCTTCCGTGGGCTCGAACCCTGGAGAGATCCAGCCTGATCGGCAGATCAGGTCGGCACCTTCCAGGGCCGCGGAACCCACACCGGGATCCGCGGCCCTTTTGTTTGCCCCCCGGCAGGGGGACCCAGCCCGGCCACCAGCCGGACAACACAGACGAGGAACACACACCGTGCACATCAAGGCACACACCCCGTCAGTAGCCACCGACCTGATCCCCCCGCCCGTCCCCACGGAGGACTCCTTGACCCCCCTCGCTCCGCTCACCGCGCTCACCGACCTCGACGACGCGATCGAGAACCTCGGCACCCCCGTGCCGTGCCGCACCTACGACCCCGAGGTCTTCTTCGCCGAGTCCCCGGCCGACGTCGAGTACGCCAAGTCGCTCTGCCAGACCTGCCCGCTGCGTGAGGCCTGCCTCGCCGGGGCGAAGGACCGCCGCGAGCCGTGGGGTGTCTGGGGCGGAGAGCTCTTCGTCCAGGGCGTCGTCGTGGCCCGCAAGCGTCCCCGTGGTCGCCCGCGCAAGAACCCGGTCGCCGCATGAACCTCCACGGCACCATCGACCGCCCCGTGACGCACGACCCCAAGAAGCAGGACCCGACGATGCAGCGCCCGTCCCCCGAGCCGGCCGGCTCCGCCCTCTCCGTACGTGATACCTCCGGCGCGATCGTCTCGCGTCAGAACAGGAACCTCGAAATGCAACTCATCCCAGAAATCCTGGCCCGCGCGCATATGCACGAGCGCCTCCGCGAGGCCGAGTCGGAACGCACCGCCGTCCGGCTCGCCACGGCCCGCCGGATGCAGCGCCGTGCCGAGCGCGCTTCGCTGCGTGCCCGCAGGGCCTTGGCCATGGCCGTCATGCAGTAGAAGGCGGCCGGGCAACGCTTGGTGAGCCGAGGGGCCGGTCCGAACGGACCGGCCCCTCGGTGCGTCGGGGTGCGTCGGACGGCCACCGGCCGTTCACGGGGATATCGTCTGGGAGTGGACCAGAAGACGCCTGACGCAGCGCAGTTGGACCCCGAGAACCCCGGCCCCGTCATGTGTGCCCGCTGTGGCACCACCGCCGACGGCCCCCCGCCGACCTGGACCTGCTCCGTCGAGAACGGCGCCCGCCGCTACTTCTGCGACGACTGCGCCCGGGCCAACATCAGGGCGATCGAGGGCCGCCTCGACTCCTCCTGGTGGTGACCCCGGGGCCCGCCCCGCACGGGCCGCGGCATCCCGCCCCGGCCCGCACGATCAGGCGGGGGTCTCCTGGCTCCGGCTCTCGGCCGCGAACCCCGGGACCCACGCCTCCATCTCGTCACGCAGCCGCACGGTCGCGCCCAGTTGGCAGAGCACCCCTATGGTGCTGGTGGTGACCCGGTGGATCAGCAGATACGCCGGCGGCAGATTGAGCTGACGGGCCAACTGGTAGGCGGGGGAGCGCGGGTCCGCGATCCGCGTCGCCTGCGCGCGCATCCAGTCCCGCGTGAAGGTGAACTCCTCCGCCTGAGCCGGCTCGATGATCGGCAGCAGATAGTCGAGCACCGCGCCCGGGTCGAGGTCGATCCCCGGCTTGACGAACCCCTCGTCCCGCAGCAGCTCGTGGACCGCCTCCGCGTCGCCCTCCAGCGTCAGCCGCAGCGCCGTCCCGATCTCCGGCGGCAGCCCCTGCGGCAGCCGGTCCACCGTGCCGAAGTCCAGCACGCCCAGCCGCCACTTCTCGGCCGGGCCGTCGGGCGCGCCTCCGGTCAGCAGCCGGAAGTTCCCCGGGTGCGGATCGGCGTGCAGCAGCCCGGTACGAGCCGCTCCGGAGAACAGGAAGCGCGCCAGCAACTGCCCGGCCCGGTCCCGCTGCTCCCGGGTGCCGTCCGCTATCACCTCGGACAACGGCACCCCCTCCAGCCACTCCGTCACCAGGACTTGATCGGTGTGGTGCACCACGTCCGGGACGACGACGTCCGCGTCCCCGGTGAACTCCCGGGCGTGGGCTGCCTGGGCGCGTGCCTCCAGCCCGTAGTCCAGCTCCTCGGATACCCGGTCCCGCAACTCGGTGATCAGGGGCTTGATGTCCATGCCCGGGACCAGCGGCCCCAGCAGCCGGGCGAAGCGGCCCAGTTGGGTGAGGTCGGACAGCAGTGCCTCCCCGGCCCCCGGGTACTGCACCTTGACCGCGACCTCACGCCCGTCGTGCCAGACCGCCCGGTGCACCTGCCCGATCGACGCCGCGGCGGCCGGCTTGTCGTCGAACTCCTCGAACAGGTCCCGCCAGTCCTCGCCCAGCCGCTCCGCCAGGGCCGCGTGCACCGACTTCACCGGCATCGGGGGCGCCGCCTCCTGGAGCTTGGTCAGCGCCGCCCGGTAGGGGCTCGCCACCTGCTCCGGGAGCGCCGACTCGAAGACGGACAGCGCCTGGCCGAGCTTCATCGCCCCGCCCTTGAGCTGGCCCAGCGTGGCGAACAGCTGCTCGGCGGTGCGCTGCTGCAACTCCGCGGCGATCTTCTCCGCCGGCCGTCCGCCGATGCGTTTGCCGAGCCCGAGCGCGGTGCGTCCGGCGAACCCCAAGGGCAGCGCGGCCAACTTGGCGGTACGAGCGACCGCCTTGCGCGGTAGATCAGACATGCGCCCCTCCAACTAGCTGAACGGCCAGGCCGCGGACGGCGGTTACCCGGGCATTGTCCCGTGCGGGGCCCCCGCCGCCCGGGCGCCACCCCCTTCGGGGGACCGCACCGCGCCGCACGGACACCGCGGATGCGGCTCGATCGGACGCGGTGACCAGTCCGGACCCGGCAGAGCCAGCTCCAGGCGTGCCCCCACACCCGCCGCGGACCCACCGTCGAGGAACGCGAGCGCCCACGACACGGTCAGTCCCGCCACGACCGTGGCCAGTGCCATGTCGCAAGACGGTACCTCCGCCCGTCGGCCGGACTTCCACTGGGCGACCATCCGGGGCCAGGCCGCGTCCCGCTCCGCCCGTCCCAGCGCCAGGCACTCGGCGCACGCCGACCGCCCCGGCAGCACCAACGGACCGACCACTCCCGTGGCCTCCGCCACCCCCGCGTACAGATGGGGCGTCCCCGCCGCCATCGCCTCCCGGGCCCCCGCCGGATCGGGCGCCCACACCGCGACCCCGTCCCGGGGCGCGAACACCGTCAGGGCCAGCGGAGGCGCGAACTCCCCGGCCCCGGACCCGTCCGCCCGCTCCCGCGCCCGCGTCCTCGGCCGGGGCACCGGCGCCGCCTCCCGCACCGCCCGCCGGGCCGCCGCGTCCCGCCTTTCGCCCGTCCGCTCCGCGCCCACCCCGCAGGGGCTCACGTCCCAGGGCTCGACGTACCCGCCGTCGAGCACGTCCACCTGCCCCACCCCGCACGCCGACAGCAGGGCGGCCACCGCGGCGCCCACCCGGCCCGCGCCCCGCACCTGCACCCGTCTCGCCTGCCGCGCGGCCATCAGCCCCATCGCCGCCCCCGGTGCCGGATGCAGTACGGACAGGGAGGCCAGGTCGGGCCGCAGCCGCTCCAGGGCGGGGCCCCGGCTCCGCAGTGCGGCGCCTCCCCGGCCCCCGCCGCGCGCGTCGTCCAGCACCCCGGCCCGGGACAGCCGCTCCACCAACGCGTCCGCCCGGCCCTCCGGGAGCCCCATGGCCGCCGCCTCCGCCCGGAGCAGCGGCAGCCCGCGCGTGCCGTCGAGCAGACCGAGGAACGACGCCGTCGCCGTGTCCACCGGACCCACCACCCTCGCGTGAGCCCGCGTCATCCCGAGCTGGAGGACGTCCCGGTGGCGCCAGGCCCGCCGCAGGGCGGGCTTCACCATCGGATGCGCCCCCTCGGCCCCGCCCGCGCCCTCGACCACCGCGTCCCCGGCCCCGTCCGCGCTCTCCGTCCTGTCCAGGCTCTCCGTGCTTTCCAGCACCGCGAGCCCGCACCCGCCGTCCGTCCCCACCATGGCTCCCCCTCGTCGCCCGGCACACGCCGTCCGTCCCGCCGCCGGAGCCGCCGTCCGCCGCCGGTGGACCCAGCATGCACGGCGGCGCCGATGGCCGCGCGAAGTTGTCCACAGGCACGGACTGATAGTCGTACTAGTGCCGTGATGAGGTGGGGAATCACCGACGGCCGGGCGACGGCGGGACTTCCCGCGCCGCCGACGGGGTAACGTCGTGGCGTGCCCGTCGACCCCCTGCACAGTGCCGCACGACCACCGCGCGGCGGGCCGAGCCCGCTCGGCCCGCCCTTCCTGGGGACGGAGGCGTTCCCGGCGGCCGAGACCCGCCCGGTGGAGGTCCGCCGGAGCGCGCGCCGGCGCAGAACCGTCTCCGCCTACCGCGAGGGCGACCGCACGGTGGTCCTCATCCCGGCCCGCATGTCGGACGCCGAGGAGAAGCGGTGGGTGTCCGTGATGCTCGACCGGCTCGCGGCCCAGGAGAGCAAGCGGATACTCGGCGACGCCGAGCTCGCGGAACGGGCGGAGCGCCTCTCCGGGCAGTACCTCGGCGGCCGGGCCCGGCCCGACAGCGTCCGCTGGGTCACCAACCAGAACACCCGCTGGGGCTCCTGCACCCCCGCCGAGGGCAGTATCCGCCTCTCGCACCGGCTGCAGGGCATGCCCGAGTACGTCGTGGACTACGTCCTCCTGCACGAGCTGGCGCACCTGCTCGTCCCCGGGCACGGGCCCGCCTTCTGGCGGCTCCTGGAGGCGTACCCGCGCACCGAGCGCGCGCGGGGCTACCTGGAGGGTGTCGTCGCCGCCGGCCGGCTGCCGCACCTCCCCGCCGCCCGCAGCGAATGAGCCCCCGGGCGGCGGGAAAGGACGGGAAGGCCCGGGAGACCGGGGAAGCGTGGCAGAGGCAGAGCGGAACCGGAGCGGGACGCCGCCCACTCCGGCGGCACGGCGCCTACACCAGCGCCCGCACCCGCTCCACCAGCCGTACCACCGACGCGTCGGCCACCGAGGCCACCTCGTCGTAGCCGAACCACCGCAGGTCCAGCGACTCGTCGCTGATCGCCGCCTCGGCGCCCTCCGGCGCCAGCGCCGCGTACTGCACGTCCAAGTGCCAGGCGCAGGGCGTGTGGTGCCGGTCCAGCCGGACCGGGCCGCCCGGCAGCAGGGCCAGCCCGCTCGCGATGCCCGACTCCTCCGTGGCCTCGCGCAGCGCGGCCGCCGCCAGCGTGGCGTCCTCCGGCTCGCAGTGGCCGCCCATCTGCAGCCACATCCCCAGCTTGCGGTGGAGCGTCAGCAGCA
Source organism: Streptomyces mobaraensis (assembly GCF_020099395.1). Lineage (NCBI taxonomy): Bacteria > Bacillati > Actinomycetota > Actinomycetes > Kitasatosporales > Streptomycetaceae > Streptomyces > Streptomyces mobaraensis. Next base: position 2,578,863 of record NZ_CP083590.1, on the reverse strand, counting down.
CCCGGCCGCGGGACGGGTCCACCACCAGGGCGCTGGCCGTGACGTGGCCGTCCCGGCACGCCTTCCACATGCCGTCCGGGTGGCCGGCCAGGTGCTCCAGGTACGCGAGCCGCAGCGCTTCCTGCTGCGCGTCACCGGGCGGAGCGGGCCACTCCTTGAGCACCCGCTCCGCGTCCTCCCGAAGGCGAAGGCTCACGCGCCGTCCTCGCCGTTCCCCCGGCCGTCCTCGGAGTCCTTCCTCAGGTCCGGCTTGCCCTTGTCCTGACCGCCCCCGGCCGCCTCGCCGAGCATCTTGTCGAGCTCGGAGAAGTCCAGGTGCTCCCGGTGGACGAAGCCGTCCGGGTCGTCCAGGTCCCCGGCGGTCGGCAGCATGTCCGGGTGCTCCCACAGCGCGTCCCGGCCGTCGGCGCCGCGCGCGTCGGTGAGGGAGGCCCACAGCCGCGACGCGTCGCGCAGCCGGCGCGGGCGGAGCTCCAGGCCGATCAGGGTCGCGAAGGTCTGCTCGGCCGGGCCGCCGGTCGCCCGGCGGCGGCGCAGCGTCTCGCGCAGCGCCCCGGCGGACGGCAGGTGCGGCGCCGCGGCCGCGTGCACGACGGCGTCCACCCAGCCCTCGACCAGCGCCAGCGCGGTCTCCAGCCGGGCCAGGGCCGCCTTCTGCTCCGGCGAGTCCTCCGGCTGGAACATGCCCTGCTGGAGCGCCTCCTGCATCTGCTCGGGCCGCGTGGGATCGAGCTGGCCGACGACGTCCTCCAGCTTGGAGGTGTCCACCTTGATGCCCCGGGCGTAGCCCTCGACGGCACCGAAGAGGTGCGAGCGCAGCCACGGCACGTGCGCGAACAGGCGCTGGTGGGCGGCCTCGCGCAGCGCCAGGTACAGGCGCACCTCCTCCTGCGGCACCCCGAGGCCGGAACCGAACGCCTCGACGTTCACCGGCAGCAGGGCCGCCTTGCCGGCCGGGCCCAGCGGCAGGCCGATGTCGGTGGAGCCCACGACCTCGCCCGCCAGCACGCCGACGGCCTGGCCGATCTGCGTACCGAACATGGCGCCGCCCATGCTGCGCATCATGCCCAGCAGCGGTCCGGCCATGGCCTGCATCTCCTCGGGCAGTACGTCGCCCATGGCGGAGCCGACGCGCTCGGCGACCGGGTCGACCAGCTCCCGCCACACCGGCAGGGTCGCCTCGACCCACTCCGCGCGGCTCCACGCCACGGCGGTGCCGGAGCCCGACGGGAGCGAGGTCACGCCGTCCAGCCAGAGGTCGGCCAGCCGGACGGCCTCCTGGACCGCGGCCCGCTCGCCGGCCGAGACGCTGGCGTCCTTGGAGCCGTCGGCGGTGCCCTGCGCGACGGTCTGCCGCGCGATGTCCTTGGCCATGTCCCAGTTCACCGGGCCGCCCTCGTACGAGAGCATCTGGCCGAGCTGCTGGAAGGCGGCGCCCAGGTCGCCGGGGTTCATGCCCCCGAAGGCCGGGTTCCCGCCACCGCCGAACAGCGCGGCGAAGGGATTGTCCGCGCCGCCCGCTCCGGAACCGAATCCGAACGGGTTCGCCGGATCCTGGCCACGGCCACCCTGGTCACCGCCCTTCTTCTTGCCGTTGTCGCCGTCCTCCGGCTCCTCCGGCGGAAGATTGAATCCGAATGGGGTGTCACTCACGGGTTTCCTCGGCTCCTAGGGCCGCCGGCGATGGCCGACGGCGAATGCCCGACAACACCACCCAGCGTAGACACCTCCCCGGTATCGGGGCTTGGTGCTCCACCGGCTCGGGGCCTGCGGCAGGATGGACGTCACCTGGTACGTACGGGTCATGACACAGGTGATGACACATACGTACTGAAGACAACCGCTGGAGACGCCCGGTGAGTTCCCCCGACCGAGAAGTTCGCGCAGCGCGAAACGGTTCCGCGCGAGACAGTACGAGCCCGACCGGCCGACGGCCCGTGGTCGCGGTCACCGGCGCCGCCCGCGGCGTCGGTGCGCTGCTCACCCGGCGGCTCGCCGCGTCCGAGGAGGTCAAGCACGTCCTCGCCATCGACGAGCGCCGCGGCGACGTCAGTGAGGCGCAGTGGCATGTCCTGGACGTCCGCGACCCGGCGATCGCGGAGAAGCTGCGGGGCGCCGACGTCGTCGTCCACCTCGCGCTCGACCTGGACCTGGAGACCGATCCGGCCGCCCGCACCGCCTACAACGTTCGCGGCACCCAGACCGTGCTGACGGCCGCCGCGGCGGCCGGGGTGCACCGCGTGGTGCTGTGCACCTCGGCGATGGTCTACGGCGCGCACCCCGACAACGACGTGCCCCTCGACGAGGACGCCGAGCTGCGGGCGACCGCCGAGGCCACCGGCGTCGGCGATCTGCTGGAGATCGAACGCCTGGCCCGCCGCGCGCCCCGGGCGCACCCCGGGCTGAACGTCACCGTGCTGCGGCCCGCCGTCCTCGTCGGGGGTACGGACACGGCCCTGACCCGTTACTTCGAGTCGCCGCGGCTGCTGGTGGTGGCCGGGTCCCGGCCGGTGTGGCAGTTCTGCCACGTCGAGGACCTGGTGAGCGCCCTGGAGTTCGCCGCGCTGGAGAAGGCCGAGGGCGAGCTGGCGGTGGGCTGCGACGGCTGGCTGGAGCAGGAGGAGGTCGAGGAGCTCACCGGCATCCGCCGCATGGAGCTGCCGTCGGCCGTGGCGCTGGGGGCGGCCTCCCGGCTGCACCGCCTGGGTCTGACGCCGTCCCCCGCGGGCGACCTCGAGTACACGATGCACCCCTGGGTGGTCAGCGGCCACCGGCTGCACGCCGCCGGCTGGCGGCCGCGCTGGACCAACGAGGAGGTCCTGGCGGAGCTGCTGGAGGAGGTCGCCGGACGGCACACGGTCGCCGGCCGGCGGCTCGGCCGCAAGGACGCGACGGCGGCCGGCGCGGCCGGGGCCACCGTGGCGCTGCTGGGCACGGCGGCCCTGGTCCGGCGGGCGCGCAAGGCCCGGCGGCGGGTGTAGCGGGGGCTCCTGGCGGGGGGCTTACCCCGCGGGTGCCGGCGCCCTCCGGGGCGGGCGCCGGTAGGAATATCGCGGCCCGGCCCGGCCGGAGGGCGGCCGGCATACGGCACGATGGGGCGCATGTCCCGTACGTACGAAGATCCCTCCGGGCCCGCCGTCCCCGATCCGGGCCCCCTGCGTCTCGTGGCGGTCCGCGAGACCCCGCTCTCCCTGGACGAGGTCTTCGCCGCGGTGGGCGACCCCGCCGCCGGCGGCACCGCGCTCTTCGTGGGCACGGTGCGTGACCACGACGGCGGGGCCTCCGTCGCCGGGCTCGGCTACTCGGCGCACCCCACGGCCGGGGAGGCGCTGCGGCGGGTGGCCGAGAAGGTGGCGGCGGACTTCCCGGTGCGGGCGCTGGCCGCGGTGCACCGGGTCGGCGAGCTGACCATCGGGGACCTGGCCGTCGTCGTCGCCGTCTCCTGCCCACACCGCGCGGAGGCGTTCGCGGCCTGCCGCCGCCTCATCGACGACCTCAAGCGCGAGGTGCCGATCTGGAAGCACCAGGTCTTTTCCGACGGAACCGAAGAGTGGGTCGGCGCGTAGCGCCGTCGTTGTGGGGTGGTGGTCGGGTGACGGGTGGGCGGGTGGGCGCGTAGGGCCCGCCTCCGACGGTCCGGATGCCCCGGAACGGGCCACCCGAGTTGCGTAACCCCCGCCCTGACGTGAGCGTTGAGACGGCAGACGATTAATGTGCTCATCGGTAAGTCGCGAGGAGTAAGAGGTCGGAGGCCGTTATGGCGGCGCTCGCTTGGTTGCTGATCCCGGTTGCCGCGGCCGTGGCCGCCGCCCTGTGGGGAAGCTGGGCGGCCCGGAACCGCAAGGCAGGCGATGTCTCCGAGCTCGCGGGATACGCGAAGTTCCGCGAGGCCATGGAGCGTTCGGACTCCGGGGCCGGATCCGCGTAACGTGGTTCGGGCGGGCCCCGGGAGCCGGAATTCCGCGTGACTTGGGCCCCGGCAGGCACTTCTGCCCCGTACGGACCGCCCCGGAAGTGGACTGTCAGACCTGTCCCGTACTGTCGTTCCATGCCCCGCCGCACCGCGACGATGCTCGCCTCCCTGTTGACCCTGATCGCGCTGCTCTGCGCCGGCGTGCTGATCCCCGTGCCGTACGCGGAGATGTCGCCGGGGCCGACCGTGAACACCCTGGGCGATCACGACGGGGAGCCGGTGCTCCAGATCTCGGGGCGCAAGACGTATCCGACCAGCGGGCACCTCAACATGACCACGGTCCGGGTCACCGGCTCGCAGTACCGGATGAACATGATCGAGGCGGTCTACGGCTGGCTGGACCACGACAAGCTGGTGGTCCCGCACAGCACGCTCTACCCGGACGACAAGTCTCCCGACCAGCTCAACCAGGAGACCGCGGAGGAGTTCAGCCAGTCCCAGGAGAGCGCCAAGGTGGCGGCGCTCAAGCAGCTGGACATCCCCGTTCCCACCCGGGTCGTGGTGGCCTCCGTCGTCAAGGCGAGCCCCGCCGAGGGCGCGCTGCACGCGGGCGACGTGATCAAGACGGTGGACGGTTCCGAGGTCCGGCAGCCCGGTGACGTCGCGAAGTTCGTCACCCGGCACAAGCCCGGCGAGAAGGTCGCCTTCACGGTCGTCCCGGCCAAGGAGGCCGCCGCCGCGGAGAAGGAGAAGCGGCAGCCGCGCGGGACGGAGTCCGTCACCGTGGTGACGCGTGAGGCGCCCGGTGACAAGCGGGCCATCGTGGGCATCCAGGCGGGGACGGCGCACACCTTCCCGTTCCCGATCAACATCAAGCTGGCCGACGTCGGCGGGCCGAGCGCCGGCCTCATGTTCGCCCTGGGGATAGTCGACAAGTTGACACCGGACGACCTGACCGGCGGGAAGTTCGTCGCCGGCACCGGGACGATCGACGACGACGGCAAGGTCGGGCCGATCGGCGGCATCGAGATGAAGACGGTCGGCGCCCGGAACAAGGGGGCCCGGTTCTTCCTGACCCCCAAGGACAACTGCGCGGCCGCCGCCAAGGACACCCCGTCCGGGCTGACGCTCGTCAAGGTGGAGACGATAGGCGACGCGCTGAAGTCCCTGGAGAAGATCCGCAAGGGGGACGCGGCCGGCCTGCCGCGCTGCACGGCAGGCTAGCCACCCCGTCCCGGGCGGCCCCTTGGAACGGCGCTCAGTCCGCGAAGGTCGCGGCCAGCGCCTCGGCCAGGCCGGGCACCAGGTCCGGGCCGGTGAGCACCTCGGTCGGCGAGTCCTTCTCGCGCAGCCGGACGGCGGACTCGCGGGCCCCGTCCCGCAGCACGGCGACCGTCATCCGCACCTCCTGCCGCTCCGGGTGCTTCGCGACCCACTTGGCGAGCTGCTTCTCGTTCATCCCGTGAGGCACGGCCCCCTCGGCGGACGGCGGAAGCATCAGCCGCTCCACGGTCAGGGCGCAGCCCGTCACCGCGTCCGGCCAGGCGATGGTGGCGAGGAACTCGTCGAGGGCGGTGCCCGCGGGAAGTTCGTCCTGCTCGATGGGGGTGTAGGAGGGGGCGGGCGCGCCGCCGGCCGCCTCGTCGAGGCCGAGCTGGGCGGCCAGGGCGGGCTCCTGGGTGCGGAGCTTCGCGGTGTCGACGAGGGCGAAGAGCCGGGCGGGCTGGTCCCAGCCGAGGCCGGAGGCGTAGTCGTCGATCTCGAGGACGGCGCGGGTCAGCGGGCTGGCGGCCATCGGGGGCGTGCCCGCTTCGGGGCGATCGGGGTGGCTCGGGGAGCCGGCATTGCTGGACATGCCCAATATCGTGCCCTGAGAGGGGCCGAAATCGGGAACCGAGTAAAGCCTCGGTAAGTTGCCACACTGGGTCCTACTATCGCCAGGGCCTGATCGACAGCTCCCTTACAGCGAACTTCGAGGTGCGCACCTTGGCTTTCCAGATGCCGGACCGCGGCGGAGGCCCGACAGGGCCACGGATCAGAGTCGGCCGACCGTCCCGGCGTGTCCGGACCCTGCTGATGACCCTGGGTGTGCTGGCTGCGCTGGCCATGCTCTTCGTCATGTTCGCGGGGTTCTGGACGGACTGGCTCTGGTACCGCTCGGTGCACTATTCGTCGGTCTTCACCACCACCCTCGGCACCAAGATCGGCCTGTTCGCCGTCTTCGGCCTGCTGATGGCCGTGGCGGTGGGGTTCAACATCTGGCTGGCGCACCGGTTGCGCCCGCCGCTGAGCGCGATGTCGGCCGAGCAGCAGAGCCTCGACCGCTACCGGATGAGCATCGCGCCGTACAAGAAGTGGGTCCTGCTGGCGGTCACCGCGCTGGTCGGTCTGGTGGCGGGCGCGTCCGCGGCCGGGCAGTGGCGCACCTGGCTCCAGTGGATCAACGGCGTCTCCTTCCACCAGAAGGACCCGCAGTTCCACAAGGACATCTCCTTCTACACGTTCGACCTGCCCTGGTACCGCTTCCTGCTGAGCTTCGGCTTCGCGGCGGCCGTGCTGTCGCTGATCGCCGCGGCCCTGGTGCACTACCTCTACGGCGGTCTGCGGCTGACCAGCCCGGGCCACCGGGCCACCGCGGCGGCCACCGGGCACCTGTCCGTCCTGCTGGGCCTGTTCGTCGCGCTCAAGGCCGTGGCGTACTGGCTGGACCGGTACGGGCTGGCCGTGAAGTCGAGCGGGCTGCGGTCGGCGGACGGCTGGACGGGGCTGCGGTACGTGGACGCCAACGCCTATCTGCCGGCCAAGACGATCCTCTTCATCATCGCGCTGATCTGTGCGGTGCTGTTCTTCGCGACGCTCTGGCGGCGCACCTGGCAGCTGCCGGTCATCGGCTTCGGCCTGATGGTGCTCTCGGCGATACTGATCGGCGGGCTCTACCCGGCGATCGTGCAGAAGTTCCAGGTCTCGCCGAACGAGCAGACCAAGGAAGCGCCGTACATCGCCAAGAACATCAAGGCGACGCGGGCGGCGTACGGGATCGACGACACCAAGGTCGACGACCGGTACCCGGGCAAGAGCGACGCCGGCGGCAAGGACAAGAACAAGCTGCGCGAGATGGCGAACTCCACCGCGAGCCTGCGGCTGCTGGACCCGAACATCGTCTCGCCGGCCTTCCAGCAGGAGCGCCAGGACCGCGGCTACTACCAGTTCCCGTCCACCCTGGACGTCGACCGCTACACGGTGCAGGGCAAGGAGCAGGACACCGTCATCGGCCTGCGCGAGCTCAACATCAAGGGCATTCCCGAGCGGAACTGGATCAACGACCACTTCAAGTACACCCACGGCTACGGCGCGGTGACCGCCAAGGGCACCTCGGTGCCGAAGGGCGGCGGTCCGGACTTCCAGTCGGACGGCACCCTGGGCTCGTACGAGCCGCGCGTGTACTACGGGGAGAAGACCACCCAGTACTCCATCGTCGGCGGGCCGCAGAAGGAGATCGACAAGCCCGGTGACGAGGGCAAGGAGAGCTTCGGCTACGACGGCAAGGGCGGCGTCGCGCTGTCCAACCCGGTCAACCGCGCGGCGTACGCCGTGGCGTTCGGCGAGCCGAAGATCCTCTACTCGGGCGCCATCGGCAAGGGCTCCAAGATCCTCTACAACCGGACGCCGAAGGAGCGCGTCGAGGCGGTGGCGCCCTGGCTGACCATCGACGGCGACGCCTACCCCGCCGTGGTGGACCACCGCATCCAGTGGATCGTGGACGCCTATACGACGACCAACGGCTATCCGTACGCCTCCCGCACCACACTGGGCGACACCACCACCGACTCGTTGACGACCGGTCAACGCGCCGTTGTCGCACAGCAGAACCAGGTCAACTACATCCGCAACTCGGTGAAGGCGACCGTCGACGCCTACGACGGCACGGTCAAGCTCTACCAGTGGGACACCGAGGACCCGGTGCTCAAGACCTGGATGAAGGCGTTCCCGGGCACGGTCAAGCCGAAGGGCGAGATCAGCACGGACCTGAAGGCGCATCTGCGCTACCCGCAGGACCTGTTCAAGGTGCAGCGCGAGCTGCTGGCCCGCTACCACGTCACCGATCCGGCGGCGTTCTACACGGGCAGCCAGCGCTGGCAGGTGCCGGACGACCCGACCAACAAGGGCAACGCGGTGCCGCCGTACTACCTGAGCATGCGGATGCCGGACCAGAAGGACCAGACGTTCTCGCTGACGACGACCTTCACGCCCAAGAACCGCCCCAACCTGGGCGCGTTCATGGCGGTCGACGCGGACGCGAAGAGCGACGGCTACGGCCGGATCAGAATCCTCGAGCCCAAGGGCGCGGTCTGGGGCCCCGAGCAGGCGCAGAGCAATTTCAACAGCAATTCGGACGTCGCCAGCCTGATCAGGCTTCTCAAGGGCGGTGATTCCGAGGTCGAGTACGGAAATCTGCTGACCGTGCCTCTGGACGGCGGTTTCCTGTACGTGGAACCCGTGTACGTCCGCGGTGCCAGGGCGAATTACCCGCTGCTGCGGAAGGTGCTCGTCAACTACGGCGAGAAGATCGCCTTCAGGGACACCCTGGGTGAGGCCCTGGACGAGGTCTTCGGCAAGCAGCAGGGCGAGACCGGCAAGCAGCCGCCGGACACCACGCGTCCGTCCACCGCCAACCCCACGGTCAAGCAGGCGGTCAAGGACGCGCAGGACGCGTGGGCCGTCGGCCAGAAGGCGCTGGAGCAGAAGGACTTGGAGGCGTACGGAAAGGCGCAGAAGAGTCTGAAGGACGCCCTCGACCGGCTGGCCAAGGCCGAGGAGGAGGCCGAGAAGAAGGCGGACGGCAAGCCCGCCGGCAAGCAGGACGAGGGGAAGCGGACCGACGGTTAGCCGATGCCCCGCCCCGCGCCGTGGTACGGTTGTTCCACAACAGCGCGGGGTGGAGCAGCTCGGTAGCTCGCTGGGCTCATAACCCAGAGGTCGCAGGTTCAAATCCTGTCCCCGCTACTGAAGACAAGGCCCGGAGTCTCGGACTCCGGGCCTTGTCGTGCGTCCGGAGCGGTGGTAAGGGCCGCGCTCCGAGGCCGGCCGACGGGGGACCACCGTTCGCATCCGGCGCCACGCTGCTCTGTGCGGGTTATGTGCGGGGCTTTTGATTAGAGTTTGGGGCATCGCTGTGTCGGGAAGTCGGGAAGTCGACAAAACGCCGAAGTGACCTCACTGGCTACGGCATTCCAGGTGTACACGGGTTGCGGGAGTGCGACGATGGGACGTATGGGGGACAAGGCGAGGCTGGTGGACGCACGTCGGCTGGTAGGGGCTCCCGTCCGGGGGAGTGAGCAGGGGACCGACCGGGGGAGCGACCCGGACGGGCAAGGCGGGCAGGTCCCGTCCCAGACGTCCGTCACGGCCGCCGTGGGCGCCTCCGCGGACGCCGCCGATCTGGAGCTCGAAACCGCCCGCCGCCGCGCCGAATCCGGCGACCCCGCCGCCCTGAGCACCCTCGGCGCCCTGCTGCTGCGCCGCGGCGACCTGGACGCCGCCGAGCGCTGCCTGCGCGCCGCCACCGCCGAGGGCGACCGCTCCGCCGCCAACAACCTGGGTGTCCTGCTGCACCAGCGCGGCTACCCCGACGAGGCCGCCGCCTGGTGGCGCGTCGCCGCCGTCGCCGGTTCGGCCGCCGCCGCGCACGCCCTGGGCCGCTACCACCGCGAGCGCGGCGACGAGCCCGCCGCCGAGTACTGGCTGCGGCAGTCCGCCGAGTCCGGGCACGCCCTCGGCGCCTACGCCCTCGCCGACCTCCTGGAGCACCGCAGCGACGTGGGCGCGGAGCGCTGGTTCCGGTCCGCCGCCGAGCGGGGCCACCGCGAGGCGGCGTACCGCCTCGCCCGCATCCTCGACGGCCGCGCCCCCGGCTCCGCCGCCACCCGCCCCGGCGTCCTCCCCGGCCCGGCCCCGGCGGCCGGCGGCCGCCGCACCCCCGTCGGCGGCGGGGACACCTCCGTACGAGACCTGCGGGCCGCCGCCGCGGTCGGCAAGGAGCGCGGGCCCGCCGCCGAGGCCGAGCAGTGGTACCGCCAGGCCGCCGCCCGCGGCCACCGCCGCGCCGCCCTCCACCTGGGCACCCTGCTGGAGGCGCGCGGCGAGATCCAGGAGGCGGCCCGCTGGTACCTGACCTCCGCCAAGGACGGCGAGTCCCGCGCCGCCTGCGCCCTCGGCTTCCTGCTGCGCGACGCCGGCGACAACGACAGCGCCGCCGTCTGGTGGCGCCGGGCCGCCCAGGACGGCGACGGCAACGCGGCCAACGCCCTGGGTGCCCTGCACGCCGACCGCGGCGAGGCCCAGCAGGCCGAGCGCTGGTACCGCGCCGCCCTGGACGCCGGTGACGTCAACGGCGCGTACAACCTCGCCCTGCTCTGCGCCGAGCAGGGCCGGTCGGCCCAGGCCGAGCAGTGGTACCGGCGCGCCGCCTACGCGGGCCACCGGGAGGCCGCCAACGCCCTGGCCGTCCTCCTGCTCCAGGCCGGCGACCCGGCGGGCGCCGAGCCGTGGTTCTCCAAGGCGGCCGAGGCCGGCAGCGTCGACGCCGCGTTCAACCTGGGCATCCTGTACGCCGGGAGACACGACGAGCGGGAGGCGCTGCGCTGGTACGAGCGCGCCGCCGCCGCCGGCCACACCGAGGCCGCCCTCCAGGTCGCCATGGCCCTGCTGCGGGACGGCGGCCAGGAGGACGCCGAGGAGGCCGAGCGCCATCTGCGGGTCGCGGCCCGCGGCGGCAGCGCCGAGGCCGCGTTCCGGCTCGCGAGCCTGCTGGACCGGGAGGACCGCGGCGAGGGCGCCGCGGCCGAGTGCGAGGAGTGGTACGACCGCGCCGCCCGCCAGGGGCACCGGCGGGCCCAGGTGCGGCTCGGGATGATCGTGGCGGCCCGCGGCGACGTCGTCCGGGCCGCCCGCTGGTACCGGGAGGCGGCGGAGGCGGGCAGCCGGAACGGCGCGTTCAACCTCGGGCTGCTGCTGGCCCGCGAGGGCAGCGAGCCGGAGGCCGCGCTGTGGTGGACGCGGGCCGCCGAGGCCGGGCACGGCCGCGCGGCCCTCCGGCTGGCCCTGCTGGCCGCCCGGCACGGCGATCTCACGGAGGCCCAGCTGTGGTGCGCGCAGGCGGTCGAGTGCGGCCCGGCCGAGGTCGCCGAGCGGGCGGCGCGGCTGCGGGACGCCCTCCAGCAGGAGCTGTCGGCGTGACGGCGGCCCCGGCGGGGCCGCGTGGCGGAGCGGGCCGGACCGCGCGCCGCCGGACGGGGATCACCCGTTTGCATGGAACGCCTTGACCGGGTTACAGTTGGTTCATCGACGCGGGGTGGAGCAGCTCGGTAGCTCGCTGGGCTCATAACCCAGAGGTCGCAGGTTCAAATCCTGTCCCCGCTACTCTGAACGAAGGCCCGGATCCTCAGGATCCGGGCCTTCGTGCTGTGCCCGCACGCCGAACCCGAACCGGCCCGGAACGAACGCCCCCCCCCCGGCGCCCGCCGTTCCGTCACGCCTCCGAGCAGCCCGGGCACACCCCGCGGTAGGTCACCTCGACCGCGGACACCCGGAAGCCGAAGCGCTCCTCCGCCGGCAGCCCGGCGAGGAGGTCCCCGGAGGGGTGGACGTCGCGGATGGTGCCGCAGCGGGAGCACACCAGGTGCTGGTGCGCGTGGTGGGCGTTCGGGTCGTAGCGTTTCGCCCGGCCGTCGGTGCTCACCTCGATGATCTCGCCGAGGGACACCAGTTCGCCGAGCGTGTTGTAGACCGTCGCCCGGGAGATCTCCGGGAGCAGTTCGGTCGCCTTGGCGTGCACTTCGTCGGCGGTGTAGTGCACATGGTCCCCGTCGAGCACCTCGGCGACGACGCGCCGCTGCGCGGTCAGCCGCCAGCCACGTCCCCGGAGCCGTTCCAGCAGGTCACTCATGCCATTCACCCATCAGTCAGATAGGACCAGCCTAGCAGCGGCAGCCGTCTACCACTGGATCCGGTTTTTATGTCAGCTCCATCTTGACTTAGACAAAGTCCAATGTAAGGATCGATCTCGCCGCGGGGCCGAAGAGGACCGGCCGGGCGGGCAGGACCGAGAAGACGGAGGCGTACGTGACGGTTCAGGACGAGGCCATGACCACAACGGGCCCGCTGACCACGGAGTCCGGAGCTCCGGTCGCGGACAACCAGAACAGTGAGACCGCGGGCATCGGTGGCCCCGTCCTGGTGCAGGACCAGCTGCTGCTGGAGAAGCTCGCGCACTTCAACCGCGAGCGGATCCCGGAGCGCGTGGTGCACGCCCGCGGCGCCGGCGCCTACGGCACCTTCACCGTGACGCAGGACGTCACCCGGTGGACCAGGGCGAACTTCCTGTCGCAGGTCGGGAAGCAGACGGAAACGTTCCTCCGCTTCTCCACCGTCGCCGGCAACCTCGGCTCGGCGGACGCGGTGCGCGACCCGCGCGGCTTCGCGCTGAAGTTCTACACCGAAGAGGGCAACTACGACCTCGTCGGCAACAACACGCCGATCTTCTTCATCCGCGACGCCATCAAGTTCCCCGACTTCATCCACACCCAGAAGCGCGACCCGTACACCGGCTCGCAGGAGGCGGACAACGTCTGGGACTTCTGGGGTCTGTCGCCCGAGGCCACCCACCAGGTGACCTGGCTCTTCGGCGACCGCGGCATCCCCGCCTCGTACCGCCACATGGACGGCTTCGGCTCGCACACCTACCAGTGGAACAACGAGGCCGGCGAGGTCTTCTGGGTCAAGTACCACTTCAAGACCGACCAGGGCATCAAGAACCTCACGCAGGAGGAGGCCAACCGGCTCGCCGGCGAGGACCCCGACTCCCACCAGCGTGACCTGCGCGAGTCCATCGAGCGCGGCGACTTCCCGAGCTGGACGGTGTCCGTCCAGATCATGCCGGCGGACGAGGCGGCGACCTACCGCTTCAACCCGTTCGACCTGACCAAGGTCTGGCCGCACGCGGACTACCCGCTGCACGAGATCGGCAAGCTGGAGCTCAACCGCAACCCCGACAACGTCTTCGCCGAGGTCGAGCAGTCCGCCTTCTCGCCGTCGCACTTCGTGCCCGGCATCGGACCGTCCCCCGACAAGATGCTCCAGGGCCGGCTGTTCGCCTACGCCGACGCCCACCGCTACCGCGTCGGCATCAACGCCGACCAGCTGCCGGTGAACCGCCCGCACGCCACCACGGCCCGCACCTACGGCCGGGACGGCTACGCCTACGACGGCCGCCACGGCCGGGCGAAGAACTACGAGCCGAACAGCTTCGGCGGCCCCGCGGAGACCGGACGGCCGCTGTGGCAGCCGGTCCCCGTCACCGGGGTCACCGGCAACATCGCGACTCCCACGCACGCCGAGGACAACGACTTCGTCCAGGCGGGCAACCTCTACCGGCTGATGACGGAGGAGGAGAAGGAGCGCCTGATCGCCAACCTCGCGGGCTTCATCGCCAAGGTGTCGCGCGACGACATCGCGGAGCGGGCGATCAACAACTTCCGCCAGGCGGACCCCGACTACGGCAAGCGGCTGGAGGCCGCGGTCCAGGCCCTGCGCGGCTAGGGCGCTTGTCGTAAGAAACGGAGAGGCCGGACGCCATGGGGCTCCGGCCTCTCCGGCTGTCCGCCTGTCCGTCGAAGGGCGGCCGGCCGGCTCACGCCGTCAGCGCCGCCCCGTCCCGCCGTGGCACCCCGTGCGCCACCCAGCAGCGGATGACGTCGCGCACCGAGACCACGCCCACGGTCTCCTGGCCGTCCAGCACGATCAGATGCCGGAACTCCCCGCGCGACATGGCGGTGGCGGCCTCCTCCAGCGTCCACTCCGGCGCCGCGAAGACCACGTCGGAGGTGGTGTGGCGGTGGGCGGTCTCCCGGTCCGGGTCGCACCCGGCGCCGAGCGCGTTGAGGACGTCGCGTTCGGTCAGGATGCCCAGGCCGCTGGTGTCGGGGTCGAGGACGACGGCCGCGCCGACCCGCCGTGCGGACATCAGCCGGGCGGCCTGCCGGAGGGTGTGGGCGGGGCCGATGGTGAGGACGATCGTGCTCATGGCGTCGCGGACGAGCATGGGCGGGCCACCTCCTGCGGGGCGCTTTCACGCATTCACAAGCTGCTCCTCAGCGTGACACGCGACGCCCCGGCGGGGAAGAGGACGGCAATCGGCCGCTTTGCCGACTTTTTACGCCGTCTTTGAGGTTTCGCGCGGCCGAACGGGCTGTGACGTTCCTGCCGCCACCCCGTCCGCCACCGGGACCCCTCAGGCGCGCAGATACCCCAGCAGCTCGTCGTGCAGCAGCCCGTTCGACGCGGCGGCGTTCCCGCTGTGCGGCCCCCGCCGTCCGTCCAGCCCCGTGAACCGGCCGCCGGCCTCCTCCACGATGACGACGTTCGCCGCCATGTCCCACAGCGACAGCTCGGGCTCCGCGCAGATGTCCACCGAGCCCTCGGCGACCATCATGTACGGCCAGAAATCGCCGTAGCCACGCGTCCGCCAGCAGTCCCGCGTCAGGTCCAGGAAGCGCGGCAGCAGCCCGCGCTCCTCCCAGCCCGACAGCGAGGAGTACGCGAACGAGGCGTCCGCCATGCGCTCGACCTTGGAGACCGTCAGCCGGCTCGCGGACGACAGGCTGCGCCCGGTGTACGCGCCCGAGTCCTTCGCCGCCCACCACCGCCGGCCCAGCGCCGGGGCCGACACCACGCCGACGACCGGCTGGTAGTCGACGGTGCCCTCGTGCTCCGTCTGGACCATGAGGGAGATCAGCGTCGCCCAGACGGGCACCCCGCGCACGTAGTTCTTCGTGCCGTCGATCGGGTCGATGACCCAGCGGCGCGGGCCGAGGCCCTCGCCGCCGAACTCCTCGCCGAGCACGGCGTCGCGGGGCCGCGCCCGCTGGAGGTGACCGCGGATCAGCTCCTCGGCGGCCTTGTCGGCCTCGCTCACCGGGGTCATGTCCGGTTTGGTCTCGACCTTGAGGTCGAGGGCCTTGAACCGTTCCATGGTCGCCGCGTCGGCGGCGTCCGCCAGGACATGGGCCAAACGCAGATCATCGTGGTAGTCGGACATAACAGGAACACTACCCGCGGGCCCCCTCCGCGCACGTGCGGCCCGCCCGGGCTCTTGACACCGTCTGGTGGTGCGTCAATTCTGTGGCCACAACCGTCGTGCGGCCGCCAGGCCCCGGGAGGCGACGATGCCCGCGGCACGAGAGCTCCTGCTGGACGCGGCCTACACGGCGCTCGGCATCCGGCCCTGGCACGGGGTCCGGATGGTCGACGTGGCGGCCGCCGCCGGGGTGTCCCGGCAGACCCTGTACAACGAGTTCGGCAGCAAGGACGGCCTGGCCCGGGCTCTGGTCCGGCGCGAGGCCGAGTCTTTCCTGGCCGGTGTGGAACGCTCGCTGGCCGACGCCGTCGAGCGGGAGGACGCCGACGCCGGCGACTGCTGCGCGGCCGCGGCCGTCTGGACGCTGCGCACCGCGCGGGTCAACCCGCTGGTCCGCGCGGCCCTCACCGGCTGCCGCGGCGAGCGGCTGCCCGCCCAGGCGGCCCCCGCCGTACCGGCGCCGCGCACCCCGCCGTCACCGGTGACGGCCCGGAGCGCCCCCACGCCCGGCACCCTGGTGGAGCGCATCACCGGCAGCGCGGCCGGGGCGGCCGGCGAGGCCACCGCCAGGACCGGCCGCCCGCCGGACCCGGACGTGCTGCGCCGGGCCTGCGAGGCCGCCGTCCGGATGACCCTGTCGTACGTGGTCGCCCCGGCCGGTTCCGACACCGAGGCGGCCGAGGAGGTGGCCGGCGTGGTCAGGACGCTGCTCGGCGGCGGGCGGGAGTGATCCCCGGGATCCGGCGCGCTCAGTGCGCGGAGCCCGACAGCTGGAGCCCGATCACCCCGACGATCACGAACGCGATCGAGACCAGCTTCAGCGTGGAGACCAGGTCGTCCAGGAAGACCATGCCGTAGATCGCCGTCCCGGCCGCGCCGATGCCCGTCCACACCGCGTAGGCCGGGCCCACGTCCAGCTTCCGGAGGGAGAGGGTCAGCAGGCCGAAGCTGCCGAGGGCGAAGCAGGCGAAGGCGATCGTCGGCCACAGGCGGGTGAAGCCGTGCGAGAGTTTGAGGCAGACGGCGAAGCCGGTTTCCAGAAGCCCTGCGACCACGACCAGCAGCCACGCCATCAGTTTCGCCTCCCGTGTCGTCGACCGCCCCGTCCGTCCCGGTGCTGTTGCACTTGCCATCGGCGGTCATGCGCAAACGTAGGCGATCAGTCGCCTTCGCGCCGCTCCCGGGTGGCCAGAAGCCGGCGCAGCGAGTACAGCCGCTGCGGGTCCGCGTGCCCGTCCGTGACCCACTGGTCCAGCGCGCAGTCCGGCTCGTCATGGCTGCACGCGCGCGGGCAGCCCTCGGTGCCCGGCACCAGGTCCGGGAAGGCGTGGATGACGCGCGAGGGGTCGATGTGGTTCAGCCCGAACGACCGCACGCCCGGGGTGTCGATCACCCAGCCGTCACCGCTGGGCAGCGGCAGGGCCAGCGCCGACGTGGTGGTGTGCCGGCCGCGGCCGGTGACCGCGTTGACGTGCCCGGTGGCCCGCTGCCGGTCCGGGACGAGCGCGTTGACGAGCGTGGTCTTGCCGACGCCGGAGTGCCCGACGAACGCGGTGACCCGGCCGTTGAGCCGCTCCCGCACCCGCTCCGCGGCCTCCCCGACGGCCAGCTCCTCGCGGTTGGTGACCACGTAGGGCAGGCCCAGCGCGCCGTAGGACTCCATCAGCTTCTCGGCCGGGGCGAGGTCCGACTTGGTCAGGACGAGCAGCGGTTCGAGACCCGCGTCGTACGCCGCGACCAGGCAGCGGTCGATCAGCCGGGGGCGCGGCTCGGGGTCGGCCAGGGCGGTGACGATGGCCAGTTGGTCGGCGTTGGCGACCACGACCCGCTCGAACGGGTCGGTGTCGTCGGCCGTCCTGCGCAGCACCGAGCGGCGCTCCTCGACCCGGACGATCCGGGCGAGGGTGTCCTTCTGTCCGCTGAGGTCACCGACGACCGCGACCCGGTCGCCGACGACGACGCCCTTGCGGCCCAGCTCGCGCGCCTTCATGGCCATGACGATGCGGTCCTCGACGAGGACCGTCAGCCGGCCCCGGTCGACGGTGAGGACGAAGCCCTCGGCGGCGTCCTCGTGCTTGGGGCGGATGCTGGTCCGCGGCCGGTTGCCCTTGCGGTTGGGGCGGACGCGGACGTCGTCCTCGTCGGTGTGCTTGCCGTAGCGGCGCATGGTGTTCCGGTTCCCTCAGGCTCTCGGCACCGTCGTCGCCCCCGCGACGGATCCGAGCATGCCGTGCCAGAGCTCCGGGAAGTCGGGCAGGGTCTTGGCGGTGGTCGCCACGTTCTCCACCTCGACACCCGGGACGGTGAGGCCGAGCACCGCCGCGGCGGTGGCCAGCCGGTGGTCCTCGTAGGTGTGGAAGACGCCGCCGTGCAGCGGGCGCGGGCGGATGCGCAGGCCGTCGGCGGTCTCGGTGACGTCGCCGCCGAGCTCGTTGATCTCCTTGGCCAGCGCGGCCAGCCGGTCCGTCTCGTGCAGCCGCAGGTGGGCGATGCCGCGCAGCTCGGACTCGGAGTCGGCGAGCGCGGCCACCGCGGCGATCACCGGGGTGAGCTCGCCGACCTCGTGCAGGTCCGCGTCGATGCCGGCGATCCGGCCGGTGCCGGTGAACGTCAGGCCCGCGTCGGTCAGTTCGCAGCTGCCGCCCATGGCGGTGAAGATGTCGCGCAGTGCGTCACCCGGCTGCGTGGTGCGCTCGGGCCAGTCCGGGATGGTGACCCGGCCGCCGGTGACCAGGGCCGCCGCCAGGAACGGCGCCGCGTTCGACAGGTCGGGCTCGACCACCAGGTCGCGGCCGAGGAGGGCGCTGGGGGAGACCCGCCACACGTCGGGCTCGCCGCCGGACTCGGGGGTGTCCACCTGGGCGCCGGCGGCGCGCAGCATCTCGACCGTCATCCGGATGTGCGGCAGCGAGGGCAGTGCCGAGCCGACGTGCCGCACCTCCACGCCCTGGTTGAAGCGCGGGCCGGAGAGCAGCAGCGCGCTCACGAACTGGGACGACGACGAGGCGTCGATCTCCACCGGACCGCCCTCCAGCGCCCCGGCGCCGTGCACGGTCAGCGGCAGCGCGCCGCGGTCGTTGTCGTCGATCCGGGCGCCCAGCGCGCGCAGCGCGTCGATCACGCCGTGCAGCGGGCGCTCGTAGCTGCGCGGGTCGCCGTCGAAACGGACCGGGCCGTCGGAGAGCGCCGCGACCGGCGGCAGGAAGCGCATGACCGTGCCCGCGTTGCCGACGTCGACCGTGGCCGGGCCGTGCAGCCGGGCCGGGATGATCCGCCACGCCTCGCCGGAGCCGTCGTGGTCTCCCTCGGAGCTGGAGGAGACGGTCTCCTCGATGCCGACGCCCATGGCGCGCAGCGCCTCCGCCATCAGCAGGGTGTCGCGCGAGCGCAGCGGGCGGCGCAGCCAGCCGGGCTCGGCGGCGAGCGCCGCGAGGACGAGGCCGCGGTTGGTCACCGACTTGGAGCCGGGCACGGTGACGGTCGCGTCGACGGCCCCGGTCGCGGTGGGAGCGGGCCAGAGGTCGGTGGGCGCGGGGCTCTCGGTCATGCCCCTAACCTTACGGCCTCACCGAGGGCGGTGACCGGGCCCTACGGGCGCGCGGCCCCCGCCGTCGCGCGCCCGGACGCCCGCCGGATCAACCGCCGGACGCCCGCCGGATCAGCCGCCGGTTCACCCCCGGAGCAGCAGGTTGCCGCCGGCCAGCAGCGCGGCCAGCGCGACCACGTGGAAGAAGAGCAGCCACAGCACCGGCGTCACCCCGGTCAGCCGGCCGAGCTGGTCGGCGTCGGAGTCCGCCGCCGCCCCGAACCGGCGCTTGCGCTGGAGCTCGAAGGACGGCCGCACGCCCCCCAGCAGCAGGAACCACACCACCCCGTAGGCGAACGCCGCCCGCACCTCCGGGCCGGCCAGCCAGGAGACCAGGACGAAGGCCGCGCCGGTGAGCACCACCGTCAGCGCGCCGTACGCGTTGCGGATCATCACCAGCATGGCGGCCAGCAGCGCCGCCGCCACCCACAGCAGGGCCGTGACGTGCCCGGTGGACAGCGCCCAGGCGCCGGCCAGGCCGAGCAGCGAGGGCGCGGGGTAGCCGGCGGCCGCGGTGAGGACCATGCCGAAGCCGGTCGGCCGTCCGCGCGAGACCGTGAGTCCCGAGGTGTCCGAGTGCAGCCTGATGCCGTCCAGGGTCCGGCCGCTGAGGAGCGCCACCAGGCCGTGGCCGCCCTCGTGGGCGATGGTGATCGCGTTGCGCGTCACCCGCCAGACCCGGGGCGGGACGATCGCCGCCAGGGCGACCAGCCCGGTGCCGACGACGGTCCAGACCGAGGGCCCGGACTGGCTGCCGGCCAGGCGGTCCCACAGGTCGGTGGCGGTGGTGCTGTCCATGGTGGGGCCGCTCCTTGCGCGTTCGTGGTCCGTGCTGAGGGACGGCCGGCGCCGGGTGACGGTTCCGGGCCGGAGTGTCCGGCCCGTGCGGCAGCATGGTCGGTGGCAGACGTGACGGAGAAGAACCGAGGGGCGGTCGGACATGTGCGGGCGGTACGCGGCGAGCCGGGGGCCGGAGGATCTGGCCGGGCTCCTGGACGTGGAGGTGTGGGAGCCGGAGGAGACCCTGGCGCCGGACTGGAACGTGGCGCCCACCAAAGAGGTGTACGCCGTCCTGGAGCGCCCGCTCAAGGGCGCGCATGACCGGCGCCCGGTCCGGCAGCTGCGCGTCCTGAAGTGGGGGCTCGTCCCTTCCTGGGCGAAGTCGCCGGAGGGCGCCGCCCGCATGATCAACGCCCGGGCGGAGACGGTGCACGAGAAGCCGTCCTATCGGCGGGCGTTCGCGGAGCGGCGCTGCCTGCTCCCGGCGGACGGTTACTACGAGTGGGTCACCGGCGCACAGGAGCGCGAGCTGGAGGTGCAGGGCCGCCGCAAGCGCCCCCGGAAGCAGCCCTATTTCGTGACGCCCGCCGACGGCTCGGTCATGGCGATGGCCGGCCTCTACGAGTTCTGGCGCGACCGCACCCTCCCCGACGACCACCCGGCGGCCTGGTGGGCCACCTGCTCGGTGATAACCACCGAGGCCGACGACCGCCCGTTCGCCGGCGGCACCGAGGACGGCCCGCGCTCCCTGGCCGGGATCCACCCCCGGATGCCGCTGGTCCTGCCGCCCGACCGCTGGGCCGCCTGGCTCGACCCGGCGCGTACGGACCCGGAGGAGCTGCGCTCGCTGCTCGCCCCGCCCCCGCCCGGGCTGGTGCGCGCGTACCCGGTGACGACGGCGGTCAGCGACGTCCGCAACAACGGGCCGGAGCTGGTGACCGAGCTGGCGGCGCCGGAGGAGACGACGCTGTTCTGACACGGCGTGGCGCCGGGGGCGGGCACGGCAGGATGGCCGCGTGACGACGAAGAAACCACTGACGGAGAGCGTGGAGACCCCCGCGGGCGAGGCCCGCGTCCACTGGCACCCCGCGCCGGAGCCCCGCCTGGTGCTCGCCCTCGGCCATGGCGCCGGCGGCGGCGTCGAGGCCCGCGACCTCCAGGCCCTGGCCGCCGCCCTGCCCGCGCACGGGGTGACCGTGGCACTCGTGGAGCAGCCCTGGCGGGTGGCCGGCAGGAAGGTGGCCCCGGCGCCCCGGGCCCTCGACACGGCCTGGCGCGCCCTGTGGCCCGTGCTCGCCGCGCCCGGGCTCCCCGTCGTCGCGGGCGGCCGGAGCGCGGGGGCGCGCGTCGCCTGCCGGACGGCGGCGGAGCTGGGCGCGGTCGCGGTGCTCGCGCTGAGCTTCCCGCTCCACCCGCCGGGCCGGCCGGAGAAGTCCCGGGCGGAGGAGCTGCTCGGCGCCGGGGTGCCGGTCCTCGTCGTCCAGGGCGCCCGCGATCCGTTCGGCCGTCCCGAGGAGTTCCCGCCCGGCGTCACGCCGGTCGCCGTGCCCGGCGGGGACCACGGGTTCGCGGTGCCGAAGAGCGCCGCGAAGAACGGCGGCGTCACCCAGGAGGACGCACTGGCGGTGATCACCGACGCCGTGGCCGGCCGGCTGACGGAGCTGCCGGGCGGCTGAGGCGGGTGCCGGGCCTCCGGAACCGGCCGGGGGACCGGCGGGGCCGGCGGGAATGGGACGGGCCGTGCCGATGTTGAGCACCACGTACGACACGCACCGGCACATGACAAAGGATTGGGAGACCCGCCCCATGGGTTCGATCGCATGCCTGTCCCGCCCCAGCACCGCAGACCGGGGCCGGCCGGTCGTCATGGGCAGTCTGGCCGGAGCGGCGGGTTCGGCCGGTTCGGCAGGTCATCGTCTATTCTCCGAATCGAGCGGGTCCGCCCAGGGCTCGTCCAAGCTTTCGGAGGAGGTGGGTCCGGTCGTGGGTACCGACGCGGGGACGCACGGCGAGGAGCACCCCCCCGCCCAGGCCGCGGAGAGCACGGCGGAGCGCAACGCCCGCTTCGAGCGCGACGCGCTGACCTTCCTCGACCAGATGTACTCCGCCGCCCTGCGGATGACCCGCAATCCGGCGGACGCCGAGGACCTGGTCCAGGAGACGTACGCGAAGGCCTACGCGTCCTTCCACCAGTTCCGTGACGGCACGAACCTCAAGGCGTGGCTGTACCGCATCCTGACCAACACCTTCATCAACTCGTACCGCAAGAAGCAGCGCGAGCCGCTGCGCAGCGCGTCCGAGGAGATCGAGGACTGGCAGCTGGCGCGTGCCGAGTCGCACATGTCCCAGGGGCTGCGGTCCGCCGAGTCGCAGGCGCTCGACCACCTGCCGGACTCCGATGTCAAGGAGGCCCTTCAGGCCATTCCCGAGGAATTCCGCATAGCGGTCTACCTCGCGGACGTCGAGGGGTTTGCCTACAAGGAGATCGCGGACATCATGGGTACCCCCATCGGCACGGTGATGTCCCGCCTCCACCGGGGCCGACGGCAGCTGCGCGGTCTGCTGGAGGACTACGCCCGCGAGCGTGGCCTGGTCCCGGCCGGGGCCGCCGCGCCGCACGGTTCCGACGCGTCGCACAATGGGAAGGGCTCGGACTCATGAGCTGCGGAGAGCCGCACGAGACGGACTGCTCTGAAGTCCTCGACCACCTTTACGAGTACCTCGACCGCGAGATGCCGGACGGCGACTGTGCCAAGTTCGAGGTGCACATCGACGAATGCTCCCCCTGCCTGGAGAAGTACGGGCTGGAGCAGGCGGTCAAGAAGCTGGTCAAGCGCTGCTGCGGGCATGACGACGTCCCCGCCGACCTGCGCTCCAAGGTGATGGGCCGGATCGAGCTCATCCGCGCCGGCGAGTCCGTGCCGGAGCAGGACGTGGTGGCCGAGGCCCGCGCGGCCGAGGCCGAAGCCCGGAGCGTCCCGCAGGACTGAGCCGGGTGCCCGGGGAGCCCGGCGCGAACGGCCCCGGAACCCGCATCAAAACGGCCGCCCGGCGAACGTCACCCGAACGGACGGCGGTTCCCGCCGATCCGGCCGTGAGCGCCGCGCGTGAGCCTATTCTCCCCATCCCGACAGCGAGTCCGGATGGGGAGGACATGTCATGGAGGCAGTCCCGGCGGCGGCGCGCGCCTGGATCTCCGGTGCCGTGGGCGCGGCGGTCCTGAGCACGCTGCCCGCCGTGCGGGACCCCGCCGCCGCCCCCTGGGGAACGACCGTCCTCCTGGCGGCCGTCGGCGCCCTCGGCGGGCTCCGGCCGCGCCGCGCGCCGGTGCCGCCGGCGCTGCTGCTGGCCGTGGTGCTGCTGCCGCCGGCCGCCGCCGCGCTGGCCGCCGTGCCGGGCGGCCTCCTCTCCCCGGCCCGCCGCCCGGGACGTGAACGCCCGGACGGCCGGCGCCGGTTGGGGCGCGCCGCGCTCCTCGCGCTCGCCGCGACGACCGCCGCCCTGTGCTTCGGCGCCGCCCGCGCCGCCCTGCCGCCCGGCCTTTTGGGCGCGCTGCCCGCCGTGCTGGCCGCCGCCCTCGTCCTCGCGCTCGTGAGCCTGGTGAGCGCCGGCGTCCCCCGCGCCGGATGCCGCCCGGCGGTCCGGCGGCCCGCCCTCCTGGGGCCCGCGCTGGGCTTCGCGCTGCTCCACGGGCCGGCCGCGCTGCTCGCGGCCGAGCTGTGGCGCAGCGCCTACGGGCCGGTGGCCGCCCTGCTGGTCCTGCTGCCGCACACCGTCCCCGTCCGGCCCGCGGCCGGCGCCCGGCGGGAGCGCGCCGACCGCGGCGCGACGGTCCGGGCGCTGGTCGAGGCGGTCGACCTCAAGGACCACTACACGCGAGGTCACGGCGAGCGGGTCGGCCTGCTCGCCCTGCGGATCGGCCGCGAACTCGGCGTGGCCGGCGACCGGCTGGAGGCCCTGCGCATCGCCGGCACCCTGCACGACCTGGGCAAACTCGGCGTCCCCACCCGGGTGTTGCGCAAGGACGGCCCGCTCACCGGCGAGGAGCGGCGCATCGTCCGGCTGCACCCCGAGTACGGGGACGAGCTGGTGCGCGGCGTCGCGATTCCCGACGAGGCGCGGGAGGCGATCCTCCACCACCACGAGCGGCTGGACGGCAGCGGCTACCCCCACGGGCTGACGGGCCACCGGATCCCGGAGGCGGCCCGGATCGTGGCCGTCGCCGACGCCTTCGACGCCATGACTTCCACCCGCACCTACAGCCGCGCCCGCCCGGTCCCCGCCGCGCTCGCCGAACTCCGCCGCTGCGCCGGCACCCAGTTCGATCCGCGCATGGTCGAGGCGCTCGCGCGGGCCCTGGCACGGGACGGCCTGCCGGGGGTCCCGGTGCTGGACGAAACCGCAGTTCCCGATTGCGGAAACGTCCCTCTTGATCACGGCGCCACACCGCCCCGGTCCACGCCTCCGGCCGGGCGCCCGTACGAACGCGCCCCCGGCCGGTGCCCGGCCGCCCCGAGCGGCGCCCGCCCGCCGGGTGCGGCTCCCGAGACCGGCCCGTACGCCTCCCGCCAACTCCTGCTCGCCCCGGACCCCGGCCGCACGGCCGGCCCGAGCCCGGCCGGGGAGCCCGCGGACGAGGGCCCGTACGAAGCCGCCTCGGAGCGCCCCCCCCGGCGTCCCGGACCCGGGCCGTCCGCCCGGCCCACGCCCACCCGGGGAGCCTGCGGCCGAGCACCCGTACCGCCGCCCCCCGCCCGTCCCCGACCACCGTCCTCCCGGGCGGCGCCCGCTGCCCGCCCCCGTACCGCCGCCCGGGGCCCACCGGTGACCGCCGTGTCCGGCGCCCGGCTGGTGCGTACCGTCCATCTGCTGACCGGCGGCGGGGCCCTGCTCGCGCTCGCCTGGACCGCGCTCCACGGCGTCCAGCAGCCGCGGACCGCCTGTGCGTACGGGCTGCTCATCGCGCTGGGCGAGGCCGCGGGGCGGCGGCCGGAGCGGCTCGGGGCGCGGGGTGGCGCCCCGGTCGGCGCCGCGGGGGCCCTGGCCTACGCCCTGCTCGCGGACGGCGGTGTGCCGCAGGCCGTCGCCGTGGTGTCCGGCTCCAGCCTCACCGGCCTCTCCGGTGCCGCGGGCCGCCGGGACCGGCTGGCCCGCCGCCTCGTCGCCACGGCCCTCGTCGCCGGCTGCCGCCCCGCGCTCCCCGGCGCGGGACCGGCCGTTCCCGGGCCCGCGCAGGGGCCGTCCTACGCCCTGGCGCTGCTGCTGCTCCTCGCCCTGGCCGCCCTCGCCGACGCCGCCCTCGCGGCGGCCCTCGCCCGGGCCCGTACCGGCTGCTGCCCCTACCCGGCGGCCCTCCGCGCCGAACTGCGCGCCCTCCCCGCCACCGCCCCGGCGGTCTGCGCCACCGCGGTGGTGGCCGCCCTGGCCCCCGCCGTCGCCGGGCCGTGGGTGCTGCCCTTCTGCTGTCTGCCCCTGCTCGCCGTGCGGCTCGCCGCGGGCCGCGCGGAGGCGCGCGAGAGCTGCCCGCCCGCCGTCGCCTCGCTCGCCCGCGCGACCGACCTCGCGGGATGCACCCCCGCCGGTCACGCACGGCGCGTAGCCGCCCTCAGCCGTGCCGTCGGCCGCGAGCTCGGTATGGCGGAGCGCGACCTCGCCGTCGTCGAGTACGCGGCGCTGATGCACGACGTGGGCCAGCTCTCACTCGTCGACCCGGTCCCCGCCGGGGCCACCGAGCCGCTGCCCGCCGAGGAGCGGCGTCGGCTGGCCCGGCTCGGCGGGAGCGTGGCGCGGCTGGCCCCGCTGGACGCCGCCGTCGCGCCGGTCGTCGCGGACGCCGTGGAACGCCAGGCCGACCCCTACCGCGAGCAGCCGCTCGCCGCCCGCGTCGTCCGGACCGCCAACGCCTACGACGAGCTCACGGCCCCCGGTGGCCCCGGCGGCCCCGCACGCGGCGGGCGCGGGGAATCGGCGCGCGCCCTGGAGCGGCTGCGCCGGGCCACCGCGTACGACCACGAGCCCCGGGTGGTGGAGGCGCTCGCGCGCGTGCTCGCGCGCGGCGCGCCGGTGTGCCCGGACCCGTGAGACGCCCGCCGCGTCCCGAGTAGCACGACTAACCCACGGGTAATGAGCGGGCGTCCGACGGGGCATGGTTGGATGCGAAGAGAAGGACGCGGCGTACGCAGGAACGCGGAGCACGCAGAGGACGAACGACCGACAATCGTGACGGGAAAGCGGGATCGGGGGGTGTCATGAGCGCTGTTGCGGCGTATGCGTCGTGGAGGGCACGGTTCCCCGGTACGACGGCCCGGCCCGCGGGCGGGACCGTCAGCAAGGCGTGGCGGGCGGCCGTCGGGGAGGACGGCGCCGGTCACCAGAGCTCTCCGGCGTGGGTGCACGCGGGACGTCGAGAAACCAGCAGGCGGACATCGTGAGGATCTTCGGCAGGGTACGGCACCGGCCTTCCGCCTCGTGGCGGCAGGCCACCGACCGTGCCTTCACGCTCATCGGCGACGGCCGGTACGAGGACGCCGGCGCGCTCCTGACGCGCGCCGCGGACATGGAGCCGTGGCTGTCCGAGTCCTGGTTCAACCTGGCCCTGCTGCACAAGTTCCGGCACGACTGGGAGCAGGCCCGCGCCGCCGGCCTCCGCGCGGTGGCGCTGCTGGACCGCGACGCGGGCGCCCCCGACTGGTGGAACGTGGGCATCGCCGCCACCGCCCTCCAGGACTGGCCGCTGGCCCGCCGCGCCTGGCAGGCGTACGGGCTGCGGGTGCCCGGCGACGGCGGCCCGGCCGGCGAGCCGCTCGGGATGGAGCTGGGCAGCGCGGCCGTGCGGCTGTCGCCCGAGGGCGAGGCCGAGGTGGTCTGGGGCCGCCGGCTCGACCCGGCCCGCATGGAGGTGCTGTCCATCCCGCTGCCGTCCTCCGGCCGCCGCTGGGGCGAGGTCGTGCTGCACGACGGCGTCCCGCACGGCGAGCGGGTGACCGCCGCCGGCCCGTCGTACCCGGTCTTCGACGAGATCGAGCTGTGGGCCCCCTCGCCGGTGCCGACCTGGGTCGTCCTGCTGGAGGCCGCCACCGAGGCGGACCGGGACGCGCTGGAGCGGCTGGCGGCCGACGCCGGGTTCGCCGCCGAGGACTGGTCCTCGTCCGTGCGGCTGCTGTGCCGCACGTGCTCGGAGAGCCGGATGCCCAGCGACGAGGGCGACGGCGAGCACCTGGACCCGCACGACCACAGCGAGCCGGGCCACCCCGGCCCGCTCGGCCACCGCACGGCCGGCTCCGGCCTGCTGTGGGTGCCCGAGCGCGAGTGCGGCATCGCGGCCCCCGCCGGGCTGGTCCGCGGGCTGCTGGACGGCTGGGTCGCGGACAGCCCGGACACCCGTGAGTGGCGGGATCTGGAAGAGGTCTGCTGAGCCGCCGGGCCGGGTCCGCTTACCCTGGATGGGCCCTGGGCTCCAGGGCGTGACAGTGCATTCGGGTTGTGAGAGAGGCATACGGCGGCGATGGCGCAGCAAGAGACCGATCAGCCGGTGAACGACGAGTTCATCGTGGACACCGAGGACTGCGAGGAGCGGGAGACCGCGCACCGCGAGCGCGGCACGTCGCGTCCGATCACCGTGGTCGGCAACCCCGTCCTGCACAAGGAGTGCAAGGACGTCACGGAGTTCGACGACAAGCTGGCGCGGCTCATCGACGACATGTTCGCCAGCCAGCGGACCGCCGAGGGCGTCGGCCTCGCCGCCAACCAGATCGGCGTCGACCTCAAGGTGTTCGTCTACGACTGCATGGACGACGAGGGCGTCCGGCACGTGGGCCACGTCTGCAACCCGGTCCTGGACGAGCTCCCCGCCGACCGCCGGATCCTCGACGACTCCAACGAGGGCTGCCTGTCCGTCCCGACGGCGTACGCCCCGCTGGCCCGCCCCGACTACGCGGTGGTGCGCGGCCAGGACATGAACGGCAACCCGATCGCCGTCCAGGGCACCGGCTACTTCGCCCGCTGCCTCCAGCACGAGACGGACCACCTGTACGGCTACCTGTACATCGACCGCCTCTCCAAGCGCGACCGCAAGGACGCGCTCCGGCAGATGGCCGAGGGCACGCCCCGCTACCCGGTCGTCCCCAACGACTGACCCGCCGGGGCGTGCGCTCGCGGGGTTCGGCCCGGTGTCACACCAGGCCGGACCGCCCCCGCGCCTCCTCGCGCAGGGCCTCCACCCGGGCGGCCTCCTCGGGCGGGAGCACGTCGGAGGGGAAGTCGGCCGGCTCGAAGATCCGCCGGAGTTCGACGACGCCCTCCCGGAACGGGATCCGGGTCGCCCACTCCCGGGCCTGGTCCATCGAGTCCACCCGGATGACCCAGTAGCCGGCGATCAGCTCGCCGATCTCGTCGAACGGCCCGTCGATCACACTGGGCTTCCCGCCCGCGAACACCACCCGGGCGCCCTCCGAGGACGCCCACAGCCCGTCGGCGGCCAGCAGCGCGCCCGCCTTGGCCAGGGCCTCGTTGTACCGCTGCATGTCGGCGACCTGTTCCCGGGTCGGCAGCACGCCGGCCTCGGACTCCTCGGTCGCCTTGACGATCATCATGACGCGCATCAGGTGTTTCTCCTGTCCCGTTGCTGCCCCCTGACCACCTAGCCTCCCCGCAGGTGCGGACGGTACGGGCGCCCCGGCCGCCGTGTCGCCGGTTTTTCGCGAGAACGGGAGCGGGCCCTCCCGGAGAACTCCGGAAGGGCCCGCTCGGAAACCGCGGCCTAGAACTCGTCGTCGAACGCGACCGTGCCCTCGACCGCCACCTGGTACGCGGAGGCGCGGCGCTCGAAGAAGTTGGTCAGCTCCTGGACGTTCTGCAGCTCCATGAAGGAGAAGGGGTTCTCCGAGCCGTAGACCGGGGCGAAGCCGAGGCGCTGGAGGCGCTGGTCGGCGACGCACTGGAGGTACTCGCGCATGGACTCGGTGTTCATGCCCGGCAGGCCCTCGCCGCACAGGTCGCGGCCGAACTGCAGCTCCGCCTCGACGGCCTCCTTCAGCATGTCGGTGACCTGCTGCCGCAGCGCGTCGTCGAAGAGGTCGGGCTCCTCCTGGCGGACGGTGTCCACGACCTCGAACGCGAAGTTCATGTGCATCGTCTCGTCACGGAACACCCAGTTGGTGCCGGTGGCGAGACCGTGCAGCAGACCGCGCGAGCGGAACCAGTACACGTACGCGAACGCGCCGTAGAAGAACAGACCCTCGATGCACGCGGCGAAGCAGATCAGGTTGAGCAGGAAGCGGCGGCGGTCGGCCTTCGTCTCCAGCTTGTCGATCTTCTCGACCGAGTCCATCCACTTGAAGCAGAACTGGGCCTTCTCCCGGATGGACGGGATGTTCTCCACGGCCGCGAAGGCGGCGGCGCGGTCGTCCGGGTCGGGCAGGTAGGTGTCCAGCAGCGTCAGATAGAACTGGACGTGCACGGCCTCCTCGAAGAGCTGCCGCGACAGGTACAGCCGCGCCTCGGGGGAGTTGATGTGCTTGTACAGCGTCAGCACGAGGTTGTTGGCCACGATCGAGTCGCCGGTCGCGAAGAACGCGACGAGCCGGCCGATCATGTGCTGCTCGCCCGGGGAGAGCTTGGCGAGGTCGGCCACGTCGGAGTGGAGGTCGACCTCCTCCACGGTCCAGGTGTTCTTGATCGCGTCGCGGTAGCGGTCGTAGAAGTCCGGGTACCGCATGGGGCGCAGGGTCAGCTCGAAGCCCGGGTCGAGCAGGTTCTTCTGTTCGTTCGACATTACTGGCATGCCTCGCAGGACTCGGGGTTCTCAAGGGAGCAGGCGATGGCGTCCGCGTCGGGCGCGGCCTGCTGGACGGGGACGGTGGCCGGGGCGGCGCCGCCACCGGACGCCGCGCGGGCGATCCGGGTCGCCGGGCGCGAGCGCAGGTAGTACGTGGTCTTGATGCCCTGCTTCCAGGCGTACGCGTACATCGAGCTGAGCTTGCCGATGGTGGGCGAGGCCATGAACAGGTTGAGCGACTGGCTCTGGTCCAGGTACGGGGTGCGGGCCGCGGCCATGTCGATCAGGGCGCGCTGCGGGATCTCCCAGGCGGTGCGGTAGAGGTCGCGCACCTCCTGCGGGATCCAGTTCATGTCCTGGATCGAGCCGTTGGCGTCGGTCATCGCGTCGCGCGTGGTGCGGTCCCACACGCCGAGCTTCTTCAGGTCCTCCACCAGATAGGTGTTGACCTGGAGGAACTCACCGCTGAGCGTTTCGCGCTTGAACAGGTTCGAAACCTGCGGCTCGATGCACTCGTAGACACCGGCGATGGACGCGATCGTCGCGGTCGGCGCGATGGCCAGCAGCAGCGAGTTGCGCATGCCGACGGAGGCGATCCGGGCGCGCAGCGCGTCCCAGCGCTCGGCCCAGGTCGGCTCGGTGTTCGGGTAGTGGTCCGGGTGCAGCACGCCGCGCGCGGTGCGGGTCGCGGACCAGGCCGGGTGCGGGCCGTGCCGCTCGGCGAGGTCGGCGGACGCCTCGTACGCCGCGAGCATGATCCGCTCGGAGATCCGGGTGGACAGGGCCTTCGCCTCGGGGGAGTCGAAGGGCAGCCGCAGCCGGAAGAAGACGTCCTGGAGGCCCATCAGGCCCAGACCGACCGGCCGCCAGCGGGAGTTGGAGCTCCCGGCCTGCTCGGTCGGGTAGAAGTTGATGTCCACGACGCGGTCGAGGAAGGTGACGGCCGTGCGGACGGTCCGGTCCAGCTTCTCCCAGTCCATCTCGCCATCGGTGCCCAGGTGGGCGGCGAGGTTGACGGAACCGAGGTTGCAGACCGCGGTCTCGCCGTCGTTCGTGACCTCCAGGATCTCCGTGCAGAGGTTGGAGGAGTGGACGACCTGGCCGGGCTCGGCGGTCTGGTTGGCGGTGCGGTTGGCGGCGTCCTTGAACGTCATCCAGCCGTTGCCGGTCTGCGCCAGGGTGCGCATCATCCGGGCGTAGAGCACCCGCGCCGGGATCGCCTTGACGGCCTTGCCCTCGGCCTCGTACTTCCGGTACGCGGCGTCGAACTCGTCGCCGTAGAGGTCGACCAGGTCGGGCGTGTCGGCCGGCGAGAAGAGCGACCAGTCCGCGTCCGCCTCGACCCGGCGCATGAACTCGTCCGGGATCCAGTGCGCGATGTTGAGGTTGTGGGTGCGGCGGGCCTCTTCACCGGTGTTGTCGCGGAGCTCCAGGAACTCCTCGATGTCCGCGTGCCAGGTCTCCAGGTAGACGCAGGCCGCGCCCTTGCGCCGGCCGCCCTGGTTGACGGCGGCGACGGAGGCGTCGAGCGTCCGCAGGAACGGCACGATGCCGTTGGAGTGCCCGTTGGTGCCGCGGATCAGCGAACCGCGGGACCGGATGCGGGAGTAGGACAGGCCGATGCCGCCCGCGTGCTTCGACAGCCGCGCGACCTGGTGGTAGCGGTCGTAGATCGAGTCCAGCTCGTCCAGCGGCGAGTCCAGCAGGTAGCAGGACGACATCTGCGGGTGGCGCGTGCCGGAGTTGAAGAGCGTGGGGGAGGAAGGGAGGTACGAGAGGGTGCTGGTGAGGCGGTAGAGCTCGGCCACGTCCTCCAGGGCGCGGACCGATCCGTCCTCGGCCAGGCCGCAGGCCACGCGCAGCAGGAAGTGCTGCGGCGTCTCGATCACGTTCCGGGTGATCGGGTGGCGGAGCAGGTAGCGGCTGTGCAGGGTGCGCAGGCCGAAGTAGCCGAAGCGGTCGTCGGCGCCGTCGGCGAGGGCGGCGTCCACCAGCGCGTCCAGCCGCTCGGCGTGCTCGCGCACGAACGCGGCGGTCTCGTCGGCGATCAGGCCCTCGCGGTGGCCGGTGGCGACGGACGCGGAGAAGGAGACCGCGCCCTGCCCGGCCGCCTCCTCGGCGATGGCGAGCGTGAGGAGCCGCGCGGCGAGCCGCGAGTACTCGGGCTCCTCGGAGATCAGCCCGGCCGCGGCCTCGGTGGCCAGCGAGCGCAGTTCGGCCTCGTCCGACCCGGGGTGCCGGCCGCGCAGCGCGGCGGCGGCGACCTTGCCGGGGTCGGTGGCGGGCAGGTCGGCGGTGAGCTCCGTCAGGGTGCGCAGGAGCGCGGTCCCGGGGCCGCCGGTCGCTACCGTGTCCGCCTCGGGCACTGAAACCGGACCTGAAGCAGGTTCCGCGGGCGCGATCGTCACGTGTGGCTCTCCCTCGCTCGGCTGGGGGCCCGGCGGGAGGGCAGGGGAGCGCGCACGCGCAGCCGACGGCGTACGGAAGCCGTACGAGGCGTGCGCGCGGGCGTCCACCGGCCCAACCCGCGAGGCCCGGACGTGTTCAGACGCCGTACCGGGCGGGCCCGGCGATGGCGTGCTGCCGGCAGGTCCTCGGACTGCGGAACGGGCGGATTGGGCCCGTACGTACACCGTTGCGGGACAGTTCCGGATTTCCACCGGATTCCCCTGCGGCGACAGCGAGGACGAGCATACATCTAGTGCCGACGGTCGCGCGTGCCCCCACATGTTGTGTCGTCACGTCATGGAGCGGTCGCGGAATGTGCTAACGGGAGGGCACTTTGGGGCTTCGTTCACGGAAGCGATCGCCGCTCGCCGGGCGGGAGACGGCACGAGCGTCCGGGCTTCACAAAAGCGTAGGAGCGGCTCCGGCCGCGGCGTCCGCCGATCCGGCTTCGCCCGGTCCCGGACGCTCGTACGATCCGTTCATGTCGAACGGGAGATCGATCACAGGCGGGCCCGAGTCTGCCGTCGTGTCGGCCCTGCCCCGGCCCGTGCCGGGCATCCGGGTCTGTGTGCGGCTCAATCTCGGCGGCTGCGGGCCCTACGCGCACATCGTCGCGGACGTCGAACCGCCCGGGCCGGGCGGCGGGCTGGAGCTGCTCAGTGCCGTGCCGGAGGAGCTGCTGCCCCGGGAGCACCTCCCGGCGCTGCGGCGGGGCCTGCTGGAGGGGCTCGGCGGGGTGGCGGCCGCCGTCCTGGTCACCGACGGCCACTACCACGACGCGGACTCCTCCGACCTCGGCTATCTGATCGCCGGCAGACAGGCCGGTCGCGCCGCGCTCGTCGGCGCGGGCCTGCTGCCGCCCGGGGAGGCGGAGGCGCTGCGCTGGGCGAGCTGGCCCGGCCGGCCGCGGCCCCGCCGGCGAGGCGGGGGCCGACGGTGGTAGCCGGGCGTCAGTGGCCGCCCGGTGCCCCCGCCGTCGCGGGGGGCAGTTCCGTCTGGACGCCCGGGTCGCCCGCGTCCGCCGTGTAGTCGGACGCCTTCGTCTCGTCCACGCCGTCCGGTGTGCCGAGCGCCTTGAACACCAGGGTCAGCACGACCGCGACGAGCACGTTGAGCGCGAACGCCGTCAGCCCGATGTACCCCTTCTCCCCGATGAAGGGGATGAGGTTGGTGTTGCCGAAGTGGTCCTGGGTGGCACTCGGGGTGTCATACGCGCGCCAGGTTCCGTAGATCATGCCGGCCGCCCAGCCCGCCAGGAGCGCCCAGCGATGGAACCAGCGGGTGAACAGGCCGCCGACCAGGGCGGGGACGGTCTGGAGGATCCAGATGCCGCCCAGCAGCTGGAAGTTGATGGCGACCGTTTTGTCCATGGTGAGGACGAAGACGAGCGCGCCCACCTTCACCAGCAGGGACGCCAGCTTGGAGACCTTCGCCTCGTGCGCGGGCGAGGCGTCCGGCCGCAGGAAGTCCTTGTAGATGTTGCGGGTGAAGAGGTTGGCGGCGGCGATGGACATGATGGCCGCCGGGACCAGGGCGCCGATGCCGATCGCCGCGAAGGCGACGCCGGTGAACCAGTCCGGGAACATGTCCTCGAAGAGCTGCGGGATGGCCAGCTGCCCGTTCTTCACCTTGATCCCCGCCGCCACCGCCATAAAACCGAGCATCGCCAGCAGCCCCAGCATCAGCGAGTACAGCGGCAGGATCGTGGTGTTGCGGCGGATGACGTTGCGGTTCTTGCTGGAGAGCACCGCCGTCACCGAGTGCGGGTAGAGGAACAGCGCCATCGCCGAGCCGAGCGCGAGGGTCGCGTACGCCCACTGCGCGTCCGGCCCGGTCGCCAGGGCGCCGCGCGGCTTGCCCGTGTCCGGGTTCTTGACGGAGAACGCCTCGCCCGCCTTGGCGAAGACGTGGTCGAACCCGCCGAGCCGCATGGGGATGTAGATGATGGCGACCGCGATGACGATGTAGATCAGCGCGTCCTTGACGAACGCGATCAGGGCGGGGGCCCGCAGCCCGGACGAGTAGGTGTAGGCCGCCAGCACGCCGAACGCGATGAGCAGCGGCAGATCCTTCATGAACCAGTTGGAGCCGCCGCCGATCCCCATCACGTCCAGCACGGCCTGGATGCCGACCAGTTGGAGGGCGATGTAGGGCATCGTGGCGAGGATGCCGGTGAGGGCGAGCGCCAGCGACAGCCCCCGGGAGCCGAAGCGGCCCCGGACGAAGTCGGACGAGGTGACATACCCGTGCTTGTGCGACACCGACCACAGGCGCGGCAGGAAGGTGAAGACCAGCGGGTAGCAGAGGATCGTGTACGGCACGGCGAAGAACCCGGCCGCGCCGCCCGCGTAGACGGCCGCCGGCACGGCGACGAAGGTGTACGCCGTGTACAGGTCGCCGCCGAGCAGGAACCAGGTGATCCAGGTGCCGAACGAGCGCCCGCCCAGCCCCCATTCGTCCAGGTTGTCGGCGTTCTCGGCCCGCCGCCACCGCGCGGCGTAGAAGCCCATGACCGTGACGCCCAGGAAGAAGATGATGAAGACGGTGAGCGCGACACCGTTGACGCCGTCCTTCACGCCCGCCCACCCCGCTTCCGCTCCCGCTCCTGCC
Organism: Streptomyces mobaraensis; assembly: GCF_020099395.1. Lineage (NCBI taxonomy): Bacteria > Bacillati > Actinomycetota > Actinomycetes > Kitasatosporales > Streptomycetaceae > Streptomyces > Streptomyces mobaraensis. The sequence goes on along the minus strand of NZ_CP083590.1, from coordinate 2,544,617 downwards.
GGCGCACGAGCACGTACGCGACGGTCGTCAGCGCCGTCGAGATGACGACCCAGAGCATCTGGTACCAGTAGAAGAACGGGATGCCGATGAACGCGGGCTTCAGCCGGGCATAGGAGTCGACCCAGAGCATCGCGCCGAACGGCAGGGCGAGACAGACGCCCGCGACGACCATCGGGAGGGTCACGACCGGCTTGCGGCGGCCGTCGGCGGCGTCGGGTGGTGCGGAAGCGGGTGGTTCGGACATGCGACGGCTCCGTCCCCGTGCGGTCTGCGGCATGGCGCGACGGTCGCGGCGCGATTCCCTCGCGGTGCGATCATTCGCGTAATGCGCACGAAATCTAGGGGAGGGAGCCTCCGGTCGTCACCCCCTGTCCGGATATCGGTATGGCAACATCAACTTCCCTGGCGCGCCGGGGCGCTGGGCGCGCGCGCCGGCGCCTCCACCGGGACCGTGCGCGTTCCCTCCCCCCGCGCATAAGTTGAAGGGCATGTGCGACAAGCCCTTTGACCTCGTCATCTTCGACTGCGACGGCGTTCTGGTGGACAGCGAGCGGATCTGCGTGCGCGTGGAGGCGGAGTACCTGGCCGAGTTGGGAGCACCGTTCACCGAGGCCGAGATCATCGAGAGGTTCGTGGGGTCCCCGGCGGAGATCATGCGGGAGGCGGTCGCGGAACGCCTCGGCCGGCCGCTGCCCGCCGACTGGTGGAAGCCGTACGAGCAGCGCTACGTGGACGCGTTCGCCGCCGAGTTGGCGGCCGTGGAGGGCGTCGCCGAGGCGCTGGGGGAACTGGACCTCCCCTTCTGCGTCGCCTCCAACGGCGATCACACCGCCATCCGGCAGAACCTGCGGCTCACCGGCCTCCACGGCCTCTTCGCGGAGGGGCGGATCTTCAGGGCCGAGGACGTGGCACGAGGCAAGCCCGCCCCGGACCTCTTCCTGCACGCCGCCCGGACCCTGGGCGCCGACCCGGCCCGGTGCGCCGTGGTCGAGGACAGCCGGTACGGCGTCCGGGCCGCCCGCGCGGCGGGCATGCGGTCCTTCGGCTACGCCGGCGGGCTGACGCCCGCCGCCTGGCTCGAGGGGCCCGGCACGGTCGTCTTCGACGACATGCGGAAACTGCCCGCGCTGCTCGCCGGGGGCTGAGCCGTCGGGCAACGCGGCGGCGGGACACGGTCCTTGTCGCGGTCCGTGGTGTCTGCAATGATCATGTGATGCTGAGCATCGGATCGGTGGTCCTTGGCGTCGACGACATGGAGCGGGCCGCCGGGTTCTGGACCCGGGCCCTCGGCTACGTGCCGCGCGACGACACGGTCGAGGCGTCCTTCACCGTCCTGGTGCCCGCCGCCGGCGGCACCGGCGTCCAACTGGCGCTGATGCGCAGCGAAACGGCCGCCGAGCGGTATCCGCGCGTCCACCTGGACCTGTACGCCGCCGACGCGGCCGCGCAGGCGGCGGAGGTGGAGCGGCTACTGGGGCTCGGGGCCGCGCGGGTCGACTGGGACCGCTATCCGGAGGACCCGGACTTCGTCGTCCTCGCGGACCCGGAGGGGAATCGCTTCTGCGTGATCGATACGAGCCACGGCTGATCTGTCGGGCCTCTCCGTCGGGTTTCTTTGTCGGATCTCTCCGCCGGGCCTCAGAGGAAGTCCGCGTGCAGCGTGGACGGCACCTCGGCCGCGTACGCCCCCAGCGCGTCCTCCAGGGCGACGCGCCCGCTGAACAGCAGCTCCAGCAGCTCGTTCTGCGGCCGGTAGTAGCAGGATCCGCACAGCGCGGTGGTCCGCGGGTCCGTGGCCTGCCAGGCGGCGCGGGCGGCGCCGTCCAGGACGTCCGGCCAGCCGCCGGCGGTGACGTCGCCGAGGTCGTAGCGGGGGTCGGGGCTCACCTGGGGGCAGGGGTGGAGGTGTCCGCGGGCGTCGACGGCAGCGGCGAAGCGGCTGTAGTGGCAGCGGCCGAAGCGGGCTTCGCCGTCTGTGGAGCCGGCGTTCGGGCCGTCGCCGTTCGGGGCGCCGTCGGCGGGGCGCGGCAGCCGGACCTCGAACGCCTCGTCCGCCAGCAGGGCGGCCTGGCGCAGGGCCGGTGCGACGTCCGCCGGAGCCGCGTACGGGTCCCCGTAAGGGCCGTCGAGCGGGACGGCGTACGGGTCGGCGTACGGGCCGGTGTCGAAGCGTATGTAGTGGGCACCCGACTCCCGGGCCGCGTGGGCGGCGGCCAGGATCTCCCCGCTGTTGCGTGCGGTGACCACGTAGTGGAAGCCGATGCGGAAGTCCGGGTCGATGGCGGACTGCCGCAGGTTGCCGACGTCGTCGAGGAGCGACGCCAGCGTCGTCCGGCCGGAACCGGAACCGCCGGCCCGGAAGGCGGCCTCGGTGCCCGCCGGGAGCGCGACCCGCACCCAGGTGTGGGTGGAGGCCACGCACTCGGCCGTGTCCGGGCGGCCGAGCCGGGTGCCGTCGGTGACCAGCCCGAGGCGGAGGCCGGCCTCGTGCCCCGCGTCGCACACGGCCGGATAGCCGGGGTGGCGGGTGGTTTCGCGGATGCCGCGGAAGGTCACTGCCCGGCCGCCGGAAGCCGCGAATCCGCGGAGCAGGGAGGCGGCCTCCGCCGTCGGGAGAGCGCTTTCCGCGGGGGAATTCCCGGCGGCCCGCCCGACGGCGTCCGTTCCGCCGCGGCTTTCCGGCCGGGAAATCGCGGAAGGCCCCATGATGTCGAGCCGGACATGCACCGGGCGGATTTCCCGGCCCTCGACGAAGCGGCGCAGCAACTCGCCGTGAGCGAGGACTTTCCGCGGGGAATGCGCCGGTTCCAGGCCGGGCGCGGGGCGCCGGCGGCCGTCCCGCGGAGTGGTTCCTTCGTGGCTCCGCACGCCCGCGGTGTCGTCCATGATCGTCCTCTCGCGAGGCAGCGGTCGGGCGCCGGTGACACTATGAGCCGCCGTGATGACCGTCAATAGGAATGGACCATGAGGGACCGTTCCCGTGGAATCGCCCTCGCCACCCTTCCCGGAAGTCCGGACGATTCCACGGGGCGCACGTCCTATTCCGACGCGGGCCGCCGCAATCGCGCGACGAACTTGTAGCGGTCCCCCCGGTAGACCGAACGCACCCACTCCACCGGTGCCCCGTCCGCGTCCAGCGAGTGGCGGGAGAGCAGCAGCATGGGGAGGCCGACGTCGGTGCCGAGCAGCCCGGCCTCGCGCGGGGTGGCGAGCGAGGTCTCGATGGTCTCCTCGGCCTCGGCCAGGTGCACGCCGTAGACCTCGGCGAGCGCCGTGTACAGCGACGTGTACTTGACGAGGTTGCGGCGCAGCGCGGGGAAGCGCTTCGCGGAGAGGTGGGTGGTCTCGATGGCCATGGGCTCGCCGCTGGCCAGCCGCAGCCGTTCGATGCGCAGCACCCGGCCGCCGGGGGAGATGTCGAGCAGACCGGCGAGGCGGTCGTCCGCCGTGACGTAGCCGATGTCGAGCAGCTGCGAGGCGGGTTCGAGGCCCTGGGCCTTCATGTCCTCCGTGTAGGAGGTGAGTTGCAGCGCCTGGGAGACCTTGGGCTTGGCGACGAAGGTGCCCTTGCCCTGGATGCGTTCCAGGCGGCCCTCGACGACCAGCTCCTGGAGGGCCTGGCGCACGGTGGTGCGCGAGGTGTCGAACTCCGCGGCGAGGGTGCGTTCGGGTGGCACCGGCGTGCCGGGGCGCAAGGTTTCGGTCATCTCCAGCAGATGACGTTTGAGCCGGTAGTACTTGGGAACGCGGGCCGTCCGCACACCGCCGGCGGTGCTGCCGTTCTCCGCTGTCCCGCCCTCGGTCGCCATGGCGTGCCTTCCCGACTCCGATCCTGCTGCCGTCACCGGCTCCTCCGTCTATCGCGGTCACATGGTGGCACGGGCAGTGCCCGAGGGGACCGGAGACGCCCAGGTCGGCCCTCAGGTGTCGGTCCGGTAACGGAGCCGACAGCGACTCTTATACACCCTTGACACCCCAAAAGGTCTAGGCCAAGCTGCGGGCACTGGTCTAAACCATTAAAGACCACTTTTCGGTCCTGAGGAGAGTGCTGTGAAGCGTGGGCTCATAGCGGCGACGGGTGTCGCGGCCTTGTTGGTGAGTGTGGCTGCTTGTGGGTCCGACGGCGGCGACAAGGACTCCGGTTCCGGATCCGGTGACTCCAAGGGCAAGACGCTCACCGTCTGGTTCATGGACGGCTCGAACCCGCCCAAGTGGACCGAGGCCGTGAAGTCCGAGTTCGAGCAGAAGACCGGCGCCAAGCTGGATGTCCAGATCCAGAAGTGGGACAACATCCAGCAGAAGCTCACCACCGCGCTCTCCGAGTCCACGCCGCCCGACGTCTTCGAGATCGGCAACACCCAGACGCCCTCCTACGCCGCGACCGGCGGCCTCGCCGACCTCTCCGACCTGAAGAAGGAGATCGGCAAGGACTGGACCGACTCCCTCAACAAGCCGTCCGTGTTCGAGGGGACGCAGTACGCGGCACCCTGGTGGGCCGCCAACCGCGTCGTCATCTACAACAAGAAGGTCTGGGCCGACGCCGGCGTCAAGGACGTCCCCAAGACCCGCGCCGACCTCTTCAAGGCGTTCGAGGCCATCCAGAAGAAGGGCGACGCCGAACCCCTCTACCTGCCCGGCCAGAACTGGTACTTCTTCGACGGTCTGACCATCGGCGCCGGTGCCGATCTGGTGAAGAAGGACGGCAACAAGTACGTCTCCAACCTCGCGGACCCCAAGGTCGGCAAGGCCATGGAGGTCTACAAGCAGTACCAGGCGTTCAGCAAGGCGCCGAAGGACAAGGACGAGGCCACCCCGCAGCAGGCCGACGTCTTCGCCAAGGGCAAGACCGGCGCCTTCATCGGCATGGGCTGGGAAGCCGACACCGCGGTCAAGGCCAACCCGGAGATCAAGAAGGACCTCGGCTTCTTCACCATCCCCGGTGAGACCGCCGACAAGCCCGAGGGCGTCTTCCTCGGCGGCTCCAACCTCGCGATCGCCGAGCGGAGCAAGAAGAAGGACCTCGCCGAGGAGTTCCTGAAGATCGCGCTGTCCGACAAGAACGAGGGTGCCCTCGTCAAGGAGGTCGGCTCGATCCCCAACAAGGAGTCGCTGCTCTCGCAGGTGGGGGGCAACGGGGCCGGCGCGGCCGCGGCCCCGGCGGCCAAGGGCGGCGGCACCACCCCGCTGATCCCCGAGTGGGCGGCGGTCGAGAACGCCCCCAACCCGATCAAGGCGTACATGACCGCCGTACTCAACGGCAAGTCGCCCGAGGACGCGGCCAAGCAGGTCGAGGGCGAGATGAACAAGCGCCTCAGCCAGAAGCAGTGACCCGCGCGGGCGGGCGGGGCGCGGGCCGGACACCGGCCGGCGCCCCGCCCGCCCGGCACCACGCACCACCGTTGTACAGGGGAGAAGGCGGACGACGATGTCAGCGCAGACCGAAGAGGCGGCGGCCCGGCCCGCCTCCCGGACCGGCAAGGGCGGCGCGCCGCCGGCTCCGGGGGTGTCCAGGCGAGCGGGCCGTGCGGTCCCGTATCTGCTGATCCTGCCCGCGGCCGCCTTCACGGTGCTGCTGCTCGGTTGGATCATGGTGCAGAACGGCCTGCTGTCGCTCCAGAACCTCAACCGGCGGCAGCTCATCCGGCGCACCACCGAGTGGATCGGCTTCGACAACTACGCGGACACCCTGGGGAGCGAGGACTTCTGGCGGGTCACCCTCCGGTCCGTCGTCTTCACCGCGGTCAACGTCACCCTGGTCATGGTGGTCGGCTGTCTGATCGGCCTGCTGCTCGCGCGGCTCGGCAAGCGCATGCGGCTGCTGCTCTCCCTCGGACTCGTGCTGGCCTGGGCCATGCCCGTGGTCGCGGCCACCACGGTCTTCCAGTGGCTGTTCGCCCAGCGGTTCGGCGTCGTCAACTACGTGCTGGACCAGCTCGGCTGGCACTCCATGGCCGAGTACAACTGGACCGGCGGGCAGTTCTCCACCTTCTTCGTGATCACCGTGCTGCTCGTCTGGCAGTCCGTCCCCTTCGTCGCGATCAACCTCTACGCGGCGACGACCACGATCCCCAAGGAGCTCTACGAGGCCGCCGCGCTCGACGGCGCCGGCGTGTGGAAGCGGTTCACCTCGGTGACCTTCCCCTTCCTCAAGCCGTTCTTCTACGCCACGACGTTCCTCGAAGTCATCTGGATCTTCAAGTCGTTCACCCAGGTCTTCGTCATCAACGAGGGCGGCCCGGACCGCCTCACCGAGACCCTGCCGGTGTACGCCTTCGTCGAGGGCATGAACAACCAGCACTTCGGCATGGGCGCCGCGATCTCCATCCTGACCATCGTCATCCTGCTCGTCCTGACCGCCTACTACCTGCGCCTGGTGCTCAAGCAAGAGGAGGACGAGCTGTGAAGCGCTCCCTGATCGGCCGGGTCTGGCCGGGGGCGACGGCGGTCGTCCTGTTCCTCGGCCTCGTCTTCCCCGTCTACTGGATGTTCACCACGGCGTTCAAGGCCAACAAGGACATCGTCGGCGACGCCCCGGTCTGGTTCCCCACCAGCCCGACCCTCGAACACTTCGAGAAGGCCGTGGACGCCGAGGGCTTCTGGACCTTCGTCGCCAACTCGTTCCTCATCACGGGCGTCGCCGTCCTGCTGTCCCTGGCGATCGCGCTGCTGGCCTCCTTCGCCATCGCCCGGATGCGTTTCCGGGGCCGCCGGAGCTTCATCCTGGTGATGATGATGGCCCAGATGGCGCCCTGGGAGGTCATGGTCATCGCGTACTACATGATCGTGCGCGACGCCGACATGCTGAACAGCCTGGCACCGCTCATCGCCATCTACACCCTGATGGTGCTGCCCTTCACCGTCCTGACGCTCCGCGGCTACGTCGCCGCCGTGCCCAAGGAACTGGAGGAGTCCGCCATGGTGGACGGCTGCACCCGCGCCCAGGCGTTCCGCCGGGTGATCTTCCCGCTGCTGGCACCCGGCCTGATGGCCACCTCCCTGTTCGGCTTCATCACCGTGTGGAACGAGTTCCCCTACGTGCTCATCCTGAGCAAGGACCCCTCCGCGCAGACGCTGCCGCTCTGGCTCACCGGTTTCCGGACCACCTTCGGCGACGACTGGGGCGCCACCATGGCCGCCTCCTCCCTCTTCGCCGTCCCCATCCTCATCCTGTTCGTCTTCCTGCAGCGCAGGGCCGTCGGAGGGCTGACCTCCGGCGCGGTGAAGGGCTAGCACTGCACCCATGGACACGCTGACCCGAGACGCGCTCACCGTTCTCCAGCCCGGCTTCACCGGGACCACCCCGCCCGACTGGCTGCTGCGCCGGCTCGGCGAAGGACTCGCCGCCGTCGGCCTGTTCGGCCGCAACGTCGTCACCCCGGACCAACTCGCCGCCCTCACCGCCCGGCTGCGCGCCGAACGCGACGACGTGCTCGTCGCCATCGACGAGGAGGGCGGGGACGTCACCCGCCTGGAGGTCCGCACCGGCTCCTCCTTCCCCGGCAACCTCGCGCTCGGCGCGGTCGACGACCCTGAGCTGACCCGGGCCGTCGCCCGCGAACTGGGCCGCCGGCTCGCCGAGTGCGGGATCAACCTCAACTGGGCGCCCTCCGCCGACGTCAACTCCGACCCCGACAACCCCGTCATCGGCGTACGGTCCTTCGGCGCCGACCCGGAACTCGTCGCCCGGCACACCGCCGCCTACGTCGACGGCCTCCAGGCGGCGGGCGTGGCCGCCTGCACCAAGCACTTCCCCGGCCACGGCGACACCTCCGTCGACTCCCACGACGACATGCCCCGGGTGGGCGTCGACCTGCCGACGCTCCGGGCCCGCGACCTGCCGCCCTTCCACGCGGCCGTCGCGGCCGGCACCAAGGCGGTGATGAGCGCCCACATCCTGCTCCCCGCCCTCGACCCCCGACTGCCGGCCACCCTCAGCCCCGACGTCCTGCACGGCCTGCTCCGGGCCCCCGTCGAGCGGGGCGGCCTCGGCTTCGACGGCCTGATCGTCACCGACGGCATCGAGATGCGGGCCATCTCCGCCGCCTGGGGCATCGAACGCGGCGGCGTCCTGGCCCTTGCGGCCGGCTGTGACGCCATCTGCGTCGGCGGCGGACACTCCGACGAGGGCACCGTCCTCCGGCTGCGCGACGCCATCGTCGCCGCCGTCCGCTCGGGAGAACTCCCCGAGGAGCGGCTCTCCGACGCCGCCACCCGCGTCCGCGCACTCGCCCGCTGGGCCTCGAAGGCGAGGGAGGGCGCGCGGGAGGGGAGCGCGCCCACCCCCGACATCGGCCTCACCGCCGCCCGCCGGGCCCTGCGCCTCACGCGGCCGTCCGGCCCCGGCACACCCGGCGGTCGGTCCGACGGCCAGGACCACGATGGTCCGGTCCGCGATGGTCCGGTCCGCGATGGTCTGGTTCGTAACGGTCTGATTCGTGACGGTCTGGTGCACGACCGTCCGGCTCATGACGGTCTGGTTCACAACGGACCCGTCATTGACGGCTCCGTCCACGACGGTCCGGTCCATGTGGCCGCGTACACCCCGTCGGCCAACTTCGCCGTGGGCGACGAGACCCCCTGGGGGGTCGCCGCCGACCTGGCCCGCCTGCTCCCGGGCACGTCGACCGGCAGCTACGGGCCGGACACCGCGGACGCCGACACCGTGTCGCGGGACGCCGGCGGGCGCCCGGTCGTCGCGGTGGTACGGGACGTCCACCGCCACCCGTGGATGGCCACCGCCCTGGCCGCCCTGGTCGCCGCCCGGCCCGACACCGTCGTGGTCGAGATGGGCCTGCCCCAGGCCCCGCCCGTCGGCGCCCTGCACATCGCCACCCACGGCGCGGCCCGCGTATGCGGTACGGCCGCCGCCGAGGCCATCGCGGGCCGCGTCGCCGACTGAGGCGGGCCGCGTCGCCTGGCTCGGGCCGGTAGCCGACCGGCCCGCCCTGGCCACCGGACCACATCCGTTCGCCCGAGGGTGGGGTGGCCCGCCGGCCCGCAGCCGCCCTACCGGGCGGGGGTCAGCCCTCGGAGCCGTGCGCCCGCCGGTTGGGGTGGCTCCCCGGGCCAGGGACCCCTGGGACCCCCGGCCCGGGCGGGAGCCTCCGGGCCGGGCGGGAGCCTCCGGGCCGGGAGGGATCCCGGCCCGGCCGGATCCCCTGACCCCGGGGGATCCGCCGGGCGGCCGGAGCCCGCGCGGCTCCCGGCCGCCCCGCCTCGGCCTTACAGCCCCTGCCAGCTCGGCTTCGCCGCGTACGTCGCGCGGAAGTAGTCGGCGAGCCGGAGCTGCGAGGCCGCCGCCTCGTCGACGACCACGGTCGCGTGCGGGTGCAGCTGGAGCGCGGACGCCGGAACCAGAGCGGAGACCGGGCCTTCCACGGACCGGGCCACCGCCTCCGCCTTGCCCGCTCCGGTGGCCAGCAGCACCAGGTGCCGCGCCTCCAGGATGGTGCCGATGCCCTGGGTGATGACGTGGTGGGGCACCTCGTCGATGCTGTCGAAGAACCGGGCGTTGTCCTGCCGGGTCTGCTCGGTCAGCGTCTTGATCCGGGTGCGGGAGGCGAGGGACGAGCACGGCTCGTTGAACCCGATGTGCCCGTCGGTGCCGATGCCGAGCAGCTGGAGGTCCACACCGCCCGCCTCGGACAGCGCGCGGTCGTACGCGTCGCACGCTCCCTGCACGTCCTCCGCGGTGCCGTCCGGGCCCATGAACGAGGACTCGGTCAGCCCCAGCGGCTCCACCACCTGGCGCAGCACCGTGGACCGGTACGACTCCGGGTGGTCGGCGGGCAGGCCGACGTACTCGTCCAACTGGCAGATACGGGCGCGCGAGGCGTTCAGGGAACCGGAGCGGACCATGTCCGCCAGGGCGTCGTAGATGGGCAGCGGCGTCGAGCCGGTGGCAACGCCGAGCAGAGCGTCGGGCTTGCGGCTCAGCAGGGCGGCGATGGCCTCCGCGATGAGAGCGCCGCCTGCCTTGGCGTCCGGGACGATGACAACTTCCACGCTGGGCCTGCCGATCTTGGGATTGGGGTGGTATAGACCAATCTAACAGAGCCCGGCCCGTGGGGACTGTTGCCCGCGCGCTACAGCAGGGAGCCGCCCGTCGCGTCGATCCACTGCCCGGTTACCCATCGCCCCTCGGGTGAGGCCAGGAAGCCCACCACATCGGCTATGTCCCGCGGTTCCCCGACCCGCCGGAACGCGGAGAGGTCGGCCATCGCCTCCCAGGCCGCCTTGTTCTCCTCGCCGCGCAGCCAGCCGGCGTTCATGTCCGTGTCGACCACTCCGGGGGCCACGGCGTTGACGGTGATGCCACGCGGGCCGACCTCCTTGGCCAGCGTCATGGTGAAGACGTCGAGGGCGCCCTTGGTCATCGCGTACGCGATGAGCTCCGTCATCCCCGCCCGGCGGGACAGCCCGGTCGACACGTTCACGATCCGGCCGCCGTCCCGCATCCGCTCCAGCCCGAGCTTGGTGATGAAGAAGGGGGCCTTGGCGTTGAGGGCGAAGACGTCGTCGAACTCCTCCGGCGTCGTCTCCCCGATCGGCTTGCGTGCCCCGTCGGTCCCGGCGTTGTTGACCAGGACGTCCACCCCGTCCGCCTGCTCGTCGTACGCCGCCCACAGCGCCTCCGCGTCGCCCGGCACGCCGAGCCGGGCCCGGACGGTGAAGGCGGAACCGCCCGCGGCCGTGATCGCCGCGACCGTCTCCGCGGCCGCCCGTTCGTCCCGTCCGTAGTGCACGGCCACCCGGGCGCCGTCCCGCGCCAGCCGTTCGGAGATCGCCCTGCCGATGCCCCGGCTGCCGCCCGTCACCAGTGCCGTCTTGCCCGTGAGCGCGCCCATGGAAGCCGCCCCCCTCTTTCTCTAGGGATCGTTACAGAAAGAAGGTAGCAGAGATTCTTGAGTGAGCGCTATAAAATTCAGGCATGGCGACGAAACAGCGCGGCCGTCCCCGGTCCTTCGACCGGGCCACGGCCCTGGAGCAGGCGATCATGGCCTTCTGGGAGCACGGCTACGAGGCCACTTCCATCGCGGACCTCACGCGCAGCATGGGCATCGGCGCCCCCAGCCTCTACGCCGCGTTCGGCGACAAGAAGGCCCTGTTCAGCGCGGCCGTCGAGGAGTACGGCCACACGTACGGAGCGTTCCTCGGCCGCGCTCTCGACGAGGAGCCGACCGTGCGCCGGGGGGTCGCGCGGATGCTGCGCGAGGCCGCGGCCGAGTACACCGCCCCCGGCCGGCCGCCCGGCTGCCTGGTCATCTCGGCCGCCACCAACGCGACGGAGGCGTCGGCGGACGTGGTGGCGGCTCTGCGCGAGCAGCGGGAGGCGAACGTACGCGCCATGGAGCAAGCCATCGAAGCCGACAAGGCCGCCGGGGAGCTGCCCCGGGACGCCGACCCGCGCGCCCTCGCCCGCTTCACGGCCGTCGTCATCCAGGGCATGTCGCAGCAGGCGCGCGACGGCGCGAGCCGTGAGGAGCTCGAAGCGGTGGCGGAGCTGGCCCTCCGCGCCTGGCCGGGCGGCGGTCCGGCGGGCCGCTGAGTAGGTGGGGCGCTTCCGGGAGCGGATGCCCGGGAGGAGAGGGGAGCGTGGCTGCGCCACGGGCCGCGGCGCCTGGCGGGGACCCTCGACCCCGCCGGCACCGCAGCCCGGAGCTGATATCGGCCGGACCGGACACCGCGGGGTGTGCGAGCCCCGCGTCCGGAGCGGCCGACCGGAGGCCGTGGCGCGGTCAGGGCAGAGAGCGCCGGGCCTCGTGCCGCCCTCCTGTGCGGGGAGGGCGGGGCTTTACCTGTTCATTGTGGACTAGACCATTCGCCCCTGTCCATGCCCGCGCGCCGGAACTCCGCGTGTCCCGGCGGCGAATCACCGGTGTCGTGCCGTGCGGGAGCGACCGTACGAGAGCGCCCCCCTGCTCTCCGGCCGCCGCGCGTCCGCGCCCGCACCGGCCCGCTCCACCGGGCGGCGAAAGGAATTAGGCTCACAGCCGTGCCCTCCATGAACGATCTCGTACGCCAGCACACGGCCCTCGACGGCTCCGATCTCGAATGGCTCCACCTGCTGGTCTCGGAGTGGCAGTTGCTCTCCGACCTCTCCTTCGCCGACCTCGTCCTGTGGATTCCCACGCTCGACGGCACCCGGTATGTCTCGGTCGCCCAGATGCGTCCCAACACCGGACCCACCTCGTACCAGGACGACATGGTGGGTCACCTCGTCCCGCGCGGCCGCCGGCCCATGCTCGACGCGGCGCTCGACGAGGGGCGGATCGTGCGCGAGGGCGATCCCGAGTGGCGCGAAGAGGTGCCGGTCCGGGTGGAATCCATCCCGGTCCGCCGCGAGGGGCGGGTCCTCGGCGTCATCGCCCGGAACACCAATCTGCTCACCGTCCGGACGCCGAGCCGGCTGGAGCTCACCTATCTGCAGAGCGCGTCCGATCTCGCCCAGATGATCGCTGCCGGAACGTTCCCCTTCCCCGGGCAACAAGTCGACATGGACGCCTCGCCGCGCGCCGGCGACGGCCTGGTCCGGCTGGACGCGGACGGCATCGTGCAGTACGCCAGCCCGAACGCGCTCTCCGCCTACCACCGGCTCGGCCTCGCCGCCGATCTCGTCGGGCATCATCTGGGCGAGACCACCGCTCAGTTGGCGCCCTCGCGCGGTCCGGTGGACGAGGGGCTGGCCAAGCTCGCCAGCGGCTGGGCGCCGCGCGAGTTCGAGGTCGAGGCCAACGGCGGTGTCATCCAGCTGCGGGTCATTCCGCTCAAACCCAAGGGCACGCACATCGGTTCGCTCGTCCTCCTCCGGGACGTCACCGAACTGCGTCGCCGCGAGCGCGAGTTGATCACCAAGGACGCCACCATCCGGGAGATCCACCACCGGGTGAAGAACAACCTCCAGACGGTCGCCGCCCTGCTGCGGCTCCAGGCCCGCCGCATCGGCTCGGCGGAGGGGCGCGAGGCGCTGGAGGAGGCCGTACGCCGGGTCGGCTCGATCGCGATCGTCCATGAGACGCTCTCGCAGAACCTCGACGAACGGGTCGAATTCGACGAGATCGCCGACCGGGTGCTCGCCATGGTCGCCGAGATCTCACCAGGTCGCGTCCACACCCGCAGGACCGGACGGTTCGGAGTGCTCGACGCGGAGGTCGCGACTCCGCTCTCCATGGTCCTGACCGAGCTGCTGCAGAACGCCCTGGAGCACGGGTTCGGGCCGGGGGAGCAGGGAACGGTCGAGGTGACGGCGGTACGCGGGGGCACACGGGCCGACGCCCGGCTGCTGATCTCGGTCCAGGACGACGGGCGCGGGCTGCCCGAGGGATTCGATCCGCACCAGGCGGGGAACCTCGGCCTCCAGATCGTCCGCACCCTGGTCGAGGGCGAGCTCGGCGGCAGGTTCGACATGGTGCCCGCCTCCGAGCGGGGCACCCGAGTCGTCCTCGACCTCCCCGTGCGGCCGGAAAAGCCCTGATCAGACCGGTTCCGCTCAGCGGCGGCGCGGCATCGGGCCGCGTCGCGCCGGGCACAGCACTGAGCCCCGGACCGTGGCCGGTCCGGGGCTCAAAGCTTCACTGTGCGGTGCTGGTGGGCGCCCCCGATACGTCAGGGGCACTGCGCGCTGCGGCTCGGGGGCCGAGGGGGCGTCGTCAGGCGGTCGCGTTGCGAGCCCGGTTGCGGGCGGCGCGGCGCTTCATCGCGCGGCGCTCGTCCTCGCTGAGGCCACCCCAGACGCCGGAGTCCTGGCCGGACTCGAGCGCCCACTGCAGGCACTGCTCCATCACGGGGCAGCGGCGGCAGACGGCCTTGGCTTCCTCGATCTGCAGCAGCGCAGGACCGGTGTTGCCGATGGGGAAGAACAGCTCGGGGTCTTCCTCGCGGCAAACGGCGTTGTGACGCCAGTCCATGGCTGCTCCATCTCCTCGTTATTGCGGCTACGTGGCTTGTGAATGTGAACGCTTTCACGAATCCCCCCGCAAGGGAAGGGCCGTTACCCAGTCGAGACTGGCTGCGGTCCAGGAAAGAGAGAGGGGGTTCGGGCAACCCGGGGAAGCCGAGATGAGCGGCTGTCCCGATCGCCATGAAGAGACTCGCAAACCTCGGCGGCCGACACAACCCCTTCTGGAAAGTTTTTTTTGATTCCTCGGTGTCAGCTAGGTCACAGCCGTACTTCCAGAGGGTGGAACCCAGGCTAAACGTTCGAGTGGAAGGACTTTAGGCCCTCACACTCACACAATCACACGCAGTGCACGGCGAACGCCTGTGAACGTCACGCTCGTACGCAATCCGAGGTGGTCACCGTCCATCTGAAACGGGAGCGGGGCCTGGGAATGCAAGGTGAAGGAACTCTGGTCATGGAGTGACACAGCGTGTCTGCCCTCGGGTCCGCGCTCCGGTGTGGAGGTCAGCAGCCGGGTGATGTGGCGGCCGGCCGTGAGGGGCGAGAGCCTGGTGAGTCCCAGCACGTCAAGGCCGGTGTCGAAGGACGCGCGGGGCAGCGCGTAGATCGGCCGGTTGCCGAAGTACGTCCACGGCGACGTGTTGCAGATTATCGACATGACGAGATTCGCGAGTGGCTCCTCGCCAGGCCGTTCGAGGGTGATCGTCCCGTGCCGGCGGTTGGACTCGCCGAGGAACTGACGCATGAACTGTCGCACGTACAGGGAATGCGTCGAACGTTTGCCGCGCTCCCGCTGCTGCTCCACTCGGCCGACGACACCCGCGTCGAAGCCGAGGCCGGCGCAGAAGGTGAACCAGCGGCCGGGCGCCCCTTCGTCCTCGCTGCCCGGGGTACCGGCCGCGTGCCCCAGACCGATGATCCGCTCGTCGCCGTCGCGCAGCGCCTCCAGCAGGGCGCCCGCTGCCTCGACGGGATCGTTCGGCAGCCCCAGCGCGCGGGCGAACACATTGGTCGAGCCGCCGGGCACCACGGCCAGGCGCGGCAGGCGCTCCGGGTCGGGGCCGTGGTGCAGCAGACCGTTGACGACCTCGTTGACCGTTCCGTCCCCGCCCAGCGCGACCACCAGCTCGGTGTTCCCGCTCTCCGCGGCGGCCCGTGCCAGGTCCCGCGCGTGCCCCCGGTACTCGGTGGTGGCGACCTCGAGCTTGAGGTCGCTGGCGAGCGCGTGCACCAGGACATCGCGCGTACGGGCACTGGTGGTGGTGGCCGAAGGGTTGACCACGAGAAGCGCACGCATGCGCGCCAGCCTACCTACCTGTCGGTACACGACCCACCTCAGGTGTCGCCGTTCCGGCCCGCCGCGTCGCCGGATCGCCCGGGCGCGACCGGTCGGGACGGGGCGGGGCTACCCTGCTGGGGTGAGCAGCAAGCAGTCCGCGTCGAAGTCCGCCCGTAAGAGCGCCGCCCCCGAGAGCGGCGGCAGCAAGGCACCCGACGTCCCGGAGCCGGCCGGTCCGCGGCCCGCCCGGTTGACGGCCGCCGCCGCGCTGGCCGGCCTGGAGGGGCTGGCCCTGCTGATCGGCGGGCTGTACATCCTGGTCATGGGGCTGCTCGGGAAGCCGGACAGCCCGCGGCAGGCGGTGACGGGCGGGGCGACCATGGTCGTCCTGGCCCTGCTGCCACTGGCGGCGGCCCGCGGCCTGCTGCTGCGCCGCCGCTGGAGCCGGGGGCCCGCGCTGATCACCCAGCTCGTGGCGTTCCCCGTCGCCTGGTCGCTGATCAACGGGGGCGGCGGCCTGATCGCCGCGGGCGTGGTGCTGGCACTCGCCGCCGTGCTCACCCTGGGACTGCTGGTGAACCCGACGGCCACCGAGGCGCTGGGGATCGGCCCGCGGGAGTCCTGAGCCGCCGTTCCCGAGCGGGTCGCGGTGTCCCGGACGCCGGGCCCGAGCTCCCCGACGTCCGGTCGCGGCGGCCGACGCGGCGACCACTCCTCGACGAGGTGGCTACTCCTCGACGAGCAGCCGCTCGCGGAGCTGGGCGAGGGTGCGGGCGAGCAGTCGCGAGACGTGCATCTGGGAGATGCCGACCTCCTGAGCGATCTGCGACTGTGTCATGTTGCCGAAGAACCGCAGCAGAAGGATCTTCTTCTCGCGTGGCGGCAGGTCCTCCAACAGGGGCTTGAGGGACTCGCGGTACTCGACGCCCTCCAGGGCCTCGTCCTCCGCGCCGAGGGTGTCGGCGACGGCGGGCGACTCGTCGTCCGTGTCCGGCACGTCGAGGGAGAGCGTGCTGTACGCGTTGGCCGACTCCAGGCCCTCCAGCACCTCCTCCTCCGAGATGCCGAGGTGTTCGGCCAGCTCGTGGACCGTGGGCGCGCGGCCGTGCCGCTGGGAGAGCTCCGCGGTGGCGGTGGTCAGCGACAGCCGCAGCTCCTGGAGCCGGCGCGGCACACGGACCGCCCATCCCTTGTCCCGGAAGTGGCGCTTGATCTCACCGACGACCGTGGGCGTGGCGTAGGTGGAGAACTCCACACCCCGGTCCGGATCGAAGCGGTCCACGGACTTGATCAGGCCGATGGTGGCGACCTGGGTCAGGTCGTCGAGCGGCTCGCCGCGGTTGCGGAACCGCCGCGCCAGGTGCTCGACCAGCGGCAGATGCATCCGCACCAGGTGATTGCGCAGCTCCGCCCGCTCCGGGGAGCCGTCGGGAAGCGACCGCAACCGGGTGAACAGGGCACGCGCTCCGCTGCGATCCTGCGGCTGCGAGAGCGACCGCCGCTGCTGGTCCTGCTGATCCATGTGGTCCGCCCGCTCCGGTCGGTCACTCGCCTCGTCCGGCTCCAGAGCCGCCGCGTTCCCCGGATGGTGCCGGGCGGACTGATGCGGGATGGCCGGGGTGCGTACTTCCCGCGACGATGCAGTACTCACGGAGCCCCCTCTTCCGTCACGGCTGCCCGGGGCCGGCGCCGCGCTTCTTGTGCAGGCTGATGCTGACCGTGCGGTCGTCCGCGACGGTGGAGTCCACCTCGCCGGCCAGGGCGGAGAGCACCGTCCAGGCGAAGGTGTCGCGCTCGGGCGCGCGGCCGTCCGTCGTGGGTGCCGAGACCGTCACCCGGAGCGCGTCGCCGACGAGGCGGAAGACGCAGCTCAGTACGGAGCCGGGCACGGCCTGTTGCAGGAGGATCGCGCACGCCTCGTCCACGGCGATGCGCAGATCCTCGATTTCGTCGAGGGTGAAGTCCAGTCGGGCCGCGAGACCGGCTGTCGCCGTCCGCAGGACCGACAAGTAGGCACCCGCAGCGGGCAGCCGGACTTCCACGAAGTCCTGGGTCGCCCCGGACTCGCCTGCGATGGGGGACACCCTCACCTCCAAGGTGACACAAGCTTCTTGAGCTTTGACGGGCGTCGGCCGTGCACCCTCCGGGAGAGGATGGCACAAGGCCGCCGCGGCACATTTCCGGCTGCGACGCTATCGCGATCTGGAGGTCCGCGCCGCAGGCCCACGACTGTCACTCATGGTAAACCCATGAGCACGGAAAGTGGCTAGGGGCTTGCGGTCTCAAATCGAAAGAGAAGTCGCCCTGTTGGGATTTTCGTCACTCTGCGCGAGTGCCGCAAGGGCGTGGAGCGGTTCGCCCGATATCCGGTGCACCGTCCATTCGTCCATGGGCTCCGCGCCGAGCGACGCGTAGAAGCGGATCGACGGTTCGTTCCAGTCCAGTACTGACCATTCGAAACGCTGGTAGCCGCGCTCCACGCAGGTGCGGGCCAGTTCGGCGAGCAACGCCCGGCCGTACCCTCCGCCCCGCGCCGCGGGCCGCACGTAGAGGTCCTCCAGATAAACACCGTGCGTGCCCGTCCAGGTGGAGAAGTTGCGGAACCACAGCGCGAAACCCACCGGTTCGCCCGCCGGGGCCGCGCTGCCCTCTGTAATCCCCGCTCCGGGGCCGTCACTCTCCGCTATCAAGGCGAAGACCGCGGGGTGCGCTCCGAAAAGCGCCTCACGCAGCTGCTCCTCGGTCGCCCGCGCGGAGCCCAGCGCCCTTTCGTACGCCGCCAGTTCGCGAATCATCGCGTGGAGCACGGGAACGTCGGCGGGCGTCGCGGATCGGATCATGCCTGCATGCTAGCGGGCGGCACCGACAGCGCCCCGGGCGCCGACCCGGCTCAGGGTCGGAAAGTCAGGGACGCGTCGGGGTCGGATCAGGGGGACGTTCGAAGGAACGCCGGGGAGGATCAGGTCAGCAGGCGCCGGTCGACGTAGCACCAGCGCCAGGACTCGCCCGGCTCGAAGCTGCGCATCACCGCGTGGCCGGTCTCCTCGTAGTGGGCGGTGGCATGCCGGTGCGGCGACGAGTCGCAGCATCCGACGTGCCCGCACACCAGGCACAACCGGAGCTGGACAGGGTGGCTGCCGGCCGTCGCGCACTCGGGGCAGGTCTCGCTCAGCGGGACGGGCTCGGGGCGCGGCAGCTCGGCACAGTGCGGGCACTCGATCATGATGGCCAGATTAGAAGGTGAGGACGGCATGGACATGGGCGGGCACCGATGGATGTGATGCCACTGCTGGTACTGGTGGCGGGAAGCGCCGCCGTCGCGGGCGCCGCCCGCAGGACACCCGTGTCCGCGCCCCTCTTGCTGGTCGCGGCGGGGCTCGCCGCGTCGTACCTGCCGGGCGTGCCGGACTACACCCTCGATCCGGACATCGTGCTGCCGCTGGTCCTGCCACCGCTGCTGCACACCGCCGCGCTCGACAGTTCGTACCTCGACCTGCGCGCCAACGCCCGTCCGGTGGCACTGCTCTCGGTCGGCTATGTGCTCTTCGCCGCGCTCGCCGTCGGCTGTACCGCCTTTCTGGTGGTGCCCGGCCTGCCGTTGACGGCGGCGCTCGTCCTCGGCGCCGTCGTGGCCCCGCCCGACGCGGTCGCCGCGACCGCCATCGCCCGCCGACTGGGGCTGCCGTCGCGCATCACCACGATCCTCCAGGGCGAGTCCCTGGTGAACGACGCCACCGCCATCACCGCGTACAAGGTGGCGCTGGCCGCCGCGGTCGGCGAGGGCGCCACCTGGGCGGGCGGGATGCGGGAGTTCGCGGTGGCGGCGCTGGGCGGCGTCGGGGTCGGCCTGGTTCTCATGGTGCCGCTGCACTGGCTGCGGAAGCGGCTGCGGGACCCGCTGCTGCAGAACACCCTCTCCCTCCTCATTCCCTTCGCGGCCTACACCGCAGCCGAACAGGTGGAGGCGTCCGGTGTGCTCGCGGTCGTGGTGGTCGGCCTCTATCTCGGGCACCGCTCCTGGCAGGTGGACTTCGCCACCCGGCTCCAGGAGGCGGCCGTGTGGAAGATGGTCGCCTTCGTCCTGGAGTCCGCCGTCTTCGCCCTGATCGGCCTTCAACTCCGCGTGGTGGTCGGCGGGGTGGAGGAGTACGGGACGGGCGAGGCGGCCTGGTACGCCCTGGTCGTCTTCCTCTCCGTGGTCGTCGCCCGCTTCCTCTGGGTCTATCCGGCCACGTTCCTGCCGCGGTTGCTGTCCGCGCGGATCCGCGAACGGGAACGGGAGACCACCGCCCGCGGCACCTTCGTGGTGGGCTGGGCGGGGATGCGCGGGGTCGTCTCGCTGGCCATCGCCTTCTCGATCCCCGTCACCACCCATGGCGGGGACGCCTTCCCGGCGCGCAACCTGGTGCTGTTCCTCACCTTCACCACGGTGATCGGCACCCTGGTGGTGCAGGGCCTCACCCTGCCCCCGCTGATCCGCGCGCTGCGGCTGCCGGGCCGCGATCCGCGATCCGCCACCCTCGCCGAGGCGCAGGCCCAGAGCGAGGCGTCCACCGCCGCGGAGCGCCGGCTCGACGAACTCCTCGCCGACGACCGCAACGCCCTGCCCCAGCCGCTCGCCGACCGGCTGCGCGCCGTCCTGGAGCGCCGCCGCAACGCGGTGTGGGAGCGGCTCGGTGCCGTGCACGAGACCACCGGGGAGTCGGCGGACGACACCTACCGGCGGCTGACCCGGGAGGTCATCGAGGCCGAGCGCGAGGTCTTCGTGGCCCTGCGGGACGCGCGGCGGATCGACGACGAGATGCTGCGGACGCTGTTGCGGCGGCTGGACCTGGAGGAGGCCGCGGCGTACCGGGAGGAGGCGACGGAATGAACGGCGCAGGGAACGGACGGCGACCCGGATCCACAGGGCGTGCGAAGGCACCGGGCGGGCCGGGCGCCGTCCGCCGAGTCCGCCGGCTCCTACGCCTGGTCCGGCTCGGGTTGGGGATCGGGGCCGCCCGTGATGACGGCGGCGACCGTCGTGCCCGGCGCGAACGCCCCTTCCTCGGTGAGTGTCGTCAGGCCGTACAACGCCTTGGCCACGTACAGCCGTTCCGGCGGCAGGCCGTGACGGCCGGCGAAGTCGTCGGCGAAGGCGTCCAGCTCCGGGGTGGTGCGGGCGTAACCACCGCAGTGGAAGCGGTCGTCCAGCGACCAGTCGCCCCGGCGGCCGCCGAACGCCTCGGTCTGCAGCCGCTCGACCTCCGCGCTCAGGAAGCCGCCTTTGAGCACCGGGAAGCCGAGGGCCCGCGTCCCCTCGCCGAGTCCGGCGGCCAGCCCGGCGAGCGTCCCGCCCGTGCCGCAGGCGACGGCGGCGACGTCCCCCGGCCCGAGGACGGCGCGCAGTTCGTGGCCGAGCACCGCGCAGCCGTGGACGGCGGCGGCGTTGCTGCCGCCCTCGGGGACGAGGTGGCAGCCGTCCGCCCCGAGCTCGGCCAGCACCTCCGGCTCGGTCTTGCGGCGGTAGGTGGCCCGGTCGACGAAGCGCAGGCGCATGCCGTCGGCCGCGCAGCGTGCCAGCGACCAGTTCAGCGGCCGGTCCGCGAGCTCGTCACCGCGGACGACGCCGATGGTGGCGAAGCCGAGCAGGCGGCCCGCGGCGGCGGTGGCCCGCAGATGGTTGGAGTAGGCGCCGCCGAACGTGAGCAGCGTGGACCGGCCGGAGGCCGCGGCGGCCCGCAGGTTCGGCTCCAGCTTGCGCCACTTGTTGCCGGGCAGCCGGGGATGTATCAGATCGTCCCGCTTGAGCAGCAGCCGTACGCCATGGCGGGTGAACCGCTCGTCGGCCAGTTCGACGACGGGGGACGGCAGCCTGGGCCGCAGGGTGGCGAGGCCAAGGGGTACGGAGGAGGCGAGGGGAGACGGGCCGGTCACCCTCCCATTGTCGGCGAGTCCCGGACGGGGGGCGTCGCCGGGATCCGCGGGAGACCCGCCGGTGGGGCCCGCCGGAGGGCGCTGCCCGCCCGGCCGTCACATGAGCCGGTCACGGATGCGGGCCCGCAGCCGGTCCATGGTGAAGCCGCGCGGATCGATCTTCCCCGGCCTCCACTCCAGATGTCCGATGACGGACCGCTCGGTCCAGCCGTGGTGCCGGCAGAGCGCTGCCGCCGCCCGTTCCACCGCTTCCAGCTGTGCTTCCGGCCAGGGGTCCGTCCCATTGCCCAGGTTCACGCACTCGAAGCCGTAGAAGTAGGTGTTCCCGTCGGCGTCGGAACGCCGCGGAGGCGGTGTGCGCCGTTCCTCGATGACGGCCCGCAGGACGTCCGGGTCGCCGCCGCCGGCGTGGTTGGCGCGCCCGCAGCCGACGAGGTGGATCCGGGCGTCCTTGCCCACGACCCCGTGGCACAGCGGGCCGGGCAGGGAGTCGGTGCCCTGCCAGCAGAGGCGGACGGTGTTCTCCGTGCCGGTGGTGGCCGTGTGGTGGACGATGATTCCGTGGACCGGGCCCCACGGCCCATGGCCGGCCCGGTTGTGGGTGCGCCAGCCGGGCACCTCGACGACGGTGGAGCCTTCCGCTCTCAGGACGGTGAGCAGTGTCCCGGCGGACATGGGTGCGGCCACGGCCTGCGCTCCTCGACGGTTCCGGTGGCGCACGCTCTGTCGTATACGCCTGAATGGCCCTGTTCTACCGAAAAGTTCGCAGGTTATCGGGGTGTTCGGATATCGTGCGAGCCGATTCGGCCGCAGGCCGGATGTCGCACGTCGGTACGGAGACAGAAAGCGCACGCCAGTGGACTACCAGGCCGTCCTCGAAGAGGTAGCCGCGTTCGCGCGCCCGCTGGTGGGCCGCGGTCAGGCGGCCCAGTACATTCCGGCCCTGGCGGGGATGGACACCGGGCAGTTCGGAATGGCGGTCGCCGATGTCTCGGGGGGCGTCTACGGCGTGGGGGACTGGGAGCGGCCGTTCTCCGTGCAGTCGATCTCCAAGGCCTTCGGACTGGCGCTCGTGCTGGCCGAGGGCGGGGACAAGATCTGGGAGCGGGTCGGAACGGAACCGTCCGGAAATGCCTTCAACTCCCTCGTGCAGCTCGAATACGAGAACGGCATCCCGCGCAACCCGTTCATCAACGCGGGAGCGCTCGTCGTCACCGACCGGCTGCAGACGCTGACGGGCGACGCCAGCACCACGATGCTGGAGTTCCTGCGCGCCGAGAGCGGGAATCCGGAGGTGTCCTTCGATCCCGCCGTGGCGAGGTCGGAGTCCGAGCACGGCGACCGGAACGCGGCCCTCGCCCACTTCATGGCCAGCTACGACAACCTCGACAACCCCGTGCCCACGGTCCTGGAGCACTACTTCTGGCAGTGCTCCATCGAGATGAGCTGCCGGGACCTGGCCCTCGCCAGCGGCTTCCTGGCCCGCCACGGGCTGCGGACCGACGGCACCCGGCTGCTGCCGCGCCGGGAGGCGAAGCAGATCAACGCCGTGATGCTGACCTGCGGCACCTACGACGCCGCCGGCGATTTCGCCTACCGGGTGGGACTGCCGGGCAAGAGCGGAGTGGGCGGCGGCATCATCGCCGTCATACCCGGGCGCTGCACGCTCTGCGTCTGGAGCCCGGGGCTGGACGCGCGCGGGAACTCGGTGGCGGGCGTCGCCGCGCTGGACCACTTCACCACGCTGACGGGCTGGTCGGTGTTCTGAGGTCGGCTCCCGGTGCCGGTGGCGCCCCCACGGGGCCCGGCGCATCGTGGAGCACGGGAAGAACCAGGAGGAGGCCGTATGGAACACGAGTTGCGTGCCGAATACGCGGACGGCAGCTCGCCGGACGACATCGACCCCGCGGTCAAGACGTGGCACGTGGTCCGTGAAGGCGACGGCCTGATCGGGATGTGCGGCCGTGAGCTCGACCCGGGCGCGGCCATCCGATCCGTCGACCTCTGGGGCACCGGCAAGGTTCCCATCTGCCATTCCTGCGGGGCGCTCTACCTGCGGGAGTCGCCCTAGTGCCCGACGCGTCGGCCGGCTATCGGGAGCGGCCCTCGCGCCGGCTGTCCGGGGCGGTCGTGTGGACCCGGATGGACGCGTCCGCCGATCCCGTGCGGGTCGTCCCGGACGGCTGCATGGATCTGATCGCGGTCGGCGGGCGGCTGGTCGTGGCGGGCCCGGACACCGGGGCGCATCTCGTCGAGGCGGTACCGGGGGCCGTGTACACCGGGGTGCGCTTCCTTCCTGGCACCGGCCCGGCCCTGCTGGGGGTGCGGGCGCACGAGCTCCGCGACCGGCGGGTGCCGCTGGGCGACCTGTGGCCCGGCCGCCGGGCGCGGCTCGCCGCCCGGCGGGTGGCGGAGGCGCCCCTGCCCGGGCGCGCCCTGGAGGACGTCGTCGGCGATGCCGCGGGCCCGGACACGTACGACCCCATGGCGGCCGCCGTCCTGGCGTCCGCCCGGCGCGGCGAACCGGTGTCCCTACTGGCCGCCCGGCTGGGCCTCGGTGAACGGCAGCTGCACCGGCGCTCGCTCCACGCCTTCGGGTACGGGCCGAAGACGCTCGCCCGCGTGCTGCGGGCGAACCGGGCGCTGGAGCTGGCCCGGACCGGCGTCCGCTTCGCCGACGTGGCCGCGAAGTGCGGTTACGCCGACCAGGCTCATCTGGCGCGCGAGGTACGGCGGCTGACCGGGACGACGCTCGGCGAGCTGGTGCGCGGGCGGTGACCTCGCGTCGCCCGCCGACGTCCGGGAGCGGTGATCCACCTCTCCGATGACGGCCGGCCGATGACGGCCGGCCGATGACGGCCGGCCGGTGGCGGCTAGCCCGCCGAAGCCGAGGGGGACTCCAGGGCGGCGAACAGGTCCACCGCGTTGCCGTCCGGGTCCAGCACGATCGCGTACCGCTGTCCCCAGACCGCGTCCCACGGCGCTTGGTGCCCGGTGTACCCGGCCTTCGTCAGCTCGGCCCAGACGGCGTCCACCCCGGCGGGGCCGTCGCACGCGAAACCCAGGGTGACGCGGCCGGGGCCGGTGGACAGGCGGGTGTCGGGGGCGAAGGAGCGGTAGGTCGCGTCGGTGTCCCACAGCAGCCGCAGGCCGTTCGGCAGCACGTGCTCGACGTGCGGCAGGTCGTCCGCCTCCGCCGGGACGTCCAGGCCGAGGCGGCGGTAGAAGGCGAGGGAGGAGGCCATGTCGGCGACGACGAGGCCGGTGCAGTCGAAACGGGGCGCCGAAGGAGGAGTGACAGGAGGTGTCGTGCGAGGTGTCATGCGAGCACGGTAGGCAGGGGCCGCGGGGCCGGTCTTGAACGGATCGGACACCTCCGGAGGGCCGCCATCCCGCGCCGTTCACCCCATCACGGGCAGCGGATGACCTGGCCCGCGTATGAGAGGTTGCCGCCGAAGCCGAAGAGGAGCACCGGCGCGCCGGACGGGATGGCGCCGCGTTCGACGAGCTTGGAGAGGGCGAGCGGGATGCTCGCGGCCGAGGTGTTGCCGGACTCGGTGACGTCGGTGGCGATCACGGCGTTGACGGCGCCGATGCGGCGGGCGACGGGTTCGATGATCCGCAGGTTGGCCTGGTGGAGGACGACCGCGGCCAGCTCCTCCGGGGTGACCCCGGCCCGTTCGCAGACGGACCGGGCGATCGGCGGCAGCTGCGTGGTGGCCCACCGGTAGACGGACTGGCCCTCCTGGGCGAACCGGGAGGGGGTGCCCTCGATGCGCACGGCGTGCCCCATGTCCGGGACGGAGCCCCAGACCACCGGGCCGATACCGGGCTCCTCCGAGGCGGAGACGACCGCGGCGCCGGCGCCGTCGCCGACGAGGACGCACGTCGAGCGGTCGGTCCAGTCCACCACGTCCGTGAACTTCTCCACCCCGACGACCAGGGCGTTCGTCGCCGCGCCGGCGCGGATGGCGTGGTCGGCGGAGGCCAGGGCGTGGGTGAAGCCCGAGCAGACGACGTTGACGTCCATCACGGCCGGGGAGGTGAGCCCCAGCCGGGCCGCCACGCGGGCGGCCGTGTTCGGGCTGCGGTCGACGGCGGTGCAGGTGGCGACCAGGACGAGGTCGATGGCGGCCGGGTCGAGGCCGCTCGTGGCGAGGGCCTTGGCCGCGGCCTCGCCGGCCATCGCGGCCACGGTCTCGTCCGGTCCGGCGATCCGCCGCGTGTGGATGCCCACGCGGGAGCGGATCCACTCGTCGCTCGTGTCCACCATCGCCGCCAGCTCGTCGTTGGAGAGCACCTTGGCGGGCTGATAGTGACCGAGGGCGATGACGCGCGACCCGGACATCGGTGGTTCCTCCTGGGGCGAATGATCCGAACCCCCAGTGTTGACCGCGCCCGCCCCCGGAGCGATGAGCATTCCACCAACGTTCCGGCGGGATAACTGGCACAACCCACAGGAGAGCCCGTGGGGCCCGGCCTCCGGGTTCCTCCGGTCGGCCGGGCCCCACGGGTCCGGTGGTCGGCCGATGCCCGGCCCGGTGGCGGGCCCGGTGATCGGCGCGGCGGTCAGCGCAGGGAGAGCGCCGTCCGGATGGTGGTGAAGAGCTCGGTCTGGTCGGTCACGCCGAGGACGCGCTCCGCCAGCGGGCCCTGGGCCGCGATGCGGACCTCGGTGCCGGTGTGCTCCTGCGACTTGCCCGGGGTGTTGGTCGAGTAGTTGACCTTGAGCTGCTGCCCCTCGTCGGTGACGAGCGTCGAGGACAGGCCGGGCGGGGTGGCCTCCAGCGGCACGATCTGGCTGGTGTGCCCGTGGTCGGCGGTGGTGACGACCAGGGTGTCGGGGTGCTGGGCCGCGTAGGCGCGGGCGACCTTCACCGCGCGGTCCAGCGCGGCCGTCTCGCCGATCTGGCCGCACGGGTCGGCCGAGTGGTCGCGCTTGTCGATCGAAGCGCCCTCGACCTGGAGGAAGAAGCCCTTCTTGCCGCGCTGCTTCCGCTCCAGCAGCTGGAGCGCCTTCTTGGTCTGCTCCTCCAGGGTGGGCGTGCCGGCGGTGCGCTCCGGGTTGTTCGTCACGCAGCGCTGCGGCGCGGTGCCGCCCTGGGCGGCGGGCTTGCCGGTCCACTCGACCGGGACGTTGCCGGGGGCGAACAGGCCGAGCACGGGCTTGCCGGACCGCGCCTTGCCGAGGCCCTTGGCGTCGGTGACGACCTGGTAGCCGAGCTTCTGGGCCTGCTCGGTGACGGTCAGCCCCTTGTAGCGGCCCTCGGTGATCTTCTGGTCGAAGCGCTGCTTGCCGCCGCCGAGGAGGACGTCCACCTTGTGGTCGACGCTCTGCTCGGCGATCGAGCCGGGGCCGCCCTTGGCGATCCGGTCGCTCGGGCACGCCTTCATGTCGGCCGGGCCCTGGCAGCTGCGGTCGGTGGCGTGCGAGGCGAGGACGGCCGGGGTGGCGTCGGTGAGCTCCGCGGTGGTGACGCTGCCGGTGGCGAGCCCGTTGCGCTGGGCGAGCTCCAGGATCGTCGTCATCGGCTTGTCGGTGCCCGGCGTCTTGGATATCCGGCCGTTGACGGTCTTGTGGCCGGTCGCCCAGCCGGTGCCGCTCGCCGCCGAGTCGGTGACGTAGTCCGGCTTGCCGTTCTTGTCCACGGAGTAGGTGGTGTAGGCGCCGGTCATCGGGAACTTGTCCATGTTCAGCCGGCCCGCCGCGCCCACGGTGTAGTCCCGGGCGAGGGTGATCTCGGAGTCGCCCATGCCGTCACCGATGAGCAGGATGACGTTCTTGGCCTTCTTCGGGCCGTGGGCCTGGGCGGCGACGGCCGACTCGGCCGTCCGGTCCGTGCGGCCGGCGTCGGAGGCGGAGGCCGCGGCCGGCACCGCGACACCGGCGACGAGCAGTGCGGCGGCGCCCCAGGCGAGACGACGCCCGTACGGACGAGAACCCATGGTGTTTTCCTTCCTCGTGGGCCGGCGGTGTGCCCGGCCGGAGGAAGCTCACCAAGCGAGGGTGTACGGCAGTGCAATACGAGGTGAAGCCGGGGTCAGCGGGAGCTTTCGACCGTGGTGGGGATGATGGGGCTCGTGCTGCCGCCCGGTGCGGGTGCGGTGGTTCCCGTGGCCTCACCGGCACCGGCAGGGGCCCCGGGCGACGGGTCCTCCTTCATGGCCTTGGCCTCGCTCTTGAGGATGCGCGCGGACTTGCCGAGCGCACGCGCCATGTCGGGCAGCTTCTTCGAGCCGAAGAGCACGACGAGGACGAGCACCACGACGATGAGGTGCCAGGGTTCGAGGGCGTTGCGCAGCACGGCGGCCACCTGCTTTCTCTGCGTTGTCCGGCTCCGCGGTCTGCGGTCGTCCGCGGCCCGTCCACTTTACTTGCAGCCTTGCGCAAACGGGCAACCAGAGGTGACTTCCGCCCGTCTTTGGGGATGAGTCTTTGGGGGACCGTGGGGAAACGCCTTTGGGAGCGAGGGCGCGGAGGGGCTGGGGGGCTCGGAGATGGGCGGAGGGGGCGGCGGCCGGGAGCGGCGGCGCGGCCGGACGTTCGGCGGCGCGTCGCTGGCGCTGCTGATACTGCTGCTGGCCGCGGCCGGCTGGACGTACCTGCGGCTCGACGGCAACCTCGGCGTCTTCGACGCGGACGGCATCGCCCGGGACCGTCCCGGCTCCGCCGCCGGCGACAACGTCCTCGTCATAGGCTCCGACTCGCGCGCCGGCGGTAACCGGGACCTGGGCGGCGGCACCGGCCGCGTCGGCCGCTCGGACACGGCCTTCCTGCTGCACGTGTACGGGGACGGGGAGCGGGCCGCCGTCGTCTCCATCCCCCGGGACACCCTCGTCGAGATACCGCCCTGCCGGCTCCCCGACGGCAGTTGGACGGCCGCGCGGGACAGGGCGATGTTCAACTCGGCCTTCTCGGTCGGCGGTACGGCCGAGGGCAACCCCGCCTGCACCCAGAACACCGTGGAACGGCTCACCGGGCTGCGCGTGGACCACACCGTCGTCGTCGACTTCGCCGGTTTCGCCGCGCTGACCGACGCCGTGGGCGGCGTCGAGGTCTGCATGCCGCAGGACGTCTACGAGGGCGACCTCGACCCGAACCGCGGCAGCCGCGGCGACCTCCTCTTCACGAAGGGGCGGCAGACCGTGTCGGGGCGGAAGGCGCTGGACTACGTACGGGTGCGGCACGGGCTCGGCGACGGTTCCGACATCGGGCGCATCCGCCGCCAGCAGGCGTTCGTCGCCGCCCTGATCAAGAAGGTGCGGTCCCGGGGGCTCGATCCCACGGCGCTGCTGCCGCTGGCGGACGCCGCCACCAAATCCCTCACCGTGGACCCGGGGCTGGGCTCCGTGGAGAAGCTGGTGTCCTTCGCGCGGTCGCTCAAGGGCATCGACCAGGGCGACATCACGTTCGTGACGATGCCGTGGCGGTACGAGGGCGACCGGGTGGCGGTCGTCCAGCCGGAGGCGGACGCGCTGTGGGCGGCGCTGCGGGAGGACCGGGCGGTGGCGGGCGGAGGATCCGGCGGCTCCGCCGGGGACACCAAGGGGTCGGGGGACCGCAAGGGATCGGGGGACAGCAAGGGATCAAAGGGTGGCGAAGGCGCGGGCGTCCGGGTCTCGCTCGCCGACGCGACGCACACGGACGGGCCGGCCGCCCGCGCCGCCGCGCTCCTCCGGCGGCACGGCTACACGGTGACGGGCCCGCGCACGGTCGAGGCCGACGACGCGGGCACCACGGTGATCGAGTTCGGCCCGGGGCAGGCGGGCCGCGCCCGTACGCTGGCCCGGCTCTTCCCCGGGGCGTTCGTGCGGGGCACCGCCGATTCCGGTATTTCCGTCACCCTGGGGCGGGACTACGGCACGGCGGCGGACGGCACGGCGGCGGAGGGGACGGCGGCGGAGGGGACGGCGGCGGCGGACGCGTCGCGAGCGTCCACGGGCGTCTCCGCCATGCGCCCGGCGGCCGACAACCCCTGCCCCGGCCTGTCCTACGGGTGACATCGGGGTGACATCAGCGTGCGGAAGGAGATGCCTGGGGAACCGACTGCCCGAATGGCCCGTTGTTTCAGTGAACGCGGAGTAAGTTCGGGATTCCCATGAAATGCCGCCGCAGTGGCTGTCACCCGACCTGCCGCCGACGCATCCATCCGTAGTCATCCGTTCCGTACGCCCCTCCGAGGAGCACCGTCTATGTCCGCCACTCCCAGGGCCCTCCTCCGGCCCCTGCCGGCCCTCTTCGCGGGGCTCGTCGCGGCGCTGCTGCTGGTGGCCGGCGGCGCGGCCCTCGCCCCGCCCGCCCACGCCGCCACCGGCCTGAACGAGGTCGCCGAGGGGCTCAAGAAGAGCCCGGTCTACGTCGACCCCCGGGCGTCCTCCCAGCTCTCGTCGGCCGACGCGGACGCCCTCGCCAAGAAGATCAAGGACGCGGGCAAGCCGGTGTTCGTCGCCGTGCTGCCGAACACGCCGGAGTTCCCGCGGTCGACCGTCCTGGGGGACCTGCGGGGGAAGGTCGGCGTCAGCGGCGTCTACGCCATCCGGCTCGGTGACAAGTTCAACGCCGGTGCCGACCGCGGCGTGATGTCCGGCAACGCCGTCGCCAACCTGCGCGACTCGGTCCGCCGCAACGACAACGCCAGCGCGAGCACCGAGCTCAACGCGTTCGTCGACGGCGCGATCAGGACCGCCCGGGGCCACGCCCCCGGCTCGTGGGGCGGCTCGGGCTCCGGGAGCGGCTCCACCGGCCTGATCGTCGTCGGCGCGATCGTCGTCGCCGGCGCGGGCGGCGCCTACGCGTTCTACCGGCGGGCGAAGAAGAAGCGCGAGGAGCGCGAGCGCGCCGAACTGGACGCCCTGCGCGTCGTCGTCGACGAGGACATCACCGCGTTCGGCGAGGAGCTCGACCGCCTCGACTTCTCACCGTCGGAGCCGGGCGCCACGGACGCCATGCGGCAGGACTACGAACAGGCCCTCGACGCGTACGAGGAGGCCAAGCGCCGGATCGCGGCCGCGACCAGGCCGCAGGAGGTCACGGCCGTGACCGAGGCCCTGGACAACGGCCGGTTCGCCCTCGCCACCCTCGCCGCCCGCCGCACCGGCGCGCCGCTGCCCGAGCGCCGGCTGCCCTGCTTCTTCGACCCGCGCCACGGCCCGTCCGTCGAGGACGTCCAATGGGCGCCCCCGGGCGGCGCGCCGCGTACCGTCCCGGCCTGCCGGGCCGACGCGACGCGCATCGCCGACGGCGAGGACCCCGTGTCCCGTACGGTCCAGACCGCCCAGGGCCCGCAGCCGTACTGGAACGCGGGACCCGCCTACGCCCCCTGGGCCGGCGGCTACTTCGGCGGCGGCATCCTGCCCGGCCTCCTCATGGGCACCATGCTCGGCAGCATGCTCAGCGGCCCCGCCTACGCGTCGGACTTCGGCGGCGTTCCCACGGACACCGGCCCCGAAGGGGGCGACTTCTCCGGCAGCGACTTCAACCCCGGGGACTTCGGCGGCGGCTGGGGCGACGGCGGCGGGGGAGACGGCGGTGGTTTCGGGGGCGGGGACTGGTGAGCGCGCCTTCCGGGCCCCCGCCCCCGCCCCCGTCCTGATCCCCGTCCCCGTCCCCCGCCCCGCTCATCCGCCGACCCGCCGCGCGTACCGGTTCCTGGCGACGGTGAGGGCCGCGCCGTACACGGTCAGGACGGTGGCGAGGAGGACGTACGACAGCGGCGGCAGGCCGGTCATGGCCAGGAGCGGGCCCAGCGGGGACAGCGGCAGGAGGAGGCCCACGACCGCCAGGGCGGTGGTGGCGAGGCGGACGGGGCCGGGGGGACGGCCCTCGGCCAGGTGCCGGCCGGAGCGCAGGACGAGCATGACCAACGCCTGGGTCAGCAGGTTCTCGGTGAACCACCCGGCGTGGAACGCCTCCTGGCCGCCGTCGTCCCCCAGCGACCGTACGGCGAAGGCCAGGACGCCGAACGTGGCGAGGTCGGCGGCGGCGTTGAGCAGGCCGAAGACCGTGACGAACCGCAGCAGGTCGCGCGGGCGCAGCCGGGTCGGCCGGCGCAGCGCGGCGGGGGCGGGACGGTCGAAGGCCAGGGCGAGCTGGGCCGCGTCGAAGAAAAGGTTCTGCACCAGCACCTGGGCGGGGAGCATCGGCAGGAACGGCAGGAGCAGCCCGGCCGCCAGCATGGCGATGACGTTCCCGAAGTTGGACGAGAGCGTGATCCGCAGGTAGGCGGCGATGTTGCCGGTGCTGCGCCGGCCCGCGGTCACCGCCCGGTCGAGGGCCGTGAGGTCCTTGGAGGCGAGGACGACGTCCGCCGCCTCGCGCGCGACGTCGACGCCCGCGCGGGGGCAGACACCGACGTCGGCGGCGTGCAGGGCGGCCAGGTCGTTGACCCCGTCGCCCAGGAAACCGGTGGTGCGGCCGTTCGCGCGCAGGGCGCGGACGATGCGGGCCTTGTGGTCGGGGGAGCAGCGCGCGAAGACCGTCGTCCGGCCGGCGAGCGCGGCCAGTTCGGCGTCGGTGAGGCCGTCGACGCGGTCGGCGGTCACCACCTCGCCCGGGTCCAGACCGAGGTCGCGGCAGACGCGGGCGGCCGTGCCCGGGTGGTCGCCGGTGAGGACCCGGACGGCGATGCCCCGGTCCGCGAGGACGGCCAGCGCCTCGGCGGCGGTGGGGGTGAGGGCGTCGTGCAGCGCGAGGAAGCCGGTGAACTCCAGGCCGTGTTCGTCGGCCGGGCCGTAGGGGCGGTGGCGGGACGGGCGCCCGGCGCGGGCCACGGCGAGCACGCGCAGTCCGTCCGCCGCCAGGTCCGCCGCCCGCCGCGCCAGGCGGTCGCGCTCCGCCGGTTCGAGGGCGCAGCGCTCCAGGACGTCCTCCGGGGCGCCCTTGACGACGAGGACGTGGACCCCCGCGAGGCCGAACCGGGGCTCGTCGGCGCGTCGGACGACGGCCGTGGACAGGGGGCGCCCGGGAGCGCAGGGGAGCGCGGCGATCCCCTCGTACTCCTCCTCGGCGGCCAGCAGGGCGTCGTCCCCCGCCGCGTCGAGGACGGCCTCGTCCAGGGCGTCGGGCAGCGGGAGTTCGGCGAGGTGCAGGGTCCACAGGGCGTTGACCGCCGCCCAGCGCAGCACCTCCTCGCCGTCGCGCCCGTGCCCGTCCTCGGCGTGGTGGAGGACGGGGCGGTCCTGGGTGAGGGTGCCCGTCTTGTCCACGCACAGCACGTCGACGGCGCCCAGGTCGTGGAGGGCGGGCAGGCGCCGCACGATCACCTCGCCGCCGCGGGCGAGACCGGCGGCGCCGCGCGCCAGCGCCGCCGTCACGACGACGGGCAGCATCTCGGGCGTCAGCCCGACCGCCACCGCCACGGCGAACGGCAGCGTCTCCATCCCGCGCCCGCGCAGCAGCGCGCTCGCGACCAGCACCAGGGGCGCGGTCAGCAGCATGAACCGGATCAGCGTCCAGGCGATGCCGTTGACGGACCGGTCGAACGGCGTGACCCGGCGCCCGCCCCTCCCGGCCGCCGCGCCCGGCAGCGCCCCGGAGAGCCGGGTCGCGGCCCCGGTCGCGACGACGACGCCGGTGGCGGTGCCGGAGAGGACGCTGCTGCCCTGGAAGCAGAGGTGGGCGGGGTCGGGGTCGTCGTATGCGCCGCCCGGGCCGCTTGTCCGGCGGCCGTCCGCGTACTCCGGACCGGGCGCCGGGCGGTGGGGGCCGTGACGGTGGAGCGCCGCTCCGTCGTCGTCCGCCGGGGTGCTCGCCCCGTCGGCCGGTACGAGGGTGAGGCGGCGCGCCGGTGACGGCGTCGTCCGGAGGCCGTCGGCCGCGCCTTCCAGGGCGGTGTGCGGGAGAGGGGTGCGCTCCGCCGGCGTCCGGCCGGGGAGGCGGGAGCGGCCGGCGGGACCGCCCGTCCGGTCGCGGTCGTCCGTTCCGTCGACGGGGTCGTCGGCGGCTCCCGCCGCGGCCGGGCCGCCGACGTCGCCCGCGTACGCGGCGGTGGACACCGGTCGGAGCGCGCCCGCCGCCAGGTCCCGGGCCCGCTTCTCCGCCGGCGTCGACTCGCCCGTCAGGACGGCCTCGTGGACCGTCAGACCGGTCGTGCGGAGCAGGCGCAGGTCGGCCGGGACGAGGTCGCCGGGGGAGAGGAGGACGACGTCGCCGGGGACGAGTTCGCCGACGGGCAGCTCCCGGTGGGCCGGGGGCGCGTCGGGCGCGGGGCGGCGGCGGACGGTTGCGGTGGTGGGGACGAGGTCGCGCAGCGCCGCCGCGGCGCGTTCCGCGCGGTGCTCGCCGACGGTCCTGAGGGCGCAGCTGACGGCGACGAGGACACTGATCACACAGGCGGTGCCCCAGGAGGCGACCGCGGCGGAGACCAGGCCGAGGCAGAGGAGGACGGCGGTGAACGGGTCGCGGAGGCCGTGCGCGAACCGCCGGACGGGCCCGGGCGGCCGGCGGCCGGGCAGGACGTTCTCGCCGGCGTCGGCCAGCCGGCGGGCGGCCTCGTCCTCGGTCAGTCCGCGCGGGCCGCTGCCCAGCTCCCGCAGCGCGTGAAGGGTGGAGCCGGCCTGGCCGACCTCAGGCGCCCAGGCCACGGAGGCGTCCGGAACCGGCGCCGGACCGGGACCGGGGCGCGGGTTCGGCCCGGCGGTCGGAGAGCTGGTCGACCATGAGGCGGACGATGGTCACCACGTGCGGGTCGTCCACCAGGTAGACCACCCGGCGGCCTTCGCGGCGGGACCGCACCAGCCCGGCGAGCTTGAGCTTCGCGAGGTGCTGGCTGATCGCGGGCAGCGCGCCGCCGACCCGTTCGGCCAGCCCGGTCACGTCGCTCTCGCCCTGGGCGAGGGCCCAGACGAGGTGCAGCCGGGCGGGGGAGGCCAGCAGCCCGAACGCGGCGGCGGCCTCGCCCAGCACGTCCGCCGACGGGTCGGCGGCGCTCCGTTCGACGGCCCCCTCGGGGCTCTCGAATCTGCCGACGCCTGCCGTCACTGTCGCTCTCCCGTCCCTGCCGGGCGTCGTCACGCCCGAGGAGAACAGTCTAGGCAGAGGGGCGGCCGGCTCCCCAGTACCCTCCGGGCGGCCGGGCTCAGGACAGCTTGCCGTCGTAGTCGGGGAGCTTGACCGTGAGTTCCGCGTGGCCGCCGGAGAGGTCGGTGGTGTTGTTGCCGATATTGGCGATGATCTTGTAGCCCTTGGCCTCGATCTTCGCGCGCTCGGCGGTCTTGTAGGCGCTGACGTCGCGGAAGAGGTCGGGGAGGCGGCGGACGGAAAGGCCGTCCACCGGGTAGCCGACGCGCTTGAGGTTGTCCTCCGTCAGGGAGCCCAGGAGGCGGGGGCGCGCGGTGACGAAGAAGACGGCGGCGCCGCGCTCGTGCGCGTACCGGACCAGCTCGCGGACGGGGGCGACGGCCGGCGTCGGGTACGTCCAGTGGAAGTCGGTCTCCAGCGAGGTGTTGTCGATGTCCAGGACCACGGCCTGCTTCTCGGTACGGGCCTGGGCGGTGCGCTCGCGGACGTACGGCGTCGCCCGGTCGACGGCGGCCTGCACGTCCCGCTGCCAGGCCGCGTAGTCGACGCCCTTGAGGCCGGCGGTGCCCGAGGTGTGCGCGGGAGAGGTGGTGGCCTGGGTGTCGTTCGTCGCGGGGGCGGCGGGGGCCGTCGTGGTCGTGCCCAGCGTGGCGAGGGCGGCGGCGGTCGCGGAGACGGCGACGGCCGTGCGACGGGCCCGGATCGATGCGGTCATGCCGGGAACGATCACGTTGTTGTGTGACGGGGGAGGAACGTGGGGTTGTCCGGGGGGTGATGGTTGGGTTCCGTGCGCGGGGTGGTGCGGTACGGGCGTGTGGTGCTGGATGCGGGTGCCGGTCGGCGCGCGGGCGGGCCGGCCGGCCGGTCGGGGAAGCCGCCTTGAGGCCGAGGTGCCGCCGTCCCCTCCACGGCGGCAGCCCCGCGTATTCCCTGCGGCTTCCCCGCAGGCCTGTGGGTCACCGGCGGGGTTCAGGCCGCCGGCGTCAGGCTCCCGCCCTCCGCGCCGAGCACGCGGGCGGCGACCCGCAGGGCGTCCTCGACGTGGCGGGTGCCCGTCGAGACGCACAGCGTGTACGCCAGGTCGTCGGCGCGCCGACGCGTCGCGGCGTCCGCCGCTCCGACGGCGGCCTGGGCCGTGTACCGCTCCACCAGTTGGTGCAGGACGGCTGGGTGGGCCATGAGCATGGGGGCGTCTCCTCGTTCCGGGGCCGTGGCGCCGTGGTCCGGCGGTGCTGCCATGGCACCACGGGTGGTCGCCAAGTGCCGGGTGGGACGGGGGAGTTCGTCAGCTGGGCGAGGGTACGTGACGCACTCGGTGTGACGCGCGCCGCCAGGCGCCGGGGACGGCCTCCGTGGGAGTCGCTCGTGGGAGTCACTCCAGCCGCTTGTCTCCCAGGCTCACCAGCAGGGCGCGCAGGGCCTCCGCGACGCGGTCGCATTCCTCGCGGCCGAGGGCGGAGAGGATCCGCTCGCCGTTCGCCGCGTGGAGGGCGATCAGCTCGTCCATGAGGCGGTAGCCGTGCTCGGTGAGGCGGATGCGGACCGTGCGGCGGTCGGCGGTGTCGCGGACGCGCTCCACCAGGCCCTTGGCCTCCATGCGGTCCACCCGGTTGGTGATCGCGCCCGAGGTGACCATGGTCGCGCTGGTGATGGCGCCCGCCGTCCGCTCGTAGGGCGGTCCGCAGCGGCGGAGGGTCGACAGGACGTCGAACTCCCAGACCTCCAGGTCGTGCTGGGCGAAGAACGCCTTGAGCTCCTTGTCGAGGAGACGTGAGAGGCGCTGTACCCGGCTGATCACCCCGGTCGGCCAGACGTCCACGTCGGGGCGCTCGCGCGCCCACTGCTCGATCACGCTGTCCACTGCGTCGATGGCCATGGATGTCTCTCCCTTGAAAATCTCAACGTTCAGATAGTTGACGTTCGCTGAAGTGCCGTGCTGTTATTTCAACGTTGAGATTATCAATGAGGGGAGAACGGCATGCAGACGACCACACCGGCACCGGTGGGCGGCGGCGCTGCGGGCGGAACGTCCGGCACAGCCCAGACGAGCGCCCGCGGAACCGCCGCCACGGGAGCAGCCGCCGGATCGAACGTCCGGGACCTGCTGCTCACCGCGCTGGCACCCGCCAGCTGGGCCACCGTCTACTCGGTGACCGCCGCGCTCCTCCCCGACAACCGCCCGATGCTCGCCGCCACCCTGCGCGCGCTGCCCGCCGGACTCGTCCTGCTGGCGTACAACCGCAAGCTGCCGCGCGGCTCGTGGTGGTGGAAGTCGACGGTGCTGGCGATCCTCAACTTCGGCGCCTTCCTCCCGCTGATCTTCTTCGCCGCCTACCGGCTCCCCGGCGGGGTGGCCGCCACGATCGGTGCCGTGCAGCCGCTGATGGTGGCCGGTTTCTCGCTCCTCGTCCTCCGGATCCGCACCTCGCCGCCCGTCCTGCTGGCGGCCGCCGCCGGGGTCGGGGGCGTGGCCCTGATGACGCTCACCGGCAGGGCCGCCCTCGACCCGGCGGGTGTCGCGGCGGCCCTGCTCGCGGTGGGACTGATCGCCCTGTCCATCGTGCTCACCAAGAAGTGGGGCAGCGGTGAGAGCCCCCTGGTCATGACCGGCTGGCAGCTCACCATCGCCGGTGTGCTCCTGACGCCCTTCACACTGCTGGGCGAGGGCCTTCCGGCGCATCTGACCGGTGCCAACATCGCCGGCTACGCCTACATCGGCGTCGTGGCCACCGCCGCCGCCTACCCCCTCTTCTTCCGCGGCATCGGACGGCTCGCCCCGACCTCGGTCTCCCTGCTCAGCCTCGTCGGCCCGCCGGTCGCCGCGGTCATCGGCGTGGTGGCGATGGACCAGACCCTCACCGCCTGGCAGGTCGCCGGACTCGTCGTCGCCCTCGCGGCGGTGGTCGCCGGCCAGACGCTCGGCCGCAAGAGCTGACCGGAGGAGCGATGAAGGCAGGCGAAGGCAGGCGACGACGCGGCCTTGGCCGGCAGGAGGCTCCGGCAGGACGGCCCGCAGGTCCGACGGACCGGCGGGCCGCCGCCGTGCCGGGGCTCCGGCGGACCGGAACGCCGCCACCGCGCCCGCCGGCACGGCCGCCGTGTCACGACCG
This sequence comes from Streptomyces mobaraensis, assembly GCF_020099395.1. Taxonomy (NCBI): domain Bacteria; kingdom Bacillati; phylum Actinomycetota; class Actinomycetes; order Kitasatosporales; family Streptomycetaceae; genus Streptomyces; species Streptomyces mobaraensis. The sequence continues at coordinate 2,507,394 of NZ_CP083590.1, read as the reverse complement.
CCGTGCCGCGCCGCGCCGCAAAGCCGGGGCCCACGCCCGTCAGGAAGCGGTACGCGCCCCGGCTTCCTCCCGCACCTCTCCCGCACGCGTCCCCACCCGGCCCGCCACCCCCAGCGGCACCACCGCCGCCACGGCCAGCAGCCCTCCCAGCCACAGGGCGGCGGGCACCGACACCGCGTCCACCGCCCGGCCGCCGAGCAGCGCGCCCAGGGCGATGGCCACGTTGAACACCGCCACGAACAGCGCGGACACCGTCTCCCCGGCCTCCGGCGCGACGGCGGACAGCCAGGTCTGCGTACCGACCGAGACGCCCCCGTACGCGAGCCCCCACACCACGAGCAGCACGGCCGCCCCCGCCGTCCCGCCGGCCGTCAGGGACACGGCGGGTATCACCGCCCCCAGGGTCACCGCGATCACCGCCAGTACGCGGCGCGGACGCCGTACGGCCGCCGTGCCGGCCAGGAAGTTGCCGGCCACGCCCGCGACGCCGTACGCGAGCATGAGACCGCCGACCGTCCCGGCTCCGGTGCCCGGGATCCGTTCCAGCGCGGGGCGGACGAAGGTGTAGCCGGCGAAGTGGCCGCACACCAGCAGCAGGACGACCAGCAGCGCCGCGCGGACCCGGGGGGCGCGCAGCAGCGCCGGCAGGGCACGCGACGGCGCCGCGCCCCGGGGCGGCAGCGGCGGCAGGAGCGCCGTCAGGGCGACCGTCACCAGGAACGCCACCCCTCCCATCACGAGGAACGTGGCCCGCCAGCCGGCCCGGCCGCCCACCAACGTGCCCGCGGGAACGCCGAGTACGGAGGCCACGGCGATCCCGCTGAAGATCACCGAGGTGGCGCGCCCGGCGGCGCGGGACGGGACGAGCCGGGCGCCCAGCCCGGCCGCGATGGCCCACACACCGCCGATGCACACACCCACCAGCACCCGCAGCCCCAGCAGCACCTCGATCCCCGGCGCGGCGGCGGAAAGGAGATTGGCCGCGGTAAGCAGCGCCATCAGCGTCAGCAGCAGGACGCGCCGGTCCAGCCGCCCCGCGCACACCGTGAGGACGGGCGCGGCCGCGGCGGCCACCAGGCCGGGGAGCGTCATGGTCAGTCCCGCCGTCCCGTCCGACACCCCCAGCCCCGCCCCGATCGGGCTGAGCAGCCCGATGGGCAGCATCTCGGTGGTGACCACCGAGAACGTGCTCGCCGCCACGGCGGCCACGGCCGGCCACCCTCCCACGTTCCTGATCTTCGCCATGCCCCCAGCCTCCGCACGCGCCAGGCCGGGAACAACGGCCGGTCCCTCACCGCTCCATGAGCGGGACTCATCGATGAGGGCCACGGACGGCGGCGGAGGACGGTACCGCGCGGACCGAGGGAGACGTGAGGGAGACATGGTGGGCGGACTGGACCTGAGGGAGCTGGAGTGCTTCCTCGCCCTCGCCGACGAGCTGCACTTCGGCCGCGCGGGCGAGCGGCTGTTCGTCTCGCAGAGCAGGGTCAGCCAGCTGCTGCGCGCGCTGGAACGCCGCGTCGGCGCGCGCCTCGTCGACCGCACCAGCCGCCGCGTGGCCCTCACCCCCCTGGGTGAACGTTTCCTCGCCGACCTCCGCCCCGCCTACGACGCCCTCAGGAGCGCGGTCGGCGACGCGCGCGACGCGGCGCGCGGCGTCGAGGGCGTCCTGCGCGTCGGCTTCCAGGGCGTCGCCGGCCGTACGGTCATGGCGGCCGTGCACGCCTTCCGGGAGCGCCACCCCGGCTGCGAGATCGAGATCGCGGAGATCCCGCTCGCCGACCCGTTCGGGCCGGTGCGCCGGGGCGAGGTCGACACGGCCGTCGTCCTGCTGCCGGTCGCCGAGCCCGACCTGACGCTGGGGCCGGTCTTCTCCCGCGAGCAGCAGACGCTCGCGGTGTCCGTACGGCACCCGTTCGCGTCCCGCCGCCGCCTCGACGCCGAGGACCTCGCCGACTGCCCCCTCATCGCTCCCGCCGCCCCGGCCCCCGCCTACTGGCGGGACGCCCAGGCCCCGGCCGTCACCCCGGGCGGCCGGCCGGTCCCCGCGGGCCCGGCGGTGTCCACCCTCCAGGAGGGCATCACCCTGGCCGCCGCCGGCCGCGGCGGCATGCTGCTCTGCCGCCCGACCGGGACGTACCAGGGCCGCGACGACCTCGCGTTCGTCCCCGTCGACGGCCTCCCCCCGTCCGCCCTCGGCCTGATCCGCCACCGCGACGCGACGACGGCCCGGCTCCGCGCCTTCGGCACGGCGCTGGCGGGGGCGGCGGAGGAGTGACCGCGGCGACTCCTCCGGCACACGCCCCGGTTCACCTCACCCCTCCCACGGCCACGCCGCGTCCCGGCCCGCCTCCAGCAGTGGGATCGCGCGGAAGGCCGCGTCGGTGAGGCCGCCGAAGGTGTGCCGGTCGCCGGTGCCCGAGGGGGCGTGGGCGGTGCGGTAGCCGGCGAGGTTCCAGGTGTAGACGGGGACGCGGGGCGGGACGGCGGAGGTGGCGTCGTAGGGGCCGCCGGGGGCCGTCTGCTCGTCGGTGACGATCACCACGCGGTCGTGTCCGGCGTAGTGCCGGCGCACGGCGTCCGCGGTGTTCGTGCCGCCCAGATTGCCGAACCGTTCCGTCGCCCGCAGCACCGAGTCGCCGGGGGCCAGCGGGATCCGGCGGCTCGTCGTGCCGAACTCCACCAGGTCGGCCGAGGCCGCCCGGAGGGCGAGGGCCGTGCCGAAGACCGCCGCGCTGTCCGCCCGGTTGAGCCGCGTCCGCTCGCTGATCCCGTCGAACATCGACCCCGACCGGTCGACCAGCACCAGCGTCCGGCCGTCCAGCGCCGGGACGTTGGCGAGCGAGTGGGACAGCGCGCGCTCCAGCGCGTCCGTCCAGCGCGCGGAACCGGTGTGCCGGTGGGCCGCCAGGTAGCGGAAGGGGAACTGCCGGGAGCGCGCCACCTCCGCCGGATCGGCGATCCGCGCGGCGACGGCGGCGGCGACCTCGTCCCCCACCCCGGCCTCGTCGAAGTTCCGCAGGTTGCGGACCAGCGCCATGGTGCCCATGGACGGGATGACGGCCTCCCAGGCCGCCCGGTCCAGCGGCCCCTGGAGCCAGCCGGCCAGCGCCTCCCACGTCATGCCCGCCGCGGCGAGCCGCTCGGCGCCGCCCGGGCCGGTGAGGACGGACCGCCGCTCCGCCGGCGGCACGGCCATCAGCTCCCGGTGCGCGGTGAGCACCGGGTCCGCGGCCGGCGGTATGGCGTCCTCCGGGTGGTGCCGGCGGTCCAGCGCGTAGCGGAACAGCTCCCCCTGCCACGGCTTGGCGGGATCCGGCGCGGGATGGACGAGGTTGAGCACGTCGCCGAAGCGGAAGCCCTTGCCCGCGGTGTCGTACTTGAGCAGCGCCCTGCCGTGGTACAGCCGGCGCACCGCGTCCGCCACGCCGCGCTTGACCGGCTTCGGCACCGCCCGCCCGTACCGCGACGTCCAGTAGCCCAGCATCTCGCCCGGCTCGTCCGGGCGGAGCAGGACGGACGCGACGACGCCCCGGTTGCCGTACGGGCCGGCCGCCGGCGCCGCCGCCCCGCCGGCCGCGAGCCGCGCGTGGACGAACTCCGCCGCGCCGACCAGGGACGCCGTGCGCACGCCGCCGTCCGCGCGCAGCCAGCCCAGCAGCCGCGCCGTCCACTCGGGGTCCTCGACCGCCAGCCGGCGCACGAGACCGGCGAACCGGTCGTCGCGCCGCCCGCCGCCCTCGTAGAACGTGTCCTGGGCGACGGTGTCCGTGACGGCCAGCAGGAACAGCTCGCCGCGGGCCTCGCGCAGGTGCCCGGTGCCGCCCTGGTGGTTGACGGTCGTGGCGCCCGTCGTGGCGACGGGCGACGTGGCGGCCCCGCGGCGGCGCGCGCGGGCGTTGAAACGGGACATGAGAAGCGGATCCCCCCCTGGAGAGCCGGGCGAGGGCTCGTGGTGTGTGGCGGTCGGAGGGAGGCCGGACGACGGTCCGGGGCGTCCGAGATCGAATGGCCGCGGATCGCCCGCCAGGAGTGGGCAGCACGCCGCCCGCCCCGAGCCGACGGGACGGCGGCGTGCGGGAGTCGAACCCGAAGTAGCCGCGGACCGGCGCACCGGACGCCCCGGTGCCGCGCCCCCCCCGAGACCAGGTCCGGCCACGGCGTGTTCCGATGGAGAAGGAGCCGTGGCCCGCGCACCGGGAGGTGCGTATGCGGTGGTGCTCGCGCTCTCCCGAGATCAGGGGCGGGGACGGCACATGGCGCTCTGCCGCTGAGCTACCGGGGCCCTGGGCCCCGGACGGGATTCGAACCCGCGACCACCCGTACCCGAAACGAAGTAACCGTCCCCTGCGCACCGGGAGATGCGTAAGCGGTGTCCTCAACTGTGCCCGGGCGGACGGCGGGCGGCAACGGGTTTTCGCGCGGCGGGCCGGCCTCGACGGACGGTGTCTCCCTCCCCGTATCCGGCTCGGGCAGCAAGTGAATTACGCCGAGAATAAGGGGAGTCGGGTGAAGTGCGAGAGGTGCTGGCGGCCACGCGAATGCCCGGAGCGATCCCGAAAGCACGACGCGCTCCGCCATTTCCCCGGAACTTCACCGAAACCGTCCCCGATATCCGGATTCCGCTTCGCCGGCCCTTCCGCCGTGAACCCTGCCGACTTCCTCGGACGGCCGGATGCGTAAACTCGGTCGCCGTTTCCGGACGCGGATCCGGAACGGCATCACGGAACAATCGGGGGACACCTTGCTCAGCCAGTTCGCAGATCTCACCGCCGCGGCACCCCGCCGCGCCGCGCTCACCGCGGGGGCCGTCGTGGCCGCCCTGGCGCTGACCGCCTGCGGTTCGTCCGGCCACTCGTCCGACCGCTCGTCCGGCAAGGGGAAGCCCGGCGACGCCAAGGCGGACGCCGGGGCGGACGCCGGGGCCAAGGAACTCCCCGCCGGGCAGCCCAGCCCGGAGGAGCAGGAACTGGAGTCGGACAAAAAGAAGGGGAAGTTCGTCGTCACCGGTCAGAAGGTGGTGATGGGCAAGCCCGAGGACCTCCAAGGCGGTTCCGACGCCAAGAAGTTCGCGGGGAAGACCGTCGCCTTCGCCTATCTGAAGGCCAGGCTGGCCGACGCCGACGCCCCCATGAGGCCGCCGATGATGACCACCGACATCGGCACCCTGGTGCAGGGCGGAGAGCCGGGCCGTCCGCTCATCACCATCGGGCAGCTCCCGGGGACGCCGTCCGACTGCGAGAGCGCCGATTACGGCAAGGCGTGGAAGAAGGGCGAGGAGCGCACCTTCTGCCAGGCGTTCGTGGTGCCGCAGGGGAAGAAGGTCACCCACATCACCTACCGGCGGGGCTTCTACAAGGAGCCCCTGAAGTGGGTCCTCCCCAAGTAGCCGCACGACGCGCGACGGGTGCGCGGCCGCCGGGGCGCCCGCTCCACGGCGCGCACCCGTTCCCGTACGCCCGCGCCTTGCGGACGCCCATGACGACGAGGGGCCCGGCCGGAGATCCGGCCGGGCCCCTCGGGTTCCCGTGTGCCACCGCACGCCGGTGCGACGCGTCGAGCGCCCCGCCGACGGTGGACGAGGAGGGAGACCTTACGCCTTCTTGGTCTCCCAGAAGATACGGTCGATCTCGGCGATGAGCTCCAGCGCCTTCTCGCCCGTCTTCGGGTCGGTCGACGCCTTGGCGGCGCTCAGCGCCTTCAGGGTGTCATTGACCAGCTGGTGCAACTGGGGGTACTTCTCGAAGTGCGGCGCCTTGAAGTAGTCGCTCCACAGCACCGAGACGTGGTGCTTGGCGAGCTCCGCGCGCTGCTCCTTGATGATCGTGGCGCGGGCACGGAAGTGGGGGTCCTCGTTGGCCTGGTACTTCTCCTGGACGGCCTTGACCGATTCCGCCTCGATGCGGGCCTGGGCCGGGTCGTACACGCCGCAGGGCAGGTCGCAGTGGGCGCTGACCTTCACCTTGGGGGCGAACAGGCGGGAAAGCATAGTGGTGCTGTCCTTCCTCGTGATCGTCTTCTCAGGTGCGAGATTACTCGGTGCGGGAAGGCTTTTCCCGGGTACCCCGTGGGGCTTAGGGCGAAAGACCGGTGTCAGGCTGGGACCGGACGGAGAAGGACGGGAGTGAGGAGCCGAGGTGCAGGAGCGACTGGACGAGCCCGCGTACGGGCTGGACCGCGAGCGTCGCGGACTGCTGCGGATCGGGCTGGCCGAGGTCTACAACCCGTCGATGGTCCCGACGCTGAACCCGGGCGACCAGCTGGTGGTGCAGTACGGCGCGAGCGTGCGCCCGGGGGACGTGGTGGTGCTGCGGCACCCGTTCCGGCAGGACCTGCTGATCGTCAAGCGCGCGGTCGAGCGGCGCGACGGCGGCTGGTGGGTCACCGGGGACAACCCCCTGGTCGAGAACGACAGCCGGGAGTTCGGCGCGGTGCCGGACGAGCTCGTCGTGGCCCGCGCCTGGGTGCGGCTGCGCCCGCTGCCGCAGGCGGGTCAGCGGTCGGCGGGCGCGCTGCTCTCCTGGGCGGCCTCGGCCGTCCGGCCGGTGCGCTCCGCCGGGCTGCTGGGGCTGCCGCTCTCGCGCCGCTTGCGGGCCCGGTAGGCGGCGACGTTGGCGCGGGTGGCGCAGCGGTCGGAGCAATAGCGGCGGGAGCGGTTGGTGGAGGTGTCGAGGTAGGCGTTGCGGCACGGCGGGGCCTGGCAGATGCCGAGCCGGTCCACGCCCGCCCCGGTGAGGTGGACGGCGAGGCCCATGCAGGCCGTCGCCGTGTAGCCGGCCGCCGAGTTCGCGGCGTGGTCGGCGATGTGCAGGTGCCAGTCCGGGCGGCCGGCCTCGTCGCGCTGCTGGTGGCCGGAGATCTGCGGGCTGACGGGGAACTCCATCAGCAGCGCGTTGAGCAGGTCCACGGCCCGTACCTCGTCGCCCTCGGCCGCCGCCTCGAAGACCGCGCGCAGCCGCGTCCGGACGCCGCGCAGCCGGGTGACGTCGCCGTCGGTGAGCCTGCGCGCCATCTGCGAGCCGGGGCCGAACATCTCCCGGGCGCCGTCGAGCGAGGTGAGCGTGTCGGTGCCGCGCGCGGGCGCCTCGGTGTTGACCAGCCGGACGGCGTAGTCCGCGTAGGAGGCCAGTTCCACGGGGGGTCCTTCGGTGGTCGGCCCGGGGCCGGGCCCCGATGGGTAATGGATGTCTATGCAACGAGGCTATTACAGCGTACGACGGGCGGGTGGGCGGGACGCGCTTTCCGGCCACGTACGCCGTAGGCGAACTGGTGTCCGCAAACGCCGGACGGCGGTCGCGCGGAACCGTGTTCCGTACGACCGCCGTCCGGCGGCGCGCATCCGTCATCCGTTCGGTGGGCGCGTCGCGGGGGAGCGGGAGGGGGAGCGTCCCCGGGCGAGCGCGCCCCCGGCGGTTCGGGTGGCTTCCCGAAGTCCGTCCTCCGGGCTCACAGCACCGTGGCGTTTCACAGCGCCGTGGCGCTTCACAGCGCCGTGGGGCTTCACAGCACCTTGGACAGGAAGGACTTCGTCCGCTCGTGCTGCGGGTTGGTGAGCACCTCGCGCGGGTCACCGGACTCGACGACGACGCCGTTGTCCATGAAGACCAGCGAGTCGCCGACCTCGCGGGCGAATCCCATCTCGTGGGTGACCACCACCATGGTCATGCCCTCCTCGGCGAGGTCCCGCATCACGTCGAGGACGTCGCCGACCAGCTCCGGGTCGAGCGCCGACGTCGGCTCGTCGAAGAGCATCAGCTTGGGTTCCATCGCCAGCGCCCGGGCTATCGCGACCCGCTGCTGCTGGCCGCCGGAGAGCTGGGACGGGTAGTTGCCGGCCTTGTCGGCGAGGCCGACCCGGTCCAGCAGCTTCAGCGCCCGCTCCCGGGCGACCGCCTTGGTCTCGCGCTTGACCTGCACCGGCGCCTCCATGACGTTCTCCACGGCCGTCATGTGCGGGAACAGGTTGAAGCGCTGGAAGACCATGCCGATGTCCCGGCGCTGGGCGGCGACCTCGCGGTCCTTCAGCTCGTAGAGCTTGTTGCCCTGCTGGCGGTAGCCGACCAGCTCGCCGTCGACGTACAGCCGGCCGCCGTTGATCTTCTCCAGGTGGTTGATGCACCGCAGGAACGTCGACTTGCCGGAGCCGGAGGGACCGATGAGGCAGAACACCTCGCGCGGGGCGACCTCCAGGTCGATGCCCTTGAGGACCTGGACGGCGCCGAAGGACTTGTGGACGCCCTCGGCCTTCACCATCGGGGTGGCGGTCATGCGGAGCCTCCGGCCTGGCGGTTGCCGAACGAGAGCAGGTTGGCCTTGACGACCTTCTGCAGGGGGGTGGGCGGCAGGTTCCGCGTCGAACCGCGGGCGAACCGGCGTTCCAGGTAGTACTGGCCGACGCTCAGCACGCTGGTCAGGACCAGGTACCAGGCGGCGGCGACGAAGAGCATCTCGACCGTCGCGCCCGAGGTCTGGCCGACGTTGGACGTGGCCTGGAGCAGGTCGTAGTACTGCACCGCGATCACCAGCGAGGTGGTCTTGAGCATGTTGATGAACTCGTTGCCGGTCGGCGGCACGATCACCCGCATCGCCTGCGGCAGCACCACCCGGCGCAGCGTCTTGGCGTGGCTCATGCCGAGCGCGTGCGCGGCCTCGGTCTGGCCCTCGTCCACCGACTGGAGGCCGGCGCGGCAGATCTCCGCCATGTACGCGGCCTCGTTGAGGCCGAGTCCGAGCAGGGCGGCCAGGAAGGGCGTCATGAACGACGACCAGTAGTCCTTGTAGATCGGCCCGAGGTTGATGTACTCGAAGACGAGCCCGAGGTTGAACCAGAGCAGCAGCTGGACGTAGACCGGCGTGCCCCGGAAGAACCAGATGTAGAACCAGGAGATCGAGGAGGTGACGGGGTTCTTGGAGAGCCGCATCACGGCCAGGATGACGCCGAGGACGACGCCCACCACCATGGATAGGATGGTGATGGTGATGGTGTTCCGGACGCCCCTGAGGATGTCGCCGTCGAAGAAGTAGTCGGGAACGGTGCCCCAGTTGACCTTGCCCTGGGCGAACGCGTTGATCAGGAGGCCGAGGACGGCGAGGGCCAGGACGGCCGACACCCAGCGGCCGTAGTGGCGTACGGGGATGGCCTTGAGGGTCTCGGAGGCGGCGCCGGATTCCGGACGGGCGTCGTCCGGGCCCTGCGCCTTTTCGGTGTTCACGGTCACGGAGGTGGCCTTTCAGCGAGCGTGCGGTGGGTCAGGAACCGCCGTTGACCTTGGCTTCCTTGATGGCGCCCGCCGAGACGCCCCACTTGTCCATGATCTTCTGGTACTCGCCGTTCTTGATGATGGCGTCCATGGCGGCCTTGATGGCGTCGCGCAGCTGGGCGTTGTCCTTGCCGACGGCGATGCCGTACGGGGCCGCCTCCACCTGGTCGCCGACGATCTCGAAGTCGTTGCCGCCCCCCGAGGTCTTCACCGCGTAGGCGGCGACGGGGAAGTCGCTGGCACCGGCGTCCGCGCCGCCGCTGCGCAGCCGGGTCTGGGCCAGCACGTCGGTGTCGTACGCCTCGATGGAGATCTTGTTGTCGCCGCACTTCTCCGACTGGGCGTTGGTGAGGTCCTGCGAGACGGTGCCGCGCTGGACGACGACCTTCTTGCCGCACAGGTCCTGCCAGCCCTTGATCCCCTGGGTCTTGCCCTTGGGCGTGTAGAGGGAGACGCCGGCCTGGAAGTAGTCGACGAAGTCGAGACCGTCGGAGACCTTCTTCTTGGTCTTGGGGTCGACGCCGTTCTGCCGGTCCTTGGTGTCGGTCATGGCCGACATGGCGATGTCGTAGCGCTTCGAACGGAGGCCCGCGACGAGTGAGTCGAACTTGGAGTTGTTGAACGTGAAGCGGACGCCGAGCTGCTTGCCGAGCGCGTCGGCGATGTCCGGGTCGATGCCGACGGTCTTGCCGTCCTTGACGAACTCCACCGGCGGGTAGGCGATGTCCGAACCCACCCGGATCACCCGGGAGCTCTTCACGGACTGCGGCAGCTTGTCGAACAGCGGGGCCGAGGCTCCGGCGGACGACGAGTCGCCCTTGTCCTTGTTCTTGGTCTGATCGCCGCAACCGGTCAGCAGCAGGGCGCCGGCGACCGCGATCGCGCCGGCGGCGGCCAAACGACTCCTGGCGGCAGCCGGGCGGGGGGTGGTGCTTGCGGTCATTGCTGGTTCCTCCTGCGGGTGAGGGGATAGCCGACTCTTCACACGGACTGTTCAAGGGAAAAAACGGGCTGCGAGGCCGCGCCGAGGGCGTCAGCACACTTCACCGGCTGCCGCGACCTCGGGTGTTTGGGGCATCTTGCCATCTGGACTACACCGTTCGGGGGGCCAGCAATGTCAAAATCGGATAACGGGATGATCGTCTTGCTGAAGAGGGTTGTTCGGGTGGTGTGGGGTTGGTTGACCGCTTCCGTTCGTTCTGGGAGCGAGACGCACATCACGCGTCACACGTCTCACTCCATGGACTCTCAGCCTCAGTTGACACCGATTTCCGGCCGACATCGGCGCGGCGTGGCAGAGAACCTCGTAACTCACTCGTCGGCCGTAGCGCTCATCCGGTAGAAAGGGCCCTTACCCCGCACCCGGGGCTCACGGCGCGTCGTGCAGCGCGCCCGGTGTCCGCACTCCCCGCTCGCGCTCCCGCGCGCGGACCGCCCGCACGGCGGTCGCGGCACGCCCCGGCCATCCGCCGGGACGAGCGGACACCCGCCCGGCCGCCCCGCACTCCAGGGGACGGATATACCCTCGATGGACATCTCGACAAAGGGGTCAAGAAAGTGGCAGCGGAGATCGTCAATCCTCTCAGCGGGAGCGGTGCGGAGGAGGGTGCTCGGGACGAGCCCTTCGATCCGGCCTTCGCGCTGCACCGCGGTGGCAAGATGGCGGTGCGGGCGACCGTGCCCGTGCGGGACAAGGACGACCTGTCCCTCGCCTACACACCGGGCGTCGCCAAGGTGTGCACCGCGATCGCGGAACAGCCCGAACTCGTCCACGACTACACCTGGAAGTCCCAGGTCGTCGCGGTGGTCACGGACGGCAGCGCCGTCCTCGGCCTCGGGGACATCGGCCCCGAGGCGTCCCTGCCCGTGATGGAGGGCAAGGCCATCCTCTTCAAGCAGTTCGGCGGCGTGGACGCGGTGCCGATCGCGCTCGACTGCCGCGAGGTGGACGAGCTCGTCGAGACCGTCGTCCGCCTCGCGCCGTCCTTCGGCGGCGTCAACCTGGAGGACATCTCCGCTCCCCGCTGCTTCGAGGTCGAGCGGCGCCTGCAGGAGCGGCTCGACATCCCCGTCTTCCACGACGACCAGCACGGCACCGCCGTCGTCACCCTGGCCGCCCTTCGCAACGCCGCGAAGCTCACCGGCCGCACCCTCGGCGACCTGCGCGCCGTCATCTCCGGCGCCGGCGCCGCCGGCGTCGCCATCGCGCGCATCCTGGTCGAGGCGGGCATCGGCGACGTGGCCGTGTGCGACCGCAAGGGCATCGTCTCCCGCGACCGCGCCGACCTGACGGACGTCAAGCGGGAACTGGCCGGGTTCACCAACAAGGCCGGGCTCGCCGGGCCCCTGGAGTCCGCCCTCGACGGCGCGGACGTCTTCATCGGCGTCTCCGGCGGCACGGTCCCCGAGGCGGCGGTCGCGAAGATGGCCGACAACGCGCTGATCTTCGCGATGGCCAACCCCACCCCGGAGATCCACCCGGACGTCGCCCACAAGTACGCGGCCGTGGTGGCCACCGGCCGCAGCGACTACCCCAACCAGATCAACAACGTGCTCGCCTTCCCCGGCATCTTCGCCGGCGCCCTCCAGGTGCGGGCGTCCCGGATCACCGAGGGCATGAAGCTGGCGGCGGCTGACGCCTTGGCTGCTGTCGTCGCTGGTGAGCTGAGCGCGGAGTGCGTGATTCCGTCGCCGTTCGACGAGCGGGTCGCTCCGGCGGTGACGGCCGCTGTGGCCGCGGCGGCGCGGGCGGACGGGGTCGCGCGGCGGTAGCCCTGCGGGCGGCCTTGCCCCGGTCCCTCCCCCAGAGGGGGCACCCCCATTTCACCGTTTCCTGTGAGGGCGAGCCCCCGCACCCCGAACCGCGCTCCGCGCGGTTGTCCTCAAACGCCGGACGGGCTGGATAGCCCGTCCGGCGTTTGAGGACCTCGCGGCGAAGCCGCGATGCCGGGGGTCCGGGGTGCTCCCCGGGAATCGGCGAAATGGGGGTGCCCCCTCTGGGGGAGGGACCGGGGCACCCCCCGCGACGCGAGCCGCGTCACACCGCGCCCCCGTTCCCCCACACCAAGAGCCCCCGCTAGGTTCGCACCATGTTCGCCGCCTACGCCGCACGCATCGACCGGGACCAGCCGCTGAACGGGCTTCGACTGGGCGAACGCCCCGAGCCCGCCGCACGCCCCGGCTGGACGACCGTCACCGTCAAGGCCGCCTCCCTCAACCACCACGACCTGTGGACCCTGCGCGGGGTGGGGATCAAGGAGGACGCCTTCCCGATGATCCTCGGCTGCGACGCCGCCGGGATCGACGAGGACGGGAACGAGGTCGTCGTCCACTCCGTCATCGGCCAGACCGGCCACGGGGTGGGCCCGGACGAGCCGCGCTCGCTGCTCACCGAGCGCTACCAGGGCACGTTCGCCGAGCGGGTCACCGTCCCGGCCTGGAACCTGCTGCCGAAGCCGAAGGAGCTGTCCTTCGAGGAGGCCACCTGTCTGCCGACGGCCTGGCTGACCGCCTACCGGATGCTGTTCACCAACGCGAACGTCCGTCCCGGCCAGAGCGTCCTGGTGCAGGGCGCCGGGGGCGGCGTGGCCACCGCCGCGATCGTGCTGGGCGCGGCGGCGGGCCTGCGGGTCTTCGCGACCAGCCGGGACGAGGCCAAGCGGCGGCGCGCCGTCGAGCTGGGCGCGGAGGACGCGTTCGAGCCGGGCGCCCGGCTGCCGCACCGGGTGGACGCGGTCATCGAGACCGTCGGCGCCGCGACCTGGTCGCACTCGGTCAAATCCCTTAAGCCGGGCGGCACGCTCGTGATCTCCGGCGCCACGAGCGGTCCGAACCCGTCGGCCGTGGAGCTGACCCGGGTCTTCTTCCTGGAGCTGAGGATCGTCGGCTCGACCATGGGCAGCAAGGAGGAGCTGGCGGACCTGCTGGCCTTCTGCGCGGCCACCGGCGTCCGGCCGGTGATCGACTCCGTGCTGCCGCTGGACCGGGCGCGCGAGGGGCTCGAAAGGATGGCCGAGGGCGAGCTGTTCGGGAAGGTCGTCCTGACGGTATGACCGTCGGATGCGGACGAGACGTGTGCGCCGCCCGGGGCCCGTCGTGGCCTCGGCGCTCGCGCTGCTGACAGCTGTCGCACCACTCGCCACTCCTGCGCCGAGGGCCGAAGCCGCCCCGGCGGCCCCGGCGGTCCCGGCGGTCCCGGCGGTCCCGGCGGTCCCGGCCGCGCCGGGTGACGGGATCCCCCCGCTGACCGACGACGGCGGGCGGACCCTCACCCTCCGCGGCTGGAACCTCGCCGACAAGGACCACCGGGGCGACCGCGCCCTGGAGGACATCACCGAGCGCCACCTCCGGGACCTGTCGGCCCGCGGCTTCGACTTCGCCCGGCTCGCGGTGTTCTGGGACGATCTCGAACCCCGGCCCGGCCGCTACAGCGAGCGCTACCTGCGGAAGATCGAACGGATCCTGGACTGGGCGGCCCGGTACCGCGTCAGGGTCGTGATCGACGCCCACCAGGACGTCTACGGGCCCGCGTTCGGCGGCCACCGGGGCATCCCCGAGTGGGCCACCCGCACCGACGGCCTGCCCTACCGGCCGCATCCGGACGACTGGTTCGCCGAGTACTACGAACCCGGTGTGCAGGCCGCGTTCGAGCACCTCTACGAGGACGCGGACCTGCGGCGGGCCCAGCAGCGGATGTGGCGGGTGCTGGCCGGCCGGCTGGCCGGACACCCCGCCGTGTACGGCTACGACCTGATCAACGAGCCGATGGGCCGGCTGCGTCCGGGCGAGGACCTGCCCGCCGCCGCCCGCCGGGTGGAGGCCACCCAGGTCACCCCCATGTACAACCGCCTCGTGGCGGCGATCCGTTCCGTCGACCGCACGCACCGGATCTTCGTCGAGCCGACGCCCGTCGTGGGCGAGGGCGTCCCGACCTCCCTCGGCCGCGTCGAGGACCCGGCCGGCCGGATCGTCTACGCGCCGCACTTCTACGAGACCTCCATGGAGACCGGCGCCGACTACGACCCGGCGGCCCGCTGGATCGAGCGCTACGAGGCCGCCGTCGTCCGCTACCCGCGCGAGCGGCGGGTCCCCGTCGTGGTGGGCGAGTGGGGGCCGCCCGACAGCACTCTGCCGAACATGGGCCGCTACTACGCGGACGCGCTCGCCTCCCTGGACCGCTACGGCTCCGGCTGGGCGGGCTGGACCTGGTGCTACGGCGGCGGCTACTGCGCCCTGGACCGTGAGGGCCGCTTCCAGCGGCACAAGGAGGACACGGCCCGGCCGTACGCGCCGGCCGTGGCGGGCGGCGTACGGCACACGTCGTACGACCCCCGGGACGGCGTCTTCCGGCTGGAATACACCGCCTCGGCGGCGGGCGGCGGCCGGACGGACCTGACCCTGCCGCCGGCCCCGCGCGGCTGGCGCGTCACGGTCTCCGGGCCGGCCCGCCCGGACACGGCGTACGTCCGCCCCGGCGAACGCGGACGGGTGACGGTCCGCGCCCGGCCGGGGGCGGCGGTCGGGGTGGTGGCGCGGCGGCTCGGACCCTGACGGCGCTGGGTCCCTGACAGCGCTCGGACCCTGAGGGCGCCTCGGACCTGACGGTACTGGGCCCCTGACGGCGCTCGGCCTCCGACAGCGCTGGACCCCTGACGGCGTCCGGGACCTCACAGCGACTCCGACCCTGGCGCGGCGGCCGGGATCTGGATCTTCCGGGGCGGTCCCCGGACGACTCGGGTGGCCGGGGCCCGCCTCCTCGTCCGGGCGGGAGAGGGCCGGGCGGCGGCCGGACGCCTGGTGGTGGGTGACCGGCGCTGTCGTGACGGGGAGCCACCCGGGCCCGCGACCCGGGCGGGCCAGGGTCCGCCGTCCTGTCCGGCCGGCGGTGCGGAGGGCCGGCCGCCCCGCCTGGTGGCGGCCGGCGCCGCCACGCAGGGCAGCGGCCGCCCCTCCGCACGGCGTTCGCCGGCCGGGGACCGGCGGCCGAGTGCGGACGAGGTGAGGGGGGCACGCAGGGAGCCGTGGAACAGCGCGGGCCCCTGCATCACCTCCGGAGCACCCCGCCCATCCGCATCGCCGCCTCCGCCAAGTGCTCCCGGCACTCGTCGAGTTGCCCCGCGGTCACCCCGTGGTCGCGCGCCGCGTCGCGGATCTCGTCGCGGAAGCGGTCCAGCAGCCGGTCGAGGTCGCGGGCCGGGTCGGTGGAGTGGGCGTAGTCCACCGACGCCCACTCGGGCGCGTCCGCGCGCTCGACGCGGACCGTCGGGGACCCGGGCGCGGACTCGGGACGGCCGCCGGCCAGGGCGCCGAGCTCCTGGGCGAGCGCGCTGACGCCCTCCATGAGGCCGGTAGGCCAGTCGCCGCGCCGGGCGTGCTCGCGGACCTGCTCCTGGACACGCTCCTTGATGCGGAGCACCTCCTCGCGGGTGTGCTCATGGGCCTCCCGCGCCTGGTGGCGGGCCTGCTGGGCCTCCTGGCGGGCGCGCCGGCTCTCCTCCTTCGCGCGGCGTGCCTGCTCCTTCCACTCCTCCTTGGCCCGGCGCAGCTCCTCCTTCATCCCGGCGAAGGCGTCGCCGCCCTGCCCGCCGGCCCCCGGGGAGCCGTCGCGCAGTCGGCCGGCGGCCTCGCGCAGCTCGCGGCGCAGGGCGCCGGCCGCCCCGCGGACGTCCTCCTGGATGTCGGCGGCGAGGGCCGTGACGGACTCCTGGATCTCCCGCTCAAGACCGGCCAGTTCACCGGCCCGGTCGCCGAGCTCGGCGCGGCCCGCGTCGGTGATCGCGTACACCTTGCGGCCGCCCTCGGTGGTGTGGGTGACCAGGCCCTCGGCCTCCAGCTTGGCGAGGCGCGGGTAGACGGTGCCGGCGGACGGGGCGTAGAGCCCCTGGAAGCGCTCCTCCAGCAGCCGGATGATCTCGTAGCCGTGGCGCGGGGCCTCGTCCAGCAGCTTGAGCAGGTAGAGGCGGAGGCGGCCGTGGGCGAAGACGGGGGGCATCAGAGGACCTTTCCCTGAGCGGGGGCGTCGGCGGGCGCGTCGGGCGCGTCGGGGCCTTCGGCGAAGACGTCGGTGAAGGCGTCGGCGGCCGGGGGCCGGCGGAGGACGGTGACGGCCCCCGAGACACTGGTGACCCGCACCAGGCCGGTGCCCTGGCCCAGCCGGCCGGTGAGGCGCCGGCCGGCCCACTCGCCGGACTGCCGGAGCTCGCCGAACGCGTGGGAGACGGCGCCGGTGGCGGTGCCCGCCTCCACGACGGCGTCCGTCGAGCCCGGCAGGCGCAGGGCGACGTCGCCGGAGACGGTGCTGAGTTCCAGGGTGGGCGCCGGGCCGGGGACGGCCGCGGCGGGCTCGGCGAGGTCGATGACGATGCCGCCGGTGACCGTATCCGACTTCACCGTCTCGCTCCGGCAGTCGACGAGGGTGAGGTCGCCGGAGACGGAGTTGTGGCGCAGCGTCCCGGAGAGCGACTGGGCCTCCACGTCGCCGGAGACCGTCTCGGCCCTGACCGGGCCGGTCAGACCCACCAGCGTGGCGTTCCCGGTGACGCCGCGGACGTCCGTGGCGCCGGAGACGCCCGAGACGACGGCGTGCGCCCCGACGACACCCACCTTGACGCGGGTGCCGGTGGGCACGGCCAGCGTGACCGTGACCGAGCGGTGGCGGAGGCCGTGGGCGATCCGGCTGAGGATGTTCTTCCAGGCGAGATCCTCGTATCCGACGGTCAGCGCTCCATCCTTGTGGGTGACAAGGAGGGGCGCCCCCGCGTGCGCGGAGAGCTCCAGGCGGGCGGGCCCCGTGTCGGTGCCGACGACGTTGACGGCCCCGTTCGCGAGGCGCACCTCCAAGGAGGTGACCGGCTCCTCGAAGGTCAGGTTCTCGGGTGCGGTCAGCGACCACTCCGGCGGGGTGGGCATGCGGGCCTCCTTGTGCGGCGTGGGCCGGTCGCGCCGGCGTGGGCTCGGGCGCGGTCGGCGCGGCCCGTGGGGTACGCGGCGAACGGCCCACGGTGTATCGCGTCTTATCGCGTCTCTGTCAAACACGATATATCGCGGCTCCGGGAAGTCAAGCCCGCCCTGGTGGCATAGCGTTGGCGCATGTCCGCTACCGATCACATCCCGGCCGCGGGGTTGCTGCTGCTCTGCCGGGCCGCCCCCGACCGCGTACGCCCCGTCGCGCAGCTCCTGCGGCGGCCGATGCTCCTGGCCCCGGCGGGCGAGGGCTGGAGCGTCCTGGTGCCCGCGGCCGAGTCCTGGCGTGAGGCCGGCACCCATCTCGCGGCGGTCGCGGGGGACTGGGCGCACGCCCTGACGGTGGCCGACAACTGGCCCGTCGTCGGGCTGTGGTGGGACGCGGACGGCGCGGGGTTCGTGGTGGCGGCGGGCTTCCGCCGCACCGTCGGTCACACCTGGCTCCCCGACGGCACACCGCTCGGCGAGGAGGAGGCGCTGACCGCCCTCCGCACCCGGCTCGGGCTCGACCCGGTGCTCGACGGTGCGGCGCTCGACCGGCTGACGCGGCCGGACGCGGAGGCGGACGGGGCCGCCCGTGTCCTCGGCCTCGCCGCCGTCCTGGCCCGGGCGGGCCTCCAGCTCGGCCCGGGCGTCGTCCCCGGGCTGGCCGCCGGGCGGCTCTGCGAGGCGGCCGGGGCGCTGCCGGACGCGGAGCCCGTGGACTGGCCCGGGTGGCGGGCGGCTGTCTGCGGGGGGCTGGGCGCGGCTGAGCGCGGGGCGCTCGGGGCCTGGACGCGGGGGCCGCGGGCGCGGGCTCTGGGTAAGGCTGAAGTCGCCGTCGGCGTCGCGTTGTTGGCCTGGTCGCGAGGTGGTGCGCGGCGTGGGTGGGGGGCGGCGGGTGCCGTGCTTGTCGCCGATGGCGCGTTGACTTTGTTGTACGACCGGTGGCGGGCGGGGCGCGGGGGCTCCTGAGGCGGCCTTCGGCCGGGGGTGCCCCAGTCCCTCCCCCAGAGGGGGCACCCCCATTCACCGTTTCCTGCGGGGGCCGGCCCCCGCGCCCCCACAGCACGCTGAGCGCGCTGTCCTCAAACGCCGGACGGGCTGAACGCGTCCTACTCGTCGTCCTCGTCATCCAGCCGCGCCAGCCACGTCGCCAGGCGTTCCACCGGCACCTCGAAGTCCGGGTTGAGGTCGACGAAGGTGCGCAGCTGTTCGGCCACCCAGCCGAGGGTGACCTCCTCCTCGCCCCGTCGGTTCTCCAGCTCCTCGATGCCGCGGTCGGTGAAGTACAACGCTCTCTCCGTCAACAGGGGGTACGAAAGGGTCGGGATCGTCCTCAGGATAGGCGGCCCCGGCGCGGGGCGTTGGCCACGGCCTCTCGCGCCCGTCACGTCCGAGGGCTAGCCTGCTGCATCATCGCGGTGACGACAGCGGTGAGCGCGTGGTGACAGCGCGACGACGGGGGGACGCGTGATGGACGGGATCACCCAGGTGCGGCTCGACGACGGCACGGTCGTGTGGGCCAGGATCAGCGAGGCGCAGGAGCTGGGTTCGCCCGGGAGCGGCGGGTACCAGGACTCGACGGCGGCGCGCCGCGTCGCCCGGTTGGCGAACGGGCTCGCCGACACCGTGCGCGGGGTCGTCGACTCGCTGCGCATGGGGGTCGCGGCGGCCCGGCCGCACGAGGTGCAGGTGCAGTTCGGCATCGAGCTGTCCGCCCAATCCGGCCAGGTCATCAGTCTGCTCACCGACGCGGGCGGCAAGGCGTCGATCAACGTGACGCTCACCTGGAAGGAGAGCGGACCGGCCGCCGGCGGCGCCCCCGGGGCGCCCACGACCCCCAGTGCTCCTTGAACCCCCATGAAGCCACCGTGCGCCGGTCCGCCGTCCGCATCTCCGGCGCCGGCGGCGGGCAGGAACCCGACGACGACCGGTTCTGGGGCACGGGGTTCTTCATCGCCCCCGGCTGGGCCCTGACCTGCGCCCATGTGGTGGGGAACGGGGGTGGCGGCGTGCTGGACGGCACCACGGCCATCGACGTCACGGACGGCGACGACCGCGTCCACGAGGGCAGGGTGGTGTTCGTCCTGCCGCGCCCGGGCGACCCCGAGCGCCCGCCGGACCGCTGGCCGCTGCCCGACCTGGCCCTGGTCGAGGTCGCGGACGCGCACGGCGCCGAGTGCCTCTGGATGAGCGACCGTTCGGCGGTCGTCCCGGCCGAGGTGGCCGTCTACGGCTGGTCGCGGGAGACCGGCGAGCTGGGCTGGCGCTACGGCACGGGCACCGCCGCCGGCGGGGACGGCAGCGGCCGGGCGATGCTGCTGCGCGGCGAGATCCCGGTGGAGGGCTGCTCCGGCGGGCCGGTGGTGGACACCGGCCGGGGCGCGGTCATCGGGGTGAGCAAGGGGCGGGGGCGGGACCACGGGCTCGCGGTGCCGATCACCGCCCTGCGGCGGATCGCCAACGACCGCCCGGGGCGCGACCGTCTGCACTCCGTGGTCCGCGCGCACGACCGCTACCACCTGCGGCACTACCGCGCGGTCGGCACCGGCCGCAGCTGGACGGGCATACAGAAGGGCCTGCGCCCGGCGGTCGAGGGCTTCACCCCGGTGCTGCGCACCCAGCTGTTCGCCCGCCTCGCCGAGCTGACCCAGCCCCGGACGCCAGGCGAGGTGATGGCCCTGGTCGACCAGGCCAAGAGCCGGGTCGTCCAGGACGCCTACCAGCCCGGCGTCGAGCACGACCCGCGCACCTGGCGTGAGGGCGTCGGCCTCCTCTACGACCTGCGGGACGGCGCCGAGGGCCGCGCCGGGCGCACGGGCTGGCCGGGCGCCGGCTCGGGGCCCGGGCGGGACCTGGAGCTGGAGGCGGTCCTGTTGTACGCGGCGTGGGTCGCGGCGGCCGTCAGCAGGCTCGGCGACCCCGCCGACGCCGGTCCGCTGCGCGAGCTGGCCGGCTGGGTGACCGGCAAGGCGGACCAGGTGCAGGACGTCATCCGCAAGGAGGTCCAGCGGATCCTGCACGGCCGCCGCGACCCCGGCCCGGACCGGCCGGTGCCGGCCGCCGGCGTCGTCCTGGTCAAGGACCGGCCGGGCCCGGTGGAGCCCGCCGAGGAGACCGACCTCCAGGCGCGGGCCGACGTGCTCGTCGAGGTCGACGCCCTGATGTACGGCGACCGCTACCCGTGGCGCGTCAAGCTGCTCGGCCAGGACGACCGGATCACCCCCCTCCGCGACGACGCCCAGGGCGCCCGCCGGGCGGAGCTCCGCGAGGCGCTGCGCGAGCCGATAGCGGAGGCGCTGCGCCAGGGCGACGTGGGCGAGCACCTGGCGGCGCTCCAACTCGTCCTGCCGCGCGAGCTGTTCGACGAGCCGGTGGCCGACTGGCGGCTGGTGCCGCCCGGGACGGACGACGACGGCCTGGACCCGCACACCATGCCGCTCGGCCAGCGCCGCGTCGTGGTCGTCCGGGACCGCCGCCGCCGGGACCGGCGCGACTTCCCGGAGTGGCGGCGGCGGTGGAACGGCTGTACGGCCGGCCCGATGACCGCCGTACCGCTGCGCGCCGAGGTGCCCGTCCCCGGGCACGGCGCACGGCGGCCGGAGAGCAGGCACGCGGCGTACGCCCGGCTCTCGGACGTGGACCCGTCCGCCGTCCCGGTCTTCTGCGGGCCGGTCTCGCACGGCCCGGGCGCCATGGCCCTGGACGCGGCGCTCGCCGCCGGGCACGCGGTGGTGATCTGGCGGGGGTGCGCCGGGGAGCACCTCGATTGCGCCGAATTCCACGACGAGGTCTCCCGACTGGTGTGCGAGGCGGCCACGGCCGAGGGACTCCACCGCCGGCTGCGCAACCTGCGGATTCGCTGCGCCGATCCCGAACAGCCGGACGAGGAGGCGCGCTGGGCGCGGTCGATCGCCCTGCTCCTGGACCGGCCGGAGCACCCGCCGCCGCCCGGTCCGCCGCTGTCCGCGCCGGGTATGCGCCCGGAAGGCGGGTCGTGAAGGTGTCCCGGCGGAGTGACAGGGAAGTGACAGGGAAACGACGGAGCGAGACGGACGAGACGGAAAGGCTCGGCAGGCCGCGCCCGGACCGGTACCGTCGTCCGGGGAGCGGAAGCGGCGACGGCGGACGCGTGGGGGCCCGGCCGATGACAGCCGGGAGAGCCACGCCGGCAACGAGGAGCCCGATGTGAACGATTGGCGCATCTACCGGGGAGCCGGCCTGCCGCACGACGGTGTCCGGCGATTGCCGCCCCCGCCCCCCTGGCGCGACTTCGCCGCCGCCGGGCCCGACACCGGTGCCGGCACGGACCCGAGCGCGGCCCGCAGGCTGGGGGTGCGGCGCCGGCTGGTGGAGAACCACCACCCGCGGCCCGAGGAGGTCGAGGCGGTCAACGCCGCGCTCTATCTGCGCCGTCCGCTGCTGGTGACGGGCACGCCCGGAACCGGAAAGTCCACTTTGGCCCACGCGGTCGCCTACGAGCTCAAGCTGGGCCGGGTGCTGCGCTGGCCGATCGTCAGCCGCTCCACCCTGCGGGACGGCCTCTACCACTACGACGCCATCGCCCGCCTCCAGGACGTGCAGTTGGAGCGGGCCGGGGGGGACGTGGGGGCCGAGCGCCACTCCATCGGCTCCTACCTGCGGCTCGGCCCGCTCGGCACCGCCCTGCTCCCGGCGGAGCGGCCCCGCGTGCTGCTCATCGACGAGCTGGACAAGAGCGATCTCGACCTCCCCAACGACCTGCTGAACGTGCTGGAGGAGGGCGAGTTCCGGATCCACGAGCTGGAGCGGATCGCCGACCGCGAGCCCGAGGTCGAGGTGGGGACGGACGACGGCGGCCGGGCGGTGGTCCGCGACGGCCTGGTCCGCTGCACCACCTTCCCGCTCATCGTCCTCACCTCCAACGGGGAGCGCGACTTCCCCGCCGCCCTGCTGCGCCGCTGCATCCAGCTCGACCTCGAACCGCCGGGCGAGGAGCAGCTGACCGCGATGGTCCGGGCGCATCTGGGCGACGACGCGGTGACGGACGGGAGCGAGCTGATCCAGCGGTTCCTGCGGCGCGAGCCCGGTGAGGTGGTCGCCGCCGACCAGCTGCTGAACGCCCTGTTCCTCACCCAGCACGCCCCCAGCGCGGAACGCGTCACCCGAGAACGGCTCGCCGACATGCTGATGCAACCGCTGGACCGCCCGAGGTGATGAGCGATGACGGCGCCCCCCGAGCCGTGGCTGGAGGAACTGGTCGGCCGGTTGCGGGCCACCTCCCAAGACGTGACCGCCGAGGAGATAGCCGACGCGGTGTGGCTGGCCGGACGGATGACCCCGGATCCCGGGGCGCCCACCCCGTCCGGGGAGGGTGCCGAGCGGCCGGCGACCGGTGAGACGGACGGCGGCAAGACCGGTTCCGGTGCCGGGGCGACCGGTCGGCGGTCCGGACTCACGGACCGTGCCCGGGTTCCGGACGCGCCCCGGCTGCCCGCCGCGGGCGGCGGGGAGCCGCCGCCCGAGGGTTCCGTCGGTGTGCGCGTCGACGGCCGTGGGGCGCGCGGGACGGGTGGGACAGTGGCGGGCGGCCGGGGTACGGGCCCGGCCCGTACCGCCGAGAGCGTCGAGCGGACGTTCCCCGTCCGGGTGCCCGCCGCCTCCCTGCCCGGCCTGCTGGGCCTGCAGCGCGCCCTGCGCCCGCTGCGCGGCTACCGGTCGCTCGCCGCACCCCCGCAAGGGCCGCTGGACGAGGACGCCACCGCCGACCGCGCCGCCCGCACGGGTGTCGTGCACCCCGCCTACCGCCGGGGCGAACGGCAGGCGGCGGCCATGCAGTTACTGATGGACACCTCCGCCTCCATGGTCGTCTGGGAGCGGATGCTGGATGAAATCGAGCAGACCTGTTCGCAGTTGGGCGTTTTCCGGGACGTCCGGGTGCGCTATCTGCACCGGGCGTCCGACGGTACGCCCCTGATCGCCACCTCGGCGGCCGGCGGCGCCCCCGGCTCGTCCCGGCAACGCCCGCGCCCCGCCGACCAGTTCCTCGACCCTTCCGGCCGCCGGCTCACCCTGGTCATCAGTGACTGCGTGGGCCCCCTGTGGCAGGAGGGGCGCGCCCAGCGGCTGCTGCACCGCTGGTCCGCGACCGCGCCGCTCGCCGTCGTCCAGCCGCTGCCGCCCCGGCTCTGGCCGCGTACCGCGCTGCCCGCCGAGGGCGGGACGCTCACCCGCGACCCCCTGTCGGGCGGCCGGCTGGGCTTCGAACCGGACGCCTTCGGCCCGCCGCCGCCGCGGGGCGCGCTGCCGGTGCCCGTCCTGCTGCCCGTCCGCGAGGCGCTCGGCGCCTGGGCCCGGCTGCTGTCCGGCCCCGGGCGGACGAGCGTGCACGGCGCGGCCGGCTGGGTGCTCCCGGAGCACCCAGCGTCGGCGCCGCCGCCCCCGGACGAAGTCGAGAACCTCACCGCCGACGCCCGTTTGGCCGCGTTCCGCGCCACGGCCTCGCCCGGCGCCCTGCTCCTGGCGACGCATTTCGCCGCCGTCCCCCTGGCGTTGCCCGTGATGCAGATGGTGCAGCGGGCGATGCTGCCCGACACCGGCGCCATGGAGCTGGCCGAGGTGCTGCTCGGCGGGCTGCTCTGGCGGGTGCCCGCCCCGGCGGGTACGGACGCCGTCACCGGACCCTGGTACGAGTTCGCCGACGGCGTGCGCGAGCTGCTGCTCCAGTCCCTCGGCGTGGACGAGGCCACCCTGGTGCTCAAGCACTGCTCCGACTACGTGGAGCGGCACTTCGGCCGGAGCGCCCGCAACTTCTCCGCCCTCGCCGTCGCCCGGCTGCGCGGCCACCCGCTGCCCGACACCGGAACCGACGACCCCGGCTCGTCCGACTCCGCCGACGCGGTCGATTCCTTCGGCCCCTCCGGCTCCGAACCCGAGCTGTTCGCCCGGGTCCCGGCCCGCGTGGTGCGCTGGTACCGGCCGACGCCCCCGGAGACCGGGCCGGTCGGCGAGGCGGCGGGCCTGCTCCGGCTCTGGCACGACCAAGGCGACTCCGCCCTGCTGCACGAGGCGCGCGGCCTCGTCGCCCCCCTGGCGGTGGCCCCTCTCGCCGGGCTCACCGGCGACGGCCGCGGCGAGGCGGTACGGGCCCGGTTCGTGCTCGGCGGCGTCCTGCTGGCCCTGGCAGGCACCGAGGCCGTCCGCGACGACCCCGCCGGCCGCCGCGAACTGCTGGACCGCGCCGTCACCCTGCTCGCCGAGGCCCACGCGCACACGCCCCCCGGCACCGGGGAGCGCACCGCCGCCGGCACCGACGCGCACACCGCCACCGGCCTCGAACTGGCCGCCGCCCACTGGGCCCGCTGGCGGTCCGGCCTCGACCGCACGGACCTGATGGCCGCCGAGACGGTCCTGCGGGCCCTGCCCGCCCGGACCGACCGCCGGCTGCGCCTGGGCCGGGTCCTGCTGGCCCTCGCCGAGTCCGGCACCGAGTCGAGGACCCCGCGCGCCGCCGAGGCCGCCGTCGAACTCCGCGCCGCCTGCGAGCTGCTGGAGGCCGAGGACGCGCCGGACGGGCGGCGCTGCGCCGCCCTGCTGGACCTGGGCCGGGCCCTGCGGCTGGCCGGTGAGCCCGCCGCCGGCACGCTCGCCGTCCTCGACCGGGCCGCCGAAGCGGCCGCGTCCGCCGCGGACGAACTCCAGTCGCTCTACGCCCACCTCGAACGCGCCCGGGTGCACACCGACGCGGGCGACGGCCCGCGGGCCGACGAGGCGTACACCGCCGCCGTCGCCCTCACCGGCCGCGACAGCCCGCGCCGCCGCAAGCTGCTCACCGAGTGGGGCGAGTCGCTCCTCGCCCGCGCCGAGGCGGCCGGGCCGGCGGGGGACACGGGGACGGTCTCCCGCGCGGAGGCCGTCCTGCGCGAGGCGTACGCCGTGAGCCCCGGGCGCTCGCCGCGCCGCCCGCGCCTCCAACTGCTGCTCGGGCGCGCCCTGGTGCTGCGCTACGGCCGGCTCGGCTTCCTGCCCGACCTCTACGAGAGCTGCCACCTGCTGGAACAGGCCGCCCGCCGGGCCCCGGACGGCGACACCCGCGCGGAGGCGTGGCTGGAACTGGGCACCGCCCGGCTCGCCCTGCGGGAGCGCTCGCCCGGCCTGCCGCTCACCGACGCGGCCGACGCGTTCGCCGCCGCGGCCGAGCAGGCGCGCCGCAGCGCCGGGGACGAGCCCGGCTCCGTCGTCGCCGCCCGTGCCTCGCACCGCTACGGCGAGGCCCTGGAGCGGATGGGGCTGCGCCGGCAGGCGCTGGCCGCGTACCGGGCCGCGGCGGGGGAGTGGCGCGACCTCACCGCCCGGCTGGCGGACGTCCCTTGGGAGGAGGTCGCGGCCACCCGGGAAAGCGTCGCCCGCCTTTCCGGCGGGTGACCGTACGTGGTCCGAACGGGTTTCCGGATTACGGCGCCCGGGAAGAACCGAGCAGCCGCGAGGGGGCCGTCGACCGGACGTCCGGCGGGAGCCGCGGCCATGAACCATGGCAGGGAGGAGCAGAGGGTGCCCAAGCACAGGAACGCCGCCGCGTCGGACCCCGCGGGCGGAGCGGGGGCGGCGCCGCTGCCCGACCTCCGCGGCGTCGGCCTGCGCGGCCTGCGCGGCCTGCGGGATCCCGGCCTGGCCGCCGCCGTCGACAGCACGCTCCGGTGGCCGGCCGAGCTGGACGAGACCTGGTACTCCAGCGGCCACCAGGGGGGCCGCTTACGGGAGCCGGTGGAGGAGGCGGCCGGGGCGGGCGCGTGACGAGCGGAGAACAGTCCGGGGAGCCGGCGGCGGAGTCGCCGTCCGGACGGCGGCCGCACCCCGCGGGGAGTTCGGGGCGCGGGGCGGACGCGCGGGCGCCGGTGTCCGTCCGGCCGCGCCAGGACCCGGCGCCCGCGCGTCAGGACCCGGCGCGGGCCGGTGACTCCCCCCAACCCCTCGCCCCCACCCCCCTGCCCCTCGCCGTCCGCCTCGTGGCGCCGGACGCGCTGGAGCGGCTCGCGCGCACCCAGGCCACGGCCGATGACCTCGCCCTCCTCCTGCACGCCCTGCACAGCAGACGCCTCGTCCTCCTCAAGTCCCTGCTGACACGCCTGGAACGGGATCCGCGTGCCGTGCCCGCCCCCGCGCGGGAGCGGTTCGAGGCGCACTGGAGCCTGATGGAGCGCGCGGAGGCACGGCACGCGCCGGCGGTTCGCGACACCCTCGACTACCCCTCCGTCGGCAACTGGCTGGCCCGCGCCCTCGCCGCGCCCCAAGGCGCCCCCCTCGCCGCCGAGCTGGAGCACTTCGGGTCCGTCGCCGCCGCCGCGGCGCTCCGCTCCGGGGCCGCCTTCACGGCCGAACTCACCGCCCCCGGAGGGACGCTGGCCCTCCCCGGCATCGGCCTGCTGGAAGCCGGCGCGCCCGTCGTCCGGCTCACCGCCCGGGCCCGCACCGCCCGCCTCACCGTGCCCGGCGCGGAGCACCGCCCCGGGCCGGTACTGCTGCGCGGCACCCGCCGGATCACCGGCGCCGGGACGGGCTGGCACGGCCTGCGCAGGCTCCCCGGCGGCGCCGCCGTCCTGGACGACCTCGACCCCTACCGCGCCCCCGCCGCCGGTGTGGGCCGGTCCGCCCTGCCGCCCTCCGGCCGCACCGCGGGCGCCGGCCGGCCCTGGACCCGCCGCTGGCGCGCCGCCCTGGGCCTGCTGCGCGCCACCGACCCGCAGCGGGCCGCCGAGACCACCGCGCTGCTGCGCTGCCTGGTGCCCGTCGCCGGCCCGGCGGACGGCGGGGAGACCGAGGTCAGCGCCACCGTCCGGGCGGCCCCCGGCGCCATACTGGCCACCCTGCCGCGCACCGCCGCCGACCTGGCCGAGGTGCTCGTCCACGAGACCCAGCACACGAAACTGGCCGTCCTGCACGACCTCGTCCCGCTGCACGACGCCGGCCCCGCGGCCGTGCACCGGGTCGCCTGGCGGCCCGACCCCCGGCCGCTCGCCGGCGTGTTCCAGGGCACCTACGCGCACCTGGCCCTCGCCGAGTTCTGGGACCGGGCGGCCCGACGGACCGCCGCCCCCGACGCGGTGCGCGAGGAGGCGCGGGCCCGGCGCGATTCGTACCGCCGACAGGTCGCGGAAGCGGTACCCATCCTGCTTGAATCCAGTGAACTGACTCCCGCGGGCCGGGAGTTCGCGACGGGCATGGAACGGCTCCTCCTGAGTCTGGGACGAACCGGGCGCATGGCGTCCGGCATCGCCCGTGCGTCATCATGTGATGACGTACAGTGATGATGCCGCCGCACCGGACCCCCGGGCGGCCGCCCGGACCACGCGGTGCGAAGGAACGAGGGACGCGCATGAACACGCAGCGGTATCAGGTCGGCACCGGTGCGCAGGACCGGGTCGGCGAGCACTTCACCATCGTCTTCGCCGGCTTCTACCGGCCTTGGGCGACCTGGATCCAGCACCGGCTGGAGAGCCACGGCCACCGGACGACGCTCCACCGCTGGGACCCGCCCCGCGAGGTCCCCCTGGAGGCCGCGCTGAGCGACCTGCTGCTGGCCAGCGGCCGGATCCTGCTGGTGCTCAGCGACTGGTTCTTCGAGCTCGGCCCACGCCGCGAGGACGAGTGGAACGAGGCCCTGCGCGGCATCGTCGCGGACAACGTCGACCGGTTCGCCGCCGTCAACCTCACCAACCGGGCACTCCTGCCCGCCACCGCCGTCCTGGGGCCGGCCGACCTCTGGGGCGTCGGCGCGCCGGAGGCCGAGCGCCGGCTCCTCGCCCGCCTCCAGCTCCCCGAGGGGCCGCCCCGGCGCCCGCTGCCCCCCGGCCCCGGCACCCGCTACCCCAACGACCCCCCGGCCGTCTGGGGCGACGTCCCCCGCCGCAACCGCCGCTTCACCGGCCGCGACGACCTGCTCAACCAGGTCCAGGAACAGCTGATGGACGCCGACCGCGGCACCGCCGTCTGCGCCCTGGTCGGCATGTCCGGCATCGGCAAGACGCAGATGGCCGCCGAGTACGCGCACCGGTTCAGCTCCGACTACGACGTCGTCTGGTGGGTCAACTCCGACACCCGCGGCACCCAGCGCGAGCGGTTCGGCGAACTCGCCCCCGAGCTCCAGCTCGACGTCGGCTCCGAGCCCGGCGAGCGCATCCGCGCGCTGCGCGAGGCGCTGCGCCGCGGCGAGCCCTACAAGAACTGGCTGATCATCTTCGACGGCTGGGACGACACCGACCTCGTCGACGAGATCCTGCCCTGGGGCCAGGGGCACGTCCTGATCACCTCGCGCAACCGCCTCTGGGACCGGTACGGCGTCACCGTCGACGTACCGGGCTTCCAGCGGCACGAGAGCACCGGCTACCTGATGCGGCGCGCCCCCCGGCTCTCCGCCGAGCAGGCGGACGCCGTCGCCTCCGAGCTCGGCGACGTGCCCATCGCCCTGGTCCAGGCCGCCGCCTGGCTGGGCGAGTCGGACATGGAGGTCGCCGACTACCTGCGGATGGTCCGGGACGGCGACGGGGTCGGCCTGGCCGACCACGGCGAGTACGAGGGCATCCCCACCTCGATGATCACCTCCTGGTCGATACTGATCAACCGGCTCCGCGAGACCCAGCCCCACGCCGTCGAACTCCTCACCCTCTGCACGTCGTTCGGGGCCGGGCGGATCCCGATCGGCCTCATCCGCGTCATGCCGCCCGCCCAGCTGCCCGACAGCCTCGGCTGGCTCGTCTCCGACCTGCCCAGCTGGACGCGGGCGCTGGACACCCTGGTCAACTACTCGGTGTTCACCCGCGAGTCCCGCGACCTGCGCACCACCCAGGCACACGATCCCGGCCCCGAGCAGGAGTCGGTGCACATGCACCGGCTGGTCCACGACATCGTCGCCCGCCTCACCTCGCCCGAGGAACGGCAGCTGCACCGCCGCATCGTCCGCCGTATGATCGCCGCCGCCGACCCGGGCAACCCCCAGGACAGCCGGCTCTGGCCGCGCTACGCCGAGCTCCTCCCGCACCTGGAGCCCTCCGGCGCGCTGGGCAGCCACGACTACCGGGTCCAGGAGACCGTCCTCAACCTGCTGCGCTACTGCATGCACAGCGGCGAGTTCCGCACCGGTGTCGAGCTGGCGGAGCAGATCCGCACCCAGTGGTCCGAGATGTTCCCGCCCGAGCACCCCCGGATGGTCGAACTCACCACCCAGCAGGGCAACATCCTGCGTGCCCACGGCCTCTTCCGGGCCGCCTACGAGCTCGACCGCGAGTGCCTGGAACGGCTGCGCGCCCTCCCGGACACCGACGCCGGCAGCCTGATGACGGCCACCAGCTGCCTCGCCGCCGACCAGCGCTTCCTCGGCCAGTACACCGAAGCCCTCCAGATGCAGCGCGAAGTCCTCAACACGGCCCTCGAACTGCTCGGCCCCGAGGACTACACGACCCTCCTCGCCCAGCACAACCTCGGCGTCGGCCTCCGCCTGCTCGGCCGCTACTCCGAGGCGTACGACATCGACCTGGAGACCCTGCGCGCCCGCGAGAACCAGCTCCGCGCCCGCCACGCCGCCACCCTGGTCTCCGGCATCGCCTGCGCCCGCGACCTGCGCCTGATGGGCCGCTACGGCGACGCCCTGGCCCGCCAGGAGCTCGGCATGCGGCTGCACATCCAGGTCCTCGGCGCCAACCACCCGCAGACCCTGCGCGCCCGCCACAACCTGCTGCTCTGCCAGCGCCGCGCCGGCTCCCCGCAGGACCTCACCGGCGCCATGGCCAGCCTCCTCGAACAGATGGAACAGGTCCACGGCCGCCGGCACTACGCCACGATGGGGCTCGTCGTGGACTTCGGCAACTACGCCCGCGAGCACGGCGACATCCGCCAGGCCCGCGAGCTCATCGAGGAGGGCGAGAGCGGCTTCCGCACCCTGCTCGGCCCCGCCCACCCCATCAGCACCGGGATGCTCTCCAACACCGGCCTCGTCCTCCAGGCCGCCGGCGAACGGGCCGAGGCCCTCACCATGTTCGAGTCCGCCTACGCGGGCCTGGCCGCGTCCCTCGGCCCCGACCACCCCTGGGTCCTCGGCTGCGCCCTCAACGCCGCCGCCGGCCGCAACTTCACCGGCCGCCTGGAGAGCGCCGCCGACCTCAGCCGCGACACCCTCCGCCGCGCCCGCACCGCCCTCGGCCAGGACCACCCCTTCACCCTCTCCTGCGAAGTCGCCCTGGCGGCGGACCTGCGGGCGCTGAGGGAGCACGAGGAGGCGGAAAAGGTGGAGGAGGACGCCCTCCAGCGCCTCGCCCGCACCCTGGGCGCCCAGCACCCGCACGCCCTCTCGGCCCGCCAACGCTCCCGGCCGTACTGGGACTTCGAGCCGTACCTGGGCTAGCGACCCGAGGCCCGCGCCGCGAACGCGTCCTGGGCCGACTCACAAGTCCGTGCGAGAGGACGTGCCTCTCGGACGTGAGTCGGTTCAAGGAGCGGCGTATTGGATACCGAACGCCGGGCGGAGGACGGCGGGGCGAGGCCGCCTCGTGGGTCCGGGCGGATTCGCACGCGGAGGCAGGCCCTCCTGCCGGCCGCGGGTGCCGCCTGTGCCTTCGGCGGCGACCGCCGGGAGCCGGAGCGTCCCGCGCGCCGGCCGCCGGAAGTCAGAGCCCTTGGGCGGGGCTGGAAAGTCCCCCGCCTCGCGGTGATGCCCCTGGGTGATTCGATCACCCACGGCGGCGCCGGCAGCCCGGCCGGCGGCGGCTACCGGCCCGTCCTGCGGGACCGGCTCGCCGGCCACGCCGACGTCGTCGACTTCGTCGGCGGCGAACGGAACGGGCGGCTTCCCGACCCCGACCACGAGGGCCACTGGGGCTGGAAGATCGACGGCCTGCTGTCCCGCATCGACGCCTGGCTGCCGAGAGCCCGCCCCAACGTGGTGCTGCTCCACATCGGCACCAACGACCTGCACGACGACTACCGGGTGGACACCGCCCCCGAGCGGCTGGGCGCGCTCGTCGACCGCATCACCACGGCCGCCCCGGACATGACGGTCCTGGTGTCCTCCCTCGCCCCCTCGGCCGACCCTGCCACCCAGCGGCGCGTCGAAACGTCCAACCACGCGGTGCCTACCCGGGTCGCGGAACGGCGTGGCAGGGGAGCGCGCGTCCGGTTCGCCGGCATGGACCGCGTCACACCCCGCGACCTCGTCGACGACCTCCACCCGAACGACACCGGCAACGCCAAGATGGCGGCGGCCTTCTACGACGCGATCGCCCGCGCCGCCACCGCCGGATGGATCAGCGAACAGGTGGACGTCAGACCCTCCCCGGCCCACCCGGCGACTCCGGGCCCGGACCGTTCGCCGAGGACCGGCCCGGCCGCCCCGGCGGGAGGTCGGCCTGCCGGTGGGGTGTGAGGCTCACCGTGATGTCGCATTCGAGGGCGGTGGCAAGGCGTTGGAGGACCGGGAGGGTCGGTATCGCCTTGCCGGATTCGACGCGCGAGATGAAGGCCTGGCCTGTGCCCGCGCGGGTGGCGAGCTCGGCCTGGGAAAGGCCGAGCTCGATCCTCCGTGAGCGGACGAGGGCCGCGGTGTTCACTGCGGGGCCGCGTTGTAGCGCGGCAGTTCGCCGGTGTCGATGGTCCAGTCGCTGATGGTGATCTCGTCGCCGAAGGTATAGGGGACCCTGGCGCTGTACTCGGGGACACCGTTCTTCTCGGTGATGGCCCAGTAGTGGACGCAGGTGCCGTCGCGGGGGTCGACGATCAGGTAGTGCGGGATGCCGAGCCGGGGGTAGTGGCGCAGCTTGCTCTCGTAGTCGTTCTCCGGGTTGGAGGGAGAGACGATTTCGACCGCTGCGAGCAGGGCCTTGGGGTCGATGGCATCGTCCGTGTCCATGGCGGCTTCGGGCAGGACGAGGACGTCGGGGCGGCGTAGCTGTCCTAGATCCGCCGCTTCGATGTCGCCCGAGGTGGTGGCGACGATTCCGGGGGGAAGCTGCGGCTGGAGTTGGCGTTCGATGCGCAGAGCCGCGAGGTCGTGGCGGCCCGCGGGGCTCATCATCATGATGATCTGGCCGTCGCTGATCTCGACATGCGAGCTCAGGGGCGCCGGCGGAGTGAGGTGTGCGGCCAGTGAACGCAGGTGGCGGTAGCTCTCTCGTCGCGTCTCAGCCATCATGGCGTCACCCTACATGACGAAATCGTCATAGTGGGGGTGCGCGAACGGGCCGGGGCCCGTACCGCTCCTGGAAGCGGTACGGGCCCCGGCCCGTGTGCGGCGGACGGATCCGCAGCGGATCAGCTGTCGAAGACCTCGGCGACCAGGGCCGCCTGCTCCGCCTGGTGGCGCTTGGCCGAGCCGACCGCCGGGGAGGAGGAGTGCGGGCGGGAGACGCGGCGCAGGCGCTCGCGGGCCGGGATGTCGGCGCCGACCGCCAGGTCGAGGTGGTCGATCAGGTTCAGCGCGATGAACGGCCAGGCACCCTGGTTCGCCGGCTCCTCCTGGGCCCAGATGTACTTCTCGGCGTTGGGGAACTTGGCGATCTCCGCCTGGAGCTCGGCACCCGGCAGCGGGTACAGGCGCTCGATGCGGATGAGGGCGGTGTCCGTGGCGCCGCGCTTCTGCCGCTCGGCCTCCAGGTCGTAGTAGACCTTGCCGGAGCAGAAGACGACCTTGCGGACGTCGGCCGCGTTCACCGTGGCGTCGCCGATCACCGGGCGGAAGCCGCCGGTGGTGAACTCCTCCGCCTTGGACGCCGCGGCCTTCAGGCGCAGCATCGACTTCGGGGTGAAGACGATGAGCGGCTTGTGGTGCGGGTTGTGGACCTGCCAGCGCAGGAGGTGGAAGTAATTCGACGGCAGCGTCGGCATGGCGACCGTCATGTTGTTCTGGGCGCAGAGCTGGAGGTAGCGCTCGATGCGGGCCGAGGAGTGGTCCGGGCCCTGGCCCTCGTAACCGTGGGGGAGGAGCAGGGTGACGCCGGAGGTCTGGCCCCACTTCTGCTCGCTCGACGAGATGAACTCGTCCACGATGTTCTGCGCGCCGTTGGCGAAGTCGCCGAACTGCGCCTCCCACAGGACGAGCGCGTCCGGGCGGGCCAGCGAGTAGCCGTACTCGAAGCCCATCGCCGCGTACTCGCTGAGCAGCGAGTCGTAGACGTTGAAGCGCGCCTGGTCCTCGGAGAGGTAGAGCAGCGGGGTGTAGTCCTCGCCGGTCTCGCGGTCGACGAGCACCGCGTGGCGCTGGCCGAAGGTGCCGCGGCGGGAGTCCTGGCCGGAGAGGCGGACCGGGGTGCCCTCCATCAGGAGGGAGCCGAAGGCGAGGGTCTCGCCCATGGCCCAGTCGATCGTGCCGTCCTCGACGCTGGCCGCGCGGCGCTGCAGCTGGGGCAGCAGACGCGGGTGGACGGTGACGTTCTCCGGCAGGTTGACCTGGGACTCGGCGATCCGCTTGACGACCTCCTGGGAGATCGCGGTGTTCACCGGGACCGGGAACTCGGCCTGCGGGGCCGGGACCTCGGCGGAGGCGGGCGCCGAGGTGGCCTCGCGGACCTCGGTGAAGACCTTCTCCAGCTGGCCCTGGTAGTCCTGCAGGGCCTGCTCGGCCTCCTCCAGGGTGATGTCGCCCCGGCCGATCAGCGACTCGGTGTACAGCTTGCGCACCGAGCGCTTCTTGTCGATCAGGTCGTACATCAGCGGCTGGGTGAACGAGGGGTTGTCGGCCTCGTTGTGGCCCCGGCGCCGGTAGCAGATCAGGTCGATGACGACGTCCTTGTTGAACGCCTGGCGGAACTCGAAGGCGAGCCGCGCGACGCGGACCACGGCCTCCGGGTCGTCACCGTTCACGTGGAAGATCGGCGCCTCGATCATCCGGGCGACGTCGGTGCAGTACATCGACGAGCGCGAGGACTCCGGCGGCGCGGTGAAGCCGACCTGGTTGTTGATGACGATGTGCACGGTGCCGCCGGTGCGGTAGCCGCGCAGCTGCGACATGTTCAGGGTCTCGGCCACGACGCCCTGGCCCGCGAAGGCCGCGTCGCCGTGCAGCTGGACCGGCAGGACGGTGAAGTCCGTGCCCGCCTTGCCGATGATGTCCTGCTTGGCGCGGGAGATGCCCTCGACGACCGGGTCGACCGTCTCCAGGTGGGACGGGTTGGCGGCCAGCGAGACCTTGATCTGCTCGCCGTCCAGGCCGGTGAAGACGCCCTCGGCGCCCAGGTGGTACTTGACGTCGCCGGAGCCGTGCATCGACTTCGGGTCGAGGTTGCCCTCGAACTCCCGGAAGATCTGCGCGTAGGACTTGCCGACGATGTTGGCCAGCACGTTGAGCCGGCCACGGTGGGCCATGCCGATGACGGCCTCGTCGAGGCGGGCCTCGGCGGCCGCGTCCAGCACCGCGTCCAGCAGCGGGATGACGGACTCGCCGCCCTCCAGCGAGAAGCGCTTCTGGCCGACGTACTTGGTCTGCAGGAACGTCTCGAACGCCTCGGCCGCGTTCAGGCGGCGGAGGATCCGCAGCTGCTCCTCGCGCTCCGGCTTGGAGTGGCCGCGCTCGACCCGGTCCTGGATCCACTTGCGCTGCTTGGGGTCCTGGATGTGCATGAACTCGATGCCGGTGGTGCGGCAGTACGAGTCGCGCAGCACGCCCAGGATGTCGCGCAGCTTCATCATCGACTTGCCGGCGAAACCGCCGACCGCGAAGTCGCGCTCCAGGTCCCACAGGGTGAGGCCGTGCTCGGTGATGTCCAGGTCGGGGTGCTTGCGCTGGCGGTACTCCAGCGGGTCGGTGTCGGCCATGACGTGGCCGCGCACCCGGTACGCGTGGATCAGCTCGAAGACGCGGGCGGCCTTGGTGACGTCGTCGTCGTGCGAGGCGTCGATGTCCTTGAGCCAGCGGACCGGCTCGTAGGGGATCCGCAGCGCCTCGAAGATGTCGTCGTAGAAGCCGTTCTCGCCCAGCAGCAGCTGGTTCATGATCCGCAGGAACTCGCCCGACGCGGCGCCCTGGATGACGCGGTGGTCGTAGGTCGAGGTCAGGGTCATGACCTTCGAGATGCCCATCTTGTTCAGGGCGTCCTGCGAGGTGCCCTGGAACTCGGCGGGGTAGTCCATCGCGCCCACGCCGAGGATGAGGCCCTGGCCGGGCAT
Organism: Streptomyces mobaraensis; assembly: GCF_020099395.1. NCBI lineage: Bacteria > Bacillati > Actinomycetota > Actinomycetes > Kitasatosporales > Streptomycetaceae > Streptomyces > Streptomyces mobaraensis. Next base: position 2,472,067 of record NZ_CP083590.1, on the reverse strand, counting down.
CAGGCGCGGCACGGAGTGCACGGTGCCGATGCCGCCGGGGTTGGTCAGCGACGCGGTGACGCCGGTGAAGTCCTCCATCGTCAGCTTGCCGACGCGGGCGCGGCGGACGATGTCCTCGTAGGCCTGCCAGAACTCGAAGAAGTTCAGGGTCTCGGCCTTCTTGATGGCCGCCACCACGAGCTGGCGGTCGCCGTTCGGCTTCACCAGGTCGATCGCCAGGCCCAGGTTGACGTGCTCGGGCTTGACGAGGGTGGGCTTGCCGTCCTTCTCCGTGAAGGAGTAGTTCATCGACGGCATCAGCTTCAGCGCCTGCACCATGGCGTAGCCGATGAGGTGCGTGAAGGAGACCTTGCCACCCCGGGCGCGCTTGAGGTGGTTGTTGATGACGATGCGCTGGTCGAACAGCAGCTTCACCGGGACGGCGCGGACGGACGTGGCCGTCGGCAGCTCCAGGGAGGCGTTCATGTTCTTGGCGACCGCGGCGGCGGGGCCGCGCAGCGTCACGTACTCGGGGCCGGCCGGGGCCTCGGTCGCCGGGGCGGCCTTGGCCGCGGGCTTGGCGGCGGCCGGCTTGGCGGGCGCGGCGGCGGGCTTCGCGGCGGCGGCCGGAGCGGCCTGCGCCGGGGCGGCCTGCGCCGGAGCGGCGGGCGCGGCGGCGGCCGGAGCCGGGGCGGCCTGCGCGGGCGCGGCGGCGGCCGCGGGTGGCTGCGGAGGAGCGGCCGGGGCGGCGGGAGCCGTACCCCCGGTCACCCCCTGCCGCGTGGCCGGCGCGTTGGCGTCCTTGCCCGGCTTGTAGTCGGCGAAGAAGTCCCACCAGGCTCGGTCGACCGAGTTCGGGTCCTGGAGGTACTGCTGGTAGATCTCGTCGACGAGCCACTCATTGGGACCGAACACATCAGCAGGGCTCTTGCCCTGCCCGTCTTGGTCGGTCGAAGTGCTCGAGGTGTTCGGGGACTGTGGCGACACGGCGGCAACCGCCCTCTTCCGCTTCCTAAGGTGGTGGACAGCGGGAATAAAGGCTACGCCTGTCCGCTGCCCTGATGCAGGCCACCGGGGCCAGTCGTCGCGCAAGTCACACTCGGTCCCGTGTTTCAGGGCATGACTTGGCGGGAAACACCCGAGGTTTCGGACTCCCCGGCTGCTTCCGACCCCTCCGTGGGTACGCGGAATGGTGCCCCACATCCGGATGAACGTGTGCTTCCGTCTTCGACCCTACGTCAACTCGGATCACGAGGCTCGTCCTGGAAGAGTGACCCGGATGCGGCAGCCCCGGGGGGATTCGGCCACGCCGATGCTGCCGCCGTGCAGGTCGACCGCCCAGCGGGCGATGGCGAGCCCCAGCCCCGTCCCCCCGTCGCTGCCCGGCCCGTGCTGCCCGGAGCCGCCCCGGTTGAACCGCTCGAAGACCCGGTGCCGCTCGGCCGGCGGGATGCCCGGGCCCTCGTCCAGCACCTCCAGGTCCAGCGACTGCGGCCCCTCGCCGCGCCGGGCCCGGACCGTCACCCGGCCGTGCGGGGGGCTGTGCCGGACGGCGTTCTCCACCAGGTTGGCGACCACCTGGTGCAGCCGCTCCGCGTCCGCGTGGGCGGTCAGGTCGGGCGGCGAGACGTCCAGGTGCAGGTGGACGTCCTTGCGGGCGGCCCGGGGCGCGGCGCCGGTGCCGCAGGCGATGCTGGTCTCCTTCAGCACCTGCGCGAGGTACGGCCAGACCTCGAAGCCGCGGGCGTGCAGGGGCACGACACCGTTGTCGAGCCGGGACAGGTCGAGTAACTGCTCCACCAGCCGCCCCAGCCGTTCGGTCTGCTGGAGGGCGGCCCGCATGGTCTCCGGATCGGCGGCCGAGACGCCGTCCACCACGTTCTCCAGCACCGCCCGCAGCCCGGCGATCGGCGTGCGCAGCTCGTGCGAGACGTTGGCGACCAGCTCCTTGCGGTGGGTGTCCACCGCCTCCAGATCGGCCGCCATCCGGTTGAAGGCGTGCGCCAGGTCGCCGAACTCGTCCCGCCGCCCGTCCCGCACCCGCCGGGTGTAGTCACCGTGCGCCATCGCCCGGGTGACCTCGGTCATCTCGTCCAGCGGCGCGGTCAGGCCGTGCGCCACGAACTGGGTGATCAGCAGCGAGGCGATGATCGAGAAGACGGTGATGACGCGCAGCCCGGTCGCCGACCGGAACGCGACGAACACCAGGAACGTCGTGATCACCACCGAACCGACCACCAGCCACCCGAGCGCGGCCTTGACCGACCGGTAGGGATCCAGCGGGCGCAGCGCCTCCCAGGCGCGGCTCAGCAGGCCCGCTGGTGGACAGCCGCCCGTCATCCCCCGACCATGCCTCTCATGCCGCCGGGGTCTCCAGCGCGTACCCCACACCGTGCACCGTGCGGATCCGCTCCGCGCCGATCTTGCGCCGCAGCGCCTTGATGTGGCTGTCGACGGTCCGGGTGCCGGAGGCGTCCGCCCAGTCCCACACCTCGGCCAGCAGCTGCTCCCGGGAGAGGACGGCACGCGGGGTGTTCGCCAGGCAGACCAGCAGGTCGAACTCGGTCGGCGTCAGGTGGACGTCCGCGCCGCGCACCCGCACCCGGCGCTGCGCGTGGTCGATCTCCAGCTCGCCCAGCCGCAGGATGCCGCTGCGCGGGGTGTGCGCGGCCAGCGTCGCCCGCTCCACCCGGCGCAGCAGGACGTGCACCCGCGCCGCCAGCTCGCGCATGGAGAACGGCTTGGTCATGTAGTCGTCCGCGCCGACGCCCAGGCCGACCAGCATGTCCGTCTCGTCGTCGCGCGCGGTGAGCATCAGCACCGGAACCGGGCGGCGGGCCTGGACCCGCCGGCACACCTCCAGGCCGTCGTAGCCCGGCAGCATCACGTCCAGCACCAGCAGGTCCGGCTGCCACGCCTCGGTGGTGTCCACGGCCGCGGGCCCGTCGCCCGCGGTCCGCACCTGGAACCCCTCGGCCCGCAGCCGTGCCGCGATGGCGTCGGCGATGGTCCGGTCGTCCTCGACGATCAGTACCCGCCGCTGTGCCCCGGCGGAGGCTGCGGCGCCGCTCGGGCCCGTGTGTGTCTGCTCCATGTGCCCCGCCCCTAGCCGTCGTCCCCAGCGTCTTCCGGTGCCGGTCCTCCCACTGTGGCAAGCAGGGTACGGGCAGGTGGCGGGGGACGGCTACGCGGCGAGGACGGCGAGGTGGACGACGTCGGGGACGCCTCGGGCAACGATGATCTCTTCGGTGGTTACCCCGGCGAACCCGGCATTCCGGAGGGCTTCCTCGAACCGTTCGGACGGCTGTGCGGACCACACGGCGAGCACTCCGCCGGGACGGAGCCGGGCGCGGCAGGCGGCGAGGCCGGTGGGGGAGTAGAGGCCCTTGTTGTCTTCGGTGACGGTCCAGTCGGGGCCGTTGTCGATGTCGAGACAGATCGCGTCGTAGTGGTGGCCGGGGGCGGGGGCGGTGTCGCCCGGGTACGCGGCGGGGGCGGCGGCCGGGGTGTGCGGGTACGTGGCGGGGGCTGGGGCGTCCAGGGATGTGGCGGGGGCCGGGGCCGGGGCGTCCAGGTACGCGAGGAGGTCCGCCTCCTCGATCCGTACCCGCGGATCGGCCAGTGCCGCGCCGGACACGGCGGACAGCGGGCCCGCGCGGTGCCAGTCGATCACCGCCCGTTCGCGCTCCACCACCGTGATCCGCCCCCAGCGCGGCTCCGCCGCCGCGTGCGCCAGCGAGAAGCCCACGCCCAGGCCGCCGATCAGCACCGCCGGCTCCGGCCGCCCGGCCGGCAGCGCCCTCAGCGCGGCGTCCACCAGCAGCCGTTCGGAGCGGCCGTCCGAGGTGTCCATCAGGAAGCAGCCGTTCGCGATGATCTCGTACACCGGCGGGGCCCCCTCCGCCGGGCCGCGCCGCCGCAGGACGACCTCGCCGTAGGGACCGTCGCGGCGGTCGAGGGTGGTCACGGGATCATTCGGGACATACGGGACGGGCACGGGAGACCTCCGGAGACCGTTGATGTTCGACGGACGCATCCGAAGGTTATGAGGTTGACAGGCGTGGCCTTGTTCACGGACCGAAGACGGGTCCGGCGGACGCCCGGGCCCGTACTGTTCGTACTGCGGCCCGCCGCCGGGCGGGCCGTCCGGAGCGTCCCGGGAAGGTCCGGACACGCCCCGGGCACGTCGACGGAAGGGAGCCCGGCCGAGTGACCGCCGCTGATCCCGCCGAGGCGGGCGCCCCCGCGCCGGCCGACGGCACCGCCGCCGGACGGCGGCCGGCGCGCCCGCTCAGAGCCCGGCTCCACGGGCTGCGGCAGCTGGTCCCCACCCCCCGGGCCACGCCCTTCACCTTCTGCTACGGCCTCGTCCTGCTCGCGACCGCGGTCTACGCCGAGCTCGGCGACGAGTCCACCGTCAACCAGCTGCTGCGCGACTCCAGCACCGACGCGGCCCATCTGGCCGACCGGCCGCTGGTCGTCCTGTTCGCCAGCGCCCTGTGGGTCGCCGGCGGGCTCTGGTCCTTCTTCGGCTGGGCGTTCGCCCCGGTGCTCGGCGCCCTGGAGCGGCGGGTGGGCGGGCTGCGCACGGCCGGTGTCTTCCTGCTCGGCCACGTCCTGGCGACCCTGGCCACCGAGCTGCCGGTGGCCGGCGCGGTCGCCGCGGGCCGGCTGCCGGCCGACTCGCTGCACCGGCTCGACTACGGCATCAGCTTCGGCCTGATGGCCTGTCTCGGCGCGCTGGCGAGCCTCCAGCGCCCGCCCTGGAAGTGGACGCTGCTGGGCGCCGCCTCCCTGATGTGCGCCCAGGACCTGGTGGAGCTGGCGGATCCGCTGGCCAGTTGGGGGCATCCGATCGCCCTGCTGGCCGGCGTCGCCTGCGAGCTGCTGCTGCGCGGTGACGTCCGGGACGCGGCGCCGGCCGCGCGGGCTCCCCTCCGGCCCGCGCCGGCCGTCGCCGGCGTCCCGGACGTCACCGCCCCGGCGGGCGTCACCGCCCCGGCGGGCGTCACCGCCCCGGCGGGCGTCACCGCCCCGGCGGGCGTCACCGCCCCGGCGGGCGTCACCGCCCCGGCGGGCGTCACCGCCCCGGCGGGCGTCACCGCCCCGGCGGGCGTCACCGCCTCAGCGGACGGCACCGCCTCAGCGGACGGCACCGCCTCAGCGGACGGTCCCGTCCCAGCTCCACTCGGCGAGGTGCCGCTCCCCGGGCCGCGCGATCCGTCCGGTGGCGCGGAGCAGGGCCAGGCCGGGCTCGTCCTCGTGCGGGACGCCGGGGAACAGCCGGGCGAGGGCGGGGCCGGCCAGCTCGTCCGGCGGGGTCCAGCCGACGCCCAGGCCGGTGGCGATGTCATGGGTGTGGACGACGGCCTCCACCACGCCCATGGCGGCGAAGCCGGGTCCGTCGGAGTGGCCCCAGGGGTGCCAGGCCCGGTCCTCGGGCGCGGCGGCGCGGACGGCGGAGGCGAGGAACGACGCCGCGACGCGGATGCCCTCCAGGCGGGCTGAGACCGGGGCCTGCGGGTCGAGTGAGGCGAACAGGGTGATGTACCGGTCCCGCGGCTTGGCGGTGAGCAGGCCCGCGTACCCGGTGATGCCGAGGGCCAGGTGGTCGAGCGTCGCGTGGCAGGACCACTCCAGCCGGCCGGCCGGCCGCGACCAGGCCGTGGCCGGCGCCAGGCCGTCGAGGAAGGCGGTGGTCCGCTCGGCGGTCTCGGTGACCAGAGCGGCCCAGTCGAGGGCGAGAGCGGTGCCCGGCACGCTCAGGGGGCTCACGCGCGTCCCTCCGCCCGGACGAACTCCACCAGCCGGCCCCAGCTGTCGCCGCCGTGACCGGCGTCGACACCCCGCTTGACCAGGCCCTGGAACAGCTCGGGCAGACCGGAGGCCACGCCGCGCGCCTCACTGGCGTGCACGAGGTGCTCGATGGCCGCGAGGTGGACGTCGAGCGTGGCGTCGTCGCCCGGGTAGCTGCGGGCGTCGGCCTGCGGGGCGTAGGTGCTCATGAAGAACTCGACGGCCCGCATCCAGCGGCCGGCGACCGCGGTGAAGGCCGCGGCCTTGCCCTCGCCGTCCGTCCCGACCAGCGCCACGCCGTGCGCCCAGCCGGCGAGCGTGGACCACATCAGGCCGAGCAGCGCGGTGTCGTAGAGGGAGGCCAGGGTGACGTCGGTGCCCAGGTCCACCGGGTCGCCGAGGGCGGCGAGCGTCGCGCGGTGCTCGGCGAGGGCCTCCGGGGAGCCGCTGTAGAGGAACATGAAGTCGGGGTTGCCGACGCCGGGCGGCGTCGTCATGATCGCGCCGTCGAGGTAGCGGAAGCCGTGCTTCTCGGCCCAGCGGGCCGCCTCGGCGGCCTGCTCCGGGGTGCCGGAGGTGAGGTTGACGACGGTCCGGCCGGCCAGCTCGCCGGCCAGCGGGTCCAGGACCTCGTGGACGGTGTCGTAGGTGGCCAGGCAGACGACCACCAGCGGGCTCGCCGCCACGGCCGCGGCGGCGTCCGGGGCCTCGGCGGCGCCCTTCTCCACCAGGGCGGCGGCCTTGCCCGCCGTGCGGTTCCAGACGGTCGTGCGGTGGCCGGCCGCCAGGAACGCACCGGCCAGCGCGGTGCCCATCGAACCCAGGCCGAGGACGGTCACCTTCGTGCTCATGGAAAAGTCACCCATTTCGTGGGGAAGTACCGGGACTTGAGAGGACGTGCTCTCAGGACGTGCTCTCGTGTGACCCCTACGTTTCCACCGCCCGTGCGGCCCCGACAGTGGCAGGACTGACCGCCTCCGCAAAATTCCTGCCACTAGGCTGACCCGTTATGAGCGCTGGTTCCGTGGCCGTGGCAGTGATCGACGACGACATCCCCTACTGGGACCTGTACGAACTGGGGGTGGTCTGCACGGTCTTCGGCATCCCGCACCCGGATCTCGCCGACCCCTGGTACGACCTGCGCCTCTGCGCCGCCGGCCCGTCCCCGGACCAGCCGCCGCCCGGCCCGCTCGGCTTCACCCTGCGCACCCCCTACGGGCTGGAGGGGCTGGAGGGCGCGGACACCGTGATCATCCCGTCCGTTCCGGAGGCGTGCGTCGACGGAGAGCGCGAACTGCCGGACGAGCTCCTCCGCGCGCTCCGACGCGCCGCCGACCGGGGCGCGCGCATGGTCTCCCTGTGCGCCGGAGCCTTCGCCCTGGCCGCCGCCGGGATCCTCGACGGCCGCCGGGCCACCGCCCACTGGATGCACACCGAGGCCCTGGCCCGCCGCCACCCGGAGGTGGAGGTGGACGACTCGGTGCTCTACGTCGACGACGGGACTGTCTTCACCAGCGCCGGCGTCACGGCCGGCCTCGACCTCTGCCTCCACCTCGTCCGCCGCGACCTGGGCGCGCACGTCGCCAACCAGCTCGCCCGGCGGCTCGTCGTCCCGGCCCACCGCCCCGGCGGACAGGCCCAGTTCGTCGAGGTCTCCGTCCCCGAGACCGGCGACGACGGCCTGGCCCCCGTCCTCCAGTGGGCCACCGAACGCCTCGACCAGCCCCTCACCGTCGACGACCTGGCCGCCCGCGCCGGCATGAGCCCCCGCACCTTCTTCCGCCGCCTCCAGGCCGCCACCGGCACCACCCCCCTCCAGTGGCTCCTCTCCCAGCGCCTGTCCCGCGCCCAGTCCCTCCTCGAAGCCACCGCCCTCCCGGTGGAACGCGTCGGCGAACTGAGCGGCCTGGGCACGGCCGCCAACCTGCGCCGCCACTTCACACTGCACTTCGGCGTCACCCCGACGGACTACCGCCGCGCCTTCCCGGGGCACGGGGGCCGAACGGCCCGCCCGGGCCGGACGGTACGGCCCGGGCGGGGCACTGAGACCCAAGGCGCACCTGATCGCTCACAGCGAACACGCCTGCGGGAACATCTCCCCGCGCAAGGACATTGAGTCTGCATAGCTCAACTTGCCTGCCGAAGGGGAGATCATGCCTGCTGAGTCCATGGCGTCCGCACCGCTCACCCTGCCCGTGCTGCCGCTCGACGACGAGGTGGTCCTGCCGGGGATGGTCGTCCCCCTGGACCTCACGGACTCCGAGGTCCGGGCCGCCGTCGAGGCCGCGCAGGCCGCCGCGCAGGGCGGGGCCAAGCCGCGCGTGCTGCTCGTTCCACGGGTGGACGGCACCTACGCCGGCACCGGCACCCTGGGCACGGTGGAGCAGGTGGGCCGGCTCTCCGACGGCGATCCGGGCGCCCTCATCCGCGGCGTCCGCCGCGTCCGCATCGGGGCCGGGACGACCGGGCCGGGCGCCGCCCTCTGGGTGGAGGGCACGGCCGTCGAGGAGACCGCCCCCGACCCGCTGCCGGGCGCCGTGACCGAGCTGATGAAGGAGTACAAGGCGCTCGCCACCAGCTGGCTCCGCAAGCGCGGCGCCTGGCAGGTCGTCGACCGCGTCCAGCAGATCGACGACGTCTCCCAGCTCGCCGACAACTCCGGCTACTCGCCCTTCCTCACCGTCGCCCAGCGCGTCGAGCTGCTGGAGACCGCCGACCCGGTCGCGCGGCTGAAGCTCGCCGTGAAGCAGCTCGGCGACCACCTCGCCGAGCAGGACGTCGCCGAGTCCATCGCCAAGGACGTCCAGGAGGGCGTCGACAAGCAGCAGCGCGAGTTCCTGCTCCGCCGCCAGCTGGAGGCCGTCCGCAAGGAGCTGGCCGAGCTCAACGGGGACGCGGACGGGGAGTCCGACGACTACCGCGCCCGGGTGGAGGCCGCCGACCTGCCGGAGAAGGTCCGTGAGGCGGCCCTGAAGGAGGTCGACAAGCTGGAGCGGGCCTCCGACCAGAGCCCCGAGAGCGGCTGGATCCGCACCTGGCTCGACACCGTCCTGGAGATGCCGTGGACGAAGCGCACGGAGGACGCCTACGACATCCCGGGCGCCCGGGCCGTGCTCGACGCCGACCACGCGGGCCTGGACGACGTCAAGGAGCGGATCACCGAGTACCTGGCGGTGCGCAAGCGGCGTGCCGACCGGGGGCTGGGCGTGGTCGGCGGGCGGCGCGGGGGCGCGGTGCTCGCGCTCGTCGGCCCGCCCGGTGTCGGAAAGACGTCGCTGGGCGAGAGCGTCGCCAAGGCCATGGGGCGCGAGTTCGTCCGGGTGGCGCTCGGCGGCGTGCGCGACGAGGCGGAGATCCGCGGCCACCGGCGCACGTACGTCGGCGCGCTCCCCGGCCGTATCGTGCGCGCCGTCAAGGAGGCCGGCTCGATGAACCCGGTCGTCCTCCTCGACGAGATCGACAAGGTCGGCTCCGACTTCCGCGGCGACCCCGCCGCGGCCCTCCTGGAGGTCCTCGACCCCGCGCAGAACCACACCTTCCGCGACCACTACCTGGAGGTCGAACTCGACCTCTCCGACGTGGTCTTCCTCGCCACCGCCAACGTCCTGGAGGCCATCCCGCAGCCCCTGCTCGACCGGATGGAGCTCGTCCGCCTCGACGGCTACACCGAGGACGAGAAGGTCGTCATCGCCCGTGACCACCTGCTGCCCCGGCAGCTGGAGCGGGCGGGTCTGGAGCCCGGCGAGGTCACGGTGGACGACGCGGCGCTGCGCCGGCTCGCCGGCGAGTACACCCGCGAGGCGGGCGTCCGCACCCTGGAGCGGTACCTGGCGAGGCTGCTCCGCAAGGTCGCGGCGCGGAACGAACTCGGCGAGTCCGAGCTGCCCTTCACCATCGGCGTGGACGAGCTCCGCCCGCTGATCGGCCGCCCGCACCACACTCCCGAGTCCGCCCAGGACCCGGCCGAGCGGCGCACGTCCGTCCCGGGCGTGGCCACCGGCCTGGCCGTCACCGGGGCGGGCGGCGACGTCCTCTTCGTCGAGGCGTCCCTCGCCGACCCGGAGACGGGCGCCGCGGGCCTGACCCTCACCGGCCAGCTCGGCGACGTGATGAAGGAGTCCGCGCAGATCGCCCTCTCCTTCCTCCGCTCGCATGGCGCGGAACTGGAGCTTCCAGTCGGTGACTTCAAGGAGCGCGGCGTCCACCTGCACGTCCCGGCGGGCGCCGTCCCCAAGGACGGTCCGAGCGCGGGCATCACGATGACGACGGCCCTGGCGTCCCTGCTCTCCGGCCGCCGGGTCCGCCCGGACGTCGCGATGACCGGCGAGGTCTCGCTGACCGGGCGGGTCCTGCCGATCGGCGGCGTCAAGCAGAAGCTGCTGGCGGCGCACCGGGCGGGCGTCACCACCGTCGTCATCCCCAAGCGCAACGAGCCCGACCTCGACGACGTCCCGGCCGAGGTCCTGGAGAAGCTGGAGGTCCACGCGGTGTCGGACGTCCGGCAGGTGCTGGAGCTGGCACTGGAACCGGCGACCGCGCCGGCGACGGCCGGGGTGACGGTAGCCGCGTAAAACAGGGAGAAGAAAATCTGACGGGCCGTCAGGGCGTGGGAATGCCGCGCTCTGACAGCCTGTTGTTCGTAGCGTGACGAACACTGACGCACGCCTCACCCGCCCTGCCGGAATCCGTTCCCTCCACCTCGGTGACACCAAGGTGACCTACGTGCCCGACGGCGTCGTCCAGCTGTCGCCGCGAGGCTGGCTCCCGGCCACCACGGACGAGGACTGGGCCGCCCACCCCGAATACCTCGACACCGACGGCTACCTGGTGGCCGGCGTGGGCGGCCTGCTGGTGGAGCACGGCGACCGCGCCCTGCTGATCGACGCCGGCTTCGGCCCGGTCACGCTGCCGGCCGCGCCCGGCAGCCCCGTCGGTAGGGTCGAGAGCGGCGCCCTCTTCGACCACCTCACCGCCCTCGGCCGCCCGCCCGCCGCCCTGGAAGCGGTCGCCATCACGCACTTCCACCGCGACCACATCGGCTGGTCCGCCCAGTTGACCGCGGCGGGCGTGACCCACCTGGTCGCGGAGCCGGAGTGGGAGGGGCGGCACCTCGCGGTGGAGCACGGTGTGCCGGAGGAGACCCTCGCCGCCATAGCGACCGACGTGCGCACGGTCGCCGACGGCGAGGAGATCTTCCCGGGCGTCCGGGCCCTGTTCACCCCCGGCCACACGGTCGGCCACGCCGCCTATGTCATCACCGGCGGCGGCCGCAGCCTGATCGCCTTCGGCGACGCGATGCACACGCCCCTCCAGGTCGCCCACCCCGACTGGTCGGCCGTCGTCGACCACGACGGGCAGCAGTCCGCCGCCTTCCGCCACGACCTCGTCACCCGCCTCACCGAGCCCGACACCCTCGGCTTCGGCATCCATTTCGCCGACGTCCCCTTCGGCCGCGTCCGCCGGACGGAGGACGGCGGGGTGGCGTGGGAGGCGGTGGACGAGTAGGGGGCAGCACCGCGAGTAAGGGGCAGCCCTGCGGGGCCCGTTCCCGGCCTCGGACGTCACTCGCCGGTCGCCGCGGAACGGGCCTCCTGGTACAGCGCCAGGCAGGTGTCCATGGCGGCACGCCAGCGGGGGTCGTCGCGGTCGAGAGTGTTGGCCGCGTCCAGCGCCGCCCGGTAGCGGACGGCCAGAGCCGGCCGGCGCTCGATCTCGATCTCGGTGGCCCATGTGGTCCGGAAGAACCGGACCGGCTGGGACGAGCCGTCTTGCGCGGCGGCGGTCAGGGCCGCGTGGAGGCCTGCCCGGAACTCGGTCAGACGGGAGGGAGCCACCCGGGCGAGTGCGGCACCGAGCGCGGAAACGGTCGTGCCCGGGCGTGGGACGAGTTCGGACGGCTGTCCGCCGTCTGCTGGGCGCATGGCTCCTCCTCGGTCGGTGCGGTGGAGCCGACGGTAGCGGCTGTGCGACGACGGCGCTGAGCGGTGTGCGGGAGGGCGGACGGGGGCGGTGGACGCGTGGCGCGGTGGACGAGTGACGCGGCTCTCGCCGGGCGGGGCGTGCCGGGGCGCCGTGCGCCGCGTTGTACCCCGCGGCCGCCCGCGCCGCGCGGCGGCGGGGGAGAGGAGCACACGGTGACCGACGGGTTGAGTCTGGACACGCTGTTCGCATGGCTTGAACGCATGCCCGTGCCCGAGGGCTGGAAGGTGGAGGTCGTCGGGGGAGCGGTCTGTTTCTGGCCGCAACGGGACAACCACTGGGACCTCACCGCCAACGTCGTCGAGCAGCTCCGCGCGAGGTACCCCCGCCGCCGGCTGCTGTCGGACGTCCGCATCGACTTCCCCGGCCACCTGAACGGTTTCGCCGCCGATGTCGTTCTCCTCAAGGAAGGCGCGGAGAAGAACGCCAAGGGCCGTTGGAAGTACCAGGACGTCGCCTTCGTCGCCGAGGTCATCTCGAAGGACACCGCACGCAACGACTACGGGCCCAAAAAGGACGCCTACGCGGCCGCCGGAGTCCCGGTCCTCCTGATCGTCGACCCGTACACGGGACTCTGCCACGTCTGCACGGACCCCGAGGGCGGGGCGTACCGCCTGGAGCCCGCCGTGAAGTTCGGCGATCCGGTCGACCTCGCGGGCACGGTCGTCGGACTCGTGCTGGACTCCGCCGAGTTCGCCCACGAGTGACCGGAGCGGCCCGGCCGCCTCAGCTCCGTGTCCGGGCCAGGAACAGCACCGACTGCGTCGTCAGGCCGACGCGTCCGCCGTGGGCGTCGACGGTTCGGGCGACTTCCGCGAGCAGGCTGCGGCGGGTGTCCTCCGGCTGGGCGCGGTAGAAGGACAGGGACGTCAGCAGGGCCGTGATGCCGGTGGTGGAGCGTTCGTGCGTCGTGGAGTAGAGGCGGTGACCGAGGTCGGTGAAGCCGGGGTCCGCGCGGAGTTCCGCGGTCACCCAGGCGTGCTCGTCGCGGACGGACTCGCGGGGTTGCTCGTCGAGGATCGAGTGCGGGGGGCGTGCGGGGAGGAAGCGGTCGTGGACGGCGACGAGTTTCTGTCGCAGGGGCTCGTCGGTGACGTACCAGTCGTTCCAGAAGAGGGCGAGCGCGCCGCCGGGGCGGAGTACGGAACGGGCGCGCGACCAGCGCACTTCCGGATCGACCCAGTGCCACGCCTGGGCGGAGAAGAGAAGGTCGAAGCGGCGGCCGGCGGGGTCCCAGGTCTCGAACTCGCCCGGGTGCACGGTGATTCCGGGGCGGTCGGCGCGGTGCCGGGCCAGGATGGCGGCCATGCGCGGGTCCGGCTCGATCGCCGTCACCGAGACGCCGAGCGCGGCGAACGCCAGCGTCGCCTTTCCGGTGCCCGCGCCGACCTCCAGCGCCTCGACGTCCCCTTCCGTGCCGGGCCGCGCGAACTCCAGCACGTCGGCGAAGAGTTGCGCCGGATATCCCGGCCGGGCGGCGTCGTACTCCTCGGCGGCCTCGCCGAAGACCGCCCGCCGGGCGCGGTCCGGCTCGCCGGGCCGGTCGTTGTCGCTGCGCGTCATGGCGGCACTCTACGAGGCGGTCGCTAAGGGCGGTGTCAGATCAGTCGCCCGCCGCCTGTCCCGGCGCGCGGCGCCCTCCCGGGCATCGCCGTGCCGCCCGTGTAGCGCTTCCTTGCTCTATGTTGACTGCCATGGCAGGTGAGCAGGGCGCGGCGTCCATCGACCCGACCAAAGCGGTCTACGTCTACATGCAGGTCGCCGACCACATCGCGGCTCGCATCGTCGCGGGTGAACTCAGACCGGGCGCCAGGCTGGCGGGGGAGCGGGACCTGGCGGAGGAGTACCGCGTGGCCATCGGTACCGTTCGGCGAGCCATCCAGGAACTGCGGGAGCGGGGCTTGCTGGTGACGCTGCCCGCCAAGGGAACGTTCGTCACCGAGCCGGCCGAGTAGGCGGCCCCGCCGACGCGTGACGGAGCGCGGGTTCCGGACTCGACGGAGGCTCCGGCCGGGACGGGGAGCCGCGCGGCCTCCCGGCCCCGGTCGCCGAATCCCTAACCACGGCCCGGAGTCGCCGCCTCCAGTTCGTCGAGCGTGCCGGACATGATGGTCCTGACGTGCCGCGTGATGTGCTCCACCGGCCAGTCCCACCAGGCGATGTCCAGCAGCCGGGCGATGTCCTCGGGCGCGTACCGGTACCGGATGACCTTGGCCGGGTTGCCGCCGACGACGGCGAAGTCCGGTACGTCGTCGACCACGACCGACCCCGAGGCGACGATCGCCCCGTGCCCGATCCGGACGCCGGGCATCACCAGCGAGCGGTAGCCGAACCAGACGTCGTTCCCGACCACGGTGTCACCGCGGCCGGGCAGTCCGGTGATCAGGTCGACGTGGTCGGCCCAGGATCCGCCCATGATGGGGAAGGGGAACGTCGAGGGGCCGTCCATCCGGTGGTTGGCGCCGTTCATCACGAACCGGGTCCCCTCGCCCAGGGCGCAGAACCTGCCGATGACCAGCTTCTCCGGGCCGTAGTGGTACAGCACGTTCCGGGTCTCGAAGGCCGTCGGGTCGTCGGGGTCGTCGTAGTACGAGAACTCCCCGACCTCGATCAACGGCGAGGTCACCAGCGGCTTCAGCAGCACCACCCGGGGCTGGCCGGGCATCGGGTGGAGCACGGTGGGGTCGGCGGGAACGGGTGGAACAGGCGGAACAGGCGGAACAGGTGGCATCAGGGGTCACCCCTCTCACACGCGGCGGGCCCGGGGCGTTTAATGATCACAAATCCCGGGCGGACGCGGCCCGGTGGGGCGCGCCGGAGCGACGTTCGTGGCCGGTCCGAGGCGTGAGCCCGCCGCGAGGCCCTGAGGCCGGCGGGGTGTCACGGGAGCGTGAGAACTGCGTCACAGCAGTACCCGTCCTTTTCCCGGAGCGGACGCCTCCGCGCGAAGGTAGGGCGAGCCCGGCGGCCGTCGGGCGCGCAGCCGTGGTCGCGGCGGCCCCCGCCGGGCCGCCGGGCCGGAAAGCAGAGGTTCCCTTGTCGCGATCCATAGCCCGCCTGGTCGTCACCGCCGCCTGTGGCGCGGTGCTGGCGTCCGCCGTCGTGCCCGCGGCGGTGGCGGCGGAGCAGAGCGTGGCCGCTCGCCCGACCGTCGCGTTCGGCAAGATCCAGTACGACAGCCCGGGGCGCGACGACCGCTCGAACCGGAGCCTGAACGTCGAGTGGGTCACCGTCACCAACACCGGCAAGAAGGCCGTGGACCTCAGCCGCTGGACGCTCACCGACAACGAGCGCCACACCTACCGCTTCGGCACGCTGCGCCTCGCCGCCCACGCCTCCGTCCGCGTGCACACCGGCACCGGCCGCGACAGCGCCGCCGACGTGTACCAGAACCGTCGCGCCTACGTCTGGAACAACGACAGGGACAAGGCCACCCTGCGGGACGCCGCCGGCCGCACCGTCGCCACCGCCTCCTGGGGCCGTCGCTGACCGGTCCGAGTACCGGGGTTCCGCCGCCTGCCTCCCGGGCCGGCGGCGGAACCCCGGCTCAGCCTTCGACGGCCATCCGCACGCCCAGTGCCACCAGCACACCGCCCGACGCCAGTTCCAGCCGCCTGCGCACCCGCTCCCGCGAGATGACCGCCCGCATCCGGCCGACGAACCACACATACACCCCGTAGTACCCCACCTCGAACACCGCCCAGATCGCGGCGAGCGCCACCATCGCCGGCAGATGCGGCACCCCGTCCGGCACGAACTGCGGCAGGAACGACATCGCGAACACCGCGGCCTTCGGGTTCGCCAGGTTGCACACCAGGCCCGCCCGGTACGAGGACCAGCCGGAACGTTCCTCCTCCCCGGCCTGCGCGGCACCCGGCACCTCCGCCTTCCCGGTCCCGCGCCGCACCTCCAGCAGCGTCCTGACCCCGAACGTCACCAGCACCACGGCCCCGACGATCCGCATCACGTCGTACGCCACCTCGGACGCCGCCAGCAGCGCCGTCAGGCCGAACGCGGCGGCCAGGCCCCAGACGAAGACGCCGGTCTCGTTGCCGAGCACCGTCATGAAGCCCGCCCGCCGGCTCTGCAGCGACTTGCGGATGATCAGCATGGTGCCGGGCCCGGGGGAGGCCGCGATCAGGGTGCATGCGCCGAGGAAGGCGATGAGGGTGGTGAACATGGGGTCATCGTGCGGCAAGGGGCTGGAGGGACGCCAGCGGGTCGTACCCGCAACCTGTGCCGCCTCCGCCGTCCGCTCTCCGGGGCTCAAGTCCCTACTGGTCGATCCGGCCGCTCAACTCCCGTCGTACACCCAGGGGATCGTGTCACTGTTGGGACAGGTGGTGCCGGTGTACGCGGAGCGGGCCGACGCGGACAGCCACCCCGGCGACGTCTCGAACGTCACCTCCGTCGCGCCCGGCATCGAGCACATCGTTCACGCCGCGGCCGCGCGCGGGCTGGACACTGGCGTCCTGGACGCGGCGCTCGCCGTCGCCCGCCGGGCCATCGCCGAGGGGCAGGGCCGGGACGACTTCTCACGCCTCGTGGACACCGTGCGCGTGGCGTGAGTCGGCGCCGGAGACGCGTGTTCTCCTGCGGAAGAGGTGGTTCCGGCGGGGAAATGACGGCGGAGTCGGCAACTCCGCCACCGGAGGCGAGAGTTCCGCCCCCGCCGGCCCCGCCCGGACCCCCTCCGCGCACCGGCCGAAAAGTGCCCGTGGAATACCCCTCCCCATTGTCCGGCCGCCCGGCTGCCGCTTGCATGTCCCTGCCCTGAAGCAGTCCCACCGGGTCGAAGCGGCCCACCGAGTGGAGCGGTTCGACCGTCCGGCGCGTACCGAGGGGGAGACCTTGCGCAGTACCGGAGCACGTTCAGGCAGAGCCGGCAGATCGAGAACCGGCAGAGCATCGAGAACCAGCAGAGCACAGAGCGGCATATCGGGTGCGGCGGCGCTGATCGGCGCCGCCGCACTCGTCGTCTCGGCGGTCCCTGCCCACGCCGACCCGGGGAAGTCGGCGGACGGCCCCGGCCAGGTGATCCCGGCGGGCAAGACCGCGACCCCGGCCCTGGTCCGGGGCATCCGTGAGCCGGCCGCCGCGAGCGGCAGCCCCGCCGACGCGGCCCGCGGCCACCTCGCGGAGAAGAAGAGCCGCTACCGCATCGCCGACCCGGGCCGCGACCTGCGGCCGGTGCAGACCCTGAGCTCGGGGACGGCCGAGACGGTCCGGCTCCAGCAGCGGCACCGGGGCGTGGAGGTCCTGGGCGGCCAGTACGTCGTGCGGATGGAGCACAAGGACGGCAAACGCGTCGTCACCGGTACCTCCGGCCAGTACTTCACCGGGCTGAAGACCGCCACGACCCCCGACGTCGACGCCGAACTGGCCGTCGAACGGGCCGTCGGCGCCACCGAGGACCGGCTCGCCGCGCAGCGGGCGGCCGGACCGCGGAAGAGCGCGGACGACGCCGAGAAGGCGCCCCCGCTCACCGGCACCGCCCGCGGCCTGGTCGTGCTGCCCAAGGGCGAGGGCGTCCTCACCCAGCACGTCACCGTGCGCGGCGCCGACCCGGCCACCGGCCGGCCGGTGCTGCAGGAGGTGTACATCGACGCCAGGTCCGGCTACCCGGTCCTCCAGTACAGCGCCATCAAGACGTTCGGCGCGCCGGGCGCCGACGCGGGCAAGGGCAGGGCCGCCGACGCCTCCCGTACCACCGCGCGGCGGAGCGCGGCGGCGGCCGACGGGCCGCAGGACGGCGCCACCGGCACCGGCGTCCGGCTCGACGGCAAGTCGGTGGACCTCCAGGTCACCAAGGACGCGGAGCGCAACGAGTACGTGATGCGCGACCTCTCCCGGATGCGCGACAGCACCAAGAACGAGCTGTCCACCTGGGACGCCCGCGGCAAGTCCGTCGACGAGACCTCCGGCACCTGGCCCGAGGGCGTCAAGGAGTTCGGCTCCGCCGGCCCGGCGTTCGGCAAGGACGCCACCGAGTCGGGCGCGGTCGACGCGCACTGGGCCGCCGGCAAGGTCTACGACTACTACCGGACCGTGCACAACCGGAACAGCCTCAACGGCCGCGGCATGGCCATCAAGTCCCTGGTGGGCGTGAGCTACTGGGGCATGCCGTACGTCAACGCCTTCTGGGACGGCACCAAGATGGTGTACGGCAACGGCGACGCCGAGTACCGGCCGCTCTCCGCCGGCCTGGACGTCGTCGGCCATGAGATGACCCACGGCGTCGTCGAGAACTCCGCGGACCTCGTCTACGCCGGCCAGTCGGGCGCCATGAACGAGGCCATCGCCGACTACTTCGGCAACGCCATCAAGAACGACGCCCGCGGCATCGCCATGGACGACCCCGACTCCGGCCTGCTCGGCGAGTCCCTGTGCCGCACCAAGTCGCCGCGCGACTGCGCGTTCCGGGACCTCAACGACGGGAGGACCACCTCCAAGTCCTTCCTCGGCGTCGGCTTCGGCACCGACAACGGCGGGGTGCACCTCAACTCGACGATCTTCTCCGGCGCCCTGTGGGACATCCGCCAGGACCTGGACAAGACGCTCGCCGACAAGATCGTCTACAAGGCGCTCACCGAGTACATGACCCCGCTGGACGGCTTCACCGAGGGCCGGAACGCCGTGCTCGCCGCGGCCAAGGACCTCAAGGTCACCGACGCCCAACTGCGGACCGTCGAGCGCTCGTTCAACGCCCACGGCATCGTCCCCGGCTGGGAACTCGCCATGGGCGTGGACTCCGACCAGCTGCTGGGCAAGGTCAACACCAACGAGAGCCGCGCGGGCGCGGGCGGCGGCTGGTGGGCCGCGTCCAAGTCCAACGACGACGGCACCGAGGCGTACTCCGTCTGGGCCGGCCGCACCGACGGCACCGGCGCGCCCAAGCTGATCAGCCCCAACGACGGCCGCTTCCACGTCGACCCGGTCACCGACGGCAAGACGGTGGTCTGGATGGCGTACAAGGGCCGGGACATCCAGCTGCTGGCCCGGCCGCTGGCCGGCGGGCCGGTCAAGGTGCTCGCCACCAGCCGCTACCGCTTCACCTCGCTGGCGGTCGAGGGCAAGACGGTCGCCTTCGAACTGCACGGGCGGCGCGGCTACACCGCGGCGGCGTACCTCCGGATGGGCCAGGACGACGAACCGGTCCGCATCCCGCCCTCCGCGGGCACCGGCCGTTTCAACCGCACCAACTACCCCTCGCTGCACAACGGCCGAATCGCCTTCGCCGACGAGCACCGCGTCGACGGCGCGTACCGGAACGACGTCGGGATCCTGGACGTCGCCACCGGCGCCCGGACCACGGTCAAGCTGACCGACGCAGCGCCCGAGGCCGGCCCGACCGCGATCACCGGCAAGCACGTCTTCTGGCTGAGCACGCCGGACTACGAGACCGGGCTGACCGCGGTGCGCCGGGCGGACCTGGACGGCGGGAACGTCGTCGACATCAGCCCGGCGACGGGCAAGGACGCGCTGCGCGGCGTCCTGCTCACCGCCTCCGACGAGGCGGTGACCGTCCTGGCGCAGACCCCGGACACCCAGTACCGCAACGAGACGCTGTCCAAGCTGTGGCAGTTCTCGCCGGACGGCGCCCGCAAGGGCCGGGTCTCCTGCAACCGCGGTGAGCAGCTGGGCGGCGCGGCGGACTCCGGCACCCGCGTGGTGTGGACCGACGCGACCACCGGCTACACCGACCTGGTGACCCGGCACCGCCCGGCCGGCAACTGCGGCTGACGGCCGTTCGCCGGCACGCGTGAGAGCCGTGCCCCCGGCGCCGATGTGCCGGGGGCACGGCCCGCCGTGAGGCCGCCCCGTCAGCCGTCGGCGGCCCGGCCGTCAGCCCCTCGGCCCTCAGCCGTCGGCCAGCGCCTGGAGGCGGGACTGCGAGCCGTTGAAGCGGTTGTGGTCGCCGACCACCGGCCCGGTGTCGGTGTACTGCCAGAACGTGTGGAAGCTCCAGCCGGCCGGGAGCGTCCCCGGCGAGCCGGCGTAGCGCGGGATCCACAGCGGGTTGACGGCGCCGAAGCCGGCGTAGTCGCCGGTGCACCGCTGCCACCAGGCGGTGGAGGTGTACAGGACGGCGTCCCGGCCGGTGCGCTGCCGGTAGGTGCGGAAGAAGTCGGTCATCCAGTCGACCAGGGCGCCGGTGCTCATCCCGTAGCAGATGTCGCCGTAGGGGTTGTACTCCATGTCGAGCACGCCGGGCAGCGTCCGCCCGTCGGCGGACCAGCCGCCGCCGTGGTCGGCGAAGTAGTTCGCCTGGGCGGCGCCGTCGGCGTGGTCGGGCAGCGCGAAGTGGTAGGAGCCGCGCAGCATGCCGACGTTGTACGAGCCGTTGTACTGCTGGGCGAAGTACGGGTTGGTGTAGCCGGTGCCCTCGGTGGCCTTGACGTAGGCGAAGCGGGCTCCGGAGTTCCAGAGGGTGCTCCAGGCCACGTTCCCGTTGTGGCTGCTGACGTCCACGCCTTCGACGGTCGCGGTCAGCCGCTCCGGTTCGACGACGGGTTCGCCGCCCTCGTGGAGGCGGACGGTGGAGCCCATCCAGTCGCGGTCCGGGTGGCCCGGGCGGGGCGGGGCGAAGCCGTCGCCGGCGGCGCGCGCGGTGCCGGGGAGGGCGACGAGCAGGGCGACCACGGCGAGTAAGGCGGTGAGGAGGGTGCGGACGGCCGCCGGCCCGGGGGGTCTGCGGCGGGCGTGGGGGGTGGTGGGACGGGGGAGTGCGGACATGCTGCCTCCGGGACCTCGGTGGGGGAGGATCCGATCGGTGGGCGCCGATTGGCGCGGCCATGACATAGATATGCCCACTCGGCAAACTACGCGGGTAGCGGTATCGGGGATAGGTCCCCGGGGTGCCGTCGTTGGTCTAATCCTGCGAAATACTGACGGAGCTGCGGCGACCTGCCGCGACCCGGGCAAAGTTTCACGTACTGGAAAGCCGGAGAGGGCCCCACGTGCACCAGACCACCACGCCGCCTCCCGAGGAGGGCGGTACGGACCAGCGGACCGCCAGTGGTGAGGACCACCCGTTCCTCGCCCTGGAACGCGAGCTCTCCGTGTTCCTGCGCCGCGCCCGCGCCTCCTCCGGGGAGATGGCGCGCGAGGTCCACCCCGAGCTGGAAGCGGCCGCCTACGGCCTGCTGGTCCGGCTGGCCGACGCCGGCCGCCAGCGCGCCACCGACCTCGCCGCCTACTTCGGCGTCGGCAAGGCCACCATGAGCCGCCAGCTCCGCGCCCTGGGCGACCTCGGCCTGGTCACCCGCACCCCCGACCCGGCGGACGGCCGCGCCTCGCTGGTCGCCCTCACCGAGGAGGGACACGCCCGCTTCAGCCGCGTCCGCGACGCCCGCCGGGGCCAGTACATGCGCAAGCTCGCCGACTGGGACCGCGCCGAGATCGGCGAACTGGCCCGGCTGCTGCACCGGCTGAACACGACTCTGGGCGGCTGACGGACCGGGGGTGGGGGGCCGTGTCGTCGACGCGAGCGGATCGTTCATCGGACTCCCCGGGAGGCTGACGGTCACGCGACGGCGGACGGCCGTTCCGGACGGATGCCACCGCCACGGCCGTTCCGGACGGATACCCGCCATGAACCGTTCCAGCCGGGAGGGTCACCCGGACGCCGCGTCCGAACGCGGCCGGGCCGCGGGTGGGCCCTGGCGGACGCCTCCGGAACGCGGGGCCCGGCCGGCCGTGCGCCCACCGGCGGGCCCGGCCGTCGTCCACCCGCCGGCGCCGGCCGGCTACAACTCCGCGTACACCGCCGCCGCGTCGTCGTGCACCTTCCCCCGCCGGAACAGCCGCCGGTCCGGGTCGGCCAGCTCCGCCGCCCGGACCCGGTCGACGAGGGCGCGCGGGCCGCTCTTGGCCAGCAGGGCGGCGCAGGCGGTCCAGTCGCCCTCGGCGAAGACCTCCACCCAGCGGGCCGCGCCGTCGCTGAGCGCGGCCAGGGCGCGGACCCCGGCGCGCGGCAGGACGCCCGTGACGGCCAGCTCGGTGACGGCGGGGTCGGCGGCGGCCGTGTGGAAGCCGCCCTCGGCGTTGCGGTGGGCGTCCGTCACCGGGCCGAGCGCGGCGAGCCGGGCGATCCGGTCGTCGAGCACGGGTGTCACCGCGCCGTCCGCGCCCTCCACCAGGAGGACGGAGTCCGACAGCACCAGGTACTCCACCCGCTCCTCGTCCCAGCGGGCGGCCACCACGGTGGCCTGCGGGGTGCGGCGGTGACCGAGATCACAGCCGGTCCGGTGGGCGTCCGCGGTGCGGGTGATCGCGTCGGCCAGGCACTGGCGCGGCGTCAGTTCGCGCCGGGTGGCGCACAGTTCCAGCAGTGCGCCGCCCAGACGCGCCGTGAACCAGGGAACGCCGTGCTCACAGCCGTCGTCCCCGTCCGGCGGCGGCGTCACGCCGTCCAGCAGCACCAGCGCGCCGCCCCGTCCGGAGGCGGGCAGGACCGCCGACACGAAGTCCTCGTTGGGCCGGGCCGGGTCGCCCGGCCGGGTGGCCAGCTCGATGCGCATGGGGCCAGTGTGCACGAGCCGTGATTTCCGCGGCGGTTGGCGCGCATCCTTCCGGCGGGCCGGGCGGTTTACCGGGTGGCGGTTGCCGGGGGCGGCGGACGCGGCGACACGGCATTCCCACCTACGCGGCGGGGGGCGGCGTGCGGCCGGTGGACGATCACGGCAACTTCCGGGACGGAACCCCACACCTTCGGGTGTGGCGGACGGATGACCGGCGCCCGCCCCGCCCCCGTGCTGACAAGGTCCAGTCAGCGCCAGGGGTGGGCGGGACCCAGACCGGACGAGAGCGGATTGTGAGCACCGGTGCGGAAGAAGCGGCTTCGGGGCGGGCGACGGGAGCGACAGACCACGGGGGTGCCGGAGGGCACCGCCCGCGCCCGCAACCGGCTCGTCCTCTCCGTCGCGACCGCCTCCCTGGCGGTCCTCGGCGCGGGCGCGCTGGGCGTCGCGGACGCCTACCGTGACGCGGCGGACACCGCGCGGCTCGTCCCCACGGCCGAGGCCGCGAGCGACGCCGTGCGGCTCGCCCACGAACTGGCGGACGAGCGCGACGCGGTCACCGAGTACACGGCGGCCGGCCGCGGCCCCGTACCGGCCACCCTCGCGGCCCGGCGCGCCCGGACGGACCGGCGGCTCGGCGCCTTCCTCACCTCGGCGACGACGCGCGCCGGGCTCCCCGAGGCGGTCCGCACCCGGCTCGACGGCCTGGCGCGGGAGCGGCGCACCGTCCTCACCGGCTCCGCCGACCCGCTGACCGTCTTCCGCACCTACACCTCCACCGTGCAGGCCCTGCACGGCGTCGCCGGCACCCTCGCCGCCCGGCTGCCCGAACGGGCCGGGACGGGCGACGGGCAGGCCGTGGCGCTGCTCGGCCGCGCGGTCGAGGAGGCGTCCGCCACCCGCGGCCTGCTCCTCGCCTCCTACGCGGCCTCCGCCGCCCACCGCGAACGGCCCGAACTGGCCGCCGCCGCCCAGCAGACCGACACCCGCGAGCGCGCCGCCCGCGCCGACTTCGCCCAGCTCGCCCCGGCCAAGGCCCGCGACGCCTACGCCCGGGAGGTGAGCGGCCCGGACGTCTCCGCCGCCGAGTCCCGGCTCCCCGCTCTGGTCGCCGGGGAGCGGGTGCAGGACGCCGGGCCCGTGCGCGCCCTGCTCACCACCCGCCTGGACCGGATGCGCGGCGTCGAGTCCGACCTGGCCGCCGCCGAGGCCGACCACCTGGCGCGGGTCCACGAGCGCGACGTGACGGCCTTCCAGGTGCGCGCCGGGCTGGTCGCGCTCTGCTTCGCCGCCGCCCTGTTCGGCGGCGTCCGGGCCACCCGCTCGCTGACCCGCCCGCTGGCCGCCCTCCGGCAGGGCGCCCGCCGGGTCTGCGCCGACCCCGGCGGCACCGAACCGGTCGCCTTCAAGGGCCGGGACGACGAGTTCGCGGAGATCGCCCGCTCGGTCAACGTCCTGCACGGCACCGTCGTCCGGCAGCGCGAGCGCATCACCCTGCTGGACGCCGAGCGCGCCCGGCTGGACGCCGCCCGCCAGGACCTCGCCGACGAGCGCGACGCGCTGCGCGCCCGCGACCGGGACCGCGAGGAACACCTCGCCGGCCTCGCCGGACGCGCCCACACCACCTGCGCCAGCCTGTCGCTGCGCACCCTCGGCCTCGTCGAGCGCCAGCTCACCGTCATCGAGGGACTGGAGGCGCACGAGGCCGACCCCGACCGCCTCGACGTCCTCTTCAAACTCGACCACCTCGCCACCCGGATGCGCAGGCACAGCGAGAACCTGCTGGTCCTGGCCGGCTCCGAGCACGTCGGCGGGCACGCGGGCACGGTCCCGCTGCTGGACGTGCTGCGGGCCGCCGTCAGCGAGATCGAACGGTACGAGCGGGTCCGCATCCACTCCCTCCCGGCCCGCTGCCAGCTCGCCGGCTTCGCCTCGGACGACATCAGCCACCTGGTCGCCGAACTCCTGGAGAACGCCACGGCGTTCTCGCCGCCGGACGTGCCCGTGCAGGTCTCCGGCTGGCTGCTGGAGAACGGCGACGTGATGCTGTCCGTCCAGGACGAGGGCATCGGCATGGCCCCCGACCGCCTGGAGCAGATCAACTCCCTGCTGGCGCAGGCCGATCCGGAGCCGCCGGGCCCGGGCCCGGCGGGCGTTCCGGACGACGCCGTGATGGGCCTCGGCCTCTACGTCGTCGCCCGGCTCGCGGCCCGGCACGGCGTCCGCGTCCAGCTGCGCGAGCAGCGGCCCGGCGGCATTACGGCCGTCGTGGTGCTGCCCGCCCGGCTGCTGCCCGCCGGACCGCCGCCCGTCGCCGAGCCGCAGGCCACGCCCCCGGCGCCGGGCGCCTCCACCGCCCCGGCCGTGCAGCTGCCGGGCGTCGCCGCCGAGGCCAACTCGCACGTGATGGCCGGGCGTTCGCGGCGGATGGCCGGGTTCGCGCCGCAGCCGGCGGCCTCCGGGCCGCCGGACGACGCGACCATCCAGCTGATCGTCCCCGAGCGGGGCGCCCCCGTCGCCCCGCCCGAGGTGCGCCCCCTCAGCCCGGAGGGCCGCCCCACCGTCCCCGCCCAGCCCGGCGGGAGCGGACGGCACGCCCGCCCCTCCGCTCCCACGGCCGCCCCGGACCCGTACCCGACGGGCCCGGTGGACGGCGCCCTCACCGGCAGCGGGCTGCCCAAGCGCACCCCGCGTGCGGTGCCGCAGGCCGTGGTGGTGCCACCGGGCCGGCAGGTGCGCAAGGGCGTGGACGCGGAGGCGCTGCGGGCCAAGCTCGCCGGGTTCCAGCAGGGGGCGCGGGAGGGCCGGCGCGACGTCGCGCAGGAGCTCGCGGGGCGCGAGGGCGAGCGGCGCCGGGCGGAGGCGCCACACGCAGGTGGTGACGTCGGCGATGTCGAGGAGGCACGCGGTTGACTGCATTTTCCCGGGGGGCGACCCCCGTCACCCCCGTTGGAAGTCCCGTCGGAACCCCCGTCGGAACCCCTGTCGGCACCCCGGGAATCCCCGGCGGTGCCGGACTTCCCGCCGGCGGCACCGGTTACGGGCTGAGCCACGAGGCCCGCAACCTCCAATGGCTGCTGACCGACGTGGTCGAGGAGGTGCCCGGCGTCCGGTCGGTGGCGGTCGTCTCCTCCGACGGCCTGTTGCTGCTCTCCTCCGATCCGCGGCAGCGGCCGGACGGCGGCGGCCCCTTGGACGGGCCCTTGGGCGGCCCGGTTGACGGCCCCCGGCACTCCTCCGCCGACCTGGCGACGATCGTCGCGGGGCTGGGCAGCCTGACCACCGGGGCCGCGTCCCTGATGGACGGGGGCACCGTCAAACAGACCATGGTGGCCATGGAGGAGGGCAGCCTGTTCGTCATGACCATCAGCGACGGCTCGCTGCTGGGCGTCCACACCGCCCCGGACTGCGACATGAGCGTCGTCGCCTACCACATGGCGCTGTTCGTCGGCCGCGCCGGGCACGTCCTGACCCCCGAACTCCGGCGCGAACTGCGGCAGTCGGTGGAGGCGGTCAGGTGACCGGAGGCTGCGCCGTGCCCGCCCCGCACCTGGCCCCCGCGCACCCGGCCCCCGCGCCCGCGCGCCGGGGCCGGACGGCCCGCGTCCGCCCGTACTCCGCCGCGGGCGGACGCGCCCCCTGCGGGCACGTCCTCCAGGTGGAGACGTTCGTGCAGACCCACGAGCGGCGGCCCGGTGAGCCGGGGGCCGCCCGGCTGGTCCCCGAGGCGGGCGCCATCGTCGGGCTCTGCCGCGGACTCCGGGCCGTCGCCGAGGTCTCCGCGCTGCTCAGGATGCCGCTCGGGGTGGTCCGCGTCCTCCTCGGCGACCTGGCGGACCAGGGAAGAATCCGCGTCTACGGCCCCGGTCACGGCACCGGACGGCCCGACCGCGCGCTGCTCGAAAGGGTCCAGTGTGGACTTCGCAGGATCTGAGACGGAGACGATAGCGGGCTCCGAACCCGTACGGGAGCGCCCGCAGCACGCCCCGGACGGCCGCACCCGGGCCCCCGCCGCCACGAAGATCGTCATCGCGGGCGGCTTCGGCGTGGGCAAGACGACGTTCGTGGGCTCGGTCTCGGAGATCACCCCGCTGCGCACGGAGGCCGTGATGACGGTCGCCGGGGAGGAGGTGGACGACGCCGTCGCCGTCCCGGAGAAGGCCACGACCACGGTCGCCATGGACTTCGGCCGGATCACCCTCGAACCCGACCTGGTCCTCTACCTGTTCGGCACCCCCGGCCAGCAGCGGTTCTGGTTCATGTGGGACGACCTGGTGCGCGGCGCCATCGGGGCCGTCGTCATGTGCGACACCCGCAGGCTGGCGGACTGCTTCCCCGCCCTCGACTACTTCGAGAGCAGCGGGCTGCCGTACATCGTCGCCGTCAACCACTTCGAGGGGACGCCCCGGCACGAGGCGGAGGAGGTCCGCGAGGCGCTCTCGCTGACCCCGCACGTCCCGATCGTGATCATGGACGCGCGGAAGCGGAACACGGTCGTCGACTCGCTGCTGATCCTGGTCGGCCGCGCCCTCGACGTCACCCCCGGATGAACGGACCATGCGACGCATCCTCATAGTCGGCGCCGGCCAGTCCGGTCTCCAGCTCGCCCTCGGCCTCCAGGCCCGGGACTACGACGTGACGCTGCTCTCCAACCGCACCCCGGACGAGATGCGCGCCGGCCGGGTCACCTCCACCCAGGTCATGTTCGGCACCGCCCTGCGGCACGAACGCGAACTCGGCCTCGGCTTCTGGGAGGAGCACGCCCCCGGCATCGAGGGGTTCGGCTACTCCGTGGCCGGCCCGCCCCTCCCGGCCGCGAACGGACGGGTGCGGCGCATCGTCGACTGGGTCGGCCGGCTCGACGAACCCGCCCGCTCCGTCGACCAGCGGCTCAAGATGGCCGGCTGGCTGGAGACCTTCGCGGCCCGCGGCGGGAAACTGGTCCTCCACGGCGCCACCGTCTGCGACCTGGACTTCTTCGCCGGCCGCTACGACCTCGTGCTGGTCGCCGCGGGCAAGGGCGAGCTGGTCTCCCTCTTCGACCGCGACCCCGCCCGCTCCCCGTACGCCGCGCCCCAGCGCTGCCTGGCCCTCGCCTATGTCCACGGCCTGGGGCCGCGCCCCGAACACCCCGAGTACGACGCCGTCCGCTGCACCCTCGTCCCCGGCGTCGGCGAACTGCTCGTCATCCCCGCCCTCACCCTCTCCGGCCGCGCCGACATCCTCTTCTGGGAGGGCCTCCCCGGCGGCCCCCTCGACGTCTTCGGCGCCGGCGAGAGCCCGGCGGAGCACCTGGCCCGCATGCTCGAACTGATCGAACGCTACGCCCCCTGGGAATACGGCCGCGCCACCCAGGTCGAACTCACCGACCCCGGCGCCACCCTGGCCGGCCGCTACACCCCCGTCGTCCGCGACCCCGTCGGCCGGCTCCCCTCCGGGGGCCTCGTCCTCGGCATCGGCGACGCGGTCGTCGTCGACGACCCGGTCACCGGGCAGGGCGCCAACTCGGCGGCCAAGTCCGCGGCGGCGTGCCTCGCCGCGATCGTCGAGCGGGGGGACGGGCCGTTCGACGAGGCGTGGATGCGGTCGGTCTCCGACCGCCACTGGACGGCGTCCGCGCGTCACGCCACGCGCTGGACGAACGCCATGCTCGCGCCGCTGCCGCTGCACGTCCAGCGGCTGATCGGGGCGGCTTCCGGCTGCCGGCCGGTCGCGGACCGCTTCGCGAACGGGTACGACGATCCGTCGGATTTCGAGGGGTGGTTCTACGAGGAGGAGCGGGCGGAGGCGTACCTCCGGGAGGTGGGTGGGGGGTGAGCCCCGGTCCCTCCCCCAGAGGGGGCACCCCCACTTCGCCGTTTCCTGGGGCTGCGCCCCAGACCCCCGTGATCGCGGCTTCGCCGCTCGTCCTCAAACGCCGGACGGGCTGAAATGTGCGCCCGGGCGCGAAATCAAGCCCGTCCGGCGTTTGAGGACAACCGCGCGCAGCGCGGTTTCAGGGGGTCCGGGGCGCGGCCCTGGAAGAAACGGTGAAATGGGGGTGCCCCCTCTGGGGGAGGGACCGGGGCACCCCACCCGGCGACGCCCCCAGCGCCGCCAACTCCCCGTCCGTAAGCCCGGCCAGCAGCCGCTCCACCTCGTCCAACCCCCGCCGAGCCGTCTCCCGCCGCCGCTCCCGCCGATCCGCCAGCGTCAGCTGAGCGTCGAGAACGCCCCGGGCCTCCCGCGCGACCCCATCCGCCCGAGCCGCCGCGGCCGACAGCCGCGACAGCACCCCCGCCCGCCCCGCCGCCGCCCGCTCCAACTCGTGCCGCCGGCGAAGAACCCCCTCCGGGTCCGCGGCGAACAGAAGGGTGACGGCGGGGGAGAGAGCACCCGCCCCACTCCGGTACTGCTCGCGCGCCAGCGCCCCCGCCTCGTCCCGGCTCCGGGCGAGAGCCACCCGCGCCCCGGCCACTTCCTCGGCCGCCCGATCCGCGGCGGCCCGCTGCCGCCGCAGCGCGGGCCCCGCCGCCTCGTACTCCTTCGTGGCCGCGTCGATCTGCCGGTAGAGCGTCCGCAGCCGCGTGAGCAGGGCGCCGACCGACCGCTCGCCGGAGGGCGGCTCCGCCGGGCCACCGGGCGGCGGCGCCGCCGACACGACGGCGGCGGCCAGCGCCAGGGCGCAGCAGCAGCGCACCAGCCGTCCGGACACGGGGGTTCACCTCCGGGGCGATCGTGTCACGGACCGGTCGTACTTTTAGGGCGTCAGGGGCGGAACCGCCCGAGCCGCACACCGTCCGGGCGACGCCCCCTCACCCGGACGGCGGCGACTCCCCGGCCCCGGGCCGGGACCGAGACCGCGACCACGGCCACCGGACGCCCTCACTCCGCCGCCCCTCCGGGTCGTACACGTACTTCCACCCCCGCGGCAGCCCCAGCCGCCGCGTCACCCCGGCCTGCGCCCGCCGGTAGACCAGGACGGTGGGCGGCCCGCCGGCCGCGTCCGGTACCGGGACCTCGTAGACCTTCGGCGGGTGCCCGGTCGGTCCCAGCAGCACCGGCAGTACCCGCCCGTCGAGGGGCCCGCCCTCGAAGGGCACTTCTTCGCTTCGCACCGTACGAGCGTACGTTCGCCCCGGCCCGGCCGCCCGCCCACGCCCGGCGCGGACGCTCAGAGCAGATGCCCCGCCTCCGCCAGCACCGGCCCCAACCGCCGCACCAGCCGCGTCACCACCCCGTCCGCCGGCTCCAGCGCCAGCGCGGCCCGCGTCACCCGCGCGGTCTGTTCGTCGCTCGCCGCCGTGGTGATGAGCAGGGCGACGAAGTGGTCGACCAGCCAGTCCCGCAGCTCCTCCACGGGCGGTCGCTTCCCCTCGTCCAGCCAGGTCAGGGACGCGCCCTCGACGGCCGCTATCCACGTCCTGACCGTCATCCGCAGCCGCACCCCGGGTTCGGGCACCTGGAGGTGGGCGAGGATGTGGCCGGCGGCGGTGCGGCGCACCTCGTCCACGATCGCGCCGGTCCGCGACGTCTCGACGACGCTGCCGCCCTGGAGCAGCGCGCCGAATCCGGCGGCGTGCCCGTCGACGAAGGCGAGGTAGCGGTCGAGGGCGGCGGCGAGCCGGAGGGTCAGCGGGCCGGTCTGCGGTTCGGCGAAGCACAGTTCCAGCTCGTCCGCCGCGCTGCGCAGCGCGGCCTCGTACAACTGGGTCTTGCCGCCCGGGAAGTAGCGGTAGACCAGCGGCCGGGACACCTGGGCGGCCGCCGCCACGTCGTCGAGGGAGACGTCCTCGGGCGGACGCTGGGCGAACAGGCCGAGCGCGGCGGTGATCAGCTGGGCGCGGCGCTGGGCGACGCCCAGCCGCCGGTAGGAGGTGGTTCCGCTGCCGGTCATGCAGGGCAGGGTACGGCAGCCCTCCGAATGGATGCGGCTCGCTCAGGCCAGCAGGCCGGAACTGCGCCACAGCCGGCGTCCGGGCCCCCGCAGCACCCCGATCTCCCCGAGGAAGTCGGTCAGCCGCTTGGCGCCCGCCTGCATCACCTCGCGCCGGTGCCCGCTCGCCCGCACCTGGGCGACCGCCTCGCGCCGGTCGAGGCCCACGTTGGTGTAGACGGCGGGGTTGACGAAGGCGACGGAGAAGACGCGGGCCGCCTCTCCGCAGCTCAGCCGGGTGAGTTCCGCCTCCCAGCGCGGACAGGTCTTCATCTGGCGGCGGAGTTCCTCCCGGGCGTACCGGACGTGCCGCGCCTCCTCGACGACGTGGATCCGGGTCACGCCGCGCACCAGCGGCTGGACCCGCTCGTCGGGGAACGTGAGCCGCTGCATGTAGTCGAGGATCTCCTCGCCGAGCAGGGTGCAGGCGAACGAGCCGGGGGTGGTGGAGATCGTCTTCAGGATCCGAGCGAGGTTGTGGTGGAGGCGGGCCACGGGGTACGTGGGGGCGCCGCCATGCTGGATCATGCGGGCGAACATCTTGGAGTGCCGGCACTCGTCGGCTATCTCGGTGAGCGCGTACCGGACGTGGGCGCTGGTCACCGGCTTGTCGTAGATGTGCCGGACGAGCAGTTGCATCAGGATGATCTCGAACCAGATGCCCAGCGAGGCGAGCGAGGCGGCCTCGTGCCGGGAGAGCTCCATGCGCTGTTCCTCGGGCATCCGCCGCCACAGCGGCGTCCCGTAGAGCGAGACGAGCTCCGGGGGCCAGTACCACTTGCCGTCCTCGGGCGGGGCGTCCCAGTCGAGTTCGGTGTCCGGGTCGAAGGAGTGTCTGGCCGAGGACTCCAGCAGGCGCTCGGCGATCCGTTCTCGGTCCTTGAGCGGCCCGAGCGCGTCACGGAGCGCGGGTCCGGCCGTGCCGGCCGGCGTCATCGGGTCTGCTGCCATGCCTGATCCCACCTCGATTGCGGGCTGCTGCTCACGTGCGGGGCCCCTGTGAGTTACCCGGGGTTACCTGCTTATAAGACTGCGTGTCAGCAAGCCCGTCAAGACCCCCGGAGCCCCTGACGCCCCGTAGGACACGAATCACTCCGGCCGATTGACCACCGGTCAAAAAGCGTGTGAGCCTGCCCACAGTGGCGAGCCGCGGGGGACAGCGAGCGAAGGAAGCGAAGGAGGCGTCCGATGGCGACGCGACAGCTCTACGCGCACGAGCCCGACGAGCCGCTCTGGGAGGTCCCCGCGAGCGGCGCCGCCCGCTTCGGCTGGGAGTACGAGGAGGGCCGCGAACGGCTCCTCGCCCTCTACCGGAAGGGCAAGGACAAGCAGTGGGACGCGGCCAAGCGCATCGACTGGGACGCGGAGGTCGACCCGTACGACCCGCTCGGCGTCCCCGACGAGAACATGCTGGTGTACAACACCCCGTACTGGGACCGGATGGGCGAGGCGAACCGGCGCGACATGCGCCGCCACTACGCCGCCTGGCAGTTCAGCCAGTTCCTCCACGGCGAGCAGGGCGCGCTGGTCTGCGCGAGCCGGATCACCGAGTCGGTGCCGGACCTCGACGCCAAGTTCTACTCCGCCACCCAGGCCATGGACGAGGCCCGGCACGTGGAGGTCTACAGCCGCTTCCTGCACGAGAAGATCGGGATGCTCTACCCCGTCGACACCAGCCTCCAGCGGCTGCTCGGCGACACCCTGCGCGACTCCCGCTGGGACATGCCCTACCTCGGGATGCAGGTCCTCATCGAGGGGCTCGCCCTCGCCGCGTTCGGCATGCTGCGCGACTTCACCGAGAAGCCGCTGCCGAAGCAGATCCTCACCTACGTGATGCAGGACGAGGCCCGGCACGTCGCCTTCGGCCGGCTGGCGCTGCGCGACTACTACGCGCAGCTCAGCGACGCGGAGCTGCGCGAGCGCGAGGAGTTCGTGATCGAGGGCTGCCACCTGATGCGGAACCGGCTGCGCGGGGAGGAGGTCCTCGTCGACTTCGGCATCCCGACCGCGGAGGCGGTGGAGCTGAGCGAACGGTCCGACTACGTCCGGGCCTTCCGGAAGCTGCTGTTCAGCCGGATCGTCCCCTGCGTCAAGGACATCGGACTGTGGGGCGAACGCCTCCAGCGCGCCTACCTCGACCTCGGCGTCCTCGACCTGGGCGACGCCAGCCTCGACCGGCTGATGGCCGAGGACGAGGAGCTCGCCGAACGGCTCGACGCCCGGCGCTTCGCCGCCGAAGAGGCGGCCCGCGCCGCCGAGGTGGCCCGCGTGATCGCGGAGGGCGAAGCGCCGGACGTGAAGGAGGACGGCATTCCGGGAGAAGATGGCGGAGGAAAGCCGGAAGAGTGACCGCCGTACGGTGATTGAGGACGTCTCAGGCGCGTGAGCGCCTGCTTTGTCACTGTTTTGTGAGCGATACCGCATAACGGAACGGCATGCGGTACAAGCACGTCTTCGCGGGCAGGGAACAGACAGGCGTGCGAGGGAGTGGATCGTTCATGACGCGAACTACCGGGCGGGGGCGGCACATCGCGGTGGCGGCCGGGTCGGGCCTTGCGCTCGTGGCGGTGATACTGGGCTCGGTGGCCGTCGCCAACCAGGCGTCGGACGACGGCGGGAGCAAGCACGTCGCCGCCGACGCCAAGAGCCCGTCGGCGAAGGTGCCCCGCGAGCGGGGCAAGGCCGCCGAACCCGACGTGGGCGGACCGGTGTCGGAGGAGATCTCGCACGACAGCGAGAGCCCGGGCAAGGTCGTCAACATCACCATCGACGACGGCCCCGACCCCGTCTGGACGCCCAAGGTGCTGGACCTGCTGCGCCGGAACGACGTCAAGGCGACGTTCTGCATGATAGGTCCGCGCGCCAAGGAGTACCCGTCCCTCGTCAAGAAGGTCGTCGCGGAGGGGCACCGGCTCTGCGACCACTCCATGGACCACAACACGGCCATGGACAAACGCCCCGAGTCCTACCAGGCGAGCCAGATCCTCGACGCCCAGAAGCTGATAGAGGATGCCGCCGGGGACGGAGTGAAGGTGCGGTACTACCGCGCCCCCGGCGGCGCGTTCACCCCGTACAGCCGCAAGGTGGCCGCCGCGCACGGGATGCGGCCGCTCGGCTGGCAGGTCGACAGCCGCGACTGGCAGCGCCCGGGCGTCGCGCGCATCGTGGCCAACGTCAAGCGCGAGGTCCCCAGCGGCCCCACCATCCTCTTCCATGACGCCGGCGGCGACCGCAGCCAGACCATGGCCGCGATGGAAGAAACGCTTCCGTGGCTGAAGCGGCAGGGGTACGGCTTCAGCTTCCCGAAGATCTGAAGCGTGGGAAGGGGGGCGCCCTGCCGGCGCCCCCTCCCGCGGGGGAATGCGCACAGGCAAACCTGCTCACAGGCAAACAAAAGAGCCCGCTTCGCCGAAACGAAGCGGGCTCTTTGCGGTGCGCTCGGCAGGATTCGAACCTGCAACCTCTTGATCCGTAGTCAAGTGCTCTATCCGTTAAGCTACGAGCGCGGGCTTGCGAGAAATACTTTACACGCCCCGCGGACCCCCGATGACCAGGTCAGGGGGGTTCCGGAAAAGAAATCGCTGTGACGGTCGCCACTTTCCCTTGCGGCCCGCCGGAATTCCGGCGCCGGCACCTCACGAACGGCCGTCAGTCGCGCCGCCCGCGCCCCGGGGCCGGCGCCCCGGTGGCCGGCGGTTCCGTATTTCCCTGCTCGTCGGGCCGGTACTTCCCGATCCTCGGCTCCTCGATGGTCCCGTCCGCGTTGATCTTCGGCAGGGTCTTCTGCGGTGTGGGCAGCAGCGCCTTCTTCGGGTCGACCGCACCCTTCCCGTCGACGCCGTAGAGCGCGCTGTAGATGTTCCGCACGGCGGGGGCCGAGGCGCCGGAGCCGGTGCCGCCCTGCGCGATCGTCATCACCACCGCGTAGTCGTCGCTGTAGGTGGCGAACCACGAGGTGGTCTGCTTCCCGTAGACCTCCGCCGTGCCCGTCTTGGCGCGCAGCGGGATCCGGTTCTGCGGCCAGCCGCCGAAGCGCCAGGCGGCCGACCCCCGGGTGACGACGCCCGC
Organism: Streptomyces mobaraensis; assembly: GCF_020099395.1. Lineage (NCBI taxonomy): Bacteria > Bacillati > Actinomycetota > Actinomycetes > Kitasatosporales > Streptomycetaceae > Streptomyces > Streptomyces mobaraensis. Next base: position 2,437,807 of record NZ_CP083590.1, on the reverse strand, counting down.
GAGGGCCTGGTCCATCTCGTCGCGCAACTGCTTGGTCACGGGCAGTTTCCCGCGCGCCTTGGGGGCGAGCTCCCGCACCTTCTTCCCGTCCGGGCTGATCACCGCCTTGCCGATGGAGGGCGTGTAGAGCGTGCCGCCGTTGGCGAGGGCCGCGTAGACGCTCGCCATCTGGATGGGTGTGACGAGGGTGTCGCCCTGGCCGATGGAGTAGTTCACGGCGTCGCCGGCGCGCAGCAGGTTGCCGCCGCGGCAGTTGTCGTAGGCGATCCGCTCGGCGTAGCCGCCGTCCTTCTTGCCCTGTTTGCACCAGGCGTCCTTGTTGGCCTCCCAGTACCGCTGCTTCCACCGGCGGTCGGGGACCCGGCCCGGGACCTCGTTCGGCAGGTCGATCCCGGTGGTCCTGCCCAGGCCGAACCGGTGGGCCGTCCGGAAGAACCAGTCGCCGGCGCCGTCCTTCGCCCGGAGCCCGCCGTCCGTTCGCCACTCGTCGTGGGCGAGCCGGTAGAAGACGGTGTCGCAGGAGACCTCCAGGGCGCGGCCCAGGGAGATCGGGCCGTGGTTCGCCGACTCGAAGTTTTTGAAGACCTGGCTGCCGATCCGGTACGAGCTGGAGCAGTCGTAGGGCCCCTCGTAGGAGTGGCCCGCGTCGACCGCGGCCGTGGTGGAGACCACCTTGAAGATCGAACCGGGCGCCGACTGGCCCTGGATCGCGCGGTTGAGCAGCGGGTGGTGGGAGTCCTCGCCGGTGAGCTTGCGGTAGTCGGCGGCCGAGATGCCGCCCACCCAGGCGTTCGGGTCGTACGTCGGCGCGGACGCCATGGCCACCACGCGCCCCGTCCGCGCCTCCATCACCACGACGGCGCCGGAGTCCGCCTTGTAGTTCTCGCCGGTGTTGTGGTCCCACTCCTTGCGGGCGGCCTTCATGGCCTCGTTCAGCTCGTACTCGGCGACCCGCTGGACGCGGGCGTCGATGCTGGTGACGAGGTTCGAGCCGGGCACGGGCGGGTCGCTCTCGGCCGTGCCGATGACGCGTCCCAGCTTGTCGACCTCGTGCCGGGTCACACCGGCCCTGCCACGCAGCACCTCGTCGTACTGCCGCTCCAGCCCGGACCGGCCGATCATGTCCGAGCGCAGGTAGGGCGAGTCGCTGTCCTTGGCCCGCGCCACCTCCTCGTCGGTGACGGGGGAGAGGTAGCCGAGGACCTGCGCGGTGTTGGCCTCGCCGGGGGCGGGGTAGCGGCGCACGGCCGTGGGCTCGGCGGTGATGCCGGGGAAGTCCTCGGCGCGCTCCCGGATCTGGAGCGCCTGCCGGGTGGTGGCCTTGTCGGTGATCGGGATCGGCTGGTACGGAGAACCGTTCCAGCACGGCCGGGGCGTCTTCGCGTCACACAGCCGGACCTTGGCCATGACCTCCTTCGGGTCCATCCCCAGCAGCCCGGCGAGCCGGGTCAGCACCGCCTTGCCGCGGTCCTTCGCCTTCGACAGCTCGGTGCGGGACGCGGAGACGACGAGGCGGCTCTCGTTGTCCGCCAGCGGCACGCCGCGCGCGTCGAGGATCGACCCGCGCACGGCGGGCTGGACGGACCGCTGGACGCGGTTGCCGGTCGCCTCCGCCGCGTACTCGTCCCCCTTGCGGATCTGGAGGTACCAGAGCCGCCCGCCCAGGGTCAGGAGCAGCGAGAAGACGAGGATCTGGACGACGACGAGCCGTATGCGGATCCGTGGCGTCCGGCCGCCGGTCTCCGGGATGTTGGTCACGCGCGGCATTCCCCCCACAGGAACCGAACAGTCGTACCAGCAGCAGAGCTTAGGCGACGCGGGGGGAGCGCGGCATCGGGGGGGCGTGTGGCGTCGGGGGCTCGGCGCCGGGCTGACCCGGCGCCGACTCGGCGCCGGCCCGGACCGGCCGGGGGGATCCGGGCCGGCTCTGGATCACCCGCATCGGCCCGGACCAGCCGATCCGGCCCCGGGCCACAGCCACACCCGCACCGGCCCGGCCGGATCAGCCGATCCGGGTGATCCGCGTACCGAAGGACGGCTCCTTGAGCGCCGACTTCAACACGACGGGCACCTTCCCGGCCTCCGCCCCGTCCCCGGTGCTCGCGGTGAGCTCGCCGACGACGGTCCCGCGCCCGGCCGTACGGGCGAGGGCCCGGCCGCCGTCGCGGAAGGTGACCCGCACCCGCTGCCCCGGGAGGCCGACGACGGTGAGGTCCTTGGCGGCCACGACGGGCGTCCGGCCGCCGAACCCGTCGTCGACATGCCCGACGACCTGCCCCTTGCGCACGGCGGTGCCGGTGGTCAGCCCCTTGCGGACGGCCGCGACGACCTTCCTGCTGTTCTCCAGCACCAGCGCGAGGCTGTTGGCGCCGTTCGGGTCCGGGCCGGTGACGTGCTGGTCCATCATCGTGCCGAGGATCAGCCGCTCCACGCCGTCGACCTTCGTCCGCGCGGCCCACGACAGCGTGCCGCCGGCCGGGGTGTTGGAACCGGTCTTGATGCCCTCGACGCCGAGCCCGGCGGTCAGCAGCGGGGCGTTGTTGTTGTCGATGTGCCCGGCGCCCGGGATGTCGGCGCCGACCATGGAGACGACCGACCGGAACGCGTCCGACTTCATCACGGCGTCGGCCAGCTTGAGCTGGTCGACGGCGGTGCTGACGGTCCCGCGGCCGAGGCCGCTGGGGTCGGTGTAGGTGGTGTTCCGCATGCCGAGCGCCTTGGCGGCGTCGTTCATCTTCCGCACGAACGCGGTCTCGTTTTTGGTGTGGGTGTCCCAACGCGCGAGCATCCGGGCGATGTTGTTCCCCGACGGGATCATCAGCATGCGCAGCATGTCCAGCTCGCTGAAGGACTGCCCCTCCTGGAGCCCCTCGACCCGGGACTCGTCCTCGGCCGTCCCGTCCGTCACGGTCTTGGCGTCGATGGTGATCCGCGGACCCTGCTCGCCCTTGGCGAGAGGGTGCTCGCGCAGGATGACGTAAGCGGTCATGATCTTGGCGACACTGGCGGTCGGAACGGGCTTCTCCGCCCCGAACGTCCCGATGGTCCCGCCCCCGGCGACCATGACGGCCCCCTGCCCCTTCCCCGGCCACGGAATCGTGAACCGACCCCCCGGAACGGTGACCGTCGCGGCGGCCTTCCGCACCTTCAACTCGGGTTCGGGCAACGGCCGCACCATCTGCACGACCAGGAACACGACGACGAGCAGCGCGAGAACGCCCCCACCCAGCGCGACCGGCCGCCGCACGGCCGCCTGGACCACGCCCCGCACGCCCGCGCCACGCACCCCCGCACCGGCGGGCTCGGCGGCTGAGGCATCGCCCTCGTCACGGACACCACCGTCGGCCTTCTCCGCGACCCTCGCCGGGCCGGGCGCGGGAACGGCGACCTTGACGGCCCCGCCGCCCGCGCCCTGGGCTCCCGCCCCGGACCGCCCGGCACCTTCACCACCGCCGGCGTCGTCCTTTGCCTCGGCCTTGGAGACGGCCGGAGGCTTCGCCGCGGCCGCGCCCTTGGGCTTGGCGGTGTCGCCACCGCTGCCACCGGGGCTTGTCTTCCCCTCACCCTCGAACCCGGCGGCCCCGCGCGCCCTGCCCGCGCCACCCGTGGCGCGGGGCCCGGAGGCGACGGAGGCACCGTCCGCCTCCGCCCGGGCATCGCCCTCCGCCGGCGCCGCACCCTGGGCAGGGGGCTCCGACTCGGCGCCATCCGCGCCCTCGTCCGCAGCTTCCGGGCCGGCCGAGACGCCGGCTTCACCGTCGCTCTCGGACACGCCCCCGTCCGCCCCTCCGGCGCGGGAGGCGGAGGCGACATCGGCCTCCACCCCTCCCGTGCCGCCGGGCTCGGCCCCGGCCTCGCCGGTGGCAGGGGTGCCGGACTCGCTCTTGGCCGCGAGCTCGGCTCTTCCGGACTTGCCGCGCGTCTCCGCCCTGTCCGTGCCGCCGGATTCGGCTCCGGCGTCGGCCTTGCCGGCGGATTCGGCGGCTGGGGTGCCGGGCTTGCTCTTGGCGGTGGGCTCGGTCTTCCCGGACTCGCTGTCGGTGGCTGTCCCGTCCGTGCCGTCGGACGTGGCCCCGACGCCGGCCTGGTCCCCGGCTTTGCCGGTGGATTCGGCGGCTCGGGTGTCGGGCTTGTCCTTGGCGCCTGGTCCGGTCTTCCCGGACTCGCTGTCGGTCTCCGCCCCGTTCGTACCGTCGGCCTCGACCTCACTGGCGGCAGGGGCGGCGGGCGTGCCCTGGGCCGCGGGCTCGGCCTTCCGGGACGTGCTGCCGGCCTCCGCCACGGTGTCACCGGACTCGGCCGCGGCCCGGTCCTCGGCCTCGCCGGAGGCGACGGCGGCAGGGCCGCCCGCCTTGCCCGAGGGGCCAGGCTCGGCCTTCTCGCCGAACTCGCCGGTTTCACCGGCCTCGTCCGTACCGGGCTCGTCCCCGACCCGCGACGTGGTCTTGTCCGCGTCGCCGGCCTTGACCCGGTCCTCGGAGGCGGCGGAAGACTCGCCGTCCGCAGGAGGAGCCGGTTCGCCTTCGGCGTCCGCGACCACCGCACTGCCCGCCCCGGTACGTGCGGTGCTCTCGGACGCACTGCCGGCAGAGGACTTGGGGCCGGGGCCGCTCTCGGCCTCGGACCGGCGAGTGCCTCCACTGCTCGCCTCGGCCTCGTCCGTGCCGTTCGGCGCGGCGGGGTTTCCGGCGGCGAGGACGCGTTCGGTCCCGCCTTCGGCATCGGCCGAGGCTTCGCTGTCGGGGCTGGACTCGGTTCCGGCCGCGTCCTCGCCACGAGCGGTGGGCGCTCCGGTATCGGTGTCGGCCCTGTCACCGGATCGGGGTCCGCCCTCGGCGTCGGCTGTCACCTGGCCGGAGATCTCGGCGCGAGGTCCCACCCCGGCGTCGGCCGCCGCGCCACGCGCAGCCCCCTGCCGTCGGGATCCCGCCTCGGACTCGCGGGAAGCGCCGGCCTCCGGCCCGGCAGCGGACCGCGCCGAAGCGTCCGCGGCCGGGGCGTCGCCCGCGAGGCCGTCCGTTCCGCCGGAGGCGGTCCCGGCGGTCGCCTGTCCCGGCGACGCGGTGGCGCCCGAAGCGGCCGCCTCACGTTCTTCGGAGGAGACGTCCGCCCGCGTCGGCTGCTCGTCGGGTGCGTCGGGGGATCGGCCCGCCATCCATGTCTCCTACGTCGCGTGTCCAGGTGCCGCGGGCCGGTGTCACGCCCGGCGGACCCGGCGGTCCACGGCTGACACACTCAGGTGCGCCCGAGCACCGCGAACGCGGGAAAGGACGGTGTGCGGAGGGACGCCGGGAACCGGACTCCGTACAGGCCCTCCCCCTGGGCCTGAAGGCCGTTCACCGTACGGCGGCGCCAGCGTAACCGATCACTGTTCGACGTCGTCCCGTCCGTCCGGACCGCCGGCGCTGCCGCGGCCGGAGGGTCCTGTGCTCCAGGTGCTCCCGACCCGTCGACGGCTCTGGACAACGTCGTCGTCACTCGTGTGCGGACCGGCCTGCGCGTTGCCGGAAACCGTGCCGCACCCTCGCCGCCGACGGATGGACAGCCATGGGCGAGCTCGCCGCACTCATGCGCGGATTGGCGTGTCCGCTCGGGGAAGCCACCGCCCCCCGGCACCCTCACCCACGAGCGCGCGGAAAATCTGAGAAGCCGCCATCGTGCGGGGCACGTGAGGGGGACGACATGGACCCGCGCCGACGGGTGACGGTTCCTGGTGCTGGAGGTGTTCCGGCCGCGCGCGCCCGACAGGGCGCGGTTCGAGAGCGCGGGAAGCATCGGTGCGGCTCCGTCCCGGGCATCCGCGGTGAACAGGATCCCGGCCCCTGGACTTGCCCGGCCCCGGTCTTGCCCGGCCCCGGTCTTGCCCGGCCCCGGTCTTGCCCGGCGGCCGGGGCGTGGTCGGCCACGCGGCACGGTGGCTGCGTTGTCGCGGGAGCTGTCTTTGCCGCGATCGCCTACCGGATAGATTCGCCCCATGCCCAGCCGCCTCCTCGAACTCCGCGTCGAGAACTTCCGAAGCCTGCGAGACGTGACCGTCCCGCTTGGTCCGCTGACCGTCCTGGTGGGGCCGAACGGTGTGGGCAAGTCGAACGTGCTGAAGGTCTTCGATTTCCTTGCCGACATCATTCGCACGGACCTTCAGCCGGCGCTCGACGTGCGCGGCGGGTTCGACGAGGTTGCCTTCTGGGGCGGCAACAAGCCCCCCACCTTCATGCGCGTCCAGTTGAAAGCGACCTGGACAAGCAACTCCACACTCAACGCGCCTGACCAGTACAGTCTCACGATCCGGCGCCGATCCCTGCCGGCGAACCGGGACAGCAGCCGGGCCGCCTACACCCTGTCCCGCGAAGAGAGCTTCGCATTCAAGCGAACTCAAGGGAGGGGACGGCGCATCACCATTTCCGGCGAGGAAGCGCGCGTGGTCGACAGGCGCGCGGGCAAGGAGGAAGGCGCCGGGAGGTTCGGTATCCGCAGACTGAGCAGTGGCTTGTCCACGCTTCCCAGGCTCGGTCCCGCGGACGGCGGTGACGAGGTGACCCGCGTTGCGGAACGCCTCTCATCCTTGCGTTGTCGAGGAGCTCAAGAGCTGGTGAGCACCCGAGTACCGGAGGGCGTGCCGGGTTCCCATGAGTGCCGCCAGGTCTCGTCCGTCTTGTCCGCGCGGGTCTTCCGCGAACGGATGGCGGGGACGTTCACGGCCCCGGCCGGCCTGAGGGAGCGAGTCAAAGTCCCGTGCCCGGTCCATGGCGCCCGTCGGCAGCCGGATCCGTCCACGCATACGAGAAGCCCCGCCTCACCGGTTTCGGCGGTAGGCGGGGTCTTCCGGCACTTCCTGCGAAGTGCCCCCGGCAGGATTCGAACCTGCGCACACGGCTCCGGAGGCCGTTGCTCTATCCCCTGAGCTACGGGGGCGTGTCTTCCGGTCGCGGTCTCGCTCGCGGCGACAGGAAGAACAGTACCAGCTCCGGGCGGGTGATCCGTAACGGGTTCCGGCACGGGGCAACGGGTGCCGGAGGGCCGGAGGGTGGGGCCGGGTCGCTCTCGGGGGTGGAAGTGGGGAAAACCCGGACGCGGTGCGGTGGGCGCGCCTACCCTCGGGGTGTGCCTGGCTTGCCCGGCCGGGTCCTCGTTGTCGACGACAACAGGGTCATCCGGCAGTTGATCAGGGTCAACCTCGAGCTCGAGGGCTTCGAGGTCGTGACCGCGGCCGATGGTGCCGAGTGCCTGGAGATCGTGCACCGGGTGCGCCCCGACGTCGTGACCCTCGACTTCGTGATGCCCCGGCTCGACGGACTGCGGACGGCGGCGCGGCTGCGGGACGACGTGCGGACGCGGGACATACCCATCGCCATCATCAGCGCGTGCACACAGCTCGATGGGGAGGGCGGGCCGCCCGCCGGAGTGGACGCGTTTCTGGCGAAGCCCTTCGAGCCGGCGGAGCTGGTGCGGATGGTGTGGGGGCTGCTCCTGGGGCGCGGGGTGCGTGACGGGGGCGAGGGGGAGGCGGGGGAGACGGCGTCCGGGGACGCCGGGGCCGTGATGCGGCCGGCCGGCTGACCACGGCAGCGGCCCGGCGTGCGGACGGTTCACGGTGATGAGGGTGACGACGGCCGGCCCCGAGGACGGATGTAAGGGGCATGTCCGGGGAACATCGGGGAAACCGGCTGGCGGAGCGCCCCTCTTCCTCCCCTAGGCTTGCCCTGTGACCCCAGCGGATCTCTCCCGTACCGTGCTGCGCGCCGTGCGTCGTGCCATCGACGCCGACGAGCTGCGCGCCGTGGCGCCGGCCGCGGTCGGGATCCGGGTGCCGCCGCACCCGGGCAGTGGGGACTACGCCACCGAAGTCGCCCTGCGGCTGGCCAAGGAGAGCGGACGGCCCGCCCGGGAGGTCGCCGAGCTGCTGCGGCGCCGGCTGGTACGGGAGCCCGGGATCGCCCGGGTCGACATCGCCGGTCCCGGGTTCCTCAACATCACCCTCGCGGGCGCCCCGCACGCGCGGCTCGTACGGGACGTCCTCGCGCGGCGCGTGCAGTCCGAGCCGCTTCCGCTGCGGCCCTCCGACGAGCTCGTCCGGCGGCTCGGGTCCGACGCCGCCCGCTGGAGCCTGCTCAGCCCGCCCGGCCTCGACCGCGGCCTGCTGCTGGTGCAGCGCGAGGCCAACCCCCTCTTCCGGGTGCGGTACGCCCACTCCCGCTGCCGCGCCCTGCTGCGCAACGCCCACGACCTCGGGTTCGGGCCCGCTGTCGCCGACGACTCAGGCACCGACGACTTCGGCGCCGGCTCCGGGCCGCTGATAACCGCCCTCGCCGACCACCCTCGCATCGTCGGCGCCCGTGACCCCGAGCGGCTCGCGCGGGCCCTGGAGCGCCTGGCCGACGCCTTCCTCCGCTGGCAGGCGTCGTGTCCGACGCTGCCCCGGGGGGACGAGAAACCCTCGGTCGTCCACCGCGCCCGCCTGGCCCTCGCCGAGGCCACGGGCACGGTGCTCGCCGACGGCCTCCACCAGCTCGGCATCACCGCACCCGCACACCTCTGAGACCCGCACCTCTCCGAGACCCGCATCTCCAAGACCCCCGCGTCTCCGAGAACCGCGTCTCCGAGCCCCCCACATCTCTGAGCATCTGAGGAGATCAGCGCCATGAGCCGCTCCGCGCACCCCGCCGGGCCCCGCTACGCCGACGTCCTGCCCGAGGGCCACCACCCGGCGCCCCCCGCCGACCTCAACGCCCTCCACCCGCGCGTCTGGTCGCGCACCGTCTCCCGGAACGAGGACGGCGTCGCCACCGTCGGCGGGCTGGACGTCAAGCGGCTGGCCGAGGAGTTCGGCACGCCCGCCTACTTCCTCGACGAGGACGACTTCCGGGCCCGCTGCCGCGCCTGGCGCGAGGCGTTCGGGCCGGACGCGGACGTCTTCTACGCGGGGAAGGCGTTCCTGTCGCGGGCCGTCGTGCGCTGGCTGACCGAGGAGGGGCTCAACCTCGACGTCTGCTCCGCCGGCGAGCTGGCCACCGCGCTCGACGCGGGCATGCCCGCCGAGCGGATCGCCCTGCACGGCAACAACAAGTCGGCCGAGGAGATCACCCGGGCCGTCGAGGCGGGCGTCGGGCGGATCGTCGTCGACTCCTTCCAGGAGATCGTGCGCGTCGCGCACACCGCCCAGCGGGCCGGGAAGCGGCAGCGGGTGCAGATCCGCGTCACGGTCGGCGTCGAGGCGCACACGCACGAGTTCATCGCCACCGCCCACGAGGACCAGAAGTTCGGGCTGCCGCTGGCCGGCGGCCAGGCGGCCGAGGCCGTCCGCCGCGCGCTCAAGCTGGACGGGCTCGAACTGATCGGCATCCACTCGCACATCGGCTCGCAGATCTTCGACACCTCCGGCTTCGAGGTGGCGGCGCACCGCGTCGTCGGCCTGCTCCGTGAGATCCGCGACGAGCACGGCGTCGAGCTGCCCGAGATCGACCTCGGCGGTGGCCTCGGCATCGCCTACACCCCGGACGACGACCCCCGCGAGCCGCAGGAGATCGCCACCGCGCTGCGGGCCATCGTCGAGCGCGAGTGCGCGGCCGCCGGGCTCGCGGTGCCGCGCCTGTCCGTCGAGCCGGGGCGTGCGATCGTCGGTCCCACCGCCTTCACGCTGTACGAGGTGGGGACGGTCAAGGAGCTTCCCGGGCTGCGGACGTACGTCAGCGTCGACGGCGGCATGTCCGACAACATCCGTACCGCGCTCTACGACGCCGACTACTCGGTGTCCCTGGTATCGCGTACGTCGACCGCCGGGCCGATGCTCTCCCGCGTCGTCGGCAAGCACTGCGAGTCCGGTGACATCGTGGTCCGCGACGCCTTCCTGCCCGCCGACGTCGCCCCCGGCGACCTCCTCGCCGTGCCCGCGACCGGCGCCTACTGCCGCTCGATGGCCAGCAACTACAACCACGCGCTGCGGCCCCCGGTCGTGGTGGTGAAGGACGGCGCGGCCCGGGTGATCGTCCGGCGGGAGACGGAAGAGGACCTGCTCCGGCTCGACGTCGGCTGACGGAAGCGGAGAGCGGAGCCGAGGCCCCCGCAAGCCGCCCCGAAACCGGCCGGCGGATGACGGAATCTCGGATACTGGACGGGGGAGGGAAAGCCTCCGACCGGTGAGTGAGACTGGTGTACCACCCAAGATGTACGAGAAACGAGGTCGGATGATGCGTACGCGTCCGCTGAAAGTGGCGCTGCTGGGCTGTGGAGTGGTCGGCTCCGAGGTGACGCGCATCATGACGACGCACGCCGACGACCTCGCGGCCCGGATCGGCGCCCCGGTCGAGCTGGCCGGCATCGCGGTGCGCCGGCCCGACCGGGTCCGGGCCGGGGTGCCCGCCGAGCTGATCACCACCGACGCGACCGCCCTGGTCAAACGGGGCGACATCGACGTCGTCGTCGAGGTCATCGGCGGCATCGAGCCCGCCCGCACGCTGATCACCACCGCCTTCGAGCACGGCGCGAGCGTCGTCTCGGCCAACAAGGCGCTGCTCGCCGAGGACGGCGCCGCCCTGCACGCCGCCGCCGGGCAGCACGGTACGGACCTCTACTACGAGGCCGCCGTCGCCGGCGCCATCCCGCTGATCCGCCCGCTGCGCGAGTCCCTCGCCGGCGACAAGGTCAACCGGGTCCTCGGCATCGTCAACGGCACCACCAACTTCATCCTCGACAAGATGGACTCCACGGGCGCGGGCTACCAGGAGGCCCTGGACGAGGCCACCGCCCTCGGCTACGCCGAGGCGGACCCCACCGCCGACGTCGAGGGCTTCGACGCCGCCGCCAAGGCCGCGATCCTGGCCGGCATCGCCTTCCACACCCGGGTGCGCCTCGACGACGTCCACCGCGAGGGCATGACGGAGGTCACGGCCGCCGACTTCGCCTCCGCGAAACAGATGGGCTGCACCATCAAGCTGCTGGCCATCTGCGAGCGCGCCGCCGACGGCCGGTCGGTCACCGCCCGCGTCCACCCCGCGATGATCCCGCTGAGCCACCCGCTGGCCTCGGTCCGCGAGGCGTACAACGCGGTGTTCGTCGAGGCCGAGGCCGCCGGGCAGCTGATGTTCTACGGGCCGGGCGCCGGCGGCGCGCCGACCGCCTCCGCGGTCCTCGGCGACCTGGTCGCCGTCTGCCGCAACAAGCTGGCCGGGACCACCGGGCCGGGTGAGTCGGCGTACGCGCGGCTCACCGTCAGCCCTATGGACGACGTCGTCACGCGCTACCACATCAGCCTCGACGTCGCCGACAAGCCGGGCGTCCTCGCCCAGGTGGCCACGGTCTTCGCCGAGCACGGGGTCTCCATCGACACCGTTCGCCAGCAGGGCAAGGACGGCGAGGCGGCGCTCGTCGTCGTCACGCACCGGGCCCCCGACGCCGCCCTGTCGGCGACCGTCGAGGCCCTGCGCAGGCTCGACACGGTGCGCGGCGTCGCCAGCATCATGCGCGTCGAAGGTGAGTAGGGGAGCAAGGAAGACCATGTCTGCGAACAACGGCAACGCCGCCACCCGTCAGTGGCGCGGCATCATCGAGGAGTACCGCGACCGCCTCCCGGTCTCCGCGGACACGCCGGTGGTCACCCTGCGCGAGGGCGGCACGCCCCTGGTGCCGGCCCAGGTGCTCTCCGAGCGCACCGGCTGCGAGGTGCACCTCAAGGTGGAGGGCGCCAACCCCACCGGCTCCTTCAAGGACCGCGGGATGACGATGGCCATCACCCGGGCGAAGGAGGAGGGCGCGAAGGCCGTCATCTGCGCCTCCACGGGCAACACCTCCGCGTCCGCCGCGGCCTACGCCGTGCGCGCCGGGATGGTCTGCGCCGTCCTGGTGCCCGAGGGCAAGATCGCGCTCGGCAAGATGGGCCAGGCCCTGGTGCACGGCGCCCGCATCCTCCAGGTCGACGGCAACTTCGACGACTGCCTGGACCTGGCTCGCGCCCTGGCCGACAACTACCCGGTGGCGCTGGTCAATTCGGTCAATCCGGTGCGCATCGAGGGGCAGAAGACCGCCGCCTTCGAGATCGTGGACGCGCTCGGCGACGCCCCGGACATCCACGTCCTGCCGGTGGGTAACGCGGGCAACATCACCGCGTACTGGAAGGGGTACCGGGAGTACGCCGCCGACGGCATCGCCTCCCGCACCCCGCGCATGTGGGGCTACCAGGCGTCCGGCTCGGCGCCGATCGTGCGCGGCGAGCCGGTGAAGGAGCCGCACACCATCGCCACCGCCATCCGCATCGGCAACCCCGCCTCCTGGCGGTTCGCCGAGCGGGCGCGCGACGAGTCCGGCGGGCACATCGACGAGGTGACCGACCGCCAGATCCTCGCCGCCTACCGGCTGTTGGCCGCTCAGGAGGGTGTCTTCGTCGAGCCCGCCTCGGCGGCGAGCGTCGCCGGTCTGCTGAAGGCGGCCGAGCAGGGCAAGGTGGATCCGGGCCAGCGCATCGTCTGTACGGTCACGGGCAACGGCCTCAAGGACCCCGACTGGGCGGTGGCCGGTGCCCCGCAGCCGGTCACCGTCCCGGTGGACGCGGCCGCGGCGGCCGAGCGCCTCGGGCTCGCGTAACGGCCGTTCCCCGGCGCGCGGGTCCGCCCGCGTACCGGCCCGCCCCCGGGCGGCCGTCCCAGGACGGGACGGCCGCCCGGCCTCCGCAAAGGCGCCGGCACATCCCGGCGCGGGGCGCGACACGACGGAACACGAGGAGACCCTGAAGAAAGGAGAAGGGCGGAAAATTTCGCCCGCTCCCCTTCGGACCCGCGAATTCCCAGGTCACAACCCCGACGAAAGCCCGCCAAAATCGACACGGGGCACGGCTTGGCGTGCGACACGCATCGCGCGCCTCCTGTGCGCCCTATGTCGCCACAGAACCTTCCTTCGATAGGCTGTCCTCACTCCGCCCCGTCGCAGACCCAAGCCGCCCTCCATGCGGTACCGCCGTCGCGGCCCTTGCGGATGTCGCACGCCCTACCAAGGCCACATCAAGGAGAGTCATCGAGCGATGGCCGGTCCCGCCTTCCGCGCCGCCGCCGTCCGAGTGCGCACCCCCGCCACCAGCGCCAATCTCGGTCCCGGCTTCGACGCCCTCGGTCTGTCCCTGGGGCTCTACGACGACGTCGTGGTCCGGGTGGCCGAATCCGGGCTGCACATCGACATCGCCGGCGAGGGCGCCGATTCGCTCCCGCGCGACGAGGGTCACCTGCTCGTACGGTCCCTGCGCACCACGTTCGACCTGCTGGGCGGCCAGCCGCGCGGCCTGGAGGTCGTCTGCGCCAACCGCATCCCGCACGGCCGTGGCCTGGGCTCCTCGGCCGCCGCGATCTGCGCCGGCATCGTCGCCGCCCGGGCGGTGACCATAGGCGGGGCCGAGCGGCTCGACACCACGGCGATGCTGGAGCTGGCCACCGAGATCGAGGGCCACCCGGACAACGTCGCGGCCTGCCTGCTCGGCGGTTTCACCCTGGCCTGGATGGACGGGGGAGCGGCCCGCGCGGTGCGGATGGACCCCGCCGATTCCATCGTTCCGGTGGTCTTCGTGCCCGGCCGTCCCGTGGCGACGGAGACCGCGCGCGGCCTGCTGCCGCGCCAGGTCCCCCATGTGGACGCGGCGGCCAACGCCGGCCGGGCCGCGCTGCTCGTCGAGGCCCTGACCAGGCGCCCCGACCTGCTGCTGCCGGCCACCGAGGACCGGCTCCACCAGGAGTACCGCGCCCCGGCGATGCCGGAGAGCGTGGCCCTGGTCAACCGACTGCGGGCGGACGGCGTCCCCGCGGTCGTCTCCGGCGCGGGCCCCACGGTGCTCGCGCTGGTCGAGGACAGTGCGGCGGACAAGGTCGCACGGCTGGCGGGCGAGGGATGGGCGGCCAACCGGCTGTCGCTCGACGCCGGGGGGACGAGTGTGCTGCCGCTCGCCTGACAAGGGGCGAACGCGGTGGTACGCCGCCGAGGAAGGCCCCGCGGAAAACGCGGTTGCCGGACTTTGAGAGGGGGAATGTTTGTGGGATCCGGTAGTGTTAACCTCAAGTCTGCACCCGAAGCCACGTCGGCTCGGTGCTCTGTGTCCCGATCAGGGACCGCTTTTCTTCCGGGAGCCTCCCAGACTGCCTGAGCAGATTCGAGCACGCTCCGGAAATCGGCGTGGGCGACATGAGTGATGCGATGCGTCTTGTCCTCACTGATTTCCCCACGTCGGCATCAACGCACTGATTCTTCCGCCGTACCGCGGCGGACCACCGCCCCGGCCCGGTCCGCGATCAGGACCGCAGCCGGACAGCACAACCGGTCGCCGAGCCAGACAGGCCGACGCCCGCTCCAGGGAAGGACCCCTTCGTGAGCGACACCACCGATCTGATGGGCGTGAACGCCGCGGGCACCAAGGGTGCCGCGGGCAATGCCTCCGCGCCCGCCACGGACGCTCCCGCCGCGCCCGCCACCGGTGCTTCCGCCGCCCCCCGGCGGCGACGCTCGGGCACGGGCCTCGACGCCATGGTCCTGGCCGAGCTCCAGCAGCTCGCCTCCAGCCTCGGCATCAAGGGCACCGCGCGGATGCGCAAAGGCCAGCTGATCGAGGTCATCAAGGAGAGGCAGGCCGGTTCCGGCGCCTCCGCCAAGCCCGCCGCCGAGCCGGCCGCGGAGCAGCCGGCGGAGAAGCCGAAGCGCCGCGCCACCTCCCGGGCCCGTACCGGCGAGGCCGCCGAGAAGACCGCCGAGAAGGCACCCGCCGCCCAGCAGCAGATCGAGATCCCGGGCCAGCCGGGCGCCGAGGAGGCGCCGGCCGGTGAGCGCCGCCGTCGCCGTGCCACCGCCCCCGCGGGCTCTCCGGAGCCCACCGCCGAGGCGCGGACCGAGGCCCGTGCCGAGGTGCTGACCTCGGAGAAGCCCGAGGCCGCTGTGGACACCGCCGAGGGCCGCGGCGCCAAGGGCGACCGCCAGGAGCGCGGCGACCGCGCCGAGCGCGGTCAGAAGGGCGACCGCCGCGAGCGGGGCGACCGCGGTGAGCGCGGCGACCGTGGCGAGCGTGGCCAGCGCGACCGCCGTGACCGCCGTGGCGACGAGGCCGGCGCCGGCCAGCAGGGCGGCAACCGCCAGCAGCGCGCCGGGCGCGCCGAGGCCCCGCAGGACGACTTCGACGACGAGGCGGGCGGCCGTCGCGGCCGTCGCGGCCGCTACCGCGACCGCCGGGGCCGTCGTGGCCGCGACGAGTTCGCGAACGAGCCGCAGCTGTCCGAGGACGACGTCCTGATCCCCGTCGCGGGCATCCTGGACATCCTCGACAACTACGCCTTCATCCGCACCTCCGGCTACCTGCCGGGCCCGAACGACGTCTACGTCTCCCTCGCCCAGGTCCGCAAGAACGGCCTGCGCAAGGGCGACCACGTCACCGGCGCGGTGCGGCAGCCGAAGGACGGCGAGCGGCGCGAGAAGTTCAACGCCCTCGTGCGCCTCGACTCGGTGAACGGCATGGCGCCCGAAACCGGCCGCGGCCGCCCGGAGTTCCACAAGCTGACCCCGCTCTACCCGCAGGACCGGCTGCGGTTGGAGACCGACCCGGGCGTCCTGACGACCCGTATCATCGATCTGGTCGCCCCCATCGGCAAGGGCCAGCGCGGTCTGATCGTGGCCCCGCCGAAGACCGGCAAGACCATGATCATGCAGGCGATCGCCAACGCGATCACCACCAACAACCCCGAGTGCCACCTGATGGTCGTCCTGGTCGACGAGCGTCCGGAAGAGGTCACCGACATGCAGCGGTCGGTCAAGGGCGAGGTCATCTCCTCGACCTTCGACCGCCCGGCCGAGGACCACACCACCGTCGCCGAGCTGGCCATCGAGCGCGCCAAGCGCCTCGTGGAGCTGGGTCACGACGTGGTCGTGCTGCTCGACTCCATCACCCGCCTGGGCCGCGCCTACAACCTGGCGGCGCCGGCCTCCGGCCGCATCCTGTCCGGTGGTGTCGACTCGACCGCGCTCTACCCGCCGAAGAAGTTCTTCGGTGCCGCGCGGAACATCGAGGACGGCGGCTCGCTGACCATCCTGGCCACCGCGCTGGTCGAGACCGGCTCGCGGATGGACGAGGTGATCTTCGAGGAGTTCAAGGGCACCGGCAACATGGAGCTCAAGCTCGACCGGAAGCTCGCCGACAAGCGCATCTTCCCCGCGGTGGACGTCGACCCGTCCAGCACCCGCAAGGAGGAGATCCTGCTCGGCGGCGAGGAGCTCTCCATCGTCTGGAAGCTCCGCCGGGTGCTGCACGCGCTGGACTCGCAGCAGGCCATCGAGCTGCTCCTCGACAAGATGAAGCAGACGAAGTCGAACGCCGAGTTCCTGATGCAGATCGCCAAGACGGCGCCCGCGCCGGGCAACGGCAACGACTGACCCGGCGGCCGCCGGCAGTCTCCGGAACCTCCCCGTCACCTCGGTGGCGGGGAGGTTCCGCGTTTTCGGGCCGGGTTTTCGGGACCCCGCACGTCCGGTGTTTCCTTCGTGATCTTGCCGAGTCCTCACCGTGACCTTCTGAGACTTCCGCCACAGGAACACCCGGCGAAGTGCGGCGAAACGGCACCGGTGCGATGGGCGAAAACCCAGGTGACAGGGGGTGTGGGTGGGTTTGTCACGGCGTTCCGTCCGGTCGGTTCCTAAGAAGGCGCTCTCACGGCTCCGTGCAACCCTGTCGCAGACCTCGCCGTCTGAAAGTGGCGAGGCACCGCGCCTGATCGGGCGGCAGGGGGGAAGCCGAACCAGCGGAGGACTGAGGAGCGTATGGCGGACGAGACCAGGGGCAGGCAGGCGGGAGCGCGCCGTCGGCGCCCCGGCGGACCCCATGGCCGCAGGCGCAAGCCCCGTGCGCGCCGTACGGGCTGGCGAATAGTCCTCTGGACGGCCGCCGCGCTGGTCGTCCTGGGCGGATCCGGGATCGGATACGTCTACTTCAAGCTCAACGGCAACCTGCACGGTGTGGACATCAACTCCGCGCTCGGCACCGACCGCCCCGACAATGTGGACAACGGCTCGCAGGACATCCTCGTGCTGGGGTCCGACTCGCGGGCCGGCGACAACAACAAGTACGGCCGCGACGAGGGCAGCTCCCGCTCCGACACCGCGATGATCGTCCACGTCTACGCGGGTCACAAGCAGGCCAGCGTGGTCAGCATCCCGCGCGACACCATGGTCCCCCGGCCCGAGTGCAAGACCCTCGACGGCAAGACCAGCCCGGCCGTCCGGCGGGCGCAGTTCAACGACGCGTACTCGGTGGGCGGCGCGGTCTGCGCGGTGAAGACCGTCGAGGCCATGACCGGGATCCGGATGGACCACTACCTGGAGGTCGACTTCGCCGGCTTCCAGAAACTCATCGACAAGCTCGGCGGCGTCGAGGTGACCACCACCAAGCCGATCCGCGACAAGTGGAGCCACCTCGACCTCCCGGCCGGCAAGCACACCCTCAACGGCGAGCAGTCGCTCGGCCTCGTCCGCACCCGGCACGGCGTCGGCGACGGCAGCGACCTCGGCCGGATCAAGCTCCAGCAGGCGTTCATCAAGGCGCTGATCGACCAGGTCAAGTCCGTCGGCCTGTTCACCAGCCCGACCAAGCTCTACGGGATCGCGGACACCGCCACCAAGGCGCTCACCACCGACTCCGACCTGGCCTCGGTACAGAAGCTGCTCTCCTTCGCCAACGGCCTCAAGGGCATCGGCTCCGGCGACATGCACATGGTGACGCTGCCCGTCACCACCGACCCGCTGGACAAGAACCGCGTGGTGCCGCTGAAGGCCGCCAAGGAGATGTGGCAGGCGCTGCACGAGGACAAGCAGATCCCGGCGTCGGCCCTCAAGGACGGCGAGGGGACGAAGACGGACGCGGACGGCGTCGTGAAGTAGTCCCCGTCGAACGCCGCACGCCAGGGGCCCGGGAATAACGGGCTCGCCGACCCCGTTTTGGGGGATGCGGCCGGTACTGGCAGACTGGTACGTCGGCCCCGGTTCACGTACGGCAATCCCGCCGCACGACCCGGTGCCCTCCCGAACCTAGGAGAACCCTTGAAGCGCGACATCCACCCGGAGTACGTCGAGACCCAGGTCAGCTGCACCTGTGGCGCCTCGTTCACCACCCGTAGCACCGTCGCGGACGGCACCATCCGTGCCGACGTGTGCTCCGAGTGCCACCCGTTCTACACGGGCAAGCAGAAGATCCTCGACACCGGTGGCCGTGTGGCGCGGTTCGAGGCCCGCTTCGGCAAGAACGCCGGGACGAAGAAGTAGCGACCCGCAGGCGCCGGTCGGCCGTCCCTCCTCGGCGGGGGACGGCCGGACCGGCGCTTTGTCGTCCGGCCGGTCCGTCACTTCCAGCAGCTCCGTCACCTTCGCTTAGGGAATCTTGATGTTCGAGGCAGTCGAGGAACTGATCGGCGAGCACGCCGACCTCGAGAAGCGGCTCGCCGACCCCTCCGTCCACGCGGACCAGGCCAACGCCCGCAAGCTCAACAAGCGCTACGCCGAGCTGACCCCGATCGTCGGCACGTACCGCTCCTGGAAGCAGACCGGGGACGACATCGACACGGCGCGCGAGTTCGCGGCCGACGACCCCGACTTCGCCGCCGAGGTCAAGGTGCTGGAGAAGCAGCGCGAGGAGCTCACCGAGAAGCTCCGCCTGCTGCTCGTCCCGCGCGACCCCAGCGACGACAAGGACGTCATCCTGGAGATCAAGGCGGGCGCCGGCGGCGACGAGTCCGCCCTCTTCGCGGGCGACCTGCTGCGCATGTACCTGCGCTACGCCGAGCGCGTCGGCTGGAAGACCGAGATCATCGACTCCACCGAGTCCGAGCTCGGCGGCTACAAGGACGTCCAGGTCGCCGTCAAGACCAAGGGCGGCAACGGCGCCACCGAGCCCGGCCAGGGCGTCTGGGCCCGGCTGAAGTACGAGGGCGGCGTGCACCGCGTCCAGCGCGTGCCGGCCACCGAGTCCCAGGGCCGCATCCACACCTCCGCCGCCGGCGTGCTCGTCACGCCCGAGGCCGAGGAGATCGACGTCGAGATCAACCCCAACGACCTGCGGATCGACGTCTACCGCTCGTCCGGCCCCGGCGGCCAGTCCGTCAACACCACCGACTCGGCCGTCCGCATCACCCACCTGCCGACCGGCGTCGTGGCCTCCTGCCAGAACGAGAAGAGCCAGCTCCAGAACAAGGAGCAGGCCCTGCGCATCCTCCGCTCCCGGCTGCTCGCCGCGGCGCAGGAGAAGGCCGAGGCCGAGGCCGCGGACGCGCGCCGCAGCCAGGTCCGCACCGTCGACCGCTCCGAGAAGATCCGGACGTACAACTTCCCGGAAAACCGGATCTCGGACCACCGGGTCGGCTTCAAGGCGTACAACTTGGACCAGGTGCTCGACGGCGAGCTGGACGCGGTCATCCAGGCGTGCGTCGACGCCGACTCGGCGGCCAAGCTGGCTGCCGCACAGTAGAGATCGCGTACGGAGTTGGTCATGGAGCGCAACAGGAGGAAGGTCCAGTGAACCTGCTGCTCGCCGAGGTGGCGCAGGCCACCCAGCGGCTGGCCGACGCCGGCGTGCCCTCCCCGCGCTTCGACGCGGAGGAGCTCGCGGCCTTCGTGCACGGCGTCAAACGGGGTGAGCTGCACCTGGTCGCCGACGGGGACTTCGACGCCCGCTACTGGGAGGCCGTCGCCCGCCGCGAGGCCCGCGAACCCCTCCAGCACATCACCGGGCGCGCCTTCTTCCGCTACCTGGAGCTCCAGGTCGGACCCGGCGTCTTCGTCCCCCGGCCGGAGACCGAGTCGGTCGTCGGCTGGGCCATAGACGCGGTCCGCGCCATGGACGTCGTCGAACCCCTGATCGTCGACCTGTGCACCGGCTCCGGCGCCATCGCGCTGGCGCTCGCGCAGGAGGTGCCCCGGTCCCGGGTGCACGCCGTCGAACTGGACGAGGGCGCCCTGTCCTGGGCGCGGAAGAACGTCGAGGGCTCGCGCGTCCAGCTGCACCACGGGAACGCGCTCGACGCGCTCCCCGAGCTCGACGGCCAGGTCGACCTGGTCATCAGCAACCCGCCGTACATCCCGCTGACCGAGTGGGAGTACGTCGCCCCCGAGGCCCGCGACCACGACCCGCAGCTCGCGCTGTTCTCGGGCGAGGACGGCCTCGACACCATCCGCGGCCTGGAGCGCACCGCGCACCGGCTGCTGCGCCCCGGCGGCGTGGTCGTCATCGAGCACGCCGACACCCAGGGCGGCCAGGTGCCGTGGATCTTCACCGAGGAGCGGGGCTGGGCCGACGCGGCCGACCACCCCGACCTCAACAACCGGCCCCGGTTCGCCACGGCCCGGAAGGCCCTGCCGTGACCGCCACGGCACCCCAGACATCTGCCCCGTACGAGGAGGTTGGCTCAATGGCTCGGCGATACGACTGCGGCGACGCGACCGACCGCAGGACCGGTCTGCGTGAGGCGACCGCCGCGGTCCGCCGCGGCGAGTTGGTCGTGCTGCCCACCGACACCGTGTACGGCATCGGTGCGGACGCCTTCAGCCGCGACGCCGTCGGCGACCTCCTCCAGGCCAAGGGCCGCGGCCGGGGCATGCCCTCGCCGGTCCTCGTCGGCTCCCCGAACACCCTGCACGGGCTCGTCACCGACTTCTCCGAGCAGGCGTGGGAGCTCGTCGACGCCTTCTGGCCCGGCGCGCTCACCCTGGTCGCCAACCACCAGCCGTCGCTGACCTGGGACCTCGGCGAGACCCGCGGCACGGTCGCGGTGCGGATGCCGCTGCACCCCGTCGCCATCGAACTGCTCACCGAGTTCGGCCCGATGGCCGTCTCCAGCGCCAACCTCACCGGGCACCCGGCGCCGCAGACCTGCGACGCCGCCCAGGAGATGCTCGGCGACTCCGTCTCCGTCTACCTCGACGGCGGCCCCACCCCCGCGGACGTGCCGTCCTCGATCGTGGACGTCACCGGCAAGGTGCCGGTGCTGCTGCGGGCCGGCGCCATCAGCGCCGAGCAGCTCCGCGAGGTGGTACCCGACCTCGAGGTGGCGAATTGATCGCCCCGCAGGGGCGTGGCATAGCGGGACCGGAGACGAGCACCGACACCTTCCGCATCCTCCACGTCAGCACCGGCAACGTCTGCCGCTCGCCCATCACCGAGCGGCTGACCCGCCATGCCCTCTCCGAGCGCCTCGGCGACCCGGACGCGGGCGGGCTGGTGGTGGAGAGCGCCGGCACCTGGGGGCACGAGGGCGCCCCCATGGAGGCCCACGCCGCCACCGTGCTGACCGACTTCGGCGCGGACCCGCACGGCTTCACCGGGCGGGAACTGCTGGACGAGCACGTCATCCGCGCCGATCTGGTGCTCACCGCTACGCGTGACCACCGGGCTCAGGTCATCTCGATGGGGCACTCGGCGGGGCTGCGGACCTTCACGTTGAAGGAGTTCACCCGGCTGGTGCGGGCCATCGATCCGACGACCTTGCCCGCGCCGGACGGCGCGGGGGGTGTGGTCGAGCGGGCCCGTGCGCTGGTGCAGGCTGCCGCGGCGCTGCGGGGGTGGTTGTTGGCGCCCGACGCGGAGGCGGATGAGGTGCATGATCCGTATGGGGCGCCCATTACGTTCTTCCGCTCGATCGGGGACGAGATTCAGCTGGCGCTGGATCCTGTGGTGACGGCCCTGACCGGGGTCCCGGCGGGTTGAGGGGCCCCGGACCCGCCCCTTCGCCGTTTCCTGGGGCTGCGCCCCAGACCCCCCTTGTCCTCAAACTCCCCCAGAGGGGGTACCCCCAACGGGCTGAAATCAGCCCGTCCGGCGTTTGAGGACAGCGCGCGCGGCGCGCTTCGGGGGTGCGGGGGCGGAGCCCCCGCAGAAACGGTGAAATGGGGGTGCCCCCTCTGGGGGAGGGACCGGGGCACCCTGCACACCCCCCGCAGCGGGCCTACATTGGGTGGTGAGCACACTGCTCACGCCCACCGCACGGAGCCCCCGATGCCCGTCACCGAAGCAGCGGCCGACGCGCTCACGCGTCAGGATCCCGAAATCGCCGGCATCATCCTCGCCGAGGCGAGACGGCAGTCCGCAGGACTCCAGCTCATCGCGGCGGAGAACTTCGTCTCGGCCGCCGTGCTGCAAGCACTCGGCTCACCGCTGGTGAACAAGTACGCCGAGGGCTACCCGGGAGCCCGGCACCACGGTGGCTGCGAGGTCGTGGACATGGCCGAGCGGGTGGCGCGGGACCGGGCCGCCGCGTTGTTCGGGGCGGAGCACGCCAATGTGCAGCCGCACTCGGGTTCGGCGGCCGTGCTGGCCGCGTACGCCGCGCTGCTGGCCCCGGGGGACCGGGTGCTGGCGATGGGGCTGCGGGAGGGCGGGCACCTCACCCACGGCTCGCCGGTGAACTTCTCGGGGCGGTGGTTCGACTTCACCGGGTACGGGGTCCGCGCGGACACCGGGCGGATCGACTACGACCAGGTGCGGGACCTCGCCCGGGCCCGCCGCCCGCGGGCCGTCGTCTGCGGGTCCATCGCCTATCCGCGGCACCCGGACTACGCCCTGTTCCGGGAGATCGCCGACGAGGTGGACGCGCTGCTGATCGTGGACGCGGCGCACCCCATCGGCCTGGTCGCCGGGGGAGCGGCGCCGAGCCCGGTGCCGTACGCGGACGTGGTGTGCGCCACGACGCACAAGGTGCTGCGCGGGCCGCGCGGCGGGATGCTGCTGTGCGGCGGGCGGCTCGGGGAGCGGATCGACCGGGCGGTGTTCCCGTTCACGCAGGGCGGCGCCCAGATGCACACCGTGGCGGCGAAGGCCGTCGCCTTCGGGGAGGCCGCGACGTCGGCGTTCGCCGCGTACGTCCGGCAGGTGGTGGCCAACGCCCGGGCGCTCGCGGCCGGTCTGGCCGAGCAGGGGCTCGCCGTCGCCACCGGGGGCACGGACACCCATCTGATCGTCGCGGATGTGACCGGGCTCGGCCTGGACGGCGTCCGGGCGCGGGGCCGGCTGGCGGCGGCCGGCATCGTCCTGGACGTGTGCGGGCTGGGCCATGGCACCGCGCGCGGCCTGCGGCTGGGCACGGCGGCGGTGACCACCCAGGGGATGCGCGAGCCGGAGATGGCCCGGGTGGCGGCGCTGACGGGCGCGGCGCTGCGGGGTGACGGGGAGCCCGCGCGGCTCCGGGAGGCGGTCGCGGAACTGGCGCTGGCGTTTCCGCCGTATCCTGCGCTGGCGTGATCGTTTACCGAGCGCTCGCAACCATCAGGGGGTGGTGAACGTCTTCATCTGCATTCACGGATCCGGTCCGGACGCGAATATGGTGTGGGGCTGTGATGGCCGGCGAAATCCCTGGGGCAGCCCGTGCGTGAATACCTGCTGACGCTCTGCGTCACCGTGGCGGTCACCTATCTGCTCACGGGCCCGGTGCGGAAGTTCGCCATCGCGGCGGGCGCGATGCCGGAGATCCGGGCACGTGACGTGCACCGGGAACCGACGCCGCGGCTGGGCGGGATCGCCATGTTCGGCGGGCTCTGCGCGGGTCTGCTGGTCGCCTCGCACCTGTCGAGCCTCAAGCACGTCTTCGAGACCTCCAACGAGCCGCGCGCGCTGCTCTCGGGCGCCGGGCTGATCTGGCTGCTCGGGGTGCTGGACGACAAGTGGGGCGTGGACGCCCTGGTGAAGCTCGGCGGACAGATGATCGCCGCGGGCGTCATGGTGCTCCAGGGGCTCACGATCCTCTGGCTGCCGGTGCCCGGTGTGGGCACGGTGGCGCTGACGCCGATGCAGGGCACCCTGCTGACCGTCGCGCTGGTCGTGATCACCATCAACGCCGTGAACTTCGTCGACGGCCTCGACGGCCTCGCCTCGGGCATGGTGTGCCTGGCGGCGGCGGCGTTCTTCCTCTACGCGTACCGGCTCTGGTACGGGCACAACGTGGAGGCGGCGGCCCCGGCGACGCTGTTCGCGGCCATCCTGATGGGCATGTGCCTGGGCTTCCTGCCGCACAACATGCACCCGGCGCGGATCTTCATGGGCGACTCGGGTTCGATGCTCATCGGACTGGTGCTGGCCGCCGGCGCGATCTCCATCACCGGCCAGGTCGACCCCGATCTGCTGGGTTCCTTCACCGGGTCGGAGAAGGCGACCGTGCAGGCCACGGTGCCGATCTACATCCCGCTGCTGCTGCCGCTGACGATCATCGCGGTGCCGGTGGCCGACCTGCTGCTGGCGATCGTGCGCCGGACGTGGAACGGCCAGTCGCCGTTCGCGGCCGACCGCGGCCATCTGCACCACCGGCTGCTGGAGATCGGCCACTCGCACAGCCGGGCCGTCCTGATCATGTACTTCTGGTCCGCGCTGATCGCGTTCGGCACGGTGGCGTACTCGGTGAACTCGGCGGGCGGCGTGCTGCTGTTGATCGTCGCGCTGAGCGCCGTGGGTCTGGTGCTGCTGCTGATGCCGCGCTTCCGGCCGCGGGCGCCCCGGTGGGCCGAGCACCTGGTGCCGCCCCGCTACCGCCGCCGCAAGGCCGCCGCGCCGGCGACGGCGGAGGAGCGGCCCGAGGGGCCGGGGAGCGCGGAGAAGCCCGGGGAGGCGCTCGACGAGGAGCGGGAGCCGGTCCCCGCGGGGCTGCACGGCGCGACCGCGGTGGGCGACCGCTCGCGCTTCCGTCACGCGCGCGACATCAGCGGGCGGCGCTGAGCCCGGCGTTAGCAGAGAACAGGCCGTTCGTCAGCATGAGGACGGGCGGCTTGACTCTTGTGTGTGACAGGCAGCACACGATATAGGTAAAGACCTCATCAAATAGTTTGTGATACCGTTCACGAAACCCGTGGCAGAGCCGAAGGACCGTAGTGGAGCGCCCCCCAGCGGTTCCTTCGTCGCGAGGTCGTGCCCACACCCCGGGATACCCTCGTCCCCGACGAATCGTTGCTTCCGAATCCGCCGGAGAGACCCTTCATGCAGGCCAACGACGCCCGAACGCTACTTCAGTGCGCCGTCCCGACCGCAGTCGCGGGGGTCGTCGCCGTTGCCGTCGGATTCGCCGTCGCGGGCGGCAAGGGGGCCATCGGCGCCGCGGCGGGCATGCTGCTCGCGCTGGCCAGCATGTCCGTGGGGCTCTACATGCTCCAGCGGACCGCGCGGCAGTGGCCGCAGGTCTTCCAGATGATGGGTCTCGCCCTGTACGCCGTGCAGTGCCTGGTGATCGTGATCCTCCTCGGCATCCTGAAGGGCACGACGCTCTTCAGCTTCAAGAGCTTCGCCTTCTCCGTGCTCGTCGCGACCCTGGTGTGGGTCGCCGCCCAGCTGCGCGCCCACCTGAAGATGAAGATCCTGTACGTCGATCCGGAGGCCGCCGCCGACGCGAGGAAGCCCGCGCCGGCGGAGTCTCCGTCATGACAGGTAGGGCCGGGATAAGCCTCCGTGTGCTCACCTGCTATCGTCCGGTGCCATCTGAGGTGCAGCGGACGCAGACGGCCGGGTCCCCGCTTCCGGCGGGAGCGAATCGGCGGTCCGCGCAGCTGATGCCCGCGATGGCTCCCGGCCACCGGCCGACCTGCCGCACCCCTAACCGTAAGACCAGTCCAGTGCCGTTCCGTGGCTGCTTGCCGCGCCGACACAACGAGGTTGCCGTACCTATGCGCCACGCTGAAGGAGCTCGCGGTGAGTGCTGACCAGATGCTCGCCTTCGAGACCGATTGCCACATCTTCGACGGGTGCGGCTTCCCGACCCCAGGGCTCCACTCCTTTGTGTTCGAGCCGCTGTTCACCGTCGGCGGTATCGAGGTCAACAAGCCGATGCTCCTGGCCGTCCTGGGCTCGGTCATCACGATCGTGTTCCTCTGGGCCGCTTTCGGCCGGGCCAAGCTGGTCCCCGGCAAGCTCCAGATGGTCGGTGAGGCGGGCTACGACTTCATCCGCAAGGGGATCGTCTACGAGGCCCTGGGGAAGAAGGAGGGCGAGAAGTACGTCCCCCTCATGGTCTCGCTGTTCTTCTTCATCTGGATGATGAACCTCTGGTCGATCATCCCGGTCGCCCAGTTCCCGGTGACGTCGATCATCGCGTACCCGGCGGGTCTCGCGCTGCTGGTGTACCTGATCTGGGTGCCCCTGACGTTCAAGCGGCACGGCTTCATCGGCGGCATCAAGAACATCAGCGGCTACAACAAGGAACTCGGCTGGGTTCTTCCGCTGGTCATGGTCCTGGAGCTCTTCTCCAACCTGCTGATCCGGCCCTTCACCCACGCCGTGCGGCTCTTCGCCAACATGTTCGCGGGCCACGTGCTGCTGCTGATCTTCACGATCGCCAGCTGGTACCTGCTGAACGGGATCGGCATCGCCTACGCCGGTGTCTCCTTCGTGATGGTCATCCTGCTGACCGTCTTCGAGATGTTCATCCAGGCCCTTCAGGCGTACGTCTTCGTCCTTCTGGCCTGCTCGTACATCCAGGGCGCTCTCGCCGAGCACCACTGAGCAGACCCTCCCCACAGACCCCCAGACGTCCGGTGGCCAACCCCCACCGGTCCGTGAAAGAGAAGGAAGTAACGGCATGTCCGCTGCTCTCGAAATGGTCAACCTCGCCGCCGCCAAGGACACGTTCCACGGCAACGCCGCTGCGATCGGTTACGGTCTCGCGGCCATCGGCCCCGGTGTCGGCGTCGGCATCATCTTCGGTAACGGCACCCAGGCGCTGGCCCGCCAGCCCGAGGCGGCCGGCCTGATCCGTGCCAACCAGATCCTGGGCTTCGTCCTCTGTGAGGCGCTCGCCCTGATCGGCCTCGTCATGGGCTTCGTCTACAGCTGATCTGTAGACGGCCACTCATTACGCGACGAAAGGCACTGATGTGATCGCCCTGGTACAGCTGGCATCGGAGGAGACGGAACCCGCGTTCCTCCCCCCGCTGCCCGAGCTCGTCATCGGCACGCTGGCCTTCCTCATCGTCGTCCTCTACCTCGGCAAGAAGCTCCTCCCGAACCTCAACAAGGTCCTGGACGAGCGCCGTGCCGCCATCGAGGGCGGCATGGAGAAGGCCAAGGCCGCCCAGGACGAGGCTCAGCAGGTCCTCGACGACTACCGGGCACAGCTCGCGGAGGCCCGCAACGAGGCCGCCCGGCTGCGCCAGGACGCGCAGGAGCACGGCGCCGCCATGGTCGTCGAGATGCGGACCGAGGGCGAGCGCCAGCGCGACGAGATCGTCGCCGCCGGTCACGCCCAGGTCGAGGCCGACCGTCAGGCCGCCGCGGCCTCGCTCCGCCAGGACGTCGGCAAGCTGGCCATCGACCTGGCCGACCGGATCGTCGGCGAGTCCATGAAGGACGCCGCCCGACAGGAGCGCACCATCGACCGGTTCCTCGACGCGCTCGAGGCCAAGCCGGCCGACACGACGAAGGCTGAGGTCACGCGATGAACGGAGCGAGCCGCGAGGCCCTTGCCTCGGCACGCGAAAACCTCAACGCGCTGGCGGACAGCGCCTCGGTCGACGCCGCGAAGCTGGCCGGGGACCTTGCCTCCGTCACCGCGCTGTTCGACCGCGAGGTCTCGCTGCGCCGGGTCCTCACCGACCCGGCGCAGCCCGGCCAGGCCAAGGCCGAGCTGGCCGGACGCCTGCTCGGCGGGCAGGTCGGCGCCGACTGCGCCGACCTGGTGAGCGGCATGGTCCGCTCCCGCTGGTCGACCTCGCGCGACCTGGTGGACGCCCTGGAGGAGCTCGCGGCGTCGGCCGACCTGGCCGCCGCCGAGCGCGCCGGCCGGCTGGACGACGTCGAGGACGAGCTGTTCCGCTTCGGCCGGATCGTCGAGTCCAACCCCGGTCTGCGCGCCGCGCTGACCGACAAGGTCGCCGAGCGTTCCGCCAAGGCCGAACTGCTGCGCAGCCTGCTGGGCGGCCGGGCGAACCCGGTCACCGAGCGGCTCGTCGTCCGCCTGGTCACCGCGCCGCGAGGCCGTAGCCTGGAGGCGGGGCTCACCGCCCTCTCCAAGCTGGCCGCCGACCGCCGCGGCCGCGTCGTCGCGGAGGTCACCTCCGCGGTGCCGCTGAACGACCGGCAGAAGCAGCGGCTGGGCGACGCGCTCGCCCGGCTCTACGGGAAGGACGTCCACCTCAACCTGGACGTCGACCCGGAGGTCCTCGGCGGCATCCAGGTGCGCATCGGCGACGAGGTCATCAGCGGGACCATCGCGGACCGCCTCGCGGAGGCGGGCCGGCACCTGGCCGGCTGACGCCGGCCGGGCTGGCGGCTGACCAGCCACCAACTCAAGAGCATGACTGACGGCCCGAGTTGGGCCGACGGTGTCCCGCGGGGAAGCACCCGCGGGAGAGAAATACTTCGGGCCCAACAAGGAGAGCAGGGAACCCAGATGGCGGAGCTCACGATCCGGCCGGAGGAGATCCGGGACGCGCTGGAGAACTTTGTCCAGGCGTACAAGCCGGACGCGGCCTCGCGCGAGGAGGTCGGTACGGTCAGCCTTGCCGGCGACGGCATCGCGAAGGTCGAGGGTCTTCCCTCGGCCATGGCGAACGAACTGCTGAAGTTCGAGGACGGCACCCTCGGCCTCGCCCTCAACCTTGAGGAGCGCGAGATCGGTGCGATCGTCCTCGGTGAGTTCAGCGGCATCGAGGAGGGCCAGCCGGTGCAGCGCACCGGTGAGGTGCTCTCCGTGGGTGTGGGCGAGGGCTACCTCGGCCGCGTCGTCGACCCGCTGGGCAACCCGATCGACGGCCTTGGCGAGATCAAGACCGAGGGCCGCCGCGCCCTCGAACTGCAGGCCCCCACGGTCATGCAGCGCAAGTCGGTCCACGAGCCGATGGAGACGGGCTACAAGGCCGTCGACGCCATGACCCCGATCGGCCGCGGTCAGCGTCAGCTGATCATCGGTGACCGCCAGACCGGCAAGACCGCCCTGGCGATCGACACGATCATCAACCAGCGTGCCAACTGGCGCACCGGCGACCCCAAGAAGCAGGTCCGCTGCATCTACGTCGCCATCGGCCAGAAGGGCTCCACCATCGCGTCCGTCCGCGGCGCGCTGGAGGAGGCCGGCGCCCTGGAGTACACGACGATCGTCGCCGCCCCGGCGTCCGACCCGGCCGGCTTCAAGTACCTCGCGCCGTACACCGGCTCCGCCATCGGCCAGCACTGGATGTACCAGGGCAAGCACGTCCTGATCGTCTTCGACGACCTGTCGAAGCAGGCCGACGCCTACCGTGCCGTCTCCCTGCTGCTGCGCCGCCCGCCGGGCCGTGAGGCCTACCCGGGTGACGTCTTCTACCTGCACTCCCGTCTGCTGGAGCGCTGCGCCAAGCTCTCCGACGACATGGGCGCCGGTTCCATGACCGGTCTGCCGATCGTCGAGACCAAGGCCAACGACGTCTCGGCGTTCATCCCGACCAACGTCATCTCCATCACCGACGGCCAGTGCTTCCTGGAGTCCGACCTGTTCAACGCCGGCCAGCGCCCGGCCCTGAACGTCGGTATCTCGGTTTCCCGCGTCGGTGGCTCCGCCCAGCACAAGGCCATGCGCCAGGTGTCCGGCCGCCTCCGGGTGGACCTCGCCCAGTACCGCGAGCTGGAGGCGTTCGCCGCCTTCGGTTCCGACCTGGACGCGGCCTCCAAGGCGTCGCTGGAGCGCGGCAAGCGCATGGTCGAGCTGCTGAAGCAGACCCAGTACGCGCCGTTCGCCACCGAGGACCAGGTCGTGGCGATCTGGGCCGGCACCACCGGCAAGATGGACGACGTCCCGGTCGAGGACATCCGCCGCTTCGAGCGCGAGCTGCTCGAGTACCTGCACCAGGCGCACAAGGGCCTGATGACCAGCATCGTCGAGGGCGGCAAGATGTCCGACGACACGCTGCAGGCGCTCGGCGACGCCGTCGCGTCCTTCAAGCAGCAGTTCCAGACCGCGGACGGCAAGCTGCTGGGCGAGGGCTGAGCATGGGTGCCCAGCTTCGGGTCTACAAGAGGCGGATCAAAGCCGTCTCCGCGACCAAGAAGATCACCAAGGCGATGGAGATGATCGCCGCCTCGCGCATCGTCAAGGCACAGCGCAAGGTGGCCGCGTCGACTCCGTACGCCAGTGAGCTCACCCGGGCCGTGACCGCCGTCGCCACCGGCTCCAACACCCGGCACCCGCTGACGACCGAGGTCGAGCGGCCGACCCGGGCCGCGGTCCTGCTCGTCACGAGCGACCGCGGTCTCGCGGGCGGCTACTCGTCCAACGCCATCAAGGCGGCGGACCAGCTCACCGAGCGGCTCCGCGGCGAGGGCCGGGAGGTCGTCCACTACATCGTCGGCCGCAAGGGCGTGGGCTACTACTCCTTCCGGGAGCGCCCGGTCGCCGGGTCGTGGACGGGCTTCACGGACAACCCGACGTACGCGGACGCCAAGAAGGTGGCCGACCCGCTGATCGAGGCCGTCCTCAAGGACACGGCCGAGGGCGGCGTGGACGAGCTGTACATCGTCTCCACGGAGTTCGTGTCGATGATGACGCAGACGCCGGTGGACAAGCGGCTGCTGCCGCTGACCCTCGAGAAGACGGACGCCGAGGACGCGGCGGCGAAGGACAAGATCCTTCCGCTGTTCGAGTTCGAGCCGTCGGACGAGGCCGTGCTCGACGCGCTGCTGCCGCGGTACGTCGAGTCCCGGGTCTACAACGCCCTGCTGCAGGCCGCGGCCTCCGAGCACGCGGCCCGGCGCCGGGCGATGAAGTCGGCGACCGACAACGCCGAAGAGCTCATCAAGTCGTTCACGCGGCTTGCCAACGCGGCCCGACAGGCCGACATCACCCAGGAAATCAGCGAGATCGTCGGTGGCGCGAGCGCCCTGGCCGACGCGACCGCGGGGAGTGACCGATAAATGACCACCACTGTTGAGACGGCCGCCGCGACGGGCCGCGTCGCCCGGGTCATCGGCCCGGTCGTCGACGTGGAGTTCCCCGTCGACGCGATGCCGGAGATCTACAACGCCCTGACCGTCGAGGTCTCCGACCCGGCCGAGGCCGGCCGGAAGAAGACCCTGACGCTCGAGGTCGCGCAGCACCTCGGCGAGGGCGTCGTGCGCGCCATCTCCATGGAGCCCACCGACGGCCTGGTCCGCCAGGCGCCCGTGACCGACACCGGCGACGGCATCACCGTCCCCGTCGGTGACGTCACCAAGGGCCGGGTGTTCAACACCCTGGGCAAGATCCTGAACGACCCCGAGGCCGAGAACGAGGTCACCGAGCGCTGGTCCATCCACCGCAAGGCGCCCGCGTTCGACCAGCTCGAGTCGAAGACCGAGATGTTCGAGACCGGTCTGAAGGTCGTCGACCTGCTGACCCCGTACGTCAAGGGCGGCAAGATCGGTCTGTTCGGTGGTGCCGGTGTCGGCAAGACCGTTCTGATCCAGGAAATGATCATGCGTGTGGCCAAGCTGCACGATGGTGTTTCCGTGTTCGCCGGTGTCGGCGAGCGCACCCGTGAGGGCAACGACCTCATCCAGGAAATGGAAGAGTCGGGCGTTCTGGACAAGACCGCGCTGGTCTTCGGCCAGATGGACGAGCCCCCGGGCACCCGTCTGCGCGTCGCGCTGGCCGGCCTCACCATGGCCGAGTACTTCCGTGACGTCCAGAAGCAGGACGTGCTGTTCTTCATCGACAACATCTTCCGCTTCACGCAGGCCGGTTCCGAGGTCTCGACCCTGCTCGGCCGCATGCCCTCCGCGGTGGGCTACCAGCCGAACCTGGCCGACGAGATGGGCCTCCTCCAGGAGCGCATCACCTCGACCCGCGGTCACTCGATCACCTCCATGCAGGCGATCTACGTCCCCGCGGACGACCTGACCGACCCGGCCCCGGCCACCACCTTCGCCCACCTCGACGCGACGACGGTGCTCTCCCGTCCGATCTCCGAGAAGGGCATCTACCCGGCCGTGGACCCGCTGGACTCCACGTCCCGGATCCTGGACCCGCGCTACATCTCGCAGGACCACTACGAGTGCGCCTCCCGCGTCAAGGGGATCCTGCAGAAGTACAAGGACCTCCAGGACATCATCAACATCCTCGGTATCGACGAGCTGGGCGAAGAGGACAAGATGGTCGTCCACCGCGCCCGTCGCGTCGAGCGCTTCCTGTCGCAGAACACCCACGCGGCGAAGCAGTTCACCGGTGTCGACGGTTCGGACGTTCCGCTGGACGAGTCCATCGCCGCGTTCAACGCGATCTGCGACGGTGAGTTCGACCACTTCCCGGAGCAGGCCTTCTTCATGTGCGGTGGTCTCGAGGACCTCAAGAAGAACGCCAAGGAGCTGGGCGTCTCCTGAGCATCCCGATGCTCGCGGTCCGGGGGCGGGGCACTCCCGCCCCCGGACCGCACGTCCCCTATTCTTTGACCCAACACCCGCCGCGCCCGGCGGGTGGAGACCCGAGGAGCCACGTTGGCTGCTGAGCTGCACGTCGAGCTGGTCGCGGCGGACCGAAGCGTCTGGTCCGGCGAGGCCACTCTGGTCATCGCGCGTACCACATCGGGTGACATCGGCGTCATGCCCGGCCACCAGCCGCTGCTCGGTGTGCTGGAGTCCGGCCCGGTGACCATCAGGACCACCGGCGGCGGCACCGTCGTCGCCGCGGTGCACGGCGGTTTCCTCTCCTTCGCGGACGACAAGCTGTCGCTGCTGGCGGAGGTCGCCGAGCTGGCGGACGAGATCGACGTCACCCGCGCGGAGCGGGCTCTGGAGCGCGCGAAGGCGGAGGCCGACGGCGCCGCCGAGCGCCGCGCGGATGTCCGGCTGCGTGCGGTCGCGGGCCCTCACTAGCCCACGGCCACACTGAAGTACGTCCCTCAGCCGCGGACCGCCCGGAACAAACCGGGCCGGTCCGCGGCTGAGGCAATACAGGTGCGGTTGCTCTAGATGATGCGAGGAGGTCGGTGGTGATGGTCCTCGCTCTGCTCGTGAGCGGCATCGTCGTTCTGCTGGTACTGCTGGGACTCTTCGTCTTCGGGCTGCGCAGACGGCTCATCCAGCGGTCCGGGGGCACCTTCGACTGCAGCCTCCGCTGGGACGTCACCGAGCCGGCCGCCGACCCTCCCGGGAAGGGGTGGGTGTACGGCGTCTCGCGGTACAGCGGTGACCGGATCGAGTGGTTTCGGGTCTTCTCCTATGCGGTGCGTCCTCGGCGGACGCTGGAGCGGGATGCGATCGAGGTTCTGGAGCGGCGGGCTCCTCATGGGGATGAGGAGTTGGCACTGTTGTCGGACGCGGTCGTCCTTCGGTGTTCTTTGCGGGGGACGCTGCTTGAGCTGGCGATGAGTGAGGATGCTCTTACGGGGTTCTTGGCTTGGCTGGAGGCGGCGCCTCCGGGGCAGCGGGTGAATGTGGCGTAGGGGTGTTGCCCCGGTCCCTCCCCCAGAGGGGGCACCCCCACCTTCGCCGATTCCTGGGGCTGCGCCCCAGACCCCCTTTTCGCGGCTTCGCCGCTCGTCCTCAAACGCCGGACGGGCTGAAGTGTGCCTGAGGTGGCACTTTCAGCCCGTCCGGCGTTTGAGGACAACCGCGCGGAGCGCGGTTTCAGGGGGCCCGGGGCCGCCGCCCCGGGCCCCCGGCCGCGTCAGCGGAGACCGTTGTCCAGTGCGGTCATGAGCGTGCCGCTGTCACCGCTCATCTCCCACACCATGGCCCCGCCAAGCCTCTTCGACTTCAGCCAAGCCGTCTTCTTCCCGATCGACCAGGCGTCGTCGAACGTCCACCACTGCCCGTTGTCACCGGTGTAGCCGTACGTCGCGACCGACGTCTCGTCGTGGTACACGGTCAAGTTCGGTACGGAAGCGAGCAGGTTGTCGTAACCACGTGTACCGGACTCCTCCGGGAACTGCCCGGGTGCGGCGCCGTTCGCCTTCTGCCAGACGCCGTGGACGCCGCCGTCGGTGACCTGCTGCCAGCCTCGGCCGTAGAAGGCCATGCCGAGGACGAGCTTGCGGGAGTCGACTCCGGCGTCGAGGTAGGTCTGGACGGTCTTCTCGACGCTGAACTTGGTGGTGTACGGGTCCTTGGCGTCCGGGTACAGGTTGCCCTGGTGGCCGGTGAGGTTGGGTTCCCAGCTGTTGTCGCTGCCGGAGCCGTGGAAGTCGTACCCCTGGACGTTGGCGTAGTCCATGTAGTCGAACACGCTGGGCGTGCCGTCCTTGGTGGTGATGTCCCAGCCCGCCTCGATCTTGCCGGGGTCGGCCGGGGTGAAGGCGGAGAGCAGGTACTTCTTGCCGTCGGCCGCGCCCTGGGCGTCGAGCTGCTTGCGGAACTCGGCGAAGAGGAGGGTGTTGCCGGCCTTGTCCTCCTTGGAGATGTGGTTGCCGGCGTGGCCTTCGGAGCCGGGCCACTCCCAGTCGATGTCGAAGCCGTCGAAGATGCCGGCCGCGCTGCCGTTGCCGCCGCGTCCGTTGCTGACCGGCAGGTTGCCCTTGATGTACATGTCGATACAGGACTTGACGAACTTCTGCCGGGAAGCGTCGGTCTTGACGACGTCGGAGAAGTACTTGCTGTACGTCCAGCCGCCGATCGACATCATCACCTTGAGCTTCGGGTACTTGGCCTTGAGCTGCTTCAGCTGGTTGAAGTTGCCGGCCAGCGGCTGGTCCCAGGTGTCCTGGGTGCCGTTGACGGATTCGCCGGAGCTGAAGCCCTTCTCGTAGTCGGCCCAGGAGTCACCGGCGCCGTCGCCCTGGTTGGGGTCCTGCGGGTTGGAGCCGGTGGCCTTGGTGACGCCGTTAAGGCAGGTGAGGTTGTTCGGGTCGATGTTGCTGAAGGCGTAGTTGACGTGGGTGAGCTTGGCGGCGGCGCCGGTGGTGTCCAGGGACTTCACCGTGTAGGCGCGGCCGTAGATGCCCCACTGGGCGAAGTACCCGGCCTTGATCATGTCGCCGGAGGGCTGGGTGCCGCCGCCGGTGGTGCGGACGGTCAGCGGCGGGCTGGCCGGGCCGGTCTGGCCGGCGGTGTCCCGGGCGACGACGGTGTACGTGTAGTCGGTGCCGGGCTGGAGGCCGGTGTCGGTGTACGCCAGCTTGGCGACGGTCGCGACCTTCGCCGTGCCCCGGTAGACGTCGTACTCCTTGACGCCCTTGTCGGACGTCGCCGCCGTCCACTTGAGGGCGACGGAGGTGTCCGTGACCGCCGTGGCCTGCGGGGTGCCGGGGGCGGACGGTGGCTGGTCGGAACCGCTCTTCGTGGTGCGGAAGGTGGCGGCGGGGCTCGCGGGGCCCGTCTTGCCGTCCAGGTTGCGGGCCACCACCGTGTACGTGTACTCGGTGTCCGCCGTGAGGCCGGTGTCGGTGTAGGCGAGCTTGGCGACGGTCGCGACCTTCGCCGTGCCGCGGTAGACGTCGTACTCCTTGATGCCCTTGGAGTCGGTGGCCGCCGCCCACTTCAGGCCGATGCTGGTGGCGGTGACGCCGGTCGACTCCGGCTTGCCGGGGGCGCTGGGCGGGGTGTCGGTGGACGAGCCGTCGCACGCCCCGCCGTTGAGCTTGCAGCCGGCCGGGGTGCCGGAGCCGGTGGCGACGAAGCCGAAGGAGACGCTGCCGCCGGGCGGTATGGAGCCGTTGTACTCCCGGTTCTTGGCCGTGTAGTGCGTGCCGGAGCCGGTGATCAGGGCGTCCCAGTAGGCGCCGACGGCGGTGCCGGAGGGGAGGTCCCACTCGACGGTCCAGCCGTCGATGGCGGTCGTCCCAGTGTTCTTGACGGTCCATTCGCCCTGGTAGCCGGAGCCCCAGTCGCCGGTCTTGGCGAACGTCGCGGTCGCGGAGGCGGCCTTGAGGGGCTTGCCGGCCGCGGCCGTCGCCGGGTGGGCCGGGGCGCCGGCCGAACTCGCCGGTGCCGCGAGGCCGATGAGGGCGGCGGCCGGGAGGAGCAGGGCGCCGAGGGTGGCGACGGCGCGGGTGAGGGGGCGTCTGCGCGGGGTGTTGAGGGTGGGGTTCGTGTGATGTCGAGAGGTCTCTGATGACAAGAGAGTGCTCCTCGATGAGGTCAGGAGGTGTGGGGGGTGATGTGGGGGTGTGGGGGGGGTGGGGGGTTTCCGTGACCTGTGCGCAGCGAGGTGAGCACGCGCGTGGGCGAGGGGAGGGACGGGCCCGGCGCAGGGGTGTGCGTATCGCGAGGACGCTCACCACGACTGTGAGGGGAGCGTAAGAAGGTCCGTACCAATGGTCAAGAGGTCTGGACCATGCCCAACTCCTGGGCCAGGACGGCCGCTTGTACCCGGCTGCGCAGCCCCAGCTTGGCCAGCAACCGGCTGACGTGGGTCTTCACCGTCGCCTCCGCCATCCCCAGGCGTCCCGCGACCTCCGCGTTGGACAGCCCGCCGCCCAGGCAGGCCAGCACCTCCCGTTCGCGGCGGGTGAGGGTGTCCACGATCGCGGCGTCCCGGTGCACCGCCGGGTCGGGGGCGCGGCGGGCGAACTCGGAGATCAGCCGACGGGTCACGGCGGGCGAGATCAGCCCCTCGCCCCGGGCGACGGTCCGTACCGCCGCGAGCAGGTCGGCGGCCTCGCTGTCCTTGAGCAGGAAGCCGGCCGCGCCGGCGCGCAGCGCGCCGAAGACGTACTCGTCCAGGTCGAAGGTGGTCAGGACGAGCACGTCGGCGAGGCCCTCGCCGGCGATCCGCCGGGTGGCCGAGATGCCGTCCAGGCGGGGCATCTGGACGTCCATCAGGACGAGGTCCGGGCGCAGTTCGCGGGCGAGCCGGACGGCCTCCTCGCCGTCGGCGGCCTCCCCTGCCACCTCCACGTCCGGGGCCGACCGCAGGATCAGGACCAGCCCGGACCGCACGGACGCCTGGTCCTCGGCCACGACCACGCGGATCGGCCGTTCCCGCTCGCTCATGTGTTCTTCTCCTCGTCGTCCAGGGGCAGTTCGGCCCGTACTTCCCAGCGGCCGCCGTCGTCGGCGGCGGGGCCGGCCGTCAGCCGGCCGCCCAGCAGGGCGACGCGCTCCCGCATCCCCACCAGGCCCGCCCCGGCGCCCGGGGCGCGCGGTTCCGTGCCGCCGCCGTCGCGGCCCGTGAGGGTACTGGTCACGCGTACGGTCAGGGCCCGCTCCCGGCCGTCCGCGCCGGTCAGTTCCACCGCGACCGGGCCCGGCGCCGCGTGCTTGACGGCGTTGGTCAGCGACTCCTCGACGATGCGGTACGCGGCCAGTTCGACCGGGGCGGGCAGCGGTCCGGGGCCGCGGGCGTCGTGCAGTTCCACGGTGAGGCGCCCGTCGGGCAGCGCGGCGCGGGTCCGGTCGAGGAGGGCGTCGAGACCGTCGAGGGTGGGGGTCGCGGCCGGCTCCCCGGCCTCCTCCGCCCCGCGCAACAGGCCGATGAGGCGGCGCATTTCGGCCAGACCTTGCACGCTGTTGCCGCGGATGACGCCCAGCGCCTCGCGGGACGTCTCCGGCTCGTCGATCGACAGGGCGGCCGTGGAGTGGATCGCGATCGCCGACAGGTGGCCCGCGACCACGTCGTGCAGCTCGCGGGCCATCCGCGCACGCTCCGCGACGACCGCCTCGCGCCGGTCCATCTCGGCCAGCAGCACGGTCCGTTCGGCCGCGAGCCGGGCGGCCTCCGCCGCGTCGCGGTGCTGCCGGACGCCGACGCCCGTCCAGGCCGGGGCGATGGTGACGACGGCCAGCGCGCACCCGATGAGCACCGCCTCCGGCCGGCGGATCAGGGCCAGGGACAGCAGTGTCCCGATCACGGTGACCGCCTCGCAGGCGCGGGGGAGGAGGCGGTACGCGGCCGGGGGCCCGTAGAGCACGGCCGCGTACACCAGGTCCGTGAACATCACCGTGGTCGCGACCAGGTTGCCCGAGCACACGTCGACCGCCAGCGCCGACGCCCCCACGGCGAGTCCCACGAGGGGTCTGCGGCGGCGCAGCAGCTCGGCCGCGGCCATCACGGCCAGTGCTACGAGCGCCACCCGGCGGGGCAGCCCGCCCACCGGGCGGCTGCTCAGCCCCAGCGCGTACAGGACGAGACCGCCGAGCAGCCCGGACGCGGCGATCAGCAGGTCGTCGCGGTGCGGGAGGGAGCGGGGCATGAGGACATCACAGCACGTGGGACGGGGTGCCGTCGTCCGCCGGCGGGGCGCGGGACGGAGCGCGGAGTACATCGAAGGATGCAGTCGCGAATCGCCGTCCGTGAGGACGAGGCGGCTCGTCGGTGCCGGGAGCCTGGAGGGGAGGGAAGGGAGAAGACGGTGGTCGTCACGCTGATCGTCGCCTGCGAGGTGGCCTTCTGGGTGCTGCTGGCCGGCGGGCTGAGCCTGCGCTACCTGCTGCGCATGCCGCGGGCCGGGGCGGCGCTGCTGCTGGTGGAGCCGGTGCTGGAGCTGGTGTTGCTGGTGGTGACCGCGATGGACCTCCGGAACGGCGCGACGGCCGACTGGAAGCACGGCCTGGCGGCCGTCTACATCGGGTTCTCGGTCGGCCTCGGCCACTCGACGCTGAAGTGGGCCGACCAGCGCTTCGCCCACCGGTTCGCGGGCGGGCCGCCGCCGGTGAAACCGCCCAAGTACGGACCGGAACGGACCCGGCACGAGTGGCGGACGGCGGGCCGCTGGATCCTCTCCGCGGTGGTCGCCATGGCACTCCTCCAGGCGGCCGTCTGGTACGTCGGGGACGCCGGGGACACGTCCTCGCTGCGGATGTGGCGGACGCGGATGGTGTGGGTGATCGGCATCAACGTGGCCATCGCGGGGAGCTACACGCTGTGGCCGCGGCGCGCCCCGGGCGCTTGACGCCGTGGGGCGGCGGGTCTGTCCGGGGGCGCGGCCGGCCTCCGGCCTTCGGGTCCACCGTCCGGCCGGAGTGGGCGGGCGCGTGGGAGGCTCAGCGGTTTTCGCCCGTACCCAGAGGACGTCGCCGACCTCCTTGTTCGTCGTCCGCGCCAGGATGCTGTGTCGTTCGGGGGGTGGCCCCCGAGCCCCCGGCCGGAGTGCGTGGGCGCGTGGGAGGCTCAGCGGTTCTCGCCCGGTACCCAGAGGACGTCCCCCACCTCCTTGTTCGCCGTCCGCGCCAAGATGAACAGGAGGTCGGAGAGGCGGTTGAGGTAGGTGGCCGTCAGGGGGTTCATCGTCTCGCCGTGTGTCTCCATGGCCGCCCACGTCGAGCGCTCCGCCCGGCGGACCACCGTGCACGCCTGGTGCAGCAGCGCCGCCCCCGGGGTGCCGCCCGGCAGGATGAAGCTGCGCAGCTTCTCCAAGTCGGCCAGGAAGCGGTCGCAGTCGGCCTCCAGCCGGTCGACGTACGACTGCTCGACGCGCAGCGGCGGGTACTTGGGGTTCTCCACGACCGGCGTGGAGAGGTCGGCGCCCACGTCGAAGAGGTCGTTCTGCACCCGGACGAGCACCTGGGCGACGTCCTCGGGCAGCTCCCCGAGGGCCAGGGCCACGCCGATCGCGGCGTTCGCCTCGTTCGCGTCCGCGTAGGCGGCGATGCGGGGGTCGGTCTTGGCGGTGCGGCTCATGTCGCCCAGCGCGGTGGTGCCCTTGTCGCCGGTGCGGGTGTAGATGCGCGTCAGATTGACCATGCCACGAGCCTAGCCGCGGCCCTCGCCGGGGCGGCCGACGCGGGCGGTCCGGGGGCCGGACGGGGGCCCGGGCAAGTGCCGTACGGGTGTGACCCGCGGTACGGAAGTGGCTGGATTGAGCCGTGCGCCCGCACGGCCGCGGTGTCCGGTGTGATGTCCGTCATTTGGGACGTGACGCGCATCTCTCTGCCCCCACCAGCGCGGTGACGGGCGCTAAGGTCCGCAGCGGAGCCGTAAGTGAACCGCCGGTAAGCGCGCAGGAATTAAAGGGGACAGCCGTGGCCAAGAAGCTCGCCGTCGTCGGAGCCGGACTGATGGGTTCCGGTATTGCCCAGGTCTCCGCCCAGGCCGGCTGGGAGGTCGTCCTGCGGGACGTCACCGACGCGGCGCTGAAGCGGGGCACCGACGGGATCCGGGCCTCGTACGACAAGTTCGTCTCCAAGGGGAAGCTGACGGCCGAGGCGGCCGACGCGGCGTTCGGGCGGATCACGGCCACCACCGACCTGGACGCGGCCGCCGACGCGGACGTCGTCGTCGAGGCGGTCTTCGAGGACGTCGACACCAAGCGCGACATCTTCCGCGCGCTGGACGGAATGGTGCGCGAGGACGCCGTGCTCGCGTCCAACACGTCCGCCATCCCGATCACCAAGATCGCGGCCGCCACCTCCCGCCCCGAGCGCGTCGTGGGCGTCCACTTCTTCTCGCCGGTGCCGCTGATGCAGCTGTGCGAGCTGGTGCGCGGGCACAAGACCAGCGACGAGACGCTCGCCAAGGCCCGTGAGTTCGCCGAGGGCGTCGGCAAGACCTGCATCGTCGTCAACCGCGACGTGGCCGGCTTCGTCACCACCCGTCTGATCACCGCGCTCGTCGGCGAGGCCGTCAAGCTGTACGAGTCCGGGGTGGCCACCGCCGAGGACATCGACACCGCGTGCAAGCTCGGTTTCGGCCACGCGATGGGCCCGCTGGCCACCACCGACCTCACCGGCGTCGACATCCTGATGCACGCGATGGGCAACATCTACACCGAGTGCCAGGACGAGAAGTTCGCCCCGCCGGAGATCATGCGCCGCATGGTGGACGCGGGCGACCTCGGCCGCAAGAGCGGGCAGGGCTTCTACCAGTACTGAGCCGTCCGTGCAAAGCCCGGTTCACCCTGCCGTGTGAATTCGGTAATGGTTCGCTAACGGACGGCAACCTTGGCGTGTGAGAGGCAGTCAGTTCTTTAGAGCCACACCCACACCACGCAGCACTCAGGGGAGCGCATATGCACATCAGGGGCGACCACGCCGAACTGGTCGTCGGGGGCCGCCTCGACGTCCGCAACGCGGCGGACGCCCGAACGGTCCTGCACTCCGCGCTTGACGCCGGCCGGGGCGACCTCGTCCTCGACCTCACCGAGCTGGACTCCTGGGACGCCACCGGACTCGGCGTCATCATGGGGGCCCACCGCCGGGCCGGGCGCAGCGGCCGGCGGCTGGTGCTGCGCGGGGTGCCGGACCGGATGCAGCGCGTGCTGGTGGCCACCCGGCTGCACCGGATCCTCGCCATCGAGGACCCCGAACAGCCGGGCCGCGTCACCCCGCTCCCGGCCTGCGAACGCGCCGGATGAGGCGGGTGTGAGCCGAGTGTCCGGATTGCCCGGACGAGGGTGACGCCCGGGGCGCCGCGGGTGCCCCCGGTCGGCGATACTGTCCCAAGGTCTGTTCGGTTTCCCGTCGCTTTCGCCTTGCAGAAGCCCGCGGGGCGCCGGACCGGTGGTCGGAAGAGCGCGGACAGGCCGGGAGGACACGACGGCACGCCACGCGACTGGGGGGCTTTGAACGATGGACCCGACCAACCGGACACCGGACGCGGCGCGGCCGGGTGAGGGCCGTACGGGCGCCGAAACCCCCGGCTCCCCGGTTCCCCCGGGCTCTCCGGTCCCTTCGGGGGAGGAGACGGGGCAGAGCCCGGCCCCGGTCCGGGTCGTCCAGCTCGTCGCCGGCGACTACCTGCTCACCGTCAACCCCGTGGACGGCAGCGAGATAGAGCCCTGCCCGCCCGGCCGCATGCCCCCACCCGCCCGTCGGCACGACCCCGACGCCCGTGCCGAGCGGGACCGCGCCGCCGTCCCGCCGCCGCCCGCCGGCGCCGCGCGGTCCGGCGCGCCGCTCATCGGCCGGGGCGAGGTCCGCGAGCGGCTGGGACGGCTGCTCTCGCGCGGCCGTTCCGTCCGCCTCACCGGCCCCGCCGGTTCCGGGCGCACCGCCCTGCTCGACGTCCTCGCGGCCGACTGCGCCCACCTGGCGCCCGACGGCGTCGTCCGGCTGAACGGCCGTCACCGCACCACCGCCGACCTCCTCCACGAGCTCTTCGCCGCCGTCCACCACGCGCCGCTGCACCGGCCCGACCGGGCCGGACTGCCCGCCGCCGTACGGGAGATCGGCGCGGTCGTCGTCCTCGACGACCTGGAGTTCGGCGGCGCCGCGCTCGACGAACTCCTGGACGCCACCCCGGAGTGCGCCTTCCTCTTCGCCGCCCGGCCCGACGTCCCGGCGCCCTCCGCCGACGCGCACGTCGAGGAGGTCGTTCTCGACGGTCTCGACCGCACCGAGTGCCTGGAGCTGCTGGAGACGGCCGTCGACCGGCCGCTCACCGACGAGGAGGCCGACTGGGCGGCCGACCTGTGGGTCGAGTCGGACGGGCTGCCGCTGCGGTTCGTCCAGGCCGGCGCGCTGCTGCGGCGGCTCGACGGCGCCGCGGCCGAGGGGGACGCGGCCGACGGCGAACGGCCGTTCAGCATCCCCGAGAACGCCGACGACCCGGTCGTCCGGCGCGCGCCGCTGCCCCGGGGGGCCGCCCCGGCCGTGGCGCTCGCCGCCCGGCTCGGCGACTCCGCCCGCGAGACCTTGCGGTTCGCCCTCGCCCTCGGCGGCGAGGTCCCGCACCAGGCCCAACTGCCCGCGCTCGTCGGCGACGAGCACGCCGACGCCGCCGTGGGCGAACTGTTCGACGGCGGGCTGATCACCGTGGTCGGCGCCCACTACCGGGTGGCGGCCGGGGTCGCCGGGCAACTGGCGGGCGCTGACTGGTCCGAGGGCGCCGGCGAGCGCGTCCTGGCCGCCGCCCGGCACTACGCCTGGTGGGCCGGGCACCCCTCCGTCACCCCCGAGCGCATCGCCGCCGAGGCGGACGTCATCCTCGCCGCGCTCACCGCCCTCGTGACCTCCGGCGCGCCCGGCCACCCGGCCGCCGCCGTGCTGCTGGCCCGTACCGCCGCGCCGGCGTTCGCGGGCGCCCTGCACTGGAGCGCCTGGGAACGCGGGCTCCGGCACGGCCAGGAAGCCGCCCGGCTGGCCGGCGAAGTGGGCGAAGAAGCGTATTTCCACCACGAGTTGGGCGTGCTCGCCCTGTGCACCGGGAACCTGGGCCGGGCCCGCGCCGAGCTGGAGGCGTCCACCGGGCTGCGCGGCGTGCTCGCCGACAAGCGCGGCGCCGTCGCCAGCCGGCGAGCGCTCGCCCTGGTCGCCGACCGGTCCCGGCCGGCGCCCGCCCCCACGCCCGTCGGACGGCCCGGCGGCCCCGCCGCACGGCCCCCGGCGCCGGCCGGCGGCCCGCGCGGGTCCGCGGGCGAGGAGATCCCGGCGGCCCGCAGCGAGCAGTCCGCGGCGCCCCCCGCCGGGCCCGCGCCCTTCACCACCGACCCGGACCGCGTCTCCACCGCGGCCATCCACCGCGTTCCCGCGCCGCGCGCCGGGACGGGCGCCGGTGCGCCCCCGGCCGGCGGCAAGCGGGGTGGCGGGCCGCAGGCGTGGGTGCAGAAGCTGATGGCCGGCGGCGGGCGGCGCAACCTGGCCGCGGCCGGGGCCGGGGTCGTGCTCGCCGCCGTGCTCGGCACCGTCGTGTCGCTCGGGA
This sequence comes from Streptomyces mobaraensis, assembly GCF_020099395.1. NCBI lineage: Bacteria > Bacillati > Actinomycetota > Actinomycetes > Kitasatosporales > Streptomycetaceae > Streptomyces > Streptomyces mobaraensis. The sequence continues at coordinate 2,394,392 of NZ_CP083590.1, read as the reverse complement.
CGTCCGCGGGGGGTGGCGAGCAGGGGAGTGGTGATCAGGACGCGGTCAAGCCGGACCGGTCCGCTTCCCAGCAGGACGGGGAGCCCGATCTGACCGCCGAGCATCCGGCGGGGGGTGGGGGTGGGCCCGCTCCGATGCGCGGGCGGGGTGGCGCCTCGGAGCGGCCCGGTACGCCGGGGGCGACCGGGGCGCCGTCGGGGACGCCGTCCGGCGACACGTCGCCGTCGCCGTCGGGCAGCGCCTCGCCCGATGACTCGCCGTCGCCGACCCGGACGCCCGGTGGCGGGCACTCGACTGGGCCCACTCGTACTCCGGGGGGCGGTGAGTCGACCAAGACTCAGCCTCCGACCACTCCGAGTGAGCCGACGGATACCCCTCCGACGACGGATCCGCCGCCGGTGACGCAGAAGCCGACCCCGCCTGCCGGCGGGGGCGACTCGGCGGGGTCGGGGACGGTCAAGCCAAGCGGCTGATCGGGGTGGGGGTGCCCCGGTCCCGCCCTTTCTCCCCCAGCTACCGCTGGGAGGTGCCCCCAGTTGCTTGCGGGGGCTCCGCCCCCGCACCCCCGAACCGCGCTCCGCGCGGTTGTCCTCAAACGCCGGACGGGCTGAATCGTGCGCCTGGGCGCAACCACTCAGCCTGTCCGGCGTTTGAGGACCTCGCGGCGAAGCCGCGATGCCGGGGCGCGGGCCCTCCCGCAGAAACGGTGAATGGGGGTGCCCCCTCTGGGGGAGGGACCGGGGCACCCCTCCCGCTCAGAACAACCTGAGCTTGTCGTCCTCGATCCCCCGCAGCGCGTCGTAGTCGAGCACGACGCACCCGATCCCCCGGTCCGTCGCGAGGACACGAGCCTGCGGCTTGATCTCCTGGGCGGCGAAGATGCCGCGTACCGGCGCCAGGTGCGGGTCGCGGTTGAGGAGTTCGAGGTAGCGGGTGAGCTGTTCGACGCCGTCGATGTCGCCGCGGCGCTTGAGTTCGACGGCGACCGTCTGTCCGTCGGCGTCGCGGCAGAGGATGTCGACCGGGCCGATCGCCGTGGGGTATTCGCGGCGGATCAGGGTGTAGCCCTCGCCGAGGGTCTCGATGCGGTCGGCGAGGAGCTCCTGGAGGTGTGCTTCCACGCCGTCCTTGATGAGGCCGGGGTCGACGCCGAGCTCGTGCGAGGAGTCGTGGAGGACCTCCTCCATGGTGATGATGAGCTTCTCGCCCGCCTTGTTGATCACCGTCCAGACGCTGCCGTCGCCCTCCTTGAGGGTGCACGGCGGGGACATCCAGTTGAGGGGCTTGTAGGCCCGGTCGTCCGCGTGGATCGAGACACTGCCGTCGGCCTTGACGAGGATGAGACGGGGGGCGGACGGCAGGTGGGCGGTGAGCCGGCCGGCGTAGTCCACGGAGCAACGGGCGATGACGAGACGCATGGTGAGCCACGCTACTCGACTCCCGGCACCGGACGCGATTCGCCCTGGATGGGCCCCTTCGCCGGTGGCCAGTTGTAGGTGCGTTCTCCTGGTGGGGCAGCAGTGGCCGGATTACCGTTGAAGCGGGCGGTCGCCGTACGGGCACTGGGCGTCGTCGTCCGCTCGCCCACCCCCAGGACCCCGCCCGGCGGGGCCCGCGAGAGGAGAACTCATGTCGCTCGACGTCTCACCGGCCCTCCTCGAACAGGCCGAGCGAGGCGAGGTCGACGAAGAGGCATTCGTCGACTGCGTCCGGAACTCCCTGCCCTACGCCTGGGAGATGATCAGCTCGCTGGTGGCCCGGCTCGAGGTCGAAGGCGGCGAGTTCGCCGACAACCGGACGCCGCCGCCGGACGAGAAGGCGCGCGGCCAGCTGCTGCGCGCCCTGGCGAGCGACGCGATCCGCGGAGCGCTCCAGCGGCACTTCGGGGTCCGGCTGGCGTTCCAGAACTGCCACCGGGTCGCCGTCTTCCCGCTCGACCCCGCGGCCGACGAGCGGCTGGCCCGCTTCACGTCGGTCCGGGGGCAGCTCCTCAACCAGTCCCCGGAGCTGCGCGACTGCTGAACCGGCACCGCTGCCGCTCCGCGCGCGGGGGCGCGGGACGGTACGGGGGCGGTCACGGCGGCGCGGCGGCGCCGACGATGTGCCGTGCGCCGGGGGCGGGCCGCCGCGTCTCCGGTACGCGTCCACGCGCCCCGTGGGAAACGGCCAAAGGCCGTGACTGTTCTCAGCGGATCAGCGGCAGTACCTCCGCGCCGAGCCGGCGCAGGTTCTCCTCGGTCGCCATCAGGTCGCCCGACCCCTCGGCCAGCAGCGCGAAGCCGCGCACCCCGGTCCGTTCCGCCGTGGCCGCGAGGCGGTCGGCGCACAGCCGGGGCGGGCCGACCGGGTGCAGGGAGCACAGCAGCTCCGTGTACGCGAGCGGGTCCCGCATCCGGCGCTCCCGGCCGTCGACGGTGACGTGCGCCCCGAGGCCCTGGCGCAGCCAGCCGGGCATCGCCTTCAGCAGGGTCTCCGCCGCCTCCTGGCGGCGGTCCGCCACCTGCACCACGCCCGCCGCGACGTGCCCGGCGGTCGCCACGTACTCCGGTGAACTCCCGGCCTCCAGGGCGCACTTGCGCCACAGGGACACCATTTCGGCCTTCTCCTCGTCGGTGCTGTGCATGCCGAGCAGCATGGGCAGCCCGTGCCGGGCGGCCAGCCGGACGCCGCCTGGTGAGGTGCAGGCGACCAGCACCGGCGGGCCGGGCCGGTCGAGCAGTTCGTCCGGGCGCGGGACCACCGGCACCTCGCGGAAGGAGAATCGTTTGCCCGAAGCGCCGACGCGGGGTTCGCGCAGCCAGCGCATCAGCAGTTCGAGGGATTCCGGAAACGCTTCTTCGTAAGCCTGGACGCCCGCGTTGAACACTTCCAGGTCCACCCAGGGCCCGCCGCGGCCCACCCCGAGGGTGAACCGGCCGCCCGAGGCGATGTGCAGCACCGCCGTCTGCTCACCGAGGGCCACAGGGTGGGTGGTGGGGAGGACGCTCACCGCCGTGCCCACCCGGATCCGCCGGGTGCGGCCCAGGAGCAGCCCGGCCAGCGTCACCGCCGACGGGCAGACGCCGTAGGGGACGAAGTGGTGCTCGGCCAGCCAGACCGCGTCGAGCCCGGCCTCCTCGGCGACCTCGGCCGTCCGCACCGCCCGGTACAGCGCCTCTCCGTGACCCTGGCCCGGGAACTGGGCGGCCAGGACGAACGCTCCAACGCGCATCTCGTGCACCTTCCTGCGCGACCGACCCGACCCCCCGGTGGCAATAACGCCCGACACGTGCCACGAGGTACGGGCGTTCAGGAAGTTTTCATGATGATCGGAGAGGGTGGCGGGGTGGGGCCGGGGTACGTCCGGCCGGGGCGGTGACCCTGACGCGTACCCTGGTCACAGCCCGTAGCTCGTACGACCTCCGAGGTGACCCGTGTCCCCGCGCCGAAACCGCCCCCGAGGCGGCGCCGCCAGCCAAGCCGCCGAGTCCGCCCCGTACGAGGGCGGCGGGACGCGCTACGGCCTGGAGCAGACGGAGAGCTGGCAGGGCGAGGACTGGTCGGTCCGCATGGTCGGCGGGAGTTCGGCGGGCAAGCGCTACCGCTGCCCCGGCTGCGACCAGGAGATCCCGCCCGGGGTGCCGCACCTGGTGGTGTGGCCGCAGTACGGCGCGGGGGTCGAGGACCGCCGGCACTGGCACAAGTCCTGCTGGAACGCGCGGGACCGCCGGAGCGCGCGGCTCCAGCGGTCCCGTAACGCGCCGCGGTACTGAGTACCGCCTACCGCCCGTCTCAACTGCCTCAGGCGTCCCGCTTGTTCAGCACCAGGTGGGCGCCGGCTGTGGCGGCGGCGGCCAGCGCGAGCATGATCCACAGCCCGTCCCAGCCGGACGGGCCCGATTCGATGTCCCCTCCGTACAGAGTCAACAGCTGTGTGGGGATCGAGTACTTGAGGAGCGCCTGGCCGATGTCCCGGACGGCGTCGGCCTGGAGGAAGATCGACAGCAGCGGCGGGAACAGCACCAGGCCCAGCATGGTGGTGATCGCCCCGGCGGAGTGCCGCAGCAGGGTGCCGACGGCCAGGGCCAGCAACCCCGCCAGCGCCACATAGAGGCTGACGCCGACGGTCGCCTTGAACCACTGGCCCGCGGTCGGGTCCTCGGTGACCTGGTCGCCCAGCAGGGCGCTGCTGATCATGGCGACGAGGAGCGTCGCGATCAGCGTGGTCACGAAGGCCAGGCCGCCGAGCACGATCGCCTTCGCCGTCAGCACCCGGGAGCGGCTGGGGCAGGCGGTGAGGGTGGTGCGGACGAGCCCGGTGCCGTATTCGGAGGAGATGGTCAGCACGCCGAGGGTGAGCACCGGGATCATGCCGAGCAGCACGCCGACGGCGCCCAGGCTGGTCAGGCTCTCGGCGCTGATGAGCTCGTCCCGGCCGGAAAAGACGAGCGACCAGGTCAGACCGAGGCCGACGACGAGCACCAGCATCGTGCCCAGCGTCCACATCGTGGACCGCAGGCTCCGGATCTTCGTCCACTCGGCGATGACGGCGTCCCCGAGGTGCGCCGCGCGCACCGGGACCGGCGAGACGTAGCCGCCCGGCCCGCCGGGGCCCGCCTGACCGGGCCAGTACGGCTGCGCGGGGGCCTGACCGGGCTGCTGCGGCCCCTGGGGCTGCTGCGGCGCTTGACCGGGCTGCTGCGGCGCGCCCTGCGGGGGCACGGGGTGCTGAGGGGTCGTCGGGGTGGTCATCGGGCGTCCTCGGTGTCGCGCTTGGTCAGGTCGGCGGGTGCTGACGGGGCTGAGGGTGCTGTGGGGACCGCGGCGGCCGCGGGTGCGGCGGCCGGCGGCTGCGGCGGGGCGGCGGGGGCCGCGAGGTGCTGCGGCGGCAGAGGCGCCTGCTGGGCCTGCGGGGCCGCCATGGGCTGCTGTTGCTGGGCGTACGGGTTGGGCTGCTCGCCCGGCAGCACCGGGTAGCCCGCCGGCCCGTTCCACCCCTGCGGCACCGGCGCGCCGGGCGCGCCGGGCATCGCGTAGCCGGGGGCCGCCTGCGGCTGGAAGCCGGCCAGGGCGTCATGGGTCGACCGGTAGTCGACGGCGCCCTGCGTCATCCGCATGTACGCCTCCTCCAGGGACGCCTGGTGCGGGGAGAGCTCCCAGAGGCGGACGTCGTGGTCATGGGCGACGTCGCTGATCCGGGGGAGTTCCAGGCCGGTGACGCGCAGGGCGCCGTCGGACTCGGGCAGCACCTGGCCGCCCGCCTCCACCAGCGCGGCGGTGAGCTTCTCGCGGCCCTCCGGCTCGGTGTCGGGGGTGCGGACGCGGGCGAAGCCGGCCGAGTTGGCGGCGATGAAGTCTTGGACGCTCATGTCGGCGAGCAGCTGACCGCGGCCGATGACGATCAGGTGGTCCGCCGTCAGCGCCATCTCGCTCATCAGGTGCGAGGAGACGAACACCGTCCGGCCCTCGGCGGCCAGCCGCTTCATCAGGTTGCGGACCCAGAGGATGCCCTCGGGGTCGAGGCCGTTGACGGGCTCGTCGAACAGCAGCACCTGGGGGTCACCGAGGAGCGCCGCCGCGATGCCGAGCCGCTGGCCCATGCCGAGCGAGAAGCCGCGCGAGCGCTGCTTGGCCACGCCGTGCAGGCCCACCACGCCCAGCACCTCGTCCACCCGGGAGCGCGGGATGCCGGCGAGCTGGGCGAGCGACAGCAGGTGGTTGTAGGCGCTGCGCCCGCCGTGCACGGCCTTGGCGTCGATCAGCGCGCCGACCTGGCGAGCGGCGTTGGGCAGTTCCCGGTAGGGGCGGCCACCGATGGTGACCCGGCCGGCGGTCGGGGTGTCCAGACCCAGGATCATGCGCATGGTCGTGGACTTGCCGGAACCGTTGGGGCCCAGGAAGCCGGTGACGGCCCCCGGCCTCACCCGGAAGTTCAGGTTGTGCACGGCCGTCTTGGCGCCGTAGCGCTTCGTCAGGCCGACTGCCTCGATCATTCTCCGCCCCTCGCGAGATGGTCGGGGCGTGTGCCCCCGTTCGGGTTAGGAGGATAACGAGAGGCTGACGGTTCCACGGAATGCCGGGGGGGGAGGGGGACCGGCGTTGTCAAGGGGCCAGGTCGGCATGGCGGAGGTCGGTCGGCCCGGAACCCGACGGAAGATCGCCTTCCGGGTGGATCCAGCCCTCCTCGCGGAAGATCCGGGCGCCCTCCGCCCGTACGGTCTCCTCGGCACGCGCCCGCTCGGTCCAGGCGCGCGGGTCGGGGCCTAGCAGGGTGCGCAGGCGCTTCGAGGAGCGCAGCAGCGCGGAGAGCAGCGCGCTCTGGTCCTCCGCGCCGGGGTGTGGCCGGCCGGTGGCCGGGTCCAGCAGGACGCCGTGCCGGGAGACGTAGAGGTAGGCGCCGCCCAGCGGGTCGCCCGAGGGCAGGGTCATCGGGAACGCCGCGCCGGGGAGCAGAACGCGCCGGTAGTGCAGCTCGGAGGCGTCCACGGCGGCCAGCTGGTCCGGGTCCAGCCAGCTCACCACCAGCCGGCGTTCGGCGGCCGGGTCGGCGTACGGCGCGGCGGCCACGTACCCGGCCCGCCCGATGTGGGCGGAGCAGCCGACGCCGATGCCGCGGACGGTCACCGGGACCATGGGCACGGCGGCCGGCAGGCCGTGTGCGGCCAGCTTGTGGCACATCTGGGCGGGGGAGGCGTTGGAGCCCACGGCCAGGACGGGGTGGCGGCGTCCGGTGACAAGCCGGCCGCGGGCGGTGAGAAAGGTGTCCAGCGGGGGTTCGGGGCCGTCCGCGGCTCCTCGGCCGCCGGGGACGGCGTCCGTGCGCGGCCGGCCGGCGACGGGCGGCCCGGCCCGGTCCGTACGTGACGCTCCGCCGTCGGTGACGGGCGGCCCTGACCCGTCCTCCGTACGCGCCCCCGTCCCGCCGCCGGCAGGCGGCCTCGTGCCCCCGCCGTCCGTGCGCGGCGCCACGTCTCGGCCGTCCCCGGGCGGTTCGGCCGCGCTCCCGCCGTCCGTACCCGCCGCCACGCCTCCGCCGTCCCCAGGCGGCCCCACCGCGCCCCCGCCGACGACCGGCCACGCCCCGAGCGGCCGCCCCGGTACGGCGCGCAGCGGCAGCAGCTCCGCCTCCAGCAGCAGGCACGGCTCCGGGGCCGGGCGGCCCGGGTACTCCAGGGGGTGCCGGAAGGGGACGGCGTCCAGCCCGAGGGCGCGCAGCGACCGGCGGCGCATCGGCGGGCTACGCGTCGCGCTTCTTCAGCACGACGTACCCGCCCACCAGGGCCGCGATCACCCACAGCACCATGATCGCGAAGCCTCCCCAGGGCCCGTACGGGGCGTCGTCGTCCACGAGCACGACCTGCATGACCTTCTGCCCGGCCTTGTCGGGCAGGTACTCGCCGACCTTCTTCGTGGCCGAGACGTTCGCCAGGATGCTGGAGATCAGGAAGAAGAACGGCATCAGGACGCCGAGCGAGAGCATGGGGCTGCGCAGCATCGCCGCCACCCCCATCGAGAACATCGTGATCAGCGCCATGTAGAGCCCGCCGCCGACGACCGCGCGGAGGACGCCCGGGTCGCCCAGGTGCGCGCCGCGGTCGCCCAGCATCGCCTGTCCGACGAAAAAGGTGAGAAAGCTGGTGATCATGCCCACGACCAGCGCGAGTGCCGTCGCAATTGCGATCTTGCTGAACAGGAAGACGCCGCGTTGCGGAACCGCCGCCAGTGATGTGCGGATCATTCCGGTGCTGTATTCATTGGCGACCACCAATACCCCGAAAACGATCAATGCGAGCTGACCGAGTCCCATCCCCGCGAAACTGATGAATGTCGGGTCGAACGTGAACCGGTCCTTCGGGGAGAGGTTTTCGTAGTCGTTCTTCGCGAGTGCGCTGATCAGCGCGCCGAGCGCGACGGTGACCACTACTCCGGTGCCCAGCGTCCACACCGTGGAGCGCACGGATTTGATCTTCGTCCATTCCGATCGCAGGACCTGCGCCGTCACCGCCATGATCAGGATTCCTTCCCGCGCCAGTCCGTGCCCCAGGCGGGCCGCCCGTCCGGTGGCTCGCCGGGTGCCCCGGTGTCCGGCGGCGCGTCGGGCTCGCCCGCGCGCGCGTGGTACTCCACGGACCCGGCCGTCAGCCGCATGAACGCCTCCTCCAGCGAGGCCCGCTGCGGACTGAGCTCGTGCAGCGTGATCCCGTGCCGCGCCGCCAGTTCGCCCAGGTGCGCGGCGTCCTCCCCGGTCACGTCCAGCCCGCCCTCCGGGCCCGGCGCGGCCGTGATCCCGGCGCCCGAGAGCACGTCCCGCAGCCGCTCCTGCTCCGGCGAGCGCATCCGTACGTACGAACGCGAGTTCCGCGCGATGAAGTCGGCCATCGAGGTGTCGGCGAGCAGCCGGCCCTGGCCGATGACGATCAGGTGCTCGGCGGTGAGGGCCATCTCGCTCATCAGGTGCGAGGAGACGAAGACCGTACGGCCCTGCGCCGCGAGGCCCTTCATCAGCGTCCTGATCCAGTGGATGCCCTCGGGGTCCAGGCCGTTGACGGGTTCGTCGAACATCAGGATGCGCGGGTCGCCGAGGAGCGCCGCGGCGATGCCCAGCCGCTGGCCCATGCCGAGCGAGAACCCCTTGGCCCGCTTCCGCGCCACCGAGGTCAGGCCCACCGTGTCCAGCACCTCGCGCACCCGCGCGGGCGGGATGCCGTTGCTCTGCGCCAGGCACAGCAGGTGGTTGTAGGCGCTGCGGCCGCCGTGGATCGCCTTGGCGTCCAGCAGGGCGCCCACCGTCCGCAGGGGATTGTGCAGTTCGCGGTAGTGCCGGCCGTCGATGCGGACCGTGCCGCTGGTGGGGTTGTCGAGGTCGAGCATCATGCGCATCGTCGTCGACTTGCCCGCGCCATTGGGGCCGAGGAAGCCGGTGACGATTCCGGGGCGCACGGTGCAGGTGAGGTGATCGACGGCGAGCTTGTCGCCGTAGCGCTTGGTCAGACCCTCCAGCTCGATCATCCATTCACGGTACGGGCGTGCCCGGGGCCTCGCCACCGGAAGGACGCCGTTCGCGAAGGGCGGGTGAGGGGCACGGGCGTGCGGGACACGTCAGCGCGCCGTATGCCGCCGCCGGATCCTCGGACGGCCACGACGCGCTGAGCGCGGGATCCCCCGAACGAATGTGGTGCTGGGTACTGCCTGTTGCCGCTGTGGTGCGCTGCCGCAACGTGGTGCTGTGCTGTGCTGCGCCGTGGCGCATGGTGCTGCGGTGCCGCTCTGTACTGTCCGCGCCGCCGCCGGCGTGTGAACCCGCCGTACTGCCCTCGCGCGGGTCCTCGCACGGGCTCCTCGCGGCTCCGCGGCGTCTCCCGCCGCCGGTGAACCGCCGCGGTTCAGCGGCTCTGCTGGGCCGGGACGCCGCGCGAGATCGGCTCGTCGTCACCGGGCACACCCGCCGCGGCCACCGCGGCGCCGGTCAGCGTGGCCAGCATCTCGCGGACGTTGGTGAGCTGGGCGTTGATGCTGTCGCGGCGGTTGGTCAGCGCCGCCAGCTCGCGCTCGGACTCGCTGCGGATCCGGTCCGCCTTGGCGTTGGCGTCGGCCACGATGTCCTCGGCCTGGCGCTGCGCGGTCTCCACCGTCTGGCGCGCCCGGCGCTCCGCGTCCGTCCGCAGCTTCTCGGCCTCCAGCCGCAGCTGCTCCGCGCGGTGCTCGATCTCCGCGAGCCGCTTCTCCGCCTTCGCCTGCCGGGAGGCCAGGTCGCGCTCGGACTGCTCGCGGCGCTTGGCCAGGTTGGTCTCGAAATCGGCCGCCGCCTGGGCCGCCTTGGCGCGCGTCTCCTCGAAGAGGGCGTCCGCCTCCTCGCGCTTGGACTGCGCGTCCTTCTGCGCCTCGGCCCGCAGCGTCGCCGCGTCCCCCTTGGCCTTCTCGACGATCCGGGCGCCCTCGTCCTCCGCCTTCGCCTTGCGGTCGGCGGCGAACGCCTCGGCGTCGTTGCGGACTTGCTGCGCCGCCGACTCCGCCAGCTCCCGGTGCTGCTCCGCCGCCCGACGGGCCTCCTCGCGCAGGTCCTTGGCCTCTTCCTCGGCCAGCCGGAGGATCTTCTCGACCCGCGCCCCGAGCCCCGCGTACGACGGTTCCGCGTCATTGATCTGGGCCTGAGCGTTCTGCGTTTCGAGGTGCAGCTCCTCGATGCGCTTTTCCAGAGAGGTGATCCGGGCCAGTGCGCTGTCACGGTCGGCGACGAGCTTGGTAATGCGGTCGTCCACCTGGCCGCGGTCGTATCCACGCCGCACGAGCTCGAAGCCGAAGGGGGAGGAAGTGTCGCTCATGGGGTTCCTGTCGAAAGAGACCGGTGAGGTGATAAGGGAATCCTAGGGCGGTGAGCGGCGTCGCATGGAGCAGATCCTCGTACTCGGTTGGCGGATTGGGGAATTGTCCCCTCGAATGAGTGGCTTACTTCTGACTCTGCTTGCCACCCGAACGAGTTGCGCCGGCTCCCGCCGTCGCCTTCACCCCGCCCTCCTTGGAGCCGCTTGCCCCGGGGGACTCAAATGATTCCAACGCCTCCAACACGTCCTGGACACGGGAAATCTCCGCGTTGATGTCCTCGCGGCGCCGAACCAGCGCCTCCAACTCCGTCCGGCCGCCCTCGACCAGGCGCCGCGCCTCCTCCTCGGCCTCGGTGCGCAGGCGCTCCGCCTCGCGTACGGCCTCGGTACGCAGCCGCTCCGCGTCGCGCACGGCGGCGTTCTTCTTCTGCTCGGCCTCCTTGATCAGGGCCTCGGCCTTCTTCACCGCGGCGACGCGGACCTTGTTCGCCTCGCCGCCGGCGTCGGACACCAGCTGCTTCGCCTTCGCCTCGGCCTCCGCCAACTGCTCGGTGGCGGCGGCGACGAGCTTGTCGCAGCGCTCGCCGGCCGACTGCATGGCCTCGGCGGACTCCCGCCGCGCCCGGTCGTGCAGCTCCTCGACCTCGGCCTCGATCCGCGTCCGCAGCTCCTCGGCGCGCTCCCTTATGGCGGTCGCGTCCCCGCGGGCCTCGGACAGCAGCGTGTCCGCGTCCGTACGGGCCCGCTCCACCAGCGCGTTGCCCTCGCCCGTGGCCTCCGCGACGATCCGCTCGGCCTCCCGGCGGGCGACGCCCACCATGGTGTCCGCCTGCTCCTCGGCCGCGGCGGCGGTCTTCACCGCCTCCTCCTGCGCCTTGGCGATCAGCGCGTCCGCCTGCTCGGCGGCCTCGGTACGCCGCTGGGCCGCCGCGTCCCGCGCCTCGTCGACCGTCCGCTCGGCCTCCTCGCGCGCCTCCGCGCGCAGCCGCTCGGCCTCCAGCACCGCGTCGGCCTTGAGCTTCGCCGAGTCGGCGCGCGTGCTGTTGGCGTTCTCCTGGGCCGCGGCCAGGGCCGCCCGTGCCTCGGCGGCCATCCGCTCGGCCTCGGCCGTCGCCTCGGCGACCAGCTCGTCCGCCTGCCGCGCGGCCTCGGCGCGCTTGTGCGCCGCGGCCTCCCGCGCCTCGTCCGCCGTCTCGGCGGCCTCCTGACGTGCCTGCTCCAGCGCCGCCGCCGCGTCGGCCCGCACCCGCTCGGCCTCCGCCCGGGCGTCCGCCATCGTGCGCTCGGCCTCCGCCGCGGTCTCCGCGCGGTGCGCCTCCGCCGCCTCGCGGGCCTCCTCGACCGTGCGCGCGGCCTCGGCGGCCATCCGCTCGGCCTCGGACGTCGCCTCGGCCACCAGCTCGTCGGCCTGCCGCGCGGCCTCCGCGCGGCGCTTGTCGGCCGCCGCGCGCGCCTCGTCGAGGATGCGGTCGGCGTCCTCCTGCGCGGAAGAGGTCAGCTCCGCCGCCTCGTTGACGATGCGTTCGGCCTCCGCACGGCCGTCCGCCCGCATCTTGTTCGCGTCCTCGCGGGCCTCGGCCCGGGCGCGCGCCGCGTCCTGCTCGGCCGACGCCAGCGCGTCCGACGCGTCGGTGCGCATCTGCTGCGCCTTCGCCGACGCGTCCGAGACCAGCCGCTCGGCCTCCGCCGTCGCCTTGGCGACCAGCTCGTCGGCCTGCTGCGCCGCCTCGACACGGTGGGCGTCGGCCGCGTCCCGCGCCTCGTCCATGACCCGCTGGGCCTCGGCGCGCAGCGCCTCCGCGTCGGACGCGGCCTGGGCGCGCTCCGCCTCGGCGGCCTCCTCGGCCTCGTCCAGCACCCGGCCCGCGTCCGCGCGCAGCCGCTCGGCCTCGCCCGTCGCCTCCGCGATCAGCGCGTCCGCCTGCTCGGCGGCGTCCGACCGGCGCTTGTTCGCCGTCTCGCGGGCCTCCTCCAGCACCCGCGCGGCCTCCGCCCGGACGCGGTCGCCCTCGGCGATCGCCTCCTCGACCGTGCGCTCGGCCAGCTCGCGGGCCGCCTCCGAGGCCGACTGGGCCTCGGCGCGGATCCGCACCGCGTCCTCCCGGGCGCTCTCGCGCTCGGCGTACGCCTCGGAGCGGACCCGGTCCGCCTCCTCCTGCGCCTCGGTGACCGTCCGCTCGGCACTGTGCTCGGCGGCCGACCGCAGCCCGGCGATCTCCTCCTCGGCCTGCTCGTGCAGCCCCGCGACGGACTCCCGCACCTGCTGGGCCGTCTGCTCCGCCGTGGCCACCAGCTCCGCCGCCCGCTGCTCGGCCTCCTCGACCAGGCGCCGGGCCTCCTCCTGCGCCTCAGCGACCCGCGTGCGCGCCGAGGCCAGCAGCTCCTCGCTCTGCTCGCGCGCCGCCTCGCGCTCGGCCTGCGCCTCCGTCCGGGCGTCGCCGAGGGTCTCCTCCGCCTCGCGGCGGCGCCTCGCGGCCTCCTCCTGCGCGGCGGCCAGCTCCTCGGCGGCCTCCGCCGCCGTCCGCTCCGCGGCCGCGTTGGCCTCGGTCCGGATCCGGTCGGCGGCCTCCTGGGCCTCCGACCGCAGCCGCTCCGCCTCCTCGGCCGCCTCGGCACGCAGCCGCGACGCCGTCTCCTCGCCCTCGGCACGGGCCGCGGCCGCCTCCTCGGCGGCCTCCGCCCGCTGCCGCTCGGCGTCCTCCTCGGCCTGCGCGCGCAGCGCCCGGGCCCGCTCCGCCGCCTCGGTCCGCTGCCGCTCGGTCTCCTCCGCGGCCTCCTTGCGCAGCCGCTCGGCCTCCGTACGGGCCTCGCGCAGCGCCTCCTCGGCGGCCTCGACCCGCTCCTCGGCCTCGGTCCGCAGCCGGGTCAGCTCCTCGGCGGCGTCCTCACGCAGCGCCTCGGCGGCCTTCTCGGCCTCCGCGCGCAGCCTCTCCGCCGCCTCGGCGGCCTCGGTACGGGTGCGCTCGGCGTGGTCCTCGGCCTCCTCGGCCATTTCCTCGGCCTCGGTCCGGGCGCGCTCCAGCGCCTCCTCGGCCTGCTTGCGCAGCCCGGCGGCGCGCTCGGCCGCCTCGGCCCGCACCCGCTCGCCCTCGGCCGTCGCCGCGGACCGCGTCTCCGCCGCGTCGGACTTCGCCTTGGCCAGCAGCTCCTCGGCGGTCTTGGCCGCCTCCTCGATCTGCTGGAGCGCCTCGCGGCGCGCCTCGGCCCGGACCTTCTCGGCCTCGGCGACGGCGTCCGCGCGCAGCTGCTCGGCCTCGCCGCGGAGCCGCCGCGCCTCCTCCTGGAGCTCGACGGTCTTGGCGCGGTACTCCTTGGTGTCGTCCTTCGCGGCGCCCTTGAGCTGCTCCGCCGACTCCTCGGCCTGCGCCCGCAGCCGCTCCGCCTCGGCCTCCGCCTCCTTGCGGATGCGCTCGGCCTCGGCCGCCGCCGCCTTCGTGGCGGCCCGGGCGTCCTCGGACGCCTTGGACAGCATCTCCTCGGCCGTCCGCGCGGCCTTCGCCAGCTGGGCGGCCGAGTCCTCGGCGGCGGCGCTGCGCGCCTTGTCCGCCGTCTCGGCCAGCAGCCGCTCGGCCTCCGCCGCCGCGTCGTCCCGCAGCTGCTGGGCCTCGGCCCGCAGCGCCTCGGCCTCCTTGGTGGCCTCGCCGACCAGCCGGGTGATCTCGGCGCGGGCGGCCCGGGTGCGCTGCTCGTTGTCGGTCTCGGCCTCGGACAGCCGCGCCTGCGCGGCCTGCGCGGCCTCGGCGACGACCTTCTCGGCCTCGGCCCGCGCCTCGCGCAGCGCCGTCTCGGCCTCCCGCATCCGCGCCTCGGCGGCGCGGGTGAGCTCGGCGGCGGTCGTCCTGGCCTGCTCGGCCTCGCCGCCGGCCTCGGTCCGCAGCCGCTCGGCGTGGTCGGTGGCCTCCTGCGCCTGCTGGGAGGCGGCGGTCAGCAGCCGCTCCGCGTCCGTGCGCGCCCGGCGCAGGATCGCTTCGGCTTCGGCGCGCGCCTCCTCGGCGGCGGCGCCGAGCCGGGTGCGGGCCTGCTCGGTGAGGCGCGCGGCCTCGGCGCGGGCGGCGCTCAGCGCCTGCTCGGCCTCGGCCCGGGACTCGTCCAGCAGCCGGCGGGCCTGCGCCTCCGTCCGGGCGCGCAGCTGCTCGGCCCAGGCGACGTTCTCGTTGACGTGCGACTCGACGGTCGACCGGCGCTCGTTGAGCTCCTCGTCCAGCCGCTGCCGGCGGGCCACCGCCTCGGCGTGCAGCTCGGCCTCCATACGGGCCTGCCGCTCGGCCTGCTCCTGGAGCAGCCGCTGCGTCTGGGCGCGCGCCTCGCGCAGCTCGCGCTCGGCGTCCGCGCGCAGCTGGTCGGCCTGGATCTGCGCGTTGCGCAGCAGTTGTTCGGCCTGGTAGTCGAGTCCGGCCGCGTCATAGGCGGGACGGTGCGCGAGGGTGCGCCGCGCCTCGTGCAGCTTGGCGCGCAACACCTCGACCTGGTAGCCGAGGTCGTCGGCGTGCTGGACCGCCTTCTCCCGCTCCTTCTTCAGCCGCTCCATCTCGGCCTCGAATTGCGAGAGGTGGTCGGTTTCAGCCCGCTGGCTGTCCTGGCGCTCGTAGCCCCGCACTGCGCGGTCCATCCGTCCCCTGGTCGCGTCGGTGGCCGGCCCCGTGCGTGGTGGTGGAACCCGGAGCCCGCCCTTCCGAAGAAATGGTGTCAGATCATCGGCACAGCCTGGGCCGGGCCCCACCCGTACCCCGGCCGAACCTGCACTCTACCGGCCGGGGCAGGTGTGGGTCAGTGCTCCTCGGCCGGGCGGGGCGCCGAGGTGACCAGTTCCGTCAGCACGCCGTGGCAGTCCTTGGGGTGCAGGAAGGTGATGCGGGAGCCCATGGAACCGGTGCGCGGGGTGTCGTAGAGGACGCGGACGCCCTTGTCCCGCACGGCCGCCGCGTCGGCGTCGACGTCGGCCGTGCCGAACGCGATGTGGTGCACGCCCTCGCCGTTCTTCGCCAGCCACTTGCCGACCGGGGAGTCCTCCCGGATCGGCTGGAGGAGCTGGAGGTAGGAGGCGCCGCCGTCCGACGTCTCATTGATCTTCAGCATGGCCTCGCGTACACCCTGTTCCTCGTTGACCTCCGTGTGGAACACCTCGAAGCCGTACGTGGCACGGTAGAACTCGACGGTGGCGTCGAGGTCGGAGCAGGCGATCCCGATGTGGTCGATGCGCGTCAGCATGGGTCCAGTGCACCGCCGCGCGGAGCGGTTACGCAACGTGCGCGCGATCACACCCGCCGCCCGATGACCGACCGGTGTACCGCTCAGTACATTGACGAGAACCACCGTTAACCGCCTCCGCCGAAGGAGCACCGTCCATGTCTGGTACGAACGGTTCGACCGCCCCCACCTCAGTGATCGTCGCCGGGGCCCGGACGCCCATGGGCCGCCTCCTCGGCTCCCTGCGCTCCTTCTCCGCGGCCGAACTGGGCGGTTTCGCCATCAAGGCCGCGCTCGACCGGGCCGGCATCGGCGGTGACCAGGTGCAGTACGTGATCATGGGTCAGGTGCTGCAGGCCGGCGCCGGGCAGATCCCCGCCCGCCAGGCCGCCGTGCACGGCGGCATCCCCATGAACGTCCCGGCACTGACCGTCAACAAGGTGTGCCTGTCCGGCCTCGACGCCATCGCGCTGGCCGACCAGCTCATCCGCGCGGGCGAGTTCGAGATCGTGGTCGCGGGCGGCCAGGAGTCGATGACCAACGCCCCGCACCTGCTGCCCAAGTCGCGCGAGGGCTACAAGTACGGCGCGATCGAGATGCTCGACTCCATGGCGCACGACGGGCTCACCGACCCGTTCGAGGCCATCGCCATGGGCGAGTCGACCGAGAAGCACAACACCCGGCTGGGCATCGGCCGCGCCGCGCAGGACGAGATCGGCGCCCGCTCCCACCAGCGGGCCGCCGCCGCCCAGAAGAACGGCCTGTTCGACGCCGAGATCACCCCGGTCGCGGTGCCGCAGCGCAAGGGCGAGCCGGTGGTCTTCAGCAAGGACGAGGGCGTCCGCGGCGACACCACCGTCGAGGTGCTCGGCAAGCTCAAGCCCTCGTTCAGCAAGGACGGCACCATCACCGCCGGCACCTCCTCGCAGATCTCCGACGGCGCCGCGGCCGTGGTCGTGATGAGCAAGGCCAAGGCCGAGGAGCTGGGCCTGGAGTGGATCGCCGAGATCGGCGCCCACGGCAATGTGGCCGGTCCCGACAACTCGCTGCACTCGCAGCCGTCCAACGCGATCCTGCACGCCCTGTCCAAGGAGGGGCTGACGGTCGACGATCTGGACCTGATCGAGATCAATGAGGCTTTCGCGGCGGTTCTTGTGCAGTCAATCAAGGATCTGGGGGTATCGCCGGAAAAGGTGAACGTCAACGGCGGTGCCATCGCGCTGGGCCACCCCATCGGCATGTCCGGCGCCCGGACGGTCCTCCACCTCGCCCTGGAGCTGCGCCGGCGGGGCGGCGGGGTCGGCGCCGCGGCGCTGTGCGGCGGCGGCGGCCAGGGCGACGCCCTGATCATCCGCGTGCCGGGCAAGTGACGGCACCCGCATCCAGGACGAGTGACGGCCCGGCCCACCGGCGGACGGCGGAAGGAGCGGCGATGGCGGACGTGACCAGGCTGGTCGAGCAGGCCCGGGCCGGCGGTCCGCGCGCCGTCGCCCGGCTGATCTCGCTGGTGGAGGGGGCGTCCCCGCAGCTCCGCGAGGTGATGGCGGCGCTGGCGCCGCTCGCCGGCGGGGCCTACGTCGTCGGGCTCACCGGCTCGCCCGGGGTCGGCAAGTCCACCTCCACCTCGGCCCTGGTCTCCGCCTACCGGCGGCGGGGCAAGCGGGTGGGGGTGCTGGCCGTCGACCCGTCCTCGCCGTTCTCCGGGGGCGCCCTGCTGGGCGACCGGGTGCGGATGTCGGAGCACGCCTCCGACCCGGGGGTGTACATCAGGTCGATGGCCACCCGCGGGCACCTGGGCGGCCTCTCCTGGGCCGCGCCGCAGGCGATCCGCGTCCTGGACGCGGCCGGCTGCGACGTGGTGCTGGTGGAGACCGTGGGCGTGGGCCAGTCCGAGGTGGACATCGCCTCCGAGGCCGACACGACGGTGGTGCTGCTGGCCCCGGGCATGGGCGACGGGATCCAGGCGGCGAAGGCCGGGATCCTGGAGATCGGCGACGTCTACGTGGTCAACAAGGCGGACCGGGACGGCGCGGACGCGACGGCCCGGGAGCTCAACCACATGCTGGGGCTGGGCGAGGCCCGCAAGCCTGGCGACTGGCGGCCGCCGATCGTGAAGACCGTGGCGGCCCGCGGCGAGGGCACCGACGAGGTGGTCGAGGCGCTGGAGAAGCACCGGGCCTGGATGGAGGAGAACGGCGTCCTCGCGGAGCGCCGTGCGGCCCGGGTGGCGCACGAGATCGAGCGCATCGCGGTCACCGCGCTGCGCTCGCGCATCGGCGACCTGCGCGGCGGCCGGGACGTGGGCGTCCTGGCGGCGCGGGTGCTGGACGGGTCGCTGGACCCGTACACGGCGGCGGACGAGCTGGTGGCGGGGCTGACGGCGGGGGCGTGAGGCCCTGGCGTGCGCTGTGACGCGGGGGCGTGCGGTCCGGTCGTGCGCTCCGGCGCGGAGGCGTGGAGCCCGGCCGTGCGCTCCCCGGCTCGGGGAGCGCACGGCCGGACCACGGCGTCCCGAGGGTCAGCCTTTGCCCCGCGCGGCGCGCAGGTGCTCCGCCACCGGCGCCAGCGAGGAGCTCAGCGCCTTGAGCTCGTCCGGCGACAGCAGATCGATGAAGTGCTGCCGGACGGACGCCACATGGTGCGGGGCCACCTTCCGCATGGTTTCCCAGCCCTGGTCGGTGAGGACGGCGAACAGCCCCCGCCGGTCGGACTCGCAGTTCTCCCGGCGGACGAGACCCGCGTTCTCCATGCGCGTGATCTGGTGCGAGAGGCGGCTCTTCGACTGGAGGGTCGCGGCGGCGAGATCGCTCATCCGCATCCGGTGGTCCTTCGACTCGGAGAGGTTGACCAGGATCTCGTAGTCGTTGTTGGTCAGTCCGAACGGCTGGAGGTCCCGTTCGAGCTGATGCATCAGCAGTCGGCTGACGTCCAGGTGGGCACGCCAGGTGCGCTGTTCCTCATCGCTGAGCCAACGTGTGCCGTTCTCGGTGTCCATGGTGAGATTCTACCTAAGAAAGTTGAAAAGCGAACCAATTGGAATGTGGGGGCCGGAACGGGAGGTCAGGCGTTCGACGTCACACTCCGCAGGGTACCGCTCACAGCCCGAAGCGGCGCTGGAGGTCTCCCAACTGGCCGGGCAGCCGGGGAACGGATGGCTGATTCCCATGCGTCGAGGGCGTCCCGCCCGAGGGCACGCCCGCCTCGTCCGGCGGCGCCCCCGTGGGCTGTTCGGCCATCAACTGCTCGCTGGACTGGAGCAGTACGGTCCCGGCGCCGACGAACTCGAACTGGTGCTCCTCGCCGGACGTCCCGCCGAGCCCGGTGAACATCCGCACCCCGCCCAGCACTCCGCGCATGTACCCGTGGTCGTAGTGGTGGCACGGCGCGGGGCAGTCCGCCCAGCCGACCAGCGCCTGTGGATCCACCCGGATCGGCGGCTCCACGAAGACCACGGGCCCGTTGGACGCGGCCACGAACTTCCCCGTGCCGATGAGCGTCACGAACCCCGGGATGATCGACTGCTTGAGGGCCAGGGTCGGCTGGTAGGCGAGCAGATTCCCCGACCGCACGGTCAGGTTGCCCTCCTCCAGGTCGTACGAGTTGACGTCGAACGACCGGTCCGCGAGCAGCATCCTGCCCCGCCCCTCGGCCACCACCCAGTCCGCGGCGTGCAGCGGCGAGTGGAAACTGCTCCGGATCAGCCGGTCCAGCGGGCCGTGGCCGATGCCGTGGAAGCTGATCTGCCCGAAGTAGGCGATCATCTTCCCCTTCTGCAGGAACCACTGGCCGTCGAGATCCACGCTGAACGCGTAGGGGTTGACGTTGTCGTTGACCGGCAGCGAGTGCGCGTCATGGATGACCGGGCCGTTCACAGCTTCTCCTCCGACGCCTGCACGAACACCGTGCCGTTGCCCGACAGTTCGAGCTGGAACGCCTCGCCCGAGCCACGGCCGATCATCTCCCGCCAGCCGATCGCCGTCGACAGCTTGTTGCGCACGTCGCCGCGGTGCGCCACATACGCCTGGGGGTCGACGTGCACCGGCCGCTGCGGCTGGATCGGCAGCTCGATGAAGCCGCCGTGCGCCATCACCGCCACCGCGCCATGGCCCTTGAGGGTCGTGGTGAAGAGGCCCTGGCCCGTCACCTGGCCGCGCACCATGCCCATCACGCCGCCCTGCGACCCCATGAACATCGTGCCCTGCTGGAGCGAACCGTCGAACGCCAGCAGCCGGTCCGCCTCCACATAGAGGGTGTCACCGGTCAGTTCGATCACATGGACGTGGTGCCCGCCGTGCCCGAACATCACCGTGCCGCTGCCCTCCACCGTCATCAGCGGCGTGGCCTCGTTGGCGATCCGGCGGCCGATCATCCCCATGACGCCGCCCTGGCCGCCCGTGATGCTGGGGGTGAAGGAGACGTCCCCCTTGTACGCGAGCATCGCCCCGCGCTGGCTGAACAGCCGCTGCCCCGGGATCACCTGGGCCTCGACCATCCGCGAGTTCAGTGAACGGAACGGCATCAGACGTCACCCCCGAACGTGGTGCGCTCGCTCGGCTGCACGTACACCAGCCCGTCGCCCTCGAAACGGATCTGGAACGCCTCGCCGGATCCCTCGCCCAGGAACGTCCGGAAGTTGACGCCGGACTGGAAGTGCTGCCGCAGCCCGCCGGTGTGCGCGATGTACGCCCCCGGGTCGACCGACAGCGGCGTCTGCGGCGTCACCCGCAGCACGATCGCCGTGCCGTCCGAGAGGATCGCCGCCTGGCCGGTGCCCTCCACGGTCGTCGTGAACAGGCCGTTGCCCTGGGACGCCCCGCGCAGGCCGGTGAACGACGTGCCGGTGCGCAGCGCCGAGTCGGTGCAGAGGAGATTGCTCGCCTCCACGTACAGCGTCTCGCCCTGGAGGTTCACCAGGTTGATCTCGCTCGCGCGGTCGGCGAAGTAGCAGGTGCCGTGCCCCTTCACCTCCATGACCGTCATCTGTTCCCCCGTGAGCCGGCGGGTGACCATGCCGCGCAGGCCGTCACCGCCACCGGTCATCTTCTTGAATGTCATGTCGCCCTCGTACGCGACCATGGCCCCGTTCTTGGCCTTGACCGCGTCGCCCGCCATGTCGACGGCGAGGACTTTGCTCCCTTGGAGCCGAAACTGTGCCACGCCTCGACGCTAGCGGGCGGCGGCGCCGCTCCGACAGGCCCCCGGTCCCGGAGAGACCCCGGAATCGTCCCTGATAAGACCCCTGGTATGGGCTCGAACACCACCCGGAGCCTGGGGTGTCGGCGGTAACTGCAACAATGGTCAGAACTTGTGAACGCACTCACAAGATCGCTGCAGTGCGTGACCGTCCCGCCACTCCCGACGGAAAGGGTGCTCACCCGTGGACCTCAAGACCGCCTCCGCTCTGCGCCGGCTCCGGCTGATCTCCGCGCCCGAGGCCACGTCGTTCCTGCTGCTGATCACGTGCTCGATCCTCAAGCGGACCACCGACTTCAACGCCGTCCCGGCCATGGGCATGGTGCACGGCTTCCTCTTCATCACCTACGTGATCTTCTGGGTCGACGCCTGGAAACGGGCCAAGTGGGAGACGAAGACCGCCGTCCTCTACTTCGTCCTCTCCGTCCTCCCGCTCGGCGGCTTCTTCGCCGACCGCAAGCTCCGCCGCGAGGCCGAGGCGAGCGTCATGGCCGCCCGGGCCCGCAAGGAAGGCGTGGTCGGCGCGTGATCGTCGCGTTTTCCGTCACCCCCATCGGTGCCGGTGAGGACGTCGGCGCGTACGTCGCGGAAGCGGTGCGCGTCGTCCGCTCCTCCGGTCTGCCGAACCGTACCGACGCCATGTTCACCTCCCTGGAAGGCGAGTGGGACGAGGTCATGGACGTCGTCAAGCGCGCCGTCCAGGCCGTCGAGGCCCGCTGCGGCCGGGTCTCCCTCGTCCTGAAGGCGGACATCCGGCAGGGCGTCACCGACGGCCTCACCAGCAAGGTCGAGACGGTGGAGCGCCACCTGGCGTCCTGACGGCGGCGGCGCGGCGCGGCCTCGTTCCGTACAACCGGGGAGGCCGCCGCCCGCGTCCCACCCCTGAGGGGGCCGTCCGAAGTGCGGAACGCCGGCGCTCGCCATAAGGCCGGGCGATAGGCTCATGCCGTGTCCAAGCCGCTCAGCCTCCCCTTCGACCCCATCGCCCGCGCCGACGAACTGTGGGAGCGGCGCTGGGGTGCGGTGCCGTCCATGGCCGCGATCACGTCGATCATGCGGGCGCACCAGATCCTGCTCGGCCAGGTCGACGCCGTCGTCAAGCCGTACGGGCTGACGTTCGCGCGCTATGAGGCGCTGGTGCTGCTCACCTTCTCCAAGGCCGGAGAGCTCCCGATGTCCAAGATCGGGGAGCGGTTGATGGTGCACCCCACATCGGTGACCAACACGGTGGACCGCCTGGTCACGGCCGGTTTCGTGGACAAGCGTCCCAACCCGAGGGACGGGCGTGGCACGCTCGCGTCGATCACCGACAAGGGGCGCGAGGTCGTCGAGGCGGCGACGCGGGACCTGATGGCGATGGACTTCGGGCTGGGCGTGTACGGCGCGGAGGAGTGCGCGGAGATCTTCCGGATCCTGCGGCCGCTGCGGGTGGCGGCGTCGGACTTCACGGAGGACGAGTCGGCGGCCGGCTGATGCCGCGGCGGCGCTCTCCGCGGCGCCGCGCGACACGCCACCACCCGTCCCACCAGGCACCCTTCGCACACGCCAGGGGCGGCGAAGATCGCCCCGGAAGGTGCCGTTACGCTCTCCCCATGAAGCGCTCCGTCCTGACCCGCTACCGTGCCCTGGCCTACATCACCGGCGTGCTGCTGGTCCTGCTGACGATCGGCGTGATCGCCAAGTACGGACTGGACATGGACGGGGTGGCCGGCCCCCTCCGGGTCGTCGCCATCGCCCACGGCTGGCTCTACGTCGTCTACCTCGTCTTCGCCTTCGACATGGGCTCCAAGGCCAAGTGGCCCTTCGGCCGGCTGGCCTGGATCCTGCTGGCGGGCACCATCCCGACGGCCGCGTTCTTCGTCGAGCGCAAGGTCACCCGCGAGCTGGAGCCCCTCTTCGCCGAGGCCGCGCCCGCCGCGTCGCCCGTCGCCTGACCCCGCCGCCCGCCCCGCCCGGCGGGGTGGCGCCCCGAGGACGAACGGCCCCGGACGCCCCTTGTGTCCGGGGCCTTCTTGCGCGACGATTTACTAGGACGTCCTAGTAGTTTTCAGTGGCTTCTAGAAGTTCGGCGTCCCCGGACGGCCCGCGACGACGGGGGCCGCCCGGCGGTCGAGGCCCGCGCGGCACCGCGCGGGGGCGCGGAGAGGCGGACGGCACCACCATGGACGCAGCATCCATCGAAGCGGGACGCGGTCGCTGGCAGGCCCGTTACGACGCGGCGCGCAAGCGGGACGCCGACTTCACCACCCTGTCCGGCGACCCGGTGGAGCCGGTCTACGGCCCCCGCCCCGGCGACACCTACGAGGGCTTCGAGCGCATCGGCTGGCCCGGCGAGTACCCCTTCACCCGCGGCCTCCACCCGACCGGCTACCGGGGCCGCACCTGGACCATCCGGCAGTTCGCCGGCTTCGGCAACGCCGAGCAGACCAACGAGCGCTACAAGATGATCCTGGCCGCGGGCGGCGGTGGCCTCTCGGTCGCGTTCGACATGCCGACCCTGATGGGCCGCGACTCCGACGACCCCCGCTCGCTCGGCGAGGTCGGCCACTGCGGCGTCGCCATCGACTCGGCCGCCGACATGGAGGTCCTGTTCAAGGACATCCCGCTCGGCGACGTCACCACCTCCATGACGATCAGCGGCCCGGCCGTGCCGGTCTTCTGCATGTACCTCGTCGCCGCCGAACGCCAGGGCGTGGACCCGGCCGTCCTCAACGGCACGCTCCAGACCGACATCTTCAAGGAGTACATCGCCCAGAAGGAGTGGCTGTTCGGCCCCGAGCCGCACCTGCGCCTGATCGGCGACCTGATGGAGCACTGCACCCGCGCCATCCCCGCCTACAAGCCGCTCTCCGTCTCCGGCTACCACATCCGCGAGGCGGGGGCCACGGCCGCCCAGGAGCTCGCGTACACCCTCGCCGACGGCTTCGGCTACGTCGAACTGGGCCTTAGCCGCGGCCTGGACGTGGACACCTTCGCACCCGGCCTCTCCTTCTTCTTCGACGCGCACCTCGACTTCTTCGAGGAGATCGCCAAGTTCCGCGCGGCGCGCCGGATCTGGGCCCGCTGGATGAAGGAGGTCTACGGCGCGAAGACGGACAAGGCGCAGTGGCTGCGGTTCCACACCCAGACCGCCGGCGTCTCGCTCACCGCCCAGCAGCCGTACAACAACGTCGTCCGCACGGCGGTGGAGGCCCTGGCGGCGGTCCTCGGCGGCACCAACTCCCTGCACACCAACGCCCTCGACGAGACCCTGGCGCTCCCCAGCGAGCAGGCCGCCGAGATCGCCCTGCGCACGCAGCAGGTGCTGATGGAGGAGACGGGCGTCGCCAACGTCGCGGACCCGCTGGGCGGTTCGTGGTTCGTCGAGCAGCTCACCGACCGGATCGAGGCCGACGCCGAGAAGATCTTCGATCGGATCAAGGAGCGCGGCCTGCGCGCCCACCCCGACGGGAAGCACCCCATCGGCCCGATCACCTCCGGCATCCTGCGCGGCATCGAGGACGGCTGGTTCACCGGCGAGATCGCCGAGAGCGCCTTCCGCTACCAGCAGTCGCTGGAGAAGGGCGACAAGCGGGTCGTCGGCGTCAACTGCCACGAGGGCTCGGTCACCGGCGACCTGGAGATCCTGCGCGTCAGCCACGAGGTGGAGCGCGAGCAGGTCCGCGTCCTGGCCGGCCGCAAGGCGGCCCGCGACGACGCCGCCGTCACCGCCGCCCTGAACGCCATGCTGGCCGCGGCCCGCGACGGCTCCAACATGATCGAGCCCATGCTGGAGGCGGTCCGCGCGGAGGCCACGCTCGGCGAGATCTGCGACGCGCTGCGGGACGAGTGGGGGACGTACACGGAGCCGGCGGGCTTCTGACCCGCCTCTGACCTGCTCATACCCCCGATATTCGGTCGAGGCGCCCGGTCCCCTCCGGTTAGGGTGACCGGGCGCCGATCATGGCGCGGACGAGACGCGGGGGAACCGGAATGCGGTACGACGGACACGTGGACGAGGGCTTCGAGGCCGTCGCGGACGCCTTCGAGCGGAACTTCGCGGAGACCGCCGAACTCGGCGCGGCCGTCACCGTCTTCCACGGCGGCCGCAAGGTCGTGGACCTCTGGGGCGGCACCGCCGACGAGCGCACCGGCCGCCCCTGGGAAGCGGACACGGCCGTTCCGGTGATGTCCGCCGCCAAGGGCGTCCTCGTCCTCTGCGTCCACCTCCTCGTCCAGCAGGGCCTGCTGGACCTCGACGCCCCCGTCGCCGACCACTGGCCCGAGTTCGCCCGGAACGGCAAAGAGGGCGTCACCACCCGCATGATCCTCGCCCACCGGGCCGGCCTCCCCGTCCTCGACGCCAGCCCGTCCTTCGCCGAGATCACCGCCTGGACCCCGGTCGTCCGCGCCCTGGAGGAACAGCAGCCCCTCTGGGAGCCGGGCACCGCGCACGAGTACCACGGCCACACCATCGGCTGGCTGGCCGGCGAACTGATCCGGCGGATCACCGGCCTCACCCCCGGCGCGTACTTCCGCTCCGCCGTCGCCGACGACCTGGGCCTGCGCACCTGGATCGGCGTCCCCGAGGACGAGTACGAGGGCCTCGCCCGCCTCGCGTACGACGGCGAGCCGCCGGCCCTCCCGGACCCCGACCACCTCTTCACGCGCATCCTCACCATGAACGGCGCCTTCGTTTTCCCGGGCCTCGACCACCCGCGCGGCTGGAACGCCAAGGACTTCCTGACCGCCGAGATCCCCGCCACCGGAGCCGTCTCCACCGCCCGCGGCCTCGCCGCGATGTACGCGGCGGCCGTCACCGGCGTCGACGGCGGCCCCCGGCTGCTCACCGAGGACACGGTGACCGCCGCCGTACGCCCGCAGACCTCCGGCGCCTCCTGGTCCGGCTTCCCCGACCTCGGCGTCCGCTGGGGCGTCGGCTTCCACCTCGACTCACCCCCCGTCGTCCCCATGCTCGGCCCCCGCAGCTTCGGCCACGACGGCGCGGGCGGCCATCTGGGCTTCGGCGACGACGAGTTCGGGGTCGGCTTCGCGTATGTCGCCAACCGGATGATCGGCGAGGGGGACGAGCGGGCGGGGCGGTTGGTGGCGGCGGTGCGGGCGTGTTTGGAGGGGTGAGTTGCCCCGGCCCCGCCCCTTCGCCGCTCGTCCTCAATCGCCGGACGGGCTGTATCAGCCCGTCCGGCGATTGAGGACAGCGCCCGCAGGGCGCTTCGGGGGCGCGGGGGCTGGCCCCCGCCAGAAACGGTGAATGGGGGTGCCCCCTTTGGGGGAGGGACCGGGGCACCCCTACCGCGGCGAAGCCGCCCCGGCCCCCGCCAACCCCCCGATGAGCAACGCCGTGAACCCCCGCGCCCACTCCGCGTCCACCGGCTCCGCACTGACGAGCGTCCGATGGACGACCGCCCCCGCGATCACATCGAAGATGAGATCCGCGGTCCGGGCGGCGACGGCCGGCTCGTCCTCGCGGGGAAGTTCCCCGCGAGCCTGGGCGCGGGCACGGCCCAGCAGGACCAGGCCCTTCTGGCGTTCGACGATCGCGGAGCGGATGCGCTCACGCAGCACCTCGTCCCGGGTCGACTCCGCGACAACGGCCATCAGGGCCGTCTTCGTCTCCGGCCGATCGAGAAGCGCCGCGAACCGAAGCACGACCCCCTCGATATCGGCCTGCAAACTACCCCGGTCGGGCAGTTCGAGGTGCTCGTCGAAGAGGTCGGCCACGGCATCGACGACGAGCGCGTTCTTGCCGGCCCAGCGCCGGTACAAGGTCGTCTTGGCGACCCCCGCGCGGGCGGCGACGTCGCCCATCGTCAGCTTGCCCCACCCCAGTTCGACCAGCGCGGCGCGCGTCGCGTCGAGGATCGCGCGGTCGGCCTCGGCGCTGCGGGGGCGGCCCGTGCGGCCGCTCGCACGGTGTGCGGGGGGCTGCGGGGCGGACGTCATACGGCGACCTTACCGCCGGGTAGCCGCGCGGGTATGAGGCAGATCACGGAAGGCGCCCTGCCGTGCCGAGGGGGTTCCAGTTACGCTACGAGTCGTAGCGAAAGAGTGAGCGACAACCACGGACGCCAGGTGGGGACCCGGCGTCGAATTCGCTGTGTACCGCTGCGTACTTTTCCGATCGCCGTGCGGAGGGGGGAGGATAGGCCCATGCAGCCACGGAACATGTCCATGAGTGGAGTGGTCGACCTCGCCGCGGTGAAGGCGGCCGGGGAAGCCAAGCAGAAGGCGGAGCAGGCGCGGGCCGAGGCGGCGCGCCAGGGCGGTGCGCCCGCGGGCGCGGTGCGTCTGGTCCTCGACGTCGACGAGGCGTCGTTCGAGCACGAGGTGCTTCAGCGGTCGGCCGAGGTGCCGGTCGTCATCGATTTCTGGGCCGACTGGTGCGAGCCCTGCAAGCAGCTCGGCCCGGTCCTGGAGCGGCTGGCCGGGGAGTACGCGGGCCGGTTCGTGCTGGCCAAGGTCGATGTCGAGGCCAACCAGCGGCTGTTCCAGCAGTTCGGGGTCCAGTCCATCCCGGCGGTCTTCGCGGTGGTGGCCGGGCAGGCGCTGCCGCTGTTCCAGGGCGCGGCGCCCGAGGCGCAGATCCGCCAGGTGCTGGACCAGCTCGTCCAGGTCGCGGAGCAGCAGTTCGGGATCGTCGGCGTGCCCGCGGCGCCGGGTGCCGGTGAGGCGGAGGTGCCGGCGCGTCCGGCCGGGCCGCACGACGCGGCGCTGGGAGCGGCCCACGACGCCCTCGACAAGGGGGACCTGGGCGGTGCCGTCCAGGCGTACAAGAACGTGCTGTCCGACGACCCGCTCAACGTCGAGGCCAAGCTGGGCCTGGCCCAGGCGGAGCTGCTGCGGCGGGTCCAGGGCGCGGACCCCCAGCAGGTGCGCAAGGCCGCGGCCGACGCGCCGGGCGACGTCCACGCGCAGGCGGCGGCGGCCGACCTCGACCTGGTCGGCGGGCACGTCGAGGACGCGTTCGGGCGGCTGATCGACGTCATCCGGCGGACGGCCGGCGAGGACCGCGACGCGGCACGCGTCCGGCTGCTGGAGCTGTTCGAGGTCATCGGCCCGGACGACCCGCGGGTGACGGCGGCGCGGACGGCGCTGTCGCGGGCGCTGTTCTGACCGTCCCGTTCACACGCTCGTCACAGACGAAACACCGGTCGCGGTATATCAAATCTTTATAAAGGCGACCGTAGTTACTTGAGGTAAGGGAAACCCGGGCTTCCGCCCGGGTTTTTCCCGTTATGCCGCCACGTTTCCGGCATGCTGCCGCTCACGCCGCGTGCCCGCCCGTCGCGGCCCTGACTCCTCGGGGACGCCCGGGCGTTACTCGCAAGTAATGAACCTCTTGTGCCCCGCCCCGGAATCGACCACGATCGGCGCAACCCGGTCCAGCACCGCGGCACGGCATCCGGCCGGCGCCCGGGAGCTGGGTCCCCACCGGGGCGACCGGCGGCCTGCCCGCCGGCCGTGGGACAGGGGGGTCCCCGCCGCCAACGACGGGGCCTGTCCCGGAGGTTGCGCGCACGCGTGGCCACGTGGTTGTCGCTCGGGGGTGATCGCCGGTGTTTCGGTCGCGGCTTGGCGTTGGACGCCACCGCACGCGACGGCGCTCCGCTTCCCGAGGACGTAGCACGTCTCCCACCCCGGGCCAGAAGTCGTCGGCCCGCTCGGGGTGTACGTCCGAGAAGGAGGCAAGTCATGAAGTCCCAGGCACGCGGTGGGACCAGATGGAAGCGGTTCGCGGTCGTCATGGTCCCGAGTGTGGGCGCGGCGGCGGCGGTCACGATGGCCATCGCGCAGGGCGCGCTGGCGGCGTCGTTCCAGGTTTCCGGTCAGCAGTTCCAGATCACGGCCAAGCACATCCACGGCGAGGGCTTCGGCCAGTACGGCGCTATGGAGGACACGGACCCGAACGCCAAGGACCACAAGGCGGTCGCGGTCGTCGGCATGAACCGGGCCGACATCACCAACCTCTGCCAGGCGGTCAACGTTCCGACGCCGTTCGGAGCGGTGGGCCTCAAGCTGAAGGCGGGCGGCGGGGACACGAAGGTCGTGGCGAAGCAGCTCTACCTCGACGCCAATGAGATGAAGGTCGGGAACGCCCAGTTCAACAAGATCGACATCGGCGTCTCGTCGGACCACATGACCCAGGGACCGGGCAAGAACCCCGGCGACAAGACCAAGTCGGTGCCGGGCTCCTTCGCCCAGCAGGCCGAGTCGGTCGAGTTCGACGACGTGGAGCAGCAGGCGTGGGCCACGTCGGCCGGTTCGTTCACCCTGCCCGGCCTCCACATGAGCGTCGGCATGGGCGCACAGAAGTGCAAGGTCGGCGAGTAACACGCCGGTACGGCCGGGGACGGGAACCGCACCGGCTCCCGTGCCCGCGCCGCGCGCACTCCGCCGCGGGGTAGCGGAACGAGAGCCCGGCAGGGCTCGCACAGCACCAAACCGCCAGTTCCGAGGAGCTGTACATCATGAGCGCCGACACGACGCCACCACAGCCGGCCGACAAGAGCGGCCTGCGCCGCAGGTTCCGGACCTGGCGGGGTGAGCGCCCGTTCTGGGCCGGTCTGTGGACCATGCTCGCCGGTGTGCCGATCATGTACATCCCGTACCAGACCCTGAAGTTCGGCGAGCTCAGCATCCGGCTGTCCACCACGGCGGGCGCCGGGTCACTGATCATCGGGATCCTGCTCATCGTCCTCGGGCTGACCATGTGGTTCCAGCGGCACTCCCGGGTCTTCTCGGGGATCGCGGCCATCCTGCTCGGGATCGTCTCGCTCGTCGTCTCCAACTTCGGCGCGTTCCTGCTCGGGATCATCCCGGCGATGCTGGGCGGCGCGCTCGCCGTCTCCTGGGCCCCGGCGCAGCCGCTGCCGGAGGCCACGGATGCCTCGGAGGAGGAGCCGCCGGACCTCCCGATCCCGTCCGGTCCGTCGCTGGTGAAGGAATGAACAGGAGCCACCGTGGCGACTGACGACGACGCGCGCGACCGCGACTGCCCGAGAGCCGGTCCGCGCCACGCCGCGCCCAGGAAACCCCTGCTGGCGCGCCTGCACATGCCCGCGGGGAAGGCCGTCGCACTGGCGGCCATGCCCACGGCGGTGCTCATGGGCATGGGCTTCACGCCCCAGCTGGCCACGGCCAAGCCGGGGGCGCCCAGTCCGTTCGGCGACGCCTTCTGCGTGACCACGCCGGACGGGACGCCCACGCCCGACGTACCGACGCCCGGTTCACCCACGGCGGGTTCGCCCACGACCACGCCGAGCCCGGGCACGAGCGCGGGCGGGGACGCCGACGAGGACGCCGGCAAGGAGAAGGACAAGGGCAAGGGCAAGAAGAAGGACAAGGACGAGGACGGGGACAAGGACAAGGCGACGAAGGCCCCCGACGGCGAGGGGAAGGACGGCCCGGACGCGCACGGGAAGCGGAAGCCCGCTCCCACCCCCACCGCCGACCCGACGCCGGACCCGGCCGTACCGGGCGAGGGCAAGCTGCCGGTGCCGCCCGTACCGGACCTGCCCTCGAAGCTTCCGACGCCGACGCCCGGTTCGACGACGTCCCCCACCCCGGCCCCGACGACCACCCCGTCACCGGGCGCAACAGGCACCACCCCGACCCCTCCCGCCACTTCGGCGACGCCCAAGCCCGGGAAGACCCCGGACGGCGCTGGGAAGAAGACGGAGGAGGCGGCGGGCAAGAAGGCGACGCGTCCGACCACCGACCCCTCCGCCGACCCGAAGGACGGCACCCCGGACCCCGCCTCCACGCCGACGCCCACCACGACCCCCGGCTCGTCACCGTCGAGCACCCCTTCGCCCGGCACGTCGGCCGCGAAGACGCCGCGCCCCTGCCCGCTCACCAAACGGCAGGCGGACAACGGGCAGGCCGCCTTCGCCGACAACCCCTGGTACCTGGAGGCGAACAGGCTCACCCTGACCGGCCTCACCTACGAGGGGGTCAAGGAGATCGTCACGGCGGGCGGGCAGAAGAAGTCCGTCCTCAAGTTCACCGCCGACAAGCTGGCGATCGACGACCTGCACGCCCTGGTCAACGACCGGAAGCGGATCTACCACCAGTCGGGCCCGGGCAAGACCTCCACCGTCAACGGCGGCCGGGTCACCATGTACACCGAGCAGCTGAAGGGCAAGCTCCTCGGCAGCACCCTCCCGATCTTCGCCGCCGACTACACCGCCGAACACCCGCCCCCGCTCATCCCGGGCCTCAAGCTCCCCATCCCGATCTTCTTCACCGACGTGAAGATCCGCCAGGCGGGCCAGTTCGGCGGCACCCTCACCATCCCGAACATGCGCGTCTACGTCACGGACGGGGTGTACCCGTAGCGGCGTCGCGCCCGAAACGGCTGTGGCCGCCGGCCCCCCGGGAGGGGGCGGCGGCCACAGCCGTTTCGGGCGCGAGGGTCAGTTCTCGCGGCCCAGGTGGTGGACGCGGACCATGTTGGTCGTGCCCGGGACGCCGGGCGGGGAGCCGGCGGTGATGATCATGGTGTCGCCCTCGTTGTAGCGCTTGAGCTTGAGGAGCTCGGCGTCGACGAGGTCGACCATGGCGTCGGTGTTGTCGACGTGCGGGACGACGTACGTCTCGACGCCCCAGCTCAGGGCGAGCTGGTTACGGGTGGCCGCGTCCGTGGTGAAGGCCAGGATCGGCTGGGCCGCGCGGTAGCGGGACAGGCGGCGGGCGGTGTCGCCGGACTTGGTGAAGGCGACGAGGGCCTTGCCGCCCAGGAAGTCGGCGATCTCGGCAGCCGCGCGGGCCACCGAACCGCCCTGGGTGCGCGGCTTCTTGCCCGGGACGAGCGGCTGGAGGCCCTTGGAGAGGAGCTCCTGCTCGGCCGCCTCGACGATGCGGGACATCGTCTTGACGGTCTCGATCGGGTAGGCGCCGACCGAGGACTCGGCCGACAGCATGACCGCGTCCGCGCCGTCCAGGATGGCGTTGGCGACGTCGGACGCCTCGGCGCGGGTCGGACGGGAGTTGGTGATCATCGACTCCATCATCTGGGTCGCGACGATCACCGGCTTGGCGTTGCGGCGGCACATCTCGATGAGGCGCTTCTGCACCATTGGGACGCGCTCCAGCGGGTACTCCACCGCGAGGTCGCCACGGGCCACCATCACACCGTCGAAGGCCATGACGACCTCCTGCATGTTCTCGACGGCCTGCGGCTTCTCGACCTTGGCGATCACCGGGACGCGACGGCCGACCTCGTCCATGACCTGGTGCACGTCCAGGACGTCCTTGGCGTCGCGGACGAAGGACAGGGCGACCATGTCGCAGCCCATCGCGAGCGCGAACTTCAGGTCCTCGATGTCCTTCTCGGACAGCGCCGGGACGTTGACGGCCGCGCCGGGCAGGTTGATGCCCTTGTGGTCGGAGATGACACCGCCCTCGATGACGATCGTCTTGACCCGCGGGCCGTCGACCTCCGTCACGCGCAGCTCGACGTTGCCGTCGTTGATCAGGATCTGGTCGCCCTTGGCGACGTCGCCCGGCAGGCCCTTGTAGGTGGTGCCGCAGATCGTCCTGTCGCCGGCGACGTCCTCCGTCGTGATGACGAACTCGTCACCGCGCACCAGCTCCACCGGGCCGTCCGCGAAGGTCTCCAGGCGGATCTTCGGGCCCTGGAGGTCGGCCAGGACGCCGACCGCGCGGCCGGTCTCCTCGGCGGCCTTGCGGAGGCGGTGGTACCGCTCCTCGTGCTCCGAGTGGCTGCCGTGGCTCATGTTGAAGCGGGCCACGTTCATACC
This sequence comes from Streptomyces mobaraensis, assembly GCF_020099395.1. Taxonomy (NCBI): domain Bacteria; kingdom Bacillati; phylum Actinomycetota; class Actinomycetes; order Kitasatosporales; family Streptomycetaceae; genus Streptomyces; species Streptomyces mobaraensis. Next base: position 2,361,949 of record NZ_CP083590.1, on the reverse strand, counting down.
GGCCTCGATCAGCGTCTTCAGCTGCTCGAAGGAGTCGACGGCGGGGCCCAGGGTGCAGACGATTTTGGAACGGCGCATGGGGCAGATCCTATCGGTTTGTTTCGGAGCGGAATATTCGAGCTGTGGGAAGGAACAGGGGCGAGCCGGGGGCGGAACCCCCGGCTCCGCGGGGATCAGGCGCTGACCAGGGCGTATGCCTGGGTGGCGATCTCCAGCTCCTCGTCGGTCGGGACGACCGCGACGGCGACCCGCGCGTAGTCAGGGGAGATCAGCCGCGCCGAGTCCCCGCGCTGCGCGTTGAGCTCCGCGTCCACGGCCAGGCCCAGCTCCTCCAGACCGGCCACGGCGGCCTCCCGCACGGGCGCCGCGTTCTCGCCCACACCCGCCGTGAAGGCGATCGCGTCGACCTTGCCCAGCACCGCGTAGTAGGCGCCGATGTACTTCTTCAGCCGGTGCACGTAGATGTCGAACGCGAGCCGCGCCGCCTCGTCGCCCTCGTCGATCCGCCGGCGGATCTCGCGCATGTCGTTGTCGCCGCACAGTCCGATCAGACCGCTCTTCTTGTTGAGGAGCGAGTCGATCTCGTCGACGGACATCCCGGCGTTGCGGGCCAGGTGGAAGATGACCGCCGGGTCGACGTCACCGGAACGGGTGCCCATGACCAGGCCCTCCAGCGGCGTCAGGCCCATGGAGGTGTCCACGCAGCGGCCCCCCTGGACGGCGGACGCCGAGGCGCCGTTGCCCAGGTGCAGGACGATCACGTTGACCTCGGACGGGTCCTTGCCCAGCAGCTTCGCCGTCTCCCGCGAGACGTACGCGTGCGAGGTGCCGTGGAAGCCGTAGCGGCGCACCCGGTGCGCGTCCGCCGTGGCCACGTCGATCGCGTAGCGCGCGGCGTGCTCCGGCATCGTCGTGTGGAACGCCGTGTCGAACACCGCGACCTGCGGCAGGTCCGGGCGGAGCGCCTGGGCGGTGCGGATGCCGGTGATGTTGGCCGGGTTGTGCAGCGGGGCGACCGGGATCAGCCGTTCGATCTCCGCCAGCACCTCGTCGGTGATCAGCGTCGGCTCGGTGAACTGGTTGCCGCCGTGCACCACGCGGTGGCCGATCGCGGCCAGCTCGGGGGAGTCCAGGCCGAGCCCGTCCGCCGCCAGCTCGGCGGCGACGGCCTGGAGCGCGGCGGTGTGGTCGGCGATCCGCTCGGTGATCTCGCGCTTGGTGCCGCCGGTCGCCAGCGGGGTGTGGGCCAGCCGCGAGGAGTCCTCGCCGATGCGCTCGACGAGCCCGACGGCGAGCCGGGAGCCGTCGGCCATGTCCAGGAGCTGGTACTTCAGCGAGGACGAGCCGGAGTTGAGGACGAGGACGCGGGTCGCGCGGGAGGTGGCCTGGGCGTTGGCAGTCATGGGGCTTTCCGTGGTGGGGGGAACGGCGGAGGGCGGGGCGGGGATCACGGCTCGACGCGGTCGCCGCGCTGGTCGCCCTGGGCCTGGATGGCCGTGATGGCGACGGTGTTGACGATGTCCTGGACGAGGGCACCGCGGGACAGGTCGTTGACCGGCTTGCGCAGACCCTGCAGCACCGGGCCGACCGCGACCGCGTGGGCCGAGCGCTGCACGGCCTTGTAGGTGTTGTTGCCCGTGTTCAGGTCGGGGAAGACGAGGACGGTCGCCTTGCCGGCCACCTCGGAGCCCGGCAGCTTGGTGGCCGCGACGGCGGCGTCCACGGCCGCGTCGTACTGGATCGGGCCCTCGACCAGCAGGTCGGGACGGCGCTCGCGGACGAGCTCGGTCGCCCGGCGCACCTTGTCCACGTCCGCGCCGGAGCCGGAGGTGCCGGTGGAGTACGACAGCATGGCGATCCGCGGCTCCACGCCGAACTGGGTCGCGGTCGCGGCGGACTGGATGGCGATGTCCGCGAGCTGCTCGGCGTTCGGGTCCGGGTTGACGGCGCAGTCGCCGTAGACGAGGACCCGGTCGGCCAGGCACATGAAGAAGACCGACGAGACGATCTGCGCGCCCGGCGCGGTCTTGATGATCTCGAAGGCGGGCCGGATGGTGGCGGCGGTGGAGTGCACCGCGCCGGAGACCATGCCGTCGGCCAGCCCCTCCTGCACCATCAGCGTGCCGAAGTACGACACGTCGGCGACGACGTCGTGGGCCAGCTCCACCGTCATGCCCTTGTGGGCGCGGGCCGCCGCGTAGATCTCGGCGAAGCGCTCGCGCAGCGGCGACTTCTGCGGGTCGATGAGCTGCGCCTCGCCCAGGTCGATGCCCAGCTCGGCGGCGCGCTTGCGGATGACGTCCTCCTCACCCAGCAGGGTGAGGTCGCAGACGTCGCGGCGCAGCAGCACGTCGGCGGCGCGCAGCACGCGCTCCTCGGTGCCCTCGGGGAGGACGACGCGGCGGCGGGCGGAGCGGGAGCGCTCGATCAGCTCGTGCTCGAACATCATCGGGGTGACGCGGCCGGAGCGGGCGACGGCGATGCGCTCGGTGAGCTCGGCGGTGTTGACGTGCCGCTCGAACAGGCCAAGGGCGGTCTCCGCCTTGCGCGGCGACGAGCCGTCCAGCTTGCCCTCGACGGCGAACAGCTCGGCCGCCGTCGGGAAGGAGCCGCCGGGCACGGAGATCACCGGGGTGCCGGGGGCGAGCCGGCCGGCCAGCGCCAGGATGTCCGGACCCGGCCGCTCGTCCAGGGTGAGGAGCACGCCGGCTATCGAGGGGGCGCCGGCGCTGTGCGCGGCGAGGGCGCCGACGATCAGGTCGACGCGGTCGCCGGGGGTGACCACCAGGCAGCCGTCGGTCAGGGCCGGGAGGAAGACGGGCAGCATGGCGCCGCCGAAGACGAAGTCCTTGGCGTCCCGGTTGAGCCCGGCGTCGTCGCCGAGCAGCACCTCGGCCCCCAGCTTGCGGACGATCTGCGCCACGGTCGGCGCGGAGAGCGAGGCGTCCTCGGGGAGCGCGTAGCAGGGCACCGGCAGGCTCGCCGACAGGCCCTCGGCGATGGCCTCGCGGTCGGCCGGGGCCACCCGGTTGACGACGAGGGCGACGACGTCGCAGCCCAGCGCCTCGTAGGCGCGGCAGGCGTTGCGCGCCTCGGCGCGGACGGCCTCGGCGGTCTGGCCGCCGCCGCCCACGACGGTGATCACCGAGGCGCCGAACTCGTTGGCCAGCCGGGCGTTGAGCGCCAGCTCGTCCGGCAGGTTGCTGCCGATGAAGTCGGTGCCGAGGACGAGGACGTTCTCGTACTCCCGGGAGACGGCGTGGAAGCGCTCGACGAGCCGGGAGACCAGTTCGTCCGTGCCCTTCTCGGCCTGGAGGGCGGCGGCCTCGGCGTAGCTGAGGCCGTACACGCTTTCGGGTGACTGTTCCAGCCGGTAGCGGGTGCGCAGGAGGTCGAAGAGACGGTCCGGCCCGTCGCCGTGCACCAGCGGGCGGAACACCCCCACCCGGTCCACCTGGCGGGTGAGGAGCTCCATGACTCCCAGCTCGATGACCTGGCGTCCGTCGCCGCGGTCGGTCCCGGTCACGTACACGCTGCGCGTCACGCGTGCTCTCCTTGCTCCATGGCCGTGTGCTGTTCGAGTGGCGTTTGTTCGGCTTGTGAAATTACCCGTTAGGGTGGTCTTGCCCTCTTGACAATACCTGCGACCCTGGATAAGGCGCTCGTCAGGCGGAAGGCGAGGGGCTCGGCGGAAGATCGTCAGTGTGTTGGTTAATGTGCGTTGACGGCCGCCCGTACGAGCGCGGCGGGTCCGGCGGGCCCGTGGAACAATCGGGTCCGGCTCACAGGTCCCACTAGCGACCACCAGAACCAGCAGGAGACACAGCACGATGCGCATCGGAGTCCTCACCGCGGGCGGCGACTGCCCCGGCCTGAACGCCGTCATCCGCTCGGTGGTGCACCGTGCCATCACGGAGCACGGTGACGAGGTCATCGGCTTCGAGGACGGCTTCAAGGGCCTGCTCGACGGCCGGTTCCGCAAGCTCGACCTCGACGCCGTGAGCGGCATCCTGGCCCGCGGCGGCACCATCCTGGGCTCGGCCCGGCTGGAGCGCGCCCGGCTGCGCGAGGCGTGCGAGAACGCCAAGGACTTCTCCCGTGAGCACGGCATCGACGTGCTCATTCCCATCGGCGGCGAAGGCACTCTCACCGCGGCCCGGATGCTGTCGGACGCCGGTCTCCCGGTCGTCGGCGTCCCCAAGACGATCGACAACGACATCTCCTCCACCGACCGCACCTTCGGTTTCGACACGGCCGTCGGCGTCGCCACCGAGGCCATCGACCGGCTGAAGACCACCGCCGAGTCCCACCAGCGCGTGATGGTCGTCGAGGTCATGGGCCGGCACGCCGGCTGGATCGCCCTGGAGTCCGGCATGGCCGGCGGCGCCCACGGCATCTGCCTCCCCGAGCGGGCCTTCGACCCCGCCGACCTGGTGAAGATGGTGGAGGAGCGGTTCGCCCGCGGCAAGAAGTTCGCCGTCATCTGCGTCGCCGAGGGCGCGCACCCGGCCGACGGGACGATGGACTACAAGAAGGGCGCCATAGACCAGTTCGGCCACGAGCGGTTCGCCGGCATCGGCACCAAGCTCGCCGGCGAGCTGGAGCGCCGCCTCGGCAAGGAGGCCCGCCCGGTCATCCTCGGCCACGTCCAGCGCGGCGGCACCCCGACGGCGTACGACCGCGTCCTCGCCACCCGCTTCGGCTGGCACGCGGTCGAGGCCGCGCACCGCGGCGACTTCGGCAAGATGACGGCGCTGCGCGGTACCGACATCACGATGGTGCCGCTGGCGGACGCGATCACCGAGCTGAAGCGGGTGCCGGAGGACCGGATGGACGAGGCGGAGTCGGTTTTCTGACCGGCTGAGGGTTCGCGGGCGGACGGCTCGTCCGGACGGCTCCGGTTCGCGGCTTTCCGCCTCCCCCGTACGGGGGTTGGCGGGTACGGCACTTGACTCGGTGGCGTTTACGGTGTGCCGCGGGGGCGCTAGAGTGCTGGTGGCCCTGGGGAGTCTTCGGAATCCTCGGGGCTGGGGACGCCCCATGGCTTCGCCCGGGCTGATCGCCTGAGCGAGGTGCCCCCCTTCAACGGTGTAACCACAACCAAAAAGAGGCCCTCGCCCCTGGGCGGCCACCCGGGACGAGAGCCGACACCGCCCTCAACGGACGGCATCCTGACCGTCAGTCCTCAGTTCCTCGGAGGACTGGCGGTCACCGAGGCGGCGCTCACCGCGTCGTCGCGGCACAACCAAAAAGAGGCCCTCGCCCCGGCGGTCTCCGGGGCGAGAGCCAGCACCGCCCTCAACGGACGGCATCCTGACCGTCAGTCCTCAGTAGCTGGGAGGACTGGCGGTCACCGTTCGTTGAGCCACCTCCAGAACTCCCGGATCACTGCCGCGATCCGCTCGTGCAGAGGCTTCTTGCGGTGACGCCCCATGGCGCCCCCCTTCGACGGTTGCGGCCAGAGGACCGGTGACCGCTCCGGAGGGGGCCCGGGTTCGGACTCCCCGCCCGTGGAAGCCCGTGAAGGACCTCCCGGACGAGGACCCCGACGTGCGTGGGTCCCTCGTGAAGGGGGGCGCTTATGCAGCGCTGGTCCGTACGCTATCGCAACGGCCGCGCGCGGAACGCCCGTTGCGGGGGAGTGTGAAAGCGGCGTGCGGCGCCCGGAGTTCACCGGGCGCCGCACGCCGCTTCTTCGCAACCTCCCCTGCGCGAGCGCTACTTCTCGATCTTCATCAGCTCGACGATGCTCGTCAGGTCGTCCGCGCCGTACCCCTCCGCCGTCCGCCGCACCATCAGCTCCTGGAGCGCCGTGTGGAAGACCGGGCGCACCCCCTGCTCCTCGGAGGCGGCGAGGAGGTTGCCGTAACCGGCGGTCTGCATCGCGAGGTTGGAGACGACGTGCTGGGAGTGGTCGCCCGACGCGATCTGCTCGGCGAAGCGCGGGATGCTCGTCGCCATCGCCTCCAGCCAGGCGGTGAGCAGCGGCGTGAACTCATCCGCCGGGACGCCGGCCGCGGACGTCATCGCCAGGGCCTGCATCACGCCCATGAACTGGCCGTACATCCCGGACAGCAGCGCGATGTCGTACAGCGCCGCCAGCCCCGGGTCGGTGCCGACGAAGCGGGCCGCGCCGAGCCGTTCCAGGACCGGGAGGTACGCGTCGAACGCCTCCCGGGCGCCGCTGTAGACGAGGAACGCCTGCTCCGTGCCGATGCCCGGCGGGATGGCCATGATGCCGCCGTCGACGTAGGTGATGCCGTGCTCGTCCGCCCAGGCGGCCATCCGCCGCGCCTGCCCGGGTGTGCCGTTGGTGAGGTTGACGAGCGTCCGGCCCTTCAGGGCGGCGGCCGCCGGCTTCAGCGTCTCCTCCACGGACGCGTAGTCCCAGATGCAGGCGATCACCAGCTCGCTCGCGCTCACCGCCGCGACGACGTCGTCGGCGCGGACGGCGCCGAGGGCGACGAGCGGGTCGGCCTTCTCCGGGGTGCGGTTCCAGACGGTGGTCGGGTGGCCGTTGGTGAGGAAGGCGGTGGCCAGTGCTTTGCCCATGGCGCCGAGGCCGAGGAGGGTGACGGGGGTGTTGCTCATGGCGGGTCTGCTCCTGAAGGGGCGAGGTGGGAAGGGTTCTCGGCTGCGCGCGCCCCTTCACCCTCGTCCAGGCGGCGGTCCCGCTCAAGTACGCACAATAGGGTGGGTACTTACCCGGAGGTGGGGGCCTGCCCGCGGCGGACCCCCACCTCCGGGGCCGGGTCACTGCGCCCCGATCGCCTCCAGGGTGTCCAGCCGTGCCGCCCGCCGCGCCGGCCACGCCGCCGCTAGGACGCCGACCGCCAGCGCCAGCAGCAGGAACACCCCGATCCGCTCCCACGGCACGACCATCTCGTACTGCGGGAACGAGGTCCGCAGCAGATGCCCGCCCGACCAGGCGAGGAAGAGCCCCAGCCCCACGCCGAGCACCGCGCCGAACATCGCGATCATCACGGACTCCAGCCGCACCATCTGCCGGACGCCCGAGCGGGCCAGCCCGATCGCCCGGAGCATCCCGATCTCCCGGGTGCGCTCGAAGACCGACATGGCGAGGGTGTTGACCACGCCGATCACCGCGATCACGACGGCCACGCCCAGCAGTCCGTACATCAGGTACAGGACGTCGTCGATGTCACCGGCGGCGGAACGGCGCAGGTCGTCGCGGCTCTCGACCTTGACGGCCGGGTTGCCGCCCAGGGCCTCCCGGATCCGCGCGCGCAGCCCGTCGGCCTTCCCGGGCGCGGCCTTGACCAGCACCTCCTGGTCCCGTACCCGGTCCAGGTGCGGATCGACGAAGGAGGGCGCGGCGAGGACGTCGCTCAGTACGTCGTTCTTCGAGTGGACGGCGACGACGCGGGCCGTGGCGCGCTTCCCGTCGTAGAACGTCATGGGCAGCGACGAGCCGACCGTCAGATGCCGTTTGCGGGCGTAATCCTCGCTGACGGCCACGTGGGTACCGCGCACGTCGGACAGGGAGCCCTTGAGGACCTTCAGGTCGGTGACCTTCCCGACCGCCGCCACGTCCGTGCCCCGGATGCCCGCCGGATCGCCCGCGGAGTCGAAACCGGTGACGCGGAGCGGGACCGCCGCGTCGACGTCCGGCAGCTTGGCCAGCGTCCGCGCGGTGGCGGGGTCCAGGCCCCGGCCGCCCGCGGTGTTCACCTTGTAGTCGGCCGTCAGGTCCTGGTCGCCCATCCGGTCGACGCCCCGGTCGGCGGAGACCGCCGTCACGGTCAGGCCGGTGATCAGCGTCAGGCCGATCATCAGCGCGGAGGCGGTGGCGGCCGTGCGCCGCGGGTTGCGCAGCGCGTTCCGGCGGGCGAGCCGGCCGCTCACCCCGGAGACGCGCTCCGCGAGCCGCCCGAAGAGGTGGACGACCGGCCGGGACAGCAGCGGGGCCAGCACGATGACGCCGGTGAGCGTGAGCACCGAACCCGCCATGGGGACGGTGAGGTCACGGGCGTTCTTGAGGGTGCTGACGTACAGCATGGTCGCGACGCCCGCGCCGGTGAGGACGGCGCCGATGGTGTTGCGTACGACGAGGCTCCGGGTGCCGGCCGGCGCGTCCACGGCGGCGAGCGCCTCCACCGGGGCGATGCGCGCCGCCTTCCGGGACGGCAGCCAGGCGGACAGGACGGTCACCAGGAAGCCGACGCCGAGGGCGGACAGCGCGGATGTGGGTGTGACGACCAGCGGCCCGTCCGGGAGTTCCGCGCCGTTGGCGCCGAGCAGCGACCGCATGCCGACCGCGACTCCGAGGCCCAGGAGGAAACCGGCCGCCGACGCGATCAGACCGAGCAGCCCGGCCTCGATCAGCACCGAGCGCACGACCTGGCGGCGCGACGCTCCCACCGCCCGCAACAGGGCGATCTCGCGGGTGCGCTGGGCGATGAGCATGGTGAAGGTGTTGGCGACGATGAAGATGCCCACGAAGAGCGAGACCGCGGCGAAGACCAGGAAGGTCTTGCGGATCGTGCCGGTCTGCTCGTCGATGGCCTTGGACTGCTCGGCCGCCAGCTCGGTGCCGCTCCTGGCCCGCGCGCCGTCGGGCAGGACGGTACGGACGCGGGCGGTCAGCGCGTTCTCGTCGGTGCGGGGGGCGGCGGTGACGACCAGCTCGTCGAACCGGCCCTTGGTGCCGATGAGCTTCTGCGCGGTCGCCGTGTCGAACAGGGCCAGGCTGCCGCCGGCGCCGACCCGGGGGTCGTCCGTCCTCACCGTGCCGACGAGCTTCTTGGTCATCACCGGCCCGTCCACGGCCAGCCGTACCGTGCCGCCGATTCGCGCGCCGGTCTTCTCCGCCGTTCTCGTGTCGAGCGCGACCTCGCCGGCGGCGGCCGGGCCGCGGCCCTCGACGAGCGGGTAGCGGCGGTCCTTGCCGTCCGCGCCGGGCACGTAGTTGGCGCCGGTGCTGCCCCACTCGCTGCCCGCGGACTCGTTGTGGCGGTCGGCGACGATGACCGTGCCGGTGACGGAGGGGCGTACGGAGGCGACGCCGGGCAGCGCGCGGATGCGGTCGGCCGTCCGGGCGTCGAGGCCGCCGGCGTCGCCCGGGCCGCCGCCCGTCGAGGTCACGGAGACGGCGACGTCGTCGAGGCTGCGGGACGTCCGGTCGCGGTACGCCTTGTTCACGGAGTCGCTGAAGACGAGCGTGCCGGAGACGAAGGCGGTGCCGAGGAGGACCGCGAGGGCGGTCATCAGGAGGCGGGTCCGGTGCGCCAGGAGGTTGCGCAGAGCGGTACGGAACACGTGGAGTCCTGAATTCTGGTGGTCTGGTCGGGGGCGGCGGGTCGTCGGCTGCCCGCGGGAGGGGCGGGCGCCGGGCGGTCAGCTCGTGCGGCCGTGCGCCTCGAACGCCTTCATCCGGTCCAGCACCGCCGACGCGGTCGGGCGCGGCATCTCGTCCACGATCCGCCCGTCCGCGAGGAACAGCACCCGGTCCGCGTACGCGGCCGCCACCGGGTCGTGGGTGACCATGACCACCGTCTGGTCCAGGGCGCGCACCGACTCCCCGAGGAAGCCGAGGAGTTCGGCGCCGGCGCGGGAGTCCAGGTTGCCGGTCGGCTCGTCGGCGAAGACGATCTCGGGGCGGGAGGTGAGCGCGCGGGCGACGGCGACGCGCTGCTGCTGCCCGCCGGAGAGCTGGTTCGGCCGGTGGGCGAGCCGTCCCGACAGCCCGAGAGCGCCGACGATCTCCTGGAGCCACTCGGGGTCGGTCCGCCGGCCCGCGATGTCCATCGGCAGGGTGATGTTCTCCAGCGCGGTCAGGGTCGGCAGCAGGTTGAACGCCTGGAAGACGAAGCCCACCTTGTCCCGGCGCAGCCGGGTCAGCTGCCGGTCGCCGAGCTCGGACAGCTCGGTGTCGCCGATCCGGACGGAACCGGAGGAGACGGTGTCCAGGCCGGCCATGCAGTGCATCAGCGTCGACTTGCCCGAACCCGACGGGCCCATGATCGCGGTGAACTCGCCGCGGCGGAACGCGACGTCGACCGCGTCCAGGGCGGTCACCCGGGTCTCCCCGGCGCCGTACACCTTGCTCAGGCCGGTGGCGCGGGCCACGACGGCGCCGGTGCGGGGGGTGGTCGGGACGGCCGTGGGGGACAAGGGGGCTCCTCGGGACGGGTCGGGGCTGCCGATTCCGCGGGACGGGAAAGAGGGGGGTGGGAAGGGGGAGCGGGAATCGGAAGGGACTCGTCCAGTCTCTGTGCCGGAGGTCCGCCGGGCGTCAGCCGCGAGACCGGAAAGCGGTGTCGCACTTTCGGGAGGGGCGGAGGCGGCGCGTAGTCCCTGAGGGGGACGGCGGTCATCCTGGGGGTGCATGGGGGGCTGGTGTCGCGGTCAGCCCTTCACCGCCCCGCCCAGCGCGAACCCGCCGCCGAGCCGCCGGGCGACCAGGGCGTACAGCAGGACGACGGGCGTCGAGTAGAGGACCGAGAACGCGGCGAGCTGCCCGTAGGCCACCTGCCCGTGGTTGCCGAAGAAGGTGAAGACGGTGACCGACGCGGGCAGCCGGTCCGGCGACAGCAGGAGCAGGAACGGGACGAAGAAGTTGCCCCACATCAGCGCGAAGCAGTAGACGGCCACGACGGCCGTGCCCGGCCCCATGAGCGGCAGGACGATCCGCACCAGCGCCGTGAACCGGCCCGCGCCGTCCGTCCACGCCGCCTCCTCCAGCGACGTCGGCACGTCGTCCATGAAGTTCTTCATCAGCCATACGGCGAACGGCAGTTGGGCGGCGGCCAGGAAGAGGATCGTGCCGGACATGGTGTCGATGAGGTTGATCCGGACGAACAGCCCGTAGACCGGCACCATGATCGCGGTGATCGGGAGGCAGGTCATGAACAGGATCGTCAGCAGGTAGGAGTGGCCGAAGCGGGAGCGGAAGCGGGACAGCGGGTACGCGGCGAGGGCCGCGCAGGCCACCGTGAGAGCGGTGGCGGCGCCGCACAGCAGCAGGCTGTTGAACATCGGGGTGAAGGTGATCTCGTCCGTCAGCACGGCCGAGAAGTTGTCCGCCGAGGGCGCGTCCGGGGCCCGTACGCTCAGCCCGGCCTCGGGGTCCACGGACGCCAGGGCCAGCCACAGCAGCGGTACGGCGAAGGCGGCGGCGACGGCGAGCAGCGCGGCGTCGGCGGCCAGGCGGCGCCGGGCGCGGCGGGTGAGCGGTGGGCGCAGGGCGGGAAGCGGGCGCATGGACGACCTCCGGGCGCGCGTGCTCGGAGGATAGCGGGCGGGCGGCGGGGCGGACAGGGCGCGCGGAGGGCGTGCGCCCGGCGCGAGGGAGCGGGCCCGGTCGCCCCGGGCCCGCTCCGCATCCGTTCCTCCGGTCGCCTCAGGTCTGCGGCGGTGTCGCGTAGACGCGCGACGCGAACGCGTGGACCTGGTCCTCGGGGAGGTTGCGGGCGACGTCCGCCTCGCTGATCATGCCGACCAGCCTCTTGTTCTCGATCACCGGCAGCCGGCGGACGTGGTGGCTGCCCATCTCCTCCACCACCTCTTCGACGCTGGCGTTCGCGTCGACCCAGCGCGGTGTGCCCTGCACCAGGTCGGCGGCGGTGCACCGGGACGCGTCGTGGCCCTCGGCCACGCACTTCACCACGATGTCCCGGTCGGTGATGATGCCGCACAGGCGCTCGTTCTCGTCGCTGACGGGGAGCGCGCCGACGTGCAGGTCGCGCATCCGCCGGGCGGCGTCGAGCAGCGTCTCCGTCTTGGGGATCCACTGCGCGCCCTCGTGCATGATGTCCTTGGCGGTGGTCATGGTGGTACCTCCTGACTGCGCCTTCGTGGTCTCCCCCTCGCGCGTGCCCCGTCCGGGCGCCGTGACGCGTGCCGCGGGGCATGCCGGGCCGTCCGGCCCCCGTCCGTCCCCTCCTCCCATGCTCGCGCGGTCGCCGTCGTGCCGCACGCGGGGCGGCCCGCGCCGTGCCGGGCGGGGGCGGGAGGCCGGTGCGAGACTGGGAACGGGGCAGAAGACGGGAAACAGACGGAAAACGCCGCGCGAGTGGTACGCGGAGAGACGGGGTGCACGGCCATGCTCACCACTGATTTCGTCACCGGTTCGCCCAGCTGGCTCGACCTGGGGAGCCCGGACACCGGAGCGTCCGCCGAGTTCTACGGGACGGTCTTCGGCTGGGAGTTCCAGTCGGCCGGGCCCGAGGCGGGCGGCTACGGCTTCTTCCGCCGGGACGGCGCCACCGTCGCGGCCGTCGGCCCCCTCACCGAGGAGGGCGCCTCCCCTGCCTGGACCGTCTACTTCCGGACGCCGGACGCCGACGCCACCGCCAAGTCCGTCGAGCAGGGCGGCGGGACGGTCCGCGTCGAGCCCTTCGACGTGATGGACGCCGGGCGGATGGCCTGTTTCACCGACCCGGGCGGCGCGGAGTTCGCCGTCTGGCAGCCCGCGCGCGTCGGCGGCCTGGACCGCGCCTCCGACGAGAACGCGCTGTGCTGGACCGAACTGCACGTCGCCGATCCGACCGCGGCGTACGCCTTCTACCGCGGCGTCTTCGGGTGGCGGGTCGCGGACATGGAGGTCCCGGGGATGGTCTACAAGGTGCTCTCCACGGCGGAGGGTGACCAGCAGACCGCCTCGTTCGGCGGAGTGGCTCCCCTCCAGGAGGGCGACCGGCCGCGCTGGATCCCCTACTTCGCCGTCGTCGACCCGGACGCGGTCGTCGCGGCGGCGGAGAGCGGCGGCGGCTCGCCGCTGATGCCGGCCGCCGACGTGGCCGGAGTCGGCCGCATCGCCTGGCTCGCCGACCCCTTCGGCGCCCCCTTCGCCGTCATCCGCCCGGACCAGCCGGCGGCGGCCGCCTGACGGGCGGTCTTCCGCGCCCGTCCTCGGTGCCCGTCTCGGCGGCTCTCGACGCCTTTTGGCGGTTTCCGGCGGCTCTCGACGCGGCGCGTCCCGACGGCTGCGGACGGGTGTTCCCGGGACGCACGTTCCCGGGACGGGCGTTCCCGCCGGGCTTCCTGGGGCCCTGGAGCTCCCGGGGCTCCTCCGGACTTCCTCCGGGCCTCCCCCGGCCTTCTCGGGCTTCCCGGCCCCGAAACGACTACGGGCCCGCGGCGGTGGGGCGCGACGGGCTCGGGCCGGACTCGTACCGGGTGGGCGGGCGTCATCTGGGCGTCCGGCTCCCGTGGTGGGCGTTCGCAAACCTGACAAGGCTTGTTTTTGCCCAGTTTTTGCGTAAAGATCAGCGGCATCCCGCTTGATCGGCGGCGTCCCCGCGGTCGGTGCCGTCCGTGTGGACCGGCGCCGGAGCGGGCCCGCGCGTGGGCGGGGGATCCGACGGTTCCCCTCCGTCGGACCGCAACCCCTCACTTGTTGCGGGGTGTCTTTTCAGCCGTTGAGCACGGGGCTAACTTCGCGATGAGCGACGGTGGCCCTGAAGGGAGAACGTAAACCCGAACGCGGTAACTGGCGCCGTATCAACTCCGCCCACTGCCGCCATTTCCCGTCGAAGGACGATCGCATGTTCCCCTCCCGTAACTGATACATCACTCGCCGTGGACGGCGAATCGGGTTCGGTCACCCCCGTAGGTCGAACCCGAGTCTGATGATGCAGGAGAGATGCGATCATTACAGCGGTCAACTTTTCCTCCGAAAAACTCTCGGACTAAAGCGTCTTCCCTTGAGGGGGGAGCCGTGGTAATGGGGGGTAGATGGACAAGGGAGCGCTTCAATGGCTGTTGCGCGAACGACGGGCGCTCATCGCCCCGGAAGAATACGGTTTGAGTAGGCCGTCCCGACAGGGACGGCGCGCTCCCGGGCTCACGCAATCGCAGATCGATCAACTGTTGCACCGCACTCACGGAACGTACAACAGGCTGGAGACGGGTAACTACCCCAATCCTCCAGAGGACTTATTGCGGGATGTCGCCCGACTTCTGGCGTTCAACGAACACGAGTGGTCGTTGCTTTGGCTCTACACGCTTCACCGGGATCCGCCGACGCCGCTCCATCCGCGTTCCGGCACCGAAGTCCGCGGGGCGTGGCAGGACGTCATCGACGGCATCTCCCATATCGCCTACATCACCGACCAGTCCTGGCGGGTGGTCACGTACAACAAGGCGTTCGCCGAGATTTTCCCGAGCGGGCGGGTGCCCACCAACACCATGCGGTGGATGCTCCTGGCGCCGGATGCCCGCGAGATCCTGATGGGCTGGGACGAGCACTGGCTCCCCATGGTGCTGCCGCAGTTGCGCGCCGCCATGGCGGCCCTGCCGCACGACGAGACGCTCGCGGAGATCGAGAAGGACGTCCTGGCGGACCCGGTCGCGGGCCCGCTCTACGAGGCGGGTGGCGGATCGTACATCCACCCGGACGGTGACGAACGGCCGTTGCTGCACGCCCGGCTCGGCCCGGGCTGGGTGTCCCTGTGCACGGCCGAGCCGCTGTCGTCGCCCAGGGCCCGCCTCATGGTCATGATCTTCCGGCCAGGTGAGGAACGCCGGCACACCGGACCGGCCATCCTCCGCGCCACATGAGCCCGGACTTACCCGGCCGGGCGGCCGCCGTACGGCGGCCGCCGCCGGGCGCAACCCCCCGCACCGACCCCCCGTGGAGGATCCCTTGCCCGCCTACGTCGCGCGGCCCGCCATAGCGCTGCCCGAACACATCGTCACCACCGACGAGATCTGTGACGACATCCAGTCCCACCACGGCGGTCTGCCACGCCTGGCCGCCACCCTGCGCATCGTCCGGGCCACCGGGGTCTCCACCCGCAGGTTCGCCCGCCCCCTCCACTCGCCGACCGTCTCCGGGGACGCCCCGGTCCTGGAGCGCAACCAGGCGGCGTTCGACGACGCCTGCCGGCTCGCCGAGGAGGCCGCCCGCGGCGCCCTCGCGCACGCCGGGCTGGAACCCTCGGACATCGACTGCCTGGTCACCAGCCACAGCACGTCATGGGCGGTCCCGGGGCTCGACGTCCACCTCGTGCAGGCGCTCGGCCTGCGGCCGGACGTCCGGCGCGTCCCGATGGCGTCCCTCGCCTGCTCGGGCGGAGCCCAGGGGCTGGTCCGCGCGACCGACCTGATCGCCGCGCATCCGGGCAGCCGGTGCCTGGTGGCCGTCGCCGAGACGTTCAGCGCCATCTATCACCAGCAGGACACCTCGGTGGAAGCCATGATCTACAAGGTGCTGTTCGGAGACGGGGCCGGTGCCTGCGTGGTCACGGACGAACCGCTGTCGCCGGGGCTGCGGATCGACTCCACATGGGAGTATTTGCTCCCGCACAGCCGCGACCGCTATTGGGCGCATCTGGACGGCAGCGGCTTCCACTTCAACTCCAGCCGCAAGGCCATCGAGGCGGCGGGGGAGGCGATGCCCGCGCTCCGGAAATGGCTGGTGACCGCCGCCGAAGGGGACCGGCCCTTCCGGCCGGAGTGGATCGTCGCCCATCCCGGCGGGCCGCGCATCCTGGACAGCGTGGCCGAGGAACTGGCGCTGGAACGGGAGCGGTTGCGGCACTCGTGGGACAGCCTGGCGACCAACGGCAACCTGGGCGGGGTGGCCGTCCTCGACGTCCTCACCCGCACTTACGCGGATCCGCCGTCGGCCGGTGCCCCGGGGCTGCTGCTCGCCTTCGGCCCGGGTTTCGTCGCCACCGGCGGCGTCGGCGCCTGGCACGCGTGATCCGGTCACGGCATGGGGGCACACGGCGGGTAGTAGCCGGCGGGGTCGTGGGTGCGCGGGTCGGATTCGGGGTACTCCGGGGCGGTCCCCTCGTCCGTGCGGAAGATCATCTGGAACTGCCGTAGTCCGGGGAATCCGGACAGTTCGCTGACGCACATGGTGACGGTTCCGGGCCCCTGCTCCGGGTGGCGCCACGGGCGTATCGCCCCGTCCGGGTGCGCGTGTCCGGACGGGACGCTCCGGTACCACCTGCTCAGCAGTGGATCGGCCAGGCAGCGGTCGGTCAGCCACTGGAGGACGGGATCACCCTTGTGCCGGACCTGTGCCAGCCGGAGCTGGGGGACGGCCACCGGACCCCAGCGGTTCTCCCAGTCGAGCAGTGTGGTGGTGCGGGCGCTGTCGTCGAAGAGCATCCAGTGCATGGTGTTGTGCGGAACCCGGCGGCCGGGGAACAACGCGGCGAAACCGCGGCTGTAGGCGTGGACATTCCAGAGGCTGTCGCTGATGTAGGTGACGGCGGGGGACTCGGTGATCACCTCCCGCCAGTGGCGGGGCGTGGTGGTCCGGGAACTGTCCGCGAGGGGGAACGGAGGCTGCTCTCCCCGGGCGTATCCATAGAGAACGACCCATTCCTGTTCGCTGAGTCCGAGCGTATGGGCCACATCACGCAAATACTCGGGCGCCGGATTGTCCAGGACGCCGCGCTCCAGTTTGCCGTAGGTGCCCGGGGCGCGCAGGAGTAAGTGGTCCATGTGAGCCTGTGTCAGCCCCGGGGACTTTCTGCCCCGGGGATCCATCCGTACCAGCCCCAGCCCTTCGGGGCTGACGGCGGCCCGGCGTTCGGTGAGCATCTGGCGCAACACCTCCGCGTCCAATGAACAACTCCCTTCCTACACCGGGGACCTCCGTTTTTCGAGGTGCGATCCGCACCTGGAAAGGCCGCTCGCGCCCCGATGATAGGGCCGGAGAAGTCCGCGCACTGTCGCGGGTCGCGGAAATGGCAACAAAGCGGGTCCCGAAGGCGTCCGGGAGTGCGCTGTCCTACGGGGCCCCGGTGCGATCGTTGGTGAGCGGCGACGGATCCTACCGGGCGACCATGGGCGTCGCCCGCATGCGGAGCTCCGTCTCCACACGGATAACCGGTCCACGAGCCGGTGTTCGGCTCCCCGGCGATGGTCGTTGATGACCTGCTTTCCTCCCTTTCCCCGCTTCGGGTGCCCGACGGCCGCGACAGCGACAGTCCCCGTTCCTGAGCCGGCTCGCGACGCCGTTCTGGTTGCGGCGGCGGCACGTTCAGTAAAGCCTTGGCCTGGCCGCGGAGGCCAGTCCAGTCGGGGAAGGATCGAGCAGACCAGATGTCGACGCACTTGCAGGTCACGATCGACCGCACCTCCGGGGAACCGCTGCGCGAGCAACTGCGCACGCGCATCCGGGACATGATCACGACCGGCATACTGCGCGCCGGCACCCCCCTGCCGTCGAGCCGCCGGCTGGCGGCCGATCTCCGGTTGTCCCGCAGCGTTGTGGTGGAGGTGTACCAGCAGCTCACGGCCGAGGGTTACCTCCATACGGTCGACCGGTCCGGCACCCGTGTCGCGGACTGGGGCATCACACGCTCCAGCGCTACGGTCCCCGCGTGCGGAAGGGTGGCGCCGCCGGCCGCCGTGAGTACTCCCGTCCGCTGGGATCTGCGCACCGGTCTGGCCGACGCCACGGGCTTCCCCCGGCGGGAGTGGCTCTTCTGCGTGGAAAAGGTCTTGCGGACCATGGGGTCCGAGCACTTGGAGTACCCGCCGCCGGAGGGAGTGGCCGAGGTGCGGGAGGAACTCGCGGCCTACCTCGGCCGTGTCCGGGCCGTACGCGCCATGGCCCACCACGTCATGATGACGGCCGGGTTCTCCCACGGCCTGTCCCTGGTGTGCCGGCTGCTGCTCGCGGAAGGCCACCGCAGCATCGGTGTGGAAGACCCGGGGCACCCGGGGCAGCGGCAGTTCATCGAGAGCGCCGGTCTGCGGGCCGTGCCGGTGCCCGTCGACGGCCAGGGCATCGTCGTCGAGGCACTCGCGCGCAGCGGCACGAGGGCCGTTCTGGTCACGCCCGCTCACCAGTTCCCCACGGGTGTGGCACTGACCGACGAGCGCAGGAGCGCACTCGTCTCATGGGCGCGCGCCGTCGACGGGATCGTGGTGGAGGACGACTTCGACAGCGAGTTCTGGTTCGACGTCGGCGAACGTCCGCTGTCGCTGCAGGCGGCGGCGCCCGAGCACGTTATCCACGGGAGCTCCGCCAGCAAGCTCTTGGCCCCCTTCCTCCGCCTCGGCTGGCTGACGGTGCCCTCCCATCTGGTGGCGCCGTTCAGCCGGACCAGGGCTCGGCTGGACATCGGCACGTCCAGCGTCGACCAGCTCACCTTCGCCGAGTTCGTCCGCGGCGGACGGCTGGACCGGCATCTGCGGCGCATGCGCAAGCGTCACCAGGAACGTCGGCGGGCCCTGACCGACGCGCTGGCCCGGTACTTTCCCGGCGCCGCCGTTCAGGGAGCGGCGGCCGGCCGGCACAGCCTCGTCTCACTGCCCCGGGACCTCGACGAACGTACCGTGACGCGGGCCGCCCGGCAGTCGGGTGTCCTGGTCCGCGGGCTCGGTGACTTCACCGTCCGGCCGCCGTCGCCCTTCGGTCCGTGTCTCGTCGTCGGGCACGCCGCGCAGACGCCCCATTCCCTCGCCACCGCGGTGCAACTCATCGCTCAGGCGGTACGCGTCTGAGGGGCTGCCACCGCTCGCCTGGCCGCGGGGTGGGAGACGGGCCCGGCTTCACTCCTCGCGCAGTAGTCGCAGGTACACCGCCGAGAACAGCCCGCCGACGAGCAGCAGGAGGAGGGCGACCGCCGTTCCGTAGCCGATGAGGGACTTGAGGAAGGCCTGGTCGTACATGAAGACGGGGAGGGTCTCGCTGCGGTGGGCCGGGCCGCCTCGGGTCATGGACCAGATGAGGCCGAAAACCGACAGTGTTTGCAGGGTGTTGAGCATGAGGTTGGTGCCGATGGTGCGGCGGAGCATGGGGAGGGTGATGTAGCGGAAGCGGCGGAGGCCGGTGGCGCCGTCGACGAGGGCGGCCTCGGTCACGTCCTGGGGGATGCCGTCCAGCGCGGCCGAGTAGACCAGCATGGAGAACGCGGTGCCGCGCCAGACGTTGGCGAAGGAGACGGCCAGGATGGGCAGGGTGAACAGCCAGCTCTGGGTGGGCAGATGGAGGGCGTCCAGGATGGCGTTGAGGGTGCCGCGCCGGTGGAAGAAGGTGTAGAGGAGGAAGCCCGCCACGATCTCCGGGACCACCCACGCGGCGATCACGACCGTGCCGGTGACCGCGCGGACCGGGCGGGACGCGTGCCGCATCAGGGCGGCGAGCGCGAAGCCCAGGGTGTTCTGGCCGATGAGCGACGACAGGACCGTGAAGACGAGGGTGCGGACGACCGCGTTCCGGAAGTTCTCGTCCGCGAAGGCGTGCCGGAAGTTGTCCAGTCCGACCCAGGACGCCGACGCCTGGCCGGTGAGCCGGGTGTCGGTGAAGGCGATCCCGACGCACCAGACGACGGGTCCGGCCAGGAAGAGGAGGAGCAGGACGGTGGCGGGGGCGAGGGGGAGCCAGCGGGTGAGCGCCGGGCGGCGGCGGGCGGTCATCGGCCGGCCCCGGCCGTGTCGGCGACGGACCGCAGCTCCTCGTCGTAATCCCGCGCGGCCCGGGCGGGCGTGGCGTCGCCCGTGGCGACCTCCTCCATCGCCTCCTGCAGCGCGGACGAGACCTGCGGGTAGACGGGCAGGGCCGGGCGGTGGCGGGTGACCGCGACCAGGCCGGTGAAGAAGTCGATGCCCGGTACGTACGTCCGGTAGCGCGCGTCGGCGGCGACGTCGTCCCGGACGGCGATCTGCCCGTCGCGGACCGTCCAGTCGAGGGCGTTCGACCGGGTCTGGAGGGTTTCCACCACCTGCCAGGCCAGGTCCGCCTTGCGGGAGCGGGCGGCGACCGCCCACGCCCAGCCGCCGGAGAGGCTCACCCGCCCGGGGGCCGCGCCGTGCTGGGTGGGGAAGGCGGCCCGGCCCAGCACCCGCGACCAGGCGGGCCAGGGTCTGCTGCCGCCCGGCTGCCAGTTCTTGCCGAGCCAGTTGCCGTCCAGGGCGATGGCGAGCTTCCCCTTGGGCAGCCACTCGGCGGTGACGCGCGTGCTGACGTTGGGGTCGAGGGCGTCGGCCGGGTCCGGGCCGAGCTTCTCGGCGTAGACGGTACGGACGAACTCCAGGGCGTCCACGAAGCCTTGGCGGCCGGTCAGCCACTTCTTTCGCGCCGGGTCGTACAGCGGGTCCCGGCCGGTGCCGTACAGCAGCATCTCGAACCCCTGCATGGCCGCCGCCTCGCCCGGGCCCCTGCCCGTGTAGAGGTGGAACGGAATCACCCCGGGGACCCGGTCCCGGACGGCCCGGGCCGCGGCGAGGACGTCGTCCCAGGTCCGCGGCTGCCAGTCGGCCGGCAGGCCGGCCCGGGCGAAGATCTCCCTGTTGAACCACAGCCCCCGGGTGTCCGTCCCGTCCGGCACCCCGTACGTCCGGCCGTCCTCCGCCGTCACCAGCGCCCTGGCGGCCGGCAGATACCGCTTCCAGTCCTGCCAGCCGGCCAGCTTGTCGTCCAGCGGCCTGAGGTAGCCCGACGCGACGTCCGAGTCGATGAGGGAGGTGTCCTCGCGGACCAGATCCGGCGCGGTCCGCGGCGAGCGCATCATCTGCTGCACCTTGACGGCGTAGTCGTCCTGCGCGGCCTGTACGGGAACGAGTTCCATCTTCCGGCCCGGGTGCTCCCGCTCGAACCGCCGCTTCACGCCCGCCAGATAGTCGTCCAGGATGCGGTACTTGTTGTCGGTGCTGCGCTGGTAGACGACCCGTACGGTGTCCGGGTCGCCGCCCGGGGCCCCGCAGGCGGTGAGCGCCGTGGCCGTCAGCGCGGCGGCCAGCAACGCGGTGGTGAGGGGGCGTACGGGGGCGGTGGCGCGCGCGAGACCCTTGGGACGCGCAGGGGTGGTGGTACGCACAGGGGCGGTGGGGCGCACAGGGGCGGTGGGGCGCACGGGCGACCTCCTACAGGCCGGAGCCTGCGTGCGGCCCGCGGCGGGCCCGGCGGCTCGGTGGCACCCCGTAACGTTCCCTGCCCGCCGCCCGGGTACGCGCCGGGGACGTCGTACGGCGGACGCCGCGCCGGGCTCCGGCCCCCGTCCGCGTCCGGTCGCTCAGCCCCCGCTCAGCCAGCGGTAGCGCAGCTCCGGCCGCCCCACCTGCCCGTACAGCGGCGCCCGTGCCGCCCGCCCGGTGTCGACCAGGTGTTCAAGGTAACGGCGGGCGGTGATCCGGGAGATGCCCACCGCGCCGCCGGCCGTCGTGGCGGAGAGGCCGTCCGGGCCGGCCGTGCGCAGGGTGTCCGTGATCGCCGCCAGGGTGTCGGTGCTCAGCCCCTTGGGCAGGACGGCGGGGCGCGGGGCGCGCAGTGCGCCGAGGGCGCGGTCCACCTCATCCTGGCCGCTGGCCTCGCCCGCGACGGACCGGAACTCGGCGTACCGCACCAGCCGGTCGCGCAGGGTGGTGAAGGTGAACGGCTTGAGCACGTACTGCACGACGCCGAGCGACACGCCCTCCCGGACCACGGCCAGGTCGCGGGCCGAGGTGACGGCGATGACGTCCGCCGTGTGCCCGGCGGAGCGCAGGGAGCGCAGCAGCCGCAGCCCGTGGCCGTCGGGGAGGTAGAGGTCGAGGAGCAGCAGGTCGGCGGGGGAGCGCTTGAGGAACTGCGAGGCGTCGCCCACCGAGTGCGCCACCCCGGCCACGGCGAAGCCCGGGACGCGCCGGACGTAGAGGGCGTGGGCGTCGGCGGCCACGGGGTCGTCCTCGACGACGAGTACGCGGATCGGCGGTGTGGGCGGCGTCGGTGGTGCCGGAGGCGTCGGCGGTGCCGTGGGTGGCGCGGGTGGTGTCACGGCCGTTCACCGGCTTCGCCCGGCGCCGCGGCGCCGGTGCCCAGCGGCAGCCGGACCGTGAACTCCGCGCCTCCGGACGGTCCCCGGCCCGCCTCCACCGTCCCCCCGTTGCGCACCGCCGCCTGGCGGACCAGGGCGAGGCCCAGGCCGTGGCCGTGGGGGGCGTCGCCGGGGTCCTTGGTGGACCAGCCGCGGCGGAAGACCTCGTCGGCCGTTCCGGGGGCCAGGCCGGGGCCGGTGTCGGTGACGCGCAGGAGGAGGTCGTCGCCGTCCGGGCGGACGGTCACGGTGACCCGGGCGGCGCCGGCGGGGAGGCCGTCGCCGGGGCGGGGGCCGGCCGCGTCCACCGCGTTGTCGATGAGGTTGCCGAGGACGGTGACGAGGTCGCGGGTGGGCAGGCCGGGCGGCAGCAGGCCGTCGTCCACGTGGCTGTCGGGGGAGAGCAGCAGTTCCACGCCGTGCTCGTTGGCGTGGGCGGCCTTGCCGAGCAGCAGCGCGGCGAGGACGGGTTCGGCGACGGCGGCCACCACCTGGTCGGTGAGGGCCTGGGCGAGTTCGAGTTCGGCGGTGGCGAAGCCGATGGCCTCCTCGGCGCGGCCGAGTTCAATCAGCGAGACGACGGTGTGCAGCCGGTTGGCGGCCTCGTGCGCCTGGGAGCGCAGCGCTTCGGCGAAGCCCCGGACGGAGTCCAGTTCGCCGCTGAGGGCCTGGAGTTCGGTGTGGTCCCTGAGAGTGACGACGGTGCCGCGGCGCTGACCGCCGGAGACCGGCGACGTGTTGACGACCAGCGTCCGGTCGGCGGTCAGGTGCAGCTCGTCGACGCGCGGCTCGGGCGCCAGCAGGGCGTCGGTCAGCGAGCGGGGGAGGCCGAGGTCGGTGACGTGCCGGCCGACGGCGTCCGTCCCGCGCAGCCCGAGCAGCTCCCGGCCGCCGTCGTTGACGAGGGCCACCCTGCGCTGCCCGTCCAGCATCAGCAGCCCCTCGCGCACCGCGTGCAGGGCGGCCTCGTGGTAGTCGTGCATCCGGGCCAGCTCGGTGGCGTTCATCCCGTGGGTGTGCCGCCGCAGCCGCCGGTTGAGGACGTACGTCCCGGCGCCGCCGAGCGCGAGGACGGCCGCGGCGAAGACGAGCAGGGCGACGACCTGGCGGCGGTGGCGCGCGCTGATCGCGTCGACCGTGATGCCGGCGCTGACCAGGGCGGTGACCTTGCCGTGCCGGTCCCGGACGGGGGCGACGGCCCGTACGGACGGCCCGAGCGTGCCGGTGTACGTCTCCGCGAACACCCGTCCCGCCAGCGCCGGCCCGGTGTGGCCGAGGAAGGGCTCGCCGATCCTGGCCGGGTCGGGGTGGGTCCAGCGGGTGCCGCCCGGGCTCATGATGGTCACGAAGTCCACGTCCGTGTCGTGCCGGACCCGCTCGGCGTACGGCTGGAGCGTACGCGAGGGGTCCGCCGTCCCGGCCGCCTCGGCGACGGCGGGGGACGCGGCCACCGCCGTCGCGGTCGCGGTCACCTGCCGGCGGGCGGCCTTCTCGGCCTCCGCGCGGTCGGAGAGCCAGGCGAACGCGGCGCACCCCGCCACCACCGCGGCCACCAGCACGATCTGCACGGCGAAGAGCTGGCCGGCGAGGCTGCGGGAACGTATGCGAGGTGTGCGCATGGCCGACAGTGTGCACCGCGGTCCATTCGTGAACGTAATGCACGCAAGGGTGACCGCGGTCACAGCGGCGTGCATAGTCTCCGGGACCCCCCTCACGGGGAGCGGGACCCCGCCGAACGGACGGGCGGGCCCGGCCCGCAGAGCCGCGACGACGAGGAGCCCCACGTGACACCCGTGACGACGACGTCACCGTCCACCCCACCGGACCCGCCGGAGCGCCCGGATCGGTCGGAATCACAGGCACAACCGGTTCCGCAGGCGCGGCCGGCCGGGAAGCGGGACCGGACCCACTACCTCTACCTCGCCGTCATCGCGGCGGTGCTGGCCGGCATCGCGGTCGGCTTCGCCGCCCCCGGCACGGCCGTCGAACTCAAGCCGCTGGGCACGGGATTCGTCAATCTCATCAAGATGATGATCTCGCCCGTCATCTTCTGCACGATCGTGCTCGGCATCGGATCGGTCCGCAAGGCGGCCAAGGTCGGCGCGGTGGGCGGGCTGGCGCTCGGCTACTTCCTCCTGATGTCGAGCGTGGCACTGGCCGTCGGCCTGCTGGTCGGCAACCTGCTGGAGCCCGGCAGCGGCCTGCACCTGACGGAGGCCCTCCGGCACGCCGGCGAGGCGCAGGCCAAGAACGCGCACCAGTCGACCACCGCGTTCCTCCTCGGCATCATCCCCACCACTCTGGTGTCCGCCCTCACCGGCGGCGAGGTGCTGCAGACCCTGCTGGTCGCGCTGCTGGTGGGCTTCGGCCTGCAGGCCATGGGCGGCGCGGGGGAGCCGGTGCTGCGCGGCATCGGGCACCTCCAGAAGCTGGTCTTCCGGGTGCTGTCCATGATCATGTGGGTGGCGCCGGTGGGAGCCTTCGGCGCCATCGCCGCGGTGGTCGGGGCGACCGGCGTCGACGCGCTGAAGTCGCTGGCCGTCATCATGATCGGCTTCTATACGACCTGTCTGCTGTTCGTCGTGGTGATCCTGGGGACGCTGCTGCGCCTGGTGGCCGGGGTGAACATCTTCCGGCTGCTGAAGTACCTGGGACGGGAGTTCCTGCTGATCCTCTCCACCTCGTCGTCGGAGTCGGCGCTGCCCCGGCTCATCGCGAAGATGGAGCACCTGGGCGTCAGCCGGCCCGTCGTCGGCATCACCGTGCCGACCGGCTACTCGTTCAACCTCGACGGCACCGCCATCTACCTCACCATGGCCTCGCTGTTCATCGCGGAGGCGATGGGCACGCCGCTCGACCTGGGGCAGCAGGTCTCGCTGCTGCTGTTCATGATCATCGCGTCCAAGGGCGCGGCGGGCGTCACCGGCGCCGGGCTGGCCACCCTCGCGGGCGGCCTCCAGTCGCACCGGCCCGAACTCGTCGACGGCGTCGGCCTGATCGTCGGCATCGACCGCTTCATGAGCGAGGCGCGCGCCATGACCAACTTCGCCGGGAACGCCGTCGCGACGGTGCTCGTCGGCACCTGGACGAAGGAGATCGACCGGGAGCGGGCCCAGGAGGTCCTCGCCGGGCGGCTGCCCTTCGACGAGAGCACGCTGACGGCGGAGGAGGGCGCGCACGGATCGCCGCCGCCGGAACCGCGGGAGGCGGAGCGGGCGCCGGCGGGCGTCTGACGGCGGTCGCGTTTCGGGGCGGCGTGTTTGGGGCTGCGCGTTCGGGGTGGCGCGCCCGAGGCGGCAGGTTCCGAGGCGGCGCGTTCGAAGCGGTCGCGTTCCGAGGTGGCAGGTTCCGACGCGACGCGTTTCGAGGCGGCGGGAGCCAAGGTGACGCGTTTCAGCCGACGCGTTCCAGGGGGCGCCGGGTGGGATTCCGGCCGGCGCCCCCGGCGCTTCTCCTGACGAGGCGTCAGTCGGCCGTCGTGCTCTCCACCGCGCTCTCCGCCGCGATCCGTTCCACCAGCTCCACCGCCTCCTCCGCCCGGACGCCCGCCGCCGTCAGGACCGTCACGGCGGCCGAGCGGCCCGCCCGTTCCGGCGGCAGCAGACCGTCGTTGACGGCCTGGAGCAGCCCGAAGAGGATCTGCTCGTGCACGTAGGCGAGGGCCGCCGCGGGCAGGACGGACGTGAAGCGCCCCGCCTCCAGGCCGCGCCGCAGCAGCGCCTCGCTCTCCCGCCGGACCGGCTCCAGCCGGCGCAGGATCCCCTCCACCGTGACGCTGCGCTGCGCCATGGAGACCAGCAGGCGGTAGCCGTCGGCGATCTCCCACACCGCGAGGATCGCGCGGGCCAGCGCCTCCGCCGCGTCGCCGGGGTCGCCCCGTAGCGCCTCGGCCCGCGCCGCGCCGACCGTCTCCGCCGCGTCGTCCACCAGGGCCGCGACGAGCGCGTCGCGGCCGGGGAAATGACCGTAGACGGTACGCCGTACGACGCCGGCCGCGCGGGCGATCTGGTCCATGCTCGCCTCGGGGTCGCGCAGCAACTCCGCGAGGGCGACGTCCAGGATGCGGCGGCGATTGGCGTCCGCTCTGCCGGTCATCGGTTCTCTTCTCCGTCGGGCCCGTCCGGCCCGCCCAGGGCCTTCTGCCTCCTCATTTTGCACACCACGGTCCATGCCCCTTACATTGCACACGAGTGTGTAATTTGCACAATCCTGTGCAAGATCTAGAGCAGGACTGAGTGCAAGATCAAGGAAAGGAAGGTTGCCATGCGCCTGGGGATATCGCGTCCCGTCGACGCGATGGACGGGCCGTACGCGCGACGCTGGTGGGCGCTGGGGGTGCTCTGCATCAGCCTGCTGATCATCGTCATGGCGAACACGTCGCTGACGGTGGCCGCCCCGGACATGGTCCAGAGCCTCGGCCTCGGCAGCTCCGACCTCCAGTGGGTCATCGACGGCTACACCGTCCCGTACGCCGCGCTGATGCTGATCCTGGGCGCGGTCGGTGACAAGTACAGCCGCCGCGGCGCCCTCGTCCTGGGCCTCCTGGTCTTCGCCGGGTCGTCCGTCGCGGGCTCGCTCGTGGACAGCGCGGCGGGCGTCATCGCGTCCCGCGCGGCGATGGGCGTCGGCGCGGCCATGATCATGCCGGCGACGCTGTCGCTGCTCGCCGCGACCTTCCCGCGCGCCGAGCGGGCCAAGGCCATCACCATCTGGACGGCCACGGCCGGCCTCGCCATCGCCGTCGGCCCGCTGGTCGCGGGCGCGCTGCTGGAGGACCACGGCTGGGCCTCGACGTTCCTGATCAATGTGCCGATCGCGCTGCTGGGCGCGGTGGGTGCGCTGTTCCTCGTGCCGCCGTCGAAGGCCGAGAACGTCGAGAAGATCGACTACATCGGCGGTCTGCTGTCCGTCATCTGGGTCGGCTCCCTGATCTACATGATCATCGAGGGACCGCACTTCGGCTGGGGCGCCAAGGCCATCACCGCCGCGGTCGTGGCCGGCATCGGCCTCGTCTGCTTCGTGCTGTGGGAGCTGCGCCACCCGCGTCCGGTGCTGGACGTGCGCCGCTTCGCCAAGCGGGCCTTCGCGGGCTCGACGCTGGCGGTCGCCCTGTTCTTTCTCGCCGTCTTCGGTGCCTTCTACTACCTCACGCAGCACCTGCAGTTCGTCCTCGGCTACTCGCCGCTGGACACCGGCGTCCGGATGCTGCCGCTGGCCGGCGCGGTGTTCGTGGGCGGCGCGCTGACCGCGTTCCTCACCCCGCGGTTCGGCATGAAGATCACGGTCGCGCTGGGCATGACCGTCGGTACGGTCGCCATCGCGCTGCTCACGCGCGTCGACGCGTCCTCGTCGTATGACGACTTCGTGCTGCCGCTGATCATCCTGGGCCTGGCCATCGGCCTGTCCCTGTCGCCGTGCACCAACGCCATCATGGGCTCCTTCCCGGAGAGCCAGCTCGGCGTCGGCGGCGCCGTCAACAGCACCTCCATCGAGCTCGGCGGCTCCCTCGGCATCGCCATCCTCGGCACGGTGCTCGCCAAGACGTACTCCTCCAACCTCGGTGACGCCGCCGCCAAGGCCGCCGCCGCGGGCGGCCCCAAGCTGCCGGAGAAGGCGCTCTCCGCCGCCCAGGACTCGGTCGGCGCGGGCCTCTACGTCGCCAAGGAGGTCGGCAAGCAGGTCACGGCCGGCGCCGCGCCCAAGGTCGGCCCGGAGAAGGCCGCCGCCCTCGGCGCCCAGCAGGCCCAGACCGTCGTCGACGCCGTCCACAAGGCGTTCGCCGACGCGGTCGCCCACACCAGCGTCGTCGGCGCCGTGATCCTCGGCATCGGCACCGTCGTCGTCGCCCTCCTCCTCCCGCGCAAGGCGGCCCAGCCGCAGGCCGCCACGGCGGAGCGGTCGGAGGAACGGGAGTCCGAGCGGGTCTGACGGCCCTTGGCCGGAACCTGTCACCGACACCGCCCGTCTGCCGCGAGGGAGTCCTCGCGGCAGACGGGCGCTTCGCTATGTCTCGGAGTCCGTACGCAGGTACCGCGGAACCCCGTCACCCAGCGCGATGACGGCGGCGGCGAACCGCCGTGCCATACGGGAGTTCAGCAGCCCCCGAGCCCGCCCGGGCGCGACGAACGCCACCTCGGACAGCTCCCCGTCGCAGGGACGCAGACCGGCGGCCACCGCCGCGTCGAGCACGCCGCCGTCGAAGACGAAGGCGATCTGGTCGTCCCAAGGCCCGTGCGGCGCCACCCAGTCGACGACGAGCAGTCCCTGTAGCGTCACGGCCAGGCCCAACTCCTCCCGCAACTCCCGCGCCACAGCGACATCGGGCGCCTCGTTGGCCTCGGCCATCCCACCGGGGAGATCCCAGCCGGGCTTGTAGGTGGGCTTGACGAGCAGACAGCCCCCGGCCTCATCCCGGAGCAGCACGTCGGCGCTCACGCGCTTGCGCGCCTGCCTGGCGTTGCCTTCCGCCAGGTAGGCGTTCCACGCCTCGGGATCGGAAGGGTCCGGGCTCGGCCCCGGCATGTTGTCACCGCCTTTCTCCGGTCCCGACGGCTGTGCCGGGCGCCCGGCTGATGACGGGAGCCGGAACGACGGCGTACTGTCGAATGTCGACGATCTTGTACGAGGGGTGGGGCTCGTGGTCGGGTTGCGGTGTGAGGCGGTGCGTTGGGTGAGTGACGAGCCCTTCCCCGGGTGGGTGGAGGTGCGGTTCACGGACGCGGCCGGGCGGAGCTGGTCGGTGTTCGACAAGCCTCCGGTCTTCGACGAGCTGGATGTGCTCAGGCCGGACTCGTCCTACCCGGTGGACGTCACGATCGCCTGCGTGGTCCTCAAGGAGCACGACGGGCTGGTCACCGTCTCCACGACTCCGCACTATGTCGAGACGCCGGACGGGCGCGATGAGTTCGCGGTGCGGCGGGAGCAGCTCGTCGGCTGATCGAGTACCGGAGGGCATCGAGCCCTACCTGGTCCTGTCCCGCAGCGTGTAGCCGCCTGCGATCACGCGTGCGTCGGTGGCCGAGGCCATGCACTTGGTGAGCATCGGCTGTCCCTTCGGGGACGGTGCCGCCAGCCCTATGCGGCTGGGGCCGCCACCCTTCGGGGCGATGGAGAAACTCACGCCCATGCGCGCGTGCTCGGGGAACATGGTGCGCCAGGGGTGGCCGGGGCTGGTGCGGGTGAGGGTGCCGGTGACGACCGCGGTGGGGCCGCCGGTGCGGAGGCAGTCGACCGTGAAGTCGCCCCAGTAGATCTTTGCTTGCTTTCCGGTGCCGAATTTGTGGGAGAGGCGGAAGGTACCCCAGGACTTGGTGGGGAGGGTGGGGCCGCCCGCGTAGGTGGCGTGGGCGTCGACGGTCAGGCGGACGTCCTCCGTGGTGACGGGGTACTCCATGCGTCCTGAACCCCGTATCGCGGACGTCAGGGGGCGGTCGGCGCCCTTCGTCGTCGCGGCGTCCGCCACGCCGGCCGTGGCCGTCGTCGTGAGGGCGAGGGCGAGGAGGGCGGCGGTGCGGAGGGTCTTGTTCATCGGGTGCTCCGGTTCGGGGGGCGTCAGTGGCTGGCGAACACTGTGATCATGGCCGGGGGGTGTGGTCGGAAGCCTCCGCCGTGGGGCCCTTTCCGCTCCGTCGCGCGGATGAAGTCCGGTGCTACCCGAGGGCGATCCGGCGCGGCGGACCGCGTCGTCCGTTCGTGGTGCCGCGTTACGCGGGTACGGCGTCGGCCCGTCCCGCGGTGCCGACCAACGGGCCGACCACGAGGAGTTGGCCGGCCGCCAGGGCGAGGCAGACGGCCGCGGTGCCGGTCCACAGGGCCGTGACGCCGGCGTGTTCCAGGATCTGCGTGGCGGTGACCGGGGCGGCGACCGTGGCGACGCCCCAACTGACGCCGTACGCCGCCAGGTAGCGGTCGGCGCCGCCGGGCGGTGCCAGGTCCGCCACGACGCCGAGGATCCGGCCCAGGACGAGCACGTCGCCCAGGCTCCACAGGGCCGTGGCCGCGAGGAACGCGGGCAGGCCGTACGCCGGCGCGTAGCCCGCCAGGCCGGCCGCCATCAGGGTGTGGCCGAGGGCGAGGGCAGCGGAGTCGGGGAGCGTGGCGAGGCGGCGCAGGCGCAGGGCGGGCTGGGACGCGACGACGGTCACGGCCGAGGCGCTGAACAGCAGCCCCGCGTCGGACGGTTGCAGGCCGCGGTGGGTGAGGGTCAGCGGCAGCGCCATCGTGATCTCCATGGAGACGAGGGCGAAGACGGTGCCGGAGACGAACAGGGCCCACAGCGCGCGGTCCCGCCACGGGTGGACGGGCTCGGGACGTCCGCCGCGCTCGGTGGTCCGCCGGCCGGGGTGATCGGCGGGCAGCGCGAAGCGGAGCGTCAGCGCGCAGGCCAGGCAGGTGAGCGCGTCGGCGACGAACAGCCAGCGCAGGTCCCACCGGCCCAGGGCGGCGGCGATCAGGCCGGCGCCCGTACCGCCCGCCGCGAGCGCGGCGTTGAGCAGGCTGTAGGCGCGCACCCGGTCGGCCGGGCCGACCGCGTCGGCGATCATCGCCTGGCTCGGCGGTTCGTAGAGCTCGAAGGCCAGGCCGAGGAGGACCGCGAAGGCCGCCACCGAGGTCAGGGAGCCGGCGGCCGCGATGCCCAGTTGCGCGAGCGCGCAGCCGGTGAGGCCGAGCACGATCGTGCGGCGCCGCCCGAGGCGCGTCGCCAGGCGGCCGCCGGCCAGGCGCGACGGGATCGTCGCGAGCCCGAAGACGGCGGAGAGCAGCCCCGCCGTCGTGGCGCTCGCGCCGAAGTCGGTGCTGATCAGGACGGTCAGGAAGGGGAGGGAGAAGGCGCCGAGCCGGTTGATCGCCCGGGCCGCCACCAGCAGCCAAACGATGCGCGGCAGCCTCGCTGTCGTCGCCGCTCCTGCCTCCGTACCCATTCCCGTCCCCCCGCCGTTCCCGCGTAACTGGTGAATCGAGTAACGTCGGTTACGGACGCTAGCCCCGGAAGGAGTGACTGGTCAAGTGATGTTCGACAGTCACGTCGCGATGCTGCTGGACCAAGCCGTAGCGCTCGTGAACACGTTGACCGACGGAACCGCGCGCGGCCGCCCCTACACCGCGCCCCGCGGAACCGGGCTCCGGACCGCGGTCGATGCCGCGATACCCCGCACCGCCTCCTCGCTGCCGCGCGACATCGACGACGAGCAGGCCGCGTACCTGGCCGGAGCGGCCCTGCGCATGCGGGACGTCTTCCAGGCCATGCAGGACGGGCGGTTGGACGCCGCCGCGGCGGCCGTGAACGACCTGCTGCGCGACACCGGCGCCCGGCCGCGGCTGGACCGGGGCGCGGGCGAACCCTGGCAGCTGCACTTCCACGGCCCCGACGACTCCTTCGCGGCGGGGTCCAGCGCCGCCTGTGCCACCGCGCTCGCCCTGGCGGTGGGCGGCGGCCTCGCCGGACGGCTGGGCGTCTGCGGTGCCGACCGCTGTGACCGCGTCTACGTCGACCTCTCCCGCAACGCCGCCCGCCGGTTCTGCTCCACCGCCTGCCAGAACCGCGCCAAGGCCGCGGCCTTCCGCGCCCGCCAGGACGCCCGCGACTCCCAGCTGGACGCCCGCGACTCCCAGCTGGACCCCCGCGACTCCCAGCCGGGCAACCGCGACTGACGCGGTTCCGGTACGGGCGCCTTGTGGGGCCGCCCGCCCTCACCCCCTCGGCGGCAGTACGCCTTCCACATACGGCCCGTTCGTGAGCCGGCGTCCCAGGACCGGGGCGCGGGGGCCGGGGGACGGGTCGATGCGGATGACGGTGGCCAGGCCGCGGGTGGGGACGGGGAGCGGGGGAGGCTCCTCGACGGGGGTGCGGGGCTGCGGGGGGATCGTGGGGCGGAGTTCGGCCAGGAGGTGATCGGCGGCGGCGGGGGCGCCGGCCAGGCGAAGGATCTCCGCGAGGGCGCGGGCCTCGGTGCGAGGGCGTTCGCGGGCGGCGAAGCCGAGGAGCCAGCGGGCGTCCTCGGGCCGGCCGGCGGATTCCAGCGAGCGGATCAGCGGCGGTACGTCGCCGAGGGCGCGGAGCCGGCCGGCGGCCATGAGGACCCGGTAGACGTCCGAGTGCAGGCCCGCCTCCCGGAGCGCGGCCACCACCTCCAGGACCCGACCGGCCGACTCGGCGCGGGCGAGCGCGACATGGACGTACGAGGCGTCCTGCGGCCGTCCGGCGCGGAGCAGGGCCGTGAGGACGGCGGGGACGCGGACGGGGGGACGGGTCCGGGCCACGGCCGTGAGGACGCGCTCGGCGTCCGCCGGCTGCTCGTCGGCGTACAGCAGGGCCACCACGCGCTGGACGAAGCCGGGGTTGCCGTCCCGGCCCACGGCGGCGGTCAGGTGCCGGGCCGCGGAGTCCTGGCCGCGCGCGCGGGCGTCGGACAGGGCGTGGACCGCGGCCAGTGGGGAGTTGTCCGGCGGCGGAGCCGTCCGGGCGCCGCCGCGGTCGTCGAGGGTCTGGTCCGGGCGCTGGTCTGGGTGCTGGTCCGAGCCCTGGTCCGGGCGCTGGTCCTGGTGCTCGTCCAAGGGCTTGTCCGGCCGGTTGACCGGTGGCGCTGTCCGGGCCGGGTCCTCGATTGTCCGGACCGGACCCTCGGTCGTCCGGGCCGGATCCCCGGTCGTCCGGGCCGGATCCCCGGTTGTCCGGGTCCAGCTCCCGGTTGTCCGGCCGTCCGGACAGGACACGGAAGCGCCGCGCAACGCGTCCCGTTCGGCCCGGACGCGCCGCAACTCCTGAGTCAGCAGCGTCCGTCGGGCCTCGCTCCGCTGGAGACGCCGGTGGGCTCTGCGCAGTTGTTCCGTACGCGCTCCCTCGGCCCGGCCTCGGGCGCGCAGCTCGTCCAGGTCCCTCTCCAGCCTGCCGACCGTCGTGAGGAGTAGGACGGACAGCTGGTGGGCTCCGTCCCGCGCGCGCTCCGCCTCGGCGGCCCGGTTCAGCGCGGCGCGCAGCGCCTCGCCGTCCGGCCCGTCGACGGCTGCGCGGGAGGCGTCGTCCGGGCTCCCGCCGGACCGGCCGGGTTGTCCGGTCCGGCGGCCGCGTTGTCCGGCCCGGCCGTCGGGTTGTCCGGCCCGGTCACTGTGCCGCGGTGGGGCCGCCCGGACGCGCTCCCACACGGGACGCGCCTCGTCGAGCAGTCGGGAGCGCTCCGGGTCGTCCCGGGAGCAGACGTCGGCGACGGCCTCCACGAAGTCCCATCGCGGATTCGCGCCGGCAAGCCGGTCCGAGACCGTGGAGCGGGCGGGCACCCGCCCGTCCGTGAAGTGCTCGGGCTGCAGGGCGCCCGCCAGGTCCCTGACGCGCAGCCCCGCCTTGTCCAGCCAGGCGCGCTGCAGGTCGGCCAGCTCCCGGGCCGGGTCGGAAGGGCCGCGCAGCGGTCCCCAGGGTCGTGTCCGCCTCCTTCCCTCACTCAACGTCCCTCTCCTTGTGTTCGCGATGGCAATGCATGGCAATCGATGACAACAGGTGGCAGTGGATCTTGTCCATGCTTGTCCGGCCGGACGCCCGGACCAGTGGACCAACGGATTCCGTTGGACGAACCTCGCTCTGGAGGCTGGTCCGCCGGGAGAGTTGATGGATCTCATACTGAAGCACGCGTCATGCTTCCGGCGCACCGGGTGGTGGGGTCGACTCCGGGTTCGATCAGGGAAAACCCCGAGATGTTTCGCACTGGTGAACGAGGCGAGGAGTGGCCGGTCCGGCGCGTTCGGCGCTTCCCCGTATCCGGGGCCTGCACGTTCGGGCCTCGAACGGCGCTTGTACCCATGGAGACCACGCGTCTCCGGCGCCGCACGGGGGATGCCCGGCGTCCCCTCCCCCCTTCCCCTCCAAACCACTCCACTCCACACCACACCGATACGCAGTACGGGAGAAGCAGGTGCACCAAGAGAACGCGGCGCGATGGATCGAAGTCGGGCTGGCCCTGCGGGTGTTCGGGCCGGACGTGTTCCGGCTGCTGCGCCGGATGCTCGCCGCCGGCGTCCGGATCGGCATCTCCGGCCTGGCCGGCGGCCCCCGCCACTCGGGCCCGGCGAAGCCCTCGTGCAAGCACGGGGGCCGCTGTGGCTGAGGGGGCGTCCGACGGGGACGGGAGCGGGGGCGGCGACGGTGACGGCCCGATGGCGCGGTGGTCGGACAGCGACCGGCTCTCCTTCTGGGCCTTCCACCTCGCCCGCAGACGGGACTACATGCGCTTCGCCTACGCCCGGCTGGGATCCGACGCCGACGCGGAGGAGGCGGTGGACCTCGCCTTCGAGGCCGTCATGCACAGCTGGCCCCGCATGCTGCGGATGGCCCACCTGGAGCAGTACGCCTGGACGATCCTCAAGCACCGCATCTGCGACCAGTGGCGCCGCCGCAGGCGCCGCCCCGAGCCCATGGACACCGCCGCCTTCGAGGCGGCCCTCCGCGACCAGGCCGAGGACCCCTACGAACTCCTCGCCGATTTCATACAGTTGAACGCCGCCATCGGCAGTCTGAGTGAGCGCCAGCGGGACGCCGTTGTGCTCCGGTACCGCATCGGCTACACCACCTCCGAAGCGGCGGAACTGCTGGGCATCGAGGAGGCCACGGTGCGCTCCCACGTCAGCCAGGCCTGCCGGCGCCTGGCCCGGGTGCTGCGGACGGGCGTCACCGGAGCACCGCGCGGCGAAGGGATCCCGGGCGCCCCCGGTGTCCCGGAGGCCACGGCCGACACCGCACGGCGGGAGGAGACCCCATGACCGACGACCTCGCGCCCGCGGCCCGGGGCAGAGTCGAACGACTCCTGTCCCTGGCCCGTACCCCGGACCGCTACGCCGACTACGACGTGACGGCGGCCGAGGCGCGCCTGCGGGCCCGGCTGTCCGCCCGCGTGTCCGCCCGCGCTCGCCGGACCGCGCCGGCCGTCTCCGTCGCCTGGTCCCCGGCCTGGACGGACCCGACACCCGGTGACGCAACACCCGGAGGCGCAACATTCGGAGACGCAACCCCCGGGGACCCGACACCCGGAGACCCCGCCCCCGGCGCCCCGGGCACCCCAGGCGCCATCGGCATCCCCGGCGCCCCGGCCACCCCCGACGCCGACCGCGCCCGCTGGGACCTGACGGACATGAGCCTGGCCGTGCTGCGTGCCCCCGACGCCCCCCGCGACCTCGACCGCTTCATCCGCGACCGGTGCGCGGGCCGCACCGGCGCCCGGGTCTTCGCCTGTCTGCTGCACCTGGCCGACCACGGCGACGGCGCCCGCTTCTGGTGGCAGTTCGCGGCCGGCGCGGGCGACGGCACAGCGGAGTATTGCCTGTTCCTGGACCACTCCTGCCGCGGCGAGTACCACGACGCGGCCTTCTGGTGCGGGGAGCTCGTCCGGCACGGCTTCGTCCCGGACCGGGTCTGGGGCGACCGGGCCGCCGCCTCCGCGGCCGCGCGCCGCCTCCCCGGGCCGGCCGCCGTGCACTTCAGCGAGCACCACGACCCGGACCTCGGCGCGATCCCGCTCCCCGAGCCCCCCCTCGTCCAGGACCTGCGCACGCTCACGGCGGCGGCTCCGTAGGAGACGGCGTCACACCGGCCGGAACCACACCGTGGCCAGCGGCGGCAGTGTCGGTTCGATGCTCGCCGGCCGCCCGTGCCGGCCCACCGGAAGCGCCTTGACGGGGTCCGGGTTGCCGACGCCCCCGCCGCCGTACCGCGCCGCGTCGGTGTTGAGGCACTCCTCCCAGACCGCCGTCCCGGCCGGCACCCCCAGCCGGTAGCCGGGCCGGACGACGGGCGAGAAGTTGCTCACCGCCAGCAGCGGCGAGCCGTCGGCGGCGAAGCGGAGGAAGGCGAGGACGTTGTCCTCCGCCGCGTCGCCGACGACCCACGAGAAGCCGTCCGGCACCGTGTCGTACTCCCACAGCGCGGGCGTGGCCCGGTAGCGGGCGTTGAGGTCGCGGACGAGGTCCCGTACGCCCCGGTGGTCGGCCCCGGCCGCGTACGTGGAGTCGAGCAGCCACCAGTCCGGCCCGTGCGTCTCCGACCACTCGGCCCCCTGGGCGAACTCCTGGCCCATGAACAGCAGTTGTTTGCCCGGATGGGACCACATGAAGCCCAGGAACGCCCGGTGGTTGGCCCGCCGCTGCCACCAGTCGCCGGGCATCTTCGACACCAGGGACCGCTTCCCGTGCACCACCTCGTCGTGCGAGATCGGCAGTACGTAGTTCTCGCTGTACGCGTAGACCATCGCGAAGGTCAGCTCGCCGTGGTGGTACTTGCGGTGCACCGGCTCCTTCGCCATGTACTCCAGCGAGTCGTGCATCCACCCCATGTTCCACTTCAGCCCGAAGCCCAGCCCGCCGAAGCCGCCCGGTCCCACG
This sequence comes from Streptomyces mobaraensis, assembly GCF_020099395.1. Lineage (NCBI taxonomy): Bacteria > Bacillati > Actinomycetota > Actinomycetes > Kitasatosporales > Streptomycetaceae > Streptomyces > Streptomyces mobaraensis. The sequence continues at coordinate 2,325,863 of NZ_CP083590.1, read as the reverse complement.
TGGTGGGTGGCCCGGGTGACGCCGTCCCAGGCGGTGGACTCCTCGGCCACCGTGACGACCCCCGGGCAGCGCCGGTAGACGGTGGCGTTCATCTCCTGGAGGAACGCCACCGCGTCCAGGTTCTCCCGCCCGCCGTGCTCGTTGGGCGTCCACTGGCCGGGCTCGCGCGAGTAGTCGAGGTAGAGCATCGAGGCGACGGCGTCCACCCGCAGCCCGTCGACGTGGTACTCCTCGCACCAGAAGACGGCGTTCGCCACCAGGAAGTTGCGCACCTCCGTGCGCCCGTAGTCGAACTCCAGCGTCCCCCAGTCCGGATGGGCCGCCCGCAGCGGGTCCGCCGGCTCGTACAGCGGGCGCCCGTCGAACTCCGCCAGCGCCCACGCGTCGCGCGGGAAGTGCGCCGGCACCCAGTCCACCAGAACCCCGATGCCCGCCTGATGCAGCCTGTCCACCAGGTACTTGAACTCGTCCGGCGTGCCCAGCCGGGCGGTCGGCGCGTAGAAGCCGGTCACCTGGTAGCCCCACGAGCCGCCGTACGGATGCTCCGCGACCGGCAGGAACTCCACATGTGTGAAGCCCAGGTCCGTCACGTACGCGGCCAGCTGCTCGGCCAGTTCCCGGTAGCCCAGCCCCGGCCGCCAGGACGCCAGGTGGACCTCGTAGACGGAGAACGGCGCCGCGTGCGCCGGCCGGTCGCCGCGCCGGGCCATCCAGGCGTCGTCGCCCCACTCGTGGTGCGAGACGTGCACGACCGACGCGGTGGCGGGCGGCGCCTCCGTGCGCCGCGCCATCGGGTCGGCCCGCAGAGTGTGCGTCCCGTCGGGCCGGGTGATGTCGAACTTGTACAGCTCGCCCTCGCCGACGCCCGGGACGAACACCTCCCACACGCCCGTCGCCCCCAGCGAGCGCATCGGGTGGGCCGTGGCGTCCCACAGGTTGAAGCCGCCCGCCACCCGCACCCCCAGGGCGTTCGGTGCCCACACCGTGAACCGGGTGCCCGTCACCCCCTGGTGCGTCATCGGCCACGCGCCGAGCGCCTGCCACAGCTGCTCGTGGCGCCCCTCGCCGATCAGGTACAGGTCGAGCTCGCCGAGAGCGGGCAGGAAGCGGTACGGATCGTCGATCTCGATCTCGTCGGCCTCACCCGACTCGGTCGGTCCGTACGCCACATGCAGCCGGTAGTCGGGGATCTCCCGCAGCGGCAGCACCCCGCCGAAGAAGCCGTCCCCCTCCGGCAGCAGCTCCGCCCGCAGCCCCTTGGCCACCACCGTCACCGCGCGGGCGTACGGGCGGAGCACCCGGAACGCCACCCCGCCCGGGGCGTGGTGGGCGCCCAGCAGGGCGTGCGGATCGTGGTGGGCGCCGCTCAGCAGCCGTGCGCGCTCGGCCTCGTCCGGGCGTGGTGCGGGCCGCACCCCCCGCCCGCCGGCCGGCGCGGGCGGGGAGCCGGGGCGTCGGCGGCCGGGCAGGAAGGTGGCGGGGACGAACCCGTTGGGGGGCTCGTGGGACGGCGGTCGAGCGGTCACGGGGTCTTCCTCCCGGAAGTCATCAAGGGGGGACGGGTGCGGTCAGGGCCGCCGGACGCCGTCCGCCCGCTCAGCGAGCCGGCGGATCGCGGACAGCGGCACGGGGAGCCAGTCCGGCCGGTGCCGGGCCTCGTACAGCACTTCGTAGACGGCCTTGTCGGTCTCCTGCGCGACCAGCAGCGGGCCGTCCTCGCGCGGGTCGTGGTGGGCGGCGGCGTAGCCGTCGCAGTACGCCTCCCGGGCGCGCGGCGCCCAGTCGGTGCCGGCCGCCCGGCCGACCGCCGCCGCGTAGTCGAAGGAGCGGAGCATGCCCGCGACGTCCTGCTCGACCGGCTGCGGGCGGCGCCGCTCGGCCAGCGGCCGGGCCGGCTCGCCCTCGAAGTCGATCAGCGACCAGCGGCCGTCCGCGGTCCGCAGCGCCTGCCCGAGGTGCAGGTCGCCGTGGATCCGCTGGGCGCGGCGCGGCCGGCCGGGACCGGGCGGGCGGGTCAGTTCGTCGTAGGCGGCGCGCAGCGCGTCCCGGTACGGGCGGAGCGCCGGGACGGCCTCGGCGGTCACGTCCAGCCGGCGGCGCATGGCGGCGGCGATCCGCTCCAGCCGCGGCGGGTCCAGGTCGACGGTCGGGAGGGCGGCGGCGAGGGCGCGGTGCACCTCGGCGGTGGCCTGCCCCAGGGCGCGCGCGGAAGCGGCGAAGTCGGCCCCCGCCGCCAGCGCGTCGAGGGCGAGCCGCCAGCCGTCGGCGGAGCCGGGCAGGAACGGCTGGAGGACGCCGAGGGTCATCGGCTCGGCCGCGCCCGGCGGTTCGGCCTCGTACCAGGCCACGGGCGCGGGGACCCGGGCGCAGCCGGTACGGGCGAGGGCCCGGGGGAGTTCGAGGTCCGGGTTGACGCCGGGGCCCACGCGGCGGAAGAGCTTGAGGATGTACGTGTCGCCGTACACCACCGAGGAGTTGGACTGCTCGACCCCGAGGAGCCGGGGGGCGAGGCCGGCCGGCAGGTCGCCGTGCGGCTCGCGGGCGAACCGCAGCGGGCCGAGCCGGCCGGGCACCCGCAGCCGCTCCAGCAGCAGCCCGGCCAGCCGGGGGTCGGCCAGCGCCTCGTACACGGCGAGCCCGCGCAGCGGCCCGTCCTCCGGGCGGCCGACGAGCGCGGGCGCGAGGTGCGGCGGCAGCACGTGCCGGACGCCGAGCAGCAGCTGGTAGCAGTCGTCGGAGCCGGTCCCGGACTGCCGGGCGCGGACGAGGAGGTGCAGCAGGCCGGGCGCGCCCCCGGCCGGGCCGACGGGCAGCAGGTCGACGGCGGTGACCGGGGTGAGCCCGGTGACCGGGCTGCCCTTGCCGGCGAACCAGCGCTGCCGGGGCAGCCAGTCGACCAGGGGCGGGGCCAGTGAGGACAGCAGCGCCTCGGCGCGGTCGGAATCCTCAAGACGGTCGGAACTCTCAAGGCGGTCGGAACCCTCAAGGGGGAGCGGCGGCGCGGCGGCGACGCCGGACGGTGCGGACCCGGGGCTCTCCGCCCCCGGGGCGGTCTCCCGGCGGGGCGGTACAGCGTCCGACATGGCGTCGCGTCCTTTCCCCGGGGCACACGACGATGGGGCACAGTGTCCCGGATTGCGGCTTTGGCCAGTGTGCGGTGCGTCGGGGCGCTCCCGCCGAAGGCGGCGGGAGTGTCCGGCCAGGATCGTCCGTACGGTCAGCGCGCGCCGTACCGGAACCCTTTGATCCGGGCCGGTCTGTGCGTAGTAGTGAGGGTGCCCGGGGCGGGGGCGGGAAAACCGGGTGCGGCCCGCAGCCGGTTTTCCCGCCCCCCGCCTGCCGGTCACCCCGGCTGGTGGCCCCCGGCCGGGGCGTTGCGGCGCAGCCGGAACCAGTAGAAGCCGTGTCCCGCCAGGGTCAGCAGGTACGGCAGCTCCCCGATGGCCGGGAAGCGGACGCCGCCGATCAGCTCCACCGGGTGCCGCCCGTTGAAGGTCCGCAGGTCCAGCTCGGTCGGCTGTGCGAAACGGGAGAAGTTGTTCACGCACAGGACCAGGTCGTCCTGGTATTCCCGCAGGAACGCCAGCACCGCCGGGTTGCTCGACTGGAGCTCGGTGTACGAGCCGAGCCCGAACGCCGCGTTCTGCTTCCGGATCTCGATCATCCGGCGGGTCCAGTGCAGCAGCGACGACGGACTGCTCATCGCCGCCTCGACGTTGGTGACCTGGTACCCGTAGACCGGGTCCATGATCGTGGGCAGGAACAGCCGGCCCGGGTCGCAGGAGGAGAAGCCCGCGTTGCGGTCCGGCGTCCACTGCATCGGGGTCCGCACCCCGTCCCGGTCACCGAGCCAGATGTTGTCGCCCATGCCGATCTCGTCCCCGTAGTAGAGGATCGGCGAGCCGGGCAGCGACAGCAGCAGCGCGGTGAACAGCTCGATCTGGTTGCGGTCGTTGTCGAGCAGCGGGGCCAGTCGGCGCCGGATGCCGATGTTGGCGCGCATCCGGGGATCCTTGGCGTACTCCGCGTACATGTAGTCGCGTTCCTCGTCCGTCACCATCTCGAGGGTCAGCTCGTCGTGGTTGCGGAGGAAGATGCCCCACTGGCAGCGCGAGGGGATGGCCGGGGTCTTGGCCAGGACTTCGGAGACCGGGTAGCGGGACTCGCGGCGCACGGCCATGAAGATGCGCGGCATCACCGGGAAGTGGAAGGCCATGTGGCACTCGTCGCCGCCCTTGGCGTAGTCGCCGAAGTAGTCGACGACGTCCTCCGGCCACTGGTTGGCCTCGGCCAGCAGCACGGTGTCCGGGTAGTGGGCGTCGATCTCGGCGCGGACCCGCTTCAGGAAGGCGTGCGACTGCGGCAGGTTCTCGCAGTTGGTGCCCTCCTGCGCGAACAGGTACGGCACCGCGTCCAGCCGGAACCCGTCGATGCCCAGGTCCAGCCAGAACCGCAGGGCCGCCAGGATCTCCTCCTGGACCGCTGGGTTCGCGTAGTTGAGGTCCGGCTGGTGGGAGAAGAACCGGTGCCAGTAGTACTGCTTGCGGACCGGGTCGAAGGTCCAGTTGGACGTCTCGGTGTCGATGAAGATGATCCGCGCGTCCTGGTACTGCTTGTCGTCGTCGGCCCACATGTAGTAGTCGCCGTACGGCCCGTCCGGATCGGTGCGGGACTGCTGGAACCAGTCGTGCTGATCGCTCGTATGGTTCATGACAAAGTCGATGATGACGCGCATGCCGCGCTGGTGCGCGGCGTCCACGAACTCGACGAAGTCCGCCAGGTCACCGAACTCCGGAAGGACGGAGGTGTAGTCCGAGACGTCGTAGCCGCCGTCCCGCAGCGGGGACTGGAAGAACGGCGGCAGCCAGAGGCAGTCGACGCCCAGCCACTGCAGGTAGTCCAGCTTGGCCGTCAGCCCTTTGAGGTCCCCGATGCCGTCGCCGTCGCTGTCCTGGAAGGAACGCACGAGGACCTCGTAGAACACCGCGCGCTTGAACCAGTCGGGATCCCGGTCCTTCGCGGGGGTGTCCTCGAACGTGTCCGGTACGGGCTCGTTGACGATCATGGTGTGGGTGACCCTCCGATCGGTGAGGACGGTCGCAGCGAGAACACGTGCGCGGGCGCGATCGCGCGGCCCGGCTCAAGGCGCACATAGTTGTCCCTGCCCCAGTGGTAGGTCTCGCCGGTGAGCTCGTCGCGCACCGGGAAGGTCTCGTGCCAGTCGAGGCCGAGCTCCGGCATGTCCAACGAGACCGTCGCCTCCTGGGTGTGGTGGGGGTCGAGGTTGACGACCGTCACCACGCAGTCTCCGCCCGGGCCGTCGCAGCGCTTGGAGTAGGCGATGACGGCGTCGTTGTCGACGTGGTGGAAGCGGAGGTTGCGCAGGCGCCGCAGAGCCGGGTGCCGCCTTCGCAGCCGGTTGAGCACGGTGATCAGGGGAGCCAGGCTGCGCCCCGCGCGCTCGGCCGACTCCCAGTCGCGCGGCCGCAGTTGGTACTTCTCCGAGTCCAGGTACTCCTCGCTGCCGGGCTTGGCGGGGACGTGCTCGCACAGCTCGTAGCCGGCGTAGACGCCCCAGGACGGGGAGAGGGTGGCGGCGAGCACGGCCCGGATCTCGAACGCCGCGCGGCCGCCCTCCTGGAGGTAGGCGTGCAGGATGTCAGGGGTGTTGACGAAGAGGTTGGGGCGCATCACGGCGGCCGAGTCACGCGAGAGCTCGGTGAGGTAATCGGTGAGCTCCTGCTTGGAGTTGCGCCAGGTGAAGTAGGTGTACGACTGCTGGAAGCCGACCGCGGCGAGGGTGCGCATCATCGCGGGCCGGGTGAACGCCTCGGCCAGGAAGATCACATCGGGGTCGGTGCGGCCGATGTCCGCGATCACCTTCTCCCAGAAGGCGACCGGCTTGGTGTGCGGGTTGTCCACCCGGAAGATCCGCACCCCGCGGTCCATCCAGAACCGCAGCAGCCGCAGCGTCTCCCGCACCAGCCCGTCGAAGTCCGCGTCGAACGCCAGCGGGTAGATGTCCTGGTACTTCTTCGGCGGGTTCTCGGCGTACGCGATCGAGCCGTCCGCGCGGTGGTGGAACCACTCCGGGTGCTTGTCCACCCAGGGGTGGTCGGGGGAGCACTGCAGGGCGAAGTCCAGTGCCACCTCCATCCGCAGCTCGCGCGCCGTGGCCACGAAGTGGTCGAAGTCCTCGAAGGTGCCGAGGTCCGGGTGGATCGCGTCGTGCCCGCCGTCGGCCGAGCCGATCGCCCACGGGCTGCCGACGTCGTACGGGCCCGCGCTCAGCGCGTTGTTGGGGCCCTTGCGGAAGGAGGTGCCGATGGGGTGGATGGGCGGCAGATAGACGACGTCGAAGCCCATCCGCGCCACGGCCGGCAGCCGCTTGGCCGCCGTCCGGAACGTCCCGCTCACCGGCGGCCCGGCCGCCGTCACCACCGCCCCCTCCGAGCGCGGGAACAGCTCGTACCACGAGCCGAACAGCGCCCGCTCCCGCTCCACCAGCAGCGGCAGCGGCCGGGTGGAGGTGACCAGTTCGCGCAGCGGGTGCGCGGCCAGGGCGGCCGAGACGGCCGGGGCCAGCGCGGCGGCCAGCCGGTCGGCCACCGGCCGCTCGGTGTCGCGCAGGGCGTCAACCGCGGCCAGCACCGCCTCCCGGCCCTCGCTCTTGGGCACGCCGCCCGCCGCCCGCTCGTACAGCCGGGCGCCCTCCTCCAGCACCAGCTCCGTGTCGATGCCCGCCGGCACCTTGATCCGGGCCGCGTGCCGCCAGGTGCTCACCGGGTCGCTCCACGCCTCGACCGCGTACGTCCAGCGGCCCTCCGCGTCCGGGGTGACCTCGGCGCCCCACCGGTCCGTGCCCGGGGCGAGCTCCCGCATCGGCGTCCACGGCCCCGACCGGCCCGAAGCGTCCCGCAGTACCACGTTCGCGCCCACCGCGTCATGGCCTTCGCGGAAAACCGTGGCGGTGACCTCGAAGGACTCGCCGACCACTGCCTTCGCCGGTCTGCGGCCGCAGTCCACGAGCGGGGCGAGGTCCAGGACGGGAATGCGACCGATCATGGAATCACCTGGGGTCCGAGGGGAAACCGGAGAAGTGCCCGGTTGATGACGGATGCTGACGGGGGATCTGGCGCGTTCCGTTCTTTCTATCCGCTGCCCCGACGGCCGGGAGAACGCGGGCAGGGCTGCACCTGTCCGCATTCACCCGGCCGGGCGCCGGAAAACCTGCGAAAACCTGACGAGCGGGAAGTGCGGAAATACCGAGGGGGTCGTCCTGGGGGCGAGCGGACGGGGGCGCGGGGTCCCCGCACCGGGGGAGCTTTCCCACCGGACCCTGGCGGACATGCCCGCACCGCCCGGCCTACCGGTGCGTAGTTCCCCCGGTACCGCCCGAGGAGGGCGGCGGGGCCTCCGTCACTCGTAGGGAGTCTCCCCGCTGGGCCGACCGTGTGCAATGTGACGACCGGGGGCCGCCGACGGCCGGATGGGGGAACGCCGCGCCCGCCCGGCGTTCGAAGGTCGTAGCGACTTCCGGCCTTCGAAGGCCCGGGTGTAGGCGCGGCGTATTTCCGCCTCGTACCGGAGCATCAGTGCGCGGTCGGCCTCTGGCGGTCGTGTTCCACGCGCGGGGCGACGGCGCCTCCCGGGGCCCGTGCACCGGCGGGCTCCAGCGTCGTCCCCAGCAGCCGCAGCCCCGCCTCCGACGGGCTCCCCGGCTCCGCGCTGAACGTCAGCAGCGACTGCCCGGGGCCCTCCGCCGCCGGCACCCGCAGCATCTCGAACGTCAGCGTCAGCGGGCCCACCAGCGGGTGGTGGAAATCCTTGGTCCCCGTCACGCAGGACCGCACCGGATGCCGGGCCCACAGCGACGCGAACTCCGGGCTCTTCATGCTCAGTTCCCCGATCAGCTCGGCCAGCGCCGGGTCGTCCGGGTGCTCGCCCGCGGCCAGCCGCAGCGCCGACACCGCCCGCCGCGCCTCCAGGTCCCAGCGCGGGTAGAGGTCCCGCACGTGCGGGTCGAGGAAGAGCAGCCGCTGGGAGTTGGGGCGCGCGGCGGCGCGGTGCGGGCCGTCGGCGGCCAGGTGCCCCGCGGTCAGGGCGTGGCCCAGGGGGTTCCAGTCCAGCACGTCGTAGCGGTGGTTCAGGACGACGGCCGGGATCCCGTCCAGCGCCGCCACCAGCCGCCGCACCCCGGGCCGCACCCGCGCGGGCCGGGCCGCGGCGGCGCGGGGCGCGGGACGGCCGGGACGCGCCAGGTTCCGCAGGTGCGCGTACTCGTCCGGGCTCAGCCGCAGCGCCCGCGCCAGCGCGTCCAGCACGCCGTCCGAGGCGTTCACGGACTGCCCCTGCTCCAGCCGGGTGTAGTACGCCGTGCTGACCCCCGCCAGCAGCGCCAACTCCTCGCGGCGCAGCCCGGGCACCCGGCGCTGTCCCCCGTAGGTGGTCAGCCCGACGTCCTCGGGCCGCAGCGCGGCGCGGCGGGTGCGCAGGAATTCGCCCAGGGCGGCAGGAGTGTCCATGGGGGCAAGTCAACCGCGCCCGCGCGGGGGCTGCCTGCCCCTGCCAGTGTCAGGCAGCCCGGGGCCCGGAGGGGGACGTCCCGGTGCCACCGGCCGGGACCGCGACGGCGGGCCTCCGGGGGACACCCACGCGTCACCGGCCGCGAGCCGCCGCGCGTCCGGCCGGGCCGGCATCGGCGCGCCTCCGGGGGACATTCCCGTGCCACCGGCCGGGCCCGCGTCGGCGGGGTCTCCGGGGGATCTCCCCGCGTCACCGGCCGCGAGCCGGCGTCCGGCCGGGACCGCGACGGCCCGCCTCCGGGGGAAGCGGTTCGAGCAGAAGGAGGCACTTGGCGTCTTGAGCCGCGACCGCGGCCCCCGCGCCGCTACCGTCGTCCCCGTGAAGGCCATTCGTCGATTCAGCGTGCGCCCCGTCCTTCCGGAGCCCCTACGACCGCTCAGTGAGCTGGCGCGCAATCTGCGCTGGTCCTGGCACCCCGAGACCCGTGAGCTGTTCCAGACCCTCGATCCCGAGGGCTGGCGGGCGGCCGGCGGCGATCCGCTGCGGCTGCTCGGCGCCGTGCCGGCCGCCCGGCTGACCGCCCTCGCCGACGACCGCCGGTTCCGCAGGCGGCTCGCCGCGGCCGCCGACGACCTGCACGACTACCTCACCGGCGCCCGCTGGTACCAGGAGCAGCCGCCCGGACTGCCCGCCGCGGTCGCCTACTTCTCGCCCGAGTTCGGCATCACCGCCGCCCTCCCGCAGTACAGCGGCGGCCTCGGCATCCTCGCCGGCGACCACCTGAAGTCCGCCAGCGACCTGGGCGTCCCGCTGATCGGCGTGGGGCTGCTCTACCGGCACGGCTACTTCCGGCAGTCCCTGTCCCGCGAGGGCTGGCAGCAGGAGCACTACCCGCTGCTGGACCCCAACGAGCTCCCGCTGTCCCTCCTCCGCGAGGCCGACGGCTCGCCCGCCACGGTCGCCCTGGCGCTGCCCGGCGGCCGGTCGCTCCGCGCCCATGTGTGGAAGGCCGAGGTGGGCCGGGTGCCGCTGCTGCTCCTCGACTCCGACGTCGAGGAGAACGCGCCGGGCGAACGCGACGTCACCGACCGCCTCTACGGCGGCGGCAGCGAGCACCGGCTGCTCCAGGAGATGCTGCTGGGCATCGGCGGCGTCCGCGCGGTCCGCGCCTACTGCCGGCTCACCGGCCACCCCGCCCCCGAGGTGTTCCACACCAACGAGGGCCACGCCGGTTTCCTCGGCCTCGAACGCATCCGCGAACTCAGCGCGGGCGGACTGGACTTCGACGCCGCGCTGGAGAGCGTCCGGTCCGGGGCCGTCTTCACCACCCACACCCCCGTCCCCGCCGGCATCGACCGCTTCGACCGCGAGCTCGTCGCCCGGCACTTCGCCGACGGCGCCGAGCTGCCCGGCATCGACGTCGACAGAGTGCTGCGGCTGGGCGCCGAGGACTACCCCGGCGGCGACCCGGCCCTGTTCAACATGGCGGTGATGGGGCTGCGGCTGGCGCAGCGCGCCAACGGCGTCTCCGTCCTGCACGGGGAGGTCAGCCGCAGGATGTTCGCGGGCCTGTGGCCCGGGTTCGACGACACCGAGGTGCCGATCACCTCGATCACCAACGGCGTCCACGCGCCCACCTGGGTCGCCCCCGAGGTCTTCCGGCTCGGCGCCCGCCGGATCGGCGTCGCCCGCGCGGAGGACGCGCTCACCCTCGGCGGCAGCGAACGCTGGGACTCGGTGGCCGACATCTCCGACGCCGACGTCTGGGAGCTCCGCCGCACCCTGCGCGAGCAGCTGGTGGAGGAGGTCCGCGAACGGCTGCGCGCCTCCTGGCGGGAGCGCGGCGCCGGCACGGCCGAGCTCGGCTGGATCGACGGCGTCCTCGACCCGGACGTGCTGACCATCGGCTTCGCCCGCCGCGTCCCGTCGTACAAGCGGCTCACCCTGATGCTCAGGGACCGCGAGCGGCTCACCCGGCTGCTGCTCCACCCGGAGCGGCCGCTCCAGATCGTCGTCGCGGGCAAGGCCCACCCGGCCGACGACGGCGGCAAGCGGCTGGTGCAGGAGCTCGTCCGGTTCGCCGACGACCCGCGCGTCCGGCACCGCGTCGTCTTCCTGCCGGACTACGGCATGGCCATGGCCCAGAAGCTCTACCCCGGCTGCGACGTCTGGCTGAACAACCCGCTGCGCCCGCTGGAGGCGTGCGGCACCTCGGGCATGAAGGCGGCCCTCAACGGCTGCCTCAACCTCAGCGTCCTGGACGGCTGGTGGGACGAGTGGTACGAGCCCGACTTCGGCTGGGCCATCCCCACCGCCGACGGCTCGGCCACCGACGAGGAGCGCCGCGACGACCTGGAGGCCGCCGCCCTCTACGACCTGCTGGAGGAGCGCGTCGCACCCCGCTTCTACGACCGCGGCCCCGACGGGCTGCCCGGCCGCTGGATCGAGATGGTCCGCTCGACGCTGGGCACGCTCGGCCCCAAGGTCCTCGCCGGGCGGATGGTCCGCGAGTACGTGGAGCGGCTCTACGGCCCGGCGGCGGAGGCGCAGCGCGCCCTCACGCCCGACGCGGCGCGGGAACTCGCCGCCTGGAAGGCCCGGGTGCGGGCCGCCTGGCCGACGGTGGCCGTGGACCACGTGGAGGCCGCCGCCGACGGACCCCTCGACGGCACCGCCGAACTGGGCTCCACCGTCACCCTCCGGGTGACCGTCACCCTTGGCGACCTCGATCCGTCGGACGTCGAGGTGCAGGCCCTGGCCGGCCGGGTGGACGCCGCCGACCGGCTCACCGGAGCGGCGGCCGTACCGCTGAAACCGGCCGGCACCTCGGCCCTCGACGGCCGCCGCCTCTACGAGGGCCCGCTCACCTTCGACCGCACGGGCCCCTTCGGCTACACCGTCCGCATCCTCCCCGGCCACCGCCTCCTCGCCGACGGCGCCGAGATGGGCCTCGTCGCCGTCCCGGCGGAGGCTTCGGGGGAGGCGGCGGGGGTGCTGATGCGGTAGCGCCCGGAGGGGCGCGCCACCACCCGGCTCGCACGTTCCGTGATCACCGCCGGCGCCGCGCCGGGATGGCCGCCGCCCTCACGCGGGCGCTCGGAACGCGCCGGCCCCGCGGCACGAAAAAACGGCGGGCGACCGCCCGGAGTTCCCCTCCGGGCAGTCGCCCGCCGCCGACGGCCGCTCCCGCGCTGCCGTTGGTTACTTGACGTTGACGCCGTCCCACGCCGCCTGGACGGTCTTGTACTGCTTGCTCTTGGTGCCGTACAGGTCCCGGGCCGCCTTCAGGGTCGCCGAACGCGCGCCCTTGTAGTCGGTGTTGGTGGTCATGTACGAGGTGAGCGCCTTGTACCAGAGCTTCTCGGCGGCGCCGCGGCCGATGCCGTTGACCTTGATGCCGCCCCACGTCGGGCTGTTGTACTTGACGCCGTTGATCGTCTTGGCGCCGCTGCCCTCGGCCAGCAGGTAGAAGAAGTGGTTGGCCACGCCGGACGAGTAGTGCACGTCCAGGTCGCCGAGGCCCTTGCGCCAGTAGTCGGCCGAGCGGCCGTCCTTGCTGGGCTTGTCCATGTAGCGGAGCGGCTTGCCCAGCTTCTCGCCGATGAGGTAGTCGCCCTTGTCCTGGCCGTTGCGGGCGTAGAACTCGACGGCGGTGCCGAAGATGTCGGACGTGGCCTCGTTCAGGCCGCCGGACTCGCCCTCGTAGCGGAGGCGGGCGGTGGCGGAGGTGACGCCGTGGGTCATCTCGTGGCCCGCGACGTCGAGGGAGGTCAGCGGCGCCTTGTTGCCCTTGCCGTCGCCGTAGACCATGCAGAAACACTCGTCCGACCAGAAGGCGTTGTTGTAGCCGTTGCCGTAGTGGACGAAGGAGTTGGCGGCCTTGCCGTTGCCCTTGATGCCCTTGCGGCCCAGGACGTTCTTGTAGTAGTCCCAGGTCATCGCGGCGCCGTACTGGGCGTCCACAGCGGCGGTCTGGGCCATGCTCTGCTTGCCGTTGCCCCAGACGTCACGGGTGTTGCTGAAGGCCGGGAAGGACTCGCCGGACTTCTTGTTCTGGGCGTGGAAGGTCGTGTGACCGCCGCGCGCGCCGTCCTTCATGTAGAACCGGCCGCCGGACTTCACCGAGTTGACCGGGACCTTGCCGTTGTACATGCCGGTGCCCGTACCGGTGGCGATGGCCTGGAACTCGTCCAGCTTCTTGCCGGTGGTGGCGTCGGTGACGACGTGCAGCTCGCTGGGGGTGCCGTCATGCTGGAGGCCGCCGACGACGGTCTCGTAGGCGAGGACGGGGGCGCCCTTGGCCGCCCAGACCACCTTGCGCGGGGCCTGGTTGCTGATGAACGCGCCGGCGCCCTCGTCCGCCGACGCCAGCATCGCCTGGCGGCGCGCGACGGGGGCGGAGACCTTCGCCTTGGTGGTGGGGACCTTGATGGTGGCCTCGGTGGCCTTGTCGACGTCCTCGACCTTGCCGTGCTTGTCCTGGTGGACGACGAGGTCGCCGCCGAGAACCGGCAGGCCCTCGTAGGTGCGCTCGTACCGGGTGTGGACGGTGCCGTCCTCGTCGGTGACCGTGCCGCGCGGGACCAGCCGCTCCTTGCCGCTCAGGTGCAGGGCCTTGGCGGGGTCCTCCTGGCTGGCCGCCTGGGCCGGGGTCCCGGCGAAGCCGGAGGCGAGGAGGGCCGCGGCGACCGTGGCCGCGCTCGCGGCGACGGCGGGGCGACGGGACCCGGAACGGGCTATTCGGGACGTGTGACGCACGCATGCTCCTGGCAGGTGAGAGTAGCGGTCCGCGAGGATCGCGGCCGAGCGTCAGTTTGATCGAACTTGCGTGCGTCCTGCCGGGAATATCGGGGCTGCTGTGGCAGCGGTTTGATAAAGATTCTTCGCTCGTTCAGGGAATTTCCGGGCGAAACGGTCGAATTGACCATTCCGGTTGTGTGGGGCGCCGGGGCGGCCCGGGAAAACGAAGGCGCCGCCCGGGGGAGTCGGTGCTCACCCCGGGCGGCGCCCGGTCCTGCGGTGCCGGCTGCTAGAAGGTCAGCCGCCACTTGTCGATGGTGCCGGAGTCACCCGAGTACACGTCCTGGACCTTGAGCTTCCAGGTGCCGTTGGCGCTCACCGAGGAGGCGTCGACGGTGTACGTCTCGGAGACGTCCGCGGCGGAGTCCCAGGCGTCGGAGTTCTTGAGCCGCCAGGTCTTCCCGTTCGGGGCGACGAGGTCGATCGTGAGGTCACCGCGGTAGGTGTGGGTGATGTTCACGTCCACCTTGAGCGCGGAGGAGCCGTTGCCGCTCCGGGTGACGACGATCGGCGAGGTCACGGCCGCGCCCGCGTCCGGGATGGCCACCTGGGTGGTGTTCTCGAAGACGCTGCCGCCGCCCGTGGTGTTGACCGTCCACTTGAAGGACGTGGAGCCGGTCTTGCCGGCGGAGTCCTTGACCGTCACCGTCACGTTGCTGGTGCCCGTGGCGGTGGGGGTGCCGGAGATCAGGCCGGTCGAGGCGTTGATCGACAGGCCGGCCGGCAGGCCGGTGGCCGAGTAGGTCAGCGCGCCGCTCGTCGAACCGGTGGCCTTGATCTGCAGGGAGACGGCCTGGTTCACGATGCTGGTCTGGTCGCCGGGGCTGGTGACCGAGACGCCGGAGGAGGCGCGGGGCCCGACGTTGATGGCCGCCCAGGCGTTGGCCACGTTGTTGTACGTGTCGCTGTTGACGCCGAACAGCTCGCCGGCCGCCCACAGGGTGGCGTCGCGGGCGCCCTTGTAGTCGGTGTTGGACTGCATGCGCTCGGTCAGCGCCTTGAACCAGATCTTCGCGGCGTTGTCCCGGCCGATGCCGGTGACGGGCAGGCCGTCGGAGGTCGGGCTGTCGTAGTGCACACCGCCGATGTCCTTGGGGCCGCTGCCCTCGGAGGCCAGGTAGAACCAGTGGTTGGCCGGGCCGGACGAGTAGTGCACGTCGATGCCGCCGAGGCCGGAGTACCAGGCGTCCTTGGACGCCCCGTCCCGGCTGGGCTTGTCCTGGTAGCGCAGCGGGGTGCCGTCACCGTTGATGTTGATCTTCTCGCCGATGAGGTAGTCGCCCGGGTCGGCCGGGTTGTTGGCCCAGAACTCCACGGCGGTGGCCATGATGTCCGAGGTCGCCTCGTTGAGGCCGCCGGACTCACCGCTGTAGGTGAGGTTGGCGGTGGCGGAGGTGACGCCGTGGGTCATCTCGTGCGCCGCGACGTCGATCGAGGTGAGCGGGATGCCGTTGCCGTCGCCGTAGGTCATGCAGAAGCAGCTGTCGTCCCAGAAGGCGTTGACGTAGTTGTTGCCGTAGTGGACGCGGCTGTACGCGCCGACGCCGTCGCCCCGGATGCCGTTGCGGCCGTGCACGTTCTTGTAGTAGTCCCAGGTGAGCTGGGCGCCGTAGTGCGCGTCCACGCCGGCGGTCGCCGGGTCGGAGTTGGTCCCGTTGCCCCAGACGTCGTCGCTGTCGGTGAACAGGGTGCCGGTGCCCGACGAACCGTGGTTCAGGTTGTACGTCTTGTGGCCGCCGCGCGTGGTGTCGTACATCTGGTACGAGCTGCCGGACTTGGTCGTACCGATGGTGACCTGGCCGCTGTGCTGGCTGTTGCCGGTGCCCTGCTTGACGCCCTGGAACTCGAAGAGCTTCTTGCCGGTCTTCGCGTCCGTGATGACGTGCAGCTGGCTGGGCGTGCCGTCGTCCTGCACGCCGCCCACGACGGTCTCGTAGGCCAGCAGGGGCTTGCCGTTGGCCGCCCAGACGACCTTGCGCGGCGCCTTGTCGGCCTTGTCGGCCTTGGAGCCCTTGGCGCGCGCGGCCTTGACGGCGTCCTTCTCGGCCGCGGAGGCGGCGAGGGACGGGGTCGTGGTGGCGACCGCGATGCGCTGCTTGGTGGCCTTCGCGGCGGTCTTGACCTGGCCGCTCTTGGTCGCGTCGACCACCAGGTCGCCGCCGAGCACCGGCAGGCCGTCGTAGGTGCGCTCGTACCGCGTGTGCAGGGTGCCGTTCCTGTCCTTGACGACGTCCTTGACGACGAGCTTCTCCTTGGCCCCGAGGCCCAGGTTCTTCGCCGTCTCCGCCTTGGTGGCGTTGGCGTCGCGTATCAGCTCGGCCCGCTGCGACGGTGACAGCTTGACCGGCTCGGCGCCCGGGTCGGGCTTGTGGATCGACTGCCGGGGGGCCGGCTGCGCGGCCTTGTCCTGCCCGGCGTTGGCCGAGGTTGTCTGGACGCCTACGGCGAGCATCGCGGTGACGGCGACGAGTGCGCCGGTCGCGACGGCGCGTCTCTGGGGGGTGGGTCTCACGCTGACTCCTTCTGCGGCGACCACGACCGGTGGGTGTGTGGCCGGATGGGCGACCGGGCGGCGTGGGGAGCCGGCCGGCAGTTCACGGCAGAACCAGTGGAGAAGAGAGGAGGAAAACGTTGGAAATGCCGGGGAAAGCGGTGGGAGAGATGAGGGTGAGGCTTCCGTTGGGGCCCGAGGGGTGCAACGGGGCGGTACGGGAGCTTCGGTGCGGGTGCTTCGGTGCGGGTGCTTCGCGGGTGAAGCCCCGACGGGGAGGCTTCGACGGTGAAGCCTCGATGCGGAACTGTGGGGGGTTTCGCTGTGGGGGTGGGGGGTGTTCCGGCGCCGGTTGTGGTGAAGAGTGCCACCGCCCCCCGTCGTATGTCAGGGGCGCGTCAACAAGTTGGCCGGAAAATGTCCGTTGGCCAAAGATCGCTGTCCGAATAGCGGGCGGTATGCGGGAGTTGGGCGGAGAAGGGGTGTCCGGCCCGCCGGACCTGGCCGGAAGACGCCTCGCCCGACGGCCGGAATGCGGCGGTCCGCCGCCCGCGGCCGGACGGCACGGAGTGCCGGCGCATGGCCGGATGCGGCCGTTCCGGGGCGGTTGCGGGGACGGCGTTCCGGGCATACCCGTGCCGGCGGATCCGGCCGCCCGCGGGCGGCCGTCCCGGGCGCTCTCCGCTGCCGGCGCCGCCGGCCCGCGTGCCCCGGTCCGGGAGCCCGCCCGCTGTCGGGCGCGCTCGCCCGTGGCGCGCTCGCCCATGGCCCGGCCGCCCACGGCCCGGCCGCCCGCGCCGCGGCGTCCGGTTACACCAGACTCTCCCGCCATGCCTGGTGCAGCTCCGCGAACCGCCCCGTCCCCGCCGTCAGTTCGGCCGGAGTGCCGTCCTCCACCACGCGGCCGTCGGCCATCACCAGCACCCGGTCCGCGATCTCGACGGTCGACAGCCGGTGGGCGATGACCACCGCCGTCCGGCCGCGCAGGACCGTGCGCATCGCGCGCTGGACGGCGCGCTCGCCCGGGATGTCGAGCGAGGACGTGGCCTCGTCGAGGACGACGACGGCCGGGTCGGCGAGCAGGGCCCGGGCGAAGCCGACGAGCTGCCGCTGGCCGGCGGAGATACGCCCGCCGCGCTTGCGGACGTCGGTGTCGTAGCCGTCGGGCAGGGCGGTGATGAAGTCGTGCGCGCCGATGGCCTTGGCGGCGTGTTCGATGTCCGCGCGGGAGGCGTCGGGGCGCCCGACGGCGATGTTCTCCGCGACGGTGCCGGAGAACAGGAACGCCTCCTGCGTCACCATCACGACGTTCCGGCGCAGCTCGGCGCCGGACAGCTCGGTGAGGGGGACGCCGTCCAGCAGCACCCGCCCCTCCGTCGGGTCGTAGAACCGGGCCAGCAGCTTGGCCAGGGTGGACTTGCCGGCGCCGGTGGCGCCGACGACCGCCACCGTGCGGCCGGCGGTGAGGGTGAGGTCGAAGCGGGGCAGGACCTCGCCGCCGGTGCGGTAGGCGAAGCGCACGCCCTCGAAGACGGCCTCGCGGCCCGGGTCGCCGGCAGGGCGCGGCGGCAGCGGGACGGGCCGCTCCGGTTCCGGGACGGTGGGCCGCTGCGCCAGCAGCCCGGCGATCTTCTCCAGCGAAGCGGCCGCGGACTGGTACGAGTTGAGGAACATGCCGATCTGGTCGACCGGGTCGTAGAGCCGTCGCAGATAGAGCACCGCCGCCGCGAGCACACCCAGCTCCAGGCCGCCGGAGGCCACCCGGTACGCGCTCCAGACCACGATCGCGGTCAGCGAGACGTTGCAGATCAGCCGGGAGGTCATCACATAGCGCGCCATGCTGAGCATGGCGTCCACGTTGGTCTCCCGGTGCGCGCGGTTGAGCTCGGCGAAGTGCTCCTCGTTCACGGCCTCCCGGCGGAACGCCTGCACCGGCCGGATGCCGTTCATCGTCTCCGCGAACTTCACGATGACGGCGGCGGTGGCCGTCGACTTCCGGCGGTGCACGGTCAGTGACCGCCGCCGGTAGCCGCGCATGACGAGGGCGAGCGGGACGAAGGACAGGGCCGCCGCCGCGCCCGTCCGCCAGTCCAGCCAGGCGAGGGTCGCGGAGACGAGGACGACCGACGCGGCGATGCCCATGAGCTCCTGGAGCCCGTCGTTGAGCAGTTCGCGGAGCGATTCGACGTCGGTGGTGGCCCGGGAGATCACCCGGCCCGAGGTGTAGCGCTCGTGGAAGTCGACGCTCAGCGTCTGCGCGTGCCGGAAGATCCGGCCGCGCAGGTCGAGCAGGGCGTCCTGGCCGACCCGGGCCGAGACCCGGACGAAGGCGAGCTGGAGCAGGCCCGAGGCCACCGCGCAGAGCAGGTAGGCGGCGCCGACGGCGGCGAGCGGGCCGTAGTCGTCCCGGCGGACGGCCGGTACGGCCCGGTCGATGGCGACGGCGACGAGCAGCGGGCCGGCCTGCACGGCCGCCTGCTGGGCCAGCAGCAGCAACACCGTGAGCCACACACGTCCGCGCGCCGGCGCCAGCAGGGAGCGCAGCAGCTTCAGCGAGGCGCCCTTGGGGGCGGGCAGTACGTCCTGGGCGACGGGATCGCCGGCGGCGGGGCCCCGAGGGCCGCCGGCGGGCCCCTCGGTATCGCTCACGGCCGGCCGGGCGCCGGTGTCCCGCGGCCCGGAGACGGTGGAGGTCACGGTCGGTCGTCCCCTTCCTGACGGTCCTCGTGCGGCTCCCGGCCGCCCTCGGGGGCGGACATCAGCCACGCGTACTCCCGGTTCTCGCGCAGCAGTTGATGGTGGGTCCCCACGGCCGCGATGCGGCCCTCCGACAGCAGCGCGACCCGGTCGGCGAGCAGCACGGTGGACGGGCGGTGGGCGACGACGAGCGCGGTCGTGGTGGCGAGCACCTCGCGCAGCGCCCGTTCCACCTGCGCCTCGGTGTGCACGTCGAGCGCCGAGAGCGGGTCGTCGAGGATCAGGAACCGGGGGTCTCCGATCACGGCGCGGGCGAGCGCGAGGCGCTGGCGCTGGCCACCGGAGAGGCTGAGGCCCTGCTCGCCGACCTGGGTGGCGGTGCCCCGCGGCAGCGCGTGGACGAAGCCGTCGGCCTGTGCGACCGCCAGCGCCCGCTCCAGCTCGGCGGGCCCGGCCGCCGCCCCGCCCATCAGCACGTTCTCGCCCACGGAGGCGCTGAACAGGGTGGGTTCCTCGAACGCCACGGCCACCAGCTCGCGCAGCCGCGCGCGGGGGAGCGTGGCGATGTCGCGGCCGTCGAGGGTGATCCGGCCGGCGGTGGCCTCGTGCAGCCGGGGGATCAGCGCGGTCAGCGTCGTCTTGCCGCTGCCGGTGGCCCCGACCAGGGCCATGGTCTCCCCGGGCCGGATGTGCAGATCGACGCCGCGCAGCACGGGCGGGGCGTCCGGCGGCGCGTCGGGATACCGGAACTCGACGCCTTCCAGGCGCAGTCCGTCCCCGGCGGCGGTCTCCTCCGCGGCGCCCACCCGCAACGGCGCGTTCCCGCGCACCGGCGTGCTCCGGGGCGGGGACGAGCCCGGCGGCACGGGCACGTCCCCCGGTACAGGCACGCCTTCCGACGCCGACGCACCCTCCGACGCCGGAGCGTCCCCCGCTGCCGAAGCGCCATCCGGCGGCGACGCGTCCGCCGGCGCCGGCGCGCTTTCCGACGCGGGCGCGTCGCGCGACACCCGCACGCCCTCCGACGCCGACGCGTCGTCCGGCACCCGGACGTCCAGCACCTCGAAGTAGCGGTCCGTCGCCGTGGCGGCCTCGTTGGACAGCGCCAGCAGGAACCCGATCGACTCCACCGGCCAGCGCAGCGCCAGCGCCGTCGACAGGAACGCCACCAGTGCCCCCGCCGTCAGACCGCCGTCGGCGACCTCGCGGACGCCCAGGACCAGCGCCGCGCCGATCGCCACCTCGGGCAGGATCATGATGACCGCCCACAGCGCCCCGAGCAGCCGCGCCTTGTGCAGCTCCGTCGCGCGGACCCGGCCGGAGAGCGCCGCGAAGGCCCGCTGCTGTCCCCGGTGCCGGCCGAAGCCCTTGATGATCCGGATGCCGAGGACGCTCTCCTCCACCACCGTGGTCAGATCGCCGACCTGGTCCTGCGCGGTGCGGGCGGCCAGGGAGTAGCGGGCCTCGAAGGAGCGGCAGAGGATCACCAGCGGTATGACCGGCGCGAGCAGCACCAGCCCCAGCGTCCACCGCTGGAGCAGCAGGATGACGAAGCCGATGACGATCGTCAGCCCGTTGACGACGAGGAAGGTCAGCGCGAACGCCAGGAAGATGCGCAGCAGCATCAGGTCGGTGGTCGCGCGGGAGAGCAACTGCCCGGACGCCCACCGGTCGTGGAAGGCGACGGGCAGCCGCTGCAGATGCCGGTAGAGCGTGGCCCGCATGGACGCCTCGACCTCGGCGAGCGGCCGGGCCACCAGCAGCCGGCGGAGCCCGAACAGGCCCGCCTCCAGCGTGCCCAGCACGAGGATCGCCAGCCCGCCGAGCCATACTCCGGGCGGGTCGCGGTCGGCGATCGGGCCGTCGACGGTCCACTTGAGGGCCAGGGGGATCACCAGGCTCATGGCCGAGGCGAACACCGCCATCACCACGCCGGCGAGCATCCGGCCGCGGGCCGGCCGCACGAACGGCCACAGGCGCAGCAGCGAGCGCACGGCGGAGCGGTGCGCCTCGGCTCCGGGTGCTTCACGGTTTCCGGTCATCAGTGGGGAGCCTACGACCCGCCACTGACAACGCTCACTCGGATTTCCGCCCTAGGCCGGGGGACGGGCGCGGTCCTCCGCCACGTCTCCGGTCACCCGTCCCGGCAGCACCTTCCACACCGCAACGGACCGCGCCTCCAGAGTGGTTGGGGCGCCCGCCGGCCGACGCGCGCCCGGTGCGGTCTCCTGTTCCTCCAGGGCCGTGTCGACGAGCAGCTCGTACGCCTCCGCCCACGGCGGTCCGGGCAGCGTGAACCGGATCGGCGCGTCCCCGGCGTGCAGGACGACGAGGAAGCTGTCGTCCGTGACGGGCGTGCCGTCCGGGCCGCGCTGCGGGATGTCGCCGCCGGAGAGGTACATGCCGAGGGTGGCGGCGGGCGCGTACCAGTCGGACTCTGTCATCTCGGTGCCGCGCGCGGTGAACCAGGCGAGGTCCCGCAGCCCGTCCGACGACCGCGGCCGGCCGGAGTAGAAGGCGCGGCTGCGCAGCACGGGGTGGGCGCGGCGGAGCGCCAGCAGCCGGGAGGCCAGGTCGGCGAGGGCGCGCCAGCCCGGGTCCGCCAGCAGCGACCAGTCGACCCAGCCGGTCTCGTTGTCCTGGCAGTAGGCGTTGTTGTTGCCGCCCTGGGTGCGGCCCATCTCGTCGCCCGCGACGAGCATCGGCACCCCGGTGGAGAGCAGCAGCGTGGTCAGCAGGTTGCGCGCCTGCCGCCGGCGCAGGGCGAGCACGCCGGGGTCGTCCGTCGGGCCCTCCGCGCCGCAGTTCCAGGAGCGGTTGTCGTCGCTGCCGTCCCGGTTGCCCTCCCCGTTGGCCTCGTTGTGCTTCCGCTCGTAGCTCACCAGGTCGCGCAGGGTGAACCCGTCGTGCGCGGTGACGAAGTTGACGGAGGCGTACGGGCGCCGGCCGCCCCAGGCGTAGAGGTCGCTGGAGCCGGAGAGCCGGTAGCCCAGGTCGCGTACGTCCGGGAGGGCGCCGCGCCAGAAGTCCCGTACGGCGTCCCGGTAACGGTCGTTCCACTCCGTCCACAGCGGGGGGAAGTGCCCCACCTGATAGCCGCCGGAGCCGACGTCCCACGGCTCGGCGATCAGCTTGACCCGGCGCAGCACCGGATCCTGCGCGATCACCGCGAGGAACGGCGAGAGCATGTCCGGGCCGTCGACGGCGCGCATCGCCCGGGCGAGCGCCGCCGCCAGGTCGAAGCGGAAGCCGTCGACGCCCATCTCCGTCACCCAGTACCGCAGCGAGTCGGTGATCAGCCGGAGCGCGTTGGGCTGGACGACGTGCAGGGTGTTGCCGCAGCCGGTGTAGTCGGCGTAGCGGCGGGGGTCGTCCTGGAGCCGGTAGTAGCGGCGGTTGTCGACGCCGCGCAGCGAGAGCGTGGGCCCGAGCTCGCCGCCCTCGGCGGTGTGGTTGTAGACGACGTCGAGGATGACCTCGATGCCGGCCGCGTGCAGCGCCCGCACCATCCGCTTGAACTCGCCGACCTGCTGGCCACGGGTCCCGGTGGCGGCGTAGGCGGCGTGCGGCGCGAAGTAGCCGATGGAGTTGTAGCCCCAGTAATTGCGCAGGCCGCGGCGGAGCAGGTGGTCCTCGTGGGCGAACTGGTGCACGGGCAGCAACTCGACGGCCGTCACCCCGAGGCGGACCAGGTGGTCGAGAGCGGCCGGGTGCGCCAGCCCCGCGTAGGTGCCGCGCAGCTCCGGGGGCACGCCGGGGTGGCGCATGGTGAAGCCGCGGACGTGCAGTTCGTAGATGACGGTGTCGGCCCAGGCCGTGCCCGGCCGGTGGGCGCCGGCCGGTACGCCGTCGGGGGCGACGACGACGCCCTTGGGGACGTACGGGGCGGAGTCCCGCTCGTCGCGGACGGTGTCGGCGACGTGCTGCTGCGGCCAGTCCCTGACGTGCCCGTACAGCTCCGGCGGCAGCGGTCCCGAGCGGCCCGGCGGGTGGCCGAAGTCGCCGTCGACGGCCCGGGCGCACGGGTCGAGCAGGAGTTTGGCGGGGTTCCAGCGGGCGCCCGTCCAGGGGTCCCAGCGGCCGTGGACACGGAAGCCGTAGCGCTGCCCGGGCAGGACGCCGGGCAGGAAGCCGTGCCATATCTCGTGCGTCAACTCGCCCAGGAAGTGCCGGGTTTCGCGCTGACGGCCGCCGTCTTCACCGTCGAAGAGGCACACCTCCACCGCCTCCGCGCTCCCGGCCCACAGGGCGAAGTTCGTCCCGGCGACCCCATGGGCGCCGACGCCGAAGCAGGCCCCCAGCGGCTCGGGGGAGCCCGGCCACACGGCTCCCCCGGGGCCGCGGGCCACCGGCCGTCCGTTGACGGCGGCGGCCCGGGCACCGGCCGCCGGGGCCGCCGGTCCGGCCTGGGGGCGGCGCCCCGTCTCCTGTTCCGGTGTGCTCGACACGTGTTCGCCTCCGGCGGCTCTGGACGGCGCGCACCGGGCACCCGGCGTCCCTTCCGGGGGTCCGGCGGTACGGCCTCCGCCCCGCGTCCCGGGGCTCCTTCGGGGTTTCCTTCCCACTCCTGCCCGGTTCCGCGCATGCGCTCACACGTGTGAGCGGGAGCGGCAAGCGAGTGCCGACACGTTTCCCGTGGGGAACCGGGTCGTTGGGACGGATGTGACAGGATTTGCCCTCCCGCGCGCCCTGCGCGGACTGTGCGCCCTCGCCGCCCTCGCCACCCTCTGCGGCTGCGCCTCCGACGCCCCGCGCGCGCCACGGCCCCACCCCGCGGTGTCGTCCGCGGCGGCGCCCTCGGACGACCCGCGGCCGGTCGCCGGGCTGATCCGGGTCACCCCGCGCGCCGGCGCCCGGGACGTCCGGGCCGCGGACCGGTTCGAGGTGCGGGTGCGGCAGGGGCGGCTGGAACGGGTGCGCGCGGTGCGGATCCGGGACGGCGTCCGGGGCGCGGTCGGCGGCCGGATCTCCGCCGACGGACGCCGCTGGCGGCCGGACGCCCGCCGGCTCGCGCTCGCCGCCCGCTACACCGTGGACGTGGTGGCCCGGGACGCGGAGGGCCACCGGGCGACCCAGCACACGGAGTTCAGGACGTACGTCCCGGCGCACCGCTTCGTCGCGGCCGTCGCTCCCGCCCCCGGCGCCACGGTGGGCACGGGCATGATCGTCTCGCTCGCCTTCAGCCGGCCGGTCGTCGACCGGGCCGCGGTGGAGCGGGCCGTCCGGGTCACCGCCCGGCCGCGGACCGAGGTCGCCGGCCACTGGTTCGGCGCGTACCGGCTGGACTTCCGGCCGCGCCGGCGCTGGACGCCCGGCTCCCTCGTCACCGTCGACCTGCGGCTGCGCGACGTCCGCGGGGCGCCCGGCGTCTACGGGCTCCAGCGCCGGAGCGTCGCCTTCCGGGTCGGCCGGGACCAGGTGAGCACCGTGGACGCCGCCACCCACACCATGACGGTGGTCCGCGGCGGCCGGACGCTGCGCAGGGTGCCGGTCACCACGGGCGGCCCCGGCACCGAGACGTACACCGGCCGGATGGTGATCAGCGAGAAGGCGCGGGTGATCCGGATGAACGGGGACACGGTCGGCTTCGGCGGCGCGTACGACATCAAGGACGTCCCGCACGCGATGCGGCTCACCGCCACGGGAACGTTCCTGCACGGCAACTACTGGGTCCCGGCGGGGACGTTCGGCGCCCGGAACGTGAGCCACGGCTGCATCGGCCTGCGCGACGCGGAGCACGGGACCGCCGTCACCCCGGCCGCCTGGTTCTACGGCGCCTCGCTCGTCGGCGACACCGTCGAAGTGATCAACTCCGGGCGCCGCCCGGTGCTCCCCGACAACGGCCTGGGTGGCTGGAACCTGACCTGGGAGGAATGGCGCGCGGGCTCCGCACTGGGCCGCACGGACTCCCCGACGGGGGTGGATTGACCCGGTCGGCACCCTATGCACCCCCGGCCGCGTGCCACTTGGAACGCAACGGTGACCTTCACGGGACCGGGCTGTCCGATCCGTATGGTTATCTATCGCCATGCGCGGAGGACGCGCTTCGGGGGCGCCGCGTGGCCGCGGGCCGTGCGATGAGGAGAGACCGTAGTGAACGTGTTTCCGCTGTCCGGAAGAACCGGGACGAGGGGACGCCGGGGAGCGCTGTCCGCCCTGGTGCTGGCCGCGGTGATGACCGTGGCGACCGCGTGCGGAGGCGACGGGGACGGCTCGGACGCGGGCAAGAAGGCGGGCAAGAAGGTCAGCGCCGAGGGCCCGTCCCAGGCCGTCGTCTCGATCGCCGTCAAGGACGGCGCGACCGACGTGAAGACCAGCGGGGCGCTCAAGGTCACCACCGAGCAGGGCAGCCTGACGTCGGTGAAGGTGACGGACGGCAAGGGCGGCCGAATAGAGGGGAAGATATCCAACGGCGGGTCCCTCTGGGAGCCCGCCGCCCACCTGGCCGCCTCCACCAAGTACTCGGTGGACGCCATCGCCAGGGACAAGGACGGCCGCGAGTCCGCCAAGCACGCGTCGTTCACCACGCTCACCCCGAAGAACACCTTCGCCGGTTACTTCACGCCCGAGGACGGCAGCACCGTCGGCGTGGGCATGCCGGTCTCGCTCACCTTCAGCCGGGGCATCACCGACCCCAAGGCCGTGGAGCGGGCGGTCAAGGTGACCGCCGAGCCCGCCGTCGACGTCAAGCCGCACTGGTTCGGCAACGACCGCGTCGACTTCCGCCCCGAGAAGTACTGGGCGGCCGGCACCAAGGTCACCCTCAGCCTCAACCTCAACGGCGTCGAGGGCCGACCCGGCGTCTACGGCACCCAGAACAAGACCGTGAAGTTCACCGTCGGCCGCTCCCAGGTGAGCACGGTGGACGCCAAGGCGCACACCATGAAGGTCGAGCGCGACGGCAAGGTCATCAAGACCGTCCCGATCTCCGCGGGCGCCCCCGGCCACTCGACCTACAACGGTCAGATGGTCATCAGCGAGAAGTACGAAGTGACCCGGATGAACGGCGACACGGTCGGCTTCGGCGGCGAGTACGACATCAAGGACGTGCCGCACGCGATGCGCCTGTCCACCTCCGGCACCTTCATCCACGGCAACTACTGGTCCGGTCACGACACCTTCGGCTCCGAGAACGCGAGCCACGGCTGTGTCGGCCTGGAGGACCAGCGCGGCGGCGGCGACCCCTCGATGCCCGGCGCCTGGTTCTTCAAGAACTCCATGATCGGTGACGTGGTCGTGGTGAAGAACTCCGACGACAAGGTGATCCAGCCGGAGAACGGCCTCAACGGCTGGAACATGCCGTGGTCCGAGTGGACGAAGAGCAGCTGACCCCTTCCCCGTTCGGTACGGCCCGGCGCACTGTGACCAAGTGCACCGGGCCGCCGCCGTTTCCCGGCGTCTAACCTGCTGCCATGACTGTGCATCTTGAGGTCGCGGAGGGCGTCGGCACCGTCCGGCTCGACCGTCCGCCGATGAACGCGCTGGACATCGCCACCCAGGACCGGCTGCGCGAGCTGGCCGAGGAGCTCACCCACCGCGCGGACGTGCGGGCCGTGGTGCTCTGGGGCGGGGAGAAGGTGTTCGCGGCCGGCGCGGACATCAAGGAGATGCGGGACATGGACCACCCGGCCATGATCGCCCGGTCCCGCTCGCTCCAGGACGCCTTCACCGCCGTCGCGCGCATCCCCAAGCCGGTGGTCGCCGCGGTCACCGGCTACGCGCTGGGCGGCGGCTGCGAGCTCGCGCTCTGCGCCGACTTCCGGATCGCCGCCGACAACGCCAAGCTCGGCCAGCCCGAGATCCTGCTCGGCCTGATCCCGGGCGCGGGCGGCACCCAGCGGCTGCCCCGGCTGATCGGCCCGTCCAAGGCCAAGGACCTCATCTTCACCGGCCGTCAGGTCAAGGCCGACGAGGCGCTGGCCATCGGCCTGGTGGACCGGGTGGTCCCGGCCGCCGAGGTGTACGAGCAGGCGCACGCCTGGGCGGCCCGGCTCGCCGCCGGTCCCGCCATCGCGCTGCGGGCCGCGAAGGAGTCGGTGGACTCCGGCCTGGAGACCGACATCGACACCGGACTGGCCATCGAACGCAACTGGTTCGCCGGGCTGTTCGCCACCGAGGACCGGGAGATCGGTATGCGCAGCTTTGTCGAGGACGGTCCGGGCAAGGCCAAGTTCGTCTGATTCCGGACCGCTTGGGAGGTACTGACAGGGAGTGACCCCCTGGCCCGACCGTGCGTACACGGAGGATCGGGTTCCGGGGGTTGCCTCTTGTGGGGGAATTTCAAGGGCCCTGCGGACCCTTGGTGTTGACCCGGTGGGGTACCTCCGTCGATCTTTTGCGCATCTGCGATCGCCGCAGGTCAGTCGTGGTGCGAGGGGGCGAATGAAGCCCCTGGCATATGTCGTCGACGGCCCTCGGAGCGGCCTCTTCCGGAAAACCGAATCCGAAGGTTCCACTCCCGGACGGCTTTTCGGCCGCCATCATGGGGGCATGGCGGGTCTGGAGGGAACGGAGCAGCCGCGACGCGGGGTCGGTACGGCCGGGACGCGCTGGGCTCCGGCGGTTGACGACGAACTGGCGCTCAAGGCGCTCGAGCGGTACGGCGACCCCACGGTCCGTGAGATCCGGATGCCCTCCTGCCCGGAATCCACGGTCGCCGTGCGGCGGCTCACCCGGGCGGTGATCGTCCACCACTGGGGGCTCTCCGAGCGGCTCGCCGAGCACGCGGTGCTGCTGGTCTCGGAGCTCGTCGGCAACGCCGTCCGGCACACCGGCGCCCGGCACTTCGGGCTGGGGCTGGCCCGGCGGCGGGGCTGGATCCGCGCCGAGGTGCGCGACCCCTCGCGCGGGCTGCCCTGCCTGGTGCCGGTGGGGGAGCTGGACATCAGCGGACGCGGGCTGTTCCTCGTCGACCGGCTGGCCGACCGGTGGGGCGTGGACCTGCTGGCGCGGGGCAAGACGACGTGGTTCGAGATGCGGGTCGCCGACCGCTGACCGCTTTTCGCGCGGGACGCTTTCCGGGCGGGGCGCCTTCCGCGAGGGGTGCTTTCCCCGCGGGCGCTCTCCGGGCGGGGGCGTTGAAGATCGCCTTCCGTTTCCCCCGGTACGCCGAGAGGCCCCGGTCCGTCGTCCTGCGACGGGTGGGGGCCTCTTGCTGGCGCCGCGGAGAAGTGGGGTGTGTTCCGCGGCGTATGACGACCGAGCCCGGGTCAATGGGGGTCGTGGCTCCGACTATGGCAGACGGGATGGTGCCCGGCCAAACCTCAATAGGGTGGATATGGGGCGGTTTGCGGGTGATTTCCCAAATGGCTCAGGGTAATCGAAGGTGAGTTGCGCCACTCGCCTTCTTTTCCATGAATCAATCCGCCGAGTAACTTATGGATATGCGGCTGCACGGTAAATAGGTGCAGACCATTCCGGAAAATTGAGGGGGGATCCGGGGCGCGGCGGTGCTTGCGCACCCCGGCCGCTGCGAGTGTCATGTCCCCGTCCGACGTTCCCCCGCGCCTCCTGGAGGCCCCATGGACGCTGAGCCGTTGAACGACGAGCCGTTGCACGACGAGCCGTTGGACGCCTCGCCGTCGGAGGACGCGCCCGGCCCCGGCCCGGTGGACGCGCCCGGCCCCGGCCCGGCCGGCGTGCGCCGCCGCCGCGCCCTCGGCGGTGCCGCCACGCTCCTCGGGGCGGCGGCCCTGGGCGCCGCCACCGCCTTCAGCGTCGGCCGCCCGGCCGCGTCGGCGGCCTCCCGGCCCCCGGAGTCCTACCCGCCCACCCACTGGATCCCGGCCAGCAGCGCCAACTACACGGTCTCCGCCCGCCCCGGCTCGTACCCGGTCGAGTACCTCGTGATCCATGTGACCCAGGAGACCTTCCCGGACACCGTGAAGATCTTCCAGGACCCGAAGTCCAAGGTCTCGGCGCACTACGCCGTCGCCTCGGCCGACGGCTACACCGCCCAGTTCGTCCGCGAGCGGGACATCGCCTGGCACGCCGGCAACTGGGACTACAACACCCGCAGCATCGGCATCGAGCACGAGGGCTGGATCGACCGGCCCGAGTACTTCACGGACGCCCTGTACCGGGCCTCCGCCCGGCTCGCCGCCGCCGTCTGCGCGCGCTACGGCATCCCCGCCGACCGCGACCACATCATCGGGCACGTCGAGGTACCCGGCTCCACGCACACCGACCCCGGCCCGTACTGGGACTGGGACCGCTACCTGGGACTCGTGACCGGTCACCTCCCGGCGGGCGGGGCCGGACGTCCTCCGGCGGGCGGCTAATCTGTGCCGGTCAACAAGCCCGCGACGCACGGTGCGCGGCAGAACAGGGGAGGCCCACATGGCTGACATCGACGAAGCGCGCAAGGTGTTCGCGCAGTTCGACGCCAACGGCGACGGTTTCATCACCGCGGCCGAGTACAAGAGCGCCATGGCCCGGCTCGGCGACCCGTACGTCACCGAGACCGTGGCCCAGGCGATCATCAACTCCAAGGACCTCAACGGCGACGGCCTGATGTCCTTCGACGAGTTCTGGGCCGCCCAGAACAAGGGCTGACCGGCGCCTCGGGCCCGGCGGCCCGGGGCGGGTCAGCGCCCGCCCCGCCGCTGGGCGCCCGCCCGGCGCCGCGCGTCGTTGCACAGCAGGCAGCGGCCCCAGCCCGGGGGCAGCGGATCCTCCTTGTCCCCGTACAGCGGGTCCACCGCGCCCTTGGGGTGCATGGAGCACCCCGTCGCGCCGTGCGCGGCACCCAGGGCACGGGCCGCGTCCAGCGCCCGGCGCAGGGCGTCGACGATCTGCCCCGCCTCCTCGGCGGTGGGCTGGGACTCCAGGGCGTACGCGATGTCCGAAGCGGTGTTGAGCGCGCTGTGGAGTTCGCGCAGGTCTGCGTAACTCATGCTCGTGAGCGTACGCGGCACCACTGACAACGGGCCCCGGCCGCCGTAGCGGCAGGGTCCGGCCGTTCCTCACGGCCGCTCTCCCCGCCGCCGTACCGGAGCGCCCCGCGCCCGCGATACGGTCGGTTCCATGGACGACGCGACGCCCCCGTACCTCGCCGTGCTGACCACGGCCCCCGACGAGGAGACCGCCCGCCGCCTCGCCAAGGACGCCGTCGAACGCCGGCTGGCGGCCTGCGCCCAGGTCGACGGCCCGGTGACCAGCGTCTACCGCTGGCAGGACGCGATCGAGACCGACACCGAGTGGCGCGTCCTCTACAAGACGACGGGCGCCCGCTACCCGGAGCTGGAGGCCCACCTCCGCGCCGGGCACCCGTACGACGTCCCCGAGGTGATCGCCACGCCGATCACCGCCGGCAGCGACGCCTACCTGGCGTGGCTGCGCTCGGAGACGGGCGCTTCCTGAGGTCCCGGGGCGCCGGGGAAAACCACGAGCGTTCCCCGCTCCCGTACGCGAGGATCGCCGCCCATGACCACCACGCTCGTCCTGCCACCCCGCCTCACCGCCTCCGCCGAGTCCGTCCGGGACGCCGCCGTCCGGCGTGGACTCCGTACCGTCCGGCTGCCGGACTTCACCGTTCCGGACGGGCTCCGCGCGGAGCACCTGCACGCCGGGCCGGCGTTCGTCGACGCCGTGGCGCCCGCGCTGGGCATCGCCCCGCTGGAGGCCCCCGCCGACTGGCTCGCCCGGCTGCCGCGGGAGCGCACCCGGCGCGAGGTGCGGGCGGTGCCGATCGGCGAAGCGTACGGCCTCCGCCGGCCCGCCTTCGTCAAGTCCCCGAACGACAAGGGGATACGCGCCATGGTCTACGCCGACGGCTCGCGGCTGCCCGGTCCCGACGCCGTCGACCCGGCCACGACCGTCCTGGTGAGCGACGTGGTCGAGTTCACCGCCGAGTACCGGCTGTTCGTCCTGGACGGCGCGGTGCGCGGCGGGAGCCGGTACGGCGAACGCGGCCGGCTCGCCCTCGGCCCCCTGGCGCCCGACGCCGCCCGCTTCGGCGCCGACCTGCTGGCCGCCCACGCGGACACGCTGCCCTCCGCCGTGGTCGTCGACGTGGGGACCGTCGCGGACGGCTGGGCGGTGATCGAGGCCAACGCCGCGTGGGCGAGCGGCCTTTACACCACCGACCCGGACACGGCCCTCGACGTCGTGCTGCGGGCCGCCGGGCCGTGCGCGGCGCTCGCGGACCGGGACCGTCCGTTCGTCCGGGGGCGCGTCCTCCGGTAGCGGTGGGGCCCCTGTGGCGTCAGCCGTCCGACGACTCCCCTCCTGATGGTCGTCGGTCGAATGACGTGGGAGCGCGAGCCGGACCCCCGTACCCGCTCGCACCCCGATCCGCGCGGCCCTGACCGGCCGCCGGTGGACGGGCAGCGTCCGTTTCCGGCCGCCGCAGCCCGCGGCCGTTCCAGATTGCCCAGGTCGAGGCGGCCCTGCCCAGGACCGAACGTGCCACCCGCGGCACACGACGCGCCAACGTGTCGGAAAATGGCCGCATGGCAGAAGCGCTGACGACCGGGACGACCGGTGAGCTGGACTCCATCGTCCTGTCGAAGTTCCTCCTCACCGCGGCGGCGGCGAACGGCGCCGACCCCGACCGCATCGCCCGCGAGGCCGGGGTGCCCGACTGGGCACTGGCCGAGGACGAGGTCACCATCCCGGCCCGCCGGACGATGCACGTCTGGGAACTGGTCGAACGGGCCCTGGACACCCCGGACTCCCCGGTGTCCATCGCCGGCCTCTACAGCCTGGGCGCCCTCGGCCTCTTCGACTACCTCTTCACCAACGCGCCCACGCTCGGCGCCGCGATGGAGACCAGCACCCGGTACCTGCACTTCATCACCACCAATGGCCGCTTCGCGCTCCACACCCAGGACGAGCGCGAGACGACCTTCTCCTTCCACTACCTGGAGGGCGAGCCCCGGCAGGTGGAACTCGCCGAGCAGTTCGCCCTGGCCGTGCTCTGCGCGCGCTCGCGGGGGGTGACGGGCACGCCCGTGCACCCGCTGCACGTCGGCTTCTCCCAGCCGGCCCCGCGCCGGCACGCCAACCTGACCGAGGCGCTCGCCGCCGAACGCGGCGTCGACTTCGGCCAGGACCGCGCCACGGTCACCTTCCGCACCGCCGACCTGGCCCGCCCGGTCCTCGGCGCCGACCCGCGACTGGGCGCCATCCTCGGCCGCTACGCGGCGACCCTGCCCCCGCCCCCGCCCGCCGACTGGCGCGACCAGTTCCGCCACGCACTCGACGCCTGCCTCGCCGAAGGCCCCCCGGCCCTCGACCACGTCGCCCGGCGCCTCACCATGAGCCGCCGCACCCTCCAACGCCGCCTCGCCGAATCCGGCACCACCTGGCGCACGGAACTGGACGCCGCCCGCCGCCGCCACGCCACCCAGGCCCGCCGCACCGGCCGCCCCGCCAACGCGGCCCTCGCCGACCGCCTCGGCTACTCCGACCCGCGGTCGCTGCGGCGTGCGGTACGGCGGTGGTCGGCGGAGGAGCGCGGGCCGGGGGAGACCGGCGGGCCGGCGGCCGGGGCCTGAGCACCCGCGCTCCGGGCGCGCGGTGTCACCGCCTGCCGAAGTCCACCACGTAGGCGATCGCGAGCGTGAGCCCGAGCGCGCCGATGCCCAGCGCCGCCAGAACCTGGAACACGCTCGCCCCTGACGCGACGCCCCGGATCGCACCGGCGAACCCGCCGACGGAGGCGCACACTCCGAGAACGAGCATGCGAGACGACAAACACCCGGCGGACCGGCCCGCCTTACCCCCTCGATTCGGCATGCCGCCGTGCTCCCTTCCGCCCGCGTGTCCTCTCGTATTCCTGGAGGCTACGAGAGGAGTGACGCCCCTGCCGCGCGTGCCCGCCGGAAGGCTGGGCGGCGCTCAGCCGGCGGACGCCTTCTCGATCGCCTCGAAGATGTCGGCGTCCGTCTCCGTTGCCAGGCGGGCAGTTCGGGCCAGTCCGCGACGTACCCCGGCTTCGGGTCCGTGAAGTGCCGGTACATCTGCGCCGTCCAGCAGAGGGCCACGAACCGGCCCTTCTGCTCGCGCGTCAGCCGCGTCGCGTGCCCGTCGCTGACGGCGAGGAACCGCCGCACCTGCTCGTACACGGCTCCCGCGGCGGCCCGTTCCCAGTCCGGCGTGTCCTCCCACGGGGTGACGTAGCCGGGCTTGGGCTCCCCGGGAAAGTGCGCGCGCACGCCGGCGATCCACGCTTCGCGGAACAGCCGGGCACCTTCGGTCTCGGACAAGTGGGTTCCTTTCGGTTCACGCCCCCGCGAGCGCGGGGGCGAGGCGGCGCGCCCGTTCGCGGAGTTCCCTCGCGGCGCGGTTGCGGAGATGCGGGCGGAGGCGGGCGGTCAGGGCGCGGACGCGGTCGTCCGCGCGGCCGGAGTGGACGTCGGGGTAGTCGTCCAGGGCGAGGTGCCAGGTCCGGCAGGCTACTTCCAAGTGGCCGACCTCCAGCTGCCGTTCGGCGAGGGTGCAGCGGTGCCGGACGCGGGCCCGCCGGAACACTGCCTGCCGTACCCGGTCCGACTCCTTCAGCGCGGCCACCGAACCGGTGACGTCCCGGAGTTCGTAACGGACCTGGCTCACGTGGTACAGCAGCGACGAGGGGTCGTACGAGCCGAACGCCTTCGCCCGGGACTCGGCCTTCTCCATCGCCACCTCCGCCTCCCGGAGGTACGCCAGCGCGCTCGCCCGGTCCCCGGTGCGGGCCGCAGCGTGCGCCTGCTGCCCGGCCAGGAAGGCCCGCATCCGGGGGCCCGCCTGCGGCGACGCGGCGGCAGCGGCGTCGGCCAGGCGCAGGGCCTCCCGTCCGTGCCCGAGGTCCACGGCCTGGACGCTCATCCCGCGCAGGGTGGTGCAGTACGTGAGGTGGTCACCCGCCGCACCGGCCAGCTCCAGAGCCTTGACGTAGTAGCGCTGGGCCAGGCCGTGGAGGCCCTCGTCGACGGCCATGTAGCCGGTCAGGTAGCACAGGTCGGCGGCGGCCGACAGCATCGCCTGCCGTACGGACTCGGGGGCGTCCGCGCGGAGGTACGGCGCGACGGTGTTGACGAGGAACGCCGCCGCCATCGGCCGCGCGTGGCGCCCTCCGAAGCTGTCGTCGAGCGCCGAGATCCGTTCCGTCATGGCGGACACCATGGCGACGTCCGGCGCACCGTACCGGCGCGGCCCGCCGTGCGCGACCGCCTCCATGCGACCGACCACGTCCTGCCAGTGCGGGACGGTGAGGACGACGGAGAACAGCCCCGCCCCGAGGACGCCGCGCCGTGACGGATCCATGTCCTGCCTGCCGAGGGCGAGCAGCTCCTCGGTCGTGCCCGCCCCCTCTCCCCCCGTCCGAGGGGCAGGAAAACCGGCCTCCGCGTACGTGACCGGACGGCCGAGCCGCCGGGACAGTACCTCGACGACCAGCGGCCGTACGGACTCCCTGGGCAGGTGCCCGCCGAGCCACTGATGCACCGATGGCTCCCGGTACTTGAGGGGGGTACCCCGCTCCGTCCCGAGCCGGTTCACCTCCTGAGCGAACCGGCGCAGCGTCCACCCGGACTCGCGGTACAGCCTCATCAGGCCCGCGTTGACCAGTGGTTCACTCACAGCACTCACGTCCTCGTGCCGGACGGTCACTTAAAGCTCTTAAGCCCCGACGCCCAGGCAACCGTACCGCCAGGCCGGGCTGGTCGGTTCTCTGTCCGTATGGCCAACACGACCACCAATGGAGACAGATGGCTGATTTCCGTGGCAGGACAGACCGGCGCGGGGCCGTATGCCCACCGCTCGTTCCGCTGCCTCCGGCCGCGGCTGCGCCGGTGCCACTGGGGCGACTGGTCAAGGACATGGACACGGGAAGGCTGGGGCTCGTGAGGGAGACCCAGGGCGGCAAGGTACGGCTCCTGGGGACCGGCGGCACCGGTTCCTGGTGGTGCCCCCGGTACCGCCTGGCCCTCGCCTCCCCCGACGAGCGGCGTGCGCTGGGGCTCGACCCGGAAGGGGGCGCGCGATGACCGGATCGGGTGACGGGGAAGCCGTGGGAGTCGGTGAGCATCCGCCCCGGCGTCCGGACTTGGCGGTCATGCGCGAGTACGTGGTCACCGTCCCGCACGGATCCGGTGCCGGAGGCGCGTACACCCTCCCCGCCGTCTCCCAGCGGCCCCGCCGCCCGTGCGTCCGCTGCGCGGCCCTGCGGGACGCGCTCGCCAACGCCGTGCGAGCGGGCGACGCGGCCGCCGAGGCCCGGGCCGCCCGGGAGCGGGCCGGGCACTGGCGGCGGGACCACCGGCGGGTGCACGCCTGACGGCCGCCGCGCCGTAAAGGCGACGCCCCGCCCGGCGGACCGGGCGGGGCGTCGGAAGATCAGCGCGTCGGCGCGCTCAGCACTCGATGACGTTGACCGCCAGCCCGCCCCGGGCCGTCTCCTTGTACTTGACCTTCATGTCGGCGCCGGTCTCCTTCATGGTCTTGATGACCTTGTCGAGGGAGACGTGGTGCCGGCCGTCGCCGCGCAGGGCCATGCGGGCCGCCGTGACGGCCTTCGCCGCGGCCATGCCGTTGCGCTCGATGCACGGGATCTGGACCAGGCCGCCGACCGGGTCGCAGGTGAGGCCGAGGTTGTGCTCCATGCCGATCTCGGCCGCGTTCTCGACCTGCTCGGGGGAGCCGCCCATGACCTCGGCGAGGCCGCCGGAGGCCATGGAGCAGGCCGAGCCGACCTCGCCCTGGCAGCCCACCTCGGCGCCGGAGATGGAGGCGTTCTCCTTGAAGAGCATGCCGATCGCGCCCGCGGCGAGCAGGAAGCGGACGACGCCCTCCTCGTCCGCGCCGGGCACGAAGTTCATGTAGTAGTGCAGGACGGCCGGGATGATGCCGGCGGCGCCGTTGGTGGGGGCGGTGACGACGCGGCCGCCGGCCGCGTTCTCCTCGTTGACCGCCATCGCGTAGACGGTGATCCACTCCATCGCGCGGGCCTGCGGGTCGCCCTCGGCGCGCAGCTGGCGGGAGGTGCTCGCGGCGCGGCGGCGGACCTTGAGGCCGCCGGGGAGGATGCCCTCGCGGGACATGCCGCGGCTGACGCACGCCTGCATGACGCGCCAGATCTCCAGCAGGCCGGCCCGGATCTCGTCCTCGGTGCGCCAGGCCTTCTCGTTCTCCATCATCATCGCGGAGATCGACAGGCCGGACTCGCGGGACATCCGCAGCAGCTCGTCGCCGGTGCGGAAGGGGTACTTCAGGACGGTGTCGTCGGGGACGATCCGGTCCGCGCCGACCGCGTCCTCGTCCACCACGAAGCCGCCGCCGACCGAGTAGTAGGTCTTCTCCAGCAGGGGCGCGCCGCTCTCGTCGTAGGCGAAGAGGGTCATGCCGTTGGCGTGGTACGGCAGGGCGCGGCGGCGGTGCAGGATCAGCTGGGTGGAGGCGTCGAAGTCGATCTCGTGGGCCGAGCCGATCTCGGTGCCGAGGAGGCGCAGGCGCTTGGTGGTGCGGATGCGCTCCACCTCGTCGTCGGCGATCTCGACGTCGACGGTGCGCGGCGAGTGGCCCTCCAGGCCGAGCAGGACGGCCTTGGGCGTCCCGTGGCCGTGCCCGGTGGCGCCGAGGGAGCCGAAGAGCTCCGCGCGCACCGAGGCGGTCTGGGCGAGCAGGCCGTCCTTCTTGAGGCGGCCCACGAACATCCGGGCGGCGCGCATCGGGCCGACCGTGTGGGAGCTGGACGGGCCTATGCCGATCGAGAAGAGATCGAAGACGGAGATGGCCACGGTGGCAGCTCCTTGGGTCGGGGGTGGTACGAGGGGGGTTTACGGCTGTGTGTGACGTGGTGCGGGGCACCGCGCTCACCACCAGTGTGCGCGATGCCCCGTACATCCCGGTAAAACCGGAGGTCCGGTCCTACTTCAGGCCGGGGTACAGCGGGTGCTTGTCCGCCAGCGCGGTGACGCGGGCGCGCAGCGCCGGGGCGTCGTACTCGGGCTTCAGGGCCTCCGCGATGACGTCCGCGACCTCGCGGAAGTCCTCGGTGGTGAAGCCGCGGGTGGCCAGCGCCGGGGTGCCGATCCGCAGGCCCGAGGTGACCATCGGGGGGCGCGGGTCGTTCGGGATGGCGTTGCGGTTGACCGTGATGCCGACCTCGTGGAGGCGGTCCTCGGCCTGCTGGCCGTCCAGCTGGGAGTTGCGCAGGTCGACGAGGACCAGGTGCACGTCCGTGCCGCCGGACAGGACGGAGACGCCGTGCTCCTTGACGTCGTCCTGGACCAGGCGCTCGGCCAGGATC
This sequence comes from Streptomyces mobaraensis, assembly GCF_020099395.1. Classification (NCBI taxonomy): domain Bacteria; kingdom Bacillati; phylum Actinomycetota; class Actinomycetes; order Kitasatosporales; family Streptomycetaceae; genus Streptomyces; species Streptomyces mobaraensis. The sequence continues at coordinate 2,289,117 of NZ_CP083590.1, read as the reverse complement.
TTCGCGCCCTCCAGCGTGCGCTGCTGGCGCTCCTTGAACTCCTCGCTGGCCGCGACCTTGAAGGAGACCGCCTTGGCCGCGATCACGTGCTCCAGCGGGCCGCCCTGCTGGCCGGGGAAGACCGCCGAGTTGATCTTCTTGGCGAGCTCGGCCGTGGAGAGGATCACACCGCCGCGCGGACCGCCGAGGGTCTTGTGCGTGGTGGTGGTCACGACGTGCGCGTGCGGCACCGGGGAGGGGTGCAGCCCGGCGGCGACCAGGCCCGCGAAGTGGGCCATGTCGACCATCAGGTACGCGCCGACCTCGTCCGCGATCCGGCGGAACGCCGCGAAGTCCAGCTGGCGCGGGTAGGCGGACCAGCCGGCGACGATCAGCTTGGGGCGGTGCTCCTTGGCGAGGCGCTCGACCTCCTCCATGTCGACCAGGTTGGTCTGCTCGTCGACGTGGTAGGCGACCACGTTGTAGAGCTTGCCCGAGAAGTTGATCTTCATGCCGTGGGTCAGGTGCCCGCCGTGGGCGAGGTTCAGACCCAGGATGGTGTCGCCCGGCTTGAGCAGCGCGAACATCGCCGCGGCGTTGGCCTGGGCGCCCGAGTGCGGCTGCACGTTGGCGGCCTCGGCGCCGAACAGCGCCTTGATCCGGTCGATGGCGATCTGCTCGACGACGTCGACGTGCTCGCAGCCGCCGTAGTAGCGGCGGCCCGGGTAGCCCTCGGCGTACTTGTTGGTGAGGACCGAGCCCTGGGCCTCCATGACCGCGACCGGAGCGAAGTTCTCCGAGGCGATCATTTCCAGCGTGGACTGCTGACGGTGGAGTTCGGCGTCGACAGCGGCGGCGACGTCGGGGTCGAGCTCATGGAGGGAGCTGTTCAGAAGCGACATGAGTTCTTCCTGGCGGGAGGGGCCGGGAGGGGCCGGGGGAAGGCGGGACGCGGGGTCAGCCGGCGAAGTCCGTGTACGCGTCGGCGGTCAGCAGCTCCGCCGGCTCGTCCGTGATCTTCACCTTGAACAGCCAGCCGCCCTCGAAGGGGGCGGAGTTCACCAGCGAGGGGTCGTCCACGACGTCCTGGTTGGCCTCGACGACCTCGCCCGTGACGGGGGCGTAGAGGTCGCTGACCGACTTGGTGGACTCCAGCTCACCACAGGTCTCGCCCGCGGTGACGGTGTCGCCGACGGCCGGGAGCTGGGCGAAGACGACGTCTCCGAGCGCGCTGGCCGCGAACTCGGTGATACCCACCGTCGCCACACCGTTCTCATCCGTGGCCGACAGCCACTCGTGCTCCTTGGTGTAGCGGAGGTGCTGGGGGTTGCTCATGGGTTGATTCTCCTGTACGCGGGTGGGTGCTCGTGCAAGGGGTCTTGACAGGTGAGACGGAGAACGACGGGGGACGCCGGGCGGGCTCAGCGCTCCCGCTTGTAGAACGGCAGGGCGACGACCTCGTACGGCTCGTGGCTGCCGCGGATGTCCACCGCGACCCCGGCCGTGCCGGGCGCGGCGTGGGCCGCGTCCACGTAGGCGATGGCGATCGGCTTGCCGAGCGTGGGGGAGGGCGCACCCGAGGTGACCTCGCCGATGACCGCGCCGGAGGCGGCGTCCACCACCGGGTAACCGGCCCGCGGCACCCGCCGCCCGGTCGCCACCAGGCCCACCAGCGTGCGCGGCGGGGCGTCGGCGGCGCGCTCGGCGGCGGCCTCCAGCGCCGCGCGCCCCACGAAGTCGCCGGGCTTGTCGAACTTGACGACGCGGCCGAGCCCGGCGTCGAACGGCGTGGTCGCCGTCGTCAGCTCGTGCCCGTACAGCGGCATGCCCGCCTCCAGACGCAGCGTGTCCCGGCAGGACAGGCCGCAGGGCACCAGGCCGGCGTCCGCGCCCGCCTCGGTGAGCGCCTGCCACAGCTTCTCCGCGTCGGCGGGGGCGACGAACAGCTCGAAGCCGTCCTCGCCGGTGTAGCCGGTGCGGGCGATCAGCGCCGGGACGCCGGCGACCGTGCCGGGCAGGCCCGCGTAGTACTTGAGGCCGTCGAGGTCGGCGTCGGTGACCGACTTGAGGATGGCGGGGGAGGCCGGGCCCTGGACGGCGAGCAGCGCGTAGTTCTCGCGGTCGTCCCGCACCTCGGTCCCGAAGCCGGCGGCCCGCTCGGTGAGCGCGTCCAGCACCACCTGGGCGTTGGAGGCGTTGGCGACGACCATGTACTCCTCGTCCGCCAGCCGGTAGACGATCAGGTCGTCCAGGATGCCGCCGCGCTCGTCGCAGATCATCGTGTAGCGGGCGCGGCCCGGCTTCAACGCGGAGAGGTTGCCCACCAGGGCGTGGTCCAGGGCCTGGCCGGCCTGCGGACCCGTAAGGGTGATCTCGCCCATGTGGGAGAGGTCGAACAGACCGGCGCGGGTGCGGACGGCCACGTGCTCGTCGCGCTCGCTCCCGTAGCGGAGGGGCATGTCCCAGCCGGCGAAGTCGGTCATCGTCGCGCCCAGGGCGCGGTGCAGCGCGTCGAGCGCGGTACGACGCGGGGCGGCGGTCTCTGAGGGCTGTGAGGTCTCTGCGGCAGACATGATCAAGGCTCCCGGGCAGCGGTCGCGAGGACGCGGGGACGTCGAAGGACGGCCTCCCCATCTGTCATCGGAACCTGAGAGGTTCACCGGGAGCCCCGGAGGGCACGCGGCTTGCACCTTGGGTGGGACCGCCGGGCGGTCCGCTTTTCAGATCTGCCTCACCCTGCGCGGTACGGGGCCTGAGAGATTCAAGGGAGGAACTTGCTCCTTCGGCGCCCGGCATGCGGCGTGCCGCGGTGCGGCAGGCACATGGCCGGGACTCTCCCGCGCGGATTCGAGCGGCCGGTATGCAGTTGTACGCAGGTGTGCGTGTACGCAGGTGGTCGTGCTCTTGGCGCGCACATCATTGCACGTACGGGCGTGCGATGGACCGTTCGGAGCCCATCGCATTGGATTACTTTTCCTTTACTCCGTCCGTATGCGGATGGGGTACACCGTGAGCACCGGGCGACGGAGCCGCGGCGCGGCGGTGTGGCGGTGTGGCGGACGAGGACGGGGGAGCGGTGCGAACGGGCGTCCAGAGGGGGGCGGCGGATGCCGCGCGGGCGACACGGACGGCGGGGACCGCCGGGGCGCGGGTGCGCGACCTGCGCGGGGCCGCGCGGCCCAGCGCGGAGCTGGGCTGCCGCGCCGGGGACCTGCTGGTCGTCTCCGGCCTGCCCGGCGCCGGGAAGTCCACCCTGATCCGGCGGGTCGTGCCCGCCCTCGACGGCCGGGGCGACCCCGTCCGCAGCGTCGACTCGCAGGACTCCCGGGCCCGCCTGGAGCGCCGGTTGCGCGGGCTGCCCGTACGGCTTCCGTACGGCGCCTACCGCCCCCTCGCGCGCCTCGTGCACTACGCGCACCTGTGGCGCGCCCTGCGCTCCGGCGCGAGCCTCGTCGTGCACGACTGCGGGCAGCGCGGCTGGGTCCGCCGGCTGCTGGCCCGCGAGGCGCGGCGGCGCGGCACCGCGCTGCACGTCCTGCTGCTCGCCGTCGAGCCCGGGACCGCGCTCGCCGGGCAGCGGGCCCGGGGGCGGACGGTCTCCCGGGCCGCGTTCGGGCGCCACCGCCGCGCCATGGAGCGGCTGATCGCGGCGGCGGAAGCGGGCCGGCCGCCGGCGGGCGCGGCGGGCGTCTTCCTGCTCGACCGCCCGGCCGCGGCGGCGCTGCGGACGATCACCTTCGCGGGGCGGGGTGCGGGGGGAGTGCCCGCGCCGGGAGCGCCGGCCGCCCCTTCTGCCCCCGCCGCCCCCTTCGCGTCGGGAGCACTCTCCACTCCTGCCGCCCCTGCCGCCCCTTCCTCTTCGGGACCGTCCACCGCCCCCGCCGCCTCCACCGCCCCCACCGTCCCCGCCGCGCGCCGGCCGCCCCGCCCGCCCGCCGTCCCCCTCCCGCCCCCTGACGGAGAGCCGGCCGTTAAGGTGCGGGTGCGAGCGCGACGAGACCGTGGGGAGAACGGATGAGCGGCCCCGAGCTGCACGGCACCGAGCGGGTCCGGGGCGAGGCCCCCAGCTGGCCCGCCAACGAACTGGAGGAGACCCTCGCCGCCTGCGCGGGCGTCCCCGGCACCGGCGAGCGCGTCGTCGAGGTGCTCGGCCGCAGCGAGGTCTGGATACCCCTGCCCAAGGGCGGCGGCCCCGACAGCCCCGACCTCGACCTGCCCACCGTCGAGCTCGGCGGCGCCGCGTTCGTGCCGGTGTTCAGCTCCGAGGAGCAGTTCCGCCGCGTCATCGGCGACCACATGGCCTACGCGGTCGCCCCCGCCGTGGAGTTCGCCCGCGGCCTGCCCCCGCAGGTCGGCCTGGTCGTCAACTTCGAGGGCACGGTCGCCGTGCCGCTGCCGCCCGCCGCCGTCGCCGAGCTCTGCCGGGCGGGGCGGCTGCGGCTGGAGGGCGAGCCCACCGGCGGCCGGGTGCGCCTGCACGAGCCCGACTGGCAGGACGAGCCCACGGCCTTCCTCGCCGCCGCGGGACTGGAGTTCACCGCCGCCCGCGCCGTGCGCACCGCCCGCCGTGCCCTGGCCAGTGTGGAGGGCGGGCCGCCGGAGCTGTTCGTCGGCGTGGAGCTCGACCTCCCCGACGACGACAGCCGCGCCGCCGCCGTGGACGCGCTGGGCCGCGCCCTGGGCTCGGCTCCCGTCCCCTGGCCGGTCCGCACGGTCTTCCTGGACGTCACCCGCGACCCGGTCGCCGACTGGATGCGGGACCGCGTCGCACCGTTCTACGACCGTGACCGGTGACTGCTCCCCTGCATGCCGCCCCGGCCTCGTAAGCTGGTTGGACGACCGTACGGGAGGCGCGACCGCGCCGTGAGGCAGGGGGCGGACGCGACGCGAGCGTCCGCCGTGAGAAGGGGCGGGATCAGGTGAGCGCGGGCGCGGAGAGCGGCGTGGAGCAGGTGCTGCGCCAAGTGGCGCCCGGGCGGTACGACGTCTACGAGTCGCTGCTGCACGCCGTCGCCGACGGCCGGCTGTGGATGCTGCTCTGGCACGGCCGGCCCGGCTCGCCCGACGCCCAGTACGGGAACATGGAGGTCGACGGCCTCGGCTACGCCCCCTGCGTCACCTCCGAGCGCGAGCTCGACGCCAGCGGCTGGAACCGCGCCCACGAGGTCGTCACCGGCCGCTCCCTCGCCTCCTCGCTCTACCCCGGCCGCTGGGGCCTGTGGCTCAACCCGCACGCCCCGGGCGGCGGCGTCGGCATCCCCTGGCTCGACCTGCGCCGCATCGCCGGCGGCCTGGACCGGCTGCCCGCGGGCCCCCTCCAGATCTCCGAACCCACCGTCGACATCGCCCGGTTCTACGCCCTGCTCGCCCAGCACGCCCAGCGCACGCCCGCCGTCCGGGCGCTGCGCCGCGCCTGGGTCCAGCCGGCGATCGGTGCCGCGTATCTGGCGATCGGCCTCGACCTGTACGACACCTCGCCGCCCGCCGTGGAGTCCGTCCGGGCGATGATGCAGCAGGTGGTGGCCGTGGTGCCAGAGGGGCTGCCGGTGTCCACGGTGGCGATGTCGGACGAGTTCGACCCGGTGGCCCTGTGGATGCGCGCCCACGCCCGCCCGTTCTACGGCCACGCGGCCCCCGCCCCGAGCGGCGCACCGGCACCGGCACCGGCGCCGGGGTACGGATACCCGCACTGACGGGTACCCGCACCAGGCGTCGTTCCGCGCCGAGTGCGGACCCTCCGCGCACACGGACCGGCCGGCCCGTTCACGACGGACCGGCCGGCGGGCAGGGGAGGTGCCCCTCGGGGTCAGGCCCAGACCCAGAGCTCGTAGCCGGCCGATACCTCGTAGCAGTGGTAGGCACTCTCGCCGTGGCGCAGGAAGTACTCCCCGCCACCCTGGCACTGCTGGTAGTTGTCGTAGCGGTCGATGTAGCGGCCCTGGCCGAGGGTCGCCCGGGAGACCGTGGGGTCCCCGGAGGGCGCCGCCACCGCGGACGCTCCCGAGGCCAGGGCGCCGGTCAGTCCGAGGGTGAGCGCCGCGCCCGCCATGGCGGCGCGGCGGATCAGCTTCCGTGTCACGTCAACTCCTGTGATTTCAGCGGCAGATGAGCCGCCTGTGGTTGTCCGCGAGCCTGACCGCCCGCCTTGCCCCTGTCAAAGGCACAGCTGGTACTGGTGTCTTGCGTGCGGCGTCGGTAACACCCTGCGCCGTGCGGTGAACCGACGAGCGCCCTTCGCTGAGCGGCCGCCCCCGTCCGTATAACGGAACCTCGCATCGCACATCACGGTTGCGCATCCTTTGGCCGCCGGGTCTGGCGGGTGATCGTGAACGCGTTGAAGACTCCCGCTCCAAGGACCCGCAGGTCCGGTGTACGACCAGCTCCGCTTGTACTTCCCGCACCACAGCACCGCACAGCACCGCATGTGTCAGTGATGGTCGACCAGCCGCCCCGGGGCGGCCGGCGGAGGCCGGTTCCACCGGCCGAGAGGGGTCCAGCGAACGATGACGGCACCACTCCCCGAGACGAGCGCGACCGGGACCGCGACCGTCGTCGCCGACGCGGAAATCCCGGTCCCGGGCACGACGATCGAGGGCCGCTCCCCGTGGCGCATCGCCTGGACGCGGCTCAAGCGCGACAAACTCGCCCTCGCCGGCGGGATCGTGGTCCTGCTGCTCATCCTGGTCGCGATCTTCGCCCCGCTGATCGTGGACCTGCTGGGCCACCCGCCGAACGAGTACCACGAGGACCAGATCGACCCCCTCTTCGGCACCCCGAAGGGCTCGTGGGGCGGCATCAACGGGGACTTCCTGTTCGGCGTCGAGCCGGTCAACGGCCGGGACGTCTTCAGCCGCGTCGTCTACGGCGCCCGGGTCTCCCTCCTCGTCGCCTTCCTCGCGGCCGTGGTCGCCGTGGTGATCGGCACCGTCCTGGGCATCATCGCCGGCTATTTCGGCGGCTGGGTGGACACCGTGGTGAGCCGGGTCATGGACGCCCTGCTGGCCTTCCCGCAGCTGCTCTTCATCATCGCGCTGATCTCCGTCGTCCCCAACGAGCTCTGGGGGCTGACCGGTTCGGGCGTCCGGATGGCCGTCCTCATCGCGGTGATCGGCTTCTTCGGCTGGCCCTACGTGGGACGCATCGTGCGCGGGCAGACGCTCTCGCTGAGAGAGCGCGAGTACGTCGAGGCGGCGCGCAGCCTGGGCGCCGGCCGGACGTACATCCTCTTCCGCGAGCTGCTGCCCAACCTGGTCGCGCCGATCACCGTCTACGCCACGCTGATGATCCCGACCAACGTCCTCACCGAGGCCGCGCTCAGCTTCCTCGGCGCCGGCGTCAAGCCGCCCACGTCGTCCTGGGGGCAGATGCTCTCCAAGGCCGTCAACACCTACGAGGGCGACCCGATGTTCATGGTGATCCCGGGCCTCGCCATCTTCGTCACCGTGCTGGCGTTCAACCTCTTCGGGGACGGCGTCCGGGACGCCCTGGACCCCAAGGGCTCGCGCTAGCCGCCCTCGCACACCCCAACACCACCCTGCGCGGAGCGACATGCGGCGAGCGGCAGCGGAAACGTCCCGCCGCCCGTCCGGTCCCTCCGGCACCAGGAGTACGAGCTGAAGGAACCACCCCCATCGCGGTCCGCTCCCCGGCCCGCGACGATCACGGAGGTCGCGACATCTTGGCAACACACAGGACATCGAGGAGAACGGCCGCGGGCGCGGCACTGGTGGTCGCGGCCCTCGTCGGGGTCACCGCCTGCGGTGGCGGCGGAAGCAAGGACGACAAGGGCGGCGGGGGCGGCGGCAAGGGCCCCGGCTTCAACGCGGGCGTCGAGAAGGTCGCCAGCCCGTCCGACAAGAAGGGCGGCGAGCTGAAGTTCATCGCCACCCAGGAGTCCGACTCCTGGGACCCGCAGCGCATGTACTACGGCTTCGCCTGGGACTTCGCCCGCTACTACGTCCGCACCCTCGTCACCTCCAAGCCCGCGCCGGGCCACGGGAGCGCCGAGCTGGTGCCGGACCTGGCCACCGACCTGGGCAAGGTCTCGGACGACAAGAAGACCTACACGTTCACCCTGAAGGACGGGGTCACCTGGGAGGACGGCCGGCCGATCACCGCCCAGGACATCAAGTACGGCATCGAGCGCACCTGGGCGCAGGACAAGATCTCCGGCGGCCCCACCTGGCTGATGCAGGTCCTGGACCCGGAGAAGAAGTACAAGGGCCCCTACAAGGACGACAGCAAGGACAAGCTGGGCCTGTCCGCGATCGAGACGCCGAACGCCAAGACCATCACCTTCAAACTGGCCAAGCCCAACGGCGACTTCCTCCAGATGCTGGCGCTGCCCGCCGCCGGCCCGGTGCCGCAGGACAAGGACACCGCGGAGAAGTACAACCTCCGGCCGTTCTCCAGCGGCCCGTACAAGTTCGAGTCGTACAGCCCCAACAAGAGCATGGTCCTCGTCCGCAACGACAAGTGGAACAAGGACTCCGACGCGGTCCGCAAGGCGCTGCCGGACAAGATCTCGGTCAAGTTCACCACCAACGCGGACGCGATGGACAGCGACCTGATCGCGGGCAACTACGACGTCGACCTCAATGCCACCGGCATGGGCTCGGCCGGCCGTCAGAAGGCGCTCCAGACCGCCAAGGGCAACCTGGACAACCCGCGGACCGGCTTCATCCGGTACGCGGCCTTTCCCAAGTCCGTCGCGCCGTTCGACAACGTGCACTGCCGCAAGGCGGTCATCTACGGCGCCGACCACACCTCCCTCCAGACCGCCCGCGGCGGCCCCCAGGCGGGCGGTGACATCGGCCTCAACATGATCCCGCCGGCCGTCACCGGGCACGACGGGTCCTACGACCCGTACAACCTCAAGCAGGGCGCGCCCGACCCGGCCAAGGCGAGGGAGGAGCTGAAGGCCTGCGGCAAGCCCGACGGCTTCAAGACCACCATCGCGGTCCGGAACAACAAGCCGCAGGAGATCGCCACGGCCGAGTCGCTTCAGGCGTCGCTGAAGAAGATCGGCATCGAGACGCAGATCGACCAGTACGACGGCGCCCAGTCGTCGACCGTCGTCGGCGCCCCGGCGAACGTCAAGAACAAGAACTACGGGATCATCGTCTTCGGCTGGGGCGCGGACTTCCCCAGCGGCCAGGGCTACCTCCAGCCCATCGTGGACGGCCGGTTCATCCTCGACACCGCCAACCAGAACTACCCCGAGCTCAACGACCCCGAGATCAACAAGCTGATGGACCAGGCCATCGCGGAGAGCGACCCGCAGAAGGCGGGGAAGATCTACCAGGAGGCCAACAAGAAGGTCATGGAGGGCGCCTGGTACCTGCCCTTCACCTACGAGAAGAACATCATCTGGCGTAGCTCCCGGCTGACCAACGTCTACACGACGGACGCCTTCAACGGCCGGTACGACTACCAGGCCCTGGGCGTCGTCAAGTGACCGCGCACGGGCCGCAGTCGACCGTCCATCCGCTCCTCCGGCACTCCCGCCGCTAGGCCCGAAGGGCAGGTGAGGGCCGAGCGCGGCGGTCCGGTGGGCATCCCCGCCACCGGACCGCCGCCGGGCCGACCGCAGTGTTCGCTTACATCGTCAGGCGACTGTTCGCCGTCATCGTGATGCTGCTCGTGGTCACGCTGGTGACCTTCTTCATCTTCTTCACCATCCCCAAGCTCACCGGGGCCGATCCCGCCGCCATGTACGTCGGCAAGCAGGCGGACCCGGAGACGATCGAGGGCATCCGGCAGAAGCTCGGGCTCAGCGACCCGGTCCTGGTCCAGTTCTGGCACTTCGTCTCCGGCATCTTCGCCGGCCGCGACTACACCGGGGGCGGCACCACCGACCACTGCCCGGCCCCCTGCTTCGGCTACTCCTTCCGCACCGAGCAGGCCGTCTGGCCGGTCCTCACCGACCGGCTGCCCCCGACCCTCTCGCTCGCCGGCGGCGCCTGCGTCATCTGGCTGCTGCTCGGAGTCACCGCCGGGGTGGTCTCCGCCCTCAAGCGCGGTACGAAGATCGACCGCGGTGCCATGATGACGGCCCTGGCCGGCGTCTCGCTGCCGATCTACTTCACCGCCCTGCTGCTGCTCGCCCTGTTCAAGTACAAGCTCGGCTGGACCTCGTCCGAGTACGTGGACTTCGCCGACGATCCGGCCGGCTGGTTCGGCGGGCTGATCCTGCCCTGGGTCGCCCTCGCCTTCCTCTACGCGGCCATGTACGCCCGGCTCACCCGCGCCACCATGATGGAAGTGCTCGGCGAGGACTACATCCGCACCGCCCGCGCCAAGGGGCTCACCGAACGCGTCGTGATCGGCAAGCACGCCATGCGTTCCACCATGACCCCCATCGCCACCATCCTCGGCATGGACCTCGGCGCCCTGGTCGGCAGCGCGATCCTCACCGAGAGCGCCTTCAACCTGCCCGGCCTCGGCCAGGCCGCGGTCACCGCCATCAACAACCGCGACCTGCCGATCATCCTCGGCGTGGTGCTCATCGCCGCCACCGCCGTCGTCATCGCCAACCTCGTGGTGGACCTGCTCTACGCCGTGATCGACCCCCGTGTGAGGCTCTCATGACCACCGCCCCCGAGCCGGCCGTCGAGATCGTCGAGGAGCCACCGGGCGACCGCGCCTACCTGGACGTCCGGGACCTGCGCATCCACTTCCCGACCGACGACGGCGTGGTGAAGTCCGTCGACGGGCTCTCGTTCCGCCTGGAAAAGGGTCGCACGCTCGGCATCGTCGGCGAGTCCGGTTCCGGCAAGTCCGTCAGCTCGCTCGGGATCATGGGCCTGCACACCGTCGGCCAGTACGGCCGGCGCAAGGCCCGGATCTCCGGGGAGATCTGGCTCGACGGCCGGGAGCTGCTCACCGCCGACCCCGAGGAGGTCCGCCGGCTGCGCGGCCGCGAGATGGCGATGATCTTCCAGGACCCGCTGTCCGCCATGCACCCCTACTTCACCATCGGCGCGCAGATCGCCGAGGCGTACCGGACCCACCACGACACCGACAAGAAGACCGCCCGCAAACGGGCCGTCGAACTCCTCGACCGGGTCGGCATCCCGCAGCCCGACCGGCGGGTGGACGACTACCCGCACCAGTTCTCCGGCGGCATGCGGCAACGCGCCATGATCGCCATGGCGCTGGTCAACAACCCCGCCCTGCTCATCGCGGACGAGCCGACGACTGCCCTCGACGTCACCGTCCAGGCGCAGATCCTCGACCTCATCCGCGACCTGCAGAAGGAGTTCGGCTCCGCCGTCATCATCATCACCCACGACCTGGGCGTGGTCGCCGAACTGGCCGACGACATCCTCGTCATGTACGGCGGCCGCTGCGTCGAACGCGGCCCGGCCGAGCAGGTCTTCTACGAGCCCCAGCACCCCTACACCTGGGGGCTGCTCGGCTCCATGCCGCGCATCGACCGTGAGCAGACCGAACGGCTGATCCCGGTCAAGGGCTCCCCGCCCAGCCTGATCAACGTGCCACCGGGCTGCGCCTTCAGCCCGCGCTGCCCGTACGCCGACGTCCCGGGGGAGGGGGTCACCCGCACCGAGCGGCCCGAACTCCGGCCGGTGACGGGGGAGAAGAGCCGGGGCCACGTCGCCGCCTGCCACATGACGCAGGAGGAGCGGACGCGGATCTGGACCGAAGAGATCGCTCCCAAGCTGTGATCACTCCCAAGCTGTGAAGGACCGAGCTGTGCCTGAAGACAACGACGCGGTTTCCACGGGAGCGCCGGAGAAGACGATCCCGCTCGACAAGGAGGCGGCTTCCGCCACCCCGGAGGTACGTCCCCTGCTCCGCGTGGACGGCCTGGTCAAACACTTCCCGATCACCAAGGGGCTGCTGCGCCGCCAGGTCGGCGCCGTGCACGCCGTGGACGGCATCAGCTTCGACGTCCGCCCCGGCGAGACCCTGGGCGTGGTCGGCGAGTCGGGCTGCGGCAAGTCCACCATGGGCCGGCTGGTCACCCGGCTGCTCGAACCCACCGGCGGGACCGTGGAGTTCGAGGGCCGGGACATCTCCCACCTGGGGGTGGGCGGGATGCGCCCGATGCGCCGGGACATCCAGATGATCTTCCAGGACCCGTACTCCTCGCTGAACCCCCGGCACACCGTCGGCACCATCGTCGGCGCGCCCTTCCGGCTCCAGGGCATCACGCCGGAGGGCGGGGTGAAGAAGGAGGTGCAGCGGCTGCTGGGGCTGGTGGGTCTCAACCCCGAGCACTACAACCGCTACCCGCACGAGTTCTCCGGCGGTCAGCGGCAGCGCATCGGCATCGCCCGCGCGCTGGCGCTCAAGCCGAAGCTGGTGATCGCCGACGAGCCGGTCTCCGCGCTGGACGTCTCGATCCAGGCCCAGGTGGTCAACCTGCTGGACGACCTCCAGGACGAGCTCGGGCTGACGTACATCATCATCGCCCACGACCTGTCGGTGATCCGGCACGTCTCGGACCGGATCGCGGTGATGTACCTGGGGAAGATCGTGGAGCTGACCGACCGCAGCTCGCTCTACAGCACCCCCATGCACCCGTACACCAAGGCCCTCCTCTCGGCCGTGCCGGTGCCCGACCCGCGGCGGCGGGCCAAGCGGGAGCGCATCCTGCTCAAGGGCGACGTCCCGTCGCCGATCTCGCCGCCGTCGGGCTGCCGGTTCCACACCCGGTGCTGGAAGGCGACGGAGGTGTGCCGGACGGACGAGCCGGTGCTGACCGCGCTGCGGCCCGGCCACCAGGTGGCGTGCCACCACCCGGAGCCGGTGGAGCCGGCGGAGCCCGCGGAGGGGGAGGCGGCCTGAGCGGACGGGCGCCCCCGCGAGGAACCCTCCCAGGGCGGGACAAGGGGGACACCCGGCTGACCGGTAAGAATGTCGCGTGCTCACCGATCTGTTCTCCCCCTCCGTCCAGCACTGGCTGGACATCGCCGGGATCTTCGTCTTCGCGATCTCCGGCGCGCTGCTCGGCGTCCGCAAGAACTTCGACGTCTTCGGCATGGCGGTGCTGGCGGAGGTCACGGCACTGGGCGGAGGTCTCTTCCGGGACCTGGTCATCGGTGCCGTGCCGCCCGCCGCCTTCAGTGACCTCGGCTACTTCGTCACCCCGCTGATCGCCACGCTGATCGTCTTCTTCCTGCACCCCGAGGTGGAACGGATCACCAGCGCGGTGAACGTCTTCGACGCCGCCGGGCTCGGCCTCTTCTGCGTCACCGGGACGGTCAAGGCGTACGGGCACGGGCTCGGCCTCACCCAGTCCGCCACCCTCGGGCTGGCCACGGCGGTGGGCGGGGGAGTGCTGCGCGACGTCCTCGCCCACGAGGTGCCGTCGCTGCTGCGCTGGGACCGCGACCTGTACGCCGTCCCGGCCATGGCCGGCGCCGCGACGGCGGCGCTGATGCTGAAGTCCGGCGTGCTGCACGGGCCCACCAACGCCATCCCGGTGGTCGTCGGCTGCGGGCTGCGGCTGCTCTCGATGCGCTTCCACTGGCGGGCCCCGCGCGCCTGGCACCGGCGGAGCGCGGCGGCGGAGGAGGTGCGGCCCGGGGTCGGGCCGCACCTCACTCCCCGTAAGGCTACCCGCCGGTAACCTACCGGTAGTACGGTGCCCGCATGGCACTGGCAAGCATCGGCAACAGCGAGTTCGACCGGGACACCGCGATCACGCCGCGCGCCCCGGGCGTGACGGAGGACGGCACCGCCGCGCACGACGTCCACATCCACCAGGGCTGGACGCTCTTCGGCGCGGCCAACGGCGGCTACCTCCTCGCCCTCACGGCCCGGGCCCTCGCGGACACCCTCCCGCACCCCGACCCGTTCACCGTCACCGCCCACTACCTGAGCGCCACCCGGCCGGGCCCGGCCGTCGTCCGCAGCAGCCGGGCGCACACCCGCCGGTCGCTCTCCACCGGCCAGGCGAGCCTGTTCCAGACGGCCGACGACGGCACCGAGGTCGAACGGCTGCGGGTCCTCGCCACCTACGGCGACCTGGACGCGCTCCCCGACGACATACGCACCACCGCCAAGCCGCCGGAGCTGCCGCCGCGCGAGCACTGCGTCTCCCGCGAGGACCTCGGCAGCGGCGAGGGCTTCGGCGCCGCCGAGATCGTCGCCCGCCTCGACCTGGCGCTCGACCCCGCCACCGCCGGCTGGGCGACCGGCGGCCCGACGGGCCCGGGCGAGATGCGCGGCTGGTTCGACTTCGCGGACGGCCGCGACCCGGACCCGCTCTCGCTCCTCCTCGCCGCCGACGCGCTCCCGCCCACCCCGTTCGACCTGGGCATCATCGGCTGGGTCCCGACGGTCGAACTCACCGTCCACATCCGCCGCCGCCCCGCCCCGGGCCCCCTCCGCATCGCGGTCGTCACCCGCAACCTCGCGGGCGGCTTCCTGGAGGAGGACGCGGAGATCTGGGACAGCGCGGACCGGCTGGTGGCGCAGTCGCGGCAGCTGGCGCGGATGCTGGGCTGAGGCGCGGCGGCCCTGGATCAGCCCAGAGGGCGGCCGGTCCGCGCCGCCAGCCGGGTGTGGACGTCGGCCCCCTCGGGAGCCGGCCGGGCGGCGCCGAAGGCGCCCTCCCTGCCCTCGGGCGGCAGCGTCTCGGCCACCTTCAGGGCGTGCTCGGACAGCTCCGGGTCGAGCTCGACGGGCCGGCCGATCGCCTCGTTGAGGTCCCAGGTGTGGACGACCGTCTCCAGCACCAGGAAGCTGATCACGCCGTATCCGGGCGACTTCCCCCACGGCACGTCGTACATGGCCGTCAGCACGGACTCGTCGTCCCAGGCGGCGACGAGCCGGGAGCCGGCCTCGTCGAGGGCGGCGGCCCACCCGTCGTCCGCCACCTGCGGCGTGGCGGGCGGCCCGCTCGGCCGGTACCCGCCACTGGAGGCGACCTCCGTCAGCGCACGGGCGGCGCCGAGGACGTGCCCCAGCAGCCCGCGGACGTCGTACTCGGTACAGGGGGTCGGGTCGTTCAGCCGCTCCGGCCGCACGGCGGCGGCGACGGCGGCAAGCTGCGCGACGGCCCGGCGCAGCTTAGGGCGCGGGTCGGGAACGTTCTCGGTGTCGGGCACGGGCGGCTCTCCTCGGTGCGCGATGGGTGGTGATGCGGGCGGATCGCCCCAGCAGAGCCTGCCGCCGGAGGGCTCTGCCTGCCGTGCGCTTTTCGGCCAATGTCCAGCACGGGTGGACCCGAATCAGCCCATCCGCACCCACCCGCCAGCCCGTCCGGCGTTTGAGGACCGCGCGCGAATTGCTCACCCACCCACCCCGCTGCCCACCCACCCCGGCCCCCTCCAGCCCGTCCGGCGTTTGAGGACAACCGCGCGGAGCGCGGTTGCGGGGGCGCGGGGGCGCAGCCTCCGCAGGAAACGGAGAAATGGGGGTGCCCCCTCTGGGGGAGGGACCGGGGCACCCCCCCCACCGAACAGCACCGCACCGCCGGGTACGCCCACCCCCACAGCTCGTAGAATCGTCCCCACCATGGCCTACCTCGACCACGCAGCCACCACTCCGATGCTCCCGGAGGCGGCAGCGGCGATGACCGCCCAGCTCGCCACGACCGGAAACGCCTCGTCGCTGCACGCCGCAGGGCGCCGCGCGCGCCGCACCGTCGAGGAGGCCCGCGAGTCGCTCGCCGCCGCACTCGGCGCCCGCCCCAGCGAGGTCGTCTTCACGGCCGGCGGCACGGAGGCGGACAACCTCGCCGTGAAGGGCCTGTACTGGTCCCGCCGCGCGGCTGACCCCGCGCGGACCCGCGTCCTCGCCAGCCCGGTGGAGCACCACGCCGTCCTCGACGCGGTCGACTGGCTGGCGGCCCATGAGGGCGCCACCGTCGAGTATCTGCCGGTCGACGCGCACGGCAGGGTGCACCCGGAGGCGCTCCGCGAGGCGATAGCCCGCGACCCGGCGGACGTCGCCCTGGTCACGGTCATGTGGGCCAACAACGAGATCGGCACGGTCCAGCCGGTCGCCGAACTCGCCGCCGTGGCGGCGGATTTCGGCGTCCCGATGCACGCCGACGCCGTCCAGGCGGTGGGCCAGCTGGACGTGGACTTCGCCGTGTCCGGCCTGGCCGCGATGACCGTCAGCGGCCACAAGATCGGCGGCCCGTACGGCATCGGCGCGCTGCTGCTGGGCCGCAGCCACACGCCCGTCCCGCTGCTGCACGGCGGCGGCCAGGAGCGGCACGTGCGCTCGGGCACGTTGGACGTCCCCGCGATCGCCGCGTTCGCGGTGGCGGGCACGCTGGCGGCCGGACGCCGGGAGGAGTTCGCGCGGGAGGTCGGCGCCCTCCGGGACCGGCTGATCGCCGGCGTCCTGGAGGCCGTCCCCGACGCGGTCCTCGGCGGCGACCCGGACCCGGCGGGCCGCCTCCCCGCCAACGCCCACTTCTCGTTCCCCGGCTGCGAGGGCGACTCGCTCCTGCTGCTGCTGGACGCCCAGGGCATCGAGTGCTCGACGGGCTCGGCCTGCACCGCCGGCGTCGCCCAGCCCAGCCACGTCGTCCTCGCCACCGGCACGGACCCGGAGCTGGCCCGCGGCACGCTCCGCTTCTCGCTCGGCCACACGTCGACGGAGGCGGACGTGGCGGCGGTCCTGGAGGCGATCGGCCCGGCGGTGAAGCGGGCGAGGAGCGCGGGCCTGAGCTAGCCGTCGCAGTCCCGCCGAATAAGAGGAAGGGACGAGATCGCGCCTCCCGTACCCTGGAGAGGCTATGACTGACTTCCCGGGTGCACCCGATCCCCAGGCCCCCCGCAAGGGGCTCCGCGTCCTCGCCGCCATGTCCGGCGGCGTCGATTCCGCCGTCGCGGCGGCCCGCGCCGTCGAAGCGGGTCACGACGTGACCGGCGTGCACCTGGCCCTGTCGGCCAACCCGCAGTCCTTCCGCACCGGCGCCCGCGGCTGCTGCACCATCGAGGACTCCCGCGACGCCCGCCGCGCCGCCGACGTGATCGGCATCCCCTTCTACTGCTGGGACCTGGCCGAGCGCTTCCGCGAGGACGTCGTCGAGGACTTCGTCGCCGAGTACGAGGCCGGCCGCACCCCCAACCCCTGCCTGCGCTGCAACGAGAAGATCAAGTTCGCGGCGCTGCTGGACAAGGCGCTCGCCCTGGGCTTCGACGCCGTCTGCACCGGCCACTACGCGACGGTCGTCCTCAACGAGGACGGCACCCGCGAGCTGCACCGCGCCAGCGACATGGCCAAGGACCAGTCCTACGTCCTCGGCGTCCTGGACGAGCGCCAGCTCGCGCACGCGATGTTCCCCCTCGGTGACACGCTCACCACCAAGGAGGAGATCCGCGCCGAGGCCGAGCGCCGCGGCCTGGCCGTCGCGAAGAAGCCGGACAGCCACGACATCTGCTTCATCGCCGACGGCGACACCCGCGGCTTCCTGGCCAAGCGCCTCGGCACCGCCGAGGGCGACATCGTCGACGAGACGGGCGCCAAGGTCGGCACCCACGAGGGGGCCTACGGCTTCACCATCGGCCAGCGCAAGGGCCTCCGCCTCGGCCACCCGGCCCCGGACGGCAAGCCGCGCTACGTCCTCGACATCTCCCCGGTGAACAACACCGTCACCGTCGGCCCCGCCGAGGCCCTGGACGTCTCCGCCCTCACCGCGATCCGCCCCCGCTGGTGCGGCGTCGCCCCCACCGGCCCCGGCCACTACACCGCCCAACTCCGGGCCCACGGCGGCGAGACCCCGGTCACGGCGGAACTCGTGGACGGCGTCCTCCAGGTCACCTTCACCAGCCCCGTCCGCGGCGTCGCCCCCGGCCAGGCGATCGTCCTGTACGACGGGACCCGCGTCGTCGGCTCGGCGACGATCGCGACGACGGAACGGGCCGTCGCGGCCTGACGGAACCTGCCGATCCGGGGCGTGCGTCCGACGCCGACGGTCCAAGCCGCCGTCGGCGCCCGGTGGTTCACGCGGACGGGTTCGGGGGTCGGGGAGGCGTCACTCGGTGGGTGCGGTGCCCTGGCGGACGCCGAGGACGAGGTCGGCGGCGCGGGCGATGACCGTGGCGCGGGTGGTGCCGGGGTGGTCGGCGGCGAGGAAGTGGCTGCCGATCGCCGTGCAGAAGGCGAGCAGGGCGCGGGCCTCGACCTCGTCCGGGTCGGTGCAGAAGGTGCCGAGCGCGTCGCGCAGGAGTTGCACGCGCTTGTTGTCCACGCGGCGCAGGCGCTCGGCGACGGCGGGGTCGCGGCGGGCCCACTCGCGCACGGCCAGGTCGATGGGGAGCAGGCGGTCACCGGAGAAGGTGAGCTGCCCGGCCAGGCGGACCCTGTCTCGTACGTCGCCGCCCTCGCGCTCGACCCGGACGATGACGTCGTCGACGCTCTCGCGCTCCCAGGTGTCCAGCATCGCCGTCAGCAGGGCTTCGCGGTCGGCGAAGTACCCGTAGAAGCCGCCCTTGGTCACGCCCATCGCCTTGGCGAGCACCTCGACCCGCACCGAGTCCACCCCGCCCGAGGCCAGGGCCTCCAGCCCCGCCTCGATCCACTTCTCGCGCGGTGTGCGCAATGCGCCCATCTGTGGCCCACCTCACCCTGTCCATCCGATTGTACGGAGCCGTATAGCGTCCTAGTCTGGCGTTGTACGGCATCGTATAACCGTCCGGGAGAGGACATCCCATGGCGTTCGGTTTCGTCGCCTTCCATTACCCCGCCCCTGAACACCTCGACGCGTTCGTCCGCGAGGCCCATCGGGTCGCCGACGCGGCGCGGCAGCAGCCCGGGTTCCTGTCCGTCGGCGTCTGGGTCACCCCGGACGGCGACGCCGTCGTCACCACCGGCGCGTACGAGTCCGAGGCGGCCTTCCGGGCGGCGTCCGAGGTCGGCCGCGAGATGGGCGCGACGCCCGACGGCATCAGCGACCTCGAAGTCAGGCCCCGCGAGGTCCACTTCCTCCTGTCCCGCTAGCGCACCGCCCCGACCGAAAGCCCCACACCACCCACGAGGAGTGTCGATGGCCGATCCCACGTCCGGTTCTACCCGGTTTCCGGGCACGGTGTGCCACGTCCCGGTGCCGCCCGCCGCGCACGTGCTCAGCACGCTGTCGCGGATCGACTACGAGAACGCCGTGCTCGCCGATCCCGACCCGGCACCGGACCGTACCGCCGGACAATGGGCGCGAGCCGTCCTGGAGGACGCGGACGCCGGCACGCGGCAGGCCCTCACCCAGGGGTGGACGTCGCTCGGCCTCACCCTCGCGCCGGCCGGTTCCGACGGGCACGTGCTCGGCTGGCGGGTGCGCCGCGGCACTCCGGACGCCGTCCTCCTCTCCGCCGCCGCCACCCTAGGACTCCGCGCCGAGCTCCTCTTCCAACGCCTCGAGGGGAAAGCCCTGTTGGCCTGCTTCATTCAGCTGGACGACGACGCGGCGCGCGCCCGGTGGGCCCCGGTCGAGAGCCGCCACCCTCAAGTCATGCACCGGCTCCTCGAACAGGCCGTCTCCCGGGTGACGTGACCGGGCGGGACGCCCGGCGACCGGACGTCGGAGGTCTGTCGGCGGTGACCGTGATCTGTCGGTGGCGCGTCGGCGGACGCTGCGAGCCTGGGCGGGTTGGTGCCGAGCGCAAGGAGCCTGTCATCGTGTTTTCCGCCTCCCCGAGCCGGGCGTGGGACGTCCGCCGGCCGCCCTCCGCCGAGGGCAAGGTCTTCCTGGTCACCGGGGGCAATGCCGGGATCGGCTACTTCGTCGCGGAGCAACTCGCCGCCACCGGCGCCGTCGTCGTGCTCGGCAGCCGGGACGCCGCGAAGGCCGGCGCCGCCATGGCCTCGATCCGCTCGCGCGTGCCCGGCGCGTGCCTACGGCGCCTTCCCCTCGACCTCGCCGATCTGTCGTCCTTGAAGACCGCCGTGGACGCCTCGGGCCTCGACCGCCTCGACGCGGTGGTCCACAACGCGGGGGTCGCGCTCGACGACCCGCCGCGCCGGGAGACCGCCGACGGCCACGAGCTGATGTTCGGCACCAACCACCTCGGCCACTTCGCGCTCACCCGGTGGCTGGCGCCGCTGCTGAACGCGGCGCCGGCCGGCCGCGTCGTGACGGTCGGCAGCTTCGCGGCGCGGTCCGAGCGACTGGACCCGGACGATCCGCAGTCCGTCCGGGACTACCGGCCCAAGCGCAGCTACGGCCGGTCCAAACTGGCGCAGATGACCTTCGGCTTCGCACTCGACCGCCGCCTGCGCGCCGCCGGCAGCACGGTGCTCAGCGTGGTCGCGCACCCCGGCGGCGCGCTCGACTCCCTCACCCCGTCGCGCCCGCCGGTGCACGTGACGAAGCCCGGCGAGCGGCTGCGCGCCTGGCCCGCCGCGCTCCTGGTGCAAGGCAAGGAAGCCGGAGCCTGGCCCATCGTCCGTGCCGTCCTCGACCCGGACGTGCGGGGAGGGCAGTTGTGGGGCCCGAGGGTCTTCGGCCTGCGCGGCGTCCCGCGGCCTGAGCCCGTCCCTTCCCACATGGCCGACCGGGCCGCCGCCGCCCGCCTGTGGATGGCCAGTTGCGAGCTGACCGGCATCGAACCGCACCTCGGCTTCGGTTCGCGGTAGGCGCCCGGGGCGGGTGCTTGGAAGGCGACCGCGGGATGCCGGCGGGGCGCCCTGTCCCACCCGCGCACGGCGGGGCGGGGTGTCTTTCCGGCCGTGTGTGGAGCCCGGCGGGCCGGTGGTCGTGCTGCGGTGAGGGTGCGGGGCGCCGGGCGTCGCCGCCGCTCGCGTGGGCTCACGCTCGGTTCGTATCTTCATGTGTCGGCCATTTAACTAACTGTCCGCCTTGGCCGGTTCTGTGGCGTCCGCCGGCCGGGAGGGCCTGGGGAAGGTGGCCGCGGGGTGCCCCGGAAGGTTTCCTCCGCATGGCCGGCCGCCGCTTGGCACGACGGCGGCGGTGGGAAACGTGATCCCTCCCACAAACGGGTCCCCGCTGCGCCGCGGCTTTCGGACTCCGGGGGAGTGGCCGGAATTTCGTGCCGCGTCCTTTCGGATGGACCGGAATTCGGGTATTGGCCGTCGGCCCTATTCGCGGTTATGCCGGTGGCATAGGAAATTGGCCGGGAAGGATTCTTTCGGGGAGCTTGTGGCGCATGCGACGGTGAGGGCTCCCACCCCGCACGAAGAGAGGGAAAGAAAATGAAGCTCCCTGTGGGCCGTTCCCTTGGCGTGGCCGCAGCGGCCGTTGCCGCACTGGCGGCCACCGCCCTGCCGGCCGTCGCCGCTTCCGACTCGGCCGCCGCCGCCCCGATCAACCGCACGAACTGCAACCAGAACGATTACCTGGAAATACACAACAACAATGGCCGCGACACGCTCTGCTTCGCCAACGCCGGCGAAATGCCCGTCGCCATTTACGGCGTCAACTGGGTCGAGTCCGGGAACAATAGCGTGACCTTCCAGTTCCAGCGGAATGAGAGCGACCCGCGGCTGGAGACCGTCACCCTCGGCAAGTGGAGCCAGTGGAACCCGGGACAGCCTTACCTCCACAAGATCATCTGGATCAAGATTCACTGACGACGGCGGTCCGAACCGGCGATGTGAGTCGACGACCGGAGAACGCGATGGGGATCCGGTGGCCGGCCGCCACCGGGTCCCTGCCCCGGACCCGCGTGCACGACTCGCGCACGCGGGCCGGACCTTGGCTGTGGCGTTGCTCGAAGACGGGTGCGCCGCCGGCCTGTTCGGGTGTGACGATGAAGCACAGCGGTCGGCAGCGGTTGCCGGTGGCGAGGTGGACCTCTTGTCCGTCCGCCGCTGGACTGCCCGAGGGAGCGATCGCCGGCCGCGCGGTGACGGCTGCGCACGAGGGTCGAGTCGACCGCGACCGCCTGCTCCAGGGCCTCGTCCGCATCGGCCTGTGTGAGCAGAGCGGTGCAACGGCCTACGCGGCGACGACGGCGACCCCCGTCCTGCTTTCGTCGACGCCCATCACGCTCCCGTGCACGACGGCCACCTCGTCGCCCGCCGGCCAGACCACGGCGTAGGCGACGGCGTCCGGCGCGCCGATCCGGTCGGCCGGCGCTTTGACGTGCACTCCGTAGGCGGTTCCGGGCGTCGGGTAGACGTCGGCGTTGTTCGCCAAAACGTCGATTTCCCCGCCAGCACCCGGTGGGCCCGGTCGGCCAGGCCCTGGGAAGCCCAAGTCAGGCGCTGTGGGAGGGGACGCTCGCTCTTATCCTGCGGATCAGCGAGCGGAAGGCGCTCGGATCGGTCCGTATGACCTGTTCAGGGTCGGTGCTCTCCCGCAGAGCGATCCCGTCGTTCGCGGCCGCGATCTCCAGGCAGTTGTTCCCGCCGCCCGCGCACATGGACGAGCGTTGCCAAGGGGGACGGTTCATGAAGCTGCTCCTCACAGCTCACGTGCGATGGAACGGATGAAGCTCTGCGTCGCGTCCGGCGAGAGCGCGGTTTCTTCGATGTCCCGCGATGTGCGGAACTCTGCGCCGCAGGGAATGAATCGGCGAGTCCGGCCCGCGTCAGGCGCGCAGGCGGGGGCGCTTGCTTTTGTCTCGCGGACCAGCGCGCGGAAGGCGCTCGGGGTGATTCGTATGACCTGTCCCGGTTCGGCGCTTTCGCGGATGGCTACGGTGTAGGTGTTCGCGCACACCTGTATGCAGTTGTTCCCGCCGGCATCGGAGAACGACGACTTGACCCAGCTACGGTTGGACAACTCGCTCACCCTTAAAGCTCTTCGCCAATCGTGAGGATGAGGCTTTGTGATGCTTCGGCAGAACCCTGCGCCGCAGGGTGAACCGGCGAGTCCAGCCCGCGTCAGGTGCTCCAGGCGGGGGTGCCTGCCTTTATCTCGCGGACCAGCGATCGGAAGGCGCTCGGGCTGATCCGTATGACCTGTTCCGGGTCGGTGCTCTCGCGCAGGGCAATGCCGTCCTTCGCAGCTCCGATCTCCAAGCAGTTGTTTCCGCCGCCCGCGCACATGGACGAGCGTTGCCAAGGGGGACGGTTCATGAAACTGCTCCTCACAGCTCACGCGCGATGGAACGGATGAAGCTCTGCGACGCGTCCGGCGGAAGTGCGGAGCTCTCCATGAGGTCGAGCAGGGTGCGGTAATTGGTCACGAGTGCTGGAGCGTCCACGAAGTGTGCGCCGAACGCCGTGTCCAGATGGACGGTGTCCAACTGGGGCACCGGGCCTTCCGCGTACAGGATCGACTGTCCCGCGCCGTGGAAGGCGCCCGCGCTGAACGGGATGACGAGTAGCGTGACGTGCTCGAGGTCCGCGGCTTGCGCCAGGTATTCCAGTTGCTTTCTGGCGACCTCGCGGCCGCCGAACTCCAGTCGCAACGCCGCCTCGTGGATGATCCCTGTGTACGGCGTCGGGTCGGGGCCCGTCACGACGGCCTGGCGCGCCATACGGTGCGCGACCCTGAGTTCGATCTGCAAGCGAGGAAGTTTCGGTACACCCAGCTCGAAAATGGCCCTGGCGTGTTCTTCCGTCTGGAACAGGCCGGGCAAATGCACCGTTTGCGCTGTCCTGATGCGGACAGCGTGATGCTCGATCTCCGATACCTCGAGGTGGCCCTCGGGGAGCTTTCCTCGGTACTCGTGCCACCAGAAACCCGATCGCCGGCCGGCGGCCATCGCGACGAGAGCGTCGATCAGCCGGGAGTCGGAACATCTGTAGAAGCAGGCGAGTTGACGTACACGGTCGCCGCTCAGGCCGGTACGACCGGCCTCGATGTTGGAGATCATCGTGCGGTCCGCCCCGAGCATGGCAGCGGCCTCCTGGATGGAGATTCCCGCCTGCTCGCGCAGCCGACGCATCTCGACTGCCAGGCGCTTCTGGCGGCCCGCGGGAGCGTTACGTGGAGTCATCGATCCTCTCTCGGTGCGCCAACAGTGTTGCAGCCCCGCGTACCTCGGTCCAGTGAGTCGTCTAGCAGGTCACTCGTTCGTGGTTTGGGACTCACTTGTGAGTCGTAGTGTCCTACGGTGTGAGTCGCGTCACCGCTCCGTCGACTGAGCCTCGTGGAAGTGCACCGCACTCGCCTGCGGCAATGACACCGCGAGGTACCAGAGCCCTGGGCCAGCCCCGAACGCTCCGAACTCCACTCAATCCAAGGCCGTACAGTCATCGCGCTCCGCATGGAGGTGTCCCTGTGGTCACATGCCCCCCACGACCCGCTCCCGCCCCTCAACCTCTCCCCTTCACCGCACCCTGGGAGTACGAACTCGTCTTCCCGCACGACCCGCGCGGCCCCGGGATCGCGCGCGTCACCCTCCGTGCCGTGCTGGCCGTTCATGGGCTTGACGAACTGGCCGACAGGGCCGAACTGTTGACGTCCGAGCTCACGACGAATTCCGTCCGGCACGCGTGGGGGCCGGCGACCGTCCGGCTGACGTGGGATCACCCCGTGCTGAGGGTGAGCGTCGCGGACACCGGTCCGTACGTGCCGACCGTGCCGCCGGATCCGGCGGCCGTGGCGCTGGACGCGATCCGGGGCAGGGGGATGCTGATCCTCGACCTCATCGCCCACCGGTGGGGCGGATTCCCGCTCGGGGTGCCCCCGTTCGGGACAGAGGGGAAGATCGTCTGGTTTGAGCTGAAGCTGGACGCCGAGGCGCCGCCTCCGGGGGCCGTCCCGGCGCTGGTCGCCTGAGCGCAACAAGGCGCGGGCCGGGCGGGGGGCGGACCCCCACCCGGCGCCGGGCGCGGCGTCAGCGGGACGTACGCGAAACGTTCGTCACCGAGCAGCGGAAGGTGCCCGTGGAGCCCGGCTTGGCGACGTAGACGGTGGAGACGTCGGCCGTGCGGCTGCTGTTCGGGGGGACGGACATGATGGAGGTATAGCGGGTACGCGTGTCGCCCTCCGGCATCGTGAACTTCACGGTGAGCGAGTAGTCGCTGGTCTGCGACGCGCTGCTGTTGGTGGCGGTGAGCTTGGCGGTGATGCCGGTCGCGCTGCTGTAGGTGCAGCCGTTGATCTTGATGTCCCGCATGGCGTCGTTCGAGCTGCCGCGGCTGCGGCCGGACGAGCCGAGGATCGACGAACCGCCGCTCGACGAGTCGCCCGAGGTCGTCGTCCCGCTCGACGTCGAGCCGGTGCTGAACCCGCCCGACGTGGAGTCGGAACCGGTCCCACTGGACGTGGTGCCGCCGAACGTGCCGCCCGACGAGTCGCCGCCGGACGTGGACGTGCTGCCGCCGGACGACGAACTGCTACTGCTGCTGTGGTGGCTGGAACCGCCCCCTCCGCAGCTGCCGCCGTGATGGCCCCGGGCACCGGTCAGTGCGACGACGCAGACACCGAAGATGGCCGCGGCGCGGACATGACGAAACTTCACTGGTTCGGAACTCCCCCGTTGTCAGGCTTTTTTGCCCGTTCTTTTGACGAGCGCACGCCAGACTAACCAGATCTTTACAACCTCAGAAATCCTCGCGCCTTCTGTGACAAGGGCGGGATGAAACCGGTGGCGAAACGGTACCGGCGTGGCCGGAAAAGGGCGGTAAACAGCGGGATATCGGGCATGCCGGGCGCCGGGAGGGCCGCCTCCGTGCCGCTCGGGGGCAGCGGTACGGCCACCCCTGCGGCGGGCGGGGGCGGCTCAGTAGGTGTAGAGGGCCGAGGTATCGATGTCCATGTCGACGGGCGCACCGACGGAGACCGGATCGCCGAACTTGCTCTCCACCTTGGCCCGGTATCGTCCGTTGTCGGGCAGCGAGTAGAGGAGACACTCGCCCTGGATCGGGTCGACGACCAGGTAGCAGGGGACCCCCGCTTGGGCGTATTTGGTCAGCTTGCGGCGGGTGTCGTTCCCGGGGTTGGACTCGGATACGACCTCACCGACGAGGAGCAGCTTCTCGGCGGGAAACACGTCGTGGTTCGTGCCGCGGTACGCGGGGTCGGCCACCGCGATGTCCGGGCGCAGGCACGTCGTTCCGCGCCAGCCGTCGCAGACGGTGTCGGTCGCCGTCATCACACACCACTTCGCGAGCATCTGGGCCCCGACGGACATCGCCATCTGGCCATGAGCACTGGTCACCACGGTTTCGATGCAGACCTCTCCGTCGATCATCTCGGCGTGCACGTCCGGGAACGCCGTGTCGACCGCGCCCCATACCCGCATCTCCTCGGTCGTCACTGGGTGTTCCTGCTGCGGTGTCACGGTGGGTCCTCCCCTCTGGTCCCGGCCGTCCGCCAGGTCGGGGACATGGGGACCATCCTCGGCTCATGTCGTGGCGACCGCGCGGGTTTCAGTGCGGAGGCACTCGAACGAGTGAGCGTCACCGGGTGCGGCGCCGAGGGCCCGTCACCCCGAGGCCGGCAGGACCGCCCGTACCCGGAACCCCTCGCGCACCGGCCCCGCCGTGAACTCCCCGCCCAGTTGTTCGGCCCGTTCGCGCAGGCCCGTCAGGCCGTGGCCGCCCGAGGGCAGGGGGGACGGCTCCGTGCCGCCGCCCGGGGCGGCGGTGTTGGTGATCTCCACGGCGAGGGCGGTCCGGCCGCCCTCCCGGACGAGGCCCACCGTGACCGTGACGGCCGCGCCCGCCGCGTGCTTGCGGACGTTGGTCAGAGCCTCCTGCACCGTGCGGTACGCGGCCTCCTCGACCGCCGCCGGCCACTTCAGGGCGTCGAGGGCGGGCAGGTCGGCCTCCAGGCGGGCGTCGAGGCCGCTGCCGGCGACGAGGTCCGGCAGGGCGCCGAGCCGGGGGCGGAGGGCCGCGTCGCCGGGGGTCGTGCGCAGGACGCCGAGGAGGCCGCGGAGTTCGCGGAGGGCGGTGGCGCCCAGGCCGCGGATGACCGAGGCGGTCTCGCGGGCGGCCGGCTCCTCCGCCGTCCGTTCCAGGGCGCCGGCCTGTACGGTCATCAGGCTGACCTGGTACGAGACGACGTCGTGCATCTCCCGGGCCAGCCGGGCCCGTTCGGCGACGACGGCCCGTTCGGCGATCAGCTCCGCCTCCCGGCGGTGGGCGTGGGACAACTCCTGGATGTGATCGGCCAGTTGCCGGCGGGCGCGGCTGAGCTGGCCCATCGCCGTCGGGCCGATCGTCATCAGGGCGGACGAGAGGACGCCGAAGAGCAGCGCGTCGTCCGGGCCGCGCCAGGCGTCCGGCAGCGACGGCCACCAAGGGCCGAGCGAGGTGAGGAAGAAGGCTAGGGACCAGCCGTAGACCGTCCGCCGCCGTTCCACGGAGCGCGAGACCTCGTACGTGGCCACCATGGGCGCGATCAGCAGGTGCCCGCCGAAGGTGACGGGCAGGGCCGTCACCAGGACGGGGACGGGGAAGCGGCGCCGGACGAAGAGGGCGGCGACGGTCACGGCGTAGAGGGCGGTCTCCGTCGGGCCGGCCACGGGGTACATGGCCGCGGTCTCGGCCGTCGCCACCGGGAGGAGGAGCAGGTCGCGGCGGAAGCTCCGCCAGGTCACCGGCCGCCGCACACCCCCGAACGCCGCGCGGAGGCGCCTCACGCCGGACCGGCCGCGTCCGGTTCCCCGCCGGGTTCCCCGTCGAGGCGGACCAGCCCGTGGTGGTGGGCGAGGACGGCCGCCTGGACGCGGTTGGCCGCGCCGAGCTTGGCCAGGATCGCGCTCACGTGGTCCTTGGCCGTGGCGGCGCCCATCAGCAGGGCGGCGCCGATCTCCGCGTTGGACTTCCCCCGGGCCAGCAGGGCCAGCACCGCGCGCTCGCGCTCGGTGAGGGTGGCCAGCCGGGCGGGCGGGGCTCCGCCGCCGGCGCGCAGGTAGCCGTCGACCACGCTGTTCGCGACGGCGGGCGACAGAACCGTTCCGCCGGCCGCCAGGATGCGTACGGCACTGGCCAGTTCGTCGGGGACGGTGTCCTTCACCAGGAACCCGGCGGCGCCGGCCCGCAGGGCGGGGGCGATGTGCTCGTCGCCGGAGAAGGTGGTGAGCATCGCCACCACGGGCGGCTCCGGCAGCGCCAGCAGCGAGCCGAGCACCGAGAGGCCGTCCACCTCGGGCATCCGGATGTCCAGCAGGACGACGTCGGGGCGGTGCGCGACCGCGAGTTCCACGGCGCGTACGCCCTCGCAGGCCACCGGAACCTCGATATCCGGTTCCGCTTCCAGAATGCTGCGGATCCCCGCGCGCAGCAGCTTCTCGTCGTCCACGACCATGACGCGGATCACCATCACCACTCCTGCGCTGTTACCGGTCAGGAAATATAACAACCGCCCGGTCGGTCGGGACCCGTCACCCCCGCCGACCGGCGGGGACGGAACCGACGGTCGGCGGGTACCGCGAGGTGCCCCGGGGTTGCCACCATGAAGGCGAGGGGGATGCGGTCCGCATCACGCCGGACATCCGGAGGCGGGCGGGCGGCCGCGCGTTCCGTGGGGGGAGCGCGGCCGAGGAGCCGTACGGCCAGGGGGGACGTACGGCTCCGGGGGGCCGTCCCGACAGGGACGGCCGCCCGCCTCCGGAACGGGTCCGCCCCGGCCGCGGTGTTTTCCCCACCCCCGAAGGGGGTCGCCGCCGCCGGGGCGCTCGACCCGCCCCGCACGCTCGGCCTTCCGCGAGGTTCCGGACTACCGCGCGTCCGCCGGGCGCGGTAAGGCAAGCTGGGCACATGGCAACACATGTGATCACCGGTGCCGGATCGGGCATCGGAGAGGTGCTGGCCGAGCGGCTGCTCGCCCGCGGGGACGAGATCTTCCTGTTCGCGCGCGACGCCGGACGCGCCAAGGAACTGGCGGCCCGGTTCCCCGGCGCCCACACGCTCGTCGGCGACCTCTCCAACCCCGACCGGCTCTCCTGGGCCCTCGACCACCAGACGCTCCCCGAGCGCGTCGACTCGCTGCTGCACGTGGCGGGCGTCGTGGACCTCGGCGGAGTCGGCGAACTGACGCCGCGGACGTGGACGAACACCCTCGCGGTCAACCTCGTCGCCCCGGCGGAGCTCACCCGCCTGTTCCTGCCCCAACTGCGGGTGGCCCACGGCCACGTGGTCTTCGTCAACTCGGGCGCCGGCCTCAACGCGGGCCCCAACTGGAGCGCCTACGCGGCCAGCAAGCACGGCCTCAAGGCGCTCGCCGACTCCCTGCGCGCCGAGGAGCACGCCAACGGGGTGCGGGTGACCAGCGTCTACCCGGGCCGGACGGCCACCGCCATGCAGGCGAAGGTGCACCAGCAGGAGGGCAAGGAGTACGACGCCACGCGGTGGATCGAGGCCGGCTCGGTGGCGTCGACGGTCCTCCACGCGATCGACCTGCCCCGCGACGCGGAGATCAACGACATCTCGGTGCGGCCGGGGCGCTGACGCGCGGGTTGCCGACCTGCCGGGTTGCCGACCTGCCGGGGTACTGACGTGCCGGGGTACTGAGGTGCCGGGCCGCCGGTGTTCCGGGCCGCTGGTGTGCCGGGCGCCGGCCCGCGGAACGCCGGCCCGCCGGGCGTCGACGAGCCCGGCGCTGCCCCGCCCGGCGTTGCTCCGCCCGGACGCGCGGCCCGCGCGCCCTTCATCGGGGCGCGCCCGCTCGCCGCGCGCCCCCGGGCGACCCGGTCCTGGCCGGGGGAGTCCCGTCCCTTCCCGTCCTTCCCGGAGGAGTCTCGTACCCTTCCCGGGTGAGCGAGACGATCGAGACCAGCGAGCCCCGTGAGAACCGCCCCTGGGGGCCCGGCGCCGCGACCGGTGTCGGGTCGATGCCGGGGACGGACGCCCGGGAGGCGGCCAAGACCGTCACCGGGTCCCTGGAGACCCTTCCGTACCTGCCGGAACTTCCGGCGCGCGGTCCCGGCGCGGACATGATCGGCCGGACCGCGGGCCTCCTCGTGGAGGTCTTCGCCCATGTGGAGCCGAGCGGCTGGCGGATCTCCGACCGGCCCGGCCGCGACACCCGCCGGGCCCGCTCCTGGCTGCGCGAGGACCTGGACGCGCTGGAGGAGTTCACCCAGGGGTACGAGGGGGCGCTCAAGGTCTCGGCCGTCGGGCCCTGGACGCTCGCCGCGGCGCTGGAACTGCGCGGCGGCGAGGCCGCCCTGAGCGACCCGGGCGCCTGCCGCGACCTCACCGCCTCGCTCGCCGAGGGCCTGCGCGGCCATCTCGCCGAGCTGCGCCGCCGGGTGCCGGGCGCGACGCCCGTCCTCCAGCTCGACGAGCCGTCGCTGACGGCCGTGCTCCGGGGCCAGGTCAGGACGGCCAGCGGCTACCGGACGCACCGCGCCGTCGACCGGGCCGTCGTCGAGGGCGCCCTGCGGGAGATCGCCGCCGTGGCACGGCAGGCCG
Source organism: Streptomyces mobaraensis (assembly GCF_020099395.1). Lineage (NCBI taxonomy): Bacteria > Bacillati > Actinomycetota > Actinomycetes > Kitasatosporales > Streptomycetaceae > Streptomyces > Streptomyces mobaraensis. The sequence continues at coordinate 2,258,934 of NZ_CP083590.1, read as the reverse complement.
GCGCACCCCTCGTCGTGCACTCGTGCGCCCCCGGCGTGCCCTTCGCGCTGCTCCGGCGCGCCGGGGCGACCGGCGTCTCGTTCGACTTCTCGCTGCTCACCGAGCGTGAGGACGACGCGCTCGGCGAGGCCGTCGAGGGCGGAACGACGCTCTTCGCCGGCGTCGTGCCCGGCGTGGACGGCCCATTGTCCGACCCTGCCGGTAGCGTCATGGGTGTCAGGACGCTGTGGCGCAGGCTGGGGCTGTCACCTGGGACTCTCGCCGAGTCCGTGGTGGTCGCGCCCGCGTGCGGGATGGCGGGCGCGTCGCCCGCCTACGCCCGCTCGGCCCTCGCCCACTGCGTCCGGGCGGCACGATCACTCGTGGACAACCCTGAGTGACGGCGCCGGAGGGCGCACCTGAGGACAACGGGAGGACGAGACGGTGGCTGTCGAACAGCACGGCGGGCACGGCGAAGCGGGCGGAGAAGGCGGGAAGCTGACCTCGGAGGCTGCGACGCCCGCGGCGGCGCGGGAGAAGCACGCCCTGCTCGCCGAGCAGATCGAGGAGCACCGCTTCCGCTACTACGTGAAGGACGCGCCGGTCGTCAGCGACGCCGAGTTCGACCGGCTGCTGCGCGACCTGGAAGCCCTGGAGGAGGAGCACCCCGAGCTCCGCACCCCCGACTCGCCCACCCAGAAGGTCGCGGGCTCGTACGAGACGGAGTTCACGTCCGTCGAGCACCGCGAGCGCATGCTCTCCCTGGACAACGCCTTCAACGACGAGGAACTGGCCGCCTGGGCCGACCGCATCGCCAAGGACGTCGGCGAGGGCGCGGACTACCACTTCCTCTGCGAGCTCAAGGTGGACGGCCTCGCCGTCAACCTGACCTACGAGCACGGGCGGCTGACCCGCGCCGCCACCCGCGGCGACGGCCGCACCGGCGAGGACATCACGCCCAACATCCGGACCATCTCCGAGATCCCCCACCGCCTCAAGGGCGACCGGATCCCGGCCCTGGTCGAGGTGCGCGGCGAGGTCTACTTCCCGATGGAGAAGTTCCAGGAACTCAACGCGCGCCTGGTGGAGGCCGGCAAGCCGCCGTTCGCCAACCCGCGGAACGCGGCGGCCGGCTCGCTGCGGCAGAAGGACCCGCGGGTCACCGCCACCCGCCCGCTGCACATGGTGGTCCACGGCGTCGGCGCCCGCGAGGGCTTCGCCATCGACTGCCAGTCGCACGCCTACGAGCTGCTGCGCGAGTGGGGCCTGCCCACCGCCGCGCACGCCGAGGTCGTCGACTCGCTGGACGGCGTGCGGAAGTTCATCGCGCACTACGGGCAGCCCAAGGTGCGGCACTCCATGGAGCACGAGATCGACGGCGTCGTCGTCAAGCTCGACGAGGTGCCGCTCCAGGGCCGGCTCGGCTCCACCGCGCGGGCCCCGCGCTGGGCCATCGCCTGGAAGTACCCGCCGGAGGAGGTCAACACCAAGCTCCTCGACATCCGGGTGGGCGTCGGCCGCACCGGGCGCGTCACCCCGCAGGCCGTCGTCGAGCCCGTCACCGTCGCCGGCTCCGAGGTCGAGTTCGCCACCCTGCACAACCAGGAGGTCGTCAAGGCCAAGGGCGTCCTCATCGGCGACACGGTCGTCCTCCGCAAGGCCGGCGACGTCATCCCCGAGATCCTCGGGCCCGTCGTCGACCTCCGGGACGGCAGCGAGCGCGAGTTCGTGATGCCGGCCGAGTGCCCCGAGTGCGGGACGGCGCTGCGCCCCATGAAGGAGGCCGACGTCGACCTCCGCTGCCCCAACGCCCGCTCCTGCCCCGGCCAGATCCGCGAGCGGATCTACTACCTCGCCGGCCGCGAGTGCCTGGACATCGAGAACTTCGGCTACGTGGCCGCCTCGGCCCTCACCCAGCCGCTGGAACCGGCCACGCCGCCGCTGCTCAACGAGGGTGACCTCTTCGACCTGACCATCGAGGAGCTGCTGCCCATCAAGTCCTACGTCCGCGACCCGGACACCGGACTGCCCAAGCACGACCCCAAGACGGGCGAGGAGAAGGTCGTCACCTTCTTCGCCAACCAGAAGGGCGAGCCGAAGAAGAACGCCCTGGCCATGCTGGAGAACATCCAGGCGGCCAAGACCCGGCCGCTCGCCCGGATCGTCAACGGCCTCTCCATCCGGCACGTGGGCCCGGTCGCCGCCGCCGCGCTGGCCCGCGAGTTCGGCTCGATCGACCGGATCGCCGCCGCCACGGAGGAGGAACTGGCCGCCGTCGACGGCGTCTCCGACACCATCGCCACCGCCGTCCGCGAGTGGTTCGCCGAGGACTGGCACCGCGAGATCATCGAGAAGTGGCGGGCCGCCGGCGTCCGGATGGAGGAGGAGACGAGCGGCGACGAGGGCCCCCGGCCGCTGGCCGGCCTCACCGTCGTCGTCACCGGCACCCTCGCCTCGTACACCCGGGACCAGGCCAAGGAGGCCCTCCAGTCCCGCGGCGCCAAGGTGACCGGATCCGTCTCCAAGAAGACCGACTTCGTGGTCGTCGGCGACAACCCCGGCTCCAAGTACGACAAGGCCATGCAGCTGAAGGTCCCCGTACTGGAGGAGGACGGCTTCGCCGTGCTCCTCGCCGAAGGACCGGAAGCGGCGCGCGCCGCCGCCGTGCCACAGGAGCCCACCCCGGCGGAGTAATGCCCGCAAGGCCAGTGGGCATTACCCCTACAGCGCTTTCCGAACGCCACGCCAGGCCGGATCCTGTTCGGGCAACCGCCGCCGATCGCTGCCCGTCGTAGCCTTCTGCGGCCTACTGTTGAGGTGTGCGCCTGCCGTGGCGCGGGCACCGCCGGCTGTGAGAGGGACGGGCATGAAACCCACCGACAGCGCCGAACCGGCATCGCGGCTGCGCAGGGATCCACCACCCGCGCTGCCGGTCGTCTGCGTCCCCCTCGCGCTGCTCGTCCTCGCCCTGGGGATCGAGCGGGCCGCCGCCGCGGGCCACGCGGTGTTCCCCGGGCGGACGGTCGGCTGGTCCCTCGCCACCCTCACGGCCCTCATCGTCGCCCATCTGGTCGCCCTGGGCCGTGACCGGTGGTGGGGAGGCTCCGGCTCCGGCGCCGCCCTGACCCTGGCCGTCCTGCTGCTCCACGGCTGGATCCCGGCCGCCGTCATCGGCATCGCCGTCGTCACCTTCGTCACCACGGCCCGGCGGCACCGCTGGCGCCAGGCGTTACTCCACTGCGCCGTCGACGTCCTCGGCGTCGCGGCGGGAGGCGCGGCGCTCGGCCTGCTGGACGTGCACGCCTCCGTCGAACACCCCTGGCTGCCCAGCGGCTGGGAGCCGTCCGACGTCCCCCGGATCGCCCTCGCGGCCTTCGTCTACCTCACCGTCACCCGGGCCCTGCTCTGGCGTCACCTCGCTCCGCCGCACTCCGGGTTCGCCGGCGGCCCCGCCCGCGCCGCCCTGCTCCGGCAGGCCCTCGTCGGCGGCGCGCTCCTGGGCATAGCCCCGCTGATCGCCGTCGTCGCCGAACACGCGCCGCTGCTGCTGCCGCTGTTCGCGATCCCCCTCATAGCCCTCGACTCCACGCTCTGGATAGCCCACGCCCGCGCGGAGGAGCAGCTCCGCGACCCGCTCACCGGGCTCCCCAACCGGCAGTGGCTCCTCGAACGGACCTGGGCCGCCCTCGACGAGGCCGAGCAGGCCGGCGAGCGGACCGCGCTCGTCCTCATCGACCTCGACCGCTTCCGGTCCGTCAACGACACCCTCGGCCACCTGGCCGGGGACCGGCTGCTCCTCCAGATCGCCGCCCGGCTCCGGGACGCCCTCCCGCGCGACGCGGAGGCCGCCCGCCTCGGCGGCGACGAGTTCGCCGTCCTCCTCCCCGCCGTGGACTCCCTCACCAGCGCCCAGCGCGTGGCCCGCGGCCTCGTCGCCGCCCTCGGCTCCCCCCTCGACCTGGACGGCCTCACCCTCGTCCTGGAGGCCAGCGCCGGCGTCGCCGTCCACCCCGACCACGCCCTCGACGCCGAAGGGCTGCTGCGCCGCGCCGACGTGGCGATGTACCAGGCGAAACGGGACCGCAGCGGCGTCGAGGTCTACGAGGCCCGCCGGGACGGCAACACCCCCGACCGCCTCGGCCTCCTCGGCGACCTGCGCCGCGCCCTCGACGCGGGCGAGGTCGAGCTGCACTACCAGCCCAAGGTGGGCTTCGACGGGCACGTGGAGGGCCTGGAGGCGCTGGTGCGCTGGGTGCACCCGGAGCGCGGCCGGGTCTCCCCGGACGAGTTCATCGCCATCGCCGAGTCGTCCGGGCTGATGCCGCGGCTCACCGAGTACGTCCTGGAGACCGCCCTCGGCCAGGTCGCCCGCTGGCGGGCCATGGGCCTGGAGGTGCCCGTCGCCGTCAACGTCTCCCCCCGCGACGTCCACACCCCCGGCTTCGCCGGCTCCGTCGCCGCCCGCCTCGCCCGGCACGGCGTCCCGCCCGGCGCCCTCCAGTTGGAGATCACCGAACACGTCCTCCTGGAGGACCCCCAGCGGGCCGCCGACGCGCTCGCCGGGCTCACCGGGCACGGCGTGAAGATGTCCCTCGACGACTTCGGCACGGGGTACTCGTCCCTGGTCCACCTGCGCCGGCTCCCCGTCAGCGAGCTGAAGATCGACCGGTCGTTCGTGGCCCGGCTCGCCATCGACAACGAGGACGCGGAGATCGTGCGCTGCACGCTTGATCTCGCGCACTCGCTTGGGCTTCTCGTGGTCGCGGAGGGCGTTGAGGACGATGAGACGTGGGAGCGGTTGCGGGATCTGGGGTGTGATGCGGTGCAGGGGTGGTTGGTGGCGGCCGCGATGCCTCCTGAGGAGACGACGGCTTGGCTTCGTCTGCGCGAGGCGGGGTGGCGGCGGGAGCACCCACCGGCCGTCGCGCCCGCGCCCGCGCCTGCGGCGCCCGCTCCCGCTGTCGCGGAGAAGGAGGCGGACCAGCCGGTGACGTAGGGGAGTGGCCCCAACCCCGCCCTTTCACCGTTTCTTGCGGGGGCAAGCCCCCACACCCCCGCAACCGCGCTCCGCGCGGTTGTCCTCAAACGCCGGACGGGCTGAGTGGTGCGCCCGGGTGCGAAATCCAGCCCGTGCGGCGTTTGAGCACGAGCGGCGGAGCCGCGACAAGGGGGTCTGGGGCGCAGCCCCAGGAAGCGGCGAAGGGGCGGGTCCGGGGCACCCCCACCGCGCCAGCGGACAATCCGTTTCGCGGCGGGCGCCCGCCGCGCCATAGGATTGGCCGCGAAACCTACACACTCCACCCTGAGGATCGCTGCATGCCTGGCATCACGCGCGAGGAGGTCGCCCACCTCGCCCGGCTGGCGCGCCTGGAGCTGAAGGGCGAAGAGCTTGACCACTTCGCCACTCAGCTCGACGACATCATCGGCGCGGTCGCCCGCGTCTCCGAGGTCGCCGACCAGGACGTCCCGCCGACCTCCCACCCGCTGCCGCTGACCAATGTCATGCGGCCGGACGAGGTCCGTCCGTCGCTCAGCCCGGAGGCGGCGCTCTCCGGCGCCCCCGCTCAGGAGCAGCAGCGTTTCAAGGTGCCGCAGATCCTGGGTGAGGAGTGACCACGATGACCACCGAACTGATCAAGCTGACCGCCGCGGAGATCGCCGAGAAGATCGCCGCCGGTGAGGTCACGGCCGTCGAGGTCACCGAGGCCCACCTGGCCCGGATCGAGGCCGTCGACGAGAAGGTGCACGCCTTCCTGCACGTCGACCGCGAGGGCGCCATGAAGCAGGCGCGCGCCGTCGACGAGAAGCGGGCGCGGGGCGAGAAGCTCGGCCCGCTGGCCGGCGTCCCGCTGGCGCTGAAGGACATCTTCACCACCGAGGGCATCCCGACCACCGTCGGCTCCAAGATCCTCGAAGGCTGGATCCCGCCGTACGACGCGACGCTCACCAAGCGCCTCAAGGACGCGGATGTCGTCATCCTCGGCAAGACCAACATGGACGAGTTCGCGATGGGCTCCTCCACGGAGAACAGCGCGTACGGCCCGACCGGCAACCCCTGGGACCTGACCAAGATCCCCGGCGGCTCCGGCGGCGGCTCCAGCGCGGCCCTCGCCGCGTACGAGGCCCCCCTCGCGATCGGCACGGACACCGGCGGCTCGATCCGCCAGCCCGCCGCCGTCACCGGCACGGTCGGCGTCAAGCCCACCTACGGCGCGGTCTCCCGCTACGGCATGGTCGCGTTCTCGTCCTCCCTCGACCAGGGCGGCCCCTGCGCCCGTACGGTCCTGGACGCGGCGCTGCTGCACGAGGTCATCGCGGGCCACGACCCGCTGGACTCGACGTCCATCGACGCCCCGGTCCCGCCGGTCGTCGAGGCGGCCCGCAACGGCAGCGTCGCGGGCATGCGCGTCGGCGTCGTCAAGCAGTTCCGCGGCGAGGGCTACCAGGCCGGCGTCCTCCAGCGGTTCGACGAGTCCGTCGAGCTGCTGCGCGAGCTCGGCGCCGAGATCGTCGAGGTGGACTGCCCCTCGTTCGACCTCGCCCTGGCCGCGTACTACCTGATCGCGCCGTCCGAGTGCTCCTCGAACCTGGCCCGGTTCGACGGCCTCCGCTACGGTCTGCGCGCCGGCGACGACGGCACCCGCTCCGCCGAGGACGTCACCGCCCTCACCCGCGAGGCCGGCTTCGGCCCCGAGGTGAAGCGCCGCGTGATGCTCGGCACCTACGCGCTGAGCTCCGGCTACTACGACGCGTACTACGGCTCGGCGCAGAAGGTCCGCACCCTCATCACGCGGGACTTCGAGAAGGCGTTCGAGCAGGTGGACGTGATGGTCTCGCCGACCACGCCGACCACCGCCTTCGCGATCGGCGAGCGCGCCGACGACCCGATGGCGATGTACCTGGCGGACCTGTGCACCATCCCGACCAACCTGGCGGGCAACGCGGCCATGTCGCTGCCGTGCGGCCTCGCCCCGGAGGACGGGCTGCCGGTGGGGCTCCAGATCATCGCCCCCGCCATGAAGGACGAACGGCTCTACAAGGTCGGTGCCGCGGTCGAGGCCGCGTTCACCGCCCGCTGGGGCCACCCGCTGCTGGAGGAGGCACCCGCACTGTGAGCACCGCGAGCGAGAACAAGAGCAAGGGCAGCGCGCTGAAGAAGGCTAAGGGCTTCAAGAAGTCCAAGGCCGGCACGTACCTGTCCATCGGCACGACCCTGTTCGGCGCGGTCAGCGTCGTCAAGCAGGCGAAGACGGCGCGCGGCGAGCAGGACACGCTCCAGCTGGTCGACGCGGTCGTCTCGGCCGCCGCCATCGTCACCGGCGTCGCCCTGCTCGTGCGGGAGCTGCGCCGTATGAAGAGCGACGACGTCCTCGCGGGCTGAGCCGGGACTGAGAGGTAAGTTTTCCGTGACCGTCACTGAACTGGTGTCGTACGAGGACGCGTTGGCGTCCTACGACCCCGTCATGGGCCTGGAGGTCCATGTCGAGCTCGGCACCAAGACCAAGATGTTCTGCGGGTGCTCCACGGAGCTGGGCGCCGACCCGAACTCGCAGACCTGCCCCACCTGCCTCGGCATGCCCGGCGCGCTCCCGGTCGTCAACGCCGTCGGCGTCGAGTCCGCGATCAAGATCGGTCTCGCGCTGAACTGCGAGATCGCCGAGTGGTGCCGCTTCGCCCGGAAGAACTACTTCTATCCGGACATGCCGAAGAACTTCCAGACCTCCCAGTACGACGAGCCCATCGCCTTCAACGGCTACCTGGACGTCCAGCTGGAGGACGGCGAGGTCTTCCGCGTGGAGATCGAGCGCGCCCACATGGAGGAGGACACCGGCAAGTCCACGCACGTGGGCGGCGCCACCGGCCGTATCCACGGCGCGTCCCACTCCCTGCTCGACTACAACCGGGCCGGCATCCCGCTGATCGAGATCGTCACCAAGCCGATCGAGGGCGCGGGCGAGCGGGCCCCCGAGGTCGCCAAGGCGTACGTCGCCGAGCTGCGCGAGCTCATCAAGGCGCTCGGCGTCTCCGAGGCCCGCATGGAGATGGGCCAGATGCGCTGCGACGTCAACCTGTCGCTGCGCCCGAACGGCACCGAGAAGTTCGGCACCCGCTCGGAGACGAAGAACGTCAACTCGCTCCGCAGCGTCGAGCGGGCCGTCCGGTACGAGGTCATGCGGCACGCCGCCGTGCTGTCCTCGGGCGGCACGATCGTCCAGGAGACGCGCCACTTCCACGAGGAGGACGGCTCCACGACGGCCGGCCGCATCAAGGAGGAGGCCGAGGACTACCGCTACTTCCCCGAGCCGGACCTGGTGCCGGTGGCCCCCTCCCGCGAGTGGGTCGAGGAGCTGCGGGCGACCCTGCCCGAGCTGCCGCGCGTGCGCCGCAACCGCCTCCGCGAGGAGTGGGGCGTCAGCGAGCACGACATGCAGTCGATCCTCAACGCGGGCGCGGTCGACCTGATCGTCGCCACCGTCGAGGCCGGCGCCGACTCCGCCGCCGCCCGCAAGTGGTGGATGGGCGAGCTGGCCCGCCGGGCCAACGAGGCCGGCACCGACCTCGCCGCCATGGCGATCACCCCCGCCCAGGTGGCCCGGGTGGCCGCGCTCGTCGCGGACGGCTCGCTCAACGACAAGCTGGCCCGCCAGGTCATCGAGGGCGTGCTCGCGGGCGAGGGCGACCCGGACGCCGTCGTGGAGAAGCGCGGTCTGAAGGTCGTCTCCGACGAGGGTGCGCTCGGCACCGCCGTGGACGAGGCCATCGCGGCCAACGCGGCCATCGCGGACAAGATCCGCGCCGGCAAGGTCGCGGCGGCGGGCGCGCTCGTCGGCGCGGTCATGAAGGCCACGCGGGGCCAGGCGGACGCGGCACGCGTGCGTGAGCTGATCCTGGAGCGGCTGGGCGTCGAGGGCTGACGCCCGTCTCCGGAATCAGAGGGCCGTTCCCCGCAAGGGCCGCAAGGGGGACGGCCCTCTTCCGTATCCTCCGGCGATTATTGGCTGACAAGTCGCATTTGGCCGGATTCGCTCGATCGCTTCCCCGGCCGCCGGAACGGTCCGGCATGATCCGGTGCAACGGGCCGGACCACGCGCCCGTACTCCATGGCTGGGGGTAGCAATGCGACGGTTGAGCACTGCGCTGGCCGCGCTCCTGCTGGCGGGCGCCGGGCTGGTGTCGGTCACGGGGGCCATGGCGTCGGAGTCCGCGTCCGAGCCCGCGGGCGGCGGCGCCACGGACGCGTCGGACTGCCGGGTCGGCTGGGGGAGCCGGCCCAGGAGCCATCCCGACTCCGAGTACCACCCGCTGACCGACATCAGAACCGGCCGCCACCGCTGTTTCGACCGGATGGTCTTCGACGTGCACACCTCGCACGGTCACCCGATCGGGTACCACGTGGGGTACGTCGACAAGCTGTATCAGGACGGTTCCGGGGACGTCGTCACCGTCGCCGGCGGCGCCCTCCTGGAGATCCGGGTGGCCGCGCCGAGCCACGACCCGGAGACCGGCGGCCCCCGCTACCCCGGGCGCGCCGGACAGCCGCTGCCCGGCGTGGACCTCACCGGTTACCCGGCGTTCCGCGAGGCCCGCTTCGTGGGCAGCTTCGAGGGCGACACGATGGTGGGGCTGGGGCTGAAGGGACGGCTGCCGTTCCGGGTCTTCCAGACGGGCAACCACGTGGTCGTCGACGTCGCCCATTCGTGGCACACGTTCCGGTAGGGGCCGCTGTGCCGTAGGGGCGCCCGGGTCCTGTGGTGTGACCCACAAAAAGGACAAACGATCTCCCGGAGCTGTCAGAGTGGATGGCCGGAGGCCCGCATACTGTGGCCGCCCGCCCCTCTCCGTCGAAGCGCTCCGAGCCGCGGCTCCCCCCGGCGTGCGCGACGCGACACAATCCCCCCGGGAAGCAGGGAATGACCGCACTCGCCCGGTGGTGCCTGCGCCGCCGCCTCGCCGTCGTCGTCCTGTGGCTCGTCGCCCTCGCCGGCACGGCCACCGCGGCGGCGCTGGCCGGTTCGTCCTACTCCGAGGACTACCGGGTGCCCGGCACCGAGTCCGGCCGCGCCACCGCCCTGCTGGAACGGGACTTCCCCGGCCGCGGCGGCGACGACACGATCGTCTGGCACACCACGTCCGGCACCGTCCGCTCCGCCGACGTCCGGCAGCGGATGTCCCACACCCTCCACGAGATCGCCGCCCTGCCCGGCGTCGCCTCCGTCGACGGCCCGTACACCGGCTCCGGCGGCCGGATCAGCCCCGACGGCCGGACCGCGTACGCCGATGTGACCTTCCGCGACGCCGCCGGCGGCGGCGATCCGGACGCCGGACAGGTGCGGACGGTCGTCACCACCGCGCGGGCGGCGGCCGGGGACGGGCTGGAAGTGGCCCTCGGCGGCAGCTCCATCGGCCTCACCGAAGGCGCGAACAGCCACCTCAGCGAACTCGTCGGCATCGTCGTCGCGGCCGTCGTCCTCTTCGTGGTCTTCGGCTCGCTCGCGGCCTGTCTGCTGCCCATCGCCACCGCGCTCGTCGGCGTCGGCACGGCGGCCGCGGGCACCGTCCTGCTGGGCCACCTGATGCCGGTCGCCGGCTTCGCGCCCATGCTGGGCACCCTCATCGGCCTCGGTGTGGGCATCGACTACGCCCTGTTCATCGTCACCCGCCACCGCAAGGGCCTGCGCCAGGGGCTGTCGGTCCCCGAGGCGGCCGAACGCGCGGTGGCGACGACCGGGCGGGCCGTGGTCTTCGCCGGCGGGACCGTCTGCGCCGCGCTGCTCGGGATGCTCGTCCTCCGGCTGGACTTCCTGATCGGCGTCGCCCTCGCCGCGTCCCTCACCGTCGTCCTCACCGTGGCCGCGTCCCTCACCCTGCTGCCGGCGCTGCTGGGGTTCATGGGCCGGCGGGTGCTGGGCCGGCGAGAGCGCCGGTCGGCCGTGCCCGCGGGCCCCGGCCCGGATGCCCCCACCGGCCTGGCCGCCCGCTGGTCGGCGCTGGTCGAACGGCGGCCGAAGCTGCTCGCCGCCGTCGCCGCCGCCGTGATGCTCGTCCTCGCCCTGCCCGCGTTCGCCCTCCACCTGGGCACCTCCGACCAGGGCAACAACCCCGCCTCGTCCACCACCCGGCAGGCGTACGACCTGCTCGCCGACGGCTTCGGCCCCGGTGTCAACGGCCCACTGACGCTCGTCGCCGAACTCGACGGCGCGGGCGAGCGCCTCGCCTTCGACCGGCTGCCCGAGCGGCTGCGCGGCACGCCGGGCATCGCCTCCGTCGGCCCCGCCGCGCACGGCCGCGGCGGCGCGTCCGGCGTCATCGCCGTCGTCCCCGACAGCTCGCCGCAGTCCCGCGCTACCAGCGACCTCGTCCGGCGGCTGCGCGCCGAGACCCTGCCCCGCGCCACCGCCGGGACCGGCCTGGACGTCCACGTCGGCGGACCGACCGCCGGCTACGACGACTTCGCCGCCGTCATCCGCGGCAAACTGCCGCTGTTCGTCGGCACGGTGATCGGCCTCGGCTGCGTCCTGCTGCTCCTCGCGTTCCGCAGCGTCGGCATACCGCTCAAGGCCGCCGCGATGAACATCGCCGCCGTCGCCTCCTCGTTCGGCCTGATCGTCGCGGTCTTCCAGTGGGGCTGGGGCAGCGAACTCCTCGGCCTCGGCCGGGCCGGACCCATCGAGCCGTTCCTGCCCGTGGTGATGATCGCGGTCCTCTTCGGCCTGTCCATGGACTACCAGGTGTTCCTGGTGAGCCGGATGTACGAGGAGTGGCTGGCCACCCGCGACAACCGGCGGGCCGTCCGGGTCGGGCTGGCCGAGACCAGCCGGGTCATCAACTCGGCCGCGATCATCATGATCGCGGTGTTCCTGGCCTTCGTGCTGAGCGGTGACCGGGTCATCGCGATGTTCGGCATCGGGCTGGCGGCGGCCGTCGCCCTGGACGCGTTCGTGCTGCGCACGCTGCTGGTCCCGGCGCTGATGCACCTGCTCGGCGGCGCGAACTGGTGGCTGCCGGGATGGCTGGAACGGCGGCTGCCGCGTATCAGCATCGAGCCGCCGGAGCCGCGGCTTCCGTTGGTCCTGCCGGTGACGCGGCCGGAGCGGGAGGACGTACGGCCGGTGGCGTGACGGCCGTCGGCTGTCTGTCCGTCAGACGGGCATCCGTTCCGCCGCGTGCCGGACGGCGGCCTCCGCCAGGGCCCGGATCAGGGGATGGGCGCGCGTCCCGTCCCCCGCCAGCTCCGGCTGGAAGAGGGTGCCGAGGAAGAACGGGTGCTCCGGCAGCTCCACGATCCGGGCCCCGCCCTCTTCGTCGGCGCCACTGAAACGCAGCCCGTGCGCGCGCAGCACGTCCTCGTACGCCGGGTCCAGGGCGTACGAGCAGTGGTAGCGCTCGACCGTGCGGTCCGTGCCGAGCAGCCGCGCGGCGAGCGTGCCCGGGACGAGCGTGACGGGACCCTCATGGCCGACGAGGGAGCAGGCGAGCGGGGCGATCAGCGGATCGGCGGCCTCCGGCGCGACCTCCGCGTGCGCGGCATCGCCGAGTCCGCACACCGACCGGGCGTACTCCAGCAGCGCGTGCTGGAAACCGCCGCAGGTGCCCAGGAACGGCACGCCGCCCTCCCGTGCCGCCCGGACGGCGGCGAGGGCGCCCGCCTCACTGCGGTACGGGCTGCCGGGCAGCAGCCAGACGCCGTCGAACCCGTCGAGCGCGCCCGGGAGTCCGGCGTCCTCGGTGGGGATCCAGTAGGGGTCCACCACCAGGCCGTCGTGCCGGGCGAGGGAGGCGAGGAGGCCGGGGGCGCGGACGTGGGAGCGGACGGCGGACGAGCGGTCGCCGACGAGGGCGAGGCGGGCGGTGGGAGCGTGGTGCGCAAGGGTCATGCGGGAATCCTGACGCGCTGTCGTGGTTCAGCGCCAACGATGATCCCTGCACTCCGCATCAGAAATACTGATGCGCATGGACCCGCACCTGCTCCGCACCTTCGTGACCGTCGCCCGCCGCGGGTCGTTCTCCGCGGCGGCCGCCGAACTCGGCTACACCCAGTCCGCCGTCTCGCAGCACATCGCCGCTCTGGAGGCGGACGTGTCGGCGGTGCTGCTGGGCCGCAGGCCCGTGGTCCCGACGGAGGCCGGCCGGCTCCTCCTCGATCACGCCGGCCCGCTGCTGCTGCGGCTGGACGCGGCCCGGGCGGACATCGCCCGGCTGGTCGCGGAACCCACGGGCCGGCTGACGTTGGGGGTCACCCCGCTCGCCCTGACGCCCGACGTGGCGGACCGGCTGGCCGGACTGCGGGCCGCGCACCCGCGCTGGGAGACGACGATCCGGGTCCTCGACCGGGACGCCGTCCCGGCGGCGGTCTCGGCGGGCGACCTCGACGCGGGCCTCACGGACGGCATGACGGCGCCCAACGACCCGCTGCGCCACCCGGAAACGGGCCCCTTGACGTCGACGGTGGTCGCGGAACGCCCCCTCCACGTCACCCTCCCCACCACCCACCCCCTCGCCCACCGCACGGGCCTGCGCCTCCCCGACCTCGCCGACGCCTTCTGGCTCGACGCCCCCGGCACGGCCGTCCCCCTCACCCACCTCCGCACGGCGTGCCCGCCCGGCGCCTTCCGCGCCCGCCTCCGCTACGAGGGAACCGACGTCCACGGCCTCGCGGCCCTGATCGCGGCGGGGGAGGGCCTGGCCCTGCTGCCGGGGCTGGACGGACTGGCGGGGGTGGCCCAAGTCCCGGTGTCGGCACCGCGCCTGACGCACCGCGTGGAGCTGCTGACGGGCGGGGTGACGCGGGGGCCGGCGGCGGCGCTGCGTAAGGCGCTCACGTAGCGCGGGGCTGGGCGAGGCCACCGCGCTCTGTCCTGGCTGGTCGTCGCGCTCGCTGACGCCAACGAGCCGGAGGAGGCCGCCGCGACCGCCGCCCGCGTCATCGCGCTCTCCCGCACCCCGGCGAGCGAGCGCGTCGCCCGGCGCGTGGAGGTGATGCTCGGCGCGCTCCGGGCGTACGCGCGCGTCCCCGAGGTCGCCGCCCTGCTCGGCGGGGACGGGCCCGCATAAGGACTTCGGTGGTACCTAAGGCGGCCCGCACCCGCCGCCCGCGAATCTAAGGCATCCGGGCGCCCCCGATATGAGGCACTCGCCCGATGCCCCGCCCCCACCTCAGAGACGAAGCTTTCCTCAGGTCGGGAGAACGACACCGGCCGCCAAGGACCGAAGCGACCTGAGGAGTCACGATGATCGACAACCTGCTCCACCACTTCCGCCTCGTCGAGTTCGCCCGCGACGCCGCCGACCACCGGATGCTGGACGAGGCCCGGATCGCCCAGCGCTCGGAGGCCGAACAGGGCGGCCAGGAAATCGGGGGGCGGGTGAGGACGCACACGATCCTTCCGCTCGTACCGCGGCAGCGGCGCGTGGCCGAGCGGGCCGGACTGTGATCAATTCGGCCGGGCCGTTGTCAGTGGGCTGTGCCATGCTCGGCGATGTGCAGAAGACCTCCGTCAGCCCCGTGTTCGTCGGCCGGACCGAAGAACTGGGCGTACTCGCCGACGCACTCGCCCGCGCCGCCACGGGCGAGCCGCAGTCCGTGCTCGTGGGCGGTGAGGCGGGGGTCGGCAAGACCCGGCTGATCGACGAGTTCCTGGCCGCGGCCGGTGCGGCGGGGGCCGTCACCGCGCTGGGCGGCTGTGTGGAGATCGGCAGCGACGGGCTGCCGTTCGCGCCGGTCTCCACCGCCCTGCGCGGCCTGCACCGGCAGCTCGGGGACGAGCTCACGCGGGCCGCCGCCGGGCAGGAGGGCGAACTGGCCCGGCTGCTGCCGGAGCTGGGCGAGACCGCGCGGGAGTCGGAGGACGGCCGCGCCCGTCTCTTCGAGCTCACCGCCCGGCTGCTGGAGCGCCTCACCACGGACCGCACGATCGTCCTCGCCATCGAGGACCTGCACTGGGCCGACCGCTCCACCCGCGAACTCCTCTCCTACCTCTTCCGCTCGCTGCACACCGCGCGGCTCGTCATCGTCGCCACCTACCGCTCGGACGACATCCACCGCCGCCACCCGCTGCGTCCCTTCCTCGCCGAGGCGGACCGGATGCGGGCGCTCGGCCGCGTCGAGTTGTCCCGCTTCACCCGGGACGAGGTGCACGCCCAGCTCACCGGCATCAGCGGCGACGCACCCGACCACACCCTCCTCGACCGGGTCTTCGAACGCTCCGACGGCAACGCCTTCTTCGTCGAGGAGCTGGCCGCGTCCATCGCCGGAGGGTGCCGCTCCGGTCTCAGCGACTCGCTGCGCGAGCTGCTCCTCGTCCGCATCGAGGCACTGGGCGAGGACGCCCAGCGGGTGGTCCGCGTCGCGGCCGTGGGCGGCTCGACGGTGGAGTACGCGCTGCTGCGCGCGGTCGCCGGGCTCGACGAGGACGCGCTCATCCAGGCGCTGCGCCAGGCCGTCGGGGCCAGCGTCCTCGTCCCCACGTCCGACGGCGACGGCTACCGCTTCCGGCACTCCCTGGCCCGCGAGGCCGTCGCCGACGACCTGCTCCCCGGCGAGTGCTCCCGGCTCCAGCGCCGGTACGCCGAGGCGCTGGAGGCCCAGCCCGGCCTCGTCCGCGCCGACGAGCTCCCCGCCCGGCTGGCCCTCCACTGGTACCACGCGCACGAGCCGGCCAAGGCGCTGCCCGCCGTCCTGGAGGCGTCCGTGCACGCCCGCCGGCGCTACGCCTACGCCGAGAAGCTCCGGCTGCTGGAGCGCGCGCTGGAGTTGTGGGAGGACGCCCCCGAGGAGGTCCGCGCGGTCCAGCGCCCGCTCGACTTCGCCGACGTCTACCCGGCGTGCGGCTGCGACGACGACGGGCTGCACCACATCGACCTGCTGGCCGAGATCGTCGTCGCGGCCAACCTCTCCGGCGACCAGGAACGGGCGCTGGCCATCGCCAAGAAGGCGCTGCGCAAGCTGGAGATGGACCCGCTGCGCGGCGCCTGGTTCTGGCTCCAGCGCTCCAAGCTGATGACCGGCCTCGGGCGGGGCGACGGCCGTCCCGAGCTCGACACCGCGCTCGAACTGGTCGCGGACCTGCCGCCGTCCGCCGTGCACGCCGAGGTGCTGGCCCAGCTCGCCGGCTGGGCGGCGCTGCACGACCCCGGGCCCGAGCTGAGCGCCACGGCGGAACGGGCGATCGCGATGGCCCGGGCCGTCGGCGCGGAGAGCACCGAGCTGAGCGCCCGCCTCACCCTCGCCGGCCACCAGGTCGACACCGGCACCGACGTGGACGGCGGCCTCGCCGAGATGGCGGAGGTCTGTGCGCGCGTCGTCGCCGGGGGCGTCGTCGGCGTCGTCGGCCGCAGCCACATCAACCTGGCCTCCGCGCTCCAGGGCGTGGGCCGTTCGGCGCGCGCCGCCGAGGTCGCCCGGGAGGGCATCGCCCTCGCCGACCGCTACTGCCTCGACGACGCCCGCGCCTGGGCGCGCAACAACCTGGCGTCCGCCCTCTTCGTCCTCGGCCGCTGGGACGAGGCGGAACGGGCCGCGGAGGAGGCCCGGCGCGAGGCCCGGGGCATCAAGCCCGGCGGCTTCGCCGACGTCCGGCTCGCCGCCATCGCCCTCGCCCGGGGCGACCTGGAGCGCGCGGAGCGCCTGCTCGCCACGGCCCGCGAACGGTTCGGCACCCACGACCCGCAGCCGCAGAGCACCCTGGTCCTCGCCCGGTACGCCATCGAACTGAGCGCGGCCCGCGGCCGGTACGCCGAGGCCCGGGCCGAGCTGGAGCGGGTGCTGGCGGAGGGGCTGCCGCGCGGCGCCCACCGCTACGTCTGGCCGTTCCTCGCCTCGGCCGCCGCGGCCGAGGCCGACGCCCGGGAGCTCCCGGAGACGGCCGCCGGCCGGGCCGCGGCCCTGGACGGGCTCCGCGCCGCCGCCGAGGGCCGGTCCCGCGCGATACCCCTCCGCCGGGCCTTCGGCCTGCTGTTCGACGCCGAACTCGCCCGCGCGGACGGCATATCCGACGCCGGCCGGTGGGAGGCGGCGGCCGGCGCCTTCGAGCCGCTGGACCGTCCCCTGGAGCTCGCGCGCGCCCGCCACCGCTGGGCGGAGGCGCTGCTCACGGAGGGCGGCCCGGCCGCGGAGCACGCCGCGGGGCTGCTCGCGCGGGCCCACGCGGAGGCCGTACGGCTGGGCGCCCGGCCACTGCGCGAGGCGACCGCGTCGCTCGCCCGCCGCGCCCGGCTCCCCCTCGCCGGGGAGCCCGCGACGGACGGGCGTACGCCTGCGCCGGAGGCGGGCACCGGCGCCGACGCGCCGCCCCGGCTCACGCCGCGCGAGCACGACGTCCTCCGGCTCGTCACCCTGGGCCGGAGCAACCGCCAGATAGCCGAGGAGCTGTTCATCTCGCCGAAGACGGCCAGCGTGCACGTCTCCAACATCCTGGCGAAGCTGGGCGCCGCGGGGCGCGGCGAGGCGGCGGCGACGGCGCACCGGCTGGGGCTGTTCGGCCCTTCCGAGCTCGGCTCCTCCGCTCCTGGTCCGTCCGCGGCCGGTCCCACCGCCGTCAGCCCCTCCGCCGTCAGCCCTTCCGCGGTCGGATGACGACCTGACCGGAGTCGAGGTCGACCGGCCCCCTCCCGGGGTCGGCGTCCCCGACGTCGTCCAGGCATAACTCGTGCCGGTTGCGCTCCTCCTCGGTGTGCCTGCGTCCCGGGGCGAACAGTTCGCTGAGCGCGTCGAACATGACAACTCCCGTCCTGGCGGCGGATGTCCAGTGTAGGCACACGGTTGTGCGACACCTGTGCGTGCGGACGCGCCTTGCCGCTGTACCTACTGGTATGTACAGTCCGGATCATGGACACCTCGGAACGCCTCATCGAGAGCACCCGCGCCCTGCTCTGGGAGCGCGGCTACGTGGGCACCAGCCCCAAGGCCATCCAGCAGCGGGCCGGGGCCGGGCAGGGCAGCATGTACCACCATTTCAGCGGCAAGCCCGACCTCGCCCTCGCCGCCATCCGCAGGACGGCCGAGGAGATGCGCGCCCTGGCCGAGCGGCAGTTCGCCGGGCCCGGGACGGTCCTGGAACGGATCTCCGGCTATCTGCTGCGCGAGCGCGAGGTGCTCAAGGGCTGCCCGGTGGGCCGGCTCACCCAGGACCCGGACGTCGTCGCCGACCCGGACCTGCGGCGGCCGGTGGACGAGACCTTCGCCTGGCTCCGCGACCGGCTCGCCGGCCTCCTCGCGGAAGGACGCGAGAACGGCGAACTGGACGCGGCCCTCGACCCCGCCGCGACCGCGTCCACCGTCGTCGCCGTCCTCCAGGGCGGCTACGTTCTGGCCCGCGCGGCCGACTCCGACGAACCGTTCCGGGAGGCGGTGCGGGGCGTGCTCGGGCTGCTGGGGGCGCATGCCCGGTGAGCCCGCCGGGCTCGTGCACCCGATCCCCCACTCACGCGATCAGAAAGAGCGACCCCGTGTACGCGATGCAGTACGAGATCACCCTCCCCGCCGACTACGACATGGGCATCATCCGCCACCGCGTGGCCACCCGCGGTCACGCCCTCGACGACCGCGCGGGCCTCGGGCTCAAGGCGTACCTGATCCGCGAACGCGGTCGCGGCGGCTCGCCGGTCAACCAGTACGCGCCCTTCTACCTCTGGCGGGACAGCGGGGCGATGGCGGAGTTCCTCGTCGGAGGCGGTGGGTTCCAGGGCATCATCGCCGACTTCGGCCGGCCCGCCGTCCGGCAGTGGACGGGCGTCGCCTGCCACTCCGGGCCGGCCCGGGGTGCCGTTCCCCGCGCCGCGTCGCGCCGGGTCGGCCCGATGCCCGTTTCCGAGGAACCGGGCGCGCTCGCCGCGTTCGTGGCCGAGGAGGCCGGCCGGCTCGCCGAGACCGCCGGGCGTGAGGGGGTGCACACGGCGGCGCTCGCCTTTGATCCGTCCCGCTGGGAGTTGACGCGGTTCGTGCTCTGGGAGCACGAGGTGCCGGAGGGGGAGGGGGTGGCCGAGCGGTACGAGGTGGGTCACCTTTCGGTGCCTCACCTGGACGATGTCTCCGTTGGGCGGCAGTGGTGATCTCGCGGGAATGCGGCCGGCGGGGCGCCGCGCTGCACTCGGTATGCGTATGCGAGACATGGTGCGGCGGACCGGGGTCAGTGAACGGCTGCTGCGGTACTACGAGGAGCAGGGGCTGCTGACGCCCGCGCGGTTGCCGAGTGGGTACCGCGTGTACTCCGAGGCCGATGTCGTCACCGTCCGGCGGATACGGGGGCTGCTCGCGGCGGGGCTCACCACTGCCGTGATTGCTCGGGTGCTGCCCTGCGTCGATGGCGATGGTGCGCATATGGTGCCGGTCTGTCCGGATCTCGTCGCCGAGTTGCGGGGGGAGCGGGCGCGGATCACTTCGGCGATCGACGAATTGCGGGGGGCGCGGGATGTTCTGGACGCGGTGATCGCGGCTGGGCCGCGGGGGTAGGGGCCCCGGTCCCACCCTTTCTCCCCCAGCTACCGCTGGGAGGTGCCCCCAGTTTCCTGGGGCGCTGCCCCCAGACCCCGAAACCGCGCTCCGCGCGGTTGTCCTCAAACCCCCCCAGAGGGGGCGCCCCCAACGGGCCGAGTGCGCGCCTCAGTACCACGACCCCAACGCCCTCGGCAGCCCCCCTATCTCCTCCAAGTCCTTCTCCGACAGCCGCAGTTCCACCGCCCCCGCGTTCTCCACCGCCCACCTCGCCTTCTTCGTCCCCGGTATCGGTATCACGTGCCGCCCCTGGGCCAGCACCCACGCCAGGGCGACCTGTGCCGCCGTCGCGCCGTGGCGGTCGGCGACGCGGCGGAGGCCGGCGACTATGGGCTGGTTGGCGGCCATCATCTCGGCGGTGAAGCGGGGGTGCCGGGCTCGGATGTCCTCGGGTTCGAAGCCTTGGCCGGGGGTGAGGGTGCCGCTGAGGAAGCCGTTGCCCAGGGGCATCGCGGCGAGGAGGCCGACGCCGCGGGAGGCGCACCAGGGGGCGAGGGCGTCGAGGGCCTCCCGGGACCAGACCGACAGTTCGGCCTGGACGCAGCTGACGGGGAAGACCTGCTGGACGCGTTCCAACTGCCGGATCGTTCCGTCGTACAGGCCCCCGGTGAACCGGCGTCGGGTGCGTGCGCCGATGGCGCACCAGCCCAGGGCGCGTACCTTCCCCGCCGCGACGAGGTCGGCCATCGCCCCCCAGGTCTCCTCGACGGGGACTTCGGGGTCGGGTCGGTGGAGCTGGTAGAGGTCGATGACGTCGGTCTGGAGGCGGCGCAGTGAGGCGTCGCAGGCGCGTTTGACGTAGCCGGGGCGCCCGTTGGCGACGATGTGCTGCTCGCCGACGAGCAGGCCGCACTTGGTCGACACGAACGCCTCGGAGCGTCGCTCGCGCAACACCCGTCCCACGAGCAGCTCGTTGGTGAACGGGCCGTACATGTCGGCCGTGTCGAGCAGGCTGGCACCGGTGTCCAGGGCGGCGTGCACGGTGCGGAGCGCGGTCTCGCCGCTCTGCTGGGAGGCGGTGTAGGCCCAGTGCATGGGCATGCAGCCGAGGCCGATCGCCCCCACTTCGAGCGCCGTGGCACCGATTGTCCTGCGCTCCACCGGCCGTATCCCTCCCGTTCCCTCCTGATCGGCGCGCGTCCAACTTAACCTTTGGCGCCCGTCCGGCGGTCAGCGGGCCGCCGCGCGCCGTCGCCTAACCTCGCGGCATGAGCGCAGATCACAGCGGTGCACCCGCGGCCACGGCCCGCCCCCTGGCCTGGCTGCCGTTCCGTCCCGAGGAGATCGAGGGGCTGCCCGAGGGGCTGGAGTACGCGTACTGGGACGGTGGTGGCGACTACCCGACGGACCCGGCCCGGGTCGCCTTCTACGGGGTCCCCTACGAGATCGACGGCAGGCTGGCCCCGGCCGAGGTGTGCCTCCGTCCGCTGCCCCTGATGCGCGGCGTGCGCGTCGTCCAGGCCCTGACGGCCGGTGTCGACCACCTCAAGTCCGCGCTGCCGCTGCTGCCCTCGGGCGCGGTGCTGTGCAACGCGCGCGGGCTGCACGACGCCAGCACCGCCGAACTGGCCCTCGCCCTGACCCTGGCTTCCCTCCGGGACATCCCCGGTTTCGTCCGGGCGCAGGACGCGGGGGAGTGGCGGCAGGGCTTCCGTCCGGCGCTCGCCGACAAGGCGGTCCTCATTGTGGGTTACGGGTCGATCGGACGTGCCATCGAGGACCGGCTTGCTCCCTTCGAGTGTGCGCGGGTGACGCGCGTCGCGCGCTCACCGCGCCACACGGAGCGCGGTCCCGTGCACCCGGTCACCGCCCTCCCGGATCTTCTCCCGGACGCCGACGTGGTGATCGTCGTGACGCCGCTCACCGACGAGACCCGGGGGCTGTTCGGCGCCGGCCTGCTGGCCCGGATGAAGGACGGGGCGCTGCTCGTCAACGTGGCGCGCGGGGCCGTCGTGGACACCGGGGCGCTGGTCGCCGAGCTGGAGAGCGGCCGGCTGCGCGCCGCGCTGGACGTCACCGACCCCGAGCCGCTGCCCCCGGGCCACCCCCTGTGGAGCGCCCCCGGCGCACTGATCACCCCGCACGTGGGCGGCCCCTCCTCGGCCTTCCGGCCCCGCGCGGAGGCGTTGCTCCGCGGCCAACTGGCCGGATTCGTCCTGGACGAGCCTCTGCGAAACGTCGTAGCCACTGCGCTCTGAAGCCACGTACAGATACCGTCTGGCTGCACTGCGTATCCATAATCCCGTAGCTAGTTACGCTATGTATATGAGCTATGTCCCTGAGTGACCAGTCTGGTGTATCGTCCGGACCGGGGGCTGCGCCGGGCACCGTACGGGCGCAGCGAAGTACCGCACTCAAGGGGGGCGACGGGCGATGCACGGCCAATGGACGATCAACCCGACGCGGCTCACGCACCAGCGGCTCGCGCGGCAGCGGTCCACGTCGTCGGCGGGGCCGGAGGCGCTCCGGGCCCCGCTCGGGACGGCGGAGCGGTGACCGCGCAGGGAGCCGCCCTGCCCCGGCACACCGCCCCGGCCGGGGGGCCGGGCGGCCGGCCCGCCGGGGCGTCGGGCGTGGTGTCACAGCTCCTGCTCGCCCTCGTCTGCGGCGGGTAGGCCACGGGGGCGGCGTTCGGCTGGGGTTCCCCCGATCTCGCCAAGACCATGGGCGACTTCGGGCTCAGCGGGGCGGCGGTCCTCGCCGCCGTCTCCTGCTTCTGGTACGCGCGCACCCGTACCACCCGTTTCCGTCCCGCGTGGCTGCTCTTCGCGGTCTCCTCGGGCATGGCGGGCTTCGGGAACGCGGTCTGGGGCTGGTACGAGGTCGTGCTCCGGGAGCGCGTCCCCACCACCTCGCCCGCCGACTTCGCGTTCCTCCTGTTCGCGCCGCCCGCCATCATCGGCCTGCTGGTGCTGGCCCGCCGCCCGGTCACCCGGGCCGGCTGGGTCTGCCTGGCGCTCGACTCCTGGCTGATCGGCGGCTCGCTGCTGACGCTCTCCTGGAGCCTGGCCCTCGCCCACACGGCGCACTTCGCCGACGAGACGGTGGCGCACGCCGCGCTGTCCCTGGCGTACCCGCTGCTGGACATCGTGCTGGTCTCCATGGTGCTGGCGCTGCACTTCCGACGCTCCTCCGCCAACCGGTCCGCCGTCAACACCGCGATCGCCGCGCTCGCCCTGACGGTGCTGTGCGACGCCCTGTTCACCTCGCCGCTGCTGCGCGAGAACTACCGTTCCGGCCAGATCCTCGACGCCGGCTGGTTCGCGGGCTACATGCTGATGGCCTACGCCCCCTGGGTGACCCGGCAGCAGGAGCGCGCGTCCGGCGCGGCGAGCCGCCAGGCCCAGGCCCAGCCGCCGTCCGGCCGGCCCATCGCCGGCTCCCTCGCCGCCCTCACGCCGTACCTCGCGGCGGCCGTCTGCACCCTGGGCATCCTCTACAACGTCCTGGACGGCCACCACGTCGACCGGGTCGTGCTCTTCACCGGCTGCACGGTCGTCCTGGCCCTCGTCGTCCGGCAGGGCATCATGCTGCTCGACAACATCTCCCTCACCCAGGAACTGGCCCAGACGGAGAACCACTTCCGCTCCCTGGTGCAGGGCTCCAGCGACGTCATCATGATCGCCGCGCCGACCGGCGTCCTGCGCTACGTCAGCCCGGCCGCCGCCGGCGTCTACGGGCGCGCGGCGGAGGACCTGGTCGGCTCCGAGCTCGCCTCCCTGATCCACCCCGAGGACCTGGGCCGGGTCGTCCACGAGGTGCGCCGCTTCCTCGCGGCGCCGCCCGCCGACGAGCCGACCACCCGGATCGAGTGCCGCTTCCGCTCCGGCGACGGCGACTGGCTGAACGTCGAGTCCACCGTCAAGCGGCACCACGGCGGCCTCATCTTCAACAGCCGTGACGTGACGGAACGGGTGCGTCTCCAGGCCCAGTTGCAGCACACCGCCGAGCACGACCCGCTCACCGACCTGCCCAACCGCTCGCTGTTCACCAAGCGCGTCCAGCAGGCCCTGGCCGGCCGGAGAATGACCGACCCGGGCACGGCCGTGCTCTTCATCGACCTCGACGGCTTCAAGGCCGTCAACGACACCGTCGGCCACCAGGCCGGGGACGAGCTGCTCGTGCAGGCCGCCCGCCGGCTCCAGGAGTCCGTCCGCGCCGGGGACAGCACCGCCCGGTTCGGCGGCGACGAGTTCGCCGCGCTGATCCTCGGCGACGGCACCCGCGACCCGTCGGCCCGCGAGTACCGCATCCTGGAGATCGCCGACCGGCTGCGGCTCACCCTCTCCGAGCCCTACGTGGTGGAGGGCGGCACCGAGGTCCGGGTGGCCGCCAGCATCGGCGTCGCCTTCGCCGAGCCCGGCATCACCCCCGGCACCCTGATGCGCAACGCCGACCTGGCCATGTACCGGGCCAAGCAGGCCGGCAAGGGCCGCGTCGAACTGTACGAGCCCCGCCTCCAGGCCGAGGTCGTCCGCCGCGCCGAGCGCACCACCCGGTGGCGCACCGCCCTGCACGACGGCGAGTTCGCGCTGCTCCACCAGCCCGTGGTGGAGCTCTCCACCGGGCGCGTCACCGCCGTCGCCGCCCAGGCCCGCTGGCGCTCCCCGCAGGGCATCCTGTTCCCGCCGGAGGAGTTCCTGCCCGGCACCGACCCGGACCGCGGCGACGAGAGCGGGCGCACCGCCGAACTCGGCCGCTGGACGCTGGAGAAGGCCCTCGAACAGGCCGAGCGGCGGCGGGCCGCGGGCCACGCGGTGCCGGTGTACGTCCGGCTGTCCGCCGCCCGCCTGGTCGACCGGGCGCTGCCGGCCAAGCACTTCGAGTCGCTGCTCCTCCGGCACGGCATGCCCGCCGGCGGGCTGGTGCTGGAGCTCACCGGCGTCGACTCCCGCGTCCCGCTGGACGAGCTGGAGCGGCGGCTCGCCTCGCTGCGCCGGTTCGGGGTGCGCATCGCCCTGGACGGCTTCGGCAGCGGCCACGCGGCGATGAGCGCCCTGCGGCGGCTCCCCGTCGACGTCCTCCGGCTCGACCGGGACCTCGTCGACGGCGTGGCCGATTCCGTACGGCTGCGCAAGATCACGGCGGGGCTGCTGAGGATCGCCGGCGACCTCGGGACGCAGTCCGTCGCCGAGGGCGTGGACGACGCCGAACAGGCCCGCGTGCTGCGCGCCCTGGGCTGCACCCACGCCCAGGGCCTGGCGTTCTCCGGGCCGCTCGACGAGCACCGGCTGCGCCAGGCGCTCGGCCGCGGTTCCTTCCCGGTCCCCGGCGGGCCTCTGGACGGCGACGGCGGCCCCGCCCCGGGCGGGCCGCTGCCGTCGCCCGCGAACAGGCTGCCGGGCGGCGGGAAACGCGTCCTCCTCGGCGGGCCGGTGCCCGTCAACGTCCTGTTGCCGTCCGCGCTGCGGGCCGGGGGCGCGGGGGCCCTGGCCCATGCTCCATTGCGCTCAAATAGTGAGACGCCCATCCCACCCACTTGACACCTCGCCCGTGACAGGGAGAGGGTCGGTCCCATGCGCACCCGAATTCTCGTACTTGGACAGCGCGTCGGCTGAAGCAGGCCGCGGTTCCCCGCCTGCTGACCCACACCGGCGCGCTCCCCTCGCTTGCCTTACGGCACGAGGGGTTTTTTGTTGCACCGATACCTCCACCGAGACTCCACCGTCCGACGGGACCGCGACGAAGCGGTTCCCCAGCAGCAGCCGACAGCGGCCCTACCGGGCCCGCCGCGGCTCCTAGCCGTCCGAAGCAGTCCGAAGCAGACGAAGCAGCCGATGCGGTCGCATCCGTCGCATCAGTCCCTCGAAAAGAGAAGGTCGATGTCCGAGCAGGCCACCGGAGTCCCCCATCCGCAGCCGCGCACCCGAGGCGGCGCGGCCCAGCAGCAGCCCGCCATCGTCGAGCCCGGCGTCACGGGCGCGCAGTCGCTCATCCGCTCGCTGGAGGAGGTGGGCGCCGACACCGTGTTCGGCATCCCCGGCGGCGCGATCCTCCCGGCCTACGACCCGATGATGGACTCCTCGAAGGTGCGCCACATCCTCGTCCGCCACGAGCAGGGCGCCGGCCACGCCGCCACCGGGTACGCGCAGGCCACCGGCCGGGTCGGCGTCTGCATGGCGACCTCCGGACCGGGTGCCACCAACCTCGTCACCCCCATCGCCGACGCCCACATGGACTCCGTCCCGCTGGTGGCCATCACCGGCCAGGTCTCGTCCAAGTCGATCGGCACGGACGCCTTCCAGGAGGCGGACATCTGCGGCATCACCATGCCGATCACCAAGCACAACTGGCTGGTCACCGACCCCGCCGAGATCCCGCGGACCATCGCCGAGGCGTTCCACGTCGCGTCCACCGGCCGCCCCGGGCCGGTCCTGGTCGACATCGCCAAGGACGCCCTCCAGGCGCGCACCACCTTCGTCTGGCCGCCCCACACCGACCTGCCCGGCTACCGGCCCGTCACCAAGCCGCACGCCAAGCAGATCCGCGAGGCCGCCAAGCTGATCACGCAGGCGAAGCGGCCGGTGCTGTACGTCGGCGGCGGGGTGCTCAAGGCGCAGGCGACCGCCGAGCTCAAGGTCTTCGCCGAGCTCACCGGCGCCCCCGTGACCACCACCCTGATGGCGCTCGGCGCCTTCCCCGACAGCCACCCGCAGCACGTCGGCATGCCCGGCATGCACGGCTCGGTCGCCGCCGTCACCGCCCTGCAGAAGACCGACCTGATCGTCGCGCTGGGCGCCCGCTTCGACGACCGCGTCACCGGGCGGCTCGACTCCTTCGCCCCGCACGCCAAGGTCGTCCACGCCGACATCGACCCCGCCGAGATCGGCAAGAACCGCGCCGCGGACGTCCCCATCGTCGGCGACGCCCGGGAGGTCCTGGCCGACCTGATCGTCGCGGTCCAGGCCGAGCACTCCGCCGGCCACGTCGGCGACCACACCGCCTGGTGGACCGACATCAACCGGTGGCGTGACGCGTACCCGCTCGGCTACGACCGCCCCGAGGACGGCAGCCTCGCCCCGCAGCAGGTCATCCAGCGCATCGGGCAGCTCGCCCCGGACGACACCGTCTACACGGCGGGCGTCGGCCAGCACCAGATGTGGGCCGCCCACTTCATCGCCTACGAGCGGCCCGCCACCTGGCTCAACTCCGGCGGCGCGGGCACCATGGGCTACGCCGTCCCGGCCGCCATGGGCGCCAAGGTCGGCATGCCCGACCGCACGGTGTGGGCGATCGACGGCGACGGCTGCTTCCAGATGACCAATCAGGAACTGGTCACCTGCGCCCTCAACAACATCCCGATCAAGGTCGCCGTCATCAACAACGGCTCCCTCGGCATGGTCCGCCAGTGGCAGGCCCTGTTCTACAACGAGCGCTACTCCAACACCGTGCTGCACTCCGGCCCCGAGGCCGACGGCAAGCAGCCCTGCTCCGGCACCCGCGTCCCGGACTTCGTCAAGCTCGCCGAGGCCATGGGCTGCGTCGGCCTGCGCTGCGAGGACCCGGCCGACCTGGACGCCGTCATCGAACAGGCCAACGCCATTAACGACCGGCCGGTGGTCGTGGACTTCATCGTCCACCAGGACGCCATGGTCTGGCCGATGGTCGAGGCCGGCACCTCCAACGACCGGATCCTCGCCGCCCGCGGGGTCCGCCCCGACTTCGGCGACGTCGTCGACGACTGACACCAGGAGAGAGAAGACCGACCATGACCAAGCACACGCTCTCCGTCCTGGTGGAGAACACCCCCGGCATCCTGGCCCGGATCGCCGCCCTGTTCTCCCGCCGCGGCTTCAACATCGACTCGCTCGCCGTCGGCGTCACCGAACACCCGGACATCTCCCGCGTCACCATCGTCGTCAACGTCGAGTCGCTGCCGCTGGAGCAGGTCACCAAGCAGCTCAACAAGCTCGTCAACGTGCTGAAGATCGTCGAGCTGGAGGACTCCGGCGCCGTCAAGCGGCAGCTCGTCCTGGTGAAGGTCCGCGCCGACAACGAGACCCGTTCGCAGATCACCGAGATCGTCCAGCTGTTCCGCGCCAAGACGGTCGACGTCTCCCCGGAGGCCATCACCGTCGAGGCCACCGGCGGCGGCGACAAGCTCAACGCCATGCTCAAGATGCTGGAGCCGTTCGGCATCAAGGAACTGGTGCAGTCCGGCACCATCGCCATCGGCCGCGGCGCCCGCTCGATCACCGACCGCAGCCTGCGCGCCCTGGACCGCTCGGCCTGATCCCCCCTCGGGGTCCGGATAACGGGACCCGACGACACCCCGCCTCCCCGCCGTCATACGGTGGGACGCAACACCTCGCATTCAAGGAGAAACCACACGTGGCTGCCGAGCTGTTCTACGACAACGACGCCGACCTGTCCATCATCCAGCGCCGCAAGGTCGCGGTCCTCGGCTACGGCAGCCAGGGCCACGCCCACGCGCTGTCGCTGCGTGACTCGGGCGTCGACGTCCGCGTGGGCCTGCACGAGGGCTCCAAGTCCCGGCAGAAGGCCGAGGAGCAGGGCCTCCGCGTGGTCACCCCCGCCGAGGCGGCGGCCGAGGCCGACGTCATCATGATCCTCGTCCCGGACCCGGTCCAGGCCGAGGTCTACGAGGAGTCCGTCAAGGACAACCTCAAGGACGGCGACGCGCTGTTCTTCGGCCACGGCTTCAACATCCGCTTCGGCTTCATCAAGCCCCCGGCCGGTGTCGACGTCTGCATGGTCGCCCCCAAGGGCCCCGGCCACCTGGTGCGCCGTCAGTACGAGGAGGGCCGCGGCGTCCCGTGCATCGCGGCCGTCGAGCAGGACGCCTCCGGCAAGGCCTTCGAGCTCGCCCTCTCCTACGCCAAGGCCATCGGCGGCACCCGCGCCGGCGTCATCAAGACCACCTTCACCGAGGAGACCGAGACCGACCTCTTCGGCGAGCAGGCCGTGCTCTGCGGCGGCGCCTCCGCCCTGGTCAAGGCGGGCTTCGAGACCCTCGTCGAGGCCGGCTACCAGCCCGAGATCGCGTACTTCGAGTGCCTCCACGAGCTGAAGCTGATCGTGGACCTGATGTACGAGGGCGGCCTGGAGAAGATGCGCTGGTCCGTCTCCGAGACGGCCGAGTGGGGCGACTACGTCACCGGCCCGCGCATCGTCACCGACCAGACGCGCGCCGAGATGAAGAAGGTCCTCGCCGAGATCCAGGACGGCACCTTCGCCGAGAACTGGATGAAGGAGTACAAGTCCGGCCTGCCGAAGTACAACGAGTACAAGAAGGCCGACGAGGACCACCTGCTCGCCACCACCGGCCAGAAGCTGCGCAAGCTGATGAGCTGGGTCGACGACGAGGCGTGATCCCTCAGTGATCTCCGGTTCCGGTGGGGCCGCTTCCGGGCGGCCCCACCGGGCTCCCCCGTCCCCGGTTGTCCACGGTGGCCGGTCCCGCCGGGTGATCCTTGCGGAACGGAGCAGAACGCCCGCCCGTCCGCCGATACACTTCTCCGCAACAAAGCGCGTCAGGCTCACAGCGTCGTGCGTCTCCAACGCGGCTGCGCCCCTTCACCGCCTGCGGCCGTCGGGACGGCCGTCATTTCCCGTGCCCCCCACGGCACGTCCGGGAAACCCATGGACCAGTGAGGACTGAGGACCCCGTGAGCACTGCTTCGACCCGCAAACCCGTTGTACTCATCGCCGAGGAACTCTCGCCCGCCACCGTCGACGCGCTCGGCCCGGACTTCGAGATCCGGCACTGCGACGGCGCCGACCGAGCCGACCTGCTGGCCTCCATCGTGGACGTCGACGCCGTCCTCGTACGCTCCGCCACGAAGATCGACGCCGAGGCGGTCGCCGCCGCCAAGCGGCTGCGGGTGGTCGCCCGTGCCGGCGTCGGCCTCGACAACGTGGACGTCTCCGCCGCCACCAAGGCCGGCGTGATGGTCGTCAACGCCCCCACCTCCAACATCGTCACCGCCGCCGAGCTCGCCTGCGGCCTGCTCATCGCCACCGCCCGCAACATCCCGCAGGCCAACGCGGCGTTGAAGAACGGCGAATGGCAGCGGTCCAAGTACACGGGCGTCGAACTGTCCGAGAAGACGCTCGGCGTGGTCGGCCTGGGTCGCATCGGCGTGCTCGTCGCCCAGCGCATGGCCGCCTTCGGCATGAAGGTCGTCGCCTACGACCCCTATGTCCAGCCCGCCCGCGCCGCCCAGATGGGCGTCCGCCTCTGCACCCTCGACGAGCTGCTGGAGACGGCCGACTTCATCACCGTCCACCTGCCCAAGACCCCCGAGACGCTCGGCCTGATCGGCGACGAGGCGCTCCGCAAGGTCAAGCCGTCGGTGCGCATCGTCAACGCCGCGCGCGGCGGCATCGTCGACGAGACCGCGCTCGCGGCGGCGTTGAAGGAGGGCCGGGTCGCCGGCGCCGGCCTGGACGTCTACGCGTCCGAGCCGTGCACCGACTCGCCCCTCTTCGAGTTCGACAGCGTCGTCGCCACCCCGCACCTGGGCGCCTCCACCGGCGAGGCGCAGGAGAAGGCGGGCATCTCCGTCGCCAAGTCGGTGCGGCTGGCCCTCGCGGGTGAACTGGTGCCGGACGCGGTCAACGTGCAGGGCGGCGTCATCGCCGAGGACGTCAAGCCGGCGCTGCCGCTCGCCGAGAAGCTGGGCCGCATCTTCACGGCCCTGGCCGGCGAGGTCGCCGTCCGCCTCGACGTCGAGGTCTACGGCGAGCTCACCCAGCACGACGTCAAGGTGCTCGAACTCTCCGCCCTCAAGGGCGTCTTCGAGGACATCGTCGACGAGACCGTCTCCTATGTGAACGCCCCCCTCTTCGCCCAGGAGCGCGGCGTCGAGGTCCGCCTGACGACGGGTTCCGAGTCCCCCGAGCACCGCAACGTCGTCACCGTCCGCGGCACCCTCTCCGGCGGCGACGAGGTCTCCATCTCCGGCACCCTCGCCGGCCCCAAGCACCTCCAGAAGATCGTCGCCGTCGGCGAGAAGGACATCGACCTCGCCCTCGCCGACCACATGGCCTTCCTCCGCTACGTCGACCGCCCCGGCGTCGTCGGCACCATCGGCCGCATCCTCGGCGAGGCGGGCATCAACATCGCCGGCATGCAGGTGTCGCGGGCGACGGAGGGCGGGGAGGCGCTGGTCGCCCTGACGGTCGACGAGTCGATTCCGCTGCCGGTGCTCGCGGAGATCGCCGACGAGATCGGCGCGGCGTCGGCGCGGGCGGTGAACCTGACGGACTGACGTCGGGGAATCGCCCCCGGCCCGCCCTTTCACCGTTTCTTGCGGGGGCGAGCCCCCGCACCCCCGAAGCGTCCCGTGGGCCTCAGCCCCAGGAAAGCCAGGCAGCCGTGAGAAGAATCCGTGCATCCGAGTTCCGTGGAAAGCCGCAGAATTACGTGGCGCAATTGGACCTGACAACCGGTCAATTGGTTTCGTGGTGGGGGCGTGAGGAAGTCACTCCGGATGATCTGGGGCCGTGGTTCACGTTTGCGTTCGCTCTGGACAACGGGACCCTGGCCGCCTTGGTCCGGGAAGTCGAAAATGCGCCGTCCCCGGGTTACATCCTGACGGCCATAGGGGAGCAGGATCCTCGCGCGACGCTGGCGGACTTTCTGGCAGAGGCGGGCCTCGACGCAGATTGCGTACTCCACGAGGGGTTGAGTAGCCGGACCGGCCACCAGCCCGTCCGGCGTTTGAGGACGAGTGGCGGAGCCGCGATCAGGGGGTCTGGGGCGTAGCCCCAGGAAACGGAGAAGGGGCGGGGCCGGGGCGACAACCCCCGACACCCGCCCCTGCCGCCTACCGCCCGGCGGCGACCGGTGCCTCCGCCGGTCGCTCGGCCGGGGCCGGGGTCGAGGGCCGCCCTCGCAGGGCCCGGACCGTCACCGCCGCTCCGATGAGGAGGACGAGCACCGCACCCAGCGCAGCCACGTGCATCCCGTGCACGAACGCCTCGCGCGCAGCGGAAAGCACCGCCTCACCCGACCGCCCCGGCAGCCGCCCCGCGACCGCCGCCGCGCCGGTCAGCGTCTCGCGGACCGTGTCGAGTTCGCCGTGCGGGAGGGTGGGGGACAGGGAGTCCGAGACGTCCCGCCGGTAGACGGCCATGCCGATGGTGCCGAACACGGCCATGCCCAGGGCCCCGCCGAACTCCTGGCCGGTCTCCAGCAGGGCGGCGGCGGAACCGGCCTTCTCCGGGGGTGTGGCACCGAGGGCCAAGTCGGAGACGAGGGCGGCGACGGTGACGATGCCGCAGGCGATGACCGCGCAGGAGATCAGGGTGAGGGTCAGGGAGGAGGTGCCGGCGCCGAGGAGGAGGGCGAAGCCGGCCGCGGTGACGACGAAGCCGGTGGCGATCACGTAGGCCCGGTCCACGCGCTGGGCGGCGACGGTGGCCAGTGGTCCGGCCGCGCCGACGGCGAGGGACGGGAGCGTGCCCCAGAGCGCCGCCTCCAGCGGGCCCTTGCCCAGGACCGACTGGAGGTACTGGGTGGTGAAGTACGAGGAGCCCATCATCGCGAACATGGCGAGGGTGTTGAGGCCGATGCCCGCCCCGAAGGCGCGGTCGAGGAACAGTTCACGGCTGATCATCGTGGACCGTCCGCCGCGCTGCCGCCGGACGAAGGCCGCGCCGAGCGCCAGCCCGGCGAGCAGGCAGAGCAGCCGGGGGACGCTGAAGCCGTCGGCCGCCATCTCCTTGATGCCGTAGATCGTCGGCAGTACGGCGCCCATCGACAGCACCACGCTCGGCAGGTCGAAACGTCCGGGACGCGGGTCCTTGAACTCCGGGACCAGGAGCGGCGCGCAGACCAGCAGCAGCACCATCGCGGGCACGTTCAGCAGGAAGACCGAACCCCACCAGAAGTGCTTGAGCATCACTCCGCCCAGCACCGAGCCGAGCGCGATGCCGCCGGCCATGGCCGCGGACCAGATGCCGACCGCCTTGGCGCGCTGCGCGTCGTCGCGGAACATGTTGCGCACCAGCCCCATCGTGCTGGGCATCAGCGTCGCGCCGCCGATCCCCAGCACGAACCGCGCCGCGATCAGCATCTCCGCGCTCTGCGCGTAGGCGGCGGCCGCGGAGGCCGTGCCGAAGGCGGCGGCGCCCAGCAGCAGGAGCTTGCGGCGGCCGATCCGGTCGCCCAGCGAACCCATCGTCATCAGCAGCCCGGCCAGGGCGAACGCGTAGCTGTCGAAGATCCAGAGCTGCTGGGTGCTGCTCGCGCCCAGGTCCCGGGTGATGGCCGGGACGGCGAAGAAGAGGACGGAGGTGTCCATCGAGACCAGGAGGAGGGGCAGCAGGAGGACGGTGAACGCCGTCCACTCCCTGCGCCCGGCACGCGGCGTGCTGGGGTTCGTCATGGGCAGGACTATACGGATGTCTTAAACGCTTGTCTATGACGGCCGTTTAAGACGGTCGTCCATGACATGCGTATGAGCGGCGGTTACGCTTCCGCCATGGGACATCGCGAAGACCTGCTGGAGGGCGCCAAGCGCTGCCTGCTCGACAAGGGCTGGGTACGCACCACCGCGCGCGACATCGTGGCCGCCTCCGGCGCCAACCTGGCCTCGATCGGCTATCACTACGGCTCGAAGGACGCGCTGATGATGGCCGCGTTCCTTCAGCTCACGGAGGAGTGGGGGGGAGCGGGCGGGGCAGGCGCTGGCCGCCGGCGTGAAGCCCGACGCCTCGTACGACGAGCGGATGGCGGCCTGCTGGGACTCGCTGCTCGAAGGGTTCGAGAACGACCAGGCGTTCTGGGCCGCCCAGTTCGAGATGATCGGCCAGCTCCCCGGCCGGCCCGAGTTGCGGGAGCGGTTCGCCGCCGTGCTGCCGAGCGGTCGCGAGGGTCTCGTGGCCGTCTTCGAGGGTGTCGAGGACGACCGGGTGCCCGCGGTCGCGACCCGCACCGTCGGCTCCGTCATCCACGCCCTGTTCATCGGGCTGTGGGTGCAGTGGCTGATCGATCCGGCGGTCGCGCCGCGCGGCAAGGACATCGTCGAGGGGATGCGGCGCATCGTCGAGGGGCGGGTGCTCGACCCGAGCGAGGCGTAGCCGTCAGCGAGGCGTAGCCGTACGAGTACCGGGGGGCGGGGCGGCCGGATAGCGGTCCCGTGTGGCCGGATTCCGGTCACGCCCCATGGACGGGTGCGGAACCCTCCGCTCTAATGGTTGCCCAAGGATACCAGTCCGCTTGCCGGAGGTCGTTCATGACCGAGACCGCGCAACCCCCGCTGTCCGCCCCCGACTTCACCCCGTCCGCCGCCCCGGAAGCCGCGACCCGGCCCTGGCCGCAGGACCGGGCCTGTCCGTACCATCCGCCCGCCGGCCACCTCCCGGCCCCCGAGGACCGCCCGCTCTCCCGGGTGACGCTCTTCGACGGCCGGGAGGTCTGGTTCGTCACCGGACACGCCGAGGTCCGGGCCCTGCTCCGCGACCGCCGCCTCTCCGCCGACCGGCAGCACCCGGACTTCCCGGTCACCATGCCGCGCCTCGCCGAGCAGGCCATCCGGCCCCTCCCGCTGCTGGGCGCCGACGACCCCCTCCACAACCGCCAGCGCCGGACCCTCATCCCGGGCTTCGGCCTCCAGCGGATCACGGCCCTCCGCCCCGCGGTCCAGCAGGTCGTGGACGACCAGCTCGACCGCATGCTCGCCGCCGGCCCGGAGACCGACCTCGTCACCGCGTTCGCCCTCCCCGTCCCGTCCACGGTGATCTGCTCGCTGCTCGGTGTCCCCTACGACGACCACGAGTTCTTCGAGACCCGCTCGCGGCGGCTGCTCGTCGCGAAGACCGCGGCGGAGGCCGGTGAGTCCCGCGAGGAGTTACGGGCGTACTTCCGTCGGCTGCTCGACCGCAAGCGCGCGGCGCCGGGCGACGGCCTCCTCGACACCCTCCTCGCCGACCCCTCCGGCACCCTGGACCGCGAGGAACTCGTCTCCATGGCGCTGCTGCTGCTGATCGCCGGCCATGAGACGACGTCCAACATGATCTCCCTCGGCACCTACACCCTGCTCCGCCACCCGGAGCAACTGGCCGCGCTGCGCGCCGATCCGGAGCTGATGCGGGGCGCGGTCGAGGAGCTGCTGCGCTACCTCTCGATCGCCGACTCGCTGGTACGGGTGGCCGTGGCGGACGTCGAGGTGGCCGGGGAGACGATCCGGGCGGGGGAGGGCGTGCTGCTCGCCACCCCGGAGGCCAACCGCGACCCGGCCTCCTACGCCGACCCCGACACCCTCGACGTGCGCCGCTCCGCCCGCCACCACGTGGCGTTCGGCTACGGGATCCACCAGTGCCTGGGCCAGAACCTGGCCCGCGCGGAGCTCGAAATCGCCTTCTCGTCCCTGTTCGCCCGTATCCCCACGCTGCGACTGGCCGTTGCCCCCGATGAGGTGTCCGCCAAACCCGGCGGCACCGTGCAAGGACTGTTCGCCCTCCCGGTCACCTGGTGACCGCAGAACGGAGTACCCCCATGCGCGTCAGCATCGATTCGGACCTGTGCATCGGCTCGGGTCAGTGCGCCCTCACCGCCCCCGGCGCCTTCGACACGGACGACGACGGCTTCGGCGTCGTCCGGCCGGAGGGCGAGGGCGGCGCGGACCCGATGGTGAAGGAGGCGGTGCGGGCCTGTCCGGTCCAGGCGATCACCCTCGACGAGGGCTGAGGACAGCCGCTTCCGGGACGGCCGGAGGGGGCTCCCCCCCCGGCCGCCCCGGCGCGCCCGGGCTCACACGCCCGGCGGCATGACCTCCTGCGGGTGCGCCGGCGGAGCGATGAGCTGGGCGTGGTTCGCCGCCGGGTTGACGTCGCGGTGGACGGCGCGGGCGACGGCCTGGATGGCGTCGATGCCGCCCTGCCAGGTGCGGTTGCCGTGGGTGAGGACGGACATGGTGTACGTCCGGCCGCCGACGGTGAAGGCGCCGATGCTGTGCACGCGCCAGAGGTGGTCCCGGTCGCGCTGCAGCCAGCCGTTCTTGACGTGCACCTTGGTGCCCTTGGGGGCACCGGCCGGGGTGCCCCAGCGCTGCGAGGAGATCACCTTGTTCATCAGGTCGAGGGCGTAGGCCCGCGACTTGTCGGTGATCAGCTTGTTGCGCGAGGTGAATAGGGCGAGCAGTCGCTGCTCGTCCCGCGCGGTGATCTGGGTGGTGCCCCAGGTCTGGTTGGGGAGCGTGCGCTTCATGCCGGCGGCCTTGACGAACGACGTGATCTTCGCCGTGGTGAGGCGGTTGCGGAGCTCCGTCGTGGAGTCGTTGTCCGACTCGGTGATCATCTTGTGGGCGAGCGACTTCTCACGCGACGTCAGCGAGCGCTTCGCCCGGTCGGCGTCCCACAGCAGGGTGCCGAGGACGATCGGCTTGAAGACGCTCGCGGAGTCGAACTGCCGGTCCGCGTCGTAGGTGCAGCTCGTCTTCGTCGCCGGGTCGTCGAACGCGATGCCGGTGTGGCCGGCCCGGCCGCGCAGCGCCGCGGTGATGTCCTTGGTGAGCTTGGCGGCGAGCCCGGCCTTGCCGGAGGTGCAGACGACCTGCGGCCCGGCCGCGGCGGCCGGTTCAGCCACGGCGAGCGGCGCGGCGACGGCCGCTGCGGCGACGACGGCGGTGAGGGCGCGGCGCGGGAGGCGGCGGGCTCTCGGGGCGTCTTCGGGTATCGGGTGTGCGGTCACGACGGGGTCCCCCCTGGGATGGGCCGTGGCGGGTCGTGCGCGGTGACGGCGCACCTCTTGACCCGCCCTTGAATCGAATGACTGCCCGATTCTCGCCCATGCTTCCTCCCAACAGGACAGGTGGTCCGCCCGTCCGGCACGGAGGCCATGCGGAACGCCCACTTCCGGCCCGCTGCCCGGCCGTTGACCGGAGGGCGGTCCCTACGGTCCCTACAGTTCCTACGGTCCCTACAGTTCCCGCATGACAGCGACCCCAGTGACCCCTCAGGACGAACTCCTCATCGATCTGATCAACCGCACCGACATGGAGGGCGCCGGCCCGCGCATCACGGTGATCGCCGGGGGCGTGGTGCTCGCCGGCCGCCTCGCGGCACACCGCCACTGGGCGGCCCACGTCGCCGGCCGGCTGGGCGACGGAGGCCTCCCCGAGGAGCGCTTCGCCGAGGACTTCACCCGCGAGGCGGCCGAACCCCCGGTCTACCCACCGGAGTTCGTCCATCTCCACGGCTGCCATCTGA
Source organism: Streptomyces mobaraensis (assembly GCF_020099395.1). Taxonomy (NCBI): domain Bacteria; kingdom Bacillati; phylum Actinomycetota; class Actinomycetes; order Kitasatosporales; family Streptomycetaceae; genus Streptomyces; species Streptomyces mobaraensis. The sequence goes on along the minus strand of NZ_CP083590.1, from coordinate 2,222,288 downwards.
TCGCCGGTTCCAGTAGTCTGCCCGCACAGCTGGGCGAGTACTTCCGGATACCGGTGTCCGCGGTGAGCGCGTGGAGCGTCTGCTGAGCGACGCCCGCCCGCGGAACTTTCGTCCAAGACGGGACGGCCGGATTCGGCGACCGTAGGGGCATGCGCATCGACGACACGGACCCCGCCGCCTTGAACGGCGGTGCCGGCGCCGGAAACGGCTGGGAGGTCGCCCTCGGTGGCACCCGCCTCCCCGGCGTCCGGATGGCCGGCTTCCGGGACCGTGCCGCCGGCGGGCTGCACAAGCGGGTGCTCCCGCGGCCCGACGTGGTCGTCGTCATCGGGCTCGGCGAGGACCCGTTCACCGTCGAGGGCGCCACCGGACGGCAGTCCGTGCGGAGCTTCGTCGCCGCGCCGGCGTCCGGACCGGCCCGCGTCGGCGGGGAACGCGTCGAGTGCGTCGAGATGCGCCTGTCGCCTCCGGCCGCCTACGCGCTGCTGGGCGGCGTCTTCCCGCGGGAACCGGACCGGCCGGTGGTCGGCCTGGGCGAGGTGTGGGGACGGGACGAGGAGCGCCTGCGCGAGCGGCTGCCCGAGGCCGCCACGTGGGCCGAGCGCCTCGCCCTGGTGGACGGGTTCCTCACCCGGCGGGCCGCGCGGGCGCCGGCGGTGGCGCCCGAGGTCGCGGCCGTCTGGGAGCACATCGTGGTCCGGCGGGGCCGGGTACGAGTCGGCGAACTCGCCGCGTCCTGCGGCTGGAGCCGCAAGCGGTTGTGGTCCCGGTTCACCGCACAGATCGGCCTCACCCCCAAGCGCGCGGCCATGCTCGTCCGCTTCGACCACGCCGCCCGGGCGCTCCGCGCGGGCCGGAGCGCCGCCGACACCGCGCTGGCGTGCGGCTACGCCGACCAGCCGCATCTCCACCGCGACGTACTGGCGTTCGCGGGCCGCACCCCGGGCGCCCTGGCCGCGCGGCCGGCCGCTCCCACTTACCGTTCGACGGAAGGAAGAAACCCGTGACGACCACCGACGACCAGCGAGCGGCGGACACGGCCGACCGGAGCCTCATCGTCCGGACCGCCTTCGGCACCATGGCCGCGCAGACCCTGCGCGCGGCGGTACGGCTGGGGGTGGTCGAGCTGATCGGCGACACCCCGCGCCGAGCCGACGACATCGCCGCCGACGCCGGGGCCGACGCCCGGCCCATGACCCGGCTGCTGCGCGCCCTGGCCGGCCTCGGCCTGCTGCGGGAACACACCCCCGGCACCTTCTCGGTGACCCCCACGGGCACGCTGCTCGACCCCCGCCGCCCCGGCTCGCTCGCCTCGTTCGTACACGTCTTCACCGACCCGGTGGCGACGCGCGCCTGGGAGCGCCTGGACGACAGCGTCCGCACCGGCGACGTCGCGTTCGACGCGGTCTTCGGCACGGACTTCTTCGGCCACCTCGCCCGCCACCCCGAGCTGTCCGCGGCGTTCAACACGGCGATGAGCCAGGCCGCCGGGGCGGCCGCCGCCGCGCTGCCGTCCGCCTACGACTTCGGCCGCTTCACCTCGGTCACGGACGTCGGCGGCGGCGACGGAACCCTCCTCGCCGCCGTCCTCACCGCCCACCCGGGCCTCACCGGCGCCGTCTTCGACACGGCGGAGGGCCTGGCCGGGGCACCGGCGACGCTGGAACGGCACGGGCTCACGGAACGCTGCTCCCTGCACCCCGGCGACTTCCTCGCCCCCGGATCCGTCCCCAAGGGCTCGGACCTCCACCTGATCAAGAGCGTCCTGCACAACTGGGCGGACGAACAGGCCGCCACCATCCTGCGCCACTGCCGCGAAGCCCTGCCGCCCGACGGCGGCCGGGTCCTGATCGTGGAGCCCGTCCTCCCCGACGTCGTCGGCGCGAGCCCCGGAGACCACGCCACCGATACCGGAATCGCCTATCTGAGCGACCTCAACATGCTGGTCAACGTGGGCGGCCGCGAACGCACCCGCGCGGACTTCGAGGACCTGTGCGGCCGGGCGGGCCTGTCCGTCACCTCGGTCACCCCGCTCACGGGAGCCGCGCCGTTCTCCCTCGTCGAGGCCGCGGTCGTGGCCTGAGGGCTGAGCGGCCCTGCCTGAGCCCAGCGGCCCTAACCCAGCCGCGCCGCCTTCAACGTCATGTGGAGCAGCAGCCGGTCCTCGCCGTTGTCCAGGTCCAGGCCGGTGAGCTGTTCCACGCGGGACAGGCGGTAGTAGAGGGTCTGACGGTGGATGCCGAGGGCGGCGGCGGCGCGGCCGGCCTGGCCGGCGCAGTCGAGGTAGACCTCGGTGGTGCGGGCCAGCTCGGCGTGGGAGCGCTCCAGCAGGGGGCGGACGGCGTGGTCGGCCGCCCGGCCGGCGGGGAGGCCCGTCAGGACGCGGTACGGGCCGATGGCCGCCCATTCGGCGAGCGGGCCGAGGCGGCGTTCGGCCGCGGCCGCGCGGGCCGCGGACAGCGCCTCCGACCAGGCGTCGGTCAGCTCCGCGAGGCCCTTGCGCGGGGTGCCCAGGCCGGCGGCGGCCAGGCCCGGGCCGCCGTCCGCACCGGCGCGCGGGGAGTGCAGCAGCCGGTCGGCGGCGGCGCGGGCGGGGGCCGGGGCGCTGAGGGCCCGTAGCCGGACCAGGGCGGCCAGGGCCGCCGAGCCGTCCGGCAGGCTGTCCGGCACCGCGCAGAGCGCCGCCACCCCCGACCGGGCGGCGAACGCCGAACCGGGACGGTCGGCCGCGGCGTCGTTGGGGTCATCGGGATCCGTCCGCCAGGGCGCCACCGCCAGCAGCGCCAGCGGGCCGTCCGCCGCCGGGCCCAGGGCCTCGCGGAGGGCGAGCCGGGCCGCGTCGCGGCCCGCCGGGCGCGCGGTCAGCAGGTCCAGCAGCAGTTCGCCCAGCTCGGCGCCCGCGCGGGCCTCCGCCGCGAGCAGGGCGCCGATCCGGGCGGCCGTCTCCATCGCCTGCGCCACGCGCGGGTCCGGCGCGGCGGGGCCCAGGTCGAGGCCGGCCAGGTGCTCGTCGTCCAGCAGCCAGACGTAGCCGTGCACCACGCCCCGGTGGCGTACGGGAAGGCAGATGCGCCCCTTGAACACGCCCGCCGCCGGGTCCGGCGGGATCCGCATCGGCGCCTGCGCCCGGGCGATGCCGAACGCCTCGAACCAGGCCCGGACGGCCGCCGTCGAGCGCCGCTGGAGGATCGAGCGCGTCCGGACGGGGTCCATCGAGACCTCCAGATCGTCGTCGCCGCCGTGCGCGCCGAAGGCGATCAGGCCGAAGTCGCGGTCCTCCAGGGTCGCGGGCGCGCCGAACACCGCCGAGATCTCGTCCACGAGCTGCTGGTACTCGCCCCGCATGACGCGCCGCACTCCCTTTCGTCCCTTGTGTCCCGTCCTCGTCGTCTCCGGGAACCATTGTCATACATCTGTCTGAGATCCCGGCCACGGATGCGTGACAGCTGTCGATGGCCCGTGGGGTGGCGTGAAATCTACGTTTCACGTCGAGTTGGTTATGCCGTCGTCCCGAGGGGGACCGGCCGTCATCGTGGAGGTGCCCGTGCTGGGTCCCGTCATCCTCGCCGCCTCGCGCAGCGACCGCATGCGTCGTTTCGTGTCGGCCGCCCCGGGCACCAAGCAGGTCGTCGACCGCTTCATCGCGGGCGAGACCGTCGATCAGGTCATCCCGATCGTCAAGGACGCCGCGGCCAAGGGCCTGGAGGTCACCCTCGACGTCGTCGGCGAGGACATCACCACCGTCGAGCAGTCGTACGCGGCCCGTGACGCCTACCTGGAGCTGATCGGGCGCCTCAAGGAGCTGGGCCTCGGCGAGCGCGCCGAGATGTCCGTCAAGCTGTCGATGTTCGGCCAGGCGCTGGAGGGCGGCCACGAGCTGGCCCTCGCCAACGTCCGCCCGGTCGTCGAGGCCGCCGCCGCCATCGGCACCACCGTCACGCTGGACGCCGAGGACCACACCACCCTCGACTCGATGTTCGCCATCCACGAGGAGCTGCGGAAGGACTTCCCGCAGACCGGCTGCGTCATCCAGGCGTACCTCTTCCGCACCGAGGACGACGCCCGCCGGCTCGCCGCCGCGGGCAGCCGAGTGCGTATCGTGAAGGGTGCGTACAAGGAACCCGCCTCCGTCGCCTTCCAGGACAAGGCCGAGATCGACAAGGCGTTCGTCCGCGTCGTCAAGATACTGATGGCGGGCGAGGGCTACCCGATGATCGGGTCGCACGACCCGCGTCTGATCGCGATCACCCAGGAGCTGGCCCGGCAGGCGGGGCGCAAGCTGGACGAGTACGAGTTCCAGATGCTCTACGGCATCCGCGGTGACGAGCACGTCCGGCTGGCCGCCGAGGGCCACCGGATGCGGGTCTACACGGCCTACGGCACCGACTGGTACGGGTACTTCATGCGCAGGCTCGCGGAGAAGCCCGCCAACCTGCTGTTCTTCCTCCGCTCGATGATCACCAAGGGCTGAGACCCTCACAACCCCGTAAGGAGCCATGAGACTCATGGACGCTGTCACCCAGGTCCCCGCCCCGGTCAACGAGCCGGTGCACTCCTACGCCCCGGGCTCCCCGGAGCGCGCCCGCCTCGAGGCCAAGCTCAAGGAGCTGGCGGGCAACCCCATCGACCTGCCGATGACGATCAACGGCGAGAAGCGGATGGGCGGCGGCGAGCGCTTCGACGTCGTACAGCCGCACAACCACAAGGCTCGCATCGGCACCTACGCCAACGCCACCGAGCAGGATGCCCAGGACGCGATCGACGCCGCCCTGGCCGCCGCCCCGGCCTGGCGCGCGATGTCCTTCGACGACCGCGCCGCGATCATCCTCCGCGCCGCCGAGCTGCTCGCCGGCCCCTGGCGCGAGACGCTGGCCGCCTCCACCATGCTCGGCCAGTCGAAGACCGCCCAGCAGGCCGAGATCGACACCCCCTGCGAGCTCGTCGACTTCTGGCGCTTCAACGTGCACTTCGCGCGCCAGATCCTCGCCGAGCAGCCGGTCGCCAACTCCGCCGGCGTGTGGAACCGCAGCGACCACCGCCCGCTGGAGGGCTTCGTCTACGCGATCACGCCGTTCAACTTCACGGCCATCGCCGGCAACCTCCCGACCGCGCCCGCCCTGATGGGCAACGTCGTCGTCTGGAAGCCGTCCCCGACGCAGACCCACGCCGCCGTGCTGCTCATGCAGCTCCTGGAGGAGGCCGGCCTCCCCAAGGGCGTCATCAACCTGGTGACCGGCGACGGCCTCGCCGTCTCCGAGGTGGCCCTGAACCACCCCGAGCTCGCGGGCATCCACTTCACCGGCTCCACCAAGACCTTCCAGTACCTCTGGAAGACCGTGGGCAACAACATCGAGAAGTACAAGGGCTACCCGCGCCTCGTCGGCGAGACCGGCGGCAAGGACTTCGTCGTCGCCCACCCGAGCGCCGACCGAGCCATCCTGAAGACCGCCCTGACCCGCGGCTCCTTCGAGTTCCAGGGCCAGAAGTGCTCGGCCTCCTCCCGCGCCTACATCCCCCGCTCCATCTGGGAGGACGGCTTCAAGGAGGAGTTCGCGGCCGAGGTCGACGGCATCACCATGGGTGACGTCACCGACCTGTCGAACTTCATCGGCGCCGTCATCGACGAGCGCGCCTTCGCCAAGAACAAGGCCGCCATCGACCGCGCCAAGGCCGACCCGACCTGCACGATCGTCGCCGGCGGTACGTACGACGACTCGGTCGGCTACTTCGTCCGCCCGACCGTCATCGAGTGCACCGACCCGTCCAACGAGGTCTTCACCACCGAGTACTTCGGCCCGATCCTCGCCGTCCACGTCTACGAGGACGAGGACTTCGACGCGATGCTCCAGCAGATGGAGTCCGTCTCGGCGTACGCCCTGACCGGCTCGGTCATCGGCCAGGACCGCGCCGCGGTGGCCGACGCGATGGAGAAGCTCCGGTTCGCCGCCGGCAACTTCTACATCAACGACAAGTCGACCGGCGCCGTCGTCGGCCAGCAGCCCTTCGGCGGCGGCCGCGCCTCCGGCACGAACGACAAGGCCGGTGCGGCCACCAACCTCCTGCGCTGGGTCTCGACCCGGTCCATCAAGGAGACCCTGGTCCCGCCGACCGACTACCGCTACCCGCACCAGGGCTGACCTGCGCTGCCTTTGTGGGCCCCTGCCCCCGCCCGGCCGACGCCGGGCGGGGGCAGGGGTGTTTTCCGGGGTGTGGGGGCGGCCGGGGCGGACGGTTCACATGGTGGTCCGCCCGTCCACGGCCGAGCGGATCAGCGGTGGACGCCGACGCGGGTGAGGACGCTGATGGGGCGGCTGTTCCACGCCTCCTCCATGGTGGAGGGCACGTGGGATCCGCCGAAGCGGCACGGGTGGTCGACGTCCGGCCGCGGGTCAGAGCACCGCGGCGGCGCGCGGCGGCTGGATCGTCTCCGAGGACGAGCCAGGCACCGGTCCGTGTCCGGACGCGTGCACGCCCCGACCGCCGCGGCGAAACCGGCGAGTTGGCGGCGGACGCCGTGCCGCTCAATGCGGTCACGAGGCCCATCGCCGTCGCGAGCGTCAGCAGAAGCGCGCAGAGTTTTCGCAGCATTTCCCTTGTCGTCCCCTGGCCCGGCTGCCATCGGAGGAGGTCAGACGCCCCTCTTTCCGTGGCGCCGTCGGCCGGACCCGAACGCTAAACCGGCGCCGGACGTACGGATTGCCGGGCGGTGCACTTCTCGTTGCCTCTCCGCGCAGGAGAAGTCGCGAGGGGCGCGGACGGCCGGAAGGGCTGCGCGGAGCGCCGACTCGGCGTCGCACGACGCACAACGGGCGTGCCGTGCCTCGGGCCGAGGTGATTCACCGTTCTATCGGGACCCATGCGGCAAGCTCGTTGCCTCCCGGCTCCCGGAAATGGAACCGCCTGCCGCCGGGAAAGTCGAACGCCTCGACCGTGATGGTGCCGCCCGCCTCGAGCACCGCGCCGCGCGTCGTCTCCAGATCGTTCACCCGGATCACCGCGAGCGGCCCGGTCGGGGCTTCCGAGCGGTCCTGCTGGAAGCCGAGACCGACCCCGCCGCCGCAGTCCACATCGGTGTACTCCGAGCCGTACGGCGTCGCTGTCCAGCCGAAAACGGAGCCGAAGAACTCCGCGGACGCGTGGGCCGAGGTGGAAGGGAACTCGACCATCGTGAAACTGTTCATAGCCATGATCATGAAGGCGCGGCCTGGTGGTGGTAAAGGCTGCGGGCGCGCCCCACGTCGACGGGCTTGTTCCGGCCGAGGTCGAGGAAGAAGGCCACCTGCCACGCCTGGGTGCCGCGGGCCTGCCGGCTGGTCGTGGTCACCCAGGGCGGATAGACGCGGAACCCGCGCTTTCCGCCGGATCCGCCGCGCGAGACGATGCCGCGCTCGCACAATACGTCGCGCGGGAAGACGAATTGCCCGAAGCCGTCGGCGTCGCGGCTGCTGACGACGAAGAGGTCCACCCCGTCGTCGGCGTCGAAGGGCCGGATCGGCCCCTCCTCGGACCGCTGCCAGAAGGTGACGAACTGGCCCACCTTCGTCGGGGTGGTCTTGCCCACCCGGAAGCGGACCGACCGGCCGTCGAGCGTGAAGGCGCACGCCGCGTACTCGGCGCTCTCCGCTTCCGGCACCGGCGGCGAGCAGACGAAACCGCCCGGTCCGTACACCAGCGCCTCCGCCGCCGCCAGGTCGTCGTGCGTCCCCGCCCACGGCTGATTCGTCACCATGCCGCCATCCTGCCACCGCGCCCGTGCGGGCCGTCCGGGCGCGGGAGGGGTGCCGGATGTACGGCTCGACCCAGTGCTCCCGTGGCCGTGTCCCGGGCGGATGTCGTCCTCGTGCCGGCTTCGGGATGGGACAAGTGCGAAGAGGGACGGCACCTGGGTGTATCCGTCGTTTATCGGTTGTTGAACACGTTTTGCGACGGTGGCGTCGTCGGTCCGACCGGACCGTCCGCAAACCAGTCGAGGAGTTCCCCATGCGTGCACTGAGAATCAAGCGCGGCGCCGCCCTGGCCCTGGCCGCCACGGCGCTGGCCGCGACCGCGGCCGTGGCCGGCGCCGGCAGCGCGGCCGCTTCCTCGGGCGGCGGCTGCGCCGGACCCACCTGGAAGAACGTCTGCATCGCCGACCACAACAACGGCACCATAGGCGCCGACGCCTACCTGAACCTCGGGAACGTGAACTCCAACTGCTACGTGGAGTTCGGCGTCTTCGACAAGACCACGTGGGACTTCGCCACCCGCCAGTCGGTCTCCTGCCAGAACGGCTACCAGCACCTGGGCATCGTGCTGAGCAACCCGGCCTCCGGCCACCAGTACGTCGGCTTCACCAAGATCCACTGGTCCGGTGGCCCCGACCTGGAGACCACGGACAGCCCCGTCCTGACCTACTGAACCCCCTGAAACCCGCTGACCCCTGCTGCACCCGCTGAACCACGGCAGCCTTGCCGTCGGGCGCGAGGACGGACTTCCGGCCGTCCCGTCCGGTTCCCCGAACCGTTCGCCGCCCGATGGCAGGCTGCCGACGCGTGCCGGGCGTCTCAGATAGTAGGAAGCCCGAGTAAATACGGCGACAGCGCGGGAATGCTCGCTTAGCGTGGAGGAAGCCGAGCGTCCCGCTCCATCGAGCGACGGCGGACGCGGCCGGGCGCGTGAGCGCAGGTGATCCCTGCGAGCGTCCGGGCCCCCGCCCCTTCCCCGGCTCTTCGCATCCCTCGCAGGACTTCTTCCAGAGGAGACGTGACCCATGGCCGAGACCGCCGCCGTCCGCAAGCCCCGCCGTACGCGCCGCGCCGAGCGCGACACCGACCGCCTCAACGCCGCCGCCGCCCTCCAGCGCGCCCTCGACCGGCGCGACAACGGAGGCCCGGCGGGCCACTAGCGGCACAGCCGCGCGGCCGGTCCCGTATCCGCGCAGGGGCGTATCCGTGTGCGGGCGGGATCGTTCGTCAGCTCATGAACCAGCACACCGTCGTCCGTGCCGCCGGCGTCGTCCTGGCCCTCCTCGCGGGAGCCCAGGCCACGGCGGCCCCGGCGTGGGCGGGGGACACGGGCGGTGGCGTCCCCGCCCCGGCCGTCGGCGACGACCTGCCCCTGCCCCTGCCCTTGCCCCCGCCTCTGTCCCCGCTCCGGCCCTTGTGCGCTCCCGCCTCGGACGAGACCCCGTCGCCGTTCCCGGCCCTGGTCAACCTGGGCGTCCAGGACGTCGGCGTCCTGAGCGACATCGGTCCTCGGACGTGTGCCCGCGGTCCGGTCGACCGGGCCTTCTCCCGCATCGCCGGCTTCCCGGGCCTGGCGGGGATCGTGCCCGCCGGCTCCTGATCCCCTGGCCGACGTCGGTACCCGCCCGCGGTGCCACCGACGCGCTGTCGCATGGGAGAACGGGATCCGGTGGACGGAGTCGTCCACCGGATCCGCGCGGGACTCCCGTCAGGCCGTACGCCGGAAAGCGGGATCGGGCCGCCCGCTCAGCCGATGACCCGCACCGACTGGGGACCTCCGACGTGGGAGACCGCGCGGCCGGGGGCAAGGGTCGTGACGAACGTGGCGCAGGCTGTGCCGAGGAAGACGCTCACCGACTTGTTCGTGTCGTTGGCGACCTCGTCCGCCCGAACCTGGAGAGCGAGGCAGACGTTGTCCCGCGGATTCGTGATCTGGAGCTCCTGACCGCCGTTGAAGTACCGGATCCTTCCCGTGGCGGCCTGCGCGTTGGTGGTCAGGCCGGTGGCCAGCACGGCCGCCATGGCGATTGCCGGGCCGGTCCTGGCCAGGCGTGCGAGCGCGAGCATCAGAGGTCCCCTTTCCCGGGGCGGGCGCCGAGTTCGGTGTTTCGGCGTCCCAAGGATGAGAGTCCTCCGGCCGGGGTTTGACGCGCGATTACCCAAATGGGTGACGGGCCGCCCCAGGTTGCCGGGGGAGGGGCGGGTCCGGGCGCCTCAGCCCCTGCCCCCCTGCCTCCTCCACCCCCTCTACCTCCCCTGCCGCACCACGTCGAAGTGGTCGATCCGCCTGCCGTTCTCCGCCAGCGCCGTGACCCGCAGCCGGGGCCGCGAGCCCGGTTCGCACTCGACCGCGAGGAAGGAGTGGCCCGTGTAGCGGACGCGGGACCACTCCACTCGTTCGGGGGACTTCACCCGGCCCTTCTTCCAGTGGTAGCTGGCAACGCTTTCGAGGTCGTGGACGTGGCCCTCGTAGCTGTCCGGGACCGGGAAGTCGTAGAGGTCCGCGCCCGCGCCGCCGGCGGTGACGTAGACGATGCCGTCGCGGGACGGGTCGACCGTCGCGCCGATCGGGACGCGGCGGCGGAGCCGGCCCGCGCGGAGGGCGTCCGTGCGTTCGTAGATGTGGTTGTGGCCGTTGACGACGAGGTCCACGCGGTGCTTGTCGAACAGGGGGAGCCAGGCGTCGCGGACGCCGCCGTCCGAGGCGTGCGCCTTCGTCGTCGAGAAGGCGCAGTGGTGGAAGAAGACGACGACGAAGTCCACGTCCCGGTGGGCCCGCAGCTCCCGCAGCCGGCGGTCGAGCCAGGCGGTCTGCCTGCCGCCGCTGTAGCCCGTGTTGGCGGCGATCTCGTACGAGACGTCGTTGGCGTCGAGGGCGACGACGGCGACGTTGCCGTGGACGAAGGAGTAGGCCCCCGGCGACCTGCCCGGGTCGAAGCCGTTGGCGGGCAGCGCCCAGCGGGCGCTCTGGCCGCCGTAGCCGTTGGGGGAGTACCAGGCCTCCATGTCGTGGTTGCCGGTGGTCACCATCCACGGCACGCCGCGCGCCACCGACTCGGTCTGGGCGAGGAACTGGTCCCACACCCGGGCGTCGTAGACGTCGCCGGGCCGGCCGGAGCCGCTGCTGTCGGCGTAGCAGATGTCGCCCGCGTGCAGGTGGAACGCCGGGTCCTGGCCGAGCAGCACCTGGTCGTTGCCGAGGGCGTGGTAGCCGACGCCCTGGTCGCCGAAGGCCGTGAACACGAACCGCTCCGGGCGCGCGGGCGCGGTGCGGAAGGACGCGACCGTGCCCAGGTGCCGGGCGTCCGCCGGGTCGAAACCGGTGTGTCCGACGCCGTAGTAGTACGTGGTGCCGGGCCGCAGCCCGTCCAGCGCGACGTGCAGGTAGTACTGGTCGACGGCGGGCAGCTTCTTCACCAGCGGCGGGGTGTGCAGGTGCCGCACCTCCGCCTCGACGCGGCGGCCGAGGTCCCACGGCTTCAGCCCGATCCGCAGGAACGGCTTGCGGACCGCGAAGGGCACCTGCCACGAGACGCGCATCTGGGTCTTCGGGTCGGCGCCGAAGGCGAGGTGCCGGCCGAAGGGGGCGACCAGGGAGCCGTCGACGCGGGCGGTGGCTCTCGCCGTCACCAGGGTGGGCGTGGCCAGGGCGGTGGGTGGCGCCCCCAGCAGGCCCGTCCCGGCGACCGCCCCGGCCGTCACCGCGCCCGCGCGCAGCAGACCGCGCCGGGTGAGCCTGCTCCGCAGGTACTCGTGCTGCTCCGGCATGGTCATGCGCTCGGCGAGCGGGCCGGGAATGCCTACGCGTGGAGTGTCCATGCCGGGAACGTGCCAGCAAAGGCCCGTCCCGTCACCCACTTCCGCCGAATTCCGCCGAACCGGCCCCGGCCCTCGCACCGCCGCGTCCATATGGTGGACGGCGAGTGTCATTCAGTGGGACGAGGCAGTACGGTCCCGTCATGTCTCGCAGCATTCGCCTCGCAGTGATCCCCGGTGACGGCATCGGCCCCGAAGTGGTGGCCCAGGGACTCCGCGTCCTCACCGCCGTCCTCCCCTCCGACGTGAAGCTGGAGACCCGGGAGTACGACCTCGGCGCCCGGCGCTGGCACGCCACCGGGGAGACCCTCCCCGACGCCGAACTGGAGTCCCTCAAGGAGCACGACGCGATCCTGCTCGGCGCGGTGGGCGACCCCTCCGTACCGTCCGGCGTGCTGGAGCGCGGCCTGCTGCTCAAGCTGCGCTTCGCCTTCGACCACCATGTGAACCTGCGCCCCTCCCGGCTCTACCCCGGCACCACCGGCCCGCTCGCCGGCCGCCCGGACATCGACTTCGTCGTCGTCCGCGAGGGCACCGAGGGCCCGTACACCGGCAACGGCGGCTCGCTGCGCACCGGTACCCCGGCCGAGGTCGCCACCGAGGTCAGCGTCAACACCGCGTACGGGGTGGAGCGCGTGGTCCGGGACGCGTACGCGCGGGCCCAGGCCCGGCCGCGGAAGAGGCTCACGCTCGTCCACAAGAACAACGTCCTGGTGTACGCGGGCCGGCTCTGGAAGTCCGTCTTCGACCGGGTCGGCCGGGAGTTCCCCGAGGTCACCACGGACTACCTGCACGTGGACGCGGCGACGATCTTCCTCGTCACGCAGCCCGAGCGGTTCGACGTGATCGTCACCGACAACCTCTTCGGCGACATCCTCACCGACCTCGCGGCGGCCGTCAGCGGCGGCATCGGGACCGCCGCGTCCGGCAACATCAACCCGGACGGCACCTTCCCGTCCATGTTCGAGCCGGTCCACGGCTCGGCCCCGGACATCGCGGGCACGGGAACGGCCGACCCCACGGCGACCGTCCTCTCCGTCGCCCTGCTGCTGCGGCACCTCGGGTACGAGGGCGAGGCGGCCCGGGTGGAGCGGGCCGTGGCCGCCGACCTGGCCGGACGGGCGGGGGCCGCCGCCCGCTCGACCGAGGAGACGGGGTCCGCGCTCGTGAATCTGGTATCCGAGGTACCGGGGGTGCCCGCCTGACCCGTCCGCCCCGCGCGCGGCCGGAGTCCCCACCCTTCCACCGGGCCGCGCGCCTCCTCGGCGTTCGCACAGGTATTTCGTTCATGCCCCCCTCCGAGCGATAATCGGACACGGGGCCGCGAAAAGAGGCGAAGAAGCTCGGACGTCCGCCAGAGCGGGGACGGCGTGAGCGCGGTCCGCAGCACCCGAAAGTTAAGGACACGCATCCATGACCACGCCCACGATCGAGCTCAAGCCCTCCTCGCAGCCGCTGTCCGACGCGGAGCGGGAGCGCATCCTCGCGGACCCCGGGTTCGGCCGCCACTTCACCGACCACATGGTCACCGTCAAGTGGGCGGACGGGGTCGGCTGGCACGACGCCCAGCTCGTGCCGTACGCGCCGCTGTCGATCGACCCGGCCAACATGACGCTCCACTACGGGCAGGCCATCTTCGAGGGCCTCAAGGCGTACCACCGCCCCGACGGCGGCGTCGCCACCTTCCGCCCGGACGAGAACGCCAAGCGCTTCCAGGCGTCCGCCCGCCGGCTGGCCATGCCCGAGCTGCCCGTCGAGACGTTCATCGAGGCGTGCGACGCCCTCGTGCGGCAGGACCGCGCCTGGGTGCCCACGTCCGGCGAAGCCTCCCTGTACCTGCGGCCGTTCATGTTCGCCACCGAGGCGGGGATGGGCGTGCGCCCGGCCAAGGAGTACCTCTTCGTCGTCATCGCCTCGCCGGCCGGCGCCTACTTCGCGGGCGGCGTCAAGCCCGTCTCCGTCTGGATCTCCGAGGAGTACGTGCGCGCCGCCCCCGGCGGCACCGGCGCCGCCAAGTGCGCGGGTAACTACGCCGCTTCCCTCGTCGCCCAGGCGCAGGCCGCCGAGAAGGGGTGCGACCAGGTGGTCTGGCTGGACGCGGTGGAGCGGCGCTGGATCGAGGAGATGGGCGGGATGAACCTGTACTTCGTGTACGGGAACCGCATCGTCACCCCCGAGCTGACCGGCTCGCTGCTGCCCGGCATCACGCGGGCCTCGCTGCTGCGGATCGCCGCCGACCTCGGCTACGAGGTCGCTGAGGGGCGGATCTCCGTGGAGGACTGGCGGAACGCGAACGCGGACGGGTCGCTGACGGAGGTGTTCGCCTGCGGCACGGCCGCCGTCATTACGCCGGTCGGGTCGGTGAAGTCCGCTCGTGGGGACTGGACGATCGGGGACGGGGGTCCCGGTGAGGTGACGATGCGGCTGCGGCAGGCGCTGCTGGACATCCAGACGGGGGCTGCGGACGACACGTACGGGTGGATGCACCGGCTGGGCTGAGCCGGTGGTGGGGTTGCCTCGGTCCCTCCCCCAGAGGGGGGACCCCCACCTTCACCGATTCCCGGGGGCAAGCCCCCGGACCCCCGAAACCGCGCTCCGCGCGGTTGTCCTCAAACGCCGGACGGGCTGATTTCAGCCCGTCCGGCGTTTGAGGACGACTGGCGGAGCCGCGACAAGGGGGTCCGGGGCGCAGCCCCGGGAAACGGAGAAAGGGCGGGACCGGGGCACGTCAACCCGCGACCACAACGCACGCATGTAAGCGCGATCGTTGCCACGGACCCCTTGTCCGAAACCACACCCTTCCGCCACCGTGCCCTGCATGGAACAGCACTGGAAGAAGATCTGGATCGGCTCGGCCGGCAACATGGTCGAGTGGTTCGACTGGTTCGTCTACGCCAGCTTCGCGACCTACTTCGCGGGCTCCTTCTTCCCCGAGGGCAATGACACCGCCAAACTCATGAACACCGCCGGCATCTTCGCCGTCGGCTTCTTCATGCGGCCGGTCGGCGGCTGGCTGCTCGGGCGGGTGGGGGACCGGCGGGGGCGGAAGGCGGCGTTGACGCTGACCGTGACGCTGATGTCCGCCTCGGCGGTGCTGATCGCCGCCGCGCCCACCTACGGGGTGGCGGGGTACGGCGGGGTCGCCGTCCTGCTGGTGGCGCGGCTGTTGCAGGGGCTGTCGGTGGGCGGCGAGTACGCGGCCAGTGCCACGTACCTCACCGAGGCGTCCGCGCCGGGCCGCCGGGGGTTCGCGTCCAGCTTCCAGTACGTGTCCATGACGGCCGGCCAACTCCTGGGCCTGGGGCTGCTGATCGTGCTCCAGCACACCCTGACCTCCGCGCAGTTGCACGACTGGGGCTGGCGGATCCCGTTCGTCGTCGGCGCCCTCGGCGCGGCCGTCATCTTCTACCTGCGGCGCAACATGCTGGAGACGGAGACGTACCAGGAGGCGGACGACACCCCGCAGGGCGAACGCGGCACGGTCCGCGCCCTGCTGCGGCACAAGCGCGAGGCGCTGCTGGTGATCGCGCTGACGATGGGCGGCACGGTCGCGTACTACACGTACACCACCTACCTCACCAAGTACCTCTCCAACACCGCGGGGCTGCCCAAGCAGACCGCCACCCTCGTCAGCTTCTGCGCGCTGCTGGTCTTCGCCTGTCTCCAGCCGCTCGCGGGCGCGCTCTCGGACCGGATCGGCCGCCGGCCGCTGCTGATCACGTTCGCGGTGGGCTCGACGTTCCTCACCGTGCCGATCATGACGCTGCTGAAGCACGCCGGCTCGTTCTGGCCCGCGCTCGGTCTCGCGCTGCTCGCCCTGATCGTGGTCACCGGCTACACCTCCATCAACGCCTGTGTGAAGGCGGAGCTCTTCCCGACCGGCGTCCGCTCCCTCGGCGTCGCGCTGCCGTACGCGATCGCCAATGCGGCGTTCGGCGGCACGGCGGAGTACGTGGCGCTGTGGTTCAAGAAGAGCGGGATCGAGTCGGGGTTCTCCTGGTACGTGGCGGGCTGCGCGGCCGTGTCGCTGGTGGTGTACCTGACGATGCGGGAGACCCGGGACATCGACCTCAAGCGGGTCGGCGGGCGGCCGGGCGAGGAACAGCCGGGCACGGAGGAGCCGGGCCGCGCCGCGGCTCCCCTCGCCTGAGCCCTACGGCGCGCCGGACGGGTCCGCCGCCAGCTGGGTGGTGGCCAGTTCGCGGTACAGGTCGTCGGAGCCGACGAGTTCCTCGTGGCCGCCGACCGCGCGGACCCGGCCCGCCTCCATGACCACGATGCGGTCGGCGCGTACGACGGTGGAGAGCCGGTGGGCGATCACCAGGACGGTGGTCTCGGCGGCCAGTTCCAGGACGACGTCGCGCAGCCGCTGCTCGTTGACCGCGTCGAGGTGCGAGGTCACCTCGTCCAGGAGGAGCAGGCGCGGCTTGCGCAGCAGCGCCCGTGCGATCGCCACCCGCTGGCGCTCGCCGCCGGAGAGCGCGGTGCCCCGGTGTCCGACCGGGGTGTCGAGGCCCTCGGGCAGCCGGGCGACGAGCTCGTCGAGGCCGGTGCGCGCCACCGCGCGCAGGAGTTCGTCGGGTGTGGCCCGGGGGGCGGCGAACAGCAGGTTGTCCCGCAGGGTTCCGGCCAGGACCGGCGCGTCCTGTTCCACGTAGCCGACGGAGGCGCGGAGTTCGGCCAGCGGCCAGTCGCGGATGTCGCGGCCGTCGACGGTGATGGTGCCCGACTGGTGGTCGTAGAACCGCTCCAGGAGGGCGAACACCGTCGACTTGCCCGCACCGGACGGGCCGACGAGTGCGGTCATGCCCCGGGCGGGCACCTCGAAGGTCACGCCGTCGTGGGCCGGCCCGCGGTCGTCCCCGTACCGGAAGACCACGTCGTCGAACCGGAGTCCGACCGGTCCCGTGGCCGTTGTCGCGCTCGCGGCGGGGGCGGTGCCGGCCGGCTCGCCGGGCAGCGCCTCGATCTCGTGGACGCGTCCGACCGCGACGAGTCCCTGCTGTACGGCGGCCCAGCTCTCGACGAGCTGGCCGAGCGGCGACACCAGGTAGAACAGGTACAGCAGGAAGGCGATCAGCGCCGACACCTCCAGCGCCCCGGACGCCACGCGCGCACCGCCGACCGCCAGCACGCTCAGGAAGGCGAGCTGGACGGCCATCAGGACCGACGCGCCGGTCAGCGCGGTCCAGCCGGCCACGGTCACCCCCCGGTCCCGGGCCCGTGCCGCCGCCTCGCCCACGACGCCGGTCTCCCGCTCCTCGGCGCCGCTGGCCTTGACCGTGCGGAACGCCTGGAGGGCGCGGTCCAGCGCCGACCCCATCTCGCCGACAGCCTCCTGGGCCCGGCGCTGCGCCCGCTGGATCCTGGGCATGAGCAGGGCGGAGACGCCGGCGACGGCGCCGATGACGAGGAGGGTGACGCCGAGGAGGACGCCGTCCAGGGCCGCCATGAAGGCGATCGCGCCGGCCAGCGTGCAGACGCCGGTGACCGATTCGACGACGCTGGTGGTGAGCGCCGTCCGGAGGAGGGTGGTGTCGCTGGTGACCCGGGTGAGCAGGTCGCCCGGGGTGAGCCGGTCGACGGCCGGTATCCCCAGGCGCAGCACGCGCCCCACGAGCCGCCGCCGGGCGCCGAGGACGATGTTCTCCCCGGTCCGGCCCAAGAGGTAGCCGGCGCCCGCCGTCGCGCCCGCGCCGAGGACCGCGACGGCGGTGAGGGCCGTCAGGGGTCCCGACGCCGACCGTTCCTCCCCGAGGGCGTCGACGACGTACTTGGCCATCAGGGGCATGGCCAGCCCGGCACCCGCGCCGAGCAGGGACAGCACGCCGCCGAGCGCCAACGTCCGCCAGTGCGGCCGCAGATGGCCGAACAGCAGCCGCAGCGGCTTCGGCTCACGCCCCTCGTCGGCCGGGCCCTCGCCGGTCTCCCGCACCGGAACCTCCTTCTCGTACGGTCACGGTCATCCTCGTACGGTCACGGTCATCAGCGGCCGGAAGTCCTCGGACCGGCCGCGCTCGCCGACCGGCTCACCGTCGGCCTCCACCCAGGCGTGGGCCGCGAACGGCGGTGAACTCCGGACGCCGGCGCACCAGTCGGGCCAGGTGCCCGACAGCCGGCAGACGAGGGCGATGGCGACGGAGCGCGGCAGGCAGCCGTACCAGCCGGCGCAGCGGCGGCTGGTGCCGACCACGGCCTGGTACACCTCCAGGACCTCGGCGTGGTGCGCGGGGCGGGCGCCCCGGCTGATCAGCGTCAGCAGCTTCCGGAGCCGTCCGGGGCGCAGCCTGGCCAGCAGGAAGGCGAGCGCGATCACCGCCCGCAGGGTGATCCCGCCCCGCCCGGCGCCCCGGGCGGGCATGGTCATCTCCGTGGTCATGGCCGGACGATCTTCGCCTCGACGAGCCGGCGGACGAGCTCCCGGACATCGGCCTCGGCCTCGGCGGCGTCGACGTCGAACTCGGCCGCCAGCCGCTCGGCGACGGCGCCCGGGGCGAGCCCCTCGGCGAGCGCGCTCACGATGACGGCGCCGCTGTCGTTGAGCTGCCAGTAGGTGCCGTCGCGTTCGTCGAGGAGGACGGCTCCGTAGTCGGTCGAGGTGAGGGCGACGCCGTTTCTGAGTCTCATGTGCCTTCCTTTTCCTGGGTGGTCGTCCGGTTCGCCTGGTCCGCCCCGGGACGTTCCCGGTGTTCGATCGCGCGCAGCCAGGTCTCGCAGGCGACCACCGTCCAGAGGGAGTTCTCCTGGAGGAGGGGAGTGTCCGGCTCGTCGGCGAGCCGGACCAGCAGGTCCGCGTCGACGAGCCCCCGCCGGGCGAGCCGCGAGTCCGTCCAGAGCCGGCGCAGGTCCGGGGCATGCCGCCGGAGGCCGAGCGCCTGGTCCTGCGACATCTCGTCCTTGGTCGTCCGGTCGAGCAGCACGTCGGGCACCAGGCCGCGCAGGGACTCGACCAGCAGCGGTTTGTACCGCGCGGGGTCCATGCGGTCCTCGAGCCGGACGGACAGCACCGCCTCGATCACCCGGTCGTCGAAGAACGGCGCGGCCACCGGGACGCCCATGGCGACGCCCAGGTCCTCCAGGGCCTGGAAGGCGCGGGCGCCGGCCCTGATCACGTCGAGTTCCGTATGGCGCCCCGGCCCGGGGGCCAGGGGCCGGGCCCGCCGCGCCGCCGACAGGTATCCGGCGCGGATCAGCCGCCGCCCGCGAGCGGTGATCCACGGGTGGACGGACTGTGTGGGCCCCCAGCCCAGCAGTGGGGTGCGCGCCCCCAGGAGGGGCTCGCGGGTCACGGAGTGGGTCAGCCAGGAGCCGTACCGCGGACGGGCGAGCAGCTGCCGCAGGGTCGGCAGCAAGGGCCATCCGTGCAGGTGGCGGGTGGCGTTGAGCCGGGACCACGCCAGCAGCGGCCGGTGCGCGAAGAGGTCGCGGTAGGCGGCGGGAACGCCGATGAAGAGCTCGTCGCCGCCGTGGCCGGTGAGGTGCATCCGCGACCCCGCGCGGACCGCGGGCTCCAGCATCGCCCGCGCGCGCTCGCGGGCCGGAGCGAGGTAGCAGGGCTCGTCCAGCGGTTCGGCGGGGGTGCCGAGGCCCGCGAAGAACAGCGGGTACGCGTCGGAGGGGACGACGTGGTGGGCGAGCCCCGGGAACTCCTCCGCCGCGCGCCGCGCCCAGCGCTCGTCCTCGGCGAAGGCGTCCCGTCCGGCGACCGTCACCGCCAGCATGTCGCCGACGCCGGCCTCCCGGGCGAGAAAGGCGACGGAGGTGGAGTCCAGACCGCCGGAAAGATCGCTGCTGACGCGGTCACGGCCGTCCGTGTATTCCTTTATGGAATTCATGAGCGCGGCCGCGACAGCGGCCTTTCCGTGCGCCATGGAAAGGTGTGGACGGGGAGAATTCCACCACCGGCTTATTCGGTATCCAGGACCGTCGCGGAAAGTGAGGGAGAACTCCGGTTCCACTTCTTCCACGCCGTGCCAGAGCGTACGGTGGCGCAGTGGGTGCGGGACGAAATCCAGCAGCCGCAGCGCGAGCGCACCCTCGTCGATCTCCGCGCCGGACAGGCCGGCCAGGACGGTGGCGCGATCGGAGGCGATACGGAGGCCGCCGTACCGGCAGTGGTACACGCGGCGCAGTCCGGAGGCGGTGCCCCGGACCCGTATCCCGCCGCGGAACGACGAGATCACGTGGTGCGCGCCGGGCAGCCGGCGCAGCAGCCGGTCCAGGTCGGCGCTGTTCCGCGCGCGGTCCAGGAGGTCGGCGAGCACCCGGTCGGGGACGCGGCCGGGGCCGATCAGGACCAGGGCGGCGTCTCCGCGGGACAGATGGCTGACGTGGCGCCAGGAACTCCGGGCGACGACCCACGGCCGTCCGGAGGGGTGGGGGACCGTCGTCAGTCCGGCCGGCCCCCCGCTCCCCCCGGAAAGGTGCCCGACCACAGACCGACCTTCCGCATGGTCCGGTAGCACCGTGAAAAAGTCACCCATGTGGTCGGGCATCTTCATTTCAGGATCACGACCCGCCGATACGCCAGGTGAGGGTTTCCGACTTCTTGCTCATGAACCAGCCGGCGGTCTTCTTGGTGAAGTCGCCCTGCTTGAACAGGGTCGGCTTCATGTAGTTCTTCTTCATGTGGCCTCCTTCCTGTTGGGGACGGTAACAGGGATCTCCCGGCTTGATCAACAGCCTTTTCCCGTCGACGGCACCCGCTGTTTTATTCCCGCGGCCGGATATTGGAATGATGAATTCCGAACCGATCGCACCAGGTCGGGACGGCGCGACGTCGCGTGCCGGGCGCGGCGCGCATAGAGGGTGAAACCGGAGGGATCGGGAGGGCGGCCGGTCGCCGCGCCCGGAGGTCCACCGCTGCCCGGATGGCGAGACGGGGCCGCTCCCGCGGCGGCGGTTGTGCAAGACTGCGTCACGTGTTCTCGCTCGCCATGATTACGGGCAGCAGGCGCGCCGGTCCGCAGTGACCGTTCCGTACGCACCTGGTACGGCACGGCCACCCTCGTCCCCGACCCGCGCGCAGACCTCTCGCACCCGCGAGGGGTTTTTTCGTTTCCGGCCCACCTTCAGCCGGGAGCGGAGCACGCGGGACCATGGAGGGACGGTGGAGCCGGTCATTCCGGTAGACCGAGATCCCGACAGGAGCCTCAGCAGCATGACGGACACCCTCACGGACGCCCCCGAGGCGGCGCCGTCCGACGCGTTCCACGTCTTCGACACCACGCTCCGCGACGGCGCGCAGCGCGAGGGCATCAACCTCACGGTGGCGGACAAGCTCACCATCGCCCGGCACCTGGACGACTACGGCGTGGGCTTCATCGAGGGCGGCTGGCCGGGCGCCAACCCGCGGGACACCGACTTCTTCCGGCGCGCCCGGGAGGAGATCACCTTCCGCCACGCCCGGCTCGTCGCGTTCGGCGCCACCCGCAAGCCGGGCGTCCGGGTGGCGGACGACCCGCAGGTGGCCGCGCTGCTCGCGTCCGGCGCCCCGGTCGTCACGCTGGTCGCCAAGGCACACGACCGGCACGTCGAACTCGCCCTGCGCACCACGCTGGAGGAGAACCTGGCGATGGTCCGGGAGACCGTCGCCCACCTGCGGGCGCACGGCCGGCGGGTGTTCGTCGACTGCGAGCACTTCTTCGACGGCCACCGGGCGAACGCCGCGTACGCCACCGCGGTGGTCCGCGCCGCGCACGAGGCGGGCGCCGACGTGGTCGTGCTCTGCGACACCAACGGCGGCATGCTCCCCGCGCAGGTGGCGGAGACCGTCTCGGCGGTCCTCGCGGCGACCGGCGCGCGGCTCGGGATCCACGCGCAGGACGACACCGGGTGCGCGGTGGCCAACACCCTCGCCGCCGTGGACGCGGGCGCCACGCACGTGCAGTGCACGGCCAACGGCTACGGCGAACGCGTCGGCAACGCGAACCTCTTCCCCGTCGTCGCGGCCCTGGAGCTCAAGTACGACCGGCGGGTGCTGCCGCCCGGCAAGCTGGCCGAGACCACCCGCGTCTCGCACGCCATCGCCGAGGTCGTCAACCTGACGCCGTCCACGCATCAGCCGTACGTGGGGGTTTCGGCCTTCGCGCACAAGGCCGGGCTGCACGCCTCCGCGATCAAGGTGGACCCGGACCTGTACCAGCACATCGACCCCGAGCGGGTCGGCAACACCATGCGGATGCTGGTCTCCGACATGGCCGGCCGGGCGTCGATCGAGCTCAAGGGCAAGGAACTCGGCATCGACCTGGGCGGCGACCGCGAACTCGTCGGCCGGGTCGTCGAGCGCGTCAAGGAGCGGGAGGCGCAGGGCTACACGTACGAGGCAGCGGACGCCTCCTTCGAACTGCTGCTCCGCCAGGAGGTGACTGGCCGGGCGCTCCGCTACTACCGCGTCGAGTCCTGGCGCGCCATCGCCGAGGACCGCCCCGACGGCACCCACGCCAACGAGGCGACGGTGAAGATCTGGGCCAAGGGCGAGCGGATCGTCGCCACCGCGGAGGGCAACGGACCGGTCAACGCCCTGGACCGGGCGCTGCGTTCGGCCCTCGAACCCTTCTACCCGCAGCTCGGCGGGCTGGAGCTGACCGATTACAAGGTCCGCATCCTGGAGGGCAGCCTGGGCACCGGCTCGATCACCCGCGTCCTGGTCTCCACCAGCGACCAGGACGGGGAGTGGTCCACGGTCGGCGTCGCCGAGAACGTCATCGCCGCGTCCTGGCAGGCGCTCGACGACGCCTACGCGTACGGGCTGTGGCGCGCGGGCGTCGAACCGCGGGAGTGAGTCCGGCGCTTCCGGCCGGGGGTCAGCCCTGGGGCGTGGCGCGGACGGCGGAGATGTCGAAGAGCAGCTTCACCTTGTCGCTGATCATGACGCCGCCGGCCTCCAGGGCCGCGTTCCAGGACAGCCCCCAGTCGGAGCGCTGGATCGCGGCGAAGCCCTCGAACCCGACGCGCTCGGTGCCGTAGGCGTCGACGGCCGAGCCGTTGAACTCTAGGTCGAGGGTGACCGGGCGGGTGACGTCCTTGATGGTGAGGCCGCCCGTCAGGCGGTAGGTGTCGCCGCCCAGCGACTGTGCGGCGGTGGAGCGGAAGGTCATCAGCGGGAACCGTTCGACGTCGAAGAAGTCCTCCTTCCGGAGGTGTGCGTCGCGGTCCTTCATGCCGGTGTCCACGCTGGCGACGGTGATGTCGATGGCGGCGGTGGAGCGGGAGGGGTCGGTTCCGTCGAGGTGGAGCGTGCCCTGGTACTCGTGGAAGGAGCCGCGGACGTTGGTGACCATGGCGTGGCGCACCATGAAGCCGAGGGTGCTGTGGACGGGGTCGATGGTCCAGTCGCCGGTGAGGGCGGCCAGTGCGGGGTTCGTGGCGGCCGGGGTCTCGGGGGCGTCGGTGTCGGAGACGGGCTTGCGGGTGAAGGGGCCCATGGCGTTCTCCTCGCGGGTCGACGGCCGGCCGGGCGGGGCCGGCGGGGTGGGTCGATCGGATCGATCGCTCGATCCGTGTCCAACGTACTGCGGGTTGGTTCAGCTTTCAACTTAATCGGGGGGTCCCCGGCGGGATTCTCCGCGCCCGGGCCGACGCGCCGGGAGGCCGATTCCGGCCGGGCCGCCGGGCCGGGTCGCCGGGCCGGGGCGCCGGGCCGGGGCGCCGGGCCGGGGCGCCGGGCTTGGCCGCAGGGGGGCGGGGGAGCGGCGCGGAACGGACGGCGCTCGCACCCGCCTCATTGCGCCGCCCCGCCGGGCCCTGGCACCGTGTGGGCCGTCCCGCGCAGCCCGCCCGCACCGTGAGGACCACCATGCCTCCACCCTGGACCCGCCGCGCCTTCCTCGCCACGGCGCTCGCCGCCCCCGTCGCGGGGGCCCCGCCCGCCCCCGGTGACCCCTTCACTCCCCTCCGCCACCGCTGGCGTGACCTCCTCCTCGGCACCGGCCTCGACCCGGCCGCCGAGCCGTACCGCGCGGTCCTGCGCCGCACCGGCGCGACCGCGCACGCCCACCGGGCCCGGATGCGGCCCGCCCCCGGGTCGCTCTGGCCCGACGCCCCCTTTGATCCGCCCGCCGGCATCACCCTCAGCCACGCCCGGCTGCACGTCATGGCCCGCGCCTACGTCCAGCCCGGCACCGGGCTCACCGGCGACGCGGCGCTCGCCGCCGACGTCCTCGCCGGCCTGGACCACGTCCGCCGGACCGTCTACCACCCGGGCACCGAGCGGTACGGCAACTGGTGGGAGTGGCAGATCGGCACCCCCCGCCTGCTGCTCGACACCCTCGCCCTGCTGTACGCGGAGGCCGGACCCGCCCGCCGCGCCGACGCGCTCGCGGCGGTCGACCACTTCGTCCCGGACACGCTGCTCGGTGCCTACACCGGCACCAGCACCGGCGCCAACCGCGTCGACCTCTGCCGCGTCGTCGCCCTCCGCGGCGTCCTGGGGGAGGCGCCGGCGAAGCTCGCCCTCGCCCGCGACGCGCTGACCCCGGTCCTCGCCCACGTCGACCACGGCGACGGGCTGTACGCCGACGGATCGTTCCTCCAGCACACCGCCGTCCCCTACACCGGCACCTACGGCTGGGTGCTGCTCGACGGCCTAGCCCGGCTCCTCGCCCTGCTGCGCGGCTCCGCCTGGGACATCGCCGACGCCAGCCGCCGCTTCGTCCACGACGCCGTAGACCGGGCGTTCGTCCCGCTGATCCACCACGGGCTGGTGGCGGACACCGTCTCCGGCCGCGCCGTCAGCCGGGGCCTGACCGACGACGGCGGGCCGCCGCAGAGCGACCGGCGGCGCGGCCACGCCCTCGTCGCGGCCATCGCCCTGCTCGCCGGGGGCGCGCCCGCCGCCGCGCGCGCCCGGTGGCACGGCCTGATCAAGGGCTGGGCCGCCCGCGACCCGGCCGCCCCGCTCCTCGCCGACCCCCAGTTCGACACCGCCGACCTGGCCCGGCTCGCGGCCGTCCTCGCCGGACCGGAACCCGCCGTACCCGAGCCCGCCGGGCACCGGCTGTTCCCCGCCATGGACCGGGCCGTGCACCGCCGCCCCGGCTGGACCGCCGCCCTCGCCATGGCCTCCGACCGCGTCGCCCACTACGAGAACGGCAACGGCGAGAACCCGCGCGGCTGGCACACCGGCGCCGGGATGCTCCTCTGGTGGGGGCCCGGCGGCGAGGACCAGTACGGCGACGGGTTCTGGGCCACCGTCGACCCCTACCGCCTCCCCGGCATCACCGCCTCCGCCAAGCGCCTCGCCGACGGCGAGGGCGGCGCCTGGGGCAAGCCGAGACCCGACGCCCGCTGGGTCGGCGGCGTCACCGACGGCACGTACGCGCTCCTCGGCCAGCACCTCAAGGGGCTCGGCTCCACCCTGGAGGCGCGCAGGACCTGGGTGTGCGCGGACGACGCAGTCGTCTGCCTCACCGCCGGCGTCACCGCCCGCGACGGCACACCCGTCGAGACCGTGCTCGACAACCGGCGGCTCACCGGCCCGCCCCGGCTCACCGTGGACGGCGCGTACCGCACGGGGGACGCCTTCTTCCCCCGGGCCCACTGGCTGCACCTGGAGGGGCACGGCGGCTGGGTGCTCCCCGGCGGCGCGCCCGTGCGCGTCCTGGACGACCACCGCACCGGCACCTGGCGGGACGTCAACACCGGCGGCTCCACCCGCCCGCTCACCCGCCGCTACCTCACCCTCTGGCACCCGCACGGCACCGACCCCGAAGGCGCCGCCCTCGTCCACCTGCTGATGCCCGGCGCGAGCCGGGCCGCCGTCGCCGCGCGCGCCGCCGACCACGGCCGGCTGACCGTCCTCGCCAACACCGCGGACGTCCAGGCGGTACGTCTCGCTACGCCCGCCCTCACCGCCGCCGCCTTCTGGCGCCCCGGCACTGTGGGCACCCTCACCGTGACCGCCCCCGCCGCCGTCCTCGTCCACCGGCAGGGCCGGCGCGCCACCCTCCACCTCGCCGAGCCCCCGCGCACGGGCGCGCCGGTCGACCTCCTCTGGGCGCGGCCGGTGCGCCGGGTGGTGTCCCACGACCCGTCCGTACAGGTACGTGCCACCGGACCCGGACTGCGGCTGCGGATCCGCCCGGGAACCCGGTGCCTGCCCCACCGCTGCGAGGTCGAGACCGGCTGACACCCCGCCCGGCCCCCGGCCGGACGGCGGTGTGTCCGAGTGGTTTTGTGGACTACCCACAGCGTGGGAAGACCAGACGAACAGGGACAACTGATAGGGGCGCAGTGCGATTCTGTGCTCCTTGCCCACCAAATCGAGCACTACCTTGTGCGGAGTCGACATGATGTTCCGGCACGGGTCCCACGTACCGTCTATCCATGAGCAATCTCGAAGGTGCGCCCGAAGAGGCGAGTGACGTCCGTGGGCGCGTCGCCGAGCTGCACGCCATCCGCGAGCAGGTTCGGCGTGGTCCCAGCGACCGGGCTACCCAGGCACAGAAGGCCAAGGGAAAGCTGACGGCGCGCGAGCGTATCGATCTGCTGCTGGACGAGGGCTCTTTCTCCGAGGTCGAGCCGCTGCGCCGGCACCGCGCCACGGGCTTCGGCCTGGAGGCGAAGAAGCCGTACACCGACGGGGTCATCACCGGCTGGGGCACCGTCCACGGCCGGACCGTGTTCGTCTACGCCCATGACTTCCGGATCTTCGGCGGCGCGCTGGGCGAGGCCCACGCCACCAAGATCCACAAGATCATGGACATGGCCATCGCGGCCGGCGCGCCCCTGGTGTCGCTCAACGACGGCGCCGGCGCCCGCATCCAGGAGGGCGTCTCCGCCCTCGCCGGCTACGGCGGCATCTTCCAGCGCAACACCAAGGCGTCCGGCGTCATCCCGCAGATCTCGGTGATGCTCGGCCCGTGCGCCGGTGGCGCGGCCTACTCGCCCGCCCTCACGGACTTCGTCTTCATGGTCCGCGAGACCTCGCAGATGTTCATCACCGGCCCGGACGTGGTCCGCGCGGTGACCGGCGAGGAGATCACCCAGAACGGCCTCGGCGGCGCCGACGTGCACGCCGAGACCTCCGGCGTGGCCCACTTCGCGTACGACGACGAGGAGACCTGCCTGGAGGAGGTCCGCTACCTGCTCTCCCTCCTCCCGCAGAACAACCGCGAGAACCCGCCGCGGGTCGTCTGCGAGGACCCAGTCGACCGCACCGGCGAGGCCCTCCTGGACCTCGTCCCGGCCGACGGCAACCGCCCCTACGACATGCGCAAGGTCATCGAGGAGATCGTCGACGACGGCGAGTACCTCGAGGTCCACGAACGCTGGGCCACCAACATCATCTGCGCCCTGACCCGGCTCGACGGCCAGGTCGTCGGCATCATCGCCAACCAGCCGCAGTCCCTGGCCGGCGTCCTGGACATCGAGGCGTCCGAGAAGGCGGCCCGGTTCATCCAGATGTGCGATGCCTTCAACATCCCCATCGTCACCCTCCTGGACGTCCCCGGCTTCCTGCCCGGCGTCGACCAGGAGCACGGCGGCATCATCCGGCACGGCGCCAAGCTGCTCTACGCCTACTGCAACGCCACCGTGCCGCGCATCTCGGTGATCCTGCGCAAGGCGTACGGCGGCGCCTACATCGTCATGGACTCCCAGTCCATCGGCGCCGACCTCACCTACGCCTGGCCCACCAACGAGATCGCCGTCATGGGCGCCGAGGGCGCCGCCAACGTCATCTTCCGCAAGCAGATCGCGGACGCCGACGATCCCGACGCGATGCGGGCCCGCATGGTCAAGGAGTACAAGGCCGAGCTCATGCATCCGTACTACGCGGCCGAGCGCGGCCTCGTGGACGACGTCATCGATCCGGTGGAGACGCGGCAGGTGCTGATCCGGTCGCTGGCGATGCTCGCGACGAAGCACGCCGATCTGCCGTCCCGCAAGCACGGCAATCCGCCTCAGTAACCGAAGGACTCAGCAGACATGACTGACACGCTTGTTCGCGTCGAGAAGGGGACGGCCGGGCCGGAGGAGCTGGCCGCCGTCACGGCGGTGCTGCTCGCTCGGGCGTCCGCCGGGTCCTCGGCTTCCGTTCCCCGTCCGCGGCGGTCCGCGGCGTCCTGGCGCCGCCTGGAGCGCTCCGGCGGTTTCACCGCCGCCCACAGCTGGCAGGGCTGACGCCCACGCGAAGGGCCCCGCTCTCCGTAAGGAGGGCGGGGCCCTTTTCGGCTTCGCCGGGGGATGCCCCAGTCCCGCCCCTTCCCGTTTCTTGCGGGGGCGAGCCCCCGCACCCCCGAAACCGCGCTCCGCGCGCTCCTCCTTAAACGCCGGATGGGCCTGGAGTTCGTGCTCAGGCAGCCGTGGGTCAGGCTTGGCCCTTCCGGGTCATATTGAGCGCCTTACGGTACATCTCCGGCACTCGATAGCGCTCCGCTTTGTCCCGTGGGCCGGAAATTTCCTCCAGTAGCCCCACGTCGCGGGCGAGCCGGACGAGGTCGGGTGAAGTCCCTTCCAGCTGTTCGGCCGCGAAAGGAGTCGAGCCGATGTCGCGTAGTCGCCTGAAGAGCGGTTCCAGCTCGGGAAATTCATCACGCTCAAGAGCGTCCAAGGCCGAGTCGCTGACAATGTCGAGAGACTCGACGAGCGCGCGGGGCCGGATGATAGATCGAGAATAGCTGTTCCCTGCTTCGAAACCTCGCTCCAGAGCGACCGCTGCCGTCATCATTTGAGCCAATGCGCGGGGCGCGTGGTCGCCGTTGGCGTCGGCAAGCCGTGACCAGACCCAGTTGTCCGTGTACGCGGTACGGCCGCCGGACACTCGCTCACTGGCCAGGATCACCCAGGCATTGCGGACGAACTCCTCCGGCCAATACTCGACTGGAGTTGCTTCGAGCCGGAAATCCGGTTTGTTCAGACGGGCGGTCACCAATTGCCGGAAGGGTTCCGACCGCCATGCCTGCTTGATGGCGATGCGGAGGTAATCCATCTTGTTCGACCAGCTGAGCCGAGCGGCGCGGGCACTGAGATGCGACTTGTTCGGCACCTTCACTTCGCGCCAGATGTCCTCACGCAGCAGCACCTTGAACTTCAAGCGGCGCAGTTGGGGGCCGAGCGTGCCGACGACCGTCAACAAGCCTGCCACACCGTCGTTGCGTCGTCGGCGGTCGTTGTCGCTGTTGCCGAAGCCCGTGTCCAACGCGTCGAACAAAAGTGCGTGGTCGCCGTCCAGGTAGCGATCGATGGTTTGTAGCCACTGGCCTACCAGCAGGGATGCCCGCGGGTGGGACAGCAGGCTGCTGACATCGTTGAGCAGATCCGTATTGAGGTATTCGCTGCCTGTTGCGGGCACTCCGACGGGCCCTGACGTCCACTCAGGCTGGGGAACCTCGGGCAAGTGCTGAAGGATGGCGAGGCCGACGAGTGCGGGCCATGCTTGACGCCACTCCAGTCCTCGCTCTCGCAGCTCCGCTTCCAGGGTCGAGTACACATTCGAATCCGGAGTCCAGCTCCGATGAGTGTCGAGCGCCGCTGGACAGGTCACAACGATGGCTGTCTGTTCTTCGGCGAGCTTACGGAACACGGCTGTCTTGCCGGTGCCTTTGCGCCCGATGACGACGATACTCTCCGGGGCGAGCGCCCGGTCCACATCGGCGGTACTCAGGAAGGTGCCGTGCAGTTCCTCCAGCGCCTGGTCTTCCGCGGTCTCCCCGGCGAAGTGCAGCGAGGCGAGCACCTCCGCCTTGCTCGGCTCCGGTACCTCGCGCGACTGCTCTCCGAGTGCGTCTCGTGGTTCGACGAGCCCGGTGATCCAGTCGGCTACAACAGAGAAGTCCTCCGTGGTTTGCACACGCATCACGGAATCCGAGGCAGCCAGGGACTCCTGGTACCCGATGACCTGGACGATCTCCTCCAGCGCCTCGAAGGCCGGCCCTCCTGCCGCATTCCGAGCCACGGAAAGCCACTCCGTGATCCACTCCTGAGCGCGCTCCGCATACAGGGCCCGCACTTCTACAGTGGCCGGGACCGGAGAGACGACGAAGCGAACCTCCGGCGTGCACGGACTACCCTCCGTCGACCGGCGGGACTTCGCCGCGAGGAGGGCCCTGGTAAGGGCCCGGGTGCCTGCCTTCGCCTGCGGATGTGGGTAGAAGGCGATGACATTGATGTCCGAGACGTCGAACAGCAAAGGAGCGGCCAGTGGACTGATACCCGTCCTGGAGTCGATGAGTACCACATCCGGCCGTTCCGCCAGACCGGATACCGCCTCGACAAGCAACCGCAAGGGGTTGATCTCGTCTTCTCCATACCAGGCCGAGGGGTCGAGGTGGGACAGGAGCCGGGCGTATTCCGCGCCGGGGCATCCGGCCGGGAGAAGGAACAGTTCTGCGTCCTCGGTAACCCTCACCACGTGTTCGTCGAGCGGGCCGATCTCGCCACTGACTTCCGCGGCTGCCAGGAGCGGAACCACCCCCGTGCCCTCGGTGACGTCGTCCTCCACATCGAAGAGTGAAGCGAGGCCGGGGGCTTCCAGGTCCATGTCGATGCACAGCACCGTGAGCCCCTGCCCGGCGATGACACGCGCGGCATGGGCCAGGGCGGTGGACCGGCCGACGCCACCGCGCAACGAGTAGAAAGTGGAGACCACTGGGGACGGGAGGGTGCCGTAGTCCTCGGAGGGGAAGCGCACCGTGATCTCGTCCGCCTGGGCGTTCGCCAAGGCTTCCGGCCACAGCGGAAGCTCCTCGAAGGCCGGCGTGGCGTCCAGATCCTCCCGCTCCACGAACCGCGCCTCGTCGGGAGTCATCAGGTCGTACCGGACGATGTCGGCGGCCGGTACGAGCGCTTGTACACGCTCGCGACGCGCTCGCGGAGTCATGCCGGTGAACACGTCCGAGATCGCGGTGACTCGGATTCCTGCAAAGGGGTCTGCTGTAACACGCACTCCGTCCCCGAGGGCTTCACGCAACGCGCTTTCCGTACGGTTGATGTCATCCGGCTGTGTCACGGCGCGTTCCTCCTGTGCGCTTTCGCCCGACGTCGCAACTGGGTGGTACACCAGTTCGCGAAGCGATTGGCCGCTTTGATCTCGTCCTCGATCGTGACATCCTCGGGCAGCGCCGACTGGTAGCGCAGGCCGACGTCGCGGTCCGTGAGAAAGTTACGCACCTCCAGCGACAGCACCTGGGGGCTGAATCCCGCTTGAGCCAGAATCGCCAGCACGTTGTGTCCGTCACGGCCGCGGGGCACTGCGCGGCCCCGAGCAGCGCACAACGCCTTGGCAAAGCACTCGGCAGTGAATCCTAGGTAGTAGAGGCAGGCCAGGTGCCGACCGGCCTTGTGCAGCTCAACGGCGTCCGTGCGACGCTCCAGAGCCACGTCCTCCCACTCCTGTGGTGTACGCGGATCCTCGTACAAGCCACCCCCCAAGGTGATGTCCCCCGTCGTCAGTCCAGAGATTCCCGAGACACTCGGTTTCCCCTTCGCTCTTTCTCGGGCTGTGTCCGGCGCGGCGAAAAAGCCGCGCGACCTGCCGCGAAGGCCAGGCAGGACTGATTCCGACCTGCCCGGCCTTCGGATGGGACGCCTCGGGGCTCAGCCCCGCGCGGCCTGCTACCGCAGGCGCGCCATCAGCGCGTGCTCCACCAGCGTGATGAGCGCGCTCTTCGCCTCGTTCCGGTGCCGAGCGTCCGTCGTGATGATCGGCGCGTCCGGCCCGATCTGCAGAGCCTCCCGCACCTCGTCGGGAGTGTACGGCTGGTGCCCGTCGAAGCCGTTCAGCGCGA
This sequence comes from Streptomyces mobaraensis, assembly GCF_020099395.1. NCBI lineage: Bacteria > Bacillati > Actinomycetota > Actinomycetes > Kitasatosporales > Streptomycetaceae > Streptomyces > Streptomyces mobaraensis. The sequence goes on along the minus strand of NZ_CP083590.1, from coordinate 2,191,021 downwards.
TGACGAAGGGCAGGCCGCTGTTCTCGAAGTAGTCGACGGCCGGGAAGCAGTCGGCGAGGCGGCGGGTGTCCACCAGGACGACCGCCCCGATGGCACCGCGGACGAGGTCGTCCCACATGAACCAGAACCGGTCCTGTCCGGGCGTGCCGAACAGGTAGAGGATCAGGTCCTGGTCCAGGGTGATCCGGCCGAAGTCCATCGCCACGGTCGTCGTGGTCTTGTCCGGCGCGTGCGTGAGGTCGTCGATGCCCGCCGAGGCGGAGGTCATGACGGCTTCGGTGCGCAGCGGGTTGATCTCCGAGACCGCGCCGACGAACGTGGTCTTGCCCACGCCGAAACCACCGGCCACCACGATCTTCGCGCTGGTGGTGGAGCGGGCTGCCTCGCCGCTAGAGGTTCCGAAGTCCACTGAGCACCCTTTCGAGCAGTGTCACGTCAGGCTGGCCGCCGGCGGACGCGTCGCCGCCGGGCTGATGAATGGCGACGAGCCCGGCCTCGGCCAGATCGGCCACCAGGATTCGGGCGACGCCGAGCGGGATGGAGAGGAGTGCCGAGATCTCGGCTACCGACTTGATCTCGCGGCACAGGTGGCAGATGCGCTGGTGTTCCGGCAACTGCCCTTGGAGCTGGGCCGGCTGGGCCGTGGTGTGCACCAGCGCCTCGATGGCGAGCTGGTAGCGCGGCCGGGTCCGGCCGCCGGTCATGGCGTAGGGGCGGACCAACGGGTTGCTCTTGCCACCCGACGGCGACCCCGAACGCCGGTGCTGCGGCCCCTGTCCCGCGTGCCGGCCCTGCCCCGCGGGGGGCGGGACATGGCCCGTCGGGACGTGCCCGGGCGCGCTGGGCGGGGAGTACCCGCCGCCGGGCACCGCGTGCGGCGGTACCGGGGGCTGCGGGGTGTAGGGCACCTGTGAGGGGTGCTGGGCCTCCGACCGGTCCCTGGGGGTGGGCGCGGAGGGGAAGTTGAAGCGGTTCAGCGGCGGGTTCTCCTGCTGGTCATTGCCATACGGGTAACCGCCTGGGGGCGTTGCCACGGCTCCTCCTCCGACTTTCCTGTCTGCTGCTGGTCGCGCCACCGCACCTTAAGGCGCGGTGGCGCGAAACGCACTGTCTCTCTGCTAGTTGAGAAGGCTCCCCTGCAGTTCGGCGCGGAGGTCGGGCGTGAGCACGTTGCCCGCGCGGTCGACCAGCAGGGCCATCTCGTAGCCGACGAGGCCGATGTCGCACTCGGGGTGCGCCAGCACGGCCAGCGAGGAGCCGTCGGAGATGGACATGATGAAGAGGAAGCCGCGCTCCATCTCCACCACGGTCTGGTTGACGGCGCCGCCCTCGAAGATGCGCGAGGCACCCGCGGTCAGGGAGGTCAGGCCGGAGGCCACCGCCGCCAGCTGGTCCGCGCGGTCCCGCGGAAACCCTTCGGACATGGCCAGAAGGAGTCCGTCGGCGGAGACCACGACGGTGTGGGACACCCCTGGGGTGTTCTCCACGAAACTGGTGATCAACCAGTTCAGGTTCTGCGCCGCCTGGCTCATCGGGCTCACACTAACGCTCCTGCTCGTAGGTGCCGCCGGGGCCGAAGCCCTGGTCGTGTTGCTGCTGCTGCTCCTGCGCGGTGATCGCGGGGAACTCCGAGGAGTCCGTTCCCGCGCTGCGCCCCTGCTGGACACCGCGGCGCAGGTTGGCGAGCCTGCCGCGGACGTCCTCGGGTGCCCGGGATATCTGCGGGCCGCCCTGGGAGGTCTCCACCGCCTTGCCCTCGACCAGATTGGCCCTGGGCACCCGGCGCGGGAGACCGGAGGAAGTCGTTCCGTCCGCCTTCGGCACCCGGAGCCGCTCGGCGCGCTGCCAGCGCTCGTCGTTGGCCGACTGCCCGGCGGACGTGTCCCCCTCGTTCCGAGGCCGGGAGATGTCCTGCTGGGACCGGTCCGGTTCTGCGCCGCCCCTCGTGGCCTCCTCGCCCGTCTCCGGCTGCTGCCACTGCCGATCGCGGCGCGGCAGACCGGACCCGGTCAGCGAGGGAGGGCCGCTCGTGGCGGGGCCCGGACGGTCGAACTCTACGCGCTCCGGCTGCGCCGTGTCAGCGGACGGCTGAGATTCCGATTCCGCTCCGTAACCCGACGCGTACCCGTGCTGGTACGGAGTGGCCTCCGGAGCCGTCCCGCCCCACTCACCTTGGTAGGCGGGGGCGTTGAAGTCGCCGTAGGTCTGCTGGTCGGTGAAGCCCTGTTCGCTGTAGGCGGCTTCCGTATACGGCTGCTCACCCGTGGCCTGCGGGGCGAACGGAGTCTGCCGGGTGTCGTGCGACGGCACCTGGTGCCCACCGGTGTCGTGCCCGGGCTGCGCGGAGGTGTGCGCCTCCAGGGCGCCCTCCAGGGCGGCCCGCCGCTCCTCGCGCAGCCGCGAGCGGCCGAGCGGGTCGAGCACCGGGGCACCCGCCGCCCCCGGCTCGTAGCGCGAGTCGTCGAAGCCCAGTTCCGCGGCGGTACGGACGCCGCCGGCCGGCCCGACGGTGCCGGCCTGCTGCTCCGGGACGATCCGGGAGACCGTGAAGTCGTCGCCGGCCTGCTCGTCCTCGCCACCGCCACCGTGGGTGATGGGCTCCGGGAGCATGACCAGCGAGGTGGTGCCGGCCTGCTCGCCCGAGGGACGGAGCTGGACGCGGATGCCGTGCCGCATGGCCAGCCGGCCGACCACGAAGAGACCCATCCGCTGGGAGACCGTGGCGTCCACGGTCGGCGGGTTGGCCAGCTTGTGGTTGATGTCCGCGAAGTCCTCGGGGGTGAGGCCGATGCCCTTGTCGTGGATCTCGACCATCACACGGCCGTCGGGCAGACGCGTGGCGTTGACGCGGACCTTGGTGTGCGGGGAGGAGAACGTGGTCGCGTTCTCCAGCAGCTCGGCGAGGAGGTGCACGAGGTCGGTCACGGCGAGACCGTGGATCTCGGCCTCCGAGACGCCGTCCAGCTCGATGCGCTCGTACGCCTCCACCTCGGAGGAGGCCGCGCGCAACACGTCCACCAGCGGGATCGGCTGGTCCCAGCGGCGGCCGGGCTCCTCGCCCGCGAGGATGAGGAGGTTCTCGCCGTTGCGGCGCATACGAGTGGCCAGGTGGTCGAGCCGGAAGAGGTTCTCCAACTGGTCCGGGTCGGCCTCGTTGTTCTCCAGCCCGGTGATGAGCTCCAGCTGGCCCTCAATCAGGCTCTGGTTGCGGCGGGAGAGGTTGGTGAAGATCGCGTTGACGTTGCCCCGGAGCATCGCCTGTTCGGCGGCGAGCCGGACGGCCTCCCGGTGCACCTGGTCGAAGGCGCGGGCGACCTCGCCGATCTCGTCCTTGGTGTCGATCGGGATGGGCTGCACCCGGGTGTCGATCCGGCCCGGCTCGGTGCGCGAGAGCTGGTCGACCAGGGCCGGCAGCCGCTGCTCGGCCACCTCGAAGGCGGCACCGCGCAGCCGGCGCATGCTGCGGCTCATCGAGCGGGCGATGCGCCCGGCGACGAAGAACGCGGCCAGCAGCGCGACGATCATGATCGAGCCGTTGACGATCGCGTCCCGGCGGGCGTCGGAGGCGACCTGCGACGCCTGGTCCACCGCGTGGTCGGCGAGGTGCGACTCGACGGCGCGGTAGGCGTCGAACTTCCCGGTGGCCGTGGTGTACCAGGACTCAGGAGTGACGCCGACGGCCTTCAGCTTCTCCGGCGACTCGCCGGACATGATGGCCAGCGCCATCTTGTTCTGCTGCTCGACCTGCGCCTTCTCCTTGAGCGTGTTCTTCAGCCGGTCGATGTCCTCCTGGGAACCACCGGTCGTGTACTCGTCGGAGGCGATGTACTCGAGGAAGTTGTACGAGGAGAAGGAGGTCAGCAGGAAGCGCCGGTCCTTGGCGGCCATGTCCGGCTTGGCCAGCAGGTGCGTACCCATGGACCGCTGGAGCGACTCGGCGGCCTTGGCCAGCGAGACGGCGTAGACCATGCGGCCGTACGAGGTGACGGTGCCGGTGCCCAGGCCGAGTTCGTTGGTGAACGCCATCAGCGGACGCTGGATGGAGCCGTACGCGTCCTCGGTCTTCGCGGCCTCGGAGGCGTAGGCGGTCTTCCGGATCTGCGGCAGCTTCTTCTCCGCGTCCCGGACCGCCGCCAGCCGGCGCTGCAGGCTGGGGGTGTCGGGCATGGAGCGGACGGTGTCGTTGAAGGCGGCCTGGGCGGAATCCGTCGTCTCCCGGGCCTTCTTGACGTTCTCGTCCTCGTGCTGCTTCGCCAGCAGGGGGATGACGCTCTTGTCGCGCTCGTCGACGATCGCCTGGGCGTAGTCGGCCGCGGCCCGCACCACACGGGCGGTGTCGGCCGCGTCCTCGGCCTCGGTCCAGGTGTCGACCGAGTTCTTGATGCCGAGACCACCGAAGACGAGGGCGACCAGCACCGGGATGAGGAGGATCGCGTTCAGCCGGGTGGCCACCCGCCAGTTGCGGGGAGAGAGCCGTCCGCCACCGCCACTGGGCGCGACGGGGGTACGGGGAACGTCCGAGGGCTCCACCGCGGCCTGCGACGGCGGTGTGAAGTTGCCCCGCGCGTCCTTCGCCTGCTGCGCGGTGCCGGTCTTTCTTCGCCTCACTCGTCCAACAACCTCTCGGCGTCGGCACCGACGTCGAGGACGTCGTGCCGTCTTTCGGCTGGGCCACGACGGCCCAGTTCGGGAAATTCCAGCACGCCGGACCAGTGCGTTCCAAACAGTGGGCAGAGCCGACGGCCGGGGGGATCCGCCCGACATAAAACGGGCATTAAGAGCGAGCGACGCCAAAAGGCGGGCGAAACATGTGCGGAGGGGAACCGGACGGCTGCGGCCCGTGGTGGCGGGCCTGTCGCGCCCCGGTCAATTCTCTGTCGAAACGTTATGAAGCCCGGGGGCGGCCCGTGGCGGATCCCACACGGCCGCCCGCTCCCGCCGGCTACTTCAGCCGCGCCATCAGGGCGTGCTCGACGAGCGTGATGAGCGCGCTCTTCGCCTCGTTCCGATGCCGCGCGTCGGTGGTGATGATGGGCGCGTCCGGCCCGATCTGCAGCGCCTCGCGCACCTCTTCGGGGGAGTAGGGCTGCTCTCCGTGGAAGCCGTTGAGGGCGATGACGAAGGGCAGGCCGCTGTTCTCGAAGTAGTCGACGGCGGGGAAGCAGTCGGCGAGGCGGCGGGTGTCCACCAGGACGACCGCCCCGATGGCACCGCGGACCAGGTCGTCCCACATGAACCAGAACCGGTCCTGTCCGGGGGTGCCGAACAGGTACAGGATCAGGTCGTCGTCCAGCGTGATGCGGCCGAAGTCCATGGCGACGGTGGTCGTCGTCTTGTCCTGGACGTGGCTCAGATCGTCGATGCCCGCGGACGCGGACGTCATCACGGCCTCGGTGCGCAGCGGGCTGATCTCCGAGACGGCGCCGACGAACGTGGTCTTGCCCACGCCGAAACCGCCGGCCACCACGATCTTCGCGGAGGTCGTGGCGCGACCGGTGGTCCCGCTAGAGCTTCCGAAGTCCACTGAGCACCCTTTCGAGCAGTGTCACATCCGGCGTTCCGCCGGCCTCGCCGCCGCCGCCCGGCTGATGGATCGCCACCATCCCGGCCTCGGCCAGGTCGGCCACCAGGATCCGCGCCACGCCGAGCGGCATGTTCAGCAGCGCGGAGACCTCCGCGACCGACTTCACCTCACGGCAGAGGTGGCAGATCCGCTGGTGCTCGGGCAGCAGGTTGCCCAGCTGGGCCGGGTCGGCGGTCGAGCTGACCAGCGCCTCGATGGCGAGCTGGTAGCGCGGCCGGGTCCGGCCGCCCGTCATGGCGTAGGGACGGACCAGTGGCTGGTCGCCTTCACTCCCGTACGGCATGTGGTGCGAGGCGCCGTACGGGCCGGGCGAGACGGGCGGGGTCATGAATCCTCCGGGCGGGACAGCAGGAAGGCAATGATGCCGTCGAGCGGGGGCCGGTGGGAGCTTTCGGCCGTACGGTCGGACGGGATTTGCGGTGTGTGTACGGTCAGTTCAGCAGGCTTCCCTGCAGTTCGGCGCGGAGATCGGGCGTCAGTACGTTGCCCGCGCGGTCGACCAGCAGGGCCATCTCGTAGCCGACGAGGCCGATGTCGCACTCCGGGTGCGCCAGCACGGCCAGCGAGGAGCCGTCGGAGATGGACATGATGAAGAGGAAGCCGCGCTCCATCTCCACCACGGTCTGGTTGACGGGCCCGCCCTCGAAGATGCGCGAGGCACCGGCCGTCAGGGAGGTCAGGCCGGAGGCCACCGCCGCCAGCTGGTCCGCGCGGTCCCGGGGGAACCCCTCGGACATGGCCAGCAGCAGTCCGTCGGCGGACACCACCACCGTGTGGGACACCCCCGGGGTGCTCTCCACGAAGTTGGTGATCAACCAGTTCAGATTCTGCGCCGCCTGGCTCATCGGACTCAACTAACGCTCCTGCTGGTAGGTGGGGCCACCGTGGTGGCTACCGGTGGCCGGGCTGGTGCCGGCCTGACGTCCTTGCTGAATGCCCCGGCGGAGGTTGGTCAGCCGGCCGCGCACGTCGTCGGGCGCGCGCGAGACCTGCGGACCCTCCGGCAGGGCCTGCTGCTGGGCCGTGCCCTCGACGAGGTTGGCCCGGGGGACCCGGCGGGGCAGGCCCGACGAGGTGGTTCCGTCCGCGGCGGGCACCCGGACCTGCTCGGCCCGGCGCCAGCGCTCGTCGTTGGGGGACTCGCGCCAGTCCGGCAGCGGGGTCTGGGCCGTGACGTCGGGGGCGGTGGGGGCAGCGGGGGCCTCGGCGCGCGGGGCCCGGCGCGGCAGACCGCGGGGCGCCTCGGGCTCGGCCGCCGGCTCCGGCGCCCGCTCGCGGGTCTCCTGGTCCTGGAACCAGTGCGACTCCAGCTCCTGGAAGAGCGGCGTCGACTCCCGCGTGCCGTCGTGCCGGGGGGCGTTGCCGGACCCGGTGTCGAACTGCCCGGTGTCGAACTGTCCGGTGTCGAACCGGCCCGTCTCGAACTGGCCCGTGTCGAACCGGCCGGTGTCCTGTCGCCCGGCGTCCCGCTGCCCGGCGTCCTGCTGTCCGAAGCGGCCGGCACCGGCAGGCGGAACGATCCGCCCGGTGCCGTCGGCGTCCGGCACGGGGGCCAGCTGCGGGAAGGCGGCGGTGCTGCCCGGGTCGGCCGGGGACGCGGCGTCACGGGAGGGCAGCGCGTGCCGGCCGGTGCTGCTGCTCTCCGGCTCGGGCACGGGCGCCAGGCGCGGGTACTGCCCGGTGCCACCCGGGCCGTCCGCGTCACCCTCGGGGACGGCGGGCAGCGCGTGGCGGCCGGTGCCGCTGCTCTCGGGCTCCGGTACGGGCGCGAGCTGCGGGAACTGCCCGGTGGCAAACGGTCCTTCGGCGCGCTCGGGGGTCTCGACGCTGTCGTGGCCGCGCGGGGTGTCCCGCTCGGCGCGCGAGGAACCGTTGGAGGCCAGCGGCCAGTCGTCCACCGGTGCGGCGGGGGAGCGGTCGTTGCCCCAGCTCGGCGCCGGACGGGCCGGCGGCTCGGCGGGGGTGTTCTTGCGGTCGCCGCGCTTGGGCAGGCCGGAGAGCGCGTTGCGCGGGGGCAGGCCGTTCCCGGCACCGCCGCGCTGGGGCAGGCCGCCGGTGCCGGGCTTGTCCTCGCCGCCGCGGACGGGCAGTTCGGGCAGGCCGGACGGCGTGCCGGCGCCCCGGACCGGGAGCCCGCCGGGCGTGCTCGACCGGTCGCCGCGCTTGGGCAGGCCGCTCTTGGTGGACTCGCCACCCTTGCCGGCCTCGCCGCCACCGCGGACGGGCAGGTCGGAGCCGGTGCCCTCGCCGCGCTGCGGCGGCTGCGGGCGGCGGCCGTTGCCCACCGGCGCGATCACGGCGGGCCGCTTGCCGCGCGGCGGCAGGCCGGACCGGCCGTCGGCGCCCTTGCCGCCGGAGGCGTCGTCACCCGCGCCGGCGTGCGGCGGGGCGTCGAAGAGGCTGGGGCCGCCGGTCGGCGCGCCCGCGCCCGGGGTGGCCCCGGGAACGCGCGTCGGCAGACCGCTCTGCGTCAGGCCGCCGGCCCGCGACGGATTGGCCGGCGGGCGCGGGCCCTTGGGCGGCAGCTGGCCGCGGTCGCGGGCCGGCGCCTGCGGGGCACCGCCGGGACCGCCGGGACCGGGCAGGCCGGGCGCGGTCTTGCCGCCGGGAATGCCCGGGGCGCCCGGGACGCCCGTGCCGGGCATGCCGCCGGGGGCGCCGCCACCGGGCAGGCCGGGGCCGCCGGGCGCGCCGGGGCCGGGCTTCTTGCCGCCCTGGGCGACGTCGACCGGCAGCATGACGAGCGCGGTGGTGCCGCCGGAGTCCGACGGGCGGAGCTGGATGCGGATGCCGTGTCGCAGGGACAGGCGGCCGACCACGAACAGACCCATGCGCCGGGAGACGGAGACGTCCACGGTCGGCGGGCTGGCCAGCCGCTCGTTGATCGCCGCCAGGTCCTCCTGGGAGAGGCCGATGCCGGTGTCGTGGATCTCGACCAGCACCCGGCCGTCGGGCAGGGCGTGACCGGTGACCTTGACCTTGGTCTGCGGCGAGGAGAACGACGTCGCGTTCTCCAGCAGCTCGGCGAGGAGGTGCACGAGGTCGTTGACGACGCGGCCGGCGACCTCGGTCGGCGGCACACCGGTGAGTTCGATGCGCTCGTACTGCTCCACCTCGGACGCGGCGGCACGCAGCACGTCGACGAGCGGGACCGGCCGGGTCCACCGGCGGCCGGGCTCTTCACCGGCGAGAACGAGGAGGTTCTCGCCGTTACGGCGCATACGGGTCGCGAGGTGGTCGAGCTTGAACAGCGAGGACAGCTGGTCCGGGTCGGCCTCGCGGGACTCCAGTTCAGAGATGAGCGAGAGCTGACGCTGGATGAGGCCCTGCGACCGCCGCGAGAGGTTGGTAAACATCGCGTTGACGTTGCCCCGGAGGAGGGCCTGCTCGGCGGCGAGGCGGACGGCCTCGCGGTGCACGTCGTCGAAGGCCGCGGCCACCTTGCCGATCTCGTCGCGGCTGTGCACGCCGACGGACTCGACGGAGGTGTCCACGTCCTGCGGGTCGGCCTCGGAGAGCTGCTTGACCAGCTCGGGCAGGCGTTCCTGGGCGACCTTCTGCGCGGTGTCCTGGAGCCGGCGCAGCGAGCGCACCATGGACCGGGCCACGACGAAGGCGCCGACCAGCGAGATGCCGAGGACGAGGATGATCAGCGCACCGTTGAGGTACGCCTCCTGCTGGGCGTCGTCGCGGAGTTCGAGGGCCTTCTGCTCCATCTCGTTGAGGAGCGTGGTCTCGATCTTGGACATCTCCGCGATCTTGACGCTGTCGCGGTCGAACCAGTCGCGGTAGGTGAGGCTGTCCGCGCCGCGCAGGCCGTCGCCGCGCATCAGCACGCGCTCGGCGTAGGCGTTGGCCTGCGAGATGTCGTAGGTGCCGCCGTTCAGACCCTGGAGCAGCTCCCGGTCCGTGTCGCCGTGGACGCGGAGGAAGCGCTTGTACGCCTGGTCCTCGCCGGTGAACGCGGACTGGCCGAAGAGGCGGTCGTTGTCGGAGAGCTCGTGCGGCGAGCGGGCGAGACCGGCGCTGATCAGCGCGCGCTGCATGGACGCGTACTCCTTGGCGGAGGAGAACGAGGCCAGGGCGCGGGTGGAGGCGATCATCTCGCTGTTGCTGGACGCCAGGGCCATGTCCTGGGACAGCGTGATCAGCGAGGTGACGAGGCTGTTGTACGCGTTGACGGTCCGCGAGATCTGGTTCGGGTCGTGGTACGCGTCGTTGCGGTACTTCTGGATGTCCGTCAGCTGCCGGGAGATCTCCACCAGCGTGGCGTTGACGCCGGTCGTGGTGGCGTCGTCGGGCTTGACCCGCTCGGTGAGCTTCTTGAACTCCTCGATCGCCTTGTCGGTCCGCTGGCGCGGCGCCACGACGTCGTCGTTCTTCGGGTCCTTGAGGATCAGCGGCGCGGCGGACCGGTCGCGCTCCTCCTGGAGCGCGTTGGCCAGGTCGGTGGCCACGCTGGTCATGTCCGTCAGCAGCTTCATGTGGTCGAGCTGGTCGACGTCCTGCAGCGAGCTGTCGATACGCAGCGCACCCAGGGTCGTCGCGGCGACGACGGGCAGGGCGAGCAGGGACACCAGGCGGGTACTGATGCGCCAGTTGCGCAGGGCTATTCGTGAGCCCGGCCCGCTGGGGACCTTCGCCTTGCCCTTCCCCTTGGGGCCGCCGGCGGGTTCGCCGCCGGCCGGCGCGTCGACGGGCGTGCCGCGGTCGCCGCCTGTCGCCGCACCCTGCGGCTCCGGCTCCGCCGCAGCGCTGCCATCCCTCTTGAAACGTCCCTGCACTAGCGTCGCAACCTCTGGACCAGGCGTCCCCCCGGCGAGCGGAGGAACGGTGTCGAGTCGTGGGGGGACCGCGGTGCCCCCCTGGCGGTCCGTGGAATTCCAGCACAGTGCCGGATGCGCCAACAAGGCCGGTGCGTCCCACCGCGGATCGGTCACGGACGGTAGCCCGCCCTGTCGCTCTCCGTGGAGGGTCCACTCCTATCAATTCGGACTTACGCGGGCGAATGCGCCGCACCTCGTCGCGCTGAGCGACCTGTCCCAGTCGCCATGATCAGGAGCGGAACGTCAGCTTCAGTCCGGCGATGTCCGTTTCGTACAGGCGGGACAGCTGTCGGTTATGCGGCATTTATCCCAAGCTTCGTGAGGAAACTCACAGGTGACACCCCGCATCCTGCTCGGTATGGCGGGGAAGGGCGCGCCTAGCCTGGATCCTTGCGCGGACGTGACGGCCGCCGACGCCCGCGGACGACCCGCGAGGCCGCGGCCGGCCGCCCTCGAAGCCCGCGACGACCGCGACGACGAGACCTGACGACACCAGAGACAACGCGAGGCAACCGCACAGTGAAGACCACCAGCCCCTCCCGGAAGACCGCCAACCCGCGCCGCACCACGCTCGCGAACCTCGACGACGCCAAGGCGCTGTTCGAGGCCGAGCGCCCGCAGCACGCGGTCGAGCTCCCCACGGTCACCGCCAACCCGCGCCGCACCGTCCTGATGACCGCTCCCGCGCCGGTCCTCGTCGAGGACTGACGGGCCCGCGCGCCCGAGGAGCCCCCGAGGGGCCTGCCGGATCCGGCAGGCCCCTCGCTCGTCCCGCCCGTCCGGACCGCCGGGAACGGATCGCCGGCCGGACCGCCCGCCCGGATCGCCCGGCCGAACGCCGCGCACGGAGCGCGCGCGGCCCCCGCGATAGCCTGAAGTGTCAGACTCCGGCCGGATCAGTGAGGGGCTCAGCTTCCCGTGCGCATCGCCAGATTCTCCATCGACGGCAACGTCGGCTACGGCGTGGTCGAGGGGGACGCCTCCACCGAGGGCGGTCCCGTCCTCGACATCATCAAGGGCATTCCCTACGGCGACTTCGAACGCTCCGGCACCAAGGTGCCGCTGAGCAAGGTCCGCCTGCTCCCGCCCGTCCTGCCCAGCAAGGTCGTGGCCATCGGCCGCAACTACGCCGAGCACGCCGCGGAGCTGGGCAACGAGGTGCCCGAGGTGCCCGTCGCCTTCTTCAAGCCGTCGACCTCCGTCGTCGGCCCGGGCGACCCCATCGCGTACCCGTCCTTCAGCAGCGACGTCCACCACGAGGCCGAGCTGGCCGTGGTCATCGGCCGCATGTGCCGCGAGGTCCCGCGCGAGCGCGTCAAGGACGTCATCCTCGGCTACACCTGTGCCAACGACGTCACCGCGCGCGACGTCCAGCAGCGCGAGAAGCAGTGGGCCCGCGCCAAGGGCTTCGACTCCTCCTGCCCGCTCGGCCCCTGGATCGAGACCGAGGTCGACCCGGGCGACCTGGCGATCACCTGCACGGTCAACGGCGAGCTGCGGCAGAGCGGCCGCACCGCCCAGATGCTGCGCTCCGTCGAGGAGCTCATCGTCCACATCACCGAGGCGATGACGCTGCTCCCCGGCGACGTCGTCCTCACCGGCACCCCCGCCGGGGTCGGACCCCTGCACGACGGCGACGAGGTCGCCGTCACCATCGAAGGCATCGGCACTCTCACCAACAAGGTGATCAAGCGTGGCTAACGCGAACGTCCGCGTACGTTTCTGTCCCTCGCCGACCGGCAACCCCCACGTGGGGCTGGTCCGCACCGCCCTCTTCAACTGGGCGTTCGCCCGCCACCACGGCGGCACCCTGGTCTTCCGCATCGAGGACACCGACGCGGCCCGCGACTCCGAGGAGTCGTACGAGCAGCTCCTCGGCGCGATGCGGTGGCTGGGCTTCGACTGGGACGAGGGCCCCGAGGTGGGCGGCCCCCACGCGCCCTACCGCCAGTCGCAGCGCATGGACATCTACCGCGACGTGGCGCGGAAGCTCCTCGACGCCGGCCACGCGTACCACTGCTACTGCACCACCGAGGAGCTCGACGCCCGCCGCGAGGCCGCCCGCGCCGCCGGCAAGCCGTCCGGCTACGACGGCAAGTGCCGGGTCGTGAGCCCCGAGCAGAAGGCCGCCTACGAGGCCGAGGGCCGCCCGTCGATCGTCCGCTTCCGGATGCCCGACGAGGCGATCACCTTCACCGACCTGGTCCGCGGCGAACTCACCTTCACCCCGGAGAACGTGCCGGACTTCGGCATCGTCCGGGCCAACGGTGCCCCGCTGTACACGCTCGTCAACCCCGTCGACGACGCGCTGATGGAGATCACCCACGTGCTGCGCGGCGAGGACCTGCTGTCCTCCACTCCGCGGCAGATCGCCCTCTACAAGGCGCTGATCGAGCTGGGCGTCGCCAAGGCCGTGCCCGAGTTCGGCCACCTGCCGTACGTCATGGGCGAGGGCAACAAGAAGCTCTCCAAGCGCGACCCGCAGTCCTCCCTCAACCTCTACCGGGAGCGCGGCTTCCTGCCGGAGGGCCTGCTCAACTACCTCTCGCTGCTCGGCTGGTCCCTCTCGGCCGACCAGGACCTCTTCTCGATGGACGAGATGGTCGCGGCGTTCGACATCAAGGACGTCAACGCCAACCCGGCCCGCTTCGACCTCAAGAAGGCCGAGGCGATCAACGCCGACCACATCCGCCGGCTGGACGTGAAGGACTTCGTCGCGGCCTGCGAGCCCTGGCTGCGCGCCCCGCACGCCCCCTGGGCGCCGGAGGCGTTCGACGCCGCCGCGTTCGCGGAGCTGGCCCCGCTGGCCCAGACCCGCCTCACGGTCCTCTCCGACATCACGGCCAACGTGGATTTCCTCTTCCTCGACCGCCCGGTGGAGGACGAGGCGTCCTGGGCCAAGGCCATGAAGGAGGGCTCCGACGCCCTCCTCCGTACCGCCCGCGAGAAGCTGGCCGCCGCCGACTGGAACGCCGAGGCCCTCAAGGCCGCCGTCGTCGCCGCGGGTGAGGAGCACGGCCTCAAGCTCGGCAAGGCCCAGGCCCCGGTCCGGGTGGCCGTCACCGGCCGTACGGTCGGCCTGCCGCTCTTCGAGTCGCTGGAGGTCCTCGGCCGCGAGCGGACCCTGGAGCGTGTCGACGCCGCCCTGGCGAAGCTGGCCGCCTGACGGCTGCCGCCCGCACCCCGAAGGGCCCTGGAAGCCGCGCGGGCGGCCTCCGGGGCCCTTCGCCGCGTTCCGGGGCCCGGGCCGGGCACCGGCCCGGGTTATCGATTTTGGTGCCCCGTCCACCTTCGGGTAATGTTCTTCCTGCGCCGCCCGGGAGGGCCGAGAGGCCGGAGCGGAGGGCGCGAGCCGAGCAAGACCCCTTCAGGGGGGTTGAGTTCTGGTGGGGTATGGTGTAATTGGCAGCACGAGTGATTCTGGTTCACTTAGTCTAGGTTCGAGTCCTGGTACCCCAGCAAGAGAAATTCACTGGAAATTCTCTTGCAAAACTACTGGTAAAGTAGAAACCGCGCGAAAGCGCAAAACGCGAAGTGCGAGCCCCCGTTGTGTAGCGGCCTAGCACGCCGCCCTCTCAAGGCGGTAGCGCCGGTTCGAATCCGGTCGGGGGTACTGATCCTGAATCCGTCACCATTCGGAGAATTCCGGAGGCGATGTCGATGGATCGCTAGGGCCCCCGTTGTGTAGCGGCCTAGCACGCCGCCCTCTCAAGGCGGTAGCGCCGGTTCGAATCCGGTCGGGGGTACTGGTCATCACCATGGGCTATGGTGTAATTGGCAGCACGAGTGATTCTGGTTCATTTAGTCTAGGTTCGAGTCCTGGTAGCCCAGCGCAAGACTTCCGAGTCTGCAACAGAGCAAGCCCCCGTTGTGTAGCGGCCTAGCACGCCGCCCTCTCAAGGCGGTAGCGCCGGTTCGAATCCGGTCGGGGGTACGCACAGGGAAATGCCCTCCGCGATACGCGGGGGGCATTTGCCGTTTCCGCCCCGTGCGCCCTTCTCGCCCCGGGGCGCCGTCGCCATAATTCCCCGCATGGCCCTTCCCCGTGGCGCGCTCCACCGGACCCCCGTCGGCGACCTCCGGCCCGGTGACCACGCCTGCCTGCTCTTCGCCTCCGACGAGGAGCGGACCGCGGTGCTGCGGGAGTTCGTCCGCGGCGGCCTGGACGCCCAGGACAAGATCCTCTACCTGGCCGGCCGCCGGGACCCCCACGACCCCGCGGCCCTGCTCGACCGGTACCGGCTGCCGGCCCCGCGCACCGGCGTGGAAGTGCTCCCCCTGGACGAACTCCGCACCGGCGACGGCCCCTTGGAACCCGCCGCGCTGCGGGACCGGTTACACACCGCCGCCACCCGCTGCCGCGCGGAGGGCTACCGCGCCCTGCGCATCGCCGGGGAACCCTGCCCGGCCCCGCACGACGGGCGCGACGTGCGCCGGCTGCTGCGGTACGAGTCCCTGCTCGGCGAGGAGTTCGCCGCCGGCCGCGCCCTGGCCGTCTGCCAGTACGACGTCCGGCGCTGCGCCCCCGAGGCGCTGGACGCCGCCGCCTCGGCCCACACCCGCGGCGTGGGCCCCGACCCGCTGGTCAGAACCGCCGACCTGCTCGTCGTCCGCACCTACCGGCCGCCCGGCCTGCGCCTGGAGGGCCGGGTCGACGCCTCCGCCCACCGGCAGCTCCGGGACGCCCTGCGCTCGGTGGCCGCGGTCCGCGACGACCTCCGCCTGGAGATGTCCGGCGTGGAGTTCCCCGACCTCGGCGGCCTCCGGCTGCTGATGACCTTCGCCCGGGCCCGCGCCGCCCGCCACCGCTCCGTCGAACTCACCGGCCTGGCGCCGCGGCTGTGCGAGGTCATCACGCTCATCGGCTGGGACCGGACTCCCGGTCTCCGGCTGCCGGAGTCGGTCGGCTGAGCTCCGGGGGCCCGCTTCCGTCGTCCTGGCCTCCGACGTCCCCGCCTTCGAGGCGCCGCGCCGACTCCTCCGCGTGCGCCAGCCGCCGCAGGCTGAGCAGCACCGGCTCGTAGAGCACGGTGAGCGCCACGGCCGCCTCCACCTGACCGTCCGCCGTCGGCTCCGCCAGCACCAGGTCCAGGTCGGTGACGGCGAGCTCCGCGGCCAGCCGCCCGTACGGCAGCAGGTGCTCCGTCCCGCACGGGTAGCCCAGCCGGGCCAGGGCGGCCACCGAGTCCAGCAGCGTCCGGTAGGCGGGGGAGGCCGTGACCTCCACCCGGGCCGGGTCCCACCCCAGCCGCGCGAGCAGGCCGTCCACCGCCCCGCGGGCGGCCTCCGCCGCCTCGTCGCCGGCCTCCGGTGCCGGGACCCTCGGCAGGGCCCAGGTGGCCGCCCCCAGCCGCATGTGGTGGTCCAGGGACGTGTCCTCCGCCGCGGCGATCACCTCCCGCGCGGCGGCCACCGACACCCCGCCCACCTGGATCAGCGCCCGTACCAGCCGCAGCCGCCGCAGATGGCCCTCGTCGTACGCGGCCTGGGTCGCGGACACCCGGCGGCCCGGCCGCAGCAGCCCCTCGCGCAGGTAGTACTTGATCGTCGCGGTGGGAACGCCGCTGCGTTCGCTGAGCTCGGCCAGTCGCATGGCTCTTGCGCCCTCCTGTTGGATAGTGCCACTATCCAAGCATGGACGGCGCCGCCGTCCAATGAGGGGCGGGGGTAACGCCATGGGCAAGTCACCGATCGAGGGCCGGGTCACGGCGGCGGCCGAAGGGGACGTGGTCGTCTTCCTGATCGGCATGCGGATCAACCGCTGGCGCTCGGCGCGCCACTGGATACCGGTGTTCGACGCGATGCGGCGGATGCTGGGGGAGCTCGGGCGGGACCCCGACGCCGGGCTGCTGGGCTACCGGCTGCTGACGGCCGGGCCGCGGGAGTACACGGTGCTGCAGTACTGGGAGTCGCGCGAGAAGCTGCTCGCCTACGCGGCCGACCGGGACCGGCTCCACCGGCCGGCCTGGGCCGCGTTCAACCGGCGGGCGCGGGACGCGGCGGGGCGGGTGGGGATCTGGCACGAGACGTATGTGGTGCCGGCGGGGTCCTACGAGACGATCTACAGCGGGATGCCGGCGCATGGGCTCGGTGCCGCGTACGGGGTCGAGGCCGTGGCCCGGCGGGGCGAGCGGGCCGCGGAGCGGCTCGGGGCCCCTGCGGGGGGCTGAGCCCCTGCCCCGCCCCTTCGCCGATTCCTGGGGGCAAGCCCCCAGACCCCCTTTTCGCGGCCGCGCCGCTCGTCCTCAAGCGCCGGACGGGCTGAAATCAGCCCGTCCGGCGTTTGAGGACAACCGCGCGGAGCGCAGTTTCGGGGGTGCGGGGGCTTGCCCCCGCAAGAAACTGGGGGCACCTCCCAGCGGTAGCTGGGGGAGAAAGGGCGGGTCCGGGGCACCCTCACCCGTTGCGCCGCAACGCCTCCGTCAGCCGCACCGCCGCGTCCAGCACGGCCTGGGCATGCATACGCCCAGGGTGCCGGGTGAGCCGCTCAATCGGCCCGGACACCGACACCGCCGCCACCACCCGATTCGAAGGCCCCCGCACCGGCGCGGAGACGGACGCCACACCCGGCTCCCGCTCCCCGATCGACTGCGCCCACCCCCGCCGCCGCACACCCGAAAGCGCCGTGGCCGTGAACCGAGCCCCCTGCAGCCCGCGGTGCAGCCGCTCCGGCTCCTCCCAGGCCATGAGGACCTGGGCGGCGGAGCCGGCCTTCATGGGCAGGGTGGAGCCGACGGGGACCGTGTCCCGCAGTCCGGACAGCCGTTCCGCCGCCGCGACGCAGATGCGCATGTCGCCCTGGCGGCGGTAGAGCTGGGCGCTCTCGCCCGTCACGTCGCGCAGGTGCGTGAGGACCGGGCCGGCCGTGGCCAGCAGGCGGTCCTCGCCCGCCGCCGCCGCGAGTTCGCTCAGCCGGGGGCCGAGGATGAAGCGGCCCTGCATGTCGCGCGCCACCATGCGGTGGTGTTCCAGGGCCACCGCGAGCCGGTGCGCGGTCGGGCGCGCCAGGCCGGTGGCCGTCACCAGTCCGGCGAGCGTCGCCGGGCCCGACTCCAGGGCGCTCAGCACCAGGGCCGCTTTGTCGAGTACGCCCACTCCGCTCGAGGCGCCACCAGAATTGTCCATGCAACGATACTCGCGTCTCACACTATGAAACGCAAGTTCACGTTTTCCCGGAAGCCGCCAACCTGTACCCACGGCACCCCGATCCGGAGGGACAGCGATGGGACGCACACTGGCCGAGAAGGTCTGGGAAGAGCACGTCGTGGCGCGCGCCGAGGGCGAGCCCGACCTCCTCTACATCGATCTCCACCTGCTGCACGAAGTCACCAGCCCCCAGGCGTTCGACGGACTGCGCAAGGCGGGCCGGCCGGTGCGCCGCACCGACCTGACCATCGCCACCGAGGACCACAACACCCCCACCCTCGACATCGACAAGCCCATCGCGGACCCGGTCTCGCGCACCCAGCTGGAGACCCTGCGCCGCAACTGCGCCGAGTTCGGGGTCCGGCTGCACCCGCTGGGCGACGTGGAGCAGGGCGTCGTCCACGTAGTGGGACCGCAGCTGGGACTGACGCACCCCGGCGCCACCGTGGTCTGCGGGGACAGCCACACCTCCACCCACGGCGCGTTCGGCGCCCTCGCCTTCGGCATCGGCACCAGCCAGGTCGAGCACGTCCTCGCGACCCAGACGCTGCCCATGTCGCCGTTCCGGACCATGGCCGTCACGGTCGAGGGCGAACTCCCCGAAGGAGTCACCGCGAAGGACCTGATCCTCGCCGTCATCGCGGAGATCGGCACCGGCGGCGGCCAGGGGTACGTCATCGAGTACCGCGGGTCCGCGATCGAGAAGCTCTCGATGGAGGCGCGGATGACCGTCTGCAACATGTCCATCGAGGCCGGCGCCCGGGCGGGCATGATCGCCCCGGACGAGACCACGTTCGCCTACCTGAAGGACCGCCCGCACGCGCCCCGGGGCGCCGACTGGGACGCCGCCGTCGCCCACTGGCGCACCCTGCGCACCGACGACGACGCCGTCTTCGACCACGAGGTGGTCATCGACGCGTCGGCCCTCTCCCCGTTCGTCACCTGGGGCACCAACCCGGGGCAGGGCGCACCGCTGTCGGCGGCCGTCCCCGACCCCGCTTCGTACGAGGACGCGTCGGAGCGCTCCGCCGCCGAACGCGCCCTGGAGTACATGGGGTTGACGGCCGGTCAGCCGCTCCGCGACATCGCCGTGGACACCGTCTTCGTGGGCTCCTGCACCAACGGCCGGATCGAGGACCTGCGGGCCGCCGCCGACGTGCTGCGCGGCCGCGCGGTCGCCGACGGGGTGCGGATGCTGGTCGTCCCGGGGTCCGTCCGGGTGGCGTTGCAGGCGGTCGACGAGGGGCTCGACGCGGTGTTCACCGCGGCGGGCGCCGAGTGGCGGCACGCCGGGTGCTCGATGTGCCTGGGCATGAACCCCGACCAACTGGCGCCGGGCGAGCGGTCGGCGTCGACCTCCAACCGCAACTTCGAGGGCAGGCAGGGCAAGGGCGGCCGGACGCACCTGGTCTCGCCGCAGGTCGCCGCCGCCACCGCCGTGCTCGGCCGGCTCGCCTCGCCCGCCGACCTCCCGGCCGGTCCGGTCCTCGCCGCCTGAACGGCGCAGGGCACCCTACCCCAGCCACCCCACCCAGCGAGGAAGAGCAGCTCATGGAAGCGTTCACCGCACACACCGGCCGGGCCGTGCCGCTGCGCCGCAGCAACGTGGACACGGACCAGATCATCCCGGCGCACTGGCTGAAGAAGGTCACCCGCGACGGTTTCGAGGACGGCCTCTTCGAGGCGTGGCGCAAGGACCCGGACTTCGTCCTCAACGAGCCCGCCCGCGCGGGCGCCTCGGTCCTGGTCGCCGGGCCGGACTTCGGCACCGGCTCCTCCCGCGAGCACGCGGTCTGGGCGCTGCAGAACTTCGGCTTCAAAACCGTGATCTCCGCACGGTTCGCGGACATCTTCCGGGGTAACTCGCTCAAGAACGGTCTGCTGACGGTCGTCCTGCCGCAGGAGACCGTCGAGCGGCTGTGGGAGCTGACCGAGGCCGACCCCGCCGCGGAGGTGACCGTGGACCTCGTCGCGCGCCAGGTGCGGGCCGAGGGCATCACGGCCGATTTCAGCCTTGACGAGAACGCCCGGTGGCGGTTGCTGGAGGGGCTGGACGACATCGGGCTAACCCTCCGGCACGAGTCCGCCATCGCCGCCTTCGAAGCCCGCCGGCCGGCCCACAAGCCGTCCACGGCCCAGGTCTGAGGCGGTTTCCGGGCCGGTCTCCGACCCGGTTTCCCGCCCGTTCGGCCCAGCGCCCGGGGCCCGGATCGACCCTCGATTTCCGCTGTTCACCCCAGGTTTGGCATGATGCGCCCCCTGTCTTCGGACAGGGGGCGCACCGCGTTGTTGAGGCCCTGTGAGGCGACAACTCGCCTCAGATGGCACAATCGGTGCATGGAACGCGACAGCCAACTCGGGCTCTACCGGCTCGTCGCGGACCAACTCAAGGAAGCGCACTCCCGGGTGCGCGCACTGCAAGTCCCGGAGGGCGTACGGATGGCGCTGTCCCGGAAGCTGCTGGCCATCACGGCCGCGGCGAAGCACGATCTCTCAGGCGCGGCAATGCGCCTGGACCGGCTGATGAAGGACCTCGACGAGGGCCGTTTCCCTTCAGAGCGCGGCACCGACGGAACTCCGTGATGGGTCGGGTTCGTTGCGGCACAAGGGTGATTAGACCGTTTCGTGTTTGATTTGCGGTATATATCTGCCTAACGTGCGAAAAGGCTGGAACAAATTCCAGCAGGTGTCTCCGAAGGGGAAGACGTGAACAAGGCGCAGCTCGTTGAAGCGATTGCCGACAAGCTCGGCGGCCGTCAGCAGGCCGCTGACGCGGTCGACGCGGTACTCGACGCGATCGTCCGTGCGGTCGTCGCCGGCGACCGGGTCTCGGTCACCGGCTTCGGCTCGTTCGAGAAGGTCGACCGCCCGGCCCGTTACGCCCGCAACCCGCAGACCGGCGAGCGCGTCCGGGTCAAGAAGACCTCGGTGCCCCGCTTCCGCGCCGGTCAGGGCTTCAAGGACCTGGTGAGCGGCTCGAAGAAGCTGCCCAAGGGCGGCGAGGTCGCGGTGAAGAAGGCGCCCAAGGGCAGCCTTTCCGGTGGCAAGGCCACCACCAAGGCCGCGGCCAAGAAGGCCACCGCCAAGAAGACGGCCGCCAAGAAGGCGACCACGGCCAAGAAGGCGACCACCGCCACCAAGGCCACCACCGCCAAGAAGACCACGGCGGCGGCGAAGAAGACCACCGCCAAGAAGACCGCGCCCGCCACCAAGGCGGCAGCGGCGAAGAAGGCGACGCCGGCGAAGAAGACGACCGCCGCGGCGGCCAAGAAGACCACGGCGAAGAAGACCGCCCCGGCGAAGAAGGCCACGGCGACCAAGGCTCCGGCGCGCAAGACCACCGCGCGCAAGACCACCGCTAAGAAGGCCGCGGCCAAGAAGAAGTAAAAAGCCGCTGACGGCGTCACGCGCCGGGCCGGGCTCCCTTCGGGGAGCCCGGCCCGCGGTGCGTTCGCCTCCGGCGCGGCGGCGGGCGGGAGCGGCTGAACGCCCGCTGAGACCCGTGGACGCCCGGAAGGGCATCCTCGGACGCCGGAGCCGCCGGGGGAGTTCAGACCGCCCTTCAGGGCCCGGGAAGAGCGTGACAGCCCCCAGGGCGTGCCGGAGCCCGTAATTCCGGGAGCCCGGGCCGGAGACGAGGGGCGCCGAAGGAGGCGGGGGCGCGGACTCGCCGGGCCGGCACCCGGCTCAAAGGCCGGGACCCTGGGCTCAGAAGGTCTGGAGCGTCACCAACGTCACACGCCGCGGCTCCGGCCCGGCCGCCTCCGCCCACTCGATCCGCACCCGCTGCCCCGGCCGCAACAGCCGCAGACCGCCCGCGTCGAACGCCTCGGCGTCGAACGGCACCGGGGTGCCGTCGTCGAGGAGAACGCTTCCGCAGCGGGTCTCGGGGTCGTAGGTGTACGCGGTGGCCTGCATGTCCGAGAGCCTAGTCCGTCGCCGTGCCGGCGGCCCCGCGCGGCGGCCCGGCGGCCGTCCACGCCCCGGCGGCCGCGGCCGTGCGCGGTCCCACGCCCAGGGCCAGCGCGGCCCGGAGGTCCGCCGGGGTGTCCACGTCCCGGCGGACGGAATCCACCCCCGGCAACCCGATTTCCCGTGCCCCGGAAGCCCGGTGCCGGGCGCGCGAGCGGCCCTCGAACGCCGGCGCCAAAAGCATTCCGGGAGCCGCCGCCAACAGCGTCGTCCCGATTCCCTCGGCGTCCGCGAGAAATGCGCGCGGGAATTCCGCCGCCGAATCGAGCACCCGCCCGAGTTCCCTCGCGCGCAGTGCCGGGAGATCCGCGTTCAGCGTCGCCACGCCCGCTCGCGGACGGTGCGCGCGGACCGTCCGCGCGCCGTGCGCGAGCGCCGCGTTGAGGCCCCCGCCGCCCGCCGGTTCGGCGACCGTACGGGCACCGACCGCCCTCAGTTCCGCGCCGGCCAGCGGGTCGTCGGTGACGACCACCACATCGCGTACCGCCGCGCAGGACAGCGCGGCCTCCACCGTGTCCAGCGCGAAGGCCAGCGCCAGCGCGGACCGGCTGGTACCGGAGCCCGCGCCCGCGGCCGCCGCCAGCCGGCTCTTGGCCCGCGCCAGCGGCTTCAGCGGCACCACCAGCGTCCAGCGCACGGCACTCCCTCTCTCTTCCACCCGGGGCCCACCCGGGCCACCCGGGTCCCGCCCGGCCCCCACCGGCCCTTGCCGGGCCCATTGTCGCCCTCGGCCGCGCGCCCCCGCTCCGGGAGTCCGGCCGCTGCCGCCGGAGGGGCACGGGGTTACGGTGTTCTCGACAGACCGGGTACCTGGCGCCACACTTGTCCGGCCCCGGGAGAGCAGCAGGCCCGTGGAAGCTTCCAGGTCCCAAGAGAAGGGTGTACGGGTGTCCCGCCACAGAATCGGCTTCTGGTACCGCTTTACGGCGGTGTTGGCGAAACCGCCGCTCGTGGTTCTGTTCAAGCGGGAGTGGCGCGGAATGGAGCACATTCCCGCCGACGGCGGCTTCATCACCGCCATCAACCACAACTCGTATCTGGACCCGCTGTCCTACGCGCACTTCCAGTACAACACCGGGCGCGTCCCCCGTTTCCTGGCCAAGGCGGGCCTCTTCCGCAACGGTTTCGTCGGCACCCTGCTGCGCGGCACCGGGCAGATCCCCGTCTACCGCGAGAGCACCGACGCCGCCAACGCCTTCCGCGCCGCCGTCGACGCCATCAACAAGGGCGAGTGCGTGGCCTTCTACCCCGAGGGCACCCTGACCCGCGACCCCGACCTGTGGCCCATGGAGGGCAAGACCGGCGCCGCCCGGGTCGCCCTGCTCACCAAGGCGCCCGTCATCCCGGTCGCCCAGTGGGGCGCCCACGAGGCCATGCCGCCCTACGCCAAGGAGAAGAAGGTCCGCCTCTTCCCGCGCAAGACCCTCCGGGTGATGGCCGGCCCGCCCGTGGACCTCGCCGAGTTCCTCGACAAGGAGCCGACCGCCGAGGTGCTGCGCGCGGTCACCGACAAGATCATGGCCGCGATCACCGAACTCCTCGCCGAACTCCGCGACGAGCCGGCCCCCGCCGAGCCGTACACCCTCAAGAAGGCGCGCGCGGCCGCCGCCGCCCGCCGCCAGGCCGGCACCGACCGCCAGGAGGACGGCAAGTGACACGCTGCGCCGTCTTCGGCACCGGATCCTGGGGCACCGCCTTCGCGATGATCCTCGCGGACGCCGGCTGCGAGGTGACCATGTGGGGCCGCCGCGCCGCCGTCGTGGACGCCGTCAACAAGGGCGCCAACCCGGACTACTTCCCCGGCGTCGAGCTGCCCTCCGCCGTCCGGGCCACCACCGACCCCGCCGAGGCCGCCGCCGGGGCCGCGTTCACCGTGCTCGCCGTGCCCTCCCAGACGCTCCGCGGCAACCTCGCCGCCTGGAAGCCGCTGCTGGCCGACGACACCGTGCTCGTCTCCCTGATGAAGGGCGTCGAACTCGGCACCGCCAAGCGGATGAGCGAGGTCATCGAGGAGGTCGCCGGGGTCTCCCCGGACCGCGTCGCCGTCCTCACCGGCCCCAACCTGGCCAAGGAGATCGCCGACCGGCAGCCCGCCGCGGCCGTCGTCGCCTGCCGCGACGAGGACGTCGCCAAGCGCCTCCAGGCCGCCTGCCACACCGCGTACTTCCGCCCCTACACCAACACCGACGTGGTCGGCTGCGAGCTCGGCGGCGCCGTGAAGAACGTCATCGCCCTCGCGGTCGGCATCGCCGACGGCATGGGCCTGGGCGACAACGCCAAGGCGTCCCTCATCACCCGCGGCCTCGCCGAGACCACCCGGCTCGGCCTGGCGATGGGCGCCGACGCGCACACCTTCGCCGGACTCGCCGGGATGGGCGACCTCGTCGCCACCTGCTCCTCCCCGCTCTCCCGCAACAACACCTTCGGCCGCAACCTCGGCCGCGGGCTGAGCCTGGAGGAGACCATCGCCGTCACCAGGCAGACGGCGGAGGGCGTCAAGTCCTGCGAGTCCGTGCTCGATCTGGCGCGAAGGCACCATGTCGACATGCCGATCACCGAGACGGTCGTGGGCATCGTCCACGAGGGCAAGCCGCCCATGGTCGCCCTGAAGGAGCTCATGGCGCGCAGCGCCAAGCCGGAGCGGCACTGAGACCGGCGGGGTCACCAGGTACGCTCAACGCGATATGAGCAGCGAGAACCCCACCCAGAGCCCCGGCCGCAAGCCGCGCGTCGCGGTCGTCTTCGGCGGCCGCAGTTCCGAGCACGCCATCTCCGTGGTCACCGCCGGCGCGGTGCTGCGCGCCATCGACCGCACGAAGTACGACGTGCTGCCGATCGGCATTACGCAGGACGGCCGTTGGGCGCTGACCACCGACGACCCCGAGCGGATGGCCATCTCCGGCCGTACGCTGCCCAGCGTCGACCGGCTCGCCGAGTCGTCGGAGGGCGAGGTCGTGCTGCCCGTCGCCCCCGCCAACCGCGAGGTCGTCTACACCGAGCCCGGCTCGGTGCCCAAGGCGCTCGGCGAGGTCGACGTGGTCTTCCCGATGCTGCACGGCCCCTACGGGGAGGACGGCACCCTCCAGGGCATGCTGGAACTGGCCGGCATCCCCTACGTGGGCGCCGGTGTGCTCGCCTCGGCCGTCGGCCAGGACAAGGAGTACATGAAGCGGATCTTCATCTCCTACGGGCTGTCGGTCGGCCCGTACGAGGTGATCCGCCCGCGCGAGTGGGAGAACGACCGCGAGGCCGCCCGCCGCAAGGTCCTCGACTTCGCCGACGAGCACGGCTGGCCCCTCTTCGTGAAGCCCGCCCGCGCCGGCTCGTCCATCGGCATCAGCAAGGTGGACGACGCCTCCGGCCTGGACGAGGCCATCGAGGAGGCCCGCCGCCACGACCCCAAGATCCTCGTCGAGGCTCTGCTGCGGGGCCGCGAGATCGAGTGCGGGGTGCTGGAGTTCGAGGACGGCCCGCGCGCCAGCGTGCCCGCCGAGATCCCGCCGGTGGAGGCGCACTCCTTCTACGACTTCGAAGCCAAGTACATCGACTCGGCGGCCGGCATCGTCCCCGCGCCGCTGACCGACGAGCAGACCCGCCGCGTCCAGGAGCTGGCCGTCCAGGCGTTCGAGGCCGTCTCCTGCGAGGGCCTGGTCCGCGCGGACTTCTTCCTCACCGAGGACGGTGAGTTCGTCATCAACGAGATCAACACCATGCCGGGCTTCACGCCCATCTCCATGTACCCGCGCATGTGGCAGGAGAGCGGCGTCACGTACCCGGAACTGGTGGACCGCCTCCTCCAGGCCGCGCTGCGCCGCTCGACGGGCCTGCGCTAGGGAGTCCTCGGAGCGGGGGAGTCGTCCGGGTCGTCGGACGGCACCGCCTTCCGGACGGCGGCGGCGAGATCGACGAGCGCGCTCATGTCGCCGCCGTCGCCGGCCACCTCCTTCGGCAGCGTGACCTCGACGTACACCGGCCGCAGAGGGGTGGTGCAGCGGATGCTCCCGTCCGGCAGCCGCTCGGGGGACCACTTCACCCCGTCGATGTCCACGGCCTGCGTCCGTACGTCGTTGAAGATCTCCGGCCGCGGCACCCCGCAGCGCAGTTCGATCCACGGGCCGTCGCCCCAGGCGGCGGTGAAGTCCGAGACGGGATCGGTGGCGCGCCGCTTCAGGCCGCCCACCTCGTCCGGCAACTCCTTGTGCAACGTCCGGCAGAGCGCCGCCTGGTGCCCGGACGGGGCCGGCACGGCGGGACGCGGGGCGTCGTCCGCCGCCGAGCAGCCGACGGCCGCGCACAGCAGGGCCGCCGTGACGGACAGGGCGGCCCGCCGGCGCGGCCGGACGGGACGGACGGTACGGGTGGAACGGGCTGAACGGGCTGAACGGGCGGGCACAGTGCTCACCGGCCGAGCATACGAGGGGCTACAGGTGGACGACCGGGCAGGTAAGGGTCCGGGTGATGCCCTCCACCTGCTGGACCTTGGCGACGACCATCCGGCCGAGCGCGTCCACGGTGTCGGCCTGCGCGCGGACGATGACGTCGTAGGGACCCGTCACGTCCTCGGCCTGGATCACGCCGTTGATCTTCGAGATGACTTCGGCCACGGTCGACGCCTTGCCGACCTCGGTCTGGATCAGGATGTACGCCTGTACCACGGAACCTCCAGGGCGGCTTCGAGGATCATGTGGGGAGAAGAGACGCCACCGTACCGCGCCGCCGCACGGCACGGGGAGACCCGCGCCACCTGCGCGGCGCGCGGTTCCTCGGGAACCGCGAGACCACAGCACCGGATACTCCGAGGAGGAGCGCAGTGAAAGGCACCGTCGGCGAGTTGGGGGAGTTCGGCCTCATCAGGGAGCTGACGTCCCGGCTCACCACCACCCCGGCCGTCCGGCTCGGACCGGGCGACGACGCCGCGGTGGTCGCAGCGCCCGACCGGAGGGTCGTGGCCAGCACGGACGTGCTCCTGGAGGGGCGGCACTTCCGCCGTGACTGGTCCACCGCCTACGACGTGGGCCGCAAGGCCGCCGCCCAGAACCTCGCCGACATCGCCGCCATGGGCGCCGTGCCGACCGCCGTGCTGCTCGCCCTCGTCGTCCCGGCCGAACTCCCCGCCACCTGGCCGGTGGAGCTCATGGACGGAATCCGCGACGAATGTCAGGTCGCCGGCGCGGCGGTGGTCGGCGGGGACGTGGTGCGCGGCGAGACCATCACCGTGTCCATCACGGCCCTCGGCGACCTCCGCAACCACGAACCCGTCATGCGCTCCGGCGCGCAGCCGGGCGACGTCGTCGCCGTCACCGGCTGGCTCGGCTGGTCGGCGGCCGGACTCGCCGTCCTCTCCCGGGGCTTCCGCTCCCCCCGCGCCTTCGTCGAGGCGCACCGCCGCCCCGAACCCCCGTACCACGCGGGCCCGGCCGCCGCCTCGCTCGGCGCCACGTCCATGACGGACGTCAGCGACGGGCTGATCGCCGACCTCGGGCACATCGCCGAGGCCAGCAAGGTCCGGATCGACCTGCACACGGCGGCCATCGACGTCCCCACGCAGATGTCCGACATCGGGCAGGCCGTCGGCGTCGACCCGCTCCAGTGGGTGCTCACCGGCGGCGAGGACCACGCCATCGTCGCCACCTTCCCGCCCGACGTGAAACTGCCCGCCCGCTGGAAGGTGATCGGCGAGGTCGTCAACCCGTCCGCCCTGCCCCAGGTGACCGTCGACGGCGCGCCCTGGGAGCGGGCGGGCGGCTGGGACCACTTCGGCGACGAGGACCTGCCGGAGGCGGAGGAGGACTGAGCGGCGCGTAGGTTGGTGCTCATGCCGATACCTCCGCGTGTGCTGACCGTCGCCGGCTCCGACTCCGGCGGCGGCGCCGGCATCCAGGCCGACCTCAAGACGATGCTCGCCCTGGGGACGCACGGCATGAGCGTCCTCACCGCCGTCACCGCCCAGAACTCCCGCGGCGTACAGGGCGCCTGGCCGCTGCCCGCGGAGGCGGTACGGGCCCAGTTCCGCAGTGTCGTCGACGACATCGGCGTCCAGGCCGTCAAGACCGGGATGCTGGCCTCGGCGGAGCTGGTGGAGACGGTGGCCGAGCTGCTGGCGGGCGTCGGGGCGCCTGTCGTGGTCGATCCCGTGGGCGTCTCCAAGCACGGGGATCCGCTGCTGGCCGCTTCCGCGCTCGACGCGCTGCGTCTGAAGCTGCTTCCTCTGGCCACGGTGGCCACGCCCAACCTCGACGAGGCGGCGTGGCTGACGGGTGTCCGTGTCACGGGCGAGAACGATCTCCGGCGGGCCGCCGACGCTCTGCTGGCCTTCGGCCCGCGCTGGGTTCTCGTCAAGGGCGGCCACCTGCCCGGCGACGCGGTCGATCTCCTCACCGACGGCACGTCCGAGCACCTGCTGCGTGCTCCGCGCCATGACAACCGGCATACGCACGGGACGGGGTGCACGCTGGCGAGTGCGATCGCCTGCGGGCTGGCGAAGGGGTTGTCCGTGCCGGACGCGGTGTCGGCGGCGAAGGAGTACGTCACCGGGGCGATCGCGGCGGGGTTCCCGCTGGGGGAGGGGATCGGGCCGGTGGATCACGGGTGGGCGCTGCGCTGAGTCCGCCTGCGGCGGGCTGGTGCCCCGGTCCCGCCCTTTCTCCCCCAGCTACCGCTGGGAGGTGCCCCCAGTTTCCTGGGGCTGCGCCCCAGGCCCCGCTTGTCGCGGCCGCGCCGCTCGTCCTCAAACGCCGGACAGGCTGAAATGCGCGCCCGGGCGCACTATCCAGCCTGTCCGGCGTTTGAGGACGACCGCGCGGAGCGCGGTTTCGGGGGTGCGGGGGCTGGCCCCCGCAAGAAACGGTGAAATGGGGGTGCCCCCTCTGGGGGAGGGACCGGGGCACAGCAAAAAGCCGGCCCCCTGAGGGGGCCGGCCTTCAGCAACCGGAAAGGGCTGCGCGTACGCGAAGCCGCTAGCGCGAGACCTTGCCGGCCTTGATGCACGAGGTGCAGACGTTGAGCCGCTTCGGCGTCGCCCCGACCTTCGCACGCACCCGCTGGATGTTGGGGTTCCAACGGCGGGAGGTACGGCGGTGCGAGTGCGAGATGTTGTTGCCGAAGCCCGGCCCCTTGCCGCAGACGTCGCAGTTGGCAGCCACGGGTTACTCCAAAGACGGGTCACCCTCGCTCACGCGAGGACGACAGGCACGTACGGTGAATCCCTGCGTGCCGAGATCTCAGAGAGTGACCGGCAGTGTCAGGGGGATGGCCTGACTCTCGTCAGGCAACCGGAGCAGCATACAACGACCGCTCCAGGACAACGAAACTACCATGACCGGCCCGTATCCCGCCCGGCCGGCCCGGTGGAGCGGCCCGCACGACTACTGTGCCCACGGGCCACCGCCCACCGCCACTCACCCTGAGGAGGACCCCCAGGTGCCGCACCCGCTCGACGCCGCCGCGGTACGCGCCTGGTGCGCTCTGGCGCTCGACGCCCTGGGCCGGGCCCGCGAGGAGATCGACGCGATCAACGTCTATCCCGTGGCCGACGGCGACACCGGGACCAATCTCTACCTGACCGTCGAGTCCGCCGGCCGCGCCGTCGAGGCCGTCTTCGAGGCGCACGCCACCGCCGGGCCTGGGGCCCGGCCGGGGCTGTCGGAGGCGGTGCGGGCCATGGCGCACGGCGCCCTGATCGGCGCGCGCGGCAACTCCGGGACGATCCTGGCGCAGCTGTTCCGCGGCATGGCGGAGGTGCTGAAGGACAGCGGCGGGGGTGACCAGGGTCACCTCCTGGGCCGCGCGCTGCGCCGCGCCGTCGACGCCGCGTACGAGGGCGTCGCGAGGCCCGTCGAGGGCACCGTCCTCACCGTGGCCGCCGCCGCTGCCGACGCCGCCGCCCGTACCGGGGGCGACGCCGCCGCCGTGGCCCGCGCGGCGCACACCGCCGCCCGTACGGCCCTGGAGGCCACCCCCTGCCAGCTGGAGGCGCTCGGCCGGGCAGGGGTGGTCGACGCGGGCGGGAAGGGGCTGGTGGAGGTCCTGGGGGCGCTCGTGATGGCGCTGGAGGGCGGTGCCGCGCCGGCCGGCCGCCCGGCGCGGACACCCCGCGCCGCCCGGCCCGTCGACACCTGCCCGGCCGGGACGGCGTCCGGCACCGCGCCCGGCGCGGGCCCCGCCTTCGAGGTGATCTACCTGCTGGAGGCGGACGACGACGCCGTCGCCCGGCTCCGCGCCCGGCTGGACGCGCTGGGGGAGTCGCTCGTCGTGGTCGGCGGCGACGGCCTCTGGAACGTGCACGTCCACGTGGACGACGCGGGGGCCGCCGTCGAGGCCGGCGTGGACGCCGGACGCCCGTACCGGATCCGTATCACCCACTTCGGCGCCGCCGACGAGCGCGCCCGCGCCCCCGAGCCCGTCCAGCGGGCCGTCGTGGCGGTCGTCCCGGGCGAGGGGCTGGCGGCCCTGTGCGCGGAGGCCGGCGCGACCGTCGTGCCTGTCCGGCCCGGCGAACCGCCCGCCAGCGGCGAGCTCGTCGAGGCGGTCCGGCGCGCGCACGCACGCGAGGTCGTCCTCCTGCCGAACGACCCCGACCTGCGGCACACCGCCGCCGCGGCGGCCGAGCAGGCCCGCGCCGAGGGCGTCCGGGTCGCGCTCATCCCCACCCGCTCCCCGGTCCAGGGCGTCGCCGCCCTCGCCGTCCACGAGCCCGGCCGCCGCTTCGACGAGGACGTCGTCGCCATGACCTCCGCCGCCGGCGCCACCCGCTACGCCGAACTGACCGTCGCCGAGAGCCGGTCCTGGACCATGGCGGGCGTCTGCCAGGCCGGCGACGTGCTCGGGCTGATCGACGGGGACGTCGCCGTCATCGGCGCCGACCTGGCCGCCACCGCCGCCACCGTGCTGGACCGGATGCTCGCGGCCGGCGGCGAACTGGTCACCCTCGTCGTCGCCGACGACGCCCCGCCCGGCTTCGCCGAGGGGCTGGAACGGCACGTCCGCGGCGGCCACCTCGCCGTGGACACCGTCGTCTACCGCGGCGGCCGGCAGCCGGCGCCGCTGCTCATCGGCGTCGAGTAGGCGCCGGACAGCGGTGCTGCCCGGCGTTGTCAGTGCCGTGGTGTGCAATGGGACCGTGCCCGTACCCGACGTCCGGAGGACCCGGAGAACACCGTGCAGCTCGATCAGCCTTTGAAGAAGATCCTCGGCGGCACCACCGCGAAGGTGATGGCCGAGCACCTCGGCCTGCACACCGCCGGCGACCTCCTGCACCACTACCCGCGCCGCTACGCCGAGCGCGGCGAGCTGACCCGCCTCGCCGACCTGCCGCTCGACGAGCACGTCACGGTCGTCGCGCAGGTCGCCAAGGCCGCCATGAAGACGTTCAACCAGGGCCGCGGCGTCCGGCTGGAGGTCGTCGTCACCGATGGCAGCGGCGCCCTGACCCTGGTCTTCTTCGGGCGCGGCGCCTACGCGCGCGAGAAGGAGCTGGTCCCGGGCCGCCGTGGCATGTTCGCCGGCAAGGTGTCGGTGTTCAATCGCACCCGGCAGCTGCTCCACCCCGACTACGAGCTGCTCGACCGGGACAGCGGCGCGGACGCCGCCGCCGACTTCGCGGGCCGGCTGCTGCCGCTCTACCCGGCCTGCAAGCAGTTCCAGTCCTGGAAGCTCACCAAGGCCGTCGACACCCTCCTCGACCTCTTCGAGGCCGACGGCTGGCGCGGGCTCGTCGACCCGCTGCCGCCCGCGCTCCGCGAGGGCCGCGGCCTCGCCGAGCTGCCGGACGCCTTCCGCAAGGTCCACCGGCCGCGCACCAAGGCCGACATCGAGGACGCCCGCGCCCGGCTCAAGTGGGACGAGGCGTTCGTCCTCCAGGTCGCCCTCGCCCGCCGCCGGCACGCCGACACCCAACTCCCGGCCGTCGCCCGCAAGCCCGCGCCCGGCGGTCTGCTCGACGCCTTCGACGCCAAGCTGCCGTTCACCCTCACCGACGGCCAGCGCACCGTCTCCGCCGAGATCTTCGACGACCTGGCCACCGAGCACCCCATGCACCGGCTGCTCCAGGGCGAGGTCGGATCGGGGAAGACGATGGTCGCGCTGCGCGCCATGCTCGCCGTCGTGGACGCGGGCGGGCAGGCGGCCATGCTGGCGCCCACCGAGGTGCTGGCCCAGCAGCACCACCGGTCGATCACCGAGATGATGGGCGAGCTCGCCGAGGGCGGCCTGCTCGGCGGCGCCGAACAAGGCACCAAGGTCGTCCTCCTCACCGGCTCCATGGGCGCCCCGGCCCGCCGCCGCGCCCTGCTCGACCTGACCACGGGCGAGGCCGGGATCGTGATCGGTACGCACGCCCTGATCGAGGACAAGGTGCAGTTCCACGATCTCGGGCTGGTCGTGGTGGACGAGCAGCACCGCTTCGGCGTCGAACAGCGGGACGCGCTGCGCTCCAAGGGAAAGCAGCCGCCGCACCTGCTGGTCATGACGGCCACGCCGATCCCGCGCACGGTGGCCATGACCGTCTTCGGCGACCTGGAGACGTCCGTCCTGGACCAGCTCCCGGCCGGCCGCTCGCCCATCGCCACCCACGTCGTCCCCGCCAAGGACAAGCCGCACTTCCTGACCCGCGCCTGGGAGCGGGTGCGCGAGGAGGTCGAGGGCGGGCACCAGGCGTACGTGGTGTGCCCGCGCATCGGGGACGAGGAGGAGAACGGGAAGCGGAAGTCCGGCGAGGGGCCGGACGATCCCGAGAAGCGGCCCCCGCTCGCCGTCCTCGACGTCGCCGCGCAGCTGGCCCAGGGGCCGCTGGCGGGCCTGCGCGTGGAGGTGCTGCACGGGCGGATGCAGCCCGAGGCCAAGGACGACGTGATGCGCCGCTTCGCCGCCGGCGAGGTGGACGTCCTGGTGGCCACCACCGTGATCGAGGTGGGCGTGAACGTCCCCAACTCCACCGTCATGGTGATCATGGACGCGGACCGGTTCGGCGTCTCCCAGCTGCACCAGCTGCGCGGCCGGGTCGGCCGGGGCTCCGCCCCCGGCCTGTGCCTGCTGGTCAGCGAGGCCGGCGAGGCCAGCCCCGCGCGGGCCCGGCTGGGCGCCGTCGCCGGCACCCTGGACGGCTTCGAGCTCTCCCGCATCGACCTCGAACAGCGCCGCGAGGGTGACGTCCTCGGCCAGGCCCAGTCCGGCGTCCGGTCCTCGCTCCGGATGCTCACCGTCATCGACGACGAGGAGGTCATCGCCGCCGCCCGCGACGAGGCGGCGGCCGTGGTCGCCGCCGACCCCGAGCTGGAGTCCTTCCCGGCGCTCCGCACGGCCCTGGACGCCCTGCTGGACGAGGAACGGGAGCGGTACCTGGACAAGGGGTGACGCCTCTCGGGGCCGTGTTGCCGTTCGAGCAACAAAGGTTGCCCGTCCGGCCACACCCGCCGCAGCCTGATGCCCGGCCGCAAGGGCCGCTAGCGATCAGGGAGGCAGACGATGACCGTGCAGGAGAACGCCGCGACCACGCCGGGCACCGACGAGGACGCGCGGCCCAACAACCGCGTCCACCACGTGCGCGCCGGCGAGCTCGACGGCTACACCGCCCTCAGCGGCCACACCGTCGGCTCGAAGAAGCTGTGGATGGGCATGGTGGAGAACCCTCCGCTGAGCGCCACCGACAACCACCACCACGGCGCCTCGGAGGCCGGCATCTTCGTGGTGAGCGGCCACCCGGTGTTCGTCTTCCACGACGGCACCGAGGAGGTGCGGATCACCGCGGGCCCCGGCGACTTCCTCCTCGTCCCGCCGTTCGTCCCGCACCGGGAGGAGAACCCCTCCGCGGACGAGCCCGTGGTCGTCGTGATCGCGCGCACCACCCAGGAGCCGATCAAGGTCTCCGTGCCCGAGCTCTACCAGCTCACCGAGCTCCCGGCGGCGTAGCGGAGCGGCGGAGCGAACGGCGTGGGGGAGAGCCCCGGGGCGGGCCCCCGGGGCACGGCCTACGCTGAGGGCAGCGGCGAACCCCGCCGCCCTCCGCCCGCACCCCCGAAGGACCGCACCCCCATGACCCGCGTGATCGCCGGAACCGCCGGCGGACGCCGCCTCGCCGTACCGCCCGGCACCGGTACCCGCCCGACCTCCGACCGGGCGCGCGAGGGCCTGTTCTCCACCTGGACGGCCCTGCTGGGCCCGCTCGACGGGGCCCGCGTCCTCGACCTCTACGGCGGCTCGGGCGCCGTCGGCCTGGAGGCGCTGTCGCGCGGCGCGGCGCACGCGCTGCTGGTGGAGGCCGACGCCCGGGCGGCCAAGGTGATCCGGGGCAACGTCCGCACCGTCGGCCTGCCGGGCGCCGAGGTGCGCACCGGCCGGGCCGAGCAGATCGCGGCGGGCCCCGCCCCGGCCGCGCCCTACGACATCGTCTTCCTCGACCCGCCCTACGTGGTCACCGATGACGAACTCCGCGAGATCCTCCTCACACTCCGCGCCGGCGGCTGGCTCGCCGAGGACGCGCTGGTCACCGTCGAGCGCGCCACCCGGGGCGGCACGTTCGAGTGGCCCGGGGGCTTCGAGGGGCTGAGGGCCCGTCGCTACGGCGAGGGAACCCTTTGGTACGGTCGCGCCGCCTCGGCGTGCGGCACCGACAACGCTCCGAGCACGTCACGCACGCCATGAAAGCACCGGAGAGCGAGGAACCACCGTTGTTGCGCCGCGCCGTCTGTCCGGGGTCGTTCGACCCCGTCACCAATGGACACCTCGACATCATCGCCCGCGCTTCCAGGCTGTACGACGTCGTGCACGTGGCCGTGATGATCAACAAATCCAAACAGGGCCTCTTCACGGTGGACGAGCGGATAGACCTGCTCCGCGAGGTCACCGCCGAGTACGGGAACGTGGAGGTGGAGTCCTTCCACGGCCTGCTGGTCGACTTCTGCAAGGACCGCGGCATCCCGGCCATCGTCAAGGGCCTGCGGGCGGTCAGCGACTTCGACTACGAGCTCCAGATGGCCCAGATGAACAACGGGCTCTCGGGCGTCGAGACCTTGTTCGTCCCCACCAACCCCACTTACAGCTTCCTCTCCTCCAGCCTGGTCAAGGAGGTCGCGGCCTGGGGCGGCGACGTCTCCCACCTGGTCCCGCCGGCCGTGCTGGACGCCCTCACCGGGCGCCTCGCGCGCGGCTGACCCGCCACCGGGAACTGACGACTCGTCAGTAGCTGCCGGGCGGCGGCCGGCGGCCGTACAGTCGTGGCGTTCGTAGCCGTCGTCCGGGAGAGAGTGGCGATCGTCAAGGTGGACGTCCAGAAGAAGCTCGACGAGATCGTCGCGACGGTCGCCGGGGCCCGTTCGCTGCCCATGTCCGCGTCCTGCGTGGTCAACCGGGCCGAGCTGCTCGGCCTCCTGGAGGAGGTCCGGGCCGCCCTGCCGGACTCCCTCGCGCAGGCGAGGGAGGTGATCGGCGGCCGGGAACGGATGGTCGCCGACGCCCGCGAGGAGGCCGAGCGGATCATCGAGTCCGCCCGCGCCCAGCGCGGCTCCCTGATCTCCGACACCGAGGTCGCCCGGGAGTCCCGCGAGGAGGCCGACCGCATCCTCGCGGAGGCCCGCCGGGAGGCCGCCGAGATCCGCGCCCAGGCCGACGACTACGTCGACGGCAAGCTCGCCAACTTCGAGGTCGTCCTCACCAAGACCCGCGGCTCGGTCGAGCGCGGCCGGGAGAAGCTGCTCGGCCTCGGCGACGGCCGCGTCTTCGACGACCCCGAGGGTCTTGGCGCCGACGTCCCCGAGCGCAGCGGCGACCCCGCCACCCAGCGGCACAACGCCGACGCCTACGTGGACGCCAAGCTCACGGCCGTCTCCGCGGTGCTGGCGAAGACGCTGGAGGCGGTCGGCCGTGGCCGGGAGAAGCTGCTGGGCGCCCGCCCGGCGGACGAGCTGGGCGCCCACCTGGCCGCCCAGGACGGCCGCCCGGCCGAGCGCCCCGCCACGGACGCCGACTTCCTCGCGGAGCTCGCCGCCCATCCGGCCCCGGCCGCCGCCACCGAGCCGGCCCGGTCCGACTGGGCCTCGCCCCAGGAGCCGGTCCAGGACGCGGGATACGGCTGGCAGCCGTACCCGGGCCAGACGGACCCGTACGCGGTCGGCGGGACCGGTGGGGGGCACACCGGGCAGGAGGCCGGCTACGGCTGGCCGGCCCAGGACGCGGGACAGCAGGCGTACGGGCACGGACACGGGCACGGCTACGGGCAGGGCTACGACCAGGGGTACGGTCAGGGTTACCCGCCGGCGCCTCCCCGGCAGGACGCCCCGCTGGAGGGCGTGGTCGTCGTCCCGCCCCAGGGCGGTGGCGCGCTCGACGAGACCAGCTTCTTCGACACGAGCATGATCGACCTGGAACAGCTCCGGCGCTACGAGCAGGGGCGCTGAGCCGGTCCCGGCCGGCCCCGCGGGCGGTCCGGGGCCGGGTCCGAAGTCGGTGCGGAAGGCACGATTGGGCCAGGGGCGGACCGTCCAGTATCCTGACTGTTCGGTCGCGCGTACATTCGCGATCCCGGCTGCCCGCGTCGTGGCGTACGAGGTTTCGTACGGCGCGTGATCACGGGCCGCCTTCGCCGCAGCGTAGAAAGCAGGAAGCCCTGAACGCCCGCCTCGATCACCGTTCCCCCCTCGTGTTCGACACGCACGAGCTGGGCCGGCGTCCCGGTGCGCTGAAGCGGCTCTCCCGCTCGATCCCGGCCCCCGTCGACCTCGGCATCGAGGTCATCGGAGTCGCCGAGGGCGCGACCGTGGAGCTCGACCTCCGACTGGAGTCGGTCATGGAAGGGGTGCTCGTCACAGGCACCGCCCGTGCACCGCTCACCGGGGAGTGCGTAAGGTGTCTGGAGCCGCTGGAGCGAGAGCTCGACGCGGACTTCCAGGAGATGTACTCCTACCCCGACGCCGACAGCCGGAACCGCCCCGTGGCGGAACCGGAGGACGACGCCGAGGACGAGGAGGACACGCTCTTCCTCGAGGGCGACCTGTTCGACCTCGAACCCGTGCTGCGTGACGCGGTGGTGCTCGCACTGCCGCTGCAGCCGGTGTGCCGGGAAGACTGCCCCGGCCTGTGCTCCGAGTGCGGAGCGCGGCTGGCGGACGACCCGGACCACCACCACGACGTCCACGACATTCGCTGGGCGGCACTGCAGGGACTCGCCGGATCCGACCAGGACGGCGAGATGGACAACGCACCCCGGCCCGCCGGGGATGACTCACAGGAGAAGTAGCCGTGGCTGTTCCGAAGCGGAAGATGTCGCGCAGCAACACGCGCCACCGCCGGTCGCAGTGGAAGGCTGCGGTCCCCACCCTGGTGGCGTGCGAGCGCTGCCACGAGCCGAAGCAGCAGCACATCGCGTGCCCGAGCTGCGGCACCTACAACAAGCGTCAGGTCCTCGAGGTCTGATCGGCGGGTGACAGGCTCCATGTCAGACGCCAATTCGCCGTCCCGCGGACGCGGGACAGGATCCGGACCGGCGCCACAGGACGCAGCCTCGTCTCACACGCTTCTGGAAGGGCGGCTCGGGTACAGACTCGAGACCGCCCTTCTGGTGCGTGCGCTGACCCACCGCTCCTACGCCTACGAGAACGGCGGTCTGCCCACCAACGAGCGGCTGGAGTTCCTCGGTGACTCCGTCCTCGGCCTGGTGGTCACGGACACGCTGTACCGCATCCACCCCGACCTGCCCGAGGGCCAGCTGGCCAAGCTGCGGGCCGCGGTGGTCAACTCGCGGGCGCTGGCCGAGGTGGGTCGCGGCCTCGACCTGGGTTCCTTCATCCGGCTCGGCCGGGGTGAAGAGGGGACCGGCGGCCGTGACAAAGCCTCCATCCTCGCCGACACCCTGGAAGCCGTGATCGGCGCCGTCTACCTCGACCAGGGGCTCGACGCCGCCGCCGAACTGGTGCACAGGCTCTTCGATCCGCTGATCGAGAAGTCCTCGAACCTCGGCGCCGGCCTGGACTGGAAGACCAGCCTCCAGGAGCTCACGGCGACGGAGGGACTGGGCGTGCCCGAGTACCTCGTCACCGAGACGGGTCCGGACCACGAGAAGACCTTCACGGCTGCTGCCCGCGTCGGTGGTGTCGCGTACGGCACCGGCACCGGCCGCAGCAAGAAGGAGGCCGAGCAGCAGGCGGCCGAGTCCGCCTGGCGCGCCATCCACGGCGCGGCGGAGGCCCGGGCCAAGGCCGCGGAGGCCGAGCGGGCCGGGAAGCCGGCTCCGTCGGTGAAGGCCGTCAAGCAGCAGGACGTCAAGCAGCAGGACAAGGCCGTCAAGGCCAACGGGACGGCGGCACCCGCCGCGACCGGCACCGCGTCCGCGCGGGAGCCGGCCGTCGACGGGGACACCGATCCCACCGGTGGCGGAGCGCAGCCCGCCGCGCAGTGAACGACCGGCCGGTCCCGGGTGCCTTCGGCGCCCCGGGCCGGCCGTTTCGCGTTCCCCCGCCCCCACGAACCGTTCCCGGAGGAGCACCGTGCCCGAACTGCCCGAGGTCGAGGTCGTCCGGCGCGGGCTGGCGGCCTGGGTGTGCGGCCGTACCGTCGCCTCCGTCGAGGTCCGGCACCCCCGGGCCGTCCGCCGGCACCTCGCCGGCGCCGCCGACTTCGCCGCGCAGCTCACCGGGGAGCGGCTGGGCCCCGCGCGGCGCCGGGGCAAGTACCTGTGGCTGCCGCTGGAGGGGCCGTCGGGCCGGGCGGTCCTCGCCCACCTGGGCATGAGCGGCCAGCTCCTCGTCCAGCCGGAGGACGCGCCGGACGAGAAGCACCTCCGGATCCGGCTGCGGTTCGAGGACGCCGCCGGCACCGAGCTGCGCTTCGTCGACCAGCGCACGTTCGGCGGGCTCTCGCTCCACGACACCGTGCCGGGCGACGACGAGGCGCTCCCCGACGTCATCTCCCATATCGCGCGGGACCCCCTGGACCCGGCCTTCGACGAGGCCGCGTTCCACGCCGCGCTGCGCCGCCGCCGTACGACGGTGAAGCGCGCCCTGCTCGACCAGTCGCTGATCAGCGGGGTCGGGAACATCTACGCCGACGAGGCGCTGTGGCGTTCGCGGCTGCACTTCGACCGCCCGACGGCCGGCCTGACCCGCCCCCGCACGGCCGAACTCGTCACCCACATCCGCGAGGTCATGAACGAGGCGCTGGCGGTCGGCGGCACCAGCTTTGACAGCCTCTACGTCAATGTGAACGGCGAATCCGGCTATTTCGACCGCTCGTTGGACGCCTACGGGCGGGAGGACGAGCCCTGCCGGCGCTGCGGCACGGCCATGCGGCGCAGCCCCTGGATGAACCGGTCCAGTTACTTCTGCCCGCGCTGCCAGCGGCCGCCGCGCGTCTGAGCCGTCCTGGGCCGTCAGGCCGGCCGGTGGCCGGTGTCGTACCGCTCCCGCGCGGCGTCGATGTCCGCCTGCCGGTCCTGCACCAGCTCGATCACGCCCATCAGCCGCTCGGCGACCTCTTCGCCCAGCGGCGTCAGGCTGTAGTCCACCCGCGGCGGGTTGGTCGGCTGTGCCGTGCGATGCACCATGCCGTCCCGCTCCAGGGCCTGGAGCGTCTGGGACAGCATCTTCTCGCTGACCCCCTCGACGCGGCGGCGCAGCTCGTTGAAGCGGAGCGTGTTCTCCAGCAGGGCGGTGAGCGCGAGCGAGCCCCAGCGGCCGGTGATGTCGAACAGCGTCTCCCGGGACGGGCAGTCGCGGGAGTAGACGTTGAAGGCGAGCGCCTCGGTACAGGTGATCTTCCTGGTCGGTGGTGCTGCGGTGCCGTCGGCTGTCATGAATCCAGCGTACTCTCCCACAGCGCTCACCCAGGGGTTGCGCTAACCAAAAGTTAGTGCTTTCCTTTGGTTATCGGCACGGCCTGCAGCGGCCGGCCGCCCCCCTCAGCTCTGCCTCAGGAGACCCCCATGACCACGCCCGTTGTCTCGATCGCCTTCCACTCCGGCTTCGGCCACACCGCCGTCCTCGCCGAGGCCGTCCGCGCCGGCGCCGCCGAGACCGGCGCGACCGTCCACCTGATCGAGGTCGACAAGATCACCGAGGAGCAGTGGGCACTGCTCGACGCCTCCGACGCGATCGTCTTCGGCTCGCCGACCTACATGGGCACGGCCTCCGGCGCCTTCCACACCTTCGCCGAGGCGACCTCCAAGCGCTGGTTCACCCACGCCTGGCGCGACAAGCTGGCCGCCGGCTTCACCAACTCCGGCTCCAAGAGCGGCGACAAGCTGCACACCCTGCAGTTCTTCGGCATCCTGGCCGGCCAGCACGGCATGCACTGGGTGAGCCTCGGCCTGCACCCGGGCTGGAACACCTCCGAGGCGTCGGAGAACGACCTCAACCGCCTCGGCTTCTTCCTCGGCGCCGGCGCCCAGAGCAACAACGACCAGGGCCCCGAGGGCGTCCACAAGGCGGACGTCGAGACCGCCGCGCACCTCGGCCGCCGCGTCGCCGAGCAGGCCCGCATATTCGCGGCCGGCCGCGCCGCGCTCTGACGGCGGCGCCCCCCACGGCACTGACCGCTGTCCCCCCCCACGCGTCGGCGGGCGGGCCGCACCCGGAAGCCCGGGATGCGGTCCGCCCGTCGGCGTTCGCGGTCCTCGTCGTGCGGCGGCTCCCTTAGTAGCCGAAGTCCTGCGTCCACCACGGGCCGCCCGCGCCGTGCTCGACGCCGACGCCGAGCGTCCGGTAGTCGCAGTTGAGGATGTTCTGCCGGTGCCCCGCACTGCGCATCCACGCGTCGACCACCGCGTGCGCGTCGGCATGGCCGCGGGCGATGTTCTCCCCGCCCAGGTTCCGGACGCCGTGCCGGGCCGCCCGGTCCCAGGGGGAGCGGCCGTCCGGAT
This sequence comes from Streptomyces mobaraensis, assembly GCF_020099395.1. Taxonomy (NCBI): domain Bacteria; kingdom Bacillati; phylum Actinomycetota; class Actinomycetes; order Kitasatosporales; family Streptomycetaceae; genus Streptomyces; species Streptomyces mobaraensis. The sequence continues at coordinate 2,150,652 of NZ_CP083590.1, read as the reverse complement.
CGGTGTGGTCGAAGAAGCCGCGCCGCGCCATGTCCTCGCTCATGGACTGGGCGAGGGAGGTCAGCCGCGCCTCCGCGCGCAGCGGCCGGCAACCGGCCTTCGCCCGTTCCGCGTTGACCAGGGCGACGACCGTCCGCGCCGCGGCGCCCCGGCTGTCGGCGACGGCCTCCGCGGCCGCCCGGGTACCCGCCTCGGCGGCATGGTCGGCCCGCAGCCGGGCGGCCGCCGCCTGCTCCACCCGCCCGGACGCGACCGGTACCCCGTCCCGCCGCCGCGCGTCGACCGCGACCCGGGCCGCGGCGGAGCCGGGGACGGTGACGGACGCCGACGCGGCGGACGCGGTGGTGGACGCGGCGGTGGACGCCGTCGTGGTGTCCGCGACGGCCGACGGGCGCTCGGCGGACGTCCGGGCGACGGCCTGGACCAGCGAACGGGCGCTCCCGCGGTCGTACGCCGTACCGACCGCCGTCCCCGGCCGCGCCACCGGGACCGTCGGGCCGGTGTGCCCGGCGGCCGGCGGCTGCCCGGGCCGGGCGCCGGGCGGCACCTCGATCGGGGCGTCGGCGCGGACCTGGCCGCCGGGGACCCCGCCGCGCCCGCCACCGCTGCTGTCGCCGACGGTCAGCGGATTGCCGGGCAGCAGGCCGGAGACCATGGCCACGGCTCCTATGGCCACCGCGGCCGAGGCGCCGAGCAGCCCGGTCCGGGCGGGGGTCTTCGCCTTCTGCGTCTTCGGCGGCCGGACGGCGCCGCCGCCGACGGCACCGGCCCGCGCCGCGGCGCCCCGGCCGGGCTCCCGCGTCCCGCGCGCCGCTTTCTTCTCCCTGGGCTGTTTCTCCGGCTTCTCCGGCCGTGGCGCGGACGCCTTGGCCGGCCCTTCATCCGGTCGGCGCCGGCCGTTCTCGGGCGTCGCCGACCGCCGTTCCGCGCGCCCGGCCCGGCGCCGGCCGCGGTGCCGGCCGTTGGCCGGACGGTACTCGTCCGGCGTCGCCGCGCCCGGACCGGTGCGCGCGTCACCGGCCGGGAGGGGGACCGCCACCGGCACCGTTACCGGCACCGCCACCGGGAGGGGCACGGTGGGCGCCTCGTCCGGGTCGTACGGCTCGACGGCGTACGGTTCGACGGCCGCGTGCGGGGGTGGCGTCGGGGTCGGGGTGATGGCCTTGGCCGGCTCGGTCGTCTCGCTCGTCAGGGGATCCCTGGATGCCCGGGGACTCGCTGTCGCTTCTTCGGAGGTCACGGGGGCAGAGCGTCGATGGCGACCCATCCGCTGCCTTCCTTGGGTGCTCGGCGTCACGGTGCGTGTCACGGTGCGTGGGGTGTCACTCGTACGGGCTAGTCCTTTTCGAGGCGCGACTGTACGGCACGAAATGAGGGGTCGAAGTGCTGCTTATCTAATTGGCCGGTTAGCGTGCAGACATGAACGACTGTGTCCGTCTCACCGCCTGGGTTCGTGGTCATGTGCAGGGTGTCGGCTTCCGCTGGTTCACCCGGGAGAACGCATTGCGCATCGGCGGGCTGATCGGTTTCGCCTCGAATCTCGCCGACGGCCGCGTCCAGGTGGTGGCCGAGGGTCCCCGCGCGGCGTGCGAGGGGCTGCTCGACTGGCTGCGCAGCGGGGACACGCCCGGGCGCGTGGACGGCGTCACCGAGATCTGGGCCACACCGCGCGGCGGCTACGACGGCTTCGAGATGCGCTGACCGGGTGCCGCCGAAAGGGCGGAAGAAGCCGGAATCCGGCGCGCCCCCAGGGTCGTTTATATGCCATTGGCATATGCACTCGCGGAATATTGCCTGATGGTTGCCAAGACGGCGCCGCCATGGAAGGCTGCACCCCAACGGATGATCTCCCCGCCCTCCGGGCCCGGTCAGCGAAAGGCGCCGCGCATTCGACCGCCGCGCACCGCCGGGACGCCCGTCGATACGCGGTGTGATCGTGTTGACCGTCAAACCATTTGGTGAGACTCTGGAAGCCCCGCGCACCTTAGCTGTTTGGCATGGAAGACACGAGCAAGAGCGAAGGCCAAGCACCGCGGGTGCGAATCCCTCACGACCCACACCGCTTAGGTCGGTCACTCAGTGTGGAGGACCATCCATCATGGCAAAGGCGCTTCTCGGTTACGTCGGCGGCTCCGACCCCCGAGTCCTCTCCGAGATGCGACGGCTTCAGCAGCGAGTCCAGGACCTGGAATCCGAGCTCATCCGGATGCAGGCCGAGAACGACGCGCTGTCTGCCGCCGCTCACCGCGGTGACTCGCTGCTCGACAGCATCGACGTTTCCAAGGCGGAGCCTGCGCTCGCCTGACCGCAACGGTCCCGCCCCGGGGGCCCGGTCGGGCTGCACTGTCAGCCGCTCGAGAATCTGCAAGGGACGCTTCGGCGTCCCTTCGTCGTACCCGCCTCCGCCGACGGCCTCCGCCGGCCGGCCGCTCCGTTCCCCGGGCGTCCTCCGTCGTTCCTTCCGTCGTCCACTGGCGTTCGCCCCCCGTCCCGTACCGCAACTGTGCCCTCCCCGTTCCGGGGCGAAACCACGGCCCGCGGATCGCGTCGCGGCGCGCCAGCGGCCCGCGCGGGCCCGGAACGGCGCAGGACAGAACGGTAAAGTCGGTCCGCGTGCACCTCAAGAGCCTGACCCTGCGCGGGTTCAAGTCCTTCGCCTCCGCCACCACCCTGCGCTTCGAGCCCGGCATCACCTGCGTCGTGGGCCCCAACGGCTCCGGCAAGTCGAACGTCGTGGACGCCCTCTCCTGGGTCATGGGCGAGCAGGGCGCCAAGTCGCTGCGCGGCGGCAAGATGGAGGACGTCATCTTCGCCGGGACGACCGGCCGGCCGCCGCTCGGCCGCGCCGAGGTCTCGCTCACCATCGACAACTCCGACGGCGCGCTCCCCATCGAGTACGCCGAGGTCACCATCACGCGGATCATGTTCCGCAACGGCGGCAGCGAGTACCAGATCAACGGGGACACCTGCCGCCTCCTCGACATCCAGGAGCTCCTCTCCGACTCCGGCATCGGCCGCGAGATGCACGTCATCGTCGGCCAAGGGCAGCTCGACTCCGTCCTGCACGCCGACCCCGCCGGCCGCCGCGCCTTCATCGAGGAGGCCGCGGGCGTCCTCAAGCACCGCAAGCGCAAGGAGAAGGCGCTCCGGAAGCTGGACGCGATGAAGGCCAACCTCGCCCGCGTCCAGGACCTCAGCGACGAACTGCGCCGCCAGCTCAAGCCGCTGGGCCGGCAGGCCGCCGTGGCCCGCCGGGCCGCCGTCATCCAGGCCGACCTCCGCGACGCCCGGCTGCGGCTGCTGGCCGACGACCTGACGGCCCTCCGCGAGGCGCTGCGCGCCGAGATCGCCGACGAGGCCGCGCTCAAGAGCCGCAAGGACGCCACCGAGGCCGAGCTGCGCGAGGCCGCCCGCCGGGAGGCCGAACTGGAGCGGCAGGTCGAGGAGCTGGCGCCACGGCTCGCCACGGCCCAGCAGACCTGGTACGAGCTCTCCCGCCTCGCCGAGCGGGTGCGCGGCACCATCGGCCTCGCGGACGCCCGGGTCACCAGCGCCACCGCCGCCTCCGCCGAGGAGCGGCGCGGCCGCGACCCCGAGGACCTGGAGCGCGAGGCGGCCCGCATCCGCGAGCAGGAGGCCGAGCTGGAGGCCGCCGTGGAGGCCGCGGGCCGCGCCCTGGAGGACACCTCCGCCCACCGCGCCGACCTCGAACGCCGCCTCGCCGACGAGGAACGCCGGCTGCGCGACGCCGCCCGCGCCCTCGCCGACCGGCGGGAGCAGCTCGCCCGGCTCCAGGGCCGGGTCACCGCCGCCCGCGGCCGGGTGGCCTCCGCCGAGGCCGAGGCCGGCCGGCTGGCGACCGCCCGCGACGAGGCCCGGGAGCGCGCGGCGGCCGCCCGGGAGGAGTACGAGCTCCGGCAGGCCGAGGCGGACGGCACCGACGCCGGCGACGCCGAACTCGCCGACGGGCTGCGGGCCGCCAAGGAGGCGCTGGCCGAGGCCGACGCCGCGTTGGCCGCCGCCCGCGAGGCCGCCACGGACGCCGAGCGCCGCCGGGCCGCCGTCACCGCCCGGCACGACGCCCTGGCCCTGGGCCTGCGCCGCAAGGACGGCACGGGCGCCCTGCTGGCGGCGGGGGAGCGGTGGGACGGGCTGCTGGGCCCGGCCGCGGAACTCCTCACCGTCGCCCCCGGGTACGAACTCCCCGTGGCCGCCGCCCTGGGCGCCGTCGCCGACGGCGTCGCCGTCACCGGCCTCCCGGCCGCCGCCGAGGCCCTGCGGCTGCTGAAGAAGGAGGACGCGGGCCGCGCGGTCCTGCTGCTCGGCGGTGCCCCTTTTGCCGCCGTCCCGGAGCGCCCCGCCCCGCCCGTCGGGCGGTACGCCGCCGGCCTGGTCACCGGCCCCGACGAACTGCTGCCCGCCGTGCGGCGGCTGCTGGACGGCGTCGTGGTCGTGGACGCGCTGGAGGACGCCGAACGCCTGGTCGCCGCGCGGCCGGAGCTGACCGCCGTCACCGCCGAGGGCGACGTCCTCGGCGCTCACCTCGCCCAGGGCGGGTCCGAGGGCGCGCCCAGCCTGCTGGAGGTGCGGGCGGCCGTCGACGAGGCCGCCGCCGAGCGGGCCGAACTGGACGAACGCTGCGCCGCGCTGGCCCGCGCGCAGCGGGAGGCGGGGGAGGAGCGGGTCCGCCGCGCCGCCCTCGTCGAGGAGCTGGCCGCCCGGCTGAGCGCCGCCGACCGGGAGAAGTCCCGGTCCGCGCAGCTGCTCGGCGGGCTCGCCGGGCAGGCCCGCGCGGCGGCGGGTGAGGCCGAGCGGGCCGCCGCCGCGGCCGCCCACGCGGAGGACGCCCTGGTCCGGGCGCGGGAGGAGGCCGAGGAGCTGGCCGCGCGGCTGGCCGCGGCCGAGGAGCTGGGCGAGGACGAACTCGTCGAGGAACCGGACACCGCGGTCCGCGACCGGCTGGCCGCCGACGGCGCCAACGCCCGGCAGACCGAGATGGAGGCCCGGCTCCAGCTGCGCACCCACGAGGAGCGGGCCAAGGCCCTGGCGGGCCGGGCGGATTCGCTGGACCGGGCGGCGCGCGCCGAGCGGGAGGCGCGGGAGCGCGCCGAGCGGCGGCGGGCGCGGCTGCGGCACGAGGCCGAGGTCGCCACGGCCGTCGCGGCCGGAGCCCGGCAACTGCTGGCCCACGTCGAGGTGTCACTGGTCCGCGCGGACGAGGAGCGGCGGACCGCGGAGGCGGCGAAGGCGGAGCGCGAACGCGAGCTCGTGACCGGCCGCAACCGGGCGCGCGACCTCAAGTCCGAGCTGGACAAGCTCACCGACTCGGTGCACCGGGGCGAGGTGCTGGGGGCCGAGAAGCGGCTGCGTATCGAGCAGTTGGAGGCGAAGGCGCTGGAGGAGTTCGGCATCGAACCGGCGGCGCTGGCCGCCGAGTACGGTCCGGATCAGCCGGTGCCGCCGTCGCCCCCGGCGGAGGGCGAGGAGCCGCGGGAGCTCGCGCCCGTCCCGTACGTCCGGGCCGAGCAGGAGAAGCGGCTGCGCGCCGCCGAGCGGGCGTACCAGCAGCTGGGGAAGGTCAACCCGCTGGCGCTGGAGGAGTTCGCGGCGCTGGAGGAGCGGCACAAGTTCCTCTCGGAGCAGCTGGAGGACCTGAAGAAGACCCGGGCCGACCTGCTCCAGGTGGTGAAGGACGTGGACCGGCGGGTGGAGGAGGTCTTCACCGAGGCGTACCGGGACACGGCCCGGGAGTTCGAGGGCGTCTTCTCCCGGCTGTTCCCGGGCGGCGAGGGCCGGCTCGTCCTCACCGACCCCGACGACATGCTGGCCACCGGCGTGGACGTGGAGGCGCGGCCGCCGGGCAAGAAGGTCAAGCGGCTGTCGCTGCTGTCGGGCGGCGAGCGGTCGCTGACCGCCGTCGCCCTGCTGGTGGCCATCTTCAAGGCGCGCCCCAGCCCGTTCTACGTGATGGACGAGGTCGAGGCGGCGCTGGACGACACCAACCTCCAGCGGCTGATCGGGATCATGCGGGAGCTCCAGGAGAGTTCGCAGCTGATCGTGATCACGCACCAGAAGCGGACGATGGAGGTCGCCGACGCGCTCTATGGCGTGTCCATGCAGGGCGACGGTGTCTCAAAGGTGATCAGCCAGCGGTTGCGGTGACCGGATCTCGTCCCTGTCGGTCGGCCGACTGGTGATCGTTTGCGCCCCGAACAGCCCCGCATTCCGGGCATTTTTCATGATCGCCTTCAAGTGTTGAAGGCAAACTACCGCAAAGGCAGGGGATAGTTCTTCGTCACAAAGTATTGACTTCGCCAAATGAAGACATAGGGTCTGCTGCGTCGCTTATGCCTTCAACTGGTGGGCACTTGGATCATGTGACCCACTGGAAAGGCCACCCCCACACCTTTCCCGGCAATGTCGCCGAGGAACCCAGGAGTACACGTTGACCAGCACTGCGATGGCGCAGGGGGCCGAGGGCCGCAAGGCCCAGCCGGACCACCTCGGCCACGTCATCTTCATCACCGCGGCCGCGGCCATGGGTGGCTTCCTCTTCGGCTACGACAGCTCCGTGATCAACGGCGCGGTCGAGGGCATCCGCGGGAAGTACGACATCGGCTCGGCCGCCCTGGCCCAGGTCATCGCCATCGCGCTGATCGGCTGCGCCATCGGCGCCGCCACCGCGGGCCGCATCGCCGACCGCATCGGCCGCATCCGCGTCATGCAGATCTCGGCCACCCTCTTCACCATCAGCGCCGTCGGCTCCGCGCTGCCCTTCGCCCTCTGGGACCTGGCCTTCTGGCGCGTCCTCGGCGGCATCGCGATCGGCATGGCCTCGGTCATCGGCCCGGCCTACATCGCCGAGGTCTCCCCGCCCGCGTACCGCGGCCGCCTCGGCTCCTTCCAGCAGGCCGCGATCGTCGTCGGTATCGCCGTCTCGCAGCTGGTCAACTGGGGCATCCTCAACGCGGCCGACGGCGACCAGCGCGGCAAGGTGCTGGGCATCGAGGCCTGGCAGCTGATGCTCGGCGTCATGGTCGTCCCCGCCGTCCTCTACGGCCTGCTGTCCTTCGCCATCCCCGAGTCCCCGCGCTTCCTGATCTCCGTCGGCAAGATCGACAAGGCCAAGGCCGTCCTCGCGGACGTCGAGGGCAAGGGCGTCGACCTCGACGGCCGCGTCGCCGAGATCGAGCACGCGATGCGCAGCGAGCACAAGTCCAGCTTCAAGGACCTGCTCGGCGGCAAGGCCGGCTTCCTGCCGATCGTCTGGGTCGGCATCGGCCTCTCGGTCTTCCAGCAGCTGGTCGGCATCAACGTCGCCTTCTACTACTCGGCGACCCTGTGGCAGTCCGTGGGCATCGACCCGAGCGACTCGTTCCTCTACTCGTTCACCACGTCGATCATCAACATCGTCGGCACCGTGGTCGCGATGCTCCTCGTCGACCGGATCGGCCGCAAGCCGCTCGCGATCGTCGGTTCGGCCGGTATGGCCGTCTCCCTGGCCCTGGAGGCATGGGCGTTCTCCTCCCAGGCCGGCGACGGCTCGCTGCCGACCGCCCAGGGCACCGTCGCCCTGATCGCGGCCCACGCCTTCGTCCTCTTCTTCGCCCTCTCCTGGGGCGTCGTGGTCTGGGTGTTCCTCGGCGAGATGTTCCCCAACCGCATCCGCGCCGCGGCGCTGGGCGTGGCCGCGGCCGCCCAGTGGATCGCCAACTGGGCCATCACGGCCAGCTTCCCGAGCCTGTCGGACTGGAACCTGTCCGGCACCTACATCATCTACACGGTCTTCGCCGTGCTCTCCATCCCCTTCGTGCTCAAGTACGTCAAGGAGACCAAGGGCAAGGCGTTGGAGGAGATGGGCTGACATCCCCCCGCCGCCCTTCTCCACGGACAGGCCGTCCCGGTTCGCACCGGGGCGGCCTGTCCGCTGTCTACTCTGAGACCGTGCTCTCCCTCGTCGTGGCCCCTTGCGGCCGCCCCCCGGTGATCGAGCGGAACGCGGACGCGGTGCACTACGCCGCGAGCACCATGAAGGTGGCCGTCCTGGCCGCCCTCCACCGCTCCGGCACCGACCTCGACCGGCCCGTCCCGGTCGTCAACCGCTTCGCCTCCGCGACCGGCGAAGGTACGTACGCCAACGACCCCGCGGAGGACAGCGATCCGCTGCCCTGGCGACGGCTCGGCGAGACGGTCCCGCTGCGCTGGCTCGCCGAGCGGATGGTCACCCACTCCTCCAACCTGGCCACCAACCTCTGCCTGGCCGAGGCCGGGTACGCGGCCGTGGCCGAGGTCTGGCGCCGGGCCGGGGCCACCCGCAGCACCGTCACCCGCGGCATCGAGGACCACCGCGCCCGCGCGGCCGGCCTCCAGAACCACGTCACCGCCCGCGACCTCGCCGCCCTCCTGGACTCCCTGGAACCCGAGGTCCTGGCCCTGCTGGAGCACAACGCCCACGCCGTCGACCTCGCCGCCGGGCTGCCCCCGGGCACCCGCCTGGCCGGCAAGAACGGCTGGATCACCGGCCTCCGCCACAGCGCCGCCGTCGTCCACCCGCCCGACGCCCCGCCGTACACCCTCGCCGTCTGCTACACCGGCCCGCTCGGCTCGGGCGACGACGTCGACGACCCGGCGGCGCGGCTGCTGGCGAGGGTCTCGGCGGGGGTGTGGGAGAGGCGGCGGGAGATCGGGCGGACGGCGGGGGGCTAGGGCGCCGGGCGTGCCAGGGGGGTGGATGTGTGGGGCGTGCCGGGGGGTGACGGGAGTGCCGGGGGGCAGGTGTGACGGCGTGCCGAGCGTGACGGCCGTCAGAGCGCGGGGAGGACGTCCGGTCCGACGCCCAGCGCGGCCAGGCCCTCGCGCACGGAACGGTCGAGCCGCCCGATCTCCGTCGTGAGGACGTCCCAGGCGACGGGCGCGGTCCACCAGGCCGGCGCGAGGCCGGAACCGACCCGCCAACGCCCCTCGCCGGCCTCCGCGATCCGGAGCGTCCCCGGTTCCGCCTGCAGCGAGTCGAACGTGAAGTCACCGCGGTCGGCGTCCGCCCCACGGAGCCAGCGGCCGAGCTGGTACGCCAGCTCGGCCGCCGGAAAGGCGTCCTCGGCCCACACGGTCCGCCCGTCCTCCCGGACGGACAGGTCCGCCTCGACGTCGAGGAGCAGCACCTCCAGGGGCGCCTGATGCGGGGCGATGCCGCGCCGGGGCAGGTCCGACAGCCCGAAGTTCCGGCAGATGAACCGCATGGCCCGGCCTCCGAGGGGTCTCTCAGGTGGGCGGCGGTCACACCGGCCACCGCCCAAATGCGGGCAACCGTATCAAGTCGCACGCCTGTGACTGCTCACGGCATGAACGTCCAGCGCTGCCGCGGGCTGTCGTCGCAGGACTCGATCGTCACGTACCCCGTGTCCCGCAGCGGCGCCGCCAGGCACAGGTGCGCGGACTCGTTGCGGAAGCGGAGGGTGCCGTCGCCGTACATCTCGGCCTGCCAGCGGTGCCCCCGTGCCGTCCTTCTTGGCGCGGTGGTCGGAGCAGTCGCCCAAGACCGTACGGTCACCGGGGCGCGGCCGGTCGGCGTCGGCCAGGTCGACGCAGCGCTTGCCGCCGCCGAGCGCCCTGAGGCGGACGAGGTTGTCGCCGGACTCGGCGTACTCGGTGTCCCACCGCTGGGTGCCGGCGCCGTTCTTCGCGCGGGCGGTCAGCGGAGTGCCGTCGCGGCCGCTCCCGTTCCGGAGGTCCAGGTACAGGCCGTTGAAGGCGCGCAGTCGTGTCCGGCCGTCACCGACCCGCCACTCCCGCTCGGGCACCGCGCGGGAGTTGTCCCACCACTGCTGGGCCGCGCCGTCGTCGCAGGGCAGCGCCCCGACCGGGTCCCCGCTCCGTTCCGCGGTCAGACAGAGCTCCGGGTGGCGGGAGTTGCGCCAGCGCAGCGGGCCGCCGGGCTCGCCCGGGTCGTCCGGCGTCCACTGCGCCTCGGGCGCGTCACAGGACCACGCGAGGACGGACAGCGGGAGGAGCGGGTTGACGCCGGGGCACAGTTCGTCGTGCACCGCTTTTCCGGTTTTTCCGGCGAGGGTCGCGAGCGTGACGCGGGGGCTGCCGCCGCGGACCATCCGGTACCAGTGCCCCTGCGTGGTCCGCATCCGGAACCGCTGGTTGGCGTTGTACGCCTGCCGGCGGGTGGTCACCCGGCTTTCGGCCGTACCCGGCCATATGGGCAGCCTGTGGTGCTGTGGGGGCGGAGGCGTCGATGCTCGCCCTGCACCTGCTCCAGTCCGCGCTCGTGCACGTCCACACCCTGCTGGTGCAGCAGGCCCTTGCCGAACCGGCATGGGCGAAGAAGCCCAGCGATGAGGACCGGCGCGGCCTGACCGCGCTGTTCTGGTCGAACGTCAACCCGTCGCTGGAGCGCGGTGAACCCGCCGTCAGCGGCGACCACGGCTCCCGTGACGAAGCTGGAGCGGTGCGCGGACCGGGTGGGCCGCGCCGTTGACGCATGCACGGCAGGCCCACGTGAACGTCGTACGGTGGGGTTGTTCAGTGCGCGGTGAGCCCGCCGTCGACCACCAGCTCCGCGCCGGTGACGAACGAGGAGTCGTCGCAGGCCAGGAAGAGGATCGCGGGCGCGATCTCGTCGGCGCGGCCGGCTCGGCGCATGGGGGTGCGTTGGATGTCCGGCTGCTGGTCGCCCTGGTCGTCCAGGAGTTCCTGGATCATCGGCGTGGCGATCACGCCGGGATGCACCGAGTTGATCCGTACTCCCTGCCGGGCGTACTCGACCGCGGCGGTCTTGCTCAACAGGCGCACGGCCCCCTTGGACGCCTGGTAGGCCGCAGCGGCACCGCTTCCTACCAGGCCGAGTACTGACGACGTATTGATCACCGACGCGTTGCCGTTCGCACGCAGGAGCGGCATCGCCGCCTTCATGCCGAGCCATGTGCCTTTCTGGTTCACGTCGATGACGCGGTCCCACGCCTCTTCCCGCGTGTCCTCGATACCTGGCCAGTCCAGGATGCCGGCGAGGTTCACGAGCACGTCCAGCGTTCCGAACCGTTCGCGTACGAGGGTGATCACTTCGTCCCACTCCCGCGCGGAGGAGACATCGAGGCGAGCGGCGACGGCCTCCGCGCCGTGTGCCCCGATCCGGTGGGACAGGTCGCGCAGGGGGCCTTCGGCGATATCGGTGATCACTAGCCGGGCGCCTTCGCGGGCGAAGAGTTCGGCGGTCGCTGTGCCGAGACCACCGGTCGCGCCCGTGATCAGCGCGACCTTGCCGGCAAGTCGTTGTCCTGTCATGGATATGGTCCTTGATTCACGTTGGTTCTCGTTGCTGCCGGCTGACTGAACGGCTGACTGTTGTGCCGGGACTTCTTGGTCCGCCGACGGCGGAATCGTCCCCGGGTCCCAGGGCAGCCGTGGCCCGGCCGCTCTACGACGACTTCTGCTCCCGGTAGAGCACGAGGTGCTCGTGATAGAGCACCCCGCCCCGGACGTCGCCCGTGGCGGTGAACCCGGTGTCGTCCACGTAGTCCAGGTGGCTGCCGGTCACCGTGTACCGGCCGGTGTACGCGCTGCGCCGCTCGCCGCGGGCTTCGTCGTAGCGGCCGTCCGGCAGCAGCTCCTGACGGATGTGACCATCCGCGGTCACCCACATCCCCACCACGTCGACGTGGTCGCCCTCAACGGTCCCGGCCATGGCGGACTCCTCTCCTCGAATGGTGCGGTCCTTCCCGCTCCACCGAGTCTGGGCAGGCCAGCGGCCATCAACCAGGACGCGCACTGCCTGGGTTCGGCACACCCAGGCTGCGCACCGGACCGCCGCCTAGCCTGAACACATGGACGACAACCACCTGGGAGACTTCCTGCGCACACGCCGCGACGGCCTGCGGCCGGAGGACGTCGGCATGGCGAGCTACGGAGCCCGCAGAGTCGCCGGACTGCGCCGCGAGGAGGTCGCCGTCCTGGCCGGAGTGAACGCCGACTACTACACCCGCCTGGAACAAGGCCGCGAGCGCAACCCCTCACCCCAGGTGGTCGACGCGCTCAGCCGCGCGCTGCGCCTCGACGCGGACGCACGCGCGCACGTGTACCGGCTGGCCGGGGCCACGCCGAACGACCAGCCCTCCGTCCATGCCGCCGAGCGGGTCAGCCCTTCGCTGCGACAGCTCATGGATGGTTACCCGAACACTCCGGCGTTCGTCATGAGCCGGACCCTGGACCTCCTCGCCGCCAACACCCTGGCCGATGCCCTCTACGCCCCGTTCGAGCCGGCGGACAACTTGGCCCGCATGACCTTCCTCGACCCCGCGGGCCGGTCTTTCTACACCGACTGGGACCGGGCAGCCCAGGCCACCGTCGCCAACCTCCGCGAGGCAACCGGATTCGACCCGGACAACCCGCGGCTACGCGAACTCGTCCGCACCCTCACTGAGCACAGCGCGGACTTCACCCGCCTCTGGAACGCCCACGCCGTGCGCGGCAAGACCCAGGACGCCAAACGCTTCCTCCACCCGGACGTCGGCCCCCTCACCCTCACTTACCAGGCTTTCGACGTACGCGACGCCCCCGGCCAGCAGCTCGTCATCTACCACGCGGAACCAGGCAGCCCCAGTGCCCATTCCCTCCATCTGCTCGGTTCCCTCCACGCCACCCGGCGCCGCCCCGACCCCCGGCCCCACCGCTGATCAGCCGACGGAACATGGGAAGAGGTCGGCAGTAGTGCCCGGCCGATTTCGCTCCCGCGTGTTTCGTCGGTGGTCGCTCAGGAAACATCCAGCCGCACGGTCGGCCACCTGCGGCGATCATGTTTCATGAGTTGTCGCCAACGACTGGACACCTGAAACACCCTCACCGAACAGTCCGGGGCCGTGAGCGACGACTTCAAGCGCGTGGCATCGCACGACTGCCAGATGTCCACCCGCGCCACCAAACGACCGGAGCTGGAGGCCGCCGTGCAGCTCGCCGGGGAGATCCGCTCCTCCGGGGTCGCCGTCACCCTCGTCGTGCACGAGCACAAGCGGCTGGGGCGCGGCATCGAACGCGCCATGCTCGCCGAGGAGCTGAAGGCGAGCGACGTCGGCCTGGAGTTCCTCACCGGAGAGTCGAAGGGCTCACACGATCCGTCCGGCATCGTGTTCATCGTGCTCGCGGGAGTACGACGAACAGGCCGCCACAGCGGCGAGCATGTGATCACCCGGCTGGTGTGCGGCTGGTGTCTGAGCCAGGACTCCACGGCCGTCTCGCGTCGTCAAGTGACCATGCGGGTGGCGGGCGCGTCGGCCGGATGGTCACTTCCGTGGGCTCAGTGCCGCGCGGTCCGTCTCCGGCAGCCACCAGGGGGCGTCGGGGAGACGGTGCCAGTGATGGGCCTGGGCGTAGGCGTGGATGATCTCCAGGGCCCGGTGGGTGGCGGTGGGCGCGGTGGTGGTGTTCCAGACGGCGTGCCAGGGGTAGAGGGGGACCGGGTCGGCCAGGCGGCGGGCGGTGAGGCCGTCGGGGAGGTGCCCGGTGGTGAGGCCGAAGGAGGGGTAGCCACGGGCCTGGACCATCGCGTGGATCGCGGCGCGGCCGTGCCCGCGCACCCGCAACGCGCTGCGGAGACCGAAGTCCTCCATGATCCGGTCGATCCAGTCGCGCCATTCGGCGGCTTCGTCGGCGGTGTGGACGAGGAGTGGGTGGTCGGCGAGGGCGGCGAGGGGCACCTCCTCGTATGCGGCGAGGGGATGGCCGGCGGGGACGATCACGCCGATGGGCTCCAGCCGGACGGGCATGACGGCCAGGGGCGCGGGCAACTCCCGGCCGTGGCCGACGCCGTGGCCGACGCCGTGGCCGTGGCCGTGGACGCGGCCGAAGGCGAGGTCCAGTTCGCCGGAGAGCAGGCGGGGCAGCGCGGCGGCCAGACCCTGGCTGTGGACGACCTCGAAGGGCAGGCACGGGTTCTGGGCGCGCAGGTGCCGGGCGAGGACCGAGGGAGTCAGCCCTTCGGTCAGGACGTCGACGCGCAACGGCGTGGGGGTGCGGGCGAGGTCGTCGACGAGCTGCCGGGCGTCGCCGAGCAGGCGCCGTGCGCGGGGGACGAAGACCTCGCCCTCGGGAGTGAGGCCGACCTGACGGCGGTCGCGGTGGAACAGCCGGACGCCGAGGCGTTTCTCCAGGGCGGTGATCTGCGCGGACAGGGTCTGCTGAGCGATGGCGAGCCGGGCGGCGGCCCGGCCGTAGTGGAGTTCCTCGGCGAGGGTGACGGCGTAGCGCGTCTGGCGCAGATCGAGATCCACACCTTCACCGTAACAGTCTGAGGCTGTTGGGTGTCCGACGGAGAGTGTTGGACCCATCGGGGCGCGTGGCCGTTGACTTAGTGAGCAGAAGGCGCCGGACGACGCCCTTTCCAAGGGCTTGATGCCGGTGTGATCGCTTATTCGAAGGTGAGGCGGCAGGCGTGATGAAGGCAGTGGTGATGGATTCCTACGGCGGCCCGGAGGTCCTGCGGGTGGCCGATCTCCCCGAACCGCGGGCGGGCGCGGGACAGGTCCGCGTGCGGGTCAAGGCGGCCGGGCTGAACCCGATCGATGCCAAGATCCGGCGCGGGGAGTTCGACGCGGTCTACGACATCTCGTTCCCCCAGCGGCTCGGCAACGAGTTCGCCGGCGTGGTGGACGGGGTCGGGGACGGCGTCGACGGGTTCGCGCCCGGTGACGAGGTGATCGGGTTCGTGGACATGGCGGCCTACGCCGAGTGGGTCGTCGTCCCGGCGGAGAACCTGACGAGAAAGCCCGCGGAGCTGTCGTGGGAGACGGCGGCGGTCGTCGGCGCGGTCGGACAGGCGGCGTTCAACGCGCTGGCCCGGCTGGGCGCGGAGGCCGGGGAGACGGTGCTGATCCATGGCGCGTCCGGCGGTGTCGGAAGCCTGGCGGTGCAGTTCGCCCGTGCGCGGGGTGTGCGCGTCATCGGCACGGCGAGTGCGGACAACCACGACTACCTCCGCTCCCTCGGCGCCACCCCCGTGACCTACGGAGAGGGCCTGGAGCAGCGGGTACGCGAGGCGGCCCCGCAGGGCGTGGACGCCTCGCTGGACCTGACCGGCTCCGAGGAGGCGATCGGCGTGTCCGTCGCGGTGACCGGCGACAGGAGCCGGATCGTGACGCTGGCCGGCCCGCGGCCGGCCCAGCGGTACGGCATCACCATGATGTTCGGCACCCGCTCGGCCGCCACCGTCGCCCGAGTCGCCCAGGCGGTGGCCCGGGGCGAGGCCACCCTGCCCGTCGCCCGACGCTTCGCGCTGACGGACATCGCCGACGCGCACCGGCAGTTGGAGGCCGGCGGACACCAGGGCAAGCTCGTCCTGACCCTCGGCTGATCACCGGGCCGCGCCGGCGCGCTCGCGGTGCGACCGCCGACGGGACGCCCGGCGCCCGTCGCGTCCGCGGAGGGTGTGGCCCCGCCCACCGGCTCGCGGACGACGCGACCGGTACCCACCGCGACCGCTGAGGGCAGGCCGCCCCCACCCACCACACCACTGACCGCGTGGCCGGAGCCTGTCCACGTCGTACGCCCGCGTCGTACGCCCGCGTCGTACGCCCGCGTCGTACGTACGCGTCGTACGTCCACGCCATACGCCCGCTCGGTCACCCGGCACGGCACCCGACATGGCACCCGGCACGGTGCCCGGCACGGCACCCGGCATGGCACTCGTCCGGGCCGGCGCGCCGGCGGAAGGAGACGAACATGTACGCCAAGCACGCTCAGGGCCGGATATCCCCCCAGGCCCACGCGCAGGTGCCCGAGGGCACCTACGAGGAGCACCACGCCCGCCAGGGGTTCGAGGGCGAGGTCTCCCAGCTCTACCACGCCCACCCCACCACCGACTGGCTGCGCGTGGAGGGCCCGGTCCGGCCCCGCGGCATCCAACTCACCGAAGTACGGACCGCCGACGAGCACGACGCCCGCGCGCTGCCGACGCCCCTGCTGTACAACGACGACCTCACCCTCTCGGTGTCGCGGCGGACCGCGCCCATGCCGTACTACCTCCGCAACGCCGACGGCGACACCCTGCTGCTCACCCAGTCCGGCTCCGGCACCCTCGTCACCGACTACGGGACGCTCAACTACGGACCGCTGGAGTACCTGGTGATCCCCAAGGGCACCAACCACCGCGTCGTCCCCGACGCGGCCGGCGGCCCGCACGTGATCTACGTCGTGGAGACGCGCGAACCCCTCACCCTGCCCGAACGCGGCCCGTTGGGGCACTTCCTGCCTTTCGACCGCGGCGTGCTCGATGTCCCCCGGCTCGACGCCCGGGCCACCGTGCCCTCCGCGCGGAACGCGGACGGCGAGTGGGAGGTGCTCGTCAAGCGGGACGGCCGGCTGTCGTCGATCTTCTACGCGTTCGACCCCGCCGACGTGCAGGGCTGGACCGGCACCCTCGCCCCCTTCCGGCTGCGTCTGGCCGACATCCGCCCCGTCACCTCCGAACGGCTGGACGTGCCGCCGATGACCCACGCCACCTTCCAGGCGGGCAAGAACTGGATCGTCACCATGGCCCCGCGTCCCACACAGACCGCCGACGACGCCGAGCGGGTCCAGCCCTACCACCGCAACGTCGACTACGACGAGGTCATCGTCCCCCTCGGAACCGGCGACGGCCGTTCCGCCGGGTCACCGACAGGGCTGGCCGGCATCACCCCCGGCGGGATGAACCACGGCCCCGGCCGGGCCCGGCTGGCCGCCAACCGGGACCGGCTGCCGATCTACGTCTGGAACATCGACACCATCCGCCCCCTGCGCTACACCGACGCCTTCGAAGCGCACGAGATCCCCGACTTCGCCCGCCACGAAAGCTACCGCGGCTGACGCACGCCGTCCCGCCCCGCCTCGGCGGCCCCACCCGCTCCCCTCGCTCCCCTCGCCCGTCCCCAACTCCCCGATAACTCCCCGATACTCCCGATCCAGGAGCATTCCCGTCATGAGCCGTGTCCTGGCCATCTCCGGCTCGCTGCGAGCCGCTTCCTTCAACACGCGGATCCTGGAGGACCTGCAGGCTCTCGCCCCCGACGGCATGCACATCGAGGTGTTCAGGCACCTCGGTGACCTGCCGCACTTCAACGAGGACCTGGAGAACGACCCGCCCGCCGCCGTGCGCCGGCTGTGGCAGGCCATCACCGAGGCCGACGGCCTGATCGTGGCCACCCCCGAGTACAACGGCGCGCTGCCGGGCGTGCTGAAGAACGCGCTGGACTGGGCGTCCCGCCCCTATGGCGCCGGCGCGCTGCCCGGCCACGCCGCCATGGTCCTCTCCGCCTCACCCGGCATCTTCGGCGGCATCCGCGCCCAGAGTCAGCTGCGTGAACTGTTCGCGCTGCTCAACGTCTACGTCGTCGGCGGCCCCCAAGTCGCCGTCCCCGAGGTGCACACCCGCCTCGACCCCACGGCCCGACCCTCGGAACGGCTGACCGACCCGACCACCCGGGCCATGCTCGCCTCCCTCCTCCACGGCCTGGCCGAGGCCATCGACCACCAGGCAGGGGACCGCCTCATCAAGCCTCTGCGCCACTGGCAGAACAGTCAGGATCAGCCGGCCGCCTGACCGGCAGGACGGGGACGGGCCGCGCGTACCGCACGGGGGTGCCTGAACGGGGGTCCGGCCGCCTTTGCCCGCACTTTCCCTTCGATCAGCACGGTGGCGTCGCGTCACCTGCGCGAAGGCGGTGCCCGACGGTTCCCGTCCGGCCCCTCGGGTGTCGATCAGCGCGTGGTCGATGTCCCAAAGAACGACGCGCAGTGCGTACACGCGGTCTCCTCCCTGTCGGCCTCCTGTAGCCGTCGGCCGTGCTGATCGACCCTTGTCGGGGCCCTGAGCGAGCCGCCCACCGTGCTCAACGGTCCCACGCGCTCGGGTCGTTCACTGCCGCTCGCGCAACTCCGCGCTCTACGCTTGCCGCGTCGAGCCGCGCGAAGGAGGACATCCCATTACCGGACGAGGCCGCCCCGGACCCGTACGCCCACCCGCTGGTCTTCGGCCAGCGGATGCAGATCCTGCGCACTCGCCGCGGAATGAGCCGTCCGGTGCTCGCCGGGCTGCTCGGGCGGTCGCCGTCGTGGGTGAAGCAGGTGGAGAACGGCGTCCTCAACACGCCGTCCCTGTCGATGATCCTGCGCATCGCCGAGGTCCTGCGCGTGCGCGACCTGGTCGAACTGACCGGTGACCCGGGCATGTCGGCCGAGCTGTTCACGGGCCCGGGGCACCGGCTCCTGCCCGCCGTACGGGAAGCGGTCGACGCATTCCCGATTCGGTGCGACCGGGAGCCGGTGTCCGCCGCGATGCTGCGGCAGCGGCTCGACCGGGCCTGGGTGGCCCGCCATTCGGCCGCCAACCACCGCGAGGTCGTGGGCGGGCTGCCGCCACCCTCATCCGGGATGCCCAGTGCGACGCGCGAGCGGCCGAGTCGTCGGCCGAGCGGCGGGCGATGCAGGCGATTCTGTCCGAGGTGTACTCGCTGGCCCAGTTCTTCGTGGCCTACCAGCCTGACCCGGCCCTCCTCTGGCGGGTGGCCGCGCGCGGGATGGTGGCGGCGCAGGAATCCGAGGACCCCCACGCCGTCGGCGTCGCCGCCTGGCTGACCATCCAGGCCCACCGCGACGCCGGACGCTTCGACGCGGCGGAAGCGGTCAACGCGGAGGTGCTGCGGTTCCTGGAGCCGCTGCTCCCGGACGCGAGCACCGAGGTGCGTGCCGTCACCGGGGCTCTGCGCTTCGAGGCGGGGTACACGGCGGCACGGCGTGGTGAGGCGGGGACCGCGTGGGGCTGGTGGGACAGGGCCCGCGAGGTCGCGGAGGCGCTGCCGTCCCGGTTCTTCCACTCGGCCACCTCCTTCTCGGCCGCCATGATGTCGGCCACGCCGTCACTGTCGCCGTGGAGTCGCACGCGGGCCCCGAGTCGGTCCGGCAGTCCGCCAGGGCGGACGGGGACCTGATCCCGTCCCGCCCGCGCCGGGCGCGGCACCGCATCGAGGAGGCCCGCGCCCACCACCTCGACGGACAGCCGGACGTCGCTCTGGTCACCTTGGCCAAGGCGCCCGCGGCCGCGCCGGAGACGGTCGCCTACAACGGCTACGCCCGGCGGATCGTGCTGGAGGAGACCGAGTCCCGGAGCCCGGAACGGCGGCGCTGGGTCGGCGAACTCGTAGTGAAGATAGTCCTGGTGGCTGCCTGAGTACCGGAGGGAAGCTATTTCGGCGCTGATCCGCAGGCGCTTCCGCCTCCGCGCAGTCGGCTCCGCCCCGTAGGCTGCCTCGCGTGATCGAGGCAGTGGTTTTCGACATCGGTGAAACGATCATCAAGGACGACCGGGGCTGGGCCTCTTGGGCGGACTGGCTCGCGGTTCCCCGGCACACTTTGTCCGCGCTGGTCGGCGCCGTCGTGGCGCAGGGGCGGGACAACGCCGACGCGATTCGGATGTTCCGGCCGGGTGTCGACCTCGCCGCTGAGACTCGCGCCAAGGAAACGGCGGGATTCGGCGAACGGCTGGACGAGTCGGATCTATACCCGGACGCCCGCCCGGCGTTGCGGGCGCTCCACTCCACCGGCCTGCGCGTGTTTCTGGCCGGCAACCAGACCGCCCGGGCCGGTGACCTGCTCCGGGCCATGAACCTTCCTGTCGACGCCGTCGCGACCTCGGGGGAGTGGGGGGTGGCCAAGCCGGACCCCACCTTCTTCGTCCGCGTCGCCGAGCTGGCCGGGACCTCGCCGGAGCGTACGGTTTACGTGGGTGATCACCCTGCCAACGACTGCGTTCCCGCGGCGGCGGCCGGGTTCCGCACGGCGCACCTGCGGCGAGGGCCGTTGGGGCACCTCTGGGCGGACAGCGCGGAAGCGGCCGTGGCGGACTGGCGCGTCCAGTCCTTGACGGAGCTCGCTGTACTACTGCGTTCGAAAGATGTGCTTCAGAGCCCTGAGTAGGCGATCCGCCGACCCAACTGCCGTCCCGCATAGGGGTGAGCGCTGACGTGACCACGCGCTCGCGCTCTACGCTTGCCGTGTCGAGCCGCTGCCGTGTCGAGCCGCGTGAAGGAGGGCACCCCCATGCCGGACGCCGCCGTCCCGGATCCGTACGCCCACCCGTTGGTCTTCGGTCAGCGGATGCAGATCCTGCGCACGCGGCGTGGTCTGAGCCGTCCGGTGCTCGCCGGGCTGCTCGGGCGGTCGCCGTCGTGGGTGAAGCAGGTGGAGAACGGCGTCCTCAACACGCCGTCCCTGTCGATGATCCTGCGCATCGCCGAGGTCTTGCGCGTGCGCGACCTGGTCGAACTGACCGGTGACCCGGGCATGTCGGCCGAGCTGTTCACGGGCCCGGGGCACCGGCTCCTGCCTGCGGTACGGGAGGCGGTGGACGCGTTTCCGGTCCGGTGCGAGCGCGAGCCGGTGCCGGCCGCGCACCTGCGGTTGCGGCTCGACCGTGCCTGGGTGGCGCGCCATTCCGCCGCCAACCATCGTGCGGCCGTGGGCGCGCTGCTGCCCGGCCTGATCCGCGACGCGCAGTGCGGCGCGCGGGCCGCCGAGTCGTCGGCCGAGCGGCGGGCGATGCAGGCGATCCTGTCCGAGGTGTACTCCCTGGCCCAGTTTTTCGTGGCCTACCAGCCCGACCCGGCCCTCCTCTGGCGGGTGGCCGAACGCGGCATGGTCGCCGCCCAGGAGTCCGAGGATCCGCACGCCATCGGCGTGGCCGCCTGGCTGACCGTCCAGGCCCACCGCGACGCCGGGCACTTCGACGCGGCGGAGACCGTCAACGCGGAGACGCTGCGGTTCCTGGAGCCGCTGCTCCCCGAGGCGAGCACCGAGGTGCGTGCCGTCACCGGGGCTCTGCGCTTCGAGGCGGGGTACACGGCGGCACGGCGTGGTGAGGCGGGGACCGCGTGGGGCTGGTGGGACAGGGCTCGTCGGGTCGCGGAAGGGCTGCCCTCTGGTTACTACCACCCCGTCACCTCGTTCTCCACGGCCGTGATGTCGGCCCACGCCGTCACCGTCGCCGTCGAGTTGCGTGCGGGCCCCGAGTCCGTCAGGCAGTCCGCCCAGGCGAACGGGAACCTGATTCCGTCCCGCCCCCGCAGGGCGCGGCACCGCATCGAGGAAGCCCGTGCCCACCACCTCGCCGGCCGGCCGGACGCCGCCCTGGCGATCCTGGCCGAGGCCCACGCGACGGCACCGGAGACGATCGCCTACAACGGCTACGCGCGGCGGATCGTGCTGGAGGAAACGGAGTCCCGGAGCCCGGAGCGACGGCGGCGTGCCGGCGAACTCGCCGTGAAACTCGGGGTTCTGGCGGCCTGACTGCGCCTGCTGGAACTCATGAGCGAGGGGCAGGAATCCTGCCCCTTCCGCTTTTCCCAGAGCCGTACGGTCGGCGCCACACCACGTCCGTCAGCGGCTCAGGGAGTCATATGGACAGCACCACGACGGATCGGGCAACCGACCTGCCTGCCGAGCAGAGCGCCTCAGGGCGCCCGGCAACGGGCAACCTGCGAGCCCGGCCCGACCACCGCGACCAAGGGCCCGTCCCGGACGTGGCACAGCCTCGGACATCCGACCTGTGTCACTTCGGACAGCATGCGCGGTGCCCCGGAGCCACGGTGATCCGCTGGATCTCCGGCGACTCCGACCGTGACCGTACCGAGCGCTCGCTCTGCGACTGCCCTTGCCATCAGCGAGCGGCGGGCCGGGCCGGGAGCCCGCCGCGGTCGACCGATGCCATCTCGGCCCCCAACGGAAAGCCACGCCCATGACCTCTCTCCTCCGCCTCCACCCCTGGCTCGCCACCGGCCCCGCCGCCTGGCTCGTGTCGCGGGAGGTGCACCCCGGGGTGGCCCGGGAGGCGTGGGCCAAGGGGTTGCCGGCCACGTTGCGGGCCGGGATCCACTTCGACGCTGTCCACGTTTCCGCCGCGCTCGTCGAGAGGCGGGCCGCGAGCCGGGAGCGCGGGGCGGTGGAGGCGTGGTTCCGGGAGGGCGGGATCACCGCGGCGGTGATCGTCTCCCGGCTGCGGGACCGGTACACCGCGCTCGTGCCGCCGGACGCCGCCACCGGATGGGACGTGGCGCACACGCACTGCCTCGGGGCGACTCGCCACACCCCTTACCTGGCCGTCCCGGTCCCCACGCGCCGCCGCCCGCCGGGCGCCTTCTGGCTGTTGCCCGCGCCGGATGGGGAGGGCACGTTGTGCGCTCCCGACCGGCTGCGGGAGCTGCTCGGGGGCGCGTCGCCGCGCTGACGGGCTGCTTCACGTGCGACGCCCCCGCACCGGCGGCCGGTGCGGGGGCGTCGTGGACGTGGACGGCGGAGCCGTCAGACGGTGGCCTTCGGCCGCTCCGCCTCGCGCTGGGACGGGACCGGGGCGGCGCCCGTCTCGCGCGGGGTGGGGAGGACGGCCATGATGATCGCGGAGATCACGATGGTCGCGGCCCAGCCCAGGCCGTACTTGCCGACGAAGGTCGTGGCCAGCGGGCCGGTGAACCAGGCGCAGTCGGTGAAGCAGAGGCCCGCCAGCAGGGCCACGGCCCAGGACGTCATGGCCTGCCAGCAGAAGCCGCCGACGTACCAGTAACGGCTGGTGCGGCCGGTGTCCATGAGGGCCTCGGGGTCGTAGCGCACGGCGCGCGTGCGGCGGCGGAACATGTCGACCGCGTAGACGCCGATCCAGGCGGAGAAGGAGACCGCGAGCAGGATCAGGAAGGTGATGAAGGAGCTCAGGAAGCTCTTCGCCACCAGCATCAGCATCAGACCGCCGACCAGCGAGATCACCGCGTTGATGCTCACGGCCATCGCCCGCGGCAGCTTGACGCCCATGGTCTGGGCGGTGAAGCCGGCCGAGTACATGGAGAGGCTGTTGATCAGCAGCATGCCGACGATGGCGGTGATCAGGTACGGGACCGCCAGCCAGGTCGGGAGGATGTCGCCGAGGAAGGAGACCGGGTCGGCGGCGTTCGCCAGGTCCGGGGTGGACACGGCCATCACGGCACCCATGAGCACCATCGGCACCATGACGAGACCCGCACCGGAGATCGTCGTCCCGACGATCTTCTTGCCCGAGGCCGAGTGCGGCAGGTAGCGCGCGAAGTCCGGGCCGGTGGGCACCCAGCTGATGCCGCCGGCGGCGATGGTACCGACACCGGCGACCACCATGGCCGTCGTGCCCGCGGGCTTGGAGAAGACCTCGTCCCAGTCGATGTTGGCGATCAGGTAGCCGAGGACCAGCACGCTGAAGATGCCGAACAGGTACGTGGACCAGGTGTTGCAGACGTTGAGCGCCTTGCGCCCCATGCCGCTCACCAGGAACGTGCTCGCCACGAACGCGAGCAGCGTGATCACGATCAGCGCGGTGTTGCTCTTCACGCCGAAGACCAGGTCGAGGACGGTCAGCACGGCGTACGCGCCGGTGACCGCGTTGATCGTCTCCCAGCCGAAGCGGGCCACCCAGAGGATCGCGCCCGGGAAGAGGTTGCCCCGCACACCGAACGTCGCGCGGGAGAGCATCGCGCCCGGCGCGCCGCCCCACTTGCCGGAGACCGACAGGACACCCACGAGACCGAAGGAGACCAGCGCCGCGCAGGCGGCGACGATCAGGACCTGCCAAAAGTTCAGGGAGTTGAAGACGATCAGCGCCGCGCCCATGGTGAGCAGCAGGACGCTGATGTTGGCGGCGACCCAGGTCGGGAAGAGCTCCCGGACCCGGCCGTGCCGCTCGTGGTCGGGGACAGGCTCGATGCCGCGCGTCTCGATGGCGCTCGCGACGCCGTCGGTGCTGGACACGTTGGCGCCTTCGGCAGCGTTGTCCATGGTGGGGGCCATATCGGGGGCTCCGTGCGGGGTGTGAACAGGGCGGGCCCTGAACAGCAAGGGACAGAAAGGAACAGTCGGACTCTACGCGCGTCGCGCAGCCCGGACCATCGTACTTAGTTCCAACTTTGCGCAGTTAGTGCCATTGGTCCTTGTGGAAAAGCACAAGAGCGGCGGCGGAGGAACACGGGAGTGCCGCGTCGTCGGGCGTTGGGGCGCCCTGACGGCAGGGTGTCCGATACTGGGTCCGTTATGGAAATCGTCATCCTTGCTGTAGTCATCGCTGTGGTCGTGCTCGGCGCGATCAGCGGGCTCGTGGTCAGCAGCCGCAAGAAGAAGCAGCTGCCCCCGGCTCCGCCGCCGAGCAGCCCGTCCGTCACCGCGCCGCCCGCCGAGCCCCACGTCGGCGAGGAGGCCGAGACCCCGCGCGAAGAGAAGCGCCGCACCGTCGAGGAGGTCGAGCTCCCGCCGGCCCCGGAAGAGGAGGCGGCCCCCCCGGAGGCCATCGAGGAGCCGGCGCCCGAGCCCGAGGCGCCCGCCGTCGAGGTGCCCGAGCCCACCGCCGGCCGGCTCGTCCGGCTCCGCGCCCGTCTCTCGCGCTCGCAGAACTCCCTGGGCAAGGGGCTGCTCACGCTGCTCTCCCGGGAACACCTCGACGAGGACACCTGGGAGGAGATCGAGGACACCCTGCTCACCGCCGACGTCGGCGTCGCGCCGACGCAGGAGCTGGTCGAGCGGCTGCGCGAGCGCGTCAGGGTGCTCGGCACCCGCACCCCGGAAGAGCTGCGCGGCCTGCTCCGCGAGGAGCTCCTGACCCTCATCGGTACCGACGCCGACCGTGCCGTGCACACCGAGCCCGGCGTGGGCGTCAACGGTGAGGAGAAGCCCGGCGTCGTCATGGTCGTCGGCGTCAACGGCACCGGCAAGACCACCACCACCGGCAAGCTCGCCCGCGTCCTCGTGGCCGACGGCAAGTCCGTCGTCCTCGGCGCGGCCGACACCTTCCGCGCCGCCGCCGCCGACCAGCTCCAGACCTGGGGCGAGCGCGTCGGCGCCCGTACCGTCCGCGGGCCCGAGGGCGGCGACCCCGCCTCGGTCGCGTTCGACGCGGTCAAGGAGGGCATCGCGAAGAGCGCGGACGTCGTCCTCATCGACACCGCCGGCCGCC
This sequence comes from Streptomyces mobaraensis, assembly GCF_020099395.1. Classification (NCBI taxonomy): domain Bacteria; kingdom Bacillati; phylum Actinomycetota; class Actinomycetes; order Kitasatosporales; family Streptomycetaceae; genus Streptomyces; species Streptomyces mobaraensis. The sequence continues at coordinate 2,125,670 of NZ_CP083590.1, read as the reverse complement.
TGCACACCAAGACCGGGCTCATGGACGAGCTCGGCAAGGTCAAGCGCGTCGTCGAGAAGCACGGCTCGGTCGACGAGGTGCTGCTCGTCCTGGACGCCACCACCGGGCAGAACGGCCTGGTCCAGGCCCGGGTGTTCGCGGAGGTCGTCAACATCACCGGCATCGTGCTCACCAAGCTCGACGGTACGGCCAAGGGCGGCATCGTCGTGGCCGTCCAGCGCGAGCTGGGCGTGCCGGTGAAGCTGGTCGGCCTGGGCGAGGGCGCGGACGACCTCGCGCCGTTCGAGCCCGAGGCGTTCGTCGACGCCCTGATCGGCGACTGACGGACGGCTCGACGGAGCGTGGGAACGGGTTCTGCCGCGGAGACGCGCGGCGGGGCCCGTTTCGCGTTCCGGGCCCGGCGGTACGAGGCGGGGGTGCGGCTGCGCTGGGTCGGGGCGCGGTCGTACCGTCCTGGACGGTGTCGGGGTGCGGTCGTACGGCCCCGGGGCCGGCGTCGGCGTCAGGCCGCGCCCGAGCGGTGGCAGACGTACGCGAGGGTGCCCAGCAGCAGCCGGGCCTCCGGCGGGCGGTAGGCGGTGTCCAGGGCCGGCGGGCGCAGCCAGCGCATCGGGCCGAGCCCGGCGAAGTCGGACGGCGGCGCGGTGACGTGGTCGCCGACGCCGAGGCCGTGCAGGTCGAGCCGGGCGTCGTCCCAGCCCATCCGGTAGAGCAGCTGCGGGAGTTCGGCGGCGGCCCCCGGGGCGACGAAGAACAGGGCGCGGCCGTGCGGGGTGAGGGCCACCGGGCCCAGCGGAAGCCCCATGCGCTCCAGCCGGGCGAGCGCGTGCCGGCCGGCGGCCTCCGAGACCTCCAGGGCGTCGAACGACCGTCCCACCGGCAGCAGGACGGCGGCGCCGGGCACCCGCGCCCAGGCGGTCGCGGCCTCGTCCAGGGTGGCGCCCGCCGGGACGACGGGGGCGAAGGGGAGGGGATGGGCTCCGGGGGAGGGGCAGTCGCCGGCCCCGCACGAACACGACACCTGCTGCCCCGCGCGCACCGCGCGGGCGCCGGGCGCCACGTCCCAGCCCCACAGTCCGGTGCACTCCGCGACCACGGTCACGTCATCGGACGTACGGCCCCGGCGCCGAGAACTCGCACGCAGGTCCCGGATGCCGCCGATTGTGAAGCCCATGCCCCCTCCAACGGGTCCTCTATGCGGTTGGTTACGGGTCGGAGTGTCCTGGACACGTACCGTCGCGGGACCTGCTTCATGGCGGCGCGACGGTGTGCGGCGGGGGGTGTGACCTGCGGCGCGCGCCGTGCCGTGCGCCAGTTCACCCCTTGCCGGACGCCGGTTCCCCGTGCTCTCCGGTGCCCATGTCAAGTCAATCGCGCGGCGGGCGTGGCGCGTTCATTCCTTGGGGTGGCGAATGGTGGCGTTTACTGGACTGCACTCGCTTCGACCGTGATCGTAGGATTACTTTCGGTGTGTGAACCGCGGCGGCGCCACGGGGTGCCGCCACCACGTTCGCACCCGTTCTCCCTTTGCCCGTGCGGCCGTTGTGCCGCGATGGCGTGGTGTGGGCGGCGGGCGGCGTGAGCGGCGCGGTGCGCCGGTGGTTCGCGACTCAGCGGTCCCGTGCGGGTGAGCGCGGGAGCGGACGGTCTGGATGGGGGCGTTCCAGTGGACGGCAGCGTCAGCGGCACCGGCGGTGCCGACAGGGCTGAGCAGGCAGGGAAGAAGGCGGAAGACGCGGCGGGGAAAGCCGGGACGGGCGAGAGGGCCGAGAAGGCTGAGAAGTCGGAGAAGCGCCCCAACGAGCAGCTCAACTCCTGGTTCCTGCGCAGCGGCTGGTCGAAGGGCGAGCTGGCGCGGCAGGTCAACCGCCGGGCCCGGCAGCTGGGCGCCCACCACATCAGCACCGACACCTCCCGGGTCCGCCGCTGGCTGGACGGCGAACAGCCGCGCGAGCCCATCCCGAAGATCCTCTCCGAGCTCTTCTCCGAACGGTTCGGCTGCGTCGTCGGCGTGGAGGACATCGGCCTCCGCACCGCGCACCTCTCGCCCTCCTCGACCGGCGTCGACCTGCCCTGGGCCGCCCCGCAAACCGTCGAGATGATCAGCGAGTTCTCGCGCAGCGACCTGATGCTCGCCCGGCGCGGCTTCCTCGGCACCTCGCTCGCCCTCTCGGCCGGGTCCGCCCTGATCGAGCCCATGCAGCGCTGGCTGGTCCCCACCTCGCCCGTGGGCGCCACGCCGTCCGCCGGTGGCGACCGCTCCCGCCGCGGCCGGCTCTCCAAGCCGGAACTGGACCTGCTGGAGTCCACCACCAAGATGTTCCGCGCCTGGGACGCCCAGTGCGGCGGCGGCCTGCGCCGCAAGGCCGTGGTCGGGCAGCTCCACGAGGTCACCGACCTGCTCCAGGAGCCGCAGGCCGACGAGACGTCCAAACGCCTCTTCAAGGTGGCCGCCGAACTCGCCCAGCTCGCGGGCTGGATGAGCTACGACGTCGGCCTGCACCCCACCGCCCAGAAGTACTTCGTGCTCGCCCTGCACGCCGCCAAGGAGGCCGGCGACCGGCCCCTCGGTTCGTACGTCCTCTCCAGCATGAGCCGGCAGATGATCCACCTCGGCCGGCCCGAGGACGCGCTCGAACTGATCCACCTCGGGCAGTACGGATCACGCGAGACGGCGACGCCCCGCATCCAGGCCATGTTGTATGCGATGGAGGCCCGGGCGTACGCCACCATGGGCCAGCCCGCCAAGTGCAAACGCGCCGTCGGCATGGCGGAGGACTGCTTCTCCGACTGCACCCCCTCGGACGGCGACCCGGACTGGATCCGCTTCTTCTCCGAGGCCGAGCTGAACGCCGAGAACGCCCACTCCTACCGTGACCTCGCCTATGTCGCCGGCCGCAGCCCGATGTACGCCTCGCTCTCCCGCCCCAAGATGCTGCAGGCCGTCCACCTCTTCGAGGAGGACGGCGAGCACCAGCGCTCCTACGCCCTGAACCTGATCGGCCTGGCCACCGTCGACCTCATGGAACGGGAGCCCGAGGCGTCCACCGTCCACCTGGCCAAGGCCCTGCGGATCGCCAAGCAGGTCCGCTCGGAGCGGGTCAACAACCGGCTCCGCAAGACCGTCGACACCGCGGTCCGCGACTTCGGGGGCGTTGACGAGGTCCGCGACCTCACCGAACAGCTCGCGCTCCACCTGCCGGAATCCGTGGAGACCGCTCCTGCCTGAGCCCGCCTGATCCTTCTTGCCCCGGCCTGACGCTGCCCACCCCCGCCAGGCCCCGCCCCCGCCAGGCCCCCGGCCTCGCAGGACGCACCGGCCCCCAGACCCCGGCCGCGGCGACCGTCCCGTACAGCCCGACTCGGCTCCCCCACGCCAGTCAGACGTCGGACGGCCGCCGCGGTCGGCCTTCTTCGCGGACGGTGACCGCGGCGGCCGTGCGGACACCCCGCCGTAGCCCCGGAATCCTCACCCGCTTCACCCGCCCGTAACACTCCCGCCGCCTTCGTCACCGGCGCGAAACAACCGGCTGCCCTGTCCGAAACCGCGCTGCGTCAGCCTCTAGGCAACACCGGCCCACAGCGAACCCCGCCCGCACGGGGGCACGGGCCCCGCTGCGAGGAGACACGGATCGTGAATGGAGCGGATACCGCGTTCGTACTGATCAGCGCCGCGCTCGTGATGCTGATGACACCCGGGCTGGCCTTCTTCTACGGCGGCATGGTCCGGGTGAAGAGCGCTCTGAACATGCTGATGATGTCGTTCGTCTCGCTCGGCATCGTCACCGTGCTGTGGGTGCTCTACGGCTACTCGCTCGCCTTCGGTGACGACATCGGCGGAGGGCTGCTCGGCGACCTCGGGCATGTGGGCCTCAAGGGCATCAGGCCGGAGACGCTCACCGGCGGCAAGGAGGGGATCCCGGTCCTGGCCTTCGCCCTCTTCCAGCTGATGTTCGCGGTGATCACACCCGCCCTGATGAGCGGCGCCCTCGCCGACCGGGTGCGGTTCAGCGCCTGGTGCCTGTTCATCACCCTCTGGGTCAGCCTGGTCTACTTCCCGGTCGCCCACTGGGTCTGGCAGGCGGACGGCTGGCTGTTCAAGCTCAAGGTGATCGACTTCGCGGGCGGTACGGCCGTCCACATCAACGCGGGCGTCGGCGCCCTCGCCGCCCTCCTCGTCGTCGGCAAGCGCATCGGCTTCCGCAAGGACCCCATGCGCCCCCACAGCCTCCCCCTGGTGATGCTCGGCGCGGGCCTGCTGTGGTTCGGCTGGTTCGGTTTCAACGCCGGTTCGGCGCTCGCCGCCAACGGCACCGCCGCCACCATGGCCCTCAACACCCAGGTGGCCACCGGCGCCGCGATGCTCGGCTGGCTCGCCTACGAACGCGTCCGGCACGGCGCCTTCACCACCCTGGGCGCCGCCTCCGGAGCCGTCGCCGGCCTCGTCGCCATCACCCCGTCCGGCGCCGCCGTCAACGCCTTCGGCGCGATCCTCATCGGCCTCGTCGCCGGAACCGTCTGCTCCTGGGCCGTCGGCCTCAAGTTCCGCCTCGGCTACGACGACTCGCTCGACGTCATCGGCGTCCACCTCGTCGGCGGCGTGATCGGCACCCTCCTCGTCGGCGTCCTCGCCGTCGACGGCGTCGGCGGTGCCACCCAGCTCGGCCGGCAGGCCGCCGGCGCGTTCTCGGTCATGGCGTACTCGTTCGCCGTCTCCTGGCCGCTCGCCAAGCTCGTGGACCGTATCGTCGGGTTCCGCGCCACGGAGGACGACGAGATCGCCGGGCTCGACCGGGCGTTCCACGCCGAGACCGCGTACGACCACAGCGCGGTGGGCGGCGCCGGCGGCACCGCGGCCCTCCGTGGCGCGCCCGCCCCGGACCGGCGGCCGGAGTCCCTCCGGGCGGAAGACCGGGCGGGAGACCGACCGGAAGACCGACCGGACAACACGCCGGACAACAAGAAGGTGGACGCATGAAGCTCGTCACCGCCGTCGTCAAACCGCACCGCGTCGACGAGATCAAGGACGCCCTGCAGCGGTTCGGCATTCAGGGGCTGACCATCAGCGATGTGCAGGGGCACGGCAGGCAGCGCGGCCACACCGAGGTCTACCGGGGAGCCGAGTACCGGATCGACACCCTCCCCAAGTCCCGCATCGAGGTCCTCGTCGAGGACCCGGACGCGACCGACGTCGTCGACGTCATCGTCCGCACCGCACGCACCGGCAAGATCGGCGACGGCAAGGTCTGGGTCGTCCCCGTCGAGACCGTCGTCCGCGTCCGCACCGGCGAACGCGGACCCGACGCCCTCTGAACCACCCACCAGGGAGCCCGAGTTGACCGAAACCCACCTGCGATCCGCCGACTCGGGCACCGACTGCTACGCGGCGGCCCGGCTGCGCCTGCTGCACGACCGCGGCCGCAGCGGGCCGGCCCTGCGGGCCGAGCTCGCCCGGCTCACCGACGGCTGGCTCGCCGGCCTCCTCGGCCGCGCCCACGGCGTCGCCCTCGCCGCCGTCGGCGGCTACGGCCGCGGCGAACTCTCGCCCCGCAGCGACCTCGACCTCCTCCTGCTGCACGCGCCCGGCGCCGACCCGGCGCACGTCGCCGCCGTCGCCGACCGCCTCTGGTACCCGGTCTGGGACCTCGGCCTCGCCCTCGACCACGCCGTCCGCACCCCCGCCGGCGCCCGCCGGACCGCCGCCGACGACCTCAAGGTCCACCTCGGCCTGCTCGACGCCCGCCACCTCGCCGGCGATCCCGAGCTCACCGCCGCCGTCCGCGCCACCGCCTACGCCGACTGGCGCGACCGCGCCCCCGCCCGGCTGCCCGAACTCCGCGAACTCGGCGAGGAACGCGCCCGCCACCACGGCGACCTGCGCTTCCTCCTCGAACCCGACCTCAAGGAGGCCCGCGGCGGCCTCCGCGACGCCACCGCGCTGCGCGCCGTCGCCGCCTCCTGGCTCGCCGACGCCCCCCGCGCGGGCCTGGAGCCCGCCCGCGCACTGCTCCTCGACACCCGCGACGCCCTCCACCTCACCACCGGCCGCGCCACCGACCGCCTCACGCTCCAGGAACAGGACCAGGTCGCGGCCGCCCTCGGACACCCGGACGCCGACGCCCTGCTGCGCCGCGTCTACGAGGCGGCGGGCACCGTCGCGTACGCGGCCGACGTCGTCTGGCGCGAGGCCGGCCGGGTCCTGCGGGCGCGCTCCGGACGGCCCCGGGTGCGGCGGGTGCTCGGGGGCCGGGGCGGGCGCGGCGGCTTCACCGAACCGGAACGGCTCCCGCTCGCGGAGGGCGTCGTCGAACAGGACGGCGAGGCGGTCCTCGCCCGGACGGCCCGGCCCGAGCACGACCCCGTCCTGCCGCTGCGGGCCGCCGCCGCGGCCGCCCGCGCCGGACTGCCGCTCGCCGCGCACACCGTCCGCCGGCTGGCCGCCGCCGGACCGCTGCCCGAACCCTGGCCCGCCGAGGCGCGCGAGCACTTCGTCACGCTCCTCGGGGCCGGCCCGCACACCGTCGCCGTGTGGGAGGCGCTGGAGGCGGAGGGCGTCATGTCCCGGCTGCTGCCGGAGTGGGAACGCGTCCGCTGCCGGCCGCAGCGCAACCCCGTCCACCGGTGGACCGTCGACCGGCACCTGATCGAGACGTGCGTCCGGGCCGCCGCCCTCACCCGGCGGGTCGACCGCCCGGATCTGCTTCTCGTCGCGGCACTCCTGCACGACCTGGGGAAGGGGCTGCCCGGTGATCACTCCGTGACGGGTGAGGCCGTCGCCCGCGAGGTCGCGCCCCGGCTGGGGTTCGGCCCCGAGGACGCGGCCACCCTCGCCGTCCTCGTCCGGCACCACCTGCTGCTCGTCGAGACCGCGACCCGGCGGGACCTCGACGATCCGGCGACGGTGCGGGTGGTGACGGAGGCGGTTCCGGACGCTCCGACGCTGGATCTGCTGCACGCCCTGACGGAGGCGGACGCGCTCGCGACCGGGCCGGCGGCGTGGAACTCCTGGCGGGCGTCGCTGGTTTCCGGCCTGGTGCGGCGGGCGGCGGCGGTGCTGGCGGGGGAGTGGGCCGTGGGGCGCGCGGAGCCTTCGCCGCCCTCCGCCGACGAGGAACGCCTCGTGACGCAGGCGCGGAGTTCCGGCTCACCGGCGGTGGAGCTGTCCGCCGGGGACGACGGGGTGGAGCTGCTGATGGCCGTCCCCGACCAGCCCGGCGTGCTGGCCGCCGCCGCGGGCGTGCTCGCGCTGCGGCGGCTCACCGTGCGGGCCGCGGACCTGCGGTCGGTCGCCGGCGTCCTGCTGCTTCGGTGGCGGGTGGCGGCGGAGTACGGCGATCCGCCGTCGGGGGCGCGGTTGCGGGACGATCTTGTGCGGGCGTTGGACGGGTCGCTGGACGTCGTGGGGCGGCTGGCCGAGCGCGAGGCGGCTTACGCGGGGCGTCGGCGTGGGCTGCCGCCGGCCGCGCCTTCGGTCTCCGTCTGCGACGGCGGCTCCCATGACGCGACCGTCCTGGAGGTGCGGGCCGAGGACGCTCCCGGGCTGCTGTACCGGATCGGGCGGGCGTTGGAGGGGGCGGGGGTGTGGGTGCGGAGTGCGCATGTGTCGACGTTGGGGGCGAGTGTGGTGGATGCGTTTTATGTGACGGGGGTGGATGGGGTTCCGCTGCGGGGGGCGGGGGTTGTGGCTGAGGCGGTGGAGCGGGCGTTGCGGTAGCGCCTGCGGCGGGCTGTGCCCCAGACCCGCCCCTTCGCCGTTTCCTGGGGCTGCGCCCCAGACCCCGCTTGTCGCGGCTTCGCCGCTCGTCCTCAAACGCCGGACGGGCTGAATCCAGCCCGTCCGGGGGTGCGGGGGCCGCCCCGCAGAAACGGTGAAAGGGCGGGACCGGGGCCACCCCCACCGAAGGTGCGGATACCCTGGAGGGCGATTCCACCGCCCCCGACCCCGAGGACCGACGAGCGCCGTGTTCGATACCCTCTCCGATCGCCTCTCAGCGACGTTCAAATCCCTGCGCGGCAAGGGTCGGCTCTCCGAGGCGGACATCGACGCCACCGCTCGCGAGATCCGCATCGCCCTGCTGGAAGCGGACGTCGCCCTCCCGGTCGTCCGGGCCTTCATCAAGCAGGTCAAGGAGCGCGCCACCGGCGAAGAGGTCTCCAAGGCCCTCAACCCGGCCCAGCAGGTCGTCAAGATCGTCAACGACGAGCTGGTCGGGATCCTCGGCGGCGAGACCCGCCGCCTCCGCTTCGCCAAGACCGCCCCGACCGTGATCATGCTCGCGGGTCTCCAGGGTGCCGGTAAGACGACCCTCGCCGGCAAGCTCGGCCTCTGGCTGAAGGGCCAGGGCCACAGCCCGCTGCTGGTCGCGTGTGACCTCCAGCGCCCCAACGCCGTCAACCAGCTCAGCGTCGTCGCCGAGCGCGCCGGGGTGGCCGTCTACGCGCCGCAGCCGGGCAACGGTGTGGGCGACCCGGTGCAGGTGGCCAAGGACTCGATCGAGTACGCGAAGTCCAAGGTCCACGACATCGTCATCGTGGACACCGCCGGCCGCCTCGGCATCGACGCCGAGATGATGCAGCAGGCCGCGGACATCCGCGACGCGGTGAACCCGGACGAGACGCTGTTCGTCGTCGACGCGATGATCGGCCAGGACGCCGTCAACACGGCGGAGGCGTTCCGGGACGGCGTCGGCTTCGACGGCGTCGTGCTGTCCAAGCTGGACGGCGACGCCCGCGGTGGTGCCGCGCTCTCCATCGCGCACGTCACCGGCAAGCAGATCATGTTCGCCTCCAACGGCGAGAAGCTGGACGACTTCGACGCCTTCCACCCGGACCGCATGGCGTCCCGCATCCTCGACATGGGCGACATGCTCACCCTGATCGAGAAGGCCGAGCAGACCTTCAGCCAGGCCGAGGCCGAGAAGATGGCGGCCAAGCTGGCGAAGGGCCCCAAGGAGTTCACGCTCGACGACTTCCTGGCCCAGATGGAGCAGGTCCGGAAGATGGGCTCCATCTCCAAGCTGCTCGGGATGCTGCCCGGCATGGGGCAGATCAAGGACCAGATCAACAACCTCGACGAGCGTGACGTCGACCGCACCGCCGCGATCATCAAGTCGATGACGCCGGCCGAGCGCCAGGACCCGACGATCATCAACGGTTCGCGCCGGGCGCGGATCGCCAAGGGTTCGGGCGTGGACGTCAGCGCGGTCAAGAACCTGGTCGAGCGCTTCTTCGAAGCCCGCAAGATGATGTCGCGCATGGCGCAGGGCGGCGGTATGCCGGGCATGCCGGGGATCCCCGGGATGGGCGGCGGCGCCGGCAAGAAGAAGAAGCAGCAGAAGCAGGGCAAGGGCAAGCGGCAGAGCGGCAACCCGATGAAGCGCAAGGCGGAGGAGCAGGCCGCCGCCGCGCGCCGGGAACAGGCCGCGGCCAACCCGCTGGGCCTGCCCGCCGGCCAGGACGCCAAGAACTTCGAACTCCCCGACGAATTCAAGAAGTTCATGGGCTGAGGAAGTTCATGGGCTGAGGCGCGCCGCCTGAGTCCGAACCAGCCCCCGGCCGGCGGCCGGGGGCTTTCCTCTGCCCTCGGCCACCCCGCCGTCGCTACACGCGTGCGATGAGATAGCGGAACACATTCGGCATCCACACCGTGCCGTCCCCGCGCAGATACGGGTGGACGGCCTCGGTGAGTTCCTTCGACACCTGCTCCTGGTCGGTGGTCCGGGTGGCCGCGTCGAAGGCGCCCGTCGAGAGCAGCCCGCGGACCGCGCTCGCCAGATCCGCGTAGCCGTACGGGCAGGAGACGCGCCCCGAGCCGTCCGGCCGCAGCCCGGCCATCCGGGCCAGGTCCTCCAGGTCGTCCCGGCCGCTCGGCCGCCAGTGCGCCGCGGTGGCCATCGGGTCGGCCAGCCGGGCCGCGACCCGCAGCGCGCCGGAGGCCGCGCAGCGCTCCGGCGGGCCCCAGCCGGCCAGCACGACCGGCGCGCCGCGCCGGGACCGCGCGGCGGCCTGCCGCAGTGCCTCCGCCATCTCCCGGGCGCCGCCGCCCGCGCAGTAGAGCGGGTCGAAGGCGGTGACGAGGGTGAACGGGGGGTCCGCGGGATCCGCGACGCCGTCCACGTCGCCGTGTCCCAGCCGGACCGGCCCGCCGGACGGGTGGGCCGCCAGCCGCTCCCGGGCGAGGTCGAGCCGGCGTTCGTCCGTGTCGATGCCGCTGACGGTGGCTCCGCGGGAGGCCGCCATCAGCAAGGCCAGTCCCGATCCGCAGCCCAGGCTCAGCAACCGGGTCCCGTCATCGACTTCCAGCCGCTCGTAGACCGCTTCGTACAGCGGCACGAGCATGCGTTCCTGGATTTCCGCCCAGTCGCGGACCCGCGACCGGGGCGGCGACGGGGACGGCCGGTGCCGTCGCACGAGCGTTGGTGTCATCGCATGCGCCCCAATCCGCCGAATTCGGTTTCCTGACCGAAGTGCCGCCCCCCATGTGCTGTCGTGCACGCGGTTCCCCGAACCGCCCCCCAAGCCAGGGAACCCCGCTTCCGCCCGGGAGTCCAGGGGGTACGGCGAGAAGTTCCCCCACCGCCCAAGATGGCATGTGCCGCGCCGGACCGCATGAGATGAATACCCAGCCGCAAACCCTGAACGGGCCGACAACGCGGGGTTGCGGGCGGACGGATTCACACTCGGCCCGACCGGGCCCGTACCATTCGCACCATGGCAAAGGCTCCCATTCTCACTCCGCAGGCGGAAGACTTCCCGCGCTGGTACCAGGACCTGATCAACAAGGCCGAACTGGCCGACAACGGCCCGGTGCGCGGCACCATGGTCATCCGCCCGTACGGCTACGGGCTGTGGGAGCGCATGCAGCAGGAGATGGACGCCCGGATCAAGGACGCGGGCGCCTCCAACGCGTACTTCCCGCTGTTCATCCCGCAGTCGTACCTCACGCGCGAGGCCGAGCACGTGGAGGGCTTCGCCCCCGAGCTGGCGGTCGTCACGCACGGCGGCGGCAAGGAGCTGGAGGAGCCGATCGTCGTCCGGCCGACCTCCGAGACGATCATCAACGAGTACTTCTCCAAGTGGGTGCAGAGCTACCGCGACCTGCCCCTGCTGATCAACCAGTGGGCCAACGTGGTCCGTTGGGAGATGCGCCCCCGCGTCTTCCTGCGCACCAGCGAGTTCCTCTGGCAGGAGGGCCACACGGCGCACGCGACGTACGAGGACGCGCGCGACTACGCGGCGCGCATCCACCGGGACGTGTACTACGACTTCATGGTCAACGTCCTGGGCATCGACGTGGTCCTCGGCCGCAAGACGCCCAAGGAGCGCTTCGCGGGCGCGATCAACACCCTCACGCTCGAAGGCATGATGCGCGACGGCAAGGCCCTCCAGATGGGCACCAGCCACGAGCTCGGCCAGAACTTCGCCAAGGCGTTCAACACCTCGTACCTGTCCAAGGACGGGCAGCAGGAGCTGGTCTGGCAGACCTCGTGGGGCGTCTCGACCCGCATGGTCGGCGGCCTGATCATGTCGCACGGCGACGACAGCGGCCTGCGCGTCCCGCCGCGCCTGGCGCCGGTGCAGGCCGTGGTCCTCGCGATCAAGGGCGACGACGCCGTCATCGCCAAGGTCCGCGAGATCGGCGACCAGCTGAAGGCCGCGGGCGTCCGCGTCCAGGTCGACGACCGCACGGATACCCCGTTCGGCCGCCGCGCCGTGGACTGGGAGCTCAAGGGCGTTCCGGTCCGGATCGAGATCGGCCCGCGCGACCTGGAGAACGGCACCGCGATGCTGGCCCGCCGCATCCCGGGTGGCAAGGAGCCGGTGCGGATCGACGAGCTGACCGCGCTGCTGCCCAAGGTCCTGGAGGAGGACCAGGCGCTGCTGCTGAGCCAGTCCCGTGAGCGCCGCGAGGAGCGGACGTCGGACGTGTCCACCATCGAGGAGGCGGCCGAGGCCGCCGTCGCCGGCGGCTGGGCGCGGATCCCGTGGTCGGTGCTGGGCGCCGAGGGCGAGGCCAAGCTGGCCGAGCAGGCGGTGACCGTGCGCTGCCTGGTGACCGAGGACGGCGGGGTGCCGGAGACGGACGACGCCCCGGGCGCGCTGGCGATCGTCGCGCGGGCCTACTGAGGCGCGGGCGCTGTGTGAACCCCGGCCGGGGCGGAACTGACTCGTGCGTCAGTTTCGCCCCGGCTTGCGAACAGGTGCGCGTACTTCTGCTGCTTCTCCGTACTTCTGTGCAGATCGGGGCACCCGCCCTCGTCGCGGCGGGTGCCCCGGTATCGCAGGGATACTGACTGGTACGTGCAAATTATTTGGGATGGCCCGGTATCGGAACACCGGGCGGTCCCGACTCGTTGTCACGACGTGAGCACGACACCACCTGTTCTCGCCGCAGAACTGGCGCAGGCGTGGGCCGACATTCAGCGGTTCCACCCCGAGCTGCCGGATCTCGCCGCGCCCGAATCCTTGATCGGGGAGTCGTCGTCCGCGTGCGGCGCCGAGCTCTCCTTCGAAAGGCTGCTGCACGAGGCAGTGCACGGCATCGCGGCCGCCCGCGGTGTCCGGGACACCTCACGCGCCGGCCGCTACCACAACCGCCGGTTCCTGGCGATCGCCGAGGAGCTGGGCCTCGACCACAGTGACGAGCCGCATCCCAGCAGCGGCTTCTCCCTGGTCGTGCTCAACCCGGAGGCGCGCCGCCGCTACCGCGCCACCATCGACAGACTGCAGCGCGCCCTCAAGGCGCACACGATGGCCACCGCGGCCGACACCTCGCGCACCTTCCGCGGACCCGCCGCCCGGCACGGTTCGTCGGGCGGCGGCGTGCGGGTCAAGGCCGTGTGCGACTGCGGGCGGAACGTCCGTGTGGTGCCGTCCGTGCTCGCCCAGGCGCCGATCATGTGCGGGGGCTGTGGCCAGCCGTTCCGCATCCCCGAGGCGATGTCCGTGGGGTGACGCGAGGTCCCGGCCGGCGGCGGTCGGCCGGGATCGGGTGATGTTCGTGCGCCCGGGCGCGTATGGCACAATGGGGGGCTGTACTCGACAGTCGTACAGGACCCCTCTCTCCTCCGGCTGACGCGTCCATCGGGCACTCCGAGTACCGCAACCCCACGTGGCATCTTGTTGTGCCCACCACGTCAAGACCAGGAGACACCACTCCAGTGGCAGTCAAGATCAAGCTGAAGCGTCTGGGCAAGATCCGTTCGCCTCACTACCGCATCGTCGTCGCCGACTCCCGTACCCGCCGTGACGGCCGGGCCATCGAGGAGATCGGCCTGTACCACCCGGTGCAGAACCCCTCGCGCATCGAGGTGAACTCCGAGCGCGTCCAGTACTGGCTGGGTGTCGGCGCGCAGCCGACCGAGCCCGTCATGGCCATCCTCAAGGTCACCGGCGACTGGCAGAAGTTCAAGGGCCTCCCGGCCCCGGCTCCGATGCTCGTGGCCGAGCCCAAGGACAAGCGCGCCGCGTTCGACGAGTTCACCAAGGCCTTCGAGGCCAACGAGGCGAAGGGTGAGGCCATCACCCCGAAGGCCAAGAAGTCGGAGAAGAAGGACGAGGCTGCCAACGCCGCCGAGTCCGCCGAGTCGACCGAGGCCTGAGCATGCTGGAGGAGGCCCTTGAGCATCTGGTCAAGGGCATCGTCGACAACCCCGACGAGGTGCAGGTGGCGTCACGCACCCTGCGCCGCGGGCGCGTGCTGGAAGTCCGGGTCCACCCGGACGACCTCGGCAAGGTGATCGGCCGCAACGGCCGTACCGCCCGAGCGCTGCGGACCGTCGTGGGCGCCATTGGCGGCCGGGGCATCCGCGTCGACCTCGTCGACGTGGACCAGGTTCGCTGAACGGGCGGCAGGCATCGGCACGGGCCGGGAAGGGATCCCCTTCCCGGCCCGTTGCCGTGTGGGAGGGGCGTTTCGGGGCGCCCCAGGATCGTGGAGAAGGAACGGAATCGTGCAGCTCGTAGTGGGCAGGATCGGCCGCGCCCATGGCATCAAGGGTGAGGTCACCGTCGAGGTGCGGACGGACGAGCCCGAACTCAGGCTCGGCCCGGGCGCCGTACTGGTCACCGACCCCGCCGGCGTGGGACCGCTCACCGTCGAGAGCGGCCGGGTGCACAGCGGCCGGCTGCTGCTGCGGTTCGCCGGCGTCCCCGACCGGACGGCCGCCGAGGCGCTCCGCAACACCCTCCTGATCGCCGACGTCGACCCGGACGAGACTCCCGAGGACCCCGACGAGTTCTACGACCACCAGCTGGTGGACCTGGACGTCGTCACCGTCGACGGCACCGAGGTCGGCCGGATCACCGAGATCGCCCACCTGCCGTCGCAGGACCTCTTCATCGTCGAACGCCCCGACGGGAGCGAGGTGATGATCCCCTTCGTCGAGGAGATCGTCACCGAGATCGACCTGGAGGCGCAGCGCGCCGTCGTCGATCCGCCGCCCGGGCTGCTCGACGCGGAGCGGGCCGTGATCGCCGGCAGCCGGGACGAGTCCGGCGAAGAGTCCGGTGAGTCCGGTGAGTCCGGTGACAAGAGCAGCGACGAGGGTGACCGCTGATGCGCCTGGACGTCGTCACGATCTTCCCCGAGTACCTCGAACCGCTGAACGTCTCGCTCGTCGGCAAGGCCCGCGCCCGTGGGCAGCTCGACGTCCGCATCCACGACCTGCGGGAATGGACGCACGACAAGCACAACACCGTCGACGACACCCCGTACGGCGGCGGCCCCGGCATGGTGATGAAGCCCGAGCCGTGGGGTGAGGCGCTGGACTCCGTCATCGGCTCGGGCCCGGGCTCCGGCTCCGACTCCGGCTCCGGTGACGAGGCGCCGACGATCGTCGTCCCCACGCCCAGCGGCCGGCCCTTCACCCAGGAACTGGCCGTCGAGCTGTCGGCCAAGCCCTGGCTGGTCTTCACCCCCGCCCGCTACGAGGGCATCGACCGCCGGGTGATCGAGGAGTACGGCGAGCGGTTCGACGTCCGCGAGGTCTCGATCGGCGACTACGTGCTGGCCGGCGGCGAGGCCCCGGTGCTCGTCATGGTCGAGGCCATCGCCCGGCTGCTGCCCGGCGTCCTCGGCAACGCCGAGTCGCACCGCGACGACTCCTTCGCCCCCGGCGCCATGGCCGACCTGCTGGAGGGCCCGGTCTACACCAAGCCGCCGGAGTGGCGCGGCCGGGGCATCCCCGACGTGCTGCTCAGCGGCCACCACGGGAAGATCGCCCGCTGGCGCCGCGACGAGGCGTTCCGCCGCACCGACGTCAACCGGCCGGACCTCATCGAGCGCGCCGACCCCGCGTCCTTCGACAAGAAGGACCGCGAGATGCTCTCCATCCTCGGCTGGGCCCCGGGCCCCGATGGCCGATTTGGGCGAGTGGCCCCCGACGTGGAAGAATAAGCCGTTGCCTTGCGTCCGGCGCGCGCCCCTGCCACAGGGGGAACGACGTTCGCCGGGGGCAGTACGGCACTCCTACTTTCCGCACAAATTCCGCCGATGACCTGTGGCATCGGCGAGGAAGAGACGACTCATGTCCTCCCTGCTCGACAACGTCAACGCCGCGTCGCTGCGCACCGACGTCCCGGCCTTCCGTCCCGGTGACACCGTGAACGTCCACGTCCGCGTCATCGAGGGCAACCGCTCCCGCATCCAGCAGTTCAAGGGTGTCGTCATCCGCCGCCAGGGCGCGGGCATCAGCGAGACCTTCACCGTCCGCAAGGTCTCCTTCTCGGTCGGCGTCGAGCGCACCTTCCCGGTCCACAGCCCGATCTTCGAGAAGATCGAGCTCGTGACCCGCGGTGACGTCCGTCGCGCCAAGCTGTACTACCTCCGTGAGCTCCGCGGCAAGGCCGCGAAGATCAAGGAGAAGCGCGACAACTGAGCTTCCGCCCGGCGTCCGGGTCCGGCCGGATAGGCTCTCGGACCGATGGACACCGACGCACAGCTTTCGGAGCGCGACCGCTCTCCCCACCCCGAAGGGGGCGAGGAGCAGCGGTCGCGCTCTTCGCGTATACCGGGCCGTTCGACGCTCGCCGGGCTGCTCCGGCGGGTGTGGCGGTGGGTGACCGGCGGCGGGCCGCTGCGCCGGGCGGGGGTGCTGCTGGTCTGCTGCCTGGCCTCCGTGATGCTGGTCAGCGCGTATGTGGTGCAGCCGTTCGTGATCCCGTCGGCGTCGATGGAGAACACCCTGCGGCCCGGCGACCGGGTGCTGGTCAACAAGCTGGCCTACCGCTTCGGCGACGAGCCGCGGCGCGGGGACGTGATCGTTTTCGACGGCCTGGGGTCGTTCGTCCAGGAGGAGCCGGCCGAGAACGCGGTGACGAAGGCAGTGCGCAAGGTCGCCTCCTCCGTCGGCCTGATGCAGCCGGCGCCGACGGACTACGTGAAGCGGGTCGTGGGGATCGGCGGGGACCGGGTGGTCTGCGACCACCGGGGTCGGCTGTCCGTCAACGGCCGTGTGATCACCGAGAACTACCTCTTCCCGGGCGACACGGCCTCGCGGGTGCCCTTCCGGGTGGAGGTGCCGGAGGGGCGGCTGTTCGTCCTGGGTGATCACCGCAGCGCGTCCCGGGACTCGCGCGACCACCTGGGGGAGCCGGGCGGCGGCATGGTCCCGGTGGACCGGGTGATCGGCCGGGCGGAGTGGATCGGCTGGCCGCTCGGCCGCTGGACCGCGCTGGACCGGCCGGACGCCTTCGACGGCGTACCGGAGCCGCGCGGCCAGGGCGGGGGTGCGCGTGGGGCACCGTAGGGGCGGGCCCCGGTGGTGGCGGGGTTCGGGGGCGGGCACGCGGTACGGGCGTCCCCGCGGACGGTACGGACGTCCTCGGGTGCGGTGCGGGCGTCCCCGCGTACGGTACGGGCGGGCGGGCGCGCGGTACGGGCCCCGGCCGGCGGATGCCGCGCCGGTGGGGCGGGCGGCGCGGCGTCTGGCGGCGCGGCGGGTGCGGCGGAACCGGCGGAGGTCCCTGGTCACCGAGGTGCCCGTCCTGCTGTCGGTGGCCCTGCTGATCGCTCTGGTGCTGAAGACGTTCCTGGTACAGGCGTTTGTGATCCCCTCCGGCTCCATGGAGCAGACGATCCGGATCGGCGACCGGGTGCTGGTGGACAAGCTGACGCCCTGGTTCGGCGACCGGCCCGGCCGGGGCGACGTGGTGGTGTTCAAGGACCCGGGGGACTGGCTGGGGGAGGCGGGGGAGCCCGAGGAGGGGTCGGCCGGGATCCGGGCCGGGCGGCGGGTGCTGTCGTTCGTCGGGCTGCTGCCGTCGGCGGGGGAACAGGATCTGATCAAACGGGTGGTCGCGGTCGGCGGGGACAGGGTCAAGTGCTGTGACGCGAGCGGCAAAATCATGGTCAATGGTTCGCCGGTCCGCGAGCCGTATGTGCACCCCGGAAACCCGCCGTCCGAGCTTCCGTTCGACGTACGGGTGCCGCGCGGGCGGCTGTTCGTGCTGGGGGACCACCGCTCCGACTCGGCCGATTCACGGTTCCACCTCGCCGAGACCGGGCACGGTACCGTCCCGGAAGACCTGGTCATCGGCCGTGCCATGGTGATCGCCTGGCCGCCGGGGCACTGGCGCCGGCTGTCGGGGTGACGGAGGCGGCCACCGTCTCCTCGGCTCCGTCGGGTCCGGTCCGGAGGGTGAGGACGTTCCGGGACGGGCGGGGTGAACGGGATGATCCGGACCCCGACCCCTGTGGAACTCCCGCTCGTTAAGGGAGTGGCGGGCCTGCGGCGGATGGCGACAGGCGACAGCGCGGAGTGAGGAGTGGATGTGGGGGATGTGGCGGTCGGCGCCCGGTCCGGCCATGGAGAGCCCGAGAAGCGCCCGGACGGTGCCGGGGAGCCGGCCGCGGGGGAACGTGTTCCCCCCTCGCCTGCCTCGCCCCCTTCGCCCCCTTCGCCCCAAGGGCCCCACGGGGGCCCGGGCGGGCCGCCGCCACCGGAGGATCCCGGCCGGGTTCCGGACGGGCCGGTGGGCGGTGACCTGCCGGACGGCCGGGGGCCCGGGGAGCCGGTGTCGCTGGGGAAGGACGGCGAGCCCGGTAAGCCTGGTAAGCCCGGTAAAGCCGGAAAGGCCGGGAAGCAGCGGTCCTTTTGGAAGGAACTGCCGATCCTGATCGGCGTCGCGCTGATCCTCGCGCTCTTCATCAAGACGTTCCTGGTGCAGGCGTTCTCGATCCCGTCCGAGTCGATGCAGGACACCCTCCAGCGCGGCGACCGGGTGCTGGTCGACAAGCTCACCCCCTGGTTCGGCGCCGAGCCCGAGCGCGGCGAGGTGGTCGTCTTCCACGACCCGGGCAGCTGGTTGAGGGACACCCCGGGCGAGCAGTCCGGGCCGGTGGGCAACGGGGTGCAGAAGGTCCTCAGCTTCGTCGGACTCATGCCGTCCGCCGGGGAGAAGGACCTGATCAAGCGGGTCATCGCGGTCGGCGGCGACAAGGTCGAGTGCAAGGGCGGCAACAACCCCGTCGTCGTCAACGGCAAGGCGCTCGACGAGCCGTACATCTTCCCCGGGGACACCCCGTGCAGCGACAAGCCCTTCGGGCCGGTCACGGTGCCCAAGGGCAAGCTGTGGGTGATGGGCGACCACCGGCAGAACTCGATGGACTCGCGCTGGCACCAGGACGAGGACGGTGGCTTCGTGCCGGTGGACGACGTCGTCGGCCGCGCGATCGTCGTCGCCTGGCCGCTGAACCGCTGGGCGACGCTGCCCGTCCCCGACACCTTCGACCAGCCCGGTCTGGGCGCGGCCGCCGCCGCGGCGCCCCCGGCGCTGGGCCTCGCGGGGGCCGTCCCGCTGGTGCTGTGGCGCCGCCGCCGGCTGCTCGCCTCCCGCGCCGCCGTAGTGCGCGACTGACGGCGCGTTCCGGTCCCGGGACTGGCGGGTGTTCGCGTGTTCCGGTCTCCGGGGCTGACGGCGTGTTGCGGCCTCCGGGTTGACGGTGTGTTCAAGCCGTCGGGCCGCCCGCATGCCGGCAGCCCGTCCGTCCTCTCCGGCCCGCGGTACGGGAGGGCTGACGCCGCTCCCGTACCGCGGGTAGGGTGCGATTTCATGCCCCGGCGCGGGGAGCGGATCTTCTACGGGTGGGGGACGCGATGGGCGGAGCGGAACGCGGTGGTCCGGGACGTGCCGGCAGGCTGGTGTCCGGGATCGCCGTGGCCCTCGGCGCCGTCCTCTTCCTCGGCGGCTTCGCGTGGGCGGCCCTCGTCTACAAGCCGTACACCGTCCCCACCGACTCCATGGCGCCGACCATCGCCCGCGGCGCGCGCGTCCTCGCCCAGCGGATCGACGGGGACGACGTCCGGCGCGGCGATGTCGTCGTCTTCCACGACAAGGTGTGGGGCGACATGGCCATGGTCAAACGCGTGGTGGGGGTCGGCGGTGACACCGTCGCCTGCTGCGACCGGCAGGGGCGGATGACGATCAACGGCACCCCCGTCGAAGAACCGTATCTGCACGGTGGCGGCCCGGCCTCCGGCGCTTTCGGCCCGGCCGCCGGCGGTTTCTCGGCCACCGTACCCAAGGGGGAGCTGTTCCTGCTCGGCGACCACCGCGCCGACTCCGTCGACTCCCGCTCCCACCTGGGCAAGGACCAGGGCGCGATCCCGCGCGACGCGGTGAGCGCGCGGGTGGACGCCGTGCTCTGGCCGGCCGGTGACCTGGGCGTGCTGTCCCGCCCCGCCGCGTTCGACGCCCTGCCGGGCGGCACGTCGCGGCCCGGGCCCGTGCGCCTGCTGGCCATCGCCGTCGTGGTGGGCGCGGCGCTCATCCTGGTAGGTGCGGCGTACGGCCCGCTCGCCCGCCTGCTGACGCGGCGGACGGCTTCGGGCGGGTCTTCCGGCGGCGCTTCCGGCGGGACTTCGGGCGGGTCCTCCGGCGGGACAGGGAAGGCGGTGGCGCCCCATGGCTGACGCGGCACGGACCGGGGAAGCCCGGCGGCGGGCGGCCCGCGTCGTCCTGCTCGACGCCCGGGACCGGATCCTGCTGCTGCACGGCTTCGAACCCGCCGACCCCGGGCGGACCTGGTGGTTCACCCCGGGCGGCGGACTGGAGGGTGACGAGGACTGGGAGGCGGCGGCCCGCCGCGAGCTCGCCGAGGAGACCGGGATCACGGAGATCGAGCTCGGCCCGCCGCTGTGGCGGCGCACCTGCTCGTTCCCCTTCGACGGCCGCCGGTGGGACCAGGAGGAGCGCTACTACCTGGCCCGTACCCGGCAGATGGGCTCCTGGACCGGCGGCGGGACGGAGCTGGAACGCCGCAGTGTGACCGGACTCCGCTGGTGGACCTGCGGTGAACTCCTCGCCACCCATGAGACGGTGTATCCGACCAGGCTCGCCGAGCTGCTGAGCACGCTGCTCCGAGACGGTCCCCCGCAGGTGCCGGTGCGCCTGGAGACGGAACGCGCCTGACGCACAATGGGGGGACGCACGGCTGAAGGGGAACATGCCATGAGCGCCGAGGACCTCGAGAAGTACGAGACCGAGATGGAGCTGAAGCTCTACCGGGAGTACCGCGACGTCGTCGGTCTGTTCAAATACGTGATCGAGACCGAGCGGCGCTTCTACCTGACCAACGACTACGAGATGCAGGTCCACTCCGTCCAGGGCGAGGTCTTCTTCGAGGTCTCGATGGCGGACGCGTGGGTCTGGGACATGTACCGGCCCGCCCGCTTCGTCAAACAGGTGCGGGTCCTGACGTTCAAGGACGTCAACATCGAGGAGCTCAACAAGAGCGATCTCGACCTTCCGAGTGGCTGAGTTCTCCACAACCGGCGGGTTGTCCACAGGATTCGACCAAGATCCCCCACTTCCGCCCGGAGGCCGCACCGTCGGTCCCGGGAGGTGGTGCGGATGGACGCGCGACGGGCGCTGGGGCGCTACGGGGAGGACCTGGCGGTACGCCGGCTGACGGAGGCCGGGATGACGGTGCTGGCCCGCAACTGGCGCTGCCGCGAGGGCGAGATCGACGTGGTGGCGCACGACCGGGACGCGCTGGTCGTGTGCGAGGTGAAGACCCGCAGGGCGGGTGCCTACCAGCACCCGATGGCGGCCCTCACGGCCGTCAAGGCCGAGCGGCTGCGCCGGCTCGCGGGGCGCTGGCTGGAGCGGTACGGCGGCCCGCCCCCGGGTGGGGTGCGCATCGACCTGGTCGGCGTGGTGCTCCCGGAGCGGGGCGCTCCCGAGGTGCAGCACGTCAGGGGGGTGGCGTGATGGGCTTCGCCCGTACGTGCTCGGTCGCCCTGGTCGGGGTGGAAGGGGTGGTCGTCGAGGTCCAGGCCGACCTCGAACCGGGCGTCGCCGCCTTCACCCTCGTCGGGCTGCCCGACAAGAGCCTCTCCGAGAGCCGGGATCGGGTCCGCGCCGCCATCTCCAATTCGGGCGGCGAGTGGCCGCAGCGGAAGCTGACGGTGGGGCTGAGCCCCGCGTCCGTTCCGAAGGGCGGCAGCGGCTTCGACCTGGCCGTCGCCTGTGCGGTGCTGGGCGCCGCCGAGCGCATCGACCCGCGGCGGATCGCCGACCTGGTGATGATCGGGGAACTGGGCCTCGACGGCCGGGTCCGCCCGGTGCGGGGCGTCCTGCCGGCCGTGCTCGCGGCGGCGGACGCCGGGTACCGGCAGGTCGTCGTCCCCGAGCGCACCGCCGCCGAGGCGGCGCTGGTGCCCGGCGTCGCGGTGCTCGGGGTACGCAGCCTGCGCCAGCTGGTGGCCGTCCTCACCGACGAGCCCGTGCCCGAGGAGGCGGACCCCGAACGGGACGGCCGCCCCGACCCGTTGCTCGCCGGGCTGGCGGTGCCCGGCGCGGGCCAGGGCATGGGCGTGGCTTCCCACGGGCACGACGGGCATACGCCCGACCTCGCCGAGGTCGCGGGCCAGCGGCGGGCGCGCCGGGCGCTGGAGGTGTCCGCCGCCGGGCGGCACCACCTGTTCCTGCTGGGTCCGCCGGGCGCGGGCAAGACCATGCTCGCCGAGCGGCTGCCCGGCCTGCTGCCGCCGCTCACCCCGGAGGAGTCGCTGGAGGTCACGGCGGTCCACTCGGTGGCGGGCACGCTCCCGGCCGGGCAGCCGCTGATCGACCGGCCGCCCTACTGCGCACCGCACCACTCGGCCTCGATGGCCTCGTTGGTCGGCGGGGGTTCGGGGATGCCCCGGCCGGGCGCGGTGTCGCTGGCTCACCATGGGATCTTGTTCCTGGACGAGGCGCCCGAATGCTCCCCTCGTGTCCTGGACGCCCTGCGGCAGCCGCTGGAGTCCGGGCATGTGGTGGTGGCCCGCTCGGGCGGGGTGATGCGGCTCCCGGCCCGGTTCCTGCTGGCTCTGGCCGCCAACCCCTGCCCGTGCGGTCGGCACGGGCTCGGCGGGGACGGCTGCGACTGCGCGCCCAGGACCGTACGGCGCTATCTGGCCCGCCTCTCCGGGCCGTTGCTCGACCGGGTCGACCTCCGGGTGACCGTCGAACCGGTGGCCCGCGCGGAGCTGGTGGGGCTCGGCCCGGGCGCCGAGAGCTCCGCGACGGTCGGCGCCCGGGTGCGGGCCGCCCGCGAACGGGCCGCCGCGCGGTACGCGGGCACGCCCTGGCGCACCAACAGCGAGGTCCCGGGGCACGAACTGCGCACCCGCTGGCTCGTCGAGCCGGAAGCCCTGCGGGACGCCGAACGGGACATGGAACGCGGCCTGCTCACCGCGCGCGGGCTGGACCGGGTGCTCAGGGTCGCCTGGACCGTCGCGGACCTCGCGGGCCACGCCCGGCCGTCGGCGGACGACGTCCGCCAGGCGCTCGAACTGCGCACCGGCGTCCGGCGGGGTGCTGTGGCGGCCGGGGCCGGGGCCGAGGCCGGGGGGCTGCTGTGACGGGGGTGCGGGACGGTGCCGAAGCCGGTGAAGTCGGCTTGACCGCCGGGGTGGCGGCCGGTGGACAGGCGGGCGCACGGACGGCCACCGCCAACGGTACGGACGCCGGTGCCGCTGCCGGGGCCGTTGCCGGCCGCGGGGCCGTGGGCGACGAGGAGCGGCTGGCCCGGGTCGCGTTGACGCGGCTCACCGAGCCCGGGGACGAGGTCGTGGGCCGCTGGCTGCGGGAGTGGGGCGCCCCCGCCCTCGTGCGCGGACTCCTCGGGGACGGGCCGCCGCCCAAGGGGGCCAGGAGCGAGCGGCTGGCCGGGTGCCGGGCCCGGGCCGCCGCGCTCGACCCGGCGGGCGACCTCGCCGCCGTGGCCCGGCTCGGCGGGCGGTTCGTCTGTCCCGGCGAGCCCGAGTGGCCGACCCAGCTCGACGACCTCGGGGACGCCCGGCCGCTCGGCCTCTGGGTGCGGGGGCCCGCCGACCTCCGGCTGTGGGCGCTGCGTTCCGTGGCCGTGGTGGGCGCCCGGGCGTGCAGCGACTACGGCTCGCACATGGCCGCCGTCCTCGGTGCCGGGCTCGCCGAGCGCGGCTGGGTGGTCGTCTCCGGCGCCGCGTACGGGGTCGACGGCGCGGCCCACCGCGGGGCGCTCGCCGCCGGCGGGGCGACCGCGGCCGTCCTGGCCTGCGGAGTGGATGTGCCCTACCCGCGCGGCCACGCCCAACTGCTCGGCCGGATAGCGGAACAGGGCCTCGTCCTCGCCGAACTGCCGCCGGGCGGTCATCCCACCCGCGGCCGGTTCGTCCTGCGGAACCGGGTCATCGCCGCCCTCACCCGGGGCACGGTCGTCGTGGAGGCGGAGTACCGCAGCGGTTCGCTCGTCACGGCGCGGCGCGCGCGGGCGTTGGGCCGGCACACGATGGGCATCCCGGGCCCGGTCACCTCCGGCCTCTCGGCCGGCGTGCACGAACTGCTGCGCGAGGGCGCCACACTGGTGACCGACGCGGACGAGGTCGCCGAACTGGTGGGCGCCATAGGGGAGCTGGCGCCCGAACGCCGGGGGCCCGCCGTCCCCCGGGACCTGCTCGCCCCTCAGACGGCGGCCGTCCTGGAAGCCGTCCCCGGCTCCGGCGGCGACACCGCCCGGATCGCCCTCAACGCCGGGCTGAGCAGGGACACCACGCTCGGCAGGCTCTACGAACTGCACGGCCTGGGCTTCGTCGCACGCCGGGGCGACCACTGGCGCCCGGTCGCGCGGGCGTCAACATCCGTCCCCTCCAAGCCCCTCGGACGGCGCCCCTCCATGCGGCGAGGCGGTTCTTGACCT
This sequence comes from Streptomyces mobaraensis, assembly GCF_020099395.1. Lineage (NCBI taxonomy): Bacteria > Bacillati > Actinomycetota > Actinomycetes > Kitasatosporales > Streptomycetaceae > Streptomyces > Streptomyces mobaraensis. The sequence continues at coordinate 2,101,504 of NZ_CP083590.1, read as the reverse complement.
GGGGCGATCGGGTGAAAGGGTTAAGGACATGACCGCCAAGACCGCGGTGACCCCGGCGGCGCCGGGCCGCGCCTCCGCCGGGCCCCGCACGGTCCCGGGGCACGGCCGTCGGCCGAGAGCACGGCCGGTGGCTGTGCTCTCGGCCGGTGGCCGTGCGGACCGCCGAACGGGCCCGCGGGACACGGTCGCTCCCCGCAGCGCGCCGGTCACGCTACGCTCACGGGATTCCGGCCATGCGGATGGATCCTGTCGCACCTGATCCACGTCACAGCAGAACGGCTCAAGACGACGAATGCCCCAGCAACCCTCCGGATCGGACCGCGCGGCGGCGCCGCCCGCGGCGCGCGGCGCCGCCCGCCCGCCCGCACCCTCGACCCTCGACGAGCTGTGGCGCTCGTACAAGGCGTCGGGTGACGAAAGGCTGCGGGAGCAGCTGATCCTCCACTACTCACCGCTGGTGAAGTACGTGGCGGGACGGGTCAGCGTCGGGCTGCCGTCCAATGTGGAGCAGGCGGACTTCGTCTCGTCCGGGATCTTCGGACTGATCGACGCGATCGAGAAGTTCGACCCCGCCCGCTCCATCAAGTTCGAGACCTACGCGATCACCCGCATCCGGGGCGCGATGATCGACGAACTGCGGGCGCTGGACTGGATCCCCCGGTCCGTCCGGCAGAAGGCACGGGCCGTGGAGCGTGCCTACGCCACTCTGGAGGCCACCCTCCACCGGACGCCCTCCGAGGCGGAGGTGGCCGCCGAAATGGGCATCCCCCTCGAGGAACTGCACACCGTCTTCAGCCAGTTGTCCCTGGCGAACGTCGTCGCCCTGGAGGAGCTGCTGCACGTCGGGGGCGAGGGCGGCGACCGGCTCAGCCTGATGGACACCCTGGAGGACACGGCGGCCGACGACCCCGTCGAGGTCGCCGAGGACCACGAACTCCGCCGGCTGCTCGCCCGGGCCGTCAACACCCTCCCGGAACGGGAGAAGACGGTGGTCACCCTCTACTACTACGAGGGGCTCACCCTCGCCGAGATCGGCCAGGTGCTCGGTGTCACCGAGAGCCGGGTCAGTCAGATCCACACCAAGTCGGTGCTCCAGCTGCGGGCCAAGCTCGCGGACGTGGGCCGCTGAGGGACGGGCCGGGGGCGGCCGGGGCCGGGCCGGTCCCGGCGTCGAGTCGCCGCTCCGACCTCGTCTCTTTCCTCCCAGGTCCGTAAAGTGGAACCGTGCCCAGGATTCGAGCGGCCTCAGTGGCCGAGCACCGGACGATGCAGCGCGACGCCCTGCTGGACGCCGCCCGCTCCCTGTTGTCCGAGGGCGGTACGGAAGCGCTGACCTTCCCCGCCCTCGCCGAGCGCACCGGACTCGCCCGGTCCTCCGTCTACGAGTACTTCCGCTCCCGGGCGGCCGTCGTCGAGGAGCTGTGCGCCGTCGACTTCCCCGTCTGGGCGGCCGAGGTCGAGTCCGCCATGGCGGAAGCGGATACGCCGGAGGCGAAGATCGAGGCGTATGTGCGGCGGCAGCTGGCGCTGGTCGGGGACCGGCGGCATCGTGCCGTCGTCGCGATCTCCGCGGGGGAGCTGGACGCCGCCGCCCGGGAGAAGATCCGGGCTGCGCATGGCGGGTTGATCTCGATGGTGGGCGAGGCGCTGGTGGCTCTGGGGCATGAGGAGCCGCGGCTCGTCGCGATGATGTTGCAGGGGGTCGTGGACTCGGCCGTCCGGCGGATCGAGCTTGGGGTCGACGAGCCGGGGCGAGTCGCGGACGTGGCGGTCGGGATGGCCCTGCGGGGTGTCCGGGGCTGACGCCCCGGTGGGGTGCCCCTATCCCTCCCCCAGAGGGGGCACCCCCATTCACCGTTTCCTGGGGCTACGCCCCAGCCCCCCTTTTCGCGGCTTCGCCGCTCGTCCTCAAACGCCGGACGGGCTGGAACTCAGCCCGTCCGGCGTTTGAGGACAACCGCGCGCAGCGCGGTTTCGGGGGTCCGGGGGCACAGCCCTGGAAGAAACGGCGAATGGGGGTGCCCCCTCTGAGGGAGGGACAGGGGCAGCAACCGCGACGGCCCCCGCCGCAGCATCCACCCCGGCAGCAACCCCAACGGATCCAGATACTCCCGCCCCCGCAGCAGTCCCCAGTGCAAGCAGCCGCCGGCGCAGTGCCACGGCCCGGGGCCCAGCGCACCCAGCACATCCCCCGCCGCCACCCGGTCCCCCCGGCGGACACCGGCCCGCACAGGCTCGTACGTCGTCCGCAGCGGAGGATCACCCGTCCCCGTCAGCTCCACGCTCACCACCCCCCGCCCCGCGACCGTCCCCGCGAAGGAGACGACGCCGCCGGCGGCGGCCCGGACCGGATCGCCGGGGGCGGCGGCCAGGTCGACCCCGCGGTGGCCCCGGGCCCAGCGGACGGCCGGCGGCTCCCAGCCGCGCGGGATGGCCGGACGGGTGCCCACCGGCCAGGCACGGGCTGCGTCGCCGGGCGGTGCGGCGGGCGGTGCGGCGGGAGACGGTCGGACCGGCCCGCCGGCCGCCGCCGGAAGCGCGCCGACGAGCAAGATCACGGCCAGTACCGCCGTCAGAAAAGCGTGCGAGATCCTTTGCGCAGACATGCGCCCACCGTGGTGGAAGCCCGGGAATCCGGGGGATCTTGAGCCGGATCTGTGGACTACTCGCCGGTTGTGGACAACGCCGTCACCCGCCCCTTCCCCGGTCCCGTACACTTCTCTTGGCGATCCGGGTCACCGGGTCGACTTCGCACGCCCCGCCACCGTCGCGTCAGACCCTTCCCGGGCAGCGCGGTGGACGCGTCCCTCGGTCCGTGAACGGCTCCCCAGTGGGGAGCGGCGCACGGCGGACGCTCCGGGACGTCAGGAGCGGCGGCCGCCCGGCCGCCGTGGAAACCGAGTATCACAAGGAGCGCGGCCATGGCCGTCGTCACGATGCGGGAGCTGCTGGAGAGCGGCGTCCACTTCGGTCACCAGACCCGTCGTTGGAACCCGAAGATGAAGCGTTTCATCTTCACGGAGCGCAACGGCATCTACATCATCGACCTGCTCCAGTCGCTGTCGTACATCGACCGCGCCTACGAGTTCGTCAAGGAGACCGTCGCGCACGGCGGCTCCATCATGTTCGTCGGTACGAAGAAGCAGGCCCAGGAGGCGATCGCCGAGCAGGCGACCCGCGTCGGCATGCCCTACGTCAACCAGCGCTGGCTGGGCGGCATGCTCACCAACTTCTCGACCGTCTACAAGCGCCTGCAGCGCCTGAAGGAGCTCGAGCTCATCGACTTCGAGGATGTGGCCGCCTCCGGCCTCACCAAGAAGGAGCTCCTGGTCCTCTCCCGCGAGAAGGCCAAGCTGGAGAAGACCCTCGGCGGTATCCGCGAGATGCAGAAGGTGCCCAGCGCCGTCTGGATCGTGGACACCAAGAAGGAGCACATCGCCGTCGGTGAGGCGCGCAAGCTCCGCATCCCGGTCGTCGCCATCCTCGACACCAACTGCGACCCCGACGAGGTCGACTACAAGATCCCGGGCAACGACGACGCGATCCGCTCCGTCACCCTGCTCACCCGCGTGATCGCCGACGCCGTCGCCGAGGGCCTCATCGCCCGTTCCGGTGCCGCGACCGGCGACCAGAAGCCGGGCGAGAAGGCCGGCGAGCCGCTGGCCGAGTGGGAGCGCGACCTGCTCGAGGGCGGGGACGCCAAGAAGGCTGCCGAGGAGGCCCCGGCCGCCGCCGCCGAGGCTCCCGCCGCCGAGGCTCCCGCCGCCGAGGCCGAGAAGCCGGCCGCGGACGCCGAGCAGGCCTGACCCTGCCGTACCGGACGGCGGGGGCCACGTACAGCGTGACCCCGCCGTCCCTGGTGGATCCACGGCCGGATTCCGTCCGGTGGACGGGGGCCGGCCGTCGTGGTGACCTCAAGACGGACCTGCCCCGCCGGGTGCCGAGCGGCACGGCGGGGCACAGTGCACAAGAAGGATTTCAACGATGGCGAACTTCACCGCCGCTGACGTCAAGGCTCTCCGTGAGAAGACCGGCGCCGGCATGATGGACTGCAAGAAGGCGCTCGACGAGGCCGAGGGCAACCTCGAGAAGGCCATCGAGATCGTCCGCGTCAAGGGCCTCAAGGGCGTCGCCAAGCGCGAGTCCCGCACCACCGAGAACGGCGCCGTCGTCTCCTCCATCGCCGACGACAACACCTCCGGTGTCATCGTCGAGCTGAAGTGCGAGACCGACTTCGTCGCCAAGGGCGAGAAGTTCATCACCGTGGCCGACGCGCTCGCCGCCCACGTCGCCAAAACCGCCCCCGCCGACCTTGAGGCCCTGCTCGCCTCCGAGATCGAGGCCGGCAAGACCGTCCAGGCGTTCATCGACGAGGCCAACGCCACTCTCGGCGAGAAGATCGTCGTGGACCGCTTCGCCGCCTTCGCCGACGGCTACGTCTCCGCGTACATGCACCGCACCGCCGCGGACCTGCCCCCGCAGGTCGGCGTCCTGGTCGAGCTGGACAAGGAGAACGCCGAGGTCGCGAAGGACGTCGCGCAGCACATCGCCGCGTTCGCGCCGAAGTTCCTCTCCCGTGACGCCATCCCGGCCGACGTCGTGGAGAACGAGCGCCGCGTCGCCGAGGCCACCGCGCGCGAGGAGGGCAAGCCCGAGGCCGCCCTCCCGAAGATCGTCGAGGGTCGCGTCACCGGCTTCTTCAAGGAGCAGGTCCTGCTGGACCAGCCCTTCGCCAAGGACAACAAGAAGACCGTCCAGAAGATCCTGGACGAGGCCGGCGTCACGCTGAAGCGCTTCGCCCGCATCCGCGTCGGCGCCTGAGCCCCGGCAGGGCAGCGATTGACCCGCGACCCGCTAGGGTCGTACGCAGCCGACCGGTCACCGGCCGGCCGCTGATGTGACGAGGAGGCCATTGCCGCACAGGGAACCGAAAGGACCCACCGGCAATGGCCTTCTTCGTATGTGCACGAGGAGAACTCCAATGAATCAGGGTGCGGACGCCCACAGGGCCGCCGACGGCAAGAGCGACGACCACGGGAAACCCCGCCGGTTCCTGCTGAAACTGTCCGGCGAGGCCTTCGCCGGCGGCGGAGGGCTCGGTGTCGACCCCGATATCGTGCACGCCATCGCCCGGGAGATCGCGGCCGTGGTCCGCGAGGGTTACGAGATCGCCGTCGTCATCGGCGGCGGCAACTTCTTCCGCGGCGCCGAGCTCCAGCAGCGCGGCATGGACCGGGCGCGCTCCGACTACATGGGCATGCTCGGCACGGTGATGAACAGCCTCGCCCTCCAGGACTTCCTGGTGAAGGAAGGCGTGGAGACCCGGGTCCAGACCGGCATCACCATGGGCCAGGTCGCCGAGCCGTTCATCCCGCTGCGCGCCGTGCGCCACCTGGAGAAGGGCCGCGTCGTGATCTTCGGCGCCGGCATGGGCATGCCCTACTTCTCCACCGACACCACCGCCGCCCAGCGCGCCCTGGAGATCCACGCCGAGGCGATCCTCATGGGCAAGAACGGCGTCGACGGGATCTACGACTCGGACCCGAAGAAGAACCCCGCCGCGGTGAAGTTCGACGCCCTGGAGTACGGCGAGGTGCTGGCGCGCGGCCTCAAGGTCGCCGACGCCACCGCCATCAGCCTGTGCATGGACAACAAGCTGCCGATCCTGGTGTTCGAGCTGCTCGCCGAGGGCAACATCGCCCGCGCCGTCAAGGGTGAGAAGATCGGCACGCTCGTGAGCGACCAGGGCACGCGGGACTGAGACGCCCGTACGGCCGTCCGCCGCGCCCCCGGGCACCGGCGGACGGCAACCCGGTGCCGTGGGAAGACCACGGCCCGGGGATGGACAACCGCCTGCCGGTCGGACACCGTGCAGGAGAAGACGCGCGCAGGGGCGAGGCTCTGCTTACTGATAACACCAGGAGCAAGTGGTGATCGAAGAGATCCTCCTCGAAGCCGAGGAGAAGATGGAGAAGGCCGTTGTGGTCGCCAAGGAGGACTTCGCGGCGATCCGCACCGGGCGTGCGCACCCGGCGATGTTCAACAAGATCGTGGCGGACTACTACGGTGCGCTGACGCCCATCAACCAGCTGGCGTCGTTCTCGGTCCCCGAGCCGCGCATGGCCGTGGTGACCCCGTTCGACAAGAGCGCGCTGCGCAACATCGAGCAGGCCATCCGCGACTCCGACCTGGGCGTCAACCCCAGCAACGACGGCAACATCATCCGAGTGAACTTCCCCGAGCTCACCGAGGAGCGCCGCCGGGAGTTCATCAAGGTCGCCAAGGGCAAGGGCGAGGACGCCAAGGTCTCGATCCGCTCCATCCGCCGCAAGGCCAAGGACCAGCTCGACAAGCTGGTCAAGGACAAGGAGACCGGCGAGGACGACGTGCGCCGCGCCGAGAAGGAGCTCGACGACACCACCGCGAAGTACGTGGCGCAGGTGGACGAGCTGCTCAAGCACAAGGAATCCGAGCTGCTCGAGGTCTGATGAACGACGCATCCTGGGGAACCCCGTCGCGCGCCGGGCAGTGGGGATCCGCCGACCGGCACACCCCGTTCCCGGCGGGTCCAGTGCGCGAAGCGGCCGTGGCGGCGCAGACTCGGCCCATGCCGATCGTGCCCGACGCAGGCGGAGACCAGGAGGACCGTGACCAGGGGGCCGCTCACCTCGGTGGCCCCCTGTTCCGTGACGAACACGGCGACCGTGACCATCGCGACGACCGTGACCGAGGGGAGCCCGACATCCGGCCGCACGAACCCGCCCCCCAGGCGCCCAAGGCGGGGAAGAAGAGCGCGGGCCGCGATCTGCGGGCCGCGATAGGGGTGGGCCTGGGGCTCGGCGCGGTCATCGTCGCCTCGCTCTTCGTCTACAAGCCCGTCTTCCTCGGCGTGATCGTGATCGCCGTGGTGGTCGGGCTGTGGGAGCTCACCTCCCGGCTCGCGGAGCGCAAGGGCATCAAGGCGCCCCTGGTGCCGCTCGCCATCGGCGGGGCCGCGATGATCGTCGCCGGGTACGTCGACGGCGCCGAGGGCGCGTGGGTGGCCATGGCCCTCACCGCGCTCGCCGTGCTGGTATGGCGGATGACCGAGCCGCCGGACGACTACCTCAAGGACGTCACGGCGGGCATCTTCGCCGCGTTCTACGTGCCGTTCCTGGCCACCTTCGTGGCCCTGATGCTCGCCGCCGACGACGGTGCCTGGCGGGTGCTGACCTTCCTGATCCTCACGGTGGTCAGCGACACCGGCGCCTACGCGGTGGGCTGGCGCTTCGGCAAGCGCAAGCTGGCGCCGCGCATCAGCCCCGGCAAGACCCGCGAGGGTCTGATCGGCGCGGTGCTGTTCGCCATGGCGGCGGGCGCGCTGTGCATGCGCTTCCTGATCGACGACGGGGTGTGGTGGCAGGGCCTGCTGCTCGGCCTGGCCGTCGCGGTGAGCGCGACCCTGGGCGACCTCGGCGAGTCGATGATCAAGCGGGACCTGGGCATCAAGGACATGGGCCGGCTGCTGCCGGGGCATGGCGGGATCATGGACCGGCTGGATTCGCTGCTGCCGACGGCGCCGGTGGTGTGGTTGCTGCTCGTCGCCTTTGTCGGGGCGGGCTGACGAGCACCAGGTACGCTGGAAGGGCCTGTGGCATTGCTGCCGCGGGCCCTTCGCTCGTCCCCGCCGTTGTGGGGGTCGTCCAGTGAGGTCTCCGGGCTTTGGCGTCATGTTGCCGTTGTCCCCGCCGTCGCGGGGTGCCCGACCTCGTCGTCTTGAGGAGTAGCCATCGTGGCACGTCCGGCTCCCGGTGAGCTTACTTTCGTCGCCCCCCGCGGAGCCAAGAAGCCCCCGCGGCACCTCGCCGACCTCTCGCCCGCCGAGCGCAAGGAGGCCGTCGCCGCCATCGGTGAGAAGCCTTTCCGGGCGAAGCAGCTGTCCCAGCACTACTTCGCGCGGTACGCGCACGACCCCGCGCAGTGGACGGACATCCCGGCCGGCGCCCGCGAGAAGCTCGCGGGCGAGCTGCTGCCGGAGCTGATGAGCGTCGTGCGGCACATCTCGTGCGACGACGACACCACCCGCAAGACGCTGTGGCGGCTGCACGACGGCAAGCTCGTCGAGTCCGTCCTGATGCGCTACCCGGACCGGGTCACCATGTGCATCAGCTCACAGGCCGGCTGCGGGATGAACTGCCCGTTCTGCGCCACCGGCCAGGCCGGTCTGGACCGCAACCTGTCGACCGCCGAGATCGTGCACCAGATCGTCGACGGCATGCGGGCGCTGCGCGACGGCGAGGTCCCGGGCGGGCCCGCGCGGCTGTCGAACATCGTCTTCATGGGCATGGGCGAGCCGCTCGCCAACTACAAGCGCGTCGTCGGCGCCATCCGCCGGCTGACCGACCCGGAGCCCGACGGCCTCGGGCTGTCGCAGCGCGGCATCACCGTCTCCACCGTCGGCCTGGTGCCGGCGATGCACCGGTTCGCCGACGAGGGCTTCAAGTGCCGCCTCGCGGTCTCGCTGCACGCGCCCGACGACGAGCTGCGCGACACGCTCGTCCCGGTCAACACCCGCTGGAAGGTCCGCGAGGTCCTGGACGCGGCCTGGGAGTACGCGGAGAAGTCCGGTCGCCGGATCTCCATCGAGTACGCCCTGATCCGGGACATCAACGACCAGGCGTGGCGCGGCGACCTGCTGGGCCGGCTGCTCAAGGGCAAGCGGGTGCACGTCAACCTGATCCCGCTGAACCCCACCCCGGGCTCCAAGTGGACGGCGTCCCGTCCGGAGGACGAGCGGGCGTTCGTCGCGGCGATCGCGGCCCACGGCGTCCCGGTCACCGTCCGGGACACGCGCGGCCAGGAGATCGACGGCGCCTGCGGCCAGCTGGCGGCGACCGAGCGCTGAGCCCCGCCGGCGGCGGCGGGGGAGCGGGCGGGCGCACTGGTACGGTGCACTCGCACCGCTCGTACAAATGAACAATCCGACAGGGGAGCGCACACAGCGCTGAGAGTGCGGCCCGCGCCGCAGACCCTCGGACCTGATCCGGTTAGTACCGGCGTAGGGAGTCAGCTCGACCATGAACACCACCCTCCGGCGTGCCCTGGGCGCCGCCGCCGTCACCGCCCTGGCCGTTCCGGCCCTCGCGGCCTGCGGAGGCTCCGACGAGGCCAAGGAGAAGGACGGCGGCAAGACGGTCACCCTCGTCTCGCACGAGTCGTTCGTCGTCTCCCCGGACGTGCTCAAGGAGTTCACCGCACGGACCGGCTACAAGGTGAAGACGCTCAAGAGCGGCGACGCCGGGCGGGCCGTGAACCAGGCGATCCTCTCCAAGAGCCACCCGCAGGGTGACGTGTTCTTCGGCGTCGACAACACGCTGCTCTCCCGCGCCCTCGACAACGGGATCTTCGAGCCGTACGAGGCCAAGGGCCTGGACCGGGTGGCGAAGGAGTACCGGGCCGACGACGCCGAGCACCGGGTGACGCCGGTGGACTCCGGTGACATCTGCGTCAACTACGACCGTGCCTACTTCACCGATCACAAGCTGGCGCCGCCGAAGACCCTCGACGACCTGGTGAAGCCCGAGTACAAGGGCCTGCTGGTCACCGAGAACGCGGCCACCTCCTCCCCGGGCCTCGCCTTCCAGCTCGGGACCGCCGCCAAGTACGGCGACGAGGGCTGGCAGGACTACTGGAAGAAGCTCAAGGACAACGGCGTCGAGGTCGTCGACGGCTGGGAGCAGGCGTACAACGACCGCTTCTCCGGCTCCGCCGCCGGCCGCAAGGCCAAGGGCGACCGGCCGCTCGTCGTCTCTTACGCGTCCAGCCCGCCGGCCGAGGTGCAGGGCATGAAGACGCCGCCGAAGTCGGCGGACGAGGCGCCGACCGGCGTCGCGACCGGCACCTGCTTCCGGCAGACCGAGTACGCCGGGCTGCTCAAGGGCGCGAAGAACGCCGAGGGCGGCAAGGCGCTGCTGGACTTCCTGCTGAGCAAGCGGTTCCAGGAGGACGTGCCGCTGAGCATGTACGTCAAGCCGGTGGTGACGGACGCCAAGCTGCCCGAGCTGTTCACCAAGTTCGGCGCGACGGTCGACACCCCGCAGACGCTCGCCCCCGAGAAGATCGCGAAGAACCGTGATCAGTGGGTCAAGGCATGGTCCTCGATCGTCCTGAAGTAACCGCACCGAAGGACCGCGGAGTGCGGGGGACGGGCGTCCGCCTCGGCCTGATGGCCGTCCCGCTCGCCTTCTTCGGCCTCTTCTTCGCCTACCCGGTGGCCGCGATCGTCACGCGGGGATTGAAGGCGGACGGACGGTGGCGGTTCGGCCGCATCGGCGAGGTGCTCACCGACCCGGCAACCGGGCACGTCCTGTGGTTCACCACCTGGCAGGCGGCGGCCTCCACGGCGCTCACGCTGGTGCTCGCGCTCCCCGGCGCGTACGCCATGGCGCGCTTCGACTTCCCCGGCAAGGGGCTGCTGCGGGCGGTCGTCACCGTCCCGTTCGTGCTGCCCACCGTGGTGGCCGGCTCCGCCTTCCTCGCGCTGCTCGGGCGGCGGGGACTGCTCGACGAACTGTGGGGCGTCCGGCTCGACAACTCCGTCTGGGCGATCCTGCTCGCCCACGTCTTCTTCAACTACGCCGTGGTCGTCCGGACCGTCGGCGGGCTCTGGGCGCAGCTCGACCCCCGGCAGGAGGAGGCCGCGCGGGTGCTCGGAGAGTTTCAGCCGGTACGACGACTGGCGGCGCCTAACACCTGACTGACGCGACGGCCGTCGCCGCGCGGCGCTGAGGATTTGCTAGTTCACCTTTACACCTGAACGAATCGAGCGCGGCGTACTTCGAGCGACAGGGTACGATCGAGCTGGGGTGAGTAAGATGTACCGGCAGACCGCCGTACTGCTCGTACTACGTAGGGGAAGGCCGTACGTCATCACGCGCAGGACGCCGCCGTCGCCGACGCGCTGAGCTGGTGACAGCGCGGGACCGTGCGAAACGAGCTGCGAGTCCGACTGGGCTGAGGACGCGCCGCCGCACGACGCGCCGCGCCGACTCGCGGCGGCGCCCAGAAGCTGCTAGCCGAAAGCTGAGCCCAGGGAGCCGCGCAGCTACGGCAGCCGCTCGCGCGGTGACTCGAGCTAGCGACGTCGACGGCCAGACGGCTACGGCACGCCTTCACGCGCTCGCCTACGGGGCGGGACGACGGCGTTGCTCGGCGTCGTCGCGGAGGCGAGCGAGCAACACGCGGCGTACGGCCTCGCGGCCACCGTCATCGCCCGTCGTCGTCGAAGACGGCTAAGTGAATGCCGCCGCGACGCACGGCGACGAAGAAGAAGAGCCGGCTAAAAGTAAAGCGGGCGCGACTGCGCTAAACGAGATGCTGCCGCTGGAAGCACCTCCGAAACGTGACCGCGAAACGGCGCGGCACTGTGATCGCCTGGACGAGAAACGCCGCAGGACAGCGGAGCTACGAAGGATCAGGTACCGATGGCCCAGGCGATAGTACGGAGTGCCGTAGTGAGCAAGCACGATGCTGACGTGCACGACGCAGTCGATCCGCGGCTGCGGAGGCACGATCAGGACGTGCTCGGCGCGTCCGACACGGGTTGGCGGAGTGGACCTGCCGATGGTCGGCCGGGCCCTGGCGGTCGCGGCGGGCTTCGCCTTCGCCGTCTCCCTGGGCGAGTTCGGCGCCACCGTCTTCATCGCCCGCCCCGACAACCCCACGCTCCCCGTGGCCGTGGCCCGGCTGCTGGGCCGTCCCGGGGAGCTCAACTACGGGCAGGCGATGGCCCTGAGCACGATCCTGATGCTGGTGTGCGCCGTGGCGCTGCTGGTGCTGGAACGCGTACGTACCGACCGCACGGGGGAGTTCTGATGCCGTCCGCTCCGATGCTGCCTGCTCCGATGCTGCGTCTGGAGGGCGTCACCGTCCGGTTCGGCGACCGGACTGTCCTGGACGCCGTCGGCCTCGACGTCGCCGAGCACGAGGTCGTCTGCGTCCTCGGCCCCAGCGGCAGCGGCAAGTCCACGCTGCTGCGGGTGGTCGCCGGGCTCCAGCGGGCCGACGCCGGGCGGGTGTTCCTGTCCGGCGAGGACGTCGGCGGGGTGCCCGTGCACCGGCGGGGCGTGGGGCTGATGTTCCAGGACCACCAGCTCTTCCCGCAGCGGGACGTGGCCGCGAACGTCGCCTTCGGGCTTCGCACGCGTGGTGCCGGACGCGACGAGGCCCGGCGGCGGGTCGCCGAACTCCTCGATCTCGTGGGCCTGCCGGGCGCCGGGCGGCGGTCCGTCGCGGCGCTGTCCGGCGGCGAGCAGCAGCGCGTCGCGCTGGCCCGGGCGCTCGCCCCGAGCCCCCGGCTGCTGATGCTCGACGAGCCCCTCGGGCAGCTGGACCGGAGCCTGCGCGAGCGGCTGGTGACCGAGCTGCGGCAGCTCTTCGGACGGCTCGGCACGACCGTGCTGGCGGTCACCCACGACCAGGGCGAGGCGTTCGCGCTCGCCGACCGGGTGGTGGTGATGCGGGACGGCCGGATCGCCCAGCAGGGCACGCCCCTGGACGTCTGGCGGCGGCCCGCCTCCGAGTTCGTGGCCCGCTTCCTCGGCTTCGACAACGTCGTCCCCGCGACCGTCACCGGCGACCGGGCCGACACCCCGTGGGGCAAGGTGCCCGTCCCGGCCGGTTCCCCGGAGGGCCCCTGCTCGCTCCTGGTACGGCCGGGTGGCGTCCGGCTGGTGGCGGACGGACTGCCGTGCGAGGTCACCGCCCGGACCTTCCGGGGCGACCACGTGCTGCTCTCGCTCCGTCCGGAGCGGGGTCCGGCGCTCCAGGCGGCGTGCGCGCTGGCGCACGCGCCGGAGGTGGGAGCACGGGCAGGGGTCGCGTTCGACGCCGAGCACGTGGTAGTGCTGGGCGGCTGAGCGATACGGCGAGAAGGCGCCCTCCTTTTTCTTGACCTTTTCTTGACCCTAGGCAACTTCGGCGCCGCGTTGAACGTCTGGTTCAGGAGCAGGCGGTTCATTGGCGAACGGAGCAATTGGTGATCATCGGCCTGGTGACGGCTGTCGCGGCCTCGGCGTGCTACGGCACGGGTTCGGTCCTGCAAGCCGTCGGATCGCGGAAATCCGCCCTCCGGGAGGCGGCCTCGTCCCCCGACACGGGCGTGACCCAGCACGGCGGACCCAGCCTGTCCTCCACCGCCAAGGCCGCCGTGACCTGGGAGTTCATGGTCGGTACCGTCCTGGACTTCCTCGGCTTCGGCCTCGGCGCCCTCGCGGCCCGGCTGCTGCCCCTCTTCCTCTCCCAGACGGTCATCAGCGCCAACCTGATCGTCACCGCCCTGCTCAGCATCAAGCTGCTCGGCATACGGCTCAAGCGCCCCGAGTGGGCGTCCATCGCCGTCGTCTGCGCCGCCTTGGTGCTGCTCGCGACGGCCGCCGGGCACGAGGGCAGCGGGGAGACCGCCCGGTCTACGCACTGGTGGCTGCTGATCATCTCCGTGGTGCTGATGGCCGGTGGCACGGTGGCGGTGCGTCTGATGGGGTCCCGGGCCGCGATCCTCGCCGGTCTGCTGTCCGGACTGGGCTTCGGTGCCATCGGGGTCGGGGTGCGCATCCTCGACGGGATCGACCCGTTCCACCTGCCCACCCTCCTCGCCGACCCGGCTCTCTACGCGATCCTGATCTCCGGTGGCGTGGGCATGTACCTGCACACGGTGGCCCTGCAGATCGGTTCCGTCAACGGTGCGACGGCGGCTCTGGTCGTGGGTGAGACGATTCTGCCGGGCATCATCGGCGTGCTGCTGCTTGGGGACGCTTCTCGGGAGGGGTTCGCCTGGGTGGCGGTCCTCGGATTCATCCTCGCCGTCGCGGGGGCGGTTGCGGTCGCGTGGTTCGGTGAACCCGACAGTCACGGGGCGGCGACCCCCGCTGTGGACGAGGCGACGGAGCCCGTGCAGCGCGTGTAGGAGTGCCTCGGTCCCTCCCCCAGAGGGGGCACCCCCATTCACCGTTTCTTGCGGGGGCAGGCCCCCGCCCCCCGAAGCGCCCTGCGGGCGCTGTCCTCAAACGCCGGACGGGCTGACTTGTCAGCCCGTCCGGCGTTTGAGGACGAGCGGCGGAGCCGCGAAAAGGGGGTCTGGGGCGCAGCCCCAGGAAGCGGCGAAGGGGCGGGTCCGGGGCATCCTCACCGCGTCAGCGGCAACGCCGCCAACTCCGCGACCACCCACGTCAGTGGAGCCAGCACGACGACCAGCGCAGCCGTCCGTACAGCAGCGGCACCGCGCAGCAAAGAGCCCGGCAAGCCCAGCCGCAGCAGGGCAGCCGTCGTCTCGGACCGCACCTGCCGCGCGTCCAGCGCCGCCGTGATCGCCGTGGCGGTCGCGCAGGCCATGACCACGGCCGCGCCCAGCCCCGTGAGCGGGCCGAACGGCCGGGGGCCCGCGTCCTCCCAGGCCACCCCGTAGAGCTCGGCGGCGGCCAGCGCGCCGGCGGCGACCGCGCACAGGACGCCCAGCGGCCGGCCCAGCCGCGTCGCCGCGTCCTGGAGCATGCGCCCGGCCAGCATCCGCACCGGGCCGGGCCGCCCGGCCGCGAGCGCGGCACCGCACCAGTGCGTCAGCCCCGGGCCCGCCAGGACCAGGCCGAACACGGTGAGCAGCCAGCCGCCGAGGAGACCGGGGGAGGCCCCGCCGTCCTGCCCGGGGAGGGCGAGCAGCCGGCCCGGCTCCGGCGCGGGCGCGTGGCCCACGTACGCCACCAGCGCCAGGCCGGTCGCGATGACGGTGATGCCCCACGGGAGCCCGGCGTACGAGGGCCGGGGGGACGCGCCGCGCCGCGGCGCCGAGGTGTCGTCCGGCTGCGGCCGGGCGTGCGCCGGGCCCGGGCGCTTGCGCTGTTCCTCGCGCGGGCGCAGAACGAGGGCGCACACGCCGGCGCTCACGGCGGGCAGCAGGGCGAGCAGGGTCACGGTGGCGGCCCACGGCAGGGCGTGGCCGCCGTCCAGCAGCCGGTTCGCCGTACCGCTCAGCGGGGTGCCGCCGAGGTCGCCCCGCAGTTCGAGATAGGCGAGCAGGGCCGCGCCGCTGCCGAGGCCGCAGGTGAGGGCCGTGGAGGCGGCTGCCAGCAGGGCGAGCCGGACCGGCCCGAGGCCGATCGCGTCGAGCCCGTCCCGGGGCCGGGTGGCGGGGTCCGTCCGGGCCACCGCCAGGGCGAAGTGCACGACCGCCGCGCAGGGGACCGCGCACCACAGCAGCCGCACGACCCCCTCCTCCGGCCGCTTCGGATGCGCGACGGCGTACCCGAGGGCGCAGAGCAGCAGGAAGGCGGCGCCCGCCGCGGCGGCGGCGACCAGCACGCGCCGCAGCAGGACGAGCGGGTGCGCGCCCCGGGTCAGGCGGAGACTGAGCACGCGGCCCTGCCCTCCCCGTCGGGCGCGTCCGGTGCGGGGATGCCGCCACCCCGGCGGCCGTCGGCGAGGCCGACCGCCCGGTCGGCGAGCGCGGCGCCCTCGTCGTCCGGCGTCGCGAGGACGACGGTGATGTGGTGCGAGCGGGCCGCGGTGGTGAGGGTGCGCAGGACCTGGGCCCGGTCGGTGCTGTGCAGCGGCGCGGTGGGGTCGTCGGCGAAGACGACGGTGGGCTCGCAGGCCAGGGCGCGGGCGACGGCGATCCGCTGGCACTGGGCGCGGGAGAGCGCGGCGGGCCGCTTGCGGGCGCAGTCGCCCACGTCGAGGCGTTCCAGCCACTCGGCGGCGGCCTGTTTGGCGGTGCGGTGGCCGGTGCCCCGGGCCAGCAGGGGGAGGGCGGCGTTCTCCCAGCCGGTCAGCTCGGGCACCAGGTGCGGGGTGCTGTCGATCCAGCCGAACCGCTCGCGCCGCAGGCGTTCGCGCTCCGCGCGGGGGAGGGTGTGCACCGGCGCGCTGTTGAACCAGACCTCGCCGGAGGCGGGTACGAGCTGGCCGGAGAGGCACTTGAGGAGGGTGGTCTTCCCCGCGCCGCGCGGCCCGGTGACCGCGAGGACCTCGCCCTCGCGGATGCCGATGGACACGCCTGCGAGGGCGGGGGAACCGTTGTAGGAGTAGTGCAGGCCGCGTGCCCAGAGCACGTCGTTGTCCGGCGGGGCCACCATTTCGAGCACACCTCGGGTCGCTGGAGGGTCCGTTCCCCTGTCCGGGTGAACGAACCGGGGGCCATTGGGTCACTGGCACCGTACGGAACGGGGATCCTAGCCCCGGTCCAGGCTCGGCGCGGGAGTGGTCCAGGAGTGGCCCACTTTCCTCCCATCGGGCTCATGGCGCGAGGGTGCGAAGAGGGTGTGCGGGGGCGGAAACGGCCTCAAGGGGCGGAAAGGGGCAGGAAGTGCGCGGCGGGGGCCCGCGCGCACCGCCGACGTGGCGCGCGCGGACCCCCGCCGGGCCCGTCAGGTCGTCAGATCCGCGCCCACGCCTCGGTGAGGACGCCGCGGAGGATCTGCTCGATCTCGTCGAACGTGCCCTGGTCGGCGATGAGCGGCGGGGCGAGCTGGACGACCGGGTCGCCGCGGTCGTCGGCCCGGCAGTAGAGGCCGTCCTCGAACAGCCGCTTGGACACGAAGCCGTAGAGCAGCCGCTCGCACTCCTCGGGCGTGAACGACTCCTTGGTGGCCTGGTCCTTCACCAGCTCGATGCCGTAGAAGAAGCCGTCGCCGCGCACGTCGCCGACGATCGGCAGGTCGCGCAGCCTCTCCAGGGTGGCGCGGAAGGCCGCCTCGTGGTCCAGCACGTGCCGGTTGAGGCCCTCGCGTTCGAACAGGTCGAGGTTGGCCAGCGCGACGGCGGCCGAGACCGGGTGGCCGCCGAAGGTGTAGCCGTGCAGGAAGGTGTTCTTCCCCTTGAAGAACGGCTCGGCGATCCGGTCGGAGACCACGGCCGCGCCGATGGGGGAGTAGCCCGAGGTCATGCCCTTGGCGCAGGTGATGATGTCCGGGACGTAGCCGAACTTGTCGCAGGCGAACATCGTCCCGAGCCGGCCGAACGCGCAGATGACCTCGTCGGAGACGAGCAGGACGCCGTACCGGTCGCAGATCTCGCGCACCCGCGCGAAGTAGCCGGGCGGCGGCGGGAAGCAGCCGCCGGCGTTCTGGACCGGCTCGAGGAAGACGGCGGCGACGGTGTCGGGGCCCTCGAAGAGGATCTGCTGCTCGATCTGGTCGGCGGCCCAGCGGCCGAACGCCTCGGGGTCGTCGCCGTGGATCGGCGCGCGGTAGAAGTTGGTGTTGGGCACCTTGTGGGCGCCGGGGACCAGGGGTTCGAAGGGGGCCTTGAGAGCCGGGAGTCCGGTGATGGCCAGCGCGCCCTGCGGGGTGCCGTGATACGCCACCGCGCGGGATATCACCTTGTACTTGCCGGGGTTGCCGGTGAGCTTGTGGTACTGCTTCGCCAGCTTCCACGCCGTCTCTACGGCCTCGCCGCCGCCCGTGGTGAAGAAGACCTTGTTGAGGTCGCCGGGCGCGTAGTGGGCCAGCCGCTCGGCCAGTTCGATCGCCTTGGGGTGGGCGTAGCTCCACACCGGGAAGAAGGCCAGCTCCTGCGCCTGCTTGGCGGCGGCCTCGGCCAGTTCGGCGCGGCCGTGGCCCGCCTGGACGACGAAGAGTCCGGCCAGGCCGTCGAGGTAGCGCTTGCCCTTGTCGTCGTAGATGTACGTGCCCTCGCCGCGCACGATCGTCGGCACGGGGGCGTTCTCGTACGACGACATGCGGGTGAAGTGCATCCACAGGTGGTCGTACGCCGTCTGGGAGAGGTCCTTGCTGCTCACGGCTATCGGGTTCCCCATGTATAGGTCTGTTTGCGGAGCTTGAGGTAGACGAAGCTCTCGGTGGAGCGCACTCCGGGCAGGACGCGGACGCGTTTGTTGATCACGTCCAGCAGGTGGTCGTCGTCCTCGCAGACGACCTCGATGAGCAGGTCGAAGGAGCCGGCCGTCACCACGACGTACTCCACCTCGTCCATCGCGGTGAGGGCGTCGGCGACCGGGTCGAGGTCCCCCTCGACATTGATCCCGATCATGGCCTGCCGGCGGAAGCCCACGGTGAGCGGGTCGGTGACCGCGACGATCTGCATCACGCCCTGGTCCAGCAGCTTCTGCACGCGCTGCCGGACGGCCGCCTCGGACAGTCCCACGGCCTTGCCGATGGCGGCGTAGGGCCGGCGGCCGTCCTCCTGGAGCTGTTCGATGATCGCCAGGGAGACGGCGTCGAGGGGCGGCGCGCCGCGGGCGCCCCTGGAAACCGCTGAAACCGCTGAATCCGTCTTACGAGTGGCCACCCGGCCACTGTGCATGAGGAGTCCGCCGTATGACAAGCGTCCGGCGATGAAATCCGTTGTGACGAGGCACCTGAATAACCGATTCCGTTGCTCCTGGCTGGTGGGTATATCGAAAACGTGGTCCTCCTGGCTAGGCTGGGCGTCTCACCCTTCGGACATCTCACAGGAGAGGTGCACACCGTGACCACCGAGCCGCGCCGGTTGCGCAACTACATCAACGGGGAGTTCCGGGACGCCGCGGACGGGCGGACCACCGACGTGGTCAACCCGGCCACGGGCGAGGTGTACGCCACCGCTCCGCTGTCCGGCGCCGCCGACGTGGACGCCGCCATGGCCGCCGCCGAGGAGGCGTTCCCGGCCTGGCGCGACCTGGTCCCGGCCGAGCGCCAGAAGGTCCTGCTCAAGATCGCCGACGCGATCGAGGCGCGGGCCGAGGACCTGATCGCCGCCGAGTCGGAGAACACCGGCAAGCCCCTCGCCCTCACCCGCAGCGAAGAGGTCCCGCCGATGGTGGACCAGATCCGCTTCTTCGCGGGCGCCGCCCGGCTGCTGGAGGGCCGCTCCGCCGGCGAGTACATGGAGGGGATGACCTCCATCATCCGCCGCGAGCCGGTGGGCGTCTGCGCCCAGGTCGCCCCCTGGAACTACCCGATGATGATGGCCGTCTGGAAGTTCGCCCCCGCCCTCGCCGCGGGCAACACCGTCGTCCTCAAGCCGTCCGACACCACCCCGGCCTCCACGGTCCTGCTCGCCGAGATCATCGGCGGGGTGCTGGAGGAGCTCGGCCACCCCAAGGGCGTCTTCAACGTCGTCTGCGGCGACCGCGACACCGGCCGGCTGATGGTCGAGCACCCGGTGCCCGCGATGGCCTCCGTCACCGGCTCCGTCCGGGCCGGCCAGCAGGTCGCCGCGTCCGCGGCCAAGGACGTCAAGCGCGTCCACCTGGAGCTCGGCGGCAAGGCGCCCGTCGTCGTCTTCGAGGACGCCGACCTCGCCAAGGCCGTCGAGGACATCGCCATGGCCGGCTACTTCAACGCCGGCCAGGACTGCACGGCCGCCACCCGCGTGCTCGTCCACGAGTCCGTCCACGACGAGTTCGTCACCGCCCTCGCCAAGGCCGCGGCCGACACGAAGACCGGGCAGCCGGACGACGAGGACGTGCTCTACGGGCCGCTCAACAACGCCAACCAGCTGAAGCAGGTGGCCGGCTTCATCGACCGCCTCCCCGCCCACGCCAAGGTCGAGGCCGGCGGCCACCGCGTCGGCGACAAGGGCTACTTCTACGCCCCGACCGTCGTCTCCGGCCTCAAGCAGGACGACGAGATCGTCCAGAACGAGGTCTTCGGCCCGGTCATCACCGTCCAGTCCTTCACGGACGAGGACCAGGCCGTCGCCCACGCCAACGGCGTCGAGTACGCGCTCGCGTCGTCCGTGTGGACCAAGGACCACGCGCGCGCCATGCGGATGTCCAAGCGGCTCGACTTCGGCTGCGTGTGGATCAACACCCACATCCCGCTGGTCGCGGAGATGCCGCACGGCGGCTTCAAGAAGTCCGGCTACGGGAAGGACCTGTCGGCGTACGGGTTCGAGGACTACACGCGGATCAAGCACGTGATGACGTCGCTGGGCTGACGCCTCACGCGTCCGAACGCGGGTTCCGGGACAGGCCGTGTCCCGGGCCCGCGTTCGTCGTTCGACCGTGTGCGCAAGGGGCGCGCGGGAGGGGGCGGAACAGTGACCGACACGGACGGGCTCGGCACGGAGGGGACAGCCCTGGCAGAAGAGCCGGAGGACACGTTCCTGGACGAGATGTTCGGGGCTCTGGAGCGCCTGCCGGCCCCTGAGGGGCATCACATCGAGATCGTCGAGGGGACGGTTTGCGTCACGCCGAAGTCCCCTGACCACTGGCGCATCATCCGTACCGTTTTGTGGCAGCTTGTCGACCGCTTCGGGAAGGAAGCCCACATCGATTCGGATGTGCGGATGGATTTTCCCGGGTACCGGAACGGGTTCTGCCCGGATCTGGTCAAGGTGACGGACGGGGCACGGCCCGACGCGAGGGATCAGTACGCTCCGAAGGACGTGGAACTCGTCGTCGAGGTCATCTCGGAGGGCACCAGGAGCAACGACTACGGCCCCAAGAAACGGACCTACGCCGCGGCCGGTGTGCCCGTCCTTCTGATCATCGACCCCTATACCGGCCGGTGTCATGCCCACACCTCTCCCCAAGGCGGCACCTACCGTTCGGAACTGATCGTCGAGTTCGGCGAGCCCGTCGACCTGACCCGCACCCCGCTCGGCCTGACGATCCACACCCACAAGTTCCCCCGCGACTGACCCCGCCCCCGGCGTTCCCGTATCATCGACGGCCCGGCGAAGCGTCTGCCGGCACCCCCGATCTCCGGACACCCCGCCCCTTGTCCGTGAAGATCGCCTCCCCCATCCTGCCGTCATGCGAGAGAAGCCCGTGAAGCACCTGTCCCGCCGCTCCCTGCTGCGCGCGACGGTCGCCGGCGCGGGTGGAGCCGCGCTCGCCGGCTGCGGAGTGCCGGCCGCCTACATCGCCCCCGGCGACCGCGCCGCGAAGGATCGTTCCGCCACCGACCGGCGGCTGTCGTTCGCCAACTGGCCGCTGTACATCGACACCGACGAGAAGCATCCCGGCCGGCGGCCCACGCTGGAGGCGTTCGAGAAGCGCAGCGGCGTCTCGGTGAAGTACACCGAGGAGATCAACGACAACGACGAGTTCTTCGGGAAGATCAGCCCCGCCCTGATGAATCATCAGGACACCGGCCGCGATCTGATCGTCGTCAGCGACTGGATGTGCGCCCGCTACGTCCGCCTCGGCTGGGTGCAGGAGATGGACCGGGCCGCGCAGCCGAACGTCGCCCGGCACCTCGACCCGCTGCTGCGCAAGCCGTCGTTCGACCCCGGCCGCAAGCACTCCGTGCCCTGGCAGTCCGGGATCACGGGCATCGCCTACCACCGCAAGAAGCTGGGCCGCGAGATCCGCAGCACGGCCGAGCTGTGGAAGGACGACCTGCGCGGCCGGGTCACCCTGCTGTCCGGGATGGACGAGGCGTTCACCCTGCTGATGCTGGGTGACGGCGTCGACGTCACCCGGTGGACCGCCGACGACTTCCACCGGATGACGGACCGGCTGCGCCGCCTGGTCGCCCAGCGGCACATCCGCCGGTTCACCGGCAACGACTACATCAAGGAGCTGTCGTCGGGCGACGTGCTGGCCTGCCAGGCGTACTCCGGCGACATCATCCAGCTCCAGGCCGACAACCCCGATATCGCCTTCGTGGTGCCGGAGGAGGGCGCGGAGCTGTGGGCGGAGAGCCTGATGATCCCGGACCTCGCCCGGCACAAGGCGAGCGCCGAGCAGCTGATCGACCACTACTACCGGCCCGAGGTGGCGGCGGAGCTGGCCGCGGCGGTCAACTACGTCTGCCCGGTGCCCGCCGCGCGGGACGTGCTCGCCTCGTCGAAGGACAAGGAGCTCGCCGAGCTGGCGGAGAACCCGCTGATCTTTCCGACGGACGACATGCGGAAGCGGCTGGCGACGGCGCGCGACATCACGGCGAGGGAGCGGCCGGGGTTCGCGAAGGAGTGGAACGAGATCGTCGGGCTGTGAGGCCCTGAGAGCTCCGACGCGCCCCGGCCGCCGCGCCGTGAGACAGCCGGTTCAGGAAGCCAGCAACGCCCGCAGGGTGCCCACCCGGTTCGTCGTGATCGAGTCGACGTCGGCGGCCAGCAGGCGCCGCATGGAGCGCCGGGTGTCCGCCGTCCACGCCGACACCAGGTAGCCGTCGGCGTGGTGCCGGGCGACCAGTTCCGGACTCACCAGCCCGAAGCGGTAGTTGAGCCAGTGCGGGCGGACCGCGGCGAGCAGGGCCGCGGGGGGCGGGTTCAGGGTGGTCCGGGTGAGGGCGATCTCCGCCTCCGGGTCGGCCCGCCGCACCTCGCGCATGGAGTCGGTGCCGCCGCAGTAGTAGACGCGGCCCGCGGCCCCCGCCGCGTGCACCTCCGCGACGGCGGCGGACGCCGCCGAGGGGTCGGGGAGGTCGACGAACAGCCGCCCGGGGCCGTCGTCCGCCAGTGCCTCCCGCAGCGTCGGCACGCCGCCGCCGGTCAGGGCGCGCAGCTCGTCGGCGGTCACCGAGGCGAGGGCGCGGTCGTGGCCCCACAGCCGGCGCAGGGTGGCGTCGTGCAGCAGGACGGGCACCCCGTCGCGGGTGAGGCGGACGTCGATCTCCACCGCCGCCGCCCCGGCCCGCCGGGCCGAGCGGATGGACGGCAGGGTGTTCTCGCGGTGGACGTACGGGTCGCCGCGGTGGGCGACGGCCTGGAAGGCGCGGGTGATCGGCATCCGCCCATTGTGGCCGGAGGGCGCGCGGTCCGCCGGACGGGCCCGGCGGCCCGGCCGGGCGCGCGCCGCCGGCCATCCCGCGAGGGCCGCCGGTCAGTCCGCGAGGGCCGCCGTGTACGCGTCCGTGTACGCGTCGATCTCCGCGGCGAGCCGCGCCTTGCCCGCCGCGTCCATGAACGACGCCTCGACGGCGTTCTTGGCGAGGTCCGCGACGCCGCGGGCGTCGAGCTCCAGCAGCCGGGCGGCGACCGCGTACTCGGTGTTCAGGTCGGTGCCGAACATCGGCGGGTCGTCGCTGTTCACGGTGACCAGGACGCCCGCGGCGGCCATCTCCCGGATCGGGTGCCGCTCGATGTCGGTGACGGCCCGGGTGGCCAGGTTGGAGGTCGGGCAGACCTCCAGCGGGATGCGGTGCTCGGCGAGGTGGGCGAGCAGCCGGGGGTCCTGCGGGGCGCTGGTGCCGTGCCCGATGCGCTCGGCGCGCAGCGCGGTCAGTGCGTCCCAGATCGTCTCCGGGCCGGTCGTCTCGCCGGCGTGCGGCACGCTGTGCAGCCCGGCGGCGATGGCGCGGTCGAAGTAGGGCTTGAACTGCGGGCGGGGGACGCCGATCTCGGGGCCGCCGAGGCCGAACGAGACCAGGCCGTCCGGCCGCAGGTCGCAGGCGATCCGGGCGGTCTCCTCGGCCGCCTCCAGGCCGGCCTCGCCGGGGATGTCGAAGCACCAGCGCAGCACCACGCCCAGCTCGGTCTCGGCCGCCTTGCGGGCGTCCTCGATCGCCTCGACGAAGGCCACGTCGGGGATGCCGCGCCGCACCGAGCTGAAGGGCGTGACCGTCAGCTCCGCGTAGCGGATGTTCTGCCGGGCCATGTCCCGGGCGATCTCGAAGGTGAGCAGCCGGACGTCCTCGGCGTCGCGGACGAGGTCGACGACCGAGAGGTAGACCTCGATGAAGTGCGCGAAGTCGCGGAAGGTGAAGAAGTCGGCCAGTGCCTCGGGGTCGGTGGGCACCGGGGAGTCCGGGTGCCGGGCGGCCAGTTGGGCGACGATGCGCGGGGAGGCCGAACCGACGTGGTGCACGTGCAGCTCGGCCTTGGGCAGGCCGGCGATGAAGGGGTCGAGCGCTGACATGCGGGCCTCCGGGGGCTGGTCGGTCGGCGGGTGCCGATCATCGTATGCGGGGGTCCTCCGGCGCCGTTCGGGAGGCCGTAGCATGGCGGGGGAGCAGGGGAGGGTCAGTGTCCGACACGGGCAGTGCGCAGCAGGAGCCGCGGGACCGCGACCCGTGGGCGCCGCCGGAGCGGGGAGTGCCGCTCGGCGGCGGCGGGGTCCCGCTCGGCAAGGGCCCGGACGCTGTCCGCCCGCCACGGCACGCGGCCGTGCCGCCGCAGGCCCCTCCGCCGCCGGAAGGCATCGTGCCGCCCGTGCCCCCGGCCCCGACGGGCCCCGGCACCCCGAGCGCGTGGCGGCCCTCCGCCCCCTACGGGACGCCGGCCGGTTACGCGAACGTGCCGCAGCCCGGCTCACCGTACGGGCCGGCGTACCCGGCGTACGGCGCCGCACCCCAGGGGCCGGGCCCTTACCCGGGCCCCGGCCCGGCGCACGCCCCGGGTCTTCCCGGCGGCTCGGGACTGCCGGTGTACTACGGGCCGGTGGCGCCCATGGCGCCGGCCGTCCCCGACAACGGCTTCGGCACGGCCGCCCTCGTGCTGGGCATCGTCTCGCTGGTCCTCGCCGTCTCCGTGGTGCTGGGGCTCGTCCTCGGTGTCCTCGCCGTCATATTCGGGGCGGTCGGACGGGCGAAGGCCGTCCGGGGCGTGGCGACCAACCGCGGCCAGGCCCTTGCCGGGCTGATCCTCGGGGCGCTCGGGCTGGCCGCCTCCGTCGCCGTCTTCGTCCTGGTGCTCAACACCCCGGACGACCCTTCGCACGACGACGACCACTACGTCGACGATCCCGATATCACCGAGATCTCCGACGTGACCTACCGGGCGTCCGGCACGTCCGGCGCCGCCGGCGGCTACGCGGCGGGTGCCTCCGGCCGGGGGCCGCTGGTGCTGTCCGCCAGCCGCTGACGCGCCTCCATCAGCGCGAAGCCCAGCAGATTGAGCCCGTTCCAGCGGGCCGGGTCCGCGGCGCGCTCGTCGTCCGCGGCGAGACCTATGCCCCACACCCGGTCCAGCGGGCTGGCCTCCACCAGCACCCGGCTGCCGGTGCCGAGCAGGTACTCCCGCAGCTCCGGGTGGTGGCCGAACTTGTGCACGCCGCCCTCGACGACGAGCTCGAAGCGGTGCCGCCGCCACTCCTCCTCGTCGAAGCCGCGTACCGTCCGGCCGGCATCCTTCGCCTGCTTGGGATGGGCCGCCGCCAGCACCCGGGCCTCGGCCTCGGCGTCACCGAACAGCCGGGCCTTGCCCGCCATCATCCAGTGCTCCGCCGTCGCGTAGACCGTGCCGTCCACCGTGAAGGGCGACGGCCACCACTGGCTGAAGCAGCCCGGCCCCACCGAGCCGTCCCGCCGCGGCCGGTGCCCCCAGAAGAAGACGTACTTCGGACGCTCACCGCGCGTGACGGCCGCCGTCAGCTCCTCGACGGTCCGCGCGTCCGCCACACCCCTGTTCACCATGCCATTCCCCGTTCCCCTCGACATGCCGACCATTCTGGCACCCCCCACTGACAACGCAGAGTGAATATCGGGGCGGTCCGACGCGGACCGGCGCACCGGTCGGGCGGCCGGCAATGAGAAGATCACCTCGTCCGGTCCGGCGACCGACGGCGGACCGACGGCGACCGATGACGCGCCGTCGGGACCGCACCGCGTGACCCTCACCCCCGCAGCACCGAATCCGTCGTGGAACCAAATCTCCACGACGGAATCTCTTGTTGCGGGCCGCCTCCTCTGCCAGGATCGGCGATCACATCCGTTAGGAGCGACGGCTGGGACCGCTGCGGTCCCGGCCCGAGCGGGCAGCGGAGGAGTGAGCGATGCGGCACCCGCACGGCCCGTACGCGGACATCCCCGTCCGTATGTCACTGTTATGTGCTCTACGCCCCCACATCCGATGGATCCACACCCATGACTGCAACCGCCCCGAGCGGCCCCGGCGGCAGCGGAACCGACGTCCGCCTGGCCGGGATCAGCAAGCGCTACGGCGCCTTCACGGCCGTGCACCCGCTGGACCTCTCCGTCCCCGCGGGCTCCTTCTTCGCCCTGCTCGGGGCCTCCGGCTGCGGCAAGACCACTACCCTGCGCATGATCGCCGGCCTGGAGACCCCCACCACCGGCAGCGTCGTCCTCGCCGGCCGGGACGTGACCGCCCTGCCGCCGTACAAGCGCCCGGTGAACACCGTCTTCCAGAGCTACGCCCTCTTCCCGCACCTCGACATCCACGAGAACGTCGCCTTCGGCCTACGCCGGCGCGGGGTGAAGTCGGTGCGCAAGCAGGTCGGCGAGATGCTCGACCTCGTCCAGCTCGGCGACCTGGCCCGGCGCCGGCCGCACGAGCTCTCCGGCGGCCAGCAGCAGCGCGTGGCCGTCGCCCGCGCGCTCATCAACCACCCCCAGGTGCTGCTGCTCGACGAGCCGCTGGGCGCCCTGGACCTCAAGCTCCGCCGCCAGATGCAGCTGGAGCTCAAGCGGATCCAGACCGAGGTCGGCATCACCTTCGTGCACGTCACGCATGACCAGGAGGAGGCCATGACGATGGCCGACACCGTGGCCGTCATGAACGCCGGCCGGGTGGAACAGCTCGGCGCCCCCGCCGATCTCTACGAGACCCCGCGCACCACTTTCGTCGCCAACTTCCTGGGCACCTCCAACCTCATCACCGCGGACGTCCTCGACGCCTCCGGCGACGACCTCGTGCTGCGCGCCGCCGACGGCAAGCTCGCGCTGCCCGTCGCCCGCTGCCAGGTCCCCGCGCGCCCCGGGGACAAGGTCCTCGTCGGCATACGGCCGGAGAAGATCGCGCTCACCCACGCCGACGACGCCGCGACCGTCCCCGAGGGCCGCAACAGGCTGCGCGGACGCATCAGTTCCGCGAGCTTCATCGGCGTCTCCACCCAGTACCTCGTCGACTCCCCGGTCGCCACGGGCGGCACCGGCCTGTCCGTCTACGCCCAGAACGTCGACCGCGACCCCCGCCTGGTCCCCGGTGCCGAGGTGCTCCTGCACTGGAACCCCGGGCACGGCTTCGGACTGGACGCCGCGCAGCGCATCGAGGCGGGCACCGACGTGGACCTGGGGGAGGCCCCCTCATGACGACGGTCACCCCCGACACCGTCCAGGACGTCACCCCTGCCCGCCGTGGCCGGCGCGTCCCCCACTGGCTGCTCCTCCCCGGCATCCTCTGGCTGCTGGTCTTCTTCGTGGCCCCCCTCGTCTACCAGGCGTCGACCTCCGTCCAGACCGGCTCGCTGGAGGACGGCTTCCGGGTCACCTGGCACTTCGCCACTTACTGGGACGCCTTGAGCACCTACTGGCCCCAGTTCCTCCGCTCGATCGGCTACGCCACCGCCGCCACCGTGCTCTGCCTGCTGCTCGGCTACCCGCTCGCGTACCTCATCGCCTTCCGGGCCGGCCGCTGGCGCACCCTGCTGATGGTGCTGGTCATCGCGCCGTTCTTCACCAGCTTCCTGATCCGCACGCTGGCCTGGAAGACGATCCTCTCCGACGGCGGACCGGTCGTCGGCGCCCTCGACTCGCTGCACGTCCTCGGCCTGACCGACGCCCTCGGCGTCACCGAGGGGCACCGGCTCCTCGCCACCCCGCTCGCCGTCGTCTGCGGCCTCACCTACAACTTCCTGCCCTTCATGATCCTGCCGCTCTACACCTCCCTGGAACGCATCGACGGCAGGCTCCACGAAGCCGCGGGCGACCTCTACGCGGGACCCCTCACCACGTTCCGCCGGGTGACGTTCCCGCTGTCCATGCCCGGTGTCGTGGCCGGCACGCTGCTCACCTTCATCCCGGCCGCCGGCGACTACATCAACGCCGAACTGCTCGGCTCCCCGGACCAGAAGATGATCGGCAACGTCGTCCAGTCGCAGTTCCTGCGTGTCCTCGACTACCCGACCGCCGCCGCGCTGTCCTTCCTGCTGATGGCCGTGATCCTCGCCCTGGTCACCGTCTACCTGCGCCGGGCCGGGACGGAGGACGTCGTCTGATGCGTACCGCCGCCCGACCGCTGCGCTGGCTCCGCCGCCACCTGGTGGTGATCGCCGGCCTGGGCACGCTCGCCTACCTGCTGCTGCCCAACGTCATCGTCACCGTCTTCTCGTTCAACAAGCCCGCCGGCCGCTTCAACTACGAGTGGCGGCGGTTCTCCACGGACGCCTGGACGCACCCCTGCGACGTCGCCGGCCTCTGCGGCTCGCTCTCGCTCAGCCTCTGGATCGCCCTCTGGGCCACCGTGGGCGCCACCGTGCTCGGCACCCTCGCCGCGTTCGCCCTGGCCCGGCACCGCTTCCGGGGCCGCGGCGGGGCGAGCGGCCTGTTCTTCCTGCCGATGGCGATGCCCGAGGTGGTGATGGCCGCCTCGATGGCCACCCTCTTCCTCAACACCGGCGTCGCGTTCGGCTTCTGGACGATCCTCATCGCCCACATCACGTTCTGCCTGAGCTTCGTCGTCACGGCCGTCAAGGCCCGGGTGGCGAGCATGGACCCGCGGCTCGAACAGGCCGCGCAGGACCTCTACGCCACGCCCCTCCAGACGTTCCTCCGCGTCACCCTGCCGATCGCGGCGCCCGGCATCGCGGCCGGGGCGCTGCTGTCGTTCGCGCTCTCCTTCGACGACTTCGTCATCACCAACTTCAACGCCGGCTCCACTGTGACCTTCCCCATGTACGTCTGGGGAGCCGCGCAGCGGGGCACTCCCGTTCAGATCAATGTCGTCGGCACGGCGATGTTCGCCGTCGCCGTCCTGTGCGTCCTGGCCGGACAGCTGGCCGGGCGCCGGAAGAACAGACGAAGAGGCAGCCGAAGGAGCTGAGAACATGGCCGCTCGTGCCATGAACCCTGCCCAATCACTTTCCGACACCGCTCTGCGCCCCTACTGGCTCGACGACCCCGGCCGGCCCGACCCCCGCCCCGCCCTCGTCGGCGACGAGCACTGCGACCTGCTCGTCGTCGGCGGCGGCTACTCGGGGCTCTGGACCGCCCTCAACGCCAAGGAACGCGACCCCGCCCGCGACGTCGTCCTCATCGAGGCCGAGGAGACCGGCTGGGCCGCCTCCGGCCGCAACGGCGGCTTCTGCGCCGCCTCCCTCACCCACGGCGTCGCCAACGGCCTCGCCCGCTGGCCCGACGAACTCCACCGCCTGGAGGAGCTCGGCCGCCGCAACCTGGACGGCATCGAGGCCGCCCTCCGCCGCCACGGCATCGACTGCGACTTCGAACGCACCGGCGAGATCGACATCGCCACCGCCCCGCACCAGGTCGCCGAACTCCGCGAGGCAGCCGAGGAGTACGCCTCCCTCGGCATCACCGGCCACGAGTACCTCGACCGCGACGCCCTGCGCGCCGAAGTCGACTCCCCGACCTTCCTCGCCGGCCTCTGGAACCGCGACGGCGTCGCCATGCTGCACCCCGCCAAGCTCGCCTGGGGCCTCAAACGCGCCTGCCTGGAGCTGGGCGTCCGGATCTACGAGCACACCCCCGGCAGCGGACTGTCCTCGCGCGGCGCCGGCATCGCCGTCCGCACCCCCTACGGGCGGGTGTTCGCCCGGCGGGCAGCCCTCGGCACCAACGTCTACCCGTCGCTGGTCAAGCGGCTGCGCCCGTTCATCGCCCCGGTCTACGACTACGTGCTCGTCACCGAGCCGCTGACCGAGGAGCAGCTGGCGGCCGTCGGCTGGAAGCGGCGGCAGGGGCTCAGCGACTCCGCCAACCACTTCCACTACTTCCGGCTCACCGCCGACCGGCGGATCCTGTGGGGCGGCTACGACATCGTCTACCACTACGGCGGCGAGGTCCGGGCCGAGTACGACCACCACCCGGCCACCTACCAGCGGCTCGCCGAGCACTTCTTCCGCTGCTTCCCGCAGCTGGAGGGCGTCCGCTTCACGCACGCCTGGGGCGGCGCCATCGACACCTGCTCCCGCTTCTCGGCCTTCTTCGGCACCGCGCACGGCGGCCGGGTCGCCTACGCCCTCGGCTACACCGGGCTCGGTGTCGGGGCCACCCGGTTCGGCGCCGACGTGATGCTCGACCTGCTGGCGGGGGAACGGACGGAGCGCACCGAGCTGGAGATGGTCCGCAGCAGACCGCTGCCCTTCCCGCCGGAGCCGGTGCGGTCGGTGGGGATCGGCATCACCCAGTGGTCGATGACCCGGGCCGACGAGAACGGCGGGCGCCGCAACCTCTGGCTCAAGGCCATGGACAAGGTCGGGCTGGGCTTCGACAGCTGAGGCGCCGGCCGGCGTGCCCGCCGGCCGGTGAACCCGGTCGGGGGAATCCCGCGGGACCCGCGTAAGAGCCGCCCGGCCGCTCCCTCCCACCCGTGACGCACCCACGCGCGACACGGAGGAGGCAGCGTATGAGCGGCGGCACGGGGAGGACGAGCGCGGTGGACTGGCTGGCGGCGGCCGCGCCCGATCCCGTGAGCTGCCGGTGGGAGTGGGAGCGCAATCCCTTCGGGATCGCCCTGCTGCCCGCCGGCCGGCTCTGGGACGTCCTCATTCTTCCCGGCGGCCTCGGCCGCCCCACGGCGGACGTCCTGGCCGAGCGCGCCGGCCGGCCCGGGCCCGTCCTCGCCGACGAACGGGCGGGCCGGATCGGCTTCCTCGTCCCGCCCGGGACGGCGGCCCGGTGGCTGGCGACCGGGGTGCGCGGCGCCGGGCCCGGCACCTGGATCGTGGTGCCGCACCCGGTCCGCAACGCCTCCCTGGTCCGCTGGCTGGTACCGCCCGACGGGTCGGGCGTGCTCACCGATCCGGTGGTGCTGGAGCTCTCCCTGCACGAGGCCGCCGCCCGGCTCGCCCGCGGCTGAGCGCCCGGGACAGGCACCACAGCACGAGCGCCGCCAGGCACCAGGAGCCCAGGACGTCCAGCGGCCAGTGGTAGCCGCGGTGGACGAGTGCCGCCCCCACCGCCGCGTTCAGCAGCAGGTACCCGGCGGCGGCGCGGCGGGAGTGGGTGAGCAGCAGCAGCGCGGCGCCGTAGGCCACGGCGGCGGTGGCGGCGTGGCCGGAGGGGAAGAAGCCGTCGTGCGGGCCGGCCCCCATCGCGGGCGGGCCCGGGCGGTCCACGAGCGTCTTGAGGGGGACGACCAGGGCGGGCACCGCCGCCATGGCGAGGGCGACGGCCAGGGCGTGCGACCACGGCCGGCCGCGCCGCAGGACCGCCCACAGCGCCGCGGCGACCAGCACGGGTACGGCGACGGAGGCGTTGCCGAGGTCGGCGAGGAACCCGGTGACCGCCCGCGGGAACGCCGTGCCGGCGACGGCGCGCCCCACCCGCTCGTCGAGCGCGCGCAGCGGGCCGTGCCCGGCGACCTGCCAGGTGACCAGGGCGAACAGGACGGCGGAGAGCGCCGGGAGGAGGATCCTGCGGAGCGGGGACGGCCGAAGGGCCGGCGGCTCCGGAACAGGGGGGGAGGTTCCGAGGCCGCCGGCCTGGTCGGCGTGCCGCTCGCCCCGGGGGGTGTGGAACGGGCGGCCGTCCGATCGGTGAGGAGTCCCGGGGCCCGCTCCTGCCTCGGCCCCGGTCGCGTGCGCGGTGGCACGGCCGCGCCGGCACTGGGGACGTACCGGCGGGGCGTCGTCCGCAGTCCCCTGCGGACGGGGTGTCTCACTCATCTGCAGAAACCGTACGGCAGGGCGGGCGGCGGACGGTAGCCGTGTCACCCGTCCACCACCCGCCCCGCACAGGTTCTTCACGGGCGCCCGTGCAGACGCCCGCGCACGCCGGATCGGAAGGAACCGGACCGGCGGATCAGAGCTGTCCGAAGGCCGCCTCGATGATGTCCAGACCCTCGTTGAGCAGGTCCTCTCCGATGACCAGCGGCGGCAGGAAGCGCAGCACGTTGCCGTAGGTGCCGCAGGTCAGCACCAGCAGGCCCTCGGCGTGGCAGGCCTTGGCCAGGGCGCCGGCCGCCTCCGGGGCGGGGGCCTTGGTCTCCGGGTCCTTGACCAGCTCGATCGCGATCATCGCGCCGCGGCCGCGGATGTCGCCGATGACCGGGAACTTCTCCTGCATGACCGCGAGGCGGGCCTTCATGACCTCCTCGATGCGCTTCGCCTTCGCGTTGAGGTCCAGCTCGCGCATGGTCTCGATCGCGCCGAGCGCGGCGGCGCACGCCACCGGGTTGCCGCCGTAGGTGCCGCCCAGGCCGCCCGCGTGCGCCGAGTCCATGATCTCCGCGCGGCCGGTGACCGCGGCCAGCGGCATACCGCCCGCGATGCCCTTGGCGGTGGTGATCAGGTCCGGGACGACGCCCTCGTCCTCACAGGCGAACCACTGACCGGTGCGGCAGAAGCCGGACTGGATCTCGTCCGCGACGAAGACGATGCCGTTGTCGTTGGCGAACTTCACGATCGCCGGCAGGAAGCCCTTGGCCGGCTCGATGAAACCGCCCTCGCCGAGCACCGGCTCGATGATGATCGCGGCCACGTTCTCCGCGCCGACCTGCTTGGTGATCTGGTCGATGGCCTGCGCCGCGGCCTCGGGGCCGCAGTTCTCCGGGCCGGTCGGCCAGCGGTAGCCGTAGGCCACCGGCACCCGGTAGACCTCGGGGGCGAACGGGCCGAAGCCGTGCTTGTACGGCATGTTCTTGGCCGTCAGCGCCATCGTCAGGTTGGTGCGGCCGTGGTAGCCGTGGTCGAAGACGACGACCGCCTGGCGCTTGGTGTACGCGCGGGCGATCTTCACCGCGTTCTCGACGGCCTCGGCGCCCGAGTTGAACAGCGCCGACTTCTTGGCGTGGTCGCCCGGCGTCAGCTCGGCGAGCCGCTCGCAGACCTCCACGTACCCCTCGTAGGGGGTGACCATGAAGCAGGTGTGGGTGAAGTTCGCCAGCTGGGCCGACGCCCGGCGGACCACGGCCTCGGCGCTGGCGCCCACCGACGTCACCGCGATGCCCGAACCGAAGTCGATCAGCGAGTTGCCGTCCACGTCCTCGATCACGCCGCCGCCCGCGCGGGTCGTGAACACCGGCAGCACCGAGCCGACGCCCCCGGCGACCGTCGCCGTGCGACGCGCCTGGAGCTCCAGCGACTTCGGGCCGGGGATGGCGGTGACGACGCGGCGCTCCTGGGGGAGGGCCGAGCCTCCGGTCAGTGCGGTCATGGTGGGCTCCCGGGGGAAGAACGCGGACTTTTGACCGCAGGCTAAGGGCGGGCCGACGGGCCCGGCATGTTCCGTTCGGGAGAAGTACGGGCGCGCCGTTGTCCGGACGGTACATGGCGGGACGGGCCGCCCCCGATGCCCCTCCGCCGCCCCCGCCGCCCGGGCCCGCCCCCGCCGGACCGGGCGGTGCCGCCTCCGGTGCTGCCCCCGAGCCGACCCCGAGACGGCCCTGAGTCATCCCGGAACTCCACCCGGAGACGCTGAACTCCCCGCTCAGGGCCGCTAGATTGGCCACGCGACGTCGGCCCGGCCCAGCCGGGCCGTACGGCGGGCAGGCAGCAGCAGTGGTGGCAGGGGCAGGACCGGCCGGCGGGGGCAAGGGGCAGCGATGGCGACCGAGGACACGTACGGGGACGCGTACGGCGCGCCTCCCTTCCACGGCGGACGGGCGGCCCGGCCCGTCCCGCCGGCCCCGCGCCGGCCGCCGGCGCCCGGCGTGCAGGACGAGGCCGAGCACCCGTTCCTGGCCTGGCTGCGCACCCCCAGACCGGCCGCCCAGCCCGGCGTCTGGCGGTTCGGCCACCGCCCCAAGCCGCCGGAGGAGCCCGGCCGCACCCCCGGCCGGCAGCTCCTCGGCGGCGCGGTGATCTCGATGCTGTGCGGCTGGCTCGTCTGGTCCCTGCTGTGGCACGGCTACTTCGGCCCGTACTGGAAGTGGCCGCTGAAGGCGCTGGTCCCCGGCGACTGGGACGAGATGTCCCGCGAGTGGATGCTGTCCTCCTACGTCTACTACGCCCTGTGGTTCTGCGGCCTGGTCGTCCTCTTCGCCCGCATCGGCCGCGTCCCCGAGCTCTGGCGCCGCCACGGCCGCCCCGCCTGGTCCTCGCTCAAGCGCCGGACGGGCCTCCGGCTGCCGCCCGCCCTGCTCCCCGAGCGGCCCGACCGCATCCCCCGGCCGCTGCTCGTCCGCCGCGCCGCCCTCGCCCTGGCCGGCGCGGTCGTCGCCTGGGAGCTCTGCTACGACGTGTTCGGCGAGATCTGGCTGTGGCCGCTGATGCGGGTCATCCCGGTCTCCTGGATGCAGCCGCCGATGTTCTTCTACGCCAGCTACGCCTACTACACCCTCTTCATCGCCCTCTTCCTCACCCTCGCCGCCCGGTTCGGCTGCTGGGGCGAGCTCTGGCGCCGGTACACGGCCCCCGACCGGCCGCCCCGGCTCCCCGGCGGACCGGCCGGGACCGTCGCCCCCGCACCCGACGAGGACCCGGCCGACTGGCCCCGGCTGCGCGCCGAGGGCGCCCCCGACGCCGCCGAGCGGCTCGCCGCGGACGCCCGCCGGGGCCTGATGAACGACGTGGACCGGGCCCGGATCGAACGCGCCTGGGAGGCCGTCCGCAACCGGCCCGAGTGGCGGCCCGCCTTCACCGACGCCGTGCTGCGGGCCGGCGCCGCCGCCTGCGCCCACCCCTCCGGCGCCCGCGACCTGCCCGTCCGGGCCGCCCGGCACGACCTGGTCACCGGGCAGGTGCGGATCGGCACCGCCGCCGAGGACCACCGCAACCCCTACGACCACCGGGGCGTCGGCTGGGCGCTGGAGCCGGGCCTGCTCGGCACCTCCCTGCTCGCCGTCGGCCCGCCCGGCTGCGGCAAGACCGCCGGCCTGGTCCGGCCGGTGCTGGAGTCGCTGTGCCTCCAGGCCCTCGCCGGGCGGGCCGCCGTCGTCGCCGTCGGGGCCGCGGGCACCGCCCTGGCGCCCGACGAGGCGTTCGACGTGGTGATCCGCATCGGCCGGCCGGACTCCGCCTACGACCTGGACCTGTACGGCGGCACCGAGGACCCCGACGAGGCCGCCGCGATCCTCGCCGAGGGGCTCGTCGGCGACCTCGCCGCCGCGCTGCCCGGCGGGGACGGCCGCCGGGCGGCCACCGCCCTCGCCCAGATCCTCGGCCCGTACCACGGCGCCCACGGCCGCTTCCCGTCCGTCCAGGAGCTGCGCGAGCTGCTCGACGGCTCGCCCGCGGCGCTCGACGCGCTCCGCGACCGGCTCGCGGCCACCGGCCAGGAAGCGCTGGCCCGCGAACTGGACGCCCGCGAGCGGCAGGCGCGGCGGCCCGGCGACCCGGCGCCGATGCTCGCCGACCGCGTCGCGCTGCTCGACCGCCCGGCCTTCGCGGGCTTCTTCGACACCGGCGACCCCAAGCGCACCTTCTCCCTCCGCACCCTCGAACACCCGCTGCGGGTCCGGATCGACCTGCCGGAGCGCGGGCACGCGGAGGCGTCCCGGATGCTGGCCCGGCTGATCCTCGCCCAGTTCACCGAGTCCGCCGCCGCCCGCGCAGACCGCTCCCTCTTCGCCTGCCTGGTGCTCGACGACGCCACCCACACGGTGACGGCCGAGTCGGTGCGCGGCCTCCAGCGGCTGCGCTCGGCGCACGCCGGCGCCGTCCTCACCCTCCGCACGCTCGACGACGTGCCCGAGGCGCTGCGCAGCGCCCTGCTCGGCACCGTCGGCTGCCGGATGGCCTTCTCCGGCGTGACCACCTGGGACGGCGCGCGGTTCGCCGAGGTCTGGGGGAAGGAGTGGGTGGAGACCCGCGACGTCACCGACCGCCAGATCATCGCCCATGAGCCGCTCACCCGCGCCCTGCACGTGCTGCGCCGGGTGGTCACCGGCCGCGCGGTCACCGCCCAGTCGGTCACCGTGCGCACGGTGGAGCGCGAGCGCTGGTCGGCGTCCGAGCTGGCGCACGGGGTGCCGCCGGGGCACGCGGTGCTGTCGGTGACGTCGGTACGGGGGGTGATGACGCCGCCGGTGCTGGTGAACCTGCGGGACTGAGGCCGGTCGGCGAGAGACCGCGCCTTGTGCTCCGCTGAGGCAGAATCGGTCACAGCAGTTCATACGGGACGGCCCGGTCGCCGTGCCGCCCCGCTCTGGTCGTGCGGGTTCCCCCGAAACCGCCCACCCGAAGGTGCCATGCCCCCCACGCTCGCCTCGCTCGTCCACCACTCCTCCCTCAAACTCACCGTTCTCGCGGGCCGGGAGCGGCTGGACACCCCCGTCCGCTGGGCGCACGTCAGCGAACTGGCGGACCCGGTGCCCTGGATGGAGGGCGGCGAACTGCTGCTGATCACCGCCATGAAGATCGACGCGGCGGACCCGGACACCGTGCGCCCCTACGTCAGGCGACTGGTCCGGGCGGGCGTCGTCGGCCTGGGGTTCGCCGTCGGCGTCAACTACGAGCAGGTGCCGCCCGCCCTCGTCGAGGCCGCGGAGGAAGCGGGGCTTCCGCTGCTGGAGGTGCCCCGGCGCACCCCCTTCATCGCCATCAGCAAGGCCGTCTCGGCCGCCATCGCAGCCGAGCAGTACCGGGCGGTCACCGCGGGTTTCGCCGCCCAGCGGGAGCTGACCCGCGCCGCCCTCGGCCCCGACGGCCCGGCCGGACTGCTCGCCCGGCTCGCCGCGTACCTCGACGGCTGGGCCGCCCTGTACGACGCCTCCGGCGCGGTCGTCGCCGCGGCCCCCGACTGGGCCGCCCGGCGCGCCGCCCGCTTCGGCCCGGACGTCGAGCGGCTGCGCGGCCGGCCCGCGCCCGCCAGCGCCGTCGTCGCACCGGAGGAGGGCGACGACCGGGTCGAGCTCCAGTCCCTCGGCACCGGCCGGCGCGCCCGCGGTGTCCTCGCCGTCGGCACCGGGGCGCCGCTCGGCACCCCCGAGCGGTACGCCGTCCACTCGGCCGTCGCCCTGCTCACCCTCGCCACCGAGCGCTCCCGCGCCCTCCAGGCCGCCGAGCAGCGGCTGGGCGCGGCGGTGCTGCGGATGCTGCTGTCCGGCGAGGCGGAGCACGCGCGGGCCGTCGCCGGGGAGCTCTACGGTTCCCTGCTCGACCGGCCGTTCCGGGTGCTCGTCGCCGAACCGGTGCCGGCGGAGGGCGCCGACCCGGACGCCGGCGACCCGCTCGCCGCCCTCGCCGACGCGGCGGAGGCGGCGGCCAGCAGGGCCGCGGAGCCGGTGCTCGCCGTGCCGGAGGCCGGGCGGCTGGTGCTGCTGGCCCCCGATGGGGGAGCCGCGGCGGGCGCCTGCGCGGACGCCGTGCGGGGGGAGGGCTCGGGTCTCGCGCTGGGGCTGTCCGCGCCCGCCCTGCCCGGCGCCACCGCCGCCGCCCTCCGTCAGGCCGAACAGGCCCTGTCCGTCGCCCGGCGCCGGGGACGCCCCCTCGTCGAGCACGAGGACGTCGCCGCCGGATCCGTTCTCCCGCTGCTCGGCGACGAGGCGGTGCGGGCGTTCGCGGACGGGCTGCTCAAGGCGCTGCGGGCGCATGACGCGACCGGGCGGGGGGATCTCGTCGCCTCGCTGCGGGCTTGGCTCGCGCGGCATGGGCAGTGGGACGCGGCGGCGGCTGATCTGGGGGTGCATCGGCATACGTTGCGGTATCGGATGCGGCGGGTGGAGGAGATTCTGGGGCGGTCGCTGGATGATCCTGATGTGCGGATGGAGTTGTGGCTGGCGTTGAAGGCTTCGCCGGGGGCGTAGGGGTTGTGCCCCGGTCCCGCCCTTTCACCGTTTCTTGCGGGGGCTCCGCCCCCGCACCCCCGGACGGGCTGACTTGTCAGCCCGTCCGGCGTTTGAGGACGAGGGGGTCTGGGGGCTTGCCCCCAGGAAACGGCGAAGGGGCGGGACTGGGGCATCCCCCCCACCGCGCCGATCCGGCGCCCCGCCCCTCCGCTCCGCTCCACCGCGGACAAATGGCGCGCCCCCGTCCGCCCCCTACGGTGAGGGGGCACGCACCCACCCCGTACCGGAAAGGCGGCCCCATGACCTCCCCCGCCCCGCACGCGTTCTGGCTGGCCGGCCGCAAGGCCACCGGCGAGGAGACCTTCGACGTCACGAACTCCTGGGACGGCCGCCTGGTCGGCACCGTGAGCGTGCCCACCGAGGCGCAGGTGGAGGAGGCCGTGGCCGCCGCGCACGCCGTGCGCGAGGAGTTCGCGGGGACGCCCGCGCACGTCCGTACGGCCGCCCTCGACCACGTCGCCAAGCGGCTGGCCGAGCGCACGGAGGAGATCGCCCAGCTGATCTCGGCCGAGAACGGCAAGCCCATCAAGTGGGCGCGCGGCGAGGTCGGCCGGGCCGTCTCCGTCTTCCGGTGGGCCGCCGAGGAGGCGCGCCGCTTCAACGCGGGTGACGCGCAGCGGCTGGACACCGACCCCGGTTCCACCGGCCGCCTGGCCCTCACCCGCCGCTTCCCGCGCGGCGTCGTGCTCGGCATCGCGCCGTTCAACTTCCCGCTGAACCTGGCCGCGCACAAGGTCGCGCCCGCCATCGCGGTCGGTGCGCCGATCATCCTCAAGCCGGCCCCGGCGACCCCGCTGTCCTCGCTGGTCCTCGGCGAGCTGCTGGCCGAGACGGAGCTGCCGGCCGGTTCCTGGAGCGTCCTGACCGTTCCCAACGACCGGATGCCGGCCCTCGTCCAGGACGAGCGGCTGCCGGTGATCTCGTTCACCGGTTCCGGTCCGGTCGGCTGGTCCATCCTGGACTCGGCGCCGCGCAAGCACGTCACCCTGGAGCTGGGCGGCAACGGCGCGGCCGTCGTCCTGGCGGACTGGTCCTCCGAGGCGGACCTGGACTGGGCGGCGCAGCGCGTCGCCACCTTCTCCAACTACCAGGGCGGCCAGTCCTGCATCTCGGTGCAGCGCGTGATCGCCGACGCGTCGCTGTACGAGCGCCTGGTGCCCAAGGTCGTCGCGGCCGTCGAGGCCCAGGTGACCGGCGACCCGTCGGACGCGGCCACCGACGTCGGCCCGCTGGTCAGCGAGGACGCCGCCAAGCGCGTCGAGTCGTGGGTGGACGAGGCCGTCGCCGCGGGCGCGAAGCTGCTCGCCGGCGGCAAGCGCGAGGGCGCCAGCTACGCCCCGACCGTGCTCGCGGACGTCCCGGCCGGTGTGACCATCGCCTGCGAGGAGGTCTTCGGACCGGTGCTGACCCTCTCCAAGGCCGACGGCGAGGAGGCCGCCTTCGCGGCGGTCAACGACTCGCCCTACGGCCTCCAGGCGGGCGTCTTCACCCACGACCTCCAGACCGCCTTCCGCGCCCACCGCGCGCTGGAGACCGGCGGCGTGGTCATCGGCGACGTCCCCTCGTACCGCGCCGACCAGATGCCGTACGGCGGCGCCAAGCAGTCCGGCGTGGGCCGCGAGGGCGTGCGCTACGCCATGGACGACTACACCTACGAGCGGGTCCTCGTCCTGACCGGCCTGGCTCTCTGAGCACGTCAGTGCGCTCCGGGCCGATGACCCGGAGCGCACTGTTCCCCCGTGCCGCCGGCACGTTCCCCCGATTTTCCCCCGTGAAGAGCTCCGGGGTGCCGACGGGAACGACTCTAGGGACCCGGCGGGCGGGACCCATCCCCTCGCCGGTTGAATCCCGGGTCAACCCCTGCGGTATCCGGGCCCGTTCCCTCCACCCGCCGCGGCAGGCGGCACGGCCCGCGCCCGGCCGATGCCGGTCCGCGCGCCGCGCGGGTACGCTGCGGCGGTGCGGACGGCAGGGGCGGCAGCGGCGCGGTCGCGCGCGTGGATGCGGACGCTGGAACGGCGGTCCGCCGCCTGGCCGTTGTGGGTGCGGGACGCGCCGCTGGCGGTGTGCTGCGCCATCGCCACGGTGGTCTACGTCAGCACGCCGTCGCCCGCGAACGACCTCTGGAAACGGCCCGACGCCCTGGCCTACGGGCTGATCTGCGTCATCAACCTGAGCCTGGCCGCTCGCCGGCTGGCGCCCGTCCTCACGTTCGCCCTGACCAGCACCCTGTGGATGGTGTTCGTCGCCGCCGGATACTGGCCGATCGTCAACAGCCTCTGCCCGATGGTGACGCTGTACGCGGTCGCGGCGAGCCGCCCCGCGCCGGTGGCCATGGTCTGCGGCGTCTGCTGCGCCGGGTGCGCCGTGCTCTCCTCGGTACTCGGCGACACCGACGACCTGGTGACCACGATCGCCCAGGCCGCGGTGATGCTCCTCATCATCCTGAAGTTCGGCGGCAACGCGCGCCAGCTCGCCCAGCGCAACGCCGAGTTGTCCCGCCTGGCGGCCCAACTCCGCCGGGAGCGCGAGGAGAACGCCCGCCGCGCCGTCGCCGAGGAGCGGGTCCGCATCGCCCGGGAGCTGCACGACGTCGTCGCCCACCACATGTCCGTGGTGTCGGTGCAGGCCGGGCTCGCCCGCTACGTCTTCACCAGCGATCCGGCCACCGCCCAGGACGCGCTGGGCACGATATCGGCCAGCAGCGGGGAGGCACTGGAGGAGATGCGCCGGCTGCTGGCCGTGCTCCGGGTCGGCCCGGAGGGCGGGGACGAGAGCGGGCACCCGGAGGGCGACTGCCCGTACCACCCGATGCCCGGCCTCGACCGGCTGGAGGCGACCGTGGAGCGGATGCGGGCGGTCGGCGTCCGGGTGGACCTGGAGGTCACGGGGGAGCGGCGGCCCCTGGCGGCCGGCCCCGACCTCTGCGCGTACCGCGTGGTCCAGGAGGCGCTGACCAACATCATCAAGCACGCGGGCGCCGCCCGCGCGGTGGTCCGCGTCGCCTTCCGCCCGCACGAACTGGAACTGAGCGTCACCGACGACGGCCGGCCCTCGCCCCGGCGGCGGCGAAACGTTCCGGCCAACCCGGTGCCGTCCGGCGGGCACGGATTGATCGGCATGCGCGAGCGCGCCAGGATCTACGGGGGAAGACTCGCGGCCGGCCCGCGGGCGGACGGCGGCTTCGAGGTCCGGCTGACGCTTCCCCTCCAGTGACCGGCGGGGGCGGGACGGATCATGACCGGCGAGCACGGCGGCGGTACCGGCATACGCGTCCTCGTCGTCGACGACCAGGTCCTCATCCGGGCCGGGGTCGCGGCCC
Organism: Streptomyces mobaraensis; assembly: GCF_020099395.1. Taxonomy (NCBI): domain Bacteria; kingdom Bacillati; phylum Actinomycetota; class Actinomycetes; order Kitasatosporales; family Streptomycetaceae; genus Streptomyces; species Streptomyces mobaraensis. Next base: position 2,060,676 of record NZ_CP083590.1, on the reverse strand, counting down.
TGCTGCGCGCGGCCCCCGGCGTGACCGTGGCGGCCGAGGCCGTCGACGGGCAGGAGGCCGTCGACCTGGCCGTCGCCCACCACCCGGACGTCGTCCTCATGGACATCCGGATGCCCGGCCTCAGCGGCATCGCCGCCACCGAGCGCATCCTCGCCGCCGGCCTCGTCCCCGCGCCCAGGATCCTCGTCCTCACCACCTTCGACCTCGACGAGTACGTCTACGCCGCGCTGCGCGCCGGTGCCTCCGGCTTCCTGCTCAAGGACGCCGGGCCGCAGCGGCTGCTGGCCGCCGTCACCGCCGTGGCGGGCGGGGACACCCTCTTCTCGCCCAGCGTCACCCGCCGCCTCGTCGAGGCGTTCACCCGGCCGCGGTCCGCCCCCGAACCGCCGCGGAGCGAGGTCCTCGAGGTGCTCACCGGCCGCGAACGGGAGGTGCTGCGCCACACCGGGCGCGGCCTGTCCAACGGCGAGATCGCCACCGAGCTCGTCATCAGCGAGGCCACCGTCAAGACCCACCTCAACCGCGCCATGGCCAAACTCGGCCTCTGCAGCCGCGCCCAGGCCGTGGTCGTCGCCTACGAGAGCGGCCTCGTGAAGCCCGGCACACCGCGCTGACGGCCGCCCGGCCCGGCCGGAATCCCGCGCGCGGTCTGGTAGACACCCCGCGAATCGGGTACATACGGACCGGTAGCACCGGTCGGTATCGACCGTGACAACCGCGACGACTGAAGCGGCGAGGTGCCCCATGACCGCACCATCCGTACGGCCGGTCTCCGAGCGCGAAGCCCGCCGGGTCGCCGAGGCGGCCCGCGAGCAGGGCTGGCAGAAGCCCAGCTTCGCCAAGGAACTCTTCCTCGGCAGGTTCCGGCTCGACCTGATCCACCCGTACCCGGCGCCCGCGCCGGAGGACGTGCGGCGCGGCGAGGAGTTCCTCGCCCGGCTGCGCGCGTTCTGCGAGACGGGCATCGACAGCGCCCGCATCGAACGCGAGGCGCGCATCCCCGACGAGACGGTCGCGGGCCTCAGGGAGCTCGGCGCCTTCGGGATGAAGATCGACGTCCGGTACGGCGGCCTCGGCCTCACCCAGGTGTACTACAACAAGGCCCTGATGCTGGTCGGCTCGGTCAGCCCGGTCGTCGGCGCGCTGCTCTCGGCCCACCAGTCCATCGGCGTCCCGCAGCCGCTGAAGCTCTTCGGCACCCAGGAGCAGAAGGACGCGTTCCTGCCGCGCTGCGCCCGCCACGACATCTCGGCGTTCCTGCTCACCGAGCCGGACGTCGGCTCGGACCCGGCCCGGCTGGCCACCACCGCCGTGCCCGACGGCGACGACTACGTCCTCGACGGCGTCAAGCTCTGGACCACCAACGGCGTCGTCGCCGACCTGCTGGTCGTCATGGCCCGGGTGCCGAAGAGCGAGGGCCACAAGGGCGGGATCACCGCCTTCGTCGTGGAGACGGCGGCCGAGGGCGTCACCGTCGAGCACCGCAACGCCTTCATGGGCCTGCGCGGCATCGAGAACGGCGTCACCCGCTTCCACGGGGTCCGGGTGCCGGCGGCGCACCGCATCGGACCCGAGGGCGCCGGCCTGAAGATCGCGCTGACCACGCTGAACACCGGACGGCTGTCCATCCCGGCGATGTGCGTCGGCGCCGGCAAGTGGTGTCTGAAGATCGCCCGCGAGTGGTCCGCCGCCCGCGAGCAGTGGGGGAAGTCCATCGCCCGCCACGAGGCCGTCGGCGCGAAGATCTCGTTCATCGCCGCCACCACCTTCGCCCTGGAGGCGATCGTCGACCTCTCCGGCCAGATGGCCGACGAGGACCGCAACGACATCCGCATCGAGGCCGCCCTCGCCAAGCTCTACGGCAGCGAGATGGGCTGGCGGATGACGGACGAACTGGTCCAGATCCGCGGCGGCCGGGGCTACGAGACCGCCGCCTCCCTCGCCGCCCGCGGCGAGCGCGCCGTCCCCGCCGAGCAGATGCTCCGCGACATGCGCATCAACCGGATCTTCGAGGGCTCCACCGAGATCATGCACCTGCTGATCGCCCGGGAGGCCGTGGACGCCCACCTGTCGGTCGCCGGCGACCTCATCGACCCGGAGAAGACCCTGGGCGACAAGGCGCGGGCCGGCGCCCGGGCCGGCGGCTTCTACGCCCGCTGGCTGCCCAAGCTCGTCGCCGGCCCGGGCCAGCTGCCGACCAGCTACGCCGAGTTCCACCCGGCCGGCCACACGGATCTCTCCGGGCACCTGCGCTACGTCGAACGCGCCTCGCGCCGGCTCGCGCGCTCCACCTTCTACGCCATGTCCCGCTGGCAGGGACGGCTGGAGACGAAGCAGGGGTTCCTGGGACGCGTGGTGGACATCGGGGCCGAGCTCTTCGCCATGAGCGCGGCCTGCGTCCGGGCCGAGAAGCTGCGCACCGAGGGGGCGCACGGCCGGGAGGCGTACGGGCTCGCGGACGCCTTCTGCCGGCAGGCGCGGATCCGCGCCGACGAGCTCTTCGCCCGGCTGTGGACCAACACCGACGCCCTCGACCGCTCGGTGGTGAACGCGGTGACGGCCGGGGCCTGCACCTGGCTGGAGGACGGCATCCTCGACCCGAGTGACGACGGCCCCTGGATCGCCGACGCCACCCCGGGCCCGGCCAAGTACGACAACGTGCACCGGCCGGTCCCCTGATCCCCGAGCCCCTCCGGTCCGCCGGGACCGGAGGGGGCCTGGGTGCCCGCACCGCGCCAGCCCCCACAATGGGGGGATGACCGACTCCCTCGCTGACCCGCATCTGCGCTACTCCGCCCCCACGCACCGGAGCGGTGGCCCGCGCGAGATCGTGATCCTCGGTTCGACCGGTTCGATCGGGACCCAGGCCATCGACCTCGTGCTGCGCAACCCCGACCGGTTCACGGTGACGGCCCTGTCCGCCGCCGGCGGCCGGGTCGAGCTGCTCGCCGAGCAGGCGCACCGGCTGGACGTACGGGCGGTGGCCGTGGCGCGGGAGGAGGCGGCTCCGGCGCTGCGGGCGGCGCTGGCCGCGCGGTACGGCGCCCGGCCGCTGCCGGAGGTGCTGGCGGGCCCGGACGCGGCCACCGAGCTGGCCCGGAGCGAGTGCCACACGGTGCTCAACGGCATCACGGGTTCGATCGGTCTGGCGCCGACGCTGGCGGCCCTGGAGGCCGGCCGGTCGCTGGCGCTGGCGAACAAGGAGTCGCTGATCGTCGGCGGCCCGCTGGTCAAGGCCGTCGCCAAGCCCGGGCAGATCGTGCCGGTGGACTCCGAGCACGCGGCGCTGTTCCAGGCGCTGCTGGGCGGTGCCCGCAGCGAGGTCCGCAAGCTGGTGGTGACGGCCTCCGGCGGTCCGTTCCGCGGCCGTACCAAGGAGCAGCTGGCCGCCGTCACCCCCGCCGACGCCCTGGCGCACCCCACCTGGGCGATGGGCCCGGTCATCACGATCAACTCCGCGACACTGGTCAACAAGGGGCTGGAGGTGATCGAGGCCCACCTGCTCTACGACATCCCCTTCGACCGCATCGAGGTCGTCGTCCACCCCCAGTCGTATGTGCACTCCATGGTCGAGTTCACCGACGGCTCCACGCTCGCCCAGGCCACCCCGCCGGACATGCGCGGCCCGATCGCCATCGGCCTCGGCTGGCCCGAGCGGGTGCCCGACGCCGCCCCGGCCTTCGACTGGTCGAAGGCGTCCACCTGGGAGTTCTTCCCGCTGGACGAGGAGGCGTTCCCCTCCGTCGCGCTCGCCCGGCACGTGGGTTCCCTGGGCGGCACGGCCCCGGCGGTGTTCAACGCCGCGAACGAGGAGTGCGTCGACGCGTTCCTCTCCGGCGGCCTGCCGTTCAATGGCATCGTGGACACCGTCGCCGAGGTCGTGGCGGAGCACGGCACCCCCGACCGGGGAACCCTCCTCACGGTCCCGGACGTCCTGCAGGCGGAGACCTGGGCCCGTGCCCGGGCCCGCGAACTGGTGGCGCGTACGGCAACCGCGGTCCGTACGGCCGGAGCGACCTCGGAGGCCCGCGCATGACCCTTCTGATGACGGTCCTCGGGATAGTCGTCTTCGTGGTGGGCCTGCTGTTCTCCATCGCCTGGCACGAGCTGGGCCACCTCTCGACCGCCAAGATGTTCGGCATCCGGGTGCCGCAGTACATGGTCGGCTTCGGCCCGACGATCCTCTCCAGGAAGAAGGGCGACACCGAGTACGGCATCAAGGCGATCCCGCTCGGCGGCTACATCCGCATGATCGGCATGTTCCCGCCCGGCGAGGACGGCAAGATCGCGGCCCGGTCCACGTCCCCTTGGCGCGGCATGATCGAGGACGCCCGGTCGGCCGCGTTCGAGGAGCTCCAGCCGGGCGACGAGAGCCGGCTGTTCTACACGCGCAAGCCCTGGAAGCGCGTGATCGTGATGTTCGCCGGGCCGTTCATGAACCTGATCCTGGCCGTCGTGCTCTTCCTCGGCGTGCTGATGACCTTCGGCGTCCGCACCGAGACGACGCAGGTCGGCTCGGTCCAGGACTGCGTCGTCAAGGCGTCCAGCGCCACCGACACCTGTCCCAAGGACGCCCCGAAGTCCCCGGCCAACGCGGCCGGCCTGCGGGCCAAGGACAAGATCGTCGCGTTCAACGGGCACCCGACGCCCGACTGGAAGTCGATCCAGAAGGACATCCGGAAGACCACCGGACCGGCGACGATCACCGTCGAGCGCGACGGCAAGCGCCTCGACCTGCACGCCAACCTGATCGAGAACCAGGTCCAGAAGTACGACGGCGACGGCAACCCCGTCCGCGGCGAGTACATCACCGCCGGCTTCCTCGGCTTCGCGCCCGCCAGCGGCATCGTCCAGCAGTCCTTCGGCCAGTCGGTCGACCGGATGGGCGACATGGTCCAGTCCGGCGTCGAGTCCCTGGTCGCCCTGCCCGGCAAGATCCCCGACCTCTGGAACGCGGCCTTCGACGGCGGCGAGCGCAAGGCCGACTCCCCGATGGGCGTCGTCGGCGCGGCCCGGGTCGGCGGCGAGGTGTTCACCCTTGACATCCCGCCGTCCCAGCAGATCGCGCTGATGCTGACCCTGGTGGCCGGCTTCAACCTCTCGCTGTTCCTCTTCAACATGCTGCCGCTGCTGCCCCTGGACGGCGGGCACATCGCCGGCGCCCTCTGGGAGTCGGTGCGCCGGATGTTCGCCAAGGTGTTCCGCCGCCCGGACCCCGGCCCCTTCGACGTGGCCAAGCTGATGCCGGTCGCCTACGTCGTCGCGGGTATCTTCATCTGCTTCACCCTGCTCGTCCTCGTGGCCGATGTGGTGAATCCGGTGCGCCTGACGTGAGGGGGCGGGGGTTCGCCCCCCGCCCCGCGCCCCCCGCGCGCGGAACGTGTCCCGCCACCGCTTGTTCGTGCGGTGTTCGGGGCGGGATGTGCTTCCGGGGAGGCGCTTGCCGTAATCTCGGAGACCGGAGCCCGCCGATCTCGGGACCATGATTCAGACCTTGGGGTTGCTCGCCAGATGACCGCGATTTCGCTGGGAATGCCGTCCGTTCCGACCAAGCTCGCCGACCGCCGCGTCAGCCGCAAGATCCAGGTCGGATCCGTGGCCGTGGGCGGGGACGCCCCGGTGTCGGTGCAGTCGATGACGACGACGCGGACGTCGGACATCGGTGCGACGCTCCAGCAGATCGCGGAGCTGACGGCGTCGGGCTGCCAGATCGTGCGGGTGGCGTGCCCGACGCAGGATGACGCGGACGCGTTGAAGGTGATCGCGGCGAAGTCGCAGATCCCGGTGATCGCGGACATCCACTTCCAGCCGAAGTACGTGTTCGCGGCGATCGACGCGGGCTGTGCGGCGGTGCGGGTGAACCCGGGCAACATCAAGCAGTTCGACGACAAGGTCAAGGAGATCGCCAAGGCGGCCTCCGAGGCCGGCACCCCGATCCGCATCGGGGTGAACGCCGGGTCGCTCGACCGCCGTCTGCTCCAGAAGTACGGCAAGGCCACGCCCGAGGCGCTGGTGGAGTCGGCGCTGTGGGAGGCGTCGCTGTTCGAGGAGCACGGCTTCCGCGACATCAAGATCTCCGTCAAGCACAACGACCCCGTCGTCATGGTCAACGCCTACCGGCAGCTCGCCGCCCAGTGCGACTACCCGCTGCACCTGGGCGTCACCGAGGCCGGTCCCGCCTTCCAGGGCACGATCAAGTCGGCGGTGGCGTTCGGTGCGCTGCTGGCGGAGGGCATCGGCGACACCATCCGCGTCTCGCTGTCGGCGCCGCCGGCGGAGGAGGTCAAGGTCGGCATCCAGATCCTGGAGTCGCTCAACCTGCGCCAGCGCCGGCTGGAGATCGTCTCGTGCCCGTCGTGCGGGCGGGCGCAGGTGGACGTCTACAAGCTGGCGGACGAGGTGACCGCGGGTCTGGAGGGCATGGAGGTGCCGCTGCGCGTGGCGGTGATGGGCTGTGTGGTCAACGGTCCGGGTGAGGCGCGCGAGGCGGACCTGGGTGTGGCGTCCGGCAACGGCAAGGGGCAGATCTTCGTGAAGGGCGAGGTCATCAAGACCGTCCCCGAGTCGAAGATCGTCGAGACCCTCATCGAAGAGGCCATGAAGATCGCCGCCCAGATGGAGAAGGACGGCGTCGCCTCCGGCGAGCCCGAGGTCAGCGTCGCCGGCTGACGTACGCGACCCCGCGGCGGGAGGCCCGTCGTCCTCCCGCCGGGACGGGGTAGGCGCCGGACCGGAGAGGTAAAGTGCCAGGAATCTGTTTTCCCGGCCCCCGGCCGCGACGGTGAGGCAACCGCACACGTGTTGACGACGACCACGACCAAGGTCCTGGAACCCGGCGACCTCGACGCCGCCCTCGCGGTACTCGACCGCGACCCCGTCGCCAACGCCTTCGTCGCCGCCCGCGTGCAGGTCGCCGGCCTCGACCCCTGGCGGCTCGGCGGCGAGATGTGGGGCTGGTACGTCCTCGGGCGCTTGGAGGCGCTCTGCTACGCCGGCGCCAACCTCGTCCCCATCTGCGCCGGGCCCGAGGCCGTCCGCGCTTTCGCCGACCGCGCCCGCCGGGCCGGCCGCCGCTGCTCCTCCATCGTCGGCCCCGCCGAGTCCACCGCCGCCCTCTGGTCGCTGCTGGAGCCGCACTGGGGCCCGGCCCGTGAGGTCCGCGCCCACCAGCCGCTCATGGTCACCCGCTCGATGCCCGCCGACGTCGACCCCGACCCGCTGGTCCGCCGCGTCCGCAAGGACGAGATGGAGCTGATCCTCCCGGCCTGCGTCGCCATGTTCACCGAGGAGGTCGGCGTCTCACCGCTGGCCGGCGACGGCGGGCTCCTCTACCAGGCGCGCGTGGCCGAACTGGTGGGCTCCGGCCGCTCGTTCGCTCGGATAGAGGACGGCAAGGTCGTCTTCAAGGCCGAGATCGGCGCCGCCACCGCCCGCGCCTGCCAGATCCAGGGCGTCTGGGTCGCCCCCGAACACCGGGGCCGCGGGCTGTCCGTGACCGGCATGGCCGCCGTCCTGGACCACGCCCTCCGCGAGGTCGCCCCGGTGGTCAGCCTCTACGTCAACGACTACAACGCCGCCGCGCGCGCCGCCTACCGCCGGGTCGGCTTCCGGGAGACCGGCGCCTTCATGAGCGTCCTCTTCTGATCCACCGCCTCCCGCGCCCGGCGGGAAGACCGGCCGGCCGGGTAGCCTCCCCGCATGGATGACATCGTGGTCGGCCCGCTGGACCTCGCCGCGCGGGTCGACGACGCGCTGGCCGTGCAGGCCGTGGCCTTCGGACTCACCGCCGAGGAGGTCGGCGTCCGGCGCCACATCGTGCTCCGCCACCTCACCAGCCCCGGCGCCCGCGCCCTCGGCGCGACGACACCGGGCGGCCGGCTCGTCGGCTTCGTCTACGGCATGCCCAACGACCGCGGGCACTGGTGGTCCACCGTCGTCGAGCCGTACCTGCGGGCCACGGGGACGGAGGAGTGGCTGGACGACGCCTTCGTCATCACCGAACTGCACGTCCACCCCGCCTTCCAGAACCGGCGGATCGGCCGGGCGCTCATCACCGCGCTCACGGCGGACGCGGCGGAACCGCGCTCGATCCTCTCCGCCATCGACGTCGAGAGCCCGGCCCGCGCGCTCTACCGCAAGCTCGGCTACCGGGACCTGGCCCGGCAGGTGGTCTTCCCCAGCGCCGTCAGCCCGTACGTGGTGATGGGCGCGGAACTGCCGCTGCTCGGCTGACGGACCGGCCCGGAAAACCCGGTGAACTCCGCCCGGCCCACCGCTACCCTCCGGGCATGTCACCCGTACAGCGCCCCCTGCGTCTCTCCCAGCTGATGCTCAGAACCCTGCGCGACGACCCGGCCGACGCCGAGACGCCGGGCCACCGGCTGCTGGTCCGCGCCGGCTACGTCCGCCGGAGCTCCGCCGGGGTGTGGACGTGGCTGCCGCTCGGCAAGAAGGTGCTCGACAACGTCGCCCGGGTGGTGCGCGAGGAGATGGACGCCATCGGCGGCCAGGAGGTCCTGCTGCCCGCCCTGCTGCCCCGGGAGCCCTACGAGGCCAGCGGCCGCTGGACGGAGTACGGCGAACTCCTCTTCCGGCTCCGCGACCGCAAGGGTGCCGAGTACCTGCTCGGTCCCACGCACGAGGAGGTCTTCACCCTCACCGCCAAGGACCAGTGCGCGTCCTACAAGGATCTCCCGGTCACCCTCTACCAGATCCAGAACAAGTACCGGGACGAGGCCCGGCCGCGCTCCGGGGTGCTGCGCGGGCGCGAGTTCCTGATGAAGGACGCCTACTCCTTCGACCTCGACGACGAGGGGCTCGCGGAGTCCTACCGCCGCCACCGCGAGGCGTACCTGCGGATCTTCGAGCGCCTCGGGCTCGACCACCGCGTGGTCTCCGCCGTGTCCGGCGCCATGGGCGGCTCCGCCTCGGAGGAGTTCCTGGCCCCGGCCGACGCGGGGGAGGACACCTTCGCCGACTGCCCGGACTGCGGCTACGCCGCCAACACGGAGGCCGTCACCACGGCCGTCGGTCCCGCCGACCCCACCGGTCACGGGCCGCTGGAGGAACTGGACACCCCCGACACCCCCACCATCGACACCCTCGCCGCCCTCCTGGACGTGCCCGCCTCGGCGGTGCTCAAGAACGTCCTCGTCAAGGTCGACGGCGAGATCGTCGCCATCGGCGTACCCGGCGACCGCGAGGTCGACCTCGGCCGGGTCGCCGAACGGCTGGCCCCCGCCGAGGTGGAGCTCGTCACCGCCGACGACTTCGCCTCCCACCCCGACCTGGTGCGCGGCTACGTCGGCCCGCAGAAGCTGCCCGTCCCGTACTGGGCCGACCCCCGGGTGGCGCCCGGCACGGCCTGGATCACCGGCGCCAACCGGCCCGGCACCCACGCGCGGAACGTCGTCTGCGGCCGGGACTTCACCGTCGACCGGTACCTCGACGCCGTCGTCGTCGAACCCGGCGACCCCTGCCCGCGCTGCGGCACCGGCCTCCGGCTGGGACGGGCCATCGAGATCGGCCACATCTTCCAACTGGGCCGCAAATACGCGGACGTCTTCGGCTTCGACGTCCTCGGCCCCGAGGGCAAGCCGGTCCGCGTCACCATGGGGTGCTACGGCATCGGCGTCTCCCGCGCCGTCGCCGCCCTCGCCGAGCAGACCCACGACGGACGCGGCCTGTGCTGGTCCCGCGAGATCGCCCCCGCCGACGTCCACATCGTCGTCGCCGGCAAGGCCGTTCAGGCGGAACTGGCCGACGCCCTCACCGCCCGGCTGTCCGACGCGGGCGTCCGCGTCCTGCTCGACGACCGCGCGGGCGTCTCGGCGGGCGTCAAGTTCGCCGACGCCGAACTGCTCGGCGTCCCCACACTGCTGACGGTCGGCCGCGGCGCGCCGGACGGCCGGGTGGAGCTCAAGGACCGGCGCACGGGGGAGCGGGAGGAGCTGTCCGCGGACGCGGCGGTCGAGCGGATCCGGGCCCTGCGGTAGGGGGTTCGGGGCTGGTACGGCGTCCTGGCGTCGCGCTGCCCGGCGGCCGCGGACGTGTGGTGAACGGGTCCCGGTGCGGCGCCGGGGCCTTCCGAGGCCCGACGTCAGGGCATCCGGCGGGCCCGTCCGGTCCCCGGCGCTGGTCCGGTGGCGCGGGCGCCGCTCCCCGCCGTGCGGAGCTCCCGGGCCGCCCTTACAGCAACGCCGCGAACTCCAGCAGGAGTTCGGCCGCCTTCGGGTTGCCGGCCGCCCGCTCCCGTACCCCGTCCGCCACCGCGCGGAACAGGGTCCAGCCGCGCAGCCGTTCCGCGTCCACCTCCAGGGCGTCCGCGAGGCGGGCCGCGCGGCGGCGGAGGATCGCCGGGGCGCCGGGGGAGGCGAGGAGGGTGTCGGCGCGGTCGCGGACCATGCGGGCCAGGTCGTAGGCGCGTTCGCCGGTCAGCGGGCGGGGGCCCACCGCCAGCCAGGGCAGCCGCTCGCCGGCCAGGACCTTCCCCTGGTGGTAGGCGCCGTGCAGCAGGCTCGGCGGCTCGCCGTCCGGGCCCGGTGCCAGCGCGTCCCGCAGCTCCAGGGCCTCGTCGACGAGGGGCCGGGCGTCCGCCGCCCAGGATTCGTCCCGCCGGGCGCGCAGGGCGTCGGCGAGGCCGGCCGTGTGGCCGGCCACCGAGGGGACCGCCGTGCCGCCGGGCGGCGCGACCCACAGCCGCTGGAGCGTCGCCGACGCCTCCAACTGCGCCTTGGCCTCCGCGAGCGAGCGCAGGCCGACGTCCGGGTGCAGCCGCTCCAGCAGCAGCGCGCCCGCCTCCGGGGCGGCCGCCAGGACCCGGACCGCGCCCAGCCCGCCCCAGTGCTCCAGCGCGGCGTGCTCGGCCGCCGCCGCGTCGCCGGGCGGCAGGAGCTTGAGCGCCGCCGGGGTGCCGTCGGACCGGTGCGCCAGGACCACCAGGCCCGTCCGCCCGCCCGGCGCCTGCACCCGTTCGGGTGTCAGCTCCCAGCGGTCCAGCCACTCCCGGGCCGTCGCCGGGAGCCCGGCCAGCCAGTGGCGGGCGGCCTCCGCGCGGGCGGGGTCGGGGTCGGAGCCCAGGGCGTGAACCAGCCGTTCCGGCGGTTCGAGGCGGTCGTTCGCATGGCCCATCCCTGTGCTGTCCCTTTCGTCCGTGCGGTCCCTGCCGGTGGGGCGTCCGTGCCGGCGGCGCCGGCCGGGGGCGGGGGCTACGCGCCGTCCGGGGCCCGGCCGACGAGCCCAGGGAAGGCTACGCTGCCGCCCCGCCAGCGCGTTCCCCGCACCGCCGCCTCGCGCAGCGCCGCCGCGGCCTCCCCGCGCAGCGCGCCGTCCGCCGCCGCGACCAGGTCGGCGTAGACGGCCGCCACCCGGCTCTCCAGCTCCGCCGCCAGCCGCACCGCGGCGGACACGTCGGGCACCGGGAACGGCAGCGCGTACGCGGCGTCGGCGGCGGCCGGGGCGCCGCCCAGGTCGCGGACGGTACGCCGTATCCCGTCCCGCCGGGCGCGGTGCGCCTCGTACGCCTCACGGGCCTCCTGGGCCCGCTCCTCCCCGGCACGCGCGCCGACGACCCCGTACCCGTAGACCGCCGCGTGCTCGGCGGCCAGGGCCGCCTGTGCCGCCGTCAGCACGGCCGGATCCGTCATGCGTCCGCTCCCAGCAGGTAGGCGTGGGCCGCGCCGGACGCGGCCACGGAGGCCAGCAGCCGGGCGAGTTCGGGCGGGGCCGCGGCGAGGGCCGCGGTGTGGCCGTCGGCGGTACGGCGCTCGGCGGCGGCGAGCGCGGCGAGCGCCTCGTCGGGGTCGTCGGGGACGGCGGGCGGGGGTGCCGGGGACGAAGGAGCGGCGCCGAACGCCCGGGCGTGGCGGGCGGTTTCGGCCCGCAGCGGGGCCAGCCGGGGCGCCAGGCCGGCGTGCGCGGCGAGCGTCGCGTCGTAGCGGGCCAGCAGGGCCGCCGCGTTCCGGCCGGCCTCGGCGCGGGTCCGGCCGTCGGCACGGTCGTCGTCCCCGCCGCCGGCGCAGCCGGTGAGCAGGAGCGCCGTCGCGCCCGTCAGCAGCGCGCGTCTGCGGGGGCCGCGGGCCCGCGCCGTCGTCGTGAACGCCACGTTCCACTTCCTGCCGGTGGTCGTCGGGGCACCGTCGCGGGACCAGGGGTCGTGATCACCGTTCGTGAGCGTACCGGCGCCCGGCGGGTGTCCCGCGGACGAAGGCACCGAATCGTCAGCCGGGTGCCGGAACGGATAGGCTTTGACCTGACACGCGACTTTCCCACAACAGCACACGCGGCCGAGGAGTCACCCGGATGAGCACCACCCAGAGCGAGCGGCTCCGCGAGCTGCTCGCCCCTCTCGTCAGCGCACGGGAGCTGGATCTGGAAGAGGTCGACGTGACGCCGGCCGGCAAACGGCGTGTGCTGCGCATCGTGGTGGATTCCGACGACGGCGTCCAGCTGGACGAGTGCGCCGAGCTGAGCCGGGAGATCTCGGCCAAGCTCGACGAGAGCGACGTCATGGGCGGCGCCCCGTACGTCCTGGAGGTCACCTCCCCCGGCGCCGACCGCCCCCTCACCGAGCACCGGCACTACGTCCGGGCCACCGGCCGGCTGATCAAGGCCCAGCTCACCGCGGGCGGTGAACTGGTCGCGCGGATCATCGCCGTGGACGACGAGGGACTGGACATGGAAGTGCCGGGCGTGAAGGGGCGCAAGCCCACCGCCCGGCGGCTCGCCTTCGACGAGATCGCGAAGGCCCGCGTGGAGATCGAGTTCAACCGACCGTCCGGTGCGGGGGCCGCCCAGGCCGAAGCGGAAACCGACGAGAATCAAGAGGAGGCGTAGCCGTGGACATCGACATGAGTGCCCTGCGGGGCCTGGTGCGAGAGAAGGAGATCTCCTTCGACCTGCTGGTCGAGGCGATCGAGTCGGCCCTCCTCATCGCGTACCACCGCACCGAGGGAAGCCGCCGCCGGGCCCGTGTGGAGCTGGACCGGTCCAGCGGCCACGTCACGGTCTGGGCCAAGGAGGACCCGCAGGACCTCGCCGAGGGCGAGGAGCCGCGCGAGTTCGACGACACCCCGTCCGGCTTCGGCCGGATCGCCGCGACCACCGCCAAGCAGGTCATCCTCCAGCGTCTGCGCGACGCCGAGGACGAGATCACTTTCGGTGAGTTCGCGGGCCGGGAGGGCGACGTCGTCGCCGGTGTCGTCCAGCAGGGCAAGGACCCCAAGAACGTCCTGGTCGACATCGGCAAGCTGGAGGCCATCCTGCCGGTGCAGGAGCAGGTCCCCGGCGAGGACTACACGCACGGCACCCGGCTGCGCACCTATGTGGTGCGGGTGGCCAAGGGTGTCCGCGGCCCGTCCGTGACGCTCTCCCGGACCCACCCCAACCTGGTGAAGAAGCTCTTCGCCATGGAGGTCCCGGAGATCGCCGACGGTTCGGTGGAGATCGCGGCCATCGCCCGCGAGGCCGGCCACCGCACCAAGATCGCCGTCCGTTCGACCCGCTCCGGGCTGAACGCCAAGGGCGCCTGCATCGGCCCGATGGGCGGCCGCGTCCGCGCGGTGATGGCGGAGCTCAACGGCGAGAAGATCGACATCGTCGACTGGTCGGACGACCCGGCGGAGCTCGTGGCCCACGCGCTGTCGCCCGCCCGGGTGAGCAAGGTCGAGGTCGTGGACCTCGCCGCCCGCTCGGCCCGGGTGACCGTGCCGGACTACCAGCTGTCGCTCGCCATCGGCAAGGAGGGGCAGAACGCCCGCCTGGCCGCGCGGCTCACCGGCTGGCGGATCGACATCCGGCCGGACACCGAGCAGCAGGACAAGCCGGAGTAAGCGCCTGCGCCGAGCGCCGGCGGGCGGAAGCACTCGGGGGCGCGCGGCGAAGAGCCGGCGCCGGTACCGCGGTGCCGTGCCCCCGGCGCTCGTCGCCGCCGTCCGCCGTCGCGGTGGCGGAAATCCACCGCGGACCGGACGCGGATCCGACGAGAATCCGCCACGAGTCAAAAAGCATACGTAGCCGATCTGTGCCCCAAAGGGGTGAGCTCGGCTCGGGGAGGTAGACTTAACCAGTGTCTGGCCGGACGCATGCCCGCGCATGCCCTCAGCGCACCTGTGTGGGGTGCCGGGAGCGAGCGGCCAAGGGCGATCTGTTGCGGATCGTGCTGACCGAGGGCGCCTGCGTCCCCGATCCGCGCGGTACGCTGCCCGGCCGGGGTGCCTCCGTGCACCCCACACTGGTCTGTCTCGACCTGGCGGTCCGCCGCCGGGCGTTCCCCCGGGCCTTCAAAAGCCCGGGACCGCTGGACACCGCGGAACTGCGCCGTCACATCGAGACGATCGGGCGGTAAGAAGAGTTGGACCCCGCATCAGCGGGGATGTCCCAGGCACGGGTACCCGGTACCCGTGCGGTCAGGTACCTCGCGATTTGGAAGTAGGTCGAGATTGCGATGAGCACTCGATGAGTACGCGATGAGTACGCCCATGAAGTAGCGACGGTCCGGTTGACAACCCGGACCTAGAAGGAGCGAAGTGGCTAAGGTCCGGGTATACGAACTCGCCAAGGAGTTCGGAGTAGAGAGCAAGGTCGTCATGGCCAAGCTCCAAGAACTTGGTGAATTCGTCCGTTCGGCGTCCTCGACGATCGAGGCGCCGGTCGTCCGTAAACTGACTGACGCGCTGCAGGGGCCCGGCGGTAACGCCGGCAAGTCCGCTGCGAAGCCCGCGGCGCCGCGCAAGGCGGCCCCCGCGAAGCCGGGCGCGCCCACTCCGGGTGCCCCGCGCCCCGCCGCACCGGCCCCGAAGCCGGCCGCGGCCCCCACCACCCCCAGCACGCCCAAGCCCGCCGGTGGCGCCCCCACCCCGGGTCCCCGTCCGGGTCCGAAGCCGGCCCCGGCCAAGCCCGCCCCGGTCACCCCGGTGCCCGCCGCGGAGTTCTCCGCGCCGGCCCCGGCGCAGCCGGCCGCCCCGCAGCAGCCCGGCGCCCCGCGTCCGGGCGCTCCCGGCCCGCGCCCCGGCGCCCGTCCGGGCCCGGCGGGTCAGCAGCGTGACGGCGGCCAGGGCCAGCGTGCCCCCCGCCCGGGTCAGGGCGGTGCCCGTCCCGGCGGTCGTCCGGCCGGTCCCCGTCCGGGCAACAACCCCTTCACCTCCGGTGGCTCCACCGGCATGGCCCGCCCGCAGGCCCCGCGCCCGCAGGCACCCCGCCCCGGCGGCGGCCCGGCCGGCCCCGGCGGCGCCCCGCGCCCGCAGGGCGGTCCCGGTGGTGCCCCCCGTCCGCAGGGCCAGGGCGCGCCGCGTCCGACCCCCGGCGGCATGCCCCGTCCGCAGGCTCCCGGCGGCGCCCCGCGTCCCGGCCCGGCGGGCAACCGTCCGAACCCCGGCATGATGCCGCAGCGTCCCGCTGCCGGCCCGCGTCCGGGCCCCGGCGGCGGCCGCGGTCCCGGCGGCGGCGCCGGCCGTCCCGGCGGCGGTGCCCGTCCGGGCTTCGCCGGCCGTCCGGCCGGTCCCGGCGGCGGCGGTCGTCCCGGTGGCGGCGGCGGCTTCGCCGGCCGTCCCGGTGGCGGTGGCCCCGGTGGCGGCGGCGGCTTCGGCGGCGGTCGTCCCGGCTTCGGCGGTCGTCCCGGCGGTCCCGGTGCCCGTGGTGGCACGCAGGGTGCCTTCGGCCGTCCCGGCGGTCCGGCCCGTCGCGGCCGCAAGTCCAAGCGTCAGCGGCGCCAGGAGTACGAGGCCATGCAGGCCCCGTCCGTGGGCGGCGTGATGCTGCCGCGCGGCAAC
The DNA here is from genome assembly GCF_020099395.1 of Streptomyces mobaraensis. Lineage (NCBI taxonomy): Bacteria > Bacillati > Actinomycetota > Actinomycetes > Kitasatosporales > Streptomycetaceae > Streptomyces > Streptomyces mobaraensis. Next base: position 2,044,909 of record NZ_CP083590.1, on the reverse strand, counting down.
GGCGAGACCATTCGCCTGTCGCGTGGTGCCTCCCTCACCGACTTCGCGGAGAAGATCGGCGCCAACCCGGCGTCGCTCGTCGCCGTGATGATGAACCTCGGCGAGATGGTCACGGCCACGCAGTCCGTCTCCGACGAGACGCTGCAGCTCCTCGGCGGCGAGATGAACTACACGGTTCAGATCGTCAGCCCCGAGGAGGAGGACCGCGAGCTCCTCGAGTCGTTCGACATCGAGTTCGGTGAGAACGAGGGCGGCGAGGAGATGCTCGTCGCGCGTCCGCCGGTCGTGACCGTCATGGGTCACGTCGACCACGGTAAGACGCGACTCCTCGACGCGATCCGCAAGACCAACGTGGTCGCGGGCGAGGCCGGTGGCATCACCCAGCACATCGGTGCCTACCAGGTCGCGACCGAGGTCAACGACGAAGAGCGCAAGATCACCTTCATCGACACCCCGGGTCACGAGGCGTTCACCGCCATGCGTGCCCGTGGTGCCAAGTCGACCGACATCGCGATCCTCGTGGTGGCGGCCAACGACGGTGTCATGCCGCAGACGATCGAGGCCCTGAACCACGCCAAGGCGGCCGACGTGCCGATCGTGGTCGCGGTCAACAAGATCGACGTCGAGGGCGCGGACCCGACCAAGGTGCGCGGTCAGCTGACCGAGTTCGGCCTGGTGGCCGAGGAGTACGGCGGCGACACGATGTTCGTCGACATCTCCGCCAAGCAGGGTCTGAACATCGACAAGCTGCTCGAGGCCGTCGTCCTCACCGCCGACGCCGCGCTCGACCTGCGCGCCAACGCGGAGCAGGACGCGCAGGGCATCGCGATCGAGGCCCACCTCGACCGCGGCCGCGGCGCCGTGGCCACCGTCCTCGTCCAGCGCGGTACCCTCCGCGTCGGCGACACGATGGTCGCGGGCGACGCCTACGGCCGCGTGCGGGCCATGCTCGACGACAAGGGCCAGAACGTGGAGGAGGCGGGTCCGTCGACCCCGGTCCTCGTCCTCGGTCTGACCAACGTCCCGGGCGCCGGCGACAACTTCCTGGTTGTCGACGAGGACCGCACGGCCCGCCAGATCGCCGAGAAGCGCGCCGCGCGTGAGCGCAACGCCGCCTTCGCCAAGCGCACCCGCCGGGTGTCCCTCGAGGACCTCGACAAGGTGCTCAAGGCCGGTCTGGTGCAGGACCTCAACATCATCATCAAGGGCGACGCGTCCGGTTCGGTGGAGGCCCTCGAGTCCTCGCTGCTCCAGCTCGACGTCGGCGAAGAGGTCGAGATCCGCGTGCTGCACCGCGGTGTGGGTGCGGTCACCGAGTCGGACATCAACCTGGCGACCGGCTCCGACGCCATCGTCATCGGCTTCAACGTCCGCGCCGAGGGCCGTGCCACCCAGATGGCCGAGCGCGAGGGCGTCGACGTCCGGTACTACTCGGTCATCTACCAGGCGATCGAGGAGATCGAGGCGGCCCTGAAGGGCATGCTGAAGCCGGAGTACGAAGAGGTCGAGCTCGGTACGGCGGAGATCCGCGAGATCTTCCGCTCGTCCAAGCTGGGCAACATCGCGGGTGTCCTCATCCGCTCCGGCGAGGTCAAGCGCAACACCAAGGCGCGCCTCATCCGCGACGGCCGGGTCGTCGCGGAGGACCTCACCATCGTCGGTCTGCGTCGTTTCAAGGACGACGTCACCGAGATCCGCGAGGGCTTCGAGGGCGGTATCAACCTCGGAAACTTCAACGACATCAAGATCGACGACGTCATCGCGACGTACGAGATGCGCGAGAAGCCGCGAGGCTGATCACCGCAGCTCCTGGGGCCGGTCGGCGGGGAATATCCCGTCGATCGGCCCCGGCCGTTGCGTGTACGGTTTCGAATGAGCCGTACACATGACGGATCCCCAAGGCCCCCCGGGTGGCATGAACCCGCACCACATGTACGTAGGGACACTGTCCTTCGACCTCCTCCTCGGCGACGTGCGGTCGCTGAAGGAGAAGCGCTCCGTCGTCCGCCCGATCGTCGCCGAACTGCACCGCAAGTACGCGGTGAGCGTGGCGGAGGTCGGCGAGCAGGACCTCTACCGCAGGGCCACGATCGGCCTGGCGGCGGTCTCCGGCGACATGGGGCACCTCACGGACCTGTTGGACCGCTGCGAGCGCTGGGTCGCCGCACGTCCCGAAGTGGACCTGCTGTCCGCGCGGCGGCGGTTCCACGGCGAGCACGACGACTGAAACACCAAGAAGGAGACGGACCAGTGGCCGACAATGCGCGGGCTAAGAAGCTGGCGGACCTCATCCGGGAGGTGGTGGCCCAGAAGCTGCAGCGCGGCATCAAGGACCCGCGGCTCGGCAGCCACGTGACCATCACGGACACCCGGGTCACCGGCGACCTGCGGGAGGCTACGGTCTTCTACACGGTCTACGGCGACGACGAGGAGCGCGCCGGCGCGGCCGCCGGGCTGGAGAGCGCCAAGGGCATGCTCCGCTCCGCGGTCGGCAAGGCGGCGGGGATCAAGTTCACGCCGACCCTGACGTTCGTGCCGGACGCCCTGCCGGAGAACGCCCGGACCATCGAGGACCTCCTCGACCGGGCCCGCAACCTGGACGCCAAGGTGCGCCAGGAGGCCTCGGGCAAGGACTTCGCCGGCGAGGCGGACCCGTACCGCAAGCCGGGCGAGGACGACAACGGGGACGCCGAGGGCGGCGCCTCCGCATGAAGCGCAAGTCACCGCCCGGCCCCGACGGTCTCGTCATCGTCGACAAGCCGGCCGGCTTCACCTCGCACGACGTCGTCGCCAAGATGCGCGGCATGGCGAAGACCCGCCGCGTCGGGCACGCCGGAACGCTCGACCCGATGGCGACCGGCGTGCTCGTCCTCGGCGTCGAGCGGGCCACCAAGCTCCTCGGTCACCTCGCGCTGACCGAGAAGGAGTACGTGGCCACCATCCGGCTCGGGCAGAACACCGTGACGGACGACGCCGAGGGCGAGATCACCTCGTCGGCCGACGCCTCCGGGGTCACCCGCGAGGTGATCGACGCCGGCGTGGCCAAGCTGACCGGGGCCATCATGCAGGTCCCGTCCAAGGTCAGCGCGATCAAGATCGACGGCAAGCGCTCGTACAAGCGGGCGCGGGAGGGCGAGGACTTCGAGATCCCCGCCCGCCCGGTGACGGTCTCGTCCTTCGTCGTGCACGCCGTGCACCCGGCGGAGGCCGAGGACGGCACGCCGGTGCGGGACGTGCTGGTCTCCGTGGTCTGCTCGTCCGGCACCTACGTCCGTGCCCTGGCGCGCGACCTGGGCGCCGACACCGGCGTCGGCGGCCACCTCACGGCGCTGCGCCGCACCCGGGTCGGCCCCTACGGGATAAGCGAGGCGCGCACCCTGGACCAGCTCCAGGAGGAGCTGGCCGTGATGCCCGTCGCGGACGCGGTCTCCGCCGCGTTCACCCGCTGGGACGTCACCGAGGAGCAGGCGAAGCTGCTCGGCAACGGCGTCCGGGTGCGGATGCCGCTCTTCGAGACCACCGGACCGGTCGCCGTCTTCGGCCCGGACGGCACCTTCCTCGCCCTGGTCGAGAACCAGGGCGGGCGGGCGAAGAGCCTCGCCGTCTTCGGCTGAGCCCCGGGCCGAGCCCCGGAACCGCTTCCGGAACACCGTGGGGCGGGGACCGCGTCACCGCGCTCCCCGCCCCACGACCCCCCTCCCCCCATCTCTATCCATCTGATACGCACGATTCACCCCAACGGGCAGGCGCTCGGAGTGAACCAGGGGGGTGCAAGGGGGCGCGTTCGGCTCGCGATCTGTCCTGCCGATCACCGGCTGCCTACCGTCGGAACGTACGGGCGTACGCACGTACGGTCACGCGGGGAGGTTCGGCGGATGAGCGGTCGGCGGGCCGACGCGGACGAGTCCTTGGTGCGCATCAGGGATCTCGCCGGGCGGCGGCGCGGCACGGGCTTCCCGGTCGACGACAGGTCCACCCTGATCACCAGCCACGAGGCGGTCGACGGCCTCGCCTGCCTGGTGCTGCACGCCGCGGGCGACCGCACGGTGGTGGTCGGCGCCGACGCCGTCACCCCGCTGCCCGACTGCGACCTGGCCCTGGTCCGGACGGAGGGCCTGGACCTGCCGCCGCTCCCCGTCTCCGCGACCGAGCACATCGAGGGCGGCACCGAGGTCCGGCTGCGGGCCGGCCGCTGGCACGACGCCTCGGTCGTCGGCGAGCCCCTGGTCACGTACACCGCCACGGACCGCTTCCACCTGCTGCGCACCGCCCTGGAGCTGTCCCTCCCGGAGCGGACGCCGCTGCGGCTGGGGGAGGAGGCCACCGGCGGCCCGGTGCTCGACGCGGGCACCGGAGCGGTCGTCGCCGTCCTCGGTACCGCGCTGCACGCCGAACGCCGGGCGGGCGGCTACGCGATCCCGCTGCGGGCCACGGCCGCCGCCGACCCCGACGGGCCGCTGGCCAGGCTCCTGGACCGGAACGCGGCGACCGTCCCCGCCTACGGCCGCGACCTCAACCTCGCCGGCGCCCTCCAGCTCACCGGCACCTCCCTCGGCTCGGTGGTCACCCCCCGCACCTGGCGCGACCCCGTCGAGCGGCCCGAGACGATCCGCGAGTTCGACTGCTTCCTGGCCGGCGGGGCGCCCGGCGCACGGGCCCTGACCCGGGCGGCCGGCGGGCACGGTCCCGGCGGGCCGTACGTCCTCGGCCTGGTCGGCGAGCCCGGCACCGGGCGCACCACCGAGCTGGGCGCCCTCGCGGCCCGGCGCTCGCGCGGCGCGGAACCGGCGCCCACGCTCTGGCTGCGCGGCGCCGACCTGCGCGCCGACGACGAGAGCCTGCGCGATGCCATCGCCCGCGCGCTGCAGGCCGCCGGCCGCATCGTCACCGCCTCGGCGGGCGCCCAGGGCACCGTCGGCGACACCTCCGCGGCCACCCCGGAGGCCGTCGCCCGGCTCGGCCACCGGGTCGGCCGGCCCCTGCTCGTCCTCCTCGACGGGCCCGAGGAGATGCCGCCGCTGCTCGCCCACGCGCTGCCCGCCTGGACCGCGGCCACCGCCCGCTGGCTGGAGCGGACCGGCACCCGGCTGGTCGTCGCCTGCCGGCCCGAGCACTGGGAGACGGCCGGCGCCCTCTTCCCGCAGGCCGCCCTGCACTCCCCGGCCACCGCCCTCGTCAGCGGCGCCCCGGCCCTCACCGCCGCGCCGCCGCCCTCGCTGCCCGCCTGTGTCCGGCTCACCGACCTGACCCCCGAGCTCGCCGAGCGCGCCCGCGCCTCGTACGGCGTCCCGGCCGGCGGGCTCGCCCCCGCGGACGCCGGGCATCCGCTCGCCCTCCGGCTGCTCGCCGAGGTCCACGCCGCGCTCCCGGACGGCGCGGACCGGCCGGAGGGCGCCCCCGCCCCCGACCGGTGGGACGTCTTCGCCGCCCACCTCGACCTCGTCTGCCTGCGCATCGCCGTCCGCCTCGCCGCCGCCCGCCGGCCCCCGCTGCGCGGCACGGCCGTCCGCCGGCTGGCCGCCAAGGTGGCCGGGCAGGTGCACGAGGCGGCCCGGCAGTGCCTCGGCCCGGGCCAGGGCGAGCTGGAGCGGGAGACGTTCGAGCAGCTCTTCCCCTGGCGCACCGGCTGGGCCTCCGCCGTGCTCACCGAGGGGCTGCTCGTCCCGGCGGGCAGCGGCTACCGGTTCGCCCACGAGGAGTTCGCCGACTGGCTGCACGGCACCCACCTCGACCTGGACGCCGCCCTGCACGCCCTCGTCCACCGCTGGTACGAGCCGGAGGGCCCGCCCGCCGAGGCGGCCGTCCGGCTGCCCTCCCGCCGCGGCGGCGGCCCGGCCCGGGCGCCCGAGGGGCACGTACCGCCGCCGCCCGGCTCCCGGCCCCCGACCAGACGCCGGGGCCGGCGCGGCGGCGACCGGCAGGAGCGGCCCACGCTGCTGCCCGTCCCACGGCACCGCATCGGCCCGGTCCTCCAGTCCCTGCTGCTGCTCGGCCGCCGCTCGGGGCCCACAGAGCTGTCCCGGCGGCTGACCGCGCTGGTCCACGCCGTCGAGACGCTCTCCGGCCGGGAGGGCGTACCCGCCCCGGCGGCGGACGGCGCGATGGCGGACGGCGGGCCGGCCGGCGGCGCGGCCGAGGCCGGAGAGGCGGCCGCCGGCCGGGCTCCGGTGCTCACCGACCCGGCCTGGTGGGCGGCCCACCTGCTCTCCGAGACCCTGCTGCGGGTCCCGGACGCCACCCCGTACCTCGGGGTGCTGCGGCTGCTCGCCGAGCGGGTCGCCGGCTGCGCCCGCGCGGCCGGCGGCTTCGACTCCACCGCCACCGAGGCGCTCGGCGGCCTGACCCGGTTCGGCCCGCCGTTCTGGCTCCGGCTGCGTCTGGGCCTCGGGGACCGCCTCGACCTGCTCCGCCGCCTCGTCCCCGCCGACGCTCCGCCGCCCGGCGCGGCCGGCGGGACGCCCCAGCCGCCCGCCGCCGACCGCTTCCTCCCGGCGGCGGCCGCCCTGCTCGGCGACGAGCCGTGTGCCGCCCAGGCGCTGATCTGCCGCTGGTTCGACGACGACCGCACGCTGCTGACCGCACCGGACGGCGGCGCCGAGTTCGCGGCGCCCACCGTCGCCGCGGCCGCCCAGGCCATGCTCCACACCCACCGCAGGCGCGCCCTCGACGACCTCACCGACGCCCTGGTCGGCGCGGCCCACCCGAGGGCCGACGAACTGCTGGCCGCCCTCGCCGAGGACGAGCCGTCCGCCGTCTGCCGGGCCGTCGACCGCTGGGCCCACGACGACCGGGTGGAGCTGCACGTCGCCGCCGCCGCGTACGGCCTCAAGGCCGTGCCGTACGTCACCACCGAGGCCGACCGCGAGCTGCTGCGCTACTCCGCGCTGGCCCTGCTCGCCCGTCCCGCCGAGGACGCCCTGCGCGGCCCGGCGCTGGCCGTCCTGGTCCGCGACCCGCTCACCCGCGCCAAACACCTGCCGGAGGCCGTCGCCCGGTTCTCCGCCGGCGACCCGCAGGTCCCGGCCGCCGCCCTGGCCGCCGCGCTGACCACCCACCCCGAGCCGGTGCTCGGCGCCTTCCGCGCCCGCCTCTACCAGCCCGGCGACGGGCCGGCGGACGTCCTGCGGATCCTCGCCGAGGTCGCCGACCCGGCGCTGGCCCGCCGTGCGGCCTCCCTGGTCCGCGAGCACGTCGAGCACCGGCCGGACAACGCCCCGCACGTGGCCGCCTTCATCGACCGGCGGCTGGAGGACGGCCCGTCCGCCCGCGCCGTCCTCTTCCCGCTCGTCACCCACCTGCTGCGCACCCGCCCCGCGCCCGTCCGCCGGGCCCTCGCCCCGGTGCTCGCCGCGCCCGGTACAGCCGCCTCCCGGGGGCTGCGGCGCGAGCTGCTGGAGGTGCTGCTGGAACGGGAGGAGCAGGAGCCGTACGAGCGGGGCGGCGACGTCCTCGACGCGCTGCTGCGGGCGGCGGCCGAGGGCGCGTCCGAACGCTCCGAGGCGCGCACCCGCGACCTCGTGCTCCGGGTCGGGGAGCTGCTGGCCCGCACCACGGAGGGCGCGGCCCGCTTCGACCGCCGGCTGGTGCAGCTCGCGGGCGAGATCCCGGCGTTCGGCGCCCGGCTGCGCCGCTGGCTGCGGACCGCGCCCGCGCAGTGGGCGCCGGTGGTGGGGCCGGGGGCGCGGATCCGGCTGACGGCTGGGGGCTCCGGCGGCCCGGGTGGTGCGGACGGCCCGGGGGCCCCGGCCGATGCGGACCGCCGCCAACCGGCATGGCACTCTTAGACCTGCGTAATCGACAGAGACAAGAGTTCGGGTTCGGGCGAGGAGCGGGCACAGTGCAACGCTGGCGTGGCTTGGAGGACATCCCCCAGGACTGGGGGCGCAGCGTCGTCACCATCGGCTCGTACGACGGTGTCCACCGCGGACACCAGCTGATCATCGGCCGCGCGGTGGAGCGGGCGCGTGAGCTGGGGGTGCCGTCGGTCGTGGTGACCTTCGACCCGCACCCCAGCGAGGTCGTACGGCCGGGCAGCCACCCGCCGCTGCTGGCGCCGCACCACCGGCGCGCGGAGCTGATCGCGGAACTCGGCGTGGACGCGGTGCTCGTCCTGCCCTTCACGGCGGAGTTCTCCAAGCTGTCGCCGGCCGACTTCGTGGTGAAGGTCCTGGTCGACAAGTTGCACGCGAAGCTCGTCGTCGAGGGCCCCAACTTCCGCTTCGGCCACCGCGCCGCGGGCACGGTCGCGCTGCTGGAGGAGCTCGGCACGACCTACGACTTCGGCGTCGAGGTCATCGACCTCAAGCTCACCGGCGAGGCCGGCGGCGGCCTGCCCTTCTCCTCGACGCTGACCCGCCGCCTGGTCGCCGAGGGCGACGTGGCCGGCGCCATGGAGATCCTCGGCCACCCGCACCGCGTCGAGGGCGTCGTCGTCCGCGGCGCCCAGCGCGGCCGCGAACTCGGCTTCCCCACCGCCAACATCGAGACCCTGCCCCACACCGCCATCCCCGCCGACGGCGTCTACGCCGGCTGGCTCGTCGTCGAGGGCGAATCGATGCCCGCGGCCATCTCCGTCGGCACGAACGTGCAGTTCGACGCGACGGAGCGGACGGTGGAGGCGTATGCGATCGACCGGGTCGATCTGGATCTGTACGGGCTGCACGCCGCGGTGGACTTCCTCGCTTATCTGCGGGGGATGGAGAAGTTCGAAACGCTTGAGGCGTTGCTGGAGTGCATGGCGGATGACGTGAAGCGGGCGCGGGAGCTGGTGGGTGGCGCTTCGCGGTGAGGGTGCCCCGGTCCCGCCCTTTCGCCGTTTCTTGCGGGGGCAAGCCCCCGCACCCCCGAAACCGCGCTCCGCGCGGTTGTCCTCAAACGCCGGACGGGCTGGAGTGGGCGCCCCATTCAGCCTGTCCGGCGTTTGAGGACGAGCGGCGAAGCCGCGAAAGGGGGGGGCCGCGGGGGACTCCCCGCAGAAACGGTGAAAGGGCGGGGCCGGGGCAAACCCCCCGGCCCCGCCGGACCTCACTGCTGCGGCCACCCCCCGGTCGCCGGATACTGCTGCTGCCCGGGCTGAACGGGCGGCTGCGCCCCGTACGGGCTGTACGGAGCCCCCGCCCCCTGAGCCGGAAGCTGCCCCTCATACTGCGCAGCCTGCGGCGGCTGCCCACTCGTCCCCCAGAGGCCCTGCTGCTGCTGAGCCCGGACGAAGTCCTCGGCCACCATCGCCGACAGCCCGAAGTAGGCCTCCCGCGTCTTGGGCCGCATCATCTCCAGGTCCAGCTCGGCCCCCGCCGCGAGATGCTCGTCGAAGGGCACGACCACGACCCCCCGGCAGCGCGTCTCGAAGTGGGACACGATGTCCTCGACCTTGATCATCTTTCCGGTCTCGCGGACCCCCGAGATGACGGTGATGCTGCGCCCGACGAGCTCGCCGTAGCCGTGCGCCGCCAGCCAGTCGAGCGTGGTGCTGGCGCTGCTCGCGCCGTCGACGGACGGGGTGGAGACGATGATCAGCTGGTCGGCGAGGTCGAGCACGCCGCGCATCGCGCTGTAGAGCAGACCGGTGCCCGAGTCGGTGAGGATGATCGGGTACTGCCGCCCCAGGACGTCTATCGCCCGCCGGTAGTCCTCGTCGTTGAAGGTCGTGGAGACGGCCGGGTCCACGTCGTTGGCGATGATCTCCAGGCCGGACGGCGCCTGCGAGGTGTAACGGCGGATGTCCATGTAGCTGTTGAGGCCGGGGATGGCCTGCACCAGGTCACGGATGGTCGCGCCGGTCTCGCGGCGCACCCGGCGGCCGAGGGTACCGGCGTCCGGGTTGGCGTCGATGGCCAGGATCTTGTCCTGGCGCTCGCTGGCGAGAGTGGCGCCGAGGGCGGTCGTCGTCGTGGTCTTGCCGACGCCGCCCTTGAGGCTGATGACGGCGATGCGGTAGCAGGAGAGGACGGGCGTGCGGATCAGCTCCAGCTTGCGCTGCCGCTCCGCCTCCTCCTTCTTCCCGCCGAACTTGAACCGGCCCGAACTCTGCTTCTTCGGCTTCGGCTTGCTCTTGAGCAGCCGCTCCGAGGACAGCTCGACCGCGGCCGTGTAGCCGAGCGGCGCGCCGTGCACGGACCGCTGCCGCTGCTCCGGCGTCACCGTCGGCCAGCCGCCGGTGCGCGGGTCGACGGGACCGGCGGCCGAGGCGTCGGCCGGCTGGACGGGCTGGCTGGGCTGAACGGGCTGGGCGGGACCGGGCTGTTCGGGCTGTGCGCCGGGAGCGCCCTGGGGTCCCTGTGCCCCCTGAGGGTTCTGGAGCCCTTGGGGGTTCTGCGGCCCCTGAGGGAAGGCGCCGGTGTCGGCGGGACCGGCCTGCGGCTGGGGCGCGTACGGGCCGGGGACCGGGGCCCCCTGGGGCGCGGCGGGCGGCTGGGGCTGCGTCTGGGGGAGGGGGTACGCGTGCTGCGCGGGGGGGCGCGGGCGTCTCCCCGGCGGGGGTCCCGGGATGCGGGAAGCCGTAACCGCCCTGCGGGGCGGCGGTGCCCGTCGGGTGCGGGAAGCCGTATCCACCCTGCGGCGTGGACGCGGGAGTGGCGGCTCCGGCGGTGGGTGCCGCCGGGGGCGGGAAGCCGTAACCGCTCTGAGGCGCGAGTGCGGGCGCTTCCGGCGTGGGCGGCGTCGGCTGCGGGAAGCCGTAACCACCCTGCGCAGTGGGGGTGTTGACGGGCGCCTGCGGGGCGGGGGCCGGAGCCGGAGCGGGCGGGGCCGTCGCCGGGTCCGGCTGCGGGGTGCCGTATCCGCCGTGTCCGCCGTAGCCGCCGTACGCGGGAGGCGGTGTCGGGGTCGAGGGCGCCGTCGGAGGAGCCGGCTGTCCGGCGGCGGCCAGCGGGAAATCGCCCTGGGCGGACGCCGCTTCGGCGGCTGGGGCGGGGGGGTTCGGCGCGCCGTACGCCGGGAGCGCCTGCGGTGCGGGCGGGGCGTACGGGCCGGGCTGAGCGCCGTCCTGCGGAGCGGGCGCCGGTGCCGTGGCGAACGGGGTACCCGCGCTCCCGGTGTAGGGAGCGGCCTCCGGACCGGGCGCCGCGGGCGCCACGAAGGCCCCGGAGCCGTCCGCCGCGGCGGGCGCGGGCGCGCCGGCGGTCTCCGCCTGAGCTGGGGAGGCCGGGGAGGCCGGGGGAGTCGGGGGAGCGCCCGGAACGGCGGGCGGCGCGGGCGGCATCGCCGGGGTTTGCGGAAGTGCCTGCTGTGCCGCCTGCTCTGTCGTCTGCTGAGTCGCCTGAGGTGCCGCCGGCGCGTTCCACGGGGCCGGCGCGGCCTGGCCGTCGGCGGGCTCCGCGGGACGGAAGTCCGGCGGCAGGGGCGGCAGCGACGACGGCGGAACGGAGGGCGGGGTCCAGGACTCGGTGGACGCGCTGGGCGCCTCCGGCTCCTCCGGCGCCACGGAAGCGGACGCCGACGCCGACGGAGCCGACGGCGCGTCATCGGCCGCCGCCGCTCCCGTCCGGTTGCGCAAGGAGCTCGCCGAGAACCGCATGGTGCCCTCGCTGCGCAGAGTGCCGCTGTTGTCGGCTTCGCCCGAAAGCTCCGACGCTTCCGCCGACTTGTCCGTCTCCGTCAACTTGTCCGTCTCTGTCGGCTTGTCCGCCTCCGCGGACGTGACGATCGCGCCGGATTCCTTCGGACCATCGAAACCCTGCCCACCGGAATCCGATGCGTGCGCGGCGATTTCGTCCCGCAGCGCCGCGGCCGAGAACCGCATGGTCGCGGGCGTCGTCGTTCCTCCGGCCGGCGCGGGCTCCGCGTCGGCGCCGGCCCCCGAGCCGTCGAGGCCGTGTCCGGCCACGGCGCCGGGCCGCGCGTCGCCGCTGCGGTCCGCGCTCCCGTCGGCGTCCTTCCCGCCCACGGCGTGGGCGTCGACGGCAGGGGTGTCAACGGCCCGGGAGCCGGCGGCAGGCGCGTCCGCCGCACGGCCTTCCCCCGCACCCTCGGCCGAGGCCGGCGCCGCGCCGACGCCCGTCCCCTCTCCCGAGGCTCCCGAGTCTCCCGAGTCGCCCGAGGCGGGTGGTGCCGGAGGGGCCGGAGGCGCCGGGGGGACCGCCGGGGCGGGCGGGGAGGTCTGGACGTACCAGGCGGGTGGCGTGTAATCGATGGTGAACTCGCCCGTGTGCTCGACTTCCTGCTCCTGGTCCAGCTCGTGGTCGGCGTCGGACCGGTTCTCGCCGGCTGTGGTCCCGGCCGCGCGGATCTCGTTCCGATCGCTGCTCACAATGCCTCCTGCTGGTGTGGTCCGGCGCTTCGGGGAATCACCTGCCGGCACCGGGCCGTTCCCGGGGCTCGACCGCCCGATTCCCCCATACGTCACGCTGCGGGCCCCCGGCGTCGGGTTCTCCATGCGTACGGTCATCAAGACTAATCGTCATCCGTAGCACTGCGGCAGGCCCGCACGCTCCCGCACCGGCCTCGCGGGTCACGGCCTGATATCGCCGCCGGAGTCCCCGTCACCACCCGGGTGCCCGGCCCGCGTCCACGCCCGGCGGACGCATGAGTAGGCTCCTGTGTCCGTCTGTCGTACTCGTATACGACCGTCATCTGTGCTCGTCATCCATACGCACGCCGTCCCCCGGGAGGGGACGAGGGGGACCGAGGGAAGGGGTCGGAATGGAACCGTCGCGCCGGGGCGACCCCGAGCGGATCGGCCCGTACGCGGTGCTGGGCCGGCTCGACGCCTCGACGGTCGGTGCTCCGACGGGCGGTTCTCCGGCGGTCGGTGCACCGACGGGTGCTGTCACCGCCGCGGCGCACCGGTTCGTCGCGCGGTCCCGGGGCGGCGACCGCACGGTGATCCTCACCACGCCTCCGCAAGGCACCGACCCGGACCGCTTCCGGGCCGAGGCGGAGGCCGCCCGGCGGCTGTTCGGCCCCTGGACGGCCGTGGTGGACGAGGTGGGAGCGACCGGAGTGGCGAGCGAGGGCACCACGGGCGGCGACAACGTCCCCTGGTACACCACCCCGTACCTCCCCGCCCTCCCGCTGCCCACCGCGCTCGCCGCGCACGGCGGTCCGCTGCCCGAACGGACCGTCCGTGCGCTCGGCACCGCCCTCGCCGAGGCCCTGGCGGCGCTCCACGCGACGGGCGCGGTGCACGCGGGCGTCTCCCCCGCGGCCGTCCTGCTGACGTCCGACGGCCCGCGCCTCACGGGTTACGGCGCGGTGCGCGCGGCGGCCCCGGCGGGGCCGGGCGGCACCGGACCCGTCGGACCGGCCCCGGGGACGGTGTCCCCCGAACAGCTCGCCGGGGCACGGCCCGAGCCGCCCGGTGACGTCTTCGCCCTGGGCGCGGTCCTGGCCTACGCGGCGACGGGACACACCGTCCCGGAACGTGATGAACTCCCCGAGGGCCTGCGCGCCCTCGTCTCCGCCTGCCTCGCCCGCGACCCCGCCCACCGCCCGTCGGTCCGCCGGCTGCTGGACGAACTCCCCGGCACCGCGCCCGGTTTCGGCCCTCCGCCCGATATGACCGGTCCGCCGCGAGCCACCGTGCTGGACGGCGGCCCCAGCCGGGCGGCCGCGCTCCTGGGCCCCGGCTGGCTGCCGGCCCGGGCGGTCGCCGCGCTCGTCCGGCAGTCGGCCGCCGTCCTCGCCGCGGAACCGCCGCCTCCCGCCGTATCACCCCACTCGGCCCCCTCACCCCGCCCATCTCTCTCACCCCACCCGTATCCCTCACTCGACAGCGGACCGTCCTGATGCCCCTGCCCCTCCACCACGACGACCCCCGGCAGCTCGGCCCCTACCGGCTCGTCGCCCGGCTGGGCGGTGGCGGCATGGGCACCGTGTACCTGGCCCGTTCCGCGGGCGGCCGGACGGTCGCGCTCAAGGCCGTGCACCCCCGGTTCGCATCCGACGAGGCGTTCCGCACCCGGTTCCGGCTGGAGTCCGATGCCGCCCGGGTGATCGGCGGGGAGTACGGGGCCGGGGTCGTCGACGCCGACCCGTTCGCGCCCCGGCCCTGGCTGGCCACCGAGTACGTACTGGGCCCACCCCTGGACGAGGCCGTCGAGCTGTGCGGCCCGCTCCCCGAGCGGACGGTACGGGCGCTCGGCGCCGTACTGTGCCGCGCGCTCGGCCAGTTGCACCGCTCCGACGTCGTCCACCGCGACCTCAAGCCGTCCAACGTCCTCGTCACCGCCACCGGACCGAAGATCATCGACTTCGGGGTGGCGCGGGCGCTCGGCGACGACCGGCTGACCCAGCTCGGCACGGCCGCCGGCACCCCCGCCTACATGTCACCCGAACAGGCGGCGGGCACCGAGCACACCTCCGCGGGGGACGTGTTCGCCCTCGCCGGCGTCCTCGTCTTCGCGGCGACCGGCCACGCCCCGTTCGGCGGCGGCCAGGCCGCGGACCTCCTCTACCGGGTGCGCTACGCGGCCCCCGACCTGACCGGCCTGCCCCCCGCCCTCACCCCCGTACTGTCCCGCTGCCTGGACAAGGACCCGACCCGCCGCCCCGGCACGGCCGAACTGGCCGCGCTGCTGGCCGAGACGGAGGCGGGCAGGGAGGCCGAGGCGGAGGAAGTCCCCGGTATGAAGGGACTTTCCGCTGCGGAGAGAGTGCCCACCGCGGAGGAGTTCCCCACCGCCCTCACCGACACCCTCCTCGCCGAGATCGCCCGCCGCTCCACCGAAGTCTGGCGCCACCAGCCGCACCGCCTGCCCCCGCCCCCGGAGGAGGCCGCCACCTCGACCGCCCCCGGCCCCGGCCCCGCCCTCTCCCGCCGCCGCCTCCTCGGCATCGCCGGCGGCTCGACCCTGGGCGTGGCGGCGGCCGGCACGGGCGGCTGGCTCTGGTGGAACAACCGCAAGCACACCGACACCCCCGGCCCCACCCACTTCGCCCGCCCCGCCAACATCCCTGACGGCGTCACCTGGTGGGCCCGCCTCGACAAGGCGGACGGCGGCCGTCCGCCCCTTGTCGTCGGCGACCTCGTGGCCGTACACGGGGGACCGGGCCTGGTGTCCTACGACGCGAAGACCGGCAGCAAGCGGTGGACGGCCACGGCGGTCAAGGAATCCTACGAGTTCACGGCGGACGGCGAACGCGTCTACAGCTACGCGCCGGACGGCCAGCGCACCACGGGCTTGAAGGTCTACAGCGTCTCGAAAACCGGTGGTCTGGAATACGTCGCGGGCCCGTTCGACGACCTTTCCTCGGCGACCGCTCACGCCGAACCCCTGACCGCCGCCGACGGAGTGGTCTACCTGGCCGCCGACAAGGCAGGCGACCGGAACCGCGATGCCTGGTGTCTTCTCGCCGTCAACACCAGGACGGGCAAGGGACTCTGGCGTCAGCCTCTCGGGGACCACAGCCCGGGCGGCTCGACGGACAGGATCGTGGCCGGCGTCGCCGGCCGCCACCTGGTGTACGCCCGGCCCATGCGTTTCGCACGTAAGAACCTCCTGGTCTGCCACCGGCTCTCTGACGGCCGACCGGAGTGGGACCGGGAGATGCCGAGGCAGCGGCTCGACGATGCCTTCCTGGATGTCGGGAAGCTGGCACTCGACGACCGGCACGTCTACTTCACCGGGGAGGAAGTGGTCGCCGTCAACCTGGCCGACGGCACGCCGGCGTGGACGTTCGGCGGGGGCCGGTCCAAGGGCGACGTCCCCGCGGAAACCAGCCCCTACGGCCCGGCGACGGTCAAGGACGGCGTGGTCTACGCGGCGGAGGGCACGCGCGGCATCGTCGCCCTGTCCGCGGACACCGGCAAGCTGCTGTGGGAGACGCCCTTTCCCGGTATGCCGCCCGGCCGCATGTCGCCGGTGGCCGGCCGGAAGTACGTGTACGTCGCCGCGACGGACGGTGCGCGCGACCAGATCCGGGCGGTCGATCTGCGCACCCGTCGGATCGCCTGGTCGATGGATGTCCCGGGGCGGATCGGCGCCGCGCCCGTCGCCCATGAGCGGGCAGGCCGTCTTGTCTGGACGTCCGGCGACTACGTGTGCGCCCGGCCGCTCGAATAGCGCTCCCCGCCTCTTCCTACGCCACCTGTGAAAGGAACTCTCCGACCGTGAAGCCACTCGCCGCCGGTGACCCGATCCGCCTCGGTCCGCACCGGATCCTCGGCGTCCTCGGGGAAGGCGGCATGGGCAAGGTCTACCTCGGCCGGGACGACGCCGGCCGGACCGTCGCCATCAAGGTGCTGTTGCCCGAACTGGCTCACGACCCGCACATGTCCCGGCGCTTCGTCCGCGAGGCGCGGGCCGCGCAGGCGGTGACCAGCCCGGGCGTCGCCCGCGTGCTCGGCGCCTGGACGGAGGGTCAACGGCCCTGGATCGCCACCGAGTACCTGGCCGGTCCGACGCTGGACGAGATGGTCGAACGGCTGGGCCCCTTGGATGAGACGGCTGTACGTGCTCTGGGAGCGGCCCTCGCCAGGACGCTCCAGGACATCCACACCGCTGGTCTGGTCCACCGCGACCTCAAGCCCGCCAACATCGTCCTGACCTCCGCCGGCCCGCGCGTCATCGACTTCGGCATCGCCCGCCCCGAACACGGCCTCACCCTCACCGTCACCGGAACGAGTCCCGTCACCCCCGGCTACGGCCCGCCCGAGCAGGTGCTCGGGCTGCGTGTGGGGCCGCCGGGCGACGTCTTCGCCCTGGGCGCGGTCCTCGCTTACGCGGCGACCGGCCGCCGCGCGTACGAAGGGACCGATGTGGCGGCCGTGCAGTACCAGGTCGTCCACGGCACGCCGGACCTCTCCGCCCTGCCGCCGGACCTGCACCCGCTCCTCGCGCCCTGCTTCGCCAGGGACCCCGCGCACCGGCCGCCGCCCGCCCGGATCGCCACCGCTCTCGCGCCGCCCAAGGGCACCGAACGGCTGTGGCGCCGCGGCCCGCTGGCCGCCGACATCGCCCGGCACGCGGCAGAGGCCCGGCAACTCGCGACGTTCCCCGGCTCGGACGTGAGAACCGGCTTCGGACGCCGCCGCTTCGTCGTCGGTTTGGCCGGAGGCGGCACCCTGGCCCTGGCCGCCACGGGTGGCGGCGCCTGGTGGCTGCTCCGCGGAGGCGACGACGGGGACAGGAGACCGACCGAGAAGGAGGACACGCCGGCTCCCCAGCCCTGGGACGCGAAGCGTCTGAACGCCGCCGACTACCGCGATGGTCAACCGCCCACACCGTTGTGGGGGCCGGTCGAGGTGTATCCCGTCGGCGAGTTGGTCCTGCCTGTCCGGGATGTGGTGATGGTGGCAGGGCGGCAGGAAGGGCTGACAGCACTCGGAGTGACCGACGGCGCGGTGAAATGGAGTCTGCAGAACAGGTTCCACGCCGGGTGTGCGGAGCTCTCGGAGGGGCTGCTCGCCACGGTCGTCGACAACCGGCTGACCGCGCTCGACAGTCGCTCGGGCAAGCCGCGGTGGAGCGCTGGAGAAAGGATTCAGCGCGTTCTGGCAGCCGACGACGCGACGGTTTACGTGTCCTGCGGTCAGTACGGTGACGAGGATCGCCTGTCCGCTTTCGACCTCTCCACCCGGGATCGTCGGTGGACGGTGCGCAAGCCGGTGCCCTCCAGCATCGCCCAGCCGGCCGTGGCGGTGGCCGGCGGCGGCCGGCTGGTGGTCTACGCCGGAGAAGGCGGAGACGTCGTCGCTCTGGACGCCCGCACGGGGCGCACCGTGTGGCGGCTGCCGCGTCAGAACCGTTTCAAGGGGCTTCTCCCCGCCATCTCGGGCGACACGGTCTACCTGGGCGGCAAGACGTTGACCGCCAGGCGAGTGGCCGATGGCAAGGAGGTGTGGTCACTGCCCGCCGGAACCGCGCCATATGGCTATGTGGGTGGCTGGAGCGCGCCTGTACTCGACGGTGACGCGCTGTACGCCGTTGACGGTGACCGCATCAGCCGACGCAACCGGCATGACGGTCGGACCGACTGGATTCATCCGCTGGGACACACCGCTTACACGACTCCGGTGACCGTGGAGGGGGGCATGGTGTGGGTGGCGTCATCGGTCGAGGGCAACGACATCGTCGCCCTGCACAAGGACACCGGCAAGCCCGCCTGGACCTGTTCCGGCGAGGCGAGTGAATGGCTGACGGCGGGTGCGGGAAACCGGGTGTTCCTCTTGCAGTCCGGCCGGCTGACGGCGATGCCGGTGATATGACACCCGGACGAGCGCCGGAACACGGCCCGGCGCAGGGCCGTTCCCGGCGACCCGACCCGCTTACTCCAACCGCCGCGCCGCCCCCAGCAACCCCGCCTCCGGGTCCGTCGGCCGGGTGGTGACGTACGTCCGGGACGAGCGGGTGCACCACAGGGTGACGCCGTCGGGGAGGGTGGAGAGGGACTCCACGTCCTCCCGGGGCAGGTTCATGGTGCGGCCGATCTGGACGGCCTCCTCGGGGGCGACCCGCTGGACGCCGACGAGATCCGCCTGGGACATCAGGCGCGCGGTCGTGGGGCCGGGGTAGGGGAGCAGGGTCAGCACCGGCTGCCAGGGCGCGGAGCGGACGCGGCCGAGCGGCGGGCGTATGCCGCAGTCGCGGACGATGAGGACGGGGCTCGGCACCGAGGGGCCCTGCGGGGGAACGCGGCCCACGTCGTGCAGGGTGATGGACTGCTGGCCGGTGTTGGCGGCCTGCGCGAGCGCCGTCCACAGCTGCGGACGTCCGCTCTCCACGGCGACCCGCGCGCCCGTGCCCACCGCGCGCAGCGCGATGACCTGCGCCGTCCACGCGCCGCCCACCAGGACCACGTCGAACGCGGCCGGGCGGACCAGCCCCAGCACGGCCGGGGCGCCCTGGGCGTCCGTACCGACGACCACACCGTCGTCACCGACCGGCAGGCCGAGCTCCGCGAAGCGGTCGGGGTCCAGCTCGTGCCGCTCGCGGCGGGGGCCGAGCAGCCCGAAGCCGGGCGCCGGGCGCCGGGCCGGGGTGCGGCCGACGGACGCCGGGGAGACCGGAGAGGCCGGCGGCGGGACAGCGGACGGGGAACCGGCCGGCGCCGCCGGATCCCGGCGTACCCGCGTCGTTCTCGACAACAGACCCATCAGCGCGTCCCTCCCAGCGGCAGCGTGGCGAGGACGCCCGGCACCTGCTCGTGGTCCAGCCGGACGAGCCCGACCTTCACCCCGCGCGCCGTCCGCTCCAGCTCCCGCCGGACCTCGCCCAGTTCGTCGGCGCTGCGCCCGCACACCCGTATGTGCCCGGTGACCGTCGGCACATGTCCGCCGTCCTGGGCGCGCCCGCGGCCGAGCGTCAGGCTCAGCGTCGTCGACAGCGCGGGCAGGGACGTCAGCAGCGCCGCCAGCTGCGGCAGGGACGCCGCCCCGGAGCCCAACTGCGGCCAGCGGCCCACCCAGTACGAGGTGTGCCACCGGTCGTCGCACCGCCACGTCCGGGACGTCTCGGCGGTCCGCCGCGCGCTCGTACCCGAACGGCTCGCCTGCGCCGTGGCGGCCGGGTTGACGTTCGCCGCGGTCGACAGGGCCGTCGCCAGCTCCTCCTCCGCGAGCAGCACCGCCCGGAAGCCGGCGCTCCGCAACCGGCTCGCCAGCTGGTCCGCCGCGCGCAGCACACATCGCCGCGCCCCCCGGACACCGCCGCCCCGGGCCGCGACGGCCTCCGGGCACAGCTCCGGGTCGAGCTTGAGCGCCACCCAGGTCATGCGGACCGCGGGGGCGCCCGTCAGCGCCTGCAGCGGCGCGTAGTTGCGCGCGGCCAGCGCCTGGGCGGACAGATGGGGGGCGGGCGACGGTAGCGCGCTCTGCACCACCTGCACCGACTCCAGCCGGACGTCCGCCGTGTCCAGCGCGTCCCGCAACAGACCGAGCGGGAGCGCCTTCTCCACCCGCAGCGGGCGCAGCGGCTCGTCCACCGCCTCGACCTGGAGGACGACGGTCACGAACGTCCCGTCGCCCACCACGCCTATGTGCCGGCTCTCGCGGTCCGTGAACGACTCCACGCGCAGCGCCGGTTCGCACTCGACGAGCGGGGCCAGGGCGGGCGCGACATCGGGGGAAGCCGGCGCGCCGGTGGTACCGCGCGTACGGCGGCGCAGCGCGAGGACCGCGCCCAGCCACTCCGGCACCGGCCGCTGCCGCCGTCGCGCGAGCGCCAACGCCGCGAGGACGACGGCCACTCCGCCGGCGGGGGCGGCCAGCAGCGGGTCGACGGCGTACCCCACGAGCACCAGCGCCGCCGCCACCTCCAGCAGCACGAGCTGCTGCAGCCGCACCGGGCCCAGCCGGCCCGGCCCGGACCGTCGGCGCACCACTGTGGCCTGCTGCGCCGATCGCGCCGCGGACGCCATACCCGCGCACCCCCCTCACCCTCGTCGGAACACTTCACCGGGCACGCGCCGGCACACTCACCGGAAACGCGCCGGAACCCTCACCGGCACACGCACCGGACCGTCCGGAGAACCACGCCCGCCACGGGCGCGGACCGGCCGCCGCGGACCCGGGCCCGCGCGACGACCACACCCGGACGGCGGAACCGGATCGTCAACAGGCATAGTAGGGGGCCGGTCTGACAACGCGGACCGAGGGCAGGTCCGACCAGCGGGTCCGGCCGGTTCCGACGGCCGGCCCGGCGGCGGGCCCGGACGGAACCCGGCGAACGGAACCCGGCGACGGGGGGAGTACTTCGGCACATGGCAACACGGCGGGACGAGCTCAACGCCTACACCTTCGCGCGCAAGCGCATGGTCGCCGCGTTCCTGCAGCCCTCGGCGGCGGGGACGGACGAGGCGGCGCCGCGCCCGGTGCGCGCCATCCTGCCCGGAATCGTCGTCGGGGCGCTCGTCCTGGCGGGCTTCGGCGGCTGGGGCATCTTCAAGCCCAAGGCGCCGGCCGGCTGGTCGGAGCCCGGGGCGCACGTCATCGTGGGCAGCAAGTCGACCACCCGGTACGTCGTCCTCAAGACCGACGGCACCAAGCGGCTGCACCCGGTCCTCAACTTCTCCTCCGCGAAACTCCTCCTGAAGCCCGAGAAGTCCTCGGTGATAAAGGTCGACGAGGGCGAGCTCGACAACGGGAAGATCCAGCGCGGCCCCACCCTCGGCATCCCGTACGCCCCCGACCGGCTGCCCGCGCCCGAGGACGCCGGCAAGGAGAAGAGCTGGGCCGTCTGCGAACAGCCGGGCAGTGGGGGCAAAACGGTGCAGAAGGCCGTGTTCCTCCTGGCCTCCCGCGACGCCGCGAAGGTCGCCGGCAGCGGGAAACTGCGCGACGGTCAGGCCCTGTATGTCGAGGGGCCCACCGGCGACCGCTACCTCGTCGACCCGGGCGGCACCAAGCACCTCGTCGGCCTGCCCGACGGCGACCACCCGTCCCCCCGCGACCAGGTGCTGCGCCGCTCGCTGTTCAGCGAGGGCGCCCGCCCGCAGAAGGTCGACAAGGAGTGGCTGGGCACCCTGCACGAGGGCACGCCCATCACCTTCCCCCGGCTCCCCGGCCGGATCGGCGCCCCGGCGGGCGTCGGCAGCCTCGACCCGCGGCTCAACCGGGTCGGCACCGTCATCCGCGCCGTCGCCGGCAAGGGCATGCAGCACTACGTGGTGCTCCCGGGCCAGGTGGCGCCCGTCTCCGACCTCGTCGCGCGGCTGCTGCTCACCAGCCCGGACGCGGTGGTGCTGCACCAGAACGCGCGGGCGGAGGAGGTCGGTCCGCAGTCCTTCACCTCGTCCCCCGAGTGGTTCTACGGCCAGTACGGCTGGCCGGGGCTCGTCCCCACCCAGGTCAACGACGCGGGCACCGGTGTCCGTACGGTCTGCAACGTGATGCACGGCGTGGACGGCAAGGGCGTGCCCCAGCTGACCACCTGGGCCGGCGCCAAGTACCCCGCCGAGATCGTGGACGGCGCGACCAGCGCCTACGTCACCCCGGGCAGCGGCCTGCTCTACCGCCAGATCAACGGCTCGTCCACGAGCGTCGGTTCGCTCTTCCTGGTGACCGACACCGGACTGCGATACGCGGTGCAGACCAACAACGACAGCAGCGCGGGCCGCTCGGGCATCGGTGACGACGACAAGCCGAAGACGCCGGAGGAGCGGGCGGCGCAGGCCAACGAAGCGCAGATCCGGCTCGGGTACAAGGACGTCAAGCCGCTGCCGGTGCCGGACAACTGGTCCGCCTTCCTGCCCAAGGGACCTCGGCTGGACGTCAACAGCGCCGGCCAGCCGCAGAGCTCGTGAGGGGGGCTGTTCGATGACGGCTGCGATGACGGTACTGAGAACGGCCGCGGTGTCGGTCATGGTCATGGCCACGGTTCTGACGGTGGCGGGCACGGGCGCGGCGGCGGCCGGGCCGCGCGCCGAGGGGCCGGGCGCCGCGCTGGCCCTGAACGGCAACGGCGAGTGCACCTTCCCGATGAAGCAGCAGATATCGGGCATGCCGTGGGCTCTGCAGCGGGTCGTCTTCGACCGGCTCTGGCAGGACACCAAGGGCAAGGGCGTCCGGGTGGCCGTCATCGACACCGGCGTCGACATCGACAACCCCCAGCTGGCCCCGGCCGTCGACCGGTCCGCGGGCCTGGACCTGCTGCCCAAGGACAAGAACGCCCCGCAGGAGAAGGGCGCGCGCACCGACGGCACCACCGATCCGGTCGGCCACGGCACGAAGGTCGCGGGCATCATCGCCGCCCGCCCGCGCGAGGGCACGGGCTTCGTCGGGCTCGCCCCCGAGGCCACGATCCTGCCCATCCGGCAGAACGACGAGAAGGGCACCGGTACCGAGCGCACGCTCGCCACCGCCATCCGGCACGCGATCAGCCGGCACGCCCGCGTCATCAACATCTCGCAGGACACCGCGAAACCGCTGCACGCCGACTCGGATCTCGCCCAGGCCGTCCGGGAGGCCCTGAACGAGGACATCGTCGTGGTGGCCTCGGCGGGCAACGACGGACTCCAGGGCAAGGTGCGGAAAACGTACCCGGCGGCATACCCGGGCGTACTCGCCGTGGCCGCCTCCGACCGCAACAACGAACGCGCCGCCTTTTCCCAGACGGGCGATTTCGTCGGAGTGGCCGCGCCCGGCGTCGAAATGGTCTCCACCGTGCCGAAGGGCGGCCAATGCGTGGACAGCGGAACGAGTTTCTCGGCGCCGTACGTCGCCGGAATCGCGGCGCTTCTCCGCGCGAAACACCCGAACTGGAAACAGCATCAGGTCGTCGCCCAGATCGAGCAGACCGCGGAAAGGGCCGTCAAGGGCCGCGACGACTTCGTCGGCTGGGGCGTCGCCGATCCGGTGCGCGCGCTGACCGAGGACGACCACCCCATCGACGCACCGGTGGCGGACCGCGCCGTCTCGGCCGGCCGGGCCGTACCGAAAGCCGCCCCGCTCACCATCGGCGAGACACCGCGCGAACGCGACGAACGCCTCGCCACATACGCGCTGATAACGGCCGGTGTCCTCATCGCGGCGGTCGCGGGAACGGCAGTGGCGCTACGGGACCGGCGACGACGCGGGTGACGGCTCGCTCGTCGGCTTGGTTGATGTCTGGACCAATGACCGCCTCACGCGAGTGACACGCGTGCGCGAACTCACGTCAAAGGCATACCGGTTGGACGCCCTCGTGTGAGTGGCTAGAGTGGCAGCCGACAACTTCGGTCTGATGCAAAGGGGAGCCGTGCGAAGGGCTCCCACAGAACATCCGATTCATGGGGGGTAGGTGTAACGATGGCCGACCTTCGGCTTGAAGTAGGAAACCTCGATCAGCTGGTCAAGGATCTGGGGACCATGCACGACACGCTCGAGGCCAAGATCAACAGCCTCAAGGGCGTCGTCGCCACCGTGCAGGGCGGCTGGAAGGGCGATGCGGCGTCCGCTTACCACTCCCTCCAGGAGCGTGTGAACGAGGACACGCGCCGGCTGAAGGAACTGCTGGCCTTCACCAAGGACGCGATGCAGTCGAGCCGTCAGGGCTTCGACCAGGAGGAGCAGGAGCGCCTCAACAGCTTCAAGGGCGTGGGCGAGGGCGGCACCACCGGCATGGGTGACGGCGGCGTCACCGGTGTCCTGGGCCGGTTCCACGGCTGACCGCCGCTTTCCGCTTCCGCATCGCGTCAGGAGACAGTTTCATGGAAATCAAGTACGGCACCGTCGTCGAGGCTTCGAACGCGGTCAAGTCGGCGGCCAACAACATCAAGAGCGAGCTGGACTCGCTCGACGCCCGCGTCGAGGCGCAGGTCGCCCAGTGGGACGGTGAGACCCAGCAGGCGTTCCACTCCCGCCACAAGGGCTGGAAGACCAACGTGGACGACATGCACCAGACCCTGCTGAAGATCTCCAGCCTCCTCATGGAGGCCACCCACGGCTACCAGTCCAACGACAAGCGCCAGGCGGCCCGCTTCGGCCACTGAGCCGTCCTCGCACTCGTTCTCCGTCCGTGGGCGCGGATGCGGCCGGTTGTCCGCAGACCGCGCCCACGGGCGTTTCCAACAGACTTCATCGTGCATGCACATTCACCAACAGGGGGCTGACTCATGGGATCCGGGGATCCGGCACAGCACGGCGGGGGCGGTGGCAGTCCGTCGGATCTGGATGTGGGGGACGAGGACAACCTCCAGGGCCTGAAAAAGCGTGTGGACCGCCTCCTCGGCAAGCTGGACAAGTCCGCCGCTTCCCACCAGCACATCGCCAACCAGAAGGTCAGCAAGGAGGCGTTCGGCAGCTTCGGGGAGGCGCAGGCCCTGTCGGACGCGTACGACAGGGTCCACCAGCGGCTGGAACTCCTGTCCCAGATGCTGGGCGACCAGCTGGAGGCCATGAGCCTCGCGGTGGGCATGGCGGACCGCGACTATAAGAACGTCGACCGTGAGCACGCGCAACGGCTCGCCGAAATCCAGAAGCGGTCCATCGCGAACTGGGAACAGCAACAGAAGCTGAAGCACCAGGACGAGCAGAACAAGAATGGAAAGCCCGGAGACCACTCCGGTAAGGGTGGAGGAGAGGAATCCTCCGATCAGGCCACGCCGTGATGCGGGGGGAGGAACATCATGGGTGAAAACTCCAAGAGCGTGAAGAGCATGTCCTTCGAGGAGATCTACTACTCGTTCATTCACGCCAAGGGCGAGGAACTGAGCGGCAAGGGCCGCGCTCTCGAGGAGGCCGGCCCGGAGATCGATAGCATCGGCAGCGAGCTGAAGGGGCATGTCGGCCGGACGGAGTGGAAGGGCGAAGGAGGCGACGCCTTCCGCGAGTGGGGCGACGCCTTCGCCAAGCAGATCATCAAGCTGGCCCATGTCGCCAAGGTGACGGGCAAGGAGATGATCGAAGCCGGCGGCGACATCAAGGCCGCCGTCGACGAACTCATGAAGACGCCGCCCGGCGACATCGGCCAGTGCTATGCGGACGCGGACAAGGAAAAGGCCCGCATCAAGGCAGTGGCCGACAGGCGCGAAACAGTCATGGCTGAAGACGGCCCCGTCAAGAGGGCGGCCGACAAATGCGTGAGGGCCCGGGCCACGATTGCAGGGCTGGAGGTTCCTGAGTTCCGGCCGATGCCCGGGTCATGGGGCATTGACGATCCGTATGGTGACTGGAGCGAGCCGTACGGCCCGTCCGGTGGGTCCGCCGCCGGGGGCTCTGCCGGGGGGCAGCCGTACAGCGCCGCGGCAGGCAGCGGGGCCGAAGGCGGGAGTGGCGCGGCGACGCGTCCGGCCGGTTCCGCGTACCCGGACGCTTCAGGCGCACAGATTCCGCCTCCGGTACATGGCGACACCGGAACGGGGCCTGTGCACGTGCCTGCGGGTGGGCATGACGGCACGGGCTCCGGCCAGGGCCCGACCGGCACGCGCATCGACAGTGGCCCTGCTGCGCCCCCTGCTCCCGCTCCGACGACGCCTTCACCCGGCACGGGGCCACAGGTCCCGACTGATCATTCCCGGTCGGTCCCACCGGTGCCGCCGCTGCCCACGGGCCCGGTTCTTCCTGGGTATCCCCGTCCTGGGGGCGGCCGGCCGCACGGCCCCAATGGACCTGGGTCCCAGCCGACTTCGCCGGTGAACATGGGCAGGCCGGGCCGGAGCGCTGTCGACCCTGGTCGTTTCGGTGTCCCCGGGGTAGGGAAGGTGCCCGCCGCGCCGAGGATCGATCCCGGCGTCATCGGCGGCACGCCTGTTTCGGGACCCGGGGCGGCGAGCGGTCGGGGCATTCCGCGTGGAACTGTCATCGGTGGTGAATCGCAGCAAACGGGCCGTGGAATGATGGGCGCTCCGGGGAGCATGGGTTCAGGCTTCCCTTCTCGCGGAACCGGAGCTGCTGCGAGGCGGTATGCGTCGCAGCCCGGCGGTGTCGTGGAAGGTCCCACGGGAGCCATGGGAGCCCGACGTGAATTCACGCCGGGTGGAAGCGGGCTCATCCGTGGGGGCGGTGCTGCGGGAACGAGCAACCGAGAGGCGGAGAAGGAGCGGAAGCGGGCTCAGGGGTCCGGCTACCTTACAGAGGACGAGGAAACCTGGACCGGGGGTGGACCCGAGAACGTTCCCCCAGTGGTCCAGTAACGCCTGTACCCGATGTCGGATGGTGAGCAGAGGACACGTGAAAAAGACGATGATGAGGGGCGCTCGTCGCCGCGTGCTGGTTTTGGCGTCCGCTCTGAGTTCTCTGCTCGCCGTCGGGGGCGTCGGCGCCCCCTCCGCGCATGCCGGAACGGTCCGCGAGGGGCAGTGGTACCTGGAGACCATGCAAGCCGAGCGCATGTGGGAAAAGACCACAGGCAAAGGCATCACCGTTGCGGTGTTGGATACCGGTGTGCGTGCTTCCCAGCCGGAGCTGCGGGGGAAGGTGCTTCCCGGGAAGAGTTATGTCCTCGGTGAGGAAGGCAAGGACGGTCGCGAAGCCGACGATCTCCATGGCACGGCTATGTCAGCGCTCATCGCCGGCAGTGGCCAAAGCGACATGCAGGTGAGGGGACTCGCCCCCGGAGCACACATTCTGCCCGTGAAGGTCATGTCAGGTTTGGGCGACACCGCAGCCATCGCCGATGGCATCAGGTATGCGGCCGACAGCGATGCGCGCATCATCAGCATGTCCATCGTCAGTGCTGCGGCCTCAGTGGATGACAAGCAGAAGGCGCAGATCCAGCGTGCCGTGGACTATGCGATAGAGCGGGGAAAGCTTCTTTTCGCAGGCGTCGGAAACGAGGGGGATAGAACCAACGCTGTCGAGTATCCGGCGGCGATTCGAGGAGTTGTGGGCGTCGGGGCTGTCGACACACGCCTGCAAGCAGGCAAGTTCTCGACGCATGGCCCGCAGACGGCCTTGTCCGCTCCTGGGGTCGACATCCCCACCGTGTGTGGCGGGAAGACGGGATATTGCCGTAGCAGAGGCACCAGCCAAGCCACCGCCCTCGCCTCCGCCAGCGCCGCCCTCGTCTGGTCCCTGCACCCCAAGTGGACCGGCAACCAAGTCTTGCGTGTCCTCCTGGACACCGCCGGCAGGCCGCCGCACGGCAAGGTGCCCAGCGAGTACGTCGGCTATGGCATGATCCGCCCGCGCGAGAACGTGCTGGAGAACAAGGGCGACCCCGGCCCCCCCGACGTCAACCCGCTGGTCGCTGCAGCGGAGAAGACCGACAAGTCCTCCGCGAAGGGCGCGAGCCCGACCGCTCCCGTCACCCACGAGCCCGCGGGTGTGAACGGCAAGAAGGGCAAGGCCAAGGGCAAGGACGACAACCTGCCCTGGTTCATCGGCGGTGCCGTGGCCGTGGTCGTGCCCGGGGCCGTGCTGGTGGCACTGATGGTGCGCCGGGCGCGGCGTAAGGCCAGGGTGCGGAGGCAGCAAGCGCAGCAGCCGACTGTCGCCGCCGGGCCGTACGGCGGTACGGCGCCGATGGATCCGCCGTACCCGCAGCAGCCCCCGCAGCCTCCGATGCCCCCGCAGGGTGGTGGCCGCCCTCCGGGCGGCTCCTGACCGAGGGTCACGAACACGGCGGCCCCCTGCCGGCTCCTTAGGAGACGGCAGGGGGCCACGTCGTTCGAGCGCCACGCGTCACGTGATGTCGAACTCCCCGTCCCGCACCCCCAGGACGAACGCCTTCCACTCGCTCGCCGTGTACCGCAGCACCGTGTCCGGGTCCTCGGAGTTGCGCATGGCGACGGCTCCGCCCGGGAGGTAGGCGATCTCCACGCGCTCCTTCGTCGGGGTGTCCGGAGCGCTGAGCCATTCCACGCCGGAGATGTCCATGGCGTACAGCTCTTCCGTCTCACGCTGGGTGGCCATCAGAGGAGTTCCTTTCCGCACGGATGACGAACGCCGCGGGCCCGCTCCCGCGAGCCCGCCGTCAGGCTACCGGCCACCAGGCTTGCGTCACCGGGGCTTTCGGCAAGTGCGGCAGGGGCCGGCGGAGGTGTGCGGTCCACCACGGGCAATGAAATTGAGGACGAACGGATTCTTGCCTAAGGTCGGAGGGCTTGGATCTTGACAGTGTTCTGACGGGGGAACAGAGATGGGAGTCGTCCTACCGGACAAACTGGCCTTCGTGCTCGACCTGATCGGCGTCAACTGGCCGAACGTCGACGAGGACGACTACCGCGAGATGGCCAAGTCGCTCCGCGGTTTCGCGACCGACGTGGACGCGGGCCGGGGTGACTCCAACGTCGCCCTGAACCGGCTCATCTCCACCAACCGCGGCGAGATGACGCAGGCCATCGAGGGGCACGTCCGCAAGCTCAACGGCAAGCACCTGCACAACCTCGCGGAGGCGGGACGGCTGCTCGCCGGCGGCCTGGACGCGGCGGCGGTCGTCGTGGCGGGAGCCAAGGGCGCGGCCATCGTGCAACTCGGCATCCTCGCGGCCGAGGTGGCGACGGCGCAGGCCGCCGCGCCGTTCACCCTGGGCCTCTCGGAGCTCGGCGCGCTGGGCGGGGTCGCGGTGACGCGGACGGTCGTCAAGCGCATCCTGAAGGGTGCGGCCGAGGCCGCCGTGCAGGAAGTGATGTCCGTGGTGACGGGGCCGGTGTTCGCCGCCCTGGACTCGATGACGACGGACCTCGTCGTCCAGGTCGTCTCCGACGGCCTCGGCGCGCAGGACGGCATCAACCTCAAGCAGACGCTCCAGGCGGGCAAGGACAACCTGAAGATCGCCAGCGCGGGCACCTCCGGGGGCGGTGGAGGCGGCCTCGTCCTCGCCGGCGCCGGCGGAAGCGGCGGAGGCGGCGGTGACCTCGTCTTCGACGAGCACGAACACAACACCTTCACCGGCAAGGTGCACGAGCACTCCAAGCACCTCGACGAGAAGGGCGGCAAGCACCTCCACGCGTCCCGCCACCACTTCGGCCGCACGCGCGGCCGCGGTTCGCTGGCCAAGGCGATCGAAGAGGTCACCGAGAAGGCGATGAAGTCCCTCGGCGACGCGCACGGGCAGCTCAAGAAGCACCTGAACGACGTCGGCGACGGCCTCTCCGAGGCGGGCAAGGCCCAGAAGAAGCACGACAAGCACGTTCAGGACGGCATGGACGGCGTCAAGAACCGTCATCCCGGCCAGAAGCCGGCGGATGGCTCCGGCGGCGGGAACAGCGGGCACAGCGGGAATGGCGGCAAGGGTGGAGGTGGCTCGGGAGGCTCCGGCGGCGGCAGTCCGGCAGGTGGGAATCCCCAGGGGCAACCGATGAACCCGCAGCCCGACTGGCACGGGCAGAGCGCCGGAAAGATGCGGCACCACCGGCGTGATGCGCTGGACGTCGCGCATCTCGACGAGGCGGGCCAGCGAGACGTCATGAAGCGCGAGGCACGGCACCTTGCCGATGACAGCAAGAACGCGCCCGCGCCCGACGGCCGCCAGGAGCCCCTGCCCGAGCAGGTGGGCAAGGAGCGGTCCCTGCCCGGTTGTGCGGGAAGCCTCCTGCACAATGGGGTGGTGACCTCGCACACGGGGACCAGCCAACGGTACAAGGGCGATCCCAACAAGCACCCGGCGGTGCACCCCGTACTAGGGCAAGTCCTGGACGGCATCAGGGCTGATAGCGACGCGGGCAAGATCGGAAAAGTGGGGGCGGGGCACGGCAAGTGTGCCGAAGTGGCCCTCATCTCGGACAGGCTTCACCAAATGGATCCCACGGGGCAGTCCATCAGGACGGCTGAGGATGCGAAGAAGGCGCTGTCCGGAGCGGTCGTTCACACGCGACAGATCGGCGACGTCCCGAAAATCGGGCTGGTACACGGCCAGTACAAACCGCCATGCCGGTCGTGCGAACACATGCTGCCCGCCCTGGGTGTCACACCCATTTAGTATCCAGGTGTAGTTGAGGAGTCTTTGTGGGAACCGAAATCCCCAAGTCGGTCGTCGAAGAATGGCTGAGAAGTCATGGCTGGTCCTCTGAGAGGGACATCGGCGACCAAGCCGATCGACTGATCGCGGAGCGGGTGGAGGACAGCGCGCGGCAAGGCCATCCGCTCCGGCCTTCCGAGGCGGCGGTGCGATTCCTGCACTCCTTCGGGGGTTTGGACCTTGCGTATCCCGAAACCCCGGAGATCCGGTGGATCGTCGACCCCACCGTGGGATACGAAGGGGATGCGGCGGAGTTTGCGGAGTTCTCCGAAGACCTCGGCCGCCCGCTGTTCCCGGTGGGAGGGGAGACGTCCGAAGCGGGATTCTTGCTGATGGACGATCTGGGGCGCTGTTTCTATCAGCATTGGAGCGGCCGCTATTATGTGGGCGAGGACGCCTGGGCCGCTTTTGCGAAGCGGCTGCGGGGCACGCTGATGCAGGACGCGGAGGACTTTTATGTCTGATATTGCCCCCGGCGTCGCCGCCAGCCTGCTCGTGCAAGGCAAGATCTTCAGCATGACCAACCTGTCCGGCCCGGGCACCCCCCACCTCCACCCGGCCGTGCGGCACTTCTTCGACACCCTCCCCCCTGAGCTCCGCGAGCCCTACATCGGCTATTGCGCCGAATCCGCCCTCGTCTCCGACCAGTTCTGGGGACTGGACGAGGGCCGGAGCGACGGCGGGCACACCGCCCTCGACGAGGGCGCCGCGCATTTCGCCGGGGCGATGGTGATGTCGGTGAAGATCCGTGAGGAAGGGGACCCGGAGCACGGGGAGACCACGCTTCCCTGCCGCTCCTGCACCGCCCTCCTCGACCGCCTAGGCGTTGGGATCAGCCGCCCATGAGCGGAAGAGGCGGAAGAGGTCGCGAAGCACTGCTCGCGGCGGGCTGGACCCCCGACCGTGACGCCGGATACAACGCCCTGCACGGCATGCTGACGGCGGTCAGCACCGTCTCGCCGGACGGCACCGCCTCCTGGGAGCCCTTCCCGGCGGCGGAGAACGCGCTGCGCTCGTTCCACGGTCTGACCGTACGGCCGGCCGGCCCCGGGGCCGAGGTGGCGGCGCACGGCTGTGTCGTCGATCCGGCGCGGGCCCGTTTCGCCGTCCGCGCCGCCGCCGACTTCGGCCGGGAGATCGGCGCGCGGCTGTTCCCGCTGGGCGTCACGGACGCCGAGACTCCGCTGTTCGTGGACGAGGAGGGGCGGCTGTTCGCCGCCGACACCGGAGGCTGGTGGGTCCTCGGGGACTCCGTGGAGGACGGCCTGACCGCCGTCGCCGAGGGCCGCGCGCCGCGCCGGATCGCCGCCGCCGATCACGGCTGGCGTCTCGGCCGCCTGCCGGCGGAGGACGTGGTGGCCGACCTGGTCAAGACCGGCATGGTGCTCGTCTACGTACTGCACCGGCATGGCCTGCTCGCGACCCGCGCCGTCCGCTTCCGTGTCGTCGGCCTGCGTGGGCACGGTCCCGTCCGGCTGGACGAGGTCTTCCGCCTGGCGCCGGGCTCGCTCGATCACAGCGCGGAGACGCTGCTCGGGAACGTCCGCGAGGCCGTGGGCGAGATCCCCCTCGGAGCGGCCGAGAAGTCCGTCGAGCTCCTCCCCGGCACCTCGGGCAGACGCCCGCACCCCGGCGTGACCTGCACGGTCTCCGCCGGTCGGCAGGGCGCCGAGGGCATCGGCGTACGGCTGACGGCCACGACCCGCACGGTCCTGGAGAAAGGTGACGGCCTCGCCGGCGCCCTCGACGAACTGTCCGGCTACGCGAGCCAACGCGTGCTCGCCCCCGCCCGCACACCGGCCGCCACCGCCGCGTCGAGTACGTCCCAGGGCTGACGTGTGCCGGGACAGGACCACCACACCGCGCCCGGCCACACCGCACCCGACGACACCGCACCTGGCCAAACCGCGCCCACCCACCCCCCACCCGACGACACCACCGCCTGGCTCACGTCCCACGGCTGGTACCCCGGCCGCGACACCGGGAACACCCTGGCGCCGCACATCGCCCGACGCGTCCGCGACTTCCACGACCAAGGCGAGGAACTGACCCCCACCCACACAGCGGTGACGTTCCTCCGCACGTACGGCGGCCTGTGCCTGCCCCTCTCCGAACGGGTGCGCCTCGTCACCGAACCGGACGGCGGACACGTCGAGATCGCCGAGGACGTCGCGGACCTCGCGGCGCACCTCGGGCAGCGCCTCTTCCCCGTGGCCTACGAGACGGACGAAGGGTCGGTCCACCTCGTGGACGAGACCGACCGCTTCTTCCTCCTCCACCCCTCCGGCACCTTCTACCTCGGCACCGGAGCCCAGGAAGCGTTCACCAAGCGCCACCGCCCCCGCCCCACACTCGTCGACGCCTGGAGCCTCCACGCCCACCGGCCCGGGACATCACACCGGCCTAGGACACCGCACCAGCCCGGGACACCGCACCAGCCCGGGACACCATGACTCCCGGGCCGGCGGCTCCTGACACGACCGGAATCGGCCGCCTCCCCTACTCCTCTGCCGCTCCGACTCCTCCGCCGCTCCTACTCCTCCGTGGCCACCCACCCCGTCTGCACCAGCGAGGCCCCGCCCCGCCGGGACACGAACAGGCCCCGCCCCGGCGGCAGCGGGCGCGGCTTGATGTTGCCGAGGAGTTCGCCCTCGCTCGAGTTGCCGGACAGCAGGACGCCCTGGGCGCCGAGTTCCTTGAAGCGCTGGATGAACGGCTCGTACGCGGAGCGGCCCGCGCCCGCGCTGCTGCGGGCGATGATGATGTTGACGCCGGCGTCGCGCGCGTACGGCAGGTTGTCGACGAGCTGTGCCATCGGGTTGCCGGACGAGGTGGCGACCAGGTCGTAGTCGTCGACGATGATGAACGCCCGCGGGCCCTTCCACCAGCTCCGGTCGCGCAGCTGCTGCGGGGTCACGTCCGTGCCCGGGATGCGGCTGCCGATCAGGGTGTTCATGTCGGTGAGGTACTCGGTGAAGGCGTTCTGGGTGGTGGCGTAGCCCACGAGGTAGGGCTCCGGCACGCACTCCAGCAGGCTGCGCCGGTAGTCGGCGACGAGGAACAGCGCCTCCTCGGGCGCGTACCGCTCGGTGAGCTGCTTGATCAGCAGCCGCAGCAGTGCCGTCTTCCCGGACTCGCTCTCGCCGTAGACCGCGAAGAACGGGTCGGTGTCGAAGTTGACGAAGACGGGCGCGAGGTTCATCTCGTCGAGGCCGATGGCCACGCCGCGGCCCGGCTGCGCGTGCCCGTCGGGCAGTTCGCGGGCGGACAGCATCCGCGGCAGCATCCGGACCTGCGGCGCGTGCGGGCCGGGCCAGGCGTCCACCGCCGCCTTGACGAAGTCGGCGGTGGCGTCCGAGAGGTCGTCGCCGCCTCCCGAACCGCCGTCGACGCGCGGCAGACCGCCCAGGAAGTGCAGCTTCTCGGCGGTGATACCGCGCCCGGGCACGCCCACCGGGACGTTCACCGCGATCTTCCGGTCGAGCTCGGAGTCGAGCGGGTCACCGAGCCGCAGCTCCAGCCGGCTCAGGAACTGGTCCTTGAGCGCCGCCCGCATCTCCATGTAGCGGGAGACGGTGACGACGAGGTGGACGCCGAGACCGAGACCGCGCGTGGTGATGTCGGCGATGTACGGCTCCAGCGCCTCGTAGTCCGTCTTGAACGTCTGCCAGCCGTCGATGACGAGGAAGACGTCGCCCCACGGCTCGTCGGGCAGCCGTCCGGCGGCGCGCAGCCGGCGGTAGGTGGCGATGGAGTCGATGCTGTTGTCGCGGAAGAACTCCTCGCGCCGGTTGAGGATGCCGGTCACCTCGGCGACCGTCCGGCGGATCTTCTCCGGGTCCAGCCGGGACGCGATGCCGCCGACGTGCGGCAGCCCCTCGACGGCGCTCAGCCCGCCGCCGCCGAAGTCCAGCCCGTAGAACTGCACCTCGTGCGGGGTGTGGGTGAGCGCGAACCCGGCGATCAGGGTGCGCAGCAGCGTGGACTTGCCGGACCGCGGACCGCCGACGATCAGCATGTGGCCGGCCGCGCCGGAGAAGTCCCGGACCAGGACGTCGCGCCGCTGCTCGAACGGCTTGTCCAGCAGGCCGAGCGGGACCCGCAGGCCGCCGGTCGTCTGGGGGTCCGGGCAGTGCAGACCGCGCTCGGGGGTGGCCGTCAGGCGGGGGAGCAGCTGGTCCATGGACGGCGCCTTGTTGAGCGGCGGCAGCCACACCTGGTGGGCGCCCGGGCCCTGGCCCTCCAGCCGGCGGACGATGACGTCGAGGACGGTGTCGGCGAGCGCGTCGTCGTCCGGCCGCGCCGGGGTGTAGCTGAAGTCCGGGTCCGGCGCCTGGTAGCGGACGGGCACCGGCGCCGCAGTGAAGAGCACCGGGCGGCGGTCGGCGGGCAGCGGGCCGGTACGGGTCAGGGCGCCCGCGCCGTCGCGGTACGTGCCCGACACGTAGGCGGCCTTGAACCGCGTCATCTCGTCGGTGCCGAACTTCAGGTAGCCGGAGCCCGGGACGGACGGCAGGTGGTACGCGTCCGGCACGCCCAGCGCCGTACGGGACTCGGCGGCGGAGAAGGTCCGCAGGCCGATCCGGTACGACAGGTAGGTGTCCAGGCCGCGCAGCCGGCCCTCCTCCAGGCGCTGCGAGGCCAGCAGCAGGTGCACGCCCAGGGACCGGCCGATGCGGCCGATCTGGATGAACATGTCGATGAAGTCGGGTTTGGCGGTGAGGAGTTCGCTGAACTCGTCGATGACCAGCACCAGCGAGGCCAGCGGCTCCAGCGGAGCGCCCGCGGCCCGCGCCTTCTCGTAGTCGTTGAGGTTGGCGTAGTTGCCCGCGGCGCGCAGCAGCTCCTGGCGGCGCTGGAGCTCACCGGTGATGGAGTCGCGCATGCGGTCGACGAGCGTGAGGTCGTCGGCGAGGTTGGTGATGACGGCCGCGACGTGCGGCAGTTCGGCCATGCCGGAGAACGTCGCGCCGCCCTTGAAGTCGGCGAGGACGAAGTTCAGGTTCTCGGACGAGTGGGTGACCGCCAGGCCGAGCACCAGCGTGCGCAGCAGCTCGGACTTGCCGGAACCGGTGGCGCCGACGCACAGGCCGTGCGGGCCCATGCCGTCCTCCGCGGCCTCCTTGAGGTCGAGCATGACGGGCGCGCCGTCCTCGCCGACGCCGATCGGCACCCGCAGCCGGTCGGCCCGCGAGCGCGGCCGCCACGTCGTGGCCGTGTCCACGGAGGCGGCGTCGCCCAGCCCCAGCAGGTCGGTGAACTCCAGGTTGGCCAGCAGCGGTTCCTCGTCGTCCCCGGCGGCGCCCACGCAGAGCGGGGCCATCTGCCGGGCGAGCGCCTCGGCGACCGGCACCGGCAGGTCGTCGGGCACGCCCTGGTAGACGGCGGTCGCCGACTCCAGCCGCAGCGCGCCCGGCCGGACGGTTATGCACAGCCCGCCGCGCGGCTCGTCCTCCTCGCCCGGGGCGATCTCCAGGACGGTGACGCCCTGCAGCCCCTCGGGCGAGGCGAGCAGCGACTCCGGCGGCACCGCGCCGCCGTCCAGCACCACCACGACGTGCGGCTGGTCCAGCACCGGCTGGGCCTCCCGGCTGAACCGGCTGCGCCCCTCCAGTCGCTTGGCCAGCAGCTCCTCGACCTCCGGCAGGTGGTCGCTGAACAGCCGCTTGGTGCCCGCGCCGTCGGCCGTGCCGGGCGCCTGGGTGTGCGGCAGCCACTTGGTCCAGTCCCACTCCGGCGCCGCCTCGCCGTCCGCGACGACCGCGATCACCAGGTCGTCGGGGGAGTGCAGGGCGGCCAGCCCGGCCACCATCGACCGCGCGGCACCCCGCACGGCGTCCGCCTCGCCGGTGACGACCACGTGGTAGAAGGCGCGCATCGACACCGCCACCGGCAGCCCGTCCAACGAGCCGTGCGTCGCCAGGAACTGCTGCATGGCACCGGCCGACAGCGGCTCCAGCTCCTCCACCGGCGCCGTGGTCGGCGCCACCAGCGGCGTCCAGAGCTGCTGCGGGCCGAGACCGATCCGCACCTGCCCGAAGTCCTTGTCGGAGACGCGCCGCTCCCACAGCCGGCTGCGCTCGGCGACCAGCGCCCACAGCTGCTCGGGCCCGGGGTGCAGGTAGAACTGCGCGTCCCGCTGCGCCCGCGCCGTGCGCCGCACCTTCCGCCGGGTCTGCGCCAGGTACTTGAGGTAGTCGCGCCGGCCGTCGACGGCCGCCCCCTGCGAGCCCTTGCGGTAGCGGACGACCTGCGCGATCGCCATCGCGACCGTCGACAGCAGCATCATCACGCCCATGATCTTCATGAACGGCTGGGTGCCGGGCATGAAGAAGAAGACGACCGACGAGCCCATGCCGAGCATGGGCAGCAGCTGCATCGCCATGCCCTCCTGCTGCCCGCGGGGCAGTTCGGGAGGGGGTTCGAGCTGCAGCTCATCCGCGTCGGGCTCGGGCGGCATGACCCGGGGCGGACGTTTGACGACGATCTGACTCACCGGCGTATCAATCCCTCGCGTACGGGCTGGGCGGTTGCGACCGGCGCGCCCCCCTGGTGGTGGCCAGTGCCCCCCCGGTGGTGGCCTGTCTCGGCGCGACGATGATCCTACGTGCATAACACAGCGGTGGGCCCCGGTATGGTGTCGGCCCGTCAACACGCGGGACCACCGGCGGCAGACCGCGGGACCGGCGGGTGGAACAGCAGGCAACGAGGGGGCCCTCCAAGGTGAGTCCGACCACAACGACCGGTTACAGCCGAGTGACGGTCGTCGCGCCCGACAGCCGGATCGACGTCGCCCTCCCCGACGACGTCGCCGTCGCGGATCTCCTCCCGGAGATCCTCCGGCTCACCGGGCACACCGCCGAGGGGACCACCCCGCCCGGCTACCACCTGGTGGGCACCGACGGCACCGTGCTCGAACCGGCGCGTTCGCTCGGCGCCCAGCGCGTACTCGACGGCGCGCTCCTGCGGCTGCGTCCGTTCACCGAGTCGCTGCCGCCCGCCGTCTACGACGACGTCGCCGACGCGGTCGCCGCCGCCGTCACCCGCGACCGCACCCTGTGGAACGAGCGGCTGCTGCGCGCCTCCGGCCTGGCCGGCGGCTCCCTGCTGCTGGTCCTGCTGGGCTTCGTCCTCTGGTTCGCCGACCCGGCGCGGCACGACATGCACAGCCTGCCCGGCATCATCGCCGCCGCGGTCGGCATCCTGCTGACGGCACTCTCCGGCGTCCGCGCCCGCGTCTACGACGACCGGCCGTCCGCCGTCGCCATGGGCCTCTCCGCCCTGCCGCACCTGATGATCGCCGGATCCGGCCTGATCGCCCTCCGGGACGGCGAGGGCGTCGGCCGCCTCCAGTTCCTGCTCGGCTGCGTCACCGTCCTCGTCGCCTCCGTGGTGCTCGCCGCGGTCATGCCCAGCGGGGACGCCCCCTTCGTCGCCGCCGTCTTCGCCTCCGCGGTCGGCACCCTCGCCACCTTCTGCGCGATCCTGGCCGGCGCGAGCCCCACCGACACCGCCGCCGTCTGCGCCGTCGTCGCGGTCGGCGCCCTGGCCTTCCTCCCCGGGCTGTCCGCCCGCGTCGCCCGGCTGCCCATCGGCTACGCCGCCCCGCGCTCGGCCACCGCGGGCGACCCCGACCGCGAGCCGGGCGTCCCGGCCGCGGACCCCGTCAACGCCGACCGCGTCGCCGCGCAGGCCCGCCGGGGCCACGAGATGCTGCTCGGCCTGGTCGGCGGCAGCGCGGCCGTCGTCGTCGGCGCCTGTGCCGTCCTCGGCTTCTCCCACGACGTATGGGCGCAGCTGCTGGCCCTGGCCACCGGCGCCGCCATGCTGCTGCGCGCCCGCCTCTTCCGCTACACCGCGCAGGTCGCGGCCGTCCTCACGGCCGGTCTCGCGGGCCTCGGGCTGCTGGTGCTCGGCCTGTCCCTGAACCCGCCGGGCGAGGCGGTCCGCAAGATGGTCATGGAGGGCGACCGCGGCCCGCTCGACGTGCACACCGTGTGGCTGGCGGCGGCCGTCGCCGCCGGGGCCGCGCTGATCGTCGGCATCGCGCTGATCGTCCCCAAGAAGGGGCTGTCCCCGTTCTGGGGCCGCCTCTCCGACCTCGCCGAGAGCGCCTTCCTGCTCGCCCTGGTGCCCCTGTGCCTGGCGGTACTGGACGTGTACTCCGCGGCCCGGAGCATGACCAGCGGGTGACGCCCCGGCCGGTGCTGCTGGTACGCTGTGTGACGGCCGTATGTGTACGCGCCCCCGGACCGCCCTTCGCGGTGTCTGGGGACAGCGCCCAGCGGACCCCGCCTCCCGAGTAACGGAAGCTCCCCTGAGACCAAGACCAGGGGCACTCGGTGGCCAAACGAGACTCTGAAGGAGTATCGCGTGTCGCTCGACGCCGCTACGAAGAAGCAGATCATGTCCGAGTTCGCCACCAAGGAGGGCGACACCGGCTCCCCCGAGGTCCAGGTCGCGATGCTCACCCGCCGCATCTCGGACCTGACCGAGCACCTCAAGAAGCACAAGCACGACCACCACTCCCGCCGTGGTCTGCTGCTGCTGGTCGGCCAGCGTCGCCGCCTGCTGCAGTACCTGGCGAAGAAGGACATCACGCGCTTCCGCGCCCTGGTCGAGCGCCTCGGCATCCGCCGCGGTGCCGCCGGCGCCAAGTAAGACGTGACGAAGGGAGCGGTTCCCACTGGGGGCCGCTCCCTTTGCGTATCTCGTGGGACACGGAAGCTTTGTACTCTGGTCCCACAACGGCACAACGCACGGCATAACGAACACGACGCATGCCAGGAGGAGCGCGGACTCTCCGCCGGTCCTCGGTAGTGGCCCCCGGAACGGGGAATTCCGGGTGCTTCGATCGAAGACCGGCCCGCACAGAGCACAGCGCGCCCTCCACCACCGTCCCGCCACACGGGCGCGGACGGCACATGGATCCGACGAGGAGATATCCCTGGTGGAGAACGAGACCCACTACGCCGAGGCCGTCATCGACAACGGCGCCTTCGGCACCCGCACCATCCGCTTCGAGACGGGCCGCCTGGCCAAGCAGGCCGCCGGCTCCGCCGTCGCGTACCTGGACGACGACACCATGGTGCTGTCGGCCACCTCCGCGTCCAAGCAGCCCAAGGACCAGCTCGACTTCTTCCCGCTCACGGTGGACGTCGAGGAGCGGATGTACGCCGCCGGCAAGATCCCCGGCAGCTTCTTCCGCCGCGAGGGCCGGCCCTCCGAGGACGCGGTCCTCACCTGCCGCCTGATCGACCGCCCGCTGCGC
Organism: Streptomyces mobaraensis; assembly: GCF_020099395.1. Classification (NCBI taxonomy): domain Bacteria; kingdom Bacillati; phylum Actinomycetota; class Actinomycetes; order Kitasatosporales; family Streptomycetaceae; genus Streptomyces; species Streptomyces mobaraensis. The sequence continues at coordinate 2,005,384 of NZ_CP083590.1, read as the reverse complement.
CCCTCCTTCAAGAAGGGCCTGCGCAACGAGATCCAGGTCGTCGCCACGATCATGGCGCTCAACCCCGACCACCTGTACGACGTCGTGGCGATCAACGCCGCCTCCGCGTCCACGCAGCTGGCCGGCCTGCCCTTCTCCGGCCCGATCGGCGGCGTCCGCGTCGCGCTGATCAACGGCCAGTGGGTGGCCTTCCCGACGCACACCGAGCTCGAGGACGCCGTCTTCGACATGGTCGTCGCGGGCCGCGCCCTGGAGGACGGCGACGTCGCGATCATGATGGTCGAGGCCGAGGCCACCGAGAAGACCATCCAGCTGGTCGCGGGCGGCGCCGAGGCGCCCACCGAGGAGGTCGTCGCCGCCGGTCTCGAGGCCGCGAAGCCCTTCATCAAGGTGCTCTGCAAGGCCCAGGCCGACCTCGCCGCGAAGGCCGCCAAGCCCGAGGGCGAGTTCCCGATCTTCCTGGACTACCAGGACGACGTCTTCGAGGCGCTCGCCGCCGCCGTCCGCCCCGAGCTGGCCCAGGCGCTCACCATCGCCGGCAAGCAGGACCGCGAGGCGGAGCTGGACCGCGTCAAGGCGCTCGCCGCCGAGAAGCTCCTCCCGGAGTTCGAGGGCCGCGAGAAGGAGATCTCCGCCGCGTACCGCTCGCTGACCAAGTCTCTGGTCCGTGAGCGCGTCATCAAGGAGAAGAAGCGCATCGACGGCCGCGGTGTCACCGACATCCGCACCCTGGCCGCCGAGGTCGAGGCCATCCCGCGGGTGCACGGCTCCGCGCTGTTCGAGCGCGGCGAGACCCAGATCCTGGGTGTCACCACGCTGAACATGCTCCGCATGGAGCAGCAGCTCGACACCCTCTCGCCGGTGACGCGCAAGCGCTACATGCACAACTACAACTTCCCGCCGTACTCCGTCGGTGAGACCGGCCGCGTGGGTTCGCCCAAGCGCCGCGAGATCGGCCACGGCGCGCTCGCCGAGCGCGCGATCGTGCCGGTCCTGCCGACCCGCGAGGAGTTCCCCTACGCGATCCGCCAGGTGTCCGAGGCCCTCGGCTCCAACGGCTCGACGTCCATGGGCTCGGTCTGCGCCTCCACCATGTCGCTGCTGAACGCCGGTGTGCCCCTGAAGGCCCCCGTCGCCGGCATCGCCATGGGCCTGATCTCCCAGGAGATCGACGGCAAGACCCACTACGTCGCCCTCACCGACATCCTCGGTGCTGAGGACGCCTTCGGTGACATGGACTTCAAGGTCGCCGGCACCAAGGAGTTCGTGACCGCCCTCCAGCTCGACACCAAGCTGGACGGCATCCCGGCCTCCGTCCTGGCCGCGGCCCTCAAGCAGGCCCGCGACGCCCGCCTGCACATCCTCGACGTGATGATGGAGGCCATCGACACGCCGGACGAGATGTCCCCCAACGCCCCGCGGATCATCACCGTCAAGATCCCGGTGGACAAGATCGGTGAGGTCATCGGCCCCAAGGGCAAGATGATCAACCAGATCCAGGAGGACACCGGCGCCGAGATCACCATCGAGGACGACGGCACCATCTACATCGGTGCCGCCGACGGCCCCTCCGCCGAGGCCGCCCGCGCCACGATCAACGCGATCGCCAACCCGACCATGCCGGAGGTCGGCGAGCGGTACCTGGGCACGGTCGTCAAGACCACCACCTTCGGTGCCTTCGTCTCCCTGATGCCCGGCAAGGACGGCCTGCTGCACATCTCGCAGATCCGCAAGCTCGCCGGCGGCAAGCGCGTGGAGAACGTCGAGGACGTGCTCGGCGTCGGCGCCAAGGTCCAGGTCGAGATCGCCGAGATCGACCAGCGCGGCAAGCTCTCCCTCGTCCCCGTGATCGAGGGCGAGAACGACGACACCGCCGAGACCAAGGACGAGTCCGCCAAGTGACGTCCCGTAGTACACGGAAGACGGCCCGCACCTCCTCGGAGGGGCGGGCCGTCGCCCGTACCCAAACGCTTCTCAAGGGCGAGAACGGCATCGGCACGGTCCGCAGGACCACCCTCCCCGGCGGCCTCCGCGTCGTCACCGAGACCCTGCCGTCCGTCCGCTCCGCCACCTTCGGCATCTGGGCCAACGTCGGCTCGCGCGACGAGACCCCGACGCTCAACGGCGCCACCCACTACCTGGAGCACCTGCTCTTCAAGGGCACGGCCAAGCGCAGCGCGCTCGACATCTCCGCCGCGATCGACGCGGTCGGCGGCGAGATGAACGCCTTCACGGCCAAGGAGTACACGTGCTACTACGCGCGTGTCCTCGACACCGACCTGCCGCTGGCCATCGACGTCGTCTGCGACATGCTCACCGGGTCCCTGATCGACGCCGCGGACGTGGACGCCGAGCGCGGGGTGATCCTCGAAGAGATCGCCATGACCGAGGACGACCCCGGCGACTGTGTGCACGACCTGTTCGCGCACACCATGCTGGGCGACACCCCCCTCGGCCGCCCGGTGCTCGGCACCGTCGACACGATCAACGCGCTGGGCCGCGACCAGATCGCTCGCTTCTACAAGAAGCACTACGACCCCACCCGCCTCGTCGTCGCCGCCGCGGGCAACGTCGACCACGCCAAGGTCGTCCGCCAGGTCCGCGCCGCGTTCGACCGGGCCGGCGCGCTGTCCCGTACGGACGCCGTGCCCGTCGCGCCGCGCTCCGGCTCGCGGACCATCCGCACCGCCGGCCGCGTGGAGGTGCTGAACCGCAAGACCGAGCAGGCGCACGTCGTCCTCGGCATGCCCGGCCTGGCCCGCACCGACGAGCGCCGCTGGGCGCTCGGCGTGCTCAACACGGCGCTCGGCGGCGGCATGAGCTCCCGCCTCTTCCAGGAGGTACGGGAGAAGCGCGGCCTCGCCTACTCGGTCTACTCGTACACCTCCGGGTTCGCCGACTGCGGCCTCTTCGGCGTCTACGCCGGCTGCCGGCCCAGCCAGGTCCACGATGTGCTGCGGATCTGCCGCGACCAGCTCGACCTGGTCGCCTCCGAGGGCCTGTCCGACGAGGAGATCGGCCGCGCGATCGGCCAGCTCTCGGGCTCCACGGTCCTCGGCCTGGAGGACACCGGCGCGCTGATGAACCGCATCGGCAAGAGCGAGCTGTGCTGGGGCGAGCAGATGTCGGTCGACGACATGCTGGCCCGCATCTCGGCCGTCACCCCGGACGAGGTCCGCGCGGTGGCCCGCGACGTCCTGGGGCAGCGCCCCTCGCTGTCCGTGATCGGCCCGCTGAAGGACAAGCAGGCCGCCCGCCTGCACGAGGCCGTTTCCTAGTGTCACCGTCGAAGGAAGCAGGAACGATGAGCAAGCTGCGCGTGGCGGTCATCGGCGCCCGGGGCCGCATCGGCTCCGAGGCCGTCCGGGCCGTCGAGGCCGCCGACGACATGGAACTGGTGGCCGCGCTGGGCCGGGGCGACAGCCTGGAGGCCCTGACCGCGGCCGGGGCCCAGGTCGCCGTCGAACTGACGCACCCCGACTCCGTCATGGACAACCTGGAGTTCTGCGTCCGCAACGGCATCCACGCCGTCGTCGGCACCACCGGCTGGACCGAGGACCGCCTCGCCCGGCTCACCTCCTGGCTCGACGCCTCCCCGTCGACAGGAGTGCTCATCGCGCCGAACTTCTCCATCGGTGCCGTCCTGACCATGACGTTCGCCCGGCAGGCGGCCCGGTTCTTCGAGTCGGTCGAGGTCGTCGAACTGCACCACCCGAACAAGGCGGACGCCCCCTCCGGCACCGCCACCCGCACCGCGCAGCTCATCGCCGCCGCGCGGCGCGAGGCCGGCTGCCCGCCGCAGCCCGACGCCACCACCACGGCGCTGGACGGCGCGCGCGGTGCCGACGTCGACGGGGTGCCCGTGCACTCCGTCCGGCTGCGCGGCCTGCTGGCCCACCAGGAGGTGCTGCTCGGCGACACCGGCGAGACCCTCACCATCCGGCACGACTCGCTGCACCACAGCTGCTTCATGCCGGGCATCCTGCTGGGCGCCCGCCGGGTGCCGCGGACCCCGGGGCTGACCTTCGGCCTCGAGCACTTCCTGGATCTGGGCTGATCGACGATGCGCGCGAAGATCGTCTACTTCGGGCTGGCCGCCGTCCTGGTCGTCTACTTCGTCCTGGTCGGCAGCCGCGGCGTCATGCTCATCGAGCAGGGCACGGCCATCACGGTCGCCTTCGGTGTCGCCGTCCTCATCCTGCCGTTCATCGGCGCCTGGTTCCTCTACCAGACCACCAAGTTCGCGCGGGACGCCAACCGGCTGGCGCGCGAGCTGGAAGCCGAGGGCGGACTGCCCGTCGACGAGCTGGAGCGGACCCCCAGCGGCCGGGTGGACCGGGACTCGGCGGACGCCGTCTTCGCCCGCCGCAGGGCCGAGACGGAGGCCGCCCCGGACGACTGGCGCAGCTGGTTCCGGCTCGCCGTGGCCTACCACGACGCGCGGGACACCCCGCGGGCCCGTAAGGCCATGCAGCGGGCGATCGCGCTGCACGACGGGAAGCCGGTGCGCGCGGCGCACTGAAGCCTCTCCGGAGGTACGGAAAAGGGCCTGGTCGCCTTGTCGACCGGGCCCTTTTCGGGTGAACCGCCCTCAGCGGTTGGACGCCTGAGTGCTCTGCGAGTGGTGGGTGTTCTGCGGGCTGGTGTCCATCGCGGGCATGCCGAACAGAAGTGCTCCGGCCAGCCCGGCGGTGACCGTCAGCCCCATCAGCACCCGCCCGACGATCTGCGAGCGACTGGCGCGCTGAGGAGGCGGCGTGATGTTGCTGCGATACCGCTCGGCTTCGGCGACGAAGGCGAACGGTACGGGCTCTCTGGGGGCACCGCCCAGCGGTAGCTGGGGGAGGGACATGGTGGGCTCTCCTAGGAACCTTGAGGTGGCTGTCACCCGTAAAGACGCTCGAACGCCCGATTTGGTGCCCGATTTCTGGGACGTCTGTGAAAAATCTCAACCGCCGGACATCTGGCGGGCGGACGTGGTCGGTGCCCTCGGTCCACGCCGCCGCCGACCCGGGAGGGTCGTGCCGCTCCGTAGCGCGGGAACCCGGGGGAGGGACGGGCGCCCCGATGAGCCCCGGTGGCGGGTTGTCCGTATTGCGACCTTTCGACCTCTTCATTTAGGCTGAATAAACGGACCCGGCACTGTTTGAACCCCCGAGCAGGCAGTGCCGGGATCCATTGCACACTCCCCGAGGGAGTACCTCACGGTGAGCAACGAGTAGCGTGGCCCCCATGGCTCCGATCTCCACACCGCAGACGCCCTTCGGACGGGTCCTGACCGCTATGGTCACCCCCTTCACCTCCGACGGCGCTCTCGACCTCGACGGCGCGCAGCGGCTCGCCGCCCACCTGGTCGACGCCGGCAACGACGGCCTCGTCGTCAACGGCACCACCGGCGAGTCGCCCACCACCAGCGACGCGGAGAAAGCGCAGCTCGTACGGGCGGTTGTGGAGGCCGTCGGCGACCGGGCGCACATCGTGGCCGGAGCCGGCACCAACGACACCCGGCACAGCGTCGAGCTGGCCCGCGCCGCCGAGCGGGCGGGCGCCCACGGCCTGCTGGCCGTGACGCCGTACTACAACAAGCCCCCTCAGGAGGGCCTGTACCGGCACTTCACCACGGTCGCGGACGCCACCGACCTCCCGGTGATGCTCTACGACATCCCCGGCCGCAGCGGCACCGCGATCGAGACCGAGACGATGGTCCGGCTCGCCGAGCACCCCCGCATCGTCGCCAACAAGGACGCCAAGGGCGACCTGGGCGCGGCGAGCTGGGCCCTCAGCCGCAGCGGACTGGCCTGGTACTCCGGCGACGACATGCTGAACCTGCCGCTGCTGTCCGTCGGCGCGGTCGGCTTCGTCTCCGTGGTCGGCCACTTCGTCGCCCCCGAGCTGCGCGCCTTGCTGGAGGCTCACCTCTCGGGTGACGTCACCAAGGCGACGGCGATCCACCAGCGGCTGCTGCCGGTCTTCACCGGCGTCTTCCGGGCCCAGGGTGTGATCACCACCAAGCGGGCACTGAGCCTCCAGGGCCTGCCGGCCGGGCCGCTGCGGCTGCCGCTGGTCGAGCTCGGCCCCGAGCAGACCGAACAGCTCAAGCGCGATCTGGCCGTCGGCGGGGTACAGCTCTAGGAGAGGGCGCGCGACCGTCCGCGCCACCGCGCGACGGGCCGCCCGCAGACTTCACAACCGAATACCGCTTCACAACTGAACAAGCTCGACAACCGAATACCGGTAACCCATAACTGCAAGTGCACGAATGTCACGCGCGCCATGTGTCCCCGGGACATGTGGCGTGCGTGGTGAGGAGAGTCTTTTGAGTCACCCGCACCCTGAACTCGGTCCCCCGCCGAAGCTCCCCGAGGGCGGCCTGCGCGTCACGCCGCTCGGCGGTCTTGGCGAGATCGGCCGCAACATGACGGTCTTCGAGTACGGCGGCCGTCTGCTGATCGTCGACTGCGGAGTGCTTTTCCCCGAGGAGGAGCAGCCCGGAGTCGACCTGATCCTGCCGGACTTCACGTCCATCCGGGACCGCCTGGACGACATCGACGGCATCGTGCTCACGCACGGCCACGAGGACCACATCGGCGGCGTCCCCTACCTGCTCCGCGAGAAGCCGGACATCCCGCTGATCGGCTCGAAGCTGACCCTCGCGCTGATCGAGGCGAAGCTCCAGGAGCACCGCATCCGCCCGTACACCCTGGAGGTCGTCGAAGGCCACCGCGAGGCCATCGGCCCCTTCGACCTGGAGTTCGTGGCGGTCAACCACTCCATCCCGGACGCCCTGGCGGTCGCCATCCGCACCCCCGCCGGCATGGCGGTGCACACCGGCGACTTCAAGATGGACCAGCTTCCGCTGGACCGCCGCCTCACCGACCTGCCCGCCTTCGCGCGGCTCGGCGAGGAGGGCATCGACCTGCTGCTGGTGGACTCCACCAACGCAGAGGTCCCCGGCTTCGTCCCGCCGGAGCGCGACATCTCCAACGTGCTGCGGACGGTCTTCGCCGGCGCCCAGAAGCGCATCATCGTCGCCAGCTTCGCCAGCCATGTGCACCGCATCCAGCAGATCCTGGACGCCGCGCACGAGTACGGCCGCCGGGTGGCCTTCGTCGGCCGCTCGATGGTCCGCAACATGGGCATCGCCCGTGACCTGGGCTACCTGCGCGTCCCGGCCGGTCTGGTCGTCGACGTCAAGGCGCTGGACGACCTGCCGGACGAGCAGGTCGTGCTCGTCTGCACGGGTTCCCAGGGCGAGCCGATGGCCGCGCTGTCCCGGATGGCCAACCGCGACCACCAGATCCGGATCGTCCAGGGCGACACCGTCATCCTGGCGTCGTCCCTCATCCCTGGCAACGAGAACGCGGTCTACCGCGTGATCAACGGCCTGACCCGCTGGGGCGCCAACGTCGTCCACAAGGGCAACGCCAAGGTCCACGTCTCCGGACACGCCTCCGCGGGCGAGCTGCTGTACTTCTACAACATCTGCAAGCCGCGGAACCTGATGCCGGTGCACGGCGAGTGGCGCCACCTGCGCGCCAACGCCGAACTGGGCGCGCTCACCGGTGTGCCGAAGAACCACATCGTCATCGCCGAGGACGGCGTGGTCGTCGACCTCGTCGACGGCGCGGCGAGGATCGTCGGCAAGGTCCAGGCCGGTTACGTGTACGTGGACGGCCTCTCGGTCGGCGACGTGACGGAGTCCTCCCTGAAGGACCGCCGCATCCTGGGCGACGAGGGCATCATCTCGGTCTTCGTGGTCGTCGACTCCACAACCGGCAAGGTCGTCAGCGGCCCGCAGATCCAGGCCCGCGGTTCCGGCATCGACGACGCGTCGTTCAACGCCGTGGTGCCCAAGATCGAGGAGTCCATCGCCAAGGCGGCCGCGGACGGCATCGCCGAGCCGCACCAGCTCCAGCAGCTGATCCGCCGCGCGGTGGGCCGCTGGGTCTCCGACCAGTACCGCCGGCGCCCGATGATCCTGCCCGTGGTCGTCGAGGTCTGACGCACCTTCGGTTGACGCCCCGTCAGCCGCACGGACGGCCGCGCCCGCCTCGATTTGCATCCGGGCGCGGCCGTCCAGTACGTTTACGGCTCCACCGCGACGGGAACCCTGTAGCGCTTCGGCGTGAAGGGAAGACCGTCAGGCGGTCGGAAAAACCGACTGAATCGGATCTGATAAAGTCGGCACCGCCGGAAAGCGAAAGCAAGAAGGCGAAACCCCGCTCCAACAGGGGGCCGGAAACAGAATCCGAACCGGAAACGGAACGGAAAACGGATCTGGTAAGGTTGGAAACACCGAAGGGAAGCGCCCAGAGGAAAGCCTGAGAGAGTCTCTCGGGTGAGTACAAAGGAAGCGTCCGTTCCTTGAGAACTCAACAGCGTGCCAAAAGTCAACGCCAGACTATAAAACAACCCCGTCCACGGATCCTTGTGGTCCTGGATGAGGTTCCTTTGAAAAACACAGCGAGGACGCTGTGAACGACCGGGCTTATTCCGCTTGGTCGTTCCGCTCAACGCGAGTGTTGCACCGGATGACCGGTAAACATTCACGGAGAGTTTGATCCTGGCTCAGGACGAACGCTGGCGGCGTGCTTAACACATGCAAGTCGAACGATGAACCTCTTTCGGGAGGGGATTAGTGGCGAACGGGTGAGTAACACGTGGGCAATCTGCCCTGCACTCTGGGACAAGCCCTGGAAACGGGGTCTAATACCGGATACGACTACTGACCGCATGGTTGGTGGTGGAAAGCTCCGGCGGTGCAGGATGAGCCCGCGGCCTATCAGCTTGTTGGTGGGGTGATGGCCTACCAAGGCGACGACGGGTAGCCGGCCTGAGAGGGCGACCGGCCACACTGGGACTGAGACACGGCCCAGACTCCTACGGGAGGCAGCAGTGGGGAATATTGCACAATGGGCGAAAGCCTGATGCAGCGACGCCGCGTGAGGGATGACGGCCTTCGGGTTGTAAACCTCTTTCAGCAGGGAAGAAGCGAGAGTGACGGTACCTGCAGAAGAAGCGCCGGCTAACTACGTGCCAGCAGCCGCGGTAATACGTAGGGCGCAAGCGTTGTCCGGAATTATTGGGCGTAAAGAGCTCGTAGGCGGCTTGTCGCGTCGGATGTGAAAGCCCGGGGCTTAACCCCGGGTCTGCATTCGATACGGGCAGGCTAGAGTTCGGTAGGGGAGATCGGAATTCCTGGTGTAGCGGTGAAATGCGCAGATATCAGGAGGAACACCGGTGGCGAAGGCGGATCTCTGGGCCGATACTGACGCTGAGGAGCGAAAGCGTGGGGAGCGAACAGGATTAGATACCCTGGTAGTCCACGCCGTAAACGTTGGGAACTAGGTGTGGGCGACATTCCACGTCGTCCGTGCCGCAGCTAACGCATTAAGTTCCCCGCCTGGGGAGTACGGCCGCAAGGCTAAAACTCAAAGGAATTGACGGGGGCCCGCACAAGCAGCGGAGCATGTGGCTTAATTCGACGCAACGCGAAGAACCTTACCAAGGCTTGACATACACCGGAAAGCGCTAGAGATAGTGCCCCCCTTGTGGTCGGTGTACAGGTGGTGCATGGCTGTCGTCAGCTCGTGTCGTGAGATGTTGGGTTAAGTCCCGCAACGAGCGCAACCCTTGTTCTGTGTTGCCAGCATGCCTTTCGGGGTGATGGGGACTCACAGGAGACTGCCGGGGTCAACTCGGAGGAAGGTGGGGACGACGTCAAGTCATCATGCCCCTTATGTCTTGGGCTGCACACGTGCTACAATGGCCGGTACAATGAGCTGCGATACCGTGAGGTGGAGCGAATCTCAAAAAGCCGGTCTCAGTTCGGATTGGGGTCTGCAACTCGACCCCATGAAGTTGGAGTTGCTAGTAATCGCAGATCAGCATTGCTGCGGTGAATACGTTCCCGGGCCTTGTACACACCGCCCGTCACGTCACGAAAGTCGGTAACACCCGAAGCCGGTGGCCCAACCCTTGTGGAGGGAGCTGTCGAAGGTGGGACTGGCGATTGGGACGAAGTCGTAACAAGGTAGCCGTACCGGAAGGTGCGGCTGGATCACCTCCTTTCTAAGGAGCACATAGCCGACTACGAGCGAATGACTCGTACGGTTGCTCATGGGTGGAACGTTGACTATTCGGCACAGTCTTGAGGGACTTGTTAGTACTGCTTCGGCGTGGAACACAGGGTCTGGAGAGGCTGGGTCGGGCACGCTGTTGGGTGTCTGAGGGTACGAGCGTGAGCTTGTTGCCTTCGGTCCGGCCCCGGTAAAGGCTTGCTTCGGCGGGTTGTGACGGGTGGCTGGTCGTTGTTTGAGAACTGCACAGTGGACGCGAGCATCTGTGGCCAAGTTTTTAAGGGCGCACGGTGGATGCCTTGGCACCAGGAACCGATGAAGGACGTGGGAGGCCACGATAGGCCCCGGGGAGCTGTCAACCAAGCTGTGATCCGGGGGTGTCCGAATGGGGAAACCCGGCAGTCGTCATGGGCTGTCACCCGCTGCTGAACACATAGGCAGTGTGGAGGGAACGCGGGGAAGTGAAACATCTCAGTACCCGCAGGAAGAGAAAACAACCGTGATTCCGGGAGTAGTGGCGAGCGAAACCGGATGAGGCCAAACCGTTTGTGTGTGATACCCGGCAGGGGTTGCGCAGGCGGGGTTGTGGGATCTCTCTTTCATAGTCTGCCGGCTGTGAGACGAGTCAGAAACCGTAGTGATAGGCGAAGGACATGCGAAAGGTCCGGCGTAGAGGGTAAGACCCCCGTAGCTGAAATCATTGCGGCTCGTTTGAGAGACACCCAAGTAGCACGGGGCCCGAGAAATCCCGTGTGAATCTGGCGGGACCACCCGCTAAGCCTAAATATTCCCTGGTGACCGATAGCGGATAGTACCGTGAGGGAATGGTGAAAAGTACCGCGGGAGCGGAGTGAAATAGTACCTGAAACCGTGTGCCTACAAGCCGTGGGAGCGTCGCATGGCAGGCTTGCCTGTCATGTCGTGACTGCGTGCCTTTTGAAGAATGAGCCTGCGAGTTTGCGGTGTGTTGCGAGGTTAACCCGTGTGGGGAAGCCGTAGCGAAAGCGAGTCCGAATAGGGCGATTGAGTAGCGCGCCCAAGACCCGAAGCGGAGTGATCTAGCCATGGGCAGGTTGAAGCGGAGGTAAGACTTCGTGGAGGACCGAACCCACCAGGGTTGAAAACCTGGGGGATGACCTGTGGTTAGGGGTGAAAGGCCAATCAAACTCCGTGATAGCTGGTTCTCCCCGAAATGCATTTAGGTGCAGCGTCGTGTGTTTCTTGCCGGAGGTAGAGCACTGGATAGGCGATGGGCCCTACCGGGTTACTGACCTTAGCCAAACTCCGAATGCCGGTAAGTGAGAGCGCGGCAGTGAGACTGTGGGGGATAAGCTCCATGGTCGAGAGGGAAACAGCCCAGAGCATCGACTAAGGCCCCTAAGCGTACGCTAAGTGGGAAAGGATGTGGAGTCGCAGAGACAACCAGGAGGTTGGCTTAGAAGCAGCCACCCTTGAAAGAGTGCGTAATAGCTCACTGGTCAAGTGATTCCGCGCCGACAATGTAGCGGGGCTCAAGCGTACCGCCGAAGTCGTGTCATTGCAGTACATACCTCTAACGGGGACTGTGATGGGTAGGGGAGCGTCGTGTGCCGGGTGAAGCAGCCGCGGAAGCGAGTTGTGGACGGTTCACGAGTGAGAATGCAGGCATGAGTAGCGATACACACGTGGGAAACGTGTGCGCCGATTGACTAAGGGTTCCTGGGTCAAGCTGATCTGCCCAGGGTAAGTCGGGACCTAAGGCGAGGCCGACAGGCGTAGTCGATGGACAACCGGTTGATATTCCGGTACCCGCTTTGAAACGCCCAATATCGAATCAGGCGATGCTAAGTCCGTGAAGCCGTTCCGGACCCTTCGGGGAATGGAAAGTGGTGGAGCCGACGATCCAGACTTGTAGTAGGTAAGCGATGGGGTGACGCAGGAAGGTAGTCCAGCCCGGGCGGTGGTTGTCCCGGGGTAAGGGTGTAGGCCGTGTGGTAGGCAAATCCGTCACACGTTAAGGCTGAGACCTGATGCCGAGCCGATTGTGGTGAAGTGGATGATCCTATGCTGTCGAGAAAAGCCTCTAGCGAGTTTCATGGCGGCCCGTACCCTAAACCGACTCAGGTGGTCAGGTAGAGAATACCGAGGCGTTCGGGTGAACTATGGTTAAGGAACTCGGCAAAATGCCCCCGTAACTTCGGGAGAAGGGGGGCCATGTCTGGTGATGAGTCTTGCACTCTGAGCTGGGTGTGGCCGCAGAGACCAGCGAGAAGCGACTGTTTACTAAAAACACAGGTCCGTGCGAAGCCGTAAGGCGATGTATACGGACTGACGCCTGCCCGGTGCTGGAACGTTAAGGGGACCGGTTAGCTTGGATTCGTCCAGGCGAAGCTGAGAACTTAAGCGCCAGTAAACGGCGGTGGTAACTATAACCATCCTAAGGTAGCGAAATTCCTTGTCGGGTAAGTTCCGACCTGCACGAATGGCGTAACGACTTCTCGACTGTCTCAACCATAGGCCCGGTGAAATTGCACTACGAGTAAAGATGCTCGTTTCGCGCAGCAGGACGGAAAGACCCCGGGACCTTTACTATAGCTTGATATTGGTGTTCGGTTCGGCTTGTGTAGGATAGGTGGGAGACTGTGAAGCATGCACGCCAGTGTGTGTGGAGTCGTCGTTGAAATACCACTCTGGTCGTGCTGGATGTCTAACCTGGGTCCGTGATCCGGATCAGGGACAGTGTCTGGTGGGTAGTTTAACTGGGGCGGTTGCCTCCTAAAGGGTAACGGAGGCGCCCAAAGGTTCCCTCAGCCTGGTTGGCAATCAGGTGTTGAGTGTAAGTGCACAAGGGAGCTTGACTGTGAGACCGACGGGTCGAGCAGGGACGAAAGTCGGGACTAGTGATCCGGCGGTGGCTTGTGGAAGCGCCGTCGCTCAACGGATAAAAGGTACCCCGGGGATAACAGGCTGATCTTCCCCAAGAGTCCATATCGACGGGATGGTTTGGCACCTCGATGTCGGCTCGTCGCATCCTGGGGCTGGAGTCGGTCCCAAGGGTTGGGCTGTTCGCCCATTAAAGCGGTACGCGAGCTGGGTTTAGAACGTCGTGAGACAGTTCGGTCCCTATCCGCTGTGCGCGTAGGAGTCTTGAGAAGGGCTGTCCCTAGTACGAGAGGACCGGGACGGACGAACCTCTGGTGTGCCAGTTGTTCTGCCAAGGGCATGGCTGGTTGGCTACGTTCGGGAGGGATAACCGCTGAAAGCATCTAAGCGGGAAGCCTGCTTCGAGATGAGGACTCCCACCCACTTGATGGGGTAAGGCTCCCAGTAGACGACTGGGTTGATAGGCCAGGTGTGGAAGACCGGTAACGGTTGGAGCTGACTGGTACTAATAGGCCGAGGGCTTGTCCTCAGTTGCTCGCGTCCACTGTGTTGGTTCTGAAACCACGAACAACCAAAGTGCCGGTTGTTTGAAATTGTTTCATAGTGTTTCGGTGGTCATAGCGTTAGGGAAACGCCCGGTTACATTCCGAACCCGGAAGCTAAGCCTTTCAGCGCCGATGGTACTGCATGGGGGACCGTGTGGGAGAGTAGGACGCCGCCGAACTAAATTTCAGAAAAGCTCTGGTGTTTGAACCTCGGTTCAGACGCCAGAGCTTTTTTGTTTTCCCAAAGAAATACGGAGTGTCATGCGCGGTTAACGTCGTGCCACCATCATGGAGGTATGGGGACAAGGACAGCAGACCTCCTGGCAGCGGCCGGCGTGGGCATCGGTGACGAGGTGATCGTGCCCTCGTACGGCACCACCGACGTCGTCGAGGCCGTACGGGCCGTCGGAGCCGCGCCGGTGTTCGCGGACATCGACGTCTGGAGCTACTGCCTCGCGCCGGCCTCCGTCGCCGAAGCGATCGGGGAGCGCACCGCCGCGATCGTCCCCCTGGACCTCTTCGGCCACCCCGCCGACGTGATGGCCCTTCAGGCCCTCGTCGGCGCCCGGCCGTTGCCCGTCATCTCGCATGTCGAAGAGCGGCCCGCCGATTCCGCCGAAGCGCTCCAGCGACGCCGGTCCCACGCCGCCTACCTGGACGGCAGGCTGACCGGAGTCTCGACGCCCCGCACCGCGCCCGGCGTCGAGCACCGCTACCACTCCTACGTCGTCCGCGTCCCCGGCAACGGACGGCCGGACCGCGACGCCTTCGCGCGGGCCCTGCGGGCGCGCGGCGTGCGGTGCTCCGTTCCCATCACCACGCCCGTGCACCGGACGCCGGCGTACGCGCGGGACGTGAAGGATCTGAGCCTCCCCGAGACCGAGCGGGCCGCGGAGCAGTGCCTCGCCCTGCCCGTCGACGCCGGCATGACGCGCCGTGAACTGCGTCATGTGGTGGCCGCCTGCAACGCGTTGGGCGGGCTCCTGCCGTACGACGTCGCCGCCTGACCGGCGGGAACGGCGGCCGGATGGTCAAAAGCACGTCCGAACATCCGGTATGCTTTATCTCGTTGCCGGCCCCAATAGCTCAGTCGGCAGAGCGTCTCCATGGTAAGGAGAAGGTCAACGGTTCGATTCCGTTTTGGGGCTCCAGAAGAAAAGGCCCCCGCCTCTCGGCGGGGGCCTTTCTTGTATCCACCGGTATCACTCCACCGGCCGCTCCGGCATCCGCATGGCCAGAATCGCCATGTCGTCGGACGGCGGCTCGGCCGCGAAGCGCTCCACCGCGCGGAGGATGCGCGCCGAGACCGCGCCCGCGTTCAGGCCCGTACAGGTCGCGAGGACGTCCGCGAGACCGTCGTCGCCCAGCATGCGCGAGCCCTCGCGGCGCTCGGTGACGCCGTCCGTGACGCACAGCAGGACGTCGCCCGGGTCGAGGGTGACCGGCTGCTCGTACAGCTCCAGGTCGTCCATGACGCCCAGCAGCGGCTGCGGGTCGGCCGCCGGCTCCACCGTGCCGTCCGGGCGCAGCCGCAGGGGCAGCGGGTGGCCGGCGCAGACGACCTTGAGGAGGGCGCTGCCGTCCTCCTGCGGCCACAGCTCGCCGTACAGCAGGGTGAGGAAGCGGCTGCGGGCGCCCTCGTCCAGGATGGCCGCGTTGAGGCGCTCCAGGACCGCGGGGCCGCCGAAGCCCTCCCGGGCCAGCAGGCGCAGGGCGTGCCGGGCCAGGCCGGTGACGGCCGCGGCCTCCGGGCCGGTGCCGCAGACGTCGCCGATGGCGAAGCCGTACGCGCCGTCCCGGATCGGGAAGAGGTCGTAGAAGTCGCCGCCGACCTCGTTGCCCTCGCCCGCCGCGCGGTAGATGACGTCGACCTCGACGCCCGGCACGTCCGGCAGGCCCGGCGGGAGCAGGCTGCGCTGGAGGCTCTGGCTGATCGCCGTGCGCTCGCTGTAGAGGCGGGCGTTGTCCAGGGCCAGCGCGGCCCGGCGGGAGAGGTCCTCGGCGAGCTCGACGATCTCCTGGCGGAAGTGGTCGTCGGTCGGCTTGCCGAGGGTGAGCATGCCGATCACGCGGTTGCGGGCCACCAGGGGCAGCACTACGGTCTCGCCGCCGACCGCCGCCGCCGTGGTGAGCGAGACGCCGGGGGCGGGTGAGGATTCCGGGACGTCGGTGAGGCCCACGCTCCGCAGCGAGCTGCGCAGCGCCTCCGAGTGCGCCGCCCGGGCGGGGGCCGTCCAGATGCGGGCGCCGGGGGTGGGGACGGGGTCCGGCGGGGCGACCTTGGCCAGCAGCGCCTTGAGGCCGTCGATGAGGTCCTCGTCCTCGTGCAGGACGTAGGAGAGCTCCGGCTCGGAGGACTGGTCGGCGATGGTGTAGACGGCGCACCAGGTGGCCAGGGTCGGGACGGTCATCTGGGCCATCAGGGCCAGCGTCTGGTCCCGGTCCAGGGTGCCGGCCAGCAGGTCCGACGCCTCGACGAGGAAGGACAGCGAGCCGCGGCGCAGCCGTTCGAGCTCGCCGAGGCGGGCGGACTCGACGGCGAGGGCGATCCGGTCGGCGGCGAACTGGAGCCGCAGCGCCTCCTCGTTGCCGTACCGGTGCGGGGCCTCGGCGGCGACGCCGAGCGAGCCGGTGAGGCGGCCCTCGACCTTGAGCGGGACGGTGACGACCGAGCGGAGGCCGGTGTCGGTGAGCAGGGGCACGGCCCCGGGGACGGCGTTGAGGTCGTCGTGGACGGAGGGGAGCCGGGCGGAGCCGTAGCGGCCGGTGCCGGCCTCGACGGGAACGCGGGCGAAGCGCTGCCGGGCGGAGGGCAGGCCGGTGGAGGCCCGTACCTCCAGCTCGGTCTCGTCGTCGGTGGCGAGGAGGAGGTAGGCGGCGTCGCCGTCGAGCATGTCGCGGGCGCGTTCGACGGTGCGCTGGAGCAGGCCGTCGAGGTCGTCGGGGGCGGGGGAGCCGATGAAGACCTCGAAGGGGTCGGCGGCGGTGCCGCGGTCCGTCGAGGCGTCGGGGCCGGAGGAGCGCGGCGGGCTCTGCAGCACGGCCCGCTCCTCGTCGCGGACCAGCAGGCAGACCGTCGAGGGCGCGCCCTCGTTGTCGCGGACGCGCAGGTGGGAGGCGTAGACGGGGATGACGCGGCCGTCGGAGCCCCTTATCCCGTACGAGCCCTCCCAGCGGGAGAGGCGGAGGGCCTCGGCGATGCCGGTGGAGGTGCCGGGGGTGTGCGGCCAGGCGGCGAGGTCGGCGAGGGGTTTGCCGGTCACCTGGTCGGCGGTGTAGCCGAAGAGGTGCGCGGCGTCGTCGTTCCAGGCGCTGATGCCGCCGGCGCCGTCGATCTGGACGACCGCGACGCGGACCCGGGGGTCGGCGACGGGGAGGGCCTCGACGGGCAGGGCCGGGCCGGCCGAGCGGGTGCCGGCGGGGCGGTCGTCGAGGTCGAGGCGGAACCAGACCTTCTTCTGGGTGGCGCCGTATTCGACGCCCCAGCAGGCGGCGAGGGCGGTGCAGAGCATCAGTCCGCGGCCGCCCTCGCGGTCCAGGCCGCCGAACTGGCGGGTGGGCGTCTGGAGCGGAAGCTCACGTTCGGGGTAGCGGTCGCTGACCTCGATGCGGACGCCCGCGTCCGTCCTGACGCAGAGGACGTCGGCGGAGGTGCCGGCGTGGACGACGGCGTTGGTGACCAGTTCGCTGGTCAGCACCACCGCGTCGTCGATGACGTCGGGGAATCCCCACCCCTGGAGGGTGTCCCGGACGAAGGCCCGGGCAGCGGCGACCGAGCGCCCGACCGGCTCGAAGGTGGCGGCTGCCCGCGCGGTGATCACAGCACTCCCCATTGGCCTCTCATCGCTCCCCCGAGTCCTGTGCCCGATTCCCATGACGACGATTCGTCCGCCAGGCTAAACCGTCGGCAGACGGGATGGGGAACGATGGGGGAAGGACGGGGAACGCGGGCGGGGAATCCCGGGCGGAATGCGGAGGCGTGGAAGGAGTGGGGGAAGGGGTCCGGAAGAGGCTTGAAGGACTCTCGGAGGTGGCGGAACCGTACGCGCTTTCCCCTTGGAATGGCGGGGGTGCGGAAGCGGTCGGGAGCGGTGTGGTCTGCGGGGACAGCTTCTGGGTAGGGGGCGTACGGGGAAGAGGAAAGTGCCGTCGGTATGTGCGGTTCCGCCGAAGCTCCGGCAAGCGTGGGTCAGGTTTTCCTGTTCATCTTTAACGAGCTGTCCCGTCACCTGGTTACGCTCTGACGGGCAGCCGCCCCGGTGCGCTTCAGTGAAACACTGGGAAAGCTGGAAGCGAAAACCCCTACGAGGATCAGCGACCCTGCGGGAGGGACACGGTGGAGTCTGGCGGAGCGACGCGGGGCACGAGCGCGCGCGCGAAGGGCGGACGTTCCCGGCCCCAGGGGACGACGGAGGTGGACAGCGCCGCGCTGTACCGCCTGCTGGGGGCGCTGGAGGCCATGCGGGACGGGAACTTCCGGCGCCGTCTGACGATCTCCGGCGACGGGGTGATGTCCGAGATCGCGGCCGTCTTCAACGAGGTCGCGGACCGGAACCTGCAGCTCACCGGCGAGCTGGCGCGGGTGCGCCGGGTCGTCGGGCGGGAGGGCAAGCTCACCGAGCGGCTGGAGGTCGGCTCCTGCGAGGGGGCCTGGGCCGCGGCGATCGACGCCTCCAACGCCCTGGTCGACGATCTGGTGCGGCCGGTCTCGGAGGTCGGCCGGGTGCTGTCGGCGGTGGCCGAGGGCGATCTGGACCAGCGGATGGACCTGCGGTCGCACGCGGCCGACGGTTCGGCGCACCCGCTGCGCGGCGAGTTCCTCAAGGTGGGGCGGACCGTCAACGGGCTGGTGGACCAGCTCTCCGCGTTCACCGACGAGGTGACGCGGGTGGCCAGCGAGGTCGGCACCGAGGGCAAGCTCGGCGGGCAGGCGCGGGTGCGCGGGATGTCCGGCTCGTGGAAGGACCTCACCGACTCCGTCAACACCATGGCGTCGCGGCTCACCGCTCAGGTGCGGGACATCGCGCTGGTGACGACGGCGGTCGCCAAGGGCGATCTGTCCCGGAAGGTCACGGTGCACGTGGCCGGGGAGATGCTGGAGCTGAAGAACACCGTCAACACGATGGTGGACCAGCTGTCGTCGTTCGCCTCCGAGGTCACGCGGGTGGCCCGGGAGGTGGGCACCGAGGGCGAGCTCGGCGGCCAGGCCCAGGTGCCCGGCGTCGCGGGCGTCTGGAAGGACCTCACCGACTCCGTCAACCTGATGGCCGGGAACCTCACCGCCCAGGTGCGCGGCATCGCGCAGGTCACCACCGCGGTCGCCAACGGCGACCTGTCGCAGAAGGTGACGGTGAGCGCGCGCGGCGAGATCGCGCAGCTCGCCGAGACGATCAATCAGATGACGGAGACGCTGCGCACCTTCGCCGACGAGGTGACGCGCGTGGCCAGCGAGATCGGCGCCGAGGGGCTGCTGGGCGGCCAGGCCCAGGTGCCGGGCGCGGCCGGGACGTGGAAGGACCTGACGGACTCCGTCAACACGGCGTTCCGGAACCTGACCGGACAGGTGCGGGACATCGCGCAGGTGACGACGGCGGTCGCCAACGGTGATCTGGGCCAGAAGGTCACGGTGGACGTCTCCGGCGAGATGCTGGAGCTCAAGAACACCGTCAACTCGATGGTCGACCAGCTCCAGTCCTTCAGTGGCGAAGTGACCCGTGTGGCACGGGAGATCGGCGTGGAGGGCGAGCTCGGCGGGCAGGCACAGGTGGCCGGTGCGGCGGGGACCTGGAAGGACCTCACGGACTCCGTCAACACGGCGTTCCGCAACCTGACCGGACAGGTGCGCAACATCGCGCAGGTGACCACGGCCGTCGCCAACGGCGACCTCGGGCAGAAGGTCACCGTCGAAGTGTCCGGCGAGATGCTCCAGTTGAAGAACACCGTCAACACGATGGTGGACCAGCTGTCGTCGTTCGCGGACCAGGTGACCCGGATGGCGCGGGACGTGGGCACCGAGGGGCGGCTCGGCGGGCAGGCGCGGGTGGACGGGGTCAGCGGCACCTGGAAGGAGCTGACCGACTCCGTCAACTTCATGGCGGGCAATCTCACCTCCCAGGTGCGGCAGATCGCCCAGGTGACCACGGCCGTGGCGCGCGGTGACCTCTCCCAGAAGATCGACGTCGACGCGCGCGGCGAGATCCTGGAGCTCAAGAACACCATCAACACCATGGTCGACCAGCTCTCGGCCTTCGCCGACCAGGTCACGCGGGTGGCCCGGGAGGTCGGTACGGAGGGCCGGCTCGGGGGTCAGGCGCAGGTGCCGGGCGTCGCGGGCGTCTGGCGGGACCTGACCGACTCCGTCAACGGCATGGCCGGCAACCTGACCGCCCAGGTCCGCAACATCGCCCAGGTCGCGACGGCGGTGGCGCGCGGCGACCTGTCGCAGAAGATCGACGTGGACGCGCGCGGCGAGATCCTGGAGCTGAAGAACACCCTCAATACGATGGTGGACCAGCTCTCCTCGTTCGCCGAGCAGGTGACCCGGGTGGCCCGGGAGGTCGGCACCGAGGGCATCCTGGGCGGCCAGGCCGAGGTGAAGGGTGTCTCGGGCACCTGGAAGGACCTCACCCAGTCCGTCAACTTCATGGCCAACAACCTGACGTCCCAGGTGCGGAACATCGCCGAGGTGACGACGGCGGTGGCCATGGGCGACCTCTCGAAGAAGATCACGGTCGACGCCAAGGGCGAGATCCTGGAGCTGGTCACCACCGTCAACACCATGGTCGACCAGCTGTCGGACTTCGCCGAGCAGGTGACCCGGGTGGCGCGCGAGGTCGGCACCGAGGGCCAGCTGGGCGGTCAGGCGCGGGTCAGGGACGTGACCGGCATCTGGAAGGACCTCACCGACAACGTCAACCTGATGGCCAACAACCTGACCAGTCAGGTGCGGAACATCTCCCAGGTGGCCGGCGCGGTCGCCAACGGCGACCTCACCAAGAAGATCACCGTGGAGGCGCGGGGCGAGGTGGCGCAGCTCGCCGACACCGTCAACACCATGGTGACCACGCTGTCGTCGTTCGCCGACGAGGTGACGCGGGTGGCGCGGGAGGTCGGTACGGAGGGCCGGCTGGGCGGCCAGGCCCGGGTGCCGGGCGTCAGCGGCACCTGGAAGGACCTCACCGAGTCGGTGAACTCGATGGCCTCCAACCTCACCGGCCAGGTCCGCAACATCGCGATGGTCACCACGGCCATCGCCCAGGGCGACCTCACCAAGAAGATCGACATCGATGCCCGGGGCGAGATCCTCCAGTTGAAGACGACCATCAACACGATGGTCGACCAGCTGTCGTCGTTCGCCGACCAGGTCACGCGGGTGGCCCGGGAAGTGGGCACGGAGGGGCAGCTGGGCGGTCAGGCGCGGGTCCGCGACGTGGACGGCACCTGGCGCGACCTCACCGAGTCCGTCAACGAGATGGCCGGGAACCTGACCCGCCAGGTGCGCGCGATCGCCAAGGTGGCGACGGCGGTGACCCGCGGCGACCTGGACATGCGGATCAACGTGGACGCGGCCGGCGAGATCCTGGAGCTCCAGGACAACATCAACACGATGATCGTCAACCTGCGCTCGACCACCCTGGCCAACAAGGAGCAGGACTGGCTGAAGGGCAACCTCGCCCGGATCTCCGGCCTGATGCAGGGCCGCCGGGACCTGGAGGACGTCGCACAGCTCATCATGAGCGAGCTGACGCCCGTCGTGGACGCCCAGCACGGCGCCTTCTTCCTGGCGATGCCGGCGGCCGAGGGGGAGAGCGGCGAGGACGCGTACGAGCTGCGGATGCTCGGCTCGTACGGCTACGCGATGGGCTCGATGCCGACCTCCTTCCGGCCCGGTGAGTCGCTGATCGGCACCGCGGCCAAGGAGAAGCGCACGATCCTGGTGGAGAACGTGCCCTCCGGCTATCTGAAGATCGCCTCCGGGCTGGGGGAGGCGCCGCCCGCCCATGTGATCGTGCTGCCGGTGCTGTTCGAGGGGCAGGTGCTCGGGGTCATCGAGCTGGCCTCGTTCAAGCGGTTCACCCAGATCCAGCGGGACTTCCTCAGCCAGATCGCCGAGATGATCGGCACCAGCGTCAACACCATCAGCGTCAACACCAAGACGGAGATGCTGCTCAGGCAGTCGCAGGAGCTCACCGAGCAGCTGCGCGAGCGGTCGGCGGAGCTGGAGAACCGGCAGAAGGCGCTGGAGATCTCCAACGCCGAGCTGGAGGAGAAGTCCGACCGGCTGGCCCGGCAGAACCGCGACATCGAGGTCAAGAACACGGAGATCGAGGAGGCCCGGCAGGTGCTGGAGGAGCGGGCCGAGCAGCTCGCGGTCTCCATGCGCTACAAGTCCGAGTTCCTGGCCAACATGTCGCACGAGCTGCGCACGCCGCTCAACTCGCTGCTGATCCTGGCCAAGTTGCTGGCGGACAACGCGGACGGCAACCTCTCGCCGAAGCAGGTGGAGTTCGCCGAGACGATCCACGGGGCCGGCTCCGACCTGCTCCAGCTGATCAACGACATCCTCGACCTGTCGAAGGTCGAGGCGGGCAAGATGGACGTCAGCCCGACCCGGATCGCCCTGGTGCAGCTCGTCGACTACGTGGAGGCCACCTTCCGGCCGCTGACGGCGGAGAAGGGCCTCGACTTCTCGGTCCGGGTCTCGCCGGAGCTGCCGGCCACCCTGCACACCGACGAGCAGCGCCTCCTCCAGGTGCTGCGCAACCTGCTGTCCAACGCGGTCAAGTTCACCGACACCGGCGCCGTCGAACTGGTCATCAGGCCGGCCGGCGCGGACGTCCCGGACTCGATCCGCGAGCAGCTGCTGGAGGCGGGCGCGCTGCGCGACCCGGACGGCGAGCTGATCGCCTTCTCGGTGACGGACACCGGCATCGGCATCGCCGCGAGCAAGATGCGCGTCATCTTCGAGGCGTTCAAGCAGGCCGACGGCACGACCAGCCGCAAGTACGGCGGCACCGGCCTCGGCCTGTCGATCAGCCGCGAGATCGCCCGGCTGCTGGGCGGCGAGATCCACGCGGCGAGCGAGCCGGGCCGCGGGTCCACATTCACCCTCTACCTCCCGCTCGACGCGGCCGAGCCGGCGGCCGAGGGCTTCCCGCAGCTGCCCGGCGGGGAGAACGCCGAGCAGCGGGCCCTGCCGCCGGGCGGCGGGCAGGCCGCGGAGCGGCACGGCGGCGAGCCGCCGGCGCGCGGCGCGGCCGGGCTGTTCCTGCGCCGCCGGCGGGCCGCGCAGGCGGCGGCCGGCCAGGGCGCCGCGGCCGCCGGGGCGGGCCCGGCGGCCGGCGTGGACGGGCCGCGGCAGCCGGTACCGGCGGCGCCGCAGGAGGAGTGGGCCGAGGACCGTAGCGGGGAGACCCCCGGGTTCACCGGCTCGTTCCACGGCGAGAAGGTGCTGATCGTCGACGACGACATCCGCAACGTGTTCGCCCTCACCAGCGTGCTGGAACAGCACGGGCTCACGGTGCTCTACGCGGAGAACGGGCGCGAGGGCATCGAGGTGCTGGAGCAGCACGACGACGTGGTGGTGGTCCTGATGGACATCATGATGCCGGAGATGGACGGTTACGCGACCACGGCGGCGATCCGCAAGATGCCGCAGTTCGCCGAGCTGCCGATCATCGCGCTCACGGCGAAGGCGATGAAGGGCGACCGGGAGAAGAGCATCGAGGCAGGCGCTTCCGACTACGTGACCAAGCCGGTCGATACTGATCAACTGTTGACGGTGATGAAGCAGTACATGAGCGCAGAGTGACGGACTCCGGATCGATCCTCCCCGTTTTCCTGACCGGGAGTGGCCGACGAGGTGTGGGACCGCGGCATTCCGGGAACTTTCACGTCCCGTGCCGCGTTTCCGCTACGTGCACAGTGACATCGCGGTGACAGGGTGTGGTGACAGGCGGGGTGCGGCTACCATGACCGGCACAAGGACGGGCGGCGCAAGGGAGTCGTCCCCTGGGGCGGCGCCCGGTGCACTTCCGGGGCGAGGAGGACGGGCCATGGTGCAGAAGGCCAAGATCCTCCTGGTCGATGACCGGCCGGAAAATCTGCTGGCGCTGGAGGCGATCCTCTCGGCGCTCGATCAGACACTGGTGCGGGCATCGTCAGGGGAGGAGGCGCTCAAGGCGCTGCTGACGGACGACTTCGCGGTGATCCTGCTGGACGTCCAGATGCCGGGCATGGACGGCTTCGAGACCGCGGCGCACATCAAGCGCCGGGAGCGGACGCGGGACATCCCGATCATCTTCCTCACGGCCATCAACCACGGCCCGCACCACACCTTCCGCGGCTACGCGGCCGGCGCGGTGGACTACATCTCCAAGCCGTTCGACCCCTGGGTGCTGCGCGCGAAGGTCTCGGTCTTCGTCGAGCTGTACATGAAGAACTGCCAGCTCCGGGAGCAGGCCGCCCTGCTGCGCCTCCAGATGGAGAACGGCCAGGGCGCCGGCCGCGTAGCCGTCGGCGAACCCCCGGAGACCGCCGGACTGCTCGCGGAGCTCTCCGCGCGGCTCGCAGCCGTCGAGGAGCAGGCCGAGGCGCTCTCCAAACAGCTGGACGAGTCGGCCGACGCCGCCGCGGTCGCTACCGCCGCCCACCTGGAGCGCAAGCTCAACGGCCTGCGGCGGGCCCTGGACGCCCTGGAGCCCGGCACGGGCAGCAGCGTGCCGCCGGTGGCCTCGCAGAGCTGACGGCCGGGGGCCGGAAGACGCCTGACGGTGTGTCAGCCGTGGCCGTGCCCGGCCATGACACGAACGGACGAACGCCCGGGCCCACGTGTCCCGCCCGCCCGACGACGGTAACCTCGGCACCATGGCCTCACGTACGTCCGGCAAGGGTTCCCAGAGCACGGCGGGCACCAGGCAGCGCACCGGACGCGCCGGGGGAGCCGCCGCCAAGCCGCCCGCCAAGAAGAGCGCGGCGAAACCCGTCCAGAAGCGGCCCGCGGCCCGGCCGGCGCGCAAGGCGCCCGCCAAGAAGGCGGCGCCGCCCCGCCCGTCCATGGCCGGCCGCGCCGGCCGCGGCCTGGCGCACGGCGTCGGCGCCCTGTTCCGGGGCGTCGGCCGCGGCGCCCGCAGCCTCGACCCCGCGCACCGCAAGGACGGCGTCGCGCTGCTCCTCCTCGGCCTGGCCCTGATCGTCGCCGCGGGCACCTGGTCGGGGCTGGAGGGGCCGGTGGGCGAGCTGGTGCGGATGCTGGTGACCGGCGCGTTCGGGCGGCTGGACCTGGTCGTGCCGATACTCCTGGGCATCGTGGCGATCCGGCTGTTCCGCCACCCCGAGCGGCCCGAGGCCAACGGGCGGATCGTCATCGGCCTGTCGGCCCTGGTCACCGGCGTCCTCGGGCAGGTCCACGTGGCCTGCGGGACACCCGGCCGCGGCGAGGGGTCACAGGCCCTGCAGGACGCGGGCGGCCTCATCGGCTGGGCCGCGTCCAAGCCCCTGGTCTTCACCGTCGGCGACGTCCTCGCCGTACCGCTGCTGGTGCTGCTCACCATTTTCGGCCTGCTGGTCGTCACCGCCACGCCCGTCAACGCCATCCCCCGGCGGCTGCGGCAGCTGGCGATACGGCTCGGGGTGCTCGAACCGTATCCCGGTGAGTACGCGGACCCGGCGGCCGACGAGTACGACGCCGAGTGGCGCGAGGCGCCGCCCAAGCGCCCCCGCCGCGCCGCCGCGAGCCGGTCCACCGCGCAGCCGGACGGGGTCGAGGCCGCCGAGCAGGCCGCGCTGGAGGGGCGCAAGCGTGCCCGGAAGACGCCCGCCAAGAAGTCCGGCCCGGACGCCGTGGACCTCGCGGCGGCCGCTGCCGTGGACCTGGACGGCGCGGTGCTGCACGGCGTCCAGCCGTCACCGCTCATCGCCGGGCTCAGCAGCGGCATCCGGCAGGACACCGAGCAGACGCTCCCCGTGCCCTCCGGCCGGGACGACACCGCCCCCACCGTGGCCGTGCCCGACCTCACCAAGCCCGCCCCCGAGCCGCCGGCCGGCCTCCCCCCGCGCGCCGAGCAGCTCCAGCTCGCCGGGGACATCACGTACGCCCTGCCCTCCCTGGACCTGCTGGAGCGCGGCGGGCCCGGCAAGGCGCGCAGCGCCGCCAACGACGCCATAGTGGCCGCCCTGACCACGGTGTTCGCGGAGTTCAAGGTCGACGCGGCCGTCACCGGCTTCACCCGCGGCCCGACGGTCACCCGGTACGAGGTCGAGCTCGGTCCCGCGGTCAAGGTCGAGCGCATCACCGCCCTCACCAAGAACATCGCCTACGCCGTGGCCAGCCCGGACGTCCGCATCATCAGCCCCATCCCCGGCAAGTCCGCCGTCGGCATCGAGATCCCCAACACCGACCGCGAGATGGTCAACCTGGGCGACGTGCTGCGGCTGGCGGACGCCGCCGGCGACGACCACCCGATGCTCGTGGCGCTGGGCAAGGACGTCGAGGGCGGCTATGTGATGGCCAACCTGGCGAAGATGCCGCACGTCCTGGTCGCCGGCGCCACCGGCTCCGGAAAGTCGTCCTGCATCAACTGCCTCATCACCTCGCTGATGGTGCGGGCCACCCCGGAAGAGGTCCGGATGGTGCTGGTCGACCCCAAGCGCGTCGAACTCACCGCCTACGAGGGCATCCCGCACCTCATCACGCCCATCATCACCAACCCCAAGCGGGCGGCCGAAGCCCTGCAATGGGTCGTGCGCGAGATGGACCTGCGCTACGACGACCTGGCCGCCTACGGCTTCCGGCACATCGACGACTTCAACGCGGCGGTGCGGCAGGGCAAGGTCGAGCCGCCGCCGGGCAGCGGACGCGAGCTGTCGCCGTACCCGTACCTGCTGGTCATCGTGGACGAGCTCGCCGACCTGATGATGGTGGCGCCGCGCGACGTCGAGGACTCCATCGTCCGGATCACCCAGCTCGCGCGGGCCGCCGGCATCCACCTCGTGCTGGCCACCCAGCGGCCGTCCGTGGACGTCGTCACCGGCCTCATCAAGGCCAACGTCCCCTCCCGCCTCGCCTTCGCCACCTCCTCGCTCGCCGACAGCCGCGTCATCCTCGACCAGCCCGGCGCCGAGAAGCTGATCGGCAAGGGCGACGGCCTCTTCCTGCCGATGGGTGCCAACAAGCCGGTCCGGCTCCAGGGCGCCTTCGTCAGCGAGGCCGAGGTCGCCGCCGTCGTCAAGCACTGCAAGGACCAGATGGCGCCGGTCTTCCGGGACGACGTCACGGTCGGCTCCGCCAAGAAGAAGGAGATCGACGAGGACATCGGCGACGACCTCGACCTGCTGTGCCAGGCCGCCGAACTGGTGGTCTCCACCCAGTTCGGCTCCACGTCGATGCTCCAGCGCAAACTGCGTGTGGGATTCGCCAAGGCGGGCAGGCTCATGGATCTGATGGAGTCGCGCGACATCGTGGGCCCGAGCGAGGGGTCGAAGGCCCGGGACGTGCTCGTCAAGCCGGACGAGCTGGACGGAGTCCTCGCACTGATCCGCGGGGAGACCGCCGGCTGACGGACGGCCGGGGCGGGCGCGCCGCTCCCGGCCGGCTCCCTTCCCGGGATCGCTCCGGCGTTTCCCGGGCCCGCACGGCGCCCGCGGGAAGGAGGGACGATGTGCCGCGGCCGGTACGGCAGAGCCGTCTGAGGCCCGGGTCTTCTGATGGCCTACAAAGACCGGCTTCCCGCTTGCCGGACCCTTTTGCGTCCCCCCTAGACTGAACTTCCAGCAGGTGGCTGCACGCTCGAAAGGCGCCCACGTGTCCATCGGCAACTCACCCCCGGAAGACGACCGGCCGTCCGTCGGCCGCGCTCTCCAGCAGGCCCGGATCCAGGCCGGGCTGACCGTCGACCAGATCAGCACGACGACCCGCGTGCGCATCCCGATCGTGCACGCGATCGAACAGGACGACTTCTCCCGCTGCGGCGGGCACGTCTACGCCCGAGGACATATCCGCACGCTGGCGCGCGCCGCCGGCCTCGACCCCACCCACCTCGTCGAGCAGTACGACGCCGAGCACGGCGGGCGCCCCCGGCCGAGCCGGGCGGCCCCGGTCTTCGAGGCGGAACGGATCCGTCCGGAGCCGCGGCGGCCCAACTGGACCGCCGCGATGGTCGCGGCGATCGTCGCGGTCGTCGGCTTCGTCGGGTTCACCCTCTTCAACGGGGGCGGCGGCGGCCGGGACGACGCGGTCGAGGCCGGGCAGGCGTCGGCCAAGCCGTCCAAGGCCCCCGCGAAGGCACCGCCGAACCGGCCGGCCGACGCCAAGCCGGAGCCGTCCGACAGCGCCATCGCCGGTGCCCCGGCGAACAAGGTCACCGTCAAGCTCACCGCCGAGCGCGACCAGACCTGGATGTC
Source organism: Streptomyces mobaraensis (assembly GCF_020099395.1). NCBI lineage: Bacteria > Bacillati > Actinomycetota > Actinomycetes > Kitasatosporales > Streptomycetaceae > Streptomyces > Streptomyces mobaraensis. The sequence goes on along the minus strand of NZ_CP083590.1, from coordinate 1,977,498 downwards.
GGCGAAGGACCACAACGGCAAGCTGCTGGAGGAAGGCGTCCTCCAGCGCGGGGCCTCCAAGACCTTCACCGACAGCAACCGCATCGACCTGGTGCTCGGCAACGCCGGGGCGGTCCAGCTGTTCGTCAACGGCAAGGAGATCAAGAACGTCGGCGACGACGGCCAGGTGCAGCGGCTGAGCTACACCAAGGGCGACCCGGCGGCCGGCTGACCGGGCCGTTCTCCGGGTCCCGGTGCGGAGAGCCGGTGGGTGACCAGGCTCTCCGCACCGGGCGGCCACTCGGCAGCGGAAGCGGCGCCCGGACAAAGTAGGCTGAGCCCTATGCCCGAACGCCGTACCGTCGCTCTTGTCACACTTGGCTGCGCCCGTAACGAGGTGGACTCGGAGGAGCTGGCAGGCCGTCTGGCGGCGGACGGCTGGGACCTCGTCGAGGACGCCGCCGACGCCGACGTGGCCGTCGTCAACACCTGCGGCTTCGTCGAAGCCGCCAAGAAGGACTCCGTCGACGCCCTCCTTGAGGCCAACGACCTGAAAGATCACGGCCGCACCCAGGCCGTGGTCGCCGTCGGCTGCATGGCCGAGCGGTACGGCAAGGAGCTCGCCGAGGCCCTGCCCGAGGCCGACGGCGTGCTCGGCTTCGACGACTACGCCGACATCTCCGACCGGCTCCAGACCATCCTCTCGGGCGGCGTCCACGCCTCCCACACCCCCCGCGACCGCCGGAAGCTGCTGCCGATCAGCCCCGCCGCCCGGCAGGACGCCGCCGTGGCGCTCCCCGGCCACGCGCAGGAAGCCCCCGCGCCGGCCCCCGAGGACCTGCCCGAGGGTGTCGCCCCGGCCTCCGGACCGCGCGCGCCGCTGCGCCGCAGACTGGGCGCCAGCCCGGTGGCCTCCGTCAAGCTGGCCTCCGGCTGCGACCGCCGCTGCTCCTTCTGCGCCATCCCCTCCTTCCGCGGCTCCTTCGTCTCCCGCCGCCCCTCGGACGTCCTGGGTGAGGCCCGCTGGCTCGCCGAGCAGGGCGTCAAGGAGGTCATGCTGGTCTCCGAGAACAACACCTCGTACGGCAAGGACCTCGGCGACATCCGGCTGCTGGAGACGCTGCTGCCCGAGATCGCGGCGGTGGACGGCCTGGAGCGGGTCCGCGTCAGCTACCTCCAGCCCGCCGAGATGCGGCCGGGCCTGATCGACGTCCTGACCTCCACCGAGAAGGTCGCCCCCTACTTCGACCTGTCCTTCCAGCACTCCGCCCCCGGCGTGCTCCGGGCGATGCGGCGCTTCGGCGACACCGAGCGCTTCCTGGAACTGCTGGCCACCATCCGCTCCAAGGCGCCGCAGGCCGGTGCCCGGTCCAACTTCATCGTCGGCTTCCCCGGGGAGACCGAGGAGGACGTCGCCGAGCTGGAGCGCTTCCTCACCGCGGCCCGGCTGGACGCCATCGGCGTCTTCGGCTACTCCGACGAGGACGGCACCGAGGCCGCCGGGTACGAGGAGAAGAACGACCCCGAGGTCGTCGCCGAGCGGCTGGCGCGCGTCTCGCGGCTGGCCGAGGAGCTGACCGCCCAGCGCGCCGAGGAGCGGATCGGAGAGACAATCGAAGTACTGGTCGACCGCGTGGACGACGAGGACGGCGTGATCGGCCGGGCCGCGCACCAGGCGCCGGAGACCGACGGCCAGGTCACGCTGCTCACCGAGGGCCTGGACAGCCCGCCGGTACCCGGACGTATGGTCGTGGCCACGGTCGTGGCGAGCGAAGGGGTCGACCTCGTCGCGGAGCCGGTCCGAGACGGCGGACGCACCGAGGAGGCGGGCAGATGAGCGGAGTCCCGGCATCGGCCGCGGGCCGTCCCGCCGCGGCGCCGGGCGTGCGGCGGGTCAGGCTGTGGAACATCGCCAACATCCTGACCATGGGGCGCCTGTTCCTGGTGCCCGGTTTCGTGCTGCTGATGCTCCACAACGGCGGGTACGACCCGGCATGGCGTTCGTTCGCCTGGGCCGCGTTCGCCATCGCCATGATCACCGACCTGTTCGACGGGCACCTGGCCCGGACGTACAACCTGGTCACCGACTTCGGCAAGATCGCCGACCCGATCGCCGACAAGGCGATCATGGGTGCGGCGCTGCTCTGCCTCTCCGCCCTGCACGACCTGCCCTGGTGGGTCACCGGCGTGATCCTCGCCCGTGAGATCGGCATCACGCTGATGCGCTTCTGGGTGATCAAACACGGTGTGATCCCCGCCAGCCGCGGCGGCAAGATGAAGACGCTCGCCCAGGGCGTGGCCACGGGGATGTACATCCTCGCCCTGGAGGGACCGCTGGCCACCATCCGCTTCTGGGTGATGGCGGTGGCCGTCGTCTTGACGGTCCTCACCGGTCTCGACTACGTACGACAGGCGATCGTGCTGCGCCGGAACGCCCGGGCCGCGGGGTCCGGGCAGTGAGCGCCGGGGTCCCGCGAGAAGCGGAGCGGGCGCTGGCCGCGCTGGTCTCCCGGGGCCGGACGGTGGCGGCGGCCGAATCGCTCACCGGCGGGCTGGTGGCCGCCGCGCTGACCGCCGTCCCGGGCGCCTCGCGCGCGGTCCGCGGCGCGGTCACCGCGTACGCCACGGACGTCAAGCGCGAGGTGCTGGGCGTCGACGGCGGGCTGCTGGCCGCGCGCGGAGCGGTCGACGCCGACGTCGCGCGGGCAATGGCCCGGGGGGTCCGCACGCTGCTGGCCGCCGACTGGGGCCTCGCCACGACCGGCGTCGCCGGACCCGAGCCGCAGGACGGCAAGCCCGTGGGCACGGTCTTCGTCGCCGCGGCCGGCCCGGACGGTACGTGCGCGGTGCGCGAGCTCGCGCTGGACGGCGGCAGGGAAGCGATCCGGACAGAAAGCGTGCGCGCGGTTCTCCGCCTGCTGCTCGACGAATTGACGGAGAACGCGGGGGCAAAGGATACGGAACACAAGGGGGGGAATGGATGTTTGCAGCCCTGAGTGAACACGACATAGCTCCCCGCACGGCCGCACCCCGAGGCGGTACGGTGGGGCGTGAAGGATCCGGATTCGCGGTCCAAGGAGGGAGCCACCGATGATTCTGCTCCGTCGCCTGCTCGGTGACGTGCTGCGTCGGCAGCGCCAACGCCAGGGCCGCACTCTGCGCGAGGTCTCCTCTTCCGCCCGGGTCTCGCTCGGCTATCTCTCCGAGGTCGAGCGGGGGCAGAAAGAGGCGTCCTCCGAGCTTCTCTCCGCAATCTGCGACGCTCTGGACGTCAGGATGTCCGAGGTCATGCGTGAGGTGAGCGACGAGCTGTCGCTCGCCGAGCTGGCGCAGTCGGCGGCGGCGAGCGAGCCGGTACCCGCGCCGATGCGGCCGATGTTCAACCCGGTGTCCGTGACGTCCGTGACCGGCGTTCCCGGCGAGCGCGTGACCATCAAGGCGCCCGCCGAGGCCGTCGACGTGGTCGCGGCGTAGCGCGGGGCGGCGGGGCGGGCCCTTCCGGCCGTACCGTCCCGTCCGTTGTGACTCCCCGGTCCCCGCAGACCCCCGTGGTCTGCGGGGACCGGTGCGTTTTCCGATTCGTGACGTTTCCCGATTCGTGACATTTTCTGCTTCGCGGCCGATGGCGGGTATTTCCCGACCTGACGCATCACTCCGCATTTCCGGCCCGTTTCGAGTCGCTGTGGGATGGTAGGTGCAACGGAGGAAAGCGAAACGACGTCGACGGTGAAGGAGCAGCGCATGTCTGTCGTCAAGAGCCCTCTGTCCGAACAGGACCGCAAGACCGTCGGTGACGCCCTCCAGGGAGCCCTCGTCGATCTGGTGGACCTCTCGCTCGTGGCCAAGCAGGTCCACTGGACGATCGTGGGGCCGCGCTTCCGCTCGGTGCACCTCCAGCTGGACGAGGTCGTGACCACGGCCCGGCAGCACGCCGACACCGTCGCCGAGCGCGCCTCCGCCCTCGGGATCGCCCCGGACGGCCGCGCCGAGACGGTGGCCAAGACCAGCGCCATCGACACCGTGGGCGGCGGCTGGAACAAGGACGTCGACGCGGTGCGCATCATGGTCGAGGCGCTGGGCGCGGTGATCTCCCGGATGCGGGAGCGCATCCGCGACACCGACGAGCCGGACCCGGTGACCCAGGACATCCTCATCGGGCTCACCGCCGATCTGGAGAAGCACCACTGGATGTTCCAGGCGGAGAACGCCTGAGCGGGGGCCGGATGTTGGCCGCCCGCGGACGCGGGGCGGCGCGGGTGAGGGCCTTCCGACCGGATGCCGGTCGGGGGCCCTCCGGCCTGTTCGGGGGTTCCCATGCCGAGCGCACGGGTGTCGTACGTAACGGGGGCGTAACGCGAGCTGTCGGGCGCTCCGGAGTCTCCTGAGTGCCGACATGCACTCCTTCGGAGGGTTTCGCCGTACGACCACGGTCACGCGCGGTCAGGCCGTGGACCATGGTGCCGAGGGTGCCGTCGACGCGGCCGGCGGTTCGGTTCGTCGGGCGTGCCGGGTTCCCGGTCCCGGGACACGGAGGGGGAAGCCATGCGTTCGCGTTTTCTCGTCAGGGCACTCGTCGGCCTGTCCGCCGTCGTCGGTCTCGCCGTCGCGGGCCCGGTCGGCGCGGGCACCGGTCGGGCGGCCGCCGCGCCGCCTGCCGCGCCGTCCGCCGCTCGGCAGTCGGCGGGCCCGGCTCCCGCCGTTCGGCTCGCGGTGGAGAACCTGGGGCTGAGCGCCGCGCAGGCGCAGTACGTCCAGTGCTGGCTGAGGAAGTACTGGGGATACACCGACGCCCTCGACGGGCAGCTGGGGACCAGCAGTTGGCAGGCGTACCAGAGAGCGCTGCGGCACGACTGGGGTTACACCGGCGCGATCGACGGCGTCGTCGGGAGCGGCACGGTGATGGCGCTGCAGCGGCAGATGCGCGACGCGGGCTGGGGGTACAGCGGGGCGATCGACGGGGTCGCCGGGCCGGAGACCAGGGCCGCGTTCCAGCGGTTCGCCGACGCCTGCGTCAGTGTGTGCCGGCAGGGGATCGTCGTGTGAGGTGAGGCGGGTGTGGCGTGCCCTGCGCGGAGGACGGCGGACCGGGGGCGAATCCGGGCGAGGCGGTGGTGACGGGAATGCGAGGCCCTAACCTGAGACGCATGTCTGCCGACCCCGCGGACGGGCCCTGTCCCGCCGAGGAGATCAACCGCGCCATCCGCGCGTTCCTGACCGACCGCGACGGCCGGCCCCTGACCCCGGCCGAGCGGCGGCAGTACGAGCAGCTGCGGGCGCGGTGGCTGGAGGCCGTGCGCCGGCGCAGGGGGTGCGTGGCGCCCTCGTCCTCGACACCGTCCCCGCCGGCCTCGCCGCCCTCCCCGTCTTCGCCTTCGCCTTCGCCCTCGCCCTGAAGGGGCCGTCCGGCCGCGGTCGTGTGGGCCCGGGGACGCGCGTGCGGGGGCCTGGGTGGGCCGCTCGGGTGGCGGAGCGCGGCCCGGCGGGGTCTCCTGGTGCCATGGACGAGCACCCGGTGATCCGGTTCACGAACGAGCTCATGGTGGTGTCGGAGCTCGATCAGCGTGCCGCCGGCGCGTTCGTGCGCAGCGTCTACCAGGAGGGTGCGCGCGAGGGTGAGCAGCGGGTGATCGTCGAACTGCACCGGCGCGACCGCAGGATCGCGGAGCTCGAAGGGGAGCTGGCGCGGCTGCGCGGTGAGGACGGGGAGACGGCCGGCTGACGGGCGGCGCCCGGTGGGCGCTCCGGCGCGGGGGCGCGGGTTCCGGCGCCCCGCCGAAGGAGGCGGCATGCTCTGGCGCGAGATACGGCGGCGGCGACCGCTTCTCCGGCTGCTGCCCCTGGCGATGGGCGGGGTGTGGTGGTGGGCGGTCTGCCGCCTCGTCGACGAACCGGAGCGGGCGGGCTCCGTGGAGGGGCTGGTGGTGACCGGGGGGTGGGGGTTGAGCCTGTTGCCCGTGCACTGTGTGCCGTGGACGCGGGCGCGGCGGGGTGGGGCTCGCGCCCGTGGTGGCGAGGGGCGGGGGGAGGGCTGGGAGGGCCGGGAGGCGGGGGAGTCGGACGAGGGGTGGGTGGAGCAGGAGAGGCAGGAGGGGCGGTAGCGGGGGCGGTCGGCACGGATCCGGGTCACCCATATGGGTGGAGGGTTACGGGGTGGTGGAGGGGTGACGACCGGCGTGCGGGCCGCCGATGGCTGACCGGTTGACCGGCCGGGGTTGGCCGGGGCCGACCTGACCGGGTCTGCCGGGTCCCGTGGAGCCGTCCGGGCCGAGGGGCGCGGTGCTGTTCGGTGCGTCTGGAGTCGCGTTCTTTTGGGCGGGTGGGTGTGTGGTCTTCTCCGGCGGGTTCGCCCGGGCCTGTCGGGTTCTTCCGGTCGGGCCGGGCGCGGCGCTTGGCGTCCGGAGCATGCTCCCTTGGGCGGGGTGGGTGTGCGGGGTCGCTCCGGCGGCCGGCCGGGGGCCGCCGGTTCGGGCCGGTGCGTGTTGTCAGGGGGCTCGCAGTCGCATTCCCTTCGGTGTCGCATGGAAGCCCGCCGACTCCAGCAGCGGGCCCAGCGGGGAGCCCAGGGCCGGGGAGCCGTTGATCCGTTCCACGGTGACCGTGCCGAGGGCCCCCGCGCGGGCCGCGCCGGCCAGAGCCTCGGCGGCCTCCCGCAGGCCGGGGTCGTCGGCGTCCGGCGGCTCCGCGCCGTCGCCGCCCGCCGTGCCGGGCCAGGCGAGGAGCGTCTTTCCGCCGCGCTCCATGTACAGGGCGAGCGCGCCGTCGAGGAGGACGACGAGCGAGCCCGCCTTGCGGCCCGGTTTGTGGGTGGCGCCGGACGGCGGGTCGGGCCAGGGGAGCGCGGCGCCGTACGCGTTGGCGGGGTCGGCGGCGGCCAGGACCACCGCGCGGCGGCGGGCCGGGCCCGCCGCGCCGCCGTCGGCGCGCTCGCGGGCGGTGGCGACGGCGCGCAGCCGGTCGATCGCGCCCTCCATGGCGAACTGGGCGGCGCCCAGCCCCTCGACGACGTAGCCGCGACGGGCCTGCCCGCTGTCCTCGAAGGCGGAGAGCACCCGGTAGGCGGCGGAGAAGCCGCCCGCCACGCCCTCGGCGGCGACGGCGCCGCGCGTGACCACGCCGTGCCGGTCGAGGAGGGTGCGGGCCAGGGCGTGGGCGCGGTGGGTGGTGTCGCCCTCGGGCCGGGGGAGCAGTGACCAGCGGCCGGCGACGGTCGGGGGGCCGCCGCGGGAGGCGGTGGGACGGCCGGTCGCGGCGAGGGCGGTTCGGGCGGCGAGGGCGCCGTAACGGCCGCGCGGGACCGCCCGTTTGGCGCGGTGCGCGGTGGAGCCGGCCGTCCGGCCCGAGCCGAGGAGCGCGCGCAGCGGTGCGAGCGTGTCGTTGGTGAGCCGGCCCGACCAGGCCAGGTCCCAGACGGCGTCGGCCAGTTGGGCGTCGTTCGGCGGTGATCCGTCGGGCTCCTGGTGCGTCTCCCGGACGCGTTCGGCGATCTGACGGAAGAACAGGCCGTAGCCGCCGGAGAGCGCGTCGAGCACCGCCCGGTGCAGCGGCGTGAGCTCCAGCGGGTGCGGGTCGGGCAGCAGCAGCGGTGCCGTGTCGGCCGGCAGCAGGGAGACCCAGCCGTCCTTGCCGGGGAGCGCGCCGGCGCCGGCCCAGACGACCTCGCCGGCGGCGGTGAGCTCGTCCAGCAGCGCCGGGGAGTAGTCGGAGACCCGCGCGGGCAGGACGAGCTTCTCCAGGGCGGAGGCGGGGACGGGCGCGCCCTGCAACTGCTCGACGGCGCGCAGGAGTCCGTCGACGCCGCGCAGCGCGTGGCCGCCGATGTGCTGCCACTGGGGGAGGAAGGCGGCGAGCGCCGTGGGCGGCACGGGCTCCAGCTCCTGCCGGAGCGCCGCGAGCGAGCGGCGGCGCAGCCGGCGCAGGACCGTGGCGTCGCACCACTCCTGGCCGATGCCCGTGGGGTGGAACTCGCCCTGGACGACCCGGCCGCCGGCCGCCAGGCGCTGCAGGGCGCCGTCCGTGACCGCGGGCCCCAGGCCGAAGCGGGCGGCGGCCTGCGCCGAGGTGAACGGGCCATGGGTGCGGGCGTAGCGGGCGAGGAGGTCGCCCAGCGGGTCCTTCACGGGCTCGGTGAACGCCTCCGGGACGCCCACCGGGAGTGCTGTGCCCAGGGCGTCGCGGAGCCGGCCGGCGTCCTCGATCGCCGCCCAGTGGTCCCGGCCGGCGATCCGTACCCGCAGGGCGCGGCGGGCGCCGGACAGCTCCTCCGCCCACGCCGGGTCGGCGCCGCGCTCGGCCAGTTCGCCGTCGGTCAGGGGGCCGAGGATCCGCAGCAGGTCGGCCACGCCCTCGGCGTCCTTGATCCGGCGGTCCTCGGTGCGCCACTGGAGCTCGGCCTCCAGCTCGGCGAGGACGTCGGCGTCCAGCAGCTCGCGGAGCTCGGCCTGGCCCAGCAGTTCGGCGAGCAGCCGGGAGTCGAGGGAGAGGGCGGCGGCCCGGCGCTCGGCGAGGGGGGAGTCGCCCTCGTAGAGGAACTGGGCGACGTAGCCGAACAGCAGTGAGCGGGCGAACGGCGACGGCTCAAGGGTGGTGACCTCGACGAGGCGGACCCGGCGGGCCTCGATGTCGCCCATGAGCTCGGTGAGCCCGGGGACGTCGAAGACGTCCTGAAGGCACTCGCGGACGGCCTCCAGCACGATGGGGAACGATCCGAACTCGCTCGCCACCTCCATCAGCTGGGCCGCCCGCTGGCGCTGCTGCCACAGCGGGGTGCGCTTGCCGGGGTTGCGGCGCGGCAGCAGGAGCGCGCGGGCGGCGCACTCGCGGAACCGCGCCGCGAACAGCGCGGAGCCGCCCACCTGTTCGGTGACGACGCCGCCGATCTCGCCGCGGTCGAAGACGACGTCGGCCGCCCCGACCGGCGACTGCTCGGCGTCGTACTCGGTGCCCTGCCGGGCCGGGTCGGCGTCGAGCAGGTCGAGGCCCAGCAGGTCGGCGTCGGGCAGGCGCAGCACGATGCCGTCGTCGGCGTGCATGACCTGGGCGTCCATGCCGTACCGCTCGGCCAGGCGGGCGCCGAGGGCCAGCGCCCAGGGGGCGTGCACCTGGGCGCCGAACGGGGAGTGGACGACGACCCGCCAGTCGCCCAGCTCGTCGCGGAACCGCTCGACGACGATCGTCCGGTCGTCGGGCACGTGACCGCAGGCGCGGCGCTGTTCGTCGAGGTAGGCGAGGACGTTGTCGGCGGCCCAGGTGTCGAGGCCGGCGGCCGTGAGCCGGGCGCGGGCGGCCTCCGGGCCGGCGCCGCCGATCTCGCGGAGGAACGCGCCCAGCTCCCGGCCCAGCTCCAGCGGGCGGCCCAACTGGTCGCCCTTCCAGAACGGCAGCCGGCCGGGGACGCCGGGGGCGGGGGTGACGAGGACGCGGTCGCGGGTGATGTCCTCGATGCGCCAGGAGGTCGTGCCGAGGGTGAACACGTCGCCCACCCGCGACTCGTACACCATCTCCTCGTCCAGCTCGCCCACCCGTCGCCCGCCACCACCCCGAGTGGAAGCGCTGCGCGCTGCCGTATCTGATGGGCCGCCGCCCTTCTTGGGGTCGGTGCCCGCGAGGAAGACGCCGAACAGGCCGCGGTCGGGGATGGTGCCCCCGGAGGTGACGGCCAGCCGCTGGGCGCCCGGGCGCCCGGTGACCGTGCCGGCGACGCGGTCCCAGACCAGGCGGGGGCGCAGCTCGGCGAAGGCGTCCGAGGGGTAGCGCCCGGCGAGCATGTCGAGCACCCCCGTGTAGGCGGACTCCGGCAGGGCGGCGAACGGGGCGGCGCGCCGCACCAGGGCCAGCAGCTCGTCGACGTCCCAGGTGTCCATGGCCGTCATGGCGACGATCTGCTGCGCCAGCACGTCCAGCGGGTTGGCGGGCACGCGCAGCGACTCGATGGCCCCCTGGCGCATCCGCTCCGTCACCACGGCCGCCTGCACCAGGTCCCCCCGGTACTTGGGGAAGACCACGCCGGTGGAGACCGCGCCGACCTGGTGCCCTGCGCGGCCGACGCGCTGGAGGCCGGAGGCCACCGACGGCGGCGACTCGACCTGGACGACGAGGTCGACGGCGCCCATGTCGATGCCCAGCTCCAGGCTGGAGGTGGCGACGACGGCGGGCAGCCGGCCCGCCTTGAGGTCCTCCTCGACCAGGGCGCGCTGCTCCTTGGAGACCGAGCCGTGGTGCGCGCGGGCGAGGACCGGCGGGGCGCCGTGGGCGGCGCCGGACTGCGCCATCAGCTGGGCGGGGGCGTGGTGTTCGGGCAACGGCTCGCCGGTGGCCCGTTCGTGGGCGATCTCGTTGAGCCGGTTGCACAGCCGCTCGGCCAGCCGACGGGAGTTGGCGAAGACGATGGTGGAGCGGTGCGCCTGGACGAGGTCGGCGATGCGCTCCTCGACGTGCGGCCAGATCGACGGCTTCTCCCGTTCGTCCCCCTCCTGGACGGGCGAGGCGCCCAGCTCGCCCAGATCCTCCACCGGGACGACCACGGAGAGGTCGAACTCCTTGCCCGAGGGCGGCTGGACGATCTCCACCTTGCGCTTGGGCGACAGGTAGCGGGCCACCTCCTCCACCGGCCGGACGGTGGCCGACAGGCCGATGCGCCGGGCCGGGCGGGGCAGGAGGGTGTCCAGCCGCTCCAGGGACAGGGCGAGATGGGCGCCCCGCTTCGTCCCGGCGACGGCGTGCACCTCGTCGAGGATGACCGTCTCCACCCCGGAGAGCGCCTCCCGCGCGGCGGAGGTGAGCATCAGGAACAGCGACTCGGGGGTGGTGATCAGGATGTCCGGCGGCCGGGTGACCAGGGCGCGGCGCTCGGCGGCCGGGGTGTCGCCGGAGCGGATGCCGACCTGGATCTCCGGCTCGGGCAGCCCGAGCCGGACGGCCTCCTGACGGATGCCGGTGAGCGGGCTGCGCAGGTTGCGCTCGACGTCGACCGCCAGGGCCTTGAGCGGTGAGACGTACAGGACGCGGCAGCGCTTGGCGCGCTCGGCGGGCGGCGGGGTGCTCGCCAGCCGGTCCAGCGAGGCGAGGAAGGCGGCGAGCGTCTTACCGGAGCCTGTAGGGGCGACGACCAGCACGTCCGAGCCCGCGGAGAGGGCCCGCCAGGCGCCGGTCTGGGCGGCCGTGGGCGCGTGGAAGGCGCCCGTGAACCAGGAGCGGGTCGCGGGGGAGAAGCCGTCGAGGGCCGCGTCCCCCGCCGGGGCCGCCGCCGGTTCCGTCGAGTCGGCCGGTTCTTCCGTCATGCCCCCCATCGTGCACCGAGGCACTGACAATGCCCCTGAAGCGCAGGTCAGCCCGGGTCAGTGCTGATCGGCGCAGGTCCGGGGGGACGGCAGGGAGGCGCCGCGGCCGTGGGCGCGCAGGGTCAGGAGCGCGTCGATGGTGGCCATCGGGCGGCCTTCGAGGGCGGTGCCGGGCGCCCAGGCGCGCCGCCGCAGCGGCCAGCCGCCGTCCTCCTGCTGGGCGGCGGCGAGGTGGTCCAGCGACCGTTCGAACTCGGCGTCGGTGAACCAGGGGCGGGCCCGGGAGCCGGGGCTCCGCGCGTAGTCGTGCGGGAAGTGCGCCGTGGGCCGGTTCTGCGGGGTGCCCTCGCCCGGTCCGGCGCCGGCCCGGTCCGGGTCCAGCACGGCCAGCCGCTGCTCCCGGACCACCCGGCCGAGCCGGTCCGCGGCGGCCTCGGCCCGCTTGCGGTCGGGGACGCCGTCGAGGAAGGCCACGGCCGCCTCGATCTCGTAGGGGTGCGGCCGGCCGCCGAGGGACAGCGCGTCGATCGCGGCCCAGCAGAAGTCCGTGGCGCGGAACAGCCAGGCGTGCCACACGGCGTTGCGGTGCAGCAGACCCACCACCGGCCCGGTGGTCAGCAGGGAGCCGGTGCCGGCCCGGGCGCCGGCGGCGGGGTGCCAGGGGGCGGCCGGCCAGCCGGCGGACGCGGGGTGCAGGGCGGGCAGGGCGCCGTCGGGGGTGGAGATCGCGGTCAGGAAGCGGCAGACGGCCTCGGCCCGGCGGTCCCCGCAGCGGCCGATCTCGTCCAGGACCCGCAGGGCGTGCACGGTGTGGTGCGGCTGGCTCACCGGGCCGCGCAGGTCGGGGTCCAGGGCGTGCCCGTAGCCGCCGTCGTCGCCCCGGTAGGCCGTGAGGGCCGCCTCGACGGCGTCGGGGCTGCCGTCGCGGAAGTGGAAGGCGAATCTGCGCTGTTCGAGGACGCGGGCGGTCAGCCAGACGAAGTCTTCGGCGCGGGCTGCGGGGGATGCTCCGGACGGTGCCATGGAACAGACCGTAGGGCCCGGAACGCCGCCGGTCAGCGGCTCGTGCCCGGCTGCACCCGCAGGGGCGGCGGGCGGGGGGCGCGCGGTTGACGGGCGGGGGCCGGAGGGCACCCCGGCGGCCCCTTCCGGGGGCTTTAGGATCAGTGGACTTCGGGGGAGCAGAGGGGGGCCTGTCGTGGACGAGGGACGAGTCGTGCTGTCGGTGGCGAGCGCCGCCGCGGACGGGCGCGTGGCTTCCGTGATCGGGGCCGGGAACGCCGTCGTGATCCTGGGGATCACCGGGCTGGTGCTGTTCCTGCAGTTCCGGGCCCGGCGGGTGCGGGCGGTGGCGTTCGTCTGGGTCGCCCTGCTGACGGCCCGCGGCCTGCTGCCCCCGGGGCCCGCGCGGACGACCGCGGCCGGCCTGGCGTTCCTGGCGGTGGGGCTCGTCGTCTCCGCGGTGTTCGGGTGGCTGCGGGGCAGGACCATGCCGCTGTGGCGGGACCGCGACGGGGTGGTGTGGCGCCGGGGCGACGCCGTGACGCTGCGCCTGTGGCTGCTGACCATCGGCGCGCGGTTCGCGCTGACGGGCGTGGAGTACGCGCTGTTCCACGAGCCGTTCAACGGCGGCTCCCTCCTGCTCGGCCTGGGGCTGTCGCTGGCCGTCCAGCAGGTGGTCCTGATGCGGCGGGGGCGGACGCTGACCCCCGGCGGTACCGAGCCGCGGGGCGGCCTCGGCCCGGCCGGCGTGCCGGGCTCCGCCGGCTGACGCCTTACCCTGCGTACATGCGGTTGACGGACTTCTGGCGGCGAATGGCCGACCACTTCGGGGCGGCGTACGCCGACTCCTTCGCACGTGATCACGTGATGTCGGAACTGGGCGGCAGGACGGTGCGCGAGGCGCTCGACGCGGGCTGGGACGCCAAGGACGTGTGGCGCGCGGTGTGCCGGGCGATGGAGATCCCCGCCGACCGGCGCTGACCGTCGCCGCCTCCCGACCCCGCTTCTCGGCCCTGCCTCTCGCCCCCGCCTCCCGGCGCCGCCCGGACCCCGTCCGCGCACCGGATTCCCCTTCCCCGGACCCGCGTGGCGCGTTTGACACAAAAATCGAACATCCATTCTCATGGATGGACCGGGCCTGTGGGGAGAAGGCGTTTCTCCAGGTCAGCGCGGTGCCCGGGCCCGTTGTCAGTGGCAGGCGCTAGCGTCGTGGACGTGAAGCGATCGACTCAAACGAACCGGGTGGAACCCATGGCAGGCACGGACCGCGAGAAGGCGCTCGACGCCGCACTCGCGCAAATCGAACGGCAATTCGGCAAGGGCGCCGTGATGCGCCTCGGTGAGCGTCCCAACGAGCCCATCGAGGTCATCTCCACCGGGTCGACCGCTCTCGACGTCGCGCTCGGCGTCGGCGGGCTGCCGCGCGGCCGCGTGGTGGAGGTCTACGGTCCGGAGTCCTCCGGCAAGACGACCCTCACCCTGCACGCGGTCGCCAACGCCCAGCGGGCCGGCGGCACGGTGGCCTTCGTCGACGCGGAGCACGCGCTCGACCCGGAGTACGCCAAGAAGCTCGGCGTCGACATCGACAACCTGATCCTGTCCCAGCCGGACAACGGCGAGCAGGCGCTGGAGATCGTCGACATGCTGGTCCGCTCCGGCGCTCTCGACCTGATCGTCATCGACTCCGTGGCCGCCCTGGTGCCGCGCGCGGAGATCGAGGGCGAGATGGGCGACTCGCACGTGGGCCTCCAGGCCCGGCTGATGAGCCAGGCGCTCCGGAAGATCACCAGCGCGCTGAACCAGTCCAAGACCACCGCGATCTTCATCAACCAGCTCCGCGAGAAGATCGGCGTGATGTTCGGCTCCCCGGAGACCACGACCGGTGGCCGGGCGCTCAAGTTCTACGCCTCGGTGCGGATCGACATCCGTCGCATCGAGACCCTGAAGGACGGCACGGAGGCGGTCGGCAACCGCACCCGCTGCAAGGTCGTCAAGAACAAGGTCGCGCCGCCCTTCAAGCAGGCCGAGTTCGACATCCTCTACGGCCAGGGCATCAGCCGCGAGGGCGGCCTGATCGACATGGGCGTCGAGCACGGCTTCGTGCGCAAGGCCGGTGCCTGGTACACGTACGAGGGCGACCAGCTCGGCCAGGGCAAGGAGAACGCCCGCAACTTCCTCAAGGACAACCCCGACCTCGCCAACGAGATCGAGAAGAAGATCAAGGAGAAGCTGGGCGTGGGCGTGAAGCCCGAGGCCCAGGGCGGCGAGTCGGGCGCCGACGCGGCGGGTGCCGCCGCCGAGCCCGTCAAGGCCGTGCCCGCCCCGGCCGCCAAGGCCACGGGGAAGGCCAAGGCCGCGGCCAAGGGCTAGCCGCCCATGACACGGCGAAGCGACTGGCCTGAGCAGGCCGTTGAGCACCGTGCCGACCGCGGGGACCGCGGCGACCGTACGGGCGGTGGTGCCGCGTCCCCGTCGAGGGCCGGGGACGCGGCACCACCGCCGCCCGAGGAGCAGGCGCGGGCGATCTGCCTGCGCCTGCTCACCGGGAGCGCGCGCACCCGGAAGCAGCTCGCCGAGGCGCTGGCCAAACGCGGAATCCCCGACGAGGTGGCGGAGGAGGTGCTGTCCCGCTTCGAGGAGGTCGGGCTGATCGACGACGCCGCGTTCGCCGGCGCCTGGGTGGACTCCCGGCACCGCGGCCGGGGCCTGGCCCGCCGGGCCCTGGCCCGCGAGCTGCGCACCAAGGGCGTCGACGCGGCACTGGTCGACGAGGCCGTCGGCCGGCTCGACGCGGACCAGGAGGAGCGGACCGCCCGCGACCTGGTCGAGCGCAAACTGCGCACGACCCGCGGTCTGGACCGGGAGAAGCGGCTGCGCCGCCTCGTCGGCATGCTCGCCCGCAAGGGCTACTCCGAGGGCCTCGCCCTCCGGGTCGTGCGGCGGGCGCTGGAGGAGGAGGGCGACGACCCCGAGGCGCTGGACGCGTACCTGCCGCCGGGGGAGTAGGCGGCGGGACGGATGCGCCGGCACCCCGGACCCGACGGGCCGTGGCCCCGGGGGCGTCGTACCGCTCGGTGCGCGGGCGCCGCACGGGATGTGACGGAGGGGCGCGTTTCCGCCGGGGAGAGACGGCCGAGGAGAGACGGACGGGCCCGGCGGGCGGAGCCGTGCCGTCACGGGCGGCGGCGACGCGGACCGCGCGGTCGGTGGCACCCGAACCGCCCGGACCCGAGTCACGCACCCGTGTCAGCGTGCCACCGGCAGCCCCGCCGCCCGCCATGCCCGGAAGCCGCCGGTCAGGTCGGTGGCCCGGTGCAGGCCCAGCCGCCGCAGGGAGACGGCGGCCAGCGACGAGGCGTACCCCTCGTCGCAGACGACCACCACCGGCAGGTCGTGGCCGGTGGCCTCCGGCGCCCGGTGCTCGCAGTCGGGGTCGAGGCGCCACTCCAGTTCGTTGCGCTCCACGACCAGCGCGCCGGGGATCGTGCCGTCGCGCTCCCGCAGGGCGGCGTAGCGGATGTCCACCAGCAGTCCGCCGTGCGCCTGGACGTCGGCGGCCTCGGCCGGGGACAGCCGGTCCAGTTCCGCGCGGGCGGCGGCGAGCAGTTCCTCGACTCTCATGCCCACTCCTCCGGCCACTCGACCTGTTCGAGCCGCAGGACCGGCCCGGTCCTGCTGTAGCGCCGCATCATCGGCAGCGGTGGGTAGTAGGCGTGCGCGGACACCGCGTGCCCGGCCTCCGCGTTGAAGACCTGATGGACGTGGTGCGGGCCGAACGCCCGGCCGTCCCGGTCGGCGAGCCGGCGTTCGCGGTCGACGCCGTCCGCCAGTTCCAGCGTCTTCCACCCCTCGGTGGGCAGCCGGGCGGCGAGCGACTGTTCGGTCAGGGCGCCCTGGGCGGTGACGAAGGCGCCGTGCGAGCCGCCGTGGTCGTGCCAGCCGGTACCGGCGCCGGGCGGCCAGCCGATGAGCCACGCCTCGCAGCCGCCCGGCCCGTCCAGCCGGATCCAGGTGCGGCCGGCGGGGTCGAGGGGGAGCGAGGAGACGAGGGTCGCGTCGGCGGCCACCTCCCGGACGAAAGCGAGGAGTTCGGCCGCGGAGGGCGCGCCGGCCCGGGCGGGAGGAGACGCGGGGCAAGCGGGGGAAGATGCGGAGGGAGACAGAGGCAACGGAACCGTCCTGGAAGATCGCGGAGGAGCGCGCCGTGGCCCGGAGTGCGCGCGAAGCGGGCACCCGGGCCGGCCATGGGCGGCGCGGGGTGGCAGCGGATCAGCAGGACGGACGACAGACACAGCCCGCGTAGCGGAGCAGGTCCACATGGACCCTCCGCCAGAAACGCGCGCCTCCGTCAGTCACGTTCCGGAGTGAACCATCGACCGTCCACTCGGGTCAACGCTTGGCCGGAGCCTCACGGACGGCCGCCTCCACGGCGTCCCCCGCGGGCCCGTCGGCCGTCTCCTTCACGAGTTCCGTCCCCGTCGCCGGCCCCAATTCCGGGGCGCCGCCGCGGGTGGCGTCCGCGCACGCGGAGAGCTCGGCGGGCCGCACCCCGGAGAGCGCGGCCACCAGATATCCGTCCGGCCGGACCACCAGCACCGTGTGCGCCGCGGCCCCCGGATACCCCTCCGCCACCAGCAGTTCGGCCCGCATCGGCAGCCCTTCCACGGCGGCGGCGAGGCCGGGCATCAGCCCCGCGCCGAGCCAGTGCCGGCGCTCCCAGACCCCCGTCCCCGGGGCGATCAGCACCACCAGCAGATCGCCGTCGAGCCGGTCGTGCAGCCGGACCGACGACCCGTCCGGCGCGGTCACGGGCACGTCCTCCACCGGGGCCCCGACCGGGGTGCCGACGGGCACCGAGCCGTCGGGCGGCGTCGCGGGTGCCAGGGGCGTACGGCCGTACAGCACCGGACCGGCCAGTTCCCCCCGCCCCAGATGACCCTCCGTCAGAATCGCGTCGTGGCCGCGCACGGAGCCCGGCACGACGCTCCGCCGGACCGCGCGCCAGCCGCCCGTGCCCCGGACCGCGGGCAGCGCCCGGTCGGCGGACCGCAGCAGGCAGCCGACCGCCTCCCTGCGCTCCTCCTCGTAGCTGTCGAGCAGCGCCTCCGAGGCGCCGTGGTGCCAGGCGAGGGCGAGCTTCCAGGCCAGGTTCCCGGCGTCCCGCAGGCCCTCGTCCAGCCCCTGGGTGCCGAAGGTGCCCAGCAGATGCGCGGCGTCCCCGGCGAGGAAGGCGCGCCCGATGCGCCAGCGGCGCGCGAGGCGGTGGTGCACGGCGTACACGCCGGTGTCCAGGAGCTCGTAGGGGGGCACGTCCCCGCACCACGCGCCCAGCGAATCGTGGATGTGGCCCAACAGGGCCTCCGGGGTGACCAGTCCGCCGTCCGGCGGCAGCAGCCAGTCGAGCCGCCACACCCCGTCCGGCAGCGGACGGGCCGTCACCTCCACGCCGCGCAGCGGCGACCGCTGCAGCACGGCCTCGCCGGGCCACGGCAGCTCGGTGCGCAGCGCCGCGACGGCGTACCGCTCGACGTTGGTGCGCCCGGGGAAGCGCGCGTCCAGCAGTTTGCGCACGGTGGACCGCGCGCCGTCGCAGCCGACCAGGTGGCTCGCCCGCCACGCCACCCCGCGCTGGGTCTCCACGGTGACCCCGCCACCGTCCTGCCGGAGCGCCGTCACCCGGCTGTCGGGGACGATCCGCGCGGTCTCGTGGGCGGCCAGCGCCGCCCGCAGTTCGCGGACCAGTGCGTGCTGCGGCAGGTGCAGGGGCGGCGGTTCGCCGGGGCCGCCGTCCGGCACCTCCGCGTCGGGCGCGTGCTCGTCGTCGGGGGCGAACGCCCCTTCGTCCGCCGGTATTTCCTTGCCCGCGTCCGGGCCGGTGAAGGCCACCCGGGCCACCGTCGACCGCCGGCGCAGGGTGCGCCAGCCCGTCCAGCGGGCACCCTCCGCCGTGGTGCAGCCGAGCCGCTCCAGCATCGCGGCGGTGTCCGGCCGCAGCACGGCCGTCCGGGCGAGCCGCCGCTCGGCGAGGTCCGCGTCGCCGGCCGGTCTCTCGTCGAGGACGACGACGGGCACCTCGTGACGGGAGAGGGCCAGGGCGAGCGCGAGGCCGACGGGTCCGGCCCCGACGACGGTCACCGGGTCCACGGCGCGAGGGTGGTGAGGAGACGGAGCGCGATCACAGAACGTATGCAACCCATTGCCGGTGCTTGCGTCAAGTGATCAGTGGTCCCCCGGCGGCGCGCCGGTGGCGTACGCCCCCCGGTCCGCGGGGGGACCGGGAGCCGTCGTGCGCCACCGGGGCACCACCCGGTCAGGCGGCCGGACCTGCCCCGGTGGCGTTCCCGAGGTCCGCGGTCACGGGGGGAGCGGGAGGGGCGCCCTTGCGGGAGCGCTTCGTGCGCCGTTCGATCCAGTTGGCGATGCCGGACAGGGCGAGGCAGAGCAGGATGTAGATCGAACCGAAGACGATGACCATCGGGATGAACGGGTAGACCCCGCCCACCGGCTCCTGCTGCTGCGCGAACGACTTGCCCACGAAGAGCAGTTCCTCGTAGAGGATGATGAAGCCGAGCGAGGTGTCCTTGAGCGTCACCACGAGCTGGCTGATGATCGACGGCAGCATCGAGCGGACGGCCTGCGGGACGAGGATGCCCGTCATCACCTGGGTCTTGCGCAGCCCGATGGCGTAGGCGGCCTCGCTCTGGCCCTTGGGGAGGGCCTTGATGCCGGACCGGAAGATCTCCGCCTGGACCGAGCCGTTGTACAGGGTCAGGCCGATGACCAGGGCCCACATGGGCTCGGTGGTGAAGAACGCCGCGTACAGCAGGAAGATCATGATGAGCAGCGGCATCGCGCGGAAGAACTCCACCAGCACGGTGGCCGCCCAGCGCACCGGCGCGTGGTCGGAGAGCCGTCCGGTGGCGAGTAGCGTGCCGAGGGCGAGCGAGAGGACCGCGGCGATGGCGAACGTCTTGAGGGTCGTCAGCAGGCCCTCGACGATGCGTTCCTGTGTGTCGTTGTACTGGTACGTGTCCCACAGGCCGTGCTGGAACTGCCCGGTGACGTCCAGCCGGTGGAGGATGAACGCGATCAGGCCGAGGATCGCGAGGGCCGCGAGGACGCCGTAGACGCGGTTGCGGACGCGGGCCTTGGGGCCGGGGGCGTCGAAGAGGACGTTGGTGCTCATCGGGCCACCGCCATCCGGCTCTCCAGCAGTCGGAAGAGGCCGCTGATGACGAAGGTGACGATGAGGTAGCCGAGGGCGATCCAGAGGAAGATGACGTAGATGTTGTACCCCTCGTCCGCGTTGAGCTGCTTCTGGAGGGCCCCGAGTTCGGCGACGTTGAAGCCCGAGGCGATGGCCGTGTTCTTGGTCAGCGCGATCATCAGGCTGCCGATCGGGGGTATCGCGGTCCGCAGGGCCTGCGGGAGGACGACCTGGCTCAGCGTCTGGCTGAACGTCATCCCGATCGAGCGGGCGGCCTCCGCCTGTCCCATCGGCACGGTGTTGATGCCCGAGCGGATGGCCTCGCAGATGAACGCCGAGGTGTAGCAGCCCAGCGCCAGCACCGCGAGCCAGAACGAGTCCCAGCCCTTGAGGCCCAGCGCCGGCAGGCCGAGGGTCACGGCGAGGAAGAGGAGCACGAGCGGGGTGTTGCGCAGCAGCGTCACCCAGGTCGTGCCGAAGACGCGCAGCGCGGGCACCGGAGATACCCGGAAGGCGGCGATCAGGGTGCCCAGCACCAGGGCCAGCAGTGCGCTCAGCACCGTCAGCTCGACGGTGTTGAGGAAGCCTTCGCGGAACTCCGCGAAGTGGTCCGTCAGAACGTTCAAGTCACTTCTCCGGAATCGCGTGGCGGTCGTCCCCGGGGCCCCGGCCCCGGCTCAGGGGGCCGGGGCGGCCCGGCAGGCGGCAATCGGTGGCGTCAGTACGCGTCAGTACCGGTCGACGGCGGGCGGCTCCTGGGCGGCCGTGCCCGACAGGCCCAGGGTGGCGTCGTACGCCTTCTTCCAGTCGCCGTTCTTCATGTGCGCCTCCAGGGCGTTGTTCACCGCGTCGCGCAGCGCCTTGTCGCCCTTCTTCAGGCCGACGCCGTACGGCTCCTTGGAGAACGGGCTGCCGACGACCTTGAGCGCGCCCTTGTTCTGCGCGGCGTAGCCCTTGAGGATCGCGTCGTCCGTGGTGACCGCGTCCACCGTGCCGTTGATCAGCTCCTGCACGCAGAGCTGGTACCCCTGCTGGGCCTTGACCTCCTTGGCGCCGTACTTGGCCTCCTTGATCCGCTTGAGCGGGGTGGAGCCGGTGGCCGAGCAGACCTTCTTGCCCTTGACGTCGTCCGGGCCCTTGATGTCGCTGTCCTTCTTGACGAGCAGGTCCTGGCCGGCGATGTAGTACGGGCCGCCGAAGTCGATCTGCTTCTTGCGCTCGTCGTTGATCGTGTACGTGCCGACGTAGAGGTCGACGCCGCCGTTGGCGATCTGGGTCTCGCGGGACTCCGAGGGCACCGTCTTGAACTCGATGTGGTCCTTGTCGAAGCCGAGGTCCGCCGCGATCATCCGGGCGATCTCCACGTCGAAGCCGGACCGCGTCTTGTCGCTGGGGTTCTCGAAGCCGAGGAAGGGCTGGTCGGCCTTGGTGCCGATGGTGATCTTCTTGCCCTTGATCTTCTCGAAGACCGGCGAACCCTTCACGTCGGCCGCCGTGTTGACCTTGTAGGTCGGGACCGCGGGGGCCGAGGAGCCGGCTCCGGGGTCGGCCTTCTTGTCGTCGGTGTCGCGGTCCTTGCCGCAGGCGGTCGCGGACGCGGCCAGCGCCACCACCACGGCGGCCACGGCGGCGGTCTTCCGGAGCTTCATCGTGAACATCCTTTGTGTCGGCGGGTGTTCGCCCTGCGGGAGGACGGCGTGGGGGTGGGGTGAGGGGAGGGGCTCAGTGGTGGAGGATCTTGGAGAGGAAGTCCTTGGCCCGGTCGCTGCGCGGGTTGCTGAAGAAGCTGTCCGGCCGCGCCTCCTCGACGATGCGGCCGTCGGCCATGAAGACCACGCGGTTGGCGGCGGAGCGGGCGAAGCCCATCTCGTGGGTGACGACGACCATCGTCATCCCGTCCCGGGCGAGCTGCTGCATGACCTCCAGCACCTCGTTGATCATCTCCGGGTCCAGGGCGGAGGTCGGCTCGTCGAAGAGCATCACCTTGGGGTCCATGGCGAGCGCGCGGGCGATGGCCACGCGCTGCTGCTGGCCGCCGGAGAGCTGGGCCGGGTACTTGTCCGCCTGGGCGCCGACGCCGACCCGGTCGAGGAGGGTGCGCGCGGTGGCCTCGGCCGACCTGCGGTCCTTCTTGCGCACCTTGACCTGGCCCAGCGTCACGTTGTCCAGCACGGTCTTGTGCGCGAACAGGTTGAAGGACTGGAAGACCATGCCCACGTCGGCGCGCAGCCGCGCCAGCTCCCGGCCCTCCTGGGGCAGCGGCCGGCCGTCGATGGTGATCGACCCGGAGTCCGTGGTCTCCAGCCGGTTGATCGTCCGGCACAGCGTCGACTTCCCGGAACCGGACGGGCCGATGACGACGACCACCTCGCCGCGGGCGATGGTGAGGTCGATGTCCTGAAGGACGTGCAACTGTCCGAAGTGCTTGTTGACCTTGTCCAGGACGACCAGGGGGTCCCCCGCGGGGGCGGTGCCCTCGGCGGCCGTGGCGTCCTTGGTCACCGGTGCTTCGCTCATCGGCGTTCCTCGCTCCGTCCTCCTCGAATGAGAGGACAGTAGTGAGCCGCCCCGACCAGCGTCATTACATCTGAGCTGAAATTGAGCATAACGATCCGGCTGCGGCTGGACACCGAGGGTGAGGGGGGCGCGAAGCGCGTGCGGGGGCGTACCGGCTGCATAACGGAAGCCCCCGGCCGGGCCGCACCCCCTTGACGCGCGCCGCGTCCATCGGAGTGGATGCGGTGTCACCCCACGAGGCGGGGGCGGGCGTGGACGGAGGACGAGTGAGACTGCTGCTGGTGGAGGACGACGACCACGTCGCCGCGGCCCTGTCGGCCGTACTGGCCCGGCACGGCTTCGCCGTCACCCACGCCCGCAACGGCGAGGAGGCCCTCCAGGCCCTCCTGCCGGGCGACGCCGCGCCGTTCGGCGTCGTCCTGCTCGACCTCGGCCTGCCCGACCAGGACGGCTTCGAGGTGTGCGGCAGGATCCGCAAGCGCACCGGCACCCCCGTCATCATGGTGACCGCGCGGGCCGACACCCGCTCCAAGATCCACGGGCTGAACCTGGGGGCCGACGACTACGTCGTCAAGCCGTACGACACCGGCGAGCTGCTGGCCCGCATCCACGCCGTCGCCCGGCGCACCCCGCCGGAACCGGGTCCGGCCCCCGGCCCCGACGAGGTGCCGGGCAGCACCCTGCGGCTGGGCGGCCTGACCATCGAACTCCCCACGCGGCGCGTCTCGGTGGACGGCCTGGCGGTCCCGCTCACCCGCAAGGAGTTCGACCTCCTGGCGCTGCTCGCGCAGCGGCCCGGCGTCGTCTTCCGCCGGGAGCAGATCATCAGCGAGGTGTGGCAGACCAGTTGGGAGGGGACGGGCCGGACGCTGGAGGTGCACATCGCGTCGCTCCGGGGCAAACTCCGCATGCCCGCCCTGATCGAGACGGTCAGGGGCGTCGGCTACAAAATCGTCGTCCCCTCGGCGTGACGGCCGGCCACACCCGTGCGCGCCCGACTCCTCCCCCTGCTCATCGTCCTGATGGCCGGCGTGCTGCTCGCCCTCGGCCTCCCGCTCGGCGCCGGCCTGGCCAATGTGCAGCAGCAACGCCTGGTGGTCGACCGGATCGACGACACCGCCCGGTTCGCCGCGCTCGCCCAGTACGTCGCCACCCGGCCGTTCGAGACGCCCGCCGACGTGGACGAGCGGCTGATCACCCTGCGGGCCGAACTCAACCGCTACGAGGACCTCTACGGCATACACGCCGGTGTCTTCAACCGGAACGGCAGCGCCATGGCCGCGGCCCCGCTCGGCTGGGAGGGCCCGCCCGACGCGGAGGGGCGGCGGGCGTTCCAGGAGGCGCTGGCCGGGCGGCGCAGCCACGACCCCGAGCAGGTCTGGCCCTGGGAGCACCGCCGGCTGACCGTCGCCTCACCGGTGATCCGCGACGGCGACGTCGTCGCGGTCGTCGTCACCGACTCGCCCACCGGGGCGATGCGCTCCTGGATCCTGCACAAGTGGCTGCTGATCCTGGCGGGGGAGTCGGCGGCGATGCTGCTCGCCGTCGCCGCCGCGTTCCGGCTCACCGGCTGGGTGCTGCGGCCCGTCCGCACCCTGGACGCCGCCGCGCACAACATGGCCACCGGCCACCTCAACTCCCGGGTGGTGGCCGACCAGGGGCCGCCGGAACTCCGGCGGCTGGCCCGCTCGTTCAACGAGATGGCCGACAACGTGGAGGAGTCCCTGGAGCAGCAGCGCGCCTTCGTCGCCGACGCCTCGCACCAGCTGCGCAACCCGCTCGCGGCGCTGCTGCTGCGGATCGAGCTGCTGGCGCTGGAACTGCCCGACGGGCACGAGGAGATCGCCTCCGTGCGCACCGAGGGCAAACGGCTGGCCCGGGTGCTGGACGACCTCCTCGACCTCGCCCTCGCCGAACACGCCGCGAGCGACCTCCAGCTGACCGACGTCGCGGAGCTCGTCACCGACCGGGTGGGCGCGTGGTCGCCGGTGGCCGAACGGGAGGGCGTCGCCCTGGCCTACACCGGCCCGGCGGCGGCCACGGGCTGGGCCGACCCCGTCGCCCTGTCCAGCGCGCTCGACGCCGTCGTGGACAACGCCCTCAAGTTCACCCCGGAGGGCGCCCGGGTCGAGGTGGCCCTGGAGGCGGCGGGGGACCGCGTCGTCGTCACCGTCACCGACGAGGGCCCGGGCCTGACGGACGAGGAACTCACCCGCGTCGGCGACCGCTTCTGGCGCAGCGGCCGGCACCAGAACGTCTCGGGCTCCGGCCTCGGCCTCTCCATCGCCCGCACCCTGCTCACGGCCGGCGGCGCGGGCATCGCCTACGGGCGCAACGAACCGCACGGACTGCGGGTCGTCATCGACGTCCCGCGCGAACGGTCTTGAACGGCCTCAGGGTTTCGTCGACACGTAGTACCGCCGCGCCCCGGAGTGCAGCGGCAGCGGATCGGTGAAGACCGCCGTGCGCAGGTCCACCCGCTGCGCCGCGTGCACCACCTGGCCGATCCGGTCCCGGCTCGCTATCACCGTGCGGGTCACGCCCTCGGTGAGGTGGGCGTCGGTGTCCTCGGTGGTGATGAGCAGGTTCGCGACCGCGATGGTCTTCACCACCTCGGTGGCCCGCATGGCCGGATAGGCGTCCGCCGGCATCACCGCGGCCCGGTAGAAGCGCGTCTCGCGGCCCAGGGTGCGCAGCGGGCCGATCATGTCGCCGAGCTGGACGAGCCGCACCGGCATCCGGCGGCTGAGCGACAGGACGGCGCTGGTGGGCAGCCCGCCCGACCAGAAGAAGGCGTCGATGTCGCCCTTCTCCAGGAGGTCCGGCATCCGGTCGATGCCGACCTGGACGGGGGTGATGTCCTTGGTGAAGTCCAGGCCGGCGGCCTGGAACAGCCTCCTGGTGATCAACTGCACCCCGGAGCCCTCGGCCCCCACGCCGACCTTGAGTCCCTTGAGGTCCCGGATCGACTGGGCCGAGGCGTCCCTCGGCACCACGAGCTGCATGTAGTCGTCGTAGAGGCGGGCGCAGGCGCGCAGCCGGTCGCCGCCCGGACGGTCGTTGTCGACGTAGTCCGCGGCGGCGTCGGCGGTCGCGATCGCGAAGTCCGCGTCGCCGGTGGTGAGCCGGCGCAGGTTGTCGACGGAGCCGGTGCTGAGCCGCAGGCGGACGTCCAGCGACGGGAGGTCGCGGTGCAGGTCCTCCTTGAGGAGGGCGCCGTACTTGGCGTAGACGCCGGTCGGCACCCCGGTGGCGACGGTGATCCGGCCGCCGGGCACCGGGTCCTCGGGCGGGGCGGCCAGCGACCAGGTCAGCAGCGCGAGCAGGGCGGCGGACAGGGCGCCCGCCCATACGGTGCGACGCCTGACCAAAGGGGTACGGGGGGGCCATGGGCGGATCCTGCCAGCGCGCGCCGGGGGACGCCAGGCCCGCGCGAGGCTCTTCGCGGGAGGGCGCGGGGCGCTTCGCGGGAGGGAACCGGCAGCGGTGCGGGGCCGTCGCGGAGCCGGAACGGAGCGGGATGTTCCGGCACGGAAGAGGTCCTCCGGGACACCGCCTACCCTTGTGTGCATGACCAGCAGCGACCGGAGCCACGACGTGCCCTCGACCAAGACCTACCTCATCCGCACCTACGGGTGCCAGATGAACGTCCATGACTCCGAGCGGCTCTCCGGCCTGCTGGAGGACGCGGGCTACGTCCGCGCCCCCGAGAACACCACGGAGGGCGACGCCGACGTCGTCGTCTTCAACACCTGCGCCGTCCGCGAGAACGCCGACAACAAGCTGTACGGCAACCTCGGCCGGCTGGCCCCGATGAAGACCCGGCGCCCCGGCATGCAGATCGCCGTCGGCGGCTGCCTGGCGCAGAAGGACCGCGACACCATCGTCAAGAAGGCGCCGTGGGTCGACGTCGTCTTCGGCACGCACAACATCGGCAAGCTGCCCGTCCTGCTGGAGCGCGCCCGGATCCAGGAGGAGGCGCAGGTCGAGATCGCCGAGTCCCTGGAGGCGTTCCCGTCGACCCTCCCGACCCGGCGCGAGAGCGCGTACGCCGCGTGGGTCTCGATCTCCGTCGGCTGCAACAACACCTGCACCTTCTGCATCGTCCCCGCGCTGCGCGGCAAGGAGAAGGACCGCCGGCCCGGCGACATCCTGGCCGAGGTCGAGGCGCTGGTCGCCGAGGGCGTCAGCGAGATCACCTTGCTCGGCCAGAACGTCAACGCCTACGGCTCCGACATCGGCGACCGCGAGGCGTTCTCCAAGCTGCTGCGCGCCTGCGGGAAGATCGAGGGCCTGGAGCGCGTCCGCTTCACCTCGCCGCACCCGCGCGACTTCACCGACGACGTGATCGCCGCGATGGCCGAGACGCCCAACGTGATGCCGCAGCTGCACATGCCGCTCCAGTCCGGCTCGGACACCGTCCTGAAGGCGATGCGCCGCTCGTACCGCCAGGAGCGCTTCCTCGGCATCATCGACAAGGTGCGCGCCGCCATGCCGGACGCCGCGATCTCCACCGACATCATCGTCGGCTTCCCGGGCGAGACCGAGGAGGACTTCGAGCAGACCATGCACGTGGTCCGCGAGGCCCGCTTCGCCCAGGCGTTCACCTTCCAGTACTCCAAGCGCCCCGGCACCCCCGCCGCGACCATGGACGGCCAGATCCCCAAGGAGGTCGTGCAGGCGCGCTACGAGCGGCTGGTGGAGCTCCAGGAGCAGATCTCCTGGGAGGAGAACAAGAAGCAGGTCGGCCGGACGCTGGAGATCCTGGTCGCCGAGGGCGAGGGCCGGAAGGACGACGCCACGCGGCGGCTCTCCGGCCGGGCGCCCGACAACCGGCTCGTCCACTTCACCAGGCCGGACGAGGACGTGCGCCCCGGCGACGTCGTCACCGTCGAGATCACCTACGCCGCCCCGCACCACCTGCTGGCCGAGGGCCCGGCGAAGGGCGTGCGCCGCACCCGCGCGGGCGACGCCTGGGAGAAGCGCAACGCCGCCGCCGCGGAGAAGCCGAAGGGCGTGCTGCTCGGCATCCCGACCATCGGCGCCCCCGCGCCGTCCCCGGCCCCGGCCGCCGCGGGCTGCGGCTGCGACTGAGCACGGCGAGGGCTTAAGGTTCCGAGCATGCTCGTCGCCGCCGCCGTGTGCCCCTGCCCGCCGCTGCTCGTACCCGAGGTCGCCGCCGGGGCCGCCCCGGAGCTCGACCCGCTGCGGGCCGCCTGCCTGGACGCCGTCGCCGTCCTGGCAGCGGCCCGGCCCGACCGCCTCGTGGTGGTCGGGCCCGCGGCCGAGGACGGTGCGGGGTCCTACGCCGAGGGCGCCGGCGGTTCGTTCCGCGGCTTCGGGGTCGCCCTCGACGTCCGGCTGGGCCGGGGCGATGACGGTACGGCCGGGCGGCCGCTGCCGCTGTCGTTGGCCGTCGCCGCCTGGCTGCTGGAGCGCACCGGCTGGTCGGCCGCCCCGGTGACCGGCCTCGGCGTGGCCGAGTCGCTCACCCCCGCCGACTGCCTCGCCGCCGGCCGTGAACTGACCGCCCCGGAAGGCCGCGTGGCACTGCTGGTCATGGGCGACGGCAGCGCCCGCCGCACGGTCAAGGCGCCCGGCTACCTCGACGAACGGGCGGAGGGCTTCGACGCCACCTCGGCGGCGGCCCTGGGCTCCGCCGACACCGCCGCCCTCGCCGCCCTCGACCCCGCGACCGCCCGTGAGCTGCAGGCCGTCGGCCGGCCCGCCTGGCAGGTGCTCGCGGGCGCGGCGGAGGGCGCGGGGCTGAGCGGGCGGCCGCTGTACGAGGAGGCGCCGTACGGCGTGGGGTACCACGTCGCGGTTTGGTCCTGAGGGTCTGGTCCTGGGCATCCGGGCCTGAGGGTCTGGTCTGAGCTTCCGCGGCTGAGCGTCCTGGGCGTCCGGCCGGGCCACGGCGTCCGGCCGAGGCGAGCGCCGCCCGCCGCGTCCCGCGCGTACGGCGTCCCGCGCGTACGGCGACGGCCGCGGAGCGAGCTGCTCCGCGGCCGTCGCCGTACGGGGTTCCCCCGGGCCCGGACGAGAACCGGGACCCGGACGAGGGGTCAGGACGCCGGGGAACCGGCGCCGCCCTTGCCGCCGGGGCCCTCCGGCTTGGGCTCCTCGGCGAGCCGGCCGAGCGCCTCCTTGGCCTTGCCGGCACCGGTCCGGATCTGGTTGCTGTACTTGCCGTCGGTCTTGGAGTCGACCATCCGCGCGGCCTTGTCCAGCCCCTGCTCGATCTTGTCCCCGTGCTGCTGCACGAGGCCGCCGACCTTGTCCTTCACCGGACCGATTTTGGCCTTGAGATCATCGAACAGGCCCATGGCACCTACCCCTCGCTTCGTTCCGCGCGCGGTCCGCGCACTACTTGCGGGCGCCCTCACCGGCCTCGCTGTCCGCCGCCTCGTCCGCGGACTGCTGCTTCGGGATGTCGACGCCCTCGACCCCCTCGCCACCCTCGGCCGCCCCGGTCTCCTCGGTGGAGCCGGCCGTGACGGCCTCGGCGGCCGCCGCGTTCTCGTCGGCCGCCTCGTCCGTCCCGGCGCCGCCGTCCGGTTCCGCCGTCAGGGTGTCCGTCGCGGCCTCCTCCGTTGACGCCTGCGACGGCTTGCGGCGAAGCCATGAAAACACGCCCATATCTACTCCATTACCTTACTGGTGTGAGCGAAATCCCGGGTCGCCCGGAGCGTCCCATTGCGCCGCTCGCGGGCTCCGGCCCGTGAACCGGCGGTCGGAACCTCGCAACAGGCAACGAGACCGGGAGCGTCGCGTCACGTCGCTCGTTCGAGGGGAGGCCCGGTGTTTGCGAGACTGGTGGGGTGAGAAACGCACCCCCCGCACCGCAGGTCATCGCCGTCGTAGGTCCCACCGCGGCCGGCAAGTCCGACCTCGGCGTCGCGCTCGCGCGGCACCTCGACGGCGAGGTCGTCAACGCCGACTCCATGCAGCTCTACCGCGGCATGGACATCGGCACCGCCAAGCTGACGACCGAGGAGCGGCAGGGGATCCCCCACCGGCTGCTCGACATCTGGGACGTCACCGAGGCGGCGAGCGTCGCCGGGTACCAGCGGCTGGCCCGCGCCGAGATCGACCGGCTGCTGGCCGAGGGCCGTACGCCCGTGCTCGTCGGCGGCTCGGGCCTGTACATCAAGGGGGCCATCGACGCCCTGGAGTTCCCCGGCACGGACCCGGCCGTCCGCTCCCGCCTGGAGGACGAGCTGGCCGAGCTCGGGCCGGGCGCGCTGCACGCCCGGCTGGCCGCCGCCGACCCGGACGCGGCCCGCGCCATCCTCCCCGGCAACGGCCGCCGCATCGTCCGGGCACTGGAGGTCATCGAGATCACGGGGAAGCCGTTCACCGCCAACCTGCCCGGCGAGACGGCCGTCTACGACGCCGTGCAGATCGGCGTCGACGTCGAGCGGCCCGAGCTGGACGAGCGCATCACCAGGCGTGTGGACGTCATGTGGGAGGCCGGACTGGTCGACGAGGTGCGCGAACTGGAGCGGGCCGGACTGCGCGAGGGGCGCACAGCGTCGCGCGCGCTCGGGTACCAGCAGGTGCTGGCCTTCCTCGCCGGCGAGTGCACCGAGGAGGAGGCGCGCGCCGAGACCGTGCGCGCCACCAAGCGTTTCGCGCGCCGGCAGGACTCCTGGTTCCGCCGCGACTCCCGCGTCCACTGGCTCAGCGGCGCCGCCGACCGGCGCGCGGAACTCCCGGGACTCGCGCTGGCGTTGGTCGAACGGGCGGTCACAGCCTGATCACGTGATGGCATCGGGACGCGCCACGTGTCATCGGGGTCTGTCGGACCGTGCCATCATCAGTCTTCGATCGAGCCGTGAAGTCCGGTTGGGAGGGCGCGTGGCGATGGAGGCCGGCCCTCGTGACAGACCGCAGCAGCCGCTCGATGACGGGCCCGGCGGCCTCACCCCGGACGGCCCCGACGCCGCGGACGGCTCCGCTCCGGAGCCGGGCGCCGGCGGTACGGCGGAGTCCTTCCGCGAGCTGCGGCCCCCGCGCCGGCTCCGCGTCTGGCAACTGGCGCCGATCGTCGTCCTCGCCGTGACCGGCTCCTTGATGTTCGCCTTCCCGCTCGCCTTCGAGGTCGGCGACGGCGGCCCGGTCGTCGCCATGCTCGGCCTGCTCATCTGCGGCTGCGCCGCCGGGTGGGGCGTGATGGCGGCCCGCCGCGTCGGCTACACCTGGCCCGGCCTGCCGCCGCGCGGCTCCGGGCGGCGCCCGGACTGGCGGTACGTGGCCGCGTACACCGTCGTGGTCGTCCTGGCGACCGTGCTGGCCGTCTGGCGCGTGGCGCGGCTGCGCTGACGGACCGGACGAGCCGTCGCGCGGGCCGGCCGGGCTCGTCGTACACGGCCGCTCCCCCCCGTCGTCGCCGGCCGGCGGAGGGCGGGCAGGTGTCGATCCGCTCCGGGAACGACCGCGGTCGGCTCCCGGCGTCCGCCGACCGGAGGTGGTCCGTGTGCCGGGCGCCGTCGGGGGCGGAGGCCGCCGGGAGGCTGCAAGGTCCCGGAAGGGACGGCCGGAGGTCTCCGGGCCCGCCCGCGTAGGACCGCCGGACGGCGGGGGCGCCACCCGCCGTACCATCGACACGTGAGCACCGCGCAGACCGCCTTCCTCAAGGGCCACGGCACCGAGAACGACTTCGTGATCATCCCCGACCACGACGGGCTGATCGACCTCTCCCCGGCCGCCGTCGCGCGGCTCTGCGACCGCCGGGCCGGCATCGGCGCCGACGGGGTGCTGCGGGTCGTCCGGTCCGCCGCGCACCCCGAGGCGCGGGCGATGGCCGGCGAGGCCGAGTGGTTCATGGACTACCGCAACAGCGACGGCAGCGTCGCCGAGATGTGCGGCAACGGCGTCCGCGTCTTCGCCCGCTACCTCCAGCGGGCCGGGCTCGCCGAGGCGGGAGACCTGGCCATCGCCACCCGCGCGGGCGTGCGCCGCGCGCACATCGCCAAGGACGGCCCCGACGGCGAGCCGGGCCCCGTCACCGTCTCCATGGGCCGGGCGGCCCTTCCCGCCGGCGAGGTGACCGTGACGGTCGGCGATCGCAGCTGGCCCGCGCGCAACGTCAACATGGGCAACCCGCACGCCGTCCTCTTCGTCGAGGACCTCGCCCACGCCGGCAAGCTGGACGACGCCCCCGCCGTGAGCCCGGCGGACGCCTACCCGGACGGGGTCAACGTCGAGTTCGTCGTCGACCGCGGCCCGCGCCACGTCGCCCTGCGCGTCCACGAGCGCGGCTCCGGCGAGACCCGTTCCTGCGGCACCGGCGCCTGCGCGGTGATGGTCGCGACGGCCCGCCGCGACGGCGCCGACCCGGCCGTCGACGGGCGGCCCGTCACCTACACGGTGGACGTTACCGGCGGCCGGCTGGTGATCGGCGAGCTCCCGGACGGCACGGTCGAGATGACCGGCCCGGCCGTGATCGTCGCCGAGGGGCACTTCGACACCGCCTGGCTGACCGCCTCCTGACGGTCCGGAGCCCGGACACCGTAGCCGCCTCATCGGTTTTCCGGATGAACGCCTCCCTCGAATGGGTGATCCGGTTCACTCTGCGCGAGAGGGGGTGAGCGGTGCGTGATGGGGTCGGTAGCATCAAGCACCGGCCCGGACGGCGTGAGCCGACCGCCGGTCGACGCTGCCGGAGGTGCCCATGAGCGCAGAGGCCACGAACGAACGCCCCAGCCGCCGTAAACGCGGCCCCCGGATCGACCTGAGACGGCTGGGCCGCGCGGCGCTCGGCGGCTCGGGGGCCCGGGGCCGGCTCCCCGACGCCCTGGAGCACGTCGCCAAGGCGCACCGGGCCCACCATCCCGGGGCCGATCTGGACCTCCTGCGCCGCGCCTATCTGTTCGCGGAGTCCTCGCACCGGGGGCAGACGCGCAAGAGCGGCGGCCCGTTCATCACCCACCCGCTCGCCGTCACCCTGATCCTCGCCGAACTCGGCGCGGAGACCACGACGTTGACGGCCTCCCTGCTGCACGACACCGTCGAGGACACCGAGGTGACGCTCGATCAGGTGGGCGAGCTGTTCGGCGCGGAGGTGCGGTTCCTCGTCGACGGGGTCACCAAGCTGGAGAAGGTCGACTACGGCGCCGCGGCCGAGCCCGAGACGTTCCGCAAGATGCTGGTGGCCACCGGCAACGACGTTCGTGTGATGTCCATCAAGCTCGCCGACCGGCTGCACAACATGCGCACCCTCGGTGTGATGCGCCCCGAGAAACAGGCGCGGATCGCCAAGGTGACGCGGGACGTGCTGATCCCGCTCGCCGAGCGGCTGGGCGTCCAGGTGCTCAAGGCCGAACTGGAGGACCTGGTCTTCGCCATCCTCCACCCCGAGGAGTACGCCGCCACCCGGGAGGCCGTCCTCGCCCACGCCGGCCGCCCCGACCCGCTCCAGGCCACGGCGGCGCGGGTGCGCGCGGTCCTGCGCGAGGCCGGCGTCACCGCCGAAGTGCAGGTCCGGCCCCGGCACTTCGTCTCCGTGCACCGGGTGCGGCTGAAGCGCGGCGAGGTGACGGGCTCGGACCTGGGGCGGCTGCTCGTCCTCGTCGGGGAGGACGCGGACTGCTACGCGGTCCTGGGCGAGCTGCACACCTGCTTCACCCCGTACATCTCGGAGTTCAAGGACTTCATCGCCGTCCCCAAGTTCAACCTCTACCAGTCGCTGCACACCGCCATCGCCGGCGAGGCCGGCCAGGTGGCCGAAGTCCTCATCCGCACCCACCAGATGCACCGGGTCGCCGAGGCCGGTGTGATCGCCCTCGGCAATCCGTACGCCGCCGCCGAGGCCCCCGACGCGGCCGAGGGCGAGCGTGCCGACCCCACCCGCCCCGGCTGGCTCTCCCGCCTCCTGGAGTGGCAGCGGTCCGCCCCCGACCCGGACACCTTCTGGACCTCGCTCCGCGACGAGCTCGCCCAGGACCGGGAGATCACCGTCTTCCGCGCCGACGGCGGCACCATCGGCCTCCCCGCCGGCTCCAGCTGCGTCGACGCCGCCTACGCGCAGTACGGGCAGGGCGGCCACACCTGTATCGGCGCCCGGGTCAACGGGCGGCTGGTCGCCCTCGGGACGGTCCTGCGCGACGGCGACACCCTCCAGCTGCTGATGTCCCCGGACACCGCCTCCGGGCCGTCCCCCGACTGGCGCGAGCACGCCCGTACGCCCGCGGCCCGGATCGCCATCGGCCGCTGGTTCGCCACCCACCCGGCGCCCGACCCCGCGGCGGACCACGGCCCCGCCGGACCCGTCGGCCCCGCGCTGTCCCTGCCCCCCGCCGCCCGGCCCGGCGCCCGCGGCCCGGCTCCCGCCGCCCGGGAACCGGTCGTGCTCGGCTGCGCCGAGGCGGGCCTCGCCGACGCCGGCGCGCGGCTGGCCGGCTGCTGCACCCCCGTGCCCCCGGACGAGGTCACCGGCTTCGCCGTCCGCGGCGGCGCCGTGACGGTGCACCGCGCCGAGTGCCCGGCGGTGGCGCGGATGACCGCCGCCGGCCGGCGGCGGATCGCCGTGCGCTGGCGCCGCCCCGACGGCTCCGGGCCCGGGGACTTCCGCGTCACCCTGCGCGCCGAGTCGTTCAGCCGCCCGCACCTGCTCGCGGACCTCACCGAGGCCATCGCTGCGGAGGGCGTCGCCGTCATCTCGGCGGCCGTCGAACCACCCCACGAGCAGCGCGTCCGCCACACGTACACCCTCCAACTCCCGGACGCCTCGCACCTTCCGGACCTGATGCGCGCCATGCGCCGCGTACCCGGCGTGTACGACGTGGGGCGCGCCGGCCGGCCCGCCGCCGCGCCCCTGTGACCGGAGCGGGCGCAGGGGCGTACGCGCCCCCGGCGCACCGCCCGTACGGGTGGGACCGCGCGCGCCGCGCCCCGGAGACGACGGCGCGCTGATAGCGGTGGACGCATGCCGCACTCTCCCGGGGCACGCCCCCCGCAGCACCGCCGCAGGCTCCGCCGCGCGGCCCTCGCCGCCACCGTGCCGCTGCTGCTCCTGACCGCCGCCGCGCCGCCGCCCGCCCCGCTGGGCATCGGCGACCGGCTCTTCCCCTACCTCGGTAATCCGGGCTACCACGTCACCGACTACGTCCTCGCCTTCGACTACCGGGGGAACGACAGGCCGCTGGACGCCGTGACCACCATCGAGGCGCGGTCCACCGAGCGGCTGGAGCGGTTCAACCTCGACTTCGCCCGGGGCACGGTGCGCTCGGTCGAGGTGAACGGTGCCCGTGCCTCGTTCACCCCCGTCGAGGAGGACCTCGTCGTCACTCCGGCCCACCCGGTGCTCCGCCACACCCCTTTCACCGTCACCGTCCACCACACCAGTGATCCGCGCGGCGGGGAAGGCGGCTGGGTCACCACCAAGGACGGGCTGGTCATGGCCAATCAGGCGGACGCGGCGCACCGCGTCTTCCCGAGCAGCGACCACCCCTCCGAGAAGGCGGACTTCACCTTCCGGATCCGCGCCCCCAAGGACCTCACCGTCGTCGCCAACGGCGTCGCCACCGGGCACACCACCCGGGGCGCCACGACCACCTGGACGTACCGCACCCGCCACCCCATGGCCACCGAGCTCGCCCAGGTGGCCATCGGCCGCTCCGCGATCCTGGAGTCCACCGGACCGCACGGCCTCCCGCTGCGCAGCGTCGTGCCGGCCGGCCGGCGGGACGGGCTGGCGCCCTGGGTCGCCAAGACCCCGGAACAGCTGGCCTGGCTGGAACGCCGGCTCGGCCGGTACCCCTTCGAGAACTACGGCGTGCTCCTGGCCGAGGCGACGACCGGCTTCGAGCTGGAGACCCAGACCCTCTCCCTCTTCGAGGCCGACCTGTTCACCAAGCGCTCCTTCCCCGCCTGGTACCTGGAGTCGGTGATGGTCCACGAGCTGGCGCACCAGTGGTTCGGCGACAGCGTCACCCCCCGCACCTGGGGCGACCTCTGGCTCAACGAGGCCCACGCCACCTGGTACGAGTCCGAGTACGCCGAGGCCAAGGGCGGCCGCAAGCTGGCCGACCGGATGCGCCGCGCGTACGAGTACTCCGACCTGATGCGCGCCGACGCCGGCCCGCCCGCCGCCCTCAAGCAGCCCGCCCCCGGCAAGAAGGTCGCCATCTTCCGGCCGGTCGTCTACGACGGCGGCGCCCTGGTGCTCTACGCCCTCCGGGAGAAGATCGGCGCCCGCGCCTTCGAGGAGCTGGAGCGCGCCTGGGTCGACCGGTACGCGGACCGGACGGTGACCACCGCCGACTTCGTCGCCCTCGCCTCGAAGGCCGCCCACCGCGACCTCTCCGGCTTCCTGCGCCCCTGGCTCTACGACACCGCCACCCCGCCCATGCCCGGCCACCCCGACTGGAAGGTCACCGCGAAACCCGCGTGACGGCCCCCGCGCGGCATGGGACCATTTGCGGGTCGGCCGCCGCGGCGCGGGCCCGGGAATCACCGGGAAGCGTCCGGCGTTGTCGACATGTGGGTCCCCGCCCGGGGACACCACCGTGCGCCCAGCACGACCCGACGAAGCAAAGGATCACATGACCTCCACTTCTTCCCTTCCCCAGGACCGGCAGGACCGGCAGAG
Organism: Streptomyces mobaraensis; assembly: GCF_020099395.1. Classification (NCBI taxonomy): domain Bacteria; kingdom Bacillati; phylum Actinomycetota; class Actinomycetes; order Kitasatosporales; family Streptomycetaceae; genus Streptomyces; species Streptomyces mobaraensis. Next base: position 1,941,923 of record NZ_CP083590.1, on the reverse strand, counting down.
CCTCCCGGAGAGCCTTCGGGCCGACGCCCTGATGGAAGAGGACGTCGCCTGGAGCCACGAGATCGACGGGGAGCGGGACGGGGACCAGTACGACCGCTCCGAGCGCGCGGCACTGCGCCGCGTCGCGGGCCTGTCCACCGAGCTGGAGGACGTCACCGAGGTCGAGTACCGGCAGCTGCGCCTGGAGCGCGTGGTGCTGGTCGGCGTCTGGACGTCCGGCACGGTGCGGGACGCCGAGAACTCCCTGGCGGAGCTGGCCGCGCTCGCGGAGACCGCGGGCGCCCAGGTCCTGGACGGCGTGGTCCAGCGCCGCGACAAGCCGGACCCGGCCACGTACATCGGCTCCGGCAAGGCCCAGGAGCTGCGGGACATCGTCCTGGAGTCCGGCGCCGACACCGTCGTCTGCGACGGTGAGCTCAGCCCCGGCCAGCTCATCCACCTGGAAGACGTCGTCAAGGTGAAGGTGGTCGACCGTACCGCCCTGATCCTGGACATCTTCGCCCAGCACGCCAAGTCCCGTGAGGGCAAGGCGCAGGTCTCCCTCGCGCAGATGCAGTACATGCTGCCCCGGCTGCGCGGCTGGGGCCAGTCGCTGTCCCGGCAGATGGGCGGCGGCGGTTCCGGTTCCTCGGGCGGCGGCATGGCCACCCGTGGTCCCGGTGAGACGAAGATCGAGACCGACCGGCGGCGGATCCGCGAGAAGATGGCGCGGATGCGCCGGGAGATCGCGGAGATGAAGACCGGGCGCGACCTCAAGCGCCAGGAGCGCCGCCGCAACAAGGTGCCCTCGGTCGCCATCGCCGGCTACACCAATGCCGGAAAGTCCTCGCTGCTCAACCGCCTCACCGGTGCCGGTGTCCTGGTGGAGAACTCGCTGTTCGCCACCCTGGACCCGACCGTCCGGCGGGCCGAGACGCCCGGCGGCCGGCTCTACACCCTGGCCGACACCGTCGGTTTCGTCCGCCACCTGCCGCACCACCTCGTCGAGGCGTTCCGCTCCACCATGGAGGAGGTCGGCGACTCCGACCTCATCCTGCACGTGGTGGACGGCTCGCACCCGGCGCCGGAGGAGCAGCTCGCGGCGGTCCGCGAGGTGATCCGCGACGTGGGCGCGCTCGACGTGCCCGAGATCGTCGTCGTCAACAAGGCGGACGCGGCCGACCCGCTCGTCCTGCAGCGCCTGCTGCGCGTCGAGCGGAACGCGATCGCGGTCTCGGCCCGCTCCGGTGAGGGCATCGACGAGCTGCTCGCCCTGATCGACGAGCGGCTGCCGCGCCCGGCGATCGAGGTCAAGGCGCTGGTGCCGTACACCCAGGGCGCGCTGACCGCCCGGATCCACTCCGAGGGCGAGATCCTCTCCGAGGAGCACACGGCGGAGGGCACCCTGGTCAAGGCCCGGGTGCACGAGGAACTGGCCGCGGAGCTGCGGCCGTTCGTCCAGGCCGCCTGAACCCGGTGCGCGAGATGAAGGGTCCGTCCCCCACGAGGGGGACGGACCCTTCACCGTTTGACGCCCGTCGTCAGCGCGTGGCCGCGAACTTCTTGCTGACGGCCTGGTAGATGCCCTTGGCCTCGGGGCCCAGGTGCGGCCCGGCGAGCCAGCGGCTGTCGGACGGGCCGACGGAGGTGTTGGACACCAGCACCGCCTTGCCGCCCGGACCGACGCGGAACCAGCCGCCGCCCGAGGAACCGCCGGTCATCGTGCAGCCGATGCGGTACATCGTCGGCTGCGCGCTGTCCAGGGTGAGCCGCCCGGGGCGGTCGATGCAGTCGTACATCCGCTGCCCGTCGAAGGGCGGCGCGGCCGGGTAGCCCCAGGCGCCCATCGAGGAGATGGACTTCACCTGCGGGGCGTCGAAGTCCACGGCCAGCGCGGTGCCGACGGTCTCCTCCAGCGACTTGCCCGAGCCCTGCTCCGGCTTCACGTGCAGCACGGCGAAGTCGTACGGGGCGCCCGCGCCGCCGCTGGACGCGCCCTGGGCGATCCACTGGCCCGAGGTCTGCGCCCAGTCCGCCCACCACACGCCGTACGGCGCGACCTGCTGCACCGGCGCGCTGTTGACCTGTGAGGCGGGCAGGCCCCGGTTGTTGTAGGAGGGCACGAAGGCGATGTTGCGGTACCAGCCGCCCTTCTGGCCCGCGTGTACGCAGTGGCCCGCCGTCCACACCATGTTGGACTTGCCCGGATGTGCCGGGTCCTTGACGACCGTCGCCGAGCAGACCATGTGGCCCTGGGGGCTGTCGAAGAAGACCTTGCCGACCGGGGCGGCGTTGTCGCTGTACGGCCGCTTCACCTCACGGGCCTTCACCGGCCGCGGCTCCGGGTCGGTGACCCCCTGGTCGCCCTGGGACGAACCGCCCGGGGGAGTCCCCGGAGCGTCCTTGACGGTCTTGTCACTGGATCGGGCGTCCTTCATCGAGTCGGGCTTCCAGTGCCCCTCGATGATCGGGTTGATGAAGTCCCGGGCCTCCCGCAGCCACCGGTCCTTGTCCCACTTCTTCCAGGCGCCGCCCTTCCACTTCTCCAGGTCCTGGAGGGTGAGCCCCTTGGGGAGCTTGAACCCGTCCAGGCCCTGGGAGCTCGCCGACGCGGTGGGCTTGTCGCCACCGGCCGCGTCGTCGTCGGACGGACCGCAGACGGCGGTCAGCGCCAGCACGGACGCGACGGCGACCGCGGCCAGGGTGCGCGGCCCCCGCCGGCGGGCGACGGGCGGGCGTTGGGATGACATGGAGTGTTTCTCCCCCGTTCGGTGACACATGTGCGGGTGCGTGTCCGCGTCCGCGGATGTGTCCGCGCGGACTTGTCCTCGCGGACTTGTCATGCACCGCCCCGGTGGCGGGGCAGGGACACCCTACGCCGCCGCCGCGGGGGACGGGCCGGGGCGGCACGCCGGCGGCGATGTGGCACGCGCCGCACCTTCCCCTCCCGCGCACCCGTGATCCGGACGGCCCGGCGTCGTTGGTACGTACGGGGGACGTCCGGCGTTCAACAGGAGGAGGACACAGGTCGTGGCCTTGACCCAGCCACCGGCGGTGCTCTCGGCGGGACGCGGCGCCCCGCGCCCGGAGCCGCCCGCCCGCGCGTACGCCTGCCCGCTGCCCCTCGTCCCCGCGCGCGCCCGGGGCCTGACGGTCGAGACGGCCGACGGCCGCCGCTACCTCGACTGCTTCCCCGGCGGCGGCGCGCTCGTCCTCGGCCACCACCACCCGGTCGTGCGCGAGGCCGTCCGCTCCGCGCTCGCCCGCGGCGTCCCGCCGGCCGAGGTCTTCGCCGACGAACTGCGCGCCACCCTCCCCGGCCGGCTGGCCGACCACGCCCGCCTCCACTTCTGCCCACCGACCCGCGCGGCGGCGCTCGCGGCGGCGCGGGCGCTGGCGGCGGGCGCCGGGGGGTTCGTCGAGATCGTTCGCGACGGGGAGGGAGCCAACGGTTCACGCCGGATGGGCACAGGGGATGGCGGGACATGCGGCGACGCGGGCGTTGAGGGCTTCGCCCGGGCGTGCGACCTCGCGGCGGACCGGGCGGTCGCCGGTGGCCCGGGGGTCGCGCCCGGCGGAGACGGGGGAGGGGACCACCCGGACCGCGACGCCGCCGCGGCCCGGGTGCTCGGCGGTGGCGGCCTCGCCGGGGCGGTGCCCGGCAGAGGAGTCGGTGCGCCGGCCTCCTCCCACGCGGAGGGCCCAGGCCCGGCCGGAACCGTCCCCGGAGCCCGCGACCGTACCCTCCTCGTCGCCGACGAGACGCGCACCGGCCCCGGCCGGACCGGCGCCTTCTGGGACGTGCAGCACACCGGCCGCGTCCCCGACGTCATGGTCCTGGCCGGCGCGATCGGCGGCGGGCTGCCGCTCGCCCTCCTCGTCCACGGCGCCGACGTGCCCGCCGCCCTCCCGGAGCGGGACGCCCACGGCAACCGGCTGGCCATGGCGGCCGGCGCGGCCACCCTGCGCCACATCCGGGACAACGGCCTGGCCCCACGGGCCGCGGCCCTGGGCGCGCGGATGCTCGCCCGGCTCCGCCGGGCCGTCGCCGGCCGCGACCCGGTCACCGGCGTCCACGGCCGCGGCCTACTGCTGGGCGTCACCTGCGCCGACGCCACCGCGGCCGAGGCGGTCCGCCGCGCCTGCCTCCGCCGCGGCCTCCTCGTCGGAGCGGACGACGACGAGCCCCGCCTGCTGCGCCTCCTGCCGCCCCTCACCCTCACCGACGAACAGGCGGAAGCCGTACTCGACCGCTTCACCGACGCGGTCGGCGCCGTGAGCGGGGGCTCGCGGGCGGGAGTACCGGTGGCGGTCGCCGCCGCGCGCTCCGGCCTCCCGGCCGCGCCCCCGGCCCCGGCTCCGGCTCCGGCCCGAGCCACCTCCACGGCTCCCACAGGGACGGTGCCGGGGGCGCCCGAACGGCGCGGACTCGCCGCAGTCACGCCGACGGCCGCCGACGTGGCGGCAGCCGGAGCCCCTACGCCGGTGCTGGAAGCCTCCGGTCGGCGTGGTCCGTGTCCGGTGGCGACGGCGGTCGCTGATCCGGTGGCAGTCGGAGCGGCCACGTCGGCCCGGGGAGCGTCCGGTCGGCGTGGACCACGTCCGGTGACGACGCCGGTCGCCGATCCGGTGGCAGTCGGAGCGGTCACGCCGGCGCGGGGAGCCTCCGATCGGCTCGGTCCACGCCCGTTGACGACGCCGGTCGCCGATCCGGTGGCAGCCGGAGCCGCCACGCCGGCGCGGGGAGCCTCCGATCGGCGTGGTCCGCGCCCGGTGGCGACGGCGGTCACCGACCCCGTGGCCGGCGGTACCACCACGGCCGGGCCGGGTGAGGTATCCGGGGAGCACGATGCGCCCCTCCGGGAAGCGGCCGAAACCTTCGCGCCCTCCGCTCCGGCGGGCACAGCGCCCGACGCGCACGGCGGCCCCGTGCCGGAAGGGAAAGAGGTGCCGCCGGGATCCGCCCGGCGAGCCGCTGTCCCGGGGCTGTCCGCCGGCTCACGGAAGCCCGCCACCCCACGGAAGGAGGCAGGCGCGGCCCCGGCCTGACGGCCCGGCCCGCCGCACCGTATGAACGTACGCCCCGCCACGCCGACGACCCCCGCTCCTCGCGCACCCGAGGCCCCGCGCCGCCCGGGCGCCGTGCCGGTCGCACCCCGTTCCGTAGCGCCAGTCCCACCGGTACCACCCCTACCGCCCGTACCACCGGTACCGCCCAACGGTGACCGGTCACGGACGGCTCCCGACACCCCCGCCGACCCCTGCGCCCCCACCGACACCCTCGGCCCCTTCTGTCACCCCGACCCCCTCGACCACCCCGACCCCGCGACCGCCGCCGACAGCGCCGCCGTCGACGCCCTCTTGCGCTGCTGGGTGCGCGAGCACGACGTCGACCGGCCGCCGGGCCCCTGCCTCCAACTGCCGCTCGCCACCGACGGGAACGTCCTCCACGTCCCCGTCCGCTACTGGTCGGCCACCGGGCGGCACCGGTTCGGTGCCCCGGCGCTGCTGAACGCCCCGGACGGCGCCCCCGCCCTGGACGCCGTCACCCTGGCCGCGCTGCTCGGCCGGGAGGCGGCGCACCGTGGGGGCCGGGGGAGCGCGGCCGGCCTCGCCGCGTTGGTCGGCCGGGTCGCCGACTCCGTCCGCAGGACGGCGGTCCTCGTCGGGGAGCGCCGGGCCCGCCCGGCCGACCCCGCCGACGACGCCCTCTTCCTGCACGGGGAGCAGGCGTCGTTCCTGGGCCACCCCTGGCACCCCGCGCCGCAGAGCCGCGAGGGCTTCTCCGCCGCCGAGTCCCCGCGCTACGCCCCCGAGTGCCGCGGCGGCTTCCCGCTGCACTGGCTGGCCGTCCACCGGTCCGTCCTGGCCGCCGACTCGGCCTGGACGGAACGCGGCCGGCCCGTCGAGGCGGCGACCCTGGCGGCCCGCCTCCTCCCCGCGGAACCCGGGCCGTGCCTCCCGCCCGACACCGTGCCGCTGCCCCTCCACCCCTGGCAGGCCCGCGACGTCCGCTGCCGTCCCGCCGTCGCCGCACTCCTCGACGCCGGGCTGCTCCACGACCTGGGGCCGCACGGCGCGCCCTGGTACCCGACCTCCTCCGTCCGCACCGTGCACCGGCCCGACGCCCCGGTGATGATCAAGCTCGCGCTGGGCGTACGCCTCGCCGGACGCACCCGCGAGCCGAGCCGAGCGGAGCTGCGCCGCGGCGTCGCCCTGCACCGGCTGCTGCGCGGCGGCCTCGCCGAGCGCTGGCGGGCGGCCTGCCCCGGCGGCCTGGGCTTCGACGTGGTGCGCGACCCCGCCTGGCTCGCCGTCGACGCCCCGGGCGGCGGCCCGGCGCCGGGCCTCGCCGCCGTCCTCCGGCATAACCCCTTCGGCCCCGGCGACGACGCCGTCTGCCTCGCCGGTCTGACCTCGCTCCGCCCCTGGCCGGGCCGTACGGCACCGGCCGGGCACCCGGCCGTCTCGTCCCGGCTCGCCGAGACCGTCCACGGGCTCGCCCGGCGCACCGGCCGTCCGGTCCCGGTGATCGCCGTCGAATGGTTCCTGCGCTACCTCGGGGCCGTCGTCCGCCCGCTGCTCTGGCTCGACGGCGAGGCGGGCGTCGTCCTCGCGGCGCACCAGCAGAACACCCTCGTCCTGCTGGACCGGGACGGCTGGCCGGTCGGCGGCCGGTACCGGGGCGGGCAGCACGCCGGATTCCGGGAGTCCGCGCGGGACGCGCTCTCCGCCCGGCTGCCGGCGCTCGCCGCGGACGACGAGGAGGCGTTCCTGCCGGACGGGACGGCCGACGAGCGGTTCGCCCACCACCTGGGCTGCGACAACGTCCTCGGGCTGATCGGCGCGTTCGGCTCCCGGCGGCTCGCCGACGAACGGATCCTGCTGGCGGCCTTCCGCCGGTTCCTCGCCCGCGCCGCCACCGGCCCGGGCGCCACCCGCTCGTCCCTGCCGCGCCGCCTGCTGGACGCGCCCACCCTGCGCTGCCCGGCCCACCTGCTGGGCGAGCTGGCCGGGGACGGCGCCGGGTCGCCGTACGTCACGATCGCCAATCCCCTTGCGGGACCGGGGTGATGAGGCCGGTGAAAGCGGTGGCGCCGGGTGGCGGAGCGGGGCGGTTGTCGCGGACGGGGCCCGCGATGTCGGTGCCGCCCCGTAGGCTGGAGAGGCTATGACTGCCACCCCCGCGCCCTCCGCGTCTCCTGCCCCGTCCGGGTCCCGGCCCGACCTCACCGCCCTGCTGCACGCGGCCGTCACCGCGGTCGGCGGCACCGAGCGCCCCGGCCAGGTCGCCATGGCCGAGGCGGTCGCCGAGGCCATCGACGGCACCTCGCACCTGCTGGTCCAGGCGGGGACGGGCACCGGAAAGTCCCTCGGCTACCTCGTGCCCGCCCTGGCGCACGGGGAGCGGGTGGTGGTCGCCACCGCGACGCTCGCGCTCCAGCGCCAGCTCGTCGAGCGCGATCTGCCGCGGACGGTCGAGGCCCTGCACCCGGTGCTGCGCAGACGCCCCGAGTTCGCCATGCTCAAGGGCCGCTCCAACTACCTCTGCCTTCACCGGCTGCACGAGGGCGTGCCGCAGGAGGAGGAAGACGGCCTCTTCGACCCCTTCGAGGCGGCGGCCCCCACCAGCAAGCTCGGCAAGGACCTGCTCCGCCTGCGTGACTGGTCGGACGAGACGGAGACCGGCGACCGGGACGACCTCACCCCCGGCGTCTCCGACCGCGCCTGGTCCCAGGTCTCGGTCACCTCGCGGGAGTGCCTGTCCGCCTCGAAGTGCGCCTATGGCGCCGAGTGCTTCGCGGAGGCCGCCCGGGAGCGTGCCAAGCTCGCCGACGTCGTCGTCACCAACCACGCCCTGCTCGCCATCGATGCCATCGAGGGCGCCCCGGTGCTGCCCCAGCACGAGGTGCTGATCGTCGACGAGGCGCACGAGCTGGTCTCCCGCGTCACCGGCGTGGCCACCGGTGAGCTCACCCCGGGCCGCGTCAACCAGGCCGTCCGGCGCGCGGCCAAGCTCGTCGACGAGAAGGTCGCCGACGCGCTCCAGACGGCGGCCGAGAGCTTCGAACGGCTGATGGAGCTGGCCCTGCCCGGGCGGCTGGAGGAGATCCCCGAGGACCTCGGCTACGCCCTGGTGTCGCTGCGGGACGCGGCGCGGACGGTGGTCTCGGCGCTCGGTACGACGCGCGACAAGTCCGTCCAGGATGAGGATGCCGTCCGCAAGCAGGCGCTCGCCGCGGTGGAGAACGTGCACGCCGTCGCCGAGCGCATCGTCGCGGGCTCCGAGTACGACGTCGTCTGGTTCGAGCGGCACGACCGCTACGGCGCGTCCCTGCGGGTGGCCCCGCTCTCGGTGTCCGGGCTGCTGCGGGAGAAGCTCTTCAGCGAGCGGTCCGTGGTGCTCACCTCCGCCACGCTCAAGCTCGGCGGCGACTTCAACGGGGTCGGCGCCTCCCTCGGCCTCGCGCCCGAGGGCGTCACCGGCGAGGACCTGCCCGAATGGAAGGGCGTGGACGTCGGCTCGCCGTTCGACTACCCCAGGCAGGGCATTCTCTACGTGGCCAAGCACCTCTCCCAGCCCGGCCGGGAGGGCGGCCGGGCCGACATGCTGGACGAACTGGCCGAGCTCATCGAGGCGGCGGGCGGGCGGACGCTCGGCCTCTTCTCGTCGATGCGCGCCGCGCAGGCCGCGGCCGAGGCGCTGCGCGGCCGGCTCGACACCCCGATCCTGCTCCAGGGCGAGGACACCCTCGGCGAGCTGATCAAGAACTTCTCGGCGGATCCGGCGACGTGCCTGTTCGGCACGCTGTCGCTCTGGCAGGGCGTCGACGTGCCGGGGCCGAGCTGCCAGCTCGTCGTGATGGACCGGGTGCCCTTCCCGCGCCCGGACGACCCGCTGATGAGCGCCCGGCAGCGGGCGGTCGAGCAGGCGGGAGGCAACGGCTTCATGTCCGTCGCGGCGACGCACGCCGCCCTGCTGATGGCTCAGGGCGCGGGGCGTCTCGTACGGGCCACGGGCGACCGGGGTGTGGTGGCGGTGCTCGATCCGAGGCTGGCGACGGCGCGCTATGGGTCGTTCCTGCGCGCTTCCCTGCCGGATTTCTGGTACACGACCGACCGCAATCAGGTCCGCCGCTCGCTGGCGGCCATCGACGCGGCGGCGAAGGCGGAGAATCGCTGAGCGGGTATTTCCGTTCGCAATGCGGGCGTTCGCAATGCGGGGGCGGGGAATTCGGGAGTGATCCGTTCCCCCGCTCCGCTCGCGACACCCCAGGGGAAAGGGTGCGGTGAACACCGCGCCGGTCGCGGACAGGGGAGAGCCCCGGAACCGGCGCAGTGATTCCGGGGCCCGGTCTCGGCTCGCTCAGACCCGCCGCAGGACGGCCACGACCTTGCCCAGGATCGTGGCCTCGTCACCGGGGATGGGCTGGTAGGCGGAGTTGTGCGGCAGCAGCCACACATGGCCGTCCTCGCGCCGGAAGCGCTTGACCGTCGCCTCCCCGTCGAGCATCGCGGCCACGATGTCACCGTTCTCCGCGACCGGCTGGCGGCGGACCGTCACCCAGTCCCCGTCACAGATCGCGGCCTCGATCATCGAGTCGCCGACCACCTTGAGGACGAACAGCTCGCCGTCGCCCACCAGCTGCCGGGGGAGGGGGAAGACGTCCTCGACCGACTCCTCCGCGAGGATCGGCCCGCCCGCTGCGATCCGGCCGACCAGCGGCACGTAGGACGCGGCGGGTTTGCCGGTGGTGTCCGTCGGCTGGGAGCTGGGCTGGTCGGAGCCGCGCACCTCGTAGGCGCGGGGGCGGTGCGGATCCCTGCGCAGGAAGCCCTTGCGCTCCAGCGCCATCAGCTGGTGCGCGACCGAGGAGGTGCTGGACAGCCCCACCGCCTGGCCGATCTCACGCATGGACGGTGGGTAGCCGCGCCGCTGCACCGAGTCCCGGATGACCTCGATGACGCGCCGCTGCCGGTCCGTGAGGCCGGAGCTGTCCGCGCGGATTCCGGGTGGCCGCCCGGGGAGCGAACGGGCCGGCTTCTGCCCGTCGTTGTTCATGCCGGTGTCGTTCATCGGATGTGTCTGGTCGAGTCGGTTCTGGGAGCGGTCCTGGGCGGTGATGGTGGCGCTGTTTGCGGTGGTGGTCACGTCGGCCCCTCTCGAAATGTTCTCCCTAGCTGGACAACGGTAGTTGCTTTCGAAAGGTTGCGCCAAACACACGTTCGAGTGAAATATCGCCGATTCGCTGACTTGATCAGGCGTGAGGGTGTACGAGCGAAGATCAATTCCGCTCGCGACGGTCCCGCGACCGCCCCCGGCCGACTTCGCCTCATCCGTGGAGCGCGTGCGATTCCGGGGAATTCCGGGGTTTCCCGGAGCCGGTCCTTCCGTGGCTCCACTCGCCCCATCGTTCCCGGCCGCGTTCCGGCCGCGCGGGAATTCCCGCAATTCACGGCTCCGGAGAGCCCGCGTGCGACAGGAGCGGGCAGGGCGGGGCGTTCCCACCGCGCGTCCGGGGCGACGCCGCGTTCCCGGGGCGACGCGTGGTGCGCGGCGGTACCAGTGTGGCATCCGCCCGGACGTCGGCGCCCCCGAGGGTTCACCGCCGCGCCGCTCGCGTACCCTCGATGTCGGCCCGCCGAGGGCCGGCGTCCGACCGTGCCGCGGTCCCATCCAGGCCGGCGTCCGACCGCGCCGACGCCTCCGGCAGCTGTCGTCGGCGACCTCGCGGACGGCAGTCCGAGCGCCTCCGGCCGACCTCGCGGACGGCAGTCCGAGCGCCTCCGGCCGACCTCGCGGACGGCCCTCCAGGAGCCTCGCGCCGCGCCGCGCGCCCCACTCCGTCCGCCGTGGTCCGACGGCCCCCAGGCGGCCCGCCGACGCCCCTCCGGAGGCCCTTTTCCGGCCCTCGCCCCAGGCCGCGCGCCGCGACACGCGCTGGGCCCGCTTGGCGACCGGACACCAGATCTAGTGGTTTGATGGCGTCAGTCGCCCACAAGTTGTGGTCGGTGGCCGATCCCGGTCATCCCCACCCATGGCCATCGCCTATGCTTGGGGCTGCTTCGCGGGGCCCTGTCGCCAGGGCCGGCCGGAGCCGTGGATCGTGCACGTCCCCCGGGTCTCCCGGGGTTCTCGTCGAGGGTGAAGGAAGGTGGAGAGCCATGCACTGCCCCTTCTGCAGGCACCCCGACAGCAGAGTCGTCGACAGCCGGACCACGGACGACGGCTGCTCGATCCGCAGGCGCCGCCAGTGCCCCGACTGCTCCCGTAGGTTCACGACGGTCGAGACCGCGTCCCTGATGGTGATCAAGCGGAGCGGTGTGACCGAGCCGTTCAGCCGCACCAAGGTGATCTCCGGGGTGCGGAAGGCGTGCCAGGGCCGCCCCGTCACCGAGGACGCCCTGGCCAAGCTCGGCCAGCGGGTCGAGGAGGCCGTGCGCGCCACCGGCAGCGCTGAGCTCACCACGCACGACGTCGGCCTCGCCATACTCGGTCCGCTCAAGGACCTCGACCTCGTGGCATACCTGCGGTTCGCGTCCGTGTACCAGGCGTTCGACTCGCTCGAGGACTTCGAGGCGGCCGTCGCCGAGCTGCGCGGCGGCATTCCCGGCGCCCCCGACGGCGCCGGCCAGGAGGGCCGGGACGGCCCCGCGAAGGACGCCGGCGGTCGCGGCGGGGACGTCGGCGTCCCCGCGCCCGCCACGGCCGCCGACTGAGCGGCCCCATACGAGACCTGCCCGGTGCGCTCCCGCGCACCCGGGCGAACGACACACATCGCGCCATGGAAGAAATGTGCGCACAAGGGCGTTTTCGCCCGGTAGAGGGAGGCGTGGCATGACAGAGACGACGAGCGGCCCGGCACGAGGTTCCCGCTCCAAGGGGAACAAGGGCGGCAAGGGCCTGCGCATCGAACGCATCCACACCACCCCCGGCGTGCACCCCTACGACGAGGTGGTCTGGGAGCGTCGTGACGTCGTCATGACCAACTGGCGCGACGGCTCCATCAACTTCGAGCAGCGCGGCGTCGAGTTCCCCGACTTCTGGTCGGTGAACGCGGTCAACATCGTCACGAGCAAGTACTTCCGCGGCGCGGTCGGCTCCCCCGAGCGCGAGGCGAGCCTCCGGCAGCTCATCGACCGCGTGGTGCTCACCTACCGCAAGGCCGGTGAGGAGCACGGGTACTTCGCGTCCCCCGCGGACGCCGAGATCTTCGAGCACGAGCTGACCTACGCCCTGCTCCACCAGGTGTTCAGCTTCAACTCGCCGGTCTGGTTCAACGTCGGCACCGCCCAGCCGCAGCAGGTCTCCGCCTGCTTCATCCTCTCCGTCGACGACTCCATGGAGTCGATCCTCGACTGGTACAAGGAAGAGGGCATGATCTTCAAGGGCGGCTCCGGCGCCGGCCTGAACCTCTCCCGCATCCGCTCCTCCAAGGAGCTCCTCTCCTCCGGCGGCAACGCCTCCGGCCCGGTGTCGTTCATGCGCGGCGCCGACGCCTCCGCCGGCACCATCAAGTCCGGTGGCGCCACCCGCCGCGCGGCCAAGATGGTCGTCCTCGACGTCGACCACCCGGACGTCGAGGCCTTCATCGACACCAAGGTGAAGGAGGAGGAGAAGGTCCGCGCCCTGCGCGACGCCGGGTTCGACATGGACCTGGGCGGCGACGACATCACCTCCGTCCAGTACCAGAACGCCAACAACTCCGTCCGCGTCAACGACGAGTTCATGAAGGCCGTCGAGACCGCGTCGAAGTTCGGCCTGCGCTCCCGCCTGACCGGTGAGGTCATCGAGGAGGTCGACGCCAAGGCGCTGTTCCGCAAGATGGCCGAGGCCGCCTGGGCCTGCGCCGACCCGGGCATCCAGTACGACGACACCATCAACCACTGGCACACCTCGCCGGAGTCGGGCCGCATCACCGCGTCCAACCCGTGCAGCGAGTACATGCACCTGGACAACTCCTCGTGCAACCTCGCCTCGCTGAACCTGATGAAGTTCCTCCGCGACGACGACCAGGGCAACCAGTCGTTCGACGCCGAGCGCTTCGCCAAGGTCGTCGAGCTGGTCATCACGGCGATGGACATCTCCATCTGCTTCGCCGACTTCCCGACCGAGAAGATCGGCGAGACCACCCGCGCCTTCCGCCAGCTGGGCATCGGCTACGCCAACCTCGGCGCCCTGCTGATGGCCACCGGCCACGCCTACGACAGCGACGGCGGCCGCGCCCTGGCCGGCGCCATCACCTCGCTGATGACCGGCACCTCCTACCGCCGCTCCGCCGAGCTGGCCGCGATCGTCGGCCCGTACGACGGCTACGCCCGCAACGCCGACGCCCACCAGCGCGTCATGAAGCAGCACGCGGACGCCAACGCGGTCGCCACCCGCATGGACGACCTGGACACCCCGGTCTGGGCCGCGGCCACCGAGGCCTGGCAGGACGTGATCCGCCTCGGCGAGAAGAACGGCTTCCGCAACGCCCAGGCGTCCGTGCTGGCCCCCACCGGCACCATCGGCCTCATGATGGACTGCGACACCACGGGCGTCGAGCCGGACCTGGCCCTGGTCAAGTTCAAGAAGCTCGTCGGCGGCGGCTCGATGCAGATCGTGAACAACACGGTCCCCAAGGCCCTCAAGCGCCTCGGCTACCTGCCCGAGCAGGTCGAGGCGATCGTCGCCCACATCGCCGAGCACGGCAATGTCATCGACGCCCCGGGCCTGAAGGCCGAGCACTACGAGGTCTTCGACTGCGCCATGGGCGAGCGCGCGATCTCCGCCATGGGTCACGTGCGCATGATGGCCGCCGCGCAGCCGTTCCTCTCCGGCGCGATCTCCAAGACCGTCAACCTGCCCGAGACGGCCACCGTCGAGGAGGTCGAGGAGGTCTACTTCGAGGGCTGGAAGATGGGCCTGAAGGCCCTCGCGATCTACCGCGACAACTGCAAGGTCGGCCAGCCGCTCTCCGCCAAGAAGAAGGAGGAGGAGAAGAAGGCCGAGGTCGTTCCCGCGGTGGCCGAGAAGGTCGTCGAGTACCGCCCGGTCCGCAAGCGCCTCCCGAAGGGCCGCCCGGGGATCACCACCTCCTTCACGGTCGGCGGCGCCGAGGGCTACATGACGGCCAACTCCTACCCGGACGACGGCCTGGGCGAGGTCTTCCTCAAGATGTCCAAGCAGGGCTCGACCCTCGCGGGCATGATGGACGCCTTCTCCATCGCCGTCTCCGTCGGCCTCCAGTACGGCGTGCCGCTGGAGACCTACGTCTCGAAGTTCACCAACATGCGCTTCGAGCCGGCCGGCATGACGGACGACCCGGACGTGCGGATGGCGCAGTCGATCGTCGACTACATCTTCCGCCGCCTGGCGCTGGACTTCCTGCCGTTCGAGACCCGCTCGGCGCTCGGCATCCACTCGGCCGAGGAGCGCCAGCGCCACCTCGACACCGGCTCCTACGAGCCGGCCGACGAGGACATGGACGTCGAGGGCCTGGCCCAGTCCGCCCCGCGCCAGGTGGAGGCCCCGAAGGCGGAGGCCGCCCCCGCCGCGGCCGCCGTCCCGGCGCCGAAGCAGCCGCACAACTCCACCGAACTGATGGAGATGCAGCTCGGCCTGAACGCGGACGCCCCGCTCTGCTTCTCCTGCGGCACCAAGATGCGCCGCGCGGGCAGCTGCTACCTGTGCGAGGGCTGCGGCTCGACGAGCGGCTGCAGCTGACACCGGGTGTGACAGCTGACGTCTAGTCAGACGGAGGGGACCGGCCACGCGGCCGGTCCCCTCCGGCGTTCCCCCCCCGGCGGAGGTGCGCCGGGCGCGCGATGACAAATGTCATGGGCGAACAAGGGGCGATCTCACTGCTGGGGCACCGGTGCCCGCGAAGACGATGGTGGGCATGGACAAGCAGCAGCCCGGCCCCGTACCGGAGGCAGACCTTCGTCATCCCGTCAGCCGGAAGGCGTTCCGCACCGTGAAGTGCTCGTCGGGGGGTATGTGGCCCTCAGCGTGCTGACGCTCGTGGTCATCGCCCTGTTGCGCGACGACGCGGACGGGGTCTCCGCCGCCTCCGTCTCCGGTGTTCCCCTGGGCGCGTTCGTCGGTGACGCCTTTGGGTGGCGGGCCTCGTTCGCGTCGCTGTCCGCCGCCGCCGTGCTCCTCGGCGCCGGGCTGCTGGTGGCGCTGCCCCGTTTGCCGCGCCCGGCCGCGCCGGTGGACGCGGACGACCGGGCCGTCCACCGGCCGCTGCTGCGCGTCCCCTCGGTGACCGTCGGCCTGACGGTGATCGTCCTCCTCCTCATCGCCCACTTCGCCGCCTATACGTCGTCCGGCTTGTCCTTGAGGAACGCGCCGGTCTGCCATCCGGTACCGTCGCGCCGCTCCTGCTCGTCTACGGCGCCTTCGGGCTGGCCGGCAATTTCGCCGCCGGTGCCTCGGCGGCGCGCCGTGCCCGGGCCACGGTCCTGGCGCTCGCCCTCGGCATCGGCGCGGCGGTCGCGCTGCTCGCGCTGTTCGGCGGCGTCGGTGGCGCGGCCGGCGTCGGAATCGTCCTGTGGGGCCTGGCCTACGGCGGTCTGTCGGTGGCCGGCCAGATCTGGATGACCCGCTCCGCGCCGGACCGGGTCGAACGCGTCACCGGGCTGTACGTCGGTGTCTTCACCGCCGCCATCGCTCTGGGAGCCTTCCTCGGTGGAGCCGTCGTGGAGGCGTCCGGCGCCACCCTCCTGTTGCGGCACGCCGCCGCTCTCGCGGCCGTCGCCCTCGCCGTCGGGTTGTACGGCCCAGGGTCGGCCGGTGGTTCGGCCCCGGGCCGGAAGGCCGTGTTGTCACCGGTCGGACGGAAGGAGCGCGGTCGACGGACGACACCCGGCGCACGGCGAGTTGACCTCACACCCGGTGGAATGTGCCGAGAAGGTGCCCAGGCGGAGGCCGTACGCCAGGAAGCGCCGCGCGCTCCCTCGCCGCGCGCTCCCTCGCCGCGCGCTCCTTCGCCGCGCGGGGCGCGCTCCGTTCGGCGGAGGGGGCGGCCTCTCGCTATCGGCGCATTCGCGTCGCCCGGGTGTCTACGGGACGTGGTGCAGCGGGCGGATGCGGAGTCGCGAGAGAGGGCGGCGGGGCCGGGGGATCGGCCCGGTGGCGCCGTCGATGAACGGTGAGGGCGGGGACGGGAGTTGACGCCGGGGGCCGAGTCGCGCGGAGGGGCGCGGACCGGCATTGGTGCGCCGGGCGGACGCCCGCCGGGGCTCATTCGCGGCGTGACGCGGGCCACTTCGGGCGCCGTACGATGACCCGGTGCTGATCAAGTGGATTCGCTGCGTCGTGGTGGACCGCCGGGGCTTCGACCGGGCGCAGCGGAAGTGGGCGGGGCTGCTGGGGGAGCCGGGATTCCTGAGCCAGGGCGGCGGGTGGAGCCGGAGCCGTCCCGACGTGGTGCACCTCTTCTCCTTCTGGGAGAGCAGGGCGTTCTACGACTCCTTCATGGCGCGATCGCACGACAGACTGGCGGTGGCCCAGGCGGGCACGTACAAGGACGTCCGGGTGCGGTTGTTCGAGCACCGCCTGGACGTGAAGGTGGGATTCCGCCCGGAGTTCACGGACGCGGACGTGGTGCGGATCGCGCACTGCCGGGTCCGGGAGGAGCGGGAGGAGCACTTCCGCACCGTGCAGGAGAAGGTGTGGAACCCGGCGATGGCCGGCTCGCCCGGAATGCTGCGCGGCATGCTCGGCGCCGCGCCGGGCCCGGAGTTCCTGATCCTCTCGATGTGGAACTCCGAGGCCGAGCACGGGAAGTACCGCGCGGAGCGCGTGGAACGGCTGGCGCTGCGCGCTCAGATGGAGGCGGACGTGGAGGCCGTCGACGGTGACGTCGTCGGGGTGGAGGCGTCCTGGACCGTGTGACGGGGGTCGCTCGCCCGGGGGGTCACGCCGTCCGTCCGTCCGTGGTGTCCGGGGTGGCGGCGTACACGCCCGCCCGGGCGGCGGCGAGGGCCGCTGCCGCGGCCTGGTCCGCGGCGGCCGTGTCCACGGGCTCCCGGGTGATGAAGAGGCGGAGGAAGAGGGGAGCGCTGACCGCCCGGGCGAGCGCCCCGGGATCGGTGCCGGCCGGGACCTCGCCGCGGTCCGCGGCGCGTGCGACGAGCGGGGCGCAGCGCCGGAAGCGCTCGTCGTAGAAGCCGCGGAGGGCCTGCGCGGCACGGTCCGACTGGAACGCGGCGGCGATGAAGGCGGCCGGGGCCGCCGCCGTCCCCGGGTCGGTGAAGGTGTCCAGGATCTCCTGGGCGAGGGCGCGCAGGTCGCCGTCGAGGGAACCGGTGTCGGGCGGCGTCCAGGTGTCCTCGCCCGCGAGGTCGAGGGCGTCCGCGAGCATGCCCTCCACACCGCCCCAGCGCCGGTAGAGCGTGGTCTTGTGGACGCCCGACCGCTCGGCGACGTACTCGACGGTGAGGCCCGGATAGCCGTGTTCGACCAGGCCGGTGAGCACGGCGTCCCGGACGGCGGCGCGGGTGCGCGCGGTGCGGCCGCCGGGCCGGACGGTGCCGGGGATCGGGGACTGTCCGGTCGGGGACTGTCCGGGGGGCGAAGCCGGCGCCGGCGCCCCGGGAGCATGCTGATCCGCAGGCAAGTGCAACTCCAGTTGTATTAGGTGGCGGGTCGTGCCATGCTGTGGCATTGTAACGCCATCGAAGTTGCGTTTGGCGGTGTTCGCCGCCGAAGGGGGAATTCGCATGCCTGCTCAGCTTTCCTTGCGTGAGGTGACCGTGTCCCGGGGCGACCGGCCCCTGCTGGAGCGCGTGTCCGTCACCGTGCGGCCGGGGGAACGCGTCGGTCTCGTCGGTGAGAACGGAGCGGGGAAGTCCACGCTCCTCAAGGTCCTCGCGGGCGCCGAACCGCCCGACGACGGCTCGGTCGTGGCCGAGGCGGACGGCGGGATCGGCTACCTCCCGCAGACGCCCCGGTTCCCGCCCGGCGGGACGGTGGCGGACGCCGTCGACGAGGCGCTGTCCGAGCTCCGGGCGCTCGAACGCGCGTTGCGCGAGCTGGAGCCCGCTCTGGGCGCCGGGGACGCCGGGGCGCTGGAGGAGTACGGGCGGCTGCTCACCGTCTTCGAGGCGCGCGGCGGCTACGAGGCGGACGCCCGGGTGGACAAGGCGCTGCACGCCCTCGGCCTGGCCGGCGTCGGCCGCGACCGGCGGCTGGACACGCTGTCCGGCGGCCAGCGGGCCCGCCTCGGCCTGGCCTGCCTGCTCGCCGCCGCGCCCGAGACCATGCTCCTGGACGAACCGACCAACCACCTCGACGAGACGGCCCTCACCTGGCTGGAGGACACCCTCCGCGCCCACCGCGGCACCGTTGTCGTCATCTCGCACGACCGGGCCTTCCTCGAACGGGTCGCCACCGCCGTTCTGGAGGTCGACGCGGACCGGCACACCGTCGTCCGCTACGGCGGCGGCTACGCCGGCTACGTCGCCGAACGGCTGGCGGCCCGCCGCCGCTGGGAGCAGGAGTACGAGCGGTGGTGCGCCGAGACGGAGGCGCTGGCCGAGGCGGCGTCGGACACCGCCCGCCGCGTCGCCCCCGGCCGTGCCATGAAGGACGGGAACAAGATGGCGTACGACCGGGCCGCGGGCCGGGTCCAGGCGTCGGTCGCCGGCCGGGTCCGCAACGCGCGGGAGCGGCTGCGCAGACTCCAGGCCGACCCCGTCCCCCGGCCGCCGGAGCCCCTGCGCTTCACCGCCCGCCCGGTACGGGCGGAGGCGGACGGACTTCTGGCGGCCCTCGACGGCGTCCGGGTCGGCGACCGGCTGCGGGTCGACTCGCTCCGCGTCGAGGCCGGCG
Organism: Streptomyces mobaraensis; assembly: GCF_020099395.1. NCBI lineage: Bacteria > Bacillati > Actinomycetota > Actinomycetes > Kitasatosporales > Streptomycetaceae > Streptomyces > Streptomyces mobaraensis. The sequence continues at coordinate 1,923,121 of NZ_CP083590.1, read as the reverse complement.
GCCGGCTGCTGGTGACCGGCGCCAACGGGGCCGGGAAGTCCACGCTGTTGCGGGTGCTCGCCGGTGAGACCGAACCGGACGCGGGGACGGTGACCCGGCACGGCCGGATCGCCCACCTGCCGCAGGAGATTCCGGCGGGCCGGCCCGCCGACCGGCTGTTCACCGCCTATGCGCGCGGCCTGCCCGGAACGCCCGACGAGCAGCGCGAGGCCCTGCTGTCCACCGGCCTCTTCCGGCAGCGCGACCTGCACGTGGCGGTGGGCTCCCTCTCGGACGGCCAGCGCCGCCGGCTCGCCCTCGCCCGGCTGCTGGCCCGGCCCGCCGACCTGCTGCTGCTCGACGAGCCCACCAACCACCTGGCGCTCGCCCTGGTCGAGCAGTTGGAGGAGGCGCTCGCCCGGTGGACCGGGGCCCTGGTCGTCGTCTCCCACGACCGGACCCTGCGGGACCGCTTCACCGGCCGGCGCTGCGAGATACGGGACGGCCGGCTGCTGGACGCCCGGTGAGCCGGCGCGGGCGCCCGCGCGCCGTGTCTCGCCATAGGGTGGCGTCATGGCACGGCCCCGGCGCATCGTCCTCCTCCGCCACGGCGAGTCGGAGGGCAACATCGACGACACGGTCTACGAACGCGAGCCCGATCACGCCCTCGCCCTGACGGCCCTCGGCCGCCGGCAGGCGCGGGAGGCCGGGGTCCGGCTGCGGGAGATCTTCGGGGACGAGCGGGTCTCCGCCTACGTCTCCCCCTACCGCCGGGCCCACCAGACCTTCCACGCGCTGGGGCTCGACCCCGCCCGGGTCCGGGTCCGCGAGGAGCCCAGGCTGCGCGAGCAGGACTGGGGGAACTGGCAGGACAGGGAGGACGTGCGCCGGCAGAAGGCGTACCGCGACGCCTACGGCCACTTCTTCTACCGCTTCGCCCAGGGGGAGTCCGGGGCCGACGTCTACGACCGGGTGGGCAGCTTCCTGGAGAGCCTCTGGCGCAGCTTCGAGGACCCCCGGCACCCGCCCAACGTCCTCCTGGTCACCCACGGGCTGACCATGCGGCTGTTCTGCATGCGGTGGCTGCACTGGACCGTCGCGGAGTTCGAGAGCCTGTCGAACCCGGGCAACGGGGAGAGCCGGATGCTCCTCCTGGGCGCCGACGGGCGGTACCACCTGGACCGGCCGTTCGAGCGCTGGTGTACCCCTGAATCGTACGGCTTCACCGATTAGAGTTCGCTGCGATGACCGCTGACCGATTCCCCCGGGCCCTCGCCAGCCTGCGCGGGCTGGCCGTGGGCGACGCCCTCGGCTCCCAGTTCTTCGTCCCCGCCCACTACCCCTCCCTCAAGCGCCGCGAGCCGCCGCCCGCCCCCTGGCAGTGGACCGACGACACCGAGATGGCCTGCTCGGTCGTGGCGGTCCTCGCCGCCCACGGCCGCGTCGACCAGGACGCCCTGGCCCGGTCCTTCGCCGACCACCACGACTTCGACCGCGGCTACGGCCCGGCCGTCAACCGGATGCTCCGCCTGATCAGGGAGGGCGGCGACTGGCGCGAGCTCGCGGCGGGCCTGTTCAAGGGGCAGGGCTCCTGGGGCAACGGCGCGGCCATGCGCATCGCCCCCCTCGGCGCCTGGTACGCGGGCGACCCCGAGCAGGCCACGCACCAGGCGGAGATCTCGGCCTACACGACCCACCAGCACCGCGAGGCGGTGGCGGGCGCCATGGCCGTGGCCGCCGCCGCGGCCGTCGCGGCGGAGGCCGACGGCACGGCGGTCACCGGGGAGCGGCTGCTCGACGAGGTGATCGCCCTCGTCCCGCGCAGCGCCGTGCACGCCGGGCTGCGCAGGGCGCGCGACATGCTCGACTACGACGACGCGACGACGGTCGCGGCCGTGCTCGGCTGCGGGCGCCGGACCAGCGCACACGACACCGTGCCGTTCGCCCTGTGGTCCGCGGCCCGCCATCTGGGCGACTACGCGGGCGGTTTCTGGGCGACGGCGTCGGTCGGCGGGGACGTCGACACCACCTGCGCCATCGTCGGCGGGGTGATCGCGGCGGCCGGCCGCGGCGCGCCGCCCGCCGCCTGGTGGGAGGCCACCGAGGCCCTCCCCGGCTGGCTGCCGGCCGCCCCGGACTGACCGCCGGACCGGCCGATCGGCCGCTCCCGGCCCGCCCGCCGCCCGCCGCGCGGGGGCAGTGAGGGGGCCGGGGCGGCACGGGCCGCCTCCGGGGCGTACCCTTGCTGGCGCCATGCCCTACGAACCGCCTACCCACAGCGTCGAGCGCTCCCTCCGGGCGACGACCGGAGCCAAGATCGTCGCCGGCGTCGACGAGGTCGGCCGGGGCGCCTGGGCCGGACCGGTCACCATCTGCGCGGCCGTCACCGGCCTGCGCCGCCCGCCGGAAGGGCTCACCGACTCCAAACTGCTGACCCCCAAGCGCCGCCGCGCGCTCGCCGGACAGCTGGAGTCGTGGGTCACCGCCTACGCCCTCGGTCACGCCTCCCCCGAGGAGATCGACGAACTGGGGATGACGGCGGCGCTCCGGCTGGCGGCCGGGCGGGCCCTCGACGGCCTCCCGGTGCGGCCCGACGCCGTCATCCTCGACGGCAAGCACGACTACCTCGGCGAGCCGTGGCGGGTCCGCACGGTCGTCAAGGGAGACCAGTCCTGTGTGGCCGTCGCGGCCGCGTCCGTGCTCGCCAAGGTGCGGCGGGACGCGATGATGGCCGAACTGGACGCGGACCACGCGGACTTCGGGTTCCCCGACAACGCGGGGTACCCCTCGCCCGTCCACCGCGACGCCCTGGAACGGTTGGGACCCACGCCGCACCACCGGCTGTCCTGGGCCTATCTGGACGCGCTGCCCCGGTGGCAGCATCTGAAGCGGACGCGTCTCGCGGCCGGGGGCCCGGAGGGTCCCGCGGGCCGCGGAACGGCCGCTCTGGAAGCCGGCGGTCAACTCGGGTTCGAGTTCTGACCGCGGAAGTGCCACCCGCCGATGCGACTCGCACCGGCGTTTGATAGACATCGACCTATGCCTCTCATCCCCGAGGAGCCTCAGATTCACGAGAGTGTCCCGGGTCCCCGCGCTGTTCCGGCCGCCGGCCGCACCGCGTCGACCCCCCGCCCCGTTCCCGGCCCCCGCCCGGCCCCCCGGCCCGGCCCCCGCGCCGCACGCCCGGTGCCCGCGCCCCCCGGCCCGCGCACCCCGCCCCCGGCGGCACCCGCCGCCCCCCAGGTCCAGCTGATCCCCGTTCCGGCGGAGGGTGCCCTGGACGCCGCCGACGAGGCCGTCGACCTGCTGCTCGACAGCGGCCGCGCGCCCGGTGACGTCCTGGTGCTCACCACCGGGGAGGCACACCCATGGGCCGCCCACGAGCTGTCCTTCGGCGAGGCCTCCTACTGGGCCCAGCACGACGCCGCGGACGACGTGTTCTACGCCGACGCAGGCGCCGACCGCGTGAAGGGACGCCCCGTCGTGGTCGTCGCCGTCAACGGCGGCTCCGACGCGGCGGTGCGGCAGGCGCTGCCCGCGGCCCTGGGCCGCGCCGGTGCCCTGCTGGTCGTCTGCGGGGACAGCGCCCGCGTCAACTCCGTTCTGTCGGCGGCCGTCTGACCCGGCGCCTCTCCGAGGCGCCGGTACCGGCCGTACGGGCCCGGTGCCGGGTGACCCGTGCGCGCGTCACCCGGCCGCGGCGTGCCGCAGCGCCGCCGGCACCGGACGGACGGAGCCGGCCGCCGCGGCGCGGTGCTCGGCGGAGCGGGGACTGCGCCCGCTCCTGCCCTCGCCGAGGATCCGCCAACCGCCGCCCGTCAGCGTGATGTACGCCCCGCAGCGCAGCCCGTGGAGCACACAGGCGTCGCGCAAGGCCCACATCCACGCGCCGTCCTCCACGGTCCAACGGCCGTCCCCCTCACGGCAGTAGAGCAGCACCGCCGTGCGCACCGGCGAGCGTCTGCGCAGGTCGTGCGGGATCACCCGGCGCAGTCGCGCCAGCAGCGCGTTGCGCAGCTCCCAGCCGTCCCGGACCGCCGCCCGGCGGGTGAAGGACGCGCTGGCCACCAGTCGTTCGTCCGGATCGAGGACGGCGATCACGGCCGTGCACGGCGTCGGCAGATGCCGGGCGTGCAGCCCGGTGACGACCTCACGGGGGCTGCGCAGCAAGGGAATTCCGGCGGCGGCCCACTCGGCGGGCTCCACCACGCGGACCGGCCGCCCGGGGGCGAGCCGGGACGGGGACGGGACCGGGCCGAAGGCCATGACTCTCCCTTCGCCTGCGCGCCCGCGGCGGCCGCGGGCGTCGGCAACGAGGAACAGCGGACGGCAGCCCAGCGGGCCGTGGGGGGGACGGGAGCGGGGAGCCGGTCCCATTCTCGTGGCCCCACCGGCCGCACGGCAACGATCAATTGACGTCACCGGCCGGAACCAGGCGGCACTCCTTCCGTTTCCCCGGCACGCACACACTCTCCCCGGTCACCTCTGCGCGGACGTTCCTCCCCCTGGCCACCTCTGCGCGTACGTTCCTCCCCTGGTCACCTCTGCGCGTACGTCCCTCCCCGGTCACCCCTGCGCGTAAGTCTCTCCCTGGCCACCCCTGCACTCACGCCCCGCCGCGGTCACCCCTGCATTCACGCCCCTCCTCGATCACCCCTGTACGGCCAGCACCAAGGGGAACACCTGGGACGCGCCCGCCCGGCGCAGCAGCCGCGCCGCCACCGCCAGCGTCCAGCCGGTGTCCGACAGATCGTCGACGAGCAGGACCGGACCGCGCGCCTCCGCCAGCCGTGCCGCGAGCTCCGGCGGAACGGTCAGTGCCCCGTCCAGCGCCCGCAGCCGCTGCGCGCTGTTGGTGCGCGGCACCCGCGACTCCTCCGCGTCCGCGCGGTAGGAGACGGTGCCCAGGAACGGCATCCGGCCGACCGCCGCGATGTGTTCGCCCAGCGAGCCGATCAACTTCGGCCTGGTGCGCGAGTCCACGACCACGACGCCCACCGGCCGGTCCGGCGCGTCCGGCGCGCCGGAGGCCCAACCGCCCGGCCCCTTGGCCCAGTCGGCGAGCACCGTCACCACGGCGCCCGCCACATCGTCCGGAACGGGACCGTCCGGAGCCTGTGCGGCCAGCAGCGGACGCAGCCGGTTGCCCCACCCGATGTCGGAGAGCCGCCCCAGCGCCCGCCCGGGAGCCGCCTGTTCACCCGCCGGGATACGGCCCTTGAGGTCCACCCCCACCGCCGGCATGCCGGTCGGCCACATCCGGCGGGGCTCCACCTCGACCCCGGGCCGTCCCAGCTCACCCCGCGAGGCGTCGAGCGCCTGCCCGGACACCTCCGCGGAGAACCGGGCCCCCGCGCAGTTGTCGCAGCGCCCGCAGGGCGCCGCCTGCTCGTCGTCCAGCTGACGGCGCAGGAACTCCATCCGGCACTCCGCCGTCGTCGCGTAGGCCCGCATGGCGTCCTGCTCGGCCTTCCGCTGCCGGGCCACCCAGGCGTAGCGTTCCGCGTCGTACGTCCACGGCCGGCCGGTCGCCGTCCAGCCGCCGCGCACCCGGTGCACGGCCCCGTCCACGTCCAGGACCTTGAGCATGGTCTCCAGCCGCGACCGGCGCAGCTCCACCAGCGGCTCCAGGGCCGGCAGCGACAGCGGCCGGTCCGCCGCCGCCAGGACGTCCAGCGTCCGCCGGACCTGCTCCTCGGGCGGGAACGCCAGCGAGGCGAAGTACTGCCAGATCGCCTCGTCCTCCCGGCCCGGCAGCAGCAGCACCTCCGCGTGCTCGACCCCGCGGCCCGCGCGGCCCACCTGCTGGTAGTAGGCGATGGGGGAGGAGGGCGAGCCGAGGTGGACGACGAAGCCGAGGTCGGGCTTGTCGAAGCCCATGCCGAGCGCGGACGTGGCGACGAGGGCCTTCACCCGGTTGGCCAGCAGGTCCTCCTCCGCCTGCTGCCGGTCGGCGTTCTCCGTCTTGCCGGTGTACGCGGTCACCACGTGCCCGCGCCGGCGCAGGAACGCCGTCACCTCCTCCGCCGCCGCGACGGTCAGCGTGTAGACGATGCCCGAACCCGGCAGCTCGTCCAAGTGGTCGGCGAGCCAGGCGAGTCGGTGCGCGGCGTCCGGCAGGCGCAGGACGCCGAGGCTCAGGCTCTCCCGGTCGAGCGGCCCCCGCAGCACCAGCGCCCGCTCCGCCCCCTCGCCCGTCCCCAGCTGCTCGGCGACGTCGGCGGTGACCCGGGCGTTGGCCGTCGCGGTCGTCGCCAGCACCGGGACGCCGGGCGGCAGTTCGGCCAGCATCGTGCGCAGCCGCCGGTAGTCCGGGCGGAAGTCGTGGCCCCAGTCGGAGATGCAGTGCGCCTCGTCGACGACCAGCAGCCCGGTCGCGGCGGCCAGCTTGGGCAGCACCTGGTCCCGGAAATCGGGGTTGTTGAGGCGCTCGGGGCTCACGAGGAGCACATCCACCTCGCCGGCGGCGACCTCCGCCTGGATGGTGTCCCACTCCTCCGGATTGGCCGAGTTGATCGTGCGGGCGTGGATGCCGGCCCGCGCCGCCGCCTCCACCTGGTTGCGCATCAGCGCCAGCAGCGGGGAGACGATCACCGTCGGACCGCTGCCGCGCTCGCGCAGCAGGGCTGTGGCGACGAAGTACACCGCCGACTTGCCCCAGCCGGTGCGCTGGACGACGAGGGCTCTGCGGTGGTCGGCGACCAGCGCCTCGATCGCCCGCCACTGGTCCTCGCGCAACCGGGCTCCGCCGGTGGCATCACCCACCAGCCGGGCGAGGACGGCGTCGGCGGCGGTACGGAGGGCTTCGTTGGTCATGGACCCATGCAACACGAGGCCACTGACATCGCGCGACCGAGGTCCGTCGACGGCCGATATCCACAGGTGTTCGTACGATGATCTGCCGCGCGTCCACAGGGCTGGCGGGCCCGGAACGCCCTGCGGGACGCTCGGCGCATGACCGACCACGACGCATCGGCCGGCCCTCCGCGGCCGCCCGCCTCCGACCGGGAGCCGTCGGCTCCCACGCACGTCACCCTCCGCAGCCCGGCGGAGCTCGCCGACGCGCTGCCCTACCTGCTGGGCTTCCACCCGAACGACAGCATCGTCCTCATGGCCCTGCACGGCGAGGGCAGACGCTTCGGCGGCCGGCTCCGCCTGGGCATCCCCGTGCCGGACGACTGGCCCGACGTCTCCGACCAGCTCGCCGAGACCCTCGTCACCGGCTGCCTCAAGCGCGGCACCCGACCCGACGGCATCGTCCTCTACCTCTGCCAGGACCCCGCGGACGGCGAGACGTCCACGGCCGTGATGGAACGGCTGCGCCCGCTCGCCCAGCGTCTGCGGATCGCCTGCGGGGCCCTGGACGTGCCCGTCGTCGAGGCACTCTGCCTCTCCGACGGCCGCTTCTGGTCCTACTGCTGCTCCGACCCCCGCTGCTGCCCGCCCGAGGGCACGCCCCTGGCGCTGCCCGGCACCACGGTCATGGCCGCGGCCGCCGCCTACGTGGGCATCCGCGTGCGCGGGACCCTGCGCGAGATGGAGGCCCGCCTGAGTCCGCGCCCCGGCCGGTGGCACGAGGAACAGCGCCGCGCCCTGGACACCGCCACCTCCCGCCTGCTCCCGCGCGTGATCGCCGGGGAATGCTGGACGACCCGCCAGGAGACCCTGGACCTGGCCGAACGGCTGGTCGACCGCCTCCACGAGACCCCGGCCGGAGCGGACGGCGCGGAGTCCGACGCCCGGGACGACGCGCTCCTGACGGCCGAGGAGACCGCCACCCTCGTCCTCGGCCTCCAGGACCGCGTCGCCCGGGACCGCGCCGCCGAGTGGATGGAAGGCCCGCGCACCCAGGCGGTGCTCCGCCTCTGGCGGGCCCTCGCCCGGCGCTGCGTCCCGCCGTACACCGAGCACGCCGCCGCACCGCTGACCCTCGCCGGCTGGGTGGCCTGGTCCAGCGGCGAGCAGGCCGAGGCGAGGGTCGCCCTCGGCCGCGCCCTGACCGCCGACCCCGACTACCTCTTCGCGCAACTCCTCCACCACGCCTGCAACGAAGGGCTGGACCCGGAGACCCTGCGCGACTGCCTCCGACGGGAGCGCGCGGACCGCGCCGTCTGCCAGGCCGCCCGCGCCGCCGACGCCCCGCGGCCGCCCGCCGGGGAGACGGACACGGACACGGACGCGACCCGGTCCGCCGCGCCCTCCGGAGGGCAGGCGACCGTGCCGCGGGCACGCCGGCGCAAACCCGCCGACGACGCCACGCGCCCGAAGCGGGCGATCGGCGACACACCCGCCGGCGGGCCCGCGGGCAAGCCCCGGGCGCGGCGGCAACCGGCCCGCCGCACCACCCGCGACCGCCGGTGACGGTGATCACGCGCACACCGCCGTGACCTCGGCGGCGCCGCCGCCGTTCACCTGTGTGGCCCTCCTTCCCGTCCGACCCCGGCCGACGTCCGGCCCGTGACCTCCCAGGGAGCGCAGACCCGTGCACGGCACCGCCGCCCATGCCCACCCCGCCCCCCGTCCGGCCGTGCCCCGGCGCCCCGGCGACGCGCGCCCCCAGGGGCCGCGCCCGGTGCACACGGCGCTGATCTGCGTCGCCCTGCCCGCCCTCGCGATCTCGGAGGAGCACGGGCAGCTCACCGGCCACGGCCTCGACGGGTTCTACCGCAATGGCCGCCGCCTGCTGGCGCGTTGCGTGCTCCGGGTGGACGGGGCCGAGCCGGTCCCCCTCCAGGGCCGGCTGGTCGACGCCGGACGGGCGCGGTTCGTGGCCGGCCTCCGCACCGCCGCGGACGAGGGCCCCGACCCCGCCGTCACGGTGGAGCGGGTCCGGGACGCCGAGGGCGTCGAGCGGGTCACCCTGCGCAGCGCGGCGCCGCGCGAGGCCCGGCTCCGGGTCGAGATGTCGCTCGGCACGGACCTCGCGGACCTCGGCCTGATCGCCCACGGCACGGCGGCGCCCGAACTGCCCGCCGCCGTCCACGGTTCCGGTCTCCGCTGGACGGCACCCGGCCTGCACACCGTGGTGACCGCCGACCCGCCGCCGGACGACGCCCTGGCCTCGGCCGGACTGCTCTGCTGGGAGATACGGCTGCCGCCCGGCGGCACGCGCGGCGTCGAACTGCGCGTCCGCCCCGAGGTCCCCGGCAGGCCCCGCCCGCCCGAGGGCCCCCGCACCCGGACACGCGCCGCGGCGCCCTGGGGCGACGCCCAGGCGGAGGGCGACGACCCACGGGCCGCCGCCCTGCTGGCCGGCAGCCTCGACGACCTCAGGGCCCTGCTCGTCCGCGACCCCAAGATCCCCGGGGACGTGCACGTCGCCGCCGGCGCCCCCTGGCGCTGCGGCGGCCTCGCCCCCGCCGAGGCCCTGTGGGCCGCCCGGATGACCCTCCCGCTCGGCGTCCGGCTCGCCGCCGGGACGCTGCGCACCCTCGCCCGCACCCAGCTCCCCGGCCCCGGGCCGGAACGGGGCCGCATCCCCGGCGCCCTCCGGCACACCGGGGCGCACCTCCCGCCCGGGTGCACCGGGATCGAGGCCACCCTGCTGTTCCCCACCGTCCTCGCGGAGGCGAGGCGTTGGGGGCTGCCGTCCCAGGAGATCGAGCCGCTGCTCCCGGCGGCCGAGCGCTGCCTGGCCTGGCTGCGCTCGGCCGTCGACGACCGCGGCTACCTGGCGGACCCGGTGCCCGGCGGCCCGTACCGCTGCGAGGTGCAGGCCCACGCCCACCGCGCCGCCCTGCTGGGCGCCGACCTCCTCGCCGCCCACGGCCGCCCGGGAGCGGACGAGTGGCACGCCTGGGCGGCCGGTCTGAGGCGGCGCTTCCGCGAGGACTTCTGGGCCGACGACCGCGGCGGCGGCCGGCCGGTGGCCGCCCTGGTGCCCGACGGCGAACCCGTCCCGCACCTGGGCTGCGCCGCCGCCCACCTCCTCGACACCGGCCTGCTGGGCCAGGGCGAGTACGCCCCCGGCCTGCTGGACCGGGCCCGCACCGAGCAACTGGCCCGGCTGCTGGGCAGCCCCGCCCTCGACTCCGGCTGGGGCCTGCGCAGCCTGGGCGCCAGGGAAGGCGGGCACAACCCCTTCGGTCACCGTGGCGGGGCCGTGCGCGTCCACGAGACGGCCGTCGCCGTCGCGGGCCTGGCCGCGGCCGGCTTCGAGAAGGAGGCGGGCTCCCTCGCCCGCGGCGTACTGGACGCCGCCGAGACCTTCGGCCACCGGCTGCCGGAGATGTACGCGGGGGAGCAGCGCACCGCCGGGAGCGCCCCGCTGCCGCATCCGGCGGCCTGCCGTCCCGCGGCCGTCGCGGCGGCGGGCGCCGTCCACCTGCTGACGGCGTTCGCCGGGGTGCGGCCCGACGTCCCGGCGGGCGGTGTGACGGTCCGCCCGCCCGGTTCGGCGCCCCTGGGGGCGCTGCGGTTCACCGGGCTGCGGGTGGCCGAGCAGCCGTTCGCCGTACGCGTCAGCCGGCTCGGCCTGGGCATGGTCGAGGAAGCCGCCGACGGACTGCAGCTGGGGGTGTGAGCTCCGTGCGCGCCGTTCCCGTCGAGGGCCCCCGTGGCGCCTCCCGTGGGGCCGTGTTCTCCACCGCGGCCCACGTGGGACAAGAACCTGTTTATCGTCAAGCAGACGACTATGATCGCGTCATGCCCTACGACCCGTCGGCCTTCCCGCCCTTCGCCGTCACCGTCGACCTGGTCGTGCTCACCGTGCGGCGGCACTCCCTGTGCGCGCTGGCGGTGCGCCGTGGAGAGCCGCCCTTCCAGGGCCGATGGGCGCTGCCCGGGGGATTCGTCCGGTCCGACGAGGACCTGGCGACGGCCGCGGCCCGCGAGCTGGCCGAGGAGACGGGGCTGCACGTTCTGCACGACCCCGCCTGCCCCGCCACCGCCCACGCGGCCCACCTCGAACAGCTCGCCACCTATGGCGACCCCAAGCGCGATCCCCGCATGCGCGTCGTCAGCGTCGCGCACCTGGCGCTCGCCCCCGACCTGCCCGCCCCCCGCGCCGGCGGCGACGCGCACAGCGTGCGCTGGGCCCCCGTCGAGGACCTGCTCGACCAGGACGGCCACGCCCGGGACGGCGAACAGGCCGCGCCGCTGGCCTTCGACCACGCCCGCATCCTCGCCGACGGGGTCGAACGCGCCCGCTCGAAAATCGAATACTCGTCCCTCGCGACCGCCTTCTGCCCCCAGGAGTTCACCGTCGGGGAGCTGCGCCGGGTCTACGAGGCCGTCTGGGGCGTCGCCCTCGACCCCCGCAACTTCCACCGCAAGGTCACCGGCACCCCCGGCTTCCTGGTCCCCACCGGCGGCACGACGACCCGGCAGGGCGGGCGTCCCGCACAGCTCTTCCGCGCGGGCGGCGCCACCCTCCTCAACCCGCCCATGCTCCGCCCGGAGGCGTAGCACCGGCGCGCGCGACCTCCGGGGCGCGGGAGGGGACACGCCGCCCGCCCCGCTGCGTAGCAAATAGGACATATCGGGTTACGGTGCTGCGGTACGTCCCGTGCTCCCGCGCCGCCCTTCCCCTTCCGCGCGGGACCGTCTCACGCCCCCGCGAGGGAAGTCATGATCCAGGCCATCGGACTGACCAGCGTCCCCCGCCGCAACCGGCCCCCCGTCGTCGACGACCTGACCTTCGAGGCCCGCCCCGGGCGCGTGACCGTCCTGCTCGGGGAGGCCGGCGCCGGCAAGACCAGCACCCTGCGTCTGATGCTGCGGCTCGACCCGGGCCGCGGCGTCGCCCTGTTCCGCGGCCGCAGCCTCGACCGCGTCGCCCATCCCGTGCGCGAGGTCGGCGTGCTCCTCGGGGACGTCCCGGGCCACCCCGGCCGCACGGCCCGCGGCCACCTGCGCATGCTCAGCGCGGCCGCCGGAGTGCCCGCCGCCCGGGCCGACGAGGTGCTCGACGTCGTGGGCCTCAGCGGGCTGGCCGACCAGCGCATCGGGGACTTCTCCCGCGGCATGGACCGCCGGCTGGGCATCGCCGCCGCCCTCCTCGGCGACCCGCACACCCTCGTCCTGGACGAGCCGACCGCCGGCCTCTCCCCCCGGGAGACCTCCTGGCTGCACGGCCTCCTCCGCGGCTACGCGGCCCAGGGCGGGGCCGTGCTCGTCACCTCGTCCTCGCCGGGGGAGGCGGCACGCGTGGGCGACCAGGTCGTCACCATCCATCGCGGACGCCTCGTCGCCGACCAGGAGACCGCGGTCTTCGCCCGGGCCCGCCTCCGGCCGCGGGTCGCCGTCCGCTCGCCCTCCGCGGCGCGGCTCGCGCACATCATCTCCGCGGAGGCGGAGGCCGCCTGCCCGCCGTCCGAGGCCCCGCCCGTGGAGGTCGTCCATGAGGGCGGCAGCGCCCTCGCCGTGTACGGCAGCAGCTGTGCCGCCGTGGGGGAGACCGCGTACCGGCACGGCATCCTCGTGCACCGGCTCGCCGAGGAGGTCGAGGCCGGGCCCGTCCCCCCGCTCCAGCGCGCCGACGGCCGCCGCCCGGCCGATGCCGCGACCGCCCCCGACGCCCCGGCGGGCGTACCCGCCGCACACGGGCGCGACGCGCCCGAGGGGCCGCTCTCCCGCGTGCAGCCGCCCCTGCCGGCGCCCGGCCCGGCCTGGCCGCTGCGCTACGAGCTGCACCGCATCGCCGGAGTACGCACCGGATGGGTCGTGGTGGCCACCACTCTGCTGCTCTCCCTGCTCGCCTCGGTCCTGCTGGCCCGGGCCGGGGCGCCGGAGCCCGGCCTGCTCGCCGGGTGGCCCGCGCCGCTCCCGCTGCCCCCGGCCGCGCTCGGCGCGGGGGTGCTGGGAGCGCTGGCCTTCGGGCAGGAGTACCGCTACCCGGCGCTGGCGCCGGACGCGGGGGGCGTCCCCCGGCGGCTGGCGCTCCTCGGCGGCAAGCTCACGGTCACGGCCGCCGCCGCGCTGCTGCTCGCCCTCTCCTCGGTGGTCCTGGACGCCGTGGTGGTGCGGCTCCTCTTCGGGCGGTCGGTGACCCTCTTCCCCGACGCCTGGCCCGGCGCCCTCGCCGGATGGATCGCCCTCGCCCTCGGCTGCGCGTGGGCCGGGCTGCTGGGCGCGGGCCTGTTCCGGTCCACTCTCCTGGGGCTCGTCGCCGTGCTGGTGGTCCCGACGCTGGTGGTCCCGGTCGTGAACGCCGTGCTCGCCCGCCCCGCGGCCCGGTCGCTGGCCGGACTGCCGGGGCGGCTCCGCTCCTCGGCTCCGCTCCAGTGGCCGGCCGGCATGGACGAGGGCGTCTCGACGGCGCTGCGGCTGGTGTCCCAGCCCGTCGGCTGGGCGCTCGTGCTGTCCCTGACGGGGCTGCTCGGGGCCTATGTCCTCACGGTGTTCCGGGGGAGACCGCGGTGAGGTCTGTGCTAGGGCGTCGCCGGCCCGGCGCTCGTCGGCCGCCGGTCGCGGCGGACACGGAGCGTAGCGGGCGGCCGACCGGGGTCGCGGAGAACGCGGACGTCATCGGAGGGCCCCGCGTCCGCCGGTACCCGTGGGTAGACGTCCTACGCCACGCTCCGGAACCGGCCCTCTATAGCTGTCCGTACGCGCTCGACCTCGAAGAGTGCCCAAATCTGTCCGTTTGGACGTCAATTGTGAGGTAATGGGCGATCACCCTTTCGTGTGCTTTTCACCAAAGACCTCAAGGCCTGTCGGCCCGTCGCCGACAAAGGAAGCGTGAGTACCCTTGCGCACACCATGATGACCGCGGCTCGCCCCGCCGACTCCGGCCTGACGGGCCCGGGCGAGCTCGACCGCTACTCCTACGCGGAGGCCCCCGGGGCCGACCGCGGCTCCGCGCACGCCTGGGACGGTGACGCGGAGCTGGGCCGCGCCGGCCGCCGGGCGGCCGGCAGCCGCGGCCGGGGGCTGCATGGACAGCTCGTCCAGCAGCTGGGGCAGATGATCGTCTCCGGCGATCTCGGTGCCGACCGGCCGCTCGTCCCCGAGGAGATCGGCCAGCGCTTCGAAGTCTCCCGCACCGTCGTCCGGGAGTCGCTGCGCGTTCTCGAGGCCAAAGGTCTGGTCAGCGCCCGCCCCAACGTCGGCACCAGGGTCCGTCCGGTCAGCGACTGGAACCTGCTCGACCCGGACATCATCGAGTGGCGGGCCTTCGGGCCCCAGCGCGACGACCAGCGCCGGGAGCTCTGCGAGCTCCGCTGGATCATCGAGCCGCTGGCCGCACGGCTCGCCGCCGGGCACGGCCGCGAAGACGTCCAGCAGCGCCTCGCCGACATGGCGGAGATCATGGGGCACGCCCTGGCCCAGGGTGACTCGCTCACCTTCTCCCGGGCCGACGCCGAGTTCCACACCCTGCTGCTCCAGGTCGCGGGCAACCGCATGCTGGAGCACCTGTCGGGCATCGTCTCGGCGGCCCTGCACGTCTCCGGCGCCTCGGTCGGCGGGTGCGACCGCCCCACCGACGCGGGCGTCGGCCACCACCTCCGGATCGTCGACGCCGTCGGGGCGGGTGACGCGGCCGCCGCGGAATCCGCCATGCGTCAGCTGCTCGTCTCGCACCCCGAGGTCGAGCGGGCCGTGCCCGCGCCGCGCGAGCACTGATCCGCGGGAACGGGCCGTACGGACAAGGAAAGGTGCGCGCGGGACTGTTCGTCCGCCCCGCGCGTACGGCCGCGCGGGGAGTCGCGGAACCGCGCGGGGCGATCCGTACAGGCGCGTGCGAGAGGAAACGCGCCGCCGGTCTTGGGTCGAGCTGCGGAGGAGCGCATCGTTCTGTCCCGTTCAGTGGTATCTCACACCCTTATGAGGTGTGACTCGGGCCACGGGGATTGGGCGTAACGCTCCCTGAGGCAGCGCGATGACTTAAGAGGTGGTGGCCGTGGAGGGAATACAGGCCTCGAACGAGGCGCTGTGTTGCTACCGCACTATCGCCCGCGCCGTCGGTTCATCCTTGCCGACGGTCGTCGGCTCCGATCCCCAGCGGATGGAGCCGGAAGCCGTTTCCATCGTTCCGAGAGGTTGTTCGTGTCGGCCAGCACATCCCGTACGCTCCCGCCGGAGATCGCCGAATCCGAGTCTCTGATGGCGCTCATCGAGCAGGGAAAGGCCGAGGGGCAGATCGCCGGCGACGACGTGCGTCGGGCCTTCGAGGCTGACCAGATTCCGCCAACCCAGTGGAAGAACGTTCTGCGCAGCCTCAACCAGGTCCTCGATGAGGAAGGTGTGACGCTGATGGTCAGTGCGGCAGAGGCGCCCAAGCGCACCCGCAAGAGCGTCGCAGCGAAGAGCCCGGCGAAGCGCACCGCCACCAAGGCCGTCTCGTCCAAGACGGTCACGTCCCGCCCGTCGTCCACGGCCGCCGCCACGTCCGCCGCGGGCTACGGCGACGAAGCGGGTGACGAGGCCGTGACGCCCGCCAAGAAGGCCGCCGCGAAGAAGACGGCCGCCAAGAAGACGGTGGCGAAGAAGGCCACCGCCAAGAAGACGACGGCCAAGAAGGCCACCGCCAAGAAGGACGCCGACGAGCTCCTCGAGGACGAGCTCGTCGACGAGACCCCCACCCCCGGCAAGGTCGACGAGGAGGAGGAGACCGGCGAGAACAAGGGCTTCGTCCTGTCCGACGAGGACGAGGACGACGCCCCGGCGCAGCAGGTCGCGGTGGCCGGTGCCACCGCCGACCCGGTCAAGGACTACCTCAAGCAGATCGGCAAGGTGCCCCTCCTCAACGCAGAGCAGGAGGTGGAGCTCGCCAAGCGGATCGAGGCCGGTCTGTTCGCCGAGGACAAGCTGGCCAACGCGGACAAGCTCGCCCCCAAGCTCAAGCGTGAGCTGGAGATCATCGCCGAGGACGGCCGGCGCGCCAAGAACCACCTGCTGGAGGCCAACCTCCGTCTCGTGGTCTCCCTGGCCAAGCGCTACACCGGCCGCGGCATGCTCTTCCTGGACCTGATCCAGGAGGGCAACCTCGGTCTGATCCGTGCGGTCGAGAAGTTCGACTACACGAAGGGCTACAAGTTCTCGACCTACGCCACCTGGTGGATCCGCCAGGCGATCACGCGAGCCATGGCCGACCAGGCCCGCACCATCCGCATCCCGGTGCACATGGTCGAGGTCATCAACAAGCTCGCGCGCGTGCAGCGCCAGATGCTCCAGGACCTGGGCCGTGAGCCCACCCCGGAGGAGCTGGCCAAGGAGCTCGACATGACCCCCGAGAAGGTCATCGAGGTCCAGAAGTACGGCCGTGAGCCGATCTCCCTCCACACCCCGCTGGGTGAGGACGGGGACAGCGAGTTCGGTGACCTCATCGAGGACTCCGAGGCGGTCGTCCCCGCCGACGCGGTGAGCTTCACGCTTCTGCAGGAGCAGCTGCACTCGGTTCTGGACACGCTCAGCGAGCGTGAGGCCGGCGTGGTGTCCATGCGCTTCGGTCTCACCGACGGTCAGCCGAAGACGCTCGACGAGATCGGCAAGGTCTACGGGGTGACGCGTGAGCGCATCCGGCAGATCGAGTCGAAGACCATGTCCAAGCTGCGCCACCCCTCGCGTTCGCAGGTGCTGCGCGACTACCTGGACTGATCCTCGGGTTCCCGATCACAGGGCCCGGTTCCTCTTCGGAGGGGCCGGGCCCTCGTCGTTCGGCCGGTGCGGCGGACGGTCGCCCGGCGGAACGAGGCGGACGGCGGACTCCGGATGCGGCGGACGGTGCCGGGGTTGACTCTGGGAAGGCAAGTGCATCCGCTGCGTCAGGAGACCGTATGCGTGCCCTCGGCTGTTCGCTGACCGCCGCCTTCGCGCTGCTGCTCGCGGCGCCGAACCCGGTGGCGGCCGATGAGCGGCTGGTCGTGGGCGGGCAGGAGGTGAAGACCGCGGACGCGCCGTGGGTGGTGGCCCTGGCGAGCCGCGAACGCTTCGGCGCGACGCGCTCAGGGCAGTTCTGCGGCGGCGTCGTCGTGGGGCGCAGCACCGTGGTGACCGCCGCCCACTGCCTCACCCGCGAGGTGCTCGGTACGGAACCGAGCGCGGCGTCCGACCTGCGGGTCATCGTCGGCCGCGACGATCTGAAGGGGAAGGCCGGATCCGAGCTGGCCGTGAAGGAGACGTGGGTCAACCCGGCCTTCAACGCGGAGACCAACGCCGGGGACGTCGGGGTCATCACGTTGGCGGAGCCGCTTCCCGACGGCCGTGCGATCGCGATGGCGCAGCAGGGCGAGGCGGTCTACGCGGCGAATACGCCGGCCATGGTGTACGGCTGGGGCGACACCCTGGGCAACGGGTCGTACTCGGACACGCTGCGTGCCGCCTCGGTGCTGGTGCTCGCCGACGAGCTCTGCGAGAAGGCGTATCCGGGCGGGCTGGAGGGGGCCTACGACCGGAAGACCATGCTCTGCGCCGGCTGGCCGGAGGGCGGGAAGGACGCCTGCCAGGGCGACAGCGGAGGGCCGCTGGTGGCGGACGGGCGGCTGGTGGGGCTGGTGTCATGGGGAAGCGGATGCGCCCAGCCCGGCCGTCCGGGGGTCTATACGCGCATCTCCGCCGTTTCCGCGATGGTCACGGCACACAGTGTCGACGCGAGGCCGCACAGCCCTCAGGGGCCCGCACAGCTCGCGCGCCCGGCGGTCCCCTCGTGAGAGCGGGCCCGGGCCCGACGAGGACGGGCGGCCGCCCCCGGTGGGGGCGCCGCCCGTCGCTGCCCAGCCCACAGGGGTCGGACCTCGCTCGTCGTGGATGCGATGTGCCAGCGTTCCAGCGGTGGACTCAGCGGTCCTCGGGAGGACCTCAGCGGTCCTCGTCGGACGCGGAGGCCGGGACGGCCGTCAGTCGCTCGGTCTCGTCCTGTATCTCCGCGGCGATCTTCTTGAGCTCCGGCTCGAACTTGCGCCCGTGGTGGGCGCAGAACAGCAGCTCACCGCCGCTCAGGAGAACGACGCGCAGGTATGCCTGAGCGCCGCACCGGTCGCAGCGGTCAGCGGCCGTCAGCGGGCTCGCGGGGGTCAGAACAGTAGTCACGTCGCCTCTTCTCTAGCTCGACGAGCTGTCGTACCAGGGTCAACATCCAACCAGGCCGAAAACGTTCCCGCTCGTGGCTTTTCCTCGAAACTTCCTTCCGAGTGAGCCGGATCTTGACGTTTGGCGGCGAATGAGCCGTATTGCGTGGGTCTACGGTTTCACATCGCTGAGGTTCACATCATCGGGGGGTCCGTCCACCCGGCCGGCTTGCCGGGTTGTTCTTGAGGACGTGCCCGGAGCCTAAATGGTTCATGCCTCCAAGGGAACGTGATGTGCACGTCACCCCATCGAGTCATCGAACAGGCATTCGAAATTCGACTAGCATGGTCGGCGCCGCGGGTGGCGGCACAAAGGCTCTACCGGGCCTCGGTACCCTCTGAACGGCGAACGAGCCAGCCATGCGCCCGCAGACGGGTGACAGAGAAATTCAGCGAGGAGCGAACCGCGTGACCGCCGATACGTCCGTGCCGTCCACCGCATTGCTGACCGGGGCAGACCGGGACGGATCCAACTACACCGCGCGGCACCTGCTCGTCCTCGAAGGACTGGAAGCCGTCCGGAAGCGTCCCGGCATGTACATCGGGTCGACGGACAGCCGCGGCCTGATGCACTGCCTCTGGGAGATCATCGACAACTCCGTCGACGAGGCCCTGGGCGGCTACTGCGACCGCATCGACGTGATCCTGCACGATGACGGCTCCGTGGAGGTCCGCGACAACGGCCGGGGCATTCCGGTGGACATCGAGCCCAAGACGGGGCTGTCGGGCGTCGAAGTCGTCATGACCAAGCTGCACGCGGGCGGCAAGTTCGGCGGCGGCGCCTACGCGGCCTCCGGCGGTCTCCACGGTGTCGGCGCCTCCGTCGTCAACGCGCTCTCCGCGCGACTGGACGTCGAGGTGGACCTCCACAGCAGGACCCACACGATCAGCTTCCGGCGCGGTGTGCCGGGCATCTTCACCGAGTCCGGTCCCGACGCGCCCTTCGACCCGGCCAGCGGGTTGCTCAAGGGCAAGAAGGTGCCCAAGAACCGGACGGGCACCCGGGTCCGCTACTGGGCGGACCGGCAGATCTTCCTCAAGGACGCCAAGCTCTCCCTGGAGACGCTCTACGGGCGCGCCCGGCAGACGGCCTTCCTGGTGCCCGGACTGACCATCGTGGTGCGGGACGAGCGCGGCCTGGACGGCGCGGACGTCACCGAGGAGACGTTCCGCTACGACGGCGGGATCAGCGAGTTCTGCGAGTTCCTCGCGCAGGACAAGGGCGTCTGCGACGTGTTGCGGCTGAGCGGGCAGGGCACCTTCAAGGAGACCGTGCCCGTCCTCGACGAGCGCGGGCACATGATGCCCACCGAGGTCACCCGGGAGCTCGGGGTGGACATCGCGCTGCGCTGGGGGACCGGTTACGACACCACGATCAAGTCCTTCGTCAACATCATCGCCACCCCGAAGGGCGGCACGCACGTCGCGGGCTTCGAGCGGTCCGTCACCAAGACCGTCAACGACGCGCTGCGCGCGAGCAAGCTGCTGCGTGTCGCCGAGGACGACGTGGTCAAGGACGACGCCCTGGAGGGCCTCACGGCGGTGGTGACCGTGCGGCTGGCGGAGCCGCAGTTCGAGGGGCAGACGAAGGAGGTGCTGGGCACCTCGGCCGCCTCCCGGATCGTCGCGAACGTCGTGGCCAAGGAGCTCAAGGCGTTCCTGACGTCGACCAAGCGCGACGCGAAGCAGCAGGCGCGGGCCGTGCTGGAGAAGATCGTCGCGGCGGCCAGGACGCGGATCGCCGCTCGGCAGCACAAGGAGGCGCAGCGCCGCAAGACGGCGCTGGAGTCCTCGTCGCTGCCGGCCAAGCTGGCCGACTGCCGCAGCGACGACGTGGAGCGCAGCGAGCTGTTCATCGTCGAGGGCGACTCGGCCCTGGGCACCGCCAAGCTGGCGCGGAACTCGGAGTTCCAGGCGCTGCTGCCGATCCGCGGAAAGATCCTGAACGTGCAGAAGGCCTCGGTCTCGGACATGCTCAAGAACGCCGAGTGCGGGGCGATCATCCAGGTGATAGGAGCGGGGTCCGGCCGGACCTTCGACATCGACGCCGCGCGCTACGGCAAGGTCATCTTCCTCGCCGACGCCGATGTCGACGGAGCGCATATCCGCATCCTGCTGCTCACCCTCTTCCAGCGCTACATGCGGCCGATGGTGGAGGAGGGACGGGTGTTCTCCGCGGTGCCGCCGCTGCACCGGGTGGAGCTGACCCGCCCCAAGAAGGGGCAGGACAAGTACATCTACACCTACTCCGACAACGAGCTGCGGCAGACGCTGCTGGAACTCGAGCGCAAGGGCATCCCGTACAAGGACTCCGTCCAGCGCTACAAGGGTCTGGGCGAGATGGACGCCGACCAGCTCGCGGAGACCACGATGGACCCGCGCCACCGCACCCTGCGCCGGATCAACATCAGCGACCTGGAGGCCGCCGAGCGCACCTTCGACCTGCTGATGGGCAACGAGGTGGCGCCGCGCAAGGAGTTCATCACCAACTCGGCGGCGACGCTCGACCGCTCGCGCATCGACGCCTGAGTCTCCACCCCCGGGTGGAGAGAGGATCTCCACCCGGACTCCACCCGTGATCCACCCCTGCTCCGATCCGTGCCGGGCGGCGGCTCCGTAGCGTCGGATGTGCCGGCCGGCAGCGTGTTCACCCGCGGTCGGCCGCCGTGTCCACGCTCAACGGAGGGGCCTTCCATGTCCGCTGTGATCGACGTAGGGGTGATCGTCGCCGTCGTCGCGCTCGTCGTCGTCCGGCAGTTCAAGCCGCAGAAGGTGGTCTCGGGCGAGCGGCGGTGGTGGATCGTGCCCGCGGTGCTGGTCGTCGTCGCGGCCAGGGAGCCGGGGATGGTGGACGCCGGCCATCGGGTGGCGTCCGTGGGGCTGCTGGTGGCGGGGGTGGCGGTCGGGCTCGCCACCGGTGCGGCCTGGGCCTGGACCACACGAATATGGACCGACGAGTCGGGAGCGGTCTGGGCGCGGGGCACGAGAGCCGCGGTGGCGATCTGGGCCGGCGGGCTGGTGCTGCGGCTGGGGCTGTCCGGGATCGGGGCGCTGATCGGCGTCCACCAGGGGGCGGCGGCCACTCTGGTCACGCTCGCGGCGATGCTGCTGGCCAGGACCGGGATTGTGGTGCTGCGGGCCCAGCGGTCGCTTCCGGCGTACGGTGTCGTTGCCGGTGGCTGAGACCGCGGTGGCCGAGACCGCAGCGCGTGAGACCGCCGTGCGTGAGACCGGAGCACGGGTGGAGGAGCCGGACGTGCCCAGGGAGAGCTGGACCGCGTGGCCCGCCCGGGAGGCGCTCTCCCAGGCCGGGGTACCGCGCCGTCGCCAGGTGCTGACGTGGATCGTGCGCGCCGTGCTGGTCGGGGTGTTCTTCGCCGGCGTGGTGCGGGAGGACGTGCTCCGCGGGTGGGAGTACGCGGTGGTGGCCGCGGGGTTCGTGGTGTGCGGCGCCGCGATCTGGCGGTGCTACACCACGACGCTCGACCGGCGGCTGTGGGCCTCGGTCGGACTGCTGGCGGTTCCGGTCGCGGTGGGAGCCCTCGCCGAGGGGGCGGGAGCGCACGTCGCCGCCGCCGGGCTGTGGTGCATCGCCGCGGTCGTCGCGGTGGAGCGGCTGCCGCTCGGGCCCGGTCTGGGGCTGGCGGCGGTCCCTCTCGCGGCCTACGTGCTGACGACGCGGGGCTCATGGGCGGGAACGGCCGGGACGGTGGCCATGGTGCTGCTCATCGGGTACTCGCTGCGGCTGGACGAGGAGGCGCGGGGGGCCGGGTTCCGGATGCTGGCCCAGGAGCGGGCCGCGCGCCGGGCGGAGGCGGAGACGGCGGCCCTGAACGAGCGGGCGCGGATCGCACGCGAGATCCATGACGTCCTCGCGCACAGCCTGTCGGCCCAGCTGGTGCACCTGGAGGCCGCGCGGCTGCTGGTCGAGAGCGGCGCGGAACAGGACCGGGTCCTCGAACGGATCGTGTCCGCGCGGGGGATGGCCCGGGAGGGGCTGGCCGAGACCCGGCAAGCGCTGTCCGCGCTGCGGGGGGAGATGACACGTCCGGAGGAGTTCCTGCGGGACCTCGCGGCCGCGCAGGGGGCCGGTCTGCGGGTGACCGGTGAGCCGCGCCGGCTCCCGGCGGAGGCCGGGCTGGCGGTGCGCCGGGTCGCGCAGGAGGCGCTTACCAATGTGCGCAAGCATGCTCCGGGGGCGCGGGTGGACATGGAGTTCTCCTATTTGGAGGGAGAAGTGGAGCTGGCGGTTCATGACGGTGGGGCGCGGGGGAAGAACACCGAGCTGGCCGGCTCCGGCGCCGGGTACGGACTGCTCGGCATGCGGGAGCGGGCCGAGCTGCTGGGGGGCAGTCTGGAGGCCGGTCCGGTGGCTGAGGGGCGCGAGGGCTTCATGGTGCGCCTGAGAGTGCCGGCGTGATGAGAAACGTGGGGAATGTCAGGTGGGGGGAGCGGGAGTGGTTCCGGGAGGCGGGAGTGGTGTGAGCGGAGCAGGTGAGGCGGAACGGTCGCCGGCGCGGGTCCTGGTGGTGGACGACCAGACCGTGGTCCGTGAGGGGATCGTGATGCTGTTGGGGCTGTTGCCCGGCATCGAGGTCATCGGATCGGCGGGCGACGGGCTGGAGGCCGTGCGGCTCGTCGCCGAGCACGCCCCGGACGTGGTGCTGATGGATCTGCGCATGCCGCGCTGCGACGGCGTCGAGGCCACCCGGCGTATCCGCGAGAACCATCCGGACACCCAGGTCGTGGTGCTCACCACCTTCGGTGACGACGACTCGCTCTTCCCCGCGCTCCAGGCCGGGGCGCGGGGGTATCTCACCAAGGACGCCGGAGGGAAGGAGATCCTCCGGGCGATCGAGGACGTGAGGTCGGGGGAGGCGGGGCTCTCCCCGCAGGTGCAGCGGAGGCTGCTGGAGCGGCTGGCGACGGCGGCGCCCGTGCAGGCGCCCAGGCCGTACGGCGCGTTGGCGTCGTCCGGTCCGTCCGCCGATCGCCGGGCGGCGGGTTCCGGGGGAGGGCCGGAGGCGCTGCCCGACGGGCTGACCGCACGGGAGGCGGAGGTCCTGGCGCTGGTCGCCGAGGGGCTGTCGAACACGGAGATCGCCCGGCGGCTGCACGTCAGCACGGCCACGGTGAAGACGCACATCAACAACCTCTTCGCCAAGACCGGAGTACGGGATCGGGCGCAGGCCGTCCGGTACGCGTTCCACCATGGCATCGCGGGGGCTTCGGGGCCGGGTCTCCGGGGCTGAACAGCGGGCCTGCCAAATGCTCGTCGTCCGTCAGCGGCCGGACCAGGTGTAGCGGTGTTCGGGGCGGCCCGTGGAGCCGTAGCGCAGGGTCAGGCTCAGCCGGCCGGACGTCTCCAGGCGCTTGAGGTAGCGCTGGGCGGTGGAGCGGCTCAGTCCGGCGCGGGTCGCGACCTCGTGGGCGGACAGGGGATGTGCGGCGTCGCGGAGCACCCGGCGGATCAGTTCCGCCGTCGGGGCGGAGTGGCCCTTGGGCAACGGCGGTGAGACGGCGGTCGTCCGCAGGGTGGAGAAGATCCGGTCCACCTGTTCCTGCTCGGCCTCCTCCGTGCCGTCGAGGGCCAGGCGCAGCCGGGCGTACGCCTCCAGCTTCGCCCGCAGACCGGGGAAGGAGAACGGTTTGACGAGATACTGCAGGGCTCCGTAGCGGATGGCCGTGCGGACGGTGGCGATGTCCCGGGCCGCGGTCACCATGATGACGTCCGTCGGATGCCCCGACTGCCGGACGCGGCCCATGAGCGACAGGCCGGTCTCGTCCGGCAGGGAGTGGTCGAGCAGCATCAGGTCGACGTGCTCGCGTTCCAGAACGGCCATGGCCTGGGCCGCGTTGTGGGCGGTGGCCCGTACGCGGAAGCCCGGAACCCGTGCCACATACGCCGCGTTGACCTCCGCCACACGGAAGTCGTCGTCCACGACGAGGACTTCGAACATGGTGCACCCCTTCGAGCGGTGTGGCCGGACGGCCCTCGGCTCCGCCGTCTCGCGGCCCCGTCGTGCCGCCACCTGTTCTAGCGTGCGCAGAACGAGCAGAACAGGGTTCGTGTGCGCAAGCGGCACAATGCGCGACAGGCCCGGCTCCCTAGGCGCCTCAGGCGAGCGGGACGACGGCGACGACGTCCATGCGGGCCGGTGAGCCGAGGGCCCGGCCGCAGCTCTCGGGGCGCGGTGGCTCGGCGGCGCCCTGTTCGACGACGACCCGCCAGGAACGGCCGTCGGTGTGGGCCACGGTCACCTCGTGGCGAGGGGCGGAGCCGGTGGTGGCGGCCACGTCCAGGGCCTTCGCGTCCGTCTCGCCGGTCAGGGCGCGTACGGCCAGTTCGGCGGCCTGGGCGGGGCGGTCCCAGGCGGACCGGCCGCGGCAGTTCGCGGTCACCACACGGCCCTCGCGCGCGGCTTCCAGCACTTCCTTGACGCCGTGCGCGGTGGCCCGGCCGTACGCGTAGCCGAAGGGCAGCACGAAGAGGGTCGGCGCGAAGCGGTGGCCGCCGATGTGGGTGACCTCCCAGACCCCGGTGCCCCCGGCGGCCGTCAGTTCCGCCGCCAGCGGGCGGCCCAGCAGGGCGCAGCAGCGGTCGCGCTTGCCGTTGGTGCACACCAGGGCGAGCGGATCGCCGGTGTACGGCTCCCACAGTCCGTCGTGGTGCCCGGCGCCGAGGGCGGGGAGGTCCAGGTCCAGGAGGAGCGCCGGGTCGTCGAGTTCGGTGGTGCGGATCCAGGAGCGGCCGGGGGCCGTGTGCGCGACGAAGATCCGGCGGCCGGCCGGCGGGCGGCAGTCGGCGTGCCGCCCGGGGCGGCGGATCAGGGCGACCCGCACGCCCGTACCAGCGGCCGCCTCTTCCAGGGCCCGGCCGACGGCGGGGTCGAGGCGACTGGAGGTGAGGGCCTTGGCGCCCCAGGGGCCGGGCTGTTCGATCAGCAGCCAGGTGGGGGCGGTGACGGCGGTACCGGCCAGGGGCTCGGTCAGCAGTCGGGAGGCGGTGGCGCACGTGCTCACATAGGCGAGCCTAACCTGGGGCGGAGGGCGCTGCGCGCCCGGTCGGCCCCGGCTTCCGGTACGACCATATCCTGGGGCGGGCGGGGCGCAGGGGCCCGCCGTGTGCCCCGGCCGGCGACGGAGTCGGCGGCGGAGAGACGACGGAAAGACGACGGAAAGACGACGGAAAGGCGCTCGGGTGGCCAGACGACAGATCCCCGTCATCGTGCTCGCGGGCTTCCTCGGCTCGGGCAAGACCACGCTGCTCAACCATCTGCTGGCACACAGCGGGGGCAGCCGGATCGGTGTGGTGGTCAACGACTTCGGCAGCATCGAGATCGACGCCCTGAGCGTGGCCGGCCAGGTGGACTCCATGGTGTCGCTCGGCAACGGCTGCCTGTGCTGCGCGGTCGACACCAGCGAGCTGGACGGCTTCCTGGAGCGGCTGGCCCGCCCGGCGGCCCGGATCGACGTCATCGTGATCGAGGCCAGCGGGCTGGCCGAGCCGGAGGAGCTGGTCCGGATGATCCTGGCCAGCGACAACGAGAGCATCGTGTACGGCGGTCTGGCCGAGGTGGTGGACGCCGCCGAGTTCGGCCGGACCCGTGAGCGGCACCCCGAGCTCGACCGGCACCTGGGCATCGCGGACCTGGTGGTGCTCAACAAGACGGACCGGGTGACCGACGCCGAGCGGCAGGAGCTCGAAGCGGTCCTCGCCGGGCTGGCGCCCGGCACCCCCGTCGTCGCCTCCTCGCACGGCCGGGTCGACCCCGAGTTGCTCTTCGACCGCAAGCCGCGCGAGGACCGCCTGGAGGCCATCCGGCAGCTCTCCTTCGAGGACCTGGCCCACGAGGAGCACGACCACGCGCACGACGGGCACCTGCACGCGGCGTACGAGAGCGTCGAGTTCGTCTCCGACGACCCCCTGCACCCCCGCCGCTTCATGGAGTTCCTGGACCGCAGGCCGGAAGGGCTCTACCGGATCAAGGGGTTCGTGTACTTCGGGGTGCCCGGGCACCGGCAGAAGTTCGCCCTGCACGCGGTCGGGGACTTCCTGCGGATGTACCGGTCGCCCTGGGCGCGGTCGGAGCGGCGCCTCACCCAGCTGGTCATGATCGGCAGTGGTGTCGACGGGGATGCCCTCCGGGCCGGCCTGGACGCCTGTCGCGACGAGGCACCGCGGGACGCCGACGACCACAGCATGTGGGGCGTCCTGCGGTACACCCAGGGCTGATCACGGGCGGATCGGCCCCGGGCGTCCGTCGGATCACACCGGTCCGGCCACCACCGCCACCGGCTTGGCCAGCGGCGTCCCCGAGCCGTCGCGGCGCGGGTCGGGCTCCGGCAGGGCCACCGGCGTGCCGTTGGCCGCGGCGGCGCGGGCCGGAGCGGCCCCCGCCCAGGCCAGGACCAGGCAGTCCTCGCCCTTGAGGAACCGCTGGCAGCGCACACCGCCGGTGGCGCGGCCCTTGCGCGGGTACTGGTCGAACGGGGTCAGCTTCGCCGTTCCCTCGGAGGCCGCGCCGGGCAGGCCGCCCGCGGCCCCGGCCACCGTGAAGACCACCGCGTCCTCCGCCGGGTCGACGGCGGTGAAGGAGATCACCTTCGCCCCGGAGGACAGCTTGACGCCCGCCATGCCGCCCGCGGGCCGGCCCTGCGGACGCACCTGCCCGGCCTGGTAGCGCAGCAACTGCGCGTCGTCGGTGATGAACACCAGGTCCTCGTCCCCGGTCCGCAACTCGGCGGCGCCCACGACGCGGTCGCCGTCCTTGAGGGAGATGACCTCCAGCTCGTCCTTGTTGGCCGGGTAGTCGGGGACCACGCGCTTGACGACGCCCTGCTCGGTGCCGATGGCGAGCCCTGGCGAGGACTCGTCCAGCGTGGTCAGGCAGACCACCCGCTCGTCGTCCGCCAGCGACAGGAACTCCGACAGGGGCGCGCCGCCGGCCAGGTTGGGCGCCGCGGCCGTCTCCGGCAACTGCGGCAGGTCGATCACCCGTACCCGCAGCAGCCGCCCGTCCGAGGTCACCACGCCGACCTCGCCCAGCGCGGTGGCGGGCACCGCCGAGACGATCACGTCGTGCTTCACGCGCTTGGTCTCGCCCGCGCCGGGCGCGAACGGCTCGCCGGTGGCGGTGCGGGCCAGCAGGCCGGTCGAGGAGAGCAGCACCCGGCACGGGTCGTCGGCGACCTGGAGCGGGACGGCCGACGCCGTGGCGCCCGCCGACTCCAGCAGGACCGTGCGCCGGTCGGTGCCGAACTTCTTGGCGACGTCGGCCAGTTCGGAGGAGACGAGCTTGCGCAGCTCGGCGTCGGAATCGAGGATCTTCGTCAGCTCCTCGATCTCCGAGGTCAGCTTGGTCCGCTCGTCCTCCAGCTCGATCCGGTCGAACTTGGTCAGCCGGCGCAGCGGGGTGTCGAGGATGTACTGCGTCTGCACCTCGGAGAGGGAGAAGCGCTCGACGAGTGACGCCTTCGCCGCCGCGGCGTTATCGCTCGATCGGATGATTCTGATGACCTCGTCGATGTCAACGAGCGCCACCAGCAGACCCTCGACCAGGTGAAGCCGGTCGCGCCGCTTGCCGCGCCGGAACTCGCTGCGCCGCCGGACCACCTCGAAGCGGTGGTCGACGTAGACCTCCAGCAGCTCCTTCAGACCCAGCGTCAGCGGCTGGCCGTCCACCAGCGCGACGTTGTTGATGCCGAAGGACTCCTCCATCGGAGTCAGCTTGTAGAGCTGCTCCAGCACGGCCTCGGGGTTGAAGCCGTTCTTGATCTCGATGACCAGCCGCAGGCCGTGGGCCCGGTCCGTGAGGTCCTTCACATCGGCGATGCCCTGGAGCTTCTTCGCGCCGACCAGGTCCTTGATCTTGGAGATGACCTTCTCCGGGCCGACCGCGAACGGCAGCTCGGTCACCACCAGGCCCTTGCGGCGGGCCGTCACGTTCTCGACGGAGACGGTGGCGCGGATCTTGAAGGTGCCGCGGCCCGTCTCGTACGCGTCCCGGATGCCGCTCAGCCCGACGATCCGGCCGCCCGTGGGCAGGTCGGGGCCGGGGACGTACCTCATCAGGGTGTCGAGGTCGGCGTTCGGGTGCTTGATCAGGTGCCGGGCGGCGGCGATCACCTCGCCCAGGTTGTGCGGCGGCATGTTCGTCGCCATGCCGACCGCGATGCCCGTGGTGCCGTTGACCAGCAGGTTCGGATACGCGGCCGGCAGGGCGACCGGCTCCTGCTCGCTGCCGTCGTAGTTGGCCGCGAAGTCGACGGTGTCCTCGTCGATCGACTCCGTCATCAGCGAGGTCGCGGACGCCATCCGGGCCTCGGTATACCGCATGGCGGCCGGCGGGTCGTCGTTGCCGAGCGAGCCGAAGTTGCCGTGCCCGTCGACCAGCGGCACGCGCATGGAGAACGGCTGCGCCATGCGCACCAGCGCGTCGTAGATGGAGGCGTCACCGTGCGGGTGCAGCTTGCCCATCACCTCGCCGACCACGCGCGCGCACTTCACGTAGCCGCGCTCGGGCCGCAGGCCCATCTCGTTCATCTGGAAGAGGATGCGGCGCTGCACCGGCTTCAGGCCGTCGCGGGCGTCGGGCAGGGCGCGGGAGTAGATGACGGAGTAGGCGTACTCGAGGAAGGAGCCCTGCATCTCGTCGACGACGTCGATG
This sequence comes from Streptomyces mobaraensis, assembly GCF_020099395.1. NCBI lineage: Bacteria > Bacillati > Actinomycetota > Actinomycetes > Kitasatosporales > Streptomycetaceae > Streptomyces > Streptomyces mobaraensis. The sequence goes on along the minus strand of NZ_CP083590.1, from coordinate 1,894,464 downwards.
TCGAGGATGCGCTCCTCGAACTCTTCCGGCGGCGGGGTCTTCGTGCTGCGGCGGGCCATCGCGGCTGCGGCTCCTTCGGTCGATTGCCGGGGGCGGACTGACGCCGACCATTGTGGACCTCCCCACTGACAACGCCGACCGCGACCCGTCCGCGAGCACCGCGTTGTCGTGGGGGAGGCCCTGGGAACTTCGCCGGATGTCGGTGCGCTTGCATACAGTGACAGCAGTGTTCATCACGCGAGTCGTCGCGGGCGCCGCGGGCGGGTAACGGCGGCGCGGGATGCAGCGAGATATCGAGCGATCGAAGGGACGTACATGCCCATGGGTCACACGGCCGCGCAACAGGCCGGCACCGGCGGCCTGACAGCGACCGAGCACCGCCTGGCCAACGGCTTGCGGGTGGTGCTCTCGGAGGACCACCTGACCCCGGTCGCGGCAGTCTGCCTCTGGTACGACGTCGGCTCGCGCCATGAGGTCAAGGGCCGCACCGGCCTCGCCCACCTCTTCGAGCACCTGATGTTCCAGGGCTCGGCGCAGGTGAAGGGCAACGGCCATTTCGAGCTGGTGCAGGGCGCCGGCGGCTCGCTCAACGGCACCACCAGCTTCGAGCGGACCAACTACTTCGAGACCATGCCCGCCCACCAGCTGGAGCTGGCGCTGTGGCTGGAAGCCGACCGGATGGGCTCGCTGCTCACCGCGCTCGACGACGAGTCCATGGAGAACCAGCGCGACGTCGTCAAGAACGAGCGCCGCCAGCGGTACGACAACGTGCCCTACGGCACCGCGTTCGAGCGGCTGACGGCGATGGTCTACCCCGAGGGCCACCCCTACCACCACACGCCCATCGGCTCGATGGCCGACCTGGACGCCACCTCCCTGGAGGACGCCCGGGAGTTCTTCCGCACGTACTACGCGCCCGGCAACGCCGTCCTCGCCGTGGTCGGCGACATCGACCCCGAGCGGACGCTGGCCTGGATCGAGAAGTACTTCGGGTCCATCCCCGCCCACGACCGCAAGCAGCCGCCGCGCGACGGCGCCCTGCCCGACGTCATCGGCGAGCAGCTCCGCCAGGTGGTCCGCGAGGAGGTGCCCTCGCGCGCCCTGATGGCCGCCTACCGCCTCCCGCACGACGGCACCCGGGAGGCGGACGCCGCCGACCTGGCGCTGACCGTCCTCGGCGGCGGCGAGTCCTCGCGGCTGCACAACCGCCTCGTCCGGCACGACCGCACCGCGGTCGCGGCGGGCTTCGGCATGCTGCGCCTGGCGGGCGCCCCCTCGCTGGGCTGGCTGGACGTCAAGGCGTCCGCCGGCGCCGAGGTCGCCGACATCGAGGCGGCCGTCGACGAGGAGCTGGCCCGCTTCGCCCTGGAGGGGCCCACCGCCCAGGAGATGGAGCGCGCCCAGGCCCAGCTGGAGCGCGAATGGCTGGACCGGCTGGCCACGGTCAGCGGACGCGCCGACGAACTCTGCCGCTTCGCCGTCCTCTTCGGCGACCCGCAGCTCGCCCTGACCGCGGTCCAGCGGGTCCTGGAGGTCACGCCGGAGGAGGTGCGGGCCGTCGCCCAGGCGCGGCTGCGCCCCGACAACCGCGCGGTGCTCGTCTACGAGCCGACCGGACCCCAGACCGCGGGCGCCGACGAGACCGGCGCCACCGAGGGCGCCATGGTGCAGGAAGCCGACGTACAGGAACAGGAGACGGCCCAGTGAGCGAAGCCGCAGTCGTGGGCGCCACCGGCACCGCCGAACCCACCATGCAGTTCCACCCGCAGCCCCTGCCGGGCACGGCCACCCCGTGGAACTTCCCGGCTCCCGGCCGCGACCGGCTGCCCAACGGCCTGACCGTGCTGCGCTGCCACCGCCCCGGCCAGCAGGTCGTCGCCGTCGAGGTCAGCCTCGCCGCGCCGCTGGAGGCCGAGCCGGCCGGCCTGGACGGCGTGGCCACGATCATGGCCCGCGCCTTCTCCGAGGGCACGGACAAGCTCAGCGCCGAGGACTTCACGGCCGAACTGGAGCGCTGCGGCGCCACCCTGGACGCCCACGCGGACCACCCCGGCGTCCGGCTCTCCCTGGAGGTCCCCGCCTCCCGGCTGACCAAGGCGCTGGGTCTGCTCGCCGACGCCCTGCGCGCCCCGGCCTTCCCCGACAACGAGGTCGAGCGCCTCGTCCGCAACCGCCTGGACGAGATCCCGCACGAGCTCGCCAACCCGGCCCGCCGGGCCGCCATGGCGCTCTCGGCCGAGCTCTTCCCGGCCGACTCGCGGATGTCCCGGCCCCGGCAGGGCACCGAGGAGACGGTCGAGCGCATCGACGCCGCCTCCGTACGGGCCTTCTACGAGGCGCACGTCCGCCCGGCCACCGCCACCGCGGTGATCGTGGGCGACCTGACCGGCGTCGACCTGGACCAGGCCCTGGCCGACACCCTCGGCGCCTGGACGGGCTCCCCGGCCGAACCCCGGCCCGTCCCGCCCGTCTCCGCCGACGACACCGGCCGCGTCGTCATCGTGGACCGCCCGGGCGCCGTCCAGACGCAGTTGCTCATCGGCCGCGTCGGCGCCGACCGGCACGACAGCGTCTGGCCCGCCCAGGTGCTCGGCACGTACTGCCTCGGCGGCACCCTGACCTCCCGTCTGGACCGCGTGCTGCGCGAGGAGAAGGGCTACACCTACGGCGTCCGCTCGTTCGGTCAGGTGCTGCGCTCCGCCCCCGACGGCACCGGCATCGCGATGCTCGCCATCAGCGGCTCCGTGGACACGCCCAACACCGGTCCCGCGCTGGCGGACCTGTGGACGGTGCTGCGCACCCTCGCCGCCGAGGGGCTGACGGACGCCGAGCGCGACGTCGCCGTGCAGAACCTGGTGGGGGTCGCGCCGCTCAAGTACGAGACGGCGGCGGCCGTCGCGGGCACGCTGGCCGACCAGGTCGAGCAGTACCTCCCGGACGACTTCCAGGCCCGGATGTACGAACGCCTCGCGCAGACCGGGACGGTGGAGGCCACCGCGGCCGTCGTGAACGCCTTCCCGGCCGACCGCCTGGTCACCGTGCTGGTCGGGGACGCCGCGGAGATCGCCGAGCCCGTCCGGACGCTCGGCATCGGCGAGGTGACGGTCGTCTCCGCCTGACGGAAGCTCAAGCCTCCGCGTGCGCCCCGGCGCAGGCGCGGGGGCGGAGAGGCGCGTGGGCCCTTCGGGGGCCACGCGCCTCCGTTATGCCCGATTTATAGGAGCGGTTGCACCATCCTTCTGTGGCGTGCGTCACTAAAACGGGGTTCCGTTTGCCGTTCGAATCTGACGGCGATTAGCTTCATGGCGGCAGCCCGTCGGATCGGAGCCGCAACCGCGGCCCCGGGCAGCCATCGCCGAGTCCCCGTACGGCGCGAGCCAGGGGAGCCGGGGAACCACATGTTCCCTGGGGTGAATCGGGTCCCTCTCCGGAGGGAGCCGTAGGAGACCTTCCTGCTCCGAACCCGTCAGCTAACCCGGTAGGCGAGAAGGAAGGAAAGGAACAGCCGCAACCATGGCGTTCACCCGTGCCACCGGGAAGCACCGTCGTCCGAGCCGTGCCGTGCGAGTCGGCGCCAACGTCGCCGGCATAGCCACCCTGAGCGCCGCGGGCGTCGTCGCCGGTGTCGCCGCTCCGGCCTTCGCCGCCTCCCCGGAGGAGGCGCCCCGCATGCAGGACACCGGCCTCACCCAGGCCGTCGTCGTCTCCGACCACCTGGCCGACAGCGTGGACGAGCAGGCTCAGATGCAGCGCGGCGTCGCCGAGCAGGACGCCGCCACCCAGAAGGCCGAGGACGCCGCCAAGGCGCAGGCCGCCCTGGTCAAGAAGCGCGCCGACGAGGCCAAGCGCAAGGCCGAGGCCGAGCGTGCCGAGAAGGAGCGCGCGGCTCGCGAGGAGGAGCGCAAGCGCCTCAACACCTTCGTGATGCCGATCGCCGGCTCCTTCGTCTCCACCCAGTACCACGCCTCCAGCGGCCTGTGGTCCTCCGGCAGCCACACCGGCGTCGACTTCCACGCCGAGGAGGGCACCAGCGTCCACGCCGTGGGTGCCGGCACCGTCGTCGAGGCCGGCAACGGCGGCGCCTACGGCAACAACATCGTCATCAAGCACAACGACGGTACGTACACCCAGTACGGCCACCTCTCGTCGATCGGCGTGAGCGTCGGCCAGACCGTCACCCCCGGCCAGCAGATCGGCCTCTCCGGCTCCACCGGCAACGTCACCGGCCCGCACCTGCACTTCGAGGCCCGCACGGCGCCCACCTACGGCTCGGACATCGACCCGGTCGCGTACCTGCGCGCCCACGGCGTCGCCATCTGACCGCGGCCGTCCCCTTTTCTTCCGCAGAGCCCCGCCCGGACCACGCGTCCACGGCGGGGCTTTCGGTTGTCCGGAGACGGCGGGGGCTTTTCCGCTCTCTCCGCTTGGCCCCGGTCTCTCCACTCGGCCCCGGTCTCTCCACTCGGCCCCTGCGCTCCCCTTGGCCAAATCATTTCCATGGTCTTCCGGCGGCCATCGGAATCCGCACGGGATTGCCATAGAGTCGAGCGAATCCTGAAGAAGCGTCCCTCGCCCGCGGACCGTCGCTTTTACGCGAGGCCGCGCCGGGGTCGATCCGGAGGTCCGTCCAATGCGGGGACGTTTGTGAACGGCGGGGCCGAAGCGGTTCCCGAGAGCCGCCGCGTTTCCGCGCAGGCGGTGTGCACGGCCATTCGCGACGACATCGTCTCCGGCGCCTTCCCGCCCGGAAGCCGGCTCATCGAGGAACTGCTCGCCCGCCGGTACGGCGTCTCGCGCGTCCCGGTGCGGGAGGCGCTGCGCACGCTGGCCTCCGAAGGCTTCGTGACCACGCGCCGGCACGCGGGCGCCTGCGTCGCCGAGCCGACCGAGCAGGAGGCGGCCGACCTGTTGGAGGTGCGGGCGCTGCTGGAGCCGCTGGGGGCCGCCCGGGCCGCGCAGCGGCGGACCGAGGCGCACCTGAAGGTGCTGCGCGGACTGGTCCGGCTGGGCCGGGAGCGCGCCCGCGCCGGGCAGCCGGGCGAGCTGTGCCCGCTGGGCGACTGGTTCGACGAGACGCTCGCCCAGGCGTCCGGCAGTCCCAGTCTGGCCGCGCTGCTCACCCAGGTGCGGCGCAAGATCGCCTGGATGTACGTGCCCGAGCCGCCCGCCCGGCCCGTGGAGACCTGGGAGACGCACGCCGCGCTGGTCGACGCGGTGGTCAGGAGGGACGCGGGGCGCGCCCGGGACATCGCCGCCGGGCGGGCCGGACGGGCCCCCGGGGAATTCCGGTTCCGGCGTCCGGTGCCGGCTTCTTCCGCGCTCCCGGCCGGCGTTCGGAAACGCGCCGTTCACACGGCGGGCGCCGGAATGTGACGGCCGTCCGGTATTCCGGGGCCGGCGGTGAATTCCCCGGCACGGAACGCCCGGTGTTTTCCGGCCGGAATGCGCGCGGGTGAAACGCGCGAACGGGGCCGTGGCGGCCGGTCCACCGGCCGCCACGGCCCCGTTCGCGTCCCGTCGGGAGCCCGGCCGAATGCGGCGGCTCCCCGGGACGAGGGCTCAGACGGTCTCCGGAAGCTCCTCGAGCCCCTCGGCGACCAGCTTGGCCAGACGGTCGAGCGCGGCCTCGGCACCCGCGTCCTCCGAGGCGAGGACGATCTCCTCGCCGCCCTGGGCGCCCAGGCCCAGCACGGCCAGCATCGACGCGGCGTTGACGGGGGTGCCGCCGGCCTTGGCAATGGTCACGGGGACGCCGGCGGCGGCGGCCGCACGGACGAAGATCGACGCCGGACGGGCGTGCAGGCCGTCGGCCCAGCCGACGTTTACACGGCGCTCAACCATGGTGTTGCCCTTCGAGTCGCGAATGGGTTGTCTAGACCAGTGTCGCACGGTGCGGACAGTGCTCCGCAGCGCCCGGGCTCGTTGTCGGTGGCCGGTCGTACGCTGATCCCATGCAGACGCCGTCCGAGCACGCGTACCCGGCCCACTGGGAAGCCGATGTCGTCCTCCGCGACGGCGGGACCACCCGCGTCCGGCCCATCACCCCCGACGACGTCCAGCGCCTGGTCAGCTTCTACGAGCAGGTCTCGGACGAGTCCAAGTACTACCGCTTCTTCGCGCCCTACCCCCGGCTGTCCGACCGCGACCTGCACCGCTTCACCCACCACGACTACAACGACCGGGTCGGGCTGGCCGCCACGATCGGCGGCGAGTTCATCGCCACCGTCCGCTACGACCGCATCGACTCCCGCGGCCGCCCGGCCCACGAGCCGACCGACGAGGCCGAGGTCGCCTTCCTGGTGCAGGACGCCCACCAGGGCCGCGGGGTCGCCTCCGCCCTGCTGGAGCACATCGCGGCCGTGGCCCGGGAGCGCGGGATCCGGCGCTTCGCGGCCGAGGTGCTGCCCGCCAACACCAAGATGATCAAGGTGTTCACGGACGCCGGCTACACCCAGAAGCGGAGCTTCGAGGACGGCGTCGTCCGGCTGGAGCTGGACCTGGAGCCGACGGACCGCTCGCTCGCCGTCCAGCGCGCCCGCGAGCAGCGTGCCGAGGCCCGCTCGGTGCAGCGCCTCCTCGCCCCCGGCAGCGTCGCGGTCTTCGGCACCGGCCGCGAGCCCGGCGGGATGGGCCGGGCCGTGCTGCACAACCTGCTGGCCGGCGGGTTCGCCGGCCGGGTCCTCGCGGTCAACACCTCCTTCCCCGAGGGTTTCACCACGCTCGACCCCGAGGGCGTCCCCGCCCTCCGCTCCCTCCGCGAGGCCGAGGGCCCGGTCGACCTCGCCGTCGTCGCCGTGCCCGCCGACCGCGTGCCGTCCGTCGTCGAGGACTGCGGGGAGCACGGCGTCCAGGGCCTCGTGGTGCTCTCCGCCGGGTACGCGGAGGGCGGGCCCGACGGCCGGGCCCGCCAGCGCGAGCTGGTCCGGCAGGCCCGCTCGTACGGCATGCGCATCATCGGCCCCAACTCGTTCGGCCTGGTCAACACCGCCGCCGGGGTCCGGCTCAACGCCTCCCTCGCCCCCGAGCTGCCCCCGCCGGGACGGGTCGGCCTGTTCAGCCAGTCCGGCGCCATCGGCATCGCGCTGCTCTCCGGGCTCCAGCGGCGGGCGGCCGGCCTGGCCGGCCTCGCCTCGGTCTCCACGTTCGTCTCGACCGGCAACCGCGCGGACGTCTCCGGGAACGACTTCCTCCAGTACTGGCACGACGACCCGGACACCGACGTCGCCCTGATGTACCTGGAATCCATCGGCAATCCGCGCAAGTTCACCCGCCTCGCCCGGCGCACCGCGCGCCACAAGCCGGTCGTCGTCGTCAAGGGTGCCCGGCACGGCGGCGTCGCCCCGGCGGGGCACACCGTGCCCACCACGCGCATGCCCGACGCCACCGTCTCCCACCTCCTCCGGCAGGCCGGCGTGATCCGCGTCGACACCGTCACCGAACTCTCCGACACCGGGCTGCTGCTCGCCGCCCAGCCGCTGCCCGCGGGCCCGCGCGTGGCCATCCTGGGCAACTCCCAGTCCCTGGCGCTGCTCACCTACGACGCCTGCCTCACCGACGGCCTCCGCCCGCTGCCCCCGCGGGACCTCACCACCGCCGCCGGTCCGGAGGACTTCCACCGGGCGCTCGCCGCCGCCCTGGCCGACCCGGCCTGCGACGCCGTCGTCGTCACCGCCATCCCTCGGGTCGACGGCGAGTCGGCCGCCGGGCTCGCCGCCGCCCTGCGCGACGCCGTCGCCGCCGCGCCCGCGGCGAAGCCCGTCTGCGTCGTCCACCTGGAGATCCCGGGCCTCGCCGAGGCCCTGGCCGCCCCGCCGGAGGCCGGTGCTCCGGCCGGCCCGGGCTCGGTGCGCGTGCCCGCCTACCCCGCCGCCGAACGGGCCGCCCGGGCCCTGGCCCAGGCCGCCCGGTACGCCGAGTGGCGGCGGCGCACCGAGGAGCGGCCCGGGCGGGTCCCGGAGTACGAGGACATCGACGAGACGGGCGCCGCGGCCGACATCGAGGTGCTGCTCGCCGCCCACGGCGTGACCGAGGGCGACCCCGGCGGGCCGCGTGCCGTCACCCTGTCCGCCGCCGACACCCAGCGCCTCCTCGCCCGCTACGGCATCGCCGTCCTCCCCGCGCTGCCCGCCCCCGACCCGGACACCGCCGTGGCGGCGGCCCACCGGCTGGGTTTCCCGGTCGCCCTCAAGCCCACCGCCCCGCACCTGCGGCACCGCGCCGACCTGGGCGGCGTCCGCCTCGACCTCGGCGGCGAGGCCGAACTGCTGCGGGCCTACAGCGAGTTGACCGAGCTGCTCGGCAAGCCCTCGGAGACCCGCCTGGTGGTCCAGTCGATGGCCCCGCGCGGCGTCGACACCGTCGTCCGGGCCACGATCGACCCGGCGGCCGGGGCGGTGCTCTCCTTCGGCCTCGCCGGAGCGCCCTCGCTGCTGCTCGGCGACACCGCGCACTGCCTGGTCCCGGCCACCGACCGGGACGCGGCCGAGCTGATCCGCTCGGTGCGCACCGCGCCGCTCCTCTTCGGCTGGCGCGGCGCGGCCCCCGTCGACACCGGGGCGCTGGAAGAGCTGCTGCTGCGCGTCTCCCGCCTGATGGACGACCATCCGGAGGTCGTCGGTGCCGACCTGGAGCCGGTGATCGTCGCCCAGCACGGCATCCACGTCCTGGGTGCCTCCATACGGCTGGCTCCGCCCCCGCCGCGCACCGACCTGGGGCCGCGGAGCCTGCCGACGTACTGAGCGGAGCCCGCCGACGCGCCGGAGCGGCCGGGGCCGGATCCCGGGCACCGGCCCGGGCATCGGCGGCGGCAGGGGTCCGTACGCCCCGTAGGATGGGCGTATGGCGAAGACCGGTACGACGACCCAGGGGCTGCGCGCGGCGATCGAGCGCAGCGGCTACTACCCGGCCCTCGTGGCCGAGGCCGTGGAGGCGGCCGTGGGCGGGGAGCCGGTCGTGTCGTACCTGGTCCACCAGGAGACGACGTTCGACTCCAACGAGGTCCGCCGCCATGTGACGGTCCTCGTCCTCACCCGTACGCGGTTCATCGTCAGCCACACCGACGAGCAGGCGGCCGACGGCACCTCGCCGTCCCCGTACGCCACCACCTCGACGGAGTCCGTGAAGCTGGACCGGATCTCGTCGGTCGTCGTGAGCCGCGTCGTGGCCAACCCCGAGTCGTACACGCCGGGCGCGCTGCCCCGCGAGGTGGTCCTCACCATCGGCTGGGGCGCGGTCTCCCGGATCGACCTGGAGCCGGCCGCCTGCGGCGACCCCAACTGCGACGCGGACCACGGCTACACGGGCTCCTCGACCGCCGACGACCTCAGCCTGCGCGTCAGCGAGGCGGGCGACGGCCCCGACAGCGTCCGCCAGACCCTCGCCTTCGCCCAGGCGATCTCCGAGGCGACCGCGGTCACCGGCCGCTGATGTCGTACCCGAGCACCGCGGGCGCCGCCTGGCACGAGCCCGCCACGCTGGACCCCCGCTCCGCGCCGCTGCCGCGCTACGGCTCCGGTGCTCTCTCCGACCTGCTGCCCGCCGCGGTGGCGGGCATGGGGGTGCCGGGCTTCCGTTCCGGACTGGAACTGGCGCCCGCCGACCGGGTCTGCGTCTTCCTGATCGACGGCCTGGGCTGGGAGCTGCTGCGCGCCCATCCGGCCGAGGCACCGTTCCTCCACTCGCTGCTCGGCAGTTCGCTGAACGGCACCGGTGCCCCCCTGACCGCCGGCTTCCCGTCCACCACCGCCACCTCACTGGCCTCGGTGGGCACCGGCCTGCCGCCCGGCGCCCACGGCCTGCCCGGGTACACGGTCCTCGACCCGGCCACCGGCGAGCTGATGAACCAGCTGCGCTGGCGTCCCTGGACGGACCCGCACCACTGGCAGCCGTATCCCACCGTCTTCCGGCTCGCGGACGACGCGGGCGTGCACACCTGCCAGGTGTCGGCCCCCGACTTCGAGCACACCCCGCTGACCCGGATCGCGCTCAGCGGCGGCACCTTCCACGGTCGGCTGTCCGGCGAGGACCGGATGGACCTCGCGGCCGCCCAGCTCGGCGCCGCCGACCGCTCGCTCGTGTACACGTACTACAGCGAGGTGGACGGCAAGGGCCACCGCTTCGGCGTCGACTCCGAGGAGTGGCGCGGCCAGCTGATGTACGTGGACCTGCTGGCCCGGCGGCTCGCGGAGCAACTGCCCCCGCGGTCCGCGCTGTACGTCACCGCCGACCACGGCATGATCGACATCCCGTTCACCCCGGACGCCCGCATCGACTTCGACGAGGACTGGGAGCTCCGCGCCGGGGTCTCGCGGCTCGGCGGCGAGGCCCGCGCCCGGCACGTCTACGCCGTACCCGGCGCCGCCGCCGACGTCCTCGCCGTGTGGCGCGAGGTGCTGGGGGAGCAGATGTGGGTCGCGGGACGTGACGAGGCCATCGAGGCCGGCTGGTTCGGCCCGCCCGGAGCGGGCGTGGACGACCGGGTGCACGCGCGGATCGGCGACGTGGTCGCCGCGGCCCGGGACGACATGGCGATCGTCGCCACCGAGACCGAGCCCAACGAGTCGAAGATGGTGGGCCTGCACGGCTCCATGACGCCCGTCGAGCAGCTGGTGCCGCTCCTCGAAGTCCGTACCTGAGCACCGCCCCCTCCCTTTCCCCGCCCCACGAAACGAAAGGCGTTGGCCTTCCCATGCCCGAGCTGGTGTTCTTCTCCGGAACGATGGACTGCGGAAAGAGCACCCTCGCTCTGCAGATCGAGCACAACCGCTCGGCCCGCGGTCTGCAAGGGATGATCTACAGCCGCAACGACCGCGCGGGCGAGGGCAAACTGTCGTCCCGGCTCGGCCTGGTGACGGACTCCGTCGAGGCGGGCGAGGGGTTCGACTTCTACGCCCATGTGGTCGGCCACCTCTCCGCGGGCGGCCGGGTGGACTACGTCATCGCGGACGAGGCCCAGTTCCTCGCCCCCGAGCAGGTGGACCAGCTCGCCCGGATCGTCGACGACCTCGAACTCGACGTCTTCGCCTTCGGCATCACCACCGACTTCCGCACCCGGCTCTTCCCCGGCTCGCGGCGGCTGGTCGAACTCGCCGACCGCATCGAGGTCCTCCAGGTCGAGGCCCTCTGCTGGTGCGGCGCCCGCGCCACCCACAACGCCCGGACGGTCGGCGGGCAGATGGTCGTCGAGGGGGCCCAGGTCGTCGTCGGCGACGTCAACCAGCCGGAGACGGTGGTGGGTTACGAGGTGCTGTGCCGCCGTCACCACCGCCGGCGCCTCACCGCGGCGGCGGCCCGGGCCGCCGCGCTCTCCCCGGACGTGCTGCCCGTGGACCCCGAGCCGGTGGCCCCCGAGCAGGCGGGTGGCGCGGCTAACGAGGTGACCGCACCAGCGTGAGGACGGCCCCCTCCGGGTCCGCGACCGACGCCGTCCGCCCCGCCGGCCCGTCCTGCGGGGCCTCCAGCACCCGTCCGCCCAGCTCCTCCGCGCGCCGGACGGCGGCGTCGGTGTCGGCCACCTCGAACCAGGTCGTCCACCGCGGGTGCCGCACCGCGGCCCCGACGCCGCGCACGGAGGCGACGGGCCGGCCGTCCAGGTGCAGGACGAGCCGGTCGGAGTCGACGGACCCGGCCGGCTTGATCTCGTAGGGGAAGAGCGCCTTGTAGAACTTCACGGCGACGGCCGCGTCATGGGTCAGCAGTTCGTGCCACACGGCCGTCCCGGGCACCCCGGGTGCCGACGGCGCGGGGGGCTCGTGCGGCTGCCGGACGCCGAAAGGGGCGCCGGCCGGGTCGGAGGCCAGCACCAGGCGGCCCGTGTCCCCGGTGGCGAGCGGGCCCACCCCCACCGTGCCGCCCGAGCAGCGGATCCACTCCGCCGTCACATCGGCGTCGGCACTGGCCAGATAGGTGGTCCACTCCCTCGGCAGCCGCCGGTCGGGCGGCAGTTCGCCGAGCCCCGCGACCTCGCGGCCGTCGAGCACGGCGCGGACGCAGGGGCCGAGCCGGCAGGGCCCGGGGCTGTCGTAGCTCCAGCCGAAGAGGCCGCCGTAGAACTCCTTCGTCGCCCCCAGGTCGTGCACCAGCAGGCTCGTCCAGCACGGGGTGCCCGGGACGTGCCGGACCTGCCCCTCGCTCCGCTGCGGGGCGGACCCCCATACCTCGGTCATCGTCGCTCTCTCCTCGGACCATCGTGGTGGCCGCGCGGCGCTCCCATGGCCTGACGGCACGGGCGGAACTCCCGTGGACTGCGGCGCGCGGGGTGGTGCGGGACGGTGCCTGAGCAGATGGTTGCACCACCGGTCGTGTCATGCCCCCCGGCCGCGCCGGATGACACTGGTTCCCGTGGGATCCAGCAGGAAGAGGCCGGAAATCGTGTTTCGCTTCCGTTTCGGGGCTCTTGCCGTCCAGTATCGATCGGTCGTGCGCTGTCCCGCCAGGGTGCCTGTCGGACGCAGAGGTGACTACGCCAGGATGGCCCGCATGAATCCGATCATCAGCGCAAGGGAATTGGCGGAGCTGCTCGCGGCGGGGGAGCGGTCGCCGCGGCTGCTGGACGTCCGCTGGCAGTCGGGCGGCCCGTCGTGCCGCCCGGAGTACGCCGCCGGCCACCTCCCCGGTGCCGTCTACCTCGATCTGGAAGAGGAACTGACGGGTCCGAAGGTCCCCGAGGGCATGGGCTGCCGCCATCCGCTGCCCGACCCGGCCGTGTTCGGGGCCGCGATGCGCCGCGCCGGTGTCTCCGCGGCCGACGACGTGATCGTGTACGACGGCGGCCAGAACTGGGCCGCGGCCCGCACCTGGTGGCTGTTGCGCTGGACGGGGCACCCGTCGGTGCGGGTGCTCGACGGCGGCGTGGCCGCGTGGACGGCCGCGGGCGGCGAACTCACCGACGAGGTACCGGAGGTCGCCGAGGGCGACTTCGTGCCGGCTCCGGGCGCGGTGCCGCTGCTCGACGCGGACGGCGCGGCCGCGCTCGCCCGCCGGGGCGTGCTGCTGGACGCCCGCGCGGCGGAGCGCTATCGCGGCGAGGTGGAGCCGCTGGACCCGGTCGCGGGCCACATCCCGGGCGCGCTCTCCGCCCCGACCACCGAGAACGTGGACGCGGGCGGGCTGTTCCGGCCCGCCGCCGAGCTGGCCGGGCGCTTCTCCGCGCTGGGCGCGGTGCCGGGGGCCGAGGTGGGCGTCTACTGCGGGTCCGGGGTCTCCGGCGCGCACGAGGTGCTGGCGCTGGCCGTGGCGGGCGTGCCGGCCGCGCTGTACGCCGGTTCGTGGAGCGAGTGGACGGCGGACCCGTCCCGTCCGGTGGCCACGGGGGCACAGCCGGGCTGAGCCGGGCCGCGCTCGGATTCCCGGGCCGGGCATGCCGATCGCCGGGCGCACGGGCCCGGCGATTCAGGCAAAAGGGTTACGCGGGAGCGGACGTACGGAACCACGCGAAAGGGGCAGAGCGGGGCGGGCGACGCCGCCCTCACTCCTGTTTCTTGCGCCGCGTCCCGAAGACGATCTCGTCCCAGCTCGGGACCGCGGCCCTGCGGCCCGGCCGGACGCCGTCCGCCTCGGCCTGCCGGTCCGTGGTGCCGATCAGCCGCTCCCGGTGCCCGGCCACCGACCGGGGCATCAGCACGTCCGCGTACGCCGAACCGGCGCTCGCCGCCGGGGCGGGCGGCTCGACCGCCTCCGCCTCCTCCGCCGGGACCTCGCCCGGCGGCGCCGACGGCGGCTCGGGTACGACCATGTCGCCCCGGAAGCTGGGCACGGCCTCCAACAGGCTGGTCAGGGAGTCGCGCTCCTTGGCGGCCTCCTCGGCGGCGGGCGCCGCGACGGCCGCCGGGGCCTCGACGGGCTCCGCCACCGGGCGGTCCTGCGGCCGCTCCCGGGGCAGCCGGGCGATGCGCGGAACGAAGGGGAAGCTGGGCTCCGGGGTGTCCTCGGTCTCCCCGATCAGCGCCCGCGCCTCGTCGTCCAGCGCAGAGACGATCCGGCGCGGCGGATCGTAGGTCCAGCTCGCGGCCCTCGGCTCCCCGGCCACGCGGTAGACCAGCAGTACCTCCCAGGTGCCGTCGTCGCGCCGCCACGAGTCCCACTGCGCGGTGTCCTTCTCGGCGCCGCGCAGCAGCAGGCGCTCGGCCACGGCCTCACCGAGCTGCGGCCCGGTGCTCTCGCCGGGGCGGCGCACGGGGGTCTTGCGGGCGCGCTCGGCCATGAAGGCGCGCTCGGCGAGGACCGGGCCCTCGAAGCGGCGCACGCGTTCCACGGGGATGCCGGCGAGCTGGGCGACCTCCTCCGCGGAGGCGCCGGCCCGGATCCTGGCCTGGATGTCGCGGGGCCTGAGGTGGCTCTCCACCTCGATCTCGATCTGCCCCAGGCGCGCGCGGTCGTTGCGCACGGCGGCGCGCAGCCGCTCGTCGATGGGAAGGGTGTACTCCGTGCTGTCCGCAGCCTTGAGCACCAGCCGTGTGCCGTCGTTGGAGACGGCCACGACACGCAGTTCGGGCATGGGGACCTCCCGGGTGGTGCCTGCCGACGTCACGTGCGTCGCTGCTTCCGCTGGTCGAGTGTGGCCTGCCCGGGTAGCAGCCTGCCACAACATTGCCGGGTTGACGGGGGCGAGAGCCGCCCGGGCCCCTCCCGTTGGGTCCGGGCAACCGGACGGGATACCGGGGCCGGGCTCGCCACAGTACTCCATTCGGACCACTGGGGGTGGAGCGGCGCGCCATCGATGTTCACGTCCGGCAAGGGAGTTGATTGCCCCCTCTTGCGCCGGAGACCTTCCCACGGGTGGCGAGGTTCACACAATCACCGGATTCGGAACTGTTCGTTACGCTCGAATGTCCCTTCTGAGTGCAAGAGGCGCGAAAGGTTCGACAGAGGCTGGAGATGGACGACAAAGCCGAAAGTGGCGCAAAAGCCAAGGGCAAACGCCTGGACTTGAGCGTCGCCCAGGTGGCGGGCAGTGCGCTGGCCGCGGTGATCGCCGCCCTGCTCGCCGGCAAGCTCGGTGTCTACGGCACGGTGATCGGCGCGGGCGTCGTCAGCGTGGTCGCCACCACGGGCGGCACGGTCTTCCACCACCTGTTCAGACGGACCGGCGAGCAGGTGCGCGACGCGGCCGTGCAGGCCGCGCGGCCCCGGCTGCGCCAGGTGCCGCTGGGCGACGCGGAGCGCGCGGTCGGCCGGGCGCGCGCCGCCGACGCCTCCGACGCCGCGGCCGGGCACCCGGGCGCGGCGCTGCCGCCGGACCCGGACCGGACCGAGCTGTTCGCGCGGATCGGCACGGACCGTGACGAGGACGCGACGCGGATGCTGCCGGAAGCGCACGCCGGTGCGTACCCCGGCGCGTACGCCAGTGCGCACTCCGTTCACGGCTCCGAAGCGTTTTCCGGGGAGTTCTCGGCCGGCACGACGCACGGCACCCGGTGGCGCGGCTGGAAGCGGCCGTTTCTGGCCGCCGGCGCGGTCTTCGTCCTCGCCATGGGCGCGGTGACGGCGGTCGAGCTGGTGTCGGGGCAGAGCGCCGACGGCACCAAGGGCGGCACGACGATCATGCGCTCCTTCCAGCAGGACGGCCAGAAGAAGCCGAAGGGCGACGACAAGGGCGGAACGGGCGGCGAGCACGGCCGGGACGGCTCCCACGGCACCGGTTCCGGGACCGACGAGGGCGCGGACGGGAGCCAGGACCCGTCGCGCTCGCCCGGCACGGGCGGCTCCGGGACGACGGACGGCCAGGACGGCAAAGACGACGGCACCGGCAAGGGCGACGCGACGCCGTCCCCCGACGCCTCGCGGCCCGCCGGCGGCTCCGGCGGGCAGACGCCGGACCCGGGGAAGTCCCCGTCGGGCGGCTCCACGCCGAGCCCGGACCGGACCCCGGACCCAGGCGGCTCGCCGGACGCCGGCAAGGGCGGCACGGCCGAGGGCAAGGGCGGCGCGAGCGCGCCGCCGGCCCAGGGGAAGGGCACAGGGGCCTGAGCGGGACTCCGCTGCTCTGCCCCTCCGCTCTGATCCCCGCCGCTCCGGACCCGCGGGGGCCCGGAGCGGCGAGCCCGGAGCAGCGGAACGTTTCCTCGACGGCTCAGTCGCCGAGCACCCGCCGCAGATACGGGTTCCCGAACACCCGGTCGGGGTCCAGCCGGTCCCGCACGGCCGTGAAGTCGGCGAACCGCGGGTAGGCCCCGGCCAGGTACGAGGCGTCCCGGCCGTGCAGCTTCCCCCAGTGCGGCCGGCCGCCGTGGGCGGTCATGATCTCCTCCGCGGCCGAGAAGTACGCCCGGTACGGCGCGCCCCGGTACATGTGCACCGCGAGGTAGACGGTGTCGCGCCCGGAGGCGGTCGACAGCCAGACGTCGTCGGCGGGCGCGGTCCGGACCTCGACGGGGAAGGCGACCCGCAGCCGCCGCCGCTCGATGACCGCCCGCAGCTCGCGCAGCGCCGGGACGGCGGCCTCGCGCGGCAGCGCGTACTCCATCTCCACGAAGCGGACCCGCCGGGGGCTGGTGAAGACCCGGTAGGGGATGTCGGTGTACGTACGGGCGGACAGGGCGCGGCCGGTGACGCGGGCGATGGAGGGCACCGCCGCGGGGACCGCCCGGCCGACCGCGCACACCGCGCCGAACAGCCCGTTCGACAGCAGCTCGTCGTCCACCCAGGCGCCGACGCGGCCGAGCGGCGCGGCGGGGCCCTGGCTGCGGTTGTTGCGCTTGGTGGTGCAGCACTCGGTGTGCGGGAACCAGTAGAACTCGAAGTGCTCGTTCTCCGTGGCGAGCCGGTCGAACTCGGACGTGACCTGTCCGAAGGACATCGGTTCCTCGCACGCCGTGAGCAGGAACTCCGGCTCCACGGCGAAGGTGATCGCCGTGATCACGCCCAGCGCGCCGAGGCCCACCCGGGCCGCCGCGAACACGTCCGGGTGCTCGGTCGCCGAGCAGGAGAGCACCGAGCCGTCCGCGGTGACCAGCTCCAGGGCCGTGACCTGCGCGGCGATCGAGGCCGAGTCGCGGCCGGTGCCGTGGGTGCCGGTGCTGACGGCGCCGGAGACCGTCTGCTCCATGATGTCGCCCATGTTCGTCAGCGACAGGCCGCGCGCGGACAGCGCCCGGTTGAGATCGGCGAGCCGGGTGCCGGCCCCCACGGTCACCGTGCCGGCCGCGCGGTCGACGGACCGTATCCCGGCCAGCCGGTGCGGGCGGATCAGCACCCCGTCCGTCGCGGCCGTGGCCGTGAACGAGTGGCCCGAGCCGGCGGCCTTCACCCGCAGCCCGTCCGAGGCGGCGGACGCCACCGCCCGGGCCAGTTCCGGGACCGTCTCCGGAGTGATCGTCCGGAGTGGGAAGGCGGTGACGTTCCCCGCCCAGTTACGCCACACGCTCGTCTTCGCCGACGCCGTGGTTCGTGCCCTTGCTGGTGTCTCCGTCATGTGCGCCAGACCCTCCCCTAGGCCGCGGGACGGACGTCCCGGTCCGCCGGGACACCCGCTCCGGCGCCGACCGCAGTCGGCGGTACCCGAGGAACGCCCCGACGGCCGCCAGCGCTCCCGCCACACCGGGCACCGCGTACCCCGCGCCGGCCCCCAGGGCGTCCACCACCGATCCGGCGGCGGACGAGCCGAGTGCCGCCCCGACCGCCATCCCGGTGCTCGCCCAGGTCATGCCCTCGGTCAGGTTCGCGCGCGGTACGTGCTGCTCGACCAGGGCCATGGTGGTGACCATCGTGGGTGCGATGGCCAGGCCCGCGAAGAAGAGCGCGACGGTCAAGGACGCCAGGTTCCCGACCAGTTGGAGGGGGATCATACTCACGGCCATCGCGCAGACCCCGACGAGCCAGCGGCGGGCGGGATCGCCCTTGGGGCGCAGCAGGCCGAACACCGTACCCGCGATGCAGGAGCCGAGCGCCCACACGGCCAGGACCACGCTGGACAGCGCCTTGTGGCCCAGTTCCTCGGCGAACGCGACGGTCACGACCTCGATCGAGCCGAACAGGGCGCCCAGCGCCACCGAGGTCCCCACCAGGACCCGCAGTCCGGCCGAGCGCAGGGCGGAGCCGCCCCCGCCGTGCGCGGTCCCGGACGGCGGCGGCTCGGTGGCACGCTGGGAGGTCAGCCAGAAGACGCCGAACAGCAGGAAGAGGCCCGCCAGCAGCGGCCCGGCCTCCGGGAACCAGCCGGTCGACAGGCCGATGGCGAGGACCGGGCCGACGATGAACACGAGCTCGTCGATCACGGACTCGGCGGAGTAGGCGGTGTGCAGGTGACCGGGGGAGTCCTGGTAGAGGGCCGCCCAGCGGGCCCGCACCATCGCGCCCACGCTGGGCACCGCGCCCACGCCGATCACCAGGACGAAGAGGGTCCAGTGCGGCCACCGCAGCCGCGCGCCGAGCAGCAGGCAGGCCGTCGCGGCCACCGAGAACAGGGTGGCCGGCCGCAGGACGCGCCGCTGCCCGTACCGGTCGACCAGCCGCGACACCTGCGGCCCCATCGCCGCCGTGGCCAGGGCGAGCGCCGCCGAGAGCGCCCCCGCGAGTCCGTACTCCCCGGTGATCTCGGAGATCATCGTCACGATGCCGATGCCCATCATCGACAGCGGCATCCGGGCGAAGAGCCCGGCCGCGGAGAAGCCCTTGGCACCGGGCGCGGCGAAGATCGCGCGATACGGACTGGACAAAAGCCGGCTCCGCCCTGAGGAAGAGGAACGAGGGGTTCATGACGAGGGTGCCGCAGGGGCCTTCGATGGCCCATACAGGTTACGGGTGAACCTCTGTTCGCCGCGCGGTATTTCCCGCCTTCCCCGTACGCCTCCGCACTTCGGCCCGCCATGCCGGGTGACGCGGCTGTCAGTGGGGGGTGGCAGGATCGTAGCCATGTCGGATCAGCCAGCCCACGCCCCGTACGACGCCCTGCTGCTGCTCTCCTTCGGCGGCCCCGAAGGCCCGGACGACGTCGTCCCGTTCCTGGAGAACGTGACGCGCGGGCGGGGCATCCCCCGCGAGCGGCTCAAGGAGGTCGGGCAGCACTACTTCCTGTTCGGCGGCGTCAGCCCCATCAAGGACCAGAACCGCGAACTGCTGCGCGCCCTGCGCGAGGAGTTCGCGGCGGGCGGCACCGACCTGCCGGTCTACTGGGGCAACCGCAACTGGGCGCCGTACCTGACCGACACCCTCCGCGAGCTGGTACGCGACGGCCGGCGCCGAGTGCTCACCCTCGCCACCAGCGCGTACGCCTCCTACTCCGGCTGCCGCCAGTACCGGGAGAACCTGGCCGACGCGCTGGCCGCCCTGGAGGCCGAGGGACTGCCCGTCCCGCGCGTCGACAAGCTGCGCCACTACTTCAACCACCCCGGCTTCGTCCGCCCCATGACCGACGCCACCCTGGCCGCCCTCGCGGAGCTGCCCGAGGACGTCCGGGCCGGCGCCCACCTCGCCTTCACCACCCACTCCATCCCCACGGCCGCCGCCGACACCTCCGGCCCCGCCGAGGACCACGGCGACGGCGGCGCCTACGTCGCCCAGCACCTCGACGTGGCCCGGACCATCGCCGACGCCGTGCGCGAGGAGACCGGGACCGACCGGCCCTGGCGGCTGGTCTACCAGTCCCGCAGCGGCGCCCCGCACATCCCGTGGCTGGAACCCGACATCTGCGACCACCTGGAGGCGGTGCACGCCGACGGCGCCCCCGCCGTGGTGATGGTCCCCATCGGCTTCGTCTCCGACCACATGGAGGTCAAGTACGACCTCGACACCGAGGCCAAGGCCAAGGCCGTCGAGCTGGGCCTGCCCGTCGCCCGCGCGGCGACCGTGGGCGCCGACCCGCGCTTCGCCGCCGCCGTCCGCGAGCTGGTCCTGGAGCGGGCCGCCGCCGAGCGCGGGGAGCGGCCCGAGCGCTGCGCGCTGGGCGCCCTGGGCCCCTCGCACGACCTCTGCCCCGTCGGCTGCTGCCCGGCCCGGGCGCCCCGCCCCGCCGCCGCCGGCGCGGACAGCCCCTACGCGTGACCCCGCCGCGCACCCCCCCATCAGGCAAGGAGCACCCGTGAACGCCCCCACCGACGCCCTCAAGGCCGAGCTGCTGTCCGTGGCCCTGGAGGCCGCCGAGCGGGCCGGCGCGCTGCTGAGGGACGGCCGCCCCGCCGACCTCGGGGTCGCGGCCACCAAGACCAGCCCCATCGACGTCGTCACCGAGATGGACCTCGCCTCCGAGAAGCTGATCACCGGCTTCCTCGCCGAGCACCGCCCCGACGACGGCGTCCTGGGCGAGGAGGGCGCCAGCACCCCCGGCACCAGCGGGGTGCGCTGGGTGGTCGACCCCCTCGACGGCACGGTCAACTACCTCTACGGACTGCCGTCCTGGTCGGTCTCCATAGCCGCCGAGTACGCCGGCGAGACGGTCGTCGGCGTGGTGGCCGCGCCCCTGCGCGGCGAGACCTACCGGGCCGTCCTCGGCGAGGGCGCCTGGCTCGGCGACCGCCGACTGCGCGTCCGCCCCGCGCCCGCCTTCGGCCAGGCCCTCCTCGGCACCGGCTTCGGCTACCTCACCGCCCGCCGCGCCGCCCAGGCCGAGGTGGTCCGCCGGCTGCTCCCCGAGGTCCGGGACGTCCGGCGCGGCGGGTCCGCCGCCATCGACCTCTGCGACGTCGCCTGCGGCCGGCTCGACGGCTACTACGAGCGCGGGCTCAACCCCTGGGACCTCGCGGCCGGCGACCTCGTCGCCCGCGAGGCGGGGGCGCTCACCGGCGGCCGCCCCGGCGCGCCCGCGTCCGGCGAGCTCGCCGTCGCCGCCCCGCCCGGCTTCTTCGAGCCCCTCCAGGCCCGCCTGGAGGAACTGGGCGCCTGGCACGACTGACCCCGGCGCCCCGGCGCGTACGGCGGCACACACGGCGGAGCGCCCCGGCGCACGAGGCACCGGGGCGCTCTCCCCGTTGGTGGCGGGTCAAGGGTCAGGCGGCGCTGACCTCGACGCCGTGCTCCGCGGCGAGGCGGTGCAGGTCCTCCAGCTCCGCCTGTTCCATGTCGACGAGAAAGTCGTCTCCGCTGCGGCGGGCCCGGTCGAGATCACTCCGCGTGGTCTCTATGCGCTGCAGAATGCCGGCGGTGAACGCGTCCATGCTGCGCCCCCTCCTGGGTCGGCTCGGTGGCACGGGGGTGTGCCGGGGGGTTCCCCGGACGGTGGCCGGGGAAGACGATCACGTGCGTGGTGGTCCCCCGCGGTGCCGCGTGGTCATGGCGCACCACGGGATGGGGGTCGTGATCGCGGGTGTGCAGACGTCTTCCCCACCCCCGTCCGCGCGGAAACCTCCCGTCCGCAATCGGACGGGAACCCGCCGCCGGCGGCGGCCCAGGAGCCCCTTACAGCCGGTTTATCGGTGTTCGGGGCAGGATGGAGGGCACCACCGGTGGCCGTCCGGCCTGCCCGCAGGGCCGCCGGGACCACCCCCGCACCCCAGGCCCGTCGGGCCCCCTGAGGAAGGAAGAGCCCCGTGCGCGTACTCGTCGTCGAGGACGAGCAACTGCTCGCCGATGCCGTCGCCACCGGACTGCGCCGGGAGGCCATGGCCGTCGACGTCGTGTACGACGGGGCCGCCGCCCTGGAGCGCATCGCCGTCAACGACTACGACGTGATCGTCCTCGACCGCGACCTGCCGCTGGTCCACGGCGACGACGTCTGCCGCAAGGTCGTCGAGCTCCAGCTGGCCACCCGCATCCTGATGCTCACCGCCTCCGGCGACGTCAGCGACCGCGTCGAGGGCCTGGAGATCGGCGCCGACGACTACCTGCCCAAGCCCTTCGCCTTCAGCGAGCTGATCGCCCGCGTCCGGGCGCTGGGCCGGCGCACCACCGTCGCCCTCCCGCCCGTGCTGGAGCGGGCCGGCATCCGGCTCGACCCCAACCGCCGCGAGGTGTTCCGCGACGGCCGCGAGGTGCAGCTGGCGCCCAAGGAGTTCGCGGTGCTGGAGGTGCTGATGCGCAGCGAGGGCGCCGTCGTCTCCGCCGAGCAGCTGCTGGAGAAGGCGTGGGACGAGAACACCGACCCCTTCACCAACGTCGTCCGCGTCACCGTCATGACGCTGCGCCGCAAGCTCGGCGAGCCGCCCGTGATCGTCACGGTCCCCGGCTCCGGATACCGGATCTGACCCGATGGCCTCCACGCCCCCCTCCCCGGCGAACACGCCGCCGGCGGCCTCCCAGCCCCCACCCCGGCCCGCGGCCCCGCCACGGCCCGCCTGGGACCCGCGCCAGCCCGTCGTCCGGCCGTTCCCCTGGCTGCGGCCCACCATCCGCATACGGCTCACCCTGCTCTACGGCGGGATGTTCCTGATGGCGGGCGTCCTGCTGCTCACGATCATCTACCTGCTGGCGGCGGACGCCATGCGGGAGGGCAGTTACCTGCCGTTCCGCTTCATCGACGGCAACCTGGAGAGCACCAGCAACGCCTGTCCCTCCCTCCGCCCCGGCCGGATCGACGCCCGGGAGCTGGAGAACGCCGTCCAGGTGTGCATGAACCACCAGCGCGCCATAGCCCTCAACGGCCTCCTCCGGCGCTCGCTGCTGGCCCTGCTCGGCCTGGCCGTGATCGCGTTCGCCTTCGGCTACGCCATGGCCGGACGCGTCCTCTCGCCGCTCGGGAAGATCACCCGCACCGCCCGCCGGGTGGCCGCCACGGACCTGACCCGGCGGATCGAGCTGGGCGGCCCGGACGACGAGCTGAAGGAGCTCTCGGACACCTTCGACGAGATGCTGGACCGGCTGGAACGGGCCTTCACCGCGCAGCAACGTTTCGTGGCCAACGCCTCGCACGAGCTGCGCACCCCCCTGGCGATCAACCGGACGCTGCTGGAGGTCCACCTCTCCGATCCCGGGGCGTCACCCGAGCTCCAACAGCTGGGCAAGACGCTGCTGGCGACCAACGAGCGCAGTGAACAGCTCGTCGAGGGCCTGCTGCTGCTCGCCCGCAGCGACAACGAGATCGTGGACCGCAAGCCCGTCGACCTGGCCGAGGTGGCCTCGCAGGCGCTCGACCAGGCCCGCGGGGAGGCCCAGACCAAGGGCGTGGAGCTGCGGGGCGAGCGGCTGCCCGCCGTGGTGCAGGGCAACGGCGTCCTGCTGGAGCGCGTCGCGCTGAACCTGGTGCAGAACGCCGTCCGGTACAACGTGCCGGACGACGGCTGGGTGGAGGTGACCACCGAGTCCCGGCCCGGCGAGGCCGTGCTGGTGGTGGAGAACACCGGGCCCGTGGTCCCCGCCTACGAACTGGACAACATCTTCGAGCCGTTCCGCAGGCTGCGCACCGAGCGCACCGGCAGCGACAAGGGCGTGGGCCTCGGCCTGTCCATCGTGCGGTCGGTGGCCAGGGCGCACGGCGGCCGGATCACCGCGGAACCGCGCGAGGGCGGCGGGCTGGTCATGCGGGTGGTGCTGCCCGTCTGAGGGGAACGCGCGGGGGCCGTGGCAGGCACCTGACAGACTCCGCCGGGCGCGGAATTCTGCGACAATGGCGCGGACACGGGTTCGCTTTGGGCGGAATTTTCCTGGTCTGATGAACGCTGTCTTCGTGTGTGATCGATCACACGGAGGGACATCCGGCCATCCACTCTCCGTGATCGGATCCCCTACGGGAACGCCTGGAAAATGGGGGTTTCCGGGGGTCTTGATCACGGGAAGTACAGGAGATGGCGCTGCCACGAGCGGCCTGCGGACCGTGTACGGTCCCGTTCGCCACCCGATCCCATCACCTCTTCAGGTGTGCGGTTGGGTGTCGATTGAGTAACAGACCTTGATGTGAGGCAAAATCTCCGCCTTGGGTCGGGCACAAGTCCGGCCTCTCGCGCGTTACGTGCGCTGGAGACACCGCAGACACCCAGAGGGGGAGAGCGACATGGCAACGGACTACGACACCCCACGCAAGACCGACGATGACGTCAACGAGGACAGCATCGAGGAACTGAAGTCCCGGCGGAACGACAAGTCGGCCTCGGCCGTCGACGTCGACGAGTTCGAGGCCGTCGAGGGCCTGGAGCTGCCGGGCGCGGACCTTTCCAACGAGGAGCTGTCCGTCCGCGTCCTGCCTCGGCAGGCCGACGAGTTCACCTGCATGAGCTGCTTCCTCGTGCACCACCGCAGCCAGCTGGCCGGTGAGAAGAATGGCCAGCCGATCTGCCGCGACTGCGAGTAGGGCAAGGGTCTGCGATGGCAGGCTCGGAACCGTTCCGTAAGCGGCTCGCACGGCGGTCCGGGGCTCTTGGGCGTACGGGGGACGCCGCCGGGCCCGACCGCGCCGTGACGGGCGCGCACGAAGCGGCCGGCGCGCACGCCGAGCGGGGCCCGGGGGCCTCGCTCGCCGCCGCGGACGGCCGCGGTGAAGGACCCTCCCCGGAGGCGGGTCCCCCGCAGGGCAGGGCAGGGCGGTGGAGCCGGGGCGCGCGGGCGGGCCTGACCGCCGTCGTCGACCGGATCATCGCCACCGCGCCCCGCGTCCCGGTACGCGATCTGGCGACCCTGCGCGGCCAGTTCCCGGGCCTCGGCCCGGAGGAGATCGCGGACAAACTGGTGTCCGGCGCCGCCAACGGCACGTCCACCGTGGGAGCCGGCATCGGGGCGGCGGCCATGCTGCCCGTCCCGCCGGCCATGCCGGCCGAGCTCGCCGCCGAGATCGTCGGCGTCGCGGCCGTGGAGTTCAAACTGATCGCCGAGCTGCACGAGGTCTACGGCCTCCGGGCACCCGGCACGCTGCGCCAGCGCACGCTCGCCTACCTCGCGGCCTGGGCCGACGAGCGCGGGGTGGACGTCACCAAACCGACCAGCGTCAACGCGGCGCTCGGCGGGCAGCTCCGCCGCGAGCTGCGCCAGCGGGTCCTCAAGCGCACCTTCCGCAACCTCCCCAACCTCACGCCGTTCATGATCGGCGCGACGGTCGGGGCCGTCATGAACCGCCGGGACACCCGCAGGCTGGCCGAGAAGGTCCGCGCCGACCTGCGCCGCCGCCAGGTGCCCTGGGCCGCGCTGCCGTCGCCGGAGGGGCCGCAGGGCGCGCTCTGAGCCCGCCCGGGGAAGCCCCGGTCAGCCCTGGTCGGCCTTGGCGGCCGACTCCCGCCCGGCCGCCACCGCCGCGGCCAGCCGCTCCGGGAAGCGGGTCGACAGGTACAGGTACGGCGTCGGGTCGGCCGGGTCCGTGACCTCGACCCGCAGGGCGGTCGGGACGTACCCGCGCAGCAGCATGAACGCCCGGCTGTCGGCCTTGTGGGTGCGCCAGGCCCGCGCCTCGTCCGCGTCCAGGACCTCGGCGGCCCCCAGTGCGGCGCACGGGATCCGCGCGTCCCCGGCCAGCAGGGTGTCGCCCACCACCCGGATCCGCACCGAGCCGTAGGCGCTCACGGCGATCGTCGCCAGCGCCCCGCCGACGACGAGTCCGCCGAGCATCGGGATGGTGCCGAGCGGCAGCGTGATCAGGGCGCAGGCCACCCCGATCAGAACGGCGATGGTCCACCAGGAGCGCGGCGCGGTCAGGCGTTCTTCGTAGTGCTGCATGGGCTCAAGCTTGGCACGGGCGGGACCGGGCACCGCTCGCGCGGGTAAGGTCAGCCCCTGTGAGTGGACGAACGACAGCGCTGACACCGCCGGCCGACGCCGGACCGCCGGTGCGGCACCCCGAGGCCCCCGCGCCGGGCGAGGTCATCGGGGCGCACTACGAGAACTGCTTCGGCTGCGGCGCGGGCGTGCCGCACGGTCTGCACCTGGAGGTGCGGGCCGGCGAGGGCGTGGCCGTGACGGCCGAGTTCCGGGTCAAGGAAGCGCACCAGGGAGCCCCCGGCCTGGCGCACGGCGGCGTGCTGGCGACGGCACTGGACGAAACCCTGGGGTCGCTGAACTGGCTGACCCGGGTCATCGCCGTCACCGGCCGGCTGGAGACGGACTTCCTGCTGCCCGTCCCCGTGGACAGCGTGCTGTACCTGGAGGCGAAGGCCGTCGCCGTCCACCACCGCAAGATCTACTGCACGGCCACCGGACGGCTCGGCGGACCCGACGGACCGGTCGCGGTCCGCGCGGACGCGGTCTTCATCGAGGTCAAGGTCGAGCACTTCATCAACAACGGCCGCCCGGAAGAGATCAACGCGGCGCTCGCCGACCCGGATCAGGTCAAGGTCGTCCGAGCCTTCGAGGTGAACCCGTGAGCCGTCCCCCCGTCGACGTCCTGATCCGCCGCCTCGACCCCGAGGTGCCGGTCCCCGCCTACGGTCACCCCGGTGACGCCGGCTGCGACCTCGTGACCACCGAGGCGGCCGTGCTCGCCCCCGGGGAACGCGCCGTTCTCCCGACGGGTGTGTCGATCGCGCTGCCCGATGGGTATGCGGCCTTCGTGCATCCACGTTCGGGTCTCGCGGCCCGGTGCGGGGTCTCCATGGTGAACGCCCCGGGGACCATCGATGCCGGGTACCGTGGAGAGATCAAGGTGATTGTGGTCAATCTGGACCCGCGCGAGAGCGTGCGGTTCGAGAGGTTCGACCGCGTTGCCCAGTTGGTTGTCCAGCAGGTCGAGAAGGTCCGCTTCCACGAGGTGGCGGAGCTTCCCGGCTCGGCGCGGGGCGAAGGGGGCTTCGGGTCCACCGGGGGCCACGCAGCCGTGGGGCATGGATTCGCTTCGGTCGCCTCTGACCGGGAAGGACAGTGACGTGTTCGGTCGTCGCCGCAAGCGCAGCGAGGACGCCGTCGAGCAGTTCGACGACGTGACCTCCGAGGAGTCCGCCGAGGGTGCGGAGTCCGTACAGGACGCCGCGGCCGAGAGCCGGGTCCGGCTGGAGCCGGAGCCGCGCCCGGACGGGCCGTGGGACGTCTCCGAGGTCCACGCACCCGCCGAGGGCCGGGTCGACCTGGGCGGCCTGTTCGTGCCGGGCGTCGAGGGAATGGAGCTGCGGGTCGAGGTCGCCGGGGACGCGATCGTCGCCGCGACCGTGGTGCTGCGCGACAGCGCGGTGCAGCTCCAGGCGTTCGCCGCCCCCAAGCGCGAGGGCATCTGGCACGAGGTGCGGGACGAGATCGCCGGCGGCATCACCCAGCAGGGCGGTGTCGTGGACGAGGTGCAGGGCCCGCTGGGCTGGGAGCTGCGGGCGCAGGTGCCCGTCGCCCTCCCGGACGGGACGAACGGGGTGCAGCTGGTGCGCTTCGTGGGCTGTGACGGACCGCGCTGGTTCCTGCGCGGTGTGATCTCGGGCCAGGGCGCGGTGCAGCCGCAGACCGCCGGCATGCTGGAGCAGATCTTCCGGGACACCGTCGTGGTGCGCGGCGAGTCGCCGATGGCGCCCCGCGACCCGATCGTCCTCAAGCTGCCCGACGACGCCCAGATGGTCGCCGAGGGCATGCAGGACGAGCAGCAGGGCTCCCGCTTCGCCGGGGGCGTGGAGCGCCTCCAGCGCGGCCCGGAGATCTCCGAGGTCCGCTGACACCCTCCGTCAACGGCCGTCGTCAACGGCCTGATAACGACCCACCACCGGGCCGGAACCCTTCTCCAGGGTTCCGGCCCGGTGGCGTTTCCGCAGGTCTTCGGGGCCTCCGTATGGATCCCGTCAAGGGGGCGCTAATGGCCGTAAGGGAGGCGTCAACGAACGCCCCGCGCACTGATTGCGGAGGTTTCCTCTAGAGGTCCGTTCATATCCGAACTCTCTAGGAGCACACGATGGCCGACGTGGCCTTCGTCGCCACCGCAGTCGCGGTCTTCGCGCTGGTGGCTCTCGTCGCCAAGGGGGTGACGAAGCTGTGAGCACCGAGAACATCGTCGGCCTGGTCGTGGCCGTCGCCCTGCTGGGCTACCTGATCCTCGCCCTCGTCTTCCCGGAGAGGTTCTGAGCACAGATATGAGCCCCGTCCTCTCCGGAGTCCTCCAGCTCACCGCGGTCGTCGCGGCGCTGGCGCTGGCGTACCGCCCGCTCGGCGACTACATGGCCGGCGTCTACAGCTCCGAGAAGCATCTGCGCCCCGAGAAGTGGATCTACCGCCTGATCGGCGCGGATCCGCGGGCGCAGATGCGCTGGCCCGCGTACCTGCGCGGCGTGCTGGCCTTCTCGCTGGCGAGCGTCCTGTTCCTCTACCTGCTCCAGCGGATCCAGGGCGTCCTGCCCGGCCGGCTGTCGCTCGGCTTCACCGCGATCTCGCCGGACCAGGCGTTCAACACCGCCGCGTCGTTCGTCGCCAACACCAACTGGCAGTCGTACAGCGGTGAGCAGGCCATGGGCCACGCCGTGCAGACGCTCGGCCTCGCGGTGCAGAACTTCGTCTCCGCCGCGGTCGGCATGGCCGTCGCCATCGCGCTGGTCCGGGGCTTCGCCCGGTCCCGCACTGGTGAACTCGGCAACTTCTGGACCGACCTGGTGCGCGGCACCGTCCGCATCCTGATCCCGATCTCGGTGGTCGGCGCGCTGGTCCTGGTGGCCTGCGGCGCGATCCAGAACTTCGCGGGCATCCACGAGATCGGACAGCTGACCGGCGGCACGCAGCAGGTCAACGGCGGTGCCGTGGCCTCGCAGGAGGTCATCAAGGAGCTGGGCACCAACGGCGGCGGCTACTTCAACGCCAACTCCGCCCACCCCTTCGAGAACCCGAACGCGTTCTCCAACCTCTTCGAGATCTTCCTGATCCTGGTCATCCCCTTCGCGCTCACCCGCACCTTCGGCAAGCTGGTCGGCAACGTCAAGCAGGGCTACGCGATCCTGGCCACGATGGGCCTGATCTGGCTCGGCTTCACGGCGCTGATGATGTGGACCGAGTACGCCCACCACGGCGCCGCGCTGCAGGCGGCCGGCGGGGCGATGGAGGGCAAGGAACAGCGGTTCGGCGTCGGGGCGTCGGCGATCTTCGCGACGACCACGACCCTCACCTCGACCGGCGCGGTGGACTCGTTCCACTCCTCCTTCACCGGCCTCGGCGGCGGGATCACCCTGCTGGGCATGATGCTCGGCGAGATCGCGCCCGGCGGCGTCGGCTCCGGCCTCTACGGCATGCTCGTCATGGCGATCATCGCGGTGTTCATCGCGGGCCTCATGGTCGGCCGGACGCCCGAGTACCTGGGGAAGAAGATCGGCACCCGCGAGATCAAGCTCGCCGCCTGCTACATCCTCGTCACCCCGACGCTGGTGCTGGGCTTCACCGCGCTGTCGATGGCGCTGTCCTCGCCGCCGGAGTCGATCCTCAACACGGCGGGCAACTCGGTGCACGGCAGCGGGGCGCACGGCTTCTCCGAGGTCCTGTACGCCTTCACCTCCGGCGCCAACAACAACGGCTCGGCCTTCGCCGGCCTCAACGCCAACACCCCCTGGTACAACACCACGATCGGCCTCGCCATGCTGCTCGGCCGCTTCCTCCCGATGGTCTTCGTCCTGGCGCTGGCCGGCTCGCTCGCCGAGCAGCAGCCCGTGCCGGAGACCGCGGGCACCCTACGCACCGAGAAGCCGCTGTTCGCGGGGCTGCTCGTCGGCGCGATCATCGTCATCACCGGCTTGACCTACTTCCCGGCCCTGGCCCTTGGCCCGATGGCGGAGGGACTCTCATGAGCACGACCACCCCTGTCCGTACCGCCTCCGGAGACCCCGAGGGCGACGAGCGGGCCCACGGCGCCGAGGAGCACGGCCGGGTCTCCGGCGGCCTCTTCGACCCCGCGCAGCTGGTGAAATCGCTGCCGGACGCCTTCCGGAAGCTCGACCCCCGGGTGATGGTCAAGTCCCCGGTGATGTTCGTCGTCGAGGTCGGCTCGGTGGTCACCACCGCGCTGGCCCTGAAGGACCCGGGCGACTGGTTCGGCTGGACGATCACCGTCTGGCTGTGGCTGACCGTCCTCTTCGCCAACCTCGCGGAGGCCGTCGCCGAGGGCCGCGGCAAGGCGCAGGCCGACACCCTGCGCAAGGCCAAGACCGACACCGTGGCCCGCCGGCTGACCGGCGGCACCGAGGAGTCGGTGCCGGGCACCGAGCTGCGCGTGGGCGACCTCGTCGTCTGCGAGGCCGGGGACGTCATCCCGGGCGACGGCGACGTCGTCGAGGGCGTGGCCTCCGTCGACGAGTCGGCGATCACGGGCGAGTCGGCCCCGGTGATCCGCGAGTCCGGCGGCGACCGCTCGGCCGTCACCGGCGGCACCAAGGTGCTCTCCGACCGCATCGTCATCAAGATCACCACCAAGCCGGGCGAGACCTTCATCGACCGGATGATCAACCTGGTGGAGGGCGCGGCGCGGCAGAAGACGCCGAACGAGATCGCGCTCAACATCCTGCTGGCCTCGCTGACCATCGTCTTCCTGCTGGCGGTCGTCACCCTCCAGCCGTTCGCGATCTACGCGGGCGCCGAGCAGACGATGATCGTCCTGGCGGCCCTGCTGGTCTGCCTCATCCCGACCACGATCGGCGCGCTGCTGTCGGCGATCGGCATCGCCGGCATGGACCGGCTGGTGCAGCGGAACGTCCTGGCGATGTCCGGGCGCGCGGTGGAGGCCGCGGGCGACGTCTCGACGCTGCTGCTCGACAAGACCGGCACCATCACCTACGGCAACCGGCAGGCCGCCGAGTTCGTCCCGGTCAAGGGCACCATGGCGGCCGAGGTCGCGGACGCGGCGCAGCTGTCGTCGCTCGCCGACGAGACGCCGGAGGGGCGCTCGATCGTCGTCCTGGCCAAGGAGAAGTACGGGCTGCGGGAGCGGCACGAGGGCGAGCTGGCCGGCGCCGAGTGGATCCCGTTCACGGCGCAGACCCGGATGTCGGGCGTGGACGTCGAGGGCCGCAAGGTCCGCAAGGGCGCGACCGGTTCGGTCATCGCCTGGGTCGAGGAGCAGGGCGGCACCGTCGCGGAGGACGCCCGGAAGCTCACCGACGAGATCTCGCAGGCGGGCGGCACGCCGCTGCTCGTGGCCGTGGAGGACGACAAGGGGGCGCGCGTCCTCGGCGTCATCCACCTCAAGGACGTCGTCAAGGAGGGCATGCGGGAGCGGTTCGACGAACTGCGCGCCATGGGCATCAAGACCGTCATGATCACGGGCGACAACCCGCTGACGGCCAAGGCCATCGCCGAGGAGGCCGGTGTCGACGACTTCCTCGCCGAGGCCACCCCCGAGGACAAGATGGCCCTCATCAAGCGCGAGCAGGCCGGCGGCAAGCTCGTGGCGATGACCGGCGACGGGACGAACGACGCGCCCGCGCTGGCCCAGGCGGACGTCGGCGTCGCGATGAACACCGGCACCTCGGCCGCCAAGGAGGCCGGGAACATGGTGGACCTGGACTCCAACCCCACCAAGCTCATCGAGATCGTCGAGATCGGCAAGCAGCTGCTCATCACCCGTGGCGCGCTGACCACCTTCTCCATCGCCAACGACGTCGCGAAGTACTTCGCGATCATTCCGGCGATGTTCGCGGTCGCCTACCCGGGCCTGGACAAGCTCAACATCATGAGCCTGCACTCGCCCCAGACGGCGATCCTGTCGGCCGTGATCTTCAACGCGCTGATCATCGTGGCGCTGGTCCCGCTCGCCCTCAAGGGCGTGCGCTACCGGCCGATGAGCGCGGACGCGATGCTCCGCCGCAACCTCCTGATCTACGGACTGGGTGGCCTCGTCTCCCCGTTCGTCGGCATCAAAATCATCGACCTGCTCATCTCCCTCATCCCTGGCATCGGGTGACGACACCATGAACATCTCCGTACGCAACACCGCCCGGGTGGCGGGAGCCGGGCTCCGGGCCCTGCTCGTCCTCACCCTGGTCTGCGGCGTGATCTACCCCCTGGTCGTCACGGGCCTGGCCCAACTGGCCTTCCACGACAAGGCGAACGGCTCCGAGGTGAAGGTGGACGGCAAGTCCGTCGGCTCGGCGCTGCTCGGCCAGAGCTACACGCTCGACAAGAAGGACAAGGACGGCAATCCGCTGCCCGACCCGAAGTTCTTCCAGCCGCGCCCCTCGGCGGCCGGTCCCAACACCGAGAACACCCGGTACAACCTGCTCGTCTCGGGCGCCTCCAACCTGGCGGCCGACAGCAAGGTGCTGCTGGAGAGCGTCGAGAAGCGCCGCGCGGACGTCGCCGCCTTCAACGGGGTCTCCCCGTCGGCGGTTCCGGTGGACGCCCTCACGGCGTCGGCCTCCGGCGTGGACCCGGACATCTCCCCGGCCTACGCCCGTCTCCAGGCGGCCCGCGTCGCCAAGGCCAACGGCCTCTCGGCCGGCGCGGTCGAGCGGCTGGTGAAGGACCACACGGACGGGCGGCAGCTCGGCTTCATGGGGGAGGAGCGCGTCAACGTGCTGAAGCTGAACGTCGCGTTGAAGGAGCTGGCCGCCTCCCGGTGAGGCGGTGCCGAGGGGCCGCGCCGGATCCGTCCGGCGCGGCCCCTCGGCGTGTCAGCGCGTGGTGTAGCCGCCGTTGATGAACAGCGTCTGCCCGTTGAGCCACCAGCCGTCCGTGAGCAGGAACTTCACATACGGGACGATGTCCTCGATCTTCGTCAGATCGCCGTTCATCGCGGACGACTTGTGGTAGGCGATGGAGTCGTCCGTCTCGGCCGGGTAGAAGAAGCCGGTGTCCATGGGGCCGGGGGCGATGTTGTTGACGGAGATGTTCCGGCCGAACAGCTCCTTGGACAGGGCGCGGGTGAAGTGCTCGACGGGCGCCTTGCTGCCGGCGTAGACGGAGTACAGGCCGGTGTAGGCGGCCAGCAGCGAGGTGACGATGGTGATGATCTTCCCGCCGTCCTCCACGCGCTTGGCGGCCTCGCGCATCATGAAGTACGCCGCCTTGGTGTTGACGGCGAACATCTTGTCGAACTCCTCCTCGGTGGTCTCGGTCATCGGCTTCTTGATGACCATGCCCGCCGTGTTGACCACGCAGTCGACCCTGCCGAACTCCCGCACCGCCGCGTCGAAGAGCTTCTCCACCTCGGCGACCCGGGTCAGGTCGCCCTGGTGTGTGACGGCCTCGCCGCCGGCCTTCCTGACATCGGCGGCCGTCTGCTCGGCCTTGTCGCGCGAGGAGTCGCTGTTGTAGTGGACGACCACCTTGGCGCCGTCCGGGGCGATCTCGCGCGCGATCAGGCCGCCGAGGTTGCGGGAGGCGCCGCCGATCACGACGACCTTGTCCCGAAGTGTGCGATCGGGTCGAGCGGACATGTGTCCCCTCCTCGTCGTGGACATGATGGGGGATCGCCGCTGGCGATATTTTCACGTTATTCCGGAACGTCCCGGTACGCCTGTCGGGGTGTCCGTACCTCGCTCTCACAGCCCGGCAGGCGTCAGAGCTGCGTCAATACCCGGCGCACACCCCCCGCGCGCCCGATATGTCCGGACCGCCCGCCGTAAGCTTCCCCTGCGCGCCGGTGCGGCATCCAGGACGGAGAACCGGCCCGGTCCCCGGCGCGACGCTGAAAGACAATGGGGCCATGGGACGCGGCAATCTCCGGATCTACCTCGGTGCGGCACCGGGCGTCGGCAAGACCTACGCCATGCTCTCCGAGGCCCACCGCCGGGTGGAGCGCGGCACCGACGTCGTCGTGGGGTTCGTGGAGCACCACGGCCGCCCGCGCACCGAGGTCATGCTGCACGGCCTGGAGGAGGTGCCGCGCCGGGAGATCACCTACCGGGACGGCGTCTTCACCGAGATGGACGTGGACGCCGTCCTGGCCCGCCGACCCGCCGTCGCCCTCGTCGACGAACTGGCCCACACCAACGTCCCCGGCTCGCGCAACACCAAGCGCTGGCAGGACGTCGAGGAACTGCTCCAGGCCGGCATCGACGTCGTCTCGACCCTCAACATCCAGCACCTGGAGTCGCTGGGCGACGTCGTCGAGTCGATAACGGGCGTGCGCCAGCAGGAGACCGTCCCCGACGAGGTCGTCCGCCGGGCCGGCCAGATCGAGCTCGTCGACATGTCGCCCCAGGCGCTGCGCCGGCGCATGGCGCACGGCAACATCTACAAGCCCGACAAGGTCGACGCGGCCCTCTCCAACTACTTCCGCCCCGGCAACCTCACCGCCCTGCGCGAGCTGGCCCTGCTGTGGACCGCCGACCGGGTCGACGAGTACCTGCGGCAGTACCGCTCCGACCACGACGTCTCGACGATATGGCAGGCCCGCGAGCGCATCGTCGTGGGCCTCACCGGCGGCCCCGAGGGCCGCACCCTCATCCGGCGCGCCGCCCGGATGGCGGCCAAGGGCTCCGGCAGCGAGATCCTCGCCGTCTACATCGCCCGCAGCGACGGGCTGACCGCCGCCTCCCCCAAGGAGCTGGCGGTCCAGCGGACCCTCGTGGAGGACCTCGGCGGCACCTTCCACCACGTCATAGGCGACGACGTGCCCGCCTCCCTGCTGGAGTTCGCGCGCGGCGTCAACGCCACCCAGATCGTCCTCGGCTCCAGCCGCCGCAAGACCTGGCAGTACATCTTCGGGCCCGGCGTCGGGCAGACCGTCGCCCGGGACTCGGGCCCCGACCTCGACGTCCACATCGTCACCCACGAGGAGGTCGCCAAGGGCCGGGGGCTGCCCGTCGCCCGCGGCGCCCGGCTCGGCAAGGGCCGCATCGTCGCCGGCTGGCTCGTCGGCCTCGTCGGGCCCGTCCTGCTCACCCTGCTGCTCACGCACGTCCTCCCGGACCTGGGCCTGGCCAACGACATGCTGCTGTGCCTGTGCATGACGGTGGCCGCGGCACTGCTGGGCGGACTGCTGCCGGCGCTGGCCTCGGCGGCCTTCGGCTCGCTCCTGCTGAACTGGTTCTTCACCCGGCCGCTCCACGAGCTGACGATCACCGACCCCAAGAACATCGTCGCCATGGCGATCTTCATCTTCGTCGCCGTGTCCGTGGCCTCCGTCGTCGACCTCGCCGCCCGCCGCACCCACCAGGCGGCCCGGCTGCGCGCCGAGTCGGAGATCCTCTCGTTCCTGGCCGGCAGCGTGCTGCGCGGCGACAACAGCCTGGAGGCGCTGCTGGAGCGGCTGCGGGAGACCTTCTCCATGGACTCCGTCGCCCTCCTGGAACGCGCCAGCGACGTCGATCCCTGGACCTGCGCCGCGAGCGTCGTCGGCAACGCCGGCAAGCCGCTGCTGCGCCCCGAGGACGGCGACGTGGACATGCCCGTCGGCGACACCATGGCGCTGGTCCTCGCCGGCCGCGTGCTGCCCGCCGAGGACCGCCGGGTGCTGGCCGCCTTCGCCGCCCAGGCCGCGCTCGTCCTGGACCGCCAGCGGCTGGTCGGCGAGGCCGAGCGGGCCCGCAGGCTGGACGAGGGCAACCGGATCCGCACCGCCCTGCTCGCCGCCGTCAGCCACGACCTGCGCACCCCGCTGGCCGCCATCAAGGCCGCCGTCACCTCGCTGCGCTCCGACGACGTCGCCTGGTCCGAGGAGGACGAGGCCGAGCTGCTGGCCGGCATCGAGGACGGCGCCGACCGCCTCGACCACCTCGTCGGCAACCTCCTCGACATGTCCCGCCTCCAGACCGGCACCGTCACCCCGCTCATCCGCGAGATCGACCTCGACGAGGTGGTCCCGATGGCCCTCGGCGGCGTCCCGGAGGGCAGCGTCACGCTCGACATCCCGGAGACGCTGCCGATGGTCGCCGTCGACCCGGGCCTGCTGGAACGCAGCGTCGCCAACATCGTCGAGAACGCCGTCAAGTACAGCCCGGCCGGCACGCCCGTCCACGTGGCCGCCAGCGCCCTCGGCGACCGCGTCGAGGTACGGGTGGCCGACCGCGGCCCCGGCGTCCCCGACAGCGCCAAGGACCGCATCTTCGAGCCCTTCCAGCGCTACGGCGACGCCCCGCGCGGCGCCGGCGTCGGGCTGGGCCTCGCGGTGGCCCGCGGCTTCGCCGAGGCCATGGGCGGCACGCTCGCCGCCGAGGACACGCCCGGCGGCGGCATGACCATGGTGCTCACGCTGCGGATGGCGGCGGGCCGCCCGCCGGTGCGCGCGGACCTGCCGGCGCAGGCGACGACGTGAGCCGCCGCGTGAGCCGTCACTCGGGCCGTGAGGCCGCTCCCCGTCGATTTCTTCCCGGGCCCCAGGGCGGGGTCCGCTCGAACAGCAGAGGTGGTTCCGCATGAACCGGGTGCTCGTGGTGGATGACGAGCCGCAGATCGTCCGCGCTCTTGTGATCAACCTCAAGGCCCGCAAGTACGAGGTCGACGCGGCCCCCGACGGTGCCACCGCCCTCCAGCTCGCCGCCGCCCGCCACCCCGACGTCGTCATCCTCGACCTGGGCCTGCCCGACATGGACGGCGTCGAGGTGATCAAGGGGCTGCGCGGCTGGACCCGGGTGCCGATCCTGGTGCTCTCGGCCCGCCAGACCTCCGACGAGAAGGTCGAGGCCCTGGACGCGGGCGCCGACGACTACGTCACCAAGCCGTTCGGCATGGACGAGCTGCTGGCCCGGCTGCGCGCGGCCGTCCGCCGCGCCGAGCCCACGGGGGCCGCGGCGGCGGGCGACGACGCGATCGTCGAGACCGGGGCCTTCACGGTCGACCTGGCCGCGAAGAAGGTCAACCGCGGCGGCCGGGACGTCCGGCTCACGCCGACGGAGTGGCACCTGCTGGAGGTGCTGGTCCGCAACACGGGCCGGCTCGTCAGCCAGAAGCAGCTGCTCCAGGAGGTGTGGGGGCCGTCGTACGGGACGGAGACGAACTACCTGCGGGTGTACATGGCACAGCTGCGGCGCAAGCTGGAGCAGGATCCTTCGCATCCGAAGCACTTCATCACCGAGCCGGGGATGGGGTACCGGTTCGAGCTGTGAGGCGGCGGGCGCTCCCGGCCGAGCCGGGCGGGCCGGGGTCTCTGCGTCGTTCGGGAAAGCCGTGACCGGAGACTGCAAGGGCCCTCCCCGGCCCCGGTACGCTGGTTTCATGAGTGCCGTATCCCGTTCCGACAAGCCGACCGGCCGCTTCCGCCGGATGCTCGACCGGCTTTCCACCTCGCAGGAGGAGCTGCACGACGCGGAGCTGCAGCAGGACGCGGAAGCGGTGGGCTGCACCAAGATCGGCGACTGCGGTGACCGGCAGATCGTCACGGTCACCGGAACGCTGCGGACCGTCACCCTGCGCCCCCGGGCCGGGGTGCCCGCCCTGGAGGCCGAGCTGTTCGACGGCTCCGCCGCCCTGGACGTCGTCTGGCTGGGGCGCCGCTCCATCGCCGGGATAGAACCGGGCCGTAAGCTGATCGCCTCCGGCCGGATCTCCATGAGCCACGGCCGGAGAGTGCTGTTCAACCCCCGATACGAACTCCGACCGCTCGGACAGGAGTAGCCCTTGTCGTCTCTCGACGAACCGATGGACCGGCCGACCGGAAAGCACCGGGACGAGGATTCCCGCTCGGCCACCGAAGCCGCCCTGTTCGAGGCGTTCGGCGGGGTGCGGGGCATGGTGGAGACCACCGTCCCCGGCCTGGTGTTCGTCGCGGTCTTCACCGTCAAGCGGGACATCCACACCGCCGCCATCGCCGCCCTGGCGCTGTCCCTGGTGCTCGGTGTCGCCCGGCTGGTCCGCAAGGACACCCTCAAGCACGCCTTCAGCGGCGTCTTCGGCGTGGCCTTCGGCGCGGTCTTCGCGATGATGTCCGGCGACGCCAAGAACTTCTACCTGCCGGGCATGCTCTACACCCTCGGCCTGGCGGTCGCCTACATCGTGACGGCCGTGCTCGGCTGTCCGCTGCTCGGCCTGATCCTGGGCCCGGTGTTCAAGGAGAACCTCTCCTGGCGCACCCGCAACCCGGGCCGCAAGAAGGCGTACACCAAGGCCAGTTGGGCCTGGGGGCTGATCCTGCTCGCCAAGTCCGCGATCCTCTTCCCGCTCTACTGGTGGGGCGACGCGACGCAGCTGGGCTGGGTCAAGGTGGCGCTCGGCATCCCGCCGATGCTGCTCTCCGTCTATCTGACCTGGATCTTCCTGGCCAAGGCGCCGCCGCCGATCGACGTGTTCGCGGAGATGGAGGCGGCGGAGGCCGCCGAGCGCGAGGCGAAGGCCGCGGGGAGTGGCGCGGGGAGCGCCGCGGAGGACAGGGTGACCTCGTGACACCATCGGCCTCGTGACGTCCGCGGCGCCCGCCGCCCGTACCACCGCGAGCACATGTGCGAGAGCCCCCGGGACGACGTGTCCCGGGGGCTCTCGCACACCGTGCTCAGTCCGTGGGCTCCTCGCGCCGGACGGACAGCAGGTCCTCCAGCTGCTCCTCCCGCGCGGGCGCCGCGACGAACAGCAGCTCGTCGCCGGCCTCCAGGGCGTCCTCCTTGTTGGGGGTGAGGACGCGGTTGCCGCGGATGATGGTGACCAGCGAGGTGTCCTCGGGCCAGTCCACGTCGCCGACGCGCGTCCCGGCCAGCGCCGCCTCCGGGGGCAACGTCAGCTCGACGAGGTTGGCGTCGCCCTGGCTGAAGCGCAGCAGCCGGACCAGGTCGCCGACGCTCACCGCCTCCTCGACCAGGGCCGACATCAGGCGCGGCGTCGAGACGGCGACGTCCACGCCCCAGGACTCGTTGAAGAGCCACTCGTTCTTGGGGTTGTTCACCCGCGCCACGACGCGCGGCACCCCGTACTCCGTCTTGGCGAGCAGCGAGACGACGAGGTTGACCTTGTCGTCGCCGGTCGCCGCGATGACCACGTTGCAGCGCTGCAGCGCCGCCTCGTCGAGCGAGGTGATCTCGCAGGCGTCGGCCAGCAGCCACTCGGCCAGCGGCACCCGCTCCACCGAGATGGCGGACGGCGCCTTGTCGATCAGCAGGACCTCGTGCCCGTTCTCCAGCAGCTCGCCGGCGATGGAACGGCCGACGGCGCCCGCTCCCGCGATTGCGACGCGCATCAGTGGCCACCTTCCTCGGGGCCCTGCGCGAACGCGGCCTCCACCGTCTCGACCTCGTCGGTGCGCATCATCACATGCACCAGGTCACCCTCCTGCAGCACCGTCGAGGACGACGGGAGGACCGCCTCGCCCAGCCGGGTGAGGAAGGCCACCCGGACCCCGGTCTCCTCCTGGAGCTTGCTGATCCGGTGCCCTATCCACGCCTCCGCGACCGGGATCTCGGCCAGCTGGACGCCCCCGGTGGGGTCGCGCCACAGCGGCTCCGCGCCGGACGGCAGCAGGCGCCGCAGCATCTGGTCGGCGGTCCAGCGGACCGTGGCCACCGTGGGGATGCCCAGCCGCTGGTAGACCTCCGCGCGGCGCGGATCGTAGATGCGGGCCGCGACGTTCTCGACGCCGAACATCTCGCGCGCCACCCGGGCCGCGATGATGTTGGAGTTGTCGCCGCTGCTCACCGCGGCGAAGGCGCCGGCCTCCTCGATGCCCGCCTCGCGCAGGGTGTCCTGGTCGAATCCGACCCCGGTCACCCGTCGCCCGCCGAAGCCGGAGCCGAGGCGCCGGAAGGCGGTCGGGTCCTGGTCGACGACCGCGACCGTGTGGCCTTGCTGCTCCAGGGTCTGGGCCAGGGCCGAGCCGACCCGCCCACACCCCATGATCACAATGTGCACGACGCCTGCCCCGTACTCCGGAATTCCGCGTTGACCTGCACCAACACCCTGCTCACTTCTTCCTGCTCATCCGAGCCCCTACGGCGTCCCCCGGGCCGCCGCTCCCCGTGCGGGCGGCCGGCGGTACCGGTTCGACCGCGCCCACGGGTTTCTCGTTCCTGTCGGCGCACGCCACCACGGTAGCCGCAACGTCCCGCCGCCCGACCCCCCGGACCCGCCGACCGGCCGCACGGCCGTCGTCCGCCGGGGCGCGGCCGGTGCCGCCGACGGGGGCGCGGTGGCCCGGGCACACCACCGTAGGCCGCGCGGCACGCCCCTGTAGCCCGCCCCGTGCCCCCGCTCGTCCCCTCCGCGCCGCCCTGGTGGCCGGACCACCGTCCGGCGGGCCCACCGGGTGCCCGGCACACCTGTGCCCGGCGGGTGCCCCGGGGCGAAGGTGGTCACCGGTCCGGCCGACGCACGGCGACGGCGGCACGACGACGAAGTGGGGGACAGGGGATGAACGGGACGGCCACGGACACGACGCGTGCGCCCATCACGAGCGCGCGGAGGACGGCGACGGCCGCGCAGCGGACGGCCGCGCACCCGGCGACGGCCGGACGGCGGTCGGCGGCGCCCGGACCGGGCGCTCGCGAGCTGGTCTTCGCCGACCTCGGCGCGTCCCTCTTCGCCTCGCTGCCCCGCACCGACCAGCGCCGGCGCGGCGAGGCGTACCTGCGCGGGCTGCTGGGCGCGCGGGGCCGCAAGTCCATCCGCAACATCGCGGCGCAGACCGGCGGCCCGGCCGCCGAGCAGAGCCTCCACCACTTCGTCGCCGCCTCCCCGTGGGAGTGGGGGCCGGTGCGCCGGGAGCTGGCGCACTACGTGGCGCGGGCCGCGCCCCCGCAGGCGTGGGTGGTGCGGCCGATGACGATCCCCAAGGTCGGCGACAACTCCGTCGGCGTGGAGCGCCGCTTCTGCCCGGACGCCCGCCAGGTGCTCAACTCGCAGCAGGCCGTGGGGGTCTGGGCGGCGGCGCCGGACCTCGCCGTCCCGGTCGGCTGGCGGCTGCACCTCTCCGGCGCCTGGCTGGAGGACCCGGCGCGCCGGCGCCAGGCCGGCATCCCGGACTCGGTGACCGAGGAGAGCTGGGGGGAGTGCGCGGTCGAGGCGTTCTCCGGGATGACGCGGGGGTGGGGTCTGCCGGTGCGGCCGGTGGTGCTGGACGCCCGGGAGGCGGACACGCTGGCGGCGCTCCCCAGGCTGCGGGCCGTCGGCGTGCCGGTGCTCGCCCGGGTCGGCGGCTGCCTGCGGCTGACGCTGTCCGAGCCGACGCTGCCGGGCCGCGGCGGTACGTTCACCGCCCAGCACGTCATGGCCGCCGCCCGGGACCTGCGGCGCCCGGTGCTCTGGCGCGACGGGACCGCCGGGGCGCCGCGGACCGCGCGGACCGCCCTGACCGCCGCCGTGCGGGTCGGGCTGCCGGTGGCGCGGGCGGTGGCGGGCGCGCCCGTCCGGCGCCGGGAGATGCTGCTGCTGGGCATCGGGGACGGGTCCGACCGGGCCGGCCGGTGGCCCGCCGAACTGTGGCTCACCGACCTGCTGAACGTCCCGCCGGCCGCGCTGGTGCGGCTGACCCGGCTGCCGGCGCGGGTGGACCGGGACTTCCACGAGATCGGGGACCGGGTGGGCCTCCGGGACTTCGCCGGGCGCTCCTTCGGCGGCTGGCACCGGCACACCACGCTCGCCTCCGCCGCGCACGCGGTCGTCGCGCTGGCGCGGCGGATCGAGGGGGACGGGGCGGCGGGGGACGCGCGGCTGGACCGGGTGTCCTGAGGCCGGCTCTCCTGACGTCGGCTCCGCTGAAGTCAGCTCTCTTGAGGCCGGCTCTCCGGGGGGCGGTCCGGCCCGGCCAGGGTGTTCCGGACGCGGAAGACGCGCAGCGCGAGCCGCACCTCCAGGGCCCGTTCCGGCTCCTGCCACCCCGGTCCCAGCAGCTCCCCGATGCGTTCGAGCCGCCGGGCGACGGTGTTGGGGTGGACGTGGAGCCGCTTGGCCGCGTTGGTCGGGCTGCCACCCGCCTCGAAGTACGTCTCCAGGGTGCGGGTCAGGTCGGTGAACCGCCGCGCGTCGTAGTCGATCACCGGGCCGACGGCCGCGTGGACGAAGCCCTCGACGTCGTGGTGGTCCGACAGCAGTACCCCCAGGAAGCCCAGGTCGGCCAGGGATCCGGCGCGCCCGGTGGCGCCCAGCGCGGTCATCGCCTCCAGGCAGCGCAGCGCCTCCTGGAAGACGTGCCGGACCGACGCCGGATCGGCGACCGGTCCCGCCGCCCCCACCGTCACCGGGTGGTCCAGCAGCGGCGACAGCTCCGCCGCCACCGCGCGGGCCGCCGCGCCCGGGTCGGAGCCCGGCAGCAGGAGCACGGCGCAGCCGTGGTGCATGGCCTTCAGCCCCTTCTTCCGGGAGGCGTACGACGAGGCCCAGACGGCGGGCCGGCCGCGCGCCTCGCCCTCAGGGCGGGCGACCACCACGACGTGGTCCGCGCGGAGGTCGATCCCCAGCCGCCGGGCGCTCTGCTCCAGCTGCCGGGGCGGCCGCCCCGGGCCGAGCAGCAGCTGCCCGAGGAAGTCCTCGCGGGCCTGCCCCTCGGCGATCGCGGCCCGGCTGCTCTCCACCAGCAGCTGTACCGACACGACCTGGGCGACCAGCCGGACCAGCCGTTCCTCGGCCGCCGTCCACGGGCGCCGGGCCCGGCGGGGGCGCAGCATCAGGGTGCCCAGGTGGCCGGTGCCCGCGGCGATCGGCACGGCCCAGAACCCCGGGGACACCTCGACCGGTTCGCGGGCCGCGTGTGCCCCCAGGCCGGAGATCAGTACGTCGTCGGCCCCGCAGGCGGGCGGGTCGCCGGCGGTGGTGAGCGGGGTGCCGTCGGCGCCGAAGATCCGGACGTCGGCGTCCAGTTCGCGGCGCACCTCCTCGGCGAGGGCCGTCAGGTCGCCGTCGTCCAGGATGAGTTCGATCAGCCGGTGGTGGGTCTCGCTGAGCCCCCGGGCGCCGCGCAGCCCGGCCTCGACGCTGGTGGTACGGCGTTCGAGCCCGGCGATGAGCGACGCGTTCCGCTCGGCCAGCCGGGCCTGTTCGACGGCGGCCGCGGCCAGGTTGGCGAGCGCGCCGGCCAGGGTCACCTCGGCCGGCGTGTAGTGCCGTACGTTGCGCTCCCCGATGTAGAGGGCGCCCACCGGGCGGGTGCCGTGCACCATCGGCACGGCCAGGACGGCGCGCAGCCGCTCGGCTCGCACCACGTCGTCGACGTCCCGGCTGTGCTCGATGCGCTCGTCCGGGAGGTAGTCGGGGGTCCAGAAGGGGGAGGGGTTGTCCCGGCGGGTGGTGGCGGAGCCCAGTCCGGCGCCGCGGGCGATCCGCAGGCCCATGTTGCGATCGGTGATGTGGCCTTCGGAGGCGCGGACGACGTGGCAGTCCTGCGCGTCGTCGTCCAGGCCGATCCAGGCCATGTCCGCGCAGAGCAGCAGGCGCGCCCGCCGGACGACGACCTTCATCAGGGCGCCGGGGTCCTGGTGGGCCGTCAGGTCGGAGGCCGTGTCGAGGAGGGCGGACAGGTCGTTGGCCCGCTGCTGCTCGGCCTCGATCCGGGACCGGACCGCCAGGCCGAGGCGCACGGCCCGCTCCAGGGCGGCCAGCCGCGCGGGGCCGGCCCCGGTCCGCCGGGCGTCCGCGAGCAGCGCCTCGTACCGGTCCGGCGGCGCGCCGCCGTCCAGCA
The DNA here is from genome assembly GCF_020099395.1 of Streptomyces mobaraensis. Lineage (NCBI taxonomy): Bacteria > Bacillati > Actinomycetota > Actinomycetes > Kitasatosporales > Streptomycetaceae > Streptomyces > Streptomyces mobaraensis. The sequence continues at coordinate 1,851,269 of NZ_CP083590.1, read as the reverse complement.
GCTCCAGTACCTCCAGTGCCTCCAGGGCGCCGGGTGTGCCGCCGCCCGCCGCCTCCGGCAGCCCCGCTGTGTTCGGCTGCCCCGCCGCCTCCGGTGTCCCCGATATGTCCGACGACACGTGCCCCTCCCTGGTACCGACCGCGTCCCGACGGACGGGTCGCGCGTCGGCGGCGCGGCATGGCGCGGGCCGCGGGGTGCGCGGGGGTGTGCGGGGCCCGTAATCCCCGGACCCCGGTTGCGGCACCTACACGGCCAAGGCGCCAAGGTATGCGGAAGCACACAAGTGGCGCAAGGGTCAAGGGTGTCCGGCGGGGCGCCGAGGGCGGTGTAGGACGGTCTCCGCCCTCGGCCGGTGGCGGCGGCTCGCGGCTCCCCACCGTCCGTACGGAGCCGCCCGGCGCGTCCACAGGGGACGCGGCGCCCGCGCCCCGGGGTCAACCGCGTCCGTCGTGGCCGCGCCGCGCGGGCGCCGGGGCGCCGGCCGGCCGGAGCTGTTGGGTGACGGACGTCCGCAGCGCCGCCCATGCGGCGGTCAGCCGGGCCAGGCGGCGGGCCGCCAGTGCCGCCGCCGTCCCGTCGACGGAGACGCCGAGCCGCTCCAGACGGGCCAGGACGGCGCGGGCGGGACCGTGCCGGTCGGTGAGGGTGTCGCCGCGCAGCCGGCCCGCGCGGGCGACCGCGTCCAGGCCGGCGGCGGGGAGGGCGACGCCCGTGCCCCAGGCGACCAGCGACTCCACCCGGCGGAGCACCCGGGCGGTGCCGTCCGCGTCCGCCCGGTCCCCGCCGACGTGCCACAGCAGCCGGGGCGGGCGGGCCCCGGCGCGGGCCAGCGTCCGCCACCGGTCGCCGGCCAGCCGTTCCTCGTACGCCCGGTACGCCAGCCGGGCCGCGGCCTGCGCCGCCGTGCCCCGCAGGGCGTCCGCCTCCGCCGTGCCCAGGGCGGCGAGGCGCGCGTCGACCGCGTCCTCCAGCGGGCCCACGGCGAACGAGACGCACACCGGGACGCGCGCGAGGTCGCGGCCCGCCGCGCGGGCCCGGTCCAGGCCGTCGAGGCAGGCGTCGAGGGCGTCGCCGTGCCGCCGCACCGAGAAGACCTCCGTGAGGTGCGTGCCCACGCCCCGCTCCAGGCAGACCCGGGCGGCCGCCAGGCCGGCCGCCGTCGCGGGGACCTTGACCAGCGCGTTGTCCCGCAGCGCGGCGCGGTGCAGCTCCGCCGCCGCGGCGGCCGTCGCGCCGGGGTCGTGGAGGAGGCGGGCGTCGAGGTCCATCGAGGCGTGGCCGTCGAGGCCGTGCGAGGCGTCGAACACCGGGCGCAGCGCGTCGCACGCGGACCGCAGGTCGTACGCGCACAGGGCCAGGACGGCGGTGTCCGGCGCGGCGGAGCGCTGCGCGAGGTGGCGGAGCTGCTCCCGGCACCCGTCGTCCCCGGCGGCGTCGGCGGCGAGGGCGGCGGGGTCGGAGACCGCGCCGCGGACCCCTTCGGCGGCCCGGGCGGGACGGGCGCGGGACGGCCCGTCGAGCCAGGGGGAGACGCCCTCGGCGGCCAGGGCGTGCAACGGGCTCCCGGCCGTGCCGGTCACGTGCTCCGCCATGGACGCGGCCTCCTCCTGGATTCCCGCCGGGTGCCCCCGGCAGCGGTCGGGGGCCAACACCCGGCTCCCGCAGGCACCTTAGGAAGCGGCCCCACCCGCCGTCGAACGGTCCGCCCCCACTTCGTCCGCTACTTCGTCACATACCCGTCCATGCGGCGTGGGGCACGGATGCGGCCGATGCGCCGGAGAGTTGACGTAGTGCGCGGTCCGTCCTTGGTCCGGGTCACGGCGGCGGTCACGATGATCCGGCGCTCGCCCTGTGAGCGCTCCCCCCTTGACCAGCGAAGGAGCCCCCACGGCCATGACCAACGTCGCCGTCGTCTACTACTCGTCCACCGGGAACGTGCACAAGATGGCCGAGGCCGCCGCGGCCGAGGCGGAGAAGGCGGGCGCCGCGGTGCGGCTGCGCCGGGTGGCCGAACTCGCCCCGCAGAGCGCGATCGAGCGCAACGAGGCGTGGGCCGCCCACGCCGCCGCCACCCGCGACATCCCCGAGGCGGCGCTGGAGGACCTGGACTGGGCGGACGCCATCCTCTTCGGCACGCCCACCCGGTTCGGGCTGCCGGCCGCCCAGCTGAAGCAGTTCCTGGACACCACCGGCGGCCTCTGGTTCCAGGGCAAGCTGGTCAACAAGGTGGTGTCGTCCTTCACTTCGTCGAACAACACCCACGCCGGCCAGGAATCCACCATCCTCGCGCTGAACAACACCTTCTACCACTGGGGCGCCGTCATCGTCCCGGCCGGCTTCGCGGACCCCGTCCAGTTCGAGCAGGCCAACGGAAACCCGTACGGCGCGAGCAGCGTCACCGACAACGTCCCGGGCAACGTCCACCCGGACAACCTGGCCTCGATCGCCTTCCAGGCCCGCCGGGTCGTGGAGATCGCCAAGGCGCTCGGCGCGGGGCTGTCGGCGGCCTGAAAGACGTCTCCCGTGTGATGAGTTCCGGCCGGATGTCGGCCGGAAATCTTCTGTCGCCTCCCGATCGCCCTCCCTTGGGCGGACGGGAGGCGTTCATGTGTTCGCAATTCGAGAAGGGAACCGGACGCAGGGTCACAGGTGTGGTTGGATGATCCGCGTATTCCGCTTTTGGACAGGAGGCCAGGACGCTGTGACCTGCTGACTGTCCAGCCGTACGCGTACCCCGGTGCCCAAGAGGAATTGATGTCGCATCACATACCGGAGGCGGGGGTCTGGTGCCTGATCGTGGCACTGGCCGCCGTGGTGGTCCTGCTGGTCCGGCAGCGGACGGTCACCACCGCGCTGCGGGCCCGCGCCGCCGCACTGGAGGAGAACGTCCGGGCGCGTGACGAGGAGGCCGCGCGCCTGGTCGACGTGCGCCTGCCGGCCGTCGCCGACTCGATGGACAGATCGGAGCCCCTGCCCGGCCTGCTCGACGAACGGCTCACCGGCACCGCGTTCGCCCACAGCCTCCAGGCCGTGATGGAACTCTTCGCGCAGTCCGTGGACAAGGCGCAGGAACGCGCCGACCAGTCCGCCAAGGCGGCGCTCCGCGCCTCCATGCGCGCCCTCCAGGGACTGGCGCACGAACAGCAGCAGGCCATCTCCGGCATGCAGGAACGGCACGACGACCCCGCCGTGCTCCGCGACCTGCTGGAGATCGACCACACCAACTCGCAGTTCGGGCGGCGCGCCCAGGCCATCGGCGTGCTCTGCGGCTCATGGCCCGGGCGGCAGCGCGTCGCCTCCCCGCTGACCGACGTCGTCCGCGGCGCCACCTCCCGCATCCGCGACTACCGGCGGGTACGGGTGCACGGCGACGGGGAACTGGCCGTGGTCAGCCGGGCCGTGGAACCCGTCGTCCTCGCCGTCGCCGAACTCCTCGACAACGCCGCCCGGCACTCGCAGCCCAACACGACGGTGGAGGTCAGCCTCCAGCCCGTGCACAACGGCGCCTGCGTCCTCATCGACGACGCCGGCGTCGGCATGGACGGCCAGGAGATCGACCGGGCCGTCGCCCTGCTCTCCGGACGCCGCGCGGTGGACGTCTCCCGGCTCGGCGACCCGCCGCAGTTCGGCTTCCCCGTCGTGGGCGTGCTCGCCGCGCGCTACGGCTTCAGCGTCTCCGTCGACACGCGCTCGCCGTACGGCGGTGTGCGCGCGGTCGTCTTCCTGCCCACGGCGCTCCTCACCCATCTGGAACTGGACGGTCCGGGCACCACGCCGCTCGCCGCGCCGCGCGCGTCGGGTGCGTCGGGCGGGGGACCGGCGCGCGGGCGGGGCCGGGCGCGGGGCGGCCCTGACGGGCCGGCGACCGGTTTCGGGGGCGGATTCGGGGAGGGCGCTCCGGGCGCTCTCGGCGCGGCCGGGCCGCTGGGCTCGCCCGCCGGTCCGGACCGTACCCCCGGGCCCGGCGCGGGCGGTGACCGTCGGCCGTCCGCCGCGGGTGCGCCGGACTCGGGGCGGCCCGCGTCCCGGCCGTCCGGCGCCGAGGGCCACGACGCCGAGGCCGGCGCCGCGCCCTCCCCGGTCGCGCCCGCCCAGAGATCCACTCCGTCCGCCGGGACCACCGCGGGCGGTCTGCCCAAGCGCCGCCGGCGCCGCCCCGCCGGCCCGCCGGCCGGCTCCGCACCCCTGCCCCCCGAGGCACCGGCACCCGCCGCCCCCGAGCGCACGGCCGAGGAGACGGCCCGGCGCATGGGCGCGTTCGCCCGCGGCACACGCTCGGGACGCGCGGGCCGCACCATGGCCGATACCGGCGGCCCTGCCGAGACCACCGGTCCGTCGGCTACCGGTCCGTCGGCCACTGGCCTCGGTAGGGCTACCGGCCCGTCGGCCACCGACGCGGGCCGGTCCGACGCGGGCCGGTCCGATATCGGCCGCGCTGTCGGTGACGCGGGCCGGACCGCTTCCGGTTTCGGCCGGCCTGCTGAGGCGAGGGGCGGGGCTGCCGACGGTGACCGCGCTGTCGGCCACGAGGGCCGGATGGCAGACGATTTCGGCCGGCCTGTCGCGGGTGGCGGCGAGGCTCGCGACGCCGGTTGGCTCACCGCTGACGCCGACCGGACGGCCACTCATGCCGGTCAGGCCGGTGTGGACCGCCCTGCCGGCGACGCGGGCCGGACCGCCCCCGGTTTCGGCCGGCCTGCCGAGCCGGGTGGCCGGGTTGCCGACGCCGACCGGTCCGATGTCGATCGGTCCGCCGTCGGCCGCGCACTTGGCGACGCGAGCCGGCCCACCGAGGCCGCCGGCCGGAGCGCCTACGGCACCGGCCCGTCCGCTCCCGGCACCGGCCGGTACGCCGATGCCGTCGACCAGCACCCGGGGGCCGGGCACCCCGGATCCGCCGAGCGCGCTCCGCGTGCCGAGGACCGGACGCGGGCTCAGGACCGGATGCCGGGCCGGGCGCCGCTGCACGGCCGGACTCCCGCGCCCGCGCGCCCGGCCGGCCAGGACCCGCGAACCGGCACCCCGCACCCGTACCCCGGCGCGCCGGAGCCGCAGGCCGAGGTCCCGCGCTCGTTCCCTGGCGCCCCGCAGCCGCACGCCGAGGCCCCCGGACCGTACGTCCCGGAACCGCACGCCGAGACCTCGCACCCGCGCCCAGGCACCCCGGCCCCGTACGGCGAGGCCCCCGGTGCGTACCCCGGCGTCGGGGACCCGTACCCCGGCGTCCGGGACCCGTACCCCCGCGTCCGGGACCCGTACCCCGCCGCGCCAGAGCGGTCCGGGGCCGACCCCGGCCTGTCCCCCCGGCCTCACCCCGCTCCAGGACCGCGGCCCACAACCGCCCCCGCCCCCGCCCCCGAGCCCGCAGAAGACGAAGGGAACCCGCACGCGTGAACGACCACCTGAACAACGATCTGGCCTGGATGCTGGACGAGGTCGTGAAGATCCCCGAGGCCCGCCACGCGATCCTGCTCTCCGCCGACGGCATGCTGCGCGCCCACTCCGCGGGCATCGCGCGCGACGAGGCCGAGCGGCAGGCGGCGGCGCTCTCCGGGCTGCAGTCCATCAGCCGTTCGACGGCGGACTTCTGTACCCACCCGGCCCGGCACGAGACGCCCTGGCGGCAGACGCTCATCGAGTTCGCGCACGGCTACGTCTTCCTGATCGCGGCCGGCCCCGGCGCCTACCTCGCCGTCTCGGCCACCGAGAACGTCGACATGGAGGCCGTCACGTACCGCATGCAGAAGACGGTCGACCGGCTCGGCAAGGAACTCGTCAGCCCGCCGCGGCACGACGCCGGGTGGCAGGGCGGCCCGGGCAGCCCGGCGTGACCCCGGCCGTGCCCCGGCGCGACAAGGGGCTGGTACGGCCGTACGTCGTCACGGAGGGCCGGTCGCACCCGACCCGCAACACCTTCGACCTGGTCACCCTGGTGATGGCGCACGGCGACCGGCCGCTCGACGGGCTCAGCCCGGAGAAGCACCGCCTCATGGAGCTCTGCCTGGGCGGCGCCCTGTCGGTCGCCGAGATCGCCGGCTACCTCCAACTGCCCGTCAGCGTCACCAAGGTGCTGCTCAGCGACCTCGTGGACAGCGGCCACCTCAGCACCAGGGCGCCCATCCCCTCGGCACAACTGCCCGAGGCCCAGATCCTCCAGGAGGTGCTCGATGGACTCCGCGCTCGTCTCTGACCGGGGCCGGAGCCCGCACAGCGGCGTCTATCTGCGCGGGACCGTCCGCACCGCGGCCAAGCTGCTCGTCGTCGGCCACTTCGGCGTCGGCAAGACGACGTTCGTCGGCGCGCTGTCCGAGATCCGGCCGCTGCGCACCGAGGAGACGATGACGCAGGCCGGCGCGCACGTGGACGACCTGGCCGGGCTCGACGGCAAGACCACCACCACGGTCGCCATGGACTTCGGCCGGCTCACCCTCAGCGACAGCCTCGTCCTCTACCTCTTCGGCGCCCCCGGCCAGCAGCGCTTCACCCGTCTGTGGCTGGACATGATCCAGGGTGCCCTCGGCGCGCTCGTCCTCGCCGACACCCGCCGGCTGGACCACTCCTTCGACGTCATGGGGCTGCTGGAGGAGCACGGCGTGCCGTACGCCGTGGCCGTCAACCACTTCGACGACGCGCCGGTGTTCCCGGAGGAGGAGATCCGCGAGGCCCTCGACCTGCTCCCCGAGACCCCGCTGGTCACCTGCGACGCCCGGGACCGGATCTCGGCCACCCGCGCGCTGATCACCCTGGTGGACCACCTGCACGCCCGCACCGCCGCCCAGGAGCCCGTGTGACCCGTGTGACCCCTGTGAGTCAGCAGCCGGCCGCCGGCCCGCCGGCCGGCTGCCCCGCCCACCAGGGCGCGGCGCCCCCGCCCGAGGCCGTCCCCCTCCACGGGCCCGACTTCGCCGCCGACCCGCACGCCGTCTACCGGCGGCTGCGCCGGTACGGGCCCGTCGCCCCCGTCGAGCTCGCGCCGGGCGTCCGGGCCCACCTCGTCACCGACTACCGCGCCGCCCTGGACGTCCTGCGCAGCCCCGAGGCGTTCGCCAAGGACGCCCGCCGCTGGCGCGCCCTGGCGGACGGCCGCGTCACGCCCGACAATCCCGTCGTGCCGATGATGGCGTACCGGCCCAACTGCCTCTTCACCGACGGCGAGGCGCACCGGCGGCTGCGCCAGGCGGTCACCGACAGCCTGGAGCGCATCGACCCCAACGCCCTGCGCGGCTACGTCGAGCGCAGCGCCGACGTGCTCGTCGACCGGTTCACCACGGCCGGCGAGGCCGACCTGCTCGGCGACTACGCCAAGGTGCTGCCGCTGCTCGTCTTCAACCAGCTCTTCGGCTGCCCGCCCGCGCTGGGCGACCGGCTCGTCGAAGGCATGTCCGGCATCTTCGACGGCGTCGACGCCGAGCGCGCCAACGCCCTCGTCACCAGCACCTTCACCGAGCTCATCGCCCTCAAACGCCGGCAGCCGGGCGCGGACATGACCTCCTGGCTGATGGCCCATCCGGCCGGGCTCACCGACGAGGAGATGATCCACCAGCTGGTGGTGCTGATGGGCGCGGGCACCGAGCCCCAGCAGAACCTCATCGCGAACGCCCTGCGGCTGCTGCTCTGCGACGACCGGTTCGCGGGCGACCTGGCCGGCGGCAGCATGCCCGTCGACGACGCCCTCGACGAGGTCCTCTGGCTGGACCCGCCGATGGCCAACTACGGCGTCCACTACCCGACGGCCGACCTCGACTTCGCGGGCGTACGGCTGCGCGCCGGCGAACCCGTCGTCGTCAGCTTCGCCGCCGCCAACACGGACCCCGCCCTCCGCCCCGACCACCACTCCGGGCAGCGCACCGGCAACCGCGCCCACCTCGCCTGGAGCGCCGGCCCGCACCACTGCCCGGCCAAGGACCCGGCCCGGCTGATCGCCTCCGCCGCCGTGGAACGGCTCCTCGACCGGCTGCCCGACCTGGAACTGGCCGTCCCCGCCGACCGCCTGGTGTGGCGGCCCGGCCCCTTCCACCGCGCCCTGACCGCGCTGCCCGTCCGCTTCCCGCCGCAGCCCGTGCCCGTACCGGCGGCCGCGTCGGCGGCGGCGTCCGCGTCGGCGTACGTACCGGGGCGGCGGACGGGAACGGCGGAAGGCCGCCCCGGCGGCGGGCCCGCCCGTAGCGCCCCGCGGCCCGCCGCGACCGCTTCCGTTCCCGGGACCGCTTCCGTTCCCGCGGTCACTCCCGCGACCGCTCCCCTCCCCGCTCCCACCCCCGAGACTTTTGGAGACCGCAGATGGAACGTCCCACCTGCCCCGTCACGATCGACCCCGCCGGCCGGGACATCCACGGCGAGGCCGCCCGCATCCGGGCCCACGGGCCGGCGGTCCCCGTGGAGCTCCCTGGGGGCGTGGTGGCGTGGGCGGTGACCTCCCAGGCCCTGCTCAAGCGGCTCCTCACCGACCCGCGCGTCTCCAAGGACCCGCGGCGGCACTGGCCGGCCTGGATCAACGGTGAGATCTCCCCGGAGTGGCCCCTCTACACCTGGGTCGCCGTGCAGAACATGTTCACCGCCTACGGCCCCGACCACCGCCGCCTCCGTTCCCTGGTCGCCAAGGCGTTCACCGCCCGCCGCACCGCCGCCATGCGCCCCCGCGTCGAGAAGATCACCGCGGAGCTGCTGGACGGCCTGGCCACCGCCGAGCCCGGCACGGTCGTCGACCTCCGCGAGGGCTACGCCTACCCGCTGCCCATCCAGGTCATCTGCGAGCTGATGGGCATCGACGACGAGGACGCCCGTGAGGGCCTGCGCCGCTGCGTCGACTCGATCTTCCACACCTCCGCCGACCCCGCCGAGGTCACCGCCACCTACACCGAGATCTACCGGCTGCTGGGCGAGCTCGTCGCCGCCAAGCGCGCGAAGCCCGGCGACGACATGACCAGCGTCCTCATCTCGGCCCGCGACGACGAGGACGGCACCCGGCTCAGCGAGCAGGAGCTGGTCGACACCCTGCTGCTGGTGATCAGCGCCGGCCACGAGACCACCGTCAACCTCCTCGACAACGCCATCCACCTGCTGCTCACCCACCCCGAGCAGCTCGCCCTCGTCCGCTCCGGACGGGCCGGCTGGGACGACGTCGTCGAGGAGGCGCTGCGCGTCCAGGCGCCCGTCGCCAACCTCCCGCTCCGCTACGCCGTCGAGGACATCACGCTCGACGACGGGACCGTCCTCCGCGAGGGCGACGCCATCGTCGCGGCCTACGCGGCGGCGGGCCGCGACCCGGAGCTGTACGGCGAGGGGGCGGCCGTGTTCGACGTGACGCGCGCCACCAAGGACCACCTCTCCTTCGGCCACGGCGCCCACTTCTGCCTCGGCGCCCCGCTGGCCCGGCTGGAGGCCACCGTGGCGCTGCCCGCCCTCTTCGCCCGCTTCCCGGAGCTGCGCCTCGCGCCGGAGGCGGGCGGCGTGCCGGACGGCGGCCTGTCGGAGGGCGGCCTGCCGGACGGCGGCCTTGAGCCGGTGGACTCCTTCATCTCCAACGGACACCGGTCCCTCCCGGCCCTCCTGCACGGCTGAGCGGCGTTCTCCCCGGACGGGGAGCGCGCCGCCGCCCGCCACCCACCAGTCCGAACACGGCCCCGGTGGGTGGCGGGTGGGCGACCGGGGGGCCGAACGCTTACGATCCTCTGCGTGTCCAAATTGACCGACCTGCCGAAACGGATCCTGATCGGGCGGGCGCTGCGCAGCGACAAGCTCGGAGAAACCCTTCTCCCCAAGCGCATCGCCCTCCCCGTCTTCGCGTCCGACCCTCTCTCCTCTGTGGCGTACGCGCCGGGCCAGGTCCTGCTCGTCCTCTCCGTGGCAGGTGCGTCGGCCTACCACTACAGCCCATGGATCGCCGTCGCGGTGGTCGTGCTGATGTTCACGGTGGTCGCCTCGTACCGCCAGAACGTCCACGCCTACCCGAGCGGCGGCGGCGACTACGAGGTCGCCACCACCAACCTGGGCCCGAAGGCCGGACTTACCGTCGCCAGCGCCCTCCTCGTCGACTACGTCCTCACGGTCGCCGTCTCCATCGCCTCCGGCATCGAGAACCTCGGCTCCGCCATCCCGTTCGTCGTCGAGCACAAGACCGCCTGCGCCATCGCCGTCATCGTGCTGCTGACCCTGATGAACCTGAGAGGCGTCAAGGAGTCCGGCAAGCTCTTCGCCATCCCGACCTACGTCTTCGTCGGCGGCGTCTTCCTGCTGATCGCCTGGGGCGTCGTCCGGGGCGTGTTCATGGGCGACACCATGCGCGCGCCCACCGCCGACTACACCATCAACGCCGAGCACAAGGGCCTGGCCGGCTTCGCGCTGGTCTTCCTGCTGCTGCGCGCCTTCTCCTCCGGCTGCGCCGCGCTCACCGGCGTCGAGGCGATCAGCAACGGCGTGCCCGCCTTCCGCAAGCCGAAGTCGAAGAACGCCGCCACGACGCTGGCCCTCATGGGCGGCCTCGCCGTCACCATGTTCTGCGGCATCATCGCCCTGGCCATGGCCACCCACGTGCGCATGGCCGAGAACCCGGCGAGCGACCTCCTGAAGGACGGCAAGCCGCTCGGCGAGGGCTACACCCAGAACCCGGTGATCTCGCAGGTCGCCGAGGCGGTCTTCGGCCACGGCTCGTTCCTTTTCATCATCCTGGCCACCGCCACCGCGCTCGTCCTCTTCCTGGCCGCGAACACCGCCTACAACGGCTTCCCGCTGCTCGGCTCGATCCTCGCCCAGGACCGCTACCTGCCGCGCCAGCTCCACACCCGCGGCGACCGGCTGGCGTTCTCCAACGGCATCGTGCTGCTGGCCGGCGCCGCGATCGTCCTCACCTACATCTACGGGGCCGACTCCACCAAGCTGATCCAGCTCTACATCGTCGGCGTCTTCGTCTCCTTCACGCTGAGCCAGATCGGCATGGTCCGGCACTGGAACCGGCACCTGGAGACCGAGACCGACCCCGGCAAGCGCCGCCACATGGTCCGCTCCCGGGCGATCAACACCTTCGGCGGCTTCCTGACCGGCCTGGTGCTGGTCGTCGTGCTGCTGACCAAGTTCACCCACGGCGCCTGGGTCGCCCTGCTCGGCATGGTGATCTTCTACGCGACGATGACGGCCATCCGCCGCCACTATGACCGGGTCGCCGACGAGATCGCGCTCGAGGACGAGCCCGGCGAGGCGGCCGCCCGGCCGTCCCGCGTGCACTCCATCGTGCTGGTCTCCAAGGTCCACAAGCCGACCCTGCGGGCCCTCGCCTACGCCAAGCTGATGCGCTCGGACACCCTGGAGGCGCTGAGCATCAGCGTCGACCCGGCCGAGACCAAGGCGCTGCGCGAGGAGTGGCACCAGCGGGGCGTCGACGTCCCGCTGAAGATCCTCGACTCGCCGTACCGCGAGATCACCCGCCCGGTGATCGACTACGTGAAGTCGCTCCGCAAGGAGAGTCCGCGCGACGTGGTCAGCGTCTACATCCCCGAGTACGTGGTCGGCCACTGGTACGAGCACCTGCTCCACAACCAGAGCGCCCTGCGGCTCAAGGGCCGGCTCCTCTTCACCCCGGGCGTGATGGTCACCTCGGTGCCCTGGCAGCTCGACTCCTCCGAGGCCGCCCGCCGCCGCGCCCGCAAGCGCGCCGAGTGGAACGCGCCCGGCTCGGTACGGCGCGGCCCGGTCGCCCCGCCGCAGAAGAAGGAAAAGGCCGCGGCGAAGAAGTAACCGGTTCGGGGGTGGTGCGGCGGGACGTAGACTGAACGGCTGTTGCCCAGCCGCACCACCGCCCCACCCCCCCAGGACCAGGAGCTCTTCCCCCATGCAGACGGAACCGACGAAGTCGCTGGTCGGCGAGGAGTACGAGGTCGAGGTCGGCCCGGTCGCGCACGGCGGCCACTGCGTCGCCCGGACGGAGGCGGGCCGCGTCCTGTTCGTCCGCCACACGCTCCCCGGGGAGCGGGTGATCGCCCGGATCACCGAGGGCGAGGAGACGTCCCGCTTCCTGCGCGCGGACGCGGTGGAGATCCTGGAGGCGTCGAAGGACCGCGTCCCGGCCCCCTGCCCGTTCTCCGGCCCGGGGAAGTGCGGCGGCTGCGACTGGCAGCACGTCAAGCCGGGCGCGCAGCGCCGCCTCAAGGGCGAGGTGATCGCCGAACAGCTCCGGCGCCTCGCGGGCCTGACGCCCGAGGAGGCCGGCTGGGACGGCACGGTGGCGCCGGCCGAGGGCGACAAGGTCCCCGCGGGCCAGGTCCCCGCCTGGCGCACCCGCGTCCAGTACGCGATCGACGCCGAGGGCCACGCCGGCCTCCGCAAGCACCGCTCGCACGAGGTCCAGCCCATCGACCACTGCCTGATCGCGGCCCCGGGCGTGAGCGAACTCGGCATCGAGAAGCGCGAATGGCCGCAGATCGCCTCGGTCGACGCCATCGCCGCCTCCGGCTCCGCCGACCGCCAGGTCGTCCTCACCCCGAAGCCGGGCGGCCGCCTCCCGATCGTCGAACTCGACAAGCCGGTCTCGGTGATGCGCGTAGGGGAGAAGGACCAGCGCATCCACCGCGTCCACGGCCGCCCCTTCGTCCGCGAGCGCGCCGACGGCCGCACCTACCGCGTCGGCGAGGGCGGCTTCTGGCAGGTCCACCCGCAGGCCGCCGACACCCTCGTCAAGGCCGTCATGCAGGGCCTCATGCCGCGCAAGGGCGACATGGCCCTCGACCTCTACTGCGGCGTCGGCCTCTTCGCCGGCGCCCTCGCCGAGCGCGTCGGCGACAAGGGCGCCGTCCTCGGCATCGAATCCTCCAAGCGCGCCGTCGAGGACGCCCGCCACAACCTCCAGGACCTCGACCGCGTCCGCATCGAACAGGGCAAGGTCGAGGACGTCCTCCCGCGCACCCGCATCGACAGCGCCGACATCATCGTCCTCGACCCCCCACGCGCCGGCGCCGGCCGCGCCACGGTCCGCCACCTGTCCGGCCTGGGCGCCCGCCGCATCGCCTACGTCGCCTGCGACCCGGCCGCCCTCGCCCGCGACCTGAAGTACTTCGAGGAGGAGGGCTACCGGCCGGCGACGCTGCGGGCGTTCGACCTGTTCCCGGTGACGCATCACGTGGAGTGCGTGGCGATCCTGAAGCGGGTTGCGTAAGGCCCCCGACCTGCCGGTCTGTTCGTGCTCTTTGAAGCGGTGGAGTAACTGTCGCTCCGGCGCCCTCCTCTCCCGGGGAGGGCGCCGTTGCTTGCCCGCTCATGAGTGGATCCGTCGCCGTTCGCGGGTTCGGCGTCGGGAAACGTCGGCCGCGTCGGACTCACGTGCCTTCCGCCGACTCGTGTGCAAGCCTCTCGTCGGGACGCACCTTTACGAGGGGTTTGCATGTTCGATGGCATCTGTGCGGAAGCGGGGGCTTGCCGCTGCGACGGGCGAAGTGGTGCTCATGCCGCGGAGCATGGCATGGGTGTCGACATGCCGGCGGGCAGCCGTCGTCGTCAGTGCGGGCGGCGGGGATCCGGCACGTTTGGTCCGGCGGACGACGATTTGGGCTTCGGCGCCGAGGACGCCCGGCAGCAGGCTGATCTGCTGGAGCATGTAGTGCGACAGCCCCTGGGTGTCCCGGCACATCACCATGGCCATGAGGTTGCTGTCCCCGGTCACATGGGCCGCGAACGCGACCTCAGGATGGCGGGCGAGAGCCGCGGAGGTCTCGGACAGCAGCATGGGCGTCACTTTCAGCCAGACCATGGCTTCGACCTCGTAACCGAAGAGCGCGGGAGCGATCTCGACGGTGAACCGTACGGCGTCCGAGTGCCGGAGCGTTGCCAGCCGGCGGCGGGCGCTCGCCTCCGACCAGCCGGTGACCTCCGCGAGCCGGGAGAAGCCGAGGCGGCCGTCCTTGGACAGGGCGCGCAGCATCCGCCAATCGCCGTCCTGAAGCTCGACTCGTTCGCCGTCGGAATCATGGGCAGCGTGCGGGCGCAAGGCGGACACCTCGTCGGAATCGAGGGCTTCCGTCCGGACCTGCCACCCCGTGGCGCCGGCGACGGGCTGCAGGAGGCACTGTGTGGTGATCACGGCAGCTCGGGGAACCTGACGCAGGGCCCGCCAGAGGCCGGCGTCCTCCTCACCGATCAACGTGTGGACGATGCACATGATTTCGGTGCCCGCGGCGGCGATGCCCACCCAGGTCACGTCCTGACGCCGTGCCAACTGCGCGGCCAGCGCGGGGACCGTCTCGCCGGCCTGGCGAATCCTCACCAGCCAGTCGCGGACGCCGATGTTCCGGCTGTTCGGAACCGCTACCACACGTAGGCCGTGCAACTCCCTGAGGCGTCGGTACCGGTGTCCCAGAGTCCGATCCGAAACGCCGATGACCGACCCGATGCGGCTGAGGGGCGCGCGCCCGTCGACTTGAAGTGCGTGAACCAATTGCCGGTTGACGCGGTCGAGTTCGCATCCGTCCATCCGGTGCACGCTACATGTGGGTGCGTCGGCGTCGCAATGAACCTTGTTCCATTGTCCGACCGAGGAGGACCGACCATGACGGAACTATTCGATCCGGTTTCCCTGACCGCCCGGCTCACCGCAGCTGAGCGCGCCCGGGAGTCGCAGCGGACCGACCGGCTCTTCGCCGACCCATGGGCGGAGCGACTGGCCGGGCCGGACGGGGAAGAGCTCCTGATGGAGTTCCAGGGATCGTTGTCGGTGGAGAATCCGACGGTTCCCGTGCGCACCCGCTTCTTCGACGAAGCGGTGCTGGACGCCTCCGCGGGCGGGCTCCGGCAGATCGCCCTGGTGGCCGCGGGCATGGACAGCCGGCCCCTCCGGCTCGCTCTGCCCGAGGAGACGGTCGTCTACGAGCTGGACCGGCCGGATCTGCTGGAGCTCAAGGGCCGGCTCCTGGGCGAGGTGCCCGGCGGGGGCCCGGTACGGCTGCCCGTGGGCACCGACCTCGCTCAGGAATGGACGAAGGCCCTGCTCGATGCGGGGTTCCGTACGGACCTGCCCGTCTGCTGGGTCGCTGAGGGCCTCAGCCAATACCTCGAAGAGAAGGCGGTTCTGGGCCTGCTGGACCGCATCACCAGCCTGTCCGCCCCCGGCAGCCGCGTATTGATGGATTTCGTCGGCCGGTCGCTTCTGGAAAGCCCCGCCATGGCACCCATGCTCGAGCTGTTCGGCAGCCGGGGCATGACGTGGAAGTACGGCGACGAGGCTCCCGAGGAGCTGTTCGCGCGACGCGGCTGGCGTGCGGAGGTCACCCGCCTGGGTACCGCCGGTACGCGATTCGGCCGGTGGCCGTTCCCGGACGTTCCACGCGGTACGCCCGGAGTTCCGCAGGGGTACCTGGTCAGCGCGACAAGGTGAGCAGAGCCCTCCGGAGCTCGGGGGCAGGACCGCGACCTGGGCGTCGATGTCCGCGGTGGGTCTGGGAATCGCCGTCCGGCGGGATGGCGGCGCACTCGCCGACGCCGTCCACGGCCTGCCGGTCCGGTCCCCGCGGGGTCAAGACGCCGCATCCTCCTTGGCGCCGGCGGGCAGAGCCCCTGTTCAGCCGGTGACCTCGACCCCGTAGCCGCGGGCGAGCTCGGCGAGTCCATGGTCGTAGCCCTGCCCGACGGCACGGAAGCGCCAGACGGAACCGCGGCGGTAGATCTCGGCTAGGAGCAGTGTGCGCTCGCTGGTCGCCGCGTCCAGGGTGGTCCGCGCGAGCGCCGCTCCGCTCTCGTCGGGCGCGGCGGTCACCTGGACCGCGCCCACGTCCCCGAAGGCCACGTCCCCGTCGATGGCGGCCGCGACCACGACCTTCCGCGAGGCCGGCGGGAGCGAGGCGAGGTCGAGGGCGATGTCTGTTCGGCCGGGCCGTCAGTACGGAGCCGGACCGTTCCTCCGGGGTTCTCCGGGGCGCCGTAGAACACGAAGTCCTCGTCGAGGCGCACCTGTTCGTCTTCGTCCAGCACGAAGGCGACGACATCGACTTCGCAGTGCTTCTGCTGCGCCCAGGTCGCGGAGATGTGCCACTGGGGTGCGGGAGTTCCGGTCGGCGGGGCGGGCAGATCGACGACTCCGCCACGAGGCAGCACGTGCGGGGCGGCCTGTGACCGCTCGACGGCCGCCTCCGTGGCCACCGTCATCTCCGCCCCGGTGCCCGGCTTTGGCACACCGGCCGCGACCGCCGGGTCGTCGAGCCATTGCTCGTCGCGGACAGGGAGCCCCAACTCGGTGATCCGGCGCATACGGCGGTCGTTCTCCCCGCCGGCCAGGACGACGGCGTCGGTGACGCTGCGGGACAGGTTGATCGCGGCGGAACCGCCCAGTTCGACGACGCGGCCGCGGGCGGCGGCCGCCTCGGGGTGCGCACCACCCAGGACGAGCACGCGCCGCCCGGCCAGTGGCCTCTCCGCTGGTGCGGCCGGTGCGGCCGGTGCGGCCGATGCGTCCGGTGTGGGCTCCGCTGGACGCTGAGGCGGGAGGACCGGCACCGGAGCGGGCGCGGCCTCCGCTACGGAAGCGTCGGTCCTCGGCGCCGGCCCCTGATGGAGCACCCCGGGCCGTACATCCCCGAGCAGTTTGAGGAAGGTGCGCTCGTCGATCACCGGTACACCCTCGGCGACGGCCCGCCGGGCCTTGGCCGAGCCGGACGTGGAGTCGTTGGTGACCAACGCGCTGGTGTGCCGGCTGACCGATGACATCATGTTCAGCCCGGCCGCCACCGCCCGTTCCGCCAACTCGGCGCGAGAGGTCGCGGTCTCACCGGTGATGGCGATCTTCATCCCCTGGATGAGCGGGCTGCCCGGCTCCAGCCGTCCCGGATTGCGGTGCGCACACGGCGTCTTCGGCGGCTTGGGCGCGAACCGCGGGTCCTGCCGGGGCGGACACGCCACCAGCGGCAGGGGCAGATCCAGCCTGGCCGCCTCCCGCAGCGTCGCACGGAAGATCCCCGCGAGCACCCGGGTGTCGTCCAGGGCGTCGTGCGCTCGCGCCTGCGGTATGCCGTAGTAGGCGGCCAGCGTGCCCAGCTTCATGTCCTCGGTGGGCGGGTCCACCTGCCGGTTGAGCGCGAGGGTGCACAGCCGCCGCGTCACCGGCAGACGCAGGCGGGCCCGCGCGAACTCGTGGGCCAGGAAGTCGTAGTCGAACTGCGCGTTGTGGGCCACCAGCACCCGGCCCCGCAGCAGCGCCCCGATCCGTTCGGCGACCTGCTCGAAGGTGGGAGCCCCGCGCAGCCGCTCGGCGGTCAGCCCGTGTACGTGCACGGGCCCGGGGTCGCACTCAGGGTTCAGCAGAGTGGAGAACTCCTCGGTCTGTTCGCCGTCCGCTCCGATCGTCACCACCGCGATCGACAGCACGCGGTCCCGTCGGGGAACGAGTCCGGAGGTCTCGACGTCCACGAGCGCCCAGTCGAAGGCGTAGCCGCCCACGTCGGATACCGACGCGTCGAGACCGGGAGATCGGTGAGGCATGACGGTAAGGATGGGACGGAATGGTCCATTCCATCAACCTCGGCTCCGACGTGTCCTGGTATGCGGGGAGTGGAGAGTGCCGGCGGGATCCCGCTGGGGCCCGTACGCGCCAGGAAACGGCCGGCCAACGCGCGGGCGCGCGTCCAGGAGCCGGTGACCACGAGGGAACCCAGGGTGGTCGCTCCTGACGCCGCGAGAGCGGCCGCTTCCCTGTCCATCGTCTACTCCTGGGTGGTCGGGGCCTCGGTGTGCGCATTCGGCGGGCCGGAGCGGGAGTCGGGCTCCTCACCGTTGTCCGGTGTGAACGGCGCCGGCGGATCGAATCGGCGCAGCAGGTCCTCGGCCGTCTCGTAGCGGTTCTGTTCCTTGACGATGCGGGAGATCTGTTGAGCCAGCATGGCCCGCCGGACGTCTCCTTCCGCGAAGCCCATGGCGTCGAAGAACTCCGAGAGGTGATCCGCGGCCGACCGTTCCTCCGGTACGGGAGCGGGAATCCTCTCCGGGAACTCGGGAGCGGGCCGCTCGTCCGGCAACTGCGCCAGGAGATTCTGGAGCCGCTCGGGAATGTCGGTGTCGTTGGCGGCGGACGCCAGCCGGGCGAGCAGGGCGAGATCCGCCACCGTCTTTTCGACGTGCTCGTCGTTCTTGGCGAGCCACCAGACCACCGCGCTGCCGGTGTCCTTGAGCACGTCCTCGCCCAGGTATTGGCGCTTGCTCTGCTCGTAGGTGCGCTGGTGCTCCCAGACGGCCTTGTCCTTGCGTACTTTGGCGAGCCGGTCCAGACGCTCCCGGTCCTGGTCGAGCAGGGTGAGGCTGACGTTTTCCGCCATGGCCTCGAGATATCCGGTGGGATCCGGGCACATGCGACTCAGGGCACCGCTGAGCTCGTGCTGAACGAGTGAGACCTGGCCCGGTTCCCGTTTCTCGGTGATGGCACGGGCGCGGTTCAGCACCGCCTCGGCGGCGAGTCCCGCCGGATTGAGGACGGGGGCGTTCCCGGCAGGGTCGGCGAGGTACCACCGTACGGTCGCCGAGAAGACGAAGTCGTAGTCGTCCCGGAGACTGGGCAGGGCCACGCGGCCGACCTGGCAGTCCGTGCGTTCCACGGGTGAGGCCGTGAGCTGTTCCTCGAAGCTGACCGGCACGGAACCGCGGCGGACGGAGGCGATCCGGAAGGCCGCCGCCGGGACGATGAGGAGGAACGCGGCCAGCGCCGGCCACATCCATGTGGGCCACCTTTGCGTCAGTCCGGCAATGGTCAGCAGAAGGCCGCACAGAATGGTGAGGAAGACGGTTGTCGTTCTTTGACCGGTCGTCACTATCGATTCCCCCTGGCTCAAGCGGGCGACGGAGTGGCCGGGCCCCCGACGCCCTGGACCACGCCGATTTTGTCAAGGAGCAGTTCGGTGGTTTCGACGGAGCGGGTGGGATCTCCGGGAGAAAGGCGCTCGGCCGCGCGGGCGCTCGCGTACAGCGCGGCGAACACCTCACCCCGTCTTTCCCCGCACCGGTCCGCTGCGCTGACCACGAGGTCGAGCAGGAGTTCCCCTCGGTGTCCGGTGTCCTCGGCCGCCTGGAGGAGCCAGTGTTCCGCGTGGGGCTGCCACGTCGTCCGCGGCAGCCCGGCCAGTACCGCATGCCAGCAGGTGGTCAGGGACCGCTGTACACCGATCTCCTCCACCAGCGCACGGGGGGTGTCGGAGGAGTCCGTCAGCCGTGCCGGGTCGCAGGTGCGCAGGAAGATGCCCAGGTCGGGCGGTGAGAGGTCGGATCGCGCGAGGCGGTCGAGCAGCCTTCGGTCCAGCCGGCGGCTGCCGGCCGCCAGGTCGCCCAACGCCCGTAGGGCGCTTGTCGTGCCGCGCTCGCGCCGGGCCAGGTAGTACAGCCTGAGCAGGGCCTGATCCGGATGGCTGGTCGCGAGGACGTCCGCGCAGATCCGGACGAGTACCTGTGCGAACTCTCCCCTGAGTCGCCGGTGAGCGCACCACTGGTAGATGCGTTCGCGGAACTCCCTGCCGTGATCCGGGTCGTTGAGGGCGCAGGTGAGTGCGTGGACAGCGGCTTCCAGCCGTGCCTTGCCGGGTGTCCCGGAACTCCATTGTTCGGCGACGGACGCCAGACCGTCGCCGCGTCCGGTCCGTAGGTACTGGCCGGCGAGACGGGCCACCAGACCGTCTCGGACGGCGAGTCCGGCGTGCGGCTCGTTCATCTCCACGACGTTCGCGGCCCAGGCGCCGAGGTGCGGCCGTACATCGGGCATGTGGTCCCAGAAATGCGCGCGGACGGCGGAGTCGTAGTCGAGCTCCGTGAACCTCACGTGCCCGCCCGGCCCGGTTTCCGCCGCGATCTCCGCGAGCCGCTCGGCGAGGTCCCTGTGCTGGATCAGCGGGATTTCTTCCGATGGGGTGTCGAGAGCGCGCAGCAAGAGCCGGGTCGCATGGTGGATGACGTCGGCGTGCGCCCCGTGCAGCATGGATACGGTGAGCAGGAGGGCCCGCTGAGGAGCCTCACGCAGTCCCGCGACGAGTGCCGCGATTTCCTTTCGCCGGCCGGTCCACGCGCTTTTGGCCGTCGCGCACCACTCCGCGAACCCTTCGCCCGGTCGAGCGGACTCACGGGCGCGGCGTATCAAGTCGGCGAAGCCCGCGATTTCCCGCATCGGCCTTTCGTCGAGCAGGAATCCGGTGTCGTCGGTGTCGATCCGCAGGTACTGCTCCGGTGGCACACCGTGCATGCGGAGGTGCCGTTTGAGGACGTAGGAGCCGATGGGCCGCTTGATTTCCACCCGGTAGTACTGGAGGTCGGGGTCGAGGGTGCCACCGTGCGGCATGACGATGACGAGGTGCGCATGCCGTTCGTGGACGGTCTTGCGGAGCGCGGAGAGATCCGTCCGTACCGCGGACCACTGACGGTCATCGGCGGCGGACAGGTCCAGCAGCAACTGGTCACCGGTCCCGACGAGGGCGGGGTCGTGGAGGGATAACTCGTCTTCTTCTTCGTCGGGCAAGAGTTCGTGGAAGTCACCACCGTCCCGGTGGTATTCGCGCAGGAGCACGCGGGCGGCGGAAGTCCGTCCGCTGCCCGGCTCGCCGTCCAGAATGACCGTGCCGGTGTCGTCGAGCACGGCGCGGGCCGTGCCCATGCCGAAGGGAGCGACCAGTACGCGTCGCAGCCAACGGAGCTGGTCCTCGGCGACCCGCCGGAAGGCCGGTTTGTCCGAGTCCCGCAATTGGTCGCCGACATGCACGTGGATATCGCCGGGGCCGGTGTGCGTCACGCCGGAGTTTCCGACCTGTGTACCGCCGTGCACGCTCACCGGCTGTCGTCCTCGCGCCGATCCGGCTCACCGAACCGATGCTGGACGTTGCCGTGGTTGTCGCCTTCGAAGTACGTCATCCCGTCGCCCGAGAAGTGCCGGTCACCCGAAACGTGACGGGAATTCTGGTAGATGTGGCCGTTGCCCGTGTGGACAGGACCGTGCGGCCCCTTCACGATGGTGCCGCCGACATCTCCGGTGAAGTCACGGCTCTGCACCGCTGTTCCGCTGACGTCCCCGATCGAGTTGTGCACGGAATCCGACACGGCCGACGACGCGTCGGCCCGGGACAGGTCGCGCAGTCCGGGGACCATATCGGCGACCAGATCGCCGATGCGCCTGACACCGGTCTCCGTATCGTGGGTGTCGAACGGAATGGACTGCAGATCGGCGAGCCGGTCCAGCTCGGGCGGCAGGTCCGCCTTGCGCAGCCGGTCGGTCTTCCGGCCGTCCAGGATGGGTACGACCGGGAGTTCGCAGGTGAACGCCTCCTCGATCTCCTTGCGCACCCAGTCCTCCGGGTCATGCAGCTGGGACCGGAAATTCGTCCAGCCCGGCCCCACGATGGCAAGAAGGAGAGAACTGCGCCGCAGCGTGGCCCGTAGTTTGTCCGGGTAGGTCTCGCCGGGGGCGATGGATTTCGACGCACGGAAGATGTGGTCGCGTCCGAAGCGGCGCGACAGTTCCTGGTCCAGCAGGGCGGCGGTCTTCTCTCCGTCGCCCGTGCGGTAGTTGATGAAGACTTCGTGCACGGTGGTGGCCTCCCTCAGGAAGTGGACGAGCGCGATAACGTGCCGAGCCGCGGTGCCAGTCGGCGTACCTCGGGGTGATCCGCATGGCGGGCCAGGACGCGGGCGAGCCGCCGCAGATCGGTCGTGACGGTCGACGAGCGCACCGCGGCGACACCGTCGAGCAGCGGTGCGGTCAGCGCGCACGCGTGGTCGATCTCGCCGGCCGACGCGTAGGCGAGCGCCCGGCGCACGCCGTACCGCACCCGCGTGCGCACCGCGTCCTGGCCGACGAGGGCGAGCTGCCGGTCGAGTTCCTCGGCGGCCTCCCGCGGCCGGCCGAGATCGACCAGGCACCAGCCGGTGACCATGCCGACCGGGTCGGGAAGGTGCATGGAGCCGATCACCGGCCCGTCGGAATCGTCGTCCCGGCGGTCGAGGAGCGTACGAGCGCGTTCCAAGGCCCGCAGGCAGGCGGTGAGATCACCCGCGAGCGCGTGACCCTGCGCCTCGCGTTGCGCGGCGAGCCCGCGGATCCGCGGGGGCAGCGTGCCGCTCTGGGCGCGGCCGGCCAGGGCGACCGTCTGCTCGGCGTCGTCCCGGTACAACGTGATCAAGGCTCTGCGGACCAGCGCGTAGCCGGCCAGCGCCCGGTCACCGCCCGCCGCCGCCAGTTCGACCGCGCGCTGTGTCCACCACAGGGCCGCACGTTCGTCCCCGGTTTCCTGGACCAGCCAGCCGACGTACTCGGCGTATCGGGAGCCGAGTGCCAGTAATCGGCGCCGGGTGCCGGCGTCGCTTTGAGCGGACAACTCCCGCAGCGTATGCGTCTGGGCGATCAGCACGGGCAGGAGCAGGCCGGGCTCCACGGTCTGCCCGAGCCTCCGGTAGTGGGTGAACAGCGAGCGGGACGCCTCCAGCATGCCCGCACCCGAGGCCGGGGAGGCCGGGCCCGCTCCGTTCGACCGCCAGGTCATCAGCGACGAGACACCGGCGCCCATCACTTCGCGCCGGCCCAGCGGATGGAAGCGGTTCGGGCCGTCAGGTGACAACCGCATGATCCATTCCTCCTCGTCGGCCAGGCCCGGTGCCTGTGCCTGTGCCGGTGCCGGTGCCGGTGCGGTAGATGTGTCGGTGGTGTCCCGGGTGGTCAGGGCGATCAACGCCCCGTCGGCACCGAGGGCGGCGTCACACAGCCGGACGAGGTCGCGGCTGGGCGCCTTGATACCTCGCTCGACTTTGCTCAACTGCGCTTTGCTGTAATGCACGACGCCGGACAAGGCCGTGAGGCTCAGCCTGGCCTCCAGACGTCGCTTCCTCAGCTCCTCGCCGAACCCGGCGGACGCTTGTGACACGAAACCCTCCCCGGCCCATCCGCCCGGCCGAGGTGGCGCCGCACGAAAGACTGCGGCAACCCGGCCGGGCGGAACAAGGCGATCGATGCTGTTTCCCGTTTCCTTCTCTGCGGGCGGGGCCGGCATTCGCGGGGGCTGGAAGCCGTACGGGCTGCTTCGGCAGTGGAGGGGACGTAACCGGTCGGGGAAGGCGTAGGAGTCATAGCCGGTCGTTTCGCCCGGAGTTGCGCGGTCCGGAGTCTAAGCGCCCGCTTACTGGGGGACGCTGTCAGTGGCGGGTCGTATCGTCGTTCCGGACGGGCCCCGAGAGGGCGACGCTACGACCAAGGACGGGACGCCCCGAGATGCAGGCCAAGGAAACACTGTTCGCCGACCTGGTGCAGGGGCGGGCTCAACAGTTCCAGATCCCTCTGTACCAGCGTACGTACTCCTGGTCGGAAAAACAGTTGGCGCAGCTGTGGAGCGACATCCTGGAACAGGCGGAGCTGCTTGAGTCGGGCGCGACGGCAAGCACGCATTTTCTCGGTTCGGTCGTACTCGCCCCGTCGCCGCAGAACGAAGCGACGTTCCCCCGTTGGCTCGTGGTCGATGGCCAGCAGCGGTTGACCACTCTGTCCCTCGCGCTGGCGGCGATCCGTGACCACATGGCCCAGGCGCAGCCGGACGAGGCCGAGAGAATCGATGAGGAATACCTCATCAATAAGCGTAAGGCGGGGGACGATTACTTCCGCCTGCTACCCACCCAGGCGGACCGGCCTCAGTATGCCGCGCATATCCGCACTGCCCTTCCGGAAGGGGCCTCAGGGGAAAGAGTCGGCGCCGCTTACGGGTTCTTCCGTCGCAAACTGGCCGAAGCGGACGGTCCGGCCGGCCCGAAGAGCGTCTCCCGTATCGAGCAGGCGATCACGTCCCGGCTCACGCTGGTGTCGGTGACCGCCGAGCGCGGAGACAACGTCCACCGTATTTTCGAGTCGCTCAACAACACCGGACAGAAGCTCAGCCAGGCGGACCTCCTGCGTAACTACCTGTTCATGCGCCTGCCCACTCGCGGAGAGCACGTCTACGAGAGCCATTGGCTTCCGCTGCAGGCCAGCCTGCGGAACGACGAGCTGGAACAGCTCATGTGGCTGCAACTGGTGCTCGCCGGAGACGATCGTGTCCGGCGTCAGGACCTCTACGCCGCGCAGCAACAGTATTTCGAGCGTGAAAGCGCGAACGGAGGGCGGACGGAGGAGGAGGTCGAAGCGTATATCAAGGAATTGCACCGACGCAGTGCCCATTTCCGTAAGGTGATCCATCCCGAGGAAGAGGTGTCGGCTCTGGTGCGCGGCCACTTGAGCCGACTGCGGGACTGGCAGGCCGTCGTGACCTATCCGGCGCTGATGCTGCTGCTGGATCGGCGGGAACGAGGCGAGCTGGACGACCGGGAAACGGCCCGGGCCATGTCGTACATCGAGAGTTTCCTGGTGCGCCGGATGATCTGCCGGGTGCCGACGAACAACCTGAACAGGGTGTTCCAGTCCGTACCCGCCCAACTTCCGCACGGCATTCCGGTGGCCGACGGCTTGCATCAGCTCCTCTCCGCGGAGAACCGTTCCTGGCCCGACGACGAAGAGCTGCGTGAAAGGATGCGAACCGCGCCGTTCTACCAGTATGGGCGGTCGAACCAGCGCAGACTGGTCCTCCAGAGGCTGGAGGAGAGCTACGAGCATCCGGAGCCGGTGGATTTCGGTTCGGCGCAGCTGACCGTCGAACACGTCATGCCGCAGTCACCTGGCGAGGAATGGATGCGGATACTGCGCGATGACGCGATCGACGGGGAAAGCCCGGAAGAGCTTCATGCACGGTTGCAGCACACTCTCGGCAATCTGACACTGACGGGTGTCAACTCGGAGCTGTCGAATCACCCGTTCGAACGCAAGCAGGGGCTGCTTCAAGGCAGTCACTTGGAGATGAACAGGAGCATCGCCGCCACGGAGCGCTGGGGCGTCCGGGAGATCCTCGCCCGAGCCGACGAGCTCGCCGACCGCGCGATCCGGCTGTGGCCCGCACCGCTGCGAGGCGTGGGACGGGCCGAACGCAGCCGTGACTGGCACCTCGCGTACCAGGTGCTCTCCGCGCTTCCACGTGGCACGTGGACGACCTACGGGGACCTCGCGGCGTTCCTCGGATCCGGTGCCCAAGCCGTGGGCAGCCATCTTGCCAAGTCGGAGGGGATCGTCAACGCGTACCGCGTGCTCAACGCGGACGGCAAGATCGCCGAAGGATTCCGGTGGACCGGCCGGGACGGCGGTGACGTCCGCGCCCGGCTGAGCGCCGACGGCATCCTCTTCACCGCGTCTGGAGCGGCCGATCCGGCCCAGCGCCTCACCAGCGACGAACTGGCCTTGCTCCTCGTCGACACCGATGACGAGGGCGAGCCTGGAGCGACGGGCGAGACGGCGCAGGGCGGTCTCGACCCGCGAGGCGAGGAGACGCGCGCCGTGAGGTTCTTCCGTCAGCTGGCGGCCGACGACTCGCCGGAGACCGTTGATGCCGTGCGTGATGTGTTCACCCGGTGGGAAAAGCTGGGTGGCTGGATCGGCCACGGCGCGGGCGCGGTCACGACCAGCGCTTTCCTCATGCTCGGCGAGGCCGGCGGGCCAGGCCGGGGAATCTGGCCGTTCACCTTGTATCCGGGCGGCGGACGCGGCGGCGTGGTGGAGGTCGTGTTCCAGCACCTAGCGCACCGGGAGCCTTTCACCGACCGTTCCCTGCGTTCGGAACTGCTCGAGCGCCTGAACCGGCTGGAGGGCGTCGCCATTTCCGAGGGCAAGCTGGAACTGCGTCCCAGCTTCCGGCTCTCTCTGCTTGAGAGCGACCGGAACCGCGACCTGCTCTGCGAGACGCTGGAGTGGTTCCGAGACCGCTGGGATGCCAGAGAGGTCGCGTGACGCGCTGCTTCACACGGTTGAGATTCCATCGGCATCGACCCACTCGTGCCGCGTGCCCACCCCAGGATCCGCCCGACGGCCGGTCGGATGGGGGTGGGATGTCGGGCCGCCTGGCCCGCCCATCTGTGCGTCGGCCGTCGGCTACTGGCCGCCGGCCGGCCATACGGGCGTCGTGAAGGTGATTCCGGACGAGTCCCGCCCTTGCACGACCGGAGCGTGGAACGTGCTGCTGTTGTTGATGTTGTTGTACACGTTGCCGCCGCCGGTGACGACGGGCTGGGCGCGCTGCCACCACTCGTCGAGTTCGCTGCGGAACTGGGCGTCCAGGGCGGCTCGGACGCCCAGGGCCGTGACCAGGGCCTGGGCGCGGGCCGGGTCGGCGGGGGAGTGCTGGAGAGCGGTGAGTTCGGGTTCGGCCGTGCTTACCCGCAGGGTGGTGCCCGGCTCCTGGGGGTCGTCGTCGCCGCGGCGGAACGGACGGCGCACCAGGGAGGCCAGGCTCTGCGACACCTGACGGCCGGCTTCCCCGCCCGCACCTCCCGCGAGGGCCGCGAGCGCGCTCGCGGTGATCGGATCCATGGCCGCGCTCCCCGGGTCGGCTGTGAAGGGACGCATATTCTGGGGCGATCGGCGGCGCATCGGCAGGGGGGATCGGAGGGGGGATGGGGGGAATTCGGGCGTGCTGGTGCCGTTGCACCGTCAGATCCGTTGGCTGCTCGTAGAGTTTGCGCGTGGCCGACGATACGTACAACAGCGTGGACGGGCAGGCACGGATGGACGCGGTCGTTCAGGCCCGCGATATCGGTGAGGTGCATCAGCATGTTCACGCTGCCCCACCGCCCTTGCCATCGGTTCCCCGGCAGTTGCCGCCCGCGATCGCGCACTTCGAGGATCGGCGGGACGAGCAGGAGAGCATCCTGCGGGTCCTGGACGGGCGTTCGGGTGCTGGGGGCGGCCCGCTGGTCGTCACACTGACCGGAATCGGTGGAGTGGGCAAGACGGCGCTGGGGTTCCATGTCGCCCGGCGGATCAGCGACCGGTTTCCGGACGGCGTGCTGTATGTCGACCTGGACGACCTGCGCCGGGACGGGGTGGTCGAGGACGCGGACGCCCTGGGTGAACTGCTGTCCGGGCTCGGGGTCGCCGCCGAGTGGCTGAATCGGCCGTCCTATGGGCGTAAGAAGCAGTACTGGTCGCTGACGCAGGATAGGCGTCTCCTCGTGGTGGTGGACAACGCGCGGTTCCGCAACGAGGTCATGCCGCTGCTTCCGTCCTCGGACGCCGGCCTGGTGATCGTGACAAGTCAGGAACGGCTGCACGACTTGGAGGGTGTGGCCACGCTGGAGGTGCCGATGAGTCCATTGGCTGTCGAAGACGCGGTGCGGCTGCTGCGGCACATCGTCGACGACGCACGGCTGACGGAGGAACCGGACGCCGCCGTCGAGCTGGCGCGCGGGTGCGGCGGGCTGCCGGTGGCGCTGCACGTGGCCGGCCGGTGGGTTCGCAGACACCGGCGGCGTAGCCTGTCCCGGCTGGTCGCGGAGCTCTCGGCGGAGTTGCACGAGAAGGGCGTCCCGATGGTGGAGGCGATTTGGGACGCGGCGTACGAGGGGCTGGGTGCGGAGGCGGCGCGGTTGTACCGGCTGCTGCCGGAGTTCCCCGCTCCGGTCCTGACGGTTCCGGCCGCCACCGCCCTGCTGGGCGGCGGCCGGAAGGCGGCCGAGGACGCCCTGGAGGAACTGGAGGATGCGGGCCTTCTGGAGAGCCGGCCCGAAGGGCCCGGCATCCACGACCTGGTGCGTGAACACGCCGAACGCCGGTCCCGCGAGGAGGACCCCGCCGGAGGCAGTCGGCAGCAGGGCCGCGAACGGCTCGTCCGCTGGTACCGGCGTCAGGCGATCCTCGCGGATGGCCTGGCGGCGGGTCCGAGGATGACGTTCGCCGAGGCCGGCGACGCCCTCCCCGGCGTCCCCGACGTCGAGTTCGCCGGGAAGGCGGCGGCGCTGCGGTGGATGGAGTCCCATCGGCTCGCCCTGTACGGCTGCGTCAGGGTCGCCTACGAGAGCGGGCTCGACGAGGACGCGTGGGCGCTGTGCGAACCGCTGTGGACCCACTTCCTCGACCATCCGCACTACGCGGACGTCACCGACGCCTTCGGCAGGGGACTGGCCGCCGCGCAGCGCCTCGAACGCCTGCCGGCGGCGATCCGCATGCGCTGCCAGTTGGCCCGGCCCCTGTGGGAGCAGGGGCGGTACGAGGAGGCGGCCGAGCAGCTGCGGCACGCGGTGAGCGCCGCCGGTGCCCTCGGTGACTCGGCCGACGAACGGAAGCTCAAGGCGTCCGTCGTGGAGTTCCGCGGCAAGCTGGCGTCTGTCCAGGGCGACTGGGCGTCCGCCGTCGCCGACTTCGAGAGCGCCCGCCGGGAACACGCGGCCATCGGGAACGCCTACGGCGTCATGCTCCAGACGTACCTGCTCGGGGGCGCCGCCATCGACATGGGCGAGCACGAGCGGGCGGTCGACCTGCTCACGGACGCGCACCGCATGGCACGGGAGCTGGGCAGGGAGCGTATGACCGCGCGTACCGGCTTCGCGCTCGGGCGCGCGCTGCGCCGCGCCGGGCGGCCGGCGGAGGCGGTCGCGCTGGTCCGGGCCGCTCTGGACAGTGCCCGGCGGCGCGGTTCGACCAGCGACGAGGCGCGGGTCCTGGAGGAACTCGCCCGGCTCGCCGACGAGGTGGGGGAGACGGAGGAGGCGGAAGAGCACCGGGCGGCGGCGCGTCTGCTGGCCGAACGCTGTGGTGGGGTGCCGAGTTCGTAGGCGAGATCGGAGCCTTCGGTTCGGGTCAGAGCTCGTGGTCGCGGTCGGAGTCGTCGGCCCGCGTCACGACGGCGCGGACGGAGAACGTGCCGACGTCGCACACCAGCGTGACCGGGACGGGATCCGGAGCTGCGGGCTCCGGCCGGCTGGCCAACCACGCGTGGACAGCCGAGACCACCGCCGCCGGATCCGCGCGCATGACGCGCCCGTCGGCCCGGTGCGGCTCGACGTGGACGCGGAACGTTCCCGCCGTGCGGTGCCGCAGCAGGCACCGTTCCGGTGTGAGGATCGCGGCCGCGGTGCCGCAATACGGCAAGTCGTCCAGCATCCGGGCCGTCCAGCCGCCCGCCGTCCACGTACTCGAGTGCGGGGTTCCGGCGGCGGGCCGGGAGCGGCGCCACAGCACCGCCGCGCTCTGCGTCTCGCGCGGCCCGGCGTGCGGGGACTCGACGGCCAAGTAGTGAATCGGGAGAGGGGTGTCGGCGGGGAAGCGTTCGACGGCGACCCGGCGGCCGGTCACCCGGGTCCGTACCGCGTAGGCCGCCGGGCCGTTCGGCGCCGCCGGCCTCCTCGGGGCCGGCAGGGGGCGCGGCCGTACCGGTACCGGCCGTGGCCGGAGGTCCAGCAGCCGGTACAGCGCGTCGCGGAGCCGCGGGAGCGACTCGCCCGGCAGGTCGAACGCGGCGTCGGCGCACTTGCGGACCTCCTGCGCCGATGCCTCCCGCAGCGCCGCCTCCAGGCCGGCCGGGTCCGTCAGCCGGGGTGCCCGTTCGAGCAGCGCGGCCATCGGGGTGCCCGGTATGAGCTCGTGCCCGCCGTCGTAGGCGCCGATGACGGGCCGGCCGAGGGCGGCGGCGTAGAGCGCCGTGGAGCCGTGGTCGGTGACCACGGCGTCGCAGGCGATCAGCAGGGCGGCCCACTCCTCGTGCGGCCCGGCCAGGACCGTGCCCGCGCGCAGGGCGGGCGCCAGGTGCCGGGTGAGGTCGTACGAACCGAGTCGGCTGTGCTCGTTGGGGTGCAGGACGAGCGCGAGCTGGTACGCGTCGTGGGGGAGGGCGCGCGCGAGCGCGGCGGGCAGCTCCGGCCGCCGCTCCAGCAGCGACTCGCGGCCCCAGGTGGAGGTGAGGACGACGAGGCGGCGCTCCCCGGTGCCCAGGGCGGCGCGGTAGTCGTCTCGGTGGGGGAGCGAGGCGAGGAGGCGGTCGAGCGTCGGGTCGCCCACGACCGTGGCCCGTGCGGCGGCCGGCGGGCAGTGCTCGGCGAGGCGGTCGAGCTGGTCGCCGTGCGCGAGCGCGTGGAGGGCGGCCCAGGGCCTGCCGTCGACGAGCAGGTAGTGGGGGTCGAGGCCGGACGGCAGGCGCGGCGAACCCTCGTCGGGCAGCGCCTTGTTGAAGCCGGCGCCGTGCGGCAGCAGCACGTGCGGCCCTGAGAGGACGCGGATCGCGCCTTTGGGGCTCGCGGTCAGGACCAGGTCGTGGGCGCTGGAGCGGGCGTCGTCCCAGGTGACGAACCGGGCGCCGGAGCGGTCCAGGGCGGCGAGGGCGTCCACGTCGAAGTCCGAACCGGGGACGAGTGTGAAGCGGCTGACGACGCGTTCATCGCCGTCGAAGACCGGGATGACGTCAAGGAGCCGGTGCAGGGCGCCGGCCGACCGGACGGCGAACAGCACACACGCCTCCGGCCCCCGCTGCCCGCTGCCCGCTGCCCGCTGCCCGCTGCCCGCTGCCCGCTGCCCGCTGCCCGCTGCCCGCTGCCCGCTGCCCGCTGCCCGCTGCCCGCTGCCCGCTGCCCGCTGCCCGCTGCCAAAGCTTGTCATCGTACTGGGTGCTCCGGGAAGGAACAAATCACCCATATCGATGTCAAAGGGCTTGTGAGCGGTCTGGTGTGCATGCCTGCGATCGTACTGGCGGGCGGATGGGGCCCCTGGACTCCCCGTGCGGGAGGTGTCGGCCGCCACGCACGGGGAGCCCTCGGATGTCGGCCGTTGGAAGATCAGCCGACCGCCCGGTGGTGCGGAAACGGTTCTCTTGTCTCGCTACCTCGCGTAACGCGATGGCTCCCGCCGGGGTGGCCCGCAAGGTGGTGAGCCTGACGTGGTGGCAGGGGCTGGGGAGGCGCCGCGGAGTCGGCGCAGGAACGGCAGGAGGCGAGTGAACGGCCGGGCGGCGCGGCCCGGCGGCCGCCCTGGCTCCGGCACGGTGAGGGAGAGGGGTGGTCCGAGGGGTGATACGAGGGACGGTTCAGCGTCGGGGAACCGTGCTTCCGTAGCGGGCTCAGCGGTGAACGGATCGCGGGGCGGACGCGGGGAGCTGGATTCGCTACGCGCGGTCGCGGTCGCGGTCGCGCCCGCGCCCACGTCGGCGCGGGAAGCGGAACGGGCATCCCCAGCCCGCCCCCCGTCTCCAGAACTGTCGGACGGGGAAGGGGAGTCGACGAAAAGTGGACGGAACTGATCGCGGTACGCCTGGGCGCGCAAATAAGCGCTCACGGCCCGCGCGGGGTCGAGCGGCATGACGTCTCTGCTCTCTTGCTCTCTTGCCGGTGGTCGAGGGACGCGACGGCGCCGCCGCACGGCGGGGCGGCGCGGGTCACCTCAGCAGCGCAGGACGGCGTTCCGTGCGAGTCGCGCCGGGAGAGAGGACGTGCGGTCGAGCGGGACGGCGGGACGGTCCGGGGCGACGACGGAATGGGGGGGCGAGGGCGTCCCGCCCGGTGCGCTGCCGGCGCTGCACGCCGGCCTGCGTGTCCTCCGGGGTGACGGCGTCCACCGTACGGTCGTCGGAGGCGCTGAACTCCGTTGAGGCGGAACGCTCTTCCCGCCCCCGATCGCCCACCGCGAGAGCGGGATCGCCGCCGGACAGCACCAGCAGCAGGGAGACCAGCGCGGCGGTCACGGCCTGCAGAACAGGCCGTGTGTGCGCGGGACCCCATCGAGACATGCACGCATAGTAATCGCTCAACTACTCTATGCGCAGTCCCTCCATCGGGTGAGAGGTGCCCCTCGCCTCGTCAGGTGTGCTCCATGACCATGACGATGGTCGTGCCGGCCTCCAGGGCCTGACAGATGTGCGGAACGTCGCCCGGGTAGCTGATGTAGTCGCCGGGTCCGAGCTCCAGCGGCTCGTCGCTGAGGCCGATCAGCGCCCTCCCCGACGCGATCACGGCATGCTCCGTCGTCCCGGGGGAGTGGGGATCCGACGCCTTCGGGGCGCCCGGTTCCACCCGCAGCACGTAGAGGTCGCGGCGGGCGTGGGGCGGGCAGGAGGCGAGGAGGGTCGCGGTGTAGTCCGCGTGCTCCGACGGCACGGCGGCGCCCTCGCCGAGGCGGAGCACGGTGACCCGGGGCCGGGGCGGATCCACGAGCCTGCTGAACGGGACGTCCAGGGCCACGCTGAGCGCCCACAGTGTCTCCACGCTCGGGTTGCCCGTGCCCGACTCCAGTTGGGACAGCGTGGACTTGGCGATGCCGGCGCGCTTGGCCAGCTCCGACAGCGACAGTCCGATGTGCTCGCGTTCCGTCCGGAGCGAGGCGGCGATGCGGGCCAGCGGCGGGCGGGTCGGCCGCCCCGGCCGGCCGTCCGAGGCGTGTTCGCTATAGCGGTCCACTTGTTCTCCTTGACGAACGACTCCTGCGACGTTCATTCTATCGACCATGCGTTCGTTTTGGAGAACACTCGATCGCTCCGTGGTGCGGAACATAGGGGCGGTGGGCGCGGCGATGGGCGTGGTCGGTGCTTCCTTCGGCGCCATCGCCGTCTCCGCCGGACAGCCCGCCTGGGTGCCGCTGGCCATGTCCCTGACGGTGTTCGCGGGCGGGGCGCAGTTCGCCACGCTCGACATCGTGCTGGGCGGCGGCGGGGCCGTGGCCGCTGTGGCCGCCGGACTCCTGCTCAACGCGCGTCTGCTCGTGTACGGCCTGACTATCTCCGACGTCCTGGCGCTGCGCCGGCCGGCCCGCCTGCTCGGCAGTCACCTTCTGGTCGACCAGGCGGTCGCGTTCGCCCGCGCCGAGCGCGACCCCGCACGGCGCCGGGCGGCCTACTTCCTCTGCGGCGGCGTCCTGTTCGTCACTTGGAACGCGGGCACCCTCCTCGGCGCCCTGGCCGGCCGGGTGGTGGGCGACGCGCGCGCTCTGGGGCTCGACGCCGCCGAACCCATGGTCCTGCTGGCCCTGGTACTTCCCGCGCTGCGGGAAACCGGTCCGCGGCGGGCCGCGTCGGCGGGAGTCGTCGTGGCGCTGGCCGCCGCGCCCTTCCTGCCGAACGGGGTGCCGGTGCTGCTGGCCCTCCTTGGGCTGCCGGCGGCGTTGTGGGGTGTGCCGGTCTCGGGCCGGAGCGCGACGCTCGTACAGGGCGCGACCCCCGTACAGGCTGTCCCGCAGTCCCAGCGACCCCCACGGGACCCGCAGGCACCGCACGCCCGGAAATCCACCGACCCGTCAGCAGGCGACCTCCCATGACAACCCTCTGGACCATCCTGGCCCTCGCCCTCGGCACCTACCTCCTCCGCCTCTGCGGCCCCCTCCTGCACAACCGTTTCGAGCCGTCCGGGCGCGTCCGCGTGGCGCTGTCGGCCTCCGCGACCGTCCTGCTCTGCGCCATGGCGGCCGTGTCGGCGCTGACGGCCGGTCATGGCTTCGCGGGCTGGGCGCGCCCCGCCGGTGTCCTCGTCGGCGCCGTGCTGGCGCTCCGGAAGGTCTCGTTTCTGATCGTCGTGGTGGCGGCAGCGGCCACGACCGCGTCACTCCGGTTGCTGGGGGTGAGTTGAGGGGCGTCGGACGTCCGCCGGGACCCACGGGACGGAGCTCGGCGCCGCCCAGTGCGGCGCCACGCGTGTCATTGGGCCGAATGGAGGCGCCCTTTTCCCTAGAATCGCCGGATGTACATAACCAGCGCGTTCCCCGGAGGGGTGATCCGGTGAACAGGTCAGAGGCCACCGACGAGCAGTGGGAGGGGCTGGCCGAGGTCGTGCCCTTGCGCGGTCATCACACCTGGCCGTCCTGGTCCAACCACCGGTCGCTCCCCGAGGAGGAGCCGGAGACGGAACCGAACCAGCGGAGGCTCGTGGTCCTCCGGGTGCAGATCTTCGCGGACGCCCGCGAGGTGGCGGAGCACCTGATCAACGGCACACCCGTGCTCCTCGACCTCACCAGCGCGGACACCGACGTCGCCAAGCGCATCCTCGACTTCTCCAGCGGCGTCGTGTTCGGGCTCGGCAGCGGCATGCACCGCGTCGACACCAATGTCTTCCTGTTGGCGCCCGAAGGCACGGAGGTCGCCTCGGCGTACTCCGATCGTAGGAAGAACGACAGGCTGAAACGGTTTGGCTGATCCACCGGGCCATACGGTCCGGGCATGTCCGTCGCATCCCACGGCCCGGTCGCGAAGGCGCGTGACGCGCGCGGCGCCGGGCCCGCCGCCGCGCAGCCGCCCCGGCGTCCCGCCGTCACCGAACTGCGGCTCTCCGCCTTCAAGTCGCACCGCAACGCCGGCTTCGCGCTGGCTCCGCTGACCCTCTTCCGGGGCGCCAGCGGCAGCGGGAAGTCCAGTGTGCTCCAGGCCTACGAGGTGCTGGCCCGGCTCGCGGGAGGCGACGGGCTGGCCGAGGCCCTCGCGCCGGTGGCGGGCGGGGCCCCGGCCTGCGTTCCGCACCGGGCCCGCCCGGACGCGCAGGGGAGGCGGGGGTTCCGGATCGGCTGCACGGTCGACGGACCCGTCGGTCCGGTCCGTTTGGACCTGGCCGTACAGGCGGAACCGGAGGTCCGGGTGGTCGGCGAGCGCCTGACGGGCGGCGGGCGGACGCTGTTGACCACGGCGCTGCGCGACCCCGGGCTGCCGACGGTGGAGGCGGCGTGGCACACGGCCGGAGCGGTTCCGGTCACCCGGGCGCCCCTGCCGGACGACCGGCTGGGCACCGCGCTCCTGCCGCTGCGCGTGGCGGGCAAGACGGCGGGGCAGCGGCTGGTGCTCGACGCCGCGGAGCAGGTCGTCGTCGCCCTGCGCTCCGTTTTTCCGTGTGACCCCCGGCCCGAGTTGATGCGGACGCCCGTCGCCGCACGGGACGGCCGGCTGCGGAGCGCCTGTGACAACGTTGCCGCCGTGCTGGGCCGTACGGCGAGCGAGTGCTCGATCCGGCACGCGGCCCTGGTGAAGGCGGCGGACGCGGGCTGCCGGGGCCGGGTCGAGGGGGTGGAGGCACGGAGGCTGGACGGCGGCTTCGTCCGGGCCGTCCTGGCGCGGGGTACGGAGGTCGAGACCGCGCTGGAACGGCTTGGGGACGGCGAACTGCGTTATCTGGCCTTGTGCTTGGTGTTACTGACGGGACCCGATGTACTCGCGGTGGAGCCCGCCGCCGAGGTGCTGTCCGCCCTGCAGACGCTCACCGTGCTGGCGGACGGTCTGGACCGGTGCCTCGACCCTTGCCAGTCACGGGAGTTGGTGGAACTGGCGGCGCGGATGTGCGAGAGGGGGCATATCAGGCTGGTGGGCACGGTGGGGCGGGAGATGGCAGAGGTGGCGTCGGGGCTGCCGGGGGTCTCGATGGTAGACCTGGAGGCATGACCGAGCACCACGGGGTCCAGGACCTCGACGCCCTGCGGCGCCGGCTGGCGGACTTCGCCGCCGCGCGCGACTGGCAGCCCTTCCACACTCCCAAGAACCTCGCGGCGGCGCTCAGCGTCGAGGCGTCCGAACTCCTGGAGATCTTCCAGTGGCTGACGCCCGAGGAATCCGCGCGTGTGATGGCGGACTCAGGCACGGCGGAACGGGTGAAGGACGAGGTCGCGGACGTGCTCGCCTATCTCCTGCAGTTCTGCGACGTGTTGGGGGTCGACGTCCTGGCCGCGCTCTCCGCCAAGATCGAAAGGAACGAGCGGCGGTTTCCGGTAGTGGAGGAGCGATCGAACATCCGTCAGGGTTCGCCGGATCGTCACTCTCCGGAGTGATTGAGTTGTCCACAGCGGATTTGGTATCCACAGATTTCTGAATTCCCCTGGCTTTTCCGGCGGTTAGTCATCACTCTGGGTAGTGAGAGCGCACAGGCGGAAACTGGGGGACCGGCAATGGACGCACTGCGGTTGATCGAGGCCACCCGGCTCGCCCTGGCCGAAGCCAGGACGATGCAGGACATCGTCGCCGAGGCATGGCAGACCCAAGCCTTGGCCCAGGCTGTGGGTGGTCACCTGGCCGCGCACGGTCCCTTCGAGGCGCGGGCCGCGGCGTGCGGGCTGAGCGAGGCCGGCGGCCGGGCCTCCGGGGCGCTGCGGCAGGTCGCCCTGCGCTCCGGAGGCTTACGCGCGGCGCGGCTCTCGGCCGTCCGCGACCCCTGGGGGGTGCTGACGGGCCTCGCCGCGCTCCTCGGTGACGTGGGTATCGCCCTGGTCGGCGTGGCCTGTGCCTGCGAGGAGGACGGCCTCTACTGGCAGTGCATCGAAGCCATAGACGCGGCCGACGAGACCGGGGACCGGGTGGGCGGGCTGCTGAGACGGCTCGCCCTGCGGGAGAGAGGGGGCGCCGCATGAGGTACGGCGGGGGATTCCGGCCGGGGCGCGGCCGGAGGCACGGAGCGGGATACGGGGGATCAGCCGTCGGCGGTGTCCTCGCGTGCGGGCGCGGGCCGCTCGGCCGAGGACTGCAGGTCGGCGTCGAGTTGCGACAGATCGGCGTTCAGCGCCGCCATCAGCTCCTCCATTTGTTGCAGCAGGCCCTTGGGTGGGTCCTGGCGTGGGGAAGCGGCCTGTTGGGGCACCGCCTCGGCGGGCACGGCTTCCTGGTGCATACGGCCTCCTCGGCCCTGGGCTCCTCCAGGCTGGAGGAGCGGTGTCGCGGTCGTCGCCTCCGGCGGGGAAAACCGGTGCGCGGGCCGGGCGGTCCGGCTCCGCCGAAGCCAACGATCACCGTGCGGGCCGGACACTGGCCGGTGCCCGGACGGCAGGTGAGAGCGGGGGAGATTCACCCGACAGGGGCCAGTGCGGCGGCGCGGGGGCGGTGCGTTGACCTGTGTTCGAAGGTGCAGGATGGACCGTATGGACCTGCGCATCTTCACCGAGCCCCAGCAGGGGGCGAGCTACGACACCCTCCTCACCGTCGCCAAGGCCACCGAGGACCTCGGCTTCGACGCCTTCTTCCGCTCCGACCACTATCTGGCCATGGGCTCCTCCAACGGACTGCCCGGCCCGACCGACGCCTGGATCACCCTGGCCGGGCTGGCCCGGGAGACCCGGCGGATCCGGCTCGGGACGCTGATGACCGCGGGTACCTTCCGGCTGCCGGGCGTGCTGGCCATCCAGGTGGCACAGGTCGACCGGATGTCGGGCGGCCGCGTCGAGCTGGGACTGGGCGCGGGCTGGTACGAGGCGGAGCACACGGCGTACGGCATCCCCTTCCCCAAGGAGAAGTTCGGGCGCCTGGAGGAGCAGCTCGCGATCGTCACGGGACTGTGGGAGACGGAGGTGGGCGCGACGTTCGACTTCGACGGTGAGTACTACCGGCTGGCCGATTCGCCGGCCCTGCCCAAGCCCGCCCAGACCAAGGTGCCGGTGCTGATCGGTGGCCTGGGGGCGTCCCGGACACCGCGGCTCGCCGCCCGCTACGCCGACGAGTTCAACGTCCCCTTCGCGTCCGTGGCGGACAGTGAGCGGCAGTTCGGACGGGTGCGGGCGGCCGCGGAGGAGGCGGGGCGCAAGCCGGACGACCTGGTGTACTCCAACGCCCTGGTGGTGTGCGTGGGCAAGGACGACGCCCAGGTGGCACGGCGGGCGGCGGCCATTGGACGGGAGGTCGACGAGCTCAAGGCCAACGGCCTGGCGGGGTCCCCGGCCCAGGTGGTCGACAAGATCGGCCGGTACGCGGAGATCGGGGCGTCCCGGGTCTACCTCCAGATTCTGGACCTGGACGACCTCGACCACCTGGAACTGATCTCCGCCGAGGTCCAGGCGCAGCTGGGCTGAGAGCGGAAGGACGGAAAGGAAAGGGAAGGAAGGAACGGCGGGCGAAGTACCGGAAGCGCCCGGAGCACCGGAGAGTCGGATACGCCGGAAGGGTCCGGAGCATCGGAGGCGCTGGTGCATCGGACCAGCCGGAGGGCCGGACGCGCCGGAGGACGGAAGCGCTCGGTGCGCCGGAAGAGCCGGTGCGCCGGAAGAGCTCGGAGGACGAGGACCGTACGCGATGACCCCACCCCGCACACCGCTCGCCGCCGCGCTCGCGCGCGGGCCGCTCGTCCTCGACGGCGGGCTGTCCAACCAACTGGAGGCGCAGGGCTGCGACCTGTCCGACGCGCTCTGGTCGGCCCGGCTGCTGATGGACGGGCCGGAGCAGATCGAGCGGGCGCACGGGGCCTATGTATGGGCGGGGGCGCGGGTGCTCATCACCGCCGGCTACCAGGCCACCTTCGAAGGGTTCGCCCGGCGGGGTGTCGGCCGGGAGGAGGCCGCCGGGCTGCTGCGGCGCGGCGTCGCACTGGCGCGGCGGGCGGCGGCCGAGGGGGAGCGGGAGGTGTGGGTCGCCGCGTCCGTCGGCCCGTACGGGGCGATGCTCGCGGACGGCAGTGAGTACCGGGGGCGGTACGGGCTGGGGGTGGCGGAGTTGGAGCGCTTCCACCGGCCGCGGATCGAGGTGCTGGCCGCGGCCGGGCCGGACGTCCTGGCGCTGGAGACGGTGCCGGACGCCGACGAGGGGCGGGCGCTGCTGCGGGCCGTGCGCGGGTGCGGGGTGCCGGTCTGGCTGTCGTACAGCTGCGCCGGCGGGCGGACCCGGGCCGGGCAGCCGCTGGGGGAGGCGTTCGCGCTCGCCGCGGGGAACGACCA
This sequence comes from Streptomyces mobaraensis, assembly GCF_020099395.1. Lineage (NCBI taxonomy): Bacteria > Bacillati > Actinomycetota > Actinomycetes > Kitasatosporales > Streptomycetaceae > Streptomyces > Streptomyces mobaraensis. The sequence goes on along the minus strand of NZ_CP083590.1, from coordinate 1,812,862 downwards.
GGTCGTCGCCGTGGGCGTCAACTGCTGTGAACCGGGCGAGGTGGAGGAGGCCGTGCGGGTCGCGGCGCGAGTGACCGGGAAGCCGGTCGTGGTGTATCCGAACAGTGGGGAGGGGTGGGATGACCAGGAACGGCGGTGGCGGGGGCGGCCCGCCTTCGACGCCGGGCGGGTGGACGCCTGGTTGGCCGCGGGGGCGCGGCTTATCGGTGGCTGCTGCCGCGTCGGGCCGGAGCGGATCGCGGAGCTGGCCGCCCGGATGGCGGGGCGGGACTGAGGGGCCGCCGGCGGGAGGCGGTCGGAAAACGGGTGGGGAAGGAGGCCGGCCCGCGGCGATACTCGGACGCGTGTTCCTCACTCTCACTACCACCGGCCATGACGACGTTCCCGCGACCGACCTGGGTTTCCTGCTGCACAAGCATCCCGGGCGGGCGCAGCGGTTCTCGACCTCCCATGGCACCGCGCACGTCTTCTACCCGGAGGCGACGGCGGAGCGCTGCACGGCGGCGCTGCTGCTGGAGGTGGACCCCGTGGCGCTCGTCCGGCGGGGCGGCGGCAAGGGACGCGGGGGCGCGCCCGACGCGGCGCTGGCGCAGTACGTCAACGACCGGCCTTACGCCGCATCCTCCCTGCTGGCCGTGGTCCTGGGCGGCGTCTTCTCCAGCGCGATGAAGGGGAAGTGCGCCGCGCGGCCCGAACTCGTCGACCGGCGCCTGCCGTTGCGGATCGAGCTGCCCGTGGTGCCCGCGCGCGGCGGGGCCGGGCTGGTGGAGCGCCTCTTCGCGCCGCTCGGCTGGACGGTGACGGCACGGCCGCTGCCGCTGGACGAGCGGTTCCCGGAGTGGGGGGACTCCCGCTACGTCGCGCTGGTGCTGGAGGGCGAGCAGCTGCTCGCCGACGCGCTGCGGCAGCTCTACGTGCTGCTGCCGGTGCTGGACGACGCCAAGCACTACTGGGTCGCCCCGGACGAGGTGGACAAGCTCCTCCGCTCCGGTGAGGGATGGCTGGCCGGCCATCCCGAGCGGCGGTTGATCGCCGACCGGTTCCTCGCCCGCCGCCGTTCCCTCGCCCGGGACGCTCTCGAACGGCTCGCCCTGGCCCGGCTCGCCGAGGCCGAGGGCACGGAGGCCGAGGAGCTCGACAACGCCGTGGACGAGACGGTGGACACCGAGGAGAAGCCGGTGCCGCTGGCCGTCCGGCGGCGCGAGGCCATCGTCGGCGCCCTGCGCACCGCCGGTGCCGCCCGCGTGCTCGACCTGGGGTGCGGACAGGGGCAGTTGGTGGGGGAGCTGCTCAAGGACCCCCGGTTCACCGAGGTCGTGGGCGTCGACGTGTCGGTGCGCGCGCTGCGGGAGGCGTCGCGGAGGCTGCGCCTGGACCGGATGCACGAGCGGCAGGCCGCGCGCGTGCGCCTCTTCCAGGGTTCGCTCGCCTACACCGACCGGCGCCTGGCCGGTTACGACGCCGCCGTCCTCAGCGAGGTCGTCGAGCACGTCGACCTGGTGCGGCTGCCGGCGCTGGAGCACGCGGTGTTCGGCGCCGCGCGCCCCGGGACCGTCGTCGTCACCACCCCGAACGTGGAGTACAACGTCCGCTGGGAGTCCCTGCCCGCCGGGCACGTCCGGCACGCGGACCACCGCTTCGAGTGGACGCGCGAGGAGTTCCGCGGCTGGGCCGGCGCGGTGGCCGAGCGGTACGGCTACCGGGCGGAGTTCCACCCCGTGGGCCCCGACGACCCCGAGGTCGGCCCCCCGACCCAGATGGCGGTCTTCCGGCGCGATACGACTCACGACACGACTCGCGGCACGACTCGCGACGCGAGCCCCGACACGACCCCGAAGGAGGCGAAGGCCGCATGAGCACCACCGTCACCCCGCACAGCGCACCGGACGCGGGGGTGCGCACCCTCGCTGTGCCCGACCTCTCCCTCGTGGTCCTCGTCGGTGCCACCGGCTCCGGCAAGTCGACCTTCGCGGCCCGGCACTTCGCGCCCACCGAGACGCTGTCCTCCGACACGTGCCGGGGGCTGGTCAGCGATGACACCAACGACCAGGCGGCGACCGCGGACGCCTTCGACGTCCTGCACTACATCGCGGGCAAACGGCTCGCCGCCGGGCGGCTCACCGTGGTGGACGCCACCAACGTCCAGCCGGAAGCGCGCAAGCACCTTGTCCGGCTCGCCCGTGAGCACGACGTGCTGCCGGTCGCGATCGTCCTCGACGTTCCCGAGGAGGTCTGCGCCGCGCGCAACGCCGCCCGTCCCGACCGGGCCGCGCTCCCGCGCCGCGTCATCCAGCGCCACCAGCGCGAGCTCCGCCGCTCCCTCCGCCACCTGGAGCGCGAGGGGTTCCGCAAGGTGCACGTCCTGCGCGGCACGGAGCAGATCGAGGCCGCCGAGATCGTCCGCGAGCGCCGCTTCAACGACCTGCGCCACCTCACCGGCCCCTTCGACATCATCGGCGACGTGCACGGCTGCCGCGCCGAGCTGGAGAGTCTGCTCGACCGGCTCGGCTACCGCGTCGAGCGCGACGACCGGGGCCGGCCGGTGGACGCCGTCCACCCGGCGGGGCGCACCGCCGTGTTCGTCGGCGACCTGGTCGACCGCGGCCCGGACAGCCCCGGCGTGCTGCGCCTGGCGATGGGCATGGTCGAGGCCGGGCACGCCCTGTGCGTCCCCGGCAACCACGAGAACAAGCTCGGCCGCCACCTGTCCGGTCGCACCGTCCGGCACACCCACGGCCTGGCGGAGACGATCGAGCAACTGGAGCGGGAGGAACCGGAGTTCCGGGAGCGCGCCCACGCCTTCATCCGGTCGCTGGTCAGCCACTATGTGCTGGACGGCGGGGCGCTCGTGGTCTGCCACGCCGGTCTGCCCGAGAAGTACCACGGCCGCACCTCCGGCCGGGTCCGCTCGCACGCGCTGTACGGCGACACGACGGGGGAGACCGACGAGTTCGGCCTGCCCGTGCGCTACCCATGGGCCGAGGACTACCGCGGCCGGGCCGCCGTCGTCTACGGCCACACCCCCACCCCCAGTGCCACGTGGCTCAACAACACCATCTGCCTCGACACCGGTGCCGTCTTCGGTGGCAAGCTGACCGCGCTGCGCTGGCCCGAGCGCGAACTGGTGGACGTGCCCGCCGAACGGGTCTGGTACGAGCCGGCCAGGCCGCTGGCCCAGGACGCGCCGGGCGGCAGCGAGGGCCGGCCCCTCGACCTCGCCGACGTCACCGGGCGCCGCGTGGTCGAGACCCGGCACATGGGCCGGCTCGCCGTGAAGGAGGAGAACGCCGCGGCGGCGCTTGAGGTGATGAGCCGATTCTCCGTGGACCCCCGCCAACTGCTGTATTTGCCGCCGACGATGGCGCCCTGTGCCACCTCCCGCGAGGACGGCTATCTGGAGCACCCGGCCGAGGCGTTCGCCGCCTACCGCGCGGAAGGGGTCCGGCAGGTCGTCTGCCAGGAGAAGCACATGGGGTCGCGGGCGGTGGTCCTGGTCTGCCGCGACGCGGAGACGGCCCATGAGCGGTTCCACACACCGGAAGGTGTGCCGGGGGCGATCTTCACCCGCACCGGCCGGCCGTTCTTCGACGACCAGGAGACCGCGCGGCGGCTGCTGACCCGGGTGGCGGGGAGCGTCGGCGGCGCCGGGCTGTGGCAGGAGCTGGGCACGGACTGGCTGCTGCTGGACGCCGAGCTGATGCCCTGGTCCCTGAAGGCGGGCGGGCTCCTCCGGAACCAGTACGCGGCCGTGGGCGCCGCCTCCCGTGCCGTCTTCCCCGCCGCGCTGGCCGCGCTGGAGAGCGCGGCGGCCCGCGGCGTGGACGTCGACGGCCTGCTCGGGCACCAGCGCGAACGCGCTGCGGACGCGACGGCGTTCACGGAGGCGTACGGACGGTACTGCTGGCCCGTCGGCGACACCACGCGCGGCTGGCCCGGCGAGCCGTCCCCCGACGAACTGCCGCGTCCCGCCGGCACCCGGCGGACGGACGGGCTCGACGGCATACGGCTGGCGCCGTTCCAGATACTGGCCGCCGAGGGCCGGTCCCTCGCCCGGCTGCCGCACGACGAGCAACTGGGCATGATCGACCGGATGATCGAGGACGAGGAGACCGGCGCCGCGCTCGTCAACCAGCCCTGCGGCCTCCGCCGTCCGTGGGCCAACCGCGTCCTCGCCCCCACGCGCCGGCTCGTCGTCGACACGGAGGACGAGGCGTCCGTGGCCGCCGGCGTCCGGTGGTGGCTGGACCTCACGGCAGAGGGCGGCGAGGGCATGGTGGTCAAGCCCCTCCAGGCCTACCTCCGCAAGGAGGATGGCGGCCTGGTCCAGCCGGGCGTCAAGTGCCGGGGCCGGGAGTACCTGCGGATCATCTACGGCCCCGAGTACACCCGCTCCGACAACCTCGCCCGCCTCCGCAACCGCCACCTCGGCCACAAGCGGTCGCTGGCCCTCCGCGAGTACGCGCTGGGTCTGGAGGCCCTGGACCGGCTGGCCGACGGGGAGCCGCTGTGGCGGGTGCACGAGGCGGTGTTCGCGGTGCTGGCCCTGGAGTCGGAGCCGGTCGACCCGCGGCTGTGAGGCGACGGGGGCGGGGTGCGGGTGGGGGCCGTACGGGCCGTCCGTGTCGCCGGCCGTGCCGGACGGGCGTTACGGCGGACGGCCGGCGACACGGATCGGTTCGTCTCGCCGGTGCGCGCTCCCGAGGGGACGTACCGAGGTGGACGTGTCGCCGGCCGCCGGAACGTCCGGATGCTTGCGGTGCGGTGTGGTGCGGTGCGGTGTGGTGCGGTCCGGTGGGGGGCGGGGGTGAGGGCCCCAACCCCGCCCTTTCTCCCCCAGCTACCGCTGGGAGGTGCCCCCAGTTTCCTGGGGCTGCGCCCCAGACCCCGCTTGTCGCGGCTTCGCCGCTCGTCCTCAAGCGCCGGACAGGCTGGATATCAGCCCGTCCGGCACGTTTTCCGGGTGGCACGTTCGGCGGTTTCGCCCGGCGTGGAGGGCCTACGCCGCCCGCCGGGCCCGGAACGTTCTCCGGTAGTCGTTCGGCGGGACGCCGACCGCCTTGGTGAAGCGGCGCCGGAGGTTGGCCGCCGTGCCCAGGCCGCAGAGTTCGGCCACGCGGTCCACGGACGCGTCGCTCGCCTCCAGCAACTCCCGGGCCCGCGCGATGCGCTGGGCCTGGAGCCACTGCATGGGCGTCGTCCCGGTCGCCGCGTGGAAGCGGCGGATGAGGGTGCGGGGGCTGGTGTGCGCCCGGCGGGCGAGGTCGGCGACGGTCAGGGGCTCGGCGAGCCGCTGCGCGGCCCAGTGGAGGAGGGGGGCCAGGGATTCGTCCGTCCGCTCGGGCAACGGCGCCTGAATGAACTGCGCCTGCCCGCCGGGCCGGTGGGCAGGCGCGACCAGCCGGCGGGCCACCGCGTTCGCGGCCTCGACACCGAAGTCCTGGCGGACCAGGTGCAGGCAGACGTCGATGCTCGCGGTCGCTCCCGCGCCGGTGATGACGTCACCGTGGTCGACGTAGAGCACGGACGGGTCCACCCGCACCGCCGGGTAGCGCTCGCCGAGCAGCCGCGCGTACCCCCAGTGCGTCGTCGCCGTCCGGCCGTCCAGCAGTCCCGTGGCCGCGAGCGTGAACGCGCCCGAGCACAGGGACACCACCCGCGCGCCCCGCCGGTGCGCCTCGCGCAGGGCGTCCACCAACTCGCCTGGCGGGTCGCCGTACACGTCGGCGGAGGCCGGGACGAGGACGGTGTCCGCGGTGACGAGGTCGTCGACGCCGTGCGGGGTCCGCGCGCGGAACCACGAGCGGGCGCGCGCGTCGTCCTCCGCCGTACCGACGGCGCAGACGCGCAGGTCGTACCAGCCGTCGGGAGCCGCTTGGCGGTCGCGCCCGGCCTCGCTCGCGCGGGAGCCGTCCGCGCGGGAGCCGTCCGGGCCGCGCGAGTCCTCCGGTCGGCCGGAGCCGAGGCCGGAGTCGAGGCCGGAGTCGAGGCTGAAGCCGACCAGGCCGGCGGCATCGCCCGGCCCCCCGCCGCGGGCCCGGCGAGTACCGGCACCTGCTCCGGCGTCGGCGCTCGCGATGACGGCGCCCCCCGGCCCGCCGGGGGTCCGGCCCGGCTCACGGTCACCACCTGCCGAGAGGGTCCGGTCCGGCCCGCAACCACCGCTTGCCGAGAGGGTCCGGTCCGGCCCGCAACCACCGCTTGCCGCGAGGGTCCGGTCCGGCCGGCGGCCGCTACCTGGCTGGGAGTCGCCAACCGGCTCAAAGGCTCCACCCGCACCGAATCCGCCGCCCGACCCGAACACGTCACCAAACCCGGACGCTTCACCCGGCCCGAATCCCCCGCCCCACCCCAGGACCCCGCCGCTGCCGAAGATGTCGGTCCCGAACACATGGCAGGGAATGGCCAATTCGAAGAACGGCATGCCGTCAGTGGCTGCCACGGCGATCGAGGGCATGGCAGTAATGTACCGGGCATTGTCATTGCTGCCACTCGTGGCGGTGCGCCGCCCTCCCGATGCTGGGGTGCATGAAGTCCCTTCCGGAGCACGTGAAACCGCTCGCCCCTCCGTCCGAAGCCCACGCAGAACCCCACTCAGAACTCCACTCCGACCCCCACCCCGAGCCCCGCGTCGCCCCAGCCGATCCCCGCCGCTGGCTGGTCCTCGCCGTCGCGTCGGCCGCACAGTTCCTCGCCGTCCTCGACGTCTCGGCGATCAACGTCGCCTTCCCGGTGATCGGCGAGGACTTCCCCTCGGCCTCGGCGGCCGGGCTCTCCTGGGTGCTCAACGCGTACACCATCGTGCTCGCGGCGCTGCTGATCCCGGCCGGGCGGCTGGCCGACGTCCTCGGCCGGCGGCGGTCGTTCCTCCTCGGCCTCACCGTGTTCGGGCTGGCCTCCGTCGGCTGCGGTCTCGCGCCCGGGCTCGGCTGGCTGGTCGCCGCCCGGGTCGTGCAGGGCGTCGGCGCGGCCGTGCTCGTCCCCACCTCCCTCTCCCTCGCGCTGCCCGCGTTCCCCGCCGCCGAACGCGCCACGGCCGTCGGCGTCTGGACGGCCATCAGCGCCGTGGCGGCCAGCGCCGGTCCGATGCTCGGTGGGCTGCTGGCGGCGTCCGACTGGCGGTGGGTCTTCCTCATCAACGTCCCTGTCGTCCTGGCCGCCCTGGTGGCGGGCGTCCGCCTGCTGCCGCGTCCCGCCCCGGCCGCCCGGCGCAGCTGGGACCCGCCGGGGACGGCGCTGGTGTTCGTCGCGGTCGGCGCCCTGACGACCGCCGTCGTCGAGGCCGGCGACTGGGGCCGTACGTCGCCCGCCACGCTCGGCGTGCTCGCCGCCGGGATCGTGGCGACCGCGCTCGGCGTCCGGCACGTGCGGCGCGTCCCCGAGCCGGTCGTCGATCCGGCGCTGTTCCGCACCCGGGGCTTTACGGCCGCCACCCTCGGCCTGTTCAGCTACTTCCTCGCGTACTCGGCGATGCTGCTCGCCGCGTCCGTGCTCTGCTCGGACGTCTGGGGCTGGTCGGTGCAGCGCTCCGGACTCGCCCTCGCTCCCTGGCCCTGCACGGTACTGGTGATCTCCTCCCTGTCCGGCCGCATCGTCCGGGCGCTCGGGGAGCGGGGGGCCGCCGCTCTGGGCGCGGTCTGCTTCACGGCCGCCCCGCTGTGGTGGCTGACCGCCGTGAACGGCGATCCGCGCTACGCCGCGACGGTCCTGCCCGGACTGTTCCTCGCGGGTATCGGCACGGCGCTCTGCCAGTCGGTGATGTTCGCGGCGGCCGGGCGGCTGCCGGAGAACCGGATATCCCTGGGGTCGGGTGTCCTCATGGTGTCCCGGCAGGGCGCCACGGCCCTCGGCGTGGCCGTGCTCGTCGCGCTGGGCGGCGGCGCCCACCGCCTCGGTCTGGGCACCCTCCGCGCGGGTTGGGTGTTCGCGGCGGTGACGGCCGCGCTCGCCCTCGCCGCGTGTCTGACGTTCCCTCGCCGCGAGGCCCGTGTCTGAGGTTCCTCTGGTGTGAGGCTCGTGCCTGACGTTCCCTCGCCGCGAGGCCCGTGTCTGAGGTTCCTCTGGTGTGAGGCCCGTGTCTGACGTTCCCTCGCCGCGAGGCCCGTGCCTGACGTTCCCCCGCCGCGAGGCCCGTGCCTGACGTTTCTCCGCCGTGCGCCCTCCGCCGCCGCGACGCGCGTCTGAGGCCCCTCGCCGCCCGCCCGAACCGCCCGTCCGACGTTCCGCCGCGCCACTCGGGGTGATCACGCCTGAATCAGGTGAGGATGGAGGGATGGGATTCCATGTCGATTCCGAGGCCGGGCGGCTGCGGCGGGTCATCCTGCACCGCCCGGACCTGGAGCTGAAGCGGCTCACTCCGTCCAACAAGGACGCCCTCCTCTTCGACGACGTGCTCTGGGTCCGCCGCGCACGCGCCGAGCACGACGGCTTCGCCGACGTGCTGCGCGAGCGCGGCGTCGAGGTGCACCTCTTCCGGGACCTGCTGGAGGAGAGCCTGCGGGTGCCCGCCGCACGCACGCTCGTCCTGGACCGGGTCTTCGACGAGAAGGAGTACGGCCCGCTGGCGACCGGCCCGTTGCGCGCGGCCTTCGAGCGGATGCCCGCCCCCGAGCTGACGGCCTGGCTCGTGGGCGGGATGACCAAGCGGGAGTTCCTGGAGCGGCACGCCGAGCCCGTCTCCGTCCGCTTCCATGTGATGGACCTCGACGACTTCCTGATCAATCCGCTGCCCAACCACCTCTTCACCCGCGACACCTCCGCCTGGATCTACGACGGTGTGTGCATCAACGCCATGCGCTGGCCCGCCCGTTGGCACGAGACCGTGCACTACGAGGCGGTGTACCGGCACCATCCGATGTTCGCGGCGGACGACTTCCACGTCTGGTCGGAGGGCCAGGCCGCCTACCCGTCGACGATCGAGGGCGGGGACGTGCTGGTCATCGGGCGGGGCGCGGTGCTGATCGGAATGAGCGAACGGACCACTCCGCAGGCCGTGGAGATGCTGGCCCACCGGCTGTTCGCCACCGGTTCCGCCCGGACCATCGTGGCGCTGGACATGCCCAAGCGCCGGGCCGTGATGCACCTGGACACGGTGATGACCATGGTCGACGGCGACACCTTCACCCAGTACGCCGGGCTGGGCATGCTCCGTTCGTACACCATCGAGCCCGGGGTCGGCGAGCGGGAGCTGAAGGTCACCGACCACCCGCGGGGCCATATGCACCGGGCCATCGCCGCCGCCCTGGGGCTGGACTCGATCCGGGTGCTCACCGCGACGCAGGACGTCCACGCGGCGGAACGGGAGCAGTGGGACGACGGGTGCAACGTGCTGGCGATAGAGCCGGGCGTGGTGGTGGCGTACGAACGCAACGCGACGACCAACACCTTCCTGCGCAAGCATGGGATCGAGGTCATCACCATCCCCGGCAGCGAGCTGGGCCGGGGGAGGGGCGGGCCGCGCTGTATGAGCTGTCCGGTGGAGCGGGACCCCGTCGGATAGCGCACGGTCCGTGGGAACGGGACCCCGGCGGCTGGCGCGCGGTCCGTGAGCGTGCACAGTGGGACTGGAGGGCCGGTGGATGCCCGTGAGACGATGAGTGCATAATATTGCGATCAAGCGCATAGAATTCCAGCGCGGAGGCGTACAGGAACGCGCCGCATCCGGGAGTGCACGGCGTCCGGGAGCGCACGGCACTCGGCGCGCATGGTATTCGGCGCGCACGGCATTCACAGCGCACGGCATTCAGGGAGTCCTCATGGCCACAGACCTCGCGGGCCGCGGCCTGCTCAAGGAGACGGATCTCAGCCCCGAGGAGTTCCACGCCCTCGTCGAGCTGGCCGCCGAGCTGAAGGCGGCCAAGCGGGCCGGTACCGAGGTGCCCCGGCTGACCGGGCGCAACATCGCGCTGGTCTTCGAGAAGACCTCCACCCGTACCCGCTGCGCCTTCGAGGTCGCCGCCGCCGACCAGGGGGCCCGCACCACCTATCTGGACCCCACCGGCTCCCAGCTCGGCCACAAGGAGTCCGCCAAGGACACCGCCCGGGTCCTCGGCCGGATGTACGACGCCATCCAGTACCGGGGGCACGCCCAGGAGACGCTGGAGGAGCTCGCCGCGTACGCCGGGGTGCCGGTCTTCAACGGCCTCACCGACATGTGGCACCCCACCCAGATGCTCGCCGACGTCCTCACCATCTCCGAGCACACCGCCAAGCCCCTGGAGCACGTGGCCCTCGCCTACCTCGGCGACGCCCGCTACAACATGGGCAACTCCTACCTCGTCACCGGCGCCCTGCTCGGCATGGACGTCCGCATCGTGGCCCCCGAGGAGCTCTGGCCCGACCCGGAGGTCGTTGAGCAGGCGCGGCGGATCGCCCGCTGGAGCGGCGCCCGCGTCACGCTCACCCAGGACGTTGCCGAGGGCGTGGCGGGCGCCGACTTCGTCGCCACCGACGTCTGGGTCTCGATGGGCGAGCCGCGCGAGGTGTGGGACGCGCGGATCGCGCTGCTCGCCCCCTACGCCGTCACCATGGACGTCCTCCGGGCCACCGGCAACGCGGCCGTGAAGTTCCTGCACTGCCTGCCGGCCTTCCATGACCTGGGCACCTCGGTCGCCCGGGAGATCCACGAGCGGCACGGCCTGACCTCCCTCGAAGTGACGGACGAGGTCTTCGAGTCCGTCCACTCCGTCGTCTGGGACCAGGCGGAGAACCGGATGCACACCATCAAGGCGCTCCTCGTGGCCTGCCTGGCCCGCCCGGAAGGGCGGGGGCGGTCCGGGGACGGGGAGTCCGCGGTGCCCATCGCGCACTCGTGACGACAGTCACACGTCGGTGATAACTTCGCCGGGCAGGCACCAGCCCACCCGGCTGAAGGAGGCCGCGCCCGATGAGCCCGTCGCCCATGAGCCCGTCGCACCCGCCGCGCCCGTCGCACCCGCCACACCCCACGAGTCCGGCCGCGGATCGGGCTGCAGATCCGGCCGCGGGTCCGGCCGCGGGTCCGGCCGCGGATCCGGCCACGAGTCCCGCGAACCCCTTCACCGGCTCGGCGGCCACGACCGGCGCATGGCGGCACCTGCGCCTGACCGTGGACTCCGGCGTCGCCACCGTCACCCTCACCCGCCCCGACAAGCTCAACGCCCTCACCTTCGGCGCCTACGCCGACCTGCGTGACCTGCTCCCCGAACTCGCCCGCGACGGCTCGATACGGGCCCTGGTCCTCGGCGGCGAGGGGCGCGGGTTCTGCTCCGGCGGGGACGTGGACGCCATCATCGGCGCCACACTCGCCATGGACACCCGCCGGCTCCTCGACTTCAACCGCATGACCGGGCAGGTCGTCCGGGCCCTGCGCGAGTGCCCGTTCCCCGTCGTCGCGGCCCTGCACGGCATCGCCGCCGGCGCGGGCGCGGTCCTCGCCCTCGCCGCCGACTTCCGCGTCGCCGATCCCACGGCCCGGTTCGCCTTCCTCTTCACCAAGGTCGGCCTCTCCGGCGGCGACATGGGCGCCGCCTACCTGCTGCCGCGCGTCGTGGGCCTCGGCCACGCCACCCGGCTGCTGATGCTGGGCGACACCGTCCGCGCCGCCGAGGCCGAACGCATCGGGCTCATCAGCCAGTTGGTGCCGGAGGGGGAGGCGGCCGACGCGGCCCTCGCCCTGGCCCGCCGGCTGGCCGACGGGCCCGCCCTCGCCCACGCCCAGACCAAGGCCCTGCTCACCGCCGAGCTCGACATGCCGTTCTCCGCCGCCGTCGAACTCGACGCCGCCACCCAGGCGCTCCTGATGAACAGCGCCGACTACGCCGAGTTCCACGCGGCGTTCACCGACAAGCGGCCCCCCGAGTGGCGGGGCGTCTGACGTGCGCGTCGCGGTCATCGGCGGCGGGCCCGGCGGGCTCTACGCCGCCGCCCTGCTGAAGCGTCAGGACCCCGGGTGCGAGGTCACCCTCTGGGAGCGCAACGCCCCCGACGACACCTTCGGTTTCGGCGTCGTCCTCTCCGACGAGACGCTCGGCGGCATCGAGAGCGCCGACCCCGACGTCTACGCCGCGCTCCGCCGCTCGTTCGTCCGCTGGGACGCCATCGACGTCGTCCACCGGGGCCACGCCCTGCGCTCCGGCGGCCACGGCTTCGCCGCGCTCGGCCGCCGGCGACTGCTGCGGATCCTCCACGGGCGCTGCCGCGGCCTCGGCGTCGACCTGCGGTTCCGTACGGAGGCGCCGCCCGCCGCCGTACTCGCCCGCGACCACGACCTCGTCGTCGCCGCCGACGGAGTCCACAGCGCCACCCGCACCGCCCACGCCGACCACTTCCGGCCCACCCTCACCACCCACCGCTGCCGCTACATCTGGCTCTCCGCCGATTTCGCCTTCGACGCCTTCCGCTTCGAGATCGCCGAGACCGAGCACGGCGTGATGCAGCTGCACGGCTACCCCTACGCCCCAGGCGCGAGCACGGTGATCGTCGAGATGCGCGAGGAGGTCTGGCGCCGGGCCGGCTTCGACCGGCGCACCGAGGGGGAGACGCTCCGGGAGTGCGCCGCCCTCTTCGCCGGCGCGCTGGGCGGGCGCCCCCTGCGCTCCAACCGCTCCGCCTGGACGGCCTTCCGCACCGTCGTCAACGCCCGTTGGTCGTATGGCCCTGTGGTGCTGCTCGGCGACGCCGCCCACACCGCCCACTTCTCGATCGGCTCCGGCACCAAGCTCGCCGTCGAGGACGCCCTGGCCCTCGTCGGACGGCTGACCGGGCCGGGCGGCCCCGGCGGTCCGGACGGCGTACCGGCGGCCCTCGCGGCGTACGAGGCCGAGCGGCGCCCGCTCGTCGAGTCCACCCAGCGCGCCGCCCGGGCGAGCCTGGAGTGGTTCGAGGAATTGGAGTGGCGCCGGGACCGGACGCCGCGCCGGTTCGCCTTCGACCTCCTCACCCGCAGCCGCCGCGTTACCCACGACAACCTGCGGCTCCGCGACCCGGAGTTCGTCGCCGCCGTCGAGGCGGAAGCAGGTGTTCCACCCGGCACCCCGCCCATGTTCACCCCCTTCACCCTGCGCGGACTGACGCTGCGCAACCGCGTCGTGGTCTCCGCGATGGACATGTACTCCGCCACCGACGGCACACCCGGTGACTTCCACCTCGTCCACCTCGGGGCACGCGCCCTGGGCGGCGCGGGGCTGGTGATGACCGAGATGGTCTGCGTCAGCCCGGAAGGGCGCATCACCCCCGGCTGCACCGGCCTCTACGCACCCGCCCACGAAGCCGCCTGGCGCCGGATCACCGACTTCGCGCACACCTCGGCCCCCGGCACGGCCGTCGGCGTCCAGCTCGGCCACTCCGGCCGCAAGGGGTCGACGCGGCTGATGTGGGAGGGCATCGACGACCCCCTGCCGGAGGGCGGCTGGCCGGTGGCGGGCCCGTCACCGCTGCCGTACCGGCCGGGCGTCAGCCAGGTGCCGCGGCAGCTCGGACCGTCCGAAATGACCCTCATACGGCAGCAGTTCGCGCGCGCCGCCGCCTCCGCCGCCCGTGCCGGCTTCGACCTGCTCGAACTCCACTGCGCCCACGGCTATCTGCTCTCCTCCTTCCTCTCCCCGCTCACCAACCACCGCGACGACGCCTACGGCGGCGACCTCCCGCGCCGGCTCGCCTATCCCCTGGAGGTCTTCGACGCGGTACGCGCCGTCTGGCCCGCCGACCGCCCGATGACCGTCCGGATCTCCGCGACCGACTGGGCCTCCGGCGGCACGACCGCCGACGACGCGGTGGCCGTCGCCCGCGCCTTCGCCGCCCACGGCGCGGACGCGGTGGACGTCTCGACGGGCCAGGTCGTCCCCGACGAGCGGCCCGCCTTCGGCCGGTCGTACCAGACGCCGTTCGCGGACCGGATCCGGAGCGAGGCGGGCGTCCCCGTGATCGCCGTCGGCGCCATCTCCTCCTGGGACGACGTCAACTCGCTCATCCTCGCGGGCCGCGCCGACCTCTGCGCCCTCGGCCGGCCGCACCTCTACGACCCGCACTGGACGCTGCACGCGGCGGCCGAGCAGGGGTACGCCGGGCCGGGGGTGTGCTGGCCGGTCCAGTACCGGGCGGGGAGCCGCCCGCCGCCGGTCGGGCGGCGGGTGTAGGGGGCAGGCGCATGGGCTGCCCCCATCCCTCCGCCTCACCCTCCCCCCTTCAGTACCCCCGCCACGAACTCCCCACCCGTATCCCGCAGTCTCCGATGCAGCGCCGTGAACACCCGCGCCGACCGGACGCCCGGCCACCCCGCCGGCAGCACGGCCGCCGGCAGGCCCGGGTCGGCGTACGGCAGGCGGCGCCAGGAGTCGAGGGCCAGCAGGTAGTCCCGGTACGCCTCCTCGGGCGGCGTCGGGCGCCGCCGCGCCCAGCGGCGCAGCACCGGCTCGTGCACCTCCAGGAACGCGTGGTGCCGTTGGGCCAGCGCGTCCAGGTCCCACCAGCGGGCCACCGCCTCCGCCGTCGGTTCGAAGCCGAGGTGCCGGCCGCGGAACAGGTCGACGTACGGGGCCAGGCCCAGCCGGTCGAGCGTGTGCCGGGTCTCCTCATGCACATGGGCGGGGGCGATCCAGACGCCGGGCGCCGCCGTTCCGAAGCCCAGCCGGGACAGCCGCGAGCGCAGCAGGTGCCGCTTGTGCCGCTCCTCCTCCGGCACGGAGAAGACCGCCAGCAGCCAGCCGTGGCCGGGGCGGGCGGCGGGCCGGCCGAGGATCCGGCGGTCGCCGTCGTCGAGCAACTGCCGGGCCGCGTCGGAGAGTCCGTAGCCCGCCGCGCCGTCCGCCGTCCGGCCGGAGGTCAGCAGGCCGCGCCGCTTCAGCCGGGAGACCGCCGACCGTACCGAGGGCGCGTCCACGCCCACCGCGCCGAGCAGCCGGATCAGCGCCGCGACCGGCAGCGGGCCGGCCGGTCGCCCGGCGGCCCCGCGGCCGTACGCACCGTAGAAGGAGACGATCAGCGAGCGGGGGGTGGGGGACGGCTGGTGGTCAGTCACGGGGAAACTGTAAAGCGCCCGAACGCAGCCGGAACCGCTGGAGTTTGCCGGTAGGCGTGCGCGGCAGCGCGTCGAGGAACACGATCTCGCGAGGGCACTTGTAGGGGGCGATCTCCTTTTTGGTGAACTCCCGCAGGTCGTCGGCGGTGTGCCCGGTGCGCGGCACGCCGTCCCGGAGCACCACGTGGGCGACGACGACCTCGCCGCGCCGCTCGTCCGGCCGCCCGGTGACGGCCGCCTCCAGCACGTCGGGGTGGCGGAGCAGCGCCTCCTCGACCTCGGGGCCCGCGACGTTGTGCCCGCCCGAGACGATCATGTCGTCGGCGCGACCGAGGAAGGTGTGGCAGCCGTCGGGGTCCCGGACGTAACGGTCGCCGGTGATGTTCCAGCCGTTCCGGACGTACGTCGTCTGCCGCTCGTCCGCGAGGTAGCGGCAGCCGACCGGGCCGCGCACCGCCAGCAGGCCGGGCGAGCCGTCCGGCAGCGGCCGGCCGGCGTCGTCGACGATCCGCGTCTCGAACCCCGGCACCGGGCGTCCGGTCGTGCCCGGGCGGGACGTCTCGCCGTCGGCGGCGAGGAAGATGTGCAGCATCTCCGTGGCACCGATCCCGTTGATCAGCGCCAGCCCGGTGGCCGCCCGCCAGGCGTGCCAGAGCGCGGCGGGCAGGTGCTCGCCCGCGGAGACGCATCTGCGGAGGGAGGACGTGTCGTACGAACCGATCCTGTCGAGCATCGCCCGGTACGCCGTAGGGGCCGTGAACAGCACGGACACCCGCTGCCGTTGGACGTCCGCGAGCAACTGCCCGGCGCCCGACCAGCCGGCGAGGACGGTCGAGGCGCCGGCCCGCAGCGGGAAGACGAGCAGCCCGCCGAGACCGAAGGTGAAGCCGAGCGGCGGGCTGCCGCCGAAGACGTCGTCGGGCCGGGGGCGCAGCACCCGCGCCGAGAAGGTGTCGGCGATCACCAGGACGTCCCGGTGGAAGTGCAGGCAGCCCTTGGGCGGTCCGGTGGTCCCCGAGGTGAACGCGATCAGCGCGACGTCGTCCGCCGAGGTCGCCACCGCGGCGTACGATGGTGGTTTCTTTGCCGACAGCCGCAGCAGGTCGCCCGGCGAGCCGCCGCCGAACGGCGTCGTCCGCAGCCCGGGCACGGCGGCCTTGGCCAGTTCACCGGTGGAGCGCGCGTCGCACAGCGCGTGCCGTATGCGCGCGATGCGGCAGATGTCGGCGAGTTCACGGGCACGTTGGGCGTCGGGCACGGTCACGGCGACCGCCCCCGCCTTCATCACCGCCAGCCAGCAGGCGGCGAGGAGCGGGGTGGTGGGGCCGCGCAGCAGCACGCGGTTGCCGGGGACGACGCCCAGGTCGGTGGTGAGCGTGTGCGCGAACCGGTCGGCACGCTCGCGCAGTTCGCCGTACGACCAGACGCTCCCGGCCTTGTCCCGCAGCGCCGGCCGGTCGGGACCCAGCCGCGCCGCGGTCGCGTCCAGCAGCTCGGCGCCGCAGTTGAGCCGGTCCGGGTAGCGCGGGACGTCCGGCCCGGACGTCAGGTCCGGCCACTGGTCGGGTGGCGGGAGGCTGTCGCGGGAGAAGGTGTCGACGTGGGCCGACGGCATGAGCTCCATGACGGGTCGCGCCCCCTCGTGCCGGGGAAGGGTGGAGGTGCGGGGAGCGCCGGCGACGCGTGGGGGCCGGCGGTGGTGCGGGGAGGTCTTGCCAGCCGTACGGATGCGCTGCCAGCGTAACGAGACCGTGACGGCAGTCAACAGAGCGCGACAAACGAACGCATGCTTCCGAACGCACGCTTCTGAACGCACGCTTCCGAAAGGACGGACGGCGATGTCATCCCCGTCATTCCGGTCATCCCCACAAGGCGCCACCGAAGAACGCCCGCCGGGCCGCGCCCCGCTCGTCTCGCCGGCCTCGCTCACGCCCGAACAGCGCGCCTGGACGGCCACGTTACGCACCCT
Source organism: Streptomyces mobaraensis (assembly GCF_020099395.1). Classification (NCBI taxonomy): domain Bacteria; kingdom Bacillati; phylum Actinomycetota; class Actinomycetes; order Kitasatosporales; family Streptomycetaceae; genus Streptomyces; species Streptomyces mobaraensis. Next base: position 1,795,901 of record NZ_CP083590.1, on the reverse strand, counting down.
GGCCGCCCGCCGGCTGCGCCCGCTCGCCGCGGCGGGCGAACCCGGGCGCGTCAACCGCCCGCTGGTGGCCGCCCTCGGTGAACACGGCCTGCTGGCCCGGGTCTTCCCCGCCGACGGTGTGGTCCGCGCCGTCGACCTCTGTCTGCTGCGCGAGGCGCTCGGCCAGGAGTGCACCGAGGCGGAGACCGCCCTCGCCCTCCAAGGTCTGGGCGCGCACCCGATCGCCGCGTCCGGCACGGAGGCACAACGCGCCCGCTGGCTGCCGGAGGTCGTCGCCGGACGGGCCGTCGCCGCCTTCGCGCTCAGCGAGCCGGAGGCGGGCTCCGACGCCGCCGCCCTGCGGCTGCGCGCCGAACCCGCCGGACCGTCGGAGTCCTCCGGCTGGACGCTGCACGGCGAGAAGCAGTGGATCTCCAACGCCCCGGAGGCCGACTTCTACACCGTCTTCGCCCGGACCCGCCCGGACGCGGGGGCGCACGGCGTCACGGCGTTCCTGGTCCCGGCCGACCGGCCGGGCCTCGGCGGCCGGCCACTGAACCTGATCGCCCCGCACCCCGTCGGGCTGCTCACCTTCGACGGCGTCCCCGTCGGCCCCGACGACGTCCTCGGCGAGGTGGACGGCGGCTTCGGCGTCGCCCTGCGCACCCTCGACCTCTTCCGCCCGAGCGTCGGCGCGTTCGCCGTCGGGATGTCCCGCGCCGCCCTGCGGTCCGCGCTCGCCCACGCCGCCGAACGCCACGCGTTCGGCGGCCCGTTGAAGGATCTCCAGGCCGTCTCCCACCAGCTCGCCGACATGGCCACCCGCACCGAGGCCGCGGCCCTCCTCGTCCACGCCGCCGCCACCGCCTACGACGCCGGCGAACCGGGCGTCGCCGGCCGCTCGGCCATGGCCAAGCTCTACGCCACCGAGACCGCCCAGTACGTCATCGACGCCGCCCTGCAGATCCACGGCGCCCGCGGCCTGGAACAGGGGCACCTCCTGGAACACCTGTACAGGGAGGTCCGGGCGACGCGCATCTACGAGGGCGCCACGGAGGTGCAGCGCACGATCATCGCGAGGGAGCTGTACAGGTGAGCGCGGAACGAGAAAAGGGCGATCCGGCACACCTGGCCCGTCTCAACCCTCCGGAACTGTCCCCGCCCCGAGGCTTCTCCCACGCGGTGACGGCGGAGGGCGGGCGCCTGGTCTTCCTGGCGGGCCAGACGGGCCTGGACGGCACGGGCCGGGTGGTCCCGGGCGGCCTGCCCGCGCAGTTCGAGCGCGCGCTGACCAACCTCCTCACGGCCCTCACGGCCGCCGGCGGTACCCCGGCCGACCTCGCCCGCGTCACGGTCTACACGACGGACGTCGCGGCGTACCGCGCGTGCGCCGGGGAGCTGGGCCGCGTCTGGCGGCGGCTGGCGGGGCGGGACTACCCGGCGATGGCGGTGATCGGCGCGGTGCGGCTGTGGGACGGGGAGGCACTGGTGGAACTGGACGGGGTGGCGGTGCTGCCGTGACGCACTGATCCCGTGGCCGTGCCGGTTGTGGGAGAAATCCGGCCGCCCCGGACGTTGCGCTTCATACAGGTCCGGATGGCGCGAGACGACGGGAGACGGACAGTGGTGCACGTACAGGTACGACGGTGGTGGCGGCGGCCGTTCGCCGCCGGGGCGCTGGGCGTCGCGGTCCTGGCGGCCGGAGTGGCGGCCTACTGGTTCCAGCCGTGGAAGCTGTGGCAGAACGAGACGGTCCACGAGGCGGCGCCCACCGCCGCCACCCGCACCCTGGCCACGGGCACCCTCATCAGCCACGAACACACCACCTCCGGCACCGTCCGCGTCCTCCGCCTCCCGGACGGCAGCCGCACCCTCCGCCTGGAGGGCCTCGACACGAGCAACGGCCCGGACGTGAAGGTCCTCCTCAGCGACGCACCGGTGAAACCGGGCCGTGCCGGCTGGCACGTCTTCGACGACGGCGCCCACGTCAGTCTCGGCTCCCTGAAAGGCAACAAGGGCGACCAGAACTACGCCCTCCCACGGGACCTGGACCTCGACCGCTACACCAGCGTCAGCATCTGGTGCGACCGCTTTGACGTCTCCTTCGGAGCGAGCGCCCTCATGAAGGCGTGACAGCAACAAGGCGTGACAGCAACGTACAAGACGCCGCGGCGGCCTCCCGCCGAGACTCACACCATGAACAACACCGAGCCCGTCAACCTCACCAAGGCTCTCGCCTCCTTCGACGACGTCTACAGCCCGCGCATCGTCGCCCGCATGAACGACTACGACATCCGCGTTGCCCACACCCAGGGCGAGCACATCTGGCACGTACACGAGGACACCGACGAGTTCTTCCTCGTCCTGGACGGCCGCTTCGACCTCGCCCTCCGCGACCCCGACGGCACGGAACGCGCTGTGCGGCTCCACAAGGGCGACACCTTCGTGGTCCCCAAGGGCACCGAACACAAGCCGTCCTCCCCGGGCGCCTCCATCCTCATGTTCGAACCCACGGGCACCCCGACGACGGGCGACCGCCACGAGGGCGAGATCCCGGACCACGTGGACAGCACGACGGGCCACGAGCTGTAGAGCCGACGGTGGGGAGGGGAGCCGGATGCTCCGCCTCCCCTCCCCTCCCCGCTTACATCACGGCCAGCCCTGTGTCACCTTGTCGGGGGCGGTGTTCCAGCTCTTGGGGACGAACGTGACCACGTAGGCTCCGCGGTCGAAGTCCGAGTAACCGTCGGACCAGTTGCGGAACTTGCTCTCGTACACGTGCATGGCACCCAGGCTGCCATTGGGCGCGTGGTAGTGGTTGCCGTGGGTCCATACGGTCTTGTCGGCGTCCGCTTCCGTCTGCGCTCCGAACCAGCCGTAGTCGAAATTGACGAAACTCTCGCCGGGGCTGGTGGGGCTGCGCGGAATGTTCCTGTCCCTCGACATGTCGACCAGGCCGGTGCCGCGGTCGGGGCGGAAGGCCTCCGGGTCGCCGTACTTCCTCTTGTCGGAGGAGCCCGACCGGTCCTGGCCGCTCCAGAAGTGCTTCGAGTAGATGACGGCCTTCATCTTGGACGGGTCGTGATTGCCGCCGTTGCGGTCCTTGAAGGACGGCGTGTTCCGCAGCGCCGAGTAGAAGGGCGAGCGGGCATCCTCGTTCCGCAGGGCGTCGTTGCCGTTCGCCAGCTCCTTCTTGAGGTTGTCGAGGTACGCCCCCTCGTCGTGGGCGTTCTCCAGGGCCTTGTTCATGACGGACGCCACGTCACGCGCCCGCTGGAACCCCTTCGCCTCGTCGAAGCTGTCCTTGGCGACGCGCCCCTCGAACTCCGCCCGCGTTTCGCCGGACCGGGGCCTGCCGTTCTTCAGCTCGTTCTTGTACTTGTCCTCGTCGAAGAACGCGAAAGCCAGCCTGTTCGTCGGATACTGGCCCGAGTTGACCCAGGTGACACCGACGCAACCGTAGGACAGCCACTCCCGCTGTTCCTCGGTCATCTGCTGTTTCCTGCCGTCGCGGTGGCTGTAGACCTGCTGCCACTTGCGTATGTAGTTGTTGACGATCGTCTCGGCCCTGCCGTACGAGGGCCGGTACGGGTCGGGCATCCGGTCGAGCGGCTCGGCGGGAGGAGTCACCCGCTCGTCGGAGTCGGGGGCCCGGAAGGACGGACCGGCGCTCGAAGCGGCCGGAGCGCTTTCGTTCAGCGCGTTGATGTCGTCGACGTCATCCGCCGTCAGGCGGTGCGTTTCGGCGTAGGACCTCTTCTCTTCCCCGGTGCCGCTGCCACTGCCACTGCCGGTGGCCGCGCCTGCGGACGGCATTAACGCGGTGGTGCACATGACCGCACCGAGAGCGGCGAAGACGAGAGTTCTCCCGCGTTGGGACATGAAGAACAACAACTCCTTTGGCGAACGTGACGAAAGGGCTGAATCTGGCGAACCTCGCGGAACGAGGGCATGCCAGAGTGCGACGCGGGGGGTGGAGGTTGCGGCGAGTGGCCGCGCATAACGTCGGGCGGTGCCCGTCCTGCGGTGCCGCGCCGGTAACGGCGGTGAGGAAGAGGCCGCGGCCGCACGGCGGAATGGGGATGCGGTGCGTACCGGATACGGCCGGTGACGGCGCGGTCGTGTTACGTCGAAGCCGTCACCGGAGCGGTGAAGCGGACCCCGTCCGGGCGGTTCTCCGGGTGGCTCTCTCGGCGAGAGGCAGACTGCCGGCCGCGGTCACGGCGGCAGGGGTGATGGTGCGGAATGGGGTTCGGCGTAACACTTCTCGACTCCCGGACGAGTGATCGGGTCGCTACGAGAAGTGATCATGTCTCCCAGTTAACTCCCCGGCAACACCACGGCTCCAAAACCGGCCACTCCGTCACAGGAGCGGAATCCGGCTGGGCGCCGGACACCGCCGCATCCCCTCCGGGCGAGCGAGACCGCGGGACTCGGTGCGCCTGCGTCCGTCATCGACGCAGCAGGGTCGGCGCTGGCCTCGGGCAAGGGAAGGCGCTTGGACTCGCCTTGGAGGACTTCGACTTCGCGGAGGAACTCCCGCTTCCCGCCCCGCGCCGGTACCCGAGGCGGCGCCGCCATCGACGCGATCTCCGCGTAGCCACGGCCGATCGGCGCCGGAAGTGCCCCTGGGACGTGGCCTGCCGAGGGCCACGGGGTCCCGGAGAAGTCCCAGAGACGCCGCCGCACCCCTTCTTCAACTCTTCGACCGCGAGAAGCAATTCAGACGGGGTGCGGCGGAATCCGTCCGTCAGATGTCCCGGAAGATCTCGATCTGGGCGCCGATCGAGTTCAGCCGGTCCGCCAGGTCCTCGTAACCCCGGTTGATCACGTACACGTTGCGCAGTACGGACGTGCCCTCCGCCGCCATCATCGCCAGGAGGACGACGACCGCGGGGCGGAGCGCCGGCGGGCACATCATTTCGGCGGAGCGCCAGCGGGTGGGGCCCTCGACGAGGACGCGGTGGGGGTCGAGGAGTTTGACGTCGGCGCCGAGGCGGTTGAGGTCGGTGAGGTAGATGGCGCGGTTGTCGTAGACCCAGTCGTGGATGAGGGTCTGGCCCTGGGCGAAGGCGGCGATGGCGGCGAAGAAGGGGACGTTGTCGATGTTGAGGCCGGGGAACGGCATCGGGTGGATCTTGTCGATGGGGGCCCGGAGCTTGGAGGGGCGGACGGTGAGGTCCAGGAGGCGGGTGCGGCCGTTGTTGGCGCGGTACTCGGGGCTGCGCTCGTGGTCGAGGCCCATCTCTTCCAGGACGGCCAGTTCGATCTCCATGAACTCGATGGGCACCCGGCGGATCGTCAGCTCCGACTCCGTGATCACGGCCGCGGCCAGCAGGCTCATCGCCTCCACCGGGTCCTCCGACGGCGCGTAGTCGACGTCGCGGTCGATGTGGGTCACGCCGTGGACGGTGAGGGTCGTGGTGCCGATGCCCTCGACCTTGACGCCCAGCTCCTCCAGGAAGAAGCAGAGGTCCTGGACCATGTAGTTGGAGCTGGCGTTGCGGATGACGGTGACGCCGTCGTGCCGGGCGGCGGCCAGCAGGGCGTTCTCGGTGACGGTGTCGCCGCGCTCGGTCAGGACGATGGCGCGGGTGGGGGAGACGCTGCGGTCGACCTTCGCGTGGTACGTGCCGTCGGTGGCGGTGATCTCCAGGCCGAAGTGGCGCAGGGCCGTCATATGCGGCTGGACGGTGCGGGTGCCCAGGTCGCAGCCGCCGGCGTACGGGATGCCGAACTGGTCCATGCGGTGCAGCAGCGGGCCGAGGAACATGATGACGCTGCGGGTGCGCCGGGCGGCCTCGCGGTCCATCGCGTCCAGGTCGAGGTCGGCCGGGGGAATGATCTCCAGGTCGTTGCCGTCGTTGATCCAGCGGGCGCGGACGCCGATGCTGCCCAGCACCTCCAGGATCCGGTAGACCTCCTCGATCCGGGCCACCCGCCGGAGGGTGGTGCGGCCGGCGTTCAGAAGGGTCGCGCAGAGCAGGGCGACGCAGGCGTTCTTGCTGGTCTTGACGTCGATCGCACCGGACAGCCGGCGCCCGCCGACCACCCTCAGGTGCATGGGGCCGGCATAGCCCAGGGAGACGATCTCACTGTCCAGCGCTTCACCGATACGAGCGATCATATCAAGACTGATGTTCTGATTTCCCCGCTCGATGCGGTTGACCGCGCTCTGGCTGGTGCCGAGTGCGTCGGCGAGCTGTGACTGGGTCCAGCCTCGGTGCTGCCGGGCGTCACGGATGAGCTTGCCGATGCGGGCGAGGTAAGCGTCTGTCATGAGGTAGACGGTATCTCAGATATGAGATCTTTCGCGGGATCCCTCTGGTGATCTATCTTTGTTCTATTGGCATGCGAACAAATCCCGGAGACCCGTCCCCGAGGCCCGTCGTCGAGAGGTGGTCGGTGAACCTTCCCCTGCGCACCGCCGGGCGGCCCTGGCGCCCGGCCCTCCTCCTGCTGCCCTACCTCCTGTCAGCCGCCGCCTTCCTCCTCCTCTTCGAGCGCCGGCGGGACCGGCTGCCGGACCGGCTGGCCATCCACTTCAGCGGCTCCGGCCGGGCGGACGGCTTCACCGCCACCGGCTCCTTCGCCTCCGAGGGCCTCGTCCTCGTCCTCTCCCTCGCCCTCCTCTTCGCCGCGCTCGCCTTCTTCCTCGAACTCGAAGTCCTCTCCTGGCGCGCCCTCGCCGCCACCGCCTACGCCGTGGCCGCGCTGATCGGCTCGCTCATGATCTGGACCGTCCTCTGCAACGCGTCCGCCGACGACCCCGACGACGCCCGGCTCGGCCTCGCCACCCTGCTGACGACCCTGCTCTCCGCCCTCGTGGCGGGCGCCCTCGGCATCCTCCTCGCCGGCCTCACCGCCCCGCGCCCCCGTAAGGCGGTCGCCGCCGCGACCACCGCCCCCGCCCCCCGTCTGCCGCTCGGCCCCACGGAAGGCGCGGCCTGGACGCGGGCCGTGGTCTCGCGCCCACTGCTGGGGCTCGGCGTCGCCCTCCTGGCCGTCGCGGCCGGGTTCGGCTTCGCGGGCGGCTGGACGTCCGGGCTGGGGATGGCGGTCGGCGCCCTGCTGGTCCTCCCGCTGTCCGGGGCCCGCGTCGCCGTCGACCGCCACGGCCTGACCGTCACACCCCTGTGGGCGCCGCGCCCGCGGCTGCGGATCGGGCTCGACCGCGTCGGGTCGGCCGACGGCCGTGCCCTGGACGCGTTCCGCGAGTTCGGCGGCTGGGGCTACCGCGTCCGCTCCGGCCGCAGCGGGCTCGTGCTGCGCTCCGGCGACGCCCTCGTGGTCCGGCTGACGGGCGGCGGCGAGTTCGTCGTCACGGTCGACGACGCCGCGACGGCCGCCGCCCTGCTCAACACCCTCGCCGACCGGGCCCGCCGACGCGCGGACGGCGAGGCCTGACGTGCTCGTCCGGCTCGACCACGGATCGCCCGTGCCGCTCGGCGACCAGATCGCCGCGTCCGTCCGCGGCGCGGTCGCCGACGGCACGGTACGCCCGGGGGAGCGGCTGCCCGCCGCCCGCGCCCTGGCCGACTCGCTCGGCGTCAACGTGCACACCGTGCTCCGCGGCTACCAGCGGCTGCGCGAGGAGGGGATCATCGAACTGCGGCGCGGCCGGGGCGCCGTGGTCACCACGGGCGACGCCGTCGCCGACCGCGCCCGGCTGCTCGCCGCCGCCGGCCGGCTCGTCGCGGAGGCCCGCTCCTCCGGCCTGGGTGACGAGGCCATCCTGGACCTCGTCCGGACCAGCCTCGGTCCCGCCTGACTCCCGGGCGGGCGAGGGCGGTTGACGAGCGCGCCGGGACCCCGCTCCCGGCGGACCCGGCCGGATGCGCGACACTGGAAGGGAAGCGAAGGCCAGAGGCGACGGGAGCCGACCGATGACCGAACGCAAGCCGCCCGGCGTGGACTTCGAGACCTGGGCCGACCTGCAGATCCGCGAGGCGGCGGAGCGCGGGGAGTTCTCGAACCTCCCCGGCTTCGGCAAGCCGCTGCCCGGCCTCGACCGCCCCTACGACGACATGTGGTGGGTCAAGGAGAAGATGCGGCGGGAGAACCTGTCGTTCCTGCCCCCCTCCCTCGTCCTCCGCAAGGAAGCGGAGGACGCCCACACGGCGGCGCTCGGCGCCCGCTCGGAACGCGAGGTCCGGAGCATCCTCGCCGCGATCAACGAGAAGATCGCCGCGGGGCTCCGCCGCCCGCCCCCGGGGCCGCCGCTCAACCTGACGCTGTTCGACGTCGAGGACGTCGTCCGCGCTTGGCAGGACGCACGAGACGCGCGGGGCGAGAGGGGGCAGGGGGAGTCGGCGGTCTGACGGCCGACGGCGACCGGTGGCCGCCAGTGGCGGCGCCCCCAGCCGTACGCCCCCGGAACGTACGCCAGCCGGCCGTACGCCCTCAGCTGTACGCCCCCGCTCACCCGGTCGGCCGTACGCCCCCTTGATCAACGCCGGCGCCCCGCCTGCCGCGCCCTGCGCCCGCCCCACCAGAGCGGAACGGCCACGCCCCGTAAGCCCTCTCCCAGGGCGAACGGGGTCCAGGCCCCGCCGTCCCCGCCCGCACCGAAAGCCAGGAGCACCGGCCATGACCCCCACCCCCGACGACGAAGCCCCCGACGTCCCGCGCTGGACGCTCGTCGTGTCGGCCGCCGCCGACCTGCTGCTCGGCCTGATCAAGCCCGTACTCGATGCGCCCAAGGGCCGGCAGAGCGGCTCGACCGGCGACTGACGCGGCCGCGCGGCCGGCCGAGACGGGAACGTGACCGGCCTCCGTCCCCGTGATGCCCCCGCGATCGCTCATCCGGGCATGACCGATCCCCGGCGATGTACTAGAGTTATCTCGACATCGAGATATATGCCGAGAGAGGCGTACCGCCGTCACGCCACCAGGGAACACTAAGGCATGCCTAAGTTAGGGCAACCTTAGCGGACCGGCGCGACGTTGTCGCGGCAGGATGGCCGCAGTACGCGCATTCATGCACATGAAGGAGACTGTCGTGTCGGCGAACAGCTTCGACGCCCGCAGCACGCTGCAGGTGGGCGACGAGTCGTACGAGATCTTCCGGCTGGACAAGGTCGAGGGCTCCGCTCGCCTTCCCTACAGCCTCAAGGTGCTGCTGGAGAACCTGCTCCGCACCGAGGACGGCGCCAACATCACCGCCGACCACATCCGCGCGCTGGGCGACTGGGACTCGCAGGCCCAGCCCAGCCAGGAGATCCAGTTCACGCCGGCCCGCGTGATCATGCAGGACTTCACCGGCGTCCCCTGCGTCGTCGACCTCGCCACCATGCGCGAGGCCGTCAAGGAGCTCGGCGGCGACCCGGCGAAGGTCAACCCGCTCTCCCCGGCCGAGCTGGTCATCGACCACTCCGTCATCGCCGACAAGTTCGGCACGAAGGACGCCTTCGGCCAGAACGTCGAGCTGGAGTACGGCCGCAACAAGGAGCGCTACCAGTTCCTGCGCTGGGGCCAGACCGCCTTCGACGACTTCAAGGTCGTCCCCCCGGGCACCGGCATCGTCCACCAGGTGAACATCGAGCACCTGGCCCGTACGGTCATGGTCCGCAACGGCCAGGCGTACCCCGACACCCTCGTCGGCACCGACTCGCACACCACCATGGTCAACGGCCTCGGCGTGCTCGGCTGGGGCGTCGGCGGCATCGAGGCCGAGGCCGCGATGCTGGGCCAGCCGGTCTCGATGCTCATCCCGCGCGTCGTCGGCTTCAAGCTGACCGGTGAGCTGCCCGCCGGCACCACCGCCACCGACCTCGTCCTCACGATCACCGAGATGCTGCGCAAGCACGGCGTCGTCGGCAAGTTCGTCGAGTTCTACGGCGAGGGTGTGGCCGCCACGTCGCTGGCCAACCGCGCCACCATCGGCAACATGTCGCCCGAGTTCGGCTCCACCGCCGCGATCTTCCCGATCGACGGCGAGACCCTGAACTACCTCAAGCTCACCGGCCGCAGCGAGCAGCAGGTCGCGCTCGTCGAGGCGTACGCCAAGGAGCAGGGCCTCTGGCTCGACCCGGCCGCCGAGCCCGACTTCTCCGAGAAGCTGGAGCTCGACCTCTCGACGGTCGTCCCCTCCATCGCCGGCCCGAAGCGCCCGCAGGACCGCATCGTCCTCGCCAACGCCGCCGCGCAGTTCGCCCAGGACGTCCGCAACTACGTCGACGACGTCGACGAGGCGGGCAAGGAGTCCTTCCCGGCCTCCGACGCCCCGGCCGTCTCCGCCGGCGCCCCGTCGAAGCCGGTCACCGTGACCGCCCCCGACGGCTCGACGTACGAGATCGACCACGGCGCCGTCACCGTCGCCGCGATCACCTCCTGCACCAACACCTCGAACCCCTACGTCATGGTCGCCGCCGCGCTCGTGGCCAAGAAGGCGGTCGAGAAGGGCCTGACCCGCAAGCCGTGGGTCAAGACCACCCTCGCCCCGGGCTCCAAGGTCGTCACCGACTACTTCGACAAGGCGGGCCTCACCCCGTACCTCGACAAGGTCGGCTTCAACCTCGTCGGCTACGGCTGCACCACCTGCATCGGCAACTCCGGCCCGCTGCCGGAGGAGGTCTCCAAGGCCGTCAACGACCACGACCTCGCCGTCACCTCGGTGCTCTCCGGCAACCGCAACTTCGAGGGCCGGATCAACCCCGACGTCAAGATGAACTACCTGGCGTCGCCGCCGCTGGTCGTGGCCTACGCGATCGCCGGCTCGATGAAGGTCGACATCACCAAGGACGCCCTGGGCACCGACCAGGACGGCAACCCGGTCTACCTCAAGGACATCTGGCCCTCCGAGGCCGAGGTGAACGACGTCGTCGCCAACGCCATCGGCGAGGACATGTTCAACAAGTCCTACCAGGACGTCTTCGCGGGCGACGCCCAGTGGCAGGCCCTGCCCATCCCGACCGGCAACACCTTCGAGTGGGACGCCGAGTCCACCTACGTCCGGAAGCCCCCGTACTTCGAGGGCATGACGATGGAGACCACCCCGGTCACCGACATCGCCGGTGCCCGCGTCCTGGCCAAGCTGGGCGACTCGGTCACCACCGACCACATCTCCCCGGCCGGTGCGATCAAGGCCGACACCCCGGCCGGCAAGTACCTCACCGAGCACGGCGTCGAGCGTCGTGACTTCAACAGCTACGGCTCCCGCCGCGGCAACCACGAGGTCATGATCCGCGGTACGTTCGCCAACATCCGCCTGCGCAACCAGATCGCGCCGGGCACCGAGGGCGGCTTCACCCGCGACTTCACCCAGGACGGCGGTCCGGTGTCGTTCATCTACGACGCCTCCCGCAACTACATCGAGCGGAACATCCCGCTCGTCGTTTTGGCCGGCAAGGAGTACGGCTCCGGCTCGTCCCGCGACTGGGCCGCCAAGGGCACCGCGCTCCTCGGCGTCAAGGCCGTCATCGCCGAGTCCTACGAGCGCATCCACCGCTCCAACCTCATCGGCATGGGCGTCCTCCCGCTCCAGTTCCCCGAGGGCGCCTCGGCCGAGTCCCTCGGCCTGACCGGCGAGGAGACCTTCTCCATCACCGGCGTGACCGAGCTCAACGAGGGCCGCACGCCGCGTACGGTCAAGGTCACGACCGACTCGGGCGCGGAGTTCGACGCGGTCGTCCGCATCGACACCCCCGGTGAGGCGGACTACTACCGCAACGGCGGCATCATGCAGTACGTGCTGCGCTCGCTGATCCGCAAGTAAGCGGCAGGCGCCACACGGCCGAGGGCCGCATCCCGCGTTCGCGCGCGGGGTGCGGCCCTCGGTGTGTACGGGCATGTGTACGGGCGGACGGTCAGGGGGCGCCCCTCACTTGGCGGCGAACTCGTCGTGCACCGTCCGCAGAAAGTCCAGTGACGCCGCACGCGACAGCGCCGCCGCCCTGACCAGGTCGAAGAGGCGCCGGTTGTGGTCCACGACGTCCCGCTCCTCGATGAGCCGACCGCTGCGCGCCCACTCGGTGTACAGGACGGGCGGACTGTCGCAGAAGTCCATGAGGGTCACAAAGCTGTCCATGAAAGCTTCCGCCATGGCTGTGAACGGGAGCACTTGCACGACGACGCGTGACCGTTGTGCCATTTCGATCAGGTGACCGGTCTGCTGCCGCATGACGGCGGGGCCGCCGATATGTGCGCGCAGAGCCGATTCGCAGACGACCGTGGACAGTACCGGGTGCGACGGGTCGCGCAAGATCTTCTGGCGCTCCATCCGGCCGCCCATCCAGCGGTCCACCGTCGCCTTGGCGACGAAAGGCTGGGCGGCACAGGTGATGGCGTGCGTGTAGTTCGCGGTCTGCAGAAGGCCGGGCACGAGCACCGGAGAGTACGCGGTGATGCTCTTGGCCTTGGGCTCCAAGTCGACAGCGTCCACGGCGTAATCGGCCACGCACTTCGCCTGACGGGCCAGCCTGCACAGCCGTTGCATGTGCTCGCCGGTTCCGAAGATCTCGTCGAACCGCTTCGACAGCTCCAACTGCGGGACGCGGATGGCCGACTCGAACTGGCCGATGTACGAACCCGAGCAGAACGCACGTGCCCCGAGCTGTTCCTGGCTGAGGCCGGCGGCGTCGCGCAGACGGGCCAGCTCCGAACCGTAGAACGCCCGGGGATTGGCGTACGGATCCCTGTCCTTGGAAGCGGTCATCCGGTCAACGTAGACCGGTTGACCCGCCGCCGGAGCGGGAAGTGGGAGGATCACTCAGAAGAGCAGCCGGTACTGGTTCCAACCCGACTTCCCCACCAGCACGCGGGACTTGAACGGCGCCGACGCCCGGCCTGTGCCCTTGTACAGCCACAGCGCGCCCTTGCCGTCGCGGGCGAGCAGGTCCGGGTGGCCGTCGAGGTCCACGTCGCCGGTACCCAGCAGCAGGTTGAACTGGTTCCAGCCGTCCCCGACACGGGTGCGGGACTTGAAGGGGCGGGACGTGTCGCCGGTGCCCTGGTACAGCCAGAGGGTGCCCTTGCCGTCGCGGGCGACGATGTCCGTCCGGCCGTCACCGGTGAGGTCCGCGCGGCCGGTGATCGCCGTGTACTGGCCCCAGCCGGGGCCCACCTTCTTGCGGCCGGAGAGCGAGCCGTCGGCCTTGGCCAGGTAGAGCCAGAGCACGCCCGCGCGGTCGCGGACGAGGATGTCGGACTCCTTCGAACCGCCGAGGGTGCCGGGGGAGAAGAAGCTGTCGTACTGGCCCCAGTCCGTGGCGACCACCCGGCCGCCCTTCTTGGCGAAGTACCCCACCGAGTCGTCCGGCCCGATGGCGTAGGTGCCCTCGGCGAGCCCGTCGCGGTCGTGGTCGACCGCCGTCGCCGCCTTGATCACGCCCCAGCCGCCGCCGAAGGGCTTGCGCTGAGCCAGACCGCCCTTGCCGTCCGGCACGTAGACGAAGAAGTCGCCCTTGCCGTCGACCGCCTGGACGGGGAAGAAGGGCGCGTTCGGCGACAGGCGGGCGTCGGCCCGGAGGGCCGGTGCCGCCGGCGGCCGTACGGCCGGGACGGACCCGGGGCCGGGGACGTCCGCCGACGCCGTGCCGGCGGTGACGGCGGCCAGGGCGACGGCGGTCGCGGCGGTGAGGGCGCGCGAGAGGACGCGGCGACGGCGGGAACGGTCGGGCACGTAGGGCTCCGTACGGTAGGCACAAGGGAACGGCACGACGGAGGTGTCGTGTGCGTACCGCTTACGCCCCCCCGCGTGATCACTGATGCTGCCACACCGCCCCCGGCGCCCCGGGGTTGAGGCCCCCTCCCGTCGGGTCAGGCCCGCGCGTAGGCCCCCAGAGACGGTTCCAGCAGGTCGAACGCGCGGACCGCCTCCGCCCCGACGACCTCGGCCACCTCGTCGTCGCCGTGCCCGGCCAGCGTCAGGGCCTGGATGCGGCCGAAGAGGACCCGGTGCACGCCGCCCAGGACCGCGGCGGCGGCGCGCGGGGTCACGTCGTCCGCCGGTACGGCCGTCGCCTCGGCGAGGGCGGCGGCGAGGGCTTCCTCACGGCGGTCGTGGAGGCCACGCAGGCAGACGGAGAGGGTGGGGCTGTCGGCGATCATGCGGCTAAAGTCCGGTCCCGCGAAGCCCGCGACGGGGTCCCGTTCGGCGACGGCCGCGAGGAAGGAGCGGCGCAGGGCGGCGAGGGCGGACTCGCCGGGTTCGCGGGCGGCGACGGTCAGGGCGAGCCCCCGGACGAACTCCTCCTGGTGGTCCAGCGCCAAGTCCTCCTTGCGCGGGAAGTAGTTGGTGACCGTCTTCTTGGCGACGCGCGCGGCGTCGGCGATCTCGGCGATGGTGGTGCGCTCGAAGCCCTGCTCGATGAAGAGCCTGGTCGCGTGGTCGGAGATCAGCCGGCGCGTCTCGCGCTTCTTGGTCTCACGGAGTCCGGCGGGCGGGGTGCCCGGCTCCGCGGTCGAGTGGGAGTCCATGGGTGAACTTTACCCCCGTCCTATTTTTTCGTTGACACTACTGAACGCCCGACGTAAAGTTACTCCCGTCGTAAGTTTGCGCTCGCGGCGCAAGTAGCCCGACTTCCCTACGGAGGATCCTTGTCGCACACCCCCTCGCCCCTCTCCGACGCCGGCGCCGAGTTCGACCGCCAGGTGCGCAACCTCGTGACCCGCGACTACCCGGCCCTCTCCGGCCTCGACGCCGAGAAGTTCGAGGCCCTGGTCGCGCCACTGCGGGCCGAGGCCGTCGCCCTGGCCGCCGCGCCGGACACGTCGTACGACCTCGACGCCGGGCGGATCCCGTTCCTGCTGGTGGTCGCCCGGGACGTGGTGCCGATCGAGGAGACGATGCCCCGTACCACCCTGCACGGCGGACGCCTTCCCGGCTTTGTCGACCGCTCCTTCGAGCCGGGCGCGCTGGAACGGTTCGTCGCGACCGAGGAGACCGAGGCGGGCGGACTCTCCGCGTACCTGCTGTACGGCGTGGAGCGCGGCGAGGAGTTCTGCGGCGCGGTGCCGGAGACGGCCATGGCGGCGATAGCCGGGCGCGGGCGGACCCTGCTCACCATCGAGGAGGGCGTCGCGCTGATCACGCACTTCCCCGAGGCGCTGGTCAAGAACAAGTGCTTCTCGCTGGGCGGTTCGCGCTGCGGCGACCGGCGGGTCCCGGCGATCTGGATCAGCAAGAAGGCGCCGAAGCTGGGGTGGTGCTGGGCCGGCAACCCGCACACCTGGCTCGGCATGGCCTCCGCGGCGGGGCGTCGCACTCCGGCGGCGGGGGCCTGACACGCCTGTGGCGCCCCTCCGGATGGAGGGGCGCCACAGGGCCGGTACCTGACGCAGTGTCAGAACATCAGGCGGTACTGGCCGAAGCCCGTCCCCACCTTGACCGAGCCCTTGAAGGGCTCGTTCTGCTTGCCGGTGCCCTTGTAGAGCCACAGCGCGCCGGACTTGTCCCGCGCCAGCAGGTCCGCGCGGCCGTCGCCGTCGACGTCGCCGGTGCCGACCAGCAGGTCGAACTTGTTCCAGCCGCCGCCGATCTTGGTGCGGCCCACGAAGGGCTTGTTCAGGTCGCCGGTGCCCTTGTACAGCCAGAGCGTGCCGGACTTGTCGCGGGCGACGATGTCCGTCTTGCCGTCCCCGGTCAGGTCGCCGCGCCCGGCGATCGCCGTGAACTGGCCCCAGCCGCCGCCGACCTTCTTGCGGGCGGACAGCTTGCCGATGATGTCGGCCTGGTAGACCCACAGGACGCCCGACTTGTCGCGCCCGAGCACGTCACCGTACACCGAACCGCCCAGGTTGCCCGGGGAGAAGACGGTGTCGTACATGCTCCAGCCGGTGCCGACGCGTGTGCTGAAGCCCTTGTCCGCGAACCAGGCCTCGTTGTCCTTCTGGACGTAGTAGTGGCCGTCGCCCTCGCCGAACTGGTTGTGGTGCTGGGTCGCCAGCCGCATCTGCTTCCAGGCGTTGCGGGACGCGTTGGTGTTCTTGCCCGCCTTGCGGGCGGTGAGACCGCCCTTGCCGTTGGGCTGGTACGAGTAGTAGTCGCCCTTGTTGTCGATGGCGTTGAGCACCAGGAAGGGCGCCGCGCCGGTCGGGTCGGCGACGGTGGCCTTGGCGGCGGCCGTCTTGTCGGCGGTCACCTTGGGGCCGAGCTTTCCGGCCGGGGCCGCGGCCGGCCCGTCGGCCAGCGCCGTACCGGCGGTGCCGGCCACGAGGGCGGCGGCGATCGCCGTGGTGACGACGCGGGGGAGTGCGCGACCGCCGGAGCGGCGGCCGTTGGTGTGGATCACGTAGAACTCCGTAGGAGGAGAAAGGAGAAGTGGGTCAGAAGACCAGGCGGTACTGGTTCCAGCCCGAACCGTCGATCTTCACCCGCGACTGGTACGGCGAGGACGCCTTGCCCGTGCCCTTGTAGAGCCACAGCGCGCCCTTGCCGTCCACGGCGAGGAGGTCGGCGTGGCCGTCCCCGTTCACGTCGCCCGTCGCGACGAGCTTGGTGAACTGGTTCCAGCCGCTGCCGATCTTAGTCCGGGCCGCGAAGGGCTTGGCGATGTCCCCGGTGCCCTTGTAGAGCCAGAGCGTGCCGGACTTGTCGCGGGCGACGATGTCCGTCCTGCCGTCACCGGTGAGGTCGCCGCGGCCGGTGATCGCGGTGAACTGTCCCCAGCCGCCGCCGACCCGCTTGCGCGGGGCGAGCTTGGAGTAGTCGCGGCCGGGCTTGCCGTTGGCCTGGTGAACCCAGAGAACGCCCTGCTTGTCGCGGGTGAGGAGGTCGGAACCGCGGGTTCCGCCGAGGTCGCCCGGGGAGAAGAAGGTGTCGTAGCCGCCGAAGCCGCTCGCGATCCCGGTGACGCGGCTCGCGGCGCTCTGGTGGAAGACCTCGCCGTTGTTCTCCAGGAGGTACTCGCCGTCGAGCTTGCCGTTCCGGTCGTGGTCGACGAACGTAGCCGCTTTGACGAGCTCCCAGTCCTTGTCACGGCCGGAACCGAGCGACCGCAGGCCGCCCTTGCCGTCCGGTACGAAGGCGCGGACGAGGGATTTGTCGACAGCCACGACGGGCAGCACCGGCGCGTCGCCGGTCGGCTTCCCGGCGGCGGCGACCTTGGCGGACCGTGCGTCCGGCAGGGTGGCGGAGAACTGCCCGGCGGGGCCGTCGGCCAGTGCCGTGCCGGCGGTGGCGCCGACGAGGGTGACGGCGATCGCCGTCGTGACGAGGCGCGGCAGAACGCGCCCCTTGCGGCCGGGGATGTGGGCCACTGGGTCTCCTGACGAAGGGAAGGATGCGCAGAAGTCGAGCCGGGGACGGGCCGTGCCCCGCGAGGAAGGCACGGCCCGGTGGTACTGCGTCACCGCACGGCGGATCAGTACACGAGGCGGTACTGGTTCCAGCCGGAGTTGCCGATCTTCACCGGGGCCTTGAAGGGCGCGGCCTGCTTGCCCGTGCCCTTGTACAGCCACAGCGCCCCCTTGCCGTCGACGGCCAGCAGGTCGCTGTGGCCGTCGCCGTTCAGGTCGCCGTTGGAGAAGACCTTCGTGTACTTGTTCCAGCCGCCGCCGATCCGGGTGCGGGCCTCGAAGGGCTTGCCGGCCTTGCCCGTGCCCTTGTGCAGCCAGAGGATGCCGGCCTTGTCCTTGGCGACGATGTCGGTCTTGCCGTCACCGGTGAGGTCGCCGCGGCCCGCGATGTCGGTGTACTGGGCCCACTCCTTGCCGCCGGTCCGCGTCTGATCGGAGAAGGTGCCGTCCTCCTTCATGACGAAGAGGTGGAGGCTGCCGTCGTTCTTGCTGCGGGCCAGCAGGTCGGACTGGCGCGACCCGGCGAGGTTCCCCGGAGCCAGGATGCGGTCGTAGAAGTGACCGAAGCCCGGCACGACGTTGCGCGCGCGGCCCGCGAGGCCGATGAACTTGAGGTCGCCGCCCTCGACGTAGTAGTTGCCGTCCTGGCGCCCGTCCGCGTCGCGGTCGACCCAGGCCGCCATCGAGATGGCCTTCCAGTTGCCGCCGCCCAGTTGGCGCGGCTTGAAGCCGCCCTTGCCGTCGACGTCGTAGTAGTAGAACTTGTCCGTCTTGGTGACGGCGCCGAGCGGGAAGACCGGCGCGGAAGCGCTCGGCTTCTTGGCGGCGAGCTGCGTGCCGGTGGTGTGCGCGGCGGCGACCCCGGCCGTCCCCCCGACCAGGGCCACGGCGACGGCGGCCGTCACGAGGCGCGAGAGACCACGCCGAGAAACACGCGAAACAGTCATGGAAAGTTCCCCCCAAACCATGAGAAAGGGTATGCGGTGCTGCCCTCCACGCCGGAGCGCAGCACTGGACCTTCAGTGGAGATGGAATCCGGCGGAGCCGGGAGCGGGCCGTGCCGTCGATGGGCGGGGCACGGCCCGGTGACGCGTTACCTCATGGGCGTCAGAAGACCAGGCGGTACTGGTTCCAGCCCGAGTTGCCGATCTTCACCGGGGCCTTGAAGGGCGCGGCGGCCTCGCCCGTGCCCTTGTACAGCCACAGGGCGCCGTCGTTGTCGATGGCCAGCAGGTCGCTGCGGCCGTCGCCGTCGGTGTCGCCGTTGGAGAAGAGGTGGTGGTACCTGTTCCAGCCGCCGCCGACCCGGGTGCGGGCCTCGAAGGGCTTCTCGGCGTTGCCGGTGCCCTTGTAGAGCCAGAGGACGCCGTCCCGGTCGTGGGCGACCATGTCGGTCTTGCCGTCACCGGTGTAGTCGCCGCGGCCGGCGATCTCGGTGTACGTCCCCCACTCGGATCCGGTGATCACGCGCTCGCCGGAGAACGTGCCGTCGTAGTTGGTGATACGGACGTCGATCCTGTCCTTGCCCAGCGCGACGAGGTCGGCCTCCTTGCCGCCGCCGAGGTCTCCGGGGGCGATCAGGCCGTGGTAGAAGTACCCGTAGTTGGGCACGAGGTTGACATCTTTGCCGGTCAGGCCGTGGAACTTGAGGTCGCGGCCGTTCTCGCTGATGAAGTAGTCGCCGTCGTGGCGGCCGTCGGCGTCGCGGTCGACCTGGGCGATTTCGCTCAGGTCCTTCCACGGGCCGCGGGCCTCGCGCGGCTTCAGGCCGCCCTTGCCGTCGACCTCGTAGACGTAGAAGTCGTCACCCTTGGCGGTGACGGCACCGACCTGGAACACCGGCGCGGAAGCCGACGGGCTCTTCACGGCGGCCACCTGGGCCGCCGTCGTGTGAGCCGCTGCGACCCCGGCCGTCCCCCCGACCAGAGCCACCGCGACGGCGGCGGTCACGAAGCGCGAGAGACCGCGCCCGGAACCACGCGAAGCGCGAGAAACGCGCGAAACAGTAGTCATGGAAAGTTTCCCCCCAACCATGAAAAAAGGACTTCAGTACCGCCCTTTGTGCACGAAGAGCAGCACTGGATCTTCACAGACTCTACACAGGCTTCCCGGCCTCAACTACCGCTGTGGTGAACCCAACAGCTCCATCTCGGCCAGACTCGCCTCGCCACCGACGACTTTCAGCCGATAGTGACGGTAGGTGACCGGAGCGTGGAGTGAGAACACCCGCGTTTGCCGGTCCCATGTGAAGGACTGTCCCTCGCGTCGATCGGTTGCACTCCAGTCACGCCCATTTTCCGAACCTTCGAGCACCCAACTCTTCGGCGCCCGGGCCCGGTCGGCGGAGGTGAGGGTGTACGAGGTGACGCGGGAGCCGGCGGTCACCTCCAGTGGGACGGTGGTGACGGTGGCGGCGGTACGGGAGGTGTTGTCGGTGAGGGCGGAGCCGTCCGGGACGGTGACGTCGGACAGCGGGTCCGGGACCTTGTCGTCCTGGCTGATCGACGTGGGCCCGGCGCCCTCGCCGGAGGCCCAGGACGACGGCTCGGGGCCCATGGCGAACTCCAGGGTGGCCCCCTTCGCCACCACCGAGTGCGGCAGCGCCGTCGAGTTCCAGGGCTTGCCGTCGACCGTGAGCCCCTGCACGTACACGTTCCGCGCGCTGTTGCGCGGCGCCTTGACCACCAGGTCGCGGCCGTTCTCCAGGTGCACGGTCGCCTTGGTGAACAGCGGCGACCCGATCGCGTACTCGCCCTGCCCCATCACCAGCGGGTAGAAGCCGAGCGCGCCGAAGACGTACCAGGCGGACATCTCGCCGTTGTCCTCGTCGCCCGGGTAGCCCTGCCCGATCTCGCTGCCCAGGTACAGGCGGGAGAGCACCTCGCGCACCTTCGCCTGCGTCTTCCACGGCTGCCCGGCCGCGTCGTACAGGTAGGCGATGTGGTGGGAGGGCTGGTTGCTGTGCCCGTACATGCCCATGCGGACGTCGCGGGCCTCGGTCATCTCGTGGATGACCCCGCCGTACGAGCCGGCGAACTCCGGCGCGCCCGTCTCCGGGGTGGCGAAGTAGGCGTCGAGCTTCTTCGCGAGACCGGACCGGCCGCCGTACAGCGCGGCGAGGCCGCGGGTGTCCTGGGGGGCGGTGAAGGCGAAGTTCCACCCGTTGGTCTCGGTGTAGTCGTAGCCCCAGACCCGCGGGTCGTACGCCTCGGGGGACAGCCGCCACGAGCCGTCCTCGTTCCGGCCCTGGAAGAAGCCGATCCGCCGGTCGAACAGCTTGACGTAGCCGCGGGCGCGGTTGAGGAAGTACTCCGACTCCTCCCGGTAGCGCTCCCGGTGCGTCTTCGCGTAGAGCGCCTGGCCCATCCGGGCCAGCCCGAAGTCGTTCAGGTAGCCGTCCAGCGCCCAGGACATGCCCTCGTGCGTCTTCGTGCTCGTCCAGCCGAGGAAGACGGAGGTGTCCATGCCCTTGCGGCCGGTGCCGGGGTCGGTCGGCGCCACCGTCGCGTTCCTCAGCGCCGCCTCGTACGCGGCCTCGGCGTCGAAGCGGACGCCCTTCGCGTGCGCGTCGGCGAAGGCGATGTCGGAGCTGGTGCCCGTCATCAGGTCGGCGTAGCCGGGGGAGGACCAGCGCGAGACCCAGCCGCCGTCCTTGAACTGCCGCACGAAACCGTCCACCATCCGCCCGGCCTGCCCGGGGGCCAGCAGGGAGTACGCGGGCCAGGTGGTGCGGTAGGTGTCCCAGAAGCCGTTGTTGACGTAGACCTCGCCGTCGACGATCCGGGCGCCGGTACGGGTGGGGGTGGACGCGCCGGTGGGCGGGGAGAACGGGCTGGCGTAGCGCTGCTTGGGGTGGTCGGCCGAACCGGTGTTCTCGAAGCCGGAGTTGGGGTAGAGGAAGAGGCGGTAGAGGCCCGAGTACAGGGTGGTGAGCTGGTCGGCGGTCGCGCCCTCCACCTCCACCCGGCCCAGCAGCCTGTCCCAGGCGTCCCGAGCCCGGTCGTGGACGCGGGCGTACGGCGTCCCGGCCGGGATCTCCTGCTCCAGGTTGGCCTTCGCCTGGTCGGTGCCGATGAGCGAGGTGGCGATCCGCAGGGTGACCGTACGGTCGGCGCCCGGCCGGAACCGCAGGTAGCCGGTGACGTCGCTCGCGTCCCCGGCCCCGCCGCGCCGCAGCTTGCCGCCGCCGGTCACCGGGGCGTCGAAGGCGCCGTACACGTACAGCCGGCCGGCTCCCGTCGACAGTCCGCTCTTCACGTCGGACCAGCCGGTGAACGTCCCGTGCGCGGTGTCCAGCGTCAGACCGCCGGCGTTGGTGACGTTGTCAAGGATGACGTTGGCTTTGTCGGCCGATTCACTCGGAAAGGTGAATCGCATCATCGCGGCGTGGTCGGTGGGCACGATATCGGCCTTCAGCCCGTTGTCGAAGGTGACGCCGTAGTGGTGTGGCGTGGCCGTCTCGCGGGAGTGGTGGAAGGGGAGGGCGCGGGCGGTGCGCGAGGCGTCGGGGGTGCCTGCCGCGACGGAGGGCATCACCTGGAAGGTCTGCCGGTCGCCCATCCAGGGGCTGGGCTCGTGGCTCGCCGAGAACGCCTGGAGGATGGGCAGGTTGTCGGCGTTGTTGGCCGCCGCGTACCGGTAGAGCCAGCTGGTGGAGCCCGCGTCGGTCACGGGCGTCCAGAAGGTGAAGCCGTGCGGGACGGCGGTGGCGGGGAAGGTGTTGCCGCGGGAGAAGGAGGAGCTGGAGAGGGTGCCGCGGGTGGTGAGGGCGCGGTCCGCGGGGTGCGCCGGGGTCTTCTCCTCGGGCGCGGGGGCCAGGGACACGTCGTCGATCCAGCCCCGGAAGGGCGCGGGGCCGTCGGGGGCGTCGTAGGCGACGAGGACGCGTGCCACGGTCTTGCCGGCGGCGACGCGGCCGATCGCCGCCTCCTTGCTGTTCCACTGGTTGACGTAGAGCGTCTTGGAGTCCGCCTGGCCGCGCGGCGTCAGCGGCGCGCCGTGCTGGTCCCGGGCGTCGAGCTGGCTGAGGTAGGTGCCGTCGGTGAAGGCGAGGTCGAGGGAGACGTGGGTGGCGGGGTAGCGGGGGTCGCGCTCGGCCATGGCGGGGAAGATCTTGTACGCCAGCCGGGTGCGCGCGGTGACCCGCACGTTCACGGCGAAGACCTTGTTGTACGCGTAGGCGCGGCCCTTGGCGCGGTGGGTGCCGCCGTAGCGCAGGGCGTGCTTCCCGGTGAAGCCGGCGCGGGGCTTGGCCGTGGGGGAGGCGGCCGGGCCGGTGTCGGGGTACGTGCGCATGGCCGCGGGCGGGGGAGTGCCGGGGTCGGCCGTGGCGAACTGCACCTCGGCGAGCTGGGTGAGCTCGTCGCCCGCGTTGCCGGTGATGTCGAGGCGGAAGTGGCGGTAGGCGCCACCGGTGGCAAGGGTGAACTGCCGTGTCTGGAGCCGCTTTTCGAAGTTCTCGCCGCGCCGGGTGTCGAGGACCGTCCAGCTCTTCCCGTCCGCCGAGCCGCGCAGCGTCCAGTCCCGGGGGTCGCGGCCGGGGGCGTCGTTGGCGGAGGTGAGGGCGTACCGGGTGACGGCGACGGGTTCGGAGAGGTCGAATTCCAGCCAGGCCGTCCGCTGCCGGACCAGCCACTTGCTGGTGGGCTCGCCGTCGACCAGGTTCTCCTTGATCTCCCCGCCCTCGGCGTTCTCGCCGCTGGCCCGGACGGCGGTCACCTTGTCGGTGGCGTTGCCGGGGATGCCCTGGCCATCCCCGCCGTCGATCCCCGACGACCTGGCCCGGCCGTCCGGGCCGGTCTCGGCCGTGTTGCGCCAGTCGGGGCGGGGATCGCCCGGTTCGAAGGAGGACGCGAAGCTCTCCTCGGCCCTGCCGCCGGCCGCCGTGTCCGCGGCCCTCCCGGCGGGCGCCGCGGCGGCGCCGGACGGGGCGATCTGAGGGGCCGTCACCAGTATGGCGGCCACGAGGACGGCCGCGGGCCGGGCGAGCGCCCGCCGGCGACGTCTGAGTCTCTGTCTCATCCCTTGCCTCTCCCGAAGGCAGACAACGTTGTCACCCGGATCGCGCTCTGTTAAGTAGGGCGTGAGGCTCCAGTGGTGTCAAGGGTCCCGGGGCTGGTGTCGCCCGGTGTCGGAGAGGTCTCAACTCGGGAAAGACTGACGGTCGAAGACGCTTCCGATCTTGCCCAGTTGGTGAGAAGTGGACTATACCTGTCGGCGTCCGGGGCGACCCCGCGTCGCCGTGGCGGAACCGGGGGGACACCGGGGCCCATCGAGGGGACGAGCCGACGGCTCCGCCCGGGCGCCTTCCCCGGCGTACACCCAGCGCACCCAGCACGTCCAGCACGCTCAGCACATCCAGCACGCCCAGCTTCCACCGAACCGCGGTGTCGTGCCCTTCGTCGAGCCGACTGCACAGGGGAGACCGCCACACCGCCTGAGTCCTGGAGAAGGCGAGGACTTGAGCATGGGATCCACCTCGGAATTCAGCCGGCGCGACCTCATCAAACGCGCCGCGGCGCTCGGCCTGGTGGCCGTACCGGCGATGAGCGCGCTCAGCGCCTGCGCGTCCGGCGGCGACGACGATGACGCGAAGCCCGACAAGCCGGCCGGCGGCGGCGGTGGCGCGGGCGAGATGAAGCCGCTGAAGGTGAACGCCTCGGCCCCGCTCGACGTGGTCATCTTCGACGGCGGCTTCGGCCAGCAGTACGCCAAGGACGCCGAGGCCGAGTACAAGAAGGCGTACCCGCAGGCCGACATCAAGCACACCGGCACCCAGGACATCGCCCCGCAGATCCAGCCCCGCTTCAACGGCGGCACCCCGCCCGACCTCATCGACAACTCCGGCGCTAAGCAGATGGACCTGGGCACCCTCGTCGGCCTCAAACAGCTCACCGACCTCAACGCTCTCCTCGACGCGCCGTCCCTCGACGACCCCAAGAAGAAGGTGCGGGACACCCTCCGCCCGGGCGTCGTCGAGATGGGCCAGTTCGACGGCGACGAAGTGTGGGTCTTCTACTACGCCTACACCGTCTACGGCGTCTGGTACTCGAAGACCAATCTGGAGAAGCTCGACGCCCAGTACCCGGAGACCTGGGACGAGATGCTCAAGCTCTGCGAGAAGGCGAAGAAGAAGGGCATCGCCGGCTGGACGTACGCGGGCCAGCACCCGTACTACATCCCGTTCAGCCTCTACCCGTTCATCGCCAAGATCGGCGGCACCGAGGTGCTGGACCGCATCGACAACCTGGAGCCGGACGCCTGGAAGCACCCGGCCGTCAAGGCCGCCTTCGAGGCGTACTACGAGCTCTACAAGAAGGGCTACATCCTGCGGGGCACCGCGGGCCTCGACCACATCCAGTCGCAGACGGCGTGGAACGAGGGCAAGGCGCTGTTCATCCCGAACGGCTCCTGGGTGGAGAACGAGTCCAAGAAGATGACGCCGAAGGACTTCCGGATGGCGGTCGGCGCGCCGTCCAGCCTGGACAAGAGCGACAAGATGCCGTTCGGGACCATCTGGGCGTCCGGCGGCGAGCCGTTCATCGTGCCGAAGAACGCCAAGAACGCGCAGGGCGGCATGGAGCTGCTGCGGATCATGCTGGGCAAGAAGTCCACCCAGAACTTCATCAAGGCGGTCTCCTCCCTCACCTCCCTCAACGGCGGCACCGAGGGCCTCACCCTGCCGCCCGGTCTGGCGTCGTCCCAGGAGGCGCTCACCAAGGCCGGCCGGAACGTGGTCAATCCGCGGCTCCAGGACTGGTACGTCTCCCTCCAGAAGGAGAAGATCGGCAAGGCGGCGCTCGGTCTGATGATGGACGGCCGGCTCACCCCCGACGAGGCCATCAAGAAGATCCAGAAGTACACCGACGAGACCCGCAAGGACGATTCCGTGAAGAAGTACAAGCACAAGTAGCCCGTCCCGCACCATCCAGCACCGCTCGCACCGTCCCGCGCCAAGGCGGCACCCGTCACGGCAGTTCGAAGATCGGGGTCCGAGGTCATGCAGCACGGTAAGTACCGTTTCATCGCCGGTTTCCTGCTGGTCCCGCTGGCGATCTACGGGGTCTTCGTCGTCTCGCCGTTCGTCCAGGCCATCTACTACTCCTTCACCAACTGGACCGGCCTGAGCTCGAAGTTCAAGATGACGGGGCTGAAGAACTACCAACGCCTCTGGGACGACGAGCTGTTCTGGAAGGCGCTGGGGCACAACCTCCTGCTGCTGCTCCTGCTGCCCTTGGTGACGCTGGGACTCGGCCTGTTCTTCGCCTTCATGCTCAACGTCGGGGGCCGCCGCCGGAAGAACGCGGCGGTCGCCGGCGTCCGCGGCTCCGGCTTCTACAAGATCGTCTACTTCTTCCCGCAGGTGCTGTCCATCGCCATCGTCGCCCTGCTGTTCAAGTTCGCCTACAACCCCAACAGCGGGGCGATCAACTCCTTCCTGGACGCGATCGGCCTGGGCTCCCTCCACCCGAACTGGCTGGGCGACCCGGACCTGGCGCTGTGGTGCGTGACGGCGGTGATGGTCTGGAGCAACGTCGGCTTCTACGTGGTGCTGTTCTCCGCCGGGATGAGCGCCATCCCCAAGGACTTCTACGAGGCCGCCCTGCTGGACGGCGCCAACCGGGTCCAGACCTTCTTCCGGATCACCCTGCCGCTGCTCTGGGACACCGTCCAGACCGGCTGGGTCTACATGGGGATCATGGCCCTGGACGGCTTCGCGGTCGTCCAGATCATGATGGACGGGCCCGGCCCGGACTACTCCACCGAACTGCTCACCTACTACCTCTACACCAAGGCGTTCACCGACGGGCAGGCCGGCTACGCGACGGCCCTGGGCGTCGCGCTGCTCATCGTCACCATGCTCTTCGCGGGCATCGTGATGAAGCTCGGGCGGCGCGAACGGCTGGAGTACTGATGCGCGCGCCCGCCGTGATGCGCGCGCCCGTCCCCCCAGCGCCTGCCTGTTCCGTCCGTCCGCACAACCACCCGGGGGTGGCACCGTGACCGTGCAAGCCGAGCCGTCGGACCGTCCGGACGCCCCCGCGCCGGCCGCCCCGCCGGAGAAACGGGCGCGGGGCGCGGGCGGCGAGCGCGAGGGCGGCGTCCTGAACGTCTTCTCGCACGGCGTCCTCGTCATCTGGGGCCTGATGGTCACCCTGCCGCTGCTCTGGGCGGTGATGAGCGCCTTCAAGACCGACAAGGAGATCTTCTCCTCGCCCTGGTCGCTGCCGAAGAGCCCGGACTTCGGGGCCTGGGGCCGCGCCTGGTCCCAGGCGCACATGAGCGAGTACTTCCTCAACTCGATCGTGGTGGTGGCCGGTTCGCTGTGCGGCACCATGCTGCTGGGCGCGATGGCCGCCTATGTGCTGGCGCGCTTCGACTTCCCCGGCAACCGCTTCGTCTACTACCTGTTCGTGGGCGGGATGAGCTTCCCGGTGATCCTGGCCCTGGTGCCGCTGTTCTTCGTGATGAAGAACATGGCGCTGCTCAACACGTACCACGGGCTGATCCTCGTCTACATCGCCTATTCACTGCCCTTCACGGTCTTCTTCCTGACCGGTTTCTTCCGGACGCTGCCCTCTTCGGTCGCGGAGGCGGCGCTGATCGACGGCGCGTCGCACACCCGGACCTTCTTCCAGGTGATGCTGCCGATGGCCAAGCCCGGCCTGATCAGCGTGGGCATCTTCAACTTCCTCGGCCAGTGGAACCAGTACCTGCTGCCGGCGGTGCTCAACGTCGGCGACGACGACAAGAAGCTGCTGCCGCAGGGCCTGGTGGCACTGGCGGCCAGCCAGCGGTACAAGGGCGACTGGTCGGGCCTCTTCGCGGGCCTGGTGATCGCGATGCTGCCCGTCCTCGCCGCGTACATCGTCTTCCAGCGCCAGGTGCAGTCCGGGCTGACGGCCGGCGCGCTCAAGTAGGCGCGGGGGTCGCGGGCCCGGCTCCGGCCACTCCGTCCGAAGACGCGAAGATACGATCATGCGCGTGACCCAGCTCGACAGCACCAAGCTCCGTATCGGCGACGACGAACGCGACGAAGCCATCGAGGCCCTGACGACGCACAGCCGTCAGGGCCGGCTGACCATCGACGAGTACGGAGAGCGGCTGGAGGCCCTCAACGAGGCCCGTACCCGGGCGGACGTCCTGGCCCTCTTCGAGGATCTCCCCGAACCCCGTCCGACCCTCGTCGACACGGCCGCGGGCACCGCCCTCGCCCGGTCCGGCACGGCCGCCCCGGCCCCCGCCCGGTCCGCCGCCCCGGAGCCCGCCGACCGCCCCGGCCGCTTCACCGGCGCCTTCCTCGGCGTCCCCGTCGGCGCCGTCGCCGCCGCGGGCGTCAGCTACGCCACCGGGAGCTGGTTCTTCATGTTCCT
This sequence comes from Streptomyces mobaraensis, assembly GCF_020099395.1. Lineage (NCBI taxonomy): Bacteria > Bacillati > Actinomycetota > Actinomycetes > Kitasatosporales > Streptomycetaceae > Streptomyces > Streptomyces mobaraensis. Next base: position 1,768,311 of record NZ_CP083590.1, on the reverse strand, counting down.
CGCCGGGCCGATCGCCTTCGCGGCGGACCGCCTCTCCCACCGGGTGCGGCGCGAGCGGGACTGAGCCCCGCAACCGCTCCCGCACCGCCCTCGCAACCGCTCCCGGAGCCGCCCTCGGAGCAAGCCCCTGGAGCCGCTCCCGAAGCCGCTTCCGAAGCCGTCGGAGGCCCCCGCCCCTCCGCCCCGGCCGCCGCCGAGCGGTGATCCGTACCATGGGAGGGCCCCGCCCGGCGCCGTCGCGGTGTCCGGAGCCTTGACGTGCTCCCGGGTGTGCGGCTGAGCTTAGAGTTCATATGTTGTACGGATACCGGGCTCCACTGTCGCAGCCCGGTGGCCGGGGCGGCGGTCGTGCCGTGCCGACGAGGCGGGAGTGGATGGGCGTGGAGACTCCGGGGTCGCAGTCGTCGCTGCACCGGGCCAACCTGGAGCGGGTCGTCCGCGCGGTGCGCAGGTCGGGGGCGCTGACCCAGGCGGAGATCGCCCGGACCACCGGGCTGTCGGCGGCCACCGTCTCCAACATCGTCCGCGAGCTCAAGGACAACGGCACCGTCGAGGTGACCCCCACCTCCTCCGGCGGCCGGCGGGCCCGCAGCGTCTCGCTCTCGGGCGACGCCGGGATCGTCGTCGGCGTCGACTTCGGCCACACCCACCTGCGCGTGGCGATCGGCAACCTGGCCCACCGGGTGCTCGCCGAGGAGGCCGAGCCGCTGGACACGGACGCCTCCGCGACCCAGGGCCTGGAACGGGCCGAACACCTGGTCAAGACGCTGATCGCGGCCACCGGCATCGATCCCGGGAAGATCATCGGGGTGGGCCTGGGCGTCCCCGGGCCGATCGACGAGTCCGGCGTGCTCGGCTCGACGGCGATCCTGCCCGGCTGGGCCGGCACCAACCCCCGCGACGAGCTCGCCACCCGGCTCGACGTCCCCGTCCACGTCGACAACGACGCCAACCTCGGCGCGCTCGGCGAACTGGTCTGGGGGGCCGGCCGCGGGGCCGCCGACCTCGCGTACATCAAGGTCGCCAGCGGCGTCGGCGCCGGCCTGGTGATCAACGGGCAGATCTACCGGGGCCCCGGCGGCACCGCGGGCGAGATCGGCCACATCACCCTGGACGAGTCCGGGCCCGTCTGCCGCTGCGGCAACCGCGGCTGCCTGGAGACCTTCACTGCCCACCGCTACGTCCTGCCGCTCCTGCACTCGGCCCACGGCCCGGACCTCACCGCGCCCCGCATGGTCCGGCTCGCCCGCGACGGCGACGCCGGCTGCCGCCGGGTGATCGCGGACGTCGGCCGGCACATCGGCAGCGGCGTGGCGAGCCTGTGCAACCTGCTCAACCCCAGCCGGGTGGTGCTCGGCGGGGACCTCGCGGAGGCCGGGGAGCTCGTCCTCGCGCCGATCCGGGAGTCGGTCGGACGGTACGCGATCCCCAGCGCCGCACGGCAGTTGGAGGTCGTACCGGGCGCGCTGGGCGGCCGGGCCGAGGTGCTCGGCGCGCTCGCCCTCGTGCTCAGCGAGATGGGCGACTCCTCGCTGCTGGACGGATTGCCGGCGGCGGACGCGCCCGGTCCCTTCTGATTGATTTCCGGACACCTCCGGCAACACGCCCCTTGAGTTCACGCACATAACGCATGGCATCGTTGCCATCTCGTTAAGGATTAACTTCTTGACGCCCCTTTGCGGTCCGAGTTGACTTCCGGTCACCTCGGCCGCAACGGCGCGGCCATGTCAGGGAGGTATCCGTACGTGAACACGCATCTGCGTCGCGCCGCGGTGGCCGTCGTCGCTCTGTCGACGGCCGTCACCCTCGCCGCCTGCGGCAAGGCCAAACAGGCCGGCGACAACGGGGACAAGAAGGAGAAGAAGGGGTCGCTCACCATCGGGCTGCTCCTTCCGGAGAACCAGACCGCGCGGTACGAGCGTTTCGACAAGCCGCTGCTCGAAAAGAAGATCAAGGAATTGGCGGGCACCAGCGCCACCGTCCTCTACGAGAACGCGAAGCAGGACGCTTCCGTCCAGCAGCAGCAGGTCGACACGATGATCACCAAGCGGGTCGACGCGCTGATCGTCGACGCCGTGGACGCCAAGTCGATAGCGAGCTCGGTGAAGAAGGCGCACGACAAGGGAATCCCCGTCGTCGCCTACGACCGGCTCGCCGAGGGCCCGGTCGACGCCTACACCTCCGTCGACAACGAACGGGTCGGAAAGATCCAGGGCGAGTCGCTGCTCAAGGAACTCGGCGACAACGCCGGCAAAGGCCAGATCGTCATGATGAACGGCTCGGTCACCGACCCCAACGCCAAGATGTACAAGGACGGCGCCCATTCCGTGCTCGACGGAAAGGTGAAGGTCGGCAAGGAGTACGACACCAAGGAGTGGAAGCCGGAGAACGCCAACGAGAACATGAAGGGCGCGATCTCCTCGCTCGGCAAGGAGAACATCGTCGGCGTCTATTCGGCCAACGACGGCATGGCCGGCGGCATCATCACCGCCCTCAAGAGCGCCGGCTTCGACAAGCTGCCCCCGGTCACCGGCCAGGACGCCGAACTCTCCGCCGTCCAGCGGATCCTCGCCGGCGAGCAGTTCATGAGCGTCTACAAGCCGTACGTACCCGAGACGGAGGCCGCGGCCACCATGGCCGTCGCCCTGGCGCAGGGCAAGAAGCTCGACGGCACCGCCAAGACCACCGTCGACAGCGGGAGCGAGAAGAAGATCCCCGCGATCATCGTCGACCCGTTCGCGCTCACGAAGGCCGACATCCCCAAGTACGTCGGCAAGGAGGGCTTCTTCACCCTCCGCGAGATCTGCACCGACAAGTACAAGTCCGCCTGCGACGCCGCCGGCCTCAAGTAGGGCGCGCGCCCGAGGAGCTGATCCACATGTCCGCTGCGCCCGTACTGGCGTTGCGCGGGATCTCCAAGCGGTTCGGTGCCGTCCAGGCGCTGACCGACGTGGAGCTGGAGATCCGTCCCGGTGAGGTGGTCGCCCTGGTGGGCGACAACGGCGCCGGCAAGTCCACCCTCGTCAAGACCATCGCGGGCGTCGCGCCCGCCGACGACGGCGTCATCGAGTGGGAGGGGCGGCCCGTCACCATCGACCGGCCGCACACCGCCCAGGAGCTCGGCATCGCCACCGTCTACCAGGACCTCGCCCTCTGCGACAACCTCGACGTCGTCGGCAACCTCTTCCTCGGCCGGGAGATCTCCCGCGCCGGGGTGCTGGACGAGGTCGGGATGGAGCGTCGGGCCCGCGAACTGCTCGGCGCCCTGTCCATCCGCATCCCCAGCGTCCGGATCCCCGTCGCCGCCCTCTCCGGCGGCCAGCGGCAGACCGTCGCCATCGCCCGCTCGCTGCTCGGCGAGCCCAAGGTCGTCATCCTCGACGAGCCCACCGCCGCGCTCGGCGTGGAGCAGACCGCCCAGGTCCTCGACCTGGTGGAACGGCTCCGCGAACGGGGTCTCGGCGTGATCCTCATCAGCCACAACATGGCCGACGTCCAGGCCGTCGCCGACCGCGTCGCGGTGCTGCGCCTCGGCCGGAACAACGGGGTCTTCGCCGTGCGCACCACCTCCCAGGAAGAGATCGTCTCGGCCATCACCGGCGCCACTGACAACGCTGTCACCCGCCGTAAGGCCCGCATCGCGGAGGACCGGGCATGACCACCGACCTCTCCAAGACCCCCGAGGGCTCCCAGCCCGCCGCTCCGGCCGTCGCCACCCCCGTCGACCCCCGGCTGCTCGTCCGCGAGGAGGGCTTCGCCGGCTACTGGTCCGAGTTCCTGCGCAAGCTGCGCAGCGGCGAACTGGGCTCGCTGCCCGTCGTCGTCGGCCTGATCGTCATCTGCCTGGTGTTCCAGCTCCAGGACTCGGCCTTCCTCGGTGCCGAGAACCTCTCCAACCTCTTCATCACCGCCGCCGGCACCGGCCTGATCGCCGTCGGCATCGTCTTCGTCCTCATCCTCGGCGAGATCGACCTCTCCGTCGGCTCGGTCAGCGGCCTGGCGGCGGCCGTCTTCGCGGTCCTCAACGTCAACCACGGCATGTCCGAATGGCTCGCCCTGATCCTGGCGATCCTCACCGGCACGGTCGCCGGGGTGCTCCACGGCTTCTTCTTCGCCCGGATCGGCGTCCCCGCGTTCGTCGTCACCCTGGCCGGCCTGCTGGGCTGGAACGGCCTGATGCTGGAGGTCCTGGGCGCCAACGGAACGATCAACCTCGACGACTCCGGGCTGGTCGCCCAGCTCACCAACCACTACTTCGAGGACATCTCCGCCGCCTACGGACTGGCCACCGCCACCGTCCTGGCCTACTTCCTCGTCGCCTGGCGGGACGCCCGCCGCCGGACCGCCGCCCAGGTGCCCAGCCGGCCTTTCGCCGAGATCGTGCTGCGCACGGCCGCCCTGGCGGTGCCCGCCTACGCGGTGGCCTGGGTCTTCAACCAGTACAAGGGCCTGCCACTGGCCGTGGTGATCTTCATGGGCGTCGTCGTCGCCCTCGACCTGGTACTGCGCCGCACCCGCTACGGCCGCAAGGTCTTCGCCGTCGGCGGCGGCGTCGAGGCGGCCCGCCGGGCCGGCATCGACGTGGCGACGGTGCGGATCTCGGTCTTCGCGCTCTCCGGGACGATGGCGGCACTGGGCGGGATGTTCCTCGCCTCGCAGATCAACGCGGCGAACCAGTCGTCGGGGGCGGGCAGCCTGCTGATGAACGCGATCGCGGCGGCGGTGATCGGGGGGACGAGCCTGTTCGGTGGGCGCGGGAAGACGTGGTCCGCGCTGCTGGGTGTGCTCGTCATCCAGTCGATCGCTTCGGGGATGGCGCTGCTGGGGATCGCCTCGGCCGTTCAGTACATGATCACCGGTGCGGTGCTGTTGGCGGCGGTCGTGATCGACTCGGTGTCGCGGCGGACGCAGCGGACGGCGGGGCGGGTGTAGCGCCTGCGGCGGGCTGGTGCCCCGGTCCCGCCCTTCGCCGATTCCTGGGGGCAAGCCCCCAGACCCCCTTTGTCCTCAAACTCCCCCAGAGGGGGTACCCCCAACGGGCTGAAATCAGCCCGTCCGGCGTTTGAGGACAACCGCGCGGAGCGCGGTTTCGGGGGTGCGGGGGCGCAGCCCCGCAAGAAACGGTGAAAGGTCGGGACCGGGGCACACCCCCCTGCGGGACCACCACCGAGCATCCGGGTGACATACATCCCCGCACCCGTTCACCGCCACGCCAAGCGGAAGATTAGACTCGACCGACCGGCAAAAGCTCGACAGCTTAAGGAGGCACGGGTGGCCCTGCTGACCCGCATCAGGGAACCGCGCGATCTTGACCGGCTGAGCCCCGAGCAGCTCGACCGGCTGGCCGCGGAGATCCGCACCTTCCTCGTCGACGCCGTCTCCAAGACCGGTGGCCACCTCGGCCCCAACCTCGGTGTGGTCGAGCTCACCATCGCCCTGCACCGCGTCTTCGACTCGCCCAAGGACAAGGTCCTCTTCGACACCGGGCACCAGTCGTACGTGCACAAGCTGCTCACCGGCCGCCAGGACTTCTCCCGGCTGCGCGCCAAGGACGGCCTCTCCGGCTACCCCTCGCGGGCCGAGTCGGAGCACGACGTCATCGAGAACAGCCACGCCTCCACCGTCCTCGGCTGGGCCGACGGCCTCGCCAAGGCCAACCAGGTCCTGGGCCACGACGACCGGCACGTCGTCGCCGTCATCGGCGACGGCGCCCTCACCGGCGGCATGGCCTGGGAGGCGCTGAACAACATCGCCGTCGCCAAGGACCGCCCGCTCGTCATCGTCGTCAACGACAACGAGCGCTCCTACGCGCCCACCATCGGCGGCCTCGCCAACCACCTGGCCACCCTGCGCACCACCGACGGCTACGAGCGCTTCCTGGCCCGCGGCAAGGACCTGCTGGAGCGCACCCCGGTCGTCGGCAAGCCGCTCTACGAGACGCTGCACGGCGCCAAGAAGGGCCTCAAGGACTTCATCGCCCCCCAGGGCATGTTCGAGGACCTCGGGCTGAAGTACGTCGGCCCCATCGACGGCCACGACATCGAGGCCCTGGAGTCCGCGCTCCAGCGGGCCAAGCGCTTCAACGGTCCGGTGATCGTCCACTGCCTCACCGAGAAGGGCCGCGGCTACCAGCCCGCCGAGCAGCACGAGGCGGACCGCTTCCACGGCATCGGCGTCATCCACCCCGACACCGGTCTGCCGGTCGCCGCCTCCAGTGCCAGCTGGACGTCCGTGTTCGGCGACGAGATGGTCGCGCTCGGCCGCGAGCGCGAGGACATCGTGGCGATCACCGCCGCGATGATGCAGCCGGTCGGCCTCGGCAAGTTCGCCAAGGAGTTCCCCGACCGCGTCTACGACGTCGGCATCGCCGAGCAGCACGCCGCCACCTCCGCGGCCGGCCTGGCCACCGGCGGGCTGCACCCGGTCTTCGCCGTCTACGCGACCTTCCTCAACCGCGCCTTCGACCAGGTCCTCATGGACGTGGCCCTGCACAAGTGCGGCGTCACCTTCGTCCTCGACCGCGCGGGCGTCACCGGTGACGACGGCGCCTCGCACAACGGCATGTGGGACATGTCGATCCTCCAGGTCGTGCCCGGCCTGCGGATCGCCGCCCCGCGCGACGCCGATCAGGTCCGCGCCCAGCTCCGCGAGGCCGTCGAGGTCGACGACGCCCCCACCGTCGTGCGCTACTCCAAGGGCACGGTCGGACCGGCCGTCGAGGCCGTCGGCCGGGTCGGCGGCATGGACGTGCTGCGCCGCCCCGCGGACGGTACGAACCGGGCCGACGTCCTGATCGTCTCCGTCGGCGCGCTCGCCCCGATGTGCCTGGAGATCGCCGACCTCCTCGACAAGCAGGGCATCTCCTCCACCGTCGTCGACCCGCGCTGGGTCAAGCCGGTCGACGAGGCGCTGCCCGGCCTGGCGCGGGAGCACCGCGTCGTCGTCACCGTCGAGGACAACGGCCGGGTGGGCGGCGTCGGTTCGGCCGTCGCCCAGGCGCTCCGCGACGCCGGCGTCGATCTGCCGCTGCGCGACTTCGGCATTCCGCCGCGCTTCCTCGACCACGCCTCCCGCAAGGAGGTCATGGCCGAGATCGGGCTGACCGCCCCGGACATCGCCCGCCAGGTCACCGGCCTCGTCGCCAAGCTCGACGGGGCGTCCGTCGAGGGCGGCGTCACGGAGGCCGCCGAGGCCGCCGTGCTCCCGGGCGCGGACGAGCCGGGCGAGCCCGCGGAGGCAGCCCGCGACTGACCGGGCCACCGGACCCCGACGAGGGCCGGTCGGACCATCCTCCCGGGTGGTCCGGCCGGCCCTCGCACACACCCCCGAACGCCCTCCATCGGGTGAATCCGGTGCCGGGAGGCTGTGGCCCCCCGGGCCGGGCCCCGGACATCGCGGACACTCGCTCAGTTCAGGGACGACGCGGGGCGGCGCGAGCCGCGACTGGTGGAGGTGGGCCATGGCCACGGAGCGACCGACCCGGAACGACCGCGGCAGGAGCGGGGTGTTCCGGACCAAGACGGTGGAGCAGTCCATCCGGGACACCGAGGAACCCGAACACGTCCTCAAGAAGTCCCTCTCCGCCCTCGACCTCACCGTCTTCGGCGTGGGCGTCGTCATCGGCACCGGCATCTTCGTCCTCACCGGCAAGGTCGCCAAGGAGACCGCCGGCCCCTCCGTGGCCCTCTCCTTCGTCCTCGCCGGCATCGTCTGCGCGCTGGCGGCGCTGTGCTACGCCGAGTTCGCGTCCACCGTGCCGGTGGCCGGCTCCGCGTACACCTTCTCGTACGCCTCGCTCGGCGAACTGCCCGCCTGGATCATCGGCTGGGACCTGATCCTGGAGCTGGCGCTGGGCTGCGCCGTGGTCTCCGTCGGCTGGTCCGGCTACATCCGCTCGCTGCTCGACACCGCCGGCTGGCACTTCCCCGCCGCCCTCTCCGGGCCGCACCACGGCGACTTCGGCTTCGACCTCCTCGCCTGTGTGCTGGTGCTGGTGCTCACCGCGATCCTGATCGCCGGGATGAAACTCTCCTCACGCGTCACCGCCGTGGTGGTGGGCGTGAAGGTGACAGTCGTCCTCATCGTCATCATCGCTGGGTCGTTCTTCGTCAGCGGCGCCAACTACGACCCGTTCATCCCGCCCTCCCAGGGCAGCGCGGGCGGCAGCGGCCTGGCCGCCCCCCTGTCCCAGCTCCTCTTCGGCTTCACACCGTCCCACTTCGGCGTCATGGGCATCTTCTCCGCCGCCGCCGTGGTCTTCTTCGCCTTCATCGGCTTCGACATCGTCGCCACCGCCGCCGAGGAGACCCACAACCCGCAGCGCGACGTGCCGCGCGGCATCCTCGGCTCGCTCGCCATCTGCACGGTGCTGTACGTGGCCGTGTCCATCGTCGTCACCGGCATGCAGAAGTACAGCCGGCTCTCCGTCGACGCGCCGCTCGCCGACGCCTTCAAGGACGCCGGACAGCCCTTCTGGGCCGGGCTGATCAGCTTCGGCGCGGCAGTCGGCCTCACCGCCGTGTGCATGATCCTGCTGCTCGGGCAGAGCCGGGTGTTCTTCGCGATGAGCCGCGACGGGCTGCTGCCGCGCGTCTTCTCCACCGTGCACCCCCGCTTCGGCACGCCCTACCGCTCCACGCTCCTGCTCGGCGGTGTCGTGGCCGTCGTCGCCGGGTTCACCTCCATCGACGTGCTGGCCGAGCTCGTCAACATCGGGACCCTCTTCGCCTTCGTCGTCGTCGCCCTCGGCGTCATCCTGCTGCGCCGCGCCCGCCCCGACCTGCCGCGCGCCTTCCGCACCCCGTTCGTGCCGTTCGTGCCGGTGCTGTCCGTGCTGGCCTCGCTCTGGCTGATGCTCAACCTGCCGGCGGAGACGTGGCTGCGGTTCGCCGTGTGGATGGCCCTGGGCGTCGTCGTCTACTTCGCGTACGGGAAGCGGCACAGCAGGGTGGCGGCGGAGGCGGCGCGGTCGGGTGGACGGTGACGGGGCGGCCTCCGGGACCGGGCCTCGGGGATTCCCCCGACCCGTCCCCGACTCCGGGCCCGGCCCGCCCCCGACTCCGCCTCCGGACCATCCCTGATTCCTCCCTGACCGCCCCGTATGTCACCCGCCGCCGGAACAGACCGACCCCTAGGTTGGCCGCATGCCCGCCGTCCAGCACGTCGCCGTCCCGGCCCCCGCCGCCGTCCCGCGCCCCCGCGCGAGCGCGGAGCCGCCGTCCACGGGACCCCGGCGCGGGCTGCCCTTCTGGCGCGGACTGCTGCCCGCCCTGACCGCCCTGGCCCTCGCCACCCGGCTGCCGTCCTTCCTCCGCCCGCTGTGGAACCCGGACGAGGGCTTCCTCGCCACCCAGGCCCGGATGCTCGCCCAGGGCGCCGTCCTCTACCGCACCGTCGTCGACCGGAAGCCGCCCCTGCTGCCCTGGCTGTACGAGGCGTGCTTCCGCGCCTTCGGCGACGGCTCGCTGCTGCCCGTCAAGGGCCTCGCCGTGGCGGCCCAGCTGGTGACGGCCGTGCTGCTGGCCTCGCTCGCCCGCCGCCGCTGGGGCGAGCGCGCCGGGCGCACGGCCGGGGTGCTCTACCTGCTGGTCTCCATCGGCCTGGAGCCCGAGGACGCGCAGGCCGCCACCTTCGAGGTGTTCGCCGTGCCGTGGACGGCCGCCGCCATGTGGTGCGCCGACCGCGGCCGCTGGGGCCGGGCCGGCCTGGCCACGGCCGCGGCGCTGCTCACCAAGCAGACCGGGGGAGCGGTCCTGGCGCCCGTCCTGCTCATGCTCTGGACCGCCCGGCCGCTCCAGGGGCAGGGCCGCCGCGGCACGGCCGCCCTCGCGGCCGGCCTCACCCTGCCCGTCGCCGCCGTCGCCTGGCTCTGCGGCCCGGCCCGGCTGCTGTTCTGGTGCGTGACCGGCTCCGGCAGCTACGCCTCCGTGGACGGCACGGTCGGCGCCTCGGCCGCCCGCGCCCTCACCAACGCCGGTACGCTGACCACCAGTTGCGCGGGCCTGCTGGCACCCGTCTGCCTCCTCCTGCTGGCCCGCCGCCGGGTCGCGCCGCCCGAGCTGTGGCTGTGGCTGATCGCCTCGGCGGTGGCCGTCACCACCGGCTTCCACTTCTTCGGCCACTACTACCTCCAGCTCATCCCGCCCCTCACCCTGCTGGCCACCGCGGCCCTGCACACCCTCCCCGAGGCGGCGCGGCGCGTGGCCGCCGGGCTGAGCGCCCTGTCCTGCGCCGCCTTCCTGACCGCCGGACTCGTCGTCACCCCGCCCGAACTGCCGCACTCGCTGCGGGTCGCCGACGCGGTACGGGCCCGGACCGCACCCGCCGACCCGGTGCTGATCTGGGGCATGCACCCCGAGCAGTACTGGTTCGCCCGCCGCCCGCCCGCCGGCCGCTTCCTGACGGCCGGACTGCTCACCAACTACAGCGGCGGCCGGGACGCCTCCGCCGTAGGGGAGGCGTACGGCGTACCGGGCGGCTGGCCCGTCCTCCGCCGCGAACTCCGGGCGCGCCCGCCGGCGCTGGTCGTGGACGATTCCCGCGGCCGGCCCTACGCGGTGGCACGGGTGCCCACGCTGCGGGCCTTCGTGCGGAGCGGGTACGCGCGGGTGGGGAGCGTGGAGGGGGCGGTGCTGTACGCGCGGCGGTGAGGCCGTCGCCGTACGGTCGCGGCCGGCCCCGTCAGGGCCGTACCGTCCGCGGCCCTACCGTCTCCGCGCCCAGCGCCGCGACCCGCTCCCGCAGCTCCCGGTCGGCGGTCGCCACCACACAGCGCCGCCCCCGGGCCCGCTCCCCGGCCACCACCTCGACGATCCGGTCGTCCCCGCTGCCGGCCGCCGCCTCCACCCGCACCCCCGGCACCGGCTCCGTCCCGCGCGCCGCGCCCTCCACCACCAGGACGACGTCCAGCGGGCCGGGCAGCGGCGGGACGACGTCCGGCAGCCCGCCGGACGCGTACCCGGCCAGGGCGTCGCGCAGTCGCTCGGTGGCCCCGCGGCGGTCCCGCCACCAGCCGTCGGGGACACTGCCCACGACGTTGGCGGCGTCGACGACGAGGAGGGGACCGGGCCCGTCCGCTTCGGCTGTCCTACCGGCGTTCATACCCACCAGGCTCGCACGCCGGGTGCGAACCGGAATGCCGTCACCTGCGCAATGTTATTGTCGGGGGTCGGAAATCGCCGGTGAAACGGCTCCGCGCGACGCGGAATTGGGGCAGAGAGAGGCTGGCAGCGAGTCATGGCACGGACGGCCACCCCCACGACCGGCTGGCTGCTGCGGGGACAGGACGGCCGGCTCACGGCCTACGCGCCCGCCGCCAACGGCCTGCTGCGCTGGACCGAGACCGCCCCCGGCGGCCCCGGCTGGACGGGCCCCGAGCGGATCACCGTCCCCGGCCTGGAGCCCCACCTCTCGCTCTGCCGCACCCCGCAGGGGTACGTGTACCTCTTCGGCGTCCGCACCCGGGAGACGGACGACGGCCGCACCGAGACGGACGTCGTCTACGCCACGCAGTTCCAGCCGGGCCGGGCCCTGACCCCCTGGCGCTCCATCGGCACCCCCTACGGGCAGGACCAGGAGCGCGCCGCCCGCATCGGCGCCCCCGCCGCCGTCGTGGACAAGCACGGCCCGCAGGTCTTCCTCCGGAACGCGGGCGGCGGCGTCTGCGGCCGGCGCCAGGACGCCAAGGGCGTCTGGGGCGCCTGGACGGACATGAAGGGCAGCAACGTCCTCGACTCCCTCGCCACGACGGCCACCGAGGACGGGCGCGCCGAACTCCTCGCCCCCTGCGACGGCAGCGTCCAGAGCTGGCGGCAGGAGGAGCCCGGCGGGCCGCTGAAGCGGGTGCGCAACATCACCGCCGAGCCGCTGGCCGGCTCCGCCGCCTCCCTCGACGCCGGGGAGGGCCGCGTCAGCCACTTCTGGCGGGACGCCGCCGACTCCGCCCTCCGCGTCCACACCCGCGCCCTCGGCGACCCCGAGGACGACGTCACCCCCGTCACCCTCGGCCCCTCCGACGACGAGGGCACCGGCCCCGTCGCCGCCCTCCGCACCACCATCGACGGCCACGACTGCACGGTCCTCGCCCAGCGCACGGCGTCCGGCCTGCCGGCCGTCGCCGCCTACCCGACCGGCGACGAGAAGGCGGGCGCCTTCTGGTCCAAGACCGGCGAGGCGTGCGTGGGGGCGCCCGCGCTGGCGCTTGACGCGGCGGGGCGGGTGGTGCTGGCCGCTTTCGCGCCGGACGGTGGGCTGTGCGTGACGCGGCAGAAGGAGGAGGCGGGGCTGGCGTTGGGGCGTTGGGTGCGGGTGTAACGCCTGCGGCGGGCTGTGCCCCGGTCCCTCCCCCAGAGGGGGGACCCCCACCTTCGCCGATTCCTGGGGGCGAGCCCCCAGACCCCCCTTGTCCTCAAACGCCGGACGGGCTGACAAGTCAGCCCGTCCGGCGTTTGAGGACAGCGCCCGCAGGGTGCTGCGGGGGTGCGGGGGCGCAGCCCCCGCAAGAAACGGTGAAATGGGGGTCCCCCCTCTGGGGGAGGGACCGGGGCACCCTCACCCCAGCGCAGCCACCACATCCGCAGCCGCCACCAGCCGCACCGCCCCTGCAGCCAACCCTCGCGGATGCAGCGCGAAGACCTCGGCTCCAGGAGCCGGTTCCACATCCCCGCGGTACAGGAACGCCAGCCCAGGCGCCGGGACGTCGACCGGCCCATCCCCATCGGCGGAACCGATCCGCCGCGCGAAGCGCACGACGTCCTCCCCGGCCCGCCGCCGATAGGCAAGCCGCGCCCCATCGCCCCACCGCACCACGACCGTATGGGCCCGAGCCGCCGCGTGCAGCCGCGCGACCTCCCCGAGCCCCACCCGCGCCCCGGATCCGAAGAGCTCCACGAGCCCCCGCCCGAGCAACGCCAGGTCGTCGACGTGCCGATACACCGCGTGGTGCGTACCGGTGACACCCTTGACGACGTCCAGCCACCGCATCGTACGGTCCGCCACATCGACCACCAGCGGCACGCACGCATGGGCCCGTCCCGTGAGGTCGAACCGCTGCTCGACCTGGCGCGGGTCGAACACCGGGCCGCGCCCGCCGGGTTGGTCGCGGACCATGAGCCCGGCGAACCCTTCCGCGAGTTCCTCGAACGGCACGCTGTTGAAGGAGAAGACGACGGCGACGACGTACCGGACGCCGGCCTTGGCCAGCTTGCGCAGGTCCAGGTCGACGAACTCGCTCGCCCCGTCCGGCGGCGGCGCGCTGGTGAGGTCGCCGGAGTGGACGGCGGTGGTCTTCCCGAACCGCAGGTTGGTGTAGTCGCAGGTGCCGACGTGCCGCCAGGAGGCGTCGAAGAAGGCCGTGGACAGGTCCAGGTCGGTCCTTCCGGAGGCCGCGCTCTCGGTCCAGTGCAGGAACAGCCGCAGCGTGCGCCCCTCGGGCACCGGCAGCTCGCTGCCGCGCGGGAGCGTCACCAGGGCGCGGGACGCGGTGCGTTCGGTGAACGGCGCGACGACCCCGTCCAGCGCGGCGTCGACGACGGCGACCTCGGCCGGCGGCAGGGTGCCGGCGCGGCGCAGGAGTTCGCCGGTGAGGACGTCGACCACGCGGCCGACCGTCGCCGCGGGCAGGGGCGCGCGCCCGTCCGGGACGATGTGCGCCCGGGCGGTGCCGCCCTTGGGGAAGAAGACCCGGTTCCGGTCCCGGCCCCCGCCCGCCGACCGGGTGCGCAGCGCGCCGAGCGCCGACAGCAGGACCGCCGGGGACACCCGGGCCGCGGCGGGCCCGAGCGCCGCGAGGACGGCGTCCGTACGGTCCGCGCCCGACGCACCGGAAGCCCCGGACGCGCCGGCTCCGTCGGCGAGGCGCAGCAGATGATCGAGGCGCCGCAGCAGCTCGCCCGGCCGCCGGGCGAGGAGCGGCAGGGCGGCGTCGACGTCCCCGGCGGCCAGCGCCGTCTCCACCAGCCCGGCCCAGCGCGGCAGTGCGACCCGAGCGCCCAGAGCGCCCCGAGCGTCCGTAAGGGCACCCGCCGGGTACACCGCCCGCAGCCGCGCCGACAGCGCGTCGTCGGAGAGCCGGAAGCCGCGCAGGTCCGCGAAGGCGAGGGCGGCCCGCGGATACCGGTCGGCGTGCTCGAACGGGTGCAGCCGTTCCGCCGCCCGCTTCCACACCGCCGCGTGCCGCCGCAGGTCCTCGGCCACCAGCAGCGGGTCGAGCCCGTCCAGGACGGCCAGCAGGGCGCGCCGCAGCGGGCGGGGTACGGCGGTGAAGCGGGGGACGTCGACCAGTCCCGCGTCGCCTCCGGAGCGGACGGCGAGCAGCCGCAGCACGTCCGTCGCGGTGGTGATCAGGGCCGTGGCCGCGGGGAGGGTGACGGGGTGCGCGGCGGGGTCCGCGAGCAGCCAGGCCAGGAGCCGGGCCTTGGTCTCCCGGCCGGGGACGTCCTTCGGGAGCCAGTCGAGCGCGACGCGGTCCCGGCCGGCCAGCAGGTCGTCGAGGTCGTCGGTGTCCTGCGGGGACAGCGCGCCGGTGCGGGAGAGCAGGGCGGTCAGTTCGGCGCGGGCGGCCGCCTCCAGGGCGTCCGGGCCGCCGCCGTGGGACAGCACGCGCAGCCGGGCGGGCAGCGCGCGCCCGGGACCGGCCTCCGGCCGCGCCGGCTTCGGCAGCAGGAACGGGTCGCCGGCGTCGATCCGCCGGTGGCAGACCGGGCAGGCGGTGAACTCGGCGCCGTCGAAGCAGGACCGGCACACCAGGTGCGCGCACGGGTCGACCGCGTGGACGGTGCCCTCCGTCCCGCACAGCACACAGGGCCGGCGCGGAGACTGGAAGAGGTGGGCGAGGACGCGGTCGACGTAGAAGGCGAGCGTGTCCTCGGGGACCGTGTGCGGGAAGCCGTGGAACAGCGGCTGGTGGGGGCGGTGCGCGCCCAGCAGGCGGTCGGTCTCCCGGAGCAGGGCCCGTCCTTCGGTGGCCAGGACGGCCGGTTCCAGCCGCGTCAGGGCCCGGCGGAGGTCCGCGGAGACCAGGAACCCGCGCTCCAGCAGGTCGGTCTCCAGCAGGGTGACGGGAATCTCGGCGCCGCCTTCCGCCGGGTTGCCGGCCGGGGCGGGGAGGTGGACGGCCCCGCGCCGGGACAGCAGCACGGCGGCGGTGCTCCGCCGGGTGCCGGTGGTGGTGGTCGTCGTCATCGCTCTCCGCGTTCCCAACGTGAGGGTGCGGGGCGGGAAGTGAACGCACTGGCGTCTGAAAAGGGAGAAGGAAGCACGTTCGGAGCCGCCCCGCACCCGGAAGCTAACAGAGCCCGCGACGCGTCGGCCAGCGAATAACGGGCGGTACGCGGAGACGGCGAGGGGCCGCGCGGACGGTGTCCACGCGGCCCCTCACCCCAGGCATTACGCCGGGACGCTCGCGACGCCCGGCTCCAGGAACCGCTTGCCGTTGACGCGCTCGGAGACGCCCTCACGGTCCAGGTACGGCGTGACGCCGCCCAGGTGGAAGGGCCAGCCGGCGCCGGTGATCAGGCACAGGTCGATGTCCTGCGCCTCGGCGACGACGCCCTCGTCCAGCATCAGCCCGATCTCCTGGGCGACACCGTCCAGGACACGCGCCCGCACCTGCTCCTCCGTCAGGACGGTGTCGCCCTGCTGGAGGAGGGCGGCGACCTCGGGGTCCAGCTCCGGCTTGCCGGAGTCGTGGACGTAGAAGCCGCGCTTGCCCGCCTTGACCACGGCGGCCAGGTTGGGGGAGACCTTGAAGCGGTCGGGGAACGCGCCGGCCAGCGTCTCGGAGACGTGCAGACCGATCGCCGGACCCACCAGCTCCAGCAGCACCAGCGGCGACATCGGCAGGCCGAGCGGCTCGACGGCCTTCTCGGCGACGGCGACCGGGGTGCCCTCGTCGATGACGTTCTGGATCTCGCCCATGAAGCGGACCAGGATGCGGTTGACGACGAACGCCGGGGCGTCCTTCACCAGCACCGCGGTCTTCTTCAGCTTCTTGGCCACGCCGAACGCGGTGGCCAGCGCCGCGTCGTCGGTCCGCTCGCCGCGCACGATCTCCAGCAGCGGCAGGACCGCGACCGGGTTGAAGAAGTGGAAGCCGACGACCCGCTCGGGGTGCTTCAGCTTCGACGCCATCTCGCTGACCGACAGCGACGAGGTGTTGGTGGCGAGGATGGTGTGCTCCGGCACGACCGCCTCGACCTCGGCGAACACCTGCTGCTTGACGCCCATCTCCTCGAAGACGGCCTCGATGACGAAGTCCGCGTCGCCGAAGGCGGCGGCCTTGTCGAGGGAGCCCGTCACCGCGGCCTTGAGGCGGTTGGCCTTGTCCTGGTTGACACGGCCCTTGAGCAGCAGCATGTCGATCTGGTCGTGGACGTACTTCACGCCCTTGTCGACGCGCTCCTGGTCGATGTCGGTCATGACGACCGGCACCTCCAGGCGGCGGGCGAACAGCAGCGCCAGCTGCGAGGCCATCAGGCCGGCGCCGACGACGCCCACCTTGGTGACCGGGCGGGCCAGCGACTTGTCCGGGGCCCCGGCCGGGCGCTTGCCGCGCTTCTGCACCAGGTTGAAGGCGTAGATGCCGCTGCGCAGCTCCTCGCCCATGATGAGGTCGGCCAGCGCCTCGCTCTCGGCGTCGAAGCCCTGCCGCAGGTCGCCGTTCTTCGCCGCGGAGATGATCTCCAGCGCGCGGTAGGCGGCGGGGGCGGCGCCGTGCACCTTGGAGTCGGCGAAGGCCCGGCCGCGCTCGACGGCCGCGTCCCACGCCTCGCCGCGGTCCACCTCGGGGCGGGAGACCTGGAGCTCGCCCTTGAGTACGGCCGCGGTCCAGGCCAGCGACTGCTCCAGGAAGTCCGCGCCCTCGAAGATCGCGTCGGCGATGCCGAGCTCGAAGACCTGCTTGCCCTTGAGCTGCCGGTTCTGGTTGAGCGAGTTCTCGATGATCACCGAGACCGCGCGGTCCGCGCCGATGAGGTTCGGCAGCAGGACGCAGCCGCCCCAGCCGGGCAGCAGACCGAGGAAGACCTCGGGCAGCGAGAAGGCGGGGATCGCCTTGGAGACGGTCCGGTACGAGCAGTGCAGCCCGACCTCGACACCGCCGCCCATGGCCGCGCCGTTGTAGTACGCGAAGGTGGGCACCGCGAGCGACGACAGCCGCTTGAAGACCTCATGCCCGCCCTTGCCGATGGCCAGCGCGTCCTCACGGGTCTTCAGCAGCTCGACGCCCTTGAGGTCGGCGCCGACGGCGAAGATGAACGGCTTGCCGGTGACACCGACGCCGACGATCTTCCCGGCCTTCGCCTCTGCCTCGACCTGGTCGATCGCCGCGTCGAGGTTGGCCAGCGACTGCGGGCCGAAGGTGGTCGGCTTGGTGTGGTCCAGGCCGTTGTCCAGCGTGATCAGCGCGAACGTGCCGGCACCCAGCGGGAGGTCGAAGTGGCGCACGTGCGCCTGCGTGACGACCTCGCCGGGGAACAGCTCGGCCGCACCCTTCAACAGTTCGGTGGTGGTGCTCATGCCGCTCCCTCGCTTCGCTCGCTCGAGCATTCGCTCGTGCTGCCCCTTTTCACTGTTCGCTCGCGAAGCTCGCTCACTTGCCCTCCCAGTGGGGGTTCTCCCAGATGACCGTTCCGCCCATGCCGAGGCCCACACACATCGAGGTGAGGCCGTAGCGGACGTGCGGCTGCTCCTCGAACTGCCGGGCCAGCTGGGTCATCAGCCGCACGCCGGAGGAGGCCAGCGGGTGGCCGAACGCGATCGCGCCGCCGTACTGGTTGACGCGCGGGTCGTCGTCCGCGATGCCGTAGTGGTCCAGGAGCGCGAGCACCTGCACGGCGTACGCCTCGTTGAGCTCGAACAGGCCGATGTCGTCGATCGACAGGCCGGCCTTGGCGAGGGCCTTCTCGGTCGCCGGGATCGGGCCGTAGCCCATGACCTCGGGCTCGACGCCGACGAAGGCGTACGAGACGAGGCGCATCCGGACCGGCAGGCCCAGCTCGCGCGCCACGTCCTCGGCGGCGATCAGCGAGGCGGTGGCGCCGTCGTTGAGGCCCGAGGCGTTGCCCGGGGTGACCCGGCCGTGCGGGCGGAACGGCGTCTTGAGGTTGGCCAGGCCCTCCATCGTGGTGCCCGGGCGCATCGGCTCGTCGGCCGTGACCAGGCCCCAGCCCAGCTCCCCGCCCTCGGGCGTGGTGCGGCGCACGGAGATCGGCACCAGGTCGGCCTGGATCTTGCCGTCGGCGTACGCCTTGGCGGCCTTCTCCTGGCTGCGGACCGCGTAGGCGTCCGCGCGCTCCTTGGTGAGCTGCGGGTAGCGGTCGTGCAGGTTCTCCGCCGTCATCCCCATGACCAGGGCGGACTCGTCGACCAGCTTCTCCGAGAGGAAGCGCGGGTTGGGGTCGACGCCCTCGCCCATCGGGTGGCGGCCCATGTGCTCGACGCCGCCGGCGAGGGCGACGTCGTACGCGCCGAAGGCGACGCCGCCGGCGACGGTCGTCACGGCGGTCATGGCACCGGCGCACATGCGGTCGATGGACATGCCGGGCACGGTCTGCGGCAGGCCCGCGAGCATGCCGGCCGTACGGCCCAGGGTCAGGCCCTGGTCGCCGATCTGCGTGGTCGCGGCGATGGCGACCTCGTCGATCTTGGCGGGGTCCAGGTTCGGATTCCGGCGCAGCAGCTCACGGATGCACTTGATGACGAGGTCGTCGGCGCGGGTCTCGTGGTAGATGCCCTTCGGGCCCGCCTTGCCGAACGGGGTGCGGACGCCGTCGACGAAAACGACGTCCCTAGCGGTACGAGGCACGTTGGCTCTCCTCCAGGTGCGGATCGCTGCGCGCGGGCATGCCGATACGGCTCCGCCGCGGTGCGGGCTGACCACCTCATGCTACTTACGGGTAACCAGGCTGCACAGCCCCCCTGGCGGGAGCGGCGAACGTCACATCTGGTGGGTTGTGCCCCGGTCCCGCCCCTTCGCCGTTTCCTGGGGCTGCGCCCCAGACCCCGCTTATCGCGGCTCCGCCGCTCGTCCTCAAACGCCGGACGGGCTGAGATTCAGCCCGTCCGGCGTTTGAGGACTGGGGGCACCCCCTCTGGGGGAGCGCGCAGCGCGCTTCGGGGGTGCGGGGGCTCGCCCCCGCAAGAAACGGTGAATGGGGGTGCCCCCTCTGGGGGAGGGGCCGGGGCACCACCCCTCAGACAGAAGCCTCCCGCAGCGCGCGGACAAGCACCGGCGTCACCTGCTCCACCTGCCAGGGCCGAGCCCCATGCCCGGCGAGGGCGGCGGCGACGGCCTCCGGCGAAAGATCCCGCGGCGGCTCCCAGCAAACCCGCCGCACCGTATCCGGCGTGATCAGATTCTCCTGAGGCATCGTCAACCGCTCCGCCAACGCCGACACGGCAGCCCGCGCCGCCGACAACCGCGCCGCCGCGACGGGATCCTTGTCCGCCCAGGCCCGCGGCGGAGGCGGCCCGGTCAGCGGCTGCCCGGGCTGTGGGAGTTCGGACTCGGGCACGGCCCGCGCCCGGTCCACCGCCGCCTGCCACTGCTCCAGCTGACGGCGGCTCATGCGCGGCCCGAAGCCGGGCAGCGCGGCCAGCGCGTGCGCGTTGGGCGGCATGTTCAACGCGGCCTCGATGATCGCGCCGTCGCCGAGCACCTTGCCCGGCGAGACGTCGCGCTTCTGCGCGACCTGGTCGCGCGCGGTCCACAGTTCGCGGACGACGGCCATCTGCCGGCGCCGGCGCACCTTGTGCATGCCGGAGGTGCGCCGCCAGGGGTCCTTGCGCGGCGGGGCCGGCGGCGCGGCGGCGATGGCGTCGAACTCCTGGTGGGCCCACTCCAGCTTGCCCTGCCGGTCGAGTTCCTTCTCCAGCGCGTTGCGCAGGTCGACCAGCAGCTCCACGTCGAGCGCGGCGTAGCGCAGCCAGGGCTCGGGCAGCGGGCGGGTGGACCAGTCGACGGCCGAGTGGCCCTTCTCCAGGGCGTAGCCGAGGACGTTCTCGACCATGGCGCCGAGTCCCACCCGCGCGAACCCGGCGAGCCGTCCGGCCAGCTCGGTGTCGAAGAGCCGGGCCGGTGTCATCCCTATCTCGCGGAGGCAGGGGAGGTCCTGGGTGGCGGCGTGCAGGACCCACTCGGCGTCGCCGATGGCCTCGCCGAGCGTGGAGAGGTCGGGGCAGCCGACGGGGTCGATCAGGGCCGAGCCGGCGCCTTCGCGGCGGAGCTGGACGAGGTAGGCGCGCTGTCCGTACCGGTAGCCGGAGGCGCGCTCGGCGTCGACGGCCACGGGCCCGCGGCCCCCGGCGAAGGCGGCGACGACGGCGGCCAGGGCGTCGCGGTCGGCGACGACCGGCGGGATGCCCTCACGTGGTTCCAGCAAAGGGATCGGCGCCGATTCGACGTCGTCCGGGGGGCCGCCCCCGGTGGTTCGCAGTGGTGGGTCTGCTGCGGTGTCTTGGGCGTCGGTCACCGGTCAAGGGTATCCGGGGATGACGGAAGCCCGCCGACGGAACGTTCCGTCGGCGGGCGTGGGGGGCGGGCGGGGTCAGTGGATGATGCCGGTGCGCAGGGCGACGGCGACCATTCCGGCCCGGTCGCCGGTGCCCAGCTTGCGGGCGATGCGGGCGAGGTGGCTTTTGACGGTGAGCGCCGAGAGGCCCATCGAGACGCCGATGGCCTTGTTCGACTGGCCCTCCGCAACCAGCCGCAGGACCTCGACCTCACGGCCGGACAGTTCGCGGTAGCCGCCGGGGTGGCCGGGCGCGCCGGGAGGGCGGCGCTGCATCCGCGCGGCCGCGGCGCCGATCGGGGAGAGCCCGGGGCGGCCGGGCACGCCGAGGTTGGTGCGGGTTCCGGTGACGACATAGCCTTTGACGCCGCCCGCCAGGGCGTTGCGCACGGCGCCGATGTCGTCGGCGGCGGAGAGGGCGAGCCCGTTGGGCCAGCCCGCGGCGCGGGTCTCGGACAGCAGGGTCAGGCCGGAGCCGTCGGGGAGGTGGACGTCGGCGACGCAGATGTCGCGCGGACTGCCGATGCGGGGGCGGGCTTCCGCGATGGACGATGCCTCGATCACGTCCCGCACCCCCAGGGCCCACAGGTGGCGGGTGACGGTGGAGCGGACGCGGGGGTCGGCGACGACGACCATGGCCGTCGGTTTCGTCGGGCGGTAGGCGAGGCTCGCAGGTTGCTCAAGGAGAACGGACACCAGGCCTCCAGAGGGAGTGGCGGGGACGGGTGCCGACTTTTGGGTAAGCCGGGGCGATCCGTACGGGAAGGGTCACAAGTCCCTTCGGCAGACAAACCGCCCGGCTTTAGGGAATGATCACGAATTGATGAGTAACAATTCGGGCAATTCCGGCCTGGGGGTGGTTGCCCCGGCGGTCACCCCGATGGCCGCATCGGCGCACGCCGGGCTCGCCCCCCGGCGCGGCACCCGGCACTCCTACCCCCCGCTGTCAGCGGCTCTGCGGCCCCCGGCGCTGCGGCAGCGTCACGATCCCGGCCTCCGGGGCCCCGCCCGGCGGCAGCCCCGCGATCTGGCAGAGCAGGTCGCACCAGGCCGACAGGTGCGCCGCGGTGTCCGGAACGGCCCCCTGCCCGCCCGGCTCGATCGGCGACCACGACGCGCGGATCTCGATCTGGGTGGACGGCGGACGCTCCCGCAGGCCCCCGAAGTAGTGCGAGCCCGCCCGCGTCACCGTGCCGCTCGGCGCCGCGTACGGCACCCGGCGCGCCTCCAGCGCCCCGGTCAGCCAGGACCAGCACACCTCCGGCAGCAGCGGGTCCGCCGCCATCTCCTCCTCCAGATCCGCGTGCACCAGCGTGACCAGGCGGAAAGTGCCGCCCCACGCGTCGTGCCCGGCCGGATCGTGCAGCAGGATCAGCCGCCCGTCCGCCAGTTCCTCGTCGTCCACCACGACCGCCGCCTCCAGTGCGTAGGAGAAGGGGGCCAGCCGCTGGGGCGGCGGGGTGGCGTCGAGTTCGATCTCGGGCCGCAGGAGCACGCCCTGCAGCCCGGCGACCGCCTGCCGGAAGACGGACGGGGAACCCTCCCCACCCACGTCGTCCGGACTGTCCTCGTGGTGTCCGTGCGCCGCAGCCATGCCCGGAAGACTAGGCGGAACGACCCCCGGTTCCGGGTAGGGACACCCACATGCGCGGGTCACTCGTTCGGCCCGTGCGAAGATTTGGGGCATGAGTGAGATGGGCGAGCAGCAGACGGGCCGCGGCGCGGCATACGATTCGGCGTTCCTGCGGGCGTGCCGGCGCGAGCCCGTGCCGCACACGCCGGTGTGGTTCATGCGGCAGGCGGGCCGCTCGCTCCCCGAGTACCGCAAGGTCCGCGAGGGCATCCCCATGCTGGAGTCCTGCATGCGGCCCGAGCTGGTCACCGAGATCACGCTCCAGCCGGTGCGCCGGCACAACGTGGACGCCGCCATCTTCTTCAGCGACATCGTGGTGCCGCTGAAGGCCATCGGCATCGACCTCGACATCAAGCCCGGCGTCGGCCCGGTCGTCGAGCGGCCGATCCGCACCCGCGCCGACCTGGAGCGGCTGCGCCCGCTGGAGGCCGGCGACGTCTCCTACGTGACCGAGGCCGTCCGGATGCTCACCGCCGAGCTGGGCGCCACCCCGCTCATCGGCTTCGCCGGCGCCCCCTTCACCCTGGCCAGCTACCTGGTCGAGGGCGGCCCCTCGCGCAACCACGAGCACACCAAGGCGCTGATGTACGGCGATCCGGAGCTCTGGGCCGACCTGATGGACCGGCTCGCGGACATCACCGCGGCCTTCCTGAAGGTGCAGATCGAGGCGGGCGCCTCCGCGGTCCAGCTCTTCGACTCCTGGGTCGGCGCCCTGGCCCCGGCCGACTACCGCCGGCACGTCATGCCGGCCTCCGCCAAGGTCTTCGACGCCGTCGCGGGCTACGGCGTGCCCCGCATCCACTTCGGCGTGGGAACGGGCGAGCTGCTCGGTCTCATGGGCGAGGCGGGCGCGGACGTCGTGGGCGCGGACTGGCGGGTGCCGCTGGACGAGGCGGCCCGGCGCGTCGGCCCCGGCAAGGCGATCCAGGGCAACCTGGACCCGGCCGTCCTGTTCGCCCCGCGCGAGGCGGTGGAGGCCAAGGCGGCCGAGATCCTGGAGGCCGCCCGCGGCCTGGAGGGGCACGTCTTCAACCTCGGCCACGGTGTCCTGCCCACCACGGACCCGGCCGCCCTGACGCGGCTGGTGGAGTTCGTGCACGAGCGCACGGCGCGCTAGCGGGGTGTTGCCCCGGTCCCTCCCTTTCACCGTTTCTCGCAGGGGCGAGCCCCCGCACCCCGAGCGCCCCTGCGGCGCGCGTCCTCAATCGCCGGACGGGCTGCATCAGCCCATCCGGCGATTGAGGACAACCGCGCGGAACGCGGTTTTCGGGGGTCTGGGGCCGGCCCCAGGAAACGGTGAAAGGGGCGCCCGGCGACCGCGCCAACCCCTCGGGCGGCCCGTCAGATGAGGGGCGCGTCCATCGGCAGCCCCGCGTAGTTCTCCGCGAACTCGGCCGCCGCGGCGGTGGGTCCCGTCAGCCGGTCGAGCCGGGCCGTGCGCAGTCGTCGCTCGTAGGCGTCGGCGTCCGGCGCCGCGTGCAGCAGCAGGGTCATGGCGTGCGAGAACTCCTGTACCTGCCACACCCGGCGCAGGCACAGCTCCGAGTAGCGGTCCAGGAGCGCGGTCGAGCCGGTCCGCCGTCGGTGGGCGAGGCCCCGGGCCATCGTGACGACGTCCGCGAAGGCCAGGTTGAGGCCCTTGGCGCCGGTGGGCGGGACGAGGTGCGCGGCGTCCCCGGCCAGCAGCAGCCGCCCGTACCGCATCGGTTCGACGACCTGGCCGCGCAGCGGGATCACGGCCTTGGCCGTCACCGGGCCGTGGTGGAGGGGGTGGCCGGGGACGGCCAGCCGGGCGTCGAGCTCGGCCCACATCCGGTCGTCGGGCCAGTCCTCCGGCACGGTGCCGGCCGGGACCTGGAGGTAGTGCCGGGAGATCTCCGGCGACCGCATGCTGTGCAGGGCGAAGCCGCGCTCGTGCCCGGAGAGGATCAACTCGTCGGAGGCGGGCGGCGCGTCGGCGAAGACGCCCAGCCACGCGTACGGGTAGACGCGCTCGTGCAGCCGGGCCGCGCCGGTGGCGAGCAGTGCCCGGCGGGCGGCGCCGAACGAGCCGTCGCAGCCCGCCACGTAGGAGCACTCCAGGGTCTCCTCGCGGCCGTCGCGGGTGTACCGGAGCACCGGCCGGTCGCCGTCGAGCCCCTCGACCGCGGTCACCGGGGACTCGAACAGCAGAGGCGTGCCGCCGGCCGTCACCAGCGCGATCAGGTCCTTGACGATCTCGGTCTGCGGGTAGAGCGTGTTCGCCCGGCCGCCGGTCAGCGCCGCGACCCCGAACCGCTGCTGCCGCCCGCGGTGCCGCAGCTCGAAGCCGTCGTGCCGGACGCCCTCCCGGTCCAGCCGGTCCGCGGCGCCGCAGGCCCGCAGCACGTCCACCGCGCCCTGCTCCAGCAGCGCGGCCCGCTGCCGGCGCTCGACGTACTCCCGGTCGCGCGCCTCCAGCACCACGCAGTCGACGCCCGCCCGGCGCAGCAGCCGGGCGAGCAGCAGTCCGGCGGGGCCGGCTCCGATGATGCCGACGGTGGTGCGCATGCGGGGATTGCCTCTCGGTAAGCGGAGGGGCGGATCAGCGCTCCAGCACCAGCGCCTGCCCCTGCCCCACGCCGATGCACAGCGCCGCCACTCCGATACCGGAACCGGCCGCCGCGAGCTGATGGGCCACCGTACCGGCGAGCCGGGCGCCGGAGCACCCCAGGGGGTGTCCGATCGCCAGTGCCCCGCCGTGCCGGTTCACCAGGGCGGGGTCGAGCTCCGGCCACTCCGCGAAGCATCCCAGGACCTGGGCGGCGTACGCCTCGTTGAGCTCGAAGTGTGTCAGGTCGGCGAAGGAGCGGCCGGCCCGGGCCAGGGCCCGGCGCACCGCCTCGACCGGGCCCAGCCCGTACAGGTCGGGCTCGGTGCCGGTGACGGCCGACGCCCGGACGCGGGCCAGCGGTTCCCGGCCGGTCGCCCGCAGGCCCTCCTCGTCACAGAGCAGCAGGGCGGCCGCGCCGTCGTTCAGCGGGCAGGAGTTGCCCGCCGTGACGGTACCGCCCTCCGGCCGGAACGCGGGCTTCAGCTTGGCCAGGGCCTCCTCCGACGTGGTGTCGCGGATGCTCTCGTCGCGGGCGAGCTCCACGTCCGGCGGGAACACCACCTCGTCGGCGAACGCGCCCTCCTTCCACGCGCGGGCCGCCTTCCGGTGGCTGGCCAGGGCGTACGCGTCCTGGTCCGCGCGGGAGATGCCGTGCTTGGCGGCGATCAGCTCGGCGCCCTCGCCCAGGGAGACCGTCCACCGCTCCGGCATCGCCGGGTTGGTCATCCGCCAGCCGAGGGTCGTCGAGTACAGCTCCTGGTGGCCGGCCGGGTAGGCGCGGTCCGGTTTGGGCAGCACATAGGGCGCGCGGCTCATCGACTCCACGCCGCCCGCGACGACCACCGACGCGTCGCCGACGGCGATCGCCCGGTACGCCTGGACGACGGCCTCCAGGCCGGAGGCGCACAGCCGGTTGACCGTCGATCCGGGGACGGTCACCGGCAGTCCGGCGAGCAGGACGGCCATCCGGCCCACGTTCCGGTTCTCCTCGCCGGCGCCGTTGGCGTTGCCCAGCACCACCTCGTCGATCCGCGCCGGGTCGAGCGCGGGCGCCCGGGCCACCAGGGACCGGACGACGTGGGCGGCCAGGTCGTCCGGGCGGACGCCGGCGAGCGCGCCGCCGTAGCGGCCGAGGGGCGTGCGGACGGCGTCGACGACGTAGACGTCGCGGATGCGGTCGTTCATGCGGTCTCCGTAAGCGGTCGGGCGGACGGCGGGAGGGGCCGAACGGACGGCGGGCCTCGGCGAACGGCCCCCGGAAGCACCGACTGACCGTTCGGTCGAGAGTCTTGGCGGGCTCCCCGCCGCATGTCAATGGGGTGCGGAGCGCCGGTCCGGCGCCGTCTGAGACAGTGAGCCCATGAGCAGCGAAGCCCACACCCGCGCCCCCCACGTGGCCGTCGTCGGCGGCGGCATCTCCGGACTGGCCGCCGCCCTCCGGTTGCTGGAGGGGGGTGTGCGCGTCACGGTCCTGGAAGGCTCCGGCCGGGTCGGCGGCAAGCTGCTCGCGGGGGAGATCGCCGGCGTCCCCGTGGACCTGGGCGCCGAGTCGATGCTCGCCCGCCGCCCCGAGGGCGTCGCGCTCGCCCGCGCCGTCGGCCTCGGCGACCGCCTCCAGCCGCCGGCCACCGCCACCGCCGGCGTCTGGACCCGGGACGGCCTCCGCCCGCTGCCCAAGGGCCAGCTGATGGGCGTCCCCGGCGACCTCGACGCGCTCGCCGCCTCCGGGGTCCTCTCGCCGGACGGCCTGGCCGCCGCCGCCCGCGAGGCGGACCTGCCGCCCACCGAGCCGGGCGAGGACGTCGCCGTGGGCGCCTACGTCGCCGGGCGGTTCGGCCCCGAGGTCGTCGACCGGCTCGTCGAACCGCTGCTCGGCGGCGTCTACGCGGGCGACGCCTACCGCACCTCGATGCGCGCCGCCGTCCCCACCCTCTTCGAGGCCGCCCGCGGCCGGCGCTCGCTCACCGAGGGCGTCCGCGCGCTGATCGCCGCCGCCCCGCCGAACGCGGGACCGGTCTTCGCGGGCATCGACGGCGGCATCGGCCGGCTGCCGCTCGCCGCCGCCGACGCCGTACGCGCGGCCGGCGGCGAGATCCGCACCGGCACCCCGGTGGCCGGCCTGCACCGGACCGCCGACGGCTGGCGTCTCGACCTCGGCGACGCCCGCCTGGCCGCCGACGGCGTCGTCCTCGCCACGCCCGCGCCCGCCACCGCCCGGCTGCTCGCCGGCACGGCGGACACCGCCGCGGCCGACCTGGCCGACGTCGAGTACGCCTCCATGGCCCTGGTCACGCTGGCCTTCCGCCGCTCCGACGTGGCCGGGCTCCCGGCGGGCAGCGGCTTCCTCGTGCCGCCCGGCGACGGCCGGCGGATCAAGGCGTCCACCTTCGCCAGTAACAAGTGGGGCTGGATCGCCGCCGCCGACCCCGACGTCTTCGTGCTGCGCACCTCCCTCGGCCGCTACGGCGACGAGGACGACCTGCACCGCGACGACGCCGACCTGGTCAAGCTGTCCCTCGCCGACCTCCACGAGGCGGTCGGCCTGGACGCCACGCCGATCGCGTCCCGCGTCACCCGTTGGGACAACGGCCTCCCGCAGTACCCCGTCGGCCACCTCGACCGGGTGGCGCGCGTCCGCGAGCGGGTCGCGGGCCTGCCCCGGCTGCGGGTCTGCGGCGCGGCCTACGACGGCGTCGGCATCCCGGCCTGCGTCGGCGGCGCCCGCCGCGCGGCCGAGGAGCTGATGGCCACCCTGCCGCAGGGTGCCGGGGGCGCGGGGGGGACAATAGGGGGCATGACGACTGACGCCCAGAAGATCCCGAACGCCGGCAAGAAGGCCAAGGACCTCAACGAGGTCATCCGCTACACGCTCTGGTCGGTGTTCAAGCTGCGCGACGTGCTCCCGGAGGACCGCTCCGGCTGGGCGGAGGAGGTCGAGGAGCTGTTCGCGGCCCTCGCCAAGGAGGACGTCACCGTGCGCGGCACGTACGACCTCTCCGGGCTCCGGGCCGACGCCGACGTGATGATCTGGTGGCACTCGGAGACGTCGGACGCGCTCCAGAGCGCCTACAGCCGCTTCCGCCGCACCCGCCTCGGGCGCGCCCTGGAGCCGGTGTGGTCGAACATGGCGCTGCACCGCCCCGCCGAGTTCAACAAGTCGCACATCCCGGCGTTCCTCGCGGACGAGAACCCCCGCGAGTACGTCAGCGTCTACCCCTTCGTCCGCTCGTACGACTGGTACCTGCTGCCCGACGAGGACCGCCGCCGCATGCTGGCCGACCACGGCAAGATGGCCCGCGGCTACCCGGACGTCCGGGCCAACACGGTCGCGTCCTTCTCGCTCGGCGACTACGAGTGGATCCTCGCCTTCGAGGCCGACGAGCTGCACCGGATCGTCGACCTGATGCGCCACCTGCGGGCGTCCGAGGCGCGGATGCACGTCCGCGAGGAGGTCCCGTTCTTCACCGGCCGCCGCAAGGCGGTCGCGGACCTGGTGGCCGGGCTGGCCTGAGCCCGGTGACGGCGTCCGCTGACGACGCCCTGTGACGACGAACGGCCGCCGGCCGGGCTTGGGAGGCCCGGCCGGCGGCCGTTCTCGTCGCGGTCTCAGGTCGCCCGTGGCTCCGGGCGGCCCGCGCACGTCACGTTCCGGGTCGGCAGCTCACCCGTGAGCAGGTACTTCTCGAAGTACCCGTTGACGCAGGCGTTCGGGCCGCCGCCGATCCCGTGCGTCCCCGCGTCCCGCTCGGTGACCAGGGCCGCCGAGCCGCGCAGCCGGCGCAGCAGCTCCAGGGCGCCCGCGTACGGGGTGGCCGCGTCCCGTTCGGCGGCCAGCAGCAGGACGGGCGGCAGCGCCCTGCGGGCCGTCCCGACCTCGAACGGCCGCTGCCGCGGCGCTTTCCAGTAGGCGCACGGCAGGTTCATGAAGGCGTTGCTCCACGTCTCGAACGGCGCCCGCCGGGCCAGGTGGTCGTTGTCGCGGTTCCACCGGGACCAGTCGCGCGGCCAGGACGCGTCGTTGCACTCGACGGCCGTGTAGACGGCGTTGCCGTTCTCTGCGGCCGGGCTCCCGGAGGCGCCGCCGCCGGCGAGGGCGACCAACTGCCCCTCGTCGCCGCGCAGATACGCGGCGAGCGCCCCCGCCGCCCGCGCCCAGGCGGTGTCCGTGTAGCCGGCCTTGAGGAACAGGGCCTGGAGCTGCGCCGGCCCGACCTTGCCGCCCGCGGGACGGCGGCGCAGCCGGTCGACGGCCTTGTGGTACGCGGCCAGCACCTCGTGCTCGGTGCGGCCCAGGCGGTAGACGGCGTGGTGCCGGGCCGCCCAGCGGCGCCAGTCGTACCAGCGGCGCTCGAAGGCGGCGGACTGGTCGAGGTTGTTCTGGTACCAGATCTTGCGCGGGGACGGGTTGACGACGCTGTCGAAGACCATGCGCCGGACGTGCCCGGGGAAGAGGGTGGCGTAGACGGCGCCGAAGTACGTCCCGTACGACGCCCCGACATAGTTGAGCCGCCGCTCGCCGAGGGCCGCGCGCAGGACGTCGAGGTCGCGGGCGTTGTTGCGGCTGGTGAAGTGCCGGAGGTCGGGGCCGGCCTTGCGGAGGCAGCCCCGCGCGTACGCCTTGGCCTGGGCGATCCGCTGCCGTTTGTACGCGGCGGTGGGGTGCTCGGGGGCGTCGCTCGGGCCGCGCTCGAAGCGGGCCGGGTCCACGCAGGAGAGCGGGGCGGAGCGGCCGACGCCGCGCGGCGCGTAGCCGATGAAGTCGTACGCCTCGGCGAGCCTCTTCCACGCCGGCAGACCGGCCAGCAGCGGGAAGATCATCCCGGAGCCGCCGGGGCCGCCGGGGTTGAAGACGAGCGCGCCCTGCCGGAGCGAGCGGTCGCCGGTGGCGTGGCCCCTGCTGACGGTGAGGCTGATGTGCTTGCCGTTGGGGCGGGCGTAGTCCACCGGGACGGAGAACGTGCCGCACTCCACGGGTGCGGGCAGGCCCTCGACGGCCGGGCAGGCGCCGAACGCGATGCCCTTGGCCGCGGCCCGCTCGGCCGCGAGCGCCACGCCGCGGGCCTCGGCGGGGCTGTCGGCGGCGGAGGGTGCTGTGGGGCCCGCGGGGGCCGTGGGGACTGAGGGGGAGTGGAGTGTTCCGGTGCCGTGGGCGGCCGGAGCGGAGGCGAGGGTGGTGAGGCCGGTGAGGAGGAGGGATCCGACGGTTCCGTAGAGGGCGACTGCGCGCACGGGCGTCCCTTCATATCTATTTGCGACAAAAGGGATATTCGATTCGCAGACCGGCGAAGTAAAGCACCGGGGGGAGATGTCGGGGGAGTTGGGCCCGATGGACCCCGCCCCCGCCCCGCCCCCGTCCCGGGCGGACCCCGAGCGCGGCCCGTGGCGCGTCAGTAGCGGTGGGCCGCCAGGGTCTCCGCGAGGGCGGCGCGCAGTTCCGGGTCGCGGAGGGCGCGGCGGCCGTGGACGGCCAGTGAGGTGAGCAGGCCGACGTCGTCCTGCCCGGTGTCGTCGGCCGGGCGGACCACCGGCGCCTGGTCGAGGAGCGCCCGGCCGGCGGTGGAGGCCCAGAGGGTGTCGGGGTTCACCTCGTACCGCGCGATGGCCAGGCAGCCGGCGGTCAGCACCAGCGGCACGGCCAGCCAGCCGGCGGTCCGCCCGAACGCGGCGCCGTCCGGCAGCGTCAGCAGCGTGGCCACCGCGGTGAGCAGGGACAGCACACAGGCCGCCCGGACCTGCCGGACGGCACCGGCGACCTCCTGGCGGACCCGCGCGGGCACCACCAGGCCGGCGGCCGTGAGCCGGTCCGCGAGGGCGCGCACCGCGTCGGCCGTGCCGTGCGCGGCGCGTATGCGCGGCACGGGGGACTGGCCGTCGGGGCCCATCGCGGTGATCACCGACCGCTCGACCTCGTCCCGGCCCACCGGGTCGACGACGGTCGCCCACCCCGTATGGGCCAGCAGCAGCCGCCGCTGCCGGGCCATCGCGACCAGCGTGAGGTCGGTGACCCGGCCCGGGCCGCCGTTCAGAAATGCCGTCTCGTACAGCGTCAGGGCGTCGAACCCGGCGGCGGCCGGGCCGGGCGCGGGGCCCGCCGCCGCCATCGCGGCGTGGCACAGACGGGCGCAGGCGGCGACGGCGACCACGCACGTCACGATCAGCAGAACGACCCACATACGGGTGTTCTACTCGACGGCTCGCCTCTCGCGCACCTCCATGTCCGGAATGCGGACTTTGGTGGGGTGGTGTGCGGGACCCGCACCCGACCCGGCGAGCGGCGTACGGGTCCGGCGCCGCCGTCCTGCGGCAAGATGGCGGGTGGGGGTGATGGGCGTGCGCGAGCGGCCGGGAACGGGAGCCGGAGCGGGTCCGGGGGCGAAGGGCGGGGCGGTCGGGCGGAGGTACGACCCGGACCGGCTGTTCCTGCCTCCCGACGACGACCTGGCACCCAACCGCCCCGGCGAGACCCTCCGCGCCCGGCTCGACACGTCCCGCGCCGGCCGCGGCACCCTCCTGCTGGCCCGGCTGCTCGGCCGCCGGCCCGTGGAGGACCGCTGGCGCCGGGCCCTGGCCGCCGAACAGCAGGTCGGAGCGGCCCTGGACGGTCTGACCGCGGGCGGCTGGGAGGTGCTGCACTCCGTCGTCCTGCCCGGCGACGCCGTCATCCCGCACCTGCTGATCGGCCCCGGCGGCGTCTTCGCCGTCCTCGTCGAACCCACCCGGCGCACCCCGGCGCGGACGGACGACGCCGCGATCCGCGTCCCCCGCGAACGCCACCCCCGCCCCGCCGTCCGCCACGCCCGCCAGACCGCGGCCCGCGCCTCCCTCGTCCTCACCCGCGGCTGCGGCTTCCCGGTCCCGGTGGGCCCGGTCGTCGTCCTGACGGGCGCCACGGAGGTGCACGACGAGTCCGAGCGCGGCGACGTGCGTGTGCTGACGCTGCGTCAGGTGGCGGGGCTGGGGGTCCTCGGGGGCGTCCTCCACCCGGACCGCGTGGACCGCGTCCACACGGTGGCGCGCAACCGGCGGCTGTGGCTGGGGTGTTGAGGGGCCGCCGACGGCGGCGCGGTCAGACCGCCGCGTACGCGTACCCCCGGCCCCGGGGCGTGCGGGTGAGCATGTGCTTGCCGTGCAGGCGGCGGAGGATGATCACGACGGTGCAGTAGGTGAGGGCGCCCGGCAGTTCCCGCTGGACCTCGCGCGGGGTCAGCGGGGTGCCCGCTCGGCGCAGGGCCGCGAGGACCTCGCACTCCAGCGCGCCGCTCGCGCGGCGGCGGCCGCGGCGTACCGCGGTGGCAGGTGTGCCCGCTCCCATGTCCCCGGTTCCTCCACTGTCCGGCGTGCACGACGTGATCACGTGGTGCGGGGGTCCGGTCACGGACCCGACAGACGAGTGTAAGGGGCCGCCCGGGAACGCGGCGGAACGGAGGGGGTGCGCCCGGGTGCCCCCGGGCGCGCGGTCACGCGGTGGGCGCCGTCGTGTCGTCGAGGAAGGCGCGAGTGAGGGACGCCAGCCCGCTCGGGTCGCCGAACCAGTCCATGTGGCCCTGGCCGGGGACCCCCACGAGGCGGCTGCCGGGGATCGCGGCGTGCAGGTCCCGCGAACCGGAGAACGGGATCATCGCGTCGTCCGCGAACCCCACGACCAGGGTCGGCGCGGTGATGCGCGGCAGCAGGCCGCGGATGTCGACGCGCAGCCCGAGCTCGATCTGGCGGAGCATGCCGACGGGCGGCCAGGCGTCGTCGAGGTACCGCGCGAGCCCGTCGTGGCCGAAGCCGTCGAGGGCGGCCGCGCCGTAGCCCGTCAGCGCGCAGAACCGCTTGAACAGCTCGCGGTCCGTACGGCCCAGCCGGAGCCAGGTCTCGAAGTAGAACCGGTCGCGGGGCCCGGTCGAGTGGGACCAGCCGGCGACCAGGACGAGGCGGCGCACCAGCCCGGGGTGCTCGGCGGCGACGGCCGCGGCCGCGACCGCGCCCAGCGAGAAGCCGAGGAGGTCGACTGGACCGTCGACCGCGGCGCGCGCCGCCCCGGCGACCTGGGCGGCGATGAGGTCCATGGTGAGCGGATCGCCGTCGTCGGCGGTCAGGCCGCTGCCGCTGAAGTTGGGGCGGACGACCGTGTGGTCGCCGGCGAAGTACGGCACGACGCCGCCGAAGACCTTCTCGGCGTCCCCGCCGGTGCCGTGCACCAGGACCAGGCCCGGACCCCGGCCCTCGCTCTCGTAGTGGACGCGGGTGTCGCGAACGGTGGTGAAGGGCATGCCGACTCCCTGGGTCGCCCGTCGTCGACGAGCGGTGGTGATGAGCGCTGAACGGTCGTTCGCATCATGTGGCCGGCACGGACACGGGGTCGACGAGATCGGGGGTTCTCTGTCACAACCCGCTCTCACCGGGCGGGAGTTCGGGGGACGGGGGATGGTCCCGCGCCGACGGGACGCTCCCGGTCAGCGTCCGGCGGACGGCCTCGCGGAGCCAGCGGTGGGCTCCGTCGGCGGCGTGGCGCGGGTGCCAGGCCATGCCCATGGCCACGGGCGGGAGCGGCAGGGGGACGTCGAGGAGGCGGAGGCCGAGGGCGGTGGCGGTCCGGGTGAGGGGCGAGGGGGCGGCGCCGGGGACGGCGGCGGGGACGAGGCAGACGACGTCGCTGTGGGCGACGAGGTGCATCGCGGCCAGGTGGCTGGGGAGGACGGCGGTGACCCGCCGGCGGAGGTCCCGCTCGGCGAGGGCGGCGTCGAGGGGCCCGGTGAACCGGCCGCGGCGGCTGACCGCGACGTGTTCCGCGGCGGCGAGCCGGGCCGGGGTCAGCGGCTCCCCGGCGAGCGGGTGACCGGGCCGGACGGCGGCGGCCATCCGCAGCGTGACCAGCTCCTCGACGCGGGTCTCGGGGTCGACGTGGTCGATCACCCCGACCTCCAGGTCGATCCGCCCGTCGCGGAGGGCCGGCCCGGCCTCCAGCTCCTCCGCCCGCAGCCGCAGCGAGACCCCCGGCGCCTCCTCCCGGGCCAGCTCCAGCAGCCCGGGGGCGAGCGCCGCGCCGACCAGGTCGGCGGCCTGGAGGGTGAACGTGCCGCGCAGGGAGGCCGGGTCGACTTCCGCGCCGGGGCTGAGCAGCGCCCCGAGGCGGCGTACCACCTCCGCCGCCTCGTCCCGCAGCTCCTGGGCGCGCGGGGTCGGCACCATGCGCTGTCCGGCCCGGACGAGGAGGGGGTCCTGGAGGACCCGGCGGAGCCGGGCCAGGGTGCGGCTCATGGCCGCGGGCGAGGTGTGCAGGCGCGCGGCGGCGCGGGTGACGCTCCGCTCGGCCAGCAGGGCGTCCAGGGCGACGGCGAGCTGGGCGTCGATCACCGGTTCAGGGCTGGTCACCAGGGTCATTCCGTTCCCGGCAATGATGCGTTGCCGAAGTTCCCATTGTGGCAACAGGGTGCCACTTCCCAGGATGGGAGGCGTAACGATCCGGCACGAACCCCCACTTCACTGAATTTCACCGAAGGAATCACTGTGTCCACTCAGGAAACCGAAGCCCCCGTCACCGCCTTCATGCTCGTCAAGACCACGCGCGCCTGGCTCGACAAGACCCCCGAGGAGCGGATGCACGCCCTCACCACCGAGATCGTCCCCGTGATCGAGGCCAGGACCACCGGCGTCCGGTCCCGCTTCTTCGACACCGAGTTCTACTCGACGCGCGTCACCGACGTCTGGCTCTGGGAGGCCCGCGACCACGCGGCGTACCAGCTCCTGATCGACGCGCTGCGGGAAACGCCGTTCTGGGACCACTACTTCGAGGTCGTCGACCTCCTCGTCGGCGTGGAGAACGGCTACGCCCGCACGTACGGCTTCGACACCGCGGCGACCATCAGCACCTGACGCGGCGGCCGGGGCCGGTGCCTCCCGGGCCGCGGGGCTCGGGAGGCACCGGCCGAATGCTCAGCCGCCGAAGGCGAGTTGCGTGACGCGGACGACGACCAGGACCGTCGCCGCGAGCAGGTAGACGCGCAGGGCGGTGAGGCCGACCTTGCGGCCGGTGGAGACGAGGGGCCGGGGCAACTCGCGCAGGGGCGGCATCCGCCAGTTCTCCCTGCCGGTGCGGTCGACGGGCCCGGCGGGGGTCCAGCCCTTGCGGCGGCGGCGCGTCTCGGCGTAGCCCAGGGCGAGGATACCGGCGACGCCGCAGACCCCCATGATGTCGAGGATCGCGGCGGAGCCGATGTCCGGGAAGAGGACGGCCGCGGTCAGGATGACGGACAGGGTGACGAGGACGGCGACGACGAGGGAGGTGAACACGTTCATCGCGCGTCCGTTGACCCACGGCCCGAGGACGGCCTTGTCGTTGCAGAGCAGGAGCAGGAAGACCGAGGCGGAGGGCAGCAGGACGCCGGCGAGGGTCTGTACGCCCTCGGTCAGCAGGCCGAGCGGTGAGCCCGGGATGACGACGATGACCGCGGCGGCGAGGACGAGCCCGGCGAAGACGGCGTAGAAGCCCTTGGCGCCCCTGACGCCGCGGTGCAGGGAGTGCTTGAGGCCCATGACGTCGCCGATGGCGTAGGCGGTGGAGAGGGAGACGGCGGAGGCGCCGATGACCGACGCGTCGAGCAGCGCGACGGCGAACAGCACGCCCGCGGTCTTCCCCGCGTACCTCTCCAGACCGGTCGCCACGTCACCGGCGTCGGTGAAGTGGCCGAACTCCCCGTGCCCGGCGAACGCGGCGGCGCAGAAGCCCATCATCGCGGCGGCGCCGATGACGACGATCCCGATGCCCAGCCACAGGTCCGCCTTCTCGTACCGCATGAAGCGCGGGGTGATGCGCTTGTCGATCACGTACGACTGCTGGAAGAACAGCTGCCACGGCGCCACGGTCGTGCCGACGATCGCGATGATCAGCAGCATGACGTCCGACAGCCGGGCGTGCTGCGGCATGCCGGGGACGACGAGGTCGTGCGCCATCCGCCCGGTGGCGGGGTGCACGATGAAGTAGACGGGGACGAGCAGCAGCGAGCCGGCGCACAGCAGGATCGCGGTGCGCTCGAAGCGGCGGAACGAGCCGGTGGACGCGGCGGCCACCACGATCACGGCGGCCAGCAGCACGCTCGGCACCTTCGGCAGCCCGAGATAGCCGACGGCCAGCGTGATGCCGATGAACTCCGTGACGAGCGTGAGGGCGTTGAGCAGGAACAGGTCGATGACGGAGAACGCGCCCCAGAACCTGCCGAACCGCTCCAGGATCAGCCGCGCGTGCCCGACCCCGGTGACGGCGCCGAGCCGCAGCACCATCTCCTGGTTCACGTACAGCACGGGTATCAGCAGGACGAGGGTCCACAGCAGGCTGGTGCCGTAGTCCTGTCCCGCCTGGGTGTAGGTGCCGAAGGCGCCGGCGTCGTTGTCGCCGACCATCACGATCAGCCCGGGGCCGACGATCGCGAGCAGCGTCTTGAGCCTGGCGGACAGGCCCCGGCGCGGAGCCGTGTCGTCCAGCCTGATGGTGCCCAGGGCGCCGCGGATGTCGCCGACGTGGGCGTCGTCGAGCACGGCGGTGGTGCGGGGCGCGGGTACGGTCGGAGCGGTGGTCGGAGCGGTGGTGGTGAGGTCGGTCATGACAGCCTCCCGGTTCCCCCCGTCGGGGGAGGTCTGGGGCGCGCGGCGGCGATCCTCCCCGCGAGCGGGCAGCACGAGGACCCGAGGCGGCGGGGTGCCGCGACGGGAACGGGCCGCGTCGGCTGTCGCGCGGAAGAGCGCGGGGAAGGGTCGGGGAAGGTGCGGGGAAGGTCGTTACCGTGTGCCGGAGGTCAACGAGGACATACGGATGAGGGGCCTACTGTGGCCCGGACTGTGGCTGGTGCCGTCCATGTCTCTCGCCTCCTCCCGGCCGGGGCGCGCGCGGGCGCCGTAACGGACACGGCAAGGAGCCAGCCGGCCCGGAAGGGAGCGGCTCACCCCAACTCGTCAGAGCTTTGGCACTCCACGGCGTAATCCCCCGGCAGGGGCAGCCACTTGGGATCACCCCTTAGGCCGGGGAGATCTGTCCTGACCCTGGGCGTCTCTCGACGTCGTGGGGTCAGTGGCCTGTGTCCGTGAAGACGCCTCACCGAACGAGGTGCCTCAAGCGTTGTCGAACGTCCAGCAGCATAGCGCGACACTTGCGTCGGGACGCAAGTGTTTGACTCAACCTTGACGCCCGGGCGCCGCCGGCGCCGCCGCTCGCGTGGGGGAGGGGAGGCCGGGAGGCCGGAGGTGCTGGGCGGTGTGCCCGCCGCGCCCGCGACGATCTTCTGCGGCAGGCTGTAGGAGAGGATCGGCAGCAGCACTTCTGGGCGGTGGGAGAGCCGGCAGGCGGCCAGCACGGCGGCGGCGCCGCTGTTGTTCATGCCGGTGGCGAAGGTGAGGGAGATGCCGTCCGGCCGGTCGCAGCGCGTCCAGGAGGACAGCCACCGGCCGCAGTAAAAGGCCAGGCAGCACACCGCGCCGGACAGGACGAGGGCGAGCAGCAGCAGGTCCGGGTGGGCGAGGGCCTGCCCCAGGGCGCCGGCCGCGTTGACGTAGCACAGCAGCAGGATGTTCACGAGGTTGACCGCCTTGACCGCCTTGACCGCGGGCAGGACGCGGCGGACCCGCTCCTCGCCGAGCAGCATCCGCGCGAGGACGCCCACCAGACACGGCAGCACCACCGACACGAGCGCGAACACCCCGGCCCCGGTACGGGCGATGACATCGACCTTGGCGGTGTCGTCCAGGGCACCGGCACCGTAAGGGCCCACCAGCACGCCGGCCACATGCATCCCGAGCGGAACGGTGAGCGGGCTGAGCAGGGTGGAACCGATGACCATCGCGACGACCAGGGGAACGTTCCCGCCCGCGTTCTGCCCCCAGGAGGCCGCACCGCCCGCGATCGGCATCGCCAGCACCAGCATGAGCCCGACCACCAGCCCCTCCGCCTCGGCCGGATCGGGCCAGGTGCGCAGACCGAGCGCCAGCAGTGGAAGCACGATCAGGGGCGACAGGGCGTTGGCGGCGACCCCGAGCACCAGCCGCACCGGCCGCCGCACCACCACCCGCAGCTCGGCGAGCCGGACCCCCAGGCCCGCGTTGAACAGCATGACCGCCAACAACACCATGGGGGGCGTCAGTTCCCCCGCCCCCGCGGGAGCCGGAACCGCCGCCGCGCGGAGCGCCTCACCGGGGGCCGGGAACACCCCGGCCAGGACGTAGCAGGCCAGCATCAAGCCGAGCAGCCACCGCTGCGTGGCCTGCAGGATGGTCGTCACGCAGGAAAGTTTATTGGTGACGCGGTGCCATATCGGCCGCACGTCGGGCGAGTTGACGCCGGTCCGCATGGGGTGACGGCGCCCCGTCGTCCGGCTACAGCCGCGACGGTGCCGGGCTTCGGCGGGCCTGACTCCGCGCGTACGCCTGCTCGCGCCCTGGCGCCTGCTCGTCCCGTGGCGCCTGCTTGTGTCCTGGCGGGCGAGGGGCTCCGTCGGCGCGCGGGAGCGGTCGGGAGCGCCCGCGCAGCACCGGGTGGCCGGCGGTCACAGATCCAGGTGTAATCCCGTAGAAGGCGGGAGGGTGGACGCCATCGGCCGGAGGCCCGGCCGGCGGTGGCAGCAGCCGTCAACGGGTGCCGACCCGCGAGCGCCCCCGCGCCCCGTGATCAGCTCGGACGGGGGCTGGAACCTCCGGATGCCTCCTGTGAGGCGCGGCGGTACTCGGCGTTTATGCGCTGGGCTTCCTCAAGCTGGTCCTCGAGGATGACGATGCGGCAAGCGGCCTCGATCGGGGTGCCCCGGTCGACGAGTTCGCGGGCGCGGGCGGCGATCCGCAGTTGGTAACGGGAGTACCGGCGGTGTCCGCCCTCCGAGCGCAGCGGAGTGATCAGACGGGCCTCGCCGATGGCCCGGAGGAAGGCAGGGGTCGTGCCGAGCATCTCGGCGGCCCGGCCCATGGTGTACGCCGGATAGTCATCGTCGTCCAGGCGGTCGCTGAGCGGTGTGTCTGCTGTCATGTCACCTCGTTGTGCAACGCGTCGAGGGGCCCTGGTGCCGTACGGCACCAGGGCCCCGAAGGAAATTCAACACCATCCGTCGGCCCTAATGCTCTGCCGACCTTCTGTTTCCGCTGTCCGGCCCGTGAGGGGCGGGGTGCGGGGATCGCGGCTGCGTGACCGGGGACCACCATCCAATCGGGGGTCTTGCGGTACCCGGACCGAGGGTTTCCCGGGCCGGGCGATCCTGATGGCGTCTGCTCCTCCGTCCTTCTTCCGAACCAAAACGGGTACTGCGGTACTGCATCGGTACTGCCGGTGGCAGCCCCTCGACCTGCGGGCCGCCCAGTGCGGTTCCCAGCCCCGTCGCCGTCCTGCGAACGCCTTGGCTTCGGAGCTCCGGAACCGCACCGACCTGCGAACTTCGAATGTCGCTACCCGCCAGTTCATGTCTGCCGGGTCTCACTTGACCGTGTCGACGAGAAAAAGACTAACCGTGCCGGGCGGCAATGTCTACGCTGACAAACACAGATTTTGAGGCTCGCGGGCCGCAGACACGGTGGCCCGCGACAAGGGCACCGGACCCAGGCCGTCGGAGCCCCGAAAAAGCGGTGAGGGCCCCGCCGACACGTGCTTGGGTTCTAGTGGTCGTCGCAACACCCCAGTTCAAGGGGTGCGATGGACGTCGAGAGCGGCAGGGTACGGAAGCGTCCGGGGCATGCTCCTTTGATCCATAAACGGGAGGAATACTTCCGGCTTGTGGATCAAGGAATGAGCTTCGCGGAGGCCAGCCGGATTGTCGGCATCAACCTCCGCACAGGCAAGCGCTGGCGAAACGGCCGTCATGCCTCTGGCGGCCGGAAGGCGGTACCACCGGTCAACGCGGTGGTACCGCCTTCCGGCCCGTCCCGGTATCTGTGCGAGGCCGACCGCATCCACATAGCCGACCGGCTGCTGGAGAAGGCCACGGTCCGCGCCATCGCGGCGGAGCTGGGCCGCAGCCCGTCCACCGTCAGCCGTGAGATCCGCCGCAACCGGCATCCGGTCAACGGCCAGTACCGGCCTTATGCCGCCCAGGTCCGCGCTGATGCCCGCCGGCCCCGGCCCAAGACCGGGAAGATCGGGCAGAACCCTGCCCTGCGGGACTTCATCCAGGCCCGCCTGGCCCTACGGTGGAGTCCCGAGCAGATCTGTCAGGCTCTGCGGGAGAACTTCCCCGAGCGGCCGGAGATGCACGTGGTCCACGAGACCGTCTATCAGGCCCTCTACGTCCAGGGCCGCGGCGAACTCCGCCGCGAACTCACCCGAGCCCTGCGCACCGGACGTACCCGCCGCAAACCGCACCGCCAGGCCCAGCACCGTCAGGCCAGGTTCTCCACCCCGATGATCATGATCGGCGAGCGCCCCGCCGAGGCCGACGACCGGGCCGTGCCCGGCCACTGGGAAGGCGACCTCATCATCGGCAAGGACAGCGGCTCGGCAATCGGCACCCTGGTCGAGCGCGCCACCCGCTACACGATGCTGGTGCACCTCCCCGACGGCCGCAGCGCGGAACGCATGCGCGACGCCCTGGTGAACACCGTCCAGAGCCTGCCCGGCCACCTGACCCGCTCACTGACCTGGGACCAGGGCGCCGAGATGGCCGCCCACGGCTCCTTCACCCTCGCCACCGACATCCCCGTCTACTTCTGCGACCCCGCCAGCCCCTGGCAGCGCGGATCGAACGAGAACACCAACGGCCTGCTGCGGCAGTACTTCCCCAAGGGCACCGACCTCTCGGTCCACCCCCGCGAGCACCTCAACGCCGTCGCCGCCGAACTCAACGGCCGCCCACGCAAAACGCTCGGCTGGGAAACCCCAGCCGAGCGCCTGCATAAACTGCTCACGGCCTGATCAAACCAACCCAGTGTTGCGACGATCCCTAGAAACCGCCCGTGTCGGCGGGGCCCTCACAAGGTTCTGGTGGCGGTCGACCGCCCGTCTTCACGCCTCCGGGGAGGCGATGCCTCCGAGCAGTGCCGAGGCGGCCCGGAGCGCGGTGGAGACGTTCGGCGGCGCGGCCGCGGGGCGATCGTGGCAGGTGAAGCCGAGGCAGGCCATGGCCCGGACCACTTCGCCGCTGGTGAAGTCGCGGCGGTCCTGTCGGGTGATGACCTGGCCCACTTGCTTGACCGGGTAGCGGCGGCGGCCGATGGTCACGGACTCATCCGTGACGAGCTCGGGCGCGACGCCCTTCATCGAGGCCGCCACCCCGCTCTTGGTCAGCTCGAACGGGTACCGGGCGATGACACAGCGCATGATGCCTCACAGCGGAGAGGAGGACGGGCACACCTGGCGAGGTGGAGGGGTCAGCGGGCGAGGGCGAGAACGTCCGGGGCGGGGACGTGCTCACCGACGGCCCCGGTCCGGGCGCCGGGCGGGACGAACGGTCCGGCGAGGACGTCCCGTAGGCGGAGCCGGTCCGTGTAGGTGAGGCTGCCGCGGAGAACGGCGAGCCGGGCAAGGGTGATCAGGCCGGTGCTCTGGTCGTCCCCGTCGCAGAGGACGAGGTGATCGACACGGGCGCCGGCCATGAGGGCCAGAGCCACCTCGACCGTCATGTCGTCACGGACCCGTGGTCCGGACGCGCCCCTGCCATCGGTCAGGGCCACGGACACGGCCACGGTCTTGGGGGAGGGATCCACTCCGTGCTGCTGCGTTCGCGACGGTGCCATACGCGCCTCCTGGCGGAAAAGGGGAAAAGCGGGAAGGGATGGGCTTGTGAGCGCGGCGGTGCTACGCGGCCGAGCCGAAGCCGTTCTGTCGCCGTGGCCCGCGGGACCCCGCTTCACCGGCGGACCGGCCCCGGCCGGTGTGGCCGCGGCGCCCCCGGCGGGCCTGGGACGGGGAAGCCGGTCCACGGCGGCGTTCCCCGTCCGGCGCGGTGATGACGACCGGGACACCGGAAGGGGCCTGGGCGCCCGTGATGCGGCTCAGCTCCGCCTCGCCCGAACGCACCTGGGCGACGTGAGGGGTGATGCCCGCCGAGACCATCAGCCGGCTCATCCCGCGCCGCTGACCAGGAGTCACCAGGGTGACGACGCTGCCGGACGCGCCGGCGCGGGCCGTGCGGCCGCCGCGGTGCAGATAGTCCTTGTGGTCGCCGGGCGGATCCACATTGACGACCAGGTCGAGGTCGTCGACGTGGATCCCGCGCGCCGCGACGTTGGTCGCCACCAGGACCGTCACATGCCCGCTCCTGAACCGGGCCAGTGTCCGGGTGCGCTGCGGCTGGGACTTGCCGCCGTGCAGGGCCGCGGCGCGGACACCGCTGCTCAGCAGGTGCTCGGTCAGCCGGTCCACCGCGTGCTTGGTGTCGAGGAACATGATCACTCGACCGTCCCGCGCCGCGATCTCGGTGGTCGTCCGGTGCTTGTCCGCGTCGTGCACGTGGAGGATGTGGTGCTCCATCGTGGTGACCGCGC
This sequence comes from Streptomyces mobaraensis, assembly GCF_020099395.1. Lineage (NCBI taxonomy): Bacteria > Bacillati > Actinomycetota > Actinomycetes > Kitasatosporales > Streptomycetaceae > Streptomyces > Streptomyces mobaraensis. The sequence goes on along the minus strand of NZ_CP083590.1, from coordinate 1,726,166 downwards.
CCGCCGACGGGTCGACGGAGTGCACCACCGGATCCGTCAGGTAGCGGCGGACCAGAAGGTCGACGTTGCGGTCCAGGGTGGCCGAGAAGAGCATCCGCTGCCCGTCGGGACGCACCTGGTCGAGCAGGGCGGTGACCTGGGGCATGAAGCCCATGTCGGTCATCTGGTCGGCCTCGTCGAGGACCGTGACGCCGACGCCGTCCAGCCGGCAGTCGCCCCGGTCGATGAGGTCCTTGAGCCGCCCGGGCGTCGCGACGACCACCTCGGCCCCGGTGCGCAGCGCACCGGCCTGCCGTCCGACGGACATCCCGCCGACGACGGTGGCCAGCCGCAGGCCCACGGAGCGGGCGTACGGGGCGAGCGCGTCGGCGACCTGCTGGGCGAGCTCCCGGGTGGGGACGAGGACGAGGGCGAGCGGCTGCCGTGGCTCGGCACGCCGCCCCGCCGTACGGGCCAGTACGGCGAGGCCGAAGGCGAGGGTCTTGCCCGAGCCGGTGCGGCCCCGGCCGAGCACGTCACGGCCGGCCAGGGAGTTCGGCAGGGTCGCCGCCTGGATCGGGAACGGTACGGTCACGCCTTCGTGGCCGAGCGCGGCCAGCAGCCGCGCGGGCATGGCGAGATCGGCGAAGGCCCCGACGGCGGGCAGTGCCGGCGTGATCGTCTTCGGCGGCGCGAATTCGCCCCGCACGGCCTGGCGATTTCCGTTTCCGCGGGTTTCGGATCGGCGCGGGCCACCGGAGCGGTGGGCGGCGGTGCCTCCTCCGGCGCGGTCATGTGTGCGGGTGGGGCGGGAATACTTCATGCGGAACCCTTCCTTGACGGGGCACGTGGCAAGGAATTCCCGCAGCAGGCGATCGGCGCAGAGAATCTCGAGAGACGGGCCGGAGGTGAAATGGGCGGGGCCGGACCGGTGGGAATGTGCCACCGGCCACCGGTCGGGGATGCGGCGGAGTCTTCCGCCGCGTGCCCTGAAAAGCGGCGAGCCGGGGCCCGCACCCCAGTGGTGCGGGCCCCGGCTGCGGAGTACGTCGGCCGCCGGTGTCAGGCGATGACGATGTTCTCGGCCGTCGGGCCCTTCTGGCCCTGCGCGATGTCGAACGACACCTTCTGGCCTTCCAGCAGCTCGCGGAAGCCCTGGGCGCTGATGTTCGAGTAGTGGGCGAAGACGTCGGCGCCGCCGCCGTCCTGCTCGATGAAGCCGAAGCCCTTTTCCGCGTTGAACCACTTCACGGTGCCACTGGCCATGTCATTCTCCTCGGGAGACGGTGTCGGGAATTCACCCTGTGCGAATTCCGTGTCGCCGTGATGATTACCCCGGAGGAAATGAGCCTTCTGGCAACCACACCTGCAACCGGGATCGACGGTAGCACGGTGCGATCGGCCTTGCACGGTCGATAATTCCCCTCCGGTCGGCGGCCGAAAAATATTCGACAAGCCCCGCGCCCATTTCTCGTGTCACGGGAACAGATATCGATCCCCGTGGGCGCGGCCTTTTCTGCCCCGAGGCGTCCGGGCACCCCCGTGACCTCGCTCGACGGGAGACGTGCCGCTGCCCCTGCCGCCAGCGCATGGCGCGAGGGGCGGACACGCCGAGACCGCCCATCACGACGAGGGTCACATCGCCGGCGAAGCGTGCGACAGCGGTGGACGGCACGGGGATACCGGCCTCGTGGCGCTCGCGGTGACCCCCGCCGTCGGACAGGAAAGACGGCGCACACGCCCCGCTCTCGGCCTCCCGGGTGTCCCGCGTGCCGCGCGCGCGACGGCGGCTTCATCCTCGTGCGCGGACCCCGAACCGTCTCGCGGCCGGGCGCTGGGCACTTACCTGGCTACGGGCGTCGGCGCGCGGGAGCGGTCAGGGGCGTCAGCGCAGGGCCGGGTGGTCGGCGACGATCGTCGCCGAGCCGGGGGCGATCTCGATAACGGCCTGCTCCGGTACGCGGACCCAGCAAGCGCCCGGTGCTGGAGGGCCTCGCGGCACCGCAGATCGCGTTCTCCTGGCTGGGCCACGGCGCCCCTGAAGAGGATGCGAGCGCCGGAGGTCCCGACTGGCCGCCACCCGGGTTCGCAGGTGGCGTTCGGGAGGTTCCTCGTCGGGATTTCCTCCCCGCATCGGTTTCCCCGGGCCGGCTCTGGGAGTCGACGGCCGGTCTTTCATCCGCTCGGGCGTTGGACGCTTGTAGCCGCATTCGTACGACACGCGTGGCTCGTCCGTTCGAGTCACGTGATTGACCGGCCCCGTGGGGCTGGATAGCGTCGCCGAATAATAGGAATCTCTGTGTTTCCTGGATGCAGGTGGATGCTTTTCGGCCTTCGCCCGCTGGGCTGCGAGTGAAGGGCGACGGGTAGTGCCGAACCTGAAGGTGGTCTTCGGATTCGTCGGGCAGGGGGATTTCACCGTCATCGTCTTTCCGAGCGGTGAGGTCGCGGTCATCGATGCGGGCTCAGTCCAGTTCAAGGACACGGCGAGGGCCGAGATCGCGAAGTTGCTCAAAGAATTCGTGCCGACGACCTCGAAGACCATCCACCACCTGTTCATCAGTCACCCCGACGAGGATCACTACAACCTGCTCCACGAAGCCTTCTTCAAGTGGCCGAACCGCGACCTCAGATACCAGGTCCGGGAGTCGATCTACGGCGGCCTGCTGGCCGAGTACGACAACCTCAAGCTCCGCGACAGTGCCCACGGGTACCAGGTGATGAGCGAGCATTTCCTCAGTGTGGTGCAGGGGGAGGAGCTCGACACGCTGCTCTGCTCCGGTTGGAACAAGGCGACGGGGAAGTACGAGGAGGGCATCCCGCACGCCGAGTACGGCGGCGTGAAGTTGTACATTCTCGCGGCCAATGCGAGTGACAGGCGCGACGAGAAGCTGAATGCCCTGTACGCCCGGGACGTGGCGCACGAGGACATCGAGTCGCTGAAGGGCGAGATCGAGATGGCCCGCCGGACCGTCGACGAGCTGGACGGCTTCGTGAAAGGCAAGGCCGTTCCCTCTGACAAGCCGGCCGAGGAGCTGGAGAACGTCAACAAGAGGATCGAGAACGCCTCCAGGAAGCGAGGCAGGAAGCGCCGGATCGACGTGGTGAAGGCGGAGGAAGGGCTGAGATTCTACCCCGTCGAGCAGCGCGTCCTGAAGAAGCTGCGGAACGACCAGCCGCTCAGTCCGCCGGAAGTCGGTCTCGCCGCCGAGTTCGATAGCGCCGTCCTCCGCGCCAAAGCCCGTGTGGAGGACCTCAGGAAGTCCGGTGCTCTGACGGCGGATAACGATGTGACCGTGAACAAACTTGAGGCCGCCGTCCTTCACAGGGAAAGACTGGCAACTCTGATCAAGCGGTTCAAGGGGGGCGGCTGGGGGTCGAAGTTCGGCGATGTCGACGAAAAACGGCTGGAGGAGAGCGGTAAGGAGGAGAAGCAGGCCCTCGAGACCCGTGCGACCTATTGGCGGGACGCCGCTGTCTACCGGAGGCTGGACATCAAGCGCACGTACCTGCCGAAAATCGTGGAAGTGCGGAAGAAGCGTGAGAGAAAAGACACCGTACAGCAGCGGGACAAGGACGACCTGAAAAACGCGCAAACCCACCTGAAGGGTCTGGAGACGCGACTCGAGCGACATCGGGAGAAGTACGCGGAATACGAGGCCGAGTTCGGCGGTCACAACGCCAACCATGACTGCATCGTGATCCTTCTGGTACACGGGAAGAACAAGGTCTTCCTGATGGCGGATGCCACCACCCTGACCGAGCGGGCCATCCTGGGATTCGTGAACGGGCACACCGACGCCAAGGTCAGGGATTTGCTGAAGAATGCTGGCCACTGCACGCTGAAAGTTGGTCACCACGGCAGCGTGACCTCCTCCGGTCCCGACTGGCTCAAGGCGATCGAACCGAACCTCATGGTATGCAGCGCGGGAATCAAGGGTTTCGGCAAGGGAATGGGCACGGCACGCTACGGCCACCTCAGTAATGTCATCGCCACCAGCGTGAAACTGGGCACCGGTGCCTCGCACAAGTATTACTGCTGGGACGACACGACCGTCCCGACGAAGCCGAAGTTCAAGGGGTTCGACACCACGAAGGAATTCCACACGACCCTGCTGACCGCCGACGAGAAGCTGACGAGAGGCGCGTACCGGACCTACGTCCTCGAAAGCGACGGCACCAACGTGCCCACGCTGACGGGACGCCCCTGAGATGCCGATCTCCCGGACGGACCTGCGAGAGCACCTGAAGAAGGGCGGAGACTTCACGCTCCCCGCTCGCGCGGTCGGCCTGGAGCAGGTGTGGGACCTCTTCAGCGCCTGCTTCCCGTCGGGCGAGGCGAAGCTCACGGGCATCACCGAGCGCGACCTGGCGGCATTGCGCGTCACCGGCACCGCCGCGAAGGTCACGGGCGTCGGCACCAACGTCAGGGCCTCCCTCACCTTCCTTGTCGATCCGCGCAGCGACGAGGTGGGAGCGGTCCGCCTGGAGGTGTTCCTCCCCGGTTTCCAGTCCCTTCCCCACGGTCTCGACGCCTCCTTCACATCCCTGGCCGATCTGGGCTTCAGCGATCCGCGCCTGGTGCTCACCGCGACCGACTGCGCCCCGCCGGTCCCCGGCCGCCAGGTGGGCCTCAGCGTGGCCTACCAGCCGGTCAGCGGGAAGACGGTGCGCCTCACCGGGATGCAGGACACGACCACCGGCCGTTGCACGTTCGCCGGGGAATGCACCGGTGTCACGTTCTCGTCCCTCTCCGCACTGGCCTCGGTACTGCCCAAGGCGGGCACCGCCGACCTGACGGTGCCGAAGGACCTGGGGATCACCCAGCGGTCCGGACTCGAGCTGACCCGACTCGCGCTCTGCTGGCAGACCCGCACCAAACGCTTCCACTCCGCCTCGGTGCGGGTCAGGTTCGCCGACACATGGGCGGTCGTGCCCGGCGTCATCAGTCTGGGCGCCGTCAGCGTCGACGCCGAACTCGTCCGGGGCGCCACGAAGCCCTCCGTCTTCCTGGGCTTCCGCGGAACGCTCACGGTCGGCGGTGTCACGGTGGGCGCTTCCGTGGACCCGTACCGGGAACTCCAGGCGGAGTTCCGCACCCCTGTCGAGCTGACGAAGCTGCCCACGGAGTTCCGCACGGGTCTGGAGCTGCCGGACCTCAAGACGGGCCGGCTACGGGTGCTGGCACGGCACACGGAGAAGTCCTACGAGCTCGACGGCCTGCTGGAGGGAAGCTGGCAGCTCGCCGGTGTGACACTCACGGGCCTGCGGCTGTACGTCGAAGGCCGGAGCGGAGCCTCGCCGGCCGGCGCCCTGGAGGCAGGGCTGTCGGTCGGCGGCGCGGCCTTCGGCCTCGAGGGAGGCTACTCCGCGGCCAACGGTTGGCAGCTCGCCGGCGGACTGGCACCCGGGTCACGCCTCACCGGCGCACAACTGACGGCATGGCTGCAGAGCACGCTGAAGGTGCCGGCCGGTGACATCCCGCCCCTGGTCAAGACGCTGACGCTCCAGGACGCCGAGCTCGGGTTCGCGTCCAAGCGCAGAGAGATCACCTTCTCCTGCGGTCTGACCGCCTCCGCGTTCGGGCTGCCGCAAGCGGTCGCCGTACGGCTGGTGGCGAAGGCGGAAGGACCCACGACATCGACGGGCAACGGAAAGGTGAGCTTCGCCGCCGAGGTGAAGGTGAGGATCCCGACCTCCGACGGCCGGACGCACCTCGTCGAGTTGCGGGGGGACATCGCCAAGAACGCCGGCGAGAACGCCGTGGTGACGGTGAGCGGCACCAGCTCGTCCGGGTGGGGTCTCGCGAGCCTGCTGAAGGCCCTGGGCGTCGATCCCGGCGGTCTGCCGCTGTCCGCGCTGCCCACCTTCACCTCGCTCACCGTCGGCTTCGGCCAGGGCGGACACCTGGTGCGCGCGGCCACCGAGCGAGGCCATGCGGTGACCGTGGCCGGCGGTTCCGGATGGTCCGTGGTCCAGGCGCGCTTCAAACTGACGGCGGGGCTCTCCAGCCTGGACCTCCTGCACGGACAGCTTCCGGCCGGGCAGGACGTCTCGGTCTCTCTGCCCCTCGTCCGGTACGCGCCCAAGCCGATTCCGGAAGCCACCATGAAGGCATGGCGCACCTGGTATGGCGACCAGGCGGCGAAGGAACTGGGGCTTCCAGGGGGAGCGGTTCCCGCCGGAATCCGTGGCACCGTCCTGCTCCGGGTCGGCACCGCGGACCGGCAACAGGAGATCGCGCTGGGATCGACGGCCCCGAAGGGACAGGAGGCCACCCCCGTCGACGCCCCGCTGGACGTGGGCACGGAGGTGCGCCTCGACCGCTCGGTCGGCCCGCTGCGGGTGCACGGCCTCGGCATCCGGCTGACCGGCGACCGGGTGACGGTCGACGCGAACGCCTCGCTGTCCATCGCGGGAGTGGAACTCCAGGTCGACGGACTCGGGCTGAGCGTAGAGCTGAAGGAGCCGCACACGGTCCGGCCCGCGCTGCGCGGAGTGCTGCTCTCGGTCAGCGCGGGAGCCGCCGAGGTCGCCGGTGCCCTCCTCTACACCCGACCCCCGCGCGACTCCGGGTTCACCGACCAGTTCGACGGGATGCTGCTGCTCCGCCTGCCCACCGTCTCCGGCCGGCTGCTCGGTCAACTCGCCTACGCCACCGGTGGATCGGCGTGGTCGTTCAGCGCCTTCGGCGAGCTGGCCGCCGAAGGCGGCGGAGGCTTCGGGCCGCCGCCGTTCCGCGTCACCGGAGCCATGCTCGGCGGCGGCTACAACGCCACCGTGCGCGTTCCCGCCCCCCACGAGGTACAGGACTTCCCCCTGGTGGCGGGCCTGGGGAACCCTAACGTCGCCAAGCAGACGCCCGCCCGGATGGCCAAGGGCCTGGTGGCCGCCAAGTGGCTGAGCCCGAAGCAGGGACAGAACTGGGTCGCCGTCGGCATCCAGTTCACCTCCTTCGAGTTCCTCGCCGGCCGTGTCCTCGCCCTCGTCGAATTCGGCGACGACCTGTCCGTCGGCCTGTTCGGCCTGCTCAAGGCAACGTTCCCCACCCGCCTCGCGCCGGGTGGCGCGGTGTACGCCCAGATCGAACTGGCCATGCGCGCCCTGTACCAGCGCGGCCCGGGCCTGCTGTCGTTCACCGCGCTCCTGACCGGCGACTCCTACGTCCTCACCCCGTCGTGCAAGCTGACGGGAGGCCTCGCCGTGTCCGTATGGAGCCCGCCCGAGCCGGGCAAGGGCCCCGACCGCAGCGGCGACTTCGTCATCACGCTCGGCGGGTACCACCCGCTCTACCCGGTGCCCGGCCACTACCCCCAGGTCCCCCGGCTCGGCGCGAGCCTGGCGATCTCCAAGGCGGTGTCCTTCACCGCCGGCGTCTACCTGGCCGTCACCCCCGGCGCGTTGATGCTCGGCTCGGACCTGGCCGTCGTCTTCGATGGCGGTTGGGTGCAGGCCTGGTTCACCGCGAGCTTCCACGGCTACCTGCAGTGGACGAACCCGCCACGCTACGACTTCCGGCTCGGGGTCCGCGTCGGCTTCCGGGCCGACATCTCGGTCGGTCCGATCCACGTCACGGTACGGGCGGAAGTGTCGGCCGACTGCCTCGTATGGGGTGATCCGTTCGGCGGCCGGGCCACGGTCCGCTCCGGTCCGGTCTCGTTCACCGTCCCCTTCGGGTCGGGCGGCGCGGACGACCGCCCGGTCGCGTGGCCGGACTTCCAGCGCCAGCTCCCGCCGCCCCTGAAGGCCACCGTCGCGTCGGGGCTGCTGCCCGCGCCCAAGGTCCCCGGGGCGACGACCCAGCCGTGGACGGTCGCGGGCGACGGGTTCTCCTTCGTCACCGCCGGGGTCGCCCCGGCGACCTCCCTGGTGATCGGTCTGCCGGACGGGAAGGAACACACCGTCCGGTCCGCGACGGACAAGGTCACCATCCGGCCGCTGCGGGAGAGCGGGGTGACCTCGGTCCACAAGGTCACCGTGACCAAGGACGGCAAGGCGCTGAACCTGATCAAGAGTGGTGAGGCGTGGACCATCGAGGCCGACACCGGCGACGTCCCCGAAGCCCTGTGGGGCAGTCCGGACCGGAAGACCGGACACCTCCTCGCCGGCCGGCTCGTCGGCATCCGCCTGACCGCGCCCGCCAGGCAGCCCGGCCGCAGCCCCGGCCGCATCACCCCGGCGGCCCTCAGCCGGGTGACGGTGCCGAACTCCGCGCGGATGCCGTTGACCTCCGCAATGCAGGGGGTCCCGCCCGTCCGGGAGTCCACCTCGGTCGGCAAGGTCGCGAAGATCGACCTGGCCTCGGCGAAGACGGCCAGGGCCGCGGTACTCAACGCGCTCAGGAACGCGGGCGCCGAGGCGATGGTCCGGGACGAGACCAAGCCGCTGACCGATCCGCCGGTCCCGCTCCGTGACAACGCACTGTCCCGCTACGCCCGGGACGTCGAATCCGCCTTCACCAACGCGCCGTTGGTCGCGACAGAGAGCTGAACCGCGCCATGTCCGTGCCGCTCGACCTGCACTTCCACGACACCCAGCGCCCCGGGCTGACCGCCGGGGACTACACCGTCACCGTCACCCAGAAGGTCACCAGCCCGAAGAACGGCGAGCTGGGCAAGGAGTTCTTCCAGCCGCTCGTCCAGCCCGTGCAGGTCACCGCGCCCCGCTTCGCCCTCGACCCGGTCACCGTCCACGCGGTGCACCCCGCGAACGGCGCGGCCGGCCGCTTCGACCAAACGCTGCCGCACTGCACCCTGCGCCGGCCGTCGCTGCCCTGGCAGCGGCTCATCGGTTCCGACTCCAAGCACCAGGACCTCCCCTGGATGGCGCTGCTCGTCCTCGGCCCGGGCGAAATCCGCGAGGACCCCGCGGCCGGAGGGCTGGCGACTCCCCGGACCGGGGCGGACGTGCCGAAGGCGGAGAGCGGCGTCGCGGTGCCGGCCGTGACGCCGACGGCCGCCGAGCAGACGCTGCCGTGCCGCACCATCGACGTCCTGGCCACGGTGTTCACCCAGGTGTGTCCCCGCGACAGCGACGACGAACTGGCACACGCGGCCCACGTCCGCAAGGCCAGGCCGGCCGCCGCCTTCCGGGGCGAGGAACTGGTCGAGGGCGACTTCGCGGTCCTGCTCGCCGGCCGGCTGCCCAGGAAGCCGGGGCCGTACGCCGCCCACCTGGTCTCCCTGGAGGGCCACGGCAAACACCTGACGGGCACTCTGCCGGGCAACCCGCAGTGGGTACGGCTGGTGTCCCTGTGGTCGTGGACGTTCACGTCCAAGGACGGGGCCAGGCATTTCCCGGCCGTGGTCGGCAAACTGGCCGGCGGCGACCTGCTGCTGCGGCGCCCTCCCCGGGGCACCGCGGGCGGCAGCGCCGCGGAGAAGGAGGTCCGGCGACGGCTGAACCGGGGCTACGTCCCCGTGCCGAGCCGGCTCTCCTCGGGTGAGCAGACCCTCGCGTGGTACCGGGGGCCGCTGACGCCCGTGGTGCCCCCCGCGCTCCCGGACCTGCCCCAGCACGTGACCAGCGGCGACCACGCGGCCGTCTACCTGCCCGACCACGGCGTGTTCGACATCGGCTACGCCTCCGCGTGGAGCCTGGGCCGCGCCCTCGCCCTCTCGGACGCCGACTACGTGGCCTCACTGACCGGCTGGCTGGCCGTCGCCCGCCGGACGGTCACCCGGATGCTCACGACCGGCCCACCCGAGTCCGGCCGGTGGCGGGTGCCCGCGTCACCCGGGGAGCGGCTGACCGCGTGGTTCGCCAACGGCCCCGCCGACGCCGTGGCCGCGGCCCTCGACGTACCGCCCGGCAGCCGGCCGGACCGGGAGAGCGGCCCCCCATCCGGGGAGCGGACCGCCCCGGCCGCCGCTCTCCTGCACACCCGGGCGGAGGAGGTGGCCGACGCCCTGGCCGCCCTCGGCGCCGAGACGACGGAGCTGGTCAACGCCCGCTCCTGGCTGCGCCGCCTGGAACTGCTGGAGCAGGTGCCGTTCGGCTACCTGGTGCCGGACGCGGGAATGCTGCCGCCCGAGAGCCTGCGGTTCTTCCACGTCGACCAGGACTGGCTGTCGCGGCTGTGCGCCGGGGCCCGCGGCGTGGGCCGCTTCGGCGAGGTCGACGCGCTGGCCGAACGGGCCATGACGGCGATCGCCCCGCCACCCCGCCCGCAGGCGGGCCTGCTGCTGCGTTCCGCCCTGGTGTCGGACTGCCCGGACCTGGTCATCGAGGTGTCCGGCGGCGCCGGGGTCGAGATCCTGCGCCGCTCCGTGCTCGCCGCCGACGTCCTGATCTGCCTGTTCGACGCCGTCCCCGCCTCGGTCGTGCTGCGCGAGCCGGCCCAGGGACTGCACTTCGGCATCGACGGTCCGGACGTCATCAACCTGCGGCAGCCCACCGGGACCGACTGCGGCAAGGAGATCACCGGCCGGAAACTCACCGGTCTCGCCGCGTTCCAGCGGGACACGCAGCGTGCCGTCTTCCGCTTCGGCACCCACTCCTCCTCACTGTCCACCGCCCTGGCGAAACAGCACGGCATCGGCTCCGCGGCGTTCAAGTCGTCCGACCTCGCGGTCCAGTTGCTCAACAGCCCTCACCAGATCACCTTTCCCGCCGCGTAGGAAGCAGCCCAGATGACCACCGGTCCTCTCGTCGTCCCGGTCCGGGTGGAGGCCCGCACCCTGACGTTCCGCACGGAGAAGGGCTTCGTCCGCTGGCGCCCCGACTTCCGCGGAGCGATCAACTCCCAACGCCCGGTGGAGCCGGACCCGTTCAGCGGATTCTCGCTCGACCAGGGCCGGGACCGGGGCATCCGACTGCACTGGCGCCTACCGGAGGCCCTCTGCCGCGGTGGCACGGAAGCGGCCGGCCCGCCGGCGTTCCCCCTCGTGCCCAACCGCTGGCTCGTCCTGCGCCAGGCCACCGACGCGACGGGTAAACAGGTCCTCGCCACCTCCTGGATGGTCGAGAGCGACCAGGTGCGCGACAGCCTCGACGACCCGGACGCCCATGCCGCCCGGTACGCGCGCCCCGGTGCCGACGGCAAACTCAAGGCCTGCTGGATCGGCGAGCTGAAGAACGCCGAGGACGGCTGGACCGAACCCCGGCCGAACACGGCGCAGTTCCTCACGGCCGTCGGCCCCGGGCTCCCCGCGTTCGCCGCCTTCCAACCCTACTGCCACAACGTCTTCTCCCTGCTGGACAAGTGCGTCGGCATGGACGAGGAGTGGTTCGCCGTCAGCTACCTCGTCGCCGGCTGGTACTCCCGCGCCGCCGACGACATCCTCACCACCACGCCCGACCCGTCCCGGCTGGGCTGGCGGCTCCCGACGGGCATGACGGCCTACCCGAAACGCTCGCTCTTCGTGGGCGCGGCCGTCTCCGTGATCTGGGATCCCAAGGGGAAGAAGGACGTCAAGGAGTCCATGCCGGACAAGGACAAGGCCAAGGACGCGGTACGGGTCGCGGTCGGCAACAGCGCCAGTGACGCCCTCAGCGCCCTGACGGGGCCCGGCACGGAGAACGACGCCCTGCTCACCGCCCTCCAGCACGGACTCACCGACGACCTCGACGCCCCCCAGGCGGCCCGCCACGCACTGCACCGGGACTGGTTCCACCGTGCGCCGGCCCGCTTCCGCTGGACGTCCGAACCCCTGGTGCCGGCGCAGGCGGGCGGCGATGACGACCTCCCGTCGGTGGACGCGCTGAACTCCGCCGAGGCGGCCCTCGCCCATGCGGAGGCCCAACTGCACGGCTCGCAGGCACGCCTCTACCACCTGTGGTGGCTGCGCAACCTCCCCGACGCCAAACGTCCGTCCGGGACGACCGAGAAGCTGAACGCCCAGCTCGACCCCGGGACCGCGACCTCACTGGCGGCCAAGGTCCGTGCGGTGCAGCAGGAGGTCGCCGGCCTGCGCCGCGGGCTGGACGGCGTCGCCTCACCCTTCGGCACCCGCCTGGCCCGCCACCCGCACGGCGCGGTCCACACCCCCACCGACCCGGTGGTCCTGATCCGGGGCGCGCGGGGCGGCCGGCACCCCGCGGTGCCGTCCGCCCCGCAGTGCCGGTCCTCGGACAAGCTGGTCACCGCCTTCACGGACAAGAGCGGCACGAAGGTCCAGCCCAAGCTCCCCGGCGGCGCCTGGAAGAAGCTGCCGGCCCCGGGCAGCGGCAGCGGCTCGCCCACGGCGGCCGCCCTGGCCGGCGAGCTCTGTCTCCTGCACCAGGCGGCCTTGTCGCAGTCGTCCGCTCCGGGCACGTACCCGACGCTGCTCGAAGAGCTGTACGCGAAGCCCGCCAAGGTCACCGGCGCCTTGCCCGAACTGACCGACCGCTGGACCGCCGAGCCCTGGTCACCCCTGTTCGTCCTGTGGAAGACCGAGATCCATCCCCTGGCCTTCCCCGGCGGCGCCGACTCGACCGCCGGCGCCGCCGCCGGCCAGTGGACGCTCACCGCCGACGGCCGCCTGCGATGGACCCGTACCAAGGCCGCGACCACCACCGGCCCCTCCTTCTCGGGGCGTTCGCTGCTCACCGCCCAGATCCCGCACGTCCTCCAACGGCAGCTGGAGCACTACAGCCTCGGTCTCGCCGACGACGACGCGGCCGAACGGCTCCGTGCCCAGGCCGAGGAGATGGGCAGCCTCGACCTGCTGTCCCAGACCCTGCACGGCTTGAACGCGTGGATGCGGCTCAGCTCGGAGGGCACCCACGCCACGCCGGCCGGCATGGCCATCGGACAGTTTCCCGGCACCGGGGCCCTCGTAGCGGGCGGCCCGCGCAGCATCCCCTTCGAGAACGAGCTGAAGGATACCGGACGCGCGTTCCGCCCGCTGTCCTGCGGCCAGTTCCTCATCACCCGCCTCAGCGTCGTCGACACCTTCGGCCGGTCCCTAGACCTGATCACCAAGAACTACGCCGGCGACCAGCTCGCCCGGTCCCCGCACATCGTCCCGGGCACGGCCGTCCGCGACCACGCCACCGACAAGTGGCTGCAACTCGCTCCCCGCCTCCAGCAGTCCGCCCGGCTGCGGTTCGACTTCCTCAGCGCGGGCGACGACCGGCGCGTCATCGACCCGGGTCTGGAGGACACGGCCGACCCCAGCCCGGTCGTCGGCTGGCTCCTGGCCAACCGTCTCGGCGGGTCCCTGCTCGTCTACGGACCGGCGGGCGATCCCGTGGGCGAACTGTGCACGGCGGTGAAGAAGACAGGCGACTCCCAGGTGGTGTGGCGCCCGCTGCCCCACGCCGTCGAGCTGAACACCACCACCATGCGGCACCTCGCGGCCTTCGTCACCGGCCTGCGGGGCAAGGGCCGGCAGGCGCTGTCGGCCCTCGTCACCTCGATCGACCGGGTCAGCGCCACCACCAGCCCCGGCCCCGGTGCCACGGAGCGGACACTGTCCCTGCTCCTCGGCCGCCCGGTCGTCCTGCTACGGGCCCGGCTGCGCGGCGAACTCGCCGGTCCGGTCGCCGTCAGCCCGCAGTGGAAGGCGCTCGGGGTCACGCCGGACGACGCCTACACCAAGAAGCCGGTCACCGTCCGGCTCGGTGCGGCGGCCCTGCCCGCGGACGGGCTCTACGGGTACGTCCGGGGCGACGACTACCAACGGGTGTACGTCACCGATCCCCAGCCCGCGGACAGCGGGGGATACCTCGGAGCCGGTACGCAGGACCAGGGCGTCACCGTCACGTTCACCCCCGCCCCCGACCCGTCCAAGACGGCGGACCACTCACTCGACACCCGGGTGACGCTCCTCGCCGACCCGTTCAGCGCCGTCCACGCCTTCACCGACGTGGTGCCCGTCGAGACGCTGCGCCTCCCCGCCCGGTACTCCGACCCGTTCGTGCGCGCCGGGCGTGCCTCGTTCCGCACCGGTCCGCTGCTGGCCGAGCTGGAGGCCGAGGGCAAGATCCGGATGCCCCGCCCCGCCGCCTGGCAGGGCGAGTGGACCTTCGTCGAACGCCGCGACGAGCGGATCTGGCACGACTACCCCATCAGCACGGCGGGCACCGAAGCCCAGCTCAGCGACGCGGCCCCCGATGCCGGGCGCCCGCCCGCCCGCGACGGCTTCCTGCACCTGCGCACTCCGCTCACCGGCTGACCGAACCCACCCACCCCACCAGAACGGGAACCATGTCCAACGACGGCACGTCATCCCTTCTCCGCTACGGGCGCGCGCTGCGCCCGAAGGTCTTCTACGCCGGCTCCACGCTGGCCGAGGTGCAGATCCTCGTCCAGATCCCCGGCGACGTCGCATGCGGAAAGCTGGTCTTCCAGTTCCCCGTCGGAACCGGCAAGGAATCACTGTTCACGTCCGCAACCTGGAAGTCGGTTCTGGGCATCGCGCCGACCACGGGCGGCTGGAAGCTGGAGAAGGACCCGAAGGTCGAGGGCAGGTTCACCGCCACCACCAGCAGCGAACCCAAAGGCGACTTCACCTTCGGCTTCAAGCAGATCACCGTCCACGACCGGCACGGCGTAGCCACGATCGCGATCACGGAGAACAGCGCCAAGACCGGGAACACCGCCACGGACCGACCCGCGAAGGTGCAGGTCGAGAAGGTCTCGACTGCGGTGAAGTTCACCAACCTGCGGACCGATCCCGCCGATGTCGCCTGCGGAAACCCGGTCACGGTGAAGTGGGAGGGGTCCAGTACGGCCGAGTACACGGTGTACTACAACACCGACGACACGGCGCCCGCACCGCAGCTCAAGGACGGCACCTGGAGTACCACCGTCCAGAACGTGACCTACCCCACCACTTTCGTGGTCCGGGCGCAGAGCGTCGAGGGTAACCAGACCCTGCACAACTACCAGAGCATCCACGCCACGGTCCGGCGCCCCAAGGTCGTCACCGGTGACCTGGCCGTCCAGACCTCGGCCCAGCTCTTCGGCACACCCGTCACCTACCCGCAGGACTGGGGCAAGGGCGCCTTCGTCGCCGTGGCGCAGACCGATGGGCTGCTGCTCTACCAGCCCACGTTCTCCGTCCAGGGCCACCGGACCTGCCGCGTGTTCCTCAACGTCTTCACCGACGCCCAGCTCAGCCACACGCAGCGCCGGACGGTCCGGAACAGCGCGGAGAAGCCCAAGACCCCCGCCGCCCTCTGCGTTCCCGTGCCCGCCGGCTCCAAGATCGAGCTGACCGCTCTCATGGTCCCGGACAACGGCTCGCTGACCTGGATCCCCCTCGGGGGCAAGGGGCTCACCGTCTCCAAGCAGGAAATCGGCGAAGCCGTGCCGGCCAGTGGCTCCGCGCCCCGGCTCATGTACGCCTACGCGCCGCGCGACGTCGAGGTGTCCACCGCGACCCAGCCCAGCAAGGTCACCTTCAACCTCCACGTGGACACGGCCGACACCAATGAGAAGCTCTCGAAGCTCACCATCACCCTGCCCCTGGGAACCGGCAAGGGCCATCTCACCGAGTCACTCGACGGCATCAGCACCCTCTACACACGCTGGTCGTCCTTCGACAAGATCGACGACACCCACTACGAGGCCGACCCCGGGCAGGAACTGATCTTCCGGCAAACGCCCGAGAATCTGACCCTGCAGGACGTCACCGTCAACAAGGCGACCGGGACCGCCGAGATCGAGATCCGTGAGGAACGCGACGGCTCGCAGAGCACCCCGGTGAAACTTCGGGTGCTGAAGGGGGCCCCGGAACTGAAGATGAGAGGGCTGCGCGCTCAGCCCCCCACCGTGCGACGCGGCGGCCGGGCCCGCATCACCTGGCAGGCAGTCAGCCTCAGTAACGTCCGCTACGAGCTGGTGTGGGACGACAAGAAGGCGAACGTCTCCACCGTGAACGAATACACCATCGACAAGCTCTACCGCACCACGCCGGTGACGCTCACGGCCTACGACACCGCGCAGCAGAACAAGGTGCTCCATTCGCTGTCCACGACGGTGACCGTCTCCGAACCGGACCTCACGGTCAAGACGCTCAAGGTCGCCGGCACGTGCACCATCCTTGGGAAGCGCCAGGTCTGGTCCCCCTCCTTCACCAGCACGTGGCAGGGACGAGCGGAGGCGGACGGTCTGCTGGTGCTGTCCGCCATCAACCGGAGACCCGGCCGCTCCCTGAGCGGGGACGTCGAGGGCGCCGGCGTCCGGGCGAAGAACGAGCCCGTCACGCTGCAGGTCGACGTCACCCCGAAGGGCGGCACGGCGTACCGCGCGCGGTCGCTGGCGTACGACCCGAAGGAGGAGTACGGCGACCTGCTGCCCGTGGGCATCGTGGTCCCGGTCGCCCGTGACGCGACCGTCGCCGTCAAACGGGAACCCGGCAGTACCCATGCGATCGACACGCTGCTGACCTGGCTCCCGTTCGGCGCGGGCGAGATGGGCGAGGGCGCGGGGCCGCAGGAGGAGGAGAGCCTCGCGCTCGCCACGGTGGTCGCGCCCCGGCAGGAGGACGATGCCGTGCGGAGCGCCGGCGACGGAATGCGGCGGCGCATCAGTGGGTTCCGCCCGGACAGCCTCCAGGTGCCCAACGGCGGAAGCGTGACGTTGTCCTGGACGGCCGACCCGTCGACCACCCTGACCCTCGTCTACAGCGACGCGCGGGAAGCGACGGTGACGGAGAACGTCACCGGTACGACCGAGCACACGGTCAGAGGGCTGACCAAGGACACCGCGTTCGCCCTCATTGCCTCGGAAGGCCCCTACGGCACCGGCAGGATGCTGGAGGTCGCCGCCACCACGGTCACCTCCGCCAACCCGAACGCCGACTTCACCGAACTGCACGTGACCGGCCGCATGACGGTGATCGGCCCCCCGGAGAAGGTCGGCTACGGCTTCACCCAGCCCTGGACCAAGTCGAACACGGCGAGCGACGGTTTCCTGGTCGGGTACATCAGCGACGACAGCACGTCCGGCAGCAAGGTGACCGCCAAGGTGACGCCCGCGACCGGTTCGTCCTATGAAGTGTCGCTGTACAGCGCCAAGTCGGCGGACGGCACCCAGACCGTCCCTGACGCCGTCTTCCTCCCGGTGCCGAAGGGCGCCACCCTCACGATCGCCGCCGCCTCGGCCCACCCCTCGGGCGAAGCGGTCGAGCACAGCACGAGCCGCACCGCGTCGCTGGTATGGATTCCGCTGGGCGGCCGGGCCAACTAGCAGGTACCACCGAAAAAGCGAAAGGCGCAGCATGGCAACACAGGGCATCCGGCACGCCTTCAACCTCAAGAAGGCCAAGGTCACGTACAGTAAGGACCCCGCCGAGAACGCCGTCGTCCTGGTCCAGAACGGATCGGCCGGGGTGGGCCAAGTGGAGAACGGGGTGATTCGCTGGTTCCCCATTTCCCTGGCCTTCCGCGGCTATTACGATCTCCCGGCGACACTCGGTCGCTACCAGAACCTGCCGAGCCCGTTCAACCAGCGGCTGGAAACCGTCTTCCCGGACTATGACAAGGCCGCCTCGATCACCTGGGCGACGTCCGGGGAGAATATCCTCCAGTTCGACTGGGCCAATGACAAGGTGACGAAGACGGCCACCACCCTCACCAAGGCCATTCCGGGGCTGCCCACTGCGTTCAAGTCCGGCCTCACCGCGGCGATGGGCGGCACCGAGGGCGGCAAGAAACCGAACGCATGGCTGTTCAAGGGCAAGCAGTGCGTGCGGCTCAGTTACGAGGACACCACCTTCACCTGCGGCACCGCCGTGGACGTCCAGCGCAAATGGAAGCTGCAGGGACGGCAGGTCCCCGAACTGGCCGGCGGCATCGACGCCGCCCTGCGTATCCCCGGTACCGACACCGGCTACTTCTTCGTCGGCGACAAGTACCTCACCTGCGACGTCGCGAAGGAGCAGCTCACCGCCGGGCCGCGGTTCATCCGCCGTTACTGGCACCAGGTACCTCTCGCCTACCCGCTCCCCGACACCACCTTGTGCGCCGCGCGTGAGGGGAGCACCTCCTACGAGTGGTACCTCTTCCTCGGCAAATACGCCGCCAGGATCGTGGACGCGACAATCACCGGGGGTGTTCCCAGTCGCAATTCGTCAAATCCGCCCATCGTCCGCAGGATCGACGAGCACTTCCCCGCGCTGAAGAACACCGTTTTCGCGAACGGCGTGGACAGCGCGATCAACTACGCGGGCACCTGTTACCTGGTCAAGGGCGGGAAAATCGTCAAGCCCTACGACAGCAGCCCCAAGGCCGAGGACCTGAAGAAATACTACGGCGGGAGCAGCCGGTTCCTCTATCCCCACTGGTCGGCGGGGACGACGAAACAGACGGTGTACGACCTGGCCGACAAGAAGCAACGGGAGTTCTCACCCGCCGCCACCGTCAAGGGCGATCACGAGTGGCAGTCAAAAATCACCGGCACCGTTCGAACGGCCGTGCAGTTCAAGGAGTTGAGCTGGGCGGGCGTCCCTTACCTGATCACGGAGGGGCACAGGGTGTGGCTCCTCGACGGGAGCCAGGGAAAAATCCATAAGGCGGTCGAAGGCCTGTACAACTGGGAGGTGGACTGGCCTGACAACCCGTACGCGTGACGACCCGCCCCGGTTCAGTGAGTCAAAGAGGTCTCAGATGAGGTCCAATGGATAGCCCGATCGGGAATCAACCCAGGCTCACCGAACCCGTGTCTCCCCTCCAGGCTCCGCCAGTGGCTACCGTGCCCTATCCGCGTTCCCGCTCTGCCATGGTGTGGACAGCCTCGCCCGCTCCACTGCTTGCGCAGAGGGACCGCTCAGGCAGCCTGCCTACGGTCGCGGCAGGCGCCCAACCGGGCAGTAGCGCTCGCCGCCTTCGACTGCGAGAGTCAGCCCGGGGGCGATCTCCGTGAAGCCGGCGTCGCGGACGAGGGGCAGGCCGCTTGAGGTCAGGGCCGCCCAGCGGGCGGGGGCGGCGGTGCGGACGGAGAGGGCGAAACCGTTCTCGCGCCACGCCTTGCGGGCCGTGTCGTCCAGGCGCCACCAGGCCAGTTGGGCGCCGTGTCCGGCCTGGGCCATCGCCTTGCCCGCGGACATCTCCAGTTCCGGGTTGAGCCAGAGCACCGGCCGCTCGGGGGCGGCGGGGCCGGGGGCGGTGGGGTCGTCCAGGTCGGTGCCGGACACCTGGAGCTTCACCAGCTCCGGCGGCCAGCCGTCGAGCGGGACCGGCGGGAAGACGCGTACCTCGGCCGTCTCGCCCGTCACCGTGATCCCGGGCAGGGCCGAGGCCCGGCGCCACTCCGCGCCCCTGGCCCGGCGGACGACCTTGCGGATCCGGGCGTCCTGCCAGTCCCGTACGGCTTCGGCCCACTCGCCGTCACCGGTGGAGCGCTCGTCCGACAGCAGGACGAGCACCGCGCGGGCCGCCGTCTCCAGGGCGTCGGTGCGGGCCGGCGGGGCGGCCTTCTCGATCCGTACCACCAGGGGCAGGACGAACTGCGGCGCGGTGTCGCGGGGGTCGGCGGAGTCGGCCGGGATGCCGGTTTCTGAGCTGGTCACGGAGCCAGTCTGCCAGCAGACCGCCGGGGCCCCGGGGCCGCTATGGTGATCCGGGAATCGGGGCCATCGGGGAGGGGTGGGGATCCTGTGGAACTCCGTGACGTCGGCCGCCGGTACGGCGTGCGCGGCCGGTGGGTGCTCAGGGGGGTCGGACTGCGAGTGCCGGGCGGCACGCTGCTGAGGGTCGAGGGCGGCAACGGCAGCGGCAAGTCGACGCTGCTGCGGCTGCTGGCCGGCATCGACGCGCCGAGCGCCGGACGGATCACCGGCCGGCCCCGCACCGCGTACGTCCCCGAGCGGTTCCCCGCCGCCCTGCCGCTCACGGCCCTCGGTTACCTCACCCGCCTCGGCCGCGTCCACGGTCTCCGCCGGCGCGCGGCCGACCGCGCCGCCCGCGACTGGCTCGAACGCTTCGACGCCGGCCGGTACGCCCGTACGCCGTTGCGGGAGCTGTCCAAAGGGACGGCCCAGAAGGTCGCCGTCGCGCAGGGTCTCGTCGGCGCGCCCGCGCTGCTCGTCCTCGACGAGGCGTGGACCGGCCTGGACGGCGACTCCCGCCGCGTCCTCGACCGGGCCGTGCTCGACCGCGTCGCCGACGGGGGTGCCGTCGTGTTCGTCGACCACGATCCGCGCCGGCTGGCGGGGGAGTGCGGCGCGGTCCACCGGGTGGAGGGCGGACGGCTCGTGGACGTGTCCGCGGCCCCTCGGGCCCGTGTCCAACGGGTCCGGGTCGAGGCGGAGGGCGCCGGTCCGCTGCCGGACGGGCTGCCCGGCGACCCGGTCAGCGAACGGCTCCCCGGCGCCGTCCGGCTCACCGTCGCCGCCGCCGACTCCGACGCGCTGCTCCACGCCCTGCTCACCACCGCACCGCCCTGGCACATCCGCTCGGTGACCGCCGTGCCCGCCCCGGAGGAACCGCACCGATGACCGCCCTGACCGCCCTGCTGCGCTACCAGGCCGCGCTGCTCCTCCGCTCCCACCGCTGGCTCCCGCCGCTGATGCTGTACGCCGTCCTCCTGACCATCGGCGTACGGGCCGGGGAGCCCGTCCTCGACTCCTTCGGCCTCGCCGCCGGCCTCCTGCTGCCGGTGGCCGCCTGGCTGGTGCGTGTCTGCGTCACCAACGAGTCGGACGCCGCCCGGGACTGCGCCGCCGCGGCGGCCCGGCCGTGGCGCGTCCACCTGGCCGGCGTGCTGACCGGCCTGGGGGCCTCCCTCGTCCTGGCCGGGGCCGGGACCGCGGTCGTCGCGCTGATATCCGATCCGCACAGCTCACGGGGGCGGGTGCCCGTCCCACTGGCCCCGGCCTTCGGCGCGGGCCTCACGGCCGCCGTGAGCTGCGCCCTGCTCGGCACGGCCGTCGGCGCCCTCTGCAACCGGCCGCTGCTGCGCAGCGCGGCCCGGTCCGTACCGGCCACCGTGCTCGCCGTGTTCCTGGTGCTGCTGCCCGGCGGCTCGCCCGCCAACGCCGCCGTCACCGAGCTGGTCAGCGCCTCGCGCAGCGGCGCGGTCAGCTGGCCGCTGCTGCCGCTGGCCGTCGCGGCGGTGTTCGCCGCCGGGGCGGCGGCGGTGGCCTGCGCGCTGAGCTCGCGGCGGTAGGGGGCTCAGCCCTTGGCGATCAGGTCCGAGACGCGGACGAGTTCGTAGCCGCGCTCCCGGAGCCGGGGGACGATCGTCCGGACCGCCGCCTCCGTGGCCGGCGCCGCGCTGCGCGTGCAGTGCATCACCACGACCGAGCCGGGACGCGCCTTCGCCAGCACCTCGTCCGCCACCGGCCCGGGCCGCTTGGCGAACGCGTCGCCGCTTATCACGTCCCACTGCACGGCCGTCACCTTCGCGGGGCCCAACTCCTTGAGCACGGACGGGTTGTGACACCCGCCCGGAAAGCGGAAGTACGGCACCGTCCTCTGGACGCCGGCGCGCCGGAACGCGGCGAACGCCTTCTCCACGTCCGCCCGCGCCCCGCCCTTCACCGGCGGGAGGCCGTAGCACGGTGTGGCGAACGCGTGGTGGCTGTACGAGTGGTTGGCGACCTCGAAGAGCGGGTCCGCGCCGATCGACCGGGCCTGGTCCGGGTATTGCTCGGCCCAACGGCCGGTCATGAAGAGGGTGGCGGGCACTTTGAGGCGGCGGAGGGTGGCGATGAGGGCCGGGTTGTCGAAGTGCTCGCCGTGGGCGGCGCGGGGGCCCTGGTCGGACGTCATGTCGGCGTCGAAGGTGAGGGCTATGTGTTTGCCGTGGTCGCGGCGGCCGTGCGAGAAGGTCGGGGTTTCGCCGGTTTTGCCCGGGGGGAGTGTGGGGGCGGTTGTGGGTGCCGGTTTCGTCGTGGCGGGTGCGACGGGTGTCGGCTTGTCGCCGGGGGCCGCGGTCTCCTTCATTGCGCTGCCGGCACCGCCGCAGGCGGTTATGCAGCAGAGGAGGGTGAGGGCGAGGAGGGGGCGGGATATGCGGGGCACGGGGGGACGTTACCCCGGTGGAGCGTGCCCCGGTCCCTCCCCCAGAGGGGGTACCCCCACCTTCGCCGATTCCTGGGGCTGCGCCCCAGGCCCCGCTTGTCGCGGCTTCGCCGCTCGTCCTCAAACTCCCCCAGAGGGGGCACCCCCAACGGGCTGATTTCAGCCCGTCCGGCGTTTGAGGACAACCGCGCGGAGCGCGGTTTCAGGGGTGCGGGGGCGCAGCCCCCGCAAGAAACGGTGAATGGGGGTGCCCCCTCTGGGGGAGGGACCGGGGCACCCCCACCCCTCAGCCGTCCGCCAAGGACTTCGCATCGCGCGCCAGCGCCGTGAGCCGCGAGATGGCCCGGAAGTACTTCTTCCGGTAGCCACCGGCCAGCATCTCCTCGCTGAACAGCCGGTCGAACGGCCGCCCGGACGCCAGCACCGGCACCTCGCGGTCGTACAGCCGGTCCGCGAGGACGACGAGCCGCAGGGCGGTGGACTGGTCCGGGACGGGTTCGACGCCGGTGAGGCAGACCGCGCGGACGCCGTCGCAGAGGGCGCCGTAGCGGCTCGGGTGGACCTGGGAGAGGTGCCGGAGGAGGGCGGGGAAGTCGTCCAGGGAGGCGCCGCCCACCGAGTGGGCCACCCGCTTGACGGTCTCGTCGTCGTACGGCGCCGGCGCCTCCGGCAGACCCCGGTGGCGGTAGTCCTCGCCGTCGATGCGCAGGGCGCGGAAGTGGGCCGAGAGGCCCTGGATCTCGCGGAGGAAGTCGGCGGCGGCGAACCGGCCTTCGCCGAGCTTGCCGGGCAGCGTGTTGGAGGTCGCGGCGAGCGCGACGCCCTGTTCGACGAGCTTGCCGAGCAGGGTGGAGACGAGGACGGTGTCGCCCGGGTCGTCCAGCTCGAACTCGTCGATGCAGAGCAGCTCGTGCCCGCCGAGCGTGCGGACGGTCTGCTGGAAGCCGAGGGCGCCGACCAGGTTCGTCAGCTCGACGAAGGTGCCGAACGCCTTCCGCTCCGGGGCGGCCGGCGCCGCGTGCCAGAGGGAGGCCAGCAGGTGCGTCTTGCCGACGCCGTAGCCGCCGTCGAGGTAGACGCCGCGCGGGCCGGCCGGCGCGGGCTTGGCCTCTCGCCGGAACCAGCGCTTCCGGCCGCTGCCGGCGGCCGGGGAACCGAGCCCGGCCGCGAAGCCGGACAGCACCCGGACGGCCTCGGTCTGGCTGGGCTGGTTCGGGTCCGGTATGTAGGTGTCGAACCGCACCGCGTCGAAGCGCGGCGGCGGCACCATCTCGGCGACCAGGCGCTCGGCCGGGACGTGCGGGGTGCGCGAGGTGAGCGCGACGGGCTGCCCGCTCGTCGGGCGGGCTTCCGGGGATGCTGCGGTGGAGGACGACACAACTCTCCAGGGTAGTTCGCCGACGGGCGCGGGGCGGCCGGGAGCGGAGCGAGGCATGTCACACTCGGGGCGGCGAGGCGTGTCACACTGCGCCCATGCGACGCCTGTTCCCCTCGCCCACCGCCCCCGCCGACCTCGAAGACCGCGAATGGGGGCTCGACGAGCTGGCCGACCTCTACGCCTACCCCGGGGCCGTCGCGGAGGGCCGCCCGTGGCTGCGCGCCAACATGGTCTCCTCGCTCGACGGCGCCGCCCACCACGAGGGCCGCTCGCAGCCGCTGTCCTCCGCCGCGGACATGCGGATCTTCGGTACGCTGCGCGCGCTCGCCGACGCCGTCGTGGTCGGCGCCGAGACCGTACGGCAGGAGGGCTACCGCCCGGCGCGCGCCCGCGAGGCGTTCGCCGCCCGGCGCGCCGGGCTCGGGCAGTCGCCGGCGCCGGTGATCGCGGTGGTGAGCGCCGGGCTCGACCTCGACTTCTCGCTGCCGCTGTTCGCCGAGCCGCTGGTGCCGACCCTGGTGCTGACCGGCGAGGCGGCCCCCGCCGAGCGGCGGGACGCGGCCGCCGCGGCGGGCGTGGAGGTCGTCGTGGCCGGCGAGGGGAGGACGGTGGACGTGGCGCGCATACCGGAGCTGCTGGCCGCCCGCGGGATGACGCGGCTGCTGACGGAGGGCGGGCCGCGGCTGCTGGGGCAGTTCACGGCAGCCGGGGTGCTGGACGAGCTGTGCCTCTCGCTCGCCCCGATGGTCGCCGCCGGGGTCGCGCCCCGGATCGCCGGCGGGCCCCCGCTGGAGGTGCCGCGGCGGTTCGCGCTGGCGTCGGTGCTGGAGCAGGACGGGTTCCTTTTCACCCGGTACCGGACGGAGACGGGCGGCGCGGCCCGGACACGGGAAACCGGCATCTGACAATCGGCGGAATCCCCTGTTCCGCTTATCGTCCGACGGGCAGAATTGTGTCGGACGCTCCCCCGGGGGCACGGGTTCGAAACAGCGAGCTCCGAGGGAGCACGCGCAGGATGGTTTCTGTGTGGGCCCGGGGCCCACGGAGGAGAAGGGCGCCGACCGTGTTCACGAGCGTATTGATGATCGAGCAACCGCTGTCCGCGACGGACGTCGACTTCGTCACCGGCCTGCACGACGACGAGATGTCCTTCGTGGTCCTGATGCAGCCCAGAGGCGCCGAGGACCGGCTGCTGCGCGCCATCGACGACGTCGCCCTGGGCGAGCTGGAACAGGCCGTCCACGAGGCGGACGAACCCGAGGGCGAGGCCGCCCTGCGGCCCGCCGCCCTCGCCCTGGAGCACTCCCTGCGCCTCCTGCGCGGGGCCGGCAGCGAGGCCGTCGGCCAGATCATCGACGACCACCCGCTGGACCTGCTCCGTTCCGTCGTCGAGCAGACCCACGCCGACGAGGTGATCGTGCTGACCGCACCCCACCTCGTCGAGGAGTTCTTCCACCGCGACTGGGCCTCGCGCGCCCGCCACAAGGTCGGCGTGCCGGTCCTCAAGCTGTATGCGCACGCGGACGAGGAGCAGCCTGTGACCGGCGACGCGGAGTAGACGTCAAACGGGACCGCCCGCCCGCCGCCATCCGGAAAGGTGAGTTTGACGCCGGACGGGCTGACCCTTCAGCCCGTCCGGCGTTTGAGGACAACCGCGCGGAGCGCGGTTTCGGGGGTGCGGGGGCGGAGCCCCTGCGGAAACGGTGAATGGGGGTGCCCCCTCTGGGGGAGGGACCGGGGCACCCCCCGGCCGAAGGCCGCGCTGTCGGCACCGGGTGCGAGAATCGGCGCAGTCACCGTCCCCGGACCCCCGGGGACAACCGCTGGTCACAGCGGACAGCAGCCGAGAACAACCAGGGAGCACCGCACATGGCACCGGCCGTCCCCCCGACGATGGACCGCCCCCACTTCATCGGCATCGGCGGCGCCGGCATGTCGGGCATCGCGAAGATCCTCGCCCAGCGCGGCGCCCGGGTGGCGGGCAGCGACGCGAAGGAGTCCGCGACCGCGGCCGCGCTGCGCGCCCTCGGCGTCACGGTCCACGTCGGCCACGCCGCCGGGCACCTCGCCGAGGACGCCACCTGCGTCGTCGTCTCCAGCGCCATCCGCCAGGACAATCCGGAGCTGGCCGCCGCGGCCGAGCGCGGCATCCCCGTCGTCCACCGCTCGGACGCGCTGGCGCGGCTGATGGACGGGCTGCGCCCGATCGCCGTCGCGGGCACGCACGGCAAGACGACCACCACGTCGATGCTGGCGGTGGCGCTGGACGCGCTCGCGCTCGACCCGTCGTACGCGATCGGCGGCGACCTCCACGGGCCCGGCACCAACGCCCGGCACGGCGCCGGCGAGATCTTCGTGGCGGAGGCGGACGAGAGCGACCGCAGCTTCCACAAGTACGCGCCCGAGGTCGCGATCATCCTCAACGCGGAGCTGGACCACCACGCGAACTACGCCTCGATGGAGGAGATCCACGAGTCGTTCGAGATCTTCGTGGGCCGGATCCGCCCGGGCGGCACGCTCGTCGTCGCGGCCGACCAGGAGGGCGCCCGCGAGCTGACCCGCCGCCTCGCCGGTCGCACCGACGGCATCCGGGTCGTCACCTACGGCGAGTCCGAGGGCGCCGACGTCCGCGTCCTCGACGTCACGCCGCGCGGCCTGACCAGCGAGGTCACCGTGCTCCTCGACGGCCGTGAGCTCACCTTCGGCGTCTCCGTGCCCGGCCGGCACTACGCCCACAACGCCGTCGCCGCCCTCGCCGCGGGCGTCGCCCTCGGCATCCCGGCCGGCGACCTGGCCGCCGCCCTCGGCAAGTACACCGGCGTGGGCCGCCGCCTCCAGCTCAAGGGCGAGGCCGCCGGCGCGCAGGTCATCGACTCGTACGCGCACCACCCCACCGAGATGACCGCCGACCTGGAGGCCATGCGCGGTGCCGCGGCCGGCTCCCGCGTCCTGGTGGTCTTCCAGCCCCACCTGTTCAGCCGCACCCAGGAGCTCGGCACCGAGATGGGGCAGGCGCTGGCCCTGGCCGACGCCTCCGTCGTCCTCGACATCTACCCCGCCCGCGAGGACCCGATCCCCGGCGTCACCAGCGCCATGATCATCGACGCGGCCCGCGAGGCCGGCGCCGACGTGCGCGCCGAGCACGACATGGCCGCCGTCCCCGACGTCCTCGCGGGAATGGTCCGCCCCGGCGATCTCGTTCTCACCATGGGCGCGGGGGACGTCACGGACCTCGGCCCGCGGATCCTGGCCCGCCTGGAGAGCTGACCCCCGAGAGCCCCGAGAGGACGTACGGCCCATGCCCTACGAGGTCGAGAAGACGGACGAGCAGTGGCGCGCGGAACTGTCGCCGGCGGAGTACCAGGTGCTCCGCCGCGCCGGGACGGAACCGGCGTTCCGCGGTGAGTACACGGACACGACGACGGCCGGCGTCTACTCCTGCCGCGCCTGCGGAGCCGAACTCTTCCGCTCCACCGAGAAGTTCGCGAGCCACTGCGGCTGGCCGAGCTTCTACGACCCCAAGGACTCCGACGCCGTCGAGCTCCTGGAGGACCGCTCGCACGGCATGGTCCGCGTGGAGGTCCGCTGCGCCCGCTGCGGCTCCCACCTCGGGCACGTCTTCGAGGGCGAGGGCTACCCGACCCCGACGGACCAGCGCTACTGCATCAACAGCATCGCCCTGCGCCTGGAGCCGGCGGAGGACTGAGCCCGGCCGGGGCGGCCGCGGCCGGTACGGCGAGTGGGCCGGCCGGAGCCGGCCGCCTGGCGACGGGGGGCGCCGACGGCCGGACGGCCGGTGAACGAACGGAGGGGCCGCGGCCGGGACCGGCCGGCCGGGCGGGTGAGGGATGGCCGGCCGGCCCCGACAACGACCGGGGACGGCATCCTCCGGTCGGTCACCCACCACCTTGCCCTGTCCGGGCGCCGCCGCACGGGGGCCGAACGGGCCGGTTCGGGACCGTTCGGCCCCGGTACGACGGGACCCGGTCCGCCACCCCCTCACCCGCTCACCCGCAGGACCGCCGCCGACTCCGGGGGCAGGTGCGGCGGGCCGTTCCCGTCCGGGGCGGTGAGCGGGCGCCAGGCGGCGAGGACGCGGGTGGCCGGGGGGACGGGGAGTGCGGCCGGGGTGCGGCCGAGGTTGGCGGCCACGAGGAGGGGGCCGCGGCGGAAGGTGACGCATCGGTTGGGGGTGACCGCCGGGTCCGTGCCGGTCCAGTCGGGGGCGGTCAGAGACGGTTCCGTGTGCCGGAGGGCGGTCAACCGGCGGTGCCAGGCCAGGAGTTCGGCGTGGGGGGCGCGGGCCGGCTCGTCCCAGTCGAGGCAGGAGCGCAGCCGGGTGGCCGGGTCCTGGGGGTCGGGGATCTCCTCCGCGGGCCAGCCGTGGGCGGCGAACTCGCGGCGCCTGCCGCGGCGTACGGCCTCGGCCAGTTCCGGGTCGGTGTGGTCGGTGAAGTACTGCCACGGCGTGCGGGCCCCCCACTCCTCGCCCATGAAGAGCATCGGCGTGAACGGCGCGCACAGCACCAGCGCGGCGGCGCAGGCGAGGAGGCCGGGGGAGAGGCGGGCGGCGAGGCGGTCGCCGAGCGCCCGGTTGCCGATCTGGTCGTGCGTCTGGGCGTAGCCGAGCAGGCGGTGGGCGGGGGTGCCGGCCGGGTCCAGGGGGCGGCCGTGCGGGCGGCCGCGGAACGACGAGTGGGTGCCGTCGTGGAAGAACCCGCCGCGCAGCGTCTTGGTGAGGGCGAACGCCGGGTCCGCCGCGAAGTCGGCGTAGTAGCCCTGCGACTCGCCCGTCAGCGCGGTGTGCAGGGCGTGGTGGAAGTCGTCGTTCCACTGCGCGTGCAGGCCGAGGCCGCCGGACGCGCGCGGGGTGATGGTGGCGGGGTCGTTGCGGTCGGACTCGGCGATGAGGAAGAGGGGGCGGCCGAGGCGTTCGGCGAGGTTGTCCACGGCCTCGGAGAGGTCGGCGAGGAAGTGGCGCGGACCGTCGTCCACAAGCGCGTGGACGGCGTCCAGGCGCAGGCCGTCGAGGCGGTAGTCCCGCAGCCAGGCCAGGGCGCTGTCGATGAAGTACGACCGGACCTCGGCGGATTCCGGGCCGTCGAGGTTCACCGCCGCGCCCCACGGGGTCTGGTGGCGGTCGGTGAAGTACGGGCCGAAGGCGGGGAGATGGTTGCCGGACGGGCCCAGGTGGTTGTGCACCACGTCGAGGACGACGCCTAGACCGTGCCCGTGCGCCGCGTCGACGAAGCGGCGCAGCCCGTCCGGGCCGCCGTACGGCTCGTGGACGGCCCAGGGCGCCACCCCGTCGTACCCCCAGCCGTGCCGGCCGGGGAACGGGCAGACGGGCATCAGCTCGACGTGGGTGATGCCGAGGGTGGCGAGGTGGGGGAGGTGGCGGGTCGCCGCGTCGAAGGTGCCTTCCCGGGTGAACGTGCCCGTGTGGAGCTCGTAGAGGACCGCGCCGGGGAGGTCGCGGCCCGGCCACGGGTGCCGCCATTCCCAGCGCGCCGGGTCGATGACGGCCGCCGGGCCGTCGGGGCCGTCCGGGAGGCGGCGGGCCCGGGGGTCGGGGAGGGGCGGGCCGTCGTCCAGGGCGAAGCTGTAGGGGGTGTTTTCGGTGCCGGGTGCTTCGCGGTGCCACCAGCCGGGGCGGGTGGGGGTGCGTTGCATGGGGTGGGTGCCGTTGTCCGTGTGCAGGGTGACGCGTGTGGTGTGCGGGGCCCATACCTCGTACAGCACCGGCGGCTCCTCGGGTCGGGTGGGGAGTTGGGTTGCCCCTGCCCCGCCCCTTCCCGTTTCTTGCGGGGGCAAGCCCCCGCGCCCCCGGGGCGGGCTGATTCAGCCCGTCCGGCGTTTGAGGACGAGCGGCGAAGCCGCGACAAGGGGGGTCTGGGGGGCGCAGCCCCAGGAATCGGTGAAGGGGAGGGACCGGGGCGCAAGCCCGCCGCAGGCCCCCCCGGCTCACACCTGGTGCAGGCCCCGCCCCGCGAGCGAGAGCATCACCTCGCCCACCGCCTCCGACAGCGTTGGATGCGCATGGATGTGCTGCGCCACATCGGACGCCTCCGCGTCCCAGCCCACCATCAACTGCCCCTCGGCGATCATTTCGGAGACGTGGGGGCCGACGAGGTGGACGCCGAGGATGCGGCCGCTCTTGTCCGCCACCGCCTTCACCATGCCGCCCTGGCCGTGGACCATGCCCTTGGCGGTGCCGGTCAGGGGCATGGAGTTGACGGTGACGTCGTGGCCGGCGGCGACGGCCTGTTCCTCGGAGAGGCCGACGGACGCGGTCTGCGGGCTGGAGTAGGTGACGCGGGGCACGGCCGCGTAGTCGACCGGGCGGGAGGCGCGGCCGGCCAGGGTCTCGGCGACGAGTAGACCCTCGGCGAACGAGGCGTGGGCCAGGCCGAGGGAGGGCGGCGGCAGCAGGTCGCCCACGACGTGGACGCCGGGCACCGCCGTCTCCAGACGCGACCAGTCGGCCGGGGCGAGGAAGCCGCGGGCGTCGGTGGACAGTCCGGCCGCCGCCAGGCCCAGGCCGTCCGTCACCGGCACCCGGCCGACGGCCACCAGCAGCCGGTGGACGGTCAGTTCGCGGACCTCGCCGCGGGCGGTGCGGACCGTCGCCCGTACGCCGCCCTCGAAGGGGTGCGCCTCTTCGAGGCGCGCGCCGGTCTGGACGTCGATGCCGCGCTTCTTCAGGCCCCGGGTGAGGTGCCGGCTCACGTCCGCGTCCTCCAACGGAAGCAGCCGGTCCGCCGCCTCCACCAGCGTCACGCGGGCGCCCATCGAGCGGTGCAGCGAGGCGTACTCGACGCCGATCGCGCCGCCGCCCAGTACTAGGACGGACGCCGGGAGCCCCGGTGCGAAGAGGGCGTCGTCGCTGGTCACCACGTGCCGGCCGTCCGGCTTCAGGCCGGGCAGGGTGCGCGGGCGCGACCCCGTGGCCAGGACGACGCCGCGCCGGGCGCGCCACTCCGTACCCGCCTCGGCGCCCGAGTCCACCCGGACCGTGCGGGCGGACGTGAGGGAGGCGGAGCCGCGGACGACGCGGACGCCCGCCTGGGCCAGGTGGTTCTCGACGCCCTTGTGGTTGCGGCCGACGATGTCGTCCCGGGTGGCGGTCAGCGCGGCCCAGTCGACGGACTCCAGCGTCGCCCGCACGCCCCAGCGCTCGCGCGCCTCCGCGATGCCGTCCACCAGTTCCGCCGCGTGCAGCATCGCCTTGCTCGGTATGCAGCCCCGGTGCAGGCAGGTGCCGCCGACGAGGTCGCGCTCGGCGAGGACCACGTCCAGGCCGAGGTGCGCCGCGCGCAGTGCGGTGCTGTAGCCGCCGGTGCCGCCGCCGATGACGATGACGTCTGTCTCATGCATGGGACAACCCTCCGCCCAGCAGCGAATATGAGTCCAACGCAAGGTTTCGATCGGAGCGATGAGAGATGTTCATGGGGGAGTCGTGAGCCTGCGGCAGATGCAGTATCTGGTGGCGGTGGTGGAGGAGCGGTCCTTCACCCGGGCCGCCGAGGCGCTCAACGTCACCCAGTCCGCCCTGTCCCACCAGATCAAGGCGCTCGAACGGGAGGTGGGCGGCGACCTGCTGGAGCGGCTGCCGCGCGGGGTCGGGCTGACGCCCATGGGCCGGGCCTTCCTGCCGCACGCCGAACTCGCCGTGCGCAGCGCGGGGATGGCCCGCCGGGCGGCCCGGGCGGCCGCCGGCGCCGAGGGCGGTGAGCTGCACATCGCCACCCTGCACGCGCTGGCGGTCGGCGCGCTGCCGGCCGTCCTCGCCGCCTGGCGGCGGGAGTTCCCCGGCGTCCGGCTCCACCTCCACGAGTACCTGACCACGGACGAACTGCGTGATCACATGGACCGCGGGGTGGCCGACCTCGCGGTGGGCCCCCGGCCCGAGGGGTGGCAGGGGCCGGTGGTGCCGCTGGGGGAGGAGGAGATCAGACTCGTCGTCTCCCGCGACGACCCGCTGGCCCGCGCCACCGCCGCCCGCCTGGCGGACCTCAGGGACCGCGCCTGGGTGCGGTGCGTGCTGGAGCCGGTGATCGACGGCCGGCGGTGGCTGGACTGGGTCTGCGAACAGCACGGCTTCAAGCCGCTCACCGCGGTGGAGACGCAGCACGCCTCCACCGCCGTACGGCTGGCGGCGGCGGGCGTCGGCATCGTCGCCGCCTCGGTCGACGTGGCCCGGACGACGGCGGGAGCGGTCACCGTCCCCGTCAACCCGGCCTGGCGGCGGGAGTTGACGGCGTTCTCCCGCGTGGAGCTGACGTGGGCGGTGAGGCGCTTCGTCGGGGTGTGCCGGGAGGTGGGGTTCGCGGGCGGGGCGGACGGGTGGGAGGCGGACGCGTCCGCTCCGGAAGCCTTCATGCCGGACGTGCCCGCGCCGGAAGCCCCCGCGCCCGGCGTCACCCGCGCCGCCCTCGCCCTTCCGGCGCCGGAACGGTGAACAGGACGCGGAAGTACGACGCGTCGGCCCGCTCCTCGACCATCCGGCCCTCCGCCTCCACCCAGGCGTGCGCGCCGAACGGCGGGCGGGCCCGGACGCCCACCGCCCAGGCGGGCCAGCGGCCGCGCGCCCGGCACAGCAGCACGGTCGCCAGGGAGCGCGGGAGGCAGCCCTCGTCCGAGGCGCAGCGCAGGCTGACCGCCTCGACGGCCGCCCGCGCGGCGCGTGCCTCGGCGTAGGTGGCCGGGCGGGCGCCGCGGGCGAGGCGGGTGAGGACGGCCCGGATCCGGGCCGGCGGCCGGCGTGCCAGGCGGCCGGCGAGCGCGACGGCGGCCAGGGTGAGCAGCCGTTGGCCGGGGGAGAGCCGTACCGGGGCGCGCCGGGGGACGACCGCGCTCATCCGCGTACCACCTTCGCGGCGCGCATGCCGTCCAGCAGCCGTTCCACGTCGGCGCGGGCCCGCTCCCCGTCGACGTCGTAGCCTTCGGTCAGGGCGTCCGCAGCCTGGTCGACCGTGCCGCCGGCCAGGAGGGTGCGGAGGGCCAGCGACGCGGTGGCGTTGAGCTGCCAGTAGCGTCCGGTGGCTCCGTCGAGCAGCACCGTGCCGTATTCGGTGTCGGTGGTCGAGACGTCGGGACGCAGGTGCAGGGCCATCGTTCGGTTCTCTCCGTGAGGTCGTGAGATGTCGGGCGCGCGGACGGAGCGGGGGCGGGTCAGCCAGCGGACCGCGCCCACAGCTCGCAGGCGAGCGCGGTGGCGAAGTCCCCCTCGTGGGAGCGGGTCGCGTACGGGCGTTCGCAGAGCGCGCGGAGCGGTGCGGGGTCGGCCAGGCCCAGGGCGGCGAGCCGGGAGGAGTCCCAGAGCGCGGCGAGTTCCCGGCGGTGTGCGGCGAAGCCCTCGGCGGCGATCGTCCCGCCGTCCGACTTCGTCCGCCGCTCCAGCACTTCCGGCGGCATGATCCCGCGCATCGCGGCCTTGGCCAGCGGTTTGAACTCCCAGGGGGTGACGCGGTCCTCGGGCCTGGTGGCGAGGCACGCCTCGACCACCCGGTCGTCCAGGAACGGCGAGGCCGACAGGAGCTCGTCGGTGCTCGTGAGCTGGTGGAAGCCACGAACCTGCCGTCCGGCGTCCTGGAGCGCCAGCAGGTCGGCGTGGGCGCCGCGGGCCGGCGCGAGCGGTACGGCCGTCCGGACGGTCTCCCGCAGGGCGACGGTGACCAGGTGCCGTGCCTCGGGGGTGGCCCACGGGGGCAGGCGCAGGGCACCGCCCCAGTCGAAGGCCCGGTCGCGGGCGCGGCGGGCGCGGCCCCGGACCAGGGCGGCGGCCTCCGCGGTGAGCCAGCGGCGGTAGGAGTCGCCGTCCAGCAGCGTCCGGGCCGCGTCGGCCAGCGGGAAGCCGGCGAGCCGCCGGTAGGCGTACAGGGACCGGGCGGCGGTCAACGGGCGGCTGCGCAGCAGGTCGTGGTAGCGGGCCGGGTGGCCGGACAGGTTCTGGTCCCCGCCGAGCCCGTCGAGGTGCAGCCGGGAGCCGTGTCCGGCGGCGATGGCGCGCAGGGCCCGCAGTCTGGGGGCGCTCAGCAGGGCGGTCGACGGTTCGTCCGGCAGGCCGGCGAGGCCGGTGAGACCGCTGAAGAAGGACGGCAGGTCCCGTTCGGGGAAGACGATGTGTTTCAGCCGCGGCAGCCGGGCCGCGGCCAGCCGGGCCCAGTACAGGTCGTCGTCGACGCCGTCGTCGTTCTCCACGGTGAAGGCGGTCAGCGCGACGGGCTCCCGGGCGGCCAGCACGGTGACGGCGGTGGAGTCCATGCCGCCGGAGAGATCGCTGGTCAGCGTGGAAGCGTCCCGGGCGCGGACGTGGACCGCCTCCTCCAGGGCCCGCCGCAGCGATGCCGCCGCCTCGGCCAGCGGACGGACCGCTTCCGGGAGGTGCCACCAGCGGTCGACGCGGTGCCGCCGGCCGTCGGGGGAGAGGGTCAGCCGGGAGCCGGGCGGGACGGCCTCCACACCCCGCCACGCCGGGCGGTCGCTCAGCGGGTGCGGAAGGGAGCCGAGCAGGCGCAGCGCCAGCACGGTCCGGTCGAGGGGCGCGCCGGTGAGGGCGGCCAGGACGTCGGCGCGGTCGCCGGCGACGGTCAGGCCGTCGAGGCTGCCGTGGAAGACGCGGCGCAGGCCGGAGGCGCTGCCCCGGATCTGGATCCGGCCGCCGACGGAGGCGATGAGGTGGTGGCTGCCGGCCCAGCGGGAGGCCGGCCCGTCGAGCCGCGCCGGATCGGTGGTACGGGCGGCGAGGGCCGTCAGCTCGGACCGGCTCGCCGAGCAGTGGCCGACGACGACGAGCCGCGTCGTGCCCGCCGCGACGGAGACGACGGGTTCGGCGCCCGTCCGGCCGACCACCCAGGGCCGGCCGGACGGGTGCGTCATGATCCGCGTATGGCCCGGAGGAAGCCGGCCGGCGGCCGCCGCCGCCGTCTCGTGGTCCGGCAGAACCACGAAGAACCGCTCTCCTTGACCGGTCACCTCAACCTCCTTGTCCGGGCCGCCGGATCACGACGGATTCACCAGGACCTCGAACGGGATTACCAGAACTTCGAGAAGCTGTGAGTGATCGGCTCGACGCCCTTGAGGCCGAGGTAGCCGGTGTCCTCCTGGAAAGAGCCGACCTCGAACATTTGCGGAGCCTCGTACGGCGCGAGCGCACGCGGCTCGGTCGCCTCGTCGTTCTTCATCGCACATTCACCCTCTTCCTTATAGATGCGGTGGATACGGTGGATACGGTGTTTTCCCGGTGGGGAGCGACGCGAGTGTGCTGCTCACAGGCATGATCGAGCGGTACGTCCGCGGCGCGTCCGGAAACCGGGTGTCCTTCCCGGGAAGACGATCAACCGTAACCACGGCGGATCACCGCGGGCAACCCCGAATTGGCCCGGAAGGCAGGGGAGTTGCGGAATGGTGCGCTCTGTTTCGGTGGTTCCGCCGGCCCGGGAGGGGTTTTCCGTAAAGGGCGCCCTAAGCGTCGCCGTCGGCCCTTCCGGTGTTGTGGACTCCAGGTAAACGCACTGAAATTCAGGCATCACCGACGGCTTTTCGGGCGAGGGGGGCCGCCCCGCCGCCGCTCCCGGGGCGCGGGCGGCGTCCGGGTCGGCTCCGGCCCCTCACTCCCGTGTCAGCAGCGCCACCGGGTACCGGTGCAACAAGCGCCCCAGCAGCACCCGTTCCTCGCATGCCCGGCCTGTCAGCAGCTCGCGCCACCCGCCGCCTCCGCTTTCGTCTCCGCCTCCGGGGAGGGTCAGCGCCGTATCGCCCCAGCCGCCCGCCGCCTCCAGCCCCCGCGCCAGCCGTGTCACCACCGTCACCACCTCGCCCGAGCGGGCGAAGGCGACGCAGTGGCCGGCGGCGGGGCCGGCCGCGGTCAGCGAGACGTACGTGGCGTCCGGGCCGAACCAGGCGGGGTGGGCGCGGCGGAGGCGCAGGGCGGTACGGGTGAGGTGGAGCTTCTCCGCCGCCAAACCGCCCGGCTCCCCGGCCGCGAAGTCCGGCGGGCGGCGGTTGTCGGGGTCGACGAGGGTGCGGGAGACGCGTTCGGTGCCCATGTAGACGTCGGGGACGCCGGGCATGGTGAGGTGGAGCAGCGCCGCGCCGAGCGTGCCGGCCCGGACGGACGCGGCGGTGGCCGCCGCGAAGGCGGTGAGCTCCTCGTGGGCCGGGCCGCAGGGCCCCGCGACGACGAAGCGCTCCACCGCCTGCTCGTACGCCGCGTCCGGCTCGGTCCACGTCGTCCGCAGCGCCGCCTCCCGGACAGCCTTGAGGACGGCGGGGACGAGCCGCAGGGCGTCCGGTTCGCCCAGGCCGAAGGCGGTCTGCCAGGCCGTCCAGGCCACGTGCGGCTCGGGGGCGGGCGTCCGTTCCGCCAGCCGGGCGAGCAGCCGCGCCCACTCCTCCGGGTACTCGGCGAGGACCGCTATCCGCGCCCGGACGTCGGCGCCGCGCTTGGTGTCGTGGGTGGACAGGACGGTGCCGGTGGCGGGCCAGTCGCGCTGCAGCCGGGCGCAGAAGGCGTGGAACGCGCCGGGCGTGACGGCGGGCCGGCCGGGGGAGCCGCCGACCTCCGTCGCCGAGAGCAGGGGCGCGTAGCGGTAGAAGGCGGTGTCCTCGACGGACTTGGCGTGCAGAGCGGCGGCGGTCTGGGCGAACCGGGCGCAGAAGTCCCGGTGGTCCGGGCCGTCACCGAGCCGTCCCAGGGCCGCGTCCTTCACCACGTCCACTGCGTCCGCCTCCTCCGGCACGGCGAACGCCGCCCGCGCCTCCCGTGCCGCCTCCTCCAGCAGGACGGCGTCGGCGGGCGCCACGGGTGCGCCGGGCCGGGCGTAGGGGCGGTAGACGGGCAGCCGGACGAGGATCTCGCAGAGGGCCGTGCGCAGCGCCCAGGGGGCGTGGTCGCGGAGCGGCAGCGCGCCGTCGCAGATCCGGCCGGCGACGCGGACGAGGCGTTCGACCTCCGTCACCAGCTCGTGGGAGACCATCCGCCAGGCGGCCCGCCGGGCCGTCGCCGCCCAGTCGCCGCCGCGGTCGGGCGGCGGGGCGGCGAACGCCCGGTAGGCCGCGGTGAGCCGCTCGGCGCCGGCCGGGTCGGTGAAGAGGCCGTCGATGTGGTGGAGGGCGTCGTAGCCGGTGGTGCCGGCCACCGGCCAGTCGGCGGGCAGCGTCTCGTCGCGGGCGAGGATCTTCTCGACGACCGTCCAGCGGCCCCCGGTGGCCTCGTGCAGCCGCCGCAGATAGCCGGCCGGGTCGGCGAGCCCGTCCGGGTGGTCGACCCGCAGCCCGTCGGCCACCCCCTCGCGCAGCAGTTGGAGCACTTTGGCGTGCGTGGCCCCGAAGACCGCGGGGTCCTCGACGCGGACGGCGATCAGTTCCGAGACGGTGAAGAAGCGGCGGTGGTTGAGCTCGGTGCGGGCCAGCCGCCACCAGGCCGGCCGGTACCACTGGGCGTCCAGCAGTTCGGGCAGCGGCAGCTTCTCGGTGCCGGGGCGCAGGGGGAGGACGTGGTCGTAGTAGCGCAGGGTGCCGTCGTGGATGGTGAAGCGGTCGAGCTCGTCGCCGAGCCGGCCGGCCAGCAGGGGGAGCAGCACCCGGCCGCCGTGCTCGGCCCAGTCGATGTCGAACCAGCGGGCGTAGCGGGAGACCGGGCCGTCCCGCAGCACCTCCCACAGCGGCCCGTTGAGGTGCTCGGGCGCGGGGACGGCCATGTGGTTGGGCACGATGTCGAGGATCAGGCCGAGCCCGTGGGCGCGGGCGGTGCGGGACAGCGCGCGCAGCCCCTCCTCGCCGCCGAGCTCGGCCCGGACCGCCGTGTGGTCCGTCACGTCGTACCCGTGCGCGGAGCCGGGGACGGCCTCCAGTACGGGGGAGAGGTGCAGGTGGGAGACGCCGAGGGCGGCGAGGGCGGGCACGGCCCGCTCGGCCGCGGCGAACGGGAAGGCGGGCTGGAGCTGGAGGCGGTAGGTCGCCGTCGGAGGCACCGGGCTGTCGCGCTTCATGGGAACATCCGTACCCAGTAGAAGGGGTATGTGCGCGCCCTACAGCGGGCGTTGCAGGACGGCCATGCTCCGGTCGGTCAGTGTGAGCCGGTCGCCGGCGGCGAGTTTCCGCCCGTCGTCCGTCACCCCGTCCGGGAGCGCCGTGTCGACCACGACCTGCCAGAGCCGGCCGTGGTCCGGCGGGATGACGAAGTCCAGCGGCCCGTGGTGGGCGTTGAACAGCAACAGGAACGAGTCGTCGGCCACCCGCTCCCCGCGCGGCCCCGGTTCGGAGATGGCACCGCCGTTGAGGAAGACCGCCAGCGACTTGGCGTACGCGGCCTGCCAGTCGGCGTCCCGCATCTCCTCCCCTTCCGGGGTGAACCAGGCGATGTCCGACAGCTCGTTGAAGGTGCCCTGCTCGGGCCGGCCGTGGAAGAAGCGGCGGCGGCGGAAGACCGGGTGGTCGCGGCGGAGCCAGACCATCGCGCGGGTGAAGGCCAGCATCCGCCGCGCCCGCTCGGCCGCCGTGCCGTCCGGGCCCGGCCAGTGCACCCAGGACAGCTCGCTGTCCTGACAGTAGGCGTTGTTGTTGCCGCGCTGGGTACGGGCGAACTCGTCGCCATGGCTGATCATCGGCACGCCCTGGCTGAGCAGCAGGGTGGCGATGAAGTTGCGCATCTGCCGCTCGCGCAGGGCGAGCACGGCCGGGTCCTCGGTCTCGCCCTCGGCGCCGCAGTTCCACGACCGGTTGTGGCTCTCGCCGTCCCGGTTGTCCTCGCCGTTGGCCTCGTTGTGCTTCTCGTTGTACGAGACCAGGTCGTGCAGGGTGAAGCCGTCGTGGCAGGTCACGAAGTTGACGGAGGCGAGCGGGCGGCGGCCGTCGTCCTGGTAGAGGTCCGAGGAGCCGGTCAGCCGGGAGCCGAAATCGGCCAGGGTGGCCGGTTCACCGCGCCACAGGTCCCGGCAGGTGTCCCGGAACTTCCCGTTCCACTCGGTCCACAGCGGCGGGAAGTTCCCGACCTGGTAGCCGCCCTCCCCCACGTCCCACGGCTCCGCGATCAGCTTCACCTGGCTCACCACCGGGTCCTGCTGCACCAGGTCGAAGAACGACGACAGCCGGTCCACCTCGTGGAACTGCCGGGCGAGCGTCGCCGCCAGATCGAACCGGAACCCGTCCACCCGCATCTCGGTGACCCAGTACCGCAGCGAGTCCATGATGAGCTGGAGCACATGGGGACTGCGCATCAGCAGCGAGTTCCCGGTGCCGGTGGTGTCCATGTAGAACCGCGGGTCGTCCGCCAGCCGGTAGTACGAAGCGTTGTCCAGACCGCGGAACGAGAGCGTCGGCCCCAGGTGATTGCCCTCGGCCGTGTGGTTGTAGACGACGTCCAGGATCACCTCGATGCCGGCCTCGTGCAGCGCCCGCACCGCCGACTTGAACTCCAGCACCTGCTGCCCGCGGTCGCCCCACGAGGCGTAGGCGTTGTGCGGGGCGAAGAAACCGATCGTGTTGTAACCCCAGTAATTGGCCAGGCCCAGGTCCACCAGACGGTGGTCGTTGACGAACTGGTGCACCGGCATCAGCTCGATCGCCGTCACCCCCAGATCCTTGAGGTGATTCACGATCGCCGGGTGCGCCAGCGCCGCGTAGCTGCCCCGGACGTCCTCCGGCAGCTCCGGGTGAAGCATCGTCAGACCCTTGACGTGAGCCTCGTAGATGACCGTGCGGTGGTACTCGGTGCGCGGCGGCCGGTCGTCGCCCCAGTCGAAGTACGGATTGACGACGACGGACGTCATCATGTGCGGAGCGGAGTCCAGGTCATTGCGCGCGTCCCGGTCGGCGAAGTGATAGCCGTAGACGGCCTCACACCAGTCGACGGCACCGCTCACCGCTCGTGCGTACGGATCCAGGAGCAGCTTGGCGGAGTTGCACCGCTGCCCCCGCTCGGGGGCGTACGGGCCGTGGGCCCGGAAGCCGTACCGCTGGCCCGGCATCACCCCCGGCAGATAGGCATGGCGCACGAACGCGTCGCTCTCCCGCAGCTCGACCGCCGTCTCCGAACCGTCGTCGTGCAGCAGGCACAACTCGATCCGCTCCGCCGCCTCCGAGAAGACCGCGAAATTGGTGCCCGCACCGTCATAGGTGGCACCGAGGGGATACGCCTGTCCCGGCCAGACCTGCATAGGCTCGACTCTCTCGCGTCTCCGGCTCTCCCGGGCACCGTTGCCCCGGACCGTCGAGATACAGATCTTCCCCAAAAGCGCCGCCCCCACCGCCCGGCGGGCCACGTCCACCCGGGTGACGGGCCGGATTTCCCCCTCGGACGCACGCCCTCCGCAAGCGGGTTTCGGCCTTTCTCCGTGCTCCGTGCCACATATCACTATGAGTCACATCACTCCGGTCCCGGGGCTCGGGGACAACCGCCTCATGGAGCACGTGAGTTCACCGTGTGGTCGACCGGCCCGTGTGCGCCGCCTCCCGCGGGCGCAGTAGTCTGCCTTGATCATTGAACGGGGGGCGGAAGGCGGTGGACTGGTGAGCTCGGGCGGGCTGGAGCTGCCCCCTGCGGACGGCGACGCGGGGGAGGACGCGCCCGGCGGTGCACCCCTCGGCGCGGTCTCGCTGGTACGCCCCGGTGAGATCGGGGCGGAGCTGGACTGGGACGCCGCCGCGTGGAGCGAGGTGCGCACCCGCGCCCGCCGCGCCGGCCGTGCCTACATCTGGCTGAATCTGGTGGAGCAGCGGCTGCGCGCCGTCGTCGCCGCCGTGCTGCGGCCGGTGTACGAGCCGGTGCACGGCGAGGACGAGTGGGTCGTCGCCGCGGCCGGCCCCGCCGGGCAGGAGTGGGTGCAGCGGGCCGTCGCCGTCCGCGAGGTCAGCCGCCGCAAGGGCTACCTCCTCGACCCGGCCGACGACAACGTCCTCAGCTTCCTCACCCTGCCCCAGCTGCGGGAACTCCTGGTCCAGCACTGGCCGTGCTTCGAGCCGTACCTCGACGACCGGCGCGAGCTCGAACTGGCCCTCGACGAGCTGGAGGTCACCCGGAACGTCGTCTCCCGCAACCGGGCCCTCTCCCGGACCGTCCTCGACCAGGCGGAACGGGCGTCCACCCGGCTCCTGGACATCCTCGGCAGCGGCCCCGGCGGGCACTCCGTCGACCGGCTGCCCGTCGACGCGGTCGAGGACCTGGTCGGCGACCGGTACGCGGACGTCGTCGGCGTCCACCCGGACCGGGTGCGGCTCCAGCGGCAGCTGCCCGTCGAGGACCTCTTCGGCAGCGCCCGCCGCCTCGACGCGGTGGGCATCGGCCTCAACCTGCTGGTGCAGAACTACTCGGGGCGCCGGCTGGTGCGGCTCGCCGAGCACGGCTGCCGGGCGCGGCTCCTCTTCCTCAACCCGGCGAGCAGCGCGGTCCGCCGCCGGGAGCGCGAGCTCGGCCTGAAGAAGGGCGAGATGAGCCGGTCCGTGGAGATGAACATCATGCACATGCGGCGGGTGCGCGACCGGCTGGCCGACCCCACCGCGTTCGAGATCCGCGTCTTCGACGAGACCCCGCGCTTCACCGCCTACCTCGTCAACGGCGACGGGCCTGACGGGCTCGCCGTCGTCCAGCCCTACCTGCGGAAGGCGCGCGGGATGGAGGCACCGGTGCTGGTGCTGCGCGGCGGCCGGCGCACCGAGGTGCGGGCGCAGGCGCCCGACGAGCACGGGCTGTTCGACACGTATCGCGAGGAGTTCGAAGGGGTCTGGCAGGACTCGCGACCGGTCTCCTGACCACCCCCTCCCCCTTCGCCCGGTGCTTCCTTGTCCGCCGGCCGGTATTTCGCCGCTTCGGCCCGCTGTCAGTGCCTCGTGCGAGGCTGGTTGTCCAACGGGGAAAGCACCACCGAGGGGGGATGTGCCATGGGCTGGCACGGGGAGCTGCTGGTCGGGTTCGACCTGGAGACGACGGGTACGGATCCGGCGGAGGCGCGGATCGTCACGGCGGCCGTCGTGGAGACCAAGGCCGGTGAGCCGGTGGGCCGGAGGAGCTGGCTCGCCGATCCCGGCGTG
This sequence comes from Streptomyces mobaraensis, assembly GCF_020099395.1. Classification (NCBI taxonomy): domain Bacteria; kingdom Bacillati; phylum Actinomycetota; class Actinomycetes; order Kitasatosporales; family Streptomycetaceae; genus Streptomyces; species Streptomyces mobaraensis. Next base: position 1,684,882 of record NZ_CP083590.1, on the reverse strand, counting down.
CCGATCCCGGACGAGGCCGCGGCCATCCACGGCATCACCGGGGAGCGGGCGGCGGCGGAGGGCCGGCCCGCGGACGAGGTGGTCGCGGAGATAGGGCGGACACTGGCCGCCCACTGGGCGGCGGGCACCCCGGTCGTCGTCTACAACGCGGCCTTCGACCTCAGCCTCCTCGCCGCCGAGCTGCGCCGGTACGGCCTGCCGCCGCTGCTGCCTGAGGGGCTCGGCCCGGTCGTCGACCCCCTCACCATCGACCGTGCCGTCGACCGCTACCGCAAGGGACGCCGCACCCTCGGCGCGGTCTGCGCCGAGTACGGGGTCGTCCTGGACGCCGCCCACGAGGCGGGCGCCGACGCCCTGGCGGCGGTACGGGTCGCCCGCGCGATAGCCGAGCGGCACCCGGGCATAGGGGAGGCCGACCTGGCGGACCTGCACCGCAGCCAGGTGCGCTGGTACGGCGAGTGGGCCGCGGGCTACCAGGCGTGGCTGCGGAGGCAGGGGCAGGAGGGGGCCGTGGTGGACGGGAGGTGGCCGTTGCGGTGAGGCGCGGGACGAGGCCCGGACGCGGGGAGGCTGCCCGCGCCCGCGGGTGAGCTGTCGGTGGGTGAGCTGTCCATGCCGGCGGGTGAGCTGTCCGCGCATGCGGGTGAGGGGCCGGCCGCCGTCGTCAGAAAGGCCGCCAGCGGACCGTCGGATCGCCGTCCCGCAGCGACGCGACCCTGCGCCGGAACTCGGCCAGCGCGGCCGGGTTGCCCGGCGCGTGCTGGGCGACCCAGGCGCAACTGGCCGTCTCCCGCGCCCCGCGCAGCACCGCGCAGCCGTCCCACTCCCGGACGTCCCAGCCGTAGGCGCGGACGAAGGCGTCGTAGGCGTGCGGGTCGAGGCCGTAGCGGTCGCGGCTGAGCGCCATCACGACCAGGTCGTGCTCGCGCAGGTCCGCGGCGAAGGTCTCCAGGTCGACCAGGACGGGCCCGTCCGGCCCGACGTGGACGTTGCGGGGGAGCGCGTCGCCGTGCACCGGGCCCGGTAGCAGGTGCGGGACGAGCGCGGCGGCGGCCCCGGCGAAGCCGTCGCGCCGCTCGCGCAGGTACGCGGCGTCCGCCGGGTCGATCGCCTCGCCGGCCAGCAGCAGCCAGCGCTCGACACCGTCGAGCAGCTCGCGCGGCGGCAGGCCGAAGTCCGGGGCGGGCAGGGCGTGGACGAGCCGGAGCAGCCCGGCCAGGTCCTCGGGGGCCGCGGGGCGGACGGTGTCGGGGAGGCGGTGCCAGAGCGTCACCGGGTGCCCGTCCGCCAGCACCACGTCCGCCTCGGCGGGCCGCACGGCCGGGACGCCGCTCTCCGCCAGCCAGGCGGCGATGCGCAGTTCGCGGCGCGCGCGGTCGGCGAGCGTGGCGTGCCGCCCGACCTTCACCACCAGGCCGCCGGTCGCGAACACCGCGTTCTCGCCGAGGGCGAGCAGCGTCGCGTCACGTGCCGCGGGTTCCGTCACCCCGGCCTGTGCCAGGAGGGCGCGCGCCCGCCGCTCCGTGAATGCCGCCTCCGACACGTCGGCCACCGTCCGTACCCTCGCTCTCGTTCCGTCCCCTCGGCCCCGCGACACGGGCGTCCGGCGCCCGGCGTCCCGGCGAGGGGTGTCCTCGGGCATTCTGCCGTCTGCCGGCGCCGGGGTCCGCACCGGCGGCCGTCCGTCGGGGCCGCCGGCCGTCGAACGCCCGTCCCTGTGGACGGATCGCCGAGGCGAGGGAGAGGGGGGAAGCAGTGGAAGGGGGGGGCGGGAAGAGGGGGGGAAGAGACGGAGGAGCCGCTGCCGCCCTCGTCGGACGCGCCTCGCGGCTCGCGGGCCGGCCCGGCGCGGTGGAACCGGACCGTCCGGCCGCCGGTGATCGGACGCGCGGGGTACCGACCGCCTGGTACGGTCCCCTCGGCCGCCGTGCCTCACCCCCACGGGGCACGGCGGTCACCTCCGTCACCGGCGGCACCCCTGGCACCCCCGGTAATTCCCCGCAACCGTCCCAGGCAGCCGCATTAGGCTCCGGTCACCGACGTGTGACTGGAGTGCTGCATGACGACCGCGATACTCGGCTTCGCTCTCTTCTCCCTCCTGGTGACGGTCTCTCCGGGCCCCGACCTCGTACTCGTGCTGCGCAACTGCCTGCGCGGCGGGCGCCGGGCCGGCGCGGCCACCGGCCTCGGGGCGGCCGTGGGTTCGCTGGGCTGGGGCGTGGCCGCCGCGTTCGGCCTGGCGGCGGCGCTCCAGCGGTGGGACGCGGCGTTCACGTGCGTCAAACTCGCCGGCGCCGCCTACCTCGTCTTCCTCGGGGCGCAGGCGCTCTGGGCGCAGCGCCGCGCCGTCGCCCTGTCCAAGGAGCCGCCGGCCGTGGTGCCGGAGGATGACGCGCCCGGGGCGCTCGGCGCCGGCGCGGCCTTCCGGCAGGGCGTGCTGAGCTGTCTGCTCAACCCCAAGGTCGGCGTCTTCTTCGTCGCGGTCGCCCCGCAGTTCCTGCCGGACGGCGCGTCCCCGCTCACCACCACCCTCCTCTTCGGGGTGATCGACGCGGTCATCGCCGCCGTCTGGTTGCTGCTCGTGACCCTCGGCGCCACCCGCTTCATGGCCTGGCTGCGCCGGCCGCGCGTCCACCGCAACCTGGAACGCGCCACGGGCGGCGTGCTGTTGGTGCTGGGGCTCGGGACGGCCGCCGAGTCGGTGGTCTGATGCCCGGCTCGCCCGGGCGCGAAGTCCGCTCGCGCGCGAGGCCGTTCGGGCGGTGAAGCGCGTTCAGGCGGTGAGGCCCGTTCAGGCGGTGAAGTCCGCCGCGTGCTCCTCGGCCCACGCCGCGAACGTACGGGCCGGACGCCCGGTCAGCAGCTCGACGCCGGGCGCGACAGCCTCCGGAACGCCGTCCGTGGCCCGCCACGCGGCGAGCAGCGTGTCCGCGTACTCCTCCGGCATGGAGGCGGAGACCGACCGCTTCCACTCCTCCGGGCTCACGGTCTCGACGGTCAGGGTCCGGCCCACGGCGCGCCCGATGTGCTCCACCTGTCCCCGGAAGGTGAGCGACTCCGGCCCGGAGAGCGTGTGCCCGGTGCCGCGGTGCGCCTCGGAGGTGAGCACGGCGTGGGCGGCCCCGGCGATGTCCCGCTCGTGGAGGGAGGCGGAGTGCGCGTCGGGGTAGGGGAGGCGGACGACGCCCTCGGAGCGGATGGCGTGGGCCCAGCCGAGCGCGTTGGTGGCGAAGCCGCCCGGCCGCAGCGCGGTGGAGACGATCGGGGACGCCGCCAGCGCCCGCTCGGCGTCCCGGTGCATGTCGACGATCGGGTTGCGGACGTCGTCCGGTACCAGCGCGGCCGTCGACGACAGCAGGACGATGTGCTCCACCCCGGCCCGCGCCGCCTCGGCGAGGAAGGCGTCGGCGTGCGACGCCTGGGCATAGAGGAAGACCGACGTCACACCGTCGAGGGCCGCGGGGAACGTCTCCGGCTCGCCGAGCGAACAGCGCACGGTGGGCGTGCCGTCCGGCAGCTCCAGCCGCTCGGGCGCGTTCGAGGCGACGCGGACCGGACGGCCGTCGGCGCGCAGGAGGTCGACGAGGGCACGGGCCACGCGCCCGCGGCCGCCGGTGACGAGAGTCGTCATGGTCTGGAGAGCCTTCCGTACGATGGGGAGGCACACAAAATGTGCGCCACGCAAAGATTGTGTTGCGCAAAGATCGATCAACGCAAGGGGATTTCATGGCGGACGGAGACCGCGCGCCCGAGCGCGCCGAGCTGCTCGCGCGGATCGAGGCCGAGAGCCGGGGCCACTACGCGGTGTGGACCCTGTTCAACCAGGCCCTGGCCGACCGCCTGGGCCTGCACCCCACCGACCTCCAGTGTCTCGGCGTCCTGGCCGAGCAGGACCACCCGCTGTGCACCGGCGAGATCGCCCGCCTCACCGGCCTGACCCCGGGCTCGGCCACCCGCCTCGTCGACCGCCTCGTCAAGTCCGGCCTCGCGGACCGCCACACCGACCCCACCGACCGCCGCCGCGCCCTCGTCTCCCTCACCCCCGGCTCCCTCGCCACCGTCCGCGCCGCATGGGACGAACCGAGCCGGGCCTTCGGCGAAGTGCTGGCCGGCTACACCGACGGACAACTCGCCGTCATCGGTGACTACCTGCGCCGCACCGCGGAGGTGGGCCGCACCCAGACCGAACGCCTGCGGGCGGAGGCGGCCGGACGGAAGTGAGGGACGCCCGGCCCGGGCGGGGGGCGGGCTTCCGCCCGGGCCGGGCGGGCCGGAGACGGCCGCCGGGCGCTCGCCGCGCTAAGCCGCCGCGCGCGCCGCGGCCTCCGCGGCTCCGGCGGCCCCCACGGCTCCTTCTTCGTATCGCCGCACCAGCAGCGCCACCACCTCCCGCGCCGCGCCCAGCGGTTCCGCCACCGCGTCGGCGCCCGCCACGTGGGCGCCCGCGGCGATGCGGTCCGGGAGGCGGCCGGGGGCCAGCAGGTAGCGGGCCACGGCGACGCGGTGGCAGCCGTCGGCGCGGAGGGCGCGGACGGCGTCGTCCGTGCGGGGGCCGGCGGCCGAGGCGTAGGCCGGGCGGACGCTGTGCCAGCCGGTGGACTGCCAGGTGCGGGCCAATGCTTCGACGGTGGCGGTGGCCGTCGGGTCGGAGGAGCCGGCGGCGGCCAGGACGACGCCCGTGGTGCGGCGGGCGTGCGCGGGGACGCCCGCCTCACGCAGGCGTCTCTCCAGGGCCGAGAGGAGGAGGGGGGACGGGCCCAGCACCGGCGTCTGTTGGACCGCCAGTCCCGGCGGGGTGGCGGTGCGGAGTATGTCGGGGATGTCCGTCGACGCGTGGAAGGCGTGGGTCAGCAGCAGCGGTACGGCCACCGCCGTCCGTACCCCGGCCTCCGCCAGGCGGGCCAGGGCCGTCGGGACGTCGGGGGCGCGCAAGTCCAGGAAGCCGGCCGCGACCCGGACGCCCGGGAGGCGGGCCGCGACCCGGGCGCGCAGGGCGGCGACGGTCGCCGCGTGGTGCGGGTCGCGGCTGCCGTGGGCGACGAGGAGCAGCGCGGGGGGCGTATCCGTCACTTCGCCGCCAGTCCCCGGGTGCGGAGTACCCGGCGTTCCAGGGGGCTGAAGACCGCCAGGTCGATGGCGATGCCGACGAAGAGGATCAGCAGGATGCCGAGCAGCACCCCCGGCATGTCGGAGTCGGTGCGCGCGTTCTCCAGGTACTGCCCCAGGCCCAGCCCCAGGTCGGGGGAGGACGCGATGAGTTCCGCCGCCATCAGGGAGCGCCAGGAGAACGCCCAGCCCTGCTTGAGGCCGGCGATGTAGCCGGGCAGTGCCGCCGGCAGCAGGACGTGGCGTGCGCCCCGGGCCCCCGTCGCGCCCAGGGTGCGGCCGGCCCGCAGGTACAGCGGCGGCACCTGGTCGATGCCGGACACCAGCCCGTTGGCGATGGACGGGACGGCGCCCAGCAGGATCACCGCGTACATCGCCGCGTCCGTGATCCCCAGCCAGATGACCGCGGCCGGCACCCACGCCACCGAGGGCAGCGACTGGAGGCCGGAGAGGATGGGGCCGAGCGCCGCGCGGACGAAGGGCACGCGCGCCACCAGCAGGCCCAGCGGCGTGCCCAGGGCGAGCGCGGCCAGGAAGCCGAGCAGGCCGCGCGAGACGCTGGTCCAGATGATGTCGAACAGCGTTCCCTGGATCCAGAGTTCGCGGAGACTGTGCCAGACGGCCGACGGGTCGGGCAGCTTGTAGTCCTCGGTGACCCCGGCGACGACCAGCAGCTTCCAGACGGCGACGACGAGGACGACGGCCGTGACCGGCGGCAGCACCTTGTGCAGCAGCATCCGCCGCAGCGGCGGCCGTTCGACCGGGACGGCGTCCAGGGCGTCGAGCCCGGCCTCCAGCCCGGCCAGGTCGGAGGCGGCGGTTCCGGAGGGGGCGGTCCCGGTGGAGGTGGTCGTCTCGGTGGCGGCGGTCCCGGTGGAGGTGGTCGTCTCGGTGGCGGCGGTCCCGGAGGGGGCGGTCGTCTCGGTGGCGGCGGTCTCAGTGCTTGCCATGGCGGCGGATCTCCCCACGCAGTTCCTCGGTGATCTCCACGGACAGGTCGGCGACCGCCGCGTCCTCGATGCGGCGCGGCTGCGGGATGCCGACCGTCCACTCCCGCGCCACCCGGCCCGGCCGGGACGACAGCAGCACCACGCGCTGCCCCAGCCGCACCGCCTCGCGCACGTTGTGCGTGACGAACAGCACCGACAGCGCGGGTCCCGCACCCGACGCCGACTCCGACCAGATCCGGGTGAGTTCGTGGTGCAGCACGTCCCGGGTGATGGCGTCGAGCGCGGCGAACGGCTCGTCCATCAGCAGCAGCCGGCTGTCCTGCGCCAGGGCCCGGGCGAGGGCGACGCGCTGCCGCATGCCGCCGGACAGCTCGTGCACCCGCTTGCGGTGCGCGCCGCCCAGCCGGACGAGGTCGAGCAGCCGCTCGGCCTCCGCCCGCCGGTCGGCCCGGGGCACGCCGCGCAGCCGCAGCGCGAGCTCGATGTTGCGGCCGGCCGTCAGCCACGGGAACAGGGCGTGCTCCTGGAACATCAGCGCCGGCCGGCCGCCCGGCACGTCGATGGTGCCCGCGGTGGGCCGGTCGAGGCCGGCGACCAGGTTCAGCAGCGTGGACTTCCCGCAGCCGCTGGCCCCCAGCAGGCAGACGAACTCCCCGGGACGGACGTCGAGCGTGATGTCCTCCAGGACCGGGCGGCCGTCGCCGGACCGGCCGAAGTGCTTGTGGACGCGGTCGATCCGGACGGCGGGCGGCGTGCCTCCGGCCGGTGCGAGGGGGGTGCCGGTCCTGTCGGTGGTCGTGGTGGACGTGGACGTGGTCGTGGTGGTCGGGGTCGGGGCCATCCGGACCTCCTGGTGAGCGGTCGGTGGTGCGTGCGGGAACGGGTCGTACCGCCTACTGCCGGCCGAGCCCCGCCGCGTCGACGGGCGGCCGGCCCTCGGCCTTGAGGACCTTGTCGAGCGGAGCCAGGTCGTAGATGCCGGACAGGTTCGGCTTGTCCAGCAGGCCGGCGGCGACCGCGTGGTCGGCCTCGGCCCGCAGCGTGGCCGCCAGCGGGTCGTCGGTGGTCCGGATGGACGCCCACGCCGGGTCCAGGACGTCGGCCGGCAGCACCTTGCCGGACAGCTTCTTCAGCGCCGCGTTGACGGACGCCTTCGCCTTCGCCGGGTTGGCCGCGATCCAGGCGTTGGTGCGCACCGAGCCGCGCAGCACGGCCTCGACGACGTCCGGGTGCCGGTCGAGGAACGTCCGCGACACGATGACGTTGGTGATCACGAACTTCCCGCCGGGCCACAGGGACGACTCGTCCAGCAGCACCTTGCCGCCCTCGGACACCAGCTTCGACGCCGTCGGCTCGGGCACCCACGCGCCGTCCACCGAACCGGCCTTGAACGCGTCCGGCGTGACCTTGTTGTCCGTCCGCACCACCGACACGTCGCCCTTGCCGCTCCCCGGATCGACCTTCCATCCCTTGCCCGCGATCCAGTTGAGGAAGGCGACGTCCTGGGTGTTGCCCTTCTGCGGGGTGGCGATCCGCTTGCCCTTGACGTCGTCGAGCGTGCGGATCTTCTTGGGGTCGACGACGAGCTTGACGCCGCCCGACGCCGAGCCGGAGATGATCCGCAGGTTCTCGCCCTTGGCCTTGACGTAGCCGTTGATCGCCGGAGAGGGGCCGATCCAGCCGATGTCGATCGACCCGGCGTTGAGCGCCTCGATCTCGGACGGACCCGCGTTGAACGTGGTCGACTTCAGTTTCGTCCCGCCCAACTCCTTCCGGAGGATGCCCTCCTGCTCGCCGACCAGCGGGGTGGCGTGCGTGATGTTGGGGAAGTAGCCGATGGTGACGGAGTCGGCCGACAGCTTCGCCGCCCCGGCGGCGGCCTGGCCGGCGGGGCGCGTGTCGTCCTTCGCGGAACCGTAACCGCAGGACGCCAGGGTCAGGGTCAGGGTGAGGGGCAGGGCCAGGAGGGGAACGGCGGCCGCGCGTGGTCGGCGGCGGGCGGAGGAGGGCATGGGGGTGGTTCCTCTCGGCGGGGCGGTGGGGGAGGAGCGGCGGCGCGGGCGCGCGGGGCGCGGGGAGGGGGAGCGGGGGAGCGGTGGGGGCTTGAACAGGAGGTTCCGGCAGGGGTGTTGCGCGGGCGTTGCACGGGTATTGCGGGGCGGTGCGGGGTGCGGCGGCGACGGGCGGGGCCGTCGTGCCGCGCGGGCCTCGCGGCCCGTGTGGTCCGGTGCGGCGACGGTGGCCGTACGGGCGGCCGGGCCCGTGCCCGGAACCGGGCGCCGTCGCCGGCCGGTCGGCACCGCGCCGAACGCGTCGCACGCCTGGCGGTACGGCTGTCGCCGCCGGAGGCCGGGGCCTCCGCACACCGCGCGCCCGGCGCGACGGATGGCCCCGGCGCCGGAGACGCTTCGGACGGCGGCCGGTTCGCGGGGTGACGGACGAGCCCCCGCCACGCCCGTCACCCGGCCTCTGCGGAAGCGGCCTCCGTCGGAGCGGCCTGCGCCGAACCGCCTGCCGTCACCCGGCGTACGCCCCGGGCCGCCCGCCGGCACATCGCGCGACGCCGCCCCGGCCGCTGCCGAGTGCCCCGCCACCGACCCGTCCGCCCAGGCGCCCGAAGGTCGCGAAGACACCCGGAACGGGTCCCGGGCCCTCCGCCGTCAGACGTCCCGGCCGGCAGCCGGGGCCCGACGATTCGTGACCGCCGGCGCTCGGTCCGCGCCGTCCGGTGCCGTCCGGCGTGGCAAGCCCGGGTCGGGGGCTGAGGCTCCGCGGTTGGTGATCGCCTGCGCTCGGCCCGCGCCAGCTGGGACGCGCCGTCGTGCAGGGCTCCGACGGGCCGCCGTGCGGCGTCAGACGTCCCGGCCGGCGGCCGGGGACCCGCCGGCCTCGCAACCATCCGTCCAGGCGCCGTTCGCCCCGGCCCCCTTCGCCGGGCATCAGAAGTCCCAGCCGTCGTCCGTGGCCGGGAGCGCGGCGGCCGGGCCTGGCCTTTCGGACGCCGCCGCGAATGCCGGGCCCGCCATGCCGGCGGTCAGTGTCGTGCCGTCGGCCGGGTCGATCAGCAGGAAGGCGCCGGTGCTCCGGGACGCCGCGTAGTCGTCCAGGGCCAGCGGTTCGGCGGTGCGGAGTACCACCCGGCCGATGTCGTTGGCGGACAGTGCGCCCGGGGACGGGCGGAGGGCCAGGTCCGACGGATCGAGTCGGGAGGGCAGCGCCTTGACGACGGCCTTCACCGTGCGCGTGGTGTGCTTCAGGAGGACCCGGTCGCCCTCCCGCAGTGGCCGGTCGGCGACGTGGCAGACGGTCGCCTCGACGTCCCGGACCGGTTCCGGCGCGTCCGCCGCCGGGGCGATGAGGTCGCCGCGCGCGACGTCGAGGTCGTCGGCGAGCCGTATGGTCACCGACTGCGGCGCCCAGGCGACGTCCACCGGGGTGCCGAGAGCGTCGATCGCGGTGATCGTGCTGGTTCGGCCGGACGGGAGGACGGTCACCCGCTCCCCGACGCGCAGCACGCCGGAGGCGATCCGGCCGGCGTAGCCGCGGTAGTCGGGGTGGCCGGTGGTCCGCGGGCGGATCACGTACTGGACGGGGAACCGGGCCGGGTCGCCGGTGGGGTCGGCGACCACCGGGACGGTCTCCAGGTGCTCCAGGACGGTCGGGCCGCCGTACCAGTCCAGGTGTGCCGAGGGCGTCACGACGTTGTCGCCCGCGAGCGCCGATACGGGGATCGCGGTCACGTCGGGGACGCCGAGCGAGCCCGCGTACGCCGTGAACTCCTCGGCGATGCGGGCGAACACGGCCTCGGACCAGTCCACCAGGTCCATCTTGTTCACCGCCAGCACCAGGTGCGGGACGCGCAGCAGCGCGGCCACGGCGGCGTGCCGGCGGGTCTGTTCGACGACGCCGTGCCGGGCGTCGACCAGGACGAGGGCCAGTTCGGCGGTGGACGCGCCGGTGACCATGTTGCGGGTGTACTGCACGTGGCCGGGGGTGTCGGCGAGGACGAACCGGCGGCGGGCGGTGGCGAAGTAGCGGTAGGCGACGTCGATGGTGATGCCCTGCTCGCGCTCCGCCCGCAGCCCGTCGGTGAGCAGCGCCAGGTCGGGCGCGTCGTGGCCGCGGTCGCGGGAGGCGTGTTCGACGGCCTCCAACTGGTCGGCCAGGACCGACTTGGAGTCGTGCAGCAGCCGTCCGACCAGCGTGGACTTGCCGTCGTCGACCGATCCGGCGGTGGCGAAGCGCAGCAGTGAGGTGGCGGCGGCGGGCTCCGTGGCGATGCCGGTGATGCCGGTGGTGCTGGAGATGCTCATGATCAGAAGTACCCCTCGCGCTTGCGGTCTTCCATCGCGGCCTCCGACAGCTTGTCGTCGGCGCGCGTCGCGCCCCGCTCGGTGAGCCGGGAGGCGGCGATCTCCTCGATGACCCGGTCGACGGTGGCGGCGTCCGACTCCACGGCGCCCGTGCAGGACATGTCACCGACCGTCCGGTAGCGCACCACGCGTCTCTCGACCCGCTCCCCGTCCCGGGGGCCACCCCACTCACCGGGGGTCAGCCACATCCCCGACCGGGCGAAGACCTCGCGCTCATGGGCGTAGTAGATCGAGGGGAGTTCGAGCCCCTCGCGGGCTATGTACTGCCAGACGTCCAGCTCGGTCCAGTTGGAGAGGGGGAAGACGCGGACGTGCTCGCCGGGCGAGTGCCGCCCGTTGTAGAGGTCCCACAGCTCCGGCCGCTGCCGGCGCGGGTCCCAGCCGCCGAACTCGTCGCGCAGGGAGAACACCCGCTCCTTGGCCCGCGCCTTCTCCTCGTCGCGCCGGCCGCCGCCGAACACCGCGTCGAAGCGGTGCCGTTCGATGGCGTCCAGCAGCGGCACGGTCTGCAGCGGGTTGCGGGTGCCGTCGGGGCGCTCCCGCAGCCGTCCGTCGTCGATGAACCGCTGGACGGACGCGATGTGCAGCCGCAGCCCGTGCCGGGCGACGACGCGGTCGCGGTAGGCCAGCACCTCGGGGAAGTTGTGCCCGGTGTCCACGTGCAGCAGCGCGAACGGCAGCGGGGCCGGGGCGAACGCCTTCAGCGCCGTGTGCAGCATGACGACGGAGTCCTTGCCGCCGGAGAACAGCAGCACCGGCCGTTCGAACTCGCCCGCCACCTCCCGGAAGACGTGCACCGCCTCCGACTCCAGCGCGTCGAGGTGCGACAGGGCGTACGGGCTGTCACCGCGAGCCGTCACAGCACTCCCCTCCCCGCCAGCAGCGCGTACACCGCGTCCGCCGACTCCGCCACCGTCCGCTCGTGGGCGTCGATGCGCAGGTCGGGGTCGTCCGGGGCCTCGTACGGGTCGTCGACGCCGGTCAGGCCGGTGAGTTCGCCGGCCGCCTGGCGGGCGTAGAGGCCCTTGACGTCCCGGACCGAGCAGACCTCGACGGGCGTGGCCACGTGTACCTCCAAGTACCCGGTGCCCAGCGCCTGGTGGCGTTTGCGCACCGCCTCGCGGGTGTCGGCGTACGGGGCGATGACGGGGACGAGGACCGTCACGCCGTGGGCGGCGAGCAGCTGGGCGACGAAGCCGACGCGCCGGACGTTGGCGTCCCGGTCGGCGCGGGAGAAGCCCAGTCCTGCGGAGAGGAACTCGCGGATCTCGTCGCCGTCCAGCACCTCCACCGGGCGTCCCTCGGCCCGCAGCCGGTCCGCGAGCGCGCGGGCGATCGTCGTCTTGCCCGCGCTCGGCAGGCCGGTGAGCCACACCGTGGCACCCGTCATCCGGTTCTCCCAGGGATTCGATCCGTTTGATCGGTGCGAGCCGGTCATCCGTGCAGCCCGCACTCGGTCTTGGCCCGGCCCGCCCAGCGGCCGGCCCGCGCGTCCTCGCCCTCCCGCACCCGGCGGGTGCAGGGCGCGCAGCCGATGGACGCGTACCCGTCCGTGAGCAGCGGGTTGGTGAGCACACCGTGCTCGGCGACGTACGCGTCCACGTCGTCCGCCGTCCAGCGGGCGATCGGCGCGATCTTCACCTTGCCGCGCCGGGCGTCCCAGCCGACGACGGGTGTCGCGGCCCGGGTCGGGGACTCGTCGCGGCGCAGTCCGGTAGCCCACGCGTCGTACCCCGCCAGCCCCTCCCGCAACGGACGCACCTTGCGCAGCGCGCAGCACAGGTCCGGGTCGCGGTCGTGCAGCGCCGGGCCGTACGCGGCGTCCTGCTCGGCGACGCTCTGCGGCGGGGTGAGGGTGATGACGTGGACGTCCATCACCGCCGCCACCGCGTCGCGCGTCCCGATGGTCTCCGGGAAGTGGTAGCCGGTGTCGAGGAAGACGACGTCCACGCCGGGCCGGACGCGGGACGCGAGGTGGGCGACGACGGCGTCCTCCATGGAGGAGGTGACGCAGAAGCGGTCGCCGAAGGTGTCCACGGCCCAGCGCAGGATCTCCTCGGCGGGGGCGTCCTCCAGTTCGCGGCCGGCGCGGAGGGCGAGCCGCTCATGATCGGTCATCGGGTCCTCCGGTCGTCCGCTTCTCCGGTGCTCCGGCGAGCCCCCGGGACAGCAGCCCCAGGAACTTGAGCAGGAACGCCCGGTTGCACGCGGCGCACTCCCAGGCGCCGTGGCCCTCCTCGTGGGGCCGCAGGTCCTCGTCGCCGCAGTACGGGCAGTGGAAGGGGGCGGCGCGCTCGCTCACGACAGCTCCTCCTCGCCGGCCCGGGCCGCCCAGGCGGCGAAGCGCTCACCGGCCGCGCGGCCGGCCAGGTAGCGGCGGAGCACCCGCTCGACGTAGTCGGGGAGCCCGTCCGCGGTCACCTTGAGGCCGCGCACCTTGCGGCCGAACCCGGCCTCCAGGCCGAGCGCCCCGCCCAGATGCACCTGGTACCCCTCGACCTGGCGACCCTGCCCGTCCGTGACCAGCTGCCCCTTGAGACCGATGTCCGCCACCTGGATACGGGCGCAGGCGTTGGGGCAGCCGTTGAGGTTGATGGTGAGCGGCTCGTCGAACTCGGGGAGGCGGCGCTCCAGTTCGTCGATGAGGGACGCGCCGCGCGCCTTGGTCTCGACGATCGCCAGCTTGCAGAACTCGATGCCGGTGCAGGCCATCGTGCCGCGCCGGAACGGGGACGGGGTCACCCGGAGGTCCAGCGCCTCCAGGCCGGCGGTCAGCGACGCGACGCGGTCCTCCGGCACGTCGAGGACGATCATCTTCTGCTCGGCGGTGGTCCGCAGCCGGCCCGAGCCATGGGCCTCGGCCAGCTCGGCGATCTTCGTCAGGGTGCTGCCGTCCACCCGCCCGACGCGCGGCGCGAAGCCGACGTAGTACCGGCCGTCGCGCTGCCGGTGCACGCCGACGTGGTCGCGCCAGCGCTCCGCCGGGCGCTCGGGCGCGGGCCCGTCGAGCAGCGGGCGGCCCAGGTACTCCCGCTCCAGGACCTCGCGGAACCGTTCCGGCCCCCAGTCGGCGAGGAGGAACTTCAGCCGCGCCCGGTTGCGCAGCCGCCGGTAGCCGTAGTCGCGGAAGATGCCGATCACGCCGCCGAAGACGTCCGGTACGTCGGCCAACGGCACCCAGGCGCCGAGCCGGACGCCGATCTTCGGATTGGTGGACAGCCCGCCGCCCACCCACAGGTCGAAGCCCGGGCCGTGCTCGGGGTGGCGGACGCCGACGAACGCCACGTCGTTGATCTCGTGGACGACGTCCAGCAGCGGGGAGCCGGAGACCGCCGTCTTGAACTTGCGGGGGAGGTTGGAGAAGTCCTTGTTGCCGATGAAGCGGCGGTGGATCTCCTCGATGGCCGGGGTGCCGTCGATGATCTCGTCCTCGGCGATGCCGGCGACCGGCGAACCGAGGATGACGCGCGGGGTGTCACCGCACGCCTCGGTGGTGGACAGGCCCACGGCCTCCAGCCGCCGCCAGATCTCGGGGACGTCCTCGATGCGGATCCAGTGGTACTGGATGTTCTGGCGGTCGGTGATGTCGGCGGTGCCGCGCGCGAACTCCTGGGACACCTCCCCGATCACGCGCAGTTGGGCGGTGGTCAGCCGGCCGCCGTCGACGCGCACCCGCAGCATGAAGTACTCGTCGTCCAGCTCCTCCGGCGCCAGCACCGCGGTCTTCCCGCCGTCGATGCCGGGCCGGCGCTGGGTGTACAGGCCCCACCAGCGCATCCGGCCGCGCAGGTCGGCGGGGTCGATGGCGGCGAAACCCGCCTTGGCGTAGATCGTCTCAATACGTGTCCGCACATTGAGACCGTCGTCGTCCTTCTTCACCTGCTCGTTGGCGTTGAGCGGGGTGAAGTGGCCTGCGGCCCACTGGCCTTCGCCACGGTGGCGGCCGGCCTTGCGGCGGGATGTCGCCGGCGCGGCGGCTGCGGGGGGTTGCGCGGTGGCGGCCATGGCGTTCTGTCCTTCGGGAGGTCCGCCCGCCGGGCCGGCACCGCACACCCCGGCGGCACGCCTGTCCGGCGGGCCGGCCCCCGGTGCCGCTTGTATGCCGGCATGACGGGGCTGACCTGCGGGTATGGCGAGCGGCAGGGTGGGGAGGGTGCAGCGGACGGCCCGAGAACGGACGGAATCGGGTGGGGCCCGCCGGTCCGCGCCTTCGGGGACGGCGGTCAGGGAAGCGGTGGTGCTGAGCCTGTCAGCCCGCTGGACAGATGGCGCTGGACACGCGGCCGAGGTCGACGTGACGCCGACTCACCAAGGCAACTCCAGCTCGTGACATGAGGGAAGCGTGGCACGGGCGTTTGGGGGCAGTCCACTGTCTGCCGCATGGTGAGACGGATCGTCTTGTGATGTGAGATGTGGATGATGGTCAGGCGGAGGTGCCGGCGGGAGCCGGGGACGCGGCCGGACGCGCGCCGGGCCAGGGGCCGGGGGCCGGAACGTCCGGCTCGTCCTCCGTCTTCGTCGCGAAGACGGTGAAGCCGCGGCGCTCGTAGTTGGCCATGGCGTGCTCGCCGTCCTTGGAGCAGGTGTGCAGCCACACGCGCCGGGTCGGCGGCAGCTCCGGGTGGCGTTCGGCCAGGTCCCAGGCCCGCCGGACGCCGTGGGTCAGCAGGTGGCCGCCGATGCGCCGGCCCTGGAAGGCGGGCAGCAGCCCGAAGTAGACGATCTCGACGGACGCGGCGCCGCCCACCGGGCCGGCGCCTCCGAACTCGGGGCCGGGGTCCCCGGGCGCCAGCTCCGCATAGCCGGCCGGCGTCCCCCGGTCGTACGCGACCCACGTCTCCACGCCGGGCCGGTCCAGGTACTCCTGCCACCGCGCGTACGGCCATGCCAGCCGGTCCGTCCAGGCGTGGTCGCCGCCGACGGCCGTATAGAGGAAACGGCTGAACTCGGGCGACGGCACCTCGGACCGTACGAAGCGGATATCGGGGCCCGGACCGGGAGCGCCGGCGGGGACGAGGGCGTCCGGTGCGGTCATGTGGAGTGACCAGGTGGTCACCGGGGTCGTTCTGGTGTCCGATCTGTTGTCCATGGCCTCACCCAACCACGCGCGCCGTGAGGGTCCGGGTGGCCCCCCGCACGGCTGTCCGGCGGATGAACGGACCGGTCGGAGACGGATACGGTTAGGGCGTGCAGGCAGCAACAAATGAACCACCGGGGCAGCGGAAGGGCCGGCTCCACCGAGCCCGGGCCCTGTACCGAAATGTGTCGAAGCGGAGGATGGCGTGGCTGCTCCTCAAGGACACGATCAATTCCTGCATGGAGTACCGCGTCACCGGCCTCGCCGCCGAAGCCGCGTTCTTCACCCTGCTGTCGCTGCCGCCGTTGCTCCTGGGCTTCATGAGCCTGCTGGGGTACCTGGACGACTGGACCGGCACCCACACCATCAGGAGCCTCCAGGACAACATCATCAACGCGTCCTCGGCCGTCCTGTCGGACCGCGGCGTCAACCAGATCACCGTGCCCCTGCTGAATGACGTACAGAACGGCGCCCGCCGGCCCGAGATCGTCTCGGTCGGCTTCGCCATCGCCCTGTGGTCCGGATCGCGGGCCGTCAACGTCTTCGTCGACACCATCACCATCATGTACGGGCTGGAGGGCCGGCGCGGCATCGTCCGCACCAGGCTGCTGGCCTTCCTGCTCTACCTCGTCGCCCTGCTCATCGGGGCGGTGGTGATGCCGCTGATGGTGGTGGGACCGGAGGCGGTGGAGAACATCGTGCCGTGGAGCGCCGGCGTCGTGCAGGTCCTGTACTGGCCCGTCGTCCTGGTGCTGTCCGTCGCCTTCCTGACCACGCTGTACCACGTGTCGGTGCCCGTGCGGTCGCCGTGGCGGGAGGACATCCCCGGGGCGCTCGTGGCGCTCACGATGTGGGTGATCGGCAGCTTCCTGCTGCGGATCTACCTCACCCACACGGTGGAAGGTCTGACGATCTACGGCTCGCTCGCGGCGCCCGTCGCCGTCCTGCTGTGGATCGGCGTCTCCGCCTTCGCCGTGCTCGTGGGCGCTGCGGTCAACGCGGCCATGGACCGCGTCTGGCCGTCGGTCACCACCGCCGCCGCCCGCGCCGAGGCGGACCGCCGCAAGGCCGCCGCCGCGGCGGCGACGGCGGCCGAGCGGGCAGCGCTGGCGATGGTCCACGAGTACGAGGACGACCCCGAGGACTACGCGGAGGACGGACTGCGGGACCGGGAGCCGCCCTCGGAGTTCCCGGAGCGGTGGGCGCAGTTCCTGCCGCCCGAGGACGTGCGGACGCGGCTCCAGCACGTGCGGGCGGAGAAGCCGGGGAAGGCGGCGAAGGGGGAGCCCAAGCACGCGAAGCACCGGAGGCGGTAGAGCGGCAAGGCGGTAAGGGGGGAGCGGGTCGGGCCGCGCTCACGAGCGGATAATCGCTCGCGAGCGCGGCCCGACCCGCTCTAAAGTCCCCCCGACAGCCGCGACCAGCGGCGCGGGAGACAGCGGCAGCGGTGCCGCGCGCGGAATCAGGAGGTGAGTCCGGGATGACTGTCACCACGGCGGCCACGACGGCCCGTACCCGGCGATCGACCACTCTCACCTCCCTCCTTCCGAAGGAACACCGCGTTGTCCTCCGAGTCGTTCCCGCATTCCGCACAGCACCCCCTCGCCCGCTACGGCTGGGACGAGGGCTTCGCTGCACGCCACTGGTCTACGCGGCCCTACGGAAGCAGTGGGCTTAGGTGCATCCCGGGAGCGATCGTAAGCGTAGTCAGGGGAAGATGACGACCTAGGTCGTAGAAGGGGGGTAGAGTCAGGAATAGTAGGGGTAAGTAAAGGAAATAAGGAGTATAAGAGGGGTAAGGAAATGGGAGTAAATAGGGGAGGAATGGCATTGATAAGAGTAGTGGGAGGAAGTAGTTAAATGTTAGGAAGGGGGATAGGAAGGGAGAGGGAGGAAGGAGAAAGATAGGGGAGGGAGGGAAGGTAATAGGTAAGAAATGAGGGAAGGTGGGAATTGAAGGGAAGAATTAGGGGGGTTAGAGAAAGTGTGAGGAAGTAAAGTAGAGAAGGGGGAAGTAATAGTAAGAAAGGGGGGGGGTGGGTTAGGGAGAAGGGAGAAGGGGGAAGGGGGGGTTGAGGGGAAGGTGAAAGGGAGTGGGTGGAGGTAATTGGATGTAAGGATATGTAAAGAAGGGGAGTAGGAATTAAGAAGAGGAAAGTATTAAGGGTTAGAAGAGGAAGGAGAAATGGAGGAGAAGGATGAGGGGGGTGGGAGGTATTAGAGTGAGTGGGAGATAAAGAAGGGAAGGGTAGGGAGGGGAGAATAGGGAAGGAATGGAGAAGGAATAAATATTGGAATAAAGAGAATTAGAAAGAGGGGGATAAGTAGAATGTAGGAATGGAGTGGAGAGGTAAGAGTAGGATTGGAAGAATATAGGTAATAATAAAGATTAAGATGAAAATCCGGGCGGCGGCGTCCTCATCGACACCCCCGGGCTGAGGGGCGTCGGCCTCTGGGACGCCGAGGGCGGCGTCTCCCGCACCTTCTCCGAGATCGAGGCCCTCGCCGCAGAATGCCGCTTCCACGACTGCGGCCACGACAGCGAGCCCGGGTGCGCGGTGACGGCGGCCATTGAGGAGGGCGCGCTGGCCCCTCGCCGCCTCGACAGCTACCGCAAGCTCCTCCGCGAGAACCAGCGCCTCGCGGCCCGCACGGACGCGCGGCTGCGCGCGGAGCTGCGGCGGGAGTGGAAGCTGCGGCGGGCGGAGGGGGCGTACATGGTGGAACGCAAGCGGGGGCGCTCGCGCTAGGCGCCTGCGGCGGGCTGTGCCCCGGTCCCACCCCTTCGCCGATTCCCGGGGAGGGCCCCGGACCCCCTGCATCGCGGCTTCGCCGCGAGGTCCTCAAACGCCGGACGGGCTGAGTGGTTGCGCCCGGGCGCACGATCCAGCCCGTCCGGCGCTTGAGGACGAGCGGCGAAGCCGCGACAAGCGGGGTCTGGGGCGCAGCCCCAGGAATCGGCGAAGGGGCGGGACCGGGGCACCCCCGCCCGGAGGGCCAAACCCCGCGTCCGATTTCCGCCAGTCCCTCCACCGTCCCTCCCGCACACTGGAACACGTGACCACAACCACCCCCCACCCCGACGACCTCCGCTACCAGGCGGTAAGCAGCAGAGACGCCCGCTTCGACGGCGAGTTCTTCTTCGCCGTCGCGACGACCGGGATCTACTGCCGGCCGAGCTGTCCGGCGGTGACGCCGAAGCGGGTGAACGTCCGCTTCTACCCGTCCGCGGCGGCGGCGCAGGGGGCCGGGTTCCGGGCCTGCCGGCGGTGCCGGCCGGACGCGGCGCCCGGGTCGGCCGAGTGGAACATCCGGGCCGACCTGGTGGGACGGGCGGTGCGGCTGATCGCGGACGGGGTGGTGGACCGGGAGGGCGTCGCGGGGCTCGCCGCGCGGCTCGGGTACAGCGAGCGGCAGGTGCACCGGCAGCTCACCGAGGAGCTGGGCGCCGGGCCCGTCGCCCTCGCCCGGGCGCAGCGCGCGCACACCGCCCGCGTACTGCTGCAGACCACGGACCTGCCGGTCACGGAGACCGCCTTCGCGGCGGGTTTCGCGAGCGTGCGGCAGTTCAACGACACCATCCGCGAGATCTACGCCCAGACGCCGACCGCCCTCCGGGCACAGGCCAGGACCGGCAGGC
Source organism: Streptomyces mobaraensis (assembly GCF_020099395.1). Taxonomy (NCBI): domain Bacteria; kingdom Bacillati; phylum Actinomycetota; class Actinomycetes; order Kitasatosporales; family Streptomycetaceae; genus Streptomyces; species Streptomyces mobaraensis. Next base: position 1,665,736 of record NZ_CP083590.1, on the reverse strand, counting down.
CGGTGCGGGCGGGCAAGGGGACCACTCCGGCGGGCGTGCCGCTGCGGCTCGCCCACCGGGGCCCGTACGCCGCGCGGGAGGTCTTCGACTTCCTGGAGCGCCGCGCGATCACCGGGATCGAGGAGGTGACGGGCGCCGTCGGCGCCCGCGTCTACCGGCGCACCCTGCGCCTGCCCTACGGCACGGGCATCGCCGAGGTCCAGGAGCCGCCCGCCGGGCACGGCCGCACGGGCGGGCGGAACGACCGCGGCGCCTGGCTCGCCTGCCGGCTCCACCTCACCGACCTGCGCGACCTCGCCAACGCCGTCCAGCGCATGCGCCGCCTCTTCGACCTGGACGCCGACCCCGACGCCGTGGCGGAACGCCTCGGCGCCGACCCCCGGCTCCGCCCGCTCGTCGCCGCCCGGCCCGGCCTCCGGTCCCCCGGGGCGGCGGACGCGGAGGAACTGGCCGTCCGGGCCGTGCTCGGGCAGCAGGTCTCGGTCGCCGCGGCGGCCCGCCTCGCGGCCCGGCTCGTCGCCGCCCACGGCACCCCGCTGCCCGTACCCGACGGCACGCTGACCCACGTCTTCCCGGAACCCGGCGTCCTCGCCGAGGCCGGTCTCGACGGCCCCGACGATCCGGGCATGCCGGAGTCCCGCAGGCGCGCCCTGCGGACGGTGGCGGCGGCCCTCGCCGACGGCACCGTCCGGCTCGACCCGGGCGCCGACCGCGACGACGCCGAACGGCGGCTGCTCGCCCTGACCGGCGTCGGCCCCTGGACCGCCGGTTACATCCGGATGCGGGCGCTCGGCGACCCCGACGTCTTCCTCCCCGGCGACGCCGGGGCGCGCCACGGACTCGCCGCCCTCGGCGCCGGTCCGGACGCCGCCGACGACTGGCGGCCCTGGCGCTCGTACGCACTGCACCACCTCTGGAACCACGCGCCCGCCGCTGCGGGGAAGTAAGGACGGCACCCGATGCTTGCGACGCTGTACACCGAGATCGACAGCCCCCTCGGCACCCTGCTGCTCACCGGCCGCCCCTCCGCGACCGCCCCGGGCGGCACCGCCCTCGTCTCCCTCTCCGTCCCGGGCCAGCCCAACGGCGCCACCGTCCGCCCCGACTGGCACCGCGCACCCGACGCCTTCACCGAGGCCCGGCGCCAGCTCGCCGCCTACTTCGCGGGCGAGACCAAGGAGTTCGCGCTCGAGTACGCCGTCGAGGGGACGGAGTTCCGCCGCCGGGTCTGGGACGCGCTCGACGCCGTCCCGTACGGCGCGACCACCAGCTACGGCGAACTCGCCGCCCGCGTCGGCGCTCCGCGCGCGGCCGTCCGCGCGGTCGGCGGAGCCATCGGCGCCAACCCGCTGCTGGTCCTGCGCCCGTGCCACCGCGTCATCGGCGCGGACGGGTCGCTGACCGGGTACGCGGGCGGCCTCGACCGCAAGCGCCTGCTGCTCGCGCTGGAGGCGGGGGAGCGGCCGGTGCGGGACGGACTGCCGGGGATGTGACTGGCGGGGTTGTGACTGCCGGGATGTCAAGGGCGCCCGCCTGGGGCGCCCTCCCTCCTCAGCTCCGCGCCGCCGTCGGCCGCCACTGCGCCGCCGTCGCCCTCGCCGGCCCTCCCGTCGTCCAGCCCCGCTCCGCCGCCTTCCAGCCGAGCTGGAGCCGGGTCGTCACCCCGGCCAGTTCCATGAGCCGCTTCACCCGCCGCTGCACCGTCCGCAACCCCAGCCCCAGTTGCTTGGCGACGCTCGCGTCGGTCAGGCCCGACAGCAGCAGCGACAGGACCGCCAGGTCCGTGGCGTCGGGGACGTCGGAGACAGCGGAGACATCGGAGGCGGACGGTAGCGGTAAAGGAGCGTCCTCGACGGGCGGCAGCGGGCGGGCCTCGTGCCAGACGGTCTCGAACAGAGCAACCAGCGAGTCCAGCAGTTCCCCGTCGCCGACGACGAGCGCCGCGGGGCCCGCGCTGCCGGAGGGGAGGACAAGGAGCGCCTCCCTCCGGTCCGCGAGGAAGAGTTCGGCCGGTACGCGGTCGGCGATCCGGACCTGGTGCGTACCGGCTCCCGGGTGGGTGGGGACGGGGACCGGGACGGCGCTCCCCGCGCGGTCCACGACCGTGCGGTGCCGGACGGGGTGTTCGCGCCGGACGGGGTGTCCGGTGCCCGTGTCAACCCAGGGACAGCCGATGTCAACCCAGGGGCGGTCCTTGACCAGTGCGCACACTTCTTCGACGGCCCGCCGTCGCAGCCCCGTCAGACGGTCGGCGACGGCCGCCGCGCCGGTCACCGCCTCGACCGCCGCACCGGGGCCGCCCGACCGGCCCTCCGACCGCTCCTGCCTGCGCTGTCCTGCGGCTCTTCCGCGTTCCAGGTCCCCGACGGCGGCCGGACCTATGGCACCGGGCACGTGACACCCCTCCCCACGACCGTGTTGCGACTCCCGCCATCATCGCCGCGTGGGGCCCCTCGTGCACTCTTCCCGTATGCCCAGCAGTGTGGACAATAAGGGCATGAGTCAGCTGGGGGATCAGGGACAAGAGGACGCCTGGTGGGCGGAGTTGTACGGCCGGACCACGGAGGGTCCGCGCGCCGCCGCCGAGGAGGACAGCCTCGACGACCGGTTCGCTTCCGCCGCGGCCGTCGTCGGCGGCGACCCGCCGCCCCAGGGCTCCACCCGCCCGCCGGGCCGTCCGGCCCGCGGCGCGCCCCCGCCGAGCGGGCTGCCGGCCCGCGCGGCCTGGTCGGTCTCCCGGGCCGGCGGACTCCCGGACCCCTCCCGGCTGCCCCCGCTCCCCGACCTGGCGGGCCCACTCCGCGGCACCCCGCCACCCCCGCCTCCTCCTCCACCACCTCCACCCCCGCCACCACCACCGCCGTCCGCGGCCTCCCGCTGGGACCTCAACGCACCGCCGCGCGGCGCCCGGCCGGGGACCGCGGCGCCGGGCCGCACGCCTTCCTCCGCGACGCCGGGGCCCGAGGTTCCGGACCGGGGGGACGGCCGCTCCGGGAGGGAGGAACGGCCCGGGACGGGCGGCCGGGCCGGGGGGAGCGACCCACGCCGGGGCGGCGGGCGACGAGAGACGGCCGACCGGCCGGACGGCCCGCACCACTCCCGTCGTACGGACCCCCCGGGCCGCCCCGACCGGTCGAAGTCGGCGAGCCGTCAGCCCTTCGCCGCCAACCGTCCCGACGCGACCGGCCGTTCCGAAGGATCGAGCGCCCCCGCCGACCGGCCGCCAAGGGGCGGAAACCGGCCGGGAGCGGCCGCCGACGGCTTCGCTTCCGGCACACCCGACACCCCCGGGCCCGCACGGGCCTCCGGCGGCGCGGCGGTCGACGGCCCGCGCACACCGGACGCGCGGGAACCGATGAGCGGCGGAACCGGACGACGCGACGGCACGGGACGGCGTGAAGCCCCCGCACGCCGTCCCACCGGCGGCAACAGGCGTCCCGCACCGCTCCCCGATCCGAACGGAACCCCGCCCCGCCCCGACAGCCCCGGCCCCGCACCCACTACCCGGCGACCGGAACCCTCCACCGGCGGCCCGGACGCCGCCACCCGACCGGAAGGCTCGCCTGGTCAGAAGGTCCCCGACCGGCCGGCTGCTTCCGCCGGGCCGGAGTTTCCCGCGCGACGGGACGACTTCACCGGGTCGGGCGTCCCTGACTGGCCGGAGGCGTCCACCGGATCGGAAGGTTTGGCCGGTCAGAAGGCCGGCAACCGGCCGGCCGCCTCTGACGGGCCGGAAGCTTCCCGGCGGCGGGGTGCCTCCGCCGGACCGGCCGGCCGGAACCGTTCGGATGCCTTCGCTGGATCGCTGGATGCCTTTGCTCAGGCGGAGATTTCCGCTCGGCGGGGTGTTTCCAGTGGGCCAGGTGCCCTTGATCGGCCGGACGCGTCCTCCGGGCCGGAAGGCTTGGCCGGTCAAGAGGCCCTCAACCGGTCGGCTGCCTCTGACGGGCCGGAAGTTTCCCGGCGGCGGGGTGCCTCCGCTGGACCGGCCGGGCGGAACCGTTCGGATGCCTTCGTTGGATCGCCAGGTGGCTTTGCTCAGCCGGACGTTTCCGCTCGGCGGGGTGTTTCCGGCGGGCCGGGTGCCCCTGATCGGCCGGAGACGTCCGCTGGGCCCGAAGGCTTGGAGCGACCGGAAGCCGCCAATGGGCCGGGTGTCTCCGCCGGACCGGGAGCTTCGCCCCGGCGGGACGCCGCTACCGAGCTTGAGGCTTCCGGTGAGCCGGAAGGCTTCCCGGATGACTTTGCCGGTTCGGATGCCGCGAGTCGGTCGGGGGCCTTCGCCCGGCCGGAGACTTCCGACGGGTCGGAGGGCTTTGCCCGGCGGGACGACTCCGCCGGGCTGGACGCTTCCTCCCGACCGGACGTCCCGGCCGGTCCGGATGCCGCGCACCGGTCCGGTGCCTTCGCTTCCGCTGGGTCGGACGGTCGCGCCCGGCGAGATGTCTCCGCCGGGCGCGCGGTATCCGCCGGACGGGACGTCTCCGCTGAAGCGGAAGCTCTTGATCGGCCGGTGGCCTCCCCTCGGCGGGGGACCTCCGCTCGGCGGGAGGTCTCCGCTGGGCCGGAAGGCCCTTCCCAGCCGGGAACCTTCGCCCAGCCGGGAGCCCATGCTCAACCCGGGACCTCCGCCCGACCGGACGCCTCGGCGAGGTCCGGCTCTCCCACGAGGCCCGGCGCCCCCACGACGCCCGGCGGCTCCGCGAGGTCCGGCGGTTCCACGACATCTGGCGGTTCCACGATGTCCGGCCGCTCCGCGCGGGCTGACGTTCCCGCGCTGCCCGAATCCTCCGGGGGATCCGAAGTCAGCTCTCGCCCCCAAGTCACCTCTCGCACCACCGGCCCCGCTCACCCCGCTCGCCCCGATCACCCTGCCCGTCCCGAACTCCCCACCCTCCCCGACCTCTCCGCGCTCATCGGCGCGCCCCGGGTTCCCGAAGTCCACACCTTTCCCCATGTCCCCACACCCCACATCGCCGCCGGCCCGCCGGAAGTGGCGGAGGCGTCGGGGCCGTCGGACGCCTCCGATCCCCCCGCGACCCCGGATGCGTCCGGCACCTTCGGGGCCTTCGCGTCGGATCCTCCGATGGCGTGCGAGTCGGCCGCGTCGCTGGAGGCCGCCGTGGTGCCGCAGGTGCCCCGGCCGCGGCACCGGGAAGGCGTCCGGCCGCGGGCGCAGGAATACGTCGGCCAGGGGCCGCCGACCTACGAGGCCGAGCCGACCGCCTGGCCCGCCGCGGACCCGGGCGGGCTGGAGGACCTCGTACCCGACACCGTCCTCGACGGCGCCCGGTACGGTGCCATGACGCTGCGGGCCGTCTCCCTGCGCGGCGACTCCGCGCGCTACCGCGGCGAGCCGCGGCGGGACGCGCTGCTGACCGCCCGGTTCGGGAGCGGGGACGGGGCGGTGCTGCTCGTCGCGGTGGCGAGCGGCGCCCGCGCGGCCGAGGGCGCGCACCGGGCGGCGCGGGACATCTGCGCCTGGCTGGGCAGCGCGGTCGGGCGCAGCCACGCCCGGCTGGGGGAGGACATCCGGGCCGGCCGGCGCGGGGAACTGCGCTCCGGGCTGCACCGGCTCACCGACCGGTCGTACGGCCGCCTCCGCACCCGCGCCGCCGAACTCGGCCTGCCGCCCGCCGAGTACACCGCCGCCCTGCGCTGCCTGCTGCTGCCGGCCGATCCCCGGTGCCGCACCCGCGTGTTCTTCGGTGTGGGCGGCGGCGGGCTGTTCCGGCTCCGCGAGGGCGCCTGGCAGGACCTCGACCCGGCGCCGCGCCCGGCCGGCGCCGATCAGGGGGCCGACGGCCCCGGCGGCGACGCGCTGTGCGACGACCGCATCACCGTCGACCTGGGCATCCCCACCCCCGGCACGACCCCCGTGATCGACCCCGAGGAGGTGCCGACCGAACCCTTCCGGTTCCGGGCCGCGGTCGCCCGGCCCGGTGACGCCCTGCTGCTCTGCAGCGCCGGCCTCGCCGAACCCCTGCGCGGGGAGCCGGCGTTGGCCGACGCCCTCGCCGAGCGGTGGGGCACGCGCGCGCAGCCGCCGGGGCTGGCCGAGTTCCTGTCCGACGCGCAGCTGCGTGTCAAGGGGTACGCGGACGACCGTACGGCCGCCGCGATCTGGGAGGCGTAGGAGAGCACGGGAGGGCGGCCTTTCCCTTCGGTCTCCGGTGGCCCTGTCCGGAGATCGAATTCCGGCGCGCCACCGGCGCGTTCCGCCGGTGCCGTGCGCGCGAGAGGTTCTCGCATTTCCACCGCATCGCTATGTCGATACTCAAGTTGATGACTCAACAGGAGTCGTTTCTGTGCAGGCGGGGCATGCATTTGCCGTGAGCCTGTTCGATGCCGGGGCGCCGGGGAGGGGTCGGGGCGAACGGAGATGAAGCGGCGGACTGCACACTGGTTGGGCGCGGGGAACCGCGAAGGTCGGGAAGGGTCCGCGGGCGTCACGGCTCGGAACGAGGTGAACGGCGGGGAGAGCGAGCCCTCCTGGGAAAGACGGCTCGGGCGCGACGATCTGGCGGCGGTCGCGGGGGTACGGGCGGGGCTGCGCCGGTTCCTGGTCCACTGGGGCGCGCCCGGCCGGGCGGAGACCGCCGAGCTGCTGACGAGCGAGCTCGTGACCAACGCCCTGGTGCACACCGACGGCGGCGCGGTGGTGACGGCCGTGCTCGGCGTTGGCCCGTCGGCCGTCGTCAAGGGGCTGCTGCGCGTGGAGGTGCGGGACACGCTGCCCCGGCGCCCGGTGCTCCGCGCGTCCGACGCCGGGCCACCGGCCCGGGAGGGCGGGGTGCGGACGGACGGGGGCCGGTGCGCCGACGAGGGCGCGGCGACCTCCGGGCGTGGTCTGCTGCTCGTCCAGGCCCTGGCCGACGCCTGGGGAGTCCGGACGCACGGCACGGGCAAGACGGTGTGGTTCGAGCTGGCGGCGGAGGAGCGCTGACGAAGGGCGGTGACGAGGAGCGCTGACGAGGGGCGCCGACGAAGGGCGGTGAGGGACGGCCCGAAGGAACGGGCGGAAAGGGTGACGCGACGCCGCCCGTCCGCTCCGAGCCGGTGTACGCGCCCGGAGCGAACGGGTCAGCCGAACTGCCGCTCGATGCGTGCCAGTTTCTCCTCCAGGGAGTCGAGCCGCCGGATGGGCTGGGTGTCGTCCTCGGCGGTGAGGTCGATGGGGCCGGAGTGGCCTGCGGTGTTGCTTGTGGCGCCCCCTGGGCCCCCCGTGCCCGCCGCGCCCGCCGTGTTCACGGCCTGGAGCGGCCGGCCGCGTGCGGGGAGCTGCTCCTGCTCGGTTATGGAAGGCTCCGCTCCGGACTGCGAGCCGATCTGCGCCGGCTGGGGTGCCGCCGGCACCGCCGTCACCTCCACCTGCCGCCCGCCGCGGGCGCGCCCCCACAGCACGCGGTGCTGCCGGTTGTACGCCTTCAGCCGCGCGCGTTCCAACTTGCCGGCCTCCCGGCGGCGCAGCCGGTGCTGGCGGCGCTGCCGCTTGTCCTCGCGTACCTCGTCCACGGCCTCGTCCAGCGTCCGTACGCCTTCGAGCAGCATCAGCGACCAGGCGCCGAACGTCTCGCGCGGCGCCCGCAGCCAGCGGACCATCCGGATCTGCGGCAGCGGGCGGGGGACCAGGCCCTGTTCGCGCAGGGCGGCCCGGCGGGTCTGCTTGAGCGCGCGGTCGAAGAGGACCGCGGCCGACAGCGACATGCCGGCGAAGAACTGCGGGGCTCCCGCGTGGTCCATGCCGCGCGGCGCGTGCACCCAGTTGAACCAGGCGGCGGCGCCCGCGAACGTCCACACGAGCATGCGGGAGCCGAGCGCCGCGTCGCCGTGGCTGGCCTCGCGGACGGCCAGGACCGAGCAGAACATGGCGGCGCCGTCGAGCCCGAAGGGCACCAGGTACTCCCAGCCGTCCGTCAGGCCCAGGTTCTGCCGTCCGAAGCCGACCAGACCATGGAAGGAGAGGGCGGCGGCCACCGCCGCGCAGCAGAAGAGGAGGACGTAGGACGCGCTGCCGTACAGCGCCTCCTTGCGCCTCCTGCGTTCCTCGGTGCGTTCCCAGGAATCCGTGGCCGTCGCGTCCTCCGGACCGCCGTGGCGGCCCCGGGAGAACACCGTCACCGCCACCACGGCTCCGGCGAGGGCCACGGCACTGGGCAAAACCCAATTCAGCGGTATGTCGGTCACTCTCATCTTGCGTCCCTTGCATCGCGGTACCGGCCTTTCGCGCGCCATCCTGACGGAATCGGCCAGGGCGCCAAGCGGTTTCCGGGCAACTCGCCGCCAATGGACGCCAAGGACATACGGATAGGTGTGTATTGCTTCGAACGCCCTGCTGCGCGACGGGAATTGGGTTCTAATCAATCCACCCGTTCGAGTGGATTGGAGATGATCAGCTTGTGCTCGGTCGGGTGATACGAAGGGTGTCGTGTGGTGCTCGTGTCGGCTGCCGCGTCACCGGCCGGTCGGCCGGGGGGCGGACCCGGACATCCTCTGTTCCGAGACGGTCGGGCCTTACTTCGTGACGATCGGGGTTTGAGCCGTCGGATCCTCCGCCTATGGTTCGAATGAGACATAGGAGGACCTCTCATGGAGCAGGGCAGACCCCACCCGGCGGTGCCGTACCCGCGCGCCGCCGCGCCCGCGCCCGCGCGCGTACCGCTCACCGAGGGCGCCGGGGCGCGCGGCGAGCATGTGCACGGCGACCGTTGCGAGCACTTTCAGCACGGTGAGCACCTTCAGCGCGGTGAGACCGTCCAGCGCGGTGAGCACGCCGAGCGCGGTGAGTACGGTCGCGGTGCCTCCGGTCATGGAGGGCACGCGCACGCGTACGGGGCCGGTGCGCCGGCGGCCGGTGTGGGTGCCGGTGTCGGCGTGAGTGCCGGTGTCGGTGTGGCGGCCCGGCGTATGCCGACGCGCTACTCCGTCCGCGGCCAGGTCCTCGACGCCCTGCGCAAGGCCCTGGTCAGCGGTGAGCTCATACCCGGTGAGGTCTACTCGGGCCCCGCGCTGGCCGAGCGGTTCGGGGTTTCGGCGACGCCGGTCCGGGAGGCGATGCAGCAGCTGGTCGCCGAGGGCGCGGTCGAGGCCGTGCCCAACCGGGGCTTCCGGGTCACCAGCCGGTCCGCCCGCGACCTGGCCGAACTCGCCGAGGTCCGCGGCCTGCTGGAGGTGCCCGTCCTGCTCCGGCTGGCCTGTACGCTGCCCGCGGCCCGCTGGCGGGAACTGCTGCCGCTCGCCGAGACGGCGGAGACCGTCGCCCGGGGCGGGGACCGCGCCGCCTACGCCGAGGCCGACCGCGCCTTCCACCGCGCCCTGCTCGGCCTCGGCGGCAACCGCCAGCTCGTCACCGTCACCGACGAGCTCCACCGGCGCGCGCAGTGGCCGACCCCCGACGGCCCGGTCCGGCGCACGGAGGACCTCGTCGCCGACGCGGCCGAGCACGTCGCCCTGCTCGACGCGCTTGCCGCCCGCGACCTGCCGGCCGTCGAGGCCCTGCTCCGCGGCCACTACACGGGGGCCGCGCACTGAACCCGCCCGCCAGGAGCGCTCAGCCGGCCGCCGCGCTGCCCGGTGCCTCCGCCGTCTCCGCCGCGTCCGCCGCCGCCGTCGGGCGCGGGGGAAGCCGGTCCGCCAGCCAGGACGGGACTCCGCCCAGCAGCCTGACCAGCCGGCCCGCCTCCTCGCGCAGCCGGGTCGCCTCGGCCGGGTCCGGGAGGACGGCGGCGAGCGAGACGAGGGCCGGCGCGATCCCCACCAGGTAGCCCAGCTCCTCGCGGATGCGCAGCGACTCGGTGTAGCCGTGCCGGGCGTCGGCGGTGCGGCCGTCGTGCTCCGCCATGGCCGCCAGGTGCCGCCAGGTGAACGAGAGCAGCAGCCGGTGGCCGTGTTCGGTCGCGCCCGCGTGGGCCCGCCGGAAGGCCGCTGTTGCGTCGGACGGGTTGTCCGAGAGGTGCTGGGCGATCAGACCGCGGCGGAAGTCGAGCAGGGGGCGGCCGGGGGAGTGGGGCGCGAGCAGTGCCGCCGCGCGCCCCAGAGCGGAACGTGCCTCGTCCGCCCGGTCGCGTACCCCCAAAAGGGTGGACAGGTAGGCGAGATGACCCCGTTCACAGGCCGCCGCGCCGCGCTCCTCGTCGTCCGCGGCCAGCGCCTCCGCGCCGCGCAGCGCGTCCTCGGCGGCGCTCCAGCCCTCGGCGGTGAACACGCAGCGCTCGATCAGTACGGCAGTGCGCCACCGCGCGGCGCCCGGGTCCGTCGCCGCGCGCGGGGCGATCAGCTCGGCGGCGTCCTCCCAGCAGGCCCGCGAACGGAGCCGCCACACCGCGCGCTCCAGCGGTCCGTCCTGCGGGCTCGGCCCCTGTGGTCCCCATGGTTCCGTCAAGCCAGAATTCCGCATGGCGGTATCCGCCACAGTGCCCTCCCCAAGCGCGCCGTCGAGCTGGAAGCCAAGCCTGCTCCGATCACAGCACGCGGAACCGGGCCCGGCCAAGAGGCCGGTGTGAACCAATTCACAAAGCTCGGGGTGGACTTCGGCCGGGAGTGCTGCGAAGATCGCCGCCCCCTCGCCTCGCCCGCCCGTTGACCAGGCCGTTCCGGCGGGCGGTGGCGGACGCCGACGCCCGCCGTCCGGGCGGCGGAGGGGAAAATCCCTCGCGCGCCATGCCTGCCCCTGGCACCATGGCCCGCGCGCACCACATCGCGCACCACATCGCGCACAGCCACGCCGCACAAGGGAGACGACCGGACGATGCGCCAGGCCCTCGGAGACATCCAGCGCCCTGACCGGACGACCGTTCCCGAGGACTTCTCCCCTGATGCGCACCTCCAGCCCGGCCCCGACTGCCCGGGGCTTTCTGAACATCGGCATCCTGGCGCACGTCGACGCCGGTAAGACCAGCCTCACCGAGCGCCTGCTGTTCGACACCGGCGCCATTGACCGGCTCGGCAGCGTCGACGCCGGCACCACCCGTACCGACTCCGGTGAGATCGAGCGCCGGCGCGGCATCACCATCCGCTCCGCCGTGGCCTCGTTCACCATCGACGGTCTCCACGTCAACCTCATCGACACCCCTGGCCACAGCGACTTCATCGCCGAGGTGGAACGCGCCCTCGGCGTGCTCGACGGGGCGGTGCTCGTGCTGTCCGCCGTCGAGGGGGTGCAGGCGCAGACCCGGGTGCTGATGAGGACCCTGCGCCGGCTGGGGCTGCCCACCCTGGTCTTCGTCAACAAGATCGACCGGACGGGGGCGTGCGAGGCCGAGACGCTGTCCGCGATCCGGACACGCCTCACGCCGCGCATCGTCCCCATGAACACCGTCCACGCCATCGGCACCCGGGACGCCCGCACGCTGCCCGGCTCCTTCGACGACCCCGCCTTCCGCGAACGCGTCGCCGAAGCACTGGCGGAGGACGACGACGCGCTGCTCGCCGACCTCGTCGAGGACCGCGTCCCCGACGCCGGACGGCTCCGGTCCGGCCTCGCCGACCACACGGCGCGCGGCCTGCTGCACCCCCTCTACTTCGGTTCCGCCCACTCGGGGCAGGGCGTGGCGGCCCTCCTCGACGGCATCGCGCACTGGCTCCCCGGCCGGGGAGCCCTGGAGCGGAATGCCTCGGAGCGGAGCGCCGAGGGCCACGCGTCCGCCGGACTCGCCGCGTCCACCGCCCCCGTCGGCACCGTGTTCGCGGTCGAGCGAGGCGTGAACGGCGAGAAGACCGCGTACCTCCGCCTCTTCTCCGGCACCCTGCACCGCCGCGACCGCGTCACCCTGCACCGGCACGGCCCCGACGGCACCGCCGGCGAACTCACCGTCCGCATCACGGCACTTGAGGTCGTCGGAGCGCCGCCCGGCGCCGACCATCGGCTGACCCCCGGCGGGATCGCCCGGCTCCGCGGCCTGCCCGGCGTCCGCGTCGGCGACCGGCTCGGGCCCACGCCCGCGTCCGACGACGCGACGGGAGACGGGGGCGTGGTGCCGCGGTTCGCCCCGCCGAGCCTGGAGACCGTCGTCCGGCCCCGGCGCCCGGAGGACGCCCCACGCCTCTACGCCGCGCTGGCCGCGCTCGCCGACCAGGACCCGCTGATCGGCACCCGCCCCCTGCCGGACGGTGCCGGAACCTCCCTTCTGCTCTACGGCGAGGTCCAGAAAGAGATCATCGCGGCCACCCTCGGCGAGGAGTTCGGGATCGAGGCCGTCTTCGAGGAGAGCCGCACGGTCTTCCGCGAACGCCCCACCGGGAGCGGTGCCGCCTACGAGGGCATCGACCGCCACCGGACGCCCGCCTTCTGGGCGACGATCGGGCTCCGGGTGGATCCCGGCGCCCCCGGCTCCGGCGTCGCGTTCCGCCGGGAGACGGAACTCGGCGCGATCCCCCTCGGTTTCGACCGCGCCATCGAGGAGACCGTGCGCCGCACCCTCCAACAGGGCCTGTACGGCTGGCCGGTCACCGACTGCGTCGTCACCCTCACCCACTCCGGCTACGCCAGCCCGGTGAGCACCGGGACGGACTTCCGGTCGCTCACCCCCCTTGTCCTGATGCGCGCCCTCGACGAGGCCGGCACCCGGGTGTACGAGCCGTGCCACGCCTACGAGGCGGAGGTGCCCGCCGACGCGCTGAGCGCCGTGACGGGACTCCTCGCCGAGCAGGGGGCCCGGGTTCGGGACACGGTGCCCGGCCGTGGTACCTGGCTGGTCAAGGGCACCATCCCGGTGCGGCGGGTGGCGGCGGTGGAGCGGCGCCTTCCGGCGCTGTCCCGGGGCGAGGGGCTCTGGTGGTCGGCCCCCACCGACGACCTGCCCTGCCCCGGAACCCCGCCGGTCCGGACCCGGACGGACGGCGACCCGCTCAACCGCGCGGCCTACCTGCGGCACATGGGCCGGGGTTGAGAGACCCGGCGAGTCCCGAGCCGGGTCCGAGTCCCGAGCCCCGTGCCGGGTCCGAGTCCCGAGCCCCGTGCCGGGTCCGAGTCCCGAGCCCCGTGCCGGGTCCGAGTCCCGAGCCCCGTGCCGGGTCCGAGCCCGAGTCCCGAGCCCCGTGCCGGGCCCGAGTCGGGGGCAAGCCGGAGCCGACGTTCCCCTCCTGATGTACGTCGGCGCCGGCCTGCCCCCTGGTTCGTGGGGTCAGTAGACGATCCGGTACTGGTTCCAGCCGGAGTTGCCTATCTTCTCCTTGGCCGCGAAGGGCGCGGACGCCTTGCCGGTGCCCTTGTAGCGCCACAGCGCCCCGGACTTGTCGCGGGCCACCAGGTCCGTACGCCCGTCGAAGTCCGTGTCGCCGGCGCCGTGCAGCAGGTTGAACTGGTTCCAGCCGCCGCCGATCCTCGTCCGGCCCGCGAACGGCTTGGTCCAGTCGCCCGTGCCCTTGTAGAGCCAGAGCACTCCGTCCTTGTCGCGGGCGACGATGTCCGTCTTCCCGTCGCCCGTCAGGTCGCCCTTGCCGGTGATCTGCGTGTACTGCCCCCAGCCCGGCCCCACCTTCTTCTTGCCGGTGAGCGAGCCGTCCGCCTTGGCCAGGTAGAGCCAGAGCACCCCCTGCCCGTCCCGGGCCAGGATGTCCGGCTGCTTCGCCCCGCCCAGGTCTCCCGGCGAGAAGAACGTGTCGTACGCGCCCCAGCCGGACGCGACCTGGCGCCGCACCCCGTCCAGCGGCTTGTCGAGGATCACCTTGCCGTCGGTGGTGAGGTAGTACGCGTCCCCGTCGTAGTAGTTGTCCGCGTCACTGTCCACCTGCGTCGCCGCCCGCAGCTTCGGCAGATCCAGGAGCCCGTCCATGCGGGGCTCCAACTTGCCCTCCACGCCCCACATGTAGGTGAAGTCCTTGCCGCTCCCGTCGACGACCTCCAGTGGGAAGTGCGGCGCGTCACCGGGCAGCGCCCGCGCGAGCTTCTTGCGTGCCGTCAGGGCGGACCGCCCGGGGCCGTCATCGGCCACGGCCGCACCTGCGGCGGTCACGACGAGCGCGGCGGCGGCCACCGCCGCGGCGAGGCGAGGAAGTCGGTTCACGTCTCTATCTCCGTATTCGGGTGGTGAACAGGGCGCGGCCGCACAGGTGCCTGACGTGTCGTCACGCGCTTCTGTGTATCCGCATCATTTCACAGTCCTGGTGACTGTCAACCGAGTTCACACTGCCGTGTTCATGTGGGAGGGCAGGAAGGATTCGGCCCCCGCGTCTGTTCTGCGCAAGGAATCGATCACGAACGCTCGACAGAAGGGTGAAGCCGTGTCAGTGGCATTCGACGAGGAGACGCGCAAGCTGCTGGACGGGAGGAACTTCGCCACCATCGCGACGCTGGGGCGGGACGGCGCGCCGCAGACCTCGGTGGTCTGGATCGCGAGGGACGGCGACGCGGTGCTGTTCTCCACCACGGCGGGCCGCCAGAAGGCGCGTAACCTCGCCCGCGACCCGCGGATCAGCCTCACGGTCTTCGATACGGCGAACCCCTACCGGTCCGTGGACATCCGCGGCACCGTCGAGCTGATCGAGGACCGGGAGAAGTCGCTGTCGCGCGAGCTCTCCCAGAAGTACCTCGGCGAGAACCCGCCGCCCGAGTCGGACGAAGTGCTCCGGCTCATCGTCCGGGTGACGCCTCGGAAGGTCACCGGCTTCTCCGTCTGAAGCCGGCTCGTCCGCCGCCTCGGTCGCTTTCCGCCGCCTCCGTCGCCCTCCAGTGCGGTCCGGTGCGGTCCGGTGCGGTCCGAACCCGTTCAGGATTCCGTGCGTGCCGTGCGGTCGCGCACGTCGGTGGTCAGTTTGGCCAGGAGGGCGGTGAGCGTGGCGCGTTCGGTGTCCGTGAGGCCCTCGACGAGGGTGGCCTCGCGGCCGAGGACCGTGTCGACGGAGCGTTCGATGAGGGCGTGGCCTTCGGGGGTGAGGGTGACCAGTACGGCTCGCCGGCCCGTGGTGCCGGGTGTGCGTGCGACGAGTCCCTCGCGTTCGGCCCGGGCGACGCGTTGCGAGATCGCCCCGGCGGTCACGAGGGTGCGGTGGGTGAGTTCGCGGGTGGTGAGCGCGTAAGGCGGCCCGGAGCGGCGGATGACGGACAGGAGGTCCAGGGTGGCCGCGTCGATTCCCGCCTGTCGGAGGGCCCGGTTGCGGTCGTCCGCGAAGAGCTTGGCCAACTGCCAGATGGGGGTGACGATCTCGATCGACCCGGTCGGTGTGCCCGGTCGTTCCCGGCGCCAGGCCGCGGCGATCTCGGCGGCGGAGTGGGCGGGTTCGAGCGGTCCGGAGACCGGGACCGCGGAGACGGCGGACGTGGCGTCCGTCGCGGCGTGATCCCTCGGGCTGGCGTCCACTGCTGATCCCCTGGCTTGGCGTCCACTGCTACGTTTAGGTCTAAACGTAGCAGTGGACAGGAGGATCCCGTGACACGCACCGTTCTCGTCACCGGCGGCACCAGCGGCATCGGCCGGGCCGTCGCCGCGGCGTTCGCCGCCGACCGGGCCGAGGTCTTCATCACCGGACGCACCCCTGACGCCGTCGAGCGCACCGCCGCGGAACTGGGGGTGCGCGGCGTCGTCTGCGACGCCACCGATCCCCGGCAGGCCGAGGCGCTCGCCGCCCGGCTCGACGGCCTGGACGTCCTGGTCAACGCCGCCGGCGGGCTGGCCCGGACGGATGCCCGGGACGAACCCGGTCTCGACACGCTCCTCGCGCAGTGGCAGGAGAACCTGGCGCAGAACCTGCTGACCGCCGTCCTCACCACGGCCTCGGTGCGCGACAAGTTCACCGGTGGCGGCTCCGTCGTCAGCATCGGTTCGATCGGCGCCGAGCGCCGGGGCGGCGCGTACGGGGCCGCCAAGGCCGCCCTGGCCGCCTGGAACGCCTCGCTGTCCGCCGAACTCGCCCCCCAGGGCGTCACCTGCAACGTCATCGCCGCGGGGTACGTCGCCGGCACCAACTTCTTCCACGGCGGACTGAGCGAGGAACGCGAACGCGCGCTGGTGGAGGAGACGCACGTCAAGCGTCCGGGGACGGTCGAGGACATCGCCCGGACCGCGCACTTCCTCGCCTCGCCGGGAGCCCGGCACATCACCGGGCAGACGATTCACGTCAACGGAGGCGCGTTCACCACGCGTTAGGGGGGCGCGGCCCGGGCCCTGCCCCCCTCAGCCGCCCGGCGCGAGCAGCAGCGCGAACCCCGACAGCGTCGCCATCGAGACCAGGGTCGAGGCGACCACCGCGTCCCGCGCGAGGGCGGTGGCCGCGCCGTACTCGCGGGCGTAGACGTAGACGTTCTGCGCGGTGGGGAGGGCCGAGCAGACGACGGTGGCGAGGAGTTGGTGGGGCGGGAGATGGAGGGCGAAGCGGCCGGTGGCGTAGGCCGTCGCCGGCTGGGCCACGGTCTTGAGGAGGACGGCGACCCCTGCTTCCGCCCACGACGCGGCGGTTGCCGTCCCGGCGTCCGGGCGGCGGCCTCGGTCGTGCAGCGACAGGCCCAGCATGACCAGCGCCGTCGGGACGCCCGCCCGGCCGAGCAGGTCGCAGGAGCCGTCCAGGGCGCCCGGCAGCCGCCAGTGCGCGGCCGAGAAGACGGCACCCGCGGCGGCGGCCAGGACGATGGGGTTGCGTACGGGCGCCAGGAGCGCGTGCCCGGCGCGTCGGCGGCCCTCGCCCGTACCGGCGCCGAGTACCGCCAGCATCAGCGGCGTCACCACCAGCACCTGGAACAGGATCACCGGCGCCACCACCGACGCGTCGCCCAGGACCTGCGCCGCGACGGGGATGCCCAGGTTGCCGGAGTTGACGTAGCCGGCGACGAGCCCGCCGACCGCCTGCTCGGCGGGCTTGCGGTGGAAGAGCCGGCGGGACGCGGCCGCGCCCAGCGCGAGGGCCACGGCGGTGCCGGCCGCGAAGGCGAGCATCGAGGCGTTCGCGAAGCCGGCCAGCGGGGCCCGGGCGAGGAGGGTGAACAGGGCGGCCGGCGTGGCGATGTTGAAGACGAAACGCCCCAGGACCTCCTCCGCGTCCGCGCCGAGCAGCCCTGTCCTCCCGGCCAGGTAGCCGACCGCGGTCAGGGCCCAGAGCGGGACGAAGGCGGAGAGCAGCCCGGGGAGCGCGTGCGCGGTGGGCAGGGCGAGGACGGTGGGGAGAGCGAGCATGGTGGGCGGGGTGGGCGGAGTGGGTATGGCGGGCACGACGAGCATGGATCCTCGGACGGGTGGCCCGTCGCGGGACGGGGAGTGGACGGGCGGCCCGTCGGGGGACGGGGGCGGACAGGCGGCTCGTGGTGGGACGGGGAACACCGCAAGCCACGGGCCGCAGGCTGCGGACCACCACCCGCTGACCGCGCATACCGGGAGCGGCCCGCCCCCCCACTCATTCCGGCGGCTTCGCCTTCAGCCCGTTCCCGCACAGCGGCGCCACGGCGAACGGGCGGTCGCCCTCCACCGCGTGCTCCGGCACCAGCCCCTCCTGCAGCGCCGCCCAGCAGACGGCGGACGTCGGCTCCACGTACAGCCCGTGGCGGGCGAGTTCGCGGTGGGCCGCGACGATCCGGTCCTCCGGGACCGTCACGAACGTGCCCCCCGTCTCCCGTACCGCCCGCAGGACCTGGGAGCCCCGGGCCGGCCGGGCGATGGCGATGCCCTCGGCGACGGTCGGCTCGGCGGTGATGCGCTCCGGCACCTCGCCGCCCAGCGCGGCGGCGCGTGCGAGGGGCGCGCAACCGGCCGCCTGCACCGCCGTGATGGCGGGCAGGCGGTCGATCAGCCGCTGGTCGAGGAGTTCCTGGCAGCCGAGGCGGGCGCCGAGCACCAGGGTGCCGTTCCCGGCCGGGAGGACGAGTGTGCCGGGCAGCCGGCCGCCCAGTTGCTCCCACAGTTCGAAGACGTAGGTCTTGGTGCCGTGCGGGAAGAACGGGTGGTACACGTGGCTGGCGTAGAAGGTCCCGGGCTCCTCCGCCGCGCGGGCCGCCGCGGTGGCGGTGTCCTCGCGGGAGCCCTCGATCCGGTGCACTTCGGCGCCGTACGCGCGGAGTTGGGCCACCTTGCCCTCGGAGGTGGCCGCCGGGACGTACACCTCGCAGGCGAGGCCCGCGCGGGCCGCGTAGGCGGCGACCGCCGTCCCCGCGTTGCCGCTGCTGTCCGCCATGACCTTCCGTACGCCCAGCCGGGCGGCCAGCGCCACCAGCAGCACCGCGCCGCGGTCCTTGAACGAACCGGTGGGCATCAGGTGGTCCGCCTTCAGCAGCACGTCCGGCCGGCCCGGCGCGCTGATCAGCGGGGTCATGCCCTCGCCGAGGCTGATCCGGGGCGGCCCCGGCACCGGCAGCGCCTCGGCGTACCGCCACAGGGTGGGCGGGCGCCGGCCGAGTTCGACGGCGTTGGGCATGGCGGGTGTGAAGCCGTGGACGTCGAGGAGGCCGTGGCAGTCGGCGCACCGCCAGGCCAGGTCGGCGAGGGCGTGCCGGCGCCCGCAGGTGGTGCAGCGCAGCCGTACCGTGCCGCATGGGGCGTCCGGGCCGTACGAGTCGGGCGAAACCGAGGGGTCGTTCGGGGCGTGGGGACGGAACGGGCCGGAGGGCCCATCGGCCGGGAAACGCATCGTGCCTCTCCTCCTCGTGTCCTCCTCATGCAGCACAAGGCGGGGGAGCGGAAGCGGTGCGGCCACCCCGCCGCCGCGTACGAACGGTCCTGCGCCGGGCGCCTTCCTCCCACGCCGCCGACGCGTGTCCGCGCACCGTCCGCACGCTTTCCGCAGTCCGGTGTCCCGTCGAAACCATGGACAGTCCGCGCACAAATCATGTGCACCACAAGAGTCTTGACAACCATGGTCAACTCCCCACCCAGGCAGAGTGTCCAGTGATCTGGACAGTTCGTCAAGGGTTGAAGCACGTCACCCCGATGACGTACTTCTAGTCTCGTTCCGGACGCGCGGGACGGGATCGGACGGTCCGGCGAAGCCGATGGGCGTGCGGAGGCAGGGATGACATCACCGGCATCAGCGGGATCAGAGGCATCGGCGGGATCAGAGGCATCGGCGGGACGACCGGCGGCACCAGAGCCGCCGGCACCCCCATCCACACACCCGCCTCACGAGAACGCGGCCGCCCTGCAGGCCCCGCAGGTCGCGGACGGCACCGCCGACGCCGTGCTCCGGGCCCTGCGCCCGGTCGTCGACGGCCTCGCCGCCACCTTCGGCCCCCAGTGCGAGGTGGTGCTGCACGACTACCGGACCCCCGACGCCAGCGTCGTCGCCCTCGCCGGATCCGTCACGTCGCGGTCCGTGGGCGGGGCCATGAGCGAGATCGGGCTGGAGATGCTGGCGCGCGGCGACACCGCGCGGGACAAGCTGAACTATGTCACCAAGACGCCCGACGGGCGCACGGTGAAGTCGTCCACCCTCCTGCTGCGCGACGGCTCCGGGCACGTCTTCGGGTCGCTCTGCGTCAACCTCGACATCACCGAACTCCGGCTCGCCGCCAAGGCGATGGCCGCCCTGGTCGGCACGGCGGACGCCGCACCGGCGGCCACGACGGTGTTCTCGGACGACATCGGCGAGGTCGTCACCGCCGTGATCGAACAGGAGGAGGAACGGCTCGGCCGGCCGCTGGCCCACGACTCGCGGCAGGGCCGGCTCCGGGTGATCGAGGCGCTGGACGCCCGCGGGGTGTTCCGGCTCAGCCGCTCGGCGCTGGTCGTCGCCGAACGGCTCGGCGTGTCACGGGCGACGGTCTACGCCGACCTCGGACTGGTCCGGGGGGAGCGGCGGGCGCCGGACTGAGAAGTCCACGAAACCCGTCACCCCCCTCAACTCATCCGCAGCGCCAGGAAGAAGTCCAGCTTGTCCTCCAGCCGCGACAGGTCGCGCCCGGTCAACTGCTCGATGCGGCCCACCCGGTAGCGCAGCGTGTTGACGTGCAGGTGCAGCCGCGTCGCACAGCGCGTCCACGATCCGTCGGAGTCGAGGAACGCCTCCAGGGTCGGGATCAGCTCGGCGCGGTGCCGGTTGTCGTACTCGCGCAGGGGGTCGAGCAGCCGGGCGGTGAACGCGCGGCGCACGTCGTCGGGGACGAACGGCAGCAGCAGCACGTGCGAGGCCAGCTCCTGGTGGCCGGCCGCGCAGACGCGTCCGGGCCGGGCGGCGGCGACGCGGCGGGCGTGCCGGGCCTCCTCCAGGGCGCCGCGCAGGCCCTCCGCCGAGTGGACGGCGGCGCTGACGCCGAAGGTCAGACGGCCGTCGCCGTCGAGGCCCCGGGAGAGCGGGGCGCGGACGGCGGCCAGCAGCGCGTCGGCGTGCAGGCCGGAGCCAGAGCCAGAGCCGGTGCCCGCACCGGCACCGGCCTGCCGGTCCTCGTCGGCGGCCGTCTGAGCCGCGGTCGCGGCCGGAGCCGCCGGGGCCGCGGGGAGCGGCACCAGGGCGACGGCCTCGTCGTCCGTGTGGGCGACGGCGATCCGCTCGGACGGCTCGGTGCCCGTCGCGTCCGGGGCGACCAGCGCCTCCTCCAGCAGGCTCTGCGCGATCGGCCCGGCCGGGAGGGCGGCGGCCGTCTCGCCGTCGGTCCACTCCACGCGGGCCACGACGACCTGCCAGTGCGGGGCGGCGCCCGGCCCGGGCATCAGGACGGGCGCGGCGACCCGCAGCCGCGCGGCGATCTCGGCCGGCGCGGCGTTCGACTGGACGAGCTCCAGCACCTCCTGCGCCAGCCGGCGGCGGACCGTGCGGGCGGCCTCGCGCCGCTCGCGCTCGACGGCGATCAGCTGGGTGACGCCGTGCAGCAGGTCGAGGCGTTCGGCCGGCCAGTCACCGGCGTCGGCCTCCACGGCGAGCAGCCAGTCCGAGAGGACGGTCTCGCGCGGGTCGGCCGGGCCGGCGGACGTGCCGCGGATGGGGAACAGGGAGTACGTGGCGCCGCCCGCCGTCACCCGGTGCGGGCCCCGGCGGCCCGAGCGGGCCGCGGCCAGGTGCTCGCCCGCCAGCACGGCGCTGACGTCGGGCGACAGCGCCGGCCCCGCACCGGCGAGCGAGGAACCGGCGATCGGGCGGCCGGTGGGGGACAGGACCCAGGCGCGGAGGTCCAGGTCCGAGCCGAGCAGGTCCAGGACGACCTCCGGGCCGCCGCCCGCCGGGCCCGAGGTCATCAGCCGGCGGTGCCGGTCCACGACCGCGGCCAGGTCGCCGGCGCGCTCGCCGGAGACCTGCCGGACGACGTGCTCGGTGATGGACGCGAACGACACCGTCTCGTCCACGGAGAACAGCGGCAGCCGGTGCCGGGCGCACGCCTCGATCAGGTCGTCCGGCGTGGAGCTGATCTCCGCCTCGCCCGCCGCGAGTCCGGCCACCCCGGCGGAGGCCAGGATGCGGACGAAACGCTCCGAGTCGGCCGGTTCCCGGCGCCAGGCCAGGCCGGTGAGGACCAGTTCGCCGCCCGAGAGGTAGCGGCTCGGATCGCGCAGATCGGTCGTCATCACGCCGCGGACGGTGCGGTCGAGCTCGTCCTCGCCACCGAGCAGACGAAGGCCCAGCGCGTCGGTCTCCAGCAGTGCGCGCAGCCGCATGGTGGGTCGCCGCCGATCTTTCTCGTGTGTTGTCGTGTTACCGGTGCGAAGCCGTGAGGTTTCCGTGCTCCGCCTTTCGTTCGAATCTACAAGACGGTGTGCGTGACCAGCCAACCGCTTCATGGTTTCGGTGACTGCTCCCTTCCGGTGAAGCCTCTGTGTACTGGCTGCACGCGGCATCGACCCGGCGCCGGCCCCCACCCGAAACCTCCCCCACGACCGACCCGCCCGGAGCCGTCCGAACGGCCCAAGCACGGTCCCCGGACCGTCCCCGCACCACCCCCGCGCCGCCCCACGCCGTCCTGTACGGCCGTGTCCGCCCGCCGCCGGGCGGCCGGCAGAGGCGGGCCGGGCGGCGGGCGACGGGCGATGGCGGACCGGGTGGGCCGGGCGGGCCACGGCCCGGCGGCGGGACCAGAGCGAGAAGAGAACGCCCATGGACTTCCTGCGCCCCGACCGCTGGGAGGACGCGCTGGCCGCCAAGGCCGAGCACCCCGCGGCGGTGCCTCTGGCGGGCGGCACGGATGTGATGGTCGAGATCAACTTCGACCACCGCCGCCCCAGCCACCTCCTCGACCTCACCCGCATCGGCGAGCTGTACGCATGGCAGACCGACGGACCCGACGTCCGCCTCGGCGCCGCCGTCCCGTACGCCCGGGTGATCACCGAACTGTCCGGCCCGCTCCCCGGCCTCGCCCTCGCCGCCCGCACCGTCGGCTCGCCGCAGATCCGCAACCGCGGCAGCGTCGGCGGCAACCTCGGCGCCGCCTCCCCGGCCGGCGACTCCCACCCCGCGCTGCTCGCGGCGGGCGCCGTGGTGGAGGCGGAGTCGGTGCGCGGCACCCGGCTCGTACCGGTCGACGCCTTCTACACCGGCGTCAAGCGCAACGCCCTCGCCCCCGACGAGCTGATCCGTGCCGTGCGCATCCGGAAGGCCGCCGGGCCGCAGCAGTTCGCCAAGGTCGGCACGCGCAACGCGATGGTCATCGCCGTGTGCGCCTTCGGCCTCGCCCTGCACCCCGACACCCGGACCGTCCGCACCGGCATCGGCTCGGCGGCGCCGACGCCCGTCCGGGCGCGGGCGGCGGAGGACTTCCTGGCCGCCGCCCTCGACGAGGGCCGCTGCTGGGACACCGGCCGGCCCGTATCGGCCGCAGCCGCCGAGGAGTTCGCCGCCCTCGCGTCGGCCGCCTGCAACCCCATCGACGACGTGCGCGGCAGCGCGGCCTACCGCCGCCGCGCGGTGGGGGTCATGGCCCGGCGCACGCTCGGCTGGGCGTGGCGGCAGTACACGGACGGGACGACGGGGGAGACGGGAGAGGGGAACGAGCTGTGCGCGTGAACATGACGGTCAACGGCCGGCAGCGGCGGGCCGACGACGTGTGGGAGGGCGAGAGCCTCCTCTACGTCCTGCGTGAGCGCCTGGGCCTGCCGGGCTCCAAGAACGCCTGCGAGCAGGGCGAATGCGGCTCGTGCACGGTCCGCCTGGACGGCGTCCCGGTCTGCGCCTGCCTGGTCGCCGCGGGTCAGGCGGAGGGACGCGACGTCGTCACCGTCGAGGGCCTGGCCGCCCGCGCGGGCGTACCGGACGGGCACCTCTCCCCGGTGCAGGAGGCGTTCGTCGACGCGGGCGCCGTGCAGTGCGGCTTCTGCACCCCCGGCCTGCTCGTCGCCGCCGACGACCTGCTGGCCCGCGACCCGGACCCGTCCGACGCGGACATCCGCGAGGCCCTCTCCGGCAACCTCTGCCGGTGCACGGGCTACGAGAAGATCCTCGACGCGGTACGCCTCGCCGCTGCGCGGGGCGGGGACGACGCCAGTGACGCGAGCGGCCGAATGGGACGGGAGGGCTGAGCCGTGCGTGAACGACTCTTGCCTGAGCGGACGGTTGCCGGGGCGATGTCCTCCGGCGTGGGACCTCGTGAGGGGACGGCTGCCGCTGTGAGGACGGTTGCCGCTGCGAGGACGGCTGGCGCTGCGAGGACGGCTGGCGCGCGTGCGGTCGGCGAATCGGCGGGGTGCCGGCCGATGGCTGTCGGGCGCCTCACCGGAACAGGCACGGCCGATGGGGCCACGGCCGGCCCGCGTCCGTCGATGCCCGCTCCCGGTGGCGACTCGGCCGACGGCACACCCGCAGACGACCACCCGGCCGGCGTCCCCGCCACGAACGCCCCCGCGAACGCCTCCGCCGCGAACGCCCCCGCCCCGAACGCCCCCGCCGCGAACGCCCCGGCCCCCGGAGGCCCCGCGGCCTCCGGCTCGCGACGGCGCGGTCGGCTCGCCGCCGCCGGGCTCACCCAGGGCAGCCGCACCCGCGGCGGCATCGGGGAGTCGACGCTCCGCCCCGACGGCACGCTCAAGGTCACCGGCGAGTTCGCCTACGCCTCCGACCTGTGGCACGAGGACATGCTCTGGGGCCACACCCTGCGCAGCCCGCACGCCCACGCCCGGATCCTGTCCGTCGACGCCGCCGAGGCCCTGGCCACCCCGGGTGTGTACGCCGTCCTGACCCACGACGACCTCCCGGCCGCCACCCGCTACGGGCTGGAGCTCCAGGACACCCCCGTCCTCGCCGACGGCGTCGTCCGCCACCACGGCGAACCGGTCGCGCTCGTCGCCGCCGACCACCCGGAGACCGCCCGCCGCGCCGCCGCGAAGATCCGGGTCGCGTACGAGGAACTGCCGGTCGTCACCGACGAGGCGAGCGCGACGGCCCCCGGCGCGCCCGTCCTCCACCCCGGCCGCACGGACGGTCACGCGGCCCACGTCCCGCACCCCAACATCGTCCACCGGCAGCCCGTCCGGCGCGGCGACGTCGCCGCCGCGAAGGCCCGGGCGGTGGCCGTCGTCACCGGCGAGTACGAGGTCGGCATGCAGGACCAGGCGTTCCTGGGGCCCGAGTCGGGCCTCGCGATGCCCGCCGAGGACGGCGGCGTCGACCTGTACATCGCCACGCAGTGGCTGCACGCCGACCTCCGGCAGATCGCGCCCGTCCTCGGCCTGCCCGAGGACAAGGTGCGGATGACGCTGTCCGGCGTCGGCGGCGCGTTCGGCGGCCGCGAGGACCTGTCCATGCAGGCCCACGCCTGCCTGCTCGCGCTGCGTACCGGCCGGCCGGTGAAGATGGTCTACAACCGGTTCGAGTCCTTCTTCGGGCACGTCCACCGGCACCCGGCCAAGCTCCGCTACGAGCACGGCGCCGACCGCGACGGCCGGCTCCTCTACGTCACGGCGCGCATCGTCCTGGACGGCGGCGCGTACGCCTCGTCGTCCCCGGCCGTCGTCGGCAACGCCGCCTCGCTCGCCGTCGGACCGTACGAGTGCCCGAACGTCGACGTCGAGGCGCTGGCCCTCTACACCAACAACCCGCCCTGCGGCGCGATGCGCGGCTTCGGTGCCGTCCAGGCGTGCTTCGCCTACGAGGCGCAGATGGACCGGCTGGCCGCCGAACTCGGCCTCGACCCGGTCGAATTCCGGCGCCGCAACGCCATGTCCCACGGCTCGGTGATGCCGACCGGGCAGCCCGTCGACGCGCCCGCCCCCGTGGCCGAACTGCTGCGCCGCGTCCAGGCGATGCCGATGCCGCCCGAGCGGCAGTGGGAGACCGCCGGCGGCGCTCCCGACCTGCGGGCGCTGCCCGGCGGGGTCGCCAACACCACGCACGGCGAGGGGGTCGTGCGCGGGGTCGGCTACGCGGTCGGCATCAAGAACGTCGGCTTCTCGGAGGGCTTCGACGACTACTCCACGGCACGGGTGCGGCTGGAGTACGCCGGAGGGGAGGCCGTGGCCACCGTGCACACGGCGATGGCGGAGGTCGGGCAGGGCGGCGTCACCGTCCACGCCCAGATCGCCCGGACCGAACTGGGCGTCTCCCGGGTGACCATCCACCCGGCCGACACCCGCGTCGGATCGGCCGGTTCCACGTCCGCGTCCCGCCAGACGTACGTCACGGGCGGCGCCGTCCGGCACGCCTGCGCGACCGTCCGCGAGCGCGTCCTGGTACTCGGCCGGACGAAGTTCGGCACGTACCACCCGGCCTGGGCCACCGCCGGACTCCTGCTGGAGGACGGCAAGATCGTCACCGACGGGGGCGAGGTACTGGCGGCCCTCGCGGACGTCCTGGAGGGCGAGGAGCCCGTCGAGGCGGAGGCGGAGTGGCGGCACCGGCCCACCGAACCGTTCGACCTCCGCACTGGCCAGGGGACCGGCCACGTCCAGTACTCCTTCGCCGCCCACCGCGCGGTGGTGGAGGTGGACACGGAACTGGGCCTGGTGAAGGTCGTCGAACTGGCCTGCGCGCAGGACGTCGGCAAGGCCCTCAACCCGCTCTCCGTCACCGGGCAGATCCAGGGCGGGAGCACGCAGGGGCTGGGGCTGGCCGTCATGGAGGAGATCGCGGTCGACCCGGTCACGGGGAAGGTCCGCAACCCCTCCTTCACCGACTACCTCATCCCCACCATCCTCGACACCCCGGCCATGCCCGTCGACGTCCTCGAACTCGCCGACCCCCACGCGCCGTACGGGCTGCGGGGCGTGGGGGAGGCGCCGACGCTCTCCTCCACCCCCGCCGTCGTGGCCGCCATCCGGCAGGCGACGGGGCTGGCGCTGCGGAGGGTGCCGGTGCGGCCGGAGCATCTGACGGGGGGCTGAGAGCGGCCGAGGCGGGCGCCCCCCACAACCCCCCACCCCCCCACAACCCCCCACCCCCCCACAACCCCACCGGCATCGCACCGCCCGGCATCCAAGGAGCAGGCAGACACCATGACGCAGCCATCCGTGGAGCCGGCGGCCACGGCCGCGGGCGCGAGCGCGGGCTCGTGTCCCCCGGCCGGCAGGTCCCGGCTCGCCCGGCTCGACCGGTACTTCCAGATCTCGGCACGCGGTTCCACCCCCGCCCGCGAGGTGCGCGGCGGCGTCACCACGTTCATGGCGATGTCCTACATCGTGCTGCTCAACCCGCTGATCCTGTCCGGCAAGGACGCGTCCGGGCACACCCTCGGCCACGCCGCCCTCATCACGGCGACCGCGCTGGCCGCCGCCGTCTGCACCCTGCTCATGGGCGTCGTCGGCAGGGTCCCGCTCGCGCTCGCCGCCGGGCTCGGCGTCTCCGGGGTGCTGTCGAGCCAGGTGGTCCCGCACATGACCTGGCCGCAGGCGATGGGCATGTGCGTGCTGTACGGGGGCGTCATCGTCCTGCTGGTCCTCACCGGGCTGCGCGAACTCGTCATGAACGCCATCCCGTTGGCGCTCAAGCACGCCATCACCATCGGCATCGGGATGTTCATCGCCCTCATCGGTCTGGTGAAGGCGGGGTTCGTGCACGCGGCCAAGGGCGGCGGGCCGGTGACCCTCGGCCCGGCGGGCGAGCTGGCCGGCTGGCCCGTGCTGGTCTTCTGCGTGACGCTGCTGATCGTCTTCATGCTCCAGGCGCGGAACGTCCCGGGCGCCATCCTCATCGGCATCGTGACCGGCACCGTCCTGGCCGTCACGGTCAACGCCGTCGCCGACCCCGGCCCCGGCACCTGGCAGTCCGGCGCCCCCGAACTCCACGGCAGCGCCGTCTCCCTGCCCGACTTCTCCCTCCTCGGCGACGTCTCCTTCGGCGGCTGGGGCTCGCTCGGCGCGCTGAGCGTCGGGGTGATCGTCTTCACCCTCGTCCTGGCCGGCTTCTTCGACGCGATGGCCACGATCATCGGCGTCGGCACGGAGGCCGGACTCGCCGACGACCGCGGCCGGATGCCCGGGCTCAGCCGGGCGCTGCTCGTCGACGGCGCGGGCGGAGCGATCGGCGGCGTCACGGGCGCGTCGGGCCAGACGGTGTTCATCGAGTCCGCGACCGGTGTCGGCGAAGGGGCCCGTACCGGACTGTCGTCCGTCGTCACCGGCCTCCTCTTCACCGCCTGCCTCTTCTTCACCCCGCTCACCCGGATGGTCCCGGGGGAGGTCGCGGCGGCGGCGCTGGTGGTCATCGGCGCGATGATGATGAGCCATGCGCGGCACATCGACTGGAACGACCGGGCGGTGGCCGTCCCCGCGTTCCTCACGGTCGTCCTCATGCCGTTCACGTACTCGATCACGGCCGGGGTCGGCGCGGGGGTGATCGCCTACACCGCGATCAGAACGGCCGAAGGGAGGTGGCGGGAGCCGGGAGCCTTCATGTGGGTGCTGACGGCGGTCTTCACGGTCTACTTCGCGCTGCACCCCATCGAGAACTGGCTGGGCGTCACATAGGGACCGGCAACGCCGAGAGGAAGCGAGAGGAAGGAGGTACCCGTCATGCTGGACCTCGCGGAAGACCTGCACCGCTGGTGCGCGGAGGGCCGCGACTTCGCCGTCGCCACCGTCGCCGCCGTCCACGGCAGCGCCCCGAGACAGCCGGGCGCCGCCCTCGCCGTCGACGCGGCGGGCACGGCGATCGGCTCGGTCTCGGGCGGCTGCGTCGAGGGCGCCGTCTACGAGCTCTGCCGCGAGGCGCTGGAGAGCGGCTCCGCCCGGCGCGAGCGCTTCGGCTACTCGGACGAGGACGCGTTCGCGGTGGGGCTGACGTGCGGAGGCGTGATCGAGGTCCTGATCACGCCGGTCCGGGCGGCGGACCCCTGGCGGGGCGTGTACGAGGCGGCGCTGTCGGCGGCGGCGGGCGGGGAGGCCGTGGCGCTGGTCCGCTCCCTGTCCGCCGCGGAACCGGGCGCCCTCCTGGTCCGCCCGGACGGCGCCTTCTCGGGATCGCTCGGCGCGGCGACGGCGACGGCGGACGACCGGGCGAGGGCGCTGGCGAACGACCGGGCGACGGCGGACGACCGGGCGACGGCGCCGGCGGCCGACCGGCGGGCGGCCGACGAGGCCGCCGCCTTCCTGGTCACCGGCCGTACGGGCGTCCTGACGCCGGTCGCCGACGGCGCGTACTGCGGCCGGCCGGCCGAGCTGCTGATCGAGACCAGCGTCCCGCCGCCGCGCCTGATCGTCTTCGGCGCGATCGACTTCGCGGCGGCGCTGGCACGCGTCGGGAAGTTCCTCGGCCACCACGTCACGGTGTGCGACGCCCGCCCGGTGTTCGCCACCCGCGCCCGCTTCCCGGACGCGGACGAGGTTGTCGTCGACTGGCCGCACCGCTACCTGGACGGGCAGCGCCACCTGGACCCGCGCACGGCCGTCTGCGTCCTGACCCACGACGAGAAGTTCGACATCCCGCTCCTGGTCCGCGCCCTCCGCCTCCCCCTCGCCTACGTCGGCGCCATGGGTTCCCACCGCACCCACCACGCCCGCCTCGCCCGCCTCCGCGCGGCGGGGCTGGGGGAGGCGGAGCTGTCCCGCCTCCGCTCGCCCATCGGTCTCGACCTGGGCGGCCGGACGCCGGAGGAGACGGCCCTGTCGATCGCGGCGGAGATCGTCGCGGTACGCAGGGGCGGGTCGGGGACGCCGCTGCGGGGGGCCGGGGTGCCGATTCACCGGGAGGTGGCGGTGGGGGTGAGGTGCTGACGGGGGAGGCGGGGACAGCGGACGAAGCGACGCGGAGTGAAGCGGCTCAGACGAAGAAGGCGTTCATCCCGTCGACATCCGACAGGTACGTCTCGATCCCCGCGATCTTGCCGTCGCGCAGACGGCAGACGGTGGACAGGTGTTCGTCCAGTCGTACGTCGCCCCGGCGGGCGGTGTTGTGCAGGGACAGGGCCATGTTCTCGCGGCTGACGAGGATGTGCAGCAGCTCGAAGTCGACGCCGTAGGACGCGATCTTCTCGGCCCGCTCCACCACCGCGTCGGCCCCCTCCGCCGTGCCGGAGATCGCGTTGTCGCCGGGCAGTGTCCAGGTGGCGTCGTCGGTGAGCAGCGTTCGGATACCGGCCCAGTCGCCGGCGCTGAGGAAGGCGTGGAAACGGACACCGAGCCGGTGGGCGGTCTCGTACGGGGACATGGCTCCTCCACGGAGATGCTGCGGTTAAGGCGATGAACTTCGCTTTAATTCCACTCAAGCAGGCGAGGCGCTAAAGCGCAATCCTTTGCTTTAAGGTGGAGGGATGACCGCCAAAAGCAAAGACAGCCGCCCCGGCGGCCGGAGCGCCCGCATCCGCTCCGCCGTCCACCAGGCGGTGGTGGATCTCGTCGGGGAAATCGGCGCCGACAAGGTGACCGTCCCGGCGGTGGCGCGCCGCGCCGGCGTCCACCCCAGTTCGGTGTACCGGCGCTGGGGGACGACCTCGGCCCTGCTCGCGGACGTGGCGGACAGCCGCCAGGAGGAGGAGGCGCCCGAGCTGCTCGGCGACCTCCGCCAGGACCTGGAGCGGGCGGCGGTGTGGACGCTCGCCGACCTCTCCCGGCCGGGAGGCGTGGCGTTCTTCCGTGCCGAGGTGGCGCCGGACGTGGACGAGCGCAGGGCGGGCCTCCGCGCCTGCCTGGAACGGGTCAGCGCCCGCTTCGGCGCCCCCTTGGAGGCGGCCGCCGGCCGC
Organism: Streptomyces mobaraensis; assembly: GCF_020099395.1. Lineage (NCBI taxonomy): Bacteria > Bacillati > Actinomycetota > Actinomycetes > Kitasatosporales > Streptomycetaceae > Streptomyces > Streptomyces mobaraensis. The sequence goes on along the minus strand of NZ_CP083590.1, from coordinate 1,635,795 downwards.
GGGGAGACGCCGCCCTCCCTGGAGCGGGTGCTCGACCGCGTCGTCGCACCCCTCTACTTCCGCGTGGTCTTCTCCGTCCCCGGGACGGACGAGCGCTACGCCCGGGACCTCGTCGCCGAGCTGTGCGCCGGGCACCCGGCCGGCACTTCCGGCTGACGGCCGCCGGCCAGGTGGACCCGCTCGCCAGGTGCCCCTGCCCGCCCGGTGGGCCCGCCTCCGGACGGTCGGACCGCGACGGCCGTGGAGTGGTCCCGGGAGTGGTCCCGTCCGGGCGGCCGGTAGAATCGACGCCCGTGGCGGACACCCAGTACGAAGACCTGTTGCGGCTAGTGCTCACCTCCGGAACGGCCAAGGCCGACCGGACGGGCACCGGCACCCGAAGTGTCTTCGGGCACCAGCTGCGGTACGACCTCTCCCAGGGATTCCCCCTGGTCACCACCAAAAAGGTGCACCTCAAGTCCATCGTGTACGAGCTGCTGTGGTTCCTCCGCGGCGACTCGAACGTCGGCTGGCTGCGGGAGCACGGCGTCACCATCTGGGACGAGTGGGCCGACGAGAACGGCGACCTCGGTCCCGTCTACGGCGCGCAGTGGCGCTCCTGGCCCGCCCCGGACGGCCGGCACATCGACCAGATCAGCGAGGTCCTCGACACGCTGCGCCGGAACCCGGACTCCCGCCGGATGATCGTCTCCGCCTGGAACGTCGCCGAGCTGGACAGGATGGCCCTGGCACCGTGCCACGCCTTCTTCCAGTTCTACGTGGCCGACGGCAAGCTCTCCTGCCAGCTGTACCAGCGCAGCGCGGACCTGTTCCTCGGTGTGCCGTTCAACATCGCCAGCTACGCCCTGCTCACGCACATGGTGGCGCAGCAGGTCGGGCTCGAACCGGGTGACTTCATCTGGACCGGCGGCGACTGCCACATCTACGACAACCACGTCGAGCAGGTGACCGAGCAGCTCTCGCGCACCCCGTTCGAGTTCCCCACGCTGCGGCTGCGGCAGGCGGACTCGCTCTTCTCCTACGCGTACTCCGACGTCGAGGTGGTCGACTACCGGCACCATCCGGCGATCAAGGCCCCGGTCGCGGTATGAGCGACGCGTCGGCGGACGGCGGCCGGACGAGCGGTGGCCGAACGAGCAACGGTGGGACGAGCGGCGGGCGGACGACGGTCGGGCTGATCTGGGCGCAGGCCCGCGACGGTGTGATCGGCGCGGGCAACGCCATCCCGTGGCACCTGCCCGAGGACCTGGCCCACTTCAAGGCCGTCACCCTCGGCCATCCGGTCGTGATGGGGCGCAGGACGTGGGATTCGCTGCCCCCGCGGTTCCGTCCCCTGCCGGGCCGGCGCAACATCGTCGTCACCCGCGACCCGCACTGGGCGGCCGGCGGCGCGGACCGCGCCGGGTCCGTCGCCGAGGCGCTGCGGCTCGCGGCGGACGGGGCGCAGGACGCGCCCACGCCCGCTGAGGTGTGGGTGATCGGCGGCGGCGAGATCTACCGGGCGGCCCTGGAGTACGCCACGGCGCTCGCGGTGACCGAGGTCGACGTGGCGGTGGACGGCGACACGTACGCGCCCGCCGTGGACGGGTCGTGGACGGCCACGGAGGACACCGGCTGGCAGTCGTCCGCCGCCGCCTCCGGACTGCGCTATCGCATGCGCCGATACGCCCGTTGACAGCTTTCCTCTCGTGTACACGCCGTACGTGATGTTTCCGGCCGTCCTGGACGGCGGAACCGACAGAAGGCAGGAAAGAGTAAAGAGATCGAATAGCGGCCTCCCGACCGGCCCTTGACAAACCTTTCGGCCGGAAGAAACCATGATGACCTCTTGCCGGGCGAACGGTGAGCCAGCGGAGGCCGTGAATGGTTGTCATGGATCAGCCGTCCACCTCGCGATTAGAGGCCGATCTCTTTCTTCTGCACGCGCCCAGCGTCTTCGACTTCCGTGAGCGCGACGACATGCTGTTCGCTTATCTCAGCGACAGTGACAGCGTGAACGTCACGTCCGTCTACGAGATTTACCCGATCGGCTGGTTCTCGATAAAGCAGCGATTAGCCGACCACGGTTTCGAGACGAAGATCGTGAACGTCGCCTCGCTGATGCTGATGCATCCGGGCCTGGACGTGCGCCGGCTGCTCGCCCGCTTCGAGGCGCCGATCTTCGGGTTCGACCTGCACTGGATGGCGCACTGCCACGGCTCGGTCGAACTCGCCGCTCTCGTGAAGGAAGTGCACCCCGAGGCGCTCACCATCTTCGGCGGCATCTCGGCGACGTACTACGCCGACGAGTTGATCCGGTACCCCAGCGTCGACGTCGTCGTCCAGGGGTACGACACCCTCGACCCGGTCACCGAGCTGGTCACCCGGGTCCGGCAGGGGGACAGGGACTTCCGCTCCATTCCGAACCTGCTGTACAAGGACGGCGGCGAGGTCCGGGCCACCGGTTTCTCCCACACGCCGGACAGCGACTACAACAACGTGCGCAACGACTGGTCGTACTACCGCGAGGCGGCCGACGGAGGGCCGTCGGCGTCCAAGCTCATCATGACCCTGCCGAACACCGGCTGCGCGCACGACTGCGGCTGGTGCGGCGGATCGCGGTTCGCCTACCGCAATATCATGGGCGTCCGCAGAACGCTCGTGCAGAAGGACAACGACCTCGTCGTCGCCGAACTCCGCACCATGGGAGAGGCCGCCAAGCGCACCTCGATCTACGCCCTCCAGTGCTATTCCGAGAACAGAACGCGGATGCACCAGTACCTGGACGCCGTGAAAGAACTCGGCTACAAGAGTGTCCATTTCGAGCAGTTCAGCCTGACGCCGCCCGACATCCTCCGGAAAATGGGCGAGTCGACGGATTCCTACATCATGCTCTCCCCGGAATCCCACGACCTGCGGATCAGCAAGGCGGCCGGCCGCGGAAACTACACCATGGCGCAGATGGAGGAATGGATCCCGCGCGCCCTGGACGCCGGTGTGAAAGGCATCATGATCTGGTACTTCATCGGCATGCCGTATCAGGACCGGCAATCGGTGATGGACACGATCGCCTACTGCGAGCGCCTCATCCGCAAGTTCAAGGGGTGGGCCGCCCTGCCGCTGATCTGCCCGATGGTCCCGTTCCTCGACCCGGGATCCCAGTTCTTCGAGGAACCGGACAAACACGGCTACCGCATCCACCACCGCACCCTGGAAGAACACCGCCGGGCCATGGTCGAGCCGCTGTGGTACCGCCGGCTGAACTACGAGACGCGCTGGCTGGACCGGCGGCAGCTCCAGGACGTCTCCTACGAGGCGATCGGCCGCCTGGTGGAGATCAAGGGGGAGTACGGGGTCCTCCCGTCCGGATTCTGCAAGGCCGTCCTCGCGACCATCGACGAGACGCGGGGACTGCTCGGGGAGATGGAGCGGGCCCTGTTGCTCGACGGGAAACTGCCGGCCGAGCTGCGCGACCGGATGCGCGACTACAACCGCAAGGTCCTCGCGTACACCAACGACCAGATCATGCCGGTCCCGCGGCCGCTCGGCGGCCGGTGGTTCGACGACGCCACCGTCCCGCCGGAGATGATCGAGGACCTCCTGGCGTCGTCGGTCGCGTCGTCCCCGGTGAGCGAATCGACCCCGACCCGCGAAGCGTGAACGGACGGTACCCGGTGCGCAGGAGGTCGAGGTGCGGATCGCTGTGATCGGCGGTGGTCCCGGCGGGCTGTACTTCAGCGTGCTGGCCCGCCGCCTCGGTGCCGCGCGGGAGATCACCGTCTACGAACGGAACCCGCCCGAGGAGACGTTCGGCTTCGGCGTCGTGCTGTCGGACCGGGCGCTGCGCGGCATCGAGCGCGCCGAACCGGCCGTCGCCGAGGAGATGTGGCCGGCGCTCGTCCGCTGGGACGACATCGCCGTACACCACCGCGGCACCACCCGCACGGCGGGCGGCAACGGGTTCGCCGCCATCGGCCGCGCCACGCTGCTCGCGGCCCTGCGGCGGCGCTGCGCCCGGCTCGGCATCCCGGTCCGCCACGGCAGCGAGATCACCGACGTGGACGCGCTCGCCGCCGGCCACGACCTCGTGGTGGCCGCCGACGGCGCCCACTCGGCGGTCCGGGAGCGGTACGCCGACACCTTCCGGCCCGCGGTGCGGACCGGCGCGTGCCACTACATCTGGCTGGGCACCGACCTGAAGCTCGACTCGTTCGCCTTCCACATCCTCGACACCCCGGGCGGCGCCGTGCAGCTGCACGCCTACCCCAACTCCCGGAACGCCGGCACCGTCATCGTCGAGCTGTCCGAACGCGCCTGGCACGCGGCCGGGTTCGCCGGCGTCGCCCCCGCCCGGTGCACACCGGGGGAGAGCGACGGACGGTCCATCGGCCTCATCGCCGAACTGTGCGCGGACTTCCTCGGCGGCCACAAACTGTTCGGGAACAACTCGCGCTGGCTGCGCTTCCCCACCGTGCGGTGCGCGACCTGGCGGCACCGCAACGTGGTGCTGCTCGGCGACGCGGCGCACACGGCCCACTTCTCCGTCGGCTCGGGCACCCAGCTCGCGATGGACGACGCCGCGGCCCTGGCCGGGAGCCTGGCCGGGCAGCGGGGCACGGCGGCGGCCCTGGCCGCGTACGAGGCCGAGCGCCGTCCGGAGGCGCACGCCGTCCAGCGGGCCGCGCTGGCCAGCCAGGAGTGGTTCGAGAACATCGACCGGTACACCCACCAGGAGCCGACGCAGTTCGCGGTGAACCTCCTGACCCGCAGCCGCCGCGTCTCACACGCCGGCCTCCGCCGACGCGACCCGGCGTTCACCGCCCGGGCGGAACGGTGGTTCGCCGACGCGGCGGGCCACGGGGCGAGTCCGTCGGGTACGGGCATGGGGGCGGGCGTGGGCACGTGCATGGGCGCGGGCACGAACGGCGACCCGGTCGCCCCGCCGATGCTCCAGCCCTTCACCCTCGGCCGGCTGACGCTGCCCAACCGCCTCGTCGTCTCCGCCGACGAGCCGCTCCCCGCCCGCGCGGGCGTACCCGGCGACCTCCACCTGGTCCACCTGGGCGGCGCCGCGCTGGCCGGGGCCGGGCTGGTGCTCACCGGGCCGGTCGCCGTCTCCGCCGAGGGCACCGCCGCCCACGGCGGCGCCGGGCTGCACACCGGCGAACAGGCCGCCGGCTGGCGGCGGGTGGCGGACTTCGTCCACGCGCACTCGCCGGCGAAGATCGGTCTGCGGCTGGGCTTCTACGGCCCGGCCGTGCCGGCCGCGTCCGGGCTGCGCCGCGCCTTCGCCGCCGCCGCCCGCCGCGCCACCGCGTTCGACCTGCTGGAACTGGACTGTGCCCACGACACCGTGCTCTCCCCGCCGACCGACGGGAACGACCGCCCGCCGGGGGGCTCCCTCCGCCACCCCCTGGAGGTGTTCGACGCCATCCGCGCGGAGTGGCCCGCCGACCGACCGCTCGGCCTGTGCCTCGCACCGCCCCGGTGCTCCCCGGACGGGCGCGGCGCCGACGTCCTGACCGAGATCGCGAACGAGTTCGCCGCACACGGTGCGACGGCCGTGCACGTCCGCGCCGCGACCCGTGACGGCCGGGACGTGTACGCGGACCGGATCCGTAACCAGCTTGACGGAAAAGGGGAGTTGGCAGTTATCGCCGCGGGCTCGATCTCGGCGTCCGACGTCAATACCATCGTGCTGGCCGGCCGGGCGGACCTCTGTGTCGTCGACCGGCCGACGGTGGGCTCGCCCTGGCTCGCCCCGCGCGGGACACCGGAACGTTCCACTTCGGACCAGTGCTCGTAGCGGAGGAAGATGCCGTGCTCCCCCTCGCAGACCTCGGCTTACTGCCGGAAAGCGCCGCCGGCCGTCACGGTGGGACCGCCCTGTGCGCGGACACCCCATGGCCCTCGGCGGGCCTCCGCGATCCGGAGACCGTGGCCGACTTCGCGGCCGTCGTCGCCGATCACGCCGACCGGCTGTGGGCCGCCGGGGTACGGCCGGGCACGGTGGTGGCCCTGGTCAAGGCCAACCACCTGGACATCCAGGCGCTCCTGTGTGCCCTCGTCCGCGTCGGCGCGCTGCCCGCGCCGCTGTCCGTGGCGATGGACCCGGACGACCTCCTGTCCTGCCTCAAAGAACTCGAACAGCCCTGGCTCCTGACCGACGCCGCCGGCGCCGAGGCCCTGCGCCCCCGGTACGACCGGCTCGACGGGATCGTTCCCCGCGTCCTCACGCTCACGCCCGGAGCTGCACCCTCCGGGGCGGCACCGACCGGAGAGGCACCACCCGGAGTCGCGCCACCGGGTGCCGTCGAACTCGGCGAGACGGCACCCCACCGCGTCACCCGCCGCCCCGGCACGGACCCCGTCCTCGTCACCCACTCCTCCGGCACCACCGGCAAGCCCAAACTCCTCGTGCACACGGTGGATTCGCTCCACGCCCACGTGGCCCCGCAGATCGGCGTGGTGCGGTCGCAGCACTACGCCGGGCTCAGCGCCAAGTGCCTGTCCTTCGTGCACGTGCGGATGGCGACCGCGCTGCTGACCGCGCTCCACACGGGGGTTCCGCTCCTCGCCGTCACCTCCTCCGATCCGGACGCGGTACGCGCCGCGCTCCTGCGGTACCGGCCGGAGACCCTGGAAGCGCAGCCGAACACGTTCCTGCGCTGGGAGGCGCTGGCACGCGAGACGCCCAGCCCGTTCGCCTCCGTGCGGCGCTACGTCAGCACGTTCGACGCGCTGCACCCGCGCACGCTGCGCGCCCTCCTCGACGCGTCGGACGACCCCGACCCGGCGTTCGTCCTGGTGTACGGCCAGACCGAGACCGGTCCGGTCACGCTGCTGACGGCGACGCGCTCCGACCTCCGCACGCCCGGCCGGCTCGACTCGCGAGACGTGGGCGCGGCGCTCCCCGGAACGGAGATACGCGTCGTGGACGACGCCGGCTCGGACCTCCCGGCCGACGAGCCCGGGCACGTCGAGGTGCGCACCCCCGCCCGGGCGGAACGGATGATCGGCCGTCCGCCGCTGCCCGGCCGCGACACCTGGTGGCCCACGGGCGACATCGGCTCGCTCGGCCCGGACGGCCACCTGAAACTCCTCGACCGGCGGGCGGACCGGGTCCCCGGCGTGCCCAGCGCCCTCCGCGCGGAGGACGTCCTCCTCGACGAACTGCCCGAGCTGGACGAGGTCGTGGTCACCGCCGCGGAGGGCGGGACGGTCACGGTGGTGGCGGCGACGGCCGACGGCGCGCCGCCGGACGCGGAACGGTGGCGGGCCGCCCGCCGCCGGGCCGGGCTGCCGGACGACACCCGGCTCGACTGCCGGCCGTGGCAGGGCCTCCCGCTCACCGGCACGATGAAGGTCCGCCGGCACCGGCTCACGGCGGACGGAGCCCTCGGATGAGCCGGAGCCCTCGGACGAGCCGCTCCCCGGCGCCAAAGGCGACGGCGCCCGACCGGTTCCCGCCGGCGGAGCGCAAGGCCGCCGCGCTCGTGCTCGGCGCCGCCTTCATGCTGCTCGCCGACACGTCGATCGTGAACGTCGCCATCCCCAGCCTCCAGCGGGACCTCGGGGCGAGCGTGCCCGACGTACAGCTCGTGGTCGCGGGGTACGTCGTCGCCTACGCGGTGATGCTGATCACCAGCGGGCGGCTGGGCGACCTCTACGGCAGGCGCCGCATGTTCATGATCGGGGCCGTCTCCTTCACGCTGGCCAGCCTCGCCTGCGGCCTGTCCCAGGGGCCCGGCGAGCTGATCGCCGCCCGGGTCTGGCAGGGCCTCTCGGCGTCCGTCCTCTACCCGCAGGTCATCGCGACGCTGCACCTCACCGTCGCGGCCGAACGGCGGGGCCGCGCCTTCGCGCTGCTGGGCGCGGTGGTGAGCTGTGCGACGATCGCGGGGCCGCTGATCGCCGGGCTGCTCATCGCCGCCGACGTCGGCGGGCTGCAGTGGCGCCCGATCTTCCTGATCAACATCCCCGTCGGCGCCGTCCTGATCGCGCTGGCCCCCCGCATGGTGCCGGCGCACAAGGGGCTGCGCCTGCGGCTCGACTACGCGGGCTCGCTCACCGTCGTCCTGCTGCTGGTCGCGCTGCTGGTGCCCCTGACCGTCGGCCGCGACCAGGACTGGCCGCTGTGGGGCTGGCTGCTGCTCCTGTGCGTCCCCGTCCTGCTGGCCGTCTTCCTCCGGCTGGAAGCGGTACTGGAGCGGCGGGGCCGATTCCCGCTGCTCCGGCCCGGGTTGTGGTCCGACCCGGCCTTCCGCCTGGCCCTCTCCCTGTACCTGGTGTACTTCTCGGCCGTCGTGCCCTTCTTCCTCTACTTCTCCATCACCGTGCAGTACGGCCTCGGTTACGGCGCCCTCGCGACGGCCGCGGCGATGGCGCCGTACGCGGTCGGGAGCACGGCCACGTCCCTCCGGTCGGCTCGGATCGTGGCCCGCTTCGGCGCGCCCCGCACGATCCTCGCCGGCTGCCTCCTGTGCGCCGCCGGCAGCGCGGTGATGATCGCCACGGTCGCGGGGAACCGCTCGGGCCGGCACTTCGGCTGGATCATGGCCCCCACCATGGTCTTCACCGGCCTGGGGCTGGGGCTGGTCCTCGGGCCGCTGCTGAACTTCGTCCTCGCCCGGGTCCGCGCCGACGACTCCGGGGCCGTCTCGGGGGCGCTGTCCACCGCGCAGCAGATCGGGTCGTCGCTGGGCGTGGCTCTGATCGGGCTGGCCTTCTTCCGGGGCTTCCACGGGGAGTTGACGTCCCTGGACTACCCCGCGCTGCGAACCGACATGATGCTCGGACTGGCCGTCATCGTGACGGCGTTCGCGCTGGCGTCCGCGCTCGTCTGGCTCATCGCGCGCCGCAGCAGCGCCGACGGCGGAGGAGGACCGGCCTCATGAGCCGCGTGGGAGCTTCGGGGAACACGGGCGCTTCCGGGACGGAGTCCCCGTCGACGGGCGCGGTGACGGCGCGGCAGAAGACGCTGGACGCGATCGCCGCCGGCACCACCCCGGTCCCGGACTTCGTGGCCCGCCTGTCCCTCCGGGTCGTGGCGATGGAGTGGCGCGCGGGATTCGTCGCGGTCCGCTTCCGCATCCCCCCCGACCTGTGCGTGGAGCCGGACGTGGCCTTCGGCGGCCATGTCGCCGCGCTCCACGACCAGGCCGCCGGATTCGTCATGTACAGCCTCCTGGAGGACGACAGGACGTTCGCCACGACCCGGCTGGACGTGCGGTACCTGACGGCGACCCGCCCCGGAGCCGTGTGCGCCGAGGCCGCGCTCGGCACCCTGCGCGAGCGCTCCGCCGACGTACGCGTCTCCCTGCTCCAGGACGGCAGGGTGACCAGCGAGTCGCTCGTCACCGAAGCGATCAGGAAAGCCGGAAGACGACCGGCGAGGGAGGGCATGCCGTGCTGACCGACCAGGATGTGCGGGAGCTGGTGGCGGGCGTCCTGGACGTCGACGCCGCCGACGTCGGGTCCGACCGGTCCTTCTACGTGGACCTCGGGATGGACTCGCTCCACAAGGCGGAGTTCATCGTCCGGCTGGAACGCGCCTGCGGCGCGGAGTTCTCCCCGGCGGACGCCGCGCGGATGGACAGCGTCGGCGAGGTGATGCGGCTGCTCGACGACCGGCGCCGGGTGTCATGAACCCCCGCGCCGGCGCCGGCGGCGGCAACCCGGTCCACACGCTGCTGCTCGGCCACGACGGCGGCCGGCGCTGCGCCGTGGACCGCCGGGCCGGCGAGGTCACCTACGCCGGAATGCGGCGCGCGGTGACGGAGTACGCCGGGCGCCTCCGGGCGTCCGGCGTCCGGCCCGGCCGCCGGGCCGTCGTCGTCTCCGACGACTGTGTCGCGGCCGTCACCGCGGTTCTCGGCCTGTGGTGGCACGGCTGCGTGCCCATCGTGCTGCACCCGGCGCTCCGGCCGGCGGAGATCGGCTTCATCGTGCGGGACAGCGCGGCGGAGTACGTGGCAGCGGACGTCGCGCCGGGGCAGGAGGGGGCGTTACGGGCGGAGCTGGACGCGATCGACGGGGAGCGCCGGGCGGCCGGGCGCGCGGGCCTGCTCACCGAACTCCGTCCGGGGGACGGGGAGGACCTCCCGCCGGCCGACTTCGGCCCGACCGACGAACTGCTGGTCCAGTACACCTCCGGCAGCACCGGACGGCCGCGCGGCGTACGGCACTGTCCGCGGGCGGTGCACGCGGTCCTGCGCGGCGTCGGCAGCGTGCTCGGGCTCACCCCCGACGACGTCGTCCTGTCCACGGCGAAGCTGTCGTTCGGGTACGGGTTCGGGAACTCGCTGCTCCACCCGTTCGCGGCCGGCGCGAGCTCGGTGCTGCTCGACGGGCAGGCGGACGCCTACGGCGTGGCGGCGGCGCTGGACGCGTACCGGCCGACCGTGCTGTTCTCCGTCCCCCGGCTCTACGCCGGCCTGCTCGACCTCGCCGAGCGGGGCAAGGCGGTCGAGACCGGCGCGCTGCGGCTGGCCGTCGCCACCGGAGAGCACCTGCCGGCCGGCCTGGCGGCCCGGATCACCGAGACGCTGGGCGTACGGCTGATCAACGGCTTCGGTGCGACGGAGGTGTTGCACACCGTCCTGACGGCCGCCGTCCCCGGCTCGATCGGTTCCCCGGTGCCCGGGGTGACCGCGACCGTCCGCGACGCCACCGGCCGCCCGCTCCCCGACGGAACCCCCGGCCGGCTGCACCTCACCACGGAATCGGCGGCACTCGGCTACCTCGACCGCCCCGAGGACACCGCCCGTACCTTCGCCGACGGCGGGGTCTACACCGACGACATCGTGTACCGCACACCCGACGGCGACCTCCACCACGTCGGCCGCGCCGACGACATGCTCCTGCTCGGCGGATACCGCATCGCCCCGGCCGAGATCGAACGGGTGGTCCGGGGCGTCGCCGGGGTCGCCGACTGCGCGGTCGTGGGCGATACGGATCGCGACGGGCTGGAGCAGGCCACGGTGTACGTCGTGGCGCGGGAGCCGGTGTCCTCCCCGGAGGGGGTGCGCAGGGCGGTGCACGCGGCGCTGCGCGACGGACTGGCGTCGTACAAGCGGCCGTCGAGGGTCGAGGTCATCGACGGGCTGCCGGTCACGGCCAACGGCAAGCTGGCGCGGTTCCGGCTGCGCGGCCGGGCTGGTGGGGCAGGGGGTGCCGAGGGTTCCGGTGGCCCGGGTGGCTCAGGCGCACCCGACCGTTCCGACGACCTCCGCGGTGCCGGTGGCGTCGGCGGTCCCGGATGTACCGCCGACCCCGCCGGCCCTGACGGCTCCGCTTGCCCCGGTGGCTCCGGCCGCCCCCGCGGCTCCGGTGGTCCCGCCGGTCCCGCCGGCAGTACGGAGGGCGTGGCATGAGCTGGGAGATCAGCGGCATGGGCGCGGTCTGCGCGCTGGGGGACGGCGTCTCCGCCATCCACCGCGCGCTGTGTGCCGGGCGGTCCGGCCTCGCGCCGGTCTCCGCCTTCGACGCGTCCAAGTACCGCGCGGGCGCCGCGTACGAGGTGCCGGACCGGGCCCGTCCCGGCGTGGACGAACCGCTCCGCGCGACCCGTTGGCTCGTCCGCGTCGTCGGGGACGCCCTGGCCGACGCCGGCCTGCCGGAACCGGGGCCCGAGGTGCCGGTCCTGGTCGGGACGACGCACCGGGAGATGCGGACCGCCGAGCTCTGGTGGCGGCACGCCGGCCCCCTCTCCCCGGCCGATCTCCACTTCACCTCCGCGCTGCGTTCCGCCTTCGGCCTGTCCGACGTGCACACGATCGCCAGCGCCTGCGCGGCCTCGCTGTACGGGCTCGGGACGGCCACCGACCTGATCGCCCTCGGGGAGGCGGACACCGTGGTGGTGGCGGGGACCGACGCGATCCCCGAGAGCTCGTTCGGCGGGTTCGACCGGATCCAGTTCCCGCCGCCGGACACCATCCGCGCGTTCGACCGGTCCCGCCGCGGCATGATCATGGGGGAGGGTGCGGTGGCGGTGGTGGTGCGGCGCGTCGGCACGCGCCCGGGCCGGGCCGACGACCGGGCGCACGGCCGGGTCCACGGGCGGGTCCTCGGCGTGGGCATGAACTGCGACGCGTCGCATCCGACGGCACCGGATGCCGCGGGGATCGTCCGGGCGATCGAGGACGCCCACGACCGCGCGTCGGTCGCTCCCGACGACGTCGACCTGGTGATCGTGCACGGCAGCGGCACACCGCAGAGCGACCTGGCCGAAGCGGTCGCGCTGACCGAGGTGTTCAAGGCCGCCGACCCCGGCCCGCTCGTCACCGCGGTCAAGGGTGGCACGGGCCATATCTCCGGCGGCGCCGGGCTGTTGAACCTCGTCGTGGCCCTGGAGGCCATCCGCACCGGGACGCTGCCGGCGATCGGTGGCCTCACCGACCCGGTCGAGGAGGCGGCGGAACTGCGGCTCGTGTCCGGCCGGCCGGCCACGGGGACGTTCCGTACCGCGCAGGTGCACGCCGTCGGCATGGGCGGGATCAACGCCGTGGCGATCGTGGAAGGGGCGATGGCGCGATGAGGGAGCCGGGCGGTGGTGCCGTGCGCGTGGCGATCACAGGGGTGGGATGGGCGGTGGCGGACCCAGGCGGCGATCCGGCGACGGCACCGGCGTCCGTGCGGCCGCCCGAGCCGGGCGAGCATCCGGCGACCGCGCCGACCGGCCACCCGGCGAGTGCGTCGGCCGAGGGTCCGGCATGCGCGCCCGCCGGGCGTCCGGCACCCGCACCCGCGCCGACGCCGGCGCCCGCAGCGACCGGACACCCGGCGCCCCCGCCGGCGAAGCACACCGCGCCGCCGCCTGACCACACGCCCTGCCCACCCACCGAGCGCGGCATGCGGCACAAGGACCGCTCGTCACGACACGCCCTCCGCGTGGCCCGGCGCGCGCTCGGCGACGCCGGGCTGCTGGGTGCGCCGGAGCTCGATGGTGCGGCGGTCGTCGTATCCAGCAACTACGGCAACCTGGAGGCGGTCTGCGACTGCGCCACCGCGATCGCCACCGGCCGCAGCAGGGACATCAGCCCCATGCGCGTCCCGCAGTTGTCGAGCGCCGTCGCGGCGGCCTGGGTCGCGATCGACCACGGTATCCGCGGCCCCAACCTGACGCTGTGCAACGGCGCTTCGGGCGGACTTGACGCCGTGGCCGCGGCGCGGTACCTGATCGCGGCGGGCCGGGCCACGGCCGTCCTCGTCATCGGGGTGGAACCGGACGCCCCACCTGTGGCCAGGCTGCACAAGGAGGCCGGCGGCGGAACGTGGTTCGACGGCGCCGTGGCCGTGGTCGTCGAGCCGCTGCGCGAGGCGGAGCGGCGCGGTGCGCGGATCCGCGCGGAGGTAGCCGGCTACGGCAGGGCGGACGACGAGCGGACGGCCGTCCGGACCGCCGTCCGTACAGCGGGGGCCACGATGATCCGCCGGCGCCTGGACGGCGAGCCGACCGCGCGGTTCGGCCGCTGCTCGGGAGCGCTGGGCGTGGTGCAGTGTGCGATGGCCGTCGAGCTGCTGGAGCCGCTGGAGAGCGGTTCACGGGACCAGCCGTACGACGACGAGGCGGTGCTCGCCGTCGCGGGCGCCGGGACGGGGGAGAGCGACGGGACGTCCGTCGCGGCCCTGGTCCTCGCGCCTCACCGGACTCCACGCGGGGGGCACCCGTGAGCACACCCGGCGGCGGCGACCGCCGCGTCCTCGTCACCGGCCTCGGCGCGATCTGCTGCCTGGGCGTCGGCCCCGCCGCGTACTGGAACGGCCTCCTCACGGGCGGCGGCGAGCCGGCCGAGGTCCCGCTGCCGCACCTCGACATGCGGGCGACGAAGATGTACCTGGCCGACCGGTCGTGGATCCCCGCCGAACCGTCAAGCCACGCCGGGGTGGAGCTGGGCAGCAGCCCGCGCATGGCGGTCGCCGCGGCCGAACAGGCGCTCACCGACGCCGGTGTGGGGGACGGGGCGCGCGCCGCCGTCCCCGTGGTGCTCGGCGCGGAACTGGGCAACGCGGACCTTCACGAACGGATGCGCGACGCGGGACGGACGGCGTGGACGCCGCTGACGCCCGCCGCCGCCGTCGTGGCGGCGGCGACCGGCTCGCGGGCCGCCCCGATCAGCGTGGGGAACGCCTGCTCGGCCAGCGGTTACGCGCTCACGATCGCGCTGGACATGATCCGCGCGGGGGAGGCGGACACGGTCCTGGCCGGCGGGGCCGAGGGGGTCACCCGCGCCGGGATGGGCGCGTTCGACCGACTGGGGGCCGCGGATCCGGTGCGCTGCCGGCCGTTCGACCGGAACCGTGCCGGGACGATGTTCGGCGACGGCGCGGCCATGGTCGTCCTGGAGGCGGCCGAGCACGCCCGCCGCCGTGGCGCCGCCCCCTACGCCGAACTGGCCGGCGCGGCCTGGAGCTGCGACGCGTACCACCCGACGGCCCCCGACCCGTCGGGGGACCAGGTCCTCCGCGCCATGACCGGCGCGCTGGCCGACGCGGGGCTGGGCGGCGCGGACGTGGGCTGCGTCATCCCCCACGGGACGGGGACGCCGCTCAACGACGTGGTCGAAAGCCGGGCGCTGCACCGGATGTTCGGCGCGCGGACGCGCGAGCTGCCCCTGTTCTCCCTCAAGGCGATGATCGGGCACACGACCGGCGCGGCGGGCGCGTTCGCCTGCCTCACGGCGGCGCTCATGCTGCGCCACCGGACCGTTCCGGCGAACACCCCGGTCGACCAGGATCCGGAGTGCGACGTCCGGCTGCCACAGGAGGGGCCGGTGGGGCTGGAGATGCCGGCGGTCCTGGTCAATACGTACGCGTTCGGCGGCAACAACGCGTCCCTGGTCGTCACAGGAGTGTCCGGCGGACGGGCGGAGGGGCGGTGAGCGCCGGGGAACTGGCCGTCGTCGGCATGGGGATCGTGGCGCCGGGCGTCACCGGCCCCGATGACGCGTCGGCACCGGCCCGGGAAGCGGCCCCGGGCTGGTTCCGGGCGGATGTCGCGCTCCCCGGGCGGGGCTACCGGCGACTGCCGGACGCCTGCAAGTACCTCCTCGCCGCGTCGCGGCTGGCGGTCCGCGACGCCGGGGACCGGTTCGCGGAGACCGCGCCGGACGACCGAGGCGCGACGGTGGCCATGAACCACGCCGGCGCCGCGCTGCTGGAGGAGCTGGACGGTGTGATCACGCGGGAGGGCGCCGCGGAACTGCCGCCGTCCGCGGCGCCGTTCATCGCGATGAGCTCGTTCGCCGGCCGGCTGTCGATCGAACACGGCATCACCGGCTTCAGCCTCACCCTCAACTCCCCGGTGACCGCGGGTCTGGAGGCGCTGGCGGTGGCGGCCCGCGCGGTCGCGGCGGGCCGGGCCCGGACGGTGCTCGTCGGGGCGGTGGAGGAGGCGCTGTCGCCTTCCCAGGCGGCCGGCGGCGGGTGGGAGGCGGGCGCGGCGGTCCTGCAGTGCGAGCCCGCGACGGAGGGACCGGGCGGCGGACCTTACGGTACGTGCCGGGCGCGGGGCGGGTTCCTGCGCCCGGACGCGGGGGCGGGCGACGCGGCCGCCACGTTCGCCCGGTTGACGGGCGACGACCCGCCGGCCCGGGTGGAGGCCGTACTGGACGACTCCGCCGTGGGAACGGCCGCCGCCCGGTGGCTGGACCGCATGGCGGCGGGCGGCTGTGAGGTGGCCGTCGTCCCGGCCGACGCGCAGGCCGGCTGCCTGACTCCGCTGCGGCGCGTCATGGGCCTCCTGGCCCGGGAGCACCCGGCTCCCGCCCGGTGCGCGGTGCTGGCGGCGTCCGCCCTGGGCTCGCTCGCCTGGGCCGAGGTGCGCGTCGCGCCGCGCGGAACGCCCGCGACCGGCCATCGCGGCACCGATTGAACCGATCACAGGGAGGAAGCCGATGTACGTCCCCCTCAAGGGAGCCTGGGCCCTGGTCTTCGGCGTGTCCAGCGGCATCGGCCGGCAGACCGCGCGCGCCCTGGCCGAAGCGGGCTGCAACGTCATCGGCGTGCACTTCGACCTGGCCGACGGGCGCGAGAGCGCGGAGCGCGACGCTCGGGAACTGGCCGGACTCGGCGTCGAGGCACACTTCTTCAACCGCAACATCGCGGCGAAGGAGGCCCGCGCGGAGCTCGTCCCCGCCGTCCGCGACCTGACGTCCGGCACCGGGCTCCGGGTCGTCCTGCACTCGGTCGCGTACGGAACACTGACCTCCCTCCTCCCGGGGCAGGGGGGCGACGGGAGCCCGGGCGTCACGCCGAAGCAACTGACGATGACAGTCGAGGTCATGGGGCACAGCCTCGTCTACTGGATTCAGGACCTGGTGAAGGCGGCGCTGCTGCCCCGCGGGGCGAAGGTGTTCGCCATGACCAGCGCCGGCGGGTCGCGGGTGCTCGGCGGATACGCGCCCGTGTCGGCGGCGAAGTCGGTGCTGGAGGCCCACGTCCGCCACCTGGCGGTGGAACTCGCCCCGCACGGCGTGGCGGTGAACGCGATCCGGGCCGGCACCACCGTCACACCGGCGCTGCGGAGGATTCCCGGCAGCGAGCGACTGATCGCCCGGTGCCGCGACATCAACCCGGGCGGCCGGCTGACGCGCCCGGAGGACGTGGCCGACGCGATCGTCACCCTCTCCGCCACCGACTCCTCATGGCTCACCGGAAACGTCATCGGCGTCGACGGCGGAGAGGCACTCGTCGTCTGAACCGCCATCACAAGGAGGGCTGCACTGTGTCGGACGTATCGGAAAACCGGACCGCAGGCGTCGACCTCGAAGAACTGCGCGCGCTGATAGCGGAGGAACTGGAGCTTCCGATCGCGGAAGTGACCGACGAGGCCGACCTGAAGGCCGACCTCGCCATGGACTCCCTCACGGCGATGGAGGTAGCCGTACAGCTGGAAAAGAAGTACCGGATAAAAATCGAAGAGGACGAGATCCCCTCGCTCACTTCCCTGACGACGATCCACCGGCTCCTGTCCGCAAAGGTCGAGGCGGCCTGATGCCCGGCCGCGAACGCCCCGTCGCCGTCGTCACCGGCGGTTCGCGCGGTATCGGCCGGGCGGTGGTGCTGCGCCTGGCCGCCGACGGCTTCGACGTGGCCTTCTGCTACCTGTCCAGCCCGGGCAAGGCGGAGGAGGTCGCGGCCGAGGCCCGGCGGTACGGCGCCCGGGTGCTGGCCCGCAGGACCGACGTCTCGGTCGCGGGCCAGGCCGAAGACCTGGTCGCCGAAACGGAGTCCGAACTCGGCCCGCTGGCGGCGGCGGTGGCCAACGCGGGCGTCGTCCGCGACGGTCCGTTCGCCCGGATGACCGAAGACGAATGGCAGACGGTCCTCCGCACCAACCTCGACGGCACCTACCACCTCTGCCGCGCCGCCGCCCGCTCACTCATGCGCCACGACCACGGAACCATCGTCACCGTCTCGTCGGTGGCGGGCGTCCACGGCAGCGTCGGCCAGGCGAACTACGCGGCGTCGAAGGCGGGAATCATCGGATTCACGAAGTCGATCGCGAAGGAACTGGGCCGCTTCGGAGTGCGGGCCAACTGCGTGGCGCCGGGAATGATAGCGACGGATATGACGGACGGCCTGGCGGAGCGGAAACGCGACGAACACCTCAAGGCGATCCCGCTCCGGCGGGCGGGGACGCCGGAGGAGGTGGCCGATCTGGTGTCCTTCCTCGTGTCCGACCGGTCGGCTTACGTCACGGGGCAGGTGGTGGGGATCGACGGCGGGCTGGTGTGCTGACCATCCCCTCCCGGGTACCGCCACGGCTTGCCGGCGGTCCGGCACGGCCGGGAGCCTGGGCCGTTGAGGCTGGGCGCCACCTTGCTCACCCCCGCCCGCACGGGGACCACCGAGCTGATCCTGTTCATCGGTCCTCACCTGACGGACCACCCCCGCCCGCGCGGGGACCACTCGCTAAGCGCCGGTCGCTCCGTAAGGAGTGGAGGACCACCCCCGCCCGCGCGGGGACCACCCTTCGCCACCTGCGCCTTCACAGCGGCCAGACAGCGATCCCATGCACCACACCACGTACCGTCCACGCACGGTACCAACTCACGAATCCACCGCCCCCTCACCCCCCGTCCGTACCACCGCCTGATCCCCCCGCGGCCCGAACAGGTGCAGGATCTCGACCGCCTCCGTCCCCGCCGGCCCGAACCAGTGCGGCTCGCTGGTGTCGAATTCCGTTGCCTCGCCCACCCGGAGGGTGAATTCGCGCTCGCCCAGAATGACGCGCAGCTCGCCCGCGAGGACGTAGAGCCACTCGTACCCCACATGCGTGACGAGCTTCGGCTCGCGCGGTGCGAGTACCTGTTTGAAGACCTGGACGCGCCCCGGGTACTGGGTGAGCGGGACGAGGACGCTGCCGGGCTTCCGTAGGTGCGGACGCAGGTGAACGCGTGGGTCGCCGGTGGCCGGCGGGGCGATCAGCTGGTCCAGGGTGACGCGGTGCGTCCGCGCGAGCGGTATGAGCAGGTCGAGCGTGGGGCGCCGTTTGCCCGATTCGAGGCGGGACAACGTACTCAGGGAGACGCCGGTCTCGTCGGCGAGCGCTTCCAGGGTCAGGCCGCGGTCGCGCCGCAGCGCCCGTAGTCGCGGACCGATGGCCGCGAGGGTCTCGGCGAGTCCGGTGTCCGTGTCGGTGTCCGTCGCGTCAGTGGGGCGCATGGAGTCCATTTTGCGGTCTCCGCAAAGGTGCTGGTCCCGGGCCGGTGCCCGCTCCGACCATGGTCCGGCAGACGAAACCGGACAGAAGGTGGGCTCAGGTGACCACGACGACTCCTCCCGTACAACCGGACCAGCCGGGGCGGCCGGCTCGGCCCGCTCCCTCCACCCCGACCCCGCTCGGCCCCCGCCGCCGATGGACGATCCTCGCCATCTGCGCGTTCAGCATGTTCCTCGTCGGCCTGGACACCACGATCGTCAACGTGGGCCTGCCCGAGATCGGCCGCGGTCTCGGCGTGGACACCCGCGGCCTGGAGTGGGTCGTGGACGCGTACACCGTGGTCCTGGCCAGCCTCCTCATCGCGTCCGGGGCGCTCGCGGACCGCTTCGGCCGCCGCCGCGTCTTCCGGACCGGGCTGAGCGTCTTCGGCGCCGCGTCCCTCGCCTGCGCGTGCGCCCCGACGCCCGGTCTGCTCGTCGCCGCCCGGGCGGTCCAGGGCGTCGGGGCGTCGATGCTGAGCCCGGTCGCCCTGGCGATCGTGGTGAACGCGATGCCCGATCCGCGCGAGCGGGCCCGGGCGATCGGCGTCTGGGGCGCGGTCTTCGGGCTCAGCATGGCGGCGGGGCCGGTCACCGGCGGCGGGCTCATCGCCGCGTTCGGCTGGCGGGCGGTGTTCTGGATCAACGCGCCGGTGATCGTCGCGGCGCTGGTGCTGGTCGCGGTGTTCGTGCCGGAGTCCCACGGCCAGCGCGCCCGACGGGTCGACGTGCCCGGACAACTCCTCCTCACCGTCGCGCTGTTCCTGTCGGTCGGCCTCCTGATCGAGGGGCCGCGCGTCGGCTGGGCCTCGCCCTGGGCCGTGGCCGGGTACGCGGCGGTCGCCGCGACGGCGTCCGCGTTCGTCCTCGTCGAGCGCCGACAGCGCGAACCCCTTATGGACCTGGGCCTCTTCCGGCGACCACCGTTCGCCACGGCCGTGCTCGGCGCGGTGGCGGTGTTCACCGCGCTGAACGTGACGCTGCTGCTCAACACCCTCTACCTCCAGCACACCCGCGGCTGGTCGCCGCTCGCGACGGGCGCGGCGACGCTGCCCATGGCGCTCGGGGCCATCGTCTGCGCGCCGTGGTCCGGCACCCTGGTGGCGCGCCTCGGGCCCCGGCGTCCGCTCCTCGCGGCGGGCGGACTCCTCGCCGCGGGCGGCCTGTGCCTGACCGGTCTCGGCCTGCTGACCGGCCCCGGCCGGGAGACGAGCGTCCCGCCGCTCCTCCTCGCCTACCTGCTGATCGGCGCCGGATTCGGCTTCGCCAACGCGCCGATCACCAACACCGCCGTCAGCGGCCTCCCGCCGGCACGGGCGGGCGTGGCCGGGGCGATCACCTCCACGGCGCGGCAGGTCGGTTCGTCGGTGGGCATCGCGGTGGCGGGCGGCCTGGTCGCGGACGCCGCCCCGGCCCGGCTGGCCGACGCCGCGCGTCCCGGCTGGGTGCTCGTGACGGCGTGCGGCCTCTTCCTCCTCGTCGTGGCCCGGGCGTCCCGGACGCCGTCGCGGGCGCCGTCACGGCCGGCCGGCTGAACCGCGCCTGCCGCCCGCCCGCAGCCGCTAACCTGGCAGGTCCGCCGCAACCTGGCAGGCCCGCCGCCACCACGCCGGGACGCCGCCCACCACGCCGGGAGCGCCGCACATGATCCGACGCCGTCACGGGAACACGTTCGTCTGCTGCGACCTGTGCCCCGGGCGCCCCGTCCTCCCCACCCCGAACGACGACGTCAACCCGGCCAAGTGCATCCGCTGCCAGGGCGATTACCGCTGGCTGCCGGTACCGCACCCGGAGGACCACCTGTGCGACGTCTGCCGACGGGAGTGCCCGGACTGCCAGGCACCCTCTCCGACGGGCGGCCGGTGCCTGACCTGCCAGGGCAAGTGCCGCACCTGCCAAGGGCCGTTGCCGGAGCGCGACGTCACCGTCCACGTGGTGGAGCCGGGCGCGCGCAAGGACCGCAAACGCCGCTGGCGCCGCCACTTCTACCCGCACACCGCCGCCCGCGACCGCTGCGACCGCTGCCTGGAGCAGGCCGGTTCCCGCGACCCGCTGCGGGTGGTCCTGGCGGCCGTCCCGGACCGGCTCCTGCGCGCCTGCGGCGGCGCCTACCCACCGGAGGCGATGCGGACGATCTGGGCGCAACTGGACCACCGCACGCCGCGCCAACTCGCCGAGCGCGTCGAACGCCGCTGGTGGACCGGCTGGTCGAACCGTCCCCTGCGGCGCGACGCCGACGAGCGGCGGGAGGGCTACGGACCCGACGACGTCGTCCTGTGGCTCCTGGCCCCCGCCGACTGCCACGCCGACTGCGAGGACGGCTTCCACCCGGACGACCCGGACCGCCCCTGCCCCGCCTGCCGCGGCCACGCGCCCCTCCCCGGCCCGTCCGTCACCCGCGAGGAGCCCGACGGGGAACCGCCCCGCACGGCGGACCGCAACCCGGCCGAGGCCGTCGCCCACCGCCCGCCCATGACCGAGTGCACCGGCAGGGACGGCGCCTGCGGCGTCCCCGTCGCCGCCCCCTACCACCAGTGCCCCGCCTGCCTCGACTGGCCCACCTGCCCCTGCGGCTACCGCCGCTACGACCCGACCCGCGCCACGGCGTGCCCCGCCTGCTCGTCCGACCCCGCAAGCTGAACTCCGACAGCGGGATGGTCACATCGGCTCAGTCCCATGTGCCCCCGCCGGCGCGTCGACCCGCCGCGCCAGGCCGAAGTCGGCCTCGGTGATCCGGTGTCGAGCCGATCCGGCATCGTGCGCTTGTGACGGAGAACCGCACATGATCCCAGCGGAGACCGACGTCCGCATGAGGGGCCCGGATCCGGAAGCCGCGGCCGTGCCGAGTGCGTCAACCGGCCGGCCCCGACCGCCGCCTTGACGGAAGGCCGTGAAGCCCCGGCCCCACCCCGCGGCTTGACCTCCCCAACCCCCGCACGACGGGATCCCACCCCCCGCTTCCGGCGGTACTCTCGTCCCGTCGGGCTCCGTTACGTGAGGGAGTGGAGCGCATGACGCGCGAGATGCGGCGGCGGTCGGACAGGGAGTTGAGCGGGCGGGAGGTGGGCGAGGATCCGTTCACCCTCGGGGTCGCCTCCGGTGATCCGCTTCCGGACGGGGTCGTGCTCTGGACGAGGCTGGCGCCGCGGCCGTTGGAGGCGGACGGCGGGTTACCCCCGGAGTGCCGGATTCCGGTGGAGTGGACGGTCGCGGCGGACGAGGAGCTGCGGGATGTCGTCCGGCACGGGGTCGCGGCCGCCGACGGCGCGGACGCGCACAGTGTGCACGTCGAGGTGGACGGGCTGGAGCCGGGGCGGACGTACTGGTACCGCTTCCGCTGCGGGCCGTGGGGCAGCCCGGTGGGGCGGACGCGGACGGCGCCCGCGCCCGGGGCCGGCGTCCACCAGGTGAGGGTGGGACTGGCCTCCTGCCAGCAGTACGACGAGGGGTACTACACGGCCCTCGCGCACCTCGCGCGGGAGGACGACCTGGACGCCGTTCTCTTCGTCGGTGACTACATCTATGAGAACGAGATCAACGCCCAGGCCGGGGCCCGCGGTTACACCGGGGCGCAGCGGCTCCCGGAGGCGTTCAACCACTGGCTGACCACCCTCGACGGCTACCGGCTGCGCTACGCGCTCGGCAAGACCGACGCGGACCTTCAGGCCGCGCACGCCGCGCACCCCTGGATCGTCACCTGGGACGACCACGAGGTCGAGAACAACTACGCCGGCGCCGTCTCCCAGGACAACCTCCCCGCCGACGAGTTCCTGCGCCGCCGCGCCGCCGCCTACCGCGCGTACTGGGAGCACATGCCGCTGCGCGAGGCCCAGCGCCCCTGCGGTCCGGACGCGCTGCTGTACCGGCGGTTCGGGTACGGGGACCTGGTCCGGTTCGACGTCCTCGACACCCGGCAGTACCGGTCCGACCAGGCGTACGGGGACGGCTGGAAGTACCCCGGGCCCGAGTCCGAGGACCCGGCGCGCACGCTCACCGGGGCCGAGCAGGAGGCGTGGCTGCTGGACGGTTTCCGGGAGTCGTCCGCGCTCTGGAACGTCGTCGTCCAGCAGGTGGCCTTCTGTCAGCGGAAGGGGAACGCCGGGCGGGCCAAGGTCTCGATGGATGCCTGGGACGGGTACCCGGCCTCGCGCCACCGGATCCTCCAGGGCGCGCGGGACGCGGGCGTCGCCAACCTCGTCGTCCTCTCCGGTGACGTCCACGTGCACTACGCGATGGACATCAAGGAGGACTTCGACGACCCCGCCTCCGCCACCCTGGGCGTCGAGATCGTCGGCACGTCCGTGTCCAGCGGGTTCGACGGGGTCGAGCGGCCGGACGACTGGGAGAACGTGATGCGGGTCAATCCGCACATCAAGTACTACGCGGAGCGCCGGGGTTACGTGGTCGTCACCTTCACCCCGGGCGGCGTCCGGGCCGACTACCGCGTCCTGCCGTACGCCACGCGGCCGGGGGCGCCCGTCGGCACCGACGCGAGCTTCGTGTCCCGGGCGGGGCGGCCCGGGTTCGTCCCCGCGTAGGAGGGGAGGGCCGGGGGCGTCGGTCCGCCCCACCCCGGCGGCTTCACGACCACCGCACTGTGCAAATATTCGTTCGAATATTTGTCCCCTGTTCCCTAGTGCAGTGAGTCGTCTTGACACCTCACAGATGGTCCCGGAGCCTCGCCACCGTCCTCGCCATGGCGGCCTGTGGCGCCTCCGCCACCGCCGCCGTGGCGGCCCCCGGCCCCGGCCCGGGCTCCGGTACCGCATCCAGGCCCACGCCCTCCGCGTCGGCCCCCGCCACCCGCGCGACCCCGTCCGCGGTGGAGAAGTTCTGGACGGCCGACCGCCTCGCCGCCGCCGTGCCGCTGGACGCCGGCCGGGGCACGCCCGTCGCGTCCCCGCGCCCCGGGGTCTCCCAGCTGGCCCCGCCCGGACCCGTCGGCACCGCCCCCAAGGGCACCCCCAAGGGCGTGTACGGGGACGGCATACCCGCCGTCGGCACGTTCTTCTTCGACACCAAGGCCACGGGCGCCACGTACTGCTCCGCGAGCATCGTCCGCAGCGCGCACCGGAACCTCGTCCTCACCGCCGGGCACTGCGCCAAGCACGCGGCCGACAAGGGCATCTTCATCCCGCAGTTCCGCAAGGGCAAGGCGGTGAAGGACCAGCCCTTCGGCGGCTACCCGGTCCAGAAGGCGTTCACCTACGCCAACTACCAGCCCAACAGCATGCGCGCCGACTCCGACCTCGACTTCGCGTTCCTGCGCGTCGGCCCGGAGTACCAGCGCAAGAAGCAGGTGGAGGAGGTCACCGGCGCCGGGCTGCGGCTGCGTGACACCCCGCGCCTCGCCAACCAGGTCACCGTCCACGGCTACCCGCACCTCAGCGGCAACGGCCAGCGGGCGATCAGCTGCACCGTGCCGACCGAGCGGCTCGCGGGCTTCCGCCAGATGCTGATGCGGTGCTCCGGGTTCTACGGCGGCGTCTCCGGCGGCCCGTGGGTCACCGGCTACAACGCCAAGACCCGCACCGGCGACGTCATCGGCAACGTCGGCGGCTACTACGGCGGCGGCCCGCCGCGCAGCTCCGGCCACGACGACTGGATGAGCTACTCGCCCGTCTACGGGCAGGAGATCCAGGACCTCTACCGCGCCGCCGTCGCCGACCGCGCCCCGGGCAGCGCCCCGCCGCGCGGCCTGTACGAGGGCAAGCTGGCCGGGCCCGCGAGCGACTGGAAGTACGCCACCCACGTCGTGGCCGCCGACGTCGACGCCGACGGCCACGACGACCTGCTGGTCATCTGGAAGGACGGCGAGGCCACGCTCTACCCGGGCGACGGCCGCGGCGGCTTCGGCACCCCGCGCACCCTCGCCAAGCAGAAGAGCTTCTGGAAGAACGCCCGCTCGGTCACCACGGGCGACTTCACCGGCGACGGCCGCCCCGACCTCATGGTCCTGTGGGCCAAGGACGACAAGAAGGACACCTCCACCGGCAAGGTGAGCGTGTACTCCGACATCAGCGCGGCGCGGCTGACCGGCACCAAGGAGTACGTCGTCCAGCAGGCCGGCTCCGAGTGGAAGTACGCGACGGCGATCACCGCCGGCGCCTTCAACTCGGGCAAGGCGAACGACGTCGTCGTCCGCTGGAAGGACGGCGACGTCACCCTGCACAGCGGCGTCACCGGCAGCGGCACCGGCCGCGAACGGACGCTGGTGAGCAAGGACGCCGCCTGGAAGGACGCCGTCTCCCTCACCACAGCCCAGCTCTCGGGCAAGGGCGCCGACCTGCTCGTCCGCCGCGCGGACGGCAAGCTGGAGGCGTTCTCCGGCATCACGGCCACGTCCGGCCGCCTCGGCGGGGGCGCCGTCCTCCAGCCCGCCCACCCCTCGTACACCCGCAACTCCGCGATGGCGGCGGGCGACTTCACCGGCTCCGGCCGGCGCGCCGACCTGCTGGTCCGCTGGGTCGAGGGCGAGACCTCCCTCTACGAGGGCACCGGCCCGAAGCGGATCGGCACCTGGAAGACCATGGTGTCGCCGTGAGCGGACGCGTTCGCCGACGCGTGAGCCGACGGGTCTGATGACGCGTCTGACGACGCGTGCGGTGACACCGCGACACGGAAGGGGGCGCCGGTGGACGAACCGGGGCCGCCCCGCTCCCCTTCTTCCCTCTTTCCGGCGGCCGGCTTCCGCTACGTCGTCCACTTTGTCCCCGCTCTCCGACTCCGACGGGTGGTACCCATGGACGTCTCCGCCGCACCCCCGTCCGGCGGCGGCACCGGACCACGGCGCCCCCACACCCCCGGCACACTGATCGCCGCGCTCTGGGTGCCGTTCGCGACCGTCGCCGGCGTGGTCACCTCCTGGCAGGTGCAGCGCATCGACGGTGACTGGGTGGACCGGCAGCAGGCGGCGTGCCGGCGCCTGGCCTTCCCGACGGCGGAGCACGTCGCCGCGTGGGCGGGCCCGGCCCTCGGGGTCTCGGCGGTCGTCGTCTGCGTCCTGCTCGCCCGGTGGCTCCGCCGCCGGCGCGGTGTCCGGCTCGCGGGGACCGGGCCGGGGCTCGTGGCGTACCTCGGCGCGTGGCCCGCCGTGCTCACGATCCCGCTCGAACTCTTTCTGCTGTACGCCACGTACTCGCCCGTCGGCTCCGGGCCCGTCCTGGGCGACTGCGGATAGCGCCGCGCGCGTCCGCGCGTCCGCCCGTCCTTGTCGCCCGGATTTCCCGCCGTCCGCCGGTTATGGAAGAGATCAGCCGGGGCAGGCGCCCGCCGGATCTCGGTGGGGACGGGGGTGGCTCCTGCGGCCCTGCGGCGGTGGTGGCCTGTCGCCGTGCCGATTCAACAGCCGGCCGCGTCCCGCCGATATCAAAGCGACGCGGAGAGCATGGAGAAGGAGGCGGACGATGGTGCAGGAGTGGCACATGGCGGCCAACATCGGGGCTGGGCTGGGGCTGGGCTCGGTCATCGGGCTGGAGCGCCAGTGGCGGGCCCGGATGGCGGGGCTGCGGACGAACGCCCTCGTCGCCGCCGGGTCCGCCCTCTTCGTGCTCCTCTCCACGTTCGGCTTCTCCGACGCCACCAGCACCACGGGCTACGACGGGTCGCGCGTGGCGGCGCAGATCGTCTCGGGGATCGGTTTCCTCGGCGCGGGTGTCATCATGCGCGACGGCCTGCGGGTGCGCGGTCTGAACACGGCCGCCACGCTGTGGTGTTCGGCCGCCGTCGGCGCGCTCGCCGGCACCGGGCTGTACGTGATCGCGATCCTCGGCACGGCCGGCGTCGTCGCCGCCAACACCCTGCTGCGGCCGCTCGCCCGGCGGCTGGACCGGGAGCCGCGCGGCGGGGCGGAGGTGGCGACCGACTACCACTTCGAGGTCGTCTGCACCGAACCCGAGGAGGCCCACGTCCGCACCCTCGTCGTCCAGGCCGTCGGCCGCCCCGGGTTCCGGCTGCGCTCGGTGCACAGCCGCGACGCGGAGGACGCCGGGAAGGTCACCGTCTCCGCCGACCTGACCACCGAGCGCCGAGACGACAGCCTCCTGGAGGAGGCCGTCAGCCGGCTCTCCCTCGAACCGGCCGTCTCGGCGGTCAGCTGGACCGTCCTGAACACCTCCGACGAGGAGTCGGAGGGGGACGGGGACGACGACTACGGGCCGGCCGGCCGGGCCCGGCGGCGGGTGCGGAACCTGTTCACGGGGCGGTGACCTCGGACGGGCCCTCCCTCCCGGTCGTGCGGCGGAAGACGAACGGGCAGTTCGGGCCGCCGTGCCCGATGGTCGTCGGCCGCTCGAAGGCGAAGCCGTGCCGCTCCGGGTCGACGGCGTCGCTCCAGTTGGCGTCGAAGGCGCAGAGCACCGGCGTCAGCCGCCCGGCGCCGTTCGCCTCCAGCACCTGGTGGTAGAAGCAGTGCTCCACCTGGGCGATGTGCTCGCGGTCGTCGTCACGGGGGTGGCTGAAGGTGAAGGCGGGGCCGAAGTAGTCGCGTTCGCGCTGCCGGCTGAACTCCACCATCAGCGCGAACGCGTCCGGCGCTGCGTCGAGCGCGGCACCGACCCCGGCCAGCATCTCCGCCCGGAGCGGTTCGACGAACGCCCGCTCCAGGAGCGGCAGCAGCTCCTCGTCGGGGTGGTCGGGCGAGAGCTCCCGGTACGCGGCCAGGACGGCGAGGGAGACGGCCAGGTTGTGGCGGGACGACTCGTCCTCGGCCAGGTGCCGCTGGTCGGCGCGGAGGCGCTCGTACCGCTCGCGGAGGCGGGCGGCGAGGCCGTCCGGTGCGGGGTGGTCGTCCACGAGCGCGGTGAAGAACGCCTCGATGGCGAGGTGGGTCTGGTCCACCAGGTCAGGGGTGGTGGTCTCGGAAGAGTGGTGGGTCACGGGGGACTCCCGGTGGTCGGGCCTCTCCCGGACCGGCGGCACACGACCCGTACGGTACGCGTGACGGCCGGTCCCGGCGCGAGGCGGGGCCGGCCGGCGCACCCACCTACCACCATGGCGCCAGCCTGACGTGTTCAGTTGACGGCTCATGATGGTGGATCGCGGGGTGGGCGTCAAACGGCTCGGACGGCTCGGACCCGGCGGCCCGATGGCGCGGCTCGGCTTAACGGTTCGACGTGCCGCGTCGCCGCCCACCAGACTGTCCCCATGCGCATACGCCCTCCTCACCCCGCCGAACTGCCGCTCCTCCGGGACGTGGAACGGGCCGCGGGCGAACGGTTCCGTGACATCGGCATGGCGGAGATCGCCGCGGACGAGCCGCTTCAGGTCGACGAACTGGAGCAGTACCGCCGGGCCGGACGGGCCTGGGTGGCGACGGAGGCCGGGGAACGGGACGCGGACGGGGGCCCTCCGGTCGTCGCGTACCTGCTCGCCGACCGGATCGACGGCAACCTCCACGTCGAGCAGGTCTCCGTCCACCCCGCCGCCGCGCGCCGGGGCGTCGGGCGGGCCCTGCTGGAGCACCTCGCGACCGTCGCCCGCGCGGCGGGAATCCCCGCGCTGACCCTGACCACGTTCGCCGACGTCCCCTGGAACGCGCCCTATTACGAACGCTGCGGCTTCCGCCGGCTGGCCGTGGACGAGATCACTCCGGAGCTGCGGGCGGTCCGGGAGCGGGAGGCCGCGCACGGGCTGGACCGGTGGCCGCGGGTGTGCATGCGCCGGGAGGTGTGAGGCGCGGGGCGGGGCTCCGCTCCAGGAGCCGTCGCGGAGGCCACGGCCGGTTCCGGGCCGTGGCCTCCAAGGGCGGCAAGCGCTCAGGCTGTTCAGGCTGAACCGATGTCCGCCGCCAGTTCCATGACGAGGTGGTAGCCCCCGGCCAGGTCGATGTCGGTCCGCTCGCGGAGCAGCTTGATCGCGGCGTCGCGTCCGCCTCCCCGGAGCAGTTCCGTCAGCTCGTCGACCAGGGGGGCGTCGAGGTGTCGGAGGGATTCCAGCGCCTGCCGGTAGCTGGTGGGCAGGGTGTGGCCCCGGCCGAGCAGGTCCAGGGCCGCGGAGGCCGTGTGCAGCCCGAGGCCGGAGTCCTTCCGCAGGCGGCGGACGGCCTTGGCCGTGCGGCCCTCGGCGGCCAGCGTCCGTGCCTCGTCCTGGGCCTCGGGGCCCACCGGGGTGATCAGCGCCGTCGTACGCGTCTTGGTGCTCGTCATGGCGATGGGGCCTCCCCGGTCAGCGGCACTGCTTCTTGATCTGGTCGATGCCCAGGATGGCCGAGGCCAGGCCGCCGAGGGTGGCGCCCAGCTCACTGATCTTCTCCTCGCCCTTGGCGACGCGGATCAGGAGGTAGGCGGCCTTCTTGACGCCGCCGGCCTTGCTGATGAACGCCTTGAGCTTGAGGACCTTGGCGACGGGAACGGCACCGCCCGCCACGGCGGCGGTGATGGCGGCGACACACTTGGTGGTCTGCCACCAACCGAAGGCCACGACGCCGTCCGGCCCGGTGGGGAGGTGCTCGGCGAGATACGCGCGGACCGCGTCGTCCCCGCGCCCCACCACGTCGTCGGGCATACCGTCGATCACGGTCAGGGCGGCGAGGAACCGCTGTCCGTCGGGGGTCTCCAGCTCCTGCGCGGCCGTCGGGCGCGGGTCCGCGACGGCGGCCGCCGCCGGATGGGCCGCCGGGGTGCGGGTGGCCGCGGCGGCGGCGTGCGAGACGCCGGTGCCGAGGACGGCCACCGTGGTGAGGGCGGCGGTGAGGGTGGTCAGTCTGGTGAACTTCACGTGTTTCTCCCGTCGGTTCAGCCCTGGCTGGTCGAGCCGGGCATGGCACGGCGGTACCGCTGGTCGAACGGTGTCCGCCGTCCGGCGGAAACGATCATGGGTGATGTGGGAGTGCAAAGAGAGGCTTGTGTGGCATGTGAGACCGGATCGGCTAATTCCGTATGCTCACTGTCCGAATGCTTTCGCCGCATGCGGCGTCGTTCGAGAGCCCTGCCGGCGCCGTCCGGAGGGTCCCGGTGCGCTCGCCGCAGTGGGGGCACCTGTGCCACCACGCCGGTGGCTCATGCCTCCATCGGGTGAACGGGCGGCCGTACCGGGCCGGGCGCGCCCGCAAGCCAGTAGGAAAGGCACATGCCGCCCAGAACGACACCCACCGAACGCCAGAAGAGGCTGGGGAGCGAGCTGCGCAAGATGCGCACCGCGGCCGGGGTTTCCACCGACTACGCCGCCCGCCTGCTCGGCGTCGACCGTACGAAGATCTCCCACATGGAGTCCGGGACGCGCGTCGTCTCGCCGGAGAGACTGCGCATCCTCGCCTGCAACTACGCGTGTTCCGACGAGCGGTACATCGAGGCCCTCGCCGACATGGCCACCGACCGCAAACAAGGCTGGTGGGAGCGGTACCGGGCGGACCTGCCGCCCGGCATGCTCGACATCGCGGAGCTGGAGTGGCACGCGGAACGGGTCCTGACCTCCCAGGTCATGCACCTCCCCGGGCTCCTCCAGACCGAGGACTACGCCCGCTCCATCTTCGCGGCGGTCCTGCCACCGCCGAGCCGGCTGGAGGTGGAACTCCGGGTGGCCTTCCGGATGGAACGGGCCCGCGTCCTCCGCGGCGACCGGCCGCTGGACTACGTCGGATACATCCACGAGACCGCCCTGCGCACCCGCTTCGGCGGCCGGGACGTCACCCGGCGCCAACTGGAGTACCTGGCCGAGGTGTCCGAGCTGGACCACGTCGTCCTGCGGGTCGTCCCCGTCTCCAGCGGTGCCTTTCCCGGAGCCGGCCACTCGCTGCTGTACGCGGAGGGGCCGGTCCGGCAACTCGACACGGCGCAACTGGACTCGGAGCTCGGGCCGCTGTTCTGGCACGCGGAGTTGCAGTTGACGAAGTGCCGGGCTCAACTGGCGTGGATGGAGAACGCGGCTCTGGACCGGGAGGAGTCCCGGGCCCTGGTGCGGGCGGTGGCGCGGGAGATCTGAGCCCGTCCGGCGTTTGAGGACAACCGCGCGGAGCGCGGTTTCGGGGGTGCGGGGGCGCAGCCCCCGCAAGAAACGGTGAATGGGGGTGCCCCCCTCTGGGGGAGGGACCGGGGCACACCCCCTACACCCCGACGTCGCGGCTCCGCAGATCCTCAAGCGTCTCCCGGCGCACCACGAGCCGCCCCCGGCCCCCCGAGACCGCCGCCACGGGCGGGCGGCCGACGTGGTTGTACGCGGAGGCCATGGACAGGTGGTACGCACCCGCGGCGGGGACCGCCAGGAGATCGCCCGGGCGGAGGTCGCCCGGGAGCGGGACGTCCTCGGCGAGGACGTCGCCGGCCTCGCAGTGCCGGCCGACCACCGTCACGGTACGGGCCGGTGCCAGGGAGGAACGGTTCGCCAGGTGGACGGTGTACCGGGCCCCGTACAGGGCGGGACGGGGATTGTCGCTCATGCCGCCGTCGACGGCGACGAAGGTGCGCCCGCCCGTCGTCTTGACCGCGAGCACCCGGTAGAGGGCCACCCCGGCGGGGCCCGCGATCCAGCGGCCCGGTTCGACCGTCAGCCGGGGGACGGGGAGTTCGGCGTGGGCGCAGCGCAGGGCGAGTTCCGCCGTGACGCGGTCGGCGTACGCGGCGGGGTCCACGGCCGGGTCGCCGGGGCGGTAGGCGATGCCGAAGCCGCCGCCCAGGTCCAGTTCGGGGAAGGTGACGCCGTGCCGGTCGCGCAGCCGGGCGAGCAGCTCCACGAGCTTCCGGACGGCGACCGCGTACGGGTCGGTGGAGGTGATCTGCGAGCCGAGATGGCAGTGCAGGCCGACGAGTTCGAGCCGGGGCTGGCCCAGGATGCGTACCACCGCCTCCTCGGCCTCGCCGCCCGCGATCGGCAGCCCGAACTTCTGTCCCTCCACCCCCGTCCGTACCGCCGCGTGCGCCCCCGCGGCCACCCCCGGGACCACCCGCAGCAGCACCCGCTGCCGGGTCCCCGCGGGCACGAGCGCGGCGAGCCGGGCGATCTCGCCCGTGCTGTCCAGGGCGATCCGGCCCACGCCGAACCGGAGCGCGGCGCGCAGGTCGGCGGGGCTCTTGGCGTTGCCGTGCAGCACGACGCGCTCGGCGGGAAATCCGGCGTGCACGGCGAGGTCGAGCTCCCCGGCGGAGCAGACGTCGAGGTCCAGCCCCTCCTCGTCGATCCAGCGGACCATGGCGCGGCAGAGGAACGCCTTGCCGGCGTAGGCGATCCCGGCGTCGGGGAGCGCGGCACGCCAGGCGCGCGCCCGGGCGCGGACCTCGTCCTCGTCGAGGACGTACGCCGGGGTGCCGAAGCGGTCGGCGAGTTCAGCCAGGGGGACCCCGCCGACGGCCACCTCGCCGGACGGCAGGGTACGGGCGGAGGCCGGCCACAGGGGCGCCGGACCGACGGCTTCGGCGGCTTCGGGGGATCCGGAGACCCCGGGAGGTACGGAGGTTATGGGCGCGGGCGGGATCGGGGCGGGGTGGGGGAGGGGCACGGGGGTTCCTTCGACGCCTTTGGGCCTGGAGGGGCGTGGGTGGTTGGTGGGGAGGCGGAGAGAGGGGCCGGGGTACGTACCGGGGCGCGTCCGTGGTCACGGCGGCTTCTCCGGTCCCGCGCATCTCCGCGTGGACGTGGGCGCTCACTCGCGGCTCGCGGCTCGCGGCTCGCGGCTCGCGGCTCGCGGCTCGCGGCTCGCGGCTCGCGGCTCGTAGGCGTGCGGGGCGGCGGTGACCGTGGTGCTCCGGCCGGGCACGCGCACCGCGCACCACGAACCGCGCCGGGCCCGAACCGCCCCCGCGCCGCCCCCGCCCCGCCCGCGAGCCGCTCACGCGACCGCGAACTCAGCCCCCGAGCGTGGGCAGCAGCGCAGCGGGCGACGGCCCGTCGGGGGAGCGGCGGACCGCCGGGGCCGTGAGTTGCGGGTCCACGGAGACGAGGGTGACGCCGAGGGGCGCGGCGAGCGCCCGTACCGCCGGCAGGGCCAGCCGGACGGTCGGCTGGTGGGCGCCGAGGCACGCGGTGAGCCGCGCGGGCGTGGTGAAGGCGACGGCCGTCCGGCCCCCGAGCGGCGTACGGAAGACGCGCAGCGCGAAGCCGACGGGACAGGGCCGGACCGGCACGTACAGCGCCGGAAGGACGGAGGTGGGGGAAGGAGCGGGAGAAGCGGAGGCCGGGAGCGGCGTCCCGCCGGGATGGGAGGGCTCTTCGGAGGACTCCCCGCCGTCGGCCACCGGGCTGTGGGCGGCCGTCACGGCCGCTACCGCGGCGGCTTCGGCGGGAGTTCGGTTTACACGCATGACAGTCCTCGGGGAGGATGAGAGGAAAGTGAACCGGGGGTGAGCGGGGTGGGACAGGGACGCTGCGCCCGAGCCGGCGGCCGGGGCGCCGTGCTGCCCACGGTATGCCCGGCCGGACGCCGGACGACCGTTTCCTTGACAGCCTGTTGACCCGCCACACGTGAGCCTTGACGGCCCGTTGACGCAAGCGACGCGATACGAAGCGATACCGAAGCCATACCGGTGCGATAGCGACGCGACAGCGGCGCCATACCGGCGCGTTCCCCACCCCGGCACGGCCGCGCACCGCCGCGGACGGCGGATCACCCGGCGCGCGACCGCCCGCCGTGAACCCGTGCGCCGGGTGTGCGCCCCTCCCGTGCGCCGGGTCCCACTACCACTCTGCCATGAGCGGGCAAAGAATTCGGAAGGACTAGTGCGGGGACGGCCGTCCCCCGGGAACCCCGGCGGGAATCCCCTGTTCGCGCGGCGCGGACAGTCCCGTCCGGGGCTGGCGGGTCTTCGATCACCGACGCACGATGCTCACCTGCGGATCGACGGCTCGCGCGGCAACTGGAGGAACACGTGGCGACAGAGAAGGCGGCGGAGAAGGCGGCGGGGAACAGGGCGGGAGCACCGGACGGAGCGGCGAACGGCGCCGAAACCTTCCGGGCGGCACGGGACTTCCTGCTCGCCCACCGGGAGGACTACCGCGCCGCGTACGACGGCTTCGTCTGGCCCCGGCCCGCGGAGTTCAACTGGGCGCTCGACTGGTTCGACCCGCTCGCCCGGGGGAACGACGCCACCGCCCTGTGGATCGTGGAGGAGGACGGCTCCGAGACGAAGCTGTCCTTCGACGACCTGCGCCGCCGCTCCGACCGGACCGCCCGCCGGCTGCGTGCCCGCGGCGTCCGCGCCGGCGACCGGATCGTCGTCATGCTCGGCAACCAGGCGGAGCTGTGGGAGACCATGCTCGCCGCGATGAAGCTGCGCGCCGTCGTCATCCCCGCCACCCCGCTGCTCGGGCCCGCCGACCTCGCCGACCGGATCGGCCGCGGCCGGGCCCGGCATGTCGTCGTGCGGACCGCCGACACCGGCAAGTTCGCCGAGGTGCCGGGCGACTACACCCGGATCGCCGTCGGCGGCACCCCGCCGCCCGGCTGGCTTCCGTTCGAGGATGGTGCGGCGGAAGAGGGGAACGGCGAGAGCTTCATCCCGGACGACGAGAGCTTCGTGCCCGACGGGCCCACCCCCGCCGACGCCCCCCTCCTCCTGTACTTCACCTCCGGAACCACCGCCCGCCCCAAGCTCGTCGAGCACACCCACACCTCGTACCCCATCGGCCACTTGTCCACGATGTACTGGATCGGGTTGCGCCCTGGCGACGTGCACCTCAACATCTCCTCGCCCGGGTGGGCCAAACACGCCTGGTCCAACTTCTTCGCGCCCTGGAACGCCGGCGCGACGGTCTTCGTCGTCAACTACACGCGCTTCGACCCGGCGCGCCTGATGGCCG
This sequence comes from Streptomyces mobaraensis, assembly GCF_020099395.1. Lineage (NCBI taxonomy): Bacteria > Bacillati > Actinomycetota > Actinomycetes > Kitasatosporales > Streptomycetaceae > Streptomyces > Streptomyces mobaraensis. The sequence continues at coordinate 1,601,385 of NZ_CP083590.1, read as the reverse complement.
AGATGGACCGCTGCGGTGTGACGAGCTTCTGTGCCCCGCCGACCGTCTGGCGCATGCTCATCCAGGCGGACCTGCGCGCCCTGCGCACCCCGCCGCGCGAGGTCGTGGCGGCGGGCGAACCGCTCAACCCGGAGGTCATCGAGGCCGTCCGGCGCGCCTGGGGCGTCGCGATCCGGGACGGCTTCGGGCAGACGGAGACCTCCGTCCAGGTCGCCAACCCGCCCGGGCAGCCGCTGAAATCGGGTTCCATGGGCCGTCCGAGCCCCGGCTTCACCGTCGTCCTGCTCGACCCGGTCACCGGTGAGCCGGCCGACGAGGGGGAGATCTGCCTCGACCTCACGGGCGACCCTGCCACCCGGCCCGTCGGCCTGATGACCGGCTACGCCGGGGACCCCGAGCGCACCGCCGAGGCGATGGCCGGCGGCTACTACCGCACCGGCGACATCGGCGCGCGGGACGCGGACGGCTACATCACCTACATCGGCCGCGCGGACGACGTGTTCAAGTCCAGCGACTACAAGATCTCGCCGTTCGAGCTGGAGAGCGCGCTCCTGGAGCACGAGGCCGTCGCGGAGGCCGCCGTCGTGCCCGCGCCCGATCCGCTGCGGCTGTCGGTGCCCAAGGCGTACGTCGTCCTCGCCGAGGGCTGGGAGCCGGGGCCGGACACCGCGAAGGCGCTGTTCGCCCACTCGCGCGCCGTCCTCGCGCCGTACAAACGCGTCCGCCGGCTGGAGTTCGCCGAGCTGCCCAAGACCGTGTCCGGCAAGATCCGCCGCATCGAGCTGCGCGAACGCACCGCGCAGGGCGGCGGTACCGAATTCAGAGAGGAAGACCACCGGTGAGCACACCCTCGTACGCGGGCGGCCCCGTCGACACCCCCCTGCTTCGAGAGACCATCGGCACCAGCCTCACCCGTTCCGTCGCCCTCTTCGGTGAACGCGAGGCGCTCGTCGACGTCCAGGGCGGACGCCGGTGGACGTACGCGGAGTTCGGACGCGCCGTGGAGGAGGTGGCGCTGGGGCTGCTCGCCAAGGGGGTGGCCCAGGGCGACCGGGTCGGCATCTGGGCCGTCAACTGCCCGGAGTGGATGATCGTCCAGTACGCGACCGCCCGCATCGGCGCGATCATGGTCAACATCAACCCGGCCTACCGCGTGCACGAACTCTCCTACGTCCTGCGGCAGTCCGGGGTCTCGGTACTGGTCTCGGCCACCGCGTACAAGACGAGCGACTACCGGCGCATGGTCGAGCAGGTCCGCGGGGACTGCCCCGCGCTGCGCGACGTCGTCTACCTGGACGACCGGACGTGGACGGGCCTGGTCCGGCTCGGCGCCGGGACGCCCCGCGAGCGGCTGGCCGAACGGGAGGCCGGGCTGAGCCCCGAGGACCCCGTCAACATCCAGTACACCTCGGGCACCACCGGCTTCGCCAAGGGCGCCACCCTCTCCCACCGCAACATCCTCAACAACGGTTATTTCGTGGGCGAGACGCTGGGCTACACGGAAGAGGACCGGATCGCCCTGCCCGTCCCCTTCTACCACTGCTTCGGCATGGTCATGGGAAACCTCGCGGCCACCACCCACGGCGCCTGCGTCGTCATCCCCGCGCCCACCTTCGACCCCACGGCCACCCTGCACGCCGTCGAACGCGAGCGGTGCACCTCGCTCTACGGCGTCCCCACGATGTTCATCGCCGAGCTCGACCTGCCGGACTTCGCCACCTACGACCTCTCCACGCTGCGCACCGGCATCATGGCGGGCTCGCCCTGCCCCGCCGAGGTGATGAAGCGCGTCGTCGCCGAGATGCACATGGAGGAGGTCACCATCTGCTACGGCATGACCGAGACCTCCCCGGTCTCCACCCAGACCCGGCGCGACGACGACCTGGACCGCCGGACGGGCACGGTCGGCCGGGTGCTCCCGCACATCGAGGTGAAGATCACCGACCCCGAGACCGGCGCCACCGTCCCCCGCGGCGAGCCCGGCGAACTCTGCACCCGCGGCTATTCGGTGATGCTCGGCTACTGGAACGACCCCGAGCGGACCGCCGAGGCCATCGACGCCGACCGCTGGATGCACACGGGCGACCTCGCGGTGATGGACGAGGAGGGGTACGTCCGGATCGTCGGCCGCAGCAAGGACATGATCATCCGGGGCGGGGAGAACGTCTACCCGCGCGAGATCGAGGAGTTCCTGCACACCCACCCGAAGATCGCCGACGTCCAGGTCATCGGGGTGCCCGACGACCAGATGGGCGAGGAGATCATGGCCTGCGTCATCCTCCACGACGACGCGGGCGGCCTCAGCCGCGACGAACTGGCCCGCTACTGCCGGGGCCGGCTCGCCCACTACAAGGTGCCGCGCTATCTGCGGGTCATGGAGACCTTTCCGATGACGGTGAGCGGGAAGGTACGGAAGGTGGAGTTGAGGGAGGAGGCTGTGGCGTTGCTGGAGGGGGCGGGGGCGCGGTAGCCGCGCGCAGCGCGCTTCGGGGGTGCGGGGGCTTGCCCCCGCAAGAAACGGAGAAGGGGCGGGGTGGGGCACCCCCTACGCGACGGCCGCCCGAACGAGCATCTTGCCCGTGTTCCACCCACCCAGCATCCCGAGGAACGCCTCCACCACCCGGTCGAACCCCTCCACGACCGTCTCGTCCCGCACCACCCGCCCGGCCGCGATGTGCGGGACGAGGAACTCCTCCCACTCCTCCTGCGCGTCGCCGTGCTCGCGGACCAGGAAGCCCTCCAGACGGATGCTCTTCTCCACGATGTCGTAGAGGTTGCGGGGCGCGGGCGGCGGCTCCGCGCTGTTGTACTGGGCCACCGCGCCGCACCACGCGATCCGGCCGTGCGGGCGCATCGACGCGATGGCCGCCTCCAGGTGGTCGCCGCCGACGTTGTCGAGGTAGACGTCGATGCCGTCCGGGGCCGCCTTCGCCAGCTGCTCGGCCACCGGCCCGTCGTGGTAGTCGAAGGCGGCGTCGAAGCCCAGGTCGTCCACGAGGTGCGCGACCTTGGCGGCCGAGCCGGCGCTGCCGATCACCCGGCCCGCGCCCAGCAGCCGGGCCAGTTGCCCGGCCGTGCTGCCCACGCCGCCGGCGGCCGCCGAGATGAAGACGGTGTCCCCTGGCCGCACCTTCGCCACGCGCGTCAGCCCGACGTACGCGCTGAGGCCCGTCCCGCCCAGCAGCCCGAGCCAGGCGCTCACCGGTACGCCCTCGTGCCGCGGCAGCACCCGTGCGCCCTCCGCCGTGCTCACCACCGCGTGCGTCCGCCAGCCCTTCCGGTGGAAGACCAGGTCGCCGACGGCCAGTGCTGGATCGCGGGACTCCACCACCCGCCCGACCGCCCGGCCCTCCAGCGGCGCGTTCAGCTCCCACGCGGAGTCCATGGCCTCCCGCATGTACGGGTCGACGGACAGCAGGAGGTTCTCCACCAGCGCCGCGCCGGGCGGCACCGCGGGCAGCGGCTCCTCGACGAAGGCGAAGTGCGCGGCGGTCGGCATGCCCTGCGGGCGGGCGGTCTGGTGGACGGCGCGGAGGGTGCCGCGCGCGGTGCCGGCCGGAAGCGTTTCGGCCGGAAGCGTGGCAGTCGGAAGTGTTCCGGCCGGAAGCGTGCCGGTCGCGATGGTGCCGGTCGGGACGGTGCTGGTGAGGGCTGTGCTGGTCATGGGAGGACCGTAGGCCGGGGCTCGGGGCGGTACCCAGCCCCTGGCGTCGATGGACCGAGGGCTTCCATGAATCCCGTTCATGGACGTAGATTCACCCGGTGCCACAGAACGAGATCACCTTCCCCGAGCTCCGCGTCCTCGCTGCCGTGGACGCGGTGGGCAGCTTCACCGCCGCCGGAGCCCGGCTGGGACTGACGCAGTCCGCGGTCTCGCACGCCGTGCGCACCTGTGAACGCAAGCTCGGCGCCGTCCTCTTCGACCGCGGCCGGCACGGCGCCCGCCCCACGGAGGCCGGGACGCGGGCCGTGGCCCGGGCCCGGCGCATCCTGCGGCTGCTGGAGACCATGGGCGCCGAGACCCGTGGGCCGGGTCCGGAAGGGCTCTCCGGACCTCTGCGGATCGCCGCGTTCCGCAGTGCGGCCGCCCAGTTGCTGCCCGGGGCGCTGGCCCGGCTCGCGGCACGGCACCCGGGGCTCGCGCCCGAGGTGCGCATCGTGCGGGAGATCGGCCGCGGTACGGCCGGTGAAGTCGCCGACGGCCGCGCTGACCTGGGCATCGCCACCCTGGACGGCACCCAGCCGCTGCCGCCCGGCCTGGTGGCGGCACCGCTGATCACCGAGCCCTACTCCCTGGTCCACCCGGCGGGCCATCCGGCGCCGCGCTCCCTGCCGTTGGTCGACTGGGCCGAGAACTGCGGCTCGTACACCCGGGACTGGTGGGCCGGGCAGGACTGGATCCCGCCCGCCACGATCAACGCGGAGGACGACAGCGTCGTCCTCTCGATGGTCGCCCAGGGCCTCGGCATGGCCATCATGCCGTCCCTCGCCCTGGCCATGGCCCCCGCCGGCGTCACCGTCGTGGACCTGGGCCCGACGGGCCCGCGGCGGAGCGTCGGCTACGTCACGACCCCGGAGCTCGCGGGCAGTGCGGCGGTCCGCGAGCTGATCCGCGCGCTCCGGGCGTGAGCGGGGGAGCGCACTCCCTCTGTGCCCCGCCTCCGCGCCTCCGGTGCCGCGCGCGCCCGCGCCCGCCCGTGCCCGCGCTCCGGAACAACCGTGCCGCGCCCGCCCCGAATGCGCTGACATGACCGGCAATTCCCCCTGTGGGGTGGAGTGCCGGGCGCATCGTTTTGCCCGGCCCGGCGGCCGGGGAGGCTCGGTGCGAGGACGAGCGCCCGGGCGGGACGGCGACCCGAACTCCTGGCCGGGGGAACGTTTCGGTGCTTCCCCGGTCACCTCGTGGGGGTGACGCGCGGCATGGGGCCGCAGGGCCCAGGGCATTCGTGATGTGTCTCAGCCGATGAGCGGATTAGAGGTACTTCATGCGCAGCTTCGCCGTAATGACCCTCCGCGCCGCCGCGTTCCTGGGTGTGCTCTCCGGCCCCGCGCGGGGTGCCGCGCCGTCCGCCGCCGGTGGTTCGCCCGCCGCCGGGGCGGGCTTCTTCGACGGTGTCGTGAGCTCGGGCAAGGACGCCCTGGAGGCGTGGAAGCAGGAGGCCGCCGAGACGGTCGGCAACGTCATGGCCCTGCGGAAGCCGGCCGGGCAGCAGGGCTGACGGAGGGCCGGGACCGCCCGGCATCCGGCGGGGCCGACCACGGCGGACCCCAGGAAGGGCCCAGCGACGGCGGACCCCGGGAAAGGCCCAGCGACGGCGGGCCCGGGGAAAGGCCCAGCGACGTCGGACCTGGGAGGAACCCAGCGCCGACGCCCCCCCAAAGGGCTCACCGCCGGCGGACCAGCTCCTCCGCGCACGCGTTGAGCGCGCGTGGCGCGCCCGTGAGGTCCATGACGAACAGCGGGAGCCGGCAGTCGTCCGCCCGGGAGCGGGCCTCGGTCGTGTAGCCGGCGAGCGAGAAGCAGACCCCGGTGGCGTCCTCGGTGAGGGCGCGCAGCCAGAGGCACTCGACGTCCCGCGTGGTCGTGGGCAGGGTCGTGGGATCGACCCGTACGACCAGGCCGTTGGCGAGCAGGTCCACCAGGCCCGTGCCCGTCGGCCCGGCCGGCCGGTCCGGACGCCGGACCTGGGCGAAGCCGAGCCAGCGCAGATAGCGCTGGGCGGCGGTGACGGCGTCGCGCTCGGTGCGGATGGCGACGGGCCGGAAGTCCGGCCGGTTCGTCCGCCGGGTTCCGGCGCGCCCCTCGCCGCCGGCCGGCGCGGCGGACTCCACGGAGAGCTGCACCACGGCCCCGCACGAGCAGTCGAACTCCGGTCTGGGCCACTGGCCCTGGCGCCCGCAGCCGCCGCAGCGGACGGCGACCCAGCCGTTGCGCCAGGTGCGGTGGGCGACCGGATGCGGAACGGAACCGGGGGAGACGGGCAGGGTGAGGGGAGCGCCGCAGGCGCAGGGATAGGTGGGCGGAGTGAACGGGTGCTCCCGGCCGCACGTCGGGCAGTGCACCGGAACGCTCTTGGCCATGGTCGGCTCCAGCGAACGGGTCCGTAGGACTGAGGCACTCCATAGTCCACGAAGCGGACGCCGCGGGGGGCGCGAATGGCCGAAGCGGGGACCCGGACGGCGGCGCCGCGGCGCGACCCGGCGGTGGGGACGCCACCGTCCGGGGGTTTAGGGGGCGGGCAGTGGCTCGTACTCGCGGACGGCGTCGATGTCGGTGCCGTGCGGGGTGTTGGCCTCCCGCTCGATCATGATCTCGACCAGCACGGGACGCGAGGTGGCGACGGCTTTCTCGCGCGCCCACTCGATGGCGGGCCGGATGTCGCCGGGCCGGACGACCCGCCGTCCTGAACAGCCGTACGCCTCCATGATCTTGACGTTGTCCGTGCCCGTCTCGTCGTAATGGATGTCGACCTGGTAGTTCATGGCGTAGGGCAGGGACGCCTGCCGGATGAGGCCCAGGTACTCGTTGTTGAGCATGATCAGTACGAAGGGGATGGCGTACTGGGCGGCCACGGCCAGTTCCTCGACCGTGTACTGGAACCCGTAGTCCCCCACGACGCCCACCACTTCCGTCGCGCCCCGGCCCATGCCCTCCAGCGCCTTCTTGACGCCGATCGCGGCCGGCACCTCCCAGCCGAGCGGCCCGGCCTGACCGCAGACCTGGTAGTGGCGCGGCCGGTGGGCCTTCTGATGCTGGCCGCCCCAGATCTGGTAGAGGCCGATGGCGGTGACGAAGTACGTGTCCGCGCCGAAGACCTCGTTGATCTCCTTGTAGACCCGGGGCGCCTTGACGGGCACGGTGTCGAAGTCCTCGCGGCGGACGAGGGTCCGCTTCAGCTCGGCGCACCGGGCCCGCCAGGGACCGATCCGCGGCCGGGCGGCTCCGCTCCCGGCCGAGCGGGCCCGGGCGGCGGTCAGCAGCGCGGCGAGGAAGGCGCGGGCGTCCGAGACGATCCCCAGCTCCGGCGCGACCACCCGGCCCAGCTGGGTGGGTTCGACGTCCACCTGCACGAAGGTGCGCGTCCCCCGGTAGACGGAGAGGTCGGCGCCGGTGTGGCGGTCGCCGAAGCGGGCGCCGACGGCAAGCACGAAGTCGGCCTCCAGGAACGAGGCGTTGGCATACCGCTGGGACGTCTGGATGCCGGTGGTGCCCATGTTGAGCTCGTGGTCGTCCTCGATGACGCCCTTGCCCATCAGCGTCACCTGAAACGGCAGCCGCAGCTCCTCGACGAGCGCCCGGAGTTCCGCCGCCGCGCCCGCGGTGACGACCCCGCCGCCGGCCAGCACGAGCGGCCGTTCCGCGGCGAGCAGCAGATCCAGGGCGGCCTCGACGGACGGCCCGTGCGGCGGACACGGCCGGACGGGCAGCCGGGCGTCGGTCCCGGGCGCGTACGCGATCTCGTGCCGGGCCACGTCCAGCGGGATGTCGACGAGCACCGGCCCCGGCCGCCCCTCGCGGGCGGTGCGGAACGCCTCCCGGAACACCCACGGCAGCTGCGCCGCCTCCTTGACCTGCACGGCCCACTTGGTGACCGGCCGGGCCACCGCCACGATGTCCACCGCCTGGAACGCCTCCTGGGGCAGCTTGCCGGAGACCGCCTGCCCGGTGACGCAGACCATCGGGACCGAGTCCGCGTGCGCCGTGTAGAGACCGGTGATCAGGTTGGTGGCGCCCGGCCCCGAGGTCGCCAGGGCCACGCCGACCCGCCCGTTGGTGCGGGCCCAGCCGTCGGCCATGTGCGCCGCGGCCTCCTCGTGCCGGACGACGAGGTGCTCGACGCCGCCGTCCGCCTCCAGCGCCTGGTAGAGGGGGAGGATGGCGGCGCCGGGGCAGCCGAAGACGGTGTCGACGCCCTCGTCCTTGAGGATGTGCACCACCGCGCGCATCGCGGGGATCCGGGGCACGGTGACTCCGCGCATGCCTCCGCTCGTGCCTCCGCCCGTGCCTCCGTTCACGACTCCGCTCATGACGCCGACATCCTCTCCACACCGCGCAGCAGGGCCGAGTGGTCCAGCCCGCCGTCGCCCTGCGCCCGGACCGCCGCGACCAGTTGAGCGACCAGCCCGCAGAGGGGCAGGGCGACGCCGGCCTCGCGGGCGGCGGCGGTGACGATGCCCATGTCCTTGTGGTGCAGGTCGATCCGGAAGCCCGGGGTGAAGTTCCGGGTGAGGAAGGCGTGCTTCTTCCGGTCGAGGACCGCCGAGCCGGCGAGCCCGCCGTTCAGCACGTCCAGCGCGACGGCCGGATCCACCCCGGAACGCTCCAGGAAGACGACGGCCTCGGCGCAGGCTTGCAGCGTCGCCGCGACGATCAGCTGGTTCGCCGCCTTGACGGTCTGGCCGGCGCCGTGCGGACCGCACAGCGCGGCCGTCGACCCGAGGACGTCGAACAGCGGCCGCGCCGCCTCGAAGTCCGCCCGCTCCCCGCCCGCCATGATGGAGAGGGTGCCCTCGATGGCACCTGCCTCGCCCCCGGAGACGGGGGCGTCCAGGACGCGCAGGCCGCGGTCGGCGCCCTCCCTGGCCAGGGTGACGGCCGTGCGGGGTGTGACCGTCGACATGTCGATGAACAGGGCGCCCGGGCGGGCGTGTTCGAAGACGCCGTCTTCGCTGTCCAGTGCGACGGCCGTCACCTCGGCGTCCGCCGGGAGCATGGTGATGATGACGTCCGCGTCGCGGACGGCTTCCGCGATGGTGGGGGCGGGGGTGCCGCCGTGGGCGGCGAGGTGGTCGAGTTTGTGCTGTTCGAGGGTGTGAGCGGTGAGGGGGTAGTTGGCTTTGAGGAGGTTGTGGGCCATGGGGGAGCCCATGATTCCCAGGCCGATCCAGGCGATGTGCATGGGGGTTCCTTTCGGTTGTGGGGTGTGCCCCGGTCCCGCCCCTTCGCCGTTTCCTGGGGCTGCGCCCCAGACCCCGCTTGTCGCGGCTTCGCCGCTCGTCCTCAAACGCCGGACGGGCTGAAATTGCCGTCCCGGGCCGAATCCAGCCCGTCCGGCGTTTGAGGACAACCGCGCGCAGCGCGGTTTCGGGGGTGCGGGGGCGCAGCCCCCGCGAGAAACGGGAAGGGGCGGGACTGGGGCAAACCCCCCGTTACGGCCGGTACTCCAACGCGACCCACCCGCCGTACCCCGCCTTACGAAGCCGCGCGACCAGCGCATTGAAATCCAAGCGCCCCGTTCCCGGCGCCCCCCGCCCCGGCCAGTCCGCGAACTGCACATGCCCGGCCACGCCTCCGTACCGATCGATGACGGCGTCCAACTCCGCACCGCCCATCGCCAAGTGATACAGATCCATCAGAAACTTCGCGTTCCCCAACCCCGTCACCGCGTTGACCCGCTCCACCACGGCGACGGCCGCCTCCGCCGTCACGAGCGGATAGTCCGGCGACTCGGCCGAGTTGAGCGCCTCGATCAGCAGATCCGCGCCGACCCGGTGCGCCGCGCGTGCCGCGAGAACGAGGTTGTCGAGGGCGAGCGCGTCCTGGACGGCCGGGTCCGTGTCCGGCAGGCGGTTGCCGTAGAGGGCGTTGAGGCCCGTACAGCCCAGCGACCCGGCGAAGTCGGCGGCGACGTCGATGTTGGCGCGGAACCGCTCCGACTCCCGTCCCGGCAGGGACAGTGCACCCCGGTCGGGCCCGGGCAGCCGGCCCGCGTAGAAGTTGAGCCCCACGAGGCGGGTGCCGGCCGACGTCAACGCGGCACGCAGCGCGTCGAGTTCGGAGCGGGGCGGGCAGGGCTCGTCCGGCCACGGCCACCACAGTTCGACGGCGGTGAAGCCTGCGGCGGCCGCGGCGGCGGGGCGTTCGAGGAGTGGGAGGCCGGTGTGGAGGAGGGAGAGGTTGGCGGCCAGGTGCTGATCATCGGGAGCCACCACAGGACACCTTCTTCCGTAGTATGGAATTGATAATCCGTGCAACGGAAAAGAAAGTGCCCGACCGGCCCCGGACTGTCAAGGGGCCTCGCGACGCGGACCGGCCCGTGTGCGACGCCGAGTCGCACACGGGCCGGCCGTGTCGGGGGAGGGTGCGGGGGTTTACGCCGCCGCCACCTCCTGTTCCTCCTCCTGCCTCTCCTCCCGCGCGCCCAACTGCCCGGCCACGTACGCCGCGAGGCCCCCCGCCGTCGGGTGGTTCCACAGGACGGTGACCGGCAGCCGGATCCCGAGCAGCTTCTCCAGCTGCCCGCAGACGACCATCGACATCACCGAGTCCAGCCCCAGATCGGTCAGCGGCCGGTCGCGGTCCAGCTCCGCCGCCGGGATCTTCATCTCGCGGGCCAGTCGTCCGCAGACCTCCTCGTCGATCCGGGCGGCGAGGGCGTCGGCCGGCAGGGACGCCCAATCGACGGCGGCCGGCTCGTCCGGCCCGGCGGTGGGCTCCGCCTCCGCCGCGCGCCCGGCCGGCGCCTCCGAGCGCAGGGCGCCGAACCGCGTCCCCGGCAGCCAGGCGCACAGCCGCCCGCTCTCGTCGCTGATGACGATGTCGACGGTGTCCGTCTCCGGGTCGACGAGCCGGATGTCCACCACACCGGTCTCGGGTGCCTCGCCCACCACGCGCACCTCGCGGATGTGGGCGGGCATCCGGACGGTGGGCGGCCCGCCGTAGATGACGGGGACGACGCCGAGGGCCGCGTCCAGCAGCGGCGCCCAGGTGACCTGGTCGCCCGGTACGGCGGGGGCGTGGATCACGGCCCGCAGCACGTTCTCGCCCTGGAGGAGTTCGCGCACCTCCCACGGCCAGGCGATCCCCTCGACGCCGATCGCGTCCAGCCGGCCGATCACCACCGACGGGTCGGCGGTCACCAGACCGTCCGGGGCGCGTACGGTCAGGAAGGCGTCCGGGAACGGTACGGCGCTGTCGGCCAGGGTCGAACCGGACGTGTGCGTCAGCCAGTTGCCCGGGCCGCCCTTCGCGCCCACGGCCCGGGTGCTGAGCCGCAGTTCCAGCCCCTCCCGTACCACCTGCACCTCGCGTGCCGAGGCGAGAGCGATGGGGAAGCGCAGCGAGAGGTCGAACAGCGCCTTGCTGCCGCCGACGCCCGGGGCGGCCTCCAGGAAGGTGTGGATGATCGAGGAGGCGGGGACGATCGAGGCGCCGTGCAGGGAGTGCCCGCCGGGGAAGGGGCGGCTGGCCTCGTCCAGGACGGTGTTCCATAGCCGTAGCGCGGTGCCGTTGGTGGTGGCGAGGTCCACGGGGGCGCCGAGCAGGGTGTGACCGCTGATGTCGTGCTGGTGGGAGACGGCCGCGGCGGCCGGCAGCACGGCGTCGAGCCAGTGCCTGCGGTGCTGCCAGACGACCGGGGGCAGCTCCGCCGGGGGCCCGGCCGGGTGGTGGAGCGACCAGTCGATCTCGGCGCCGTGGGCGTGCAGCCCGCCCAACTGGCCGAGCAGCGTCCGCACTTCGGGCTTGTCGCGGCGGAGGCTGTGGCCGATGTGCGCGCCGGTGACGTCCAGATGGGCCAGCGTCTCGCCGATCGAGTGGGAGACGACCGGATGTGGCGAGACCTCCAGGAAGCGACGGTACCCGTCCTCGACGGCCGCGGTCACCGCCTGCGCGAGCCGGACCGGTTCACGCAGGTTGGTCACCCAGTACGCGGCGTCGTGCGGGGCGTCGGAGCGGGGGTCGGCGAGGGCCGTGGTGTAGAGCGGTACCTCCGGGGCGCGTGGGGCAAGTTTCTGAAGGGCGTCGCGCAGGCCGTCCGTGAGCTCCAGCATGTGCCGGCTGTGGAAGGCGACGTCGGAGTTGACGTTCCGTACCGGCAGGCCCTCCGCCTGCCAGTCGCGGACCAGCTCCGCCACGGCCTCGGCGTCGCCGGAGACCACCGACGACAGCGGCGACGACGCGATGGCGGCCGAGATCCGCCCGTCGTCCGCGAGCCGCGCCGCCACCTCGTCGAAGGGCAGCCCGACCATGGCCATCGCGCCCCGGCCCGCCACCCGGCGCAGCAGCGCCGACCGCCGGCCGCTGAGCCGGGCGCCGTCCTCCAGGCTCAGCGCCCCGGCCACCACGGCCGCGGCGATCTCGCCCACCGAGTGCCCGATGACGGCCGACGGCCGGTGCCCGTGCGCCCGCCACACCTCGGCGAGGCCCACCTGCATCGCGAAGATCATGGACTGGGCACGGTCGACGGAGTCGAAGTCGCCGTCCAGCAGGGCCTGCCGGGCCGAGAAGCCCAGCTCCTCCCGGAACACGGGCTCCAGCGCGTCGATGACAGCCGCGAACTCGGCACGCTCGGCCAGCAGTTCGGCCCCCATCCCCGGCCAGTGCGAGCCGTGCCCTGAGAACACCCACACCGTCCCGGTGTCCGCCGCGCCCCCGGGCGGTACGGCACCGGTGACGACACCGTCAAGCTGCCGCTCCCCGGTCTCGTCAGCCGCCAACTCCCGTAACAGGGAAACGAGTTCGGCGCGGCCGTCGGCGACGACGGTCGCCCGGTGCTCCAGGTGGCTGCGGCGGGTGGCGAGGGTGTGGCCGACGGCGGAGAGCGGGGTGCCCGGGTGCTGCTCCAGCCAGTCGGCGAGGCGGGCCGCGTAGGCGGTGATCCCGGCGCGGGAGCGGTACGAGAGGGGGTACGCGCGGACGGCGCCGCCCTCCGGTTCCGCGACCGGCTCCTCGTCGGCGGCGGGCGCCTCCTCCAGGACGATGTGCCCGATGGTGCCGCCGTACCCGTACCCGGAGACGCCGGCCCGGCGCGGGGTGTCGCCCTTCGGCCACGGCTGGTGCTCGGTGACCAGCCGCAGCCCCCAGTCGTCCCAGGGGATGTCGGGGCTCGGCTCGCTGGTCAGGACCGTCGCCGCCAGCTCCGCCTCGCGGAGCATCAGCGTGGCCTTGATGATCCCGGCGACGCCCGAAGCGGGTTCGGCGTGGCCGATGTTGGACTTCACCGAGCCGATCCAGCACGGCTTGCCGTCCGGCCGCCCGGTGCCGAACACCGCGTGCAGGCCGGACGCCTCGACCGGGTCGCCGAGCCGGGTGCCGGTGCCGTGCGCCTCGATGTAGCCGGCGGTGGCCGGGTCCAGGCCCGCCTGCCGCCAGGCGAGGCGGAGCAGGTCGCGCTGGGCGTCGGGGTTGGGGGCCATGATGCCGTTGGTCGCGCCGTCCTGGGCGACGGCCGAGCCGCGGATCACGGCGAGGATCCGGTCGCCGTCCCGCTCGGCGTCCGCCAGCCGCTTGAGCACCAGGACGCCGCAGCCCTCGGCGCGCCCGTAGCCGTCGCCCTCCGCGTCGAACGGCTTGCTGCGGCCGTCGGGGGAGAGGGCACCGGCCGCCTCCAGGGTGAGGGTGTACGCGGGCGAGAGGATGATGTTGACGCCGCCGGCCAGGGCGAGGGACGTCTCGCCGGTGAGCAGCGACTGGCAGGCCAGGTGCACCGCCACCAGCGACGCCGAGCAGGCGGAGTCCAGGACGAAGCTGGGGCCGTGCAGGTCGAGGACGTGCGAGACGCGGTTGGCGATGCCGGTGAGCTGGGCGCCGATGCCCGTCCACGGCTCGATGCGGGGCAGGTCTTCCAGTAACCGCCGCCCGTAGTCGTCGGAGCAGGTGCCGATGTAGACGCCGGCGTCGGAGCCCGCCACCGAGCGCGGCGCCATGCCGGCGTGCTCCAGCGCCTCCCACGCCACTTCGAGGACGAGCCGCTGCTGCGGGTCCATGAACTCCGCCTCGCGCGGCGTGATGCCGAAGAACTCGGCGTCGAAACCGTCGACGTCGCCGATGAAGTTGCCCGGCCGGTCGGCGCGGCGCAAAGCCTCGGAGAACTCCGGGCTGATCTTCGTGTAGGGACGCCAGCGGTCCTCGGGGGTGGGTTCGACGGACACCTTGCCGCCGGAGAGGAAATTCCAGAACGATTCCGGGGAGTCGATGCCGCCGGGGAACCGGCAGCCGATACCGATGAGCGCGACCGATTCTCGCTGCTGAAGCATGCGCGTCATTCCGTTCGTTTGGAAGGGAAAAGGGTGGGTGGAACGGGGAGGGGGGAGGGGGTGGGAGGGGCGGCGGAAACGGCACAGGTGTTTCCGCGGGATGGTGCGAACGGCCTTTAGGGGAAGGGCTCAGCGGGCGGCGGCAGCGGTGGCAGCGGCGACGGTGACGAGTGGCACGCGCCGGAGGGCGTCCGATGGGGGCACGTCGACGGGACGGACGGCCGGGACGACGGAGGCGGACGAGACCCACGAGCCGGATGAACCGGAAGAGCCGGAGGGGCTGGACGAGCCGGAAGGGCTGGACGAGCCTGTGGAGCTGGACGAGCTGGATGAGCTGGGCGAACCGAGCGCGCCGAGCGAACCCGGCGATCCGGAGGACGCGGCGGCGCGGGCGCGGATGCGGCGGCAGACGGTGAGCGTCCAGTCGGCGCGCGCCCCGGCGGCGCGGTGTTCGGCGGCGGCGCACAGCAGGTCCCAGAGGCCCGCGGCGCTCCATTCGGTGAAACGGCGGTGCACGGTCTGCCAGGAGGCGCCGAAGACCGGGGGCAGCCGGCGCCAACTGCAGCCGGATCCCGCCACGAACACGATGGCGGCCAGCACCTCGCGGTCGTCGACCCGGCGCTGCCCGCCACCCTGTGGCCGTTTCGGCGTGGGCGGTATCGCCTCCTTGGCCAGGTGCCAGAGGTCGTCCGGGACGAGGCGTCCGGTGAGGACGGTCGGCGCGGGCGCGGGCAGGGAGAGGGCGAGGGGGCTCCGGAAGTCCGGCGCCGACGGGCGGGTGGATAACGCGGGTGAGCTCACTTCGTTTTCTCCGTAATCACGTGTGCACGCGGTAGGGGAAACGGGGGGTGCGCGTCGTTCGCCGGCCGGTGTCCACGGCGATGGGGACCTGGACCGGCGTCTTTCGGCAACTGCCTTTTTGCCTGCGGGGCATTCGGGACGTGTGGCGCGAGATCCCGAAAGAGCACCCTTTAATCGTTGGCCAACACAATGATGGATGTACCATCACAGAAGCGGCAATGTGATCCACGTCACCAAATGTTTTTCATGTCTCACTTGGTGGCACACCCGCCAGGGAGGTCGTGAAAACCGACGGGGAACTCGGACGCCCCGCCATCCGACCCCGTCACCGAGCGTGGCGTCGGCGGCCGGGTGTCGCCGACACAGAGTGAACCCTCTTCCGAACGTACGAACTTGGACGGCGGCCAAGTGAGACGCCGGGCCGGATACCGTGGCGGCATGGTGCGCCTGAGAGTGGAATTCACCACGGAGCCGTTCGACCTCGACCGCCCGCCCCCGCACGCCGTCGTGGCCCGGGACGTGGTCCAGGACGCCGGCCTCGACCACGTGGACGTCGGCCCCTTCGGCAACACGGCCGAGGGCGGGGCGGAAGCGGTCCTCGCCGCCGTGGGCGAGCTGCTGCGCCGGTCGATAGGCGCGGGCGCGACGCGCGTCTCCCTCCAGCTGAACGTCCTGGACGCGCCGGAGGACACCCCGAGGACCGGCCCGTGACGACCCCTTCCCCGGACCTCTCCCCGGACCCTTCTCCGTCCCCCTCCTCGGACGCCGACCGCTTCCGCGCCGCGGTGACCCCCCTGGTGGAGGCGATGGGCGGCCTCCTCCTCGACCCGGCCGAGGCCCTACCGGACGACGTGGTCCTCAGCTGGGAGGGCCACGAGATCCTCGCCGTCCGCCTCCCCCACCTCGCCGACTCCCTCGACCGCATCCTCACCGACCTCGAACGCCGCCACGGCGCCCCCCTGGCCCAACTCGACCGCAAGACCAAGCAGTCCATCGTCCGCAACCTGGAGTCCCGCGGCGCCTTCACCCTCCGCCACGGCGTGGAGAAGGTCGCGGCGGCGCTGGGGGTCAGCCGGTTCACCGTCTACAACTACTTGAACAGGGCGGAGTGACCGGGCGGCCGGCCGTCCCCCCACGTATGCGCGGACCGGCCCGGCGTCAGCCGAGGAGCCGGGCCGCCTCCTGCCCGTGGCGCGGGCCGGCCGCCGCCCCCGGGGCTCCGATCCGGTCGCGGCGGAACGCGAGTTCGGCCATCCGCCGCTCCGGGCCCCGGCGGCGCAGGAGCAGGTGGCCGGTGAAGGCCGCCGGGCCGAAGAAGACCTGGGCCGGGATCAGCGTCGCGGCGTGCCCGGTGACCGCGCCGACGATGTGCAGGGCGGCCACCGGGGCCACCGCGCCGAAGAGCACGACCAGGACGATGCCGGTGCGCAGCCCCGCCTTCCCGTACGCCTTGTAGGCGGCGGTGGTGAAGAGGGCGTAGGCCAGCAGATCGCCCATGCCGAGCACGGCGCCGAGGTCGTCCCCGACGCGCAGCCCGGCCGCGGGGGCGAAGGGGTAGCCCTGGACCGCGTCGGACAGCTCCTCGGTCAGGGGGACGACCCAGGCGAAGAACGCGTCGTAGGCGGTGAGCGCGAGCAGGAACCACGCGACGTTCCTCAGCCGCATCCCGCCCTGGACGCTGATGTTGGTGGCGGAGACGACGACCAGGCCGACGACGCAGCTGTTGGCGATCCAGTACGGCGCGGCGGTGTCGCCGAAGGCGAGGTGGGTGCCGAGCACGGCCGCGATCAGCGCGGCGATCAGCGCCCAGCGCAGCCTTCCGTCGCCGATGACGGGCTGGTAGCCGACGGACAGCCCGCCCGCGAAGGCCACCGCGAGCACCGCCGGCAGGACCGCACCGGGCAGCGCCAGGTAGAGGTACGGCAGTGCCAGGACGAAGCCCATCATCACGAAGATGTCGGCGCCGTTGAAGACGCCGACCGGCGGCCGGGGGGTGCGGACGGCGCGGAAGTAGCCGACGGCGCCGGCGCACACCGCGAGCGCCAGGGCGCAGCTGACCGCGAGTTGGAAGAAGACCGTCATGCGTGGCTCCGGGTGAAGGTGTGCTCCAGCAGGTCGCAGCGGAGCGGGAAGCGGAGCGCCGCTTCCGCGTCGTCCAGCGGCAGGACGGTGACGTCGGCGTCGATGCCCTCGGCCCGCAGCCGTTCGGTCACGTCGGCCGCGCCGAGTTCCTTGGAGACGACCTCCACGCGCAGCCGGCCCCGGGCGGTGACCTCGGCCCGGTGGCGCAGCGGCCACGGCAGGCCGGGGGTGCCGTCCAGCGCCTCCACGAGGTCGCGCGGGGTGACGACGGCGTCGGCGGTGCGGTACAGCTGTCCGGCCTTGCCGAGGATGTGGGAGACCGCGGGGACCGAGGCGAGTTCGCAGGCGGGCTCGCCGTCCAGGGTGCGGACCAGGTCACCGGTGTTGTACCGCAGGACGGGCATGCACTCCCGGTAGGGGAAGTACGGGGTGACCGTCAGCTCGCCGAGACGGCCGGGCCCGGCGGGCTCGCCCGTCTCCGGGTCGAGGACCTCCGTGTACCCCATGGTGGGGTCGATGTGCAGGTGATGGTGGGTACACGTACGGCCGCTGACGGGCAGCAGCTCGGTCATCCCGAAGGAGTCGCCGACGGTGCGCGCGCCGAAGGTCTCGCGGAAGGCGGCCGCCAGGTTGCGGGACAGCATCTCCCCTCCCGCGTAGACCGCGCGCAGCCCGAAGTCCCGCGGCCCGTACCCGCGTTCGCGGGCGACGCGCACCATGCGGGCGAGGTAGCTGGGGTTGCCGGTGAGCACCGTAGGCCGGAGGCCGGAGCGGCCGAGCAGGTGCTCGACGGACTCCTCGGGCGGGACCTGTCCCACCACGTGACAGGCGGCGTTGGCGAGGCGGCACACCTCGACGTCCTCCTGCACGGCGGCGGTCGCCCGCGAGCTGAGGTTGATCTGCATCCGGTCGCCGGGGCCGAGGTCGCCGCGGAGCACCAGGGACAGCGCGATCAGGGCGGGCCACAGCTCCATCTCGTAGCGGGAGAGCCAGATCCGCACCGGCGCGCCGGTGGTGCCGGTGGTCTGCGTCACCAGGTACGGGTTGCCGCAGAGGAAGTCGGCGGGGCGGGCGATCAGGTCGGCCTTGCGCGTCACCGGGATGCGGGTGAGCGTCTCGGTCGTGATCCCGGACGGGTCCACTCCGGCGAGCCGTTCCCGGTAGAAGGGCGAGCGGGCGGCGAGCCTGCGCACGGTGCGCTGGAGCGCCCGGTTCTGCAGGTCGCGGCGCTCGGCCGGATCGGTGAACGGTCCGTCGGCCAGTTCGTCGACGTCGTCGCCGAGCGAGCCGAACTCCTCCAGCGTGGCGAGCGCGTCGGCGACCAGCCGTTCCACGGCCCGTACGCTCAGCCGCCGGCCGAACACCATGGCCGTGGCCACCCGCACCTGCCGGACAGCCGTCTCCAGCACTGATGCCTCCCTCGCACCTCGAACAGGACGAAGGGGTGGGGGCGGCGGACCGCCCCCACCCCCGGCGTCTACTTCAGCTGGCCGAGCACGTGCCGAAGAAGACAGCCGTCATCGCGCCCATGACGTACTTGAACTGCTTCGCGCTCGTCTTGATGGCGCTCATATGTGCCTCCCCTGTCCGCTGTGCGTGGACGCCCGCCCGACTCCCTTGGGAGCACCGGCGTTTCGTCCCCTGACGAGTAACACAGTGGCGCGATCACTGCGCACGGGCAATGATCCGGTCCGTTCAACGGACCGGGGACCGAGGGGAACCCTTTCCAGCCCGGGGCCGGGCAGAGGCAGGCCCCGGCTCGCTGTGCACTTTGTCACCGGCGGGGGGTGTCACTGTGCAGACGTTGACTGTTCATGGAGCAGAGGCTGAAGTAGGTTCACCGCTGCCGGTGTTCGAGAACAAGGCGACACAGCACTGCCCGGACGGTAACGGGAACACGGAGGCGCACCTCCCGGACCGTCCCGGACTGTCCCGGGCCATCCCGGACCGTCCCGGACTGGAACGACGGCCCATACCAGCTGTGGCACGGAAAGCACGTCGCCCCGGCTGCCACATGGGTCCGCCCGCCAAGCCGGACGGGCGGCGCGCCTCGTCGACGAACACCAGGAGGAAGGGTTCGAACGGGGGAGTTGCGGGGCCGTCCGATCGACGGCCCGGCATGAGAGGGGGACCCTCATGGCGAGATCCGGCGCCGAGGGACGCGGCGTGCTGGAAGGCGCGTTCGCACTCATGGAGGTACTCGCGCACGACGACGAGGTGGGGCTGACCCGGCTGGCGAGCGACGCCGCGCTGCCGAAGGCCACCGCCCACCGGCTGCTCGGGCAGCTGGTCGCACTGGGCGCGGTGCAGAGTCACGAAGGCCGCTACCGGCTGGGCCCGCGCACGTTCCGGCTCGGGCAGGCCTGGCATCCGGCGCGCGCGCTGCGAGCCGCATCGGCCCAGCCGCTGCGGGATCTCGCGGCGGTCAGCGGTGAGGCGAGCCTGAGCCTGTCGGTGCCCGAAGCCGGGCACATCATCGTCGTCGGGGGCATGCGGGGCCAGGTGGACGAGGTCTTCCCGCTGCGCTCCGGGGCCGTCCTGCCACCCGGCAGCGCGGCCGAACTGGCCCTGGCGGCGGCCGCCCCGGCGCCGGAGCGGCCCGCCGGCTGGACCGAGGCCGCCTGGGCGCGTGAGGCCACGCGGATCCGGGAGCGGAGGCTCGCGTTCGACTACGAACAGTGCGTGGAGTCACTGTCGTGCGTGGCGGCTCCGGTGCACTCGGCGTCCGGCGAGGTGGTGGCCGCCATCGCGGTGACCGCCCTGGACGCGAAGCTGATCCCCCCGCTGTGCGACGCCGTGAGCCGCGCGGCGTCGCTGATCAGCGGCAGACTGGCCCGCCTGCCCGAGCCCGCGCCCAGGCCCCGCAGGGCCGGTCCGGCCCGGCCCCGGGCCGTGAGGCGCTTCGCGGGCGCGGCCGATTCGGGCCGCTGAGCCGGCGGTTGGCGGCTGGCGGCCGGCGGCCGGGGCTCGCGGGAGGGCGGCGACTTCCTGATCCCACCCCGGGGGTGGGTGTGGCAGGGCCACCCTTTTCGCGGTGCCGGCCCGTACGTTGGTCGGCATGGACGACAACCGGCTGAGTGAATTCCTGCGGGCCCGACGCGCGTTGGTACGCCCTGAGGAGCACGGGATGCCCCCGGGCGCGCGACGCACCCCCGGCCTGCGCCGCGAGGAGGTGGCCGTCCTCGCCGGGGTGAGCACCGACTACTACGTGCGGTTGGAACAGGGGCGCGAACGCAATCCCTCGTCCCAGGTGCTGCGGGCTCTGGCGGCCGCACTTCTGCTGAAGGACGAGGAAGCCGCCTACCTGCGCGCCATGGTCGATCCGCCCCCGCGCCCGCGCCCGCGGTCCGCTCGGGAGTACGCCGGCCCGCAACTGGTGTCCCTGCTGGACGCCTGGGCGGACACCCCGGCTCTGGTCTACGGCCGGTACCTCGACCTGCTGGCCGTCAACCCCCTCGGCGAAGCGCTGTTCTCCTGGCTCGGCGGCGAGGACAGCCTGATCACGGCCATGTTCCTCAACCCGGCCGCGCGGGACTTCTACCGCGACTGGGCCGTCGTGGCGCAGGGATGCGTGGCCGCGCTCCGGGCCGCCAATCCCGCCCCCGACGACCAGCGGCTCCGCGAACTCGTCGGTGAACTGTGCGTGTGCAGCGCCGATTTCGCCCGCATGTGGGCGCGCCACGAGGTACGGGCCAAGACGGCCTCGGCCAAGCGGTTCCGGCATCCGCTGGCCGGCGACCTCACGCTGGACTTCGAGACCTTCTCCGTCAACAGCGCCCCGGGTCAGCACCTGGTCGTCTACCGGGCCGAGCCCGGCAGCGCCGCCGAACGGTCGCTGACCCTGCTGGGCGACCTCACCCCCACCGATTCCCAAAGCGAAGGGCACATCCCGCATGAACACCTCTGACTCGCTATATGACTCCTCCGTTGACTCTCCCGCTGACTCTCCCGTGTGGTTCATCACCGGCTGTTCCTCCGGCCTGGGCCGGGCGCTCGCCCGCGCCGTGCTGGAACAGGGATGGCGCGCCGTGGTCACCGCCCGGGACACCGGCAAGGTCGCCGACGTGGTCGCCGGACACGGGGAACGCGCCCTCGCCCTGCCCCTGGACGTCACCGACGCCGGCCAGATCGCGCGGGCGGTCGCCCGGGCGGAGGCGGCCTTCGGACGGATCGACGTCCTGGTCAACAACGCCGGTTACGGGTACCTCGCCGCCGTCGAGGAGGGCGAGGACGACGAGGTGCGCGCCCTGTTCGACACCAACGTCTTCGGCCTGGTCGACACCACCAAGGCCGTCCTGCCCGGCATGCGCGCCCGACGCTCGGGCCACATCGTGAACATGTCCTCCCTCGGCGGCCTCGCCGGCTTCGGCGCCACCGGCTACTACCACGCGACCAAGTTCGCCGTGGAAGGCCTCTCCGAGTCCCTGGCCGCCGAGGTCGCCCCCCTGGGCATCAACGTGACGATCGTCGAACCCGCCGCGTTCCGCACCAACTGGTCCGGCCCCTCCATGCGCCAGTCCGCCGCGGTCATCGACGACTACGCCCCCACCGCGGGCACCCGGCGCACCAGCACCTTCGCCACCTACGGCCACCAGCCCGGCGACCCCGCACGCGCCGCCCGGGCCGTCATCGACGCCGTCACGGCCGAACGGCCTCCGCTGCGCCTGCTGCTCGGCAAGGCGGCGTACGACATCGCCACCGCCAAGCTCGACTCCCTCCGGGCGGCCTTCGACGGCTGGCGCGAGGTGACGCTCGGCGCCGACTTCCCCGCGGAACATGCCGCGAGCTGACGGCCTTGCAGCCAGCTTGTGACCGGTTCGTCGGGGTTTGGTGCCGACCTTGTGGGGGGGGGCGAGCCGCTGGCATGGCTCGCTGCCGGTGAGGACTCGTCCTACGTCGTGGCGGGTTGCGGGTCGCCGGTTCTTCGAGCCGGGCGGGCGGCTGGGGCCGGGTGCGGTGGGTTTCGGTGCACCGGCCGGAGTGCCAGTCGTCGTGCGGAAGATGTGCTCGACGTCGAACCATCGCAGGAACGCCTGCCGGCACCGGTCGACGTCGGCCGTAGTGGCGCCGGTCCTTGATGACCACAGCCAGACCGGCTTGTTCACCCCGCCGGACGGCAGGTGATCGACGGCCAGGCGGATGGCCGCTCCCTCGATGCGGGCAGCGGTCCATCGTGCTCCAGCCAGGCGGCCCGCTGGGTGGGCCTGGGGTGCAGCCGGTCCCACGCCCGGGCGGTGGCCTTGCCGTAGAGGCGGGTGTCGGTGACCGTGACTGGCTGCTCCGTGCCCCAGGTGGCGGGATCGCCGAAGACGAACTCTCCGCCGTGCTTGGGTGGCCGGCCTCCAGCCGGGTTCGCCGCGGCGGGCGTTATGAACAAGCTCAGCCCGGTGCTGCTCTGCCCGGCGGCCCTCGACGGACCGGTAGGCCGCCTCGGCGGCGACTTCACGCGGGTTGCCGATCGCATCGTCCAGCGGCTGGATGCCGGGGCGGCCAAAGCGCCAGAACGCAGGCCCGGCCGGCCCGTGCTCGCGCAAGCGCTGCGGCGTGGTCCCACGATCGGGATGCGCCCGTTGTAGGTGGTGTGGGCCTTGTGCCGGTGGCGTACTTTTCGCGGCAGACGTCAGAACGCGCAGCCGCCGTCGTGGCCACCGCCGGTATCGTGGCCGCCACCGTGGTGGCTACCGCCCCCATCATGATGGTGCGTGGTGTGCTGCCCACCGCTGTGGCTGCTACCACCGCTGGAGTGTTGAGTGTGATGGTGGTGGCTCGGCTGTGACGATCCATCACTGCCCTGGTCAAGGGAGTGGTGGGTCGAATGTGACAACCCGCTGCTGCCCTGGTCCCGAATACGGCGAGTGGTGCTGGAGCCCCCGGATGCCGCCGTCGAAGGCTTCGGACCACCCTTCTTCTTCGTACTGGGCGGTCGCGGAGCAGGGGGCAGGGGAGGCTTCGCCGGCTTCTTCCGTGCAACCGGGGGAGGTGAAGGAGGCTTGTCCTTGAGCCGCGCCGAGATCCCCTGCCACGCGAAATAGCACACGACGACCCAGAAACCGAGGCCGAGTAGAGCTGCCATCAAGAGCACCTCCGATGCCTATGGCGCCACACTCATGAAGGTACGTCACGTCGACTTCGTCAGGAATGCTCGTCTTGATGACAACCTGGTGGGCGCAGAACGGCGCGAAGGCGACGCGGACTTCAGCGTGAGCGGGTACGCGCTCTTCGCGTGGGCGATGGCCGGCGTCATCTGGCACGGCCGGAGCATGTGCCGGACCGCCTCGCCTCCGGTGACGGCGCAGATCCCGACCGGGGCCCGTCGGACGTAGGCGCCCTGGCGGTCGGTGAGGTCGGCGAGTGGGATCGGCAGGCCGTGCCGGACGCCATCAGCACGTACAGGCCGCCGAAGCCGCGAGCGGTGGCGACGCCGAGGCCGACGCCCTGACTGCTTTCGTGCTCCGCCTGGTCGATACCGAGGTGGAGCGCCGTGCCGCCGTAGCCGTGCCCGGACGGCACGGTGGCGATCACCGCCGCCTCCCCTGCGTGCCCGGCGGCCGGGTGCTCGGTGCGGGCCAAAGAGGTCGGCTCGCTGAGTTACTGGTCATCGAACCAATCCGCAGGATCAAAGGACGGGGCCGCGTGACGTCGTCGACGTCTCCGCTTCGGCGGTGCTCAGTCGCCCGGGGCGGAACGCTGCCCCGACGAACCGGTTGAAAGGCAAGATCAGGGCATCGCTCCTCGCACGTGACCGTCGCGGTGGCGGCGCAGGGCTTTGAGCCGCTCGTCGTGTTCGTGCCTGAGGAGGGCGACGCGGCTGCCGTCTTCGCGGCGCTCGGCGGCTCGCAGCTCCACTTCCAGGGCGCGGAGTTCGCCCTCTTGGACGTCGCAGGGTGGGCATGGCGGGGTGGGGAGTGCTCGGGGACCGCTGCTGTGCGGCAAGGGGATCGGGAGGGGAGGGTGGTTCATCGGGTCGGCCCTCGGGTGGCAGGCGGGACAGGAGCAAGGCGGGAAGCGGAGCGGTGATTCCGGCGGGCGGTCGGTGTAGGGAAGGTGCGTGACCGTGCTCCCGTACGTCCGCCCGCCGTCCCGTGAGACGCGCAGCGTCAGCCGGGAACGCGGCGCTTTCGGATCCGCGTTCATCGTCGCTCCCAGAGACCGGCGTCCTTGAGCTCCCGCACTGTCGCGATGCGGTGGTCGTCGAACGGGCAGTCCCACTCACTGCCGCCGTCCGGTGCGCGCAGCACGACGTACGCGAGCTTCTGGCGTACCACCTGGCCGAGCCGGCCGTCGCGGGTGTCGGTGGCCCAGTTGCCGTATCTCACCATGAGCCGTCGCCCCTCTCGGCCGACGGAGCTCCCGCCGCCGGTTTCCTGAAGTGCACGAAGCCGTTGTGGGCCTCGATCGTGCTGACGAAGGCGCGGTACTGGTCTCCGGAGCGGGGCAGCATGGCCTGGTGCACCGTGAGGAGAGCCTTCGCCCGGCGTTCCCAGAAGTAGCTGATGGCTCGATCGAGGTTGCGGTGCTCCACGGTGCGACACCGCTCGCCGGTCCAGGCGATCGTGCCGACGACGTGCCAGCCGAGCGCGTAGGCGCAGTCTCGGCATTCCTGGAGACCAAGCGCCAAATCGGCCGCGGTCGTCGCGTGGACGTAGATCACGCAAGGGAAGCGCACGACGGACGACTCGAAGCCGGAGGCTATGTCCAGGAGGCGGCGACGGCGCTCGTGGTCGCTCGCCGAACGGTTTCCCGCAGAGGTGGGTCGGGGCTCGCCACGCTGTTTTCCCGGCATACCTGCATCTTGCTGTGGGAGGCGCGGAGGGGGAACCGACGAAGCGTACGACCGCTCAAGGTCACCGAGAGTGACTCGTACGCTCCGTATGAGTCACGCGATCAAGGGCACGCCGATGAGTTGACTGATGCTGCGGACCCTCGCTGAGGAGACCTTCGCCAGACGGCGTCCGATCACCCCGGGGAGAGCCTGGTGCCGCACCCACTCGGGTGCTTCGAGTCCCACCTCGATGAGTGTGTCACCGGCCTGGTCGTAGAGCCCTGCGGCACATTGGGCGAGGGCCACGTCGAGCCTGTACCGGTTCCTCGCCACCATGGACATGGTGCGGGGAAGCCCCTGCATCCCGGGTTCCGTGGCGAGCTTGAGCGCGCGCCCGAAGTTCTTCAGCGCCACGTGGACGCCCACGGCCTCCGCCTTGGCCGCCGTCGGTCCGAAGCTCGTGCCGTAGAGGTCCACGTCCCGGCCGAGACGGGCGGCTGCCGCCGTTGCCTGTGACAGGTAGTTCTGGGCCGATTCCTCGTCCTCGTGGCGGGAGGCGGCTACCGCGGCGGAGATCATCAACCGACCGTAGGCGACCAGTTCGGGCTCTGACGCGCGGCTGAACCTGGGCTCCACAGTCAGGGCGGCGCGCTCGGCGACGGCCATGGCCCGCGGGAGCTTGGCGCTGCGGAGGTGCACCCACGACAAGGTGGACTCCAGGAGGGCGAGGAGCACCGGATCGTCGGCTGCGGTGGCCCACCGCTTCGCCGATACCAGCGCCGCCAGGGCGAGATCACGCTGCCCGAACCCGTTGGCACACGACGCGGCCACGCGGTAGGTACTCGCCAGGATCGCCCCGAGCCGCTCCCGCTCGGCGTCCGTCGCGGTCGCGTACCGGGCGTGCCCTTCCAGAAGCACCTTGGCGGCGAGCGTGCTGACGTGGATGTTGTCACCGGCCCAGTACGCGGCCCATGCCTCGTCCCGAGCGTGGGCGAGTTCCGCGATGCCGCTCGGGTCCTCGATCGCGTCCCAGTCTCCCAGCGCACTTTCGTGGACGGCGTCCGAGAGGCGCCGCAGCGCCGTGCGGTCCTCGCGGTTCATTCCGTGCCGCGGCGCCTGCTGGCCGAGCAGCACAGACACGTCCGTGCGCAGCGCGGCGGCGAGCTTGAGCAGGGAGCCCACGGAGAGGTCCCCCTTGTCCTGCTCCGCCTTCTGCACCAGGGCCAACGAGACGCCGGCCGCCTCGGCGAGGCCCTGTTGCGTCATGTCGGAGCCGCGCAGGGCCTTGATCCGCTTGCCGGTCGTCAGATCCGCCCAACTGGCCATGGCCACCCCAAGAGGTCGGAGAACTTGGTGACTTACCGTCCGATGGTAGGCATTGCGGCGCGGCGCCTGCGCTCAGAGTGGAGCGGCTGGGGTGGGTGAAGTATCACGGTCGTGTCGGTTCGGCTGTCCGGTGCGGGCGTTGAACAGCGGAGGAGGCGGACTCGTACGCCGCGTACGAGTCCCCCTCCTCCACGCGGCCGAACCGACCCTACGGCGCGGCCTTGGCCGTTGCCCGGGCGAAGCCGGACTCGACGCCAGGGCGTACGCCGATCAGCGCCGATACGCGGCGGACGCGGGCTGTCGAAGCCCGTCCGACCTTCTGGACGATCACGCTGGGCAGTGCTTGGTGGCGGGCCCACACGGGGGCTTGGATCAGGGCCTTTTCCAGCGTGTCGAGGGAGGCGTCCCACAGCCGGGCGTCGGCCTGGGCCATGGCCTTGTCCATCGCGAAGCGGTTGCGCGCGGCCTCGGTGAGGGCGCTCAGGCTGTTCTCCGGGATGCCCCGGACCAGCTCCAGGGCCTTGCCGGCCTGCCCGAGTGCCACGGCGATGCCGACCGCCTGCGTGTCGGCCGTGACCGGCCCGAACAGCGTGCCGTGGGCGCGGTGTTCGGCGCCCAGTCGGGCGCCCGTCGCGGTCGCCAGAGACAGGAAGCCCTTGACCAGGTCTTTCTTCTGCATGCGGCTGGCCACGACCGCCGCGAAATTGATGTGCGAGCCGTAGACGGTCAACTGGTCCGAGGTCGCTCGCGAGAACCGCGGCTCGATGTCCACCGCCGCCTTCTCGGCCAGACGCAGCGCGTCGTCCAACCGCGCGTCGCGGAGGTACACCCAGGCGCGGCCCGACCTGACGAGGGCGGGCCGCAACTCGTCGTCCGACCGTTCCGCGGCTGCCTGTGCCTGGCCGATCGCCGCGTAGGCGAGGTCGCGCGACCCCATCAGGTTCGCGACGTACGCCGCCAACCTGTAGGCGTCGGCAAGGAGCCCCCACGCGGTGCCCTGGCTTCCGGCGGGACGTTCGTCGAGGTGGACGGCAGCCTCGGCGAGAACCGGCACCACCAGCGCGCCGGCCTTGGTGTAGTGCCCCTGCCAGTAGAGATCCCAGCACTTGCCGATGGCCACCCGCAGGGCGCGTTCGTCGCTCCCGGCGGCGGTCTCCGGGAGCATCCCGGCCGCGGTGTCGTGCACAGCCTGGGAGAGGGCTCGCAACATCGTTCGGTCGGACTGTGCCATGGCCCGGCGCGGGGCCTGCTGCCCCAGGATGACCGACGTGTCCACGCCCAGCGCGTCGGCGATCTGCATGAGCGTGTTGAGCGAAAGCTGCTTGTCCTGCTCAGCCTTCTGGATGGTGGCGATGGACAGGCCCGTCATCTCGGCCAGAGCGGCCTGGTTGACGTCCCTGCCCCGCAGGATCTTGATGCGCTCGCCGTTGCTGTAGTCGCTCCACCGCATGGCCGATCACTCCGTTCCACCGTCGGTCACCTTCGAACGTACCCGTCCCGGCCTCTCGGGGGTCCCCTGAAGGCCGGGAACAGGCGTCACAGTTGACGGTGGACGGCTGCTCAGCGCATTTCTGTCACGGGAGGGGCATATGAGGATGGGGATCACCGGCCACCGTGGTCTCGCGGCCGAAGTCGAGAGGCAGGTTCGTCCGGAGCTCGCTGCCATGGTCAAGTCCCTGGACGCCGCGGATCTGGTAGTTGTGAGCTGCCTCGCGGACGGACCGGACACATGGCTGGCGCAAGAGGTTCTCGCCCATGGCGGGCGGCTCGAAGTCGTCGTTCCCGCCAAGGAGTACCGGCAGGGACTGCCGCTCTGGCATCACGCGGAGTACGACGAGCTGATGCGCCGAGCTGCCGACGTGCACGCCACGGGACTGCGAAGCTCCGACTCGCACGCCCACATGGCGGGCAGCGAACTGATGGTGGGGCTCGTCGACCGGCTCGTCGCCGTTTGGGATGGTGAGCCGGCGCGCGGCTACGGCGGCACCGCCGACGTCGTGGCGTACGCCGAGCGTCACGGCGTTCCCACTCAGGTCATCTGGCCCGATGGGGCGACCCGGTAGCAGGGGTCACCTCTTCAGCGCGCGCCGCGCCGTCGACCGCCACGCATGCGCCGTGTCGATGGCGGCGGTGCGTGAGCGGTGGGCGGCTTCCCGTAGGGGACCGAGGGTGCGTTTGCCCGGGCCTTTGCTCAGCAAGTCCTCGTACAAGGCCAGGTGTTGCGCGGCGATGTGGGACGGGGTGAAGCGTGCCGCGTTCCGGTGGGCCGCTTCGCCCATGCGGTGGCGCGTCGCCTCGTCGCGGATCAGGGCGCACAACGCGGCGGTGATGCCCGCCGCGTCGCCCGGGCGGACCAGGTGGCCGTCGACGCCGTCGGTGATGATCTCGCGCGGGCCGTTCGGGCAGTCGGTCGCGACGACCGGGAGGCCGGAGCGCATGGCTTCGACGATGGTCATGCCGAAGGACTCCCGGTCGGAGGTGGAGACGGCTATGGAAGCTTTCGCCAGCTCGGAGTCCAGGGTGCCTGTGTGGTCGTTGAGGGTGACGTGGTTGTGCAGGCCGAGGGTGTCGATGAGGGAGGTCAGGGCCCGTCGTTCGTCGCCGGTGGTGTCGCCTCGGCCGAAGATGCGGAGCCGCCAGTCGGGGTGGGCGGCGACGACGCCGGCGAAGGCCCTGATGAGGAGGTCGTAGCGCTTCACCGGGATGAGGCGTCCGGCGGCCACGACGACTTTCCGGTCGGTGGCGGCGGTCGTGCCCTCGGCCGCGGCGGGGACGCTGTTCGCTATCGCCCGCACCCGTACGCCCGGCAGGGCGAGCCCGCGGTAGGCGTGGGCGTCGGCTTCGGTCACCGTGGTGAGCGCGTCCAGCAAGGGGTAGCGGTGGCGTATCTCGTGGCGCATGCGCAGGCCGTGGCCGGAGAGGGTGAGGTGTTCCTGGCCCACGCGGATGGCGGCGGGGTGGGCCTGCCGGGCGATGTGCACGTTGAGGCCCGGCCGGGTGCCGACGATCACGTCCGTCTCCAGCCCGGACAGGTACCGGCCGATGCGTTCGTCCGTGAGGCGGCTGTACTGCCGGTGGCGGCCGTCCGCGCGGGGGAAGACGCGGGCGGGACGGGCGTGGCGGGGGTCGTCGCCGTCGTAGTGCGGGGAGCCGGGGCACAGGTCCACCAGATGGGTCAGCCGGACGCCCGGCGGGGCGCCCATGGCGGGCGTCGCGCGGTAGCGGAGGGCCGAGACGATCTCCACGTCGTGGTCGGCGGCGGCCAGTGCGGCGGCGAGGTTGAACGTCGATCTGATCGTGCCGCCGATGGTGTAGGCGTTGTGGAGGAGGAAGGAAATACGCATGGGGTCGCACGCCTCCGGCGGTGGGCGGCTGGTTGGGCTGGTGGGGCCGTGTGGCGGAGACACAGCATGCGGCAATCCGCCCAAAGATGATCTAAAGAAGCCAAAGGCCGTCTTAAGGGAGAAGCCGGTCGACATGACAGGCTTCATCCCGTGAAAGGCATCCTGTCGTGAAAGGCATCCTGGTCATCGAGGACGACCCGCAGCTCGGGCCCGCCCTCCAGCGCGGCCTCACCGCGGAGGGCTACGACGTCGAGCTCGTCCGCGACGGCACCACCGGGCTGCAGCGGGCCCTGACCGGTGGCCACGCGGTCATCGTGCTCGACATCATGCTCCCCGGTCCGAACGGCTACCGCATCTGCGCCGCCCTCCGCGCCGCGGGCCTCACCACGCCCGTGCTGATGCTCACCGCGAAGGACGGCGAGTACGACGAGGCGGAGGGGCTGGACACCGGCGCCGACGACTACCTGGTCAAGCCGTTCTCCTCGGTCGTCCTCCTCGCCCGCTTGCGGGCCCTGCTGCGCCGGGGCGCCGCCGCCACCGCCGCCGACCGGTCCGTGCTGCGCGTCGGCGACCTGTGGGCGGACGTGACCTCCCGCCGCGCGGGCCGGGGCGACGTGGAGTTCGCCCTGACGCCGAAGGAGTTCGCGATCCTCACCTGCCTGCTGCACACACCGGACCGCCCGGTGTCGAAGGAGGAGATCCTCGACGAGGTCTGGGACCCGGCCTACACCGGGGGCACCGCCATCGTGGAGGTCTACATCTCGACCCTCCGCAAGAAGGTCGACGCCCCCTTCGCCACGCACAGCATCGAGACCGTGCGCGGGTACGGGTACCGCCTCACGCCCCGTGAGCGGTTCTGATGGCCGCCGCCCCGGCCCTGCTCCGTCGCGTCCCCGGACAGGCGCGCATCGCGCTCGTGGCGGGAGTCACCGCCCTCCTGCTGTTCGGCGCCGGGGCGTGGTGGCTGTTCCGGCACGTCCGCGCGGACGCCTACCGGGCGACGGACAACCGGGCGTACGAGCTGTCCGTCCAGCTCGCCGACCAGGCGGCCGCCGGCAAGGAGATCCTCGGCGATCCCCTGCGCGGCTGGCCCCTCATCGAGATCGACCGGGCGGGCCGTACCGTCGCCGCGGCCGGCGGCACCCAGGACCTCGCCGGCCTGCCGGCCCGGCTGCCCCCGCCGCCCATCCCGCCTCCCCGCCGGGCGACCGGCGGCCCGCAACGCGGCACGGTCCGCCTCGGCGCGGTCGACGAACGCGACCACGACCGCTTCCACCGCCCCGACGGCACGCTGAAGCCGCCGCCCGTCAGCGACACCTCCGCCGAGCAGCAGGCCCTCCTCGCCCACCGGCAGGCCCACGCCCTCGCGCACCACACCCTCACCGTCTTCGCCACCGCCGTGCACACCCCCGCGCCCGCGTGCGCCCTGCCCACCGAGGCCGACGGATCGTGCCGTTCCACCCTCTACGTCCTCGTCCCCTCCGACGACGCCGAGCGGGCCACCGTCCCCCTGCGCACCCCGCTCATGGCGGGCGTCCCGCTGGCCGCGCTGCTGGTCGCCGCCCTCGCCTGGGCCGCCGCGCGCCGCTCCCTGCGCCCGGTCGAGGCGATCCGCCGGGAGGTCGCCGAGATCACCGACACCAGCCTCGACCGCCGCGTCCCCGTACCCGACGCCCGCGACCCCGTCCGCCGCCTGGCGCTGACCACCAACACCACGCTGGACCGGCTGGAGACCGCCGTGGAACGCCAGCGCCGCTTCGTCGCGGACGCCTCGCACGAACTGCGCTCTCCCGTCGCCGCGCTGCGCTACGAGCTGGAGACCGCCCTCGCCCACCCCGACACCGTCGACGCGCACGAGACGCTCCGCCACGCCCTCACGGCCACCCGGCGCGTCCACGCCCTCACCGAGGACCTGCTCCTGCTGGCCCGCCCCGACCGGCCCGACGGCCCCGCCGCCCACTCCCTCGTCGACCTGGCCGGCCTCACCGCGGAACTCGTCCACGAGTACCGCCACCGCGGCCACCCCGTCACGCTGCGCCCCGGCCCCGACCGGGCCCCCGTCCGCGGCGACGGCGCACAGCTCCACCGTCTGCTGCGCAACCTCCTCGACAACGCCGTACGCCACGCGCGCACCGCCGTCGTCCTGGCCGTCACCACCGACGGCCGGGCGCACACCGTCACCGTCCACAACGACGGCACGCCCCTGGCCCCGGACGAGTACGAGCTCGTCTTCGAGCGGTTCACCCGCCTCGACGAGGCCCGCACGCGCGACGCGGGCGGCAGCGGCCTCGGACTCGCCATCGCCCGGGACATCGCCGAGCGCCACCACGGCACCCTCACCGCCCGCTCCGGCCACCCGCGCCCCGGGACCACCTTCACGCTGGTCCTCCCAGGCCCGCCGGATACGCCTGAGCCGGGTACGCCCGAGCGGGGTACGCCCGAGCCGGATAAGCCTGACGTGACTCGGTGAGCCACCGGGGCACGGTCCCTCCTTCGGCAGGCGCGGTGGCCGACGAAGCGCGGGCCCGGCGCCCCTACGGGCATCATGGTGCGCACAGCCGGTCCCATGCCGACCGGCTCGCCTCGTCCGCGGGGCGGAAGACCAGCAAGCGCTGGTTCGGATCCTGAAGCGGTATGAGCACTTCGAAACACAGGGCGATCACTCCGGCTTCGGGATGCCGCATCACCTTCTGCCCGCGGCCGTTGACCTGGATGTCCCGCTCGGCCCACCATCGCGCGAATTCCTCATCATGAGTCATGAATTCGGCAATGAGACCGGTCAACGCCCGGTCCTCCGGATGCGCCGCCCACGCGGTGCGCAGGTGGGCGACACCCTCGCGCACGACGCGCTCCCGGTCGACATAGAGCTCGCGTATGTCCGGATGTGCGAGGCACAGCCACATCGCATTGCGCCGCGACGGAGGAAGCGTGTCGAAATCCAGGAGCAGCGTCGTCATTTCGCGGTTCCAGGCCAGGATGTCGTAGCGGTGGTTCATCAGCATGGCCGGCAGCGGCGACAGGTCGGCGACCAGCCCGGCCAGCGGCGGTGCCGCGGTGGTGGCCGGCCGGCCGGCGGTGCGGGGGCGCTGTCGGGCCAGGTCGAAGAGGTAGGCGCGTTCGACGGGGGGCAGGCGCAGCGCACGGGCCAGCGCCTCCAGCACGTCCGCCGACGGCCGCGGCCCGCGCCCCTGTTCCAGCCGCACGACGTAGTCGACGCTCACCCCGGCCAGTTCGGCGACCTCTTCGCGGCGCAGCCCTGGGGTCCGCCGGGCCTGCCGTCCTGGCGGCAGACCGAGATCGCGCGGGTCCAGCCGTTCGCGCCGGGCCCGCAGGAACGCGGCCAGCTCGTGTGTGGTGTCGACGGTGCGGGTGGTCGTCATGTCCGTTCCAACAGTGAGGGTAGGACCGGCGTTCCCAGGAACACCTTTCCCTTACCCGTGGCTCGCGGCGGCCGGAGTCTGGTGTGCGACAACGAACCGAGAGCACAGGAGAAAACGATGTCGCTCACCCTCGACAGCTACCGGCTGCTGGGCCGCTCCGGGCTGCGGGTCTCGCCACTGGCGCTGGGCGCGGCGACCTTCGGCACCGATTGGGGCTGGGGAGCCGGGAAGGACGAGGCACGCAAGCTGTTCGACCTCTACGTCGGGCGGGGCGGCAACTTCATCGACACCGCCGTCACCTACACCAACGGCAGTTCCGAGCGTCTGCTGGGCGAATTCGCCCGCGGCAATCGCGAAAGTCTGGTGCTGGCGACGAAATACACGACGCTGCGCCGGCCCGGCGACCCGAACTCCGCGGGCAGTCACCGCAAGAGCCTGTTCGCTTCGGTGGAGACGAGTCTGCGGCAGCTCGGTACGGACTACATCGATCTGCTCTATCTGCACGTGTGGGATTTCTCGACGCCGGTCGAGGAGATCCTGCGCGGCATGGACGATCTGGTGCGGCAGGGCAAGGTCTTGTACGTGGCGATCTGCAATACACCGGCCTGGCAGGTGTCCCGTATGCAGGCGGTCGCCGACCTGCGCGGGTGGTCGCCGCTGGTCGCGCTGCAAATCGAGTACAACCTGATCGAGCGCACCGGGGAACGTGACCTGATCCCCATGGCACGCGAGATGGGGCTGGGCGTGATCCCGTACTCACCGCTGGCCGGCGGGGTGCTCACCGGCAAGTACAGCCGCGACGATGTGACCGCGACGGACGTCGCGTCCGGGGACGGCACCCGCAAGAGCTTCAACATTGCCTTGGGCGCGCTGACCGAACGGAGCTTCGCCATCGCCGATGCCGTGAAGGAGGTCGCGGCGGAGCTGGGCCGCACGCCTGCCCAGGTCGGGCTGGCCTGGACGCTGCGGAAGCCGAGCGTGACGGCGCCGGTCATCGGCGCCCGCACGCCCGCGCAGTTGGAGGACAACCTGGGTGCCTTGGAGGTCGACTTCACCGCCGCCCAACTGGCCCGCCTCGATGAGGTCAGCGCGGTCGACCTGGGTTTCCCGCACGACATGCTCGCCGGCGACCACATCCGCAAGGTGATCGCGGGTGACCTGCGGATCGAGACCCGCCGCTGATGCGCGGTGTCGCGGCCCGGTGAGCTACCAGGGCACCACGTTCCCCTCAAGGTCGACGAAGTGCAGGCCCTGCTTCCCGCGATGGGCCTCCATCGTCTCCACCACCCCCGGAACGCTCTCCTCCACGCTGAGTTCCGCCTCCGGGCCGCCGAGTCCGGTGCGGACCCAGCCGGGGTCCATCAGCAGCAGGGTCCGGGTGTCCGAGGCGTGGCGGGCCGCGCGACAGCGCATCAGCTGGTTGAGGGCGGACTTGCTCGCCCGGTAGAGGTCCTGGCCGCCCTCCGTGTTCAGGGAGACGCTGCCCTGGTCGGACGACATGACACCGATGGTGCCGGCCGGGGCGACCAGCGGGCGGAGGGTCTCCACGACGCGCATCGGGCTCAGCGCGTTGGTGACCATGACCTCCGTGAACATGTCGGTCGGGACCTCGCCGATCGGGAGGTCGCCGCGCGTTATCGCGGCGTTGACGAAGAGGAGGTCGAGCGTCGTCGACCGCGCCGCCAGGCGGTCGCGGAGCGCCGCGATCTGGTCCGGGGCGGTCATCTCCAGTGACTCGACGGTCAGTCGGCCCCGGCCCCCGGACGTATCGGTGCCGGCCCGGTCGGCCAGCTCGTGCAGCCCCGTACGCCGGGTGCCGCGGACCGTGCCGACGACGTCCCAGCCGCGCCGCAGGTACGCGGCGGCGATCCCGAGGCCCAGGGTCCGGGAGGCCCCGACGATGAGAGCGGTTCTGCGGGTCTCGGTCATGGCTGATTCCTGTTCTGGATACGGGCCTGTTAAGGGGTACGGGCACGGGCCCGAGGGCCGACGGGCAGGGCTTCAGTCTCCGAGCGGGCCCTGCCGCGCGTCCAATACCCTTCTCACCCCATTGATACCGTTCGGACATGGATCTGGACCTGCGCAAGCTCCGCTACTTCGTCGCGGTCGCCGAGCACCGGCACTTCGGCCGGGCGGCCCAGGCGCTGTTCGTCGCCCAGCCGGTCCTCAGCCGGCAGATCCGCGCCTTCGAGGACGAGGTGGGGTACCGGCTGCTCGACCGCACCACCCGCAGCGTCGAACTCACCCCCGCCGGACGGCAGCTGTACGACGAGGCCCGCAGGATCACCACCGTCGTCGACGCCGCGCTGCGGCGGGTGCGGGAAGCCGATCGCGGCGAGCAGCGGCTCGTCGTCGCCTTCTCGCCCGGCCTGCGCGTATCGGAGGCCATCCGGGAGTTCACGGCCCGCCACCCCGAGGTGGCGATCGACGTGTTGCCGCTGCGCTGGTGGGAGCAGGACGCGCCGCTGCGCGACGGCCGCGCCCACGTCGGCTTCCTCCGGCGCCCCTTCGACGACGCCGGGCTGCGCACCGTCCCCGTCGGCCGCGAGCACAAGGTCGTCTGCCTGCCCGTGACGCATCCGCTGGCCGGCCGGGCCGCACTCACCGTCGCCGACCTCGACGGCGAGCCGATTCTCGACGTCAGGAAGCGGCGGACGTCCTCGCTGGACGAGAAGTTCGAGCTCGTCGCCTCCGGGCAGGGCCTCGCCCTCGTCCCGCTCAGCGTCGCGGGTTCGTACGCCCGCCCCGACCTCGTCTACCTCCGCGTCACCGACGCGCTGCCCGTGGAGACCTGTCTGGCGCTGCCGGAGGGCGGCTCCTCCGGCCCCGCGTCCGCCTTCCTCGGCATCGCCACCGCGACGCTGCGCCGGCTCTCCGGCGAGGACGAGGGGGAAGCCGGTGCCGACCGCGGCTGGTTCGACGAGATCGACGACCGCCGACGGGCGCGGCGGCAATCCTGATCGGCGGCGACGGGCCCGCATGAGCGCGGCCGCGCCCGGGTATCCCGCCAGGCGTGGTTTTTCAACAAAGTGTTGACGCCGAGGTGTCCAGGGCGTTAGCTGTGCGCAGCGCGTCCGAGTGCGGCGAGAAGCGCCACGGAGGTTCCCGTGACTTCGAGTTCGGTGCCGGGGCTCACCCGGTTCAACGCGGCGGACGACGGTGCGGCCCGGGCCGCGCTGTCGGAGGTGTGCGCGAGTACGGCGTGGGTCGCGGAGGTGCTGCGCGGCCGGCCCTATCCCGACGTCCGGGCGCTGCTCGCCGCCTCCGACGCGGCGGTCCGACGGCTGGACGAGGCGGGGCTCGACGAGGCGCTCGCCGGGCATCCGCCCATCGGGCGGCCCACCCCCGGGGACACCGTATCGGCCGGTGAACAGCGCGGCATGACCGGCGCCCCGCCCGCGCTCGCCGCCGAGATGCGCGAGCTGAACCTCGCCTACCAGGCGCGGTTCGGCCACGTCTTCCTCGTCTGCGCCTCCGGCCTGACCGCCGAGGAGCTGCGCGACGCCCTCCGCCGCCGGCTCGGCAACTCACGCGAACGCGAACGCGACGTCGCCAGAGCCGAGTTGGGGCGCATCAACCGGCTGCGGCTGACCCGGCTCGTGGAAGCCGCGCCCTCCGCCTCCGCCTTTACCCACGCCCCCGCCTCCGCCCCCGCCACCGTCTCCACCCACGTCCTCGACACCGCCGCCGGCCGCCCCGCCGCCGGTGTGACCGTGGCCCTCACCGCCCGTACCCAGGGCGCCTGGTCGGCGCTCGGCGCCGCCGAGACCGACGGCGACGGGCGGTGCGGCGGGCTTCCGGCGCTGCCCGGGGACGCCACCCACGCACGGCTGCTGTTCGACGTCGGGCCCCACCTGTCCCGTGAACGAGCCGGGGGCGCAGCGTTCTTCCCCGAGGTCACCGCGGTCTTCGCCGTGACGCCGGGAGAGCACTACCACGTGCCGCTGCTGCTCAGCCCCTTCGGCTACTCCGTCTACCGAGGGAGCTAGCACGCCATGACCGAAGCCCCCATGACCGAAGTCCCCGTGACCGAAGCCACCGGCCGTCCCGCCGATCGCGCCGTCCTCGGCCAGAACCAGTACGGCAAGGCCGAGTGCCACGTCGTCCGCGTCACCCGCGACGGCGCGACCCACCACATCAAGGACCTCGTCGTCTCCGTCGCCCTCTCCGGCGCGATGGATGACGTCCACCTCTCCGGTTCCAACGCCAACGTCCTCACCACCGACACCACCAAGAACACCGTCTTCGCCTTCGCCAAGGAGCGCGGCATCGCGTCGGCCGAGGAGTTCGGCGTCCACCTCGCCCGGCACTTCGTCACGAGCCAGGAGGCCATCCACAGGGCGCGCATCCGCGTCGAGGAGCACGCCTGGGACCGGATCGACGCGCCGGGAGCCGGGGACGCCCGGCACTCCTTCGTCAGAGCGGGCCGTGAGACCCGCACCGCGCAGATCACCTACGACGGGACGGCCTGGGAGGTGATCTCCGGCCTCAAGGACCTCGTGGTCCTCAACTCCACCGGCTCCGAATTCCGCGGCTTCGCCAAGGACCGCTACACCACCCTCCAAGAGACCGCCGACCGCGTCCTCGCCACCGAGGTCAACTCCCGCTGGCGGTACGGCTGGACGGACGACGCCCGGCCCGCGCCGGAGTGGGACGCGTCCTGGACCGCCGTCCGCGGCCACCTGCTGCACGCCTTCGCGGACACGTACTCGTACTCGCTCCAGCAGACGCTCCACTCGATGGGCAGCCGGGTCCTCGAACACCGCCCGGAGGTAGAGGAGATACGCCTCTCCCTCCCCAACAAGCACCACTTCCTCGTGGATCTGGAGCCCTTCGGCCTCAAGAACGACCACGAGGTCTACTACGCCGCGGACCGCCCCTACGGCCTGATCGAGGCCACCGTCCTGCGTGCAGGGGCGGAGCCCGGCATCCCCGTGGACCTCACCTGCCTCTAGGGCTCCCCCCCATGGCACCTCCGGAGGATCAGCACTGTGACAGCAGCACAGCCGAAGCACCGCACCGTCATCGAGAACTGCGCCCTCGCGACCGTGGACGCGCACGACACCGAACACCCCACCGGCCACCTCGTCATCGCGGACGAGCGGATCGAGTCCGTCGGCCCCGGGCCCGCCCCCGCCGGGCTCACCGGCGTCGTCCGCCGGGTGGACGCCGGCGGCCACCTGGCCACCCCCGGGCTGGTCAACACCCACCACCACTTCTACCAGTGGCTCACCCGCGGACTCGCCCAGGACGCCGTCCTCTTCGACTGGCTGAAGGCGCTCTACCCGATATGGGCGCGCATCGACGAGCCCATGGTGTACGAGGCGGCCCGCGCCTCCCTCGCCATGATGGTCCGCGGCGGGGTGACGACCGCCGCCGACCACCACTACGTCTTCCCGCGCGGCAGCGGCGACCTCCTCGGCGCCGAGATCCGCGCCGCCCGCGAACTGGGCGTACGGTTCCACCCCACCCGGGGCTCGATGGACCTCGGCGAGTCCGACGGCGGGCTGCCGCCGGACTTCGCCGTCGAGACCCTCGACGCCGCGCTCGCCGCCACCGAGGAGGCGATCGACACCCACCACGACCCGTCCCCCGGCTCGATGCTGCGGGTCGGCGTCGCGCCCTGCTCGCCCTTCTCCGTCACCACCGACCTGCTGCGCGAGGCCGCCGCGCTCGCCCGCCGCAAGGGCGTCCGGCTGCACACCCACGGCTCGGAGACGGTGGAGGAGGAGCGGTTCTGCAAGGAGCGGTTCGGGATGGGCCCGACCGACTACCTGGACTCCACCGGCTGGCTCGGCGACGACGTGTGGATGGCCCACTGCGTGCACATGAACGACGCCGACATCGCCGCCTTCGCCCGCACCGGCACCGGCGTCGCCCACTGCCCGTCCTCCAACGCCCGGCTCGCCGCCGGCACCGCCCCCGTCCCCGCGATGCTCACGGCGGGCGTCCTGGTCGGGCTCGGCGTGGACGGCACCGCCTCCAACGAGTCCGGGGAGCTCCACACCGAGCTGCGCAACTCCCTCCTCGTCCACCGACTGGCGGGCAAAGCCGATGCACTGACGGTACGTCAGGTGCTGCGCATGGCGACGTACGGCGGCGCGCGGGTGCTCGGCCGGGCGGACGAACTGGGCTCGCTCGAACCCGGCAAGCTCGCCGACCTCGTCCTCTGGCGCCTCGACGGGCTCGGCCACTCCACCGTCGCCGACCCGGTGGCCGCCCTCGTCCTCGGCCCGCCCGCGCCCGTCACCCTCTCCCTCGTCCACGGGCGGACGGTCGTCGAGGACGGCCGGCTGGTCACCGCCGACGAGGACGGGATCGCCCGCGCCGCCCGCGCGCAGTCCCGCCGCCTGACCCGCCTCGCGGCGGGGGAGTAGTCGGGCACAAGCCCTCGCAACGCCTCCGGAAACCGTGCTGCCCCATCGGCGGTGCGCACAACGACAGGAGGAACGCCCCGTGACCGTGCCCAGCCCGCCCGCCGACGCCGCCGCCGAACCACCCGAATCGGGGCCGCCTTCGGCGGGCGGCGGGCAAGTTTCCGGCCCGGAGACGCCGTTGCCCCCGGAGACGCCCCCGGAGGAGCCTCCGGGCGCACCCCCGCCCGTCCACCCCGTCGACGAACTCCCCCGCCCCGCCCGCCTGCTGGCGACCGGGCTGCAGCACGTCGCCGCCAGCTACGCCGGAGTCGTGGCCCCGCCCCTGGTGATCGGGGCCGCCGTCGGGCTGTCCGCGCGGCAGATCACCTTCCTCGTCGGGGCCGCCCTGTTCACGGCGGGGCTGGCCACGCTGCTCCAGACCATCGGGTTCCGCGGGGTCGGGGCGCGGCTGCCGTTCGTCAACGGCGTCTCGTTCGCGGGGGTCGCGCCCGTCCTCGCCATCGCGGACGGGCAGGCGGACCGGCGGGACGCGCTGCCCGTGGTCTTCGGGGCCGTGATGGTCGCCGGGGTGCTCGGCTTCTTCCTCGCCCCCTACTTCTGCCGGCTGGTCCGCTTCTTCCCGCCGGTCGTCAGCGGCACGGTCATCACCCTCATCGGCCTCACCCTGCTCCCCGTCGCCTTCGGCTGGATCCAGGACGGTCACCCCGAACGGCCCGCCACCGGGACCGGTCTCGGTCTGGCCGGGGCCACACTGCTGATCGTGCTGGTGCTGCGCCGGCTGCTCCAGGGGTTCCTGCGGCAGATCGCCGTGCTGCTCGGCCTGGTCGCCGGGACGCTGCTGGCTGTTCCCTTCGGGGCGGTGGACGGCTCCGCCACCCGGCACGCGGCGCTCGTCGGTTTCCCCGAGCCGTTCCACTTCGGGAACCCGCACTTCCAGGTGTCGGCCGTGGTGAGCATGTCCATCCTGATGCTGGTGTGCATGACGGAGAGCACGGCGGACATGCTCGCGCTCGGCGAGATCGTCGGACGGCCGGCGGACGAGAGGACGATCGCGGCGGGACTGCGCGCGGACACCCTGGGCAGCGCCGTCGCGCCGGTGTTCAACGGCTTCACCAACAGCGCGTTCGCGCAGAACATCGGCCTGGTCGCCATCACCGGCGTGCGCAGTCGCTTCACCGTCGCGGTCTGCGGGCTGGTCTTCGTCGTCCTCGGGCTCAGTCCGGCGTTCGCCTCGCTGGTCGCGCTGGTGCCGCGGCCGGTGCTGGGCGGGGCCGGCCTGGTGCTGTTCGGGACGGTCGCGGCGAGCGGCATCGGCGTCCTGGTGAAGGCCGGGCTCGACCGGGGCGACAACGTGCTCGTCGCCGCCGTCTCGCTTGGCATGGGCATGATCCCCGTCGTCTCCAAGACCTTCTACGCCGGAGACGCCGTTCCCGAGGCGGTGCGGACCGTCCTCGGCTCGGGCGTCAGTGCCGGCTGCCTGACGGCCGTCCTGCTCAACCTCGCCTTCCAGGGGGTGGGGCGCGCCCGGCGGACCGCCGAAGCGCCCCGCGTGGCGGAAGGGGAGAAACCACTGATCTAGTGATAATCGGGGCACATCTACTGCACCCGTCGTGCGGAGAGGGGCCCCATGGACGACCGGCCAAGCGAGGACGCCGCCGACAGCGAGCCCGGCGGCCGCCGATTCGTCTTCCCCAGCGCCCTCACCGTGCTCGTCGCCGTCACCGTCGTCGTCTGGGCCCTCGCCTTCGTCATCCCCTCCGGCAGCTACCGGCGGACCCCGGCCGGCGACCCCGTCCAGGGCACGTACCACCGCGAGGCGGCGCCCGGCGACTTCGTCCACCGGCTGGGCGAGCTGTTCCTCGCCCCCGTCAACGGCCTCTACGGCGTGCGCGACCCGCGCACCGGCCAGGTCGCCGCCGACGCCGCCGGCACCCTCTACGGCAGCGCCGGAGTCTTCCTGTTCGTCCTCGCCATCGGCGCGTTCATCACCGTCGTCTTCGCCACCGGCGCCCTCGACCGCGGCATCGAACGCCTCGCCCACCGGCTGCGCGCCCGCGGCGCCCTGCTGATCGCCGGAGTGATGACCGTCTTCTCGCTGCTCGGCACGGTGGAGGGCTTCGCCGAGGAGACGCTCGGCTTCTACGGCCTGATCGTGCCGCTGATGCTCGCCCTGGGGTACGACCGGATGGTCGCCACCGGCACGATCATCCTGGGCGCCGGCGTCGGCGTGCTCGCCTCCACCGTCAACCCCTTCGCGACGGGCGTGGCGTCGTCCGCCGCCGACGTCTCGCTCGGCGACGGGATCACCCTGCGGTTCGCGATGTGGCTCGTCCTCACCGGCGTCACCATCGCCTACGTCCTCTGGTACGCGCACCGGGTGCGCGCCCGCCCCGAGCGCTCCCTCGTCGGCTTCCTGCCCGGCGACCGGGAACTGGCCGCCGCCTCCGCCGAACCGCCCGCCCTCACCGGGCTGCACCGGACCGTGCTCGCCCTGGTCACCGCCGTCTTCGTCTTCATGATCTTCTCGGTGATCCCCTGGGCGAGCGCCCTCACCGGGCGCGCCGACGCCACGCCCTACGGCTGGGAACTCGGCTGGTCCTTCGCCCAGTTGGCGGCCCTCTTCCTCACGGCCGCGCTGCTGGTGGGGATCGTGGCGCGGCTGGGGGAGCGGCGGCTGAGCGCGGTCGTCGTCCAGGGCGCGGCCGACTTCCTCGCCCCGGCCCTGACGATCGTCCTCGCCCGCGGCGTCACGGTCATCATGAACAACGCCCGCATCACGGACACCGTGCTGCACTCGATCGAGAGCGCCGTCACCGGCACCGCCGCCTCCCTCTTCGGCGTCATGGTCTTCATCGTCAACCTCCCCCTCGCCTTCCTCATCCCCTCCACCTCCGGCCACGCCACCCTCGCCATGCCCATCCTCGCCCCGCTCGCCGACTTCGCGGGCGTCTCCCGGGCGGTGGTGGTGACGGCCTGGCAGGCGGCCAGCGGCTGGATGAACCTGTGGGTGCCGACGACGGCCGTGGTGGTGGGTGGGGTGTCGCTGGCGAAGGTGGGCTACGACCGGTACCTGCGCTTCGTCTGGCCGCTGCTGGCCGTGCTGGCGGTGCTGATCTGCGGGTTCGTGGCGTTCGGGGCGGTCGCTACGTAGGCCGGGGGGCGGGCGCCGCCTGGTGCGGGGCGTGGTTGCCGCCTGGTGCGGGCGCTGTGGTCGCCGTCCGGTACTCCGGAGCGAGAACGGCCCGTCGGCGCGGGCCGGCTCGGGGGCCTCCAGATGCGGGGACGCCCGAGGCGCGGGGACGCCCAAGGCCCGGTCACACCCAAGGCCCGGGAACGTCCAAGGCCCGGGGACTCCCCCGTGCCCGTCACGCCCCCGCGCCTGTCACGCCCCCGCGCCCGTCACGCCCCCGCGACCTCCGGCGTGGGCAGCTCCCGCTCGTCGCCCACCGCGCCTTCGGCGCTCTCCGCGCCCACCGCGCCCTCCGCCCCCGCGAACTGCGTGCGGTACAGCTCCGCGTAGCGCCCGTCCAGCGCGAGGAGTTCGTCGTGCGTGCCGCGTTCGACGATCCGGCCGGCCTCGACGACGAGGATCTGGTCGGCGGCCCGGACCGTGGACAGCCGGTGGGCGATCACCACGGCCGTCCGGCCCTCCAGCGCCTCCGCCAGGGCCTCCTGCACGGCGGCCTCGGAGGTGTTGTCGAGGTGGGCGGTGGCCTCGTCCAGGATGACGACGCGCTGGCGGGCCAGCAGCAGCCGGGCGATCGTCATCCGCTGCCGCTCGCCGCCGGAGAGCCGGTAGCCGCGTTCGCCGACGACCGTGTCGAGCCCGTCCGGCAGCGCGCGCACCAGGTCGTCGAGGCGGGCCCGGCGCAGCGCGTCCCACAGCTCGTCGTCCGTCGCGCCGGGCCGGGCGAGGGCGAGGTTGGCGCGGACGGTGTCGTGGAAGAGGTGGCCGTCCTGGGTGACCATGCCGAGCGTGGCCCGCAGCGAGGCGGCCGTCAGGTCGCGGACGTCGACGCCGCCGAGGCGCACGCTGCCCGCGTCCGCGTCGTACAGCCGGGGCAGCAGCTGCGCGATGGTGGACTTGCCGGCGCCGGACGAGCCGACGAGGGCGATCGTCTGGCCGGGCTCGGCGCGGAACGAGACGCCGTGCAGCACTTCGGTGCCGCCGCGCGTGTCGAGGGCGGCGACCTCCTCCAGGGAGGCGAGGGAGACCTTGTCGGCCGACGGGTAGCCGAAGCGGACGTCGTCGAACTCGACCGAGACCGGCCCGTCCGGCACCGGCCGGGCGTCCGGCCGCTCCGCGATCAGCGGCTTGAGGTCCAGCACCTCGAAAACCCGCTCGAAGGAGACGAGGGCGCTCATGATCTCGACGCGGGCGCCGGCCAGCGCGGTCAGCGGCGCGTACAGCCGGGTGAGCAGCAGCGCGAGGGAGACGATGGCGCCCGGTTCGAGGGAGCCGCGCAGCGCGAACCAGCCGCCCAGCCCGTACACCAGGGCCAGGGCGAGGGCCGAGACGAGGGTGAGGGCGGTGATGAACGCCGACTGGGCCATCGCCGTCCGCACCCCGATGTCCCGCACCCGGCGCGCCCGGGCGGCGAACTCCGCCGACTCGTCGTCCGGCCGCCCGAACAGCTTCACCAGCGTGGCGCCCGGTGCCGAGAACCGCTCGGTCATCCGGGTGCCCATCGCGGCGTTGAGGTCGGCGGCCTCCCGCTGGAGCCGCGCCATCCGGGCGCCCACCCGGCGCGCGGGGATCACGAACACCGGCAGCAGCACCAGCGCCAGCAGGGTGATCCGCCACGACAGCGTCAGCATCACGGCGAGGGTGAGCAGCAGCGTCACCAGGTTGCCGACGACCCCCGACAGCGAGTTGCTGAACGCCCGCTGCGCGCCGATCACGTCGTTGTTCAGCCGGCTGACCAGCGCGCCCGTGCGGGTGCGGGTGAAGAACGCCACCGGCATCCGCTGGACGTGGTCGAAGACCGCCGTCCGCAGATCGAGGATCAGCCCCTCGCCGAGGGTCGCCGACAGCCAGCGGTTGAGCAGGCCGAGCGCCGCCTCGCCCAGGGCGATGGCGGCGATCAGCA
Source organism: Streptomyces mobaraensis (assembly GCF_020099395.1). Classification (NCBI taxonomy): domain Bacteria; kingdom Bacillati; phylum Actinomycetota; class Actinomycetes; order Kitasatosporales; family Streptomycetaceae; genus Streptomyces; species Streptomyces mobaraensis. Next base: position 1,557,246 of record NZ_CP083590.1, on the reverse strand, counting down.
GGGCGAGCCGGACGACCGTGCCCGGGTCGTCGCCGCGCACGATCGCGTTCACGACCCGCCCGGCGAGCACCGGCGTCGCCACGGCGAGCAGCGCGCCCGCGATGCTGAGCAGGACGAAACGGATGATGTGCCGGCGGTGCGGGCGGGCGAAGGCGCCGATGCGGCGCAGGGTGGCGCGGGCGAAGGGACGCTGGTTGCGCTGCGCGTTGATCAGGCCGTGCAGCTGCATCCAGGCGGTGGTTTCCATGCTCATGAGAGGAACGGTAGGACCTCAACCTTTGTCGAGGTAAAGCGGCGGTCTCGGTGGGGTGGGGTGCCCCAGACCCACCCCTTTCCCGGATCTCCAGAGTGGTACGTCTGGAGATGATCGCCCGTGGTGGCAAAGGTGCAGGTCAAGGGTACCGACAGGAATTCGCTGGTCCCTACAGAGAATATGACCCCTCCCGCCAGCACCGCCCCCGAGGCGCCGACCGACCCCCTGTCGGGGACTGTCTTCGACGGTCCCTCGCGGGGGGTCCGCTATGTACGGGTTTAGGAGGTCATTGAGGCGCAGAGGGCGGACGCACATGGCACCCGGCGAAGTATCGCCGGGCCGACGCCATGGACCGGCTGCGCGCCCGGGTGATTCAGCTCAACCGGGAGGGGCGATGAGCAGCAAGTCCTGCGAGTCGTGCGCCTGGTGGGATGAGATGATCGCCAAGGCGGAAAAGCGGGTGCACGATGCCCTGGACAGATGGGAACGGGCGCGCCTCAACGCGGAGTTGGCGAACTACCGGGACAGCAGGGAGGACCACCTCCGGATGCCCCACGGGCGGTACAGCCGATGAAACGTGCGCCGTGCCGCATGCGAGTGGTGGACGGCCCTGTTCACCCGGCACCTGGCCGACCTGCGCGAGGCACGAGCGGCCAAAGACCGCGCACGAGTGGCCGAACTGGGCTGCATCCATCGGGAGTTCGCCATGCAGTACGACGAGCATCTACGCGAGACGCGCGGAGCGCGGCAATGAGCCCCCGCCGACGCCACAGGGGGCCTTCTGACGGCTTGCGGAGCGACTGGGGCGGCCACGCTGAGGGGCTGTTGTTCCTGGCCGTCCTCGGAGCGGCCACGGCCCTCGTCGTGTGGCTCGCGGTGCACGGCACCCACTAGCCCCCTGCCTCTCCGCTGGACGCCCGTCCCTAGCGGCGAGGCAGGCCGACCGCCCGCCCCGGCAGCGCTCATGGTCCGGCCCGCCGGGCGGGTGCACCACCCCTATGGGGTACAACTAAGGAGGCAGACCATGGGAACCACGTGCCAGACCTGCTACGGGACGGGGTTCGTGCGCGACCCCGACACCGGGTTGCAGAGCGCCTGCGAGACCTGTGGCGGAAGCGGACAGGTCAACCAGTAGGGAGTGATCACATGTGCGCCAAGTGCAACAACACGGGGTACATCAGCGAAGAAGTGGGCGACGGTCAGCAATTGAAGTTCGCATGCCCGGAGTGCAACCGGCAGGAGTCGGAGCGCGCACGGGCGCCGCGCAGGCAGCCCACGTGGCTTACTGAGCTCTCCAAGCCCAAAGAGAAGTAGCTAGCTGGTCAGCGGCTCGTGCTCCGCTCCCGGTACGTCTGCACCAAGTGCACGAGCGAAGCGGCGCGCCCTCGCTGACGGGTGGCCTCGGTCTGGTGCTCCCCGCGCCAGATCGGGGCTTCCGCATGCTCTGACCAGGCCCTACCCTCAGAAGTCCCCAAGACGAGATCCGGGATTCGCCGATTTCTGGGGGCTGCGCCCCCAGACCCCCCTTGTCGCGGCTTCGCCGCTCGTCCTCAAACTCCCCCAGAGGGGGTGCCCCCAGACGGGCTGATTTCAGCCCGTCTGGGGGCACCTCCCAGCGGTAGCTGGGGGAGAAAGGGCGGGACCGGGGCCCCCGCGAAGCGGATCAGTCGAGCAGCTCGTACGCCGGCAGGGTGAGGAACTCCGCGTAGTCGTCGTCCAGCGCCACCCTCAGCAGCAGGTCGTGGGCCTCGCGCCAGCGGCCCGCGGCGAAGGCGGTGTCGCCCAGCTCGGCGTGGACGGCGTCGAGTTCGGCCGCCGCGACCTCGCGGACGAGGGCGGGCGTCGCCTTCTCGCCGCCCTCCAGGACGACGCCGGTGTGCACCCACTGCCAGATCTGGGACCGGGAGATCTCCGCCGTCGCCGCGTCCTCCATCAGGTTGAAGATGGCCACCGCGCCCTGCCCCCGCAGCCACGCCTCGATGTAGCGGATGCCGACCTGGACGGCGTTCCGCAGGCCCTCGAAGGTCGGCTTCGCCTCCGTCGTGTCGAGCGCGAGGAGCTGTCCGGCGGTGACGCGGACGTCCTCGCGCAGCCGGTGCTTCTGGTGCGGGCGGTCGCCGAGGACGGCGTCGAAGGCGGCGCGGGCGACCGGGACGAGGTCGGGGTGGGCGACCCAGGAGCCGTCGAAGCCGTCGCCCGCCTCCCGCTCTTTGTCGGCCCGGACCTTCGCCAGGGCCGCCTCGTTGACCTCCGGGTCGCGGCGGGACGGGATGAAGGCCGCCATGCCGCCGATGGCGTGCGCGCCGCGCTTGTGGCAGGTGCGGACGAGGAGTTCGGTGTAGGCGCGCATGAAGGGCACGGTCATGGTGACGGCGTTGCGGTCGGGCAGGACGAACTCCGGTCCCGCGTCGCGGAAGTTCTTGATGAGGGAGAAGAGGTAGTCCCAGCGGCCCGCGTTGAGGCCGGAGGCGTGGTCGCGCAGCTCGTAGAGGATCTCCTCCATTTCGAACGCCGCGGTGATCGTCTCGATCAGGACGGTGGCGCGGACCGTGCCGTGCGGCAGGCCGGCGTACTCCTGGGCGAAGACGAACACGTCGTTCCACAGCCGCGCCTCGCGGTGCGACTCCAGCTTGGGGAGGTAGAAGAACGGCCCCTCGCCGCGCTCGGCGAGGCGGCGCGCGTTGTGGAAGAAGAAGAGGCCGAAGTCGACCAGCGCGCCGGGCACGGGCCGGCCGGCGACGGTGAGGTGGCGCTCGTCGAGGTGCCAGCCGCGCGGCCGGACGACGACGGTCGCCAGCTCCTCGTCCGGCCGCAGGGCGTACGACTTCCCCTCGGCGGTGGTGAAGTCGATGCGGCGCTCGAACGCGTCGATCAGGTTGAGCTGGCCCTGGACGACGTTCCGCCAGGTGGGGGCGGAGGCGTCCTCGAAGTCCGCGAGCCAGACGCGGGCGCCGGAGTTGAGGGCGTTGACCGTCATCTTGCGGTCGGTCGGCCCGGTGATCTCCACCCGCCGGTCGTCGAGCGCGGCCGGGGCGGGCGCCACCCGCCACGTCGGGTCCTCGCGGACACGCGCGGTCTCCGGGAGGAAGTCCAGAGTGCCGGTACGGGCGATCTGCGCGCGCCGCTCGGCGCGGCGGGCCAGCAGGTCGTCGCGGCGCGGGGTGAACCGCTCGTGCAGGGCGGCCACGAACTCCAGGGCCGGGCCGGTCAGTACCTCCTCCTGGCGCGTCACGGTCGCGGTCCCGGCGGCGACGGACGGGGTCGGCGCTGCTGCGGGCATGGGCTCACTCCTCGCTCGGGGGCTCAGGGGCTCGGGAGATGCGGGTCGGTGCGGGGTCGGTGCGGCACGGAGTGCCGCACGGTGACGATCTCTATGGAGGTTAGATTCCGCATGACGGAAATTCAATGCGGCGGGGTGGGGGCAGGGCACTTTCCGGCCGCCGGGCGGGCGAGTGCCGGTGGCCCGGAGTGCCGTCGGCCGAGGGGCGGTGGTGCGACGGAACGGCCTTGGCTACGTTGAGGGTTGCTCGACCGGGAGCCGAGCGGAGCACTGGCGACGTGTCCGATGGGGGACAGTGCTCGGGCCCCGTCCGTAACCAGCTCGACGTGAGTCTCCGATCGTCGCGGAGCCTCGGCGGACCATCGCACAGCGGTGGCCGGGCCGAGGCGCGCCTGCCGACGGGTCGACCACCGCCTTCGCTTCGCGGAATTTCGCGGGAATTCGCGGAAGGGGATCGACCGGTGAGACCGACATTTCCCGTCCAGGTGCTCCTCGTGCTCCTGGCGTTCATGACTCGCTGCTGATGGCCGTGGTGGCGGGGGTACTGTCCCGGGCGACGGGGGAACCGGCCGCGGGCGCCGTGCTGTACGGCGGCGGGGCGTTCCTCGGGTGGATGACGCTGTCCGTCGCCGTACTGAGCGCGCTGGGGCTGCTCGGCGGGGGCGGGCGGGGGCGGCTGAGGCCGGGGCCCGGGGAGGGCCGGGTGGGCCCGGGCGTGCCCGGCGGCCGCCCGGCGGCCGCCCGGCGAGGCCCGGGGACTCACCCGAGGAGCCGGACGAGGTCCGCCGGGACGTCGATGTCGTCCGGATCGGCGACGTCGTCACACGTCACGGCGGTCACCGCCGCCGCGTGCGCGCGCAGATACGCCCGCGCGCCCTGGTCGCCCGTGGCCGACGCGGCGACGCCCGCCCAGTGCGGGCGGGCGAAGAGGACCGGGTGGCCGCGCCGGCCCGCGTACGACGCGGCCACCAGCCCGGCCCCCGCGCGGTGCGCCGCCACCACCCGGGCCACCGCCGCCGCGCCGATCCCCGGCTGGTCCACGAGCATCACCAGCACCGCCGACGCCCGGGTCCCGGCGAGCGACGCCAGACCGCTCCGCAGCGAGGAGCCCATGCCGTCCGCCCAGTCGGGGTTCCCGACCACCGTGCACGCCGCCCCCGCGAGCCGCCGCCGCACCTCCGCCGCCCCGGCGCCCGCGACGACGTGCACCGGCCCGCAGCCGCCCGCCGCGAGCTCCGCGACCGCGCGCTCGGCCAGGGTGCGGCCCCGGTGCTCCAGCAGCGCCTTGGGCCGGCCCCCGAGCCGCCGCCCCCCGCCCGCGGCCAGCAGCAGCCCGGCGACCGGCGGGGCGTCTTCTTCCCTCGTCAGCGTCATGCCCCTTGCATAGCGCACTCGCGGCCGCCCGCGCGCCGTACGGGAGTTCGCCGGTCGCTCAGGAAGACGCGGCCTGAATTTCGCTTTCCGTGTGGCGCGGCCCGCGGAAAGTGGCGTTAACTGATCGCGCGTGGCGTGGGCAGGGGGAGATTCGTGGCGGAAGGCGCCGTGGTGGTGGAAGAGGGGCCGACGGGCCGTACCGGCGAGCGGGACCCAAGGGTGGACGAGCTGGGCGCCGCGGTCTCCCGGCTCCGCAGGGCGCTGGCCGCGCACCCCGCCCGGTTACCCGACCGGGAGGCCGCCGAGGACGAGCTGGCCGCCCTCGACGCGATGGCCCGCACGGGCACTCCGGAGGTCTCGCGCCTGCGCAGCTCCCTGCTGCTCGTGGCGGGCGCCGTCGGCTCGGTGAGCGCCCTGGCCCCGGCCCTGACCGAGGTCCGCGAGGCGATCGACCGCTTCGCGGGGTAGGGGTGCCCCGGCCCCGCCCGGCGGAGGGGGCCCTCATGCGCCGTTTCCGCGGGAGGGGCCGCACCCCGGCATCGCGGCTTCGCCGCGAGGTCCTCACACGCCGGACGGGCTGAAACAGCCCGTCCGGGGGCTCGTCCCCAGGAACACCCCCCGGCCGTCAGGCCGGCGTCGTGTTGGCCAGGGTCGCCGCGAGCTCCGCCGCGGCCTGCTTCAGGAGGGGGACGATGCGTTCCGTCGCCTCCTCCGTGACGCGGCCCGCCGGGCCCGAGATGGAGATGGCCGCGGCCGTGGGGGAGTCGGGGACCGGGACGGCCAGGCAGCGGACGCCGATCTCCTGTTCGTTGTCGTCGACCGCGAAGCCGGAGTCCCGCACGCGGGCCAGGGCGTCGACGAAGACGTCCGGTGACGTGATGGTCTTCTCGGTGGCGGCGGGCATGCCCGTGCGGCCGAGGATCGCGCGGACCTCGTCGTCGGGGGCCTGGGCGAGGAGGGCCTTGCCGACGCCGGTGGTGTGCGGGAGGACGCGCCGGCCGACCTCGGTGAACATGCGGACCGAGTGGCGCGAGGGCACCTGGGCGACGTAGACGACCTCGTCGCCGTCGAGCAGGGCCATGTTGGCGGTCTCGCCGGTCTCGTCGACCAAGCGGGTCAGGTGCGGCCGGGCCCAGGTGCCGAGCAGGCGGGCGGAGCTCTCGCCGAGGCGGATCAGGCGCGGGCCGAGGGCGTAGCGGCGGTTGGGCTGCTGGCGGACGTAGCCGGTGGCGACGAGGGTGCGCATCAGCCGGTGGATGGTGGGCAGCGGCAGGCCGCTGGCCGTGGCCAGTTCGCTCAGCCCGACCTCACCGCCGGCGTCGGCCATGCGCTCCAGCAGGACGAAGGCGCGCTCGAGGGACTGCACGCCCCCGGTGGCTGACGGGGTTCTGGGCTCGGACGAGGGCACTGGTCGCGGTCCTTCCGGGGTGGGGTGGGAGCAGCCTACCGGGCCGTGGCCGGTGGCTCACCCTCGGTTCTGTGGCGTGGAAGTGCGATCCCGGTGGACGGAAACGCCCTGGTGGGGGCGGAGGGGTTGACGGGACTCCGACAGCGATGAAAACTGCGGGCCAGTGCTGTTCAACAGAACGTTGAAATCCGCCTGTTGACCCTCGGGGGGCGTCGTGTCCGACCGGCAGCTCGTCCTGCGTTCCCGGCGCGTGGTGACGCCCGACGGCACCCGCCCCGCCTCTGTCACCGTCGAGGACGGCCGGATCGCCGAGGTCGGCGATCATGCCGCCCCGGTCGCCCCGGGCGTTCCGGTCGAGGATCTCGGGGACGACGTCCTCCTGCCCGGGCTGGTCGATACTCATGTGCACGTCAATGACCCGGGCCGTACGGAGTGGGAGGGCTTCGCCACCGCCACCCGCGCCGCCGCGGCCGGCGGTATCACCACCCTCGTCGACATGCCGCTCAACAGCGTCCCGCCCACCACCACCGTCGACCACCTCCGGATCAAGCGGGACACGGCCCGGCCCGCCGTCCACGTCGACGTCGGCTTCTGGGGCGGCGCGGTGCCGGACAACCGGGCCGACCTGCGCCCGCTGCACGACGCCGGCGTGCTCGGCTTCAAGGCGTTCCTCTCGCCGTCCGGCGTGGACGAGTTCCCGCCCCTGGACGCCGCCGCCCTGGAGGCGGCCGCCACCGAGCTCGCCGCCTTCGACGGGCTGCTGATCGTGCACGCCGAGGACCCGGAGCGGCTGGCCGGCGCGCCCGGCCCGGACGGGCCCCGCTACGCCGGTTTCCTCGCCTCCCGCCCGCGCGACGCCGAGAACGCGGCGGTCGAACGGCTCGTCGCCGTCGCCCGCCGGCACGGCACCCGCGTCCACGTCCTGCACCTGTCCTCCGCCGACGCGCTCGGCACGCTCGCCGCCGCCCGCGCGGCCGGCGTCCGGATCACCGCCGAGACCTGCCCGCACTTCCTGACCCTCACGGCCGAGGAAGTCCCGGACGGCGCCACCGAGTTCAAGTGCTGCCCGCCCATCCGGGAGGCCGCCAACCGGGACGCGCTGTGGGCCGGCCTGGCGGCCGGCACCGTGCAGTGCGTCGTCTCCGACCACTCCCCGTGCACCGCCGACCTCAAGGTCCCCGACTTCGGCCGCGCCTGGGGCGGCATCGCCTCCCTCCAGCTCGGCCTGCCCGCCGTCTGGACCGAGGCCCGCCGGCGCGGCCACACCCTGGACGACGTGGCCCGCTGGATGGCCACCGCCCCCGCCGCCCTCGCCGGGCTCTCCGCCAAGGGCGCCATCGAGCCCGGCCGCGACGCGGACTTCGCGGTCCTCGCCCCCGACGAGACGTTCACCGTCGACCCGGCCGCCCTGCACCACCGCAACCCGGTGACCGCCTACGCCGGCCGCACCCTGAGCGGCGTCGTCCGGTCCACCTGGCTGCGCGGCCGGCGGATCCACCACCGCGGCGCCCTCACCGAACCCACCGGCCGACTCCTGGAGCGCGTATGACCACCAGCGGGATCACCAGCGGCACCGTCAGCGGGATATCCGTCGCCCCCTCCACCGCCCTCACCTCGTTCGCCGGCCCCGCGCGGCCGTACCAGGGCGGCGATCCGTACGCCGACTACCGGGCCGCCGCCGAGCCGCCGTTCGGCCACCTCCCCGACCTCGCCGACCGCCGGCTCGGCGGCGCCGTCATCGCCGCCAACGACGAGTTCTTCGCCGAGCGCGAGAACCTCCTCGTCCCCGGCCCCGCCCGGTTCGAGCCGGAGCACTTCGGGCACAAGGGCAAGGTCATGGACGGCTGGGAGACCCGCCGCCGCCGCGGCCCGTCCGCCGCCCACCCGTACCCCGCCGACGACGACCACGACTGGGCCCTCGTCCGGCTCGGCGTGCCGGGTGTCGTCCGCGGTCTCGTCGTCGACACCGCGCACTTCCGCGGCAACCACCCGCAGGCCGTGAGCGTCGAGGCCACCGCCCGGCCCGGCACACCGTCCCCCGAGGAACTGTCGGCGGACGACGTCCGGTGGACGGTTCTCGTCCCCCGCACCCCGGTCGGCGGCCACGCGGCCAACGCCTTCGCCGTCGACCACCCGCGCCGCTGGACCCACCTGCGCCTCAAGCAGTACCCCGACGGCGGCATCGCCCGCCTCCGCGTGCACGGCGAGCCCGCGCCGGACCCGGCCTGGCTCACCGCGCTGGAGACGGTGGACGTGGCCGCGCTGGAGAACGGCGGTCTGGTCGAGGACGCCTCCGACCGCTTCTTCTCCTCGCCGTCCGGCAGCATCATGCCGGGCCGCTCCCGGCGCATGGACGACGGCTGGGAGACCCGCCGCCGGCGCGACCGGGGCCACGACTGGGTGCGCTACCGGCTGGCCGGACAGTCGCTGCTGCGCGCCGTCGAGATCGACACCGGCTGCTACCACGGCAACGCGGCGGGCTGGGCGGTGCTCTCCGCGCGCGACGCGGCGACGGGCGGCGACTGGACGGAGATCATCCCCCGTACCCGCCTCCGCCCCGACTCCGTCCACCGCTTTCCGCTGCCCGGCCGCCCGGTCGCCACCCACCTGCGGCTCGACATCCACCCCGACGGCGGGATCGCCCGGCTGCGGGTGCACGGCACGCTGACGGGGGAGGGGGTGCGGGCGCTGGAGAAGCGGTGGGACGGGTGAGGCGCGGCGTGCCCGGGGCCGTCACGTCTCCGCGAGCGCGTTCCAGAACATCGTCTCGTAGCTCTGCAGCAGCCGGCCGTACCGGTGGGCCAGGCCCTCCGTGAGGAGGCCGTCCGCCAGCCCGGCCGCGACCGCCGCCAGGGCGGTGCCGGCGGTGTCCGCGGCGTCCGGCGCGGGCCGGGCGAAGAGGTCGAAGAAGCCGCAGGCCGTGTCGTCGAACCCGTAGTGCGCGCGCAGCGCCCGGCCCAGGACGGCGCAGTAGCCGCTCCACGTCGCGAAGTTGACGGTCAGGGCCACCACCACGTCCACCGGCTGGGCCTGCAGCGCCAGCCAGGACGTGTACGCGGGGTACGCCTGGCAGCCCGGCGTCGGCTCGTACGCCCGGACCGCCCGCTCGTCCAGGCCGCAGGCCGCCGCCAGCGGGCCCAGCAGCTCCAGGGCGGTGGTCTCGCCGTCCGCGAGCGGCGCGAAGAACGCCTCGACGGCGGGGCGGCCCGCCGACCGTTCCGCCAGGTGGCGGTAGGAGGTCCGGTCGGACGCGATGACGTGGTGCTGCTCCAGGGCGAACGCGGCGATCACCGAACGCGGTGCCGAGCCGTCGGCGATCAGGGGGACGAGCCGGTTGGCGCCGGTGTCCGGGGCCAGTTCGCGCACCGCGTCCGCCAGGACCTCCTGGGCCGTGCGCGCCATCGGCGTTCCGCCTTCCTGGGGGTGGGCCCGGTGCGGGGACGGGCCGCCAGGATAGCGGCCGGACCGCGCCCGGAGCGGTCACTTGCCCAGGTAGAAGAGGAGGAAGAAAAAGGCGGAGATGAAGTGGACGGCGACCAGGTAGATGAAGACCCGCACCGCCATGCCCATGGGCGCGCGGTCCTCCACCTGCGCCGCCTCCTTGACGGGGGCGGCCGGGGTGGCGGAGGTGACGGGGGTGGCAGAGGCGGCGGGGGTGGCGGGCTCCGGCGGGGCCGCCGGTGCCGTTCCGGCGTCGTGCGCGGCCGGTGCCGCCGGCCGACGGTGCGCGGTGTCACTCATGGTGTCCCCTCCGGTTGGTTCCGGCGTCGCCGAGGCACAGCCCGGCCACGCCGCTCTGCATCAGCGTGTGCATGAACAGCAGGTCCACCCCGCCGGGCGTGGCGGACGCGATGCGGTGCGGGGTGAGCGAGTCGAAGTGGGCGGCGTCGCCCGGGTCGAGCAGGTGCGTCGTCCCGCCGAGGGACAGCCGGAGCCGGCCGCCGGTGACGTACAGCCACTCCTCGCCCGGGTGCACCCGCACCAGGCCGTCCTGGCCGGCCGCGTCGGGGCCGTGCGGCACGTGCAGCCGCAGGGCCTGCATGGCGCGGCCGGAGCCGCCGGCGCGCCAGTACGTCCAGCCGCCCGCCCGCTGGGGCTCCATCCGGTCCGCGCGCACGATCGGATCCGCCGTCTGGGGCACTTCGCCCAGGAGGTCGGATACCGTCGTTCCATAGGTGCGCGCGAGCGCGAGCAGCATGGGGAGGGACGGCGTCCGGCGGCCGGTCTCCAGCCGGGACAGGTGAGCGGGCGACAGTCCGGCCCGGGCGGCGGCCGCCTCCAGCGTCAGCGCGCTGCGGGTGCGCAGCGCGCGCAACTGCGGGGCGACAGCGGGGAGATCCTCGGTCTCGGGGGCGTCCGTGCCGGTGTTTGGGCTCATGCTCCCGGTATAGCTCTGTCATGCCTCAAAGGCAAAAGTTGTTGCCTCAGAGGCAAATTCCCTCTCGTCGAGGTTGTCCCCGGATTCGGTGAACGATGCGCAAACATCAGCTGTTTGTCGTTGACATGACATGTGCTACGCGCGTCATCCTGGGCGCATGAACATCCCCCACCGTTTCGCGCGCCTCGGCGTGCCGGCCGCGTTGGCCTCCTTCCTCTTCCTCGGCGCCCCCGCCGCCGCCATGGCCGCTCCCGCCTCCTCCATCCCCTCTGCCCCCTCCGTCACGGCCGCTTCGCCCGCCCTGAAGGGTGTCGGCCACGTCTGTCAGTCCGCCCTGCCGTCGCAGGCCCACGACACGCTGGACCTGATCGACGAGGGCGGCCCCTTCCCGTACCCCAAGGACGGCACGGTCTTCTCCAACCGCGAGGGCGTGCTGCCCAAGCAGGGCAGCGGCTACTACCACGAGTACACCGTGGTCACGCCGGGCTCTCCCGACCGCGGCGCGCGCCGGATCGTCGCCGGCCGGGCCGACCACGAGGACTTCTACAGCGCGGACCACTACCAGTCGTTCGCCCGGATCGACTTCGCCTGCTGACCACCGCCGGCCGGGCGCGCGCCGCCCGGCCGGTCCACGTCGTCCGCGCCGTCACTGGAACCGGGTGTTCCGCGGCCCGGCCGTTCGGGTATGTGAGCTGACGGAGCGTCAGGCCGCGCGCGCAACAGGCCAGGTGTCGTCACACCCGGCCGTACCCCCGCACGCTCCCGCGGTCCGTTTCGCGCGTCCGGGGAACCGCGAGGCGGGGTCGGATGTCAGTCCCTGCCGTTACCGTTCTTCTCGTTCCGCGAACCGCGGCCACGCGCACCGTGCACCGCGGCCACGCGCACCGCGAACGATCCGCGCGCGACGAGAAGGGCGGCGAACTGCCGTGTACCGCTGGGAGATCACCCGGGCAGCGCTGGGGCAACGCGTCCTCGCCCTGGTCCGCGGCGACAGCTACGACCAGGCGACACTGACGTCCGGCACGCTGCTCTCGGCCGGCCTCACCAGCCTGGAGATATCCCTCGCCACGCCCTTCGCCCTCGACGCCGTCGCCACCCTGGCCCGGGAGGTCGGCGACGAGGCGCTCATCGGGGCCGGCACGGTCCTGGACGCGGCCTCCGCGCGGATGGCCGTCGAGGCCGGCGCCCGCTTCCTGGCCTCGCCCGCCCTCGACCCCGAAGTGCTGCGCACCGGCCACCGCTACGGCGTCCCGGTGTTCGCCGGCGTCTCGACGCCCGCCGAGATCGTCCGCGCGCTGGAGCTGGGCGCCGACGCCCTCAAGCTGTTCCCCGCCGCCGGCCACCACCCCGGGCGCGTCCGCGCGATCCGCTCCGAACTGCCGCAGGCCGCCCTGGTCCCCAGCGGCGGCGTCGGCGTCGACACCGCCCCCGAGTGGATCGCCGCCGGGGCCGTCGCCTGCGGCATCGGCGGCGTCCTGGCGGAGGGCGACCGCGACGCGGTGGCGAAGCGGGTGGAGGACCTGATCGCCCGGCTGGCGGAGGCGGCCGGGGGCGAGGCGACGGGCGCCATGGGCGCCGGGGGGACGGACTAAGGTGCGGGTGAGCGCGGTCCCTCGGGCGGTGCGCTTCCCCGGCCCGCTGCCCCGCACGCGGCGACGCCCCGGCGCCCGCCCGCGTCCCGCCGGGGGATTCGGGCGCACCCGGCGCGGAGACGCCCGCCGGACGCCGTCCGTCCGCGCACGCCCGCGGCCCGGGGCGTCGCCGCGTGCCGCTCCGGCTCGTACCCCCGCGTCGGCCCCGCGCCGGAGCGGGCCTCACCCGATCGCCCGCGCGCCGAAGCTCACCAGCAGCAGCGCGGAGGCGGCCAGCAGCAACAGGCCCGACCCGGCGAGCAGCAGCCGGAAGACGCGGGTGTTCATCCGGTGCCGGGTGCGGGCCACCACCAGGGCGAGGAGCGCCTTGCTGCCCACGAGCAGCGCGTAGAAGGCGGCGAGGAAACCGACGGCGCCCCCGGGGCGCTCCCGCCACGCGTCGACGAGCAGCGGCGACCCGGTCGTCAGCCAGAACAGCCACGGGTGCGGGCTGAGGAGGTTGACCACCACACCCTGCCGGACGGTCCGCCGGCCGGCGGACGTACGAAGGGAGGCGTCCGGCCCGGGGGCGACGCCCGGCCCGAGGGAGGCGCCCGGTCCGGGGGCGGCGTCCGGCCCAGGGGAGGCGTCCGGTCCGGGAGAGGCGTCCGGTCCGGGAGAGGCGTCCGACGCGGCCGGGCCCTCCGGCAGCGGCAGCGTGGCCGTCCGTGCCTCCCGCAGCGTGGTGCAGGCCGGCCACAGCAGGAACAGGCCGCCGACGAGGCCGCCCGCCGCGACCGCCCGGTCCGGCAGCGTGGAGAGCACCGTCACCGACAGCACGATCACGGGTAAGTCGGTCAGCAGCGGCACCGCGGCCACGCGTAACCCGACCCCGAGCCCGCCACGCAAGGTACCCGACAGGACCAGTGCCAGCAGCGGGCCGGGACTGACGCCCGCGCTCAGGCCGAGTGCCACCCCGAGGGCCAGAACCTTCATTCGGCTCCCTTTCCATGGATACGCGAGGCCCGTGCCCGCACGCCGTGGCGATCCTCGCGTGCTCCCGGGAGGCGCGCCAGAGCGCCCGCCCGCGGCCGACGCCCGGCCGCGGCCGAGAGGGCAGGACCCATATGCCCGGACCTATATGTCCGGACAACCGAACCTCCGGACTTCCCGTCATCAGGTCCCCCCGCTACCCTCCACCGGGTGGCGAAGCACCGACCCCCGCACGACCGGGCCCCGCACGATCAGACCCCGCGACACCAGCCCCCGCAACACCGCCCCCTCCAGTTCTCCCTGGACCGCGGCAGCCCCGTCCCGCTCTACTACCAGCTCGCCCAGCAGCTCGAAGCCGCCATCGAGCAGGGCGGGCTCGCCCCCGGCAGCCTGCTCGGGAACGAGATCGAGCTGGCCGCGCGGCTGGGGCTGTCCCGGCCGACCGTGCGGCAGGCGATCCAGTCGCTCGTCGACAAGGGCCTGCTGGTGCGCCGCCGCGGGGTCGGCACCCAGGTCGTGCACAGCCAGGTGAAGCGCCCGTTGGAGCTCAGCAGCCTCTACGACGACCTGGAGGCCGCCGGCCAGCAGCCCGCCACCCTGCTGCTGGGCCGTACCACCGAGCCGGCCACCGCCCGCGTCGCCGCCGCCCTCGGGGTGCCCGAGGGGACGGACGTCGTCCGCGTCGAGCGGCTGCGCCTGGCCCACGGGGAGCCCGTGGCCCACCTCCGCAACCACCTCCCCGTCGGGCTCCTCGATCTCGACGGCGACGTCCTGGCCGGGACCGGTCTGTACCGGCTGATGCGGTCCGCCGGCATCACCCTGCACAGCGCCCGGCAGACCATCGGTGCCCGTGCCGCCACGGCCGAGGAGGCCGAGCGGCTCGCGGAGCCGCCCGGGGCGCCGCTGCTGACCATGGAGCGGACGACGTTCGACGACACGGGACGGGCAGTGGAGCTCGGCGCGCACCTCTACCGCGCGTCCCGCTACTCCTTCGATTTCCAGCTGCTGGCCCGGCCGTGAGACGGTCCCTCCGGGCCGCCGGAGATCATCCGGTCGACAGAATGTTCTGACAAAGTATTGACGTGGTGTGGCGCACACCACTAGAACACCTGCACACCGCGCCGGGAAAGCCCCGCCGGACGACCGTGACGGATCGTGACGGATACTTGGGCGGTCGGGCCCGCGGGACCGGGGCCCGGCCGCACCGTGACAGACAGTGGAAGGGCAAGTCCTCGTGGCAAGGGTTCGGACAGGCGTACGTGCGGTGAGCGCCGTGCTGGCAGCGGTGCTCGGCGCCACACTGGCGGGGTGCAGCAGTACGGGCGGCAAGCGCGCCGAGGAGCGGGCCGCCAAGGCCGCCCAGGGCCGCTCCGCGGTCGACACGCCCCGGTGGACCTTCGCGATGGTCACCCACTCGGGCGATGGCGACACCTTCTGGGACATCGTGCAGAGCGGTGCCAAGCAGGCGGCCGTGAAGGACAACATCAAGTTCCTCTACGCGCACGACGTGGAGGGGAACAAGCAGGCCCAGAGCGTCCAGGCGATGATCGACCAGAAGGTCGACGGCCTGATCGTCTCCCTCGCCAAGCCGGACGCCATGAAGGACGTCGTGGCCAAGGCGGAGAAGGCCGGCATCCCGGTGATCACGGTGAACTCGGGCTCGGACAAGTCCAAGGAGTTCGGCGCCCTCACCCACATCGGCCAGGACGAGGTGATCGCGGGCGAGGCCGTCGGCGAGCAGCTCAACGAGCGCGGGAAGAAGAAGGCCGTCTGCGTCCTGCACGAGCAGGGCAACGTCGGTCACGAACAGCGCTGCGAGGGTGTGAAGAAGTCCTTCAAGGGCGAGGTGGTGAACCTCTACGTCGAGGGCACCAACATGCCCAACGTCCAGTCCTCCATCGAGGCCAAGCTCCAGTCCGACAAGGACGTGGACGCCGTCGTCACGCTCGGCGCCCCCTTCGCGCCGACCGCCGTGAAGGCCGCCCAGCAGGCCGGCAGCAAGGCCGAGGTCGACACCTTCGACCTCAACGCCAAGGTCGCCGACTCCCTCAAGGACGGCTCCCTCGGCTTCGCCGTCGACCAGGACCCGTACCTCCAGGGCTACGAGGCCGTCGACCTGCTCTGGCTCTACCGCTACAACCGCGACATGCTCGGCGGCGGCCGCCCGGTCCTGACCGGCCCGCAGATCGTCACCAAGGACGACGCCAAGGTGCTGGCCGAGTACACCAAGCGGGGGACGCGATGAGCAGTACCACCGCCACCGCCCCCGAGGCGGCCCCGCGGGTCCGGAGCCTGCCGCGCCGGGTGCTCGGCCGCCCCGAGCTGGGCTCGGTCGTCGGCGCCGCCGCGGTCTTCGTCTTCTTCGCGATCGTCGCCGACTCCTTCCTGTCCGCGTCGAGCCTCTCCACCGTGCTCTACGCGTCGTCGACCATCGGCATCATGGCCGTGCCGGTGGCGCTGCTGATGATCGGCGGCGAGTTCGACCTCTCCGCCGGTGTGATGGTGACCAGCTCGGCGCTGGTCTCCTCGATGTTCAGCTACCAGATGACGGCCAACGTCTGGGTCGGCGTCGGCGTCTCGCTGCTCGTCACCCTGGCGATCGGCTTCTTCAACGGCTTCGTGCTCACCCGCACCAAACTGCCCAGCTTCATCATCACGCTCGGCACGTTCCTGATGCTCACGGGCCTCAACCTCGGCTTCACCAAGCTCATCAGCGGCACCGTCTCCACCAAGACCATCGGGGACATGGAGGGCTTCGACTCCGCCCGCGCCCTCTTCGCCTCCCACTTCACCCTCGGTGACGTGGACCTCCAGGTCACCGTCCTGTGGTGGATCGGCCTGGTCGCCGTCGCCACCTGGGTGCTGCTGCGCACCCGCGCCGGCAACTGGGTCTTCGCGGTCGGCGGCGGCGTGGACGCGGCCCGCGCGGTCGGCGTCCCGGTCCGGCGCACCAAGATCGGCCTGTACATGGCGGTCGCGTTCTGCGCCTGGGTCTCCGGCCAGCACCTGCTGATGTCCTACGACGTGGTGCAGTCCGGCGAGGGCGTCGGCAACGAGCTGCTCTACATCATCGCGGCCGTCATCGGCGGCTGCCTGATGACCGGCGGCTACGGGTCGGCCATCGGCTCGGCGGTCGGCGCGTTCATCTTCGGCATGACGAGCAAGGGCATCGTGTACGCGCAGTGGAACCCGGACTGGTTCAAGTTCTTCCTCGGCGCGATGCTGCTGCTGGCGACCCTGCTCAACGCCTGGGTCCGGAAACGCGCGGAGGCCAGCAAATGAGCGCCCTGGTCAGACTGGCCGGCGTCGGCAAGGACTACGGCAACATCCGCGCGCTGGAGGACGTCTCCCTGGAGGTCCACGCGGGCGAGATCACCTGTGTGCTGGGCGACAACGGCGCCGGCAAGTCCACCCTCATCAAGATCATCGCAGGGCTGCACCGGCACGACGCCGGCACCTTCGAGATCGAGGGCGAGGAGGTCCGGCTCGGCTCCCCCCGGGAGGCCCTGGACCGGGGCATCGCCACGGTCTACCAGGACCTCGCGGTCGTGCCCCTGATGCCGGTGTGGCGGAACTTCTTCCTGGGCTCGGAGCCGACGAAGGGCCGGGGCCCGTTCAAGCGCCTCGACGTGGCCGCCATGCGCGAGACCACCCGCACCGAACTGGCCCGGATGGGCATCGAGCTGCACGACGTCGACCAGCCCATCGGCACCCTCTCCGGCGGCCAGCGGCAGTGCGTGGCCATCGCCCGCGCCGTCCACTTCGGGGCGAAGATCCTGGTGCTGGACGAGCCGACGGCCGCGCTCGGCGTCAAGCAGTCCGGCGTCGTCCTCAAGTACGTGGCCGCCGCGCGCGACGCGGGCCTCGGTGTGGTGCTGATCACCCACAACCCGCACCACGCGTACCTGGTCGGCGACCGGTTCGTGCTGCTCAAGCGGGGTGCGATGGCCGGCAGCCACGCCAAGGCCGACATCGGCCTGGACGAGCTCACCCGGCAGATGGCGGGCGGCAGCGAGCTGGAGCAGCTCAGCCACGAGCTGGAACGGGCCCCCGCCCCGGACCTGGCGGCACACAAGGCCGACGGCGCTCCCGAGAAGCCGGGGAAGCCGGCGAGGCCGGAGAAGCCGGAAGAGGACGCCTAGCCACCCCGCGGGGCCCGGCACCGGAAGCGGTGCGGGCCCCGCCGCCCGTCGTGCGCCCACCGTCCGCCCGTTGTGCGGCGGACACCGCCGGTGAGGCACAATCGGCGACGCGGGCAGCACCCGCACCGACCGCATCCGCGAGGCCCAGGGCCTCCCGAGACCACCGCAGGGACGACGACCTCGTGCGAGCACGCCCCCGATCTGCCGCCGGAGCCCACCGAGGCGCGGAGGTGGCCCGATGAGCCTCTACCGCGAGCGGGTCCACCGGGGCTCCGCACGGGCCACCGTCCTCCGTACCACCGGATCGCGCGAACGCCGTTCCCACCTCACCGCGCCCCGGGTGCCCACGGTCGGCATCGACATCGGCGGCACCAAGGTCATGGCGGGCGTCGTGGACGCCGACGGCACGATCCTGGAGAAGGTCCGCACCGAGACGCCGGACAAGTCCAAGAGCCCCAAGGTCGTCGAGGACACCATCGTCGAGCTGGTCCTGGACCTCTCCGACCGGCACGACGTGCACGCCGTCGGCATCGGCGCGGCGGGCTGGGTGGACGCCGACCGCAACCGCGTCCTGTTCGCCCCGCACCTGTCCTGGCGCAACGAGCCGCTGCGCGACCGGCTGGCCGGCCGGCTGGCCGTGCCCGTCATGGTCGACAACGACGCCAACACCGCCGCCTGGGCCGAGTGGCGCTTCGGTGCCGGCCGGGGCGAGGACCACCTGGTGATGATCACCTTGGGCACCGGCATCGGCGGCGCGATCCTGGAGGACGGGCAGGTCAAGCGCGGCAAGTACGGCGTCGCGGGCGAGTTCGGGCATATGCAGGTCGTCCCCGGCGGCCACCGCTGCCCGTGCGGCAACCGCGGCTGCTGGGAGCAGTACAGCTCCGGCAACGCCCTCGTCCGCGAGGCCCGCGAGCTGGCCGCCGCCGAGTCCCCGGTGGCGTACGGCATCATCGACCGCGTCGGCGGCAACATCCCCGAGATCACCGGCCCGCTCATCACCGAGCTGGCCCGCAACGGCGACGCCATGTGCGTCGAGCTGCTCCAGGACATCGGCCAGTGGCTGGGCGTCGGCATCGCCAACCTCGCCGCCGCCCTCGACCCGTCCTGCTTCGTCATCGGCGGCGGCGTCAGCGCCGCCGACGACCTGCTGATCGGCCCCGCCCGGGACGCCTTCCGCCGCCATCTGACCGGCCGCGGCTACCGCCCCGAGGCCCGCATCGTCCGCGCCCAGCTCGGCCCCGAGGCCGGCATGGTCGGCGCCGCCGACCTCGCCCGGCTGGTCGCCCGCCGCTTCCGGCGCGCCAACCGGCGCCGCGTCGAACGGTACGAGCGCTACGCGCGGGCCGGCCGCGGGTGATCACCATGGAGCACACGGACCGCCAGGAGGCCGCGGAGACGCCCGGGGACACCCCGGGCGGCCCCCGCCCGCGCCGCTGGCTCAAGCCGCTGGTCGTCTTCCTGCTCATCGCCATCCCGGCCGGTTACCTCTACATCTCCGCGCTGCAGAGCCGGAACGGCAACGGCGACAAGCAGGAGGAGCACACCATCACCGGCCTGGAGGAGGGCTGGCCCTCCCGGCTCCAGCGGCGGATCTACGAGGTGACGGTCCCGGCGGACGCCGAGGACGTCGCGCACTACGAGACCAACTCCTGGAAGTCCAGCTCCCTCTTCCTCCAGTTCACCACCACCCGCGACAAGTTCGGCCAGTGGCTGAACGACCACGGGATGAAGCCCTCCGAGCTGGAGGAGGGCGACGTGACCATCGACGAGGACGAGGCGGACACCGTCGGCTGGAAGTTCACCGGCAAGCACCACTGGGCGGGCACGGTCCGCGAGGAGGACAAGCCCAAGCCCAACATCGAGGTCACGGCGAACCTCGACGACCCGCGCTACCCGCGGGTGTTCGTCGTCTCGACGACGAGTCCCTGACGGTCCGTTCCGCCGCTCCGGGGGGTTTCCTTCGGCAAACCCGGGTCCCGGCGGCCCCACCGGTTCTAGGCTCGGCCCATGGCCCGAGCGGCGGGCCGTGGTGGAGGACGGACCTCATGGATCAGATAGCACCCGAACTGCTGATGACCCTGGCCGGCGGGGCCGCCGGCGCGGCGGGGAGGCAGGCGTGGGAGACCCTGCGGAGCCTGGTCGTACGGCGGCGGCCGGGCGGGGAGCCGGAGGAGGACGGCGAGCTGACCGCCTTGGCCGAGGCGCCGGACGACGCGGCGCGGGCCGCCGAGCTGGCCGAGGCGCTGGCCCTCCGGGCCCGGCAGGACCCCGCGTTCGCGCAGGCCCTCGCGGACTGGCGGCGGCAGGCCGAGGCCCTGGAGGGCACCACCCGGACCGGCTCGGGCAACGTGCACAACTCCGTCTCCGGGGGCACGCAGAACACCGTCATCCAGGCCCGGGACGTGAGCGGCGGCATCCGCCCGGGCAGTTAGGAGGCGGCCCGGCTTCGGCTGACGCGCGACACCCCCAGGGGCTACGGTGAGCGACGTGTCGGAACAAATCGAACTCTGTTCGCTCGCAGCCGAGTTCACCGAGGCCCTCGCCCGCCAGCAGCGGCTCGCCGAGCGCCGTGAGGCCATCGTGACCAGGCTGCACGACGAGGTCGAGCGGCTGCGCCAGGGCGAGGTGGAGGCGGCGCTCGACCTCGTGCGCCACTCCCTCATCCGGCTTCACGACCAGATCCTCCGCCAGGCCGAGCACGTCACCGGCCCGCTCGGCGTCGACGAACTGCGGGCCCTGCTGACCGCGCTGGCCGACGAGGCGGCGGACACCGTGGCCAGAACCGGCGTCGAGCGGTACGTCCCCCGGCCCGGCGAGGCGTTCGACCGGACGCTGCAACGGCCGGTGGGCCGCGTCGCCGCCGCGTCGCCCGAGGCGGAACGGACGGTGGCGCGCGTCGTGGCGGCCGGGTTCGTGCAGGGGGAGCGGGTCGTGCGCAAGGCCGACGTCGTGGTGTCCCGGTGGGAACCGGACGCCCCGCCGAACGCCTCTTCCCCGGCGGCCACTTCCACCCCGGCGTCCCCTTCTTCCCCGGAGGACACGGGGGACACGACGACGCACCAGGACAACTGACGGACAACGGACGGGACGGGCCCGAACGCGGGCGTCCCGGTGGCGGGAGAGAGACCCTATGGCCGTGTACGGCATCGACCTCGGGACCACCTACTCCTGCGTCGCACGGATCGACGACGTCGGCAGACCGGCCGTGCTGCGCAACATCGAGGGGGCGGACACCACCCCGTCCGTCGTCTATTTCGAGAGCGCCGACAGCGTCGTCGTCGGGCAGAGCGCCAAGGACGCCACCGTCCTCGACCCCGAGCACGTCGTCCAGCTCGTCAAGCGGGACATGGGCGAGACGGTGCCGCGCGAGTTCCACGGCCGCGCCTACACACCGGAGGAGATCTCCGCCCGCATCCTCCGCAAGCTCGTCGACGACGCGAAGGCGGCCACCGGCGAGGAGGCGCACGACGTGGTGATCAGCGTGCCCGCGTACTTCGGGCTCGCGGAGCGGGACGCCACCCGCAAGGCCGGTGAGATCGCCGGGCTGCGCGTCCTGGACGTGGTGGCCGAGCCCATCGCGGCCGCGCTCGACTACGGCGCCCTGGAGGGCGCCGAGGAGCACGGGGACCGGGCCATCCTCGTGTACGACCTGGGCGGCGGCACCTTCGACACCACCGTGCTCACCCTGCGCGGCCGCGAACTGACCGTGCTCTGCACGGACGGCGCCAAGGAACTGGGCGGCAGCGACTTCGACGACCGCGTCGTGGCGCACCTGGCGGACCGTTTCCGCGAGCGCTTCCCGGACGCCGACGACCCGCTGTCCGACCCCCAGTCCGAGACGCAGCTCCGCAAAGACGCCGAGGAGGCGAAGAAAGCGCTCTCCTTCCGCGAGCGCTACACCGTGCGCGTCATGCACCAGGGCAGGGTCGAGGCGGTGGAGCTGACCCGGGGGCTGGTCGAGGAGCTGACCCGCGATCTGCTCGACCGCACCGTCGACATCACCCGCCGGACCGTCGAACTGGCCGCGGAACGCGGGGTGACGTCCTTCGACGAGGTGCTGCTCGTCGGCGGCGCCACCAAGATGCCCGCCGTCGCCGCCGCCCTGCGCGCCCAGTTCGGCTTCGAGCCGAGGCTGCACAACCCCGACCTCGCGGTGGCCCGCGGCGCCGCGCTCTACGCCCTCGACCGGGCGGAGGAAGCGCCCGGCGCGGAGGAGACCGGCCTCGCCCACCGCCCCTACGAGATCTCCACCGTCGCCTCGCGCGGCTACGGCATCAAGGTCACGGACATCGACACCGGCCGCGAGTCGGTCACCCACCTCGTGCACGCCAACGACGTCCTGCCGGCGTCGGTGACCGACGACTTCTACACCCTCCGCGACGACCAGCGGCGGGTCCGTATCGAGGTGATGGAGCAGGCGGGCGCGGTGGAGTCGGACGAGCCGGCGCACAACACCGCCGTCGCCGAGGGGACGTTGAAGATCCCGCCGGGCAAACCGAAGCGCTGGCCCTTCCAGTGCGTCTTCACCCTCGACACCTCCGGGCTGCTCAGCGTCGTCGCCACCGAGCGGGAGACCGGCGAGCGGATCGAGATCTCCGTGCGGATCGGGGGCCTGTCGCAGGAGGCGGTCGACGAGGCGCGGGTCGCGATGAGCCGCCAGCGGATCGGCTGAGCGCGGCGGGGCGCGGGGAGGCCGTTCGTGGGGTTCGACGAGGCACGCTACCGGCGCGAGGTGCTCGACGCCGGGCTGCCCGTGACCGAGGACCTCCGCGCGCGCTACCAACTGCCGCATGACCTGGGCGCGGACGCGGTCGCCGAGGCGGTCGCGGCGGTCCGCGCCTGCTGGCGCCGGAGCCGGGCCCGGCTCCGGTACCGCCCGGTGGTCGAGCAGCTGGAGGCCGGGTACCTGGCCCACCGGCCGCTGTTCGACGCGGCCGCCGCCGGCGACCCCGGCCCCCTGCGGGCCGCCCTCCGGGAGCACGGCCGGCGCGCCGCGTCCGAACGGGCCCGGCTGCGCGCCGCCTTGGAGGAGGCCGCGGGCGGGCTCGGCCTGCTCGCCGACAGCACCGTCGCACACCTCGCCGTCGCCCACCGGGTGCCCGAGGACGAGGTGCGGGTGACCCTGGCCGCCCTCGGGCTGCGGACCGCCGAACCGGAACCGCTGCCGCCGTCGGCGCCGCACCCCGCGTACGCGCGCTGCGCCGGCCACCTGGAGGTGCTCGGGCTGCGCCACCTCGCCGACTTCCTCGCGACGGGCACCCCCGGCGGCCGCACCGACCGGCCCGTACGCGTCTTCGGCGCACCCCCCGCCGACCCGGCGGCCGTCGAGGCGGCGGCCCGCCGCTGGGGCCGGCTGCCGCACGGCGCCGCGCACACGGCGGCCCAGGCCGTGATCGCCGCCGTCCGCGGCGTGCTGGCCGAGCGGGGCCCGGAGGGGCTCGCGCGGATCCTCCTCCACGAACTGGCGGTGCCGCTGCGGACGCGCCGCGCCGCCCGCGCGACTCCGGCCACGCTCCTCGCCCACGCGGTGGGGGAGTTGTCCGTCGCCGAGGACGACGCGCGGCGCCTGGTGTTCGCGGTGCTGCACGAGCCGGCCGGGGACCCGGTGGCGGACCGGCTGCGCCGCCTGGCCGCCGACGGGCGGCTCGCCGAGGCGGCGGCCGTGGCGGACCGGCTGCCGCCGGACGCGCTCCCCGAGGACGTCCGCGCCCTGGCCGAGCGCGTGCGCGGGAAGCTCGCCGACGCCCGCGCCGTCCTCGACCAGGCGCGCCGGCTGCCGCCGGAAGAGGCGGACCGGGCCTGGGACCTGCTGGAACAGGCCGAGGTCGCCGTACGCGACCTGCCCGGGACCGACGCCCTCCGCCGCGGCCTCGCCGTGCGGCCGGTGTCGGAGCTCACCGCGACCCGGGAGGGCGCGGGCGTCGCGCTCCGGTGGCGGCCCTCGCCGTCCACGGCCGGCGAGCCCGAGTACGTCCTGCTGCGCACCGAGCGGCGCGCGCCGCGCGACGCCGCCGACGGCACGGTGCTGCCGCTGCCCTCGCCGCGGGCCACGTCGGCGGTGGACGGCGCGCCCCCGCCCTGCGTCCCGCTGTACTACGCGGTCGCCGTCCGCCGGGCCGCCGAACCGGCGGGCGCCTTCTCGCCGCTCGCGGTGACCGGCCCCCTCGCGCACTGGCCGGAGGTCACCGGCGTCCGCGTGGAGTCCGGGGACGGCCGGATCGCCGCGTCGTGGACGTGCCCGGACCTCGCCCGGTCCGTCGAGGCCGTCCGCACCCCGCCCGACGGCGGGGAGGAGACGCGCGTCGCCGCCCGCCGCGACGGCTTCACGGACGGCGGCCTCACCAACGGCACGGCGTACGGCTACCGCGTCAGCGCCGTCTACCGCACCGACCACGGAACGACCGTGCGCACGCCCGGCGTCCGGCTCACCGCCACACCGCTCCCGCCGCCCGAACCGGTCACCGCCCTGGACGTCCGCCCGCCGGACGGCCACCCCGGCGGCCGGCTCCTGGCGCGCCTGGACCCGCCGGCCGCCGGGGAGGTACGGCTGTACGGCCTCGACAGCGTCCCCCCGTGGCCGGCCGGCACCCGGCTGCGCGCGGACGAGCTCCCCGGGGCGCCGATCGAGGCCCGGCCCGCGCCCGGCGGGCTGGTGTTCGCGCCGCCGGACCGGCCCACCGTGGTCCTCGCGGTGACGGTCGCCGGCGACCACGCCGTCGTCGGCGCCCACACCGCCACCGGCGGCCCCGCGCTCGGCACCCCCACGCTCGTCCGGCACGGCGGCGCGGACCTGGTCGTCGTCTTCGACTGGCCGCCGGACGGCGGCGACGAGGCCGAGGTCGCCTGGCGGACCCCGGGCGGGACGGCGGGACAGCGGCGTACCGTCACCCGCGCCGCCTACCGGCGGGAGGCGGGCGTACGGCTGCCGGTCGCGTCCGGCGCCGGGCTGGAGGTCGAGGTACGGGCGGTCGCCCGGCTCGGCGGACGCCCCGTGTACGGCCGGCCGAGCACGGCGGTGCTGCCGGCGCGCACCGAGGCCGGCTACCGGCTGGAGCGGCACGGCCTGCCCGGACGCCGCACGGTCACCGCCGTGTTCACCGCCCGCGCCACCGTACGCGCCGAACGCCTGCTGCTGGTGCGGTCTTTCGGCCCGGTCTGGCCGCTCGAACCCGCCGACGGGGACGTCCTCGCGGAAGCCGCCGACGTGACGCTCGGCCCCGGGAAGGACGTGCGGCTGTCGGCGCGCCTCACCCGCGGCCCGGGCGGCCGGCTGCGCTGCTTCGCCGTCGGCGCCGCGCTCGTGCTGCGCGACCCGCCGCAGCACACCCTCGCCGTCACCCGGAGGGAGCGGGGGTGAGAACGCCGTGGCGGCGCCGCACCCGGGTGTGCCCGCACTGTTTCCGGACCCTCACGCGCGAGCGGATCACCTACGTCTGCGCGGGCCGCCCCGCCTGCCCCGACGACCGGGCCCTGGCGTCCGCCGACCCCCGGGCCGGCTCCGCGGTGTGCGGCACCTGCGGCCGCACCACCACCCGGCTGCGCTGCACCGCGTGCGACGGGCGGCTGCCGGAAGGCTATCTGCGCACCCCCGGCAGACTGGTCGCGCTCGTCGGACCGGCCGGCTCCGGCAAGAGCACCTACACCGGTGTCCTGACGCACGAACTGCTGCACCACCTCGGCGCCGAACTCGACGCCGCGCTGCTCCCCTGCGACGACACCACGATCCTCGACTACCGCGAACGGTACGCACGGCACCTGTACGAGGAGGGGCGCACCGTCCCCAAGACCGCCGGGCACGACGCCGGCCGGCCCCTCGTCCACCGCCTCGGCCGCACCCGCCGGGGCCGCTTCGGACGGCAGCGGGAGCGGGTGCTGACCCTGGTCCTCCTCGACACCGCCGGCGAGCACTTCGCCTCGCGGGAGCGCATGGAGACCGAACTGCGCTACCTCGCCGCGGCCGACGCCGTCATCGTCCTCGTCGATCCGCGGGACCTGCCCGGAGCGCCGGTGCAGGGCGGCGACGGGGTGCCGGGCCGGTCGGGCGAGGTGCTCGCCCGGGTCCTGGCCCACCTGGGCGGCGGCGGGAAGGTGACCGTGCCGGTGGCGGTCGCCCTCACCAAGGCCGACCTCCTGTGGCCGCACCTCCCGGAGCACTCCCCGCTGCACCGCGCCCGCCGTCCCGGACCCGTCTTCGACGCCGACGACCGGGCCGCCGTCCACGCCGAACTGCGCGCCCTGCTGCGGCGCTGGCAGGAGTACCAACTCGACGCGCGACTGGCCCGGTTCTGCGCCGACTACCAGCTCTTCGCGGTGTCCATGCTCGGTGCCGCGCCCCGGCGGGACGGCACGCTCGGGCTCGGCGGCGTCGTCCGCCCGCACCGGGTCGAGGACCCCCTGATGTGGCTGCTGCACCGCTTCGGCGCCCTCGACCGGGCATGGAAACGGAGGTGACGCGCGTGGCAGGACGAGCGCACCACACCTCCGCCCCGCCCCCGGCCGGCGCGCGGCGGCCGCCCCGGCGCCGGGGGAGGGGCGAGCCGTGACGAACCCCGTGGTGCTGCTCCTGGTGATCGTCCTCCTGGTCGTCCTGGTCGTCGGTCACGGCGTCTGCGTCACCCTCCCCAGACTGGTGTGGGCCCAATGGCGCACCGTATGGCGGGCGTTCGGCCGGGCGGCGCCCGTTCCGCCCGATCCGCGCGGTGAACCGGCCGTCCCCTCCTACCTTGCCGTCACCGCCTCCCGTGACCTGCGCGCGACCTGGTGGGACGGGCTGGAACAGCACGAACGGCTGATGGGCGACGCCGAGCGGTTCACGGCCGAGCGGGTCGGCGGCGCGTTCCGCCGGCCGGGGCAG
This sequence comes from Streptomyces mobaraensis, assembly GCF_020099395.1. Lineage (NCBI taxonomy): Bacteria > Bacillati > Actinomycetota > Actinomycetes > Kitasatosporales > Streptomycetaceae > Streptomyces > Streptomyces mobaraensis. The sequence goes on along the minus strand of NZ_CP083590.1, from coordinate 1,530,990 downwards.
GGCGGGTCCGGCGGGGCGGGCTGCCTGATGGTCTTCCTGCGCCCGGTCTCCCTGCTCACGGGCGTCGGCGTCGTGCTGACCGCGACCGCGGTCACCCTCCTTCCGCTGCTGTCCGCGCTGACGCTGTGGGCGCTGTGCCGCGCCCTGTGGAGCCTGTGGTGGGCGGCGGGCGCGGCGGTCGCCCGGGCGGAGCGCGCGCTGCGCCGCGGACGGGCGCCGTGCCCGTACGCGGACTGCGGGCGCGTCGTCGACCGCCCGGTCCGGGTGTGCCCGAAGTGCCGTGCCCGCCACCGGCGGCTGGTGCCGGGCCGGTACGGCGTCTTCCTGCGCCGCTGCCGCTGTGGTGCCCGGCTGCCCGCCGTCCTGCGCGTCCACCGCCTGGAGGCGCGCTGTCCGCACTGCCGGAAGGCGCTGCCGCCCGGGTACGAACGGGCGCGCGTCGTGGTGCTCGTCGGCGGCCCGGCCGCGCGGCGCGCGGGGGTGCACCGGCAGGGGCTGGCCGACCTGGGCGTCCCGCCCGGCACCGCACCGCCGCTCGTACGGACGGCCGGGACGCCCGTCCTGTGGTACGACCCGTCCGGTGACGCCTACGGCAGCCAGGAGTCGGCGGCCGCGCTGGCGGACGTCCTGCGCCGGGCCCGCGGACTGCTGCTGGCCGTGGACGACCCCGCCGCGCACGGCGACGCCGTGCGCGCCGTCACCCGGGTCCTGCACGTCCTCCTCGCCCTGCCCCCGCGCTCCCGCCCGCGCCGCCTCGCGCTGCTGTACAGCCGGGCCGTACGCGGCGACGACACCGCCGTGCGCCGGCGGTTGGAGGAGGCCGGTGGCGGCCATCTGCTGCGCGCGCTGGACGGGACGGGCCTCCCGGTCCGCTGCGTTCCGGCCGGACCGCTCGGGGGGACGGTGCGGTGGCTGGCCGGTGCGGCCGACACCGCGGGGGCCGCCGTGAGCATGGCGCCCCCGCCCGCGCGCCCGCCGGCGCACACCACGTACCGCTACCCCCGGCACCGCGTCCCCCGCCACACCCTCCTCCTCGCCCATCTAGCCGGATACGTGGCCGTCCCCCTCGTCCTGACGCTCCTGGAGACGAGCGCGCTGCCGCCGTCCTCCTTCGGGGGCCTGCCGCAGCGGTACGCCAAGTGGCGCCATCCGCTGACCGGCACCGTCCACCAGATCGACCTGGCCGCGGCCGCCACCTACGACTGGCCGAGGCTCAGGGCGAGTTACGCGGCGCCCGGACACCCGCCGTCCGCGGCCCTGCCGGGCCACGCGGGCTACTGGTCGGTCGACGGGTCCCCGCGCAAGGGCGGCTGGCTGCGGGTGGACTTCGGGATGCCGCTGCCGCTGGACGAGGTGTCGGTGGACTTCGATCCGGACAGCGTCCCGGCGTTCACGGAGCCGGCCGACGTGGAGGGGCAGGTCGGCGCCCGTACGGTCGTGTTCCCGGATAAGCGTTCACGCAGCGAGAAGTCGGGCCCCGTCCTCACGAAGACGTACGGCTACGACATCACGGTCCCGGAGGCCGTGGACTCCGTCCGCGTCGGTCTGGGTTCCCTTTTCGACAAGAGCGGCAAGGAGGCGCGGCGGCTCCGCCTGCGCGAGTTCCACCTCCGCTGGTCGAGCTCCGACGCCCTGCGCCTGCGCCCGGCGGACGGCGGGCGGCTCGCCGTGGAGAACACCACCACACGCGACCTCGCCGTCACCGTACGCCCGCCCCTGCTGCCCACGGGCTGGCACGCCACCCCGGTCGGCCGCCCGCCCCGGATCCTGCGGGCCCACGCCGCGTACGAGGCGCGCTGGCGGATCACGGCCCCGGACGGGACCACGCGTCGCGCGCCCGTCGCCTACGCCGTCGACATCACCGAGGACGGCCGTACCGTGACGGCACGCCGCCTGGCCCTCCTCACGGCCGCCCTGAAGGCCGAGCCGCTGGCCTGAACGCTCACCGGCCACCGGACGGCGGGGTCCACCGGGGCCCGGCGAAGTCGGCGAGAGCCGAGGCGAGCCCGGGATCCACGCCCGGTGCGGGGCCGGTCGACAGGACGAAGTACCAGCCCCCGCCCATGCGGGAGCGCCGGGGCGGATGCGGGGCGTCGGGGAGGAGCCGGACCTGGAGGGCGTGGAAGCGCGCGTCCCGGCCCCGGACGATCGCTCGGCGCACGGTGATCTCCTCGATGTGCCGCCACTGGTAGGAGCGCCGTCTCCGCCCGAACAGCGAGGTGACGCCGTCGCGGGTCAGCTCCAGCTCCAGCCGCCGCCGTGGCCTGAGGAACCCCACCGCGGTGACCACGGCACCGAGGAAGGGCCAGAAGGCGAGGGACACCCAGCCGACCGGTTCGTGCCACTGCCCTGACACGCCCACGCGAACGGTGGTCAGGCCCATGATGGCGCCGACCGCGGTCCAGTGGGCCAGTGGCAGGCTCCGCGACCGGCCGTGGAGGCGGTAGCGGTCCGCCGTGCGCTCCGCCGTGAAGTCGCCGGGGCGCGACAGCCTGGGCAGGCGGAACGGCCCGGGGCCGGACGCGTCCGGCCCCGGGCCGTTCCGCCCCGCCAGGTGCTCCTGGAGCCGGCGGTTGCGGAAGCGGTAGGTGCCGCCCGACAGCTGCAACAGGCCCGCCGTGCGCGCGTCCCGGAGGAACGCCATCAGCGACCAGGGCACCCGGCCCGCCACCGCGAGGGAACACTTGGCCAGCAGCCAGCGGCTCCACGGACTGAGCAGCACCAGCATGGCCGAGGCGCCCGCCCAGCCGCCGGCCACCGCCCCCCAGTCGTCCCCGCCGTCGAGCCAGAAGAACGAACTGGTGCCCGCCCCCATCAGCGGGGCCGCCAGGGTCACCGTCGTGACGAGCGCACTCTGTTCACCGCGCAGGAGTTCGTCCGGAGTGGCCGCGTCCACGGTGTCCGCGGGAGCCGCGTACACGATCATCAGCAGGGCTGGGAGCACGAACCCGACGGACAGGACGACGAGTTCGGCGTCCCGCGTCACGGAGTAGAGGGCGAGGAGGAGGACGACGAGGACCGGACCGCCGGAGAGCGCCGCGAGACGGACCAGCGGGCCCACGCGCGCGTGCCGGTCGAGGGAGCGCAGGGCCCGGACGAAGAGCAGCGGATTGGCGCTGCGCCGGGGTTCGGCCAGGCGCTGGCCGAACCAGGAGGCGGTCACCGCCCGGGCCACGGCCGCGGAGAGGACCCCGAAGGCGATGGTGCCCGTCGTGTGGAGATCCCCCAGGGGCGAGGGTTCCGCCAGGCCGGACACGCCCGCCTTGACGGCGAAGGACAGCAGGATGCCGGTCACCAGCAGCGCCGGCAGGGCCAGCAGCCGGGGCAGCGGCGCCAAGTGCAGCCGCCACCAGGCCAGTTCCGACTCGCCGCGCCGGTCCAGCAGCCGCGCCAGGTACGAGAGCCAGGCGCGGGCCCGTTCGGCGTCCCAGGCGCGGGGCGCGTGCAGCCGGGCGGGGTGCGCGGGCACCGGCGGGAACGCGGCGGGCACGATCCGGTCGAGCAGGTGCGCCTCGACGGCGTCCCGGGTCGGGAACCGCTCGCGGTCCGCCAACTCCCCCGGATCGGCCGGGCCCTTCCCGTACGTCCGGCGCACCAGCCACACCATCAGGGGACTGGTCAGCGCCCAGGCGGCGGGCGCGACGGGATCGCCCCGGAGGGTCTTCAGCAGCGGTGCCCAGGCGGCGGCGCGGGCCGGGGGCCGGGCCTTGCGCAGGTACTCCGCCACCTCGCCGGGGCGCAGCGGCAGCGACTCGATCACCGTGGCGTGCCGCAGCCCCTTGCCGTCCCGGTCGAGGCGGGCGTACTCGGCCGTGCGGGAGACCAGCACCGCGTCGCCCGCGCCGCCGAGGCCGGTGTTGAGCGCGTCGAGGACCTCGGCGCGGCGGTGCTCGGGCAGTTCGTCGAGGCCGTCGAGGACGGGCAGCACCCGGCGTTCGAGGACGAGCCGGCGGGCCGGGTGGACGCCGTCCACGGGCGGCAGGCCGGGGTGGTCCCGGCGCAGCCGGTCGGTCAGCCACTCGGAGAGCGACTGCCGCCGGGTGTCCCAGGACTCCAGCGACAGCATGAGCGGGACCGGCACGTCGTCCTCGCCCTGGGTGAGCCGGCGGGCGAGGAGTTCGAGGGTGAGCAGGACGGAGAGCACGGTCTTGCCGGAGCCGGCGGTGCCCAGGACGACCAGCCGCCGCCGGGGCCGGAGCCCGAGGAAGGTCCCGGCGATGGTGTCGGTCCCGGAGCCCGCGGGCAGGTGTTCCCCGGCGGAGGTCACGCGCCGGCTGGGCGTCCAGCGCACGGGCAGGGGCTCGGGGTCCGTCATGTCCCAGGCGTCGGCCTCGGCCCGCCACCGGTGGAGGAGGCTGCGGGCCAGTCTTCGCTCGGCCGCGGCGAGCGGGGCGTCGTCGTCGGGCGGCGGGTGCTCCACGTTCAGGGTCAGGTTGAGGTCGCCCTGGAGGATCCCGATCTGGATCAGGTACTCGGCCGTGCAGTCGATCGCGGTGTTGGTGATGTCCGGCCTGCCGCCGGAGTCCGTCCGCCTCACCATGTCCGTCCGCCCCCGTCGTCGCGCTGTCCGTTGAGGCGAAGCCTCAGGGTTTCCCCGGCTCTCCGTGGAGGCGTACCGTGCTGACGATCTTCATGACCGTCGGGTCCGGCAGCTCGTCCCGCACGCCCGTGGCGCCGTAGAGGATCCAAGCGACGTATCCGCCCGCGGAGTTCTTGAACGCGAAGGCGATGGCCTTGCCGTCGGTCGAGCATCTGTTCTTCCGGGGCGCGTTCTCGGACCGGGCCCGGGCGATGCTGCCCTTGAGACCGGACCTGGTGGTGTACGGCTTGGCCGTCTTGTCGGAGATGATGCTCTTCTTGTCCGGCTGTGTGTAGCCGCCGTACACCCACACGGCAGCCGAGTTCACGGCGGCGTGGCCGGTGTCCTCGGCCCCCTTGGCGCCCTTGGTGCCGGCCCCCGCCAGTTCGGTGCTCACCACGCGCCCGTTCGCGTCGATGTCGGGCACGCACCAGTCTTCCCGGAGCGATGCGAAGCCGCTGACGACGCTGACGAAGTCGCCCAAGGCGGCCGGTCCGTCGGTGTCGCGCTCGCCGTCCAGGAAGCCGTACTGCAAGGACGGAGGCTTGACGTCCCACTCCGGCGGCACATCGAAAGCGGTGCCGAACTCGGGGTCGACGACGACCTTCCAGCCCGGAATGACGGGCCGTTCGGCCGCACCGGCGCGGGGGCCGGTGCTCGCGGACGCCGAGGCCGACGCCGACGCCGACGCGGTCGGGCCGGGCGAAGGGCCCGCCGGCGCCGCCGCGTTCCCGCCACCGTCCAGCAGCAGGGAGGCGGTGACGCCGACGGTGACGGTCACGGTCGCGACGGCGGCTACCGCGACGGCCTTCGCCCGGTTTCCGGAGCCCACGGACGGTTCTCCTGACGGCATGGCCAGGAGGATAGCGCCTGGCCTTCCGGAGGACGCCGGCCCGTCGGCGGGCCGGTGCGACGGCGTCGACACGGCGAACCGGGCGGTCCGGTGCGGGGGTTGCCATGCCGCTCCCGGAGCCCGCCGCCTCCCCGGCGATGCCGGAACCGGTATCGCGGCGACCTCGGCCGACCCGCGGCGCGGCACTGGTCCCCGCCGGGACGTCCGGCGGGGCCCGGGGCCTTCCCCTTCAGGTACGGGGAAACGCGGACCGCGTCACGACGCGCCGCAGCGGTAGAGCCTGGACGGGCCGAAGAGACCCGCCGTCGCCCGCTCCTCGGCCGCGTCCACCCCGTAACTCGCGGGCGGGACCGCCGCGCAGTGGCCCTTCACCCAGTCGCGGATCTCCGGGCGGCCGCCCATGCCCGCGATCTTGACGGTGTCGGGACCGGAGAGCAGGACGAAGCGTACGTCGCCGTCTTGGACCAGGCCCCGGAAGCCGCGCAGGGTGGGCTGCGGGGCCGAGCCGCTGAACCCGCCCAGCGGGAGCACGCGGTCGCCGGTGGCCAGGATGAAGGGCGTCCGCCAGCCGTCGGTGACCAGGGGGTAGTCGGCGCCCTCCTGGTGCGCCTTGACGTAGGCGTACAGCTTCTTCTCGCTGCTCGTGAGGGTCGCGGTGGCGTTCAGCAGCGTTCCGCCCGGAGGCAGGTCCCGGTCGGGGGATCCGTCGCGCGCGGAGGAACCGCCGGGGGCCGGGGGGCCGCCGGGGGTCGCGGGACCACCGGGGGGTTTGGGGCCACCGGGGGGTGTGGTGCCGTCGGCGGGCGGCGGGCCCGCGGGGGGCGGCGCGGGCAGGGAGGCCAGCCTCTCCTGCAGCATCTCCGCCTCCGCGAGGATCTCCGACGGGCCGGCGGTCGCGTCGAAGGCACTGCCCCCGTACCGGCGGTCGAGGACGGACGCCGACCAGGCGACCGGTGCGGCCACCGCGCCGGCGAGGCCGATGGCGGCGCCGCAGAGCAGCAGCCGGGTCCGGGTGCGGTCCCCGAGCCGTGCCACGGCCATCGTCACGACTCCCAGCGCGCAGACCGCCGCGACCAGCCAGCGCAGCCACGGCAGGAAACCGCTGTGGTTCGAGGCCAGGTGCCAGCTCCAGGCCGCCTCCGCCGCCACCGCGGCCGGCAGGGCCCAGGCGCGCGGTCCGCCCTTGCGGTAGGCCCGCCACATGAGGGTGATGCCGCAGGCCGCCAGCGCGGCGAGCGGTGGGGCCAGCGTGGCCATGTACGCGGTGTGGGGGATGTCGTCCATCTTGCTGAAGACCAGCCCGACCGTGACCAGCCAGGTGCCCCACAGCAGCAGGCCGCCGCGCAGCCGGTCGGTGCGCGGGGCCCGGCGGCGCCACCACAGCCCGAGCGCCAGTCCCAGGACGGCGAACGGGTACAGCCAGCCGATCTGGGGGGCGAGCGGCTTGGTGAACAGCTTCAGCCAGGGGCTGGTCGCGCTGTCCGCGCCCGGCGGGCCCGGAGGGGCGGGCGGGGCGGGAGGAGCCCCCGGCTTGCCCGCTCCGGGTGCGCCGGGGGCACCGGCCGCAGGAGGAGCGGCGGGCGCGCCGGGCGCGCCGGGCGCGCCGGGCCCACCGGCCGTACCGGGCGCACCCGGTGCGGGCGCCGGGCCGGTGCCGGGGCGAGGCGCCCCGGCCGGGGCGGCCGGAGGAGCGGGAGCGGCCGAAGCTGCCGGAGGCGCAGCCGGGGCAGCAGGAGGGGCCGGAGGCGCCGGAGGGGCGGGAGCCGCCCCACCGGGCCCGCCCGCCGGTGCCGCGCCCGGCGGACGGGAGCCGAAGCTCGGCGCCGATCCCGGGACGTCGATGCCGAACCGCTCCAGCCCGTTGTAGCCGAACACCATGGCGAAGGCACTGTTGTTGGTGCTCCCGTCCACGTACGGGCGGTGCTTGGCCGGGACGACGGTCATCATCAGCACCCACGACAGCGAGACGGCCAGGCAGATGGCGCCGGCGACGGCCGTGTGCGCGACGCGGCGGCGCAATTCCACAGGTGCGGCGACGAGATAGCCGACGGCGAGGGCCGGCAGCACCAGCCAAGACTGCAGCATCTTCGCCTGGAAGCCCAGCCCGATCCAGATGCCGGCGAAGACCAGTGACCGCAACCGTGCGTCCAGCAGCGCCCGTTGGAAGCAGTCGGCCGCCAGCACGAGGCACAGGGTGAGCGCACCGTCCTCCATGGAGTGCCCGAACATGGAGGCCAGGACCGGGGTGAAGGCGAAGAGGGCGGCTGCGCACAGGCCCGTCAGCGGGCCCACCCAGCGGCGTACGACGCGGTACATCACCAGGACGGAGACGACGCCGGCCACGCACTGGGGCAGCGCGACGGCCCAGGCGTGGAAGCCGAAGAGCTTCACGGAGAGCGCCTGTGGGACGAAGGCGCCGGGGATTTTGTCCGTGGTGATGGTGGCCGCCGGGTCCAGCGCGCCGAACAGCAGTGCCTTCCAGCTGACGGACATGCTCTTGACGGCGTTCGAGTAGTAGAGCGTGAAGCCTGAAGAGGAAACGTTCCAGCCGTAGAGGATCGCGGCCAGTGCCGCGACGGCCAGCAAAGCGGGTCTGGCCCACCACGGTTGTCGTTCCGGAGAGCGCCAGAACATCCAGGGCCGGCGTTTGCCCGGTGGGGACTCGTGCGTGCCGCCCGCGGCGTTCCTGCGCTCGGCGGTGGGTATGGCGAACAAGGTGTGCCTTTCTTGCATGGGGAGTTGAGGCGCCGCAGTGTCGGCGTCGGCGCGGTGAACGAACGGATAAGGCGGGCCCGCAGGGCTGCCACGCGCGGAATTCTCCCCGGGCGGGCTGCCGCTGGCCGAACGGACGGGTCGCGCGGACATCTTGCCGCCACTTTCCCCGAGGTGCGGTGAATGGTCCGGGTCGTTCGGGACCTGCCTCCCGAGCGGACGCGACTTGCGCTCCGTCACATCGTCGCACCGCGCGTCGACATGGGTGGAGGAGCGTTCCGCGAGGACCGCCGGGAGGCGAATTCCCCCGCGGGAGAGATGTTGATCAAGTTTGCCGGATATCTGTATCCTCTCCGGGTTTGTGCGTCAAGACGGTGCTCGTCGCCGTGATTGATCCCATGCTTGTAAGTGGTGAGGGGGGCGTGTCCCCGGTGATAGGTTTCAGAGCCGGGGAGAGGGTCGCGTTGCGCGTGCAGATGGTTTGACGACTACTCAGTTACACGCGATCCGCAGTTCTCGTTACGGGGGGATCAACCAGCATGTCCGAAACTTTGTCAGGTCTCTTGGAAGACCGCGCCCGGACCTTTCCGGACCAGCGGATCCGGTTCGCGGAAGAGGGCCGCGAGCTGTCTCTGGCGGAGCTTCTCGAAGAGGGCCGGGAGACCGCCCGCGCCCTTGCCGGAATCGGCGTGCGGAGCGGCGATCTGGTCGCCTTCGTCCTGCCCAACGGCAGCGGGTTCCTCCGTGTGATGCTCGGCGCCCAGTACCTGGGTGCCGTACCGGTGCCGCTGGCCCTGCCGTTCGGCGGGGTCGACGAATACCTTGAGCACGTCGCCGGCGTGGTCGCCGACGGCGGTGTTCGGCACGTCGTGGTGGACCTCTCCGCCGCACGGGTGCGGGAACGGCTGGCGGCGGCGCTGCCCGGGGTCTCCGTCGTGGACCTCGGGAGCCTCGCGGCGGGGGAGGGCGCCCTCCCGGCGCACACCCGCGACGGGAACGGCATCGCCTTCATCCAGTACACATCGGGGAGCACGTCGGCCCCGAAGGGCGTGGTCCTCACCGACGCCAACATCGTCGCCGGGCTGAGGGCCATCACCACCCCGGCCGCTGTCGGGCCCGGCGACCGCTGGGGCCTGTGGCTGCCGCTCTTCCACGACATGGGCATCTTCAGCCTGCTCGCCGCACTGTCGGTCGGCGCCGACGTCGTCCTGTGGCAGCCCCGGACCTTTGTGCGCAAGCCGCTCGACTGGCTCGCCCGTTTCGCCGAGGCCGGCTGCACCCTCTGCTCCGCACCCAACTTCTTCTTCGACATGCTGGTCGCCGCCCGGCGCGCCCTGCGGGACGAGCGGCTGGCGCCGGACGCCGGGCCGGACTTGTCCCGCTGGCGCCTGACCTTCAACGGCGCCGAGCCGGTGAACGCCGGGACCGTCGAGGACTTCTGCGCGGAGTTCGCCGCCGCCGGCTTCCGGCGCGAGGCGATGTACCCCGTGTACGGCATGGCCGAGGCGACCCTCGCCGTGACCTTCCCCCCGCTGGGGCGCGAGCCCGTGGTCTACGGCGCCGACCGCCGGCAGCTCGTGGAGCACGGCCGCGCGGTCCCGGCGACGGACCCGGCCGAGACCCGGACCCTGGTCGGCGTGGGCCGGCCGGTCCCCGGCGTGCGGGTGCGGATCGCCGCGGACGGCGCCCCCGCGCCCGAGGGGACGGTCGGCGAGATCGAGATCAGCGGCCCGCCCGTGACGCACGGCTACTACCGCCGGGAGACGGGCGAGGAGCGCACCGCGGACGGCTGGTTCCGCACCGGCGACCTCGGCTTCCTCGCCGACGGCGAGCTGTACATCGTCGGCCGGGTGAAGGACATGGTCATCGTGGGCGGGGTGAACTACCACGCCGAGGACGTCGAGGCCGTCGTCCGGGACCACCCGGGCATCTACCGCAAGCGGTGTGTCGCCGTCCTCGGTCCCGACGAGACGATGGCGGTCGTCGCCGAGACGTCCCTGGAGGGGGACGCCGAGCGGGCCGCCCTGGTGGAGGAGCTGGAGGCGCACGTCCGGGCCCGCACCGGGCTGCCGGCCGTCCGCGTGCACCTGGTCGCGCCCCGCTGCCTCCCGCAGACCAGCAGCGGCAAGTTCCAGCGCCGCAAGGTGCGTTCGTCGCTCCCCGCGTGAGCAGGAGCCGTCGGGCCGCCGGGAGCCGGCGGCCCGACGGGCCATGCCCTGTCCGACGGGATCTCGAAGGGAAAGCAGGACGTGCCATCTCAGTCTGCCGTGGCGCTGGAGCGTGCCGTGCGCGCGGCCGAAGCCGACGGCGGCCCGCTGTCGGCGGCCGCGCTCGCCGGCTCCGACCGTGCCGAAACGTTTCCTGAGCCGGCCTGCGCGCTGCTGGACGCCGCGGGCCTGGCGCACCACTACGTCCCCGTGGCGCACGGCGGCGAACTCCGCGGCTACGACGAGCTGATCGGCCTGGTGCGCACGGTGGCCCGGCGGGACCTCACCGTCGCCATCGCCCACGGGAAGACCTTCCTGGGCACCGCACCGGTCTGGGTCGCGGGCACGGCGGAGCAGGCCGCGCGGCTCGGCGAGGACGTCCGGCGGGGTGCCGTGGTCTCGTGGGGCCTCACCGAGCGCGACCACGGGAGCGACCTGCTGGCCGGCGAGGCGGCAGCCGTCCGCGACGGCGCCGACTGGCTGCTCGACGGCGAGAAGTGGCTGATCAACAACGCCACGCGGGGCACGCGGATCTGCGTCCTGGCCCGGACTGACCCGGCCGGCGGACCGCGCGGGTTCAGCCTCTTCCTGGTGGACAAGCGCCGGCTGCCGGAGTCCGCTTCCACCGCGCTGCCGAAGATCCGGACGCACGGCATCCGCGGCGCCGACATCAGCGGCATCGCCTTCCACGGGGCCCGGATCCCCGGATCCGCCCTCGTCGGGGCCGAGGGCACCGGTATGGAGACCGTCCTGAAGGCCCTCCAGCTCACCCGCACCGTCTGCGTCGGGCTCTCCCTGGGCGCCGCCGACCACGCCCTCCGGCTCACCGCCCGGTTCGCCCGCGACCGTCGGCTGTACGGCGGCCGGCTCGCGGACCTGCCGCAGGCGCGGCGCCTCCTGGGCGAGGCGTCCGCCGCGGTGCTCGTCGCCGAGGCGGCCGCCCTGGTGGCGGGCCGCAGCGTCACCGCGCTCACCGACGAGATGAGCGTGGTCTCCGCGGTCGCCAAGGCGTGCGTGCCCACCCTGGTCCAGGACGCGATCGCCCAGCTCGGTGAACTCATGGGCCTGCGCGGCTATCTGACGGAGCATCACGAGGAAGGGGCGTTCGCCAGGCTCGACCGCGACCACCGGCTGGTGTCGATCTTCGACGGCAGCACCGCCGTCAACCGCAACGCCCTGATCGACCAGTTCCCGCGGCTCGCCCGCGGCTACGGCAAGCGGTGGTGGAACGAGGCCGGCGTGGCCGAGGCCACGACCCTGACCGCACCCTCGGGCGCGTTCCGGCCGGAACGGCTCCGCCTGCTGTCCGGCGCCGGCGGCAGCCTGGTGCAAAGCCTCCCGGACGCGGTCGCCCGACTGGACGCGCTGGCCGCCACCGGCGCGGTCCCGGCCCGCCTCGCCCGGCTGGCCGGCGACCTGGGTGCCGCCACGGCCGCGCTGCACGAGGAACTGGCCGCACAGCCGCGGCACCCGCGCGACGTCCCGGCCGGCTCCTTCGACCTCGCCGAACGGTACGAACTGTGCTTCGCGGGCGCCGCGAGCCTGTGGCTGTGGCTCAACAACCGGCCGGACGACGCACGGTTCCGGACACCGGACCGGCCCGACCACACCTGGCTCCAGGCGTGCCTCGTCACCGTACTGACCCGGCTCGGCGCCCCCGTCGGCGAAGAGGACCGGTCGGCCCACGACCGGCTGGCCGCACTGCTCGTCGAAGGGGAACCGGACCCCGCCCACCCGCCGATCAGCGTCGACATGATGACGAGCGCCGGCATGATGAGGAGCACGTCATGAGCGACGGCCGCAGAACCGGCGGAACCGCCGGCGCGACACCCGGCGTCGACGCCCTGGAAGCGCTGCTGGGCGACCCGCTGGACCCGGACAATCCGCTCCGCTTCTCCCGGATCCTCGAGGCGGACGAGCGCGGGGAACCGTTCCTCCCCGGCGAACAGGCCCTCGACACCTACGGGTTGAACGCCGAGTTCGTACCGGCCGCGTACGGGGGACGGCTCACCCGGCTCGACGACCTCGTCGAGACCATGCGCGCGGTCTACCGGCGCGACCCCGCCCTGGGCCTGGGGTACGGCGTCAGCTCCTTCCTGGCCGCCGTCAACATCTGGACCGCGGGCAGCGCGCGGCAGTGCGCGGAGGCCGCCGGGCTGCTCCTGGGCAACGGCCGGATCGCCGTCGCCTACCACGAGCTGGACCACGGCAACGACATCACCGGAATGAGCTTCGAGGCCACCGAGGCCCCCGAGGGGTACCTCCTCCGCGGCAGGAAGGAAGTCGTCGCCAACATCCGGCGGGCCGAGGCCATGGTGCTGCTGGCCCGCACGGACCCGCGCCCCGGCGGCCGCAGCCACTCCCAGCTGTTCGTCGACGCGGCCGCCCTCCCGGCCGACCGCCACCTCCCGCGCTTCCCCACCGCGGGCATGCGCGGCGTCCGGCTCGGCGGCATCGAGCTGCTCGGCTGCCCCGTGCCCACTGACAGCGTCCTCGGCACGCCGGGCCAGGGCCTGGAGACGGCCCTGAAGTCCTTCCAGATCACCCGGACGACCGTCGTCGCCATGTTCACCGGCGTCCTCGACACCGGCCTGCGCACCACCCTCCGGCACGTCCGCGGCCGGAGGCTCTACGGGCGGACCGCCGCCGACCTCCCCCTGGTCCGCTCCGTGCTCGCCGGCGCCTACACCGACCTGCTGCTCTGCGAGGCGTTCGCCGCGGTCGCCATCCGCGCCCTGCACCTCACACCGGCCGAGGCGGGCGTCTACGCGCAGGCGGTGAAGTACTTCGTCGCCAAGACGCTGATGGACGCGATGCACCGCCTCTCCACCGTCCTCGGCGCCCACTTCTACCTGCGCGACGGCGACAGCGCGATCTTCCAGAAGCTGCTGCGGGACATCCAGCCCGCCGGATTCGGCCACGCCGCCCGCGCGATCTGCCAGATGGCCATCGTCCAGCAACTGCCGCTGCTCGCCCGCCGCTCGTGGAACCGGGGCGAACCCGCCCCGGACGACCTCTTCCGGCTCGACGGACCCCTGCCGCCCGTTCCCTTCGACCGCCTGCGCGTCTTCGCCGGCGGCCGCGAACGCCTCAGCTCCACCGTGACCGCCGCACCGGCCGGCGCCGGGGACGCAGAGGACGCCGACGTCGCCCGGCTGACCGCCCACTTCGCCGGCGAACTGCGCGCGCTCACCGACACCTGCGCCGGTCTGCCGCCCTCCGAACTGACCACCGCGGCCGCACCCCGGACGTACGCCCTCGCCGACCGCTACGTGCGGGTGCTCGTCGCCGCCGCCTGCCTCGGCATCCGGCGGCACAACCCGGCCGACCCGCTGCTGGGCGACCCGCGCTGGCTCCAGGCGGCACTCACCCGGCTCGCGGCCCGGCCCGGCGCCACCCCCCGCGCCCTGCCCGACCACCTGGAGCGGTGGCTCTTCGCCGAGCTGACCGCACGCTTCGAGTCCGGCCGGAGCTTCGGCCTCACCGGACGCCGCCTCCCCGACGGCCGCTGACCGGCGCCCCGCTCACGGCCGCCCACCCGCACCCGCCACCCGTACCGAACCCACCCCCGAGGAGAGACCGTGCAGCCTGCTGCCTCCGAAACGACCGCGGTGTCCGCCGAGTCCCTGACCGCCTGGCTGATCGAGCGGATTGCCGAACACGTGCGGATGCCCGCCGCGGACATCAGCCCCGACCGGCCGATGACCGGCTACGGCCTCAGCTCCCTCTACGCGCTGACCCTGGCGAGCGAGATCGAGGACCACCTCGACATCACCGTGGACGACACGATCATGTGGGACAACCCCACCGTCGCCTCCCTCGTCGACGCCCTCCTCAAGGAGATCGCCACGTCCTCCTGACCCCGCCCCGCCCCACCCGGTCCGCAGCGCCGCACCAGGACCACGAGCCAGGAAAGCCAGGAGAGCCGTGAACGACATCGAGACCGCACGCCATGCCGCCTCGGCCGCGCAACTGGGCGTCTGGGTCGCCCAGCAACTGGACCCCGGCAGCCCCCTCTTCCACTGCGGCGTCTGCTTCGAGCTGACCGGAACCCTCGAAGTGCCGCTGCTGGAGCGGGCGGTGAACCTGACCGTCGCCGAGACGGACGCGCTGCGCACCCGCTTCACCGAGGACGACGAGGGCCTGTGGCAGCTCATCGACGCACCGGCCGACGCGCCGCTGCGCCTGATCGACCTGCGCGAGCACCGTACGGACGCCACCGGCACCCCCGAGGACGCGGCCCGCGCATGGCTCGAAGCCGCCCTCGCGGCCCCGTTCGACCTGCTCCGCGGCCCCCTCCACGAGCACGTGCTGCTCCGGCTCGACGACGGACGCCACCTGCTCTTCTTCCGCTACCACCACATCGTCCTGGACGGCTACGGCCAGTCCCTCTACTGCCGGCGGCTCGCCGAGACCTACACGGCCCTCACCCAGGGCCGCACGCCGGCCGCCACGGACTTCCACCCGCTGGCGGACCTCCTGCGGGAGGACGCCGAATACCGCACCACCCGGCGGTACCGGCCGGACCGCGACCACTGGCTGACGGCCTCCCGGGACGCCCCCGAACCCGTCACCCTGGCCGGCCGCACCGCACCCGCCTCGGGGGGCGTCCTGCGCCGGAGCACCGCACTGGGCCCCGAGGAGGCCCGGGCACTCCTGGACGCCGTACCCGGCGCCGCCGGCCGCTGGTCCCTCCCGGTCATCGCCGCCACGGCGGCGTACCTGAGCCGGCTCGCCTCCCGCCGCGACGTCGTGCTGGGACTGCCCGTGCCGGGCCGGGTCGGGCGCGCCGCCCTCGAAACGCCGTCGATGATGGCGAACATCCTGCCGCTGAGCCTCACGGTCGACGCGGCGCTCGGCTTCACCGCGCTGGTGGACCAGGTGTCGCGGAAGGTCGCCACCGTCCTGCGGCACCAGCGGTACCGCAGCGAGGACCTGCTGGCCGAACTGGGCTACTCCGGCGGCTCGCAGAGCCTCGTGGGCCCCACGGTCAACATCATGTCCTTCCAGCACCCGACGGTCTTCGGCGACCTGGGCACCACGGCCCGCCAACTGGCGACCGGCCCGGTCCAGGACCTCTCCGTCGTGGCCATCGGCAGCGCGGACGCCCACGACGGCATTCGGCTGGAATTCGACGCCAACCCCGCCGTGTACGGCGAGGACGAACTCGCCGCCCACCTCGAACGGTTCCAGGGCTTCCTGCGCCGCCTCGCCGAGGCCCCGGACACCCCCCTCGGACACCTCGACGTCCTTGGGGCGGCCGAACGCCGCCGGGTGCTCGTGGAGTGGAACGACACCGCCCGCCCCCAGCCCCCGCGCACCCTCCCGCAGTTGTTCGAGGAGCAGGCGGCCAGGACCCCGGACGCCGTGGCGCTGGTGTCCGAGGGCACGACACTGAACTACGCGGAGCTGAACGCCCGCGCCAACCGCCTGGCCCACCGCCTGCTCGCCGAAGGCGTCGGCCCCGAGCAGACCGTCGGCCTGGTGCTGCCCCGCTCCGTCGCGTTCGCCGTCGCGCTGCTGGGCGTGCTGAAGGCGGGCGCGGCGTTCCTGCCGCTCGACCCGGGACACCCGGCGGAACGGCTGGCGTACATGCTGGCGGACGCCGGCCCGGTGCGCCTGCTGACGCTACGCTCCGCGGCCGGCGCGGTCGCCGCGTCCGAGGTGCCCTGCCTGGTGCTGGACGACCCGGGGACCGCGGCCGACCTGGCGGCCCGTCCGGACACCGATCCGGCGGACGGCACCGACCGTCCCGTCCCGCTGGACCCGGAGCACCCCGCCTACGTCATCTACACCTCCGGTTCCACCGGGCGGCCCAAGGGCGTCGTCGTCCCGCACGGCGGCGTCGTCAACCGCCTTACCTGGCTGCGCGAGACCCACCCCCTGGCGCCGGACGACAGGGTCCTGCAGAAGACCCCGTCGAGCTTCGACGTCTCCGTCGCGGAGTTCTTCCGGCCGCTGATCGAGGGCGCCGCCCTGGTCGTGGCCCGCACCGACGGTCACAAGGACCCCGGCTACCTGGCCGACCTCATCCGCGCCGAGCGCGTGACCGCCGTCCACTTCGTGCCGTCCATGCTGCGGGTCTTCCTCCAGTCACCCGAGGCCGCCGCCTGCCGCGACACCCTGCGGCAGGTCTCCTGCAGCGGCGAGGCCCTGCCCGCCGAACTGCAGGCCGCCTTCTTCCGGACCTTCGACATCCCGCTGTACAACCTCTACGGGCCCACCGAAGCCTCCATCGAGGTGACGGCCTGGCAGTGCCGCGACGAGGGCACCGGCGTCCCCGTGCCCATCGGCGCACCCATCCGGAACACCCGCGTCTACGTGCTCGACCACGCGCTGCGCCCGGTACCGGCCGGGGCGACCGGGGAGCTCTACCTCGCCGGCGCCGGGGTCACCCGCGGCTACCACGGCCGCCCCGGCCTGACCGCCGAGCGCTTCGTGGCCGATCCGTACGGCCCGCCCGGGGCGCGGATGTACCGGACCGGCGACGTGGTGCGGTGGCGTGCGGACGGCAACCTCGTGTTCGTCGGCCGCGGGGACGGACAGGTGAAGGTCCGGGGCTTCCGGATCGAACTGGGCGAGGTGGAGGCCGCGCTCGCCGCCCAGCCCGGGGTGGCGCAGGCGGCCGTGGTGGTCCGGGAGGACGTCCCGGGCGACCGGCGCCTGGTCGGCTACGCGGTCCCGGAGCCGGACACCGGGCCCGACCCGGCGCGCCTGCGCGCGCGGCTCGCCGAGCGGCTTCCGGACTACATGGTGCCGGTGGCGGTCGTGGTGCTGGACGGACTGCCGGTGACGGTGAACGGGAAGCTGGACCGCGCCGCCCTGCCGGCCCCCGTCTTCGGCGGGGCCCCGGCGGGACGTGCGCCCCGGTCGGGCCGCGAGCAGGCCCTGTGCGGGCTGTTCGCCGAGGTGCTGGGGGTGGAGCGGGTCGGCGTCGAGGACAACTTCTTCGACCTGGGCGGGCATTCGCTGTCCGCGACGCGGCTGGTCAGCCGGATCCGCTCGGTGCTGGGCGTGGAGCTCGGCATCCGGACGCTGTTCGAGGCGCCGACGGCGGAGGGCCTGGCACGCCGCCTGGAGGACGCGGGCCGGGCACGCCCGGCGCTGGTCGCGAGGGAGCGGCCGGAACGCCTGCCGGTGTCCTTCGCCCAGCGCCGCCTGTGGCTCGTCGGACAGCTCGAAGGCCCCAGCGCCACCTACAACCACCCGCTCGCCCTGCGCCTGACGGGCCCGCTGGACCGGATGGCGCTGGGCGCGGCGCTGCGTGATGTCGTGGAGCGCCACGAGAGCCTCCGGACGGTGTTCGGCGAGGTGGGGGGCGAGCCGCTCCAGCGGGTGCTGGGGATGGCCGAGGTGGGGGAGGTGCTGTCGTGGGTCCCGTTGGCCGGGGCCGGCGAAGAGGCAGTCTCCGCCGCGCTGCGCGAGCGTGCCCGGTACGTGTTCGACCTCGCGGCCGAAGTGCCGGTGCGCGCATGGCTGTTCGGCGTCGGGACGGACGAGTACGTGCTGTTGCTGGTGGTGCACCACATCGCCGGTGACGGCTGGTCGATGGGCCCGCTGGGCCGGGATCTGGAGGTCGCGTACCGGGCGCGGGTGTCGGGTGGTGTGCCGGAGTGGGACGCGCTCCCGGTGCAGTACGCGGACTACGCCTTGTGGCAGCGGGAGTTGCTGGGGGACGAGGCGGATCCGTCGAGTCCGGCCGGGTCCCAGCTGGCGTTCTGGCGCGGGGCCCTGGCCGGCCTGCCCGCGGAGCTGAGCCTTCCGGTGGACCGGGTCCGCCCCGCGGTGGCGTCGTTCGCGGGCGGATCGGTGCCGGTGCGTATCGACGCGGATTTGCATGGACGTTTGGCGGAGGTGGCCCGCGCCTGCGGTGCGAGTGTGTTCATGGTGGTCCAGGCGGGTCTGGCCGCGTTGCTGACGCGGTTGGGCGCGGGGACGGACATTCCGATCGGCTCGCCGGTGGCGGGGCGTATGGACGAGGCGTTGGAGGACCTGGTCGGGTTCTTCGTCAACACGCTCGTCCTGCGCACGGACACCTCCGGGAATCCGTCGTTCGCGGCGCTGGTGGACCGCGTACGGGAGACGGACCTCGCGGCGTACGCGCATCAGGACCTGCCGTTCGAGCGGCTGGTCGAGAATCTCAACCCCGAGCGTTCCCTGGCCCGGCACCCCCTCTTCCAGGTCATGCTCGCCTTCCAGAACGCCGACGGAGCCGCCCTGCGCATCCCCGGCGTCACCACCGAGAACCGGCCGCTCGAAGCCGGCGCGGCCAAGTTCGACCTGTCCTTCGAGCTGCGCGAGCGGCCGTCGGCGGACGGAGCCCCCGCCGGCATCACCGGAACCGTCGACTACGCGGTGGACCTGTTCGACCGGGGAACCGTGGAGCTGATGGTGGAGCGGCTGGTCCGCTTCCTGGAGGCGGTCGCCGAAGACCCCGGCACCCCGGTCGGCCGGGTGGAGATCCTGGAACCGGCGGAACGCGAGCGGCTGCTGGAGCAGTGGAACGACACCGCGGCCGACGTCCCGGACACCACCCTTCCCGAACTCCTCCAGGCACAGGCGGCCAGGACCCCGGACGCCGTGGCGCTGGTGTTCGAGGGAACGCCGCTGACCTACGCGGAGCTGAACGCCCGCGCCAACCGCCTGGCGCACCGCCTGCTCGCCGACGACATCGGTCCCGAGTCCACGGTGGCGGTCCTGCTGGAGCGCTCGGCCGAGCTGGTCGTCGCGCTGCTCGCGGTCCTGAAGGCGGGCGCGGCGTACCTGCCGCTCGACCCGGGGCTGCCGCCGGAGCGCCTGGCGTACATGCTGGCGGACGCCGGCCCGGCGGCCGTGGTGACGCGGCGGTCGGCGGCCGGCGCGGTCGCCGGGGCCGAGGTGCCCTGCCTGGTGCTGGACGACCCGGGGACCGCGGCCGACCTGGCGGCCCGTCCGGACACCGATCCGGCGGACGGCACCGACCGTCCCGTCCCGCTGGACCCGGAGCACCCCGCCTACGTCATCTACACCTCCGGTTCCACCGGGCGGCCCAAGGGCGTCGTCATCCCGCACCGCGGGATCGTCAACCGCCTCGCCTGGATGCAGGACCGCTACGGGCTGACCGCGGACGACCGGGTGCTGCAGAAGACCCCGGCGAGCTTCGACGTCTCGGTCTGGGAGTTCTTCTGGCCGCTACTGGAGGGCGCCACCCTGGTGGTGGCCCGCCCCGAGGGTCACAAGGACCCGGCCTACCTGGCGGATCTCATCCGGACCGAGCGGGTGACCACCGTCCACTTCGTGCCCTCCATGCTGCGGGTCTTCCTCCAGGCCCCCGAAGCCGCCGGCTGCGGCGGCGTGCTGCGGCGCGTGCTGTGCAGCGGCGAGGCGCTGCCCGACGAGGTGCGCGCGGCCTGCGCCCGGGTGCTGGACGTCCCCCTGCACAACCTCTACGGCCCGACCGAGGCGTCGGTCGACGTGACGTCGTGGCAGTGCCGTGACCGGGACGGGGACGGCGGCGCCTCCGTACCGATCGGCGAACCCATCTGGAACACCCGGCTGTACGTGCTCGACGGCTTGCTGTGCCCGGTGCCGGTGGGCGTGGCCGGCGAGCTGTACCTGGCCGGCGCCAACCTCGCCCGCGGCTACCTGCGCCGGCCGGGGCTGACCGCCGGGCGGTTCGTCGCCGACCCGTTCGGGGCCCCCGGCGAGCGGATGTACCGGACCGGCGACCTCGTCCGCCGGCGCCCCGACGGCGCTCTCACCTTCGTCGGCCGCGTCGACGATCAGGTGAAGATCCGAGGCTTCCGCATCGAACCCGGCGAGATCGAGGCCGTGCTCGCCGCGCTGCCCGGCGTCGCCCAGGCGGCCCTGGTGGTCCGCGAGGACACGCCGGGCGACAAGCGGCTGGTCGCGTACGTCGTCCCCGCACTGGACACCGCCCCCGACGCCGGGCGCCTGAAGGCCCTGGCCGGGGAGCGGCTGCCCGAATACATGGTCCCGGCCGCGGTGGTGGTCCTGGAGTCCCTGCCGCTGACCCCCAACGGCAAGCTCGACCGGAGGGGGCTGCCCGCGCCCGACTTCACCGCCGACGCCACGGGCCGGGAGCCGAGGACGCCCAGGGAGCGGGTGCTGTGCGCGCTCTTCGCCGACGTCCTCGGCCTGGAGCGGGTGGGCGCCGACGACGGCTTCTTCGAGCTGGGCGGCGACAGCATCCTGTCGATCCAGCTGGTGAGCAAGGCACGCGCCGCGGGCCTCGGCATCACCGCCGGGGACGTCTTCCGCGCCAGGACGGCCGCCGCCCTGGCCGAGGCCGCCACCGAACTCGACACCGCGGCCGGGGCCCCGGCGCGGGACGCCGACGACGACGGAACCGGACCGTTCCCCCTCACCCCCGTCATGCGGTGGGCGCTGGAACGCGGCGGCCCCGTCGACGGCCTCCACCAGGCCGTCGTGGTCCGCGCGCCCGCCGGACTCGACCTCCCCTCGCTGACCGAGGCGCTGCGCCGGATCGTCGACCACCACGACGCGCTGCGACTGCGGCTGAACCGCACCGGAACCGCGTGGCAGCCGGAGATCACGCCCCCGGGCACCGTCTCCGTTGCCGAGGCCGTCGAGCGCGTCGACGCCACGGAGCTGACCGACGACGAGCTGCGGACGGCCGTGGCCGAGAGCGCCCTGACCGTCCGCGACCGCCTGCGGCCCGACGACGGACGCCTCCTCCAGGCCGTGTGGTTCGACCGCGGCCCCCACACGCCGGGCCGGCTGCTGCTCTGCGTCCACCACTTCGCCGTCGACGGCGTTTCCTGGCGCATCCTCCTGCCGGACCTGGCCGCCGTCCACGCCGGCCTCGCCGCCGGCCACGACGCCCGGCCGGAGCCGGTCGGGACCTCGTTCCGCCGCTGGTCGCAGCGCCTGACGGCCGCGGCGCGGACCGCCGGCCGGGTCGCGGAACTCCCTTTGTGGCAGGAGGTGCTCGACCACTCCGAGCCGCCGATCGGCAGTCGCGCACCGGATCCCCGACGGGACCCGGCCGCGACCGCCCGCTCGCTGACCCTGACCCTGCCCGCCGACGCCACCGGACCGCTGCTGACCACCGCGCCCGCCGCCTTCCACACCGGCGTCAACGAGGTGCTGCTCACCGCCCTGGCCCTGGCCTTCGCCCACTGGCGCCGGGACGGCGGCGGGACGGGGAACGGCCCGCTCCTCCTCGACCTGGAGGGGCACGGCCGTGAGGAGTCCCTCGCGGCCGGCGACGTGTCCCGCACGGTCGGCTGGTTCACCACCGTGCACCCGGCGCGGCTGGACGTGGACGTCAGCGACTGGGACGACCTCTGGGCCGCCGGGCCGGAGGCGGGGCACGCGCTGAAGCGGGTCAAGGAGCAGCTGGCCGCCCTGCCCGACCACGGCGCCGGCTACGGCCTGCTGCGGTACCTCAACCCGGACACCGCCCCCCTGCTGGCCGGACTGGCGCGCCCCCAGGTGCTGTTCAACTACCTCGGCCGCACGACCGCCGGCCGGGACGCCGACTGGCAGCCGCTCGCCGACGTGGACCTGCCCCCGGGAACCGACCCCCGGGCACCGCTCGGCCACACCCTGGAGATCAACGCCATGGCCCGGGACGACGGTGCCGGCCCCGTGCTGACCGCGACCTGGTCCTGGCCCCGTGACCTGCTCGCGGAGGACGACGTCCGGCGCCTGGCGGAGACCTGGTTCCGCGCCCTGCGCGCCCTCACCGCCCACGCCGAGAACCCGGACGCGGGCGGCTACACCCCCTCGGACCTGCCCCTGGTCTCGCTCGACCAGGCACAGATCGACCTCGTGGAAATGATGTGGAGGACGGCCGAGTGAGCAAGGCCCGACTGGAAGACATCCTGCCGCTGACCCCGCTGCAGGACGGACTGCTGTTCCATGCCCTGTACGACGAGCGGCAACTCGACGTCTACACCGTGCAGTTCGTTCTCTCCCTGGAGGGCGACGTGGACGCCGACGCGCTGCGCGCCGCCTGCGCCGCACTGCTGCGGCGGCACGCCAACCTGCGCGTCGGCTTCCTGCACGAGGGCTTGGAGCAGCCCGTCCAGGTGGTGCCCGCCGAGGTGCCGCTGCCCTGGGAGGAGGCCGACCTCCGGGGGCATGGGGGTGGGGCGGACGCCGTCGGGGTGGATGCCCTGGGGCCGGACGCCGTCGCTCCGGATGCCGGCGGGCCCGACGCCGTCGAGGCGGAGACCGCCCGCCTGCTCGCCGAACACCGCGCACGCCGCTTCGACCTCTCGAAGCCGCCGCTGCTGCGCTTCCTGCTGATCAGGCTCCCCGGCGGCCGGTACCGGTTCTCCCTGACCAACCACCACATCCTGCTGGACGGCTGGTCCATGCCGGTGCTGATGCGCGAGCTGCTGGCGCTGTACGAACAGCGCGGCGACGGCTCCGCCCTGCCCGCGGTCACCCCGTACCGTACGTACCTGGCCTGGCTCGCCCGCCAGGACCGCGACGCGGCCCGGCGCGCCTGGGCCTCGGCCCTCGCCGGGCTCGACCAACCCACCCGAGTGGCCCCGGCGGACGTCCGGGACCCCGCCGCCGCACTGCCCGCCCAGCGCACGGCCGAGCTCCCGGAGCGCCTCGGCGACGCCCTGCGCCGACTGGCCAGGACCCACCAGCTGACCCTCAACACCGTGGTCCAGGGCGCCTGGGCGCTGCTGCTGAGCCGCCTGACCGGACGTTCCGACGTCGTCTTCGGCACGACCGTCTCGGGCCGGCCGCCCGAGATCCCCGGGGTCGAGGACATGGTCGGACTGTTCATCAACACGCTGCCCGTACGGGTCCGTATCGACCCGGCGGAGCCCCTGATCGCACTGCTGGCCCGCACGCAGGCCGAGCAGGCCCGGCTGATGGACCACCAGCACCTCGGGCTCGCCGAGATCCAGCGGCTGGCCGGATTCGGCGACCTCTTCGACACCACCACCGTCTTCGAGAACTACCCGCTCGACCCCGAGCTGCTCGCCGGACCGGACGGCGGCGGCCTGCGCGTGACGGACGTCCAGGGCCGCGACGCCACCCACTACCCGCTCGCCCTGATCGCGATGCCCGGACCGCGGCTCAGGCTGCGCCTGGACCACCGGACCGACCTCTTCGACCAGGCCGAGGCCGGCACCCTGATGCGGCGACTGGTCCGCATCCTGGAGGCGCTGGCCGAGAACCCCGAGCAACCGGTGGGCCGCGTGGGGATCCTCTCGCCGGACGACCACGGGCAGCCGCCGGCCGGCCAGGGCACGGCCGGCGCCCCGACGGCGACGGACCTGTCCCTGCCCGAACTGTTCGCGGCGCAGGTGGCCCGTACCCCGGACGCCATCGCCGTGGCCGCCGAACACACCACGCTCACCTACCGGGAATTGGACGACCGCGCCGCCCGACTGGCCCGGCGCCTGGTCCGCGCGGGCGTCCGCCCCGAGGACCGGGTGGCGCTCCTGATGGAACGCACCCCCGACGTGGTGACCGCCGTCCTCGCCGTCACCCGGACCGGAGCCGCGTACGTCCCCCTCGACACCGCCTGGCCCGAGAGGCGCACGCGCTTCGTCCTCGAAGACACCGGGGTCACCGCCGTCATCAGCGACCGCCCGGCCCCGGCGGACGCCTCCGCCCCGGTGGACGCCTCCGGGCCGCCCGCACCCGGCACACCGGCAGCCCCCGGGGGCCCGGCCGTCCTGCACCTGGCCCACCTCGACACCGACGGACCGGAGGATTCCGGCCGAGCGGTGCGGACGGACACCCCGGACCCCGACCAGCTGGCCTACGTGATGTACACGTCCGGCTCCACCGGCACGCCGAAGGGCGTGGCCGTCACCCACCGGAACGTGGCCGACCTCGTCCACCACCACCGCTTCCGGACCGACGCACACGCCCGCGTCCTGATGCACTCCCCCCACGCCTTCGACGCCTCCACCTACGAACTGTGGGTACCGCTGCTGACCGGAGGGCGCGTCGTGGCGGCGCCGCCCGGCCGGCTGGACGCCGGCACCCTGGAACGGGTCATCACTGAGCAGGGCGTGACCGCGCTGTGGCTCACCGCGGGCCTCTTCCGGCTGCTCGCCGAAGAGGCACCCGCCTGCTTCGCGTCCGTCCGCGAGGTGTGGGCGGGCGGCGAGGCCGTGCCCGCGTCCGCCGTCGAACGCGTCCTGGCGGCCGGTTCCGGAACGGTCGTGGTGGACGGCTACGGGCCGACCGAGACCACCACCTTCGCGACCTGCTTCCCCATCGCCGCCGGCGACCCCGTACCGGCGACCGTCCCGATCGGCCGCCCGCTGGACGGCACCCGGACCTATGTCCTGGACGCCGCCCTGCGGCCGGTCCCGCCCGGCACAGCCGGCGAGCTCTACATCGCCGGCAGCGGCCTCTCCCGCGGCTACCTCGACCGCCCCGGGCAGACCGCCGAGCGGTTCGTGGCCGACCCCTTCGGCGGCCCCGGCACCCGCATGTACCGGACCGGCGACCTCGCCCGCCTGCGCGGCGACGGAAACCTCGAGTACCTCGGACGCGCCGACGACCAGGTGAAGATCCGCGGCTTCCGCATCGAACCCGGGGAGACCGAGGCCACGCTGGCCACGCTGCCCGAGGTCGCGCAGGCCGCGGTGGTGGTGCGCGAGGACACCCCCGGTGACAAGCGCCTGGTGGCGTACGTGGTGGCCCGGCCGGGTACCGAACCGGACGGCGCCGGCCTCCTCGCCCGCGCCGGCGAGCTGCTCCCGGACTACCTGGTGCCCGCCGCCGTGGTGATCCTGGAGACGCTGCCGCTGACCGGGAACGGAAAACTGGACCGCAGGGCACTGCCCGCGCCCGACTTCGCCGCCGCCGCGTCCCCCTCAGGCCGCGGCCCCAGGACACCGCGGGAAGAAGTGCTGTGCGGCCTCTTCGCCGGCGTCCTCGGTCTGCCCCAGATCGGCATCGACGACAACTTCTTCCACCTCGGCGGCGACAGCATCCGTGCCACCCGTCTCATCAGCCGCGCCCGGTCCGCGCTCAAGGCCGAGCTGAGCGTCCGCGTCCTCTACGAGAACCCCACCGTGGCCGCCCTGGCCGACCAGCTCCCGGCCGCCGCCCCGGCACGCCCCGCACTCCGCCCGAGGCGCCGCCCCGAATAGCACCCGCCCCGCCCCCCCTTACTTCGCCACCACACCCCCCACTTCGTATCTGCTCCACCGGACACGGCTCCCGGTTGTGACCTATGAGACAGGAATCCACCGCATGATCCCCCTCTCCTTCGCGCAGCGTCGTCTGTGGTTCATGGGGCAGCTCGAGAACTCCGCCGCCATTTACAACATTCCGCTCGCTCTGCGTCTGTCGGGTGAGCTGGACCGCGTGGCCTTGGCCGCGGCGCTGCGTGACGTGGTGGAGCGTCACGAGAGCCTGCGGACGGTGTTCGGTGAAGTGGACGGTGAGCCGTTCCAGCGGGTTCTTGATGTTTCCGAGGGCCTGGTGGATGTCTGTTTCGTCGAGTGTGGTGGGGAGGAGTTGTCGGCGAGGCTGGCGGAGGCGGCGTCTGCCGGTTTTGATCTGGCGGTTGAGGTGCCGGTGCGGGCGTGGTTGTTCGACGTGGGTCCGGATGAGCACGTGCTGTTGTTGGTGGTGCACCACATTGCCGGTGATGGCTGGTCGATGGGCCCGCTGGGTCGTGACCTGGCGGCCGCCTACCGGGCGCGGGTGTCGGGTGGTGTGCCGGGGTGGGACGCGTTGCCGGTGCAGTATGCGGATTACGCGTTGTGGCAGCGGGAGTTGCTGGGGGACGAGTCGGATCCGTCGAGCGTGGGCGGGACTCAGTTGGCGTTTTGGCGGGGGGCTTTGGCCGGTCTTCCGGAGGAGTTGAGTCTTCCGGTGGACCGGGTGCGCCCAGCGGTGGCCACCTTCTCTGGCGGATCGGTTCCTGTCCGTATCGATGCGGAATTGCACGGACGTTTGGTGAGTGTCGCTCGTACCTGTGGTGCGAGTGTGTTCATGGTGGTGCAGGCGGGTTTGGCCGCGTTGTTGACGCGGTTGGGTGCGGGGACGGACATTCCGATCGGCTCGCCGGTGGCGGGGCGTGTGGATGAGGCGTTGGAGGATCTGGTCGGGTTCTTCGTGAACACGCTGGTCCTGCGTACGGATACGTCGGGGGATCCGTCGTTCGCGTCGCTGGTGGGCCGTGTGCGGGAGACGGATCTCGCGGCGTACGCGCATCAGGACCTGCCGTTCGAGCGGTTGGTCGAGGATCTCAACCCCGAGCGTTCCCTGGCCCGGCACCCCCTCTTCCAGGTCATGCTCGCCTTCCAGAACGCCGACGGAGCCGGACTCGATCTGCCCGGAATCCGGTCGGAGCGGTACGACCTGGAAGCGACCGCCGCCAAGTTCGACCTCGCCTTCGGTCTGGGGGAGCAGTACTCGCCGGACGGTGTCCCGGCGGGTATCGAGGGCAATGTCGAGTACGCGGTGGATCTGTTCGACCGGGGCACGGTCGAGCTGATGGTGGAGCGGCTGGTTCGCTTTCTCGGGGTGGTCGCCGAGGCGCCTGATACCCCGATCGGCCGGGTGGAAATCCTGGAGCCGGCGGAGCGGACACGTCTGCTGGAGGAGTGGAACGACACCGTGGCTGACGTGCCTGATGCCACGCTTCCGCAGCTGTTCGCGGCTCAGGTGGCGCGTACGCCGGATGCGGTGGCGTTGGTTGACGGAGATGTCCGGCTGAGCTATGCCGAACTGGACGCTCGGGCGGATCGAGTGGCGCACGGCTTGATGGCCGAGGGCGTGGAGTCCGGGTCGTTGGTCGCCGTGTTGATGGAGCGGTCGGCTGATCTGGTCGCCGTGCTTCTTGGGGTGCTGAAGGCCGGTGCGGGGTACGTGCCGTTGCATTCGGGATATCCGGTGGAGCGGATAGAGGCGATTCTTACCGAGGCTTCGCCGGCCGTTGTGGTGGTGGATGAGGTTTCGGCGCGGCATGAGTGTGTGGGTGGGCTGGATTGCGCTCCGGTCTTCGCGCGGGATGTGTTGTCGGGTGTGGTTGGTGTGGGGGATCCGGGGGTGGTGGTTTCTCCGGGTGGTGTGGCGTATGTGATGTATACGTCGGGTTCGACGGGGCGGCCGAAGGGTGTGGCGGCGACGCATGCCGGTGTGGCGGCGTTTGCGCTGGACCGTTGCTGGACGGGTGTCGCGGAGCGAGTGCTGTTCCATGCGAATCACGCTTTCGACGCGTCGACGTACGAGTTGTGGGTGCCGTTGCTGTCGGGCGGGTGTGTGGTGGTGGCTCCCGCCGGCAATGTCGATGCCGCGGGTTTGCGGGCGTTGGTGCGGCAGCACGGCTTGACGAATGTCCACGCGACGGCGGGTCTTTTCCGGGTGTTGGCGGAGGAGTCTCCGGAGGTGTTCGCGGGGGTGCGTGAGGTGTCGACCGGTGGTGATGTGGTGTCGGCGGCCGCGATCCGCAATGTGTTGGCGGTGTGCCCGGATGTCGTGGTGCGTTCGACGTACGGGCCGACGGAGACGACCGCGTTCGCGACGCATATTCCGTATCTGGCGGGTGATGAGGTGCCGAATGCGGTGCCGATCGGCCGGCCGATGGACAACACCCGCGCCTATGTCCTCGACGCTGCCTTGCGGCCTGTACCAGTAGGCGTAGCAGGCGAGTTGTATCTCGCGGGTACGGGGCTGGCGCTGGGTTACCTCGGTCGGCCGGGTCTGACGGCCGGGCGTTTCGTGGCTGACCCCTACGGCCCGCCCGGTACGCGGATGTACCGGACCGGTGACGTGGTGCGCTGGCGGGCGGACGGCCACCTGGATTTCGTCGGCCGTGGAGACGAGCAGGTCAAGATCCGCGGCTTCCGCATCGAGCTGGGTGAGGTGGAGGCCGCCCTGGCCGCCCAGCCGGGTGTGGCACAGGCCGCCGTGGTCGTCCGAGAGGACGTTCCCGGGGACAAGCGCCTGGCCGGTTACGTCGTCCCGGAGCCGGATACCGAGATCGATGCGGTGCGCCTGCGCGCCCGCCTCGGCGAACACCTCCCCGACTACATGGTCCCGGCCTCCGTGACGGAGCTGCCCGCACTTCCGCTGACGCTCAACGGCAAGATGGACTGGCGTGCCCTGCCTGCTCCGGAATACGCGACGGGCTCCTCCGGCCGGGCGCCGGCCTCCCCCCAGGAGGAGCTGCTTTGCGGGCTGTTCGCCGAGGTGCTGGGGGTGGAGCGGGTCGGGGTCGAGGACAATTTCTTCGACCTGGGCGGTCATTCGTTGTTGGCGACGCGGTTGGTGAGCCGGGTTCGTTCGGTGCTGGGTGTGGAGCTCGGTATCCGGACGTTGTTCGAGGCGCCGACGGTGGAGGGCGTGGTACGCCGCCTGGAGGACGCGGGCCGGGTGCGTCCGGCGCTGGTGGCGGGGGAGCGTCCCGAGCGTCTGCCCGTGTCCTTCGCGCAGCGTCGTCTGTGGTTCGTGGGGCAACTGGAGGGACCCAGCGCCACCTACAACATCCCCCTGGCAATGCGCCTGACCGGCGCGCTGGACAGGGATGCGCTGAACGCGGCACTCACGGATGTCATCAGGCGTCACGAGAGCCTGCGGACGGTGTTCGGTGAAGTGGACGGTGAGCCGTTCCAGCGGGTTCTTGATGTTTCCGAGGGCCTGGTGGATGTCTGTTTCGTCGAGTGTGGTGGGGAGGAGTTGTCGGCGAGGCTGGCGGAGGCGGCGTCTGCCGGTTTTGATCTGGCGGTTGAGGTGCCGGTGCGGGCGTGGTTGTTCGGCGTGGGTCCGGATGAGCACGTGCTGTTGCTGGTGGTGCACCACATTGCCGGTGATGGCTGGTCGATGGGCCCGCTGGGTCGTGACCTGACGGCCGCCTACCGGGCGCGGGTGTCGGGTGGTGTGCCGGGGTGGGACGCGTTGCCGGTGCAGTATGCGGATTACGCGTTGTGGCAGCGGGAGTTGCTGGGGGACGAGTCGGATCCGTCGAGCGTGGGCGGGACTCAGTTGGCGTTTTGGCGGGGGGCTTTGGCCGGTCTTCCGGAGGAGTTGAGTCTTCCGGTGGACCGGGTGCGCCCAGCGGTGGCCACCTTCTCCGGCGGATCGGTTCCTGTCCGTATCGATGCGGAATTGCACGGACGTTTGGTGAGTGTCGCTCGTACCTGTGGTGCGAGTGTGTTCATGGTGGTGCAGGCGGGTCTGGCCGCGTTGTTGACGCGGTTGGGTGCGGGGACGGACATTCCGATCGGCTCGCCGGTGGCGGGGCGTATGGACGAGGCGTTGGAGGACCTGGTCGGGTTCTTCGTCAACACGCTGGTCCTGCGCACGGATACGTCGGGGGATCCGTCGTTCGCGTCGCTGGTGGGCCGCGTACGGGAGACGGATCTCGCGGCGTACGCGCATCAGGACCTGCCGTTCGAGCGGCTGGTCGAGGCCCTCAATCCCGAGCGTTCCCTGGCCAGGCACCCCCTCTTCCAGGTCATGCTCACGTTCCAGAACGTCGGCGATGCCGGCCTGGACCTGCCCGGCATCACGGCCGACGCGCTTTCGCTGGACAACGGGGTGTCGAAGTTCGACTTGGCTTTCGGGCTGCGTGAGCAGGTGTCGGCGGATGGTGTTCCGGCGGGTATCGAGGGCAATGTCGAGTACGCGGTGGATCTGTTCGACCAGGGAACCGTCGAGCTGATGGTGGACCGCCTGGTTCGCTTTCTCGGGGTGGTCGCCGAGGCGCCTGATACCCCGATCGGCCGGGTGGAGATCCTGGAGCCGGCGGAGCGGACACGTCTGCTGGAGGAGTGGAACGACACCGAGACCGATATCCCCGACGCCACTCTCCCCGCCCTCTTCCAGGCGCAGGCGGCCCGAACTCCGGATGCTGTGGCACTGATCCACGAAGGTGCCAGCATCAGCTACGCGGAGTTGAACTCCCGCGCCAACGCTGTGGCGCATCACCTGATGAGCGAGGGCGTTGAGTCCGGCTCGCTGGTCGCCGTGCTGATGGAGCGGTCGGCCGATCTGGTCGCGGTTCTACTGGGTGTGTTGAAGGCCGGCGCGGGTTATGTGCCGCTGCATTCCGGCTACCCGGTGGAACGGATAGAGAGCATTCTCGCCGAGGCTCGGCCGGCTGTCGTTGTGGTCGATGAGGTTTCGGCACGGCATGAATTCGTGCGTGGGCTGGATTGCGCTCCGGTCTTCGCGCGGGATGTGTTGTCGGGTGTGGTTGGTGTGGGGGATCCGGGGGTGGTGGTTTCTCCGGGTGGTGTGGCGTATGTGATGTATACGTCGGGTTCGACGGGGCGGCCGAAGGGTGTGGCGGCGACGCATGCCGGTGTGGCGGCGTTTGCGCTGGACCGTTGCTGGACGGGTGTCGCGGAAAAAGTCCTGTTCCATGCGAATCATGCTTTCGACGCGTCGACGTACGAGTTGTGGGTGCCGTTGCTGTCGGGCGGGTGTGTGGTGGTGGCTCCGGCCGGCAATGTCGATGCCGCGGGTCTGCGCGCGTTGGTGGACGACTACAACATCACCAACGTCCACGCGACGGCGGGTCTTTTCCGGGTGTTGGCGGAGGAGTCTCCGGAGGTGTTCGCGGGGGTGCGTGAGGTGTCGACCGGTGGTGATGTTGTGTCGGCGGCCGCGATCCGCAATGTGTTGGCGGTGTGCCCGGATGTCGTGGTGCGTTCGACGTACGGGCCGACGGAGACGACCGCGTTCGCGACGCATATTCCGTATCTGGCGGGTGATGAGGTGCCGAATGCGGTGCCGATCGGCCGGCCGATGGACAACACCCGCGCCTATGTCCTCGACGCCGCCTTGCGGCCCGTACCAGCAGGTGTAGCAGGCGAGTTGTATCTCGCGGGTACGGGGCTGGCGCTGGGTTACCTCGGTCGGCCGGGTCTGACGGCCGGGCGTTTCGTGGCTGACCCCTACGGCCCGCCCGGTACGCGGATGTACCGGACCGGTGACGTGGTGCGCTGGCGGGCGGACGGCAATCTCGACTTCCTCGGCCGTGGAGACGAGCAGGTCAAAATCCGCGGCTTCCGCATCGAATTGGGCGAGGTGGAGGCCGCCCTGGCCGCCCAGCCCGGCGTGGCGCAAGCGGCCGTGGTCGTCCGAGAGGACGTTCCCGGGGACAAGCGCCTGGCCGGCTACGTCGTCCCGGAGCCGGATACCGAGATCGATGCTGTGCGCCTGCGCGCCCGCCTCGGCGGACACCTCCCCGACTACATGGTCCCGGTGGCGATCATGGTGTTGGGCGGGTTCCCGGTGACGGTGAACGGCAAGCTGGACCGCCAGGCGCTGCCTGCTCCCGCCTTCGACTCCGCCTCTTCGGGACGATTGCCGTCGTCGCCTCAGGAGGAGGTGCTCTCCGCGCTGTTCGCCGAGGTGCTGGGGGTGGAGCGGGTCGGGGTCGAGGACAATTTCTTCGACCTGGGCGGTCATTCGTTGTTGGCGACGCGGTTGGTGAGCCGGGTTCGTTCGGTGCTGGGTGTGGAGCTCGGTATCCGGACGTTGTTCGAGGCGCCGACGGTGGAGGGTGTGGCCCGTCGTCTTGAGGGTGCGGGCCGGGTGCGTCCGGCGCTGGTGGCGGGGGAGCGTCCCGAGCGTCTGCCCGTGTCCTTCGCGCAGCGTCGTCTGTGGTTCGTAGGGCAACTGGAGGGACCCAGCGCCACCTACAACATGTCGCTGGCGATGCGCCTGACCGGTGTCTTGGACCGTACGGCGTTCGAGGCGGCACTGCGCGACGTCGTCGGGCGTCACGAGAGCCTGCGGACGGTGTTCGGCGAAGTGGACGGTGAGCCGTTCCAGCGGGTTCTCGATGTTTCCGAGGGCCTGGTGGATGTCGGCTTCGTCGACTGTGGCGCGGAGGAGTTGCCGGCGAGGCTGGCGGAGGCGGCGTCTGCCGGTTTTGATCTGGCGGTTGAGGTGCCGGTGCGGGCGTGGTTGTTCGGCGTCGGGCCGGATGAGCACGTGCTGTTGCTGGTGGTGCACCACATCGCCGGTGATGGCTGGTCGATGGGCCCGCTGGGTCGTGACCTGACGGCCGCCTACCGGGCGCGGGTGTCGGGTGGTGTGCCGGAGTGGGACGCGCTGCCGGTGCAGTACGCCGACTACGCGCTGTGGCAGCGCGAACTGCTCGGGGACGAGGCGGACCCGGCCGGCGTGGGCGGGACTCAGTTGGCGTTCTGGCGCGCCGCCCTTGCCGGACTCCCGGAGGAATTGACTCTTCCGGTGGACCGGGTGCGTCCAACGGTGGCCACCTTCTCCGGCGGATCGGTTCCTGTCCATATCGATGCGGAATTGCACGGACGTTTGGTGAGTGTCGCTCGTACCTGTGGTGCGAGTGTGTTCATGGTGGTGCAGGCGGGTTTGACCGCGTTGTTGACGCGGTTGGGTGCGGGGACGGACATTCCGATCGGCTCGCCGGTGGCGGGGCGTATGGATGAGGCGTTGGAGGACCTGGTCGGGTTCTTCGTCAACACGCTGGTCCTGCGCACGGACACCTCCGGAAATCCGTCGTTCACGGCGCTGGTAGATCGTGTGCGGGAGACGGATCTCGCGGCGTACGCGCATCAGGACCTGCCGTTCGAGCGGCTGGTGGAGGCCCTCAATCCCGAGCGTTCCCTGGCCAGGCACCCCCTCTTCCAGGTCATGCTCACGTTCCAGAACGTCGGCGATGCCGGCCTGGACCTGCCCGGCATCACGGCCGACGCGCTTTCGCTGGACAACGGGGTGTCGAAGTTCGACTTGGCCTTCGGGTTGCGCGAACGGGCATCGGCGGATGGCACTCCGGCAGGTATTGAGGGCAATGCCGAGTACGCGGTGGATCTGTTCGACCGGGACACGGTCGTGCTGATGGTGGACCGCCTGGTTCGCTTCCTGGGGGCAGTCGCCGAGGCCCCCGACCTCCCGATCAACCAGGTGGAAATTCTGGAGCCGGCGGAGCGCGAGCGCCTGCTGGAGGAGTGGAACGACACCGAGACCGATATCCCTGAGGCCACCCTCCCCGCCCTCTTCCAGGCGCAGGCGGCCCGCACTCCGGACGCGGTCGCACTGGTTCACGGGGATGTCCGGTTGACGTACGCGGAGTTGAACTCCCGCGCCAACGCTGTGGCGCATCATTTGATGAGCGAGGGCGTTGAGTCCGGCTCGCTGGTCGCCGTGCTGATGGAGCGGTCGGCCGATCTGGTGGCGGTTCTTCTCGGTGTGTTGAAGGCCGGCGCGGGTTATGTGCCGCTGCATTCCGGCTATCCGGTGGAACGGATCCGCGGCATCCTGGCCGAGGCCGGGACGAATATCCTGATCGTGGACGAGGCGATGACCTCACACGAGGCCGTTTCCGCCATCCCGGAGGCATCCGGGACCGTGCTGTCCGCGCGGGATGTGTTGTCGGGTGTGGTTGGTGTGGGGGATCCGGGGGTGGTGGTTTCTCCGGGTGGTGTGGCGTATGTGATGTATACGTCGGGTTCGACGGGGCGGCCGAAGGGTGTGGCGGCGACGCATGCCGGTGTGGCGGCGTTTGCGCTGGACCGTTGCTGGACGGGTGTTGCGGAGCGAGTGCTGTTCCATGCGAATCATGCTTTCGACGCGTCGACGTACGAGTTGTGGGTGCCGTTGCTGTCGGGCGGGTGTGTGGTGGTGGCTCCGGCCGGCAATGTCGATGCCGCGGGTCTGCGCGCGTTGGTGGACGACTACAACATCACCAACGTCCACGCGACGGCGGGTCTTTTCCGGGTGTTGGCGGAGGAGTCTCCGGAGGTGTTCGCGGGGGTGCGTGAGGTGTCGACCGGTGGTGATGTGGTGTCGGCGGCCGCGATCCGCAATGTGTTGGCGGTGTGCCCGGGTGTCGTGGTGCGTTCGACGTACGGGCCGACGGAGACGACCGCGTTCGCGACGCATATTCCGTATCTGGCGGGTGATGAGGTGCCGAATGCGGTGCCGATCGGCCGGCCGATGGACAACACCCGCGCCTATGTCCTCGACGCTGCCTTGCGGCCTGTACCAGTAGGCGTAGCAGGCGAGTTGTATCTCGCGGGTACGGGGCTGGCGCTGGGTTACCTCGGTCGGCCGGGTCTGACGGCCGGGCGTTTCGTGGCTGACCCCTACGGCCCGCCCGGTACGCGGATGTACCGGACCGGTGACGTGGTGCGCTGGCGGGCGGACGGCAATCTCGACTTCCTCGGCCGTGGAGACGAGCAGGTCAAGATCCGCGGCTTCCGCATCGAATTGGGTGAGGTGGAGGCCGCCCTGGCCGCCCAGCCGGGTGTGGCACAGGCCGCCGTGGTCGTCCGCGAGGACGTTCCCGGGGACAAGCGCCTGGCCGGTTACGTCGTCCCGGAACTGGTAGGCACCACCCTCGACACCGCCCACCTGCGCGCCCGCCTCGGCGAACGCCTTCCCGACTACATGGTCCCGGCCTCCGTGACGGAACTGTCCGCCCTTCCCCTGACGCTCAACGGCAAGCTCGACTGGCGCGCCCTCCCGGCCCCCGCGTACACGACGGGCTCCTCCGGCCGGGCGCCGGCCTCCCCTCGGGAGGAAGTGCTCTGCGAGCTGTTCGCCGAGGTGCTGGGCGTGGACCGGGTCGGGGTCGACGACAACTTCTTCGAGCTCGGCGGCCACTCGCTGATGGCGATGCGGCTGGTGAGCCGTATCCAATCGGTGCTGGGTGCGGAGCTCGGCATCCGGGCTGTCTTCGAAGCGCCCACGGCGGCGGGCCTGGCGGCGCGCGTCGACGGCGTGTCGGCGGGGGACTCCCTGCGGCCCCTGCTGGCCCTGCGGGAGAGCGGTACCGGGACGCCCCTCTTCTGTGTGCATCCCGCGTCCGGCCTCAGCTGGTGCTACGCGGGCCTGTTGAAGCGGCTCCCGGCGGGCTTCCCCGTCCACGGCATCCAGGCGCGCCTGCTGTCCGAAGGGGGGAGCGCGCCCGACTCGGTCGAGGCGATGGCCCGTGACGGCGTCGCCGCGATGCGGTCGGTGCAGAAGACCGGCCCGTACCGCCTGCTCGGGTGGTCCCTGGGCGGTCTGGTCGCCCATGCGATGGCCGCCATGCTGCAGGAGGAGGGGGAAGAGGTCTCGTTCCTCGCGCTGCTGGACGCGCGGCTGCGCGCCAAGGACGGGGACCCCGTGGACGACCGGTCCGAGCGGGAGGTGCTGCTGGCGGGGCTGCGCGAGCTGGGCCACGTGGTCGACGAGGCCGATGCCCGGCGGATCACGACCGTCGCGGACGCCGCCGGTTACCTCGTCGAACGGGACCGGGAGTTCGCGGCCATGGACGGCGCGACGGCCGCGTCCATGATCGGGCTGTCGCTCGCCAACAAGCGGCTGATGAACGAGCACCGGCCTCCGGTCTTCCGGGGGGACGCGTTCTTCTTCACCGCCGGGGAGGAGGACGACGCGGCCGGTGACCCGGCGGCGGCGTTCGCGCCCTACGTGGACGGTCCTCTCCACCGGCACGTCATCGCCTGCACCCATCGCGAAATGGGACGCCCGGCCGCCCTCGCGGAGATCGCTGGTCTGGTCGCACCCCACCTCGCCGGGGCCGGGGAAACCGGACCCGAGGAATCCGGCGCATGACCACGAGCGCAAGCACCGCGCCCCCGCGCCGCCCTGGCAGCGGTAGCGGCAGCGGCAACGTCAAAGGCGACGGAAGCGGCAACGACAGCGGCAACGACAGCGACAGCGGAAGACCTGAGACGGCCCGACAGGCCGTTCTCCGAACCAGAGAGCACACAGTGATCAAGAGCGACGTGACGGGGCTCCTCGCCGGAGCACGGCCGCATATCGTGGAGGTGGCCACGGCCGTGCCTCCGCAGTCCTACACCCAGGCGGAAGTACTCGACCTCTACGACATAGCGGACCCGCGCATCCGCTCGCTGTTCGCCAACAGCGCCATCGAGCGCCGCCACCTGACCATCCCCCCGATCGAGGCCGGAACCGGCAGGCCCCGCATGGAGACCCAGGGCGAACTGCTGGCCAAGCACCGCCGGAGCGGTCTGGCGATGGGCGCGGAGGCACTGGAGAAGTGCGTCAAGCAGAGCGGCGCGGCGCTGTCCGACATCGGCTACTTGGCGTGCGTCACGACCACCGGCTTCCTCACCCCCGGTTTCTCCGCCCGGCTCATCAGGGACCTGGGCCTGCCCCACACCTGCTCCCGCAGCGACATCGTGGGCATGGGCTGCAACGCGGGCCTCAACGCCCTGAACGCCGTGGCCGGCTGGGCCAGCACCCACCCGGGCGAGCTCGCCGTGATGGTGTGCATCGAGGCGTGCTCGGCGGCGTACGTCTTCGACGACACGATGCGCAGCGCCGTCGTCAACAGCCTGTTCGGCGACGGCGCGGCCGCGGTGGCTCTCAGGGCCCCGGCCGGGCAGGACCTCCTGGAGGCCGGTGCTTCCGGGAGCGGTGCCACCGAGGCGATCTCCGGCGGCGGGCGCGGGCCGCAGATCCTGAAGTTCGCGAGCTGCGTCATCCCGGAGGCGCTGGACGCCATGCGGTACGACTGGGACGACGATCACGGCAAGTTCAGCTTCTTCCTGGACCGGGACGTCCCGTACGTCGTCGGGGCCAACGCCGAGGACGTCGTCGACCGGCTGCTCGCCGGCACCGGCGTGCTGCGCAGCGAGGTGGAGCACTGGGTCGTGCACTCGGGCGGGAAGAAGGTCATCGACTCGGTGATGGTCAACCTCGGCCTGACCAGGTACGACCTCCGCCACACCACGGGTGTCCTGCGCGACTACGGCAACCTCTCCAGCGGGTCGTTCCTCTTCTCCTACCAGCGTCTGCTGGAGGAGAACGTGGCACGGCCCGGCGACTATGGCGTGTTCATGACCATGGGTCCGGGCTCGACCATCGAGACGGCCCTCGTCCGCTGGTGACAGCGCACCGGCGGACCGGCCGGTGACAGCTCACCGGCCCGACCGGCCCGCGGCCGGTCCCCGTACCACGTACCACCCCTCGTGGTGCGATCGGCAGCAGTGAACGAAGGAATGATGAAAGTGACAGCGATACCGCAGACCGACGTCGTGCGGCTCCGGCTCGACCTGACGGCGGGCATCAGGGAGCTGACCCGGGTGCTGGTCGAGTGCTGCGAGCGGGCCGAGCGCGAGCGCGCCGCCACGGTCGTGGTGGAGGCGGGCGAGGGCACGCCCGCATGGCCCGGTGACGCCGATGTGCACGCCGTGAACAAGTGGGAGCGCGCGCTGCGCCGCTTCGAACGGCTCGACGCCGTCACGGTCGTCGCGGTGTCCGGTACGTGCGGCGGTCCGGCGCTCGAGGTGCTGACAGCCGCGGACGTCCGGCTCGGCGGGCCGGACCTGCGGCTCGCCCTGCCCGTGGTGAACGGCGGCTTCTGGACCGGCATGGCGCTGCACCGGCTGGGCAACCGCATCGGCACCTCCCGCACCCGTCGTCTGGTCTTGGCCCGCGCCGGGCGGGGTGCGCTGACCGCGGCCGAGGCTCACGGCCTGGACATCGTGGACGAGATCACCGACGACGTCGACGCCTGGTGCGCCGCCTTCACGACTGCCGGAACCCCCGTCCGGGACCCCCGGCTGCTCCGGAGCCTGGTCCTCGACGCCGTGCACACGCCGTTCGAAGAGGCCCTGGGCATCCACCTCGCCGCATGCGACCGCACCCTGCGCGCGGCAGCGACGACGGTGGCGGCAGAGGCGCCTGAGGCGGCGGCAGAGGCGACGACCGCCTCCGCGACGGCCTGAGACGGAAGGACCGGACACTCCCATGCCCCCCGTGGCCAACGCACACACCACCCCCACACCCCCCGCACCTTCCGTGCCGTCCACACCTCAGGTACCCGCCGCGCCGGCGGACGCCTGGCGGGAGCCCTCGGCGCGGGCCGCCCACGCCGAGGAGATCCTGGCCGGGCTGCCCCGCAAGAGCGAGCGGACCGCGAAGCAGCAGGCGCGCCTCGACCGTGCCGTGGAGGACGCCCGGCTCGCCCGCAGTGCCTTCCTGGCCGAGCACGGCCAGGCCGTCTACGACGCGCTGACCGATGGCCGCACCACCCGTCTGTGGCTGGACGAACTGGCCGCCGCCGCGGCCGGGATGTTCCCGGGCCTGGTGCCCACCGCCGCGCAGATGAACGCCGAGCGCGAGCTCGTACAGGAGGAGAAGGAAGGCCGGGAGATCGACCAGGCGATCTTCTTCTCCGCGCTGCTCCGGCAGCCCAGGGCCGGCGCCCACCTGCTGGAGTCCATGCGGCGCCCCACGCCGCAGGCCCTCGACCTGCTGCCGGCGTTCGTCGCGGACGGGTTCGTGGACCTCGGGCCGCTCAGGGTCGAGCGGATCGGCCGGGCCGCCCATGTGACGGTCACCAACCCCGGCAGCCTCAACGCCGAGGACAACGAACTGATCGCGGCCATGGACGTGGCCGTGGACCTGACGCTGCTCGACGACGGCGTCCGGGTGGGCGTGCTGCGCGGCGGGGAGATGACGCACCCGAAGTACCACGGGCGCCGGGTCTTCAGCGCGGGCATCAACCTCGTCCACCTCAGCCAGGGTCGGATCTCCTACGTCGACTTCCTGCTGCGGCGCGAGATGG
The DNA here is from genome assembly GCF_020099395.1 of Streptomyces mobaraensis. NCBI lineage: Bacteria > Bacillati > Actinomycetota > Actinomycetes > Kitasatosporales > Streptomycetaceae > Streptomyces > Streptomyces mobaraensis. The sequence goes on along the minus strand of NZ_CP083590.1, from coordinate 1,492,138 downwards.
GTTACATCAGCAAGATCCAGCACGGCGTGCTGCGGCCCGGGGAGACCCGGGACTGGCGGGGCGGGTCGGTGCAGAAGCCGTGGATCGCGGCGGTCGACACCTTCGCCATCGGCGGCGGCATGCAGCTCCTCTTCGTGTTCGACCGGGTGATCGCCGCCTCCGACGCGTTCCTCAGCCTGCCGGCCGCGCAGGAAGGCATCGTCCCCGGCGCCGCCAACCTGCGGCTGCCCCGGATCGGGGGCAACCGCCTGGCCCGGCAGGTCATCCTCTCCGGCCGGCGGATCAAGGCCGACGAGCCGGACGCGAAGGTCCTCTGCGACGAGGTCGTCGAGCCCGAGGAGGTGACCGCGGCCGTCGAGGCGGCCGTCGAGGAACTCGCGGCACCCGCGGTGGTCGCGAACCGGGCCATGCTCAACCTCGCGGAGGAGCCGCCGGAGGTATTCCGCGCCTACATGGCGGAGTTCGCCCTCCAGCAGGGCCTCCGGCTCTACGCCGAGGACGTCATGGACAAGACGACGAAGTTCAGCGTGAGGGAACGATGAGCCTGCCCGCCCCCGACCCCGCCCTCGATGCCCTCGACGCGCTCGAAACACCCGGCGCCCTCGACCTCCGCGACGATCTGCACGGCAGCGCCTCGGACCCCGCGGTCGGCTCGATCAGCTTCCTCAACGAGGTGATGGGCCGCTACCCCGACGCCGTCTCGTTCGCGCCGGGAGCACCCCACACCTCGTTCTTCGAGGGCGTGGACCTGGACCGGTACATCACCTCGTGCCGCGACCACCTGGCCCGGCGGCGCGGACTGGAACCGGAGGCCGCGCGCCGGCTGCTCTTCGAGTACGGCCCGAGCCGCGGCATCATCAACGACATCGTCGCGGACGCCCTGAACCTGGACCACGGGCTGGGGGCCGACCCGGCCGACATCGTCGTCACGGTGGGCTGCCAGGAGGCGATGTTCCTCACCCTCCGCGCCCTCTTCCGCGGCGGCGACGACATCCTGGCCGTCGTCGACCCGTCCTTCGTCGGCATCCTCGGCGCCGCCCGGCTGCTGGACATCGACGTGGTCCCGGTCTCCGAGGGGACGACCGGGGTGGACGTGGCGGGGCTGCGCGCCCTGTGCGCCACGGCCCGGGCCGCCGGCCGCCGGATACGCGCCCTCTACGTGGCCCCGGACTTCGCCAACCCCTCGGGGACGCGGATGACCCTCGAAACCCGCGAGGAGCTGCTGGAACTCGCCGCCGAGGAGGGGCTGCTGCTCCTGGAGGACATCGCCTACGGCTTCACCGCGGCCCCCGGCGACGAACTGCCGCCGCTGGCCGCCCTGGACCGCACCGGCAACGTCATCACCCTGGGCACGTTCGCCAAGGTCTGCCTGCCCGGGGCCCGGGTGGGATTCGTCGTCGCGGGGCAGCGGGTCACCGACCGGCGGACCGGCGCGGAGCGCAGACTCGCCGATGTGCTCGCCGAGCTGAAGACCATGGTCACCGTGAACACGTCGCCGATCGCCCAGGCCGTCGTCGGCGGGCTGCTCCTGGAACACGGCGGGTCCCTGGTCCGCACCGGCCGCGCCAAGGCCGAGCTGTACCGCAGGAACCTGCGGCTGCTGACCGAGGCGCTCGACCGGCACGTCGCGGACCGGGCTCCCAAGGTCACCCGGAACGACCCCGACGGCGGCTTCTTCGTGCGGCTGCGGCTGCCCGTCGCGGTGGACATGGCCCTGCTGGAGTACTCCGCCGAGAAGTACGGAGTGCTCTGGACCCCGATGTCGACGTTCTACCTCGACGGGGGCGGCGACCACGAGCTGCGGCTGTCCTGCAGCTACCTGGACCCCGACGCGATCGACGAAGGCGCGCGCCGGCTCGCCGACTTCCTGGCGGACGTCGCGCGCTGACACGCCGCCCGCATCCCTCACCACCACTGCTTTCCTGGAGGAACGACATGAGCAACCCCTTCGACGACGCCGAGGGCACGTTCTCGGTGCTCGTGAACGACGAGGGGCAGCACTCCCTGTGGCCCGCCGTCGCGGAGGTCCCGGCCGGCTGGCAGCCGGTCCTGGAAGGGGCGGACCGGCAGGCGTGCCTCGACTACATCGAGGAGCACTGGACCGACATGCGCCCGAAGTCGCTGCAAGCGCGAACGGCCTGAGCCACGTGACCACCACCGGACCCGGGCCGGACGGCCTGACCAGGGTCGCGTACGAGAAGTCCGGACGCGTGGCGCACATCACGCTCGACCGTCCGGACCGGCTCAACGCCATGGACCTCCGCATGCACGAGGAACTGGCCGCCGTCTGGGACGACTTCGAGCGGGACGACGACCTGTGGGTCGCGGTGCTCACGGGCGCGGGCGACCGCTCGTTCTCCGTGGGCCAGGACCTCAAGGAGCTCTCCGAACGGGTACGCGCCGGCACGGCCGAACCGAGCACCTTCGGAAGCCGCGGCAAGCCCGGCTGGCCGCGGCTCACCGAGCGCTTCGACCTCTGCAAGCCCGTGGTGGCCCGCGTCAACGGCTACGCGTACGGCGGCGGTTTCGAACTCGCCCTCGCCTGTGACGTGGTGATCGCCGCCGACCACGCCTCCTTCGCGCTGCCGGAGGCACGCCTTGGCCTCATGGCGGGCGCTGGCGGCGTCTTCCGCCTGGTCCGCCAGGCGCCCTACCGGGCGGCCCTCGGCCACCTGCTGACCGGCCGCCCCATGACGGCCGCCCGGGCCCACGCGCTCGGCCTGGTCAACGAGGTGGTGCCGCCCGGGGAACTCGACGCCTGCGTCGATTCCTGGGTCGAGGACATCCTGCGCTGCGCCCCCCTGTCCGTCAGGGCCGTGAAGGAAGCCGCGGCGGCGTCCCTGACCATGCCGCTGGAGCAGGCGTTCCACACCCGCTTCGTGTGGGAGGAACGGCGCATGCACAGTGCGGACGCGCAGGAGGGCCCCCTCGCCTTCGTCGAGAAACGCCCGCCCGAGTGGACCGGCCGGTGACCACCGCCACCGACACGCGAGCGGCCCGGCGACCGACGTGAGAGCTTGCGACGCGATGAAGCCCCACCGGAACGGAAGCGCTCCGGTGGGGCTTCCGCGTGGCAGCCGTTTGACCACGGCCCCCCGGGTCGCTCACCGGTCCGGGGAGCCCGCGGGATGTCGTGCGACGGGGCACTCTCCGCTCGAAGCGGACCTGTCCTCCGTGAGCAGCCCGCGCGAGGCGAGCCGGCCGTCCCCGGCCGTCACACGTGGCGGTAGCGGGATCGCCGGCAGCACCACGGCGAGGGCCGCCCATAGCGGCGTACGCGGGCCGCTCAGCCCCAGCGTGCCCGCGTCCAGCGCGATCAGCACCGCGAAGAGCAGGCCGACGCGGCACGCCGCGCCCCGGGCCCCGGCCGGCCGGTGTCCGCTAAGGGTCCCCTGCCGCCTGCCGTAGGCGCCGTCCGGCGGCGCCGCCCAGGACGAAGGCGCCGACGGGGATCTCGGTGTGGGGCCGCAGGCCGAAGGCCCGGGCGGGGGTCTCGCCGTCGCCGCCGCCCAGGATGCAGCCGGACAGGCCCATGGCCGTGGCCACCAGGTGGAGCGTCTGGAGCAGCACCCCGGTGTTCTTCAGGGTGAGGGTGTAGGCGTGCGCCGCGTACTTCCACGACAGGCGCTTGAAGCGCGACGCCACGGTGACGTGCACGTCCGGCGGCGGCCCACCGGTCGCGGCCGTTCCCTCCCGCACCAGCGCGTCCACCTCCGCCGGGCCGCCCGGCAGGACGGTCAGAGCGTGGGCGAGCGCGTCGTAGTGGTACAGGCCGCGGCCGAGCCCGGCACAGCGGTGCACGGCCACGTACAGTTCCAGCTCGTACGCCGAGCCGGCGCTGGGGTACGGGCGGCTGGTGACCGCGTACGGCCGGTCGTGCTCGGGCCGGGCGTCCAGCACCGTACGGACACGGGCGGCGCGGTACAGCCACCCGGCCAACTCGTCGACGGTCAGCGGGCTTTCACCGTAGGCGCGGACCGATGTGCGGGACTCCAGGACGTCGGTGAACGTGCGGTCCTCGCGCCGCGCCTCGTCCAGGTCGGGACGGCGCAGGGGGATGGTGCGGCCCGGACGGGCGGGTGCGACGGGCGGGGCCGGCGCCTCGGTGGCGCGCAGGGGGAAGACGGGACCGTAGAGGCGGTCGCGGAGGCCGGCCCGGCTGCCGTCGTGGGCCAGCAGCTCGTGGAAGGACCAGCCCGGTGGGAGCGCGGCTCCGCCGGGGCCGTCACCGTCCACCGGGTGCAGAAAACCGGCGATGTGGAGAATGGAGAGGACCGCAGTGAGATCGTTCTCCGTCAAGTCCGGTACCGCAGCGGGCAGTTCCCCGCACATCGTGGGTCCGGTCAACGCCGCGAACACCGCTGCCACCCGCGCGTCGTCCAGGCGGATCCGGAACCGGGACCGCGGTGACTCGGCCACGAGCGTGCCGTCCAGCGGGCGCAGATGAGCGGCCTGGTCGAGCGTCACCGCGCCCAGTGGCAGGGGGCCGGGGCGTGGGGCCGCCTCCGGTGCCAGCGGTACGGCGGTGGCCAGCGGGCGCGTTCCGGCAGCGGTGGCGTGATGGCACAGCGTGTGGCCCAGGTGGTCCAGGCAGTACTGGAGCAGGGCGACTCCGGTGTCCGGAAGCCGGCCGGTGAGGTCGTCCAGAGCCACCGGGCTCCGCGTGAGCGCCGTCAGCGCCTCCGCCAGCGGCCGGCCACCCGGGCCGGCCGGCGTGCTGCCCCAGCGGTGGCGCACGGTCACGATCCCCTGACCGCCACCGTCGTGGTGCACCGTCGTGCCGGGTGCCAGGGACAGGAGGAGCGCACTCACGGGCGGCTGTCCCCCAGGGCGGCGGCGGCCCGTGCCGCGAAGTGGCGCAGCATGGCCTCCTGGGTGGCGTCCAGGCCGAGCCGGTTGCACATCAGATGGGCGCACCGGTTGGCGGTGAGGGCCGTGCGGGGGCTGGGCAGGGCGAGCAGCGAGGGGTCGTCGCGCAGGGCGGCGAGGTCGGGGGCGAAGGCACCGGTGCGCTCCAGGCCCGCGAGGCTCGCGTGGAGCCGCGCGACGCTGTGGTGCCACGCGGCGAGCGGCCCCGCACCCGGCGCCGCGGGGACCGGTGCGGCCAGCAGCCCCGCCGCGCGCCGCAGCAGACCGGGGCGCGCGCGCTCGTACGCCCGGTCGAAGCCTTCCGTGTCGTACGCGGCCCCGAGCATGCGGCGCCACGACTCCGCCCCGGCCCGCAGCGCGGCCAGGCGCTGCCCGGCGTCCGGCGCCGTCACGGTCCACGTCAGCAGCAGGACGGCGAAAGCGGCCGACAACCGCTCGGCGGGGGAGGGGCGGCGGGCGAGCAGGGCCCGGGCGCAGTCGCTCGCCTCGACGAAATGCCGCTCGACGGCGGCGAGGGAGGCTCCGGTGCCGTAGCGGTCGTGCTCGGGCCGGTACGGGCGTATCCGCGCGGTGTCGTGCAGGCCGCGCCACGGCTCGTGGTCCGGCAGGTGCTCCTGCCGCGCCGCCGCCGTGGCGAAGCGGTGGTAGGCCGCCTCGTCGACCGTGCACGGCGAGGGGTGGCGGGCCAGCCAGTCGTTCCACCGCTCCACGAGGTGGCCTGCGGTGTCCCCGAGAGGTTCCGCGGACCGGACGCGGACCCGCAGATGGGGGCCGCCCTCCCAGTAGCGGAGGAAGAAGTGGCCGCCGACGGTCCCGGTCCGGGCGAGCCGGCCGAGCTCGGGTACGACGGCGTCGAGCAGCAGGACGTCGAGGTCGCCCTGGTGGAAGAGGTGCACGGCCGTCCAGTGGCCGGACGGCGGGGATGTGTCAGGGGTGGGCGGCACGGTGCTCTCCGGGGAGGCCGGACGGGGGTCCGGCGGGCAGTTCGATGACGAGTTCGGTGGTGTACAGGCCCGTACCGGGGGCCTGGTCGGCGGCCGGGTCGGGCAGCGCTTCCTCGATGTGGACGACGGTGCCGGGCGCGGTGAGCGCGCGCGTGAAGGCGGCGGTCAGCAGGGGCGAGGCGAAGTCGACGTAGGCGGGCTTGTAGCCCTTGTCCGCGAACGGGTCCGGTGCCGGCCCCCCGGCCGGGCGGGTCCGCACGAAGCAGCGCTGCGGAAGGCCCACCGCGCGCTGCCAGGCGAGCAGCCGCAGCAGGTGGTCGTGGTCCTGCTCGCCGGGCCGCGGCAGCGGTACGGACGCGGCCCGGGTGAGCCACCCGCGGCGGCGCAGGACCACGTTCCCGGCGCGGAGGCGGGGCAGGTGGCGGACGCCGTCGGCCGGTACGTCGTCCGTGAAGGGGCCCGGCTGGAGGGGGTGCCCGGTACGGAAGAGGGTGTGCGGGTCGCCGAACAGCCGCAGCACGGTGGCGAGCGGGGGCGGCAGCAGCTGCGGGCTCATCAGCCCGAGGTGCACGGGGACGAGGCCGGCGTCGAGGCGCGGCGCGTGGAGGGCGGGCAGGCCGGTGGCCGTGTCGACGTGCACCGTCACCTCGCCCAGCGCGATGCGCTGGTGGGCGGGGCGGCTGTCGCGGGTGAAGGGGTGGTCGAAGACGTGCGGCACGGTGGGGCGGCGCAGGTTGGTGTTGGAGGCGTACAGCCCGCCGAGGTCGACCGGGAGCGGGTCGCATACGGAGGCGGAGGCGGTGGGGCCCGGCGGCACCGGGCGGCCCGTGGCGCGGGCGTGGATGCGGTCGAGGCGGCCCTGCCAGTGGCCGTGCCCGGCGGTCACGGCGTTGAGGACGGCGTACGGCCGCCCGTCCGGGCCGGCCAGCGGCTGCACGTAGTGGGCGAGGGACAGCGGCGGACGCGGGAGGGCGAGGCCGGTGGGCAGCTCACCGGCGTGCAGGGCGGCCGTCACGCGGCGCCGCTCGTCGGCGAGCCGGCGCAGGACGGGCAGGGGGCTCGCGGCCAGCAGCTCGTCGTCCGTGCCGAATCCGGGGCCGAGCAGGTCGCGTACGCGCTGCGCGGCGGGGGACCGCTCGTCCTGGAGCTGGTGCAGGACGAGCAGCAGCGGCACCCGGGCGGCCGGGCCGTGGCGTTCGGTGAGCCACGCCGCGGCGGCGTGCCGGGCGGGCAGGTCGCGGTCGAGGACCGCCAGGGCGCGGCCCGTGGCGGTGAGATCGGCCAGCAGGGGCCGCCAGTGCGGGTGGCCGAGCGTGGCGGCGTCACCGCCGAGCACGCTGTCCTCGTGGAACGGCCGGCGCTCGTAGCTCTCGCGCGGGGCGGGAAGGCCCAGGGCGTCCTCGACGGACCGCAACCGCTCGCGGACGGCACGGTCACGGCGGCGACGCTCGGTGTGGGTGGACGCGGACTGATGCCGCGTCAGTTCTGCACGCAGGTCGTGCAATGCGGCGGCTATGGGTGCGAGTTCTGCCGCCTCCTCCAGCCAGGCGGTCAGCGCCGTCAGGTGGCAGGGCGCCGCGTCGTCCAGCGGCAGATCCTCCTGGAGGATGCCGGCGGCCAGGAAGCGCCGTACCGCGGGCCCGGCCTCGGCGGCGGTGAGCCCGTCGACCTGCCGCACGGCCTCCAGCAGCCGGGACAGCCGTTCCGGTGCCGGCAGGGCGGTGATCCTCGCCCCGGCGGTGGGCGGGATCAGGCGGATCGCCTCCGGGGAGGCGTGCAGGGCCGGGTTGGAGCGCAGGCGCAGGGTGGCGCGCAGTTCGGGGCGGGTGCGCAGCAGGGCGTCGGCGATGCGGCGCAGGCGTGCCAGGTTGATCTCCGCGTGCACCGGTCGCCGGGTCATGTCCCCGAAGTCCAGCCAGGGCCCGGACGGGCGCCACCTGGCCTGCCCGGTGGCGGTGAAGGTGCTGTACGGGCTGGTCTTCGCCGCCGCACGGGACAGGTAACGGGCCAGGCTCACCAGGGCCTTGGTGCCCGGCGCACGGCCGTGGGGGGTGTCGAGCCAGCGTTCCAGGACGTCGTCGAGGTCCCGGCTGCCGTGCAGCAGCCCCTGCCGGAAGGAGGGTTCGGTCAGCGGACCGCGCAGCGCCCCGAGCACGGCCCCGGTCTCGCGCGCGAGCGTATCCGCCAGCGCCGCGCGGCGCTGTTCCTGGCGGGCCCGTGCCGCGAGCCAGCCCTCGACGCGGGCGGCGAGCGGCGCCGGCAGCGCGGCCTGTACGGCGGCGTCCCACTCGGCGGTACGGGGAGTACGGCCCTGGTGGGCGGCGCGGCGCAGGCCGATGACGCGGGGGCGCAGCGCCGGGTCGGGCAGCGCCCCGATGACGGGATGCAGTGCGTCGGCGACGGCCCGGCCCTCGGCGTCGATCCGTTCCTGCTCGGCGAGGACGGTCTCGGCCAGGGCGTGGCTTTCGGGGGTGTTGAGGGCGGCCAGCACGGACCGGGGGACGCCGGCGACGCGTAGCACCGGGTCGGGCGGCATGGCGGCAGCGGTGTTCACGACAGGGCTCCGGGGACGAGGACGGGAACGCGGAGGCGTGGTTCGGGCGCCGCGTGGCCGAGGGTGACGTGACAGGCCACCGCGCCCTCGCCGGGCTCCACCCGCAGCAGGGCCGCCGCCGCGGGCGCCGGCCGGTCGTCGCACCAGGCCGTCAGCCCCGTCTCGTGCGCGGCGACCCGCAGACGCAGCGCCTCGGCCGCGCGCGGAGGCAGTTCGCCCAGCAGATGCACGGTGACGGGCGCGTCGGCGAGGGCCGCGACGGCGGCGGGGCCACCGCGCGTGAGGACGTACGCCAGGGAGGCGGTGTCGCCCGGCCGCACGGGCTCCGGACCGTCCGCCACCGGCCCGTACAGACCGGCCTCCAGGCCCGCGACGTCCCGTACGGTCACCCGGTACGGCGCCCGCACGCCGGCCGCGGCCAGCACCCGGAGCAGCTCCTCGCGAGTGACCGCCGCACCGGTACGCAGGTGCGCCGGGGGGGCCGGCGGGCAGGTCCGCCAGCACGGCGTCGAGCCCGGCGCCCGCGGCGGCGGGCGGCAGCGGGGCGGCCGGCCCGCTGTGCAGAAGCAGCGTGCCGGGCCCGGCGCCCGACTGCCGCGTACACAGTCCGCAGGCCGCCGCCACCAGGGCGGCCCGGGCGGCCCGTTCGCCCGTGTCGTCACCGGGCAGGCGCAGCACGAGGCCCGCGCCGCTCTCCGGGAGGGCGCCGGCGCCGGGTACGAGAGCGTGGGCGACCGGGTCGTAGGCGTACGTGCCCCGGGGCACGGGGGCGTCGTCCCCTGCGGCGAGCAGGGGCCGTGGGACGTGGGCGTGGGCGAGCCCCGGGGGCGTACCGGGGCGGGCTTCGAAGGGGCCCGGCCCACAGGCGTGACCGAGGACGGCGGCCAGGTGGTGCAGTGTCACCGGGCCGGACGCCGGGGGACAGCCGCACGTCCGGGCGGCGCGCAGCGCGTCACCGGCCGTGCCCAGCGGCGGGAGCGGCGGCAGGGACGGCGGGAGGCCGGGCAGGGGCGTCACGGGCGTCGTCACGGGAACGGGTGCGGGTCGGTGGACAGTTCGCCGGTGAGCCGGGGCAGGCCCTCGGTGCGCCGCATCAGGTGCCCGTACGTCACCGGGGCGGTGCCGGGGACGACGACCTTGACCGCCGTCAGGTCCAGCGCCGCGAGCTCGGCGGTCGTCTGGTCCACGGCGAGCACGTCGAACCCCGTGTCGAGGTAGCGGCGGACCAGGTCGCGCAGATCGTCCGTCAGGTCGTCGTGGTGCCGGGGCAGCCGCCGGCCGCGGTGCACCTCGGCGAAGGCGCGGGGCGGCCGGCCCTCCAGGAGGAACGCCAGCCGCCCGGAGAACTCGGGCGCGGCGGCCACGAGGGCGTGGTCGGCGGGGTGGGTGATGCCGGAGGGGTCGAGGGCCAGCTGCCGGGCGCGTTCCCGCCGGGCCGGGTAGCGGGCGGCGAGCAGGGACAGGTGCGGGCCGAGCTCCATCAGCGCGCGCACCGCGGCCTGTTCGGGGTCGGGGTGGGCGCCCGCGGCGAGGGCCGCGCGCGGCGTGTCCGGCCGTTCGTCCTCGTCGACGGCGAGCGCCACGACGCACGGGATCTCCTGCTCCAGGGTGGCGTCGAGGAGGTGGACGCGGTGCCCGGTCAGCTGGGCCAGGTGCTCCACGAGGAGCGGCACGGTGCGGTCGCGCGCGCTGCCCGGGTCGATGGCGTCGAGCGGGGTGCGCCGGTACCACGCCGTGAAGAAGGCGTCCCGCTCGGCGACTTCGAGCAGGCCGTGCAGTTGCGCCTCCTCGGAACAGCTGCCGAGCGCGCAGCCGTTGGAGACCTCGAAGACGAATCCCCGGTCGCCCGGGTCCCGCTCGTCCGCGGAGAGGAAGTACGCGTACGAGCGGGGCAGCAGCACCGGCCGCGCCCGCCCGTGGGACCACGCCCACACCCACTCCGTCACCCGGTCCTCCGCGAACCGGCGGAACGGGAAGCCCGGCACGTCGTAGTGGCTGTCGGGGTGCAGGCCCAGCGTGCGCGGGTCGACGGCGTCGTCGCGTACGTCGGCGTACGCGGCCCGGACCACGGTGCGGCGGGCCCGCGGCCGGACGCTCGCGTAGCGTTCGGCCCCTTCGAGGAGCGCGGCGGCCGTCGCCGTGTCCCGGTCGGGGCCGGCGCCCAGGCCCGCCTCGGCCTCGCCGCCGTCCGGCAGCGCGAGCGGCGCCCGGGCCAGCGGGACCGCCGCCGTCGCCTGCGTCACACCGCGCACCAGCCCCGTCTCCGGGTCGGCCAGGAGCGCGCGGAGCAGAGCGGTGTCCGGCCACCGCAGCCGCAGGCCGGGGCGCGGTTTGGGCCGGGGCGCGAGCGCGCGCGGCACGGCGGTGGGCGCGTCGTCGGGGAGCCCGCCGCACACCGGGCAGCACGGGTCGGGGAGGAAGGCGTGCGTGCTCACGTCGAGGGCACGCAGGCCGACCACCGTCATGGAGCGGGCCGCGGGGGCGTCGGGGGCGGTGAGGCGCTCGGCCACGAGGCGGGCGGTGAGGGTGACGGCGGGCGCGGTGAGCAGGGGCGACGGCAGTGTGTACAGGTCGGGGGCGTGGCCGAGCACGGCCCGGGCGACGGCCCGGTCCGGTGCGTGCGCGCGCCGCATGCCCAGGCAGCGGTGGCAGCCGGGCACGCCGGGCCGCACGACCGGCCCGACCACCGCGCGGTCGCCCTCGGTCCACACCGGCAGGAAGGGCACGCCGAGCGTGGTCGCCCGCCGAAGGGCGCCGTCGTGGTCGTCGTCGGTGGCGCGGGCGTCGGTGGCCGTCACGACGGCGGCCACCGCGGGCCGCCCGCCGAGGACCTCGTCGAGCGCGTGGTGCAGTACGCCGCCGTCACCCGACACGAGAACGTCAGTGCGCGTCAAGGAGCACCACCCGGGCCACGAACGGGGCGTGCGCCGCGAACGCGCTGTCGTGGTCCAGCGGCACCACGTACGCGGTCCGGCCCCGCGCCGCCAGCCGGTCGGCGAGGAGCCGGCACCGGCCGGCCGCGTCCAGTCCGGGCAGGGCGGCGGGCACCGGTGCCGGCGCGCCGGTCCGCACGGCCGGCGTCGTACCGGCGGACGGGCAGGCGCCCTGCCGGCGGGCGAGCAGGGCCCGCGCCGCCTCGGCGAACGCCTCGGCGGCCGACGCGGCGCACCCGACGGCGACCCCGTCCTCCGCGACCAGCGCGACGACGGGCGCGCCCAGGCCCCCGGAGACGTCCAGAACGGGGGGCAGGGGGCCGAGGGCGCCCACCAACCGCCAGTGCCGGGCCGCCTCACTGTGGTGCGGCAGCACGGCCGGGTCGAGCACGGGGTACGGCCCGGCGTCCGGCGCCGCCATGCGCCGCAGGGCCAGCTGCCGCACGGCACCGAGCAGCGCCGCCTCGACGGCGGCGTCCCAGCTCTCGGCACAGGCGGTGCCGGCGGGCGCGGGCGTGGGCGTGGCGTGCCCGGCGGGGGCCCGGTCGTCGAGCGGGAGAACGGCGGAGGCGGGCAGGGGCTCCGTACGGCCGTCGGCCAGTCGTCCGGCGAGGATGTGGTCCGGCGCCGTCCGCTCCACCGCCGCCGCCAGCGCGTGGGCGGCGGCCGCACGGCGCAGTGCCTCGTCGTGGGCGGCGCGCGGGTCGAGGGCGGAGCCGGTGACCGTGCCGCCGCCGGGCAGCTCGCAGCGGGCCACCGTCAGGGGGATCTGCGTGCCGTACGCCGTGGTGGGCGGCCCGTAGGGGCCCGTCAGTCCGTCGGCACAGGCCGACAGGCGCCGGGTCAGGTCGCCGGGGGCGAGGGCCGGCGCTTCGCGCAGCTCCTTCAGGCGTACGGCGAAGTCCTTGTCCGCCGCTACGGCCGGGGGTGCTGCCAGGACGTGGTGCCGGTGGGAGGCGAGCGTGTCCCGGTCGACGCGCAGGACGCCGGTGTCGTCCTCTTCGGGTATGCCCGTCAGCAGCCGGAACACCGCCAGGGCCACGCGCCCGCCCACCAGGGCCGTCGCGGCCGGCGTGGGCTCCGGGGCCTGTGCGGGCGCGGGACGGTGCCGCAGGCGGTGCAGGACGTCGGCCCAGCGCTGGGCGCCGTCGTACGGCAGCAGCCAGCAGCCGTCGTACCGGGCCAGGGCGCGGAACAACGGCGTACCCGTGGCCCGGCACGCGTCCTCGGCCGCGGCGACCGCCCGTACGCCGTCGGGCCCTTCGCCGTCGCCCGCGTACACGACGGCGTCCACCCGCCCGGCCGCCTCCCGCGGGTCCACGGCGTGCACCCGGCGCAGCCCGCAGGCGAGCAGGGCGTGCCGGGCCGCGTCGGCGAGGGGTCCGTCGCCGGCCAGCAGGACGCGCGCGGTGCGGTAGCGCTCGAAGTGGTGCTCGGGGGAGTCGCGCCAGTTCCCGACGTACGCGATCTCGGGCGCGTGGGCCCGCAGTTCGTCGTCGGTCAGGCCGTGCGGCAGCGGATCGGCGGCCTCGCGGACGAAGCCGTGCGCCCGGAGCGTGTCGAGCAGGCGCAGCGCGACCGTCCGGTGGCCGTCGGGGAGGGGCGCCAGCGCGGCGTCCACGTCCTGCCGGCCGTCGAGCAGCGGCCGCAGCCGCTCCAGCCACGCGTGGACGGTGGCGCCGCGGAGGGCCACGGCGGACGACGGGCCCAGGACCGCGGCACCGTCGACGGTCGGCGCGTACCGCACCTGCGGTGCCAGTGTCAGTCGGCGGCCCACGGCCGGCTTCCTCCCCCAGATCTGTGGGCGGTTCGGGAGTGCGAGGCCGGGCCCCGGCGGCGCGTCCTCCGCGCCGCCGGGGCCCGGACCGGTATTACGACAGCGCGCAGGAGCTGCTGGCGCTGCGACAGCAGGCGTACGCCCAGGCGGCGTTGTCGTCGCTCTCGACAGCGTCGTCCCGCACGACCTCGAACATCTCGTCGCCGAGCTGCTCCAGGTCGAGGAGGGCTGCGTTCGCTGCGTTCTCCATGGACCGCTCCTTTCGTCCGATCAACGATGAACAGCGCATTGATAACCCGGGACGCGCGACAGCAGCCACCCATGCCGCATACTCGCGCGCCCCACCCCGTACTCGCCGCCGCACCCCATCCGACCTGCGTATTCACCGACGCCAACCTCCCTGCTTTCCCTACGCCTTCGATTCCTCTCACCTTCGCCTCCCGCACTTTTTCGGCAGTCTTCATGGCCCTCTTCCCGTCGCCTTCCATCACGTTGCGGTGCCGCGTCCGATGCTGAAGGCGGACCACCGAGCGGAGGAGGGCCGGGTGAGGAAGGTTCATTTCGACGGCACGCACCGGGTGCGGCGCCCCGAGGAGACGTGGGCCGTCATCGACGGCCGGCGGGGCGCCTTCGGCGTCACCCGGGTCGCCGACGTGACGGGGCTGGACCGGCTGGGCGTACCGGTGGTGATGGCGGTCCGCCCGGCGGCGAAGACGCTCACCGTCTCGCAGGGCAAGGGCACCTCGCCGCTGCTGGCCCGCATCTCCGCCGTCATGGAGAGCGTGGAGCTGTGGCACGCCGAGTACGCCTGCCCGGCCGCCGAGATGACGCGCGTCCCCGCCCGCGAGCTGGAACTGCCCTACGCCGTCACGGACCTCCAGCAGCACCACGGCAGCCTGCTGGGCGAGCACACCCCGCTGGACTGGCTGACCGGCAGGAACGCCGTGACCGGAGCGCCGACCTTCGTCCCCCGGTCGTACGTCGCCATGGACTACCAGGTGTCCGACGCCTGGGAGCCCCCGTTGTTGCACGGCTCGACCAACGGGCTGGCCGGCGGCAACAGTTATGACGAGGCCGTCACGCACGCGCTGTACGAGGTCGTCGAGCGCGACTGCACGGCGGCGATCGGCTCGGTGCCCGTCAGCGAGCGGCGGCACGTCGACCCGGCGAGCGTCGACGACCCGATGTGCGCCGGCGTCCTGGAGCGGATGGTCGACGCGGGGGCGTGGGTGGAGATCGTGGACGTGCCCAACCGCTGGGGGCTGCCCTGCTTCGTCACCTACGTGTGGTCCGAGGACTTCCCCGCGCTGGCCGTCGGCTCGGGCGTGCACAGTTCCGCCGCGGTGGCCCTCAGCCGGGCGGTCACGGAGTCGGCGCAGAGCCGGCTCACCGCCATCGCCGGCAGCCGCGACGACCTGGCCGACGCGCTGTTCCCGCACGAGCCGTCCGTCCCCGGTGAACCGCCCGTCACGGCGGGGGAGATCGTGCCGTGGAAGGACGTCTCCGCTGCCGGGCCCGACTTCGCCGAGGACACCGAGGAGACGCGGTGGCTGGCCGAGCGGGTGCGGGAGGTGACCGGCCGGCCGCCGGTGGTGGTCGACCTCAGCACCGAGGAGGACTTCAGCGTGGTCAAGGTGGTAGCCGCCGGGCTGGAGTTCGACGGACGGCACGAGATCACCCGACCCCTGTCCGCCCCCTCGCCGCTCCTGAAGGAGGCATCGTGACGATCCATGTGTTCCTCGGCCCCACGCTGTCCCCGGAGGAGGCCCGGCGGGCGGTCCCCGGCGCGGTCGTGCACCCGCCGATCCGCCACGGCCACCTGCTCGCCCTGCACTTGGGCCCCGGCGACACCGTCGTCGTCATCGACGGGGTGTTCCACCAGACCGCTCCCGTGCGGCACAAGGAGATCACCGACGCCCTGCGCCGCGGCGCGCGGGTGATCGGCGCCTCCAGCATGGGCGCGCTGCGCGCCGCCGAGCTGTGGCAGTGCGGCATGGAGGGCGTCGGCCTGGTCTTCGGCATGTACGCCCGGGGCGACCTGGACGCCGACGACGAGGTCGCCGTCGGCCACCTTCCGTCCGGCGACCACCGGGCGCTGACGGTACCGCTGGTCAACATCCGCTGGACGATCGCCAACGCGGTCGCCGAGGGCGCGCTGACCGCCGGCGACGGCGACGTGCTGCTGGAGGTGGCGCGTTCGCTGCACTACACCCAGCGGTCCTGGGGCGCGCTCGTGTACACCGCGCGTCGGACGCACCCGGAGGCGGCCGACGCCGCCGTCGCCCTGCGCGCGTTCGCCGAACGCCGGCCCGACCTGTCCGACCTCAAGCGCAGGGACGCCCTGCTGGCCCTGGCGCACGCCCGCGAGCCGCGCCCCGACGGACCGGTCCCGGCCGACATCCCGGCCTCGCTGGTGCCCCGGACGATGTACCTCGAACGGTGGCGCGCCCTGCACCGCCCGGCCACCGCCGCCCACGGCGGGCAGGTCGCGGACGTGGGCGAACTGGATCAGCTGCGCTTCCAGCAGCTGTACGCGCCGGACTTCCCGGGGCGCTACCGGCGGTTCGCGCTGCGCCGCATCGCCGGCGGCGGGGCGGCGCACGCCGACGTCGCGTCGACGGACGACGCCGCGCTGGCCGACGCCGCCCTCAAGGCGGCGGAGGAGCGCGGTATCACCGCCGACCGCCTGCCGGACGGCGTCTGGGCCTCCTGGCTCACGGAGGAGGAACGGGCCTCCGGCGACGCCCGGAGCCGGCTGCTCACCCTCCTCGTCCGGTCGTTCCGCGTCGGGCCCGGAGCCGCGCCGTTCAACGACGTGCCCGCCGAGCTGCGGGACGAGGACGGGGCGTGGGCGCTCAGCGCCGGCGCGGTGGCCGCCGCCGACCGGCTCAACGCGCGGATGGCCCGCACCGGCAGACGGCGCACCCCGCGGCACCTGCCCGGCGCCCTGGTGCGGCGCCACCTCGCGGACGTCTGGCGTGCCACCGGCCCGGACGGGCTCGCGGCCGCCGCCCACGACCGGGGCTTCTTCTCCCTGGAGGAGGCCGAGGAGGCCGCACGGCGCTTCGTCCTGCTGCACCGCGTCGGGGCCGAGCCCCGCACGGCCGCCGGCTGAGGGCCAGGGTGTCAGGTCCCGTCTCTCCGCAGGGGCGGCGGGATGAGGGAGGAGGTCACGGCCTTGTTCACCGCGTCCATGCGCGAGACCGCGCCCAGCTTGCCGTAGATGCTGCGCAGATGGCGTTTCACGGTGCCCTCGGCGATCGACAGGCGGCGCGCGATCTGGGCGTTGCTCAGCGCCTCCGCGGTCAGGGCGAGCACCTCGCGCTCCCGGGCCGACAGGCTCTCGCCGGGCGCCCGGTCGAGGCGGTCGAGCCCCTGCCGGGACACCGACAGGATCACGTGGCCGGGGCCCCGCTCGACCTGGACGCTGTGGATGGCGGCGATCAGCTCGTGCCGCGTCGACCCCTTCACCAGGTACGCCCCGGCGCCCAGGCCGAGCAGCTCCCGGGCCAGCGCGACGTCGTCGTGCATGGTGAGCACGACGACGCGGCAGCCCGGCGCGACGGCGCGCAGCTGCGCCAGCGTCTCCCGGACGCCCTGGCCCGGCATCTCGACGTCGAGGAGGACCACGTCGGGGCGCAGCTCGGCGGCCTTGTCGCACGCGCCCTTGCCGTCGTGGGCCTCGCCGACGACCTCCAGGCCGGGCGACGCGGCGAGGATCTCGGCGACGCCCTCGCGGAACAGCGTGTGGTCGTCGGCCAGCAGGATCCGGACGGGCCTAGCCGCGCTCGCCACTGGCGTTCCCGTGGGGCCCGTCGAGCGGGGCGAGCGGTACGCGGAGCCGGACGCGGGTGCCGTGCCCGGGGCGGCTGTCCACGGTCAGGCTGCCGCCGAGAAGCGCCGCACGCTCGCGCATGCCGAGGAGACCGCCGTGCCGGCCGGACGCGGCGGGATCCGGGTCCTGGAAGCCGCGGCCGTCGTCCTCCACGCCGGCGCGCACCTCGGCCTGGGTCACCTCCACGGTGACGGTGATGCGGCCGGCGTGGGCGTGGCGCAAGGCGTTGCGCTGGGCCTCGCGGAGTACGAGGCGGACCTCGCGGGCGGTGCGGGACGGCATCAGGGACTCGTCGCCGGTGACCAGGACGCGTACGGTGCCGGGGGTTCGGCCCGTGGTGCCGAGGTCGCGGGCCAGAGCGGCCGCGAGGGGGAGGGCGTCGGGGGTACCGGCTGTCGTGCCGGCGCCGGGCGTGTCGGCCTTGCCGGCCGTGCCGGCGGTCCGTGTGGTCCCGGTGGGTTCGGCAGGGGCGCGTAATCCGGCCATGACGGTGCGCAGGTTCTCCAGCGAGGCGCGGACCGCGTCCCGGGCCGCCGCGAGCTTGCGTTGTGCCAGCTCCGGGCGGGTGTCGCGGTACATGTCGTACAGCTCGAAGGAGGTGAGGGCCGAGCCGAGGCCGGCGGCGACCTCGTCGTGCAGATCCCGGGCGACGCGACGGCGTTCGCCGGCCAGGGTCCCGGCCTCCGTCGCGGCGTCCGGGGAACGGTCCACGAGGCGCTCCGTCACCATGCCCGGCACCCCCGCCACTCCGTACGCCCGCAGCCTTCCCGGCCTGAACTTCTGTTCGATCTGCGCAGCGTACCCCGCTGTCCGTGGGGGTGTGTCAGGAAACCGTCAAGATCACGCCATTGTGGTGGCGGCCTGTCCGGAGGGCCGGTGTGCGCCGAAAGAGGCACGTCCCGTTGTCCCCCTCGGTGCCGTCGGAATGCCCCGCGTTGAGCCCCGCCCGCCGGCTTGATAGACAGCGCTTCCGGAAACAATTGGGAAGCGTGGGGCGGGAGTTCCAGCGCACCACGGCGTGTCCGGGATAACGGCGGGGTGGTCCGTCAGCGGGGGAGGCTGATCGAATGAACGTGCTGATCGTCGAGGACGACGACGGAGTGGCCGAGGCGCTGGAGCGCACGCTGGCGGCGCACGGTTACGGGACGCACCGCGTCGGCACCGGCGCAGAGGCCCTGGACCGGCTCGGCGAGGAGCAGTTGGTCCTGCTCGACCTGGGCCTGCCCGACCTGGACGGCTTCGAGGTGTGCCGGCGGATGCGGAAGGCGTCCTGCGTACCGGTGATCGCCCTGAGCGGCCGGAGCCGGGAACTCGACCGGGTGCTGGCCCTGCACCTGGGAGCCGACGACTTCGTCGCCAAGCCCTTCAGCCGCTACGAGCTGGTGGCCCGCATCGAGGCCGTCCTTCGCCGGGCCGCGGGCTGCGTCCGGCACGGCACCGCGCCCGCCGTGGAGACGGCCCCGGACGCCGCCGCGCCGTCGGCCACCTGGTCGGGATCCGGGTCCGGGCCGGGGGCGCGCCGAGCCGGGGCCGACCCGCTGGAGGCCGGCCCTCTGCGGATCGACCCGCGCACACGGAAGGTATTCGTCCGCGACCAGGAGGTGCGGATCACGCGCAAGGAGTTCGATCTGCTGCTCCTGCTGATGCAGGAGCCCGGCACGGTGATGGAGCGCCAGGAGATCATGTCCCGGGTGTGGGACGAGAACTGGTTCGGCTCCAGCCGCACCCTCGACGTCCACGTGCGCTCCCTGCGCGGCAAGCTCGGCGACCGGCAGTGGATCGAGACGATCCGCGGCGTCGGCTACCGGCTGGCCGTGCCGGCGGCGGCCCAGGCGTGAGGCGGGGCGCCCGGGATGGACGGCGCGGTGTGCGGGGGCGCCGCCGGGGCGTACGCCTCGCCGGGGTCTCCGCCGGGGTCTCCGCCGGGGTCTCCGCCCGGGTCTCCGTCCGGGACCTTGACCGGGTCTCCGTCCGGGACCTTGACCGGGTCTCCGCCCGGGGCCTTGACCGGGTCTCCGCCCGGGGCCTTGACCGGTGCCGCCCCGGGCCGGAAGCACCGACGGCACGGAACCGGCCACGGAGGCCGTCGGCGCCCAGCCGGCCACCGGCCGCACCCGCGGCGTACGGCTCGGCCCGGACGGGAGCGCTGCCGTGGCCAACGCGGTCCACGCGGGTCGACGTCCTGCCCACAGCACCGCCCACGCCACGCCGGCCGGCCACGAATCCCCCTCGCCGTGCGGACCGCCGAACCGCGGGTACACGTGGCCATGTGCGACAGGGGGCCCGGCAGCACCGCCGCGGAGACCGCCCGCGCCCGCGCACCGTCACGGCGGCAGTGCCGCGGCCGGCCGGGCCCGGGTCCCGGCCCGGGCATCGCGGCGGCCCTCCCGCCTTCCCGCGGCGGCCACTTGGGGCTGGGCCGCGCCGCAGCCGGAAGGCCACGGGCGGTCGCGGGGATGCCGCTTCCGCGACCGGCCGGCGCCGCCCGCACGACGGGCCGGACGATGACCGGAAACGAAGCCGACCGGGCGTCGAACCCGGTTCCGGCATGGTGAATACTCGCTCCTCGTTGCCTCCCCACAGCGCGAAGAACGGCAGGGAAAGAGCCATGACTGTCACGCCGGTGAAACCCGCTCATACCGAGTCGGAGCGGCCGGTCCGCCGCCGCTGGCGCGCCTGGTTACTGGAGGGTCTGAGCGAGCAGTCGGCACGTCATCCGGGCCCCCACGGCACACCGCCGGAGGAGCACGAGGGACACAGCTGGTGGCGCGTCATGTGCCTGACCGGTGTCGACTACTTCTCCACCCTCGGGTACCAGCCGGGCATCGCCGCGCTCGCCGCCGGCCTGCTCTCGCCGCTGGCGACCCTCGTCCTCATCGCCCTCACGCTGCTGGGCGCGCTCCCCGTCTACCGCCGGGTGGCCAGGGAGAGCCCGCACGGCGAGGGCTCCATCGCCATGCTGGAACGGCTGCTGCCCTGGTGGGCGGGCAAGCTCTTCGTCCTCGTCCTGCTCGGCTTCGCCGCCACCGACTTCATGATCACCATCACGCTGTCGGCGGCCGACGCCTCCGCCCACGTGGTGGAGAATCCTTTCGCCCCGTCGTGGATGCGGCACGCCAACGTCTGGATCACGCTGCTGCTCCTTACCGGCCTCGGCGCCGTGTTCCTCAAGGGCTTCCGCGAGGCGATCCGGGTCGCCGTCCTCCTCGTCGGCGTCTACCTCGTGCTCAACCTGGTGGTCCTGGCCACCGCGGTGTGGCACGTGGCGGCCGGGCCCGAGGTGGTCGGCGACTGGTGGCGCTCCCTGACCACCGACTACTCGTCGCCGTTCGCCATGATCGGCGTGGCGCTGCTCGTCTTCCCACGGCTGGCGCTCGGCATGTCGGGCTTCGAGACGGGCGTCGCCGTGATGCCGCAGATCCGCGGCGGCACCGGCGACACGTACGACGACCCCGCCGGCCGCGTCCGGGGCACGCGTCGGCTGCTCACCACCGCCGCCCTGTTCATGAGCGGCTTCCTCCTGGTGAGCAGCCTGGCCACCACGTTCCTCATCCCGGCCAAGGAGTTCGAGAAGGGAGGCGAGGCCAACGGCCGCGCGCTCGCCTACCTCGCGCACCGCTACCTCGGCGAGGTCTTCGGCACGGTCTACGACGTCTCTACCATCGCCATCCTCTGGTTCGCCGGCGCGTCCGCGCTCGCCGGCCTGCTCAACCTCGTACCGCGGTTCCTGCCGCGCTACGGCATGGCCCCCGAGTGGACCCGGGCGGTGCGGCCTCTGGTGCTGCTCTTCATGGCCGTCTCCATCACGATCACCATCCTGTTCGACGCCGACGTCGACGCGCAGGGCGGCGCCTACGCCACGGGAGTGCTCGTCCTGATCCTCTCGGCGTCCTTCTCCGCGACCATCGCGGCCCGCCACCGCGGGCATACGGCGGCCACCGCCGGATTCGCCGTGATCACGGCGGTCTTCGCGTACACCCTGGTCACCAACGTCATCGAGCGGCCCGACGGCCTGAAGATCGCCTCGTTCTTCATCGCCGGCATCCTGCTGTCCTCCCTGGGCTCGCGGATCAGGCGCTCCTTCGAACTACGGGCCGTGAACGTGACGTTCGACGAGGGGGCCGAGCGCCTCATCGACGAGGTGGCCTCCGCCGGCCCGCTGCGGATCATCGCCAACGAGCCGGACGAACGCGACGAGGCCGCGTACCGCGAGAAGGAGTACAGCCAGCGCGAGGAGACCCACATACCCGACGGCTCGCCCGTCCTGTTCCTGGAGGTGACGGTCCAGGACTCCTCCGACTTCACCGCCGACCTCAAGGTCACCGGCGAACACCGCCACGGCGCGCGCATCCTGCGCGTCGAGGGCCCCGTCGTGCCCAACACGATCGCGGCCGTCCTGATGGAACTGCGCAACCGCACCGACCGGGTGCCGCACGCGTACTTCAACTGGACCGAGGGCCACCCGCTCAGCCACCTGCTGCGCTTCCTGGTCTTCGGCGACGGCGAGGTGGCCCCGGTCACCCGCGAGGTACTGCGCCGCGCGGAACCGAACCTGTCCCGGCGCCCGCGGATCCACGTGGGGTGACAGGTGGCGTGACGAGATCCGGTCAGGGGGCGTCGCGCGGGCCCGGGTCACGGCCGGGGCGCCGGTTCCGGTGACCTTGAGTGGTCTCCGTCGCGTACGCCTGTACGATGCCCGCGCCGCATGCCTCACGTACTCGGCGAACAAGGCGTGTTGGATCACATCCTTGCCCGGTGGGCCGGCCACACGAACGCCAAGACGACGAAGAAGTGGTACGTGAAGCCGGGCGTGGATGGCCTCCCTCCCGCGGCGGAAGCCTGGGGCGGCTTGGTGGAGGCCAGTACCCCCTTCCGTGAGATCGTGTGAGATGTGGGAGCGTGAGCGGGTGAGTGAGAGTACGCCGAACACCCTGCAATACCGCTTTGACGGGCCAGAAGACGCCCCCGTCCTGGTCTTGGGCCCAGCGTTGGGTACCACATGGCACATGTGGGACCGGCAGGTGCCGGAACTCACCCGCCAGTGGCGCGTCTTCCGCTACGACCTGCCGGGGCACGGCGGCGCGCCCGCCCATCCGGCGGCCACGGTCGGCGAGTTCACCGACCGGCTGCTCGCCACCCTCGACGCCCTCGGCGTCGAGCACTTCGGCTACGCGGGCTGCTGCATCGGCGGCGCGATCGGCGCCGACCTCGCCCTGCGCGGCCCGGAACGGCTCGGCTCCCTCGCCCTGATCGGGGCGGCCGCCCGCTTCGGCACGGCGGACGGCTGGGGCGTACGGGCCTCCGAGGCCCGTTCCCACGGCCTCGACCCCGCGGCGCGTGCCGCGCCCGAGAACTGGTTCAGCCCCGCCTTCGCCGCGGCCCAGCCCGCCATAGTGGACTGGGCCGTCCACATGGTGCGCACCACCGACGTCCCCTGCTACTCCGCCGCCTGCGAGGCGCTGGCCGCCTTCGACGTCCGCTCCGGCCTCGACCGGGTGGGCGTGCCCACGCTGGTGCTCGTCGGCGCCGAGGACCAGGTGACGCCGCCCGCCGACGCCCGCGTCCTGGTCGCCGGCATCCACGACGCCCGCCTGGCCGTCGTCCCCGGCACCCGCCACCTGGCCCCCGTCGAGCAACCCGCCGCCGTCACCGACCTGCTGGTGAGCCACTTCACGGCGGACTGGCAGCGGCGGGCCCCGCGGGGACGCGGCGCGGGTACGGGCCCCGGTACGCCGCCGGGCCCGGCGACCGATCCCACCGCTGTCACCGCCGCTCCCGCCCCCGCCGCGAGCGGACCGGGCGCGCCCGCCGGTCCGTCGGAGCCGGGCGGGCCGGGTATGCCTTCCGCCGGGGGTACGCCCGGCGGTTCAGCCCTGCACGCCGGCCCGTCCTCGATCCCTCCGGCCACGTCCACCGGCGCGTCCGCGGCCGGCGCGGGCGGTCCCGGGGGCCTGTCCTCCTCGGGTGCCTCGGGTCTGTCGACCGGCGCGGCCTCGGTTCCGCCGGTCGCGTCCAGCGGCTCGTTCGCGGCCGGCGCGGGTGCTTCCGCCGGCCTGTCGGAGCCCGGCGGGCCGGGCGTGCCGTCCGCTGGGGGTGTGGCCGCCGGTTCGGCCATGCACGGCGGTTTGTCGGTCGGCGCGGCCTCGGCTCCTCCGGCCACATCCACCGGCCCGTCCCCGGCCGGTGTGGGCGCCCCCGCTGGTCTTTCGGTGCCCGCGGGCGCGTCTGCGGCGGCCCCGCCCGGCGCGCCTTCGGCCGGGTTGGCTGCCACGGCCTCGGACTCCGGTGGGCCGTCTTCCGCGCCCCCGCCCGCGCCGCCAGGCGAGGCGCCGACGGCGCTGTTGCCGCCGATCGTGCTGGGGGACGGGCCGGTGCCGTCCGCCGCCTTCACCGAGGGGCCGCCCGCCGGCTGGCCGCCGTCCCGCGGCGCGGACGTGCCGCACGGCGTGTTCGGGCCACCTCTGGCGGGCGGCATACCGGGCCCTGCCCCGGATCCCGTGCCCTTCGGCGCGGCCCCCGACCCCTTCGGCCCCGCGAACGGCCCCCGGCCGGCCACACCCGCCACGCCCCACGGGCCCAAGGCCATGCTCCGTAACGGAACGCTGCGGGCCGACGTCTTCGGCCCGGTCGGCCCGCCGGTCGACAGCCCGTACGCGACGGCGGCCCCCGCCGCGGGCGCTTCCGCGGACGCGGGCGGCCCGAGGGCCGAGGGCGCGCCGACGGCGTACGGTCCTTCCGTCCCCGGCCGCGTCGAGGCCGAGGGGGGCTTCGGACCCTTCCCGGGTTCGTCCCCGGCAGGCGCGCCTACCGCAGCCGGCCCGGGCGAAGTCGCGTCCCAAATGCCTTATGCCGCAGGGGCCTTCGGTGCCCCGACCGCTCCGGTCCGGCCCGCTCCCGGCCCGTTCGCGGAAGCGGGCGGCAGCGGCGCCCAGGGGCCGGGAACAGGTTCTCGTACGGGCGCGGGGGCACCCCCGGCAGGACAGGGGAGCCCCGCACGGGTGGACGTGCCGACCACGGACATGTCCCCGGTGACCCCGTCCGTCCCGGGACCGCGGCGGTCCGAGGGCACCGGCATCGCGGCGGAGGGCTCGTCCTCGTCGACCGCCCCCGACCCCTCGGTCCGCCCGGGTGCTGGTGCGGCGACCTCCGCAGCGGGCGGGCCCGTCCCGGACCGGGCACGGGTGGACGTGCCGACCACGGACATGTCCCCGGTGACCCCGTCCGTCCCGGCACCGCGGTCCGGGGGCGCCGGTACCCCGGCGGAGGACTCGTCCTCGCCGACCGCCCCCGACCCCTCGGTCCGCCCGGGCGCTGGTGCGGCGACCTCCGCAGCGGACGGGCCCGTCCCGGACCGGGCTCGGGTCGACGTGCCGACGACGGACATGTCCCCGTTGACCGCATCGGCTCCGGCGAGCCGTCGCGAGGCCACTGCGAAGGTGAGTGGTGACGCGGTGGCGGATTCCGCTCGTGCGGACGTGCCCACCACCGACATGTCCTCGTTGTCCGCGCCCGATTCGGCGAGCCGTCATGGCGCCCGGTCCGGCGCGAACGGGAAGGCGGCGGCCCAGGCGGGTTCCTCCGGTGGATCCGGCGGGGACGCGCCTGCCGCTGACACGTCCCCGATGGGCGGGCGCCCCACGGCGGCGGGCGGCGACGAGGCGACGGCGCCGGGAGCCGGCCGCGTCGATGTGCCGACGACCGACATGGCGGTGCTCCCCGTGCCTGGTTCGGTGACGGCCGTCGCGGAGGCGCCCGGTGCGGGCGGCTCCACTCCGGACGTTGCCCGGGTGGACGTGCCGACGACCGACATGTCCGTGCTCTCCGCGCCCGATCCGGTGGCGGCTGCCGGCGGGGCGCCCGGCGCGGCTGGGCCGGCCCCCGACATCACGGGGGCGGACGCGTCGGCCGCCGACACGTCCGTGAGGTCCGCACCGGATACGGCGGCCCGTTCCAAGGAGGGTGCGTCGGCTCCGGAGCGGGCGCATGCGGAGGGGACCGTCATCGACGGGTCCACTGTCTCCGCACCGAGTGCGGCGGCCCGCTCGGGTGCCGCGGCGCCGATCGCGGAACGGGTCCGGGCGGACGTGCCCACCACCGATATGTCCGTCGTCTCCGCACCGAGTGCGGCGGCCCGCTCGGGTGCCGCGGCGCCGATCGCGGAACGGGTCCGGGCGGACGTGCCCACCACCGATATGTCCGTCGTCTCCGCACCGAGTGCGGCGGCCCGCTCGGGTGCCGCGGCGCCGATCGCGGAACGGGTCCGGGCGGACGTGCCCACCACCGATATGTCCGTCGTCTCCGCACAGAGTTCGGCGGCCCGCCCCGGCGCCGCGACGTCGGCCGCGGAAGCAGCCCGGGCGGACGTGCCGGCCAGTGGTGTGCCCCTGGGGGCCGCACCGGATGGGGCCGTCCACCCCGGTGCCGGAGGGCCAGCCGGGGAACGGGTCCGGGAATATGTGCCGCCGACTACCGACACATCCACGGCGTCCGCACCCGGTTCGGCCGTCCGCCCCGGCGCCGGAGCGCCGGCCGCGGAGCAGGCCCGCGTGGACGTGCCCACCGCCGGCACTTCCTCGGCCACCACCGCCACCGACCGTCCGAGTACTCGCCGCACCGCCGGGAGGACCGGTATCGGGGTGGGCGTGGGCCGGCAGGCCGCCTTCGGGGCGAGGGGGCCGGAGGCGGGGGCGGGCGCCCCTGGGGGCGACGGACGGCCCACCGGGGCGGAAACCCGGAGCCATACCGGCACCGGCCCTGACACCAGCACTGGCGTCGGCAACAGCCCCAGCAGCGACGCCCCCGCCGAAGTCGCCCGCCGGGAGGACGTCCGGCCCGCCGGTTCCGCGACCCTGCCCGCCGCCGCCACCACGCACGGAACGGAGGCGGCCGTATCCACCGGCGTACCCACCGACGTACCCACCGACACGCGCGCCCCGCGCGCCCGCCACCGTGCCGGAGGCGCGTACTCGGCGGACGCCCTGACCGTCGTCGAGCCGGGGGCCGACGCCGGGGGCGCGGGCGCTCCGGCGGGGGCGCTCGACGTGCGGCGGCGGGCGCTGGGGGAGGCGCACGGGGAGGCGTACGGTCAGGCGGCCGGCGCGGCGGATCCGTTCACGCGCGAGTTCGAGGACTTCGCGGCCCGCGTCACCTGGGACGAGAGCTGGTCCCGGGCCGGCCTCGACCCGCGGACGCGGGCGCTGCTCACCCTGACCGCGCTCACCGCCGGCGGCCACGTCCAGGAGCTCCCCGGCCACGCCCGGGCCGCGCTCCGGCTGGGGGTCACGCCGGGTGAGATCCAGGAGGCCCTGCGGCACACGGCCCTCTACGCCGGGCTGCCCGCCGCCCGGGCCGCCTTCGCCGCGATCCGGCCGGTCATGGGGGACGGGCCGGGCCGGCCGGACTCGTCCCCCGAGGGTGGCGCGTCATCATGAGGGCATGAAACTCACCAAGTACGGTCACGCCTGCGTCCGTCTGGAGAAGGAAGGCCGCGCCCTCGTCATCGACCCCGGCGGGTTCACGGAGGAGGACGCGGCCCTCGGGGCGGACGCCCTGCTGGTCACGCACGAGCACCCGGACCACTTCGACGCGAACCGGCTGCGGGCCGCCCTGGAGGCCAACCCGGCCGCCGAACTGTGGACGCTGCGGAGCGTCGCCGAGCGGCTCTCGGCCGCGTTCCCGGGGCGGGTGCACACCGTCGGCGAGGGCGACGCCTTCACGGCCGCGGGGTTCGACGTCGAGGTGCACGGGCAGCTGCACGCCGTGATCCACCCGGACCTCGAACGGATCACCAACGTCGGTTACTTCGTGGACGACACGCTCTTCCACCCCGGCGACGCCCTCACCGTCCCCGGCCGGCCGGTGGACACGCTGATGGTGCCGGTGATGGCGCCGTGGAACAGGGTCGGCGACGTCATCGACTACCTCCGCGAGGTCGCGCCGCGCCGGGCCGTCGACGTCCACGACGCGCTCCTCACCGACCTGGCGCGGCCCGTCTACGACCGCATGCTCGGCCCGGACGGCCCCGGCGTCGGCGGGGCGGAGCACTCCCGGCTGGAGTCGGGGGAGAGCGTCGAGCTCTGACGTCCACCAGCCTGAGGAACACCCCTCCCACCTGCGGAAACGGGCGTTGTCAGACCCTCCCGTTAGGGTGGCCGCATGCGCATCGCCACCTGGAACGTGAACTCGATCACCGCCCGTCTGCCCCGGCTGCTGGCCTGGCTGGAGAGCAGCCGTCCGGACGTGCTGTGCCTTCAGGAGGTCAAGTGCGCCGCGGACGCGTTCCCGTACGAGGAGCTGCGCGGCCTCGGCTACGAGGCCGCGGTCAACGCGACCGGCCGGTGGAACGGCGTGGCCGTGCTCTCCCGCGTCGGCATCGCCGACGTGGTGACCGGCCTCCCGGGCGGTCCCGACTTCGAGGGCGCGCAGGAGCCCCGGGCCATCTCGGCCACCTGCGGGGCCGCCCGCGTCTGGTCGGTCTACGTGCCGAACGGCCGGGACGTCGAGCACGACCACTACGGCTACAAGCTCCGCTGGTTCGAGGCGCTCCGCGACGCCGTGGCCGCCGACGCGACGGGCGACCGCCCGTTCGCCGTCCTCGGCGACTACAACGTGGCGCCGACGGACGACGACGTCTACGACCCGGCCGTCTTCGAGGGCGCCACCCACGTCACCCCGGCCGAGCGCGCCGCCCTCGCCGCCCTGCGCGACACCGGCCTGTCCGACGTCGTGCCCCGGCCGCTCAAGTACGACCGCCCGTACACCTACTGGGACTACCGGCAGCTGTGCTTCCCGAAGAACCGGGGCATGCGCATCGACCTCGTCTACGGCAACGCGGCGTTCTCCGGCGCGGTCAAGGACGCGTACGTCGACCGCGAGGAGCGCAAGGGCAAGGGCGCGTCCGACCACGCGCCGGTCGTCGTCGACCTGGACGTCTAGGTCCTGCCGCTCCGACTGGATCCTGTGGCCCCGATTGGATCCAGTCGGGACGTCGGCCGCGGCCCGGCCCGCTCAGGCGAGGTGGTCGGTGACGCGCCGGAGCACGGAGACCGCCGTCGCGTACTCCTCCTCCGTGATGTCGCCGACGATTTCCTCGCGCACCCGGGCCATGCGCTCCTTCGCCGTCGCGAGGCCCGCGAGGCCCCGGTCGGTGAGGGTCAGCCGGCCGTCGGCGTCGGCGGCGAGCCAGCCCCGGTGCACGAGCGCGTCGGCGGCGTGGGCCGTCACCTCGGTGCCCATGCCGTAGGGCACGTCTACGGCGCGGATCTCATCCCTGGTGAGGCCGTGCTCGGCCCGGACGACGTTGTTGAGCGCCCACCACTGGGGCTGGGTCAGGTCGATGCCCGCCAGGGCGGCCTGGGAATGCCGCAGGATCGCTTCCGTGGCGCGCGAGGCGACGAGGGCGATGGGCGGCTGGGCGGGTGCGGTGGGCGCGGCGGGTGCGGCGGTGCCGTTCCGCGAGGTGTTCACGGAGGCGTTCGCCGGGGTGTCCGCGGAGGTCTTCACGGAGGCGTTCTCGTGCGTCATGATCAAGAAGCTAGGACCTCAAGTGCGGTTGAGGGCAAGCCCCGCCCGGCCTCCGGCCCCCGCCCCTCGCCTCACTCCGGTTTCGGCCGCGACCGCAGGTACCGCATCTGCGCCTGGCTGAGATCGTGCGCCTTCCGCATATGGCGGGTGACCACCTCCAGTTCCTCCTCCGTGTGCTCGTCGAGCAGTGCCCGCCAGGCCCCGCCGAGGTCGTCCCACACCGCTTCGACGCGGGCGACCCGCTCCGGCACCGGGGTGACGAGCACCTTGCGGCGGTCCTTCGGGTCCGGGGTCCGGGCCACGTAGCCGTCCCGTTCGAGCCGGTCCACCAGCCGGGTGGCCGATCCCGTGGTCAGCCCCGTCATGTCGGCGATCTGCCGGACGGTGAGCGGCTCGGTCCCGGCCGTGAGCAGGCTCAGGCACTGCACGTCCGTCGGGTGCAGGCCGAGGTGGTCGGCGACGGCCTGGTTGAACAGCACGTACGCCGCCATGTAGCGGCGGGACTCCGCCGACAACTCCTCGTACAACCGGGCCCGTCGAGGGTCCGTCACCTGGATCACACTCCAAATCGCTGCGCGGCGCAGCAATATCCCGTAATCTCCTGCGTGGCGCAGCGACTGCGTCATGCAGCAAGTTTACGTGATCCACCACCCGTACCCCCGTCAGGAGAACCCGTGCCCACCATCGCCGTCACCGGAGCCACCGGAGCCCAGGGCGGAGCCACCGCCCGGGCCCTGCTCGCCGCCGGCCACCCCGTGCGCGCCCTCACCCGCCGCCCCGGATCGTCCGCCGCCGAGGCCCTCCGCCGCCTCGGCGCCGACGTCCGCCACGCCGACTTCGACGACCGCGCCTCCCTCGACGCCGCCCTCGCCGGCGCCGACTCCCTCTTCGCGGTCACCACCCCGTTCGGCACCGACGGACACCGAGACCCGGCAGGGCAGGACCCTCGTCGACGCCGCGGCGGCCGCCCGCCTCGGGCACGTCGTGTTCACCTCCGCCGCGCACGCCGACCGCGGCACCGGGATCCCGCACTACGAGAGCAAATACCTGATCGAACGACACCTGCGCGCGTCCGGTCTGCCCTGGACCGTGATCGCCCCGGCGGCCTTCATGGACAACTACGCCAGTGGCTGGACCCTCGACGGGCTCAGGGACGGCGTCTTCGCCTGGCCGATGCCCGCCGACCGGCCGCTCACCCTCATCCCCGCCACCGACATCGGCGCCTTCGCCGCGCTGGTCCTCGCGCGGCGCGAGGAGTTCGCCGGCCGCCGCGTCGACATCGCCTCCGACGAGCTCACCCCCGCCCGCATCGCGGAGACCCTCGCCGCGGCCGCCGGCCGCCCGGTCGTCCACCGGGAGGTACCGCTGGACCGGGTCCGGGAACACTCCGCCGACCTGGCGGCCATGTTCGCGTACTTCACCACCGCCGGCCTCGACGTCGACGTCGCCGGGCTGCGCCGCGCCTACCCCGAGGTCGGCTGGCACGGCTTCGCCGACTGGGCCGCCGGCGAGGACTGGGCGGCCCACCTGGCCGCCGACCCCGCGCCGGCACACCACCACTGACGACCACCGCATCGCTGAGGGAGACCCCCGTGACACTCGACGGCATGAAGCCCATCGGCTACTGGCTCAACCGCACCGACCGGGCCCTCACCCGCGCCATGGACGGCATCCTGGCGGAGCACGGCCTCACCAGGACCGCCTGGCAGATCCTCAACGTCGTCCGCGCCGGGCGCGGGACCGTCGCCGACGACGAGGTCCTGTCGGTCCTCGCCGCGAACGCCGACGCCGCCGCGCTGCGCGCCGCCGTCCGCGTCCTGCTCGACGACGGCTGGGTGAACCGTCCCGCGCCGGGGCGGCTCACCCTCACCCCGGAGGGCAACCGGCGGCTGGCGGCGGCCGCCGAACGCGTCGACGCGTTCCGCGCCGCCTCCGCCGCCGGCATCTCCCGGGACGAGTACCGCACGGCCGTCCTCGTCCTGGAGCGCATGACCCGCAACGCCGAGGGCCTCGGGGCCGCCGCGGCCCACGCCGGCCACTGAGCCCGCCGGCGGCCCCAGCCCGGCGGGCCCGTGCCCGGTTGCCTCTACGGAACCCGATCTCTACGGAACCCGATCTCTACGGAACCGCCGCTCCTCACCCCACCAGCCGCCGCAGATCCACCGCGTCCGCGAACGCCTTCATCCCCGCGTCGTTCGGATGCAGATGGTCCCCGCCGTCGAAGCGCGGCAGCATCCGTTCCGGGTGTTGCGGGTCACGGACGGCGGCGTCGAAGTCGAAGACCGCGTCGTACACGCCGCCGTTCTGCCGGATGTGCCGGTTGATGGCCGTCCGCTGGGCGTCGGCCGTCGCCGTGCAGTCGTAGAAGCCGCCGCAGGGCGCGATGGTCGCCGCGATGACCCGCAGGCCGCGTTCGTGCGCCCGTTCCGCGATCGACCGCAGGGCGGCGATCACCTGGGTGGCGGTGGTGCCGGCGCGGATGTCGTTGACGCCCTCGAAGACGATCACGGTCCGGGCCTGGGACTGTGCCAGTACGTCGCGTTCCAGCCGGTGGCCGGCGCTGACGCCGCTGAGCGTGGTGCTCGGGCCGCTGCCCTGGTAGCGGTCGTCGACCACCCGGTTGCCGGAGATCCCGCTGTTGAGGACGCCGTACGCGGGGACCGTGTGCTGGGCGCGCAGCCGCCGGGACAGCAGGTCGGGCCAGCGCCCGTTGGCGTCGGGGGTGGACCGTTCGCCGTCGGTGATCGAGTCGCCGAGCGCGACCACCGATCCCGGGCCGCCGCCGACGTCGACGCCGGTGAGCAGCGGCCAGGTGGCGAGCGTCCCGGTGTACGCGCCCGCGTCCCGGTCGGCGGTGCGGTCGCCGCCGCCGTCGGCGGTCAGGTAGGACCGCTGGTTGGTGTAGTTGTGCACGGGCAACGCCCGTACGGTGCCGGGCAGATGGATGCTCACCAGCAGGCTGGTGTCCGGCGGCACGGTGAATCCCAGCGGATCGCTGAACCGCTGGGTCCCGGCCGGCAGGACGGCCGCCTGCTTTCCCCCGAACGTGAGCGTCCGGGGCGCGGCCGCGGCCGTCGCGCCCTTCCCCTGTACGGCGACGGTCGCGTGGCCGATCCGCACCGGCTCGGCGGCGAACGTGTTCTCCAGCCGGATCCGGGTCCGCGGCCCGCCCGCGCTGCCGTGCACCACCAGCCGCAGCGTCCGGTCCTTCCACGGCCCGACGGCCGTGTACCCGGACGTGGGAGCCGCCCAGCTGCCGGTCCACTCGTTCGTGGGAGCGCGCAGCGCCATGGAGAAGACGTGCAGTCCGGTCGCCGCGCGGGGGGCCTGCGGCAGGACGACCGACTCCACCTCCCGGCCGCGGGCGACCGGCACGGTCACCGCGTGCAGCCGGGTGGTCTCCGTCCGGCGCCCGCCGGGGGTGTTGAGGTGGGGGAGGCCGACGGCCTTGGTGGTCAGCGGGCCGCGCCGCCAGTCGGGGGCGGTCAGCCGGTACGTGCTGCGGGAGCCGTCGAGGTAGCGGACGGTCCCGGTGCCGCTGACGTCACCGCCCGGCCCGGCGGCCGCGCTCCCCGCGACGAGGAAGGTGAGCGCGTCGCCCCGGCCGCGCAGCCGGACCGTCTGCCCGGCCGCGCGGACGTTGTCCGGCGTGCCCGGCGCGGAGCGCGGCCAGCGCAGCGCGGCGCCGTCGATCGGCAGTTCCTTGCCGGGGGTCCAGCCCGCCGCGGCGAGGTCCTGGGCGGAGAAGGAGCCGCCCGCTCCGTCGAAGTCCGCCTCCCGGGGCCGGGCGTCGTCGCTCACCGCCTTGTTGTCGAAGAGCCGCTCCAGAGGGAGCGGCTCCTTCGCCGGTTCGGCCGGTGCGGCGGGGCGGGCGAGCGCCGGGGCGTTCGCGAAGGCGACGGCGCAGACCGCCCCCACCACGACGGTTCCCGCCGCCGCCCGCCGTCTGTGCCGCCGTTCCGGGTGTGCCGTGCCGTGCGCTGTCCGGAGCATGCTTCTCATGCCTCCCGTGATTCCCCACGCCGAATGTGGCGGGATGAAGTTAGGGAGACCACGGAACCACGTCAAGGAGGCCGCCAGGTCACGTCGTCCCGCCGCGTGCGGGTGGTGGGGCCATCTGCACGAGTGCGATCCTTGCCGGTATGAACATTCCCTTTTTGGACGGCTGGCGCAGGCGGCACGACGCGGCACGCGGGGGCGTCGCGCACGGCACGGCCGACTGGGACCCGGAGGGCCTGGCCGAGCTGCTGTCGGAGTGCGAACTGCTGCGCGCGCAGGCGGAGTCGGCGGGCGTGGCGCTCGACGACGGGCCGTCCTCCCTGGAGGCCCTCGACCAGTTGCAGCCGCGCTGGCGCGGCGACGAGGAGCTCCAGTCCTGGCTGGGCAACGACGCGGGGCTGTACCTGGGGACGGTACTGGTCCGCACGGTCGGCGGCGCGGCCTGGCGGATCCGCTCCGACGGCCAGCCGGTGGTCCTGCTCGCCGGCGGCCGCGAGGTGGACGTGGTCGAGACCGGACACGCGTGGGCGGAGGACGGCGCCCCGGAGCTCTCCCAGGTGTACGCGGAGTTGTCCGAGAACTGAAGGCGGGGTGTGGAGCGTAGGGCGCGGGGCGCTGGGCGCTGGGCCTTGGAGGCTGGACGTGCGCTCCCGGCCGTCGTGGGGAACGTCTGTACTGGACCGTCTGGGAACGTCCGTACTGGACCGCCTCCTGCCCCCGCCTGCCGGCCGGCGCTCTGCGCGGCCCCGGCCGAGGTCGCCCCGGGCCGCCTCACCCGCCTCACCCGCCTCACCTGCCGGGAACCGGCCCCTCACCCCGTGAACGGAATCACGTACTCCAGCCGCCACCGGTCCGCCCGCACCACGATGTCCGACGTCTCCACCGCCCGTCCGTCCCCGTCGAAGTGCGTCCGCTCGACGACCGTCACGCACTGCCCGGCCGTGCAGCCCAGCGCCTCCGCCTCCGGTGTGGTGGCCGGGCGGGAGCCGACGAGTTCGCGGGCCCGGACGACCCGTACGCCGATGGCCGCCAGCCGGCCGCGCACGCCCCGGCGGGCGTACGGGCCGCGCTCGGGGTGGACGACGTCGGTGCCGGCGGTGACGGCCAGCGGCTCCCAGCTGGTGGCGAGCTGCACCGGGCGGCGGTCGGCCAGGTACTCGTACTCCGTGCACAGCACCGGGTCGCCCGCCGCGATGCCCAGCCGCTCGGCGATCCGCGCCGGCGCGGGCGCCTCGGCGGAGGTAGCCTCCCAGGTCAGCGCGGTTCCCTCGGACGGGCGGCCGCACGGCGGGTGCGGGTCCCTGATCGAGTGGTGGTCCCGGGCGGTGTGGATCTCCGCCGCGAACGGGGTGTCGACCGCGCCCGTGGTCCGCAGCAGGGTGCCCAGCGGTGCCCGGTCGGCGACGAACACCCCGCGCCCGAACTGCCCCTCCGCGTACCCCGCGGCCTTGAGCACCCGGACCGCCCGGTCGACGGTCTGGTCGCTGGCCGCGTAGGCCCGTTTGAGCTCGGAGCGGGAGGGGATCCGGGCGCCGACGGTCAGTGAACCGTCGTCGATGCGCCGCCGCAGGTCGTCCGCGATGCGCAGATATACGGGCCTGCTGTCGCCCACTCCGGGCTCCCTTCCCCCTGGTTCCCCCATTCGGACCCACAGGCTAGGTACCCAGGCTGGGTCTGTGTACCTAGGAAAGCCCAGGTGGACAGCGGGGAGGAGCGCGGAGGAGCGGGGGAGCGCGGCGGCCCCGCCGGAGGAAATGCCGACCTCGTACCGTTCCGTACGCGTGTCGGCGGTGACGTCCCGGAACGCCCCTGGATAGGTTGCTCCGACCGGCCGGTGCGGGCCTCCGGACTGGGCGAGCCTCCGGGCGCGACGAGCCTTCGGTTACGACGAGCCCCCGGGCACGACGAGCCTCCGGACAGGGCGGGCCTCCGACAGGGCGAGAGTGAGTTGGGCAGAGCATGGCCGTCGATCCGCTGATCGAACTGCGTGGTGTCAACAAGTACTACGGGAAGCTGCACGTCCTCCGGGACATCGACCTCACGGTCGGCCGGGGGGAGGTGGTGGTGATCATCGGTCCCTCGGGCTCCGGAAAGTCGACGCTGTGCCGGACGATCAACCGGCTCGAACCGATCGACTCCGGGACGATCACCCTGGCCGGGCAGCCGCTCCCGGCGGAGGGCCGGGCGCTCGCCCGGCTGCGGGCCGAGGTGGGGATGGTCTTCCAGTCCTTCAACCTGTTCGCGCACAAGACCGTCCTCGCCAACGTCTCGCTGGCCCAGACGAAGGTCCGCGGCCGGGGCAGGGAGGAGGCCGACCGGCGCTCCCGCGAACTCCTGGAGCGGGTGGGGCTCCTGGCCCACGCGGAGAAGTACCCGGCTCAGCTCTCCGGCGGCCAGCAGCAGCGCGTGGCCATCGCCCGCGCGCTGGCCATGGACCCCAAGGCGCTTCTCTTCGACGAGCCGACCTCCGCTCTCGACCCCGAGATGATCAACGAGGTGCTGGAGGTGATGCAGCAGCTCGCCCGCGAGGGCATGACGATGGTCGTCGTCACCCACGAGATGGGCTTCGCCCGCTCCGCCGCCAACCGCGTGGTCTTCATGGCCGACGGCCGCGTCGTCGAGGACCGCGTCCCCGAGGAGTTCTTCACGGCCCCCGAGAGCGACCGGGCCAAGGACTTCCTCTCCAAGATCCTCAAGCACTGAGCGGGTGACGCAGCACATGGCACACCGCACCGCCGGCCGGGTCCTGAGCGCCCTCGCCGCCTTCGCCTCTCCGGCCGCCCTCGCAGCCCTCGCCGTCCTCGCCCTGCTCACCGCCACCGCCGCATGCGGCAAGGAGGGCAGCCCGCCGATCAAGGGCCCCGCGCCCGGGGAGCTCCCCGCGTACCGCGTCGCCACCGGCTTCACGCCGCCGGACTCGCCCACCTGGCGCGCGGCCAAGGGCCGCGGCCACCTCACCGTCGGCGTCAAGGAGGACCAGCCCTACCTGGGCGAGAAGGACCCCGCCACCGGCGCGTACTCCGGCTTCGACATCGAGATCGCCCGGATGATGTCCGCCTCCCTCGGCTTCGACCCCAAGACCCTCGCCTTCCGCACCATCGCCTCCGCCAACCGCGAGACGGCCCTGCAGAACGGCCAGATCGACTACTACGTCGGCACCTACACCATCAACGACCTGCGCAAACGCCAGGTCGGCTTCGCCGGTCCGTACTACGTCGCCGGGCAGGGGCTGCTGGTGCGCAAGGACGAGAAGGACATCGAGGGCCCCCAGGACCTGGACGGCAAGCGGGTCTGCTCGGTCGCCGGGTCCACGCCGCTCCAGCGGCTCCAGCGGGAGTTCCCCAAGGCCCAGGCCGTCGCCTACGACACGTACTCCATCTGCGTCGACAACCTCCTCAGCCTCCAGGTCTCCGCCGTCACCACCGACGACACCATCCTCATGGGCTTCGCCGCGAAGGCCCCGGACGAGCTGAAGATCGCCGGGAAACCGTTCTCCAAGGAGCCGTACGGCATCGGCGTCCCGCGCGGCGACACCGCCCTGCGCCTGGCCCTCGACGACGCCATCGAGGAGCACGAGCGGAACGGCGACTGGAAGAAGGCGTACGACGCGACGCTCGGCCGGTCCGGCGTCCCCGCGCCCAAGCCGCCGGCCGTCGACCGCTACGGCACCGGGAGGTCCGCGCCGTGAACGTCCTGACCGACAACCTCTCCCTCTACGGCGACGGTCTGCTCGGCACCGTCGAACTCACCGTCTACGGCTCGCTGCTGGCCCTCGTCCTCGGCTTCCTGATGGCGTCCTTCCGCGTCGCGCCCGTCGCCTCGCTGCGTGCCTTCGGCACCGTGTGGGTGACGGTCCTGCGGAACACGCCGTTGACGCTGCTGTTCTTCGCGGTGGTGCTGGGCCTGCCGCGCTTCGGCGTGGTGCTGCCCTTCCAGCTCTTCGCGGTGCTCGCGCTCGGCTGCTACACCTCGGCCTTCATCTGCGAGGCGGTCCGCTCGGGCATCAACACCGTGCCCGTCGGCCAGGGCGAGGCCGCCCGCAGCCTGGGCATGACCTTCGGGCAGACGCTCGGCACGGTGATCCTGCCGCAGGCGTTCCGCTCGGTCATCCCGCCGATCGGCTCCACCCTCATCGCCCTCGCCAAGAACTCGGCCATCGCCGGCTCGTTCAGCGTCACCGAGCTGCTCGGCACCTACAAGACCCTCAACGAGCTCGGCTACGGCATCATCTGGACCTTCGTCTGGATCGCCGTCGGCTATCTGATCGTGACCCTGACCATCAGCGCGGTCTTCAACGTGCTGGAGAAGCGCTGGGGAGTGGCCCGGTGACCGGAACCGCCCTGTACGACATCCCCGGCCCGCACGCCCGCCGGCGCCACCGCCTCTACGGCCTGATCGCGAGCGTCGCCATCGCGGCCCTCGTCGGCTGGGTGGTCTACCTCCTCTTCGACACCGGGCAGTTCACGGCGCAGAAGTGGACCCCGTTCGAGTACGTCGGCATCCAGGAGATGCTGCTGCGCGGCCTCGCCAACACCCTCCGCGCCTTCGGCTACGCGGCCGCGTTCTCGCTCGTCCTCGGCGGGCTGCTGGCCGCCGGGCGGCTCTCCGACCACCGGCCGCTCCGCTGGGCGGCCACCGTGGTCGTGGAGTTCTTCCGGGCCATGCCCGTGCTGGTGATGATCTTCTTCGTCTTCGTCGCCCTCAAGGTCCAGCCGCTGCCCGCCCTCGTCACCGGCCTCACCCTCTACAACGGGTCGGTGCTCGCGGAGGTCTTCCGCACCGGCGTCGACTCCGTCGAGCGCGGCCAGCGGGAGGCCGCCTACGCGCTCGGGATGCACAAGACGCAGGTCATGACGTACGTCCTGGTGCCCCAGGCGGTCCGGGCGATGCTGCCGACCATCATCAGCCAGCTCGTCGTCGCCCTGAAGGACACCTCGCTCGGCTTCCTCATCACCTACGAGGAGTTCCTGCACGCCGGCAAGCTGATCGCGGGGAACCTGGACTACGGGCTGCCGTTCATCCCTGTCGTCATGATCATCGCGCCGGTGTACATCGGGATGTGCATGCTGCTGTCCTGGCTGGCCACCTGGGTCGCCAAACGGCAGCGGCGCAGCCTCAAGACGGAGGCGGTGGAGGTGGCACCGGCCGAGCCGGGAACGCTGCTCCCCGGCCCGGCCGGCCACCACACACAGCCTTAGCGCTCTTCGGCGGATCAGGTGTCGGCGCCCAGCCACAGGTCGGGGCCGAACACCTCGTAGTGCAGGTCCGCCGCGGCGACGCCCGCCGCCAGCAGCCGCGCCCGCGCCGCCCGCATGAAGGGGAGCGGCCCGCACAGGTACACCACGGCGTCGGCCGGGACGTCGATCACCGACAGGTCCGCGTAACCCGTGCGCTCGGCGGGCCACTCGCCCTCCGGGCGCTCGTACCAGAAGTGCGCCTCGGCGTCCGGCAGCTTCTCGACGAGCCGGCGCGTGTCCTCGCGGAAAGCGTGGTCCGCCTCGCTGCGGTCGGCGTGGACGACGATCACGCGGCGGGCCGAGCCGGTCGCGGCCAGGTGGGCGAGCATGCCCGTCATCGGGGTGCAGCCGATGCCCGCGGAGACGAGCACGACCGGGCGGTCGCCCTCCTCCAGCACCACGTCGCCGAAGGGCAGGCTGACCTGGAGCTCCGCGCCCACGTCCACATGGTCGTGGAGGTGGTTCGAGACCTCGCCCGCCGGGTCGCCCGGGACGCGCTTGACGGAGAACCGGAAGGCGTCGTCCGGCCACCCGGAGAGGCTGTACTGGCGGATCTGCCGGGCGCCGTCGGGCAGTTCGACGCGGACGGAGACGTACTGGCCGGGCCGGCCGGCGGGCAGCTCCCGGCCGTCGAGCGGGCGCACCTCGAAGGTGGCGACGTCCGCGGTCTCCCGGTGGCGGGCCACGACGCGGCACGGCACGAAGACCTCGCCGGCCGGGACGCCCGCGCCCTCGTACAGCCGCTGCTCCAGCGCGATCAGCGCGTTGGCCATCAGCCAGTAGACCTCGTCCCAGGCCGCGGCCACCTCGGGGGTGACCGCCTCGCCCAGCACCTCGGCTATCGCGGCGAAGAGGTGCCGCCGGACCAGCTCGTACTGCTCCGCGGTGACGCCGAGCGCGGCGTGCTTGTGCGCGATGCGGGACAGCATCGCGTCCGGCCGGACGTCCGGGTGCTCCACCAGCGCGGTGGCGAACGCGGCGATGGCGCCCGCGAGGGCCTGGCGCTGGCTGCCGTTGGCCTGGTTGCCACGGTTGAAGAGGTCGCGCAGCAGGTCGGGACGCTCGGCGAACAGCTTGTCGTAGAAGAGGGGCGTGATCTCGCCGATGGCCCCGCCCACGGCGGGCAGGGTCGCACGGACGATCTCGGTCGACTTCGGGGACAGCACGGCGGCTCCTTACGGTTCGCGCCCCGGACGGATAATGCGCATCCGAGACTCGCATTTCAGGGTGTGCGGACGCCGTGTGGCGGGCGGCGCCGGTTGTATCAGGGGTGTGGGTCGGGTCCGTCTTCGGGTCTGGTGGCCAGGCTCAGCAGAACCGGACCGGTGGGCTGCCTGACCAGGTCCTGGACGGTGATCGGGTCGAGCGCGGCGAAGAACGCCTCCTGCGCGTCGCGCAGCGCCCCCCGCAGCCGGCAGGCTCCGCGCAGCGGGCACGGCGGATCGTCCTCGCAGCCGACGACGTCCCCCGAGCCCTCCAGGGCACGCACCAGCCGGCCCACCGATCCCGTCAGCCCCAGGGTGGTGAGCGACAGCCCGCCGCCCCGGCCCCTCCGGGTCTCCACGACCCCCAGGTGCGTCATACGGCTGACCACTTTGGCCGCGTGCGTGTACGGCACCCCCACCGCGGCCGCCACCTCACGGGTGGTGGGCGCGGCGGTCTCGGTACCGCCGGACGTCACGGCCAGGCGCATGGCGATGCGCAGGGCGATGTCCGTGCTCTTGGTCAGTCGCACGTTTGTACTTTACCTAATCGGACTTTCGGAGTCGTATTAGGGGTGGGTCTGGGGGGTGGACCGGTTCGGCCGGTCTGGGGGGTGGACCGGTTCGGCCGGTCTGTCGGGTCTGCGGGGTCCGCGGGGTCCGCAGGGTCTGCCGGGCTGGCCGTGTGGTCCGGCTGCCCGGCACGGTCCGCGGGCGTTCGCCGCCACCCGCCGCGACGGCGTACGGGCGGGTGGGTGCCGGGGGCGCTCACCGGGACCCTGCCCGGCGGCGTCGACCGGGACCGGCCGGACCGGCGTGGCGCGGCACGATGCGGTACGCCACGGAGGGTGCCGTACGACACGAGCCGCCGGTGATCCGGCGTCACGTCCGCGCGGAGTCCCCGGCGCCGCGCGGCCGGGCCGCCGTTCCGCCGACCGGCTCGCCCCCGCGCGTACCCCCGCCCGCCCCGGCGGTCGGCGGAACGGCCGCTCGGACGGCCCCCGTTCGATACGTGCGGCCGAGTGACGGCCGGTACCAGTGGTTCGCATAACGCCTTGTGAGATTGACAGACGGTCAACGCGAGGCGAGTCTGACTGCCGTGTTCGACGGCCCCCGGTGACCTTTCCGGGGCGCGGGGGTGCGGTCGGCCTGGAACCATCACCGATTCTCCGGAGGCAGTAGTGGCAGACGCAGGCGCACACGGCGGGCGGTACGGCAAGGTGCTGGCGGCGGTCGGCGCCGCCACGGCCCTGGCGGCGGGGGCCGCCGCCCCCGCCACGGCCGCCACCCCGGCCCACGGCGGCGAGCGCTACGTCGCCCTCGGCGACTCGTACACCTCCGCGCCCGGCGTGCCCACCCAGAGCGGCGGCGACTGTGCCCGCTCCAGCGTCAACTACCCGTCGCTCACGGCGAAGGCGCTGCACCAGAAGTCGTTCAAGGACGTCAGCTGCAGCGGCGCCAAGACCGACGACATGTGGCGCGCGCAGGGTGCCAACGCCCCGCAGCTGAACGCCCTCGGCAGGAAGACCCGCCTGGTCACCGTCGGCATCGGCGGCAACGACATCGGCTTCGGCGAGATCATCGGCACCTGCGCCCAGCTCTCCGTCTCCGACCCGGCCGGCGCCCCCTGCCGCAAGAAGTACACCGCGGCCGACGGCGGCGACCTGCTGAACAAGCGCATCGCCGACGCCGCGCCCAAGGTCGCCCGCGTCCTCAAGGCCGTCCACCAGCGCGCCCCGCACGCCCGCGTCGTCCTCGTCGGCTACCCGTCGATCATGCCGGACAGCGGTGTCGGCTGCTTCCCCAACGTCCCGATCGCGGCCGGGGACACCCCGTACCTGCGGGACACCGAGAAGAAGCTCAACGCCATGCTGAAGCAGCAGGCGCGCAAGGCCCACGTCCGGTACGCCGACACCTACCGCGCCACCGTCGGCCACGACGTCTGCCGCCCGCAGGCCGACCGCTGGATCGAGGGCGCCCAGCCGGCCCGTCCGGCCGCGCCGTTCCACCCGAACGCCGACGGCGAGCGGGCGATGGCCAAGCCGGTGATCACCCAGGCGCGGGGCCGCTGAACGACGGGCTGAACAACCGGCTGAACGGAACGCCGGACAGGAGCCGTGTCGCGCCCTGTCGGCGGAGGGGTCCGGCGAGTAGGGTCCGGGGCCTCTCAGCCGACAGGGAGGTACCCATGGCAAGACCGCCAGCGCGCCGGCGAACGACCGTGCTCTGCGCGACGGCCGCACTCGTGGCCGGACTCGGGATCGTTCCGGCCGCAGCTCAGGCCGGCGCGTCCGATCCGGCCGCGGCCGGCCGCACCCCCGCCAAGACCCCGCTGGCCGTGGGCCGCGGCGGTGCCGTCGCGAGCGTCGACGCCGACGCCTCCGCCGCCGGCATCGAGGTGCTCAAGGGCGGTGGCAACGCCGTCGACGCGGCGGTGGCCACCGCCGCCGCCCTCGGCGTCACCGAGCCGTACTCCGGCGGCATCGGCGGTGGCGGCTACTTCGTCTACTACGACGCGAAGGCCCGCAAGGTCTTCACCATCGACGGCCGCGAACGGGCGCCGCTGAGCGCGGACAAGAACCTGTTCGTCGAGAAGGGGCACGCGATCCCCTCCGAGGAGGCCATCACCAGCGGCCGCGGCGTCGGCGTCCCCGGCGCCCCCGCCACCTGGGACGCGGCCCTGCGGTCCTGGGGCAGCAGATCGCTCGGGCAGGTGCTGAAGCCGGCCGAGCGGCTGGCCCGCAAGGGCTTCACCGTCGACGAGACCTTCCGGCAGCAGACCGCCGACAACGAGCGGCGCTTCCGCGACTTCCCCGCCACCGCCCGCCTGTTCCTCCCGGGCGGCAAGCTCCCGGCCGTCGGCGCCACCCTGAAGAACCCCGACCTCGCCCGCACCTACGAACTGGTGGGCAAGCGCGGCATCGGCGCGATGTACGGCGGCGACGTGGGCCGCGACGTCGTCCGTACCGTCCGCAAGCCCCCCGTCGCCCCCGGCGCGCACCGCGTCGTGCGCGCCGGTGACATGACCCAACGCGACCTGCGGGCGTACACCGTCAAGCGCCCCGGACCCACGCACACCACCTACCGGGGGCTCGACGTCTACGGGATGGGCCCCTCGGCCTCGGGCGGGATCGCCGTCGCCGAGGCGCTGAACGTCCTGGAGAAGAGCGACCTCCGCAAGCTCGACGACAAGACGTACCTGCACCGCTACCTGGAGGCGAGCCGGATCGCGTTCGCCGACCGCAACCGGTGGATCGGCGACCCCGCGCAGGAGAACGTGCCCACCGCGGCGCTGACGTCGAAGCGGTTCGCGGCCTCGCGGGCCTGTCTGATCAAGGACAGCCGGGCGCTGACCAGCCCGCTCGCCCCCGGCGACCCCCGGCATCCCAAGCCCTGCGGCACGACGGGCCGGGCCGCCCCCACCCCGTACGAGGGGCAGCAGACCACCCATATGACGGTGGCCGACAAGTGGGGGAACGTCGTCTCCTACACCTTCACCATCGAGCAGACCGGCGGCAGCGGCATCACCGTGCCCGGCCGCGGTTTCCTGCTCAATAACGAGCTGACCGACTTCTCGTTCACCCCGGTCAGCCCGGGCGTCCACGACCCGAACCTGCCCGGCCCGGGCAAGCGCCCGCGCTCGTCGATCTCGCCGACGATCGTCCTCGACCACGGGAAGCTGAAGTTCGCGCTGGGTTCGCCGGGCGGGGCGACGATCATCACCACCGTCCTCCAGACGCTGCTCAACCACGTGGACCGCGGGATGCCGCTGGTCGACGCCATCGCCGCGCCGCGCGCCAGCCAGCGCAACAGCGCGACGACGGACGTGGAACAGGCGCTCTGGGACAGTTCCGTCCGCCGCCAACTGGAGGCGAAGGGGCAGGTGTTCAAGCTGAACCCGTCCTTCATCGGCGCCGCTACGGGCGTCGAACGGCTGCCGGACGGGCGGTGGCTGGCAGCCGCGGAGAAGGTGCGGCGCGGCGGCGGGTCCGCGATGGTGGTGCGGCCGGGGCGGTGAGCCGCGGCGGGGTGGTGGGGCGCCTTTCGGGGCGCCCCGCCTTTCCCTGGTGTCCACCTTTCTCGGGCGCCCCGCCTTCCCCGGGTGTCCCACCGGGTGCGTCATGCGAGCAGTCGAAGGACCGCCTCCGTCGTATCCGTCTCGCCCAGCAGCGGGAACACCCGCTCGACGGCGTTCCGGTGCCGCTCCGGGTCGACGTCCGTGACCGCGTCCGTCACCACCGTCACGTGGTACCCGTGCTCGTGCGCGGCCCGGGCCGTGGACTCCACGCCCAGGCCGGTCGCGATCCCCGCGAGGACGAGCTGGGTGACGCCGCGCCGGCGCAGCAGGTCGTCGAGGTCCGTGCCGTGGAAGGCGCCCCAGGTGCGCTTGGGGACGACGATGTCGTCCTCCGCGCGGCCGAGTTCGGGGCGAAGCTCCGCGAAGCCGGCGGGGGGTTCGCCGGTGCGGCGCCCGGCCTCCGTACGGCCGGGTGCCGCGCCGACGACGCGGACCAGGACGACGGGGAGGCCGCGGTCACGGAAGGCCGCGGCCAGCCGGGCCGCGCGGGCGACGACCTCGTCGGCGGGGTGCGCGGTCGGGAGGGCGGTGATGCCCTTCTGGAGGTCGACGAGGACGAGGGCGGTCTTCGGGTCGAGCGTGGTGGCAGGCATGTCCTCACCCTAGGCACTGAACAGCCAAACTGACAAGGTTGTCTGTTTAATGCCGCCCGCATCCACAGACCGCGTCGGTCTTGCCTCGGCGGGTGCCGGGCCATACGGTCGCAGGCACGCGGATCTTCGCGCGTAGCTCGGCATTCCGTATGCCCGGCATTCCGTATGTCCGGCGTCGGGGTGCCCGGCGTCCCGTACGCCCGGCATCGCGTCGTCCGGCATCACGCCCCGGCGGAGGAGCAGCTCATGACCACTGTTGTGCGCGCCGCACTGGTCCAGGCCGGCTGGACCGGTGACACCGAATCGATGATCGCCAAACACGAGGAACACGCCCGCGCCGCCGCCGCGCAGGGCGCCCGGGTGATCGGCTTCCAGGAAGTCTTCAACGCCCCCTACTTCTGCCAGGTCCAGGAGAGCGAGCACTACCGCTGGGCCGAGCCGGTCCCCGACGGGCCGACCGTGCGCCGGATGCGCGAACTCGCCCGGGAGACGGGCATGGTGATCGTCGTGCCGGTCTTCGAGGTCGAGCAGTCCGGCTTCTACTACAACACCGCCGCCGTCATCGACGCCGACGGCAGCTACCTCGGCAAGTACCGCAAGCACCACATCCCGCAGGTCAAGGGCTTCTGGGAGAAGTACTACTTCAAACCCGGCAACCTCGGCTGGCCGGTCTTCGACACCGCCGTCGGCCGGATCGGCGTCTACATCTGCTACGACCGCCACTTCCCCGAGGGCTGGCGGCAACTCGGCCTCGCCGGCGCCCAGCTCGTCTACAACCCCTCGGCCACCCACCGCGGCCTCTCCGCGCACCTCTGGAAGCTCGAACAGCCCGCCGCCGCCGTCGCCAACGAGTACTTCGTCGCCGCGATCAACCGCGTCGGGCGGGAGGAGTACGGCGACAACGACTTCTACGGCACCTCGTACTTCGTCGACCCGCGCGGGCAGTTCGTCGGGGACGTCGCCAGTGACACGAAGGAGGAACTGGTCGTCCGGGACCTGGACTTCGCGCTGATCGACGAGGTCCGGCAGCAGTGGGCGTTCTACCGGGACCGGCGCCCCGACGCCTACGAGGGGCTGGTGCGGCCGTGAGTGGTGGTACGAGCGGG
The DNA here is from genome assembly GCF_020099395.1 of Streptomyces mobaraensis. NCBI lineage: Bacteria > Bacillati > Actinomycetota > Actinomycetes > Kitasatosporales > Streptomycetaceae > Streptomyces > Streptomyces mobaraensis. The sequence continues at coordinate 1,447,488 of NZ_CP083590.1, read as the reverse complement.
GGGCCGGGGCCGGAGTCCGCCCCCGGCCTGGAGGCACCCCCCGGCCCGGAGGCACCCCCCGGCCCGGTGACCGCCCCCGGCCTCCACGCCCGTCACCGGGCCGTCCTCCCCGCCTGGTTGTCCCTCTACTACGCCGAGCCCATCGAACTCACCCACGGCGAGGGCCGTCACGTCTGGGACGCCGACGGCCGCCGCTACCTCGACTTTTTCGGCGGCATCCTCACCACCATGACCGCCCACGCGCTGCCCGAGGTCACCAAGGCGGTCGCCGAACAGGCCGGCCGGATCCTCCACACGTCCACCCTCTACCTCGACCGGCACATGGTCGAACTGGCTGAGCGCGTCGCCGCCTTGAGCGGCATCTCCGACGCCCGCGTCTTCTTCACCACCTCCGGAACCGAGGCCAACGACGCCGCGCTGCTGCTGGCCACGACCTACCGGCGGTCCAACCAGATCCTGGCCATGCGCAACAGCTACCACGGCCGTTCCTTCTCCACCGTGGGCATCACCGGCAACTCCGCCTGGTCGCCCACCAGCCTCTCGCCGCTCCAGACGCTGTACGTGCACGGCGCCGTACGCTCCCAGGGCCCGTACGCGCACTTCTCCGACGCGGCGTTCACCGCCGCCTGCGTCCGCGACCTGGAGGACATGCTCGGGCAGGCGCACGGGACGGTGGCCGCGCTGATCGCCGAACCGGTGCAGGGTGTCGGCGGGTTCACCGCCCCGCCCGACGGGCTCTACGCGGCCTTCCGGGAGGTCCTGGACCGGCACGGCATCCTCTGGATCAGCGACGAGGTGCAGACCGGCTGGGGCCGCACCGGCGACCACTTCTGGGGCTGGCAGGCCCACGCCGAGAACGGCCCGCCCGACCTGCTCACCTTCGCCAAGGGCATCGGCAACGGCATGTCCGTCGGCGGCGTCGTCGCCCGCGCGGAGGTGATGGACTGCCTGGAGGCCAACTCCATCTCCACCTTCGGCGGCAGCCCGGTCACCATGGCCGCCGGCCTCGCCAACCTCACCTACCTCCTCGAACACGACCTCCAGGGCAACGCCCGGCGCGTCGGCGGCCTGCTGATCGAACGGCTCCGGGCCGTCGCCGCCGGACTGCCGGCCCCGGTCGTCCGGGAGGTACGCGGCCGGGGACTGATGATCGGCGTCGAACTCACCTCGTCCGAGGCGACGCACCAGGCCCTCGAACGGGCCCGCGAGGAGGGCCTGTTGATCGGTAAGGGCGGCCGGGACGGCACCGTCCTGCGCATCGCCCCGCCGCTGACCCTGACCGTCGCGGAGGCGGAGGAGGGCGCGGCGGCGCTCGAACGGGCGCTGCGGCGGGTGCGGCAGGACGCCGGAGCGGGAGGACGCTCGTGACCAGGACCCTCGTCAAGGGCGGCCTCGTCATCACCGCCGCCGAGGAGACGTACGCCGACGTCCTCGTCGAGGACGGGAAGGTGGCCGCGCTCGCGGCCGCCGGCAGCTCGGTCGCCCGGGGCTGGACGGCCGACCGGACGATCGACGCGGCCGGCAGGTACGTCGTGCCGGGCGGCGTGGACGCCCACACCCACTTCGACTTCCCCTTCGGCGGCACCTCCTCGTCCGACACCTTCGAGACCGGCACCCGGGCCGCCGCCTGGGGCGGCACCACGACCGTCGTCGACTTCGCGGTGCAGACGCGGGGCCGGGCGCTGCGCGAGGGGCTCGACGCGTGGCACGCCAAGGCGGAAGGGAAGTGCGCGGTCGACTACGCCTTCCACATGATCCTCTCCGATGTGAACGAGGACACCCTGAAGGAGATGGATCTGCTGGTGGGCGAAGGGCTGACGTCGTTCAAGCTCTTCATGGCCTACCCGGGGGTCCTCTACAGCGACGACGGGCAGATCCTGCGGGCCATGCAGCGCGCCGCCGGCAACGGTGGGCTGATCATGATGCACGCGGAGAACGGCATCGCGATCGACGTCCTGGTGCGGCAGGCCCTGGAGGCGGGGAAGACCGACCCCCGCTACCACGGCGAGGTCCGCAGGGCCCTGCTGGAGGCCGAGGCCACCCACCGCGCGATCCAGCTGGCCCGGGTCGCCGGCAGCCCGCTGTACGTCGTCCACGTCTCGGCGGAGGAGGCGGTCGCGGAGCTGGCCGCGGCCCGGGACAAGGGGCTTCCGGTCTTCGGCGAGACCTGCCCGCAGTACCTCTTCCTCTCGACCGACAACCTGGCGGAACCCGGCTTCGAGGGCGCGAAGTACGTGTGCTCGACGCCGCTCCGGCCCCGCGAGCACCAGGCGGCCCTCTGGCGCGGGCTGCGCACGGACGACCTCCAGGTCGTCTCCACCGACCACTGCCCGTTCTGCTTCTCGGGCCAGAAGGAGCTGGGCCGGGGCGACTTCTCGAAGATCCCCAACGGCCTGCCGGGCGTGGAGCACCGGATGGACCTCCTCCACCAGGCGGTCGTCGAGGGGCGCATCTCCCGCCGCCGCTGGATCGAGCTCGCGTGCGCCGCGCCGGCCCGGATGTTCGGCCTCGCCCCGCACAAGGGCACCATCGCCCCCGGCGCCGACGCCGACCTCGTCGTCTACGACCCGCGGGCCACACAGGTGCTCTCCGCCACCACCCACCACATGAACGTCGACTACTCGGCGTACGAGGGGAAGGAGGTCACCGGCCGCGTGGAGACGGTCCTGTCCCGCGGCGAGATCGTCATCGACGAACGGCGGTTCACGGGCCGTACCGGCCACGGCCGCTACGTGCCGCGGACCACCTGCCAGTACCTCTCTTGACCTTCGGATAAGGAGCACCGGCCTTGGACTTCGGCCTCGTCCTGCAAACCGACCCGCCCGCCACCGCCGTCGTCGAGCTGATGCGCCGCGCCGAGCGCCGCGGCTTCCGGTACGGCTGGACGTTCGACTCCGCCGTGCTGTGGCAGGAGCCGTTCGTCATCCACAGCCGCATCCTGGAACACACCGAACGGCTCGTCGTGGGCCCGATGGTCACCAACCCCTCCACTCGCACCCCGGAGGTCACGGCCTCCACGTTCGCCACGCTCAACGACATGTACGGCAACCGCACGGTCTGCGGCATCGGGCGCGGCGACTCGGCGATGCGGGTCGCGGGCCGCCGCCCCAACACCCTGGCCGCGCTGAGCGAATCGATGCGGATCATCCGCGACCTGGCCGAGGGCCGCGAGACGGACGTCGGCGGCACACCGCTGCGGCTGCCCTGGGTGCGCGATGGCCGGCTCCCGGTCTGGATGGGGGCCTACGGCCCGAAGGCCCTCGCCCTGGCCGGCCGCGAGGCCGACGGCTTTATCCTCCAGCTGGCCGACCCCTTCCTCACCGAGTGGATGGTCAAGGCCGTCCGCGGCGCGGCGGAGGAGGCCGGCCGCGACCCGGCGTCCGTCACGGTCTGCGTCGCCGCCCCCGCGTACGTGGGGGACGACCTCGCCCACGCCCGCGAACAGTGCCGCTGGTTCGGCGGCATGGTCGGCAACCACGTCGCCGACCTCGTCACCCGCTACGGCGCCCACTCGGGCCTGGTCCCCGAGGCCCTCACCACGTACATCGAACAGCGCCAGGGGTACGACTACAGCCACCACGGCCGCGCGGGCAACCCGTCGACGGACTTCGTCCCGGACGAGATCGTCGACCGCTTCTGCCTGCTGGGCCCGGTGGACGCGCACGTGGCGCGGCTGGAGGAGCTACGGGCCCTGGGGGTGGACCAGTTCGCGGTGTACGCGATGCACGACGCGAAGGAGGCGACGATCGACGCGTACGGGGAACGGGTGATCCCGGCGCTGACGGCGTGACCCTCCGCTCAACCGGCTTGCTGCCGCCCCTCCTCGTACGCCTCCCGGGCATCGAGCAACTCGTCCCAGTGCTCACCGGCCCAGGCGCAGGCGGCCTCCAACGGCCCGAGCAGGCTGCGCCCGAGCGGCGTCAAGGCGTACTCGACGCGCGGGAGGGCACCGGGATACACCGTCCGCTCGACGAACCCGTCCCGCTCCAGCGCACGCAGCGAGGCGGTGAGCACCTTGGGCGTGACGCGCCGCAGGGGAACCCGCAACTCGGAGAACCGCCGCGGCCCGCCCTCCAGACACCGAATGACCAGAGGCGCCCATTTGTCCCCGAACCGGATCGGATTGAGCGAGGAAGGACACAACTCGTCGAACATGTCGGCAGGCAGGGGTTCCCTCATGGCGTCACGATAACCGCACGCCGAGCGGTATCCGAGCGGTATCCGAGAGGTAACCGGTGCGGTGGCTACGGTCGCGGGCACAGGCCGGGGCGAAGGACTCCGGCCCGGCTGAGACCGGCTGAGACCGGCTGAGAGGCGTCCCCATGAACATCGTGATCTTCGGCGCGGGCGGCAGGGCAGGCCGTCAGGTGGTGGCGGAGGCGATCCGCCGCGGCCACACCGTCACCGCCGTGGTCCGCGACCCGTCCCGCCACCGCGACCTGCCGCCGGAGGCCCGGGTGGAGGCGGGCGACGTCACGGACGAGGCGACCGTGGCCCGCTTGGCCGCGGGTCACGAGGCGGCGATCTCCGCGGCCGTCGACCTGTCCGGCGACCCGCACGACTTCTTCACGACGTCGACCCGGGCCCTGACCGAAGGCCTGCGCAAGGCCGGCGTCCGCCGCCTGACGGTCGTCGGCCTCGCCCCCGTCCTCCCGGGCCCGTCCGGCACCCCGCTGATGGACGAACCGGGGTACCCCAACGCATACCGCCCCTTCTACCTCGCCCACGCCGCCGGCCTCGACCTCCTCCGCACCTCCCCCCTGCCCTGGACCTACGCGGCCCCGGCCGGCGACTTCGACCACGACGGCACCCCCGTCGGCCGCTATCGGGTGGCGGAACACGGCGACGCCGACGACCGCATCACGTACGCGGACTTCGCGCTGGGTCTGCTGGACGAGATGGAGAACGGTGGGGGCGGGGGCGAGGTGAGCTTCGGCGGGGCGTGACGCGCGGTTCGGACCCGGCTCCTCACCGCGTCAGTACGAGTCCGCAACTGTATGCGCGGGCGTGCCCGATACCGTCCGACAGCGCGGTGACGAACGCCGTGGGATCCACCACGGTGAGGGCGCCGCGCAGCTCGGCACGGGCGATCTTCAGCCCCTTGTGCGGTGCAGGGCTGGAGACCGCCGGCAGCAACCGCACCGCGACGGTCTCGGCGTCCGTCGTGACACCGAACCGGCTGGGCTCCGCACCGCCGCCCAGGTGGCGTACGACCCATTTCCGAACGCCCGCGGGCGTGGTGTGAGCCACCCGCTTGCCGCGCCTCATCCGCCCGTCCGGGCCCGACTGCGGCTTCACGTAGGTCGGGTTGACGACCGTCCGGAAGCTGACGCTGTCGCCGGCGCGGTAGGTGCGGTCGACGGTGATGAGGTGAGGCTTGTCCCGGAGAGCTCCTTTGGGGACGTGGCTCCAGTCACCGGGGACCCTGGACTGCACGACCAGCACGAGGGCGGCGTTCTTCAGGTCGATGGTCCAGGTGGACAGGATGCCCATTTGGGCCCTGGGGTCCCGGCTGCCGTCGTCGACCCAGCCCTTGAAGCCGCTCATCACCGTGCGGTGCATGTCCTGGGCGTCGACGAGCGCCTTGGCGGCGTAGGGATGCCGGGCGTCCAGGGTCAGGACGGAGTGGGTGGCGACGAACCGGGCGGTCGCGGTACGGGTGCGGGCGGAATCGGTCACAGGATGATGTCTTTCCACTGGGCGGCATCCGCGTCGATCGTGATGCGCCGGCGTGTCTCCCAGCGAGTGGTGTGCTCGGGCCGCAGCGCGTCGAAGCTCACCGGCTGGTCCTGGACGGGTGTGGCGCCGCGTTCGGTGGGCGGGACCTGGAACCACGCCCATGGCCTGCGCGTCGGGTCGGTGTCATCGTGGGCGACCGGCAGGAGCCGGTGAGTGCGGAACGCGGTGTCCAGGTCGCCGGGGACGACCCGCAGACCAAGGGTTCCGGACGGGGGGCAGGACTTGCGCCCCAGCCACAGCAGCCGCCGTGGGTGTTCGAGCGCCTGCCGCACCGTCTCCAGGAAACTGTCGCTTTCATGCTGGAGCCCCACGAGGAACGTCGCGTCCGCCAGGTACCACCGCTCGGTGATGAGGGCGGAACGGGTCAGCTCTCCGGAGATCAATACGCCGGAGTGCGGATCCGCGGCGATCTTCTTGGGGGCGCCGTACCAGCCGGTGAGCGTGTGGTGGCCGAACCGGTCCCCGGTGGCCGTGTCGAGGCTTGCCGCGACGGCGGCGGCCCGCCTGTGATCGGTGATGAGGTCGCGTGGGCGCAGCGGGTAGGTGCCCGCACCGACGGTGTGGTAGTCGCGGACGGGAGTACCGGGGTGGTCGGCACGCACGCCGAAAACGGTGCGTGCCAGTTCACCGAAGGCGGGGACCTTCCCCGGCTCGTCCGTTTCCGTAGGCTGCTTGGGCATCTCCAACCCCATGGACCTCGGCAGCCCCAGAGCGGCGGCGCACATTCCGATCACGGCCGACTTGGAAGGCCGGCTGTGCGAGTCGCGACGGGCCGCGAAGCGGGAGGCCGTTCCCCACGACTGCAATGGCCCGGCCAGTCGGATGAGGAGGACGTGCGTCACGAGATCAGCCCTTTGACGGTGTGCACACGGCGCAGGTCCGGCTTGCCGAGTCCGCCGAGGAACTCGTCGAGGAGCATGTCCACCTGCGGGTCATAGGTGAGGAGGCGGGACGTACGGATGTCCGGGCGGCGCTCGTCCACGTACGTGTGGTGCCGGAGCAGCCGCTTCACCCCGGCGAGTCCGGCAGGCCCTTCGCCTCCCTTGTCCTCCGGATTCTCGTCCACGGGCTTCTGGAACGCGGCGGCGTAGTTGTACGGGCGCTCGCCCTCGAAGGCCAGGACCAGGGCGGGCAAGGAACCGGTGGAGGCCGTGGAGTTCTTCTTCGCCTCGGGAAACGCTTCCACGAAGGCGGTCACGAACTCCTCTTCCGCGGCGGTGGCCGCCTCCACCGCTTCTTCCGCGGACATGCCCGCCGCCCGGAGGTTGACCTCCAGCTGGCGGCGGTCGAGCACGGCGTGCCGGTAGAAGGTGCCCGAGATGAGCGACTGGTACCCGGTCATGCCGGCTCCGGCGTCGTCTGCCGCGTCCAGGAAGTCCAGCGCGTTCTTCTTCCGCTCCAGCTTGGCGTCGTCGGCGGCGGCGTAGAAGTCGTCCACCTGCTCGGCCTCGTGGATGGTGAACGAGTGGGCGCTCTGCACGGCGCCGTCCACGTTGGGGGAGTCGGCGATCTCGGCGAGGAACCGGCCGTAGAGGGCGATGTCGATGGCGTCGCGAGGAGCCAGTGCGGTGAGTACGGCGGCGCGCGTCTCCCGGGGCAGCGGCGGGAGGTTCTTGGCCGCGCCCCCCTCGCTCTCCCCGTCCGCCGGCTCCTCGGCCGCCGCCTTGCGCGCTCCGCGCTTGGGCTTCGCCGTGGTGGCCTGTGCGGCGAGGTACTCGTCCCGCCACCGGAGCAGCCCGTCCGCCTCAGCGGCGATGTGCGCGGCGATCCGCTCGCCGGTGTCGGCGGGTGCGAACAGCAGCACCTTGGTGAGGTTGGCGACGGTCTTCTTCGAGGGGTCGCCGAACTTCAGCCCCGTCGCCTCGAGTACGGCCCGGGCCGTCGAGACCGCCTCGTCCCGCTCCCAGCCGTGAGCCGTCTCCAGCGCCCGCGCGGTAAGCAGGGCCCATTCCCGTGTCCGCAGCCCGGTGGTCCGCCCGGCGAGCGGCCCGACGCCCGCGTTGGCCCGGTTGCGGGCGTGGACACGCTCGGCGCGGCGGCGGGCCTGGCTGGTGATCATGTGGCGTTCGACGCCGCCGTAAACGATGCTTTTGGGTGAATTGTTCTCATCGCGTACTGGCAATGCGGCGACGAGAGTCTCCAGCAAATGGAGCGAGAGGAACTGACCGCGCGACGCGGGGACATCGGTCACGAACTGCTGCCCTTCTGAGTGGATTTCCTGCCGGAGTCGTACGGCGCGTGGAAGTCGACCGCCCAGTGATAGGCGATGCGGGCCTTCCGGTTGTGCCAGAGCATGAGGTCGTCGACGAGCTGTTGCCAGTTGGGCGGCGTCTGCTCACAGGCCCGCAGCCGGGCGATCGCGTGCTGGAGGTGCCGCCAGGGGACGCGGCGGCTGGTCACGACGCGGTCGACCAGCCGGGTGGCGCCGGGGTCGTTGGGGCCCCGGCCCGCCGGGCTGCCGATGCGGCGCATGGCCTCGCCAAGACTGCCGTGGCCGTAGGCGGGTCTGCTCACGCCTCGGTGGTAGACCGCGAACAGGAAGGCCACCTGTTCGTAGATCTCCCTCTCACCGGCGTCGTCGGGGTCCAGCACGTACCAGCTCGCCCGGATGTGCGCGTTGGTCCGCATGCTGGTGCGCCGGAGCTGGGCGAGCTGACCGTAGTCCCGGTTGCGTACGAGGGAGGTCAGCCAGGTGACAAGAGAGGCACTGCCCGACTCGTAGACGTCCGCCTCGGCGACTCCCGCCTCGGTCGCACTGCTCATGCGTTCCACCCCTTGAGGTCATCCGGTGCGCGGGAGCCACTGATGTCGTCGTCGAAGCGCCGCAGGGCCGCGGCACGGGCGCGCAGCCCCTGGGCGTTCCGGGACAGCGAGTCGAGGCGCTTTTCCAGAGCGTCACGAGCCATCGGTACGAGCCGTTCCACGTACTCCTCCATGCATTCCGTCACCAGGTACCCGTCGGCGACGTCCGAGAGCATGGTGTGGAAAGGCTCCTCCGTCGCCTTCCACTGCTCGCCGCGCGCGTCGAAGCGGGCCAGCTGGGCCTTCTTGTCGGCCGGTTTGGGGTTCGGATAGGCGATTTCCCACGCCGCGTACGCCGCTCGATCGAGGGTGCGGGCGATGTGCTCTGCCACCTCCGATCCGCGCGACGCCGCCTGGTAGAGCGCGGGTGCCATCCCGGGGGCGAAGGGGAAGACGCTGCTGACCCAGCTGATGGGCGTCGTCTTGTTGGAGACGAGCCCGACGGCGAACAGGTCGATGGGGTGACGCCCGGGCTCCTTTGCCTTCGGCAGCCGTGCCAGCCGGGAGTACAGCCCGCCGGCCTCCTCCTCCACCGCGGCGTAGAGAGCGTGGGCCTCACGCCACAGATCACGGGTGGCGGACGGCCAGAGGGGCTTCTTCTCGCCGGAGCGCGTGATGGACATGACGGCGTCCTGGAGGTGCAGCTCCGGGTCGAGAGCCAGGAGTTCACCGGCGCCGATCAGCACGCGGTCGACGGCCGCGGTGTCGCCGTCCGTACCGGACTTCGGTCTGAGAAGGACGGATCGTCCGAGGTAGCTGTGCAGATCCGCGAACCCCGTGACTGCCCGGCCGTCCGGCTTGGCCGCGAACCCCCGCCGCTCGATGGGCCCTTCGGTCCAGGAGAGGTTGAGGACACCGGGTTCGTCGGTGGTCGGGACGAGGTTCAGCCGCAGGGTGTCACCGAGCGTCGGACCGAGCGCCAGCACCCGGATCCGGCCGGCGAGACGCCCGGTCGCCAGGTTGGTGATGGCGGGACCCAGCGTCGCCTTGCCCGAGATCCGGGCACGGCCGGAGAGACCGAACGTGTGCTGGGTCAGCATGGCCCGGAAGGCGTCGGCCGCGGGGAGCGGGTCCGGGTGGTCGAGGTGGTGGTGGTCGGCGAACTGGTTGTAGTCCCCGACGCGTTCGATGACGAGCTGGGCGGGGCCGGTGCCGTGTTCCTCCAGGAACTCGGACAGGAGGATGTTCTGCCCGAGGGGGCGGGTGGGGCTGAAGAGGTCCCAGTCGTCGTCCGGTTGGTGAGCGAGCCATGACGCGGCTTCGTCGAGGGGCTGTTGCCCGAGAACCCACTCCGTCCACTCCTCGTCCGTGGACGGGTACGTGCGCGAGGCGTAGCAGACGGCGAGCAGGTACTCGACGAGGGCGACCTTCTCGCCGGGCGTGAGGCCGCCGACGTCCTTCAGCTCCTCGGCGTTCGCGAGCAACTCCACGAGGGTCTGCCCGGCGACTCCGCCGTCGAGGGTGAGGGCGCGGACGCAGGGGTGTTGGCGGGGGTCCCAGTGGGGGCGGGGGGTGGTGTCGGTGCCGGTGGGTCTCGCGGGTAGGTCGCGCAGGGGCATGGGAGTGGCCTCGCTGGATGTGGGGCGTTCGCTCAATCGGTGAAAGTCTTTGATTGCTGCATCAGTTGGATGACAAGAAGCAGCACGTGGCCCTCTTCGTCCCCGGCAGCGCGGGGAGTGGCGCAGTAGATGCGTCCGACGGTGCACCCCTGGCTGGCAGGGAGTGCCGGTCCTCGGTTCCTGCTGTCAGGTATCGTCCAAGGACCGGCCCACACACTGCCATGCCCCGAGGGCCGACCTCTGAACCGGAGGACAGGCCCGGGGGCGTGGCATCCGGTGGTCGCTCCCGGCACTTGGACTGTCGGGAGCGACCTCCCTACAGGAGGGTCACGAGGTGTGATGCCGCTGTGGAGACGATGGATTCGAGCAGCAGCTGTGCTGCGTCACCCCTGTGTTGCCATAGCCACCTCCCTGCGTCGGTGCCGCGCTGCTTCAGCCGGTTCCACGGGCCTTGAGCCATGCCGGTGCTCCTCCTGCGCCGCGCGTCCTGCGGTGTCGATCCCAGGACGCCCGGCTGCGGGAGGAGTGTGGTCGGCCGTGACGAGCACTGTCTCACGGCGCCGATCGGTGCCGTGTGCTTTCCGGACACTTGCCACAGTTGAGCATCCGAGTTGCCTTCCGAGAGGTTTCCGACGCGGGCCCCTGCCCATCGCTGGCTTAGCGGGACGGTCGGCGTCGCACCAGGATCGTGAGCGTGGCCCGGGCGTCCCGCCGGCGGTCGGGGTTGCGGGAGACGACCGAGACGAGCGCGACGGTCAGCAAGGTCGTGGTGTAGGTGAGACCCGTGGCGGCGGCCAGTGCGGTGGCGTCGGTCAACAAAGCAGGCAGCGTGGACAATCGAGGGTTCCTTCCCGGACTGAGGACGCCCAGTGAGCCGTGGGGCCGGGCGGCGTGCGAGACGGTTCTCCCCTGATGAGGCCGTGTCCGGCAACGTCCGGATGGCCGGAGCGTAGCGTTCTGCCTGCTCACAAGCCTGGAAGAAGTGTCCGGTGACTGTCCGGAGAGGAGACGCGATGGGCGACACCAGTGAGTCCCGAAAACAGCAGAGTGCCAAGGAGGAGTTGGCCGGCAGCCTGAGAGACCTGCGCGATGAAGTCCGGGCAGCGCGCGGAGGGCTGTCATACGGGGACCTGGAAGCCCGCCTGGGAATCCCCAGGCAGAGGCTCAGTGATTGGTTCAACGGGGTTTCGGCACCGACAGGAGAGCATTGCCGGGCCTTGGTCACCCACCTCGAAGGAAAGTTGCGGAGGTCACCGAAACCTCCAGCTTTTTGGGACATCCTGATCGCAAAGGCTGATGCGGAACGCAAGGCCAAGCAAGGGTGGCGATCGATAATAAAGGCGGACCTCGTCCCGCCTTTCCGTTACCTTCATACCGCCCCCAACCTGCGTGCGGCCAGATTGGAAGACCGGGACGCGGACCTTGCGATGCTGACTAGGGTTGTTCGAGAGGGGCCGGCTTATCTGTCGTTGGTGGCGCCCCCTTGGGCTGGCAAGTCTGTGTTGCTTGCCGATTTCGTCACCTTTCATATGCCTGATGAGGTGGACCTCATCAGCTATTTTGTCCGTTGGGGGTCCAGTGCTGATAGGGCAAAGAACTTCCACGAGGTGATGGTTACCCAACTCAGTCGGCTCGTCGGAGTCGAAGATCCGCCCCCTGGAGATCTCGTTGATGATGCCGTTCTCTTCGCTTTGTACGAAAGTGCGGCCCAGGTGAGCCGATCACGAGGACGAAACCTGGTGTTACTCGTTGATGGACTGGACGAGGATGCGGAAGCAGGGCGATTCAGATGGGACCAGAGCAGCGGTATCTGCCGTCCCCTGCGGAGTATCGCTTCCCTTCTGCCGAAGGTGACTCCACACGGCCTCCGGGTGGTGGTTGCCAGGCGCTGGCATCCTCCAGTCCCCGATGATGTGGGTGACGACCATCCTTTGCTCAACTCCGAGGTGCTCCCGGGCTTCCGACCGTCTCGTGCTGCAAACCGCCTGCGCAAATCAGCTTCCCGAGACTTGGAGGCGCTGCTTAGTACCCGTGAGGGTGCGGAGATAATTGGGCTCCTTGCTGTGTCTCGGCGAGGGCTCGGATACTCAGCTCTTGCTGAGCTGATGCGACTCGGTGGGCACCCTGAACTGCTGACCCCCGCTCATTTCGAGCGTATGTTGCGCAATGTGGCAGGCCGCAACGTGAGCTACGAGGAATTGGATCCGGACTCTTACGTTCTGGCCCACAAAGACTTGTACAGCACGGCTGCACAGAAGTTGGGCGACATCACGCTCGCTTCTCTGACGCAGCGGTTGCACGACTGGGCCGACAGCTACCGCAGCGAAGAATGGCCGTCGAACACCCCTCTCTACCTGCTCAACGGCTACCAGGAACTTCTCCGCGACTCCGGTGACGCCCCCCGCTTCCTCGCCTTCGCCCTGGACCACCGCCGCCACCTGCGCCTGGCCAACCTCTACCGAGCCGACCTCGCCTTGGCCTCGCTCGACGAAGTGGCGCGTATGAAGCCGACGCCTGAGGTGCTGGCGCAGGTCGCCGCCTCGCGGTATTTCCTGGAGCGTGAGGACCGGACGGCCCCGCGCGCCGTCGTGAAAGCCCTGGCACTGGTCGGGGACACGGCACGGGCGAGGGCGCTCGCCCTCACCCCCGCCGACCCAGCCTCGAAGGCCAAGCGGCTGATGGACGTCACACAGGTACTGCTGGACCGGGACGAGAAGAAGGCGCGGGAATTCGCGTGCGAGGCTGCCGGTTGGGCCGAACGGGCGCGGTACCAGAACGCCTTGACGGCCCCGGCCGAAGAGCTTGACGCCGACAAGGTCGTGCCGGAGGCCGCCGCCCTGCTTGCCGCCGCGGGGAAGCCGGAGGATGCGGTCCGACTGCTGAACATGGTCAATGTCTGTCATCCCAGCCACTTCTCCGCAGCGGCCGAAGCCGCGTCGCGACTGTGCGGCTCCCACCCCGACCGTGCCGCCGAGATCCTCGACGACGTGGCGGGTCAAGCCGACTATCTGGCCTTCATGGCGGAGGAACAGCACGCCGTCGCCGTGGAGATGTGGACTGCCGTGGCCCGCGCCGACCCGGCAAGGGCCGAGGCTCTGCACCGCCGGATGATGGAGTTCGCCCTTACGCTCGACGTGGAGACCGCCGGACCGGCGGCCGTGGACTGTGCCGCGCTGGCCGCTTCCGCGCTCGCGGAGACACTGCCGGACGATGCGCGGACCTTGGCCGATGCGGCACACGACAGGATGCGTGCGCTCCTGACAGGCCCAGCGGACGACCGTCTCGGCGAGACGCTGTCCAGAGTGGTGCGAAGCCTGCTCGACGTCGACAGTTCGTCGCGCCGAGCGCGTCGGCTGCTCGACGGGGCGCCCGCAGAAATCACCACACGGGCTCGGATCGTGCTCGACGGCCGGCCTGACGAAGCGAATCCGGTCGACCGGTTGCTGGCGGAGATGAAACATCACGCCGATCGCGGCGCCGGCCCCGAAGCGCGGGACTGCTTGGCCCGGCTCATCGAGTCGTCTCGAAACCAGAGCTGTGAACAGGCCATCACCTGGCTGCCGTTCCTTACCGAGGCGCTGGTGCGCGACGGTGATCAGGGTGCGGCGGAGGCCCGCGCCCTGGCGGCCGGGGAACCGGACGCAGTCATGCGGATTCGGATCCTCACGAGCGCCGCCGTCGCGCACGCCGACGTGGGGCGGCTCGACGAGGCGTCGCGGTGTGCGGAGGAGGCGGAGTCCGTAGCACGGGGGATCGCTGTCGCGGACGAGGAGACCGCGCGCATGCGGGGCCTGGTGGCGCAAGCCTTCGCTCACGCGGGTTTGGCCGAACGAGCGGCGGGTTGGGCCCAGCCTGACGCGCGCAGGAAGTCGAGTGGATGGGAACGCCGCTACCGACGGCGAGTCGGCTTGGCCGTTGAAGTGGGGCTCGCTCAGGAGGCCATCATCCCCGGCGTCGAGCGGCCCGGCCTGTTGAGTGGTTACGGCGCCGACATCGCCGGCGCCCTGCTCCGCCTCGCGGCCGGTACGCCCGTCGACGGCGCCTTGCTCACCGCCGAGGACGAGGCACGGACGCGCGGCGCCACCGAACCCGTCCTCGTCACCGGACTCGGCCTGCTGCATGCCGCGCGGGGTGACGTCAAAAACGCCCGACGGGTGGTCGACTACCTGACGGACCCGGTACAGCGAGCCACCGCCATGACCGCAGTGGCCGCCCAGATGCTGGGCGCCCCAGCCCGTCTGGACCTGGCCACCGGCGCGGACGACGAGTGGGCGATCTCCGTGCTCCGCGTGCTCGCCGGGCACGCCCTGTCGGTCAGCACGACCGACCACACCGCTGCCAAGGACCTCATCCACTCCGTCCTCGGAACGGCCGGCTGGTACCGGGCCCTGCCGGTGTTGGCCGGCAGGGTGCCCGACGCCCTGCACGCGGTCGTCGACGTCCTCGACCACCATCGGGAGATCAAAGGGGCAGCAGTATGACGGACAGCTGACCGCGGCGCGGAACGTCCCCTACGGCACCCGCGCCGTCCACTCCTCTGACGAGAACTTCGTCTGCGCGAGCTCGACCGCGCGGGCCATCTCCTCTTCGGTCACCGCGCCGGCCGAGCAGCCGTACCGGCTCCGGAAGGAGGCGATCATGCGGTCGATGACCTCGGCGCGGGGGAGGCCGGTCTGGCGGCGGAGGGGGTCTACGCGCTTTTTGGCGCTCTTGGTGCCCTTGTCGGAGAGTTTTTCGCGGCCGATGCGGAGGACCTCGAGCATCTTGTCGGCGTCGATGTCGTAGGCCATCGTCACGTGGTGCAGTACGGCGCCGTTGCCGCCGACCATGCGCTTCTGGGCGGCGCCGGCGATCTTGCCGGATTCGGTGGCGATGTCGTTCAGCGGCTGGTACCAGGCTTTGATGCCCATGTCGCCGAGGGCGGCCAGTACCCAGTCGTCGAGGTAGGCGTAGCTGTCGGCGAAGGAGAGTCCCTGGACGAGGGAGTCCGGGACGTAGAGCGAGTACGTGATCGTGCTCTGGGGCTCCACGAACATGGCTCCGCCACCGCTGATGCGGCGGACGACCGTCATGCCGTGGCGCTCGGCGGACTCCATGTCGACTTCGTTCCGCAGTGACTGGAAGCTGCCGATGATCACGGCCGGGGATTCCCACTCCCACACCCGCAGCGTCGGCGGTCGGCGGCCGGCGGCGACCTCGGCCGTCAGGACCTCGTCCAGGGCCATGTGGAGGGCGGGGGACTGAGGGCCCTCGTGGATGACCTGCCAGTCGTAGTCGTGCCAGTCGGTGGCGTTCGCGAGCGCGCGGCGGACCGCGACGCCGACGGCCTCCGAGGTGAGGCCGAACATGACGGTCCCCTCGGGGAGCGCCGCGTCGATGCGGGCGGCGAGTTCCGGGGCCGCCAGGTCGGCGTTGGCCCCTTCGAGCGCCCGGTTGATGGCGAACAACGCCTCGTCGGGCTCCAGGAAGAAGTCGCCCGCCACCCGGACGTCATGGAGGGCCCCCTCCGCGACGTCCAGGTCCACGACGACCAGCTTGCCGCCCGGCACCTTGTACTCCCCGTGCACTGTGCACCCTCCTGACGTCGCCGCTGAGCCGGTCTCCGCGGCGGATACAGTCACGGTACGTGCTGGGGGTACGGCCCGAGCGTCCGGTATACCCGGGCTGTGGCGTTTCCCGTGCTCCGGCAACGGGTGCCACGAGCGCCCATCCGACATCCTGCCCAAGGGCGGGGGCCGCTTTTCATGTGGCCGGTGGTTCGGGCGGCAGGTCGGGTGGTGTTCCCGCCGGTGGCTCCGGGGCGGGGTCCGGGGGGTTCTGCGGGCTGCCGTTCCGGGCCGCGCGGAGGGAACTCAGGCCCACGAGCGCGGTGATGAGCCCGGCCACTGCCGACACCAGTCCCGAGACCCCCGTCACGATCGCGACGGCGTCGCCCACCGGTTCCGCGACGGGCGGGTTCGGGGGCGGGCGGTCTGCGACGGGTGGGTCCGTGGAGTCGCCGGGCCGGCGCCTCACCGGGGAGGTACCGCCGGGCGGGCCGGCCGTGTCGGACCTGGTGGGGTGGCCTTTGGCGGGCGGGTGGGGCGTAGGTGTGGAGCCGGTGCGAGGCGGGACGTTCGTCGGACGCGTTTTCGAGGGCGGCGCGGGTGCGGTCACCCCGGCACTCGGTGGCCTGGACGTCGAAGGCGTGGCTGTGGGCGGCGCGGCTCCGTTCCGGTACGGCGTCGTCGCCCGCAACTGCATCGTCGTCGCCAGCAGCACCACGCCCACCGCGAGCAGCCCTGTCCCCGCCCACACCCAGCGGTGGGGTACGTGTCGAGGCGTCCGATTCCGGTGTGGAAGCTCATCCCGGGTGTCGGCCATCGCCCCAGGCTAGGGACTGGTTTCCGCCACAAGAGCGGGCACCGCGTTTTCTACGACGTAATGCGCAGCCGTGAGGCTTCGGAACGGCCCCGCGCACCGGGAGGAGACGGCTCGGGTCGCCGCCGAGCCCCGGGCGCGGGTGAGGAGGGCGAGCGGCTGCTCGGGGACGCCGGGAGGCCGTCCGCCGTCGGACGCTTGCCAGGTCACGGGCCGTCGAGGCGCCAGGTCCGTTCCGCCGCGTCCGCCTCCTCGTCGCACGGGCGTGGAAACGCCTACGGCCGAACAGCCGGCTGGAGGTGAACGGTGTGCCGTCGCCCGGGTGGAGCGTGCGGCCCGGGTCGTCGGCGTGGTCCGTGAGGGCCTCGGGGCGCGACCGGACCCGGGGGAGCACCGCGACGCCCAGGATCGGCCGCGGCAGCCGGCCGGTCCCGGTCCGGCGATGGCCGGGTCGTAGTGGTCGACCGCGGCGAGGTGCACCACCGTGGGCGGCTGTGGGTGGCTGCCGGTGGCCGTGGGCGGTATGCCGACGCGGCATGTGTCGCCTGGGGCAGGCGTTCCGGCGCCGGATCGGTCCGGAACGGTTTCGGTTCGTCGTCGGCCCGGGTTCCCGCCTTTACGCCGAGGACCGCGCGCCGAGGGCCACGACGCCGGGCCCCCACCACTGCCACTCCCGAGCGGGCGGTCTCCGATACGTCGCGTCGGCATGGTGTGGCCTTCCGCCAGGCGCGTCCCCGCGGCCCGTTCACCTCTCCGTCGGCCCCCGGCCACCTCCCCGGCCCCGGTTGTCGGTGGGGCATGGTTCGATGGGCGTATGATCGATGACTTTCTCGCAGGGGACCTGACCGACGTCGAGGAAGCGGTGCGCAAGGCCGCCGCTGCCGAGATCATGCCGCGCTTCCGGCAGCTCGCCGCCCACGAGGTCGTCGAGAAGAAGGGGCCGCACGATCTGGTGACGGTCGCCGACCGGCTGGCCGAGGAGCACCTGACGGCGTCGCTCACCGCGCTGCTGCCCGGGTCGCGGGTGGTCGGCGAGGAGGGTGTGCACGCCAACCCGGCCGTGCTGGAGGCGCTGCACGGGGACGATCCGGTGTGGATCGTGGACCCGGTCGACGGCACCCGGCAGTTCGTGCACGGTGACCCCGGCTTCGCCACGCTCGTCTGCCTCGCGCACCGCGGCGAGTTGCTCGCCTCCTGGACGTACGCGCCCGCGCTGGACGAGATGGCCACCGCCCGCAAGGGCGGCGGTGCCTTCCTCGACGGGACACCGCTGCGTCCCGGGCCCGCCGTGCCCGACGCCGAGCTGCGGGTGGCGATATCGCACTACGACTTCACCGACGACCACGAGAAGCGCGTGCTCGCGCGGCTCGACACGCCCGGCGTGGTGCCGCGGCCGTGCGGCTCGGCGGGGCTGGAGTACCTGAACGTGGCACGTGGGGCGGCCGACGCGGTCGCCTTCACGTGGCCCAATGCCTGGGATCACGCCGCCGGGCTGCTGCTGGTCGCCGAGGCGGGCGGGGCGAGTGCGACGGTGGCGGGCGTGCCGTTCCGGATCGGCGGGGGCAACACGATGCCGTTCTCCGCCGCGCGGGATGCGGGGACGCTCGCGCGTATCCTGGGGCTTCTGGCGGTCTGAGCAGGGGTTTCCGGGCGAGGCGTTCCGGCAGGGATCCCGGCAGGGGAATCCGGCCGGGGATTCCGGCAGGGGTTCCCGCGGAGGGCCGCCGCGCCCGTCCCGCCCGTCCCGCTTGTCCTGCCGCCCCGCTCGCGTCCTATTCGTCCCGTTCCGCCCCATCCCGGCCCACGCGCTCACGAGGGGAGTCCGCCGGTGCCCACCATGCTCGACGCCGTCGTCGTAGGGGCCGGCCCCAACGGGTTGACCGCCGCCGTGGAACTGGCCCGCCGCGGCCTGTCCGTCGAGGTCTTCGAGGCCGCCGACGGCATCGGCGGCGGTGCCCGCACCGAGGAGCTGACCCTCCCCGGCTTCCGCCACGACCCGTGCTCCGCCGTGCACCCGCTCGGCATCGGCTCGCCCGCGTTCGAGGGCATGCCGCTCGCCCGGCACGGTCTGGAGTGGCTCCACCCCGGGCTGCCGATGGCGCACCCCTTCCCCGACGGGTCGGCCGCCGTCCTCTCCCGGCGGGTGGGCGAGACGGCCGCCTCCCTCGGGGAGCACGACGCGGGCGTGTACCGGCGGGCCGTCGAGCCCTTCCACGGCAAGTGGGACGCCCTCGCCCGGGACTTCCTGCGCACCCAGTGGGACGGGCTGCCCGGCGACCCGGTGGGGTACGCCCGGTTCGGGCTGTCGGCGGGGCTGCCCGCGGCCGTCTACGTGCGCCGGTTCCGCGACGCCAAGGCGCGGGCGCTGTTCGCCGGGCTGGCCGCGCACGGCATCGCGCCGCTCACCGGCCTCGGCACGGCCGGGATGGCCCTGGTCTTCGCCCTGGCCGCGCACGAGCGCGGCTGGCCCGTGCCGCGCGGCGGCTCGCAGGCCATCGCCGACGCGCTGGCCTCGTACCTGCGCGAGTGCGGCGGCGCGATCCACACCGGCTTCGAGGTGCGGCGGCTCGACGAGCTGCCGCCCGCCCGCGCCTACGTCTTCGACACCTCGCCGACCGCCCTCGCCCGGATCGCCGGGCTGGGCGACGCCTACCGCGGCTTCCGCTACGGACCCTCCGTCTTCAAGATCGACTACGCGCTGTCCGGGCCCGTGCCGTGGCGCGCCGAGGCCGCGCGCCGCGCCGGGACGGTGCACGTCGGCCCGACGTACGGGGAGATCCGCGAGGCGCTGAGCGCCGCCGTCCACGGGCGGGACCCCTCCGTTCCCTTCCTCATCACCGCCCAGCCCAGCATCGTCGACCCCAGCCGTGCGCCGGAGGGCAAGCACACGTTCTGGGTGTACGGGCATGTGCCCAACGGCTGGCGCGGTGACGCGACGGAGGTGATCGAGCGTCAGGTCGAACGGTTCGCGCCCGGTTTCCGCGATCTGGTGCTGGCCCGGGCCGTCGCGGGGCCGCCGGCGCTCGCCGCTCGCAACGCCAACTACGTCGGCGGCGACATCGCGTGTGGCTCGGTGGCCGGATTGCGGCTGCTCGTCCGGCCCAAGCTTGCCCGGGTGCCGTACGCGACCGCCCATCCCGCCGTTTTCCTCTGCTCGTCGGCGGTGCCGCCGGGGCCGGGCGTGCATGGGATGTCGGGGCATCATGCGGCGCGGGTGGTGTGGGGGAGGTTGCGGGGCGGGCGGGGCTGATGAGATCGCGCCGGACCGGTGGGTGGACGGATGGATGGGCGGGCAGGGTGACTCCAGTCGTGTGACCAGGCCCGCCCCAGACGCGCCGTCGGCCGCCCGGTGGAGCCATGGGCCGCCCGGCGGGAGGGGCGACCGCCCGCCGGAGTCGGTGGTCGGTCCGTGGGCGGGCGGTGCGCGCCCGGTCGCCGTACCTCGCCCGGTCGCCGTACCCCGCCGCCCCCTCCGGCCCGGTGGCCTGATCCGTCCGGTCGCCCGGAAGCGCGAACGGCGTGTTGCCGCCAGTACGCCCCCGACTCGAGTGATCTCGCGGCCCCCGGGCAAGGCTGCGGCGGGTGGTGCCACGTGCCCGCCGGTTGCCGGTGGGGCCGTGGAGCCGCCTGGGGGAGCCGCCGCCCGGCGCTCCCTCCGGGGCACGCGAGAGAAACGGTTCCGTGATGAGACGAGCACTTGTGGCGGGGACACTGGCGCTGGGGCTGGCCGCGGCCGTGCCGGTCCTGGCCGCCACCCCCGCTTCGGCCCTGGACGCCTTCGAGATCCGCAACGACCGCAGTGGCAAGTGCCTGACCGTGAACGGCGACAACGTCGAGATCCGCACCTGCGGCAACGGTTCGTCCCAGTGGTGGATGTGGGACGGCAAGAAGCTCCGCAGCCTCGCGAACATGCACTGCCTCGACGTCCGCAACGGCGGCATCAACGAGGCCGTCCAGGCGGTCGGGGACTGTCACGGCAACGCCAACCAGCGCTGGTTCTTCTGGAACCGCGAGCTCCACACCGATCTGAACGGGCAGATCGCCCAGGTCCAGCGGGCGGACGACACCTGGGACGGTGCGGGGATCAACATGCACGACCCCAACGGCGGTTCCTGGCAGCACTGGTACACCACACAGGTCTGAGCTCGGCCTGGTCGAGTCGGTGGGGTCGGGGCCTCCTTCGCGCCTTCGGCGCGGTCGGTGCGCCCCGGCCCCTTCCTCAGAGGTGCGCTCCCAACGGGTCGGCTTCGCCTCAGGCCGCCGGCCGCAGATGGGCCAGCAGGTCGGCGCGCAGCGTCTGCGGGTCGGTACCGAGGGTCCGGAGGACCCGTACCACCGGCGGGTGGTCGAGGGCCAGGACGCCGAGGACGACGTGCTCGGTGCCGATCCAGTTCTCCTTGCGGGCGAGCGCCTCCCGCAGGGACTGTTCCAGGGCCCGCTTGGCCTCCACGGCGAACGGGACATGCGGCCGGGGCCCCTTCGCGGAGCGGAACGGCCACCACCGGGACGCCGTCTCGTCGGTCCCGCCCGTCCCGCTCGCCCCGCCCGGCGCGCGGTCCAGCGCCCCCGGCCCGAAGGCCCGCTCCGCGCGGGCCCGTACGGCCGAGAGGTCGATGCCCAGCGCGCGCAGCGCCTCCGCGTCGTCCTCGTCCAGATCCCCCGTCGAACGGATCGCCTCCCGGCACGCATCGGGGGTGATGCCGAGGCGGAAGAGGGCGGCGCCGCCCAGGGACTGCGGGCGGCCGGCGACGGCGGCGAGCAGGTGCTCGGCGCCGATCCGGGAGTGGCGGAGGATGCGTGCCTCCTCCTGGGCGCCGATCACCGTGAACCGGGCTTCCTTGGTGAACCTTTCGAACATCGTCGTCTACCTCCGGGCGTGCTTCTTGTGGACTGCCTGCCTGCTCACACCGAGTTGGGCGCCGATCTCCTCCCACGACCAGCCCAGCCTCCGGGCGTTGTCGACCTGGAGCGCCTCGAGTCGTTCGACCAGCCGCCGTAGCGCGGCGACGGCGCGCAGCCCCACGCGGGGGTCGGTGTCCATGGCGGCCTCGGTGGTGCCGACCGCGTCTTTCGCGTCTGTTCCGGCCATGTGTCAACCATGGATGACACGACCGCCCTCTGTCAACCATCATTGACACGCTCCCGTCGTCGACGCCCATGTCGGATTTCCGCCAGCCCCGGGCGCCGCCGGCACCGATGCTTGACCGCATGCACACCGACTTCGACCGTTGCGTACGGGCCGCGCGGTCCAAGGACCCCCGCTTCGACGGCTGGTTCTTCACCGCCGTCCTCACCACCCGTATCTACTGCCGCCCCAGCTGCCCCGCGGTCCTGCCCAAGGACCGGAACATGAGCTTCTATCCGAGCGCCGCCGCCGCGCAGCAGGCCGGGTTCCGGGCCTGCAAGCGCTGCCGGCCCGACGCGAGCCCCGGCTCGCCTCGGTGGAACGAACGGGCCGACGTCGTCGCCCGCGCCATGCGGCTCATCGCCGACGGGACGGTCGACCGCGAAGGCGTGCCCGGCCTCGCCGCCCGCCTCGGCTACAGCGCCCGCCAGATCGAACGCCAGCTCCTCGCCGAACTCGGCGCCGGACCGCTCGCCCTCGCCCGCGCCCAGCGCGCGCAGACCGCCCGCGTCCTCATCGAGACCAGCGAACTGCCCATGGCCGACGTCGCGTTCGCCGCCGGCTTCTCCTCGGTCCGCGCCTTCAACGAGACCGTGCGGGCCGTCTTCGCCCTGACCCCCACCGCGCTCCGGGCCCGCGCCGGGCGCGGCCGGCCGGCCGCCGCGTCCGGCGCCCTCACCCTCCGCCTGCCGTTCCGGGCCCCCTTCACCCCCGACAACCTCTTCGGCCACCTCGCCGCCACTGCCGTCCCCGGCGTGGAGGAGTGGCGCGACGGCGCGTACCACCGCACCCTGCGCCTGCCGTACGGCCACGGCACCGTCAGCCTCCGCCCCCTGCCCGACCACATCGCCTGCCGCCTCGCCCTCTCCGACCAGCGCGACCTCGCCGGGGCCATCAGCCGCTGCCGGCGCCTGCTCGACCTGGACGCCGACCCGGAGGCCGTCGACGCGCTGCTGCGCACCGACCCGCACCTCGCGCCGCTGATCGACAAGGCACCCGGGCGCAGGGTGCCGCGCACGGTCGACGCCGAGGAACTCGCGCTGCGGGCCGTCCTCGGCCAGCAGGTCTCCACCGCGGCCGCCCGCACGCTGGCCGGCCGGCTGGTCACCGCTCACGGCACGCCCGTCGAGACGTCCGCGCCGGCTGCCGGGCAGGCATCGGGGCAGATCTCAGGGCAGACCCCCGGCGGGCTCACCCACCTGTTCCCGTCCACCGAGGCCCTGGCCGCCCTCGACCCCGCCTCCCTGGCCATGCCGGCCGGCCGCCGCGCCGCCTTCACCCGCCTCGTCGCCGCCCTCGCCACCGGCGACCTCGACCTCGGCGTCGGCAGCGACCGGACCCGCGCCCGCGCCCGGCTCGCCGAGATACCCGGCATCGGCCCCTGGACCGCCGACATCGTCGCCATGCGCGGCCTCGGCGACCCCGACGCCTTCCTGCCGACGGACCTCGGCGTCCGCCGGGCGGCGGCCGCCCTCGGCCTGCCGTCCACCCCCGGCGCCCTCACCCGCCACGCGGCGGCCTGGCGGCCTTGGCGCGCCTACGCCGTCCAGTACCTGTGGTCCATGGACGACCATCCGGCGGCCCGGATGCCGGGGCGCCCCCGAGAGGGGCGCGTGTGACGGGGGGTGGGGCGCTGGGGGTGTGCGCCCGGTGTGTGGTGTGCCCCGGTCCCGCCCTTTCACCGTTTCTTCCAGGGCTCCGCCCCGGACCCCGGCATCGCGGCTCCGCGCCGCGGGGCCCGGGGCTGGGCGGCGGGGCCGCCCGCCGGAAGAGGACGCTGGGCCGTCGAAGGTCTGGCCCCCGGGTGGGCAGGCCCGCGCCTGCGACGCTTGGTCCGCTGCCTTGCCGCGCCCCGGGCAGCGGGGGCTTCCGCCGAAGCCGTCGGCCGTCCGCCGGGAACGCGATGCGGGGCCGCCCGCCGGGAGGGGACGCTGGGCCGCCGAAGGTCCGGCACCTGGGCGGGCAGGCCCGTGCCTGCGACGTCTCGGTTCCGCTGAGGGCCTCACCGGAACCGGGTTGGCTGCTCTGCCGCGCCCCGGGCAGCGGGGGCTTCCGCCGAAGTCGTCGGCCGACTGCCCGGAACGCGATGCGGGGCCGGCGGAAACGGCTTCGACGGTGGCACGTCGGCTGTCTCCGCGGCCGGAGCGGGTCAGGCGGCCGACAGCGACGTGTCCGCGTTCCGCCCCCACCGTCGGCCGGAGCGCACCCAACGTGGGGCCTCTGGTGACGGCGGCCGGGTCCGGCGGCGTACCCTCCGGCAGTACGAGCCCCCGCCCGCCCACGGAGCGCCCTGAAACGACCACCACCCCACCCACCAACCGTCTGTCCCCGACAACGAACGGAAGCGAACGGATCCCCTATGTCCGCCGTAGACACCGTCGCCGTACACACCGTCATCGACAGCCCCTACGGGCCCCTCACCCTGGTGGCCGCCGACGGCGCCACGCTCTCCGGGCTCTACGTCCTCGACCAGCGGCACCGGCCGGGGGACGAGGGGTTCGGGCACCCCGATCCCGCGCCGTTCGCCGAGGTCGCGCGCCAGATGGCGGCGTACTTCGAGGGGAGACTCACCCGCTTCGACGTGCCGCTGGACCTGCGCGGGACCCCGTTCCAGCGCCGGGTCTGGGCCGGGCTCCTGGAGATCCCCTACGGGGAGACGATGTCCTACGGGGAGCTGGCGCGGCACATCGGTGCGCCCAACGCCTCCCGCGCGGTCGGACTGGCGAACGGGAAGAACCCCGTGTCGATCATCGTGCCCTGCCATCGCGTGATCGGCGCCGACGGCAGCCTCACCGGGTACGGCGGTGGGGTGGACCGGAAGCGGCGGCTGCTGGAGCTGGAGGGGGCGCTGCCGTCGGGGGCGGGGGACCGGCAGGACGCGCTGTTCTGAGATCGCGCTGTTCTGTGCTGACACCGCGCGGCGTGTAGGGGTCAGTGCGCCGGGAGCGGTATCAGGTCGTCGACGACGAAGTCCGGGCTCTGCGCCGGGTCGGGATCCGTGTCCGCCCTGATCAGGCGGTCCAGGAAGGCGACGACGCCCGCCGTCCCGGTGGCGAAGTCGGCGCTCTCGCGGAGCGCCTGCTCCCCGGGGAAGCCCGTCCCCTCCGTGCTGTCCACGCGGAAGAGGAGGACGCCTTCCGCCACCTTCCAGGCCGCTTCCCGGTACCGGGGGTCGCCGGTGAACCGCCATACGTCGAGCAGCGCGTTGCCCATCCCCGACAGCCCGTGGAAGAACTGCGGGAGGACGGCGTACTTGTGGTGGACGTTCTCGACGAGGGGATCCAGCCACCGTCCGAGTCCGTCGTCGGGCCGCACGGCCAGGTAGCGGATGAGCGTGGTGAGGATCCCTGCCGAGCCGAAGTCCCAGTAGCAGCGCGGCACGATGGCGGTGTCCGCTTCGGTCTCCAGGGGCACCATGGCCGGGAATCCCTCGAACTCCGTCCCGTGCCGGACCGCGTACGTCAGGTCGTGTTCGAGGGCGGAGTGGCCGAGGGCGTAGGCGCGTTCGTCGTGCGTCGCCTGGGAGAGGCAGAGCAGGAACAGCGCGATCCCGCTGCCGCCGGCCGCGTAACCCAGCGGTACGTTCCCTTCCGCGTCCGGCCAGTACGGGCCCCGGGGGCCGCGGACCCGGGTTTCCGCGAGCCGTTCGCCGGCCCGGGCGGCGGCGTCGAGGAAGTCCTCGCCGAACCCGTCCAGCCAGAACCGGAGGCAGGCGGTCCCGTAGCCCGCCAGCCCGTGCAGCACGTCGGCCGAGGCGTCGCGCAGGGGGTGCCGGCCGGCGCGCCGCAGGAGTTCGACGGCGGCCTCCGGCCGGTCCAGCTCGCGCAGGACCCAGGCGATGCCGGCCTGTCCGAGGTAGAGGCCCGGCGGGTACGCGTCGTCGGTGATGCTCCGGGCGGTCATCCAGGCGGTCAGGCGGGGCGGGACCGCGTCCGCGCCCCCGGCGCGGTGCAGCGTGTGCAGGACGCCCGCGGCACCGTAGGCGACGGAGAGGGGGTTGGTCTCGAACACGCTGGGGTCCGCGGGGAACAGCCTGTCCTCGCGCTCCGGCGTGGCGGTGCGCTCGAGGTAGCGGAGGGCAGCGCTCCGCGTCTCGCGGGCGAGTTCGCGCGTGTCGTGTCGTGGTGGCCCCGGTGACGGGTGGGGCGCGGGGTGACCGGTCGCCGGGTCCGAAGCCGGATCCAGGGCTCGAACCGGCGCCGGCGCCATGACGGGTACGGTGTCCAACGCCGCGATGACGTCGTCGATGTCGGGCGCGCGCCCGGCCTCCGGCCGTTCCATCAGCGCGTCCAGCAGCTCGACGAAGGCGCCGGACAGGCCCAACTCCCCGGTGAGGTCGGTGAGGAAGCGGCGGCGCGACGGCGCGTACAGCTCGGTCATCGCGTTCGCCAGCACGACGCTGCCGAACACCACCGCGCCCAGCGCGTAAAGGTCGTTGGCCCGGTCCGCGACCCCCGACCGCACCGCCTCCGGCAGCGCCATGCCCGGTGTGTGGAGGCCGACGGGCGGGTCGACGCCCTCCTCGACGGCGCATTCCAGGTCGATGACGCGAAGCCCGCCCGAGTCCGGGACGATGACGTTGCCGAAGGAGAGGTCCCCCAGCACGACGCCGCGGCGGTGGGCCGCCCCGATCGCCCGGGCCAGCCGCTCCCAGACCGGGCGGACGCCCGCGTAGTAGCCGTCCAGGGCGGCTCGGGTCAGGCCCGCCCGGTACAGCGGGTTCTTCCGAATGGTGTGCCGGCCCAGGTGCTCTCCCGGCAGGTACTCCTCCACGAGGAAGGTGTGTCCGCCCTCCTCGAAGAGGCCGAGGGGGCGCACGTAGAACTCGCAGTCGGAGGAGAGGTCGCGCAGGATGCGGTACTCCTTCTCCAGCAGTCCCACGGCGTCGAGGCGGCCGGGTCCCACCTCGATGTGGGGCCGCGCCTCCTTCAGAACGACGAACCGGCCGGTCGAGCGGTCGTCGGCGAGGTAGACCCCGCCGCGGTTGGAGAAGTTCAGCGCCGACGTCACGCGGTAGCGCCCGTCGTGCAGTTCCGGTGCCGTCCCCGTCTTCCGCCCCGGGGGCCCGTCCGGGACGAGGGGGTCGGTCAGCCACTCCGGGAGCTGCCAGTAGGGGAGGCGGGCGTCGGGCACCTCCGCTCCCCGCTGGTCGGCGATGACGAACCGGCGGCTGCCGTCCGGCCGCAGCAGCGCCCGCGCACTGAAGCCGCCGTACCGGTAGTACACGCACGAGGACCGCGGCCACCTCCGGTCGGAGAGGATGTACGGGCCGTCGAAACCGCGCAGTTCGTCCGTCAGAAGGTGCCCGAGACGGAGGAACGCCCCGTCGTCGGGCGGGTAGAAGGTCATGAACTTGCCACTTGAACCGCGGGGCCACAGCTTGCCGTTGACCTCGGCGACCGTCCGCGCGTCCAGCAGGAACTTGAACGGCACGGCGGCGTCCAGCGCACACCCGGCCGCGCGCTCCAGGCAGGCGGGGGAGTCCTGCGAACGCACCGCCACATGGATTTTCCAGCCTTGCTCGGGCGCGGGCGCCGGGGTCGGCGCGACGTCCCCGGACGGCTCGGCGACGAACCACAGGCCGCTGCGGCGGAGCGCCCAGCCGGGAGGCGCGAGCTTCTCGAATACCTCGGTGTGCTCCGTGGCCGGCGTGTACGCGTCCGCGCTCTCGAACCACCTGGGGTGGTACCGCGCGTAGGCGTTGAGGAGTTCCCAGTCGTGCATGACGTTCGCCTCGTGCGGTCGTCCGGGAAGGGGGCTCGGGGCTCGTCGACGGCAGTGCGCCGTCCCGTACGGGACGGCCCCCGGAGGGGCCGTCCCCGTGGGGGTGCTGTCACATCACGGTGGGGTGGGTACCGCCACCGCCGGGGCCGCAGCTGAGGTACTGACAGGACGTGAGGCTGATGTAGCCCCTCACTTCCTGGGCCTCAGAGGCCACCGTGTGGGGACGGAGAACCCTCTGCAGTTCGAGGATCGCGGGCATCACCTGCTTGGCGAGGTCCTCCGCTGATTTTCCGGCCGAGGTCGGTTCGGTCATGTCGTTCACTCCTCGACAACTGACCGGTTTTTCTTGAAGGTGTACCGAGAATGGTCGGTCCAGTGGCGCACGGCCCCCCCACGGGGCCGGTGGCTCACCGGCTCCGGGCCGGGCGCTCGACAGGCGCGGGCCGCCGCGCGGACGCGGCGCCACTTCCAGCGTGCGCCGGGTACTCTGCGCTCGCAATCCCGGCCCGCGCCCCGGCCGCGCCCTCGCCCGGTCCCCGCCTCCGGGGCGCCGCCCCCGGCCCGTCAGCCCGCTGTACCGCTCTCCCACCGCCGCAGCAGCGCCGGCAGCGCCGTCCCGATCGGCTCGCGGATCACCTCGTCCGCCCGTTCGTCGTACGGCGTCGGCTCCGCGTTGACGATGATCAGGCGGGCGCCGTGGTCGGCCGCCACCCCGGCGAGCGCCGCCGCCGGGTTGACCATCAGGCTGGTGCCGACCGCGAGGAAGACGTCGCACGCCTTGGTCACCGTCAGGGCGTCACCGAGCACGGCGGGGTCCAGCGGCTGCCCGAACATGACCGTCGCGGACTTCAGGATGCCGCCGCACGCCTCGCACGCCGGGTCCGGGTCGCCCGCCGCGACGCGGGCCAGCGCGGCCTCCATCGTCGACCGCGCGCCGCACTCCGTGCACACCACCGAGCGGGCGGAGCCGTGCAGTTCGAGCACCTTGCGGTCGGGCAGCCCGGCCGCCTGGTGCAGGCCGTCCACGTTCTGGGTGATGACCCGGACCGGTGTCCCCGAGCGTTCCAGGCGCACGATCGCCTCATGGGCCGCGTTCGGGCGGGCCCGCAGGGTGGGCGCGTCGCGGCGCATCAGCCAGGAGCGGCGCCGGATCTCCGGGTCGCGCATGTAGTACTCGTAGGTGACGAGCTTCTCCGCCTCCGGGTCGCGGCGCCAGAGGCCGTTGGGGCCTCGGTAGTCGGGGATGCCCGAGTCCGTGGAGACGCCTGCTCCGGTGAGGATCGCGACCAGGGGGTTTTTTCGCCATGCGGTGAGGGTACGGAGCGGTGGCGCGCGGGGTGAGCGGAAATTGCCGGGCGCGCTGCGCGCGCCCGTGTGAGGCGCCCCTGTCCCGCCCTTTCACCGTTTCTTGCAGGGGCTCCGCCCCCGCACCCCCGAAAGCGGCTTCGCCGCTTGTCCTCAAACGCCGGACGGGCTGTCAGGGAGCAGGCTGTCCATGAACGAGCTCACCGAGAACACCGCCCGCCCCGGCCCCGCCGGCCCGTACCCGGGCGGCGACGACAGCCCGAACTCGTCCATCGTCGCCCGGTAGGTCTCCAGCAGCCGGATGTGGTACTCCAGCGGCGCGCCCTGCGGGTTGGAGCGGCCGAGCGGTGTCGTGGGCTCCGGGCACCAGGTGGTGAAGCGCGGGGTGATGCCGCGGGACATGAAGAACCGCAGCCCCTCCGCCGTCGAGTCGACGGCCTCGCCGACCGTCGTGAACCCGGCCGGCGCCGCCATCTCCACGCCCGCCACGAAGTTGGGGATGACGTTCCGCGGGCCGAAGACCTCGGCCGAGTCCAGGATGCGGCGGTGCCACTCGTCCCGGCCGACGTAGCGCTCCTTGCCCGGGCAGTACAGCTCGAACAGCCGCCGGTCCCACACCTCGTAGTTGGGGTGGTAGATGCGGATCCCGTAGTCGTGGAACCGCTGGACGTCCGCCCGGGGCAGCGCCTGGGCGACGACCTTCCCGGTCCAGCGCCCGGGGAAGCGCTCCTCGATCGCCTGCGCGTAACGCCCGTAGAAGTCCGCCTCGGTGAGCCCGTCCACCCGGGAGGTGATGGAGCCGCCGGTGAGGGTGTACGCGCGGGAGGCGCCGGCCGTGTCGTGCCTGTCGATGATCTCCAGTGCCTCCAGCACCTCCTCCACCGACTTCACGCCCGTGTACGGGCGGCCGGCCGCCTTGTGCTGGCGCCAGTTGTGGTTGATGTCGCAGTACTGGCACTCCTCCTTGGCGCCGAAGTACTGGCAGACCCGGAACACCGTCAGGTAGATCAGGTAGCCCCACTGGATGGTCGGGGCGACCTCCATCACCGACTTGCCGTTGGCGAGCGTGTGCCGGTAGTAGTCCGGCATCGGCGGCAGGCCCACGTCCGCGATGTGCCGGCCGTCGAGCATCAGGCCGAGCGCCCCCTCCGGGGTGACCCCGACCCGGTACGGGGACTGGGGGTTGACCCGTACGGAGACGACGGTGCGCCGGAGCCCGTAGGGGCCGCCGGTCAGGACGATCTCCTCCGGCGGCCGGCGCAGGGCGGCGGCGCCGAGCTCGGGGAGGGTGCGGTGGTCGAAGGAGAAGATGAAGTAGGACTTCGGTTTGACGTCGCCGCCCTCCTCCCCGGTGAGCGCGGACTCGTCGAAGGCGATCCCGCCCCGCAGCAGGTCCTCCTTGATGACGGCTTCCCGCGGCACCCCGGGGAAGCGGCCCATCAGGTCCTCGACCTCTTCCGTACGGCTGCGTCCCATGACCGCTCCCTCTCCCCGTCCCGCTTCGTCCCGCGCTGCCCGGCACCCGCCCCGCTCCATCGGAACGGGCCGGCAAGGTGCCGCCCCGGCGCGGGCAACGACGCGCAACGGAGTGCGCCGGGGCGGCACTTGCGCCGCCAGGACGTCCCTCGGCGGGGCCGACGGCGACCGGGCGGCACCCCGCCGATGCTAGCGCGCGGGTGCGGGACGCCCGGGTCCTAGGTCTTTCGGCCGACATGGCGGATACGACGGGTCATACCGGTCGGGTACCGGACCTTTCGTCACCGGGCCGGGTGGGCGGTCCCCGACACCCCGTCGCCCGCCGCGGCGCGCTCCCGCACGGGGTGGTTCCGTACGGGGTGGTCGCGCAGCCAGTCCAGCACCTGCTCCGCGTGCCGGTCCGGCGGGAACACCGGGTAGAAGACGTGCTCCACCAGCCCGTCCAGGACGATCAGCGTGAGCCGGGTGAACAACCGCCGCCCGCCCGCCTCGAACGTCGGCAGCCGCAACTCGTCCGCCAGCCTCAGCCCCGGGTCGGAGAGGACGGCGAACGGCAGCCGCAGCCGCTCGACGACCTCCCGCTGGTACGCGGTGTCCTGGCCGGACAGGCCGTAGACCCGGGCCGCGCCGGCGGCCGTGAGCTCCTCGTGGTGGTCCCGGAAGCCGCACGCCTCCGGGGTGCAGCCGCGGGCTCCCGGGATGCTGTTCCAGCCGTCGGGGAGATCGGTGCCGGGCTGTCCGGTGAGCGGGTAGACGTAGATCACGGACCGGCCGGGTCCGAGTGCGTCCAGGCGGACGGTCCGGCCGTCCGTGCCCGGGAGTTCGAGGGGCGGCAGGGCCTGGCCGGGCAGGGTGTCGCAGGCGCCGTCGTCCTCGGGGACGGGCAGGCCGGCGGGCAGGCGGGCGAAGTCGTGCATGGCGTCTCCCTCATTCGTGGCGTGTCCGGGGTGTTCCCGCGGGAGGGCGGGAGGGCCGCCGTCGCGGTGGGCGGCCTCGTGCAGCCGGGCGGCCAGCGCCGCCCTGCGCGCGGCGAGGGCGTCGATGCGCCGGGTCAGGTCGTCGATCGCCGCCCGGTAACCGGCCAGCGAGGCCGGGCAGTCGTCGGCGTGCGGGCGCCCGGCCGCCAGGCAGTCGAGGAAGGGGCGGGTGCGCTCGACGGGGATGCCGAGTCCGTTGAGGTCCTTGATCTCGCGGATGACCCGGACGTCGTGCTCGGCGTAGTCGCGGTAGCCGTTCGCCAGCCGGGCGGGGGTGACCAGCCCCAGGGCCTCGTAGTACCGCACCGCCTTGACCGTCACGCCCGCCCGCCGGGCGGCGTCGCCGATCCTCATGACCCCGTCCCCATGATCCCCATGACCCGCCTCCGCTCTCGTCCCCCGGAGGCTAAACCCTGCCCTCAGGGGCAGGGTCAACCCGTCACGGCGACGGCCGCCCGTCGTCCCCCTCCCCCCGCTCCCGGGCGCTCTCCGCCACCCGCCGCAGCCGGGGATGCCGGACCGGTCCCGGCCCCTGCTCGGTCATCGCCTCCCCGACCATCGTCCGCAGGGCGTCCCGCAGTCCGTGCAGCGCGTGGTGCCGGGCCGGGCCCGCGCCCGGGTCCGCGCGCAGCTCGGTCAGCAGCGACCAGCACAGGGCGAGCATCACCAGGACGAACGGCAGGGCGACGAGGATCGTCGCGGACTGCAGCGACTTCAGCCCGCCGGCCACCAGCAGCACCGCCGCCACGGCGGCCATCAGCACGCCCCACGTGACCACCAGCCAGTTCCGGGGGTGCAGGGCGCCGCGGCTGGTGAGGGAGCCCATCACCAGGGAGGCGGAGTCGGCGCTGGTGATGAAGTACGTCATCACCAGCAGCATGGCGACCCACGAGACCAGGGTGGCGATCGGCAGCGTGTCGAGCAGGGCGAACAGCGACGCCTCCGCGCCCTGCGCGACGGTCCCGGCCATGTCGGCGGCGCCGGTCATGTCCAGGCGCAGGGCGCTGCCGCCCATGACGCAGAACCAGACGATCGTCGCGCCGCTGGGCACGAGCAGGACGCCGATCAGGAACTCGCGGATGGTCCGGCCGTGCGAGATCCGGGCGATGAACGTGCCGACGAACGGCGCCCAGGACAGCCACCACGCCCAGTAGAACACCGTCCAGGCGCCCAGCCACGCGGAGTCGGTGAAGGCGCCGGTGCGGGTGGCGAGGGTGACCAGGTCGTGCAGGTACGAACCGGTGGCGGCGGGGACGGTGTTGAGGATGAAGACGGTGGGGCCGAGGAGGAAGACGAACAGCATCAGACAGGCGGCCAGCGCGATGTTGAGCGTGCTCAGCCACTTCACGCCCTTGTGCAGGCCGGAGAAGGCGGACAGCACGAACGCGGCGGAGAGGGCGCCGATGACGACGAGTTCGACGGACGTCGAGTCCTTGATCCCGGTGGTGATGTTCAGCCCCTTGGCCACCTGGAGGGCGCCGAGGCCCAGGCTGGTGGCGGTGCCGAAGACCGTCGCGAACACGGCCAGCAGGTCGATGATCCGGCCCGGCCAGCCGTCCGCCCGCTGCGCCCCCAGCAGCGGGACGAAGACGGAGCTCAGCCGGTTGCCGCGGCCCTTGCGGAAGCCGGCGTAGGCGAGGGCGAGCCCGGCCATGCCGTAGATGGCCCAGGGATGCAGGGTCCAGTGGAAGAACGAGTACTCCAGCGCGGTACGGGCGGCGCCCGGCGAGTCCGGGGCGACGCCACTGCCCGGCGGGGGCGAGACGAAGTGCTGGAGCGGTTCGCCGACGCCGTAGAACATCAGGCCGATGCCCATGCCGGCGCTGAACATCATCGCGATCCAGGCGAGGTTGCCGAACTCCGGCCGGTCGTCGTCCGCGCCGAGCCGGATCCGGCCGAAGCGGCTGAGCGCGATGACCACGCACAGCACGAGGAACACGTCGGCCGCGATGACGAACAGCCACGCGAAGTTCGACAGCACCCAGCCGAGGGCGGCGGTGGAGACCCGGTCGAAGGAGCGCTTGCCGAGCGCCGCCCAGGCGACCACCGCCAGAACGGCGACGGCGCCGACGGCGACCAGGGGCGGGTCCGGGCGGTCGTCCCGCGACGAGGGGGGCGAGGGGGACGCGTCGGTGGTCTCGGTGCTCATGACGCCCCACTATGGCCGGATTCGCGGCATTCCCCGGGCTGGCACGCCGCCCGGGGGAATGCCGAGGGGATGGCGAGAGGATGCCGAGGGGATGGGCACCGCCCCGGCCGCCCGGATAGGGTGCGCGGGCGCGGCGCGGCGCGGCACCGGACGACACCTGGAGACAGAGGGGCAGCGGATGACCGACGCACATGTGCTCATCGCCGCGGACAAGTTCAAGGGCTCGCTGACGGCCGTCGAGGTAGCCGCCCACCTCACGGCGGGGCTGCGGCGCGCGGCGCCCGGCCTGGACGTGACGGCGCTGCCGGTCGCGGACGGGGGCGACGGGACGGTGGACGCGGTCGTCGCGGCCGGGTTCGCCCGGCGTACGGCCCGGGTGACCGGCCCCCTCGGCGAGCCCGTCGAGGCGGCGTGGGCCCTGAGCGGTTCCACGGCCGTCGTCGAGATGGCCGAGGCGTCCGGCCTCCGCCACGTACCGCCGGGGCGGCGGGCGCCCCTGACCGCCACCACGTACGGCACCGGGGAGCTGGTGCGGGCCGCCCTCGACGCGGGCGCCCGGCGGATCGTGCTGGGCGTGGGCGGCAGCGCCACCACCGACGGCGGGGCCGGCATGCTCGCCGCGCTGGGCGCGCGGTTCCTCGACGGGGCCGGGCGGCCCCTGGGGCCCGGGGGCGGCGCGCTCGCCGCGCTCGCGCGGGCGGATCTCTCCGGGCTGGACGGGCGGCTGGCGCGGACGGACGTCGTCCTCGCCTCCGATGTCGACAATCCGCTGACGGGGCCGTCGGGGGCGGCGGCTGTCTACGGCCCGCAGAAGGGGGCCTCTCCGGAAGATGTCGCCGTGCTGGACGCCGCTCTCGGGCGGCTCGCGCGCGCCCTGGACCCCGCCCGGGCCTCCGCCCCGGGGGCCGGCGCCGCCGGGGGGCTGGGGTACGGCGCCCTCGTCGGGCTCGGGGCCGGTTTCCGGCCCGGGATCGAGGTGCTGCTCGACGTCGTCGGGTTCGGGGAGGCGCTGACGCGGGCGGATCTGGTGATCACGGGAGAGGGGTCGCTGGACGCGCAGACGCTGTACGGGAAGGCGGTGCAGGGGGTCGCCACGGCGGCGCGGGCGCGGGGGGCGCGGGTGGTGGCCGTGTGCGGGCGGCTGGAGCTGGGGTGGGGGGATCTTGTGGTGCTCGGTGTCGGGCGGGCGTACGCGCTGTCCGAGCTCGAACCGGACCCGGAGCGGTCCATGGCGGAGGCCGGGCCGTTGCTGGAGCGGGTGGGGGAGCGGATCGCTCGCGAGGCGCTCGGCTGAGGCCGAGGGGGGTGCCTCTATGTCCTTCGTCAAGTGAGGCGTGGGGCTCGGGGTTCGTAGAAGGTGCCGTCGCGGAGCATCGCGAACAGCACGCTGATGCGGTGGCGGGCGAGGCGGAGGAGAGCCTGGGTGTGGGTCTTTCCGCGGGCTCGGCATTTGTCGTAGTAGGTGCGGGAGGCTGGGTCGTGCAGGGCAGCGAACGCGGAGAGGAACATCGCGCGTTTGAGCTGGCGGTTTCCGCCCCGGGGTGCGTGTTCGCCGTGGATCGAGGTGCCGGACGACTTGGTGGCCGGGGCGAGGCCGGCGTAGGAGGCGAGGTGAGCGGCGGTGGGGAAGCTGGTTCCGTCGCCGACGGTGACCAGCAGGACGGCGGCGGTCCTGACCGCGACCCCGGGCATCGAGGTCAGGACCTTGGCAAGAGGGTGGGCCTCCAGCAGGGTCTGGATCTGTGCTTCCAGAGCACGTCGTTGCTCGTGGACGGCGGCCAGGGAACGGGCCAGAGACGGGATCACGATGTCGAGCGTGCCCGTGCCCGGGACCACGACGGTCTGCTCGTCGAGCGCGTCGAAGACCTCGTCGATCAGCCGCTGGGCCATGCGCGGGGCCTTCGGCCGCACCAGCTCGACGAGCCTGCGGCGTCCGGCTTTGCGCAGGGCGGCCGGGGAGCCGTGGCGTTCGAGCAGCCAGGTGACGGCCTGGTGGTCGAGCCGGGGGCCGAGCACGCGCTCCAGCGAGGGGTGGAACTGGGTGAGCAGGCCGCGGATGCGGTTGGAGGTGCGGGTGGCCTCGGAGGCAAGGTCCTGGTCGAAGCCGGCCAGCACGGTCAGCTCGGCGGTGATCTCGTCGGTCAGCTCCAGCGACCGCAGGGTGTGCGGCATGGTGCGGGCGGCGTCCGCGATGACGGCGGCGTCCTTCGCGTCGGTCTTGGCCTCGCCCGGGTAGAGGTCGGCGATCCGCCGCATCGCCAGTCCGGGCAGGTAGGCGACCTTGCAGCCCGCGTCGCGGGCGACCGTCAGGGGCAGGGCGCCGATCGAGGCGGGCTGGTCCACCACGACGAGCACGGTCCCGAACTTCGCGGCCAGCTTGTCGAACACGGCTCGCAGTTTCGGCTCGCTGTTGGGCAGGGGCTTGTCGAAGACCTTCTTGCCGGCCGGGGTCAGCCCGTGGCCGTGGTGAGCGGTCTTTCCGACGTCCAGGCCGAGGAAGACACCCACGCCGTCGCTGTCGTGCAACCCATCCTCCCGAACGGGGGCTCGTGCCGTGCCGGCCTTGACGTCGGCGCCGTACTCGCGCATCCACGTTATGCAGACCTGCCGCCCGCGAACGGCTCAGCGTTGCACCGGGCCAGGCGGTGGTCGGACCTCTCATCAGCGTCTTCGACGGCACCCCTCGGGCCCGGTGACACCACCCCCCAGGTCATCCGTTCGACAGGGGGGAACAGTCATGCCGGGCCCGGAGGCCAGCGGCCCTCTTGCAGGACCGCGAAGAACATAACGGGGGTGCCCCGGTCCCGCCCTTTCACCGTTTCTTGCGGGAGGGCCCGCACCCCGGCAAGCACCTTCGGTGCTTGTCCTCAAACGCCGGACGGGCTAAATCCAGCCCGTCCGGCGTTTGAGGACAGCGCGCGCAGCGCGCTTCGGGGGTGCGGGGGCTTGCCCCCGCAAGAAACGGTGAAAGGGCGGGACCGGGGCACGAAAAAGGCCCCGGGCTTCCGCCCGGGGCCTCAAACGAAAAACGACTACGGCAGCTGCGCCGCCCGCGCCTCCCGCCGGTTATCCCGGAACGTATTCACCCGCCGCGCCGTCGCGAACAGCGGAATCACCGCCCCGAGCACAACCTGCAAAGCACACCCCGTCTGCAGCAGCAGCTCCCCGCCCGGCGCGTCGAACGCCCAAGCGGCCAGCAGTCCCATGCTGAGAACGATCCAGCTGAGCATG
The DNA here is from genome assembly GCF_020099395.1 of Streptomyces mobaraensis. Lineage (NCBI taxonomy): Bacteria > Bacillati > Actinomycetota > Actinomycetes > Kitasatosporales > Streptomycetaceae > Streptomyces > Streptomyces mobaraensis. Next base: position 1,411,041 of record NZ_CP083590.1, on the reverse strand, counting down.
GCGACGGCCAGTCGCCCGCGCGGCTTCGGGTACTCGACGCGGCTCACCATGAGCCACGCGACCCCCACGATCGCCAGCAGGGTCGGCACGAAGGGCAGCTCCAGCAGCACCACGGAGACGACCGTCAGCGCGCCGAACGGGCTCGGCATGCCCTGGAAGATCCCGTCCCGCAGCGTGACGCAGGAGAAGCGGGCGAGCCGTAGGACGACCGCCAGCAGCACGACCACCGCGGCCACCGCGGAGACCTTCTGGTGCGCGCCCTGGGCGACGACGCCCCAGACGACCACGAAGTACGCGGGGGCGAGGCCGAAGCTGATCAGGTCGGAGAGGTTGTCCAGCTCCGCGCCCATCGCCGAGCTGCGCAGCTTCCGCGCCACCAGGCCGTCGAACAGGTCGAAGACGGAGGCGAGCAGCATCAGCATCACCGCGGTGGCGGCGTTGTTGCGCGCCATGCCGCCGTCCTCGTTGTTGGTGAGGTGCGGGATGAGGATGCCGGTGGTGGTGAAGTACACCGCCATGAAGCCGCAGATCGCGTTGCCCAGGGTGAGGGTGTCCGCTATCGACAGCCGCGTGGAGAGCGGCATGTCGTCGACGTCGTCCTCGGGTTCCGCCTCCGGAACCCAGGTGGCCTGTGTATCGGGATCAATCACGGTCAAGGCGGGTCACTCCTGCTGTCGTGGCCTGTCCCACCTCGACGGCCGCCTCGACGCCCTCCGGCAGGTAGACGTCGACGCGCGAGCCGAAGCGGATCAGGCCGATGCGCTCGCCCTGCTCCACCTTGGTGCCCTGCGGCACGTAGGGGACGATGCGGCGGGCGACGGCGCCGGCGATCTGCACCATCTCGATGTCACCGATCTCGGTGTCGAAGTGCCAGACGACGCGCTCGTTGTTCTCGCTCTCCTTGTTGAACGCCGGAACGAACCCGCCGGGGATGTGCTCGACCGACGTCACGGTGCCGGCCAGCGGCGCGCGGTTGACGTGGACGTTGAGCGGGCTCATGAAGATCGCGACGCGGGTGCGGCCGTCCTTCCAGGGCATGATGCTCTGCACCACGCCGTCGGCCGGGGAGATCACCCGGCCCTGGGCGATCTCGCGTTCCGGGTCGCGGAAGAACCACAGCATGCCGGCGGCCAGCGCGGTCGTCGGCACGGCGAGCGCGGCCCAGCGCCCGGAGCGGCGGGCGCGCGTGAGGCTGACCGCCGCCGTGGCGACGGTGGGGAGGAGCCACGGCGATGCTCCGCGCGCGAGGCGTACACCGAGGAGGCTGTCGCGTGGTGCAGAGGTAGAGCTGTGGGGCATGGGTGACCTTCGTAGCGGAGGGTGCCGCATAGCGATCGGGGGACGGCGGCTTTCCGGCGATGCTATCGGTTGCGACCGACAACTGGCTAAGCGCCAGGGCCAGTAGGTGGCCGGACATCGATGACAGAGTGTGATCTACTTCTCGACAAATCCTCTACGAAAGCCCCTCATTTCGGACAATTCCTACTGCTTCACCCCTGAATTCGGTACTCCTCCAGGAGTCGCCGACCGATGATCATTTTCTGGATCTCGGCCGTTCCCTCCCCGATCAGGAGCATCGGGGCCTCCCGGTAGAGGCGCTCGATCTCGTACTCCTTGGAGAAGCCGTAGCCCCCGTGGATGCGGAAGGCGTCCTCCACGACCTCCTTGCAGTACTCGGAGGCGAGGTATTTGGCCATCCCGGCCTCCAGGTCGTTGCGCTGACCGGAGTCCTTGGTGCGGGCGGCTCTCACCATCATCGCATGGGCCGCTTCGACCTTTGTCCCCATTTCGGCCAACTTGAACTGAATGGCCTGGTGCTGGGCGATGGCCTTCCCGAATGTGTGACGCTGCTGTGCGTAGGCGACGCCCAGTTCGAACGCACGCTGTGCGACGCCGCAGCCACGCGCCGCGACGTTCACGCGGCCCACCTCGACGCCGTCCATCATTTGGTAAAAGCCACGCCCGGTGGTCCCGCCGAGCACGCGGTCGGCCGGCACCCGCAGGCCGTCCATGATCAGCTCAGTGGTGTCGACGCCCTTGTAGCCCATCTTGTCGATCTTGCCGGGGATGGTGAGACCCGGTTTGACCTGCCCGAATCCGGGCTCCTTCTCCACCAGGAAGGTCGTCATCGACTTGTGCGGCGCCGAGCCCTCCGGCAGCCCCTCGTCCGTCCGGCAGAGCACCGCCACCAGCGTCGACGAGCCGCCGTTGGTCAGCCACATCTTCTGGCCGGTGAGGACGTACTCGTCCCCGTCCCGGACGCCCTTCGACGTGATGGCCGACACATCGGAGCCCAGCCCCGGCTCGGACATCGAGAACGCGCCCCGCACCTCGCCGGTGGCCATCCGCGGCAGGAAGTACTCCCGCTGCTCCTGCGTCCCGTGCTGCTTGAGCATGTAGGCGACGATGAAATGGGTGTTGATGATCCCCGACACGCTCATCCAGCCGCGGGCGATCTCCTCCACGCAGAGCGCGTATGTGAGAAGCGACTCACCGAGCCCGCCGTACTCCTCCGGGATCATCAGCCCGAAGAGGCCGAGTTCCTTGAGGCCCTCGACTATCTCGGTCGGATATTCGTCGCGGTGCTCCAGGTCCGTCGCGACCGGAATGATCTCCTTGTCGACGAAGTCCCGGACCGTGGCGAGGATCTCCCGCTGGACGTCCGTCAGTCCCTCGGTCTGTGCGAGGCGGCCCATGCCCATCTCACTTCTCCCGGACGATCGGCTCGGGGCGGCCGGGCTGCTCGCCGCCGCGCTCCTTGATGTACGTGGCGGTGGGCACCATCACCTTGCGCCGGAAGACGCAGACGAGCGTGCCGTCCTGCTTGTAGCCGCGGGTCTCGACGTACACGATTCCCCGGTCGTTCTTCGACTTCGACGGCGTCTTGTCCAGCACCGTCGTCTCGCCGTAGATCGTGTCGCCGTGGAACGTCGGCGCCACGTGCTTCAGCGACTCGACCTCCAGGTTGGCGATCGCCTTTCCCGACACGTCCGGCACCGACATGCCCAGCAGCAGCGAATAGACGTAATTGCCGACGACGACGTTCTTCCCGAAATCCGTCGTCCGCTCCGCGTAGTTGCTGTCCATGTGCAGCGGGTGGTGATTCATCGTGAGCAGACAGAAGAGGTGGTCGTCGTATTCGGTGACCGTCTTCCCGGGCCAGTGCTTGTAGACGTCGCCGACGGTGAACTCTTCGTAGGTCCGGCCGAACTGCATACCGCTCACGCCTCCGGGATCTCGAACTTGGACGTACGGGACATGCCGGCCGCACGGCCCTTGCCCGCGATCACCAGCGCCATCTTCCGGCTGGCCTCGTCGATCATCTCGTCGCCGAGCATCGCCGAGCCCTTGGCGCCGCCCGCCTCCGAGGTGTAGTACGCGTAGGCGTCGAGGATCAGCTCGGCGTGGTCGTAGTCCTCCTGCGACGGCGAGAAGATCTCGTTGGCGAGCGCCACCTGGTCCGGGTGCAGCACCCACTTGCCGTCGAAGCCCAGCGCCGCCGACCGCGCCGCCACCTCGCGGTAGCCCTCGGGGTTGCGGATCTGGAGGTAGGGGCCGTCGATCGCCTGGAGGTCGTGGGCGCGGGCCGCCATCAGGATGCGCATCAGGATGTAGTGGTAGGCGTCGGCGCCGTAACCGGGCGGCTGCTCGCCGACGACCAGGGACTTCATGTTGATGGAGGCCATGAAGTCGGCCGGCCCGAAGACGATGGTCTCCATGCGCGGCGACGCGGCGGCGATGGCGTCCACGTTCACCAGGCCCTTGGCGTTCTCGATCTGCGCCTCGATGCCGATCCGGCCGACCTCGAAGCCCATGGTCTTCTCGATCTGCGTCAGCAGCAGGTCCAGGGCGACGACCTGCTGGGCGTCCTGGACCTTGGGCAGCATGATGCAGTCCAGGTTCGGGCCCGCGCCCTCGACGACCGTGACGACGTCCCGGTACGTCCAGTGGGTGGTCCAGTCGTTGACGCGCACGACCCGGGTCTTGCCCGTCCAGTCGCCGTTGTTGAGCGCGTCCACGATCGTGTGGCGGGCGCCCTCCTTGGCGATCGGCGCGCAGGCGTCCTCCAGGTCGAGGAAGACCTGGTCGGCGGGGAGGCCCTGGGCCTTCTCCAGGAAGCGGGGGTTGCTGCCGGGGACGGCGAGGCAGGAGCGGCGGGGGCGGAGCCGGTTGACGGTGAGGGGGGTGCCGGTCATGCGGAGACCTCCAGGGGGTCGAGCGCGTTCGCTGTGCGGATCTCATCGACGATACGGCCGATGATCTCGGTGATACCGAAGTCCTTCGGGGTGAAGACCGCCGCCACCCCGGCCTCCCGGAGCGCGGCGGCGTCGGCGGACGGGATGATCCCGCCCACGATCACGGGCACCTCGCCCGCCCCCGCCGCCCGCATCCGGGCCAGCACGTCGGGGACGAGCTCGGCGTGCGAGCCGGAGAGGATGGACAGGCCGACGCAGTGCACGTCCTCCGCGACGGCCGCCGCGACGATCTGCTCGGGGGTCAGCCGGATCCCCTGGTAGACCACCTCGAAGCCGGCGTCGCGGGCCCGTACGGCGATCTGCTCGGCGCCGTTGGAGTGCCCGTCCAGGCCGGGCTTGCCGACCAGTAGCCGCAGCCGGCCGGTACCCAGGTCCGACGCGGTCCGGGTGACCTTCTCCCGGACGGCGGCCAGCGGAGTGCCCGCCTCCGCCGTGACGGCCAGCGGCGCGCCGCTGACGCCCGTCGGGGCGCGGAACTCGCCGAAGACGTCGCGGAGCGCCCAGGCCCACTCCCCGGTCGTCACCCCGGCGCGGACGCACTCCAGGGTGGCGGGCATCAGGTTCTCGGAGCCGGCCGCGGTCTTCTTCAGGACGGACAGCGCCTCCTGCGCGCGGAACTCGTCCCGGTCGTCCCGCCACCGGTGCAGCGCCGCCACCACCCGTGCCTCGTTGTCCGGGTCCACCGTCATGATCGCGGTGTCCAGGTCGGCGGTGAGCGGGTTGGGCTCGGTGGTCTCGAAGCAGTTGACCCCGACGATCTTCTCCTCGCCCGACTCGATCCGCGCCCGCCGCTCGGCGTGCGAGGAGACGAGCTGCGCCTTGAGGTAGCCGGACTCGACGGCGGCCATCGCGCCGCCCATCTCCTGGATGCGGTCGATCTCGGCCAGGCTGTCGGTGACCAGCCCGGCCACCTTCTCCTCGATCACGTGCGAGCCGGCGAAGATGTCGTCGTACTCCAGCAGGTCGCTCTCGTGCGCCAGCACCTGCTGGATGCGCAGCGACCACTGCTGGTCCCAGGGGCGCGGCAGGCCCAGCGCCTCGTTCCAGGCGGGCAGCTGGACGGCGCGGGCGCGGGCGTCCTTGGAGAGGGTGACGGCCAGCATCTCCAGGACGATCCGCTGGACGTTGTTCTCCGGCTGCGCCTCGGTCAGGCCGAGGGAGTTGACCTGGACGCCGTAGCGGAAGCGGCGCTGCTTGGCGTCCTCGATGCCGTACCGCTCCCGGGTGACCTGGTCCCAGATGCGGCCGAACGCCCGCATCTTGCACATCTCCTCGACGAAGCGGACGCCCGCGTTCACGAAGAACGAGATGCGGGCGACGACGTCCCCGAACCGCTCGGCCGGCACCTGCCCGGAGTCGCGCACCGCGTCCAGCACCGCGATGGCGGTGGACATGGCGTACGCGATCTCCTGCACCGGGGTGGCCCCGGCCTCCTGGAGGTGGTAGCTGCAGATGTTGATCGGGTTCCACTTGGGGATGTGGGCGACCGTGTACGCGATCATGTCGGTGGTCAGCCGGAGCGACGGACCCGGCGGGAAGACGTGCGTCCCGCGCGACAGGTACTCCTTGACGATGTCGTTCTGCGTCGTCCCCTGGAGCGTGGTGACGTCCGCGCCCTGCTCCTCCGCGACCACCTGGTACATCGCCAGCAGCCACATGGCGGTGGCGTTGATGGTCATGGAGGTGTTCATCCGCTCCAGCGGGATGTCCTGGAACAGCCGCCGCATGTCGCCCAGTTGCGATACGGGCACCCCGACCCGGCCGACCTCGCCGCGGGCGAGGACGTGGTCCGGGTCGTAGCCGGTCTGCGTCGGCAGGTCGAACGCGACGGACAGGCCCGTCTGGCCCTTGGCGAGGTTGCGGCGGTAGAGCTCGTTGGACGCCTCGGCGGTGGAGTGGCCGGCGTACGTCCGCATCAGCCAGGGGCGGTCCTTCTCGCGGCCGGAACCCATCAGACGTTCCGGAAGCGGTTGATGGCCTCGATGTGCCGGGCCCGCATCTCCTCGTCGCGCACGCCCATGCCTTCCTCCGGGGCCAGCGCCAGCACGCCGACCTTGCCCTGGTGGAGGTTGCGGTGGACGTCGTACGCGGCCTGGCCGGTCTCCTCCAGCCGGTACGTCTTCGACAGCGTCGGGTGGATCTTCCCCTTGGCGACCAGCCGGTTGGCCTCCCACGCCTCGCGGTAGTTGGCGAAGTGCGAGCCGACGATCCGCTTGAGCGACATCCACAGGTAGCGGTTGTCGTACTGGTGGTCGTAGCCGGAGGTGGAGGCGCAGGTGACGATCGTGCCGCCCTTGCGGGTGACGTAGACGGAGGCGCCGAACGTCTCGCGGCCGGGGTGCTCGAAGACGATGTCCACGTCCTCGCCGCCGGTCAGCTCGCGGATGCGCTTGCCGAACCGCTTCCACTCGCGCGGGTCCTGGCTGTGCTCGTCCTTCCAGAACCGGTACCCCTCGGCGTTCCGGTCGATGATCGCCTCGGCGCCCATCCGCCGGCAGATCTCCGCCTTCTGCTCGCTGGAGACGACACAGATCGGGTTGGCGCCGCCGGCCAGCGCGAACTGCGTGGCGTACGAGCCGAGTCCGCCGCTCGCGCCCCAGATCAGCACGTTGTCGCCCTGCTTCATCCCGGCGCCGTTGCGCGACACCAGCTGCCGGTACGCGGTCGAGTTGACCAGGCCCGGAGCCGCGGCCTCCTCCCAGCTGAGATGGTCCGGCTTGGGCATCAGCTGGTTGGACTTCACCAGCGCGATCTCCGCCAGGCCGCCGAAGTTGGTCTCGAAGCCCCAGATCCGCTGCTGCGGGTCGAGCATCGTGTCGTTGTGCCCGTCGGCCGACTCCAGCTCGACGGAGAGGCAGTGCGCGACGACCTCGTCCCCCGGCTTCCAGGCGTTGACGCCGGGGCCGGTGCGCAGCACGACGCCCGCGAGGTCGGAGCCGATGACGTGGTACGGCAGGTCGTGGCGGGCGGCGAGCGGCGAGAGCCGGCCGTAGCGCTCCAGGAAGGAGAAGGTCGAGACGGGCTCGAAGATCGAGGTCCACACGGAGTTGTAGTTCACCGAGCTGGCCATCACGGCCACCAGCGCCTCGCCGGGCCCGAGTTCGGGCACCGGCACCTCCTCGACGTGCAGGGACTTGCGCGGGTCCTTCTCCCGGGTCTCCAGCCCGGCGAACATGTCCGCCTCGTCCTTGTGCACGGTGACCGCGCGATACGACTCGGGGATCGGCAGGGCGGCGAAGTCCTCGCTGGTGGTGTCGGTGGCGAGGATGGCGTCGAGTATCTGGTTCACGGTAGTGCCTCCGGCGAAGCGCGTTCTCGGGGAAACGGCTTGAGGGAACGTCGGGGGATGGTGCCGTCGGTTCGGTGGGGTGGCGCGGGAGCGCGCGGGGTGGCCGCGCAGGCGGTACGTGTGCCTGGTGACGCAGGCGGTCCGGGCGCACAGGTGGTGCTTGTGGGGACAGCCGGCACACGACGTGTGGTGTCTGTGCGCCGGCCGCCCGGACGCCATCAAGGTATGGCACGGCGTGCCACTCGACAAGACACTCGGTGCCAGAAAATTGAGACACCTGTCACCGGGGGTTCACAGATGAGCGGGCGTTGTCGGCAGGAATGGTGGATATGCCCGATTGTGGACGCCATCGGTGACGGTCGGAGGACCGGCCGCTGGGCTGGGGCGTCCCCCTTCCGCCTTCCGGAGCGCCGTGCAAGGGGACGGGGGGTTGCCCGGCCGATTCGTTGATCGGCAGGTGGCGTCCCGCGTAGGTTGACGCGCACCGACAGCACGGGAGGAAAGCGTGGCCCAGCTACTGAGAGTCCAGAACTTCAATGTCTCAAGTGACGGCATCGCCGCCGGGGAGGACCAGAGCCTGGAGCGCCCGTTCGGCCACGTCGAGCCCGAGCGGCTGTTCGCCTGGGCCGGTGCCACGGCGAGCTGGCCCATGCGTACCGACCCCGGCGGCAGCCGGGGCCTCGACGACTACCTCACACGGGACTTCTCCCGCAACATCGGTGCCGAGATCATGGGCCGCAACAAGTTCGGTCCCCAGCGAGGGCCCTGGCAGGACCACGAGTGGCGCGGCTGGTGGGGCGAGGAGCCGCCCTTCCACACCCCGGTGTTCGTCATGACCCACCACGAACGCCCCTCCTTCACCCTCTCCGACACCACGTTCCACTTCGTCGCCGGCGACCCGGCCACGGTCCTGGAGCGGGCACGGGAGGCGGCGCGGGGCAAGGACGTCCGGCTCGGCGGCGGGGCCACCACCATCCGGCAGTTCCTCGACGCCGGCCTCGTCGACACGATGCATGTGGCGGTCTCGCCGGTGAAACTCGGGACCGGGGTACGGCTCTGGGAGTCCCCCGACGAGCTCCTCGACCGGTTCCACCTCGATGTCGTGCCCAGCCCGAGCGGCGTGACGCACCACTTGTTCTGGCGGAAGTGACGCGAGGCGGTTCTCGGTTCGCGTGGGTCCGGGCGTCGGGGCGCCCGGACCATGAGCGTATGAGCTTGGTCCCTTTTCGCTCCGGTTCCGCTCCGGCCACCGGCCGGTGACGTGGGAGCGGCTGAGAATGGGGGATGACGTCAAGCCCCGCATCTCACGGAGAGCCGATGGACCCGCTGACCGAATCCGTCGCCGTCTACAGCGACCACGCCGACGCGTACGCGGCCGAGCACGCGCCGAAGATGGCCGATCGTGTCGAACGGTTCGCGGGCTCCCTGCCCGTGCCTTCGCTGATCCTCGACGCGGGGTGCGGCCCTGGTCGTGACCTCGCGCGGTTCCGGAAGTACGGGCACGTGGCGCGCGGCGTCGACCTCAACCCGGTGTTCGTGGAGATGGCCAACGCCCACGCGCCGGCCTCCGCATGCGACCTGCGCGAGGTCGGGACGCGGTTCCCGGCCGGGACCTTCGACGGAATCTGGTCCTCCGCGTCGCTCGTCCACCTCGACACGGCGGACGTGGTGAACGTGCTCGGGCAGTTCGCCCGACTGCTGCGCCCCGGGGGCCGCCTGTACGCGTGCCTGAAGGCCGACGGCCGGACGGGCTGGCTCGACGAACCCGACGGCCGGCGGTGGTACAGGGTCTGGGACCCGGACGAGTTCGCCGCCGCGGTGGCCGGTGCGGGCTTCACGGTCGACGCCGTGGACCCGGGTCCGTATGTCGAGGTCTGGGCGACGCGCGGCAGTTGATCACCGGGCCGGGCGGCGGCGGGCTCGGCGTACTCGAGGGTCTTTGGTTCGACGCCGCGCGCGAGCCGCACCGCTACAGATCGTCGCTGCTACAGATCGTCAACTGATCGACTCACACGGGGCTGGTCGCTGTGCTGGGCCTGCATAGGGTTTCGAGGAGGCGGCAGTGCGCGGCATTCGCGCACTCCGTCCACTGCCGCGCCGCCCGTTGAGGCGCATCCTCGAACGAAGGAAACACACCCATGCGCGCCCTTGTGGTCGATCACGGCGAGGCCGGGCCCGTCCGGTTCGCCGATGTCGATGAGCCCGTGCCGTCCTGCGACGAGGCGTTGGTCGAGGTACGGCACATCGGTCTCAACTTCGGAGAGCTGAACTATCTGCACCGGTGGCCGGCCGGCGCTGTGCACGGTCATGACGCGGCCGGCGTCGTGGTGCGTGCCGCGTCCGACGGCTCGGGGCCACCCGAAGGGACGCGCGTCGCGCTGGGGATGTCCGCCCACGCGTGGGCGGAGCGGGTGGCGGTCCGCCCCGCCTCGCTCGCCACCGTCCCCGAGGGCGTGGATCTGGCCGACGCCGCCGCGCTGGGGATCGCGGGAGTCACCGCGCTGCGGGTGCTGCGCAAGCGTTCCCTGCTGGCGCGCGACGTGCTGGTCACCGGCGCCAGCGGGGGCGTGGGGCACTTCGCCGTGCAGTTGGCGGCGTTGGCGGGCGCCCGGGTGACGGCGCTCGTGGGCTCGCCGGAACGGGCCGCCGGCCTCCGCGAGCTCGGGGCCGACCAGGTCCTGACCGACCTGGCCCGGACCGAGCGCCGGTTCGACCTCGTCCTGGACACGGTCGGCGGGCCGCTGGTGGCCCAGGCGTGGGGTTGCCTCGCCGAGGGCGGCACCCTCCACCTGGTCGGATACTCCTCGGGGCGGGACACCACGTTCCCGTCAGGGACCTTGTTCGGCTTCGGCGAACCCCGCACCATCGCCACCTACGGCGACATGACGCCGACCAGCGGGGAACTGACGGACCTGCTGGGCCTCATGGCCGCCGGAAGGCTCTCGGCACCGGTCGGACTGCGCGGCGACTGGCAGGACGTGGACGACGCCGTCCGGGCGCTGTTCGCGCGCACGGTGCACGGAAAGATCGTTCTCGACGTGGCCTGACACCCGCCGACGACGAGGACGGAACGATGGACGTACTCGCACAAGCCCTGCGTGTATCGGGTGCGCGAGGCGCGCTCGGGGTCGTGCTGAAAGCCGGAGGAACCTGGGGCCTGTGGCTGGAGCCCTCCCCGGCAGCGGCACTGCACGTGGTCTCCCGCGGCACGATGTGGCTCCATCTTCCGGGCGGGAAACCCCTGGAGGTACGGGCAGGAGACGCCGTCCTGCTGGCACCGGGCACCGCCCACGGCATAGCCGCCGGATCCGGTACGACGATGAGCCCCTGTGACCGCAAGGCGACGGACCAGGCCCTCACCGACGGCAGCCCCCTGCACCTGGGCTCGACGCCGGCGCGGACGGAAGTGCTCGTCCTGCGCTACGAGCAGGACCCGGAGGTGACCACGCCGGTACTCACCTCCCTCGCCCGGCCGATGCACGTCACAAGCCGGGAGAACGCACAGCTCCGCAACACCGTCGAACTGCTCACGGCCGAGCTCGCACAGCCGCAGATCGGCACCACCGCCGCCGTCAACAGCATCGTCGACCTCCTGCTCATCCAGTTCATACGCGTCTGGCTGGCCCGCCACCCGCAGGAGCGGACCGGCTCATGGCCGGCCGCGACGCGCGATCCGGTCGTGCGCGACGCCCTGACACGCATCCACGCCCGGCCGGAACACCCCTGGACCACCGCATCCCTGGCGGCCGCGACGGCGGTCTCCCGAACGACACTGTCCAGACACTTCCGCTCCGCGCTCGGACAGACGCCGGGTGCGTACGTGACGCAGTGGCGCATGGACCTGGCATCCGTCCGCCTCCGCGACACCGACGAGCCCGTCGAGTCGATCGCCGACGCGGTCGGCTACGCCTCCCCGCACGCTTTCAGCCGCGCCTTCCGACGGGCCCGAGGCATGCCCCCGGGCGAGTACCGTTCCCGGCTTCGCAAGTGACCGCAGGCGGCCGATCACCGGCGGCACATGAGCACCCCCTCGGACTGCCGGTCGCCCCTCGATGCGGATGGCGACCTGCGGATTCGTGAGCGGTTCCGGGGTGTTCGCAGGATCCTCGCAACTGGTCATGAGTGAGAATCACGCGGCACCCGGCCGTAGCCGCTGCGCGTGGACAGGCGGGCCGAACTGTTCCGTGTGCAGAAGCCGCGGCCGCGCCCGGCGGTTCAGCCCGTGAGGCTGTTGAGCCAGCCGGTCAGCAGACGGTTGATCTCCTCGGGGCGTTCCTGCTGGATCCAGTGGCCGCAGCCCTCTACGAGGTGGGAGGCGGTCAGACCGGGGAGGGTGGTGGGGAAGGCGTCGATAGCGTCGGACATCCAGGTGGTGGAGGCGTCCAGGGTGCCGCCGATGAACAGGGACGGCTGCTTGATCGGGGCGTCGCGGTGGGGGGCGAGATCTTCCCAGTCGCGGTCCATGTTGCGGTAGCGGTTGAGGGCGCCGGTCAGACCCGTGCGCTCGAACTCTCCGGCGTAGACGTCGAGGTCGTCCTCGGTCAGCCAGGCCGGGAGGATGCCGGCGGGAAAACGGTCACGCAGCCGGCCGCCGTGGGCGACGAAGTGCGGGTCGGGCTCGCCCTGGGCGGGCATGGTGTCGGCGGACAGGGCGGCGTAGAAGCCCGCGAGCCAGCCTCGCACGTCAGGCTCGATCTCCGTCTCGGCGCGGCCGGGCTCCTGGAAGTAGGAGACGTAGAACTCCCGCTCGGGGCCGCCGATCCGGCCGAAGATGTCGGTGGGGCGCGGGCCGCCGGGTGGCGCGTACGGGACGCTCAGCAGGGCGACGGCCCGGAAGACCTCGGGGTGGAGCAGGGCGGAGGTGGCGGCGATGTTGGAGCCCCAGTCGTGACCGACGACCACCGCGTTCTCCTCGCCGAGGGCGTGGACGAGGGCGACGTTGTCCTCCACCAGGTCCAGCATCCGGTAGGCGTCGGTCTCCGCAGGCTTGGAGGAGCGACCGTAGCCGCGCACGTCGATCGCCACCGCCCGGTAGCCGGCCGCGGCGAGGGCCGGGAGCTGGCGGCGCCAGGAGTACCAGGACTCGGGGAAGCCGTGCACGAGCAGGACCAGCGGGCCGGTGCCCTGCTCGACCAGGTGAAGGCGCCCGGCCGGGGCGTCGACGATGCGGTGACGGAGTGCGGCGGACGGCTCGGGCTGCATGGGGGCTTCTCCTCGGTTCGCGGGTGGACGCGGGTACGCACCGATCATGCGGCGCAGCGACCGTCCACCGCGATGACCCTTGCCAATCTGGCAAACTCGCGGGACAGGATGGTGGAGCGGCACGTCCGGAAGGGGACAGGGCGGGTGACAGGCGACGACGTGGCCGACACGCTGGCGGCGATGGGCCCCCGGCTGCGGGCCGCGCGTGAACACCGCGGCTCCACGCTCGCCGGCGTCAGCTGCGCGACCGGCATCTCCCCGAGCACGCTGTCGCGGATCGAGACCGGCCGACGCAAGCCCACCCTGGAAGTGGTGCTGCAGTTGGCGAAGGAGTACGGCGTCTCCTTGGACGAGCTGGCCGGCACCGCCCCCGCCGCCGAGCCCCGCACCTCCGCGCTCCAGCGTTTCGGCGACGACAAGGCGGTGCTGCCGCTGACCCGGTACGTCGGGGGCCTGCACGCCCACAAACACGTCCTCCCCGCCGTCCAGGAGCCGCCCGCGCGGCCCCGGCAGGTCTCCCACGACGGCTGGGAGTGGCTGTGCGTCCTGTACGGGCGGCTGTGGCTCGCACTCGGCACTCGGGACCTCGTCCTGAGTGCCGGGGACGTCGCCGAGTTCGACACCCGCGATCCCCACGGGGTCGCGAACGCCGGCCCCGGCGGCCCGGTCGAGTACCTGATCATGTTCGGGCCGCAGGGAGAGCGCCTGCGACCGCGCACCCCGCCCGCCCCCGGCCCCAGGGCCCGGTAGCAAGCAGCGAACGAACGGCCTGACGTCCCGGATACACCTAGGGTGCCCGCCACGCCGGCCACGGCGGTGATCACTGAGCTGAGGTGCGCCAGGGAACTCATGGCCGGGTTGCTGCCCGTCCCCGGCCGCCGCGATATCAGGGTTCACCCCTGGCACTGCCGTGCGAACTCCGGTCGGGAGTCTCCGCCGTGGAGTCCCCGGCCGTGGACTCCGCCGTGGGGGCGTTCCTGACGGTGCCGCCGGGTCAGACGCGGTCGGCCGCGATCAGCACGTACTGGAAGGAGCCGTCCCGGTACGACTCGATGAACGCCTTCTCGATCCCGGTCACCAGCGAGGACGTGGCCCGCAGCTCCCAGTACGGCAGGGTGTCGGGGGTCAGGTCGATCACGGTCTGCGGCACCAGCCGGTTGTCGGCCATGGCCCGCAGGTACTCACGGCGGGAGTGGATGTTGCACTCGAAGTGGGCGTTGATCTGGGAGACCCACTTCGACGGCTGGCCGTAGCGGGGGTTCCAGCAACCGGTGATGGTCACGTACCGGCCGCCCACCTTGAGGAAGCGGGAGTGCTCCGCGAACAGGTCGTGGAGGTCCACGTACATGGTCGACTCGTTGTTCCACGAGGCGGCCACGCTGCCCTTCTCGAACGGGGTGTCGAGCATGTTGCACACGCGGGAGCGCACGTGGTCCTGGATCCGCAGGTCCCGTGCCCGGTTGTTGCCGAAGTCGGCCTGGGTGGCGGACAGGGTGACGCCCTCGACCCTGCAGCCGAAGCGCCGGTGAGCCATGACCATGCATCCGCCGCGCCCGCAGCCGGCGTCGACGAGGATGTCGTCGCTCTTGACGGGGCCGAGGTGGTCCAGGAGGAAGTCGGCCTGAGCGGACTCGAGCCGGTGCAGCTCGGCGATCAGCTTCTTCTCGTACTCGCTGTGTTCCGGGTCGCCCAGGGCGTCGTGGTTGACGGCGCCGATGCCGTAGTGATGGTGGTAGAGCCCGTCCACGTCGCCGAGGCGCAGGTTCACCGGCCTCGCCTCGTTGTTCCAGTACCGGGCGATGTCCTTCTGGTAGGGGGTCGCCGGGGCCGGGATCGTCGCGGCGGCGGTGGGGACGATTTCCGTGGTCATAGAGGTGTCCGTTCTTTACCAGAAGTCGGGCAGGCTGTAGCGGTAGGTGTTGGTGCGGTGCCAGTCGTGGTTGCCGTCGACCCAGGTGGCCACACCCTTGAGGAAGCGCACCACGGTGGGCAGCGGGCACGCCGCGGCGAGCTCGGCCGCCGCCGCCTCGAAGGCGTGCATGAGGTCGTTGTGGATCTCGACCGCCTTGAGGTAGGCGTCGCGCTCCGAGAGCTGTTGGCGTTCGGCGAGGACAACGGGCAGGTTCAAGTGCCTGCCGGGGCTGGCGAGTTCCTTGGTGTACGAGTACAGGTCGTTGACGATGGTGGTCGCGTTCCCGGCCAGCGCGATGACCCGCTGCATCTCCGGGCGTGCGTGCAGGTCCGCCGGGAGCTCGTAGCCTCCGACAAGGTCGGTGATGGTGGGGCAGGGGCGGAAGTTGTTGAACTGGCGCATGGCCAGGTACTCCCACACCTCCGGGTCGTGGTCGGTCTCGGCCCAGGCGGCCTCGGCCAGGTAACCCAGGTGCAGCCGGGCCATGTCGTGGCGGAAGCGGTCGGCCTGGGAGGGCGTGGCCATGCGGACGAAGTAGTCCATCGCGCTGCGATAGGCGCGCCGCGGGGCGTCCGAGCCGAGCGACTCCTCCCACGCCGCCGCGTACTCCGGGGTCGTGTGGAGCGGGTCCAGCGCGGTGTGGGCCAGGAGAAGGCGTCCACCGAGGCCGACGGGCGAGCCGCCGTGGTCCTCGCAGTAGCAGTCGTCGACGGCGTTCTCCGCGACCATCATCCGGGTGGCGATCATCAAGTGATCGACCGTGGGGGCGTCGGGGTGGCAGCCGACCATGTACCGCCCGACCGAGAAGCCGTCGAACTGGCCCTCCCACTCCTCGGGGTAGAGCCGCACCTCGTCCTCGGCCCAGCGCTTGATCCGGCGGCTCACCTCCTCCACGCGGACGGGGTCGGGCTCCGGGATGGGATGGTGGTACAGCCCGGGTACGGCCTGTCCTTCGGCGGGCGGGGCCGGGACGGGCTCCGGCGGCAGCCGGGGCGAGGCGAGGGCCGAGGACAGGGCCAGGGACAGCGCGGCGGTGCCCAGGCCGCTCGGCCCACCCAGGATCCGTTGGGGATCCGGTCCGGCTGCCGGTTCGGGTGGTGTGACCGCTCCCGCGCCGGGGACCGGCGGAGGCGGGGGCGAAGGGGGAGGCGGCGAAGGCGCGGGGGCCGGTTGCGAACGGCCGGCCAGGGACAGGGCGGTCGTGCCCAGCCCGGTGGGCCCGCCCAGGACACGCCGAACGGGTTCGGCGGCGGCTTCGGCGGCGGGTACGGAGGGCGGGGCAGGCGGCGCGGGGACGTCCGACACTGTGCCGGCCGGCCTCGACGGCTGAGCGGGGACGGATGGTCCACGGGGCCCGGGAACGGGCATCTGCTACTCCTCGTTGCGGTGGGGTGAGCGCTCGTGCGGCGTGGACGGGCGCGTCGGCCCGCTTCGCGCGGCGGGCGTGCCCTCAGTCGCGTCCGCGGGCGATCTGCACGTTCTCCATGACCCCGAGTGCGTCGGGTACGAGCACCGCGGCGGAGTAGTACGTGCTGACGAGGTACGAGGCGACCGCCTGCTCGTTGATGCCCATGAAGCGCGCCGAGAGGCCCGGCTCGACCTCGTCCGGCAGCCCCGTCTGCCACAGGCCGATGACCCCTTGGTTCTTCTCGCCCGTGCGCATGGCGATGATGGAGCTGGTCTGCTCCTTGCTGATCGGGATCTTGTTGCAGGGCAGGATCGGGACCCCGCGCCAGGCCGGGACGGACTGTCCGCCGAGATCGACGTGGTCCGGGTAGAGACCGTAGGCGTTGAAGCCGCGTCCGATCGCGGCGATCGTCCTCGGGTGGGCGAGGAAGAGCTTGGTGCCACGGCGGCGGCAGAGCAGATCGTCCATGTCGTCCGGGGTCGGCCGGCCGGAGTGGGGCTGGATGCGCTGCTTGAAGTCAGCGTTGTGCAGCAGCCCGAACTCACGGTTGTTGACGAGCTCGTACTCCTGGCGTTCGCGCAGCGCCTCGATGGTCAGCCGGAGCTGCTCCTCCGTCTGGTCCATCGGCCCGTTGAAGAGATCCGCGACCCGCGTGTGGACCCGCAGAATGGTCTGGGCCACCGACAGTTCGTACTCACGCGGCGTGAGCTCGTAGTCGACGAAGGCCTTCGGCAGATCGGCCTCGCCGACGTGCCCGGCAGACATGGCGATCTCGGCCTCACCGTGCTTGTTCTGCCGTCGCTGCGCGGCGGCGGCGAACTCGGTGACGTGGGCGCGAAGACCGGGCACGGAGTCCTGTACGGCGGCGAAGTCCGCACGGGAGAGCGTGAGAAGGGTGCCGGAGGTCTCGGCGGTGGCCGTGTAGTCGTAGCGGGCGTCGGAGTCCAGCAGGGCGTCCGCACCGAAGTGGCCGCCGTCCGCGAGCACCGCGAGGGAGGTCTCTCCGCCGTACTTGCCCTCACCGAGCTGCCGGACACGTCCATGGGCGATCAGATGGATCCGGTCCGCCGGGCTGCCGCGTTCGACGATCACCTCACCGGCCGTGAAGTCCCGCTGTTCGCAGCGATCCGCGAGAGCGGTGAGGGCGGCCACGTCCTCGAAGCCTCGCAGCAGGGCCAGTTCACCGAGTTCGCGGGGGATCACACGGACCGTGGCACCCTCCTGCACGAACTCGATGCACCCGTCGCCGACGGTATGACGCAACCGTCGGTTGACCCGGTAGGTGCCGCCCTTGGTCTCGACCCAGGGGAGCATCCGCAGCAGCCAGCGGGAGGTGATCTCCTGCATCTGCGGGGCGGACTTGGTGGTGGTGGTGAGGTTGCGCGCGGCGGAGGTACTCAGCGACTGCTGCGGCGCGTCCGGCGCGGCCTCGGGTCCCGGGCTGCTGTCCACGGTCATCGGGGTGGGCTCCTTGCCTGGCCGGGCGGCCGGCGCACCGGTGTGCGCCGATGACGGAAGACGCGGAGGATCCGGCAAGAGGGAGGGACGATTGCGGTGATCCATCCGCCAATCAGCACGGTAATGGCCGGTCGGGTCGACTGGCCCGGGTAGCCCAGCAGTTTCCTTCGAAGCGGTGATATTCTTTCGAATCCGGTTTATCTGATCATGAAGCGATATCGCGCCGCCTTCATCGGCCGGCGGCGGACCACGCAGGCCGGGTGCCGCACCCGATCGACGCCTCACGCCGACGCGGACACGCAGGATGCCGTTCTGTTCGAGAGCAGGGTGCCGGAGCCGGCCGGGCAGGTGGCCGGCTTCGGCGGGCATCGCCGCGAGATCGACCGCGATCCGTCCCCGGCCACTCCACGCCCGTCGAGTCGGGACGACAGGCCGGGGACGCGATCCGGCGGCCCGCACGGGGAAAGTGCCTTCCTGCCGGGCGGGTTGAGGCCGCAGGCTAGGCGCTGAAGGCTCCGCCCTTGATGGCGGAGACCAGGTCCGCGAAGGCGCTCGCGGGGATGTGCAGTAGGGGGCCGGTGGGGCGTTTGCTGTCGCGGAGGGGGATGATGCCGGACGTTGCGGAGGCGGGGGCCCATTCGACGCAGTTTGCGCCATCACGGTCGCTGTAGCTGCTCTTGACCCATGTGTTCATGTCGGCGGCCTCCCGTCAGGATTTGAGGCTTCCGTCTTTGACGGAGGATATGAATCCAGTGAACGCGGCTGCGGGGAACCGCAGGGCGGGACCGTTCGGCGTTTTACTGTCCCGGACGGGGGTGGAGCCGGGGGTACCTAGGCCGATTTCGATGCAGTTTCCGCCGTCCTGATGACTGTGGCTGCTTTTCACCCAGCGTACGACGCTTGTGGCGAGTGTCATGGCCTCTCCCATACTCTTCCATCACATCTCTGATGAACGCAGCGGAATCCCTTGTCGACAGGCTGTCCGCCCTGAGCACATCATAGGTCCGTGAGTGGCGTGCGACGACTGCCGGATCATCGCTGAAATGTCCGCGGTCCAGGGACTCGCTGTACACCCACTGGTGACCGTCAGGCAGTTGGATGAGAGAGATCGGCGTCTTGGGCCGGATGAGTTTCGGGTCATGCACAGGTGCCACTTGAATGCGAACGTTCGGGAGTTCCCCGGCCTTCAGGAGGAAAGCGCACTGTCCGTACATCACTTGTGCGCTCCCCATAACGCTGCGGATTGCGCTCTCGTCCAGCACGGCGACAAGGAGGGGGCCGGAGGGATCCCAGAATCGCTGCTGTCTGGCCAGGCGGGCGCGGACGCGCTCTTCGATCACAGGAGCGTCCGCTGCTCCCGTGCCCCGCGAGAAGAGCGCGCGCGAATACTCTTCCGACTGCAACAGCCCGGGTACGACCTGCGTCTCGAATTCGCGAATCGCCACCGCTTTGGCGTCCATTTCCCTGCGACGCTTGAACCAGTCCGGGAATGCCTCGTCGGGATACCAGTCGGTCTCCCGCCACAACTTGTACAGCGCACCGCCGGTGCCAAGCTTCTTGTCGCACCTCTTCACCAACTGTTCGCTCGGCACCCTGTCGCCGGTCTCGATGCGGCTCAGCACCGACCGTTCGCAGAGGATCTGCGGAGCCAGCGACTCCTGCGTCTCGTTGGCTGCTCGCCGGTAGTGGGCGAGCAGTTGGCCAAACGCGCGGCGCCCTCCCGGGGCGGAACTGGCGGCGTTGCGGGCGGACATGCCCCCTCCAACCCATGATCGCGTGT
This sequence comes from Streptomyces mobaraensis, assembly GCF_020099395.1. Lineage (NCBI taxonomy): Bacteria > Bacillati > Actinomycetota > Actinomycetes > Kitasatosporales > Streptomycetaceae > Streptomyces > Streptomyces mobaraensis. The sequence goes on along the minus strand of NZ_CP083590.1, from coordinate 1,391,736 downwards.
CGTGCCAGTGCGTCACTGGCACGACACGAAGTGTTGCGTGTCCACTGTGACCCACGCAACTCTCCTGGTGGGGCGTGCAGTTGCGCCCCGTGGCAAGGAGGAAGGCGCACAAATGATCGAGTTCGTGTATCGCGTGGGCGGTGCCGCATGACGCACATGTTCTTCGGGGTCGGGGCCCGGACGGTGCTCGTACCCAACCCCCATGTGCCGTGCACCGCGTGCACGCGCCTCACCGACGCGCGGCGCGCCGCCGAACGTGCGGGTGACTGGCCCCGCGCGGAGCGGCTGCGCCGCGAGGGCCTGCGGCACGCGGAGGCGCACCGTGGCTGACTGGATCCCCCAGCCGCTCGAACTCGTCCTCGACACCGAGCGCGACCGGTTCGGCGTCGTCGTCGGCTGGGACCACGACACCCGCCGGATCACCCTCCGCCCGCCGGAGGGCGGACGCACCTGGCACCCGACGCGGTACCGCCGCGCCACCACCACCGACAAGCTGCGCGCCCGCGTGAACAAGCTGAACAAGGAGGGACGCCCATGGTGACGCCGTGCGAGGCGTGCCAGTGGTGGGACGCCGTGATCGGGAGGACGGAGGCGCGGGTGCGCACCGCGCCGGACCGCTGGGAGCGGGCCACCGCCGAGGAGCACCGGGCCCAGTACGTCGCCAACCGGGCGGAGCACATTCACCGGGCCCACGCGGGACAGCGGTGAGGCATCACCGCCCCGTCCGGCGCTTGAGGACAAGCGGCGAGCCGCTCTCAGGGGGCGCGGGCCCTCCCGCAAGAAACGGTGAAAGGGCGGGACCGGGGCACCAGCCCGCCGCAGGCGCCCCCCCCCGCTCACCCCCCCCCGCTCAGAGCCGATACCGGCAGGGCCTACCACGGCACCGTCCGGCCCGAGCGGTCCAGATACGCCAGGCCGGACGTGCCCAGCCGGGACAGCAGGACGTCCACCAGCAGCGGTGCGCTCTCCTCGACGGTGTACGGCGCGTCGGGACCCCCGAGCGCCGTGCGGATCCAGCCCGGCGCCAGGAGGACGAAGCCGCGCCGGGGGTGCGTCCGGGCCTGCCGGACCGCGAAGCCGCGCAGGAACATGTTCAACGCCGCTTTGCTGCCCCGGTAGAGCTCGCGGCCGGCGGTCGTGTTGTTGGTGATGCTGCCCTGTCCGGAGGACATCGCTCCGATGAGGCCGGTGGGGGACACGAGGTCTTCGAGCGCCTCGATCGCGCGCAGGGGGCCGAGGGCGTTGGTGGTCATCACCGTGACGAAGTGGTCCGTGGCCACCTCGCCGATGGGCGTCCACTCGTCGCTCGTGGTACCGGCGTTGACGAAGAGGAGGTCGAGCGGGCCCCGTTCCGCGAGGCGCGCGTGCAGGGGCGGCAGATGGCCGGGCTCGTTGACGTCGAGGCGCTCGACGGCGACGCGGCCGTCGGTCCGCTCGGCGAGCTCGTGCAGGGGCGTGCGCACGGCGGTGTCGCGGACCGTGCCGGTGACGTTCCAGCCCCGCCGGATGAACTCGGCCGCCATCGCGTGGCCGAGGCCTCGCGAGGCTCCGATGATGAGGGCGGTCGGGGCGGGCCGCTCCGCGCTGCTGGTCGATGACATACGGCGGTGTCTCCGTTCTTCGGCGGTACGGAGTGAGTCTGCTCGCCGTGCCGCTCCGGGGACGGTCGGGGCGGGCCGGTTCGTAGGATTCCCGCTGTGAAAGGTGCCTCTGTGTCCGGATCCTTCGCCATCCGGCCCGATGACGTCCGCATCATCCGCGCGCTCCAGATCGCTCCGCGCGCCTCCTTCGCCTCGATGGCGGCCGCGCTCGGCCTCACCGAGAGCACCGTCAACCGCCGGTACCGGCAGCTGTGCGCCGAGGGCGTCATCCGGGTCGCCGGCGTGGTGAACCCGGGGGCGTTGGGGCAGAGCAGGTGGCTGGTGCGGCTGCGCTGCCGGCCGGGCAGCGTCGAGGCGATCGCGGGCGCGCTCGCCCAGCGGGACGACGTCAACTGGGTGGCCGTGGGCGCGGCGGGATCCGAGGTCACGTGCGCGACCCAGTCGCGGGACGAGGCGCAGCGCGAAGAGCTGCTCGGCCGTCGGCTTCCGCGCACCGCCGCGGTGCTCGACGTCAACGCCTACGCCATGCTGCGCCAGTTCATGGGAGGCCGCGGCCACTACTGGGCCGCGCTCCACGGCACGCTGTCCCCCGAGCAGGAGGCCATGCTCGCCGGCGAGGAGCCGCCGTTCACGGAGTCCTCGGTGGTCGCCGGCGACCCCGTACGCCTCACGACTGAGGACGAGCGGCTGCTCGCCGCTCTCGCCGCGGACGGCCGGGCCGGCCTCGCCGGCCTCGCCAAGGCGGCGGGCTCCACGCCGGGCCGCGTGTCCCGCCGCCTCCGCACCCTGCTCCGGCAGCGCGTCGTGTACGTCGACGTCGAGATCGCCCCGGCGGCCCTGGGCTTTCACGCGCGGGCCAATCTGTGGCTGCGCGTGCATCCGTCGGAGGTGAAGAACGCCGGGCGTGCGCTGGCGCGAGAGCCCGAGATCGCCTTCGCGGCGGCCATTTCCGGCCCCTTCAACGTGCATGCCGTCGCCCACTGCCGGGATTTCGACGAACTCTTCGAGTTCACCTCGGATCGCATCGGGGCGCTGCCGGGCTTGCAGAGCATGGAGGTGTCACCGGTCCTGCGGCACGTCAAGCAGGCGGGCACGCTCGTGTCCGGTGACCGCCTCGTCGGACCGTACCGCCCCCGAACGTGAACGTGATCTGCGTCGCGATTCGGCCACCGGCCGTTTCGCGGGCCCGCCCGGTGTGAAGGCGCGCCGCGAAAACCGGGCCCCGTGTGGGAAACGCCTGCCGCCGGGCCCGCGCTCCGCAGGAAAGGAAACCGAGCCTTGCCCAGAGGCAGCAGCGTCGAGGTCGGGCGCGACGGCAGTGACCCGGGGGCGGCCGAACGCACGGATGCCACGGTCGCGGACGTTACGGTCGCGGATGTCACGGTCACGGACGAGCGGCTGGTCAGACGCGCGGTGAAGGCGGCGGCGCTCGGCAACGCCATGGAGTGGTTCGACTTCGGCGTCTACAGCTATCTCGCGGTGACGATCGGCGACGTGTTCTTCCCGTCCGGCGACGGCGCGGTGCGGTTGCTGTCGTCTCTCGCGACCTTCGCCGTGGCGTTTCTCGTCCGGCCGCTCGGCGGCCTGTTCTTCGGCCCGCTCGGCGACCGCGTCGGCCGCAAACGGGTGCTCGCACTGACGATGGTGCTGATGGCCGCCGGCACGTTCGCCATCGGGCTGATCCCGTCGTACGCGGCCGTCGGATTCTGGTCCCCGGTGCTGCTGATCGTCTTCCGGATGCTCCAGGGTTTCTCCACCGGGGGTGAATACGGCGGCGCGTCCACCTTCATCGCCGAGTACGCGCCCGACAAACGCCGTGGCTATTACGGAAGTTTCCTGGAATTCGGCACCCTCGCCGGCTACGTCGGCGCCGCCGGCCTCGTCACCGTCATGAGCACGTGGCTCGGCGGCGACGGGATGCGGGAGTGGGGATGGCGCGTCCCCTTCCTCGTCGCCGGGCCGCTCGGCCTCGTCGGCCTGTACCTGCGGCTGAGGCTGGAGGACACGCCGGCCTTCCGGAAGCTGGCCGAGGAGCCGACCGCCCGGACGGCCACCCGGGAGCCGGCCGGCCTGCGGGAGATCTTCGCTACGCAAGGGTCCCGGCTGGTCCTGTGTGTCGTCCTGGCCGGCGCCTACGGCATCACCGACTACATGCTGCTCTCCTACCTGCCCACCTACCTCACCGACCGCTTGGGGTACGACGAGGCGCACGGCATCGTCGTCCTGATCGTCACCATGCTGCTGCTGATGTGCCTCATCACCTTCGTGGGGCGGCTCAGCGACCGTGCCGGCCGCAAACCGCTGCTGATGGCGGGGATGGGCGGATTCGTGGTCCTGTCGGTGCCCGCGTTCCTGCTGATCGGGCAGGGCGGCGTCGCCGCCGTGCTCGGCGGGACGCTGCTGCTCGGCCTCTCCCTCGTCTGCCTGCTCGGGACGATGTCGGCCGCCCTCCCTGCCCTCTTCCCCACCCGCGTCCGCTACGGCTCCCTCTCCATCGGCTACAACCTCTCCACCTCCCTTTTCGGCGGCACCACGCCCTTGATCACCACCGGGCTGATCCACGCCACCGGCAGCGATCTGGCTCCGGCCTGGTACGCCATGGGTGCGGCGCTGGTCGGCGTGGCGGCGGTGGCCTGCATGAAGGAGACGGCCGGGCGGCCGCTGGAGGGCTCGCCGCCGTCGGTGTCGACGGAGGAGGAGGCAGCGGAGCTCACGGGCTCGCGGGGCGGCGGGGCTTGATCGCCGGGCTGCCGTTCGCCGTACCCCCCCCCGCGTCGTGCACGATGACGCCGTGAACAGGGATACGAGGGATACGGCGGGCGACGCCGTCGTCGAAGCGGGCTGGCAGGCGGTACGCGACGACGGACGCGTACGGGACGAACTCCTGGCGGTGGCCTACGCGGAGCCCCGCCTGCGGCAGTTGTTTCCCTGGACCGGAATGGGAGAACTCCACTTCAGCCGCTGCACCGAACAGCGGTGGACCTGGGACATCCCCTACATCCAGCGCGCGGCCGGAGGCACCTACCTCGTCGCCGGCCCCTCCCGAGGCGACACCGTGGGCCCGGCGGCCACGGCGGAGGAAGCCGTCACCATGGTGGTCCGGCGCCTCCCACCGGGCTGCGGCCCCGCCTTCCACGGCACCCCGGACGAACTCGCGGCCCACGAAGCCGCGGTGCGGGAGCGGTAGTTCTGAAGCGACGGGTGGGGGAACATCCGTGGCTCCCGCGCCGGACGAGCCGCTCGCCGTCCGCGCGGGGTGGGCCCGGAACACGACCGCCGTCGCGGAGGACGTGGTGGACGCCGTCGTCGCCCACCCACAGCCCGGCCACGGTCGGGTTGGACGCAAGGCGGATCCGAGATCCTCAAGGCCGACTTCTGCGACCGGGCGGTCCTCATGTCCGCCCGGCCGCCCCCGGAGTTCTCTCTCGGCGGCCGGACCTCGCCGTCCACGACCGTCGAGGTCGTCTGACCGGGTTCGTCCGATGTCCGGGGGCCGGGGGTGTTCCGCTTCGAGGGGAGACGGGGCATCCCTCCCCCGGGGCGTCCTTCCCCAGGGCGCCTGCGCCCGGGGACGCCTCCCCTCAACGGCTCCTGAGCACCTTCTCGATCGCCGCCATCACGTCCCCCAGCGGCGCGTCCGTCCGCGCCACCGTCACCAGGACCTCGCCCTCCGTCCGCGCGGTGACCGCCGGTTCGGGCGGGAGCGGGGCGCGGCCCGCGCCGATGCCCTTGCCGAAGGTTTCGCGGACGATGGCGAACGCGTGGTCGAGCTGGGTCTCGACGTCGCCCTCGCCGCCGCTGCGGAGCCAGCGGCGGAGGACGTGGTTGTGGGCGGTGACGACGGCGGAGGCGGCGACCTCGGCGAGGAGGGGGTCGTCGTCGTGGTGGGTGCCCTCCTCGAAGTGGCCCAGGAGGTAGCGGGTGAAGAGGCGTTCGTAGCGGGCGACGGAGGCGATCTCGCGCTCGCGGAGGGTGGGGACCTCGCGGGTGAGGCGGTAGCGGGCGACGGAGACGGCGGGGGAGGCCGCGTACATGCGCATGACCTCCTTGATGCCGCGGCACACCGTGTCCAGCGGGTTCTCGTGCGCGGGCGCCGCGTCGAGGACCCCGGCCGCGCGGACGAGGGTGTCGTCGTGATCGGGGAAGATGGCCTCTTCCTTGGAGCGGAAGTGGCGGAAGAAGGTGCGGCGGGCGACCCCGGCCGCCGCCGCGATCTCGTCGACGGTGGTGGCCTCGTAGCCCTTGGTCGCGAACAACTCCATGGCCGCGGCCGCGAGTTTGCGGCGCATGGTGAGGCGCTGGGCGGCGGCGCGCCGGGAGCCGGCGGCCTCCGGGGCGGGGGAGGACGGCGACGGGCGCGGTCCGGGCGGTCCGGGCTCCTCGGAGCCCCTGGTGGCGGTCCCGCGCGGGGAGCGGACGGACTTGGCGGGCTGGGACATGTGGGGAACGTAACACGCCCCCGCGCGGGCGTGCCGGGACGGACCGCCGACCGGTTCCAGCAGGCCGCCCCAGCCTTCCGTCGCGCTCCGTACCCCTGGGTCGCTCCGTACCCCTGGGCCCCTGGGCCGCTCGACCGCGTACCGCGGGTCCGGGTCCCGGGAGCCTTCGCCCGAGCCACGGGTGCCCGGGCTGCCGGAGCCTTCCGCCGCCGTGCCCCGCGTCCCTGGGCTTCCGGAGCGTTCCGTCGCGGCCGGGGCACCCGGGCTCTCGGAGCCTTCCGTCGCGGCCCGCGCGTCCGGCCCCTCGGAGCCTTTCGCTGCGGCCCGCGAACCCGGGCCCCCGGAGCCTTCCTTTGGGCCGCGCCCGGTCAGGTTCCGGGAGTCCTCCGCTGCGCTCCGCGTTCCCGGGCTCCCGGAGCCTTCCGTCGAGGCCCGGGTTCCCGGGCTGCCGAAGCGTTCCGTCGCCGCGGCCCGCGCGTCCGGGCCTCCGGAACCGCGCGCCGGGCCGCGCCCGGCCGAATTCCCGGAGTCCTCCACCGCGCCCCGCGTCCCCGGCCCCCCGGAGCCTTCCGCCGCGCCCCGCGCGGCCGGGGCGTCAGGCCCGCGCATACTCGCGGAAGCCACGCCCCGTCTTGCGGCCGAGGCAGCCCGCCGCGACCAGGTGCTCCAGCAGCGGCGCGGGCGCGAGGCCCGGGTCGCGGAACTCGCGGTGCAGGACGCGCTCGATGGCGAGCGAGACGTCCAGCCCGACCACGTCGAGGAGTTCGAAGGGTCCCATCGGGTAGCCGCCGCCGAGCTTCATGGCGGTGTCGATGTCGTCCGGCGAGGCGTAGTGCTCCTGCACCATCTTCACCGCGTTGTTGAGGTACGGGAACAGCAGCGCGTTGACGATGAACCCGGCGCGGTCCCCGCAGTCCACCGGGTGCTTGCGGACGGCCGCGCAGATCTCGCGGACCGTGGCGTGGGCGTCGTCCGCCGTCAGCACCGTCCGCACCACCTCCACCAGCTTCATCGCGGGCGCCGGGTTGAAGAAGTGCATGCCCACGACGTCCTGGGGACGGGACGTCGCCCGGGCGCAGGCGATCACCGGCAGCGAGGAGGTGGTGGTGGCCAGGACGGCTCCTGGGCGGCAGATCTTGTCGAGCGCCGTGAACAACTCCCGCTTGACGGCGAGGTCCTCGGCCACGGCCTCGACGGCCAGGTCTACCTCCGCGAGGGCGTCCAGGGCCCCGGCCGGGGTGATCAGTCCGAGGGCCGCGTCGCGCTGCCCGGCGGTCAGCCTGCCCTTCTTCACCGAGCGGGCCAGTGATGACGCCACCCGGTCCCGGGCGGAGTCCGCCTTCGCCGGCGTACGGGCGGCGAGCACCACCGGGAGGCCCGCCCGGGCGAAGACCTCGGCGATGCCGCTCGCCATCGTCCCGGAACCGACGACGCCGACGGAGCGCACGGGCCGGCCGGCCGTCCGGCCGGTGGAGGACTCCGGCGTCTCCGCGTCCGGGACCGTCTCCGACGAGCCCGGGGCCGCGTACGTGTAGAAGCCGCGGCCCGCCTTGCGGCCGGTCAGCCCGGCCGCGGCCAGCTGCCCGAGGATCGGCGCGGGCGCGTGCAGCCGGTCGCGCGAGGCCGCGTACATGGCCTCCAGGACGGTCCGGGCGGTGTCGACGCCGATCAGGTCCAGGAGCGCCAGCGGGCCCATCGGCAGGCCGCAGCCCAGCTTCATCGCGGCGTCGATGTCCTCGCGGGACGCGTACCGCGACTCGTACATGGCGGCGGCCTGGTTGAGGTAGCCGAACAGCAGCCCGTCCGCGACGAATCCGGGCCGGTCGCCGACCGCGACCGGCTCCTTGCCCAGTTCGCGGGCGAGTTCGGTGACGGCGGCGACGGCGCTCGGCGCGGTGAGCACCGAGGAGACCACCTCCACCAGCTTCATCGCCGGGGCGGGGTTGAAGAAGTGCAGGCCGAGCACCCGTTCGGGATGGGCGGAGTCGGCGGCGAGGCGGGTGACGGACAGCGCGTTGGTGCCGGTGGCCAGGATCGCCGTGGGCGCGACGATCCCGTCGAGGGCGGTGAAGACGTCGTGCTTGAGCGCGTAGTCCTCGGGCACGACCTCGATCACCAGGTCCGCGCCGGCGGCGTCGGCGAGGTCGGCCGAGGTGCGGAACCGGCCCAGCGCGGCCCGGCGTTCGTCCTCGGTCAGCTTGCCGCGCGCGACCGCGCGGGCGGTGGCGGCGGTGAGCGCCTCGACGGCCCGGGCGGCCGCGTCGGCGCTGACGTCGATGCCGACGACCTCGCGGCCGGCCCGCACGAGGGCCTCGGCGATGCCGGATCCCATGGTGCCGAGGCCGATGACGGCGACGGACCGGAGCGGGCCGGTGGGGGCGGTGTTCTCAGCGGTAGGGCCGGCGGCGGGGGACGGTGGGACGGCGGACTGACGGTCCATGACGGGACTCCAGAGGGTGTTTTCCGGCGCGGGGGCCCGCCGGGAGCGACGGCGGGCGTGTCCCGGGCGCGGGGAGCTCGACGGGAGCTGCCTCGACGGAAGCGACGGGAGCTACGGGGTATCGACCCGGCGACGCTGCCGGGTGCGGGAGCGCGGCACGGCCCTGCGCGGGCGCGGCGCCTTAAGGATTGCCGCGGACGGGTAAAGGGCGTCCACGGGGAGGGAGTCGTGCGAGCGGCCGGCCCTGTCCCGGGGCCGTGCCGTACTGGAGTGCCGAACCGGCGGACGGCACCGGGAACTCCGGTGCCACGACGGCCGCGTCACCGGCCGCCCGAGCCGGGGTGCGGCTCGTGCCGGGAGATTAACTCACCGGTAACCGCGAGCGCCAGGGGGCGGGGGCCCGAATTAGTATGTGGTACAGGCCACTCGGGGAGGAGCGGGAATGGAAGAGGAATTCCGCGTACTGCTGAAGCGGGTGCGGGCCGAACTGGTCTCCCCGGCCGAGTTCACGGCGTACGAGCGGCTGCTGGCCCTGGCACGCACCGACAGCCGGGCCGCCCGCGACGAGCTCGCGGACGTCCTGGTCGCCCCCGAACGGCCGCTCTGGGCCCGGGAGATCGCCGCCTTCGCGCTCGGCGTCCAGGGCGACCGGCGGGCCTTCGAGACGCTGGTGCTGCTCCTCAACTACCGGGAGCCGGTGCGGTGCGCCACGGCGGCGCACGTCCTCGCGCGGCTCCGGGACCCGCGGACGGCCCGCGCCGCCGCCGCCCTCGCCACCAACCCGCTGCGGACCGCCTACGCCGTCCACCCCGTCCGCCTGCTGACCGAGCTGCGCGCGCCCGAGTCCGTGCCCGCTCTCCTCTCCACGCTGGAGCGGCTGTTGGCTGCCCGGGACCACTGCTGGCCGGTCGCCCGGGCGTGTGTGGAGGGGCTGGGGCTGCTCGGCGACCGGCGGGCCGAGGCGACGCTGGTCGCCGCGCGCGAGCACGAACGGTTGCGGCCGGCGGCGGTGGTGGCGCTCGCCCGGCTGAACGGGCGGCCGCTGCCGACGGTGCGGGCGCGCGGTGGGCCGCGCGGCTGAGGGGGGCGCCTGCGGCGGGCTGTGCCCCGGTCCCTCCCTTTCACCGTTTCTTACGGGGGCGAGCCCCCGCACCCCCGAAACCGCGCTCCGCGCGGTTGTCCTCAAGCGCCGGACGGGCTGATCCGGGCGTCCGTAAAACATCACCTGACCGAGCGAATTCCCTTCACGGGACGTGAGTTGATGTCGACAGGCAGTAGTGTGTGCGACGGCGTCCTTCGGGGCGCCCCCCTTCATGGAGGGACCGGCGTCGTCGGTTCGCGGGGGACCCCGGCCACCGGGTTCCTCCGGTAGCGGTCACCGGAACTTGGCCGCGTTGAAAGGGGGCGCTCCGATGACAGGACGCCACCGCAGGCCACGCCCGTCGATCTGGAAGCGTTTCACGCGGAAGGTGAGGGGGTGGCGGCGGAAGGGCTGACCCTCGGCTCGCGCAAGCCAAGCCGAGGGCCGTAAAGCCCTTGGGTCCCGTCTGGAAATCCGGTCCGGGCGGGGCCCTTTTTCGTGCCGGTGGCCACCGACGGGCATTAGGTTAGCGTCCCTGTGGCGCGGGCGCATAGGGACGGCGCCACAGCTTCCGCTTCCGCGTACAGGACGTGCGCCGCAGGCGCGCCGCGGTGGGGTGTGGGCGGTTCCCACCCCGCGAGAAACAGTGAAACGGGGGTGCCCCCTTTGGGGGAGGGGTCGGGCCGATCCCCTACACCCCCCGCACATACCGCACCTCCACCACCTGCTCCCCCTCCACCACATCCACCCGCTCCGCCCCATCCGCCGCGAACCCCGCCCGCGCGTAGAAGCGACGGGCGCGCGCGTTCTCGCGCAGCACCCACAAGCCCAAACGCGCATCCCCGCGCTCCCGCGCGCTCTCCAGCGCGCCGGCGCACAAGGTCCGCCCCACGCCCGTACCGACGAGCGCGGGCCGTACGTAGAGGGCGTACAACTCGCCCGCGGGCGCCGGGATGTCCTCGTCGCGGCAGGGGCCCAGGCAGGCCCAGCCCACGACGCCGTCGGCGGGGGACTCGGCGACCAGCTCCGCCATCGGGTACTCGGCCGCCGCCCGGCGGGCCCGGTGGGCGGCGGCGTCCGCGGCCGGGTCCATGGCGTCGAGGTACGCGTCGGGGACGAGGCCCCGGTACGCCGTCCGCCAGCCGGCGATCCGGATCTCCGCCACGGCGTCCACATCGTCGTCGGTCATCTTCCGTATGCGCACCATGCACGCACGTTAGCGGTCCCGGGACGCCCGCAGACGGAAACGTCGGGATGTACGCGGAACGAGCGCACCCCGATTTGGGCAGGTGGGGCGTTGGTGATTGGCTTTGCCCGCACCCGCGGGACGCGCGGACTGCTGCACATATCGTCATCCCGGAATCCCGGAGGGCAAGTCATGGGCCAGGTCGAGGCCACCACCGAGCGGATCATCGCGGCGGACCCGGAGGAGGTGTTCGACACGCTCGCCGACTACAGCGGCACCCGTGCCAAGCTGCTGCCCGAGCAGTACAGCGAGTACGAGGTCCGGGAGGGCGGCGACGGCGAGGGCACGCTGGTGCACTGGAAGCTCCAGGCCACCAGCAAGCGCGTCCGGGACTGCCTGCTGGAGGTCACCGAGCCGTCCGCCGGGCAGCTGGTGGAGAAGGACCGCAACTCCAGCATGGTGACCACCTGGACGGTCACCCCCGCCGGCGAGGGCCGCGCCAAGGTCGTCGTCAGCACCACGTGGACCGGCGCCACCGGCATCGGCGGCTTCTTCGAGCGGACCTTCGCGCCCAAGGGGCTGGCCCGGATCCACGACGCCGTCCTCGCCCGGCTCGCCGGTGAGGTGGAGAAGGGCTGAGCCCCTGGTGGCCTGAGCCCCTGGCGGCCTCTCACCTGTTCGAGTGGTTTTCCCGGCCCCGCACCGGGCCGTCGCAACGCCTCCGACCGGCGGAAAGCCGTCACGGCCGTACTCCCGGGTAAAACGTCGCGCTTGCTCCCCGTTGTCGCGTAATGCGAAAAAAGGGCGGCCGGACGACCAGGCGCGACGACGGGAGCACACACGTGGGCGGATCCATCTCCGAGGCCATCGTGGTGACGAGCGGTCCACCCGCCCTGCCCGCGAGCGGCCCCGTCCCGGCCGGGACCCCCGACCGGGACCCCCGGCCGGGACGGGGGCGGGTCCGCGTCGTCTTCATCGCGCTGATGCTCACCCTGCTCCTCGCGGCGCTCGACCAGACGATCGTGGCCACCGCCCTCCCGCGGATCGTCGGCGACCTGCACGGCGTGGACCGGATGCCCTGGGCCGTCACCGCCTACCTGCTCACCTCCACGGTGGTGCTGCCGCTCTACGGCAAGGTCGGCGACCTCCTCGGCCGCAAGACCGTCTTCGTCTTCGCGATCGTCGTCTTCGTCCTCGGCTCCGGACTGGCCGGCTGGTCGCGGACCATGGACCAGTTCATCGCCTTCCGCGCGCTCCAGGGCGTCGGCGCCGGCGGGCTGCTGATCGGCGTGCAGGCGATCATCGCCGACATCGTCCCGCCCCGCGAGCGCGGCCGCTTCATGGGCGTCATCAGCGCCGCCTTCGGGCTCGCCTCCGTCGCCGGGCCGCTGCTGGGCGGGTTCTTCACCGACCACACCTCCTGGCGCTGGTGCTTCTACGTCAACGTGCCCTTCGGGCTGGTCACCCTCGCTGTCGTCCTCAAGGCCCTGGACCTGCCCCGGCCCACCGCCCGCGGCCGGTTCGACGTCCTCGGTGCGCTGCTGCTCAGCACCTCCGCCACCTGCCTGGTGCTGCTGACCAGTTGGGGCGGCACCGAGTACGCGTGGACCGACCGCGTGACCCTCGGCCTCGCCGCCGGCGCGCTCGGCACGGCCCTGCTGTTCCTCGTCGTCGAGCAGTACGCGGCCGAACCCATCATCCCGCCGCACCTGTTCCGCGACTCCGTCTTCCTCGTCACCGGCCTGATCGGCGCGGTGGTCGGCGTCGGCCTCTTCGGCGCCGCCAGCTACCTGCCGACCTTCCTGCAGATGGTCGACGGGGCCGGCGCCACCGAGTCCGGGCTGCTGATGCTGCCGATGATGGGCGGCGTCGTGGCCGCCTCCCTCGTCGCCGGCCAACTCGTCAGCCGCACCGGCCACTACAAGCTGCTGCCCGTCCTCGGCTGCGCCCTCGCCGCCGAAGGCATGTACCTGCTGTCGCACCTGGACGCCGGGACGGGCCGGCTGGTCTACAGCCTCTGGATGGCCGTCCTCGGCACCGGCATCGGCCTCTGCCTGCCCGTGCTGATCCTCGCCGTGCAGAACTCCGTCCACCCCGCCGACCTCGGCACCGCGACCAGCGCCAACAACTTCTTCCGGCAGATCGGCGGTTCGGCCGGCGCGGCCGTCTTCGGCACCCTCTTCGCCCACCGGCTGGCCCACCGCCTCGCCGGTGAACTGCCGCGGCGCGCCGGGCTCCCGGACGCCGACTCCCTGACACCCGGCCTGGTGCACGCCCTCCCGGCGGCGCTGCGGGACGGCTACATCCGGGCGTACGCGGACGCCATGCCGCGGATCTTCCTCTACCTGGTGCCGGTGTTCGTCCTCGGCTTCCTGCTCGCCTTCCTGCTGAAGGAGAAACCACTGGTGTCCCACAACGCCCCCGAAGCGCCCACCATCCCGCCCGCCCGCAACGAGCCGGCCCCACCGTCGCCCGCACCGCTGATCACCGAGCCGGATCCGGGGCGTGAGGCGTACGGCCGGGAGGGCGCCTATGCGCGTGAGGGCGCATACGTCCGTGAGGGCGCGTACGTCCGTGAGCGTGAGGGTGGGTACGTCTCCGACGACACGTCGTACGCCGCCGCCGGGGTGCCCGTCGCCGGCGCCGTGCAGCACCAGGACGGCACCACCGTCGCCCGCGCCGCCCTCACCCTGATCGACGCCCAGGGGCGGCAGATCGGGCGCGGCTCCAGCGGCGACGACGGCCGGTACGCGCTGAACACGCCCGGCGCGGGCTCGTACGTCCTCATCGCCGCGGCCGGGGGCCACCAGCCGCAGGCGGTCACCGTGACCGTCGGCGACCGGCCGGTCGAGCTCGACGTCGTCCTCGGCGGCGCCGGCCGGCTCGCGGGCACCGTCCGCGCCGCCGACGGCAGCCCGGTGTGCGAGGCGCTGGTGACGCTCACCAGCGTCCAGGGCGAGGTCGTCGCCTCCACCCGGACCGGGCACGAGGGCGGCTACGTCATCGGCGAACTCGTCGCCGGCGAGTACACCCTGGCCGCCAGCGCCCCCGCCTACCGCCCGGCCGCGCTCCCCGTCACCGTCCAGTCCGCCCGCGAGACCCGGCAGGACGTCGAGCTGGCGGGCGGCGCGGTACTGCGCGGGACGGTCCGCGCCGGGGGCGGCCGGCCGGTCGAGGACGCCCGCGTCACCCTGCTCGACGCGGGCGGGAACGTCGTCGACTCCGCGATCACGGGCGCCGACGGCACGTTCCGCTTCGTCGACCTGTCCGCGGGGGAGTACACCGTGGTCGCGGCCGGGTACCCGCCGGTGGCGACGGTGCTCCAGGTCGCCGGGGGCGGCAGGACCGAGCGGGACCTGCAGCTGGGCCACGCGGACCAGGGGATGACGGACATGTTCCGGGAGCGGCACGGGAGGTGAGAGTCCCGTTGGCGCGGGCCGAGTTCAGGGGCTCTCGGCGCGGCGGTACACCGAGTGCTGGAGCTGGTCCTTGGCCGGTCCCGTGGTGCGCCAGGCGAGCCGCCACTCGTCGGCCGAGACGACGGTGAACGTCCCGTCGTAGCGGTCCCGGCCGCAAGGGTGGCGGGTGGTCCAGTGCCCGGACCGCAGGTCCAGGGGGTGGAAGGGACGGCCGTCGGCGAAGCGGACGTCGGCCGTGCCGTCCGGCCGGCCGTACAGCAGGAGCGTCCGGCCCGCCCGCCCCGTGGTGCCGTTCCAGGTGAGCCCGCCGTCCTCGACGTGCAGGAGGTGCGTCGCGCCGGCGGCCGGACGGAACACGGCCGTGCCGGTGAAGGTGCCCTCCTGGCCGGTGGCCAGGTCGCGGAGGACGCGGTGGACCGTCCACCGCCCGGTGAGGTACGCGACGGCGTCGGGGACGGGGTGGAGGGTGCCCGGGGTCGTCGGGGCGGGGGCGGTGGGGCTCATGGGAGGCATTATCGCGCGGGGAGGGGCGGTCCTCCTTCTCCGCTCTCCGCGCGACAGCCCACCGTCAGCCCATCACCAGCGCGATCTTGCCCCGCCCGTGCCCCGTCTCGATCGCGCGGTGCGCGTCCGCGGCGCGTTCCAAGGGAAAGGTGCGGGAGACCTCGACGCGCAGCCGGCCCTCCGCCCAGAGGCCGGTCAGCGTGGACAGCCGCGCGGCCGACCGCTGGGTGGTGAGGGCCCGTACCCCCAGGGCGGGGGCGCGGCCGTGGTCGACGATCGTGCCGATCCGCTCCCGGTCCGCGACCAGTTCGACGGAGGCGTCCAGCGCCGCGCCGCCGGCCGCGTCGAGGGCGACGGTGACCCCCTGCGGCGCCAGCGCGCGGACCCGCTCCACCAGGCCGTCGCCGTACGCCACCGGGACGGCGCCCAGGGAGCGCAGGTAGTCGTGGTTGCGGGGGCTCGCGGTGCCGATCACCGTGGCGCCGTACGCCCGGGCGAGCTGGACGGCGACCGTGCCCACGCCGCCGGCCGCCGCGTGGACCAGCAGGGTGTCGCCGGCGCCCACCCCGAGCAGTTCGAGGGCCGTGTGCGCGGTCTGCGCGGACGCGGAGAAGGCGCCGGCCACCTCCCACGGCATGCCCGCGGGCTTGGCGACGAGCTGGTCGGCGGGGACCACGACGTACTCGGCGTGGCACGCCATCAGGGCCCAGCCCAGCACCTCGGCGCCGGCCGGGAAGGCGTCCGCGCCGTCGCCGGTCCGGTCGACCACCCCGGCGAAGTCGTTGCCGATCGTCAGCGGGAACGCCGGCGCGGCGCCGGCGTGCAGCAGGCCGCGCCGGACCGCGCCGTCGACGGGCTGCACCCCGGCCGCCCGCACGCGGACCCGCACCTGCCCGGGGCCGGGCTCCGGGGTCGGGAGGTCGAGCGGTTCCACGACCTCGGGGCCGCCGAACGCGTTGATCGCCGCTGCCTTCATGCGCTGTTTCCTCGTCTCGCGCGGGTTCCGAGGGGGCTTCCCCCTCCGATGCGCGCTCATCGTCCGACCTCAACCGCGGTCGAGGTCAAGCCCGGGACGCCGCCGCGCTCCCCACCGCGCTCCCCACCGTGCTCACGGAGCCGCGCAGATGCCGGATCAGCGCGCCGGCCGCCGGGTTCGCGGCGCCGGTCCCGCGCCAGGCGAAGACGATCGAGCCGCGCATCGGCGGGTCGTACCCCGCGTCGGTCGGCTTCATCGCCGTGTTCGCCGTGGCCGGCTTCAGCATGAGCGCACCGCAGCAGCACCGGCTGATCGGCCTCAACCCGCCGCTGGCCTCGGTGCTGGTGTCCCTGCACGCGTCGATCCTCTACCTGGCCATCGCCCTGGCCGGGGCGGTCGGCGGACTGGCGGTCAAGGCCGGCGGCCCGGACACCCTCGGCTTCGTGGCCGCCGCCATCGCCCTCCTCGGCCTCCTGACCTCCGAACTCGCCCACCGGCTCGTACGACGCCGGGAGACGCGGCGGCCGGTGCCGGGCGGCACGGCCGCGGGTGCCGGGGGAGCGGTGGCGGAGGGGGCGCGGCAGGCGGGGTGACGGGGGTACGGGGTGACGGGGCGTCGGGGGGACGGTGCCGGCCCTCGGGGGGGGGCGCCCGCCGCGTACTCCCGGGCTGTCCGGATCGCGCCCCAGCCCGCCCCTCCGGTCCGCCACCCGGACCGCGTCCCCGCACGGATACCGCCCCGCACCGAAACCGCCCCGCACCCCAAACCCCGCCCGCCCCAAGGGATTGCGCCCGGACGACGCGATCGGCAGCCTGGGAACCGGCAAGCGGGGCGGCCTCGTCACCCTTCCCGTCGACGGCCGGCGCGCCTCTCCCGGCCCGAGCCCGCCGGAGAGCAGCCCTGGCGCCTCCGGGGGCGGCAGTCCCCGGCAAGCGTGCCCCGACGTGCGACGGCTCCACGGTGAACTGCCCCGAAGCGTCCGGCTCCCGCTCCGCCCGGAGTCCGGGCACCGCCCCGGACGGCGTCCGGGCCCGCCGACGAAGGAGACCCCACACATGACGGTGTTCGGACTGCACGGCACGGCGCTCGTCACCGGCGCCGCGGGCGGCATAGGCGAGGCCGTGGCCCGCGCCCTGGCCGCCGAGGGTGTGGCCGTGGCCCTGCTGGACCGGGACGAGGACGCGCTGGCGGCCCTGGCCGCCGACCTGGCCGGTGCCGGCCGGCGGGTCCTCGCCCTGCCCGCCGACGTCACCTCCGCCGCCGGGGTCGCGGCGGCCGTCGACACGGCGGAGCGCGAACTCGGGCCGCTCACCCACCTTGTCAACGGTGCCGGAATCCTGCGCTCCGGCAGCGTCCGCGAGCTCACCGAGGCCGACTGGAACGCCGTGCTCGGCGTCAACGCCACCGGCGTCTTCCACGTCAGCCGGGCCGTCGCCGACCGGATGGCCCGCCGCCGCTCCGGCGCCATCGTCACCATCGCCTCCAACGCCGGCCGCACCCCGCGCATGAACCTCGCCGCCTACGCCGCCTCCAAGGCCGCCGCGAGCATGTTCACCGCCTGCCTCGGCCTGGAGCTCGCCGCCTGCGGCGTCCGGTGCAACGTGGTCGGCCCCGGCTCGACGGACACCGCCATGCTCACGGCCCTCTGGGACGACGCGGACGCCGCCCGCGCGCACTCGGTCGACGGCGTGCCGGAGGAGTACCGCCTCGGCATCCCGCTCCGGAAGGTCGCCCGCCCCGAGGACATCGCCGACGCGGTCCTGTTCCTGCTCTCCGACCGCGCCGCGCACATCACGATGCACCACCTCACCGTCGACGGCGGAGCCACCCTCGGCGCCTGACGCCACGCCGCCGCCACTCCCTCATGGAAAGGACGCACCGTGGCCATCCCGCCGATAGCCCCGTACCCCATGCCGACCCCCGGCTCCCTCCCGGAGAACACCGCGGGCTGGACCGTCGACCCCCGGCGCGCGGTGCTGCTCGTCCACGACATGCAGCACTACTTCCTGCGCCCGTTCCCCGCTGGGCAGTCCCCGGCCGCCGAGCTCGTCACCAACGTCGCGGCGCTGCGCGGGGCGTGGGCCGGCGCCGGCGCGCCCGTCGTCTACACGGCGCAGCCCGGCGGGATGACCGACGAGCAGCGCGGCCTGCTGAAGGACATCTGGGGCGCCGGGATGCCGGCGGGGGAGGAGCACCGGGCGGTCGTCCCCGAGGTGGCGCCCGCGGAGGGGGACGTGGTGCTGACCAAGTGGCGGCCCTCCGCGTTCTGCCGCACCGGCCTGCTCGATCTGATGCGTCGTCAAGAACGTGACCAGCTGGTCATCTGCGGCGTTTACGCGCACGTCGGCATCCTGATGTCCGCCCACGAGGCGTTCTCGAACGACATCGAGACGTTCGTGGTCGCCGACGCCGTCGCCGACTTCACGGCCGGGTACCACCGCATGGCCCTGGAGTACGCGGCGACGCGCTGCGCCGTCGTCCTCCCCACCGCCGCCGCGCTGGCCGCCGTCGCCCCGGAGCGGGCCGCGTGACCGCGCGGTGGAGCTGCTGGGGGCGGTGGTGAGTGAACTCCTGACCTCGTCCACACCACCCGTCCCGTAGGGAACACCCGCCACACGGTCCCCTTATCCGCTTGTTCCCGTGCGTGGTAGTACGGGAGGGCTGCACCAAACGGGGGTGAGTCACCGGGCGCCCGGCGCCCGTACCAGCGACCGACGAACGGAGCCTCACCGCGATGCACGACTCGACCGCCGACCGCCCCGATGTGCCCGTTGACGGTGCCGACGCCCCCTCCGACCGCCTCGACCCCGTCGCCGCCACCGCCCGGATGACGGCCGCCCTGCGCGCCCGCGAGTCCGAGCGGCCTGACCGGCTCTTCGACGACCCGTTCGCCGCCGTCCTCGCCGGCGAGACGGGCCGGAGACTGGCCGACCGGGCCGGCGTGGTGGAGGCCATATCCGTCCGCACCCGCTACTTCGACGACCACCTCCTGACGGTCACGGGCGGGGCTGCCGCCGCCCCCGGAGTCCCCGGAGCCCCCGCCCCCTCCGGCACCCCCGCCCCCTCCGGAGCCCCCAGCACCCCCGGCACCCCCGGCGCACCCCGCCAACTCGTCCTCCTCGCCGCGGGCATGGACAGCCGCGCCTACCGCCTCCCCCTCCCCACGACCGTCCTCTACGAGGTCGACCGCCCGGACCTGCTGCGGCTGAAGGAGTCGCTGCTCGGCGACGCCGCGCCGCGCTGCGCCCGCCGGGTGCCGGTCGGCGCCGACCTCGCCGCCGACTGGGCCGGGCCGCTCACGGCGGCCGGTTTCCGCCCCGGCGAGCCCGCCTGCTGGCTGGTCGAGGGTCTCACCCAGTACCTGGAGGAGGGGGACGTCCTCCGTCTCCTCGACCGCATCACCGAACTCTCCGCTCCCGGCAGCCACCTCCTCACCGACTTCGTCGCGGGCTCCCTGTTCCACGACCCGGCCGTCCGCCCGATGCTGAGCTTCCTCGAACGCTCGGGCGCCGGGTGGCGGTACGGCACCGACGAGGCCGCTCCGCTGTTCACCGAGCGGGGCTGGCGGCCGGAGACGGCGACCTACGCGGCGGTGGGCAAGGCCCTCGGACGGTGGCCGGAGGCGGGGCCGCGCGGCGGCGAACTCGTCCACGCCGTGCGCTGAACCGCGGCGCGGCGACGCCGGGGGCTCGCCCCCTCCCTCCCCTCGATGAGGAGACATGACGACATGACCCCACCCCGCCCTGCCCAAGTACCGGAAAGGGACGTCGTGATAGCCGGCGGCGGCATTGGCGGCCTCACCACCGCCCTCAGCCTGCACGCCGTCGGCATCCGGCCGCTCGTCCTGGAGTCCTCGCGCCGGATCTCCCCGCTCGGCGTGGGCATCAACCTGCAGCCCGCCGCCGTCCGGGAGCTGCACGAACTCGGCCTGGCCGACGAGCTGGCCGCGATCGGTGTCCCCGCCGTCGCCCACGTCTTCACGGACCGGTACGGCACCGTCCGCTACAGCGACCCGCGCGGCACGGCCGCCGGTTACCGCTGGCCGCAGTACTCTGTGCACCGCGGCGACTTACAGATGATGCTGCTGAGAACGGTGAGAGAGCGGATCGGCCCGGAGGCCGTCCGGACCGGCATCCGCGTCGAGGACTTCACCCAGACCCCCGACGCCGTCCACGTCCACGCCCTCGACCGGACCACCGACCGGCACGAGCGCCACGCCGCCCGGGTCCTCGTCGCCGCCGACGGCATCCACTCCCGGCTCCGCGCCCGCCTCCACCCCGCCCAGGGCCCGCTCCGGTGGAGCGGCGTCACCATGTGGCGGGGCGTCACCGAGACCGACGCCTTTCCGCCGGGCAACGCGCTGCTCCTCGCCTCCGACGAGCGGAACACCCAGTTCGTCGCCTACCAGATCTCGCCCGCGGCCCTCGCGCGCGGCCGTACGCTCCTCAACTGGGTGTGCGCGGTGCCGACGGGCGCCCCCGGCCCGCTCGCCGGCGACGCGCTCTGGAACCGCCCCGGCCGCCTGGCGGACGTCCTCCCGTACTACGCGGACTGGCGGTTCGACTGGACGGACCTGCCCGCGCTGCTCGCCGGCGCCGAGCGGATCCTCGAATACCCCATGGCCGACCGCGACCCCCTCCCGTCCTGGGGCGAGGGCCGCGTCACCCTCCTCGGCGACGCCGCCCACCCCGCGTACCCCTCCGGCGCCAACGGCGGCTCCCAGGCGGTGCTCGACGCCCGCGTCCTCGCCCACCGCCTCGCCACCGAACCGGACCCCGTCCGGGCGCTGGCGGCGTACGAGGACGAGCGCAAGGCCCCCACCGCGGCCGTCGTCCTCGCCAACCGCGAGATGGACCGCGCCGCCCGGGCCCGCACGGCCGCCGGAGGCCCGGACGCGCGACGCGACCTGGAACGCGCCGCGGCCGCCCACCGGAGGGCGGCCGGCGGGGCCGCCGCCCTCAACTCCCGCCCCTCGTACACCCCACGGGCCCGGCCCTGACCCCTGCACACGTCTTCAATTCCACCGGCCCGGGCCGCAGGATGCCTCTGTGAGCTGAGCGGCAAGGACCGATCACCGCGAGGAACGGGAGACGACGTGCGCTACGTACAACTGGGTGGCTCGGACCTGAAGGTGTCCCGGATATGCCTGGGCATGATGAGCTACGGCGGCGGCCCCACCGCGCAGAAGTGGTTCCTGGACGAGGAGGCCGCCGAACCCGTCGTCCGCCGCGCGGCCGAGGCGGGCGTCACGTTCTTCGACACGGCCGACATGTACTCGTCCGGCCTCAGCGAGGAGATCACGGGACGCCTGCTCTCCCGCCTCTTCCCGCGCCGTGAGGACTACGTCCTCGCCACCAAGGTCTACTTCCCGATGGGCCCGGGCCCCGACGACCGCGGCCTGTCCCGCAAACACATCGTCAAGGCCATCGACGCCTCCCTCCGCCGCCTCGGCACCGACCACGTCGACCTCTACCAGATCCACCGCTGGGACTACGACACGCCCATCGAGGAGACCCTGGAGGCGCTGCACGAACTCGTCGTCGCCGGCAAGGTGCGGGCCCTGGGCGCCTCCAGCATGTGGGCCTGGCAGTTCGCCAAGGCGCAACACCTGGCCCGGGCCAACGGCTGGACCCCGTTCATATCCATGCAGAACTACTACAACCTCCTCTACCGCGAGGAGGAGCGCGAAATGATCCCCCTCTGCCGCGACGAGAACGTCAGCTGCATCCCCTGGAGCCCCCTGGCCCGCGGCATGCTCACCGGCACCCGCGACCGCGCCGGCACCCACCGCACCCTCCGCTCCGGCAACGACGAACTCGCCCGCCGCCTCTACGAGGAAGCGGACTTCGACGTGGTGGACGCCGTCCGCGCGGTGGCCACCACCCGCGCCCTCCCCCCGGCCCGCGTGGCCCTCGCCTGGCTCCTCGCCAAACCGGTCGTGGCGGCCCCGATCATCGGCGCCACCCGCACCTCCCACGTGGACGACGCGGTCGCCGCCGTCGACCTGACCCTGACGGACGACGAGACCGCCCGCCTGGAGGCGCCGTACCGGCCGCACCGGGTGCTGGGGTTGCGGCGGTAGGCGAAGCTCCGAGCGCACGGGGCATCCGCCTCCGGCGGTGCGGGGTCCCGGCTACCGGGGTCCCCCCAGCGTGACGGGGCCACCGCGGTGATCGTCATCTGCTTGCTGCTGGACATGGGACCACCCCGCGTGCGCGGGGACCACGCCATGGAGCTGGAGGACGCCTACGCCGAGGTGGGACCACCCCCGCGTGCGCGGGGACCACAGCACGATCCGCTGCTCCCGAGGCAGCGTCGTTGGACCACCCCCGCGTGCGCGGGGACCACCAGCTCACCTGTGCCTTGTCCGGCCCATCACCAGGGACCACCCCCGCGTGCGCGGGGACCACTCCTGGCGGTGCGGGGCGCGTACGGCGAGCAGGGGACCACCCCCGCGTGCGCGGGGACCACCGGCGTCGTACCCGAACGCGGTCGTGATCTTGTGGACCACCCCCGCGTGCGCGGGGACCACGGCGGGGATCTGAATGAGCATGCCGGGCCACAGGGACCACCCCCGCGTGCGCGGGGACCACCGCTCCAGCAGGACGTCGAAGAATCGTTTCGTGGGACCACCCCCGCGTGCGCGGGGACCACATCAGCCAGCCATCGGGCGAGCAGAACCGAGCGGGACCACCCCCGCGTGCGCGGGGACCACACGGTGTCGTCGGGGACGGAGACGGTGAGCTGGGGACCACCCCCGCGTGCGCGGGGACCACATGGGGCTCCTCGGATGGTGTGACCTTGCACCGGGACCACCCCCGCGTGCGCGGGGACCACATGGCCTGGTGCTCCGTCTTCGTGAGCTGGGTGGGACCACCCCCGCGTGCGCGGGGACCACTCGACAACGCCGTTGACGTGGTACTCCAGCGCGGGACCACCCCCGCGTGCGCGGGGACCACCAGGGCTAGCAGGGGGCGTTCGGGCATGGCCTGGGACCACCCCCGCGTGCGCGGGGACCACCAGTTCACCGACAGCTCCTACTACGTCCCTCGGGGACCACCCCCGCGTGCGCGGGGACCACCGGGAATGGGTGGGGGAACTGCGGTGGGCGGTGGGACCACCCCCGCGTGCGCGGGGACCACCAGCCGACGCAGCTCCCGCCGCGCCGCCCGCTCGGACCACCCCCGCGTGCGCGGGGACCACATTCTGGCAAGGTCCCGGCAACGACCAACAGCGGGACCACCCCCGCGTGCGCGGGGACCACGCCAGGATCGCCGCGACGATGGCCACGACAGGGGGACCACCCCCGCGTGCGCGGGGACCACAGGAGCTGACCTGCACCCTTATCCGCTCCGCACCCAGTTTTTACTCATCTTCACGGAGACAGACTTTACGGGCATAGCTCTCATTTCGCTCGGCAGGGCAACGCCACCACCCGGCACCTCAACGCCCCCCGAACCGTCGCCGCTTAGAGGCATTGCTCCACCCCTGCCGGGGCACAGACCGCTGCTCTGCGGAAGTTTCGCTGCGAGTCGTGGTCGAAGGGCGGTGGATGAGGGTGAGGCCCTCGTGGTCCGTGGGATGCCAGGCGTGGTCGTGTGTGAGGAAGGTGTAGCCCTGCTCGTTGTTCGTCTGGTGGGCCAGGAGGGCGCGCCCGTGGCCTGAGTACTGGCGGACCTCGGCCCAGAGGATGTCGCGCACGCGGGCTGAGGGCGAGCCGATGAAGACGCCGGGGGAGATCTCCAGCAGCCAGCGGGTGAGGAATCCGCGTAGTCCGGCCGGACAGTTGGTGAGGATGATGACGGTCACCAGATCGGCTCGTCCCCGTAGTTCCGTCCGCTTTCCACCAGGGCTCCGCCGTCCGACTGCAGCGTCACCCGGTCCAACTCCGCCTGCTCCTCGGGGGAGTCCACGTCGGCATCAAGTGTCAAGAGCTGTTTGATGTCCTTCACGCATCGCCCCAGCAACCCTGTCTCGTTGATGCGGTCTCGGAGAGCTCTCCGCGTGCGGGAGGCGACGTCCTCCGGGCCCTCGGCCGCCGCGTCGAAAGCCGCGGGAATCCCGACCTCCGTTTTGTAGAGGTCCGCGATGTCGAGGACGAAGGACCGCTCGTGACCGGAGTGGACGAATCCCAGCGCGGGCGAGCACCCGAGTGCCGCAACGACCGCATGAGCGATGCCGTACATGCACTGGGCGGCGGCCGTGATCCCCTGGTTGGGCGCGTCGCCGGCCGAGAAGTCGTCGCGGTGGTACTCGCGGCGGCGCCAGGGAACCCCGGTGCGGATCGACTCCTGGCGGTAGCGCTGCTTGACCCTTCGACCCTCCATCCTCAAGAGTTCGTCGCGGCTGCGTCCGGCAGGGTCCTCGTCCGGGAAGCGCAGGCGATACATCGCCCGCGCGACTTCCAGGCGGCTGCGCTGATTGGCCCATACCAGTGCCTGCGCCTCGGCGAGTGCAGAAGAGCGCGTCAGCGCCCGCCCGCCCGCGTAATACCGCACCCCGTGCTCGCCCACCCACACCGCACCGGCGCCGCACTCCCCGAGGACGGACATCGCCTGGTGCGTCACCTTCGTTCCGGGCCCGAGGAGCAGGGTTCCGATGGTGGCGGACGGAATGTGGGTGACTCCGTCCGCGTCGGTCGCGGTGATCGCATTGTCCTCGCGGTGCACGACACACCGCTCCAGGTAGACGAACGACATCCGGTCCGCGACGCGGTTGAGCTCCCGCGGCGACGAGGCGCCCCGACGGCTGACGGTCGTCATCGGCCGCTCCTCACCGGAGCGAGGGTCATCAGGCCGCAGCCGTACGCCTTCGCCTTGCCGATACCGTGTGTGAGCGTTCGCCGGAAGGTGCCAGGGTCCGTGACGCGCAGCAGACCGTCGTAGGTGACCCGGGTGAAGCGGACGTCCGCCCCTGCGCGAGGAGCCGGAGGACGGCGGAACTGCAGGGGGACCTGGTCCCGCACGATGAGCTCGTGCTCGTCACCGAACTGGGTCAGCCGACGCTCGGGTGCCTTCCGCATCACCTCGAATCCTGACTTGTCCTGTCGGTCCAGCAGCCAGCGCGTCTGGTGAAAGGGCGTCTTGTGAGCGGCCCTCTTCGTCGGTGAGCCCTTGGGATCCTGGGCGCGCCGGATGTGGTGCACCGGGTTGGCGGTGAGCCGGAAGCCCCACATGTCCCCGGCGGACAGGTCGTCGAGGAACTTGCCGTACGCGAACGTCGACCACCCCGGCTGGTCGAGCGTGGGCCAACCGGCCTGCTCCACCAGATGTGTAAGGTCCGGGCGGGTGGGACTGACGATGAAGAGCTTGGTGTCCGCCCGGTGGTCGGCGTCCACACGCCACAGCACCCGGGGCCCCTGCCCGTCGCGGGGCGGAGGCTCGGGAAAGGACATGTTCACAGCGCCGTGCATCAGATGAGGCGATCCGAGCAACCGTCGGGCGTCCGAACGAGCGGTATTGATGCGAAAGCGAGTCAGGTACATCAGGTCGACCTCGGAGGCACTTCGGCCCGGCCGACTTCGACGAGCGCCATTGTCGGATCGTGGCTGGTGGGCGAGTCGTCGTCGGCCGGGTCTGTCAGGACTGGAGGGACGGGCGAACCGGTACGGACCCCGCGGAGGCCGTACCGCCGGTGGCGCGGGGAGAAGCTCGACGGGACATCCCTGATCGTGAGATCCGGTGTCTCCCCAGGAGGGCAGTCGATCAGCAGGTCAAGGTGGTCCGGGGCGGCCTGATGGCCTTCGAGGGTGGTCTCGGACGACAACCGCTGCCGATACCACCTGGAGGCCTGCCAGGGGTGTTCCCGCAGCGCCTGCTCGAGGTTCGCCTCTTTCGGCGGTCCTACGTCGATCGGCTGGGAGGGCGGGCAGGAACGGCGACCGAGATATGGCAGGAACCGTGGCGCCTTCAGACCGTCGTAGAGCCGCCACAGCAGCTCTGCTTCCCCTTCCATCCCCGCCACGAACACCGCGTCCGCGAGGTAGAAGCGTTCCGATACCGGCATGGCCTTGCCCGAGTCGGCGTGGTGCGCGGTCTGGTAATCGCGCAGCCGTGTCCCGGGCTGGTCGATCCGGACGCCGTACCGCAGCGCCGCCAGGTCGGAGAGGTCTTCCTCCCGGCCGCGGCCGAGCGCGGCGGCGAGCAACCCGACGACACCGCTCTTCGTGGGAGCGTTCTCCGTACCTCGCCGGGCGAAGCGGGAGGCCGAACCCCACGACTGGAGGGGACCGGCGAGCCGCATCAGGAGCACGCTCATGCGCCGCGTCCCAGACGCTCCGCCACGGCGTTCTCCAGGTCGTGGAGCAGGTCCTTGAGCGTGACTTCGGAGCCGAGGACCGAGAGTGCCTTGGTCTCCGAACCCACGCGGAAGACCCAGCCACGCTCCGCCGGATCGGAGAGGTCGTACTGCTTCTCCAACTCCGGCACATAACCGGCCAACCGCTCGCAGCCCTTCCGCAGGAAGCCGCCGCTTACCCGGTCCTGCCACACCGGCTCCTCGAAGGCACCCACGAAGCTGATCGGGCGCCGGGTGCGGAGCTTGACGACGACCGCAGACGGCAGGGTGTGGTTGCCGAACGTGTTGATCTTCCCGGTCGGGAGAGACGTGATGAACGCCTCGACGAACGCGCTCACCGCTTTCTGCACCGGGGTGGTGGGTGACTCGTCCTCCCGCAGCCCGGCACCCAGATTCCGGTGGAGTTCGTCGACGTCGACGGCAGCGTACCGGTAGAGCGTCGCGCTGTTGAAGTCGACAGAACCGATCATTCCGGCACCTGTCTCGGCGTCCGTGTTCCGATCGTCCACGGCGGTGAAGTAGTCGGATTCGATCTCGGAGGCGTGGACGCTGATCGCGTGCGCGACCTGCGTGGCGGCCTCGACGTTCAGGTCTGCGGAATCGGCCACCATGCGACCGAACAGGCAGATGTCCACGGAGTGTCGGGTGTTGACGGCTTGCCGTGCCCTGAGCTTGTTCTCTTTGGCCTTGAAGAATTCCTTGAGCGCCGTGACGCTGGCGTCCGCGCCGCTTGCCGCGAGGGTGAGTTCGGCGAGAGCGTCCAGCTGCCGCGTACTCAGGAACATGAGATAGGCCGACTCCGGGGTGGCCGCGCCGGCGTCGCCCTCGGACTGGTCTCCCTTCGCCTTCCGTGCGGGCGTGTCGATCTTGGAGCCTGTGGCGATGCGCATCATCTCGGCCGCCAGCTCGAGCGCCGTGGATTCCGGCAGGGATCCGTTCAGCTCCCTGACACGCTCCGCGAGCGCGTCGGCCACCTTCTTCGTCCGCACCCCGAGCTCCGACGGAGGCAGCAGCTCGCCGAACGCCTTCCGCGTGGCCCGCTTCCACGCCTGACTGGAGACGCGTGCCCGCCGAACGCCGCCGTACATGGCCGACTTGGGGCTCCCGGTGTCGTCGCGGTTGAGGTTGCTGGGCGGGACGGTCTGAAGGATGTGGATGTCGAGAATGGTGCGTGCCACAGGAAGTCCATTCGTGTCAGCGTAGAGTTTTCAGATTCTCAGTCTGTGTTGTGCACGTGGTACATCTCGGAGACGAGACCGGATCAAGGCGCGGCCCACACTCAAGACGCGGGAGTGGTGACTCGCCAAGCCGCGTGTCAGTCGCCGGATTCGATGTCCTCGGCGTCGTGTTGGTCAGTCCAGCCGGGACGAGATGCTCCACCGCTCGTCTCGTCCGTGTCACCGGATGGCTTGGTTCCCGCTTCGGACGGCCTGTCCTCCGCGTGGAACCAGTGGAAATCCCGCCCCCAGGCCAGTCGTACTTGCGC
This sequence comes from Streptomyces mobaraensis, assembly GCF_020099395.1. Lineage (NCBI taxonomy): Bacteria > Bacillati > Actinomycetota > Actinomycetes > Kitasatosporales > Streptomycetaceae > Streptomyces > Streptomyces mobaraensis. The sequence continues at coordinate 1,364,307 of NZ_CP083590.1, read as the reverse complement.
CCGTAGCCGCTCGTTCTGCCACCAGTACAGTTGGTCGGCGAGCCGGCCGTAGTCGATGGGGATGCGGGCCGCCCGAAGCAGCAGCACCACTTCCCGCAGCCGTGTCGCCAACACTTCGAACGAGTTCGCCGTCCCAACGCGGACAAAGCGCTTGCGGAGGCTGTCACTCAGTTCGTCATCGGATGCCCGGCCGCCGGACGAAGGAGTGCGCTTCGCCTCGTCTCCGCCATCGCTCAGGGGCTGGCTCTCGCCCGACGGGCGCGCCGCTTCAGGGGTGCCGGTCTTCCCTGCGGCCAAACGCCGCATCGACCGGCCGAAGGGCCATTCGGGCTGGTGCATTCCCGTGTCACGGATGGATTGCTGGTGCAGTGCCCACAGCGTGACGGCCAGATGGACGGCCTCTTCCGCGGCCTTTTCGTCCGCCTCGCCGCGGTGGCGATGGGACCTACTGACGGATTCCGTGGGTACTTCCCCGTCTCTTGCCTCTGCCTCCTCCAGCCGGAGTTGCGCGAGGTCTTCCAGGCCGTCGAGGCCCCAGGACTCGACCGACTCGTGTGCCGCGTGGCCGACTCCCCGCCGTAGGCGTGCGAGGGTCGCCACGGCCGCCGCGTTGTCGTTCATGTACTGCTGTTGGAGGCGTTGGACGCAGCGCCGTGCGGCACGGCCGGCCAGGGTGATCGAGCGGACGGAGGTATCAGAGGGCGTCGGTGGGGTGACAGTGCGAGGGCGTGCGGTGGTCATGCGCGGTACTCCGTCGGATGATGAGGGCGAGTGTCCTCTACTGGACAGCGCGGACTGGAGGCAGCGGTGATCCGCCCTGATGCGGGACGGCTCCGGAGCTTTTCCCCTACCGCTGCTCCGCGAGGGGTAGCACCTTGTGAAGCCGCCTGCGGAACCAGAGATCGGCTTGGGCGTCGTTGACCCAGCGCTTTCCGATGCCGGGCACGTCGACGATCCGGCCCTCCGAAGCGGCCGGGCCCACCGAGTCCAGCAGGGTCCGCCTCAGTCGCAGGAGGCGTCGACGCACAGTGAGTTGCCACTGCGCGCGGGCTGTCCGCAGATCGGACGGGCCGGCCAGGTCCATGAGCCACCTGCGGAACGGACCGTCCAGGTCACCGAAGCCCAGGTCCCGGGCGCCCGCCGTGGCCGGGGCAGGATCCGAGCCCGTGGCCCGGGCGAGGTTGCCGGCGAGATCGCCCAAGGCTTTGACCGCTTTGTCCGCGTCGTGGACCGCGTCCACAGCCGTCGCGCGGAAGAGAGGCTCGTCACGGTGCAGAGTGATCGCGGGCAGTACCACGGCGTCGTCGACGACCTCGTCCACCACCGACTGCTGGGTTCCGTACACGACGCCCACCGTCCGCAGACGCAAGGGCGCGAAGGGCTCCAGCTCTCCTTCCTCGGTGAGCATCGCGAGCCAACTGGCGACTCCGGAGGGAAGTGTGAGTGAAGGCTTCCCGCCGCGTTGGTCGTCCGTCTCGGAACGCCGCTCCGGGAGAAGGGCCTCCAGGCCACGCCAGGCCGCGCGACTCGGATCGTGCTGTTTCGGCATGTACACGAGCGGGCGACCCTGCTTCTTCTCTTGCGCGGGGCTGCGCCGCCAGCCCGACATGGGCTCCGCTTTCCAGGGAGTGGCCAGTGCGAGGGGATCGCCGTATCCGAGCACGACGCCGGTCACCGCTCCGTCCTCGACGTGCAGGCGGATTCGCCGGGCCTGCCAGGTGTACAGATGTCGCAGGCCGGTCGGGGTCTCGTCCGCGGGCCCGGCGCCGTACGGGGGCCGTCGCCAGCTCGGCGCGTCCCCTTGCGCGGAGGGCCTGCCTTCCGGCGTCTCGACGATGTCCTCGTCCAGGGCGATCAGATTCAGCAGCAGCGTCTGTCGGAGGTTCGCCCCTTCTGCGAAAATCCCTCCGAGGGTGCCAAGGACTCCGACACCCTGTGGGTAGACCTTCCCCGCCTTCTTTCTGCTGTCGCCCACCATGCCGGACTTGATGCCCGATGGGTCGTACGCGTGCGCGTGCACGACCCAACGCGCCGCTTCCGCGTAGGTCAGCCGGTCGACGCCCGGGCGGCGCATGGCGAAGAAGGGGTCACCGTTGGGGACGTCGGCGACGATCCGGTTGAGAGAGGCGACTTCGCCTCTCTCCGTGTGCAAATCCGCCACCTGGAAGAACGGCCGCTCGGGGTGCAATAGGTCGAAGTGCCCGCGATAACTACCCAGATAGCCCGGCACCGTATCGAACGGGTTCTTGGACTGCCAGAGTTCGCCCCATTCCTCCAGGTCCCGGGGGCGGCCGTCGAGAGCGTCGTAAAGGATGGCCAGCAGCAATCGGAGAAGGGCGAAGTCCTGGGTGGGCAAGTCGCCCACGAGCCGGCGCAGTTCGTGAGCCTGCTGGAAGAGCTCGCACAACGAGACCTCTTCGACGGTTCCGTCGAGGCGCTGGACGGGCAGCCACGGGGAAGTGGTGAGGTCAAATGTGGTCTTCGGCGCTGGAACGGCCGTCGGTTGCCGGGACGAGAGGGCCAGGGAGGTCATAAGGGCGTCCTCATCCCGGTGCGGCTCCGCCGGGTTCGCGGTGGCGGCAGCGTCGGCCCGTTCCTGTTCGCGCGCGTCGGTCTCTTCACCGTCTTCGTCCTCTCCAGTGCGGGGGCCGGCCTCGGAAGGGGGGGCCGCACCAGTAACGGTCTGCGTGGGCACGCCGGAGGGTGCCACGCGAAGGCCGTCGTCCTCGCTGTAGCTGAGCACGAATCCTGCCAGAGAGGTCTGACAGTTCTCGTCGAGAACGAGAAACAACTCGCCTGCCAGCCACGGGCACTCTCTGACCTGCCAGGCAGGGACCATGAAGCGCTCCAGCTCCTCGATGGTCCGCTCAATGATCCCGGGATGACAGAACTCCCCCGGCAGAGTCAGCGCACTGGCGGCCACAGCTTCGGCGGCGCGCCGGTCCGGGGGAAAGTCGAGGGGGAGTTCCAGTGCGCCGCGTCCCTTGTCGAGCCAGGGAACGGTGGTCAGCCGTCCGTCGCGCTGCCGCTGGATGACCAGGACTTCCAGGCTGTCCTTGCTATCGCGCACCTGTGCTCGGCCGGCCGAGGTGTCGTCTGTGTCACCGGTGCCGGCTCCCAGCCATCCGTAGATCGGGCGCCCGGCCCGGCGGACGGGACCCAGCAGGAAGGACGCCGCGTTCTTCCGTTTGTCCGCGAGGAGGCGGTCGTGTTCGGCTCGTGACGCTTCCCACGCCTCGGCCCAAGCCGGCGGTACGGCATGCGCCTTCTCGTCGCGGTAGGCATCTTGCACAACGGGGCTGATGTGGTCAGGGAGGACGAGAGGCTTCCCGTCCAGGTAGGGCGTCAGCACGGCGAGTGAACGCCAGAGGGCGTACGTTCCTCTGCGAGCCGAGCCTCCGTAGACCACGCACGACGCTTCGACAGGCTGGACCGGTGCCGTTCGCCAGTCCTTGACCCCGGTGACGAGGCAGCGCGCCCGGGACAAACGTGGCGGACGCTGCCTGGGGTGGCGGTGGAGCCGTCCCAGGCGCTGGAGCACGAGGTCGGCAGGGGCGAGGTCCGTGACGAGCAGGTCGAAGTCGATATCGAGGGATTGCTCGATGACCTGGGTGGCCACGACGATGTGCGGTTCGACGGGGCGATCGCCCTGAGGTCCGAAGACCTTCCGCAGCTTGGCATCCCTCGCTGCGCGGTCTGCCGCCAGGAATCGGGAGTGCGCGATGGTCACGGCCTGCTCGCCGAATCGCTCTCGCAACGCATCGGCTGCTTGGAGGGCGCGGTTCACTGTGTTGCGGACGACCAGGGCGCAGCCGCCGTCGGCAAGTTCCGCTTCGAGCCGGTCGGCCAGCAGTCCGAGGTCGTCGTCCAGGCGCTCCAGTGCCACCTCGGTGCGGCGCCCGGCGGCCGGAGCCGGATGTGCGGTGAGTGCGGGGGAGCCGGGGGAGACGGCGGTGATCAGGGGATAGCTGTCGTCGGCGACTCCGTCGAGCGACGCCTCCGGGCCTGCATAGGCTTGGGCGAGTGCTCGCCGCCGGTCGGCCGGAAGAGTTGCGGAAAGCAGGACGACGGGAACCTGGTAGGCGGCCAGCCACTCCAGGACGCGATCCAGGTATCGGTTCATGTAGGCGTCGTAGGCGTGCACTTCGTCGATGACGACTACCTTGCCCGCCACGGCGAGGTGGCGCAGTGCCAAGTGGCGACTCTTCAGTCCCGCGAACAGCACCTGGTCGACGGTGCCGACGGCGAAGGAGGCGAGGAGCTGCTTCTTCCGCCCGCGCAGCCACTGATGAGCGTGCAGGCCGGTGGGGGATGTACGTCCTGGGCCGAGCTTAGCCTCGATCCGCTCGGTGCCGTCTTGGTCGACGGCGGCGATGGCACGGTGCCTGGTGCGCACCAAGCCGTCCCAGACGTCGTTGAGCGCGGCTTTGGCGTGGGCCAGGACGACGGAGCGGGGGCCGTCGAGCGGCAGGTGGTGCAGCCATTCGAGGACACGGAGGAACATGGCGTCCCCCGTTGCGCGAGTGGGGAGCGCGATGAGACAGCCGCCGGCACCCGTGCGCGCCGCGAGAATTTCGGCTGCTGTGAGCGCCGCCTCTGTCTTCCCCTCGCCCATGGGAGCCTCGATCATCAACAGCCCCGCCGGCGACATGCGCCGGGCCATGCGGACGGCTTCGGTCTGGACCGGCCGGGGGGAAGCTCCCTGCGGCAAGGCGAAGCGCTTGGCGACCAGTTCCTCGGCCGGCTCGGCCGGCTCCTCCGGCGTCCAGGGCCTGGGCAGGTCCAGGCCCCTCCAGGCAGCCTTCAACCGGCGGGCCTCGCCGGTCGGGCCGGCCGGCAACCAGGTGTCGGGATCGTAGGGGAACAGCTCAGGGGCGCTGGCGATCCAGTCGGCCAGGATGACGAGGGCGGTCAGCAGTACTTGCAGCGGCTGTGGCAATCGCACGTGCCGCCAAGCGGTGAATCGGTGGGTGACGTCCGCGAGCTCGGCACACCCGTCCATCAGCTCGTACTGGAGGTCGCGCCAAACGCTCTCGCTTTCACCGGGGTGGCGCAGCAGCCACGGGCGCATGCGCAGGTCCTGCATCTGCTGGTGCTCGGGTGGTGTGCCGTGGTGACCTCCCGCGATGACAGAGAACTGGCCCGAGACGCGGGTGTCCAAGCCGTGACGCTCGGACATCCATTCCTGGAGCAGTAGTTGACCGGCCAGGCCGTGCGGCGCCAGCTTGCGGTCCTGGCCGTATTCCTTGGCCGACCGCATGTGGAGCCCCACTGCTCGCATGCGGTCGGCCAGAGAGTCAACCTGACAGGCGAAAGCGGGGGTTGCCTTTCCGGTGTCGTGGGAAGCGGCGAGGAAGACGATGAGGCGGCGGGCGTCCTCCGCCCCTTGGGGAAGCGTCTCCGCTATCAGGTTCTTGACGTTGTTCGGAATCCACTCGTCCCACAGTTGCCCCGCGATTGCCGCGCTGTCGGCCATGTGGCGCCAGAGGGGCAGCCATCCGTCGGTCTTGCGGTCGTGCTTGGCCCAAGCCGTGCGCGCTGCCGGGGAAAGCGCTGGGAAGGGGGTGCTGGACAGGGGCTCTGCGTCGGGCTCGACGGGAGCGCTGGGCATCTGCGAGGCCTCCGCGGTCTGAGGTGCTGAGGTGAGAGGCGATGAGCGCCCGGCGCCGACAGGATGCGGCGCCGGGCGCTCACTGGATCACGCGTCGGCCGACGGCCGTGGACGCAGCAGGAGGGCGGCCGTCACGGTGACCACACCCCATATCGCGGCTGTGGACCATGTGTCGGGGCAGGTGGCGGCGAGCGAAACGAGCCATAACCCCTGGTCAGGGCTCAAGCCGGGGGGTTGGGGCGTGCAGTTCGCCAGAGCTATCATGGCTCTGCTCCTTCATTGCTTGATGGGAGCAGGCCGGGTTCCGACGTCGTCGCTAAGCGCATCGGGCCCGGCCGTTTTGCGTGAGGGCGACCGGGCCGGAGACGGTTCGGACGAGCCTGCTGCATCCGGCGCGGTTGGTGAGTCACCGTAGCACCGATACGGGTCTGTGGGCGTCAACTTACCTGTTTTGAAACCGTAGTTGGGTGCAGCCAACTCTCAGTTGGCTGATGGATGGAGCCCCGCACAGGCGGGGATTAGAAACGCCCTTGGGTCGGGTGGACCAACTCTCAGGGGTCACCCCCGGAGGGCCGGGGAGCAGGGTGTCTCGAATGACACTGGACACCCGGTGGGCCGGAGCCTGTGCGTACCGTACGGCAAGTGCATCGGTGGCGGTGCTGGTTTGGTGTCGGTTCTTGTCATCCAGCCGACAACCGGCAGGCTCAGTGTGGGTGCCTTGTCACCCGAGTCGTGATGTCCACGTACGCGGGAGGGCGTGGTTGCCGTCCGCTCGTCGGCTGAACCATCGTGTCCCTCGCCGTCCGGTCGCCAACGGGGGTCCCACACCAAGGTTCCCTACCGGACGGCTGCCGGCCGTGTTCGCGAGACACGAGCGGCGTACGGGTGGACGGCGCGCGGGGGTTCGCCGGGTTGCCCCGGTGTGTCAGTGGGGACGTTTACGGTGGTCCGGTGGTGCTGGTGACGGGTGACGACCGGATGGTGGATGCGCCGAGGGCGCCGGGAGGCGCGTGGTTCGGCGCCCGTGCCCTGCGGCGCGGGGTGGTACGCCGCCCGTCCGGCCGTGAGGCCGTGGGCCCCGGGGCCGCGCGCGTCGTCGCGCCGGGCCGCGCCACGTCGACCATGTTCAGGCGACCCGTCCCCTTCCGGTGGTCACGGCCGCCGTGGCGGGGGGCGGTGGAGGAAGCGTATGGCTAGTGGCACGGCAGCAGGGGTGGACGGGGACGGGGAGCGGGTGGACGCGCGGGCGCTCGACGAAGTCGTCCGGTTCACGTCCGATCTGATCCGGATCGACACCACCAACCGCGGTGGCGGCGACTGCCGGGAGCGGCCCGCGGCCGAGTACGTGGCGGAGCGGCTCGCGGAGGTGGGGATCGAGCCGTTCCTGCTGGAGCGGAAGCCGGGGCGGACGAACGTGGTGGCCCGGGTTCCGGGCCGGGACCCCGTCGCGGGGGCGCTGCTCGTCCACGGGCATCTGGACGTGGTGCCGGCCGAGCCCGCGGACTGGGCCGTGCACCCGTTCTCGGGCGAGGTGCGGGACGGCGTCGTCTGGGGGCGTGGCGCGCTCGACATGAAGAACACGGACGCCATGGTGCTGGCCGTGGTCCGCGCCTGGGCGCGGGCGGGTGTCATGCCGCCGCGCGACATCGTGCTGGCGTTCACCGCGGACGAGGAGGACAAGGGGGAGGCGGGTGCCGGCTTCCTCGCGGACGAGCACGCCGCGCTGTTCGAGGGCTGCACCGAGGCGATCGGCGAGTCGGGCGCGTACACCGTGCACGGGGCCGGCGGGCTGCGGCTGTACCCGGTGGCGGCGGGGGAGCGCGGTTCGGCGTGGGTGGAGCTGCGGGCCCGGGGCACGGCCGGGCACGGTTCCAAGGTGAACCGGGAGAACGCGGTGACCCGGCTGGCCGCCGCCGTCACCCGGATCGCCGAGTACGAGTGGCCGGTCCGGCTCACCCCCGTCGTCCGGGCCGCGCTGCGGGAACTCGCCGCCGCCCACGGCATCGACGTCGACCGCGACGGGCCGCGCCCGGAGGAGGTCGAGGAACTGCTGGGCAAGCTGGGGCCCGCCGCCAAGCTGGTCGCGGCGACCGTCCGCAACAGCGCCAACCCCACCATGCTCAGCGCCGGTTACAAGATCAACGTGATTCCGGGGACGGCCACCGCGTTCGTCGACGGCCGGACCGTGCCGGGCGGGGACGAGGAGTTCGCCGCGACCCTGGACCGGCTCACCGGCCCGGACGTGGACTGGACGTTCTTCCACCGCGAGCGGGCCCTGCAAGCGCCGGTGGACGCGCCGGTGTTCGCCCGGATGCGGGCCGCGCTGGAGCACTTCGACCCCGAGGCGCACGTGGTGCCGTTCTGCATGTCCGGCGGCACGGACGCCAAGCAGTTCTCCCGGCTGGGCGTCGCCGGGTACGGCTTCTCGCCGCTGCGGCTGCCGCCAGGCTTCGACTACCAGGGGCTGTTCCACGGTGTCGACGAGCGGGTGCCCGTGGACGCCCTGCACTTCGGTGTGCGCGTCCTGGACCGCTTTGTGATGCACGACGCTGCGGGCTCCCGCCCGCCCGGCCACCCCCTGCCCGAGGAGGCGTAGCGATCATGGTGCCCAAGTCCCCGGCGCCCTGCGGAACCTGGTTGTCCCCCGTGGACGCCGCCCTGGTGGCGGAGCACGGCGGCCGTCCCGACTTCGCGGGCTGGGTCGGCGACGACGTCTGGTGGGTCGCGGGCCGGCCGGCGGAGGGAGGCCGCCGGGCGCTGGTCCGGCGCCGCCCCGGCGGCGGCGAGGCCGTCGCGCTGCCCGCTCCGTGGGACGTCCGCAGCCGGGTGCACGAGTACGGCGGCCGCGCCTGGGCCGGGACGGCCCGGACCGGCGCGGGCGGCGGCGGACCGCTGCTGGTGTTCGCGCACGGCCCGGACCAGCGGCTGTACGCGTGGGAGCCGGACGGGCCCGACCCGTCGCCCCGGCCGCTGACCCCGACGTCCGACGTCGGCGGCGGGTTGCGCTGGGCGGACCCGGTGCTCCGCCCCGAGCGAGGCGAAGTCTGGTGCGTCCTGGAGGAGTTCACCGGCCCCGGCCCGGGCGACGTACGGCGGCTGCTCGCCGCCGTCCCGCTCGACGGCCGCGCCGCCGGCGACCGTACGGCGATCCGCGAGCTGACGGACGACCGCCACCGCTTCGTGACCGGCCCGCGCCTCTCGCCGGACGGCCGCCGGGTCGCCTGGCTGGCCTGGGACCATCCCCGCATGCCCTGGGACGGCACCGAGCTGCGGATCGCACGCGTCGGGGACGGCCGAGTCGCGGGGGGAGAGGGTGATCGGTTCGCGGGTGCCGACGGCGACCGGCTCACCGACGTGCGGACCGTCCTCGGCGGCCCCGAGGAAGCCGTCGCCCAGGCGGAGTGGGCGCCCGACGGCACCCTGCTCGCCGTCACCGACCGCACGGGCTGGTGGAACCTGCACCGCGTCGACCCGGAGACCGGCCGGGCCGTCAACCTGTGCCCGGAAGCACAGGAGTTCGCGGGACCGCTGTGGCAGCTGGGACAGCGCTGGTTCGTCCCGCTGGCCGGCGGCCCGGTCGCCGTGCTGCACGGCGCCGGCGCCCAGGTGCTCGGCGTCCTCGACCCGGAGACCGGGGCCGTCGCCGACGTCGCCGGGCCGTGGACGGAGTGGGTCCCCGCGCTGGACGCGCACGGCACCCGCGTGGTCGGCATCGCCGCCGGACCCGCCGGCGGCTACGAGGTCGTCGAGCTGGACGGGCGGACGGGCCGGGCCCGGGTGGTCGGCGCCGCGCACCGGGACGTCGTCGACCCGGCGTACCTCCCGCGCCCGGAGGTGCGTACCTTCACCGGGCCCGACGGCCGGGAGGTGCACGCCCGGATCCACCGCCCCCGCCACCCCGAACGGGCCGTCCCGGACGGCGAGCTGCCCCCGTTCGTCATCCGCGCGCACGGCGGGCCGACCGGCCGGACGCCGCTCGCCCTCGACCTGGGCATCGCCTACTTCACGTCGCGCGGCATCGGCGTCGCCGTCGTCGACTACGGCGGTTCGACGGGTTACGGCCGCGCCTACCGCGAACGGCTGCGGGAGCGCTGGGGCGTCGTCGACGTCGAGGACTGTGCGACGGTCGCCGGGGCGCTGGTCGCCGAGGGGACCGCCGACCCGGCCCGGCTCGCGGTCCAGGGCGGCAGCGCGGGCGGCTGGACGGCCGCCCACTCCCTCGCCGGCACGGACCTGTACGCGTGCGGCACGATGCTCTTCCCGCTCCTGGACCTCACGGCGGAGGCCGACGGCGGCACCCACGACTTCGAGTCCCACTACACGGAGAGCCTGATCGGGCCGCGCGACCGGGTGCCCGAGCGCTACCGCGAACGGTCGCCGCTGCGCCGGGCGGACCGCATCAAGGTGCCCTTCCTCCTCCTCCACGGCCTGGACGACCCGGTCTGCCCGCCCGGGCAGAGCGAGGCCCTGGCCCGGGCGGCACGCGGACGCGGGGTGCCGCACGCGTTCCTCGCCTTCGAGGGGGAGGGGCACGGCTTCCGCCGGAAGGAGACGCTGGTACGGGCCCTGGAGGCGGAACTCTCGCTCTACGCCCAGACGTTCGGGTTCAGTGCGCCGGGGGTGCCGGAGGTGGAGCTGGATCGGTGACGGGGGGCGGGGGCCGGTCGAGGCCGGGGCGGCATCCGGGTCCGGGTCCCGGTGGGGCTCAGTCGTGGTCGGGCCGAGGCGGAGGTCGCCTCGGCCCGTCGCGCGGAGTTCATCCGGACGTTTGCCCGGCCGCTCATCCTGACGCCGACCCGAACTTCAGGCCGTTCTTCATCCGCCCGGGGAATCGAAGGGGAAGGACGGACGTGCGGTAGCGGTGATTCCCCCAGACCAGCAGCTCATGTAAGGTAAGCCTTACCTTATTCGAACTGGATGGTGGGGGAACCCGTCGTGGAGCACACTGAACTCTCCGGCCGCGTCGCGCTGGTCACCGGCGCCGGACAGGGCATAGGCGAGGCCGTGGTCCGGGCCCTCGTCGCCCGGGGAGCCCGGGTCGCGGCCCTCGACGCGGTGCCCGACGGCATCGGGAAACTGGCGGCGGAGTACGGGCCGGAGCGGGTCACCGCCCACACCGCCGACGTGTCGGACGCCGCGGCCGTCGAGGCCGTCGTCGAGGAGGTCGAGATGTCCGTCGGCCCGCTCGGCATCCTCGTCAACGTGGCCGGGGTCCTTCACCCTTCCCCCGTCGTCGCGCTCACCGACGAGGTCTGGGACCGTACGTTCGCCGTCAACACCACCGGCGTCTTCGTCGCCTCCCGCGCCGCCGCCCGCCGGATGGCCGCGCGCGGCACCGGCTGCGTCGTGACGGTCGGCTCCAACGCGGCGGGCGTCCCCCGGACCGGCATGGCCGCCTACGCCGCGTCCAAGGCGGCGGCGACCATGTTCACCAAATGTCTGGGCCTCGAACTCGGCCGTAGCGGCGTGCGCTGCAACGTCGTGTCCCCCGGCTCCACCGACACCGCGATGCAACGGGCGCTGTGGGCGGACGACGAGGCGCCCGCCCGCGTCGTCGACGGCGACCCCGGCACGTACCGCGTCGGCATCCCCCTCGGCCGGATCGCCGAACCCTCGGACATCGCCGACGCCGTCGTCTTCCTCGTCTCGGACCGCGCCCGGCACATCACCATGCACGACCTGTACGTGGACGGCGGCGCGACGCTGCGCGCCTGACGGAACGTTTCCGTCGGCGGCGGGTGTGGAGAGGCGACGGGCCTTCCGCCGGTGCGGCCGTCGGCCCCGCTGTGCCCTGTTGCCCCCGCGGTCGCCCGCCGTCCCCCGCCACCCCCCCGGCGGTCCCGTGGAGCGGTCAAGTCCCGCGCCCCGCCGCTGCCCTTCCGGCGCTCGGGCCCCTCCCGGCCTCCGCAACCTCTTCCGCCCCTCCCGTCCGCCCCTCCAGGCCGGCCCCCCCACCCCACCCCACGCCCGGCGTCCACCCCCGCCGGAGGAACGGAGCAGTAGGTGACCACGGTTCAGCACGTCACCGCCCCGCCGCCGAACGAGCCCGCCGGCCGGAACGGCGCCACCGGCGCGATATCCGCGTCACCGGCGACACCGGTGTCGTCCCCGCCGTCCCCTTCACCGTCCCCTTCGCGGCCCCCCTCACCGTCCCCGGAGGGCCCGACGCACGACACCGCGGACCGGCGGGACGCCCTCGAAGCCGTCGGCGCCGCGACGGAACTCCTCCACGCCTACGACCCCCACGACACCCGCTTCTTCGCCTCGCCCACCCGCACCCTCCTCGCCCACGGCGTGCGCGCCGAAGTCCCGCACGGCGACGGCCCGTTGGCCCGGCGCGTCACCGCGACCCTGGAGGCGCAGCGGCGCGCGGGCCACCCCGCGCCCCTCGTCATCGGGGCGGTGCCCTTCGACCGGAGCGCCCCGGCCGCCCTCGCCGTCCCGGAGACCGTCCGCACCGCTCCGTCGCCGGCCGCCGACCCGCTCATGGCGCTCCCCGCCGTGCCCCCGCCCGCCGCCGAGTGGGACGTCCGCCCGGAGCCCGCGCCGGCCGGCTACGCGGCGGCCGTCGCCGAGGCGGTGCGCCGGATGAAGAACGGGGAGTTCGGCAAGGTCGTCCTCTCCCGCACCCTCCGCCTCACCTCCTCCCGCGACCTCGACCTCCCCGCGCTGCTCGACCGCCTCGCCCGCCGCGACCCCACGGGCTACACCTTCGCTGTCCCCTCAGGGCCCGGCCGGACGCTGCTCGGCGCCAGCCCCGAACTGCTCGTCTCCAAGCGGGGCGGGCGGATCGTCACCAACCCCCTCGCCGGTTCGACGCCGCGCAGCGCCGACCTGGCCGAGGACGTCCGCCGGGCGGCGGCCCTGCTGGAGTCCGAGAAGGACCTGCACGAGCACGCCATGGTCGTCGACGCGATCCGCGACGCGCTCGCCCCGTACTGCCGCTCCCTCGACGTCCCCGACCGCCCCACCCTCCTGCGCACGGCCGCCATGTGGCACCTCTCCACCACCATCCGGGCCGAACCGGCCGACCCGGCCGTCTCCGCGCTGGAACTGGCCTGCGCCCTCCACCCCACCCCCGCCGTCTGCGGCACCCCGACCGACACCGCCCGCCGCGTCATCGGGGAACTCGAACCGTTCGACCGCGGCGCGTACACCGGAATGGTCGGCTGGGGCGACGCCGACGGCGACGGCGAATGGGTCGTCACCATCCGCTGCGCCGAGGCCGAACCGGCCGCCCGCCGGCTGCGGCTGTACGCCGGGGCGGGCGTGGTCGAGCAGTCGGACCCGCAGGCGGAGACCGCCGAGACGGGCGCCAAGTTCCGTACGTTCTTGCAGGCAGTGGGAGTTGACCAGTGACGGACATCCATGACGGCGGTGGGACGATGACCGGCGAGGGTGCCGGGAGCCCCGACGCGCCCGGCCACCCGCCCGAGTTCGCCGAGCGCTACCGTGCCGCCGGATACTGGCGCGGCGAGACCTTCGGGCGGATGCTGCGCGAGCGCGCGGCCGCCCACCCGGACCGCATCGCGATCACCGACCCCGGCCCCGCGCCGGACGGCTCCACGACCCGCCGCTGGACGTACGGGGAGCTCGACGGACGGGCCGACCGGATGGCCGCCGGACTGCTGGCCCTCGGCATCGGCAAGGGCGACCGCGTCGTCGTCCAACTCCCCAACGTCGCCGAGTTCTTCGAGGTCGTCTTCGCGCTGTTCCGCATCGGCGCGCTGCCGGTGTTCGCCCTGCCCGCGCACCGCGACAGCGAGATCCGGCACTTCTGCGCCTTCACCGAGGCCGCCGCGTACGTGATCCCGGACGTCGAGGGCGGCTACGACCACCGCGAACTCGCCTCCCGCGTCCGGGCGGAGGTCCCCACCCTCCGGCACGTCCTCGTCGCCGGCGACCCCGGGCCGCACACCGCCCTCGCGGACGTCCCGACGGCGTCCGCCGGGCCCTTCGACGACGCGTCCGACGGCCCCGCACCGCACGACCTGGCGTTCCTCCAGCTCTCCGGCGGCTCCACCGGCGTACCCAAGCTCATCCCGCGCACGCACGACGACTACATCTACTCGCTCCGCGGCTCCAACGAGATCTGCCGGGTCGACGAGCACAGCGTCTACCTCTGCGCCCTGCCCGCAGCCCACAACTTCCCGCTGAGCTCGCCGGGCACGCTGGGCGCCCTGTACGCCGGAGCCCGCGTGGTCCTCGCGCCGCGGCCCAGCCCGGACGTGGCGTTCCCGCTCATCGAGCGCGAGGGCGTGACGATCACGGGCCTGGTGCCGCCGCTCGCCCTCGTCTGGACGGAGGCGGCGGCCGCCACTCCGTACGACCTGTCCAGCCTGGACGTCCTGCTCGTGGGCGGCGCGAAGTTCAGCGAGGAGGCCGCCCGGCGGGTGCGGCCCGCCCTCGGCTGCACCCTCCAGCAGGTCTTCGGCATGGCCGAGGGCCTGGTCAACTACACGCGCCTCGACGACCCCGAGGAGACCATCGTCGGCACCCAGGGCCGGCCGATCTCCCCCGACGACGAGATCCGCGTCGTCGACGACGAGGACCGCGACCTGCCCGTGGGGGCGACCGGACACCTGCTCACCCGGGGCCCGTACACCATCCGCGGCTACTGGCGCGCGCCCGAGCACAACGCCACGTCCTTCACTCCCGACGGTTTCTACCGCACCGGTGACGTCGTCCGGCTCACGGAGGACGGCTACCTCGTCGTCGAGGGCCGGGCCAAGGACCAGATCAACCGGGGCGGCGAGAAGGTCGCCGCCGAGGAGATCGAGAACCACATCCTCGCCCACCCCTCGGTGCACGACGCCGCCGTCGTCTCCATGCCCGACCCGTACCTCGGCGAACGCACCTGCGCCTACGTGGTGTTGCGGGAGGGGGCCGAGCCGGTGCGGTCCGGGGCGCTGAAGAAGTTCATCCGCGGACGGGGGCTGGCCGACTACAAGGTCCCGGACCGGGTGGAGTTCACGGACGCCTTCCCGCAGACCGGGGTCGGCAAGGTGTCGAAGAAGGACCTCAGGGCGGCGATCGCGGCGGAGCTGGCGGGGAAGGGGCGCTGAGGGAGGCGCGCCGTACCTGACGTCACGCGCACCCGGCACCGTCCGGAGCCGGTCGGTGCCGGTCGGTGCCGGCCGTGGCAACCGCGAGCAGTAACGAGCAAGCACAGCAGCGACAGCGCGGCGTGAGCCGCCCGCACCCCACCCCACCCCACCCCACCCCACTTCATTGAAAGGCCACCGCACCATGGCGCTCCCCGCCATCACCCCCTACCCCATGCCCGCCGAGGCCGACCTCCCGGCGAACAAGGTCGACTGGACCGTCGACCCGGACCGCGCGGTCCTGCTCGTCCACGACCTCCAGAACTACTTCCTCGGCGCCTTCACCGCCGGCGCCTCGCCGGTGACCGAACTGCTCGCGAACGTCGGCCGGTTGAAGAAGGAGTGCGCACGGCTCGGCATCCCGGTCGTCTACTCGGCGCAGCCCGGCGGGCAGAGCCCCGCCGAGCGCGGTCTCCAGCAGGACTTCTGGGGGCCCGGGCTGCCCGCCGACGGGCACGCGGAGGCGATCGCCGAAGCGGTGGCGCCCGACGCCGGGGACACCGTCCTCACCAAGTGGAAGTACAGCGCGTTCGTCCGCTCCGACCTGGCCGAGCGGATGGCCGGGCAGGGCCGCGACCAGCTCGTCATCGTCGGCGTCTACGCGCACATCGGCGTCATGATGACGGCCTGCGACGCGTGGATGCGCGACATCCGGCCGTTCGTCGTCGCGGACGCCGTGGCCGACTTCTCGGCCGAGGACCACGCCATGGCCCTCCGCTGGGCCGCCGCCAAGTGCGCCGTCGTCACCACGACCGACCGGATCCTGACGGGCGCCGAGGGGAACTGACGGCCATGTCCCCGAACCGAGACCGGTGCTCCCGCCCCCGGCGGCCGGGCCGTGGCGACCGCGGCGGGCCGCTACCGGCGGTTCCCGCGCCGACGGCGGGAGCGCGACGGTGACCGTACGGGCCCTCGACCGGTTCCCGCTCCCGCGCCCCCTCGCCAGAGAGAACACCCGGGAGAACGCCCGGGAGAACGCCCGGGAGACAGCCGCGTCGCCGCAGGGCCTCCGGCTGACGTCGGCCCAGCGCGAGCTGTGGTCCCGGCAGGCCCGCGACCCGGGCGGCGCGGCGCCGGCCACCGCCGCGTACCGGGAGATCCACGGGCCGCTCGACCCGGTCCTGTTCGCGGAGGCGCTGCACCGCACGGTCGGTGAGGCGGACGCGTTGCGGATGCGCGTCGTCGACACCCCCGACGGCCCCCGCCAGCGTCCGATCGCGATCGAGCCGCCGGGCCACGGATTCCCGCTGTGCGCCGCGGACTTGCACGCGACGGAGGGGATGGAGGAGGCCGGCGGGGGAGACGGAAGCGGGGACCCGGAAGCGGTCCGCACCGCGCTGACGTGGATGCGCGCGGACCTCGGCCGGCCGTTCGGCCCGGCGGGCGGCCCGCTGTTCGCGTACGCGCTGTTCCGGGTCGGCGACCGGCGCTGGCTCTGGTACCGGCGGGTGCACGGGGTCCTGCTCGACGCGCACGGGCACCGGCTGGTGGACCGCCGGGTGGCCGAGGTGTACACGGCCTTGGCGGCCGGCGAGGACCCGGGCCCGAGTCCGTTCGGCCGGCTCGCGGACCTCGTCGCCGAGGACGCGGCCTACCGCGCCTCGTCCGCCCGCGAACGGGACCGCGCGTACTGGCGGAACCGCCTCGCGCACCTGACCACGGGGGAGGGGCCGGACGGCCTCACGAACGCTCACGGCCGCCTCACCCCGAACACCTTCCACCTCGACCCCGAGACCACGGCCGGGCTGCGCGAACTCGCCGCGTCCGTCCGCGGTTCCCGGACCGGGCTGCTCCTTGCCGCCCAGGCCCTGCACCTGTGCCGCGCCACCGGGCGCCGGGACGTCGTACTCGGCCTGCCGCTGCCCGGACGTACGGGACCGGCGGCGCTGCGCGTGCCCGGGAACGTACGGAACACGGTTC
The DNA here is from genome assembly GCF_020099395.1 of Streptomyces mobaraensis. Classification (NCBI taxonomy): domain Bacteria; kingdom Bacillati; phylum Actinomycetota; class Actinomycetes; order Kitasatosporales; family Streptomycetaceae; genus Streptomyces; species Streptomyces mobaraensis. The sequence continues at coordinate 1,347,672 of NZ_CP083590.1, read as the reverse complement.
CACTGCGGCTCGCGGTCACCCCCGACGCGACCCTCGCCGGCCTGGTCCGGCAGGCCGACGACGCCGTCCGCGAGGCCCGCGCCCACCAGCGCTACCGCCGCGCCGACCTCCGCCGCGACCTCGGCCTCCCGGCCGGACACCCGGCGCTCGCCGCACCGCTGGTCGACGTCGCTCCGGCGGAGGAGCCGATCACCTTCGCGGGGGCGCCCTCCACGCTCCACCCGCTCGTGCCCGACGCCTCCGGCGAAGAGGCCGCCGTGGCCTCCCACTTCACCGGGACGACGGACGGGGGCCTCCAAGTGGACACATGGGGCACGGGGGACGCAGGGGCCGGCCACCCGCCCGCGCCCGGGCCGACCGGACCGCGGCACCCACTCCACAACCTGCTGACCCGCCTCCCGGCCCTCGACCCCCACGCACCGCTCTCCGCCGTGTCCCTCGTCCCTGACGAGGAACACGAACGAGCCCTTCGCGAAGGCAATGACACGACCGTCGCCGTCCCGCCCACGACGGCGATCGGCCCCTTCGAGTCCCGCGCCGCCCGGACCCCCGGGGCGACCGCCCTGGTGGTCGGCGACGAGCACCTGACCTACGCCCAGCTCAACGCCCGCGCCAACCGCCTGGCCCGCCACCTCACGACCCTGGGCGTCCGCCCCGGCACCTTCGCCGCCGTCGACCTGCCCTGGTCGACCGCGAGGGTGGTGGCCCTGCTCGCCGTCCTGAAGGCGGGCGGCGCGTGCTTGTTCACGGGGGCGGGGGAGCGGCTGCACGCGGACGGCCTGCGGGTGGGCGAGGAACGCGGGGGCGGCCCGCATGGTGGCGACGCGCGTGACGGCGGGCTGCGTGAGGGCGGCTTGCCCGATGGCGGTCCGCGCGGAGGTAGCTGGTCCGCTGGCGGCCTGTGCGGAGGCGGCTCGCCTGATGACGGTCTGGGTAAAGGCCGTTGGCCTGATGACAGCCTGCGCGCAGGCGACTCGCCTGATGACGGTCTGCGTGAGGGCGGCTTGCCCGATGGCGGCCTACACGAAGGCGGCCCGGGTACCGCCGCTCCGTACCGCGAGCAGCTCGCACCCGTCTGCGTCCTGACGACCGCGGCCGCTCAATCCGCCCGGCTCGCCCAATCCGTCCAGCCCGCCCGGCTTACCCCGCCCGCCGGAAGCGCCCGGACCGTCCTGATGGACGACCCCGCCCTCCCGGCCCTCCTCGCGGCCCACCCGCCCGTCGACCCGGCCCGCGCCCTGACCCCCCACCACCCGGCCTACGCCACCCGCCTCGCCCCCACTCATGCCCCTACCACGACCCCCAACCAGCCCCACACCGCCGTCGTCCCCCACTCCACCCTCGACAACCGCCTGCGCTGGCTCCAGCACCACCACCCCCTCACACCCGCCGACCGCGTCCTCCTCCAAGGCCCGCTCACGCCGGACACCTTGGCGGTGGAGCTGCTCTGGCCCCTCCGCGAAGGGGCGACGCTCGTCCTCGCCGCGCCGGAGGCCGGTGCGAGCGCCGGACGCGGCCGGCCCGGTGAGGCCGCCGAGCCGGGCGCGTCGATGGCGCGTCGCATACGCGAACTCGACGTCACCGTCGCCCGCTTCGACGCCGACGCCCTCCGGCGCTTCCTGGGCACGCCGGAGGCGGGGGAGTGCGGGCGGTTGCGGCACGTCCTGACCGGCGGGGAACCGCCGGACCGGGCGACCGTCGACCGGTTCCACCACGCGCTGCCGCACACCGCCCTGCACCACCACTTCGGTCCGCCGGAGGCGGCCACGGTGGCGCACCGCACCTGTACGCCGGAGGGGGCCACGCCGCCCGGAACCGTCCGGCCCGTTTGGAACGCGCGCCTCCACGTCCTCGACCCGGCGCTCCGGCCCTGTCCGCCGGGCGCCCCGGGCGAGTTGTACGTCGCGGGGGCCCCGCTCGCCACCGGGTACGCCGGCCACCCGGCCCGTACCGCCGGCCGTTTCCCGGCCGACCCATACGGGCCGCCCGGAACGCGGATGTACCGTACGGGCCGCAGGGCCCGGCGGCACGCGGACGGCGGCGTCGAACTCCTCGGCGCGCACGGCCCGGGCGGCGAGGCGCCGGCCGGCGGGCCGCCGGCCGGATGACCGGCCGGCCACACGTTCCGGCCTCGGCGGATGCCGCCGCCGAGGCCGGTCGGACGGGACACGGGTACGCTGGCCCGCCCGGAGACGGGGAGCCATGACGGGGACGAGAGACGACGGGGAGAGGCCCTTGCCCAGCACACCGGGTACGTCCGACGCGGCGAGTGCGCCCAGGCCGTCGGATACCACCGGCGCGTTCGCTCCTACCGGCGCATCCGGTGCGTCCGGCAGCCCCAACCCCTCCCATGCGGCCGACGCGTCCCGCACCCCCGGCCCTCCCGCCGAGCCGGCAACGCCACCCCCACCCCCACCCCCGTCCCCCGCGGCGCGGCAAGAGCCGAGCACGCCGCCCCTCCGCCCCCGCATCCTGGGCCACGACCCGCTTCCCGCCCCCTGGGCCCCGGGAGCGGCCGCGGGCGCCCCCGCCCTCTGGCTGCTGCGCATGCCGGACGGGGACCGCCCGACCCCCCGCGAGGAGTACGAGGCGGTCCTGGACGCGAACGAACGCGCCCGCGCCGCCTCCTTCGTCCGGGACCTGCACCGCGACCGCTACGTCGCCGCGCACCTCGCCCTGCGCCGGCTGCTCGGCGCGTACCTCGGCGTGGCGCCGGAGGCCGTCGAGCTGGTCCGGGAACCCTGTCCCTGCTGCGGCGCCCCGCACGGCCGTCCGGCGGCGGCCGGCGCGCCGCTGCACTTCAACCTCTCCCACGCCGGCGACCTGGCGCTCCTCGCCTTCGCGGACGCGCCGGTCGGGGCGGACGTGGAGGAGGTGCAGCAGGCGTCGGTGGTCGACAGCGTCGGCCGTTCGCTGCACCCCCGGGAGGTGGCCGAACTGGAGGCCCTCCCGCCCGCCGACCGGACGACGGCCTTCTCCCGCTGCTGGACGCGCAAGGAGGCGTACCTCAAGGGAACGGGCACCGGCCTCGCGGAGCGGCTGTCGGTGACGTACGTGGGCTGCGGTCCGCGACCCGCCTCACCACCTGGCTGGACCCTGGCCGACGTCGAGGCGGCCCCGGGGTACACGGCGGCGGTGGCCCTCGCGGACGGGAGACCGTCCACGAAGACATCCGGTACGAGGCCGAACCCGTCCTAGCCGGCCGCCCGGCCTCCTGCCCTCCTGCCCTCCTGCCCGCCCGGCCGCCCGGCCTCCCGGCCGCCCGGCCGACTTTGACGGATCCCGCCCCTGGGCGCGGGCCGCTGAGACCGACGACCCACACCCCTTCCCGTGCGTCGCCGTCCGCACCACGCCGGAGGACGCGCGGGCTTCGCCGGCGGTGTGAGACATCCCTCTCCCGCCGTCGTGGCGCCTGTGGCCGGGGAAGGACGACCATGGAGCCATGACGTCCTCGCCCCGCCCACCGCACGCCGGCGCCCGACCGGACCCGACGGGCGGGACCACCGCGCCGGGCGGGGAGCCCGTTCCCGCCCGCGGGTACCTGCTGGACAACGCGCGCGCCGAGGCGGGTGAGCGGTTCGTCTGGATGGCCGAGCTGTTCGACGGCGTGACGCGCGGGCACTTCGACCGGCTGGGGATCGGGGCCGGCGCGCGCTGCTGGGAAGTGGGGGCCGGCGGCCCGGGCATCCCGGAGGCGCTCGCGGCGGCCGTCGGTCCGACCGGGTACGTGCTGGCCACGGACATCGATCCGTCGTGGCTGAAGGCGGGCGACGGGTACGAGGTGCGCCGGCACGACATCGCCGCGGATCCACCCCCGGAACCGGGCACGTTCGACCTGGTGCACGCCCGGCTCGTGCTGGTCCATGTCCCCGACCGGGCACGCGTGTTGGCCACGATGGCGGCGGCGCTCCGGCCCGGCGGCCTGCTGCTGGTCGAGGACGCCGACACCGCTCTGCAGCCCCTGGCGTGCCTGGACGACAGCGGCCCCGCGCAGCGGCGGGCCAACCGGCTGCGCGACGCCGTCCGGGAGCTGCTGGCGCGCCGCGGCGCCGACCTGCGTTACGGCCGGACGCTGCCGCGGGCGCTGCGCGAAGCCGGCTTGGTGGACGTGGCCGCGTCGGGCTTCTTCCCTGTCGGCGGGCGCGCCTGCGACCGGCTGGAGGCGGCGACCATCCGGCACGTGCGCGGCGAACTGCTCGCGGCCGGCCTGAGCGACGCCGCCGAGATCGACGCGCACCTGGCCGCCGTCGACGCGGGCGAGCTCGACCTGACGCTCGCGCCGCTGATCTCGGCCTGGGGCCGCCGTCCGGCCGGGCGCCCCTAGGCACTCGACCGGGCAACGGCCCGGCCTGGGCGCCCGGTTCACCGGCTGTCAGTGGCCCATGGCGGTGAGTTGCTCGCGGAGCGTCCTCAACTCCTTCGAGACGGTGACGCCGGGAATGCTCATGAGACGGTCGACCACGGTGGCCGTTCTGTCCAGACAGCCAGGGTCGTCGACATTCCTGATGACCCATGTGTCGCCGTCCGGGTAGAACTCGCCGTCGCCTCCCGCGTCGACGACGGCGACGGGACCGACCGTGGTCCTGGTCCCGTCGTGCTCGAAGACGACGTCCGCCACGCCGTACCAGGGGTTCTCCCAGCCGTGGTTCGCAGGACCGAGCGTAAGGGTCAGGCGGTCGATCTTGTTGTCCTCGACGGTGAAGCTGATGTCCTTGCTCTTCTCGTAGGGCGTCTTCGGCGGCTTGTCGGGCAAGGGGAAGTCGTAGTTCATGGAGATGGACAGTTCTCCTCCGATCCGATGGCACCCCGGCAGGCTTCCCGCTTCACGGAGCCGGACCGTCGCCTTGGTCAGCAGAGACGGCCCAGGGGCACGGTTGTCGAAGGTGAAGTCCAGATGGGGGCCGCGCAGACCCTTGAGCGACTCGGCACCCTCCTTGCCCTCGATTCCGTCCTTGATGTAGGCGGCTACACGAGCCACTTTCAGGCCGGGCCGACGCGCTGCCTCCGACGCTCCGGTCCTCGCCTGCGCATCCCCGCTCTTCGCTTGCGCGTGCCCGGATTCGGAGGAGTCGTTGCCGTAGTAGACGGTGAGGCCGACGGCCAGGAATGCGGAGACCAGGGTCAGTACGCCGATGATGTCGGGCTTGTGCGTCCGGCGTGCACCCGGATCACTGCCGGGTGGCGACGGCGTGCCGGTGGCCGGACGCACGGCCGGATCCCCTGTCGTTCTCCTGGCGCCGGGACTCCCGTGCGCGCTTCCGGCGGTGTCGTCTGAAGGCTCTGGCATCCGTACGTCCCAACTGGCGGGTGGCCCTGGTCTCCCTTGCGGGCCCTGGTCTCCTTCGCGGGGAGGGAGGCTACCGAGGATCCGTTGTGCTCATCGGAGACCTCCGGAATCCGCGCCCCTTCATGTGGTTCGCTCCGCCGTGGTGTCCTCGGAGTGGCCCGGCCGGTCGTGGCTCGGCCCTTCGGGGGCGCCCCGTGCGCCCGCCACGGACCCCCGTCCCCCGTCCCGGCCGCCCCCTCACCCGAACGGAGCAGTCCCGTGCCCGCCGCGCGCGGCACCCTGCGAAGGTGAGGTCATGGCCTCCAAGCACAAGTCCTCGACGAGCGGTCCGTCCCGCGCCGGTTCCGCGGGGAGCCGGCTGCGGGAGATGGCGACGACGGGACGGGTCGTCCTGCTGGTCGTCGCCGTGCTGGCGATCGTCTTCGTCTTCGAGAACACCCGGCACGTCACGATCCGGATCATCGGCCCCGAGGTCTCGGCGCCGCTGTGGCTGGCGCTCGCCGCGATGCTGGTGATCGGCTGGCTGCTGGGGCGGTTCGTGACCGTACGCCGCCGGTGACGGCGTGACCCCGCCGCGCGGACGCCGTCGCGGCAACACGCGTCGGGCCCCCGCCTCTTGCGAGACGAGGGCCCGAATTCCTGTGCGCCACCAGGGACTCGAACCCCGGACCTGCTGATTAAGAGTCAGCCGCTCTAACCAACTGAGCTAGCGGCGCGGGAAGAAAATTATCAGATCTTCCGGCCGAAGCAAACGCGGCCCGGATCCGCTCACGCTCCGTGCCGATCCATGTGTCGTGGGTCGTCAGGGGCCGTTCAGCCCGAGGGTGACACCAGCCCCGCCTCGTAAGCGGTGATGACCAACTGCACCCGGTCCCGGGCCCCCAGCTTCGTGAGCAGCCGCGACACATGCGACTTGGCGGTGGCCACGGTGATGAAGAGGTCCTGTGCGATCTCGGTGGTCGACCGGCCGCGCCCGACCAGGGTCAGCACCTCCCGTTCGCGCCCGGTTATGCCCTCGACCGCGGCCTCGACCGCCGCCGGGGGACGCCTCGACGCGACGGGCGCGGAGCGGTCCGCGGCGAAGTCGGCGATCAGGCGGCGCGTCACGCCCGGCGCGAGCAGCGCGTCGCCCGCCGCGACCACGCGGACCGCCGCGAGGATGTCGTCCAGCGCCATGTCCTTGACGGTGAATCCGCTCGCGCCGGCCCGGAGCGCGCCGTAGACGTGCTCGTCCTCGTCGAAGGTGGTCAGCACGAGGACGCGGGCCGTCGTCGGGCCGGACGTGATCCGCCGGGTGGCCTCGATCCCGTCCATGCCGGGCATCCGGATGTCCATCACGACGATGTCGGGGCGGAGTTCACCGGTGAGCCGGATGGCCTCAAGGCCGTCGGCGGCCTCGCCGACGACCTCCAACACCAGCTCCTCCTCCCCGTACCTCACGGTCACCCGACACCGCCCGGTCCCCGCGTGCCGCACCACGTTCGTCAGCGCCTCCTGCACGATCCGGTAGGCGGACAGGTCGATGTCCCCGGGCAGCGAGCGCTGTTCGCCCTCCCGGCGCAGGTCGACGCGGACGCCCGCGTCCGCCGTCGACGCCGCCAGCCGTTCGAGGTCCGCGAGCCCCGGTGCGGGGCGAGCGGCGGCCGTTCCGCGGCATCTGCGCCGTCCCCCCGTCCCGCGCCGTCCCCCCGTCCCGCGCCGGCCCGCCGTCCGGTCGCCAGCAGTGTCGGCGCCCTCACCGTCGTGAGCGAGTACAGCACCGGCCTGATCCGCGCGACCACCGTGGCCGTCCCCGCCCGCGGTGCGGTCGTCCTGGCGAAGGCCGTGGTCACCGCCGCGCTGTGGACGGTGGTCGGGGTGATCGCCGCCACCGGTTCCTTCCTGGCGTCCCAGGCCGTCCTGAACGAGCGCCACGCCGGCGTCCCCCTCACCCACCCCGGCGTCTTCCGGGCGCTGGCCGCCACCGCCCTGCTGGCCCCGGTCTGCGCCCTGGTCGGCCTGGGCCTCGGCGTCCTGCTCCGGCACTCCGCCGCGACCATGGTGACCAGTGTCTTCCTGCTGCTGATGCTGCCCCCGATGTTCTCGGAGCGCGTCCGCTGGGCGGCGGACGTGAGACATGCGCTGGTCTCGTCCGCCTGGTCGCGCCTGGTCCAGAACTGGGAACCCGGCCCCGGATCCCTCGCCTACTCGGCGACGGTCCCCGGTTCCTGGGCCGTGTACGTGCTCTGGCCGCTGACCACGGTGGCGCTGGCCGTCCTCGCCGTCCGGCGGCGGGACGTGTGAGCGTGATGTGTGAACATACGGAACGTCAGTCCTCGTCCGCGCTCGACAGCGCGTCGGTGATCAGCCGAGTGGCGAAGTCCGGGTCCTCGGTGAGCCGGTTGATGTGATCCGCGAGGAGGAAGGCGGTGACCTCCAGCGGGTTCATCTCGGCCTCGGTCCAGAACCCGTACTGCTTGCGCCACAGGCTGGGACTCAGATCGGCCCCCGCGGCGATGATCAGTGCCGCCATCGTCGGAATCGCCTCGGGGCGGACGCTCCTGGGCATCATGCGCATCGTGCCCACGACGTTGGGCACCACATACGCCAGGACGTCCTTGTCATGCGCCGCGTACGCCTCCCGCAGCCACTTCATGAACATGAAGATGAGCGTGCACGCGCCGTCCAGCACGTCATTGGCCCCCTCGGAGTCGAGGGAGTCCGTGAACCGGGCCATCAGTTCCCGTTGTTCGGGGTCCGTCCGGCTCTTGCCCGCCTGGACGGTCTTGAGCCGGGAGTCGATCAACATCAGCGCCGCGCCCACATCGCCGGCGGGAGCGTACTGGGGGTCGCAGGTGGACGACACGGGGGTTCCTCCTCACTCGACCGCGGCGGGTGACGCGGCGTGCCCGTAGGGTAGTGCGCCGCCGCCCCACGGGTCCGCCGAACCCCCTGTTGCACCACGGCTGTTCGGGTCGGGCAGACTGTGGCCCGAACACCTGCTCAACGAAAGGCTCCCCGATGGTCGCGAGCGTCGCCGTCCTGTCCGACATCCACGGCGTCCTGCCGGCCCTGGAGGCCGTCCTGGCCGAGCCCGACGTCATCACGGCCGACCTGATCGCCGTCACCGGCGACCACGCGGCCGGCCCGCAACCCCGCGAGGTGCTGGACCGGCTGCGCGCCCTCGGCGACCGGGCCCTCCTGATCCGCGGCAACGCCGATCGCGAACTCGCGGCACTGGCACGGGGCGAACTCCCGCCCGACCAGGCCTGGGAGGTGGACCTGTGGGCCGCCCGGCGGCTACGGGACGAGGACGTGGAACTCCTCGCGCACCTGCCCCACCCGGTGACCAGGGAAGTCGACGGCTTCGACGGCAGGGTCGTCTTCTGCCACGGCACCCCGCGCGACGACGCCGAGGTCGTCCTCGTCGACACCCGCCTCGACCGCTGGGCCGAGGTCTTCGCCGACGTGCCCGACGACGTACGGACCGTGGTGTGCGGCCACACCCACATGCCGTACGCACGCCTCGTCGACGGGCGCCTCGTCGTCAACTCCGGCAGCGTCGGCATGCCGTACGGCCGCCCGGGCGCGTCCTGGGCCCTGCTCCGCGACGGCCAGGTGCAGCTGCGGCACACCCCGTTCGACGTGGACGCCGCCGTGGCCCGCGTGGCGGCGGAGTCGGCCTTCCCCGCCGCCAGGACCTGGGCGGACCACTACGTCCGGGCGAGGACGACGGACGCGGAGGCGCTCCGCGCGTTCGGCCCCCGGGACGGCAGGACCGCTCCCGCACTTCCGGGTACGGCCGCGTGTTAAACGCGTGGAGACGACGGGCATTTGGGCGCTAGGGTCCGGGTCTGTCGGCGCACGGGTCAGTGGCCCGGCCGGCCGGTCACGAGAGGAGCGTTTGGTGGAGGGATTCGATCCCCGGACGAGTTTCGGATACGAGGTTTCCCAGCGCTACGACGACGAACCGCGCGGTGACGAGGCCGAGACCGTCGCGTTCCTGGCGGGGCTGGCGGGGGGGGCCGGGACGCCCTCGAACTCGCGGTGGGCACCGGCCGGATCGCGCTGCCCCTCCTGCGGGCGGGCGTACGGGTGGACGGGATCGAGCTGTCGCCCGACATGGTCGACCGGATGCGCGAGAAGCCGGACGGCGACCGGATCGACGTCACCATGGGCGACATGTCCCGCGTCACCACCGGCCGCGACTACGGTCTGGTCTACCTCGTCTTCAATACGATCGGCAATCTGCTGACCCAGGAAGACCAGGTCAGGTGCTTCCGGAACGCCGCCGCGCACCTCACCGACGACGGTGTGTTCGTCGTCGAGTGCCGCATTCCCACGGCGCCTTCACGCCCCGGTCACCAGTACCTCGACACGGAGCGGGTCGGCCTGGACTACGTCGATCTGGACGCCGGCCGGTACGACCCGCTGACCCAGATCCTCGACGTGAACCACATCCGCATCAGCGGTCAGGGCATCAGGCTGTCCCCGATCCGGCTGCGGCTGGCCCACCCGCCCGAGTTCGACCTCATGGCCCGCCTCGCCGGACTCCGGCTGCGCGACCGCTGGGGCGGGTGGAACGGCGAGCCGTTCACCGCGGCGAGCTGGCGCCACGTGAGCGTGTACGAACGCGCGGACGGCGCCGCGTAAGGCGCGCCTGGCTCCGCGCCTGCTCCTCGCCGGCGGCCGCCCGTCGGCTCCCCGTTCTCCGGAACCGCCGAAGCCCCGACGGGACTTGGCGCATGCCCCTCAACCGCCCCGCCCCGACCGCGACGGCGCGCCGTCATGCCGAACCGGGCAGACGCCGCGACTCGGCATGACTGCTCTGCCCCGACCCCGGCCCTTCGCGGCCGGAAGCGCACGCCGGACAGCCCCCTGCGTACCAGGAGGATCCCCCTACCCCACCCCCCGGAACTCCCAGGCCCGGTCCGGGCCCCCCGCCCCCAGCGGCCGGAGGACGACGTGGCCCGCCCACGCCGGCTCCGGAGCCACGTCGACGGCGAGCTCCGCGCCCAGGGGGCGCCCGGCGGAGCCGTCCGCGTCGTCCGGGACGACGAGATGGAAGAGAAGGCCCGCTGCCGACCCGACGCGGGCCGGCCGCAGCGCCCAGGACCGGTGCCGCGCCCCCGCCCCCACCTGCTTTCCCGGCTCGGGCTCCCCGTGGAAGCCGAGCAGCGTCCCGCTCCGCACGTTGCGGACGGTGCGCGTCCCGTCGTCGAGCTCCTCCAGGATCCACTCCTGTTCGCCCGGGCCGGCGGTCCGCGGCATGAGCAGCGTGGGCGTTCCGGGTTCGGCGGAGCCGTCGCGGAGGGTGAGGAACCGGCCGCCGGGCCGGGCGATCGTGTAGACGCCGTTCGGTACCAGAGCCAAGGCCGACTCCCTTTCTGACGCGCGGCGCCCGCGACGGGCGCCTCGGACTTCCGGGCGGAGCCATACGTCCCCGGTCCCCGCGTCCCGTACCGGGGTGAGGCCCCCGCGTCACCCCTCGGGCGCACGACCGCCTCACCCGGGGGAGGGCGCGCCGCCAGCGGGCGGCTCAGTCGCGTCCCGGCGGCGGCCGACCGGGCGGCCCGGTCGCGGCTCGGGCGGGGCTCGGGCGCCGGCTCAGGGGGCGGCACAGTCGCGGCTCGGGCGTCGGCTCAGGGGTGGCTCGGAAGGCGGTTCGGTGATGCGCCGCCGGGGTTCCGGAGGCGCTCCGGCGGCGTCCGGCGGGGCCCCGGCGACGACTCGGGCGCGGTGCGGCAGACGGCCCAGGGCACAACCCGGCAACTCGGAGCACCGCCCGGAGCACCGTTCGGAGCACCGCCCGGAGCGCGGCTCATCCGGCGTCGGACGCGTACGGATTCGCCTCCCGCCCCTCTGTGCTCAGCAGCACCACCGTCGACTCCGGCCCGATCCCCAGCGCGTCCCGCCGTGCGACCGCGTCCGGCCCCGACAGCGCCGTCCGCAGGCCCGCCAGGGACGCGGCGCCGCAGGGTCCGGACGGGACGCCGGACCCGTCCAGGTCGGCCATCGCCCGGGCGGCGCCGGCCTCGCTGACGGCGACGGCGGCGTCCAGGCCGTCCCGGAGGAAGGGCCAGGCGAGGGCGGACGGCGTTCCGCAGTTCAGGCCCGCCATGGCGGTCTCGCCGGTGGTGACGGTCACCGGCTCGCCGCGCGTGAGGCTCGCCAGGAGGCTCGCCGCCGCCTCCGGTTCGACGGCCAGCAGCGCCGGGCCCGGTCGCCCGCCGGCCGGGGGGCGGCCGCGGTAGTGGGTGACGGCGGCCTGGGCCAGCGAGCCGACGCCGACGGGGACGGTCACCAGCCCGGGAGCCCCCGCGCCGGCCGCCGCCAACTGCTCGTCGATCTCGGCGAACAGCGTGGAGTAGCCCTCCACGATCCAGCCGGGGATCCGTTCGTAGCCCGGCCAGGCCGTGTCCTGGACGAGGACGGCGTCCGCCGCGCGTGCCGCCTCGGCCGCCTGCCGCACGGCCTCGTCGTACGGTCCCGCCACCGGGACCACTTCGGCGCCCTCGCCCTCGATGGCCGCGACGGCGGCGGGGTGGACGCCCGACGGGACGAAGACGCGGGTGTGCAGTCCGTTGTCGCGGGCCGCCCGGGCGAGTGCGCGGCCGTGGTTGCCGTCGGTGGCGGTCACCAGGGTGACCGCGGCCGCGTCCCGTCCCTCCGCCGCCCGCTCGGCGAGGATGCGGTGCACCGCCCAGAACGCGCCCAGCGCCTTGAAGGCGGGCAGCCCCAGCCGGGACGACTCGTCCTTGACGAAGATCCGTCCCACGCCCAGTTCGGCGGCGAGCCGGGGCAGTTCGGTCAGGGGCGTGGGCGCGTATCCGGGCAGCGCGGCGTGGAACTCCCGCACTCCGGCGGGGCCGGGCGCACAGGTCCAGGACCGGGCGGCCGGACGGGCGAACCAGGCGGGGGAGAGGAGGGCGGGAGAGGCGGGAGAGGCGGGCGAGGAAGGAGCAGTGGTCATGGCAGCAGCCTGCGGCCCGCCCCACACTCCGGTCCAGCGCATGATTCCGACCTATATTCATCGGGAAAACCGAACGGTCAGCCCATCCCCAGAGGGGAACACCCGTGTTCGACCTCCACCGCCTCCGCCTCCTCCGTGAGCTCAAACACCGCGGCACCCTCGCCGCCGTCGCCGCGGCCCTCTCCTACAGCCCCTCCACGGTCTCCCAGCAACTCTCGCAACTGGAAGCGGAGGCAGGGGTGAGGCTCCTGGAGCCGGTGGGACGACGGGTGCGGCTGACGCATCAGGCGGAGATCCTCGTCGCCCACACCGAGGCGGTCCTCGAACGCCTGGAGCGCGCCCAGGCGGACATCGCCGACTCCCTGGCCGACGTCGCCGGCACCCTCCGCGTCGCCGCCTTCCAGACGGCCGCGCTCACGCTCGTTCCCCCCGCCCTGACGCTGCTCCGCGCGGCCCACCCCCGGCTGCGGCCGCACGTCACCGAGAGCGAACCGGAAGACGCGCTTCCTGCTTTGCTGGCACGGGACTTCGACCTGGTCGTCACCGAGGAGTACCCCGGCGGCGCGATCCCCCTCCCGGCCGAACTGGACCAGGAGCCCCTCCTCGCCGACACCCTCCGCCTCGCAGCCCCTCACCCGGCCCACTCGGCCGACTCGGCTCGCCCGGGCCCCTCAGCTCACCCGGGCCCCTCCGTCAACCCGGCGGACGGCGGCCCTCCGACCACCCTCCGCTCCCTCGCCGGCCACCCCTGGGTGATGGAACCGGAAGGCACCGCCGCCCACCGCTGGGCCGTGTCCCTCTGCCGGGACGCCGGCTTCGAACCCGACGTCCGCTTCGAGTCGAGCGACCTCCTCCTCCACCTCCGCCTCGTCGAGGAAGGCCATGCCGCCGCCTTCCTCCCCGACCTCATCTGGAACGGCCGTCACCCGACCGTCCCCCTCCACCCCCTCCCGCACGCCCGTCACACCCGCCGCATTTCCACCGTCGTCCGCCGCGGCCGTGCCCGGCACCCCGCGATCACCGCCTGCCGCGCGGCCCTCCGCCGGGCGGCGGAGGACCTGGCGAGGCCGAAGGGATGAGGCCGGCGGGCTGGGACCGGTGAGCTGAGACCGGTGGGGGTGAGACCGGTGGGGTGAGACGGGCCGCGGATGCGATGTTCGACGGGGTCTGTTCCCCTGGGAGGGGGCCCTGGTGGCCGGTTCATGGCCGGGCCGGCTTCATGGCTGAGGGGCTCATTGCCGAGCGGTTCGTCGCCGAGCTGTTGTTCACGGTCGAGGCGTTGGCCCACGGCCGAGTCGCGCGGCGGCGAGGCGGCCCGATGGGGAGGTGGCCTGATGGGGAGGTGGTCGGATGAGCGGCGGCGTTGGGCGTATGCGCCGGTTCACGCGTGATCCGCACGGGTTCCTCGAAGACCTGGCCCGCCGGAGCGACGCGGCGGTGTTCCCGCTGCCGTGGGGCGGCTGGTGCGTGCGCGACACCGAGCCGGCCCTCCGCGTGCTCAACGACCCCGTCTTCAACACCGGCCGCTCGCCTTTCTTCGGTGACCTTCTCCCGACCCGGTCGGCCCAGATCGCCGTGGGCCGCGAGGTCCGCGAGGCGCTGCGCGCGTACGAACCGGCCTTCCGTACGGGCATGGAGAACGCCGTGGCCCGGCTGGCCGCCGCCAGCCCGTGGCCCGTCACCGGCCCCGACCTGGTCTTCCGCGGCACGGCGGATCTGCTGCTGCACCCGGACGCCGCGCCTCCGCTGCGGCGGCTGATGCACCGGGCCGTGCACGGCGGGGTCCTCGTCCGACAGCCCCGTGTACGGCAGCGGGCGCGGGCGGAGGTGCTGCGTGCCAGGCTGGTCAGGGCGTTGCACGCCCACGTACGCGAGCGGCGGCGGCAGACCGTTCCCCGACGCCCGCGCGATCTCCTCGACACGGTCCTGCTCGCCTGCCTCGACGGCCTCGGCGACCGGGCGGTGGCCGACCTGTACCGGGTGATCCACCAGTCCGTCGTGCGCAACGTCGGGTACGCGCTGGCCTGGTCGCTGCTGCTGGCGTCTCTCTACGGCCCGGCCTGCCTCCACGGACCGGGAGGCGCGTCCCGGCCCTGGCCGTGGCCGACGGACTCGCTCGTGCGCGAGGCCGCCCGCTACCGCCCGATGGTGTGGATGGTCGCGCGCCGCGTCCCGTACCCGCAGGAGATCGGCGGCGTCCGCTTCCCCGCCGGAACGGCCCTGTCCGTGAGCCCGTACCTGCTCCACCACGACGAGCGCCGCTGGACCGAGCCCAGGGTCTTCGACCCCGAGCGGTGGTCACGGCCGGACGGCTGCGGACCCTATCTGCCGTTCGGCGCGGGCCCGTTCACGTGTGCGGCCGCGGGGGTCGCGCACAGCATGGTCGCCACGGCGCTGGACTGTCTCGGCGCGGGGGCTCGCCTGAGCGTCCCGGCGAGCGCGACGTACCCGGTGGTGACGGACGCCGCCGTGCCGCGGCCCTTCGTCCTGCACCGTGCCACCACGGCGTCCTGAATCGGGAGGACCACCACGGCGTCCTGAATCGGAAGGAAAAGGGCGAGAGGGAAGGGAAAGGAGGTGAACGGCCATGATCGCAGCCATCCGGCGCGTCTTCAGGAGCAAGCCGACGCAACGTTGGATCTGGTAGGCGTCGTCGACAGAACACGAGGTGGTCCGGTGCGTCGGCTCGCTCCTGAAGACGCGCCGGGCCATCCCCTGCGACGACGGCACTCAGCCGCCTCACCGCAGGCCGGCCCCCCGGTGCGTGTCGGCTCCCCGATACGCCCCGGCTTCCCGATACGCCCCGGCTTCCAGGTCCGCCAGTTCGCGTGACGTCACCGCAGGGGACACCCGGACGAGCGTGTCGGCGAAGTGCCGGGAACAGAACCGCTCCAGACCCCCCTGCCCACCGACCCAGGCGCGCATCTCCGCCTCCCCCTCCGGGAGTTCGTCCAGCAGCCGGCCGAAGACGCGCGCGTGGTACGCGACCGCCGCGCCGCCGAACCGGCAGACGGTCCACCGCCGGTCGGCCAGCTCCGCGACGTGCGCCCGGAGCACGCTCGTCGCGTCGTGGCAGAAGACGACGTCGTCCTCGAAGACCAGCACGTGCCGCAGCCCCCGCTGCCGCGCCTCGGCGACGGCCGCCCGGTGCGCGAGGGCGTGCCCGGCCGCCGGTTCGCCGGGGACGACGGGCGCCGGGAGGCGGCGTACGCGCCCGGCGATGCCCAGCCGCCGGAAGCGGCGGTGGGCGGCCACCCAGCGGTGCACGTCGGCGTCGGCGTTGACGCACACCAGCGCGTCGAACTCGTCCAGCGGGTGCCCGCGTTCGGCGGCGTGCTCGGCCACCCAGCCGTCGACGACGTCACCGCACGCCTCGCGGTAGTGGTCGACGACGGGCTCGACGGCCAGGCCCGCCTCCTCCCACGCGAGGAGGTGATCGCGGCAGCGGTCGGCGGTCTCCACGGGAACGGCCGTGCCGGGCGGCCGGGCGGACCGCCGCGTCCAGCCCAGGAACGGCAGGCACAGCGCCCGCGCCCCCGCCGCCCGGAACCGCTTGTGCAGCGACCCCACTTCCGCCCCCGCCCCCCGCAGCCGGGGATTGAGCCCCGGCCAGACGTCCGTACGGCAGGCGAACAGCCCGAGATCCTGCATGCCGATCTCGAACGGCGGCGCCGCCGGATCCGTCCCGCGCGGATCGCACCCCGGCGTGCCGAACGACGCGCCGTCGAACACCGGGTCGAGGTGGGTCCGTACGTCGTGCAGATCGTCCCCGAGCAGCGGCCCGTGCAGCAGGTCGGGGGAGTGCGGGTGCTCGTCCGCGTAGGCGAGGAGGCCGGCGAGGGCACCCGGCGCGAGCAGGACGCCCGGGTCCACCGCGAGCACCCACTCCGTCCGGGCCTCGCGGACGACGAGATCCCGCAGTGCGCTGCCGCGCAGGTGCCCGGCGGGTACGCGGCGCAGGCCCGGGACGGTGTCCGCCAGTGCCCGCAGCCCCGCGCCGCCCGGACCGTCCGGATCGCCGTCCACGACGAGCAGGTCGACGCGTTCGGCGGCCTCGGAGTGGTGGAGGCGGAGGGAGAGGAGCGTGAAGTACGCGCCGTCGCAGTCGTCGTGGACGGCTGTGCCGACGGTCAGACGCGCGGGTGTCGCGGCGGTCATGAGCCGGTCTCCCCGCTCACCGGGGACCGGAGTGGAGCCGGCCGTGGAAGGCGAACCGGCTGTCGAGCAGCTTCGCCGACGGCGAGGCGACCGGACGCACCTGGTACCAGGCGTCGGACGGGAAGAAGACGAGCGAGTCGTGGTCCGGCTGCACGTCCCGGAACGACTCCGCGATGCCCGGGTGCCCCTCGCGGACGGTCGTGTCGTAGATCCGCGTCTGGCCGCCGGTGAACCCGCGTGGCCTGCGGTGCAGGTGGTAGATGAACGAGATGCGGTGCGGATTACCCGGGTCCGGGCCCGGGGCCGGGCCAGGGTCCGAGCCCGGCCCCGGGCCCGCGCTGTCGCGTACGGGCGGGTCCTGCCGCCGTGCGTCGGGCGGCAGTTCGTTGTGCATCGTGAACCCGAACGACACCCGGGGATCCACCACCGGCACCCCCAGCATCGTCATCACCATCGGCGCCAGCCGCGTCACCACGGCGGTGAGCGACGGGAACCGGGCGGCCTGGTCCGCGCACCGCCACGTCGGCGGAACCATCACGTCCGCCCCCGCGCCCCGCCCCCTCACCTCGTCCATCAGCGCGTGGCACCCCTCCTCCAGCAGCCGGTCGGCCGCCGCCGCGCCCAGGACGTCGTCGAACCGGCAGATCTGCGTCGCCAGCGTCACCGCCGTCGAGGCGGTCCGTCGCGGCGTGCTCCCGGGCTCCGCCTCGGTCACGCTCTCGGCCGCGCCCAGGTTCTCGTTCGCGCCCAGGTTCTCGGCCACGTCCACGCTCTCGGTCATCCCCGCACCTCCGCATGTTTGCGGCAGGGGTACCACGGGGCGTACAGGACGAAACGGGCGCCCGGCCGTGCCATCCGGGCGGGCGAACGCGGCAGGGGCTCCTGTTGGAGGAAGGGGTGCGATGCCCGTTCGTCTCATCAAAGACTGATCATCACGCTGGCTCTGCTAACCTTCCGGAAGCCGTGCTGGACATCAAGGAGGTGGTACCCGTGAACGTATCGACGTGGGTGCTCTCCTCCGGAGTCACGGTCGGGCGATAGGTCGTCGCCCGGGAGCGCCGTTCCGTGCACTCCCGAAAGGCACGACCGTGCATTTCACTTCTGAACGACGCCTCGACGACGGCCTCCTTGAGCGCGAGTTCACCCTCGGCGAGATCCCCGGCATCCTGTGGACGCCCGCATCCGCATCGGCATCCGCACCGGTGCCGCTGATCCTGCTCGGCCCCCCTCCCCTCGGACTGCGCAAGGCGTACCCCCGGCTGGTGGCCCGGGCCAGGCACTCCGCGGTGGACGGCTTCGCCACGGCCACCATCGAACTGCCCGGAAGCGGCGACCGGCCCCGTTGGCCCGCCGCCGAACAGGCCCGCGCCGCCATGCGCCGGGCCGTGGAGGCCGGCGAGCCGGTCGGTGACGACGTCATCGACGCCGTCATCCTCCCCCTGGTCGACCGGGCGGTCCCGGAATGGCGAACCACCCTGGACGCCCTCTTGTCACTGCCCGAAGTCAGCGGCCCTGTCGGCTACTCGGGGGGAGTGATCTCCATCGGGACCCGGCTGGCGGTGGTCGAGCCGCGTATCTCGGCCGCTGTTCTGTTCGCCGGGAGCTTCGTCCCTCGGGCCATCTTCGAGGAGGCCCGCCACGTCACCATTCCTCTGCACGTCCTGCTGCAGTGGGACGACGAAGGCAACGACCGGCAGGCGGCCCTGGACCTCTTCGACGCGTTCGGCTCCGAGGAGAAGACGCTGCACGCCAATATGGGCGGACATACCGGCGTCCCGCGGTTCGCGGGGGACGAAGCGGCCCGGTTCTTCGCCCGGCACCTGCGCTAGCCGCGGCCCGGCCCCTCCGTGACGGCGGCGGCCGGCAGCGGCACGACCGCCCCGACCGCGACGGGACCGGCCATCGTCGGTTTGCCGTCACGGTCGGGGCGGCGCTCGGTCCCAGCAGCGGGGAGGGGCCTGTCCCGCACGCGGTGCGGGCGACGACCCACGGCAGGCCAAGCTCCGGCTAGTACAAGGCAGTTGGCGAGCCAAGGTGCGGCGCG
Source organism: Streptomyces mobaraensis (assembly GCF_020099395.1). NCBI lineage: Bacteria > Bacillati > Actinomycetota > Actinomycetes > Kitasatosporales > Streptomycetaceae > Streptomyces > Streptomyces mobaraensis. The sequence continues at coordinate 1,329,231 of NZ_CP083590.1, read as the reverse complement.
GCCCTCGACCCATAACCCCTATGGGGTTATGGTGGGGGGTATGCCAAAGGTCAACGTCTATCTGCCCGATGATCTGGCCGAGGCGGTCAAGAGGACCGGCGTCCCGGTGTCGGCGGTGTGCCAACGGGCTCTGGAGCAGGCCGTACGCCGGGTGACCGCCGTCCGGGAGGTGATCCTGGCCGATGCCGGCGACGCACCGGCCGGGGCGCTGGCGCACTTCACCGCGCGGGCGCGCACCGTGCTCGGACTGGCGGTGGAACGGGCACGGGACGCCGGCGCCCCGAGGACGGCCACCCACCACCTGCTGGGCGCGATGCTGGACGAGGGCACCAACCTGGCCGTGCACGTGCTGCGCGCGATGGAGATCGAGCCGGAACGGGTCGGAGGGGAACTGGCCCGCCGCCGGCCCGGACGGCAGGTGACCGCCCTGCCCGACGGCGATCCGCGACGGCCCGACGGACCCGCGGCCGCCGCCCTGGAACTGGCGGTCAACGAGGCGGCCGCCCTCGGCCACAACTACATCGGCTGCGAACACCTGTTGCTCGGCCTCGCCGCCGAACCCGACGGCATCGCCGGACAGGTACTGCGGGCGCTGGGAGCCGATCCCAAGCTCGTCCGCCGAGCCGTCACCGCCGCGCTCGCGGGCTACGTCCACCAGCGGGCCGAAGACGGGCAGGGCCGGCCGGGAAAGCCCGCCGACGCGGAGGACGGACTCGGCGCGACCGTGCGTGCCGAGCTCGAACCGCTGCACCGGCGCATCGCACGCCTGGAAGAGCATCTGGGCCTCGCCCCCGAAGCGTGATCACCGAGGGTGGCGGGCCCTCCCGACGGCTGTCCTCATCCTCCTGACGTTGGGAAGTGTGTGATGGAACCTGTGCCGAACGCCCTCGACGGTCTCGCGCTCGACCCCATCGGAACCCTGGCCGCCGACCCGCGGGCGACGGCCGAACGGCTTGCGGCACTGCCGTCGGTCGTCGGCGTGCAGGTCGCGGGTGTCACCGGCGGCACGGTGAACGTGGGGGCGGCGGGCCTGGCCGACGCGGAGACCGGCGAGCCGATGACCACCGGCACCAGGTTCCGGGTCGGCTCCATCACCAAGCTGCTCACGGCCGACCTGGTGATGCGCTGTGTCCTCGACGGCCTGGTCGGTCTGGACGACCCCCTGGCCCGGTTCGTCCCCGGGCCCTGGGACGGCGTCCTCGTCCGTCATCTGCTGTCGCACTCCTCGGGGTTGGACGCCGGCGACATCTTCGTCGACACCGGGAACGACGACGACGCCATCGCGCGCTACGTGGAGGTACTGCGCGGCGCGGGCTCGCTGTTCCCGCCGGGCGCGGCCTTCTCCTACTGCAACGGCGGTGTCGTCCTCGCGGGCCGGCTGGTCGAGGTCCTGCTGGGGCGGACGTGGCGGGAGGCGCTCCACGAGAAGGTCCTCGACGCGGCGAGCATGCGCGAGACGGGCTTCGTCACCGGCGTGGACGCCGAACACGACCGGGGCACCGTCCGCGGTCATGTGGTCCGCGGCGGCGACGGCGAACCGGCCGTGCTGCCCCGGCGGATCGACCACCCGATGTGCACGCGCGGCCTCGACCCGGCCGGCGGCACCCTGGTGTCCACCGCGGCCGACCTCGGCCGCTTCACCCTGGCGCAGATGCGCAGACCCGGCACGGAGGTCATGCGCACGCTGCACATACCGGCCCCCGGGGGCGTGGCGACCATGCTCGGGGCCGGATTCGGCTGGATGATCTGGGCCAACGCCGTTCAGTCCAGCGTGCGCGTCGGCGGCGCCAACCCCGGCCAGTCCGGCCTGATCGCCGCCGACCCCGCCACCCGGACCGCCGTCGTCGTGCTCACCAACTCCGATCAGGGGATCGACGCCGTCACCGCGCTGCTCGACCGGCCCGGGCCGCCACCCGGTCCGGGGCCGGGTCCCGGCCCGGTGCATGTGTCCCGTTACGCGGGCCGGTACGTCTCACAAGCGGCCGTTGTCGATATCACGCCGACCGGGGACGGTCTGCTCGCCCGTATCGAGGGCCACCCTGCCCTTCCGCTCGCTCCGCGCGACCGCCGGACCTTCGACTCGCCCGGCGGGCCGGTGGCGTTCCTCGGCTTCGACGACCAGGGCACGCCGGACAGCCTGCGCTTCCGGATGCGTGTCATGCGTCGGGACGACAGCACGTGACCCCGTGACGGGACGGACCCGGCCCTCCCGCACCCAGGGTTTGTCAGGGCCCGCCGCCCGGTACTCCCGGGCCGGCCACCACACAGCCGCGTAGTCCGGGAAGCGGCGCACCCCGCACGCCGTGCAGACGAGCGCCGGCCCGGACTCCGTCCAGCCGGCCGCCGGATGGCGGCAGTTGGTGGCCGGCGTCATCTCCCTCACGCGTGCGCCGCCCTCTGGTGGCGGCCCATCTCGACGGTCAGCGCGACGGCCGTCGTACGGTCGCCCGCCCGCCACGCCGCGTAGTACGCGGCCTTGATGCGCGCGCACTCGGCACACCGCGCGCCGTACGCCTGCCCGGCCCCGGCGGGGCGGGCGGGCGCCGTCATCGCTTCCCTCCGTAGCGCGCCCGGGCCGCCTCCGGCAGCGACCGGATGCTCTCCGGCATCGCGTGCCACTCGATCCCGCCCCCCGGCGGCCGGAGTTGGTACAGCGACCACCGGTGGTCCATGACCTCGCCGACGCGTTTCCGGGCGGCGTCCCACACGAGTTCGCCGATCAGGGGTGCGTAGATTTCGCGAGCTTGTTCGGGGGTACAGGCCATGGGGGGAAACCTCTCGGTGTTCACTGTCCGTGCCTCTAGAGTCGCCTTGCGCTCGTGCGTGGAACAAGCGCACGCGCTGGACCAGGGCTGGTGTCCCACGGAGCGGCGGGGGTCAGTGTGACCGCAGGAACGGGCAAGGGTCGGGACGGCGAATCGCAGACGCCTCTGGAGCACTTCGGCGAGGAAGTGCGGCTGGAGCGGGAGCGGTTGGGGATCGACCGGGAGGATCTGGGGAAAGAGGCGTTCTGCGGGTATTCGCTCGTCGCGAAGATCGAAGCGGGGAAGCGGGTGCCTTCGCCGGAGTTCGGTGAGGCTTGTGATCGGCTGTTCCCGGACAGCCATGGGCGCTTCTCGCGCCTCGCGGCCTTCGTACTCAAGTGCGCTTTTCCGCAGTCGTTCCGCAAGTACGTCGAGTTGGAGGAAATCGCCACTGTCATCCGACGGTTCAACTGTTACCTCGTGCCCGGTCTGGTGCAGACCGAGGACTATGCACGCGCTGTCATGGCGACTGGTTACGCGCGAAATCAAGAGGACTTGGTCACGGCCCGAATGGCGCGTCAACGCATCCTGGAGCGCGCGCACCCACCGCGATTGTGGGTCATCGTGGACGAAGCAGCCCTGCGACGTGTCTACGGCGGGCCTGAGGTGATGAGGGGACAGCTGGAGCGTTTGCTGACCCTGGCAGACACCGTTCCGCACGTTGTCCAGGTATACCCGCAGAGTGCGGACCACTTCCACGGCGTCGTATCGCCGTTCGGCCTCCTGTCCTTCGACGAGGGCGCCGACGTGGCGCACGTCGAAGGATTGCTGGGCGGGCGCCTGACGGCTGAACCGCATGACGTTGCCGTGGCGCAGGAAGCGTTCTCGATGCTCACGGCCAAGGCGCTGTCGCCCCTTGATTCGTCCCGGCTGATCGAGTCGGTCCTAAAGGAGTGCTACCAGTGAAATCGAACGTCCGAATACCCGAGTCGTCCTGGAGAAAATCGAGTTACAGCAACAACGACGGCACGGAATGCGTCGAGGTAGCGCGCCGCCATGACGGCGCCATCCCCGTCCGCGACAGCAAACGCCCCCAAGGGGCGCACCTCACCCTCCCGGCCCCCGCCTGGGCCACCTTCGTCGACGCCCTCAAGGAGCGGACGCTGGGCGGGTGAGAACCCGCTGCGGTACCGCCGGCTGCCAGGCGGGGCTTTAGAGGCTGCGCGGATAGGCGGAGTAGGCATCCCGGCAGCAAGGCAGGCACAGGTCTAGTCGTCCGCAGCGTTCGCCAGAAAGTTCCGGTTGACGTGATCAGGTGATCAAGTGCTGCTCTGGCGGCGGCCAGGCTGTCTATTGCGGACGAAAGGCGATTTCGCTCCTGATTCATTGCGGTCAAAGCTTCCCGGGCTCTGTTCATGGTGGGCTCCGTCACGCAGGGGACCATCTGAGCGATGGTTCTGCTGGACATTCCGGCGGCCAGGAAGCTCTGAATCAGCGCCACCTGCTGGACGTGATCATCGTCGTAGCACCGCTGGCCGCTGGGGGACCGTGTGCTGACCAGCAGGCCCTGCTGCTCACCCGGTCTCCGCGAGGCCCTTGTGGGCCTGGGCGAAGTGGTTCTCCCGGGCCCTGCCCGGCCGCACCCATGACCTGACCGCGGCCCGCGCCCACGGCATCATCGAAGCCTGCCTGACCAGGGAGATCCTCGTCCTGGCCGACCGCTCCTACCAGGGCGCCGGCGCGACCGTGCGCACCCCGTACTACGGACACCGCGAACTCCCGGACCACTACCAGCGGTTCAACCGCGTCCACGCCAGACTGCGAGCCCCCGGCGAACGTGCCTTCGCCCGCCTGAAAACCTGGCGCATCCTCCGACGGGCCCGATGCTCCACCAACCGCATCAGTCGCATCGTGGCCGCCGTCCACACCCTCCTGAACTGCAACTACTCAGGATGAAAGACGTTCAGTGACGGCCTTGAAACAACTGCCGGTCGGAATGTCGAGCAGCGATGGTAACCGTTGCTTACACAGCTCGCCCGACAGCCCGGCTGCCCGGCGCGGGTCTCACGATCGAGGCGTCATCCGTAGGGCCTACCCACCGCGCGTACGCCGCCAAAAGGATGCATTCTGAGGGATAAGGAACTGCTCGTTCGACGATCCGCAAAGGTGGCCGGTAATGGTATACAGCAAACACACCCCCTACTACATGCTCGTTCCCGCCGTTCAGGGCGACAAGGAAGACAACACGCTTTCCATAACCGCGAAGGGCGAAGTCGGCCTGCAGCAAGTGGCGGCCCGCCCGCACCAGATATGGCGCATGGACAAGATCACCAAGGGGACAGGCGACTTCATCATTCGCTCAATGGCCCCTGCGGTGAAGGAGCACCCGTTTACCCGGAATCCGGCGAGCGAGGGCGCCCCCATCGTGCTCACCAGTCGGGACCATGCCACCAGGTGGGACTACAAGAAATTGAAGGACACCGATGAGGACATGAGATTCTTTTGGGTGCAGAACAGGGATAATCTCTTTTACGCAAAACTCTGGTACTGGAACTACGATGCATTCAGGAACAGGTGTTTCAGTCGCAAAGTAGAAAACGCGGAACACATCAAGAGGTCGGCGTCCTACCTTTTGGTGCCGACTCTTCCGCTGCCGGTCATCACCAAGGCCGACTGTTCGGTCGGAACGTTCGGTGACTTGGAGAGAATTTGGTACCGCGAAGTGAGGCTCAAGCCGCCTCCGCGTGATTCCGAGTTCGCCCTTCCGCAGGGAACGGAGGTGATCATAACCATGCCGAAGGAGTATCAGATCGGCTGGTTCTGGAACAATGGAAAAGTTTTGAAGAAAGGCATGGGGTGGACCCGGCCAGGCTTCGGCGACAGGACGCCCCTCTATCACAAAGACTTCTGGGACGGCACCGAGTTCTGGTCAAAAAATGGTGGCAAAAGCGTAAAAGACGTGAACAACAAGGTGGCACCCGCCAGGGATCATAGAATCCATACGATTCAGTATTGGTACGAGGGTATATCCAGTCCACCTGTCGTGATCGACTTCAACAACCACCAGGGTCTTGGCTGCAAGGCGACGATCGAGAACAACGGAATCGCCTACTGGTGAACGGACGGCAACCGTGTTTCACAGGTGTCCATGATCGCCGGACCGGTGAACGGTAAAGGTGAACGCGGTGCCCTCATCGCGATTGCCCGTGCCTGTCCCTGCTTCCTCGATCAGCCCAGGTCAGAGGGCGCCTGCACGGCTTTCAACGTCCCAGGAGAGACCGGAGAGTTCCGGCATCCGGGCTCCGACCGAGGCGGCGCCCGGCGTTCTCAGATGGCCTCGACACCGCACCGCCCGCACGCCGTCCCCGGCGAGCCGGTGGCGGCTCCGTGGGGGGGCTCGCGCCCCGGTCCCTTCCCCGCAGGCCCGGCACCTGAGTGTGCGCGTCCTGCCGGGCGTGCGGTTCCAGCGGATCACTGAACGTCTTTCATCCTGAGTAGTTGTAGTTCAGGAGGGTGTGGACGGCGGCCACGATGCGACTGATGCGGTTGGTGGAGCATCGGGCCCGTCGGAGGGTGCGCCAGGTTTCGTTCGCCGGGGGATCGCGGTCTGGCGTGTACGCGGTTGAACCGCTGGTAGTGGTCCGGGAGTTCGCGGTGTCCGTAGTACGGGGTGCGCACGGTTGCGCCGGCGCCCTGGTAGGAGCGGTCGGCCAGGACGAGGATCTCCCTGGTCAGGCAGGCTTCGATGATGCCATGGGCGCGGGCCGCGGTCAGGTCGTGGGTGCGGCCGGGCAGGGCCCGGGAGAACCACTTCGCCCAGGCCCACAAGGGCCTCGCGGAGACCGGGTGCCCAGGCGAGGGGCGGCAGGGGTGTTCCCCTGCCGCCGTCTCGTCAGGTGGGGCTAACCGGCCGATGCGGCGGCCGGTGTCCGGGGGGCCCGGATCAGGGCGGAGAGCGGGTTGCCCTTCTTGGCGTCCGTCGGCGCGGCCGCGCCCTTGAGTGTCGCCGGAGGCCGCGGTGCGATCACGCAGTTGGACTTGCCGGACTCGGCTTCGCCGTTGACGGCGGTGACACAGAATTCGTAGTTCCAGACGCCGGGGAACAGGAAGGCGATGCCCCGGCTGGTCTCGGTGGTGACGTACTCGTCGGCCTTGGACGGGCTGCCGTCGTTGATGTTGCGGACCCAGACGCGGTAGCCGGCGGCCTGGGCGGACCCGGACCAGGTCAGCTGCACGGTGGTGGCGTCGGTGGAGGTGACCTCCAATCCGCTGGGGGCCGGTGGTGTCCCGGCGCCGACGGTGACGGAACGGGCGACGCCCGGCATGCCGCCGCCGGCGGCGTTCCAGGTGACCACTGCGACGAGGTAGTGGTGGCCCTCGTGCAAACCGTTGATGTGCGCCGACGTCCCCCTGACCGCGGTGCTGTTGATGAACGCTCCGGGGGTGTCCCTGTCCCAGGTGATGATCTCGTACCGGTCGATCGTGTCGGTGTACGGGCCGGTCGGCGCGTCCCAGGACACGTCCACGCCGGTGGCGGTGGCGCGGGTGACAATCCCCTTGGGCGCCGCGGCGGTCTTCGGGTGCGCGGTGGCGCTGAGCGTCTCGGACCACCCCGACTTCCCGTCATCGGCGTTGTCGGTGCGGACCTGGTATTCCCATTCCCAGCCGTCGAGGGTCCAGGTGGTGTCGAAGCGGGCCGCTCTGACCGGCGTCTCGTTCCAGGTGCCGGAGCCCTTGATCCGGTGCCGGACGGTGTAACCGCGGGCACCGTAGACCGGTTTCCATTTCAGAGTGATGCCGCTCGGTCCAGAGTCGATCCAGATCGTGCCCGGCGCGAGCGCCGGCCGTTCGGGGATGTCCTTGGGGAAGCTGACCAGTTCTCTGCCGAGGCCGTAGCTGTCGTGCAAGGTGCGTACGAATGCCTGGGCGATTTGGTATTCGCCCAGGGCGTTGGGGTGCAGCCCGTCGTAACCGGCATGGCAGACGTCCCTGTCGCAGCTGTAGTTGCGGGCCCAGTCGACCAGGGCCACGGGGGACTTGACGGTACTCCACTTCGGGATCGCGTCCGCGAGCATTCCGTTGTACTTCGTGGTGTTGACGGGCAGGTCGTCGCGGCCGCCGATGAACTTCCGCTGCGGAACGTTGGCCAGGGCGAATTTGAGGTCCGGTTTGACGGCGCGGGCCTGCTCGACCAGCGTCCGCATACTGTCCAGCGTGCCTTCCGGGCCGCTGACGAACCAGCCCATGTCGTTGAACCCGAGCCCCACCAGCAGCAGGTCGGGCTGGTACTTCGCCACCTGTTCGGCGATCAGCTTCTTGTCCTGCGCCGCCTGCCGGCCCCAGACCGCGAAGTGGTCGGTGTCGAAGTCCGGCGCGACCCCGGCCGCGTACCCGCCCGAGGTGACGGGAGTGCTGTCGGCCGGTGGCGGGGCTTCCCCCTGAAGGGGCGGCGCGGACGGAGGCTTGGGGGCCTCCTGCGGCCGGGTCCCCTCGTACGGGCCGACGAAATCGACGTCGATGCGCTCCTTCTTGAACCATTCCCACAGGCGGTAGCGCCAGGTCCAGTCACCTTCATAGCCCTGGGACATCGAATCGCCCACCACCATGACCTTCAGCGGCACCTTGGACTGGCCGACACCGCGGGAAAGCCTTTGCAGGGACTCGTACAGGTTCGGCCCCATACCCTTGAGGCGGTCGGCCATGAACCCGAGGGGATTGCCCAGGTTCCCCAGCGTCGTCGCCCAGCTCCGCAGGCTCGTCTGAGCATTCGCTATCACGGAGGTGGTGCCCGAGGCAGCCCATTTCAGCAACTGGCCGCCGAGGCCGCCGCTGACGCCGCCCCACATCGCGACGGCCAGCGCCTCCGCCCACACGTCGGCGTCGCCGAGCGAACGGTTGTCGAAATAGGCGTTCATCAGCTCACCGACGAGTGCGCCCATCGCCCCGCTCACCGCCCCGCACACCGGAGCCGCCGCCGGAGCCCCCACGTTGAACGCGAGCAGGCACGCGGCTCCGGAGACGATGGTGACGGCGAGAGCGACACCACTGGCTATCCACTTCTGCCAAGCGTTCGCCGTGGTACCGACCTTGTCCTTGGCGACCACGAACACGAGGCTGTTGTCGACGGAGACCACGCGCCCGTCGAGGCCGGCGGTGCTCCAGTCCTTGGGGGGATAGATCCCCACGCTGTGCTGCTGGAGCCGCTTGGCCAGCGACTCGCCCACGGTCATGCCCGCGTCCTGGTCGGCGCGTATCGAGCCCGTCCAGTCCGACTTGACCTGGTCCAACTGATCCTGTTGCTCGGGGGGAACGTGGAAATCAAGGGCGATGATCAGGTCGCCATCGTCCTTTCCCAGCTTCCCGAGCATCCCGGCATCGCGGGCACAGCCCATACGGAGCGTCACGGGCGCGTTCTGTTCGACGGTGAAGGACGTGGCGTGTGCGCCGCACGCCTCACCGGGTCCCTTGGTGGGCCCCTCCGCCATGGCGGGTTCCGCGGATCCGGTCATCAGCAACGCCATCGCCAAGGCGAACGCAAGGAGGCAAGTGCCGCGCAGGCGTCTGTGGCGTCTGCGCCCGCCGGGACGTGTTCTCGCTATTTCTGCACCGGGCATGCTGCCCACCACTCCTCAACAGCGAAGGACCCCCGGACGCGAAGTCCCGTGCCGGGGCGGTGTTTCGGGCACTTCACACCGTCTGAGGGGCGAAGGGCACCAATGGGGTGATCATGGCGTACCCGCAGAGTGCCTACAAGGGGTGAATTGTCGCCTTGGCTGGTGGTTGAGGTGAGGTGCCGAGGGTTCGCCGAGGGTTTGCCGGGACTTCGGGCGGGAGATCCCGTGCCGGTAGAGGTCGATCCGGAAAGCGGCCGGCGGTCTTGGCGGCCGACCGCGCTCAGTCGCTCAGCTGTTTGGCCGCTCGGCCGCTCGGCCAATCAGCCGATCACCGTGCGTCCGTGACGCCCAGAGCGGTCAGGATGTCGTCGAGGGTGCGCTCGAAGAGGGGCTCGGGGTCGGTGAGGGCGAAGTCGAGGTGCCCGAAGACCTCGACGGCGACCGTCCCGTACAGGCGCGCCCAGCAGGCGACGAAGACGTAGATGACGTCCAACGGCACCGGCTCGCCGTCGAGGTGCTCGCGGACCTCCTCCAGCTGCGCCGTCCACGCCGGATCGAGGCCGGCGGGCGGGCGGATCGTTCCGTCGCGCCACAGCCGGACCATGAGGCCGAGGAGGACGCCGCCGAAGCGCCAGCCGGAGTCGTGGGCGGCGGTCCCGGGCGTGGTGTCCGCGTCCGCGTCCGGCTTGGCGAACAGCAGCCCGAACTCGCGGGGGTGGGCGAGCGCCCAGCGTCGCAACTCACGGGCTGCCGCGCGTAGTTGCCGCCCAGGCGCGGTGTCCGGGTGGCGGTCGCGGGCGGCGGCCAGGGCGGTGGCGAGTTCGTCGTAGAGGGACGAGGCCAGGGCCTGGATCAGATCGCGGTGGCCGGCGTAGTACCGGTAGAGGCCGGGCGCGGTCATGCCCATCTCGCGGGCGATGGCCCGCAGGGTGACGGCCCCCGGCCCCTCGTCGACCAGCAGCCGCCGGCCCGTGCGCAGGATCTCCGCCAGCGCCTCCTCGCGCACCCGGTGGCGGCGGCCGGTGCGCGTTCCCGCATTGCTGGTCATCGGGCTCGGCCCGCCTTCCCGCTTGACAATGTGAACACCTGTAACTTTACCTTCTCCCGGAAAGTTAACGGTGTTAGCAGTGAGCTGTCTGTCTCCTCGGGGGAGTCTGGAATGAAGTACGGCATCGTCCTCACCTACACGGTCACCCCGCGCTGGCTGGCCCTCTCGCGTGAACAGCGCAACGCGATGCGCGCCGCGCACCTGGAGCCCGTCTTCGCCGCCTACGCGGACCGGGTCCGGGCCCGCTTCTTCGACGCCGAGGCGTTCAACGGCCGCTTCTCGGACTTCACCGTGCTGGAGACCGACGACCTGGGCGCCTACTACTTCCTGGTCGAGGCGCTGCGGGACACGCCGGTCATCGCCGAGGGGTACCTGACGTTCGGCGAGGTGTTCCTGGGCGTCGAGGACGGCTTCGAGGCGTACGAGCGGGCGCTGGCCGCCGGGGCGGGCCGGTGAGCGGCGGACGGCCTCTACGGTGGGGGTTCATGCGGGTGCGGTCTGCGTGCGTGCGGCCGGGGCGCGTCCGGCCGGGGCGCGTGTGGCCGATGCGCGTGCTGCGAGCCGCAGCCGTGGCGGTGCTGCTGGACACGCTCGTCCAGGCCGCCCTGGCCGGCCTCTTCGTCACCGGCGACCTGGACCTGCTCGCCTGGCACGCCGCCAACGCGGGTGTGCTGAGTGCCCTGACCGTCGTCGAGACGGTCGCCGCCCTGGTGGTGTGGCGGTGGCTGCGCGCCCCCGGCTGGCCGGCGGCGGTGAGCGCGGGGCTGGTGGTGCTGGTGGGTGTGCAGCGGGGGCTCGGCGAGGCGCGTGCGCTGGCCGGACACATGCCGCTGGGCATGGCCGTCTTCGGCTGCTCTACGGCCCTGGCGTACTGGGCGTTCTCGCACCGTGTCACCCCCGCCGTCACCGTGACGGAGGTGGCTGGATGAGGCTCCTGAGCCGACGCGGGGTGCTGGGACTGACGGCCGGTGCCGGTGCGGCGGTGACCGTGGGGGCGGCGGGCTGGTCCCGGCTGGCAGGCGCGTCGACCGGCCGGGTGCTGGTGAGCGCGGGCCCGCCGCCGCAGCCCTTCGGCGTCCCCCTGCCCGTACCGCCCGTGGCCCGGCCCGCGCGCCGCGAGCGGGGGACGGACGTCTACGAGGTGGAGCAGCGCGAGGGCCGCGTCGAGATTCTGCCCGGCCGCAGGACGACGGTGTGGGGGTACGACGGGATCTTCCCCGGTCCGACGTTCACCGCCCGCTCGGGGCGCGGGGCGGTGCTCCGGGTGCGCAACGGCCTCGGCGTTCCGACGGTGACGCACCTGCACGGCGGCATCACCCCGCCGGAGTCGGACGGCTATCCCACCGACCTGCTCCTCCCGGCCGGCTGCGCACCGGGCCGGGTGCGCGGGACGCGGATCCGTGGGACCCGGACCCACGACGGCATGGCGGGCGATGTGCCGGACGGCCGCGTCGCCGTCGGGTACCGCGACTATGCCTACCCGCTGCCGCAGCGGGCCGCGACGCTCTGGTACCACGACCACCGCATGGACTTCAGCGCCCCACAGGTCTGGCGCGGCCTGGCGGGCTTCTTCCTCGTCCACGACGAGGAGGAGGACCGGCTTCCGCTGCCCGGCGGCGACCGCGACATCCCGTTGATGCTGTGCGACCGCTCGTTCGAGGAGGACGGCTCCTTCCGCTACCCGGGCCCCGGCCGCGTCCACGACGCCTTCCCGGACGGGGTGCTCGGCGACGTCCAGCTCGTCAACGGCGCGCCCTGGCCCGTCCTGGAGGTGTCCGCCACCCGCCACCGCTTCCGCCTCCTCAACGCCTCCAACGCCCGCCGCTACCAGCTCACTCTGGAGGCCGGCCAGGGGCCCCGCGCGGAGTTCCTCCAGGTCGGCAGCGACGGCGGCCTCCTCCCCGCGCCGCGACCGCTGCGGACCGTCACCCTGGCCCCCGGCGAACGGGCCGACGTCGTCGTCGACTTCGGCGGCCACCCGCTCGGCACGCGCGTCACCTTGCGCAACACGGCGGCCCGGGGCGGCATGCGGGACGTCATGCGCTTCGACGTCCTGCGCGGGGGGCCGCGACGACAGCCGCGTCCCTCCCCGCCTCGCCGCCTCCTACGAACACCTGGCACCGAGCGCGGACATGCCGGTACGCGCCTTCGACTTCCGCCGCACGAACGCGGGCGAGGACCGTGCGCTCTGGACCGTCAACGGCCGCCCCTTCGACCCCCGGACCGACCTGGCGGCACCGCGCCTGGGCACGGTGGAACGCTGGCGCTTCAGCAGCGACTTCCACCACCCCGTCCACGTCCACCTCGCCCAGTTCCAGGTCGCGGCACGCGGCGGCAGACCGCCCGCCGCCTCGGACGCCGGCTGGAAGGACACGGTGGACGTCCGCCCGTACGAGGTGGTGGAGGTGCTGGTGCGGTTCGCCGGCTACCGGGGGCGGTACATGCTGCACTGCCACAACCTCGAACACGAGGACATGGCGATGATGGGGAACTTCCGGGTCGTCTAGGCCGTCCGGCGCGCGGACCTACCGGCCGGCATCCGCCCCCGGACCGGCCTCCGCGACCAGGCCGGCGTGGACCGCTTCGCCGAGCGCGAGGACGGCGGACTGGGGGCGGACCATGACGGTGAACTCCTTGATCCTGCCGTCCTCGTCGAAGTGCAGCAGGTCGATCCCGTGGATCTCCTTGCCGCCCGCCCTGGCGCGGAAAAGCAGCACCGCCGACGGGGCCGGGGTGCCGTCGGCGCTGGTCTGCGCGGTGCCCGTGTGGTCACCGATGTAGCGGAAGTCGTGGAAGGTGCGCAGCAGCACGCCGAAGAGGCGGAGCACCATCGGTTTGCCTTCGAAGGGAGTGAACTTGACGGGACTGTAGAAGCGGATGTCCTCGGTGAACAGGTCGTCCAGGGCCGCCAGATCGCGGCTGTCGACGGCGGCGCGGAATCGGTCGGCGGTGCTGGATCGGTCGGCAGTGGTCATGCCTGGCTCACGCTCCTGCTACTCATGCGCTACTCATGAAGGTGATTACTCATATTCATGAGTACCATGTTGGTGTGCCTCGCGACAGGGGTGCGACACAGTGGCGCGGCAGGAGACGGAGGAGACGATCCGATGGCGCTACGGCACGCCGTGCTGGCGGCACTGCTGGACGGGGAACTCAGCGGATATGAACTGGCCAAGGCGTTCGACCTGGGCGTGGCGAACTTCTGGCACGCGCGGCCGCAGCAGCTCTACGCCGAGCTGAGCCGTCTGGAGACGGACGGGCTCGTCGCGGGACGGGAGGTGGTCCAGGAAACCCGGCCCACCAAGCGGCTGTTCCGGGTGACCGACGCCGGGCGGGCCGAGCTGGAGGCGTTCGCGGCCGCGTCCGCGAAGCCCTCGTTCATCCGTGACGACCTGCTCGTCAAGGTCCAGGCCGCCGACGAGGTCGACACCGACGCGCTGATCGCCCAACTCGCCGAGCGCGCCGCCTTCGCCCAGGCCAAGATCGACCTCTTCGGCAGGCTGCTGGGCGGCATGCGCGGCGACCGCACGGAGGAGGAGTTCCTCCGCCACGGCGACCGCGTCGGCCCGTACCTCACCTGCCTGCGCGGCCTCGCCTTCGAACAGGGCAACCGCGACTGGTGCGAGCGCACGATCGCCGTCCTGCGGCAGCGGCGGCCGGCCCGCCCGCGCGGGGACCGTCAGCCATGACGGTCCACAACGGTCCCGTCCCGGACGAGGGGGGGGAATCGACGAAGGCGAGGAGCGCACGCACTCCTCGCCACTCTCAACGTATAACCCACCAGGGGGCTTGCGGCAAGACCCCCACCACCCCGCACAATCGGCGGCCAAAGCCGGATCGAACGGACATGGGGGTCGCGACGGATGCGGGTACTGCTCACGACATGGGGATCGCGCGGGGACGTCGAACCGATCGCGGGGCTGGCGGCCGCGGTGCGGGAGCTCGGCGGGGAGGCGCGCGTCTGCGCGCCGCCGGACGAGGAGTTCGCGGTGCTGATCGAACGGGCCGGGGCGCGGTTCGTGCCGCTGGGGCCGGCGGTGCGGCCGGTGGTGTCCGGCACCCGGCCGCCCACGCGGGAGGACGCGTTCCGGCTCGCCCCCGCGCTCGTCGCCGCCCGCTTCGAGACGCTCACGGCGGCGGCCGAGGGCTGTGACGTCGTCCTGGCGACCGGCCTGATGCCGGCGGGGGCGCGGGACGTGGCCGAGAAGCTCGGCATCGGCTACGTGTACGCCTGCTGCCACATCTACGGGCTGCCGTCACCCCGCTTCCGCCCCGGCGCGCGGCCCGGCACCCCGTCCCCCGAGGGCGAGACCGACCTCCGGGTGCTGTGGCGGCAGGACGCCGAGCGCGTCAACGCCCTGTACGGCGAGGCGCTCAACAGCCACCGGGCGGCGCTCGGGATGCCGCCCGTCGACAACGTCCGCGACCACGTCTTCACCGGCCGGCCGTGGCTCGCGGCGGACCCGACGCTCTGCCCGTCGGAGGGCATGACGGACTTCGACCTCGTGCCGACGGGACCGTGGATCCTGCCCGACGACCGCCCGCTCCCGGACGACCTGGAGAAGTTCCTGGACGCGGGCGCACCACCGGTGTACGTGGGCTTCGGCAGCATGGCCGCGCACGCCCCGGAGGGCATCGCCCGGGTGGCCGTCGAGGCGTGCCGGGCGCGGGGGCGCCGCGTCCTCTTCGCGCGCGGCTGGGCCGGTCTGGCCCCGGTGGACGACGCCGACGACTGCTTCGTCGTCGGCGAGGTCAACCAGCAGGCGCTGTTCCGCCGGGTGGCCGCCGTCGTGCACCACGGCGGCGCGGGCACCACGACGACGGCGGCGCGGGCGGGGGCGCCGCAGGTGGTGGTCCCGCTGATCGCGGACCAGCCCTACTGGGGCGCCCGGGTCGCCGCGTTGGGCATCGGCGCGGTGCACGGCCACGGCGGGCCGGCGCCGACGGCCGCGTCGCTGTCCGCCGAGCTCGCCACGGCGTTGGACCCCGAAACCGCCGAGCGGGCGCGGGCGGTGGCGGGGACCGTCCGGGAGGACGGGGCGCGGGTGGCCGCCGAGTTGCTGCGGGAGGTGGCGGCCGGCGGGTGAGGGGGCCGGCTGTGGAGGGGTGAGGGGTCCGGCCGCCGTCCTCAGGTATGGATGTCGAGCTGGTAGTTGGTGTTGATGACGAAGGTGACCAGGCCCGTCGCGGTGCCGAAGAGGCCCGTCCCGGAATCGTTGGCCTGGCCGCTGGAGCCGCGTTCGGTGGCGTTGCCCATCGCTCCGGTGCTGTCCCGGTCGAAGCGGCGGTCGATGGAGAAGGTGATGACCTGGCCGGTGTCCGACCGCTTGAGGCTGTCGGTGGTTCTCGTCGTGAAGAAGAGGTCGCCGCTGCCGGTCACCGAGCCGGAGATCGTCAGTGCGGCCGTGAAGGACTGATCGGGCGTCGCACAGCGGAAATCGCTGCCGCTCTTGCCGTCGACGGCGCCGTTGACGGGATGGACGTTCACGGTGATCGGGCCGGCGCAGTTGACGGTCGCCAGCGGGGCGCGGGCGACGCCGCCCGCGGCGGCCGGCAGTGTGGCCGTCGCGGCCAGGAGCAGGGCCGCCGCGCCGGCGGCGGGCCAACCACGTGTGGTCACGCGGAACATCACGGTCCTCCTTCACCCTGCGATGCGTGCGGTGCGCACACGACACGGGCGGTGTGCGCACCGCCCGGTTCCGAGTGTGGTGCCGGGGGAACGGGGTGAACATCGCTCGTTCAGGTGACGGCCGGGGCCGGTGGCGGGCCGGTGGCGGGCCGCCGGCCCCTGGGTTCACCGGGCGTACCGCTCCGGTGCGGTGAGCTCGAAGCGGGCCATGTCGCCGTCGGTGGCGGAGCGGCGGAAGCCCGCCTTCTCCAGGACGCGGACGGACGCCGGGTTCGCCAGCTCGGCACCGGCGGACACGGTGTGGACGCCGGGTGCGGTGAGGGCGAACGCCGCCAGGGCCCGGGTGGCCTCGGTGGCGTAGCCCCGGCCGCGGCGGGAGGCCACGATGCCGTACCCGAGCTCCAGGGCCCCCTCGGCGGGCGGCCAGAACAGGCCGATGGAGCCCACGATGTGACCGCTGGACCGTTCGGCGACCAACCGGTGGCCGTGCTCGCCGAGCCATGCCGGGTTCTGCCGGAGAAGGCCGGCGATGACGCGGTCGCCTTCGGCGGGGAAGTCGTCCGCCCACTGCGCCGACCGGGCGTCGGTGAGGACCGCCGCGGCCTCGGCGGTGGTCCAGGGACGCAGGACGAGGCGCTCGGTGGTCAGCTCGGTGTGGGGTGTCGCGAGGGAGGAATTCACGTGACTCTCCTGGTCGTTGTGACGACCGGACCACGCTGTTCGGCTAGCGCGTGGGCCGGACGAGGGTATGCCGAAGAGGGCCTGCGACGGCCATACTCATCGACCTCCTCATCCGTGATCACACGCGTCTCTCGCGTCGGCGCGAACGTAACACCCTGCCGTGTGCGGCGTAAACGTGTTCTGGATCATGTCCGGTCGTGCGCGGGCGCGTGCGGGGCCGTCAGCGAGGCGCTCCCGCGCCGTCCACGACCTCCCGCAGCTTCAGGACGTCCCCTGACGGTTCCACCTCGACGGCGACGCTCGAACCGTCCGCCGTCCTGAGGGTGAACCAGGGGTCGTCCCGGACGAGTTGCCGCAGCTCCTCGCTCTCCGCGTGGCCCGGCTCCGTCTCGGCCACCGCCTCCCAGCCATGGCCTCCGGGCCCGGCGGTCACCCGAACGGGAGCGCTGATCAGGCACGTTTCGCTATTGGCCCACCATTCCAGGCGGGCGCGTACCGCTTCTCCGGGGGATCGCACAGCCACCTCCGTCACGGCCCGCGGCCGGCGCCCCGGGTTCCGGGATGTTAGCGGGCCGGAGACATGGGAGCGTCCGGGGGGCGAACCACAAGAGGGCGTCGGCCGGAACCCGACCCCCGTCCGACGGCCAAGATCGCTGGATGCACAATGCACGTATGCCGATAACGAACACGCCGACGGCGGCGGTCATCGACGATGCCGCTTCGATCAGCCGCTGCCTGGCCCGTGCCTTCGACGACGACCCGATGATGCGCTGGTTCTTCCCCGAGGAGACCTCGCGCGAGGCGTCGTTGACCGCCTACTTCTCGACGATTTTCAGCCGGCAGTACGTCCTCAACGGCGTGTGCGAGCGCACCGCGGACGCCGCCGCGTTCTGGGTGGCGCCGGAGGCGCAGGAGAAGGCCGTGCCCGATGCGGAGACCATCCAGGAACTGGTGGCCCTGCTCGGCGACCGGGCCGGGCTGTTCGGGGAGGCCGTCGAGACGGCCGCCCGGCACACGCCCCAGGAGCCGCACTGGTCCCTGGCGTTGATCGGCGCCGACCCGGCCGCCCAGGGGCAGGGGCAGGGGTCCGCCCTGCTGCGTTCCGGGCTGGCCAAGGCCGACGCGTCGGGCATGCCCACCTATCTGGAGTCCTCCAAGGAGTCCAACATCCCCGTCTACGAGCACTTCGGCTTCACCGTGCGCGAGGAGATGGTGCTGCCGGGCGGCGGGCCCACGCTGTGGGGCATGTGGCGTGAGCCGCGCCGTCCCGCCGGCGTCTGACGATCTGAGGAGCAGCCGCGTAGCCGGTACCGGTCCCGCCGTTACCGGTCCCGCCGCTACGGGCGGACGTAGGGGCGAGTCATGATCTCCATGTTGTGACCCGACGGGTCCTCGAAGTACGCGCCGCGCCCGCCGAACCAGCCGTTGACCCGGCCCGGTTCGGTGTGGTGCGGATCCGCGTAGTAGGTGACCCCGAGCGCCTCCAGCCGGTCGATCATGCCGTCGAACCGCTCCTCCGGCACGAGGAACGCGTAGTGCTGCGACTGGATCGGCTCGTCGCGCTTCTCGCAGTAGTCGAGCGTCACCCCGTTGCCGAGGTCGACGGGGAGGAACGGCCCGAAGGGCGCGCCGACTTCCACGCCCAGGACGCCGGCGAGGAAATCCGCCGACCGTTGGCGGTCCGCGGCGTAGACGGCGGTGTGGTTCAGGTGGACGACGGGCGTGACGGACTCGCCCGCGGGGTCGGGTGAGGGCTGTGGTGCGTGCGGCATGGGTGGGTGTTTCTCCGTGTCGTGGGTTCGCTGGTGCGCGGCGCGCCACAACAGGCGCCCGCGGAACGGAAGACGCGGAGAGGAAGGCGGGGCTCTCACCCGCCTCGCGCTCACTCCGAGGCCGGGAACCCTGCTCGTGTATGGCCCATGGCCGACCCGGCAGTCACGTCGCCGACCTTAGTGGACCTTCACTCGGTGGAGCAACGTCAGGTTACGGGTGACGCTGCGTCAGGCGCGTATCGCCGTGACCGCCATGGCCGCGTACCGCAGCGTGAACGTTCCCCCCAGCCCGTCGACCGCCGCGCCGACGCCGTCCAGCACCCGCTCCCGGACCTCCGGCGGGAGCCCTGTGTGGGCGCCCGACGTGGGCAGTTGGTCCAGCCACTCGTCCCGGGTGTACGCCCGCTCCCAGTCGAAGCGCCAGTGCTCCGGCGCGCCGAACGCGCCCGAGTCCCGGATGCCGTCGGCCGCCCGCTCGGACAGCGGCATATAGGGATCGGGGCCCGGCGTCCACTGGCGGGCGGCGAGCGAACCGGGCAGCAGCCGGTCGTAGACCGCGGCGAACGCCTCCGCCACCTCGGGGGACGGCAGCGCCGCGTTCCAGAAGACGGCCAGCCGGCCGCCCGGCCGCAGCGCCTCGGCGGCCTTCGCCGGGCCGGCGGCGGGGTCGATCCAGTGCCAGGTCTGGCCGGAGACGACGGCGTCGAAGGTCCGGCCGGCGGGGTCCCAGGTCTCGAAGGCGGAGGTCTCCACGGCGAGTCCGCCGCGCCGCGCCCAGGCGGCCATCCGGTCGTCGACCTCGACGCCGAGCACGCGGTGGCCGGCCGCGCGGAACTGCCGGGCGACGATGCCGGTTCCGGTGCCGACGTCGAGGATGTCGAGGGGGGTGGCGTCCGCGGCGGCGATCCGGCGGATCAGCGCGTCGGGGTAGCGGGGCCGCGCCCGGTCGTAGCGCTCGGGGTCCGCGCCGAACGACTCCGCGACGTGGCGGGCAAGATGGGGCGCGTGAGGTGAGGGACGTGCTCCCTCGGGCAAGGGAGTGGGCATGTGCCCACTCTAGTGGGCGAGTGCCCACTTGTCAGGGGAGCCGACCGGCGGAAGGGAACGGTGCGCGATGCCGACGGGCGTGGCCATGCGGGATGTGCGAGAGCAGTTGTTCGACGCGGCGGAGCGGGTTCTGCTCCGCGACGGGCCCTCCGCGCTGACCAGCCGGGCGGTCACCACGGAGGCGGGGTGCGCCAAGGGCGTCCTGCACCGGCACTTCACCGACTTCGACGCGTTCCTCGCCGAGCTCGTGCTGGACCGCGTCCGGCGGATCGAGGAACAGGGCGCCGCCCTGCGCGCCTCCGCCGGGACGGGCGACCTCACCGGCCGCCTCGCCGACGCGCTCACCAGCCTCTTCGAGACGGTCGCGGTCGCGATCGTCGGGCTCGTCACCTCCCGGGACGGGCTGCGGGCCCGGCTGCGCCGCGAACGGCCCACCGGCGTCCCCCTCCTGACGGACGCGGCGGCCGTGCTCGCCTCGTACCTCGCCGCCGAGCGCGGACTCGGCCGCCTCGCGCCCGACGCCGACGTCGACGTCCTCGCCCCGACGCTGATCGGGGCGGCGCACCTGCTCTTCGCCGACCGGACGGGCCCGCCGCCCGGCGCGGACGCGGTGCGCAGGACGGTCGCGGCGGTCGTCGGCGGTGTCGTGCGGGCGGGGTAGTGGCGGGGCGGGCCGGCGGGCCGGCGGCGTCCGTGCTCGCCCGGCTGGAGGAGCGGCTGGCCGAGCGGATCGGGGGCGAGGCGGTCGCCGCGTCGCGGGGGGGGCGCCGGAGGTGGGGTGGGCGAGCCGCCGGTGCTCCAGTGAGCCCCTGCGGGGGGCTGTGCCCCGGTCCCTCCCCTGCGCCGATTCCCGGGGGTATGCCCCCGGACCCCCGTGATCGCGGCTTCGCCGCTCGTCCTCACATGCCGGACGGGCTGAATCGGCCCGTCCGGCATGGGCGTCAACCCCGCGCCCGGTCCACGTACTCGAACACCGACCCGTCCGGATGCCGGGCCACCAGGTTCCGCCCGATCGGGGTCGGCACCGGTCCGGCGATGAGTTCCGCGCCGACCGCCTTCAGGTCGCGGACCGCCTCGTCCACGTCCGTCACCGCGATGGTGGCGGTGATCTTCCGCAGGATCGACAGTTCCGCCTCGGGGCCGCTCATCAGGAAGAAGCAGCCGACCGCGGCCACCGACACGCCGCCTCGTCGGAAGCGCACCGCTTCCGCGCCGGTCAGTCGTTCGTAGACGGCGATCGCCGCTTCCAGATCGCCGACGCACACCCTTAGCGAAGTCCCGAGAATGTTCATGGCAGCCAGGCTAGTTGTCCTGGGGCGGTGCGGAAGACGGCCCCGGGTGGCCGAACTGCCGTTCACGGGACGGCAGTTCCCGGGGTAGCGCGCCGCCCGGCCGGACCGTCGCCGTCCTCTTCCCGGGCGTCCCGCCCGTCGGGCATGGTGGTCCTCCCGCCCGCCCCCGGCGGCCGCGTCCCGTCCCGTTCCGTGGTCCGGTCCGTCACCCGCCCGCCCGTGTCAGGCGGCCGTGCACCGCCGTGATCTGCGAAGGTGGACAGAAAAACGTTTGCGGAAAAGCTCCGCCGGACAAGCGGGCGCGGCGGACGGCGATCCGCGGGACGGAGGTGCGCAGGATGCAGCCAAGCCACTCGCGCACGCCTCCCGCGCCCCCCTCGCCTTTCACGCCCCCCGCGCCCCCGGCGTTTCCCGCTGCCGAGCGCGGGCTGCCCGTCCCGGCCGAGCTGCGCGAGCGGTTCGCCGAGGCCGCGTCGCGGACCGGGCCGGAGCCCGTCGGCGGCGGGGCCGAGCTCCGGGCGGCGGCCTGCGCGTACCGGGCCCGCCGGGGTCCGGCCCCCGAGCGTTCCGACGTCCTCGCCGCGCCCGGCGCCCAGCCGCTGCTGCTGGCCCTGCTGGCGTCCGCCGGTGGCGAGGTGCTGCTGACCCGCCCCTGCGCGTCCTGGTACGCGCCGCTCGCCCGGCTCGCCGGCCGGCTGGCGTACCACGTGCCCGTCACCGCCGAGGCCGGCGGCGTCCCCGATCCCGTCGCCCTGCTGGAGACCGTCCGCAGGATCCGCGCCGAGGGCGGCAGGCCGCGGTTCCTCGTCCTGTCGGTCGCCGACGACACCACCGGCACGGTCGCGCCGCCGGAGCTGGTGCACGAGGTGTGCGAGGCCGCGGCCGGCGAGGACCTGACGGTCGTCAGCGACGAGACATGGCGGGACGTCCGCCACGACCCGCACGCCACCGTCTTCGTCGGGCCCGCCGAGATGTATCCGGAGCGCGTGGTGGTCCTCACCGAGCTCGCCGGGACTCTTCTGCCGGCCGCCTGGCCGGCCGCGTTCGCCGTGTTCCCGAGGTCCGGCCCCGGGGCCGTGCTGCGCGCCCGGGTGGCGTCCGTCCTGGACGCGCTGCGCGCCGAACTCCCGCCGCCCGTCGCCGTCGCCGCCCGCTGGGCGCTGACCGAACCCCCGCCCGTCCGCGAGCACACCGCGGCCGCCGCGCGGCTCTACGGGCGGATGGCCGCCGCCGTCCTGGAGCGGACCACCGCTGCCGGGGCGCTCACCCGGCCGCCCCAGACCGGCCCCCACCTCTACGCCGACCTCGGCGAACTGCGCGCCGGCCTCGCCCGGCGGGGCATCACCGACTCCGTCGAGCTGGAGACGCACCTGAGCGCGGCGCTCGGCCACCCCGTCCCCGGCGGCCACCACTTCGGCGACGACCCGGACGCCCTGCGCGTCCGGCTCTCCGCCCTGCCGTTCCTCGGCCCCGGCGACGAACCGCGGCAGCGCGCCCTGGACTCCCCGGACCCGCCGGCCCTGCCGGAGGTCGCCGAGGCGCTGGCCGGCCTGGAAGCGGCGTTCCGCGCTCTGGCCGGCACCGGCTCGTGAGCCGGGCGGGGCAGGTGAGCAGGCACCGGCATGCAGGCCGGCCGGGGCAGGCGAGCCGGTCCGGGCACGTGGACCGGCATCCGCATATGAGTCGGTCTGGGCACGTGGACCGGCATCCGCAGATGAGCCGGCCCGGGCATATGCACCGGCATCCGCACATGAGCCGGTCAGGACAGGCCAACCGGCACGGACGCGTGAGCCGGCACCGGCATGTGGGTCGGCCGGGGTACATGAGTCGGCCGGGGCACGTGCACCGGCGTCCGCTCATGAGCCGGCCCGGGCACGTGGACCGGCGCCCGGGCATGAGCCGGTCAGGGCACGTGAGCCGGCTGGGACGCGTGACCCGGCACGGACGCGTGACCCGGCACCGGTACCCGAGGTTCCCGACCCGTTCCCGACCATCGACGACGAGCGTGCCGCCGCCCCCGCGCCGCGCCGGCACCCCGGTCCCCCCGAACGGAGCCCTTCGATGACCGAGCAGACCGAGCACCCCCTCTCGGAACCCGGGCGTCCCCTCCCGGAACCGCGTCCAACGGGGGAGATCCGTACCTGGCCGCGGTCCTTCGCCGACCGGCTCACCGCGCCCCTGCCCGGCGTCCGGGCACTGGCCCGGCTCGCCCGGGAGGGCATGCTGCGGCCGGGCGCCGAGGCGCTGCGGGAGGTCTCCGAGCTGCCCGTCGCACCCGGTCCGCCCCCGGTCGTCAACGCCGCCACGGTCGCCGTCACCTGGGCCGGGCACGCCAGCTGGGTGATCGCCGTCGGCGGGCTCACCGTCCTCACCGATCCGGTGTGGTCCCGGCGGATCCTCGGCACCCCGCCCAGAATCACCCCGGTCGGCGTCCCCTGGGAGGACCTGCCCCGGGTGGACGCCGTCGTCATCAGCCACAACCACTACGACCACCTGGACGCCCCCACCCTCAAGCGGCTCCCGCGCCACATCCACCTCCTGCTCCCCGCGGGGCTCGGCCGCTGGGCACGGCGGCGCGGCTTCACCCGGGTCACCGAGCTGGACTGGTGGGAAGCGGTCGAACTGCCGGGCGCCGCCGGGCCCGTCCGCTTCGACTTCGTACCCGCCCATCACTGGAGCAAGCGGACGTTCACCGACACCTGCCGCTCACTGTGGGGCGGCTGGGTGCTCACCGCCCCGGACGGCCGGCGCGTCCACTTCGCCGGCGACACCGGCTACGGCCCCTGGTTCCAGCGCATCGGCGCCCGCTACCCGGGCATCGACGTGGCGCTGCTGCCGATCGGCGCGTACGCGCCGCGCTGGATGCTCGGGCCGGTCCACACGGACCCGGAGGAGGCCGTCCGGGCCTGCCTTGACCTGGGCGCCCGAGCCATGGCCCCGATGCACTGGGGCACCTTCCTGCTGTCCGCGGAACCGCCGATGGAGCCGCTGCGCCGGGTGCGCGCCGCCTGGCGGACGGCGGGCCGGGACCGGGACGACCTGTGGGACCTGCCCGTCGGCGGCTCCCGGGTGCTGGAGGGGCCGGCGGGGCCGGAGAGCGCCCGGGGCGCGGCGCCGGAGAGCGCGCGGCGGGCGTGGGGCGGCGCCGCGCAGTGAGGGACGGGCGTCCCCAGCTCACCTCCGCGATCGGCTCACCCCGCGACCGGCTCACCCCCGCGACCGGGCGGCCATCGCCTCCCAGAAGTCGTGCAGCTCCCGGGCCCGCATGCCCGCCCAGTGCGGTGTCCGCCGGCGCAGCACGCCGGGGGAGCGCCCCCGTACCCGGCCCCGCAGCAGGGCCTGCTGCTGCCGGCAGAAGGGCTCGCGCAGTTCGGCCCGCGGCCGGACGCCGCGTGGCGGGTACGGGCAGAACTGGAACGGGCAGGTGGGCAGGCAGGTCGAGCCCGGTGCCGGGAGCGCGGAGGTGCCGGCCGTCAGTTCCGGGTGGAGGGGCGTCCGGTCCTGGGTGAGGCAGGGCGGCAGCGCGCCGCCCGGCTGCCCCGAGCGGCGGAACCGGTCCTCCACCTCGTCCGGCCGGCCGTCCCGCTCGATCAGGTTCGTCAGCACCAGCACGTCGGCGACGAGGCGCTGGGCGCGCGCGTCCAGGGTGCTCCAGCCGACCGAGGGCGGCAGCCACAGGTTGTGCTTGCGGTAGCGCCGGGGGGCGCAGGCGCGGGAACC
Source organism: Streptomyces mobaraensis (assembly GCF_020099395.1). Taxonomy (NCBI): domain Bacteria; kingdom Bacillati; phylum Actinomycetota; class Actinomycetes; order Kitasatosporales; family Streptomycetaceae; genus Streptomyces; species Streptomyces mobaraensis. The sequence continues at coordinate 1,304,684 of NZ_CP083590.1, read as the reverse complement.
GATCGTGTCGACGACGGCCTTCTCGTCGATCCAGAGGAAACGTTCCGGGCGCCGGGTCTCCAGGGCGAGCGCCGCCAGGTCGCCGGCCTCGGCGACGAACGGGTGCAGGACCGGCCGCCCCGCCGTGCCACCCGCCGTGCCGTCCGCCGGCCCGTCCCCCGCCCCCGTGCCCGCCATCGACAACCAGCGGCGCACCGTCTGCACGGCGGTGGTCGGCCGGGCGGCGGGCGGTCCCGCGCCGTCGTCCGCGCACTCCGGATCCGCTCCCGGGCCCGCCGCCGGATCCGGTCCGCCGCGGACGATGCTGTCCGGCAGCTCCCACAGGCAGAGCGCCTGCACCAGCGTGAGCTGCGCGTACCAGCACCGGGACTGCTGGAGGACCGTTTCCGCGTGCCGGATCAGCTCGCTGCGCCCGCCCTCGTACGCCAGCGGGTGCCGCTTCCGCCGGTTCGCGGCGTACTTGAAGCCCTGGGCGAGCGCGTTCTCCAGGACCAGCGGCAGGTCGGGGGTGCCGCCGGTGTGCCGCGGGTCGAGGTGGCGCATCCACTTCGTCAGCCGGTACCGCGCCTCGTCGCGATGGCCGTCGGAGACGGACCCGAGCAGCATCGGGACCATCCAGGCCCGGATGACGAACTCGCGGATCAGGTCCACCCGTTGCCGCCGGTAGCGGCGGTGGAGGTCCTGCCGCTCCCCGTCGCGCGGGTCCGGCGCGCCGGACGCGGAGCCCCGGCCGGCCGGCGTCCCCCGCTCGGCGGCCCACGCGTCGTACGCCCGCCGGCGCTCGTCCTTGAGCGCGCTCACCCGCGCCCGGTACTCCTCCACCGGGTCGGAGTCGACGCCGACGCGCCGGCGGATCACGGCGAACGCCGCGTCCCCGCCGTTGCCGAACTCCTGGGCCGCCGCCAGCCGGACGATGTGCGACGGCTCCTGCCGGGCCAGCTCGAAGAGCCGCTCGTACAGCGTGGTGGTGTCGGTCCTCCCGTCCGCCGCGCGCAGGGCCGCGCCGAGCTGCTTGACGAGGCCGAGCTTGGCCTCCTCCAGGGTCCGGCCGTTGCCCTTGACGTCCCCCCACCGCCTGGTCAGCGTGGTGGTGACGGCGGCCAGCAGCCGCGGTTCCTCCTCCACCGCGTCCATCTCCAGCGCGGCGGCGTACAGATCCAGCGCCTTGGGGTCCGTACGGCGGTCGGCCGCGGCGGCGAGCTGCCGGGCCAGCGACCTGCCGCCCAGCGGCGACCGCCGCCACAGCTCGTGCAGATCACGGCGGACGTCCGCCGCCAGACCGCCGCCGGTGCCCGCGAGTTCGGCCGCGCGCGCCCGGGAGAGCAGCACCAGCGCGATGAGCAGCTCCCGGCTGGGGCCGGGCGGCGACAGAGCCTGTTGCACGAGGGCGGCGGCGCGGCGCTCCCCGAGGTGGGCGAGCATCCGGAAGCCGAGGTACGCCTGGATGACGCTGTGCGGGAAGCGGACCTTCCGCTCGAACCCCTCGACCAGGCCCAGGGCGTCCGCGCGGGAGGCCGCCCGGGCCAGCGCGGCCTGGCACTGGCCCGTGTTGCCGACCGTCAACTGCCGCTTCTCCTCGTCCCCGAGCCGCTCGCGGAGGGCGTCCCAGAGCCGTTCGCGGTGCCACTCGGAGAACGCGTCGGCACGCTTGCCGTACCGGTCGAAGCGGTGACCGGCCCACAGGCGCCCGGCCGCCGCCCCGGCCCGCCGGGCCGGGCCCGGATGGACGTCCGCGCCCAGCAGGTCGCCGAAGCCGACCTCCAGCTTGTCCTGGAGCAGTCCGGCGCAGGCCAGCGCGGAGACGGCCGTCAGGGTGTCCCGGCGCTCCGCCGCCGCCAGCCCGACGTCCTCCCGCAGCCGGCCCTCGACCAGCGCGTGGTACCAGGTCTCCAGCAGCCACAGCCGCAGCGTGGACCGGTCCCAGCTGCGGGTGTCCAGCCGGTGCGAGTCGTTGCGCGGCCGGTCGCGCTCCAGGCTGTGGTGGCGGTGCAGCTCGCGGGCGATCTGCAGGTAGAGCGGCGACTCGGTGGCCTCCGCCGTCTCCACGATCCAGTCGAGACGGCGCTCGTCCGACTCGGCGGCCCGGTCCTCCACGAAGTGCAGCGCCTCCTCCTCGCTGAGCGGCTCCAGCTCGATGATCGCGGCGTGCGTCCCCTCCAGCGGCGTGTGCGGACGGGACGCGATGACCAGCGGGAGGCGCTCCTCGTGGGCGCGTTCGACGGCGCGGCGGATGATGTTGTCCCGGTCGTCCTGGAACCGCTCGTCCAGCACGGCCTCCTCCAGCCCGTCCGCGATCACCACCGGCTTGTCGTCCGCCAGCAGTTGCTGCCAGACGCGCTCGTTCTTGCTGCGCGCCAGGATGCCCTGCGGCGCCTCCTCCGCGAACCGGCGCCGGGCCAGCTGCTCGAAGTTCAGCTCCCCCTGGTCCGCGGTGTCCCGCAGCCGGACGGGCACGGGCACGGCACCCTGCCGCGCCAGCATCTCCGTGAGCCGCACCAGAACCGCCGTCTTGCCCGTCCCCAGGCCGCCGACCAGCAGGTACGGCCGCCGGGTGGCCCGGTCCCGCAGCCGCTCCGCGATCACCTGTGCCACCTCCTGACGCCCGACGATCTCGGCGGTGTCCGGCCCGGCCGTCGGCACCAGCTCATGCGGGCTGCGCCGGGCCTTGGCCAGATACCGCCGCTTCGTCCAGCCGTACCAGCAGAACAGGAACGCGGCGGAGGCGATCCCGGCGGTCAGCACCGGGCCGACGAAGCGGATCAGCGCGTCGAAGCCCGCGTTCCCCTTGCGCCAGGTCTCGAACGGCGTCGTCTGCCCCGTGACGACGATGTACACCCCCTCCGCGCACCACGCGGCCACCACCAGCGCGATCAGCAGGCAGCAGGCGCGGGAGACGGCCGTGTACGAGTTCCACCGGCGCCACTTGCCCGGGCGGGGCGCACCGTGCCGCGCCTCGCGGCGCACCGTGCGGCGGTGCCGGCGGGAGAGAACGGCCCAGTGCAGGGCGGCCGCCGCCCGGCGGAGGGGGAGCGTCGCGACGGGGGCGGGGCGGGGGCGGGATTTGCCGGGTGGGTGACGGACGACCTGCGTCATGCGGCGTCTCCTCCCGGAGGGGTGGGGAGGGGAGTTCTTTTCACGGTAGGCACCGTGGGCAAGTGGTCGCAAGCGGGGGGTTGGGGGGGGTGCCCCGGTCCCACCCCTACGGCTTCGCCTCCAGCACGTGCACACGCACAGGAGCCCCCGACAGCGGATGTCTCGTCTCCCGATCGAACCGCATCCCAAGCTTCCGCATCACCCGCTCCGACGCATCGTTCCCCACCGCGTGCACGCTGACGATCCGGGCCAGGCCGCGGTCGCGGAGGGCGAAGTCCAGGACGGCGCGGGCGCCTTCGGTGGCCAGGCCGCGGCCCCAGAAGGGGCGGCCGAGCCGCCAGCCGATCTCGACGGCGGGCAGGATCTCGGGCAAGTAGTGGGGAACGGACAGGCCGATGAAGCCGGCCAGCCGCCGCTCCTCGCGGAGTTCGGCCGCGAAGAGGCCGATGCCGTGCTCCTCCCACTCCCGTTCCCAGGCGGCGATGCTCGCGGCCGTCTGGGCGCGGTCCTGCACCGAGCCGTCCCTGATCCACCGCATCACGTCCGGATCGCCGTTGATGGCCGCCATCGGTTCGAGGTCGTCCTCGCGCCAGCGGCGCAGCGTCAGTCGCGGGGTGCGCAGGGTGATCGTCATGGGGGCATCCTGCCCATTCCAGCGCCTCCTAGAGGTGAATCGGGCCACGATCGGCCGCTCTTGGGGCATGTGTGGATGGTAGGAACGGCGCACCGTCCACGACCCAGGGAGATCCTGTGCGTCCGACTTTCCGCGCCGCCCGTTTCGCCGCCGTCCTCGCCGCCGCCTCGTCCCTGCTCTGGTCCGCGCCGCCGCCCGCCGCCGCCGGACCGCCCGTCTCCTACGCCGCGCTCGGCGACTCGTTCTCGTCCGGCGTCGGTGCCGGGCCCTACGACCCGGCGAGCGGGCTCTGCCTGAGAAGCCCGCGCGCCTACGGGCCGCTGTGGGCCGCCGCCCATGGGGTGCGGGACTTCCGGTTCCCCGCCTGCGCCGGCGCCACCAGCGACGACGTACTGCGGAAGCAGGCCGGCGCGCTGGACCCGGGCATCCGCCTCGTCACCCTCACCCTCGGCGGCAACGACGTGGACTACTCCCGCGTCATGCTCGCCTGCAGCGTCGGACTGCCCGGCGCGTGCGACGCGGAGGTGGACCGGGCCGAGGCCGAGATGGACCGCTCCCTGCCCCACCGGCTGGACGCCGCGTACCACGCGATCGCCCAACGGGCGCCGCGCGCACGGGTGGTGGTGCTGGGGTACCCGTACCTCTTCGGCGGGCCCGGCTGCCTGGTCCCCTCCCCGCCGAACGCCCGGCGGATGGACGCCGCGCTCGACCACCTGGACGCGGTGATCGCCGACCGCGCCCGGGCCGCGCGGTTCACCTACCTCGACGCGCGGCGGACCTTCGCCGGGCACGGGGCCTGCTCCGGCGCGCCGTGGATCCACCCGGCCGGACCGCTGTTCTGGGAGTCGTACCACCCCAACGGTGAAGGTCAGCGCGGGTATTTCAGGCTGCTGTCGCGCGGACTCTGAGCGGGGGCGGCGGGGTTCACGGCCGCCGGGGTTTCGAGGCGACCACGATCGCGTAGCCCAGCTCGGGCGTGGCCGCGAGCCGGTCCATCGCGCCGAGCAGGGCCTCGCGCTCCTCTCGTTCCTCGCGTTCCTCCGGGGGGACGTCCATCGCGTCCGCCCGGAGGGCCGCGCAGAGGGCGCGGAGGGTCTGCGGGACGCTGTGCTCCGAGACGTCCGCGACGCTCTCGACGGCCAGTCCGGCGTCGGCGAGCAGGGAGGGGTAGTCGGCGAGGGGCAGGATCGCGGCGATCCGGTTGAGTGCGCAGAAGGTGTCGAGGGCCGTGCGGCTCGCGGCCGGCAGGGGGGCGCGTTCTACCAGGTTGGCGATGGCGAGGCGGGCGCCCGGCCGGAGCACGTCGTGGATCCGGCGCAGTACGTGCCCGGGGTCGGGCATGTGGAGGAGGGACTCGAAGAGCCAGGCCCCGTCGAAGGAACCGGCGGGGAAGGGCGGCTCGGCCGCGTCGGCGAGCCGGAAGGAGACCCGGTCGGACAGGCCCTCGGCCACCGCGGCGGCGGTCGCCAGGCGGACCTGCTCCCCGCTGAGGGTGATGCCGGTGACGGCGGCGCCGGTGGTGCGGGCGAGCTGGAGGGCGGGACGGCCGGTGCCGCAGCCGGCGTCCAGGACGTGCTCTCCCGGCCCGACCCCGAGGGCGTCGGTCATCAGCCGGGTCATGCGGGCGGACGCCGTGGTGACGGAGAGGGCGGGCGCGGCGGGGGTGCCCTCCGCCGGATCGGGCCAGTGGCCGAAGTGGATGCTGCCGCCGAGCAGCGCGGCGGTCCGTTCGCTGTGGCGGTCGTAGAGTTCCGCGATGGCCTGGGGGGTGACGTCCCGGAAACCACTGATCATGGCGGGTTCCTCCTGCGGGGAAGGGAACGGGAACGGGCCGGTCGACCGGCCTCGGCGAGCGCGGCCTGATCGGCGAGCGTCGCCCGCGGAGACGCGGACGATCTCCCGAACGTTGCCCCCGGCCCCGGCCGCGTGCGGCGGGACGCGTCCGGCGAAACGGGACGGAAGCCGCGGCCGACCGGCCGGAACCCTCCGTATCTCCGTTCGGGAGCGGGTGGACGAATCACGGCAGGTGCCCCGCCGAGCTGGACCTTTTGCGGCGGAAGGCAGCCCTCCGCGGGACAAAAAAGAGCGATTTTGCGCCGCGCCCTCCACTGGTCACCATGTGCTTCTGTCGCACATATCTGCGACCTGCCCGCAGGATGAGAGGCGCACCACCCCATGCACGAAACCGACGGCACCCCCGCGCGCCGTTTCGGCCTCCCCACGGCGATAGCGCTCGTCATGGGGAACATCATCGGCGGCGGCATCTTCCTGCTGCCCGCCTCCGTCGCCCCGTATGGCACCGTCAGCCTGCTCGCCTTCGGCGTGCTGACGGTCGGGGCCATCGCGCTCGCCCTGGTCTTCGGCCGGCTCGCGGAGCGGCATCCGCGGACCGGCGGGCCGTACGTATACGCGCGCGAGGCGTTCGGCGACTTCGCCGGCTTCCTCTCCGCGTGGTCGTACTGGACCATGACGTGGGTCAGCAACGCCGCGCTGGCGGTGGCCGGCGTCGGCTACTTCCACGCGCTGACGGGCGGCAAGGGCTCGATGGGCACCGACCTGGCCGTGGCCCTGCTGATGCTCTGGCTGCCGGCCCTGGCCAACCTCGCCGGCACCCGCTGGGTGGGGGCGGTGCAACTGGTCTCCACGGTGCTCAAGTTCATCCCGCTGCTGTTCGTGGCGGTCGTCGGGCTGTTCTACTTCGACCCGCACAACCTGGGCTCCTTCACCGAGGGCGGCGGGAACTGGGCCGGCGGCCTGACCGCGTCCGCGGCGATCCTGCTCTACAGCTACGTCGGCGTCGAGTCGGCGGCGATGAGCGCGGGCGAGGTCCGCGACCCGGAGCGCAACGTCGGCCGGGCCAGCGTGCTCGGCACCATCGGCGCGGCCCTGGTGTACCTGCTCGGCACCCTCGCGGTCTTCGGCACCGTGCCGCACGGCAAGCTGGTCGGCTCCACGGCGCCGTTCTCCGACGCCGTCAACGCGATGTTCGGCGGGGAGTGGGGCGGCACCCTGATCGCCGCCGCCGCCGTGATCTCCATCGTGGGCGCGCTCAACGGCTGGACGCTGATGAGCGCCCAGGCCCCGTACGCGGCGGCCAAGGACGGCCTGTTCCCGGCCGTGTTCGCGCGCAAGCGGCGCGGGGTGCCGACGGCGGGCGTGCTCGCCGCGTCGGTCCTGGCCACCCTGCTGACAGTGATCAACTACGTGTCGGGGGCGGGCGGGGTCTTCGAGATCCTGGTGCTGGTCACCACGTTCTCCGCGACCGTGCCCTACCTGCTGGCCGCCGCCGCCCAGGTGTACTTCCTGCTCACCGGCCGGCGCGACCGGGTGCGCCTGGGCCGGCTGACCCGCGACCTGGTGCTGGCGCTCGGCGCGTTCGCCTTCTCCTTCTGGCTGGTCGCGGGCGCCGGCTACAAGGCGGTCTACCAGGGGGTGCTGTTCCTCTTCGCGGGTGTCCTCGTCTATGTGTGGATGGCGGCCCGCCGGACCGGGGCCGCGGCCGGTGACGCCGGATCCACGGCCGCTGACGCCGGGGCCGGGGAGCCTGCGGCCGCCGCGGAGCCCGCCGTCGTCGCGGAGTCCGCTGTTGCCGCGGAGCCCGCGCCGGAGGCGGCCTTCAGGAGCTGAGCGCCTCGGCAGGGGCGAGCAGGTGGTGTACGCGAGCGGGCGGCACGTTGTCCCAGACGACGTGCCGCCCGACGCCGTACCGGGCCGTGAACGCGTCCAGCAGCGCGGCCACCGCCCGGTGCCGGCGCGCCTCGGCCCGGCCGCCGGTCAGCGCGCGCAGCGGCCGGGTGCCGAGGTAGGCGAAGAAGGTCAGGTGCCCGCCGGGGGCGAGGGCGCACAGGTACTGCCCAAGGATCGCCGCGACCGTCTCCCGATCCGACATCCTCGACGACACCCCCGGCATCACCGTCGCCGCCGAGGCCGCCGACGGTGCGGAAGCCCTCGAACGGGCCCGTGCCCACCGGATCGACGTGGCCCTCATGGACGTGCGGATGCCCCGCGTGGACGGCATCGAGGCCACCCGGCGGCTCCGCGCCCTGCCGGACCCGCCGCAGGTCGTCGTGTTCACCACCTTCGACCTCGACCGGTACGTGTACGACGCGCTGGCCGCCGGCGCGTCCGGGTTCCTGCTCAAGGACACCGAACCCGACGAGATCGTCCGCGCCGTACGGGTCGTCGCCGCGGGCCAGGCCATGCTCCACCCGCACGCGGCCCGCCGCCTCATCGACCGCTACCACGACACGGCCCGCCCCTCCGGCCGCGCCGCCCGGGCCCGCGTGGAGCGGCTCACGCCCCGCGAGACCGACGTCCTCGCGCTGCTCGCCGGCGGCGCGTCCAACGCTGGGATCGCCGCCGCGCTGGGGATGCGGGAGAGCACGGTGAAGGCGCACGTCAGCCGGATCCTGGCGGCGCTGGAGGTGGACAACCGGGTGCAGGCCGCGCTGTGCGCGCGGGACGCCGGGATCGGGACCGGCTGACGGACGGGCCGCGCACGGGGACGGGCCGCGCACGGGGACGGGCCGCGCGCGGGGACGGGCGGCGCGGGACGCTGTCTGGGAGGTGCCGGTACGTGGGACGTGCCGGGAGGCAGCCGCTACCTGGGAGGTAATCGCGGTCCGTGCGCGCGCACGGCAGGCTGTGGGCATGCCTCCGGACCCGGGCGCTCGGGTTCGGAGGCCCCCAAGCCCCTTCCGCAGGAAGAGAGTTCGCCATGTCCGTGTACGAGACCGCCGTCGCCCGCTACCTCGCCGCCTGGAACGCCGACGCGGAGTCCCGCGCCGCGGCCGTCGCCGCCGCCTGGACCGAGGACGGCTCCTACACCGACCCGCTGGCCGACGTCACCGGGCACGACGGGATCGCCGCCGTGATCACCGCCGCGCACGAGCGGTTCCCCGGCTTCGAGTTCCGGCCGGCCGGTGCCGTGGACGGGCACCACAACACCGTCCGGTTCGGCTGGGAGCTGGTCTCCACCGCCGACGGGTCCGCGCCCGTCGCCGGCTTCGACGTGGCCGTGCTCACCGAGGACGGCCGCATCAGCGGCGTCCTCGGCTTCCTCGACCGGGTCCCGGCTACGGTGTGAGCCCCCGCAGGTACGCGGCCGTCTCCGCGTCGGCGGGGAGGAAGGTCTCCAGCGCCAGCTCGGAGACGGTCACGTCCAGCGGAGTGTTGAAGGTGGCGATGGCGGAGACGAACGACAGCGTCCGGCCGTCATGGTCGATCAGCATCGGCAGCGCGTAGGGCGCGCACCGGTCGCTCGCCCGCTCCTCGCCGCAGGGGTCCGGCAGCGGGTAGGCCACCACCTCGTCGTACAGGGCGCGCAGCGGCGCGGACCGCATCAGGGAGAGCTGGCGGTCCATCTGATGCAGCAGATGACATCGCCACTCGGGGAAGTTGCGGATGCGCGGGGCCATGCCACGGGGGTGCAGGGTCAGGCGCATGGCGTTCAGCGGAGGGGCGAGCAGCTCCTCCGCGACGCCCTCCAGCAGCATGGCGACGCCCCGGTTGGCCGCCAGCACCTGGTACGTGCCGTCGACGACGAGCGCGGGGAACGGCTCGTAGCCGCGCAGCAGGACGTCGAGGTTCGCGCGCATGTCGCTCAGCGCCGGGTCGTCCAGCGACCGCTCGGGGTAGCGCGGGGCGTAACCCGCCGCCATCAGCAGGGTGTTCCGCTCCCGGACGGGTATGTCCAGGTGGTCGGCGAGGCGCAGCACCATCTCCTCGCTCGGCCGCGACCGGCCCGTCTCGATGAAGCTGATGTGCCGGGCCGAGGAGTCGGCGCGCAGGGCCAGTTCCAGCTGGCTGATCCGACGGCGGTTCCGCCAGGAGCGCAGCAGCTCGCCCACTTGCGGGACCGTCGGGGTCGCAGTAATCGTCATGCGTGCGACCGTAACCCGCCGCCCCCTCGGGCCGACGGGAAACAACCCCCGCCCCGTGGGAGGCTGGGGGTACGGGCCCCGGGGCACCGGCCCCGGGGCACCGGCCCCGGGGCACCGGCCCCGGGGCACCGGCCCCGGGGCACCGGCCCCGGGGCACCCGGCGGTGCGCGGTGCGCCGAAGACGGAGCACGGTGCGACGAGGAGGAGCTGTCATGACGGTCGAACCGCTGTCGCAGCAGGACGTCGAGGAGCGCCTCCGGGAGCTTCCCGGCTGGACGACGGACGGGCTGCTGCTGCGCCGTACCTACACCTTCGCCGGGCACCTCCCGGCGGCGGCGCTGGTGCTGCACATCGCGGTCATCCAGGACGAGTTGGGGCACCACGCCGAGGTCACACTCGGCTACGACCGGGTCGGCGTCGCGGTGAACACGCACAGCGTGGGCGGCAAGGTGACCGGCCTGGACATCGAACTCGCGCGCAGGATCGAGGCGGTGGCCGCCGGGCACGGGGCGCGGGCCGCCTGACCGCGGTGCCTGGCTGTGGGCCGCCTGACCGAGCGGGCCGCCTGACCGAGCGGGCCGTCGGGCCGCGGGGTGCCGGCCGCTCTCGCGAGACGGCCGGCTTTCCGGACACGATCGGCTTTCAGGACACGTTCGGCTTTCAGGACACGGTCAGCCGGTAGAGCGCGTCGACGTCCGTCGCGTACGCCTTCTCTATCGCCCGCCGTTTCAGCTTCATGGTGGGCGTCAGCAGCCCCTGCTCCTCGGTGAACTGGCCGGCGAGGATACGGAACGTGCGGATCGACTCGGCCGGCGGCGCCTGCGCGTTGGCGGCCACCACGGCCCGCCGGATCTCGGCCTCCAGCTCGCGGTCCCGCACCAGCTCGCCCGGGGGCGGGACGGGCCGGCCGCGCATCGCGCACCAGTGCGCGACCGCCGGGCGGTCCAGGGTGACCAGCGCGGCGAGGAACGGGCGGCCGTTGCCGACGACCAGGCAGCGGTCCACCAGGGGGTGCGCCCGGACGCGTTCCTCCAGCGCCGCGGGCAGCACACCCGTCCCGTCGGAGGTCGCCAGAGACTCCGCCTTGCGGCCCTTGATCGTCAGATAACCGTGGTCGTCGAGCGCGCCCAGATCCCCGGTGGCCAGCCAGCCGTCGCGGAGGACCGTCTCGCTGCCGCGCGGGTCGCCCAGGTAGCCGGCGAAGACCTGCGGGCCCCTCAGCCACACCTCGCCGTCGTCCGCTATGCGCACGCCCGTGCCGGGGACGGGCGTGCCGACCGTGCCGAAGCGCGGGCGCTCCGGCGGATTGGCGGTCACGGCGCCCGTGGTCTCCGTCAGGCCGTAGCCCTCGACGAGGGTGATACCGGCGCCGGCGAAGAAGAGGCCGAGCCGGCGGTCGAGGACGGCACCGCCCGACAGCCCGAACCGCAGCCGGCCGCCCAGGCTCTCCCGGAGCCCGGAGTAGACGAGCCGGTCGAAGGCCCGGCGCCGGACGCGCAGGGCCGTGCTCGGACCCGGGCCGACGCCGAACGCCCGCTCCTCCAGGGCGCCGGAGTGGCGGACGGCCACCTCCACCGCCCGCTCGAACGTCCGCCCACGGCCGGTGCGTTCGGCCTCGTGCCGGGCGGCACTGAAGACCCGCTCGAACACGTAGGGCACCGCGGCGAGGAACGTCGGGCGGAAACTCCGCAGCTCGGACAGGAACACCGGCCCCGACATCCTGGACTGGTGCCCCACCCGCACCCCGGCCCGTACGGCGGCGACCTGCACCATCCGGCCCAGGACATGGGCGAGCGGCAGGACGAGCAGGGTGGACGCCTGCTCCCCAGGGCCGGAGCCGGAGCCCGGGCCGGAGCCGGGACGGAAGACCGGGCCGAAGCGGCCGACGACGTTGTCGGTCTCCGCCATGAAGTTGGCGTGGGTGAGGACGCACGCCTTGGGGCGCCCGGTGGTGCCCGGGGTGTAGAGGACGGTGGCCGGAGTGTCCGGGGTGACGGCCGCGCGCCGGCGGTGGACCTCCTCCTCCGCGACCCCGGCGCCGGCCGCGGTCAACTCCTCGACGGCGCCCGCGTCGAGCTGCCACAGCCGGCGCAGGCCGGGCAGCCGGTCGATGACGGAGCCGACGGTCATGGCGTGGTCGCCGTGCTCGACGACGCACGCGGAGACCTCCGCGTCGTGCAGCGTCCAGAAGACCTGCTCCACGGACGCCCCCGGGTACAGCGGCACCGACTGGGCGCCGACGGACCACAGGGCGAAGTCGAACAGGGTCCACTCGTAGCGCGTCCGGGAGACGATCGCGACCCGGTCGCCCGCGCGGACGCCCTCGGCCAGCAGGCCCCTGGCCAGGGCCGTCACCTCGTCCCGGAAGCCCGCCGCCGTCACATCCCGCCAGCCGCCGGCCGTCCTGCGGCCGAACGTCACCCGGTCCGGGGTGGCGGCCGCGTGCGCGAACACGACGTCCGCCAGACCGCCGGAGGGCGGCACCGGTACCAGGGGTGGGACGGTGATCTCGCGCACAACCTCGCTCCTCGCCACGCTCCGCACAGCGCGGGTGACCGTACCCGATCCCCCAACGGTGAACCCTGAGGTTCGGGTGGACGGACGGGGCTCACGGTATCTGCACGAAATCTCCCTGACCTGGCTCGATATCTCCCTGACCTGGCTCGATCACTTCCCGACTGATTCGGTGACTGGTCCCGACCGTTTCAGGGGCGGCCGGTGACTCCGCCGGCCCCTGGAGGGGCCGACTCACCCGCATCCGCCGGCTCGCCCGGATACGCAGGCTCGCCGGGATACGCCGGACCCGCCTGCCGAGCTGGACCCGCCGGATCACCCGGATCCGTCCGCCCGGTCGGACCCGCCTGCCCGGTCGGACCCGCCTGGCCGGCCTGCCCGATCGGTCCCGCCAGCCCGGTCGGCCCGGCCGGATCCGCCTGCCCGCCCGGATCCGCCTGCCCGCCCAGATCCGCCGGCTCGCCCGGATCCGTCCACCCGCCCGGACCCGCCTGCCCGGTCGGGCCGCCCAGACCCGCCTGTCCGCCCGAACCCGCCCGCTCCGTCAGCTCGTTCGGTCCGGCCGGCGTGTGCAGCCGGTCGCCGGCCGCGAGGATCGCCTGGGACAGCGCCTCGGCGCTGCCCCGCACCGCGCTGTCCCGCTCGGGGCCGGGCCCCTGCAGCAGGACGACGTCGATGGCGCCGAGCTCCGGCAGCCCGGCGCGGGCCGGGACGGGCGCCAGTCCCGGCGGGATCATGCCGCGCGTATGGGCCATCACCCCCAGCCCGGCCCGGGCCGCCGCGACCAGGCCGTTGAGGCTGCGGCTGGTGCACGTCACCCGCCAGGCCCGGCCGTCGCGCTCCAGGACGTCCAGGGCCCGGGCCCGCGTGATCGCCGGGGCCGGGAAGACGACCAGGGGCAGGGGCCGGCGGGCGTCCAGGCGCAGCCGCTCGCTGCCGATCCACACCAGGCGGTCACGCCAGACGAGCCGGCCGTTCTGCGGCTGCCGGGGGTGCCGTTTGACCAGCACCAGGTCGAAGCGGCCGGCCGCCATCTGTTCGTGCAGCGTGTCCGAGAGGTCCACGGTGAGCTCCAGGTCCACCTCCGGGTGCTCACGCCGGAAGTGCTCCAGAACCTCGGGCAGCCGGGTGAGGACGAAGTCCTCGGAGGCCCCGAAGCGCAGCCTCCCGCGCAACCGCGTCCCCGCGAACCAGTGGGCGGCCCGCTCGTTCGCCTCCAGGATCGTGCGGGCGAAGCCGAGCATGGCCTCCCCGTCCTCGGTCAGCTCGACGCTGTGCGTGTCCCGCGCGAACAGCTGCCGGCCGGCCGCCTCCTCCAGCCTGCGCACCTGCTGGCTGACGGTCGACTGGCGCACCCCCAGGCGGTGGGCGGCCTGGGTGAAGCTGAGCGTCTGCGAGACGGCGAGGAAGGTCCGCAACTGCACCGGATCGAACATGCCCCAAGCCTATCGCCGCTCGTGATGACAGTCAGCACGGTGAACGGGGTTCCCGATGACGATGCCCCCGAGCAGGCTGGCACTCATGCGCCGACCAGCCTTTCCGACCTCCTTCCTCTCCCGCGTACCCGTCGATCCCTACGTCGCCGCGCTGCTCGGCACGGTCCTGCTCGCGGTGCTGCTGCCGGCCCGCGGCCCGGCGGCGACGGTGGCCGGCATCGCCGCCAAGATCCTGGTGGGCCTGCTCTTCTTCCTCTACGGCGCCCGGCTCTCCACCCGGGAAACCGTCGAGGGGCTGCGCCACTGGCGGCTGCACACGGCGGTCCTCTGCTGCACCTTCGTCGTCTTCCCCCTGCTCGGGCTCGCCGCCCGCGGCCTCGTCCCCTACGTCCTGACCCCGAGCCTCTACGACGGCTTCCTCTTCCTGTGCCTGGTGCCCTCCACCATCCAGTCGGCCATCGCCTTCACCTCCATCGCTCGCGGCAACGTGGCGGCGGCCATCTGCGCGGGCTCCTTCTCCAGCCTCGTGGGCATCGTCCTCACCCCCCTCCTCGCGGCGGCGCTGCTCGGCAACAGCGGCGCCGGGTTCTCCCTCGACTCACTGCTGTCGATCGTCCTGCAACTGCTCGTGCCCTTCCTCGCCGGCCAGGTGCTGCGCCCCTGGATCGGCGGCTTCCTCGGCCGCCACCGCACCGTCCTGGGCCGCGTCGACCGCACGTCGGTGCTGATGGTCGTCTATGTGGCCTTCAGCGCGGGCATGGTGCGCGGCGTGTGGAGCCAGGTGACGCCGTGGCGGCTGCTGGCCCTGCTGGGTGTGGAGGCCGTCCTGCTGGCGGTCATGCTCCTCCTCACCGGCTACGGCACGCGCCGGCTCGGCTTCTCCCGCGCGGACCGTATCGCCATCGTCTTCGCGGGCTCGAAGAAGGGCCTCGCGGCCGGACTGCCCATGGCCACCGTCCTCTTCGGGGCCGAGTCCAGCCTCGCGGTGCTGCCCCTGATGCTCTTCCACCAGCTCCAGCTGATGGTCTGCGCCGTCCTCGCCAAGCGCTTCGCCCGCCGACCGGACACCGACGCCCCGGAGCCCGCGCCGGCCGCGGCGGCACCGGGCCGTGCCGAGGTCGCCACCGGCCCGGTGCGGTAGCCAGGCAGCCGCGCCGCCGGTTTATACCGGCCGCAGCACCACCTTTCCCTGGTTGGCGCGCGATTCCATGATCTCGTGGGCCTTGGCGGCGTCCTCCAGGGGCAGTTCGGCATGGACGTGGGGCCGCAGCCGGCCCTCGGCGTACAGCGCCCAGAGGTCCTGCCGCCACCGCTCCATCAGATCGGGACGGTGACGGGCTATCAGGGCCATCTGGAAGCCGATCGCCGATTTCGCGCCGACCAGCAGGTCGTACGCCCGGAGAGTGCCTCCGCCGGAGCTGTAGGCCACCAACCGCCCACCGGGCGCGAGCGCGCGGACGGCGGGGGAGAGGAGGTCGCCGCCGACCGCGTCCAGCACGACGTCCACCGGGTCTCCCCAGGACTCCTCCTCGTAGGTGACGGCCTCGTCGGCGCCCAGGGACGTGACGAACCCGAGCTTTTCCCGCGAGCCGACCGCCGCCACCACCCGGCCCGCCCCATGGGCCCGGGCGATCTGCACGGCCAGATGCCCGGCGCCGCCCGCCGCCCCGGTGACCAGCACCGACTCGCCCCCGGCGGGGCGTGCCGCCTCGTAGGCGCCTCGCGCGACGAGTCCGCAGCGGACCAGAGCGACCGCGTCGGTGGCGGTCGCGCCGTCGGGGATCCGGGAGGCCATCGAGGTGTTCAGCACGGCGTGGTCCGCGTACCCGTCGCCGAAGCAGAGGCCGGTGACCCGCTCGCCCGGCCGGAACCCGGTCACGTCCGGGCCCACCGCGACGACCTCTCCCGCCACGTCACCGCCCAGCCCCGCCGGGAGGGGCTGCCCGCCCTCCCGGACCTTCCGCGTCACGGGCAGGGTGACGCCGATCGCCTCGACGCGCACGAGCAGTTCACCCGGGCCGGGGCGGGGGACCTCCGCCTCCTCGACCCGCAGGACCTCGGGGCCGCCGTTCTCGTAGTAGCGGACACGTCGCATGGTGCACCTCCACAGCCGTCGGTCGCCGGACACCTTCATTGGGCGCCCCAACGGTTATGACTGTAGCGGATGCCGTTGGGGATTCCCATGGTTTTTCGTGGGAATTCCCAACGAGTCCGGGCTACCCTCGACGCATGGCACACACCCGTACGGATCCCGGCGCCCGCGAACCCGCCCTCGGCCACATCCAGTCCCTCCCGAGCTGGCTGCTCAACCGCGCCTCCGCGCGCGGCCGCCGCCTCGTCGCCGACGCGCTCGCGCAGGACGGCATGCGCATGCCCCACCACGCCGTGCTCTCCGCCGTGGCCGACCTCGGCCCGGTCGCCCAGGCGGAGCTCGGCCGGACGACGGGGTTCGATCCGAAGGACATGGTCGGCATCCTCAACGACCTCCAGGCGCAGGCGCTGATCACCCGCGCCCCCGACCCGTCCGACCGCCGCAAGAACGCCATCACGCTCACCGACGAGGGCCGCAAGCGCCTCAGCCGCCTCACCGAGCTGGGGGACGCGGCCAACGAGGAGCTGCTGTCCGCCCTTTCGCCCGTCGAGCGCGAACTGTTCCTCGCCCTGCTCGCCCGGGTCGTCGACCAGGGCTGACCCGCTCCGGGGCCCGATCCCCGGGCCGCCGCCGGGGAGGGTGTGAGGGGCGGGGTCCGGGGGCCACTGGGGGGATTCGGGGGCCGGGGTGGGGGCAACCCTGAGACGACCCTGGTCCGGCCCTGATATTCGGCCAAATCCCGGACGGCCTCCCCTCGGATCTGGTGGGATGGCCTCGCGCCGAAACTCCCGCCCCGCGCGCCGCCATCGGCGTACGACGTGCCGTGACCCAGCACCGCGAAAGGAGCCCGAGTGACCCTGCAGCAACTGCACTACTCCTGCTCGTCCGCGGCCTCGGGCCCCCGCTTCACCGCCGCCAGCCCCGACCTGCCCGCCCTCCTGCTCGGGGAGACCGAGCCCCTGCTCGCCTACGAGCCACCGGACGCCGCTCCCGCGTCCGCCCCGGCCCATGGGTCCGCCGCCGTCGTCGCCGATCCCGCCGTCGTCGCCGGTCCCACCGCCGTCTCCGGGACCCCCGGCATCTCCGGCCCGGACGCGGTCACCGGTGAACTCGCCGACCTCCCCGTCGTCTTCAGCCACAACCGCCTCTCCGACGGCACCCGGCTGCTCTGCCGCGCCGTGTGCACCGGCACCTACCTCCGCGGCCGGCGCCACGCCTTCCACGCCCACGCCGTCCGGCTGACGCAGGACGGGCCCCTGCCCGGTGGCCTGCTGCCCATCGAGGCGTGGGAGTCCCCCTCCTGGGCCGACACCACCCCGGACGACGGAGTCCCCATCCCCCTGGCGGCCTTCGCCCCGGCCCGCCGCATCGGCAAGGAGGGGCTGCTGGAGTTCGTCACCGCCCGCGCCGAGCGGCTGGAGCCGTTCCTCACGGACGTCCGCGCCCTGTTCCGCAGCCCCGACTCGCCCCAACTTCTGGTGATCGAGCGGGACACGACCCGCATCGCGCACTGGATCGCCGTCGCCAGCGCCGTCCTCCCCCGTGAGCACGCCCACCGGCTCACCTTCACCACCTACACCCGTCGGCCCCTGCTCGCCCGGCACCAGATCGTCGGCGCCCTCCCCGGATCCGACTTCGACTACGCCCATGTGGCGGCCGACCGGCGCTACCGCGTCCACGACTGCGCGGGCGGCCAGTCCAGCCCCGTCCGGGACGAACCCGACCCCTGGGCCGTCGTGGCCGCCCGGGTGCTCCTGGCGGGCAAGCCCGCGCTGTTCACGGAGGCCGCCCGGCTCCGCACGGCCGGTGACCGCGACACCACCCACGACGCCGGCCGGCTCGCCGCCGTCGCCCTCCGCGAAGGGATCGCCCTGGACTCGGCGGGACGGGCGGCCGCCGCCCGCTGGGCCCGCCAGCACGGACAGCTCCCCCTGGGCGACCGCACGGACCGGGCGGACGGAGCGGTGCCCGGCGCGGTGATCGCCGCCCTGGCCCGGGGCGGCACCCCCCGCACCCCGGCGGAGTGGGCCGCCCTAGCCGAACTCGCCGAGCACTTCGGACCGTTGACGGACCACCCCGCCGGCGAACGGCTCAGACGCGACCTGCGCACGGAGCTCGACCGCGCCACCCCCGGCGAACCCCTCGAACAGGTGCTCTCCCTCCTCCGCCTCGCGGAAGCCCTGCGCGTCGACCACACCCCCGTCCTCACCGCCCGCCTGAGCGCCGCGCTGCTGGGGGAGGCCAAGCAGGACCGGGAACGGGTGTGGGCGGCGGTCACCGGCCGCCCGGGGCTGACGGCGGCGGTCCTCGACGCCCTGGAACGCACCGCGGCCACCGGCGACCCGTCGTCCGTCGTCCGCCTCCTCACCACCGGCTTCCCGAAGGACCAGCTGGTGGACCACCCCCACCTGCGCATGGCGGCGGCCGTCGCGGGCCGGCCCCTCCCGCCCGACCAGGACCGCACCGACCTCCTCACCGCACTCACCCGCGCGGCCGGCCGCCGCCACGGCTCCGACCCCGCCGTCCTGCGCACCGCCTACCGGCTGATCTGGGGCAGCGCCCGGCCCACCCCGGCCGAGGCCGCCGCCCTGCTGGCCCGGCTGCCCGCCGAGCGGCACCGCGCCGCCGGCCTCGACGACGCGCTCGTCCGGTCCGCGCTGGAGAGCGGCTCGGACGACGAGCACGCGCCCGCCGTCGCCCGCACCCTGATCCTGCGGTGCGGCCAGCGGCTCGACCCCCGCCGGCGCGCGGCGCTCCTCCTCCTCGACCAGGCGGGAGCCCTCGCCGACGGAGAGGAGCAGCCGGGATTCGCCGCCCGGGTCCTCGCCCTCCGCGAGCAGGCGGCGCCGCTGGAACCGGCCATCGACGAGCGCGTCCGCGG
Organism: Streptomyces mobaraensis; assembly: GCF_020099395.1. Lineage (NCBI taxonomy): Bacteria > Bacillati > Actinomycetota > Actinomycetes > Kitasatosporales > Streptomycetaceae > Streptomyces > Streptomyces mobaraensis. Next base: position 1,286,152 of record NZ_CP083590.1, on the reverse strand, counting down.
CGCCCTCCTCCGCAGACTGCTCTCCGGCGAGCCCTGCCACGACGAGCTGTCCGCGCTCGTCCGCTCCGGCGACGAGGAACTGCTCACCGCCTATGCCCGCATGGCCCGCAGCGGACTCGCGGACCTCGTCCTCCGCCGCTCGCCCGAGTTCGCGGGCGTCTGCTTCATGGCCTGGAACGCCGACGCGGGCGAGAGCGACCTCTGGGACGACCTCCGGAACGAGCTGCTGGTCACCGTGCTGCGGCCCGCCGTCCGCCGGATGACCCGGGAGGAGCTGGACGAGGTCCAGTGGTTCCTGAGTGAACAGGACGGCGCCTGGGGCGAGATGTTCCTCGACTGGAACAGACGCCCCGGAGTGCTCGGCAGACTCGGATCCCTGTGCCGGACGGCGGGGGCGAGGGCGCGGCCGGACTGAGCGGGCCGGACCGCCGGCAGCCGGCCGCCCAGGGCCTCCGTCACGGCAGCAGGATGCGCTCCTCGCCCGCGTAGACGTTCATCGACGAGCCGCGCAGGAACCCCACCAGGGTCATCCCGCTCTCCACCGCCAGGTCGACGGCCAGGGACGACGGCGCCGACACGGCGGCCAGAACGGGGATCCCCGCCATGACCGCCTTCTGCGCCAGCTCGAAGGAGGCCCGCCCGGAGACCAGCAGGACCGTGCCCGACAGCGGCAGGGACCCGTCGCGCAGCGCCCTGCCGACGAGCTTGTCGACCGCGTTGTGCCGCCCCACGTCCTCGCGCACGTCCAGGAGTTCGCCCTCCGCGGTGAAGAGCGCCGCCCCGTGCAGGCCGCCCGTACGGTCGAAGACCGTCTGGGACGCACGCAGCCGGTCGGGGAGGGCGGCCAGCAGGGCGGGCGAGAGGCGGACCGGGTCCGGGCCGTCCGCGACCGGCCAACGGGCCGTGGTCCGCACCGCGTCCAGGCTCGCCTTGCCGCACAGCCCGCACGACGACGTGGTGTAGACGTTGCGCTCCAGGCTCACCTCGGGGACGGGCACACCGGGAGCGAGCCGGACGTCGACGACGTTGTAGGTGTTGGAGCCGTCGTCCTTGGCCCCCGCGCAGTAGGCGATGTTCGCCACCTCCTCGGCCCGTCCGAGCACCCCCTCGCTGACCAGGAACCCGGCCGCCAGCGCGAAGTCGTTGCCCGGCGTGCGCATGGTGATCGCCAGCGGCTTGCCGTTCAGCCGGATTTCCAGCGGCTCCTCCGCCACCAGGGTGTCGGGGCGCGTGGTCACCGCCCCGTCCCGGATGCGGATGACGCGGCGGCGTGCGGTGACCCGTCCCATGCTGATCGGTTCCGTTGCTGTCGGCGGCGGTGGACGGCCCATTCTCGCCGGAGCCGGCGACGGCGGGGGAGCCGGGGCCGTACGGGCGGGCGGCGGCCACCGGTGGCCACCGTGAGAGATGACGCCGGCTGCGCCGAACACCGCCACGAGTGCGTCCCGTTGACGCAGACGAGGAGGACCGGACGGAGGAGGGCAACCCCTCCCGCACCTTCCCTACCCCTTACCCGCGGTCGCACGTGACATGGGCCTCATCGCGTACCAGGCACCCTGCCGCAGGGCCGGACGGGAGGCTACCGTTCGGTAGGCAACGTGCTGTTCCCCGCCCCGACTGTGCACCGAGAGCGGAGAAACCTCATGGCACCGACCCTCAACACCCTCGTCCTGCGCCCCGGCGCCGAATGGGACACCGCCTGGCGGCGCTGCCTCGACGTGGCCCCCGAGGCGTTCCGGGACGACCGCGTCCTCAACCTCTGGAACGGCGCCTGGCACGCGGACGGCCGTCCGCTGCCCGCCGTCTCCCCGGTCGACGGCACGCCCGTCGCCGGGCCCCCGCGCCTCGACGCCGAGGCCGCCCACCGGGCCGTCCGCGCCGCGCTCGACCAGCACCGCACCTGGCGCGACGTGCCGCTCGCCGACCGCAGGGCCAGGGTGAGCGCCGCTCTGGACGCGTTGGAGGAGCACCGGGATCTCCTCGCCATGCTGCTGGTCTGGGAGATCGGCAAGCCCTGGCGGCTCGCGCGCGCCGATGTGGACCGGGCGATCGACGGGGTCCGCTGGTACGTGGACGGCATCGCCGGGATGACGGCGGGCCGTGTCCCGCTCGCCGGCCCGGTGTCGAACATCGCCAGCTGGAACTACCCGATGAGCGTGCTCGTCCACGCCATGCTCGTCCAGGCGCTGGCGGGCAACGCGGTGATCGCCAAGACCCCGACCGACGGCGGCCTGTCCTGTCTGACGCTGGCCTGCGCCCTCGCCGTGCGCGAGGGCCTGCCCCTGACCCTCGTCAGCGGCAGCGGTGGCGAGCTGTCCGAGGCGCTCGTCCGGGCGCCCGAGATCGGCTGCGTCTCGTTCGTCGGCGGCCGGGACACCGGCGCGCGGGTCGCGACCGCCGTCGCTGACCTGGGCAAACGCCACATCCTGGAGCAGGAGGGCCTCAACACCTGGGGCATCTGGAACTTCACCGACTGGGACGCCTTCGCCCCGCAGATCCGCAAGTCTTTCGACTACGGCAAGCAGCGGTGCACGGCCTATCCCCGCTTCGTGGTGCAGCGCTCGGCGTTCGCGGACTTCCTCGCCGTGTACCTGCCGGCGGTGCGGTCCGTGCGCTTTGGGCATCCGCTGGCCGCGGAATGGCCGGCGGACGACCTCCCGGACCTGGACTTCGGGCCACTGATCAACGCGGCCAAGGCGAAGGAGCTCACCGACCAGGTCGCCGAGGCGATCGACCGGGGCGCCGTCCCGCTGCACCAGGGCTCCCTGGCGGACGGGCACTTCCTGCCCGGCCAGGACCGGAGCGCGTACGTGCCACCGGTCACCCTGCTCAATCCGCCGCCCTCGTCACCCCTGCATCACGCGGAACCCTTCGGTCCCGTGGACACCATCGTCCTCGTGGACACCGAAGCGGAACTGCTCGCCGCCATGAACGCCAGCAACGGCGCCTTGGTCGCCACCCTCTCCTGCGACGACCCCGGGACCTTCGCCCGCCTCGCCCCGCAGATCAGGGCCTTCAAGGTCGGCCACGGCAAGCCGCGCTCGCGCGGCGACCGCGACGAGCTGTTCGGCGGCTTCGGCGCGTCCTGGCGGGGTGCCTTCGTGGGCGGGGACCTGCTGGTCAAGGCGGTGACGCAGGGCCCGTCGGCGGAGGAGCGGCTGCCGGGCAACTTCCCGGACTACCACCTGATGCCCTGACGCGGCCGACGGGACCGCCGTGGCCACACGCCTCACGCGACCCGTGAGACGCACACGCTCCACGCGCCCGTACCCCCCGCGCACCCCGGGCGCCCCGGCGGCACCTCGCCCACCGCCCGGCCCTGACGCCCCCCAGACGGCGGACACCCCGCCGACCGGGGGCCACCTCTCCCCGATCTCCCTTCGAGCGACGCCGAAGGCGCCTGATATGCCCATAAACACCCTTTATGGGCGACCCAAAAGCCCTGGTCAAAGGCGCTCCGAAACCTTGATAGAGTTATCCATGTCGCCGCGGGGGAACACCCCGAGGAGACAACACCTAGTCCGGGTGGCGGAATGGCAGACGCGCTAGCTTGAGGTGCTAGTGCCCTTTATCGGGCGTGGGGGTTCAAGTCCCCCCTCGGACACCAGCAGAGACCCCAGTTGATCTGGGGTTTTTCTGTTTCTCCGGCTGTGGCGTGACCAACAGCCGAGGGAGCTTCCTGGTCAGGCCAGGACTGACAAGCCGAGCCAGCTGGCGCTGGAAGCGGCCAGCTTCTTTGCTCCCTCAGCGCGGCGCTTGCCGTACGCGCCGTGTGCAGTCCGGCGAGTGGTGCCGAGTGTGGGCCGAGAGGAGCTTTCGCGGTCCGGTCACCGAGTCCAGCGCCGCCGAGATGATGTTGTGGATGTGGTGGACGCTCTCACCACATCTTCACCGCCTCGACTCGGTGGGGGAGCGTAGAGCTAGGCGCTGACCTTAGAGTGCGCCGGGACGGGCGGGCGCACTCCGGTGAGCGCCTCTGCACGGGCCACGAGGTGGGGTGCAAGGTCGGGGTACCAGCCACGGGCTACGGCTTGCAGCATCTCGGCCAGGGCTGCCAGTTCCCCGATTCGGCCGGCGGGAGTGTCGAGGACCTCCGCGAACTCCTTGCGGATGCGGGCGGCTACGTCGGGCACAAGCAGGCTGTTGGCGTGCAGGAGCCCCGCGTCATAGCCGAAGGGCACCCGTCCCCACCGCTCCCAGTCCAGCAGGCACAGGGGCGCGGCGGTGAGGTTGCCCCAGTGCAGGTCACCGTGGCCGGTCACCCGCTCCACCGTGGCGGGGGCAGGGATGCCGAGGAACTGGGGGAAGGCCCGTTCGATCCATCCGTCCCGGACGGTCGTCTTCACACCTTCCGCTTCAGCGAGGAGGGCAAGGGCTTGGCGAAGGTCCGCCCACCACTCGTCAGGCAACCCAGGGTCGTGGTCGATGTCGGCCCGGTCGGGGGACACGATGGGTTGCGTGAGGTAGTCCAGGACTTCCGACTCGAAGGCCCACTCGCCGTCAGTCCAGTCATGCACCGCGTACAGGTGGGGGCGGGGCACGCCGTCAGGCACCAGCTCCGAGGCGCCGACGATGCCTTCCCCCGCCTTCCTGCCCGCGTTCCTCTTCGCCGTCCGGCTGACCCGTAGCCACCGGTCCCCCGGTCGGCGTCCGAGGGTGACACCGAGGAAGCCCCACGCCAGTGGCCCCGTGCAGGTGAGACCCAGTGCCTTGGCCGCCCGCTCGTGGGCTGCCTCCATCAGGGCCTGTACCTCCTCATTCACCGGCGAGTTCATCCGTCACCCTCCTGAGTTCCTGGGCCGTCAGCGGCGCAGCCAGAGCCTTGGCCACATCGTCCCAGTGTTCGCGGGTGCTCGCGGAGGTGAGGACGACATCGAGGCCGGGGCACGAGCCAGCGGCCAGCAGGGCAGCGGCTGCGGCCGACAGGCCGGGGCGGATGAGGTTCACCAGTTCGGGTGTCATGGCGTCGAGGAGTTCGCCGCCGTGCAGGGGCGCTGATCCGAACGTGATCAGCCCGGCGTCCTTCGCCTGTACCAGTGGTCCGCCGCCGTTCAGGGCTTGTGTGATCGGGGCATCCATGATCAGGCTGACGGGGATCTGCAAGCCGGTGAAGTGGTGCTCGGCGGAACCAACCGCTTGCCGGGCGAGCGCGAGCAACTCAGGGACGCTGAGCGCTCCGGAGGTCAGGCCCGACCAGGTGGCGACGCCGTACCCGCCGATCCTGCCCGCATGAGCGAACTCCTCCAGCGCCGTGAAGGCTTCCCGCACACGCCCGTGCAGAGCGGCATGGTCAATGCTGTGCCCGTGGTGCTCGGGGTTGTGGACGAACACCAGATCCACGCGCCCGAGCGCGGCCAACGACCGCTCCGTCTGCCAGCGGACGAAGCGTCGCTCAAGGCTGTGCCTACCGGCCGCCTCTTCCCGGGTGAGCACGCCCTCGGCCAGGGCGATGCCGCCTTGCTTCTCCGTGAAGAACCCCGTCTTCGTGGCTACCCGCACGGTCGGGTACTCCCCGAGAACCGGGCGCAGTTCCTCATGTGCCCGACCACGGGCGTAGTTGGGTGCCGTGTCCACCCAGAGGCTACCGGCGGCCAGGGCGGTGCGTGCCGCCTGACTGACGGCACGCACGCGGTATGTCCCCAGGCAGAGAGCGGCGGTCACAGCGCCGTCCCCACGACTGCGACGGCGTGGCCGTCGATGAGGACGGAGACCAGTTCGGCCACCTCCTTGACCTCCAGTCCGGCGGAGTCGGCGAGTCCGCCGAGCGTGGTCGGCTGGTTGGTCAGCAGCGTGCCCAGCGCGGGCGCGGCGGACTCGGCGAAGTCCCATGCGGTACCGGCCGCCGAGAAGGTGACCGTGCCCTGTTCGCGGTTCGCCGTCAGGCGGCCCCTCGGAGTGGTGAGCTTGACCGTGATCTCCCCCCGCGCGGGGAGGCCGTCCACGTAGGGCAGGGACGGAATCGCGTGGCCCAGGTCCGTCGTGTCGATCGACTCCGCCCACCGCTCCACGAGGCGGGGGTCCGCCATCATGTCGGCCACTTCACGGCGTACGGCGTCGGTGAAGTCCGACTGTTCCGCCAGCGAGCCGAAGCGCGGGATGTCCCTGCGGAGCGCGAGGGATGCCCGAAGCTGGTCGACGACCCAGAGCATCAGGTCAGCGCCCGTGTGCGGGACCATCCCGAACGTGAGGTGAAGGGATTCTGTCCCCTGGTCAGCGGTGACCGAGTGCCACCAGCCGCGCGGCAGGTAGAGCACGTCACCCGGGGACAGAACGAGGTCCGCCACCGGGTCGCCCTCCGGCTCCTCCGGCGACTCCACGTCCCGGAAGGTGGGCGCTTCACGGGTCATCCCCCAAAGGCGCCACCGCTTCGAGCCGTGCAGTTGGACCACGACCACATCGTGGTCGTCCCAGTGCCGGCCGAAGCCCTCCCGCTCGGTCCACGAGGCGTACACGTTGGCCTGCACGGAAGTCCCAAGGAAGCGTTCCAGTCCCTCCGCAGCCGCCCCCACGGAGGGGTGGATCTTCTCCACCGCGTCCAGGACTAGCGACGCCCCGTCCCTGAGCTGGGCGTGGAAGTCGGACGGCTGGATGCGGGACCAGGTGACCGCTCGGCGGTTCGTCGTAGGGATCGCGTAGCGGTACAGCGGGACCATCTCGCCGTCGACCGACAGGCGCAGCCGGGGCGGCTCCAGCCGCTGCGTGGCGATGATCCGGTTCAGGTCATCCCAGGAGAACAGGCCCGCCGTGTCGGCGGCTCCGGGGAAGTGCGCGTAAGAGCGGTGGTACGTCTGGGCGAGGAACGTGTCCCCGCCCAGACGCCCCGCCCACGAGGCTGCATCAAGCACCGTGGGCGCTCCCGTCAGTCGTTGCCGTCGGAACGGCCACTGCTGACGTCAGACTCCTGCTCGGCACGCGTGCGTGTGGCCACGATCTTCCGCTTCGCGACGAGCAGGCCACCCCCCTCGGGGGCCACCGAAGTGGTGTTCTCTTCCACCATCGGACTACCTCTCTTCTCGGGAACTCCCACCGGGAATCCGGCGGGAAGCATCAGAGACAGCGGCCAATGCGGTTACCAAAGAGCCACGGCGAGAACCAGGGCACAGCCGCCGAGGATCGCGGCCAGGTAGAGCGGCCCCGCGTACCGGCCAAGGTGGCGCAGCACCCAGTGGCCCAAGCGACGCATCACGTCGCCTTCGGCTCCACCGCCACGGGGCGGAGAGCACTGGCAGGCAACGAACTGCGACCCGTGCACCGAGGGCACCCGCACGGCGGGTACTTGGTCGGCGAACCCAGGATCACCGCATTGCGCGGCTCCACCTGCACCTCACGAACCGGGCCGTACGTCCGGCCGCCGTCGTACGACACCCGCAGAGTCATGCGCCCCGTCATGAGCGCACACCACCATCAGGGCCGAACGTCCGCCGGTACTCCCGCCCCCGACCTACGCCGTAACGCACCCGCTCTTCGTTTCGCTCGGTCGCTGTCATGGGGGAAATCATTGGCCCAGAAAACGGCGGCTGTGTAGTTCTTTCCCGTCATGGACTAAAGATCACGAACGGCAGGCGGCAGCCCACTCCGTCAACAAGGCTCGTGCTTCGGCCCCGAACAGCGCGTACCCCTCCAGTGTCGAGAACAGTTCCAAATGCATTTCGATGTCGCGTGGATCTCTCAGGATCACTACTCCGGTGGTGTTCTCCACAGTGGCCAGGGTGTTGTCGTAGACAGTGAAGGTGTCCATCGGAGCCATGGGCTTGCATCCCGCGATTGGGATGACACCTAGCTTCACATTCGGCAGATGGGTCAATGAGGCCAGCCGGTCAATCTGCATCGCCATCGCGGCAGGGGGCAGGAGTGGCCACCTCACGGCCTGTTCGGTGAGGATGAAGGTGAACCGCTTCTTCGTGTCGTAAAGAACCTCCTGCCGCTCCAGCTTCCTCGCGATCGTCTTAGTGACATCAGCCGGTGAATTAGCGAGGCTGGCCCGGATGTACTCAGGGGTCGACAGCAGTCCCGTAATCATCGAGAGCAGGAAGAAACGGAACTCGGTAGAGGAGGATTCGAGCGCGGCAAGTTCGGTCTGCTTCTTCTCCAGCCCCCTTCGCCGCAGCGAGCGCAGGTCTTGCCACTCGGTATTGGCCAGCCTCGCGAGGGCAATGACCTCCTCGATGACCTCGGGCGGAGCAACGACAGCCCGGAGGATTCTCTCCAGGTCGAGCAGGCTCGGTTGCGCTTTCCCGTTCTCGATCCGACTGATCTTCGATTGGGACATGTTGCAACGCCGAGCGAGCCGGTCCCCAGTGAGGCCGGCTCGCTTGCGTAGTTCTTTCAGCAGGGCCGCCAGTTCCTGTTTCGGCTGGCCCATCTGCTCAGGGTCGAACGTCACCCGCTCACGTACTCCAGGAATGGAACCGACTCGGCAACGGCAATCCGCTTCCACTGCCGATACGGCTCAGGATCACCCTCGTACAGTTCCCGGTTTATCTGCGTCCCGTCCGCCCGGTAGTTCATCAGGATCACCTTGGACTCATCGAACATCCAGAAATCCTGATCCGGAAGCCCCGGATTCTCCCGCTCGGTGAGGTCGAGAATTCGGATATCCTCGCCCGCCTTCACGTGGTGCCGGTAGTAATACTCGAACTCGAACCGAAGGTAGTCCGAGAGCGGGCGGGTCACGACGTGCACCCTGCCGACGCTCTTCCCTTCTGAGGCCCATTGCCGAACCTCGTCCATCCAGGGCGACGTGTAATCGTCCGGGGATTTCTCCCCGGCGAGGAAGCGCTTCAGCTTCTCCGCTTCCTGGGGCATGGTGTAGACGGGCAGCGTTTCCAGTCGCCACGCCTCACGCTCCATGGAATCGAAGCAGTCATTCCACGCGTCACCATCCAAGTGCACGGAATGCCTCCCTGAGAACCGCCTCCGGGATTTCCACGAGCCCTTCCCCAGAGGGCGGGGTGAAGGCGTTGGACACGTCGCCCTGCACGACGAACGATCCCGTGGCCGTGCGGTACACGTTCGGGCAGTCCTTCTCTCCGCACTCGCCGTTGCCGTTGCCCGTGAGCCGGGTGAGTGCCGAACGTTCGGACACGCCAAACCCCCTTGCTCTGGCCCCGTTTGGGCCGCCTGCCCACCGACAGTAGAAGGGGGTGGTGCTACGCGTCTATGTGTGAACGCGACTATGCGTGTCCTTGCATAAACAGGTCTCCGGCTGCCTCAGCCGGCCCCCCGGCACTTCTGTTTTACCGGGCCGCCTCGGACCCCGGCGTGCTCAGCGCGTGGCCGGCGGGACGGACGGACAGCGGAGCGTGGTTCGTCCACACGACCTTGTACGGGTACCGGGCCTGCCATCGGGTGCGGAAGTCGTTCAGGGGGCCGTAGGCCGTGAGGCGCCGCAGGGTGGGGAGGTCCTTGCAGCGGATCTCGGCGATGGCGCTGGAGACGAAGACGGGGGCGTGGTCGTCGTCCGGCAGGCGGAGGTGCGGCTTGTGGTCGATGCTCTCGGCGAGTTTCGAGCCCATCACCACGGTCTTCATCTCGGCGAAGAACGCGTCGCGCTGGTCCGCGGGCATCGTGTCGGAGAACGAGAAGACCAGCGTGTGGATGACGGGACCGGCGGAGGCGTCCGTCGCGCGGGCCTCCGGGGCGGTGGTCAGGCCGGTGGCCAGGGCCACGGCCGTCGCGCCGCCGGCCATGAGGAACGAGCGGCGGGCGAGGGTTCCGGCGGGCCGGCCGGGGTGCGGAGGGGGCGGGGTGGGCATCGGGTCTCCACGGTGGTGGGGGAGTCGGGGGCAAGAGCGGAGGCGCCCCCGGATCCACGGCCGGCGGGGTGCGGACCGCCGGGCACATGGAGGCGGGGACGCCTCGGAACGGAACCTGGGGCCGTGGCCTCAGACCGTCAGCCGTTCGTGGTTCGTCCAGATCACCTTGTACGGGTACTTGGCCTGCCACTTCTCACGGAACTCGTTGAGCTGCGGCCACACGGTGAGCTTCTGCAGCGTGGGCAGGTCCTGGACGCTGATCTCCGCGATGGCGCTGGAGACGAAGACGGGGGCGTAGTCGTCGTCCGGCAGGCGGAGGTGCGGCTTGTGGTCGATCTTCTCGGCGAGACCGGACTTCAGGATGACGTCGTCCATCTCGGCGAAGAACTGGTTCCGCTCCGCTTCGGGCATCGAGTCGGAGAAGGAGAAAACCAGGGTGTGAATGATCATTCTCGCCTCTGGGCTGCTGGGGTCGGATCCGTGGATCCGCTTGCCTCTTCATGATTCGGTGTCGGGCTCAAGGAGCGCTCAAGAGCTCAAGGGCCGGGCATCAGGGGCCGCGGCGTCAGTCCCGGACGCCGCCCGGCGGGATCGACGCCTCGATCGCGTGCAGGTGCGAGTTGATCGGGCCCACGCCCTCCAGCCGCAGCCCGGCCCGTTCCACCAGCGCGGTCACGCCCTTCCGCGTGTGCCGCTTGCCGTTGGTGTTCAGCAGGAACAGCAGGTCGATGCCGGTGGCGTAGCGGATCTCGGGACTGTCGTCCACGAGGTTGGTGATCACCACGATGCGGCTGTCGGGGCGGCCGGCGCGCGCCGCGTTGCGCAGGGCCGTCACCGTCTGGTCGTCCCCCCATTCGAGGATGCTCTTGAAGAGGTAGACGTCGGCCTCCACGGGGATCTCCCGCAGGCAGTCGCCGGCCGTCACCCGGGCCCGTGAGGCCAGCGCCCCGCCCGGGCGCAGCCGCGGGTCGGGCTGGGCCACGGCCGCCGGGAGGTCGACCAGGATGCCCTCCAGCTCCGGGTTCCGCTCCAGCAGCGTCGCCAGGGTGTAACCGCGGCCGCCGCCGATGTCCGCCAGCGTCCGTACCCCGTCGAGGTCGAGGCGCTCCGCGACCGCCTCCGAGCTCAGCCGGCTCAGTTCGGTCTGGGACTTGTTGAACACCTCCGTCGACTCCGGCCACTCGCGGTGCAGATGGGTGAAGAAGTCCGCGCCGTACCGCTCCTCGAAGTCGCCCTTGCCGGTCCGGACGGCCTTCTCCAACCGGGGCCACAGCTCCCACGTCCACGGCTCGGTCACCCACAGCACCCAGAACTTGAGGCCCCGGGGGTGGTCCTCGCGCAGCAGCCGGGACGCCGGCGTGTGGACGTGGCCCCGCTCCGTCTCGGTGAAGACCCCGTACTGCCTGAGCGTCCGCAGCAGCCGTTCCAGGACGTCCGCGTCGACCTCCAGGTCGCGGGCCAGCACGTCGACCGGAACCGGTTCGTCGTCCAGCCGGTCGGCGATGCCGAGCCGGGCGGCCACCCGCAGCGCCGCCGAGCCCGCGGAGGCGAGCGAGAGCTCCCGCAGGACGGTCATGGGCAGCGGGCCCGCCTCCTCGCCGCCCGCATCCGGGGTGCCACGGTCGGTTCTGATGATGCTCATCCACGCCTCCGAAGTCGGCCATGCGGTCAGGAACGCAGTCAGGGTCGGGAAAGCGGTCGCTCCGGGCGCACCGCCGGGCGGCGTCCGCCACCGGGATCACCCTGGCCACCGGGCCTCAGACGACGCTCAAGGCTCGCTCCACAGGCGGCGCTTGACATGGCCTTGAGCGGCCGGCGGGACCGTCGGGAGCATGGAGCGAAGTGATCTTTCCGGCGTGTGGCACCTGAGCGCCTTCCACGACCTGGGGCCGGACGACGAGCGACTGGAAGGCCCGTTGGGGCCCGGCCCCCGAGGGCTGCTGCTGTACAGCGACGACGGGCACATGTCCGTCAGCATCATGCGGACGGCGCCCTCCACCCGCCCGCCGTCCACCCCGGTGCCCCTCGACTTCATGGGCTACGCGGGCCGGTGGAGGCTGGACGGCGACCGGGTGATCCACTCGGTCGCCATCACCCACACCCCCCGGCTGCGGGACACCGACGAGACCCGGGAGGTCCGCTTCGGCGACGGCCGGCTGAGCCTCTACGGAACGGTGACCGCCGGCGGCCGGACCGTGCGGCGCGTCCTGGAGTGGGACCGGACGGGGGAGTGGCGATGAGCCTGTCCACCGCGGCACCGTCCGCGTCGCCGCGGGCGGCGGGCCTGGCGGCCGGGGCCGAACGGGCGGCCGCCGTCGCGGCCCGCCACGCGGAGGCGGCGGACGCCGCCCGCCGACTGCCGCCCGAGGTGCTCGACGCGCTGGTCACCGCGGGGTTCGCACGGCACTTCGTGCCCGCCGCCCACGGCGGAACCCAGGGCACGTTCACGGAACTGGCCCACGCCCTCACCACCGTCGGCGGCGGCTGTGTGTCGGCCGCCTGGGTCGCGCTGATCCACGCCTCCTCGGCCCGCATGGCCGCGTTCCTGCCGGCCGCCGGGCGGGACGAGGTGTGGGCCGACGGCCCCGACGTCCCGGTCTCCAGCGCCCTCCGCCCCGCCGGCGAGGCGACCCGCGCCGGCGACGACTGGGTGGTCTCCGGGCGCTGGGACTTCCTCAGCGGCGTCGCCTCCTCCGACTGGTCGCTGCTCTGCGTCGCTGGCGAGCGCTGCGAGGGCGGACGGCCGGGGGAGACGCGGTACTTCGCCGTGCCCCGGCGCGCGTGCGCGGTCGAGGAGACCTGGTGCCCCAGCGGGATGCGGGCCACGGCCAGCGACTCGCTGCGCGCCGACGGGGTACGGGTGCCCGCCGCCCGGACCTTCCTCCACACGGCGCTGCTGTCCGGCAGCGCCGACCCGGACGCCGCCGCCTGCCACCGCACCCCCCTCCAGGCGTGCAGCCCGCCGCTGTTCGTCGCCCCCGCCCTGGGCGCCGCCGACCGGGCCCTGACCGCGTGGGCCCGCGGCCGCGCCAAGCGGGACGCCACCGCGCGGCTCGCCCTCGCCCGGGGGACGGCGGAACTCGACATCGCCCGGCTGCTCCTCGACCGGTCCGTCGCCGCCGCCGACGCGGTCGAGGCGGAGCCCGGGTCCGTGGCCCGGACCCTGCGGGACGCCGCCGTCGCCGCCCGGCTGGTCCGCGACGCCCTCGACCGGATCGTCGACCTCTCCGGCTCCGCCCTGCTCACCGAGACCGACCCCCTGCAACGCGCCTGGCGCGACGTACGCACCGCGACCGCCCACGGCGCGCTCGACCTCGACCGCAACAGCGCCCAGTACGCCCGCGACGCCTGGGGCTGGGAACCGTGAACGGCCGCGCGGGCCGGGCCCGCACCGGCCGCGAGGAGGCGCCGGCATGACCGTACGCAGCGACGCCGTGGTGATCGGCGCCGGCCACAACACCCTGATCACCGCCGCCTATCTGACCCGCGCCGGCCTCTCCGTGACCGTGCTGGAGGAACGGCCGGAACCCGGCGGCGGTACCGCCACCCACGAGCTGACCCTGCCCGGCTTCCACGACGACATCGCGTCCACCTTCCATATGTACGCCCAGCTCAACCCGGCCGTCGGCGGCGGTGAACTGGGCCTGGAGGAACACGGGCTGCGGTACGTCACCCCGTCCCCCGCCCTGGTGTCCTGCGACGGCACCGGCACGCTGGCCGTCGGACGGGACGCCGAGGCCACGGCCGAGGCCATCGGGCGGTACAGCCCGGCGGACGCCGACGCCTTCCGGCGGCTGCTCGCCGACTACGAACCACTCCTCGCCGAACGCCTGCGGCGGTCCGCGGCGCCGCCCGGCACCGTGCGCGGGAACTCCCCGGCCGCCGCCCGGCTGGACGCCCTCGCGGCCCGCGACGGGTACGGCGTGGTCCGCGAGAGCTTCCAGGACGACCGCACCCGCGCCCTGCTCCTCGGCTTCGCCTCGGCCATCGGCGACCTGAGCCGCCCGGGAACGGGCTTCGTCCCGGCCGAGTTCGCGTACCTGCTGACCCGGATGACCGGAGCCGTCCCCCTCGGCGGATCCGCCGCCCTGCCCCGCGCCCTGGCCGCGACCGTCCAGGCCCACGGCGGCCGGGTCCTGTGCGGACGCCGGGTGGAGCGGATCGCCGTGGAGAACGGCCGGGCCACGGCGGTGACCACGGCCGACGGCGAACGCTTCCAGGCCGGCCGGGCCGTGGTGTCGGGAGCGCACATCACTCAGCTGGCCGGCCTGCTCGGGCCGGACGTCCGCCTCCCGGCCGCGTTCGACGCGCTGCGCCACTGGCGCAACGGCGGATCGGTGTTCCAGGTGCACCTCGCCCTCCGCCGGGCACCGGCGCTGGTCTCCGGGGACGGACCGCTGCGCGCCGTCACCGCGACCTTCGGCAGCGCGAGCGGGCTCGCCGCCCAGTGGGCGGACATCGCGGCGGGCACCCTGTCCGGGGACGAGCGCATGATGGTCGCCCTCGCGCCGTCGCTCGTCGACCCCGGCCGGACGCCCCCGGGGCTCGCCTCCGTCCGGCTGTTCACCTACGCCCCCTACCGCCTGAACGGGGACCCGGCGCGGTGGGAGGCGGAGAAGGAACGGTACGCGGAACGGCTGCTCGCCGTGTACGCGCGCCACGTCGAGGGATACGCGCCGGGCGACGAGCTGGCGCGCTCCGTTCACACCCCCGTGGACCTCGCCGCCCTGAACAGGCACTTCGCCGAGGGCGGTTACATGGGCGGCGAGATGAGCCTGGGACAGCTCGGCACGGACCGGCCCGTCCCCGGCTGGAGCGCCTACCGGATGCCCGTCCCCGCGCTGTACCAGACCGGGTCGTGCACCCACACCGGCGGCGGGGTGAGCGGCTGGCCCGGGCGCAACGCCGCCCGGGCGGTCCTGGAGGACCTGGGCATCGACCCCGGCACGCTGATGAGGGACCCGCGGGACGTGCGGCTGCCGGTCCTCCCCACGGTGCCCAACGGGCCGGGGGATCCCGTCTGAACCCCGCGCGGGCGGCCGGCTCCCCCCGGCCGCCCGCGCGGCACTCCCTCACTCCGCCGGCGCGGGGCCGACGGTGTTGTGGAGCCTCCCGAGCCGCTCGATCTCGATGACGATCTCGTCGCCGGGGGCCAGGAACTCGCCCCGCGCCAGGCCCACTCCGGCCGGCGAACCGGTCAGGACGACGTCACCCGGCAGCAGCGTCATGTCCCGGGCCGCGATCGAGAGCAGCTCGCACACCGGCCGGATCATGTCCTTGGTGGAAGAGTCCTGCTTCACCTCGCCGTTGACCGACAGCCGGATGCCCAGCTCCTGAGGGTCGTCGACGAACCAGGCCGGGACGATGCCGGGGCCCAGCGGGCAGAAGCCGTCCAGCGACTTGGCGCGCAGCCAGTCGTACTGGAAGGGCGGGCCCACCGCGTCGTCGCGCCGCAGGGCGTCGCGCGCCGACACGTCGTTGGCGATGGTGTACCCGGCGACGTGGCCGAGGGCCTCGTCGGGGGAGAAGCCCTTGCCGGACCGGCCGACGACGACGGCGAGTTCGGCCTCCCAGTCGAGCAGCCGGCCGGGGCCGGCCGGGTAGGGGATCTCCGCGCCGGGGCCGATGACGGTGGTCCGCGGCGTCTTGAGGAAGAAGTACGCCTCGGCGGGCGGGTCCCGCCGCTCGACGTGCATCTCGTCCAGGTGGCCGTAGTAGTTGGCGCCGGAGCACAGCACGGTGCCCGGGTAGCGCAGCGGGGCCAGCAGCTCCGCGCCGGGCACCGGCTCCGCGTCCTCCGGCCGCCAGTCGCGCAGCGTCCCGCTCACCCGCTCCCACCGGGCGAGGAGGTCGGTGAGCGGGGTGTCCGCGAGGGGGCCCGGCGCGGGGTGGACGGTGCCGGCGGCGGTGAGGACGCCGGTGCGCGGACCGGGGCGGCCGGGGGACAGATAGGTCACCAGGGACCAGGGGGCGGCGGACACGGCTGCTCTCTCCTTCATCCCGGACTACTTCCGGGGTTCGAGGTTCTCGGTGAACTCGGCCGGGCGCAGGGGGCACCAGACGGCGGACGGGACGTCCTGCCAGTCGCGCGGCCGCCAGTTCTCGGTGATCTGGTCCATGTCGAGGAAGTACTCGATCCAACTGCCCCACGGATCACGGATGTAGTGGAACAGGTTGGAGCCGAAGGTGTGCCGGCCGAGGCCCCAGCCGAGACCGCTGCCGCGCTCGGCGAGGTTCCGGGCGCCGATCACCATCTCGTCGACGCTGCCGACCTCCCAGCTCGAATGGTGCAGTCCGGGGTGGGTGCTCTTGACCAGGCCGAACACATGGTGGTCCCCGGGGCCGGTGTTGAGGAACGTCACCACGCCGGGGACGCGGTCGGACACGCCCAGCCCGAGGATCCGGGTGTAGAACGCCTCCGTGCGGGCCGGGTCCGGGGAGAACACCAGGACGTGGCCGAGGCGGCGGGGCCGCGCCGGCGCGCCGGCGGCCGGCCACCGCGCCTCGTCCTTCCGGCGGTAGTCGCCCGGCAGGTTCATCGGCGGCGCTCCGGCCGGCGCGGCCGGGAGCGAGGGCTCCTCCAGGACGGCGACCAGGGTGCCGTCCGGGTCCCGGAACCACAGGCCGCCTTCCACGCCGGACGAGGGCGCGTCCTCCAGCCGGACGCCCGCTCCCTCCAGGTGCCGCTGCATCGCGGGCAGCGCTCCGGCGGGGACGCCGAACGCGACGTGGTGCAGCCGCTTCTCGGGCCCCTCCGTCAGCAGCGTCCGGTCCACCGGCCGCTCCGCGCAGCGCACGGCCAGGGAGGAACCGCGTTCGTCCACCGTGAGCCCGAAATCCGTGTAGAAATCCTTCCCCCGGCCCAGGTCCGGAACCTGCAGGCCGTAATGGAGGAGGCTGGAAACCCGCATCACACACTCCAGGTCGTCATCCGTCGTGATTCGCCGTCACCGTCTTGATCGCTCATGCATCCGCCGCGATTCCGCGCTCATCGGCACGAGGGCGCGGCGGGTTCCGCGCAGGCGGCTCCGACGGGCATTCCGGCGCCGTCGGGCGGATGCGCTCCCGGTGCCGTCACCGGCCCCACGCCCGCGTGCGACGCCAGAATGTCGTGCCGCAGCGACTGCAATTCCTGGCAGGGCTCCAGGCCGAGCCGGGCGGTCATCGCCCGGCGCAGATCCTGGAAGACGTCGAGCGCCTTCGGACGGAATCCGCTGCGGTGCAGGGCGAGCATGTAGAAACCGCGCAGCCGCTCGTCCAGGGGGTGCTGTTCCACGAGTGCGGACAATTCCCCGAGCAGGCCGTGGTGCCGGCCCAGCCGGAGTTCCGCCCCGATGCGCAGCGCGCGGTCCGTGGCCCGGGACTGCTCCAGCCGCGCCGTGGCCGCCCGGAGCTTCAGGCCCTGGTCGACGTCGGCCAGCGGCGGCCCCTGCCACACCTCGTCCGCCTGCCGGAGCAGCCGCGCCCCCGGCTCCTCGTGGCCGGTCCGCAGCGCCTGCCGCCCCGCGGCCACCAGGGCGCGGTAGCGGGCCAGGTCGAAGTCGCAGCCGTCGGTGCGGAAGACGTATCCCTTGTTCTTCGTCAGCAGCAGTTCATTCCGGACCTCGGAGGCCGCCATCCCGAGGGCGACGGCGAGATTCCGCCGGATGTTCAGGACGTAGGTCTGCGCGACCGCCATGGCGGTCCTCGGTGGCCGGTCCGGCCATAATTCGTCGACGATGGCACCGACCGGGACGACATGGCCGGATTCCATCAGGAGCAGCGCCAGGAGCTTCTTTTCCTTGGGCGCGGTCGGGGTGGGTACCGCATCGCCCGAACGCAGGCGCAGCGGGCCGAGAACTCCGATGTCCAGGGTACGCGTCATCGATCCCCCATTCACCGATCCGTAGCTGATCGCCAGGCTCGGCCGACCCGCTCAAGCCCCGCTCAAGGCAAGGGCCAGGAGTGCCCCTTGAGAAGCGCTTGAGCCCCGCTTCCCACGATGGCCGTGCATGGTTCCGCCGGCCCGTCCCGGGCGCTTCCGGCCCGTTCGCCGCAGAGGGAGTCACCGTTGATTCTGCATACCCTGATCTACCGGTTCGCCGACTCGGTCACCGAATCCGAGCAGCGGGAATTCTTCGACGGACTCGGTGAATTGCTGCTGGATTCCGGCCACATCGAGGGATTCGGCTGGGAACCGCACCAGTGGCTCCCCGTGGACGCCCGTTCGCGCGGGATGACGGGCACCGCCATCGCGCAGTACGCCGCCCGGGACCTCGAAACCCTGCGGACGTTCTCCGAACTCCCGCACGTGGCCGAGTTCCTGGCCGGCTGGCGGTCGAGGATCTCGTACGAGGCCGCCTACGCCAACCACCGCCCGCTGACACTCACCGGAAGGCATCCGATGCGACACACCGAGCACACCGTCACGGTCGACGCCCCCGTCGACGTGGTCTGGGACGTCCTGGTCGACGTCGAGGGCTACGCCCGTATCTTCCCGCCCACCCGGGAGGCGAAGATCGTCGAGGAGTCGCCGGAGCACCAGATCGTCCGGCTCGTCGTGGACGTCAACGGCGAGCTCCAGTCGTGGGTCTCGCGCCGCGACATCGACCACAAGCGGCACGTGATCGCCTACCGTCAGCTCGAACTCGCCCCGCTCATCGGCCACATGGGCGGCGAGTGGCGGGCGTTCCCGCTCACGGAGACCCGGACGCAGCTCGTCATCACCCACGACTTCAAGCCCAAGGAGCCCGTCGGCGGCAAGGTCGCCGGCAAGTTCACCTACGAGGAGGCCGACGCGCTGCTGTGCGGCGGCGTCGAGCGCAACAGCGTCGACGACCTCGGCGCGGTGCGGGACGAGGCCGAGCGCCGCGTGGCCGGGGCGGCCGCGGCATGACGCGCCTCGTCGACCTGAGCGTGACCACGCGGTCCACCCCCAGCGAGGCCACCCCGGTCACCGTCGACACGCTCGACCACGCGACCGGGGCCACGGTCCTCGGCCTGTCGCCCGAGGACTTCCCCGACGGCATGGCCATCTCCAACGAGACCGTCACGCTGACCACGCACACCGGCACCCACATGGACGCCCCGCTGCACTACGGCCCGCTCAGCGGGGGCGTCCCGGCCAAGAGCATCGACCGGGTGCCGCTGGAGTGGTGCCTCGGACCGGGCGTACGGCTGGACGTCCGCCACGTGCCGGCGGGCGAGGGCATCACGACCGCCCACGTGGAGGCCGCGCTGAAGGAGGCCGGCCACGAACTCGCCCCCGGCGACATCGCGTTGCTGTGGACGGGCGCCGACCGGCTGTGGGGCTCGGCCGACTACCTGCGGGAGTACCCGGGGCTGACCGGCGAGGCCACCGCGTTCCTTGTCGGGCGCGGGGTACGTGTCATCGGCATCGACGCGTGGGGCCTCGACCGGCCCATGCACCGCATGATCGAGGACTACCGCCGCACCGGGGACAACGCCCACCTGTGGCCGGCGCACATCCACGGCCGCACGGCCGAGTACCTCCAGCTGGAGAAGCTCGCCCACCTCGGCGACCTGCCGGGCGCCACCGGGTTCACCGTCTCGTGCTTCCCCGTGGCGGTCGAGGGCGCGGGAGCGGGCTGGACCCGGGTGGTCGCGCTCGTCGAGGACGCGTGACCCGCGCGGAGCGGGCCGGGACGGTCCGTACAGAGGGGGCCGGGACGTTCCGCGCGGAGGGTACCGGGACGTTCCGCGCGGAGGGTACCGGGACGGTCCGCGCGGAGGCCGGCGGGCCGGCCCCCCTCCTGCGGCTGGACCCCGCCGCCCAGGACCTGCTCTTCCGCGAGGCGCGCACCTGTACGGAGTTCACGTCCGAACCCGTCGGCGACGACCAGGTACGGGCCATCCACGACCTGGTCAAGTACGCGCCCACCTCGATGAACCAGCAGCCGATGCGCGTCGTCCTGCTGCGGTCGCCCGAGGCCCGCCGGGAGCTGGCGGTCCATCTGCACCCGGGCAACCGCCCGAAGGCGGCCTCGGCGCCGCTGGTCGCCCTGCTCGCCGCCGACCTCGACTTCCCCGAGACGCTCCCGTACCTCTTCCCGCACCGCCCGCGGGCCGGGGAGCTGTTCGCCGACCCCGCCGTCCGCCGGGAGTCCGCCCTGTTCAACACCGCTTTACAGGTGGCGTACTTCATCATCGGCGTCCGGGCCGCCGGGCTGGCCGCCGGCCCGATCGTGGGCTACGACGCCGACGGCGTCAACAAGGCGTTCTTCGGCGACGGGCGGCGGGAGGTCGTCACCGCCGTCGCCATCGGCCGCCCGCGCGGGGAGCCGCGCCATCCCCGGCTGCCCCGGCTCCCGTTCCACGACGTCGTCAGCACCGCCTGACCCCCTCCCCGGCCCCCGGATCCTCGCCGGGCGGTCGGGCCGGACAGAGAAGGCAGAAGGCACGTGATGGTAGAAGCAGGGGACTCACCCCCTGGGGAGACCCCGTCGGAATGGCTCCGCCGCCTGCTCGACGGGGGGAGCACCGAAGCGCCGGCCCAGACGGGCGCCTCCGGGCCGGACCTCCCGGTCAGGGGCGCCGTCGGCGGACACCCGCTGATCGCGGCGGCGGCGGACCTCCGCCTGGCCGGGAACGGCTCCGGGCCCGCCCTGGACGAACTGGTCGCGCTCGCGGCCGCCCGGGCGCTGCGGGAAGGGCTCCCGCTGCTCGTCGTCACCGCGCCCGGGCCCGGCCACGCGCCGGACCGGGAACGCTCCAAGGCAGGGACGACGCCGGGCGCGGCGGAGGCGCTGGCCCGCCTGGACGACGCGGGGATCCTGACCGTCTGGCTGGCCGCCGGACCACCCCACGAGGGCGTGGCTGTCTCGCCGGCCAGGCTCTGCGACGTGGTCGTCGCGGAGTCCGGCGGACGGCCGGGCCCGGCATCGACTGCCGCCGAACGGCTGCTCGCCCAGGGGTTCGTGGACGCCGTCCGGCCGCGGGACGGGCTGCGGGAGACCCTGGCCCGGCTGCTGGCCGCCGCCGGTCCGCCGGACGCCCGGGCCACCGCCGCGCCGCCGCCCGCGCCCGCCCCGCGCGTGCTGATCGAGGACCCGGCGGAGCTGCCCCGCGTCCCGGTCCGCGAGACGCTCCGGCGGGCCCGGCACGTCGGCCGGCCCACCACCCTGGACTACCTCCGGCGGCTGTTCGCCGGCTTCCAGGAGCTGCACGGCGACCGGGCGGGCGGCGACTGCCCGTCGATCGTCGGCGGACCCGCGTGCCTGGACGGCACGCCGGTCATGGTGGTCGGCACCCAGAAGGGGCACACGGCCGAGGAGCTCAGGGCACGCAACTACGGCCGGGCGACGCCCGCCGGGTACCGCAAGTTCGCCCGGCTGCTGCGCCTGGCGGGCAAACTCGGCCTGCCCGTCGTCGCGTTCATCGACACACCGGGCGCCTTCCCCGGCCTGGAGGCCGGGGCGGGGGAGCGGGGGCGGCCGGTCGTCGTCGCCGAGGTCATCCGGCTGATGGCGGAGCTGCCCGTGCCCCTGGTCACCCTGGTCACGGGCGAGGGCGGCAGCGGCGGCGCGCTGGCGCTGGCCGTCGCCGACCGGGTCCTCGTCTGCGCCCACTCCGTCTACTCCGTCATCAGCCCGGAGGGCTGCGCGGCGATCCTCCGGCCGGACCCCGCGACGGACCCGCCGCCCGGCGAGGCCCTGCGCGTCGACGCCGAGGCCCTGCTGCGGCTGGGCGTCGCCGACGCCGTCGTACCGGAACCCGAGGGCGGCGCCCACACCGATCCGGCGCGCGCCGCCGCCCACGTCCACGCGGCGCTGACCACCGTCCTGGACGGGCTCCGCCGTACGCCCGCGCCGGTGCTCGTCGCCGAACGGTACGCGCGCTTCCGGGCGTTCGGCGACGTCGAGTCGTTCGCGCACGCCACGGAGGAGGCGATGCGGCCATGAGCCCTCCGCCAACCCGGGCCGGCAGCGCCCGGTCCCGCACACCCGCCGGGCCGGACCGTCCGCCGGAGGCCCGGCACCACACGTCCATCGTCACTTCGCCGTCAGGGGTAGGGGTTGTCCAATGACACGACGCGTCGTCATCACGGGAATCGGGGTAAGGGCGCCCGGTGGCACGGGGAAGAAGCAGTTCTGGGAACTGCTGACCTCCGGCCGTACCGCGACCCGCCGCATCTCGTTCTTCGACCCGAGCCCCTACCGCTCACAGGTGGCCGGTGAGTGCGACTTCGACCCGCGGGCCGAAGGGCTGACGCCCCGGCAGATCCGGCGCATGGACCGGTCCGCGCAGTTCGCCGTGGTCTGCGCGCGGGAGGCGGTCGCCGACAGCGGTGTCGAGTTCGAGGAACTGGACCCGCACCGCACCGGCGTCAGCCTGGGCAGCGCCGTCGCCGCCGCGACCAGCCTGGAGCGCGAGTACCTCGTGCTCTCCGACGGCGGCCGGGACTGGCACGTGGACCCCTCCTACCTCTCACCGCACATGTTCGACTACCTCACCCCGGGCGCGGCGGCCGCCGAAGTGGCCTGGGAGGTGGGGGCCGAGGGGCCCGTGGCGATGGTCTCCGACGGCTGCACCTCGGGGCTCGACGCGCTCGGCCACGCCTGCCGGCTCATCCAGGACGGCAGCGCGGACGTGATGGTCGCCGGGGCCTCCGACACCCCCGTCACCCCCATCGTCGTCGCCTGCTTCGACGCGATCAAGGCCACGACGCCCCGGAACGACCGTCCCGAGCAGGCGTCCCGCCCCTTCGACCGCACCCGCAACGGCTTCGTGCTCGCCGAGGGCGCGGCCGTGTTCGTCCTGGAGGAGTACGAGCACGCGCGCCGCCGGCACGCGCACGTCTACGGCGAGATCACGGGGTACGCGACCCGGCTCAACGCCTACCACATGACCGGTCTCAAGGCCGACGGCCGGGAGATGGCCGAGGCGATCAGGGTGGCCCTCGACGAGTCCCGGATCGACCCGTCCGCGGTCGACTACGTCAACGCCCACGGCTCGGGAACGAAACAGAACGACCGGCACGAGACCGCCGCGTTCAAGCGGAGCCTCGGCGCACACGCCCACCGCGTGCCGATCAGCTCCATCAAATCCATGGTCGGCCACTCGCTCGGCGCCATCGGCTCCATCGAGATCGCCGCCTGCGCCCTCGCCATCGACCAGGGCGTGGTGCCGCCGACCGCCAACCTCCACGAACCCGACCCCGAATGCGACCTCGACTACGTGCCACTGACCGCGCGCGAACTCCGCGTGGACACGGTGCTGAGCGTCGGCAGCGGATTCGGCGGGTTCCAGAGCGCGATGGTGCTGCGCCGTACGGAAGGAGCGCGCGCGTGACCGACAACGTCGTGATCACCGGAATCGGCGTGATGGCCCCCAACGGGACGACCGTCGACGACTACTGGGCGGCGGTCCTGGAGGGACGCTCCGGCATCGGCGAGATCCGGCGCTTCGACGCGGACCGGTACCCTTCCCGGCTCGCCGGCCTGATCGGCGATTTCGATCCGCTGGAGCACCTGCCGAAGCGGCTCCTGCCGCAGACCGACGTCTCCACGCGGTTCGCGCTGGCCGCCGCCGCGAGCGCCCTGGCCGACGCCGGCGCGGACCCCGCGGAACTCCCCGAGTTCGACATGGGCGTCATGACCTCGAACGCCACCGGAGGCTTCGAGTTCACCCACCGGGAGTTCCGCAAACTGTGGTCCGAGGGCCCGTCGTCGGTCAGCGTCTACGAGTCCTTCGCCTGGTTCTACGCCGTCAACACCGGCCAGATCTCCATCCGGCACGGCATGCGCGGGCCCGGCAGCGTCGTCGTCGGGGAACAGGCCGGCGGTCTGGACGCCGTCGGCAACGCCCGCGGGGCGGTCCGGCGCGGCACCCCGCTCGTGGTGTGCGGTGGCGTCGACTCCGCCTTCGACCCCTGGGGGTGGGCCTCCCACCTGTCCTCCGGCAGGGTCAGCCGGACGGCCGACCCGCGCCGCGCCTACCTGCCGTTCGACGCCGATGCGGCCGGGTACGTGCCCGGCGAGGGCGGCGCGATCCTCATCGCCGAGAACGCCGACGCGGCACGGACGCGCGGCCGCCGCGCGTACGGCGAGATCGCCGGCTACGCCGCGACCTTCGACCCGGCACCCGGCCTGGACCGGCCGCCGGGGCTGCGCCGGGCGGCCGAACTCGCCCTCGCCGACGCGGGACTGGAGCCCTCCGCCATCGGAGCCGTCTTCGCCGACGCGGCCGGCCTGCCGGCGGACGACGCCGCCGAGGCCGCCGCCATCCGGGAGGTCTTCGGGCCGGGAGCCGTCCCCGTGACCGCCCCCAAGGCGCTCACCGGCCGCCTCTTCGCCGGCGGCGGCCCGCTCGACCTGGTGGCCGCCCTCCTGGCGATCCGCGACGGCGTCGTCCCGGCCACCGCGCACACCGCCGACGTCCCCCCGGCGTACGGCATCGACCTCGTCCTCGGGCAGCCCCGGCACCGCCCGGTGGACGCCGCGCTCGTGCTCGCGCGCGGCAAGGGCGGCTTCAACGCGGCCGTCGTGGTACGCCGCGCGGAGGCGGACGCCGGCTGACCGCCGGCCCCCGAACACCCGGCACGCGGAACCCCATCCGGAAGCACAAGGAGACCATCGGCATGAACGACATCACCGCCCGCGACCTCGTCCGGCTGCTCACCGAGAGCGCCGGCGAACTCGACTTCACCGGCCGCCCCGAGGAGGCCCTGGACCTCACCTTCGCCGAACTCGGCTGCGACTCGCTCGCCCTGCTGGAGACCGCGGCGCGCATCCAGCAGGAGTACGGCGTGGTCCTCGACGACGACGCGGCGACCGCGACCGAGACCCCGCGGGCGCTCCTGGCGGCCGTCAACGGCACGCCCGCGAGGCTTGGCTGACACGGTGGCGAGGTCCGGCTGACCCGGCCGCGGGCGGGGCCCGGCCGCGGCACGGCCCTCAGCGCAGCGGTCCTCAGCGCAGCCGGACGAACGCGTCCGACACCCGCACCAGCCACGCGATGTCGTCGGTGAGCCCGGACGCCTCCCGCCGCCCGTCGGACGCCTCCGCCGCCTCGGCGGCCGCGCCCCGGGGCGCCCGGGACGCGCACTTGTCCCGGATCGCGACCCACAGGGCGTACGCCTCCCGCTCGGCGCCGGACCGGGCCCCCGGTCCGGCGCCGCCGTCCCCGTCCCCGTCCCCGGGCGCGGGCTCGGGCATGTAGGGGCGCAGTGCCCGCTGGCCGTCGCGGATCTCGATGACGCGGCGGTACAGCCGGTAGTCCAGGTCCCGCCACGCCAGCAGATCACCGATCCGGCACAGCACCGGGGGATCGAGGACGATGTCGGGAACCGTCCGGTACAGCGCGATCCACAGCGGCCGCAGCCGCCGGTACGCCCGGTACCGCGTGCCCCACCGGACGGCCCGGCTCAGGCTGGGGCCCCACGCGGGGACCGTCCAGCCGAACACCTTGAGGGCGGAACCGATGTCCCCGGTGAGCCAGTTGGCCGTGTCCAGCGGGGTCATGTCCCAGCCGGAGAGCGTCCCGGTGATCTCCGTGCAGCGCAGCGCGCAGTGGACGAGGGAGAGCGTGGCGCCGAGCATCGCCGCGCCCATGCCCCGGCGCAGCCACGAACGCTGGGCGATCCCCATGTAGCGCCAGGACAGCCGTACCGTCTCGCACTGCCCGGCCGCGCAGACCGTGAAGAAGAAGTACAGGTAGGCCGCGTACGCCGGGTCGCTCATGTCGGCCAGCGTGAGCCGGTCGGCGACGGCCCTGCGGTCGCCCAGCCCGAGCGCGAAGTCGAGCACAACCAGCGCCACGGCCATGCCCGCGAACACGGCGACCCGGCGGCGCACCCGGGGACGCGCCGCCTCGGGCGGGTGCGACCAGTAGGTGAGGAAGACCGTCTGGGTGCCGGTGAGCCCGACCACGGCCAGCTCGGTGACCAGCGGGCCGGGGTGCGGCCGGCCGGGCAGCAGGGCGACGGCCGTGTTCAGGCCGGTGAGCTGCTCGAAGAAGCCGAGGAAGGAGCAGAGGAAGTGCACACTGAGGGCCAGCACGGCCGGGTTCCCGCGACTGCGCAGCAGGACCGGCACGTTGTACAGGAGGGCGGCCAGCGCGGCCGTGGCGCAGCACCAGGCGGTCAGGTGGCTGGGGTGAACGGCCGGCAAGCGGTCCTCGTCTTTCCGTGCGGGCCGAGGGGGGACTCCCGGTGCGGGCCGGACGAGGACGCTCAGTGCGGGCCAAGGGTGGCCTCGATCCGCGCGATGACGTCCGCGTCCGCGCAGGGGACGTCCCCCGGGAGCTCCGGTGGGTCGGTGGCGGCACGTTTCAGGAAGAGCGACGCGATCATCTCGGCCTCGCGCTCCTGCGGATCGCTGTACGCCGTCCGGTAGAGCGCGTCCCGCACCAGCGCGGGGTCCAGGTCGGGGAAGAGCGTGCTCGCCCCCGGGCCGAGGGGGTCGTCGGCCGTGCGGTGCCCGCACAGCATGTGGGCGAGTTCGTGGACGATGATGTGGTCCTGGTGCGCCGGGCTGGTGTCCGCCTCGTAGACGATGACGTCGACGTCCCGCAGGGCGATCCACATGCCGCACGGGTGCGGCGCCTTGAGGCTCAGCGCGGCGGTGACCACCGGGCGGCCGCGCATGGCGCTGACGTGGGCGCACAGGGCGGCGAGGTCCCCCTTCCCCGGCTCCCCCAGTGACGCCAGGCGGGCCTCGCAGGCCCGGCGCAGCCGGCGCCCGCCCCTCCTCCACCGCATCCGTCGCGGTCTCTGTACAGAGGACACTGCTCCGGTCTACTCCTCCACGGGCGGCAAACCCTGCAGTTGACGGACCTGGTCGATCACGGCGGTGATGGCGGCGAGGCTCTCCGGCGGCAGCCCCACCGCCCGCAGGGCGACCCCGCGCACTCCGGACTGGCTCAGCGCGTTGAGCGCCGCCAACTGGGCGTCGACGCGCTCGGCGTGGCCGGAGTCGACGAAGTAGGCCGGGGAGACGCCGAAGAACTTCGCCAGCGCGTTCAGCAGGTCGGCGGAGGGGTTGGTGCGCTTGCCCGTCCGCAGCGCGGAGAGGTAGGCGCCGCTCACCTTGAGGCCGGGGCTGACGCGCTTCACCTCGTCGGCCACCTCGCGGTTGGTCCAGTTCCGGCCCTGCGGGCGGCTGGTACGGAACAGGTGGTTGAGCCTCCGCGCGAGCAGCGTCCCGCCGTCGCCGTCCGGCACGTCCTCACCCTCCACGGCACTCTCCACGGCGTCGTCCACGATCGTCCCCCGTCACCTTCCACAGTCGTCCACGGTCGTCCGCTCACGGCACGCCGGACCGGTGTCATGGGACCGACCGTTGAAACCAATCCTCCCTCATCAACCTGTAGTTGACAATGATCCTTCGATCCATGCAGACTCCATTCAACTGACAGTTGTTTCTCAACCCCCGCCGGTCAGAGGCGCTTTCGCCGGTCCTGGGGTGATCGCCGGGTACGACACCACGGGGGGAGCCCATGGGAGTCCAGATAGGGATCGACGTTCTCGGCTCGTTATCGCTGTACGCCGACCGCGCGTACGCGACCCCGACGGCCCCCAAGGAACGCAAGGTCCTGGCGCTCCTGCTGATGAACCACTCGCGCGTCGTCCCGGTCTCCCGGCTGGTCGAGGAGCTCTGGCACGACAGCCCGCCCAAGACCGCGCTCACCGCCCTCCAGACGTACATCCTCAACATCCGGCGCAGCATTTCGGTCAACTTCTCCCTGCCGCAGACCGTCGTGAGCCGCGAGCTGCTGAGGACCGGCAACATGGGGTACGTCTTCCACACGGAGTCGTGCTTCTTCGACCTCGCCGAGTTCCGGCGCCTGGAGGCGGCCGGCCGGCTCGCCCTGCGCGCCGGCGACCAGGACGCCGCCGTCCGCCATCTGCAGCGGGCCGACGACCTCTGGCAGGGCACGGCGCTCGTCGACGTGGAGTGCGGGCTGCCGCTCCAGGCGGAGGTGTCGAGGCTGGAGCAGTCGCGGCAGGCCGCGCGGGGGCTGCGGATCGAGACCCTGCTGCGGATCGGCCGCCACGAGGAGGTGCTCAGTGAACTGGCGGCCCTGGTGCTCCAGCACCCCTTCGACGAGCACCTGCACGCGTACTACATGATCGCCCTGCAGCGCTCGGGCTGCCGCCCGCAGGCCCTGGAGGTCTTCCACCGGCTGCGCCGGTCCATGGCCGACGACCTGGGCCTGGAGCCCTCGCCGGACCTCCAGCGGCTCCAGCGGGAGATCCTCGGCCAGGGCACGGCCGCCGGCGGTGGCCCGCGGACCGTGCAGGACCTCCTCCAGCGCACCCGGCTCGGCGCGCTGCCGCCCGCCGTGTGAACCGCCGGGCACCCCCCGAAGATCGTCCCCCGACGGCCGCGCGGCATAATCGGACATCCGGGGTGAAAGCCCTGATCCGATGCCGCACACGCAGGAGCAGTCCATGATCTTCATCGTCGTCAAGTTCACGATCCGTCCGGAGCGCAGCGACGAGTGGCTCGGCCTCGTCGAGGACTTCACCCAGAGCACCCGGCGGGAGCCGGGCAACCTGTTCTTCGAGTGGTCGCGGAGCGTCGAGGACCCGAACCAGTTCGTGCTGGTCGAGGCGTTCAAGGACGGCGCGGCCGGCGAGGTGCACGTGAACTCGGAGCACTTCAAGAAGGCGATGGCCTGGATGCCCGACCTGATCGCCAAGACGCCCGAGATCGTCAACGTCGAGGTCCCGTCCGAGGGCTGGTCGGCCATGGCGGAGCTCACCCCGCGCGGCTGACCGCCGTCCGACGACCGAGGCCCCGTTCGCCCTCCCGCGGAGGGCGGGCGGGGCCTTTGCGCTGTCGCGTCGCCCCGACGGATGGGGACGGTTCCGGATGTTCCGGGAGGATTTTTCGGGAGGAACGGGAGAATCGGGAGAGAGGCGCCATTGAAGGCGGGGTGGGGGCTCCCGCACGATGGGGGGCAAAGCGGTGGCGTCGGGGAGGGCGGGCTGCGTGGTGGAGGTTCGGGACGTCGTGGTCGTCGGTGCCGGGCCCACCGGGCTGGCCCTGGCGATCGCGCTGCGGCAGTACGGGCTGGACGTGCTCGTCGTCGAGAAGGAACCGAGCACGAAGAACGAGGCCCGGGCATGTGTCATCTGGCAGCGGGCCCTTGAGGCGCTGCGGGACCTCGGGTGTGCCGAGGACCTGGTCGGGGCGGGGGTGGTGGTGCGGCGCGCGGCGTTCCGGGTGCGGGGGCGGCTGCGCGGGGAGTACGACATGGCCGTACCGGGGACGGCCTTCCCCTGTCCGCTCGACATCGAGCAGGACGCCACCGAGCGGCTGCTCCGCGGTCGGCTGCGGGTTCTGGGGGACGATGTCCGTTGGGGCACCGAGGCCGTGGCGGTGCGGGTCGGGGCGGACGGGGCCGAGGCCGATCTGCGGGGGCCGGACGGGCGGGGGCGTACGGTCGCGTGCCGGTGGATCGTGGGGTGCGAAGGGGCGCACAGCATCGTGCGCAAGACCCTGGGCATTCCCTTCGAGGGCGAACGCCGCGCCGGCCTCCAGGCCGTGCAGATCAACGCCAAGCCCGACTGGCGCTTTCCGCGGGACCACGACCTCACCCAGGTCTTCGTCCAGCGGGGCGTCTCGCTCATCGCCAGCCCGCTGCCCGGTGGAATCCACCGGTTTTTCGCCTTTCGCGACGACCCCGAGCCGCACAGCGAGGAACCGCCCGACGTCGAGGAGATGCGGACGCTCGTCGCCCGGGCCACCGGCGACCCCGACGTCCGGCTGGTGCCGACGGATCCGCCGTGGATCAACCGGGCCCGCTTCCACGACCGCCTCGCCACGCGGCTCCGCCACGGCGCCGCCCTGCTCGCCGGCGACAGCGCCCACCTGTGGGCGCCCATCGGCGGTCACGGCCTCAACATCGGGCTGTGCGCGGCCCACAACCTGGGCTGGAAGCTCGCGGCCGTCCACCGGGGGCGCTGCCGCGAGGAGTTGCTCGACACGTACTCCGCCGAACAGCGCCGCACGGCCGCCGGCGTGATGCGCGACATGCGCCACAACGTCACGGAACTCCCGCCCGGCCCCCTGACGTTCGCGGCCCTGAGCCTCGCCGCGCCGGTGGTCATCGGCAGCCGGTGGGCCGAACGGCGGACGCGGCTGATGATGAGCGACTTCACCCGGCACCACCGGCCCAGCGCCCTCTCCGCCGACACCGGCGGCCGGGGGCCGCTGCGCGCCGGCGACCGGCTGCCGGACCTTCCCGTCCGTGTCCACGGCGGCGGCCGGCGGCGCCTCCACGAGCTGCTCTCCTACCGGAGGTGGACGCTGCTGGTCTTCGAGGGCGGCGGGAGCGGCGGGCAGCCCGCGGGGCTGCCGGAGCGGTACGGCGCGGACGTCGAGGTGTTCCGGGTCCGCTCCGAGGCCGACGCGGCCGGTGCGGTGCCCGCCGGGACGCTCCTCCTCGTCCGCCCCGACGGGTACGTGGGCCTCCGCGCGGCCGCCGGCGACCGGCGCGCGGCGGCGGCCTATCTGGACCGGTGGTTCGTGTGAGGCATCCGCGGTGACCGTGGTTCGTCCAAGAGCCTCAGCGGTGGCGTGGTACGTGTGAGTGCCTCAGCGGTGACGGTGGTTCACGCAAGTGCCTCAGCGGTGGCGTCCGTTCGCACACGTGCCTCAGCGGTCCCCGCGCACCACCATCCTCGACGGCCCGTGGAACACCAGGTCGTCCGCGTACCGCACCGGGCCGTCCGGCTCGTCCACCGCGAGCCGCAGCCCCGGCAGTCCGGTCAGCAGCCGGCGGAGACCGGTCTCCGCCTCCACGCGCGCCAGCGGGGCGCCCAGGCAGTAGTGGGCGCCCAGCCCGAAGCCGCAGTGGCGGCGGGCGTCGCGGCGGATGTCCAGCCGGTCGGGGTGCGGGAAGCGGCGGGGGTCGCGGTTGGCCGAGCCCAGGACCAGGGTCACCTTGTCGCCTCGCCGGACGGGGTGCCCGCCGATCTCGGCGTCCTCGTGCGCGCGGCGGCTGATGAGCTGCACCGGGCCGTCGTAGCGGACCAGCTCTTCCACCGCCCCCGGCAGCAACTCCGGCCGCTCGCCGAGCAGTCCGAGCTGGTAGGGGTGGTCGAGTAGGGCGAGCAGGCCCTTGCAGAGGAGGTTGGTGGTGGTCTCGTGGCCGGCCGTGAGCAGATGGACGCAGGTGCCGACGAGGACGTCGTCGCCCAGCGGCTCCTCCTCGGCCGCCCGCAGCATGGCCGCTATCAGGTCCCCCTCGTCGCCTTGTCCCGTCGGCCCGGCGGCGCGGCGCCGGGACAGCTCGGCGCGGAAGTACGCGTCGAGTTCGCGGGCCGCCGCGTCCGCCACCCGGTAGGCGTCGCTCCGCCGGGCGGCGCGGGCGCTGGTGGCCTGCTGGAGGCCGACCGCGCGCGCCCGGAACCAGGGCCGGTCGTCCGCCGGCACCCCCAGCAGCTCGCTGATCACCAGGATCGGGAAGGGCGCGGCGAACCGGTCCACCAGATCGGCCCGCCCGTCCTCGGCCAGCGTCTCGGCCAGGTCGGCGACGAGCCGGCCCGCCAGCTCGTCCACGCGGGGGCGCAGCCGCTCGACCACGCGGGGCGTGAAACTCCTCGCGACCAGCGCGCGGACGCGGGTGTGCCGCGGCGGGTCCATGAACACCATCCAGTCGGACGCCGTCCGCCGCAGATGCGGGCACCCGGCCGGCAGCGGCGCGGGCAGGCCGCCGCGCCCGTACCGGCGGTCGGACAGGACGGCGGTGACGTCGGCGTGCCGGAAGAGGTACCAGCCCTCCTCGGACCGGTGGACGGGGTCGTCCTCGCGGTAGCGCTCGTAGAGCGGATACGGATCGGGGATGTGCACATCGGAGAGGCGGAAGGGGCCGAGGGGTGTCATGGGTGCCTCCGAGGTGCGGGTCCGGTGGATCCGGTGGATACGGGTGGGGTCTTCTGGGTGCGGGGCAGGTGGGTGACCCACGCCACGTCCAGCGGGTGGTCGCCGGGCCGGCCTGCCGTCCGGATGGCGTGCGCGAGGCCCCAGCGCCGGAACAGCTCCATCGAACGCGGCCCGACCGTACCGACCTTGGGGTGCTCCACCCGCCCGTCGGAGGCGCCCAGGAGCAGGAAGCGGACGCCCCGGTGTCCCAGATCCAGGGCCGGCGCCGGCCCGACCGGGCCGGCTCCGACGATCAGGACGTCGGTGCCGAAAGGCGCGCCCCGGCCCTCGTCCGCGTCGCCGTCGGTGGGTGTGATGCTCATCCTTCGCGATCCCTCCCCTTCGGATCCGTCGCTCCTGGGAAGCCCCGGAAGAAGTCGGCGTAGAACGCCGCCATGTCGCCGACCTGCTCCGGCATGCGGGGGCAGGCGCGTGCCGCGGCGGCCAGGTGGGCGAAGCGCAGGGCGAGGGCGCGGCGGGCGACGTCGGGACGGGGTACGGGCTCGGGCGCGGCCTCCAGCTCGAACGTCGGCCCCGCCGTCCGGCCGCGGCGGCCCGAGTCCATGGTGACCAGCAGTTCCGCCAGCGGGCGCATCATGCCCGTCATCACGTCGATGGAGGCGTTCATGAGTTTGGAGCGGCGCAGGCTGCCGTCGGCGCTCTCGCCGAAGTGCTGGACCATCAGCCGCAGCATCAGCTCGTACGCCTGGTTGAACAGCCGGGCGACCGCCCGCGCCTCGGGGTCGGTGACGGGATCCTTGGCCGCGTCGCCGGTGCCGAGGGTGGGGTTGCGCAGCACGGGATAGGCGGGGTCCCAGGGGAGCAGCCGGCCGTGCGGTCCGGGGGTGCGTTCGGTGGTGAGGAGTTCGCCGATCCGCAGGAACGTCTCGAAGTGCGAGGTCTCCGGCGGGGGCGCGGCGCCGGAACCGCCCTCGCCCTGCTCGGTGATGAGGTCGACGGCGAACAGCGCGCTCGCGAGGTCGTCGACCTCCAGCTGGTAGTCCGGGTGCGCGGTGTTGACGGACGCGCGGAGGAAGAGGTGGTGTTCGCCGCCGCCGCGGCCCTTCTCCACCAGGAACAGGTCCGGGACGCGCCGCAGCCCCTCCCGGATGGCCGCGTACAGCTCGCTGATCGACCCCCAGGACGCGGCCCGCGGCACGGGCGGGACGGTCCCGGTGCCCTCCCGCCGCAGTTCGGGCGTGAGGCCGGCGGGCTGCTCGACGGCGATGTACCGCTGGACGCTGCCGATGCTCAGCCCTTCCAGGGCGAAGTCCAGGGGGACGGGGAGCCGGCCGTTGAGCGTGCCGAAGTCGATCACCGGAACGTGGAACGGTTCGCCGATGGCCGTGATGATGTTGTTGACCAGCAGGAAGTGGATCATCTCCTCGCGGGCGACGGTCAGCAGGGCGCCGCGGATACCGTCGTCGAGCGTCGCCCCGCCCTGCCCGCAGACGAGCTCCAACTGGCGCGGGGTCCACAGCCCGCGCCGCACGAGGACGCGGCCCGCGCCGTGCGTGGGCAGGGAGAACGCGGCGTACAAGTACTGGAGCATCACCGCCAGTTCGAGCGTGGCCGCCTGCTTGAGGACGGCCCACAGCCGGCCCCGGGTGGTGATCGCCGGCGGCGCGGGCGGCGGCGCGGGGACGGCGAGCGGCGGGCGGATCCTGGCCTGCTGGTTGCGGAGGTAGGCGAGGAGCAGCCGCGCCTTCGGGTCGGTGAGGTCACGGGTGGGCGGCATGTAGTACGTGCGGTCCTTGTTGCGCGGGTCGCACATCTGCCACGCGAGCTCGGCGTAGGTCTCGACCTTGCAGCGGTCGGCGAGGCTGAAGACCTCGGACTTCATGAAGGTGGAGACCTGCTCGTAGTAGGCGAAGACCTCCCGGTGGAGCAGGGCGAAGTCCACGTCCTCGCGCGGGATCGCGTCCAGGTGCCAGTCGTCCGGCAGGACGCGGACGGCCAGCGAACCGGCGCCCGCCCAGAAGCGGAGCGCGTCCGCGTCGTCGTAGGCGGTCCAGGCGGAGCCGGGGGCGCGGGGGTCGGTGCCCGGGGCGTCGGCGGGGCCGGTCGAGAGCAGGACGCGGCAGGTGCCGGCGCGGTCGCCGCGGAGGAGGAGGTGGGCATGGCCTCGGGCGTCGGTGGTGAGGGTGCACTCCGGGGCGTACGGCGTGGGTGCGGGTGCGGGTGCGGGTGCGGGTGCAGGTGCAGGTGCGGGTGCGGACGCCGGTGCGGGGCTCGCGCCGCGCGCTCGGCCGGCCGGCGGGGGCGCGCCGCCCACGGGGCTGTGCGGTACGGCGCTCGGTGCGCCGACCGTTCTGCCGGTCCGGCGGTCCGGTCCGCTGTCCGTTCCGCCCACCGGGTCGTTCGGCGCGCTGCCCGCGCTGCCCGCGCTGCCCGCGCTGCCCGCGCTGCCCGCGCTGCCCGCGCTGCCCGCGCTGCCCGCGCTGCCCGCGCTGCCCGCGCTGCCGTCCGTTCTGCCGGGCCCGGCACCTGACCCGGCACCCGGGGCGCCACCCGACCCGCCCCCCGGACCGGCATCCGATTCCCCGCCCGGTTCCGCGCCCGCCCCCTCGCCCCGCCCCGCCCGCAACCCCAGCACCACAGCATCCGCGCAGCGCGCCCCCGGCGTGCCCGCCACGCGGTCGGCTGGCAGCGCACGCGGGTTGTAGTACTGACGTACGCGCACCTCCACGGGCGCCGGGCGCCCGCGGACGAACGAGCGCAGGCGCACCCGGACGGCGTGGTCGGCGCCGCGCGCGCGGTCGCGGTGGTGGAGGACCACGAGCGCGTCGTCCGACTGCACGACGGCCTCCCGCTCGGCCAGCAGCGTCCGCCGCCGCCCGCCGGGCCCCGTCCGGGTCAGGAACAGCCGCTCGTCCGCCGCGTCCGGAGCGCCGGCGGCCCGGGCCACGGTGACGAGCCCCGACGTCTCGTCCGAGGGGTACGCGCCGGCGGGCACCCGGGCGACGAGCGCCCCCGACGCCGTCCGCAGCTCCAGATCGCCCAGGTCTAGAGCCGGCCCGAGCGCGTGCAGGGGGCCTGGGCCCGCCTCCGCCGCCCGGTGCGTGACCGGCACCGCGGTGATCATGTCCAGGACCACCAGGTCGTCCGTCAGCCGCACCGAGAGATGGTGCAACGGGCTCCCGGCGACCGGCTCCAGCAGCCGCCCCGCCGGATAGGTGCGCAATTCGTCGGCGTACCAAGGGGCTACCGTGCCCCGGACGCGCCAGTGGCTGGGGGCGTCGGGGACGACGGGGGAGCTCATGCCGTCCAGGGCGAACCGGACGACGAGGCCGTCCGCACCGCCGTCCGCGACCGCCGCCCGCAGCGCCTCCGCGACGGGGGAGCGGACCGCGCCGGGCAGCCACTCCGCCTCCTCGCGGACGACCACGAACTGGTGCACGGCGGCGTACCGCAACTGCTCGCCGAGGAGGTGCTCGCCGACGTCCAGGATCCGCCCGAACTGCACCCAGCGGGGCGGCTGGAAACCGGTGACGCCCCCGGTGAACAGA
The DNA here is from genome assembly GCF_020099395.1 of Streptomyces mobaraensis. Taxonomy (NCBI): domain Bacteria; kingdom Bacillati; phylum Actinomycetota; class Actinomycetes; order Kitasatosporales; family Streptomycetaceae; genus Streptomyces; species Streptomyces mobaraensis. The sequence goes on along the minus strand of NZ_CP083590.1, from coordinate 1,251,016 downwards.
TAGCCGTCATCGTGCGAGCGCCCCAGCCGGCCGACGCCGAACCGGCCGGTCATCAGGGCCGTCGTCCACCGCGACGCGGGATCGAGGTCGAAGACGCGGGCCCGGTTGACGGTGGTGCGCAGGTACGGGTTGTAGTGGCCCCAGACGTCCACGGCGCGCCCGACGAGCGGGTCGTCGGTGGCCGTCCGCCTGTCCGGGCCTTGGACGGCGGTGACGCGCGCGTCGAAGAGGAAATGCCCGTTCCCGTCGAGGTTCCAGCCCGTGGCCACGCTGAACTCGCCGTCCGGGCAGGGGCGTCCGCGCCGGTCGTAGCGGGGGCCGCGGCGGCGCAGCCAGGCGTGGTACTCGCCGGCCGGCCGGTCGGCGGGGAACGGAACGGGCTCCGGCCCGTCGTCGACGAGGGCGCGCGGACCCGTCACGTCCACCAGGCCGTTGCGCGGCCCGGTGGGCAGCCGGGTGGTGGCGACGCCGGCGAAGTGCAGCCGGGGCAGGTCGAAGACGCTCACCGCAGGGCCCCCGCGCGCCCCCGGCGGCCGTTGACGCCCAGGACGCGCACCGGCGGCGCGTAGTGGACGACCTGGTGGACGGCGTGCAGCGCGGACTCGATGGCGCCCTCGATCCAGGCGGGCGCCGTCGAGCAGTGCTCGCCCGCGAAGAACAGCCGGCCGGCCGGCCGGGCCGCGCGCAGCCGTTCCATCTCGCACTCGGCCGCCGACCTGCCCCAGCGGGTCGCGCAGCCGCCGCTCCACCGCGACAGCCCCCAGACGGCGCTCGCCGAGCCCAGCACCATGCCGGGCCGCCGCAGCCGGGGGTGGGCGGCGGCGAGCTCGTCGAGGACGAGCCGGTGCCGCCGGCGGGCCGGCAGCCGGCCGAGCCGCTCCGCCTCGTCGCCGATCGTGTAACTGGCGAGCAGCGCCGCGCCGTTGCCCGCGGCCGGGCCGTCCGCCGTGTCCTCCTCGGCGTCGTCCACCGCCGGGTAGTAGGTCTGCCGTATCAGCCCCCCGGTGAACGACGCGCCGCCCCGGATGCCCTCCTCCCGCCAGAAGGGCTCCCGGCAGTGGAGGGCCACCTTGGTCGCCGGGCAGTAGACGACGTCCTCCAGCACGGCGCGCTTGTCGTCGTCGACGCCGCGCAGGTCGAGCCGCCGGAGCGCCGGGAAGGGCAGGGTGCAGACGACGAAGTCGGCGTGCTCCACCGTGGTGCGCGCCCCGGCGCGGACGCGCACGAGCACGCCGTCGTCCCGGACGTCGATGCCGACGACCCGCCGCCCGCAGGAGAGGCGGCCCTTGAGCCGGCCGGCGAGCCGGCGCGGCAGCTGGTCCATGCCGCCGTGCAGGCGGAGCAGTGCCGGGCTGGTCTCGGTGAGGATGTCGTCCAGGAAGCTGTTGAGTCGCCCGCTGCACCCGGTGCGGATCTCCGGGTGGGCGGAGAACAGGGAGTGCAGGTCGATCCGGTCGCGGGCGGGGCCGCGCAGGTGGGGGGCCGGGTCGAGGCGGGCGACGAGGTCGAGGAGCTGGCGGTGCAGGTCGTCGCGGAGCGCCGCGCGCAGCTCGGGCGGGGCGGTGGCGTCGACGACGGCGGTCAGCCAGGCGCCGAAGGCGATGGTCGGGGCGGCGTACCGGCGGTCGGCGCCGCGCAGCGCGAGCTCGGCGCGGAAGGTCGCGCACAGCGGCCCGGAGGCGTCCCTGACCCGGACGAAACCCGAGGGAACGCGCAGGAAGGCGTTCTCCTCGGAGAGGAGCGTGGTGAACCGGCGCAGTTTTCCCGTGAGCCCCATCCGGTCGATGTATTCGAGGGTGAGGCGGTGGTGCGCCGGAATGCGCATGGCGCCCAGCTCCACCGCCGGCGCGTCCGGTCCGGTGCCGAAGCGGTGGGTGAAAACGCGTCCGCCGATACGGGTGTCGCCCTCGATCACCTCGACGTGGAAGCCGCGGCGTTCCAGCTCGTAGGCGGTGGTGAGCCCGGCCACCCCGGCCCCCAGTACCAGGACGCGCGGCCGTTCCCGTCCGCTTCCGCCGAAACTCTCGTCGAATGTGTGCACATGCCAGACTTCAGACGTGCCGGACATCGTGGTTCCCCCCGCAAATGTGACCTATTTCCATTTTGTGGTTCCTAAAGACGTCACGGGATCGGAAGTCGCACAACGGTTTTTCCGGACAGGGCGGACTTGCGGGTGTTCCGGCAGGTCGGCTGACGGGAGGCGTAGAGGAATTACGCGTACGGGATAAGCGGGACCCCGGGCCGCTGCGGACCGCGGATCACGCGGGGCGCTCGCCCGCCGCGCGACGGAAGGACCGCCCGACCTGCTGCGACCCGCGCTGAGGGCCACCTCCGGGTCGTACTCCATCGGGAGTACGGAGAACCCCGTTCCCAGGGACGAGGACGCAGCGCGCGGGGCGCGGCATCGTGGAAGGTATGAAGGACGACGGTACGGACCACAGGGGCACCCCGTGAGCCTCCTGGCGCTCTCGGTCCTGCTCTGCCTGGTGTCCGCCGTCTGCTACGCGGCGGCGGCCATCGTGCAGGAGCGGGTCGCCGCGACGGCCGGCGGCGGCATCCGCGGGACGCTGCGCAGCGGAGCCTGGTGGGGCGCCGTGGCCCTGACCGGCCTGGGCGCCGGGCTGCACGTGCTGGCGCTCGCCTGGGGGCCGCTGAGCCTGGTGCAGCCGATGGGGGCGCTCACGATCGTCTTCGCGCTGCCCATGGCCGCCGTCTTCGCGCACCGGCCGGTCGGCGCCGCCGGCTACCGCGGGGCGCTGCTGGCCACCGGCGGCCTCGCCGGCCTGCTCGCGCTCACCGGACCGCCCGGCACCGAATCCCTTCCCGCCGCCGAACGGCCGCTGCTCGCCGCGGGAATGGGCGCCGCCGTGGCCCTGACGGCCCTCGTCGCCCGCCGGGTGCGACGGCCCGTCGTCCGCGGCGTCCTCCTGGCCACGGCGGCGGGCGTCGCCTTCGGCATGGGCTCGGTCTTCACCAAGGCCGCGGCCGAGGACGTCACCGGGCACCGGACGGGAGCGCTCCTCCCCACACTCGTCATCACGGCGGTCCTGGCCTCGGCGGGCATGCTGCTCTCCCAGGCGTCCTACCGCGGCGCGGGCCTCGCGGCCCCGCTGGCCACCGTCACCGTCGCCAACCCCGTCGTGGCCGCCGCCGTGGGCGTCTGCTGCCTGGGCGAGGCGTTCCGCTACGGCCTGACGGGCGGGGTGCTCGCCGGGCTGGCGGGCGCCGCCGCGGCGGCGGGGGTGGTCATCCTGACGTTCCGGGGCGCGGCGGGGGCGTCGGAGGGATCGGGGGTGGCGGAGGAATCGGGGACGGCGGAGGCGCCGCCGGCCCGTCTCGTCGGCCCGCGGCGGGAGGGGCAGGTACAGGGGGAGGGACGGGTGCCGGGGGCAGCGTCACCGCTCGACGGCCCCGGCGCGTACGGTCCGTCCACGCCGCTCGCCGGGCCGCCTCCCGGCCCGCCGGCCCGGAGGCCCGTCACCCGCTCCGGCCGGCGGTGCCTGGTCTCGTCGCCGGCGCGGCAGCGGTCCCGGACGGGCTGACGGCTGACGGGAGCCGGCACCCTTCGCGGTCCGCCACCGCGCGGGGGGGGAGTGATGTAACGGGCAAGCCGGGCGCCCCCGTTGGAGCGCCACCACGGAAGCCGGCCCTCCGGGCCGGAACCGCACCGTGGTGCCCGTGCGCCCGCGGCGCCACCATGGGTGCCGGCCGCGTCAGAGCCGACGCGCCGCCGTCTACCGAGGAGCGCCCGTGGACTTCGACGTCGTCGTGGAGATCCCGCAAGGCAGCCGCAACAAGTACGAGATGGACCACCGGCTCGGGCGCATCCGGCTGGACCGGCTGCTCTTCACGTCCACCCGGTACCCCGCCGACTACGGCTATGTGGACGGCACCCTGGGCGCCGACGGGCAGCCGCTGGACGCCCTCGTCCTGGCCGGGGACCCCACGTTCCCCGGGGTGGTGGTCCGCTGCCGGGCGATCGGCATGTTCCGGATGCGGGACGAACAGGGCGAGGACGACAAGGTGCTCTGCGTGCCGGCCGCCGACCCCCGCCACGAGCACCTGCGCGACCTGCGCCACCTCCCCGAGTACGACCGGCTGGAGATCCAGCACTTCTTCGAGGTCTACAAGGAACTGGAACCGGGCAAGTCCGTCGACAACGCCTGCTGGGCCGACCGCGCGGCGGCCGAGGCGGAGATCCTCGCCTCCCGCGCCCGTGCCGGGAACACGTCGGAGGGGCCGACCCGGTAGCGGTCACGGCTCGCGCCGCCGGTCGCTCCGGACCATCGGACCACCAAACCACCGACCCACCGAACGACCGGCGGTCGAAGCCCCCTTCCCCGCACCGCTCCCCACGCCAATCCGACCGGTCGGTATTCAGAGCTGACGCAGCAGCGCCTCGACACCCCCGTCGACGTCGAGGCACCCGGCCTCGCCGCCCACCGGCACCAGCGCGTACGAGCGTGCCAGGAACCCGCGCAGTTCGGCGGTGTCGATCTGCACCATGGCCACGCCCTCCGGCGCGTGGAACTCCAGGACCGTCCGCTCCGGCCCGCACGGCCAGACCCGGACGTCGCCGCCGCCCGACGGGGACAGCAATCCGCCGGCCAGCAGTTCGCGCGCGAACGCCCACTCGACCTCGGCGCCGTCGAGCGAGGCGGCCGGCGGGAAGGAGATGCGCACCGCGAAGGGATCGGCGCGCCGGTACCGGAGCTGGGCGGGGACGGAACGGGTCTGCGGGGAGGACGCGATGAGTCGGGCCTGGACGGCCTGGTCGATGACGGTGGGCAACGCCTTCTCCCTTGCGGTTGGTTGGTCTTCCCGATGGTGGGGGCCGTGGCACTCCGCAGGGTGAGACGGCGGATCGCGGGACTCAGTGCTTGATTCGAGCGTGAGATGCGTCACGACCCTTGAATGAACAGGGCATTTCACGCCTCTGCCTACGAATACCTACGAAGGCAAGCACTTCCGCCAAGAGTGAGGGTTCACGCGTAACAGGCTTCCGTTGCCTGGCGTCCCTGCCGTCGCAGTGGTCACGGCGGCGGCCGCGAAGCGGACAACCGAACGGCGAAAAAGGCGAATTGGCCCCTGTGTCCCTGTGTCCCTGTGTTCCTGTCCCCCCCCGCGGCTCCCGGCTCAGGACGGGGGCCGCTGCTCCCGGTACGCCTCCAGCGCCGGCGCGGTCTTCGTCGGGACGAACTCGGTGATCGTGTACTCGCACACCCCCGCCACCGAGAAGGGATCGCTCCGCGTGATCTCCTCCATCTTCGCCCGGTCCTCGCCGACCGCGAGGATGACCCCGCCGTCCCGGGGCACCTTGCGCCCGGAGGCGAGGAACACCCCCGACGCGTAGTGCGCGTCCAGCCAGGCGAGGTGTTCGGCGTGCGCGGCTTCCACGCGGTCGAGCGGCGCGATGTAGGTCAGCTCCAGTACGAACATGATCACAGGCTACGGCCCGGGCGGCCGTCCCGTACGGTGTCCTCGCCATGAACCACACGACTGATGACCCGACCGGTGAACCGCCCCCCGGCTGGCCCACCACCGAAGCGGAGGCGCTCGCCGTCCAGGACGCGCTCCGGGACCGCGTGGTGCTCGACGAACCCGGCCCCGTGCCCGGCGCCGAACTGACCGCCGTGGGCGTCGACGTCGCGTACGACGACGAGCGCGACCTCGTCGCCGCCGCGGCCGTCGCCCTCGACACCCGCACCCTGCGCGTCGTGGCGGAGGCCACGGCCGTCGGCCGGGTGGCGTTCCCCTACGTCCCCGGGCTGCTCGCCTTCCGCGAGATACCGACGGTCCTGGCGGCGCTCGGCCGGTTGCCCGCCACCCCCGACCTCGTCGTCTGCGACGGCTACGGCCTCGCCCACCCGCGCCGCTTCGGCCTCGCCGCGCACCTGGGCGTACTGACGGGACTGCCGACGATCGGGGTCGCGAAGAACCCGTTCACCTTCCGCCACGCGCCGCCCGGACCGGCCCGCGGCGACACGGCGCCCCTGCTGGACGGGGACGAGGAGGTCGGCCGCGCGCTGCGCACCCGGGAGGGCGTCAAACCGGTGTACGTCTCCGTCGGCCACCGCGTGAACCTGGACCGCGCCTGCGCCCACACCCTCGGCCTGGCCCGCACCTACCGCCTCCCCGAGACGACCCGCGCGGCGGACGCGCTGTGCCGGCGGGCGCTGGCGGAGGCGCGCTGAGGGGCGAGCGCCGAGGGACGGGCGCCGAGGGCGAAACGGAGGAACGGCGTTCCGGTTGTCAGTGGCGGCTGAGAGCCTGGGGCCGTGCTGACCGACGGACTGCCGGCGGGCGGACGCGAGACCTGTGGGAGCCGGCCGCGTGGACGCCTGCCGCCGCCTGGGTAGGCAGGCCCCAGCAGGCCGCCCGCCCCGCCCGGCCCCGGCAGGCCGCCCCGACCACCCGGAGGACCCCGTGCGACCGACCACCGTACGACCGACCGGATTCATCCCGCCCCTCTGCACCCCCCTCACCCTCGAAGGTGCCGTCGACACCGGCTCGCTGCGCCGGCTCGTCGAGCACGTGCTGGACGGCGGCGCCTCGGCACTGTTCGCGCTCGGCACCTGCGGCGAGGCCGTCTTCCTCACCGACGAGCAGCGCCGTACCGTCGTGCGGACCACCGTCGAGGCGGCCGGCGGACGCGTCCCCGTCCTCGCCGGCGTCATCGACACGACCACCCCGCGCGTGCTGGAGCGCGCGCGGGAGGCGGCCGGCCTGGGCGCCGACGCCCTCGTGGCCACCGCGCCGTTCTACACGGACACCCACCCGGCCGAGACCGCCGACCACTTCCGCCGCGTCCGCGCCGAGACGGGCCTGCCCCTGCTCGCCTACGACATCCCCTCCCGCGTCCACACCAAGCTGCCGCCCGCCGTCCTCCTGGACCTCGCCGAGGACCGCACCCTCGTCGGCCTCAAGGACAGCAGCGGCGACCTCGACACCCTGCGCCACCTCCTGGTGGCCCTCCGCCGCCGCGGCCTGGACCGCCACTTCACCGTCCTCACCGGCTCCGAACTCACCGCCGACGCCGCCCTCCTGATCGGCGCCGACGGCGTCGTCGCCGGCCTCGGCAACGTCGACCCGGCCGCCTACACCCGCCTCCACACCCACGCCAGAGCCGGCCGCTGGCCGGAAGCGGTCGCCGAACAGAACCGCCTCACCACCCTCCAGACCCTGATCCGCGCGGGCGACACGACGGACATGAGCGGCACGGCGGCGGCCGTGGGGGCCTTCAAGGCGGCGCTCGAACTCCTCGGAGTGATCACCTGCCGGGCCACGGCAGCACCGCTGCGGCCGCTGCCGGAGGACGCGGTGCGGGAGGTGGAACGCCTGCTGAAGGACGGCGGACTGCTGTGAACGGGCGCTCCCGCCCGGCGCGGCCAGCCCTGTGAACGGGGGCGGCGGGAGTGCGGCGGCGTCAGCCCCTAGCGTGGACGTGAACGATCACCGCCACCCACCGCCGCCACCCACCACCGGAGCCCCCATGCCGTCCGCGCCCCGCAGCACCCGCAGCACCCGCGCCAGGATCCGCGAGTTCGCCCTCTCCCTCCCCGAGGCCGTCGAGGAGTTCCCCTGGGACGAGAGTGCCGTCGTCAAGGTCAACAAGAAGATCTTCGTCTTCCTGGGCGCCGAGGGCGCGGAGGCGCCCGGGATCAGCGTCAAGCTGCGGGACGAGGAGGCGCACGGCCATGCCCTCGCCGTGCCCGGTGCCGCGCCCTCGGGGTACGGGCTGGGGCGGTCCGGCTGGGTGTCCGTGCCGCTCGCCGGCGGGGGTGCGCCCGTGGAGCTGCTCTGCGACTGGGTGGAGGAGAGCTACCGCACCATCGCGCCGAAGCGGTTGGTGGCGCGGCTCGACGGGTGACGTACGGGCTCCCGATCGCCCCCGTCAAGTGGCGTCCGGCGCCCGGGGCTTGTGGAGAGTGGAACACGTTCTTAACATCACGAGTGTTACAGCGGTCTTGTCATAGAGATTCGTCCTGGAGAGTCCGTCGGAGAGACGTCGTCGGCAGGGGCGACGGTCACGGGGAGCGAGCCGGATGGCAGATGCAGCGGGTGGGCCGCTCGCCGGGGTGCGGGTCGTCGAGCTGGCCGGGATCGGGCCCGGGCCGTTCGCGGGGATGCTGCTGGGGGACCTGGGGGCCGATGTGGTCCGGGTCGACCGGCCGGGAGGACCCGGGCTGGGCATCGATCCGCGGCGGGACGTCACCCACCGCAACAAGCGCTCCGTGACCGTCGATCTGAAGGCGGACGGCGGGGTGGAGGCCGTGCTCGACCTCGTCGGGCGGGCCGACGTGCTGCTGGAGGGGTACCGGCCCGGGGTCGCCGAGCGGCTCGGCGTCGGGCCCGGGCCGTGCCTCGCGCGCAACCCCCGGCTGGTGTACGGGCGGATGACCGGATGGGGGCAGGACGGGCCGCTCGCACGGGCCGCCGGGCACGACATCGGGTACATCGCCGTCACCGGCGCGCTCGGGCTGACCGGGCCGGCCGGCGGGCCGCCGTACCCGCCCGCCAACCTGCTCGGCGACTACGCCGGCGGCTCGCTGTACCTCGTCGTCGGCGTCCTCTCCGCGCTGCTGCACGCCCGCGCCACCGGCACCGGGCAGGTCGTCGACGCCGCCATCGTCGACGGCACCGCCCACCTGACCGCCATGCTCCACGGCATGCTCGCCGCCGGCGCCTGGCAGGACCGGCGCGGCGGCAACCTGCTCGACGGCGGCGCGCCCTTCTACGGCGTCTACGAGACGTCCGACGGCGGGCACATGGCCGTCGGGGCGCTCGAACCGCGGTTCTACGGTGAGTTCGTACGGTTGCTGGGGATCGAGGGCGCGGAGGCCGCCGGGCGGGACGATCCGGGACGGTGGGGGGAGTTGCGGGACCTCGTCGCCGAGCGGTTCCGGGGGCGTACCCGGGCCGAGTGGACGGCGGTGTTCGAAGGGACGGACGCCTGCGTCGCGCCCGTCCTCTCGCTGCGCGAGGCCCCCGGGCACCCGCACCTCGCCGCCCGCGGCACCTTCGCCGACCGCGACGGCGTCGTCCAGCCCGCCCCCGCGCCCCGCTTCTCCGCCACCCCCGGCTCCCTCCGCCGGCCGCCCGCGCCGCCCGGCGCGCACACCGAGGAGGTCGCCCGCGACTGGGACGTTCCCGGACTTCTACAGACCGGACTTCTACAGAAGGGGCCGCAGTGATGCGAGCGATGGAGCGCCGGCTTTTCGACGACCGGCACGACGCCTTCCGGGCCACCGTCCGGACCTTCCTCGACCGGGAGGTCGCGCCGCACTACGAGCGGTGGGAGGAGGACGGCGTGGTCTCCCGCGACGTCTGGCGGGCGGCCGGCAAGCAGGGGCTGCTCGGGCTCGCCGTGCCCGAGGAGTACGGCGGCGGGGGCACCCCGGACTTCCGGTTCGGCGTCGTCCTCGCCGAGGAGTTCGCCCGCGCGGGCGTGGCCGGGTTCGCCGCCGGGCTGCACAACGACATCATCGGGCCGTACCTCACCGGCCTCGCCACCGAGGAGCAGAAGCGGCGCTGGCTGCCCGGCTTCTGCAGTGGCGAGATCGTCACCGCCATCGCCATGACCGAGCCCGGGGCCGGCTCCGACCTGCAGGGGATCCGTACGACGGCCGTGGACGCGGGCGACCACTGGCTGCTCAACGGCTCCAAGACGTTCATCTCCAACGGGATCCTCGCCGACCTGGTGATCGTCGTGGCCCGGACCACCCCCGAGGGCGGGGCCAGGGGGCTCAGCCTGCTCGTCGTCGAGCGCGGCATGGAAGGGTTCGAGCGCGGCCGGAACCTCGCCAAGATCGGGCAGAAGGCGCAGGACACCGCCGAACTCTTCTTCGACGACGTCCGCGTCCCCAAGGAGAACCTGCTCGGAGACCTGCACGGCGCGTTCGGCCACCTCATGGCCAACCTCCCGCAGGAGCGGCTGCAGATCGCCGTCTCCGCCGCGGCCGTCGCCGAACACCTCGTGGAGATCACCACGCGGTACGTCAAGGAGCGCGAGGCGTTCGGCCGGCCGCTCGCCCGGTTCCAGCACATCCGCTTCGAGCTCGCGGAGATGGCCACCGAGTGCGCCGTCACCCGGGCCTTCGTCGACCGCTGCGTGGCGGAGCACACCGACGGGCGGCTGGATGCCGAGCACGCCTCGATGGCCAAGTGGTGGGCGACCGAGCTGCAGAAGCGCGTCGCCGACCGGTGCCTCCAACTGCACGGCGGGTACGGCTATATGGCCGAGTACCCGGTCGCCCGGGCCTTCACCGACGGCCGGATCCAGACGATCTACGGCGGCACGACCGAGATCATGAAGGAGATCATCGGCCGTTCGCTGCTGGCCTGACCGTCCCCACCCCTCCCACGCACCCAGGAAGGTTGCCGAACTTGAGCACCGAAGCGTACGTCTACGACGCCATCCGCACCCCCAGGGGCCGCGGCAAGGCGAACGGCTCCCTGCACGGCACCAAGCCCATCGACCTCGTCGTCGGACTCCTCCACGAGCTGCGGCGCCGCTTCCCGGACCTCGACCCGGCCGCGATCGACGACATCGTGCTCGGCGTGGTCAGCCCGGTCGGCGAGCAGGGCTCGGACATCGCGCGGATCGCCGCCGTCGCCGCGGGGCTGCCCGAGACCGTCGCCGGCGTCCAGCAGAACCGCTTCTGTGCCTCCGGCCTCGAAGCCGTCAACACGGCCGCCGCAAAGGTACGTTCGGGGTGGGAGGACCTGGTCCTCGCGGGCGGCGTCGAGTCCATGTCCCGGGTGCCCATGGCCTCCGACGGCGGTGCCTGGTTCGGCGACCCGATGACCAACTTCGCCACCGGCTTCGTCCCCCAGGGCGTCAGCGCCGACCTCATCGCCACCCTCGGCGGCTACACCCGCCACGACGTCGACGCCTTCGCCGCCCGCTCCCAGGAGAACGCCGCCCGGGCCTGGAAGGAGGGCCGCTTCGACCGCTCCGTCGTCCCGGTTCGCGACCGCAACGGTCTCGTCGTCCTCGACCGCGACGAGCACCTGCGCCCCGGCACCACCCCCGAGACCCTCGCCAAGCTCAAGCCGTCCTTCGCCGGCATCGGCGAGGCGGCCGGCTTCGACGCCGTGGCCCTGGCCAAGTACCACTGGGTGGAGCGGATCGACCACGTCCACCACGCCGGCAACTCCTCCGGCATCGTCGACGGCGCCGCCCTCGTCGCCATCGGCAACGAGCGGACCGGCGAGCGCTACGGACTCACCCCACGCGCCCGGATCGTCTCCGCCGCCGTCTCCGGCTCCGAGCCGACCATCATGCTCACCGGCCCCGCGCCCGCCTGCCGCAAGGCCCTGGCCAAAGCCGGGCTGACCATCGACGACATCGACCTCGTCGAGATGAACGAGGCGTTCGCCGCCGTCGTGCTGCGCTTCGCCGACGACATGGGCATCGGCCTGGAGAAGATCAACGTCAACGGCGGGGCCATCGCCCTCGGCCACCCGCTCGGCGCCACCGGGGCGATGCTCCTGGGCACGGTCGTCGACGAACTGGAGCGGCAGGGCAAGCGGTACGGGCTGGTCACGCTGTGCGTGGGCGGGGGGATGGGCGTCGCCACCGTCGTCGAGCGCCTCTGACGCGGCCGATCCCGACCCTCCCGATCGCCCGGCCGCCGACGGCAAGCCGCACCCGCCGCCCAGACTTCCAGGAGACCACCACCATGAGCACCACCAGCCCCGCCGAGACCATCCGCTGGGAACAGGACGCCGACGGCATCGTCACCCTCGTCCTCGACGACCCGAATCAGTCCGCCAACACCATGAACCGGAACTTCCAGTCCTCCCTCACGGCGGTCGCCGACCGCCTGGAGGCCGAGCGGGAGTCCGTCCGCGGTGTGATCTTCACTTCCGCGAAGAAGACCTTCTTCGCCGGTGGTGACCTCCGCGAGCTCATCGCGCTCCGGCCGGAGGACGCGGAGACCGCGTTCCGGGCCACCCAGGAGCTCAAGCGCGACCTGCGCCGCATCGAGACCCTCGGCGTCCCGGTCGTCGCCGCCCTCAACGGCGCGGCGCTCGGCGGGGGGTACGAGATCGCCCTCGCCTGCCACCACCGGATCGCCCTCGACGCGCCCGGCGCGAAGTTCGGACTGCCGGAGGTCACCCTCGGCCTGCTGCCCGGCGGCGGTGGCGTCACCCGTACCGTACGCCTCCTGGGCATCGCCGACGCGCTGCTGAAGGTCCTCGTCCAGGGCACCCAGTACAGCCCCCGGCGGGCGCTGGAGGCCGGACTCGTCCACGAGGTCGTCGACAGCCCCGACGAACTCCTCGCCAAGGCACGGGAGTTCGTCCTCACCCATCCCGAGTCGCGGCAGCCCTGGGACACCGACGGCTACAAGATGCCCGGCGGGACGCCGTCCCACCCGGCCCTCGCCGCCAATCTGCCCGCCTTCCCGGCGACGCTCGTCAAGCAGACGTCGGGCGCCCCCTACCCGGCCCCCCGCAACATCCTCGCCGCGGCCGTCGAGGGGGCCCAGGTCGACTTCGAGACCGCCTCGACCATCGAGTCCCGGTACTTCGTGGACCTGGCCACCGGGCAGACGAGCAAGAACATGATCCAGGCGTTCTTCTTCGACCTCCAGGCGGTCAACGCCGGCCGCAGCCGGCCCGCCGGGCCGGAGCAGCGGAAGGTCCGCAAGGCCGCCGTCCTGGGCGCCGGGATGATGGGCGCCGGCATCGCCTACGCCTGCGCCCGCGCCGGCATCGACGTCGTCCTCAAGGACGTCTCGCTCGACAACGCCCGCAAGGGCAAGGAGTACTCGGCCGGGCTGCTCGCCAAGGCCCTGGCCAAGGGACGGACGACGGAGGAGCGGCGGGACGCGCTGCTCGCCCGCATCACCCCCACCGCCGACCCGGCCGACCTGGCCGGCTGCGACGCCGTCATCGAGGCCGTCTTCGAGGACCCGGCCCTGAAGCACAAGGTGTTCCAGGAGATCCAGCACGTCGTCGCCCCCGACGCCCTGCTCTGCTCCAACACCTCGACCCTGCCCATCACCCTGCTCGCCGAGGGCGTCGAGCGGCCCGCCGACTTCGTCGGGCTGCACTTCTTCTCGCCCGTCGACAAAATGCCGCTCATCGAGATCATCAAGGGCGAGCGCACCGGCGACGAGGCCCTGGCCCGCGCCTTCGACCTGGTGCGGCAGCTCCGGAAGACGCCCATCGTCGTCAACGACTCGCGCGGCTTCTTCACCTCGCGCGTCATCGGCCGGTTCATCTCCGAGGGCGTCGCCATGATCGGCGAGGGCGTCCCCGCCGCCACCGTGGAACAGGCCGCCGCTCAGGCCGGCTACCCCGCCAAGGTGCTCTCCCTGATGGACGAGCTCACCCTCACCCTGCCCCGCCGCATCCGCGAGGAGGCCCGCCGCGCCACCGAGGCGGCCGGCGGCACCTGGACCCCGCACCCGGCGGACGCCGTCATCGACCGGATGATCGACGAGTTCGGCCGCACCGGCCGCGCGGGCGGCGCCGGCTTCTACGATTACGAGGACGGCCGCCGGACGGGCCTGTGGCCGGGCCTGGCCGAGCACTTCGGCAAGGTCAAGGAGACCAGGCCGGCCGACATCTCCCTGACGGAACTCCAGGAGCGGATGCTGTTCGCCGAGGCGCTGGACACCGTCCGCTGCCTGGAGGAGGGCGTCCTCACCTCGGTCGCCGACGCCAACATCGGCTCCCTCCTCGGCATCGGCTTCCCCGGCTGGACCGGCGGCGCCCTCCAGTACATCAACGGCTACCCCGGCGGCCCGGCCGGCTTCACCGCTCGCGCCCGCGAGCTCCAGGCGGCGTACGGCGACCGCTTCGCGCCGTCACCGCTGCTGCTGGAGAAGGCGGAGCGGGGGGAGTTCTTCAAGGACTGACGGGGAGCCGCGGAGGGCCGGCGCTCCGACGCCGTCCGGGCGGGCCGTCAAGGCGGCCCGCTCCGGGTGCCGTCGGCCGGGCTTCCTATGCTGTGCGGTGGCCGTGCTCCTCGACGGGCGACCATGGTCAACCACGGACGACGCCGAACGGCCATCCCGGACGGTCACGGACGACAGGAGTCACCATGCGCGCCGCACATCTGCCCATGAGCGTCTGGTGGGTCGCCGTCGCCGTCGGAGTGGTCGCGGACCTGGTGTTCTGGCTGCCCCTCAGACCACCGGGCAAGGCCAGACTGAAGGCCGGCGTGTCCGCGGTGACGGGGCTGGCCTTCGTCGTCGGGGCCGGTGTCGTGGGCGGTTACCCGCCGCAGGCCATGGTGCCGGGCTGTGCCGCGCTCCTGCTCCTGGCGCCGCTGTCGGTCGTCGGGCACCGGACGGTGATCAAGCAGTTCGCTCTGGAGTACGTGGAGTCCGGCCGGGTCGCGGCCGGCGCCAAGGTGCCGGTGGCGCTGATGGCGCAGGTGGTCGTGGTGCTGCTGGCCGCGGCCGGTGCCGCCGTATGGCTCGTCGAGGACGCGGCCCGCTCCGTCTGAGGCGAGGGGCGCCGGCCGGCCTGTCCGAGCCGTGGGGCGCCGGCCGGCTGCCGGGCCGCGTCCGCCGGGTTCGCCGGGCCGCGTCCGCCGGGCCGCGCTGCGTCCGCCAGCCCCGCCGGGTTCGCGGGACGGACCGCGACGCACCCGGACGCACCCGGGCCCCGGACGCCCCCGGACGCCGCCCGGCCCCCACGGGACCACCGGGCGGCGTCCACGGAGTGCCGTCCACGGAGCGCCGTCAGCGCGCCATGGCCCCCTTGATCGCGTCCTTCGTGCGGTCCACCAGGGACGCGATCGGGCCCACGCTCCACTGGGCGGCCGTGGAACCGGCCGCCACCGGGTGCGGGTGGGTGGGGGCGACCTTCTCGGCGGCGCGGAGCATGGTGCCCATGCGCTTGAGCTGGGCTTCGTCGCGGCCCGCCCGCAGTGTGGGGAACTCCTCGCGCTCCTCGTGCTCGGCGTGTTCCACCACGGCCTTCTCGAACTCGCGCAGCCGCGCGTCGAATTCCGGGCTGTCGACGTCCATCTTCTCCAGCCGGGCGAGGACCTTGTTGGCCTCCGCCTCCTCCGCGTTGCGGGCGTCCGCCTCCTTCTTGCCGGCGGTGTCGCGGGCCACGGGCCGGACGACCATCTCCTCCGCCGTCTCGTGGACGGCCAGCAGCGCCCTCAGCTCGTCGAACGCCTGCTTCTTGTGCTCCCCGTCCGCCGCCTTGACGTCGGCGAAGAGCTCCCGGATGCGGGCGTGCTGCGCCAGCAGGACGGCCACGACGTCGCCTTCGGGCAGCCGGGCGGCCTGCTCCCGGTCGGACTTCGCACCACTCATGAGGTTGCCTCCCTGTCGTTCTCGGGCGCGGATCGTGCACCGGAAGAACGTCGGCGGAACGACGCCCGTGCTCCGCGATCACGTGACTCGCGGATGTCCGGACACGCCACGGGGAAACGTCGGACCCCCGGATTTCCACCCTAGGGGGCGCACGGGCGGGCGGCACGGCGGGCCCGTCGGCCCCGGTCGTCGGCCCGGTCGTCAGCGCTGGTCGTCAGCCCTGTCCGCCCGTCCCGTACGTCCGGCGCAGCTCCTCCCGCAGCGCCCGCTGGAACGCGGTGACCAGCGCCTGCACCACCAGCGGCTGCATGTGCGCCGACAACGACTTCATCGCCTCCACCTCCGCCGGGTCCGTCTCCCGGGCCTCGTACGGACCCCACACCTCCTCGTGGAACAGCCGGGTCAGCTCGTGCGCGGTGGCCCGGGCGTGGTCGAGCAGGACCGTGCGCGCGGCGAGGACCGTGCCCAGCGTCGCGGGAACGGCCAGCAGCTGGGTGCCCAGGGCGAGGAGACCGGGATCGACGCGGAAGCGGGCCGCCTCCCCGGCCTCCCCGGCCTCCCCGGCCTCCCCGGCCTCCCCGGGGCCCGGGCGGCGCTCCAGGACGTCCATGGCGGCGAGCTTGGCGATGTCGTCCTCGGTCAGCGGGCGGCCCGTCCGGCGCTCCAGCTCGGCGTGGGTGATCTCCTCGGTGCGGTCCGGGACCCAGGAGGCCACCACCGCCCGGTGGATGGCCAGGTCGTGGGCGCTGAGGTCGTCCGGCAGCCGGCCCAGATAGCGCTCGATGGCGGCGAGCGTGAGCCCCTGGTGCTGCAACTCCTCGATCAGCGCCAGACGGGAGAGGTGGCCGGGGCCGTAGTGGCCCACGCGGCGGGGGCCGAGCGCGGGAGGCGGGAGCAGGCCGCGCGTGCTGTAGAAGCGGATGGTGCGGACGGTCACCCCGGCGCGGGCGGCCAGTTCGTCGATGGTGAGGAGCTCCGGCTCCCCCGTCTCCGTCGCCATGCCCTGCGCCTCGCTCCCCGGCTCACGGACCTCACCGGCCGCGCCAGCCGCTCCCGTACCCATGCCTCATGCCTCGCGCGTCCGGCGGACGCGGCAGTGCAACAGTAGGGGTGTCTCACCAGCACTGTAAGAGCGGACGGCCGATCACCGGCCCGGAGAGGGCGGTCCGGCCGCCTGGTCGCGCCGCCGGGGCCGGGGCCGGTCACCGCGCCACACCGGCCCGGATCCGCTCGGA
This sequence comes from Streptomyces mobaraensis, assembly GCF_020099395.1. Classification (NCBI taxonomy): domain Bacteria; kingdom Bacillati; phylum Actinomycetota; class Actinomycetes; order Kitasatosporales; family Streptomycetaceae; genus Streptomyces; species Streptomyces mobaraensis. The sequence continues at coordinate 1,234,491 of NZ_CP083590.1, read as the reverse complement.
TCCGGGCCGGTGTGGCGTGCCGTGCGGTGCGGGTCAGTGCCCGTGCGTCCGGAGTGCCTCCTGGATCTTCTGCCAGGACGCGGGCCGCGCCGGCTTCTTCGCGGCGAGCGACGCACCGCCCTTACGAGCCTGAGCCTTCGCCCCGGCCTTCGCCGGCAGGCCGATCCCCGCCTTGGCCGCCTCCGCCGCGCTCGGCTTGGACGTGGTGAACAGCCAGGTGTCGAAGAGCGGCTTCAGCTTCTTGCCGGAGACCTGCTCGGCGTGGGCCACGAAGTCCTGCACGGACCCGTTGCCGTACCGGTTCTTCGCCGTCCAGCCCCGGAGCGTCTCGAAGAAGACCTTGTCCCCGACCGTGTTGCGCAGCGCCTGGAGGGCGATGGCCCCGCGCTGGTAGACGGCACCGTCGAACTGCTTGTCCGCGCCCGGGTCACCGGGCTTGACCGTCCAGAACTTGTCGTCCGCCGGGGACTGCGCGTAGGTGTAGTCGGCGAGCTGCTGAGCCGTGCCCTCGCCCTCCTTCTCCGACCACAGCCACTGCGCGTAGGTGGCGAAGCCCTCGTTGACCCAGATGTCCCGCCAGTTCTTCACCGAGACGCTGTCGCCGAACCACTGGTGGGCCAGCTCGTGCACGATGAGCGAGACGTTCGCGCCGTTGGCGAACGGCGCCGGGCTGTAGAACGGCCGGGTCTGCGTCTCCAGGGCGAACCGGGTGGGCACGTTGGGCACGTAGCCGCCGACGGCCGTGAACGGGTACGGGCCGAAGACGGTGCTCTCCCAGTCGATGACCTCGGCGCTCCGCTCGACGCTCGCCTTCGCCGGCTCCAGGTTGTCGCCCAGGTCCTTGCTGTAGGCGTTGATCACGGGCAGGCCGTTGGCCGTGGTGTCCGTGGTGATCTCGAACTTGCCGACGGCCAGCGTGGTGAGGTAGCTCGCCTGCGGCTTGGTGGAGCGCCAGTTCCAGCGCGTCCAGCCGAGCTTGGAGGTCTTCGAGGCGAGGACGCCGTTGCTGATCGCCTGTACGTCGTCGGGGACGGACACCGAGATGTCGTACGTGGCCTTGTCGCGCGGGTGGTCGTTGCTCGGGAACCACCAGGCGGCCGACTCCGGCTCCTGCGCGGCGATCCCGCCGTCCGGCGTGCGCTGCCAGGAGGACGAGCCGTTCACCTTCACCGCGGACGGGGTGCCGCTGTACCGGACGACGACGGTGATCTGCTTGCCCTCGGGGAGGGAGGCGGCCGGAGTGATCTCCAGCTCGTGGGTGCCCGTCTTCCTGAACGCGGCCTTCTTGCCGTTGACCAGGACGTCGCTGACGTCCAGCAGCAGATCGAGGTTGAAGCGGGACAGCGCCTGCGTCGTGGTGGCGGTGATGGTCGCGGTGCCCTCCAGCCGGTCGTTCTTCGGCTGGTACTTGAGCCTCAGGTCGTAGTGGGAGACGTCGTAGCCGCCGTTGCCGGCGTCCGGGTAGTAGGAGTCTCCGATGCCCGGCGCGCCCGGCGTGCCGTCGGCCGCCGACGCGGGGACCGCGAGCAGCAGGAAGGCGGCAGCGGCGGCGGCGCTCGGAACGAGGAGTCTGTGACGCACGAGACACTCCAACTCGTAGGGGGCGGAAGATCGATCGCAGCCTATGCACTCACCTGCGGGGTGGGAATGTCCATGACGAATCCAGACATACGACTGACATCCGGCCGTCATGAGCGGAGCGGCGCACTCCACCTCGCCGTACCGACTCGACGATACGTCATATCGCCTTTGTGGCATGGGAGTTGGCTGGGTTAGCGTCCGTCCGTGAAGAACACCATGCGTCACATGCGCAACAGAAGTCTCTTGAAACGAACGGTTCCCGCCGCCGCCACCGCGCTCCTGGCCGCTCTGGTCGCGGCACCGGCGCCGGCGCAGGCCGCGTCCTCCGGCCGGAGCGGCGAGGAGAGCACTCCGGTCTACTCCTATGACCGGGCCGTCCGGGAGACCGTCTACGTGGAGACGGGGAAGGACAGCGACGGCGACGGGCGCACCGACCGGGTGGCCGTGGACATCATCCGGCCCCGGGAAGCGGCCGAGCAGGGCCGCAAGGTCCCCGTGATCATGAACGCCAGCCCGTACTTCCAGAGCATCGGCCGGGGCCCCGAGAGCCAGGTCAAGACCTACGACGAGCAGGGCAAGCCCCTTCAGTTCCCGCTCTACTACGACAACTACTTCGTCCCGCGCGGCTATGCCGTGGCCCTGGTCGACCAGCCGGGGACCAACCGCTCCGACGGTTGCTCGGACGCGGGCGGCCCCTCGGACATCGCGGCGGCCAAGTCGGTCGTCGACTGGTTCAACGGCCGGGCGCGGGGCTACACCTCGCGCACCGGGGACGGCGGCACCGACGCCGGCTGGACCACCGGCTCCGTCGGCCTGATCGGCAAGAGCTACGACGGCTCGATCGCCAACGGCCTGGCCGCCACCGGCGTCGACGGCCTGAAGACCGTCGTCCCCATCTCCGGGCCCAGCTCCTGGTACGACTACTACTTCTACAAAGGCGCCTCCACCAACTCCACCGAGGGCATCGCCGGGCACGCGCGGTACGTCGAGACCGACGAGGTGAAGGCCCGTTGCAAGGCGATGGACCGGGCGCTGGTCGAGGGCTCGCCGCGCGACGGCAACTGGACCGGCATGTGGCAGGACCGCGACTACGTCCGCGGCGCCGACAAGGTCCGTGCCAGCGTCTTCGCCGTCCACGGCCTCCAGGACCTCAACGTCCGTACCCAGCACCTCAACCGGTGGTGGGACGCCCTGGCCGAGAACGGCGTCGAGCGCAAGATCTGGCTCTCGACGGCGGCGCACACCGACCCGTTCGAGTTCCGCCGCCAGGAGTGGGTGACCACGCTCCACCGGTGGTTCGACCACTACCTGATGGGCTACGACAACGGCGTCGAGCGCGAGCCGATGGCCGACGTCGAGCGGGCCCCCGGCCAGTGGACCACCGACCCGGTCTGGCCGCCGAGCGGCACCGGCCGCGCCACCGTGCGCCCGGCCGCCGGGCCGGTCGCGGGGGTGGGAACGCTGGGGACCGAGCCCGCGAAGGCCGGTGCCACGGCCGAGTTCACCGACGACCCCGCCCTCGGCGAGCTCGACTGGGCGGCGGACGCCGACCGGCCGACCCCGGCCAAGGCGGCGTTCACCACCAGGCCGCTCCACCGCGATCTCCGGCTGTCCGGACACGGCTCGGTGACCCTGAAGGTCACCCCGACCACGAACTCGGCGACGCTCTCGGCCGTCCTCGTCGACCTCGGCCCGGACACCATCCGGGACTACAAGAACGGCGGCGGCGTCTCGGTCCTCCCGGAGAAGGAGTGCTTCGGCAGCGGCACCGCCGGGGACACCGGCTGCTTCAAGAAGGCCGTCCCCGCCACCAAGAAGGTCGAACAGACCGTCTTCAGCCGCGGCTGGGCCGACCTCGGCCACTACGCGGGCTTCCCCCGGCGGGAGATCACGCCCGGCAAGCAGTACGACATCACCCTCGACCTCGGCACGGCCGACCACGTCGTCCCGGCCGGCCACCGGCTGGCCCTGATCGTGGCCGGTACGGACAAGCCGTACATCGACGCCCCGGCGTCCACGCCGAAGCTGACCGTGGACCTCGCCGGCAGCGCGGCGGACCTGCCCGTGGTCGGCGGCTACCGGACCTTCGCGCGCGCCACGGGCGACGACCGGACCTGAGACGACGGTACGCGGGGCGGCCCCCGCCTCCCGGAGGCCGTCCCGCACCCCTTCTGCACCGCGGTCGACGCGCGTACGCTCCCGCCCGTGCCGAAACCCACGCGGAACACCCGCATATCCTGGACCACTTCCGTCCTCGCGGCCCTGGTGGCGCTGCTGGCCGTCCTCGCCGTACCACCGGGCGCGGCCCAGGCCGCGCCCCCCGGCAGACACGCCGGCGAGAGCAGACCCGTCTACTCCTACGACCGCGCGGTGCGCGAGTCCGTCTGGGTCGAGGCGCCCACCCGCGCCGGCGGCACGGACCGGGTCGCCGTGGACATCATCCGGCCGCGCGAGGCCGCCGAGAAGGGCGTCCGCGTTCCCGTGATCATGGACGCCAGCCCGTACTACTCCTGCTGCGGACGCGGCAACGAGAGCCAGAAGAAGACGTACGACGCCCAGGGGAAGCCCGTCCAGTTCCCCCTCTTCTACGACAACTACTTCGTCCCGCGCGGCTACGCCGTCGTGCTCGTCGACCTCGCCGGAACGAACCGCTCCGACGGCTGCGTCGACATCGGTGGGCGCTCGGACGTCCAGTCCGCCAAGGCCGTCGTCGACTGGCTCAACGGCCGGGCCCGCGCGTACGGTTCGCGTACCGGGAACGCGCCGGTGAACGCGGACTGGACCACCGGCGCCGTCGGCATGATCGGCAAGAGCTACGACGGCACGATCGCCAACGGCGTCGCCGCCACCGGTGTCCAGGGCCTCAAGACGATCGTCCCCATCGGCGCCATCAGCTCCTGGTACGACTACTACTTCGCCAAGGGCGCCGCGCTGTTCGGCAGCGGCCCCGACGGCCTCGCCTCGCGCGTGGAGAGCGCCGAGGCGCGCGCCCGCTGCCAGGACGTCCAGCGGAAACTCGTCGAGGGCGCGCCCCGCAACGGCGACTGGACGCCGCTGTGGAGCGAGCGCGACTACGTCCGCGACGCGGGCAAGGTGCGTGCCAGCGTCCTCGCCGTGCACGGCATGCAGGACCTCAACGTCCGCACCAAGCACCTCGGCCAGTGGTGGGACGCGCTTGCCGCGCACGGCGTCGAACGGAAGATCTGGCTTTCGCAGACCGGGCACGTCGACCCGTTCGACTTCCGGCGCGACGCCTGGGTGCGCACGCTGCACCGCTGGTTCGACCACTACCTGATGGGCTACGACAACGGCGTCGAGCGCGAGCCGATGGCCGACGTCGAGCGGGCGCCCGACCAGTGGACCACCGACCGCGTCTGGCCGCCCGCCGGCACCCGGGCCACCACGCTGCGCCCGGCGGCGGGATCCGCGCAGGGTCCGGGCAGCCTCGGCCTGGACCCCGCGCGACCGGGCAGCACCGCCGAGTTCACCGACGACCCCGCGCTCGGCGAGAACGACTGGGCGGCGGCGATCGACCGGAGCACCCCGTCCAAGGCCGGCTTCGTCACCCGCCCGCTCGCCCGTGACCTGCGGCTCTCCGGCTCCTCCACGGTCCGGCTGCGGGTGACCCCGTCCACCGCGTCCGCCCACCTCTCGGCCGTCCTCGTCGACCTCGGCCCGGCCGCCATCCGCGACTACGCCGACGACGCCGAGGGCATCACCACCCTCGCCGACCGCACCTGCTGGGGCGCCGGCACCCCCGGCGACACCGGCTGCTTCCAGCGGACCGAGGCCAAGACGGCCCGGGTCGACCACACGGTCTTCAGCCGCGGCTGGGCCGACCTCGGCCACTGGGGGAACGGCAAGCGCACCCGGGCCGTCGCCCCCGGCACCCCCTACACCATCACCCTGGACCTCGCCGCGACCGACCACGTCGTCCCGGCCGGCCACCGGCTGGCGCTGATCGTCGCGGGCACCGACCGCGGCCTCATCGAACCGGCCTCCACCACCCCGCGGTTGACCCTCGACCTGGCCTCGACCTCGGCCAGCCTGCCGCTGGTCGGCGGCTACGCGGCGTTCGCCCGCGCCACCAAGGGCGGCGTCCGGCCCCCGGCCGCGCCGGCCCACCCGTACGGGCTGGGGGCGCCACGGCTGACGCGACTGCCCTGACCCGGCCCTACGGCCCGTCGTCCAGTGCCAGTTCCGCCGCCTCCCGGGCACACCCCCAGGAGACCGTGACCCCCGACCCGCCGTGCCCGTAGTTGTGCACCAGCCGCGCCCCGCCCGGCAGCCGCTCCGCCTCCAGGCGGACCCGGTGCCGGGCGGGGCGCAGTCCGACGCGGTGGGCCAGGACGCGGGCCCGGGTGAGGCCGGGGTGCACCCGGGCGCACCGGGCGATGATCGCCTGGGCCAGGGACGGCGTCGGCGTCCGGTCCCACACATGGGCGCGGGCCGTCCCGCCGAGGACCAGGCCGTACGGCTGGGGGAGGAGGTAGGCGGGGTCGCCCGTCCCGTCGGCGGCGGCGGTGAACCACTCGCGTATCCCCGGGTTCTCGACGACGACGAGCTGGCCGCGCACCGGGTGCAGGTGCGGGTCGCCGGCGAGCCGGCCGGCGCCCAGGCCGGTGCAGTTGACGACGACCGGGGCCGCGCGGGCCGCGTCGGCGAGGGCGGCGACCGGGCGGAGGGTGACGGTGCCGCCGGCCCGGCCCAGGCGGCGCTGGAGGTAGCCGAGGTGCGCGGGCATATCGATCAGCGGCAGCCGGGCGCGGACGGCCCGGTCGTAGCCGCGCGGCGTCTCGTACGGCTCCGCGTCGCGCAGGCCGGGCACCCCGGCCGCCCACGCGCCCAGTCCGCCGGCGGAGACGCCGGCGTGCACCCCGTCCACCAGGCGCACCCCGGTCTCCTCCGGCCGCCGGGACAGGCCGGCCAGGACGGGCAGGGAGGCGAGCGACCAGGCGGCCACGGCGGCGGCCGGTTCGGCACGGTACGGCCACCACAGGCCCCCGGCCACCGCGGAGGTGGTCTGCACAGCCGTCTCCCGCGTCCACACCTCGACCCGCAGCCCCCGTTCCGCGAGGAGGACGGCGGTGGTCAGGCCGATGACGCCGGATCCGATGACGATCGCATCGCTCACCATGGAGCGAAGGTACCGACAGGCGGCGGCCGTTGGGCGGGGATTACCGAGCGCTGGGGGAGTGACCGGCTCGTCGCGGGGGCTCCGCGCCCCGGCCGGCGGGGCCGGACCGGCGCGGACCGATAGAGTCGGCCCCGACATGAACGCCACCCTCGTCGCCAAGAACCTCGCCGCCGGCCACGGCGACCGCACCCTCTTCGCCGGGCTCGACCTCGTCGTCGCCCCCGGTGACGTGATCGGGCTCGTCGGGGCCAACGGCGCCGGGAAGTCCACCCTGCTGCGGATGCTCGCCGGGCTCGCGGAGCCCGACGAGGGCTCGGTCCGGATCAGCCCGCCCACCGCCACCGTCGGGCACCTCCCGCAGGAGCCGGAGCGGCGGCCGGGCGAGACGGTCCGCGCGTTCCTGGCCCGGCGCACCGGCGTCGCCGCCGCGCAGACCGCCCTCGACACCACCACCGAGGCGCTGGCCGCGGGCGCGCCCGGCGCGGACGACGCGTACGCCGTCGCGCTGGAGCGCTGGCTGGCGCTCGGCGCGGCCGACCTGGACGAGCGGGCGGAGGAGGTCGTCGGCTCGCTCGGTCTCACCGTCGGCCTCGACCGGCCCATGACGGACCTGTCGGGCGGCCAGGCGGCGCGCGCCGGCCTCGCGTCGCTGCTGCTCAGCCGCTACGACGTGTTCCTGCTCGACGAGCCCACCAACGACCTCGACCTGGACGGCCTGGAGCGCCTGGAGAACTTCGTCACCGGGCTGCGCGCCGGCACCGTCCTGGTCAGCCACGACCGCGAGTTCCTCACCCGCACCGTCGACCAGGTGCTGGAGTTGGACCTGGCCCAGCAGCAGATCACCCTGTTCGGCGGCGGCTACGGCTCCTACCTGGAGGAGCGCGAGCGGGCTCGCCGGCAGGCGCGCGAGGCGTACGAGGAGTACGCGGACACCCGCGCCGCCCTGGAGGCCCGCGCCCGCACCCAGCGGAACTGGATGGAGAAGGGCGTCCGCAACGCCCGCCGCAAGGGCAACGACATCGATAAGATCACCCGGAAGACGCGGATCGAGGCCAGCGAGAAGCAGGCGTCGAAGGCCCGGCAGACCGAGCGGCTCATCGAGCGGCTGGAGACCGTCGAGGAGCCGCGCAAGGAGTGGCAGCTCAAGATGGAGATCGCCGCCGCGCCCCGGTCGGGCAACGTGGTGGCCACCCTGCGCGGTGCCGTGGTGCGCCGCGGCTCCTTCACCCTCGGTCCGGTGGACCTCCAGATCGACTGGGCCGACCGGGTCGCCGTGACCGGCGCCAACGGTTCCGGGAAGTCCACCCTGCTCGCCGCGCTGCTCGGCCGGCTCCCGCTGGACGAGGGCTCCGCCGCGCTCGGGCCGGGCGTGGTCGTCGGCGAGGTGGACCAGGCGCGGGCCCTGTTCTTCGGCACGGAGACGCTGCTGGACGCGTTCGGGGCGGCCGTCCCCGAGCTGGTGCCCGCCGACGTGCGGACGCTGCTCGCCAAGTTCGGCCTCAAGGCCGGCCATGTGCTGCGCCCCGCCGTGACCCTCTCACCGGGCGAGCGGACCCGCGCCGCGCTGGCGCTGCTCCAGGCCCGCGGCGTCAACCTGCTGGTGCTGGACGAGCCCACCAACCACCTTGACCTGCCGGCCATCGAGCAGCTCGAGTCGGCCCTCGCCTCGTACTCCGGCACCTTGCTGCTGGTCACGCACGACCGGAGGATGCTGGACGCGGTGCACACCACCCGGCGGATCGGGGTCGAGGACGGCCGGATTATGGAGCACTGAGCGCACGGTTCCCTCTTCTTCTGACCCTTTCGGGCGAACTTCGGCCCGAAAAGAACCTTCGCCGCAGGTCAACTCTTCACCAAGCCGTCACCGTCGCCCGTCCGGCCGATATCCATGGTTTTCCGGTGAAACGGCACGTACCGTGGGAAAAGAGTGCGCCCGAGGCATCCCCCGCCACTCGTTCGATATGCGGAACGTTGGCAACGCTTTTACGAACCCGTGGGCGCGGAGCGACGTCTGTGGGTGCGGACGTCCGAGAGGCGTCCGCAACCCACCGTCGAATTGAGGCGTAAGGCCATGTCCCCGACTCTCTCCAGTTCCACCCCCACCCCGCTGGCGCCGCCGGCGGGGCGGGCGCTGTACGGCAGCGCCCCGCCGCCGGGGGAGCGCACCCTGATGGACGTCCTCGACGCCACCGCCGCCGGCCACCCCGACGCCCCGGCCCTCGACACCGAGACCGGCGTCCTCACCTACCGGGAGCTGTGCGCGGAGGTCGAGACCCGGGCCGAGCGGCTGCGCCGGGCCGGGATCGGGCCGGGCGACCGGGTCGGCGTCCGGATCCCCTCCGGCACCGCCGAGCTCTACCTCGCCATCCTCGCCGTCCTCCGCTGCTCCGCCGCCTACGTCCCCGTCGACGCCGACGACCCCGAGGAGCGGGCCGCCACCGTCTTCCGCGAGGCCGAGGTCTGCGCCGTCCTCACCGGCGACGGCGCGCTCGCCCCCGGCCGCCGAAAGCCCGGGGCCGCCGGCCCCCGGCAGCCGCTGCCCGAGGACGACGCCTGGATCATCTTCACCTCCGGCTCCACCGGCGCACCCAAGGGCGTCGCCGTCTCCCACCGCAGCGCCGCCGCCTTCGCCGACGCCGAGGCCGCCCTCTTCCTCCAGGACGAGCCGCTCGGCCCCGGCGACCGGGTGCTGGCCGGCCTGTCCGTCGCCTTCGACGCCTCCTGCGAGGAGATGTGGCTGGCCTGGCGGCACGGCGCCTGCCTGGTCCCCGCCCCCCGCTCGCTGGTCAGAGCCGGCCACGAGCTGGGCCCTTGGCTCGTCGAGCGGGCCGTCACCGTCGTCTCCACCGTCCCCACCCTCGCCGCCCTCTGGCCCCGGGAGTCCCTGGACCGGGTGCGGCTGCTGATCGTCGGCGGCGAGGCCTGCCCGCCCGGCCTCGTCGAGCGGTTCGCCGTCCCCGGCCGCGAGATGTGGAACACCTACGGGCCCACCGAGACCACCGTCGTCGCCTGCGCCGCCCGCATGGAGCCCGGCGAGCCCGTCCGTATCGGCCTGCCGCTCGACGGCTGGGAGCTCGCCGTGGTCGACGAGGACGGCGAGCCCGTACCGTACGGCGCCGAGGGCGAACTGGTGATCGCCGGCGTCGGCGTCGGCCGCTACCTCGACCCCGCCAAGGACGCCGACCGCTTCCCGCCCTGCCCGGCCCTCGGCAGCGACCGCGCCTACCGCACCGGCGACCTCGTCCGGGCCGACGAGGAGGGCCTGGTCTTCACCGGCCGCGCCGACGACCAGGTCAAACTGGGCGGCCGGCGGATCGAGCTCGGCGAGATCGACGCCGCCCTCGGCGAGCTCCCCGACGTCCACGGCGCCGCGGCGGCCGTCCGCACCACCCCGTCCGGCTCCCAGCTCCTCGTCGGCTACCTGGTCCCCGCCCCCGGGTTCGACCCGGCCGCCGCCCGCGCCCGGCTCACCGAACGGCTGCCCGCCGCGCTCGTCCCCGTCCTCGCCGAGGTCGACGAGCTGCCCACCCGCACCTCCGGCAAGGTCGACCGCGACGCCCTGCCCTGGCCGCTCCCCACCACCGGCGCCGCCGCCCCCGGAGCGGGCGAAGAGCTGCACGGCACGGCCGGCCGGCTCGCCGACCTCTGGGAGGAGCTGCTCGGCGTCCGGCCCGGCGCCGACTCCGACTTCGTCACCATGGGCGGCACCAGCCTCACCGCCGCCCGCATGGCCTCGGCCCTGCGCGAGCACCACCCCGGCGTCTCCGTCGCCGGCCTCTACCGGAACACCGTCCTCCGGGACATGGCCGCGCACATCGACGCGCTCGACACCCCCGTCGAGGACACCGGCCCCCGCCGGGTCGTCCGCCCGCTGCGCCGCCGCACCGGCGCCGCGCAGATCCTGGTGCAGACCGTCCTCTACGGCGTCCAGGGCCTGCGCCTGCTGACCGGCCTCGCCGTCGCCGACAACCTCCTCGGCGTGTTCGCGCCGCAGGCCTGGGCACCGCACACCTCCTGGTGGCTGGTGGCCCTCGCCTGGCTGCTGCTGTTCAGCGCCCCCTGCCGGTTCGCGATCGGCGCCCTCGCCGCCCGCGTCCTCACCCGCGGGATCACCCCTGGCGCCCACCCGCGCGGCGGCCGCGTCCACCTGCGGCTGTGGACCGCCGAACGCACCGTGGCCGCCTTCGGCGTGCCCTCCCTGATGGGCACCCCCTGGGCCCGCTGGTACGCCCGCGCCCTCGGCTGCGCCGCCGGCCGGAACGTCTCCCTCCACGCCATGCCCCCGGTCACCGGCCTCGCCGAGTTCGGCGACGGGGCCAGCGTCGAGCCCGAGGCCGACATCGCCGGCTGGTGGATCGACGGCGAGACCCTGCACATCGGCCCGGTCCGGCTCGGCGCCGACTCCCGCGCCGGCCACCGCAGCATGCTGATGCCCGGCTCCTCCCTCGGCGCGGGCGCCGAACTCGCGCCCGGCGCCTGCCTCGACGGCCACGTCCCCGCGGGCGAGACCTGGGTGGGATCGCCCGCCCGCCCGGACGCCGCCGCCCACCACGCGAACGGCCCCGTCCGCCCCGCCGAGGACTGGCCGGAGCCCCGCCGCGAGCGCTCCCGGCGCTGGTCCGCCGCCTACGCCCTGGCCCTGCTCGGGATGCCCCTGCTGCCCGTCCTCGCCGCCGCGCCCGCCCTTGCCGCCACCTTCTGGCTGATCAAGGACAGCGCCTCGCTCACCACGGTCGCCGTCCGCCTGCTGCTCGCCGTCCCCGTCCTCACCGCGGTCACCACGGTCTGCTGGATGCTCGTCGTCGCCGGCACGGTCCGCGTCCTCAACCGGGGCATCAGCGCCGGCCTCCACCCCGCCTGCGGCGGCGTCGCCTGGCGCGCCTGGGTGATCACCCGGCTGCTGGACGGCACCCGCCGCAACCTCTTCCCGGTCTACGCCAGCCTCGCCACCCCCGGGTGGATGCGGATGCTCGGCGCCCGGATCGGCCGCGGCGCCGAACTCTCCACCGTCCTGCCGCTGCCGTCCCTGCTCACCGTCGACGACGGCGCGTTCCTCGCCGACGACACCCTCGTCGCCCCCTACGAACTGCGCGGCGGCTGGCTCCGCCTGGGCACCGCACACGTCGGCCGCCGGGCCTTCCTCGGCAACTCCGGCATCATCGGCCCCGGCCGCTCCGTCCCCGACCACGGCCTGGTCGGCGTCCTCTCCGACGCGCCCGAGCACAGCGAGCCCGGCACCTCCTGGCTGGGCCGGCCCGCCATGCCGCTGCCCCGCGTCGCCACCGTCGCCGACGCCGGACGCACCTTCACCCCGCCGCGCAGACTTGTCCTGGCCCGCGCCGCCGTCGAACTGTGCCGGATACTGCCGCTCATGTGCGGCCTCGCCCTGGCCGACATGGTGCTGATCGGCGAACAGTGGGCCTTCGACCACGGCGGCCTCGGCCTCGCCGCACTGGTGGCCGCGCCCCTGCTGGCGGCCGGCGGCATCCTCGCCGGACTCCTCGCCACCGCCGCCAAGTGGCTGCTCATGGGCCGCTTCCGGAGCGGCGAACACCCGCTGTGGAGCTCCTTCGTCTGGCGGAACGAACTCTTCGACACGTTCGTGGAATCCCTCGCCGTCCCCTGGTTGGCGGGACCCTTCACCGGCACCCCCGTGCTCAACTGGTGGCTGCGCACCCTGGGCGTCCGCATCGGCCGGGGTGTGTGGTGCGACACCCACTGGCTGCCGGAGACCGACCTCATCACCCTCGGCGACGGGGTCACCGTCAACCGCGGCTGCGTCCTCCAGACCCACCTCTTCCACGACCGGATCATGCGCATGGACACCGTCCACCTCGCCGAAGGCGCCTCCCTCGGCCCGCACGGCATCGTGCTCCCGGGCACCACCGTCGGCGCCCACACCGCCATCGCACCGTCCTCCCTCGTCATGCGCGGCGAGACCGTCCCGCCGGGCACCCGCTGGGCGGGCAACCCGATCGCCGGACAGCGGCCCGCGGCCGTCCCCCAGCGAGAGGCCGCCGCGTGACATGGGCGCACGACACACCTGCAGCCGCCGCGTCCTCCTCGCGGCGCTGGCCGTCCCGGTGACCGCCGCCGCCGTGGGCGGCGGCGCCCGCCGCCGGCCCGCCCGCGAGGAGCGCTACTTCCCGCGGCACGGCTCGTACGCCCACCGCACCCTCGCCTACCACCTGGAACTCGACTACGACCCGCGCCGCCACCGGCTCGACGGCCGCGCCCGGATCGAGGCGACGGCCAACGGCGCGCTCGACTCCGTCGAACTCGACCTGGCGAAACTCACGGTCGACGAGGTCCTCCTCGACGACCGCCCGGTCCCCTTCCGCCACCGCGACGGCAAACTCCGCGTCACCGCCGACCGCACCCTCGAACCGGGCCGCCCCTTTGTTCTGGACGTCCGCTACGGCGGACGTCCCCGGCCCGTCCACTCGCCGTACGGCCCGATCGGCTGGGACCGCACTGGCGACGAGCACGACGGCACGCTCGTCGCCTCCCAGCCGGTGGGGGCGCCGTCCTGGTTCCCCTGCAACGACCGCCCCGACGACAAGGCCGCCTACACCTTCGAGATCACCGTCCCCGCCGGCTACGACGCGCTCGCCAACGGCTCCCTCGTCGACCACCGGGAAGAGGACGGCGCCGCCCGCTGGACCTACCACCACCCCGGCCCGATGGCCTGCTACCTCGCCGCCCTCTACACCGGCCGCTTCCACCGCGAGACCTGGACCGAGGAGGACGTCTCCGGCGCGCCCGTCCCCGTGCACGTCGCCTGCCCCGCCGGGGCCGTCGACCGCGTCCGCCACGACCTCGCCCGCCAGGGCCGCATCCTCCGCCTCTACACGGACCTCTTCGGCCCCTACCCCTTCGAGTCCTACGGCGTCACCGTCGTCGACGCCGAACTGGCCGCCCCCGTCGAGAACCAGACCCTCTCCGTCTTCGGCCGCAACCACATGGACGGCCGGCGCGGCTGGGAGACGCTCGTCGCCCACGAGACGGCCCACCAGTGGTTCGGCAACAGCGTCAGCCTCGCCGACTGGCAGCACATCTGGCTCAACGAGGGCTTCGCCACCTACGCGGAGTGGCTCTGGTCCGAACACCTCGGCGAGGACGACGCCGACACCCTCGCCCGCCGCTCCCGGACGGATCTGGCGGGCCGCCGCCAGAACCTGCGCATCGCCGACCCCGGGCGGCGGCACCTCTTCGACGACCGGGTGTACGTGCGGGGGGCGTGCGCCCTGCACGCCCTCCGCCTGGCCGTCGGCGACGAGCCCTTCTTCCGCACACTGCGGACGTGGCACGAGGCGCGGCGGGGCGGGAGCGCGGACACCCCCGGGTTCCTCACGCACGCGGGGCGCGTTGCCGCGCGGGATGTGGAGGACGTCCTGGCGCCGTGGCTGTACGAGAAGCGGGTGCCGGAGTTCCGGCGGGGGTGAGGCGAGCCCCGGCCCCGCCCCTTTCGGCCAGCTCGTTCAAGGGGCGGACTCGGGCAGGGCCGGACGCTGCCAAGGCGCTGGGGCGCACCGGCGGACGGCCGGCGGTGATGTACGCGGACAAGCTCGCTGCCGCCAAGGCGCGCCGTGCCAACGGGCCTGCCGACCGGTCCCGCGGTGGAGTCGGCCGGCTGCGAGCACGTCACGACAAGGAGACCGTCAGGCCGCATTTCGAGGCGCCGTCGGACCCCTGCGGCCCCTAAGACCCCCTAGCCTAATGATTTTCAGGTGGGTGCATCCGGTCCGGTGAACCACGCAGTGGTGTCACCTCTAGGACCAAATCTGACCGTATTGCCCTCTAGCGTCGCCTTCGTGGATTTCACCGCTGGTTTCGGAAGGATGGCGCCATGACGGCTGACGACCTCACGCGGTTCAGGATCGAGATCCCGCAGGATGAGCTGGACGACCTGCGGGCCCGGCTGCGAGCCACCCGCTTCGCCCCCGACCTGGACAACGAGGACGAGAAGTACGGTCTGTCCACGGCGTACCTGCGTCGGCTGGTGGGATTGTGGGCCGACGGGTTCGACTGGCGGGCCGCCGAGGAGCGCCTGAACACCGCATACACCCACCATCGGCTCGACATCGGCGGAACCCCGGTGCACTTCGTGCGCGAGCCCGGCAAGGGCCCGGCCCCCACGCCGCTGATCCTCACCCACGGCTGGCCCTGGACCTTCCTCGACTGGACCCGCGTCCTGGGCCCGCTCGCCGACCCGGCCGCGCACGGCGGCGACCCGGCCGACGCCTTCGAGGTGATCACCCCGTCCCTGCCGGGCTTCGGCTTCTCCACCCCGCTCACCAACGGGCGGGAGAACTACGTCGACATGGCCGACCGCTTCCACACCCTGATGACCGAGACCCTGGGCCATGACCGGTACGCGGTCTGCGGCTCCGACTACGGCGCCCTGGTGGCCGCCTAGCTCGCCCACCGCTACCCCGAGTCGGTCATCGGCGTCCACCTGGGCATGCCCGCGCCGCTCCCCGCGTTCCAGGGCTACCGCTACTGGGACATCACCGCCGGCCAGGACATCCCCGAGGACGCGAGCCCCCAGCTGGTCGCGGACCTGGAAGGCTTCCGGGACACTCTCGCCTCCCACCTGGCCGTGCACTGCCTGGACGGCCAGACCCTCACCCACGGCCTGAACGACTCACCCGCCGGGATGCTGGCCTGGATCCTCAAGCGGTGGAAGTCCTGGAGCGACCAGAGCGCCGTCTTCGAGGACGTCTACCCCGACGAGCACATCCTGACCACGGCCACGATCTACTGGGTCACCCAGTCCATCGGCTCCTCGATCCGCGCCTACAAGAACGCCCACCTCTACCCGGAGCCGAAGGACCGCTGGACCGCCCCGGCCATCACCGTGCCCACCAGCTTCACCTTCCACCTGGGCGACCACTCCTCCCCGGGCATCGACACCCCCGAGCAGTACGACGCAGCCATCCGCCAGGGCATGACCCCGCACGTCTACGGCGATCTGCGCGAGGTGAACGTGCACCAGCGGGGCGGCCACTTCGGCCCCTGGGAGAACCCGGGCGCCTGGGTCCACGACATCCGGCAGACCTTCCGTCCCCTGCGCTGAGCTGTAAAGAGGACACCGGCCGGCCTACATCGTCCCTACGGTGGGCTGCGCAAGCGCGCGGAGCGACGGGAACACGTACGCTCAAAACGTGGTGCGACCGCCAGGTCACGCACCGATGCCCTGCGTGAGAGACGACGCCGTGTCGGCGCTGTGCGGCCGGCACCCAAGGAGCAGAGCCATGAGCACGACGACACTGATCACAGGGGCCAACAAGGGCCTGGGCTTCGAGACCGCGCGGCAGCTCATCGAGGCCGGGCACACCCTCTACCTCGGGGCTCGCAGCCAGGAGAAGGCCGAGCAGGCGGCCCGACAGCTCGGTGCGAACGCCCGGCCGCTGGTCATCGACATCACCGATGACGCCTCGGTGAAGGCGGCAGCCGAGCAGGTGGAGGCCGAGAGCGGGGCGCTGGACGTGCTGGTGAACAACGCCGGTATCGCCGACCCGTCCGACGACGACGGGCCCACCGGGACGGACATGCTCACCGTCCTGGACACCAACGTCGTCGGCGTCGTGCGGATGATGCACGCCTTCGCACCGCTGCTGCAGCGCGGCAAAGGCATCGTGGTCAACGTCGGTAGCGGCCTCGGCTCCTTCGCGCGCACCACCGATCCGACGCGTATGGAGGGCCAGTTCGCCTCGCCCGCCTACAACGCCTCCAAGGCCGCGGTCTCGATGCTCACCGTCCAGTACGCCAAGGTCTACCCGGACCTGCGGATCAACGTCGTCGACCCCGGCTTCACCGCCACCGACCTCAACGGCAATACGGGCATCCAGACCGTCGCCGAAGGAGCCGAGGCCATCGTCCGCGCCGCACTGATCGACACCGACGGACCGACCGGCACCTTCACCGACCGCCAGGGCGACGTTCCCTGGTAGAGCATCAGCGGCATCCTCATCGCGGTGCCGCCCCCTCCACACCCGGGATACGGACGCGGTGTTGGGCGACCGTGGCTACGACCACGACAAGTACCACGGCCTCGTCTGGGCTCTCGGCGTGAAGCCACTGATCGCCGGCAGCAGCGGCTCGATCACCGCCCACAGCTGGTCGTCGACTTCCCACGGCTTCAACCGCGCCACCCCGCACCCCCCCCAGATCACCAATCCAGGAGTGATCCAACCACCTTGGAGATCTTTCGTTATGAGTTCTAGGCCGCTTCTACGGCCCTCCGCAGAGCGTCCTTGTGCTCCCATGACCAAGGGGCGTCCCGGAGTTCTTCGGGCAGTCCGGCGAGGCCGGACCTCAGATGGTCAGTCGCCTCGCTGTAACGCCCGAGTTCAAGAGTGCAGAGCCCCATGTTCAAACGGTTGAATGCGGGCGTCAGCCAGTAGGCGGTATCCGGCGGGGGGAGGGAAGCCGCCTTATCCGTCAATTTCTCCGCGTCTTCGACCAAGCGTAGCGCCGCATCACGTTCTCCCAGGGACGCCATTCCGGCTGCTGCTTGAAGGTAGTCCCCGATTCGCTGGGCCGGGTGCGCACCCGGGGTGTTGGCAGCGGCAGAGAACCAGCGGGCGATTCCCTGCGGCCTGTTCTGCTGCCGGGCGATGTAGCCCTTGAAATTCAGGGCTTGGGCCGCAAGGGTACCGTTGCCGATTTCGTCCGCCAATTCCAGAGCGTCATTAAGCAGCCCTACCGCTTGGTCATCCTTGCGGACTTGAGCGAGCATCCACCCCCCGAACTGGACCCACTCGGAGACGACTTCGGCGAGCCGGTCCCTGTACGGCCCCCGGGCACCCCGGAGGATTCGGGTGACTTCCTTCACCTGAGTCATGGTCGCTGGTATGACAGACTTTGGCTCTACCGAGTCGTCCAATCGCCGGTAGGCGGCCAAAACTCCTGCAAGTGCATCCACGGTTCCGGCATCCAGACGCGAAGGGTTGGCAGCACTTCGGGTGACCCTTGACTTTTTGTCATCGTCCAGCACAGTCGCAGCCAATGCGCCCCCTGCTCCGACAAGCTCATCCACTGATGCCGCAAGCTTTGCCGACGGGTTCTGTTTGCCGTTGAGCACTCGCGACAAATAGGCGGCATCGTAATTCATCGCACGCGCGGCGGCCTTCATGGAATAGCCGCTATCCCGCAGTGCCCTACGAGCAAGATCAGCAAAGTCACTCATCGTAAACCTCTAAGGGTTGACTGGTGGTGCTTCCAGAGTAGTCACCCCTGGTCAACTCCCGTGTGAGCGCTGCACGTCGAAGCATGGTCAGACGCAAGCATCCCCGCGACGCGACGAACGTCCGGGGGCGTGGACCACCTGAAAGAGGCAGGCAGCCATGACAGAGCTTAGGCATGGACACCCCAGAACGGGCGCCGGGCAAGGCAAGCACTTCGTCATCGCGCGCTACGGCGAGGTCACCCCAGGGGGTGCCGCGTGAGCGACACACACATGTCCCTCCGCCCCGTCCTGGTGCCCAACCCCCACCACCCGTGCACCGAGTGCACCCGGATCACCGACGCGCGGCACGCCGCCGAACGCTCGGGCGACTGGAACCGCGCGGAGCTGCTGCGCCGGGAGGGGGCGCATCGTGGCTGACTGGATCCCCCAGCCGCTCGAACTGATCTTGGACACCGAGCACGATCAGCTCGGGGTGGCGGTCGGCTGGGACTACGACACCCGACAGCTCACCCTGCGTCCTCCGGAGGGCGGGCGGGTCTGGCACCCGACGGCATACCGCCGAGCCAACTCCACGGACCGTCTGCGCGCCCGGGTGATCAAGCTGAACCAGGAGGGGCGCCGATGAGGGATAGCGGCTGCGAGTCGTGCGCCTGGTGGGACGAGATGATCGCCAAGGCGGAAAAGCGGGTGCGCAACGCCCCGGACAGGTGGGAACGGGTGCGCCTCAAGGCGGAGTTGGCGAACTACCGGGACAGCAGGGAGGACCACCTCCGGATGCCCCACAAGCGGTGCGGCCGATGACCCGGCGGCGCCACAGGGGGCCGTCTGGCGGCTCATGGCGCGACTGGAGCGGGCACGTGGAGGGACTGCTGTTCCTGGGCCTCCTCGGGGCCGCTGTGACGCTCGCCATCTGGCTCGCCGTCCAGGGGGTCCATCCCACCACCTAGACCCCTGTCTCCTTGCTGGACGCCCATCCCTAGCGGAGAGACAGGAACCGGCGTCCGTGCGGTCGCACGTCCCGCGAAGCGGAGCCGGCCGGACGGGCAGCACCACCGAAGAGGGGGTTTCGCGCCCCGCGCCATACCCGATACAACCGAGAGAGGGCCGTCATGGGCACGGAGGAAGTCAACGGATACGACCTGGGCGCCAACGAGGAAATCGTCGTCGCCGACCCGGACACCAACAGCGACGAGGACAGTCAGGGAGATGACAAGTAGCGACATCCCGGAGGGTCACGGCGTGCGCGCCACGCTGCGACAGTTCCTGAAACACGACCTACCGGAAGACTCCGAACTGTCTTGGCTCTGCAAGATCCACAAGGATCCTGGTGCCATGCGGCTCGTGCTCCGCTCCCGGTACGTCTGCAGCAAGTGCACGAGCGAGGCGGCGCGCCCTCGCTGACAGATGGCCCCGGTCTGGTGCTCCCCGCGCCGGATCGGGGCTTTCGCGTGCTCTGACCAGGTCGCCCTACCCTTCTGGGGGCAAGCCCCCCCGGACCCTCTGATCGCGGCTTCGCCGCTCGTCCTCAAACGCCGGACGGGCTGGCTATTCAGCCCGTCCGGCGTTTGAGGACAACCGCGCGGAGCGCGGTTTCGGGGGTGCGGGGGCTTGCCCCCGCGAGAAACGGTGAAAGGGCGGGGCTGGGGCTCCCTACCGACGGCCCTCCGGCCGCACGAGCCCCGCGCGCCGCAGCGCGTCCGCCATCGCCCCACCCGCCGCCGGCGCGGAAGCCTCCCGCCGCTGCTGACGCGGCGCACCCCCGCGCCGGTTCTCCCGCGGCTCCCGCCGCGCCGAAGCCGACGCCTCGTCGTCCAGCCGCAGCGTCAACGAGATCCGCTTCCGCGGAATGTCGACCTCCAGCACCTTCACCCGCACGATGTCCCCGGGCTTGACCACATCCCGCGGATCCTTGACGAAGTTCCGCGACATCGCGGACACATGCACCAGCCCGTCCTGATGGACACCGACGTCCACGAACGCCCCGAAAGCGGCGACGTTCGTGACGACCCCCTCCAGGATCATCCCGCTCGCCAGATCCCCGATCTTCTCGACCCCCTCCTTGAAGGAGGCCGTCCGGAAGGCGGGCCGCGGATCCCGCCCCGGCTTCTCCAGCTCGCGCAGGATGTCCGTCACGGTCGGCAGGCCGAACGAATCGTCGACGAACTCCTCGGCCCGCAGCGACCGCAGCACACCCGTGTTGCCGATGAGGGCCGCGACCTCGTTCCCCGTCCGCTTGGCCATGGCCCGCACCACCGGGTACGCCTCGGGGTGCACGCTGGATCCGTCCAGCGGATCGTCACCCCCGCGGATGCGGAGGAAGCCGGCGCACTGCTCGTACGCCTTGGGGCCGAGCCGGGCCACGTCCTTGAGCGCCTTGCGGGAGCGGAAGGGGCCGTTCGCGTCGCGGTGGGCGACGATGTTGTCGGCGAGGCCGGAGCTGATGCCGGAGACGCGGGAGAGCAGTGGCGCAGACGCCGTGTTGACGTCGACGCCGACGCCGTTGACGCAGTCCTCGACGACCGCGTCGAGCGAGCGCGACAGCTTCACCTCGGACAGGTCGTGCTGGTACTGGCCGACCCCGATCGACTTGGGGTCGATCTTCACCAGCTCGGCCAGCGGGTCCTGGAGCCGCCGCGCGATGGACACCGCGCCGCGCAGCGACACGTCCATCCCCGGCAGCTCCTGCGAGGCGAACGCGGAGGCGGAGTACACCGAGGCGCCCGCCTCGGAGACCATCACCTTGGTGAGGCCGAGTTCGGGGTGACGTCCGATCAGGTCGGCGGCCAGCCGGTCCGTCTCCCGGGAGGCCGTGCCGTTGCCGATGGCGACGAGCTCGACGCCGTGCTCCTTCGCGAGCCGGGCGAGGGTGGCCAGGGAGGCGTCCCACTTGTTCTGCGGGACGTGCGGGTAGATGGTCTCCGTGGCCGCGACCTTGCCGGTGGCGTCGACGACGGCGACCTTCACGCCCGTACGGAAGCCCGGGTCGAGGCCCATCGTGGCGCGGGTGCCGGCCGGGGCGGCGAGCAGCAGGTCGCGCAGGTTGGCGGCGAAGACGCGGACCGCCTCGTCCTCGGCGGCCTGGCGCAGCCGCAGCCGCAGGTCGATGCCGAGGTGGACGAGGATGCGGGTGCGCCAGGCCCAGCGGACCGTGTCGGCCAGCCACTTGTCGCCCGGCCGGCCCCGGTCGGCCACGCCGAACCGGCGGGCGACGGCCTGCTCGTACGCGCTGGGGCCCGCCGCCGCCTCACCGGCCGGCTCCGGCTCCAGGACGAGGTCGAGCACCTCTTCCTTCTCACCGCGCAGCATGGCGAGCACCCGGTGCGAGGGCAGTTCGGTGAACGGCTCGGCGAAGTCGAAGTAGTCGGCGAACTTGGCGCCCGCCTCCTCCTTCCCCGACCGCACCTTGGCGACCAGCCGGCCCCGCGTCCACATCCGCTCGCGCAGCTCGCCGATCAGGTCCGCGTCCTCGGCGAACCGCTCGGTGAGGATCGCCCGGGCGCCCTCCAGCGCGGCGGCCGGGTCGGCGACGCCCTTGTCCGCGTCGACGAAGGCGGCGGCAGCGGCGAGCGGTTCGACGCCCGGGTCGGCCAGCAGCCCCTCGGCCAGCGGTTCGAGCCCCGCCTCGCGGGCGATCTGCGCCTTCGTCCGCCGCTTCGGCTTGAACGGCAGGTAGATGTCCTCCAGCCGGGCCTTGGAGTCGGCCTCGCGGATCCGCGCCTCCAGCGCGGCGTCCAGCTTGCCCTGCGCGCGCACCGACTCCAGGACGGCGGCCCGCCGCTCCTCCAGCTCCCGCAGGTAGCGCAGCCGCTCCTCCAGGGTGCGGAGCTGGGCGTCGTCCAGCGCGCCGGTCGCCTCCTTGCGGTACCGGGCGACGAACGGCACGGTCGCCCCGCCGTCGAGCAAGTCGACGGCCGCCTTCACCTGCCGCTCCTGTACGCCGAGCTCCTCGGCGATCCTGCCTTCGACCGACGTACCGGTTGCCGTCACGATCACGCTCCGCTTTCTCTTCGGACTGCGCTTCGCATTGTGGCAGGTGCCTCGGACAACGCGGGCCGCGCCGCCCCCGGCTCAGCCCTGGGCGGAGCCGTCCGCCGGGCGCGGGGAACCCGTCGGCGATCCTCCGGCGGCCGCGATCCGGGCGGCCAGCTCCCCGGCCAGCTCCGTCAGCCGCTCCGTGCCCGCCGCGCCCAGGTGCTCCCACGGCCCGGCGTCCAGCCGGTCGGTCGCCTCCTCGACGTCCCGCCGCAGCTCCGCGCCCGCCGGGGTGAGCGTCCCGTCGGCCGTGAACAGCCCGCGCTCGCGCAGCCGCCGCGCGCCCTCCTCCAGCTCCTCCGCGCTCCACCCGCGGGTGCGCAGCAGCCGCCGGGACAGCGCACTGCCCTCCCGCCCGGCCGCATGGCTGACCAGCGCCTCGACGGGGTCGAGACCGGCACCGGCCAGCGCCGCCAGGTGTCCGCCGCCGCGGTGCTCACGGAGCAGGGTCGCCGCGTGCCACAGGGCCAGGTGCGGGGCGTCGGGAACGGGCTGGTCCGCCTGGGCGGCGTACAGCGGCCGGGACGCGCGCTCGCCCGCCTCCGCCGCGCGCAGCGCGAGCTCCGCGGCCTCGGCGATCTCCGGCGACGCTATGGCCTCGTCCCCGAGCATCCGGCGCAGGGCCGCGTCGCAGGCGCGCAGCCGTGCGGTCACCGCCTCCTCCGGCGCCACCCGCTCCCACACCGCCGGCACGTGACGGGCCACCAGCTCGTGCTTGAACACGTGGAACGCGGCCGTCACCGCGCCCGCCCCGACGCGCCCCATGGCGCCGGCCCGCTCGGCGAAGTACCGGGTGTGCCCGTCCTCCACGCCGAACGCGGCGAACTCCCGGGCGGTCTCGGGGCTGAAGTACGAGAAGACGTGCACGGCTTCGAGCGCGGTCTGGCAGCGGCGGCCGGCGGAAAGGATCACGGAAGTGGTCATGCCCCGCACGCTAGGCGGCGGGCGGCCCGGCGCGGAAGAGCGGAGGACCGGAAAGCGCCCGGGAACGTCCGGCAAGGGCGTCCGCCGTGGCAGGAAAGGCAGGAAGGCAGGAAAGGTGGGAAGGACGTCATTGCCGCCGCCCGCCCCCGGGACCAGCATGTGATCATGACGCCTCGCCGCACCGTGCTCATCGTCCTCCACGAGGGGGTCCAGAGCCTCGACGTCACCGGCCCGCTCGAAGTGTTCACCCAGGCCGGGGCGACGGTCGGCGACCCCGGCGCGTACCGGGTGCGGACCGCCACCGTGGACGGCCGGCCGGTGCGCACCGGCAGCGGCCTGCTGCTGACGCCCGACGGCGCCCTGGACACCGCGCCCGCCCCGGACGTGCTGCTCGTCCCCGGCGGCCGGGGCGTCACCGATCCGGACCCGCGGCTCGTCGGGCTGCTGCGCGCACACGGTCCGCGCGCCGGCCGGCTGGTCTCCGTGTGCACGGGGGCGTTCCTGCTGGCCGCCGCCGGACTGCTGGACGGCCGCCGGGCCACCACCCACTGGGCGTACTGCGACGGCTTCGCCGCGCGTTTCCCCGCCGTCCGGCTGGAGACCGAGCCCGTGTACGTACGGGACGGCAGCGTCGCCACCTCGGCCGGGGTGACGGCCGGCGTGGACCTCGCGCTGGCGCTGGTCGAGGAGGACCTCGGCCGGGCCGTCGCCCTCGCGGTCGCCCGCTACCTGGTCGTCTACCTCCGGCGCCCGGGCGGCCAGCGGCAGTTCAGCGCCCAGCTCGCCGCGCAGACCCCCCGCCGCCCCGGGCTGCGGGACCTCCAGCAGTGGATCGCCGAACACCCCGGCGCCGACCTGAGCGTCGAGGCCCTCGCGGCCCGCGCCGGGCTGTCGCCGCGCCACTTCGCCCGGGCCTTCCGGGCGGAGGTCGGCGTACCGCCCGGCCGCTACGTCGGCCGGGTGCGGCTGGAGACGGCCCGGCGGCTGCTGGAGGAGACGACGGACGGCGTCGAGGAGATCTCCCGGCGCTGCGGCTACGGCACGCCCGAGGCGATGCGCCGGGCGTTCCGGCGCGCCCTGGACGCACCGCCGGGCGCGTACCGGCGCGGCGTCCGCCCCGCCGCCACCTGATGCCACCGAACGCCTGACGCCACCGGCCACCTGATGCCACAGAAAGACCCACCCGAAAGGCCACCCGTGCGGATCGCCATCCTCCTCTTCCCCGGTTTCACCGTTCTCGACGTCACCGGCCCCTACGAGATCCTGAGCCGGCTCCCCGGCGCCGAGGCGGTCCTCGTCGCCGAGCGGCGCGGGCCCGTGCGCGACGACCGGGACATGCTCACCCTGGTCGCCGACGCCGCGTTCGACGAGGTCACCGACCCCGACGTGATCGTCATACCGGGCGGCCCCGAGGCCAACCTCCCCCTGGAGCCCGGTCCCGTGCACGGCTGGCTGCGCACGGCGGACCGCCACTCGCGCTGGACGACGTCCGTGTGCACCGGCGCGCTGATCCTCGGGGCGGCCGGGTTGCTGACGGGCCGCCGGGCCACGGGCCACTGGCTCTCGCGGCCGCAGCTCGCCGGGTACGGCGCCGAGCCGGCCGACGAGCGGGTGGTGACCGACGGCAAGTACGTGACGGCCGCCGGCGTCTCCGCCGGGATCGACATGGGCCTGACCCTGGCGGGCCGGCTGGCGGACGACCGCACGGCGCAGTCGATCCAGCTGATCGTCGAGTACGACCCCCGGCCGCCGTACTCGGCGGGGTCGGTCCACTCGGCCCCCGCCGAGCTCGTGGCCGAGTGGAAGCGGGTGCGCGGCAAGGAGTGACGGGCAGTCAGTTCCCGGCCGGCACACTCCAGGTGAACCGCGGCTCCCTGCGCTCCAGGAACGCCGTGACCCCCTCCGTCAGATCGGCGCTGGCGTGCCCGAGCTCCGCCCAGTGGGCGACGCGCTCCGCCGGCACCGGCCCGGGCCGGGTGAACTCCTTCGCGGCGGCCTGGGTGAGCTGGGAGCGGGAGGCGAGCAGCCGGGCGAACCCGGCGACCCGGGCGTCCAGTTCGTCCGGCGCCCACACCTCGTCCACCAGGCCGGTGCGCAACGCCCTTTCCGTGCCGATGAGTTCGGCGGAGTACAGCAGGTACCGGGCGGCCGCCGGGCCGACCAGGCCGGTGAGCCGGCGGGTGGACGAGGCCGCGTAGACGACGCCCAGCCGGGCCGGGGTGACGCCGAAGAGGGCGCCCTCGGCGGCGAACCGGAGGTCGCAGGCGACGGCGAGCTGGCAGCCGCCGCCGACGCAGTGGCCGCGCACGGCCGCGAGCGTCGGTTTGGGGAAGGCGGCCAGCGCCTCCTCGGCGGCGACGGCCAGGTCGCGCGGGTCGCCCTCGCCGCCCGCGGTGAGGGAGGCGATGTCGGCGCCCGCGCAGAAGGTGTCGCCCTCGCCGGTGAGTACCAGGACCCGGACGTCCGGGTCCGCGGCGCAGCGCTCCAGCAGCGGGGGGAGCGCCCGCCACATGGCGGGTGTCATGGCGTTCCGCTTGGCGGGGTGGGCGATGCGGATCGTCGCCGTGCCGCCGGCGACGTCCAGGTGCAGTGCGGGCTCCATGCGACGGATGCTAACCGGACGGCAGGGGGTGGTTCGCCGGGGAACGCCCGCGAGTGCGGGCGAAGCGACCTGGTCCGGAGCGTTCCACGAACCTTCCGCGAACGACGATCAGGGCAGCCAGGAACAGTCGCGAGAGTGACTGCGGCATACGCACGCGATCAAATAGCGTCGATTGGCGGCGACTTCTGATCAGCTGTCCGCGCGGACTGTGGTCTTCCCAACACTCGTCGTGTGCGGTGGAGCCACGGCGAGGGGTTGGTATCGGACATGGAGATCGTCGGGAGCGTCCCGCCCGAGCCGGGCCAGGCCCCGCCGCCCACGGCGCCCCGCGAGCCGGCCGGCCCCGCGGGCCGCCCCGTCCGGCAGGGCTGCTGGCGGTTCACCGCGCCCGCGCTCCCCACCTCCGTGCCCCGCGCCCGGCACGGCGTCGCCGACCTGATGCGCCGTCAGAAGGTGCCGCTGGGCGCCGACCTGCTGGACGGCTTGCTGCTGATCGTCTCCGAGCTGGTCACCAACGCCGTCCAGCACGCAGCGCTGCTCTCCCCGGAGCTCACCGTCGAGGTGTCCGTCGGCCCGGCGGAGGTGCGGGTGGCCGTCGAGGACGGCCACCCCTACCGGCCCCGCCCGCTGGTCCCCGACGAGGAGCGGATCGGCGGCCGGGGACTGCTGCTGGTGCAGGCCGTGGTGGACGAGGCCGGCGGCAGCTACGACGTCGAGCACACCGCGGGCGGCGGCAAGGTCGTCTGGGCCGTCCTGCCCCTCGCCGCCGCGCCGGCCCCTCCCCGCGCCGCCGGCCCTACCAGCCCGCCCCGGCCCCGATGACCTCGCGGACGGCCGGCCGCGCCGTGTCCAGCACCGTCATGAACCACGCCGAGAACGTCACCTCGGACATCAGCTTCTCCAACTCGGCGGGGGTCACATAGGCGTACTCCTCCACCTCCTCCGGGTCCGGCTCCGGGGTGGCCCGCACGGTGCCGACGAAGAGGTGGTTGTACTCCTGCTCCACCAGCCCCGACAGCGGGTCCGGGTGGTTGTAGCGCACCGTGCCCGCCTCCCGCAGCAGCTCGGGGGCCAGGCCCAGCTCCTCCGCCGTGCGCCGGGCCGCCGCCACGAAGGGGAGTTCGCCGGGGTACGGGTGCCCGCAGCAGGTGTTGGACCACACGCCGGGGGAGTGGTACTTGCCCAGCGCCCGGCGCTGGAGCAGCAGCCGCCCCTGTTCGTCGAAGAGGAAGACCGAGAAGGCGCGGTGCAGCCGGCCGGGGGCGAGGTGCGCGGAGACCTTCTCGGCGGTCCCGATGGTTCTGCCGTCCTCGTCGACCAGCTCCAGCATGATCGGTTCAGCGGCTTCGGGGGAGGCGGGGGCCGCGGCGGAATCGGCGGAGCGGCCCTCGGCTGATGTGATCGGCATTGACCATCCTCGGGTGTCGGTCTTGGCCCTCAAGTCTGCCCCACGGCGACCCCGGCGGAACGCGGGGACCCGGGGGAGGCGGAAGCGCGCGGACGGGCGCGGATCAGTGGCAGAGCCGCGCCTCGCGCTCCGCGTACCCGCCCGGTTCCAGCTGGAAGGTGCAGTGCTCGACGGCGAAGTGCTCCCCGAGGCAGCCCTGGAGGTCCCGCAGCATCCGCTCGTGCCCGGCCGCGTCCAGCGCCACCCGGTCCACCACCACGTGCGCCGACAGCACCGGCATCCCCGAGGTGATCGTCCAGACGTGCAGGTCGTGCAGGCCCGTCACCCCCGGCAGCGCCGTGATGTGCGCCCGGACCTCGTCCATGTCCACGTCCCGGGGCGCGGCCTCCAGCAGCACGTCCAGCGCCTCGCGCAGCAGCTTCAGCGTCCGGGGCACGATCATCAGCCCGATCAGCAGCGAGGCCACCGGGTCCGCCCGGGTCCAGCCCGTCGCCATGATCACCAGGGCGGAGACCACGACGGCCAGCGACCCCAGCGCGTCCAAGAGGACCTCCAGGAACGCCCCGCGCACGTTCAGGCTCTCCTTCTGCCCGCGCATCAGCAGGGACAGCGAGATCAGGTTGGCGACCACGCCCACCAGACCGAACACGACCGTCGTCCCGCCCGGCACCTCCGTCGGCGCGGTCAGCCGCTGGACCGCCTCGAAGAGGATGTAGCCGCCGACGCCGAGCAGCAGCAGGCAGTTCAGCAGCGCCGCCAGGATCTCGGCGCGCGCGTAGCCGTAGGTGCGCCGGCCGCCGCTCGGCCGGTTGGCGAAGTGGATCGCGACCAGCGCCATCCCGACGCCCACCGCGTCCGTCGCCATGTGACCGGCGTCGGCCAGCAGCGCCAGCGAACCGGTGAGCATCGTGCCGACGATCTCCGCCACCAGCACCGAGAGCGTGATGCCCAGGGCGATCCGCAGCCGCCCCCGGTAGGCCGCCGCGGCGGTGCCGGTCGGCGGGGGGCCGCCGTTCGCGTGCCCGTGGTCGTGCCCTGCACCCATGAACGCCGCCTCCCGCGTACCGGTCCCCGGCGGCGGGGTGCCGCCCGGCACCTCAGTGAACTACGGGCGGGGGGGCCCTGGGCAACGCGACACCGAACACCGTTGTCATCCCCGCTGACCTGCGAGGATTCCATCAGTTCGAGGGACCTCCGGGCTCACCCGGCGGACGCGTCCGGATGGCGCAGCCGCCAGCCCTCCCAGGCCGACACGACCATGCTCCGCACGTCGTGGCGCGGGCTCCA
This sequence comes from Streptomyces mobaraensis, assembly GCF_020099395.1. Lineage (NCBI taxonomy): Bacteria > Bacillati > Actinomycetota > Actinomycetes > Kitasatosporales > Streptomycetaceae > Streptomyces > Streptomyces mobaraensis. The sequence goes on along the minus strand of NZ_CP083590.1, from coordinate 1,206,326 downwards.
GCCGAGCGTCCGGGTGATCAGGTCGTTGCCGGCGACCACCCGGGCCGGGTCGCCCGGACGGCGCGGGCCCACCTCGGGCGTCAGCCCCGGGCGTCCGCTGACCTCGCCGATCAGGTCCGCCATCTCCCGGACGGACACCCCGTGGCCGGTGCCCACGTTCAGCGTCAGGTCGCCCGCCTCCGGGCGCTCCGCCAGCCGGCGGGCCGCGGCCAGGTGCGCGGTGGCCAGGTCCTCGATGTGGATGTAGTCACGGACGCAGGTGCCGTCCGGGGTCGCGTAGTCGCCCCCGAAGATCAGTGGGCGCTCGCCCCGGGTGATCCGGTCGAACATCATCGGGATGATGTTGAACACACCGGTGTCGGCCAGCTCCGGCCGGGCCGCGCCCGCCACGTTGAAGTAGCGGAGGCAGGCGGTCGACAGGCCGTGCGCGGCGCCCACGGCCCGGACCAGCCATTCGCCGGCCAGCTTGGTCTCCCCGTAGGGGTTGATCGGCAGGCACGGCGTCGTCTCGGTGACGAGGTCGACGTCCGGCATCCCGTAGACGGCCGCGGAGGAGGAGAAGACGAAGCTCCGGACGCCCGCCGCGACGACGGACTCCAGCAGCACGGTCAGCCCGTGCACGTTCTCCCGGTAGTACAGCAGCGGCCGCTCGACCGACTCCCCGACCTGCTTCTTGGCCGCGAGGTGCACCACACCGGTCACCCCGTGCTCCTTCAGCGCCCGGTCGACGGCCTCCCGGTCCAGGACCGAGCCGCGCACCAGCGGGACGCCCTCGGGCAGCCGCGCCGCGTCACCGCTGGACAGGTCGTCCAGGACGGCCACCCGCTCGCCGGCCTCCGTCATCGCCCGCGCCACATGGGCCCCGATGTACCCGGCCCCACCTGTGATCAGCCACGTCATGACGGCACCCTAGACCAGTCAGGGCACCCCGCCGGCCCGCGCCGGGCCGGGTCCTGACCGGCCGGGAACCACGGCGGCGCCCCGGACGTCCTCCTCGTGAGGCCCGGGCCGCACCCGGCGGTGAACGGCGGCTTCCAGTGATCCGATAGCCTCTGCCGACGTGCCGCTCGCCACCGACGCCGGGGCCCCCGCGCGGCACCACCGCTGCCCGGACACCTGCGGACCCGAGGCGGCCAGGCACGCTTCCAAGGAGTGAGTTCGTCTGTCGACCGCCATCCTCACCGGTTTGCCGCCCGTCGGCTCCTCCCTGGAGGGCGACCTGCGGTCCCTGGGCTTCGACGTGCGCGTGGCGGCCGACGCCGCCGAGGTGTCCGCCGCCCTGGCGGCCGCCCCGGCCCACGCCCGGCTCGCCCTCGTCGACCACCGCTTCGTCGGGCACCTCCACAGCCTCCGGCTCGCGCTGACCGACCCCCGCTTCCCCGCCGCCGCGGTGCACGGCGCCCTCACGGTGCAGCCCGAGGCCCGGGCCGCGCTGGGTGACGTCGTCGCGCTCGCCGACGGCCGGCACCGGGTGGGCGCCTACGCCGGCTTCCCGGCCGCGCCGGCCTCCCCGCTCGACGTCCTCCCGGACGCCCTGGCCGCCGGCCTCGAAGCGCACGGCGTCGCCGTGCACCGCCCCGAGCTGGGCGTGCTCGTCGCCGACGTCCCGCCGGACGCCCCGGCCCGGGCGCACGCCGAGGCGGCCGTCGCGGCCACCGACGACGAGGCGGTCCGGCTGCGGAACGCCGTGAAGTCCCGCGACGGGTTCTTCACCACCTTCTGCATCAGCCCGTACTCGCGCTACATCGCCCGCTGGTGCGCCCGGCGCGGATTCACCCCCAATCAGGTGACGACCGCCTCGCTGCTGACGGCGCTGATCGCGGCGGGCTGCGCGGCGACCGGCACCCGCCCCGGGTTCGTCGCCGCCGGCCTGCTGCTGCTCTTCTCGTTCGTGCTCGACTGCACCGACGGCCAGCTCGCCCGCTACTCGCTCCAGTACTCCACGCTCGGCGCCTGGCTCGACGCCACCTTCGACCGGGCCAAGGAGTACGCCTACTACGCGGGCCTGGCGCTGGGCGCCGCCCGCGGCGGTGAGGATGTGTGGGCGCTGGCGCTCGGCGCGATGGTCCTCCAGACCTGCCGGCACGTCGTGGACTTCGCGTTCAACGAGGCCAACCACGACGCCACGGCGAACACCAGCCCGACCGCGGCGCTCTCCGGGAAGCTGGACAGCGTCGGCTGGACGGTCTGGGCCCGCCGCATGATCATCCTGCCGATCGGCGAGCGCTGGGCGCTGATAGCCGTCCTCACCGCGCTCACCACCCCGCGCGTCGTCTTCATCGTGCTCCTGGTCGGCTGCGCCTTCGCCGCCTGCTACACCACCGCGGGCCGCGTCCTGCGCTCGGTGACCCTCCCCCAGCTACCGCTGGGGGGACCCCCAGCCCGCCGCACCGACCGCGCCGCCCGGGCGCTGTACGAGCTCACCGACTCGGGCCCGGTCGCCGAGACCGTCGCCCGGCTCACCCGCGTCAAGGGCGCCGTGACCGTCCCGCTCCTGGGCCTGCTCGGCACCGCCGCGCTGCTGGTCCCGCTGCTGGTCAAGCCCTTCGGTAGCCCCCTGGGCGTCGCCGGCGCCGCGGTCTACGCGATCTTGACCGGCCTCGCGGTCTCCAGCCCCCTCAAGGGCCCCCTCGACTGGCTGCTCCCGCCCGTCCTCCGCGCCGCCGAATACCTGGCGATCCTCGTCCTCGCCGCGCGCTCGGACGTCGCCGGGGCGCTTCCCGCGGCGTTCGGCCTGGTGGCCGCGGTCGCCTACCATCACTACGACACGGTGTACCGCATCCGCGGCGGCACCGGCGCGCCCCCGCACTGGCTGGTCCGGATGATCGGCGGCCACGAGGGACGGGCCCTGGCGGTCACCGTCGCCGCCGTCCTGTGGCAGGGCCAAGGCTTCACGATCGCGCTGACGGCCCTCGCGGCCGGCATCGCCCTCGCGGTGCTCATCGAGAGCATCCGCTTCTGGGTGTCCTCCGGGGCGCCCGCAGTACACGACGAAACAGGAGAACCCGCATGATCGGCCTCGTGCTGGCAGCCGGCGCCGGACGCCGTCTGCGCCCCTACACCGACACCCTCCCCAAGGCCCTGGTGCCCGTGGACGGCGAGACGACCGTCCTCGACCTCACCCTGGCCAACTTCGCGGAGGTCGGTCTGACCGAGGTCGCGATCGTCGTCGGTTACCGCAAGGAGGCCGTGTACGCGCGGCAGGCGGCGCTGGAGGAGAAGTACGGCCTCAAGCTCACCCTGATCGACAACGACAAGGCCGAGGAGTGGAACAACGCCTACTCCCTGTGGTGCGCCCGTGAGGTCCTCGGCCGCGGCGTGATCCTCGCCAACGGCGACACCGTCCACCCGGTCTCCGTCGAGAAGACCCTGCTCGACGCCCGTGGCAACGGCCAGAAGATCATCCTCGCCCTCGACACGGTGAAGAACCTCGCCGACGAGGAGATGAAGGTCATCGTGGACCCCGAGAAGGGCGTCCAGCGCATCACCAAGCTGATGGACCCGGCCACCGCGACCGGCGAGTACATCGGCGTCACCCTGATCGAGGCCGAGGCCGGCGCCGAGCTCGCCGACGCCCTCAAGGTGACCTTCGAGAAGGACCCCGACCTCTACTACGAGGACGGCTACCAGGAGCTGGTCAACCGCGGCTTCAAGATCGACACCGCGCCGATCGGCGACGTCAAGTGGGTCGAGATCGACAACCACGACGACCTCGCCAAGGGCCGGGAGATCGCGTGCCAGTACTGACGAGGCTCATCCCCTCGCCGGTCGTGGTCGACATCCGGGCCGGGGCCCTGGACGATCTCGCGAGCGTCCTCGCGGACCAGCGGATCTCCAGCTCCGGCAAGCTCGCCGTCGCGATCAGCGGCGGCTCCGGGGCGGCGCTGCGCAAGCGGCTCGCCCCGGCGCTGCCCGGCGCCACCTGGTACGAGGTCGGCGGCGGCACCCTCGACGACGCCATCAAGCTGGCCGACGCCATGAAGTCGGGCCACTACGACGCGGTCGTGGGCCTGGGCGGCGGCAAGATCATCGACTGTGCGAAGTTCGCCGCCGCGCGCATCGGCCTGCCGCTGGTCGCCGTGGCCACGAACCTCTCCCACGATGGTCTCTGCTCGCCGGTCGCCACCCTCGACAACGACGCGGGCCGCGGCTCGTACGGCGTGCCCAACCCGATCGCCGTCGTCATCGACCTCGACGTCATCCGGCAGGCCCCCGGCCGCTACGTCCGTTCGGGCATCGGCGACGCCATCTCCAACATCTCCGCCGTGGCGGACTGGGAGCTGGCCCACCGGGTGCGCGGCGAGGACATCGACGGCCTGGCCGCCGCGCTGGCCCGGCAGGCCGGCGAGGCCGTGCTGCGCCACCCGGGCAGTGTCGACGACGACGGGTTCCTCCAGGTGCTCGCCGAGGGCCTCGTGCTCACCGGCATCTCGATGTCCGTGGCCGGCGACAGCCGCCCGGCCTCCGGCGCCTGCCACGAGATCAACCACGCCTTCGACCTGCTCTACCCCAAGCGCGCCGCCCCGCACGGCGAGCAGTGCGGCCTCGGCGCCGCCTTCGCCATGCACCTCCGCGGTGCTCGCGAGGAGTCCGCGCTGATGGTCGAGGCCCTGCGCCGGCACGACCTGCCCGTGCTCCCCGGCGACATCGGGTTCACCGAGGACGAGTTCGTCCGCGCCGTGGAGTTCGCTCCGCAGACCCGGCCCGGGCGGTACACCATCCTGGAGCACCTCGCCCTCACCACCGACCAGATCAGGGACGCATACGCCGACTATGCAGAAACCGTCAGTCGCTGAACTCCGGCCGGTCGTCCACCCCGCGGGGGTGAAGGACCGGCGCAGCGGTGAGCACTGGGCCGGCCGCCTGTACATGCGGGAGATCTCGCTGCGGGTGGACCGCCACCTGGTGAACACCCGCGTCACGCCCAACCAGCTCACCTACCTGATGACCGTCGCGGGCGTCCTCGCGGCCCCGGCCCTGCTGGTGCCCGGGATCGCGGGCGCCGTGCTCGGCGCCGTCGCCGTCCAGCTCTACCTGCTGCTGGACTGCGTCGACGGCGAGATCGCCCGCTGGAAGAAGCAGTACTCGATGTCCGGGGTCTACCTGGACCGGGTCGGCGCCTACCTGTGCGACGCCGCCGTCCTCCTCGGTCTCGGCCTGCGCGCCGCCGACCTCTGGGGCGGCGGGCGCATCGACTGGCTGTGGGCCTTCCTCGGCACGCTCGCCGCGCTCGGCGCCGTCCTGATCAAGGCGGAGACCGACCTCGTCGGCGTCGCCCGCCACCAGAACGGCATGCCGCCGGTCAAGGAGGCCGCGGCCGAGCCGCGTTCCTCCGGCATGGCCCTGGCCCGCAAGGCCGCCGCGGCACTGCAGTTCCACCGGCTGATCCTCGGCATCGAGGCGTCGCTGCTGATCGTGTTCCTCGCGATCCTGGACCAGGCCCGGGGCGACCTCTTCTTCACCCGCCTCGGCACTGCCGTCCTCGCCGGCATCGCCGTCCTGCAGACGCTGCTGCACCTCGTGTCCATCCTCGCCTCCAGCAGGCTGCGATGAGCGCCCGGGGCCTGAAGGTCGGCGCGGTCGTCCTCACCATGGGCAACCGCCCCGCCGAGCTGCGCGCGCTGCTGGAGTCGGTCGCCAAGCAGGACGGCGACCCGATCGAGGTCGTCATCGTGGGCAACGGCGCGCCGCTGCCCGAGGTGCACGTCCCCGGGCTGTCGGTGCGGACCGTCGAGCTGCCCGAGAACGTGGGCATCCCGGCCGGCCGCAACGTCGGCATCGAGGCGTTCGGCCCGGCCGGACGCGACGTCGACGTCCTCCTCTTCCTGGACGACGACGGGCTGCTGCCCAACCAGGACACGGCGGAGCTCTGCCGCCGCGCGTTCGAGGCCGACCCGAAGCTGGGCATCATCAGCTTCCGGATCGCCGACCCGGACACCGGCGTCACCCAGCGCCGGCACGTCCCCCGGCTGCGCGCCTCGGACCCGATGCGCTCCTCCCGGGTGACCACCTTCCTGGGCGGCGCCAACGCGGCCCGCACCCGGGTGTTCGCCGACGCGGGCTGCCTGCCGGACGAGTTCTTCTACGCGCACGAGGAGACCGACCTCGCCTGGCGGGCCCTCGACGCGGGCTGGATGATCGACTACCGGGCGGACATGGTCCTGCACCACCCGACCACCGCCCCCAGCCGGCACGCGGTCTACCACCGCATGGTGGCCCGCAACCGGGTCTGGCTGGCCCGCCGTAACCTGCCGGCCCTCCTCGTCCCGGTCTACCTCGGGGTGTGGATGCTGCTCACCCTGGCCAGGAAGCCCTCGATGCCGGCGCTCCGCGCCTGGTTCGGCGGTTTCAAGGAGGGCTGGACGACGCCGTGCGGTCCGCGCCGGCCCATGAAGTGGCGTACCGTGTGGCGCCTGACCCGGCTGGGTCGCCCGCCGGTGATCTGACAAGCTCTTGTCTGAGAGCATCGGGCGCTGCCGGGGGACCGTCCCCGGCAGCGCACCTTGAGGACGAAAGTGTCAACAGTGAGCGAGACAACGCACGGCAGTGCGGTCGCCATGAGTGCTGCACCATCACCCGACGCCGGGCTGTCGGCCGCCGAGCTGGCCAGGAAGTACGGCCTGTCGGTCAGCGGCGCCCGCCCGTCGCTGCCGGAGTACGCCCGGCAGCTGTGGGACCGGCGGCACTTCATCCTTGCCTTCTCCCGGGCCAAGATGACGGCCCAGTACAGCAAGGCCAAGCTGGGGCAGCTCTGGCACGTGGCCACGCCCCTGCTGAACGCCATGGTCTACCTGCTGATCTTCGGCTTCCTGATGGGCCAGAGCAAGGGCATGGGGATCAGGGTCTACATCCCCTTCCTGGTGACGGGCGTGTTCGTCTTCACCTTCACCCAGAGTTCGGCGCTCTCCGGGGTCCGGGCCATCTCGGGGAACCTGGGCCTGGTGCGCGCCCTGCACTTTCCCCGGGCCGCGCTGCCCATCTCCTTCGCACTGCAGCAGCTCCAGCAGCTGCTGTTCTCGATGTGTGTGGTCTTCGCCTTCCTGATCGGTTTCGGCCATATGCCGGCGCTGTCCTGGCTGCTGATCGTGCCGGTGCTGGTGCTGCAGTTCGTCTTCAACACCGGCCTGTCGCTGGTCCTGGCCCGGCTGGGCAGCAAGACCCCGGACCTCGCGCAGCTCCTGCCGTTCATCCTGCGGACGTGGATGTACGCGTCCGGTGTGATGTACAACATGGTCGAGGCGCTGAAGAAGGCGAACGCGCCCGGCTGGGTCGTCGACGTGCTGAGCGCCAATCCGGCGGCGGTCTACATCGACTTGATGCGGTCGTCGCTGATCACCAGCCACGCGGCGAGCAAGCACATCGACCTGCCGGCGCACGTCTGGCCGCTGGCGGTCGGCTGGGCCGTCCTCGTCGGCCTCGGGGGCTTCGTGTACTTCTGGAAGGCTGAGGAGCAGTACGGCCGTGGCTGAGCAGAGCACCGCCCCCGACGGGGCCCGTATCCCCACCGTGATCGCGGACGACGTGCACATCGTCTACCGCGTCTACGGCGGCAACACCGGCCGGGGCAGCGCCACCGCCGCGCTCAACCGGATCGTCAAGCGCTCCCCGGGCGCCGGGGTGCGCGAGGTGCACGCCGTCAAGGGCGTGAGCTTCACCGCGTACCGCGGCCAGGCCATCGGCCTCATCGGCTCCAACGGCTCGGGCAAGTCCACGCTGCTGAAGGCCATCGCCGGGCTGCTGCCCACCGAGCGCGGCAAGGTCTACACCGACGGCCAGCCGTCCCTGCTGGGCGTCAACGCCGCGATGATGAACGACCTCACCGGCGAGCGGAACGTCATCCTCGGCGGTCTCGCGATGGGCATGACCCACGAGGAGATCCGCGAGCGCTACCAGGACATCGTCGACTTCTCGGGCATCAACGAGAAGGGCGACTTCATCACGCTGCCCATGCGGACGTACTCGTCCGGCATGGCGGCCCGGCTGCGCTTCTCCATCGCCGCGGCGAAGAAGCACGACGTGCTGATGATCGACGAGGCGCTGGCCACCGGTGACCGGTCCTTCCAGAAGCGCTCGGAGGCGCGGGTGCGCGAGCTGCGCCAGGAGGCCGGCACGGTCTTCCTGGTCAGCCACAACAACCGCTCGATCCGGGACACCTGCGACCGGGTCCTCTGGCTGGAACGCGGCGAGCTGCTGATGGACGGCCCGACGGACGAGGTCGTCCGGGCCTATGAGAAGGAGACCGCCCGCTGAGGGCGGAATCGGGCCTCCCGCCGCGAGCGCGCGGCGGGAGGCCCGTCTCCGTTTCCGTGTCGGAAAATGACATGGACGCGCATATCGACTGGGACGGGTCCGGCAGGGCGTGGCATTGTATGGATCAAGCACGGACCTCGGCGAAGACCGCGTGCTTGTACGGCGTACGCTGTAGCGTGCTGTGCCAGGGAGGCGCCCGGCGGTGCCGGGCACCGGGGGCGTTTCAGGGGCGGCTCACGGGGGAGCAGGGCAGGAGGCCGCGCTGCGGCGTGTCCGAAATAGGATGTTCTGGGTCGGCAGTGTAGAACGGGAGATGTGACGGCGATGGCTGTGATGGCTGCGGGGCCTCTCCAGATCAGAGGCGCATACGCCGTCTGTGGTCCGGGCAGCCCGCGATGACCGCGGGGACGGACGCGCACGCGCGTGCCGTGCTCGACAAGGCCGCGCACGAGAACTTCCCGGTCGCGCCGTTCTTCCTGCCGCGCGCCCGGCGTGACGATCTGATGGCGATCTACGGGTACGCGCGGCTGGTCGACGACATCGGCGACGGCGACGTGGCCCCCGGCGGGCGCGACGCCGAGCTGCTGGGCCTCGACCGAGAGCAGGCGGACGACCGGCTCGCGATGCTCGACGCCTTCGAGGCCGACCTGCGGCGGGTCTTCGCCGCCCACGGCACGGGCCCGAGCCATCCGCTGCTGCGGCGGATCCGGCCGATGGTCCGGCGCCACGGCCTCACCCCGGAGCCCTTCCTGGGCCTGATCGAGGCCAACCGGATGGACCAGCGGGTGCGCCGCTACGCGACGTACGACGACCTGGTCGCCTACTGCGAGCTGTCGGCGAACCCCGTCGGACGGCTCGTCCTCGGGGTCACCGGCACGGCCAGCCCCGAGCGGATCCGCCGCTCGGACGCGGTCTGCACGGCGCTCCAGATCGTCGAGCACCTCCAGGACGTGGCCGAGGACCTGGCACGTGACAGGATCTACCTCCCGGCCGAGGACATGGAACGTTTCCGGGTGGGCGAGGCCGACCTCGCGCGGCCCCGTGCGGGCGCGTCGGTGCGCGCCCTGGTCGCGTTCGAGGCGGAACGCGCCCGGTGCCTGCTGAATGAAGGGACCCCCCTGGTGGGTAGCGTCCACGGCAGGCTGAAGCTGTTGCTCGCGGGGTTCGTGGGCGGGGGGAGGGCCGCGCTCCGGGCGGTCGCCGCCGCGGGACACGACGTACTCCCCGGACCGCCCAAGCCCACCAAGCTCAGCCTGCTGCGCGAGGTGGGGGCGACACTGCGAAGAGAGGGGTGAGCGGGACCGTGATCGGTACGCCACACGCGTCCGCACCGGTACTCGCCGCGTACAGCTACTGCGAGGCCGTCACCGGACAGCAGGCCGGCAACTTCAGCTATGGGATCAGGCTGCTGCCCACCGCCAAGCGGCGGGCCATGTCGGCGCTCTACGCCTTCTCCCGGCGGGTCGACGACATCGGGGACGGACCGCTGGACGACGAGTCCAAGCGGCTCCGGCTGGAGGAGACGCGCGCCGTGCTGGGCCGGATAAGGGGCGGCGACGTCGAGGAGGACGACACCGACCCGGTGGCCGTCGCCCTGGCGCACGCCGCGCGGCGCTTTCCCATTCCGCTCGGCGCGCTCGACGAACTGATCGACGGCGTTCAGATGGACGTTCGCGGCGAGACCTACGAGACCTGGGACGACCTGGCGGTGTACTGCCGCTGTGTCGCGGGGTCGATCGGACGGCTCTCGCTGGGCGTGTTCGGCACTGTGCCCGGCGCACGGGATACCGAGCGCGCCTCCGAGTACGCCAATACGCTGGGGCTGGCGCTCCAGCTCACCAACATCCTGCGTGACGTCCGGGAGGACGCGGCCAACGGCCGTACCTACCTCCCTTCCGACGACCTCGCCAAGTTCGGCTGTTCGGCCGGGTTCGGCTCCGCCGTGCCGCCGGAGGGCGCCGACTTCACCGGCCTGGTGGCCTTCGAGGTCCGGCGCGCCCGTGCGCTGTTCGCCGAGGGCATGCGGCTGCTGCCGATGCTCGACCGGCGCAGCGGCGCCTGCGTCGCCGCGATGTCCGGCATCTACCGCCGGCTGCTCGACCGCATCGCCGAGACCCCGCAGGCCGTGCTGCGCGGCCGGGTCTCGCTGCCCGGACGGGAGAAGGCCCTGGTGGCCGTCCGCGGGCTGTCCGGTTACGACGCGCGCAGCGTCCACCGGCAGACCGCCAGGGGGCGCGCTTGATGAGCCCCGCGACCCCGCCCGCGGGCGCAACCTCCGAGGGCGCGGACGCGTCCCTGACAGCAGCCAGAAGGGTGGGAGCATGACGGAGACCGACGCACCCGCCGTACCCGCCGGCCGGTCGGGACGCCCCGACGGGTCGGCCGCCGTGGTGGTCGGCGGCGGGCTCGCCGGCGTCACCGCGGCGCTCGAACTCGCGGACGCCGGACTCCGGGTCACGCTGCTGGAGGGCCGCCCCCGGCTGGGCGGCCTCGCCTTCTCGTTCCGGCGCGGGGAGCTGACCGTCGACAACGGGCAGCACGTCTTCCTGCGCTGCTGCACCGCCTACCGCTGGTTCCTCGACCGGATCGACGCCGGCCACCTCGCCACCGTGCAGGACCGCCTCGACGTCCCCGTCCTGGACGTCGGCCACCGCTCCGGGCGCCCGCGGCTGGGCCGGCTGCGCCGGTCCGCGCTGCCGGTCCCGCTGCACCTGGCCGCCAGCCTGGCCACGTACCCGCACCTGTCGCTCGCCGAGCGGATGAGCGTCGGGCGCGCCGCGCTGGCGCTGCGCGGGCTCGACCCCGCCGACCCGGCGCTGGACGACGTCGACTTCGCCACCTGGCTGCACCGCCACGGGCAGTCGGCCCGTACCGTCGAGGCGCTCTGGGACCTGGTGGGCGTCGCCACCCTGAACGCCACCGCCGACCAGGCGTCGATGGGGCTGGCCGCCAAGGTCTTCAAGACCGGGCTGCTCTCCGAGCCCGGCGCCGCCGACATCGGCTGGGCGGGCGTCCCGCTAGGCGAGCTGCACGACACCCGGGCCCGCGCCGCGCTGGACAAGGCCGGGGTGCGGGTCGCGCTGCGCACCCGCGTCACCGGTCTCACCCGGGCCGACGGCGGCGGCTGGCGGGTGGAGGCCGAGAGCGGTCCCGGCACCGGTGAGCGGCTGGACGCCGACGCGGTGGTGCTCGCCGTCCCGCAGCGCGAGACGCACGCGCTGCTGCCGGACGGCGCGCTGCCCGACGCCGGGCGGCTGCTGGAGATCGGCACCGCGCCGATCCTCAACCTGCATGTGATTTATGATCGCAAAGTCCTGCGGCAGCCGTTCTTCACGGCGCTCGGGTCTCCCGTGCAGTGGGTCTTCGACCGGACGCACTCCTCGGGGCTGGCCGCCCGCACCGCGACCGGGCAGTACCTGGCGGTCTCCCAGTCGGCCGCGCAGGACGACATCGACCGGCCGGTCGCCGAGCTGCGGGCGCGCTTCCTGCCCGAGCTGGAGCGGCTGCTGCCGGCCGCCCGCGGCGCCGGCGTGCGGGACTTCTTCGTGACCCGGGAGCGGACAGCGACGTTCGCCCCCACACCGGGCGTCGGCCGGCTGCGGCCGGGCGCCCGGACCGACGCGCCCGGCCTGTTCCTGGCCGGTGCGTGGACCGCAACCGGCTGGCCCGCGACCATGGAGGGCGCCGTGCGCAGTGGTCTCAGCGCCGCGGACGCGGCCCTCTCCGGGCTCGGCCGGACCTATCGCAGCCCCGTGCGGGAGGCGGTATGACCCAGCGAGTCCCCCAGGCGCCCGCCCCCCGAACGGGGCGCGCGTGAGCACGATCACCAGAGGAGAGACCGTGACTTCGGCGATCCCAGCCTGCGATACCGGCGACGTCAGCGCCCTGTTGGAGCGCGGACGGACGCTCGCCACGCCGGTGTTGCGTGCCGCCGTCAACCGGCTCGCGGCACCGATGGACACCGTGGCCGCCTACCACTTCGGCTGGATCGACGTCGACGGGCGGCCGACGGACGGCGACAGCGGCAAGGCCGTCCGCCCCGCCCTGGCCCTGCTCTCGGCCGAGGCCGCCGGCGCCGCCCCGGAGACGGGCGTGCCGGGGGCGGTGGCCGTGGAGCTCGTGCACAACTTCTCGCTGCTGCACGACGACCTGATGGACGGCGACGAGCAGCGCCGGCACCGCGACACCGTCTGGAAGGTGCACGGCCCGGCGCAGGCGATCCTCGTCGGCGACGCTCTTTTCGCGCTCGCGAACGAGGTGCTGCTGGAGCTGGGCACGGCCGAGGCCGGCCGGGCCACCCGCCGGCTGACCACCGCGACCCGCAAGCTCATCGACGGCCAGGCCCAGGACATCTCCTACGAGCACCGCGAGCGGGTCACCGTGGCGGAGTGCCTGGAGATGGAGGGCAACAAGACCGGCGCCCTGCTGGCCTGCGCCGCCTCCATCGGCGCGGTGCTCGGCGGCGCCGACGACCGTACGGCCGACGTCCTGGAGGCGTACGGCTACCACATGGGCCTCGCCTTCCAGGCGGTCGACGACCTGCTCGGCATCTGGGGCGACCCGGAGGCCACCGGCAAGCAGACCTGGAGCGATCTGCGGCAGCGCAAGAAGTCGCTGCCGGTCGTGGCCGCCCTGGCGGCGGGCGGGCCGGCCTCCGAGCGGCTCGCGACCATCCTGGCCGAGGACGCCAAGCTGACGGATGCCCAGCTCGCCGACTTCGACGAGGAAGAATTCGCCAGCCGCGCGGCGTTGATCGAGGAGGCGGGCGGCCGGGAGTGGACCTCGCAGGAGGCCCGCCGGCAGCACGCGACGGCGATCGAGGCGCTGGACGGAGTTGACATCCCGTCAGAGATCCGGGCCCGTCTCGTCGCGCTGTCGGACTTCGTTGTAGTACGAAAGAGATGATGAGTATTCACCCGAACTAGCCATCGCGGTCGCCGGCCGGTGCGCTGCTCGCGTCGGCCGACGGAAACCCCAGGTACGGCAGTACGGCAGAGAAGCAACTCACTGCATTAGGGGAAACCATGACAGCGACGACCGACGGCGCCGGGGCACTCCTGCCCCGTGCGGCCGAGGCCGGTCACAGTGTCACCGCTGTGACAGAAGTGAAGGAGGAGGCGGCCGGCGGAGCACCGGCCGCCGTCCGCGCCGCCGCCGAGCGGGCCACCGCGCGGGCGACCGAGTACCTCCTGTCCCACCAGAACGAGCAGGGATGGTGGAAGGGCGACCTGGAGACCAACGTCACCATGGACGCCGAGGACCTGCTGCTCCGCGAGTTCCTGGGGACCAGGGACGACCGCACCACCCGCGCCGCGGCCCGCTGGATCCGCTCCCAGCAGCGGCCGGACGGCACCTGGGCCACCTTCCACGGCGGGCCGGGGGAGCTGTCCGCCACCGTCGAGGCGTACGTCGCCCTCCGGCTCGCCGGGGACGCCCCGGACGAGCCGCACATGGCCGCCGCCTCCGCCTGGGTCCGCGAGCGCGGCGGCATCGCCGCCACCCGGGTCTTCACCCGGATCTGGCTGGCCCTCTTCGGCTGGTGGAAGTGGGAGGACCTCCCGGAGATGCCTCCGGAGATCATGTTCCTCCCCAAGTGGATGCCGCTGAACATCTACGACTTCGCCTGCTGGGCCCGGCAGACCATCGTTCCGCTCACCGTCGTCGGCGCCCACCGGCCCGTACGGCCCGCGCCGTTCGCCCTCGACGAGCTGCACACCGACCCCCGCCGCCCCAACCCGCCGCGCCCGCCCGCGCCGGCCGCCAGCTGGGACGGTTTCTTCCAGCGCCTGGACAAGGCGCTGCACGCCTACCGCAGGGTCGCCGTCCGCCCCCTGCGCCGCGCGGCGCTCAACGCCGCCGCCCGCTGGATCGTCGAACGCCAGGAGAACGACGGCTGCTGGGGCGGCATCCAGCCCCCGGCCGTCTACTCCGTCATCGCCCTGCACCTCCTCGGCTACGACCTGGACCACCCGGTGCTGCGCGCGGGCCTGGAGTCGCTGGACCGCTTCGCCGTCTGGCACGAGGACGCCGACGGCGAGCCGGTCCGGATGATCGAGGCGTGCCAGTCCCCGGTCTGGGACACCTGCCTGGCCACCATCGCGCTCGCCGACGCGGGGCTCGCCCCCGACCATCCGGCGCTGGTCAAGGCCGCCGACTGGATGCTCGACGAACAGGTCCTGCGGCCCGGGGACTGGTCCGTGCGGCGCCCCCGACTGGAGCCCGGCGCCTGGGCCTTCGAGTTCCACAACGACAACTACCCGGACGTCGACGACACCGCCGAGGTGGTGCTCGCGCTGCTGCGCGTCCGGCACCCGGACCCGGCGCGCGTCCAGGAGGCCGTCCGGCGGGCGATGCGGTGGACCGTGGGCATGCGGTCGAGGAACGGCGCGTGGGCCGCGTTCGACGTCGACAACACCAGCCCCTTCCCCAACCGGCTCCCGTTCTGCGACTTCGGCGAGGTCATCGACCCGCCCTCCGCGGACGTGACCGCCCACGTGGTGGAGGCGCTGGCCGTCCTCGGCAAACAGCACGACCCCCGGGCCCGCGGGGGCATCGAGTGGCTGCTCGCCGAACAGGAGGAGTGCGGCGCCTGGTTCGGCCGCTGGGGCGTCAACTACGTCTACGGGACGGGGGCGGTGGTCCCCGCCCTCGTCGCCGCCGGTCTCCCCGGCTCCCACCCCGCCCTCCGGCGGGCCGTCGCCTGGCTGGAGAGCGTCCAGAACGCCGACGGCGGCTGGGGCGAGGACCTCCGCTCCTACCGGGACGCCGACTGGATGGGCCGCGGGGAGTCCACCGCCTCCCAGACGGCCTGGGCCCTGCTGGCCCTGCTGGCGGCGGGGGAGCGGGACAGCCCCGCCGTCGAACGCGGGGTGGCCTGGCTGGCCGGCACCCAGCGCCCGGACGGCTCCTGGGACGAGCCCTACTTCACCGGCACCGGCTTCCCCTGGGACTTCTCCATCAACTACCACCTGTACCGGCAGGTGTTCCCGCTCACGGCCCTCGGCCGCTACCTGCACGGCGAACCCTTCGCTGCCCGGGAGGTCTGATGGATCCCGGCACGGAACCCCCCGCGGCGCCCCTGCTGGTCGCCTGCGCCCTGGGCATCGAGCGCCTCGCCCTGCGCGGCGGCCGGCACGGCGCGGCGGGCTCCGCCACCATCCTGCGCACGGGCATGGGCCCGCAGGCGGCGGACCGTGCCGTGACCGCGGCGCTCGGCGGCGACGGCAGGTACGCCGCGCTCGCCGACGCCGCCGTGATCGCCACCGGCTTCTGCGCCGGCCTCGCCCCCGGGATGCACCCCGGAGACCTGGTCGTCGCCGACGAGACCCGGGACGCCGAAGGGCGCACCGAGTGCGCCGGTGTGGAGCTCCTCGCCAAGGAGCTCGCCCGGGTGGTACCCAGGCGGACCATCCACACCGGCCCACTGGTAGGTTCCGACCATGTGGTGCGCGGGGCGGAACGATCCGCCCTGCACGCCTCGGGGGCGCTCGCGGTGGACATGGAGTCCGCCGCCACGCTCAGAAGCGCCGTCCGGGCCGGTCCGCGCCCGGTTGCGGCCGTCCGAGTGGTCGTGGACGCTCCCGAACACGAGCTTGTCCGCATCGGGACCCTGCGCGGTGGAATATCGGCATTCCGCGTGCTGCGCACCGTCCTTCCGGCCTTTTTTGCATGGCACCGTTCTTTGCTGCTCCCCAGGAGGTGAGCCAGATGGCAATGCCGCTTCGTCAGTCCATCCGCGTCGGTACCTATCTCGCTGAACAGAAGCTGCGCAGGCGGGAGAAGTTCCCGTTGATCGTGGAACTGGAACCGCTCTTCGCGTGCAATCTCAAGTGCGAGGGGTGCGGCAAGATCCAGCACCCGGCGGGGATCCTGAAGCAGCGCATGCCGGTGGCGCAGGCGGTCGGCGCGGTGCTGGAGTCCGGCGCGCCGATGGTCTCCATCGCCGGTGGCGAACCCCTGATGCACCCTCAGATCGACGAGATCGTCCGGCAGTTGGTGGCCAAGAGGAAATACGTCTTCCTCTGCACCAACGCGATGCTGCTGCGCAAGAAGCTCGACAAGTTCACGCCCTCGCCGTACTTCGCGTTCGCGGTGCACATCGACGGGCTGCGCGAGCGGCACGACGAGTCCGTGGCGAAGGAGGGCGTCTTCGACGAGGCGGTGGCGGCCATGAAGGAGGCCAAGCGGCGCGGCTTCCGGGTCACCACCAACTCGACCTTCTTCAACACCGACACCCCCCAGACCATCGTCGAGGTGCTCAACTACCTCAACGACGACCTGAAGGTGGACGAGATGATGATCTCGCCCGCCTACGCCTACGAGAAGGCCCCGGACCAGGACCACTTCCTGGGCGTCGAGCAGACCCGGGAGCTGTTCTCCAAGGCGTTCTCCGGCGGCAACCGGAAGCGGTGGCGGCTCAACCACAGCCCCCTCTTCCTCGACTTCCTGGAGGGTAAGGCCGACTTCCCCTGCACCGCCTGGGCCATCCCCAACTACTCGCTCTTCGGCTGGCAGCGCCCCTGCTACCTGATGAGCGACGGGTACGTGCCCACCTACCGGCAGCTGGTGGAGGAGACCGACTGGGACAAGTACGGCCGCGGCAAGGACCCGCGGTGCGCCAACTGCATGGCGCACTGCGGCTACGAGCCCACCGCCGTACTGGCGACCATGAGCTCGCTCAAGGAGTCGCTGCGCGCCGTCCGCGAGACCGTCTCGGGCAACCGGGACTGACGCCGTGACCACGGTGTCGCTGGGAACGCCGTCCGTCCCCGCCCGGATCGCCGTCCGCCGGCCCAGCCGGCGGATCCGGGTGGGGTCGGTGGCGGTGGGCGGGGACGCCCCGGTGTCGGTGCAGTCGATGACGACGACGCGGACGTCGGACATCGGTGCGACGCTCCAGCAGATCGCGGAGCTGACGGCGTCGGGCTGCCAGATCGTGCGG
The DNA here is from genome assembly GCF_020099395.1 of Streptomyces mobaraensis. NCBI lineage: Bacteria > Bacillati > Actinomycetota > Actinomycetes > Kitasatosporales > Streptomycetaceae > Streptomyces > Streptomyces mobaraensis. The sequence continues at coordinate 1,189,135 of NZ_CP083590.1, read as the reverse complement.
GTGGCGTGCCCGACGCAGGACGACGCGGACGCGTTGAAGGTGATCGCGGCGAAGTCGCAGATCCCGGTGATCGCGGACATCCACTTCCAGCCGAAGTACGTGTTCGCGGCGATCGACGCGGGCTGTGCGGCGGTGCGGGTGAACCCGGGCAACATCAAGCAGTTCGACGACAAGGTCAAGGAGATCGCGAAGGCGGCCTCCGAGGCCGGCACCCCGATCCGCATCGGGGTGAACGCGGGGTCGCTCGACCGCCGTCTGCTCCAGAAGTACGGCAAGGCCACGCCCGAGGCGCTGGTGGAGTCGGCGCTGTGGGAGGCGTCGCTGTTCGAGGAGCACGGCTTCCGGGACATCAAGATCTCCGTCAAGCACAACGACCCCGTCGTCATGGTCAACGCCTACCGGCAGCTCGCCGCCCAGTGCGACTACCCGCTGCACCTGGGTGTGACGGAGGCGGGTCCGGCGTTCCAGGGCACGATCAAGTCGGCGGTGGCGTTCGGTGCGCTGCTGGCGGAGGGCATCGGCGACACCATCCGTGTCTCGCTGTCGGCGCCGCCGGCGGAGGAGGTCAAGGTCGGCATCCAGATTCTGGAGTCGCTCAACCTGCGCCAGCGCCGGCTGGAGATCGTCTCGTGTCCGTCGTGCGGGCGGGCGCAGGTGGACGTCTACAAGCTGGCGGACGAGGTGACCGCGGGTCTGGAGGGCATGGAGGTGCCGCTGCGCGTGGCGGTGATGGGCTGTGTGGTCAACGGTCCGGGTGAGGCGCGCGAGGCGGACCTGGGTGTGGCGTCCGGCAACGGCAAGGGGCAGATCTTCGTGAAGGGCGAGGTCATCAAGACCGTCCCCGAGTCGAAGATCGTCGAGACCCTCATCGACGAAGCCACGAAGCTGGCCGGTGACATGGCGGCGGCGGGTACGCCCTCCGGGCCGCCCGCCGTCACCGTGGCCGGCTAGCGAGGACCGACACGGGACCCGGCGCGAGGGGCCGGGGACGACCCGGGGAGCCGGCGGGGCCGGAGGGCGTCCGGAGAGATCCGGACGGCACGGAAGGCCCGGTCGGGGACCCGGAACAGACGAGGCCGACTGAGCTAAGGAGGGGGCCGGCGTGTCGTTGCTGGAGAACATCCGCGGTCCGCGGGACCTGAAAGCACTGGGCACGGAGGACTTGGACGAACTGGCGGAAGAGATCCGCCACTTCCTGGTGCACGCCGTCGCCAGGACCGGCGGCCACCTCGGCCCCAACCTCGGCGTGGTGGAGCTCACCATCGCGCTGCACCGCTCCTTCGACTCGCCCTCCGACCGCGTCCTCTGGGACACCGGGCACCAGTCGTACGTTCACAAGCTGCTGACGGGCCGTCAGGACTTCTCCAAGCTCCGCAGCAAGGGCGGTCTCTCCGGCTACCCCTCCCGCGAGGAGTCCGAGCACGACGTCATCGAGAACAGCCACGCCTCCACCGTCCTGAGCTGGGCCGACGGCCTCGCCAAGGCCAACCAGGTGCTCGGCCGCTGGAACCGGCACGTCGTCGCCGTCATCGGCGACGGCGCCCTCACCGGCGGCATGGCCTGGGAGGCGCTCAACAACATCGCCGCCGCCGGGGACCGGCCGCTGATCATCGTCGTCAACGACAACGAGCGGTCCTACGCCCCCACCATCGGCGGCCTCGCCGACCACCTGGCCACCCTGCGCACCACCGACGCCTACGAGCGGTTCCTCGCCCGCGGCAAGGAGACGATCCAGGGCCTGCCGCTGATCGGCAAGCCCCTCTACGAGTCGCTGCACGGCGCCAAGAAGGGCTTCAAGGACGCCTTCGCCCCGCAGGGCATGTTCGAGGACCTCGGCCTGAAGTACCTCGGGCCGATAGACGGGCACGACATCGCCGCCGTCGAGTCCGCGCTGCGCCGCGCCAAGCGCTTCCACGGGCCCGTCCTGGTGCATGTGCGCACGGAGAAAGGTCGGGGCTACCGGCCCGCCCTGGAGGACGAGGCCGACCGCTTCCACACCGTCGGCGTGATGAACTCGCTCACCGGCGCGCCGCTCACCCCCGCCGCCGGCACCTCGTGGACCTCGGTCTTCGGCGACGAGATGGTCCGCATCGGCGCCGAACGGCCGGACGTGGTGGCCCTCACCGCCGCGATGCTCCATCCCGTCGGGCTGACGAAGTTCGCCGAGCGCTTCCCGGAGCGGGTCTGGGACGTGGGCATCGCCGAGCAGCACGCCGCGACGTCCGCGGCCGGGCTGGCGACGGGCGGCCTGCACCCGGTCTTCGCCGTCTACGCCACCTTCCTCAACCGGGCCTTCGACCAGGTGCTGATGGACGTCGCCCTGCACAAGTGCGGCGTCACCTTCGTCCTCGACCGGGCCGGCGTCACCGGCACCGACGGTCCGTCGCACAACGGCATGTGGGACATGTCCGTCCTCCAGGTCGTCCCCGGCCTGCGGATCGCCGCCCCGCGCGACGCCACCCGGCTGCGCGACGAGCTCCGCGAGGCCGTCGACGTCTCCGACGCGCCCACCGTCGTCCGGTTCCCCAAGGCCACCGTCGGGGCGGACATCCCGGCGGTGGACCGCGTCGGCGGCATGGACGTCCTGTACCGCTCGGACCTCTCAGCGGAGACGTCCGCGGGGATGTGTGCGGAGACGTCCGCGGAGACGTTCGTCGAGACGTCCGCCGACGTGCTGCTCGTCTCCGTCGGGACCATGGCCGAGGTCGCGCTGGAGGCCGCCGACCTGCTGGCCGCGCGCGGCACCGGCTGCACCGTCGTCGACCCCCGCTGGGTCAAGCCGGTCGACCCCGGACTGCCCGCCCTCGCCGCCGGACACCGGATGGTGGCCGTCGTCGAGGACAACAGCCGCACCGGCGGCGTCGGCTGGGCCGTCGCCCAGGCGCTGCGCGACGCGGACGTCGACCTGCCCGTCGAGACCATCGGCATCCCGGAGCAGTTCCTCGCCCACGCGAAACGCTCCGAGGTGCTGGCCGACCTGGGCCTCACCCCCGCCGAGATCGCCGGCCGGATCAGCGCGGTCCTGGCCCGCAAGGAGAACGCATGACCGTCGGACCCACCGAGGACACCACCACGACCAAGGGCTTCGACCTCGCCCGGCTGCTCGCCGAGCGCGGCGGGGAACGGTACGAGCTGCACGCCCGGCACCTCAACCACCAACTGCCCCGGATGCTGCACACCATCGGCTTCGACAAGGTCTACGAGCGGGCCGAGGGCGCCTACTTCTGGGACGCCGACGGCGACGACTACCTCGACATGCTCGCCGGCTTCGGCGTGATGGGCCTCGGCCGCCACCACCCCGTCGTCCGCAAGGCCCTGCACGACGTACTCGACGCGTCGCTCGCCGACCTCACCCGCTTCGACTGCCCGCCGCTGCCCGGCCTGCTCGCCGAGAAGCTGCTCGCGTACGCGCCGCACCTGGACCGGGTGTTCTTCGGCAACAGCGGTACGGAGGCGGTCGAGACGGCGTTGAAGTTCGCCCGGTACGCCACCGGCAAGCCGCGCGTCCTCTACTGCGCCCACGCCTTCCACGGGCTGACCACCGGGTCGCTGTCGGTCAACGGCGAGAGCGGCTTCCGCGACGGCTTCGCCCCGCTGCTCCCGGACACCGCGATCGAACTGGGCGACCTGGACGCGCTGGAACGGGAACTGCGGCGCGGCGACGTCGCCGCGTTCGTCGTCGAACCCATCCAGGGCAAGGGCGTCCACCTGCCTCCGTCCGGCTTCCTCCGCGCCGCGCAGGAACTGCTGCACCGGCACAAGGCCCTGCTCATCGCCGACGAGGTGCAGACGGGCCTGGGCCGCACCGGGAAGTTCTTCGCCTACCAGCACGAACAGGGCGTCGAGCCCGACCTGGTATGCGTGGCCAAGTCGCTGTCCGGCGGCTACGTCCCCGTCGGCGCCACCCTGGGCAAGGACTGGATCTTCAAGAAGGTCTACTCCTCCATGGACCGCGTCCTCGTCCACTCCGCCAGCTTCGGCTCCAACGCCCAGGCGATGGCGGCCGGACTCGCCGTGCTGTCGGTGATGGAGGACGAGCGCGTCGTCGAGAACGCCCGGGTCACCGGTGATCTGCTGCGGTCGCGGCTGTCCGCACTCGTCGACAAGTACGAGCTGCTGCACGACGTCCGCGGCCGGGGCCTGATGATCGGCATCGAGTTCGGGCGACCCAAGTCGCTGGCGCTGCGCGGACGGTGGACCATGCTGCAGGCCGCCCGGAAGGGGCTGTTCGCACAGATGGTGGTGGTGCCGCTGCTCCAGAAGCACCGGATCCTGACGCAGGTGTCGGGGGACCACCTGGAGGTCATCAAGCTGATCCCGCCGCTCGTCATCGGGGAGCGAGAGGTCGACCGCTTCGTCGCGGCGTTCACTGCCGTGATGGACGAGGCGCATGGGGGCGGGTCGTTGATGTGGGACTTCGGGCGGACGCTCGTGAAGCAGGCTGTGGTGAATCGGTGAGGGTGCCCCGGTCCCTCCCCTTCGCCGCTTCCTGGGGCTGCGCCCCAGACCCCCTTTTCGCGGCTTCGCCGCTCGTCCTCAAACTCCCCCCCTGGGGGAGTTTGAGGACAACCGCGCGGAGCGCGGTTTCGGGGGTGCGGGGGCTTGCCCCCGGCCGTCAGGCCGTCAGCAAGCGCTCCCGCAGCCGCTCCCGGTCCTCCGCCGAGAACCCGAGTCCCTCGCTCAAGTATCCCTCCACCGAGCCCCACTTCTCGTCGATCGTCGCGAACGCCTCCGCCAAGTACTCCGCCCGCGCCGCGAACAACGGCGAGAGCAGTTCCAGCACCTCCGCCGGCAGAGCGGTCTCCCGCCGCACCGGGAACCGCCGGTGCGGCGCGTCGGACAGCAGGTAGTCCGCCTCGATGGCGTCCCGCGGGACGCCGAGGGCGAGCAGGGTGACCGCGACGGCCAGCCCCGCGCGGTCCTTGCCGGCGGCGCAGTGCAGGAGGGCGGGCACGTCGCCGTCGGCGAGTGTGCGGAGGACGCGGGTGTGTTCGGGGGCGCGGTGGGTGATGATCGAGCGGTAGGAGGCGGTCATGCGGGCGGCGGCGCGGCCGTCGGAGAGGACGGTGCGCAGTTGCTCCGGGGTGCCCTGGTGGATCATCCGCCAGAACTCGTCGCCGTCCGCCTGGTCGCTCATGGGGATGTTGACGTACCGGACGCCGGGCAGCGGCACGTCCGGGCCCTGGCTCGCGATGTCGGCGGCGTTGCGGAAGTCGAAGACGGTGTGCAGGCCCAGCGAGCCGAGGAACGCCGTGTCCGCCTCGGTGGCCCGGGCGAGGTGGCCGCTGCGGAAGAGGACGCCGGGCCGTACGCGCCGTCCGTCGGCGGCCGGGAGGCCGCCCAGGTCGCGGAAGTTGCGGACCCCCGCGAGCAGGGGTTCGGTCGTGGGGACCTGCGGCGTCTGGGTCACGGGCGCTCCTCGGGTCGTCGGCGGCGCCGAGGGGCACACGGCGCCGCTCCGACCTTACGTCTGCCTTATTCCGGATGAGGTGACTCAATCGGGGTGGGATACATCACGGCACGTCAACCCCTGGTTACGGTGGCGTAGGTCACTCGCGAGCAGGAATGATGTGCTGACGTGGCAGACGATTCGAATTCAATGAGCAAGAGCGCGATCGGGTCGTACGCAGCCGTCGGGGACAGCTTCACCGAGGGCGTCGGCGATCCGGGGCCCGGCGACTCGTTCATCGGCTGGGCCGACCGACTGGCCGTACTCCTGGCCGACGAGCGGGAGGAGCACACCTTCCGGTACGCCAACCTGGCGGTGCGCGGCAGGCTGCTCGACCAGATCGTCGAGGAGCAGGTGCCGCGGGCGAAGGAGCTCGCGCCCGATCTGGTGACGTTCTGCGCGGGGGGCAATGACATCCTGCGGCCGGGTTCCGACCCGGACGACGTGGCGGAGCGGTACGAGGCGGCGGTGGCCGACCTCCGGGCCTCGGTCGGCACGGTGCTGGTCTGCACCGGCTTCGACACCCGGGACGTACCGCTGCTGAAGCACCTGCGGGGCAAGATCGCCACGTACACGGCGCACGTCCGCGCCATCGCCGACCGGCACGACTGCCCGGTGCTCGACCTCTGGTCGCTGCGCTCGGTGCAGGACCGGCGGGCCTGGAGCGAGGACCGGCTGCACCTCTCGCCGGACGGGCACACCCGGGTGGCGCTGCGCGCCGCGCAGGTGCTGGGTCTGGCGGTGCCCGCCGACCCGGACCAGCCGTGGCCGGCGGAGGACCAGCGGACGCCGGCCGAGGTGCGGCGGGACAACATCCACTGGGCGCGCGAGCACCTGGTGCCGTGGATCGGGCGGCGGCTGCGCGGCGAGTCGTCCGGTGACCATGTGGAGCCGAAGCGGCCGGATCTGCTGCCGCTGTAGCGGTGCGCCGGGCGTACGGCGCACGGATCGGGCCCCGGTCCTTTCCCCTGGGGGAAGGACCGGGGCCCGATCCGTCGGATGCGGTCCTCCGGCGGGTCTTCAAGGGTGGGCGGGTGTCCCGCCTACGGACAGAGCCGCCGGTGCGGCAGGTCGGCCCAGACGATCCGGCCCCGCCCCGCGTCGTCCGGCCGTACGCCCCACGCCTGGGACAGGGCGCCGACGAGCAGCAGTCCCCGCCCGCTCTCCTCGTCCGTCCCGCTGAAACGCGCCCGTGGTTCGGTGGGGGCGCAGCCGTGGTCCGCCACCTCTATGCGCACCAGCGCCTCGTTCACCCGCAGATGGCAGCTGACCTTGTCGCTGTCCGTGTGCCGCACCGCGTTGGTGAAGAGTTCCGACACCACCAACCGGGCGTCGTCGCAAGCGGTTTCGTCGATGCCCCATTCCCGCAGCCGGGTGAGGACTCGTCTTCGCGCCTCCGCCACCGAGGCGTTGAGGGCCGGGAAATTGAACCCGTAGGCGTAGGCGGCCTGCGGGCGCCCGCCGAAGCAGCCGCCGCGGCGCCCCAGCAAAGGTGCGTCTTGGGAGGGGACCACTCCGCAACTATGTGCGATGTGAGTCAGATGTGGCAAGCTTCAGTCTGTAAATTGCAGAATCGAAAGCACAGCCTGTCGGCTTTGCGAACTGCGTGGCACACTGCTGGGCATCAGGACGGCAGTTGGCGCGGCAGGAGGAGGGGACAGTGGGGGACGCGCGGCCGGCAGGGGCTCCGACCGTGCTGCGTGTCGTACTCGGCAAGCGGCTGCACGATCTGCGGGAACAGGCGGGGCTCTCCTTCCAGGAGGCGGGCCGGGCGCTCGACGTCACGCACGCCACCATCCGCCGGATGGAGAAGGCCGAGGTCGGCCTGAAGGTCCCGTACGTGGAGAAGCTGCTGCGGATCTACGGCGTCGAGGACCCCGCCGAGGTCGAGGGCTTCCTCGCCCTCACCCGGGAGGCCAACCGGCCCGGCTGGTGGCACCGCTTCCGGGACGTGCTCCCCGAGTGGTTCAGCGCGTTCGTCAGCCTGGAGGGGGAGGCCAACCTCATCCGCGCCTACGAACCGCACTACGTCCCCGGGCTGTTGCAGACGGAGGCGTACGCCCGCGCGGTGCTCCGCGCCGGGCAGCCGCACGCGCCGGACGCCGAGATCGAGCGGGCCGTCACCGTCCGCCGCGAACGGCAGAACCTGCTCGTCCGTGAGAAGGCGCCCCTGCTCTGGGTGGTGATGGACGAGACGGTGCTGCGCCGCCCCATCGGCGGCCCCGAGGTGATGCGGGCCCAGGTGGACCGGCTCATCGAGGCCACCGCCCTGCCGAACGTACGGCTCCAGGTCATCCCGTACGCCGCCGGGCCGCACCCGGCGATGTACGGGCCGTTCCACATCTTCCGGTTCCCCATCGAGGAGCTCCCGGACATCGCGTACGCCGAAAACCTCATCGGCGCCTCCTATTTCGACCAGCGCGAGGACGTCTCGGCCTTCCTGGAGGCACTGGACCGGATGTGCGCGCAGGCCGCGCCGGCACACACCACCAAGGCATTCCTGGGTGGCATTCGTAAGGAGATCTGAACCATGGATCGCATATACAACGGCATGCCCGCCACCGACCTCGGCACCGAGGGCTGGCGCAAGCCGTGGAGCGGCGGCAACGGGGGGAGCTGCGTCGAGGTCATGCGCCTGAGGGACGGCCGGGTCGCCCTGCGCCAGTCCACGGACCCGGAGGGGCCCGCGCTGATCTACACGCACAGCGAGATGGAGACGTTCATCAGGGGGGCCAAGGCCGGCGAGGCGGACTTCCTGCTCGCCGGCGCGGCGGAGGGGACGCGGACGTGAGCGGGGGAGCGGGGGACGTGAGCGGGAGAGCGGCGGCGGGCCGGCGGCCGGGCGGCGCGCGGCGCTCCGGCGTCCTGCGGCGCTTCGGCGCCTTCCGGAGCGCGCCGCGCCGCTGACGACGGCAGAGGCGTCCCGCTCCGCCGGTGCCGCGCACCGGACGAGACGAGGGGTCCGCACGGCGGGGCCCCGGCGTCGTCCCGGTGCCGTGGCGCCCGTACGGTGAACCGCGGGCCACGGGGGTGCCGGCGGTGGACCGGCGGGTACGGCGGAGTGGGGCTCGAACAGGGGAACAGGGGGAAGCGGTACGGCCGTCGGCCGGTCCGGGGGAGGGGAACCCGCCGGACGGGCCACGGGGGCCGGACCGTCGCACGACCGCAACGACCGGAATCGGCCGGGGGGGTTGCGATCCGCACAGTTCGGAAGGGGCAGGGAGTGACGGAGCAGGGCACGGGCGGCGGGGGATTCGCGGCCGAGGAGATCGACACCAGCCGGCCGCACCCGGCCCGGATGTACGACTACTACCTGGGCGGCTGGGACAACTACGAGGTCGACCGCGCCGCGGCGGAACGTTTCATCGAGGTCATACCCGACATACGCCCCGGCGCCCGGGCCAACCGCGACTTCCTGCTGCGCGCGGTGCGCAAGGTCGTCCGGAGCGGGGTGCGCCAGATCATCGACATCGGCACCGGCATCCCCACCTCCCCCAACACCCACGAGGTGGCGCAGGAGGCCGACCCCGACGTCCGCGTCGTCTACGTCGACAACGACCCGATCGTGGCGACGCACGCCGGCGCCAAGCTGACCAACAACGGCAACGCGAGCTTCCTGCTCGCCGACGTCCGGGAGCCGGAGCGGATCCTCGCCCACCCCGATCTGCGCCGCATGATCGACTTCGATCAGCCGGTGGCCCTGCTGCTCGTCGCCCTCCTGCACTTCATCCCGGACGAGGAGGACCCGGCCGGGATCGTCGCCGCCCTGGCCGAGGCGCTGCCCGAGGGCAGCTGTCTCGTCCTCAGCCACGGCACCACCGACTTCCACAGCGAGGCCGCCCGGGCCGCCGCGGACGCCTACAAGAACGCCACGGCCTCGGTGACGCTGCGGACGTACGCGGACGTCGTCCCGTTCTTCGACGGCTTCGAGCTGATGGACCCCGGCGTCGTCCAGGTGCCGCTCTGGCACCCGGACGGCGAGCCGCCGACCCCGGCGGAGCTGGCCAAGGTCGGGTTCTACGGCGGGGTGGGCATCAAGGGCGGCCGGTGACACGGTTCCCGGCGGGACGTCCCGGCGATCCTTCCGCCGGGATGTCACAGCTGTCCTTGAAGCCCTGACTGGCCAGTCCCAGCGCGGCGTTGGTGCGGGAGCGGAGGTTCTCGACCGAGATCGTCTGGGTCAGTTCGACGAGCTGTGCGTCGTCCAGGTGCGTCCGCAACCGCTCCACCAAGGCGTCGTCCACCGTGGGCGGAGTCGCCGTCATGGCCTCCGCGTACTCCATCACGTCGCGCTCCAGCGGCGTGTAGACGTCGCTGTCGCGCCAGCGCGGGACGTCGCGCAGCTTCTCGTGCGCCATGCCGTGCTGCCGGTTCTCCCAGTAGCCGAAGTCCATGCACCACGAGCAGCCGATGGACGCCGCCGAGGCCATCACGGCCAGCGCCTTGAGGCCGGGGTCGAGCCGCTTCCAGCGGCCCACGGCCAGCTCGAAGACGGAGGTGGCCAGCAGTACGCCGCGGTGGTGGCCCATGGCCAGCAGCGGGTCGAGCACCTTGCCGTAGGCGCGGCGGCAGTACCGGGCGGCGAGGCGGGTCAGCGGGGTGGCGGGCGGGTTCAGGGGGACGCGGGCCATGGCGGTGCGCTTCCTCTCGGGTCGCTCGGACCGGCGGCGGGGTGTCTGCTCCGGCTGCCGGTCAGTGTTTTCCGGGTTTTCCGGTCGCTTGCGGGAGGGGGACGGGCGAGGTGGCGCGGATGTGACAGGTTTCGGGAAGAGGTTTCCCGGGCCTCCGCGCACCAATCGCGCGGGGGCGCGAGCGCCGGGCCCCACGGGCTCGCGCGCTGGCTCCCCCCCGCACGCCGGCTCCCCGGCTCGTGCGCCCGGTCGCGCGGGGTCGCGGCGCACCGGCCGTGCGGGGTTGGCCGCGCACCGGCCCTGCGGGATCAAGCGCACCGGCGCCGCCGGTCCCGCGCACCGGCCCCGCGCCCGCCGTCCGACCGGGTGCGCCTAGCCTGGACCCATGCGCGACGAGCTGTTCCCCCGCCCGCCCGTCGAGGTGGCGCCGGAAGCCGTGCACGTCCCCGGCTGGCTGGACGAGGCCGCGCAGCAGCGGCTCCTCCGGGCCTGCCGGGAGTGGGCGAGGCCGCCTGCGGGCCTGCGGACCGTCCGGATGCCGAACGGCGGCGAGATGTCCGTCCGCACGGTGTGCCTGGGCTGGCACTGGTACCCGTACGGGTACGCCCGGACGGTCGTCGACGGCGACGGCGCGCCCGTCAAGTCGTTCCCCCACTGGCTCGGCGCGCTGGCCCGGGACGCCGTGGCGCGCGCGTACGGGACGCCCGCCGGCCCCGAGCCGTACGACATCGCGCTGGTCAACTTCTACGACGCCGGGGCGAGGATGGGCCTGCACCGCGACGGCGACGAGAAGTCCGCCGCCCCCGTCGTCTCGCTCAGCCTCGGTGACTCCTGCGTCTTCCGGTTCGGCAACACGGAGACCAGGACGCGCCCCTGGACGGACGTCGAGCTGCGCAGTGGCGACTTGTTCGTCTTCGGCGGCCCGTCCCGGTTCGCGTACCACGGGGTGCCCCGGACGTACCCGGGCACGGCTCCGGCGGGGCTCGGGCTGACCGGGCGGCTGAACATCACGCTGAGGGTCAGCGGGTTCTGAGGCGGGGACCGACGGGTTGCCAGGCGTTTGCATTAGTCCGCGTCTGCAACTATTGTCGGAGCAGCTAAGCGGCGCATGCAATGAGTGCGCGCCGTGACCCCGGCCCCGCCGCGCACTCCACCGCCACGGCCCCGACGCGTCTCCCCGCGCCGGGGCCGTCGCGAAACGCCGTCGCGAAACGCAGACACCGATCGAAAAGGCACCACCATGTCCCTCAAGGAAATCCTTCCCGGCCGGCTCGGCTTCGGCACCGCCCCCCTCGGCAACATGTTCCGCGCGATCCCCGAGGAGGACGCCCTCGCCACCGTGGAGGCCGCCTGGGACCAGGGCATCCGCTTCTACGACACCGCCCCCTTCTACGGCGCCGGACTGGCCGAGGAGCGCCTGGGCACGGTGCTGTCCGGCAAGCCCCGCGACTCCTACGTGCTGTCCACGAAGGTCGGCCGGGTCATCCTCGACGAGCACGAGACCGCCGCCCCCGACTTCGGCGAGAAGGGTGGCCTCTTCGAGCACGGCAACCCCAACAAGGTGCTCCACGAGTGGACCGCCGAGGCCACCGAGCGCTCGATCGAGGGCAGCCTCAAGCGTCTGGGCGTCGACCGCCTCGACATCGTCTGGGTGCACGACATCGCCCAGGACTTCCACGGCGACGCGTGGGTCGGGAAGTTCGAAGAGGCCCGCACCGGGGCCTTCCGCGTCCTGGACCGGCTCCGCGACGAGGGCGTCATCAAGGCGTGGGGCCTGGGCGTCAACCGCACCGAGCCCATCGAGCTGACCCTGGCCCTGGACGAGCCCCGGCCCGACGGCTTCCTGCTCGCCGGCCGCTACACCCTGCTCGACCACGCGCACGCGCTGGGCCGCCTCCTCCCCATGGCCCAGGAGCGGAACGTCGACATGGTCGTCGGCGGTCCGTACAGCTCCGGCGTCCTCGCCGGCGGCACCCACTTCGAGTACCAGCAGGCCCCGCCGGAGATCGTCGAGCGCGTCGGCAGGCTCAAGGCCCTCACCGAGCGGCACGGCGTGAGCATCAAGGCCGCCGCCCTGCAGTTCTCCCTCGCCCACCCGGCGGCCGCCGCCGTCATCCCCGGCGCCACCCGGCCCAGCCGCATCGCCGAGGACACGGCCGCGCTGAACGAGGACATCCCGGCCGCGTTCTGGGCGGAACTGCGCGAGAGCGGGCTGGTCGCCGCGGCCGCCCCGCTTCCGGCCTGAGGTCCGGGTCGGTTCGACCTCGGGACCGGGACCGGCTTCCGGGTCGGCCTGGCCTGCGGACCCGGACCGACCCCCGGGCCCGGCCCGGGTTCCGGGTCGGCCTGGCCTCCGGAGCCGGCCTGACTTCCGGGTCGGCCCGCCTCTCCGGACCCGGCCCGACCTCCGCTCCCGGCTCGAACCCCGGGCCCGGCCCGACCCCCGGCCCCGGCGCTTCCCCGGCGGGAAAACGATCAACGATGGCGCGGGCGGGCAGGACCGTCCGATAATGAGACGGACCGTTCCCCACGCCTGGAGGTGCCGTGACCGGCTTCCGCGTCCCCAGAAACCCCCTCGACGCGCTCCGCCCGGCCGCCTTCGGCGCCGACCCGTCGGGGGAGCGGATGGCCCGCATCCTGCGCTCGCCGCACTTCGCGGGCGGCGTCTTCGTCAACCCCCCGGGCCCCGAGCGGACCCCGAGCACCCGCTCGATGCTGGGCTATCTGCCCACCTACTTCCGCAAAGAGGAGCGGGTCCGCCGCGCGCCCGCCCACCCCATCCCCGTGCACCCGACCACCGTCGCCGACCTGGCGGAACCCGCCGAGTCGGGGCTGCGGCTCACCTGGATGGGCCACTCCGCCGTGCTGACCGAGATCGACGGCCACCGGGTGCTGATCGACCCCGTCTGGTCCGAACGCTGCTCGCCGTTCGCCTTCGCGGGCCCCCGCCGGCTGCACCCGGTGCCGATACCGCTCGCCGAGACCGGCCGGGTGGACGCCGTGGTCATCTCCCACGACCACTACGACCACCTGGACATGCCCACCGTCCGCGCGCTGGCCCGGACCGGCACGGAGTTCGTCGTACCGCTCGGGGTCGGCGCGCACCTGGAGCACTGGGGTATCCCGGCGGGGCAGATCACCGAACTCGACTGGCACGAGACGACGTTCGTCGGCGAGCTCACCCTCACCGCCACCCCCGCCCGCCACTTCTGCGGACGGGCGCTGCGCAACACCCAGCACACCCTCTGGGCCTCCTGGGTCATCGCCGGCCCCCGGCACCGCGTGTTCCACAGCGGTGACACCGGCTACTTCCCCGGCTTCGCCGGCATCGGCGAGCGCTACGGCCCGTTCGACGCCACCATGATCCAGATCGGCGCGTACAGCGAGTTCTGGCCGGACATCCACATGGAACCGGAGGAGGGCCTGCGCGCCCACCTCGACCTCCAGGGGTCCGCCCCCGCCGAGCGCGGCGTCCTCCTCCCCATCCACTGGGGCACCTTCAACCTCGCCCCGCACCCCTGGGACGAGCCCGCCGAACGTACGGTCACCGCCGCCCGCCGCGCCGGCGTCCGCTACGCCGTCCCCCGCCCCGGCCAGCCGTTCGAACCGGCGGCGGGACTGCGGCCGGACCCCTGGTGGCAGGCCGTCGCGGCGGAAGCCCCCCAGGTACGCGGCGCCGGCCGGGCCCCGGCCCCGGCGGCGCGCCTGGACCTCGCGGCCGAACGCTGAGGCGGGGCTCCCCGGTTGAGCAGTTTCAACCTGCACCTGCGGCGGGTCCACGACGAGCGCCTCCCGGCCCGGATCCGCCGCTCCGACCTGCGCTCCTGTCTGGTGCACTTCGCGCCGTACGGTTTCCACGCCACGTACCACCACCTCACCCTGAGCGCGCGGATCCCGGGGAACGTCGAACACGACCCCGCGGCCCTGATCCGCGCCGCCGAGGAACTGCACGCCGCCCGGCGCCTCTGGGTCGCCCACGTCCGGGCCCGCGCGGCGGACCGGCTGGCGGAGAAGGCGCGGGGACGACGCCACGACCCCACCGGCGCCGCCTGGCGCGCCGCGCACGGCTGGCGCACCTGGCGGCGGGGCTGGAACAACATCGCCTACTGCCCCGACCGGACCGTCCACCCGACCGAACCCCTGCCGGTCGTGATCGAGCGCGTCATCCACTGGACCCCGCCGGCGGACGGGACGAGCCCGCCCACGTGCCGGGCCTGCGGGGAGGCGGGCGACGGTTACGGGCCTTCGCCCGGCGGCGGTTCACCGCCCGCGGCGTGCGGGCGGTGTGGCGTAAGCGGCCTCTGAGGGACGGAACCGGCCGGGAAACCCGGGTACTACGGTGAATCCATGCCGAACGGACCCGCTCCCCGCCGAACCGTCCGCACCCACCTCACCACCCCCGACGGCCGGCGCCTCTCCTACCTCGACTTCGCGCCCGTGGGGGGTCGGCCCCTGCTCGCGCTGCACGGACACCTGGGTGAGGGCGCCGAGTTCGCGGAACTCGCCGCCGTGCTCGGTGCCGACGGATGGCGGGTGATCGCGCCCGACCAGCGGGGGCACGGCGACTCGGACCGGGCGCGCCGGTACGACCGCGACGGCTACCTCGACGACCTCCGCCTTCTGCTGGCCCACCTGGGCCTCGACCGTCATCCGCTGCCCGTCCTCGGGCACTCCCTGGGCGCCGTCAACGGCTATCACCTGGCCGCGAGCCGGCCCGGGGCGGTCAGCGCACTGGTGAACATCGACGGGCCCGCGGCCCTGCCCGTCGTCACGCCCGTCCCGCTGTCCTTCCTGCTGGAGCTGCCGTACCACGCCCCGACGCGTGAGGAACTCCTCGCTTCCTGCGGCACGTTGGCGCCGCTGCTGGAGAACGGACTGCGGCCGTACGGTGACGGCTGGCGGCTCGGATGCCATCCGGAGGACATGGTCGACTCGGACGCCCGGGTGCTGGGGGACCACTGGAGTCGGTGGTTGGGCTCCGACTGCCCCGCGCTGCTCCTGCACGGAACGGCGAGCGCGGTGCTGCCCACCGTCCAGGCCCGGGAGATGGCCGCCCGGCGCCCGCGCACCACCCTCGTCGAACTGGACGCGGACCACTGGGTACACCTGCGCAGACCGGAGGAGTCGGCGACCGCGGTCCGTCGGTTCCTCCGGGCGCTTCAGGGGGCCGGGTCCGGGTGAAGCGACGCTCGCCCCTCCCAGCCCCTGTCGAGGGCCGGAGGGCGTGCCGGGTGCGCGGTCGACGGAACCGGTCGTGCCGGCGGGGACGCGTTCCGCTCACGCCAGGCCGCCGAGGGTGTAGCGGTCGAAGGCGTCGTACAGGTCCTCCCCGTCCGTGACCGCGGCGTCGATCGAGGGCGCGGCGGCCGTGGCGAGGAGGGTGGTGAGGCGGGCGAGGGCGGGGAAGCGGGCTTCGGCGTCGGGGTGGACGGCGCGGGCGCCGGCGAGGAGGGGGGCCGACGCGGCGTCGTCGGTGGTGAGACCACCGGTGAGGCCACCAGTGAGGTAGACGGTGTACGGCTGCGCGGTGATCCCGGCGAGGGCGCCGCCGCCGGCGAGACTGCGCAGGCAGTCGGCCAGGGGAGAGGCGGAGCGGGCCGGGTCGCGGTCGTGCTCGGTGTGGTCGACCGCGTGGTGCGGCACCGCACGGACCCGGGCGACGACCTCGCGTCGTACGGACGGGGCCAGCCCGATCCAGTCCGCGCCCGGGGCGAGGCCGGTGAGCGCGTCGGCCGCGCGCCGCTCGGCTTCCTCCAGCCGTCCGGTGTCCACGGCGAGCGTGGTGAGGGCGAAGGCCGGGGCGGGGCGGCTGGTCCGGTCGGATCGGCCGGTCTGGTTGGATCGGTCGGTCCGGTCGGTCCGGTCGGTGACCGCGAGGAAGAGGGTGTGCCCGGTCATGTCGTTCGCCTCGCCGGTGGTCGGTGGAGGCCGGTAGGCACGGTGGCACGTACCGTACCGGCCGTGGTCGTGCCTACTTCTTGATGCAGATCTTGCCCTGGCTGTGGTTCTCCAGGGAGGCGCTGTGCGTCTTCCCTTCGGCCTTGATCGTGAAGGTGGCCTTTGCCGAGTAGGAGTGACATTCCCCCTTCGGCGGAGGCCAGTTGGCCACGACCCGTGCCTTGAACTTGTTCTTGCCCGAGCCGCTGTCGTGCGCGACCTGGGTGCCTTCCTTGTAGAGGGTGACGGATATCGAGTACTCCGGCATCTTCTGTTTGCAGCCCTTGAGGTCCGCGTGGACGTTGATGACGTCCGGGTTGGTGTGGGACTCGTGCGGTGAGTCGAGCGCGGCCTCGCACTTGTCCCACACGGTGGCCGCCGACTGCGCGGCCGGCGCGGCCGGAGCCGCGGCGTGGGCCTGGAAGGGGACGAGCAGGCAGGCGGCGGCGAGCGCGCCGGTGAGGATGTGCCGTCTCATGATGCACCTCCGGAAATCGGGAATACCCGGCGAACCTATGGCCCGTCCGTCCCCAACGACACCGCATATCAGGCCAATTGCCGCTACCTCGGCCGCTACCTCGGCCGTCGCCTCGGCCGTCGCCTCGGCCGTCGCCCCGGCCGTCGCGCCGGGCGTTCGAACCGCCGCGCGGCGTGGGCCGGCGCTCAGTGCCCCGGGTCGCAGCACGAGTCGCGCCGCAGCAGCCGTCCCACCTCCAGCCAGTCGCCGTGCGTCGAGCTGCCGTGCCGGGCCGCCGGGGCCGCGTCGCCGGCGTAGGCGTCGAGGAGCTTCCGCTGCTCGAAGGGGAGGCCGCCGCGGAGCACGGACTCCGTCCGTACCAGCGAGTCGAAGTCGGTGAACGGGTCGCCGTCGACGATCGTCATGTCGGCGAGCTTGCCGGACTCCAGGGTGCCGAGGTCGCGTTCCGCGCCGAACACCCGGGCCGGGATCGCCGTCGCCGTGCGCAGCGTCTCGGCGGGGGAGAGGCCGTGGCGGTGCAGGGCGCGCAGGCCCATGTGCAGGGAGAGGCCCACGGGGACCAGCGGGGCGTCGGTGCCGAGGGCGACGAGGCCGCCGCCGGCGAGGACGCGCCGGTAGACGTCCACCTCGGTGCGGAGCGTGGCCAGTTGGTCGCCGGTCGGCCGTTCGGCGGCGGTCTTGCGGACGAGGTCCACGTCCCACGGCGGCATCAGCCGCGTCACCCGCGGGTCCTCGGCGAGGCCCGGCTGGTCGCCGATGAGCGGGGTCGAGGTGAAAATGGTCGCGATCATGTGGAAGTCCGTCCGGGTGTAGATCTCCCGCACGTCCTCGTAGGCCCGGCCGCTCGCCGACGTGGCGTGCCCGAACTCCAGTCGCTGCGTGGCCTGCAGATGGGTCGTCAGGTCCTGGCCGAGCTGGACGCCCGGGGTGCAGAGGTGCGAACCGGTGCGCACCCCCAGCACGTCGTGGGCGTGCCGGGCCGCCTCCTCGATCACCCAGCCGGGCGCGCGGACGTACGTCTTCACGAAGTCCCAGTCGAGGGCCGCGGCCCGGGACAGTGACCGGCGCAGGCCCTCGCGGGTGCGGTGCGCCCGGCCCATGCTGTACGCGACCCGGCTGCCGTCCAGCAGCTCGCCGCAGGTCAGCAGGCGCGGCCCGGCGAGGTCGCCGGCGTTCACGGCCTCGCGGATCCGGGCCTGCTCGTACGAGGCGCCGCCGAGCGAGACGGCTGTGGTGATCCCGTACGCGAACTGGAGGGCGGTCTGCCGGCCGCCGTAGGTGATCTGCCAGGGGTGGGTGTGCGCGTCCCACAGGCCGGGGAGCACCGTGCGCCGGGACGCGTCCACCCGGCGCCGCGCGGCGCGTCCCGCCCGGTGCGGCTCGACGGAGTGCACCCGGCCGTCGCGGACGAGGACGTCGACGTCCTCCCGGACGGTGTTCCCGGTGCCGTCCCAGAACCGGCCGGCGTGGACGACCGTGTCGACGGGGGTCGGGCGGCGGTAGTCGAGCCGGATGGGGACGGTCCGCGCTTCTTTCGTGCCGACGTCGAGCAGCCGCAGCTTCCCGGCCGACAGGTAGAGGATCCGGCGGGAGTCCGCCGACCAGGACGGATGGTCGGCCGCCTCGTCGGTGAGCCGGCGGGGCGCGCCCGCCGGGGTGCCGTCGGGCTTCACCGGCAGCAGCCACAGCGCGGACTCGCTGATCACGGCCATGTGGCGGCCGTCCGGCGACCACACCGGGCCGGAGTCGTAGCGGTCGGCGATCGAGGCGTGCGGGGCCAGGGCGTGCAGCCGCGATGTGCCGTCGGACGTGTCGATGACGCGGATGAGGTTGTAGCCCTCGCGGAAGCGCTGGTTCAGCCGGTTGCGGTCGCAGTACGCGACGTACCGGCCGTCGGGCGACCAGCTCGGCCGGCCCGGCAGCCCGCCGCCGCCCATCGGCGCGGCCAGCACCCGGTCGGTGCCGGCGGCGAGGTCGCGGACCAGGAGGTTGCCGGAGAGGTCGAGGCAGGCCAGCCGCTTGCCGTCGGGGGAGAGCGCCGGGCTCACCCGGCCGCCGCCGGCCAGCTCGGCGTCCTCGCCGGAGTCGAGGTCGTGCCGGCGGACGGCGAGCAGCCCGGAGCGGTCGTCGGCGTAGACCAGCGACTTGCCGTCGGCCGTCCAGGACGGGCCGAGGAGGTAGCGGGTGGCGTCGGCGCGGACCACGCGCCGGGGCGCCGCGCCGCCGTCGACGTCGGCGACCCAGAGCGCGTTCAACGCGGCGAACGCGACCCGGCGGCCGTCCGGGGACAGCGCGGGCAGGTGCACCGCCCGTACCCGGCCCACGCCGCCGACCTCGACGTCGTACCGCTTGACGCGGTAGCGCGGCCGGTCGACCGGCAGCTTCGCGGCGAACGGGACGGTGGCGACGGTCGACGCTCCCGGCTCCTTCCCCCCGCCGGAGGGCGTGACGCGGACGACCCGGAACTGCCCCTCGACGGTCAGCAGCAGCTCGTCGCGCGAGATCCACCGCGGCGGCACCGGCTCCACGTCGCCGTCGACGGCCACGGCCGCGCCGTCGACGACCAGGGCGCAGGACGCGGTGGGGGCGGCGGTCGTCCGCAGATACGCCAGCCGCCCGCCCGGGCTCACGGCGGGCGTCATGACCTGCGCCTTCGCCGTCTCGGTGTGCTCGACGCGGACCGGGCCGCGGCCGTCGGCGGGCACCGACGCCACCGTCCGGGACACCAGCGCGTCCTTCGTCGCCTGGCCGCGGACGAACAGCAGCCGCTTGCCGTCCGGCGACCAGACCGGGTCGAAGTCCTCCCACGCGCCGTCCTGGAGCGGCCCGTCCTGGTCCTTGAGCCCGGTCACCCGGGTCAGCGCGCCGGTCCGGACGTCCACCGTCCAGATCCGGTACGGGCTGCCGGCCACCGGATCGCCCTGGCGCTCGGAGGCGAACGCGATCCGGGTGCCGTCGGGGGACCAGGACGGGCCCCGGTCGTCCCAGGGTCCGTCGGTGAGCTGCCGCAGCCCCGTCCCGTCGGGGCGGAGGGTCCAGATGTGGAAACCGCCGCCCCGGTACGCGCAGACGGCGAGCAGCCGGCCGTCCGGTGAGTGCACGGGCCGTGTCGGCTCCAGGTCGGGCGGCGTGATCGCCACCGCGTCCCCGCCCTTGCGGGGCAGCGACCACAGGACGTTCTGCACCTCGGCCACGACGCGGTCACCGAAGAGCGACGCCGAGCCGTTGGTGGTGGCGGTGAAGGACAGCACGGGCGCCCCGGAGCCCGCCGCTCCGGCTGTGGCGGCCGGTGCCGCCTCCGCCGGCGTCGGAACCACCCCGACCGCCCCGGCCATCCCGGCCACCGCCGCGGTGCCCGCGGTGGCCTGGAGGAATCTGCGCCGGGAGAGGGGAGAGAGGCGAGTGCCCGAGGGGCCCTGGACGTCCAACTGTCCTCCTGGGGTACGGGAGTTGCGCGGGGCGCGAGAGGAAGATCTCGATCGGATCATCGTTCACGGTGCGGGGGCCGGGGTCAACACCCCAGAGGTTGAGCACCGACCCTGCGGCTCACCGCGGGCCGATCACAGCCCCTCCACCTTGAACGCGTCCTGCTCGATGAGCAGCTTGTCGAGCCGCGCCTTGTCGACCCGGTTGGTGATCTCGTCCACCTCCTGCCGGTCCCGCACGCACTTGGCCAGCGTGAACGCCGACGACACCACGAAGACCAGCCCCAGCCCCAGGAACCCCCGCTCCCAGGCCCCGACCGGCAGCCGCACGATCCCGACCGCCAGCGCCACCAGTGACAGTCCGAACGAGAGGGCGGCCTGGACGTAGAACGCGGTGGTCGTCGGCCGCTGTATCGATGGAGTACTCATGCCCTGAAGCGTCGCGGACCCGGCCCGCGGCCCACATGAGTACCGCTACTCATCTCCCCCGCCCCGCCCGGGCCCCGCTACCCATGCCCGCCCTGCCCACCCCATGCCGCTGCCCCGGCCCCCGCCCGCCCATCCGTGCGCGACCACCCCACGGCGTGCGGTATTGTTCTCTTGCGCGGTCGGCAAGGGCACCAGCCCGAGCCGGACGAGCACCGGGACGTGGCGCAGCTTGGTAGCGCACTTGACTGGGGGTCAAGGGGTCGTGGGTTCAAATCCCGCCGTCCCGACGGTAGGAAAGAAGCCTCTGATCAGCGGGAAACCGCAGGTCAGAGGCTCTTTTCGTGTGGGTCAACGGACGAGTCGCAGGTGCCGCACAGGTGCGGGCTCTGGGACCAGTTTGGGACCAGGAGCCTCTTGGCGGCCTTCGGTGAGGTAGCGGCTGAGGGCGGCGCCGGCCAGGTGGATCGACCGGCGGTCGGGGTGCAGGTACCGCTGGGTGGTGGTGATCGAGCCGTGCCCGGCGATCACGGGGAGCACGTGCACGGGGATGCCGGCGTCCGCCATCCACGTCAGTCCGGTGTGCCGGAGGTCGTGGCGGCGTAGGTGCTCGTATCCGAGGCGGACGACCACTTCGTCCCAGTGGGTGGCGTCGCGCAGGATGGCGGTGGTGATCCGGCCGCCGCGGGGCCCGGTGAACAGCCGGGCCATGGGGTCGTGCCCCACTGCGTCCAGGCGTGCGCCGACCATTGGGCGGATCTCGGGGATGATAGGTACCGACCGGCGTCGTTTGCCCTTGGTGCCCTTGTCGATGAGGCCGCCGGGGCCCGGCGTGGTCTGGCGGCAGCATTCCCACGTCCACGTGCGCCGGTCGATGTCCTTGGCCCGGACGCCGGAGACCTCACCGATGCGTGCGGCGGTGCAGGCGGCGAAGCGGACGACGTCGCCCCAGCCGAGGTACTGGTCCGCTGAGCGTTCGACGAGGGCGTTGGCCAGATCGTCCAGGGCGTCCCAGTCGCGGAGGGCGAGGGAGCGGGGGTCGTCGAGTTCGTCCTCGACCTGCTGGTACGTCCTCTGCCAGCCGGTGATCTTGGCGGGATTGACGTCGATGATGCCGTCGCGGACGGCCTGCTCCATGACCCGGTTCAGCGGAGCGATGGAGTTCTTCACGGTGGAGCGGCCTTGACCGTCGGCGATCCAGCCGTACACGGTACGGTCGACAACTCCGTTGGTGATGACCGGACTTCGAGGTCGCTGCTTCGCCTTCAGTATTGGCCCGGAATGGCCCTGCAACTTCGCGGGCAAGGTCACGCAGGATACGCGCATCTTCGGCCACCGTAGCGAGGCTTGCGCGGATCAGCTCTGGGGGGCCGTGTGTGTAGAGATGTGCGACCTCGGCGCGCAGTGCGGCGGGGGTGGCGTCAATCATGCGTGCGGTCAGGGTGCCCGCTGCGCTTGTGGCGATAGCTGTGATTTCGGAGGTGATGCCTTCCCTGTGCTGCTCGATTTCTCCGAAATCGGGCATCTTGGGAATGGTTTGCGCTAGTTCTTTAAGTTCGGAGAGGGTGCTGAGTAGTTCAGCTGCCTGACGAATGGCTAGCACGGTGTCTGCAGACTGGTGTCGTACGTCGTCGCGGTCGTCTCCGGTGAGTTTGACTTGCCCGTCCGCTTCATCCTGGCCAAGCCCATACTCCAGACTTCCGGCGAGGTTTGGACTGTGCGCCGCGATGAGGTCGAGGTGAGCCCGGATATCAGGCCAAGAGGCGACCTTTGTATAGGGGCCGTATAGGGGCTCGTTGGCCACTTCTTCTGTGAGTCCTATCCCTGGTTGATGGTGAGGTCGCCTTCTACCTTGCCGATGACTGTTGCCCGGTCGTATCCGTTCTGCGTGATCGATGCGACTTCAGATGGATAGGTGGCAAGGCCCTGGATTTCTCCTCGTGCTTGCGGGTAGCGCTCGGCGTAACTGGTGAGGATCAGCCTTAGCACATTAGTCAGTTCAGCTTCGGCCAGAGGGATGTCTTGCTCTCCGGTCATACGAGACACCAGCTGAACTGTCGCAACGTCGTAGGCGTCCAGAGCTGCGGCTTGGTCCTCATCGGAGGCGCGGTTGAGGGCTCTGCGAAGTCGGTCGCGAGCGCTCTGTACACCGTCGCTGAAACGAGAGACGCCGTAGCTGATGCCAGTGGCAGCAAGGTTGGCAGCCGCTCCACTCACGACGGGATGGCTGTAGACGTCCACCGTCGCGCTCCACCGGCCGGGCAGGTGCGCGGCGATGCCCTCGGCGACATCACCCATGAAGGTCCGGCCGCTGGCCTTCACCACGCTCTGGTGGCGGTCGGCGGTCCGCACTAGCTCGGCCATCGGGGCCTGAGCAGCCTGCGGGTCCTCGATGGGCAGGGTGTACGTGTCATCCTGGCGCCGCTGGAAGCCGGTGGCCTCCAGCGCGGTCTGCGCCCAGGGGTATTTCTCGCCGACAGCGACGGCGACGATGCCGGCGGCGCTCCGGCTGAAAGAAAGGGTGATCTGCGCGGGGGCGTCCGTGGAAGTCATCGGGCTCTCGATCGTGCGGAGTGGGTGGCGAGCCCTACGCCGTGGTGACAGGCGTAGGTAGCGCGACTTCATGAGCAATGGCTCCTGCGGAAAC
Source organism: Streptomyces mobaraensis (assembly GCF_020099395.1). NCBI lineage: Bacteria > Bacillati > Actinomycetota > Actinomycetes > Kitasatosporales > Streptomycetaceae > Streptomyces > Streptomyces mobaraensis. The sequence continues at coordinate 1,166,142 of NZ_CP083590.1, read as the reverse complement.
ACCGAATTCCGCGCCTGATGAGCAGCGGTGTGCTCGGTGATCACGAGCAGAATTGCCTGTCAGGCTCTGGGCTGTAGTCACTGCCGGTAGTGGGCCCTGGTGTCGGGGGCCGCGAGACGGGTGCGTTGCTCATGTTCTCCGCGGGAAGCTCGGGGGCGGGGTGAGGTCCTATGATCGTGCGCCGGCGGCGCGGCGCGGTGCGGCCGGAGCGGGACTCCGGCCTCTTTCAAGGAGTAGCGGACGATGCCGGGGCTGCATCCGGCGAGGTCGGTGATGTCCTTCTGCTGCATTCCCCCCCGTGTTCGTAGAGGTGGCGCAGGCGATCAGGTGCGAGATCACCCTTCTGAGGAGTGGGGTGCCCTGGCCCCCAGGGTTTGGGCGGTGCGAAGTGAGTGAGGTTCTATGGTCTGGCTGATCACCGGTTTCGCTAACCGGGGTTCACCGGCTAGGTAGGAACGCGACTGGCGTGCTCGCGGGACACGGATGAGGAGCAAGCGCGGAATCCGGCTCGCACGCCGTGTTCGCAAGCGGATTCCGGCCTTTCGGCCTGGTCCGGCTGTGCCGCGCGGTATCGTCTGATGCCTGGTGGTACGCGTTGTCCGCCGCCGACGAATGAATCCGGCCAGCGGCATACACGGGTTCGAATGCGCGATCTTGTCCGATGAGATGCCTGACCTGAAGGATGGCGAACCCCATCAGCCAGGGAAGGGCTTGTGACGCCTCATGCCCGAAGCCACTGTCGACCTGCCGCTCAGCTTCTCCGTTCCCGAGATGTTCCGGGACATCGACTTCACGGTGACGGCCGAAACCAACACCGACCGGCTCATCGCCGACCTCACCGGCCTGGACCCGCGGCCGACGGACGACGAGATCGCCCATGCGATCGTCTCCCAGCAGGCGATGTACGAGATGCTCGCCGCCGCGGGGGCCGTCTACGCGGGCATCCTGCTGTCCGGGCCGACCGAGGACGAGCCTGAGAAGCCCCTCAGCTCGATGCTGCTGTCGGTCACCGCCCGGCCCAGCGAACTGTCCAACGAGGACACCGTGCACCGCCTCGCCCGCTCCATGGGCGCGATCTACCCGGACGCCGAGGTGGGCGTGGTCGTGCTGCCGACCGGGCCCGCCGTGCTGCTCACCGAGGAGAGCGAGGTGCCCCGGCCGGTGAACCTGCTCAACGCGGGTGGCGGTCCGACCGTCGTGCGCCAGCTCCACGTCTTCGTCCCCATCCCGGGACGCCTGGCCATGGCGGACTTCGCCATCGCCACGGAGAACACCGCCGAGTGGGACGACTGCGTCGAGATCATCGGCCAGGTCTGCAAGACGATCGCCTTCGTCTGACCCCCAGCCCCTGGACACGAGAGGACCGTTGGCCATGAAAACGCTGTACACCGTCATCGAAGGCAACGGACGGTTTCCGATGCGCGAGCTGGGTTACGCCCCCGGCGAGCACGATCTGATCGTGGCGGCGGTGCACTCCGAACTCAACATGTACACCAAGGGTGAGGGAGACGCGCTGAGCATCTGGGGCTGGGATCCCAAGGCCCTGCGCGACGAGGACCGCTACCGCATCGAGCAGCTCATCCGGATGTACCTCTACCAGGAGAACCGGATCCTCGGAGCCCTGAGGCGGCTGGACGAACGGCTCTACGCGCTCAAGACCTCCTCCGCCGAGGCCGGGGAGCGCGTCCAGGAGTACACCGACTCGCTGGCCAAGGCGTCCCAGGAGCGGATCGAGCCGCTGGTGCAGCGAGCCAGCCCTCGACAACGCGGCCAGTACCGCCGCAGGATGGTGCCACCCGGCAGTGTGATCGACTTCTACGACCCCGAGGTCGCCCGGCCCTTGCGAAGCCACTCCCTGGGCAAGGCCGGCCAAAGCTTCACCTGCGAGATCTGGCGCTTCCTCGACAAGGGGTACGGACCCGACCGCATCCCCGACGACGAACTGCGCGAACTCGTCGACACCGTGCTCGCCGTCGAGGCCGAGTACCAGCTGCAAAGCCTCCTGCTCGACCGGGAGTTCACCCGCATCATCACGACGCGCGGCAGGGAGTTCGAGTACCTGAAGGCCGTCGCCGCGGAAAAGGCCGCCGCGGAGGCGGGTGGCGGCGACTTCTGGGGAATCCTGGGCGACGTCCTCGGCGTGGTCTCCGCCGTGACCGGCGTCCTCGCGCTGATTCCCGTGCTGACCCCGATCTGCGGGCCGATCGCCGTGGTCACCGCAGTCGGCGCGCTCAGCGCGCACACCGTGGGCGCGGTCATCGAGGGCGACTGGGACGCCGGGACCTTCGCCGAGCTGGTCACCGACGTGGTCGGGGCCGTTCCCGCGTTCGGCGCGGTCGCCAAGGGGCTGCGTACCGGTGCGGTCAGTATGCGGTCCGTCGGCAAGGTGGGGGTGGCCGTCCGGTCCGGCGGCCGGGCCTTTCTGGCGGCCACCGGTGGCGCCGCGGCCGCCGAGGCCGGGGCCATCTCCCGTTATCTGGGCGCCAAGGGGGCCCGCATCGTCGGTGCGACCGCGAAACAGGGAGTGGTGGCGGGCAAGGTGATCGAGGGATCGGTGGCGATGGCCACCCAGATCCCCACCGCCGTCGCCCTGTCGACCGGCGAGGAGACGGGGGTCGCCGACAAGGTCGCGACCGGCACCGATCTCACCGTCGGCACCCTCGACCAGGTCGGTGAGTGGAAAGTCGTCGGCGACATCTCCAAACGGGCCGGAAAAGTGTCGCTCGCCACTTTCAGCAAGGTCTTCGCCTGAGCCCGCGCACTCCCCCCCTGGCCCCCCTGCCCCCTGTGCTCCCCACCCGGTCAACGCCGCGTCAACCCAGCCCTGACCAGGCCGCCGCCCACCCCGTGGCCCCGTGGCACATCCGACCAAGGATGATTCCCCATGCCAGTGAAGGCGTCCACAGCCTCCCGGCAAGTGCAGTTCCCGATCGTCGAATCGTTCGCCCAGGGCACCGTGACCAACCCGCACTGGCAGCTCCAGGGCACCGCGCGGCTGACCGGCGGCAGCCTGGAACTCACTCCCAACGAAAGCTCCAAGGCCGGGACGGCCTTCCTCAATCAGCCGTTCTCCTCAGCGCTCGGCGTCACCATCGACTTCGACTACTCCTGCGAGGGCGGCCCCGAGCTCGGCGACGGCTTCAGCGTCTACCTGATCGACGGCGAGCACACGACCGGCCCCGGCGGCCGGGGCGGAGCGCTCGGCTACTCCTTCACCAAGTCCGGGCCGGACACGATCGTCACCCCGGGCGTCACGGCCGGATACGTGGGCATCGGTTTCGACAACTTCGGCAACTTCGCCACACCGTTCTCCGGGACGGGCGGCCCCGGAAATCTCCCCCGCACCGTCGGGGTACGCGGCTCCGGCAGCGAGAGGGAAGGGTTCCGCTGGCTCACCGGCGTCCAGGCACCCGGCGGGTTCCACGCGTCATGGGAAGCCGGCGCCCACATCCAGGTGTCCGTCATCGACGGCCGGCTGACCGTACGGCACGCCGACCGGGCCGACCCGAACGGTACCCTGTTGATCGACGACTTCGACCTCGCGCAGACCCCCGGGCAGACCCGGATGCCGGAGACGTTCAAGCTGGGCTTCGCGGCCGGCACGGGCAGCGCCACCGCGGCCCACCGGATCAGGAACCTCACGGTGGCCCTGCCCGTGAACATGCCGCTGGAGATGGGCGGCCCGCAGACGGCCAAGTCGGGAGAACGGGTCTCCTACAGCATCAGCGTGCAGAACCTCGGCCCCAACGACGCCCCCGACGCCGTCGTGGAGGGCGCCATCCCGGCAGAGCTGACCGATCCGGAGCTGACCTGCCAAGCCGAGAACGGAGCCGTCTGCGGTACCGGTTCGGTCCTGGACGGCCTGCGCCAGCCGGTCGACCTGCCCAAGGGCAGCAAGGCGATGATCAGCCTGACCGGCACCATCGACCCCCGGTTCGAGGGCCGCCTCACCCCCACCAGCCTGATCAAGTCGCCGTCACGCGCCAATACCGCCGAGCAGCAGTCCGACTCGGCCGCCACCGACGTCGAACTGCCACGGGTCAGCATCACCCCCGCGATCGTCGGGCAGTGGCACCAGGGATGGCCCGAGGACGCGACGGGATGGGTGATCAGCTACGACATCACCCTGACCGCCAACGAACAACGGGTGGTGAGGTGGGAGATCTCCTTCGACGCACCGGCGCGAACCCGTATCAATCCCCAACAGACCCAATGGTACGAGGTGATCAAGGACGGCACAGAGGGATCCGTCGTCATCGCCACGCCGGACGACACCCGCACCATCGAACCCGGCACATCTCTCACCGTGGCCATGCAGCTGCTCTATCCCTCCCAACAAGACGCCGGTGACGGCACGCTGCGCAACCTCCACGCCACCGAGGTGACCCGGCCATAGATCCCACCGACAAAACGACCTTGCCCCGCGAGCGGGAAGGGTGCCAAGCAGACTGCTGCCTCGTAAGAGCCTGCTTTCGATGCAAAGTTTGATAAGCCGTTGTTGCAGTGGCTGTTGGCGAGGCCGGGTGTCCTGGGAGGTCACCCGTTCGGCTGATCTTCGGCTTGTGCGGGATCTGGATGGTGTCGTCTGGGTAGGTCGGCAGCGGAGGCGCTCGTGCTTTATGGGGAGGGGGTCATGAGGAGGCAGGCCTGGCCCTGCTATTAGGGCCGCGCCCTCAGCGCTTCCCGGGTGCCGGGCCTGTCGCGCAGACCGGCGTGACGCTGTATTCCTGGTTCAACTAGCTTCCACCTGCGTGAACGGCGTATCCGTGCGGTCATTCCGCCGCCAGCGGACCAGGTCCGGAACGGCCTTCGTCGTGGCGCGTTAGACGGACGGCCGCCCGGCTCGACCCCGAGCGGCACAAGGAGCGGGACACTGTCGAACGATGTATCTGTCGCCTGGAGCAGTGGCGCGGCTGGCCAGGTGCACGGACAGACTCGCCACTGCTTACCAGGCCGCACTCCACCTTGCGGCCATCCTGATCTGGTTCCGCAACTGACCACTCGGGGCACTTACTCCTTGCCGAGCGTCTGCTCCCTGTGGTCTGCCACCTCATCTACAGTCGAGGCAGCGGTCTGAGGTGGGGCGTGCCTCAAGACGGCGAAGGCCGATCTCGGCCCCGCATTTGTCGCACCAGCCGTACGCGTGGTTCTCGATCTTGTGCAGAGCCTGGTCGATCTTCTCGATGACCTTTCGTTCCCGGTCGCGGCTGCGCAGCTCCAGGCCCAACTCTTCTTCGATGGTGGCTCGGTCGACCGGGCCGGGGAAGTCGGCCTTCACGCGATCGGCGGACCGGTCCGGGCTGGTCATCAGCTCCTGCTTCCAGGCTTCGAGCAGCTTCGTGAAGTGCTGGCGCATGGGCTCACCCATGTACTCCTCGCCCGCAGTCCCGGCGTAGGGCTCAACTCCATACATATTGACCGAAGTCGACATGTTCCTCCTAAATAAAAGGGTCACGAAGCGCGACCACCTGCTTGTTGCCGCCCCATCAGCAGTCGGGCATCCTGGTCAAGGGGACGCGCGCTAGCTGGGGGCCTACCCGGCCGTACTGTGAGGCGGCGCATCGGTCAGGCCCTGGCAGCCGCCGACGCGATGCATCCCGGCGTCTGGTTACGCCTCTGTGAACTCCACTTGGTACTCGGTCACCAACAGGCCCAAGTCGAGTTGCACCCGCAGCTTCACGGCAGACTCGATCAGCGTGCTGTCAGTGGTACGGAAATATTCGGCGTCCTCGGAGTCCGAGCGCACCGTGGTGAGCCCCGTACCGTGGGTGTCCCATAGCTCTTCGGTCCAGGACTCCACGACGACTCCCTGTGCCCCCTCGGGTATCACCACGGTTTTCGTTATTGCGAGCGCAGCCTTCAGTGCGACGCGCTGTCCCTCTTCCATGCAGGTCTCCTTCCCGCAGTGACCCCGGCGGGGTCTGCCTGGGGCAATTATTGATCATGAACGGCGTCGCGACAGCGTCTTTACGGCCACCGCCGCCCTGTGGTCGACGGCGGTCTTGGGCTCGGCTGCCCGAATCCTGCTCAGAGCTCGGGCCGTAGGGTGTTCGCGCCCGGGAGTCCGACACATGGCTCCGGCCCGCACCTGCGGTTCAGTGAAGGGACCGGCCACTGCCGGCTGAACGTTCGTCATCCGCCATCCGTGGGCTGTGCGCGTGGTGCGGCGTGGGGCAGTGGGCGCGGGCGTGGCCGGGAGAGGGTGCCGGATCGCTCCGGCGGCTGACGGGAGGGAGACGTGCCAAGGCGTCCTGGCCAGGTGTTCTGACCCTTACCTGGTCATCGCGTCTCCTAGGGGCCTTGGAGCGATGGGGGCCGGGATCGGGTGGCGTAGGGTGACCGGGTCTGTCGTTGTGTAGGGGTTCTTGGGGTGGGGAGTGGACGAGCGCAGTGGCGTGCCGTTGTGCGCGCCGACGATCGAGGATGATGAGATCGCCGCGGTGGCGGCCGTCTTGCGGTCGGGTTGGCTGGCCGCGGGGCCGAAGGCGGCGGAGTTCGAGGCGGCCTTCGGGCGGTGGGCGGGGGCGCCGCACGCTGTCGCCGTCGACTCGGCTACGGCCGGTCTGCACCTGGTGCTGGCCGCGCTGGGAACCGGCGCTGGTGACGAGGTCATCGTTCCGTCGCTGACCTGGCCCGCTACGGTCAATGTGGTCGAGCTGCTGGGCGCCCGTGCGGTGTTCGCCGACGTCCTGCCGGGCACGTTGTTGCTGGATCCCGCCGATGTGGCGCGCAAGATCACCAGCCGTACCAGAGCGGTCGTTCCTGTGCACTATGCCGGGGCTCCGGTCGACCTGGCCGCGTTACGTGGCGTGGTGGCCGGGCGTGGAATAACCCTCGTCCACGATGCGGCGCACGCGCTGGGCACGTGGTATGGCGACGAGCTCATCGGCGGCGGTCCTGAGCCCGTTGTCTTCAGCTTTCACCCTGCCAAGAACATCACCACCGCCGAAGGCGGAATGGTGACGGTGGCCGACGGCGAGTTGGCCGAGCGCATACGCCTGCTGCGGTTCCACGGGATCACCAGGGATTCCTGGTCGCGGCACCGTGGCGGTGGCCAGGTGTCGTACGAGGTGCTGGAGCCGGGCTGGAAGTACACCATGTCCGACCTTCATGCCGCGCTCGGCCTGGTGCAGCTGCCCAAACTCGCTCGGTTCAACGCCCGCAGGAGCGAGCTGGCCGGCCGGTACCGCGAGCTGCTGTCCGGCCTGGAGGAGATCCGGCTGCCGGACGTCCCGCCGTATCCCCACACCCATGCCTGGCACCTGTACGTGATACGGCTGGTCCCTGAGCTGCTGACCGTGGACCGGGACACCTTCGTCGCCGAACTCAAGGAGCTCGGGGTGGCGGCCGGAGTGCACTACACGCCGGTCCATCTGCACCACTACTACCGCAGCCGCCGCGAAAACGATCCGGCCGCCGGATGCCTCCCCGTCACCGAGGACGCGGCGGAGGCCATCGTCTCCCTGCCCTTGTTCGCGGGCATGAGCGACGAGCAGCAGGACCGGGTCGCCGCGGCCGTGCGGGCCGTGGCCGGCCGCCATCGCGCATCCGCCGTCACCGGTACGGTGCGATGAGCGTCGTGGTCTTCGCCTATCAGGAGGTGGGCTGCCGGACCCTGGAAGTGCTGGCGGAACTCGGCGTACCGGTCGGCTGCGTCTATACCCACCGCGACGACGGGCGGGAGAACGTCTGGTTCCGGTCGGTCGCCGACGTGGCGTCCTCCCTCGGCATCCCCGTCCGCACCGCCGATCCGCGCACCGAAACTGAACGGCGGCACATCCGGGGGCTGCGGCCGCGGATGCTGCTGAGTGCGTACTGGCGCCGCCTGCTGCCCGACCCGGTGCTTGCCCTGGCCCCGGTCGCGGTCAATGTGCACGGCAGCCTGCTGCCGCGCTACCGCGGCCGGGCACCGGTGAACTGGCAGATCCTGCACGGCGAACGCGAAGGCGGCGTCAGCCTCCATCACATGACGGGCGAGGCGGACGCCGGCGACCTCGTCGACCAGGAGCCCTTCCCCATCGGCCCGGACGACACCCCGCTGGACGTCTACCGCAAGCTCGTTCCCGCCTCGGCCACGCTCGTGCGCCGCAGTGTCCCGGCCCTGCTCGACGGCCGTGCGCCGCGCTGGCCCCAGCTCGCCTCGAAGGCCACCTCCTTCGGAGCCCGGCGTCCCGCCGACGGGCTCATCGACTTCCGGTACGCGGCCGAGGACATCCGCAACCTGATCCGCGCCGTCACCGACCCCTACCCGGGCGCCTACTGCTACGCGGGATCCCGCAAACTCACCATCTGGCGGGCCACCCTCGCCCCGGCCGCTCCGGCGGGCCGAGGAACATACCGGGCGGGGAAGATCGAGACCAGCACCGCAGGGGTCCTCGTGACGTGCGGCGACGGACGCCGCCTGCTCCTGACCGACGTCGAGAGCGACGGACGGCGGGGGAACCCCCGCGACTTCCCCGACCTCCTGCACCACGGCGCGATTCTCACCCAGTCCGAGGGACATTCGTGAACATACTCATCCTCGGTGCGGGCGGCTTCATCGGCCACCACCTGACCCGCGCCATCCTGACACGCACCGACTGGCACGTCCGCGCGCTGGACCTTCGCACCGAACGCCTCGCCGGCATCGCACACCACCCTCGTCTCACTCTCCGAACCGGAGACGTCTTCGCCCATACGGACTGGATCGAGCGGCAGCTGCACTGGGCGGACGTATGCCTGCCCCTGGTGGCCACCGCCACGCCCGCCTCGTACGTCAGGGATCCGCTGGGCACGTTCGACCTCGACTTCACCCACAACCTCGACGCCGTCCGCCGGTGCGCGGCCACGGGCACCCGTGTCGTCTTCCCCTCCAGCTCGGAGGTCTACGGGATGTGCGAGGACGAGGAGTTCGACGAGTACACCAGCCGACTGGTGTACGGGCCGGCGGACAAATCCCGCTGGATCTACGCGGCGTCCAAGCAACTCCTCGACCGGGTCATCCACGCCCTGGCCCAACAGCAGGGCCTGCAGTACACCCTGTTCCGCCCGTTCAACTGGACCGGCCCCGGCCTCGACGACCCGCACAGCACCACGCCGGGGTCCTCCCGCGTACTGCCCCAGATGCTGGGCCATCTCATCCGGCGCGAACCTGTCGTCCTTGTCGACGGAGGAGCCCAGCGGCGCTGCTTCACCCACATCGACGACGGCATCGACGCACTGATGCGCATATTGGAGAACCCCGGTGGTGTGGCCGACGGGCAGATCTTCAACCTGGGAAACCCCGCCAACGAACACACCATCCGCGAAGCGGCGCAGGGCCTGATCCGCCACATCGGCGAAGTCCCCGGCTACGAGGACATACCCACCACCGCCCGCATCGTGGAACAGGACGGCCGCGACTACTACGGGGCGGGCTACCAGGACGTCCACCGCCGCGTGCCCGCCATCCACCGCGCCACCGAGCTCCTGGGCTGGACCCCGCGCGTCGGATTCGACCAGCTGCTGAAGACGACGGTCCAGCACTACCTGAACGCCGAGCATGGCTCATCCACCCCACCGGAAACACCCCCGGCCGCCATCTGCGCCTAAGGGGGCTAGGTTCTGTCCTTTCGGGTCATCTGCGGGCCCAGATGAGGATGGCTGCGAGGTGGAGTGCGGCTTGGCAGGCGATGGCGAGGTTGTCGGCGCGCATGGCCAGGCCGCGCCAGTGTTTGCGGCGGTTGACGCACCGCTCAAGGAGCAAGCCGCACTGCACACGTAGATGAGTTTGGGGTGGGGAATGCTCCGGTTGTAGGGGTTGATGGCCTGTTGGCCGTGGCCGCTGCTGTCCGGCGGCCGCGTGAGCGGCAGGCCGGTCGTGTGGAGGGTGGTGAGCCGCAGTGGACGGACCGCGTGCCGCTGAGGTCCCCATATCCCGGGGTGGGGGACCGTTCCGGAGCTGAACCGTCAACAGGTGGTGCGGCTGCTGGCGTTGCTGGCGGCACGGATCGTGACCGCTCCCGGCCTGTCGGACGGGGGTGATCGCGGTGAGTGCGACGGCTGCTCCGTGGGACCGGGTTGAGGGCAAGGTCCAGTCCTGGCATCGCGAACGTCTCGCGGTCGTCTATGTCCGTCAGTCGACTCCGCAGCAGGTCATCGATCACACGGAGTCGACCCGGCTGCAATACGGGCTCACCCAGCGGGCTGTCGGTCTGGGCTGGGCCCCGTCGCGGGTCCTGGTGATCGACGAGGACCTCGGGCACTCGGCGTCCGGGCTCGTGGACCGGCCGGGTTTCCAGCGGCTGGTCTCCGAAGTCGGCCTGGACCACGTCGGGTTGGTCCTCGGGGTCGAGATGTCCCGTCTCGCCCGCAGCGGACGTGAATGGCACCAGCTGCTGGAGCTGTGCGCGCTGGCCGGGGCCCTGCTGGCCGACCCGGACGGGGTCTATGACCCGGCTGAGCACAACGACCGGCTGCTGCTCGGGCTGAAGGGGACGATCAGCGAGGCGGAACTGCACCTGATCAAGCAGCGGATGTGGAACGGGCGGATCGGCAAGGCCCGGCGCGGGGAGCTGGCCGTGCCTCTGCCGGTGGGGTATCTGCGGCTCGCGGACGGCCAGGTCGTCAAGGATCCGGACGAGCAGGTGCAGACCGTGGTCCGTCTGGTCTTCGACCTGTTCGACGAACTCGCCACGATCAACGCGGTGCTGCACTTCCTGGTCGGCCACGACATCCAGATCGGCATCCGGGCCCGCGAAGGACCGGAGAAAGGGCTGCTGGTCTGGCGCCGGCCCAGCCGGATCATGATCCAGAACTTGCTCCGCCACCCGGCCTATGCCGGGATCTACGTCTATGGCCGCACCCGCACCGACCCCCGCCGCCGCATCCCCGGACGTCCGTTCACCGGCCGCGTCCGCAAACCGCGCGAGGACTGGTTCGTCTACTTGCCCGGGATGCCGCCTGCCTATACCGGTATGGACCGGCACCGGCGCAACCTGGCCCGGATCGAGGCGAACCGGGCCCGTTCACTGGGCATGGGCGCCCTGCGGGACGGCCCCGCACTGCTGGTCGGGCTGATCCGCTGCGGCCGGTGCGGCATCCGGATGGCTGTGCACTACCAGCGCGGGAGGGACGGAAAACTGTGGCCGCGCTACGAGTGCGGCCGCATCAAGGCCGACTACGGTGGCGAGTTGTGCCAGGACCTGGCCGGGGCCTGCGTGGACCGCTATGTCACCGCTCTGCTGCTGGCGGCGATGGCGCCGGCCGCCCTGGAGGTCTCGCTCACGGCGGCCGGCCAGGCCGAACGCCAACGGGCCCAAGGGGACCGGGTCTGGCACCAGCGTCTGGAACGCGCGGACTACCCGGTCGACCGGGCCAGGCGCCAGTACCAGCTGGCCGAGCCCGAAAACCGCTTGGTCGTCCGCGAACTCGAACGCAACTGGGAACAGGCACTGGCCGAACGGCAGCGACTCGGCGAGGAATACGACCGGTTCACCGCCGAACGGCCCCGCATCCTCACAGCCGCCGAGCGGGAACAGATCCGGGCCCTGGCCGGTGACCTTTCCACCGTCTGGCAGGCCCCCACCACGACCGACGCGGACCGCAAACAGCTCATGCGGCAACTAATCGAGGAAGTCCGGGTGACCGTCATCGGCGACAGCGAACGCGTCACCGTCCAGATCACCTGGGCCGGCGGACATGGCACCCACGGCGAAGTCGCACGGCCGGTCGCCCGCCCCGGCCAGCTCAGCTACTTTCCCCGCCTGTCCGACCGGGCCCGCGCACTTGCCGAAGCCGGACATACAGCCCCCGTCATCGCGCAGATCCTCAACTCGGAAGGGCTCCGCCCGCCCAAACGCTGCGAGGTCTTCAGTGCCCAGGGCGTCCGTGAACTGCTGCGGCAAATCGGCTGCGGCGGCGGGCAACACCTTCGACGCCGACCATCACCACAACTCGGCCCGCATGAGTGGTGGTTGACTGACCTTGCCTGCCACACCCACATCCCCCGCATCACCCTCTACGGGTGGATCAAGCGCGGCTGGATGGCCGGCGCGGCCGGTTCGGCGCCATCGGCGGCGAGTACCTGCTGGAGGCGTTGACCCGCTGTCCCTTCGGGCCGGCGGGCGGGCTCAGGGGGAGATCGCGTATCCCGCTGCCGGCTGGCCGAACATCTGGGCGATGTGCCAAACGGCGTGGTCCGTCCCGTGGAAGAACACGTCCAGGCGTCCGTGTCCGTCTGCCTCGACGACGGGTTCGCCGCCGATGTTCTGCGCGATCTGCTCCCAGGCGCTCCAGTCGGTGCCGTTGACGATGGTCTGTTCGTTGCCCCACAGGTGGCCGCCGCCCCAGTGGAAGGTGGCCAGCCGGGCATCGGCGGCCCGGGCGACGGCCGGGTTCCCGGTCAGGATGCCGCCGAGGCTGCTCAGTGTGGCCCATCCGTTGTAGTCGTCTGTCTGCGGCAGATGCCACAGGGCGTTGTCGGTGCCCCGGAAGAACACCTCCAGGCGCCCGTCGGCGTTGGTGCCGACGACAGGGTCGCCGCCGACGTTCTGCACGATGTTCCGAGGGCTTTCCCAGGCGTTGTTGTTGGCGTCCCGCTGGCGGACGACCCACAGGTGACCGTCGGTGCCGCGGAAGAACACCTGCAGACGGCCGCGGGCGTCGGTCGCCACTGCCGGGTCGCCCGACAGGGTGCCGCCCAGGGCGGCAGGGCCGGTCCAGTTGCCGTAGCCGGACTTGGTGGTCTCCCACACATGCCACAGGGCGTTGTCGGTGCCCCGGAAGAATGCCGCCGGGCGGCCGTCGGCGTGCAGCCCGGGGACCGGGTTACCGCCGATATTGTTGGCCAGCACCTTCCCTGCGCCGTAGCCGCCGTTGATGACCGTTTGCCAGGGATGTGCGAGGTTGCCCTGCCCGTCTTTGAAGAACACTCCGATGCGCCGCGCGGCCGTGCGCAGGGCGGAGGGATCGCCGGCCAGGGTGGCGGCGCCCAGGTTTTCCCACTCGGACCAGCCGCCCCAGGTCTGCTGATGGCAGTGCGACAGCGCGTTGTCCGCGCGGCCGCGGGCGAACACCTCCAGCCGGCCGTCCGAAGAGGGCGCCACCGCCGGATCACCCGTCAGCTGCCCGCCGAGCGAGGACACCGGACCCCAGGACATACCCGGCGTCGAAGGAACCGTCATGTTCTTCCCCTCCTGTTTTCACCCCCGGAACTCTGACCAGGGGAGCCACACCTTGGGCTTGCTCGACTGCCTTTCGTGACCGCCGGGCAGGCGTGCCCCGCACCTTGATGACGGCACGTCAAAACGCGTCGACGGTCCCGGCGTCGGCCAACGGAACCCCTGCAGGGACCTTCTCACCGCCCCAGCGAGCCCCTGGTGACGGGCCGGCAGGAATCACAGGCCCGCAGGACGATTCGGGGCAATCGCCGGAGCGCTCGTCGGTCCCCCGGCCTCGCTCGGGCGCTGCGGTGCGGCAGGTACGACACCGAGGGGCCGCTTGGTCATCAGCCGTACTGTGGCCCTTCAGGCGGTAGGCGGTGCGGTCGCCGGCCAGCGAGCCGCAGGGCCGCGCGTCATGCACCGACAGGCTGGTTCGGCGCCGTCCGGGTGCGACGGTGGTGTTGCGTGCGCGGTCAGGGGTGTCGAGCCGGACGGCCTGGTAGCCCTCGCCGCCGATGGCCGCCCGCCGTGCTGCGGCGGTGGAGGGCCGTGGAGGATCATCGGGTCCTGAAGCGGCGGAAGAGGTTGCGGGCCACGTACACGCCCGGCCCGCCGAAGCCGACGATGTCGACGCGTCCGTCACCGGTGATGTCGGCGACGAAGCGGGGGTGGCGGCCGACCCGCCAGGCGCCTGCCTCGTCGTTGTGGCCGAAGCCGCGGCACACCAACTGCGCCTGCTTGAACCGGCCGTCGCCGCAGTTGTGCGACACCCAGACCCCTTCGTCGCCGAAGCCGACGATGTCCGGGTTGCCGTCGCCGGTGACGTCGGCGAGGAACCGGAGGTGCTTTTTGCTCGTCCACTCCTGGTCGAGCCCGAAGTCGTTCAGGACGAGCTCGGAGGGCTCGAACGTGCCGTCGCCGCGCCCACGTGCGACGACGACGCCCTGCGGGCCGAACCCGACGAGGTCCACAGCTCCGCCGTCGGCGGTCCGGACCAGGGACCGGGGGTGCTCCTCGACCGAGCTCCACCCCTGGTCGACCCCGAAGTCGTCGAGGACCCACAGGGGGTCGGCGAATTCTCCCTCCTCGTCCTGGAATGAGATCCAGACGCCGTCGTCGTGGAAGCCCACGATGTCGGCGCGGCCGTCACCGGTCGTGTCGGCAAGGAAGCGGGGATGCTTGTCGGCTACCCACCCACCCGCCTTCTCGTCGTGGCCGAATGCCCGGAGGGCCGGTTTGTCGGCGAGAGGTGCGAACTTCCCTTCCTCGTCCTGGAGTGAGATCCAGACGCCGTCGTCGTGGAAGCCCACGATGTCGGCGCGGCCGTCACCGGTGGTGTCGGTGACGAAGCGGGGATGCTTGTCGGCAACCCATCCGCCGGCCGGCTGCCCGTGGCCGAACGCCTTGACGACCGGCTCGCCGCTCGCGGGCGCGAATTTCTTGTTCTCGTCCTGCAGGAACACGCGGACACCGTCCGCGGCGAGCACGACGACGTCGGGCCTGCCGTCACCCGTCGTGTCCGCGAGGGTCCACAGGTCCTTGGGGCTCGGGGAGGGGACGGGTGGGTGCAGGACGCGCTCGTCGTCCTTGAAAGTGCCGTCACCTTCGCTGGCGGCCGTCACAGCTCCCTTCGCGGGTTTGAGCCCGACGAGGTCCGCCCGGCCTGTTCCGGTGGTGTCGGCGAGGAGCCGGTCACCGAGCCCGGCCCACCAGCACGGTTGTCCGCTGGGAGCCCGGGTGGCTCCGACGCTCTGCCATGCGCCGGCGTCCTGGTCGCTTCCGAACCGCTTGAGGATCAGGAGCATGTCACTGAAGGAGGGTGTCGCGTCGGGTGCCGGCCGCAGCGCGGCCGAGCGTGCCAGTCGCCAGGACTGGCGGCTGTTCCAGTGGCTCAGTGGTGCCCAGTGCAGGACGGGGTCGCTGGTGCGCTCGGGGGCGGCCGTCACGAACCGCCAGTGCTGGCTCGTCGCGCTGTCGTCGTGCTCGCGCAGGACGACCCGGGGGTCGTCCACTGTGGGGTCGGCGAGGTCGAGGACGGCGCCGTCGGTGGCGTCTTCGATGAAGTAGAGGCCGGCTTCGCCGTCGACGGGGACGAGGTGCCACTGCTGGGCCTTCTTGCCGGCGGTGGCGTCCCACTGGCGGACGCCGCGGTCCGCGGTGGCGGGATTGTCGAGGACCTTGCCGCTGACCGCGTTGCTGATCACATAAGCCTGCTCGTCTTGTGCCGGCCCGCCTTGCGTGGCCTGTACGGGGGTGAGCTGCCACTGTTCCGGGCTCGGGCCATCGTCGGGGAAGTCGCGCACGACCAGTGCCCCGTCCGTTCCCGGCGTGGCCCTGGCGCCGAGGATCTTCCCCGTGGCCGCGTTGACGATCTGGAGTTTCAGTCCTTGCGTGGGCACGGGCATCGTGGTGCCTCTTCCAGGCGGTAGGGGCGTGGGCTCGGGACAGGCGTGACGGGGAGACGGCCGCGGCTCATGTGAAGACGTGGTGGTAGGGGACGTTCCACTCGTTGGGCAGCCGCGGGTAGAAGGTGTTGATGACCGTCCCGGTGAAGTCCCCGCCCCAGTTGTAGGTCACGCGCACCTCGCTGTCGGCCGCCACCGCGTGGTCCTTGAAGCCGAGGATGGCGTCGGGGTGGGTGATCGGCACGAAGGTGATCCCGCCCCACGGCGTCAGCGTGACCACCCACAGCTGGGTGTCCTCGAGCGCGCCGTTCTTCCCGCGCCACAGGTCACCGACCTGGTCGGGCAGGCCCACCTGGACGGCGTCGGCCGTGCCCTCGGGGGCCTTCTGGTGGACGGTGATGCGCCGGCGCTGCGGCTTGGGCGCGCCGTCGTCGCCGCGCCCCGCGTCGGCCTGGCCGACGGCGGCGGGCTTGGGTGTCACCTGGCCCGCGGCGCTCTCGATGAAGTACAGCGGGCGCTGTCCGAAGAAGCCGGCGGGAGTGATGTACCACAGGTGGCCCTGCGCCTCCTTGACCGGGTCGAGCTTGGTGGACAGCTGGACCCCCTTGTTGTGGACGCTGTCCGTCAGATCGACGGGCCGCAGGAAGCCGCCGTTGAAGGCGTGGACGAGCATGACCGGCCGGTTCTCGACCAGCGCGGCCACGATCGCGTTGTCGTAGCTGTTCACCGCCACCGGGCCGCCGACCACGAGGTTCGACATCGTCGTGCGTTCTTGGGTGTACATCGCGGGACCTCACCTGTTCTTGAAGTGGAGAACAATAGGCCGGCCGCAGTGCGGCGATTTGCCGCCCACCATCAGCGACCGGTTTAACCGCCCCGGATTGAAATAATCCCGGTATTCATGACGGCCGAATCAAACATCCCCGCCGCCACATGAATCACGGCCGCAACAATCGCGGGAAAGATTTCCTGAAGGCGCCGATCGGGCGGCCGACAGCGCTTTAACTTACCGCGATTCTCAGCTGGTTGGTAATGGCCGGTGAACGTCTTTCACTCGATTGGGTGTGATGTGTGAGGGCTTCTTCCCGGTAAATGATGCAGCTGATAGCTTCGAATTTCGGAAAGCGCGCAGATGTGTGTTCGTTTCTATCGAGCGCGTTTCAGAGAGAATCAGCCGAGGACGGGTAATGCCTTCCACTGCGTACAACCTGGAACGGTTCAAGCGCCATCCGCTGACGAAAAAGAACCTGCGGGAACTCGGCATCGATCTGCCGTCCCTCCTGAAACACCCCAGCCTGGTCTACACCGACAACAACGGCGTGCAGCACAAGCCCATCGGCATCTCCATCAACAAGTCGAGCTCCGGCAGTTTCGCCGACTCCGCGTTCGATCTGGGCTGGCTCGCCTACATGAATCTCGGGGAACCGCTGATCGAGGAGCGGGGCGACATCACTCCGCCCCCGCCGGACACCTTCTCCTCGCGCGCCTACGTCAACCGCAGCGACACGCACGAGATGACCTTCACCGAATCGGTCGAATTCACCGTGTCGAACGGGGTGACGTGGTCGCTCCACGGGGACGCCAAACTCACCTTCGGCGGCACCATCGGCGCACAGCTGCAATTGCAGCTGCAGAACCAGCTCAAGATGGACCTCCAGGCCCAGTTCGGGACGCAGCTGCGGAACGACATGGCGAACAAGAACGCCAACACGGTGACCAACAAGAACAGCAAGGACAGCGTCGGGGTCGACAACGCCAACGCCACCGAAACGGCCACGACGAACTCAACGGGCAACTCCGCGTCCAACTCCGTGACGAACTCTGTGGCGTTCACGACCCAGGGCAGCGCCACTGGCAGTGCTTCGCTCAACGCGCAACTGGCACTTGGCCTCGCGGCCACCGTAGGCGGCTCCCTGACAACGAGCTGGACCTCGAAATCCCAGATTTCCGGCAAGGTCCCGAAGGACTCCCGTGTGGAGACCATCGCCACGCAGCGGCGTGCCCACAGGCATTACGAGTACGAGATCCCGGTGACCTTCGCCGGGTTCCTCGCGGTGAGATACGCCGTGCCGGTTCCGGTCCTTGCTCCCCCGCAGTCCGGGACCCTCCCCGGCCTCGCCCAGGTAGTCGCCCGGGACATCGCCGACATCGACCTGGCCGGCGGCGGATACCGCGTGAAGGGGCGGATGGAAGTCGTCTCCGCCCTGGACGTCCACCACACGATGTTCGAAGCCGAGAGCCTGACCTTCAGCCCACGAGCCCTGTACAAGGGGCCTTGACCGGGCGGCAGCACCGCCACGACGACAACCAGGGGTGATGACCATGGTGTTCGGCAACATTTTCGGTTTCGCGCAGAGCAGCGCGGGGCTCTTCTCCGTCAAGACCGGCGCAGCCGAGTCACAGCCGGGCGCGGACGTCGACTTCGAGGACGCCCAGGAGGACACATACGACGACAAGAACACGAGCCTGTTCGTGCAATCGATCCACGGTGCATCCTCCCGGGCGAAAGTCGTACGGGAGCAGTCACCCGAAGCGCGGGTCATCATGGGCATCCTCGGCTCGTTCATCCAGACCACCAAGGACTCGGCCCGTACGCAGTCCCAGCACGCCCACGCCGACTCGGTCTCCGGCACAGCGTCCGCCGGCATGTCCAAGGCGAGTGAGACGGTGAAGAGGGAAAAAGGCCTGCAAAAGAACGAGGACCTCCAGGACAAGCCGGACAAGGAGGCATACGCCAAGGCCCCCAAGGCTCCGGAGCCACCCACGGCCGCACCGCCCCCCAAGGCGCCCCCGGCGGCCGCCGAGCCTCCGCAAAAACTGGGGGAGACCCAGACGACCAAGACGACCGAGACCACCAAGACGATTGAGACGACCGAGACGACCGAGACGACCACCGAGGAACCGTCCGGCTCCCAGTAGCGTTCAAGCCACGAGGAGGCAGGGGTATGACCGCCCCTGCCTCCTCGTGCGTCATACCGGGAGCAGCTGCCACTGACGGTCCTGGGGAGCACCCGCCGCCTCGTACTGCTTGATCACCGTACGGGCGTTGGTGTCGACGCCCAGGAGCAGACCACTGTTGCGGTTCGCGATCTCGTACACCCGCGGAGTGCCGGTCGCCGGGCCCACCGGGATCAGCCGCCAGTGCTGGTGGTGCGCGTCAGCGCCCTCGTAGGAGCGCTGCGCCACCACCGCCCCCTTGGTCTCCTGCGCTCCCACGACCTCCAGGACCTTGCCGCTGCGCACGTTCTCGATCCGGTACAGGACCTCGCCGTCGTCCTGTCCCGCCGCGATGAGCCGCCACCGCTGGTGACCCCGCGGCACGGTGAGGGTCTGGTGGACCTCGGCCCCGTCGCTGGTGGACTCACGCACGACCGACATCCGCAGCCTGCTGCGGACGTTGGCCCAGGAGACCACCGTGCCCGAATCGGGCAGCCCGGCCAGCTTCGCCGACGTGACCTTTCGGACCCGGTTGTTGGCGTAGTCGGCGATGTAGAGGGTGTCCACGCAGTCCACGGCGAGCCCGTGCGGGGAGCTCAGCTTGGCCGAAGCGGCCGGCTCGCCGTCACCACCGAAGGTCGGGGCGCCCGTGCCGGCCACCGTGCTGATCGTTCCGTCGGCCGCGACCTTGCGAACCCGGTGGTTGTTGGTGTCGGCGATGTAGAGGGTGTCGGTGCTGTCCACCACCACTGCCATGGGCGAGAACAACGGTGCCGAGGCGGCCTGGACGCCGTCGCCGCCGAAGGTCCCGGCACCTGTGCCGGCGACCGTTTTGATCTTCCCGTCGGCCTTCGTGACCTTCCGGACCCGCTGGTTGCCCAACTCGGCGATGTAGAGGTTGCCCGCACTGTCCACCGCGACCGCGCTGGGGTTCTTCAGCTGGGCGGCGGTGGCGAGGGTGCCGTCAGGGGACAGGCCCGCGACCGTCCCGACAACCGTGTTGATCTTCCCGTCGGCCGTGACCTTCCTGATCCGGTGGTTGCCGTAGTCGGCGATGTAGACGTTGTCCGCGCCATCCACCGCCACACCGAACGGAGCGTTCAGATGGGCGGCGGTGGCCAAGACACCCTCACCGCCGTAGGTCGCGGTACCCGTCCCGGCGAACGTACGGATCTTCCCGTCGGCCATGGTGACTTTCCGGATCCGGCTGTTGCCGGACTCGGCGATGTAGAGATCACCCGCGCTGTCCACCGCAATCCCGCGCGGGGTATGCAGCGGGGCTGAGACGGCGGAGACACCCTCTGCCCCACGTCCCGGGCTTCCCGTCCCCGCGACCGTGCTGATCTTCCCGTCAGTCGTGACCTTCCTGATCCTGTGGCCGCCGTATTCGGCGACGTAGAGGGTCCCGTCGCGGTCCACCGCGACTCCGTACGGACCGTGCAACAGAGCCGAAACGGCCGGCTCCTTGTCCCCTTTGGGCCCTCCCGCCGTACCGGTTCCCGCGACCGTGGTGATCAGGCGAGCAGAGTGCTCGCCATTTCCGGCTCCCGTGCTTGCAGTGCTCATCATCGTCCCCTCACTGTTCACCCGACCGCCGACCTGATGGTGACGCCGAGAGGTGGGCAAGCAGAACGAAAAGCCGGGCGCCGGATCACACCGCTGTCTGGAAACGGAGCGTTTGCGCATCTACGGCTCTGGGGCGCCTCCTGCGCAAGGCCGACCACTCGTCGGCATACGACCGAAAGGTCAGCCACCCCCACGAGGGAATAGTAGGCGTGACGTTGACGAAGGGGACGGCGTTTGTCGCTGTCGCGTCGCGGCATGCGGCGGTGACAGCCGCCCCGCATCGTCGAAAGGCGATCATCCTGCCAAGGGCGCGACGACACGCCCGATCCGAGCGTCTCTCCCGCCACGGGATTGCCGGCTGCGTGGGTGTCGTCGCAGGCGGCTCAGAGGCGAGGTCGCGGTGCCAGCTACCGCCTTGCCGGCCGACCAGGGTGACCGCGCGGATGCCCCGATTCCGATCGCGGTCGAGACCTCTCGCGGGCTTCTCGTCGCCTGTCTGCGGGTTTCCGGCAGGCCGGTCCACGCGATCAACCCGCTGGCGGTCGCCCGCTACCGCGAAGCAGTGACAAGGGTCCGAAAGACCCGAGGTTGAGAAGTCTGCCTCACCCCAGGGAGCGCGGTACGGAGTGGAGCGGGTTGTTGTCGGTCTCGTAGGCACGGGCGAGCCTGGGGGGTGCGTCCATCAGGGGCTCACCTGGCCGTCCTGGTCCGGGTTGAGGCCGAGCCTGCCGTAGAGGAGCTGGGCGACGTCGGTGAGGGTGCTGTTGGCGTTGCGCAGCAGCTCCATGGGCGGGATTTCGATGCCGTAGCGGTTGTGCACCTTGACCAGCAGTTCGGCGCCCATGAGGGAGTCGAGGCCGTAGCTGTCGACGCGTGCGTGCGGGTCGATGTCGCCCGCGTCCATCTGCAGGACTTCGGCCAGAAGTCCCGCGAGATGGCCGGCCAGGTAGGCCAGGGCGTCCTTCCTGGACATCTGGCCGAGGGTACGCACCAGCTCCTCCCTGCTGAATCCGTCGCCGTCGGCGGACTCCGGCACCAAGTGGGAGAAGCGCGGGGTGCCTGCCGTGGGGAAGAGCGTGCGTGCCCGGTGCCAGTCGGCGCTGGTCACCGAGGCGACGACCGCGTCCGTGGTCAGGAGGGCCTCGGCGGCGGCGAACGCCTCGGCCGGAGGAACCGCTTCGAAGCCCATGCCCGCCATCATCGTCGCCAGCTGGTTCCGGGCTACGAATCCCACATCGGCGATCGGCCCCCAGGCGATGGCCAGAGCCGGTTCGCCGGCGCGGCGCCGCTGCCGGGCGAGGGCTTCGAGGTAGAGATTGCCGGCCACGTAAGGGGCTTGTTTGACATTGCCGAGCGTGGTGACGAACGAGGAGTACAGCAGGAACAGATCGCACTCGCGGTCGCGGGTCAGGCGGTCCAGCACCGTGGCTCCGGCGATCTTCGGCAGCAGTACGGCGCTCATCCGCTCGGTGCCGAGCTTGAGGAAGTCCTCGTCGTCCAGGTGCATGGCGCAGTGCACGACCCCGCGAAGGGGGTGCCCGCCGGCGTCGATGCGGGCGACGAGCTCCGTCATCCCCGCCAGGTCCGTGGCGTCGGCCGCGTAGGCGGTGGCCGTCACGCCGCGCTGCCGTAGCCCGGCGAGGACCTCGTCCGCCTCCGGGGCTTGCGGGCCGCGACGGCTGACCAGGGCCAGATGCCTGGCACCGCGGCCGGCCAGCCACGCGGCGGTCGCCGCCCCGAAGCCGCCCGTCCCGCCGACGACGAGATACGTGCCCTCCGGATCCAGCCGCGGGGCGCGGCGCAGCGGCTCCACCAACGGGGGCTCGTCCAAGGTGTCGAAGGCGACCACGATCTTTCCGATGTGCCGGGAATGCTGGAGGAGCTGGAAGGCGTCGGCGACGCGTGCCGCGGGAAAGACACTGTGCGGCAGTGGACGGAAGCCTCCCTTCGCGGCAGCCTCGGAGACCTCCGAGAGGAGGGCGACGGCGCTGCGGGAATCGGCGAGCACCTTGGTCAAGTCCATGCCGAAGAAGGCGATGTTGTTCAGGAACGGGCGCAGCAGCAGGGGCTTGTTCTCGAAGAGGTCGCGCTTGCCCAGTTCGACGAAGCGGCCGCCCGGGCGGACCAGTTCCAGGCTCCGGGCCATGCCCTCGCCGGCAAGGGAATTGAGGACGACGTCGACGCCTTGGCCGCCGGTGATCTCCTTCACCTTTTCGGCGAAGTCGAGGCCGCGTGAGTCCAGGGCGTGTTCGACGCCGAGGCCGCGCAGCAGACCGCGTTTGACACCGCTGCCCGCGGTGGCGATGACGTGTGCGCCGTGCGCCGCCGCGTACCGGGTCGCCGCCAGGCCCACGCCGCCCGCTCCACCGTGTACGAGGACCGTCTCCCCCGGTCGCAGGCGGGCCAGGGTGCCGAGGGCGTACTGCACCGTGGCGCAGGCGACGGGCAGGGTCGCCGCCTCCTGGTAGGTCATGGGGAAACCGCCCGGGATGCGCCAGATGGCCCGGGCTTCGGCCAGGGTGTGCGAGGAGAGGAAGCCGGACGCGAAGCCGGCGACGCGGTCGCCGGGCTTGAAGTCGGTGACTCCCGCGCCGCAGGAGACCACGACGCCGGCTCCTTCCACTCCGTAGCCGTGTGTGGAGCTCGTGCCCTCGAACACCTCCTCCGGCAGCAGCCCGACCACCTGCATCATGTCGCGGTAGTTCAAAGCGGCGGCCTTGACCTGGATCAGCACGTGCCCGGGGCCGGGCCGGGGAAGCCCGGTCTCCTGCCAGGAGAGCCGGTAGGACAGGCCGGGGTTGGTGACCTTCAAGGTGAAGGCGCGATCCTGCCCGGCTGTCGCGGTCAGGGGTGCGGCCACGGGACGGACCTGCTCACGGGGGACGAACCGGCCGCCGCGCGCCAGGACGATCTCGTCCTCCGCGCCGGGGTCGAGGAGCTCGCGGACGAGCCTGCGGGCGTCGTCGCCCGGATCGTCGTCGGCGGCGGTCAGGGCGATCCTCCGGCTGTGCAGCTCGGGATGCTCGTTCGCCAGGCAGCGGGCCGCGCCCCACCAGGCCGCGGCGACGGGCGGGGCCTCGTCCGGCTCCGTGCCCACGGGCAGAGCGGCGTTGGGGCCGCACACGAGCCAGATCTCCGGGCGGACGGTGTCCGGCAGTTCCCGGCAGGCGGCGGCCAGGGTGCGCAGGGTTTCCAGCTGACGAGCCGTGTGCCCCGCGATGCCGCCCGGTTCGCGCTCGTCCGCCGGCCCGAGGAGGAGAGTGACGGCGAGTGTGCCCGCCTGGGGAGCGGCACTGGCGAGCAGGCCGGTCCAGGCCTGTTCGGTGGCACCGGCCACCACCGGGCCGACGGCCGTACCCCCCGCCCGCGCTATGGCCTCGACCACGGCGCCCGCCAGTGGTGTGACCGCGTCGGCTGTGGCAGCGACCAGGTGGTGGGTGCCGGCCCGGGGGGCGGGCAGGGCTGCCGTGGGTGCGGTGCCCGGCTGTCCGGCGGGGGTGGCGGCGACGATGACGGAGCTGCCCTCGCGCGCCGGAGCCCGGTCGTCTCCGGTCTGGACGACCTCCGCGAATCCGCAGTCCGCGAGAAGGCCGGGCCACGCGTCCCGGGACAACAGCGGTGAGCCGGGCCGCACATCGGTGTCGACGCGTGTGTGATAGCTGTCCAGCGTGCCGAAGATCGGCAGAGGCAGGTCCTCGGTGTGCGGCTCGATGGCGAGGAGATGGCCACCGGGCGCCAGCAGTGCGGAGAGCCCGCGCAGGGCATCCGGCAGGTGCTTCGCGGCGTGCAGCGCGTGGGCCGCGACCACCAGGTCGAAGGAGTGCGCGCCGTAGCCCTGCTCTCCGGCGGCCACGTCCAGGTCGAACGTGCGGTACTCGACGAAGTCGTACGCGCCGAAGCGGGCTTGGGCCCGGGGCAGGAAGTACGCGGAGACGTCGGTGAAGTGGTAGCGGGTACGGTCCGCCGGAAGCAGGGGCAACAGGGCGGCGGCCGTGCCTCCGGTGCCCGCGCCGACCTCCAGGATCCGCAGGGGACGGTCCGCCGGCCAGCGCCGCACGATCTCCCGGACCAGCGTCTGGACGATGCGGTTGTGGAAGCGGCAGAACGGCGCGATGTCGTAGAACAGCTCCAGAACCTTGCTGGTGGAGTCCTCGACCAGCAGATCCAGCGGATCTTCGGCACCGCGCAGGATGCCCTCGAGGCGCTGGGCCTGGTGGGCGAAGAGCGCCAGCTCCACGCAGTGGCCGGGGCTGCTGTCGACGATCTCCCACCCGCCGGCCCCGGGCGTGGCGTGGGCACCGGTCAGGCGGAGCCGGCCGTCCGGACGCCGCTCGGCGAGCCCGGTCCTCACCAGTTCCGGTGCCACCCATCGTTCGAGGCGGCGGTACTTTTCCTCGTCGAAGCCCGCCGCGGCGAGGTCTTCCGGGGTGAAGGGGGCCGCGGGGTCGGGCAGCGCACGGGCGACCGTGGCGGCGAAGGCGCGCAGGAAGTGCTGGACGGCGAGCGGAAGGAACTGATCCCAGCGCAGCGCGCGTC
This sequence comes from Streptomyces mobaraensis, assembly GCF_020099395.1. Classification (NCBI taxonomy): domain Bacteria; kingdom Bacillati; phylum Actinomycetota; class Actinomycetes; order Kitasatosporales; family Streptomycetaceae; genus Streptomyces; species Streptomyces mobaraensis. Next base: position 1,141,577 of record NZ_CP083590.1, on the reverse strand, counting down.
CGTCGGCACGCAACCGTGCGATGTGCCCGGCGCAGGCGGTGACGAGCTCGTGCGGTGCGGGCAGCGGGGAAGGGCGGGCCGGTTCCTCCGGGTGCGGTGCGGCACGCAGGACGGTGTGGGTGACCTGCGGCGAGCGGCTGCGGTCGGAGGCGACACGGCGCAGGCGGCAGCCTTCGAGCTGAACCGTGACGGTGCCGTCGGGGTCGGTGACGAGGATGTCCCAGCACACCTCTTCGTGGGTGCGGGACCGTTCGTGGACCATGAAACAGCCCGTCGCCGACGGGGTGGCCCAGACGCGGACGGCCCGGATGCTGCGGGGCAGGTACGCCAGGCCCGCGTCGAGCCGGCCGAGGAGCAGCGCGACGCCGGTCTGCAACGCCCCGTCCAGAAGGGCCGGGTGAACGGTGTAAGGGGCTCCGGGAGCGTCGTGCGCGTAGCGTGCGAAGGCCACGCCCGGCCCTGTGCGCAGCTCGTCGAGGACCTGGAAGGCGGATCCGTAGCACAGGTCCACGCCGGCGCACGAGGCGTAGAAGGCATCCGGCTCGATGCGGTCGGAGCACCGGGCGCGCCAGGTGCCCGGGTCCGTGGCCGCCGGGCGCCGGGTCAGCAGGGTGCGGACCCGGGCACGGCAGTGCGTGCCGGCCGTGTGCGGTTCACCGCTGGAGACGAGGACCGTGCCGTCGTCGGGGGTGAGCACGGTCTGGAGACGCGTGCCGGAGGCGTCTTCCCAGGGCACGACCAGGCCCCGGGCGATGTCGAGGTATTCGACCTCGACATCGGTGCCCAGCACCAGCTTCCCGGCCGCCAGGCACATTTCGACGAACGCGGTGGCCGGCACCAGGACCGTTCCGCCCACGCGGTGGCCGGTCAGCCAGGGCATGACGGCCGGTTCGACGGCACCGGCCCAGGTCGGGACGGGGGCTTCGGCCCGTGCCCCGAGCAGCGGATGCTCCCGCTTGGCGCCTCTCGTCCACTGCTCCTTGCCTCCGCCCCAGTGGCGCTCGCGCTGCCAGGGGTAGGCGGGCAGCGCGACAGCGCGGCCGGGCCGCGGGAAGTACCGGTCCCAGTCGGTGCGCGCGCCCGCCGCGACCAGGGCGGCGCGGGCGGTGGCGAGGGCGCGCGGCCCGTCGGCCCCGCGGCGCAGTGTCGGCACCACCGCCACGGTGGTCCGGGGGCGTGCCTCGGCGATGCGGCGCAGATAGGCGCGCAGCACCGGGTGCGGGCCGGTCTCCAGGAAGACGTCGGCTCCGTCTTCGAGCATCTGCTCCACGGCGTCCTTGAAGCGCACCGGCCGGCGCACGTTGCTCCACCAGTACTCCGCGTCCAGATCCTGTCCGTTGGTCTGCGCGCCGGTCACCGTGGAGTAGAAGGGCACGGTCGCCGCGGCGGGTCCGAGCCCCGCGAGGCCCTCCTTCAAGGGCTCCCGCAACGGGTCCATGGCCCGGCTGTGGAAGGCGTAGTCGAGGCCCAGATCGCGGAAGAAGACCTCGCGCTCCCGCAGGGCGGCGCCGAAGTCGGCCAGCGCGTCGGCGGCGCCGACGACGGTGACGTCCTTGGGGCCGTTGACCCCGGCGATCTCCAGCCCCCGGCCGAAGGACCGCAGGTCGTCGGCCGCCCGCTCGGCGTCGAGGCCGACCGCGGCCATCCGCCCGCTGCCGGCGGCCCTCGCCTGCGTCCGGCCGCGTACGGCGGCCAGGCGGGCGGCCTGGCCGAGGGAGAGGGCCCCGGAGGCGTAGGCCGCGGCCACCTCGCCCGCGCTGTGACCCACCACCATGGCGGGGCGCACGCCTTGGGCGCGCAGCACGGCCATGATGCCGAGCTGCACGGCGAACAGCAGGGGCTGGGCCACCTCCGTCGCCTCCAGCCGCCACTGTCCGGCCGGAGCCGCCAGCCGCTCGGCGACGGACCATCCCAGGTGCGGGGCCAGTTCGGCGTCGGCTTCCGCGATCGTCTCGCGGAAGACCGGGTCGGTTGCGAGGAGATCGGCCGCCATGCCCGCCCACTGGGAGCCGTTTCCGGCGAAGACGAAGGCGGTCCGGCCGGCAGCGACCGCCGTGCCCGGCGGCCGGGAGTCGTCTTCGGCGAGGCCGGCGAGGAGCCGCGCCGCTTGCGCCGGCGTATGGGCGAAGACGGCGGCTCGGTACTCGTGCAGGGCGCGGCGGAGGCAGGAGGTGTACGCCAGGTCGTAGAAGTCCTCCGGGGCGGTCGTGGCCAGGTGGCCGGCCATCCGGGAGACGGCTTCCCCCAGTGCCTTCGGGGTGCGGGCGGAGACCATGACGGGCAGGCCCTCGGGAGGCACCGGGCTCGCGGGGAGGCCGGGGGCGGGTGGATCGGGCGGGGCGGCCGCCACGATGACGTGGGCGTTGGCACCGCCGAAGCCGAAGGAGTTGATGCCGACGACGGGCCGGTCGGTGGCGGGCAGCGGGCGGCTCTCGTCGGCGAGCCGGAGGCCGAGACCGGTGAAGTCGATGCCCGGGTGGGGATTGCCGGCGTACGGGGAGGCCGGCACCATGCCGTGCTTGAGCACCAGCAGGGCCTTGCACAGCCCGGCCATGCCGGAGGCGGGCTCGAGATGGCCCAGGTTGGCCTTCACCGAGCCGATCGGCAGTTCCCCGCTGATCCGGCGGATGCCCAGGGCACGCCCGATCGACTGGGCCTCGGCCGGGTCGCCCACGGGCGTGCCCGTGCCGTGGGCCTCGACGTAGACGAGCTCGTCGGGGCGGACTCCGAACTCCGCGTACACCCGCCGCAGCAGGGCCTCCTGGGCCTCGGGGTCGGGCAGGGAGAGTCCCATCGTCCTGCCGTCGCAGTTGCTGCCGCTGCCCAGGATCACACCGAGTACCCGGTCCCCGTCGGCCAGGGCGTCGTCGAGCGGTTTGAGGAGCACCATGCCGCCGCCCTCGGCCCGGACGAAGCCGTCGGCATCGGCGGAGAACGACGCGCATGCCCCGCGCCGCGACAGCATCGCCGCCTGCGAGAAGCCGACGTAGATGTACGGACTGATCAGGATGTTCGCCCCGCCGCACAGGGCGGTACGGCTCGTACCGTCCCACAGGGTGCGGCAGGCCCGGTCCAGGGCGACCAGCGAGGAGGAACACGCCGTGTCCACCGCCATGCTCGGGCCGCGTAGATCGAACGTGTGGGAGAGCCGGTTGGCGGCGATCGAGGAGGCGACCCCGGCGATCGTGTAGGGGCCGATCATCCGTGGTTCCAGCATCTGCAGGAACCCGTAGGAGCTGTCCGAGATGCCGATGTAGACCGCGGTGTCGCTGCCGGCCAGGGAAGCCGGAGGAATCGAGGCGTCGTCGAACGCCTCCGCCGCCAGCTCCAGCAGGAGGCGGTGCTGTGGGTCCATGTGCGCGGCTTCCTTGGGCGAGACGCCGAAGTAGCCCGCGTCGAAGTCCGTGATGTTGTCGAGGAACCCTCCGGCCGCGGTGTAGCTCTTTCCCGGCCGTGGCATGGCCGGGTCCACGAACAGGTCGACGTCGAAACGGTCTTCCGGAACCTTGCCGACCAGGTCGCGTCCCTGCCGCAGCGCCGTCCACAGATCATCGAGACCGTTGACGCCGCCGGGCAAGCGGCATGAAGCCCCCACGATGGCGATGGGCCGTGGAACCTCGGCCCCAGGCTTGGGCATGGGCACGGCCTTTCCGGTCGGAGTGATGACAACTCGGCATTCGCCTGGTCGTGTTCACGTTTGCCCGCTGTCGCCGAAGAGCATGTTTTGGGCGGCATGGTTCACCCGGAACGGTGGTGGTTCGCCCTCAAACCCCCCTCTTTGCCCTAGAGTTGACCGCCGATGCCGCCGTTTCAAGGAGGCCTGCCACGTGTCCGTACTGCTGACCGGTGCGACCGGGTTCCTCGGCTGCCGCCTCCTGCGCGAGCTCCTGGCCGACTCACCGGAAGAGACGTTCACCGTGCTGGGGCGCGGCACGGCGCGACAACTCCGCGAGCGCACCGAATCCGCGATGACATGGCTCGACGGCCCCCCACTGGCGCCCGGGGCGCTGGAGCGGGTGCGCTATCTCGGCGCCGACATCACCGACCCGGGTCTCGGTCTGTCCCCCGAGGACCGTGCCCGTGTCGTCGACGGCCTGACCACCGTGTGGCACGGCGCGGCCCGGCTGGCCATCGAAGGCGACCCCGCCCCGCTCTACAAAGCCAATGTTCTCGGCACCCGCCACATCCTTCGGCTCGCCGAAGAGGCGCCCGGGGCCCATATGGTCCACATCAGCACCGCTTTCGTGGCCGGCCGGCGAAGCCAGGGCCACATCATGGAAGAGGACTTGTCGGAGAGCGACGACTTCGTGACCCTCTACGAGGAGACCAAGCACACCGCCGAACGTCTCGTGCGCGCCTGGGCCCTGCCGGACCGGCGGCGCACGACAACCGTTCTGCGGCCGGGTCTGCTGGTCACCGACCGGCGCGTACCCGAAGGGCTGCCCGGTCAGCCGCTCGACATCCTGTCCCGGCTCTTCGACGACCTCCTGCGCCACGAGGCGGGACGCGTCAAGGCCGCCGACCGGCTCCTCGCCCGTGCCCACCGTCGCGGCGACGAGATCCACGTGCGCCTCACCGGTGACCCCGAGGCATCCCTCAACCTGCTCCAGGCGGACTACGCCGCCCGCGCCATGGTCCGGGCGGTCCGCTCCCGGACCGGCGAACCCGGCCTGCGCACCCTGCACGTGACCCACCCGGTCAACACGGAGTTCGGCGTGGCGTTCGCGGCCTTCGAGTCCCGGTATCCAGGCCTGGTCCTGTCCCTGGAGAAGTCGGTGCCCGACCCGACGCGCTACGAGGCGAGCCTCCACCAGCACGGCAGCCGGATGCTCAGGTTCGCCATGCACCGCCGCACGTACGACCGCACCCACCTGCTCCAGGCCGTAGGTGATCTGCCGGACCCCCAGCCCATCGACCAGGCGTACCTCTCGCGGGCCTTCGGCTACGCCGGGGAATCGCTTTCCGCATAGGAGGGCCTCGCCCACGGTCATGGCGAGTGGCGCTGTCGGGTGACCGGGGCGATCAGGAAGCGGTGCTCGGTCAGGAACGCGTCCATGCGGTCGTGGACCTCGGGGGCGCGCGACCGTGGCGCCAGCCGGCGTCGTTTGCCCTTGATGCCCTTGTCGACGAGGCCGCCGGGGCCCGGGGTGGTCTGACGGCAGCAGTTCCACATCCATGTGCGGCGGTCGATGTCCTGGGCGCGGACGCCGGAGGCCTCTCCGATGCGGGCGGCGGTGCAGGCGGTGAAGCGGACGACGTCGCCCCAGCCCAGGTGCTGGTCGTGGGAGCGTGCGACGAGGGCATGGGCCAGGTCGTCCAGGGCGTCCCCGTCGCGCAGGGCGAGGGAGCACGGGTCGTCGAGCTCGTCCTCGACCTGCTGGTACGTCCGCTGCCAGCCGGTGATCTTGGCTGGGTTGACGTCGATGATGCCGTCGCGGACTGCCCCACGATCCGGTTCAAGTGGGGCGATGGAGTTCTTGACCATGGAGCGGCCGTGGCCGTCGGCGATCCAGTTGTAGACGGTGCGGTCGACAACTCCGTTGATGACGACGGGTATTTCGAGGTGCCGATGGCGGGGACGACGCGCAGCCGCCAGCCCGCGCGGTACGGGTCCATGGTTGTGGGCTCCAGGCCGCGCATGGCCAGGCCCCATTCCAACTCCCCGTATTCCGACAGCGACATGGTCGCCACCGCGGGGCTGACGCCGCGCTGGGCGATGCGCTCCATCCGGTCGATCCACGCTTGCGCCTCGTCGGCGGTGGACAGCATCCGCGAGCGGGACCGGCGCTCGTTCGACTCGGGGTCGAACCAGCGGACTCGTGCCCGGTGCGGATTGGGGAAGCCCTCCCGGTATTCGATGGCACATCTCCTCGCCCGCGGCTGGAATCACGAGATCAAGACCGACGGCAGACAGTTCTTCTGCGCTACGCCCCCTGCCCAGGTCATGGCCCGCCGCGCGCGGACGACACTGACACTCGCGGGCCTCGAAGTGGAGGCCGGCCACCTGGTCGTGGCCGTGCTCGGGGCCGCGAACCGCGACTCCGGCCGCTTCACCGACCCGGACCGCTTCGACGTCACCCGGGACGAAGGCCCTCGCCTCTCCTTCGCTAGCGGCGCTCATTCCTGCCTCGGCTCCCACCTGGCACGCCTGCGGGCGGAGTCGTCTTCGGCCTGCTTCCGGCCGTCTGGGGACGGGTCGGACCCGCCGGGTCCGCGGTACTGCGACCGGAAGCACGATGCGCAGGCTGCGGAGCCTGCCGGTCCGGGTACGCGCGGCCTGAACCAGAGGCCCGCCTCGCTTCCGCCCTCGAATTGCCCGGCGGCGCACGTCCTCGCCGGTTCCGCCCGTCACCACCGTGCTCCCGCCCGGCCAACCGCACCCGGTACGGTGCCGACCGCTCCTAATATGGCTTCGAGTTGGGGGAGCGTGTCTTGGGGAGGGACCGCGGATGAAGGTGCTCAGGCCGACGCAACCGACGAGCGAACAGCTCACGGTGATCAATAACCACAAGCCGGGGGTGTTCGTCGTGCGGGGCGCCGCCGGCAGCGGAAAGACCACCACGGCCCTGTACCGTCTGAAGTTCACGGCCGGCTTCTGGCAACGCCGCCGCCGTGACGGCTTCATCAGCGGTCCCGTCCGCGTCCTGGTCCTCACCTACAACCGCACGCTGCGCGGCTACATCGAGGAACTCACCCAGGAGCAGCTCAAGGGCAACGACATCGAGCTGACGGTCTCCACCTTCGCGAAATGGGCCGCTGACCGCGTGACCTACGAGCGCATTCTCCAGGAGCGCGAGCGGAGCCGGAAGCTGGCGGCGCTGGCGGCTCCCCTGCCGCTGCCGACCGACTTCGTACGCTCCGAAGTGGACTATGTACTGGGCCGCTTCACGCCGGAACACCTCACCGAGTACATCGGGTGTGAACGGCAAGGGCGCGGCCGCTCTCCGCGGATGCCGGCCCCGTTGCGCCGCCGGCTTTCGGAGGAGGTGATAGATCCCTTCCAGAAATGGAAGAAGCAGCAGCAGGTGTGGGACTGGTCCGACCTGGCGAACGCCATGGCGGCCAAGCGTACCGACGATCCGTACCACGTGGTGGTGGTCGACGAGGCACAGGACTTCTCGGCCAACCAGGTCCGGGCGGTCCTCAACCACCTCACCGACGAGTACACGTTGACCTTCGTCCTCGACGCCGCGCAGCGCATCTACCCTCAGCGCTTCACCTGGAGCGAGGTCGGGCTGAGCGTGGGCCCGCACAACAGCAAGCTGCTGTCCAAGAACTTCCGCAACACCCGGCAGATCGCGGCCTTCGCCGCACCGCTGCTCCGGGACGTGGAGAAGACCGACGACTCCGCGGTTCCGGACCTCACCTCCTGCAAGGAGGAAGGCGCCAAGCCCGTTCTGGTTCAAGGTACGTTCACCCGGCAGATGGACCACGTGGTGCGGTTCCTCGACGGCCTCGGTCCCGACAACGACGAGTCCGTCGTCATCCTCCACGCCAAGGGATGGTTCGCCGAGGTCAAGAACCGCCTGGACGCGGCCGGACTGGCCTACGTCGAACTCACCCGGAACGCCGAGTGGCCGGCGGGGCCGGTGAACGTAGCGCTCTCGACGATGCACTCCGTCAAAGGGCTGGAGTTCGACCACGTGATCATCGTCGGCCTCAACAGCGAGGTCATGCCGCACGCCACCGAGCCGGGCGACAGCGAGCGGGACGCCCACCTGCGCCTTTTGGCCATGTCCGCCGGACGTGCGCGTAAGACGCTGACCATCACCTACAAGCCTTCCGAGGCCAGTGACCTCATCGCCTGCATGGACCCGGACACGTACGAGGTGAAATCCATATGACGGCCACCGAGCCCAGCCCGCCCATACCGGAGGGCGACAGACCCGTCCAAGGGATAGGCGCCCTCATCCAGGACCGGAACATCACCGAGGTAGTGCACTTCACCACCAATCGCGGTCTGCTCGGCATTCTCGTGCAGGGGTGGTGCAAGGCCCGGGCGCTCTTGGCACGAGACCAGTATCTGGAGAGCATCTATCACCAGAACACCAAGATCCGGAGAGAAGCTCCGCAGTACTGGTCCTACGTCAACCTGAGCATCAGTGAGCCCAACCACCGTTTCCTGCGCATCAGTAGCGAAGACTGGTGGGCAGGCGAAGACCTGTTCTGGGCGGTTCTGGGCTTCGACCCAGTGATCATGACGCATCCGAGGGTCCTGTTCGCCCCGGGCAACATGGGGTACGCCGGAATCACCCCCGTCGAGGGCCTGCGCGGAGCCGCGGCCCTCTTCGCCGACCGCGTCCCCGAAGGCTACGGCAAGACGCTGCGGCGCGGGGGCCGAGCGTGCCACCTCCCGACGAACCCCCAGGCCGAAGTGCTCTACCCGCAGGCCGTCTCCACTCGGTACCTGCGGCGCATCCACGTCCTCACCGACGAGGACGCGGCGAAGGCCGAGGCCATTGTCAGTGTGAGCGAACATGATGGAGTCGACATCATCGTCGACCCAGTCATGTTCGGCAGGTAAGGACTACGGTGAACGCCATGCAATGGGAGGCAGTACGCGCCTCGGCACAGTGGGCCGCGTACGGAGACGCGCTCGGCTTCATCACCGAACTGACCGACGCCGCCGGCGTACACCGGCGCGTCGGACAGGACGAAGTGACCACCACCGTGCCCTGGAAGAGACGCATCGGGGGACGTTACGGGCGCGACATACCTCTTCCCGCGGGCGCGTACTCCGATGACACTCAGCTGCGCCTGGCCACCTCGCGCGCCATCCGCGGAGACGGTGAGTTCGACGCCGAAGCCTTTGCGAAGGTCGAGGTCGTCGCCTGGCAGGCCTACGCCCTGGGAGCCGGCCGCGGGACCAAAGCCGCGGCCACAGGCCTGATGAGGGTCGAAGCCAAGTGGTCGCAGAACATGTTCGCCACCAAAACCGCCCGCTACATCGACCTCGGCGGCAATGGGGCCGCCATGCGCGTCCAGCCCCATGTCTGGTCCGCGCGCGACCTCACCGACCGGGACGGCATCACTCGCGACGTCGTACGCAACGCGGTGAGCACCCATGGTCACCCCCGGGGCATCCTGGGGGCGGTCCTGCACGCCGTTCTGCTGGCCCACGTCCTGGAGACCAACGAACTCCCCGGTCCCAAGCAGTGGCGCCACGCGATCGACTGGCTGGAGCAGGTGCCGGACGTCATCGCGAAGGACGAAGAACTCGCCTACCTCTGGCTCCCCGCATGGAGCGCCGCAGCAGGCGTCGAATTCCGCTCAGCCGCGATCAACGTCGCCGATGAATGCCGCACAGCGCTCGATGCCTTCCACCCCACTTCCCCACTGACCGCGGAGACCTATGCGGCCCTGGTGGAGCGGTGGGGCGGCTTCAGGGACGCCACGCGCGGATCGGGTACGGTCACCGCCCTGCTGGCCGCGGTCCTCGCACATGCCAGTGCCGACTCACCCGGAGCCGGCCTGCTCCTCGCCGCCAATACTCTTGGCTCCGATACCGACACCATCGCCACTATGGCCGGCGCGCTCCTGGGCGCCGTCACGGCGTGCCCGCCGCCCGGTCCTGTGCAAGACGCCGCGTTCATCGACTCCGAGGCGCGCCGCATGTGGGACATTTCCCAAGGCCGTGAAGCCGCCACCTTCGCCTATCCGGACCTACTGCGCTGGAGCCCTCCCAAGGCCACACTCGACCTCGTAGGCCACACGCCCATGGGGCCGGCGCTGGCCGGCCTGGGGCCCCTCGCCCCCACGGACGCGCCGGCATCGGTCAACCAGGCCACCACCTACGTGTGGGGCACCTTGTCGTTCGGCCAGAGCGTCCTGGTGCGGGCCAGGACGGATCTCAGGGCGCTGGACGAGAGCCTGCTCCCGAGAGACGCGAGAGCACCGCGGAGCCGGCCTGCCAGGGAAGTCCCGAAAGAACAGCAGCTCCTCTTCGAAACCCCACCCCAGCCTTCCGCACCGGCCCGACAACGGCCTGCACTCCCCCCAACCGCACCCGGTGCCGCGAGCGAGCGTGCCCACAGACACGCACTCCCACCCCTTGAGGAGATCGTCCAAGAGCTGGCAAGGAACGGATTCGCTCCGGAACAAGTGGGCCGGGCCATGCTCCAGCAGATCCGAGGCGGCCGGTACAGCGTGGAACGGGCCGCCGCGTTCGCCGGGCTCCTCGCCCACGCTTACCACCAGGGCGATCAGTAGCAGTCCGGCCCAGCGAGCCGGTCGTGTGTCGGCCGGGTCGTCATTCCAGGCCGAATCGCCGCGCCGCAGCCGGTGATTCATCCTGTTCCCGTACGTCGAGCGCACCTCAGCCGTCGCTGTGCTCCTGGTCGACGGCTTCGGCTACTCGCTCAGGGACCGCCCGCCTGACGACGTTCTGGCAGTCGGGAGCATTCCGACTAGGCAGGGCAAGGGAGCGCTTGCTCGGCTCGGCGGGCGTCCGAGGCGGTCCGGAACCACTACAGCCTCCTGCACCGGAACTCTGAGCGCGCGGGCATCCTCGACCCCTCCCGCGAGCACGGCATGCGGTTGCTCCGGCGGCGGGCCGGGCACGTCACGAGAGGGCGGAAGGCCGAACGTTTCCTCGCCGTCGCCGGCCGCCGCCGCTCACGGCCTGAGCCGGTTCAGCCGCACGTCGAAACAGACCAGCCCCATGGACTCCGCCACGGCCGCCGCGTAGGCCGACGCCTCCTCGGCCATGCTCCACCGCATCGCGAAGTAGACCAGCGGACCACCGGCCTCGTCGATCAACGGGCCGGCCTACCAGGGCGAGGTGTCCTCCTCGTCCTCGGTGATGTCGCACCACCGGTCGAGCAGCGCGGCGACGTAGGCCGCTATCCGGTCGGACGGCGGCGTCTCCGCCCCGCCGTCGAGGTAACGGTCGTACAGTTCGCCGAACACCCGGCCGGCGGTCTCGTCGTCCACCGGCCTCTCGCCTTCCCAGACGGCCAGGTCGTAGGTCATGCCCGGAGGCTCTCACACCGCGCCGGCACCCACCTCGCCGGCCGCCGGGCCGGTGCGCGCCGCCTGTGTCGCGCAGGGCAGTATGGGAGGCATGACCGAGATCCACACCCCCCGCCTGCTCCTGCGCCGCTGGAACGACGACGACCTGGCCCCCTTGGCGGACATCAACGCCGACCCGTACGTCATGCGCTGGATCGGTGACGGGTCGGTCCTCGACGCGGACGGTACGGCGGAGACCGTCGAGCGGTGGGAGGAGGAGTGGGACGAGGAGGGCTTCGGGGTCTTCGCCGTGGAGCTGCTCGGCTCGGGGGAGCTGGCCGGCGCCGTCGGTCTGTCCCTCCCGGACTTCCTGCCCGACGTGCTGCCCGCCGTACAGATCACCTGGCGGCTCGGCCGGTCCTTCTGGGGCCAGGGCTACGCCTCCGAAGCCGCCCAGGCCACCCTGGAGTTCGCGCTCCAGGACCGCGGTCTCGACCGGGTCGTCGGCATCGTGCGCCCGGGCGACGAGGCCTCGAAGAACGTGCTGCGCAAACTCGGCATGGAGCCCGAGCGCGCGACGACGCACCCCGAGTACGGCTTCCCCCTGCACATCCACTCCATCGACCTCACCGAGTATCAGGCCTGAGCGCGGAGGGGGACCGGCTGGTGGCCCGGACGGTCCGGTCGTGTCCGGCCCGGGTCCGGGTACACCGGGAAGCGGAGGTAGGTGGTGACGTCGCCGCGGCGGCGGCCCGTCCGGTGGCTGACCAGTTCCTGGAGTCCGGTGAACGACTCCAGAGCCCCTGGCGCCAGGGCGTCGACGAGGGCACGGTACGGGCCGCTGGGCACGCCCTCGTCGCGCAGGACCGCCTCGACCCGGCGGACCGCCTCCCGTTCGTCCTCGCGGAGGCCCGGCATCCGCAGGTAGGTGGTCGCCTCGGCCGCCCGCTCCGCGCCGCCCCGGAACGCCAGGCACGTCAGCGCCGCCTCACCCGCGTCCTTCCGGTCCGGACCGGCGAGCGCGCGGTACACCTTCGCCGCGTGGAGCGGATCGTGGGCCCGTGCCGTCGAGGCGAAGGCGTTGACCGTATCCAGGTCCGCCGCGTGATGGCGGTAGTAGACCTTGGCTCGGGCCGTGGGGCGCGCCGGACAGGTCGAGGGCGAAGAACTCCAGCTCCCTGCCGCCGGAGCCGGAAACGGAACCGGAGCCGTGCGTCCGTACCGTGTTCCGCCAGGCGGCGTCCATGCCCAGCCGCTCCATGACCTGCCCGGTCACGGCCTCGCGCCGCCGGTGGTCCCACCGGTAGAGCCCGAAGTACGCCTTGACGAGCCGGAAGAAGCCGCCGTAGGCCGCGTCCACGTGGAACCAGAGGTCTTCGCGGGCGGCCAGAGCGCCGGCGCCCGTCAGCGGGTCGATGGCGCCGGTGTCCGTCGTCCCCGCCGTCGCGACCAGCAGGAACGGCCGCAGTCCCGCGGCGCGGTCGGCACGTATCAGCTCCGCGGCCGCGTCGAGGTCCATCCGCAGGTCACCGTCGACGGGTATCACACGGACGTTGCGCCGCGGGATGCCGGCGACGCGGGCGGCCTTCGCGACGGAGTAGTGCGCCTGCTCGCCGACGTAGAGGGTGCCCCGCCCGATGCCCTCGCCCAGCCGGTCGTGACGGGCCGTCACCAGGGCGGAGAGGTTGGCCATCGACCCGCCGGTGGTGAGGACCCCCGAACCGCCGGGCGGAAGCCCGCACACGTCCCGCGCCATCCACCGCGGGACGCCCTCCTCCAGGGCGGTCAGCGCGGGGGAGGCGGCGCGCCTACGTCAGTGACTGACCCGCGGCTCCTCCCCGCCCGGCCGACCCTGGACTTACCAGGACGCCCGACTATATGGTCGGGCCAACAAGCCTGTGGTGCAGGGAAATCGGTGTGCGCCGGCACGATCCCGCCCCTGCGGCCGGGAGCGCGCCTTCGCCGGCGAGGGGCCGTCCGCGCGAGTGCGGCCGTCGAACAGGGGGAACGTCACTGACGGAACGGCGGCGCACGTCGGGAAGGCGGAAGGCGCGTGGCGATCCGGGAGTCAGGATGCCGGCCGCGCGGTCCGCTCGCCGCCGCCCTGGCCCGCCGGCCCGTCCACGACGCCCTCCCCGGCCGCGTCACGCCGCCCGCCCAGGGCGAGTTGGCGGCCCACCGGAAGCGGATCGACCCATGCTACGCGGCCGGCACGGTCGAGGAGATCCTCGACCGGCTCCGGGCGTGCGGGCACCCCGCCGCCGAGGACGCCGCCGAGGCGGTCCTCGCCACGTCACCCACCGCCGCCAAGGTCACCCTCGCCCCCCAGCCCCACGCCCCCGCGCTCGGCCCGCCGGAGCGCATGCCGGAACGGGAGTACCGCGTCCCCTGCGCCGCCCTCGCCACACCGGACCTGGTGGAGGGCGCCCGCGCCCAGGTTGCCGACAGGGGCCGGAACCCGCGCCGGCCGCCCGCCACGCTCGCCGACGTCTCCGCCGAGGACGTCGAGCGCTACTTCGCCCCGCTCGGTGACCGGGAGCCCACCCTGGCCCCCGGCGACGGTCCACTACAGGAGGTGCCCTGGTGACTGCGACCCCAGAGAACGAGAAGACGCCGATGACCGGCAAGGCCATCGGCTTCGTCGGCCTGGGCAACATGGGCGGCCCGATGGCCGCCAACCTCGTCACGGCCGGACACCGGGTCACCGGTTTCGACCTGCTGCCCGAGGCCGTCGAGGCCGCCGCCAAGACCGGTGTCCGGCCCGCCGCGTCGGCCGCGGAGGCCGTCGCCGACGCGGAGCTCGTCTTCACGATGCTGCCGACGGGCCGGCACGTCCTCGGCCTCTACACGGACGGGGGCCTGCTGGCCGCCGCCCGGCCCGGCACGCTGTTCGTCGACAGCTCGACGATCGACGTCGCCGACGCCCGGGCCGCCCACGACGCGGCGCGCGCGGCCGGCCACCGGGCGCTGGACGCCCCCGTCTCCGGCGGGGTGTTCGGCGCCGAGGCCGCCACCCTGACCTTCATGGCCGGCGGCGAGGCGGCGGAGTTCGCGGAGGCCGAGCCGGTGCTGGCCGCGATGGGCCGCAAGATCGTGCACTGCGGGCCCGCGGGCTCCGGGCAGGCCGCCAAGATCTGCAACAACATGATCCTCGGCATCTCGATGATCGCCATCAGCGAGGCGTTCGTCCTCGGCGAGAGCCTCGGCCTCTCTCAACAGGCCCTGTACGACGTGGCGTCCACGTCCTCCGGGCAGTGCTGGGCCCTGACCGTCAACTGTCCGGTGCCGGGGCCGGTCCCGGCCAGCCCGGCCAACCGCGACTACCGCCCCGGCTTCTCCGCCCCACTGATGGCCAAGGACCTCCGCCTCGCCGCCGACGCCATCCGGGCGGGCGGCGTGGACGCGGACCTCGGGCTGCGCGCGGCCGAGCTGTACACCGCGTTCGCCGAGGGCAGGGGGGCCGAGGAGGACTTCTCCGGGATCTTCCGCGTGATACGGGACAATTCGGGGCAGGCCCCGGACGGGGGGCAGGCATGACGGGGGCCGACGGCACGCCGCCCTGCGAGACCACCCTCGCCGAGGGCGGCGTCCGCTTCGAACGCCGCCTGTTCCACGTGGTGTTCGCGACCGAGGACCGGAAGGAGGGCATGACGGCGTCCGTGGAGAAGCGGCCGCCGTGCTTCGCGCATCGCTGACCCGCCGGTACGGGGCGTTGACCGCCGGCACGGGTCCGCCGGGCCGCATGAGGGTGCGGCCCGGCGGACCCGTCCCCACCCGGGCGGAAGGGTGCGCACGCCGTCGGACCCGTCGTACCCTGCGCGCCCGTCCGTCCACCCCAAGTCCCCGGCGCCCTCCGCCCGTTGCGGCCCCCGCCGCGTCAGGCCCCCGGCAGCTGCCCGCGGACGGTCCGGGCCGCCGTCACCAGGTTCTCCAGCGACGCCCGGGTCTCCGGCCAGCCGCGGGTCTTCAGCCCGCAGTCCGGGTTCACCCACAGCCGCTCCGCCGGGATCGCCTTCAGCCCGGCGCGCAGCAGCTCCGCCGCCTCCTCCGCGCTCGGCACGCGCGGCGAGTGGATGTCGTACACCCCCGGCCCGGCCTCGCGCGGGTAGCCGTGCGCGGCCAGTTCGCGCGCGACCTGCATATGCGAGCGGGCCGCCTCCAGGCTGATGACGTCGGCGTCGAGGTCGTCGATGGCCTGCACGACGTCCCCGAACTCGGCGTAGCACATGTGCGTGTGGATCTGGGTGTCCGGCCGGACCCCGCCGGTGGTGAGCTGGAACGCCTCGGTGGCCCACGCCAGGTACGCCGGGCGGTCCGCCGCCCGCAGCGGGAGCGTCTCGCGCAGCGCCGGCTCGTCGACCTGGACGACGGAAGTACCCGCCGCCTCCAGGTCGTTCACCTCGTCGCGCAGGGCGAGGGCGACCTGCCGGGCGGTGTCGGCGAGCGGCTGGTCGTCGCGGACGAACGACCAGGCGAGCATGGTGACCGGCCCGGTCAGCATGCCCTTGACGGGACGGCCGGTGAGCGACTGGGCGTACGTCGTCCAGCGCACCGTCATCGGCTCCGGCCGGGAGATGTCACCGGCGAGGACCGGCGGGCGGACGTAGCGGGTGCCGTACGACTGCACCCACCCGTGCTGCGTGGCGAGGTAGCCCGTGAGCTGCTCGGCGAAGTACTGGACCATGTCGTTGCGTTCGGGCTCGCCGTGCACCAGGACGTCCAGGCCGGTCTTCTCCTGGAAGGTGATCACCTCCTGGATCTCGGCCCTGATGCGCTCCTCGTAGCCGGCCGTGTCGATCCGGCCCGCGCGCAGGTCGGCGCGGGCGGCGCGGAGTTCGCCGGTCTGCGGGAAGGAGCCGATGGTCGTGGTCGGCAGCAGCGGCAGGCCGAGGCGGGCGCGCTGGGCGCCGGCACGTTCGGCGTACGGCAGGGAGCGGCGGGCGTCGGCGGCCGTGACGGCGGCGGCCCGGGCCCGGACAGCCGGGTCGTGGGTGATCGGGGAGGCGGCGCGGGAGGCGAGGTCGGCCCGGTTGGCCGCCAGTTCGGCGGCGATGGTGTCGGTGCCCTGGGCGAGGCCCTTGGCGAGCGTGACGATCTCGCGCGTCTTCTGCCGCGCGAAGGCCAGCCAGCGCAGGATCTGCGGCGCGATGTCGCGCTCCATGGCCGCGTCGAGGGGGACGTGCAGCAGGGACGAGGACGCGGCGACGTCGACCCGGTCCGCCAGGCCGAGTAGCGTGCCCAGGGTGGCGAGGGATTTCTCCAGGTCGTTCACCCAGATGTTGCGGCCGTTGACGACGCCGGCGACCAGGCGTTTGCCGGGCAGGCCGCCGACGGCGGCGAGGTCGTCGAGGTTGGCGGCGGCGGCCTCGGTGAAGTCCAGGGCGAGCCCGTCCACCGGCGCCTTGGCGAGGACGGGCAGGGCCTCGCCGAGCCGGTCGAAGTACGAGGCGACCAGCAGCTTCGGGCGGTCGGGCAGCGCGCCGAGATCGCGGTAGGCGCGCTCGGCGGCGTTCAGTTCGGCCGGGGTGCGGTCCTGCACCAGAGCGGGCTCGTCGAGCTGCACCCACTCGGCGCCGGCCGCCCGCAGGTCGGCCAGCACCTCCGCGTACACCGGCAGCAGGCGGTCCAGGAGGGTGAGCGGGACGAAGTCCGGGTCCACGCCCGGCGCGGGCTTGGCGAGCAGGAGGTATGTGACGGGCCCGACGAGGACCGGCCGGGCGGCGGCCAGCCCCAGGGCGAGGGCCTCCTTCAACTCCGCGACCTGCCGGGCGGAGTCGGCACGGAACACCGTGTCCGGACCCAGCTCCGGCACCAGGTAGTGGTAGTTGGTGTCGAACCACTTGGTCATCTCCAGCGGCGCCACGTCCTGCGTACCGCGCGCCATCGCGAAGTACCCGGCCAGGGCGTCCTCCTCGACGGCGGCCCGGTGCCGGGCGGGGATCGCGCCGACCATGACGGTGGTGTCGAGGACGTGGTCGTAGTACGAGAAGTCGCCGGTGGGCACCTCGTGGAGGCCGGCCGCGGCCAGCTGCTCCCAGGTGTCCCGGCGCAGGCCGGCGGCGGTGGCGCGCAGGGCGTCGGCCGTCACCCGGCCCTTCCAGTAGCCCTCGATCGCCTTCTTGAGTTCACGGTTCCGGCCCTGGCGGGGGTAGCCGTACACGGTGGCCCGTGCTGCCGCGGCTGCGGACTTGCTGGTCACGGAGATCTCCTTCGCGAGATGGATCCCTGAGATCCCGGAACGGGACGAGAGCGCGAAGGGTGACGGACCGGGCGGGCCGGGCGCGCGCGGCATGGCGCGGTCGTCCGCCTGGTATGTACGCCGACCCGCCCTCGAGGTCACCGGGATGTCCGCGCACGAGTGGTTCGCGCGCGGGCAGGTGGCAGGTCTTCGGACTCGCGGGCGCGCCTCGTGGCGTACGGAACCCGTCGGACTCCGTACGAGACACCTACTGGCCGTCGCTTCCCGGGCCCCGTGCGTCGGGCCCAGTGCGTATGACGGCGGTCGTTCCCGCTCACCGCTGCGGGGCAGTCCCGGATTCCCACCGGGTTCCCTCTTGCGACGCTCCCGTCTGGCGGGCGGGGCGAACCAGCTGCGCTCGTCAGCCTAGAGGGTGCGGGGCCCGGGACGGAAGGGAGTTCGTGATGCGGAAGGTGAGGTGGGACACGTGGGACGGGCGTGCGGCGGGAGAGACAGCGGACGCGTGGCGGGCGTGCGGTGGGAGGGGCGGTGGCCGTCCGACTCGTGCGGACCGGGTGCGGCCGGGACCATGGAAGGGTGGACGGCGACCTGGTCCTGGAGGCGGCGCCGACGGCCCGGACGGCCGTCGCGTGGCTGCCGCCGCGCGCCCACTGGCCGGCGATCCAGGAGATCCGCCGGAGGTACGACCCGCAGGTGCGGCGGTGGCCACCGCACGTCAACCTGCTGTTCGGCTTCGTACCCGAGGAGGACTTCCCGCGGGCCCT
The DNA here is from genome assembly GCF_020099395.1 of Streptomyces mobaraensis. Taxonomy (NCBI): domain Bacteria; kingdom Bacillati; phylum Actinomycetota; class Actinomycetes; order Kitasatosporales; family Streptomycetaceae; genus Streptomyces; species Streptomyces mobaraensis. The sequence continues at coordinate 1,123,664 of NZ_CP083590.1, read as the reverse complement.
GCCGCTGCTCTCCGCCGCGGCGGCCGAATGCCCGGCCTTCCCGGTCCGGCCGGCGGGCGTGCGGTACTTCCGGCACCGGCGGTACGCGACGGTGTGGCTCGACCCGGCGGCGGGCGGCGCCCTGGCCCCCTGGGCGCGCCTGCACGACGAGCTGGCGTCCCGCTTCCCGCTGTGCCGCGGGCGCGGCGAGCGCTTCGTCCCGCACCTCTCCCTCGGGCGCACCACGGAGCCGCGTGCCCTGGCCGCCGAGCTGGCCGCCCGGCTGGGCCCGATGCCGGGGGAGGTCGAGGAGATCGTGGTGCTCTCGCGGCGCGGGGAGGAGCCCATGCGGACGCGGGCCGTGGTCACGCTGGGGGCGGGGGAGGTGCGGTGGGCGGGGGACCGAGGGGTTCGGCGCCGGTGAGGAAACGGAGTGGGGCGCGGCGCGTCGTGAGGCCGTCGTCGCCGCGTCGTGTGCCGGCGGACGGTTCGGCCGCCGTGGTGGCGGCCGTGCGACCGGTCCGGCAAGCCGTCCCCGGTGTCGGGGTGCCCGTCGGGCCGGCCGTCAGGGAAAGCAGCGTCGCGGGGGACAGGCTGGGCCTTCACCCGTCCTGGGAGCGGCAGTTACGAAAGATGGTTGCACATGGAACAACACTGTCGCGGCGCGCGAGGTTGCCCTAGATTTCTTACGTATGGCGTAACTGATGTGCGTCTTGGGAGAGTTGATGGGGAGGATTCCTTGAACGGAAAGTTACGGAGGACGGCCGGACTCACCGCGGTCGCGGCGACCCTGCTCGCCGGCGTGGCGCTGGCCGCCCCGGCGTCGGCCGCCACCGCCGCGCCGGCCCGGGGAGCGGTGACGGAGGGCTCGTCCACCTACTACGTCTACGTCACCGGGGTCGCCGGCTCGCTGGACGGCGCCCGCGCGAACGCGAACAGCAAGCTCCCGAAGAACTGCTACCCCTGGGGCATCGTGGCCAGTGGCACCACCCCCGACAGCAACATCTGGGTGACCGTCCAGGGCAACTGCTCCGGGGAGCAATGACGGAGACAGCACCCGCGCAAGCAAGGACCGAGGGGCGCCGACCCAACCGGCGCCCCTCGGGGCTCTTCGGGCTCTCCGGGGCTCTAAGGGAGGGACCTTAGCGCCCCGAAGGCCGTCCGTCCGGTGTTTCCGCCGTTCGCCCGTACCTCGCCGTTCGAGGGTGGCTCCCTCGGTGTGCTCCCGGCACCCGTCCCGGCCGGGCGCGCCAGTCGCGGCGCGCTCTGGAGGGCGCCCTCGCCTCGTTCACCGTCGGCCGGACCGTCGGTGCACCCCGCCGACCCGGTTCGGACCGGGGCCGAACTCCCGCTTCCCGCTCATGCGCGGACCGCCTGACAAAGGCCGGCCGGCCGGCTCCCGCACATCGCCTACCAGGCAGAGCTCCTTCTGTGGCTCCTTGAGCGGTTTCTCCAGCGTGGCACGGACTCAAGCACGCGCCGACTGCGCCGAGTTGGCTCGCGTCACCTGTTTGACCGGTGACGCACCCTGTGTCATAGTCGTCCGCACGCCCGCAGCGGGCGCAGGCACTTCGCGACGCACGGAGGGCTCGGCATGATCGATCGGCGTACGTTCGGCAAGGTGCTCGGCCTCGGGGCCGGCGGTGCGGTCACCGTCGCGCTGCCGGGGGTGTCGGGGGCATCGGAGGCGGCGCAGGCCGCCACGGAGCGGCGGGCCGGCCCTCGCCGGCAGGGCGCCTTTCCCACGCTCAAGAAGGTCAGAGCCGGTCTGCTGGAGGTCGGTTACGCGGAGCTGGGGCCGGCGCACGGGCCGCCGGTCGTCTGTCTGCACGGCTGGCCGTACGACATCCACAGCTTCGTCGACGTCGCGCCCCTCCTCGCGGCCGAGGGGTACCGGGTGGTCGTCCCCTACCTCCGCGGCCACGGCACGACGCGCTTCCTCTCCGGCCGGACCTTCCGCAACGGGCAGCAGTCCGCCCTCGCCCTCGACACCGTCGCCCTGCTGGACGCGCTCGGGCTGGAGAAGGCGGTGCTGGCCGGATTCGACTGGGGGGCCAGGACCGCCGGCATCGTCGCGGCGCTGTGGCCCGAGCGCTGCAAGGCCCTGGTCTCCGTGGGCGGTTACCTCGTCGTCAACCTGGAGGCGAACCAGCGGCCGCTGGCGCCCGCGACCGAGCGCGCCTGGTGGTACCAGTACTACTTCGCCACCGAGCGTGGCCGGGCCGCGATGGAGCAGCGGGACAAGCGCCACGATCTCACCCGGCTGGTCTGGGACACCGTCTCCCCGACCTGGGACTTCGACGACGCCACCTTCGAGCGCACGGCTGCCGCCTTCGAGAACCCGGACTACGCCGCCATCGTGATCCACAACTACCGCTGGCGGCTGAGCCTCGCCGAGGGGGAGCGGCGCTACGAGCCGTACGAGAAGCGGCTCGCGGGCCGGCCGTTCATCGCCGTGCCGACGGTGACGCTCGACGCCGAGCGCGACCCGTTCACGGCGCCCGGCGACGGCTCCTCGTACCGGGACCGGTTCACGGGCCCGTACGACCACCGGGCGTTGAAGGGCATCGGTCACAACCTGCCCCAGGAGGCGCCCGAAGCGTTCGCCCGGGCCGTCGTCGACGCCGACCGGCTCTGACCGTTCGTCAACTCCGTCAGGAGGAGGAATGAAGATGGCCATGCGGGACAGCTACTCCGCGGTGCGGCAGGCGCGTTTCGGCGCGCTGCCCGAGCGGATCGCCTACGAGGACATGACCGAGGAGAAGGCGGCCGCGCCGGCCGCGCCGCCGGAGTACGGCGGCGGTGACCCCGGGGTGCGGACCCATCTCGGCTGCCTGGCCTGGGATCTGGGGCTCTAGGGCGGCCTCCGCGCCGGGCCTGGTAGGGTACGCGGCGTCAGTGACCTTTCGCAGAGGAGACGGACATGGTGGGTGACGACGACATCTCCGGGTGATACCCGGATCTGATCGGCCACCGGCAGGCGCGCTTCGGGCGGTACCGCCGTCGTGGTCATCTCGTCGTCCCCTCTTTCCCTGTTCAGGTGCGGTGCGCTCTCCGCGCGGCGGCTTTTGCCGCGGCGGAGGGCCCTGCCCTCTGTTCCTCATGAGGTCACCTCCATGTCCGACATCACCGTCATCTGCTCCCGCCTCTCCTTCTCCTGGCCCGACGACACCCCTGTCTTCGACGACCTCTCCTTCACCGTCGGCGCGGGCCGCACCGGGCTGGTGGCGCCCAACGGCTCCGGCAAGAGCACCCTGCTGAAACTGATCGCCGGTGAACTCCGCCCGTCCGCCGGGTCGGTGACCATCCACGGCACGGTCGGCTACCTCCCGCAGACGCTGCCCCTGACCGGCGAACCCACGGTCGCCGAGGTGCTGGGCGTCGACGCGGTGATCCGCGCCATCGACGCCGTCGAGTCCGGCGACGTGAGCGAGGAGCACTTCACGACCATCGGCGACGACTGGGACGTCGAGGAGCGCACCCGTGCCCAGCTCGACCGGCTCGGGCTGGGCCGGCTCGCCCTCGACCGGACCCTGGGCACGCTCAGCGGGGGCCAGATCGTCAGCCTCGGCCTGGCGGCACAGCTCCTCAAGCGCCCGGACGTGCTGCTGCTGGACGAACCGACCAACAACCTGGACGCCGACGCCCGTCACAGGCTCTACGACGTCCTCTCGGAGTGGAATGGCAGCCTCCTGCTCGTCAGCCACGACCGGGCCCTGCTGGACCGCATGGAGCGGATCGCCGAGCTGGACCGGGGCGAACTGCGGCTGCACGGCGGGAACTTCACCGCGTATGAGCAGGCCGTCCGCGCCGAGCAGGAGGTCGCGGAGAAGAACATCCGCAACGCCGAGCAGGAGCTGAAGCGGGAGAAGCGCGAGATGCGGCAGGCCCGGGAGCGGGCCGAGCGGCGGGCGAGCAACGCCGCCCGCAACCTCAAGAACGCCGGTCTGCCGCGCATCTTCGCCGGGAACATGAAGCGCGGCGCCCAGGAGTCCGCAGGCCGGGCCGGCCAGACGCACGCCACCCGCGTCCACGAGGCGCAGGCCCGGCTCGACGAGGCGGGCCGCGCCCTGCGGGACGAGCAGCGGCTGGTCCTGGAGCTGCCCGACACCGACGTCCCCGCCGGCCGCACGCTCATCCTGGGCGAGCGGCTGCGGGTGCGCCACGGCGGGCGCGAGCTGTTCGCCGGAGACGGCGTCGACCTCACCGTCCGCGGCCCCGAGCGCATCGCGCTCACCGGGCCCAACGGCGCCGGAAAGACCACGCTGCTGCGGCTGCTCTCCGGCGAACTGGCCCCGGACGGCGGGACCGTCCGGCGCGCCGACGGGCGCATCGCCTCCCTCTCGCAGCGCCTGGACCTCCTCGACCCCGACCGCACCGTCGCGGAGAACTTCGCGGCGGCCGCCCCGCGCCGGCCCGAGGCGGAGCGGATGAACCTGCTCGCGCGGTTCCTGTTCCGCGGCCCCCGGGCCCAGCTGCCCGTACGCGTCCTCTCCGGCGGCGAGCGGCTGCGCGCCACGCTCGCCTGCGTCCTGTGCGCCGAACCCGCCCCGCAGCTCCTGCTGTTGGACGAGCCGACGAACAACCTCGACCTCGTCGGCGTCGGGCAGCTGGAGAGCGCCCTGGCCTGTTACCGCGGCGCGTTCGTGGTGGTCAGCCACGACGAGCGGTTCCTCCGACGGATCGGCGTCGACCGGTGGCTGCGGGTCGCCGACGGCGAGCTGACGGAGACGGGGGCGCCGGACGCCTGAGCCGGGCGCGCACACCGGTCCGGCCGTCCTTGCGGGGTACGGGTGTCACCCGCCAGGATGGTGACGTGAACCTGGACCACGTCTTCGTGTGCGGCAACCCGGCCCTGGACTTCGCGGCCACGCTCCGGGCGCGCCGCACGGCGCGGTTCGAGATGTTCGCGACGCCGGACCGCCTGGACGCGTGGTACGTGGAGTCCGGGCTCGTCGACGCCGTCTCGCCCGCCCGGCGGGCCGACGTCGAACGGGCGACGGCCGTCCGGGAGGCCGTCTACCGGCTGATCACCGACCGGCGCCTCGGCGCGGGCTGCGCGGACTTCGACGACGAGGCGCTGGCCGCCGTCAACGACGCGGCGGCGAAGGCGCCCGCCGCGCCCCGGCTGACCCACTCCGGCCGCTGGACGGCGGCGACGCAGCGCGAGGCGCTGGCGGCCGTCGCCCGGCACGCCGTGGAACTGCTGAGCGGCGAAGACGTGCCCCTGCTCAAGGAGTGCGGCAACCCCGAGTGCACCCGCGTCTACATCGACCGCTCGCGCGGCCGGCGCCGGCAGTGGTGCGGCATGGAGTCCTGCGGCAACAAGATCAAGGCCGCCGCCTACCGGGCGCGCAGGAAGACCGCGGCCGTTCCGGCGGGGTGACCGTTCCGGATGGCCGGGCCTCCTCGGCGGAGGCCCCGGGCGCGCCCGCCCGCAGGCCGTCCGTGACGAGGTCGAAGAGGCGCCGGACGCGTTCGCCGGCGTCGGCGCGGCCGCCGATGTGCCAGAGGCCGGCGATGGCGAGGAGGAAATCGTCGGGGGTCACGCCCGGGCGGATGGTGCCGGCCTTCTCGTTGGCCTCCAGGAGGAGTTCGACGGCCTCCATGACCGGGGCGTGGCCCCAGCGGGCCGGGGTGGCGGGGGCGCGGGTGGCCTCGCGCATCGCGTCGGCCAGGCCCGCCTTCGCCGTCGCGTACCGGGCCAGCCGGTCCAGCCACTCGCGCAGGGCCCGGTCGGGCGGCCGGGTCGCGAGCAGGTGGCGGGCGGCGTCGTGGACCTGCTGCACCTCGAAGCGGTAGACCTCCAGGATGAGCGCCTCCCGGTCGGGGAAGTTGCGGTAGAGCGTGCCCTGGCCGACGCCCGCCTTCCTCGCGATCGTGCTGAGCGCGACGGCGGGGGAGTGCGTCAACTCGGCCAGCGCCACGGCCAGGATGCGCTCGCGGTTGCGCCGGGCGTCCGAGCGGCGGGGCGGGGGCTCGCCGTCCTGCTGTGGCACCGTCGTCCGCACGCGCGTCCTCGCCCTCTCGTCCGTGCCCGGTCTTCCGCGGGCCCTTGCCCGTCCGACGGCCGTCGGCTAGGTTCGGATAACCGGACAGCTGTCCGCTACGCATCGGCCGGACAACTGTCCACGTACAGCACACTTTAGTGGCCGTGACGGCCGTCGGAACGGCCGACGGCCCCTCGGGACGGCCGCTCCCGCGATCCGCCGGCGCCGACCGCCGGGCCGGCACCGCCGTGTGGCGACCTTCGCCCGAGCCACCGCCCGAACCACCGCGCACCACCACCGTGTCCCATCCGCCGTGCCAACCGCCGTGTCGAAAAGGGCCCCCATGACCGCATCGACGTCCAGCGTCATCACCCTGCACGTCAACGGAGAACCCCACACCCTCACCGTCGACCACCGCACCACCCTGCTCGACGCCCTGCGCGAGCGCCTCGCCCTGACCGGCACCAAGAAGGGCTGCGACCAGGGCCAGTGCGGCGCCTGCACCGTGCTGCTCGACGGGCGCCGCGCCGTGGCCTGCCTCCAGCTCGCCGTCGCCGCCGAAGGCCGTGCGATCACCACGATCGAGGGCGTCGCCGACGGCGAGCGGCTGCACCCCGTCCAGCAGGCGTTCCTCGAACTCGACGGCTACCAGTGCGGATACTGCACCCCCGGGCAGATCTGCTCGGCCCTCGCCGTCCTCGACGAGCACGCGGCCGGCTGGCCCAGCGCCGCCACCGCCGACGTCCGCCCCGAGGCCGGCCCGCCCGCCCTCACCGACGCCGAGATCCGGGAGCGGATGAGCGGCAACCTGTGCCGCTGCGGCGCGTACCCGACGATCGTGCGCGCCGTCGCCCGGGCCGCGGAGGAACGCGACGAGCGAACCGGGGCGGTGGTCGCATGAGGGAGTTCCGCTACCACCGCGCCGCCGACACGGCCGACGCGCTCGCCCTCCTCGCCGCCGACCCCGAGGCCCGGCCGCTCGGCGGCGGCACCAACCTCGTCGATCTGATGAAGACCGGCGTCGAGCGGCCCGCGCTCCTCGTCGACCTGCGCGACCTCCCCCTCGACCGGATCGAGACCACCGCCGACGGGGGCCTGCGCGTGGGCGCGACGGTCACCAACAGCGACCTGGCCGCCCACCCCGAAGTACGCGGCCGCTACCCGGCGTTGACGCAGGCCGTCCTCGCCGGCGCCTCCGGGCAGCTGCGCAACATGGCGACCGTCGGCGGGAACCTGCTCCAGCGCACCCGCTGCGGCTACTTCACCGGTGGGGCCGCGGGCGCCGCGGCGTGCAACAAGCGTACGCCGGGCAGCGGTTGCGCCGCCCTCACCGGCGACCACCGCAACCACGCCGTCCTCGGCGCGTCCACGCACTGCGTCGCCGTCCACCCGTCCGACATGGCCGTCGCCCTCGCCGCCTTCGACGCGGTCGTCACCTACGAGACCGCGGACGGGCCCGGCGAGCTGCCCCTCGCGGCGTTCTACCGGCCGGTGGGCAGCACCCCGCACGAGGAGACCGCGCTGCCGCCCGGCGCGCTGGTCACCGGCGTCGTCCTGCCACCCGCGCCGCCCGGCCCCTCCCGCTACCGCAAGGTGCGCGACCGCGCGTCGTACGCCTTCGCGATCGGCTCGCTCGCCGCCGCCCTCGACGTCCGCGACGGCGTCGTCCACGAGGCGCGGCTCGCCTTCGGCGCGGTCGCCTCCCACCCCTGGCGCGCCCGCCGGGCGGAACAGGCTCTGACCGGGGCCCCGGCCAACGCCGCCACGTTCGCCGCGGCGGCCGACGCCGAACTCGCCACCGCCCGGTCCCTCCCACACAACGGCCACAAACTCCCGCTGCTGCGGCACCTGACCGTCCGCACCCTGACCGAACTCGCCGAGGAGGCGGCCACCCCATGACCACGGCAACGAACGCGGCCCGCACCTGCACGGCGACGGATGCCGCCGGGTCCCCCGCGGTGACGCACACCGGTGCGCTGTCTGCGGCACCGGGCACGGCCCGGACCGACACGGCGACGGACGCCGTCGCGCCCGGTACGGCGGCGGACGCCGCCGGGTCCCGCGCCGCGCCGCACGCGCCGCACGGCGGCACGGCGGTGAGCGCCGCCGTGCCCTCCCCGGCGACGGAGGCCGGGTCCCGTACGGTGCCGGCCGTCACCGCGACCCGTACGGCCACGGCCGCCACCGCGACCCGTACACCGGCGGCCGCCACCCCGTCCCGCACGGCGACCACCCCCGCCACCTCCCGTCCGGCCCCCGCCGTAGGCGCGTCACACCTCCGCGTCGAAGGGCGCGACAAGGTCACCGGCGCCGCGCGCTACGCCGCCGACCACCCCGCCGACGGGCTCGCCCACGGCTGGATCGTGCTCTCCACCGTGGCGCGCGGCCGGATCCGGTCCGTCGGCGATGCCGCCGCCCTCGCCCTGCCCGGCGTCCTCGCCGTCCTGCACCACGGCAACGCGCCGCGCCTCAAAGAGGACTTCGTCGGCACGTTCGGGCCCGACGCCACCACCCGGATCCTCCAGCACGACCGGGTGCCGCACATGGGCTGGCCCGTCGCCTGCGTCGTCGCCGAGACGCCCGAGCAGGCCAGGGAGGCCGCGGAGGCGCTCGTCGTCGCGTACGACACCGAGCCGCACGACGTGCGCCTCCGCCCCGACCACCCCGGCAGCTACCCGCCCGAGACCACGGCCATGGGACCGGGCAGCACCGACAAGGGCGACGTGGAGGCCGAACTGGCCGCCTCCGACACCGTGCTGGACACCTGGTACACCACCCCCGAGGAACACCACAACCCCATGGAGCCGCACGCGGCCATGGCGCGGTGGGACGACGGGCGGCTGGAGGTCGTCGACTCCACCCAGGGCGCGTACGCGACCGCACGGGACCTCGCGCAACTCCTCGGCCTCGAACCGGAGGTGGTGCGGCTGCGGTCCGAGCACGTGGGCGGCGGGTTCGGCAGCAAGGCGCAGGCCCGCCCGCACGTCGTCCTCGCGGCCATGGCGGCCACCGTCCTCGGCCGGCCGGTCCGGATCGCGCTCACCCGGCAGCAGATGTTCTCGCTGATCGGCCACCGCAGCGCCACCGTCCAGCGCGTCCGGCTGGGCGCCGGCCCGGACGGCCGGCTGCGCGCCCTGGAACACACGGCGTACAGCGCGACGTCCACGGTCCGCGAGTTCGTCGAGCCGAGCGCCGCCTACGGGCGGTCGATGTACGACGCGAGCGGCCACCGCACCGTCCACCGGGTGCTGCCCCTGGACATCCCCACGCCCACCTACATGCGGGCGCCCGGCGAGGCCCCCGGCTCGTTCGCGCTGGAGTGCGCGCTCGACGAACTGGCCGAGCGCTGCGGCCTGGACCCGATCGTGCTGCGCGCCCGCAACGAGCCCGCCGCCGGTCCCGTCTCCGGACTGCCCTTCGCCGGGCGCCGGCTGACCGACTGCTTCACCGAGGGCGCCCGCCGGTTCGGCTGGGCCGGGCGCGACCCGCGGCCGGGCGTCCGCCGCGACGGCCGCTGGCTCGTCGGCACCGGCACGGCCGCGTCGTCCTTCTTCACCGGCGCCTTCCCGGCGACCGCCACCGCGACCGCGCACCCCGACGGCACCTTTACCGTCCGCATCGCCGCCGCCGACATCGGCACCGGGGCCCGCACCGCCCTCACCCAACTCGCCGCCGACGCCCTGGAGGTCGGCCCGGACCGGGTGCGCGTCCTCATCGCCGACAGCGACTTCGGCGACGCGTGGGTCGCCGGCGGCTCCATGGGCACCCGCTCCTGGGGCTGGGCCGTCCGCCTCGCGGCGCACGACCTGCGCGAACGCCTCACGCCCGGCGCCGACATCCCGCCCGGCGGCCTCACCGTCCGGGCCAGCACGGAGGAGGCGGTACGGACCCTCGCCGCGTACGAACGGCACGCGTACGGCGCCCAGTTCGCCGAGGTCGCCGTCGACCCGGGCAGCGGCGAGATCCGCGTCCGCCGGATGCTCGGCGTCTTCGCCGCCGGCCGCATCGTCAACCCGCTGACCGCCCGCAACCAGCTCACCGGCGGCATGGTCTGGGGCCTGTCCATGGCCCTGCACGAGGAGGCCGTCCGCGACACCGCCACCGGCGGCCTCGTCAACGCCGACCTCGCCGGCTACCACGTCGCGGCCCACGCGGACGTCCCCGCCATCGAGGTGGACTGGCTGGACGACCCGGACCCCGACGACCCGGTCGGCATCAAGGGCATCGGCGAGATCGGCACGGTCGGCTCCGCGGCCGCCGTCGCCAACGCCGTCTGGCACGCGACCGGCGTCCGCCACCGCGACCTGCCGATCCGCCCCGACCGCGTCCTGACCGGCGCCGCCGCGCCCGTGGCCGCCGCGCCCGAGGAGGAGGACCGTGCTGGACATCGCTGACGACCTGGCCGCCTGGGCCGCCGAGGGCCGCGGCTTCGCCGTCGCCACCGTCGTCTCCGTCACCGGCAGCGCCCCGCGCGGCCCCGGCGCCGCCCTGGCCGTCGACGACGGCGGCCGGGCCGTCGGCTCCGTCTCCGGCGGGTGCGTCGAGGCGGCGGTGTACGAGCTGTGCGAGCGGGCGCTCCGGGACGGGACGGTGTGCCTGGAACGGTTCGGGTACAGCGACGACGACGCCTTCGCCGTCGGCCTGACCTGCGGCGGGACGCTGGAGGTCCTGGTCGTCCCCTACCCGGCGGCCGCCCCCGGGCGCGCCGTCCTCGCCCGCGCCCTGACGGCCGCCGCCCGCGGCGAGCCGGTGGCCCTGGCCCGCGTCGCCCGGGGCCCGGCCGGCCTCCGGTCCGGTGCCCTGCTCGTCCGCCCCGACGGCACGTACGAGGGCGGCCTCGGCGGCGCGCCGGAGCTCGACCGCGCGGCCGCGGCCCAGGCCCACGCCCTGCTCGGCGCGGGCCGCACCGGCACGGTCGAACTGTCCGCCGACGGCACGCTCTGCCCCGGCGGTGAGGTGACGCTCCTCGTCGAGTCCGGCCTCGAACCGCCGCGCATGATCGTCTTCGGCGCGGTCGACTTCACGGCCGCGCTGGTCCGCGTCGGCAAGTTCCTCGGCTACCACGTCACCGTCTGCGACGCCCGCCCGGTCTTCGCCACGGCGGCCCGCTTCCCCGAGGCGGACGAGGTCGTGGTCGACTGGCCGCACCGCTACCTCCGCCGCACGCCCACCGACGCCCGCACGGCCCTGTGCGTCCTCACCCACGACGCCAAGTTCGACGTCCCGCTCCTCCGGGTCGCCCTCCGGCTCCCGGCCGCCTTCGTCGGCGCGATGGGCTCGGTCCGCACCCACGCCGACCGGGTCCGCCGCCTCCGCGAAGCGGGCGTCTCGGACGCCGAGTTGTCCCGTCTCCGCGCCCCCATCGGCCTCGACCTGGGCGGCCGTACGCCCGAGGAGACGGCCCTGTCCATCGCCGCCGAGATCATCGCGGCCCGGCACGGCGCCACGGGCCTCCCGCTGACGGGGAGGTCCACGGCGATCCACGGGGCGGGGGCGATCCACGGGGCGGGGGTGATCCACGGGGCGGGGATGTGAGGGCCGGGCGGCGCGGCCGGCGGTAGCGTACGGCCGGGCCGAGACTTCGAGTGATGAGGAGGGCGCGTGCGATTCGCGCTGGAGGAACTGTTCGCCGAGGTACCCGCGGAACAGGTCGAGGAGGCCCGTGAGTTCTACCGGACGCGGGGGGCCGGGTGCGGCCCCGCCTCGTGGGAGGAGCTCCGGGAGGTCCGGGCGAAGCGGCCCGCCCCGCGCGCCGCCGAACCGCCCGCCGTCGAGGAGACGGCCGAGGCCGCCGGGGTGCGCGTCCCCGTCCGGATCCTCCTGCCGTCCGGCGGTCCGCCGCGCGGCGTCTACCTGGACATCCACGGCGGCGGCTTCTACATGGACTCGGCGGCGCACGGCGACGTGCGCAACCGCGAGCTCGCGGACGCCCTGGGCGTCGCCGTCGTCAGCGTCGACTACCGGCTGGCCCCCGAACACCCCTGGCCGGCGGCGCCCGACGACTGCGAGGCGGCGGCGCTCTGGCTCGTCGAGGAGGCCGGCGCCCGCTTCGGCACGTCCCGGCTGGCGATCGGCGGGAGCTCCTCCGGCGCGACCCTCGCCCTGGCCACCCTGCTCCGGCTGCGGGACCGGGGCGCCGCCGGCCGGTTCACCGGCGCCGCGCTCCGGTTCGGCACCTACGACTTGAGCGCGCGGACCCCGGCCGGCCGCCGCATCGCGGACGAGTACTTCCTCCGGGCGTACGCCGGACACGTCGCGGACCGCACCGTCCCCGACCTCTCGCCCCTGTACGGCGACCTCGGCGGGCTGCCCCCGACGCTGCTGGTCGTCGGCGCCGAGGACGTGCTGCTGGAGGACAACCTGGCACTGGCGGGCCGGCTGTCGGCGGCCGGCAACGACGTCGACCTCCGGGTCTACCCGGAGGCACCCCACGGATTCACGGGCCACCCCACGGCCCTGGCCGGGACGGCGCTCGACCACATCGCGTCCTGGCTGCGCGCCCGGATCACCCGGCCGTAGGGGCTCGCGGCCGGCGCCGGGCCCCTGTCCCTGCGCGTCGCGGTCGGCGTCCGGCCCTGCCCGTTGCGGCCGACGTCCGGCGTCTGGCCCCGCGCGTCGCGGCCGGCGTCCGTCTCTGCGCGTCGCGGTCGGCCCGGCCTCGCCCGGTCGACGTCCGTCTCCGCGCGTCACGCCCGGCGCCCGGCCCCGCGCACGCGCCCGGCGCCCGGCGTCCGTCCCCGCGCGTCGCGGTCGGCCCGGCACCGCCCGGTCGACGTCCGGCCCCGCGCGTCGCGGCCAGCGCCCGGCCCCGCGCGCCGCGCCTGGCGTCCGGCCCTGCCCGTCGCGGCCGGCGCCCGTCTGGCCCCGCGCGTCGCGTCCGGCGCCCGGCGTTCGTCCCCGCGCGTCGCGGTCGGCTTGGCCCCGCCCGGTCGGCGTCCGGCCCCGCGCGTCGCGACCGACGTCCGGCCCTTCCCGTCGCGCCCGGCGCCCGTCCCCGGGAGCCGCGGGCCCCGACGGCGTGCCCCGCCCCGGCGGCGGGCCCCGGCGCCCTCAGCGGTCCTGGCGCGGCTGCGTGAAGCGCAGCATGTTGCCCGCCGGGTCGCGGAAGGCGCAGTCGCGGACGCCGTAGGGCTGGTCGATGGGCTCCTGGAGGACCTCGGCGCCGGTGGCGCGGATGCGTTCGAAGGTGGCGTCGCAGTCGTCGGTGGAGAAGATCACGCCGCGCAGCATGCCCTTGGCCATGAGTTCCGCCATGGCCTGGCGGTCGGCGGGGGAGGCGTTGGGGTTGGCGGCCGGCGGTTCGAGGACGATCTCCACGTCCGGCTGCGCGGGCGACCCGACGGTCACCCAGCGCATCCCCTCGAAGGCGACGTCGTTGCGCACCTCCAGTCCGAGGGCGTCGCGGTAGAAGGCGAGGGCCTTGTCGTGGTCGTCGACGGCGATGAAGCACTGGGAAAGCTTGATGTCCATGCCCTCGACGCTACGAGGCCGCGGCCGATCGCGCTTCTCCGATCCTGACCGGTTCCCTGACCGGTTCCCTGACCGGTTCCCTGATCGGTTCCCTGACCGGTTCGCCGTGCCGGAGCGGCCGGGTGAGGATCTTGGCGACGCACGCCGGTATCGCGGCGCCCGCCTCGTGGGCCCGCGCCCGGTACGCGCTCGGGCTCTCGCCGACCAGCTCGGTGAAGCGGGAGCTGAACGACCCGAGCGAGGTGCAGCCGACCGCGAAGCAGACCTCCGTCACGCTCAGGTCGCCCCGCCGCAGCAGCGCCTTGGCCCGCTCGACGCGGCGGGTCATCAGGTAGCTGTACGGCGTCTCGCCGAAGGCGGCGCGGAAGCTGCGGGAGAAGTGGCCGGGCGACATGAGGGCGACGGCCGCCAGGGCCGGGACGTCCAGGGGCCGCGCGTAGTCGCGGTCGATCGTGTCGCGTGCGCGGCGCAGCCTCGCCAGGTCTTCCAGGGTCACGCCGTCCAGGATGGCACGAGGGTCGGACACCGCCCGCCCGCCCGCCGGCCGGACGCCCGCCCGCCGAACCCGCGTCTCATTACCCTTGTGGTGCCTGTGGCCGAAGTGATGTGAGAGGTGACCCCAAGCCGGGCGGCGGGGAGTATTGTCGGGCCCGCGGCCGGGAGCACCGGGATGCGCCGCGGGCCCCCGACGGCCCGGGTACGAGTCCGCTCCCGCCTTCGCCCCGCCCCGCCGGTGCCGCCCCGGCCGGAGGCCCCCGCCCGTACCGCACGTCCGTACACCCCTGTCCACCCAGCCGGCCACCGCGTCCCGCCCCGCCCGCGGGTACGGCCGCGAGCCCTGTGCTCCGCACGCCCCGGACCGGGGCGCGCCCGCCGGGCCCGCCGCCGTTCCGCCGGGCGGCCCCGGACGCGGACGGCCCCGCCCCACGGATGGAGAAACGATGAGCAAGGCCACGAGCACGACCCCGCCCCCGCCCGCGTCCTCCCCGCACGGCGCCGACGTCCACGATCTGATCCGGGTGCACGGCGCGCGCGAGAACAACCTCAAGGACGTCGCCGTCGAGCTCCCCAAGCGCCGGCTGACCGTGTTCACCGGCGTCTCCGGCTCGGGCAAGAGCTCGCTGGTGTTCGACACGATCGCCGCCGAGTCGCAGCGGCTGATCAACGAGACCTACAGCGCCTTCGTCCAGGGCTTCATGCCGGCCCTGGCCCGGCCCGAGGTGGACGTCCTGGAGGGGCTGACCACCGCGATCATCGTCGACCAGCAGCCGATGGGCGCCGACCCGCGCTCCACGGTGGGCACCGCCACCGACGTCCACGCGATGCTGCGGATCCTGTTCAGCCGGCTCGGGCGGCCGCACGTCGGCCCGCCCGGCGCGTTCTCCTTCAACACCCCGTCCGTCCGGGCGAGCGGCGCGATCACCGTCGACCGCGGCACGAAGAAGGCCGAGAAGGTCACCTTCTCCCGCTCCGGCGGCATGTGCGCGCGCTGCGAGGGCCGGGGGAACGTCACCGACCTGGACCTCGCCCAGCTCCTCGACGACACCAAGTCCCTCGCGGAGGGGGCGCTCACCGTCCCCGGCTACAAGGCGGGCGGCTGGAACCACCGCCTCTACACCGAGTCCGGGCTCTACGACCCGGACAAGCCGGTCCGCGAGTTCACCGAGAAGGAACGGTACGACCTCCTGCACCGCGAACCGACCAGGATGAAGATCGCGGGCATCAACATGACCTACGAGGGGCTCCTCCCGCGCATCCGGAAGTCGATGCTGGCCAAGGACCGGGAGGCCATGCAGCCGCACATCCGGGAGTTCGTGGACCGGGCCGTCACCTTCACCACCTGCCCTGACTGCGACGGCACCCGGCTCAACGAGGCGGCCCGGTCTTCGAAGATCCGGGGCATCGGCATCGCCGACGCTGGCGCCATGCAGGTCAGTGACCTCGCCGACTGGGTACGCGGCCTCGACGAGCCGTCGGTGGCGCCGCTGCTCGGCAAACTCGCCCACACCCTCGACTCGTTCGTGGAGATCGGCCTCGGCTACCTCTCGCTCGACCGGCCGGCCGGCACGCTGTCCGGCGGCGAGGCGCAGCGCGTCAAGATGGTCCGCCACCTCGGCTCGTCGCTCACCGACGTCACCTACGTCTTCGACGAGCCGACCATCGGGCTGCACCCGCACGACATCGCGCGGATGAACGGCCTGCTGCTGCGGCTGCGGGACAAGGGCAACACGGTGCTGGTGGTGGAGCACAAGCCGGAGGTGATCGCGATCGCCGACCACGTCGTCGACCTCGGCCCCGGCGCCGGCGCGGAGGGCGGCACGATCTGCTTCGAGGGGACGGTGGCGGGGCTGCGCGCCGCCGGCACCCTCACCGGCCGGCACCTCGACGACCGGGTCGGCCTCAAGAAGACCGTGCGCGAGCCCATCGGCAGCCTGCCGATCCGCGGGGCGACGGCGCACAACCTGCGCGGCGTCGACGTCGACATCCCGCTCGGGGTGCTCGTCGCCGTCACCGGTGTCGCGGGGTCGGGCAAGAGCTCGCTGGTGCACGGCTCGATCCCGGCGGGCGCGGGCGTCGTCTCCGTCGACCAGGCTCCGATCCGCGGCTCCCGGCGGAGCAACCCGGCGACGTACACCGGGCTGCTCGACCCGGTCCGCAAGGCGTTCGCCAAGGCCAACGGCGTCAAACCGGCGCTGTTCAGCGCCAATTCGGAGGGCGCCTGCCCGGCCTGCGGCGGCGCCGGCGTCGTCTTCACCGACCTGGCGATGATGGCCGGTACCGCCGCCACCTGCGAGGACTGCGAGGGCAAGCGGTTCGACGCGTCGGTGCTCGAATACCGCCTCGGCGGCCGGGACATCAGCGAGGTGCTGGCCATGCCGGTGTCCGAGGCCGAGGAGTTCTTCGCCGCGGGCGAGGCCCGCACGCCGGCCGCCCACCGGATACTGCGCCGCCTCGCCGACGTCGGCCTCGGCTACCTCACCCTCGGCCAGCCGCTCACCACCCTCTCCGGCGGCGAGCGGCAGCGGCTGAAACTCGCCACGCACCTGGCGGAGAAGGGCGGCGGCCCGTCCGTGTACGTCCTCGACGAGCCGACCGCCGGCCTCCACCTCGCCGACGTCGAGCAACTGCTCGCCCTGCTGGACCGGCTCGTCGACTCCGGCGCGTCCGTCATCGTCGTCGAACACCACCAGGCCGTCATGGCCCACGCCGACTGGATCATCGACCTGGGCCCCGGCGCGGGCCACGACGGCGGCCGGATCGTCTTCGAGGGCACTCCGGCCGACCTCGTCGCCGCCCGTTCGACGGTGACGGGGGAGCACTTGGCGGAGTACGTGGGGTCCTGAGGGGCGTCCCTCAGGACAGGGGCCGTCCCTCAGGACAGCGCGACCAGCTCCCGGTACTCCTCGCTCCACAGGTCCTCGTCCGCGTCCGGCAGCAGCAGGACGCGGTCGGGGCGGAGGGCGTCGATGGCGCCCTCGTCGTGGGTCACCATGACGACCGCGCCGGGGTAGGAGCCGACGGCGGACAGGACCTCGGCGCGGGAGGCGGGGTCGAGGTTGTTGGTGGGCTCGTCCAGCAGCAGCACGTTGGCGCCGGAGTGGACCAGCCCGGCCAGCGCCAGGCGCGTCTTCTCGCCGCCGGACAGCACGCCGACGGGCTTGTCCGCATCGTCCCCGGTGAACAGGAACGCCCCGAGCACGCCCCGCCGTTCGCCGTCCGTCAGGTGCGGCGCGGCGGTCGCGAGGTGCCGGACGACCGTGTGGGCGGGGTCGAGGGTGTCGTGCTCCTGGGCGAAGTAGCCCAGCCGCAGCCCGTGCCCGTGCACGACCCGGCCCGCGTCCGGGGCCACCTCGCCGGCCAGGACGCGCAACAGCGTCGTTTTGCCCGCGCCGTTGAGCCCGAGGACCACCAGGCGGCTGCCCCGGTCCACGGCGAGGTCCACCCCGTCGAGGACGGGACGGCCGCCGTAGGACTTGGTCAGGCTGATCGCGCCGAGCGGCACCCGGCCGCACGGCTCCGGTTCGGGCAGCCGGATCCGGGCGGTCTTCTCCGTCCGCCGGGCCGGCTCCAGCTCGGCGAGCATGCGGTCGGCCCGCCGGCTCATGCTCCGGGCCATGACGGCGGTGGCCGACCGGGCCTTCATCCGGTCCGCCTGCGCGTGCAGGGCGGCGGCCTTCCGCTCGGCGTTCGCCCGCTCCCGGGCGCGGCGCCGCTCGTCGGCCTCCCGCTGGGCCAGGTACGTCGTCCAGCCGGTGTTGTGGACGTCGATCGTCGCCCGGCCGGGGTCCAGGTGGAACACGCGGTTGACGACGGCGGTCAGCAGACCGGTGTCGTGGCTGATCACCACGAGGCCGCCCCGGTGGCTCCGGAGGAACTCGCGCAGCCAAACGACCGAGTCGGCGTCGAGGTGGTTGGTCGGCTCGTCGAGCAGCAGGGTGCCGTCGTGGCCGGCGAACAGGATGCGGGCCAGCTCGACGCGGCGCCGCTGCCCGCCCGACAGGGTGCCGACCGGCCGGTGCAGCACCTCGTCGGGCAGGCCGAGCCCGGCCGCCACCCGGGCGGCCTCCGCCTCGGCCGCGTACCCGCCGCCGGCCTGGAAGGCCGCCTCGGCACGGGCGTACGCCCGCATCGCCCGCTCCAGCGCGGCGGGCCCGGGGGCCGCGGTCATGGCGGCCTCGGCCTCCCGCAGCGCGCGCAGGGCACGGTCGAGGCCGCGCGCGGACAGGATCCGGTCGGTCACGGTCAAGTCGGGATCGGCGGCCCGGGAGTCCTGGGCGAGGAACCCGACCGGGCCGGTGGTGGTCACGCTCCCGGCGGCGGGGCGTGCCCGGCCCGCCAGGGCGGTCAGCAGGGTGGTCTTCCCCGCGCCGTTGCGGCCGACCAGGCCGACGCGGTCGCCGGGGGAGACGGTGAAGGAGATGCCGGACAGCAACAGCCGCGCACCCGCGCGCAGCTCGACACCGCGGACGGTCATCATGAGGTAACGCTCCGAATAAGCTCAAGGACACACTTCTGGCGTGGAAGCGGGTCCTCGGCTAGGAAATTCGGGGCGTAGACATACGGTCACGGTAACGGACGGTCCGTGGGGGGCGCATCTCCTTTTCCCGGCGCCTCCGTTTCAGGGGACGGGCGTACGCCGATGGGGCCGGGTGACGTACGCAGTGCCCCCCTCACCTGCCACTTCCTGTCCGTTACCGCCCCGCCGGGCCCGGGCCGGCAGGAGCCGGGCGGCGGTGCGGCAGGGCGCGGACGGCGAGGCCGGAGGCGGTCCCGGCGGCCACGGCGGCGGCCGCCCACAACGCGGGCCACGCCGGCAGCCGCAGGGCGTGGTCGACGGACCAGCGGCCCGGGCCGGCCACGGCGACGGCCAGGGCGAGGACGACGAGGACGAGGGGGTACTCGTAACCGTCGTCCTGCACCCACAGGCTCGGCGAAGTTCTCGAAGTCGGCGGCGGACCAGGTGAGGTTCTCACCGGCGCCGTTGAGGCGGAGCCACTCGTCGCCGTCGCCCGGCCGCACCGTCTCCACCCAGCGGCGGAGGTCGGCGAGCTCCTGCCCGGCGGTCTGCGGGAAGAGGTGGTAGGCGATGCGGAGGGAGAGTTCGCCGGAGCGGGCCAGGTCGGTGACGGTGGCGTAGTCGTCCGGGAAGTTCTGGAAGCCGCCCGCCGCGTCGATGGCGGACGTCAGCCCGAACCGGTTCAGCTCCCGGAGGAAGTGCCGGGTGGAGACGCGCCGTCCGGCCTCGTCGAGGGTGGGCGCGGCGGCCAGCGTCGAGTAGAGGATCAGGGCGCTGGGCGCGTCGAGCATGACGAAGTCGTGGATCGTGCCCAGGAAACGTACGGCGGTCACCGGAACCCCCGCGGCCCGCAGCTTCTCCGCGTACGCCTCGCCCTCGTCCCGCAGCACGTCCGCCTCGGCGGTGACGACGAGCGCCGGCGGCAGACCGGCGAGCTGCCCGGTGGTGGCGCGCAGCGGCGAGGCGGTGATCCGCGCCCGCTGCTCCGGGTCGGTGGTGTACTGGTCCCAGAACCATCGCATGCCGTCGCGGCGCAGGAAGCAGCCCTCGGCGAACCGGTGGTACGAGCCGGTGTCGAACGAGGCGTCGGTGACGGGATAGAAGAGCACCTGGTAGCGGAGCGGCACCCCGCCGCGTTCCTTGGCCATCAGGGTCAGGGCGGCGCTCATGTTGCCGCCGACGGAGTCCCCCGCGACCGCGAGCCGTTCCGCGTCGAGCCCCCTGCCCGCACCCTCCTCGACGATCCAGCGGGCCACCGTCCAGTTCTGCTCGACGGCGACGGGATAGCGGTGCTCGGGCGACAGCGCGTACTCGGGGAAGACGACGGCGGCGCCCGCGCCGACGGCCAGCTCCCGCACGAGCCGGTCATGGGTCCGGGCGTTCCCGAACACCCAGCCCGCGCCGTGCAGATAGAGCACCACCGGCAGCGTCCCGGAGACACCGGCGGGCCGGACGATCCGCACCCTGACCTCGCCCGTCGGCCCACCGGGGACCGTGACCCACTCCTCGTCCACGGCGGGCGGCTCGACGGGCGGGGGCCCGGACTGCGCCTCGTCGACGGCACGACGGCCTTCGGCGGGCGGCAGTTGGTAGAGGAACGGCGGGCGCGCGGTGGCGGCGGCGAACGCGGCGGCGGCGGGTTCGAGCGTGGGCGGGTGCGGGGGACGGGCGGTCATGGGCGGGTCCTTCGGGGCGCTGGGGACGGACGGACCCGTGGGACGGTAGGCGGGGGACGCGTCGCAGAGGCGACGTCGCGTGCACGTTCACTTGCCCGTCGGCGCACGGGAGCTCACCCGGCCCGTCCGGCGGTGACAGGGCGGGACGGGGGTGACAGGGCGGGACGGGGGTGACCTCCTGGTATCGCTACCGGCGGTGGCCCGCCTCGGAGTCACGGACGAAGAGCCACCAGCACGTCGACGACGTACGTCTCCTCGACCACCTCGTCGGGAAAGTCCGCGCGCAGCACGGCCCGTTCGTCCGCGAAGAACGCCCGCCGGCGGCCCTCGTCCAGGACGAGGAACGCCGACCGGCTGCCGATGTTGGCCAGGTGGACGTCGAGAGGCACCGTGCGACTCCAGCGCAGGAGACGCCGTGCGACCCGCAACCCGGTCAACCCGGCCAACCGGACGGCGTCCGCGTCACCGGGCCGGACAGGATGAGCCGGCTGCTCCGTCCCGCGCGTGGCACGCGCGATGCGCTCCCGCTGCGCACGGATCCACGGCACGTCGAAGGCCGTGGTGTTCCACCAGACCGCCAGCGCACCGCCCGGACGCAGGACGCGCAGCGCCTCGGGGACGGACCGGCCCGGATCGGTCCACTGCCAGGACTGCGCGTACGTGACGAGGTCGAGGGAGGAGCCGGCCAGCGGCAGCGCGTTGCCGTCACCCCGCACGACCGGCACCCGGGGCAGCGCCTCCCGGCACCGGCGGGCCATGGCCGCCCCGGGCTCGACGGCCACCACCTCGGCGCCCCGCGCGCACAGCAGCGCGGTGGCGATGCCCGTACCCGCGCCGACGTCGGCGACGCGGGCGCCGGCGAGGCGGCGTCCGGAGAGTACCTCGACGGCGTCCAGGAGCGGGGGCGGATACGCAGGCCGGGAGGACGCGTACTGGGCGGCGGCCGTGTCGAACGACCGGGCGCGGGGATCGGCGGTCATTCCCTCATCATCCGCTCTGGCGCCGCCCTCCGCTCAATGCGCTCAATGCGTTCCTTTTTTTTTGGGGGGGGGGCGAGTCGTGCGCGATGACACTCCTGCCCCGACGCGGAAGCCTTCTGGCGCGCTCGCCGGGCGGAGAACGGCAGTTGATGCGTCGGGTGTGACCGAACGGAAGTCCGCCAGTGGGCGGGTTTTCCCTCCCCGGCGGCCCAGGGTCCTGGTGATCGGCGGCGTTGCCGTCACACTCGCCCGAGGTGACAACGGTGGCCTTCTTGGTCCGTCGATGTCACCGGAAAGCTCGGCGACAAGTGGGCTGGGGGGACAGGAGCGGTCCGTGGTCTTGGGCCGCGACCGCGCGGGGCCGGGTTCCGGCGCCGCACTCGGGTGGTGAGAGCCAGGCCGGTGGAGAGTGCGGAGGCCGGGGCGGCCGATTGGTCACCGCCACCGGTAACTGCTGGGACCGAAGGTCCGTGGCGTACCCAACCAGTCCGTGAGAGGTGCGCCGGGTGCGTCGATCCGCATTCCGCTCGCCCTGCGTGGGTCACCCGCCGTGATCTCCCGCGCCAGGCGCTCGGCCTGGAGCGCCGGGTCCTCGTCGGTGACCGGCCGCACGGCCCCGAAGCGGCCCGCGGAGCGCCATGCGCCGTCGGGCTGCGGGACGTAATTCCGGAAGGCCAGGCGTATTTCGTCGAGGACTCCAGGGGTCGCCCAGACTTCGTCGACCTCGCACGTCCATTCGTCGAGCCAATCCGGGCGGGCGCGGAGAAGGCCCTCGAGTTCCCGGGCGACGGCCGCGGAGGGCCACTCCCAGCTCCGTTCCCCCGTGGCCCGCGCCACTTCGGCGTCGTACTGCCCGGCGTCGAAACGGAACGCGTACGATCTCGGGGCATCGCCGTCAGGCTCCACGCACGCCCAGACCACCGTGCCGCCCTCGCGCCGTATCTCGACATCGAGGGCCGAGCGGCAGCAGCACCACGCCGCCATCTCCACTGTGTGCGGGGTTACCCCCACGGAAAAGGGCCCGCCGGGGAGCAGCCACCTGAGCGCGTCACCGCAGACCGCACCGTAGTACTCGTGCTCGATAAAGTCGGCACCGTCGACCAGGGGACGGACTTCGGGACTGCTGTGCCGGTCCCGCGGGTCCGATGGAATCACGCGAATACCGAAGACCTGCAGGTCTGTTCTCATTCGTCCAGCTTGGGCCTCGGCCTGACCGGCTGTCACGCTGTTTTCAGCGGAGCGGTCACGCACGGGTGGGCTCTCTGCCCGACGGCCCCGCGAACAGGACGGTGTGCGTGCGTGTGGGGTGAGGCGGGCAGGCCGAGGCCCCCCGAACCGCTCGGGACCGTAGCGGGCTTGCCGGTGCCACTCGTTCCGGCCGGGCCGGGTCGGGCCGACCGGGAAGCCGGCGCTGTCGTCATGGTCCCGGTCGCCGCGCGTTCGGGTTCAGGCGGGTGAAGGCCCGCCCGCGGGCTGCTTCGGTCTTCCTTACGGACCCGGGTGCCGGCGATGCCGGACGCGTTCCGGAGCGCGTTGGGGACGGTTAGCCTGACCACGTGAGCGAGACTGAACCGCCGCTACTGGCGGACGTCTACCCCGGGCTGGTGTCGTTCCTCGATGCGGCGCTGGCCTCTGAGGGAGAGCCCGACCTGGCCGAGGCCGCGCTGGGGTTGCGTTTCCACGGGTGGTGCCGGTGCGGCCCGGCCTGCACCTACCTTCGAACGGCTCCGGCTGACCGTGCCGACAGCACCTGGCTTCACTTCGACGACGAAGCGCCCCGCGTGTGGCTGCAATTCGACCGGGACCGCACCTCGTTCGCCGGGATGGAGATCTGCGGGTTCGACCTGGGACCGGCCTCGGCGCTCGACCCCGACCGGCCCTCAGGCGTGGACTGATCCGCGCGACGTCCCGTTCCGGCCGGGAAATCAAGTTGCCTGCAAGCGGTGGAGGTGATGCCAAGGTGTCAGGGACCGCACTTGAGGTGACCGACCTTGAGGAGAAGAGGGCCTGCGTGAAGGGAACGGCGCCTTCGGACGACTTCCATGCCTTCCGCCTCGATCTCCGTGAGGCCGTGCTCACTGCCGTCGTGGGCACCGAACTCGTCGTCCGGCTCTGGCGTCCCGGTCTGCCGGTGAAGACCTTCCGCCGCACGTGACCGTGTTCCGGTCGACCGTCACGATCGCCCGGACGAGTTTCAGGAGCTGTCCGACAGCTCGTCCGCCGCTACGGCGCCCCGGGGCCGAACCACATGCTGTTGGGTCGGTCGCTTCCCCAGGTGATTCCCGTGTACTTCGGTACGACTTCCTTGGCGCCCGTGCAGCGGGCGAGTCGGCCCTTGCCGGTGTACAGCGTGACCTGAGTGCCCGTCTGGTTGTCGACGCCGACCGCTGTTTTGGCGAGGTCGATGCATACACCGTTCGGCGGGTTGGCGATCACGTTGTGCGTCCCGTCCATGGCGTCGTAGTCGAACCTGCCGCCGGCGGCTTGGACGTCGCCAGGTGCGGCGGCTGCCAGCGCGAAGGCGGCACAGACGGTGAGGAGGATCCGGGGCGCCTTCCGGCATGACTTCATGAAACGAGCACCCGTCACAGAGCGGATTGTTGGGGGAACGGCATCCGCAAACCCTCCGATCCGGTTCATGCCGGCGCCGCGGCTCCAGGCCTCAGCGCCCGGAAGCAGTCCGGCCGGCCCTGGCCTTCACGGAACCCACTGGATACGTCCTAGTCGTCGAATTCGAAGCCCGAAGTCCGCGCACGGGCAATGATGTCGCGGACCGCCTCGGGCCTCGTGATGACGGATTCGACGGCCGTCTTGAGCCGCGCGAGGTCGCTCGGGCTCCCGATCGCGCAGAACATGCCGGCCTCGCTGTCGAATTCGAGGCGCTCGGCGATGTCCGGGCAGGCGAACCGCACGAGACCTTCCCAGAAGTACCCGTTCGGCTCGTGCCCGGCGGCAGCTACTGCGGCGTCGGCGACCAGGCCGCCGGCGTCCAGCGTCAGCGAGTGCTCGCCGTCGAGGTCGTGCAGGGTGATGGTCACGGCACGATCCTTTCACGCCCGGTGCGCGGGCCGTTCGATGCCTGGAACCGCCCTATCCGGCTCTCCCGCCGCCGCTGGTCTCGGTGAGCCCTTCCGGCCACGGCACCGGATGTCCGCCGGCCGCCGGGAACCGGTGGAGCGTGCGCGGCAGGCCGGGCGGCCGGTGCTTGTTCGGCACAGGAGTTCGCCGTCCGGGCGGCCCTGTGTCGGTCCCTCCGGAAGGAGGCTCCGGTCCACGTCGAGCAACCGCCGACCGCCTCCTTCGTCTTCGACGAGTTGGGCCGGTCGGATTCCGGGCCACTGTGGCCCAGGGGCGGGCCGGCCCGGGCGCCGGGCGGGCCTTCAACGCCGGGCGTGGCGGATCCTCAGCCGTCCGAAGCCCATGGTCCCGGAGACGCGTATCGTCGGTCCGCCGGGACGGACATGTCGCGGGGCCCGGTAGCGCAGGTCCTTCCAGCCGGTGTGGAGGCCCTCGACGTCGACCACCGCGTCACGAGGCACGGTGATGTGGGCTCCGCCGGTTCTGATCTGCAGCTCGATGTCGACGACCGGGTGCTCGACGATCGCCCGCGACAGGTCCAGGCGCACCCGTCCGTAGCCGGACGCGACCTTGAGGACCCGAGACACCCGCCATGCGCCTCGCCGCCGGATCCACCCGCCGGCGGCGGCGATCGTCGACGTGGTGCCCACAGGCTCCTCCGGGAGCGAGGCGAGAGCCGACGTGAGCTGGCTGCGCGTCGTGGCGGTGAGCGCCTGTTGGAGGCGTGCGTCCAACTGCGCGTCCGATAGAGCCCCTTGAGCGTACGAGTCCTGCAAGCGCCGCACGTCCGTATCGCGGTATCCGCCGCCGATCGGCGACGGCGAGTCTTCCGGTGAGGAGGTCACCGGTCGTGCCCTACTGCCGTGCAGGCGACGCGAACGCGTCCGTCACGACTCCCTGCGACACCGTCCGAAGAGGACAGTCAACTGACCTAATACCTCGTCGCCTGCGCTGCCGACACTGGCCGTGACCGCCCGGTGTCCCCGCGAACGAGGAGTCCTTTGTGCACACCGACGCCGACGAGAGAACCGCCCCGGCCGGTGCCGACCGGCTCGCCGCGTGGCGGGATGCGACCGCGCATGCCCTGGCCGCCGCCGTACAGGTACGGGCGCGCCACGAGAACGACTTCGCCGGCACCCTCGACGTACGGCACCTCGGCTATGTGCGGGTGCTGTCGCCGGCGGCGGAGCCCGTCCGGCTGAGCCGCACGCCCCGGCTCGTCGCCCGTGACCGCGCCGACGGGATCCTCGTCGCCCTCCAGGAGGACGGAACCGCCGCCCTGACACAGGACGGCCGCAGCGCTTCCCTGCTCCCGGGCGACCTGGCCGTGATCGACCTGCGGCGCCCGTTCTCCCTGGAGCAGCGGCACCGCTTCCGGCAGCGGCTGTTCCGGCTGCCCGGACACGTCCTGAACGTACCGTCGGCGAGGCTCGCGTCGGTGACCGGACGGGCCCTGCCGACGGACGGGGGAGCGGCGGCACCGTCGGCCGCCTTCCTGGCCCGCCTCGCCGACCGCGCGGCACGCATCGCCCCGCCCGTCGGCGACGTCCTGGCCGGGGTGGTCGCGGACTTGGTGGTGGGGCTGGTGGACGCGTACGCCGAGGAGCCCGCCGACCGCCCGGGCACGGCCCGGGACCACCTGCTGCCCGCCGTGTACCGCTACATCGACCGGCACTTGCCCGACCCCGACCTCACCCCCGAAACCGTCGCCCGCGCCCACCGCATCTCCGTCCGCTACCTCCACCGCCTCTTCGAGGACGAGGAATCCACCGTCGGCGGCCACATCCGCCGCCGCCGCGTCGAGGAATCCGGCAAGGACCTCACCCGGCCCGCACCGGGACGGGACCGCCCGACGATCGCCACCGTCGCCCTCCGCTGGGGCTTCCCCAGCCCGGCCCACTTCAGCCGCGCTTTCCGGGCGGCGTATGGAGTGTCGCCGCGTGAGTGGCGGGGGGTGGGGTCGGGCTTCGCCATGCTGCGCCCGTGAAGGGCGACTCGAAGACTTCGGTGGGCTGGTGCGTTCACAACCGACCAGGCCGCGTGTGCGGGACGCCTCTCTGGCGCGCGACCGGGTGTAGCCGCTGGGAGGAATGCCCCGCATGTGCGGGGACGACCCCACCTTCGGCCAGTGGGCCGCCGACACCCGTGGACCACCCCCGCGCGTGCGGGGACGACGATCCGGACGCGTCGCGGTACACGAAGATCAGGGGACCACCCCCGCGCGTGCGGGGACGACACTTCGTGACCTGCGGCTTTTCTCGGGTTGGGGCCCGTTTTCCTCCACTTGCGGATCTGCGATCGGGAGCCTCCGGGTGAGCAGAGTGCACAGCGCAATGTACAGACCAAGTCCTCCGGACTGTGCTGGTGTTCGGCTCGGGGCCGAGCCTGTAGGTCAGCTTATGCGTAGGCAGGCAGCCTGGGTTGAGTAACTGGGTCGGATCGCCGATTGGTTCGGCAAAGGACGCCGCTCGGGAGGCGTGCGGTTGGGCGCCGCCTCGGACGGTGGGTGGCGCGGTTGCCGTGCGTTGGCGGCGCTGGGCAGCAGACCGCTTCACCGCCGCCACGCTGCGCCATGCCAGTGCGCGTCCCCGACGGCGTAGCCCCCTCACGCTCCAGGCGGCTCGACAGTCGGCGGGACGTGCAAGTCCCGCCATGCCGTCGGGGAGACGTCGTAAGCCGAGCGGAACGTGCGGCTGAAGTGGGCGGCGTTGGGGAAGCCCCAGCGTTTGGCTATTGAGGCGACGGCGGGGTGGGGGCGGCCGGAATGGGGGGGCGGCCAGTTCTCGGCGGGATTCGTGCAGTCGGCGTTGCCGGATCCAGCGGCTGACCGTGATGCCGTCGGTGGCGAACAGCTTGTGCAGGAGGCGGGTGGAGATGTGGTGGTGAGCCGCTATGCCGCCGGGGGACAGGTCATCGTCGCTGAGTCGTTCGTTCACGTAGGTGCGGAGCTGTGAGGTGAGTGCCTGGTGGTCCGTTGGGGTGTCGGGCAGGTCGCCCGGCGTTTCCGTTTCTGTTTCCGTTTCCGTCGCCAGGGCGCCCAGCAGGCCGGTGACCGTGCCGGCCAAGTGCCCCCTGGCGCGGGGTGGGAGGTCCCGTGCGGTGGCGGTCACGTCCGCCAGTAACGGGCCGAGCAGGGACGCGATCGCGCCGCGCCCGTGAGGGTGGACGCCGCAGAGGCGGTTGACGGTGGCCGGGGCCGCGCCCAGCAGGCGGCGGGGTACGCCGACGAGGTGCAGGACGAAGTCGTCCGCCTCCTGGAAGGCGAACGGCGTCGCGGCGTCCAGGACGACGACGTCCTGCGGGCCGCACGCGAGTAACTCGCCGTTCCGGACGAACGACGCGACGCCGCGCCCGTGGACGGCTACGACGAGGTGGTCTGCGGCGTCGGGGGATGAGGCGACCATCGGCGCCGGTTCCACGGTGGTCGCCGGGCCGGTGACCGTGGCCACGCGCAGCAGGTTTAGGGGGTGGGCTGCGACCTGGAGGGCCGCCCGGGGCAGGGCCTCGCGCCGCGACGGATGTCCCGGGTCGGCAGCCGGGCGAACTGACGCGGGCGTGCTGGGCGCGCCGGGCGCATTGGGCGCGCCCAGCGCACTGGGTGCGCCAGGCGCGTCGAAGCCGCCGGAAGCGGCAGGCGCACCCGCAAGCTGCGGGCCGGTGTTCGCGGAACCGGCCAGGACGGCGTGCCGCTTCCTGCGTGCGGAACCGGCCGCCGCAGTACGCGGGGTCACGGAGGCCATGGTGGCGGGGCTCATCGTTCTCCTGGAGAGGTGCGGATTCGTAAGGCGGGGTACCCGGACCACCCTCCAACCCCCGCGCCCACCCCACGTAGGTCGTTTGACTGCCCGCCGACGCCTACATGATCTTGACCGCACCCCAGGCGGTATCCTGAGCCGCACGCCGGACCACGGCGTGTCACGACACGTCGAAGTGGTGGTGAGGTCCCGGGGCGCCCACTCTCCGAGGGTGCGCGGCGCTGGTGCGGCGGCATCCGCGAGCGACGCCCGGGGAACAGGAGGCGGCCGTGACGTCCACAGCCGGTACCGGGGCCCTCGTGGGGCGGCACCGGGAGAAGGCGCTGCTGGGCCGTGCGCTGGACGACGCGCGGACCGGCACCGGCGGTTCGGCGGTCCTGTTGCGCGGCGAGCCCGGGATCGGCAAGACGGCCCTGCTGGAGTGGACGGAGGCGCGGGCCCGCGCCGTCGGGTTCACCGTGCTGCGCGCGGTGGGTGCCGAGGCCGAGGCGGAACTCGCCTTCGGCGCCCTGCACCAGGCGCTCTGGCCCCTGCTGGAGCGCTCCCGGGCGCTGCCGGCCCGCCAGCGCGAGGCGCTGGAGTGTGCGCTGGGACTCCGCGACGGAATGCCGCCGAACGGTTTCACCGTCGGCGCCTCCGCGCTGTCCCTGCTCGCCGAGGCAGCCCGCGAACGCCCCCAACTGCTGCTGATCGACGACCTGCACTGGGCCGACTCGTCCAGCGCCACGGTCTTCGCCTTTCTGCACCGCCGGCTCACGGAGCTGCCGCTCGTCATCGTCAGCGCCAGCCGTCCCGACCGGGCCGCCACCGAGGGCTGGCCGGCGCACCCGGTGGACATCGGGGCGCTGCCGCCCGCCGACGCGGGCGCCCTGCTGCGGCAGCGGCACCCCGAACTCGCCGGCACCACCGCCGACCGCGTGCTGGAGGAGGCCGCCGGCAACCCGCTGGCCCTCGTCGAACTCCCCCGCCACCTGCACGAGGACCAGCTCAAGGGCATCGTCCCACTGCCTGACGGGCTGCCCCTCGGGCAGCGGCTGGAGCGGCTGTTCGCCGGCCGGCTCCGCGCCCTGAGCGCCCCGGCGGCCCGCACCCTCCTGCTGGCCGCCCTCAGCGGCACCGCGGCCGGTGACACCGGCGCCGCCTGGGCACACGCGGCGGCCGCGGCCACAGCCACTGACGTCACCACAGCCACTGACGTCACCACACCCACCGACCTCACCGCAGCTACCGGCATCATCACTGCGGCCGCCGACGACATCGCGTCCGCCGCGACAACCGCGTCCGCCGCAACCACCACACCCCCAGGCCCCGCCGAAACGACCGCCCCCGCCGCCGAAGCCGTGCTCGACGAGATCGAAGCCGGCGGGCTCGCCCGGCTGGACGCCTCCGGGCGGCTCCTGTTCCGGCACCCGCTTGTCCGCGCCGCCGTGCTCTCCACCGCCCGCCGCTCCGAACTCCGCGCCGCACATCGGCAGTTGGCGGCCGGTCTGGACGCCGACGACCCCCGTCGGCTCGTCCACGAGGCGTCCGCCGCCATCGTCCCCGACGCGGACCTCGCCGCCCGACTCCAGGAAGCGGGCGGCCGGATCGCCCGCCGCGGCGGCGCCGCCGAAGGCGCCCTGCTGCTCGACCGCGCCGCGGCCCTCAGCACCGACCCCGCCGCCCGCGCCCGTCGGCTGACCTGGGCGGCGGTCATGGCCGCCCACGGCGGGCGGCTCCGCTACACGGCGCGGCTGGTGGAGGAGCTGCGCCGGGGCCCCGTACCGCCGGACGCGGCACCGCTGTTCGCGTACGCGACGGTGTACGTCGACCAGGGGCACCGCGTCGACTTCGCGTCCTCGTTCACCCTCCTCCCCGAGGCCCTGGACGCGCTCACCGCGCCCGGCGCCGAGTCCTTCGGCGGCCTCGCCGAGCAGGTCTGCTTCAAACTCCTCCTCGCCGCCACCTACACCGACGACGACCGCGCGTGGCGGGCCCTGGAGCGCCACCTCGACGACATGTCCCCGCTGGCCCGGCTGTGCCACCGCGCCTGGTCCGACCCGCCGCGCACCGCGCAGGGCGTCTCCGAGGAACTCAAGGCCCTCGTCGCGGGGATGAACGAGGAGCAGGAGGCGGGCGGCGCCTGGCTGCTGCTGTGGACGGCGTCGGCGGTGGACCTCGCCGACGACGACCTGTGGCGGCGCTTCACGGGCCAGCACGCCTACGCCACCCAGGGTTCCATCGCCAAGGCCCGCTCGTACCAGGACTTCCTGCGCGGGCGCTGGGACGCGGCCGGCGACTGCCTCCGGGAGGCCGAGGTCGCCGACGAACTCGGTTACCACTGCAACGCGCTGCTCTTCCGCCTCGCCTACGCCCACTTCGCCGCCGGCCGCGGCGACGAGGACGAACTGCGCATGGTGGACGGCCTGATCAGACCGGTGGCCGTCCGCGCCCGCATGCGGTACGCCACCGACCGGCTGACCCACCTGACCGCCCTCGCCGCCCTGGCGCACGGCCGGCACGAGGACGCCTACTGCGCACTGGTCTCGCTGACCCCGCCGGGCGTCCTGCCGCGCGGCCTGCCCTGGTTCCACCTGCCGTTCCTCGACTTCGTCGACGCCGCCGTGCACACCGGGCGGCGCGCGGAGGCCCGGGCGCACGTGGCCGCGGGACGGGCGGCGCGGATGGCGGAGATCTCCGCCCACCACGCCTTCCTCCTCGCCGCCGCCACCGCCCTCGCCGCGCCCGACGACGAGGCCGACGCCGCCTACCGGTCCGCCTACGAGGTGCCCGGCGCCGGCCAGTGGGTCTTCGAACTCGCCCGGCTGCGGCTGGCCCACGGCTCCTGGCTGCGCCGCCACCGCCGCGCCGAGGCGCACGACGTCCTGCGTGAGGCCCACCGGGCGTTCCAGGGGCTGCGCGCCCGGCCCTGGGAGGAGCGGTGCGCGCGCGAACTCCGCGCGGCCGGCCACGCCGTCGTCGGCCCGGCCGCCGACGGGCACACCCTGCTCACCGGGCAGGAACTGCGCATCGCCGAACTCGCCGCGACGGGCCTGACCAACAAGGAGATAGGCCAGCGGCTCCGGCTCTCCCCGCGCACGGTGGCGGCCCACCTGTACAAGATCTTCCCGAAGCTCGGCATCACCACCCGCGCGGCTCTCGCGCAGGCGTTGCGGCGCGACTGACGGTTTAGGGTGCGGGCGCCCGCGGCGGCGCGACTGAGGTGTCGCGGCGGGGGCGTCGCGGCCGGGGCGGGCGTCACGGCCGCTCAGGACCGCCTGCCCGCTCGTCCGCCTGCCCGCCGGTTCACCCACCCGCTCACTCACCCGCTCCTCGGCAGGCCCCTCGCCCCCGCCCTGTCGCGCGGACGGCCAGGGTGATTCGTCAAGACGAACGTGAGGGCGATCGTGGGCGGACCGTCAGGGCCGGCCGCCAAGACAAGACTAGAGCCCGCCGACCGGCCCGACTTGCCCGGCAGTGCACCCGCCCTTGCCTCGAAGCGCACGGAGCGACCGCGCACGACGGAGCGACCGCGCACGGCAGGGCGCGCGCCTTGCGCACGCGCCCTGCGCTGCGGCCGCGCTGCGCACCTCGCAAAGAGCGCCCGGCAACGAACGCCCGGCAACGAGCGACTCGCGCGAACGCGGCGCGACGAACACGGCCCGGCGAACGCCGCGCAACGCGCTCTTCGTCTTCGCAGCGCGCGCCCCCGCAATGTGCGGTGCCGCGACATCGGGAGGCCGTTTCCCCGCCGAACGGGGTAAGCGCCAGCCGACGGACGGCGCGCCGGCCCGGTCGAAGACGCTCGAGCCTCGGGCGGTGCCAGGCGCGGCAAGTACGGCAACACGGAGGACGGGTGATCGTCGATGAGTTTCCTGGACCGGATTCCCCGGCAGGGCCGGGCCCGCGCTGACGAGCGGGAACACGCCGACGAGCGAGGACGCGGCCTGGCACCCGGCCCGGTGCCGCACCGGGCGGAGGAACCGGTGAGCGCCCTCGTCTCCCGGGCGTCCGACCAACTCGCCGAGCTGGTACGGGCGGAGATGCGGCTGGCGCGGGCGGAGATGCTCGAGAAAGCACGGGGTTTCGGACGAGGGGGCGGACTCCTCGGCGGTGCCGGGCTGGTGGCGTACGTGGCGTTCATGGGGCTGGCGGCGGCCGCCGTCGCCGCCCTGTCCCTCGTCCTGCCGGTATGGGCGGCGGCGCTGATCGTCACGGGCGTACTGGCCGTGTGCGCGGGCGTGTTGGCCGCCGCGGGGCGCAAGCGGATCCGCGAGGCTGCGCCGCCGGTTCCCGGGCAGGCGATCGATGGCGTCAGGAAGGACACCGCGATGATCAAGGAGAGGAGCACTCGATGAGCGCGAGTTCCGAGGACGGACGGACCGCCCCCTCGACCGACGACCTGCGGGCCCGGGCCGAGGACGCCCGCGAGGAATTGGGCGGCACGGTGGACGCCCTCGCACGGAAGGCCGACGTGAAGGCGCAGGCGAAGCGGAAGGCGACCGCCGTCAAGGACGCGGCCGGGCAGGCCACGGAACAGGTGCACCAGGTGCTGGGCAAGGGCTCGGACGCCGTCCGGCAGGTACGGGACCGGGTACCGGAACCCGTCCGCGCCCAGGCGGCCACCGCCCGCGCCCAACTGGCGCACCGGACCACGACGGCCGTCGCGGCGGTACGCGAGCGGACGCCGGCCCCCGTCCTGATGACGGTCCGGCAGGTGACCGGGCTGCTCCGCCGGGGACGGGGACCCCTGCTGGCGGCGGGGGCCGTCGTCCTCGTGGCGGGGGCGGCGCGACGCGCGAGGAGGACCCGTTGAAGGCGGTGAGGATCGCCTACAAGCCGGTCGGGCTCGTACTCGGCCTGGCCGGCGGCATGCTCGCCGGAGCGGCGTTCCGCCGGACCTGGAAGCTGCTCGGGCACGACGACGACGCACCCGACGCGACCGACGAGGACCGCACCTGGCGCGAGATCCTGCTCGCCGCCGCCGTGCAGGGCGCGGTCTTCGCCGTCGTCAAGGCGGCCGTCGACCGCGGCGGCGCCACCGCGACGCGCCGACTGACGGGGACGTGGCCGGGCTGACCGGCGTGTCTCGGGATCTGCGTCGTGCGTCGCGGCCCGGGGTCCGTGACCTGTGATCCGGGATCTGCGTCCGGGCCTGCGTTCCGCGTCGCGACCCGGGGTCCATGTCGCGCGTCCCGATCCGGGCTCCGCGACCCGTGACCCGGGACCCGCGCCCCGCGCCCCGCGCCCCGCGAGACCGGAGGCCGTCGCCTCTACCGCTTCCGCTGTCTTACGGGTCCGCACAGCAGGGGCCTCCCCGGCCCCGCGCCGACGGCCGGGCGCGGGGCCGGTCCGCGCGCGGGCCGGTTTCCCGCGCAGGGCGTCCGCGTGAGGCCGCGGCGAGCAGGGCCACCCCGTACTTCGGCCCGCCAGCGACCCGCTCCATCGGGCAGCCGGGCATCGGACGGCCGGGCGGCCGGCCCGCTGGGCACTCCGGCTCGCTTCCCCCCTCCGCCTCAGGAGAGCTTGCCGCCGTAATCCGGCAGCTTGACGGCCTTCTCATAGAAGCCGCCCTCGAAGTCGGTGGAGCGGTTGCCGATGTTGGCGGTGATGCGGTAGCCGTCCTCCGTGAGCTCCTCGCGGCAGCGCTCCTTGCCCTCGGCCTTGCTCTCGCCGTGCTCGCGGGTGCAGACCGCGTCCACCGGGTAGCCGGCGGCCCTGAGCTCCTTGCGGGCGGACGAGGACGAGGTGCGGGCGGTGACGAAGAGGACGGCGATCTTGTGCTCGTGCGCCCACTCGGCCACGCGGAGGACGGGCTCGTTGGCGTGGCCCGGGTGGTAGTAGGTCTCCAGCGCGGTGTTGTCGATGTCCAGCACGACGGCCGGTTTCCCGCCGTGGCCGGCGACCCGGTCCCGGAGCCAGGGGATCACCGGGTCGACGGCCTTGCGCACGTCGGCCTGCCAGGTCCGGTAGTCGGGTACGTCCGCGTCGGAGCCGGTCGGCGCGGCGGTGGCGGCGCCCGGCGCCGCGAACGGCAGCGCGAGCGCGGCCAGCGTGGCGAGGGCGGCGGTACGGAACCTCAGGGCGGGCTTGGCGGACGTGGTGGGGGGCATCGATCCTGTTCCTTCCGGTGACCAGTGTGACCATCGGACAGATCAGCAGCATCGTGGGGCGCTCAGGCGAAGGAACGGTGTCGTCGAGGTGAAGACTCCTGACGCACCCAAGGAAGCGCTCACTCAAGCGCCTACGGAAACACCCTTGCCAAAGAGCCCACCCGCGCCACGGCCCCCACGCGCGCCCACCAAGGCCGCCGCCCCGACGTGAACAGGCGCACCACCGGGTATCAGCCGGATATGACCGGTACGAAGAGTTCCGCCGCAGCCGTGGTCCCCGCCCGGGACGGCCGCCGGGCCCGTACCCTCCCACGGCAGGCGTCGGCACCGGCCGGCCCCGCCCACCCCGGCGTACGCGACTGGACGCGCCGGGCCCCGTCCCGCCTGCACCACAGCCGCCCCACGGAACCCGGCTACGTCCGCGTCCGGCACGGCCGCGGCTTCCGCTACCGCGACGCGGAGGGCGCGCCGCTGCGCGACCCCGACACGCTCGCCCGGATCAGGGCGCTCGTCATCCCGCCCGCCTGGCGCGACGTGTGGATCTGCGCCCGGCCGGACGGTCACCTCCAGGCCGTCGGCACCGACGCCGCGGGCCGCCGCCAGTACCTGTACCACCCGGCGTTCCGCGCCGAGCAGGAGCGGGCCAAGCACGACCACGTCCTGGACGTCGCCGAAGTCCTGCCCGCGCTGCGGGAGGCCGTCGAGGCGCACCTCACCGACCGCGGTCTCACCCGGCGCCGCGTCCTGGCCACCGCCGTCCGCCTGCTCGACCTCGGGTTCTTCCGCGTCGGCAGCGACCGCTACACCGAACTGCACAACAGCTACGGCCTCACCACCCTGCTGCGCGAACACGCCCGCCGCAGGCGCGGCGCGGTCGTCTTCACCTACACCGGCAAACACGGCAGGGAGACCGTCCTGCCCGTCAGCGACCCCGCCGCCTGCCGCACCCTGACCGCGCTGCTCCGCCGCAGCGGCGGGGGCGACCGGCTGCTCGCCTACTGGGAACGGCGCGCCTGGCACGACGTGAGCGGCGACGACGTCAACGCCTACCTCAAGGAACAGGCCGGACTCGACATCACCGCCAAGGACTTCCGCACCTGGCACGCCACCGTGATGGCCGCCGTCGCGCTGGCCGTCTCCCAGGGTGCCGCCGCCCGCAGCGAGACCGCCCGGCGCCGCGCCGTCGCCCGCGCGGCCGCAGAGGTCGCCGGCTACCTCGGCAACACCCCGGCCGTGTGCCGCGCCTCGTACATCAACCCGCGGGTGATCGAACTGTACGAGGAGGGCGTCACCATCGCCCCCGCCCTGCCGCGCCTCGGGGACGGCGTGGACCCGGGCGTCCCGGCCACCCACGGGCCCGCCGAACGCGCCGTCCTGCGCATGCTCCGCACGGGCCGGCCGTCTGAGGGCGGGTGAGCGCCACCGGAGCGGGCGTTCGCGGGCGGTGCGGGTGGTGTGAGCGGTGGGGAGACGCCGCTGGAGTCTCTTACCGCGCCTCCTGGGCTGCCCGGGTGGCGTCGGGCCGTCCGTGGCGTCGACGTGCGTACCGGGCGGCACATGGGTTACTCGGGCTACTTGGGTTACTCGGGCCACTGCGACCACTCGGGTTACTCGCCAGGCGAACAAGGTCGCTCGGGAGGCGTCGGAGCCGGTGCAGCGGGCAGGCGCGTGATCGTCACCGGGCCGCCGCCGGCGTCCGCTCACGGCGACGACGCCCGACGGCCCGGTCACGGCCCCGAGAACACCCGGAACGGAGGACGTCATGCAGGCAGACCACGGTCCCCGCGAGCAGGGTCCGCACGGTGAGGGGAAGGGAAGCCGGGAACGGCGGGACGACGGCGCCGCGCCCCGCGCGCGGCCGGCGCCGATCGGCAAGGGCGACACACCGAACGTGGCCGGCAGCGACGTGCAGCAGCCCGAGATCGCCGAGGGGCCCGTCGAGGGACTGCAGCCCGGCGAGGAGGTGCGGCGCGGTCCCTGGCACCCGCCCGTCGAGGTCGATCCGCCGCCCGGCTACGGCCGCCCGCGCGGGGAGCGGTCCCGCGACCGGTCCGGGCCGGGGCCTGGGACCGGGCGGCGCGAGCGGCAGGAGCGAGAGAACACCACCGAAGGCGAGGAGAACCCGTGACCAGCCCCCATGACCCCGGTGCCGCCCCCGAGGACGAGGGCATCCCCGACCTCCAGGACGGCACGCCGGAACAGCAGCGGTCCAGCGACCCCCAGCGGATGCCGGTCCCGGGGGACACGCCCACCGCCGTCACCCGGGACCGGCCCACCGCCGAGGAACTGCGGGAAGGCCGGCCCCTGGACGAGCGGCTGGACGAGGAGGAGCCCGAGGCGGACCCCGCCCGGCTCGCCGAACCCGGCCGGCCCGCCCGGGACGACCCCGAGCCCGACGAACCCGCCCCCGGCGCGGAGGCCGGCGACGAGGAGCCCGCCGGGCTGCTCTACGACGAGCCCGACCCCGACCGTCCGCGGAACCAGGACGTGTACGCGCAGGAAGGCACGACGGACGGGCTCTCCGCGGAGGAGGAGGCCGTGCGGATCCGGGACGACGAAGCTCTGTGACGGCCCCTGTCCCAGGGGCCCGGTGACGGAGGGTTCGTGGGTGGCGGCCGAGGCTTGCGTCGCCCCTGTGCCTCTGCGCTTCCGTGTCCCCGTGCCCCTGTGGCTCTGTGCCCCTGACCCACGGGGGCCGGGCAGCCGTCCGGCCCCCGGGTGAACCCCCGTACGTCCCGCTTGCCGGGCCGCGCGTCGGGTACCCGGACCCGGTACTCCAGCAGTGGAGCCGTGCCCGCTGGATCCGCCCCGACCCGGTGAAGGCGAAGGTGTGAGGCCGTGGACACGTCGGATACCCCGGGAAACCCGGACTCGGGCACTCCGGGAAACCCGGACTCGGGCACCCCGGATACCTCGGACCCGGGCCCCTCGGCCCCACCGGCCAACCCGAGCGGCCCCCGCGCACCGACCGCATCGCCGACCCCTGGGGCGCCCGTACCCCCTACTGGCCGAGCGGTCCCTGGCCCGCCCGGCGGGACACCTACCTGCGGGCCGGAGTGGCGCCGCCCCGCCTGGTCTGCGTCGACCCGCGGACGACGCCCGTCGCCCGCCGGGCCGCCGTCCACCTCGCGCCGCGCCCCGGGGCGAACCTCGCCCTCCTCAACGCCCTGCTGCACGAGATCATCCGCACGGACCGGGTCGACCACGCGTACGTCCGCGCCCACACCGTCGGGTACGAGGAACTGACGGCGCGCGTCAGTGAGTGCACGCCGGCGTGGGCGGCGCGCGTCTGCGACGTGCCGGCCGCCGCCGTCGAGGAGGCGGCCGAGACCATCGGCGGCGCCGAGCGGTTGCTGTCCACCGTCCTCCAGGGCGTGTACCAGTCCCACCAGGCCACCGCCGCCGTCGGCAACTCGCTGCACTGGGAGATGCTCGCCCAGGCGGCCCAGGCGGCCCAGGCGGCCCAGGCGGCCCAGGCGGCCCGGGCCGGCCGCGACGACCGGCTCCTCGACGCCGCGTCGGCCTGCCATCCGGAGACGCTCCGGCAGGTCCGCTGGACCAACACCATGGTCAAGATCCTCTCCCCGCAGATCCTCACCAGCTTCTGAGGTCGGTCCCCGTCCTCGCGTCCCCGGGGCCGGATCCGGCGGAACGCCTCCGCTGCCATGTGACCGGCGTCTCAGCGATCAGCGCCGTACGTGATGACGTGGGGTCATTCGGATGTCGCATGTGAGATGCGGTTGTTCCGCTTGCGGGAGCGGGGCCCACTGTATGTAAATGCCATTCATCGGCGCATCGCTCCACCGGATTCGCCCCCCCCGACGGAAAAGCCGCCTGGCGGACGGCAGTTCGTCGCGCTGTCCGCCGGTGCGGGGGAGCGCGTACGGCGGCGGCGTCTCTCTCCCCCCGGACCGGCCGGCCACCCACGCAAAGGACTTGGAACGCCTCGCATGAGCGTCACACGCACAACGCAACCCGCCACCCCCCGAACCCGCGACGGCCGCGGCGCGTTCATCCCGCTGCTGGCCCTGGGCACGTTCGCGCTCGGCGTGGACGCGTACGTGATGGCCGGGCTGCTGCCCCTGGTGTCGGACGGCCTGGACATCTCCGCGTCCTCGGCCGGACAGATGGTCACGGTGTTCACGCTCTGCTACGCGCTGGGCGGCCCGGTCTTCGCCACCCTCCTCGCCGCGCGGCCGGCGAAGACCGTACTCGGCGTGGCACTGGTGGTCTTCACCGTCGGCAACGCGCTGACAGCCGTCGCCCCGACCCTGGCCGTCCTGCTGGTCGCCCGGGCGGTGGCCGGCGTCGGCGCGGGCGTGTACTCGCCCATCGCCGCCGCCACGGCGGCGGGCCTCACCGCTCCCGAACGGCGTGGCCGCGCACTGGCCACCGTGATGGGCGGACTGAGCATCGGCACCGTCGTCGGCGTCCCCGCCGGGATGCTTCTCGCGTCGCACCTGGGCTGGCGCGGCACCCTCTGGCTGATCACCGGGCTGGGCGCGGTCGCCCTGGTCGGCATCATCCGGCTACCGGACGTCGAGGTGAGCGCTCCGCCGCCGCTGGGTGAGCGGGTGCGCGCCCTCGCCGGCGGCCGGGTCGTCGGTATCGTCACCGTCTCGCTGCTCGGCGGCATCTCCAGCCTCGGCCTGTACACCTACCTCGCCGAGTTCCTGGAGGACGCCGCCCACACCGACCGGACGGTCTGGGCCATGTGGGCCTGGGGCGCGGGCGGCATCATCGGCAGTCTCCTGATCGGACCCGTCGTCGACCGGACCCGCCGGCCCTTCGCCGCGGTCACCTGCGTCCTGGCCCTCATCGTGGCCGCCCAGTTCGCCCTGCCCGCCGCCGCCCACACGGCCGCGGCCCTGACGGTCGTCCCGCTCGTGATCTGGGGTGCGGCCGGGTGGGCCGTCCAGGTGCCCCAGCAGCACCAGCTCATCGCGGCCCAGCCCCGGCAGGCCACGGTCGCCGTCTCGCTCAACAGCTCCGCCGTCTACCTCGGCAGCGGCATCGGCTCCGCGCTCGGCGGCCTCGCCCTGGGGCTCGGCACCTCCCCGGGCACTCTGCCGTACGGCACGGGAGCCGTCACCCTGCTCGCCCTCGTCCTGCACCTGACCGTGGTGCGTGGCGCCGTCCGACGCGGAGGTCCGTCATCGACACCGTCCTGAGCAGGGAAAACATCGAGAACCCGGCGCGACGGCCGGCGGCCGGGCCACCTAGCATGACCCCCATGGACATCGGCCTCCGGCAGCTGCGGTACTTCCTCATCCTGGCCGAGGAACAGCACTTCACCTGGGCCGCCGACCGTCTCGGCATCTCCCAGCCCACCCTCAGCCGGCACATCCGGCGCCTGGAGGACGAGCTCGGCCGGACGCTGCTGGACCGCAGCACCCGCCATCCCCGCCTCACCGCCGAGGGGCACCGCCTGCGGGACGATCTCCAACTCCTCCTGCCCCAGCTCGAAACGGCGCTCCGGCCCGCCGAGCCGCAACCGACACTGCGCCTCGGCTACGCCTGGGGCTTCCCCCTCGAACGGGGGCGCCGGGCACAGGCCACGCTGGAGGAGCGGCACCTCGTCCTCGTTCGGACCGTACGCCGGGACGACCGCACCGCCGGACTGCGCGACGGCTCCGTCGACGCGGCGCTGCTCTGGGGGACCGTCCGCGATCCGCGGCTGGTCACCACCGAGATCCTGCGCGAACCGCACGTCGCGGTGATCTCCCGGAACTCCACCCTGGCCGTGCGCGATCGGGTCACCTGGCGGGACCTCGGGCGGCGCTGTCTCGTCGTCAACACCGTCAGCGGCACCCACACCCCACGGGACTGGCCGGCCGACGCCACCCCCGAGATCGGCGCCGAGACCTCCAACATCGAGGAGTACCTGCACGCCGTCGCCGCCCGGCGCGGGGTCGGCGTGCTCCCGGCGTCGGTGGCCGCCCAGCACCAGGATCCGGACGTCCTGTACCTGCCGCTCACGGGTGCCCCGGAGGCCGTCCTCACCTACGCCTACCCCCGCGCCGACCCGCACCCCTACGCCGAGACCTTCGGCCGCGTCCTGCGGCAGGGCCGGGCCGACGAACGGGCCCCCTTCACCAAGAACACGCGAGCCGCCTCCGGCAAGGACACGCGAGCCGCCGTTACCAAGGGCCCGCGAGCCGCCTTCACCGAGAACGCGCGAGCCGCCGTCACCAGGAACACGCAGGCCGGTGGCCGCGGCACGAAGGCGGGAAGCCGCCGGGGGTGAGCCCCGGCCGCGGCCCCCGGGGGACGGTCACTGCCGCCCCCGACCCGGGGTGGGGACGGCAGCCGTCGGGCCCCCGGCCCGAAGCGGGCGACGGCCACTGCCGGGCCCCCAACCCGGGCCGGGCGACGGCCACCACCAGCCGCCCGGCCCGAAGCGAGCGACGGTCACCGCCGCCCCCCGGCCCGGGCTGCTGGTGGCGGCCGTCCCCGTCGGCCAAGCTGGAGACCCGGCCGGAACCACGGAAAGGTCTGCCTTGTACCTCGCCAACCCCGACCGCTACGCCACCATGCCCTACCGCCGCGCGGGCCGCAGCGGACTGAAGCTCCCCGCCGTCTCCCTCGGCCTGTGGCACAACTTCGGCACCGACCGCGACCTCGACACCCAGCGCGCCCTCGTCACCCACGCCTTCGACCACGGCGTCACCCACTTCGACCTGGCCGACAACTACGGCCCGCCGCCCGGCGCGGCCGAGACCGCGTTCGGGCGGGTGCTCGACGGCGGGCTGCGCGCACACCGCGACGAAATGATCGTCTCCACCAAGGCCGGCTACTTGATGTGGCCCGGCCCGTACGGCGAGTGGGGATCCCGCAAGCACCTCCTGGCCTCCCTCGACCGGAGCCTGCGCCGCATGGGCCTGGAGTACGTGGACGTCTTCTACTCCCACCGCCCCGACCCCGGCACCCCGCTGGAGGAGACGATGGGCGCCCTGGACACGGCCGTCCGGCAGGGCAAGGCGCTCTACGCCGGCGTCTCCAACTACCCGCCGGAGCAGACCCGCGAGGCCGCCCGCATCCTCCGCGACCTCGGCACGCCCCTCCTCCTCCACCAGCCCCGCTACTCCCTCCTCGACCGCGCCCCCGAGGACGAACTGCTGGACACGCTGGACGAGCTCGGGGTCGGCCCGATCGTCTACTCGCCCCTCGCCCAGGGGCTGCTGACCGACCGCTACCTCGACGGCATCCCGCCCGGTTCCCGGGCGGCCGGCGCCAGCCCGTTCCTCACCTCAGCCGACGTCACGCCCGAACTCGTCGTCCGGCTACGGGCGTTGAACGACGTCGCGGTCAAGCGCGGCCAGACGCTGGCCCAGCTGGCGCTGGCGTGGGTGCTGCGGTCCACGGTGACCTCCGTGATCGTCGGCGCCAGCAGCACGGCGCAGCTCGACGACAGCCTGGCCGCGACCCGGAACTCCACCTTCACGGACGAGGAACTGGCTCTGATCGACGCCGCGTTGGAACCCGTCTCCTAGTGGGGGCCGGACGTCTAGTGGCGGCGGCACCGGCGCCGGGGGCGCTCGACCACGAGCCCCCGGCGCCGCACCCCGCCCGCTCACCGCATCGCGCCGCTGCCCTCCTCCGCGTCGTCGGGCATCCGCCGCCCCGGCACCCGTACGTCCTGGTACTGGGCGCGCTGCAGCTCGTACAGCTCACGGAAGACCCCGGCGGCCGACGGGCGCAGCAGGTCCTCGAAGGTGCCGGACTCGACCAGCTCGCCCTTGTCGAGGACGTGGATGAGGTCGGCGTGCCGGACGGAGGCGAGGCGGTGGGTGATCAGGACGACCGTCTGCCCGCCGTCCGCCAGTTTGCGGATCCGCTCGAAGACCTCCAGCTCGGCGCGGGCGTCGAGGGCGGAGGTCGGCTCGTCGACGATCAGGATGTCCGCGTCACGGTAGCGGGCGCGGGCGATGCCGAGCCGCTGCCACTGGCCGCCGGAGATCTGGTGGCCGCCCCGGTATCCCTTCGACAGCAGGGTGTCCCAGCCGTGTGGCAGCTCCGCCACCACCGTGTCGGCGCCCGTGTACGCGGCGGCCTCCTCCACCGCCGCCTGGTCCACCGGCCGGTCCGGGCGGCCGACGGCGACGTTCATGCGGCAGGTGAACGGCCAGCGGTGGAAGTCCTGTCCGACCATGCCGATCCGCGACCAGAGCCGGTCGCGGTCGAGGGTGCGGGCGTCGACGCCGTCCCACCGGACGGTGCCCGCGTCCGGGTGGTACAGGCCGGCCAGCAGCTTCGAGACGGTCGTCTTGCCCGAGCCGTTCTCCCCGACCAGGGCGACGATCCGGCCGGCCGGGATGTCGAGGGTGACGTCCTTGAGGGCCGGCCGTTTCCGCTCGGCCGATTTCTCCCGATCTCCTTGCCCGTCCTCGTCCTCCGGGTAGTGGAAGGTGACGTTCTCGAAGCGGATCAGCGACACCTTGTCCGGCACGGGCTCGCCGCCGGCCGGGATC
The DNA here is from genome assembly GCF_020099395.1 of Streptomyces mobaraensis. Taxonomy (NCBI): domain Bacteria; kingdom Bacillati; phylum Actinomycetota; class Actinomycetes; order Kitasatosporales; family Streptomycetaceae; genus Streptomyces; species Streptomyces mobaraensis. The sequence goes on along the minus strand of NZ_CP083590.1, from coordinate 1,081,156 downwards.
GTGTACTTCCGCGCCTCCGTGAAGAGCCGCTCCAGGTCCCCGACGTAGGCCGACTCCTCGTACAGGTTGTTGACCTGGAGGACGAGGGCGGTCAGGCTCTGCCCGCCGCCGCGGATGGCCAGGACGGCCGTGCCCGCGATGGACAGCGACATCACCCCCGTCGCCAGCAGCCCGCCGAGCGACGCGTACGTCAGCGCGGCGGCCAGCCCGGTCAGGGCGGAGGCGAACAGCCGGACCCGGGCCCGGTCCGTCGCCAGCCGGGACTGCTCGGCCTCGGACGTCTCCGCCATCGCGCGGAAGTGGTGCAGCAGGAACGGGCCGACGTCGTGGACGCGGATCTCCGCGGCCGGACCCGTGCGCATCAGCGTCTGCGTCAGCAGCCGGCCCGCCCGGGCGTGCTGCATCCAGCGCAGGTAACTGGCGTACCGGGCGCGGGCGCTGCGCAGCGACGCCCAGGAGCGGGGGACGGTCATCAGGATCAGCAGCGGCAGCAGCACCGGGTGGAGGACGGTGAGGACGCCGGCGGCGGCCGCGAAGCTCACCAGCGAACCGATCACTCCCGTGCACACCTTGACCATGCGGCGGGCGGAACCCGCCCCGTACTGGGCGGAATCCATCAGCCGGTTGAAGCGGGCGTCCTCGATCGCCGCCAGCTCCACCCGCGCGACCCGCGCCAGGTACATCTCGGTGGCGACCCGCTCCACCTTGGGCTCCAGCCGGCCGGTCCCGGCCGTGGACGCGGCGTCGGCCAGCGCGCCGACGACACCGGTGACCGCCACGCCGATCATGGCGGGGACCGCGGACTGCACCCGGTGGCTGATCGTCCCCTCGGCCAGGACGGTGGCCAGGACGCTGTTGACGGCGATCAGCCCCACGGCCTGCCCGATGCCCCGGACCAGCTCGCCCAGGCCCACCGTCCACAGCGCGCGGCGGTCGGCGCGCAGCGCCAGGCGCGCGGTGAACGCCACCATGCGGGGCAGTTGCAGCGCCATCGCCCACAGCGACATCTCGAAGTAGGCGTTGTGGTGGTCGGCCCAGCGGGCGTCGTACAGCAGCGGCCCGCCGAAGAGCAGCCGCTCGGACGTGGACCCGTCGCCGGCCTCCGTCCCCTTTCGCGTGCTCTTCATGCCTCGTCTCCCGTCGTCATGCTCCAGCCATAGAGGGACAGCAACGCCCCGGCGTTGAACTCGGCGAGCAGCGCCGCCGTATGGGGCGCGTGGTCCGCGGGCGGCCGGGCCGGATCGGCCCACACTGACGCCGGCCGCAGCCGCCCGGCCCACCGCTGGGCGGTGAACACCACGGCGAGCCGGCCCTGGCCGTCGCTGGAGCGGCGGTGCACCAGGTGGCAGAACTCCAGGTCACCCGGTTCGACGCCGACGCCGGTCTGCCGCCGGACCGCGCACAGGGCGCGCGCGGTCACCGGTTCGCCGTGCCGCAGCACGCCGGTGGGCGGTGCGAGCGGGCCGTCCTGACGGACCAGGAGCACGCGCCCGTCCTCCCGCTGCAGCAGTACGGTCACGTCGACCGGACAGCTGTCCGTCCCGCTGATGCCGGCTTCCTCACGCCGCCGGCAGGCCGGCGGACTCTTCACAGGTCGGGATTCGAACGGCAAGGGCGCCTCCGTGGTGAGCGAGTGACGTTCGTTGCGGTGATGCACCGCGCCTCCTCATTGACGAGCCGGATCGGACGGGTGCTCGGAAAAACGACCCCCGATCGTGGACGTCACGGGCTCCCAAGTGCCGCTGGTCGAGCGGGAATTCGACCCGACGTCAACGGGCCAGCAATGACGGGCCGCGCGGCCCGCCGCCCGGTGTGCGATTCACCCGAGCGTGTCCCGTCACCCGATCCGGGCCTTGCGTTGCGGACGAAAACGCCGCCGCCGACGCGCTCGGGAACGTTCCCCCGCCGCCGCGCCCCGCCCGCCGCGGGGTGCGGCGCGGACACGGCTTTGCAACCGGCGGGGTGAACGCCTCCACTGAAGGGCGGCCGCACGGAGGGCCCCGCGCGGAGGGAGGCTGCACGGCGCGGGCCGGCCCGGCGGGGATTCCCGAGAAGCGCCCGCCCTTTTCGGGGCTGTTGCTTCGGTGGTGAGGCGGTGCTCGCGGGAAGTGACGCTCCGACTGCCCGCCCGGTGGCTTGATGCGGACGATGTCGTCGGCGCTCAGGGAGCCGCAAGCGGAGGGATGGACCGTGGACCGTGAACCCACCGGGCGGGTACGGCCCGTACGTCGCCGGTGCCGCCTCAGGCGACACGTGGCCTGTCAAGGACGCGCGTGAGCGTACGGCATGTGGGTGCCCGCTGCCTGATGCGGGGCTACGTCGCCACCGCCGCCGGCAGCCGGACCGGCGGGGGCAGGGGCGGGCCGGCCGGGTCGGCGCGCATGCCCTGGATCAGCAGGGCGGCGAAGCGCCGTGAGGCGGTCACCGCGGCGGCCGGTGAGGTGGTCCGGATGCCGCCGTTGGCCATGAGCACCATGATCAGGTCGTCCAGGACGAAGTCCGGGCGCAGCTCGCCCACCGCCTTGGCCCGGCGGGCGAGTCCGGCGACCTTGACCAGCGCCTGCTCCCGGTCCGCGGCGAAGTCGATCGCGCGGGGGAAGACGGAGACGAACGCCGCGGTGAAGCCCCGGTCCCGGGCCCGCATCTCACACACCGCCTCGATCACCCGGCAGAAGCCGCGCCAGGGGTCGGGATCGGCCAGTCCCTCGTCGACGACGGCTGTGCAGGCCGTCATCTGCTCGCGGAACGCCTCGGTGACCAGCGCCTCCTTGGCCGGAAAGTGCCGGTAGAGGGTCGCGGGTCCGACCTCGGCGCGCCGCGCGATCTCGCGCATCGCCACCCCCAGCCCCTCCTCGGCGAAGACCGTGCGCGCCACGGCGAGGATGCGCTCCCGGTTGTCCCGGGCGTCGGAGCGCAGGGAGTGAGGCAAAGGGCTCGTCACCGCTCTCACTTTAGCCAAACGGACGGGGTGTTCCGTTAGCGTCCGGCGCCATGAGAGCACTGACCTTCTCCGAGTACGGCCCCGCAAGCGTCCTGGAAGTCGCCGACGTACCGGAACCCCACGCGGGACCGGGCCACATCCGGATACGTGTACGGGCGTCGGGCGTCACGCCCTCCGACTGCCGGCTCCGTTCGGGCCGGTTCCGTGACATCGCGCCGCTGCGCCTGCCCCACGTGCTCGGCATGGACGCCGCGGGTGTGGTCGACGAGGCCGGCGCAGGGGTGACCGGGATCCGGCCGGGCGACGAGGTCTTCGGCATCGTCGATATCGCGCAACTCGGCGGTGCGCACGCCGAGTACGCCGTCCTGGCGGCCTGGGCGCCGAAGCCGGACGCGCTGAGCTGGGAGCAGGCCGGCGGCGCGGCCGGGAACGTCGAGACCGCCACGCGGGCTCTCGACCGGCTGAAGGCCGGCACCGGTACGACCTTGCTGGTCGAGGGCGCGGCCGGCGGGGTCGGCACGGTCGCCGTCCAGCTCGCGGCGGCCCGCGGGGCGGCCGTCATCGGTACGGCCGGCGCGCACAACCACGCGTTCGTCGCGGGGCTGGGGGCGACGCCGACCACCTACGGCCCCGGGCTGGGCGAGCGGGTCACCGCCCTGGCGCCGGACGGAGTCGACGCCGTCCTGGACTGCGCCGGATCCGGCTCGCTGCCCGACCTGGTGGACCTCGCCGGAAGCCCGGACCGGGTGGTGACCATCGCCGACATGAACGCCGCCGCGTACGGGGTCCACCACACCCGCTCGGCGGGCCCGGGAGCGGACCCGCAGGCGGTCGAAGGACTGGCCGTGGCCGCCGCTCTCGCCGGTCAGGGCCGCTTCACCGTGCCGGTCGCGGCCGCCTTCCCCCTCGAGAACGCGGCCGAGGCCCACCGGTTGAGCGAGACCGGCCACGTCCGGGGAAAGATCGTGCTCACCCTCTAGCGCCGCGGCACCCGAGGTCCGTGAGCCGTGCGCACCGTGCCCGACGCCCGTCGGTGCTCCATCGGCCACGGCCCGGCAGCCGGCCGGGCGAGCGCCTGCGGCGAAGGGGAGGAGGGAGCCGGGGGAGGGGCCGGCGCGCCGGGGATGTCCGTCGGGAAGAATCGCTTCCGCAGGCATCAGACATCAGGCATCAGGCATCGGGCCGACCCAGCGGCGGCCGGTCCGACGAGGACGACATAAGGAGCGCATATGTCCGCCCCCTCTTCCCCCTCCTTCCACGACGTGAAGATCGACGCCCTCGCCGGCGGCCCCGCCGACCTCGCCCAGTACCGGGGCAAGGCCGTCCTCGTCGTCAACGTCGCTTCCCGGTGCGGGCTGACCCCGCAGTACGCCGCGCTGGAGAAGCTCCAGCAGCGGTACGCCGACCGCGGTTTCACCGTGCTGGGCGTCCCCTGCAACCAGTTCATGGGCCAGGAGCCCGGCAGCGCGGACGAGATCGCCACCTTCTGCTCGGCCACCTACGGTGTGACGTTCCCGCTGACGGAGAAGACCGACGTCAACGGCGAGCACCGGCACCCGCTGTACGCCGGACTCGTGGACACGCCCGACGCCGAGGGGCACACGGGCGATATCCGCTGGAACTTCGAGAAGTTCGTCATCGCTCCCGACGGCACGGTCGCGGCCCGGTTCAGCCCGCGCACCGAGCCCGACGCCCCCGAGGTGACGGCCGCCATCGAGGCGGTGCTGCCGGCCTGACGAGGGTCTCCGTAGTGCCGGGTGGCGGCGCCGAGGCGAGGCCGCGTGATCGCGGCGGCGCGGCGCGCGGCGCGTGCCCTCGCTCGGGGTCGGTCGGTGAAGCCCTCCGGATCCTCCGCGTCCAGGGCGGATCCGGCGGGCCCGGGATGCTCACGGGCGCGCCGTAGGGCAGGGAGACCGGGCAGCGGTGGTCGTCTCCTCGCCGTACGCGGCCGGGTGCCGCCGGGAGGACGTGCCCGGACCGCGGCCCGGCTTCGGGGCCGGCTCGGACGTCAACGGCCGGGCGGGCGACGGCGATTCCTCCGACAAGGCGCCGAGACGCAGGCCGGAGTTCTCGTTGCGGATGTCCGGGCTCGCCGCATGGGCGGAAGAGGAGAACGCCACCCAGAGGACGGCGAGCATGATTCCGCAAATGATTGCGGTGGTGCGCCTTGGGCCCATGATCCCTATCTGAATCCGTGTGCAGCGACAGAAAGCGGTCGATGCGTGATGCGTCGCGTCGTATGCGTCACCGTCACTGCGACCGCCACCGTCACCGCCACCGCCTTCGAGGCGCCATGGTGATGTCGGCGGAAAACACCGCATCCACACCCCGATCGCCCTCGTGAGGTGCCCCCGGGTGCGCCGGGCCTCAACGTAGCGCGGCCGTTCGCCGCGACCGGTGCCTCGCTGCACAGTGACGACGGTGCTCCGGTGTCGCGGTGCACAGCGGACCGCGTCACCGCTGCTGTGGCGGCCGTCCCGGGGCACGGATTCTTCGAGGCCGGAATCGGTCGCGACCCGCCGCCCAGCGCCCGGGCGCCGCGCACGTTCGTCGCGAATCCGTCACCGAGCGTCACTCCGGAGTGTGAGGAACCAGCCACCGCCACCCCTTGAGTCCCCGAACACGCGTGGGGTTAGCATATGAGCGCCGCCTAGCTCGAAAGATACGCCTGTGACTGTCAATGACGACACGTTCGCCAACTGGAAGTACCGCGAGGAGATCGCGGAGTCGATGATCCCGATCATCGGGAAGCTGCACCGGGAGCGGGACGTCACCGTCCTGGTCCACAGCCGCTCCCTGGTGAACAAGTCGGTGGTCAGCATCCTCAAGACCCACCGCTTCGCCCGGCAGATCGCGGGGGAGGAGCTCGCGGTCACCGAGACGATGCCGTTCCTGCGGGCGCTCACCACGCTCGACCTCGGGCCGTCGCAGATCGACATCGGCATGCTCGCCGCGACCTACCAGGCCGACGACCGCGGGCTGTCGGTGGAGGAGTTCACCGCCGAGGCCGTCGCCGGGGCGCTGGGCGAGAACAAGATCGAGCGCCGTGAGCCGCGCGACGTCGTGCTCTACGGCTTCGGCCGCATCGGCCGCCTCCTCGCCCGGCTGCTGATCGAGAAGGCCGGCTCGGGCAACGGCCTGCGGCTGCGCGCCATCGTGGTCCGCAAGGGCGCGGGCCAGGACATCGTGAAGCGCGCCTCGCTGCTGCGCCGCGACTCCATCCACGGGCAGTTCCAGGGCACGATCACGGTCGACGAGGCGAACAGCCGGATCATCGCCAACGGCACCGAGATCCAGGTGATCTACTCCGACGACCCGACGACCGTGGACTACACGGCGTACGGGATCAAGGACGCCATCCTCATCGACAACACCGGCAAGTGGCGCGACCGCGAGGGGCTGTCGAAGCACCTCCAGCCGGGCATCGCCAAGGTCGTGCTGACCGCGCCGGGCAAGGGCGACGTCCCCAACGTCGTCCACGGCGTCAACCACGACATGATCAAGCCGGACGAGCAGATCATCTCCTGCGCGTCCTGCACCACCAACGCGATCGTCCCGCCGCTGAAGGCGATGGCGGACGAGTACGGCGTCCTGAACGGTCACGTGGAGACCGTCCACTCGTTCACCAACGACCAGAACCTGCTGGACAACTACCACAACTCCGACCGCCGTGGCCGCTCCGCGCCGCTGAACATGGTCATCACCGAGACCGGCGCCGCCTCCGCCGTCGCCAAGGCGCTGCCCGACCTCAAGGCGCGGATCACCGGCAGCTCCATCCGCGTCCCGGTGCCGGACGTCTCGATCGCCATCCTCAACCTGCGGCTGGCCCGTGAGACGACCCGCGAGGACGTCCTCGACTACCTCCGCAACGTCTCGCTGACCTCGCCGCTCAAGCGGCAGATCGACTTCATCAGCGCGCCCGACGCCGTCTCCAGCGACTTCATCGGCTCGCGCCACGCGTCGATCGTCGACGCCGGCGCCACCAAGGTCGAGGGCGACAACGCGATCCTCTACCTCTGGTACGACAACGAGTTCGGCTACTCCTGCCAGGTCGTCCGCGTCGTCCAGTACGTGTCCGGGGTGGAGTACCCGACGTACCCGGCGCCGCTGGCCTGACGCCCCAGGCTCCAGCTACGCCCCCGGAGGCCGCTCCCGCAACGCCGCTCACCACGGCGGGGGAGCGGCCTTTCCGCATCTCACCCATGACATGTGACCTGTAACACCGTAATGTGAAATGGTACACGGCTCGATTCCCAGCCGCTCGACATCCCAGGAGGAAAGACCGTGTCCGGATCCGCCGACGTCCCCATCCGCACGATGAGCCACGACCTGCCGGTGTCCGACGAACTGGCGGCCTTCATGGGGGCGGGCTGGACGCCGGCGCCGCCGCCCGCCGGCCCCCGGTCGCCCCTCGCGGACGCCACCGCCGCGCGCCGGGCGCGGCTCTCCGCCCGCTTCCCCGGCGATCGGCTGATCGTGCCCGCCGGCACGTCGAAGGTCCGCTCCAACGACTGCGACTTCCGCTTCCGCCCGCACAGCGCCTACGCCTGGCTGACCGGCCTGACGGGCGAGGACCAGGCCGGGCACGTCCTCGTCCTGGAGCCCGACGGTCCGCACCGGCACCAGGCGGTGCTGTACGTCCGGCCGCGCCCGCCCCGCTCCGCCGGCTCGTCGGCGTTCTACCGCGACCGCCGCCACGGCGAGTTCTGGGTCGGCCGGTCGCCGGACCCCGCGGAGACCGAGCGCGCTACGGGCATACGCTGCGCACCCCTGGAGCCCGACGCCCCCCTCCCGCCCGGCCGCGACGCCACCACCGATGGCGAACTCGCGTCCGCCCTGAGCGAGTTGCGGCTCGTCAAGGACGCCTGGGAGGTCGGGCAGCTGCAACAGGCCGTCGACCACACCACCGCCGGCTTCGAGGACGTCGTCCGCGCCCTCCCGCGCGCCCTGGCGCACCAGCGCGGCGAACGCTGGATCGAGGGCGTCTTCGGGCTGCGCGCCCGCGCCGAGGGCAACGGCACCGGCTACGAGACCATCGCCGCGTCCGGCGCGCACGCCTGCGTCCTGCACTGGACCCGCAACGACGGCCGGCTGGACCCGCGCGACCTGCTCCTCCTCGACGCCGGCGTGGAGACGGACACCCTCTACACCGCCGACATCACCCGCACCCTCCCCCTCTCCGGCCGCTTCTCGCCCGTCCAGCGGCAGGTCTACGAACTCGTCCTCGCCGCCCAGGAAGCGGGCATGGCCGCCCTCAAACCCGGCGCGAGCTTCCGTGACTTCCACCGCGCCGGCATGCGCGTCATCGCCGAGGGCCTCACCGAGTGGGGCGTCCTCCGCACCCCCGACGGCGACCTCCACCGCCGCTACACCCTCTGCAGCAGCGGCCACATGCTGGGCCTGGACGTCCACGACTGCGCCCAGGCGCGCGCCGACGCCTACCTCGACGGCGTCCTGGAGGAGGGCCAGGTCCTCACCGTCGAACCCGGCCTCTACCTCCAGCCCGACGACGAGACCCTGCCGCCCGCCCTGCGCGGCATCGGCGTGCGCATCGAGGACGACCTCGTCATCACCGCGGACGGCGCCCGGCTGATGTCGGGGGCACTGCCGCGGACGTCGGACGCGATCGAGGCGTGGATGGGTGAACTGGCCGCCGAGGCCGGGTAGTCACGGGAGAGACCGGCCCCCGCCTCCCGCCGGACCCGCGGCGCGGGAGCCGGAAGGGGCGGGGTCGAGCCGGCGCGTCGTGCGGGTCTCGGCTTGTCTTCTGACTCCATCGCCTTCCGTGGCCGGTATCTGGCCGAGGGCAGCATGGGCCAGTGCTGAGTCGAGGTTTTCCGCAACGCGGAGCCGGCTCCCGCTGATTTTTTCCTTCGGTTGCAACGTGTGGCGCCGTAGTAAATGCTTGATGTGAACACGGCCGAGATTGACCGACCACCGTAAGCTGCCTGCCCGGCATGCTTGGGTCGACGCACACCGTCACCATCGCTCGTCTCGCTATAGGCGTTGGCAGGTGATTCCCATGTCTGAAGAGTACCCGGAACCTTGGACCGGGCCTTGCCGCAGTATCGTGGAAACCGGCGCCTTTGACACATCTCCCGCCATGGAGCCCGGGCATTTCGGATTTGGTGTCCTCTACCATAACTACGCACTCATGTGCCGAATCAACGCAGAGCGCGCAACGGCCGGGGTGCCGGTGATCGCAGACTACAACCCGGCTCTACAGAGCGCTGCGGCCGACCATGTCCGTGCAGCCCGGGACCTGAAGTGGTGGGCGGCAGGGAGTGATCCCCACACGAACCCTGTCACGCATTCGACTCCAGCGAGTAGAGCCCAGAGTGCGGGATACGGTGCCGGCGCGGTGAATTGGCAGGTTCGCGAGGTGACCTATAACGGCTGGGGAGGGGATGGCACTCCAAGGGCGGCCGTCCACTGGTGGGTTCATGTGAGTACGGCAGGGCATCGGGAGATAGTTCTGGGTCCTCAGTTCACTGAGTTCGGATGCTGCTCCCTGGGAGGCAACGCCGATCCGGCCGGAAATGGGCAGCCGAATGCCGGAACCTTTGTGTGCCTCTTCGGCTTCCGCCAGTAGTAGGGCCGCCTCGCCATATGGCTGCGGCGCCCGAAGGGCGGTCCTTGGACTCGGCAGACATTCCGCATGTTCAGTCCACAGGGCCCCGGCCCGGATAGACCCGTTCCAGCGCCTCCCAGCCGCTGTCCCGTTCCCGGACGGCCTCCTCCGCGCGGCCGCCGCCGCGGAGGCCGAAGAGGCGCTTGGCGAACAGGAGGTAGGCCACCACGGCGAGGTTGATGACCAGGGTGCAGACCTTCAACGGGCTGACGCGCTCGTGGAGTTCGTAGACCTCGGGGACGAGGAGCACGCTCGTCGCGATGAAGGTCAGGTACTCGGCCCACCGTTTGGCGCGCCAGAGGCCGATCGCCTCCACGCCCTCCAGGACCGCGTACGCGGCGATGACCAGGCCGATCACCCACAGGGTGCGGTCGTGCGCGGCGAACGCCTTGTCGAGGTCGCCGATCAGGCCGTGGCCGCGGACGCCGCTGGGGCCGCCGACGCCGTTCTGGAGGTCGTCGACGACGCGGTAGAAGGGGCCGCGGAGGCGGGTGCGCTCGTGTGCGAAGACGAACACGGCGACGGCCATGACGGCGAGGACCACGAAGTGCACCAGGCGGTCGACCGCGATCAGCCGGAGAACGTAGCGGTCACGCAACGGGCGTCCGCGCAGCGGAAGTTCGATGGCTTCGCGGTGCACGGGGGTCTCGCGTCCGGGGCGGTCCGGCGGCGGGAGCGGGAGCCACGCGTCGCAGCGCAGGCAGCGGTGCCAGCGGTGGCCGTCGGGCGTCTCGCGCACCAGGAGCGCGTCCTCCGGGCGGACGCGCGCCGCGTCCGTGCCGACGAGGCGGTGGCCGTGCAGCGCGCACTCCAGCAGCTCGTAGCCGATCCGGCGGCGGCGCGGCCGTACGCCCGGGGCGGGCTGGAGGGGCGGGGTCGGGGTCGGGGTGTCCGTCACTACTGTCCCCCTTCGGTTCGGTCCGCGCAGATTATGCCGCTCCGGAGCGCGCGGCATGCCTCGTCGCGGCCGTTCTTGAACGACCCTTGGCAGGCGGTGTGCAATGTGAAATATTACTGCGTATGCCTCCCCGTCCCCGTTCCCGTCCCGGGTCCCGAGACTCCTCGGACGTCGTCGTGGTCGGCGCGGGCGCGGTCGGTGCCGCCTGCGCCTTCTACGCCGCCCGCGCCGGCCTGTCCGTCACCGTGATCGACAGCGGACCCGTCGCGGGCGGCACGACCGGCGCCGGCGAGGGCAACCTCCTCGTCTCCGACAAGGAACCGGGCCCCGAGCTCGAACTGGCCCTGCTGTCCACGTCGTTGTGGCGGGAGCTCGCCGACGAGCTCCCCACGGGCGTCGAGTACGAGGTCAAGGGCGGTCTGGTCGTCGCCTCCCGGCCCGCCGGGGCCGCCGCGCTGCGGGCGTTCGCCGCCCGGCAGGCCGCGGCGGGCGTGACCGCCGTCGACGTACCGGCGGACGCACTGCGCGGACTCGAACCCCACCTCGCCCCGGGCCTCGCCGGCGGCGTCCACTACCCGCAGGACGCGCAGGTCCAGCCCGCCCTCGCCGCCGCCCACCTGCTGCGCGCCTCGGGCGCCCGGGTGCGGACCGGCGAACCGGTCACCGCCGTCCTCACCGGCCCGGGCGGCGAAGTGCGCGGCGTCCGGACGCCCGCCGGTACGGTCCACGCGCCGTACGTGGTCAACGCCGCCGGCACCTGGGGCGGGGAGGTGGCCCGGCTGGCCGGGGCGCACCTGCCCGTCCTGCCGCGCCGCGGCTTCGTCCTCGTCACCGAACCGCTGCCGCGCGTCGTCCGGCACAAGGTGTACGCGGCGGACTACGTCACCGACGTCGCCAGCGGCTCGGCCGCGCTCCAGACCTCGGCGGTGGTCGAAGGCACCCCGGCGGGCCCGGTGCTCATCGGCGCCAGCCGGGAGCGGGTCGGCTTCGACCGCACCCTGTCCACGGAGGCGCTGCGCCGCCTCGCGGCCGGGGCCACCACCCTGTTCCCGGTCCTCCGCACGGTGCGCGCGACGCGCACGTACGCCGGCTTCCGCCCGTACCTCCCCGACCACCTCCCCGCCATCGGCCCGGACCCGCACGTGCCCGGCCTGCTGCACGCCTGCGGCCACGAGGGCGCGGGCATCGGACTCGCCCCGGCCACGGGCGCGTTGACCGCCGCCCTGATGGTGGGTGAGCGGCCCCCGGTCGACCCGGGGCCGTTCGCGCCGGGCCGGTTCGCGGGGGTGGTGGCGTGAGGGCGATGGAGGGGGCGGTTGCGGTACGTGTGCCTCGGTTGGTCGGCTGTGCCGCGCCGCTCGCTCCGCCGGTGGGCGCGTTCGCGGTCGGCGGCTTCGCGGGGTGCGGTGCGTGCCGGCGCGGGGGCGCCGGGTGGTGGTTCCGTGGCCGCTCCGTGCGTTGGGCGCGTCGACCCAGCCTCCCCCCGCCGCAGGTACCTGCCCTGCCGGATCGCGGCGTCGCCGGGTGCGCGGCCGTGCGCGAACGCGGCGGCTTCGCGGTCGGCCCCGGCGCGTCGACGGGCCCGGCCCGCCGGCACCGCGTCAGCGCCGGGTTGCTCGCGCCGTCTCGGCGTCGGGCCGGGCGTCCCGCCTTGGCGCCGGGCCGCCCGTATCGCCTCAGTGCCTGGCCGGGTGCGCCCGAGCGGTTCGCGGCGGCGAGAGCGTCGTCGCCCGAATCGCCGTCGGGTGGACGAGCCGAGAAGGCGCCCGCGTCACCGCACCCAAGCCGCCGCGCCCCAAGTCACCGCACCGTAAACCACCGCACCGCAAACCACCTCACCGCCAGCCGTCCCACCGTCGGCCGTCCCACCGAAAGGAGCCCCGCCATGCCGCGCCGCCGCGCCCCCGGCCTTCCGTCCGGCACCGCCGCGTTCGAGATCAGCTTCGACGGGCGTCCCGTCCGCGCCCTGCCCGGGCAGACGATCGCCGCCGCGCTGTGGGGCGCCGGCGTGCTCGCCTGGCGGACGACGCGTGAGGGCGGCCGGCCGCGCGGCGCGTTCTGCGGCATCGGGCAGTGCTACGACTGCCTCGCCACCGTCAACGGGGAGCCCAACCGGCGGGCCTGCCTGGTGCCCGCCCGGCCCGGGGACGCCGTCACCACGCAGGAAGGACACGGCCGTGCCGGACTCGCCGTCTGAGCCCCGGGCTCCGCGCGGTGGCTACGACCTCGCGGTGATCGGCGCGGGACCCGCCGGGACGGCCGGTGCCGTCGCCGCGTCCCGGCTGGGGCTGTCCGTCGCGCTCCTCGACGCCGCCGACCGGCCCGGCGGGCAGTACTTCCGGTACGCCGCACCGGAGTTGGCGGCACGGAGACAGCGGCAGGGGGCACTCCAGGGGCGGTCCGCCTTCGCCGCCCTGTGCGCCCGGCTGGCGGCGAGCCGCGTCGACCACCTCGCCGCGCACCACGTCTGGGCCGTGACGAGGGACGACGAGGCCGCGTGGAGCGTCCATGCGCTCACCGGGCCGGACGGCGACGGCGGCGAGCCGGTCCGCGTCCGGGCCCGCGCTGTGCTGCTGGCCACCGGCTCCCAGGAGCGCCAACTCCCGTTCCCCGGCTGGACCCTGCCCGGAGTCGTGGGCGCGGGCGGCGCGCAGGCGATGCTGAAGTCCGGGCTCGTCCTGCCCGGGAGGCGGGTCGTCGTCGCGGGCAGCGGGCCGCTGCTGCTCGCCGTCGCCTCCTCGCTGGCCGCCGCCGGGGCGCGGGTCCCGGCCGTCGTCGAGGCGTCCGGCTACCTCGGTTACGCCCGCCACCCGCGCGCCCTCGCCGTCAACCCGCACAAGGCGCTCGAAGCGGCGCTCCACGGCTCGGCGCTGCTCCGCCACCGGGTGCCGGTCCGCACCCGGAGCGCGGTCACCCAAGTGCACGGCGCCGACCGGGTGGAGGCCGTCACCGTCACCCGCCTCGACCGCGACTGGCGGCCCGTCCCCGGCACCGGCCGCCGGATCGCCTGCGACGCGCTCGCCGTCGGCCACGGCCTGGAGCCGCGCGTCGAACTGGCCACCGGCCTCGGCTGCGCCACCCGGACCACCCCGGACGGCACCCACGCCCTCGTCGTGGACGGCCTCCAGGAGACCACCGTCCCCGGGCTCTGGGCCGCGGGGGAGACCGTGGGCGTCGGCGGCTGGCAACTCGCCTGGCTGGAAGGCGAACTGGCGGGCACCGCGGCGGCCCTCCGGCTCTCCGGCCGGGCCGGTCCCGTCGCGGGCGGGCGCCTGCGCGGCCTGCGCCGCCGCCGTGACCGGCTGCGGTCCTTCGCCGACGCGATGGCCGCCGCCCACGCGCCGGGGGAGGGCTGGACGGGATGGCTCACCGACGACACGGACGTGTGCCGCTGCGAGGAGGTGACCGCGGGCCACGTCCGCGAGGCGGTCACCGACCTCGGCGCCCACGACGCGCGGACCGTCAAACTGCTCACCCGCGCGGGCATGGGCTGGTGCCAGGGCCGCGTCTGCGGCACCGCCGTGACCTGCCTCGCCACCGCTGCCGGCGGCGGTACGGCGGAGGGGACCGCACCGCCGCCGGCCCCCGCCCGCCGGCCGTTCTCCGTCCCCGTACCGCTGGGGGCGCTGGCGGCGCTCGACGAACCGGAGCGCGTACGGCTGGGCGCGCCGGCGGCGCTCGACGAACCGGAGCGCCGCGCCCCCGCCGCGCCCGGCGGGCAGGGCCTGCCGCACGGTGCCGGCGGCCGTGACGGGCGGGAGCCCACCCGGGCGGGCGCGTCCGGCGGTACGGAGTCCTCCGTGCCGTGCGGGCCCGCCGGGGGCCGGGAGGTCCCGGAGACCCCTGATGCGACCGGTGGGCCTGCCGGGTCCGGCGGCGGGGACCCCTGCGTGCCAGGGGAGTTCGAGCGGCGGGTCCCTGGCACTCCGGAAGCGCGCGAAGAACGGGAGCCGTCCGCGCCCGCCGAACGGGACATCCCCGCCCCGCGCCCACCCGCCCCGCGCCCACCCGCCGAGGGCTGATCCGCCGAGGGCTGGTCCGCCAACCGGCGCCGGGGCACCGCCCTCTTGTGGGCGCCCCCAACCCCCCAGTAAAATGTCACACACCACAGAAGGGCATCGGCATGACCGCCACCTCCTGGAACACCACCCACCCCTGGCGCGGCATCATGGTCGCCACCGCGCTCCCGTTCCGCGACGACCTGACGGGCGGCCTGACGATCGATCACGACACGTACGCCGCCCACGTCCGCCGTCTGCTCGACGGCGGCTGCGACGGCGTCGTCCCCAACGGCTCGCTCGGCGAGTACCAGACGCTCACCGACGACGAGCGGGCGCGCGTCGTGCGGACCGCCGTCGAGGCGGCGGGGGACGGGGCCCGGGTGATGCCCGGGGTGTCGGCGTACGGCGCGGGCGAGGCGCGGCGGTGGGCGGAGCAGGCCGCCGAGGCCGGCTGCGGGTCCGTGCTGCTGCTGCCGCCGAACGGCTACCGCGCCGACGAGCGCGCCGTCCGCGCCCACTACGCGGAGGTCGCCCGGGCCGGGCTGCCGGTCGTCGCGTACAACAACCCCGTCGACACCAAGGTCGACCTGACCCCCGAGCTGCTCGCCGCCCTGCACCGCGACGGGTCGATCGTCGCCGTCAAGGAGTTCTCCGGCGACGTCCGGCGGGCCTACGAGATCGCCGAACTCGCGCCCGGGCTCGACCTGCTGGTCGGTGCCGACGACGTCCTGCTGGAGCTGGCCACCGCCGGGGCCGTCGGCTGGGTCGCCGGGTACCCCAACGCGTTCCCCGCCTCCTGCGCCGCCCTGTACCGGGCCGCCGCCGACGGCGACCTCGGCACCGCCCTGCCGCTCTACCGCTCCCTCCACCCGCTGCTGCGCTGGGACTCCCGGACGGAGTTCGTGCAGGCCATCAAGGTGTCCATGGACGTCGTCGGGTTCCACGGCGGTCGCAGCCGGCCGCCGCGGCTGCCGCTCGCCCCGGAGGCCGACGCCCTGGTGCGCGCCGCCACCGAGAAGGCCGTCGCCGACGGCCACCACTGACCCCCACCCGCGCGAAAGGACGTCCGTGCGCACCCGCCACGTCTTCCACGCCGTCGACTCGCACACCGAGGGCATGCCCACCCGCGTCGTCACCGGCGGCGTCGGGGCGATCCCCGGCGCCACCATGGCCGAGCGGCGGAGGCACTTCATGGAGCACCTGGACCACCTCCGCACCCTCCTGATGTACGAGCCGCGCGGCCACGCCTCGATGAGCGGCGCGATCCTCCAGCCCCCGACCCGCCCCGACGCCGACTACGGCGTCCTCTACATCGAGGTCTCCGGGGTGCTGCCGATGTGCGGCCACGGCACCATCGGCGTCGCCACCGTCCTCGTCGAGACGGGCATGGTCCCGGTCGCCGAACCCGTCACCACCGTCCGCCTCGACACCCCGGCCGGCCTCGTCACCGTCGACGTACGGGTGGAGGACGGCGCGGCGAAGGCGGTCACGCTCACCAACGTGCCGTCGTTCTGCGTCGCCCTGGACCGGAAGGCGGACGTCCCCGGGTACGGCACGGTGACGTACGACCTGGCCTTCGGCGGCAACTTCTACGCGTTCGTCGAACTCGACGCTCTCGGGCTGCCGTTCGACCGGGCCCGCAAGGACGAGCTGCTGGCCGCCGGGCTCGCCGTCATGGACGCGGTGAACGCCTCGCCGGACCGGCCCGTCCACCCCGAACACCCGGAGATCGGCGGGCTCAAGCACGTCTACCTGGCCGCGCCCGGCTCCGACGCGCACCACTCGCGGCACGCGATGGCCATCCACCCCGGCTGGTTCGACCGGTCGCCCTGCGGCACCGGCACCTCCGCCCGCATGGCCCAGCTGCACGCCCGCGGCGCCCTCCCGCTCGGCCGCGACTTCGTCAACGAGTCCTTCATCGGCACCCGGTTCACCGGCCGGCTGGTCGGGGAGACCGAGGTCGGCGGGGTGCCGGCCGTGGTCCCCGCCATCACCGGACGCGCCTGGATCACCGGCACCGCCCAGTACTTCCTCGACCCGGACGACCCCTTCCCCGGAGGCTTCCTCCTGTGACCCCCGCCCCGGCCTCTTCCCACACCTCCGTTACTTATAGCTCCGCCAACCCGGCCGATCCGGCCGACATCCTCACCGAGTTCACCGCCCCCGGCCCGCGCGCCGCCGCCGACGCCGTCGCACGGGCCCGCGCCGCGCAGCCGGCCTGGCGGACGGCCGGAGCCGCCGCCCGCTCGGCGGCCCTCTCGGCGGTCGCGTCGGCGATCGAGGACGCCGCCGCCGAACTGGCCCTCCTCGCCGTACGGGAGGTGGGCAAGCCCGTCACCGAGGCCCGCGCGGAGGTGGCCCGTACCGTCGCGATCTGGCGGTACTACGCCCAGGCCCCCTACGAGCCGACCGGCGCCGTCCACGAACCGGCCGCCGGGCCGGGCCTGTTGCTGACCCGCCGCCGCCCGCACGGCGTCGCGGGCCTCGTCACGCCGTGGAACTTCCCCTTCGCCATCCCGAGCTGGAAGGCCGCGCCCGCCCTCGCGGCCGGCAACACCGTCGTCCTCAAACCCGCGCCCGAGGCCACCGTCTGCGCCCTGCGCCTCGCCGGGATCGTCCGACAGGCCGTCCCGGACGGGGTGTTCACGGTCGTCCCGGGCGGCGCGGAGGAGGGTGCCGCCGTGCTCGACGCCGCCGACGCGGTCTCCTTCACCGGCTCGACGGCCGTCGGCGCGCACGTCGTCGCCGCGGCGACCGCCCGCGGCGTGCCCGTCCAGGCCGAGACGGGCGGGCTGAACGCCGCGATCGTCCTCCCCGACGCCGACATCGGACGGGCCGCCGCGCACATCGCCGCCGCCGTCGCCGGCTACGCGGGCCAGAAGTGCACCGCCACCAGCCGGATCATCGCCGTGGGCGCCGCCCTCGACCCCCTCCGCGAGGCCCTGGCCGAGGCGGTCCGCGCCCTGCCGGCCGGCGATCCGGCCGATCCCGCGACGGTCTGCGGGCCCGTCATCTCCGCGCGGGCCCGCGACCGGGCGGCCGAGGCGGCGGACGGCGTGTCCGTCCTCGCCGCGGGGCCCGCGCCCGAGGGGCCCGGGTGGTACGCGGCCCCGACGCTCGTCGAGAAGGTGCCGGCGGGGCACCGGCTGCTCACCGAGGAGGTGTTCGGCCCGATCGCGGCCCTGCTGCCCGCGGCCGGCCTCGCAGAGGCCGTACGGATCACCGACTCCGTCCCGTACGGACTGGTCACCTCGGTGCACACGGCGGACCTGGACGCCGCCCTGTACGGACTCGACGCGCTCCGCACCGGTATGGTCCGCGTCAACGCCCCCACCACCGGCGTCGACTTCCACCTCCCCTTCGGCGGCACCGGCGCCTCCGGCCACGGACCGCGTGAACAGGGCCGCGCCGCCCTGGAGTTCTACACGGCCGAGCGCACGTACACGCTGCTGCCGCACCACGCGGGGTGACCCAAAACGCAATGTGACATTGTACGCTGGTGGTCCAGTCCATCGGGGCGCGAAAGGGACACCATGGGCCATCTCAAGCAGCGCAATCTCATCACCGCCCGGGAGCGCCTGCGCGACCAGGTCGCCCACGCCCTGCGCGCCGCGCTGATCTCCGGTGAGCTGCGCCCCGGCGAGGTCTACTCCGCGCCCGGCCTCGCCGAGGACTTCGGCGTCTCCGCGACGCCCGTCCGCGAGGCCATGCTCGACCTGGCCCGGGAGGGACTGGTCGAGCCCGTCCGCAACAAGGGCTTCCGGGTCACCGAGGTCGACGAGCGCGACCTCGACCAGTACACCGAGATCCGCACGCTGATCGAGGTGCCCATGGTCGGCCGGATCACCCGGACCGCCTCCCGCGCGGACCTGGAGGCGCTCCGCCCGGTCGCCGAGGAGATCGTGCGCGCCGCCCGCGAGCACGACCTCATCGGCTACCTGGAGGCCGACCGGCAGTTCCACCTCACGCTCCTCGGCCTCTCCGGCAACGAGCGCCTGGTCGAGACCGTCGGCGAGCTCCGCAAGCGCTCCCGCCTCTACGGCCTCACCGCCCTCGACGAGCGCGACGAGCTCATCCCGTCGGCCGAGGAGCACGTCGAACTCCTCGACCTGATGCTCGCGGGCGACGCGGAGGCCGCCGAGGCGTGCATGGCCCGGCACCTCGGCCACGTCCGCTCCCTCTGGGCCGCGAACGCGGCGGCCGCGGAGCGGTCCGTCGGGCCCGTCGTCCGGAAGGCGGCCGCCGCGCGCCGCTGAGGCGGTGGCGCCGTGCCGGGCTCGCGCGGGGGTCCGCCGCCGCGCGGGTGACGCACGTCCGTGAACGGCCGCGCCGCCTGGATCGGGCCGGCGCCGCTGACACCGTGAGAGGCCGGTGCCGGGGACGGGAGGTACGGCGAGGTGGGTGGTCTGGTACCCGCGCTGGTCGCGCTGCTCGCGGCCGGAGGGAACGCCCTGGGGACGGTGCTCCAGCGGATCGCCGCGCGGACCGTACCCGAGGGGGACGCGTTCAGCGTGCGGCTGGTGCGGCACCTGGTGGGCAGCCCGGCGTGGCTGGGCGGCATCGCCGTGATCGTCGGCGCCGCGGCCTGCCAGGCGCTGGCGCTGACCCTCGGCTCGCTGTCGCTGGTCCAGCCCATCCTGGTCACCGAGCTCCCCTTCACCCTGCTCATCGCCTGCGCCTTCGCCCGGCGGCGGCTGCCGGCCGCCGGCTGGGCGGCGTCGCTGATGGTCGCGGCCGGGCTCGGCCTGGGGCTGGCGGCCGCGGCCCCGGGCGGAGGCGCCGACACCGCCTCCGGCGCCCGGTGGACCGTCACCCTCGCCGGCGCCGGGGCGGCCGTGGCGCTCTGCGCGGCGGGTGCCCTGACCCGGCCGCGCGGCCGGGCGCGCGCCGCGCTGTTCGCCGCCGCCTCGGCGATCGCGTACGCCCTGACCGCCACCCTGATGAAGGCGGCCACCGGCGCCTTCGACGACCACGGCGCCGGGGCCTTCTTCACCGCCTGGCAGACGTACGCCTTCGTGGCCGCCGGCGCCTGCGCCCTCTTCCTGCTGGCCAACGCCATGGAGTCCGGGCCGCTGGTGGCCTCCCAGCCCGCGCTCACCCTGGGCGAGGCGCTGGTCAGCCTGGTGCTGGGGAGCGTCGTCTACGGGGAACGGGTGCGGACGGGGTGGTGGCTCGTCCCGGAGGGCGTCGGCGCGGCGCTCGTCACCTGGGGGATCCTGCTGCTGCCCGGGGCCGATCCGGAGGGCGGGGAGCCGGCGGGGGAGCGGGCTCCGGAGTGACCGACGGCCGTGACCCGCCCTCCTCGTCATACCGGCCGGGGGCGGGCGGGACGATCACCTCCGAACCGGGCCGGCGTGCTCGTCCTGACGGCCGGAGCGCCTCACCACGCGCGCGGCACGACCTCCACGCCCATCGGCTGGAGGGCCAGCGCCGGACGCGGCCTGATGCGCTCGGGCGCGAGGAGTTCCAGCCGGAAGCGGCGCCAGATGTCGGCGACGATGTGGACCGTTTCCGTCGTGGCGACCGCGGCGCCGATGCACACGCGCGGGCCGAGGCCGAAGGGGAAATAGGAGCCGCGCGGGGCGCTGGGGGCGCCGGGGAGCCAGCGTTCGGGGCGGAACTCCTCGGCGGACTCCCAGTGGCGCGGATCGCGGTGGTTGACCCACTGGCTGACGGTGACCGTCGTGCCGGCGGGGACGACATGGCCGCTGAACTCCATGTCCTCCATGGCGTCCCGGCTGGTGATCCAGACGGGCGAGTAGAGGCGCAGGGCCTCGCGGACCACGGCGTGGGTGTAGGGGAGGGCCTCCATCCGGGCCAGACCGGCCGGGGTGGAGGCGAAGGCGGCCTGCGCCTCCGCGCGCACCCGCTCGGCGGCCCCGGGGTGGCGGGCGAGGAGGACGCTGGTCCACACGACGGCGTCGTTGGTCGTCTCGAACCCGGCCATGATCAAGGTCGCGAGCTCGTCGCGCAGCTCGTCCGGCGTGGGTTTCGGGTCCCCGTGGACGAGGGCGTGCAGGACGGGAGCCCGGTCGGGGTCCGCGGCCGCGGGCGAGGCGGCCAGGGCGCGCAGCGTACGGTCGACCCGGGCCATCGAGCGCCGGATGCGCAGCTTGCGCGGGGTCGGCACCCATTCGGGCAGCAGCACGGGCGAGGTCGAGAGGTCCATGATGGGCGCGACCAGCCGGGCGACCTCCGCGGTGTCCTCGTCACCGAACTCGTCGCCGAACATGAGGGACGTCACCAGCCGCAGGGTGATGACCGAGACGTCGTCCTGGAGGGTGCGCGGGGTGCCGGTCCGCCAGCCGGCGAGCATGCGCTCGCCCTGGGCGTCGACGATCTCGGCGGCCCGGGTGGTCAGTCCCCGGCCGAAGGCGGGCTGCATCCGGTGCCGCTTGGCCTGCCAGTCGGCTCCGTCGCTGTTCATCATCGAGCGGGGAAAACCCTGCCGCCGTGAACCGCGTCGGGTGTCCGCGCTCGCCTTGGAGAATTTGGAATTCCGGTCGACCAGCATTCGCTCGACATCGCCCGGGGATGTCAGCAGCACATTGTTCGCGCCGAGCCGTACGACGTCTCCGTACGTCCGGGAGCACGAGGTGAGAAAACCCAGTGGATCGCTGCTGAACGCGTGGAGATTTCCGAGGTATTTATCCCCGCCGGGTCCGGGTATTCCGACGGGTGAGGAGGCGGCGGTCGTCACGGGGACCTCGCAGGAATCGCGCGGGCGGGAACGCGGGCGGACGCGCAGGTGGGGACACGGCCGGGAAGGGAGCCAGGACACGGCCGGGAAGGAGACGGGGAAGGCGCAGGCGGCCGCGGTCGCCGCCGCGGCCGCCTGCCTTCTTCACCGTACGGCCTAGTAGTAGGAGTACGGCAGGGTGAGACGGTCCTTGCGAGTAATCCGGGCGAAAAGCGCTCCGGTCAGGATCATCTTGCGCATGGCAGATACCTCCCTCCACCCATCTCGGGATTCTTCGTGTCTCGTCACGGTGTGGCCATCACCGCTTCGCGACGTTGTCGACGTTAGGTATTAGCGGGGGTAACAGCAAGAGTTGACGGTGGCGTGAACGATGTGGTTGGGAATCCATGCCTCCCCTTGGCGGAGTCCTATTTCGGTACGCGATTCCCTTTCGCGTGGCGCGGCAGACGGCCGATGGCAACCGAGGAGTGCCGCCCTATGTACGCACGGTGGCGAACCCGGTCGTGCGGGAACGGCCGGCCGCGTTCCCGCGGCACCGGCTGTGTCAGGTCTCCCGCCCGGGCCGGTAACAGCGTTTCTGCTGGTTGTCGTACTATGTCCGACGTCGCTCTGTACGTCCTCGGCCGTCTCGCCGCCACATCCGTGTGTCCGCTCCCGGGGGCCGTCGCGGCTTCGAAGACCCCGCGAAAAGCCTGAGAAGCGGGGAAAAGCGCGGAAAGTCCCGGCCGTCCCAGGCCACCCCTGGCGGCACCGGCAGAACGGAAGAACATCACGTGGATGTGAGCGCGGCCAATCGGAAGGGCCTCAGCCTCTTCGCCCTGATCATGATCGGCCTGGGGTCCATCTTCGGCTCCGGCTGGCTCTTCGGGGCCGGCCAGGCGGCCCAGGTCGCCGGACCCGCCGCGCTGGTCGCCTGGGTCATCGGCGCGATCTTCATCGGCATGATCGCCATGTCGTACGCCGAGGTCGGCGCGGCCTACCCGCTGCCCGGCGCCATGGCCCGGTTCGGTTCCATCTCGCACGGCCCGGTGCTCGGCTTCGTCACCGGCTGGGCGGTGTGGATCGCCACGGCCTCGCTGATCCCGATCGAGTCCATCGCCGGCACCCAGTACATGGCGTCCTGGAACTTCGGCTGGGCCCGCGGCCTGGTCGCGGACGGCCACCTGACGGCCACCGGCATCGGCATGGCCCTGCTCCTGACCGTCGCCCTGTGGCTGGCCTGCTACTGGTCCGTCGCCCTGCTGGCCCGCGCGAACAACCTGCTGACGCTGGTGAAGTTCGCCATCCCGGTCATCGCCATCGCCGCGCTCATCGCCTCCGGCTTCCACACCGGCAACTTCACCGCCCACGGCGGCTTCGCCCCCAACGGCTGGTCCGCGGTGCTCACCGCCGTCTCCGCCTCCGGCGTCGTCTTCGCCTTCAACGGCTTCCAGGCCGTCGTCAACCTCGGCGGCAACGCCAAGAACCCGGGCCGGGCCATCCCGCTCGCCCTCGTCGGCGCGCTCTCCCTCGGCCTGGTCATCTACCTGGCCCTCCAGGTCGCCTTCCTCGGCTCGGTCCCGCCGGAGCGGCTCGCGGAGGCGGGCGGCTGGCACGGCGTGAACTTCGCCTCGCCCTTCGCCGACCTCGCCAAGCTGCTGATGCTGCACTGGGTCGTCACCTTGCTCCAGTTCGGCGCGTTCATCTCGCCGTCCGGCGCCAACATCGGCAACGTCGCCTCGTCCGCGTACCTGGCGCAGAACCTCGCCGAGACCGGCTTCTTCCCCAAGAAGATCGCCGAGGTGCACCCGCGGTACGGCGTCGCCCGCCCCGCCATGTGGCTCAACCTGGCCTTCTCCGTCCTCCTGCTGCTCACCATCGGGCACAGCTGGGAGGCCCTGGCCAGCGTCGTCTCCGCCGCGATGGTCGTCTCGTACCTCATGGGCCCGATCGCCGTCGGCGTCTTCCGGAAGACCAAGCCCGGGCTGCCGCGCCCGTTCCGGCTGCCCGCCGCCGCCGTGCTGTGCCCGCTGACCTTCGCGTTCGCCGCCTGCGCCCTGTACTGGTCCAAGTGGCCCAACACCGGCAAGGTCGCCCTGCTCACTCTCGTCTCGCTGCCCATCGCCGCGATCGTGCTGCGCCGCAAGGGCGAGCGGAACCTGGCCAAGCAGTTCGCCCCCGCCTGGTGGATGGCCGCCTTCCTGCTGTGGACCGGCCTGATCTCCGCCCTCGGCAGCCCCGAGTTCGGCGGCCACGGGGTGATCCCCGGCGGCCTCGACACCGCGCTGGTCGGCGTCTCCGCCCTCGGCTTCTACTTCTGGGCCGTCCGCGCCGGCGTCCGCGCCCACCAGGACGGGCTGCCCGGCCCCGACCCCGTCCTCGACGGACGCGACGCTCCCGACGTCACGCCCGTCCCCGGGCCGCGCGCGGCCGAGCCGTCGGCGGCGGCCGTCTCCTGACGCCCGCCCCCTCCGTTTACGTCACAGGGCCCCGCCACTCCTTGCCCGGAGCGGCGGGGCCCTGTGACGTAAACGGAGGGGCAGGGCCCTGTGAGCGAGGCGGCCCGTTCGGGATATCTTGATGTCGAGCAATGTTGCAAACGTGGAGCGGAGCACCCGGTGACTGACTCGACCATCATCTATACGCACACCGACGAGGCGCCGGCGCTGGCGACGCACTCGTTCCTGCCCGTGGTCAAGGCGTACGCCTCGACGGCCGGCGTCACCGTGGAGAGCCGCGACATCTCCCTGGCCGGCCGCATCATCGCCAGCTTCCCCGAGTACCTGGACGAGAGCCGGCGCATCCCCGACGCCCTCGCCGAGCTCGGCGCGCTGGCCAAGACCCCCGGCGCCAATATCATCAAGCTGCCGAACATCTCGGCCTCCATCCCGCAGCTCAAGGCCGCCGTCGCCGAGCTCCAGGAGCAGGGCTACACCCTGCCGGACTACCCGGACGACCCGAAGACCGACGAGGAGCGCGAGATCCGCGCCCGCTACGACAAGGTCAAGGGCAGCGCCGTCAACCCGGTCCTGCGCGAGGGCAACTCCGACCGCCGCGCCCCCGCGTCGGTCAAGAACTACGCCAAGGCCCACCCGCACCGCATGGGCGCCTGGAGCTCCGACTCCAAGACGAACGTCGCCACCATGGGCGTCGACGACTTCCGGTCCACCGAGAAGTCCGCCGTCATCGCCGAGGACGGCACCCTCCGCATCGAGCTCTCCGGCGACGACGGCACCACCACCGTCCTCCGCGAGTCCGTGCCGGTGCTCGCCGGCGAGGTCGTCGACGCCTCCGTGATGCGCGTGGCCGCGCTCCGCGAGTTCCTCACCGCGCAGGTCGCCCGCGCCAAGGCCGAGGGCGTGCTGTTCTCCGTGCACCTCAAGGCCACCATGATGAAGGTCTCCGACCCCATCGTCTTCGGCCACGTCGTCCGCGCCTTCTTCCCGAAGACCTTCGCCGAGCACGGCGAGGCGCTGGCCGCCGCCGGCCTGTCCCCCAACGACGGCCTCGGCGGCATCTTCAAGGGCCTGGAGGCGCTGCCCGAGGGCGCCAAGATCAAGGAGTCCTTCGACGCCGAGCTCGCCGAGGGCCCGGCCCTGGCGATGGTCGACTCCGACCGCGGCATCACCAACCTGCACGTCCCCAGCGACGTCATCGTCGACGCCTCCATGCCGGCCATGATCCGCACCTCCGGCCACATGTGGGGCCCGGACGGCCAGGAGGCCGACACCCTCGCCGTCCTCCCGGACAGCAGCTACGCCGGCGTCTACCAGGCCGTCATCGAGGACTGCCGCGCCCACGGCGCCTTCGACCCGTCGACCATGGGCTCCGTCCCCAACGTCGGCCTGATGGCGCAGAAGGCCGAGGAGTACGGCAGCCACGACAAGACCTTCGAGGTCCCCGTCACCGGCACCGTGCGCGTCCTCGACGCCGCCGGGAACGTCATCCTGGAGCAGGCCGTCGGCGCCGGCGACATCTTCCGCATGTGCCAGACCAAGGACGCCCCCATCAAGGACTGGGTCAAGCTGGCCGTCACCCGCGCCCGCGCGACCGGCGACCCGGCCGTCTTCTGGCTCGACGAGAACCGCGCCCACGACGCGCAGCTCATCGAGAAGGTCAAGGCGTACCTGCCCGAGCACGACACCGAGGGCCTGGACATCCGCATCCTCGCCCCCGTCGAGGCCACCAAGCTCTCCCTGGAGCGCATCCGCCGCGGCGAGAACACCATCTCCGTCACCGGCAACGTGCTGCGCGACTACCTGACCGACCTGTTCCCGATCCTGGAGCTGGGCACCAGCGCCAAGATGCTGTCGGTCGTCCCGCTGATGAACGGCGGCGGCCTCTTCGAGACCGGCGCCGGCGGCTCCGCGCCCAAGCACGTGCAGCAGCTCGTCAAGGAGAACTACCTGCGCTGGGACTCGCTCGGCGAGTTCTTCGCCCTCGTGCCCTCCTTCGAGCACTACGCGAAGACCACCGGCAACGCCCGCGCGCAGATCCTCGCCGACACGCTCGACCGCGCCACCGCGACCTTCCTCGAAGAGGACAAGTCGCCGAGCCGTCGCCTCGGCGGCATCGACAACCGCGGCAGCCACTTCTACCTCGCCATGTACTGGGCGCGTGAGCTGGCCGCCCAGACGGAGGACGCGGAGCTGGCCGGCGCGTTCGCCGCGCTCGCCAAGACGCTCACCGAGGCGGAGTCGACGATCGTCGAGGAGCTCGTCGCCGTGCAGGGCAAGCCCGTCGACATCGGCGGCTACTACCAGCCCGACGTCGAGAAGGCCGCTGCCGTGATGCGCCCGTCCGCGACGTTCAACCAGGCGCTGGCGCTGCTTGGCTGATCGCTGTCATCGGTTGTACCCCGGCCCGGTGGGCGGCTTCATGCCGCTTGCCGGGCCGGCGCGTGGTGGTCGGCCCCCGTCAATGCTCCGGGGCGCGCCGCCGGCCGGCCGAGCGCCCGAGCTCGGACCGACCGGATCACTCCGTCACGGGCAGGCACTCGGCGAGCAGGTCGACGACATCGCGCCAGGCACGCTGTGCGTGCCGCGGGTGGTAGCCGACGCCGGGGCGCACGGGATGGTCGACCGGCGGGTGGTGGAAGGCGTGCAAGGCGCCGCCGTAGACCACGAGGCGCCAGTCGACGTCCGCGGCCTGCATCTCGGCGGTGAAGGCGTTCCGTTGCGCGGGCGGCATGATCGGGTCTTCCGACCCGACCCCGGCCCACACCGGGCAGCGGATGCGCGCGGCCTCCCCCGGCCTGCCGGTGGTCAGTGCGTTGACTGCCCCGATCGCGCGCAGGTTGACGCCGTGGCGCCCGAGTTCCAGCGCGATCGCGCCCCCGGTGCCGTAGCCGACAGCGGCGATCCGGTCGGGGTCGGCTCGCGGTTCGGCGCGCAACACGTCGAGCGCCGCACGGCCGATGTCCCGCATCCGGTCGGGGTCGGCGAGCAGCGGCAGGCAACGGGCCAGCATCTCCTCGATGTCGCTCAGATAGCGCCCGCCGTGGAGGTCGAAGGCCAGTGCCACGTATCCCAGCTCGGCCAGGGCGTCGGCTCGGCGGCGCTCGACGTCGCTGAGCCCCGTCCCCTCGGGCCCGATCAAGACCGCGGGCCGGCGGTCGGCACCGGCCGGGAGCGCGAGATGCCCGATCATCGTCAGACCGTCGGCCGGGTACCGGACCGTGCGCGTGGTAATCGTCGTCATGAGACTGGACCGTAGTCATGGTCGAGTCCGACCGGGCCGGGGGTTCGCCGCCGGCAGAACAGCGCGGGTGTCCCCTCCGAAATGCGGCGATGGCTCACAAGAGCCGACACAACCCCCGTTCCCACGGCAGCACCTGCCCCGCACCACGCCCGACACAGGTTCCGGGGTCGGCCCCCGAAGGATTTACAGAGCCGACGACTCAGGCGTTGAAGACTCCACCCTTGACAGCGGATATCAGGTCGGCGAAGGCTGCCGCGGGAATGTTCAGCACGGGGCCTGTGGGGCGCTTGCTGTCACGGAGGGGGACGATGCCGGACGCTGTGACCGCGGGGGCACATTCGACGCAAGCGCCACCGTTGTTGCTGTGGGAGGACTTGATCCAGCGGGGGGATTCGGTCGTCACTGTGTGCCCTTTCGTACCTGCTCGATCATGGCCACAGATGCCCTCTGTGACAGCGCTTCGGCCTGTAGCTGATGGTAGGCCGTCAGCATGGGCAGTACGGACGCGCTCTCTCGGTCCAGGTTTCCTTGCGCCTGGGACTCGGCGTAGCAGACCACCGACCGGTCCGCCAGTGTCAAGAGATAGACAGGCAGGTCAAACGTGCGACGCTCGCCTATGTCGTACGGCGCCACCTGTAGCAGGGTGTTCGGCAACTGAGCGAACTCGACCAGACGCGCCAACTGGGCGTTCATGACGGCTGTCCCACCGACCGTACGACGGATGCAGCTCTCATCCATGGTCACGAACATCATGGGCGGACGAGGTCCCGCCAAGTCCGCCTGTCGCTTCGCGAGGAACGCGACGCGCTGGTCGGCCTGTTCGGGGGTGATGGCGCCACGTCGTACGGCGCTGTCGGCCAACACCCGTGCGTACTCCGGGGTCTGCAACAAGCCGGGGATGATCCCGATCTCGTACAGCCGGATCTCCACGGCTCGACTCTCGTACTTCACGTACTCCGGGAACCCCTCCAGCAGCGCGCCGTGCTTGATCTCGCGGTACTCCCGCTCGAACGCGTCCGCTGTGCCGCCGGTCCCGAACGCCTGGTCGGCGCTACGCGAGAACCGGAGAGTCGGAGGCTTCCGACCGGTTTCGATCGCTGAAATATGCACGCTGGAATATCCCGTGCGGGCGGCCAGATCCTCCTGTCGCCACCCGCGCGACTCCCGCAAGCTGCGCAGGCGCGCTCCGAAGGCGGCTTGGGGTGACGCGTCGGGGTTCAACTCCCGTCGGTTCAAGAATCCTTCACCAATCTTCCGTTCGCGACTTACAGGTTGAAGGCTGCCCAGATGTGCGGCCACTCTGAACCTCCCCGGTAGCGGAAAGGCTACGGAGAGGAGTGATCGCCTGTGTCCGATGCGCAGAAGACGTACCAGCCGTATCGCACGGGTGCCCAGGTGGGGGACCCCGGCCGACGGCAGGTGGGTGAGGCCGTGGGCCGCGAGGAGACGTTCGTTCAACTACACCTGTTCGAGGGGGATGTGGGCGGACGAGTTGACCCGGACGCCTGGATCCCCCAACCGCTCGAACTGGTCGTGGACACCGAACGTGATCAGGTCGGCGTCGTGGTCGGCCGGGACGCCGGCACCGGCCGGATCACCCTGCGGCCTCCGGAGGGCGGGCGCGTCTGGCACCCGGCGACTTACCGCCGGGCCGACGCGATGGACCGTTTGCGCGCCCGGGTGATCCAGCGGAACCGGGAGGGGCGTCGGTGGTGAGAGAGCGGAGCAGGCTCCGCCGCCGGCGGGACGGTCGGCCAGGGGAGGCACACGGATGGAAGAGGTGAAGGCCATCGGCGAACAGCGCGCCGGGTGCGCGGAGTGCCGCCGACTGCGCGACGAGTTCGCCCGGGCCGTCCGCTCGGGTGACCGGGCCGGGGCGGAAGGTGCGATGGCCGCCCGAGGACTGCACGAGTACGCGGCGCACGGGGGGCGCAAGTAACCAACAGGGAGCGGGAAGTGCGTCCGTTGCTCATCTTGCCGCACTGGGCCGGGCCCCGGTCGGCTCGGCTGGTGCGGGTGCCGGCGGAGCCCCCCCCCCGGCGAACCTCCGACTTCCGCCACCCGCCCCGCCCCGTACATCCGCGCCGCGCACTCCCGGCATCCTGGGACGGGCGCCGGCATCGGGGCGGACGGGGCGACCGGCGTCCGCGGCGGTTCCGGGGCGGCCGCTTCGGCCGGTGGGACGCGGCATAGACTGCCTGGGTGAGGGGACCTTCCCCTTCGCCCGCGCCGTGTCGGGGCCGGGGGACGGCAGGCGGCCGGCGGACGTCGTAAGGAGACCGAGGGTGGAGACCCCACACGCGGTGGGCGGGCCCGGCGGCCCGGCGGGGCCCGGGCGGGCCGCGTTGGAGGTGGGCCCGTTGCCCGGCCGCCCCGGTATTCGCGCCAGGGGCGAGATCAGCGTGGTCACCCGCCCGTCCTGGGAGGCGGCCCTGACCGAGCTGGCCCGGCGGCACGGGGACGTGTCGTATGTGGAGCTGTCGGCGGCGGAGTTCCTCGACGTGGGCGGGGTGACGGCGCTCGCGGTCACGGCCCTGCGCCTGCCCGCCGGAAGGATCGTGGTGGAGCACCCGCCACCCCATGTGCCGCGGGTGCTGGAGATGTTCTGGCCGGGACTGCGGCGGATCGAGGTGGTACCGCGATGAGCACGGCGGCCGTCGATGAGACGTTCGAGCACCCGGCGCTGTTCTACCGCACGGAGGAGGAGTACACCGAGCGGACGCTCTCCTTCGTGCGGGAGGGACTGGCCGCGGGTGAACCGGTGGCGGTCGCCGTTCCCGGCCCCAACCTGGAACTGATCAGGACGGGACTGGGGGCGGACGGCGAGGGCCTGCTGTTCCTGGACATGACCGAGGCCGGGCGCAACCCCGGCCGGATCATCCCGCGCGTGCTGCGGGGATTCGCCGACGCCCACCCCACCGGACGGGTGCGGATCATCGGTGAGCCGATCTGGGCGGGACGCAGCGCGGTGGAGTACCCGGCGTGCGCGCAGCACGAGGCGCTGATCAACGCCGCGTTCGCGGGCCGGGCGGTGACGATCCTGTGCCCCTACGACGAGGCGCGGCTGGACGAGGACGTCCTGGCCGACGCGCGGGTCACCCACCCCACCGTCATCACCGGCGGCCGTACCCGGGTGAGCGACGCCTACGACTGGGAGGCGGTCGTCGCCCGGTACAACGAGGAACTGCCGGCCGTGCCGCACGCCGCGGTCTTCTCCTTCGGCGCCGGGGAGCTGTCCGCCGTCCGGACGTTCGCCGTCGCCGAGGCGGCGCGGTGGGGGCTGGCGGGCCAGCGGCTGATCGACGCGGAGCTGGCCGTCGCCGAGCTGACGACCAACAGCGTGATCCACGGCGGCGGCCGGGGAACTCTGGCGGTCTGGTCCGAGGCGGGACAGGTCGTGTGCGAGGTCCGCGACGCCGGACGGCTGACCGATCCCCTCGCCGGCCGCAGGCCGCCGGAGCCCGGACAGCTCGGCGGGCGGGGGCTGATGCTGGTCCACTACGTGTCGGACCTCGTACGGATGTACACCGGCGACGACGGCACCACCGTGCGGTTCTACCTCGGTCTGTGAGGCACCGGCGAGAGCCGGGGGCGGCCGCTTCCCGCGGGCGGCCCGGCCCTCGCCGGGCAGCACCGCGAGGCCGCAGCGGCCGGTGACCACCGTGACCAAGCGGCCGCACCACTACCCCACCTCGCTCCCGGCGGACGTCGCGGACGGGCACGTGCCGGTGCTGGAGCCCATGATCGCCACCGGTGGTACGGTGCCGGCGGTGATCCGGCTGCTGCTGGAGAAGGGCGTGCCCGAGGAGAACATCGTCTTCGTCGACTTCATCACCGTCCCCGAGGGCATCGACGCGGTCTGCCGACGTCACCCGAAGGTGAGGATCGTGACCTCCTCCGTCGAGGAGCGGCTCAACGAGGACGCCTACATGATCCCGGGCACCGGCGACTTCGGTGACCGGTTCTTCGGCACCGACAGAGGAGTGGCGTGAGCGACGCGGTGAAGATCGTCGAGAAGGTGGCGTGGATCCTGCGGGACGGTGAGGGGCGGGTCCTCGTCGCGCGTTCGCACGGCAAGGACGCGTACTACCTGCCCGGCGGCAAGCCCGAGCCCGGGGAGACCGGGCGCGACGCGCTGGTCCGGGAGATCCGCGAGGAGCTGGGCGTCGACCTCGTCCGGGAGACCGTCGCCCCGGCGTTCACCGTACGGGCCGCGGCACATGGCAAGGGCGCCGGTACCGAGGTCCGGATGGCCTGTTACACGGCCGGCCACCGCGGCACCTCGGAACCCCTCGCGGAGATCGCCGAACTGGCCTGGCTGGACCCGGCCGCGGCCGCGCCCGTCAGTGGCGCGACCCGGGCGGCGCTGGACCGGCTGGCCGGCTGATCCCGGCGATGGTGAATCCGTTCACCGGCCGCGCGGCGCGTACATGATGACGGCCATGCCGACGAGGCACACCAGCGCGCCGACGACGTCGTAGCGGTCGGGCCGGTAGCCGTCCGCCACCGCGCCCCAGACGAGCGAGCCGGCCACGAAGACTCCGCCGTACGCGGCGAGGATCCGGCCGAAGTGCGCGTCGGGCTGGAGCGTGGCCACGAAGCCGTAGACGCCCAGGGCGACGGCCCCCGCGCCCGCCCAGAGCCAGCCGCGGTGCTCGCGCACCCCCTGCCACACCAGCCAGGCGCCCCCGATCTCGAACAGGGCGGCGACGACGAACAGGGCGGCGGAGCGGGCGACGAGCATGGGTGGGCTTTCCTCGGACTGGACGGCTGAACGGCCGGGCGGCGGGACGGGCGGGGGCGCGCGGACCCGCGCGCTTCCCCCGACGACCGTAACCGCTCAGGCGTCCGCCCCCGGCCGCCGCCCGGCGGCGAGCGTCGCCGGCGCGTAGCCGAACTCGGCGGGGACGTCCACGCCCAGCGCCCGGGCCAGCGGCACCATCACGGCCAGGTGGTGGACGGCGTGATGGGCGACGAACACCAGCTCCCGGCCGACCGTGGACGGGGTCCGGGCCACCGAGCCGTCCGGCGCCACCACGCTCACCACCTCGACCGGACGCTT
The DNA here is from genome assembly GCF_020099395.1 of Streptomyces mobaraensis. Classification (NCBI taxonomy): domain Bacteria; kingdom Bacillati; phylum Actinomycetota; class Actinomycetes; order Kitasatosporales; family Streptomycetaceae; genus Streptomyces; species Streptomyces mobaraensis. The sequence goes on along the minus strand of NZ_CP083590.1, from coordinate 1,049,244 downwards.
CAGGTCACCCGGCGCGACGGTCCCGACCAGCCCCCGGACGTGCGCCAGCCGGGCCAGCGCCGCGTCCCGGTCCGTCTCGACCGGCCCGCCGCGCGTGCGCCGGTCGTAGTCGACGGTGCCGCTGCCGGCGCCCGCGAGGATGGCCGTGTAGTGGTCCACGCAGTGCCGGACGTGTCCGGCGATGGGGCTCGCGCCGCGCGGGCGGTGCAGGTACTGGTCGGCGGTGAGTATGCTCACCAACTCGCCCACCTGGCCGAGCTGTTCGGCGGCGCACGTGGTGACGGAGGTCGTGGCGGCGGTCACCCGGCCGGCGGTGCTGGGGTCGTCCAATGGTCGTCTTCGCCTTCCTCGCGGTGCCCTCGGCTCGCTCCCCCGTGCCGTCCACGGTAGCGCTCCGCGACCGCCGGAAGGACGGGTTCCGGCGGGCCGCCGGCCGGGTCAGCCGAACCGCACGCTGCCGGGCCGGAACACGCCCCAGCTCTTGCCCGTGCCCGCGGGCAGCGGCTCCGGGGTCCCGCCGCACGCCTGCCCCTCGTAGAGGTTGGCGTCGGCGTCCGTGTCGTTGCCTGCGCTGGCCGCCGGCTTGGCGAGGGTGATGCACGGGCCGGTCGGCGGGTTGACGATGACGTTGTTCACCCCGTCCGTGCCGGCGTAGTCGAATCTGCCGGTCGCCGCACTCGCCTCCGTGGGCACCGCTCCCACCAGGGCGAGCGCGGCGCAGACGGCCAACGCCGCCCGGGCCGCGTTCCCCAGGGTCCCGATCGCGGTCATGAAGGGCCTCCCTCCCTCGCGGTCCCCGCCGGGCGCGCGGCAGGGCTTCGATCGCCAGGGTCACCCCTCGTTCGGGGGAGGGTAAGGGCCGTGACGCGCTATCACCCCATCGGGGGATGTCCGTCCGGAAAAGCCGGCGCGTCCGGTCCGAACAGGGGCCGGTCCGCGCCGAACGCGGCGTCCGGGGCGAAGAACCGGGCCACGTCCTCCTCCGTCACGTCGGTGAGCCGCGCGGGGTTCCAGCGCGGGTTCCGGTCCTTGTCGACGACCTGGGCGCGGATGCCCTCGACGAGGTCGGGCGAGGACAGCGCGGCGCAGGAGACCCGGAACTCCTGTTCAAGGACCGCCTCCAGCGAGCCGAGGCCGCGGGCCGACCGCAGGGCGGCCAGAGTGACCTTGAGGGAGGTGGGGGAGCGGCCGAGGAGAACGTCGGCGGCCTCCTTGGCGGCTGGGGCGCCGTGGTGCAGCAGCCGTTCGACGATCTCCTCGACGGTCGGCGCGGCGTAGCAGGCGTCGATCCACTCCCGGTCCGCGGCGAGCCGGCCGGGCGGCGCCGGGCGGGCGTGGCGGGCCAGCGCCTCGTCGACGGGACGCGTCGCCAGGTCCGCCACCAAGGCGGGCAGCGACTCCGCCGGGACGAAGTGATCGGCCAGCCCGCACAGGAGGGCATCGGCGGCGCCGATCGCGGTACCGGTGAGCCCGAGGTGGGTGCCGAGCTCCCCGGGCGCGCGCGACAGCAGGAACGTGCCGCCGACGTCCGGGACGAAGCCGATGCCGGTCTCCGGCATGGCCACCCGGGAGCGTTCGGTGACGATCCGTACGCTCCCGTGCGCCGACACCCCGACGCCGCCGCCCATGACGATGCCGTCCATGAGGGCGACGTACGGCTTGGGACAGCGCGCGATGCGGGCGTTGAGCCGGTACTCGTCCCGCCAGAACGCCGCCGACGCGGCGCCGCCGCCCGCGCGCACGTCGTCGTGGATGGCGCGGATGTCGCCGCCGGCGCAGAGGCCGCGGTCGCCGGCGCCGTCGAGGACGACCGTCGTCACGGCCGGGTCCCGCTCCCAGGCGGCCAGGGCGGTGTCGATCCGGCGGACCATCGGGTGGGTGAGGGCGTTGAGGGCCCGGGGCCGGTCGAGGGTGATCCGGCCGGCGTGGCCCTCGGTCCGCAGGAGGACGTGGTCGTCGGCGGTCATCGGGCGGCTCCGGGCAGCCCGTGGGCCGGCGGCGGGGCTGGGGTCGGGGTCGGCTGCATGCTCTCGCTCGTTCCTTCCGGGCTCCGGGGGTCCGGGCGGGACGGCGAACGTCGGTCTGGTGGCTCTCCGGCTCCCCCGTGCGCCCGCGCGGCCCCCCTTCGGCGCGTACCTTCCGGCACATCCTGCCCCGCCGGTCACCGAAGAACCATCCGTAACGGAGAAAAGGCGGGAGGGAAAGCGAACGGGGCGCCGCCCGCGTGGTGGCGGCCACGCGGACGGCGCCCCGCGATCAGGAGGCGGTGAGCGGACGGGACCGGACGGACCCCGGGACCAGCAGCCGCTCGGCGAGCCGCCCGAAGAGCAGCCCGAACCCGGCCCAGAGCGTGCCCTGGACGGCGAGGGCCGCCAGCCGGAACCGCCACAGCACATCGGCCGGGAAGTCGTCCGGCACCTCGTCGACCGGCGGCAGGAACGCGTACGCCAGCCCGACGGCGACGAGCAGCGCGGCACCAGCGGCCACCGAGGCGTTCCAGCCGCCCAGCCGCGGCAGCAGCGCCCGGCCGAGGACGACCGCGCCGACGCTCAGCAGCACACTGAGCACGATCATCAGGAAGTACAGCGCCGTCCGCCGGTCGATGGTGTCCGGATCGCCCACCGAGGGCGGATTGGCGGGGTACTTGAGGAACGGGACGACGTAGAGGGCCAGCAGGGCGCCGCCGGAGACCAGCGCGGCCGTGGCGCGCGGGCCGAACCGGCCGACCCGGCCCAGCGCCACGCAGAACGCCAGCGCGGCGATCCCGCCCAGCGCCACGCCGTAGACCAGGACCGCGGTGGTCAGACCGGCCGTCGACTGCAGGGTACGGCCGACGGGCTGACCGCCGCCGTGCCCGTGCTCGTGGGCCTCTTCGAAGGCGATGGCCGCGTCCACGTGCGGCTCGCCCAGGAGATAGGCCACGGCCAGGGCGAGCAGCCCCGCGCCGAGCCCGGCGAGCAGCCCGCGGACGAGCAGCGCCCGGACGGGGACGGGAGTCACGGTGCGCGTCCTCTCGCCGGTCAGTGGCACGGGAAGCCGAGCAGGTGACGTCCGTCGTGGAGCCACTCGTGCACGTTCTCGCCGGATATCAGCGAGGTGGCGCCCTGTTCCGCGCCGACGAAGTAGAGGAGGGCCAGCAGGAGCAGGCCGGCGAGGACCGCCCAAGGGGCGATCTCTTTGAGGGATATGGGGGTGACGGCGGGGGTCGCGGCGGACGGGGTGAGAGCGGACGATGCCATGGCAGAACCTCCTGGGGAGTGTCGCGTCCCGTTCCTCGGGTGCCGGACGACGAGGGGCGGGTCTGACTCCCCGGGCGCCGAGCGGAACGCCCCGGAACACAGTGGCGCGACCGTGCCGGATTCCCACCGGCTTCCGTCACCCGTCGTCGTGTCGTGGCGACCGTATCGTTTGAGCCATCCCCGCGCCATGGACGAGGGGAGGCGCACCCGCGCACCGCCGGGCGCGAAATGCCTGGCCGTGCCGGGTGCGTGGGGACGGAGGAACGGGAAGGGCGGATGGGGTGACGGTTCGGGTGACGCTGGTCGCGCCGGTGGGGACGGCGGCTCTGCGGGAGGCGCGATTCGACGACGACGCGCCGGAGGAGACCGAGTTGCGGGAGGTTCGTACCCGGGCGGGCGATCTCGCCGGTCTGTCCGGAACGAGCGGCTTCCGGCGGGTGTACACCGCCCCGGAGCGGCGCTGCCGGGCGACGGCCGACGCCCTGGGCGTGCACTCCGTGCCAGCACCCGAGTTGGGCGATCCGGACCCGGGGGAGTGGCGGGGGCGGACGCTGGCGGAGGTGGCGGCCGCCGACCCCGCCGGGGTCGCCGCCTGGCTGACGGACCCGGACGCGGCCCCGCCCGGCGGAGAACCGCTGCGCTCCCTGCTCACCCGCACCGGAGACTGGCTGGCGTCACAGGCGGAGGAGGGCGGCCGCGTACTCGTCGTCGCAGGACCGGCCGTGGTCCGCGCCGCCGTGGTCGGTGCGCTGGACCTCCCGCCGGCCGCCTTCTGGCGACTGGACGTACCGCCGCTGTCGCGCACGGATCTCACCGGGCGCGGCGGGCGGTGGAACTGGCGCTGTGCCACCCCGCTTTGACGCCGGACGGGCGGCCGCCGCCGGGCCCGTCCCGTCGGCGGGAGGTTCCGAAGGGTTCATCGGAAATTGGCAGAAAGCCGTGGTTGATGGCACTCAGTGCCACTGCCACAGTCATGGTGCGGCCCGACGCTCCGGCGGCCCGGCGAGCGCGCCCCTCCGGCGTGCCCGTCGGCATGCGGTGAGCGGGACACGGGCCGCGCACGATCGCTCTGCAGCACGGCGGCGGGCCGGGACCGGGACAACAGCCCGTAGCCCGCCGGTGGTTCGGACGCACCTTCGAGGCGACACCGGGAGACGGTCATGGTTGAGGCAGGGACGGCGGCGGTCGAGGCGGCCCGGGAGCTGGCGCGGCGGTGGGCCGAGGAGCCGCGCTGGAAGGGGGTGGAGCGGACGTACACGGCGGAGGACGTCGTCCGGTTGTCGGGCAGTGTCCGTGAGGAGCACACCTTGGCCCGGCGCGGCGCCGAGCGGCTGTGGCGGGAGCTGCACGAGCGGGATTACGTGCACGCGCTGGGTGCGCTGACCGGTGGTCAGGCGGTGCAGCAGGTGCGGGCGGGGCTGCGGGCGATCTACCTCTCCGGCTGGCAGGTGGCGGCCGACGCCAACCTGGCCGGGCAGACGTACCCGGACCAGAGTCTGTATCCGGCGAACTCGGTGCCGCAGGTGGTGCGGCGGATCAACAACGCGCTGCTTCGCGCCGACCAGATCGCCACCGCCGAGGGGGATGCCTCGGTGGACTGGCTGGCGCCGATCGTGGCGGACGCGGAGGCCGGTTTCGGCGGGCCGCTGAACGCGTTCGAGCTGACCAAGGCGATGATCGCGGCCGGCGCGGCGGGCATCCACTACGAGGACCAGCTGGCGTCGGAGAAGAAGTGCGGCCACCTGGGCGGCAAGGTCCTCGTCCCCACCGCGCAGCACATCCGCACCCTCAACGCCGCCCGCCTGGCCGCCGACATCGCCGACGTGCCCACTCTGATCGTCGCCCGCACCGACGCCCTCGCCGCGAACCTGCTCACCAGCGACGTCGACGAGCGCGACGCCCGCTTCTGCACCGGCGAGCGCACCGCCGAGGGCTTCTACCGCGTCGAGCCGGGCATGGCCCCCGTCATCGCCCGCGGCCTCGCCTACGCCCCCTACGCCGACCTGCTGTGGGTCGAGACCGGCACCCCCGACCTGGCGCAGGCCAAGGAGTTCGCGGAGGCGGTGCACGCCGAGTACCCGGACAAGATGCTGGCCTACAACTGCTCGCCGTCCTTCAACTGGAAGGCCGCGCTCGACGACGCCGAGATCGCGGAGTTCCAGCGTGAACTGGGGGCGATGGGCTACCGGTTCCAGTTCATCACCCTGGCGGGGTTCCACTCCCTCAACCACGCGATGTTCGACCTCGCCCGCGGCTACGCGGAGCACGGCATGACGGCGTACGTGGAGTTGCAGGAGCGGGAGTTCGCCGCGCAGGCCGACGGCTTCACCGCCGTCCGTCACCAGCGCGAGGTCGGTACCGGCTACTTCGACCTGGTCTCCACGGCCGTCAACCCGGCTTCCTCCACGACCGCCCTGACCGGCTCCACCGAGGAGGAGCAGTTCCACTAGCCGGCGGCCGGACAGCCGCTCCGGCGGGACCCGTTCCGAACGGAACGGCTCCCGCCGGAGCGGTTTCCCCGTAGCACCTTCAGGGCAGTTCCCCGAGAACCCCCGGCTCCTTCCCCCGCTCACCCCGGCCGGACGATCCCGGCGGCACGCGCGGCGGACGGGAACGGACGCGGGTCATCCGGCAAAGCCTCCGCGCCCTCCCCGTTCCGCCACCCCCACCCGTCCCGCGCCGCCCCCGGCAGCACCGGGCCGCTCACACCACCCCAGGAGACCGCCATGGCAACTCCCGCCCTCTCCAGTCGCGTTGGCGCCCCTCGCACCCTGAGCGTCCTGGGCGGCCGGACCGCCCCGTACGACGACGTCCTGACCCCCGCCGCCCTCGCCTTCGTCGCCCGCCTCGACGCGGCCTTCGCCGGCCGCCGCTCCGCGCTCCTCGCCGAACGCCGCCACCGGGCCGCGCTCCTGGCCCGCGGCGGCGCCCTCGACTTCGTCCCCGCCACCTCGGCCGTCCGCGCCGACCCCTCCTGGCGCGTCGCCCCGCCCGCCCCCGGACTCACCGACCGCCGCACCGAGCTCACCGGCCCCCCGGACCGCGCCACCGCGGCCGCGGCCGCCGCCTCCGGCGCCCGGGTGTGGACCGCGGACTTCACCGACGCCACCGCGCCCACCTGGCACAACATCATGGAGGGCCACCGGACGCTGCGCGCGGTGAGCGAGGGCCGGACCGGGCCGGGACCGGCCACCGGGCCCACCCTCGTCGTCCGCCCCCGGGGCTGGCACCTCACCGAGCGGCACCTGGTGGTCGACGGCCGCCCGGTCCCCGCCGCCCTCGTCGACCTCGGCCTCTACCTCTTCCACTGCGCCCGGCTCCAGACCGCGGCCGGCCGCGGCCCGTACTTCTCGCTGCCGCGGGTGGAGAACCACCTGGAGGCGCGGCTCTGGAACGACGTCTTCGTCCTCGCCCAGGACCTGCTCGGCCTGGAGCGCGGCACGATCCGCGCCACCGTCACCGTCGAAACGGTCACCGCCGCCTTCGAGATGGAGGAGATCCTCCACGAACTCCGCGAGCACGCGGCCGGGCTGGCCGCCGACCACGCCGGCTATCTGAGCAGCGTCGTCCGGACCTTCCCGCACCGGCGCGACCACCTCCTCCCCGACCGCGCCAAGATCACCGCCACGGCACCCTTCCTCCGCGCCCGCACCGAACTCCTCGTCCGCACCTGCCACCGCAGGGGCGCCCACGCCCTCGGCGCCGCGGCCGTCCGCGCCGTCCCCGTGCTCGGACACGACCGGCAGGCGGACGAGGCGGCCCTCGCCCGCATCCGGCTCGACGCGGAACGGGAGGCCGAGGCCGGCTTCGACGGCACCCGGGTCGCCCACCCCGGCCTGCTCCCCGTCTGCCGCACGGCCTTCGACGCGGTCCTCGGCGACCGCCCGCACCAGCTCGAACGCACCCGCGAGGACGTCCACGTCACCGCCGCCGACCTGCTCGCCGTCCACCGCACCAGCGGCCGCCCCACCGAACAGGGCGTCCGCGCCGCCCTCGGCACCGCCCTCCGCTGCCTGGACGCCTGGCTGCGCGGCGACGGCCGCGTCGTGCACCAGGGCCGGCTGGAGGACGCGGGCTCCGCCGAACTCGCCCGCTGCCAGCTCTGGCAGTGGCTCCACCACGGAACCGTCCCGCGCGCCCGCGTGCTCCGGCTGCTCGACGAGGAGAGCTCCGCCCTCGCCGCCGGCGACCCCGGCTCCCGCTGGGCCGACGCCCGCGACGTCCTCGTCCGCTCGGCCCTCCAGGACGAACTGCCCGCCTCCTTCACGACGGACGCGTACGCGCGGTACCTGGTGGGACGCGACTGACGCGCGCCCGGATCCTCAGTGCCCCCGGCGGCTCAGCCGGGGGCACACGCAGGCCACCTCGCCGCACACGTGGTGCCGCAGCGGGTCGCGGCGCGGGGCCACACCGTTGCGCAGCTCGGCCGCGTACGCGCCGGGCGGCTCCCGGTACGGGGAGCTGGTCTTGCAGTCCGGGCACGCCCACCGGCCGAAGATGCCTTTCACGGCCTTGCCGCAGCCGGTGCACTCGTGCTCGGTGATCTCAGGCAGCATGCTTCGCCTCTGTTCGGAAGGGGCGGATCTGTTCGGACGGGCCGGTGGCGGCAACGGTACCCGCACGGCCGCCCGGCGGCCCCTCCCGGGCCGCCTCCCGCCGCCCCGGCCGGGAATACGCCGCGGCCGGGAATACGCCCCCGCCTCTCCGCCGTTGCGGCCCGTGACGGTTTTCCGATCATGAGCGCGGAGGGGGCCCACATGACCATCCTGGTCACCACGCCGAACGGCTCGGTGGGGCGGTATGTGACAGAGGCGCTGCGCGACCGCGACGACGTGCGGTTCCTGGTGCGCTCGGCGGCCGGCGCGGAGGCGCTGGGCACGGTCCGGGGCGAGGTCGTGCGCGGGGACGCCGCCGACCCCGACACCGTGCGGCGCGCGGTCGCCGGCGTCCGGCGGCTCTACCTCGCCCACCCCTTCGCCGCCGACCAGGCCGCCGTCGAGACCGGCCTAGCGCTCGCCGCCCTGGACGCGGGCGCGCACCGCGTCGTCAAGCTCGGCGCCCGCCCCTTCACCGGGCCCGGGATGGTCCCCGACCCCGTCACCGGCGTGCACGACACCATCACCGCGCGGCTGCGGGACGCCGGCGTGCCCGAGCTGACCGTCCTCCGGCCCGACCGCTTCCTGCAGAACTTCCTCCCGTCCGCCGCCGCCCTCGCCGCCGGCACCCTGGCGGACCCCGGCGGCGCCGACGCCGCCCGCGGCTACGTGGACACACGGGACATCGCGGAGGTCGCGGTCGCCGAACTGCTGGCCGACCACCCGGTCGGGGGCGACCTCGACGTCAGCGGGCCGGAGGCGCTGACGCCCGGGGAACTCGCGGAGTGCTTCGCCGCCGCTCTCGGGCGGCCGGTGCGGTTCGTGGACGTGCCGCTCGACGCGGCGGTGCATGGCGAGGGCCTGTACGGCCTGTACGCCAACTATCGGCGGGAGGGTGTGGCGGGGCTCGGGGACGGCGTTCAGCGCGTCCTCGGCCGCGTGCCGCGCTCGGCGGCGGAGTTCGCGGCGGAGCTTCTCGCTCCCGCGGTTGGTGTGCCCCGGACGCCCTGAAACCGCGCTTCGCGCGGTTGCCCTCAAACTCCCCCAGAGGGGGGGTCTGGGGGCTTGCCCCCAGGAATCGGTGAAGGGGCGGGACCGGGGCACCAGCCCGCCGCAGGCGCCCCCCGGCTCACCCCCTCACTCCGGCAGCCGTACCGCGATCAGACAGATGTCGTCCTGCCCCGTCACCGAAGGCTCCGCCAGCAACGTGTCGCAGAACGCGTTCAGATCAGCCCCGGCCAGCCCGGACGCCGTCCGGGCCAGCCGGGCCAGGCCCTCGTCGATGTCCTCGTCCGGCCGTTCCACCAGCCCGTCCGTGTAGAGCAGCAACGTGCCGCCGGGCGGCAGGGGTTCGAAGCCGCTGATCCGCCACTCGTCGGGGACGGGCATCCCCAGCAGGGGCGAGGTGGCGCCTTCCAGGAAGCGGGTGCCGCCGTCGCGGTCCACGACCAGGGGCGGCGGGTGCCCCGCCACGCAGTAGTGCGCCTGCCGGCCGCCGTCCGGCGTGTGCTCGATGCGGACCAGGGCGCAGGTGGCGGTGCCCTCCTCCGGGTCGAGGACCTGGGTGGCCCGGTCGAGCCGCCGGATGATGTCGCCCGGCGGCTCCTCCCGGTCGGCGGCGAGGCTGCGCAGCATGTTCCGCATCCTGCTCATCGTCACGGCGGCCTCGATGTCGTGCCCCGCCACGTCCCCGATGACGAGCACCGGTGCGCCGTCCCCGAGCACGAACGAGTCGTACCAGTCGCCGCCGACGTCCGCCGCCGCCGGGCTCGGCAGGTACCGGGCCGTGATCACCAGGTCGTCGTAGCGCGGCGGCTCGGTCAGCAGGCTGTGCTGGAGGGCCAGGGCCACCCGCTGGGTGCGCTGGAACTCGATGACGTTGCGCAGCGGATCGTGGGCCTGTTCCAGGAGTTCGCGGAGCAGCGCCTCGTCGGTCGCGTCGATGGGGTCGCGCTCGCCGCAGGCGAAGGCGTCGACGATCGCGGCGAGCGTGCCGTCGATGACGACGGGGACGACCACCATGCTGTGCGCGCGCACGTCCCGCAGCCACGCCATGCTGTCGGGCGGGGCGGTGCCGGGCGGGATGCGGTCGGGGTCGAACGACTCGTGCACCACCCGCCGTTCGCGGACCGCGCGGGCGAACGCGCTGTCGGGCGCGATGTGTTCCTCGCCCAGCCGGGCGGGGTGCGGGGGGAGGCCCTCCCGGGAGCGGGCCGCGATCCGCTCCACGACCAGCGGGGTGTCGCCCGTCAACTGGTAGGTGGGTTCCCGCATGAGGTAGATGCCGCACTTGTCGGCGAGGGACGGCACGATGACGTCGCCGAGCGCGGCGAAGGCCGACCGCGGCTTGGTGGACTCCGCCAGCACGGCGGCGCCGCGCGCCAGCACGTCCTTGCGGCGCTCCTCCCGCCACCGGTCCTCGATGTCCGTACAGGTGCCCACCCACTCCACGACCCGGTCGCCCTCGCGGACCGGCACCGCCCGCACGTCGAAGTGGCGGTACGTACCGTCGACCGTCCGCAGCCGGTACACGTACCGGAACTCGTCCGGCACCTCCTCCAGGGCGCGCTGCCAGGCGGCGTCCATCGGCTCCCGGTCCTCCGGGTGCAGGGCGTCGAGCCAGCCGTCCCCGCGGAACTGCTCCCACGTCTGGCCGGTCACCCGCTCCCAGCCCGGGCTGGGCTCGATCGTGCCGCCCTTGGCGGCGGTCACCCACATCATCTGGGTGTTGGCGGTCACCAGGTTCTCGAACCGCCGCAGCGCGCGCAGCCGTTCCTCCGACACCCGGCGGATCCGCTCGGTCGCCCGGATCTGCTCGGTGACGTCCATCGCCACGACCAGGACACCGCGCTCCTCCTCCGACGCGCCGACGGCCGACAGGCTGAACGTGTAGTAGCGCGTCCCGCCGTCCTCCGGCGAGGCGCCCTCGGTCGGCGCGGCGGCCAGCGACACCGGCGCCCCGGTGTTCCGCACGTCGTCGAAGAGGGCGAGGTAGCCGCGCTGCCGCAGGTCGGCGAAGACCTCGGTGATAGGGACGCCGAGCGGCCGGTCGCCGAACAGCTCGCGGTAGACGGCGTTCATGTACACCAGGCGGTGCCGCGGCCCCCGGGTGACGGCCATGGCGACCGGGGCGGGGTCGAACATCCGCCAGTCGGGGGCCGGGGGCGGCGGCGCTGTGCTCTCCGGGCTCTCCGGCATGGTCCTCGGTCCTTCCGTCGTGCGATGACCGTCGTGCGACGATCGCCGGGCGGCGGCCGTCGTCCGATGGGCCGCCTCCCGGCGGGCCGGTACGGGCACGGGCCCCCACGCCTCACCCGAGCGGCTGCTCCGCCCAGATGACCTTGCCGTCCGGCGTGTACCGGGTGCCCCAGCGGTCGGCGAGCTGGGCGACCAGGAACAGGCCCCGGCCGCCCTCGTCCTCGGCCGCCGCGTACCGCAGGTGCGGCGAGGTGCTGCTGGTGTCGGAGACCTCGCAGATCAGCGTGCGGTCGCGGAGCAGCCGCACCCGGATCGGCCCGGAGGCGTGCCGGATCGCGTTGGTGATCAGCTCGCTGAGGATCAGCTCGGTGGTGAAGACCGCCTCCTCCAGCCCCCACAGCGCCAGCTGCCGGGTCACGTCGGCGCGGGCGCGGCCCACCACCGCCGGGTCGGACGGCAGCTCCCACTCGGCGATCCGCTCCCGTTCCAGGATCCGGGTGCGGGCCACCAGCAGGGCGATGTCGTCGCTCTGCCGGGCCGGCAGCAGCGCCTCCAGCAGCGCCTCGCAGGTCTCCTGCGGGGTCCTGCCGGGCTGCTCCGCCAGGGTGTCGCGGAGGACGGCGAGGCCGGCGTCGATGTCCCGCTTGCGGTCCTCGACCAGGCCGTCCGTGTACAGCACCAGGCTGCTGCCCTCCGGCAGCCGCAGCTCCGCCGCCTCGAACGGCAGCCCGCCCAGCCCCAGCGGCGGGCCGGCCGGCAGCTCCGGGAACTCCACCGTGCCGTCCGGGGCGACCAGGGCGGGCAGCGGGTGCCCGGCGCGGGCCAGCGAGCAGACGCCCGTCACCGGGTCGTAGACCGCGTACAGGCAGGTGGCGCCCGCGATGGCCGGTTCGTCGGCGTCGCCGGCCGCCTCCTGGTCGATCCGGGCGACGAGTTCGTCGAGGTGGCCCAGCAGTTCGTCCGGGGGCGGGTCGAGGGCGGAGAAGTTGAGGACGGCGGTGCGCAGCCGGCCCATGGTGGCGGCCGCGTGCAGCCCGTGCCCGACCACGTCCCCGACGACCAGCGCCACCCGGGCGCCGGGCAGCGGGATGACGTCGAACCAGTCGCCGCCCACCCCCGCCTGCGCCGGCAGGTAGCGGAAGGAGACGTCCAGCGCCGTCTGCTCGGGCAGCCCGCGCGGCAGCAGGCTGTGCTGGAGGGCGACGGCCATGTCGTGCTCGCGCGTGTAGCGGCGGGCGTTGTCCACGCACACGGCCGCGCGCGCCGCCAGCTCCTCGGCCAGCGACAGGTCCTCGTCCTCGAAGGGCTCGCTGTCGCTGGTGCGCCAGAAGTTGGCGATGCCCAGCAGCACGCCGCGCGCCTTCAGCGGCACGGTGATCAGCGACCGGAAGCCGTACTCCAGGACGGCCTGGGTGCGCTCGTAGTCCTGCGTCCGCCAGCCGTCCGAGGCCGCCAGGTCGGGGACGAGCACCGGGCGCCCGCTGACGAAGCCCGTGGCCTGCGGGGTGGGCCCGGCGAAGGTGACCAGGTCGCCCGCCGGGTACAGCGGATGGTCGTCCCGGGGCCCGGTGAGCGCCACCCGGCGCAGCTCGGCGGCGTCGCCGCCCATCGCCATCCGGGGCTCCTCGCCGTGCAGCACGGCCTCGGCGAGGTCGACGGTCGCGTAGTCGGTGAACCGGGGCGACGCCACCTGGGTCAGCTCCTCGGCCGTCCGCCGGACGTCCAGGGTGGTGCCGATGGCGACGCTCGCGTCGTACAGCAGCCGCAGCCGGCCGCGGGCCGTCTCGGCGCGGCCGGCCAGCGCCCGGAGCTCGGTGGAGTCCCGGAGGGTGGCGACGCTGCCGGGCGGGCCGCCGCCGCGGTCGGTCGGCCGGTTGTTGACCGCGAGCAGCCGGTCCCCGACGGGCAGCACCTCGTCCGAGACGACCTCGCGCGAGGCCAGCAGCTCGGCCGTCCGCGGGTCCAGGCCCAGGTCGTGGACGTGCCGGCCCTCGACGTCCGGGGGCAGCCCGAGCAGCCGCCGCGCCTCGTCGTTGACCAGCAGCAGCCGGCCGTCCCCGCCGACGATGACCACGCCCTCGCGGACCGCGTGCAGCACGGCGTCGTGGTGCTCGTACATCCGGGCCATCTCGGCCGGGCCCAGGCCGTGCGTCTGGCGCCGCAGCCGGCGGCTCACCAGGGCCGTCCCGGCGGTCGCCAGGGCCAGCGCCACCGCTCCCGCGCCCAGCACCCACGGCAGCTGCCGGTCGAAGGCGCTGCTCACCGCGGCGACCTTGATGCCCGAGGCCACCGCGCCGACGATCCGGTCCCGGTCGTCGCGGACCGGCACCACGGCCTGCACCTCCTCGCCGAGCGGGCCGTGCACGCTCTCGACGGTGACCTTGCCGTCCTTGAGCGACGGGTCGACGGTGCCGACGAAGTGCTTGCCGATGCGGGAGGGGTCCGGGTGGGTGTAGCGGATGCCGTTGCGGTCGGTGACCACGATGAAGTCGACGCCGCCGCGGTGCCGGGCGTCCTCGGTCAGCGGCTGGAGGACGGACGACGGGTCGGGGCCCGCCATGACGGCCGGCAGCCCGGGGGAGTGCGAGAACGCCTCGGCGGCGGCCAGCGATCGGTCGCGGGCCGCCTGGAACCTGTCGGTCCGCGCCTGGAAGAGCAGGGTGCCGACCGCGGCCACGACGAGCAGCAGCACGATGAGCACCTGCAGCACGAACATCTGGCCGGCGACGCTACGGGTGCTTGCCACCCGCCAGCGCCCCGCCGACGCCCCGCGCGGCCGCCGCCGCTCACGCCGTTCACCCACGTGCGAGCCGGCGGGCCGGCGGCCCGACGGCCTCCAGGAGCGGCCCCGGATTCGGGCCATGTTCCATGTCTACCCCGCCGCACCGCGCGGCGCGAGCGATGGCCGCCGGGCGGGCGCGGGTGACGGCCGCCGCGCGAGGTGCGTCCGGCCGCGCGGGGGCCGGCGCCGGGGCCGGGGTCACCACTCCTCGTCCGCCAGACCGGCGTCCCGGTCCTCGTCGCTGACCACCTGCTGCAGGGCGTCCTCCTTCATCTGCTCGATCTCGTCCGCCACGTCGCGTTCGGAGAGGGTCATCTGCCGGCTCCTCTGTCGGGCTCGGGGGAGGCTGGGGGAGGCGGTGGCGACGGCGCGCCGCACGTGGCACCCATCCCACACGCGGACGGGGCACGGCGCAGCCCGCCGCCCCTCGAACGGGTGATATCGCGGGGAACGCGCCCGTGGGAAGGGGTGGCGGGCCATGTCGTGCTCAACTCAGCACTGGGGCCGGCGGCCGTGGTTCGCGGCGTGGTTGCGGCGGGCGCGCTTCTTGCGGCGTCGCTTCGAGGACATGGGACCTCCTCGGGTCGGTACGGTGCGGTCGTGTGGTTTCCGGTGGGGCTCCTTACCGGTTTCCACGGTTCCACACCGGCTTCCCCGCTGCCACGGGAGTCCTCCGTCGTCGACGCCGTCATCCGGCAGCCCGGAACACCAGCACGGTGTTGTGCCCGCCGGACCCGAACGCGTCGCTGACCGCGCCCCCGACCCCGACCGACCGGGCGGTCCTCGCCGCACCAGAACGCCTGCGCCGTGGCCCTGGGCGGGCAGGCGCGGCGGCGGCCCTTCCCGCCGGCCGAGGAATCGGCGCGGGTGGTCCGCCGGGCGGTCTGCGACCGGCGGCCCGCCGCGCGCTGCCTCGTCGGGTGGGGGCACCGCTCGTCCGGGCGGCCCGCTGGGCACCCCCTGTGGTGAGCGACGGGTTCCAGCGCCGGGTGGCCGGACCGTGCGGGCCCGTCCCGCCCGGCCTCCGGGAATGACCCGTCCCCGGCGGGGAACTCGCGCCACCTCAGCCGTCCCCCGGCGTGAGCACCATGCAGGAAGCCGCCACCCCCTGCCCGCCGTTGACGACGAGCAGGTGCTCGCCCGGTGCCACGACGGCGCGGCGTCGGGCGTACTCCAGGTTGGCGAGGGCGTCGCCCGACCCCAGGTGACCGGTGTGCGGGTCGGCGACGTACGCCTTCTTCCGCAGCGGCGCCGGGAGCGCGGGGCGGACGAAGGACTCGGTGAACGGCCCGGCCAGCCGGGGCAGCAGGACGGCCGTGATGCTCTCGTCCGCGGCGTCCAGGTCCGCGTCGTCGAGGGCGTCGCGCACCACCGACGCCAGACAGGCGCCGAACCGCTCCACGCTGTGCGCCGCCTCCGCCAGCCGGCGGTTGTCCCGGGCCCCGCCGTCCGGCAGCCGGTGGCGGAGGTCCTGCCCCGCCTCCATGATGTCGGCGCAGGTGTGGCCCCGCGACACCAGCGAGCGCAGCGCCAGCCGCCCCGGGCCCCGGCACAGCACGACGGCCGCGGCCCCGTCCCCGCCGACCATCATCATGGGATCGGTCCAGCGGCGACTGCCGAACTCCTCGAAGCTGTCCGACGACACGGCCGCCGCGAGACCGATCCGTTCGTCGGTCAGCATCCGTGTCACCGCCGTCTCCACCGCGGCCGCTCCGCCGTTGCACGCCTGGACGACGCCGAGGGCCGCGCAGTCGCCCACGGACAGCTCCTTGGCCAGCCGGAACGGGGGCGAGTGCAGCGCGGACCGTCCGGTGCGGAGCACCCAGGAGTAGGCCAGGACGTCGAGCGCCGCCGCCGGCCGGCCCGCGGCGGCCAGCGCCCGGCGCACCGCCTCGGCGGCCATGGACTCCGGTGTCTCGCCCCGGGTCATGGGGACCTCCGGGACGTCCGGCGGGGCGTCCAGGACGTCGTCGAGCACCCCGTCGACGACCGCGTCCTCCACGGTGCTCCGTCCGGCGGGCAGCCACAGGGCGCCGGCCAGGATTCCTACGGCGGACGCGATGCGCATGGGTTCTCCCTCACGGATGCGTGCGGTCAGGGGCGTTCCGGCCCGGCGGCCACCAGTTCCAGCGGCCCGCCAGGGTCATGAGGCCGGGGACGAGGACGCCCCGGACGAGCGTCGCGTCGACCAGGACGCCCACGGACAGGCCCGTGCCGACGGTCTTGAGCGTGCTGACGCCCGAACTCGTCAGCGCCACCATGGCGCACACCACGATCAGGGAGGCGGCCGTCACCAGCCGGCCGGTGCGCTCCACGCCGTGGACGACGGACGCGGTGTTGTCGCCGGCCGCCCGGTACGCCTCGCGGATCCGGGCGAGGAGGAACACCTCGTAGTCCACCGAGAGCGCGTAGGCCACGACCAGCACCAGCAGGACCAGGGTGCCGTCGAGGAAACCGGCGACCGGGAAGTCGCCGAGGAGGAACCGCAGATGACCGTCCTGGAAGACGTACACCAGGCAGCCGAGGCAGGCGCCCAGGCTCACGGCCGCCACGGCCACGGCCTTGACCGGGATCAGCACGCTGCGGGTGAACAGGCCGAGCAGCAGGGCGGTCACGGCCGCCGCCGCCCCGCACGCGAGGGGCAGGGCGCCGGTGAGGGCGTCCCGGGTGTCCGCCGCCCGCACGGGCTCGCCGGTGACGAGGCTCCGGCCGCCCGGTGCGGGCAGCGCGCGGACGTCCCGGGCGAGCCGCCGGGCCTCCGGCGTGCTGGGGCCGGTGCGGGAGACGACGGTCAGCAGCGGCCCGGCCGGGGTGGTGAAGTGTGCCGACGCCCGCTCGGGCAGCGGCACTTGGCCGGCTTGTGCGTAGCGGCCGGTCGCCGTACGGACCTCGGCCGCGCCCGGGAGGGCCGCCAGCCGCCGGGCGTACGCGTCGAGGGCGGCGCGGCCGGTCCCGGACGGGAGCCCGACGGTCAGCACGCGGTCCGGTATCGGTGAGAAGTCCCGTTCCAGCCGGAGCGCGGCGCGGTACGGCGCGCTGTCCGCCGACAGGGACCGGGCGTCGCTCGGGGCGAAGCGGGCGTGCCCCGACGGCACGGCGAGCAGGGCGAGGAGGGCCAGGGCGCCGGCGGAGCACGGCACGGGCCGCCGGCAGACGGCCGTCGCGATCCGCCGCCACACGGCCGCCCGTTCCGGCCGGTCCGCGGCGTGCCGGCGCAGCCGGGCGAAGACGTCCCAGCGCTCCAGGTGGCCGTCCCAGAGCCGCAGCAGGACCGGTACCAGCAGGACGGCCGCCGCGGCCGACAGGAGGGCGACCAGGACGACGGCCGCGGTGACGGACCGCACGAAGGCGAAGGGGACGGTGAACAGGGCGCATGAGGCCAGGGCGACGATCCCGGCGGACACCACCACCGTCCGTCCCGCCGTGCGCCGGGCGCGCGCCACGGCCTCCGGGAGCGGGACGCCCGCCGCGCGCTCCTCGCGGAAGCGGGTGACGAGGAACAGGCCGTAGTCCACGGCCAGTCCGAGGCCCAGGGCGCAGGAGATGTTGGCCGCGTAGACGGATATCTCGGCGACGGCGGCCAGCGCGCCCAGGCAGGCCAGCGACGCCGTCACCGCGAGGACCCCGGTGACCAGCGGGACGAGGGCGGCCACGGCGGAGCGGAAGACGAACAGCAGGACCAGGGCGGTCAGCGGGAGGGCGATCAGTTCCCCGGCCAGGAGATCGCGGCGGCTCTCCCGCATCCCCTCCTCGCTCACCCAGGCGGGACCGGTGGCGGTAACGGTCACCGGGCCCTGTGGGTGGGTCAGTTGGGGGACGAGCGTGCGGGCCGTGCGGGTCGCCGTCCCCTCGTCCTCGGCGAGGTCGATGGTGATCAGCGCCGTGCGGCCGTCCCGGGCGCGGAGGGCGGGGTCGCCGGTGGACCAGTAGGAGGCCGCCGAGACGACGCCCGGGGTGCCCGCCGCCCGTCGTTCGAGGGCGCGGCCCGCCTCCGCCACGGCGCCGGAGTCCACGTCCCCGGTGCGGGACGCCGGGGCGACGAGCAGGATCAGGTCCGGATCCGCGGCCCGGTAGCGCGCGCCGAGAACGGCGTTGTCCTTCCGCAGGGCCGTACCGTCCGGCAGGAAACCGCTGTTGGTCAGCCGGCCGAGGCCCGCGACACCAGCCCAGGTCAGCGATATCGCGGCGAGGGACACGGAAACGAGCACGAGGCGGGCGGTGCGTGTCATACGGATTCCCCCCCGGGTGCGCCGGACGCCGACCGTTTTCCTCGCTTTTCCCCAGCCCCTTCCATGCCGCCCGCCCAGATTAGCGACCGGAATTCCGGATCCCCGACGGCCCCTAAAAGAAGGATAGTCGGACAAGCGAGCTGTGGAATTCCGGCGCTCTTCCCGGGGTATGTTCCGCGCATGCGACGCATCGCTGTCATAGGGGCCGGCGCGGCGGGAGCATGCCTCGTCGAAAGCCTCGGGGAACTCGTGTCCGAGCCCTGTGACCTGACGGTGGTGGACGGCGCCCCTTTCCTCTGGCGCGGCCGCGCCTACCAGCCCGACGCCCGCGACGTCATCACCAACATCCCCGCGTCCCACATGTCCGTCCGCGCCTCCGACCCCGCGCACGCCCTGCGCCGGCTCACCGCCCGCACTCCCGGGTGCGTCGACGCCCAGGGCCTCACCGCCCGTTCCCTGTATGGCGGTTACCTGGCCGAGACGCTCACCCGGACGTTGCGCCGGCTCTTCGGGCGGGGATGGCGGCTGCGCACCGTGCGCACCCACGCCCGCCGCCTGGTGCCCGAGGACGACGGCGTACGGGTGGTGACCGAGAGCGGCGCGGAGGCGCGCTTCGACCACGTCGTCCTCTGCGCCGGCCCGGCGAGCCCGCCCGACCCCTACCGGCTCGCCGCCACGCCCCGCTGGATCGCCGTACCGTTCCCGCTCGCCCGCATGCTGCGCGGCATCGGGCCCGACGACCGTGTGGGCGTGCTCGGTTCGGGGCTGACGGCCGTGGACGTGGTGGCCGCGCTGGCGGCCCGGGGCCACCGCGGGCCCGTCGTCCTGGCCTCGCGCAGCGGGCTGCTGCCGGCCGTCGCCCCGCTCGACGCGCCACCCCCGCTCCGGCACCTGACCCTGACGCGGCTGGAGGGCCTGACCGCGTCCGGCCGGCGCCCGTCCTCCGGGGACCTCCGGGCCCTGCTCGCCGCGGAACTCCACGGCCTCGGCTGCCCGGTCGGCGCGCTCCGCCACGAACTGGCAGCCGACAGACCGCCGTTCGAGCTGCTGCGCCGCCGGCTGGCCGGCCCCGACGGCCACGACGCCGCCCTCGCCGTCCTCCGCCAGGCTCTGCCGCGGTTCGCCGGACAGGCGTGGAGCCTGCTGCCGGAGGACGAGCAGACCGCCCTCTGGGAACGCCACGGCCGCGCCGTCACCAGCCTGTGCTGCCCCATGCCCCGGCACCGGGCGGAGCTGCTGCTGCGGCTGCACGACGCGGGCCGGCTGCGGGCGGTGAGCGGCCTGTCCCGGGTCGACCGGGCGCCCGGCGGCGGCTTCGACCTGGTGACCGACGGCACGGAACACCGCGTGGACGTCCTGGTCAACGCCCTCAACCCCGGCGCGCCCGGCGGCGCCGCGCCCAGCACGGCGGAGGCTTCCGTGGCCGCCCTCCCCGGCGCCGCCCACCCGCTCGGCGGGCTGCGCACCGACCGGCGCACCCACCGCGTCGCCGGCACCGGCGACGGTCCGGCGCGCCTGTACGCGCTCGGACACGCCACCCGCGGCGCGGTCCTCTTCCACTTCGGCATGCCCAGCCTGGTCTACCAGAGCGGCCTCGTCGCCTGCGCCCTGGCCGCCGAGGGCGGCCCGTCCCGCGGCGGCCGGGCGGTCAGCGCAGCGGCACACTGACCCAGGACGGCGCGGCGGGGGACGAGGACACGGACAGCCGGGCCAACGGCCGGTTGCGGGGGAGGGTCTGGGAGTCCGCCGTGCCGATCACCAGGCCCAGGCGGTGCCCCGGCGGGAGGTCGTAGGCCGTCGGCCGCAGCGCGAAGCCGGCGGTGAACTCCCGGCCCGGCTCACGGCCCCGGAAGCTGTACGGCGCCCAGGTCATGAACGCTCCGGTGCCCAGCGCGTTCACGTCGAAGAGGTAGGCCACCAACGTTCCCCGGGACGCGGAGGGCGTGACACCGAGGCGCAGTTGGGGAGTGCCGCGCACGGACCACACCGCGTCCGCCGGCGGCGAGGTCCACACCGCGCCCGTGCCGCCCGGCACCAGCGCCAGCGGCCGGGGCACCTGGACGCCCACGGCGGCTTCCAGCGAGCGTTGCAGGAAGATCAGTCCGCTGTCCGCCACGGTGCCGAAACCGGCGGTGAGCGTCGTCCGGGAGCCGCCGTCCGGCGCTTCCCGCAGCCCCCGGCCCGCCCCCAGGTACAGCCTGCGGGTCGTCCGCGTCATCGCGGCCCAGCTCGGGTACCCCTCGAAGGGGCGGCCCGCGCCGAATAACGGGCCGCTGTTCACCGGTTTCACCTGCACGGGCGGCTCGGTGTCCACCCCGTTGGCGACGCCCTTGAGGAAGCGGTCGAACCAGCGGAAGGCGGAGTCCGCCACTTCGTTGGGCAGCAACGAGGCCGTGAACTCCGGACCGCCGTGGTCTCCCGGCCGCATCTCCAGGCGCTTCGGGACCCGCAGGCGGTCGAAGAACTCGCCCTTCCTCCCGAAGGCGGTCATGCTGTCGCCCCAGGCGTCGGCGAAGAAGAGCGCCGTGCCCCGCCGGTTGTACCGGTCGAGATAGGTGGCCGGCGAGCGGGGCGCGGCCCAGGCGGTCAGGCGGCGGGTGTCGTCCGCCTGGATGCCGTGCAGCGGGGCGGTCCGCGGGCCGGCCCCGTGCAGGGCGCCGTTCAGCACGTACCCGAAGCCGTTCGGAGTGGGGGTGCCGTTGGACCACAGCACGTCGGTCAGGTCCGTCCAGCCGCTCAGCGCGGCGACGGCCTTGACCCGCGGGTCCGCCGCGGCTCCCAGCAGGCTCAGCGCGGCCCCGTAGGAGACCCCGAGCATGCCGATGTGCCCGGCGTCGCCCGAGGTATGGGCCAGCGACCAGTCGAGGACCCGGGAGACGTCGGCCGTGTCCTCGGGGCCGGCCAGGCCCGACCCGCCGCCCGATCCGCCGTGGCCCCGGGGGGCGTACACGACGACGGCGTAGCCCCGGCCGGCCGCGGTGAGCTGGATCCGCCGGTAGAAGGACTCGGTGACCAGCCAGGACCGCGCGAGGACGATCAGCGGGTGCCGGCCGGTCCCGCCGGGCTCGGCGACGCTGCCCCGGAGCGGGGTGCCGCCCTCTCCCGGGATCATCACCGGCCGGACGGCCACATGGTCCGCCCCGGCCGCCCGCACGGCCGGGGCGGGGCAGGCGAGGGCGACGGCCGCGGCCACCACGCACAGCGCGGCGGCCGGCCCGCGAAGTCCCCGGCCGGCACGGCACCGGGCCGGGGGCGTGGAGCGGATGACACGGAACGGGGTCATGGATTCCCTTCGGTCGGGGGCACGGGCGTGGGACACGCGGCGCGGGGTCACCCGGTCCCGGCCCGGCCGGCCGCGTCGGCGGCACCATGGCCGAGGCGGGCCAGGACCCGCTCCGCGAGGCTGTCGATGCCGCCCGCGTCGATGAGTTCCACCGCCGGGATCTCGCAGCCGACGCGGCGCGCGAGGACGTTCACGAGCTCGGCCGCCATCAGCGAGTCCAGGCCCAGCTGGTCCAGGGGGCGCCGCCGGTCGAGGCGGCCGGGATCCGTCTGCAGGACGCCGGCGACCGCGTCGCGCACCGCCACGGCCGCCAGCTCCCGTGCCTGCTCCGGGTCCGCCTCGGCGAGCCGGCGGCGCAACCGTCCGGCGGAGTCCGCCTGTTCCGGGTGCGAGGCGGTGAGCAGCCCCGCGAACCGGGGGGAGGAGCCGATCGCCAGGTACGCGGCCAGCCGCGGCCAGTCGAACCTGCCCACCGGCGCGACCGTGGTGCCGTCCGCCAGCAGTCCGTCGAGCACGGCACACGCCTCGGCCGACGTCAGCGCCCCGATCCCGGACCGCAGGAGGACCTCGTCGAGCCCGGCGCGGGCCACGTACCCGGTGTCACCGATCGCGCCCCAGGCGACGGACAGCGCGTGGCGCCCGGCCGCCCGGCGCGTGCGGGCGAGGGCGTCCAGGAACAGGTTCCCGGCCACGTAGTTGGCCTGGTGGCGGTTGCCGACGACGGCCGTCACGGAGGAGCAGCAGACGAAGAAGTCCAGCGGATCGTCGGCGGTGGCGGCGTCCAGCAGCAGCGCGCCCAGCATCTTGGGGGCCAGCGCGGTCCGGACGCGGTCCTCCGTGAGCTCGGTCAGGGGGGCGTCGTCCAGGACGGTCGCGGCGTGGACGACGCCCTTCAACGGCCTGCCCGTCGCCCGGATGTCCCGCACCGTCGCGGCCACCGCGTCCGCGTCGCACACGTCCGCCGCCCGGACCGTCGCCCGCGCGCCCCGCGCGGCCAGGTCGTCGACGAGCTCCCGCGCGCCCGGCGTGGCGGCGCCCCGCCGCCCGGTCAGCACGAGGTGGCGCGCGCCGCCGTCCGCGAGGTGCCGGGACAGGGCCGCGCCCAGGCCGCTCAGCCCGCCGACGACCAGGTACGACGCGTCGGGATCCGGCGGGGCGGGCACCCGCGAGGCCCCCACCGGCGGGGGCTCGTCGAAGGTGACCACCACCTTGCCCAGGTGGCGGGAGTGGCGCAGGGCCCGGAACGCCTCGTCGACCCGGGCGGCCGGGTGGTCCTGCCGGGGCAGGGGGAGGTAGGTGCCGTCCCGGACGCGGTCGAACACCTCGGCGGCGGTGTCCGGCGGCAGGCCGTCCTCGTGGAGGAGCTGGTTCAGGTCCACCGCGAAGAGCGAGACGTTGCGGTGGAACAGCGCCATCGGCAGCCGGCTGTCGGCCGCGATGTCGCGCTTGCCCAGTTCCACGAACCGGCCGCCGGTGCGCAGCAGTTCGGCGCCGCGCGTCAGCGCCTCCCCGCTGAGGGAGTTGAGCACCACGTCCACGCCCCGGCCGTCCGTCAGCTCCCGCACCTGTCGTGCGAAGGCGAGGGTGCGGGAGTCCAGGACGTGGTCGGCGCCCAGCAGCCGGAGCAGGTCGCGTTTGGCCGGGGTGCCGGCGGTGGCGATCACGCGGGCGCCGCGGGCCCGGGCGAACCGCAGCGCGGCGAGCCCGACCCCGCCGGCCGCTCCGTGCAGGAGGAGGGTCTCGCCGGGAGCGAGGCCCGCGAGCCGGCCGAGCGCGTGGTGGACGGTGAGGTGGACGACCGGCAGGGTGGCGGCCGCGGCGAAGTCCATGCCGTCGGGGATCCGGCCGGTCAGCCGCCGGTCGGCGACGGCGTGCGAGGCGAGGGACCGGGGGGCCATGGCGTACACCCGGTCGCCCGGGCGCAGGTCGGTGACGGCCGGGCCGACGGCCGTGACGACGCCCGCGCACTCCAGCCCCAGGCACTGCCCGGTCTCCGTCACCGACGCGGCTCCCGGGCGCAGCAGTCCCGTGCTCTCCATGACGTCCCGGTAGTTCAGCCCCGCGGCCCGCACCTCGATGCGCACCCCGTGCGGGCCGGTGGCGGGCGGTGCGGCCGGGGCCCAGACGAGACGGTGGGAGAGGCCGGGCTCGCGCACCTCCAGGCGGAAGGGCGCGGGCCGGGCGGCGCGGCGCGGGGCCGTCGCCGGCCGGATCCGGGGCGCGAACCGCCCGCCGGGCGTCAGCAGGACCTCGTCCTCCTCGTCGGGGTCGAGCAGTTCCGCGGCCAGCCGCTCGGTGCTCGTCCCGTCGGCGACGGCGATCCGGCGGACCGTCAGGCCGGGGTGTTCGGAGGCCAGGCAGCGGGTGGCCGCCCAGGGCGCGGCGTCGTCGGGGCGGACGGCCTCCGCCGGGGCGGGCAGCGCGGAACCGGCCGGGGTGACCAGCCACAGGCCGGAGACCGGCGGGGTCCCGGGGGCGGCGTAGGCGCGGGCGAAGTCCGCCAGGGCGGCGGTCCGGCGCACCGCCGCCTCGGTGCGGGCGACGGGGTCCCGCGGCGGGGGCGCCCCGTCCGGCAGCAGGACCACGCGGCACGGCCCCTCGCCCGCCGCCCGCTCCCAGCAACGGGACCACCCGCCGGCGTCGAGGGGGCCCTCCGCCCGGTGCACGGTGGCGCCCGCCCCGGTGAGCAGCTCGGCGAGCCGACGGGCGGGTTCCCCACCGGGCCGTTCCGCGGCGACGACCCAGTGACCGTCGGCGCGCGGCAGGGGGACGGGCCGGGCGGCGGCGCCGGCCGGGGGACGCCGTCCGATCAGCACGGTGGCGGCCGGGTCGCGGTCCGCCGGGTCGGTTCCCAGGGTCCGGACGCCGGCGAGGCCGCAGCCTTCCAGGACCTCCACCCACCGCGCGGGCGACAGCAGGGGCGAGACGGGCCGCAGGTCCGTGTCGGTGAAGGACCAGAACTCGTCCAGCGGGCCGAAGTGGGCCGCGGTCAGGGCGACATCGTGCATCTCCACGGCCGCCAGCAGCCCGCCGGGGGCGAGCAGGCCGGCGAGCCGTCCGGCGGCCCGCCGTACGTCCCGGGCGACGTGCAGCGCGTGGTGGGCGACGACCACGTCGAACGTCCCGTCCGCGAACCCCTGTTCACCGGGCGGGTGGTTGACGTCGAACAGCCGGTAGTCGACGAAGTCGTGTGCCGCGAAGAGGCTCCGGGCGCGAGGGAGGAACGCGGGCGAGACGTCGGTGAAGACGTACTCCGTCCGCTCCGCCGGCAGGACGTCCAGCAGCCGGCCGGTCAGCGCGCCCGTCCCCCCGCCGATCTCCAGGACCCGCAGCGGCCGGTCGGCCGGCCACGCCGCGACGACCGTCCGCAGGGCTTCCCGGACGGTGCCGAGGCGGCTCTCCATGAACGGGGCCCGGCCGTAGAACTGGTCGATGAGGTGCCGGTCCGGGTCGGCGAAGAGCAGCTCCCGGTGGTCCCGCGTGCCGCGCAGGACGTCGGCGAGGTGGGCCCCGCACCGGGCGTACAGCGTGAACGACAGACTCCGTTGGGGGAAGTCGAGGAGGGCGGCCTCCAGGACGGGGCCGGGGCGCGGCGCGGCGGCGGCCCGCAGGCGCGCGGGGTGGCCGGGCTCTTCCGCCGGCACCGGGACCAGCAGCCCGTGGGCGTCCGCCAAGGGCAGCAGGGACGCGACGAACCGGCGGTGACCGGCCTCCATCCCCTCCGCGACCAGGTCGTCGAGGGAGAACGGCGTCGTGGGGCCGGCCCCCGCGTCCGCCCGCAGCCGCAGGACCGCCGCGGTGGTGAAGTGGGCGATCACCTCCCGGAGCCGGCGGGCGCAGGCCCGGTCCCGGTGCTCCCGGGCGGGCACGCCGGCCGCCGCGCGCCATCGCTCGACCGCCTCGGCGAGCACGTGCCCCGGCGGGACGGGGGCGTCGGTGACCGGGTGCGGGACGCGCGGGTGGGGCCGGGCCCGCAGCGCCTCGGTGTAGCGGAGCACCGGTGCGCCGCCGCCGGCCGTGAAGCGGCGCATGGCGATCCCGGTGAACTCCATCACCGTCCGGCCGTGCGCGTCCGTCAGCCGGGCGTCGGCCGTGACCTCGGCCGGCCCGCGTTCGCGCAGCCGGACGTGGATCCGGCCGCGGGCGGACGGGCTCCGCCACATCCGTACCCGCTCGATCGACGCGGGCAGGAACGGCGTGTCGGTGCCGCCGACCGGCAGCAGCAGCGGGTTCGTGGCCTGGAGGACGGCGTCCAGGATGACCGGGTGGGCCCGGAACCCGTCGAGGGACACCGCGGCCGTGTACGCGGCGTGGACCTCGCGGTCGTCGAAGCGGAGCCGGTCCACGACCTGGAACGCCGGCCCGTAGGGCAGACCGGACCGCACGGCCCGGGCGTAGTGCTCCGTCCTGTCCCAGACCCGCGCGTCCCGCCCCTCGGGCCCGGGGGAGCCGGCGGCCTCCGGCTCCGGGTCCAGCAGCGGCCGGACCCGGGCGCGGGCGTGCAACCGCCAGTCGTCGCGCG
The DNA here is from genome assembly GCF_020099395.1 of Streptomyces mobaraensis. Taxonomy (NCBI): domain Bacteria; kingdom Bacillati; phylum Actinomycetota; class Actinomycetes; order Kitasatosporales; family Streptomycetaceae; genus Streptomyces; species Streptomyces mobaraensis. The sequence continues at coordinate 1,023,396 of NZ_CP083590.1, read as the reverse complement.
CGTCCCGCCGGGCGGTGAACCGGAAGAGGTGGTCCTCGTCGGAGAGCGAGACCTGGCACCGCGGTTCGGCCATGGCGTCCTCCCAGGGGAGGGTCAGGGCCCGGACGAAGGTCAGCCCGAGCACCTCGGCGGGCCCGTCGAAGACCTCGCCGCCCGCCGCGAGGGCCGCCTCCAGACAGGCGGCGCCGGGCAGGACGACGCTGTCGCCCACCCGGTGGTCGCCCAGCCACGGCAGCAGGGCGGCGTCCAGCGGGCCGGACCAGGACGGCTCCAGGCCGGGCAGCCGGGTGCCCAGCAGGGGGTGCGCCGGGGGCGCGTCCCCGTCCGTGCGGGCGGTCCACCACTCGGGGGCGCCGTTCCAGTGCCGTTCGCGCTGCCAGGGGAGGGCGGGCAGGCCGACGACCCGCCCCGGCCGGGGGAAGTACGTCTCCCAGTCGATCCGCCCGCCGGAGGCGAGGACCTGGGCGACGGTCCGGCGGGTCTCCTCGACCCCGTCGCCGTCACGGGTGCACGTCCTGACGACCGCCGGCCTGCCGCCGTCGGGCCGGGTGAGCCGGGTGAGGTACCCGGCGGTCACCGGGTGGGGGCCGATCTCCACGAAGAGGTCGCAGCCGTCGTCCAGCAGGGCCCGCGCGGCGGCCCCGAACAGCACCGGGTGGCGGACGTTGTGCCACCAGTACGTGGTGTCGAGCGCGGTCCCGGGCAGCGGGCCGCCGGTCACGGACGAGGCGAACGGAACCGTCCCGGCGGCCCCGCGGACCTCGCCGAGCAGCTCGCGCAGCGGTCCCTCGGCCGGGTCCATGGCGGACGTGTGGAAGGCGTAGTCGAGGTCCAGGGCGCGGAAGAACACCTTGCGGGCGACGAGCCGTTCCCCCAGGTCCGCCAGGTCGGCGGCGTCCCCGGCGAGCGTCACGTCCCGCGGGCTGTTGACGGCCGCCACCACCAGCCGCCCGCCGTACGGCTCGACGGCCGCCCGCGCCTCGTCCTCCGGCAGTCCGGCGGCGGCCATCCGGCCCCGCCCGGCGGTGGGGGCCTGCGCCAGGCTGCGCGCGGCGACGACCCGGGCGGCCGTCTCCGCGTCCAGGATCCCGGCGGTCCGGGCGGCGGCGATCTCCCCGACGCTGTGCCCCAGGACGCCGGACGGCCGTACGCCCAGCCCGTCGAGCACGGCCACCAGCCCCGACTGCACGGCGTACAGCAGGGGTTGGGCGATCTCCGTGCGGCGCAGGTCGTCCGGCCCGGCGGGGGCGGCGAGCGCGTCGAGGACCGACCAGCCCAGATGCGGGCGGAGCGCGGCGTCGACGCGTTCGGCCTCCATGCGGAACACCGGGTCGTGCTTGAGGAGACCGGCGCCCATGCCCGGCCACTGCGAGCCGTTGCCGGAGAACGCGAAGGCGATCCGGCCGTCCCCCCGGGCCTGCCCCGAGGCGGCCGCCCCCACCCGGCGGCCGTCCGCGACGGCCTCCAGCCCCTCGGCGGCCTCCGCCCGCCCGCCGGCCAGCACCGCCGCCCGGTGGGCGTGGTGCGTCCGGCGGCGGCACGCCGTGTACGCCACGTCGGGGAACTCGGCGTCCGGGGCCGCGCGCAGCCGCTCCGCCATCCGGCGGGCGGCGGCGGCCAGGGCCGGGCCGGTGTGCGCGGTGACCAGGACGGGCAGGAGGCCGGGGCTCTCCCGCTCCCGGCCGCCCTCGCGGGGGAGCGGCAGGGCCACGGCCGAGGGGCGCGCGTCCGGCGCGGGGGCCAGCACCACATGGGCGTTGGCGCCCCCGAAGCCGAAGCTGTTGACACCGGCGACCGGCCGGGCGCGCTCGGCCAGGGGTTCCGCGCGCAGCGCGGGCCGCAGACCGAGCCCGTCGAAGTCGATGGCCGGGTTCAGCGGTTCGGCGTGCAGGGTGGGCGGGACGGTGCCGTGCCGGAGCACCAGCAGGGCCTTGAGCATCCCGGCCATGCCCGAGGCCGCCTCCAGGTGGCCGATGTTGGACTTCACCGAGCCGACGGGCAGGGCACCGGACGAGCGCCGCGCGCCGAGGGCGCGGCCGATGGCCTCGCACTCCACCGGGTCGCCGGCCGGCGTGCCGGTGCCGTGGGCCTCCAGGTAGACGAGGTCGTCCGGCGGGATGCCCGCCCCGCCGTACACCCTCTCCAGCAGCTCCTGTTGGGCCGCGCGGCTGGGCAGGGCCAGGCCGCGGGTCCGGCCGTCGCAGTTGGCGCCCGTGGCCAGGATCAGCCCGTGGACGCGGTCGCCGGCCGTGAGCGCGTCGGCGAGCCGTTTGAGGACGATGACCGCCGCACCCTCACCGCGGACGTAACCGTCGGCGGCGGCGGCGAACGGCCGGCACCGGCCGGTGGGCGAGAGCATCGAGGCGGCGGAGAACCCGATGAAACCGAAGGGGTTGAGGAGGACTTGCACACCACCGGCCAGCGCCGCCGGGCCCGTTCCCGCCCGCAGGTACGCGCAGGCCCGGTGGACGGCGGTCAGCGCCGACGAGCAGGCCGTGTCCACGGCGGTGCTCTCGCCGCGCCAGTCGAAGTGGTGGGAGATCCGGTTCGCGGCGATGGCGGAGGCGGAGCCGAGCATGGTGTGGGCGTCGACGGTCCGTGGGACGACGGCCTGGAGCTCGCCGAAGTCCCGGGAGGCGATGCCGACGAACACCCCCGTGGCCGTGCCGGCCCACTCCGCGTGGCACATCCCCGCGTCGTCCAGCGCCTCCACGGCGGTCTCCAGCAGCAGCCGCTGCTGGGGGTCGATCCGGGTGGCGTCGCGGGGGGCGATACCGAAGTATCCGGGGTCGAACTCCGCGATCCCGTCGAGGAACGCGCCGGCGGACGTGTAACTCTTGCCCGGCCGCCCGCGCCGGTGATCGGTGACGAGGCGGGCGTCGAAGCGGTCGGGGGGCACCTCGCCCACCAGATCGCGCCCGGCCGTGAGGGCGTTCCACAGCTCGCCGGGGGAGTGGATGCCTCCGGGCAGTCTGCAGGCCATGCCCACGACGGCCACGGCGTCGCCGAGGGGGTCGGTCCGATGGTCCTGGACGGGCTGGAGCACGGCATCTCCCCTGTGCTGAACGGCGGTTGCCCGCCCGCTGTGGTTCCGGGCAAGGGAGGCTTTCCGAGGGGGCGGAGTGAAAAACCGGGCGTGCCTCCGTGCGTCGGCCGGCCGGAGGGGACCCCCGAAGAGTGTGATGGTGGGGTTGTAGGACCGTGGTTCGGCCGGGGTGCCCCGGCGGGCGGTGCCCGGACGCGTCCGGTCTCCGGTGGAACGGCGACCGTGGCGGATCGTCGTCGACGGTGTGGGGGGGGCGTGGCGCCGGGCCCCGGTCCGGGGCGGTACCGCGCCGCTCGCGGCAGCGCGCGCCCGTGGCCGGGCGGCCCCGGCGAGGGGAGGGGTACGGCCGGGCGGCGGGAGGCGCCCCGGCGACCGTGTCGGCGCCGGCGTCGGTATCGGCGTCGGCATCGGACCGTGGGTACGGGCGCGGTGAAGGGGCGTGCCGGCCCCTCCGCCGGGCGCACAGGCCGCCGTGCGGCGCCCGGCGCATGCGAGCCCGCCGGGCGTGCCCCTGTCCGCCTCTCCCGGGTGTGGCGCGGGGGCGCCCGTCCCCGCGCCCGCGCCACACACCGCTCCGGATGCCGGACGCGCACCCGGCCCGCGCGCTGCCCTGTGGACGGCCCCGCCCCGACCACGCGCCCCTGCACCCGCGCTGCTCGGCCTCCCGTGCCGACTACGCCGCCCTGCTCCGCCCCCCGCGCCCACCCTGCTCGGCCTCCCGTGCCGACCGCGCCGCTTCGCTCGGCCTCCCCTGCCGACCACGCCGCCCCGCTCAGCCTCCCGCGCCGACCACGCCGCCCGGCAGCAGCCGCCGTGCCCGTTCCGCCTGCCACGCGTCCCCCAACGCCTCGAATTCACCCGTCAGTTCCTCCACCAGCGCGTTATCGCGCGGACCCGCGTCGTCCAGCAGGCGTATCAGGGCGACGCGGGCGAGCTCGGTGTGCCCCTGGAGGCGGGCGAGGAGGGCCCAGGTGAGTGGGGGCTCGTCCTCCGGGGTGGTGGTGTCCGTGTGGGGTGTGGCCCGCGCCCAGGCTGCCAACTCCCCTTCCCCGCCCGGGAATCCGGGCAGCGCGTCGCGCAGCGGCAGCAGCAGGGCGTGGTCCGTGGCGTCGCCGTACCGGCCCAGCAGGACGGCCGCACCGCGCAGCCGGTCCGCGGGGTCCCCCGCGCGGAGGCCGTGCCGGAGCAGGGTGCGCAGCGGGGGCGCGTCCTCCGGCCGGTGGTCGTGGCGGACGGCCGTCAGGGCACCGGCCCGGCGGCCGGGGTCGGCGGCCACGGCCTCGTGGCCGGGCGCGCCCGCGCGCAGCAGGGCCAGGTCGGCCCGGGCGGCGGCGAGGACCGTCTCCCGCACGGGCGCGCGGAGGTTCTCGTCCAGCTGGTACGCGCAGCCCTCCTCGGCGTTGAGGAGCACGAAGTCCGGTTCCGTGCGCCGCTCGGCGCGCTCCATGCGGGCGAGCAGCTCGCGCGGCGGGCGCAGCCGCAGGCCGAGGCCGGACAGCAGCGTCTCGCGGTCCGCGTCGAACCCGGGGCCGTAGTTCTCCCGCGTCTCCTCCTCGGCCTCGGCCACCCCGGCGGTCAGTGTGGCCTCGTCGTCCTCGGAGGACAGGCAACAGGCTTCCCCCGGAAGCCCGATGAGGATCTCCAGAGCGTCGTCCAGGCTCTCGGCGAGCAGCCCGGCCCAGCCCTCCGAGTCGGCGTGCAGGACCGCGCCGCCCGCGCAGAGGAAGTAGGTGCCGCCCGAGTCCTCGCCCGCTATCGGCCGCAGCGGCCCGCCCGAGGCGAGCCGCACCTCCTCGACGTGCTCGGCCGCGCCGATGTCGAAGGAGAACGGCCACGCCGCCAGGGCGGCCAGGTCCGGGCGCTCGTGGAGGATGCGCAAGGCGCGGTCACTGTGCGTCATGAAAGCGACCGTAGCAGCGGGGTACGACAACGCCCCACGTCGCTGAGGCCCTCAGCCCGCGAGCGCCCGGTCGTACCGTTCGGCCTTCGCCTCCGCCCGCCTCCGCCCGCGCCGCTTCACGCCCCGGCGGACGCACCGGACGAGCTCCTCGCCGTAGGGCAGGGCCACGAACGTGCCCACCGCCAGCGCGATCCCGGCCAGGTACTTGCCCGGCAGCGGCCGACGGCGCGGGACGAACTTCCAGGCCGTGGGGTCGCCCGCGCCGCCGCGCAGCAAGGACCGCACCTGGTCGGGGTGGAGGCACATCAGGGACGCCAGGGCGGCGAAGGGCAGCGACTCCAGGAAGCTGTGGATGTGCTGCTCCACGGGCTTGACGTCCCGTTCGCTGTCCACGGCCGTGCGGACGTCCCACAGCGCCGTCGCCTCATGGCAGGCCGTCGCGCCGAGCTGCACCGAGAGCAGCAGCGGGTTGACCTCGAAGAGGAGCGTGAGGGCGATCGGGATGCCGACCTCGGTCATCATCAGCGAGTGGATCAGTGATTCCTTGGTGCCGGAGGTGTCCTCGATGCGGGTGCGCCGGTGCATCACCCAGTCGGCCACGCCCGGGATGAACCAGGAGGGCAGCAGCCCGTACATCAGATAGCGGGTCGTGGCGTTCTCCACCGCGACCTCGGACGCCAGGTCCGAGGCGAGGGACGTCCTGGCGGCCAGGGAGGACGCGGTGACCGGGGAACGCCGGGGAACCAGCGGTGACTTGGCCACCAGGGACGTCTTCGAGCTCAGGGAAGCGGCGACGCCGCGCTGACGGAACATGCGCAAGGGTCCTTCCTCATGAAAGGGGAGCGACAAAGACATACATAGAAGAGGGGGCGCCCCTCACAGGACGCGGTACGGGCTCGCCTCCGCCCGGCGGAAGGCCATCCCGTGCCCGGGGGCGCCGTCGGCCCCGGGCCGAATCGTTCCGCCGGTCGGGTCCAGGGCCCCCGAGAACAGCGTCGACTCGATCCGCACGTGGTCGTGGAACCACTCCAGGTGCCGCAGGTTGGGCACGCACGCCGCCACATGGGCGTGCGCGTGGGGCGCGCAGTGCCCCGAGATCTCCAGGCCGTGCGCCTGGGCGACCGCCGCCGCCCGCAGCCAGCCGGTCAGCCCTCCGCAGCGGGTGGCGTCCGCCTGGAGGCAGTCGACGACCCGGGCCAGCCGGCCGAAGTAGGCCGGGTCGTACCCGTACTCGCCCGCCGCGACGTCGCAGCGGCACTGGTCGCGGACGACCGCCAGCCCCTCCAGGTCGTCGGAGGACACCGGCTCCTCGAACCAGGCCACGCCCAGCTCGGCCAGCGCCCCGCCGACGCGTACCGCCTGCTTGCGGCTGTAGGCGCCGTTGGCGTCCACGTACAGGGCGGTCTCCGGGCCGATGGTCTCCCGCGCGTGCCGCACCCGTTCGAGGTCGCGGTGGACCTCCCGGCCCCACGACTCACCGATCTTGATCTTGACGCGGCCGATCCCGTGCCCCCGCACCCAGGTGTCGAGCTGCATCGCCATATGCGTGTCGTGGTACGTGGTGAAGCCGCCCGAGCCGTACACCGGCACGTCCTCCACGACCGCGCCGACCAGCCGGACCAGGGGCAGCCCCAGCAGCCGGGCCTTGAGGTCCCACAGCGCGATGTCCACCGCCGACACCGCGCACCCCAGCAGCCCCTGCCGTCCCGCGTTGCGCACGGCCCGGACCATCGCCTCGTTGGCCCCGGCGACGTCCATGGCCGCGCGCCCCACGACGAGGTCGGCCAGCAGCCCGTTGACGGCCGCGCCCGCCTCCGCGGGGGCGTACGTCCAGCCGGTGCCGGTCACCCCGTCGCAGTGCGCCTCCACGACCACGACCGTGGTGGCGTCCCAGGCGAGCGTGCCGTCGGCCTCGGGGGCGTCGGCCGGGACGGTGAACGCCGCCACGTCCAGCCCCTCGATCCGCCCGCCGGGCTTGCCGTCACCGCCCATCGCCCGTCAGGACTCCTTCTTGTGCCGGTGCGGCAGGAACTCCTGGACCTTCGCCTTGATGCCCTGCCGCACCATCCCGGCCCGGTCCGTGTCGCCCTTGATGATCGACTTGGCCGTCGCCTCGATCTGGTCCCAGTCCGCGTGCGGCGGGATCGGCGGCACCGCCGGGTCCGTCACGAACTCCACCACCGCGGGCCCCGGCGCGGCCAGCGCCTCGCGCCACGCCGGCTCGACGTCCTCCGGCTTCTCGACCTTGACGCCCGTCAGCCCGATCGACCGGGCGAAGTCGGCGTACGGCACGTCCGGCAGCTGCTGCGACGGCAGGAACTGCGGCGATCCGCTCATCGCCCGCATCTCCCAGGTCACCTGGTTGAGGTCGTGGTTGTTCCACACCCCCACCACCAGCCGCGGATCCTCCCATTCCGTACGGTACTTGGCGATCGTGATCAGCTCGGCCAGCCCGTTCATCTGCATCGCGCCGTCGCCCACCAGCGCCACCACCGGCCGGTCCGGATGGGCGAACTTGGCGCCGATCGCGTACGGCACACCGCTGCCCATGGTGGCCAGGGTGCCGGAGAGCGAACCGCGCATCGGCGGGCGCATGCTCACGTGCCGCGCGTACCAGTTGGCCACCGACCCCGAGTCACAGGTGACGATCGCGTCGGACGGCAGCAGCGGCGACAGCGCCCGCGCCACGTACTCCGGGTTGACGGGATCGGCGCTCACCGCCGCCCGGCTCTCCATCACCTTCTTCCAGCGCGCCACGTCCCCCTCCACCTTCCGCTGCCAGTCGCGGTCGGTGGACCGCCGCAGCAGGGGGATCAGGCGCTGGAGGGTGGCGCGCGCGTCGCCGATGAGGTTGACCTCGTACGGGTAGCGCAGCCCGGCCATGTGCGGGTCCAGCTCGATCTGCACGGCCCGCGCGGAGCCGAACTCCGGGAGGAACTGCGAGTAGGGGAAGTTGGAGCCGATGGTCAGCAGCGTGTCGCAGTCGCGCATCAGCTCGTACGACGGGCGGGTGCCCAGCAGGCCGATCGAGCCCGTCACGTACGGCAGGTCGTCACTGAGCACGTCCAGGCCCAGCAGCGCCTTGGCGACGCCGGCCCCCAGCAGGTCAGCGACCTGCTCAACCTCGGCCCGGGCCCCGGCCGCGCCCTGCCCGACCAGCATCGCCGTCCGGTGCCCGGAGTTGAGCACCTCCGCGGCCCGCTCCAGGGCCTCGTCCGACGGCGCCGCCTGCCAGTCGCTGTGGTCGAGGCTGGACGGCACCATCTTGAACGCGTGCCCCGGCGCGCTGTACGGCAGCTCCTGGACGTCGGCGTGCACGATCACCGCCGTCGGCGCCCGCCGGCCCAGCGCCGTGCGCGCCGCCCGGTCCAGGACGTTCGGCAGCTGCTCGGGGACGGTGACGGTCTCCACGAAGTCCGAGGCCACGTCCTTGAGCAGGGTGTGCAGGTCCACCTCCTGCTGGTACGCGCCGCCCATCGCCGTCCGCGCCGTCTGGCCCACGATCGCCAGCACCGGGACGTGGTCGAGCTTCGCGTCGTAGAGGCCGTTGAGCAGATGGATGGCGCCCGGGCCGGACGTGGCGACGCAGACTCCCAGCCGGCCGCTGAACTTGGCGTATCCGACGGCCTCGAACGCCGCCATCTCCTCGTGCCGCGCCTGGATGAAGCGCGGCTGGTCGCCCGCCCGCTCCCAGGCCGCCAGCAGCCCGTTGATCCCGTCGCCGGGATAGCCGAAGACCCGCTCCACGCCCCACTCGCGCAGCCGGGCCAGGATGTGGTCGGAGACCTTCTCAGCCACTGTGTTCCTCTCCGCTCAGTGTCCGCTCAGCCCGCCCGGCCCGCCGCGTCGGCGAGCCGGGGCAGTACCTCGGTCCGGTAGAAGTCGAAGAAGCCCCGCTGGTCGGGGCCGATCTGGTTGACGTGGACCCGGTCGAAGCCGGCGTCCGCGTACGCCCGCAGCGCCGCCACGTGCTCCTCGGGGTCGTTCCCGCAGGTCACCGCCGCGGCCACCCGGTCGGGGGTGACGAGCTCCGCCGCCTGCTCGAAGTGGACCGGCGTCGGCAGCACCTGGTTCAGCTCGCCCGGCAACTGCTCCGCCGCCCACAGCCGGTGCGCGGTGCGCAGCGCCTCGTCCCGGTCGGGACCCCAGCACACCTTGACGCCGCCGGACACCGGCTTGCCCGCGCCGCCGGCCCGCCGGAAGCGGTCGACCGCCGCCGCGTCCGGGCTCATGGTGATCAGCCCGTCGCCGCACCGGCCCGCCACCTCCGTGGCCGCCGGGCCGAACGCCGAGACGTCGATGGGCACCGGCTCGTCCGGAAGCGTGTACAGCCGGGCGTTCTCCACGGTGTAGTGCCGTCCGGCGTGGCTGACCTGACCGCCCTCGAACAGCAGCCGCATCACCCGGACGGCCTCCTCCAGCATCTCCAGCCGGACCGCCGCGCGCGGCCACGGGCCGCCCAGAACGTGCTCGTTGAGCGCCTCGCCGCTGCCCACCCCGAGCCGGAACCGGCCGGGCCCCAGCAGGACGGCGCTGGTCGCCGCCGCGTGCGCGGTGACGACCGGGTGCATCCGTACGGTCGGGCAGGTGACGGCGGTCTCGACGGGCAGGGAGACCGCCTTCGCCAGCGCCCCGATCACCGACCAGACGAACGGGCTGTGCCCCTGCTCGCCGGTCCACGGATGGAAGTGGTCGGAGATCCACAACGACGTGAACCCGGCGTCCTCGGCCATCCGGGCCTGTTCGACGAGGTCCGCGGGGGAGTGCTCCTCACAGGACAGGAAGTAGCCGTAGGTGGGGGCCATGGGGGCGGACACTCCCTCCTCGTCCGGGACCGTCGTGCTCAGACCGGACGGGTAACCCGGCGGTGCCGTGCCGAAACCTCGCCCCGGTGGCAGGTGTCGTCGTCCGGTGGCGGAGACTCGCCCCCATGACCCATCACGACGAGCAGCCGCTGGCCGGCGGGAACGTCAGCGGGGGCGTCGTCCGCGTCGGCGATACCGTCCGCCGCCCCGCCGGCCCCTGGACCCCCGCCGTCCACGCCCTCCTCACCCATCTGCACGCGGCCGGCTTCACCGCCGCCCCGCGTCCCCTCGGCATCGACGACCGGGGCCGCGAGGTCCTGACGTATGTGCCGGGCGACGTCGTCTGGCCGGACCGGTTCGCCCTCCTCGACCCCGAGGCGCGGCTGGCCCGGGTGGGGCGGACCGTCCGCGCGTTCCACGACGCCGTCCGGGACTTCGCCCCGCCGCCGGACGCCCGCTGGCGGACCCTCGTCCCCGCCGACGGCACCGAGATCATCGCCCACCACGACCTGGCCCCCTGGAACCTGGTGACCGACGGCGACGCCGGCTGGGCCTTCATCGACTGGGACACCGCCGCGCCCGGCACCCGCCTCGGGGACCTCGCCTACGCCGCGCACGGCTTCGTCCCGCTCTCGGACCGGCCCGGGATCCGGCGCGCCGACGCCGACGCGGCCCGCCGGCTGCGCGTCCTCGTCGACGCCTACGGCCTCGACGAGCCGGAACGCCGCCGCCTGGTCCCCCTCCTGGCCCAGCGCGCCCGCGCGATGCACGACTTCCTGCGCGACCGCGCCGCCCTCGGCGAACAGCCCTGGGCCCGGATGTGGGCCGAGGGGCACGGCGACGTCTGGCGCACCGACGCGGAGTACACGGAGCGGCGCGCGGCGGAGTGGGAGCGGGCGCTGCTGGACGGGTGAGGAGTGGCGGGACGGGAGAGAAGTGGCGGGACAGGTGAGGAGCGCCGGGACGCATGAGAAGTGGCAGGACGGGTGGAGTGGCGGGACGCGGCATTCCCCCGGCCCGCGTGCCTCGCTAGCATCCCGGACACCCCGCCCACGCCCGGGCCGCCGCGGCCTCGGCCCGCACCCACGGGAGTCCCGCGATGACGTCCCCGCTCCGGCCGCTGCCCGCCGCCGGCCTCCTCGCCCCCGTCCTGCTCGCCCTCCTGGCCCCACCGGCGGTGGCACGGGCGGAGGATCCCGTTCCGCCGGTGACCGGCGGGGAGGAGCGCCACCACGCCGGATCGAGCCTGCCGGAGCCGCAGCTCAGACCGGCGCCCCCGGCGCGGACCGCGGTACGGGGGCTCGACGTGAGCGCGTACCAGGGGGACGTGGACTGGCCCGCCGCCGTCGCGGCGGGAGCCTCCTTCGCCTATGTGAAGGCGACCGAGGGACTGACCTACCGCAACGCGTTCTTCACCCGGCAGTACGACGGCGCCGCCGACGCCGGACTGGTGCGCGGCGCCTACCACTTCGCCCGGCCCGACTCCTCGGACGGTGCCGCCCAGGCCGACGCCTTCCTCGCCGCCGGCGGGGGCTGGCGGGCCGACGGGCGGACGCTGCCCGGGGCCCTCGACATCGAGGGCTACCCCGACGCCGGCGTCCCCGCCTGCTACGGGCTGGACCCGGCCGCCATGACCGCCTGGATCCACGCCTTCGCCGACCGGTACCGGGAGCGGACCGGCCGCTACCCGGCCCTCTACACCAACGTCTCCTGGTGGGCCCGGTGCACCGGCGGCTCCCGGGACTTCGGCGCCACGCTCCCGCTGTGGGTCGCCAACCACAACGGCACCGCCCACCCGCTGCCCGCCGGCTGGTCCACGTACGCGATCTGGCAGACCGCGGACCGCGGCCCGTTCCCCGGCGACCAGGACGTCTTCAACGGATCGCTCCAGGACCTCCGTTCCTTCGCCGACGGCACCTACACCCCGCCCCCGACGGCCGGCTGGCCGCTGCTCGCCCAGGGACAGCGCGGCCCGCAGGTCACCGCGGCCCAGTACCTGCTGAACGCCCGGGGCGCCTCCCTGGACCCGGACGGCGCGTTCGGCCCCGCCACCCGGGACGCCGTCACCGCCTTCCAGCGCTCGGCCGGCCTCGCCGCCGACGGCATCATCGGCCCGAACACCTGGCAGGCCCTCATCCAGACCGTCCGCACCGGCTCCACCGGCCCCGCCGTCCAGGCGGCCCAGCACCTCCTCGTCGCACACGGCTCGGCCCTCGACGTCGACGGCGTCTTCGGAACGGGCACCCGCGACGCGGTCGCCGCCTACCAGACGGCATGGCACCTGGACGCGGACGGCGTGGTGGGCCCGGCGACGTGGCAGGCACTGCTGTCGTGAGACGGGGGCGCCGGGGGAAGGGGGAGCGGGCGGTGGGCAAGGGTGTGCCATCCGGCCCGGCCCGCGTTCGGCTGCATGGCGGGCAGCCGGCGCCGGGGCGAGGCGGCCATGGGCGGCGGCCCGTCAGATGTGCCTGCGCCGGGAGCGGGCCGTGCCGTGGGCCGGCTCGGCGGCTCAGTGGGCGCCGCGGTCTTCCGCGGTACAGATGGGGCGTCAGGCGGGTGAGGTTGGCAGCGGCACGTCCGGTATGGGCGTGACATCGTGGAACTCTCCCGCCCCCATCCGGCTGACCCGGGTCGCGCCCCCGGCCGCCGTGGTCCGTGAGGACTACATCCAAGGCCGCAGCCCGCCCGGGCGCCGGGCCTCATCCGCGGACGCGGGACGGCGGCATAGCGTGCTGCCCGGGGCCGGACCGTCCGCGTAGGAAGAGCAGGGAGAGAACATGAACACCGCCGCACCGGTATCGCTGGTCACGGGCGCCAACCGGGGAATCGGCCGGGAGACCGCGCGTCAGCTCGCCGCGCTCGGGCATACCGTCCTGCTGTGCGCCCGCCGCCGGGAGGACGCCGAGCGGGCCGTCGCCGACCTGGCCCCCGGAGTACCCGGCACGCCGCTGCCCCGCCGGCTGGACGTGACCGACGCCGACGGCGTCCGCGGCCTCGCCCGCAGCGTGGAGGAGGAGTTCGGGCGCCTCGACGTCCTCGTCAACAACGCCGCCGTCAACTACGACACCGCCCGGCGCGCCGCCTCCGTCGACCTCGACGAGGTCCGGCGCACCCTGGAAACCAACCTCTTCGGCGCCTGGCACACCGCGCAGGCGTTCCTGCCGCTGCTGCGCCGCTCGGCCCACCCCCGCCTGGTGAACGTCTCCAGCGAGTCCGGATCCCTGGAGCACATGTCCGGGGGAACCCCGGCCTACGGAGTCTCGAAGGCGGCTCTCAACGCCCTCACCCGCAAGCTCGCCGACGAACTGCGGGCCGAGCGGGTCCTGGTCAACGCCGTCTGTCCGGGCTGGATCGCCACCGACATGGGCGGCCCGGGCGGCGCGCCCGTCGAGCGGGGCGCCGCCAGTGTCGTCTGGGCCGCCACCCTGCCGGATTCCGGCCCCACCGGCGGCTTCTTCCGGCACGGCGAACCCCTGCCCTGGTAGGCGGCCTTGTCCCGGCCGGCGCTCGCGCCCGGCGGTGTGCCGTCAGGTCCGCCCGGACGGGCGCAGTGGCACCTGGACGTGACGGGGGCGAGGGTCGGCGGGTAAGCCCTCCGGGCTCGCCGGACCCCGCCCCGCGCCGCGGTCAGCCCTCCGCTGGCGTGTGCCGGAACCACCGCGCGGCCAGCACCGCCCCCACCGCCGCCAGGACCGCACCGCCGGTGAGAGCCGTGCGCAGATGCGAGGTGGTGACGCCGTCGTGGAAGGCCAGGCCCGCCAGGGCCGTGCCGCAGGCCGCGCCGGCCAGGCGGCCGAAGGAGAGCAGGGAGGAGGCGCGGCCGTGCAGGCTCCGGGGGACGGAGTTGAGGGCCGCGCGGGACGTCGAGGGGAACAGCAGGCCGAGGCCCGCGCCGAGGAGGACGCCGCCGGGCAGCAGCCAGAGGCCGTGCGGCGCGGTGCCGGGCACGGCGTACGCGGCGCAGGCCGCCGCGCAGGCGACGAAGCCGGCGGCGGCCGGGAGCCGTTCGCCGTACCGGTCGGTGAGCCGGCCGGCCACCGGTCCCGCCGCGCCGATGCAGACGGCGACCACCATCGGGGCGAGCGCCGCCCGCAGGACGCCGTAGCCCGCCGCGTGCTGGAGGTACTGCTCGACGAGGTAGAACGAGCCGATCATCACCGCGAAGGTGAGGGCGGCTACGGCGGACGCGCCGCGCACGGCACCCATCGACGGCCGCCCACCCGGGAGCGCCGGCCCTGGCTCCGGCGGCCCGGAGCCCGGTTCCCCCGTGCTCGGCACCGCGGGATCCGGCGTCCCCGCCGGCCCCGGCACCGACGGCTGCCCCGACTCCGCCGCCCCCGGCGCCATTCGGCGGGCCTCCGCCGGGGACCGCGCCCAGCGCAGGACGCACACCGCGGGCGCGAGGCCCAGCGGAAGCAGCGCCCACCAGTTGGCGCGCCACCCCCACACCTCCGTCAGCACCCCGCCCAGCAGCGGACCCACCAGGTTCGACAGCCCCGAGGCCGCCCCCCAGATGCCCAGCGCGGTGCCCCGCCGCTCCGCCGGGAAGCCCGACACCGCCCCGGCCAGCGCCGCCGGGCTGGCCAGCCCCGCGCCCGCGCCCTGGAGCACCCGCGAGCCGACGAGCACCCCGAAAGATCCCGCGAGCGCGCCGGTCAGGGTGCCCGCGCAGAACACCGCCAGCCCGGCCAGGGCCACCGCCCCGGGACCGAACCGGTCCACCAGCCGCCCGCCCGGGAACAACCCCACGGCGTACACCGCGAAGTAGGTGGTCATCAGCCACGCGGCGGTCCCCGCGGAGACGTCGAACGCCGCGCCGACCGACGGCAGCGCGACGGCGACGATCGTCCCGTCGGCCTGGAGCAGCGCGGCGATGGCGGTGTAGACGGCGAGCCGGGTCCAGGCGGTGCGCGGCACGGCGGGGCGCCGCACACCGGCGCTCGCCGCGCCCGCGGTATCGGTCATGCCGGGTCAACTCCCTTGTCAGTCGGCCGGATCCGGAACCACCGTCGTCGCCGTGCGCCGCGCGGGCCACCACGCCTTCTCGCCCAGCAGCCAGGTGACCGCCGGCACCAGCACCACCCGCACCAGGACGGTGTCGAGCAGCACGCCCAGCGCCACCGTGAAGCCGAGCTGGAAGAGCATCACCAGCGGCAGGATCATCAGGATCGAGAAGGTGCCCGCCAGCACCAGGCCCGCGCTGGTGATCACCGACCCGGTGCTGAGCAGGGCGGTGCGCACGGCGGTACGGGTGTCATGGGCGCGGGCGTCCTCCCGGACCCGCGCCATGAGGAAGATGTTGTAGTCGACGCCCAGCGCGACCAGGAAGAGGAACGCGAACGTCGGCATCACCGGGTTGACGCCGTGCTGGCCGAGCAGGTCCCGGAAGACGTACATCGAGATGCCGAGCGCCCCGAAGAACGACACGACGACCGTGGCGATCAGGTAGAGCGGCGCGATCACCGCCCGCAGCAGCGCCACCAGCACCAGCATGATGATGGCGAGGATCAGCGGCACCAGGATCCGCAGGTCGCGGTCGGCGGCGCGCTTGGTGTCGAGCTGCACGGCCGGGTCGCCGCCCACCACCGCCCGTACCCCGGACGGGAGTCCGGAGGACAGCGCGTGCCGGACGTCGGCGACGCGGTCGAGCCCCTTCGCGTCGTACGGGTCGGTGTCGAGGACGACCTGGAGCCGGCCCGCCCGGCCGTCCTCCGACCGGACGGGCTGGGGCGCGACGGAGGCGATGTCCGGCACCGAGCGCACCCGGGCGGCGGCCCCGGCGAGGTCGGCGCCGGACAGCGGGCCGTCGGCGCGCTCCACGACGACCGTCAGGGGCGCGGCGGTTCCGGCGGGGAAGGCGTCGGAGAGGGTCCGGTAGCCGTCGGCGGACGAGGTCGGTTCGCGGAAGGCGTGCAGCAGGCTCATGTCGTCGACGGACCGGGTCAGTCCGGTCGCGCCGGCGGCGAAGAACAGCAGCGTCGCGGCCGTCGCCCACCACGGCCGGCGGAACACCGCCCGCGCGGTGCGCTCCCAGGCCCGGCCCACCGCCCCGGCGTTCCGCGGGCGTTCAGCGGCGGTCCGGGCGGCGCGGCGCAGCAGGGCGCGCGGGCCGATCAGCGCCAGCAGCGCGGGCATCAGCGTGAACGTGGAGAGCAGCACGCTCGCGGTGCCGATGATGCCGACCGGGCCGAGCACCCGGGTGGAGCCGAGGTCGGCGGCGAAGAGGGCGGACAGCGACGCCATCACCGTCAGCCCGCTGAAGAAGACCGTGGGCCACACCCGTCGCACGGCGCGGCGCAGGGCGGGCCAGGGGGCGGACGGGTCCGCCGTCAGCTCCTCCTGGTAGCGGGCGGTCATCAGCAGGCAGTAGTCCGTGCCGGCGCCGAACATCAGGATCAGCATCAGCGACGTGGCCTGGCTGTTGATGAGCAGCCCGGCGTGCGCGGCCAGCGCGTAGACGACGCCGGCGGCCAGGACGTAGGCGAAGCTCACCACCACGAGCGGGACGAACGCCAGCAGCGGGGAGCGGTAGACGATCAGGAGGAGGACGAGGACCAGGACCGCCGTCGCCGCCAGCAGCCGGAAGTCGACGTCGCTGAAGATGGCGATGGCGTCCGCGCTGATCCCGGCCGGTCCGGTGACGTCCGTCGTCACGCCCGACGGCGGGTGGAGTGCGTCGCGCAGCGCGTCGACGGTCTCGCGGACCTTCTTGCCGCCGGTCGCGGTGACCGGGACGACCGTCACGGCCACCGAGCCGTCCGCCGAGACCAGCCCGGGAACCGGCCGGCCGTCGGCGGTGAAGGGGGCGACCGGCGGCTGGGTGCCGGGGACGGTACGCAGCCGCGCGGCCTCGGCGACCACCGCGCCGCGGTCGGCGGCGGTCAGCCCGCCGGGGCGGCGCTGGACGACCAGGGCCGGGCGGGTGTCGCCGTCGGGAAAGCGGTCCTTGAGGAACCGCGAGACCTCGGCGGACGGCGCCGAGCCGGGCAGGAAGGCGGCGGCGTTGTTGCTCGTGACGCTCTGCAGCTTGCCCTGGAACGGGCTGAGCAGGCCGGCCAGCAGCAGCCAGCCGGCCACCACCAGCCAGAGGAGCAGGCGCGGCCGGGCGCGGGAGGAGGGTGGAGCCGGTGGCGCGGTGTTCCGGTGGGGCCTGCTGCTCCGACGCCCGGCCTTCGCTTCGCTACGCACCACATCACCGCATTCGGGGTCTAATCTGGGCCTCGGCTCCGGGGCCTCAACAGTCCCGCCAGATAGTAGACCAAGCGCCAAGGCTTAGACACCTTGTCCAAGGAGTGTGAGTGGACACCGAACGCCCCGATGCGGCGGCCGGCCGTTCCGGTTCCGGATGGAACCGGATGGTCGCCCTGCACAAAGAACAACTGCGCGCCGCCATCGGGGAGGCCGCGGTGCAGATCGCGGCCGAGCAGGGCCTGGCCGGCACCACCATGTCGAAGATCGCGGAACGGGCCGGCGTCTCCCGGGCCACCGCCTACAACTACTTCAAGGACGTCGAGCACGTCCTGCTGTCGGTGGTGAGCGACGAGGTCGACCGGTTCTACGGGCAGTTGCGCGAGCGCCTGGACGGCGTCCACGGCCCCCGGGCCCGGCTGGAGGCGTTCCTGACCGCGCACCTGGAGTACTTCGCGCGGCCCGAACGCCGGTCCGGCGCCCTGCAGTTGCAGGCGCTCGGCATCAGCCCCTCCATACGGGAGCGGATGGCCGCCCACACCGACCGGCTGCGCGCCCTCCTCTCCGAAGTGCTGGAGAACGGCCGGGCCGAGGGCGTCTTCGACGAGCGCGTCAGCCCCGGCCGGCACGCCGAACTCCTGATGCACCTGCTGTCGGCCGCCCGCGGCCAGGTGCTCAAGGGCGACGTGCCGGTCGCGACGCTCGCCGCCGACCTGCTGCTGCTCGTCGAGTCCGGGCTGTGTCAGGACGGCTCCTCCGGGGCGGCCGGGCGGGGGCGCGCGTAACGGAAGACGCAGACGTGGTGCCCGTCCGTCTGCCGGCGCAGGCTCCCGGCGGACATCTCCGGGAAGGCCCGCCGGGTCGCCTCGAAGTCCAGCTCGCAGAGGACGGGCCGCGGCTCGCTCAGCCCGATGTCCTCGGCCGCGGTCAGGCACATGCAGGTGCGGCACACCTCCATGACCACGTCCTCGTCGTCCGTCGAGACGTCGATCGCCTCCTCCAGGAAGCCCATGGCCGCGAACCGGGGAAGGGCCTTGCCGAACCCCTCGGCCAGCGAACACCCCGAGATCAGCGGCCCCATCCGGGCCGCCTGGCGTTCGGGATACCCGTCGAGCAGCACCTCCCGCGCCTCCTCCGGCCCGCGCTCCGCCTCCAGTTCGAGGTACCGGCGCAGCCGGTCGCCGAGCATCCGGCGCGTCTGTGCCCGCTTGTCGGTACCGTCACCGCCCCCGGGGGCCGGGCCGGCCGGTGCCGAGGGGGCCTGGGTCGTGTCGGTCACGCTGCTTCTCCTCGTGTCGGGGGAGGGGGTGGTGGGGGTCGTGGTGCGGGTGCGGGCCGTCGTCCCGCGGGTCTCCGGCCAGGGACGGCGGTCCGGCCGGCCGGTCGTCGTGCGGATACGACGGCCCGGACGGCCGGTCGTCCCGTGCGGGAACGGGCTCGTCCCGCAGAGCGTGGCGTGAGGCCGGGGGTGCGTCCGGTGGGGTCGGGGCGGCGGGGCGTTCGGCGGCCGGCGGCCGTTCCGGGTCCGTGGCCGGTGCCGTCGCCGTCGCGCGGAACGCGCCCTGCCCCCGCGGGCCGGCCGGAGGACACGCGGATCCGTCCCGCGAGCCGGGGGGCGCGGACCGTCCGACGGCACCGTCCGGCCGCCCGGGGGGGCCGGGACGGCTCTCCGGCGGGGGCCGCCGACGGCGCCCCGCGCAGCGCGGTCAGTACCTCCGACGCCGCCCGCCGCGCGTCGCGCACGCACTCGTTGACCGCCACGCCGTGGTACGCGCTGCCCGCCAGATGCAGACCGGGCACACCGGCGACCGCGTCCAGCAGCGCGCGCACCCGTGCGCCGTGGCCCGGCGCGTACTGCGGGATCGCCTCGGGCCAGACGTGGTCGTGCCGGAACTCCGGTTCCGCCGCCGGGCCGAACAGCGTGGTGACGTCGCGGTGCACCGCGGCCACCGCCTCGTCCGGATCCAGTTCCGCGAAGCCGGGGTCCTCGGCGCCGCCCGCGAAGGCGCGCAGCAGGACGCCGTCCGGCGGTGCGCAGTCGGGGAAGACGACGGACGCGTGGACGACGCCGAGGATCCGCGTGGGCTCCGGCGGCACCGTCAGGTAGCCGAAGCCGCGCGGCAGGACGGCCAGGTCGCGCCGCTGGTAGCCGACGGACACCACACGCACCGGCGCGTACCGCACACCCGCCAACGTCGCGGCGGCGCGCGGCAGATGGGGTGTCAGCAGCCGCGCGGCGGCGGGCGCGGGCACGGTGACGACGACGTGGCCGGCGCGGACCGGCTCGTGGCCCGCCGTCTCCACCAGCCAGCCGCCCCCCGGCCCGGGGGCGCGCCGCAGGGCGGTCACCGCCCGGCCCGTCCGCAGCCGCTCGCCGAGCCGCCGCGTCAGGGCGTCCACCAGCACCCGCATGCCGCCGTCGGCGAAGCCGGTCAGCCGCGGGGGCGGCCCCGCGCGGCCCGCGGCGCGGAGCAGCCGGCCGCGCAGGGCGGCCAGCAGCAGGCTGCCGCGGTCGCGTTCGAGCGCCCTGATCCGCGGGAAGGCCGCGTCCAGGCTGGTCGTCCAGGGGTCACCGGAGGTGACGCCGTGCACCAGCGGCGCCGCCAGCAGGGCGGCCGCCCGGGGCCCGAACCGCCGGGTGAGGAAGGCGTGCACGGTCTCCTCGCCGGCCGCCCGGCGGACCAGCGGCTCGGCCAGGACGCGGGCCTTCGCCGCGGGACTGAGCAGCGGGCTGGCGGCGAAGGAGGCGGAACCGAGCGGCAGCGGCAGCAGCCGGCCGCCGCGCAGCAGGAACCGCTCCCGGGCGGCGTCCGCGGCCGGCCGCAGCCGGGGGCCGAGCCCGAGGGCGTCGGCCAGGGTACGGGTGTCGGCGCCGTTGTCGAGGAAGCCGTTGGGGCCCAGTTCGACGGTGTAGCCGTCCGCGCGGTGGCGGGCGATCTTCCCGCCGGCGACGGGCGCCGCCTCCAGGACCGTCACCTCCGCGCCGGGGAGCGCGGAGAGCAGCTCGAAGGCGACGGTCAGCCCGGTGACCCCGGCGCCGACGACGGCGACGCGCGGGCGCTCCCCGGTCACGGCGCCGCGCCGGGCGGAGAAGTCGGCCCGTTCCCGGCCGTGTTGAGCCCGGCCGTGTTGAGCCCGGCCGTGTTGAGCCCGGCCGTGTTGAGCCCGGCCGTGTCGCGCCCGACCGGGTTGAGGATCTCCCGGCACGCCGGATCCGCGCACCCCGCGCAGCGCAGTCCGAACTGCGGCCCGCAGGGCGCCCCGGCGGCCAGGTGGTCGGCGACCACCTGCGCCATGGCGTCCAGGAACAGCGGGTCGTCATTGGGTGCCGGCGCCCGCCGGAACCGTGTGACACCGGCCTCCGCCGCGGCCTCCGCGAACTCGACGTCTATTTCCGACAGCGTATCCAGATGGTCGGTGGTGAAAATGATTCCCACTATCAGGATATTGCGCCGCCCCTGTTTTCCGAGGGACCGAATGACGGATTCCGTGTTGGGTCCCTGCCATGTCACCGGGCCGACATCGGCCTGAAAACACAGCACGTGCTCCTGGCGGTCGCCGAGCTCGCGCATCACCTCGCGAACGGTTCCCGCCACTTCCTGAAGATAAGGGTCCCCTTTGTTGATCACGCGTTGCGGAAGCGAGTGCGCGCTGAACAGCACCACGACGTCGTCCCGCTCCGATTCCGGGAATTGGGCCAGCCCTTCGCGCACCTTCGCCGCCATGGCCTGCACATACGCCGGATGCGTCGACCAGCGGTCGACGACGCTCCACCGGAAGGCGGCGTCCAGTCGCAGCCGCCGGGCGGACGCCCACAGCTCGTGCAGGCTGGAACCGGTGGTCGAGCACGAGTACTGCGGGTACTGCGGGAACGCCACGACGCGCCGCACCCCGTCCGCCGCCATCCGGCGCAGCGCCTGCGCGCTGCTCGGCTCGGTGTAGCGGAAGGCCAGGTAGAAGCGGTGCGGCGCGGTCTGCGGGCTGAGTACGTCGAGCCGCTTGACCAGCCCCTCACCCTGACGGACCGTCCAGTCGTACAGCGGGGAGCCGCCGCCGATGCCGGCGTAGACCTTCTCCAGCCGAGGGGTGCGCAACCGGGCGATCAGCGGGCCCAGAGTGGACTGCGCGGGGAGTTGGATGATCTCCCGGTCGCTGAACAGGGAGTGCAGAAAAGGGCCGACCTCGCGCAGCGTACGAGGTCCGCCCAGGTTCATCAGGACGACGCCGGTAGGGCTCGGATTCTCATGTTCCATATATCGTCCACCCCCAATCAAGGGGCGATCCTAGACTCGCCCTTGACACTCAAACAAGGCCCCTAACAGACTGGCCGAGGCATGAATTGGGAACTCTGAATAACGGGGGCTGAGCTTCCGGGATGAGTATTTTCCTCGACGCCGCCTCGGGTAAGGACACCCGGCGGGCGCCCATATGGATCATGCGGCAAGCAGGCCGATACCTGCCCGAATACAACGCACTCAAAGAGCGCTACGGCTTCTGGGAGATGTGCCGTAATCCCGAGGTCGCGGCCGAGATCACCATGCTGCCCCTGCGGCGGTTTTCCCTCGACGCGGCGATCCTTTTCAGCGACATCATGACGCCGCTCGCCGACATGGGAGTGGAGATCGAATTCGCCCCCGGCCCGGTGATCACCCGGCCGGTGCGCACCCTCGCCGACGTCCGCCGGCTGCGGGTGCCGGAGCCCGGGGAGACGGCGCCCTTCGTCGCCGACGCCGTCCGCGCCGTGCGCGAGCGCTGCCACGTGCCGCTGATCGGCTTCGCCGGGGCGCCGCTCACCCTGGCCACCTATCTGGTGGACGCGGGCGGGGCCGGCGACGGCCACGCCGGCTTCCGGGTCTGGCTGCACGCCGAACCCGAGGCCGCCCGGCTGCTGCTGGACCGGCTCACCGACGTCACCATCCGCTACCTGCGTCTGCAGATCGCCGCCGGCGCCCAGGCCGTACAGCTCTTCGACAGCTGGGCCGGCTCCCACGCACCCGCCGTCTACGCGGAGTTCGGGCTGCCGCGCACCCGGCGGGTGCTGGCCGCCCTGGACGACCTCGCGGTCCCGCGCATCCACTTCGCGGTCGGCGCCCACCACCTGCTGGACCGGTTCGCGGAGCTGCCCGCCGAGGTCGTCGGCGTCGACTGGCGGACCCCGCTGTCCGCCGCCCGCCGGGCGCTGCCCGGCCGGACCCTCCAGGGCAACCTCGACCCGGCCGTCCTCGTCCACCGCCCCGCGGCCCTGGCCGGCCGGGCACGGGCCGTGCTCCGGGAGGGCCTGGGCGGCCCGCACATCTTCAACCTCGGCCACGGCATCCGCCCGGACACGCCCGTCGGGCACGTCCAGCGCCTCATCGACGTCGTGCACGGGTTCGACCGGCACACGGAGTCCGGCGAAGGCGCGGAGGCGGGCGCGCACGCGGAGGCCGCCGAGGACGGAACAGCCGGCGACGGAACGGCCGGCGACGACGGAAAGGGGGCGCCCGCATGACGACCCGACGGGACCAGGCGCTGGCGCTGATGCTCGACGCGCAGGCCGCGCTGATACGGGCCCTGGAGGAGTGCGACGGCGAGGGCGAGGGCGACGGCCGCTCCCGGTTCACCGCCCACGACTGGGAGCGGCCCGGCGGCGGGGGCGGCTGGGCCCGCGTCCTGGAGGGCGGCGCCGTGTTCGAACGGGCCGGCGTCAACGTGTCGGCCGTCCACGGCGACCGGGTCCCCGACGCCATCACCGACCGCCACGACATCGACCCCGGCGCCGGCTTCTTCGCCACCGGCCTGTCCACCGTCCTCCACCCGCGCAACCCGTGGGTGCCCGCCTTCCACGCCAACTTCCGCTACTTCGAGGTGACGTCGGCCGGAGCCGGACAGGACGTCTGGTGGTTCGGCGGCGGCGCCGACATGACGCCCTCCTACGGCTTCGAGGAGGACGCCCGGCACCTGCACCGCACCCTGAAGGACTGCTGCGACGCCTACGACCCGGACTTCTACCCCCGGGCCAAGGCGAACTGCGACGCCTACTTCTACCTGCCCCACCGGCAGGAGACGCGCGGCGTCGGCGGCATCTTCTTCGACCACCTGCGGCCCGGCGGGCCGGACGGCTGGGACCGCGCCTTCCGCTTCGTCGCCACCGGACTGGACGTCCTGGCCCCCGCCTACTTACCGATAGTCCGCCGGCGCGCCCACACCCCGTACGGCGAACGCGAGCGCCGCTGGCAGCTCCTGCGCCGGGGCCGGTACGTGGAGTTCAACCTCCTCCACGACCGCGGCACCCGGTTCGGCCTGGAGAGCCGCGGCAACACCGAGGCCATCCTCATGTCCCTGCCGCCCACGGCCTCCTGGGGCTTCGACCTCACGCCGGAACCCGGCAGCGAGGAGGAGCGGCTCGCCGAGTTCCTGCGGCCCCGCGACTGGCTGGCCGCCGGCACGGTCGGGGCGGCGCGATGACCGTCCTCGTCACCGGCCTCAGCCACCACACCGCCGCCCACCCGGTGCTGGAACGTTTCGCGCTGACGCGCTCCCAGACTGCGGCGCTGCTGGGCCTGCTGGCCCGCTCGCCGTCCCCCGCCGAGACCGTCGTCCTCGCCACCTGCAACCGCGTCGAGATCTACCTCGAATCCGACCGGCCCGACCGCGCCGCCGACGAGGCCGCCCGCGCCCTCGCCGAGACCACCGGCGCCCCCGCCGCCGACGTCCGCCCCCTGCTCTACACCCACCGGGGCCCCGACGCCGTCGCGCACCTCTTCCGCGTCGTCAGCGGCCTGGACTCGATGGCACTCGGCGAACCCCAGATCCGCGGCCAGGTCCGCGCCGCCTACCGCCTCGCTACCGACCACGGTACGGCGGGCCCGGTCCTCCACGACCTCTTCCAGCACGCCCTGCGCACCGGCAAACGCGTCGAGACCACCACGGGCGTCGCCCACGCGGCCGCCGACCTGGTCGGCGTGGCCCTCGACGCGGCGACGGACCTCCTCGGCCCGCTCCCCGCCCACCCGACGGTGGTCGTCGGCGCCGGAGCCCTCGGCTCCCTGACGGTGGCCGCGCTGCGGCGGGGCGAGTCCGGAACGGCGGGGGAGCTCCCGGGCACGGCGTCCGCCGGGCCGTCAGAGGGTGCCGGAAGCGCCCTGTCCGGCACGGCACTCGGGGCGGCCGAGGACGCGAAGGTGTCCGGAGCCACTGCCGTCGCCGACGGCTCCGGCGCGGCCGGAACGCGCGGCATGCCCGCCGGAGCCGCCGAAGCGGTGACGTCCGGGAGCGCCGGAGGCGCTGGGAGAACCGAGCCGGTCACGGCCGACGTGTTCGTCGGGAGGACCGACGCGGCCGGGATCGCCGGAAACGCCCCGCTTGCAAGGCCACTTGGAGCGGCCGAAGGGCAGGGGGTGTCCTGTGCCGCTGCCGTCACCGACGGGTCCGCCGCGGCTGCGGTCGAAACAGGCGGCGTGCCCGCCGGGTCTGCCCAGGCCGCCGGGCCTGCCCGGGGCGTCAGGCCGGCCGGGGCCGACGAGGCCGCGGGCGGCGCCCGTTCCGCCGGGAGTACCCGCGCGGCCGCCGCCACCGGCGGGATCACCGTCGTCAACCGCGGCCGCGAGGCCGCCGAGCGGCTCGCCGGGCGGTACGGGGTCCGGGCCGCCGGGCTGGACGAGCTGCCCGCGCTGCTCGGGCGCGCCGCGCTCGTCGTCGCCGCGACCGGCGCCGGCACGCCGGTGATCACCGCGGAGCTCGTCGCCGCGGCCCGCGCCGGCGGGCCCGGGCACCCGCTCGTCCTCGTGGACCTCTCGCTGCCGCGCAACGTGGACCCGGCCGCCGCCCGGCAGCCCGGCGTCCGGCTGGTCGACCTGGCCGGCCTGGAGGCCCGGCTGAAGGAGGCGTCGGCGCGGGTGCCGGTGGACGAGGCGCGGCGCATCGTCGCCGAGGAGACGGCCGCGTTCCTGGCCGGCCGCCACCTGGCCACCGTGGCCCCGCTCATCGTCGCCATGCGCAACAACGTGCTGTCCATCGCCGAGGCCGAGGTCGACCGGCTGCTCGGGCGCACCCCGGCCCTCGCCGACCACGTACGCGGCGAGGTCGCGCGCACCGCCCGCCGCATCGCCGAGAAGATCGTCCACCGGCCGACCGTCCGCGTCCGGGAGATGGCCGCGCAGCCGGACGGACACGCCTACGTGGCCGTCGTGCACGACCTGTTCGGCGGGCCGGACCAGCCCGCGCCGCCCGGCCCCGCGGCCGGAGCGGCCGGAAGGGAGACGCCATGACACCGGGGACCCCGGCCACGTACCACCCCGCGGCGGCGGGCCGCGGCGGCGCCGTCGGACGCACCACGCTCCGCATGGGCACCCGGCGCAGCGCCCTCGCCCTGGCCCAGTCGTCCGCCTTCGCCCGCGACCTCGAACGGGCCACCGGCGTCCGGGTGGAGACCGTCGGCATCACCACCGAGGGCGACACCAACAGCGCGCCCCTGACCGCCATGGGCGGCACCGGCGTCTTCGTCCAGGCGGTACGCGCCGCCCTGCGCGCCGGTGACATCGACTTCGCCGTCCACTCCTACAAGGACCTGCCCACGGCCGGGCCGTCGGACGTCGTGGTCGCCGCCGTCCCCGTCCGCGAGGACCCGCGCGACGCCCTCGTCACCGCCGACGGACGCCCGCTGTCCCGGCTGCCGGCCGGTGCCCGCGTCGGCACCGGCTCGCCCCGCCGGGCCGGGCAGCTCGCCGCACTGCGCCCGGGGCTCGTGGTCGTACCGCTGCGCGGCAACGTGGACACCCGGTTGGGGCGGGTGCGGGACGGCCGGCTGGACGCGGTCGTCCTCGCCGCGGCGGGGCTGGCGCGGCTCGGAAGACTCGGAGAGGCGGCCGAGCTGTTCGCTCCCGACCGGATCGTGCCCGCCCCCGCGCAGGGGGCTCTCGCCGTCGAGTGCCGGGCCGACGACGCGGCGGTCGCCCTGTTGCTCGGCTCACTGGACGACGCGGTGACCCGGGCGGCGGTCGATGCCGAACGGGCCGTCCTGGCCGAACTGGAGGCGGGGTGCAGTGCTCCGGTGGGGGCGCATGCTCGGCCGGTGGGCCGGGCTCTCGATCTCTGTGCCGTCATCACCGCGACGGATGGTGGCCGGCGCACCTTCCGCCGGGCCGAGGTTCCGCTCGATCCGGTCGCCGCCGCGGCGGCGGGGCGGGAGCTGGCGCGTGCGTTGCGGAAGGAGTATGAGCGCGGGGCGCGGTAGGGGAGCCCCGGCCCCTCCCCTTCGCCGTTGTCTGGGGCTGCGCCCCAGCCCCCCTGATCGCGGCTTCGCCGCTCGTCCTCAAACTCCCCCAGAGGGGGGACCCCCAACGGGCTGGGTATCGCGGCCGGGCGCACGATTCAGCCCGTCCGGCGCTTGAGGACAACCGCGCGGAGCGCGGTTTGGGGGGGGCGGGGGCGCAGCCCCCGCAAGAAACGGCGAAAGGGCGGGACCGGGGCACACCCCCCGACCCACGACCCACACGCGAACGCGCCAAAGCAGCGACCACCAGGAGGACCCATGCCCGGCCACCCCACCCCCCTCCACCGCCCCCACCGCCTCCGCCGCACCCCCGCCCTGCGCAACCTCGTCGCCGGCACCGGCTGGCACCCCGCCCACCTCGTCCTCCCCCTCTTCGTCAAGGAGGGGATAGCCGAGCCCGCCCCGATCGCCGCCATGCCCGGCGTCGTGCAGCACACCCTGCCGTCGCTCCGCAAGGCGGCGCGGGAGGCGGTGGCCGCCGGGGTGGGCGGGCTGATGGTGTTCGCCGTGCCCGAGCGCAAGGACGCCGTCGGGTCGGCGGCGCTCGATCCGGACGGGATCCTGCAGCGGGCGCTGCGCGAGGTGGCCGGCGAGGTCGGGGACGCGGCCGTGGTGATGAGCGACGTCTGCCTCGACGAGTTCACCGACCACGGCCACTGCGGCGTCCTCACGCCCGACGGCCGGATCGACAACGACGCCACCGTGGAGCGCTACGCCGCCATGGCCGTCCTGCACGCCGAGGCGGGCGCCCACTGTGTCGGGCTGAGCGGCATGATGGACGGCCAAGTCGCCGCCGTCCGTGCCGCGTTGGACGGGACAGGGCAACAGGAGACGGCGATCCTCGCCTACACCGCCAAGTACACGTCCGCCTTCTACGGCCCCTTCCGCGACGCCGTCGAGTGCGACCTGCGCGGCGACCGCGCCACCTACCAGATGGACCCGCGCAACCGCACCGAGGCGCTCCGCGAGCTCGCGCTGGACGAGGCGGAGGGCGCCGACCTGGTCATGGTGAAGCCCGCCCTGTGCTACCTGGACATCCTGCGGACCGTCGCCGACCACGCGCGCGTCCCGGTGGCCGCGTACCAGGTGTCCGGCGAGTACGCGATGGTGGAGGCCGCGGCGGCCCGCGGCTGGATCGACCGGGAGCGGGCCGTCGCCGAGACCCTTACCGCCGTCCGCCGGGCCGGGGCCGACGTCGTCCTCACCTACTGGGCGGTGGAAGCGGCCCGCCGGATGGGCTGACGCACCGCCCATCGGGCGATTCCCGGCGGCATCCGGACGCGGGGCGCCGCCGGGAGAGCGGTCGCCGGTAAGGATGGGCGGGCCCCTGTCGCCGCTCCGCCGCCCGGGCGAGGAGACCGCGTGCACCACCCGCCCCCGGCCGTGAGCGACGTCCCGGCCTCCGCCCCCGTGCTGCGCGTCCGCGGCGTGCGCAAGGCGTACGGCCGCCACCCCGTCCTGCGCGGGATCGACCTCGACCTGCCGGCCGGATGCATGGCCGGGGTCGTCGGCGAGAACGGCTCGGGGAAGACCACGCTGCTCCGCGTCCTCGCCGGGCAGGCCCGGCCGGACCGGGGGACGGTCGAGTGCCCCGGGCCCGTCGGCTACTGCCCGCAGGAGACGGTCCTGAACCCGGCGTTCACGGTGGACCAGCACCTGGAGCTGTTCCACGTCGCGTACCGCCTGCCCGACCCGCGCCGGGCGGACGAACTGCTGGACGCGCTGCGGTTCACGGCCTACCGCCACCACCGCGTCGGCGCCCTCAGCGGTGGCACCCGGCAGAAGCTCAACCTCGTCCTCGCCCTGATGCACGACCCGCCGCTGCTCCTCCTCGACGAGCCGTACCAGGGCTTCGACTGGGAGTCGTACCAGCGCTTCTGGGAGCTGGCCGGTGAACTCCGGGCCGCCGGGCGGTCGTTCCTCGTCGTCTCGCACATCGCCTACGACACCGCCCGCTTCGACCGGCTCTGGCGGCTGGAGGACGGCCGGCTGGCCGACGGCGGACGGCCCGGGCCCGGCGCCGGCCCGGCGGCGGAGGGGTGACGATGCGGCCCACCGCCTGGACGTACTTCTCCACCGCCGCCCGGTTCGCCCTGCTCGAACACGTCCGCAACCGGCTCGCCCTGGTCCTCGTCGTCGTGTTCGTGCCGCTGTGGATCTCCCTCGGGCACGCGGTCGTCGACAGCCACGAGGTCCGCTTCACCCTCCGCGCCACGCACGGGACAGTCACCGCGCACGGCAACGACCTCGGCAACATCACGGGCGCCCTCAACGCGGTCACGCTCATCGTCGGCTTCATGATGTTCTCGGTGACGTTCAGGGCGGCCGGCTTCGACCGGCGGCTGGCGATGGCCGGTTACCCGCGCCGCCACCTCATCGCCGCCAAGTTCGCCGCGCTCGTCGTCGTCGCGGCCGTGACCTGCGCGTACGCGACGTTCTCGGTCTGCCTGTACTGGTCGCCCCGGCGGCCCTGGCTGCTCGCGCTGGCCCTGGTCTGCGGGGCGCTGACCTACGGCGGGCTGGGCGTGATGCTCGGCGCCCTGCTCCGCAGCGAGCTGGCCGGCATGCTCCTGATCATCATGACCAGCATCATCGACGCCGGCCTGCAGAGCCCGCTCGCCAACCCGGTCGCCGACGACGACGCCATCCGCTACCTCCCGTCGTTCGGCGCCATGCAGGTCGCCACGACCGCCGGCTTCCGCGCCGCGCTCCCGCTGCCCTACCTCCTCCTCGGCCCCCTGTGGTTCGCGGGCGCGCTCCTCGTGGCGGCCCTCGCCTTCCACTTCCACACCCGCGACCGCCGGAACACGTTCCCGGACCGGTGAGGGGCGACGGGCGAGGCCCAGGGCGAGGAGACGCGATGGGCGAACCGAGCACCGAGGAGTCCTGGACGCTGACCGTGGGCGTGCTGGACGCGCGCACCAGCGGGCCGGCGCGGCCGGGCGATCCGCCGGGCGTCGGGTTCTAAGCCGACGCCCCCGTACGAGCAGCGAACTCCCTCAGGCCCTGGAGCCGGGCAGGTCCGTACATCAGGTCGGAGGTAAGGGCCCGTAGCGCTGGGCGTCGTACTTCCTGCGGCGCTTCCTGTTCGACGCGTCGCAAGGCGGCGAAGGTCTGCCGGCCATCACCGAGGGCGTGCCACATGCGGGCGGTGTCGGTCCAGGCCCGCGCCCGTCGCTCGGCCGTCGGCAGGCCGGCGAAGTTCAGCCCGGTGACGGCCTTGACGCCCTCGTCGGGCGTTCCCAGCGCGTTGAACACGCCGATCCGGTAGACGTCCACCTGCGCCTGGCTCGCCTCCACGGTGAACAGACCCGGCACCCCTGGCAGCCGCCTGGCGTGCTCCTCCGCCTCTTCCAGCAGCGCGAGCGCCGTGCTGCGGTCCCCGCCTGTGGCAGCCGAGTACGCGGCGGTCAGGAGCAGCGTCGTGCGGACGGCACCCGTGCGGTCCTGTTCGGCGTCCAGCTCCGCGGCCTCCTGGGACAGCAGCCGCACCGCGGACGACCATCGGCCGGACCGGCGCATCGTGATGGCAAGGACCCGCGTCGCCTCACCGATCGGCACCGGGGAACCGCTTGCGCGGGCCGCGGACAGTGCTCGGTCGGCGGCCACCCAGCCCGCGTCGGAGTGCTGTTTCGCGGCCAGCTCGGCGGCGACGACGTACGAGCGGGCCAGAACCCCGCACACCTGCTCCCGCGCCCGGCCGCTCGCCGCGTCACGGCTGGTTTCCGCTGCGGCGAGCAGCCCCGGCAACGCGCGTTCCAGATCGCCGTACCGGGCCGCTCGAAAAGCCGCCAGCGCCCTGGCTGCCCCCTCCGCGAGCCGTGGTAGCGGCATCGGCTCGGCGGGCGGCAATCGAAAGAGCGCGTCGTCCAGGCCGCCGCCCGGTGAGGCGGTTGCCGGTGCCGTCTCGGCGCCGACGACGGCCGTCGCCCCCGCGGCGAGCGCCCCGGGCAGTAGTTTCCTGCGGCGCACCGCATCCTCCTCGTCCGACGGCCGACTCACCGCCACCGTAGCGATCTGCAGCACGTCCGGCACAGCACCACCGCGTAGTCGTTCTTGGGGGATGCCAAGCCTGTCGGCCATGAGCCGCAGCGCGCCCGGGTTCGGGCACATCTTGTTCCGCTCGATCCGGGAGATGGCCGACGCCGAGTATCCGCACGCCTGTCCCAGCTGGGTCTGCGAGAGCCTGAGGTAGCACCGGACGCTACGGATCAACGCACCGAGGTTTTCGCCCATGGGTACCTCCTGTGTGCACCGACGGGACGCCCGACGGTAGCGCCGCCACCGGAAGGACCGGCGAGCTCCCCGGGCAGCGGGGTGTCGGCAGCCAGGTCCGTGTGCAGCCGGGACGTCAACTCGGCCGCCTGGGCAGGCACATGACGGGCCGCCCACCGCTCGACGAGGCCGAGGAAGCCCCGCAGAGCGTCTCGCGCCGACCGCAGGATGCCGGGCAGGTCCGCGACCGGTATCTCGACGGGCCGGGTGGCAGGCGGCTCGGCCGCGAAGCCGCCGTCCGGCCAGAGCCGCACGGCCGCTCCGGCGAGTTCCACGCGCGGCGTCGGATCGTGGCCCAGCCAGGGCGCCTCGCCGTCCGTCAGCCGGGACTCACGGTGACACCGAGGCCGGTGTGGCGGAAGCTCAGGCCGCCGTCGACCGAGATCTCCTCCTCCGCGAGCATCCGGCGGACGAGGGCGGCGGCGTCCGGCGCGGGCGCGTCGTCGTCGGACGCCCCGACGGTGTGCCGGGCCAGGGCCGCCACCGCGCTGCCGACCTCGTCCGGCGTCATCCGGCCGGACAGGGCGAGCGGCCGGTACGGAGGGAGGGCGGCCACCGGCCAGAGGGTGAAACCGGTGGTGTCCGCGGTCTCCAGGACGACGTCGACGATCAGCATGAGGGCAGTCTCCCGTCCCTGTGGCGAACACGCCCGCCCTTTATGCGGCGGCCGTCGCCGGCGGGCAGGCCGGTCGTCGCCGCGGGGATGCCGGCGTCGCCGCCGCACGCGCCCCGGTCGCACCGGCCGCGCGGACCGGCCTCGCCGTGCGTACCGCCCGTCGCCGCCGGACACGCGGGCGCCCGGGTCCGCGCCCCCGTCCCCGCCGTCTGGTATTCGTGCCCTCACCACCGCTTCCCCGCGCCGCCCGCATGGCCGGCCGGGTCCCGGGTATCCGGGGGCGACCGGGGGGACGAGCAGGGAGGAGCAGGCATGCGCATGCCGGACAAGGGCCGTGCCGCCGCCGTCGCCGTCGCCGCCGCCGAGACGCTGGGGTGGTGGGCCGGGCTCACCCTGTTGTGGGTGGTGCTGATCTCCTCCGTGGACGTCCTGGAGGCCGGGGTCGGGGCGGGGGCCGCGGCGGCCGGGGCGTGGGCGGCCAGGGCGGCGCGCCGGGCGGCGGCGGAGCGGTGAACTGGTGGCTGGCGGGCGCCGCCCTCCTCGTCGCCGGCGGGCTCGGCCCCTGCCTGTGGGGTGCCGCGACCGGCGGTACCGGCCGCCGGATGACCGCCCAGAACACCGCCACGCTGCTGCTGTGCCTGGTGTTCCTGCTGCTGGCCCAGGGGTACGAGCGGCCCGCCTACATCGATCTCGCCCTCGTCGTCTCCGTGCTCGGCCCGGCGGGCACCCTCGTCTTCGTCCGGCTCTTCGAGACCTCGTCCAAGGCCCCCGCCGCCGCGCGCTTCCTCAGCCCCCTCGTCACCGCGGCCACCGTCGCCACCGTCGTCCCGCTCTGCGTCGCCACCGGCCCCGGCCGGGCCATGGCCAAGCTGATCGTGATCGGTGTGCTGCTGCTCGCCGGGGGAGCGGTCACCACCCGGGCGGTGCGCGGTGGTTGACGTCCTCAACGGCCTCGCGCTGCTCCTCGTCGCGGCGGCCGCGACCGCCGCCGTCCTCAACCGGGACCCGGCCCGGCAGGCCGTCGTCCTGTCGCTCCTGGGCCTGGCGCTCGCCGTCCTGTTCACCGTGGACCAGGCGCCGGACGTCGGCCTCTCGCAGCTCGCCGTCGGATCGGCGATCACCCCGCTGATGATCCTGCTGACGGTCCGCAAGGTGCGGCGGATCGGCCGGAGCCGGCAGGCAGAGGACAACGAGAAGGGGCGGTCCCGGTGAGCCGCCGCGTCCGGCTGTGGGTCCTGGCCCTGGGGCTGCTCGCCGTCGCCGCCCTGTTCGCCGCCGCCTGCGCCGAACTGCCGCCGTTCGGCGGCGACCGGCACCCCTACGGCGACCGCGCCGTGCACGCGGCACTGCTCCGGCACACCGCCAACACCGTCTCCTCCGTCAACTTCGACCAGCGCGCCCTCGACACCCTCGGCGAGGAGAGCATTCTGTTCGGCTCCGTCCTCGGCACCGTCGTCCTCCTGCGGCAGACGAGCGACGAGCGCCGGACCGCCCCCCGGCCCGCGCCCGTACCGGACCGGACCCGCCGCTACGGGCTGCTCGCGCTGCCCGTCACCCTCCTCATCGGCCTGTACGTCGTCGCCCACGGCCAGCTCAGCCCCGGCGGCGGCTTCCAGGGCGGCGTCGTCGTGGCGACCGCCGTGCACCTGCTGTACATCGCCGTCGACTACCGCGCCCTGGAACGCGTCCGGCCGCTCGGCCCGTACGAGATCGCCGACGCCGCCGGGGAGGCCGCGTACGCCCTCACCGGCGCGGGCGGGCTGCTCGCCGGCGCCGCCTACCTGACCAACGTCCTGCCGTACGGCACCTTCAACACCCTCTCCTCCGGCGGCACCGTCCCGCTGCTGAACGCCGCCGTCGGCGTGGAGGTCGCCGCCGCCGTGGTCGTCCTGCTGGCCCGGTTCCTCGGCCAGGCCCTGGAGATCGAGGGCGACGAGGAGCGGGGGGAGGGGACCGGATGAGCGTCCTGCCCTACCTCGCCGCCGGCTGGATCTTCCTGGTCGGCGTCTACGGCATGGCCACCAGCCGCGACCTCGTGCACGCCGTCGGCTGCCTGTCCGTCACCCAGTCCTCCACCTATGTGCTGCTCCTGGCCATCGGCTACCGCAAGGGCGGCACCGCGCCGGTCTTCTCCGACATCACGCCCGGCTCCCGGCCCGTCGTCGACCCCGTCGTGCAGGCGCTCGCCCTCACCGACGTCGTCGTCGGCGCGACGGTCACCGCGCTGCTGCTGGCCCTCGTCGTGCAGATCGCCAAACGGCACGGCACCACCGACCCCGACGCCCTGTCCGAACTGAAGGGCTGACCCGGTGGACCGGCTGCTCCCGCTGATCGTCGTGGTACCGCTGCTCGGCGCGGCCCTGCTGGTCGGCGCGGGCCGGCGGATGCCCCGGCCGGTCGCGGAGACCGTCGGCTGCCTCTGCTCCGCCGCCTCCGCCGGCCTCGCCGTGGCCGCCCTCGCCGGCGGCCCCCACATCGTCTGGGCCGGCGACTGGCGGCCCGTGCACGGGCACGGGGTGGGCATCGTCCTCACCGGCGACCGCACCGGCACCGGCCTCGCCGCCCTCACCTCGCTCCTCGTCGTCACCGTCCTCGCCTACGCCTGGCGCTACTTCGACGAACCGCCGCGCGGCCACACCGGCTCCTTCCCCGCCCTCATCCTCCTCTTCCAAGCGGGCATGTGCGGCTTCGCCCTCACCGGCGACCTCTTCAACGCCTTCGTCTTCTTCGAACTCATGGGCGTCGTCGGCTACGCCCTCACCGGCTACCGCGTCGAGGAGGCCCGGCCCGTCCAGGGCGCGCTCGCCTTCGGCTTCGTCAACTCCCTCGGCGGCTACGCCAGCCTCCTCGGCATCGCCCTGCTCTACGCCCGCACCGGCGAACTCGGCATGGCCCAGGCCGGGCGGGAACTCGACGCACTCGGCCGGCACGACGCCCTGGTCCTCGCCTCGCTCGTCCTCATCCTCACCGGACTGCTGGTCAAGGCCGCCGCCGTCCCCTTCCACTTCTGGCTACCGGACGCGCACGCCGTGGCCCCGACGCCCGTCTGCATGCTGCTCTCCGGCGTCATGGTGGAGATGGGCGTCTACGGCGCCGCCCGCGTGTACGTCACGGTCTTCGCCGGGCCCGGCGGCGTCCCCGCCGAGGACTTCCGGCGCGCCCTGACCGTCCTCGGGCTGCTGACCGCCCTCACCGGCGCCACCCTGTGCTGGCAGCAGCGGCACCTCAAACGGCTGCTCGCCTTCTCCACCGTCGCCCACACCGGCCTGTTCCTCGCCGGGCTCGCCGCGCTCGAACCCGACGGCGTCACCGGCGTGTTCCTGTACGTCCTCGGGCACGCGGGCGTCAAGGCCGCCCTCTTCGCCTGCACCGGCGCCCTCCTCGACCGCTACGGCGGCGTCGACGAGCACCGGCTGCACGGACGGGCGCGCGAGATGCGCGGCGTCGGCGTCCTCTACGCCGTCGGCGGACTCGCCCTCGCCGGACTGCCGCCCTTCGGGACCGCGCTCGGCAAGGCGCTGGCCGAGGAGCGGGCCGTGTGGCTGACCGTCCTGTACGTCGTGGTCTCGGCCGTGACCGGCGGCGCGGTGCTGCGCGCCGCCGCCCGGGTGTTCCTCGGCGCCGGGCCCCGCGAGGAGGACGAGTGCGGCGCCCCCGAGACCACCGGCGACCAGGAGGAGCCCGAGACCGACCGCCGGGTGCGCCGGCTGCCGTCGCTGATGGCCACGGTCGCCGCGCTCCTGCTCGCCGGCGCCCTCGCCGTCGGCACCGTGCCCGCCCTCGCCCGCGGGGCGGCCGGCGCGGCGCGCGCCTTCACCGACCACGCCGGGTACGCGGCCTCCGTGCTGGACGGCACGCATGCCGCGCCCGGCGCGGGGCACCCGTACGCCTGGTGGAGTCCGGCCGGTGCGGTCCTCGGCCTGCTCTCGGCCCTGCTCGCCACCGGGCTGGCGGCGCTCGGCGTACGCGGCGCCGTCCCGGCCCGGCGGTGGGCGGCCCCACTGCGCCGGCTGCACTCCGGGCACGTCGGCGACTACGTGGCGTGGACGGCGGCCGGCATCGGGCTGCTGTCGGCGCTGATCCTGTGGCCGGGCGGCTGACCGGGCCCGCCGGGCGCCGCCCCCGATCGGGCGCCCACGCCCTGCGGTGCCCC
Source organism: Streptomyces mobaraensis (assembly GCF_020099395.1). NCBI lineage: Bacteria > Bacillati > Actinomycetota > Actinomycetes > Kitasatosporales > Streptomycetaceae > Streptomyces > Streptomyces mobaraensis. Next base: position 988,160 of record NZ_CP083590.1, on the reverse strand, counting down.
GCCCCGGGTGCCACGGTGGTCGTGGACGACCGGTGGCGCGCCCGGCCCGCCGAACGGAGGGAGACCCGATGACGGACGGACGGGCGACCGGGGAGACGGAGGAGCGGGCACTCGAAGCGGCGCGCAAGGCGCTGTCCCGGCGCGTCGACGGCGAGGTGCGCTTCGACGCCGGCAGCCGCGGCGCGTACTCCACCGACGGGTCCAACTACCGGCAGCCGCCCCTCGGCGTCGTCCTGCCGCGCACGGTGGACGCCGGCGCGGAGGCGGTCGCCGTGTGCGCCGAGTACGGGCTCCCCGTCCTCTCCCGCGGCGGCGGCACCAGCCTCGCCGGGCAGACCACCAACCGGGCCGTCGTCATCGACTGGTCCAAGTACTGCCACCGGCTCGTCTCGGTCGACCCCGAGGCCCGCACCTGCGTCGTCGAACCCGGCATCGTCCTCGACGACCTCAACCGGCAACTCGCCCCGCACAAGCTGAAGTTCGGGCCGAAACCGTCCACGCACGGCCAGTGCACCATCGGCGGCATGATCGGCAACAACTCGTGCGGCGCCACCGCCCAGGCGTACGGCAAGACCGTCGACAACCTCCGCCGCCTGGAGATCCTCACCTACGACGGACTCCGCTGCTGGACCGGCCCCACCGACGACGACGCGTACGAGCGGATCCAGGCCGCCGGCGGCCGCCGCGCCCACCTCTACCGCGGGCTGCGCGGCCTGGCCGACCGCCACCTCGCCGAGATCCGCCGCGGCTACCCCCGGATCCCCCGCCGCGTCTCCGGCTACAACCTCGACTCCCTCCTCCCCGAGAACGGCTTCCACGTCGCCCGCGCCCTGGCCGGCAGCGAGGGCACCCTCGTCACCGTGCTGCACGCCGAGATCGACCTCGTCCCCGTACCGGCCGCCGCCACCGTCCTCGTCCTCGGCTACGACGACATCTGCGCCGCCGCCGACGACGTCCCCCGCCTCCTCGACAACTGCCACCCCGACCAGCTGGAGGCCATCGACCACCGCATGGCCCAGCTGATGCGCGAGGAGGGCGCCTACCTCGACTCCCTCGAACGCCTCCCCGCCGGAAACAGCTGGCTGCTCCTCCAGTTCACCGGCGACAGCACCGAGGAGACCGACGACAAGGCCCGCGCCCTGCTGCGGGCCATCGGCCGCGCCGAGGGCGCCCCGGACGTCGCCCTCTCCGACGACCCCGAACGCGAACAGGAGATGCTCAAGGCCCGCGAGGCCGGCCTCGGCGTCACCGCCAGGCCGCCCGACGACCGCGAGACCTGGGAGGGCTGGGAGGACTCCGCCGTCCCGCCGGACCGCCTGGGCGACTACCTGCGCGACCTCAAGAAGCTGTTCGCCGAGTTCGGGTACGAGAGCGCGTCCCTCTACGGGCACTTCGGGCAGGGCTGCGTCCACACCCGCGTCCCCTTCGGCCTGCGCACCGCCGAGGGCGTCGCCGACTTCCGCCGCTTCCTGCACCGGGCCGCCGACCTCGTCCAGGACTACGGCGGTTCCCTCTCCGGCGAGCACGGCGACGGGCAGGCCCGCGGCGAACTGCTCGTCCGCATGTTCGGCGAGCGGCTGGTGGGCGCGTTCGCCGAGCTCAAGCAGCTCTGCGACCCCGACGGCCGGATGAACCCCGGCAAGGTCGTCCACCCGCACCGCGTCGACGAGAACCTGCGCCTCGGCCCGCTCTGGCGGCCCTCCGTCGAGGACACCCACTTCCGCTACCCGGAGGACGACCACGAGTTCGGCCGGGCCGTGCTCCGCTGCGTCGGCGTCGGCAAGTGCCGCACCAGCACCGGCGGCGTCATGTGCCCCTCCTACCGCGCCACCCGCGAGGAGGAGCACTCCACCCGCGGCCGCTCCCGGCTCCTCTTCGAGATGCTGAACGGTCACGAGGACTCGACCGTCACCGACGGCTGGCGCTCCACCGCCGTCCGCGACGCCCTCGACCTCTGCCTGGCCTGCAAGGGCTGCAAGTCCGACTGCCCGGTCGGCGTGGACATGGCCACCTACAAGGCCGAGTTCCTCGCCCACCACTACGCCGGGCGGCTCCGGCCCGCCGCCCACTACAGCCTGGGGTGGCTTCCGGTGTGGGCCCGGCTCGCCCGGGTCGCGCCCCGCGCCGTCAACGCGCTGCTCCAGGCGCCCGGCCTGGGCGCCGTCGGCAAGCGGCTCGCCGGAGTGGCGGGGGAGCGGGAACTGCCGCTGTTCGCCGAGGAGTCGTTCCTCGACTGGTGGCGCGCGCGGGGCACGCCCGCGCCCGACCCCGCCGACCCGCGCACGGTCCTGCTCTGGCCCGACACGTTCAGCACCCACTTCCACCCCAACGTCGCCCGGTCCGCCGTCCGGGTGCTGGAGGACGCCGGATTCCGGGTCGCCGTCCCCGAACGGCCCGTCTGCTGCGGCCTCACCTGGATCTCCACCGGCCAACTGACCACGGCCCAGCGCGTGCTGCGGCGCACCCTCGACACGCTCGGCCCGTGGATCGCGGCCGGGACGCCCGTCGTCGGCCTGGAACCCTCCTGCACGGCCGTGTTCCGCGCCGACGCGCCGGAGCTGATGCCGGAGGACCAGGACGTCCAGCGGCTCTCGGAGCAGTTCCTCACCTTCTCGGAACTCCTCGTCAACCGGGCGCCGCACGGCTGGCGGCCACCGCGCGCGGCACGCACCGCGCTGGTGCAGACGCACTGCCACCAGCACGCCGTCATGAAGTTCGACGCCGACAACGAGCTGATGAAACGCGCCGGGCTGCACGCCGACGTCCTCGACGAGGGCTGCTGCGGCCTCGCCGGCAACTTCGGCTTCGAGCGCGGCCATCACGAGCTGTCCATGGACGTCGGCGAACAGGGCGTCCTCCCGGCCGTGCGCGCCGCCGGACCCGCGACGTACGTCCTGGCCGACGGCTTCAGCTGCCGCACCCAGATCGAGCAGGGCGGCACCGGCCGCCGGGCCATGCACCTGGCCGAGGCGCTCGCCCTCGGCCTCGACGGCCCGGCCCCGGCCGAACACCCCGAGAAGCTGGGCGCCCTGCGGCCGGACCGGCGGCGGGCGGACGCGTGGGCGGTGGCGGCGGTGGCCGGCGCGGGCGTGGCGGGGGCGGTAGGGGCGGTGGCGGCCGCGGCCCGGGGGAAGGCCCGGGGCCGCGGCGACTGAGGGGGTGCCCCAAGGGCCTCGGAAAGGGTCTCAGATGGAGAACACGCCGTGGTCGTACCAGCCGTTCCCGGCCTGCTGGTCCCACCAGGCGCTCCACACCCGCCCGTTGGACCCCGCCCAGAAGACGTCCAGGTGCCCGGAGGTGCGGGCGACGGCGGTGACCCCGCTGCCCGGGACGGCCGGGACGGGCCACTGGGCGGCGATGGGGAAGACCCCGTGGTCGTACCAGCCCATGCCGGCGATCTGGTCCCACCAGGCACTCCAGACCTTGCCGTCGGTGCCGACCCAGAAGACGTCGAGATGTCCGCTGGTGCGGGCGACGGCGGCCACGCCGGTGCCGGGGGCCGCGGGGACCGGGAAGGACGCGGCGATCGGGAACGCGCCGTGGTCGTACCAGCCGTTCCCGGTGGCCTGGTCCCACCAGTTGCTCCAGATCTTCCCGTCGGTGCCGGCCCAGAAGACGTCCAGGTGGCCGCTGGTGCGGGCGACGGCCGCGACGCCCGAACCGGGGGCCACGGGGACCGGGAACCGGGCGGCGATGGGGAACGCCCCGTGGTCGTACCAGCCGTTCCCGGTGGCCTGGTCCCACCAGTTGCTCCAGATCTTCCCGTCCGTGCCCGCCCAGAAGACGTCCAGGTGCCCGGAGGTGCGGGCGACGGAGGTCACCGCGGTGCCGGGGGCGGCCTGGACCGGGAAGTCACGGGCGATGGGGAACGCGCCGTGGTCGTACCAGCCCGCGCCGGCGTTCTGGTCCCACCAGTTGCTCCAGATCTTCCCGTCGGTGCCCGCCCAGAAGACGTCGAGGTGTCCGGAGGTCCGGGCGACGGAAGCGATGCCCGTCCCGGGGGCGGCGGGGACGGGGAACTCGCGGGCGATGGGGAACGCGCCGTGGTCGTACCAGCCCGCGCCCGCGTTCTGGTCCCACCAGTTGCTCCAGACCTTGCCGTCCGTGCCCGCCCAGAAGACGTCCAGGTGGCCGGAGGTCCGGGCGACGGACGTGACCCCGGTGTCGTGGGCCGCGGGCACCGGCCAGTCGCGGGCGATGGGGAACGCGCCGTGGTCACCCCAGCTGTTCCCGGCCTGCTGGTCCCACCAGTTGCTCCACACCTTGCCGTCGCTGTTCACCCAGAAGACGTCCAGGTGGCCCGAGGTGCGCGCCACCGAGGTGACCCGGTTCGCGGGCAGCCGGGGCAGCAGCGTCTGCCGGATCCGGCGCTGGCACACCGCGCAGAACGGCTGCCCCAGCACGCGCATCCGGCAGTTGTACTGCGGCCGGAAGGCGGCGCAGTGGTAGTAGTCGGCCCCCTCGAACGCGCCCACCGTGGCCGCGCCGACGGGGTTGGGCTGGGTGTCGCACAGCGCGCAGTTGGGGTTCCGCGTCGTCGGCATCGCCGTGGCGGGGGCGACGAGGTCGCGCCACTTGTTCGTCGCCCGGTTGGGGTCGATGGTGACGTTGGGCTGCGCCGGCTCGACGGCCGGGTGGGTGTTGCGGTTGGTGTCGACGCCGCAGCCCAGGTAGTACTCATACTCGTCCGCGAGGCCGAACGCCGTGTGGCCCATTTCATGGAGGCCGATCTCGTTGGCGTTGGGCGCCAGGGAGAACACCGCGACCGATCCGCCGGAGCCGCCGTACACGGTGGAGTTGACGATCACCATCACCATGTTCCACTGCGGCACCTGCTGACCCGCCACCGCCAGGGCGGTGCCCGTGTTGACCGTCAGCAGCCGGCGGGTGCCGTTGTGGCAGAACGCCGCGTCGAAGTACGTGGCCGGTGCCGCGCCCGTACCGCCGCAGGCCGTGGGGTCGTCGGCGCCGCTGTCGGACGAGCGGACGTCCATCCGGTAGACGTTGATCGCGGGCCGCAGCCCGGTGAACGGCGCGGTGGCGAAGAGGGTGGTGACGAAGCTCTGCGCGTTCGCGGCGAACTGGCCCAGCTCGGTGGCGCGGTAGCCGTCGCCCATGATGACCAGGTTCCAGCGGGCGTTCGCCGGACCGTTGTCGACGATTTTGGTGGTGCCGATGACGGCACCGTCCCCCGTCCCCATCTCAACGGCCCCCCTCGGGTCCTTCGTCCGTCTCGTCCGTCTCATCCGTTTCCGGAGTGAGAGAGAAGCGCGCCACCTCGGACGCGGGGGCCACGGTCGGCCCCGGGGCGAGCGGGCTGCTCACCAGCGCGACGTGGTCGGCTCCCTCGATCTCGGGGACCAGTACCGCGAACGTCCCCTTCGGCTCGTCCACCGGCACCCGGGCGAGCGAGCGCTCCGCGTCGTCGGAGAACACCTCGGCGTCGTGGCGCACCGGGGGGTGCATGACGCGCCGGTAGAGCGGGCGTTGCCGGCCGTCGCGGACCTCCACCCAGAAGCCCTTGACGTCGGGCTGTGCGGCGATGGAGGCCGGGCCGGCCAGGTCGTCGGTGGGCGGCGGGACGGCGTCCACCCGCTGCCGGGAGACGAGCCGGATGTCCGGCCCCTCGTACGCGAAGATCAGCCGGACGGCGGCCGGGCCGGCCGGTCCCGCACCGGTGTGCTGTTCGGATGTCACGGTCGTCCATCCCCATTTCCAGGATTCTCAGGGTTGCCGGGGCGGTGTCCGGGCGCGTGCCGGGGCGTTCTCCGGGGCGCTTCCCGGGACACCGGACGGCCGGGATCCGGGGGCGCCGACGATGGGGGTGCCCTCGGGAAGGGACGGGGACCCGGGACGGCGACCGGAACGGAAACCGTCGGGACGGAGACTCGTCGGCCCTTCGGGAAGGCACGGGCCTTCGGGAGGGGCGGGCCTTCGGGAAGGCGCGGGCCCGGCCGCGCGCGGACGGGCGGAAGGCGGGGCGGAGAGCGGGGCGGACAGAACAGGCGGTCCACGAGCGGGAGAACGGAGGGCGGGGCCGGCCGCGTCGCACGGCCCGCACCCGGCCCGCGCACCGCTCACGCCCCGGCGGTGCCGTCGGACGGTTGCCCGGCGCCGCCACTGGTCATGGTGAGGGCGCACGGACACCCGCGCAATACCCCCGAACGGGTGAAGCGGGGAGGGGCGGGAGGGGCGTGGCGGGGCGCCGGGTGCGGCCCCGCCACGCGTCGCGCCCCCAGGCGGCCGGCGCGGGGCGGTCGGGGCCGGGCGGGCGGCCGGCACCCGGCGCGCTCAGCGCCGGGCGCGCCGCAGTCCACCGGCCGCGCCCACCCCGGCCGCCAGCGCGGCCAGCGCCAGGGCGCCACGGTGGCGGGACGCCCACGGCTGGGCGGCCCGGACGACCGTCTGGTCGTCGAAGAGGCCGTGGGCCCCGAAGTCGTGGCCGCCCTCGTCGTCCTCCGGGTGCCAGAGGTTGACGGGCAGGCCCTCCTCCGCCGGCATGGACGTCTGCTGGGCGGAGAAGCCGGTCCGGGCGAGATAGCGGTCCAGCAGCCCAGGCGCCACCGCGTTGGCGATCAGGGTGCCGACGGTGCTGCCGCCGATCCAGTACTCGCGCCGGCGCGGGTGGTCGGCCGCGTACACGATGGCCCGGGCGGCCACCTCCGGCTGGTAGATCGGCGGTACGGGCTGCGGGCGGCGCGGCATCCGGGTCAGCGCCCAGCGGAACTGCGGGGTGTTGACGGCCGGCAGCTGCACCATCGTCGTCCGCACCCTGCTGCCCTCGTGCAGCAGCTCGCAGCGCAGCGACTCGTTCATGCCCTGGATGGCGTGCTTGGCCCCGCAGTAGGCGGACTGGAGGGGGATGCCACGGTAGGCGAGGGCCGAGCCGACCTGCACGATCGTGCCGTGGTCGCGGGGCAGCATGCGGGACAGGGCGGCCTGGGTCCCGTACACGTAGCCCAGATAGGTGACTTCCGTCGTGCGCCGGAACTCGTCCGGTTCGATCTCGACGAAGGGCGCGAAGACGGTGGCGAAGGCGTTGTTGACCCAGACGTCGACCGGGCCGAACTCCTCCTCCACCCGGTTCGCCGCCTCCCGCACGGCGTGCGCGTCGGCCATGTCCACGGGGATGGCGAGGGCCCGGCCCCCGGCCTTCTCGACTTCCTGGACGGCGGCGTCAAGCCCCTTCCGCCCGCGTGCCAGCAGGGCGACGCTGTCTCCGCGAGCGGCGAACGCCCGGGCGGTCGCCCGCCCGACCCCGCCGCTCGCTCCGGTCACCACGACGACTTTCGGCCTCCTGCGGATGTTCACCGCCGCCGGGTACCCGGCGGGGCGGACGGCAAACGGGGGGACGGCGGAAGGGGGGCGGTGAACGGGAGGACGGTGATCGGGCGGACGGGGGCGAACAGGGCCGGGCGCGGCCGGCTCGGTCCGGCATGCTCGGCGTATGCGAAACCACCGCGCACCGACGCTCGCCGCGCTGCTCGTCCTCGTCGCCCTGATCCCCGCCCTGGCCCCGAACTCGCCCGCCGCGCATGCGGCCGGCCCCGCGAGCGTCGCGGACGCCGGAGGGCCCGCGAGAGCCGGGGACGTCGGCGGGTCCGCGACGGCGGCGAGTCCCGGCTCGGTGGAGCGGCTCTACGGCTCCGCGAACCGCACCTTCCCGACGACGCGCCGCGAGGTGGCCCTCACCTTCAACGCGGCCTGGGACGAGGCCGGCCTGGCGGACGTCCTGCGCACGCTCGACCGGAACGACGCGCCCGCCACCTTCTTCCCCACCGGCCGGTTCGCCGAGCGCCACCCCGACGCCGTCCGGGCGATGGCCCGCCGGCACGGTGTCGGCAGCCACTCGCACACCCACCCGCACTTCTCCCGCCTCACCCGCGCGGAGGCGGAGGAGGAGGTGACGTCCGCCGACCGCGCCCTCCGCGCCACGGGAACCGTCCCCCTGCCCTTCTTCCGCTTCCCCTACGGTGAGACCACCCCGCAGACGATCGCCCACGTCAACTCCCTGGGCCTCGCCGACATCGAGTGGACCACCGACACCAAGGGCTACCTCGGCACCCCCGGCGGAATGACCGTCCAGCAGGCGGTGAAGCGCGTCGCCGACGTCCTCCGCCCCGGCGCCATCATCCAGATGCACATCGGTTCCGCCGACGGCTCGGGCGAGGTCCTGGACGCGGAGGCGCTGCCGCAGATCATCGACCTGGTGCGGGCGCGGGGGTACGAGGTGGCCGATCTGCGGGGGCTGACGGGGGACGCCCCGACGCCGGATCAGGCCCGCCCGGTCACACGGACCACTTCTCCATGATCGTCGCCACCTGCCCCTTGCCGTTGAGCGTGATCTCGTAGACGTTGCCGTAGCAGCCGAAGGGCGGCTTCACCCGGATGTGGTCCTCCGCCAGGCAGCGGTCGATGTGCGGGGCCGACTGGTCCTTGCCGACCGGTCCGCCCACGCCGAGATGTGCGCGGCACCCCGCCGCACGGCGGCTTCCGGGTCCCGGGCGAGCCGCGCGCAGACCGCCATGACGCCGGCCGCGTCGTCCGTCCCCGCGAGTGCGTCGTCCACCCCGGTCTGCAGCCAGTCGGCCTGGCTGTCACCGGCCTCTTCGAGAGCGAGGGCGACGAGCCGTACGGCGGCCGCCGTTCCGGCCCGGGTCAGGGCCTCGGCCACCCGCCGGGTCACTGCCGTGTCCTCCGCGTCCAGCAGCAGCCTCAGCAGTGCCTCCGCGGCCTGGGGAACATCGGCGACCGGGGCGAGCGCGCACCCGGCGCGGGCCCGTTCGGCCCATGTACGAGCCGAGGCGCCGGCCAACGCCGCCTCCAGCCCTTCTGTCGTCTCCGGCATGAACCGACCGTCTCATGCCCGGCGGCGGGATCCGAACCGGAGCCCGAAATCCTCGTTGCCGCACCGGGGGAGAACGGCGATGCTGACCCGATGCCGGGACAGCGCAAGAGGAAACGTCAGCAGCAGCGTGAGAGGGAGCGGGCCACGGTCCGGTTCGGGCCCGAGGAGGGGTGGTGGCAGCCGCTGTTCGAGACCCGGGACGAGGAGCAGTGGCACGCGCACCTGCGGGGGCTGCGGGAGGCCGACCCCGGGATCGACTGGTCGGCGATGCGGATGGACATGTTCTGCGGGCGCCTGACGCAGCCGACCGTCTTCCGGCTGAGCCGGTTCATGCCGCATGCCGCGACCGCGTCCGCGACCGCGACCGCGACCGCGTCCGATTCCGGCCCGGGGCAGGGGAGCGCCCCGTGACCGGAGTGGCGAACTGACCGTTCCCTACTGCTCGTCGCGTGCGGCAGGCCGTTCGGCGATCCTGGCCTCGACCGCCTCGTGCAGCTCGTCCGGCGTGAACCCGAGGCCGCGCAGGATCCGCGCGGCCGGGCTCTCCTCGACGCGGATCAGGCCCAGCAGCATGTGTTCCGTGCCGATCCAGTCGTGGCCGAGCTCCGCCGCCGCGTGGCGCGCCTGGTCGATGGCCTCCTTGCTCTCCGTCCTGAACGCGATGTGACCTCGCGGCGCTTTCTCCCCGGCCGGCGGCAGCGCTTCGTCGATCGCGTCGCGGACGCGCCGCTCCGACCCGCCCTTCGCCACCAGCAGTTCGTACGCGAGGCCACGGGGCTCGCCGAGCAGCCCCAGCAGCAGGTGTTCCGTACCGATGAAGTCGTGCTTGTGCGTGCGGGCGGCTTCCTGCGCCAGCACGATGCCGTGCCGGTTCAGCTTGGTGAACCGCTCGAAGGGGGCGGGCGTGTGGCGTTGCTGGGCGGCTTGCTTGGACACGCCGATGGCGTCGCCGATCTCGGTCCAGGAGGCGCCGTTCCGCTTGGCCTTGCTGACGTAGTGGTCGATGAGCTGGTCACCGAGGTCGGTCAGCGTCTGGGCGCGCAGCCGCGCCTCGCTGATGCGGGCCAGCAGGTCGGCGTCGGGGAGTTCCTCGTCGAGCCGGGCGATCAGGTCGGCGAGGCTGATGTCGAGTGGGCTCATGCGTCAAGCTTGGGTTGACGCGTGCCCGCCGTCAAGTACTAGTTGACGCGAATCCGCAGGGCGTGGCCGGGCGGTTGGGCCGAAACGTGTGCGAGTCCGGTCAAGGCGCCGGACTCACGCTCACGCCACGCAGAACTCGTTGCCCTCGGGGTCCCGCATGATCCACCAGTGCCCGGCCGGCCCCTTGTCCACCTCTTGGACGCGGGTCGCCCCCAGGTCTTCCAGCCTGGCCAACAGCTGGTCCATGCCGCCGGGTTCGCTGTGGACGTCGAGGTGCAGGCGGTTCTTGCCCGTCTTGGCCTCGGGGACGTCCTGGAAGAGCAGCCGCCGGCCGCGGCCGACGCCGCTCGTCCCGTCGAACGGGTCCTCGGGGTGGCGGATCGCGGCATAGCCGCGGAAGGTCTTGCGGCCGCGGTGCTCGGTGACGGCCTCCTCGCCGATGCGGCCGGCGGCCAGCAGCTGCTCGATGAGCGCGCTGGGGTCCTCCACCTCGTACTCCAAGGCCGCGGCCCAGAAGTCCGCGAGGGCGGGCGCGTTCGTGCTGTCGACGACCAGCTTCCAGCTCAATGTCATGTAACCAGTTATAGTGGTTACATGGACTCCTCCGCAACCAAGGGGCTGACGCTGCACTCCCGCACCGGCGTCGCCTACCGGTTCGACCCCGGCGCGCTGTGTCTGGAACTGCTGACCACCGGCGGCCCCGGCCCCTACCGCCGCTACGAGGTCCTGCACGCGCCCGCCGACCTGGCCGCCTGGGCGGACCGGTCACGACTGACTCCGACGCCCGCGCTCGACATCTCCGCGGCGGAAGTGGCCGCCATGCGAGGGCTGCGCGACGCGCTGTTCCGGGTGATCGCCGCCCACACGAGCGGCGAGCCTCACCCGCCCCGCGACCTGGCGATGGTCAACGAGGCGGCCGCCCGTCCGGCCATGGCCCCCGCCATCACGCCGACCGGGAAGCGGCAGTGGGCCGGAACCCCCACCGGCACGCACCTGGCGGCCACCGTCGCCCGGGACGCCGTCGAGCTGCTGACCGGCCCCTTCGCGCACCGCATCCGCACCTGCGCCGCCGAGGACTGCCACCTCGTCTACGTTGACACCTCACGCCCCGGCCGCCGCCGCTGGTGCTCCATGGAGCACTGCGGCAACCGCCACAAGGTCAGGGCGCTGCGCGCCCGCCACACCGAGGAAGGATGACCGCCATGCCCACAGGGCTCACCAAGGACGCCGGCTGGCAGATCGGCGTCTCCCGCACGCTGCCCCACCCCGCGGCTGTTGTCTGGGACTTCGTCGCCGGTTCCGAGGGCATCGCGCTCTGGCTCGGTCCGGGTGCGGTCCTCACCCCGGAACGCGGCACCCCCTACCGGACGACCGCGGGAGTGACGGGCGAGGTGCGCGGGTACCGTCCCGCGGACCGCATCCGCGTCACCCACGGCACCACCACGGTCCAGGTCGCCCTCGCCCCCGCCGCCGACGGAGCCCGGACGACGCTCCGCTTCCACCAGGAGCACCTGGCGAGCGCCGAGGAGCGCGAACGGCGACGGGCGCACTGGCGGCGCGTCATGGACCAGGTCGCCACCGCCCTCGACCGGCGGTGACGCGGGCGTTCGCGAGGGCGGGACGAGCCCTTGGCCGGACCCCGTGTCGCGCCGCTGCCACCCGCCCGTCGGCCCGTGCCGCACTGCCGGTCACGGCGCGGGGAACCCCTCCGGGGCCCGCCACTCGTGTTCCAGGACCGCGTGGACGACGGAGTCGCGCCACCCGCCGTCCACGAAGAACTGCTCCCGTATCCGGCCCTCTTCGACCAGCCCCGCCTTCGACAGCGTCCTGCCCGACGCGGTGTTGGACGGGGAGCGGGTGGCCCAGATCCGGTGCAGCCCCAGGTGCCGGAAGCCGAGCGCGCAGAGCAGGTGAACCGTTTCAGTGCCGAAACCGGCGCCCCACGTGTCGGGATGGAGCATGAAGCCGATGGTGCCGGCCTTCTCGGAGAACGGGTCCAGGTCGAGGTCGGCCCGCCCGATCAGCCGGCCGTCGGCCGAGCGGACCACGCCGAGCATATAGACGGTACGCGGCACCGCACCCGCGTGGACCGCCGCGCGCGCGATCGCGTCCGCGGCCTCGTCCCGGGTCTGCGCCCGGCCCTTCATGTGGTGCGCGACGTCGGCGTGTCCCTGGACGGCGTGGAGCGCGTCGAGGTCGGTACCGCGGATCTCGCGGAGGTGGAGCCGGGAGCCGGTGACGGTGATCGGGTTCATGGGGGCACGTTAGCGGCGGGCGCCCGCGGATTCCGTCTCATTTCCGGTGTGGGGGGCCGGCCCCGGCCGAGGCTGGCCCCCCACACACACCGCGTCAGCCGCGCGTGCCGGCGCCGCCCAAGGAGCTCAGGTCGTGGGCGTAGATGCCGACCGCGTGGGCGATGACGTCGACGTTGGTGTCGAACGCCTTGAGGTCCAAGTTCGACAGATTGTCGCCCTTGGCATGGTAGTTGGGGTCGTACGGGGCGCCGGCCTTGCCGCCGAACTTCGCCGCCTGCTCCTTCGTCTTGATGCCCTCGGCGCCGGTGAAGGTGCCGCCGGCGGGGATGCCGGTGGCGATGAACGGGCCGTAGTCGGAACGGCCGTCGAAGTCGGTGCCCTCGTGGGCCTTGCCCTTGCGGTCGAGGTAGCCGTTGATCAGCTTCTCGATCTCCGCCGAGCCCTTGGGGCCGGGGCCGGAGCCCTTGTGGTCGGAGTCGTCGCCGTCGTAGACGAGCTGGGCCGGGTTGGGCGAGGCGATCATGTCGAAGTTGAGGTAGAGCGCGATCTTCTCGCGCTCGGCCTTGGAGAGCTGCGCCACGTAGTGCTCGGAGCCGAGCAGGCCCAGCTCCTCACCCGACCACCAGGCGAAACGGACCCTGTTGGTGGGCTGCTGGCCGCTGCGGCGGGTGCGGTCGGCGAGCTTGAGGGCGACCTCCAGCAGGCCGGCGGAGCCGGAGCCGTTGTCGTTGATGCCCGGGCCCTCGGGGACGGAGTCGAGGTGGCTGCCGAGGGCGACGACGTGGCGCGGGTCGCCGCCCCGCGTCTCGGCGATCACGTTGGGGGTGCGCTTCTTGGTGTGCTTCTGCTGGATGTTCAGGGCGACCTGGACCTCGCCCTTGGCCACCGCCGCGGCCAGCGCCTCGCCGTCGGCCAGCGAGATCCCGGCGGTGGGCACCTTGCCGTCGGCCGGGCTCCCGAACGACGGCTTCACCACGCCGCCCGCGACGTTGTTGTAGATGATCGTGCCGACCGCGCCCGCCTGCGCGGCGGCCTTCTGCTTCTCGGCGAACGTGCAGCCGCCGCGCTTCACGAGGGCGATCCGGCCGGTGAAGGCCGTCCCGGCGTAGTCGTCGGCCGAGCAGCCGGGGTCCTTGTCCACCCGGGCGAGCGCCAGCGGCGCCCGCAGCCCCGACCGCGGCGTCGAGGGCGAGAACTCCGCCGCCGCGACCTTGAGATCGCGGGCGTCGGGGGAGACGACCGACAGCTTCTCGGTCAGCGTCTTCGCCTGCCAGACGTCGAACCACTGGTACGAGACCCGGTAACCGGCCTGCTTCAGCAGCCGGTGGACGTACGCGGCCGACGCCTCGTGGCCGGGCGTCCCCGCGGCCCGGTTGCCGCCGTTGGCGTCCGCGATCCGCTGCAGCGCCTTGAGATGCCGGTACGCGCCCTTCGCCGAAGCGTCCCGCTCCAGCTGTCTCGCGAGCCGTTCGGCCTTCTGGTGCTGCCGCGCCGGACCGTCGGCGGTCCGGGCGTCGGCCGGGGCGGCGGAGAGGAGCACGGGGGCCGCGACGGCGGTGGATATGAGGGCGGCCAGTGCTTTACGGCCACGCAGGCCACGGGGGCGACGGGGGAGACGCACGGGGTCTGGTCCTTTCTCGGGGACGGGTGCGGGGTACTGGTACGGACCCTAAGGAGCACCGGTCGGCGCGCGGGAGCCCTCGCCGGCTTCCGACACAAGATCGCCACACGCAGGTCACGCGGGGGCGGCGGTCACCGTCGGCGCCGTCCCTCATCGTCGGCATGCCGGGACCTTCGCGCACGCATCCGGCAGGTCCTTTCTCTGAACTGTCGAGATTCAGAATTGCCAGTAGCCTCATGCTGGTGAATCTCAACCTCTTCAACGATGTGCCTGATGGTCTGACTCAACGAGCCCGATCGTTCGTCCGCGAGCACGGCGTCAAGGTCGACGTCCGACCCGTTGAGGAACACAGACAGTGGTGGCTTGAGCGGGACATCCCTGCGACGGTCATCGACCGGATGGCGGCGTTTCAAGAGCGATGGGGTGGTCTGGTCCTGCCGCCCGCATCTACGTACGACGGCGGCCCGAGATACTTCGAAGCGGACTCTCCTGAAGGCTCTGCGTCCGAAGGGTGGTGGTTCGAAGCCGGTGTGCAGCGGACAGCGGTTCCCTACTCCTTCATGATCGGGCCATCTGGTGAGTTCGGTATTCACGCAGGTCAGTGGTCGCCCCTCCATGCCACCGTCGAGGGCTGGGTGGAGTCGCTCGCGCTGGCCCACCACGCGTCCATGTGGGCAGAGAAGATCGTCAAGGTCACTGGCGATGAGGTCGACGGCATCGTGCTGGATGAGTACGAGCCAGTGCACGAAGTGCTGGGCTTGGCCGACACCTGGTGGCGAGGGGCCGACTCACTGGTGGCGATCTATTCAGGGGAGGCGGAAGTCATGACTTTCCCGCGGGGCCGTACTGCGTTGATCTACTCCGGCCTGGATGAGTGGGGCCTGCGAGGAGGCGTCAAGGACGGTGGCAGCTGAGCCCGTGACAAGCCTTTGGCTTCGGCAATGACATGACGCCCCGCGACATAGGTCCGCCCGACCGGCCGCTTCCCAGTGATCGAATTGGCACCTCGGGCGGATGGCGCGCCAATACCGGTGCCGACGCCGTGAGCGGCCCTGAACTACCCTGCTTTCGTGGGGGTTTGGCTGTGATCTGGATCCACCGGGAGAAGTCGCGTGCCTCGATCCGGGTCGCCTCGTTCCACGGCACGTCGACCGCCCAGAGGAAGCGGAACCAGCGGAGCAGATCCATGCCGTAGGAACGCTGGGTGGTCGCGGGCCGTCCGGCTGCCTGCAGATCTGTCAGATATGCGGCCGCCGACCTGACTGGCGTACCGCAGGGATCCACCAGCCGATACGGCTCCCGCGGATCACCCGTCTCCACCAGCGACCCCACTCGCGGCGCCGCCGGCGAACTCAAGTCCCCTGGGGCATCCTCACGCTCGATCACGAGAGGGGACGGTAGCCAGTTCGCTTTCCCCCCGTCTGAAGAACAAGGACGAAACCATCCGTAGTTCAGTCAACACGCCTGGCCGGGAGATGTGCCGCGGACCGATCGCGTCGGTCAAACCGGTGGCGGATTACGGCCAGTACCAGTCGTCTCCGCCGGCGCGCAGCGAACGGCCGAGGTAGTCCCGCAGGTCGCCGGCCACCCACATGCGGCTGTCGTTCTCGTGGTCCCAGACGAAGACATCGGGTCGTTCGGGTTTCCGCACGAAGGCGAACCGGTCACCACCTCCGTTGTCTCCGAAGAACAGGAGGGCGTCGAAGGGCATGTACAGCCGAGCGAGGGAGTCGTCGGACCAGAAGGACAGGTTCTGCTCGACGACCTGCTCCAAGGGCCAGACGGTGTCGACGCGGGAGTGCCCGAGCACCCCGTCGCTCTCGAGGAACAGCTGCCTGAGTTCCGCGGGTATCGCTCGCTGGAGGCGTTTTTCGGCCGCGGCGATCTCGGCTTCGTGAACAGGCTCCCGGAATCCCGCCTCGGGAAAGTCGTCCAGTACCGCTTGTCTCCACATGATCGAGAGCTTAGCCGGGTGCGGGATGACGTCCCGGGACGGGGATGCGGCCCGGAAGGAGCGGGGGGCCCGTTGGTTGGGGCGGCGGCGCGTCGCGCGGCGGTTCGCCTGCCGCCGGGCGAACGTGCCGCCGTCTTACCGGCCGCGCCGCCGCCCTTCCGGGCCGGCCGTCTCAGCTCGTCTGCGCCTGGTCGTACAGCGTCTTCGCGACGTCGCCGAAGTACGGTCCGAACATCGTGTTGGGCAGGAAGGTGTAGCCGAAGCTGTTCACCGACGCCTGCAGCCCGGTGCCGGTGGACTCGTCGAACGAGGTGAACCAGGGGCCGCCGCTCGAACCGCCGGTCATGTTGCAGGAGAGGCCGTGGTCCTTGGTGAGGAGGAAGTCCTTGGTGGTGTTCCCGCTGCAGTGGATGAGCTTCGTGCCGTCGTACGGCGAGGCGGCCGGGAAGCCGAAGGAGTACATGGGCTTGTTGTAGCCGCCGTTGAAGTCCAGGCCCTGGCCGCCGACGACGTCCGTCAGCCGCTTGCCGTCGAGCGGGCCGACGACGGCGGCGCCGATGTCGTTGTTCATGTCCTCGCTCGCCGTCCACTGCGGGGTGGAGAGCGTCTTCGTCGCCGCCCAGGTGCCGTAGGGGGCCTGGCCGTCGTGGTAGCCGGGGACGAACGTCCAGTTGGTGTGCCAGTTGCCCTGGTACTTCACGCAGTGCCCCGCGGTGAGGACCGTGCTGCCGTTGCCGCTGGTGACCGCGTCGCCGGAGCAGGACGCCGTGCGGCCCTGCATGGTGAAGAACACCCGGCCCGACGTCTTGACCACCGCGCCGCCGCCCGTCCAGGGGCCGCCGGCCTGCGGGAAGGAGCGGACGGCGGCCGGGGAGTGGGCGGTTGTGGGGGCGACGGTGGTGTGGCGGGCGCCGGCCGGGACCGGGGCGGGCGGGCTCGCGGGGCGGTCGGTGGTGATGTCGAGCGGGGTGGCCGAGCGCATCCGCTCGGGCGTCCAGAAGGCGGCGGCCCGCTGCCGCGCCTCCGCCGTGGCGGCGGCCGTGTGCTCGGTGGCCGGGTGCCCGGTGACGGGCGGGGGCGCGGCACCGGCGGCGCCGGTCCCGAGGCCGGGTACGGCCAGGGAACAGGCGGCCAGCAGGGCGCCCGTGGCGATGGCGGTCGTGCGGGGGTGTCGTCTCACGCGTACTCCCTCTGCCGTGGCCGGCGCGCGGTGCGCGGGGCGGCCGTGTGGGGGCCGGACCGTGCCAAGTACGGTCCGGGCAGACGAGCGGTGCGACGTGCTGTGCGGAGTGCTGTGCGTGCGAGGTGCTGTGCGGAGGTGCTGCGCCGACGAGCTGTTCCGACGTGTCGGTCGGCACGTGTCGGGCGATACGTGTCAGTCGGTACGTGTCGGACTCGACGTCTCGTTTGCGTTTTCTCGTTGCGTCGTCTCGATCGAGTCGTCTCGCGTTTCGCCGTGCGTCCGGAGAGTTCCGGAGGAGACGTGTGTCGGCAGCGTGCCACGACCCGGCCGAGATTGACAGGGTCGCGTCAAGCCAAGCCCGGCGCCAGCCGCCCTCACCCCAGATCGAACGCGTTCGGCAGCCCCAACCGCAGCCGCACCTCGTCCCGCCGCTTGACCGCCTCCAGCTCCGGCGCCCGGTACAGCGGCGTGATCACGCAGCGCTCCGCCGCCGAACCGTCCTCCTCCAGCAGCGCGTTGACCGCCGCCCGCGCCGACGCGTTGGCGCCCTCCATCGTCGCCAGGTCGATGTCCGTGGCCACGTAGTCGCCCGCGAGGAAGAGGTTCGGGATCGCCGTCCGGGCCTCCGGGCGGTTGCCCCAGGTGCCCACGGGGTGGATGAGGAGCTGCTCGTCGTTCGTGGCCTCCGCGTTCGGCCCGCCGAGGCGGACCGCCGGGTCCAGGAACCAGGAGTGCAGCGCCGAGTCCCTGAGCACCGTCCGCCCGGTGTCGTTCAGGCTCGCCTTCAACTGCGCCCACACCTCGCGCGCGACCTCCTCCCGGGTGCACCGCTTGGCCGGACGTCCGTAGAGGATGCCGGGCTTGTCCCACTCCGAGACGTCGCAGGACAGACAGTCGGCGACCGTGCCGTCCCCGTAGTCCCGGCGGACGTCCCGCCCGGCCCAGAACTGCGCCTGCGCCACGGAGGTGATCGACCAGGGGGAGTCGATGTGGTTGACGTGGCCCTGGATCACCGGCGTCGGCTCGGTGAGGTAGAACTGGATGCCCGTCATCCAGTCCGTCCGCAGCGCGTCGCACCGCGCGAGCCGGGGGTCGGCCGCCCGGACCGCCGCGTTCCAGGTGGTACGGGCGTGCTCGACGGGGAGCGCGGAGACGAAGTGGTCGGCCGTGACGGACCGGTGCTCGCTTCCGGCGTGCGGGATCACCGCGTCCGCGATCACCGCCTCCGCGATCCGTCCCCCGGCGAGCCGCAGGTCCCGTACCTCCCACCCCGTGTGGAACTCCACGCCCAGGGACCTCAAGTGCGTCACCCACGGGTCGATCCACGCCTCGTTGGTCGGGGCGTTGAGCAGCCGGTCGGGCGGGCCGTCCGCGCCCCGGCCGAGCACGTTGAAGACGAACGCCTCGGCGCAGGTCGCCACCGTCTTGGCGCTCGCCACCTCGGCCTTGGTCGCGACGATGTTCCGGGTCAGGCCGATGCAGAGCAGCCGCTGGTAGTCCGGCGACATGCGCGCCGCGCGCGTGAACTCCCACCACGGCGTGCGCTCCCACTCCGTGTGCCGCCGACGCTCGCAGCTCGTGAACCACACCAGCAACCGCCCCGCGAAATAGGCGATCTCGCGGGGCGGGACGCCGGTGAAGGTCTCCAGCAGGGCCGTCAGCGCGCGCCGGAGCTCGTCCGGGGTGAGGACGGGCGGCGGGGTGCCGGGGTGGGCGAACGGGAGCCGGATGTCCTCCTTCCCCGTCCGGGCGATCAGCATCTCCCCGGGCGAGACGAGGTTGTCGTGGCAACCATTGCGGTTGCCGGGGAACGGGATGCGGCGCAGCGTGTCGGGCAGGTTGTGGTAGATCCCGGGGATGAAGCGGAAGCCGTGCTCCCCAGGCAGGGGTCTCCGTCCGCCGCGCGCGCTGCCCGGCACGTCCATGCTGCGCGCCTTGCCGCCGAGCGCGTCCTTGCGCTCGTACACCGTCACGCGGTAGCCGCGTTCGGCGAGTTCGTGCGCGGCGGTGAGGCCGGCGACGCCGCCGCCGAGCACGGCGACCGTCCGGCCGGCGGCCCCTCGGCGTCCGCCGCTTCGCCCGGCGGGGCCGGTCCGGGGTGACGGGGACGACGCGTTCGCCGCCCCCGCCGTCCCGCCGAGCGCGGCGGCCGCGGCGGCGGCCGTGAGCCCTCCCACGAACGTCCTGCGAGCGGCACCCGGGCGCTCCACGCCCGCTTCCACACTCTTCGTACTCCGCGTGCCCTGCTCGACCATGGGAATCGCAACCCCCTACCGTCGGTAACACATCGTGTGGCGCAGGAGCATAAGGGCGCCTCCCCCTCCCCGACCCCGGTCGGACGCCAACCGCCGTCGGCCCGCGGCAGGATGGCCGGAACCCGGCGCCGGGGCGGGGGAACGGGCCGCCCGCCGCCCCGGCGAGGGAGGATGCCGGGGCGGGTGCGGGTGCCGGGGGACCCGTCGGTGGAGGTGAGATCTTCCGCAGCGGCGTGAGCCCGCGCCGCCGTCGCCGGTGGCGCGGCACGCGGTCCGGTCCCGACGGCCGGGATGCCGCCCGCCCGGACACGGCGAGGGGCCGGCGACGGCGAGTCACCGGCCCCCGCGCGGTCGTCCGGGGCTTCCGGAGGCGGGTGTCGTCCGGAGGCGGCCGTCACACGAAGGCGCTGTGCCCGGTGACGGCCTTGCCGACGATGAGGGTGTTCATCTCGCGGGTCCCCTCGAACGAGTACAGGGCCTCGGCGTCGGCGAAGAACTTCGCGATCTCGTACTCGAGGACGATGCCGTTGCCGCCGAAGAGCTCGCGGGCCCAGGCGACGCACTCGCGCATCCGGGATGTGGTGAACGCCTTGGCGAGGGCGGCCTGTTCGGCGGTGCCCCGGCCGGCCTCGGTCAGCTGGGCGAGGCGGACGGTCATGCCGAACATGGCGGTCACGTTGCCGAGCATCTTCACCAGCAGATCCTGGACCAGCTGGAAGGCGCCGATGGGCCGGCCGAACTGCGTACGGTCCACGGCGTAGGCGCGGGCGAGTTCGTAGGCGCGCACCGCGACCGCCAGCGCCTGCCAGGCCACCCCGCCCCGGGTGCGGGCCAGGATGGCGGCGGTGTCGCGGAAGCCGTCGACCCGCTGGAGGCGGTCGGCCTCCGGGACCCGCACCCCGTCGAGGGTGATGTCGGCGTTCTGCACGGTGCGGAGCGCGATCTTCCCCTCGATCTTGGTGGCGGTGAAGCCGGGGGTGTCCTTCGGCACCACGAACCCCTTCACGTTGCCGTCGGCCGTGTCGCGTGCCCAGACCACCACGAGGTCGGCGAACGTGCCGTTGCCGATCCACCGTTTGGCGCCGTCGAGGACCCAGGTGTCGCCCTCGCGCCGGGCCGTGGTGCGCATGCCGCCCGCCACGTCCGAGCCGCCCTCGGGCTCGGTCAGGGCGAAGGCGCCGATCGTCCGCATCGCGGCCATGTCCGGCAGCCAGCGCTCGCGCTGCTCGTCGCTGCCGCCGCCGTGGATGCTGCCCATCGCCAGTCCGGTGTGGACGCCGCAGAACACGCCGAGCGACGGGTCGATCCGGTTGAGCTCCAGGGTGAGGAAGCCGGAGAACAGCGCGCCGCGGTCACGGCCGTCGCCGAACTCCGGGTAGGTGTAACCGGCCGGGTTGATCGCGGCGATCTTCTCGACCGCCTCGAAGGGGAACTCCGCCCGTGCCCAGGCGGCGTCGGCCAGCGGTTTGATCTCCTTTTCCAGATGGTCGCGGATGGCGGCCAGTTCGGCCCGGTCGGCGGCGCCGAGCAGGTCGGCGTAGCCGAAGAAGTCCGGGGTGGGGTCGGCGGGCTTGGGCATGGTGGTGACTCCTTCTCCTTGAGAGGGGGACGGCTCCTTGAGAGCGGGACGGTGGGGTGCGGCCCCGCCGTCCTCGCGGGTGTCGAGCGGTATCGGACGGGCGTTTCGGCACCGACGGGCGGGGATTGCGGCACCTTCGGAGGGGCGCTTCAGCACCCTCGGACGGGCGCTTCAGCACCGTCGGAAAGGGGCGCGTCAGCCCTGTTCGGCCCGGCGCAGCGCCTCGTTCAGCGCGAGCTGCTTGCGGTCGCGCAGCGCGGCGCGCCGCCGGTACGCCTCGGGACCGCTCCCGTACGCGGCCTCCGTCTGGCCGACGAGCGTGGCGACGGCGTCGTCGTCCAGCTCCGGGTGGCCGAGCCGCCGCCAGCCCTCGGCCAGGCCCGGGCCCAGGTGCCGCATCATGTGCCGGATGCCGCCGGGGCCGCCCCCGAGGTGGAAGCTCTCGAACGGGCCGACGGCGGCGTACCGGCCGCCCAGCGAGGTCTTCATGACGGTGTCGAGCTCGGCGGCGTCGAGGACCCCGCTCAGGACGAGGTGGAACGCCTCCTGGAGCACGGCGCTCTGCAGCCGGTTGGCCGCGAACCCGGGAAGTTCCGCGCGCAGCCGCACCGGTGTCCTGCCCAGCGACCGGTAGAGGGCGACGGCCTCCGCCACGGTCTCCTCAGCGGTGCGCTCGCCTGGCACGATCTCCACGAGCGGGACGACGTGCGGCGGGTTGAAGGGGTGGGCGACGAGCAGCCGCGCCGCGACGGCGTCCGGCAGCCGCTCGGCGATATCGGTGGCGACGATGCCGGAGCTGGAGGTGGCCAGCAGCGCGTCGGCCGGGGCGTGGGGGGCGACGTCGGCGAACAGCCGCCGCTTGAACTCCAGGTCCTCCGGCCCGTTCTCCTGCACCAGCCGCGCGCCGGCCACGGCCTCGGCCGGCTCGTGCGTGGTACGGATGCGGCCGCGCAGGCCGGCCGCGTCGCCGCCGGGGAGCCCGGCGGCGAGCATCGGCAGCGCCTCGTCCACGGCCGCGTCCAGGTCCTCGCGCGGGTCGGTGACGGTCACCTCCCAGCCGTACGCGGCGAACAGCGCCGCCCAGGCGAGGCCGATGGTGCCGGCGCCGACGACGGCGGCGGTGCCCGGCGGGCGGGTGTCATGAGGGGGTGTCATGAGGGGGCCTCCTCGGTGAGGTAGTCGTGGACGGGGACGGCCGGGGCCAGGGTGAGATCCGTGACGACGTGACTGGCCGAGACGATCCCGAGCACGGGCAGATCCGCCAGCGGCGCCAGGACGTGCGCGAACAGCTGGAGCCGCGCGGGCCCGGTGTAGGCCTCCTTGACCGTCAGGTCGGTGATCCGGGTCCGGACGAGCTCGCAGACGCGCGGGGTCCCGTCGTAGCCCGGGACGACCTTGAGCATGTACGTGGGCACGGCGATCAGCTCGCGGGCGGCCTCCGGGTCGAGCGGGCGGTGCTTGTAGCCCATCGTGGCGGTGGCCACCCGTACGCTGCCGTAGTCCAGCGTGCCGACCAGCGCGGCCTGTTCGGCGTACAGCGCGGGCCTGCCCATCGCCTTGGGATAGGCGCCCACCTCGCGGCCCGCGGCCGTGGCCGCGAAACTGTCCAGGTACATGGCGTGCAGGTACTCGCCGCGCTCGGCCCCGAAACGCACCGCGATCGCCTGCCCCGCCTCGACGTACGGGCCGTAGGACGTGACGTCGCCCATCTTCATCACCTCGAACCGCACCAGCGGTTCGTCGGGGTCGACGCGCAGCGGCTCGGGCACCACCGCCCGCAGCGCGTCCGGGTCGGTGCGGTAGACGACGCTCAGGTACGCGCGGTCGGTGAAGCGGACGGCGGCGGGGGCGTACGCGGGCGCCGTGACGGGCGTGTCGAGGGTGCGCAGGACCTCCTCGCGGTTCACCGTCCGCTCCACTCCGGCGCGCGCTTCTCGGCGAAGGCGCGCACCCCTTCGGCGAAGTCGGCCGAGCGCAGCAGCGCGCCGGTCTCGGCGGCCTGCGCGGCGAACGCCTCCCGCTCCGGGACGCCGTCCGCCCGCCGGACGGTCCGCTTCACCGCGGCCAGGGCCAGCGGCGCGTTGGCGGCGATCTCCTCGGCGAGTTCCAGGGCGGCGGACAGCGCCCGGCCGTCCGGGGTGACGCGGTTGACGACGCCGAGTTCACGGGCGCGGGCGGCGGTCACCGTACGACCGGTCAGGAGGAGCTCCATCGCCAGGTGGTGGGGGACGCGCTTGGGAAGCCGGACGGCCCCGCCGCCCCCGGGGATCAGTCCGCGCCTGACCTCGGGGAGCGCGAAGGAGGCCCCTTCGGCGGCGACCACCAGGTCGCAGGCGAGGGCGAGTTCGAAGCCGCCGCCCAGCGCGTGGCCCTCGACGGCCGCGATCAGCGGCTTGGACGTGGCCGCCTCGACGAGCCCGGCGAAGCCCTTGCCGGGCACGGTCACCTCCTCCCCGCGGGCGGCGGCCTTGAGGTCCATGCCCGCGCAGAAGGTGCCGCCCGCACCGGTGAGGACGCCCGCCCGCAGCCCGGGTTCGGACTCCAGGCGGTCCACGGCGGCGGCGATGCCCCGCGCGACCCCGGCGTCCACGGCGTTGCGGGCCCGCGGCCGGTCGATGGTGACGACGAGGGCGCCGCCGACGGTGCGGGTACGGACGGACTCCGGTGCCCCGGTACGCGTGCTGTCGCTCGTGCTGTCGCTCACCGTCCCGCCTTCCCGTGGGCGAGCTCGTCGAGCACCTCGTCGGTGTGCTGGCCGGGCAGCGGGGCGTGCCGGCGCACCGAGGCCGGGGTGGCCGAGAACACCAGCGGTATGCCGATCACCCGGTAGGCGCCCTCGGTGGGATGCTCGGCGACGTCGAGCAGGTGGCCGTCCCGCACGTACGGGTCGTCGGCGGCCTCGTCGAGGCGCAGCACGGGGCCGAACGGGATGTTGTGCCGGGCGCAGACCTCCGCCCACTGCGCGGTGGTCAGCCGGGGCGTCACCGACTCCAGCAGCTCGGCCAGGTCCTCGCCGTCCCGCGTGGAGTCGATGAACTCCCCGTTGACGCGCGGGTCCTCGGCGAGTTCGGGGAGGCCCGCGGCGACGAACAGGTCACGGAAGTTCTCCGGGCTGTACGGCATGACCATCGCCAGGCCGTCCTTGGTCGGACGCGCCCGGTGCCCCTTGTTCATGGACAGCGGGAATCCGGTCGGGCCCGCCGGCGGCTCGAAGGTCCGGCCCTGCAGGTGCTCGACCAGGTTGAACGCCAGCAGCGCGTCCACCATGGGCACTTCGACGCGCTGCCCGCGGCCGGTCGCGCGCTGGTGCACGAGGGCGGCGAGCGCCGCGTACACGATCGTCAGCGCCGCCACCTTGTCGCCGAAGATGCTCGGCAGCACCACCGGCGCCCCCACATCACCCGCGCGCTGCGCGAGGTCGACGAGCCCGGAGGCGGCCTGCACCGTCTCGTCGTACGCGGCCAGCCCGGCCCGGTCGGAGCCGGAACGGAACCCCTGCGCGTGGACGTGAACGAGGCGGGGGTTGACCGCGGCGAGGCTGTCGTGGTCCATGCCCAGGCGGCGTAGGGCGCGCACCCGCATGTTGGTGATCAGGATGTCGGCGGTGCCGATCAGGTCCAGTGCCCTGGCGCGTTCACCCTCGTCCTTGAGGTCGAGCCGCACGCTGCGCTTGTTGCGGTTCACGTTGAGGTTCAACGGGGTCATGCCGGGCGTGCGGTGCAGGGTGCCGATCCGCACGGTGTCGTGCGGCGACTCGATCTTGACGACATCGGCGCCGAGGTCGCCGAGGATCTGGGCCGCGTAAGGGCCCATGACCACCGTGGACAGGTCGATGACGCGCACCCCGGCGAGCGGGCCGCCCGGTGCGTCGGTTTTTCCAGCGGATTCCATCACCACTCCAGCGCGAAAGACGGGTCAGGGAAAGGGATTCGAGAGCTTCGTGGTTTTCCCCGGTGACAGGAAAAACGCTAGATCCGCAGGGCGGGAGAACCCAAGCGATCAGTGACACCGATGCGCGAAAAACGGCGTGACCGGGATGGTCACGCCGTTTTGGGCGGAGGTGAGGGCGCGGAAGGGGGAGCCAGGCGGGTGCGGCCGGTCAGCGGAGTTCGCGGGGAGGGCGGGGAGACCGGGGAGCGGCGGCCGGAGGGGTGGGAGCGCCGGAAGCGCCCGCGGAGCCCGCGGAGCCGGTGGAGTCGGCGGAATTGGCGGAGTCGGCGGGATCGGCACAGCCGCTTGCGGAAGCGCCCCGGGATACGTCGAAGGGGCCGGCGAACTCCTCACCCGCCGCGCTGATCAGGGTATGCAGGTCACCGTCCGGCCGGGCACGGTCGCGGCGCCAGACCAGACCGGTCGCCAGGGCGGGCGAGAAATCGCGGAACGGCAGGACGACGCTCGTATCCTTTCCCTCCCCGCGGCTGCCCACGCTGAGCAGGGTGATACCGAAGACCGAACCGTTCGCCACGATCTCCCGCACACTCGCGTAATCCCCGATATCGAGATTGATCTCCCGGTGGATTCCCGCGGCTTTCAGCCGCACCTTGATCTGGTCGAAATAGGTCGGGAGAGTGCCGGGCGCGGACGTCACATAGGTGTGATCGGTGAGTTCGCTCAACGACACCGAGCTCCGCCCGCCGAACTCGGCGCCGGGCAGCAGCGCGCCCAACGGCTCGTGCAACAGCTCCAGCACCTCGACGCCCTCGGCGTGCACGGGCAGGTGCACCAGCGCCATGGCCAGGTCGCCACGCTGTACGGCGGCCACGAGGTTCCCGCTGTTGCCGGGCCAGCGCTTGACGTCGTACGCGTCGGCGCAGCGCGCCTCCAGCCGCGCCAGGCGCTCCCGCAGCAGCGGGTGCAGCGCCGGCACCACACCCACGTACGCCGCCCGCCGCTCCGGCCCCAGGGCCTGGCGCAGCCGCCAGGGAAGATCGTCGAACCGGCCCAGGACGTCCTTCGCCGCCGGCAGCAGTGCCGCACCGGCGGGGGTCAGCGCGACGTGATGCGAATCCCGGTCGAAGAGCTGTCGGCCGAGCTCGCGTTCCAAATCCCGTATTCGCTGGCTCAACGGCGAGGTGGCCATGTGCAGTTGCCGCGCGGCGCGGGAGAAGCTGAGGTTCTCGGCGACCGCCACGAAGTAGCGCAGGTGAAAGATCTCCACTGCCGGACCTTATCGAGGGCGGGCTGGGGGCCGCGGTCGGCGGGGGTGTGGGTGCGCGTGGGCAGGCTCGCGGCAGCGCCGTCGGCCCTCGACGGCAGGTGCTTCCGGCGCCGACGGCGGCCACCGGCCCGGCACCGCGCGATCCCGGCTATCACCAGGTGGCCCCTCGGGACGGGCTGCACCGGCTCCCCGGGCGGCCCTCGCCGCCGCCCGTGTCCTCGCCATGACGTCCTCGCCCGCCGCGACGTGCCCGCCCGCCGCGACGTGCCCGCCCACCGTGACGTATCCGCCCACCGTGACGTCCCCGCCCGCCCCCCCGGTCCACGGCAGGATGGCCGGAACCCACCGTCGGGGTGATTGAAAGCCCCCTCCGGCCGCCGGGACCATAGAGGGGGACCGGTGAGGACGGGCGGCGGAGGCTCAGGGTGCCCGGGGAGCCGGGCGGGAGGCAAGGTCTGTGGGACTGCGTATCCATTTCGGCAGCGACGACGTCGCCCGCACGCGGCTGGCGCAGACGCCCGACCCGATGTGGGAGGTGCTGCTGAGCCTGCACATGCTCCAGACCACCGACGGGCCGTTGGTGTTCGACCGGTGGCGCCGTGAGGTCCGGGGCCGGCTCGACCCCGGCGCCCGCCGCCTGTTGGCGCTGGCCCCGCCGCGCGGCTACTCGCCGGACTTCCTCACCCCGGCGGCCGGTGCCGGCGGCCTCGACCTCGGCGTCAACGCCCTGATGTCCACCCCGCGCGGCCGGCTGCGCGACGACCTCACCCAGTTCGCCGTCTCCCAGGGGCACACCGCGCCCTGGATGCGCGGGCTCGCCGACGGCGACCTCGACGCGCTCAAGGGCCTCGGCGAGGCCGTCCGCTCCTACTACCGGGTGGCCCTCGCGCCCCACTGGTCACGGGTGCGCGCGGAGGTCACCGCCGACATCGCCGCCCGCGGCCGGATGACGCGGACCGTCGCCGACCTGCCGTCCGGCGCCTTCGACCACCTGCTGCGCACCCTGCACCCCACCCTGGAGTGGTCCCCGCCGGTACTGATCATGCACGGCCCGCACGTCGAGGGCGACCTGCACCTCGACGGCCGCGGGCTGCTCCTGCTCCCGTCCTTCTTCTGCTGGCGCAAACCGACCATGCTGCGCAGCCGCGACCTGCCGCCCGTCGTCGTCTACCCGATCGAGCACAACCCGTCCCAACTCCTCACCGGGCGCGAGGCGTCCGGGCACGGCCAGGCGCTCGTCGCCCTGCTCGGCCGGACCCGGGCGACGCTGCTGGAGGCCGTCGCCGAGGGCGGCACCACCACCGAACTGGCCCGCACCGCCGACATCGCCGCCGCCACCGCCAGCCACCACGTCTCCGTCCTCCGCGAGGCGGGCCTGCTGATCACCCGCCGGGTGGGCGGCGCCGCCCACCACACCCTGACCCCGCTCGGCGCCCAGCTCCTCAACGGCCGCTGCGTGGCGTGACATTGATGTAGGTGACGTTGGTGTGGCCATGCCGACCGCCTGACCAGGCGCATTAGACCCCCTTCGAATGTGGTGGCCGGTCCGTCCGCCCTGCCGGAGACTGGTCACCAGGGGGATGCGGGGGAGAGACGGGGGGCCCGACGTGACAGGACGTGAGCCGTTCGGCACCGGAGGGGCGTGCGCACGATGAGCGGGACACGCACCACCGGTCCGCGGGTGCCGACGGGGGTGAGCGCGGGAGTCGTCGTATACGACCGCGACTCGGGCACCTGCGCCGAACGGCTCGACCCGGACGCGCGGTTCCGGTCGGCGTCAGTGGTGAAACTGCTGATCGCGCTCGACCACCTGTGGGACCGCGGCCCGGCCTACGCCCTGCCGCCGGACGACCGCTCCCGGCTGGACGCGATGCTCGCGCGCAGCGACGACGACGCGGCCGGCCATTTCTGGGAGCGGAACGGGGGAACCGGCGTGATCACACGCATGGTCTCCCGTCTCGGACTCACGCACACCGCCGGACCACCGGCCGGCTACCCCGGCCACTGGGGATATTCGGCCATCACGGCGGCCGACACCGTCCGCGTCTACCGCTACCTGCTGGACGCGGCGCCGCCGCCCGTCCGCACGGCCGTGCTGGGGCCGTTGCGGCGGGCGACCCGGCTCGGTGCCGACGGATTCGACCAGTCCTTCGGCATCCCGACCGCCTTCCCCCGCCCCTGGGCCGTGAAGCAGGGCTGGTCCGGCTACCCGCCGGCCGATCCCGGACGAGGCGAGGTCGAGGGGGTGGACCTCGGCCGTCCCGCCCTGCACACGACGGGGCTGGTGGGCCCGGACGACCGCTGGATCGTCGCCGTCCTGACCCTGCACCCGGTGGGGACGTCCTACGCGGCGGCGGGGGAGACGGTGACGGGGATCGTACGGACGCTGGGGGTGCGCTGACCGGCCCCCTCCGCCTGACGGCGCCGCGCAAGCCACCCCGGTCGGCCCCCGCGCGACGGCGGCCGTCCGGGGGCCAGTCCCCTCGGTCAGCCCTGACCGTCGCGGTCCTCAAGCGCCTCAGGGTTTACGACGAATCCCCTGACCGGGCGGTCGCCGTCGCGCTCGTGGGCGCGGAGCCGGGCGCTCCTCATCACTTCGACGAGCTCCGCGTACCGGGGACCGGTCCACTCCATGACTCCGTGCTCCTTCCGTTGCGGGACGGGAACGCTACGCCCTTCGGTCGGTCCCTTTTACGGGACTTGACCACAGCCCTGGAGCCACCGGTGGCTCCACCGCCGGGCCGGGCTTGCGGCGGGTCGCCAGAACTCGGCGTTGCCGCGCCCCCAGCGGCTGAGGTGACGGATGGTACGGGCCATGACGGTGGCGGCGGCGCGGTCCGCACGCGTGCCGTCCTCGGGCGAGGGCGCCACGACGGGAGGCAACTCGCGGGGGCGCAGGGCACCGTAATCGGTGAACCGCCGCGTCCCGCACGTGCGGCAGCGCTCCTCGCCGCCCGCCGCCTCCCATCCGCCGAGGTGACGGCAGTGTCCGACGAGTCGCCCGACGGCGTGCCGCACCACGTCCCTGTCCCCCTTCACTGCGCGGCCTGGATCCGCGTAATCCCGTACGCCGGAGGTGTCGACGGGATTCTGCAGTCTGGATTCAAGATCTATTCGTTCGGAGACAAAGACATCCCTGACGTGGCGTTCAGTGATTCCGTTCTCGGCAATACCACCGTCGATGACCCGAGGGATCTTCGCCGGTTGCGCAGGCTCTTCGGAAGCCTGTCCAGCGTAGCCCTGCCTCCCGACGAAACGCGTGACCTGATCGTTCGCAGCAAGGACAAGGAAATCTGATGGAGAAGGCCGACCTTTACGCGACAGACATATCAACGCTCCGCTGGCAGAAGAGCAGCCTCACCATGAACAATAATGACTGCTTCGAGCTGGCCGGGCTGCCCGGTGGCGGCGTGGCCGTCCGCGACTCGAAGAACCCCGATCGCCCACCTCTATTCTTCGATGCCCGAGAGTGGGCAGCTTTCAAAGGCGGCATACTCATAGGTGACTTCGACAACCTTTAGCACTCCAGCCGTAGATCGCTGGTGCGCCGTCCGAACCGACCGTGCCTACGGGTGAGTGTCCGTGATCGCGATCACCTCGTCGAGGCGGTCCAAGGCGGCCTGCAGGTCGTCGACCTTGGCCTGAATGCGGTCGCGCTCGGCGCGCAGCATGGCTCGTTGCTCGGCGTCGGTGTGCCCGGAGTCCCAGCATGGAAGGAGTTCTGTGATCCTTCGGCTGGTCAGGCCGGCGGCGAACATCTGCTGGAAGAAGCGCACCAGGGTGACGGCATCCTGCCGGTAGAGGCGCTGGCCGGATGGGCTGCGCTCCGCGATGAGCAGTCCCTGCTGCTCGTAGTAGCGCACGGCGCGTACCGAGACGCCGGCGCCCCGCGCCACCTCGCCGATGCGGACCAGCCGCTCGGCCGCGGGCTCCGTGACGGTCATGGTGATTCCTCTCACCGCGTTCGTGACGACCAGCACTTGCCCCTGACGTCAACGTCAGGTTTTAGCGTACCGGACATGGATATCGACAACTCAGTTGCCCTTGTCACCGGAGCCAACCGTGGCCTGGGCCGCGCCTTCGCCCAGCGCCTGCTCGAACGGGGCGCCCGCAAGGTCTACGCGACGGCCCGCCGACCGGAGACCGTGGACCTGCCCGGCGTCGAGGTGCTGCCCCTCGACATCGCCGATCCCGCATCCGTGAGGGCCGCCGCCGAGGCCGCCCCGGACGTCTCGCTGCTCGTCAACAACGCGGGGATCCAGACGGGGACCGACCTGGTGAGCGGCTCGCTGGATGCGGTGCGGCACGAGTTGGAGACCAACGTGTTCGGCCACCTGGGAATGATCCGGGAGTTCGCGCCGGCGCTCGCCAGGAACGGCGGGGGCGCGATCGTAAACGTCCTCTCCGCCATGTCGTGGTTCGGGGGCAAGGGCGCCAATGCCTACCACCTGACCAAGGCCGCCGCCTGGGCCATGACCAACGGCGTCCGCCTTGAGCTCGCCGAGCAGGGCACGCTCGTGACAGCGGTGCACCTCGGCCTGGCCGACACCGACATGGCCGCGGGCTGGCCCGCGGACAAGATCGCGCCGTCGGACCTGGCCGACGCGGCGCTCGACGGTGTCGAGGCGGGCTCCGCCGAGGTCCTCGCCGACCAGTGGAGTCGGGACGTCAAGTCCCGACTGGCACTGGCGCCGGAGGAGTTCAACGCCGCGATGGACCGCGCCCTGACGGCGCTGACGGCAGGCTGAGGGGCCCTAGATCAGCCGGGACCGCTCGCCCGGCTTGTGGCAGGCCATCCCCGCCATCGGCTGAGGAGTGCGCGCGCAACTCTCGTCGGGTCGTGTTCGTGTTGACCGCGGTCGGCACTTGCTCCGGTCGTCTCGGGTCGGGGACGGGGCGGTCACTCGTCGTCGAGGCGTTGGAGAACCCGCGTGAACGCACCAGTGTCGAGCAGGCCGGCGAGTACCTGGGTGATGTCGTCGACGCCGGGGTCCCTGACTATCAGCCCGTCGGAGCACCAGAAGTAGCGGCCGCCGAGCGCCTCGCCCGTCCGGGACCACCTCGCCATCAGGCGCTCGACCTCGGCGAGCGTGAACACGGTCGCGCTCCAGCGGGAACCGTCCGATGTCAGCCGCACTTCTACGTCGACGTTGGAGACGGCGTCCAGGTCCTCGTCGGCGTCGGGAAGAAACGACGCCTCGAACCGTTCGGTGCGGACGCGGTACCAGGGTCCGTCCCAACCCTGCTCGATGGGCTCGGCCCCTGTGCTGCTCATCCGGGGAGTATGCCGGTCCCTCTCGGTGTGCTTCAACCGGGAATCCCGGCGGGCTTCGGCCTTGGGACCGTCAGCCATCGGCTCGACGCCGAGGTGCCGGGCGTTGGCGTGGTACCGCGTCCGCTCCGGAGCCGCGCTCGGTGGTGGGCAGGATCCTCCGGCTCCGGATGCCGGGCGCGGCGCCGCTTCCGCCGGGAGAGGCGTGGGGGAGCGTCAGGCGGGCCGGCGCCGTCGGTGGTACGCGTAGGTCAGGGCCAGCACGATCGGACCCCACAGCATGACCGGGGTGATGCACACGTTGGCGAGCAGCTTCCACCAGCCGTTGGTGAAGGCGACGTCGTGAAAGCCGAACAGCCCGAACCAGGCGAGCGGCATCGTGTCCCACAGTGCGACCAGGGCGAGGCCGCCCAGGATCGCCGGAACGATCGCGGCGAGGGGCGGCACCCGGCGGCCGGCGAGGAGCGGGACCCAACGGGGGAAGGTCTCGCCCCAACTGCCGACCAGACCCATGACGGTGAGCAGGGCCAGTGCCCCCGTGAGCACGCTCAGGCCCACCGCGTACCTCGCGCCCCACCAGGGGAACGAGCCCTCCGGCTGGATGGTGCCCATCCGGAAGCCGACGGCGAACGGCAGGGCTGTGGCCAGGCGCGGGGCCCAGCGGGGGCCGGGCGCTCGGTGTCGCCCAGGGGGAGTCTGATCGGCATGACTTCCACCGTCGTCGAACACCGGTGGCCGGGCGTCGCCTTCGTGGGCGGTCACGTTCTCCCGTGAGAGCTACCTTTCATCGTTTCATCGTTCCGATGGTTGATCGTCGACGGGCGGGGGGCGGCCAGTTTGTCGAGCAGGCCGGCGAGGCCCGCGGGCGCCTCCAGGTGGGCCATGTGGCCCTGGCCGGGGAGTATGTGCACCTCGGCGTGGGGGACGCGCTTGCGTACGTCGTCGAAGGAGGTTCCGTAGGGGGCCCTTCCGTGGTTGCGCTCGCCGACGATCAGGTCGATGCGTGCCGTCCCCCGTCCCCATGCGTCCGGCGGTACGACCGCGTTCAGCGCGGCCAGTTCGGCATACGCCGGCACGCTCAGTCGGCACAGGGTCGCCCATGTCTCGTGGTCCGCCCGCAGGGATTCGACGTGCGCCGCGTCGAGGCCGGCGATCCGGCGGTTCACTATGTCGACGGTGGTGTCCCAGTCCTCCGCCTCCGCGGCGGACCTCAGGTCCGGCAGGACATCGCCGCCGAACGGCCGGACCACCGGCTCGTAGGCGATCACCTGCCGCGGCGGGCGTTCCTCGGTGGCCAGCAGGGCGATCAGGCCGCCGTAGCTCCAGCCGAACAGCGCCTGGGCCGGTGGGAGTTCGTCGAGGACCGCTGCGAGGTCGTCGATCTCCGCCCGCAGTGAGTACGCGTCGGTCAGCGGGCCCGAAGGGGCGCGGCCCCGGCGGTTGACGACCGATACCGACGGCCACGCGTCGATCGACCTCGCGACGTCGCGCCACGCGCGCGCGTCGCTCATCGCGCCCGGGACGACGACCAGGCCCGGGGCGTCCGCCCGCCCGTACACATCGATCGTCACCCAACTGTCCCCGCCGCCGACCGGCAACCTCTTCTGGATCGTTTGCTCCATAAATTCATTATGGAGCAAACGATCTACAATGCAAGGGTGACTTCGCCGACCCGTGGACGACCACGCTCCTTCGACCGTGACCGGGCGATCCTCGACGCCGCCCGCCTCTTCTGGCGCTCCGGCTACTCCGGGACGTCGACCCGCGCCCTCACCGCGGCGCTCGGCCTCTCCACCTCCAGCCTCTACGCGGCGTTCGGCAGCAAGGCCGGGCTGTTCGAGGAGGCGGTGCGGACATACGCCGAGCGGTACCGGGAGATCTACCGGCGGGCCGTCGCGGAGCCGGACCTCCGGACCGTCGTCGAACGCGTCCTCGTCGACTCCGTCCACGAGTTCACCCAGCCCGAGGACGTCCACCCGGGCTGTCTGCTCAGCAGCGCCGTGATGACCGACAGCACGAGCACCCTCGACACCAGCGCCCACTACGCCGAACTGCACACCTGGAACGAGCGGGCCCTGCGGGCGCGCGTCGAACAGGCGGTCCGGGACGGGGAGATCACCGCCGCGACCGACGCCGCGGCCCTCGCCGGACTCGTCCAGTCCGTCGTGCACGGCCTGTCGGTGCAGGCGCGCCTCGGCGCGGCCCGCGAGGAACTGCTGGCCACGGCGCGGCTGGCCTGCCGGATGGTCGGCGAGCGGCTCGCGCCCCCCGCGCGTTGACGCGGGTACACCAGGGTCCGTGGCGCCGGCGCCGTACGGGGAGGCGGAGCTCCCGGGCGTCGGGAAGCGGTGACGAGCCGTCGGCTCCTCGGCGCGGCCGCGGGCGCTCGCCGACGCGAACGTCCCGGCCGAGCGGAGGCGGTCCCCGGGCCCGCCGCCCACAGCGCATACCCGCGCGACCCTCGGCCCGGCGGCAGCGGCGCGTCCGGGCCCGCGACGCCGTGCCGGCCGCCGTCACACCAGGCGGTGCCCGCCGTCGACGTGCAGCACCGTCCCGGTGACGAACCCGTTGCGCAGCACCGACAGGAACGCCTGGGCGATGTCCTCCGGCGTACCGATGCGCCGGGCCGGGAGGCGTTTTGCCAGGTCGGCGAAGGCCGCCTCCTTGTCCATGCCGAGCCGGTCCCAGACGGGCGTGTCCACCCAGCCCGGCGACACCACGTTCACCCGCACCGGGGCCAGTTCGACCGCGAGGCCGGACGCGAGCGAGGCGAGCGCGCCGTTGGCCGCGGCCACGATCGTATTGGAGCCGTTCGGCCGGTAGGCGTTGATCCCGGACGTGTAGGTGAGGGAGCCGGTGACCCGCCCGGCCGCGTACTTGCCGACGAGCCAGGCGCCGAGCAGCTTGACGTCCAGGACGTTGCGGGCGGCCGAGGCGGTGATGTCGGCGCTCCGGCCGTACGCCCCCGTCACGTCCGCCGCCGTGACCACCACGTGCTCCACCGGCCCCACGGTGTCGAAGAGTGCGGCCACGTCCTCCTCCCTGCCGATGTCCGCCCGCAGGGTGCGGATCCGCCCGGCGGCGGCCGGTTCCAGTGCGGCGCGGGCCGCCGCGAGCCGTTCGGCGGACCGGCCGGCGATGGTCACGTCCAGCTGTTCGGAGAGCAGGGTGCGGGCGAGGGCCAGGCCCATCCCGGAGCCGCCGCCGATGATCAGTACGTCAGTCATGGCCCCGAGCCTGCGCCGCCGTCCGGGGCGCGGGAAGGCCGGGCGGATCCCGGGTGCCGGGAAGCGGGGGGCTGGGAACCTGGATGCCGGGACCCTGGGTGTGACACAGCCACCCGGAAGGTCACCGTCCGGTGGCAGACTCGGCGGGATGAACGCGATGGGGGAATTCCTGCGGACCCGGCGCGGACGGATCGGCCCGGCCGACGTCGGACTGCCCACCGGCCCGGGCGCCCGGCGCGCCCCCGGGCTGCGCCGGGAGGAGCTGGCCGCGCTGGCCGGGGTGAGCGTCGACTACTACGCCCGCATCGAACAGGGCCGGGAGACGGCGCCCAGCGACGCCGTCCTGGACGCGCTGGCCCGGGTGCTGCGGCTCACCGACGACGAGCACGCCCACCTGTTCGCCCTCGCCGACCGGGCCGCCGGACGGTCGCCGCGCCGCCGGCCCGCCGCCCCGCGTCCGGTCGGCCAGGGGCTGTGGCTCCTGCTCGCATCGCTCCGGCCGGGCCCGGCGTACGTACTCGACGAGACCAACGACGTACTGGCGGCCAACCCGGAGGGGTACGCCCTGATGCCCGGCCTCGACGACTGGCCGCCGGGCCGGCGGAACACCGTCCGGTACACGTTCCTGCACCCGGCCGCGCGCACGCTCTTCGCCGACTGGCGGCGCGTGGCCCGCAACTGCGTCGCCCACCTGCGGACCGTCCAGCCGTCCGCCCCGGAGGCCACCGCCGCGCTCGTCGCCGAACTGGCCGCCGCCGACCGGGAGTTCGCCGCGCTGTGGGACCGGCACGAGGTGCTCGTCAAACGCGGCGGCGCCACGGACTTCGACCATCCGGTCATCGGCCGCGTCACCCTCGCCAACGAGGTCCTCACCACCGCCCACCCGGGCAACCGCCTCCTCCTCTACCAGGCCGCCCCCGGTACGCCCGAGCACGACGCGCTGGTCCTGCTGGCCATGGCGGCGGAGGGGGCGGCCGCGCGGCGGGCGGACGGCCCGTAGGGGGACGATGGACCGGGGGGCGCGCCGGGAACGCCCGGGACGAGACGACAAGGAGTGTGTCCGCATGAGCCACGACAGCGTCAGCGCCACCCTGACCATCGCCGCGCCCGCCGCGACGGTGTTCGCCGTCCTGGCGGACCCGACGGCCCACGCCGCGATCGACGGCACCGGCTGGGTACGGGAAGCCGTCGACCGGGCGCCGCTGACCGAGGCGGGGCAGCTGTTCCGGATGGACATGTACCACCCGGACCACCCGGACGGCGGCTACCGCGTGGTCAACAAGGTCCATGTGTACGACCCGCCGCGCGCCATCGGCTGGCTGACCGGGCAGGACAAGGGCGGCGGGCGGCTGGAGTTCGGCGGCTGGTTCTGGCGGTACGACCTGGAGGCGCTCGGGCCGTCCGCGACCGGGGTCACGCTCACCTACGACTGGTCGGCGGTGCCCGGGTCCGTCCGGGAGTACCTGCGCTTCCCGCCGTTCGGCCCCGAGCACCTGCCCGAGTCGCTGCGGCACTTGGCCGGGATCCTCGGCGACGAACCGCCCGGGTCCGGACCCGTCGGCGCGCCGTAGCGGCGGGGCACCCCCGACGAGCTGCGGCGCCCGTCCGGGCCGAAGGGTGCGCTCACACCCGGCCCGCGCGGCGTTCCGTCACCAGGAGCCAGACCAGGTACACGCCGCCCAGGACGCCCGTCACCGCACCCACCGGCAGACGGTCGGCGCCGAAAAGGTGTTGGGAGGCCCAGTCGGCGCCGATCAGCAGGGCCGCGCCCATGCAGGCGGCCGGGGCGAGTTGGGGGCCGGGGGAGCGGGTGAGGCGGCGGGCGAGTTGGGGGGCCGAGAGGGCGACGAAGCCGATCGGGCCGGCGGCCGCCGTGGCCGCGGCCGTGAGGAGGGTGGCGGCGGCCATCAGGACCAGGCGGGTCCGCTCCACCGGCACCCCGAGCGCGTGCGCCGCGTCGTCGCCGAGTTCCATCGTGGAGAGGCGGCGGCCGTACGCGGCGACCACCGGCAGCAGGACGGCGCAGGCCACCGCGAGCGGCCCCACCTCGTCCCAGCTCCGCCCGTCGAGCGAGCCCGTCAGCCACATGACGGCCCGCTGCGCGTCGCTGAACTCTGCCTCGGTGAGCAGGTATCCGTTGCCGGCGGTGAGCACCGCGGCCGTGCCGATGCCAACGAGCACGAGCCGGTAGCCGTGGACGCCGCGGCGCCAGGCGAGCGCGTACACCAGCACCCCGGTGAGCAGGCCGCCGGCCACCGCGCCGGCCGCGACGGCGGTGCTGTCGCCGTGCAGGACGACGATGACACAGAGCGCCCCGGTGGCCGAGCCCTGGCCGAACCCGACGACGTCCGGGCTGCCCAGCGGGTTGCGGGCGATGCTCTGGAAGACCGCTCCGGCCAGACCCAGGGCCGCGCCGACGAGCAGGGCGGCCAGGCCGCGCGGCAGCCGGAGTTCGTTGACGATCGCCTCGTCGGCCGGGCTGCCGTCGCCCATGAGCGTACGGGCGACGTCCGCGACCGACAGCGGGTAGTCGCCGCTGCCGAGCAGCGCCAGCGCCGCCAGCAGCGCCACGGCCGTCAGCGCCGCGCAGACGAGGAGGGAGCGCGGGTCGAAGCGGACCGAGAGGCGGCCGCCGGGGCGGAGGACCCGGCCGCGGACGGGCACCCGGGCGCCGGGGGTACGGGAGTTCACAGCTGCGCCACCTTTCTGCGCCGGACCAGGTGGAGGAAGACCGCGCCTCCCACCAGCGCCGTCACGATGCCGGCCTGGAGTTCCGCGGGCCGTACGACGACGCGTCCGGCGATGTCCGCGGCGAGCAGCAGCACCGCGGCGAGCACCGCCGACTGGGGGAGGAGGCGGCGCAGGTCGGGGCCGGTGAAGGAGCGGGCGATGTGCGGGACCATCAGGCCGACGAAGGCGATCGGGCCGCAGGCCGCCGTCGCGCCCCCGCACAGCAGGGTGATGGCCAGGAAGGACGCCGCGCGGGTGCGGGTGAGGTTCGTGCCCAGGGCGCGGGCGGCGTCGTCGCCGAGGGCGACGGAGTTCAGCGGGCGGGCGAGGGCCAGCGCGAGGACCATGCCGGCGAGCAGGAAGGGCGCGACCCGCAGCACGATGCCCGCGTGGGCGGAGGCCAGCGAGCCGACGGTCCAGAAGCGGAGCCGGTCCAGCGCGGCGGAGTCCATCAGCTGTACGGAGTTGATGTACCCGTGCAGCGCGGCGGAGACGGCCGTGCCGCCGAGCGCGAGCCGCACCGGGGTGGCCGAGCGGCTGCCGCCGATGAGGTAGACGAGGACCGCGCAGACCCCGGAGCCCAGGAAGGCGAACCACACATAGCCCGTCAGAGAGGTGACGCCGAGGAAGCTGATCGCCGTGACCACCGCCGCGGAGGCGCCGGCGTTGATGCCGAGCAGTCCCGGGTCGGCCAGCGGGTTGCGGGTCAGGCTCTGCATGACCGCTCCGGCGAGGCCCAGCGAGGCGCCGGCCAGCAGCCCCAGCAGGGTGCGGGGGAGGCGGACGCGGCGGACGACGATGTCGTCGGTGGTGCCGGTGAAGTCGAACAGCCCGTGCCACACATGGCCGGGCGGCACCGCCCGGGCGCCGATCACCAGGCTGAGGACGACGAGCAGCAGCAGGACCGCACACGACGTCAGGAGCATTGCCGGATAGGGGACTTGGCGTCGCCGCACCGCCGGGGGAGGAGGTGCCGCCGCGACGGGCGCCGGCCTGTTCAACAGCATTCAGGTAGGTTAGCCTAACCTCACTTGGTCCAGCTATATGCGTAAACCTGCTTTGTCGGATTTCCCAGGGAATTCCCGTCGGCCGCCCGCCGCACCCGGGCGCGCCGGTCCGCGGAACCCGCGATGAGAGCGAGGCGCCTTGACTGCCCCCGACCGCGTACGCAGCGAGTTGACGAGACGTCGGACAGCCGATCGGCGGCCGTCCGGGCCGCTGTCACGCCGCCGACTGCTCACCACCGGAGGCGCGTTGGGCGTCGGCGCACTGCTGACGGCCTGCGGCGGCTCGGACGGCGACTCGGACGCCGACGGCTCCGGCAAGGGCGCGGGCGGCGGCTCCGGGGACGGCTGGAGCTTCCTCGACGACCGCGGCGAGACGGCCAAGGCCGGATCCACCCCCCAGCGCATCGTCGCGTACGTCGCCTCCGCCGCCGCCCTGCACGACTACGGCATCGACTGCGCCGCCGTCTACGG
This sequence comes from Streptomyces mobaraensis, assembly GCF_020099395.1. Classification (NCBI taxonomy): domain Bacteria; kingdom Bacillati; phylum Actinomycetota; class Actinomycetes; order Kitasatosporales; family Streptomycetaceae; genus Streptomyces; species Streptomyces mobaraensis. The sequence continues at coordinate 949,460 of NZ_CP083590.1, read as the reverse complement.
CCCGGCGAAGCTCAAGGACGGCAAACCCGCCCCGCAGGCCGGGACCCTGGACGTGGAGCGGCTCCCGTCGCTGGGCGGCACCGGGCAGTTCTCGATCGAGAGGTACGCGGCGCTGCGCCCCCAACTCCTCGTCGGCAACGTCAACGTGGGACAGCACCTGTGGCTGCTGCCCGAGCAGAGCGAGAAGAAGATCCTCGGCTTCGCGCCGAGCGTCGGCATCCGCACCTCCGACGTCTCCCTCGTCCGGGCCGTCGAGCGGTACGCCGAACTCGCCAAGTCCCTGGGCGCCGACCTGCGGGCAACGGCCGTCGTCGACGCCAAGGCCCGGTTCGAGCGGGCCGCGGAACGGCTGCGCCGCGCGGCGAAGGCCAACGGCGGGCTGAGGGTGCTCGCCGTGGCCGCCCAGCCCGACGCGCTCTCCGCGGCCGTCCCCGACAAGCTGCCCGACCTGCGCTACTACCGTGAGCTGGGCGTCCGGTTGATCGTCCCGGAGCGTCCCGGCCCGCCCGGCTACTGGGAGAAGCACAGCTGGGAGAACGCGGACGCCTACCGCCCCGACATCCTCTTCTACGACCAGCGGTCCAACAACATGCCGCTGGACGAGGTGGCGCGCTCCAAGCCCACCTGGAACGACCTGCCGGCGGTCAAGGCCGGGCAGGTCGTCCCGTGGAACAACGAGGCCCAGTTCACCTACGCGGGCTACGCCCCGCTGATGGAACGGCTCGCGGAGGCGCTGGAGAAGGGGAGGAAGGTCGGCAGACGGCCGGCCGGTGGCCGGCTGAAGGCCGGCTGAAGGCCGTCCGGGTCATCAGGTGTTCAGCACCCCGTCCAGGATGTGCCGGATCCCCTGCTCGTAGTCGTACCGGGCCTCCAACTCCCGTGAGTCCTCGGCATAGGAGGTGACGTGCGGGTACGCGGCCGCCGTCTCCGGGGCGGCGGCGGTCTCGGGGTAGTGCCGGCCCCTCCCGCCGCCCGCTCCGTCGCCCGGTTCGGGCAGCGAGCGCGGCGGCGTCGAGAGGGCATGGCCGGCCGTGTAGTACCAGAGCGTCTGGTGCGCCCAGAACGCCTCCTCGCGGCCGAGCCCGTAGGCGGTGAGGGCGCCGAGGATCTCCTCGGTCATCCACACCGCCGACATGCCGACGAGTTCGCCGCGGGCCACGATGGGCACCACCCACGGGTGGTCGGCGAACGCCTGGTGCATCAGGCCGCAGACGACCACCAGCCGCTCCCTCGGGTCGTCGGGGAGCGGCGGCCGGGGGAGGTTGCGGGCGACGTGCTCCAGGACGAGGGCGAGCAGTTCGTCCTTGTCCCGCACGTGGTAGTAGACGGCCATGGCGGTGCTGTCCAGCGCCGCCGCCAGCCGGCGCATCGTCAGGTGCTCGGCGCCCTCCTTGAGGATGATCTCGTAGGCCGCGGCCACGATGTGCTCGCGGGACAGCCGGGGCGGTCGGCCCCGCTTGGTGCTGCTGCTACTGGAAGTGCTGTTGCCGGCCAGCGTTCTGCCCTTTCTCCGTACCCGCTCGCGCCCGCGGCGGTCCTCGCTCGCGCCCGTGGCGGTTCCCGGTCGCGCCCGCGGTGGTCCTCGGTCGCCGCGAGAGCTTGAGGGTAGCTTTTTTATACATGTAGGATTTCTCTCGCTCGATCGAGCCCGAGGAGCGAGACCCACGGAAATGAGGTGGCCGCCGATGAGGCGAGCCGAGGGAAGTATGCGCAAGCGGCTCCCGCGAGCCCGGATCGAGACCTATCTGGCCCCCTTGCTGCGGGCCACCGCGCTCACCCCCCGCATGCTGCGGCTGCGCGTCGGCGGCGAGACGCTGCGCGGCTTCGCCGCCGGCCGCACCGCCGACGAACGCGTCAAACTCTTCTTCCCCGCGCCGGGCGAACGCGCGCCCGCCCTGCCGGAGATCGGCCCCACCGGCATGCGGTACCCCGAGGGCGCGGCCATCCCGCACGCCCGCTCGTACACGGTGCGCCGCTTCGACCCGGCCACCCTGGAACTGGACATCGACTTCGTCGTGCACGGCGACGGCCGCGCCGTCGACTGGGCCCGCCGGGCCCGCCCCGGCGACCTGCTCGGCATCGCCGGGCCGACGGGAGGCTGGACCCCCGCCCCCGAGGCCGACGTCCACCTCATCGCCGGCGACGAGACCGCCCTGCCCGCCATCGCCACCATGCTGGAACGCATACCGTCCGGTGCCCGGGCCCTGGTGATCGCCGAAGTGGCGGACGAGGACGACGAGCAGTACCTGGAGGCGCCCCCCGGCACCGAGATCCGCTGGGTGCGCCGCGACCGTGCCGGATGGCGCTCTCCTACGCCGATGGAACGCGCGGTCCGCGAACTGGCCTGGCCCGAGGGCGTGGTGCACGCCTGGGTCGCCGGCGAGGCGAGCGCCGTCCGGGCCGTCCGCCGCCATCTGCTCCACGAGCGCGGCCTGGAGCGCAGCGCCCTCGACGCCTCCGGCTACTGGCGGCACGGCATGACGGTCGAGCAGTGGGTGGCCACCGAGGGCGACGACGTGAACCGGGACGACGCGGGCCGGGGTGACGCGGACGGGGTCGCCCACGAGGCCGTCCGGTCGAAGGTCTGAGACAGGACGAGCGGCGGCCCGAACCCGGGTCCGGAAAGGCCCGGAAGAACCGAGACGGTCCCGGAAGAACAGACAGGAGCGCGACGTGCGGGACGAAGTACGGGCTGAAGTGCCGGCCGAGGCCGGGGAAGGCATCCGGTACGGCTGGGTGCTGGCGGTGGTGGTGGCCGTCCAGTTCATGGTGACCCTGGACGCCTCCGTGGTGAACGTGGCCCTGGCGGCCATGCGCGAGGACCTGGGTTTCACCGAGTCCGGGCTGCTGTGGGTGGTGAACGCGTACACCCTGGTCTTCGGCGGCTGCCTGCTGCTCGGCGGCCGGATCGCCGACCTCTACGGGCGGCGGCTGGTGCTCTGGTGGGGACTCGGCCTGTTCGGCCTGGCCAGCCTGGCCGGCGGGATCGCCCAGTCACCGGGCCAACTGGTCGCCGCCCGCGCGGTGCAGGGCCTGGGTGCGGCCGTCCTCGCCCCCGCCGCGCTGACGATCGTCACCACCTGCTTCCCCGAAGGGCCGTCCCGAGGGCGGGCGTTGGGCTGGTGGAGCGCGGCCGGCTCGGCGGGCGGCGCGGCCGGGGTGCTGATCGGCGGGGTGCTCACCGAGTATCTGGACTGGCGCTGGGTGCTGCTGATCAACGTGCCCGTCGTGGTGCTCGCCGCGGTGGCCGGCCGGATGATCCCCGACGGCCGGCCCGGGCACCGCAGCCGGCTCGACGTGGGCGGCGCGCTCCTCGCCACGACCGGACTGGCCGCTCTGGTGTACGGGGTGGGGCGCACCGGCGACCACCCGCTGTCCTCGCCGCTGACGCTGGGCCTGCTGGGTGCGGCGGTGCCGCTGCTCGCGGGCTTCGTGCTGTACGAGGCCCGGGCCGCCCGCAGCCCCCTGGTGCGGCTGGGGCTGTTCGCCCGCCGGACGGTCAGCGGGGCGAACGTGACCATGCTGCTGCTCGCGGCTGGCCAGTTCGCCAGCTTCTACTTCGTCTCGCTCTACCTCCAGCGGGTCCTGGACTACAGCCCGGCCGTCGCCGGCCTGGCGTTCATCCCCTTCTGCCTGGGCTTCGTCACCAGCGCCATGCTCGTCGGGCGGGTGTACGCCCGGACCGGGCCGCGGGTGCCGGCGGCGGCCGGCGCGCTTGTCGGGGCGCTGGGCCTGTTCTGGTTCAGCCGCGTCAGCGCCGACGGCGGCTTCCTCACCGACGTCCTCGGCCCGTCGCTGGTCACCAGCCTGGGCATCGGCGCGTGCGTGGTCCCGCTGGCCCACGCCGCGACCACCGGCGTACCGCCGACCGACGCGGGGATGGCCTCCGGCATCCTCAACAGCGCCCAGCAGGTGGGCGGTTCGCTGGGGCTGGCGGTCACGGTGAGCGTGGCGACGAGCAGGACGACGACGCTCACCGACCGCGGCGGCGCGCCGCTGGTGGCGCTGAACGACGGCTACGGCCTGGCCCTGCTGGCGGGCGCGGGACTGCTGGCGGTGGCGGCGCTACTGACGGCCGTCCTCCCGGGGCGGCCGCGGCGGGACGCGGGGACGGTGGCCGGACCGGACGAGGTGGAGCCGGCGCCGACGTCCGTGTCCTGACGGTATGGGCGGGGAGCGCGATCGGCGCCCCCGCACGCCTGTGCCCCCGCGCCCCCGCACGCGGAACCCGTCCCCTCCGTCTCGGCTCGTCCCCGCCGGCGCGTACGGAGCGTGGCGGGACGGCCGGTCCGGGACGGGCGCGGGCTCCCGTCTCACCAGGGGTGAATGGCCCTTCCCTGGCACGCTCCTGACCTCGCGTTATATGCGTAAAGTAGTGTGACGTGGGACACGGATCCGTCGTGTGGTCAGGTAAGGCAACCCTTGCTAAGTTTGCGGCATTGAGGATGTGGAATACGGGCGCGACGAAAGGATTGGGCGAGTGCTCACGCAGGATTCCGTCCCATTCCGTCGGCGGTGTCCGATCCGAGTCGAACCGGTCCGTTCCGAGCGCTGAACGGCCGCCTCCCCGGCCCGCGCCTTGCCCCTCGTTCTCACTGCCGTGGTTCCCCCCTCCCGGCCGAACCCGCGACCCCGACCGCCGTGCCGCCGGGCGCCGCGTCCGCCCGCCCGGGCGTCGGCCCCGGCGCCCGTCACGGCGCCCCTGCCCGAGGAGATGACGACATTGCCGGACCCCGCGCCGCTGCCGATCGACGAGATCAGGGCGGACGTCGCCGAGATCCTCGACCTCACGGTCGACGAGGTCGGGCTCGACGACAACCTGCTCGCCGAAGGGCTCGACTCCATCCGTCTGATGACCCTCACCACCCGATGGCGGTCCCGGGGAGTCGACGTGCCGTACGTCGAGCTGGCGAAGCGGCCCACCGTCCGGGAGTGGTCGGAACTCTTCGCCGGCGCGGTCGGCTAGGCGGCTCCGCCGCCTTCCGGGCGCGGCCGGTGCCGAGCCGGAGGGGGCCGGAAACCGGCGGCCGAAAAGAAGTGCCCGGATAAACCACCGTCCGAAATCCGGCCGATAGGCCGAAAAGCGTCCGACCGGATTCCGTCACGTGGCGGAAGGGGAGGAAAAGGCCGCCGCCGGCCCGGAATTCCCCCGCTTCGAAGGAAATCCGAAGGAAATTCGAAGGAAAGGGGCGGTAAGGGAGTGCGGGTCGCGGGCCCCTGCCTCGACGCCGCCCACCGCCCCACCGCCCCGCCCGCTGCGCACCCGTCCCCGACTCCACCCGCTTCCCACCCTCGCCGCTCACCCCGCCCGTTCGTCCCGCCCGCTCACCCCGCCCGCTCATCCCGCGCCCCGGACGTCCCGCGGACCGATCCGTACTCGGACGCACGCCAGGCCCCGGCCGGTCCCGTCCCGCTGCCGGTTCCGCCCGGGCGGCGGCTACGGCGGGGCCCGTGCCGCGTGTCCCCGCGGTCCGGCCGGTCGGGGCGGCGCACCGCGCACCGAAGGAAAGGCGACCCCCAGGTGGCCCACGACCTGCCCCGACCCGTCCCCGCCGCACCCACACCCACACCCACACCCACGCCCGGACCGGCATCCGCATCCGCACCCACCCCCGGCCCCGCCGCCCGCCACGCCCCCTTCCCCCTCACCGACACCCAGCAGGCGTATCTCCTGGGCCGCACCGGCGCGTTCGAGCTCGGGAACGTCTCCACCCACGCCTACTACGAGTTCGAGGGCGACCTCGACCTCCCCCGCTTCCGTACCGCCTGGGAGCGCGTCGTCACCCGGCACGACGTCCTGCGGCTGGCCATCGACCCCGAGCGCGGCGAGCAGTGGATCCGCCCCGAGGTGCCGCCCCTGCCCATCGAGACCGTCGATCTGCGCGGCGCCGACGAGGAGACCGTGCGGGCCCGGCTCGCCGCGATCCGGGGCGCGATGTCCCACCGGGTGCTCCCGGCCGACGGCCCGTTCCTGTTCGGCGTCGTGCTCAGCCGGCTCGCCGACGACCGCACCCGCGTCCACGTCGACTTCGACGCCCTGATCCTCGACTTCCTCAGCTGGAAGCTGCTGCTCGCCGACCTCTCCGCGTACTACGCCGACCCGGACGCCCAACTCCCGCCGCTGGAGACGACGTTCCGCGACTACGTCCTCGCCGAGGCCGCCACCCGGGACTCCGACGAGTACCGCGCCTCCCGCGCCTACTGGACGGACCGGCTGCCCGGCCTGCCGCCCTCGCCCCGCCTGCCGCTCGTCCGCGACCCCGCCGAGCTCACCCGGCATACGTTCACCGGCCGCCGCCACCGGATGGCCGCCGCCCGCTGGAAGCGGTTGAAGACCCGCGCCGCCCACGCCGGGCTCACCCCCAGCGGCCTGGCCATCGCCGCCTTCGCCGAGGTGCTGGCGCACTGGGGCGAGAGCGCCCGCTTCACCCTCAACATCCCGCGGATGAACAGGCTGCCGCTGCTGCCGCAAGCCGACCGCGTCCTCGGCGAGTTCGCGTCGTTCTCCCTCCTCGAAGTCGACCACCGCACCCCCGGGACCTTCGCCGAGCGCGCCGCCCGCGTCCAGGAGCAGGGCTGGCGCGACCTCGCCCACCAGCACGTCACCGGCGTGGAACTGCTCCGCGAACTCGTCCGCCACCAGGGCGGGTTCCGGCAGGCGCTGATGCCCGTCGTGCTCACCAGCACCATCGGTCTGCGCGGCGGCGACCGGCCGCTGCTCGGCGGCCTGCTGGAGGAGGTGTACACCATCTCGCAGACGCCGCAGGTCTACCTCGACGTGCAGATCGACGAGCACGACGGTGACCTCTACGTCAACTGGGACGCCGTCGACGAACTGTTCCCCGCCGGCCTCATGGACGCCATGTTCGCGGCGTTCCGGGACCTCCTGGACCGGCTGGAGGCCGACGAGGCCGCCTGGGACGAGCCGCTGCCCCTCCGCCCCGACGGCATACGGAAAGGCGCCGCCGGTCCGGAACGTCCCGTACCGGACCTGCTGGTCCAGGACCTCTTCGCCCGGCACGCGGCCGAGCACCCCGAGCACATCGCCGTCATCGCCCCCGACGCCACCCTCTCCTACGGCGAACTCGCGGACCGCGCCCGGCGGGTGGCGCACTGGCTGCGCCGCGAGGGCGCCGAGCCCGGCCGCCCGGTCGCCGTCGTCATGGACCGCGGCTGGGAGCAGATCGCCGCCGCGTACGGCGCCCTCTTCGCCGGCACCCCGTACGTCCCGCTGGACCCGCGGCAGCCCGCCGCCCGGCTGCACGGCATCCTGCGCCGCACCGGCGCCCGGCACCTGCTGACCCGGTCCGCCGAACCGGCCGCCCACGCCCTCCCCGCCGAACTCGGCATCCGCGTCCTGCCCGTCGACACCGGCCTCGACGGCCTGTCCGCCGGCCCGCTGCCGCCCGCCCAGGGCCCCGACGACCTCGCCTACCTGCTGTTCACCTCCGGCTCCACCGGCGAGCCCAAGGGCGCCATGATCCGCCACCGGGGCATGGTCAACGCCCTGCTGGCCACCCTCGACGCGTTCGGGATCGGCCCGGACGACCGCGCGCTCGCGGTCACCGCGCTCCACCACGACATGTCGACCTTCGACCTCTTCGGCGTCCTCGGCGCGGGCGGCTCCGTCGTCGTCCCCGAGCCCGGCCGCGACCGCGACCCCGCCCACTGGGCCGAACTCGTCGCCGCGCACGGCGTGACGCTGTGGAACTCCGTCCCCGCCGCCATGGAGATGCTCCTGGAGGACGCCCGCACCGCCGCCCGCCCGCCGGCCTCGCTGCGGCTCGTCCTGCTCGGCGGCGACTGGATACCCCCGCACGTGCCGGAACGGCTGCTCCGCTCCCTGCCCGGCGTGCGCGTCGTCGGCGTCGGCGGACCCACCGAGACGACCCTCTGGAACATCTGGCACCCGGTCACCGAGGCCGACACCGCGCTGCCCACCATCCCGTACGGCCGGCCCATCGCCAACACCCGCTACCACCTGCTCAACGACGGGATGCGGGACGTGCCCGACGGGGTGACGGGGGAGATGTACTGCGCCGGGCCCGGCGTCGCGGCGGGCTACTGGGAGGACGCCGAGCGCACCGCCGCCGCGTTCGTCCCCCACCCCGTCACCGGCGAACGCCTCTACCGCACGGGCGACCTGGGCCGCTTCCGGCCCGACGGCACCATCGAGTTCGCCGGCCGCGCCGACTCCCAGGTGAAGATCCGCGGCCGGCGCGTCGAACTCGGTGAGATCGAGGCCGCGTTGCGGGCCCACCCGGACGTCGCCTCGGCCGTGGCCGTCGCCGTGCCCCGGCCGGACGGCCCGGGGTACCGGGGCCTCGCCGCCCACGCCACCGTGCGTACCGGACACCCGACGCCCACCGTCGACGAGGTGCTGGACCTGCTGCGCGAGCGGCTCCCCGAGCACATGGTCCCCGGCAGCCTGCGGTTCACCGACCGCTTCCCGCTGACCGCCAACGGCAAGGTCGACCGGCGCGCCCTGGCCGCCGTCGAGGAAGAGAAGCCGGCCGAGGAGAAGCCGGGCGCCCCCGCCACCGCCCTGGAGCGCGTCCTGGCCGGCATCTGGCAGGAGGTCATCGGCGCCCCCGCCGTCGCACCCGACGACGACTTCTTCGCGCTCGGCGGCGACTCGCTGCTCGCCACCCGGATCGTCGGCCGGATCCGTGAGTCCCTCGACATCCCCGACGTCACCGTCCGCGCGGTCTTCGCCGCCCCCACCGTCGCCGGGCTCGCCGCCGAACTGCGGGCCGCCGAGGACGATCCGGCGCGGCTGGAGGAAGTGGCCGGGGTCTGGCTGGAGATCGAGGGACTCACACCCGACGAGATCGCGTCGCAGCTCTGAACCCCGGCCGGGCGCCCGCGCGGCGCCCGGCCGGTAATCCGCAGGGAACGGAATCAGGGGAACGAGGGGAACGACCCATGACGAAGCGGCCGGGCATCGAGGACGTACTGCCGCTCGCGCCCTTGCAGGAGGGGCTGCTCTTCCAAGCGCTCTTCGACGAGAGCGCCCACGACGTCTACACCATGCAGCTCATCCTGGAACTGCGCGGACCGCTGGACCGCGCCGTGCTGCGCCGCTCCGCCGGGGCGCTGCTGCACCGCCACCCCAACCTGCGCGCCGCCTTCTGGAACGAGGGCGTCCGGCGGCCGGTCCAGGTGATCCCCAAGGCCGTCGAGCCGGTCTGGGAGGAGACCGATCTCGGCCACGTGCCGGCCGGAGAACGGGAGGACGCCCTCGAAGCCGTCCTCCGCGAGGACCGCGCCCGCCGCTTCGACCTCACCGAACCGCCGCTGATGCGCTTCCGGCTGATCCGGCTCGCCGACCGCCTCCACCGGCTCGTCCTGCACAGCCACCACATCCTCCTCGACGGCTGGTCGGTGCCGCTGCTCGTCCGCGAACTCGTCGAGCTCCACGCCCACGGCGGCGACCCCGCGGCCCTGCTCGCCCCCCGCCGCTACCGCGACCACCTCGCCCGGCTCGCCACGCTGGACAAGGCCCCCGCCGAGGCCGCCTGGCGCACCGCCCTCGCCGGCCTCCCCGGCCCCACCCACCTCTACGGCCCCGGCCGCGCCCGGGCGGCCCGCACCCCCGACGTCGTCCCGCTCACCCTGGACGAGGCCACCACCGCCCGCCTCGGCGCCCTGGCCCGGAGCAGAGGGCTCACCCTCAACACCGTGGTGCAGGGCCTCTGGGGCATCCTGCTCGGCAGACTCACGGGCAGCCGCGACGTGGTGTTCGGCGCGTCCGTCTCCGGCCGCCCCGCCGGCCTGCCCGGGGTCGAGACGATGATCGGCCTGTTCATCAACACCGTTCCGGTCCGCGTCACCCTGCGGCCCGACGAGCCGCTCACCGGCCTCCTCGCCCGGCTCCAGGCCGAGCAGGCCGCCCTGCTGCCCCACCACGACCTCGGCCTCGCCGACATCCAGCGCGCCGCCGGCACCGGCGAACTCTTCGACACCCTCGTCGTCTTCGAGAACGCCCCCGACGTCACCGAGAGCCTGGAGAACGCCCGCACCGCCGGCGGCCTCGAAGTCAGCGGCATCGCCAACCGGGACGCCACCCACTACCCGGTGACCCTCGTCCCGCTGCTCCTCCACGGCCGGCTGACCGTCTCCTTCGAGTACCAGCCCGACGTCCTCGACCGCGCCGCCGCCCATACCCTGGCCGGCCGCTTCGAACGGCTCGTCACCGCCTTCCTCGACGCACCCGACCGCCCGGTGGGCCGCCTGGACGTCCTCGCGGACGACGAACGCGCGCGCCTCCTCGCCGACGGGCGCGGGCCCGCCGTGGACGTACCGGACGCCACCCTCCCCGGCCTGTTCGCCGGCCAGGTGGCCGCCCGGCCCGACGCGCCCGCCGTCGTCTTCGCCGGCGAGACGCTGACCTTCGCCGAGCTCGACGCCCGCGCCAACCGCCTCGCCCGCCGGCTCGTCGCCGAGGGCGTCGGCCCCGAGGACCTCGTCGCCCTCGCGATGCCGCGCGGCCTCGACATCGTCACCGCCCTGCTCGCCGTCCAGAAGGCGGGCGCCGCCTACGTGCCCGTCGACCCCGAGTACCCGGCCGCGCGGGTCGCGCACATGCTGACCGACGCCCGGCCGCGGCTGCTGCTCACCGTCGGCGAACCGCCGGCCGGCGTCCCCGGCGGACTGCCCGCCCTGGCCGTCGACGACCCGGCTTTCCGGGAAGCGCTGGCCGACCTCCCCGGCGACCCCGTCACCGACGCCGACCTGCCGCGCCCGCTGCTCCCCGGCCACCCCGCCTACGTCATTTACACCTCCGGTTCCACCGGCGCCCCCAAGGGCGTCGTCACCGTGCACCGCAACGTGGTGAGCCTGCTGGCCAGTCACCGGCGGCAGGTGTACGGGCCCGCCGCCGAGGCGGCCGGGCGGCGGCTGCGCGTCGGGCACGGCTGGTCGTTCTCCTTCGACGCCTCCTGGCAGCCGCTCGTCGCCCTCTTCGACGGGCACACGATCGAGATCCTGGACGAGGACACGCGCCGCGACCCCGCCCTGCACCTGGCCTGGCTGGAGGAGCGAGCGATCGACTTCATCGAGGTGTCGCCCTCGTTCTACGGCCAGTTGGCCGCCGGCGGGCGGGACGGCCGGCCCGCCCGGCTCACCGGGCTCGGCGTGGGCGGCGAGGCCGTGCCCGACGCCATGTGGCAGCGGCTACGCGCGCTGCCCGACACCCGTACGTACAACTTCTACGGGCCCACCGAGTGCACCGTGGACACCGTCGTCGCCGACACCCGCGACAGCGAGCGGCCCGTCATCGGCCGGCCCATCGGCAACACCCGCGCCTACGTCCTCGACACCTACCTCAACCCCGTACCGGCGGGCGTGGACGGCGAGTTGTACCTGGCCGGCAACGGCCTCGCCCGCGGCTACCTGCGGCGGCCCGGCGTGACGGCCGGCCGCTTCGTCGCCGACCCCTTCGGGCCGCCCGGCACCCGGATGTACCGCACCGGCGACGTGGTCCGCTGGACCGCCGACGGGCAGCTCGACTTCACCGGCCGGACGGACGACCAGGTCAAGATCCGCGGCTTCCGGGTGGAGCCCGGCGAGACCGAGAGCGCCCTCGCCGCCCATCCGGACGTCGAACGGGCGGTGGTGGTCGTCCGCGAGGACCGCCCGGGCGTCAAACGGCTGTACGGCTACGCCGTGCCCGCCGCCGGCGCCGAGCCCGCGCCGGGGGAGCTGCGGGACTTCCTCGCCGCCACCCTGCCCGCCCACATGGTCCCGGCCGGCGTCGCCGTCGTCCCCGAACTCCCGCTCACCGCCCACGGGAAGCTCGACCGGGCCGCCCTCCCCGTCCCGGCCGCCGCCGGCTCCGGATCCCGGCCGCCGGGCACCCCGCGCGAGAAGCTGCTCTGCGCGCTGATCGCCGAACTCCTCGGCGTGGACGAGGTGGGTCCCGACGACGACTTCTTCGCCCTCGGCGGCGACAGCATCGTCTCCATCCAGCTCACCGGCCGCGCCCGCGCCGCCGGCCTGGCCATCTCGCCCAAGGACGTCTTCACCGCGCCGAGCGTCGCCGCCCTCGCCGCCGCGACCGCCGCCGAGGACGCCCCGGCCGGCGACGACGACGGCATCGGGGTCCTCCCCCTCACCCCGATCATGCACTGGCTCACCGGCACCGGCGGTCCCATCGGCCGCTACGCGCAGGGAAACCTGCTGCGTCTCCCCGCCGGCCTCGGCCACGACCACCTCCTCACCGCCGTCCAGGCCCTCCTCGACCGGCACGACATGCTCCGCGCCCGCTTCGACGAGGCCACGGGCGTACTGGAGACCCGCCCGCCCGGCTCGGTCCTCGCGGCCGACGCCGTCCGGCGGGTGGACGCGACCGGGCTGTCCGCCGAGGCCGCGCACCGGCTCCTCGCCGCCGCGTACGAAGCCGCCCTGGACCGGCTCGACCCCGCCGCCGGCGTCGTCTTCCTCGCCGTCCGGCTGGACACCGACGACCCGGCCGACGCCCGGCTCCTCGTCCTCGGCCACCACCTCGTCGTCGACGGCGTCTCCTGGCGCGTCCTGCTGCCCGACCTCGCCGCCGCCTGCCGCGCGGCGGCGGCCGGCGAGCCGCCCGCCCTCGAACCCGTCCGCACCTCCTTCCGGCACTGGGCCCGCGCCCTCGCCGAGCAGGCGGCCGCCGGCGGCCGGCGCGCCGAACTCCCGCTCTGGACCGCCATGGCCGCCGGCGCCGAACCCCTGCTGCCCGGCCTCGCCCCCGACCCGCGCCGCGACACCAAGGGCAGCCTGCGCCACGTCGACCGCACCCTGCCGCCGGACCGCGCGGGGCGGCTGCTCACCGACACTCCCGCCGCCCTCGGCGCGTCCGTCAACGACGTCCTCCTCGCCGCTCTGTCGCTGGCCCTCACCGTCTGGCGCGAACGCGCCGGAACCGACCCCGCGCGGCGCGCCGTCCTCGTCGCCCTCGAAGCCCACGGCCGCGAGGACCAGCTCGTCCCGGGTGCCGACCTCTCCCGCACGGTCGGCTGGTTCACCGCCGTCCACCCCGTCCGCCTCGACCCCGGCCCGGCCGACACCGCCGCCGCCCTGGCCGGCGGCCCGCCCCTCGCCGGCCTCGTCCGCTCCGTCCGCGACCGGCTCCGTACCGTCCCCGACCACGGCATCGGCCACGGGCTGCTGCGCCACCTCGACCCGGAGGCGGGCCCGGCGCTGGCCGGACTGCCGCAGCCGCAGATCGAGTTCAACTACCTGGGCCGGTTCGCCACCGGCGAGACGGCCGACGGCGAGTTCACCCTCGCCGAGGAGGCCGCCGACTTCAGCGCCGCCGCCGACCCGGCGATGCCGGCCGGCTACGTCCTGGACGTCAACGCCTACGCGCTCCAACGGGCGGACGGGCCCGAACTGCACGTCCGCTGGTCCTGGCCGGCGGCGCTGCTGCCGGAGGAGTCGGTGGGAGAACTGGCCGACCTGTGGTTCCGGGCCCTGGAGGCGGTGAGCGCGTGCGCGGGGCGGGCCGGGGCCGGTGGGCCGGGCGCCGCCGCGGGAGGGGCCGGTCGCGGGGGGTCCGTGCCTGGGGGGCCGGCTGGCGGAGGGCTTGCGTCCGGGGCGTCCGTGTCCGGGGCGTCTGCGTCCACGGCCTCCACCCTCGGAGCGTCCGCGCCTGGAGGGGATGCCGTCGGAGGGCCTGCCGTCGGAGGGCTTGCGTCCGAAGCATCCGCGCCCGGGGCGTCTGCCCCTGAGGGGCCTGTTCCTGGAGAGGCTGCGCCCGGGACGTCCGGCCCTGGAGTGCCCGTCTCGGGAGGGGCTGCCCCCGGAGCGTCCGCGCTCCGGCCGTCCGCCCCCGGAGGGTCCGGCCCCGGAGCATCCGGCCCCGCAGTGCCGGCCCCCGGCGGGTCCGCCCTCACCCGCCCCACCCCACCCGCCCAGGGCGGCCCCCGCCCCCGCGAGGAAGGTTCCCGCCACCGTGTCTGACCGCCCGGCCACCGACGCCGAACCGCTCGCCGAGCGCAAACGCGCGCTGCTGCGCCGCCGACTGGCCGAGCGTGGGCTCGCCCGGTCCGCGCCGGCCGCCGCGTCCGAGGCGGAGCTCCCCGAGGCGGAGCTCCTCGTGCCGTCCGCCGCGCAGCGCCGCATGTGGGCCCTCCAGAACCTTTCGCCGCACACCGCCGCTTACAACCTCACCCTCGCCTTCGACCTCGCCGGCCCCCTGGGCACCGAGGCCCTGGCCGCCGCCCTCACCGATGTGGCCGACCGCCACCGCGTTCTGCGCACCACGCACCGCGAGGCGCCCGACGGCACGCTCGTCCAGCACGTCGTCACCGGCCGGGACGTCCCCGTGCCCGTCACCGACCTGACCGGCCTCGCGCCCGGTCTCCGCGACGGCGAGGCGGTACGCGGCGCCCGTACGCTCGGGCGGCGACCGTTCGACCTCGCGGCCGAACTCCCGCTGCGCGCCGCCCTGTTCCGTACCGGCGCCGAGACACACCTCTTCGTGCTCGTCGCCCACCACATCGCCGTCGACGAGGGCAGCTGGGAGGTGCTGCTGCGCGACCTCGCCGCCAGCTACCGGCGGCGCACCGGCGGGGGCGGGCCCGGCCCGGCGCCCGTCCCGCAGTACGCCGCGTTCGCCCGCCGTGAGCGCGAGCGGCTGACGCCCGAGCGGACCCGGGCCCGCCTCGACCACTGGCGCCGCCACCTCGACCCCTGGCCGGACCCCGTCGCCCTGCCCACCGACCACCCGCGCACCCCGGTCGCCGACGACGAAGGGGCCACGGCCGTCCGCGCCCTTCCCGACGAACTCGCCGTGCGGCTGCGCGGGTTCGCGCGCGGCAGCGGTGCCACCCCGTTCATGGTGCTGCTCGCCGCCGTCACCGTGCTGCTGCACCGGCACACCGGCGCGCGCGACATCGCCGTCGGCACGCCGGCGATGAACCGCGACCGGGCCGAGTACGCGTCCGTCGTCGGCAACTTCGACAACACCCTGCTGCTCCGCACCCGCCTGGACGGCGACCCCACCTTCGCCGAACTGACCGAGCGGGTACGCTCGCTGTGCACCGCGGCCTACGAGCACCAGGACCTGCCGTTCGAGCACGTCCTCCAGGAGCTGCGCCCCCCGCGGACCGCCGGCCGGATCACTCCGTTCGACGTGATGTTCCTGCTGCGCACCGAGGCGTTCGACACCTTCACGCTGCCCGGCCTCGCCGTCCGCCCGCGCCCGGTGAGCAACGGCACCAGCCAGTTCGAGCTGACCCTCGCCGCCGTGGCCACCGGCGACCGGCTCGCCCTCGAAGCCACCTACCGCACCGGCCTGTTCCGCGCGGAGACCGTCGACGGCCTGCTGCGCCGCTTCGAGACGCTGCTGGACGGGCTGCTCGCCGACCCCGGACTCCCCGTCCGGCGGGCGCCGCTGCTCGACGCGGCGGAGCGCCGGCGGGTGCTGGAGGAGGGGAACGCCACCGCCCACCCCTTCCCGGACGCCGCCCTAGGGGAGCTGTTCGAACGGCAGGCGGCCCGGACGCCCGACGCCACCGCGCTGATCGCCGGCGCCGAGGAGCTCACGTACGCCGCGCTGGACGCCCGCGCCGACCGGCTGGCCCGGCTGCTCACGGCCCGGGGCGCGGGCCCCGAGACGCTCGTCGCGCTCGCGCTGCACCGCACCGCCGACCTGGTCGCCGCCGTCCTCGCCGTCCTGAAGTCCGGCGCCGCCTACCTGCCGCTGGACCCCGACTACCCCGCCGAGCGCATCGCCGCCGTCCGCCGCGACGCCCGCCCGGCGCTGCTGGTCACCACCTCCGACGTGGCCCTGCCCGGCGACGGCCCCGGCACCCCCCTCGTCCTCGACGACCCGGCCGTACGCGCCGAACTCGCCGCCCTGCCCGACCGCGACCCGGCCGGGCCCCGACCCCGCGTCGATCCCCTGGGGGCCGCCTACGTCATCTACACCTCGGGCTCCACCGGCGCGCCCAAGGGCGTCGTCGGCGTCCACCGCGGGCTGGCCAACCGGCTGGCCTGGTTCCACGACCGGCACCCGTGGCGGCCCGGCACCCGCGTCTGCGCCAAGACGTCGCTGAGCTTCGTCGACGGGACCGGCGAGCTCCTCGGGCCGCTGCTGCACGGCGGAACGGTCGTCCTCGCCGACCGGATCGCCGCCCGCAGCCTGCCCGAGCTGGCCGCCCTCGTCCACGAGCACCGGGCCACCCGCCTCACCGTCGTCCCCAGCCTGCTGGCCGCCGTCACCGCCCTGCCGCCCGCCGAACGCGACCTGTTCGCCGGCGTCGACACCTGGGTCAGCAGCGGCGAGGCGCTGCGCCCCGAGACGGCCCGCGCGTTCGCCGCCGCGTTCCCGGACGCCCGGCTGCTCAACCTGTACGGGTCCTCCGAGGTCAGCGCCGACAGCCTGTACGCCGACGTCACGGACGCCGACCCGGTCGTCGGCCGGCCGCTGTGGAACACCGCCGCCTACGTCCTGGACGCGGACCTGCAACCCGTCCCGCCCGGCAGCGCGGGGGAGTTGTACCTCGCGGGCGCCGGACTCGCCCGCGGCTACCTGCGCCGCCCCGGGCCAACGGCCGCCCGCTTCGTCGCCGATCCCTACGGGCCGCCCGGCACCCGGATGTACCGCACCGGCGACCTGGTCAGGGCCCGCGCCGACGGCCGCCTGGAGTACCTGGGCCGGACCGACCACCAGGTGAAGATCCGCGGCTTCCGCGTCGAGCCGGCCGAGATCGAGGCCGCGCTCACCGCCGGCCGTCCGGACGTCGCCGAGGCGGTGGCCACGGTCCACGAACACCCGGTGGCAGGGCGCCAGTTGGTGGCGTACGTGATACCCGCCCCCGGAGCGTCCGCCGACCCCGACGCGCTCCGCGAGCACCTGCGCGGACTGCTCCCCGACCACCTGGTCCCGGCCGCCGTCGTTCCGCTCGACGCGCTGCCCCTGACCCCCAACGGCAAGGTCGACCGCCGCGCCCTGCCGGCCCCCGACTTCGCGGCCCGGACCGGCGGGGACCGGCCCGCGACGCCGGCGGAGGAACGGCTCGCGGGCCTGTTCGCGCAGGTCCTCGGACTGCCCGACGTCGGCGTCAGGGACAGCTTCTTCGCCCTGGGCGGCGACAGCATCGTCGCCGTCCAGCTCGCCGGCCGCGCCACCGCCGCCGGACTGCCGATCTCACCCTGGGACGTCTTCCGCCACCAGACGGTCGAGGCCCTGGCCGCGGCCGCGGCACGCCCCGGGAACGACGACCGGCCCACCATCCCCCTGCCCCCGCTCGCGCACCGCCGGGCCGCCGACGGCACACCCCCGCACACCCTCCTCCTGCGCACCCCCGCCGCCCTGACCGCGGAACGCCTCACCGCCGCCCTGACCGCCGTCGTCGACCGGCACCCCACCCTCCGCTCTACCCTCACGCCCGACGGGCTGCGCCCTGCCGCTCCGGGCACGTCGCACTCCGCCGGCGCGGGCTCCGGTCTGCCGTCCGACGGGCCGGGCCCCGCCGCTCCCGGCCCCGCCGCTCCGGGCACCCCGCACCCCGCCGCCGTGCCGACCCGGATCACCGGCGAGCGGCCTGACCTCACCGCCGAGGCTGCCGCCGCCCAGGACCGGCTCGCGCCGGAGCGCGGCGTCCTCCTCGACGCCCTCTGGTGGGACCGCGGCCCGCGCGACCAGGGCCGGTTGCTGCTCACCGTGCATCCGGCGGCCGCGGACGAGGAGTCCGTCCGCCTCCTCGCCGCCGATCTCGCCACCGCCGCCGGGGGCGGTGAACTCGACCCGGAACCGGCGCCGTTCGCGGCCTGGGCGCTCGCTCAGACGAGCGCCGGGGCCGCGAGCGCCGGAGCCGCGGGCACCGGCACGCCCGCGACCGTCGCCACGACGGCCGAACTGGCCCCGCCCGAGCTCGCCGCGGCCCTCGCCCGCGTCGCGGCCCGCTTCCACGCGAGCCTGGACGACGTGCTCCTCACCGGCCTCGCCCTCGCCTCGCCCGGCCTGGCGGTGGGCGTCGTGCGCGCCGAACGGGGGCCGTTCACCGCCACCGTCGGCCCGTTCGGGCGGGACGTCGCCGTCCGGCTGCCGCCGGGGCCGCACCGGCCGGGCGGTGACGACGTGCTGCTCAAGCGGGTCAAGGAGCTGCTGCGCACCGGGCCGGGCGCGGCGGACGCCCCGGACGCGCACTGGACGTCCGTCCACCGCCCGCCGGCCGGGACGGGCGACTGGGCGCCCGCTCCCGCCGACGAGTGGCCGGCGCCCCCGCCCGTCCCGCCACACGGTCCGCTCCACCTTCACGTGGAAGGGACGGCCCCGGACGGCGGTCTGACGCTGACCGTCCACCGCACCGCCGAAGCCCCGGACGTCCCGGACGTGGCGGCCTGGCGGGAGGCCCTGGAACACCTCGCCGCCCGCCTCGACCGGCCGGACGCGGGCGGGCACACGCCCTCCGACTTCCCGCTGGTCACCCTGGACGAGGCGGCGATCGCGGCCCTGGAGGCGAGGTGGGGGGCCGGCTGAGCGTCAGGTGTCCAACGACCTCGGCGACCCGCCTCCGGGGCGTCGAGATCGTGGAGAAATACCAGGTGCGCTGTGCTGTCGCGATCAGCTCGTCGGTCACACCAGGCCCAACGAGCCCGGCCCGGCCCAGGGCACGTGCGAGGGGCTACTGGTCGTACGCCCACCCGCGGCCGGTCTGCCGGTACTCCTCCACCGGGATCGGCTCGACGCCAGGCCGCATCCGGGCGGTGTAGAGCAGGCCGTCCAGGTGGTCGATCTCGTGAGCGACGAGCCGGGCCAGGCCCCGCTCGTACACCGTGGTGACCTCGGTGCCGTCCATGGCGGTGGTCACCACCGTGATCGTCAGGGGGCGCGGGACCATGCCGCGGACGTCGAAGAACGACAGGCAGCCCTCGTACTGCTCGTCCATCTCCTCCGAGCGGGCAGTGATGCGGGAGTTGAGCAGGACGATCGCCGCGGCGGCGGGGTCGGCGGGCTGGACGACGGCCGCCGCCCGGCCGATGCCGATCTGCGGCGCCGCGATCCCCATGCCCTTGGCGAAGGGATGCACGCGCGCGATCCGCTCCATGGAGGCGAACAGCGACTCGACGATCTGCTCGGCGGCGTCCTTCTCGTCCGGCAGGCCGAAGGGCCGGGCGGCCTCTGCGAGGACGGGGGCGCCGTACTGCACGACGCCGAGGTCACGCATCTGCTCGCTGGGCCGCACCGTCGTCACGTCAGCTCCCTGTCGCTCGTCTTGGGGTTCAGGCCGGGCCGCTCGGAACCGCCATTCGAGACGGTACCGGGCGTGCAGGGGCGGTGTGGAGGTCGTCCAGGAGAACAGCCGCGTCCCGTTCTCGTCCCGCCGCACGGGGGCGGTCCGCAGTGGGGACGCCTCGGCGCTCATGGAGGTCTCAGTGCCCCACACGACCGGGTCGAGGGCGGCGGGGAAGGCGAGCTGGACCTCCAGGTGTTCGGTGGGCAGCCGCACCGCCCGCTGGAACCACCGGCCCTACCCCGAGCACACCTACTTCGAGCGCGAACGCCCCGTCGTCGACGCGGTCCGCCGCCGGCTCGCCGAACACCTTGCGGCCGGGGACGACGTCGTCCTCGACCACGGCCTGTGGCTGCGCGAAGACCGCGACGCCTGGAAGAAGCTGGTGGAGGCCGCGGGCGGCCGGTGCCGGCTGGTCTATCTATCCGTCGAGAAGGATGAGCTGCTGCGACGCCTCGCCGACCGGAACCGCCGCGAGGATGCCAACGCGCTGACCGTCAGCCCCCAGGCGCTGGACGACTTCCTCGTCCGCTTCGAGCCGCCGGCGCCCGACGAGGGCGCCCTCGTCTACGCCGGCGACCTCGACGCCGTGCTCGCTCCTGTCGGCTGACCGGCGCCGCTTTACCAGGCCCTCCCGCTCCACGGGGCCGTTATCCCTGCTCCGGTCCGTGTCCTTGTCATGGCTGCGATCATCGCGCGCGACTGCCGTCGATCAAGGAGCAGGCGCGCGCCCACCAACTTTCTGACCGACGAACAGCGCAGACACTTCGGCCACTTCGCCGAGGAGCCCGACGGCCCCGCCGGCAAACGCCTCTCCGAGCTGGACCGTCTGCGCCGCTCCCCGCGGGACATCTCGGCACGCGGCCCCTCCCCCGGAGGGCTTGGGTTCGGGCGGGGTACACCCGGCGAGTGGCGGTCGGACCGGTTCACGCTTCCTGCCGCCCGGTGGCGGCCGGCCGCCGGGGCCGGCACCCGGCGAGCCGGGCCGCGGGCCCACCGGTTCAGGCGGCGGCCGGCGTCCAGGGCCGTACCCCGAAGCCGCGCCCCACGGCCGTCCGTCCGCCCGTGGCCGCTTCCCGACCCCCGGCGCGCCCGTGCGGCCGTCCGTGGTTGGCAGGTACCCCACGGGTGCGCATACTCGTAGGGCCCTGCCCGACGGCGCGTCCGTGACCCGTGCGGCGGCCCGTCGGCACCTTCGGTGGAGAGGGAGTCGGTCGGCGTGACGGAGGAGACGCTCCTCGTCCTGGGCTGCACCGCCCTGACGCCCTGGGCCCGCGACCAGCTGCGGCGGCTGTGCGAGCAGGCCCGGCGCCGCGGGCTCGCCCTGGTCGGCGCCGACACCCCGGGCAACCTGCGGACGGCGGTGCCGGAGGAGCTGGCCCGCTACGACACGGTGCTGCCGCTGGAGGTCCACGACGCCGACGCCTGCCGGGCCTGGGCCGTCGGCCGGCCCGCCGTGTCGGCGGTGGTCACGATCCGCGAACTGTCCGTCCTGCCCGCCGCGGTGATCGCCCGTGAGCTGGGCGTCGCGGGCAACGACCCCGAGGCCGTGTGCCGGGTCCGCAACAAGGACCTGTGCCGCGAGCGGTTGCGCGCGGCCGGCTTCGCCCAGCCCCGTACCGCGCTCTGCGCGGACCGCGCCGACGCCGAGCGGTTCCTGCGCGCGCACCCTCCCGGCCCGTGGATCGTCAAGCCGCGCGACGGCTTGGCCGGCATCGGCGTGTCCCGGATCGAGCGGATCGCGCAACTGCCGGAGGCGATGCGGAAGTTCGGGTCGCCGCCGGCGGCCATGGGGGCGCTGCCCGCGTCCGCCGGCTTCCTCGTGGAGACCTTCGTCGAGGGCGCCGAGTACTCTGCCGAGGGCGTCCTCGTCGGCGGCGTCCCCCGCGTTCTCGCCCTCACCCGCAAGGGGACCGGCGAGGGATTCGTCGAGACCAGCCAGCGGGTGCCCGCCGGGCTGGACGAGGCGACGGCCGGGGAGGCGGCCGACGCGGTCGCCCGCGCGCTCACGGCCGCCGGCGTCACCCGGGGGATCTTCCACGTCGAGTTCTGGGTGACCCCCGACGGCATCGTCCTCGGCGAACTGCACGACCGCGGCGGCGGCGACTACATCCACGCCCTCGTCGAACACACCCGCCCCGGGCTGGAGTTGTACGGCACCCTCGTCGACGACCTGCTCGGCCGCGCCCCGGCGCCCATACCCGCCGCGTCCGGCGCGGCCCACGCCGAGTTCCCCCTCGCGCCGCCCGGCCGGCTGCGCGCCGTCCACGGCTGGGACGAGGTCCGCCGGCACCCGGCCGTGCTGGCGGCCCACCTCCACGTCGCGCCCGGCGACGTCATCGGGCCCGCCCGGGACTCGTACTCCCGGCCCGCGGTCTTCGTCGCCGCCGCCCCGGACGCGGACGCCCTCGACGCCCTGGTGGCCGGGCTGGTGGCGCGCATCACCTTCGACACCGAACCAGGCGGCACCGCCGTGCGAGAGACACCGCCGTGTGAGAGGCAGTGATGGACCCTCTGCTGAGCAACCTGCTCTACGACCACCCGGAGCTGTACGAGGAGATGTACCCGGGGACGGAGAAGGACATCCCCCGGTTCTGCGAACGGCTGTTCGCCGCGCATGCCCCCGGCGGCATCCGGACGCTGCTCGACGCGGGCTGCGGCACCGGCCGGCACGTCGAGTACTTCACCGGGGCGGGGGTGGACAGCGTCGGCTTCGACTGCCAGGAGGGCATGCTCGCGTTCGCCCGCGAGCGGCGGCCCGGCCCCGACTACCGCGTCGGCGACATGCGGAGCCTGCGCCTGGGCCGTACCTTCGACGCCGTCACCTGCTTCGGCTGGGCGCTGTCCAACCTGCACGCCAACGCGGACGTGTCGCGCGCGGTGCAGACCTTCGCCGCCCACGCGCGGCCCGGCGCCCTGCTGTTCGTCCATGTGCCGAACCCGCTCGCCGACCCCGAGGACGCCGCGTTCCAGCGCCACTTCACCCTCACCGCCCCGTCCTTCACCGCGACCGCCCAGGCCACGTACACCCTCGACCGCCGCCGGCAGCTCCTCACCCGCAGACGGCTGTGGCGCGTCCCCGGGCGGGCACCGCTGACGGACCACGTCCGCTTCCGGCTGCTGTACCCGATGGAGCTGGAGCACCACCTGGCGGAGCACGGGTTCCGGGTGCTGGGCATGTACGACGACACGGACGCCCCGAGCACCCCGGAGGCCGCTGAGGCCTCAGACGTCTCAGAGGGCGATCTGTCCGGGCCCGCCCTGTACGTCCTGGCCCGCTTCACGGGCACGGCCGGGGGGTGAGGGACGGGACGCGGGCGACGCGTCCGCCCGCTCGGCCGGCGGGTCACCGGACCCGGTGCCCGGGCCGGTCCGGGTCGGGACGGCGTCTCCCGCGAAGACGGCGGCGGGGTCGGGCTCCACGGCGTCGAACCGCGCCCTTCTCCAGGCCGTAGGCGACGGCGGGCGTCGAGCCCGGCGGCGCGCCCGCGCGGGGCGGGCCGAGGCCGCCCGGCGGCGCGCCGTGGTTCTCTGGCGGCAGCGGCGGCCCGAGCACCAACGGGAGCGGCGCGGCGGCGGAGGCAGGAGGAACACCGGACCCCGCCACGGGTGTTCGAGCGGCGCCCCGCCGGTCGCCGGGGCGAGCGCGGTACCCGCGGGGGAGCCGGAGCCCCGGGCGCTGACGGTGACCGTACGCCGGGGCGCGTCCCGGAACAGCGCGCTCACCGGGGACACGGCGGACGGCATCGTCGTCGCCCCCACGACGCCCGTCAGGGCGCGTACCGCGATGGGCGTCCCCACGCCGACCGGGAACGCCGCGAGCCCGGACGCCGCACCGAACGCGGTGGCTGCGCGGAGCGTCACCCGGCGCCGCCCGAAGCGGTCGCCGGCCGCT
This sequence comes from Streptomyces mobaraensis, assembly GCF_020099395.1. NCBI lineage: Bacteria > Bacillati > Actinomycetota > Actinomycetes > Kitasatosporales > Streptomycetaceae > Streptomyces > Streptomyces mobaraensis. The sequence continues at coordinate 926,339 of NZ_CP083590.1, read as the reverse complement.
CCCGTCGCGGTCAGGGGTCCGGCTGTCGGGAAACCGAAGGGGTCGGTGGTCCACGGCAGTCGGGGCTCCGGTGGGCTCCGGGGCCGCGCTCGGCCGCGGGACCGGGAGGCCGGACACGGTCATGCCGAGGGCGATCACGACGGTGGGCAGGGCGAGCGCGGCGCGCCCGAGCCGTTCCCGCGCGGAGGACCGGAAGCGGTCATGGGTTTCCTCGTTCGGGGAGTCGTCCGAAAACCGGACCGCATATTCCCGGCCAGGCTTGCCCGAGGGGCAACAGGGGCACACGATGGCGGACCGGATTTCGACCGTGATCAGTGAGTGTTCCTCTTCGTCCGGGGCGGCGCGGCGGCGGGAAAGGCAAGATCGCTCCGCCCGCCCCGGGATCGTGCAACCTCAACCAGGGACGAGGTCAATGCCTGCCGAAAGACCGGGGACGACACCCGCCGCCTTACGCCCCGCGCCCGAAGGACGCGGTCCGGAAGAACGCGTTCCCGAAGGACGCGACCCTTGCAGGCAGGGGGAGATACTGCTCTTTCAAGGGTTCCGGGAGGCGCGTTCGAGTGAACTTGGGGCGTGCGTGACGGAAGTTTTGCGCCCTTGCGCCCCCTGCGGGTCAGTGATCCCCGCCCGTGACCGTGGCACACGCCGGTATGAATTGTTGACGTGCCCCGAGCAAGTCGCACAACGGGGGAAAACGGGAAGGGTGGGACGGAATCCGTGATTCGAGTTCTCCTGGTGCACGACACCTCGCTGTTGCGCACCGCCCTCATGGAACTGATCGGAAGAGAACCGGAGTTCGAGGTGCACGCCGCGCCGTGGCGCCGCGCGGTCCTCACCGCGCGGACGGTACGGCCACGCGTCTGCGTCGTCGACATGGACAGCCCCCACGCGGCCGGACCGGGCCTGCGCGAACTGTCCGGCGGGTGCGCCGAGGGGGACACGCGTCCGGCCCTGCTCGCCCTGGCCACCGCCGAACGGCCGGGGCCCCTGCGCCGGGCGTACGAGGAGGGCGCCTTGGGGTACTTGAGCAAAAACGCTTCACCGGACCGGCTGGTCGAGGGCATCCGGCACGTCGCCAAAGGCGAGCGCTACATCGACGAATCCCTCGGCTTCGGCTTCCTGGAGGCGTCCGAGATCCCGCTCACCCGCCGCGAGCTGACCGTCCTCTCACTCGCCGCCGAGGGCGCCGGCGTCGGGGAGATCGCCCGCAGCCTGCACCTGTCGCATGGCACCGTGCGCAACTACATGTGCGCCATCACCCGGAAGACCGGTGCGCGCAACCGGGTGGACGCCATAAGGGTCGCCCAGGGAGCCGGCTGGGTCTGACGGCCCCCCGGCCGCCGCGTCCGCCATCAGGTCGCGGTACAGCGGGGACGCGCGGAGCAGCTCCGCGTGGTCCCCGCACACCGTGTGCGGCCCGTCCATCACCAGCACCCGGTCCGCGCGGAGCGCCGACGCGGCCCGGTGCGCGACGACGACCAGGGTGCCGCCCGGCCGCCGGGCGAACGCGTCCTCGGCGCGGGCCTCGGCGGCCGGATCGAGGTGGCAGGTCGCCTCGTCCAGCAGCGCCAGGGGCGCCGGCGACAGATACGCCCGCGCCAGCGCGATCCACTGCCGCTCGCCCGCGGAGAGCCCGGCGGGCGCCACGTCCGCCCCCAACCCGCCCAGCCGCTCGGCCAGTCCGGCCATGCCGACGGCTCGTACCGCCGCCCACAGCTCGTCCTCCGGCACCGGATCCGGCCGGAAATAGCCGAGGTTCTCGGCCAACGTCCCCGAGAACACATACGCCTCCTGCGGAATCAGCACCCGCCCCGCCCGCGCCGCCGCGTCCCGCGCGGGCAGCCCGCCGACGGTGACGTCACCGTCGGCGGGCACCAGCAGCCCGGCCGCCAGCCCGGTCAGCGTCGACTTCCCGATCCCGCTCGGGCCCACGACGGCGAGCCGGGTCCCCGGCGGAATGACCAGGTCCAGGGAGTGGACGACGGGGGCGGCGTGCGGGCCGTAGGCGAAGGTGACGCCGCGGAACGCGAGGGCGGGGGTGGGGGTGGACGGCGCCCGGTGCGCGGGTCCGGCGGGGCCGGGGCGGTGCGCGGACGGCGCCTCCGTCGCGGGCCCGGCCGGCGTGGCCGCGGTGGTGTCGCCGGGCTGCGGGGGGGCGCCCCCGGGTGCGTGGGACCGCCTTCGCCCTCGGCGCGTCCGGATCGTATGGCCCGCCTGCCGGCGGCCGGTCACCGCCGTGATCCGGCGCGTTGTCCGCCGCCGGCGCGGGCCGCGCGCCTGCCGCCGTTCCGGCGGCCCCCGGGATGTGCCCCGGGCCTTGCCGGGCCGCCTTCGCCGCAGGCTCGGGGGATGTGGCCGAGGCCGGACCGTCGGGCTGTGAGACGGGGCCCGGGCCTTGCCGTGCCGCGTTCGCGGACGCCTGCGCCGGTCCGCGCCGGATGCCGGCCGGCCGTCGGTTCCCGGTACGGTCCGGCGCACGGCGCGTGGTCGCCGTCGTTCCCTCGGCCCGCACGGCGTGCCCCGGGCCCTGCCGGGCCGCCGTCGCGGTCGGCGCGGGTGTGGTCGCCCGGGGCGCGGGCGCCGGACCGTGGGTGGCGACCGGGGCCGGCGGCTCGTTCGCCGCCGCCGCCGGGCTCGCCCCCGGTGCCGGCTGGAGTCGGGGGAGGGCCTCGCCGGACGGCCCCGCCGTCAATCGCCGTATGACGACGGCGAGTCGTGCCCCGCTCGCGCCCAGGCCGTGCACGAGTTCCTGGACCGCCGGGAGGAGGGACTGGGTCACGTAGGCCAGCGCGCCGACGAAGGCGCCGGGGGTGGTGCCGTGGTCCAGGAGCCAGGGGGCCAGGACCAGAAGCAGGATCACCGGGAGGCGGCCCGCGAGGGTCAGGGCGGCGACGCGGACCAGGGACCAGCGGGCCAGGGCGCGGGCCGCGTCGCGTTCGGCGTCGACGAGGGCGCCGGTCGCGGCGGCGACGCGCCGCTCCGCGCCGCCCGCCGTGATGTCCCGCAGCCCGCGCGCCACGTCGCCGAGGGAGCGCGCGAGCGCCTCGTCCGCCACCAGGACGGCCTCCTGGCGGCGGGCCAGGACCCGTAGCGTCACCAGGAACAGCAGCAGCCCCAGCAGCAGCGGCGGCACCACGGCCAGCAGCAGGGCGGGCGCGAGGGCGCACAGCCCGGCCAGTGCGCCGCCGGCCGTGAAGACGAATGAACGGGAGACCATCACCAGCCCGGCGAACGTGTCGCGGGCGATCTCCACCTGGTGGGTGAGGCGGGAGACCGCCGCGCCGTCGCCGTCCCCGAGGGCCCGGCCGACCACGCGCCGGACGAGGCCGTCGCGCAGCGGCTCCACCAGGTCGGCGGTGGCGCGGTAGGTGCGCCCGGTGCCGTACGCCCCGGCGAGGACGGCGAGCGCCGCCAGGCCGAGCCAGCCGAGGCCGGTGGCCGCCCGGCCGGCGAGGAACCCCCGATCCAGGGCCCGGGCCAGCGCGAAGCCCAGGGCGAAGGTGTGCCCCGCCTCCAGCACCGACCAGCCGGCGAGCCGGGCCAGGGCGGCCCGCCGGGCGGCGAGGAACCGCAGCCCCTGCCGGGCGGTCGACGGCGTACGGCCCGGCCGCGGCTCAGGCACCGAACACCGCCCGGTACTCGGGCAGCCGCCACAGCTCCGCGTGCGGCCCGGCCGCCCGCACCCGGCCGTCGTCGAGCCAGACGACGCGGTCCGCGCGGGCGGCCGTCGACGCGCGGTGGGCGACGATCAGCCGGGTGCGGGCGGCGACGTCGTGCAGCAGCGCGCGGCCGACCTCGCGTTCCGTGGGGGAGTCCAGGCTGGAGGTGGCGTCGTCGAGCACGAGGACGCGTTCCGCGTGCGCGAACGCCCGTGCCAGTCCCAGGCGTTGGGCCTCGCCGCCGGACAGGGGAGCCGCCGCGCACGGCGTCGCGTACCCCTCCGGCAGCCGGCGGACGAAGCCGTCCGCGCAGGCCGCGCGGGCGGCGGCGGTCACCGCCTCGTGCCCCGGGTCGGCCGCGCCGAAGGCGATCGTGCCGCCGATCGTGCCCCCGAGGAGGGCCGGCCGCTCGAAGGCGTAGCCGACGGAGTGCCGCAGCGCGTCGTGGCTCAGTTCCGGCAGCGGGACGCCGTCCAGCGCGACCGTCCCGGCGTCCGGGTCGGCGAGCCGGCCGGCGAGCGCGGCCAGCACCGACTTGCCGGTGCCCGACCGGCCGACGACGGCCACCGACGTGCCGCCCGGGACGGTGAGGTCGACGTCGCACAGGATGATCCGGTCGCCGCGTACGGCGGTCACGCCGCGCAGTTCCAGGGTGCCGTCGCCGGGCGGCGCCGGCCGGGTCCCGTACGCCGGGGCGGGGACGGCCAGCACCTCGGCCAGCCGGCGGGCGGCGGCCCGGGCCCGCACCAGCCCGCCCAACTGCCCGACGAGCATGCCCACTCCGGTGGCCAGCACCGCGTACCGGGAGGCCGCCAGGACGTCGCCCACGCTGATCCGCCCCTGGGACAGCCGCAGTCCGGCGACGGCGAGGACGGCGATCTTGAGCAGCGGTACGAGGGTGACGGCGCGGGCGGCGGCCCGGCCCTGGACCCGCCAGATCCGGTGCCCCTGCCGGGACAGGCCGCTCAACGGGCGCAGGATCCGGGCGCGTTCGCGGTCGGCCGTGCCGGCGGCGGCGATGGTCCTCGCCCCCGTCAGGGCCTCGGCCAGCCGCCCCGCGATGTCGCCCTGGAGCCGCTGGTAGCGGGCGGCGCAGTCGGTGGAGGCGCGGGCGAACGCGCGCAGGAGGAGGACGAGCAGGGGCGCGCCCGCCAGGAACGCGGCGGCGAGCCAGGGGTCGATGAGGGCCAGGGCGACGACGGCGCCCAGCGGTGCGGCCAGCGACGCCACGGCCGCGGCGAGCGCGCCGGGCGCGGCGCCCGCGTCGGCCGTGTTCCCGACGAGGCGGGTCACCAGGTCCCCGGGCGGGGCGTCGGCGGTGGCGCGTGGGCCGGTGGCCAGGATGTGGCGGAGGAGACGGTGGCGCAGCCAGGCGGTGGCGCGGGCGGCGGTGGTGCCGGCCAGGAGGTCGGCGAGGGCGTCGAGGGCGGCGGGGGACGGCGAGCAGGATGGCGCAAAGTGCCACCCAGCGGGTGGCTGCGCCGTCGTGGGCCAGTAGTCGGTCCACGGCGCGGCCGAGGGCCGCCGGGAGGAGGAGGGCCGTGCCGGCCGAGGCGAGGGAGAGCAGCGTGAGGATGGCGGCTCGGCCCGCGCCGTGTCGTGTGGTGGCCAGCAGGAGCCGGTCGCCGGGCGTCATGGGTCACCGTCCTCGTGGTGGGGGTGGGGTTGGGGTGCCCCTGTCCCTCCCCCAGAGGGGGGACCCCCATTTCGCCGTTTCCTGGGGCTGCGCCCCAGACCCCGCTTTTCGCGGCTTCGCCGCTCGTCCTCTATCGCCGGACGGGCTGAATAGGGCACCCACTCCAGCCCGTCCGGCGATAGAGGACGACCGCGCGGAGCGCGGTTTCGGGGGTGCGGGGGCACAGCCCCCGCAAGAAACGGTGAAATGGGGGTCCCCCCTCTGGGGGAGGGACCGGGGCACCCCACCGCTTACGGCCGGACCCCGGCCGGCCCCCGCGGAGGGGGACCGGCCGGGGTCTCAGACCCGTCGCGTCACAGACAGACGAGAACGCTCGCCGCGCTGACGCAGGAGAGCAGGCTCACCGTGCTCTGCCCGCCACCGCCGTGCAGCTCGTCGGACTCCATGTTCTGCAGGTCGAGAAGCGCCATGATCATGTCCTTTCTCGGGGACTGTCGGTGCTGTGCTACGGCCCCGCCGAGCGGCGGTGCCGGGTTCAGGGGCCCGTGACCGGGCGGGCGCCCGGGAGGGGCGGGAGGAACGGCAGGTGGGCCGGGCGGTCGCCGAGGGCGGCGGTCAGGGCCAGGAGGCAGCCGGCCGTTCCGGTGGCGAGGTCCATGGAGAGCCGCATCATCTGGTGGCCGGGGAAGGCGAGTTCGCCCCGGTAGCCCATGGCGTACCAGTCCAGGGCGGCCACCTGCGTGGCCACCGGCCCGGGAGCGGCGCCGGGGGCGGTGGTGCGGGCGAGGTGCAGGATCATGCCGGCACGGCCCTGGAACAGTCCCGGCTGGGCGTAGAAGCGGGCCCGGGCCGCGGCCAGGATGCCGTCTCGGGCGGCGGCCAGGGCCGGATCGGGGTCCCCGCCGGCCGCCGCGAGGTAGTCGTCGAGGACCATCCCGATGCCCGCGCTCCCGTCGCCGACGTACGGCATGGTCCGCCGGCCCTCGTCGACCTCCAGCGTTCCGTTGCCGGTGGTGACGCAGCGGGCGAGGTCCGCGCGGAGCGCCCGGCCGGCCAGGTCCAGCAGGTCGGGCGCGCCCGTCCGGTCGTACAGCCGGAGGAAGAGGAGGGCGGGGCCGGTCGCGCCGCGCAGCAGTCCGGCGCGGCGGCCGCCCGCCGGCCCGTCGGTGTCGCCGTGGTCGGCCGTGAGGCGGTCGGCGAGGATCTGGGCGGCCCGCAGGGCGTGGTCGCGCAGGGCGGTGTTCCCGGTGGTGCCGGCGAGGTGGTCGAGGAGGAGTCCGAGCCCGGACAGGCCGCCGTTGAGGTCGGCGGAGAGCTGGGGCCAGTTCTCGCGCAGGACCGCCTCGGTGAGGTCGAGGGCGCGCCCGGTGTGGCCGAGCCGGTCGAGGACGAGGGCGGTGCCGGCGACGCCGTCGTACAGGCCGAGCGGGGTGCCGGGCGGCAGCGGGTCGGTGTGGTCGAGCAGCCACTGTTCGCCCGCCTCGTAGCGGGGCGCGCCCGCTTCGGCGAGGGCGTACAGCACTCCGGCCGCGCCGTGGGCCAGGCCGAGTCCGCCGCCGTCGCCGAACTGGGCGATGTCGCCCGGGAACAGGCGGTCGTCGCGCTCGGGCGTGGCGGAGGCGAGGAGCGCGCGGATCATGGAGTCGCGGCTCGCGGGCCAGTCGGCCGGGCGGGGCGGCCGGGCCGGGGAGCGGGGCGCCGGCGAGGCCGCCGTGTCCCGGGTGATCTCCGTGACGTCCCGGGTGATCTCCGCGACCGCCTCGTCCAGGAACTCCCGCGGCACGCCCGGGAACTGGGCGGTGATCACCTCGGCGAGGTGTACGGCGTGCTCCCGGTCGATGACGAAGAGGGTGGTGACCGGCAGGAACAGGGCCAGCCGCAGGCACGCCAGCGCGTACCGGTCCACGTCCCGGCCCCGGCGGTCCGGGGGCGCGAAGAAGCCGGGGTGGGCGACGACCTGCCGGCCGTGCTCGCTCACCGGCGCGGCGGCCTCGAAGTCGATGAGGGTGACCGACCGTTCGTCGGGCGCCACCATGATGTTGAACATGTGCAGGTCGTTGAAGACGACCCCGCGGGAATGGAGGGCCTCGACGGCCTCCTCCACCGCCCGGTGGATCCGCAGCGCCCACGCGGTGTACGCGGCGACGGCGGCCGGGTCCGGCTCCGCGGCGAGCAGCGGATGGCGTTCGGCGAAGAAGGAGTTGAGCGGTCTGCCCTCGACGAAGTCCATCACCAGGAAACTGTGCTCGCCGAGCGTGAACCAGTCGCGCAGCCCGGGCGCGGCGTCCAGGCCCGCGAGCCGCTCCAGCGCGTCGCGCTCGCGCTCCAGCCGGGCGACGGCGTCCGCCCCGTCGTTGGCGAGCCCGGCGTACGGCCGGCCCTCCTTGAGGACGACCTTCCGCCCGTCGCGGGTGTCGGTGCCGCGGTAGACGCCGCCGCCGTTGGAGAAGTGCAGCGCCTTCTCGATGCGGTACGGCAGGTCGGCCACCGTGGTGGCGTTGCGGGCCGTGAGGTGGGGTGCGAGGAACGCCGGGAGGGTCACCCAGGACGGCACCCGGAACGCCGGGTCCCGCGAGTCCGGGACGAGCCGGCCCGCGCCGTCCTCGATCGCCGGGACGAGCGTGCCGCGCTCGTCGACGCAGAAGCGGCGGGCGAACGCGCCGTACCGGACGTAGAGCGGGCCCGCGTTCCAGCGGAGGTCGGTGAGGATGTACGGCCCGGGCCGGCCGCCGAGGACCGCGTCCAGCTCCTCCAGCGTCGTGCGCAGCTGCTCCTCGTCCGCCGGGTAGACGGTGACGAACTTGCCGCTGTGGTCGCGGCCCGCGTACTTGGTGTTGCGCAGGTGCAGCAGGTGCGGCCCGGGCACGAACTTGAACGGGATGCCCCGGGGCACGCAGTAGTCCCAGACGTCGGCCGCCGTCTTGTCCGCCGTGCCGGCGGTCGCGGAGACGTGGATCTTCCAGCCCTGGAGCGGCTGCCCGGGGAGCGGCCCGCCGTCCGGGCCCGCCGGGAAGAGGTTCAGCCAGTCGCCGCTGCGGGCGGTGGCCCAGCCGTCCGGCACCGGCCGCCGGGCGGTCTCGAACAGGCCGTCCTCCGTGGCGGTTCCGGCGAGGGCGGGCAGACGGTCCGGGGTCTCGTAGAAGTGCCGGTCGGCCAGGCTGTAGACCTCGTACCGCTTGTCCATGCGATCCCCCTCGGCACCTCGGCTGCGATGCGTCGAGATTTCCACGCCGGGGGGAGCCGGAACAGTCACACGTGTCACCAATGGGCCGTGCGAAACGCATGGTGGAAGAGGTCATTCCAGGGGTTCGTGCCAGGAGGTCACTCCAGGGCCACCGTGACGGTCTTCGGCCGCTGGTACTCGGCCAGCGCCAGCACGCTCAGATCGGTGCCCTGACCGGACTGCCGCCGCCCGCCGTGCGGGAGTTCGGCCGTCTGCTCCAGGTGGCAGTTGACCCACACCTCACCCGCGTCCAGCGCGGCCGCCAGCCGCAGGACCACGGGCACCGACGCGCCCCACACGCTCGCCGCGAGCGCGTGCGGCATCCCGTTGGCCGTCCGCACCAGCGCCTCCTCGTCCGGCACGGCCTGCACGGTGAGCACCGGCCCGAACACCTCCTCGCACACGGCCGGATCGTCGTCCGGCAGGCCGGCGAGGAGCGTGGCCGGCCGCCAGTAGCCGTCCCGCTCGTCCTCGGTGGGCGCGACGGGCCCGACGTGCCGGACGCCGGCCCGGCTCGCCGTCAGCAGCCCGTCGAACCGCTTGAGCTGCTCGGGGTTGTTCAGCGGACCGAAGTCCGGTCCCGCCCGACGAGCGGCCAGCGCGCCGGCCAGCCCGGCCACCGTCCGCTCGTAGGACGATCGCGGGGTGAGCACCCGGGCCGGGGCCGCGCAGGACTGGCCCGCGTTGTACACACAGGCGTCCGCCAGCCGCTCCCAGGTGTACGCGGGGGCGTCCGGCAGCACCAACACCGGGCAGTTGCCGCCCAGTTCGAGGCTGACCCGGCGCACCCCGGCACGGGCCGCCACGTCCAGCCCGCCCGCCCGGCTGCCGGTGAACGCGATGGCGTCCACGCCCTCGTTCCCCACGAGCCGCCGGCCGGTCTCCCGCCCGCCGGGCAGTGCGGTCAGCACGCCCGGCCCCAGCTCCTCATGCGCGTGCCGGGCGGCCAGCAGGGCGCTGTCCGGCGTCGTCTCCGCCGGCTTGACGACGACCGTGTTGCCGGCCGCCAGCGCCGGGGCGAACCGCCAGACCGCCATCAGCAGGGGGTAGTTCCACGGCACCACCGCGGCCACCATGCCCAGCGGCTCCCACCGGACCCAGCTCTCCCGGGCCGGCAGCCGGTGGCCTCCGGCCGGGGCGAGGTCGGTGCGGGCCGCGCCGGCGTAGAAGCGGATGAGGTCGGCGCATTGCGCTATTTCGGCGGCGGCGTCGGCGAATGGCTTGCCGGTGCCCGCCTGTTCGGCTGCCGCGTACTCGCCGGCCGCGTCCTCCATTCGTGTCGCGAACCGGAGGAGTCGGCGGCCGCGTTCCCTGGCCGTCAGCCCGGACCAGCCGGGGAGTGCGTGCCGCGCGGCGGCCACGGCGGTGTCGGCGGACTCCGCCGTGCCCGGGCCGCCGGACGCGGCCGGGTGCGGGCGGGGGCGGCCGGTGCGGGGGTCGGTGAGCACTCGGGTCTCCTCTCTGCGCGGCGCGGGCGGCCCTGCGGTCCGCGGGGGAATCGCCCCTGACCCGCCCTTTCACCGTTTCCTGCGGGGGCTGCGCCCCCGCACCCCCGCAACCGCGCTCCGCGCGGTTGTCCTCAAACGCCGGACGGGCTGGTGGGGGCCAGCGACTCAAGCGCCGGACGAGCTGGGAGGACACCCCGTCACGATCGCGTCGGTGATCGCCGTCCACAAATCGGCCCGTGCGTGCAGCGCCGAGCGGACCGCGTCCGCGCAGCGCTTCCACTTCTCGGTCTCGTCCCCGCACACGTCGACCAGCATGTGCATCGCCATGGGCGTGTGCTCGTCCGCGTCGACCTCGATGTGCCGCTCCAGGTAGTCCCGGAACCGGGCCAGCCGCCCGTCCGCGTCCTCGATGCGCACGACCTGCTCGAACATCTCCGGGATCAGGTCCTCGCGCCCGAACGCGAACACCGCCGCCTGGCAGTGCACAGGTGCCGTCTCCAGCACCGTCCAGGTGCCCTCGACGAACCGGGCCGACGGCTCGGGCACCCGCGCCGTGCGCAGCGCCTCGGACACCGGCGTGCCGGAGCGCAGTTCCCGGACGAACGCGTCGACGGGGCCGGTGTCCGCGCCCACGTCGTCCATCGCGGCCCGGTAGAGCTCGAAGTGGCTGATGAAGCCGTCGCCGTACGCGTCGCTCTCCTCCACGAGCGTGATCTCGTTGATGAGCCGGCGGCTGGCCACCGGGCCGCTCGGCACCCAGGGCACCTCCACACAGGTCAACTGCCGTTGCAGGCTGGTGAGGAGGGACATGAAGTCCCAGACGGCGAACACGTGGTGCTCCATGAAGATCCGCGCCGCCTCCGGGGTGGTGACGCTGTGGTACATCGGGTGGGCGAGGACGCCCTTGCGGGCGGGTTCGATCTCCGCTCTGAGCGCGGTCAGTCCCGGGTGGGTGACCTGGGTGTGGTAACGCGAGGTGGCCATGGACGACTCCTGGGGCCGGGAGAGGTGTCGGGTGGGACCGGTCAGCGCCGGGTCGGGTCCGGGACCGCGCAGTCGTGGCAGGGGCAGTGCGCGCACCCCACGTCGTGCAGGTACGCGGGCAGCTGGGACTTCAGGTCGCAGATGAGGCAGTGCAGGTTGCCGATCTCGCTCAGCACCTCCTCGTAGACCACGACCTCCATCCGCCGCTCGGACTCCACCGGCATGTGCGGGGCGCCGACGGCCAGCAGCACATGGTCCGAGATCGCGCCGACGGCGTGCGACACGGCCCCCTCGACCAGGTAGATCTGGCCCGCCTCGGTGGGGTGGACGCGTCCGTTGTAGGTGATGGTGCCGAGACCGCCCAGGACCACCAGGACGTGGTGGCCGGGGTGGGTGTGCGGCGGGAAGCCGGCCCCGGCCGGCAGCCGGATGACGTCCGCCCCGATCGCGCCGTTGCTCACCAGGCCGCGCCCGGTGGCGTCCGCGCCGTGCATGTGCACCGGCCGCTCGCCGTGCGGGATGTGCAGCGAGGTGGCCAGGTCGCCGATCTGCGCGTTGGCCCACCGGATGATGGACAGGTCGTCGGCATCGGAACGCGCCATCGTCACGCCTCCGCCCGCTCGGTGAAGTAGTCGGCGTTGACGGCCGTGAAGTGCCCCCACTCCTCCGGCAGTTCCTCCTCGCGGAAGATCGCGTCCACCGGGCAGACGGTGGCGCACAGGTCGCAGTCGACGCAGCGGGCGGGATCGATGTAGAACTGGGGCGCCTCCGCCTCGGCGCCCTCGATACAGTCGACGGGACAGACATCCACACAGGCGCCGTCCTTGACGTCGATACACGGCTCGGTGATCACGTACGTCACGTGCTTCCCTCCTCCTCGTTCGCCGTGCCGTCCGCCGGTACGGGCCGGACGGCCAGGTCGGCGCAGTGCGGACCGCGCACCCGGTGGCCGGTGCGCAGGTCGAAGGTGGCCCCGTGCCAGGGGCACTCCAGGAACGTGCCGGTCACCAGCGCGGCCGCGAGCGGCGCGCCGCGGTGCGGGCAGCGCGCCGGGACCCGGACCGTCCGGTCGCCCAGCCGCACCACGCACCCCTTGCCGTCCGGCAGCGCCTCGACCACCGCCTCGGCCGCCGCCGGGGCCGCCGCGTCCCGGTCCGCCGCCGCCTCGCCCCGCACCCGTTCCGCCCTCACAGGTCGAGGTCCTTCACCTTGTCGGTCCACTTGTCGTCGAAGGACAGACCCCTGCGGTACACCGCGTCGGCCAGTCCCTTCGCCCAGTCCGCGTAGCGGTGGCCGAGCACCATGTCCCGCGGCCGGAACCGGTTCTCCCGGCTGTACGCCGACCGGTTCAGCCGGACGTCCGCCAGCCCGTTCCAGTCGCGGTCGCGGTACCGGACGGTGATGGGGAGCCGGCAGGCCAGCCGGATGCCCGCCGCGGCGTGCCCGCCGTGGAACGCGTCCTCGGCGACGGCGATGTCCGGCAGGTTGAACCCCTGCGGCGAGAACCGCATGACCGGCGCGTAGTTCTGCGCCTTCTTCACCGCGTTGTAGCGCATCCGCTGCGCGATGACGTTGTACATCAGCACCCGGCCGTTGGCGATGCCGAAGTCCTCCGGGCGGAAGCCGCTGCGGAACCCCGTGTAGCAGAACAGGTCCGTGAACTCCATCGTCCACGGCTCGTCCAGCTTCCGGCCCACCGGCACCGTGAACACCGCCAGGTCCACCGGCAGGTCCTCGGCGTCCGCCGCCCAGTGCGCCACCGCCTGCAGCGCCCGCGTCGGCGAACTCCCCGCCTCCAGCGCCCGTTCCAGGAAGGCGTCCCACTCCTCGGCCGATCCCGTGCGGCCGGTGAACTCCGCGCCCGTCTCGGCGTACAGCCGCTCCGGCAGCCCGTCGGGGACGCGCGCGCTGCGCCGGTACACCGACAGCGGCAGCAGGAACTCGCGGCGCTCCCAGTTGCTGCCGTCGAAGTGCAGGCACCGCTCGTACCGCTCCTCGACGCGGGTGCGCAGCCCGCCCAGCCGGCGGGCCGCCGCCAGGACGTCGGGGGCCGTCGCGTCCGGCGGCTCGGCCTCGCCCAGCAGCCGGGCGTAGCCGCGGGACTTGCGCAGCAGGAACAGGGAGAGGGAGGCGAACGACAGCAGTGACTGGTTGAGCTCCTGAAGTACGAACCCGGCCTCCTGCCAGCACCGCAGCAGCGTCGCCAGCACCAGCCGCGTACCGCTCCACCCGTCCGGCGGCAGGGCGCGGCAGGCGGCGATCTCGGCGGCGACGGCCCGGTTGTCGAGTTCCGTCTCGCCGGCGTGCAGCCGGACCCGCTCGACGGACGTGATCCGGCGCTCGAAGCCGGCCAGCAGCTCCTCCCGTTCCTCCGCGGACAGGGCCTCCCAGTCCCGGCGGGCCCGGTCCGGCAGGCCGTCCAGGGCGGCTGGCGGGCCGAGCCACAGGGCGGCGCGCCCGCCCGCCGGCCCGGGACCGGCCTCCGGGTCGGCGGTGACCACCCGGCGGCCGAGCGCCCGGCCGGCCGCCACGGCCGCCCGTACGTCGTCCACCACGACCAGCGGCGCGTCCAGCCGGACGGCCGCGGTGAGCGACCGCAGCCCGCCCGTCTCATCCGCCGTGACGACCACCGTGTCCCCGGGGAGACCGGTCGCGACACCGGCCCGCGCGAGGGCGTCGGGCACGGCGCCGTGCAGCGGGGCGAGCCAGCCGGTCATCCGCTCCAGCGCCTCGTCCACGGCGGCACCGCGCCCGAGGGCCAGGCAGAACAGGTGCCACCAGACCAGCGACGCCCGCGCGTACGGCACCTTGAAGTGGTACCAGAGCCGCTGGAAACGCGAGAATTCCCCGGCCGGAATTCCGTGCGCGGCGAGATCGAGCGGCCGCCCGGCCCCGGAGCGGTCGTCGACGATTTTCTCCAGGACGGCGGCGTCCACGACGCGCGCGGCCACCAGGCCGGCCACCACGACGAGATCGCCGTCATCGCCCAGCATGTCCAGGCGTTCGGCCAGATCCATTTCGATTTCCGCCAGCACGGACAGATCCGCGCCGGTGAAATCCGGGTGGGAGAGCAGGGGATCCGGTGCCATACGGGCGCCTCCAGAGCGGGAATCCACGGAGTGGACGGCATGGTGGGAGGACGGTGCGGAGGAGAGGCACGGCAGTCGGCCGTTCCGCCGCGTCCGGAGATTTTCCGGAAAGCGCGGGAACGGCCGGCGCGAAGGCGGCGGCGAGAGGCACGCGCCTTCGGGAAGCATGACGCCCACGACGCTAGGGAGGGCCGTTCCGGCTGTCAATCGGCCGTGTCTGGCCGGAAGGCGTTCCCCGCCATGGGGCAGCTGAGGCGGGCCGTCACCAGCGCCGCGCGGTGGACGGAGAATCCCTTCTCCCGGCTCTTGCGGAATCCTTTCCGGAGTGACTCCGGGAATACGCGCACACGCTCCACGAAGACTGGTTGCATGCTGAATATGCAAACGGCATGGGAGGGCTGCGGTGTTCGGCGGCCAGTCCGCCGGGCGCCTTTTCCCGACGCTGGCCGAAAGGGCGCCGGCCGTTCCCCGGCGGCGGCCCTCGCGTCGTCCGCCGGTACGACACCCGTCCGGCCACCCTCCCCGAACCACGGCGAACCGCTACGCTTCGTCAGGAATCCCTGCAATCCGATCAGTCGACCGATCAGTCGCCAGAGGAAGTGAGCCGGTCGTATGGCAGATGTGACGCTCCTCGTCATGGGAAACACCGGAATGCCGGCCTGGGGCCAGGACCAGATCCGGCGGCTGAGCGAACAGGCCCGGCGGCGCGGCGTCACCCTGGTGGGCGCCGACACCCCCGAGAACCTGCGGTCCGCCACCGCCCGGGACCTCGCCCACGTCGACGAGGTGGTCGCCCTCGACGTCCACCACCCCGAGGCCTGCCGGGCCTGGGCCGCCACCCGCCCGCCCGTCGACGCCGTCCTCACCGTCCGCGAACTGTCGGTGCTGCCGACCGCCGTCATCGCCCAGGAGCTCGGCCTCGCGGGCAACGACCCCGACGCGGTGCGGTGCGTCCGCACCAAGGACCTGTGCCGGCAGCGGCTCCGCGAGGCGGGCTTCCCGCAGCCCCGCACCGCCGTCTGCTCCGGCGTCGCCGAGGCGGAGCGCTTCCTGGCGGAGACCGGCCCCGGCCCCTGGGTCGTCAAACCGCGCGACGGCCTCGCCAGCATCGGCGTCTCGCTCATCGACGGACCTGGGCAACTGCCGGAGGCCGTACGGAAGTTCCGCCTCCCGTCGGAAGCCATGAGCCCGCTGCCGGCCTCCCCCTACTTCCTCGTCGAGACCTTCGTCGCCGGCGACGAGTACTCGGCCGAGGGCATCGTCCTCGGCGGCGAACCACAGGTGCTCGCCCTGACCCGGAAGGCCGTCACCGACGGCTTCATCTCCACCAGCCAGCAGCAGCCCGCCGGCCTCGCCCCGGCGACGGACCGCCTCGCCCGCGACACGGTGGCCCGCGGCCTCAAGGCCGTCGGCATCACCCGCGGCGTCTTCCACATCGAACTCTGGGTGACCGCCACCGGCATCGTCCTCGGCGAGTTCCACTGCCGCGGCGGCGGCGACTTCATCCACGCCCTCGTCGAGCACACCCGCCCCGGCCTGGAGCTCTACGGCACCCTCGTCGACGACCTGCTCGGCCGGACGCCCCCGCCGCTCCCCGCGCCGGGCCGGGCCGCCCGCGTCGACTTCCTCTTCGCCCCGCCCGGCCGGCTCCGCGCCGTACGCGGCTGGGACGAACTCGCCGCGCACCCCGCCGTCCTCGCCGCCGACCTCCGGGTCCGGCCCGGCGACGTCATCCCCCCGGAGAAGGACTCCTTCACCCGCTCCGGCGTCTTCGTCACCGGCGCCGACTCGCCCGCGGAACGGGACGAGATCGCGACGCGGCTGGCCGGGCGGGTCGTCTTCGACACGGAGGCGGACGAGGGGGCGCTGGCGCTGGCGACGGACGGGTGAAAGGCCCCTGACGGCCTGGTCGTTGACACGGCGGCCGGCCCGTCTGTCGCCGCCGTGCGGGTGGTTCCCACCGGGGCGGCGCCGCTGCCGAGGGATGGGTCGGCAACGCCGGGGCGGGCCTCCGGTCCGAGGCAAGTCGCCGCCGGCGGTGGGTTGGTGGCCCTGCCGCGCGGGCCGTCGTTCCCGCCGGGGCGAGCAGCTTTCGGCGTGAGGGCGGTGGCCCCACCATGCGGGTGGTCCTTCCCTGCCGGGGGCGCCGCTGCCGAGGGATGGGTCGGCAACGCCGGGGCGGGCCTTCGTGCCGGGGCTGGTCGCCGCCGGCGGTGGGTTGGTGGCCCTGCCGCGCGGGCGGCCGTTCCCGCCGGGGCGAGCAGCTTTCGGCGTGAGGGCGGTGGCCCCACCATGCGGGCGGCCGTTCCCGCCGGGGCGGCGCCGCTGCCGAGGGTGGGTCGTCAACGCCGGGGCGGGCCTTCGTGCCGGGGCTGGTCGCCGCCGGCGGTGGGTTGGTGGCCCCGCCGCGCGGGCGGTCGTTCCCGCCGGGGCGAGCAGCTTTCGGCGTGAGGGCGGTGGCCCCACCATGCGGGCGGCCGTTCCCGCCGGGGCGGCGCCGCTGCCGAGGGTGGGTCGTCAACGCCGGGGCGGGCCTTCGTGCCGGGGCTGGTCGCCGCCGGCGGTGGGTTGGTGGCCCCGCCACGCGGGCGCTCGTCCCCGCCGGGACGGCCCCCGCGCGCCCGTTCGCCGCCGCCCCACGGGCGGCCGAGGGGTCAGGCCAGGCGGCGGACCGGCTCGCCCGCCAGGAAGGCGGTGATGTCCTCCACGGCCTGGGTGAAGTACGCCGTGTAGTTGCGCTGGGTGACATAGCCCAGGTGCGGGGTGGCCAGCAGCCGGGGGAGAGTGCGGAAGGGGTGGTCGGCGGGGAGCGGCTCCTCGTCGAAGACGTCGACCCCCGCCCCGGCGATCCGGCCGGCGCGCAGGGCGCGGGCCAGCGCGTCCTGGTCCACGATGGCCGCCCGCGAGGTGTTGACGAGGTAGGCCGTCGGCCGCATCAGCCCGAGCTCCGTCTCGCCGACCAGCCCGCGGGTCCGCTCGCCCAGCACCAGGTGGACGGAGACGAAGTCGCTGTCCGAGAAGAGCTCTTCCCTGGTGACCCGGACGGCGTCCGCGGCGGCGGCCCGCTCGTCGGTGAGGTTCGGGCTCCAGGCCGCCACCTCCATCCCGAACGCCCGCCCGATCCGCGCCATCTTGCTGCCGGTCTTGCCCAGCCCCAGCAGCCCCAGCCGCCGGCCGTGCAGGTCCGCGCCGACGGTGCTCTGCCAGGGGCCGCCGTCGCGCAGCGCCGTGTTCTCCCGGACCAGGCCGCGGGCCAGCCCCAGGAGCAGGGCCCAGGTCAGCTCGACGGGCGGCTCGGGGTTGCTGTCCGTCCCGCAGACGGTGACGCCGTGCCGGGCCGCCGCGTCGAGGTCGACGGACGCGTTCCGCATGCCGGAGGTGATCAGCAGCCGCAGCTTCGGCAGCCGGGCGAACAACTCGGCGGGGAACGGGGTGCGTTCCCGCATGATGACGACGACCTCGCTGTCGGCCAGCTCCTCGGCGAGCCGGTCGTGCCCCGCGATGTGCTCGCGCAGGACCCGTACGTCGACGGCGTCGCCGAGGGCCGACCAGTCGGCCGTGGAGAGGGCGACGCCCTGGTAGTCGTCGAGCACGGTGCAGCGGAGCGTCATCATGTGGTCCTTCGGTGCGGTGAATGGCCGAAACGGCTGATGGGACGGTGACACTCTGCCAGGGGCCCGCGCGGCCGAACGCCGGGGCCCCTTCCCCTTCCCATTCCCTGCGGGACGTTTAGGCCGCGGGCAGCAGCGAACGCAGCGGCCGGGTGTCCGGGACCTCGGCGGCCACCGCCTCCACCGCGGCCGGCACCAGCTCCCCGTAGCCCTCGGGCAGGCGCAGCCGGGCCGCGTCCGACCAGGACAGCTCCCAGCCGGCCCAGCCCGCGTCGACGAGCTCCAGCACCACGAGCGCGTGCAGGCCGCGCAGCAGTTCGGCCCGCGCGCCGGCCCCGCCGTCCTCGCCGGCCAGCCGGGCGGCGACGTGCCACAGGAGGCCGCCGTCGGCCGCGTCGAGCAGGGCGCGCAGCGAACCGTCGCCGCCGGTGTACGCGGCGGTGGCGGCGCGCAGCCGTTCCGCCTCGGCCGCCCGGTGGGCGCGGATCCCGAAGTGCACGAGCTCCGGCCACGAGGCGCGGCGCAGCCGCAGCACCTCGGGCGCCAGCGTCGCCTCCTCCAGCCGGACCAGCAGCCGCTCCGGGGCGTCGAGGAGCTCCAGGGACCACCGCTCGGGCCCGCCCGTGGCGCGGCCGTCGTCGGGCAACGCCTCGATCAGCGCGACGCGTTCGGCCATCGGCGGGTGTGCGTCGTAGGGCGACGGCTCGCCCTCGGGCAGCTCGCGGGCCAGCCGCTCGAACTCCGCGTACCGGCCCGGCGCCGCGAGCAGGTGCCCGAGGC
Source organism: Streptomyces mobaraensis (assembly GCF_020099395.1). Taxonomy (NCBI): domain Bacteria; kingdom Bacillati; phylum Actinomycetota; class Actinomycetes; order Kitasatosporales; family Streptomycetaceae; genus Streptomyces; species Streptomyces mobaraensis. The sequence continues at coordinate 907,909 of NZ_CP083590.1, read as the reverse complement.
CGCCGTAGAACTGCCCCTCGGGCGGCAGCAGTCCGGCCGGGAGGCCCAGTGTGGCGTAGCCGTCGAGGTAGAAGTCGTGCAGGGCGGCGAGGGCGGCGGTGCGCCGCAGCGCGGACGCGGCGGCGTCCCGGCCCGCGACGCGCACCGCCACCCGGTCGGCGGCGAGTTCCTGCCGGCGGCCGGCGCCGCGGGTGGCCCGCAGATAGAACTTGGCGTAGCCGACGAAGAGGCGCGCCATCAGGCGGTAGCTTCGCCCGGCGCCGTTGACGCCGGTCTTCTTGGGCTTCCGGCCCTTGAGGGCCCGCTTCTCGGCCGCCGCCCGCTGTTTCGTGAGCTCCTTCTCCACCCGTTTCTCGGATTGCCGCCGGAAGGCCGTCACCGTCCGGGCGAGCGCGTGCCGGCCGCGCAGGGTGATGGCGGAGATCCGGGTGTCGGCATTGCAGTAGTGACCGAATTCATGGCCGAGTACGGCACGCAGCTGACTCTCCGTCAGCCCGGTCATCAGCGGTATCCCGAGATAGAGCCGGCGGCGGCCCGGAACGAGGCCCAGGAAGCGGGAGTTCTCGGAGACCGCCGCGTTCACCCCGCCGATGAGGAGGATCTCGTCGGGCGCCCGGGTCCCGGCCGTGGCGGCCACCTCGCGGACGGCCGCCCACAGCCGGGGCTGCTCCGCCTCGGTGACGGGCAGGCCGTCCTCGCCGTCGTCCCCCGGCGTGCGGAGGTGCAGCATGCCCCGGACCAGCGGGACGGTCAGCAGCAGGGGGAGGGCGATGAGCTTCAGCGTCGCGGGGTGCGCGCCGAGCGACCAGTACACGAACACCCCGGTGCCGACCAGGACACAGAGCACCGCGAGGCAGAACAGATAGAAACCGAAAAGGAGAACGAGCGCGCGGAACGCGCGAAGAGAAACGCCCATCGGGCAGTGGCCCTCACCCGGGTAAGAGAAATGAACGGTGGTGAAAGGCCGTCATTATGTCGTACGTGTGTTTGGGGCGGCAAATGTTTTGCGGGCGCGGGATGATGGGGGAGCGGGGCGGAGGCGGGGGCGGAACATTGAATTCCGAAATGGTCACGGAGTGCGGGGCGGAGCGCCTCCGGCGGGAGACCTAGCCAACCCCCGTGGGGCTCCCTATCATTCGAACGCTCCTCGTCCCAGCGGGCCGTGAAGATTGTCATGGGCATGCCTTGTCGACGCTCCTGACCCGTCTTCTTCCGGTCCGGTTCCCCTCGTCCCCTCGGGCCGCCCGCGCCGCCCGAAGGCAACCGATTGGAGCACCATGCCCGCAGGTCTGGTCACCGCCGGCGCGATCGCCACGCTGCTCGCCTCGGCGTTCGGCACCCAGCAGCCCTCGGTCATCACCAACCCACCGCCGGACAAGATCGTCATCGAGATCGCGACGGTCAACGGCTCCGGCTGTCCGGCCGGAACGGCCGCCATCGCGGTGTCTCCCGACAACACCGCCTTCACCGTCACCTACAGCGACTACCTGGCCCAGGTCGGCGTGGGCTCCAAGCCGACCGACTTCCGCAAGAACTGCCAGCTCAACCTGATCGTGCACGTACCGCAGGGCTTCACCTACGCCATCGCCAGCGCCGACTACCGCGGCTACGCCAAGCTGGAGCCCGGGGCGACCGGCACCGAGAAGGCGTCGTACTACTTCCAGGGCTCCTCGCAGACGACACCCAGCTCCCACACCTTCAGAGGCGCGTACGGCGACAACTGGCAGGCCACCGACTCCGTCCCGGTGGGCTCCCTGGTGTGGGCGCCCTGCGGCGAGCGGCGCAACTTCAACATCAACACGGAACTCCGCGTCAACGCCGGCACGTCCGACCCCTCCAAGACCAACAGCTTCATGACCATGGACTCGACGGACGGCAGCATCAACACGATCTACCACCTGGCGTGGAAGGAGTGCCCGAGCAGGTAGCGGAAACTGCGGCCGGGCCGGGCGCCCGCCCGGTCCCGGCCGCCACCGCCCGGCCATGGGGAGTGCGGACCACACCCCGCGTTCACCATGACTTTAGGCCCCGTTAAGCGCCCGTCACCTGCGAACATAGCGCTCCGCAGGGCCATCGTGACCCAGAGGGTATAGACCTCTGGCGGAAATCACGCCAGTGTGGGGAAGACCACCGCGAAGCCCGCGGCCCCCCACGGCCCGCCTTCGCGTCCCCCCTCGATCGCACAGAGCCTCATGTCTGCTTCCAGCCGTGACACCCTGAGCCCCGCGCCCCCGGCGGACGCCGTCCTCGGCACCCCGGACGCGGTCGTCCCCCCGCCGGCCACACCGTGGCGCGGTCCGTGGGACCGCGGTCTCCCGGGCGGGCCGTCCGCCACCGCCGCCGACCCGCGGCCCCGGGCCGCCGTCCCGTACCGCCCGGCCCACGCGATCTCGCTCCCCGCCTCCCCCCGCTCCGTCGCCACCGCCCGCGCCTTCTCCCGGCGCCTGCTGGCCGAGTGGGGACTGGACGCGCTGACGGACGACACCGCCCTCCTGCTCTCCGAGCTGGTCACCAACGCGATCGTGCACGTCCCCGAGGGCACCGGCGACGTCGAGCTGTCCCTCTCCCGCACCCCCGCCCACCTGGTCGCCCGGGTCACCGACCGCGGCGGCGCCCTGCCGCGCTGCTCGCTCGCCGCGAAGGACAGCGAGAACGGCCGCGGCATGTGGCTCGTCGAGCAGATCGCCGACCGCTGGGGGCACGACGCCTCCCCGGCGGGCAAGACCGTGTGGTTCGCCCTGCCGCTCCCGGACGGCCCCCGCGCCACCGGAGGCCCCTCCGGCGGCCCCGCGGACGCCTGACCCCGCCGCCCCGCCGCGAGCGCCCGGCTGCGCGCCGCGCGGGATCCGAGGGACGATGGAGAGCGCGGCGCGGCGGACGGCGGCGCGAGCGGCGGGACCGGGCCGGGCGCGACGCCCACCGGCACCCCGAGGCCGCCCCCACCGCGCGCGGGCGCAAGGAGGACCTCGCATGGGCACCACCGACGGATTCCGGACCGGCCCCGGCCGGACCCGGCCCGCCTGGGACGAGGCGGGCGGCCTCCTCGACGTGCTCAGCGTGGCCGCCGTGGTCCTCGACCGCGAGGGCCGGATCATCCTGTGGAGCCCGCAGGCCCAGGACCTCTTCGGCTGGACCCCGGCCGAGGCGCTCGGCCAGTACGCCGCCCGGCTGCTGGTCGCCGAGGAGGACCTCGCCGTCGTCCTCGACCTGTTCGACCGGGTGATGGGCGAGGGCGAGAGCTGGGCCGGCGTCTTCCCTGTCCGGCACAAGGACGGCGGCCCCCGCCTGGTCGAGCTGCGCAACGTCCGGCTGGAGGGCCCGCACGGCAGCATGTACGCCCTCGGCATCGCCACCGACCGGGAGGTCCTGCGCGACCTGGAACGCGACCTGGCGCTCTCGCTGCGCCTGGTGGCCCAGTCCCCGATCGGCCTCGCCGTCCTCGACACCGAGCTGCGCTACGTGATGGTCAACCCCGCCCTGGAGCGCATCCACGGCTTCCCCGCCGAGCACCACCTCGGGCGCCGGATCGGCGAGGTGCTGCCGTTCGTCGACGTCGAGGGGAGCGAGGCCACCATGCGCCGGGTGCTCGCCACCGGCGAGCCGGAGCTGGACCGGTTCGTGGCGGGCGGCATCGGCGGGGGCGAGGACGACCGGGCCCGGCTGGTCTCCTACTACCGGCTGGAGGACGCGGGCGGGCACATCCTCGGCGTCGCCGCGTCCGTCGTGGACGTCACCGACCGCTACCGTGCCGACCTGGCCGCCGCGGAGGCCCGGCGCCGGCTCGCCCTGATCGCCGACGCCTCGGTGCTCATCGGCACCACCCTCGACCTCGACCAGACCGCCCACGAGCTGGCCGGGGTCGTCGTCCCGGCGCTGGCCGACGTCGCCGCCGTGGACGTGCTGGACGCCGCCCTGGAGGGCAACCGCGCGCCTGCGGGCCGGGCGACCGCGATCCGGGCGCTGGCGGTCGCCTCGGCCGGCACCGCGGGCGCCGTCGACGCGGCCCGGGCCGCCGACCCGACCGGTGAGCTCGCCCACTACCCGGCCGACCGGCTGGTCGCCGAGTGCGTGGCCACCGGCCGCCCGGTCCACCTGCCCCGCGTCGGCACCCGCGACCTGCCGCGCATCGCCCGCGACGGGAAGGCCGCGGCCGTCCTGGCCCGGGCCGGGCTGCACTCGTACATCGCCGTGCCGCTGATCGCCCGCGGCGAGGTGCTCGGCGCGCTGGACCTCAAGCGCACCGACAACCCCGTCCCGTTCACCGACGACGACGTGGTGCTGGCGGGCGAACTGGCCGCCCGCGCCGCCGTCTGCATCGACAACGCCCGCTGGTACCAGCGGGAGCGCGCCGCCGTGCTCAGCCTCCAGCGCACCCTGCTGCCCCAGCGCCCGCCCAGCCCGCCGGGTCTGGAGGTCGCGTACCGCTACCAGCCGGCCGGCACGGCCGGTCAGGTGGGCGGCGACTGGTTCGACGTCGTCCCGCAGGACGGCGGCAAGAGCGCCCTGGTCGTCGGCGACGTCATGGGCAGCGGCATCACCGCGGCCGCCGCCATGGGCCAGCTCCGCACCGCCGCCCGGACCCTCTCCGGCCTCGGCCTCGACCCGGCCCAGGTGCTCCGCCACCTCGACCGCGCCGCCACCGGTCTGGACCAGCAGATCGCCACCTGCGTCTACGCCGTGTACGACCCCGAGGGCGGCCGGTGCTGCGTGGCCAACGCCGGGCACCTCCCGCCCGTCCTGCTGCGCGACGGCGGCCCGCCCGTCCTGCTCGACCTGCCCACCGGCGCCCCGCTGGGCGTGGGCGGGGTCCCCTTCGAGAGCGTGGCCGTGGACCTCGCCCCGGGCGACCGGCTCGTCCTGTACACGGACGGCCTGGTGGAGACCCGCGACGAGGCCCTGGACGTCCGCCTCGCCGAGCTCGTCCGCGTCCTCGACGCGCCCAGGACCGGCCTGGAGGAGACCTGCGACCTGCTGCTCTCGGTGTTCCGCCAGGGGAGCGACGACGATGTGGCGCTGCTGATCGCGGAGGCCGGAGGCTGAGCGGACGCCGTCCGACGGGAGGTCAGGCGCCCCCGCCGGCGTTCTCCCCGGCGGGCAGGTCCCGTAAGGCGCACCGGGCCCGGGCGGCGGTGTCGAGGATGTCGTTCAGCATGCGGGACAGCTGGTCCACCCGCGCCGGCGGGGCCTCCGACCCGGGCCCGCCGCCCGCGAGTTCGCTGTTGACCTGCCGGAAGACCTGCTCGTCGAGGAAGTAGGCGGGCCGTGGGATGCCCAGGCTGTCGCTGACCTTGAGCAGGGTCTCCAGGGTGAGGTTGGAGCCGTCCGCCGACTCGGCCTGGGAGAGCGTCCGTTTGGAGACCCCGGCGCGTTCCGCCAGCCCGGCGAGGGTGAACGGGCCGTCGGGATGGTGCTGGCGCACGTACCGCAGGCGCCGGGCGACGTCCGCCTTGGCCGCGGTGATCCGCGCCTCCAGGGACGGGTGTTCCCCGCCCTCCGCGGGCGCTCCCCCCTGCTGCATCGTCCACCCTCTCGCGCACGCTCCGACCCGAGGACTCTAACCGGCCGGGGAACGGCCCGGCCATGGAAGTACCCCGGAGACAAAGCCGCGTTCTGTGGATGATTGCCGGATTTGTCGAGAGTGGAGACGGAGGGAAGACGGATATGGACCGACTTTGGGTGCAATACATTGCGACTTGGGGCAGCAAGTTGCCATGGCCGGATCCGGATGACTAACGTCCGCGATGACACGGACGGCGACCGCTCAAAGCCACGGGGGTGCTTTGAGGGCGGTCGCCGTCCGTGCCCCTCACTCGTCCCTCAGATACGGCACCGTCCAGCCCTCGGCGTCGTACTCGGACAGGCACCGGTCCACGAAGCCGCACAGCTCGTCCCGGAGCCCGGTGCGCTCCGCGAACTGGTACGTCTCGAAGCGGGTCACCTCCGGGTTGGCCGCGTGCAGGCTCTCGTAGAGCTCGTGCCGGCTCGCGAACTCGCTGCCCACGCCGTCCCACACCAGCTTCATCAGCTTGGCGCGCTCCTCGGCGCCGCCCCCGTCCGCGCCCCGCAAGTAGACGTCCAGGAGCGGCCGGAGACCCGGGGCGCGGAAATCGGCCGGGTGGGACACGGTACTGATGAGGGGGCCGGCGACCAGCCGCTGGATGAGCTGCCGGACCGTCCGGTACGCGGTCGGGGCCAGCACCCGGTAGGCGAGGCAGGGCGCCAGCGGAGGGTGCACGCGGCCCCGCGCCCACGGCTCGGACCGCTCGGTCATGGCCGTCACCAGCGCGTGCACGGTGTGCCGCCACGCCAGCGCCTCGCCGACGCCCGACCGCACCCCCGGGTGGACGTCGCTGCCGTTGCTGCGGACGGCCTTCAGCAGCAGCCCGCACAGGAAGTCCAGCTTCACCGACATCCGGACGGCGCTGTGGAACAGGAACCGCGGCAGGAACCCGCTCCCGTGGGCGAACGCCCCGGCCCGCTCGACGTCACGGTGGATCAGCACGTCCGACCAGGGCACCACCGCGCGGTCGAAGAGCAGCAGGGCGTCGTTCTCGTCGAACCGGCTGGACAGCGGATGGTCGAACGGGCTGTCCGACCGGCCGTCCCGGAGCTCGTACCCCGCCCGGCAGACGACCTTGAGCCCCGGGGTGTGCAGCGGCGCGACGAACGACACCGCCTGCGCCGGGTCGTCCGGCCGCGGACCGGTGTGGCTCACGAACGCGTACTGCGTCAGGGCCGCCCCCGTGGCGATCCCCTTCGCCCCGCTCACCACGATCCCGTCGGCCGTCTCCGCCACCACCCGGACGCGGAGCCCCGCGCCCGCCCCCTTCTCCGCGTGGCGGCTCACCGGGGGGTCGACGAGGGCGTGGCTCAGGAACAGCACCCGGTTCTGCGCCCGCGCGTACCAGGCCGAGGCGTTGGCCGCGAACGGGCCGTAGAAACCCGGGTCGGCGCCCAGCGTCGCCATGAACGACGCCTTGTAGTCCGGCGTCCGGCCCATCCAGCCGTACGTCATCCGCTGCCACACCGCGATGGCGTCCCGCGCGGCCCGCAGGTCCGCCGTCCCGCGCGGCGCCCGGAAGAACGGGTGGGTGACCGTCCCGCCCGCGTCGCTGTCCACGGTGAGCACCCCGCGCAGCGCCGGGTCGTGGAGGGCGTCGTAGAGCCGGGCCAGCGTCCGGGCGCTGTTGCGGAACGCCGGGTGGGCGGTGACGTCCGCGACGCGCTCGCCGTAGATCCACACCTCGCGGCCGTCCCGCAGGCTCTCCAGGTACTCGGCGCCGGTGGGCGGCCGTTCGACGGCGCGGCCGCCGTCGGGGCGTGGCGGGGCGGGGGCCGGGGAACTGACGTGCTGGTCGGGCATGGGCGGTGCCTCCTGGCGGTTGACTGCCGGTCGTTGTCGTCGTTCCCGCGTTCCCGTGCCCCCTCCGCGTCCCCGGTTTCCCTCGTTCCGTGCCGGGGGCGCGCGGCCCCGGCCGCGCCCGGCGTCAGCCCGCCATCGCGCTGACGCCCCCGTCCACGACGACGTCCGCGCCGTTGACGTACGCCGCCGCGTCCGACGCGAGGAACGCCGCGAGCGCGGCCACCTCCTCGGGCCGGCCCACCCGCCCGGCCGGGATCCGCCGCAGCAGGCCGGGCACCCCGCCGCCCGGGTCGTCGATGTGCGGGGCCGTCGCACGGGTCCGGATCAGCCCGGGGCTGATGGAGTTGACCCGGATCCCGTGCGCCGCGCCCGCGCCGCACAGATGCCGCGTCAGCGCGAGCACGCCCCCCTTCGCCGCGCCGTGCGCCGCCTGCTGGACGAAGAGGGCGCCGCGCGAGCCGGAGATGGACGCGATGTTGAGGACGACCCCGCCGCCCCGCGCGACCAGATGCGGCCACGCGGCCCGGGTGCACAGGTAGACGAGGTCGAGCTCGTTGCGGAGAGTGTGCTCCCAGTCGTCCGGGCCGAGCCGGTCGAACGGCGCGTTCCGCAGCGACGACGCGTTGTTGCACAGGACGTCGAACGGGCCGAACGCGTCCACGGCGAAGCCGATCCACGCCTCGGCGCCCTCCCGCGTCGCCAGGTCGACCGGAGCGAGCGACACCATCTCCCCGCCCGCCTCCCTCACCAGCCGGACCGTCTCCTCCGCCGTCCGGGGATCGCGCCCGCACCCGACGACGCGGGCGCCCTCCCGGGCGAACTCCACGGCCGTCGCCCGGCCAATCCCCGAACTGGTCCCGCTGATCAGGACGGTCTTGTCGTCAAGCCGGCCCATGGCGACGTCCTCCGTTCGCTGGGTGCTCCGGAAGCCGGCGCCGCGGACCGCCCGCGGACACCGGCGAGGAAGGCGGCGGTCCGCTCGGGGGTGGCGATGCTGTGCCACATGGCCGGCGGATCGTCGAAGTTGGCGGCGAAGGCCGTGGCCACCGCCGGATCCGCGGCCGCCGCCCGGAACAGCTCCAGCAACTGCGGGGTGGGCGGCCGCACGAACGCGGCGGTCCACTGCGCCACGCTCTCCGCGTACGGCCGCATCCGCTCCTCCGCGGCCCGGCAGAACGCCTCGTCGAACGGCGGCCCGGCGGCCACCTCCTCGGCGAACTCCAGGGCGCAGTACGAGGCCAGGTTGGCGCCCTGCGCGGTGATGGGGTCGTTGACGCACCACGCGTCCCCCAGCGCGAACGCCCACGTGCCGCCGGCCAGCGGCCGCCACGCCCGGCGCACCACCGGCACCACCCCGCCCTGGACGAGGTCGCCCGGCCCGTTCAGCCGGAACTCCCGCTCGTCGATCCGCTCGCGCAGCCCGGGCACATGGCGGCGGAGCGCGTCGAGCACGACGGTGTGGAAGCGGTCCGGGTCCTGGGCGTACGGGGTGCGGCAGACGCTTTCCAGCGGGCCGCCCGGGACGGCCTCCAGGCCGAGGACGTCGACGCGGCCGTCCGCGCAGACGAACGGCATCCGCAGCACCTCGCCCACCCGCGGCACGGCGTGGAACTCGATGCTCCGGGGGACCGCCTCCGCGATGCCCCGGTACAGCCCGCCGCACAGCACCCGCTGTGGGGCGTCGAACGGGGAGCGCCGGGGGTCCCGGGGGAACAGCTCGCCGGCCGCCCGGCCGCCCGCGACGACGACCAGGTCGTACCCGTCGGCGAGGCCGCGGACGGTCCGCGCGGTGAGCTCGGTGACGACGTGCCGGCCGCCCCGCGCCACGTACTCCTCGACCAGCGCGGGCAGGTAGAGCCGGAAGTCGACCATGCTGTACGCGGGATGGGGATCGGCGCGGAAGGACAGCGGCTCCGGGCCGTGGACGGTGACCGTCCGGGTCTGGGCCAGGGTGTCCGGCGCGGTCCAGAAGTCGACGCCCAGCAGGGCCTCGCGGCGGCGGGTGCTCCCCGAGCGGGCCACGAAGTTCAGCGCCCGGCCGCGCCGCACGTCCTCCGGCGCCCGCGCCCCGAACAGGGTGGCGTCGACGCCGAGTTGGAGCAGCCGCAGGGCGAGGTGGAGGCCGGCGACGCCGTCCCCGGCGATGGCGATCCTCATGGGCCCACCACCCGCCGGGCGGCGGGGCCCCGGAGCTTGCCGGTGGCGCCGCGGTCGATGCGGTCCACGATGGTGATCCGCCCGACGGTGACGCCGAGTTCGCGCAGCACCTCGGTCGTCCGCCGGGGGACCAGGCACGGCTCGCCGGGGGCGGCGACGAGCAGTTCGACGTGCTCGCCGCGGAGCGGGTCGGCGACGGGCACACAGGCGAGGTCGGCGCAGGCCAGGGCGGCGCGCAGCCGCTCCTCCAGCACATCGAGGTCGATCCGGCGGCCGTTGACCTTGATCAGCCGGGAGCGGCGGCCGTGGAACCGGAAGGTGCGGCCGTCCAGCCGCCGGACGTGGTCGTCGGTGGTCCACCGGGGCAGCGGCCGGCCGTCCGGGCCGAGGGCGAGCCGGGGGCCGGCGACGGTGAGCCGGCCGGCGGGCCCGGGGGCGAAGCGGACGTCGTCCAGCAGCGTCCAGGGCTCCGGCGCCCCCGCCGCCGGGGACCGGAGCGCCGGCCCGGTCCGCTGCCGGTGGGCGATGGCGCCGGTCTCCGTCGACCCGAACACCTCGATCAGCCGCATCCGCCCGGGGCCGGTCGCCGCGGCGAACTCCCCGGCCGTCGCCGGCAGCGTCGCGGTGCTGTGCAGGACGGTGACGTGCTCGCGCCGGCCCAGCACCGACGGGTCACGGAGCAGGACGGGGAACGCCCACGGGATGGCGGCCACCAGCCACCGGCCCGCGTCGAGGGCGGGCACCGGCAGCCCGTACCGGGGCCAGTAGCAGAGGGGGACGCCGAGCGCGGCGGGCAGCAGCACGGTGGCGACCAGGCCGTAGAGGTGGGCCGGGGGAGCGAAGGACAGCACCGCCCGGGGGCGGTCGGCGCGGACCAGCCCGGCCAGCAGGCGCGCCTCCGTCCACAGCTGCCATCTGCTGTGCCGCCAGCGGACGGCGGGACCCGTGCTGCCGGAGGTGCACACCTCGACGAGGTCCGGCACCACCTCCGCCACCAGCCGCGCGGCCGCCCCCGCCCCCAGCCCGTCCCAGCGGACGACCGACGGTCCCGGCGGCCGGTCCGGCGCGGCCAGCACCTCGGCGAGGAACTCGCGCGGCGACGGCTCCAGATACCCCTCCATCACCGCTCCCCACCGGCCGGGCCCACCACCGCGGCCGCGTACGTGCCACCCCAGGAGGCGGCGGTCACCAGGGCGCGGCGCGGCCCGGCCGCCCGCTCGTCCGAGAGGAAGGCGCGGGCGCCGGGCAGCGGATCGGGCGGCTCCGTCGCGTACGGCAGCCGGCCGCCGCCGCAGCCGTCGAGCGCGGCGACGAGGGACAGCAGCGGGCCGGCCGCCTGACAGTGCCCGACCGCCCCCGCGAGGGCGGTCAGCCGGGTGCCGGCCGGCTTGAGGCAGGAGGCGACGGCGGCCAGTTCGGCCTCGTCCAGGGCCGGTACGCCGTGGGCGCACCCGTAGACGTCCACGTCCTCCGTGCCGCCCGTGCGGGCCCGGTGCGGGCCGAGGCCGCGCAGGGCGAGGTCCAGCGCCCGGGACCAGGTCTCGGCGCACAGCGGCGCGCCGGACGCCCGCCCGGGACCCGAGGTCACCGCGTGCCCGAGCAGCGCGCCGAGCGCGTCCGCGCCCCGGGCCCGGGCGTGGCCGGCCGCCTCCAGCACCACGGCCGCCGCCGCCGGCGCGACCGGGCCGGGGGCCGGCGTCCGCGCGTACGGCCGGGACGGGCCGGGGCCGCGCAGCCCGTAGGCGCCGAACGCCCGGGCGAGCGTGCCGGTGACCTCGTCGGCCGCCACGACGACGACGGCGTCGGCCTGGCCCGCGCGGATCAGGTCGGCCGCGTGGCCCAGGGCGACCAGCCCCGAGGCGTCACCGGTGGAGACGGCCGAGAGCGGGCCGCCCAGGCCCAGTTCCAGGGTGGCGTAGCCGGCCGTCACGCTGGTGACGATGTTCGGCGCGTGCACGGCGCTGACGTACTCCGGGCCCTCTCGGCGGACGGTCTCGTTGAGCAGTTCCACGGTCCCGATCGGGCCGGCGGCGGTCGCCACGACGACGCCGACCCGCGCGCCGTCCCGCAGCCCCGCCTCGTCCCAGGCCATGCGCGCGGCGGCCACCGTCAGCGCGCCCAGGGCGTCGACCCGCGACCGGTGGCCCGGGGCGAGGTGGCCGGCCAGGTCCTCCGGTACGCGGGGCGGGCCGGCCGGGGCGGGGCCACGCAGGGCGGTGAGGAACGCGCGCCGCCCGAGCCCCAGTGGGGAGACCACCCCGGCGCCGGTGAACACGAGCTCCGTGGCGGACGGCTGAGGTCCTTCGCCACCGTCCCGGGACAGGACCAGCGAGCAGCAGGCGCCGCCGAACGCGATCGAGTTGGACAGGGCGACCCGGACGCCGGCCCGCCGGGCGGTGCGCGGGACGACGTCCCAGACCGGTGTCGCGTCCGCGTTGGCGGTCGGCGGGAGGAGCCCGTCCCGCAGCGCCAGCGCCGTCAGCACCGCCTCGACGGCGCCACAGGCCCCCAGCGTGTGCCCGACCTGCGGCTTGGAACTGCTCATCGGCGGCGGGTGCGGACCGGTGAACACCGCCCGCATGGCGCTGAGTTCGGCCGTGTCGTTGGCCGGCGTCCCGGTGCCGTGACCGTTGACGTAGCCGACCGCGTCCGGGCCGAGACCCGCCCGGCCCAGCGCGCCGAGCATCGCGTTCCGCAGGCCGGCGCCGTCCGGCGGCGGCGCGGTGATGTGGTGGGCGTCGCTGGTCAGCCCGTAGCCGCGCAGCCAGGCGAGGACCGGCACCCCGCGCGCCCGCGCCGAACCCTCCGACTCCAGCACCAGGAACGCCACCGCCTCCCCGAGGCTCAGCCCGCCGCTGCGGGCGTAGGGCGCGCAGGGTGCGGAGTCGATCGACTTCCAGCTGGCGAACGTGGCGACGGTGGTGACGTTCAGCGCCTCGTACCCGCCCACCAGCATCACCGTGGCCCGCCCGGCGGCGACGGCGTCGTACGCGTACCCGACGGCGTTGGCACCGGCGACACACCCGGTGGCGAAGACCGCCTTCGGCCCCCGGGCGCCGACGGCCGCCCCGAGCTCGTCGGCCACGGTGTGCGCCGGGTGCGGGGCGGGGCCGGTGGCCGCCCGGTAGCGCTTCCAGAGCTCCTCGGAGCCGGCGTTGGTCCCGAGGGCGAGGCCGATCTCGTACGGGTCGAGGGAGTCGGGGGCGAGCGCGGCGTGCCGCAGGGCGCCGCGGCCGGCCTGGCGGATGAGGAAGGCGGCGTCGGGGGGTTCGGTGGGGGCGGAAGGCTCGGTACGGCCTGTGGTCTCGGGGCTCTCGGCGTCCCCGGGCGGCGTGACGGCGCGGGTGCTCTCAGCGCTTGCCGCGCCCGGGGCGCCTGCCACCCCCTTGGCCCCCGGCCACGACGCCGCCGGGAGCCGTGCCGCCACCACGTCCGCCAGGTCCGAGCACCGCCCGAGGGCCGAGTCGCCGGCGCACACGGCCCGCCAGACCTCCTCCGTCCCGACGCCCAGCCCGGTGGCCAGGTACACCCCGGTGACGGCGACGCGCGGCGGCGCGGCGGGCCGTCGGGCGGGGCTCACGCGGCACCGCCCCCGGCCGCCCGCCGCGCCTCCGCCGGGGCGCGCGCGGCCGCGGGGTTCCCGGCGGGCCCGTCGGCGGGCTCCGTGACGAGGGCCACGATGGCGCGGATGGTCCGCAGCCGGTCCGGTTCGACGGGCCGGGGCGGGAGTCCGAGGGCCCGCTCCACCCGTGTGAGGACTTCCAGTTGGGCCAGGCTGTCGTAGATCGCGTCCGGCAGTTCGTCCAGCGGGCGGTCGCGGGGCCACTCGGCCGCCGACGTGCCGAGGACCGCCCCGACGGTCGCGCGGACGACGGACTCGGCGGCGCGCGGTTCACTGACGCGCGGTGCGTCGGCGCGCGGTTTCGCGGCGTGCGGTTCACCGGACATGGGACCTCCCCTGCTGTGCGGGCAGCCCGTCGGCCGCCTCGGCGTCGGGTGCCGCGAGCGGCGCGGTGAGCCGCCCGGACCGGATCAGGCCGACGAGACCGGCCAGGTCGACGTCGAGCCGCCGGTCCCGGTCGACGAACGGGACCACCGTCCGTACCAGGTCGCGGGCGGCCCGCGTGGCGGGGGCCATCCGGTCGTGGCCCCGCAGGTCCACCGCCTGGCACAGCGCGGCCAGGGCGATCGCGGCGATGTTCTCGACCAGTTCGACGGCCCGCCGGGCGTCGCGGGCGGCGATGGAGGCCATGCTCACCTTGTCCTGGTTGTGGGACTCGGTCGAGCGGGAGAACGCCGTCGCCGGCGCGGTGTTCTTCAACGCCTCGGCGGCCAGGGAGGAGCAGGCGATCTGCGCGGCCTTGAAGCCGTGGTGGATGCCGGCGTCGGCGTCCGTGTCGTCCGTCGGGCGGACCAGGTTCGCGGTCAGTCCCTGGTTGCTCTTCTCGTCGACGACCAGCGCCACCTGCCGGTCCAGCAGGTCACCGACGCTCGCCACGGCGAGCTTGAGGGCGTCCATCGCCTGCCCGACGTGGCCGCCGTAGAAGTTGCCGCCGTGGTGGACCTCCCCGGCCACCGGGTCGAACAGCGGGTTGTCGTTGGTGGAGTTGATCTCGGTGTCGAGCCAGTCGGTGACCCAGTCCAGCGTGTCGTTGAGCACTCCGGTCACATGCGGCGCACAGCGCACGGAGTAGCGGTCCTGTAGTCCGGTGCGCAACATCTGGTAACCGGCGCCGTCGAGCCGGGGGTTGGCGCCGACCCGCTCCTGGTGCTCGACGGTCAGCTTGGAGCCCGCCAGCAGACGGCGGATCCGCGCCGCGCTGGCCCGCTGGCCCGGATGCGGCTTGTGCGTGTGCAGGAACGGTTCGAACGGGCCGCTGCTGGCCTGGACGGCCTCCGCCGTCAACGCCGTGCACAGGTCCGCGACGACGGCCAGCTCGCGCGCCGCGCGGACGGCCGCGACCGCGTAACCGCTCATGAACGACGTGCCGTTGATCAGCGCCAGCCCCTCCTTCGGCGCCAGCTCCACCGGGGTGAGCCCGGCCCGGCGCAGCGCCGCGGCGGCGGACCGGGGCTCGCCCCGGTGCAGCACCCGGCCGTTGCCGGTCAGCATGTCGGCCAGGTACGCCAGCGGGACGAGGTCACCGCTCGCGCCCACCGACCCCCGCTCCGGGATCAGCGGCAGGATGTCCTCGCGCAGACAGTCCGCCAGCAGCTCCACCAGCGCGACCCGCACCCCGGAGTAGCCGCGGGCCAGGCAGTTGGCCCGGATCAGCATGGTCGCCCGGGTCACGTCGGCCGGTGCCGGGTCGCCGCTCCCCGCCAAGTGGCCGGAGATGAGGTTGCGTTGGAGGGCGGCGGCCTTCGCCGGCCCGATGTGCCGCCCGCAGCTGTCGCCGAAGCCGGTGGTCACCCCGTACACGGGCTGCCCGGAGGCGACGAGCTTGTCCTTGACCCGCTGGGCGGCGGCCATCCGCGCCCCGGCGGCCGGGTCGAGCCGGATCTCCCGCCCCTCGGGGCGCCGCGCGAAGTCCGCGACGTCGTCGGAGCGCAGTGCGTCGGATCCCAATACCAGGGCCGCGCCGGTCGTTCCGGCCCGCGGCGGATTCTGCGTAGGCGTCAACGGCATTACGGAGACCCCCTCGATCCTGGTTTCCCTCCGGATGGTAGGCGGATTTCACCGCCGCGGGTGAGGGGCCGGGAGGAAGGAGAACCCGAACGTGGCATCCGTAGGCCAATACGATGACGGATTCCCGCCTGAATTGCGGCGTCATTCGACCGGAATACCGCGTCGCCCTGGGATAAATGACGTCGGAATTCATGGGACGAACCGCCGATCGCGCATCGGCCGACCAGGCCACCGGCCGCCGCGCGTACCGGTCGTCGCCCGTACCGGCCGCCGCGCGCACCGGCCGCCGCGCGCACCGCCCCGCGGCCCGTGTCGCCGAACGACGTGAGGGAGCACCGCAGATGCCACCGGATTCCCCCGCCCCCTCCGGGCCCCTCCGGCCCGCCCGGCGGCACGTCCTCGGTCTCGGCGCCGCCCTGGGCGGGGCCTTCGTCCTCCGCGGTGCTTCGGCCACCGTGACCGGCCACCCCCCGGAAACCCCGGCCGCCCTCACCGCCCTCACCGTGCGCACCGGCGATACCGTCACCCTCGCCCGCACCACCCGCCTCCGCCGCCTCACCGTCGAGCCCGACGGCGTCCTCACCGCCCCCGAGGGCAAGGATCTGACCCTCACCGTGGACGGGGTCGAGACCGGTACCGTGCCGACAGCCGACGGCCGGCTCCGGATCACCCCGGGGACCTACCGCGGCGACGTGGCCGTCACCGTGACCGAGCGGTACACCGTCCGCCACTACGGCCTCACCTTCCCCTTCCGGCAGGCCCTGTACGTCGGTGCCGACGGCCCGGACCCCGCCCGTTCGGTCCCCGCCGCGCGGCGCGGCGGCCGGGCCGGCCGGTGGGCGGCCGAGGGCCTGACCGTCGTCTCCACCGGCGCGGTCTTCAACGGCGTCCACGTCGACGGCGGTTCGTACCTGCTGCGCGCCCCGCGCGTCGACCTCACCGGCGACGGCCGCTGCGACTTCGTCGGCTACGGCGCCGCCCTCACGGCCACCGGCCCCGGGACCCGCCTGGTGGTGGACGGGGCCCGGATCACCTGCCACGGCGTGACGCGCGCCGCGCTGGTCGCCACCGGCGGCGCCACGGTCGTCGTCCGGAACTCCCTGCTGCGCACGCGCGACGGCACGCTGCCGGCCGGCTACCGGCCCACCGTCGACCCCCGCCACATGAGGGCCGCGCCCTGGCTCCTCGGCATCACCGGCAACGTCCGTACCACCAACCTCAGCGGCAGGGGCACCACCGTCGCCTACCTCGCCTCCACCCTCACCTCGGAGGGCTGGGGCGTCCTGTCCTCCGAGGGCGGCAGCGCCGGCAGCCGGCTCGCGGCGGTCAACAGTCGGGTGACGACGGCCCGCAGCGGCTACGGCTCCTACGTCTGCGGCGGCGTCACCCAGCACCTCCTGGGCTGCGACCTCGACGTCGCCGACTACGCCGCCGTCATCCGCGACGGTTCCCTGCACTACGGCGACAGCACCCGGGAAGCGGTACGGAGACTCGCCGCTGACTGGCGGCTGGGCCTGACGGAGGCGGAACCGGCCGCGCTCACCCCGCGCGCCACCACCATCCGCTCCCGCCGCTTCGGCGTGATGTGGCACGGCCCCGGCCGCCTCCGCGTCGACGGCGGCACCGTGCTCGACACCGTCGGCCCGGTGCTCCTCGGCAAGGGGCAGCCCGCGCGGATCACCGTCGACGGCTCCCGCGGCGCGCGCCTGCGGTCGGCCGGCGGCGTGCTGATGCAGCTCATGGACGACGACGACCCGGGCCCGCGCGGCCTCGCGGAGCCACAGGAGATCGTCGGCCGCGTCTACCGCGACCCGCCCGGCCCACCCGTGCGCGCCGACGGGTCCGACACCACGGCCCCCCATCCCACCGAGGTCACGGCCGAGTTCACCGACACCGACCTGACCGGGGACTTCCTCAACGGCACGCGCGGCGGCACCCGCCGGCTGCCCGGCCTCGGCCTGCGCCTCACCCTCGTCCGTACCCGCCTCACGGGCGTCGTATCCGCCACCACCGCCCGGCACCGGATCGCCGCCGTCGACGCCTCCCACCTCCGGGAGCTGGGCGTCGTCACCAACACGGCGTCCCCGGTGGTCAACAACGGAGTGGACCTCACCCTCGGCCCGGGCAGCCGGTGGACTCCCACCGGCACCTGCCATCTGTCGGCCCTCCGCCTGGACCGCACCGCCCGGCTGACCGCACCGCCCGGCATGAGACTGGAAATCACCGTCGACGGCCGTCCCGTCGTCCCCGCGCCCGGCGGCGGATGGACCGGCGCGGTCGCCGTCCGAATCCGCCCAGCCGGTCCGCGCCCGGCACCGAGGACCGACGGCCCGGGACCGCCGGCCGACGGCTCACGCCCGGCGCCGCACCCGCAGCGTCCCCCCGGCGAGCCATGACCGTACGACGGCCCCCCGCTCGGTGGCGCGCACCGTGGCCACCTCGGCGATGCCGGGGCGCAGCGGCTCCGGGCCGGGGCCGGGCGGGAGGGCCGGGCGGTCGGCGTCGAAGGCCGCCTTCACGGACGCCGCGAACGCCGGTTCGGCGGCGGTGAGGGCATTCCACGCGACCGTCGGCCCCGTCCCCTCACGTGCGGAACGGCCCGGTCCGCGCGGCCCCGCCCGGCGCCGGCACCTCCTCGGCCGGAGCGCCGCCGATCCGGTGGAACCGGCCCCGGTAGCTGAGCAGCGGACGCGCCGACGGCTTCACCTTGCACGCGGTCACCCATCCGATCGTGAGGAGGTGGTCGCCGTTCGGCACCTGGCCCTCCGTACGGCACTCGAACACGCAGGCCGCGTCCGCCAGGATCGGATGGCCCCCGTTCGGCGCGGGGTGCCAGCCGATCCCGTGGAACTCGTCGCCCGCGCCGAAGCGTTCGGACGAGGCGAACCAGCGGGCTACCGGCGCCTGGTGCTCCTGGAGCAGGTTGACGACGAACCCGCCCGAGTCGGCGATCGCGCCGGAGAGCCGGCTGCCCCGGCGCAGGCACACGGAGAGCAGCTCGGGGTCCATGGAAACGGAGGTGACCGATCCGGCGGTCATCCCGGCCGGCCCGGCCCGGGTGAGGACCGTCAGCACCGCGACGGCCGTCGGCAGGTGCCGCATCGCCGCCCGGAAATCCCGCTCCGCCAGTCCGGTACCCGCCGTGTGTTCCATCGGTCCGTCCTCACTCCGGCCCGCGCGGGTGGGACCCCGGGCGGGCGGGTCGACAAGGCGACCAGCACACCTCGACCATACGCCAGGACGTTACGACGATTATCGCCGTCGTGGGGAATCCCTTCCAACGGGGTATAGGGGACCGGAAGTCGGTCGGACGATCCGTTTATTGGCTGTACGGACCATGGGATTTGGGGTGACTTCACCCGCTCGGAACGGCGGCTCGTTTACGCTGGAAAGCGCGGCGATTTCCCCGTGCCGCCGCCTATTCCGCGTGTTTCCTTCGCCTTCCGAGCCGGATCGTCGGTCCCTTCGGATGGTCGGCCCGCAGGACGACGAAAAGCGTCCGGCCCCTGCCCCCCGGCCGGACCGCCCGGCCCGCGCACGCCCGCCCGCGCCCCCCGGGAGAGACCACCGCCATGCCGCCCCTGCCCCCGCACCGCACCGCCCCCGCGCCGCACCGCCGCTGGTGGATCCTGGGCGTCCTGAGCACGGCCCAGCTGCTGGTGGTGCTCGACGGCACCGTCATGAACATCGCGCTGCCCTCGGCCCAGGCCGACCTCGGCTTCTCCGACGGCGGCCGGCAGTGGATCGTCACCGCCTACGCGCTCGCCTTCGGCAGCTTCCTGCTGCTCGGCGGCCGGATCGCCGACCTGTTCGGGCGGCGGGCCGCCTTCCTCGCCGGCCTGGCCGGGTTCGCCGGCACCTCCGCCCTCGCCGGCGTGGCCGGCGGCTTCGGCGTCCTCGTCGCGGCCCGCGCCGGGCAGGGCCTCTCCAGCGCCCTGCTGGCCCCCGCCGCCCTCTCGCTCGTCGGCATCACCTTCACCGAGCCGGGGGAGCGCGCGACGGCGTTCGGCGTCTGGGGCGCGGCGGCCGGTGCGGGCGGCGCGGTGGGCATGCCGCTCGGCGGCGTCCTGACGCAGTACCTGGGCTGGCGCTGGGCCATGTACGCCAACACCGTCGTCGCCGGCCTGGCGCTGGCCGCCGGGGCGCTGCTCCTCGCCCGGGACCGGCACCCCCGCGCCTCCCGGCTCGACGTCCCCGGCACCCTGCTCGTCGGAACCGGCCTGTTCTGCCTGGTCTACGGCTTCGCCGCGGCCGGGAGCCACCCGTGGTCCGCCGTCGCCACCTGGGGGTTCCTCGCCGCCGCCAGCGTCCTGCTCACGGCCTTCGCCGGGTGGCAGACCCGGGCGCGGCACCCGCTGCTGCCGCCGCGCGTCGTCCTGGACCGCGACCGGGCCGCCTCCCTGATCGCCCTCCTCCAGACCAGCTCGGCGGTCTTCGGCGTCTTCCTCTTCGGCACCTACTATCTCCAGCGCTCCTTGGGGTACGGCCCGGCCGCGACCGGGCTCGCCTACCTCCCGATGATCGCCGCGCTCATCGCGACGTCGCCGCTGGCCACCCGCGTCCTCCTGCCGCGCCTCGGGCCCCGGACGGTGATCGCGGCCGGCGCGGCCCTGGCCGCCTCCGGCCTCCTTCTGCTGGGCTCCCTCGGCCTCGACAGCCCGTACCCGACCGCCGTCCTCCCGGCGCTCGTCCTCGCCGGCGCCGGACTCGGCACGATCATCACGGCCACCACCAGCCTGGCCACCCTCGGGGTGGCACCGGACGACTCCGGGGTGGCCTCGGCGACCGTCAACACCATGCAGTACGCGGGCGGTTCGATCGGCGTGGCCCTGCTCACCACCGTCTCCACGGCCACCGCCGCCGCCCGCCTCGCCGGGCGCGCCGGCCCGGACGCGGCCGCCCGCGCCCAGGCCGACCTCGCCGGCTACCACGCCGCCTTCCGCTGCCTGGCCGCCGCCTTCGCCGTCTGCCTCCTCGTCGCCGTCCCGCTCTACCGCCGCTCACCGACGGCCCGCCGCACGGACGCGGCACCGGAACGGGCGGGGTGACGGGCGGCGTCGCCCCGAGCGGCCGTCCACCGCCCGCCCGCCGTAAGGCCGTTGATCTTTCTAGGTCGGATGACCTAGCCTCGGGCCATGGACGACGACATGCACGGCGACATGGACGACGACATACAGGCCGACCCGGCGGGCCCGGTGCTCGTGGCGGGCGGTTACGGGACGGTCGGCGCGGAGCTGGCCCGCCTGGCGGCGCCGCACTGGCCGCTGCTGCTCACCGGCCGCACACCCGGGCGGGGCAGGGCCCTGGCCGAGGAGACCGGCGCGGAGGCGCGCCGCTGGGACCTGACGGATCCGGAGCCGTTCCGGGCCCGGGTCCGGGCCGTGGTGGGCGCGGTGAACGACCCCGACGACCGGATCCTGCGCGCCGCGCTCCGGGGCGGGGTGCCCTACGTGGACGTCACCCGCTGGACCGCGCGGCTCCAGCGCGCGGCGGCCGTCGCGGCCCTGGCGCCGCCCCGGGCCCCGGTCCTGCTGTCGTCCGCCTGGATGGGAGGGGTCACCGCGCTGGTCGCCGCGGCGCTGGCGGACGAACTGGGCGGTGCCGCCGCCGTGGAGATCGCCGTCCGGTACGACCTGAAGGACCGGGCGGGCGCCGACTCGGTGGAGTTCATGGACCGGCTGGGCCTGGACTACGAGGTGACCGAGGGCGGGCGGCGCCGCATGGCCGTGCCGCTCAGCGACGCCCGGTGCGTCACCGTCGGCGGACACCGTACGAAGGTGGCGCGGATCGACACGCCGGAGCAGTTCACCCTGCCCCTGTCGCTGGATGTGGAGACGGCGACGACCAGGATCGGCTTCAGCTCCGGCACCTCGACCGCCGCCCTGCTCGCACTCAAACGGACGGGCTTCTTCCGCTGGGGGCGCGGCGACCGGTTCACCGGACTGCGGCGCTCACTGCTGTACGCGCCGGGCGGCGGGGGAGTGGCCCGCTGCCGCGTCGACGTCCGCGGCCGGGCGGGCGGGTGCCGCTCGGCGCTGGTCGCCGACCCCGCCGGACAGGCCCACCTCACCGCCGTCGGGGCCTACGCGGGCATCCGGCGGGTGCTCGGCGAGGACGGTGCCCCGCCGCCCGCCGGGCTGGTCTTCCCGGAGCACACCCCGGCCCCGCGCGACGTCCTCCCCGCGCTGGAACGGGCCGGGGTGGAGGTGAGCGTCGCGTGACCGGCAAGCTGACCCGGCAGGGCAGCGCCCGCCGGGCGGCCCTGCTCGACGCCGCCGAGGCCGTGCTCGTCGCCCAGGGCAACGCGGACACGTCCCTGCGGGCCGTCGCGGCCGAGGCGGGCGTCCGCCTCGGGCACCTCCAGCACTACTTCCCGACCCGGGCGGAACTCGTCAGGGCCGTCCTGGAACGGGCGCTGGACCGCTCGCTGGAGCGGCTGACCGGCCCGGCCGGCCTCAGCGGCCCCGACCGCGCCGCGCCGGCCGAGGCCGTGGCCGTCGTCCTGGCCGAACAGGACGACCCGCACCTCGTCCGGCTGTTCGTCGAGGTCTGGGCCCTCGCCGCACGGGACGAGGCCATCGCGGGGGCGGTCCGCGCCTTCTACCGCCGCTACGCGGACCACGTGGCCGCCTACGTGCGTGACATCCGGCCGGAGTGGTCCGCCGAGCACTGCCGGGGCCGCGCGGAGACTTTCGTGGCACTGATCGAGGGCGCGTCCCTCCTCCGCTCGGGCATCGCGGGCCACCGCTCGGCGGCGACGGACGCGTACCTCGTCGAGGCGGCGGTTCGGCTGCTGCGGGACTGAGACGGACGGCGGGGGCACCGTGCCGGCGCGCGGATCACCGGGCAGGCCGGTGCCGGCCCGGCGTGGATCACCAGGCTCGCCGGTGCCGGCCGCCCGCGTTCAGACCGGAACGCGTACCGGCTCGACACCGCCGCGGGCCCGGCCGAACCCGCCGGCCAGGACTGTGCGCCCGCGCCCGCCGCCCCGCCCCGCGGCGCGCGGCCGGAGCCGGAGGATGCGGGAGACGCCGAGCGCCTGGACGACGAAGACCGAGGAGAAGGCGATCCGGTAGTCGTCGCCGGTGGCGTCCAGCAGGAGGCCGACGGCCAGCAGCGTCGCCATCGACGCGATGAAACCGCCCATGTTGACGATGCCCGACGCGGTGCCCTGCCGCTCCGGCGGGTTCGCGGGACGGGCGCAGTCGAAGCCGATCAGCGACGCCGGGCCGCACGCGCCGAGCACCAGGCAGAGCGCCGCCAGCAGCCCCATCGGCGCGTGCGCCCCCGGCCAGCCGAGCACGGCCGCCCACACCAGGGCGGTCGCGGCCACCGTGCCGAGCGCCAGCGCCGTCCGGGCGGCGGGACGGCGGGAGACCACCTGCCCGTACACCGGCCCGACGGCCATGGCGGACACCGCGGACAGGGCGAGCAGCCCGCCGGCCGCCTCCCGGGTCAGGCCCTGCGCCTGGACGAGGAACGGGAGCCCCCACAGCAGCATGAAGACCGTGGCCGGGAACTGGGCCGTGAAGTGCACCCACATGCCCAGCCGGGTGCCCGGCTCCCGCCAGGCGGCGGCGATCTGCCGCCGGACGTACGCGGCCCCCGCGGCCGGCACGGGCGGCGGAGTGTGCCCCTCCGGGTGGTCCCGGAGGAACAGCAGGGTGAGGACGAGCACCAGGGCACCGGCCGCCGCGCTGCCCGCGAAGGTCACGGTCCAGCCGAGACCGTGCAGCGCCCGGGGGATGACGAGCGTGGAGACGAGGTTGCCGACCGTCCCGATCAGCGCCGCCACCTGCGAGATCACCGGCGCCCGGTGGGCGGGGAACCACCGCGAGCCCAGCCGCAGCACGCTGATGAACGTCATGGCGTCCCCGCAGCCGAGCAGCGCGCGCGACGCCAGCGCGGTGCCGTACGTCGGGCTCAGCGCGAAGCCGAGCTGTCCGGCGGTGAACAGCGCGGCGCCGAGGACGAGGACGCGCTTGGGGCCGAGCCGGTCGATCATCAGCCCGACGGGGATCTGCATCCCCGCGTAGATCAGCAGCTGGAGGATCGAGAACGTCGACAGCGCGGACGCGTTGATGTGGAAGCGGTCCGCGGCGTCGAGCCCGGCGACCCCGAGGCTGGTCCGGAAGACGATCGCGACGAGGTACACGCACACGCCGACGCCCCACACCAGCGCGGCCCGCCGACCGCCCGGGGGCTCCTCCGGCACGGAGGGGGAGGGAGAAGGGGACAGGGAGGGGAACCGGACGCGGGCAGGGGTCGGCAAGGTGGGGGCTGAGGCGGGGGGCATCCGTACAGCTTAAGAGGGCCAATAAGAGGATAAGTCCGTTTTGGGCGGTGAATTCGCTCACGTGGCGGCGGTCACGCGACGCCCGCTCCCCGTCCACCCACGTGATGGGTTTGGGCGGATAACGTCAAATAGCGACAAAACCGCGTGACGGTGCCCCCGGGCAGGGCAGACTGTTGCGGGGGCTTGGAGCCGTGGACCTGTCGCCGGGGCTCCGGAGCATGTGGGCCCGCGCGCTGTGGGCGGTGCGCCGGCGAGCAGGGGGACGGATGACGCAGTCGATTCCGCGATGGTCGCACGCTTCGGCCGAGCGCGCTCCGGCCCGGGGCCCGGCGGACCGCCGCGGCCGTACGGTGGTGGTGATCGGAGCCGGCCCTTACGGCCTGTCGGTCGCGGCGCACCTCCGCGAACGCGGCCTGGCGGTACGGGTGTTCGGCGAGGTGATGGGCAGCTGGCGGCACGCGATGGCGACCGGCATGTACCTGAAATCCACGCCCGCGGCCACCGACCTGTCGACGCCCCGGGCGGACGGCCGGCTGGCCGACTTCCGGCGCGAGCGCGGGGAACCGGAGCTGACCGAACTCACCCCCATCCCCTGCGAGGTCTTCGTCGCCTACGGGATGTGGTTCGCCGCGAGGTTCGTCGACGACGTCGACCCGCGACGGGTGACGTCCGTCGAACGCGATCCGGGCGGCTTCACCGTCCGGCTCCACGACGGCGAGCCGGTGCCGGCCTCGGCGGTGGTCGTCGCCACCGGCCTGGGCGCGCTCGCCCACATCCCGCGCGAGCTGCGGCGGTTGGCCCCGGGAGGTCCGGGCCCCGACGCGCTGCTGTCCCACACCAGCCACCACACCGACCTCTCCCGGTACGCCGGGCTGCGGGTCGCCGTCGTCGGCGGCGGGCAGTCGGCCCTGGAGAGCGCCGCCCTGCTGCACGAGGCCGGCGCCCGGCCGTCCGTCCTGGTCCGCGCCCCACGGGTGCGCTGGGGCGACACCCCGGTCCTCGAGCGGCCGCTCCTCGACCGGCTCGCCCGGCCGGCCTCGCCGCTCGGCACCGGCTGGATCCTGGCCGGACTGTGCGCCGCACCCCAGGCGGTCAGCCAACTGCCCTCGCCCGCACGGCTGTTGATTCACCGCCGCGCCCTGGGCCCCTCCGGCGGCTGGTGGCTGCGCGACCGCGTCGAGGGCGTCGTCCCCGTCCACACCGGCTGCCGCGTCGAGCGCGCCGACGCCGTGGGGGAGCGGGCCCGTATGACGCTGACGGGCCCGGGAGACGCCCCCCGGGAGCTCGTCGCCGACCACGTACTGGCCGCCACCGGCTACCGCGTCGACCTCGACGCCCTCACCTTCCTGCCCCCGCCTCTGCGCCGGGCGGTGATCCGCGTGCCGGGCTCGGGGGCCCCGCGTCTGACCGGCGCCTTCCGGTCGTCCGTCCCCGGCCTCTACTTCACCGGCGCCCTGGCCGCGCCCATGTTCGGGCCGATGCTCCGCTTCGTCGCCGGCACCGAGTTCGCCGCCCGGCGCATCACCCGCCACCTCGCCCGGCACGCACCGCGCCCCTGACCCCGGGCCCGCTCACACCACGCGCGTGGGCGGGCCGTTCAGCCCACCGGATCCGGCGACCGCAGCCGGACACCGACGACGCACGTGTCGTCGTCGGTGTCCGAACCGCTGTGGGTGAGCAGCCGGTCCAGCCGCTGCTCCAGCGTGGCACCGCCCCGGCCCGCGAGCGCCACCAGCTGCTCCAGGCTGTCCTCCAGGGAGCGGTCCTTCCGCTCGATCAGCCCGTCCGTGTACAGCAGCAGCACATCGTCCTGTTCGAGCTGGATCTCGCCCTCCTCGTACTCCGTCTCCCCGATGGCGCCCAGCAGCAGCCCCCGCACCAGCGGGACCGTCTCCGCCCGCCCGCCGCGGATCAGCACCGGCGGCAGATGGCCCGCGCGGGCCCACCGCAGCACCCGGGTCTCCGTGTCGTACAGCGCGCAGATCGCGGTGGCGGTCACCTGGTCGGTCAGGTGGTGGGCGACGAGGTTGAGCCAGCCCAGCAGCTGGGCCGGGCCGGCGCCGGTCGTCGCCAGGCCGCGCAGCGCGTTGCGCAGCGCCACCATGCCCGTCGCCGCCTCGATACCGTGCCCGGCCACGTCCCCCACCGACAGCAGCACCCGCTTCGACGGCAGCACGATCGCGTCGTACCAGTCGCCGCCGACGAGACTGTCGTCCTCCGCCGGGCGGTAGCGCACCGCGATGTCCAGGTCCGGGGCGTCGATCGGACCGTGCGCGGGCGGCATGATGGCCTGCTGGAGCTGCCGGGCCAGCCGGTTGCGCTCGGCCGTCCGCTGCTCGCTGTACGCGAGCTGGTCGCGGGTGGCCGCCAGCGCCACCTCCGTCCAGTGCTGCGCCGAGATGTCCTGGAACGCGCCGCGCACCGCGACCAGTCGGCCGTCGGCGTCGAGGACCGGCTCGGCGACGACGCGGATGTGCCGTGTGATGCCGTCCGGCCGCTGGAGCCGGAAGGCCGTCGACGCGGGCCTGCGGTGGTGCAGGACCGTCCGCAGGAACCGGCCGATGGCCGCCGTGTCGTCCGGGTGGGCCAGACTGGCGAGCTGCTCCAGCGGGACCGCCGGCGCGGTCGCGGGCAGCCCGTGCAGCGAGAACAGCTGCTCGCTCCAGATGATCCGCCCGGTGGTGAGGTCCTCCTCGAACCCGCCGATCCTGCCCAGCCGCTGGGCATGCCGCAGCAGATGGGCCAGCCGGGCCGTCTCCCCGGCGAGCCGCCAGATCAGCAGCACCTCCCGGCCGTGCCGGCTGATGCTGACGTCCGCCGTGGTGGGCACCCGCACCTGCCCGACGATCGCCGTGAACGGCATGCCCTCGGCGCGGAACGGCTCACCCGTGGCGTGCACGTGCTCCACCTTGGCGAACAGCCCGTTCTCCTCCGCCGCCAGCGGATACGCCTCCAGCAGCAGGGCACCGGCGACCGCGCCGCGCGGCCGGCCGCCCGGATCGGTGAAGCGCGGATTGGCGTGCCGGATCCGGAAGTCCACCAGGCGGCCCCGCTCGTCCGACTCGGCGCGCAGCACCAGCGCCGGGTCGTACAGGCTGTCAGCCAGCTCGACGAGCTCCGGGCCGGGATCGGCCGGCACCGGCTCCGGACGGCCGGCGGGCAGCGTCTCCAGGGTGTGCGCGACGAGCTCGGCGAGCGCGTCGAACTGCCGCCGCACGGCGGGCAGGCGCTGGGCCGGGGCGCCCGGCCAGCAGATCTCCAGCACGCCGAGGATCCGCCCCTGCGTCTCGACCGGCAGCGCGACCCGGCCGCCGGCCGGCAGCAGCCGGTGGGCCACGGAGGGCAGCCCGGTGGCGGACAGGTCGTCGAACCACAGCTGGTCGCGGGCGGCCAGCGCCCGGCGGGCGGGCGTGGCCACCCCCGGCGGTACGTAGTGCCAGCGCACGGCCTCGTCGGCCGGAATGCCCGCGTACCCCGCCAGGCGCAGGGAACCGCCGGAACCGGACGCCCAGATGGCGACGGCGGTGGCGCCGAGCGGCGTCAGGGCGTGCTCCAGCAGCGCGCGGGCGACGGCCTGGGTGTCCCCGGCGGCGAGCGCGCCGCTCTCGGCGGTCCGCAGCCGCACGGCGACGGACGACCCGTCACCCGCCGGTTCCCGCGCGCCGTCGCCCACCCGGGCGAGGAAGTCCCGCGCCGCGTCGGAGAGCCGGTCCCGCGCCGCCTGGTTGACGATGTCGGCGGCGAGCTCCAGCGGGGGAACGCCGGCGGCGTCGGCCAGCTCGTCCAGCTGCCGGGCGGCCTGCACCGGGCTCAGCCGCAGCCGCTCCATCAGCACGCCCTTGGCCATCTCCAGCAGCGCCCGCCCGTCCGCCGCGGCGTGCGCGCGCAGCACCTCCTCGCGCAGCCGCGCCACGGTGGCGGCGAGCCGGCCGAGCCCGGAGGCGGGCGGATCGTCGCCGTCGGCGGACGCGCCCCGGCCACCGGGTCCGCCCGCGGGCGCGCCGGGGAGACCGGGAGTGGCCGGGCCGTCAGCGACGGCCGGGGGGCCGTCCACGCCGGAGCGCGGCACGGGCACCGGCCCGGCCGGAGCGGCGCCGCCGGGCGGCGACGGGACGCTTCCCGGGACCTCTCGCGGGAAGCCGTCCGGGGAACGGCCGTCCGCGGAGCCGCCGCCCACGCGGCCGCCCCCCGAGGGCCCGGCACTCGAAGAGCTACCGCCGGGGTGATCCTCGCGCAAGGAGGCGTCCCGCCGTCCCTCTTCCACTTACGACGCTCCTCGGTGACGGCACGAACGGCACGAACGGCACGGACGGCATGAACGGCACGGGCGGTGGACGGCGGGCGCCGGACCGGCGGTCACGGTGCCAGCCTGCGGCGGATGCGGCCGATCAGGTCGTCGGCGTCGACCGGCTTCGTGACGTAGTCGCTCGCCCCCGACGCCATGGTCTTCTCCTCGTCTCCCGGCATCGCCTTCGCCGTCACCGCGATGATCGGCAGGTCCGCGTACGCGGGCATGGCCCGGATGGCCGCCGTTGCCGTATACCCGTCCATCTCCGGCATCATCACGTCCATCAGCACGATGTCGACCTCGGGGTGCCCGGTGAGTGTCTCGATCCCGGCCCGCCCGTTCTCGGCGTGCAGCACGGTCATGCCCTGGAGTTCGAGCATGCCGGTGAGCGCGTAGAGGTTGCGGGCGTCGTCGTCGACGACGAGGGCCGTCCGCCCGGCCAGCACCGGATCCAGGTCCCGTCCCGGCGCCGACGCGGCGGCCGGGCGCGCCTCCCGGGCCGCGGGCAGCGGCGGCGGGACGTCGCCGGGCCGCTCGGCCGACAGGTGCAGCGCGATCCGCTGCCGCAGCTCGTCGAGGCTGGACAGCAGGTCCAGCGGCCGGCCGGCGAACCGCTCCCGGATCTCCCGCTCGCGCGGGGTGCCGACGCTCCGGCTGTTGTGCGCCAGGACGGGCATGGTGCGCAGCGCCGGGTCGGCGCCCATCGCCTCGACGAACCGCAGCACCTCCTCGTCGGGCATGTCGAGGTCGAGGACGACGCAGTGGCAGACCTCGGTGGCGAGCACGGTCGCCGCCTCCTGCGCGCCGACCGCGCTGATGATGTCGACCGTGTCGGGCGCCGTCGCGCCGGCGACGGGCGCGAGGCCGGCGCGGGCGCTCTCGGCGACCATCGACAGCAGCCCGCGCGGCTGCTGTTCGATGACGAGGAGGCGCCGCTGCCGGGGTACGGCCGGTGCGGACCGCCGATCGGTGTCCGCGGACTCGAGCTCGGGCTCGCCCTCGGCGGAGGGTGCCGTCTGCTCGTGGAAGTCCGGCCGGGCCACCGGCAGGTAGAGGGTGAACGTGCTGCCCTCGCCCGGTGTGCTGTGCGCGGTGATCGAGCCGCCGAGCAGGTACGCGATCTCCCGGCTGATCGACAGGCCGAGCCCGGTCCCGCCGTACTTGCGGCTGGTGGTGCCGTCCGCCTGCTGGAACGCGCCGAAGATGGCCTCCAGCTGGTGCTCGGCGATGCCGATGCCGGTGTCCCGTACCCGGAAGGCGAGCGCCGCGCCGTGCCGCCGTACGGCGGGCGGCAGTTCCGCGCCGGTGACGGGCTCGATGCTCAGCTCCACGTGCCCGGTCTCGGTGAACTTCACCGCGTTGGACAGCAGGTTGCGCAGCACCTGGCGGAGGCGCGAGTCGTCGGTCAGCAGGGCGACGGGCACGCCCGGCTCGGTCACCACGTCGAAGCCGAGCCCCTTCTGGCCGGTCATCGGCCGGAAGGTCGACTCCACGTAGGCGAGCAGCCGGTGCAGCGGCACCCACTCGGGGGAGATATCCATCTTCCCCGCCTCGACCTTCGACAGGTCGAGGATGTCGTTGATGAGCTGGAGCAGGTCGGAGCCGGCCGAGTGGATGATCTCGGCGTACTCGACCTGCTTGCCGGTGAGGTTGCCGCTCGGGTTCTGGGACAGCAGCTGCGCCAGGATCAGCAGGCTGTTGAGCGGGGTGCGCAGCTCGTGGCTCATGTTGGCCAGGAACTCCGACTTGTACTTGGAGGCGAGCGCGAGCTCCTGCGCGCGGGTCTCCAGCTCCTGGCGGGCCTGTTCGATCTCCAGGTTCTTGGTCTCGATGTCGCGGTTCTGCCGGGCGAGCAGCGCCGCCTTCTCCTCCAGCTCGGCGTTGGAGCGCCGCAACTCCTCCTGACCGACCTGGAGTTCCTCGGAGCGGGCCTGCAACTCCGCGGTCAGCCGCTGCGACTCATCCAGCAGTTCATCCGTACGAGCGTTGGCGATGATGGTGTTGACGTTGACGCCGATGGTCTCCCGCAGCTGCTCCAGGAAGTCCCGCTGCACGGGCGTGAAACGGTGGACGGAGGCCAGCTCGATGACGCCGAGCACCTGGTCCTCGACCACGATCGGCAGGACCACCAGGTGCGACGGCTCGATGAACCCGAACCCGGAGGGCACGGTGACCGATCCGGCGGGCAGGTCGTCCACCGCGATCGTCCGGCGCCCAGAGGCCGCCTGTCCGACGAGCGACTGCCCGAACGAGAACCGGGGCGCGTCGGCCCCCTCGCCGCCCTCGGGGCGCCCGTACGAGCCGATCATGCGCAGCGACGGGCCGGCCTCCGTCTCCTCGGCGAGGTAGAAGCCGCCGTACTGGGCGCCGACGAGCGGGGCCAGCTCCTCCATGATCAGCCGGGCGACGAGGGTGAGGTCGCGGTGGCCCTGCATCATCCCGGAGGTGCGGGCCAGATTGGATTTCAGCCAGTCCTGCTCCTGGTTGGCGCGGGTGGTCTCGCGCAGGGAGCGGACCATCGCGTTGATGTTGTCCTTGAGATCGGCGACCTCGCCGGACGCCTCGACGGTGATCGACCGGGTCAGGTCGCCCTCCGCGACGGCGCTGGTGACCTCGGCGATCGCCCGCACCTGGCGGGTGAGGTTCCCGGCCAGCTCGTTGACGTTCTCGGTGAGCCGCTTCCAGGTGCCCGAGACGCCCTCGACCTCGGCCTGGCCCCCCAGCCGGCCCTCGCTGCCGACCTCGCGGGCCACCCGGGTGACCTCGGCGGCGAACGACGAGAGCTGGTCGACCATCGTGTTGATGGTGGTCTTGAGTTCGAGGATCTCGCCGCGGGCGTCCACGTCGATCTTGCGGGTCAGGTCGCCGTTGGCGACGGCCGTGGTGACCTGCGCGATGTTGCGGACCTGCCCGGTGAGGTTGTTGGCCATCGAGTTGACGTTGTCGGTGAGGTCCTTCCAGGTGCCCGCGACGTTGGGCACCCGCGCCTGGCCGCCGAGCATCCCCTCGGTGCCCACCTCGCGGGCCACCCGGGTCACTTCGTCGGCGAAGGCGGACAGCGTGTCGACCATCCGGTTGATCACGTCGGCGAGCGCGGCGACCTCGCCCTTCGCCTCCACCGTGATCTTCTGCGACAGGTCGCCGCGCGCCACCGCCGCCGCCACCTGGGCGATCGAACGGACCTGCCCGGTGAGGTTGGACGCCATCACGTTGACGTTGTCGGTCAGGTCCTTCCACGTGCCCGAGACCCCGCGCACGGTCGCCTGGCCGCCGAGGTTCCCCTCGGTGCCCACCTCGCGGGCGACGCGGGTCACCTCGTCGGCGAACGAGGAGAGCTGGTCGACCATCGTGTTGATGGTCTCCTTGAGCTCCTGGATCTCCCCGCGCGCCCCGACGTTGATCTTCTGCGAGAGGTCGCCCTTGGCCACCGCCGTGGTGACCTGCGCGATCGACCGCACCTGCGCCGTGAGGTTGTCGGCCATCACGTTGACCGACTCGGTGAGGTTCTTCCAGGTCCCGGAGATGCCCTCGACGTCGGCCTGCCCGCCGAGCCGCCCCTCCGTGCCCACCTCGCGGGCGACGCGGGTGACCTCGTCGGCGAAGGCCGAGAGCTGGTCGACCATGGCGTTGATGGTGTTCTTGAGGGCGAGGATCTCGCCGCGCGCGTCGACCGTGATCTTCTGCGAGAGGTCGCCCTTGGCCACGGCCGTGGTGACCTGGGCGATGTTGCGGACCTGGGCGGTGAGGTTGCCGGCCATGAAGTTGACCGAATCGGTCAGATCCCGCCACACCCCGCCCACGCCGGGCACCTGCGCCTGCCCGCCGAGCCGGCCCTCGCTGCCCACCTCGCGGGCGACGCGGGTGACTTCGTCGGCGAAGGCGGAGAGCTGGTCGACCATCGTGTTGACGGTGTTCTTCAGCTCCAGGATCTCGCCCTGCGCCGCCACGTCGATCTTCTGCGACAGGTCGCCCTTGGCCACCGCGGTGGCCACCTGCGCGATGTCGCGGACCTGCGTGGTGAGGTTCCCCGCCATCGCGTTCACCGAGTCGGTGAGGTCCTTCCAGGTGCCCGAGACCCCCGGCACCCGCGCCTGCCCGCCGAGCCGGCCCTCGCTGCCCACCTCGCGGGCGACCCGGGTCACCTCGGAGGTGAACAGGGACAGCTGGTCCGTCATCCCGTTGAAGACGGTCGCTATTTCGCCGAGCAGCCCGTCGGCGTCCTCCGGCAGCCGGATGCCGAAGTCGCCGTCGCGCACCGCCGTCAGCCCGGCGAGCAGCTGCCGCAGCTCCGCCTCGCCGACGTCGGGACCTTGGCCGTCGTCCCGCCTGCGGCCCGGTACCGCGGTCGCCGCCGCGCCGGCCGTGGACTCGCCCATCTCGCCTCTCCCACCCGCCGGCGCGCCAAGGGGCGGCACACGGGACGTGCCTCCCGTGCCGCCCGATGTCGGCCGTTCGCCCGTCGCCCGGCTCGTCGTTCCGCTTCGTCGCTCCGTACAGCGGCTGTACGGCCGTGGGGAAGGATACTCGGACCGCGTCGAACGCGGTCGGCCCGCGGTTCTTCCTGTGGACGACCTGGCGGCCCCTCCTGTGGAAAAGCGGCTTCCGCTACCGTCGCCGCCCGGCCGGAGCGGTGCCGAGGACCGCGCGCAACAGGCGGGCGCCCCACGTGCCGTGGGGCGGCGGGCCCACCGGCACGGCGGGCACGCGCCGGTCCGCCCGCACCCGCCCGCCGAGATCCCGCAGCACGCCCGGCGGGCACACGGCGCGCAACCGGGGGAACAGCCGCTCCTCTTCCTCCAGGACGTGCAGGCTCACCTCTTCGACGAGGGACACCAGCGAACGGGTGAACAGCGGGTCCTCCGGACCCCGGTCCGCCACCTCCCGCAGGATGCCGTCGATCCGGCCGTGGTCCGCGAGCTCCCGCTCCACCCACGCGGAGCCGTCGGCCACGTACCGGCGCACCGCGGGGTGGAGGTGCCGCTCCTCGGCCTCCGTGTGCCGCGTGAGCCGGGCGGTGACGTCGTCGGCGAGGCCCTTGCGCTCGGGGCTGCCGGGCGCCGCCGCCCGGATGCCGTCGAACAGCGCGTCGATCGCCCGGTGGTCGGCGGTCAGTTCGCCGATGAGGTCGGGACGTTCCGGCACCTTGCTCCCTCCAGAGGGCGGATGATCCGCCCTTCTCCTTCCCGGCCGCCGGCCCGCCCGATCGGACGGCGCGCTCCAAGGGCCCACTTGGGCCAGCGCGCCCGGCCCGCCACCGGCTTGCGGCATACGGAGGGCCCTGGCCCCGCCCGGCCGTGTCGCCCGCCGCGTTCCGGCGGCCGGCCGTCCATGCTCCGGGTACCCGGGTGGACGAACGAGGAGCGGCGCGTGCTGGTGCGGAAGCGGAAGGCGAGGATCGAGGCGCGGGCGCGTGAGGCGGCCGTCATGGGCTACGTGGCGCTCGACCGCCGGGCTCCGGTCTCGGAGGCGGGGCGGCAGCTGCTCCGCAAGGCGTTCCCGGACCACTGGTCCTTCCTCCTCGGCGAGCTCGCGCTGTACTCCTTCGTGGTCCTGGTGGTCACGGGCAGCTATCTGACGCTGTTCTTCAGCCCGAGCATGACCGAGGGCGTGTACGACGGCTCGTACGGCCCGCTGCGCGGCCTCCTGGTGAGCGACGCCTACGCCTCGACGCTGCACATCAGCTTCGACGTGCGCGGCGGACTGCTGATCCGTCAGACGCACCACTGGGCGGCCCTCGTCTTCGTCGCCGCCCTCGGGGTGCACCTGCTGCGCGTCTTCTTCACCGGCGCGTTCCGCCGCCCCAGGGAGCTCAACTGGGTCGTCGGCGTCACCCTGTTCCTGCTGTCCCTGCTGGAGGGGTTCTGCGGGTACTCGCTGCCCGACGACCTGCTGTCGGGCACCGGGATGCGGACCGCGTACACGATCGTGACGTCGATCCCCGTGGCCGGCACCTACCTGGGCTTCCTCCTGTGGGGCGGCTCCTACCCCGGGCACTCGATCATCCACCGGCTCTACGCCGTGCACGTGTACTTCGTCCCGCTGGCCCTGATGGCGCTGGTCGGGCTGCACCTGGTGATGGTGGTCTACCTCAAGCACACCCACTGGTCCGGGCGGGGCAGGACCAACCGGAACGTCGTCGGACAGCCGATGGTCCCGCAGTTCGTCACCAAGTCCGCCGGCCTGTGCCTGATGGTGTTCGGGGTGCTCGCGGTGCTCGGCGGCGTCGCCCAGATCAACCCGGTGTGGGACTTCGGCCCCTACCGCACGGACCAGGTGTCGACCGACGCCCAGCCCGACTGGTACGTCGGCTTCCTGGAGGGCGCCCTGCGGCTGATGCCGCCGTGGGAGAACGCCCTGGCCGGGCACACGATCATGTGGAACGTCGTCGTCCCGGCGGTGCTGCTGCCCGCCCTGCTGTTCCTGGTGCTCTACCTGTACCCCTTCTTCGAACGGTGGGTCACCGGCGACCTGACGGAGCACCACGTGTGCGACCGGCCCCGGGACCGCCCGGTGCGGACGGCCCTGGGCGTGGCCGCCCTCGTCTGCTACGCGGTGCTGCTGGCCGCGGGCGGCAACGACGTGACCGCGTCCGTCTTCCGGGTCTCGGTGGAGACCCTGACCTGGATCTTCCGGGTGGCGCTGGTCGCCGGCCCGGTGCTCGCCTTCATGGTGACCAAGCGGGCCTGCCTCGCCCTGCAGGCCCACGACCGGCGGCTGCTGGAGGAGGGCGAGGAGTCCGGCGTCGTCGGCCAGAACGCGTCCGGCGGCCTCGGCGAACGGCACCGGCCGCTCGACGCCGCGCACCGCTACAAGCTGCTGGTACGGGACGTCCCGCCGCCCCTGGCCCGCCCGGCGGAGGGGGCGCCCCGGCGGGAGCGGCTGCGGGCGGCGCTGAACGCCTGGTACTACCGCGACCGGGTCGACATGCCGGCGACGGACGAACAGCGCCTGCAGATCACCGGACGGACCCGGGGTCCCCTGCCCGAGACGGAGGAGTGAGGGCCCGCCGTACAGGCGCCGTTCACACCTCCACGTCGGTGAACTGGAACACCATCCCGAGCAGACCCGCCAGCATGACCCCGCAGCCGATGAGGAACAGCCACAGCCCGTAGACGATCCCGACGCCCATCAGCGCCATGCCGACGGCCGTGACCGGCGGGTAGGCGCTGTGCGGCGGGAAGAAGTCGACGGTGCCCGCGCGCTCCCGCACCTCCGCCCCGGGCACGTCCTCCGGGCGCCGGCCCTTGCGCCGGTAGTTCATCGCGCAGAAGAACGCGATGACGCTCGACATCAGCAGGGAGACGGTCAGCGCGGCGGTACCCGCGGGCTCCCGCGCCCACCAGGTGTAGAGGGCGTCGGTGAACAGGAAGAACACCGCGACACCCGCGAAGAGGATCGCCTCGGACTTCATGAGCGCTGCTCTCCCAGCGGATCGGGGGTCGGTTCCACGGCCGCGCCCGCCCCGCGGCGGACCTCGCGCGCCTCCGGGTGGTGCAGGTCGAAGGCGGGGGAGTCGGAGCGGATGCGGGGCAGCGCGTCGAAGTTGTGGCGCGGCGGCGGACAGGACGTCGCCCACTCCAGCGACCGCCCGTACCCCCACGGATCGTCGGTCTCCACCCGCTCTCCGTACCGGGCCGTCTTCCAGACGTTGTAGAGGAACGGCAGCGTCGACCCGCCCAGCAGGAACGCGCCGATCGACGAGACGGTGTTGAGGGTCGTGAAGCCGTCGGCGGCCAGGTAGTCCGCGTAACGGCGGGGCATGCCCGCCTCGCCCAGCCAGTGCTGCACCAGGAACGTGAGCTGGAAGCCGACGAACAGCGTCCAGAAGTGCACCTTGCCCAGCCGCTCGTCCAGCATCCGGCCCGTCATCTTGGGCCACCAGAAGTAGAAGCCGCCGAACATGGCGAAGACGATCGTCCCGAACAGGACGTAGTGCAGATGGGCGACGACGAAGTACGAGTCCGTGAGATGGAAGTCGAGCGGCGGCGAGGCGACCATCACCCCGCTCAGCCCGCCCAGCAGGAAGGTGACGAGGAAACCGACCGCCCACACCATCGGCGTCTCGAACGAGATGCTGCCCCGCCACATCGTGCCGATCCAGTTGAAGAACTTGATGCCCGTCGGCACCGCGATCAGGAACGACATCAGCGAGAAGAACGGCAGCAGGACCGCGCCCGTGGCGAACATGTGGTGCGCCCACACGACCGCCGAGAGCATCGTGATGGAGATCGTCGCGCCGACCATCCCGACGTAGCCGAAGACCGGCTTCCGGCTGAACACCGGGATGATCTCGGTCACCACGCCGAAGAACGGCAGGGCGACGATGTACACCTCCGGATGCCCGAAGAACCAGAACAGGTGCTGCCACAGCAGCGAACCGCCGGTGGCCGGGTCGTAGACGCGCGCCCCGAACTTCCGGTCCGCCTCCAGGGCGAGCAGCGCCGCCGTCAGCACCGGGAACGCCAGCAGCACCAGGATGGAGGTGAAGAGCACGTTCCAGGTGAAGATCGGCATGCGGAACATCGTCAGACCCGGCGCCCGGAGGCAGATGATCGTGGCGATGAAGTTGACGGCCCCCAGCGTCGTGCTCAGCCCCGACAGCACCAGCCCCATGGCCCACAGGTCGCCGCCCGCACCGGGGGAGTGGACCGCACGGCTCAGCGGGGTGTACGCGAACCAGCCGAAGGACGCCGCCCCGCCCGGCACCACCAGCCCGGACACCACGACGAGCCCGCCGAACAGGAACAGCCAGTACGTCAGGGCGTTGAGCCGGGGGAACGCCACGTCCGGGGCGCCGATCTGCAACGGCATGATGGCGTTGGCGAAACCTGTGAACGTCGGCGTCGCGAAGAGCAGCATCATGACGGTGCCGTGGATCGTGAACAGCTGGTTGTACTGCGTGGTGCTGACGATCTGCAGCCCCGGGCGCGCCAGCTCCGCGCGCATCAGCATGGCCAGCACCCCGCCGACCAGGAAGAAGCCGAACGAGGTGACCAGGTACATAGTGCCGATCGTCTTGTGATCGGTGGTGGTCACGTAGTCCCTGAGGCGCTTCCCCGTCCGCACACGGGGGTTCTCGGAGACCGGCACCGGCCGGCCGGACCGCTGGTCGTCCACGTGCGTCATAGGGCCTCCGGGGCACGGGGGAAGTACGCGAGCCGGGCGGAAACCGGCGCCTGCGGTGTAGCCGGGGCGAACACGTCCGAAACCTCGGCAGTGGCATCCGGCGCCCTCCGTCGCCCCTCGCCGCCCTCCGCCGGTTTGCCCCGCGCGCCCGGCGGTTAGGCAATCACCGGCGCTCCGTGCGGCGCCGCACGGCCCGGCGGGCCACCGCGGCCGCACGAGCGGGGGAGCACGACGGCCGAAGAGTGGCGATGACCGGTACCGCACCAGAGCACACCCCTGACGGAGGGAACCTCGCGCCCCAGCCGCTGCGCCAGTACGCGCTGCTGGCCGACGGCGAGCGCGGCGTCATCGTGGGCCCCCGCGGCGAGTACGCCTGGATGTGCGCCCCCCGCTGGGACTCGGACGCGGTCTTCTCCACCCTCGTCGGCGGCACCGGCGTCTACCTGGTCACCCCCGTGGGGCGGTGCGTGTGGGGCGGTTACTACGAGGAGGGGACGCTCATCTGGCGCAGCCGCTGGGTCACCGACGACGGCATCGTCGAGTGCCGGGAGGCCCTCGCCTTCCCCGGCGACCCCCACCACGCCGTCCTCCTCCGGCGGATCATGCCCTGCCGGCACCCCGCCCGGCTGTCCGTCGCCCTCGAACCGTGCGCGGCCTTCGGCCGGTACCCGCTGCGCGGCTTCTCCCGCCGCGCCCCCGGAGTGTGGGCCGGACACGCCGGCGACCTCGCCGTGCGCTGGTCCGGCCGCCTCCCCGAGCCTCGGCCGGCCGGTGACGGGGACCGGCGGCTGGTCACGGAGCTGAGAGTGGAGGCCGGCGAGTGCCTCGACCTCGTCCTGGAGATCGGCGACCGGCCGCTGCCCGACCGCCCGCCGGACCCCGACGCCCTGTGGCGGGCCACCGAGGACGCCTGGCACGCCGCCGTCCCGCCGCTCGACGGCACCGTCGCCCGGACCGACGCCCGCCGCGCGTACACCGTCCTGCGCGGGCTGACCGGCTCGTCCGGCGGCATGGTGGCCTCGGCCACCACCAGCCTCCCCGAACGCGCCGAGGAGGGCCGCAACTACGACTACCGCTACGTGTGGATCCGCGACCAGTGCTACGCGGGCCAGGCCGTCGCCGCCGCCGGGGACACGGCCCTGCTCGACGACGCCGTCCGGTTCGTCACCGCCCGCCTGCACGACGACGGCCCCCGGATGGCCCCCGCCTACACCATGGACGGGCACGTCATCCCCGACGAACGCGAACTCGACCTCCCGGGCTACCCCGGCGGCTTCGACCGCGTCGGCAACAAGGTCAGCGGGCAGTTCCAGCTCGACGCCTTCGGCGAGGCCCTGCTCCTGCTGGGCACCGCCGCACGCCACGACCGGCTGGACGCCCACGGCTGGCGGGCCGCCGAGATCGCCGCCGGCACCATCGCCCGCCGCCGCGACGAACCCGACGCCGGCGTATGGGAACTGCGCCCCCGCCGCTGGGCACACAGCCGGCTGGCGTGCGCGGCGGGCCTGCGGTGCGCCGCCGGCGTCGCCCCCGGCGGCCAGGCCGCCGAGTGGAGCGCCCTCGCCGACCGCCTGGTGGCGGACACCGCCGCCCACTGCCTCCACCCGTCCGGCCGCTGGCAGCGCTCACCCGAGGACCCCGGCCTGGACGGCGCCCTGCTCCTGCCCCCGCTGCGCGGCGCCATCCCCGCCGACGACCCCCGCACCCTCGCCACGCTCCGCGCCTACGTCGCCGAACTCACCGAGGACCACTACGCCTACCGCTTCCGCCACGGCAAGCAGCCGCTGGAGAAGGCCGAAGGAGCCTTCCTCCTCTGCGGTTTCATCACCGCCCTGGCCGAACACCAGCAGGGCCGCGAGGTATCCGCCTTCCGCTGGTTCGAACGCAACCGCGCCGCCTGCGGCCCCGCCGGGCTCTACTCGGAGGAGTACGACGTGGCGCAGCACCAGCTGCGGGGGAACCTGCCGCAGGCGTTCGTCCACGCCCTGATGCTGGAGTGCGCGGCGCGGCTTGCGGGGCCTTGGGCGGGCGGCTGAGCCGCCATGGATGTGATGAGGCTCACGTTCATTGGGGGCGGGCTCCGGCAAACGGCCCACGCTGCGCCGGGGTTGGGGCGATACGCAGGGAAAACGGGCGGGGGAGCGGCCCCCACGCTTGCTGGTGCAATTTGCTGTTTTTGCATGATGCACGTGCAGCGACTCCCTGAAGGATGACGTTGATCGGAGCGAGCGGATTTGTGGTGGACCTGACACGGGATCCTGATGTCGATGACGCTGTCTGTTGCGGTCGAATTCGATCCTGAACAGGCTGCGATGATGCTGAACTCAATCCCGACGGAGAGATTTCGGGCAATGCGCCCGGAGAGTATTGACGGGTGATACGCCCCAACCACTTTGCGTGTGCCGAGCATTTGCATGAGCCGGTGGTGTTGCGGCCGGAGTGGCGCGCGTTGTGAACGGCCGGCGCTAAGGTGGCTCTGTGGCGGTGGCAGCGGCTGCCAAATGGACGAGGCGGCCACGGGATTCCGGCCCGTAGCCGCCTCACATGAACCAATTCACGCTGATGAGAGAGGAAATTGGTCATGGGTGAAAGCCGACAGCGCGAAGGAGCGCCCTCGACCTCCGGTTTAAGTATGCCTGCCTCCGAGGCGGAGGGAATGCGTCCGCGAGGAGGTGAAATCCGGGTACGTGCCAAGAGGTTGCTCCTCTGGCTCTTGATCGCAGCGGCCGCCATGGTCGATTGCCCCCTCGTCGAGGCCGTGCTGCAGGTGCTGGGGAGCGCTCCGGCGCCGGCTCGTGAGTGGGTGGTCGTCCTCAGCTGGGGCCGCCGGCACTGAGTGAGCACGGTGGGCGGCGGACGGCCGTCGCCCACCGCCATCCGTTCCACTGACACGTCCACCCTCATCCCCACCCACCCCCCGAACGGGGTCTGTCCCGCACCACCGAGCCGCCCTACGATGGGCGGCTTCTTGTCATGTTCGGACCGCAACCGAAGGGGGCAGCGTGGTCCGCGGAGAGAAAGAGCAAGATTCCGACATCGACCCAAACGTACCGAGCGTGGCACGCATGTACGACTGGTTATTAGGGGGGATCGAGAACTACCAATCGGATCGCACAGCTTGCTCCGAACTACTCAAAATCGCACCAAGTTCCCGCGAAATCGCCCTCCACAACCGGGCCTTCCTCCGCCGTGTCGTCGGCATCCTGGTCCGCGAGTACGGAGTGGAGCAGTTCCTCGACCACGGGTCGGGGCTCCCCACCCAGGACAACGTGCACCAGGTGGCCCAGCGGATCGACCCCGACTGCCGCGTCGTCTACGTCGACAACGACCCGATCGTCCTGGCCCACGGCCGCACCACGCTGGACGAGAACCGCAACACGGCGGTCGTCTCCGCCGACATGCGGCACACGGACAAGATCTTCGAGCATCAGGCCGTCCGCGACCTCATCAAGCCCGGCCGCCGCACGGCGGCCCTGTTCGTCTCCGTTCTGCACTGTCTGCCCGACACCGATGACGCAGGGGACCCCCGCGCGGTTGTCCGCCGCACCGCGGAACGTCTGAGGGAACTCGGGCCCGGCAACCTCATGGTGATCTGCCAGCTCGTCAGCGACGACCCCGCCATCCGCCGTCAAGTCACCGAGCTCATGGCGCGCAGCACCGGCGACAGGTGGGGCAGGGTGCGGGAAAAGGACGAAGTCCGCGCTTACTTCGACGGCTTCGACATCCTGGAGCCCGGGCTGGTCGACGTCATCGACTGGCGGGCCGACCCGGCGGCACCACTGCCGGCCAAACGCCCCGAAGAATGGGTCGAATGGGGCGGAGTGGCGCGCCTTCCCGCCCTGTAGCGCCTAGTTGAGCTTGGTGATCGCCTCTTCGAGGAGTGCCTCGCTCTCCACCCGGTTGGTGGCATATCGACTCAGCCGGTTCAGGATGTGCCGGTACTGGTCGATCTCCCTTGGGCGGGTCAAGTACTGGGCGCTGTTGAGGTGCTCCAGATAGACCAGCTCGGGGGGGCCACCGTCGTCGAAGTAGAGATGGGTCACAGACGACAACGGCACGGCATCGGCGCCTCGCCGAAACGGGATCACGCGGATGTTGATGCCCTCTTGGCGCCCGATGTCGATCAAGTATTGAAGCTGTTCCCGCATCACCTCGGGGCTGCCCACGAGCCGGTGCAGGACCGCTTCTTCCAGCAGCGCGACCACTCTGGGACGGCCGGCGCGGAACGCCGCCCTGCGGCCCTGGCGCAGTGCCACCCGCCGCTCGATGGCCGTTTCACCCGCCCCGTGTAGAGCGGAGCTGATCAGCACCCTTGTGTAGGCAGGCGTCTGCAGGAGACCGGGGACGACATGTGTCTCGTACGTGTAGATCCTCGCCGCCTGGCCCTCCAGGCTGATCAGCCGGCGCAGGAAGTGAGGAGTGACGTCCGTGTACTGCTGCCACCACTCCTCGTTGCGCGTCTGCTGCAGCAACTCCTCGATCATGCGCAGCCGTTCCGCCGGAACCCGGTAGAAGTGGACGAGGTCCCACACGTCCCGCTCCTTCGGCGGGCTCTCGCCGCGTTCCAGTCGGCTGACCTTGGAGACCGACCCCCGGATGACGGGGGCGACGTCCTTCAGGCCCAAGCCGCGCTCCTGGCGCATCCTGCGGAGTTCGTCGCCCAGGAGCCGGGTGGAGCCCGACTGCTTCTGGTCGCCTCGCCGACCGGTGACGGAAGCAGCCTGCTGTGGTTGAGGCTTGGGAACGGCAGACATCCACTCTCCCCTGCGCGACCGACAGATGCCGGACCCAGCATGGAGGGTGGATGCCTGCCGTTCTACCCATGGCCTATGGTTCCGGCCTCAGTCGACCAGGCCGTCGAACTCGCAACGCTTGGCGCCCCGGAGGAAGGCGACCATTTCGTCCCGTGTGTAGACGAGGGCCGCCCCGTCGGGGAAGCGGGAGTTGCGCACCGCCACCTCCCCGCCGGGCAGCCGCGTCAGCTCCACGCAGTTGCCCTCGCCGATGCTGTCGCTGCTCTTGACCCACTGCGCGTCCGCGAGGGCGCTCGCCGGCATGCCGTTGCTGAAGATCATATGGATGACCTCTCCCTTGCGTTTCTGACCTGCGGGTTGTCTTCCTGCAAGATCGCCATTTCCCATATGCAATTGCATGGGAAGGGGTGATGAGAATGCTAGGCAGTGCGGAGCGCTCCGTGGTGTCCCCCGAAAGTGTGTGGTTGAAAAACGTGTGATGAGTGCTGTGCCGCCGTTGCGCTGGGGTGCCCCCTGAGGCCACCGAGCAGCGGCCGACCGGCCGGTTGCGCAGGGGGCTGTCCATGCCGACCACCTCGCCCATCACGCGCCCCGTGACGGTGAGCGTGGCCGGAGGCGATCAGGAGCCGCTCTCCGTGGGCAGTCCCTGTGTGAAGCGATCCACCTGGTGATCACCGGCGAGATCGTCCACCCGTTCCCGTCACACGTCACCCGTTACTGGTCCATGGTGTCCCACGTGCGCTTCATCCCCCTCCCTGACATGGGGACCATTCCCTTCGCCCTGGTGTGGCGGAGGGACGCCGAGAACGAACTCGTCCGGGCCCTGGCCCAGACCGTCCGCGATCTCGGCACCGTCCGTTTTTGAGGACACCCGCAGCGAACTCGCGGACAGCCCCCGGCTGTAAGCGGGTCCGCGACGACGCGGGGCGCGTCGTCCGCTCACGGGCCCGCAGGCAGCGGGTCGGCCAGGAGGACCAGGTTGTCGGCGTACCGGTGGCGCCGGCGGTCGTACTCTCCCGCGCAGGTGATCAGGGCCAGCCGGGCGCGGCCGGTGTCGGTGAACCACCCGGCCGGCACCGCGCTCTTGGGGTAGGAGCGGCGTTCGGTGACGAGGTAGGGGTGTGAGCGCCCGTCGGCGCTGGTGAGGGTGGCGCGGGTGCCGAGGGGGATGTCGCGCAGGGCCGCGAAGGCGCCCGGTCCGTTTTCCAGGGTGTCGACGTGCCCGGCCAGCAGGACGGTGCCCTCGCGGGCCCCGGGCCTGGCGCCCAGGGGCCACCAGCCCACGGTGTCGGACGGCCGGGGCAGCTCCAGCGCGCCGTCGGCGCCGGCGGCCACCGGCACCACCACGGCGTGGAGGTGCCCCGGCACCTCCACGGCCACCGGCGGCGAGGAGGCGTACGCCTCGGGTGCCGCCGCCTGGTGGCCGGTCGGGCGGACGGTGCCGGGGACGCTGCCCGAGGGGAACGCTCCCGGCACCAGAGCCAGGGTGAGGGCGCCCGTGAGGCAGAGCGCCACGCGTCCCGTCAGGCCGGCCATGGTGGTCGTCGGGCGTTCCGGTCAGCGGGGGCCGGGTGTGGTCCGGGCGCGCCGACGGCGTGCGCCCCAGGTGAGCGCTCCCGTCAGGAGGAGCCCGCCCAGCGCCGCCGTGCCCACGGTGGCGGGTTCGACGCCACCGGAGTCCGTACCGGCGGCCATGCCGCCGTCACCGGCGGGGAC
The DNA here is from genome assembly GCF_020099395.1 of Streptomyces mobaraensis. Lineage (NCBI taxonomy): Bacteria > Bacillati > Actinomycetota > Actinomycetes > Kitasatosporales > Streptomycetaceae > Streptomyces > Streptomyces mobaraensis. Next base: position 864,580 of record NZ_CP083590.1, on the reverse strand, counting down.
GGAGTGCGACGGGCCCTGGCCGTGGCAGGTGCCGCCGCTGACCCGGTCCAGGTGCATGGCCACCACCGGGCGTGCCGCCTTCGCCGCCGCGGTGATCTCGGCGTTCCGGCCGGAGGCGACCTGGCCGTCGATCAGGGCCAGGGTCTTGCGGTGGTTCTCGTCCTGGGCCGACAGCCAGGCACTGTCGTAGTCCTTGGTGCCGGCCTTGGCGCGGACGGAGGCCAGCTGCTGCTTCTGTTCGGTGGACGGTCCGGCCGGCAGGGGGACGTTCAGCTTCCTCGCCAGTTGTTCGGCGTCGCCGTCGAGCTTGGTGTGGTCACGCACCAGCATCCGGCCGACATCCTTCACGCAAGCGCCGACCGCGTTGGTCCGTGCGTCGTTGCCGGCCTCGATCTCCGCGAGGTTGCCCTGGTGCACGGTCTTGAGGAAGGCGCCGTCCGTCACCGCGCCGTCGGTCGTACCGCCGCCGTCGCCGTCGGCGACGGCCGGGGCGTACGCCGCGAGGGACGCGCATATCACCGTGCCGGCGGCCACGACGGCCATTCGCTGTCGGTTCCTCATGGGAGCTCCTTTCACCTGCGGCGGCCGGACACGGCAGATCCGTGCCGCCGCCGCGGGACGCGCCACCCAAGGGGCGGGGGCGTCGTCGACCACTCCCGAGTGCCATCACCGAGCGTGGGCAAACGCTGACCCGGCGGAAAGGACCCGATCGGCTCAGTACGGTCATTCCTACGGCCCTCCCTCGCGAGCACCGTCGCCTCCGGCGCCTCGGGCGGCGCCGGCCTTCGGCACGAGCCGTCGGCGCGCTCGCCGCCGTGCTGCCCCCCGGCGCGTGAGCCGCCCGGGCCGCTCACGCGCCTCCGGCAGACCCCGCCTCGGGCCCGTCACCACCGCCGAGCGGTGTCGCACGTCGAGGTGACGGCAGAGTGGCTCCGGCCGGTCGGGGGAAAAAGGGGTCGAACGACTGGGGAGGTGTGTGCAGTGGACGGCGGACGATTCGGGCTGGACGAGGTGCTGCGCGCGGCGGAGGAGGCCGCGCCGGTGGAGTCGGTGGACGTGGTCGCCCGGAACCTGGAGAAGCGGTTCGGCGCGCGCGTGGTGTCCTTCCTCTTCGTCGACCTGGTCGGCAGGGAAATGGTCAGGCTGCCGCGGGCCGGTGAGCCGCTCAGGGACGGTGGACCGGAGCGCTGTGCGTTGCGCGGCAGCGTGTACGAGCGGGTGCTGCGCGACCAGCGCCTTCATGAGGAGGCGGACGGCGAGGGCGGGGTCTGCCTCATCGCGCCGGTCACGAACCGGGGGGGACTGCCTCGGTGTCCTGGAGTTGTCGCTGTCCTGCGTGGACGACGAGGTGCGGGAGCAGGTGGCGCAGGCCGCCCACGCGCTGGCGTACATCGTGGTCACCGACCGGCGCTTCACCGACCTGTACCACTGGGGCAGACGGACGACCCGGACCAGCCTGGCCGCGGAGATCCAGCACCAGTTGCTGCCGTCGGCGCCCTGCTGCGAGGCGGCCCAGTTCACCCTGGCCGGCGGGCTGGTACCGGCCGACGACATCGGCGGCGACACCTACGACTACGCCCTCGACCGCGACACCCTGCACCTGTCGATAACCGACGCCATGGGCCACGACACCGACTCGGCGCTGCTGGCCACCCTCACCGTCAACGCACTGCGCGGCGCGCGCCGCGTCGGAAGCGGCATCACCGAACAGGCGTGGGCCGCGCACGAGGCCGTGCACTCCTACGGCCGGGGCATGACCACCGGCCAGTTGCTGCGCATCAGCCTGGACACAGGCGTCTGCCGGCTGGTCAACGCCGGTCATCCCTGGCCGCTGCGGCTGCGGCAAGGCCGGGCGGAAGAGGTGCCGCTGAAGGTCAACCTGCCGTTCGGCATCCACGCCCCGGTCCGGTACGAGGCCCAGGAGCTGGAGTTGCTGCCCGGCGACCGTCTGGTGCTGCTGACCGACGGCATGCAGGAGCGCGGCGCCGGCGCCGTGGACCTGCCCGCTCTCCTCCGCGCCACCCGCGAAGAGCACCCCCGCGAGGTGGTACGGACCCTGGCCGAGGCGGTACGCGACGCCTGCGAAGGCCGTATGCCCGACGACGCGACCACGCTGGTACTGGACTGGCACGGCACCGACTCCTGGGAACGCGCCACCGACGGCGGGCCGAACGCGTTCGGCCACTCGTCCCCGGCTGTCGGCGGCATCGGTTGAACGCGGCAACACCCGCATGGCTGACGGTGCGTCAGGTAGCCGGCAGCGGTCGGCATGAGCCCTGTCAAACCCTGGGAACGCTGCTCGGACACGCGACTCGTTGTAGCGTGGGGAAACCGCCTGACGATCCCGACCAGCCGGTTTCGGCCCAGTCCTTCCACCCGAAGATCGCGGGAGCCCGGCTCTACGCGGACTCCCCCGAGGAGACCCTCCGGTCCGTGGGGCTGTGACGCCCGGGCCTCGCCCGGAAGACGCGATGCCACGGCGGCGGGCCGTGCCCCCTATGGGGCGGCCCGCCGCAGTGGCGGTCCGGCGGTCCGGGCGAAGCCCGGCGGCTCGCGTCCACGCCCCGGCCATGACCTCCGCCGCTCACTGAGCGTTTCGTCCTCTGGTTCGTGTTTGGTTCCAGCGGGTCATGTGGCGCGTTCCGTGCGCCGTCGGTGGCGGTCCTCAGCGACGTAGGGAGCGCCATGACAGTGCCCGAGGTGGCGCCCCTGGCGGGAGCTCCTCGGCCATGCGGGAAGGGAAAGCCGTGCCCGGAACCTTCTTCGAAGCCACCGGCATCGCCACTGTCGTCGGCGGGCACACCGCCCCTCCACACCCGCAGCCCCCGCGGCAACACCCAGTGGCCGGCCACCGGCACCTTCGTCCACCGCAACCACCGAAGGCCCAACCAACTGGCCCTCTCCTTCCCCCGCCTGCTGCGCACCGAAGGACACGACCTCCACGTCACCGACCTGGACGCCGTCGTCGGCACGCCGATCCTGGACCTCGCGCCGTTCTTCCCCCAGATGGGGCCCCGCGGGCCGGTCACCACGCCCGCATGGCCCTCCGAGATGCTCCGTCACTACTGGCACACCTCGGAGACGCGCTGATCGCGCCCCACGCCCGCAACCGTCGCGGATCCTGTCCGCATGCCGACGGCCCGCGCAGCGCGGTCGCTGTGGGGCGCGGGGTATGGCTACTCGGCTCGGCAGCCGGGCGCGCTCGTCTCCATGTCGGCCTTGCCGGTGCCGAACGGCCTGCTCGATCAGCCGGGTGTCGCCCGTGCCTTGGCTGTGTTCTGCCGCACGATCACTCGTTCGTCGTCGCCCGGAGACCGGCCCGGTAGGCCGGGAACGGCGCGGCCGGCGGCGGCGACGAACGAGTGGCAGGCGGTGACCAGGATCAGGGACTTCACCGTCCGATCGATGTGCCGAAGGGCGGGTGCTACCGGTCTGGTGCGCTCGAAGTCCTCGCGGGCCGGCCGGTGCCGCTTGTTCGGCGCGTGGCTGACCTGGGCACGAGCGGATTCGTCGCTTATCGCCCGGGGCGCGACGCCCGGCCGGCGCAGCCGGCTGAGTCGACTGGGCTGATAGCCACGACCAGTTGAAAGGCAGGGCACCCAACTGCAGGCCGTGCAACGGCCGGAAACCGGGCAGGGCGGTCCGCCTGCAGTGTCCCGTGTCGGGAGCGGGGAGCCTGGCTGTTCAGTCCGCGCGGCGGAGTTCGACGATGTGCCGCGCACCGTAGAAGTCCGTGGTGTTCTGGTGCAGCCGCAGCGGGATGTCGGTTCCCTGACGGGGGGTCCGCCGCTGAGAGGATGAATTCCACGTTGCGCTGGTGGTTGTAGCCGCCGAGGTGCCCCTTCTTCGAGACACCGGGCTCTGGCACCTGGTAGTCGAATTCCCCGCCTTCCTCGGGTGTCGATTCGGCCTGCGAGACGAAGTTGACGCAACGGTTGCGGAGGTCAGAGCGGTACTCGACTACCTTGCTGTACCCGCGGCCGTGTACTTGCGTGGAGCCGGACGTCAGCCGGAACGTCGTCTCCACCTTGGTGGTGTTGCCGTCCATGAAGAAGCGCGCGGTCATGTCCCAGGTGCCGCTGTCCAAGTAGGCACCGATCTGCGCGAACGCATCCCCGATCCTGCCCTCGAACGTGGGCCTCATGACGCCCGTGGACGGTTCCCGCTTGTACGTCCCTTGGTAGGTGCCGAGGTAGGACTCGCGCTTGGTGCCGCAGACTCCCGGCTCAGCGGTGGGCGTCGTCTGCCCACTGCCGGTCTGCTCCCCGGTCTTCCCCGGGGCAGCCCCGCCTGGGATGGCCTTGCCCTGGGCGTCGACGGGCTCGACGTGCCAGAGCGCATAGGCGCGGTTCTTCTGGTCCTCGTCCTTCTCTCCCTGCTCCAGTTCCATGCCCGGATCCGGGTTGAAGTCCCGGATGCGCAGCCAGTGCCCGCTGCGGCGGTTGCACAGCGCGTAGAGCCCGGAGCCTTCCTCGGTGATGCGCCAGGTCGGGCTGTCCAGTTCTTCGGGCTGGTCCCCGTTCCACAGTTCCGCGTACGCGTCGCGCGAGACGTTGAGCTCGTTACCCTTGATGTAAAGACGCAGCCCGCTGTGCACGTTGACCAGAAAGCAGTCACCCTCCTTGGCGTCCTTGCCGGTACGGGCCGGCAGCCGCCACACCTGGCTCTCCCGCTCGCCCTCGCGTAGCAGGGACCACTGCTCGACGATGGTCGCGGGCTGCGCCGCCCTCCCTTTGGTGCCGGCGTAGAGGTTGGCCGCGAAGTTCTTGAGCAGGTACGTGCCTTCGGCGGGGATGCCCACAGACGCCTCCTGGAGTCGGACCCTCGACCGTGCTCTTCCGGGCTGCCCCTGCCGTAGACCCCACATGCTGGCGCGCTCCGGACAGTCTCGGCCAACCGGGAGACTACGGCTGCCCGGCCTGCGCGACGGCCCGGACGAGGCCGATCGGCTCGGTTCCGTCACCACGTGATCACCACATGAATTGACCGCCGTCGACAATCAGCCTTTGGCCTGTCATGTAGGCACTCCCCGGACCGATCAAGAACTCCAAAGCCTCCGCGAGGTCCTCGCAGTCGCCGATCCTCCGCTGTGGAATCTCGGCGAGCACCCGCTCGTGGGCTTCTTCATTGTCGAGGTTGAGCCGCTCGACGACCTCTTCCGTCTCGATCACCCCGGGAATCAGGCAGTTCACACGGACCTTGGGAGCGAACTCAAGCGCCAGACACTTGGTCAGCTGGAGCAGTCCGGCCTTGCTGGCACAGTAGTTGGCGCCATTGACCCGCGGCCGGATCCCTGTGGTCGCGCCGATGTTGACGATAACTGCCCCGGCATCTGCCGCCAGCATCGCGGGAGCAACGGCCCTCGTCAGGTAGAAGACTCCGGACAGGTTGCTGTCGATCACGCGGTGCCAGTCGTCGTGGGTCATTTCCAGGAAGGGTCGGTCCACATTGACCCCCGCGTTGTTGATCAGCACCGCCGGCGCACCGTGAGTGGAGAGGATCTCCGCGGCCGAGGCTGCAACGGCGGCACCGTCGGCTAGGTCGGTACGCACGGTCCGAAACGCCGGGCCCAGCTCCTTTGCCGCGTGCTCCGCCGCCGCGTCGTCGCGGCGATACAGGGCGACAACGCTGTAGCCCAATCGCACCAGGCGACGGCTAAACGCCAGCCCGATACCGCGAGTACCACCCGAGACGATCGCGGTTCGCTGATGTGTCATCCGGGCCCGCCGCTGGCATGGATGAGGTCCCGGATCGCCACAAGACCTCTGGTGATGCGCTCCTCTGACTCGCTTCCCACGGATATCCGGATGAACCGGTTGCACGACTCGCCGTACCCGATGCCGGGCACCACACTGACAGCGCTCTCCCGGAGGAGTTTGGCGGCGAACTCACTGGACGTCAGCCGTGATCCGCTGATCGAGGCGAAGAGGTAGAACGTGGCGGATCCGGGAAGTGCCGGTATTCCGTGCGCGGCCAACTGCCCGGCCGCGCGGTTGCGCAGCCCGACGATCTGTTGGATCTGGGGCCGGGTGATGTTCAGTAACTGGTCGAACTTCCCCGCCAGGTAGGTGGAGAGGATCGTGGGCGCACAGGTCACCAGGTGCTGCTGGATCTTGAGCAATTCATCCACCAGGCGCCGATGTGCCAGGAGATAGCCGATGCGCCATCCGGATATCCCATAATTCTTAGACATCGAGTTGACGGTGACGGTGTGTTCCATGTCCGGATCGAGGGAACTGGCCGACACGAAATCGGTACTGTCCGGAACAAACTCGTTATAGGCTTCGTCGACCAGGAGCAGCAAGCCGTGCTTGACCGCCATGGAGTGGAGGAATTCCAGTTCAGCGCGAGAGTAGACGCGTCCGGTGGGATTGTTCGGGTTGTTGATGATGACGACCCGACTCCGACTGGTGACATAACGCTCGAGGTCAAAAACCGAGACCTTGTGGGAGATCATCACGGGTGTGCCTTTGCACAGACGGACCTGCGCGGGATAGCTCAACCAAAAGGGCTCCGGGATGATCGCCTCGTCGCCGGGCTCGAGTACCGCGAGCAGCGCCATGTAGATCGCTGCTTTGGATCCTGCGGTGATGACTACCTCATGGTCGGGGTCCACCGCGACCTCGAACCGGATCTCGTAGTACTTGGCCAGGAGCTGCCTGAGTTCCGGCAGGCCACGGGAGTGCGAGTAATGGTGCAGGTCCGTCCCAATAAAGCCTTCGAAGGTCGGAATGGGAATGTCGAAGAAGGCCTCCCCGAGTGAGAGGGTGATGATGTCCTGGCCGGCCTCCTTCATCTCGTACACGAGGTTGTTGTATTGGATCGATAGGGCCTGTCCAAGTTCTGTCACGAGCGGCGAGACGTGCAAGGGCGACCGCATCACACCACCCTCGTCTGGCCGGTGCCCCAGACCACGTTTTTTACCGTGGTGAGCGCTTCGACCCCCATGGGGCCGCGGACGTGCAGCTTCTGCGTGGATACGCCGATTTCGACCCCGTACCCGAACTCTCCGCCGTCGGAGTAACGAGTGGAAGCGTTGACGAAGACGCTCCCCGCATTCACTGACTGGGCAAAGCGGCGTGCGACGGCCAGGTCGCCGGTGACGATGCCCTCTGCGTTGTAGGTACCCCAGCGGCGGATGTGGGCGATGGCTTCATCGGCATCAGCGACGACGCGGACCGCGAGCACTGGCCCCAGGTATTCGGTGCCCCAGTCCTCCTCCTTCGCCGCCATGGCCTTCGGCCATACCCGCTGGACCGTTTCACAACCGCGGATCTCGACCTGGTGGTCGGCGAACGCGTCCAGCACGCCCGGCAGCCAGTCGGCGGCGAGGTCCTCGTGGACCAACAGCGTCTCCATGGCGTTGCAGACGCTCGGGCGTGACGTCTTGGCGTTGATGGAGACCTCGGTAGCCATGGCCCGGTCGGCCGACGCATCGACATAGGTATGGCAATTACCCGCCCCGTCGATGACGGTCGGGACGGTCGCGTTCTGCTCCACCGAGGCGATCAGAGCAGGGCCGCCCCTGGGAACGAGCAGGTCGACGAAGCCCTTAGCGCGCATCAGCTCAAGGGCTGCCTCCCGCGAGGAGTCGCCGATCAACTGGACGGCCGCGGCGGGAACGTCATCGTGAAGGGCGATGGCCTCGGACAACGCCGTCATGATTGCCGCGTTGGTCTCCACTGCCATCGATGATCCGCGCAGCACAGCGCAGTTGCCGGACTTCAGGCAGAGCGCCGCCACCTCGGCGGTGACGTTCGGCCGGGCCTCGTATATGACGGCGACTACGCCGAGCGGCTCCCGCACCTGTTCAACAAGCAGGCCGTTGGGGCGGGTCCAGCCCTTGACGACCTGGCCCACCGGATCGGGCTGTGCCATGACTGTACGGATGGCCTTCACCAATCCGTCCATGCGACGCTCGTTGAGGGTGAGGCGGTCGATGAGCGTGGGGGCGACTCCGGACTCACGGGCGGCGTCGACGTCCCGCTGGTTCGCCTCGGCGATTGCCTGCCTGTGCCGCTCCACTGCCGCTGCCATGTCCGACAGCACCTGGTCCTTCTTCGCGGTGGTTAGTTGTCCGACCACCGCCGAAGCGGCCAGAGCGTTCTCGCAGATTTCAGTCACCGACATGGCTCGACTCCAGGAGTTGCACGTAATCGGATGGGGTGAACAGCACGGAATCCGGTGCGGATGAGGAGTTCGGGGCCTGGCGTATGCCGCCCCGCGCTACTGCCCTCGCGTCCGGCCCGATGATGTCAACGACATCGCCGGCCTCGAACGCACCTCGGATGGCTGTGATATCGGCGCGCCGTACCGGCTGACCTCGTTCAATGGCTTCGAGCCCGAGCGAATTGCACAAGACCGTGCCCCGTGGTGGCGTACGGAACGCCCGCCACAGCCGGCCGAGGTCAGGTGGGTCGACGTACAGCGGCTGTGGTAGGAACACGGTACCGACCGCCTCTCCCCGGTAGGCGGCGAGCAGAGCGGATGGATCTGCGGCGTGTGCGATGACGGTTCTGACTCCGGCGTGAGTGGCGATCCAGCAAGCACTCAGCTTGGCCAGCATCCCCCCTGTGCCGCTGTCGCCTGCTGCTCCTCTGGCGACTGCCTCGGCTGCGGCTACCCCGTCCACCGCCACCGGGATGTGCCTCGGCTGCCCACCTGGCAAGGGGCAGCTCCGGTCGTAGAGTCCCGCCACATCTGTCAACAACAACAGGAGCCTGGCCCGCAGGTACCCGCTAAGAACCGCTGCCAGGACATCATTGTTGCGAACGCCGAGCACGTCGTTCTCGTTGACTATGGGCATGACGGCCAGCGTGTGCATCAGTTCTAGTGCGGGACGGATTTCATCACCGCGTTCGGGTTCTGTGAGGTCGGACGGAGTAAGCAGCAGCTGTGCGGTTTCCACCCCCAGTTCGGCGAAACGTGCCCGCAGCGCCGAATAGAGGAACCCCTGGCCCAGTGCCGCAGCGGTCTGATTCGCCGCCGGCGTGGTGGCGGACAAGGCATGGTGCCTCGTCCGCCCCATCGCTATCGCCCCTGAGGTGACGAGGACCGGGGCAAGACCCGCTTCAATACCTCCCTGCACCGTGGTGCAGAGGGCGTCAACCTTTTCCAGGTCCAGCTTTCCCCTGGTGACCAGTGAAGAAGTACCGACCTTGATCACCACTCTGTTGCCCAACGAATTAGTTTCCTTTCGCATGGCCACGATGAACCATTATTCCGACACCCGTTGTGTTTTCGATGTGCTGCCGCTGTACGAGTACTGTAGGCGGCTGAATCAGGAGCCTGTTTCTGCGGACCGACGTTTTTTCGCCAGTGGTCATCCCGGTCTGCCGGTGCGAATCCTGGACGCTTGAGCTTGGCTTTCCCCCCTTGAGTGGAGGGCTGCAGTACGCGGCGCGTGGGGTATGAAATGAGCCGTATGCGTCTGCATCGCCGGTCCACTGTTGACTTTTTGCGGGCAGGTAAAGAAGGTTTGTTGCGTCGGTGATCGATGTGAGCCCGGCATTGTCGATAATGTGGAGTGGGGGTGATTTACATGTCGGAGAAGGACTTCATGGGTACCCGTGACGGCGAGCAGGACACCACCAAGTGGTAGTGCTGCTCTTTTCGTCTGAAGTAGCTTTTTTGCCGCCTGCATGCTCGATGCGTGCAGGCGGCTCCAATAGCTCTTAGGGGAGATATCTGGTGGTAGGACACCTCGTTTCGGAAACCGTGGAGATTCCGCTCGAGTACCTCAAGGTGGACGGGTCGAGTGACGAGCAGTACTGGGCATCCGTCGGGTCTGTGATCTCCCTTGCCGACCAGCAGGGCCGGGACGCCTCGGGAATCTCCCTCTTGATCAGCCTCTCCGCGAAACACCCCGAGTGGCCGGTGCGGGCTGCGGCCGTCCGCCTCCTGGCCAGTCATCACAGGGACGTTCCCGCAGCGGCGTCGGCCGTCGCAGCAGCCAGTCACGACCCGGTTGACTGGGTGGCGTTCGCCGCCCTCAAGATGGCCACCGAGCACCGCATAAGGGCTGCGGTGCCGGACCTCATACGCATCTCCGGGTGGCCCAGCAACTTCACGCGCAGGGACTTCACTCGCAAGCCCGTCGGCTGCGGCGCGGCCTTCACCAAGCGTGCCCTCCTCGCCATCTTCGGCAGCAGGGATCCGGATCGACTGCGGCAACTGGAGGACGAGTACTTCTCCGAGATGCGGGCGCGGATTCACAAGCACCTCACGCGCCCTAGGCGCCACGAGGACGTGGTGCTGGTGCCGGCAGGCCCCTTCATGGCGGGGGTGGCGGAGCCCAGCACCGGGCCCTTCCGGATGACACAGGGAGACAACCCGCTGCGCGCCGAGCACTTGAGCGCGTACTACATCGACCGGGCCACCGTAACCAATGCCCGCTACGCAGAGTTCCTGACGGACACCGACGGGTCCACGGAGTTCGACCACCCGGATCAGTCGGAGGGGAGGGACCATAAGCCTGTGCACTGGCACGATTCCCGCTTCAACGCCCCTGACATGCCCGTCGTAGGGATCGACTGGTACGACGCGTGGGCCTTCGCCCGATGGAGCGGGGGCAGTCTGCCGAGCGAGTTGCAGTGGGAGAAGGCGGCGCGCGGCACGGACGGTCGCACCTACCCGTGGGGAAACACCTGGGACCCGGAGCGTGTCAACTACGTGGAGCGCTCGTATGGGACCGCTGTCAGCGATCTGGATGAGCTCGAAGCACTGCTGGTGACGACGACCGACTCCGACGTACCGGAACATCCGGTGCTGCCCTCGGACAGCCTTCCGCAGGGCGCGAGCCCCTACGGAGCCCTGCAGATGTCCGGCAACGTGTGGGAGCTCACCCGGACGAACTTCTACACCGGTGAAGACATGGATCCGTTCTTCAAGGGCCGCCACCCCATGGAGTTCATGAACCGCAAGGATGCTTTCCACGTGCTGCGCGGCGGCACGTGGACCTCACCGCGGACCTGCCTGGCCACGTTCTACCGGGGAAAGGACCTGATCACCGACTTCCACAACGAGGTGGGTTTCCGGTGCGTCTATGAGGTGACCCAGTGATGCGTCTCACCTCGCTCGGCCACGCCGCCGTGCTGGTCGAGACCGATACCCAGCGGATCCTGGTCGACCCGTGGCTCACCCAGCGTCTCGACCGTTTCTGGGAACACCACCCGGCGCTGCCGGATGGTCTGGAGCAGGTCCTGGAGGAAGGGGTGGACTGCATCGTCTTCAGCCACCACCACTTCGACCACCATCACTTCCCCTCGCTCGCTCGGCTCCAGGAAGGCGCCGACGTCGACTTCGACGACAGCCCGCGCCGTGGCCCGGAGATCACCTGTGTGTATCCCGTCGGGCCGGTCCCGCCGACGCTCACCGCCTCCGGGCTGGGCCATCAGGCCATCTCCTGGACACTGCGTCGGCTCGGGTTCGAGAAGCTGCATCCGGTGACCCCCGGGGATACGGTTACGCTCAGCGGGGCAACCCTGCGGACCTTCGTCTCCGACGTGCCCTTCCCAGAGATGAGCGTACTGATCGAGACTGCCGACGGCACGGTCATGGTGTGCGGCGATTCCCTGCTGCATGACTCCACGGTGGAGTTTCTGGAACGTTCCGACGCGCCGCGCATCGACATCGCCTTTGTGCCGGTGCACAGCCTCTCGCCGCCTGGAGTCCTCACCGAGCGCAGACCGCTCCACAACCCCGAGGCGACCGTGGCCCGTGCCATCGCCAACTTCGACCGCTACACCGACGTGCTGTCGGCCACCATCACCGTGCCGTCGTCCTTCGGCTGGAGGGTCAGAGGTGACGGCGAGCAGGACTACGCGTGGTGCAACCGCACCATCTTCCCGTTCAGCCCCACCGACGCCCTGCGCCGACTGAACGAACGTGGTCGTGACGGCCTGCTGTGGGGGCCAGGCCAGGTCATCGAGATGTCGGACGGCATAGCCGTACTCACCGACAAGGGGCCGGTTGCGGCAGACGGCTACGACTTCGACAGCGTCTATGCAGAGGTCGCCTTCGATCCGCAGGCGCACGTCCCGGCCTTCGACCCTGCCGTCGACCGCTACGGTCGGCAGACACGCGACAGCGAGGATATGCTCGGAGACCTCCTCGATCGACTTGTGGCCACTGACTTCTGGTACCGAGCACTGGACAGCGGAAGCGCGCAGCACGTCATCTCGCTGGGCGAGGACGATGGCACACAGAGCGCGTTCCTGCTTGACCCGGTCGCCGGCCGGATCGTCCGCCTCGGCGAAGGCGCAGCGCGAGCGCATCTCTTCGGCGGCGAGAGCTGGACCGAGATCGCCGCGTCCACCCTGCAAGCGATGCTCGACGCGGACCTGCTGTTCGGCAGCTCTTACAGCCTCTGGGCGAGCAACAGCAATCTGCTGTCCGCAGTCTTCCACCACCCGTCTTACTACACCCGCCATGTGGAGCGCGTACTTCAGGAGTCGGACGGCACATGAGCACTGCGGACGTCGTCATCCTCGACCACGAGAGCGCCTGCCTCCGGGCCAACCCGTTGGGCGATCCCCACCGACGCCGGATCGAGGTGCATCTGCCGCCCGGCTACGACGAGACCCGCCAGTATCCGGTGATCTACTGGCTGACCGGTTTCGGTGCTCATCCCACGCTCACCGGCCAGGCGCTGATGTTCGGTGACTCGCCCGGCGGCCTTATCCGGCAGGCGATGGCGGACGGCCGGGTGCCGGCCGCGTTGCTCGTCGTACCAGACTGCACCACCTCCTATGGGGGGTCTCAGTACATCAACTCTGCCACCTCCGGGCAGTATCTTGATCATCTGGCCGAAGTGGTCGCCGAAGTGGACAGACGCCTACCGACCCTGCCGGACGCCGCCTGCCGTGCTGTCGCCGGCAAGTCCAGTGGTGGATACGGAGCGCTCGTAGCGGCCATGACGACCGACTTATTCGGCGCGGCAGTTGCTCATTCACCCGACGCAGGCTTCGAGCACGTGTATCTGCCGCTATTGCCACGGGTCCTGGACACCGTGGCCACGGCGGGCGGTGTCGACGCGCTGCTGGCTCGCCGCGGCAGCGGACCGTATGACGCGACCTTCATGGTGGCGATGAGCATCGTCGCAATGGGCATGTGCTACGGCGACAAGCCGGGCCTGACAGCGGCGGAAGCGCTGCCGTGCGACCCGTCGACCGGCGACTTCCGCGACGAGGTCTGGCAGCGCTGGCTTGCCCACGACCCGGTGCGGATGGTGCCGGTCCACCGAGACCGGTTGGCGGCCCTGCGGTTGCTCTACGTTGACGTCGGTGTCCGTGACGACTACGGCATGCACTGGGGGGCGCGAGCGCTGCACTCCACCCTCGACCGGCATGGAGTGAGCCACATCTATCGGGAACACGAAGGTGGGCACCACGGTATCGAGCGCCGGTTCGCCGACTCGCTGGCCGCACTCACCCTCGTCTGGCGATCCGGAACGGAGACAGCTGAATGTGTGGCATAGCAGGCTTCATCAGCCTGGACGGGGCCCGGAACCGGGAGTGGCTTGCCCGACTTGGCACAACGATGACGACGGCTATGGCACACCGTGGCGAGAGCGCCGCAGACCCGTATGTTTCCCCTGACGGCACTGTGGTGCTGGCCTGTGTCCGGCTTGCCGTCCGAGATCGCTCTGTCGCCGGCGACCAGCCGATGGCGAGTCCGGATGGTCGGATCGTGCTGGTGCACAACGGAGAGGTGTACGGCTCCCGGTCACCGGCACCGCAGCCATGGCCGGCCCGCACTTCGTGTGACACCGAGTTCATCATTCAGCAGGTGAGCCAAGTCGAGAATCCCTCAGCCGCGCTGCGCCCGCTGGATGGGATGTTCGCGCTTGCCTGGCACGACAACCACACCGGCCGCACCGTCCTGGCTCGGGACCACTTCGGCGTGAAGCCACTGATCTACGCGTATATTGCGGGCGGGGTGCTGTTCGCCTCCGAACCGGGAGCCCTGCTGAGCACTGGTCTGGTGGCGGCCGAGACGGACCCTGAGGAGTTCGTTCTGCGGGCGTGGATCCGGATGGACGCGGCGGACGACCGGACGTGGTTGCGCGATGTTCGCGCTCTGCAGCCCGCCGAATGCCTCGTGTTGGACCCACCACGCTCACGCGCCCACCGCTATTGGCAACCCGAGTCCGGGGACTCCCCTGTGACTGCCGAGGAGATCAGGGCGGCTTTTGACCGGTCGGTCCGCCAGGCGAGCGTGTCCGACGTGCCACGCGCGGCGGTGCTGAGCGGCGGCGTGGACAGTTCCGCCGTCACCGCTGGCCTGCGGGCTACAGATGTCCCGGTCCACCCATATGTGCTGCGCTACCAGGACGGTATCGGTGGCTCCGGCGACGACGTGGAGCACGCTCAGGAGGTGGCTCGGCGCCTGGGGCTGCCCATGACCGTGTGTGAACTCGACCAGAAAATCGCCGCCGGACTGGTCCCGACGCTTTCGCGACGCTTGATGCGCCCGCTTCTGCACGGCGCCGAACTGGCGATGCACCGCCTCTATCAGCAGGTAGCCGAAAACGGGCAGGTAGTCGTCTACTCCGGGCACGGAGCCGATGAGATGTGGGGCTATCAAGACGGACGCTACTTCCCCGTCGTCGCCCCCGCCGCGCCCACACATGTGCACGGTCGGCACTACCTGACCCATCGCCTCTATCCCGATGAGCGCCCCGTATGGGCACGACTGATGCAGTGGCTCGCTCAGGAGATGGACGTCAACCTCGATGCCGTCCGCGAACAGGTGTGGGAACGCACCCTGGCCGAATATCGTGCACTGGACACCATCGACCCACTCAAGCGTGGACGCTTCCACCTCATGCGGCGTTTCCTGGTGTACGTCAACGACATGGTCGATGCCACATCGTCCACGTTCACCCTTGAGGACCGACCCGTCTTCCAAGACGTGACACTGGCCGAACTCGCCTTCCGGTGTCCCGAACACATGAAGAACACGGGCGGTCCGGGCAGTCACAAAGAGCTGCTGAAGTCGGCGCTGGCCGACCTGCTGCCCGCGTCTGTGCTGCGCCGGAGCAAGCAGGGCTTTCCGTCTCCTACCGACTCCGGCTACGTCCGGAAATTGGCGGAACTCACCGACGAACAGGGCCAGCCGTTCGGCCTGCCCCCGCTCCCTCAGCGTCTGCGCGAGGAACTAGGCGTGGGGGAATGGATTTTCCTCGCCTCCAGCACAGCCTGGCTGGAGCACCTTGCCACGCTTCGGACGGGCCAGCCTGCGTCCGACCGGGGTGCGCTCCCGCTGGGCACCGACATCGGCGCCGCCTGACAACGACCTACCCCAGGAGCGAAAGTGAACCGCCAAGACGCAGCGGATGTTCCCCGTTGGAGCTGGAAGACCGTGCCAGACGCGGCCGACCTCCCTCCGGCTCCCACCGCGATGGAGCCGGAGAAGGCCCAGGAGCGGTGCAACTTCGTGCTGTGGTCCCCCACCTGCCTGCCGGAGGACTGCGAAGTGCATGTCGGCACACTCCGGCAGGAGGCGCCCCCCGGACGCACCGAGAGCACTGCCGGACGCACTCCGTGGAGCACCGCCAATCCGGCCGCGTACCGGATGGAGATCGCCGGACGGGGACGGCGGTTGCGTATCAAACAGTTCCTGTACGACTGGGCATTTCCGGCGGTAGACCACCCCTGCCTCTGGGGGAGTGAGACACGCCCCTTCGGTATCGGTGACGGGCGGGTCGTCTGGCTGGGCACCGATTACCTCCACAACGCGGCGGCCAGTGCCCGTCTGGCCCGCACCACGGTGGAACTCTCAGTGTTGCAAGGCAAGTTCGGTGACGAAGAGCTCGTCTCCTTGTACGAAGGATTGCGACCGGCGGACGGAAGTGCGGTGCACCGTGTGCTCTCCACCCCCTTCTCGGAGTTGAGCTACTGGGCGCGCCATCCGGTCGACATGGTCTCCGTCCCCACGGGCGTCTTCGTCTTTCACCGGAGCGGGGGCTCACATGAGGGTGAGTGGGTGCCTCCAAATGCTGTCCCTGTTTTCGTCGCCGAGCACGGCATTCCAGCGACAATCCGTGGCTTCCAGGCCGACAGTGCCGCGATCTTCGCGGACCCCGACGGCCGGCGCGAACTGGAGGTCGTCTACAGCTCACCCACATCCGGGGGAAGCGAACTCCGGCTAATCGTGCAGGCCGCTGGTCGGGGCCGACTGCAGTTCCCACCGCGCCAGGACAAGCACCCGGCACAGACCGAGACGCTCGACGTGGCCAGGCACACCATCCATCTCGGCTATGTCCACTCGGACTTCGGCGCCTGTGACGCCCAGTGGCACGACACACAGGCCGCGCTGGACCTGAAGCTCCTGGGAAGCGCAGGGACAGCCCTCGGGAGGGACGGATTCCTGAGCTGTGTTGAGGAGCTGATAGCAAAGCTGCAGCTATCCGGCGACTCCGAGGTGCTCCAGTGAGCGACAGCAGCCTGGTAACAGAGGCCAAGCAGGAGATCGCAGCGGACGGAGCGACCGGCGAACGCTGGATTATCGCCCCGGCCACCGGACGCTCCGTCACCAGCCTGCCGGACACCAGCGCGCAGGACGTTGAACACCTGCTCGTTCGGGCTGACGACGCATTTCGGAATTCTTGGGGAAGCACCGCGCTGATGGAACGGTCCCATCGCCTACGCGAATTGGCAAGGCTTCTCGCACACGACACTCCCTACGGGCTGTCGGCTTCCGTAGGGACTTCCGACGCCGGTCGCGCGGAGCGCTTCGCCCAGGCGCTGCGAGCCGGCATGGTCTGGGTCAACACCTGGGGGGATATCGAGGAGTCAGTCAGCGTCGGCGGGATCGGCCAATCCGGATATGGCCGCGAGTTGGGCCTCCACGCGACAGATGGCTACATCCGCCCTCGCGCCGTTTGGGTCGCGCATTCTTCCGCTGGCACGAGGTAGCCCCCATGGCGTATGACTCAGGCGACTACGACACGGCGGCCCGGCTGGACTTCCGCAGCGACACCCGGACTGTGCCCGACGCCGAGATGCGCGCGGCCATGGCACATGCGCGTGTCGGCGACGACGTGTACGGGGACGACCCCACGGTGTCGTTACTGGAGAAGAAAGGTGCCGTACTCCTCGGTACCGAAGCGGCATTGTTCGTTCCTACCGGTACCATGGCCAACCTGCTCGCCGTGCTGGCTGCGTCTGGCCCCAGACGAGCCTGCCCACGGGTCCTCACGGGCGCGCACAGTCACATGTCTTTCCTGGAGGATGCGGGGCTACAACGGTTCGCCGGAGCCGACCTGCTCGCCCTGCCCCAACAGACTGACGGATTGCCGGACGTCAGTCGACTGAACGAAGTGCTCACCACGCAACACCCCGACGAGATACAGCAACCCACCATCGTGTGTGTGGAGAACACGAGCATGATGCACGGCGGCAGCGCTCTAGAGGCGTCAGCAGTACAAGCGGTGGCCGACCTGGCCCGTGGACACGGGGCGCACGTGCATCTGGACGGCGCACGGCTGGCGAACGCTGCGATCGCACTGAAGGTCCCGCCTGCGGAACTCGCACGGCCCGCTGACAGCGTGACCTTGTCCGTCTCCAAGGGGCTGGGGGCACCCGCCGGCACGCTGCTGGGCGGAACCCTCTCTTTCGTTGCGCGAGCCCGCGAGCTTCGAGAGAAGCTGGGCGGCAGCCTGCACCAAGTGGGAGTGCTCGCCGCCCCGGCCCTGGTTGCTCTGCGCCGGCTCCCCGAACTAGCAGACGACCACGCCACAGCGGCGCTACTGGCCTCCCAACTCTCGCAGGTACCCGGGGCCGATGTGTCACTGCCGCCTCACCCCACGAACATCGTCATGCTGCGGTGTCCCAGTCTGCCTGCGGCACAGCTCGCTGAGCGGCTCGCCCGCCAGGGAGTCCAAGTGCTGCCCCTCCCAGACGATCGCGTCCGCTTCGTGGTCCACCGGGCGCACGATGCGGACTCCGCACACGAGGCGGCCCGCGCTGTGACGGCCGTGGTTCACACCGGGGTTGCAATGCGATGAGAACCAGCCGAATGAGTACGGTGGTCGACTGCCGGTCCCAATACTGTTACAGGACTGGACTTCACTGAAGGAGGGCACATGGCAGCCGAGACGCCGCGCGAGCTGGCCGAGAGGCTACGGGACACACGGAAGAGGTTGGAGGAGGACGTCGACGTGTGGCTCTCCAGTGCGGACGCGGAGGGCTGTCCGTACCTCGTCCCCCTTTCCTTCCTTTGGGACGGCACACACGTCCTCGTCTCCACTGTCCGGACATCCCCCACGAGCCGTAACCTGCTGGCGAGCGGCCGAGTACGGCTTGCTCTCGGCCCGACGCGTGACGTTGTCCTCGTGGAGGGCGTCGCCGAGGCAGCGGATGTGGAAGAACTGCCTCCTGGGACAGCGGACGCTTTCGCGTTGAAGACGGGATTCGACCCGCGAGAACTCGACAGGCCCTATCAGTACTTCCGGATCCGCCCGGTGCGGATCCAAGCCTGGCGCGAGGCCAACGAGCTGGTTGGACGCGAGCTCATGCGTGACGGGCACTGGCTGGGCTGACGCGGAGGGGCATCGCGTCATCGTGGACATCGACGGCGTGCTGGTGCTCGCGCACTCCGAGAAACAGGACTCCACCGCAACCCGGAAGAAGACTTTCAGCCATCACCCGCTCATCGCGATCGTCGACCACGGCCACCGGTTCCGGGGAACCGGTGGCCGCCCTGCTGTGGTCCGGGAACACAGGCTCCAAGACCGCGAGCGATCACATCACCACCACCCAACTCACCCTGATCCAACCGCCGAAACGGCCGTGGCGGGGACAGCAGACACTGATCCGCACCGACTCCGCCGACGGCACCCACGCCTACCTCGACTGGTCCTCCCGCCAGGGCCGGTGGCTGTCGCAGCGCTGCGAAGTCGCCTTCCGTGATGAGGTCGTGCGCGGGTTGTGCCAAGGCCGGCCAGCACCCGACCTAGCATCGAAGCACCTCCCGCCGGTCCATCTGCGGTTCGTCCCGGGCCGACGCCTCTCGTAGAAAGATCAGTACCAGATTTTCCATGTTGTACCGTGGGGTTCCGTCATTTGCCACGCGGACGTCGAGCAGTTGGGCCGACACCAGCTCCGCCAACATGTCCTCGGCCGTCTTCAGGTCCACGTCCATGGCCGTGGCGGCCGCCCATGCGGGGAAGTCTGTTGTCTCGAGCAGCGAGAGGCGGCGCAGGAGGTGCCGGAGCTGACTTGTGAGACCACGGTAGGCGAATGCCAGCGTAGCCCGCACGTTTGTCCCTCCCAGATCCAACTCGTCCAGCCTTCGTCGCTCGTCCGCCAACCGCGTGCGCAGCTGCTCGACCTTCCAGTGCGGACGCTCCGCGAGCTTGGAGCCGGCGATGCGCAGCGCGAGCGGTATGCCACCGCAGAACTCGACCAAATCCCGCACACCATCCGGCTCGCTGTCTGCCCGGCCACGGCCGATGAGCCAGGACAACAGGTCGCTTGCTGACGGCTCGCCGAGCGGTCCGACGGACAGGCGATCAGCGCCGGTCAGGTGGACCATCCGGCTGCGGCTGGTCACGATGACCGCGCAGCCGGGAGTGCCTGGCAACAGGGGCGTTACGTCGTACTGCTCCGTCACCTCATCGAGCACAACGAGTACTCGCTTGCCGGCCAGCCAGCTGCGGTACATCGCCGCACGATCACCGAGGCCCTCGGGGATGGCCGATGCGGGTATGCCGGCCGCTCGTAGCCACCCGCCGAGGATCTGGCCCTGGTCCCTCCAAGAGCCGCCCTGGTCGCCCACTTCCGCGTATAGCTGCCCATCGGGGAACTCGTCTGCGACCGAGTGTCCGACATGGACCGCGAGCGCTGTCTTGCCCATGCCCCCGCGACCCGTGAGCACCACGAGTTTCACCAGCTCCTCGGCCTTGTCTGCCGGAGGAACCAGCCTGCGTTTGAGCTGGGCCACAAGTGCTCCTCGGCCGACGAATCCGGTGACCGCCAGTGGCAGCTGCCGGGGTACCGGGATCGCTCCGGCCTCGCTGCTCCCGGGGCGCGCGGACGGGTGGACTTCCGCCGGCGGCCGCGTGGAGGCGGCCGTGCCTTTGACGGGCTGCCTCGGCAGAGCGAGAGAGTGGTCCCCGTTGATGATCGCCTGGTGCAGTTCCCTGAGTTCACTACTGGGATCGAGGCCGAGTTCCTCCCGGTTGAGTTCGCGCCACCTTCGATAGACATCGAGGGCCTCTGCCTGCCGCCCCGACCGGCACAGCGCCAGCATGAGTTGCTTTCGGAAGCGCTCTCTGAACTGGTAGCGGGCCACCAGCTCGGTCAGCTCACCCACCACCTGGGCATGACGTCCCAATTGCAACTCCAGGTCCAGACACATCTCCTGGGCGGTGAGACGCCCCTCGTTCAGGCGCATGGCAGCGGGCTGGACAGCACAGCTCGAGAGGTCACTGACCGCATCCCCATGCCACAAGGAGAGCCCTGCCCGGTAGTGCCCGACCGCCTCGGAAGGCCGAGTGCGGGAAATGGCAGAGGCCGTCTTGACGTGTTCTTGGAACCGCCGCATGTCCAACGACTCTTTCGGTTCGCGTATCAGGTACCCGACCGGATGCGTCACCACTACGTGTCCGGCACCGGCCTTGACGAACCGTTTCCTGAGCTGTGAGACACACAGCTGCAACCCGTTCCGCGCCGTGGTGGGCGGATCGTCATCCCATACCGCGTCGATCAGCCTGCTGATCGGGACTGCCTGCCCCGCATCGAGTAGGAGCATCGCGAGTACAACCCGCTGATTAGTGGAAGCTATTGTCAGTGGCTGGCCAGCCACTGCGATCCTGATTGGTCCGAGTATGCGGAACTCGATGTCCAGTGGGGCCACATCAGCTTCTTGCGTCATTGGCTTACCTTCATCCGGTTCTGAAGATGACCAAGAGTGGGGTGTGGTTCGATACTCGCCGTAATGTCGCGCTATACTTTGTCCGGGTCGGTCGTATGGCGGACTAGGAATTGACCTACTGTGCCGCGCTTCCGCCGGAGCACGGTGAACCCCCGTTCCTTGACTGGAAGGGTGGTAAGAGAAGAGGAGGGCGGACTCAGCCGCGACTCAGCCGAGTCGAAAGGTGGAGAACGTTGTACACGCTTGACTTCCAACTCGCTCATACGGCGCCAGGGGGGTCGCCCGCAATACGGTTACGAGAACGCCCACCCCTGGTCCGCGCCCTGCCTCGAGGGTTCTGTCGAGCAGCGACGCCTGCGATCCGGCCGAGTGGCGTCTCCATCCGGCGCGTCACGGCCGGGTTCTGGCCACCCTCGTGTCGTACGTGAGTGTGGAGGTAGGGGGGGTGATCGAGTCCTTGCCCGGCACAGTCGGCCCGGTCCGAGCGCCTCGATGAGAGCCACAACTCCACCGATACCGGTCGAAATGCCGAGTGACCCGCCTCGATGGCGCGGCGCGGTAAACCATTCTCAGTATTGCGCTCAGAGCGCCCGCAAAAAGAGCTTACTTCAGTAAACGAACAACCACGGATGCCTCCCCCGTGAGATATTTGATCTTTAGCCTAGTTCAGGCTCACGCCCGCTCCTAGTGATGTTTGCCCCAAACAGACGCCCTCGATCGACGGCGCGATTTCGCCGTGCCGTATGCCATCTTCGGACGTTGCCGCTCGCATATGCCGTGGTGGCGCGCGCTTAATACATGAGTTTCTCCGCAAGGTCGGTGATGGGCAGGGGCGTTATTTGGACTTTCCTGGAGAAGGCTGTGTGGCCTGATGCTGACGTTCTCAGTACTCCGGCAGCACTTCGTGGCTTGACCTGGGGAAATGTTGAGCTGAAGCTTCCCCGTGATCTTGGACATGTCTCGGTCACGCGACGAGGGCGTGAGCTGGTTTCGTTCCGTGGTGACGCTGGCGGGTCTCATGGGGTGTGAGGTCGGGGCGGTTGCAGGTTCCGGGGTCGTGCGGCTGGTGAGGTTGTGACCGGTTGGGGCGCATAGCAGAGCAGGCACGGGCTTCTTCTCCCGTCCCTGCCGTGCCGGTGAAACTGGGGCCGCTGGACACCGGGCGGATCGCCGGCCTGTGCCCCTGCTTCGACTCGATGCCCGGACCCGCGCGCACGGTGGGGCCGGCGGCACGCCGTGCCTTCGCTGTGTCGTTCCCGCGCCTGACCGTTCCGTACGCGCAGTTCACTACCAGGCTCAACCACACGCTGGAGCGCATCGAGCCGGCACCGGCCGGACGGGCTGGCGCCCGACTGGCGGCCCAACCATGCCTCGGTGCTGGGCGGATGACCCTGCTGCGCCGGTCCGGTGCCCCTGGTTCAGTGAACCTCTCTCATCCTGAATAGCCGCAGGTGAGAAGGGTATGGCTGATGCGGTTGGTCGAGCAACGCGCTCGGCGGAGGATGCGCCAGGTTTTCAGCCGGGCGAATGCGCGTTCGCCCGGGGCTCGCAGGCGGGCGTGGTCGCGGTTGAACTGCTGGTACTGGGCCGGCTGTTTGGGGTGGTGGTAGTACGGGGTGTGGACAGTGGCGTCGGCGCCCTGGTAGGCCCGGTCGGCCAGGACGAGGATTTCCCTGGTCAGGCAGGCCTCGACGATGCCGTGGGCCCGGGCCGCGGCCGAATCATGGGTAGGGCTGGGCAGGGCGCGGGAGAACCACAGCGGTGTGCCGTCCGGTGTCGCGACGGCCTGAACGTTCATTCCGTGCCGCTTATGCTTCTGCGAGTAGTACGGCCCGTCGGCGGCGATCCGGTCCGTGGGGATCAGGGTGCCGTCAACGACGACGAAGTCTCCCTCACCCAGCCCGGTCAGGGCTGCGCGCAGGCCCGGGGCCCACGCGGCCAGGACCTCAAGCGTCTCGTCGACGTACCGCCAGGCCGTGCTTTCCGATACCCCGGAACCGGCCCCGACCTGCGCGATCGTCTCGTTCTTCCGTAGATGGGCCAGAGCGAGGAGGGCCTGCTTGAAGCAGCACAGCCGTCGCCACCGGGTGCCGAGTTCCCGCCGACGGGCATGGATCAGCCACGAGACATGCTCAGCCAGCTCGTACGGCACATCAAGCATGGAAGAATACGGAACCATGCGAGGCTCCTCGGACGGTAGCGCGGTGCGTGAGAACACCAGCGCGACGACCAGGAGCCTCGTGCCGTTACCCCCTCCGGCCAGCCTCTTTCACCCTCCCGCGACAGGATGAAAGACGTTCAGTCATCGGGGTGCGCCGCCACCGAACCCACCCAGGCGCCGTCCGCGTCGGGCGGCCGCGCTCGATCGCTGTCGACGGCAAGGTACTCAAGGGATCAGCCCGCGTCGGCACCTGCTCTCCGCGGTCACTCAGGCACCGTAGTGACCCTCGCCCAGGTGGAGGTCGGCGTGAAGATGCACGAAACCGCACCCTTTCGGCCGCTGCTGGCACCGCCGGATCTGACCGGCTCCGTCATCACCTTCGACGCCCTGCACTCGGCCAAGTCGAACATCTCCTGGCTGGTCGAAACCAAGGACGCCCACTACATCGCAGTGATCAAGACCAACCAGCCCACCACCTACGCCAACTCGCCGTCCTGCCGCAGCAGTCCATCGCAGTCCAGCCTAAGGCCTCCGGGACCGGCCATGGACGCCGCGAGTCCCGCTTGACCAAGATCTGCGGGATCGCCGACGAACTCGGCGGAATCGCCTTTCCCCACGTCCGCCTGGCCATCCGCGTCCACCGCCGCCGCAAGCAGACCGGTAAGCGCGAGGCCCGTGAGAGTGTCTGCGCCGTCACCAGCCTCGACGCCCACCAAGCCGGGCACGCCGACCTGGCCGCCGCGATTCACGGGCAGGGGGGAGAACTCCTCGCACCACATCAGGGATGTCACCTTTCGCCGACGACGCCTCCACCGTCCATGCCGGGGCCGCACCACAGGCCATGGCGACCCTGTGGTCTTGGCGATGTTGTCGGCTCCGAGGGTTTTCAGCATGCCGATGGCAAGGTTGCGGAAACTTGTCCAGGCCCTGGCACGGCAGCGCAACCCCCGGAGAGCCCGCCGGAATGAGGAGATCCGCGAGCTGCGGCGCAAGCTCACCGAGGAGACCCGCGCGTGCACCACTCTCAAGCGCCGCCTGGACGCAGCCGCCACCGCGATTGCCGCACTGCACCACGGCAATACGCTGCGGCGGCTGGAGCTCGCTGTGTCCGCGGCACCGTGCTCCCCTTGCACCTCCCGCGCGAACCGGTCCACGAGAAGGAAGGCTGACCGTCCGTTGCCCGCCCCTTACCCTTCCGCGATCACGTTCCGCACACGAAGGGGCCCCTGCTCATCGAACAGGGACCCCCATTGCCACAACGCCCTCACACGACGTCGTAGAACGCCGGCCCGTCTAAATAACGAAGAGTTGCCATGTCTCGCATGACGACCCCTTCGGCCGGATGTCTGAGGTTCACGCTCATAGGCGAGGTGGTGTCATCAACGCTGTACGTGATCGGATCGCCCGGCTGAACCGAAACACGAATGTCATGGAGGCTTTCCAGCTGTTTGACGTTGCTCATGAAGGGATAGGAGCGCAGTGTGCCTTTGCGGGGTGACAGCATGACGACCGATGCGAAGTGCTGCCGGATCCGGTAGGGATCGGAGCACCGGTCGTCGAACCGTTCTGGGTTGATGTACGCGTCGACATTCCAGTTCAGCTGTGACTCCCCGGTGGCCAACTCCGCGTAGTAGGGACTGTCCGCGCCGCCGATCCGGGCGCCAACTTCGACGAGACAGGGACCGGCAGGAGTCATCTTGATCTCGATGTGCGCGGGACCGTACTGGATCTCGAGTGCGTCGAGCACCGCCGCCGCGTAGGATACGAGCTCTTGCTGGATAGCACCCTCAAAGGGGATGATATAGAAACCTGAAAGTAGATCCGGTATCCCGTTCACATCAGCGCGGACAGTCCGCCATATGTCGCAGACATGCATCTGTCCGGCACAGCTGACTGTGTTGAGAAAGTATTCAGTGCCGACCAGATACTCTTGCGCTACGACCGCTTCGTTGCTCTCCGAGAATACGTTTTCCTTGCCAAGGAGTTCCTCGTAGGCGGCTACCGCCTCTTCCGGGGAGTCACAGAAGTGGACACCGTCGTTGGCGGCGCTGCGAACGGGCTTGACAACGATCCTTCCGCCGATCTGTTCATGCCAACGTTGCAGCTGCCCCTTCGACCTGATGAGTAGCTGTGTGGCGGCGCGGAGTCCGGCGGCCCTCACCGTTTCGATCATGGTGTACTTGTCCCGCCGAGCTGCGCTCAGCCGGGTTCCGTTGCTCAGAAGGCCGAGACCCTCGCTCAAGGCGTCAGCCAGTTCCACCCCTGTCTCACCGCCGGCGATCACCGCAACGGGTCGAAAAGCGGCCAGCTTGCTCAGCGTCTCGTGCAGCGAACCGGAGTGCACGATGTTCTCAGCGAAGTCATCGAGAACGAACGGCGACCTGTAGACCGCTGGGACGTTCGCACTGCTCTGCACTCTGACGCAGGAAAAACCCGCGTCGCGAAAATGTGGTGCCAACCGCCGTGTGGGTGCGTATGCGTCAACGATGACAATATTTTTCACAGCTAGACCCTCGCAGTACTTGCTGTAGTGTCACTGACCCGTCGCTTTGGATCGCCTGTGGTCCGTGGCGTCCCTGGTAAGAGCAGCGCTCAAGACTCACCGGTAAGTTGGCTACGGCGGTTCCGTTTAGGCTTTTGCACAGATCTTGGGGAGCGGTCGCGGAGGGTCGCTGAACGTCTTTCATCCTGTCGCGGGAGGGTGAAAGAGGCTGGCCGGAGGGGGCGGCACGAGGCTCCTGGTCGTCGCGCTGGTGTTCTCACGCACCGCGCTACCGTCCGAGGAGCCTCGCATGGTTCCGTATTCTTCCATGCTTGATGTGCCGTACGAGCTGGCTGAGCATGTCTCGTGGCTGATCCACGCCCGCCTGCGAGCCCCGGGCGAACGCGCATTCGCCCGGCTGAAAACCTGGCGCATCCTCCGCCGAGCGCGTTGCTCGACCAACCGCATCAGCCATACCCTTCTCACCTGCGGCTATTCAGGATGAGAGAGGTTCACTGAACCAGGGGCACCGGACCGGCGCAGCAGGGTCATCCGCCCAGCACCGAGGCATGGTTGGGCCGCCAGTCGGGCGCCAGCCCGTCCGGCCGGTGCCGGCTCGATGCGCTCCAGCGTGTGGTTGAGCCTGGTAGTGAACTGCGCGTACGGAACGGTCAGGCGCGGGAACGACACAGCGAAGGCACGGCGTGCCGCCGGCCCCACCGTGCGCGCGGGTCGGGCATCGAGTCGAAGCAGGGGCACAGGCCGGCGATCCGCCCGGTGTCCAGCGGCCCCAGTTTCACCGGCACGGCAGGGACGGGAGAAGAAGCCCGTGCCTGCTCTGCTATGCGCCCCAACCGGTCACAACCTCACCAGCCGCACGACCCCGGAACCTGCAACCGCCCTGACGTCGACCAGGACGCTGTCACAGTCGAACATCACTGCTTGCATGCCCCGGCCTCCTGTGTCTGTCACATGGGCCTGCCACGGACACGGAAGGCGCGGGCGGTCTCGGTCACAGATGCCTCCACTTCCTTGGCCGTGGTGCCTCGAAAGCGGAATCGACCGCCAACGTGTTCGTAGTACGAGTCCGCGGTCGGCAGCACATCCCCGACGCTGGGAATGACCTCGGCGTAGGGTGCAGCCCCGCTGCCGGTCATGGACGTGACCTCGGTGATCAGGCAGGGTCGCTCGATCGGGGCCGGGGCGAGCAGCCAGCCGGCGACTTCGTCGGAGCCCACGCCGCCGTCGGTGCGGGGATCCCGGCCCAGCTGGATGTCGCATGCCGCCCTCATCAGGTCGAAGCCGTGGACTTCTCGCCAGAGGAACGGGATCTCGGCGCCGCCGACCCGGGCGGCTGTCTCCAGCAGCGCGCATTCCCCATCAGCGAAGAAGACCTCAAGGTGGAAGACCGAGGGTCCGGCCGCCAGCGTCTCCAGTAACCGCGCGGCGAACTTGCCGATGGTGGTCACGGTCTCCGGGTCGTCCTGCTCCACCGAACCGAGCATGAGGCCGCCGCGGAAGTCAAGGCAGTTGTTGAGGTAGCGGGATGCCTTCCACGGGCCGAGTTTGCTGCCGGTGAAGACTCCATCGACATGGAATATGGGCCGGTTGTCGAATGCCTGGACGAGTCGAGGGCGGCCATCGAAGAAATCTATGTCCCCAGCCTGCTGCGGGCTACCGACGATCACGACGCCTTCGCTGCTGCTCGATACGCGCGGCTTGACCACGACGGGCCATCCGTGTGCGTCGCCGAACAGTCGCACGCCCCCGGGACCCTCCACGGGCTCACAAGGGGGCGTCGCCAGGCCTGCCCGCCTTGCTGCTTCGCACATCAGGTACTTGTCGCGAAACAGCAGGAGATCCGCGTGCCGGGGCCCCGGGCAGCCCAGCTCCTCGCGGAGCCGTGCGGCCGTGAGGAGGTCGTCCTCCTTGAGTGCCACAACACCCACAGGCGGGCCGCAGGAGGCGATGTGGGACTGTATCGTCGAGCGGACCTCCCGTAGGTCGTCGGTGCGTTCGACAACGGACACCGCCGTCGCATCGTCTGGTATCGATGAGAGGCCCACCTTGGTCGAGATGTAGGTGACCGCATAGCTGTTGTGGTCCAGGTATTTCGCGTACTCCGCATAGTTGTCACGCCAGCGATGAATGATGACGATGTGCGGCTGAGCCATGGTGGCCCCCCTCGATATCGCGTCACGCGACGTCATAGAATGCGTACCCGTCCAGATATCGGAGTGTCTCCATGTCGCGCAGGACTATCTCTTCTATCGGATGCGCGAGACTCACAAGCATCGGGTGCCGGACACCGCCCCTGCTCGGCATAATGGCATCACCTTCCGAGATGGGCATTCGAATGTCGTGCAGACTCTCCAGCCTCTTGACGGCATCGAGGTAGGGGTACGAGCGCAGGGTTCCGCTATATGGCGAGAGCATGACATGCCCTGCCACGCATTGCTGGACGGTGTAATGCTCGTGATGACGCCTCGCAAAGCGTTCCGGATCGGTGTAGGCATCGACGGTCCACGTCACCTGCGACTCGCCGGTCGCTAGCTCTGAGTAGTAGGGATTGTCACTTCCACCGGCCCTCGCACCCAGTTCGACCAGGCGCGGGCCCGCAGGAGTCATCTTGATCTCGATATGGGCTGGGCCGTACGCAATGCCGAGTGCGTCGAGAGCCTGAGTGGCGTAGGCGACCAGCCGGTCCTGGATGTCGCCCTCGCGCGGAATGACATATAGGCCGGACAAGGCGTCACGCATGCCGTTGACGTCGATACGGACCGTCTGCCAGATATCGCACACGTGATGGCGTCCCGCACTGCTGACCGTATTTACGATGTACTCGGCGCCGACCAGATATTCTTGAGCGACAACGCCGGAATTGCGCTGGGAGAAGATATTCGTTTTTCCCATGATTTTCCGGTAGGCGGCAATGGATTCGTCCGGGGAAGCACAGAAGTGGACCCCATCGCCTGCCGCGCTGCGTACAGGTTTGAGAACGATCCGTCCGCCTACCCTCTTGTGCCAGCCGCGCAATTCCTCTTCCGACGTGACCAGCAGCTGTGCGGCGGCACGGAGTCCTGCCGCCGCAATTGCCTCGATCATGAGGAACTTGTCACGGCGGGCACTGCTGAGTCGGGTGCCGTTGGTGGCCACGCCCAGTGCCTCGCTCAGCGCATCGGCAAGCTCGACGCCGATCTCGCTTCCCGCCACCACCGCGACCGGACGGAAGGGCTCCAGCTGACGCAGCGTCCGGTCGAGTGAACCACTGTGCACCATATTGGCGACGTAGCCGTCCAGGTTCAGCGCGGACCTGTAGACGGCCGGCACTTCGGGTGTGCTCTGAACCCTTACGCACTCGAACCCCGCTTCCTGGAAGTGGGGTGCGTGCCGGCGGGTCGGGCCGTAGTCATCTACGATGACGACGCAGCGGGTATCCATGGCCTCACCCTGCCGGTCTGCCTTGTGGCGCCACTGATGAGGTCCTGTGGACTACCTGCCCGCAGGCTCAGCGGGACTATAGCGGCCCAGGCCGACCGCAACGTCCCGGCCGGTGAGCTGGGCATGAATGCTCCGGTGCTCATAGAGGCTGTCGGAATTGTCGGGGTTCAACTCAAGTTCCCAGACTTCAGGGCCACTTGCATCGCCTCTTCGCGGAATCGCGGCGTATACGAGTCCGAACGTGCCGCCTGCTGAATGACCAGAGCGACACCGTAGCCACCGGCTGCGCCGATCGCCGGGGCACCGCGCACGGCAAGCCGCTCGACCGCGTCTATCAAAGGCCGTTCGCCGACCTTGAACTGCGTCACTGCAGGCGGTCCCACTGCGAGGACCGCACCCGAGGCGCACGCGCCACCGGTCTGCGCAATCTGCCCCTGCACGACACGGCACAGAGCCGGATGAACCGCTCCGGGTCTGATGGAGGCTCGATTCTCTGAGAGGATCGAGTCATGGCACGTCCGTCCCTCTACCCACCCGAGCTTCGTGAGCGCACGGTACGCATGGTCGCGGAGATTCGTCCCAACTACCCGACCGAGTGGGCCACTATGAAGGCGGTCGCAGCCAAGCTGGGCATCGGTGCGGCTGAGACGGTGCGGACCTGGGTCCGCAAGGCCGAGGTCGACGCCGGCCAGCGGCCCGGCGTCACGTCCGAGGAGGCCGCGGAGATCAAGCGGCTGCGGACCGAGAACGCCGAACTGCGGCGGGCCAACGAAATCTTGAAAGCAGCGTCGGCCTTCTTCGCGGCCGAGCTCGACCGGCCGTCGAAACGCCCGTAGCGTTCATCGACCCACACCGCCAGGTGTTCGGAGTCGAGCCAATCTTCCGTGTCCTGACCAGCCACGGACTGAAGATCACAACGAGCACCTATTACGCGGCGAAGAACTTGCTGGGGCTGCCTGGCATGGGCCGGGCAGCCCCTGGGTTATGCGGTGGCTGGTGCGAGGTGCCAGGTGTCTGCAGTGCGGGTGAGCCCGAGGGTGATGAGGTGGCGAAGGTTGAGGGCGGCTGCCCGGGTGTGGAGCCAGGTGTTGTTGGCGATCGTGCCGCGATAGCGGGGTTTGCGGTTGCCGTGGTGGACGAGCCAGGCGACGGCGCGTTCGACCGGTGGTCTCCAGTGGCGGTAGTCGGCTTGCCAGTCGGGGTCGTTGGTGGCTTGGTGACGGGCGGCGGCCAGGTGGTCGTGGTGCGGGCGGATGGTATTCGTGCGCCCGATCTTGGCTGTGGTGCACCGTTCGCGCAGGGGGCATCCGGTGTACAGATCCTTGAAGGCGGCGATGTGCTGACGGTGTTGTCCGGCGGGGGCCGAGAGGGGCACGGTGTGCCCTTGAGGGCAGGTCACGGTGGCGGCGGTGGTGGTGTCGATGGTGAAGTCGTGAGGGGTGAAGCCGCCGGGGACGGCCGACCGCAGCGGGGCGGGTTTGAGGAACAGCCGGTGACCGGCCTGGCTGAGTGCGTGGCGGGCGTCGCCGGTGGAGTAGGCGGTGTCACCGAAGACGTCGAGCCCGGTGGTCTCGTCGGCGAGCAGGTCAAGGCCGACGGCGGCCTCGTGGTGCCCGGGCCCGGTGCCCGGGGTGAGGGTGACCGCGGTGATCAGGCAGGTCTCGGGCTCGATGGCCAGGTGGGCTTTGTAGCCGTTCTGCTGGTGGGTGCGGGTCTTGTGCACGTGCCGGGATTCGGGGTCGACGGTGGAGATCATCCGGTCGTGCGCGGTGCCCCGGGTGACGCGCCAGCGTCCGTCACGCCCGTCGGAGGCATCGGCGGGTTCGACGTCCTGCCCGGCGACCAGGGCCAGGATGCCGACCGCGTTCGCCGCTTGCTCGCCCAGCTTCTGCTCGGGCAGCTGTCCCAGCACATTGAGCGTGTCCGTGACCAGCGCGTCGACGAGACTGGCCCTGGCCTGCTCGTCGTTCCAGGCGATACGGGGTTTGCCCGGATCGCTGTAGTCGTGCGCGGTGCAACGGGCCCTTGCCACGTCGGCGGCGCCGGGAACTTCGCGGATGACCGTGCGAAGGGCGGCGATGAGCTGGGTGACGGTGTCCTGGGTGGCCACCGCGTCGTCCAGCACCGTGGAGTCCAGGGCCCGACGGTGCCTGCCCCTGAGCACCCCGGTGGCCTTCACGACCTCCCGCACCGTCTCGAAGACGCGATTCGGCCGGGATGAGCGGGCCAGCCGGCGCCGGAAGTAGGCCAGCAGCGACGGGTCGAAGGCGGTGTCGTGTAGGCCCAGCCCGCACGCGGCCTTCCACCGCAGGTCACATCGCAGCTCCTGGACCGTCTTGAAGTCCGACAGCCCGTGCAGGGCCTGCAACGTGATCACCGAGGCCAGGATCTGCGGCGGCATGGACGGCCTGCCGTTGGCCGACGGATACATGTCCGCGAACACCTCCGCAGGGAACAACGCACCGCGATGCTCCGCCAGGAACGCGAACACGCTCCCCTCCCGGATCAACTCCCGGCCGACTCCCACACATCGTGCCCGACTGCATCCCCACCCCATTCCCCTATCACCACACCAACGAGTCTGGCCCCACCGCTCACACGGCGGGGCCAGAACCCAAGATTTTCATCAGTCTTCTAGCGGCCTGCTCCGGCCGGGGCGCGCGTTGTCATCGCAGCGGGCCTGCGAGATCCACTGTCGGGAGCTCGGCGACGTGAAGTCCCGTGATTTCGAATGGTAGACATGTTCTTATCTTTCCGTGGTCATGCCAGAATGGTCGGCTTGAGCGAGGGGTACAGTGACGCGAGTCTTACGCAACACTTGGGTTTTGACCTCCTTCACGTCAGTCACGAACCTGACCGACGGCATCACAAAAGTGACGCTCCCCCTGATGGCCACCTCGTTGACCGCTTCTCCAGTTCTACTGTCGGGCGTGTTGACAGCGTTGACGCTGCCCTGGTTGCTGGTCGCCTTGCACGTTGGCGTACTGGTCGATCGCGCGGACCGACGCAAGTTGCTGTGGGCGGCGAACGGCATGCGGATCGCAACCGTGTTCTGCCTGCTGGTCGCAGTCGGCGCCGACGCGCTGACGCTGCCCATGCTCTACCTCGCGGCCGTCACCCTCGGTGTCGCGGAAGTAATCGCGCTGACCTCGGCCGCGGCGATCATCCCGGATGCCGTGCCGCCGTCGGAACGTGACCGTGCCAATGCCTGGGTGGCTGGGGCCGAGACGCTCTGCAACGAACTCGCGGGGCCGTTCGTCGGGGGGGTGTTGGCTGCGGCAAGTGTCTCGGTCGCGCTCGGGGCCTCCGCAGGCGGCTACCTGGCTGGCATGGCCGTATTGCCGCTCCTGGTGGGTCACTTCAAGGTGGCACACCCCGCCGACGCGGTGTCCTCAGTGAACAGGGAGGCAGCGGAAGGACTGCGGTTCCTGTGGGGCCAACGGCTGTTGCGCCTCTTCGCGTTCACGGTCACCATCCTCGTCATGTGTTGGGCGGCCTGGTTCGCGCTCATGCCACTTGTTGCGACACAGGAGTGGGGCCTCAGCCCGACTGGATACGGCACTCTGGTCGGAGCGCTCGGCTTCGGCGGGCTGATCGGCACTGTCGCTGTCAACACGCTGAACCGTCGGTTCGGTCGCCGCAGAGTCATGTTCAGCAACGTCTTTTTGACCTGCTCGATGGTTGCCATTCCGGCGGTGACCTCGAATGCCTGGGCGGCGGGAGTAGGGGCGTTCCTCGGAGGTATGGGCGGTACCCTCTGGGTCGTCAACAGCCGCGTAATAAGCCAGACCCTGGTAGGCACGGGCATGATGGGCCGCTACAGCGCGGCATCGCGCCTGTTCAGCTGGGGTTCCTTGCCACTGGGGTCCGCACTGGCGGGCATGCTCGCACAGACTCTCGGACACCGTGTCTCCTTCGCGATCTTCGCGCTCGCCACCATGGTGGTCGTCCTCCCGTTCCTGCGCACCTTCACCCCGCGGACCCAGCAAGAACTCGCGGCCGTGGAGGATGCCTTCTCAGGCCCGGAGTCAGGGCATGACGCTCGGGTGTCGGAGGCTTGACACCTACGACCGTCAGCCCCCTCCCCGGTCACCAGCAGGTAGTCCGGGACGTGCTTGCGGAGCTTTGCCTCGACCATGGCCTTCAAAGGAACGGCTGGGCCACGATGGCGTGCACGAAGGGATCAGAGCCAGCGAAGAGGAGCCTCGCCAGTTCCAGTCGTGACTCGTAGCTCACATGGTCACGCATGGTTGCTGACCAGTAGCTTCCTGCGTAGTCGCTCTTGGCCCCGGTACCAGCGAATCGTTCGCCACGGAGTCGCAGACCTCAGCAGGTCGGCAGAAACTGCTGTCCACGGGAGATGTTCGACGATCTCGCCGTCCGGAAGCGCAAGCTGACTGTTACGGCGATCCTGTCCACGGCGAACCCCCAGGCAGGGTGAAGTCCCTGTCCAGCCACGATGCTCGCCTCCGGGCCTGGGAGGTGAGGCGACCAGCTTTCCTCACTCGAACGAGTGGGGGCTCTGAACCTGCGTGTCTCAGCATGGCGCCATATGCGGCCCAGATATGTAGTCGGCGCTGAGAATATGGCGCGGTTATTGAGAACCTATAACAGAGCGGCTGCTGTCAGTTCGCCTGGGGCAGACAGGAAAGATCGGGAAACGTCTGGCCAAGGCTCGCATGACATGTCAACGTAGACGCCTTCGCAGAAAACCGCGGGTCAGATAGGTGATTGCGCCGTGACCGTGGATGTAGCCCGTTCCGGATTCTCGACGACCGTCGGCGCGTTGCGACTGCGC
This sequence comes from Streptomyces mobaraensis, assembly GCF_020099395.1. Lineage (NCBI taxonomy): Bacteria > Bacillati > Actinomycetota > Actinomycetes > Kitasatosporales > Streptomycetaceae > Streptomyces > Streptomyces mobaraensis. The sequence goes on along the minus strand of NZ_CP083590.1, from coordinate 830,818 downwards.
CAGTGGCGGCTGGGCCCCGGACAGCCGGAGCTCGAGACGGATCAGTTCGGGACGGAGGACTTCAATCTGATCGTGGACGATCGCGCTGATGTCCACATCGGCAGTAAGGACGGCCGCTTCTACTTCGGCTGGTTCCCCGCCGGCCGCCCCGACACCGAAGGCGAGGGCTGGAGGCTGTCCGTCACCGGGACTGCCCAGACGCCCGGTTACCACGTCTCCTTCGACATGGAGACCCCCGCCGAAGTCGTCGCCGCCACCGTGGCTTGCGTCCTGGCCACGTCCCGTCCATCGTGAGGGCAACCGCGCCACCTCCACGAGTTGCTGCCGTAATCCCGCGGCACGTTCGCGCGGGGGCGCATGCCCGTGCCGGCCTTATCCAGGACCTGCACGCAGGGAGCAACGAGTTGGACCCGCACACCCCGCAGATGACGGTCGGCGAGCTGATCGACCGCTTGTCCGCATGTGACCGCTCGGCGACGTTCCGCCTGGCCGTCAACCCCTTCTTCCCGATGGCCCACCCAGTCGCCCAGGTCGTCGAAGCCCGGAACGAGAGCGGAGAGCCGGTGATCTTTATCGCCGAGGGCGCCGATGGAGAACAGCAAGGGCACCTCCCGCCTGACCTCGCTGTCCGGCTCACCTGGCAGGAACCCGTCGATGCTCCGCGGCGCAGACGACGCGGCACGATCCCTCTCGCCGACAACGGCCAGTGAACTTCCTGACCTTCCGGAGGCGCCCCTGAACCCGCCCCCCTCCTCGGACTCGCCCACCCCCGCTTCCGCGGAACCGGCCTACTGGGTCAGCCCCCGCCACCTCGCCGGCGACGACGGCCGCCTTGCCGAGCAGATCGGCACCCACCTCACCAGCGCCGGCTGGAAGAACTGGCCCACCGCCCGCGACACCCTGCTCTACCTCAGCCCGGACCAACTCCGCGGCGCTGAATGGATCCTGGCCAGCTACCCCTTCGAACTCGGAGGGCTGCCCGTGGCCTGGCAGATCTCCGCCCGCGCCCACCCCGCCAGCGCCATGACCGCGTGGAACGCCTACTTCACCACCGGCACCCCGCACGAGGCGATAGCCGACTTCCTCTTCGCGCTCGACGCCCGGTCCGAACCCGACACCGGCTTCGACGAGCCCGAGACGGTCCTCGCCGCGCTGACCGCCCAAGGGTGGATCCGCGACATCGACCGGCCCGCCACCACCGCCATGGACCCGGCCTTCACCTCCAGCGTCTCCCTTGAGCCGCTGCCCGACCTCGTCCACGACGCCGACCCCCGCCCGGATCTGGCCGGCTGGCAGGCATGGGCGGAACCGGTGCTGGGAAGGCGCATATACGGACCCCCGGAGTTGGTGGGGTGGGCTGGCCGCGCGCCGGACCGTCGTAGGGCCGGCGAACGGGGGTCAGTGGCCGAGGTGCTTGAGGCCGTCTTCGAGGGTGGGGTGCCACCGGTCGATCGGGCCGGAGTTGCGGTTGTACCAGGCCGCGTCGAGCCGGGGTTCGAGCGTCTCGTGGCCGGCGCGGCAGCGCAGCCACATCGGCGTGTCGCCGCTCTGAAAATTCCGTCCAGTCGGCGATGGACCCCGGTCAGGTGGTTGGGAATCGCTGAAGTTGTGCCATCGCGTGAAAGTGGACATTTCCCTAGTGGATCTTCTGCTGCTCCAGCCACTTGAAATACTGAAATACCTCGGCCCTCTTGTAGAGCACCTTGGAATTTCTTCCTCGCCCGAGCTTGTAGCCCTTTAGTCCGAGCTTTTACGCTTCCCTGTATGCCCAGCTTGGGGACATGCTGAGCATGAGCACCACCTCGGACGTGTCCATGGGTATCGGTTCGATCGGACGGCGCCTGTGCGGCAGGTTGGTTTCGTAGTGTGTTTCGCTGGTGTTCGATTGTGGTGTCATGGTTTCCATTCCTTGGAATTTGGCCGAAGTCTGACTTCGAGGGGGATCGTGATGCTCCGGGAGCTTTCTATGTCAGGTTTTACTGCCGCCGCCAAGCTCCATCGATCGGGTGTGAGTAATGGTCGCTAGAAAGCCGGTTTTTGCTAACCGGGGACCCGTTGCTATGCCGCCGAATCCGGTGGTCAACCTGTTTGGCCTCGGGGCCTTTCCGTGGAATGCGGCAGGGTGATGTCCAAATCGGTCGGTTCATGGGCTTCGCCGACCGTAGCGGGGGCCGCACAGTGCTGGCCGTGGACCGCTAGGGGCTCTGATGGGATCCCCTGGCGGACTGGCGGCAGCTACGAGGCTGGAGAGTGATAGGGGATCTTTCCCGGACCTGACGGTGAGTCGGGAAAGTTAGCAAGTGGTCAGCAAGAGTCCTGTGAATCCTTGGGAAAGCTGCTCGAACACGTGACTCGTTGTAGAGTGGTGAAACAGCCCTTGACCTGCAAAAACGCAGGCAGGGAGCCTAGCTTCGGGAGTTCCTCCATGTTTCGCACCATGATGAAGTCCAAGATCCACCGCGCCACCGTCACCCAGGCCGACCTGCATTACGTGGGGTCCGTGACCGTGGACGCCGATCTGATGGACGCCGCCGATCTGCTGCCCGGGGAGAAGGTGGACATCGTCGACATCGACAACGGCGCACGGCTGTCCACCTATGTGATCGAAGGGCCGCGTGGGTCCGGTGTGATCGGGATCAACGGGGCGGCGGCCCGGCTGGTCAGTCCTGGGGATCTGGTGATCCTCATCGCCTACGGGGTGATGGAGGACGCCGAGGCCAAGGCGTTCGCGCCGCGGGTGGTGTTCGTCGACGAGCGGAACGCCGTGGTGGACCTGGGGGCCGATCCGGCGGCGGTGCCGGAGGGGGCGGGGCTGGTGCGCGGGGACCGGGTCGCGGGCGTCTAGGGGCGGAGTGTCGGGCGTACGCCGGCCGCATCCGTCAGAGCCCGGACGGACAAACGGCCCTGGGCGCGCACCCGTTCGTCGTCCGACGGGCGGCAGCGGCCGGTCGACGGGTCGAATTCGGCCATGATCACACCCGCGTGGTCGGCCGCCGGCTCGTCCAGCCGGGTCGGCCAGCCGCGGCCGGTGAGCGCGGTCAGGGCCTCGCGGGAGTGCTCCGGGCCCATCAGGGTGTCCTTGGTTCCGTGTACCAGCCGGACGGGCACCGGGGTGACCGGCCCGGCGGCCGCGTCGGCCAGGTCCGTCAGCGGCGGCGTCCCCGTCGTCCGCGCCGGCAGGTCGTAGCGGGACGCGAGGCCCACGACGGCCGTCGGGCGCCAGCCGTCGACGACGTCCGGGCGGAGCGCGACGCCGAGGGCCGCCGCGGCCCCGGCGGACCAGCCGGCCAGCACGATCCGGTCCGGATCGCCGCCGTACGCCGCCGCGTTCGCCCGGCACCACGCCAGCGAGCCGAGCAGGGCGGCCCGTCCGGCGTCGGGCGCGTCGGCCCGCCAGTCCGGTACGGCCACGACCGCGCCCCGCGCGGCGACCTCCCGCGCCAGGGGAGCCAGCACACCCCGGTCGTCGGGGCTCGTGCCGTGCCACAGCAGCACCACCGGCAGCCCGGCGTCCGGCCCTTCGGGGCGGTGGACGTCGACGTCCTTGCCCTGCGGTGTCCGGGCGGGGCGGAGCTGCGGCGCGGCGAGCGGGGGCATGACGGCCTTTCCGGTGAGAGATGTGGCGGGCGTGACTCCTGTGCCGCCCGCGGACGTTACCAGCCGGTTCCGCGGGTGCCGGGGCGGCCCCGGGGCCGCCGGTGGTGCCGCCGCGCGCCCCGCGGTCGTACGGCAGTCCCGCCGCGCCACCACCGCCTCGCTGTCCGTGACCGGGTGGCTGCGCCGAGTCGCGCATCCGGAAGGGCCGGGTCATGCTGAAACCGCCGGCAGCACTCCGTGGCGTACGAGCGAGGGCGGTGACCATGGCTGAGACAGCTCTCCGACGGCGTACGCGCCAGAGCCCCGCGACGGCCGGACTGTTCGCACGGCTCGCGGCACTGCCCGACGGGCCCGAGCGGACCCGGCTGCGACAGGAACTGATCGCCGCGTGGCTGCCCATGGCCGAGCGCATCAGCCTGCGCTACCGGTCCAGCGGCGAGAGCCCGGCCGATCTCCGGCAGGTGGCGGCGCTGGCGCTGGTCCGCGCCGTCGACCGGTTCGACCCGGACCGCGGCTTCGCCTTCGAGTCGTTCGCCGTCCCCACCATCAACGGCGAACTCAAGCGGCACGTGCGCGACCACGTGTGGTCGCTGCACATCCCCCGGCGCGACCAGGAACTGCGGGCCGCCGTCCGCGCCGCGCGGTCGCGGCTGGAGCAGAAGGGCGCCGGGACGCGCGTCACCGAGGCCGCCCTGGCCGAGGAGGCCGGACTGACCGAGGCGGAGGTCCGGCGCGGCATCGACGCGGACGGGGTGCATCACACCCTCTCCCTGGACCACCCCATCGACGGCGCGGGCGAACTGCCGCTGGCCGACACCCTGGGCCGGGTGGACCGCGCGCTGGACCTGGTGATCGACCGGCAGTCGCTCAGGCCGCTGCTCGACGCGCTCCCCGAACGCGAGAAGTCGGTCCTGTACTGGCACTTCTTCGGCAACCTCACCCAGCAGCAGATCGGCGCCCGGCTGGGGGTGTCGCAGATGCAGATCTCGCGGATCCTCAGCCGCACCTGCGCCCACCTGCGGCGGCAACTGCTCGCGCCCGTCTGATCCGGGCGGCTCCGGGGCACACGTACGTCATCGAACGGCATTCAGCGGCATCAACAGCATTCGACGGTATTCAACGCAGGCAACGGAATCGAACGAGGTTCACCACCATGACGTCACAGCACACGCACCTGACCCCCGACCTGCCGCCCGTCGTCGAGGTGCCGGACCTCCCCGGCGCATCGGGCCCGCGCCCGTCCGGCGCGCCCCGGCGGCGCGGGGAGCGGGGTGACGCGGGGGACGACGGGGGGAGCGCCGGGTCCCGGCGGCAGTCCCGGCCCGCCGAGCGGAAGCGGGGTGGGAACGAGCGTGGCGCCCATCACGAGGGTGATGGGCGCCACGGGTGCGCGGGGGAGGGTTCCGGCGGCTGACTGTGACCCGCCCCGCGCTGTCGCGGTCCGGTGAACCGCGGTCCTGGGAGGAAATCAGTCGGCGACGCAGGTGTTGCCGAAGGTGGGGTTCAGCAGGGCGATGATGTCGATCGAGTTCCCGCACAGGTTGATCGGCAGGTGGATCGGCACCTGGATGGTGTTGCCGGAGATCACGCCGGGGGAACCCACGGCCGCTCCATTGGCGTTGGAGTCGGCTACTGCGACGCCCGAGGCGCCGGAGACGACGGCGCCGGCGGCGGCGGTCATGAGGACTGCCTTGGCGATACGCGACATGGCTGAAGCCTTTCTAAGGGGTGTTGAGCGTCAATTGTGACCGGGGTTTCCGGTGGGGATGCACCAAAATGGGCCAGTGAAGCCTCAATTAACCCATTGAGGGCAATAAGTCAGATGTGATGCCCGGGAATTGAGGGGTCGCCCGATACGTGGGAGCATGGCGGGCCGTCGCAGGCGGCCCGCCTCCGCATGGGCTCTCCGGTGTGTATGTCCAGCGTGGAGGCGCCTTGCGTTCGCCGGGGCGGGTTTGGTAATGGGGCCGGGCTTCCGTACAGTTTCCCGGAAGCCTCAATCGAACGTATGGACTGGAAACAACAGCGGCTATGACGGTCACAGAAGAGAGCCGCGGCGACGCCCGGGGCACCGCCGAGGGGGCGGGCATCGCCCCCGAGCGCCTGGCGATCTGCCTGGACGTGCTCAAGGAGCTCGACGAGCTGCCGATCGACCACCCGGACGCGATCACCGTCCGCCGGGCCACCTCGGGCATCTACCGCACGGTCAAGCAGCGCCGCCGCCAGGAGCGCCGGGCCGCCAAGACCGCCCACGACCGCCAGGTCACCGAGGCCACGGCCACCGGCTCCGCCGACCGCATCGACGACGAGACGCAGGGCATCCTGCCCAGCTCCAGCACCCTCGGCGAGATAGCCGGCGTCCTGGAGCGCCCCCGCTCCTGCTACATCTGCAAGACCCGCTACGTCGAGGTCGACGCGTTCTACCACCAGCTCTGCCGCCCCTGCGCCGCCGAGAACCGGGCCCGGCGCGACGCCCGGACCGACCTCACCGGCCGCCGGGCGCTGCTCACCGGCGGGCGCGCCAAGATCGGCATGTACATCGCGCTGCGGCTGCTGCGCGACGGCGCGCACACCACCATCACCACCCGGTTCCCGAACGACGCCATCCGCCGCTTCAAGGCGATGCCGGACAGCGACGAGTGGATCCACCGGCTCAAGGTCGTCGGCATCGACCTCCGCGACCCCGCGCAGGTCGTGGCGCTCGCCGACAGCGTGGCCGCCGAGGGCCCGCTCGACATCCTGATCAACAACGCGGCCCAGACCGTACGCCGGTCGCCCCGCGCCTACAGCGAGCTCGTCGCCGCCGAGTCGGCGCCGCTCCCGGCCGGTGCCCTGCCGGCGGCCGAGGTGATCGGCGCGTTCGGCAGCGGCGCCGTGGACGCCGTCGCCGCGCTGCCCATGGGGAACGGGGAGGGCCTGACCGCCCAGGACGTCACCGACCTCGCGCTGGTCAGCGGCTCCGCGTCGCTCGCCCGCATCGAGGCCGGCACGGCGATCGACGCCGGCGGCCTGGTCCCCGACCTGGACGCCACCAACAGCTGGATCCAGACCGTCTCCGAGGTCGACCCGGTCGAGCTGCTCGAGGTCCAGCTCTGCAACTCGACCGCGCCGTTCATCCTCATCAGCCGGCTGCGCCCGGCGATGGCCGCCTCCACGGCCCGCCGGAAGTACGTCGTCAACGTCTCCGCGATGGAGGGCGTCTTCAGCCGCGGCTACAAGGGCGCCGGGCACCCGCACACCAACATGGCCAAGGCCGCGCTCAACATGCTCACCCGCACCAGCGCCGACGAGATGCTGGAGACCGACGGCATCCTGATGACCGCCGTCGACACGGGCTGGATCACGGACGAGCGCCCGCACCCCGACAAGGTGCGGCTGGCCGAGGCGGGCTTCCACGCCCCGCTCGACCTGATCGACGGCGCCGCCCGCGTCTACGACCCGATCGTGCGCGGCGAGGAGGGGGAGGACCTGTACGGGTGCTTCCTCAAGGACTACCGGCGCTCCGACTGGTAGGCGGCGCCGGCACGTAGGGAGTGGACGGACGGGCCGGTGCGCGGGGAGCGCTCGGCCCGTCCGGCGTTCGTGGGGTCAGGTGCCCCCGCCCCGCCCCGCACCATCCCCGCCCCACAGCGCCGCGCACGACAGCGCGCCCCAGCCCACCGACACCGCCACCGCGCCGGCCCGGCGGGCCGGCCCCGGCAGGGAACGGCCCAGGAGGACCGCGTCGCCGAAGTCCGCGGCGATCCGCAGCAGCGTGGCCGTGCGCAGGGCCGCGCCCTCCGGCGCGAGGAGCATCGCCAGCCCGCAGGCCGCGTCGCGCCAGGCCAGCGGGGCCAGCGAGACGCGCACGGCGGCCGTGTCCGGGAGGCCCGAGGGGGCGCCGAGCAGCCGTGGGCGGCGGGTCACCGCCAGGCCGTAGACGGCGGTCGTGGCGCCGATCGCGCGCAGTAGTCCGGTCCGCATACCGCACAGTCTTCCCCCGAGGCCGCCCCGCGGCACCCGGGCGCGGTGGGTCAGGCGGCGCGGACGGTCCGGGCGACGGGGTGCAGGGCCGCGTACTCCAGGGGCGCCGACGGGTCGATGGACACGTCCAGCGGGGCCGGCTCCGCGCCCGCGCGGACCAGCAGGTCGCCGACGGCCGCGATCATCGCGCCGTTGTCGGTGCACAGCCGCGGCGGCGGGACGCGCAGGCGCACGCCGGCCGCGGCGCAGCGCTCCTCGGCCAGGGCGCGCACCCGGGAGTTGGCGGCCACGCCGCCGACCACCACCAGGGTGCCGACGCCGTGTTCGACGCAGGCGGCGACGGCCTTGCGGGTGAGGACGTCGGCGATGGCCTCCTGGAGGGAGGCGGCGCCGTCCGCGATCGGCAGCGGGCGGCCGGCCGCGCGGTGCCGCTCGGCCCAGCGGGCGGCGGCGGTCTTCAGGCCGGAGAACGAGAACGTCCACGGGTCGTCGCGCGGCCCGGTCATCGGCCGGGGGAAGGCGACGGCGCGCGGGTCGCCGTCCCGGGCCGCGCGGTCCACGGCGGGGCCGCCCGGGTAGGGCAGCCCGAAGACGCGCGCGACCTTGTCGAAGCACTCGCCGGCCGCGTCGTCGAGGGTGTCGCCCAGGTGGACGATCGGGTCCCGGGCCAGGTCGCGGACCAGCAGCAGCGAGGTGTGGCCGCCGGAGACGATCAGCACCACGCACGGGTTCGGCAGCGGCCCGTGCTCCAGCGTGTCGGCCGCGACGTGCCCGGCCAGGTGGTGCACCCCGTACAGCGGGACGCCCAGCGAGTAGGCCAGCCCCTTGGCCGCGGCCACGCCGACCTGCAGCGCCCCGGACAGCCCGGGCCCGGTCGTCACCGCGACCGCCCCGATGTCCGCCATCGTCAGACCGGCGTCGGCCAGCGCCCGGTGGACCACCGGCGTGGCGGAGTGCACATGGGCGCGAGCGGCGATCTCCGGGACCACGCCGCCGTACCGGGCGTGCTCGTCCATGCTGGACGCCACCGCGTGCCCCAGCAGCTTCCCGTCCCGGACGAGACCGGCGCCGGTCTCGTCGCAGGACGATTCGATGCCCAGCACCACCGGTGAACGTCCCACGCTTCTTCCTCCTGCCGACTGATGTGTAGTTGCACATCGTACGCAAGAAGGGTGGCCGGGTGCGCTGCCCGCGAGCCGCTGCTCGTCAACGGCCGGGAGGAGGCGCCCGTGGAACCAGGCCGGCGGGTGCGGATCCGCCTGTACGACGCGGGACACGCCGCGTCGCGCTTCGGCTCCGGCTACCTCGTCGGCCCGCGCCTCGCGCTGACCGCAGCGCACGTCCTGGGTACCGACGGGTCCGGGCCGGTCCCCGGCCGGGTGACGGTCTGCCGGCCGGACGCCGGGACCGGGCAGTACACCGGCCGCGTGCGCTGGTACCGCCGGCGGGACCACGTCGACGCCGCGCTGGTCGAGGTGGACGAGGGGCAGGGCCGGCCCCCGCCCGCGTCGCTCGCCGACATCACCCGCCGGCCGCCGCAGCGCTGGGGCCGGCTCATCGGCACCCGCCGCACGAGGTCTCCGTGGTGGGCTTCCCGCACCTGCGGAAGGATCCGGTGACCGGGGACCGCGACGACCGGCAGGTGGACGCATCGTCAGTGGCGGGGCGTCCCGACCCGGCCGGGGCGGTCGCCGTCGGACAGGCGCGCCACCGCCGACAGCGCCGCCACGGCCGCGACACCGCCGCCGAGCGCCATCAGCGCGGCCGGGGACGTGCGGTCCAGCACCCCGCCCCCGGCGAACGCCCCCAGCGAGAACGTCGCCTGGAACGCCGCGGTGAACAGGACCGACGCCGCCTCCGGGGCGTCCGGTGCCGCCCGGGCGAACAGCGCCTGCGAGGCCACCGGCACCGCGCCGTACGCCACGCCCCACACGGCCAGCAGGACCAGCGCCCCGGCCGGGCCGCCGCCCAGCACCGGCAGCAGCAGCGTCGCGGCCGCGAGCAGGCCGGCCGCCGCCCCGAAGACGTACCGCGGGTGCCGGGCCGCCCGGGCACCGCCGAGGAAGTTGCCGAGGACGCCCGCGGCGCCGTACGCGAGCAGGAACGTGGTGACCGGCCCGTCGCCCAGGCCGGTCACCCGCTCCAGGAACGGGGTCACGTAGGTGTACGTCCCGAAGTGGGCGAGGACGACGAGGAACGTCAGGAACGCCGCCGCGCGGGTGCCGGGGCGCCGCAGCACCTCCCCGAGGACGGCCGCGCGCGTCGCCCGGAGCGGCGGGAGCGGCGGGACGGTCAGCAGCAGTGCGGCCAGGACGCCGGCCGCCAGGACGGCCAGGGCGACGAAGGCCGTCCGCCACCCGGCGAGGTCCCCGGCCAGGGTGCCGGCCGGCACCCCCAGGACGGACCCGAGCGGGACCGCCGAGAAGATCACCGCGGTGGCCCGGCCGGCCGCCGCCGGCGGCACCAGCCGCTCGGCCAGCCCAGCCCCGACCGACCAGAAACCGCCGATCGTCACCCCGACCAGGATCCGCGAGACGAGGAGCAGGGGAAGGCCGGGCGCCACGGCGGCGACCACGTCGGCCAGCGTCAGCAGGAGCATGAGCACACAGAGCACCAGCCGCCGGTCGGCGCCCGCCGTGGCCACGGTGACCAGGGGAGCGGACACCGCCGCCAGCAGCCCCGGGACCGCCATCGTCAGCCCGGCCGCCCCGTCCGAGACGGTGAAGTCCGCGCCGATCGAGGTCAGCAGGCCGATCGGCAGGATCTCGGTGGTGACGATCGCGAAGAGGCCCAGCGTCACGGCGACGACGGCGGGCCGGCCGGCCCCGGCCGGGCCGCCGGGCCGCGTGGAGGGGAGTGCGGGCATGGAAGTTCCGTTCTGTACGGGGAGGTTGGGTTCGGTGCTTCGGTGATCACTCCAGCAGTCCGCCCGGGGGCGGGGCTGGCGGATCCGCGACGCGGACGTCGCCGGCGTACGGTGATGTCGCGATTCCGCGAACTGCCCGGCCGGTGGACGGGGATGGCGGGACGCCGTTCCCCTGGGCCGGGCCGCGCCCGCCGACGCGGCGTCCGCCCGGCCGCCGGCCGCGGCGCGGACAGCGCGCCCAGGTGCCGGGTGTACCGGAGTCCTCGCAGGTCAGTAGAGTTCCGGTACCGCCCGTCCGTCGACCGTCCGAGGTGTCCGTCCGTGCCCGCCGCGTCCGCTGAGTCCGCTGAGTCGTCCGTGCCCTCAGGGGCTCTCGCGCCCCGCACCCCCGTCACCGTCGTGGGGATCGGCGCCGACGGCTGGGGCGGGCTCGCGCCGGGGGCCCGGGAGGTGTTGCGGGCCGCCGAGGTGATCGTGGGCGGGGCGCGGCAGCTCGGGTTGGTGCCGGAGGAGTGCCCGGGGGAGCGGGTGGTGTGGCCGTCGCCGCTGCGGCCCGCCGTGCCGCGGCTGCTCGCGGAGCACGCCGGGCGCCGGGTGGCCGTCCTGGCCAGCGGCGACCCCATGTTCTTCGGCATCGGCCGGACCCTCGCCGAAGCGCTGGGCCCCGAGGCGCTGCGGGTGCTGCCGCACCCGTCCTCCGCCTCGTACGCCTGTGCCCGGCTGGGCTGGCCGCTGGACGGCACCGAGGTGATCAGCCTCGTCGGACGGCCGCTCGACGCGCTCACCGCCGCCCTCCAGCCCGGCCGCCGGCTGTTGCTGCTCAGTGCCGGCGCCGGCTCCCCGGCCGAGGTCGCCGCGCTGCTGCGCGAGCGCGGCTTCGGGCCGAGCGCGATGACGGTCCTGGAACAGCTCGGCGGCGACCGCGAGGCCCGCCGCGAGGGCACGGCGGACGCGTGGGAGCACCCGGCCGGCGACCCGCTGAACGTCGTCGCCGTCGTCTGCCGCTCCGCGCCCGGCACCCTCCGGCTGCCGGTCGTCCCCGGCCTGCCGGACGAAGCCTTCGACCACGACGGGCAGTTGACGAAGCGTCACGTCCGCGCCGCGACCCTCGCCGCCCTCGGGCCCGCCCCCGGCGAGCTGCTCTGGGACATCGGCGGGGGCTCCGGCTCCATCGGCATCGAGTGGATGCGCGCCCACCGCTCCTGCCGGGCGGTCACCGTCGAACGCGACCCCGTCCGGGCCGGGCGCATCGCCCGCAACGCCGCCGCCCTGGGCGTCCCGGGCCTGCGCGTCGTCACCGGCGCCGCGCCGGCCGCGCTCGCCGGACTGCCCGTCCCCGACGCCGTGTTCATCGGCGGCGGGCTCACCGCCCCCGGCCTGCTCGACGCCTGCTGGGCGGCGCTGCCCGAGGGCGGGCGGCTGGTCGCCAACACCGTCACCCTGGAGTCCGAGGCGCTGCTCGCCGACCGCTACCGGCGGTTCGGCGGCGAGCTGGTCCGGCTGGCCGTGGCGCACGCCGTGCCTGTCGGGGGCTTCACCGGGTGGCGGCAGGCGATGCCGGTGACGCAGTGGTCGGTGGTCAAGCGCGGCGGCGACGACGCGGAAGCGTCCGGCCGGCACGCGGTCGTACCCGCCCAGCAGCCCGTCCGAGCGGCGGAAGCCGCAGAAGGAGCCCTCACCTCATGACCGTGTACTTCATCGGCGCCGGCCCCGGCGCCGCCGACCTCATCACGGTGCGCGGCGCCCGCACGCTCGCCCGGTGCGGCGTCTGCCTCTACGCCGGCAGCCTCGTCCCGCGCGAGCTCCTCGCCGACTGCCCGCCCGGGTCCCGGCTCGTCGACACCGCCAAGCTGGACCTGGACGAAATCACCGCCGAGTTCGTCCGCGCCCACGAGGCCGGCCAGGACGTCGCCCGGCTGCACTCCGGCGACCCGTCCGTCTTCAGCGCCGTCGCCGAGCAGATGCGCCGGCTGGACGCGCACGGCATCCCGTACGAGATCGTGCCCGGCGTCCCCGCCTTCGCCGCCGCCGCGGCCTCCCTCGGCCGCGAACTGACCGTCCCGACCGTCGGCCAGACCGTCGTCCTCACCCGGATCGCCGAGCGGGCCACGCCCATGCCGCCCGGCGAGGACCTGGCCACCCTCGGCCGCAGCGGCGCGCTCCTCGTGCTGCACCTCGCCGCCCGGCACGCGGACCGCGTGGTCGCCGAACTGCTGCCGCAATACGGCCCGGACTGCCCCGCCGCCGTCGTCGCCATGGCCAGCCGGCCCGACGAGATCGTGCTGCGCGGCCCGCTCGCCGGCATCGCCGACCAGGTCCGGGCCGCGGGCGTCGTCCGCACGGCGGTCATCCTGGTCGGACGGACGCTGGGCGCCGAGCAGTTCCCCGACAGCCACCTGTACTCGACGGAGCGGTGCCGCGACGCGGCCGGACGCTCGATGTTCTAAGCCGCCGACGTTCTAAGCCGCGACCTCCGCCCGCAGGTCGGCCGCCTCGTGGCCGCCCTTCGCGGCGAGCTGCTCGGCGAGGTCCACGAGCGCGCGGGCGCCCGCCAGCTCCTCGCCCACCCGGGCCTCGCCCGGGTCGGCCGGGTGCCGGGCCGCCTTGCCGCGCGCCCGCACCTCGGTGCCGTCCCGCAGCCGCAGCAGGGCGGCGGCGCGGACATGCCGTTCGTCCTCGTCGAACTCGACTTCCACATGCCAGCCCGCGACGTGCTGCACCGTCCTCACCTCCGCACTCGGCACCGGGCCCGGCGACGGGAAGGGGTCCCGCCGGCGGGCCCTCGTCGCGTCCAGGCTACGGCGGGCCCCGGGCCGCCGCACCCGCGCGGCCACGCCGTTGACCCTCACACCGTGTCAGCCGCTTTCCTGAGGGGCGTCATGTTCATCATCGGAGATTTCGCCCGGTACGGACGTGTGTCCGTCCGCATGCTGCGCCACTACGACGCGACGGGGCTGCTGCGCCCCGCCCGCGTCGACGCCGCCACCGGCTACCGCTACTACGAGGCGGGCCAACTCGCCCGCCTCAACCGCGTCATCGCCCTCAAGGAGCTGGGGTTCACCCTCCAGCAAGTGCGGACGATCGTGGACGAGGAGGTCGGCACGGAGGAACTGCGCGGCATGCTGCGGCTGCGCCGCGCCGAACTGGAGGCCGCCGCCACCGCGGCGGCGGCCCGGCTGGTGCGGGTCGAGGCGAGACTCCGCGGTCTGGAGAGCGAGGGAACCATGAGTACCCACGATGTGGTGATCAAGAACGTCCCGGCGGTACGGGTGGCCGAGCTGAGCGCCGTCGCGGCCGGCTACGCACCCGAGGAGATCGGCCCGGTCGTCAGCCCGCTGTTCGCCGAGCTGTGCCGGCGGCTGGACGAGGCCGGGGTGACCCCGGCGGGCCCGGCCGTCGCCTACTACGAGGACGACCCCGCCGGTTCCGGCGGCATCCTCGCCCACGCGGCGTTCCCGGTCGGCCCGGGGGCCGCGGCCGCGGGCTTCGACCTCGTGGACCTCCCCGGCATCGAGACGGCCGCGACCGTCGTCCACCACGGCTCGATGGACGGCGTCCTCCCGACGGCCCAGGCGCTGGCCCACTGGATCGACGCCAACGGCTACCGGTCGGCGGGGTACGCGCGGGAGCTCTACCTGGAGTGCCCGGAGGACCCGGCGGAGTGGGTGACGGAGCTTCAGGAGCCGGTGGCGCAGGGGTAGGGCCGGTTTCCGCCGCCCGTGGCTCCGCGTGTGACCGGTCCGGCACCGTGCGCGGGGCCCGGGCGGGCCGGTGACCGGTACGGGGCCGGGCGGGGCGGGGTCACCCCCGTCCCGGCCCCCTGGGCTCCGCGCGGCCCACGATCGTGCCCGCCCGGTCGATGCACAGGACGTCGACGGCGACGGGCGCCCCGCGCAGGACGCTCAGGGCCTCGTCGCGGGCCGTCGTCGCGACCAGGTCGCCCAGGGGGACGCCGCGTGCGGCGCAGCGCTGGAGGGCGTCCAGGCCGGTGTTGGCGGAGGCGACCTCGGCCGCCAGGGTCTCGTCGGCGCCGGCGTGGCGGGCCAGTTCCGCGAGGAAGCCCTTGTCGACCTGGGAGCGGGCCGAGTGCAGGTCCAGGTGGCCGGCGGCCAGTTTGGAGAGCTTGGCGAAGCCGCCGGCGATGGTCAGCCGGTCCACCGGGTGCCGGCGGATGTACTTGAGCACCGCGCCCGCGAAGTCGCCCATGTCGAGCAGGGCGTCCTCGGGCAGCCCGTGCACGGCCACCGCGACCTTCTCCGACGTCGAGCCCGTACAGCCGGCCACATGCCGGCGCCCCGCCGCGCGGGCCACGTCGACGCCGCGCCGGATGCTGTCGATCCAGGCGGAGCACGAGTAGGGGACGACGACGCCGGTGGTGCCGAGGATGGAGAGGCCGCCGAGGATGCCCAGCCGGGGGTTCCAGGTGGAGCGGGCGATCTCCTCGCCGTGGTCGACCGAGACCTCGATCTCCACATCGCCCGTCCCGCCGTGCCGGGCCGCGACCTCGGCCACGTGCTCGGTCATCAGCCGGCGCGGCACCGGGTTGATCGCCGGTTCGCCCACCGGCAGCGGCAGCCCGGGCCGGGTGACCGTGCCGACGCCGGGCCCCGCTCGGAAGACCACCCCGGAACCGGGCGGCAGGAGCCGTACGGTGGCGCGGACCAGGGCGCCGTGGGTGACGTCCGGGTCGTCCCCCGCGTCCTTCACGATCGCCGCCATGGCGTGCCCGGCGGCCAGTTCCTCCGCCGCCAGGGCGAAGGCCGGCGTCTGCCCCTTGGGCAGGGTGATCGTCACCGGGTCGGGGAAGTCCCCGGTGAGCAGGGCGGTGTACGCGGCGGTGGTGGCGGCCGTCGCACAGGCCCCCGTCGTCCAGCCGGACCGCAGCCCGGTGTGCGCGAGCTGCGCCGCACGGCCGCCCTTGGCCGTCTCGCCGGGGGTCCCGGCCGCCGTGGTGCCGGTCATGCCGGCCACCCGCCGTAGGCTGGGCCTTTCCGTCCCGGCAGGGGGACGGAAGCACGAACGGAAAGGCGGCGGGTGAGCGTGAGCGCCGAGCGCCACATCCTGATCCTGGGCGGCACGACGGAGGCCCGCCGGCTCGCCGCCGCGCTGGCCGGCGAGCCGGCCCTGCGGGTCACCAGCTCGCTCGCCGGCCGCGTCGCCGCGCCGCGGCTGCCCGCCGGGCAGGTGCGGATCGGCGGTTTCGGTGGCCCCGAGGGGCTGGCCCGGTGGCTGCGCGAGCAGCACGTCGACGCGCTCATCGACGCCACGCATCCTTTCGCCGACACGATCAGTTCCAACGCGGCGAAGGCCGCCGCGGAGGCTCAGGTTCCGCTGCTGGCCGTCCGCCGCCCCGGCTGGACGGCGGGCCCGGGGGACGACTGGCGTCCGGTCGGGTCGCTGGCCGAAGCGGCGGAGGCGCTGCCCGGCCTGGGGAACCGGGTCTTCCTGACCACGGGCAGGATGGGACTCGCCGCCTTCGCGCACCTAGAGAATATGTGGTTCCTCGTGCGCTCGGTCGACGCCCCCTCGCCCCCCATGCCGCCCCGGACCGAGATCCTGCTGGCCCGGGGGCCGTTCACGGTCGACGGCGAGCGCGAACTGCTGCGCCGGCACCGCGTCGACGTCCTGGTGACCAAGGACAGCGGCGCCACCGCCACGGCCGCGAAACTGACCGCCGCCCGCGAGGCCGGGATCCCCGTCGTCGTGGTCCGGCGCCCGCCGCTCCCCGCGGGCGTCCCGGCGGTCGCCGCGCCGGAGGAGGCGGTGGCGTGGGTGCGGCGGGTGGTGTCGCTCTGACGCGCGTGTGTCGCCTCTGAGACGCGCGTACGTCGCCTGAGACGCGCGTACGTCGCCTCTGAACGGGACGGGCGGGCCGCGGCACGGCGGGGCGTGAAGGGGTGGCCGCGAGCCGGTCCCGCGCTTCAACGAGCCTGCCGCGTACGTGACTTGCGTGCCATGCGGTGCGGCTGCTCCGCCTCGGGCGCGCCGGCCTCCCCGCCCCCGCCCGCGTTCAACTGCGCATCCGCGCCCCGCCCGGGTGCGGCAGGCTGGGCGCACAGAGCGTTCCGAGTACGTCCCGCAAGTGTTCCGGGGCCGGCCCCCCCGGGGCCCGGCCCAGGGAGTGTCGCGACGGTGTCCACGGATCTCGCCGAATTCCACCGCTGGTTCGAGGAACGCCGCGCCGCGCACGCCTACCGGGTCACCCGCGTGCCCCTGACGAAGCTCGACGGCTGGAGCGCGGACCCGGGGACCGGCGACCTCGTCCACCGCAGCGGCCGCTTCTTCGGCGTGCACGGCCTGGACGTCCGGGTGCCCGGGCGCGCGGTGGAGGAGTGGCGGCAGCCCGTCATCAGCCAGCCCGAGCACGGCATCCTGGGCATCCTCGTCCGGGACTTCGACGGCGTCCCGCACTGCCTGCTCCAGGCCAAGATGGAGCCCGGCAACGTCAACGCCCTCCAGCTGTCGCCCACCGTGCAGGCCACCCGCAGCAACTACACCCGGGTCCACCGGGGCCGCGCGGTGCCGTACCTCGACCTGTTCACCACCCTGGGCCGCGGCCGGCCGCTCGCGGACGCGCTGCAGAGCGAGCAGGGCGCCTGGTTCCTAGCCAAGCGCAACCGCAACATCGTCGTCCGGCCCGTCCGGACCGACGAGGACGTACCGGTCCTCGACGACTTCCGCTGGCTGAGCATGGACGAGATCGGCCGGCTGCTCGCGGTGGACGACCTGGTCAACATGGACACCCGGACCGTGCTCTCGCACCTCGCCGGCGGCGCCGGGCCCGCCGCCGCCCGCTTCCGCGGACGTCCGCTGCACTCCCTCCCCGAACTGCTCAACTGGCTCACCCACCACAGGACGGCCGAACCGACCGTCCGCCGCCGCATACCGCTGCGGGAGACCACCGGCTGGCGGATGACCGACGACGAGGTGGGCCACGAGGAGGGCCGCTACTTCCGGATCATCGGCGTCGACGTCCGGGCGGGCAGCCGGGAGGTGGCCGCCTGGTCCCAGCCGCTGCTCGCGCCCTGCGGCCAGGGCGTCGTCGCCTTCCTGGTGCGCGACATCGGCGGGACCCCGCACGTCCTGGTACGCGCCCGGGCGGAGGCCGGCACCCCGGACACCGCCGAGATCGGCCCCACCGTGCAGTGCGTCCCCGCCAACTACGCCCACCTGCCGGAGGACCGGCGCCCCCGGTACCTCGACACCGTGCTGGCCGCCGCCTCCGGAGCGCGGCCCGGCAGCGTGCTGTTCGACGTGGTGCAGTCCGAGGAGGGCGGCCGCTTCCACCACGCCCGCAACCGCTACCTGGCCGTCCGCGCCGGCGACGACGTCCCGCTGGAGGAGGACGACGCGTTCCGCTGGGCGACCTGCGGGCAGCTCGCCGCGCTCAACCAGTACGGGGGCTTTCTCAACGTGGAGGCCCGCACGCTGCTCGCGTGCATGGGGTTCATTCCGTAGGGGGGCGGCCGTTTTGCTGCCGCCCCCCTACCGACCCGTCACCGCTCCGGATACCGCCGCGGTGTCCAGACGATCTCCTCGCCGCCGCCGGGACCGCGCCGCACCGCCCGCGTCTGCGTCGAGCCGACGATGAGGAGGGTGCGCATGTCGACCTCCTCGGGGACGAGTTCCCCGAGCCGGACGACACGGACGCTCTCCTCCGGGCCGCCCACGTCCCGGCCGAGCACCACCGGGGTGTCCGGGGAGCGGTGCTCCAGCAGCAGGTCGCGGGCCTTGCCTACCTGCCAGACGCGGCTGCGCGAGCCCGGGTTGTACAGAGCGAGCACCAGGTCGGCCGCGGCGGCGGCGCGCAGCCGCTCCGCGATGACCTCCCACGGCTTGAGCCGGTCGGAGAGCGACACCACCGCGTAGTCGTGCCCGAGCGGCGCGCCCGCCCGGGCCGCCGCCGCGTGGGCGGCAGTCATGCCCGGTACGATCCGCACCGGGATGTCCCGGTACGGGCCCTCCGAGGCGACCTCCAGGACGGCGCTCGCCATCGCGAAGACGCCCGGGTCGCCCGAGGAGACGACGGCCACCCGGCGCCCCTGCCGGGCCAGGTCCAGGGCGAACTCGGCGCGCTCCGACTCCACCTTGTTGTCCGACGCGTGCCGGCGCTGCCCGGGGCGGACGGGCACCCGGTCCACGTAGGTGCTGTAGCCGACGACGTCCTCGGCGGCGGCCAGTGCGCCGCGCGCCTCCGGCGTCAGCCACCGGGGCCCGGCCGGGCCGAGGCCGACGACGACGACCTCGCCGCCGTCCGCCCCCGTGGGCTCCTCCGGGGCGGGACCGGTGGCGGCGGCCACCCGGCTGGGCAGCACGGCCACGGAGAAGTACGGGACGGACTCCGGGTCCACCTCCGCCAGCCGCCCGGTGCGCTCGCCGGGCATCGTGGCCCGCTCCACGTACCGCGCCTCCGCCAGCCGGCCCGAGCGCTCCAGCGCGCCCCGCACGGCCGGGAAGGTGCGGCCGAGCTTCATCACCACGGCCGAGTCGGTCGCCGCGAGCCGCGCGGCGAGCTCCTCCTCGGGCAGCGTGCCCGGCAGGACGGTCAGCACCTCCTCGCCCTCGACCAGCGGCTCGCCCAGCCGGGCCGCGGCGGCGCTGACGGACGTGACGCCCGGGACGACCTCGGTCGGGTAGCGGTGGGACAGCCGCTTGTGCATGTGCATGTAGGAGCTGTAGAAGAGTGGGTCGCCCTCGGCGAGCACCGCCACCGTGCGCCCGGCGTCCAGGTGCGCGGCCAGCCGCGCCGCGGCCTCCTCGTAGAACTCCTCCATCGCGCCCCGGTAGCCGCCCGGGTGGTCCGTGGTCTCCGTGGTGACCGGGTAGACCAGCGGCTCCTCGATGTGGTCGGCGCGCAGGTGCCGTTCGGCGATGGACCGCGCGATGCTGCGGCCATGGCGGGCGCTGTGGTACGCGACGACGTCGGCCGCGGCGATGCACTCCACCGCCCGCAGGGTCATCAGCGCCGGGTCGCCGGGGCCCAGCCCCACCCCGTACAGCCGGCCGGTGGCCGGGGACTGCTGCTCGCTCACTCTTCCTCGCTCGCTATCGCGTTGATCGCGGCGGCGGCCATGGCGCTGCCGCCGCGCCGCCCGCGCACCACCAGGTACTCCAGCCCCAGCGCGTTCTCCGCCAGGGCGTCCTTCGACTCGGCCGCGCCGATGAACCCGACGGGTATGCCGAGCACCGCCGCCGGGCGCGGCGCGCCCTCGGCCACCATCTCCAGCAGCCGGAACAGCGCCGTCGGCGCGTTGCCGACGGCCACCACGGCCCCGTCCAGCCGGTCCCGCCACAGCTCCAGGGCGGCGGCGCTGCGCGTCGTGCCCATCCGCGCGGCGAGTTCGGGCACGGCCGGGTCGGCGAGGGTGCACAGCACCTCGTTGTCCGCCGGCAGCCGCTTGCGGGTGACGCCGCTGGCGACCATGTTGGCGTCGCAGAGGATCGGCGCGCCCGCGAGCAGCGCCTTCCGCGCCGCGGTCACCACGTCAGGGGAGTACGCGAGGTCGCGCACCAGGTCCGTCATCCCACAGGCGTGGATCATGCGGACCGCCACCCGGGACACGTCCGGCGGCAGTCCGCCGAGGTCCGCCTCGGCGCGGATGGTGGCGAAGGACTGGCGGTAGATGGACGCGCCGTCCTTGTCGTAGTCGAACACTGTGCTGCCTCTGCCTCGCTCGCTGGGCTTGCTGGTCGCGCTCACGCGCGGGGTGCGTTCACGCGCCGGTCGCGTGCGCGCGCTCGGAGGACCGGCCGGCCGGGTCCGGGGGCGCGCCGGGCGGTACGTGCCCCGGGGCGCGGCGGCGCGGTCGTCGCGGCGTGGTCGTCCTCGTCGGTCATGGTCGGTACATCGATACGGTCGGTACATCTATACATCGGCCGTGCTCCGGCGGTACGCGGCACCCGACCGCCGACCGCCGACCGCCGACCGCCGACCGCCGACCGCCGACCGCCGACCGCCGACCGCCGACCGCCGACCGCCGACCGCCGACCGCCGGACCGTCATGGCGTCCCGTCGCCGTCCGGGCCGGAGCGGGCGGCGGCCACCGCGCCGGGCAGGCCGGCCGCGGTGACGCGGCGGACGCCCTGTTCCGCGTCCCCGCCCCCCGTCCGTACCGCCACGCGGTAGCCGTCGTCCGTGGCCAGGACGTCCACCCACCGCCCGCCGGGATGCCCGCAGCGCCGCTCGCACCCCGACCAGTAGACCGGCAGGTCCCCGGTGCCGCCAGGGCGCGTGCCGGTGAGCGCGGCGGTCGCGTCGGCGCGCACGTCGGCGCGCGACTTGGCGCAGCCCGGGCGCCCGGCGCAGGCGCCCGCGCCGTACCAGGGGGAGGCGGCGGAGACCACCAGGCCCGCGTCCGCGAGCCCGGCGAGCCGGGCGGCGGCCGCGTCCGCGTCGGCGAGGCCGGGGACGACGACGCCCCGCCAGGGCGTCACGCGCAGTTCGCCGGAGCCGGCCTCGGCGGCGGCGACGAGCAGCCGCCACTGACCGGCGGTCAGCCGGCCCAGGGGAGCGGCCACGGAGAGGGCGGTACGGCCGTCGGGACCGGACACCGGCCCCGGTGGCGGGGCGGCGGAACGGCCGGTGGGGACGGCGGTCACTTCGGCGTCGGCGAGGCGGGCGGCCAGGGCCGTGACGTCCGGGCGGCGGCCGGCGGGGAGTTCCGTCACCCGCCACGCGGACCCGCCGTGCGCGGCGAGGAAGTGACGGGCCGCGACGACGGCCGCGCGGGGCGCGTCGGCGGCCGGGACGCGCAGGCCCGGGCCCTCGGCGGCGTAACAGAGCACGGCCGTCCGGCCGTCCGGCTCTGCGATCAATGTCACATCGGGGGTGAGGGCGGCGATGTCGCCGCGGCCGTCGTCGAGACCGAAGAGGAAACGGCCCGAGAGGGCGGTCACTTCGTCGTCCGCGCAGAGCAGGCGGTCCAGCTCGCGGGCCCAGGCGCCGACGTCCGCGTGTCCGGTGCCGTCCAGGCCGTGCAGGGGGGACGCGGCGATGTTCCGCACGCGCTCGTGGCGGTCGGAGGGGAGGAGGCCGGTGGCGCGGAGCCGGCCGCCGAGCTCGCCTCCGGAGCCGGCGGGCAGGGCGCGGAGCTGGATGTTGCCGCGGGAGGTGAGGTCGAGGTTGCCGTCGCCCAACTCGACCGCCAGTGTGGCGAGTTCCATCGCCTGACGGACCGTCAGGAGCCCGGCCGGGAGGCGGACGCGGGCCAGTGCGCCGTCGTCGGCGGCGTGCAGGCGGAGGGCGCCGGGGCAGGCGTCACCGCGGGCGCGGGGCCGGTCGCTGCCGGGGGGTGTGGGGGTGACGGGCATGGCGGCGAGCATACCGACGGGGTCGGGGGGTGGGTTTGCCCCGGTCCCGCCCTTTCACCGTTTCTTCGAGGAGTACCCCGCGCCCCCGAGCGCGCCTGCGGCGCGCGTCCTCAAACGCCGGACGGGCTGATACAGCCCGTCCGGCGTTTGAGGACAACCGCGCGGAGCGCGGTTTCGGGGGTGCGGGGGCGCAGCCCCTGCAAGAAACGGTGAAATGGGGGTCCCCCCTCTGGGGGAGGGACCGGGGTGAAACTCCCCCCTCGGCCCCGAACCCGCAGGTCGCTACTATGGCTGATCGGCGGAGCCATCCGCCGACGCCAGCGACGGCGCCAGGGGAGGAAGCCGGTGGAACTCCGGCACGGTCCCGCCACTGTGAGCACGGCAGCAGCACAACGCACCACGCCGCCGAGCGAGTCAGGAACTCCCGCCGTCCTCCCAACCGCCCGGGGCGCGGACCCCGAGGAAGGCCGTGCCGTGATCCTTCTGCTGTCGACCTCCGACACCGACCTGCTCAGCGCCCGCGCTGCCGCCGCCCAGGGCAGCCCGGTCCCGTACCGGCTCGCCAACCCCGCCCGGCTGCCGCTGGACACCCTCCCGGAGCTGCTGGAAGGCGTCGACCTCGTCGTCGTCCGCCTCCTCGGCGGCGTCCGCGCCTGGCAGGAAGGGCTCGACCGGCTCCTGGCGGCGGAGAAGCCCGTCGTCGTCCTCACCGGCGAACAGGCGCCCGACGCGCAGCTGATGGAGCACTCCACCGTGCCGATCGGGATCGCCGCCGAGGCGCACGCCTACCTCGCCCACGGCGGGCCCGCCAACCTCGAACAGCTCGCGCGCTTCCTCTCCGACACCGTGCTGCTCACCGGCCACGGCTTCGAGCCCCCGGCCGCCGCCCCCACCTGGGGTGCGCTGGAGCGCACGCCCAAGCCGGGGGCGAGCGGGCCGACGGTCGCCGTGCTCTACTACCGCGCCCACCACATGAGCGGCAACACCGCCTTCGTGGAGGCCCTCTGCGGCGCGATCGAGGACGCGGGCGGCCGCGCGCTGCCGCTGTTCGTCGCCTCGCTGCGGGCTCCCGAGCCCGAGCTCGTCGAGGCGCTGGGCGCGGCCGACGCCGTCGTCACCACGGTCCTCGCGGCCGGCGGCACCAAGCCCGCCGCCGCGTCCGCCGGGGGCGACGACGAGTCGTGGGACGCCGGGGCGCTGGCCGCGCTCGACGTGCCCGTTCTCCAGGCGCTCTGTCTGACCGGGCCGCGCAGCGCCTGGGAGGAGAACGACGAGGGGCTCTCGCCGCTGGACGCCGCCACCCAGGTCGCCGTCCCGGAGTTCGACGGCCGCATCATCACCGTCCCGTTCTCCTTCAAGGAGGTGGACGAGGACGGCCTGCCGGCGTACGTCGCCGACCTGGAGCGCGCCGCCCGCGTCGCCGGGATCGCCGTCAAGCACGCCCGGCTGCGGCACGTCCCCGCCGCCGAGAAGCGGATCGCGCTCGTCCTCTCCGCGTACCCCACCAAGCACTCCCGCATCGGCAACGCCGTCGGCCTCGACACCCCCGCCAGCGCCGTCGCCCTGCTGCGCCGGCTCCGCGAGGAGGGGTACGACTTCGGTGACGAGCCCGTCCCCGGGCTGGAGTCCGGCGACGGCGACGAGCTGATCTACGCCCTGATCGAGGCCGGCGGCCACGACCAGGAGTGGCTCACCGAGGAGCAGCTCGCCCGCAACCCCGTCCGCATCCCGGCCGCCGACTACAAGCGCTGGTACGACCGGCTCCCGGCCGAGCTGCGCGAAGCCGTCGAGGAGCACTGGGGTCCGGCGCCCGGTGAGATGTTCCTGGACCGCAGCCGCAACCCCGAGGGCGACATCGTGCTCGCCGCCCTCCGCCGCGGCAACCTGCTGATCCTCATCCAGCCGCCGCGCGGCTTCGGCGAGAACCCCATCGCCATCTACCACGACCCGGACCTGCCGCCGTCGCACCACTACCTCGCCGCCTACCGGTGGATCGCCGCGTCCCGCGAGGACGGCGGCTTCGGCGCCGACGCCATGGTCCACCTCGGCAAGCACGGCAACCTGGAGTGGCTGCCCGGCAAGAACGCCGGCCTGTCCGCCGCCTGCGGCCCCGACGCGGCCCTCGGCGACCTCCCGCTCGTCTACCCCTTCCTCGTCAACGACCCCGGCGAGGGCACCCAGGCCAAGCGCCGCGCCCACGCCACGCTCGTCGACCACCTCGTCCCGCCGATGGCCCGCGCCGAGTCGTACGGCGACATCACGCGCCTGGAGCAACTGCTCGACGAGTACGCGCAGATCTCCGCCATGGACCCGGCCAAGCTCCCGGCGATCCGCGCCCAGATCTGGACGCTGATCCAGGCCGCCAAGCTCGACCACGACCTCGGCATGCAGGACCGGCCCGACGACGACGGCTTCGACGACTTCCTGCTGCACGTCGACGGCTGGCTGTGCGAGGTCAAGGACGCCCAGATCCGCGACGGCCTGCACGTCCTCGGCGGCGCCCCCACCGGCCCCGAGCGCGTCAACCTCGTCCTGTCCATCCTGCGCGCCCGGCAGATCTGGGGCGGCACCTCCGCCCTGCCCGGCCTCCGCGAGGCCCTCGGCCTGGACGAGTCCGCCGCCACCCGCACCACCGCCGACGAGGCCGAGGAGCGCGCCCGCGCCCTCGTCGAGGCCATGGAGGACGCGGGCTGGGACCCCGAGGCCGTGGCCGGCGTCTGCGCCGGACTCCCGGACGGGCAGCGCGACGGCGTCGCCGCCATCCTCGCCTTCGCGGCCCGCGAGGTCGTCCCGCGCCTCGCCGCCACCACCGACGAGCTCGACCACGCGGTGCACGCCCTCGCCGGCGGCTTCGTCCCGGCCGGCCCGTCCGGCTCGCCGCTCCGCGGTCTCGTCAACGTCCTGCCGACCGGCCGCAACTTCTACTCCGTCGACCCCAAAGCCGTCCCCAGCCG
Organism: Streptomyces mobaraensis; assembly: GCF_020099395.1. Lineage (NCBI taxonomy): Bacteria > Bacillati > Actinomycetota > Actinomycetes > Kitasatosporales > Streptomycetaceae > Streptomyces > Streptomyces mobaraensis. The sequence goes on along the minus strand of NZ_CP083590.1, from coordinate 806,128 downwards.
GCTCGCCTGGGAGACCGGCCAGGCCCTCGCCGACTCCCTCCTGGAGCGCTACCGCGCCGACAACGGCGACTGGCCCACGTCCGTCGGCCTCTCCCTGTGGGGGACGAGCGCGATGCGCACCGCCGGTGACGACGTCGCCGAGGCGCTGGCGCTGCTGGGCGTCCGTCCGGTGTGGGACGAGGCGTCGCGACGCGTGACGGGACTCGAAGCCGTCGCCCTGGAGGAGCTGGGCCGGCCGCGCATCGACGTCACCCTGCGCATCAGCGGCTTCTTCCGCGACGCCTTCCCGCACGTCATCGGCCTTCTCGACGACGCGGTACGGCTCGTGGCCGCCCTCGACGAGCCCGCCGAGCTCAACTTCGTCCGGGCCCACGCCCAGGCCGACCTCGCCGAGCACGGCGACGAACGCCGCGCCACCACCCGTATCTTCGGCTCCCGCCCCGGCACCTACGGCGCCGGCCTGCTCCAGCTCATCGACAGCCGCGACTGGCGCACCGACGCCGACCTCGCCGAGGTCTACACCGTGTGGGGCGGCTACGCCTACGGCCGCGGCCTGGAGGGCCGGCCGGCCCGCGCGGACATGGAGAGCGCCTACCAGCGGATCGCCGTCGCCGCGAAGAACACCGACACCCGCGAGCACGACATCGCCGACTCGGACGACTACTTCCAGTACCACGGCGGCATGGTGGCCACGGTGAAGGCGCTGCGCGGCAAGGCGCCGGAGGCGTACATCGGCGACTCCACGCGGCCGGAGACCATCCGCACCCGCACCCTCGTCGAGGAGACCTCGCGCGTCTTCCGCGCCCGGGTCGTCAACCCCCGCTGGATCGAGGCGATGCGCCGCCACGGCTACAAGGGCGCCTTCGAACTCGCCGCCACCGTCGACTACCTGTTCGGCTACGACGCCACCACCGGCGTCGTCCCCGACTGGATGTACGACAAGCTCACCCAGGCGTACGTCCTCGACCCCGAGAACCGCGCCTTCCTCCAGGAGGCCAACCCCTGGGCGCTGCACGGCATCGCCGAGCGGCTGCTGGAGGCCGAGAGCCGCGGCATGTGGGCCAAGCCCGACGCCGAGACGCTGGCCGCCCTGCGCCAGGTGTTCCTGGAGACGGAGGGCGAGCTGGAGGGCGGGGCGGACGAGGAGTAGTCCCGACGTCCGCGAAGGTCCCCCGGGACGACAGTGCGCCCCGGGGGCCTTCGCGGTCGGGCTCCCTCATCTCGCGCCGCTGTGACGCCCGTTACATCTACAGTCCCTTCATGGACGGAAAGAGGGAGCGGCACGACCCGGCGCTGGGCGTCACCTTCACCCGGCTGGCCGGCGAGCCGTTATGGAAGCGGCTGCTCGACGAGGGGCGGACGCGCCGGCACCGGGCCGGTGAGACGCTGCTGCGCCAGGGCGACACGGGGACGCACGTACTCGCCCTGGTCGAGGGCGTGGTCAAGGTGACCCGGGTGGAACGCGACGGCACCATACGGGTGTTGGCGTTCCGGGGTGCCGGTGACGTGGTGGGCGAGGCCGCGGTGCTGGAGGAGAGCGAGCGGCGGCTGGCGTCCGTGTCGGCCATAGGGGACGTCACCGTCGTCGTGGTGGAGGGGCGGCGGTTCCGGGCCTTCGTCGAGCGGCACGACCTGTCGCCGGTCCTCACCCGGCACGCCCTCACCCGGCTGCGGCAGTCCGACCGCGCCCGCGGGGGCTGCTGTTCACGGGAGCGGGTCGCCCACGCGCTGCTCGCCCTCGCCGAGGCGGCGTACGGCGAGCGGACCGGCGACGGGGCGCACCTGTCGGTCACCCGCACCGAACTCGCCCAGTACCTCGGGGTGTCCCGCAACACCGTCAGCACGGCCCTGGGCGAGATCGGCACCCGGGTGGTCACCGCCGAGCGCGGCGTTGTCGTCGTCCACGACCTCGACGCCCTGCGGGCGGCGGCCCCTGTGACGGACGGGCCGTACGCGGACGCGTGACGCTCGTCACGTTTCCTGTGCACTCATGGTGCACACCGAACCACGCGACTCCAGAAGGATCCGAGGCGAGCCCGGCACCCCTACCGGGGGGAATGGGGTGCCGGGTGCCACCCCGCGGATCGTTTCCGCACGACCTCACCACCGAGGAGTCGCCCCTATGTCCGTCACGGACACCCCCGCCACCGGCCCGGCCCCCTGGAGCGTCAGCCGCGACCTGCCGCCCTACCGGGGGATCCTCGCCGTGGACGCGAAGGACTTCACCGGCCGGCCCGCCGCCGAGCACGCGTCCCTCACCACCGTCATCCCCCAGCTCCTCGGGCAGGCGTTCGCCCGCTCGGGCCTGGAACAGCTCTGGCTGGAGCGGAAGTTCGCCAACAACACCGGCGACGGCTTCGCCATGGGCTTCGACCCCGTCGCCCTGCCCCGGGTCATCCACCCCTTCCTGCACGAACTCCAGGAAGTCCTCACCGACTACAACATCCACGCCACCGCGACCGGCCGCGTCCGGCTCCGGGCCAGCCTCCACGTCGGACCGCTGCCCGACTCCGGCGCCCCCGGCGACGGCAACGGCACCCCGCGCAACGACACCCACCGGCTGCTCGACTCCCGGCCCGTCCGCGCCATCCTCGCGGCCTCCAGCGAGAGCATCACCCAGGTCGCCGCGATCCTCTCGCAGCGCGTCTTCGAGGACGCGGTCCTCTCCGGCTACACCCGCCGCCACCCGGACCAGTTCATCGAGGTGCCGGCCACCGTCGCCGGCAAGAACTTTCAGCAACTCGCCTGGCTGTACGTGCCCGCGCCCTCCGGCAACCTCTACGACCGCCGGATCCTCGGCGAACGGCCGGAGGCCGAGGAGCCGGCGCCCGCGACCGCGCCCGTACCCGAGCGGCGCGACCGGCCCGCACCCGCCGCACACCGCGGCACCACCACCATCAACAGCCAGGGCAACCGCGGCTTCCTCAACAACGGCTCGGTGGAGGGCGGCCAGCACGTCTCCTTCGGCGCCGACCCGCGGGACGACGCACGGGGAGCGGGCCGGTGAGCGAATCCGTCCTCGTCGACGAGCCGGAGGCGCCCGCCTCCGACGCCGCACCGCCGCAAGGCGGCCCCGAGCCCGCTACCGGCCCCGACCCCGCCCCCGACCTCGGCGAGCAGGCGGCCGAGGAGTTCGGCCGCCGCTTCCAGGTCGTCAACATCTGGGACAACCGCGGCTTCCTGAACATCTCCGACCTGGTCCGCGGCGGCCAGCACTACGACGCCGCCGGCGACGGCGAGCCGGCAGCCCCGCGCGGCGACGGCGTCGAGCCGCGCGAAGGCGACATCCCCGCCGAGCGGACCGCCCTCGCCCTGGAGGGCTTCGCCGAGCCCGCCTGGTTCGCGGACGCCCTCGGCCGGCTGCGCGACGACCGCCTCCTCTTCCTCGCCGGACAGGACGGCACCGGCCGCCGCACCGCCGCCCTCAACCTCCTCCACCGGCAGACCGGTTGCTTCGCGCTCCGGGCCCTCGACTCCGACACCGACCTCACCACCTGGGCCCCCGGCGCCGCCCCGGCCCGCGGCTACCTCGCCGACGGGCTCCTCGAACCGCGGCTCACCGCACTCGACACCATCGCCCTGGACGGACTCCGCGCCCGGCTCGAACGGGCCGACGCCCGCATGGTCGTCGTCATCCCCTGCACCCCGGCCGTCCTGGCGCACCTCGGCGACACCCTGCACACCCCGCCGGTCCGGGCCCTGCCGCCGGAGCCGCGCGCCGTCCTCGACGCCCGGCTGGCCGCCGTCCTCGACGGCCCGGCCGACGTCGCCCCCGCGCTCGCCGCCCTGCCGCCCGGGCTGCTCGACGAGACCCTGCAGCCCGGCCTGCGCCCCGCCCAGGTCGTCGAGATCGCCGCCGAGATCGTCCGGGTGGTCCGGCGGGGCGCGGACCCGGAGATCGTCCGCGAGCACCTGAGCTTCCACGCGGCCGGCCGGGCCCCGAGGCTGCTCGACGCGCTGCGCGACAGCCCGGAGGACCTCGCCCTGCTGCTCGCCGCCTGCGTCTTCGAGCACTTCGACCAGACGCTGGTCGAGGAGGAGGCCGGGCGCCTGCTGCGGATCGCCGGCGGGCGGCTCGGCGGCCCCGCCCCCGACCCGGACGCGGACGCGGAGGAGGCGCCGCGGGCCGTCTTCCGCCGGTCCCGCACCGAACGGCTGGAGGCGATCGGCGCGTACGTGGCCCCCGCCGAGGTGCACACCACCTCCGCCTACAGCTATCTCACCCGGCCCGTGGCGTTCACCCGGCACCTCCAGGGCCGCGCGGTCCTGGAGCACGTGTGGCGCGAACACCCCGAGGCGGCCGAGCTGTTGGTGGAGTGGCTCGGCACCACGCCGTCGGAGCACGGGCGCGGCGACCGCGCCGGGTTCGTCCTGGGCCAGTGTGCCCAGTGGAGCTCCGGGCGCCGGGCCCTCGGCCCGGTCGAGGACCTGGCCGCGTCCGCCCGGCCCGCGGACTGGCGGCTGGCCGCCCGCGCCCTCGGCGCCGCCTCCACCGACCCCGTGCTCGCCACCGCCGTCAAGGCCCGGCTGCGCGGCTGGAGCCGGCAGGCGTCGGTCTCCCGGCGCTGCACGGTCGCGCTCGCCTGCGCCACCGAGTTCGGGCTGGCCCGCCCCGGGACCGCGCTCACCCTGTTGCGGACCGTCTGTGACGGGCCGCGCGACGGGACGGGAGCCGTCGCCTCCGCCGTCCGCCGGGCGCTGCTCTCCCTGTTCGCCGAACCGGCCGGCCGGGCCGCCCTGCTCGACGGGCTGGTGTCCTGGTGCCGCGCCGGCGACGCCACCCGGCAGGCCGCCTGCACCGCCACCGCGCAGCTGCTGCGCACCGCCGCCGCGGCGCGCGAGCCCGCCGAGTGGTGGACCCGCCACCTGCTCGGCACCCGGGACGGCGGCCGCCCCGGCGAGGACCCGCCCGGCCTGGAACTGATCCGGTGCGCGCTCGCCGAACCCGGCACCTTCCCCGCCGTGCGCGCCGCGCTCCTGGACTGGCAGCGCCGCGCGGCCGACGACCCCCGCCGCGCCCCCTTCGTCGAGCGCCTCGCCGACCGGCTGGGCGCCGCGCCGCGCGGCGGCGCGCTGCGGCTGCTCACCGCGTTCGAGGCGGCCCGGCCGGCCCCCGGCGGCCGGCGGGCGGCCGAGGCACTGGCCGCCTGGCGCCAGGCCCTCTGACACTTCGGAACACCAGCAGGAGAGAGACCGGCATGACCCTCACCCCGTACCCGGCCACCGTGACGGACACCCCGCCGTGGCGCCGGGGGACCCGCAGCCCCTTCGGGGAGCTCCTCCGCTTCCGCCTCGCGCAGCCCGGCCAACAGGCCCTGGTGCTGCTGGACGGCGAGGGCGGGACCATCTGCGAGCCCGGTGGGCGCGGCTCGTTCGTCCGCGCCGCGTTCGGCGGCTACCGCGAGACGTACCTCGTCGACACCGCGCCCCGCGCCGGCACCTGGGCACTGCCGCCGGGCTGCGCGCCCGCGGCCCTCCAGGTCGCCTGGTGGGTCGCCGACCCGGCCCGCGCGGTGCTCGGCGGCGGCCCGCCGGAGGGCTGCTGGGCGGCCGTCGTCGGCCACTTGGACCGGCGGTTCCAGACCCTGGCCGCCCGCGCCGAGACCGCCGCCGAGCAGGCGTCGGCCCAGCACCTCCTCGAACTGCTCGCCCAGCCGCAGCCGGTGGACGCCACCGGGCTGGCCTGCTGCCTCGCCGCCGCCCAGCCCGCCGCCGAGCCGCCGCGCCCGGCGGACAAGGGCGCCCCGCCGTTGCTGTGGTCGCCGCAGCGGCGCGAGGAGTACGAGTTCTACCTCCAGGCCGTCCGCACCGGCCCCGACGCGCTGGCCGCGCTCTGGCTGCTGCACCGACCCGAGGAGGTGCGGCAGGTCCTGGAGTGGGTGACCGCGCACCCGCCGTCCGGCGACCGGCCCGGCGCGGACGGACGGGACGTCACCCTCGCGCTCCTCGACGGCCTCGCCCCCGAGGAGCGCGAGCAGCTCGCCAAGGCCGTCACCGAGCGCGTGCACGCCATGGCGGCCCCGGAGCCGCCGTCGTGGGCGCCCGGAGCGTAAATCCGTTGTCGGTGCCGGGCCGTAGGGTGTTACCTCGAGCACCAGCACTGACAGAAAGCACGAGTGGCACCGAATGAAGCGCAAGCACGGCATCGCCATGACCGCCGTCGGCATGGCGGCGGTCCTGGGACTCTCCGCCTGTGGCAGCGACAGCAAGGACGACAAGGGGGACAAGAAGCCCGCCAAGGCGGCCGATTCCGCGCCCGCGAAGGACGCGGCGTCCGGCAACGGCGTGGAGAAGCTGTCCGGCAAGGAGATATCGGACAAGGCCAAGACGGAGCTGAGGAACGCGGGCTCGCTCCGCTTCAAGGCGTCCGGCAGCAAGAACGGCGAGCAGATGAAGGTCGACCTCGCCATGGACAAGCAGGGCAACTGCGCGGGCACCATCGCCACCCCCACCACCGGATCCGCCGAGGTGATCAAACTCGGTGACAAGGTGTGGCTGAAGGCCGACGAGAAGCTGTGGGCGTCGAAGGCCAACCCGCAGGCGGCCGAGCTGTTCAAGGGCCGCTACGTCTCCGGTCCCACCAGCGACCCCAACCTCCGCGGCATGACGAGGGCGTGCAACCTGGCGGCGATGCAGGCGCAGATGGGCCAGGACGACGGCGGCACGGAGACCATCACCAAGGGGGCGGTCACCACCGTCGACGGGCAGCAGGCCGTCCCGATCAGCGCCAAGGGCACCACCATCAGCGTCGCCACCACCGGCAAGCCCTACCCGCTGAAGATCGAGGACTCCAAGGACGGTAGCGTCACCACCCTGACGGACTGGGACAAGCCGGTCGCGGCCAAGGCGCCGCCGGCCGACCAGACGATCGACATCACCAAGCTCAAGCAGTCCAAGCAGCAGGGGCTGTGACCGGCGCCGGCTTAGCCCGCCCCCGGGCGGGGAGACCGAGGGCACCGGGACGCGCTCCCGGTGCCCGCCACGCGCTCCCTGACGCCCCCGCGGTGCTCCCCGCTCCCGCAACTCCCGTTTTGAGCCGACCGCCTGTGGGTCACTAGGATCTTCGGATGATCATCACAAGACGGCTGGCGGCGGGCGCCTGCGCTCTGCTCGCCGCACTGGCCGGAGGTGTCGTGCCGGCGCAGGCCGCCGACGGGCCCTCCAAGGATTCCCCGAAGGTCGAGCTCGTACTCGACGTCAGCGGTTCGATGCGGGCCCGCGACATCGACGGCCAGTCCCGCATGGCCGCCGCCCAGCAGGCGTTCAACGAGGTCATCGACGCCACCCCGGAGGGCGTGCGGCTCGGCATCCGTACGCTCGGCGCCCACTACCCCGGGGACGACAAGGCGATCGGCTGCCGCGACAGCAAGCAGGAGTACCGCGTCGGCCAGGTCGACCGGACCGAGGCCAAGGCGGCCGTCGCCACCCTGCGCCCCACCGGCTGGACGCCCATCGGCTACGCCCTGCGCGGCGCCGACCAGGACCTCGGCGAGGACGGCGGCACCCGCCGCATCGTCCTCATCACCGACGGCGAGGACTCCTGCGGCCAGCCCGACCCGTGTGACGTGGCGCGCGAACTCGCCGCCAAGGGCACGCACCTGACCATCGACACGCTCGGCCTGGCGCACGACGACAAGACCCGCGAGCAGCTCACCTGCATCGCCGAGGCCACCGGCGGCACGTACACCACCGTGCGGCACACCAAGGAGCTGTCAGGCCGCATCAAGCAGCTCGTCCGCCGCTCCGAGACCCCCGTCGACGACACGCCCAAGCCCACGAAGGGCGCGGACGCCTGCTCCGCGGCGCCCGAGATCGGCGCCGGTGTGTGGACCGACCGCGAGACCTTCGGCGAGCACCGCTGGTACAAGGTCAAGGTCAAGCCCGGCCAGGAGCTGCGCGCCGCCGCGAGCGTCGGCGCCGACCGGCCCGTCGACCGCGACTACGGCATCCTCGTCAGAGCCGTCGGCGACGGCGGCCAGGAGCTCGTCCGCGGCTCCGACGCCGGCAACGGGCGCACCGACGTGATGTCCTCCGGCCTGCGCTACCCCGTGAGCAAGGGCAAGAAGGACTCCAAGGACGACGCCGACGCGCGCACGGTCTGCCTGGAGGTCTCGCACTCCTTCTCCGCGCCGGCCTCCGTCAAGCGCGACCCCGGCCTGCCCGTCGAGCTCGCCGTCGACCTGGTGAAGTCCCCGGACAAGCCGTCCGACATGGCCGCCTTCGGCCTCGGGCGGGGCTGGGTGCTGCTCGCCGTCCTCGTCGTCACCGGCCTGGTCGCCGGTCTGCTGTGGGGCTGGCTGGCCCGCTGGCGCGTCGCGATCTGGAGGGCCAACTGATGCGTGTCACAAGAGTCGCACGGACCCTGACCGCCGGGCTGCTCGCGGCCGGCGCGCTGTTCACCGTCTCCGGCGCGGCGGCGGCCGACGCCCCCGCCGGGACCAAGGGCCAGAACGGCGACCCGACCGAGGCGGGTACGTCGTTCCGTACCGCCACGGCCGTCAAGCAGGACCAGAAGGCCACCGCCGACGGTACGACCGGTGACTACCTCTACTGGCAGTTCCCGGCCGGAGCCGGCCAGCGGCCCACCGCCAAGGCGACGGTCAGGCTGCCGGAGGCGAGCGCCCGGCACGGCGCCGCCACCTGGCAGCTGGACGTCTTCGACGGCCTGCGCCGCCGCCAGGCCTGCGCCGAGGGGGAGCGGACGAAGCGGGTGTCCCAGCAGGACACCACCGTCACCCTCAGCTGCACCCTGCGCGTCGTCCGCCCGTACGCCGAGCGCTGGTCGAACGACCCGCTGCCCGGCGCGTACTACGTCCGTCTCACCGTCGCCGACGGGCCGGACCAGGACATGGGCCTGCCCGTGCACGCCGAGGTGGAGGCGACCGCCGAGGACGCCGGCGGCAAGTACGCCGAGGGCGGCGAGCTCGGTGCGCCGCTGCACGCCGGTGCCGTCGCCGAGCCGGAGGACGGCTGGAACGGCGGCTGGTGGTCGGACCGCTGGGTGTGGACCGTCGGCGGCGCCGTGCTCGGCGCGCTCGCGGCCATCGGCGGCTACACGCTGACGCGGCGCCCGCGCCGCGCGTAACGCGCCCGCGGGCCCCGGTCCCGGGCACGGAACGGCGGCACCACCGGAATCCCACCGGTGGTGCCGCCGTTCCGCCTGTCCCTGGAGCGGGCCGCCTCAGGAGAACCGCACCGACCGCAACTTGAGGCGCTCCCCGCCGTAACCGGTGTGCGGCCGCAGCCGGAACGAGTCACCCGAGCAGTCCGGCTCTGTGAAGACCTCGGCGTACTCGTCCGTCCGGTTGCGCGGCGAGTGGGCCGGCGAGCTGCTGCCCGGGTCGGCCACCTCCGGCAGCGTGACGCAGTCCAGGCTCGGCGGGTCCTCCAGGGCCGCGGTGTCGGGCCTGCCGTCCAAGCCGGTGTATGTGTACTCGAACCGGCCCTCGGCCGCGGCGGCCGACGTGGGCAGGGTGACGATCAGGGCCAGGGCACCCGCGGCGGCGGCCAGGGCGGCACGGAAGCGCATACGCGCGGTCCTCTCGGAGAAGGGCGACTGCGACGACGGGCTGTCGCTACCCCCGCGCCGATCCGCCCAGTCCGGGAGTCACCCGGACGAGTGGCGCCTCATCCGGGCCGGAATGTCCGCCGACTCCGGGGGCCCCGCGTCCTCACCCCGCCGGCGGCTCGCCGTGCACCGCGTCGACGTACAGGTCCAGCAGGTCCTCGGTGAAGTAGGAGCTGTAGGAGATGTCCGGGGTGTCACCGCCCGTGTGGTAGCCGCCGATCACGCCGATCAGCGTGTACCCGCCCGTCGCGCCGCGGATCAGGAACGGACCGCCCGAGGTGCCGCCGACGTACCCGGCACACGCGATCTCCAGGAAGTCGCCGGGGGCCTTGGGGTCCGTGCTCGTGTAACGGCGGGTGGTGGAGCGGCAGTCGAGGGGCTTGGGGTACTTGGCGTCGCTGTTGCCCGGGTAGCCGATCAGGCGGACGTCGGAGTGCCGGTAGCCGGGGTGGAAGGCGAGGTCGAAGCCGCCCGTCACGCGCTCGACCGGGATGCCGTCCGCGCGGTCGCCGAGCCGGACGACGGTGTAGTCCCAGCGGGCGCCGCCGTCCGTACCGAGGTCGTAGTAGCGCTGGTCGATGTAGATCGCCTCGACCGGGAAGACGCCGTGCGGCTTGAGCCCGTCGTGGTACTGCGGCACGAACGACAGCCGCCGCTTGGGGTCCGGGCGGCGCAGGCAGTGCGCCGCGCTCACCACCAGGTTGCGGTACGGGCTGCGGACCACCGTCCCGCCGCAGAACCGGCCCTGGCCCTGGCCGTCGGTCCAGAAGAAGGTGCCCACCTGGGGCAGTCCGTCGAAGGGGTGGCTCGGCGGGACGGGCGCCCTGCGGGCGTCGGGCGGGGCGGACGCGGCGCGGCGCGCGGCCTCGGCGGGGAGGGCGGAGGCCATCCGGTCGGCGGTCCAGTAGGCGTCGGCCGCGGCGGCCAGGGCGCGCTGCCCGGGGTCGGCGGCGGCGCGGCCGCCGGGGGAGAGGGCCGTGAGGCCGAGGAGGAGTGCTGCGAGAGCGGTTGCGGCGAGGGGTCTGCGCATGGGCGGGTTCCTCTCCGGTGCGCGGGGGCACATACGAGGTGAGCGTGTCATCCTCCACCCGGCGGGAGGGGTGTGGCGAGAGGCGGACGCGACAGGATTCACCAGGACGCCGGAGCGGGCCGCTGCCGGCTCTGCCGCCTGCCCAGGGGCTTTCTGACCTGCCATCAACCGACGGTTAAGTCCGTCATCCGCTCGTAATCCGGAACGGACTAGTGCTTCGCGTCCGCGCGTGACAGGATGCCCATCGCGACCCTTCAGGGCTTAACCGGCCGTGAGGCGGCCGTGCGAAACCAGGCACCTGGAACGGGGGGACACATGGCGGTCAGGGGGGACAGAGCGACGGGAGACACGGGCAGCCCACTGGCGGGGCGGCTCAACTACCTGTTCGCCAACATGCACCCGCCGGGTGCGCCGTACACCAACGCCCATGTCGCGGAGGAGATCAGCCGCGGCACGGAGGAGTACGGCGGGGTCACGCTCACCGAGCAGTACCTGTCGATGCTGCGCAACGGCAAGCGCGCCAACCCCAGCCCGGACGTGCTGCGGGCGCTGGCGAAGTTCTTCGCCGTGCCGGTCGGCTACCTGATGGGCGACCTGTCCGCGCCGCAGACCGCCCGGGTGGAGGAGGAGGTCCGCTTCCTCGTCGCGATGCGGGACCAGCGGGTACGGGCCATCGCCCTGCGCTCGGTGGGCTTGCCGCCCGAGGTCCAGGACAGCCTGACCACCATCATCTCCCAGTTCCGGCAGCAGATGAACCTGCCGTCGGACCCGCCCGCGGCGGGGGGTGAGGAGCGCCCGTGACCGTCGTGGCGGACGACCGGCTCTTCACCCACTGGCGGCGTACCGAGGATGAGGACGGTGCAGTCATGCGGGTGGGGCGGATTCGCCGACGGTGCAAGCAGCTCATCGCCGAGCTCGCGCTGCCGGCCTCCACCGATCTCCGCGGCCTGTGCGCCGTCGTCGCCCGCCGCGTGGGACGGCCGATCCACCTGGTGCCGATGAGCCTCGACGGCGTCGTCTCCGGGATGACCGCCACCACCGACGACGGCTACTGGGTCGTCTACGAGCTCAAGACCTCGCCCTGGCACCAGGTCCACATCGTGCTGCACGAGATAGGGCACCTGCTGCTCGGCCACGACCAGGACCCGGCCGTCACCGAAGACGCCCTCAAGGTGTGGACGCCGTCCGTCGACGTCGCCACCGCCATGCGCCGGATGGGGCTCACCATGGGCCTGGCCCGGCACCACTGCTACGACAACCTCACCGAGCGCGAGACCGAGATCCTCGGCACCCTCCTCATGGAGAAGGTCGTCCCGCCCCCGCCCGGCCAGGAGCAGCCCCTGGAGGGCCCGGCCGCCGAACTCGCCGCCTCCCTCGGCCCCGCGCTCCAGCACGTGCGCCGGACCCGGACCGACGACGGCGGCGCCGGTGGACCGGACGGCGGCACCGGCGGAGCGGACGGGGGCGGTGCCGGTGTTTGACGCCCTCTACCTCACCTTCTCCGCCGTCACCTGGGTCATCGTCGCCTACAAGGCCCGCGCCTGGTTCCGCGACCGCGGCAACACCGACCTGGGCCTGACCGCGCTGATGACCGCCGGCGTGCCCGTCGTCTTCCTGTTCTCCGCGCCGAGCGTCTACCGCGCCTTCGACAGGCTCACCGGCGTCGCCAACCTGGCGATGGTCTTCCTCTACTCGGCCGTCGTGCTGTTCGCCTCCGGCGCCACCGTGCTGCTGCTCCGCTGGACCAGCCGCGGCGACGCCGCCGCGCACACCCGCGCGGTCGCGCGGTCCCGGTTCGCGGTGGCCGCCGTGGCGGCGGCCTGGACGGCGGCGATCGTCTGCTTCGCCGTCGGCCGCCCGGACGCCGTCGAGCACCCCCGCGACTTCAGCACCGCCTACGCCGACGCCCCCGGCGTGGTCGCCTTCCTGGCGCTGTACCTGGCCATCTTCGGCACCAGCCTCGCCGGGCTCGGCGTCCTGTGCCCCCGCTACGCCGCCACCCTCGGCCCGTCCTGGCTCTCCAGGGGGCTGCGCACGCTCGCCGCGGGCTGCTGGCTGGGGCTGCTCTACTGCGCCTGCAAACTCGCCGGGTTCGTCCTCACCTGGGCCGGCCGCGACGTGTACTGGCTGTCCAACGGCGTGGCCCCGATGAGCGCGTCGGTGGCGGCCCTGCTCGTCCTGCTCGGCTTCTCGCTGCCCGCCGTCGGCCCCCGCGCCACCGCCTGGCGCCGGCTGCGCCGCCTCCACCCGCTCTGGGAAGAGGTCACCGCGCACGTCCCCGAGGTGACCATCGGCACCTCCCGCTGGGTCTCCCGCTGGCCGCTGGCCGACCTGGAGTGGCGGGCCAACCGGCAGATGGCCGAGATCCGCGACATCCAGCGCGGCGTCCGCCGCCATGTCGAGCCCGCCGCCCTGGAGATCGCCCACCGCAGGGCGGACGCCGCCGCGCTGGACGAGCGCCGGATCGCCGCCGTGGTGGAGGCCGCGGCCTTCCGCCGGGGCCTGGCCAACCAGGCGACCGGCCACGTCCCGGTCCCGCACGCCGACAGCGTGGTGGTGACCGTCAGTTCCGATCCGGCGGCCGAGCACGAGCACCTGGCGCTCGTCGCCGACGTCTTCCACGACCAGCTGGTCGACGCCGTGCTCAAGGAGTTACGGGAGACCAGTGCGGAGCGCCGTCCCCACTGAGGACGCGCGACCCACAGACGTGGCGGCCATGGACGGGGGTCACGGCCGCCCGCGGCGCGGGCCGGCGCCGGTGCCCGTACTCACGGGACCGATGCCGGCCCGCGCCGAACTCTTTCGACGGGAAAGGCGCACTCTTCCGACGAGCGCACTCTTCCGACGGGAAAGGTGAACTCTTCCGACGGGAAGGCGAGGGCCGGGAACCGCCGCCCGCCGCCACCCCCCTAGGGTCGACGGCATGCGACGACCCATCGACGTACGCCCCCTCATCGCCGACCCGCACGGCACCCTCGCCACCCTCCGGGAGACCGGCCCGGTCCACCGCGTCCAGGGCGCGGACGGCAACCCCGCCTGGCTGGTGACCCGTTACGAGGACGTCCGCCGGGCGCTCGCCGACCCGCGGCTCTCCCTCGACAAGCGCAACGCCACGCCCGGCAACTACGCCGGCCTCTCCCTGCCCCCGGCCCTCGACGCCAACCTGCTCAACATGGACCCCCCGGACCACACCCGCGTCCGCCGCCTGGTGGTCAAGGCGTTCACCCCCGGCCGGGTGGAGAAGCTGCGGGAGCCGGTGCGCCGCCTCGCCGACGGACTGCTCGACGCCGTCGAACCGGCGGGCTCCGCCGACCTGCTGGCCGCCTACGCCGGTCCGCTGCCCATCATGGTCATGTGCGACCTGCTGGGGATCCCGGAGGAGCGGCGGCTGGACTTCCGGGCCTGGACGGACGCCCTGATCACCCCCGACCCGGCCCGTCCGGAGGCGGCCCGCGAGGCGGTGGGAAGCATGATCCGCTTCTTCGCCGGCCTGCTCGCCGCCAAGCGCGCCGAGCCCGCGGACGATCTGCTGTCCGACCTGATCGCCGTCCGGGACGGCAGCGACCGCCTCTCCGAGGACGAACTGACCTCGCTCGCCTTCCTCCTGCTGTTCGCCGGCTACGAGAACACCGTCCACCTGATCGCCAACTCGGTGCTGGCCCTCCTGGACCACCCCGAGGAGCTCCGCACCCTGCGAAAGAATCCGGACGGACTCGCGGCGGCCGTGGAGGAGCTCAACCGCTGGGACGGCCCCGGCCCCCTGGCCATCCGCCGCTTCCCGCTGGAGGACGTCGAGATCGGCGGCGTCACCGTCCCGGCCGGCGAAACCGTGCTCCTCTCCCTGGCCTCCGCCAACCGCGACCCCGCCCGCTTCCCCGACCCCGACCGCCTTGACCTGCGGCGCAACACCTCCGGCTCACTGGCCCTGGGTCACGGCATCCACTACTGCCTGGGCGCCGCGCTCGGCCGCATGGAGACCGAGACCGCCCTGGCGGCCCTGCTCGAACGCTTCGAAAAACTGGAACTCGCCGTTCCGAGAGAGGAACTGAAGTGGCGTCCGTCCATTCGCGCGCGTGGCTTGATTTCGCTCCCCGTGCGCTGGTCGGCCACAAGCCGAACACGTTTTTGATGCATAACCCATCCTTGATGAGGTAGAACTGTCTTCGAGCCCGCCCGGTGTGCATCCCCCGTCGCACCGGGCGGGCCTTCGCATGCCCGGAGCCGGGCGCACGGCGAACCGGCCCGCCGCGGTGACGGGCCGGAGGCCGGGGACGCTCCGCGACGGGCCGGAGGGGCCGGGGGACGCTCCGCGCGGCGCCGGAGCGCCGGGAGCCGCCCGGGGCGGCGCTCGGTCAGCCGCTGCCCGGGGGGAACTTCAGCAGGGCCACCGCCGCCAGCATCTGGATGCTCACCGCCGCCACCGCCTTGCGGGTCGGCAGGTGGTGCTGGCCGCGGATCAGGAGGGTGGCCAGGGCGCAGCCGAAGACGGCGGAGGCCGCGGCGGTGGCGCGGACGGGGATCGAGGCGCTCGGGAGGCAGGAGTCCAGGACCAGCCGGGGGAGGTCGGTGGTCCAGAAGACGAGGACGAACAGGCTCGCCGTCGGCCCGGGCCGGCCGTTGCCGCCGAGCCGGCGGGCGATGGCGTGGGTGACCAGGCCGAGCAGCACGCTGGCGAGCAGGACCACTCCCGAGCCGATGGCCATGGCCTCCAGGGCGAGCGCGGGGCTCACGTCCCACTGGGCCCAGAACGAGTCCTTGGCCATGGTCCCCAGCGCCCCGCAGAGCAGGCAGAGGAACATGGCGGCGCCCCAGACGCTCCGGTCCCGGGCCTCGTCGAGCACTTCGACGGGCCGGTACCAGAGCCCGAATATGAGCCGGTGCCAGAGCAGCTTGCGCCGTCCGGAGTCCGGGGGGCGGGGGGACGTCGTGGTGGTCAGGGGCATGGGGACGATTCTCTCACCGCCCTGGGAGGTGATCCCGGGGCGGGCGCGGCGGGCCCTCCGTGCGCCGGATCCCGACGGGGCGTCAGGCGGGCGTTTCGGGTGGTGCGTCAGGCGGGCGTGGGCTCCACCGGGCCGGCGCCGGCGTCCGGTTCGGGGGCGGCCCCCTCACCCGCGTCCCCACCCGTGCCCTCACCCGCGTCCGGCAGGTACTCCTCGCTGATCTCCCGCGGCCCGAACGGCCAGACCCGCTCCACCCGCGCCCACAGCAGGAAGGCCAAGCAGCCCGCGCCGAACCAGGCGAGCGACCACTCGATGGGGTGCCGCCCGGGCGAATTGCGGTCCGCGTAGCCGTAGATGACGAGCCACCCGACCAGCGCCACCAGGCTCGGCAGCGGGTAGAGCCACATCCGGTACGGGCGCGGGAGCGTCGGCTGGCGGCGGCGCAGGACGGTCACGGCCGCGATCTGCCCCAGCGCCTGGACGAGCACCATCACCGTGGTCAGCAGCTGGATCAGCGTCGCCAGGTCCGTGTGACGGCCGATCAGGAAGCCGACGCAGCCGATCGCCCCCATGCTCAGCAGACCGAGGACGGGGAAGCGGTGGCGCGGGTGCAGGGTGCCGAACGCGCGGAAGAACACCTTCTCCCGGGCCGCGTTGTAGGGGATGCGGGAGGCGCCCAGGAGGCCGGTGAAGACCGACGCCACCGCGGTGATCAGGACGAGCACGGTGACGACGTCGGCGGCTCCCTTCCCCCAGGTGCGTTCCAGCACGGCGGAGGCGACGGAGGACGAGGCGACGTTGTCCGCGTCGAGCATGTCCCGCCAGTCCACGACGCCCAGGGTGCCGATCTGGAGCAGCAGGTAGATGCCCATGATGCCGAGGATGGAGTAGATGATGGAGCGCGGGATGGTGCGTCCGGGGTCCTTGATCTCGGCGCCCATGTAGGCGGTCGTCCAGTAACCGCCGTAGTCGTAGATGCCGATGGTCAGCCCCGCCGCGAAGCCGATCCAGAAGTGATTGCTCGTCAGCTCGAAGGCGTGCGAGGGGTAGGTGAACGCCCGGTCCGGGCTGAAGTGGGTGAACGCGGCGGTGATCACCAGCACCACGGCCGCGATCATCACGCCCCAGAGCACCGTGGTGATCCGGGCCATGTTCTCCACCCGCCCCCACAGCAGCGCCACGACGACGACGATGAGCGCGAGCCCGGTCAGGTCCCCCTGGGTCGGGGTCATGCCCGGCCAGAGGTATCCCAGGTACTGCACGAAGCCCATCACACCGCTCGCCATCGCCAGCGGCACGTAGAGCATGGCCGTCCAGACGAACAGGAAGGGCATCAGCCGGCCCGTCCGGTACTGGAATGCCTGCCGGAGGTAGACGTAACTGCCGCCCGCGCCCGGCAGGGACGCGCCGAGCTCGGCCCACACCAGGCCGTCCGCGAGGGCGAGCAGCGCCCCCGCGAGGAAGCCGATGACGGCCTGCGGGCCGCCGAAGGCCGCGACCATCAGCGGGATGGTGACGAACGGGCCGATCCCGCACATCTGGCTCATGTTGATGGCGGTGGCCTGGAACGGCCCGACGCGGCGGACGAATCCGTCCCGGCCGTCCGGCCCGTCGGCCCGCTCTCCCGCTCTCTCCGCCATGGCGGCCACCCTTCCCGTCGGCGCGATACCTGCACTCGTACACCGGCCCGCCCGGCCCGTCCATCACCCCGGACGGAGTGGGCCGGACCGGTGCGCGGCCACCGCCCGAACAGCGCACGGGAGTTGGGGCCCACGGGCCGGACGGGATGCTGGGTGACTCTGGCCGGGCGCTCCGCGCCGAGTCAAGACCCGGGGCGCACGGGGCCGGAGCGCGGCACGGGACGGAAGCCGCTACCGGAACCGGTGCGCCCCCTGAGGCAGGACATGACAATCACCACTCTCGGTGCATCCGCACTGGCAGGGGCGTTACAGTGACCCGGCCGTGGTGTTCGGGAAGACCGGTGCAGGACCCTCCCAGGGGGATCCGATTCCGGAGCGGCCCTCGCCACTGTGATCGGGGAGTGACCGTCCCGTTCCGCGCGGCCCACCGGGCGCGTGGAGCCACTGGCCGCAGCCGGCTGCCGGGAAGGCGGGGGCGGACGCGAACGAACCCGTCAGCCAGGAGACCGGCCACGGCATCTCAGTGAACCGATCCACGAGGTGCTGGAGCGTGAACCCCCAATGACCCTGCCCACCGACGCGTCCACCGGTGCGTCCACCCAAGCCGCCGCCGGGCCGTCCGCCGCCTTCCGCTGGCGCCGCGAGGACACGATGCGGACCGCCGGCCTGCTCGCCGTCATAGCCGCCCTGCACGTCGTCGCCTTCGGCGTGCTCTTCCTGCTCGTCGTCCCCAACGACTACCACGTGGGATCCAAGGTGTACGGCGTCGGCCTCGGCGTCACCGCCTACACCCTCGGCATGCGGCACGCCTTCGACGCCGACCACATCGCCGCCATCGACAACACCACCCGCAAGCTGATGGCCGACGGCAAGCGCCCGGTCTCCGTCGGCTTCTGGTTCGCCCTCGGCCACTCCAGCGTGGTCGTCGCCATGGCCGCGCTGGTCGCCGGCGGCACGCACATGGCCAGCACGCTGATGGACGAGGACTCGTCCACCCACCAGACGCTCGGCGTCGTCGGCACGTCCGTCTCCGGCGGCTTCCTCTACCTCATCGCCGCCCTCAACCTCGTCGCCCTCGCCGGCATCCTGCGCATCTTCCGCGCCATGCGCGAGGGCCGCTACGACGAGGCCGAACTGGAGAAGCAGCTCGACTCGCGCGGCTTCATGAACCGCATCCTCGGCCGGTTCACCCGCTCCATCACCCGCCCCGGCCAGATGTACCCGCTGGGCTTCCTGTTCGGCCTGGGCTTCGACACCGCCACCGAGGTCACCCTGATGGTGATGGCCGGCAGCGGCGCCGCCGCCGGACTGCCCTGGTACGCGATCCTCTGCCTGCCGCTGCTGTTCGCCGCCGGCATGAGCCTCTTCGACACGCTCGACGGCACGTTCATGAACTTCGCCTACCAGTGGGCGTTCTCCAACCCGGTCCGCAAGGTCTACTACAACCTCACCATCACCGGCCTGTCGATCGCCGTCGCCTTCCTCATCGGCACCATCGAACTCGTCGGCGTGCTGCACGAGAAGCTGGACCTGGACGACGCGGTCACCGGCTGGATCGCCGGCCTCAACCTCGACAACGTCGGCTTCGTCATCGTCGGCCTGTTCGTGGTGGTCTGGGCCGCGGCCCTCGCCTACTGGCGCCTCGCCAAGGTCGAGCAGCGCTGGGCCGCGCGCGGCGCGACGGCCCCGGCGGCGGAGGGCTGACGCGCGACGGGCGGGCCCCGGCGGCGTCCCCCTCCGTCCCCCGCCCGCCCGGGATTTCGCGGGGGCGGGACGGACGGACACCGCCGGGGCTACCGTGAGAACGGAAGCGTCCGCTTTTCGACGAGGAGGCCCATGGAACGCGAGAAGATCACCCTCACCGGAGTCCCGGAAACCCTCCTCGCCACCCTCTACGCCCGCGCCGTCGACAGCCGGTCCCGCCACTCCCTGCTGCACGACCGCACGGCCCTGGAGACCGTCCGGCGCATCGACTACGACTTCCGCAGGACGGGCATGGCGTCCGTGAACGCGGCCGGCGTCGCCCTGCGCGCCCGCTGCCTGGACGACTGGACGGCCGAGTTCCTGGCCCGGCACCCGCGCGCGACCGTGCTCCACCTCGCCTGCGGCCTCGACACCCGGGCGCACCGCGTCGCCCGGTTCCCGGAGACCCGCTGGATCGACGTCGACCTCCCCGAGGTCGTCGCCCTCCGGAACCGCCTCCTCCCGCCCGCCGACGGCGACCACCGCACCCTCGCGACCTCCGTGACCGCCGACGGCTGGCTGGAGGAACTCCCCGCGGACCGGCCCGTGGTGGCCGTCTTCGAAGGACTCGTCCCGTATCTGCGGCCGGAGGACGGCGAACGCCTGATCCGGCGCATCACCGCCCATTTCCCGGGCGGACAGCTGCTGTTCGACTGCCTCAACGGCCTGGGCGTCCGAGCGCAGCGGCTGATCCCCCTCTTCCGCAGGACCGGCGCGACGCTCCACTGGGGCATCGACGACCCCCGCGCCCTGGAACGCCTGCACCCCGGCCTGACCTGCCTCGACGTCGTCCGTGGCTGCGACCTCCCCGATGTCCGCAGGGTCCCGCCGCTGTCCCGTGCGGAGGCGCGCCTGACGAGTCTCGTGCCCGGGGTGCGGGATGTGTTCCGGCTGGTGCGCTTCGAGTTCCCGGGCGCCGCGTCCGGCTCTTGAGCCGCTTCCGGCCCCCAGGGCTTACGCGCCGCGGGCTGCCCGGTCGGCCGCCTCCCGCCCGCACGGCGGCAGGTACCGGCCGAAGAAGGAGCGCACCAGCCCCCGCACCGCCGGGACGGACCGCTCCGGCCCGGCCGGGCCGACGAGGGCGTCCCGGTCCCGGGCCGGCATCAGGCCCGCCGCCTGGAGCCGGGGTGCCAGGGCCGCGTAGTCGGTGAACACCCAGTGCCCGGCGCCGTGGAGGAGGCGGCGCCGGGCCCGGCCGCCCGAGCGGGCCAGCACGGCGGGCCAGGAGCGCTCGAACCGCTGGTTCCGGAAGCCGTCCGTGCCGGCCAGCAGCAACGGCCGGTCCGTGCCCTCCCGTGCCACGGGGAACAGCTCCCCGGGCCGGCCGTCGGCGGCCGGCGGGTGGTCGAGGTACCCCTCCAGGTTGACGCCGGCCCGGATCCGGCGGTCCGCGCGCAGGGCCTCCGTCACCGCCGTCCCGCCCAGGGAGTGCCCGTACGCGCCCACCCGCCGCAGGTCCAGGGCCGCGCCGAGCCCCCGGGGCAGCGGGCGCCCGAGCGCCTCCGGTGACCGCCCGGCGGCCGCGTCCGCCAGCCGGTCGAGGACGAACCGGAGGTCCGCGATCCGGGTGTCGGCCAGGACGGTGAAGAGCTCCGGTCCGGGCTCCCCGGTGAGGACGGTCGGCCGCACCCGCTCCCGCCCGGGCGCGGCCACCGGGAACTCCACCTCGCCGGCGTCCCCCGGGTGGTCGACGGCGGCCACCACGTACCCGTGGCTCGCCAGGTCCTCCGCGAGCCCGGTGCCCAGGGTGCGCGGATCCCCGCCCCCGGGGCTGTACAGCAGCACCGGCCGGCGCCCCGCGAGGGCGGGCGCGTCGACGTACGCGTGGGCGCGCGTGGCGGCCCAGTCCACACCCGCCGACGGCAGGCGGTGCACCCGGACGTCGATCTCCGCGAAGAGCGCGGCGGCGCCCGGCGTCATCTGCCGCGCGCGGATCCGGCCCCGGACCGGTCCGGCCGGGTACCACACGGTGACCATCACCTCCCGGACCGGGATCCCGGGCGTCAGCGGGTCGGGCCGGGAACGGTCGACCAGGTACAGCACCGTGGCCCCGACCGGATGCGGACCGCTCGGCGCCGGCAGCCGCAGGACGACCGGCCGGCCCGGGGCGGCCGCGCCCCCGGCCGGCGGCAGCCCCGCGGCCGCCGCGGCGGCGATGACGGACCGTCTGCTCACGGTCGGACGCGTGTACGGCATGATGCTCCCCTTCGTTCGACGGCCCCCGCGCGTCGGTGCGGCGGCCACGACGGGCATGCTGGCCGCCGGCGGCCGGCCCGGACGAACGTTCAGGCCGACGCCGAAACGATGGCGCCCAGGAGGGAGAACCCGTTGCTCCGCGTCCACTTGACGGCGGACGACCTCACCCGGGTGCGGTTCGCGCCCCGCCCGGCCCCGCTCCAGGAGCTCAACGCGGCCCTGAGCATGCTCGTCCGGCCGCGCGACGCGCTGCTGTTCGGCCGGTGGCGGCAGCGGCTCCTCCGCGCCCTGCCGCCCGCCGCCGAACCGCTCGCGGACCTGGTGCCCCTCGGAGCGGCGCCCCGCTTCCTCGACGTCTTCCACGACACCCTCGCCGACGGGCTGGACGCCGTCCGGGCCGCCCCGGACCTGGTCCGCCCGGAGCTGGAACGCGTCCACGGCGGACGCCCGCCGACGCCGTGGGTGCGCGGGCTGCACGCGGACGACCCCGCCGCGTGGCGGCTCCTGCGCCGGGCCCAGCGGGCGGCCTTCGACACCGTCCTCGCCCCGGTCTGGCCGCTGGTCCAGGACCTGCACCGGGCCGAGTTCACCCGCCACGCGGTGACCGCCGCCGAGCAGGGCACCGGCGCGGCGCTCGCCGCCCTGGTCCCGGGCGGTCGACTGCGCGGAACCGTCTGGGAACTGCCGTCCCCCGTCGACCGCGACCTCCGCCCGGCCGGCCGCGGCCTGCTCCTCCTGCCCACCTTCCACTGGACGGGCCACCCGCTCGTCGCCGACCTCCCCGACGGCCCGCTCGCCCTCACCTACCCGGCCGGCCCCGGCCTGCCGCTCGACCCCGCCGCGGCGGAGGGCCCGGCCGAGCCGCTGACCGCCGTACTCGGCCGGACCCGCCACGAAGCCCTGCTCCTGCTGGCGGACGAACACACCACGACCGGCCTCGCCCGCCGGCTGGGCGTCAGCAACGCCACGGCCTCCGCCCACGCCGCCGCCCTGCGCGGCGCGGGCCTGGTCGCCTCGGTCCGCCGGGGCCGGGCGGTGGTCCACCGCCGGACGGCGCTGGGGGAGCTGCTGGTACGGCGGTGAGGGCGGGGGCGGTCGATCAGGCGCCCGCCGCCCCGATGTGCCGACGGTAGGAAGCGCTCAGCTCGCCCACGTTCACCGACGCGTGCACCACTCCCTCCGCCCCCGCCGTGTGCTCCCGCACCAGTGCCAGCACCGCCTCGCTCAGCGCGGCCTTCGCCTCGTCCGTACGCCCGGGCAGCACCGCCACCTCGACGTGCACCAGCGACTGCCCCGGCAGCCCGTCCGCCACCACGACCTCCTCGCAGCGGCGGAACCGCGTCTTGCAGTTGGTCGCGGCGGTGTCCAGGACGCGGGCGGTCAGCGGGTGGAGGGCCAGGGCGAAGGCGCGCCGGTCGAAGGCGCCGGCCAGGGAAGCGGAGTAGTCGACGGCGAAGTGCGGCATGGGTGGCTCCCGGTGTTCATGATGCGCAAGCGGATACGGCCGAACGAGTGATCATCCTCTCGTACGCCCCCGCCGGCGCCGAGTTGCCCGTCCCGTCACCCCCGTCACACTGGAACCATGCCCGAACTGCCGGAAGTCGAGGCGCTCGCGGCCTTCCTCGGCGAGCGGCTGGCCGGCCGTACGGTCGAGAAGGTGCTGCCGGTCGCGGTGAGCGTGCTCAAGACCTACGATCCGCCGCTCACCGCCCTGGAGGGCCGGCCGGTGGCCGGGGTCCACCGGTACGGGAAGTTCCTGGACATCGCCACCGAGGGCGGCCCCCACCTCGTCCTCCACCTCGCCCGGGCCGGCTGGCCGCGCTGGCAGGACGCCCTCCCCGCCGCCCCGCCGCGCCCCGGCAAGGGGCCGCTGGCCCTGCGCGTCCGGCTGGCCGGCGGCGCCGGCTTCGACGCGACCGAGGCGGGCACCCAGAAACGCCTCGCCGCCTACTGCGTCCACGACCCGTCCGACGTGCCCGGGATCGCCCGCCTCGGCCCGGACCCGCTGGCCGACGCGTTCACCCTCGACGCCTTCACCCGCCTCCTGCACGGTGAACGCCGCCAGGTCAGGGGCTTCCTGCGGGACCAGAGCGTGATCGCCGGCATCGGCAACGCCTACTCCGACGAGATCCTGCACGCGGCCCGGATGTCCCCGTTCAAACCGACGTCGGCCCTGACGGACGAGGAGGCCGCCGCCCTCTACGAGGCGCTGCGGACGACGCTCCGGGACGCCGTCGAGCGCTCGCGCGGGCAGGCGGCGGCCGGGCTGAAGGCCGAGAAGAAGAGCGGCCTGCGGGTGCACGGACGCACCGGCGAACCCTGCCCGGTCTGCGGCGACACCATCCGCGAGGTGTCGTTCAGCGACTCGTCGCTCCAGTACTGCCCCACCTGCCAGACGGGCGGGAAGCCGCTGGCCGACCGGCGGCTGTCACGGCTGCTGAAATAGCGCGATCAGTCCCGAGCGCACGATCAGTCCTGCGGCACCCCGCGGGCGTCCGCGTGCGCCAGCTCCGAGTGCCGGTAGGAGTAGGAGAAGTACACCGCGAGCCCGATCACGAACCACACCGCGAACCGCACCCACGTCTGCCAGGCCAGATAGGTGATCAGCCAGATCGAGGCGGCCACCCCGACGCCCGGCACCACCGGTACGCCCGGGCAGCGGAAGCCGCGGGGGAGCTCCGGCCGCTTGTACCGGAGGACGATCACGGCGGTGCAGACGACCGCGAAGGCCAGCAGGATCCCGATGTTGGTGAGCTCCGCGGCCTCTCCGATCGGCACGAACCCCGCGATGAGCGCCGAGGCGACGCCCACGATCCAGGTGACCCGGGTGGGCACGTGCCGCGTCGGGTGGGTGTGCGCGAACCACTTGGGCAGCAGCCCGTCGCGGCTCATCGCGAACCACACCCGGGTCACGCCCAGCATGAACGTGAACATCACCGTGAGGATGCCGATGATCGCCCCGACCGCGACGACATCCGCGATGCCGCCCAGCCCCACCGACTTGAAGGCCGTGGAGAAGCCGCTCTCCTTGTCGATGTCCTGGTAGTTCTGCATCCCCGTCAGCACCAGGCACGCCAGTACGTACAGCACCATCGAGATGCCCAGCGAGTACATGATCGCCCGGGGCATGTGCCGCTGCGCGTCCTTCGACTCCTCGGCGGCCGTGGACATCGCGTCGTAACCGAACACGGCGAAGAACACGGTGGCGGCCCCGGTGAACGCGCCGCTCACGCCGAACGGGAAGAAGGGGTGGTAGTTCGAGCTCTTCACATGGAAGAAGCCGACGATCACCACCAGCAGCACCACCAGGATCTTCAGCCCCACCACGACCGTCTCGAAGCGGGCCGCGCTCTTGATGCCCAGGGTGAGCAGATAGGCGATCAGCAGACAGAGCACGGCGGCGAACAGGTCCACCCGGTGGCCGTCCCCGGTGCCCGGCGCGCCCAGCATCCAGTGAGGGAGGTTCGCCCCCGACTCCGTCACCAGGAAGTTGACATAGCCGGAGATGCCGATGGCGACGACGGAGACGATGGCCGTGTACTCCAGCAGCAGGTCCCAGCCGATGAACCAGCCGCCGATCTCGCCCAGCACCGCGTAACCGTAGGTGTAGGCGGAGCCGGCCCGCGGGATGAGGCCCGCGAACTCCGCGTACGAGAACGCCGCCGCCGCGCTGGCCACGCCCGCGATGAGGAACGAGACGAGCACCGCGGGCCCGGCCGTGCCGTTGGCGATCGTGCCGGCGAGGCTGAAGATGCCGGCGCCGATGATGCCACCGACACCGATGGCCGTGAGCTGCCACAGGCCGAGGGTGCGGGACAGGTGCTCGCCGTGCGCCTCCGCCGTCTCCGCCTCTTCGATGGTCTCGATCGGTTTGCGGCGCAGCATGCCGTGACCGGCCCGGAGCCCTGCCATGTCCTGTCCTCTCGTCGCCCTGTCCTCGTGTCGGCGGGACGCTGACGGCGGCTCATGATGGTGCACCGGAACCGGTGACGGAAGACGCCGCTCCGGTGACGTCCGGCCTTCGGCCGATCCGTCCTCGGCCGCTCTCTTCCCGGTTCCTCGGCCGGATCTCTTCCCGGCTCCTCAGTCGGATCCCTTCCCGGCTCCTCAGCCGATCAGTCCCCGGCCGACGGAGGGCACCGCCGCCGACCGCCCGGTGCCCCAGCGGCCCGGCTTCGGGCCGACGGTCAGCTCCAGCCGCTCCGCGCGCCGGAGCGCCGCCGTCGTCAGGTACGTCCGGTCGAAGGCGGTGCCGTCCAGCCGGGCGGTCTGGATGTAGCGGTCGGTGGCGGTGGTGCCGGGCGCGGTCACGGTGAAGCGGCCGTGCGGGTACCAGTGGCGGTCCAGCCGCAGTTCGACGCGGTCGAAGACCGGGGTGCTCAGCCCCCACACGTCCGTCCCGGGCCGTACCGGGTAGACGCCGATGGCCGAGAGGACCATCCACGACGACATCGTGCCCAGGTCGTCGTTGCCGGTCATGCCGTCGGGCGCGTCCGTGAACAGGGTCAGCGCGGCGTGTACGACGTCCGTGGTCTTCCAGGGCCGGCCGGTGGCGAGGTAGGTGTAGGGGGCGATGAGGTCGGGCTCGTTCTGCGGGTTGTACTTGTCCGCGTTGTAGTAGTCGTACGGGCCGTGCACCCACACCTCGCGGGCGGTGCGGGCCGGGTCGGCGAGCAGCTTGTCGTAGGCGAAGAAGGAGTCGAGCCGCTTCTCCGCCGCCTCCCGGCCGCCGATCAGCTCGATCATCCCGGGCAGGTCCTGGGGGACCAGCCACTGGTACTGCCAGGCGGTGCCCTCGTGGAAGCCCGGGCTCTTCGCCGGGTCCGCGGAGCCCGTGAACGCGCCCTTGGCGTCGCGGGGCCGGAAGAAGCCCGTCGCCGGGTCGAACAGCTTCCGGTAGTTGCGGGAGCGTTCCGCGTAGCGCTTGGCGTCGTCGTGGTGGCCGAGCGCCTCCGCCATCTCCGCCAGCACACCGTCGGCCAGCGCGTACTCCAGGGTCGCGGAGGCGCCCTGCTGGAAGTCGGAGTCGCCGGGCTTGTGCCGGGACAGCTCGGGCGCCAGCGGAACGTAACCGTCCGCCAGGTAGCGCTCGTTGGCCTCGCGGCCCATGGACGGGGAGTCGGCGGGCGGCACCCCGTCCGCGTTCCGCTTCAGCGCCCGGTACGCCTCCTCCTCGTGCCCCGCGAGCAGCCCCTGGCGGTAGGCGTTGGTGAGGTACGGGGTGACGGGGTCACCGGTCATGATGTTGGTCTCGACCGGCCCGTACCCCCACTTGGGCAGCCACCCGCCCTCGGCGTCGGTCCGCAGCACGGACAGCGCCATGTCGCGGGCCTCTGCGGGCGCCAGCAGGGACAGGAGCTGCGCCTGGGTGCGGTAGGTGTCCCACAGCGACCAGTTCTGGTAGTACGTGAACCCCTTGGCCTCGTGCGGCTTTCCGTCCCAGCCGAGGTAGCGGCCGTCGGCGTCGCTGCCGGTGTTGGGGGAGAGGAACGACCGGTAGAGCGCCGAGTAGAAGGTGCGGCGCAGCGTCCGGTTCCCGCCCTGGACGGCGACGTCGCCCAGCCGCTTCTCCCACGCGGCGCGCGCCGCCTCCGCCGTCCGGTCGAAACCGGCCTCCTCGGCGGCCAGGTTGCGCCCGGCGCCGTCCGCGTCCACGTAGCTGACGGCGGTGGTCGCCTCCACCCGCTGCTCGGTACGGGTGTCGAAGCGCACCCAGGCGCCGTTCCGCCCGGTCCCGGAGGACGCCCGGGAGCCGCTGGTCACCCGCTCGCCCTCCCAGGTGCCGTAGGCGGTGAACGGCCGGTCGAAGCGGGTCAGCGTGTGCACGGTGTACGGCCGGGTGTCCTGGCAGAAGCCCCGCCCGGTGACCGTCGCCCGCACGGTGCGGTCGTCGACGATCTCCACCTTGCTGGAGACGCCCCGGTGCAGCGACTGACCGGCGTTGACGAGGACGTTGGCCTTGTCGGTGGCGGGAAAGGTGAAGCGCTGCCGCCCGGTGCGGGTGGTGGCCGTGAGCTCGGCGGTGACGCCCGAGCCGAGCTTGACGCGGTAGTAGCCGGGCCGGGCGGTCTCGTCGGCGTGCGAGAACGCGGCGGCGTACTTGGCGTTGTCGGTCTCGGTCACCTCCCCCGTGGTCGGCAGGACGGGCAGGTCCCCGCCGATCCGGCAGCCGACCCCGGAGAGGTGGACGGCCGAGAAGCCGCGGATGCGGGTGTGCTTGTAGTCGTAGCCCATGGGGTGACCGGTGTCGGGGGACAGCTGCACCATGCCGAACGGGACGGCGGCGCCGGGGAAGGTGTTGCCCTCGTTCTTCGTGCCGATGAAGGGGTTGACGAGGTCGGTGAGGCGCTCGGCGGCGGAGTCCCGGGCTGGGAGACTGTCGGCGGGAGCGGCAGCGGCCGGTGGTGCGTCGGCCGGGACCGGTGGCGTGTCGGCGGGAGCCGGTGGCGCGAGGGCGGCCGTACCGCCCAGGGCCGCCGCCAGGGCGAGGAGGGCGACCCTGGTGCGCAGCTGCGGATGTCCGGTCCGTCTCCGTCTCATCGTCCACGTCCCTCGCGTGCCGGCGGAAGAGGGTCGGCGCGCTCCCGGCGCCTCCGCATCACTCTCAGGGAGGCTCGTCGCCGAGGGGCGGTGAGTCAAGGATGCGCCGCGTGGTGGGCGTGGTGTTCCGGCCGCCCGGCGGGCCGCACCGCGACGGCCGGTGACCGGCGGGCGCGGGGGAGGTGCGGGACGGGCGAACTGCCGGTGTACGGCGGGGAATGCCGGTGCCTCGGGAGGTGGGGCCGGTGTACAGTACCGGCGACCAGTTCGAACAATTGACGGAGTGTCGGCTCCGCGCGGGGACGCTGTCCTCCGCACGGGAACGGCGTCCTCGTCCGACGACAACCGAATGAGCGGCGCACTCGGGGAAAGCCGGTGGAAGACCGGCGCTGACCTGCAACCGTGAGCGGAGCCCAGCCGGGCGGCGATCTTCGAAGGCCGGCGGACCCGCGAGCCGGACCGCCCGGCGCGCCGCGGTACCGCTTCCCACTGTCACGGTCTGCAGCGTGGAGCCCTGAGCCCTCGATCCTCCGGCTTCCGGCCCGGGTCCGGTCTCCGTCCGGACCACCGGCGGGGGGCCGCGCGGGCCCGCGGGCCCGGGCGCGGGCCCCAACGAAGGGCGTTTGATGGCCGGTCGGATACGCGCGTCGGTGGCCGCACTGGCGCTGGCCGCCGCTTCCGTCGCCTCCGGGCTCGCCACCGCGGGCGACGCCGCCGCCGTGGACACCGGCCGCGGCAGGCCCGGCTTCTGTCCCGACGGCGACGGGGTCACCGTCGTCGTCGACTTCCAGGGGCTCGGCGGCAGCACGATCGTCCGCTGCGCGCCCGGCAGCCAGTCCACCGGACTGACCGCCCTGAAGAACGCCGGATTCCGGATCGCCGGGACCCTCCGGTGGGGCGAGGGCTTCGTCTGCCGCATCGAGAGCAAACCCGAGCCGCGCCGGGAGTCCTGCGCGGACACGCCGCCCGCCAGCGCGTACTGGTCCTACTGGCACGCGCCGAACGACGGCCGCTGGACGTACAGCCAGTGGGGTGTCGCCAACCGCACGCCGCCTCCGGGGAGTTTCGAGGGCTGGTCGTTCTCGCTGGACCAGGAGGCGGGCGGAGCACCCGCGCCCCGGGTGGCGCCCCGGCGCCCGGGAACGCCCGCACCGCCGCAGGGAGAGCCCCGGCCGCCTCAGCGGCAACCGCAGCCCCAGCCGGGTGGCGGCGATTCCGGACGCCCGGCGGGCGGCGGGGGAGGCGGCGTCGGTGCCCCGGGCGGCAGCGGTCCGGGCGGCAGCGGTCCGGGGAAGGGTGGGCCGGGCGACGGCGCTCCGGCCAACGGGGGTCCGGGTGGCGGGCGTTCCTCCGGAACCAGTGGTTCCGTAGGCGGTGGTGGATCGGCGGCCGGGAGCGGTGGCTCCGGTGACCGCCGCGACCCGGGCTCAAGCCGTCCCTCCGCACCCGGAAGCGGCCCCACCGGCCCGGCGGCCCCCGCCCCCTCCGGCCCGGCCACACCCGGGACGGCGGACGAGCGCACCCCGGGCCCCCAGGACACGCCCACCGAGGCCGCCGACTGGACCGGCGGCGAGGACGACGGCAAGCGCACGTCCGCCGACAGCACGCGGACCGTCGCGCACGGCTCGGACGGCGGCGGTGGTGTGCCCGTCGGCACGATCCTGGTGGCCGCCGCCGCGGCCGGACTCGCCGGTTCCGCGTCCGTCACCGCCTGGCGCCGCAAGCGGGCCGCACGAGGTGACAGCGCATCGTGATGTCCGCACGCCCTCGCGGCGTCCTCCGCGCCCCGCTGGTCCTGCCACGCGCCCTGCACCCGGGCGCGTGGTGGCTATGGGCCCTGGGCCTGGCGGCCGCCGCCGGACGCACCTCCAACCCGCTGCTGCTGGCGCTCCTCGTCGCGGCGGCGGGCTGCGTCGTCGTCCGCCGGCGCGGGGACAACCCGTGGGCGCTCGCCTTCCCCATGTACCTGACGCTCGGCGCGTTCATCGTGGTCTCGCGCGTCGTCTTCCGCGTGGTCTTCGGCGGCGGCCAAGGGGAGCACGTCCTGTTCACCCTGCCGGAGGTGCCGCTGCCGCACTGGGCCGCCGGCATCCGGCTGTTCGGCCCGGTGGCCGCCGAACAGGTGCTCGGCGGCGTCTACGACGGGCTCCGGCTCGCCGCCATGGTCGTCTGCGTCGGCGCCGCCAACGCCCTGGCCAACCCCAAACGGATGCTCAAGGCGCTGCCCGGCGCCCTGTACGAGATCGGCACCGCCGTCGTCGTGGCCCTGACCGTGGCACCCCAGCTCGTCGAGAGCGTCCAGCGCGTCCGCCGCGCTCGGGCCCTGCGGGGCGGCCGGCAGCGCGGTCCGCGCGCCCTGCGCGGCATCGTCATCCCGGTCCTGGAGGACGCCCTCAACCGCTCCCTGGCCCTGGCCGCCGCCATGGCCTCGCACGGCTACGGCAGCACCGGCCGCGCCGGCCGCTCTGCGCCGGGACCCCGCCGGCTGTCCGGTGCCCTCGTCGTCGCCGGGCTGCTCGGCGTCTGCGCGGGGCTCTACGGCGTCCTCGGCTCCGACACCCCGCGCCGGCTGGGCGTGCCGCTGCTGCTGGGCGGACTCGCCGTCGCCGTCCTGGGCTTCGTCGTCGGCGGCCTGCGGGCCGGGCGCAGCCGCTACCGGCCCGACCGCTGGCGGGCCGCCGAGTTCCTCGTCGCCGGCTCCGGCATCGCCACGGGCGCCCTGCTGTA
This sequence comes from Streptomyces mobaraensis, assembly GCF_020099395.1. Classification (NCBI taxonomy): domain Bacteria; kingdom Bacillati; phylum Actinomycetota; class Actinomycetes; order Kitasatosporales; family Streptomycetaceae; genus Streptomyces; species Streptomyces mobaraensis. Next base: position 775,741 of record NZ_CP083590.1, on the reverse strand, counting down.
CCTGGCGTCCCGCGCGGACGCCGCCGACCTCTACCCGCCGCTCTCCCCGCTCACCTGGCCGGAGGCGGGCCCGCTGCCCGTCGCCGCGATCCTCGTCGGCGCCCTCCCGGCGTGGCTGGCACCGGCGGCGCCGGGGGCCGTCCCGGGGGAGCCCGGGCCGGAGTCCGGGTCGGTGCCGAGTGGTGGCGAGCGGACGAACGGCCCGGATCCGTCCGAGGACCGGGCCGCCGGAAGTGGGACGGCCGGGGGAGCGGCGCCCGGCCGGGGCCTGAGCGCGGGGGAGCCCGTACGGAGGGACGGATCCGCGGCGCCGGACGGATCCGCGACGGCGCCCGGCCCACGCGAGGAGCCCGCCGAGCGTGCCGCCGCCGGCGGCGGGCCTTCCGCGCGGGAGGCGCTCGCGTGATCACCTTCGACGACGTCACCGTCACCTACACCGGGGCCGACCGGCCCACGCTGCGCGACGTCCGCCTGCACCTGCCCGAGGGGGAACTCTGCCTGGTCACCGGCCGTACGGGCGTCGGCAAGTCCACCCTCCTCGGTGCCGTCAACGGCCTCGTCCCGCACTTCACCGGCGGGCACCTGAGCGGTGAGGTGACCGTCGCGGGCGTCTCCACGCGGGAGGCGCCGCCGCAGGAGCTCGCGCACCTCGTCGGCGTCGTCGGCCAGGACCCGCTCGCCGGGTTCGTCACCGACACCGTCGAGGAGGAACTCGCCTACGGCATGGAACAGTTGGGCACCCCGGCCGACGTCATGCGCAAACGCGTCGAGGAGACCCTCGACCTGCTCGGCATCGCCCCCCTGCGGCACCGCGCCCTCCGCACCCTCTCCGGCGGGCAGCAGCAGCGGGTCGCCATCGGTTCCGTCCTCACCCGGCATCCGCGCGTCCTCGTCCTCGACGAGCCGACGTCGGCGCTCGATCCCACCGCGGCGGAGGAGGTCCTGGCCGCGATCACCCGGCTCGTCCACGACCTCGGCACCACCGTGCTGATCGCCGAGCACCGGCTGGAGCGCGTCCTGCAGTACGCCGACCGGGTCGTCCACCTGCCCGGCGACGGCCGGGTGGCCGTCGGCACCCCGGCCGAGGCCGTCCGCGACGCCGATGTGGCCCCGCCGGTGGTCCGCCTCGGCCGCCTCGCCGGCTGGGACCCGCTCCCCCTCTCCGTCCGCGACGCCCGCCGCCTGGCCGGGCCGCTGCGGGAGCGCCTGGCCGGACGGGCGCCGGGGGCGGTCACGCCACCGGGCGCCGGGGGAGGGAGAGCCGACGCTGTGCGTGAGACCGTCCTCGCGGCCCGGGATGTCGTCGTCGGCTACGGATCCGTGCGGGCGGTCAGGGGGATGTCCGTGGACCTGGCGGCCGGTGAGGTCGTCGCGCTGATGGGCCGCAACGGATCGGGCAAGTCCTCGCTGCTGTGGGCGCTCCAGGGGTCCGGCCCCCGCCGCTCCGGCCGGGTCGACGTGGACGGTACGGACCCGGGCCGCGTCCCGGCGCGGAAGGCGCGCGGCCTGGTCGGGCTGGTGCCGCAGACGGCGAGCGACCTGCTGTACCTGGAGAGCGTGGACGCGGAATGCGCCCAGGCCGACCAGGAGTCCGGCACCGCGCCGGGCACCGCGCGCACCCTCCTCGACGACCTGGCCCCCGGCATCCCCGGCACCCGGCACCCCCGCGACCTGTCCGAAGGACAGCGGCTCGCCCTCGTCCTCGCCGTCCAACTCGCCGCCGCGCCGCGCGCGGTGCTGCTGGACGAGCCGACGCGGGGGCTGGATCTGCCCGCGAAGGAACGTTTCACGGCCCTGGTGCGGCGCCTCGCCGACGAGGGCCGCGCGGTGGTCGTCGCCACGCACGACGTCGAGTTCGCGGCCCGTACGGCGGACCGCGTCCTGATCGCGGCCGAGGGCGAGATCGTCGCCGACGGGCCGACGGCCGACGTGATCGTCGCCTCCCCGGCGTTCGCGCCGCAGGTGGCCAAGGTGCTGGCGCCGCAGGCGTGGCTGACGGTCGAGCAGGTGGCGGCGGCCCTGGCACCCGCCGGCCGGCCGGTCGCGGCGGAGGGGGTGGGGGCGTGAGCGGGGAGGACGTGGCCTACGAGGCGGCTGGTGCGGGCGCGTTCCCCGAAGGGAGCGACGGCCGGGGCACTCGGCGCGGGAGGTCGGGCGGACCCGGGAAGCGTCGGGCCGCCGGCTCCCATGACCGGGCCCCCGGAGCCGAACCGTACGGCGGTACGGCTTCCGCATACACGGGAGACACGGCAGACACAGGAGACAGGGGAGACGGCATGACCGCCGCAGTACCCGCGGCAGACGGCGTTCCCGCCGGAGCGCGGGCCGCGGGCGGCACCGTCGCGGGCGCGGACGTGCGGGGCGGCGGGCCCGCACCGGTGACCGCCGAGCCGTCCGCTGCCACCGGTGGAACGGCGCCGACCGGCCCGACGCGAAAGGGCGGTGCGGACGACGGACCCATCCGTCCTGCCGCGCCCGCGAAGGCCGGGCGGGACGCCGCCGCCGTCCGCCCGGACGCGACCGGCGGCACGCGCGCCGCCGCCCGGCCCGCCCGCCGTGCGCCCGTCATCCGCATCCGGTTCCGCAGCGGCCTCGTCCTGACGCTGGCGAGCCTCGCCGGACTCGCCATGTTCTTCTGGCCGTTGTTCGGCTCGGCCGAACCGCGCACCGGAGGCATGGCACACACCGCCGACGCGCCGCTGGTCTTCGTCGTCGCGATGCCGGTGCTGCTCGCCGTCGTCCTGGCGGAGATGGCCTCCGGGGGCATCGACACCAAGGCGCTCGCGATGCTCGGCGTCCTGTCGGCCGTGAACGCGGGGCTGCGCCCGCTGGGCGCGGGGACGGCGGGCATCGAGACGGTGTTCTTCCTGCTCGTGCTCGCCGGACGGGTCTTCGGGCCCGGCTTCGGCTTCGTCCTCGGCGCCACGTCGCTCTTCGCGTCGGCGCTGCTCACCGCGGGCGTCGGGCCGTGGCTGCCGTTCCAGATGATCGCGTCCGCGTGGATCGGGCTCGGTGCCGGGCTGCTGCCCAGGCGGGTCACCGGGCGGGCGGAGATCGCGATGCTCGTCGGGTACGGGATCGTCGTCGCCTACGGGTTCGGCTTCCTGATGAACATGTGGTTCTGGCCGTTCACGGCCGGGCCCGACACCCAGCTGTCGTTCCAGCCGGGTGCCCCGCTCCTGGACAACCTGCACCGCTTCGCGGCGTTCACGCTCGTCACGTCCACCTTCGGCTGGGACACCGGCCGAGCCGTCACCAACACCGTCGCCATCCTGCTCACGGGTCCCGCCGTCCTCACCGTGCTGCGCCGCGCCGCCCGCCGGGCGGCGTTCGACGCACCGGTCACTTTTGCTCCGGCGTCCCGCCGATGAATTCCCGAGGAGAGAACCGCATGACACAGTCCGTACGTTCGGGCAGAGGCGCCGCCCTGCCGCTGGCGCTGGTGGGAGCGGCGCTGCTGTCCGCCGGTACGGCGGGGCTCGCCTTCGCCGGCGAGGCGCCGGCGGAGAACCGGCCGGCGGCCATGAAGTTCGAGTCGCCCGCGAAGGCGGCGGCGGCCTGGGCGGCCGCGCAGCTGAACATCAGGCTCAAGGATGCCGCCAACCCGCAGAAGACGGACAAGCCGGATCATGGCCTGATCGCCGACATCGTGATGGGTCTGGCCTCCACGCGCACGGCCGGCTCCACCGCCGCCGAGGCGACCGATCTGCTGAAAAGGCAGGTTGACTCTTATGTGTTCGCCGATGACAAGAAGAGCAAGGTGAATACCGGGGCGGTCGCCAAGCTCGCGTTGGTGGCGGAAATAGAGGGCGAATCAGCCACGGACTTCGGGGGACGGAACCTCATCCAGCTTCTGAAAAACTCGCAGCAGACCAACGGGCGCTTCAAGGGGTATGCGGAGGACTACTCCAACCAGTTCGGACAGTCCCTCGCCGTACTCGCCCTGCAGCGGGCCGGCGAGCACGACGCGGCCAAGAACGGTGCCAGGTTCATCGAGGATAGCCGGTGCGGCAGTGCGGGGTTCCCGCTCGCTCTGAAGGACAACCCCATAGGCAAAGCGTGCAACTCGCATGTGGACAGCACGGGCATGGCGATTCAGGCCCTGTTCGCGGCGGGCCGGGATGCGGATGCCCGTGACGGACTCGTGTGGCTTGAGGCCAGACAAGAGCCGGACGGCAGTTTCAAGGACCTGACGTTGCAGCAGGACGACAAGTCGGGGAACACCAACACCACGGCCCTGGCGGTTCAGGCACTACTGGCCGGAGACCGTTACGACCGTGCGGCGAGGGGCAACAAGTGGCTGGTCAGCCGCCAGATCGGCTGCGATGAGAACGGTGCCGGCGCGATCGGCTGGAAAAAGCGTGTCGTCGACGGCAACACCGAGCGAGCCACCGCTCAGGCCATCCCGGCACTTGCGGGCAAGCCCTTCGACGAGATCAACGGCCGACGTTACGACCCTGAGGCCACCACCGCCAGGTGCGTGCCCGGCGACACCCCGTCCCACACCGCGAGCGCCACCGCGACGACCTCCGGAAAGCCCACGAAGTCGGGCACCGCCTCGCCGTCCCCCGGTACCACCACCCCTGCCCCCACCGGCACCGCGACCGCCACGGCCACGCCCACGGCGACCGCGACGTCCACGTCGGACACCACGACCGGAGGCGGTTCCGGTGGTACCGGCGGGTCCTCGTCCGACACCGGCACGTCGTCCGGTACCGGCACGAGCAGCGGCACCAGCGCCGGCACCGGCTCCGGAACCGACAACGCCAGCGGCAGCCTCGCGCGCACCGGTGCGAACACGGCGTACCCCGTGGCCATCGGCGCGGGCGCGCTGCTGCTCGCCGGGTCGGCCGCCGTCGTCGTGTCGCGGCGGCGCCGCCGGGACGACGCGGTCTGAGCCACCCGCAGTCCTCCCCCACCCCTCACGAAAGGTCCGTTCCGTGATCGCTCCGCTCACCCGCAAGGCCCTCGTCGCCGCGGCCGCCCTCGGGCTGGCCCTCGCCGCGCCCGCCACCAGTGCGACGGCCGCCACGTCCAAGGCCGCCGCCCCGGCGCCCATCACCGTCAACCTCACGGTGAAGGGCTCCAGCGGCGTCCTCTTCAGCGGTGACATCAAGACCACCGGCCATGACGTCACCACCGCCACCGGCGGCACCCACAAGTGCGACGGCACCAACAACAAGGCGAACCCGACCCCGGGCGCCACGCCCACCGCCGCCCTCGACGACGCCTCCAAGAAGAAGGGCTTCACCTGGGACGGCACCTGGTACGCGTCGTTCGACGATTACTTCGTCAACCGCATAGCCAAGGACACCGGGAACGACGAGTACTACTGGAACATCGCCGTCAACGGCGCCTCGACGAGCGTCGGCGGCTGTCAGTACAAGCTCAAGCAGGGTGACAAGGTGGCCTTCACCTGGACCGCCCTCTGATCCGCCGCTGACCCGACCCCGCCCCGACCCGCATCCTGAGGACCGTACGCCCCATGCACCTCGCCGAACTCGCCGCCGTAGGCCCCTTCTTCGCGCTCCGCACGGATGGCGACGAGCTCGGCGGCCCCGGCTTCGGCCCCGGCCCCGGCCCCGGCGGCTATCTGCCGCTGGGGGAGGAGGCCGTGCGGCTGCGGGTGGAGACCGTGGGGCGGCGGTTGGGGACGGGGGAGGGGCGGGTGGCGGCGTCGGTGGCGTTCCAGGGGGTCGCCGGGCGGCTGCTGTCGGTGGCGCTCGGTGCCGCCGTGCTCGTCGGGCGGGTGCCGGACCTCGCCGGTGACGGGCTCCGGTGGCACCCGCTGCTGACGGCGCCCGACGATCTGTGGCTGCCGGGCGTGCCGTTCCTGCCGTCCGGTACGGATCCGGTGGCCGGGATCGCCGCCACCGTCGTCGAGGGGCGCCTCGCGCCGCTGCACGATCTGTTCCGGGACGCCGTCCCCGTCTCGTCGCGGGTGCTGTGGGGCAACGCGGGGTCGGCGCTCGGCGGTGCCCTGCGGGTGCTGCACACCTGGTGTGCGGAGCGGGGGCGGGGCGAGGAGGCCGAGCGGGCCGTCGCCTGTGCCCGCGCGCTGCTGGAGCATCCGCTGCTCGCGGGCACCGGGCGGCTGGGCGCCACCGCCGCCGGGCCGGAGTTCGTCCGTACCACCTGCTGCCTGTACTACCGCGTGCCCTCCGGCGGCATGTGCGGCGACTGCGTTCTGCGCCACCCGCCCCGGGCCGCCGCCCGGGCCGCCCGCGGCTGACGCGACCGCGTCCCGTCAGCCGTCAGCCGTCGCCCGTCAGCCGTCGGCCGCCCCGCCGCGGGCGCGCGGCCTGGCGCGTACGTGCATCCGCTCGCCCTGCCGCCCGAAGATGCTGAGCATCTCGACCGGTCCCTCCCCGGTGGTCCCGAACCAGTGCGGCAGCCGGGTGTCGAACTCGGCGGCCTCGCCCGGCCCGAGGACCAGGTCGTGGTCGGCCAGTACCAGGCGCAGCCGGCCCGAGAGGACGTAGAGCCATTCGTACCCCTCGTGGGTGCAGAGCTCCGGGGTCTTCCTGCTCGCGGGCAGGACGGACTTGAAGGTCTGGAGGGGGCCCGGCTGCCGGGTGAGGGGGGACGACGACCTGCCCGTTCGCGCGCCGGGGCGTCATCCGGACGCGGGGGTCGCCGACCTCGGGGGCGCCGACCAGCTCGTCCAGCGGTACCTGGTGCGCCTGTGCGATGGGCAGCAGCAGTTCCAGGCTGGGCCGGCGCTGGCCCGACTCCAGGCGCGACAGGGTGCTCTTGGAGATGCCGGTGGCCTCGGACAGCGCCGCCAGCGTCACCCCGCGCTCGGTGCGCAGGCGCTTGAGGCGCGGGCCGACCTCGGACAGGGCGCGGCTGATGGCTGGTGAGTGGTCCACGCCCTCATTGCTACCCGGTCGTCCCGGAAATGGCAACGGGGATTGCCGTGACGGGGATCTCCTGGAGGGCGGGTCCGACGGCGCTACTTCCCGTTCTTCCCGCAGAGCGCCGCGCCGAGGAAGCGGTAGGCGTCGGCACCCGCCTTGTCGTTCTTGGTGATGTCGGGGTCGCTGTTGAGGACGAGCGTCACCTGCCGCCGGCCGTCCGCCGTGCCGAAGCTGAAGGTGGCGTACCCCGGCACGCTGCCCGTGTGGCCCAGCATGAGCGCGCCGTCCGCGCAGATGGTGGTGTTGCCCTCCAGGCCCAGCCCGTAGAACCGGCCCTTGCGGTCCCCGCCGTCCGGCGTCAGCGTGCGCATCTCTTTGTTCAGCCGGGCGGGGAGCAGCCGGCCGGCGCCGAGGGCGCGGTAGAAGGTGTTGAGGTCGTGGGCGTCGGAGACGACGTTGCCCGGGCCGCGGAAGACGTCCGGGCCGTACTCGGTGATGTCGGTGTACGGCGCGGTGGGGCGGGGGAACCGCTCGTAACCGTGCAGGTGGCGGCCGGTCAGGCGTGCGTCGGACGGGACGGCGGTGTTCTTCAGGTGCAGCGGCCGGACGACGCGCCGGTCGATCTCGTGGCCGAGCGAGTGGCCGGTGAGGCGTTCCACCAGCAGCCCCAGCACCACGTAGTTGGTGTTGGAGTACTCCCACTTGCCCTTCTCGCCGGGCTCGAAGGGGGACGTCTCGGTGAGGGCCAGGGCGATCAGCTCGCGCGGGGTCCAGTGGCGGGTCCGCAGTTGGTTGAGGTCACCCCCGATGCTCTTGACCAGGGCGTCGGTGTAGTTGGGCAGGCCGCTGGTGTGGTGCAGGAGCTGACGTACGGTGATCTGCTTGCCGTGGCGGCCGGCCGGGATGACGCCCGGCAGGCTGCGGTCCACCGGGTCGTCCAGGCCGACGCGCTTCTCGGCCACCAGTTGCAGCACCACCGTGGCGACCAGGCTCTTGGTGACGCTGCCGGCGCGGAACCGGTCGCCGGCGGACGGCAGCCGCCCGGTACGCAGGTCCTCCACCCCGGCCGTGCCCCGCCAGACGCCGTGTTCGTCGCGGACTTCGGCGACCGCTCCGGGGATGCCGTCGGCCACCACCGCCCGCAGCGCCTGCCGCAGATCGGCCCGGTCGGCGGCGCCGTGCCCGCCCGTCCCGGCCGTCCCGCCCGTCCCGGCCGGGGCGGCGAGCGCGGGCGTCGCGGAGGTGAGCAGGGCGGTGGCGAGGAGGGTGGTGACGGTGCCGGTGCGGCGGCGGTGCTGGGCGGTCATGGAGGCGCCGGGCCTTTCGGGGGGTCGTGGGCGGTGGCCACTACCGATACCGAGTCGGCGGCCACCGCGGGGATGCGCGTCGGTGCGCGATCACCAAGCCTGGCGCCTGCCTCCGCCTTGTTGATCATGCTCGGGGAGGACGCCGTCCCCTAGGGGCTCCTGCGGGGACCCCAGCAGGTCCCTAGGAGGACCCGCTCCCGAACAGCCCGTCCAAGTGCCGGTCGACGGCGATGAGCGCCGCCTCCGGTGTGACCACGCCCAGTTCGAGGAGGGTGGTGAACCCGGTGAGGGCGAGGAGCAGGTCGGTCTCGACCGCCGGATCGCGGTCGGGGGCGATGTGGCCGTCGTCGATGGCCTGGCGCACCAGGCGTTCCACCATCTCCCGCCCCTGGAGGAGGCCGCCGCGCGCCCGCGCGTGGACGTCCTCGTCGTGCAGCGCCTCCAGGACGTAGGCGGCGCTCATCCGGCTGTTCGCGCGGGCGTCGGGGTGCAGGGGGAGGGTCTCGGTGAGCATCACCCGGAGGACGTCGCGGGGGTGCGGGTGCTCGCCCAGTTCCGCCAGGCGGCGGCCGACGCGCAGCGCGGTCTGCTCGGACGCGAAGTCCATGGCGAACGAGAGCATCGCCTCCCGCGAGGCGAAGTAGTGCTGGAGCGACCCGTGGGAGAGTCCCGCCTCCCGTGCGACCTCGCGCAGGGTCGCCTGGGCGACGCCCTGCCGCTCCACCACCCGCCACAGGGCGCGGGCGATCGTCTCGCGGCGTTCGCGGTGGTCCACCTGCTTCGGCATCGTCGGCTGTCTCCCTGGCTCGCGTTTTCTTACAGTTGACATAATACAGCTGGCCGATAAAACTCGAAAGCACCGAGAGGCGAGCGATCGAAGGGGAGGCGCCATGACGGACCGGCCGAAGGTGCGTACGGCGGAGGGCCTGGTGGAGGGGCGGTGGCGGCAGGGGAGCGCGGAGTTCCGGGGCATTCCCTACGCCGAACCGCCGGTGGGGGAGCTCCGGTTCGCCGCGCCCGTCCCGGCGCGCGGATGGGAAGGGGTGCGGCAGGCCGTGGAGTTCGGCCCCACGGCCCCGCAGTCCGGCCCGGTCCGGACGCGGAGCGACGGCGGGACGGACTGGCTGACGCTCAACGTCAGCACCCCCGACCCCGGCGCGGCGGGGCTGCCGGTGCTGGTGTGGATCCCCGGCGGCGGCTATATGACGGCGGACGCGAGCGACCCCATGTACGACCCGGCCGCCCTCGTCGCGGCGGGGATCGTGGTGGTGAGCCTCAACTACCGCGTGGGCGCGGAGGGTTTCGCGCTGCTGGACGGCGTGCCGGCCAACCGCGGGTTCCTCGACCAGATCGCCGCACTGCGCTGGGTCCGGCGGAACGCCGCCGCCTTCGGCGGGGACCCCGGGCTGGTCACCGTCGCCGGCCAGTCCGCGGGCGCCGGCTCGATCGCCGCCCTGCTGACGATGGAACGGGCGCGCGGCCTGTTCCGGCGGGCCATCGCCCACTCGGTGCCCGGCATCCACTGCACCCGCGCGCTGGGCGAGCGCGTCGCGCGGACGCTCGCGCACCGGCTCGGCGCGGCGCCCACCGCCGCGTCCCTGGCCGCCGTCGACCCATGGCGCCTGGCGGAGGAGGTCACCGCCCTCGGCGCCGAGCTCCCCGGGCCGTACGGAGAGTGGGGACGGCTCGCCCGCACCGGGGTCGCCCTGGGCCCCGTCGTCGACGGTGACGTGCTCCCCGAGTCGCCGTGGGCCGCGCTCGCCGGAGGGCGCGCGCCCGGCACCGAGCTGCTCGTCGGCCACACCCGCGACGAGTTCCGGCTCTTCAGCGTCATGAGCGGCCGGGCCGGCACTTTCACGGACGAGGAGGCGCGTACCGCCCTGGACGTGTTCGCCCCACGGCCGGGCGGGGCCGACGCCTACCGCGCCGCCTTCCCCGATGCCACCCCGGAGGAGGTGCTGGAGACGGTCTACTCGGACGCCCTCTTCCGGATGCCGTCCCTCTGGCTGGCCCGGGCGAACGGGACGGCGGGCGGCGCCTCGTTCCTCTTCGAACTCGCCCTTGAGGTACCGGCCTTCGGCGCCTGCCACAGCCTCGACGTCCCCCTGGCGTTCGGCACCCTGGACAGCCCCAACGGCGTCGGGCTCCTCGGCGAGCACCCCACCGCCGCCGCCCGCGCGGTGTCGCGCGAACTCCTCAGCGCCTGGACCGGCTTCGTCACCTCCGGCGACCCCGGCTGGCCGCCCGCCCGCCCCGACGCGTGGACGACCCGCGTCCTGGACGCCGGTTCCCGCACCGCTCCCTACCCCGAGGAGGCGTCGGCCCGCGTCTGGGAACGGCACCGGCCCACCCCCTTCGACCTCGGCGAGCAGCCCGGACGTCCCCCGGAAGCCGCTCGCCGCCGCCTGTGACAGGCTGGGCCGAACCGATCACGTAGCCGACAACACCCCACCCCTGGGGGACCGATGGCCACCCTGCGGACGATCCACGGCGTACCGGTATGGATGTGCGCCGCCGACGGCGCGGCGATCCGCGGCGAGGCCGACGTCCTGGACCTCATAGGCGACGCCGGCTACCACGGCGCCCGGTGGGTCGCCCTCCCCGCCGAGCGGCTCGACGAGGCGTTCTTCCGGCTCCGCACGCGCTTCGCGGGCGACGTCGTGCAGAAGTTCGCGAACTACCGGCTCGGCCTCGCCGTCGTCGGCGACATCTCCCGGTACACGGCGGAGAGTTCCGCGCTGCGCGACAATGATGGAGGTGTGACCACTCAGACATTGGGCACGAACGCCCATCTGGAACTGCAACGAAAAGATCAGCCAGCTGATCCGTGGCGGACAGCGCCGACTCGGCCCCCCTTCCCGGGAACCGGACCGTTCGCTATGCAGGGTGCGGCCCACAACCTGGAAGAGGTCGGCTAGATCACCCGGTGCTACTCGGCAGCCGCGAAACACCGGTATGAGTCGCCGAGGAACGAGTTCGGCTCGCCTTTCGCGTTCCGCCTCATCTGCTGCGCCGAAGGCACAGGCAGACCCTTGGCGCTGGTGTTGTATGTAAGAGGAAAGGGAGGACGATACGAGAGGGTCGCGGAGTGGGTGACCGATGACCCCGAGGCGTTGCCGCCGTTGAGGAATGCACCTAGGCGGCGGGATGGGTGAAAGACCAGCCCGAGGCGCACAACCTCGAAGCTTGCCTAAGGCGGTCACGGGCAACCGCTGCTCACCCGAACGGGCCAATGTCTCAAATGAGGTGACGCCTTAGGCGAGAAGACGCCGGCCCAGGAGAAGTACTTCCTCAGAAGCCGGTGATGGGCTGCCCTGTGAGCGCTTGGGCGATCTGCCAGAGCTGACCGCTGCGCAGCGCAGCGCGTTGCCGCACATCGTCGCGATCGAGCCGTCCGCGTTGAAGCACTCGATTTCAAGCACCGTGCGGGAGCCGCTGACGAAGCGGCTGACGACCAGGCCATCCGCCCCCACGCCGGTCCGCCTGGCGCAGAGGCGTGCCGCTTCCTTCGACCAGTCCGTCTGGGCGTTCAGGCGGGGGTTCGTGAAGAGGATGAAGTCGTTGCCCGCTCCGTGGATCTTGCGAAAGCGCATGGCAAAGCTCCTCGCGTGATGAGTTGAGCCGGGTGGTGACAACCCGGACGGGCGGCACTCAGTGCCAGGTGATGGGCCGGCACAAGGTTCGCGGAGTGCGCATGGCCAGGGGAGCGTGTCCGGCGAAGAGGAGAATGCGGTAGGCGGAGGTGCCCGCGGCCCTCATGTCCCGGACGCGCTGGTAGCTGCCGCTGAGGAGCACGAAATCCCCTATACGGACGTCGATCGGCAGCCGGGTGGTCTTCACGGTTCCCACCGGCGGCGGGGGTTCGGAAGGCTGCTCCTTGCTTCGGCGCTCGTACATTCAGCCGCTCCAGACGTCCAGCAGGAGCCTCTCCAGGCGGTGGTGGAGCGGCGCTATGTCGATCGAGGCGAGGGGCACCCAAGCCGCCGCGCCCATTTCGATCGCCGGGGGAAGGACCGCGCCGGAGTGGGCCCGGAAGAGGTAGCGGAAGCCCACGCGAAGGCGCTGTCCGTACGTGTGCCTTCTCGGCGGGGTCACGTCGATCAGGAAGGGGCCGTCGTCCGCCGGCTGCGTCCAGACGTCCCGGAGGCTGACTTCCTCGGTCAGAAGGCGAAGGCCCGCCTCTACGAGGGAGTTATCCCGCGCCCCCGGCTCGGCCTCTGCCAAGGCGAAGCCCCCAGCGTGTCGCAGGCAGAGGAGACGGTCCTGTTTGTCGGCGACGGCGGCCGCCGCCATGACGAGGGGGCAGCGCTGGTTGTGGGTGCAGCCTCGACGGCGCGAGTGGTCGAGGGCCGCGTCGTACACCGGTGCCAAGGTCTTCTGGTCTTCCGGGTACAGGTGGATGTAGCGGTTGAGCTCCCGGACGATCTGGTCTTCCCGAACGCTCACGGCGCACCCAGCCCGTTGCGTTCCGTGTAGATCCACAGGAGTCGCCGGGCCAGGAGGGCCACATCCCGCAGGTAGAGGAACGCGCCGAAGGTGGGGGTGCTGTGGCTCGGCCGGTTTTTGTAGTCGATCAGGGTGTAGCCCTTGCGAACCAGCTCTCGCACCTCTTGGTCGTTGTCGGCCCCGAGCTCTTCGCAGAGCAGCAGGTTCAGGTGACCGACGATGGCCGGCGTCACGCTGTCCATGGCCTCGCGGGTCGTGGTGTCCATCCGCAAGGCGAGGGCGGACTCAGTGCGCGAGGAGATGCCCTCGATGTCGATGGGAAGGCTGCCGTCGGCAGCGTCCTCGACCATCCCCAACGCCTTGCCGGTACTTGCCAAAGTCATCACTGCCCCCTCCGGGCAAGTTTTGAGCCGTGCCAAAGAAGCTAGGAGGGGGCAGGGTGTCGCTCCATGAACGTGCCCGAACTTGCCAGGCGTTCACCCTAGAGATTCGATGGCGGCGGTGATGAGTTCACGCGCGGCGCCACCGTAGACGGCAAGTTCAGCCAGGTCGCTGAAGGTCTTGGCATACATGGCAAGCTCGTGTTGCTGCACAACGGTGAGATGGGCTGAGACAAGCTCGACGTTCACCGTCGCGTCGTCGTAGAGAAAGAACCCTTCGACCGGCCAGAGACTTGTGCGGTCCGCATCCTGGGGGATGATGCCGATGCTCACCGATGGCAGTGCCATGGCGCTCAGAAGGTAGCCGAGTTGGCCTGCCATCACGTCTGTGCCACCGATGCGGTATCGCAGCACGCTCTCTTCGAGGAGGATGGCGAACTTGTGGTTCCCGTAAACGATCTTCTGTTTCTCCATCCGCACGGCGACGGCCGCCGGCACGTCGTCGACGAGCCCGCGGCGGTCGCGAATGGAGGTGAGCAGCGCCGTGATGTATGAGGCCGTCTGTACGGGCCCTGGGATGAGCCATGGCGAGTAGATACGGAACCGCTCAGTACGCTCCCAGAGCGGAACTACTGACTCCTGTGCCCATTTCAGGCCGTGACGCTCCATCTTGCGCCACTCGACGTACATGCCCTCAATGCCGCGGGCCGTGGTGATGAGGTCCTCTACGTCATCATCCGCGTCGCACGCGGTACACCAAGCACGAAGGTCGCGCTCCGAGGGCGCACGGGTGCCGCTCTCGAAGCGCGATGCCTTCGACTCGTGCCAGCCAAGCCGGCGAGCCAGTTCTCGCTTGGTGAGATCGGCTCCCATCCGGATCTCGGCCAAGCGTCGCCCGAACGCCTTACGGGCTTCCTGGACGCTTGAAGAGGGGGAGGTCATGGCAGGTGACGGTACAGCCCGACCGGTCAGGCCAACTCGAACTGAGAATGGGGCGTTCCCCGCTCCCACACGGCCTCGAAAGCCGCGCCGCAGAGCTTCGCCACCTCCGGGTCTTCTGTGAGTTCCATGTCCATGTTCTCGCCCTCGCCGTCGAAGTGGTTGACGAGGACGAGGTGGGAGTCGAACACCCAGAAGTCGTTACCTGGGAGGGTCAGGTCGGTCGCGCTGCGCCGAGAGAGCCAGCGCACGCTCTCCCCGGCTGCGATGTTCAGCCCGTCCGTCACGTCGTACTCGAAGCGGATGTACTCGCTGACGGGCGTCGAGACGACGCGGGCGCGTCGGACCTCGACGCCCCGCGAGACGGCGCGCGTTACGGTGGTGTGCCAGTCGGCCCAGCGCTCGGCAGGGTTGAGGGGCACGCCGGCCTTCCAGTCGATGAAGGCTGGATCCGACTTCATGTACGCGTCGCGCATCTCCAGGTGGACGGCCGTTCGCCGGCAGTCGCGGAACAGTTCCTCAAACGTTGGGGTCTGAGCCATCCGTCGTCACTTCCACTTCGGCGTCCTTGGTGTGCAGCCCCATCTCCAGGAAGAACTTGACCACGCGACGGGGGATCTCCACCGCCGACTCGTGGTCGGGGATGTCCATCTTCCCGAGACGCTCGGCGTCTTCCACCTTCCACCCTTGGACGAGGTAGGTGTCCTTCACGTCGTCGTAGTAGATGGTGGGTGAACCGCCGCTGGGGCTCTCCGGGTCCTTACCGAGCATAATCAGGGCCATGATGTCCTCCTCGGACGCCAGTGACGATCTGTGTGCCCGAGCTTGCCCGCAACTGTCTCGTGGAGCGAGGAACTTGCCGAAACTTGCCCGAAAATCTTGACGACATCGCTTAGACCGGGGGCGGCACGTTGCCCCCGTCGTTAGAGCTGTCCGACCAGCCGGCGGCCTGTACACCCGTTCGCCGACCCCGGCATGGTCCAGCTCGGCGAGTGGCTGCCGATGCACTGGCGCGAACTCAAACAGCTCCAGCGCCGCCGGCTCGCCGCCCTCGGCCTGAGCCCGGACGTCACCGAATCCCGCACGCGAGAGTCCTTCGCCGAAGTCGTCCAGCACACCCTCACCACCCACGCCCGCCCCCTCTTCGCCCGCATGCTCCACGACGGCTCACCCCTCTTCGAAGAACAAGTGGTGGACCCGGACGGGCTCCGCCGAGCCGTACGCCGCCTATCGGAAGGGCCCTACCGCGAAGACGGTCACGCCCAGCTCCTCGAAGTGCTGGACCTGCACTTCGCCGCCCAAGCCTTCCTCTGACGACACCGCAACAGGAGAGACATGTTCGCCATGCGACCGGCCACGGCCGCCGACATCCCCGCCGTTGAAACCATGATCCTCGCCCGCTCGGGATGGCTGGAGGACAGGGGCCTGCCGAGCTGGCGTGAGAACGCCGCCGACCTCGCCAGGCAGGCCGAGAACCCCGACGGCGACGTGTGGGTCCTCGCCGATGACGACGCCGGGCGACTCATCGGGTTCATCACCGTGCAGGACCAGACCCCGCCGTGGGGATGGACGGAGGAGGAGTTGGCGGAACCGGCGCATTATCTGTACTCCAGCGTCACCGACCCGGCGTACCGCCGGCACAAGCCCGGAACCACCATGGCCATGTGGGCCGTGGACCGTGCCGCCGTTGAGGGTAAGCAGTGGGTTCGCCGCGGGTGCAACTTCCCGGGGCTCGTCACCTACAACGAGAGCCAGGGCTTCAAGCTCCTCCACGAAGTCCAGCGAACCCACACCCGCGTCTACCTCATGGCGCGGCGTGCCGAACCCGTCAAGGACCTCCGCGAGCGCTTCGCCGTACTCCAAGGCTGACGCGATGCCCTGCCTTCCCCGCTGTACGCGGCGGAGGCGGGGTCTGCCTTCGCTTCAAGCGCTTTCAGGCGCCGTCCTCCAGCCGGAAGCCGACCTTGAGCCCCACCTGGTAGTGCCCGATCTCGCCGTTCTCCAGGTGCCCCCGAATCTGAACCACTTCAAACCAATCAAGGTTCCTCAGAGTCTCGGACGCGCGGGCGAGCCCGTTGCGGATGGCCTGGTCCACGCCCTCGGGGGACGAGCCGACGATCTCGGTCACGCGGTACGTGTGGTTCGTCATGGGTGGGGGTCCTCCCGGCGGCGTGCGTGCTGCTGACCCCACCACCGTCCGCCACACGGCGTCCCCGCGCGAGGCGGGCGCCGCCGTTGGCGTGGTCGCGCGCCTGGCGGGTGGTGCGGGCGCCAGGTGGGGTGTGCCCGGCGTAGCGTCCGGTGGGTCACGTCGGGTTGGGCGCGTCCGGTGGGTCACGCCGGGCGGGGCGCGTTCGGCGGGTCACGCCGCGCGGGACGCAACCGGTTGGGCATGCCGGGTTGGGCGCGTCCGGTGCGTCACGCCGGGTGGGACGCAACCGGTTGGGACGCGCCCGGTGGGGCACGCCGGATGGGGCGCGCCCGGTCGGGCATGCCCGGTGGGCGGAACCCGGTGGGGCGGGTCCGGTGGGGCACCCCCGGGCGGTCACGCCCGGTGGAGGCGGCGGGCCGTGTGGTGGGCCCACCAGAGCTGCGCGCCGCCCGCCGCCGCGAGCCAGCCGGCCAGGGCCGCCGGGGCGGGGCCGCGGTGGAGGAGGACGAGGGCGAGCGCGGGCGCGGTGGTGGCCAGCGCGCCGAGGGGGCCGCGCAGGTACCAGCCCGCCAGCTGGAACACGGCCGTGTTGCCGAACGGCGTGTCCGTGCCCACCACCGCCTGCGGCGGCAGCACCCCCCGGTAGGCGCTGACGAGGGCCGCGCCGACCAGGGCGGGGACGCAGCCGACCAGCACCGCGAGACCGGCGCCGCCCCGGCCGGCCGTCACCGCCACCGCCGCGCCCGCCGCCAGGCCCGGCACCAGAAGGACGGCCGGGACGACGGCGTGCCACAGGGCCAGGGCGCCGGAGGAGTACGGGAGCTGGGCGCGGCGGCGGAGGTCGTCGCTGTCCAGGCGGGCGGGCTCAACGAGGTGGGCGGCCGCCAGGTACGCGGCGGTGAGCGCGAGGACGGCCAGGACGGCCCGCGGGGTCGGACGCGCCGCCGGGGCGAGCGCGGTGAGGGCCACGGCCGCCGCGAGCCAGACCAGCGCCCGGACCGCCCGGGCCGGCGCCCGGAGCAGCCCCGTCGCGTCCCGCCACGGCACGAGCAGCCACCGCCGGCGCGGCACCGGCAGCCGGAGGAGAGGGCGCGAACGGGCCGCCGCGCGCCCGCCGCGCGTCGCCAGCCGCGCCTGCCGCAGCTCCAGGGAGAAGACGGACGCGGTCATCCGCTCGGCGACCGTGGCCCGGGTGCGCAGGGCCGACGCCGGTATCCCCGGCACCGCCCGTACCCCCGCCACCAGCACCACCGCCGTCGA
This sequence comes from Streptomyces mobaraensis, assembly GCF_020099395.1. Classification (NCBI taxonomy): domain Bacteria; kingdom Bacillati; phylum Actinomycetota; class Actinomycetes; order Kitasatosporales; family Streptomycetaceae; genus Streptomyces; species Streptomyces mobaraensis. The sequence continues at coordinate 758,397 of NZ_CP083590.1, read as the reverse complement.
CACCACCGACAGCGCGAGGGCCGCCGGCCACCCCGGGGCCGGGCCGTCCACGGCCGCCACCAGCGGCTGCGCCGACCAGCCCCACGGCCCCGACCACAGCAGCACCCGCCCGGCCGAGGGGCTCGCGCCCCGGCCCGTCGTCGCCAGGGCGGCCAGGACCAGTCCCGCGAGGACCGCTGCGGAAGCCGCCGCAGCGGCGAGGCGGGAACGGCGGCGCTCCCACCGCCCGTCGTCGTATCGCTCGACGAGCGCGCCGCAGCCCGCGGCTGTGAGGGCGACGGCCGCGCCGCCCCAGGCCCCCGCCGCCGCGGCCCACGCGCGGCCGGCGGTGCCGAGGTCCGGCGAGAGCGTCCCGGCCAGGAGTCCCGGCACCGCGCCCGCCGCCGCGCCGGCGGCCGCGGCGAGACCGGCGGCCTTCGCGAACCGGGGGAGCAGCAGCCCGCCGCGGCCCACCGGCAGCGGCAGGGCCCACCGGACGGTGGGCAGGTCGACCAGGACCGGCCCCCGCCAGGCCGCGCTGCGGACCAGCGCGTGGAGGACGGCGGCGCCGAGCACGGGGACGGTCACCGGCAGGCCGGCCAGGACCCGTTCCGCCAGGGCGCCCCGGGGGGGACGCGGCGTCCGCCGCCCGGACCACGGCGATCAGCCCCGGCACCCAGACGACGGCCGTCAGGACGACGCCGTAGAGCACGACGGCGCCGTCGCGCCGCCGCCGGCGGCTCTCCTCGCGGCGGGCCCGGCGCAGGAACTCCAGCGCGGCGCGGGATCCCGAGGGGCCGTCGTCCGTGTCCCCGTCCGTCGTCCGCCGCTCCTCGATGAGCGTGTCAGGCACCGGCCGCCTCCGACAGGTCTGCCAGGTCCAGGACGCGGTCGGCCACCGCCGCGGCCACGTCGTCGTGGTGGGTGACCAGCAGGATCGCGGTGCCTTCCGCTTTGCGGGCGCACAGCCGCCGGGCCAGCGCGGCGCGGGCCGCGGTGTCCAGCCGCTGCTCGGGCTCGTCGAGCACCAGCAGGTCGTGCGGGCGCAGGAACGCGGCGGCCAGCAGCACCTGCTGGGTCTGCCCCGAGGACAGCGCGTCGGGCAGCACGTCCGCGTGCTCCGCCAGCCGGTGGTCCGCGAGGGCCCGCGTCACCGCCTCCTCCGCCGCCGCCCGGCCCAGGCCGTGGGCCAGCGCGACGAACACGAGGTGCTCGCGGACGGTCAGGTCCGGGTAGAAGGACGCCGCGTCCATGACGGCGGCGAGCCGCCTCCGTACGGCCGGGTCGTCCTCGCTCACGGGCGCGCCGTCGAACAGCACCTCGCCCGACGTGGGCCGCTCCCGGCCGGTGGCCAGCCGGAGCAGCGTCGACTTGCCCGAGCCGTTGGGGCCGGTGACGGCGACGCACTCGGCGCGGGACAGCGTCAGGTTCACGGAACGGAGGACCGTGCGGTCGCCGTAGTCGCGGCTTACGTCCGTCATCCGGAGGATCGGCCGTCCGGGCGGGGATGCGGGCATGGTGGGGTTCCTCCCCTGGGTGGTGCCGGTGGTGCTGGTGGTGCTGGTCGTGCGTACGGGGGCCTACGGCACCACCGTCACCGGCCACCGTCCCGCCTTCACCAGGCGGACCGCGACCGACCCGACGATGCGGTGGCCCGCCTGCTCCGACGCGCCGACGACGACCGCGTCGGCCTTGAGGTCGTCGGCCGCCCGCACCAGGCCCGAGTACGGGTCGCCGCGGAAGGTGTGGAACTCCCAGCGCATCGCGTGCGGATAGAGCCCGCGCAGCCGCTCGGTGGTGGCCCGGATCTCCGCGAGCAGCTCCTCGGCGACCTCCTCCGTCACCTCGGCCACCGGAGCTCCGAAGGCCGCGCCGCCCACCAGGACGGGCTGCACGTAGACGATGGCGAGCAGCGCGCTCTGCCGGCGGGCGAGGCCGGCGGCGTAGGCGGCGGCGCGCCAGGAGGAGTCGGAGCCGTCCACCCCTACGACGATGACCTTGGGGCCGTCGGTGCCGCGTTCGAAGCTTCCGGGGAGGCTTTCGTGTTCGGGGGTGGGCTGCTCTTGGTTCACGGGTTCAGGTTACCCGGGGGTGTTTCGCCCCGGTCCCGCCCCTTCACCGATTCCTGGGGCTGCGCCCCAGACCCCCTGTTCGCGGCTTCGCCGCTCGTCCTCAAGCGCCGGACGGGCTATTCAGCCCGTCTGGCGTTTGAGGACAACCGCGCGGAGCGCGGTTTCGGGGGTGCGGGGGCTTGCCCCCGCAGAAACGGTGAAGGGGCGGGACCGGGGCACCGCCCGCCGCGGGCGTCCCTACGGCACCGCCAGCGACAGCGCGAACCGCCCCGCCGCATCCGTCCACCACCGTCGCAACTCCAGCCCCGCCGCGGCGAGTTCCGTCCGCACCCCTTCCCGCCGGAACTTCGCCGAGATCTCCGTCCGCACCTCCTCGCCGGCGGCGAAGTGCACCGCCAGGTCCAGAGCCGGAATCTTCGCCAGCACGGCCCGCCGGGCCCGCAGCCGCATCTCGATCCACTCGTGGCGGGCGTCCCACAGGGCGACGTGCGCGAAGTCGGCGGGGTCGAAGTCGGCGCCCAGCTCGCGGTTGAGGACCGCGAGGACGTTTTTGTTGAAGGCGGCCGTCACGCCCCGGGAGTCGTCGTACGCCGCGACCAGCACCCGCTCGTCCTTGACCAGGTCCGTACCGAGCAGCAGGGCGTCGCCGGGGGCCATGCCGGCCCGCAGGCCGGCCAGGAACTCCGCCCGTTCCGCGGGCAGCAGGTTGCCGATGGTGCCGCCGAGGAACGCGAGCAGCCGCGGCCCGGGGGTGTCCGGGAGGGTCAGGCCGTACTGGAAGTCGGCGACGAGGGCGTGCACCCGCAGCCCCGGGTGTTCGTCGAGCAGGGTCGCGGCGGCCCCGGACAGGGCGCTCTCGCTGACGTCCACCGGCACGTAGTGGTCCAGCAGGGGCAGGGCCCGGATGAGGTGGCGGGTCTTCTCCGAGGAGCCGGAGCCGAGTTCGACGAGCGTCCGGGCGCCGGTGGCGGCGGCGATGGCGTCGGCGCGGGCGCGCAGGATCTCGCGTTCGGCGCGCGTCGGGTAGTACTCGGGCAGCAGTGTGATCTCGTCGAAGAGGGCGCTGCCCCGCGCGTCGTAGAACCACTTCGGGGGGAGCTCCTTGGGCGACCGGGTCAGCCCCTCGGCGACGTCGGCGCGCAGGGCGGCGGCGGTCGCGTCGGACGGGAGGGTGCGGGAGAGGACGAACTGGCTCACGGGCAGGGCTCCTTGCGCGTGCGGCGGGGCAGGGGGAAGGAAGGCGGAAGCTCGAAGGGGGAAGGTGCTACAGGGACGTGAGGGCGACCCGCGCGCGGTCCGCCGACAGCAGCGTGCCGTCGGGCACCTCGGTCCAGCGCGGATCGTCGTCGTACGGCTCCGACGCCACCGCGACCCGCTCGCCGGGGCCGGCCAGGTACCACAGGGAGTCCCCGTACGCGGTGGCCGTGACCGAAGCGCCGTCGGTGAGCAGCAGGTTCAGCCGGGAGCCGGGCGCGGCCTCCGCGAGCGCGGTGACGGCGTACGCGAGCGCCCGCCCCGGCGGATCGCCCTCGTCCAGCAGCCGGTGCGCCACCAGCGCCCAGACGAACGCCGAGTCGCAGCGCGCCTCCAGCCGCAGCAGGGCCGTGGCGGGCAGCAGCGGGACGAGGGGCGCGGCCGAGCCGGGCCAGCCGGTGAGGGCGCCGTTGTGGCTGAAGAGCCACGGGCCCGCGGCGAAGGGGGCCGCGGCGGCCTCGCCGTCGGCGCCCGGCCCGGTCGCGTCCCGCACCGCCGCCAGCAGCGCCCGGGCCCGTACCACCCGGACCAGGTCGGCGAAGGACGGGTCCGCCCACACCGGCCCGGCCCGGCGGTACCGGGCGGGCCGCGGGTCGCCGTCCGCGTACCAGCCGATGCCGAACCCGTCCGCGTTCACCGTCCCGTACCGCTGCCGGCGCGGCGCCCACGCCTGCCGGACGAGGGCGTGCGGCGGATCGGCGACGGACGCGCCGAGCGGGGCCTCGGGGCCCAGCACGGCCAGGTGCCGGCACATCAGCACGGCTCCGGGTCGCGGGCCGTGCGGAAGCCGGCCAGGATCTGCCGGCGCACCGGCAGGTCCCAGTTGCGGAACGTGCCCCGGCAGGCGACCGGGTCCACCCCGAACGACCCGCCGCGCAGCACCTTGTACGCGCTGCCGAAGAAGACCTCCGAGTACTCGCGGTAGGGGAACGCCCGGAACCCCGGGTACGGCAGGAAGTCGCTCGCCGTCCACTCCCACACGTCGCCGATCAGCTGCCGCACTCCCAGCGGGGACGCGCCGCGCGGATAGGCGCCGACGGGGGCCGGGCGCAGGTGGCGCTGGCCGAGGTTGGCGCGGTCGGGCGTGGGGTCCTCGTCGCCCCACGGGTAGCGGCGGGAGCGGCCGGACGCCGGGTCGTACCGGGCGGCCTTCTCCCATTCGGCCTCGGTGGGCAGCCGCCGCCCGGCCCAGGCGGCGTACGCGGCGGCCTCGTACCAGCTCACGTGCAGCACCGGCTCGTCCGGCGGTACCGGCTCCACCACGCCGAAGCGGCGCCGCAGCCAGCCGCCCGGCACCCCGCCGTCGCGCCGCCAGAACAGCGGCGCCGCCAGCTGGTGCCGGCGTACCTGCGCCCAGCCCTCGGGGTGCCACCAGCGGGGGTCGCGGTAGCCGCCGTCCTCGACGAAGTGCCCGTACGCCCGGTTGCTCACCGGCAGGGTGTCGAGAAAGAACGGGGCCACCACGCGTTCGTGCGCGGGCCGCTCGTTGTCCAGCGCCCAGGGCTCGGCCGAGGTGCCCATGGTGAACGGGCCGCCCTCGACGAGGACTTCGACGGGCAGCCCGGCCGTGTCCGGGGCGGCGGGCGGCGGCTCCGGCGCGGTGAGCACGGCCGGGCCGGCCCGCAGCTGGTGGGTGATCAGCATGGTCTCGTCGTGCTGCTGCTCGTGCTGGGCGATCATCCCGAAGGCGAACGCCGCCCGGGCCAGCGGGCCGCCGCCGTCGTCGACCGGTGTCCGGTCGAGGACGTCCAGCGCCCGGCCGCGGACGTCCGCCACATAGCGGCGGGCCTCGTCCGGGGGCAGCAGCGGGAGCGCGGGGCGCTCGGCGCGCGGGTGCTCGAACGCGTCGTAGACGGAGTCCAGTTCCGGCCGCAGCGCCGCGTGCCCGCCCACGGCACGCAGCAGCCACAGCTCCTCCTGGTTGCCGATGTGCGCCAGGTCCCACACCAGCGGCGACATCAACGGCGAGTGCTGCGCGGTGAGTTCGGGGTCCGGTACGCAGCCCGTGAGCGCGATGGTGCGCTCACGGGCCGCGAGCAGGACGTCCACGGCGCGCCGCCGGAGCGCGCCGGGATCCGTGCCGTCGTCACCGCCGTGCTGCCGTCCGGTGGCCCTGCGGCCCGTGGCGGTCACGGCCCGCACTCCGCGCTCACGGGCCGGTCCGCGACCAGGTCCAGCAGGTCGTCGGCCGGGCAGCGGCCCCGGCCCACGTACCGGGCGGTGAACTCGTCCACCGCCTCCAGCACCCGGGGCGAGGCCCCGAGCCGGGGGAGCGCCTCGCGCGCCGCCGCGAAACAGCCGGCCGCCGCCGCGTGGAGCTCCGGATCGGACAGGCCGTGCCGGGCGGCCCGGCGCCACAGCGGGTTGCGCGGGGTGGGCTCCCCGCCCGCCGCGTCGGCCAGCGGCTTCACCGCGCGGTACGCGGTCTCGGCGGCCGTCGGGTCGTCGAACAGCGCCGCCGTCACCGCGAGCGGCACCAGCCACCCGTCCTCGCCCGGCTGCGCGTCGATCATGCGCATCTCCAGGTGGCCGCGCGGCCGGATGGGCGGGAACAGCGTGGTCAGGTGGTAGATCACATCGCCCGCGGTGACCGGCCGCGGCTCGCCCGTGCGCAGCCACTCGCGCAGCGGCAGGCCCTGTACGGGCTGCCACGGTCCTTCCTCGCGCCGGATGAACATCACCTCCGCGTCCAGCGCGTACTCGGCCCAGGCCGCCCGCGGCTCCAGGTGCTCGGCGGGGGCGAGGGTGCGGCCCGGGTCCATCCGGGCGTAGGTGGCCTGGCGGGTGGAGCGCCAGCCGGTGGGCCGCCCCAGGTGCAGCGGCGAGTTGGCGAACGCGGCGGTCAGCACCGCGCCCAGCAGGTGCGCGTACCGCCAGCGGCGGTCGAACCCGAGCGGGCCCGGGCCCTCGCCGCCGGCGTCCACGCATACCTGGACGGACGCCGTCCGGCACATGATCGTGCGGCCGGCCCCGTTCCAGCGGTCGTAGTAGACCTCCATCGCGCTGTAGCGGCGGGTCTCCACCACCCGGTCCGGATGGGTCCAGGGCTCCTTGCCGTAGCCGGCGAGGAAGAGCCCGATGTCCTTCAACTCGGCCCTGGCCAGGGCGAGATCGGCGGCCACCTCGTCCACGCAGGCGGTGAGGGAGCCGGCGGGCTGCGAGCTGAACTCGATCTGGCCGCCGGGCTCGATGGTGAGCAGTGAGCGCAGCGGAAGCTTGCGGAGCCGGTCGGCGGCGGCGTTGAGCCGGGCCGCTTCCACCGGGCGGGTCGGTTCGCGCAGGTCGTGGACGAGCCATTCCAGCTCGACGCCGAGGAGGCGGGGCGGGCCGGTCTTGAAGCAGATGCCGCGGACCAGTGCCGCCGCCTCGTCCATGTCGACCGTCCGGGTCGCGCCTTCGCCGTAGGCGATGCTCTCGTCGGTCACTCCGGGTGCCCTCCTGTCGGTCAGCCCCCTTGCCCTGTACCCCCAAACGGAGGGCGAAACGCGCGGGCCGGCGCCGGGAACCGGTCATGCCTGGAGGGCGTTCCGGGAGCCGCCCGGGAAAGGTGTAGACCATTGGGGCGGGGGCGACGGGCCCGTCCGGGCCCGGTCGCGTACGGGCCGGGGGCGGCGGCCGCCCCGGCCCGAACAGCGGGTACGCGGCCGGGCGCTGGGACGTCGCGGGCGCGGACACGGTGCCGCCCCCGGCCGCCACCGTCGCGGACGGCGGGGACGGAGGCGGCGGTGAGGGGTCCGAGGGACGGCCGGCGGAATCTGGCCGGAACCGAGCGGCGCGTCGTCAGACGGCGAACAGATCGGTGAACGCGTCGGTGGAGTCGCCCACGTAGTGCCCGAAGGGGGCGTCGAAGTCCCAGATGAGGAAGAGGAGGAAGGCGATCAGCGCGCTGTAGAGCCCGGCGAGGAGCAGTTCGCGCGGCGACCGCCGGATCTGCAGGGTGTAGATCAGGCCCACGGCCACCAGCGCCCCGCCGATCAGACCGAACCACACCACCCCCGGCATGGTGTCCCCGGCGCTCAGCCCACGGGCGTTGCGCGCCGCGTCCGCCGCCCCGGCCTGGTCCAGCAGCGGCTGGTACGACTGGCTCTCGCGGTCGTTCCTCGGCTCGTAGGAGGTGATGTCCGCCCGCACCTTGTCCAGCAGCTCCTTCCCCTTGTCGGTGAGCTGCCCGTCGTCCAGCATGCCCGGCCACTCCTTGTGGACGACGTACTGGACGTAGGTGTCGACGTCCGCCCGCACCTGCTCCCGGGCCGCCGGCGCGAACGCCTGCACCCGCTCCTGGATCTCGTGCAGCGCCTGCGCCTCGGCCTGCACCGTGGCCTGCGCGGAGTTCCGCGCCTCCCAGACGCCGGCGATGGCCAGTCCGAGGACGATGGCATAGACCACGCCGATCATCATCGTCATGTACTCGATGACGTCGGGCGTCTCGGAGGGATCCTCGCCGGCCCCCACCCGCCTCCCGCGCAGCAGGATCACGGACACGACGACCACGATCACCGCGACCATCGCGAGGACCAGCACCACCCACTCGTCCACGGCATCCTCCGGATTCGCCCACAACGGCGCGAGGGCGCGCGCCACCGAGATACTGCGGCGTGTGTCACCCGTTCAGCCGGGATGCGGGGCGGTTTCCTCCGATGGGATGAGGGCGTTCGAGGGGCCGGAGTGGATGTTCGGACGCACCGGCCGGGGCCGGTCGCGAAAGCGTCCGCCGGCGCGGCGGCGGGCGTTGACGGTTCACCGTGACCGGAAGGCGGCTCGCGGGACGAGCGCACGCGAAACGGCTGGTATTACTGGGACATGCAGGAAGAGACGGCACGCTCCGCGATCGACACGTTCATATCCGCGTTCAACGCCTCGGACGACAGCTATGTGACTGCTCTGCTCTCCCAGGCCCTGACGTCGGACGTGGTCCTCTGGGGGCCGTTGGGCCGCATCGAAGGAATCGCGGCGGTCGAGCGGTTCGTGCTGGACATCCGGCGCCACCCGGCGGGGACCGGCACGATGGTGCGCTGCTCGGCGGTGGACATGCCGGACGAGTGGGCCCGGTACCAGTGGGTCTTCACCACGCCGGCCGGAGGCCCCCGCCTGGCGGGAACGGACGTCGTCCATCTGCGGCGGAGCCTCATCGACCAGGTCATCGTCTTCGCGGGGGAGATCGAACCGTCCGCCTCCTGAGTCGTCCTTCCGTCGCCGCCCTCCTCCTGACCTCGCCCTCTTCGGCGGTCGGGGGCTGACGGGCGCCGCCCGGCGGACCGGGCGCCTACCCCGCGTCCTTCACCACCGCCCGTTCCAGCACCCCGCCCAGGTCCGCGCCCGGCGGGAGGGTGCCGAAGGCGCCGCCCCAGTCGCCGGCCAGGCGGGAGGCGCAGAAGGTGTCGGCCATGGCGGGGGTGGAGTGGCGGACGAGGAGGCTGCCCTGGAGGACGAGGGTGAGCTGTTCGGCCACGCGGCGGGCGGTGAGCTGGGCGTGGTGGGGGTCGTGGAGGGTGGTGAGGAGGGTGCGCAGGCGGGTGGCGGCGGCGTCGAGGCGGGGGTCCGCGCCGGCGGCCGCGTCGACCTCGGCGAAGTAGGCGTCCAGCGCCCCGCGTTCGCGGGTGAGGGCGCGGAGGACGTCCAGGGCGGCGACGTTGCCGGAGCCCTCCCAGATGGAGAGGAGCGGCGCCTCGCGGTAGAGGCGGGGCATGCCCGACTCCTCGACGTAGCCGTTGCCGCCCAGGCACTCCAGCGCCTCCGCCGCGTGTGCGCTGCCGCGCTTGCACACCCAGTACTTGCCGGCCGCCAGCGCGAGCCGCCGCAGGGCGCGTTCCGCCTCGTCCCCGGCCTCCGACCGGTCCAGGGCCGCCGCCAGGCGCATCGCCAGGGCCGTGGCCGCCTCCGACTCGACGGCGAGGTCCGCCAGGACGTTGCGCATCAGCGGCTGGTCGATCAGCTCGGCGCCGAAGGCGCGGCGGTACGTGGTGTGGTGCAGGGCCTGCCGCAGCCCGGCGCGCATGCCGGCGGCCGAGCCGATGACGCAGTCGAGGCGGGTCATGTTGACCATCTCGACGATCGTGCGCACCCCGCGCCCCGGCTCGCCCACCGGCCAGGCGACGGCCCCCTCGTACTCGATCTCGGAGGAGGCGTTGGAGCGGTTGCCGAGCTTGTCCTTCAGCCGCTGGAGGCGCATCGCGTTGCGGGTGCCGTCCGGCAGGACGCGCGGCATGAGGAAGCAGGTCAGGCCCTGCTCGGTCTGGGCCAGGACCAGGAAGACGTCGCTCATCGGCGCGGAGGTGAACCACTTGTGCCCGGTGATCAGGTACGTGCCGTCGCCCGCCGGGACGGCCGTGGTGGTGTTGGCCCGGACGTCCGAGCCGCCCTGCTTCTCCGTCATCGACATGCCGGCGATCAGGCCGCGCTTGCCCAGCGGCGGCCGCAGTCCGTAGTCGTACACCGGGGACGCCAGCAGCGGTTCGTAGAGGGCGGCGAGGCCGGGCTGGGCGCGGAGGGCGGGGACGGCGGCGTTGGTCATGGAGACCGGACAGCCGTGGCCGGGCTCGGCCTGCGCCCAGACGTAGAACTTGGCGGCGCGGATCAGGTGTGCCCCCGGCCGGCCGTCCGCCCAGGGCGCCGCGTGCTGACCGGTCTCCACGGCCGTCGCCATCAGGTGGTGCCACGCCGGGTGGAAGTCGACCTCGTCCACCCGGTGGCCGTACCGGTCGTGGGTGCGCAGCACCGGCGGGTACGCCTCGGCCTGCCGCGCCCACTCCTGGACCTCCTCCGAACCGGCCCGCGCCCCCAGGGCCCGGACCTCCTCCTCGCCCCGGCCGCCGCCGTCCCGGCGGAGGGCCTCCAGCAGCGCGGGGTCGTCGGCGGTGGTGAAGCCGGTCAGGGGCGGGGCCTGGTTGAGGACCTCGTGCGTGCTCATGGCGACCTCCGGATCGCTGATGATCGTGCCTGTCGAGGGCTGGGGAGGGGCTCGGACGACGGCTTGATGGCGTACGGACAATCGGCTGGTCATTATCCCGCCCCGGCCCGCGCGGCGGGGCTTCTCCGGTGAAGAAGGTGAGACGGGAGAGGTCACAGGGACCCCAGGTGAATATGAGCAATCGGTGACAGTTCCCCGGACGGGGTCCCATCCGGCGCGTTGGTGTGATGATCGGATCGATACTGTCCCTATGTCACGCGTGCTTCTGATCGAGGACGACCGAGCGGTACGGGAAGGGGTCACCCTCACCCTGCGCCGCCGCGGCCACGAGGTCGAGGCCGCGGCGACCGGTGAGGCCGGGCTCGCCGCGCTCGGCGCCTTCCGGCCGGACCTGGTCCTCCTCGACCTGATGCTCCCCGACGTCAGCGGCTTCGAGGTCTGCCGCCGGATACGCGCCACCCAGCAGCTCCCGATCATCATGCTCACCGCCCGCGGCGACGACATCGACGTCGTCCTCGGCCTGGAGGCCGGCGCCGACGACTACATCGTCAAGCCCGCCCGCGGCGAGGTCCTGGAAGCCCGCATCCGCGCGGTCCTCCGCCGCGCGGCACCCGCCGACGGCGCCGGCCCCGAGGGCGCCGCCCGGCCCGCCGAGGTCCACGGCGACCTGGTCGTCGACCGGGCCGGACTGGTCGTCACCAAGCACGGCAAGGACCTCGCGCTCGCCCCCTCCGAGATGAAGCTGCTGCTCCACCTCTCCGCCACCCCCGGCCGCGTCCACAGCCGCCAGCAGCTCCTGGAACACGTCTGGGAGCACAGCTACCACGGCGACGCCCGGCTGGTGGACGCCTGTGTGATGCGGCTGCGCACCAAGGTGGAGGACTCCACGCGCTCGCCCCGCTACATCCAGACCGTGCGCGGCTTCGGCTACCGGTTCGGCCCGTTGTGAGACGTCTCGGCGTGCGCCGCCCGGCCGATCGGCGGCGCCCCGCCGGGGCGCGCAAGCCCGCCCTGCGCACCCTCGCCCGCGGCCTGCGCGCCCGGCTCGTCGTCGCGTTCCTGCTCGTCGCCGCGCTGAGCGCGCTGGCCACCGCGGCGCTCACCTTCCGCGAGGCGCGCACCGCGATCCTCCAGCGCACCCAGGACACCGCCGTCGACGCCCTGCGCGGCCAGGTCAACTCCCAGGCCCCCGACCTGCGGTACCCGCCCGGAGAGGCAGGTCTCGCCAAGTTCGCGGCCAACCTCAACCGGGCCGGCGAGGCGGCCCAGCACTGGGTCGTGCACGTCCGCTTCGGCGCCGGGCCCATGGTCCCGGCCCTCCGGCCCGGCGAGGACGCCGCCCTTGGCACCGGCGTGCGCAAGAAGGTGCAGGCCGGGATCGCCGCCGTGCAGCGCGTCGAGACCGACGGCCGCCCCTGGCTCGTCATCGGCCTCCCCGTCACCTTCAGCAACGACCGGAAACCGTCCGGCGTGGAGGTCTTCGCCCGGGTCCCGCTGCGCGAGGACGAGGCCAACGTCCAGGCCCTCGTCGACGCCGCCCAGAGCGGCGCCCTGCCCGCCGTCGCCCTCGCCGTGGTGCCCGCCCTCATCGCCGCAGGCGGCGTCCTCCGGCCCGTACGCGAACTGCGCCGCGGCGCCCAGCGGATCACCGAGGGCGCCCTCGACACCCGGCTGAAGGTCACCGGCCGCGACGAACTCGCCGAACTCTCCCGGACGTTCAACGGCATGGCCGCCGCCCTGGAGGAGAACGTCGCCGAACTCCGCCGCATGGAGGCCAACGCGCGCCGCTTCGCCGCCGACGTCTCGCACGAACTGCGCACCCCGCTCGCCGCCATGACGGCCGTCGTCGACGTCCTCGACGAGGACGCCGCCACCCTCGACCCGGACACCGCCCACGCCGTCCGGCTGATCAGCGAGGAGACCGGCAAGCTCGCCCGCATGGTCGAGGACCTGATGGAGATCTCCCGCTTCGACGCCGGCGCCGCCGCCCTCCACCTCGACGAGGTCGACGTCGCCGAGACCGTCCGCAAGACCCTCCAGGCCCGCAACTGGCAGGACGAGGTCACCGCCGACCTGCCCGACGGCGTCCGCGCCCGGCTCGACACCCGGCGCATCGACGTCGTGGTGGCCAACCTGGTCGGCAACGCCCTGCGGCACGGCGGCGCCCCCGTCCACGTGACGGTCCGGGCGACGGAAGGCGACGACGCGGCCGGACGGCTGCTGATCGAGGTCGCCGACCAGGGCCCGGGGATCGACCCCAAGGTGCTGCCGCACGTCTTCGACCGCTTCTACAAGGCCGACGCCGCCCGGGTCCGCTCCGAGGGCAGCGGCCTCGGCCTCGCCATCACGCTGGAGAACGTCCGGCTGCACCACGGAACCATCCGGGCCGCCAACCGGCCCGGCGGAGGCGCGGTGTTCACCGTCGACCTCCCCCTGCGCACAGGAGGTGACGAGGAGTGAGGGCACGACGCGCGTCGGCCGCGGTGCTCCTGCTGGGCACGCTCGCCGGCTGCGGCATCGAGCCGACGGAGGTCATCGAGTTCGGCCAGCCCGCCACCGGCGTCCACCAGCCGGGCGCGCCCGGCTGGGAGGCCCGGCTGTACTTCGCCGTGGTGACCGGCGTCATCGGCACCTCGCGTCCGGCGGACGGCCCGGTGACCGCGGAGGACGCGGTACGGCTGATGCTGAAGGGGCCTAACGAGGCGGAACGCACGCGCGGTCTCTACAGCGACATCGGCATCCGGCCTGGCGTGGGCGTGCAGGTCACGACGGACCCCGGGCACGTCGAGATCGTGCTGCCGCTCGACGTCAGCCGCATCTCGCGGACCGCCCGCACCCAGCTGGTGTGCACCGCGGCCCACAACCAGGTGCCCGGCGGGCTGCCGTGGAACCGGGTGAAGGTGACGCTGTCCGGCGGCGGGAAGCGGCTGGACGGGCTGGAGTGCGACCGCGTCTAGGGCGCGGGGTCGGCGTGGGGTCGGCGCTGGATGGGCGCGGGGCCGGCGCTGGGCCGGATCGGGCCGAATGGAGTGCGGGGCGGTGCTGGGCGGGGGCGGGGCCGGCTCGGGCCCGGCGTCGGACGAGGGCTCGGGGCCGGACCAGGCTCGGTCGGCTCGGGACTGGGGCCGGCTCGGGGTTCAGGCCGGACGAGGACTCGGGCGCGGCCGGGGCTGCCGGACCGGACGAGGGCTCGGGGGCGGCTCGGGGTTCAGGGCCGGGGGAGAGCCTGGGACTCGGACGTCCCGCCGCGTACGACGACGACGGTCTTCGGGGCGTCGCCGTCCGCCGGCCGGCCGTCCTGGGCCCGGCCGGCCGGGCCGGTGCCCGCGTCGGCCTCCGTCGGCAGGCCCGCCGCCGCGCTGCGGCCGACCGCCTCGGCGGTGACCGCCGCGGTCAGGGTGCCCGCGAAGCCGAAGACCGTGACGGCGACCAGCGCCGTGATCCTGTTCCTGTACAGCTGGGGCAGCGCCATGTCGTCGCACCCTCTCTTCCGTGCTCTCGTGTCCGTGTTCTTCGCGGTTCTCGCGTTCGTCACCCGGAGAGACGCGCCGGGTGACGCGGGGGATCCCGCTGTTACGGATTCATCACGAGCCCGACACCGCGCGGTCGCCGGGCGGACGGTGATCGTCCGCCCGGCGACCGCGCGGTGTCCTGCGGGGCGCGGCGGCCTCACTCCGCGGCGCGGAAGCTCCGGAGCCGCAGGCTGTTGCCGACGACGAAGACCGAGGAGAAGGCCATCGCCGCGCCCGCGATCATCGGGTTGAGGAGGCCGGCCGCGGCCAGCGGGAGGGCGGCCACGTTGTAGGCGAAGGCCCAGAACAGGTTGGTCTTGATGGTGCCCAGCGTCTTCCGCGAGAGCCGGATGGCGTCCGCCGCTGCCCGGAGGTCGCCCCGGACGAGGGTGAGGTCGCCGGCCTCGATGGCCGCGTCGGTGCCCGTGCCCATCGCCAGCCCCAGGTCCGCCTGGGCCAGCGCCGCCGCGTCGTTGACGCCGTCGCCGACCATGGCCACCGACCGGCCCTCGGCCTGGAGCCGCTTGACGACGGCCACCTTGTCCTCGGGCAGAACCTCGGCGATCACCTCGTCGATGCCGACCTCGGCGGCCACCGCCTCGGCCACCGCCGTGTTGTCGCCGGTGAGCAGGATCGGGGTCAGGCCCAGCTCGCGCAGCCGCCGCACGGCCTCCGTGCTGGTGTCCTTCACCGCGTCGGCGACCTCCAGCACCGCGCGCGGCGCGCCGTCCCAGGCCACCAGGACCGCCGTCCGGCCGGCCGACTCGGCCGCGTCCCGCGCCGCCGCCAGTTCCCCGGGCAGCGACATGGCCCACTCGGCGAGCAGCTTCTCCCGGCCCACGAGCACCGCGTGCCCGTCCACGACACCCTGCACCCCGAGTCCGGGGACGTTGGCGAAGTCCTCCGGCACCGGCAGCGTGCCGACCCGCTCGGCGGCGCCTGCCGCCACGGCCCGGGCGATCGGGTGCTCCGAGGCGTGCTCCAGCGCGCCGGCCAGCCGCAGCACCTCGTCCTCCGCCGTGCCCGCCGCCGCGGTGACGGCCAGCAGGGTCATCCGGCCGGTGGTGACGGTGCCCGTCTTGTCCAGCACGATCGTGTCCACGCCGCGCGTGGTCTCCAGTACCTCCGGGCCCTTGATCAGGATGCCCAGCTGGGCGCCGCGCCCGGTGCCGACCATCAGCGCGGTCGGCGTCGCCAGACCGAGGGCGCACGGGCAGGCGATGATCAGGACGGCCACGGCGGCCGTGAACGCGGCCGTCAGCCCGGCGCCGCTCAGCAGCCAGAAGGCCAGCGTGCCCAGGGCCAGCGCGATGACGACGGGGACGAAGACGGCGGAGATCCGGTCCGCGAGCCGCTGCGCCGCGGCCTTGCCGTTCTGGGCGTCCTCCACCAGCCGGGCCATGCGCGCCAGTTGGGTGTCGGCGCCGACCCGGGTGGCCTCGACCACCAGCCGGCCGCCCGCGTTGATCGTGGCGCCGGTGACCGCGTCGCCCACGCCCACCTCGACCGGGACCGACTCGCCGGTCAGCATCGAGGCGTCCACGGCCGAACCGCCCTCGACGACCGTGCCGTCCGTGGCGATCTTCTCCCCGGGGCGGACGACGAAGCGGTCGCCCACGGCCAGTTCCTCGGTGCGGATCAGCGCCTCGCGGCCGTTCCGGAGGACGGTCACCTCCTTGGCGCCCAGCTCCAGCAGCGCCCGGAGCGCCGCGCCCGCCCGGCGCTTGGACCGGGCCTCGAAGTAGCGGCCGGCCAGGATGAAGGCGGTCACGCCCGCCGCCGCCTCCAGGTAGATGTTCTCGGCGCCGTCGCCCCGGGCGATCGTCAGCTCGAAGGAGTGCGTCATGCCGGGCATGCCCGCGTGCCCGAGGAACAGCGCCCACAGCGACCACAGGAACGCCGCCGACGTGCCGAGGGAGATCAGCGTGTCCATGGTGGCCGCGCCGTGCCGGGCGTTGGTGACCGCGGCCCGGTGGAACGGCCAGGCCGCGTACGTGACGACCGGCGCGGTCAGCGTCAGGCACAGCCACTGCCAGTACTCGAACTGCAGGGCCGGGACCATCGACAGCACCACCACCGGCACCGCCAGCACCACGGCGGTGATCAGCCGCTCGCGGAGCGGGCGGAGCTCGTCGTCGGACGCCCGGTCCGTCCCGCCCTCGTCCCCCCGGCCGGCGGAGCGGGCGGGAGCCGGCGGCGCCGCCGTGTACCCCGTCGCCTCGACCGTGGCCACCAGATCGTCCACCGTGACGCCGGCGTCATAGGTGACCTGCGCCTTCTCGGTGGCGTAGTTGACGGTGGCCACCACCCCGTCCATGCGGTTGAGCTTCTTCTCGACGCGGGCCGCGCACGACGCGCACGTCATGCCGCCGATGGCGAGTTCGACGCGGTCCGTGCCGGTGGTCCCGGTGGTGGTGCTGGGCATCGCTGCTCCTGTGGCTGGAGGTGTCGCCGGGGCCGGTCTGCGGGCCGGCCCCGGCGGGGGCGGGGATGAGGGACTCAGACGCGGCCGGTGAGCTCGTACCCGGCGTCGTCCACGGCCTCGGCGACGGCGGCGTCGTCCGGCTCACCGGCGGTGGTGACGGTGACCCGCCCGGCGGCCACGTCGACCGCCACGGCCTGTACGCCGACGAGCGCCCCGACCGCCTTGGTGACGGCCGACTCGCAGTGGCCGCAGCTCATGCCGGTGACGGCGTAGGTGGTGGTGACGGCGGGGGTGGCGGTGGTGGGCGTCGACATGGGGTGCCTCCTGGTGCGTGGCTTGGGCTCTGTAGGGATCTTATACCCCTGGGGGGTATCTCTCGAACGTCTCTATGTATACCCCCAGGGTGTATGACGGACAAGGGGTTCGGAGAGAGGAATCCGCTACCCCCCGGGGGTATGCGGGACGCGCGTTGCCGCCGAGGGCGGTCTTCCCTGGCCCCGGACGGTTTTCCGTGATCCGTTCCGCGTGATCCACTGAGCTCGCGTTCGCGGGGCGGACGCCTCGACGTTCGGCTGCCGTGGGGGGCCCATGCCGTACCTGACCATTCGCGACGTGCTGACGCACGCGATACGCCTCTGCGCCGGCGTGGCCTGTGCCGCGACCCTGGCCGCCTGCGTCTGGGCCCTGGGCATCGACCACCAGCCGGCGCCGCACACCGGCGTCCTGGTCTGCGTCTGGACGGCGGCCGGGGCCATGGCCGTACGGGCGGTCCTGCTGTGGGTGCGCGGCCTGCACCTGTCGCCCGGGACGCCGGAAGACGGCGTCTCCCTGGAAAAGGGCTCACGGGAGAAGGGCCCACGCGCCGCGCGGAAGGGCTACCGCCGGAGACGGGCGTGGCAGTGGGAGCGGATCGACGGCACGCCGTACGAGTCGGACGGCTGGATCAGGACCCGGCAGGTCGGCGTGCACCTGCTGTTGCTGGTGGCCGGCATGACCGCCGCCTCGTTCCCGGGCCTGCCGGATCGTGACGCGCCTCAAGCGGCCCTGCAGCGCGCGGGCGCGGAGGTCGCCACCGCCACCATCGCCGAACCCCCGCGCGTGCTGCGCGAGGACTACGACGAGGACCGCCCCGACCGCGTCGTGGGCTGGTCCAGCCGGCTCCGCGTCTCGGTCCCCGGCGGCCCCGCGCGGCTGCCCGTCGGACCGGTCCACACCAGCCGCCCGTTGCGCCAGGGCGAGCGTCTTCCGGTGCTGTGGGCCCCGCGCGACCCCTCTCTCGGCGCCTACCACGCCGACCTTTCCGAACTGCGTGCGCTGGCCGACCGCCGGTGGAGGGTGGACCTGTGGGCGGGCGGCGCCGACGGAGGCGCCTGGGCGCTCGCCGCGGGCATCGTCGGGGTGTGCATGCTGCCCTGGGTCTTCGTGTTCGCGCTGGGCGTCGAGACGGACGTGCTGAGCGAACTCGCCTGGTCGCCGCTCAGCCAGTCCTGGCGCGCCCTCGTCGCCGTCGCCGTGGCCTACGGCTGTACGGCGTCCCTCGCCGGATACCCGGCGCACGGCTTCCAGGCGTTCTGCCGGGGCGTCGGCTGGGCCGTCCTCGCCGGGCTGATCTTCACGCCCGTCTACCGGCTGATCAAAGACAACCGGTGAGGGGCGCGCGGCCGGCCGGGGCGTCTCCCGGCCGGCACCGGCCCGGCTCGGTCACGCGACCGTATACGCCACACCGGTGCCCCTGCCGGTGTGCCGCTCGTGTGGGCCGGGGCGTGGTCGCCCCGCCTCGCGTTCCCCAAGTCCGGTACGGTCCGCACTCGAACCGGCCCGGCCCGCCCGCTCCGGGTTCCTCGCCTTCCGGGACGGTCCGTCTCCGAGCCGCCCCGCCCTCCGGCTCCGCCGGGCCCTCACCACCCCGCGACTCCCACCACCTCCCGGGCGATCTCCCGCACCCGCCGCCCGTCCGTGGCCACCCGGACCGTGTCGGCCGGGGCCTCGGCGTCCAGGCGGCGGGCGGCGGCGTGGCTGCGGCGGATGTGGGTGGTGAGCTGTGCGCCGGATTCGCGGCGGGCCAGGCGGGCGGCGGCGGTCTCGTCCGAGGCGGTGAGGAGGACGCGGACGAGACGGAGCGAACCGCCGCCCAGGGCGCGCCGGAACAGGCCGTCCTCCAGCACGCTCGCCGTGTTCGTATAGACCAGCCGGCGGTGGCCCAGCGCCGCGAAGTTCGCCCACACCGCCGCCAGATTGCGCTCGGTGAGGGCCGCGCGGTGCGGGTCGTCCGGCGGGGCCGGGCTCACATGGCCCAGGTAGTCGCCGTCCAGGACGCAGTGGGGGACACCCGCCTCCTCCAGCAACGCCGAGACCTCCCACCCCACGGTCGACTTGCCGACGCCGGAGCGCCCTCCGATCAGCAGTGCCTCGTAGTCCGTCATGGGGTGATCGTGAGGCCCGGGACCGGCCCGCCGCACATCAATTCTCCGTAAATACGGCCCCCTCAGCGCACCGCCGGTTCCGGCGCCGGCAGGCCGATCGGGTTCGGGTAGCGGAGCGCCTCCGCGCAGGCGCGGGACAGCGGGGTGAGGGCGTCCGTCAGCTCCCGGAGTTCCGCGGGGTCCGCGGTCCGCCACGGGCGGGCCGCCGCCCGGTCGGTCGCCGCCTCGACGGACGCGCACAGCCGGCGGCCCTCGTCGGTGGCCGTGCCGTCCGGGGCGAGGAGGCCGCGGGCGGTGAGGCGGTGGGCGGCCGCGGCCCACTCCTCGTCCGTCCAGCCGCGGTACGGCTGGAGTTCGGAGCGCGGGATGTCGAGGCCGGCCCGCAGGACCAGGGACTCGCAGCCGTCCAGGTCCGCCGCGACCAGCGCCGCCACATGGCCGTCGCCGCGGTGCTCGCGCAGCAGGGTCGCCGCGTGCCACAGCCGGTCGAGGGGGTCGACGGGGAAGCCGAGCGCCCGGTTGGCGGCGCTGAGCACCCGCCCGCCGCAGTCGAGTTCGCGCATGCGCTCCGCGAGGAGGCCGGCGGCTCTGCCCACCTCTTCGTCGCGGCCGGTGAGCAGCCGGCGCAGCGCGTTCCGGGCGCCCGCGCGCCGCAGTTCGAGGGCGCGGCCGGGGGAGACGACCTCCCAGACGGACGGCAGCGCGCCGGCGACCGTGGCCGGGGCGAAGCCGAAGAAGGAGGCCGCCACCGGCTCGGGGCCGACCGGGCCGAACGGGGCGGCGCGGCCCGCGAAGTAGCCGCGCCGCCAGCCGCGCAGCCCCGCCTCCTCGTAGGCCGCCCGCGCCTCGGGGGCGAAGTAGGTGACGGCGTGCACCGGTTCGGCCAGTCGCCAGAGGGCGCGGGCCGTCGTCTCCGGCGGGGTGGCCGCTGCGTCGTCCATGGGGAACCTCCATACGGGGAAAGGAATCATCACACGGGCACGGGCCGGCCCGGCGGAACGCCCGGCCGGCCCGTCACCAGGGGGCCCGTACCCACGGCGGGCCGTCAGGAGACCACGTCCTTCTCCCGGAAGTGCCGGAACGCCAGCGCGAACAGGACCAGCGCGTACGCCACCGACACCGCCGTCCCCTTGATCACGCCGCCCCACTCGGCGTGCGGCTGGAGGACGTCCGCCCAGGCGTACTGCCAGTGCGCGGGCAGCAGGTCGCGCCAGTGGCCGAGCGCGGTCACCGCGTCCAGCACGTTGCCCAGCACCGTCAGGCCCATCGCCCCGCCGACCGCGCCGAGCGGCGCGTCCGTCACCGTCGACAGCCAGAACGCCAGGGCCGCCGTGACCAGTTGGCTGACGAAGACGTACAGGACGACGGCCGCCAGCCGGGCCACCGCCGTGTCCGCCGGGAGCGTCCCGCCGGTGGGGATCCGCAGCGGCCCCCAGCCGTACGCGGCCGAGCCCGCCGCCAGTGCCACCAGCGGCAGCAGCAGGATCGCCGCCGCGCTGAACCCCAGCGCCACCGCCAGCTTGCTCACCAGCAGCCGCGTCCGGGGCACGGGCGCCGCCAGCAGATAGCGCAGCGACGACCAGCCCGCCTCCGACGCCACCGTGTCGCCGCAGAACAGCGCCACCGGCACCACCAGCAGGAACCCGGCCGAGACGAACAGGGCCGTCGCCGCGAAGTTCACCCCCGAGGCGGTGGCGGTGTCCATCAGCGTCACCCGCCCGTCCCGCCCGCCCGGTCGCCCGCCGATCGCGAACGCCGCGATCAGGACGAACGGCAGGACCGCCAGCACACCCCCGACCACCAGCGTGCGCCGCCGCCGCAGCTGCCGCGCCGCCTCGACCCGCAGCGGCAGGGTGCGCCCCGCCCGGTACCCGGGCGCGGCGGCCGCCGGCGTGCTCGTGCCTGCGGTCATGAGGGGCCTCCGATCAGGGTCAGGAACGCGTCCTCCAGCCGCCGGTGCGGGCCCACACCCGTCACCGGAACCTCCAGCCGGACCAGTTCCACCAGCAGTTCCGGGGTGCTCGCGCCGTCGAGGCGGACCAGCAGCCCGCTCTCCGCGCGGACGGCCGACGCCACGCCGGGCAGCGCGCCGACCTTCTCGGCGACGGCCTCGGACACCTCGCCCGCCACCCCGACCAGCAGCGTCTCGCCCGAGCCGGTGATCTCCGCGACCGGGCCCGCCGTCACCAGCCGGCCCCGGTCCATCACCACGAGGTGGGTGCAGCTCTGCTCGACCTCGGCCAGCAGATGGCTGGACACGATCACCGTGCGCCCGGCCGCCGCGTACCGGATCATCACCTCGCGCATCTCGCGGATCTGCGGCGGGTCCAGGCCGTTCGTCGGCTCGTCCAGGATCAGCAGGTCCGGCAGGCCCAGCATGGCCTGGGCAATGGCGAGCCGCTGCCGCATGCCCTGCGAGTACGTGCGGACGGCCCGGTCCAGCGCCGAACCCAGCCCGGCGATCTCCAGGGCCTCCTCGGCGTGCGCGTCCTCCGCCGGGCGGCCGGTGGCCCGCCAGTACAGGTCCAGGTTGGCCCGGCCCGACAGGTGCGGCAGGAAACCCGCGCCCTCCACGAACGCCCCGACCCGCGACAGCACGGGCGCGCCCGGCCGGATCGCGTGCCCGAAGACGCGCACCTCGCCGCCGTCCGGCCGGATCAGCCCCATCAGCATCCGCAGCGTCGTCGTCTTGCCCGCGCCGTTCGGCCCGAGCAGCCCGAGCACCTGGCCGCGCTCCACCCGGAACGACAGATCGCGGACGGCGTACCGGTCCGCCGACTTGGCGTACCGCTTGCTCAGCCCGTCGATGACCAGCGGCACGTCCGCGAGCGCCGGGTCCGGCGCCGGGACGGGACCGCGCCGCCGGCCGGTCAGCAGCAGCGCGACGGCGACCACCAGCCCGCCGGCCGGCAGCCCCCACGTCCACCAGGGCAGCGCCGCCGAGCCGGTACGGACGCCGGGCGCGGTGGGCACGCTCAGCTCGCGGTCCGCGAGGGAGACGGTGTACGAGGCCGGGGCCGTCGGCGAGGCGTAGCCGAGGTCGGTCGCGGAGAGGACCAGCCGCATCCGGTGCCCGGCCTCGAAGACGTGGTCGACCGCGGGCAGCCGCACCTCTACCGTCCGGCCGCCCTTGGCGTCCGTCACCCGCAGCGGGGTGACCAGCTGGCCGGGCAGCTGCTGCCGCCCGTCCGGGCCCACGTCGTACACCTTCGCGAACAGCACGGCCTCGCCGCTGTCCGAGGCCACCCGGACCCGCGCGACCGGTGTGCCGGTGGCGCGCACGCTCTCGGTGAGCTTCGGGGAGTCGAACCGCGCGTACTGGCCCGGGAAGTCGAGCGACACTCCGACGCCCAGGCCGGAGAGGCGGGAGAGCCCGCCGAGCCCCGGCACGGCGGACACCGCGGGCGGCGAACCGCCCGCCGGGTTGCCGAAGCGCCGCTCGCCGCCGGTCAGCGGCACCGGCCGGGTGTCGGCCCGCAGGCCGGGGTAGCGGCCGGCGGTCGCGCCGCGCAGCCGCGCGGTGCCGTCGGTGGTGTCCAGGCCGCCGGTCCGGCTGATCCGGAACGCGGGCCCGGTGCCGGCGTCCTCGTCGTCCTTGAGGTAGCGGTCGAACCAGGCGCGGGTACGGGCGGCGACGCGGTCCTCCTCGTCCGATCCGCCGGTGTCGTGGCCGCCCGCGATCCAGTCGACGGCCACGGGCGCGCCGTTGCGGGCCAGGGCCTCGGCGGCCCGGTCCGACTCCGTGAGCGGGAACAGGGAATCGCTCTGGCCCTGGACGAGCAGGGCCGGCACCTTGATCCGCCCGGCCACGGCCGACGGGCTGCGGCGCTCCAGCAGTGCCCGGGCGTCCGCGTCCGGCCGCCCGGCGACGGCGACCCGCTCGTACATCGCGCACAGCTCCGGTGCGAACCGGCCGCAGCCGCCGCCGGAGCCCTTCGCACCGGTGGCGGTGGAAGTGGAGCCAGTGGTGAAGAAGACGCCCGCCCAGAGCTTCTTGAACACGTCGTTCGGGAAGAGGGCGCTGTTCAGGTCCCAGTAGGTGATCTCCGGGGCGATCGCGTCGACGCGCTTGTCGTGCCCGGCCGCCAGGAGGGCGACGGCGCCGCCGTACGAGGCGCCCGCGATGCCGACCCTGGGGTCGCCCTTACGGTCGAGCCGCACCTCCGGGCGCTTGGCCAGCCAGTCGATCAGGCGGCTGACGTCGGCGACCTCGCGGTCGGGGTCGTTGAGGCCGATGCGGCCGGTGGAGTCGCCGAAGCCGCGGGCGGACCAGGTGAGGACCGCGTAGCCCTGCCGCGCCAACTCCTCGGCGCGGCCGCGGAGATCGTCCTTGTCGCCGCCGAAGCCGTGGGCGAGGAGGACGGCGGGTCTGCGGGTGTCGCTGTCGGTGGTGAAGAACGAGGTGTCGACGCGGACCGTCGCCTTGGTGCCGTCGGCCGTCGACTCCGGCATCGTGAGGAAACGGTCCTCGCGGTGCACCGGGGGGTCGCCGCCGGTGGCCTCCGCCGCTGTCCAGGTGCCGGCGCCGGCGAGGACGCCGAGCGCGGCCAGGGCGGCGGTCAGGCGGCCGCGGCCGCGGCTTGGGCGCCGGGGGCGGGGCAAACGCAGCTTCATGTCGCGAATGGTATGCGGGGCGCTGCGCGGGCTGGGCGGATGGGGGTTTGCCCCGGCCCCTCCCCCAGAGGGGGCACCCCCATTCGCCGTTTCCTGCGGGGCGAGCCCCCGCGCCCCCACAGCACGCTGCGCGCGCTGTCCTCAAACGCCGGACGGGCTGGAAAGGGCTGGTGGCGGTCGTCCGTCCTCTGTTAGCTTGATCCTTATGCAGCGCGCCAACCAGCACTCCACGACGACGCCGGATCCGTCCCGGCGCGCTGACAGCTGACATTGTCCGAAGCCCCGGGGCGAGTGCCCCGGGGCTTCGCGCTGCTGCGGTCACTCGCCTCACCGCTCCTGAGGAGACCGCCGTGCACGACCACCGCCGACTCGGCCGTGAGCTCGACCTGTTCGACACCGATCCGCTGATGGGCGCGGGCCTCCCGTACTGGCTGCCCGACGGTGCCGCCGTGCGGCACGCGCTGGAGGAGTACATCCGGGAGGTCGAACGCCGGGCGGGGTACCGGCACGTGTACTCGCCCGTGCTCGGGAAGCGGGAGCTCTACGAGATCTCGGGCCACTGGGCGCACTACGACGACGACATGTTCCCGCCGATGGACCTCGGCGGTGAACAGGTCGTGCTGCGGCCCAGCATGTGCCCGCACCACGCGCTCATCTACCGCTCCCGCTCCCACAGTTACCGCGAACTGCCGCTGCGCTTCGCCGAGCTGGGCGGCATGTACCGTTCCGAACTCTCGGGCGTCCTCGGCGGGCTGACCCGGGTCCGGGCGATCCAGCTCAACGACGGGCACATCTTCTGCACCCTCGACCAGGTGGCCGAAGAGGCAGCCGGAGCGCTGGAGCTGATCCGCCGGGCGTACGAGGCGCTGGGCATCGTCCCGGCCCGCTACCGGCTGTCCCTGCCCGGGCCGGGCGGCAAGTACGTGGCCGCGCCCGAGCTGTGGGAGCGGTCCGTCGCCCTGCTCACCGACGTCCTGGACCGGTCCGGGCTGCCGTACGAGGCGGCCGAGGGGGAGGCCGCGTTCTACGGGCCGAAGATCGACGTACAGATCGCCGACGCGGCGGGCCGTGAGGCGACCCTGTCCACCGTCCAGATCGACTTCCACCAGCCCGAGCGGTTCGACCTGCACTACATCGGCGCGGACGGCGCCCGGCACCGCCCGGTGATGGTCCACCGCGCGGTCATCGGCAGCGTCGAACGGGCGGTGGCCCACCTCATCGAAGCGCACGGCGGGGCGTTCCCCGCCTGGCTCGCCCCCGTCCAGCTGGTCCTCCTCCCCGTCTCGGAGGCGGAGCTGCCCGCCGCCGAGTCGCTCGCCCGGCGCTGCCTGGAACTCGGCCTCCGCGCCGAGGTCGCCGCACCGGACCGCGGCACCCTCGGCGCCCGGATCCGGGAGGCCCGGCTCGTCCCGTACCAGGCCGTCCTCGGCCCCCGGGAGGCCGCCGCCGGGCAGCTCGCCGTCCGGCTGCGCGACGGCCGCAGGCTCGCGCCGCTGCCCGCCGACGCGTTCCTGTCCCGGGTCCTGGGCCTGGTCGAGGCGCACCGCACCGACCTGTGGGACGAGCCGGCGGCCGGGTGACGGTCAGAGCGCGTACGGGTACAGGGCCACCCGCGTGGCCGGGCACCGCAGTTCCACCCACCCGCCGTCGGCGGCGTCCGGCGGCGGCCCGGTGACGTCGAGGAGGACGACCGCCGGGCCCCAGGCGAGCCACGCCGTGCCGTCCGCGCCGGCGTGGAGGCGTCCGCGCAGCACCACCTGGCCGCCTTCCGGCCACAGGCCCGGCGCGGGCACGGCGGCCGGGCGGGTGTTCCGTCCCCACACGACGTCGTCGTCGACCGTCCACTCCACGGGGTACGCGCCGTCGGCCGCGCCGGGCGGGCCGCACCAGCGCACGACGGCCCGCCCCCAGGCCGTGCGGACGCGTGCCCGGGGCGGGTCGTCGCGGAGGAGCCGGACGGCGGCGAGCATGCCCCGATGATGCCGGACGCCGCCGGCACCCGCCGCGCGGGGGAGCCGCGTTCCGCCGCGCGGCGGAGGAGCATCGGCTCCGGGGACGAGGTGCCGCCCGCGTGGGCGGCGGCAGGGTGGTGTCCGGCCGGGGGAGAGCCCCGGCGGACCGCCTCACCGCCCGTCTCACCAACTCGTCAGGAGAACCCCGATGCCCCGCGCCCGCCGCCCCCTCACCGCCGTCGCCACCGCTCTCGCCGGCGTCACGGCGATGGCCCTCACCACCGGCGCCGCGAGCCCCGCCACGGCCGATGGCCCCGGGCGGACCGCCGCCGCCCGGACAGCCGACGAGCCGTCGCTCACCGGCACCGGCAAGCTCGCGCGGAAGCCCGGCGACGACGTCCACTTCACCTTCGACGCCCACGGCTTCCTCGACAAGGCGCACGGCACCTTCCAGGTGAGCCACCGCTACGGCCCGAAGTGGAGCGCCGCCTTCAAGGGCCGCGTCGACTGCCTCGTCACCGGCGGCCCGGTCGCCGTCGCCACGGGCGTCGTCACCGAGTCGCACGTCACCGACGCGCCCGGCATGCCGAGGATCGGCGACCTCAAGGGCAAGCGGTTCGGGTTCACCGTCCTCGACCAGGGTCGTAAGGACCGGCTCGGCTACAGCTGGGCCCTGGACGGGCTGCCGCGGAACAGTGTGCCCAAGTGCGTGGGCAGCGCGCCCTTCGAAACCCTGGCGAAGGGCGACTACAAGGTCCACCACTGGATGCCCCGGCGCTGACGTCGGTCCGGGGCGCCCGTGTACGGCTCCCGTTCCGGAGGGGGGAGCGGGAGCCGTACACGGGCGCCCCACGCCCTTGCCACCCCGGCACTCCGGTGCTGGCATGGAAGCCGGCCGCGCTCCGCGGCAGCCTGCGGGTACCCCCCACGGACCACGGCGAGGTTCCATGGACACTCCGTCAGCCCCGCCCGCTGCGGCGCACTGCGCCCACGACCGCGGACACGTCGTCGACTCCCTGTTCCACGGCAACGCGTACGGCACCCCGGCCAGCCGCCGGATCTTCTGCGACCGCTGCCGGCTGCAGCGGTGGCTGTATGTGGAGGCGGTGCTGGCCGCCAGCCAGGCCGAGACCGGGATGCTGCCCGCCGCGACGGCCGAGGAGATCGTCCGCGCCTGCGCGCCGGGGAGGGTCGATCTCGACGCGCTCGCGCCCGAGTTCCGGCGCACCGGGCACTCGCTGGTGCCGCTGCTGCGCGGGGTGGAGGCCGTCTGTACCGGGGGCCGGGGCGAGATGGTGCACCTGGGGGCCACCACCCAGGACATCCAGGACACCGCCCAGGCCCTGGAGATGCGTGACGTCCTGGACGAGGCCGACCGCGAAGTGGCCGCCATGGTGGCCCGGCTCGCCGACCTCGCGGAGGAGCACCGCGACAGCCTGATGACCGGGCGCAGCTACGGGCAGCCCGCCGTCCCCATCACCTTCGGGCTGAAGGCGGCGGGCTGGCTCGACGAACTGCTGCGGCACGCCGGGCGGCTGGCGCGGCTGCGCGAGGAGGCGCTGGTGGCGCAGCTGTTCGGCGGGGCCGGCACCATGGCGGGCTTCGGTCCGTACGGCGGGGCGCTCCTCGACGTGTTCGCGCGGCGGCTCGGTCTCGGCGTCCCGGACGTCTGCTGGCACACCGCGCGCGACCGGCCGGCCGAGTTCGGCACCGTCCTGGCCCTGCTCGCCGCCGGCCTGGCCCGGATCGCCAACGAGGTGCACACCCTGTCCCGGCCCGAGATCGGGGAGCTCGCCGAGGGCTGGGAGCACGGGCGGGTCGGCAGCAGCACCATGCCGCACAAGCGGAACCCCGAGCGCTCCGCCCAGGTCGTCGTCCTCGCCCGGCTGGCCCGCGCGAACGCGGCGCTCGGCATCGAGGGCATGGTCCAGGAGCACGAGCGCGACGCCCGGGGCCTGCGCATGGAGTGGGTCGCGCTCGCCGACGTCTCCCACCACACCCTCGCCGCCCTCGCCGCGCTCAACACCGTCCTCGCCGGCCTGCGGGTGGACCGCGAACGGATGGCGGAGAACGCCCGGCGGATGGGCGAGCAGCTCTGCAGCGAGACCCTGATGCTCGCCCTCGGCCGCGCCATCGGCAAACAGAGCGCCCACGCCCTCGTCTACGAGGCGAGCCAGCACGCCCAGGACGACGGCGGCTCCTTGCGGGCCGCCCTCGCGCGGCACGACGTCGTGGGCCGGTACGTCGACGCCGCCGCCCTGGAGGAGCACCTCGACCCCGCCCGCTACCTGGGCGCGTCCGGGGAGCTCACCGACCGCACCGTCGAACGGGCGCGGCGCTGGCTGGCCGCCGCCGCACCGGCACCCGCCCACCGCTGACGCCCCGGAGGCCCGTATGACCGGCTACCTGCGCTTCGACGGCGACCGCGCCACCGAGGCCGACGCCGAGGCCCACACCCCCGAACTCACCGGCCAGCGCGCCCACCTGCGCTCGCTGCTCGCCCTCCGCCCCGGGGAACGCGTCCTCGACGCCGGCTGCGGACCCGGGTACCTGCTGGAGGAGATGGCCGGCGAGGTCGGCCCGGACGGTGTCCTCCGGGGCGTCGACGTCAGCCCGTCGATGCTGGACCTGGCCCGGCGGCGGTGCGGCGGCGACGGGCGCGTGGGCCTGGAGGAGGGGCGCTGCGAGGAACTGCCGTTCCCGGACGGCTCGTTCGACGCGGTCGTCTCGTCGCAGGTGCTGGAGTACGTCGAGGACGTCGAGGGCGCTCTCGCCGAGTTCGCGCGTGTGCTGCGGCCCGGCGGCCGGGTGGTGATCCTCGACACCGACTGGGACTCGCTGGTGTGGCACACCCGTGACCGGGCCCGGATGCGGCACGTGCTGCGGCTGTGGGACGACCATGTGGCCGACCCGCGGCTGCCCGAACGGCTGGGCCCGCTGCTGGCAGGGGCGGGGCTGCGGGAGGAGCGGCTGACGACCCTGACGTTCGTCAACCGCGCCTGCCACCCCGGCGTCTACAGCCACTGGCAGCTGGGCTTCATCGAGGCGTTCCTCGCCGGGCACCCCGGGGCCGACCCGGAGACCACCCGCGCCTGGGCCGGCGAGCAGCGCGAACTGGCGCGCACCGGGCGGTACTTCTACAGCCTGGGCCGCTACGCGTTCACCGCCGTCCGGCCCGCCGGCTGACCTTCACCCGCGCGTACCTCACCCACGCGTGCCTCACCCGTGGCTGCGCTCGTACTCGCGGAGGAAGCCGGCCAGGGCCCGGACGCCGGCCGGGGGCATCCCGTTGTAGACGGAGGCGCGGATCCCGCCGACGCTGCGGTGGCCGGCGAGCCCCCGCAGCCCCTCCGCCTCCGCGCGGCGCAGGAAGTCGGCGGTGGCCGGGGCGTCGGGCAGCCGGAAGGTGATGTTGGTGACGGACCGGTGGCCGGGATGGGCGGTCGAACGGTAGAGCGCCGACCGGTCCAGCTCCCGGTAGAGCAGGTCCGCCTTGTCCCGGTTGGCGCGCTCGACGGCGTCCAGGCCGCCCTGCTCACGGACCCAGTCCAGGACGAGGGAGAGGACGAACAGGGCGAAGGTGTTGGGCGTGTTGTGCAGCGAGCGGCTCTCGGCGTACACCGCGTAGTCCAGCAGGAGCGGCGTCCCGGGCAGGGCGTGCCCGAGCAGGTCGTCCCGGATGACGACCAGGGCCAGGCTCGACGGGCCGAGGTTCTTCTGGAAGCCCGCGTAGACGACGCCGAAACGGGAGAAGTCCAGCCGCCGGGAGAGGATGTCGGAGGTGGCGTCGGCCACCAGCGGGGCCGGGAGGCCGTGCGGGAAGGAGTGCCACCGCGTCCCGTACACCGTGTTGTTGCTCGTCAGGTGGACGTACGCGGCGTCCGGCGGGCAGTCCTCCGGGCGGACGGGCGGTATGCGGTCGAAGCCGGTGTCCGCGCTGCTGGCGATCACGGCGGCCGTGCCGTGGCGGGCGCCCTCCGCCCGGGCCTGCCGGGCGAAGAGGCCGGTCTCGACGTAGCCGGACGTGCGGCTCGGCGAGCGGGAGACGAGGTTGAGCGGCACGGCGGAGCACTGCATGCGCGCCCCGCCGTGCACGAACAGCACGTGGTGGCCGTCGGGTATCCCGCACAGTTCCCGGAGCCGGGCCACGGTCGACTCCAGCAGCGCGGTGAACCGGGGGCTCTTGTGGCTGATCTCGACGATCGAGGCGCCGTCGTCCGCGTGCGCCGCGAACTCCTCGCGGACCCGGCGCATCACCGACCGGGGCAGCGTGGCCGGCCCCGCGCAGAAGTTGTACGCGTACCGGCTCCTGGCGCCCTCGCCCCCGGCCATCGCGTCACAACCGCAGCCGGTCGACGAGCGCCTCGACGCCGTGCCGCTCCAGGCAGGCGACGGTGTCGGCCGACGGGCTGGTGCGGTCCGCCAGCCGGCGTGCCAGCGGCGCCAGTTCGTCCGCCGGAGCCACCGGGTCGCGCCGCAGCGATGCCTCCGCCAGGTCGAACGCCGCCGCCCCCCACTCCGGGAGCGGCCGCCCCCGCAGCCGGGCCGACCAGCCGTTGGCCAGGACGTCCTCCGTGGCCGACCGGACGTCGTCCAGCGTCCACTCCGCGGTCAGGGCGCGGCAGCCGTCCAGGTCGCCCAGCCAGCCCAGGAGCATCGCGAGCCACGCGAACGTCTCGGCACGACCCATCGTCGGCAGGTGCCGGATCTCGACGAAGCAGCCGCGCCCGCCGTCCGCCAGGACCTCCTCGGCCCGCCCGGCGGCCACCGCGGCGACGAGGTCCGGCACGTCGAGGGTCTCGTCCAGGCGCAGCCGGATCCGGACGGCCGGCCAGTAGTAGACCAGTCCGGCGGCCAGGTCCGCGGGCGTGCAGCGCAGCGTCCGCTTCACGCCCTGCCGGTCCACGAAGTCCGCCCGGCCCGCGGCCGCGAACTCCGCCGTCGTCAGCCCCGCGTCGACCGGGCTGTGGACCGCGCCCTCCCGCTCCACCTGGAACACCGGACGCGCCCACGCCTCCCGCACGTAGTCGGACAGATCGCGGTAGAGGTGGTGGGGGAGGAGCAGCCGGTGCGCGAAGAACGGGTTGGACGCGGCGAGTTCGGTGTAGCCGCGGAGCCGGAGGGAGTGCCACGGCCGCACGGTCCCGCCGAAGACCGCGTCGTTGGACCCCCAGGCGAAGATCAGCGGCGTGAGCTTGATCAGCGTGTCGCAGGCGGTGACGGCCGCGGCCAGGGGGACGTCGACGTTGAACTGCACCGCCGCGAAACCGGGCCACGCGTCGGCCGCGTAGTGGCCCGGGTACCGCTCGGCCCGCTCCAGCCAGAGCCGGTAATGGTCCTTGTCGGCGAGCCAGGGCGCGCCCAGGGTCTCCGTCCGCGGCTGGCAGCCGTGGCCCAGCGCCGACAGCCCCTCCGCGGCGAGCGCCGGCAGCAGCACGTCGTCCAGGCAGGCGTGCCACGCCGCCTTGGCCCGGACGAAGTCCTCCTCCGGCGGCAGGGCCGCCTCGACGGTGCAGAACCCGTAGTCGGTGCCGATGTCGAGCGTCCCGCCGGGGAGCGCCGCCCGGACGCCCAGGGGCTCCCCGCCCGGCCGGTCGGCATACGAGCGGAAGCCGTCCCGCCCGGCGAGGCGGCGGAACACGGCCCGCACCGCCTCCCGCCCGGCCGCGAAGCCGTGCCGGTCGACCACGGGCAGTTCCGACTCGATGCCGATCTTCATCTGTGCGGGCCTCCGTCGCGCGGGGTGGGGGTGACGGGGGACACGCTAGGGGCGGTGGGGACCGGGCGCTCGTCGATGAGCTGGTCTTCACACTTGACGGTGACCTCCAGGCCCGCGCCGACGGGGACCACTTGACTGCGGGCGTCGGACAGCCCGGCGAGGTGCCGCCGGTAGCCGGCGATCACCACCGCGTTCTTCTTCGGGGTCAGGATGTTGTCGGCCACGACCAGCCCGCCCGGCGCCACGGACGGCCAGCACGCCTCGAAGTCGCGCACGTACAGCTCCTTCCAGTGGTCCAGCAGCACCAGATCGAGCGGCGCGGGCAGGGCGGGGACCAGCGCGGGCGCCTCGCACGCCGTCAGCTCGACGACGTCCTCCAGCCCGGCCGCCCGCAGGTTCGCCCGCTGCTCGGCCCGCTTCCCGTCGTCCGGCTCGATGGAGTACACCCGGCCCCCGGTCGCCCGGGCCGCCTCGGCCAGCCAGACCGTCGAGTAGCCCACCGATCCGCCGACCTCCAGCACGGTCCGGGCCCGGACGGACCGCACCAGGGTGTTCAGGAACAGGCCCGACGCGGGGCCGACGTCCAGCATGAACTCCGCCGCCCGCTCGCGCAGCGCGCCGGCCGCCCGCAGCGCCTCCATCTCCGCCCGCTCCTTGTCCGACCGCTCCTCCAGGGCGCGGAGGACCGAGGCGACGCGCGGGCCGAGGCCGGACGTGACGGCGGCCGTCCCCGCCGTCCCCGCCGTCTCCGCTGTCCCCGCCCTCTTCGCCGGGTCGCCGGTCACGGGACGGCCGGGTCCTCGGCCGCGGCGCCGTAGAAACGGAGGGCGTTCTCGTACAGGATCTTGCGCTTCTGCTCCTCGCCGACGTCCTTGCGGTCCGACAGCCCGGTGACCGCCCCCGGGAAGACGGCGTCGAAGTGCGGGAAGTCGCTGGCGAACAGCAGATTGTCCTCCAGGCCCTGGTCGATCAGCATCGGCAGCAGCGGGTCCTCCGGCTCGATCCCGAGGTAGCACTGGCGCTTGAAGTACGCGCTCGGCGGCTCCGGCAGCGGCGGCCGGTCCTTGGCGAACTGCAGCACGTGGTCGTCCATCCGGTGCAGCCAGAACGGCGCCCAGCCGGCACCGCTCTCCATGAAGGCGAACCGCAGCCCCGGGAAGCGCTCCAGCACCCCGCCGGTGATCAGCAGCATCACCGCCGTCATGTGCTCGAAGGTGTGGCTGACGAGATGGCCCTGCATCGTGTCGTGCGTGCGCTCCGTGCCGATCCGCGGGATCTTCGCGACCCCGAACCCCTCGTGGAACGCCACCGCCGTGCCGTGCCGCTCGCACTCCTCCCACAGCACGTCGTAGACCTCGTCGTCGA
Organism: Streptomyces mobaraensis; assembly: GCF_020099395.1. NCBI lineage: Bacteria > Bacillati > Actinomycetota > Actinomycetes > Kitasatosporales > Streptomycetaceae > Streptomyces > Streptomyces mobaraensis. The sequence continues at coordinate 726,175 of NZ_CP083590.1, read as the reverse complement.
CGTTCGTGCCGGCGACCGTGTTGGGCCGCAGGATGACGGACCGCACGCCCTTGGCGCGCACCCGCCGCAACTCCTCGACGGCGAGCACCACGTCGTGCTGCGGCAGCACCGCCACCGGGACCAGCCGCTCGGGAGCGGCGGCGCAGTAGGAGACCGCGTAGTCGTTGTACGCCGCGGCGAGCGCGGCGGCGAAGGCCGCGCTGCGCAGCGCGGGCAGCAGCCCCAGGACCTTGGACGGGAAGACGAACGCCTTGTCGATGCCCTCGTGGTCCATCGCGGCGATCCGGTCGCGGGGGTCGAGCCCGCCGCGTTTCAGCGCGCTCAGCACCTCCACCACGGCCGGGTCCTCCAGCGCCCAGCTGCCCGGCGTGTAGGTGGCCCCCTGGGTACTGCCGAACCAGGCCGCCTGGGTGGGGCGGCCGTGGAAGGTGGGCGACGGCGTCTCGATGATCCGGCCCTCGGCGACGAGCACGTCGTTCTCGTAGCGGGGCATCCACGGCGCGTACTTCTCCGGAAGGCTGTCCCGCCACCAGACGTCGGAGTCGGGGAGCACGATGTGGCAGTCGGCGTCGAGCACAGGATGATCAGGGCGTGCGGTCATGGCACCACTCCAGGGGTCTCTGCGCTGATCCCCGGACTCTCTACCCGGTCTACCCGGGTAGACCACCCGGAACGCGGGGGTCCGCCCCCGGGGCCTGATGTCGGCGCGAACCCGGCGGGGCGCCGCCGGGTGTGAGGTGTCGGGTGTTCCGGGGCGTTGGCCCGAACGGGGGGCGCGCCCCCAAAGCCGTCCGGCCGGCCGCGCGGCCTTCCTAAGGTGAGGGGAACGGCCGTCCCCTCCCCGCCTGGAGGTCCTGTGCCCGTCGAGCGGATCACCCCTCTGCGCCCGCGTCCGGCCCGCGGCTCGCGGGTGTCCGGTGGCGGACCGTTCCTCCAGGGCGCGGCCCACGCGGTGGGAGCCGCCGTCGGCTACCTGCCCGTCGCCGCCGCCTTCGGCGCCATCGCCACCCGCGCGGGCCTGCCCCTCTGGCTGTCGGTCCTGATGTCCGCGTGGGTCTACGCGGGCGCGGCGCAGATGGCCGGGCTCCAGGCGCTGGCTTTCGGACAGCACCCGCTGCTCGTCGCGGCGGGCATGCTCGTCGTCAACCTGCGGCACATTCCGATGAGTCTGGCGGCCGGGCCGCTGCTGCGCCGGGCGCGGCCGGTGGGCCGGCTGGCGCTCGCCCACACCCTCACCGACGAGTCGTTCGCACTGGATCTCGGGCGGCCCGAGCGGCCCACCGGGTTCCGGTACGGGGTGCACGCCGCTTGCTGGACGGCGTGGGCCGGCGGGACCGCCGTCGGGGCGGCGCTGGGGCCGGTCGTGCCCGAGGGCGCCACCGCCTTCGCGCTGCCCGCGCTGTTCGTCGCCCTGGCGGTGGACGCGCTGCGGGCGGTGGACGGGTGGTGGGGGCGGGTGTGGGTGCCGGTCGTGGCGGTCGCGGTGGTGGTCGCTTGTCGTCCGGCGGGGAGCTTCGCGGAGCTTGCGGCGATGGTCGTCGTGACCGGGCTTCTGGCGGTGGCGGACGGGCGGGGGGCTCGCGTCCGGCCCCCCGGGGGCGGGGAGGTGGTGTGAGTACCTCCGCCGCTCTGCTGGCGTCCGCCGTCGCGGGTGCCGGGACGCTTCTCATGCGGCTCGCCGGTGTGACGCCTCTCAGCCGCCGCCTTGGGGAGGTTCCCTGGATACGGCATGTGCCTTTGGCGGTGCTGCTGGTGCTGGCGGTGTCCGCTGTGGCGGGGGGCGAGGTTGCGGTGCCGTCGCCTGCTGTTGTCGCGGGTACCGCCGTGGTGGCTGGTGCGGCGGCTTGGCGGGCGCCGCTGTTGGTGAGTGTGGTGGTGGGGTGTGGGGTGTATGTGGCTGTGGGGGTGGGGTGGCCGGGGTGGTGAGGCGGGGGTGGGGTTGGGGGTTTCGCCCCGGTCCCTCCCCCAGAGGGGGCACCCCCATTCACCGTTTCTTGCAGGGGCTGCGCCCCCGCACCACCCGAAGCGCGCTGCGCGCGCTGTCCTCAATCGCCGGACGGGCTGGTGGGTCGCATCCGTAGCGTCACGATCTCGAACGGGCGTAGTGTCAGCTCCACCTTCCCGTCCGTCGACTCCGCCTTCTCCAGCGGGCGTTCCAGCAGGTCGCAGCGGTGCACGGTCGCCGTCGGGAAGTCGAGTGCGACGGTCGTGCGGGCGCGGCCGCCCAGGGATTCGTAGAGGCGGACGACCACGTCGCCGCTCCCGTCGTCCGCCAGCTTCACCGCCGACACCACCACCGCCTCGTCGTCCACGTGCACCAGGGACGGCGTTCCCCGGTCGCCCGGGACGCGGCGTTCCGGGATGCCGAGGCGGTGGCCCTCGCACACGGCGTCGTCGATGCGGGCGCCCGGCACCAGGGCGTAGCCGAAGCGGTGTGTGCCCTGGTCGGTCCGGGGGTCGGGGAAGCGTGGGGCGCGGAGGAGGGACAGGCGGAGGGTGGTGGTCGTTCCGGGGGTGGACGACTCCGGAGCCCGGGCCGTGCGCGTCACGTCGTAGCCGTACGTCGAGTCGTTCACCAGCGCGACGCCCCAGCCGTGCTCCTCCACGTGGACGAAGCGGTGGGCGCACGCCTCGAACTTGGCCGCGTCCCAGCTGGTGTTGGTGTGTGCCGGACGGTACAGGTGCCCGAACTGGGTCTCGGCGGCCACCCGGTCCGCGTGCACGTCCAGCGGGAAGGCGGCCTTCAGGAACTTCTCCGTCTCGTGCCAGTCGACCTCCGTCGTGAAGTCGACCCGCCGCACCCCGTCCGGCAGGGCGATCCGCTGCTCGGCCCGGGACGCGCCGAACGCGCGGACCACCCGGACCGCGCCCTCGTCCGTGAGCTCCATCGACTCCACGTCCGTGAGGTCGGTGACGGTGTTCCGGTAGAACCGGTCGACGTCCCACGCGTCCCACATGTTCGGGAAGTCCTGGTGCAGTTGGAGGAGGTTGGCCGCCGTGCCCGGGGGGATCGTCTCGCGGCCGGTCTCTTTGTCGACAACGGAGACGACGAGGCCGCGGGCGTCGATCTCCACCCTCAGCAGGCCGTTCTCCAGGACGTACCCGCCGCCCTCGCGGGCCATGGCCGTCGCCGCCACCGGGCGCGGCAACTCGTCCGCCGGCCTGGCGGACCGGGCCGGGACGCAGGCGCGGCCGTGCGGCGCGGCGTTGAAGACGACCGTGCCGCCCGCCGAGGCGTCCCCGGCGAGGGCCGTCAGCGCGTCCGCGATCAGCGACTCCAGTTCGGCGGCGACCGCCGCGTACGTGGCCGCGGCCTCCCGGTGCACCCAGGCGATCGACGTGCCCGGCAGGATGTCGTGGAACTGGTGCAGCAGCACGGTCTTCCAGAGGCGGTCCAGTCGCTCGTACGGGTACGGGAAGCCGGTGCGCACCGCCGCCGTCGCCGACCACAGCTCCGCCTCGTACAGCAGCCGCTCGGCCCGGCGGTTGCCCTGCTTGGTGCGGGCCTGGCTGGTGAGCGTGGCCCGGTGCAGCTCCAGGTACAGCTCGCCGGCCCAGACCGGCGCGTCCGCCGCGTACTCGGCGTGCGCCTTCTCGAAGAACGCCGACGGCCGTTCGAACACCACCCGCGCCGAGCCCTCCAGATCCGCGAGCCGCCGGGCCCGCGCCAGCATCTCGCGTGTCGTCCCGCCTCCACCGTCCCCCCAGCCGGTCGGGGCGAGGGAGCGGGTGGCGCCGCCCTTCTCCCGGAAGTTGCGGACGGCGTGCGCCAGTTCCTCGCCGGAGAGCTGGGCGTTGTAGGTGTCGATGGGCGGGAAGTGGGTGAAGACGCGGCTGCCGTCCAGGCCCTCCCACCAGAACGTGTGATGAGGGAATTTGTTGGTCTTGCTCCAGGAGATCTTCTGGGTCAGGAACCACTTCGAACCCGACAGCCGCACCAGTTGCGGGAGCGCGGCCGAGTAGCCGAACGAGTCCGGCAGCCACACCTCCTCCGTCTCGATCCCGAACTCCTCCAGGAAGAACCGCTTCCCGTGGACGAACTGCCGGGCCAGCGCCTCCGACCCCGGCATATTGGTGTCCGACTCCACCCACATCCCGCCGACCGGCACGAACCGCCCGTCCGCCACCGCCTTCTTCACCCGCGCCCAGACCTCCGGCCGGTGCTCCTTCACCCACGCGAACTGCTGCGCCTGCGACATCGCGTAGACGAAGTCCGGCTCCTCCTCCAGCAGCGTCGTCATGTTGGACGTGGTCCGGGCCACCTTGCGGACCGTCTCGCGCAGCGGCCACAGCCACGCCGAGTCGATGTGGGCGTGCCCGACCGCGCTGATCCGGTGCGCCGACGCCTGGGCCGGGGCCGACAGGACGCCGGCCAGCAGCTCGCGGGCGCGGCCGGCCGTTCCGCCGACGTCCTGGAGGTCCACGGCGTCCAGCGCCCGTTCCACCGCCCGCAGCACCTCCCAGCGGCGCGGCGACTCCTCGGACAGGCCGGTCATCAGCCCGTCCAGCACCTCCAGATCGTGCACCAGTTCCCACACGGCGGCGTCGAACACGGCCAGGTCCATGCGGCCCAGCCGGTAGCGCGGGCGGCGGTCGGCCGTCGCGAGGTCGCCGAGCTCGGTCGGGCGGAACGGCTCGTAGTCGAGGATCACCGGGTTGGCGGCGGCCTCGACGTGCAGGCGCACCTCCTCGCCGCCGGCCACCGGGGCGCCGATCCGGACCCACTGGTTGCGCGGGTTGAGGCCCTTCACCGGCGAGCCGTCCGAACGGTAGACCAGGCCTTCGCACTGGAAGCCGGTCATGTTCGGGTCGAACCCCAGGTCCAGCAGCGCCTCGACGGTCCGCCCCGCCCACGTGGCCGGCACCGTGCCGGTCACCGTGAACCAGCTCGTCCCCCAGGCCGGGCCCCAGACGTCCCCCGGCCCGATGGGCTCGCGCGGCGCCGCCAGACCCTCCGCGACGGGCACGGGCTCACCGGGCGCGTGCCACACGCCGACGGTCAGCGGCACCGACTCGGGGTACACGGCCGGGCGGATGCGCTCCTCCAGCACCCGCCGCAGGCGGTCTTCGGTGGTGGTGCGGTCGTTGTGCATCGAGTGTCCTTACCGATCGGGTTACCGGGGGCTCGTTACCGGGGTTTGTTACGGGAGTTCGTTACCGGGACTTCTGGTTCGGCCAGCGGAACCGGACGACGGCGGGGGCCGAGGAGGTGTACAGCTCGTCCACCGCGCGCACCTCGACGCACGTGACCGCCTCGCCGGCCGTACGGCGCAGCTCCGGAACGTAGGAGGCATGCCCACAGGTGCCGCCGAGGAAGCGGACGCCGCCACCCGGCAGGCGCTGGTGGAGGAGGTAGTGGCGGACGGGCCGGGGGGGACGCGCCCCAGGCCAGGCGGAGGGCCGCGGTGCCGCCGGGGCGGACGGCCGCCGCGGTGATCTCCGGGCGGCCCGGTCGTCCGGGCGGCCTCGGGGCGCCGTCCCGTACCGCCAGCCGGCCCAGCCGCCAGCGCACCGGCCCGCCGCCCGGCGCGGTGAGGCGCACGCCCAGCGTGCGGAGCGTGCCCCGGGCGCGGCCCCGCAGCAGCGCGCCTGCCCGGACGGTCACCGTGGTCCACGCCGGCCCGGCCCGCCCGGCGGCCAGGACACCGGCGCGCCCGTCTCCCGCGTCCGCGACGAACTCCACCCGCACCGGCGCGCTCCCCGCGTCCGTGCGGTACGTCAGCTCGACGATCGTGGATGGCGACAGCGGCAGCCGGGCCGCGTACAGCTCCACCGTCGCGGGCTCCGGGAGCGGGCCGGCGACCAGCAGGCTGCCGCCGCCGTGCCAGGCGTCGGCGAAGTCGTAGCCGACGGACGGGGCCGGGTCCGGGCCGGCCGTCACCCGGCGGCGGCCGGGCAGCCGGTCCTGGAGGCCCAGGTGGTGCCAGGGGCCGGACGGCACGGGCCGCCCCCGCTCGTACCAGCCGAGCCCGTGGCCGGTGTTGAACACGGTCGCGAAGGGGAGGGCGGTGAGGGTGGAGCGGTCGGCGACGGACGCGGCGGGGGCGCGCCAGGTGCCGTCGGTGAGGGTCCAGAAGCGGTCGTCGCGGGTGTGGAAGGCGGCGGGGGAGCGGTCGGCCGCCTGCTTCCAGGTCCACTCGGGGCGGTACAGGCCCAGCGAGGTGACGTGCGGACGGTCGGGCGGGAGGACGGCGTCCCAGTCGACGCGCGTGTCCCGGCCGCGCGCCTCCACGTCGACGCCGGCCCACAGCTCGTACCGGTCCCGGCCCATGGCCTCGGCCCGCTCCCCGGACGACCGCAGGCCCCCGCGCGTCCAGCCAAAGTTGACGAACATCGTGCCGGCGGCGCGGAAGAAGGCGTCGTTGCGGTCGTTCAGCTCGTTCTGCCAGGCCACGTCCCCGGAGATCGCCAGCGCGTCGTACCAGGTCACGCGGAGCCCGGTGGCGCGGAGACGCGCCACGAAATCGCGCATGTCCGCGCCCAGCCGGGCGTCGCCGCCCTCCGTCTCGGCGTTGAGGAACCAGCCGTCGAAGCCGTACGCGCGGGCCACCGCGGCCAGCCGGCCGGCCAGCGGGAAGCCGCCGTCCGGCCCCCGGCGCAGCAGGTCTCGCGTCCACTCCAGCCGGCCGCCGAAGGCCGCCGGGGGCAGGAACACCGTGCCCAGGACGGGCACGCCGTGGCGGTGGGCGGCGTCCACGACGGGCGCGGTGGGCGCGAGGATCAGGCCCTCGCCCGAGGAGCCGCCCCAGAAGACCAGCTCGTCGAGGTGGGCCCAGTGGGTGAACGCGTAGTGGTCGGCGGTCGGCCCGCCCTGGGACGGGTGGCCGGAGGTGGGGGCGAAGGAGACCAGGGCGCTGATCCGGGCCTGCCCGGCCCGGGCGCCGTCGCGAGGTGGGGGAGTGAAGCGCGGGGCGAGCGGGACGGACGAGCGGTTGAAGGGGAGGTCGGGGTCGTCCTCGGGTCTCCACCGGGCGAGGCTGCGCCAGACGACGCCGGGCGGGGGCGTTCCGGGCGGAGGGGTGTCGGGGAACCAGTAGGCGGCGTACGGCTGGAGGTCCGGGGGCGCGTGCGCCGCACCGGCACTCGGTGCGCCGCCCCCCGCCGCGCCGCCCCCCGGAGAGACCGCCCGCCCGGCGGCCCGTGCCGCCGACGGCCGGGCGAGCGGCGCGGCGAACGCGGTCGCGAAACCGGCGGCGAGGACGGCACGGCGTGCGGGACCGTCGGCGGCAGGCGAGTGGCGGGTGGGTCCGGTGGGGGCCGACCGGCGGACGGGGGCGTCGGCCCCGGCTGGTACGGGTCCGTGGGCGGGCGCGGGCGGGACGGATCGGTCGGCGGCCTCGGCGGCTCCAGCGACCTCGGCAGCCCCGGCGGGAGCGGCGGGAACGACTGGGTGGGCGGATCCGGCGGTTCCGGCGCCGGCGGTCGGCCGGGCGGACCCGGTGGGCCCGGATCGGTCGTTCGGTTCGTGCATGAGGCTCCTCCGAGGGGATATGCGGAGGGACAGCCCCCGGCCCCGGGGATCGCGCCCTCCTCGTTCGGCTCCGGGTCCGCGGGCGGACCGGGCCCGCGGCGGTGTCCGGCGGCGGTCAGGGGAGCCGGTCGACGGCGACGGTCTCCTTGATGCCCCGGCCCGCCAAGTGGCCCGGTTCACCGATCCGTTGGGCGAGCACCACGGCCGGCCGGACACCGTTCGCGGCGTTCCGCATCCACGCCTCGAAGAAGGCTCCGCCCGGCGCGCACAGTGGCCGCAGCGGCGCGCTCTCCACGTCGCCCGCGTCCAGGATCAGCGCCGTGCGCCGGGGCGCGGGTTCGGCGTACGCGCCTTCCCTGCACTCCCGTACGACCCGGGCCAGTGCCTCGCCCGCCGGTTTGAGCCGGCGGTCGTTGGTGAACAGCCCGAGGTCGTACTCCAGCGCCGGGAAGTCGGCCAGGGCCCGGTCCACATCGTGCGAGCACCACCAGGTGACGCCCCACAGCCCGGGGCAGTCCAGCGCGTTGCGGACCGTGGTGCGCGTGAACTCGGCCGCCCGCGCGGGCGGTACGTGCGGCGCGGGCGCCCCGACCTCCTGGAGCCAGACCGGGCGCGCCGGGTCGTCCGCCCACGCCTTGGACAGCTCGATCAGGTACGCGGCGTGCAGCCCGGTCGCCGCGCCGTCCGGGCCGTGCCGCTGGGCGGTGCCGTTGAACACCCAGGAGTGCACGGCGGTCATGGCGCCGATCCGGGCCGCGTGCGCGGGCGTGAACGGGTGCGTGCCGTCGTACCAGGCGGCGTCGTACGCGGCGTGCAGATGCGTCCGGCCGGGCGCGGCCCGTTCGCACGCCTCCGTCATCCGGCGCAGCCAGTGGCCGGCTTCGGCGGTGGTGACCCGGTCCGGGTCGGGGTGCGGGTCGCCGGCGAACTGGTTGGTCTCGTTGCCGACCGTCATGCCGAGGAAGTTGGACCGTCCGGCGAGCGCCCCCGCCAGCTCGGCGAGGTAGCGGGCCTGGGCGTCGACGACGTCGGGGTCGGTGAAGAGGTTGCGGCGGTGCCAGGTGGTCACCCACGAGGGCAGGAAGTCGAAGCTCGACAGGTGTCCCTGGAGCCCGTCCACGGCGACGTCGAGTCCGCGCTCCCCGGCCGCGTCCACCAGCCGGACCAGCTGCTCGACGGCGCGCGGCCGGATCAGCGTCCGGTTCGGCTGGAACAGCGGCCAGAGCGGGAAGACCCGGACGTGGTCCAGGCCCAGCGACGCCACACTGTCCAGGTCGGCGCGGACGTCGTCGAGGTCGAAGTCGAGCCAGTGGTGGAACCAGCCCCGGCTCGGGGTGTAGTTGACGCCGAAACGGACGCTCATGGAGCTCCTCTCCGGAGAACGGGGTCGGGGGGCCGGGTCAGCCCTTGACGGCGCCCTCGCCGGTCCCGCGGAAGAAGTACCGCTGGAGGCAGGCGAACAGCACCACGAGCGGGGCCACCGCGATGACGGTCCCGGCGGCGACGAGCCGGGGGTTCTGCTGGAAGGTGCCGTGCAGGAAGTTCAGGCCGACGGTCAGCGTGTAGCGCTCGGAGTCCGAGAGGACGATCAGCGGCCAGAGGAAGTCGTCCCAGGCGCCCATGAACGCGAAGATCGCGACGACGGCCAGGGTGCCGCGCACCGACGGCAGCGCGATCCGGGTGAACCGCTGCCAGGTGTTCGCGCCGTCGACGACCGCCGCCTCCTCGATCTCGCGCGGGATGCCGGCGAACGCGTTCCGCATCAGCAGGACGTTGAGCGCGCCGACGGCCCCGGGCAGCACCACGGCGGTGAGGGTGTTGTTGAGGTGGAGGTCGCGCATCATGGTGAACTGCGCGACGACCAGGGACTCCGCCGGCACCAGCAGCGCCGCCACGAAGGCCAGCCCGGCGAGACCGCGGCCCCGGAAGCGCAGCCGGGCCAGCGCGTAGCCCGCCGTCGACGCCCCGGCCAGGTTGGTGAGCACACTGGCCGCCGCCACCTTCAGCGAGTTCAGGGCGTAGTCCCAGACCGGGACGATGTCCGCCACCTCGGCGTAGTTGTGCGCGGTCGGGTGCTCGGGCAGGAAGCGCGGCGGCGAGGTGTAGACGTCCTCGGTGGTGCCCTTGAACGAGGTGGACAGCTGCCAGAGGAACGGGCCGACGGTCAGCGCGAGCACCGCGAGCAGCAGCACGTAGCGGAACACCTTCTCCGCCCACGACATCCTGGTCACCGGCGCTCCTCCCGGTCCGCCGCGTCCCCGCCCCGGCCGGCGCGCAGCACCAGCAGCATCAGCAGCAGCGCGATCACGAAGACGACGAGGGAGAGGGCCGAGGCGTAGCCGACGCGCCCGTCGAGCCCGGTGCCCGTCCGCTGCACCAGCATCACGAGCGTGGTGTCCTCGCCGGCCGGCCCGCCGGTGGGTCCGGCCAGCAGGAACACCTCGGAGAAGACCTTGAACGCGGAGACCGACGACAGGGCGCCGACCAGCACCATCGTGGAGCGGACGGCCGGCACGGTGACGCTGGTGAAGCGGCGCAGCGGGCCGGCGCCGTCGACGGCCGCGGCCTCGTGCAGCTCGCGCGGCACGTTGGCCAGCGCGGCGAGGTAGATGACCATGTAGTAGCCGAGGCCCTTCCACACGGTCAGCGCCATCGCGCTGAACAGCAGCAGCCAGGAGTCGCCGAGGAACGACACCGGTCCGGCGCCGAGGACCTTGAGGATGCCGTTGACCAGCCCCCGGTCGTCCAGCATCCAGGACCAGATCAGCGCCACCGCCACCACCGACGCCACCACCGGGGTGTAGAAGGCGGCCCGGAAGAAGCCCGTCCCCGGCAGCCGCTTGTGCACCAGCAGCGCCAGCAGCAGCGGCAGCAGCACGGTGAACGGGACGACGAGGACCACGTACAGCGCGCTGTTCCGCAGGGCCACCCAGAACTGCTCGTCGTGCAGCATGTCCCGGAAGTTCCGCAGCCCGACCCAGTGCCCGGGGACCAGCGTCCGGGCGTCGGTGAACGCGTCGTGGACGGTCGTCAGGAACGGGAACAGGCTGAACGCGGCGAGGACGCCGAGTCCGGGCAGCAGGAGCAGCCAGGGGGTCGCGGGGTGGTGGAGGCGGACGCCTCTGCGGGCCACGCCTCTGTGGGCCACGCCTCTGTGGGCCACGTCTCCGCGAGTCATGTCTCTGCGGGCCATGGCCGGATCACTTCCGCCGCAGCAGCCGGTCGCTCTGCGCCACCGCGTCGTCGAGCGCCTCCTTCGGCGACTTCTTTCCCTGGAGGGCCTTGGCGACCTCGTTCCGCAGAATCGTCTTCATCTCGTCGCTCATCACCACGGGTGTGTAATTCACGGCGCCTTTCAGCGCTTTCGCGGAGGCGACCCGGACCCGGCCCTCGTCCGTCCCGTCGTCCTTCGTCCAGTACGGGTCGTCCAGCGAGCCCTTCGTGCTCGGGAAGACGGCCACCCGGTGCGCGAACGCCTCCTGGTTCCTCCGGTCGGTCACGAAATGGGCGAAGGCGATGGCCGCGGCCTTGTGTTTGCTGTTCTTGTTGACCGCGAGACCCATGACGTACATGTTCGGCTTCCCGGTGTTGTTCGGGGCGTCGGTGATCCCGAGATCGCGGTACAGACTCGGCGCGTTCCTGCGGAAGTTCGCCAGGTCGTTGGCGCCGCCCGGATTCATGGCGACCTTCTGCTCCAGGAATTTCCGGCCCGCCTGTTCCGGGGTGCTCGTCAGCGCCTGTGGATCGAGCCCGCCGTCGTCGTACAGCCGCTTGTAGCGGGTCAGCAGCTCGACGCCCTTGGGCTCGTTGTACGTGAACCGGGTGGCGTCGTCGTCCATCAGCCGCACGCCGTACCGGCCGAAGTCCTCGATCGCCGGAGTGCCCGCCAGGGTGGCCGTCCGGCCGCCGGACCGGCGGGACATCTCCGCCGCCGCGGTGAACAGCTCGTCGTAGGTGCGCGGCGGCTTCTCCGGGTCCAGGCCGGACTCCCGGAACAGGGACTTGTTGTAGAAGAGCGGACCCGTGGTGAGGTACCAGGGGAACGCGTAGGAGCCGCCCAGCCCCGGCAGCGTATTGCCCCGCCACGCCTCCGCCGTGTACTCGTCCCGGAACTTCGCGGCCACCGGCTCCTTGTCGAGATTCAGCAGCACGCCCGCCTTGGCGAGCGGATAGGAGAGGTCGGGGGAGACGTTGACGACATCGGGCAGGGTGCCGGCGGCGGCATCCGCGCCGAGTTTGTCCGCGTAGTGCTCGGCGGGCTGGTCCAGCCATTTCACCGTGACATCAGGATGCTGTTTCTCGAATTCCTTCGCCAGGGACTCGAAGTAGTCCTTGTAACCGGCCCGGAGGTTCCAGGTCTGGAACGAGATCCGGCCCTCGATCCGCCCGTCCGCCGCCGAACCGCCACCCCCTCCGTCATCGGAACCGCAGGCGCTCAGCGCCAGCGCGAGGGCGAGCAGCGGAACGGCCGGCCGGACGGTTCTCCGGACGACTCCACGGGACGGGTGCATGGCCGGGCTCCTTCGGTCGGGCCGGAAGGTGGCGGTCCAAAAGGTGCACCCGGAAAGGGAGTCACGTCAATACTTCCGTCAACGACTAATGCGCTTTAGTGTGTTGGGGCCCGGGCCGGTGCCGGGCCCGCTCCGGACGCCCGAGGAGACCCCCATGCGCCGCCTGCCGGCCCGCCGCCCGACCATCCGCGACATCGCCCGCCGCGCCGGGGTGTCGGAGAGCGCGGTCTCCTTCGCGCTCAACGGCCGCCCGGGCGTCTCGGAGGGCACCCGCGAGCGCGTCCGGCGCGTCGCCGAACAGCTGGGCTGGCAGCCCAGCACGGCCGCCCGCGCGCTGTCCGGCGAGGGCTCCGCCACCGTCGGCCTCGTCCTCGCCCGGCCCGCCCGGACCCTCGGCGTCGAGTCGTTCTTCCTCCGGCTCGTCTCCGGCGTCCAGGAGGCGCTCGCCGCGCGCGGGCTCGGCCTGCTCTTCCAGGTGGTCGAGGACGTGGCCGCCGAGTGCGCCGTGCACCGCCGCTGGTGGGCCGAGCACCGCGTCGACGGCCTCCTCGTCGTCGACCCGCGCGCCGACGACCCCCGGCCCGCCCTGCTCGCCGGGCTCGGCCTGCCCACCGTGGTGATCGGCGCAATGGACGACCCCGCCTGGGAACCGGCCCCCGACGGCGCCCTCTCCAACCTCTGGGCCGACGACGCCGAGGCCATGGACTCCGTCGTCGCCCGGCTGGGCGCCCTCGGCCACCGCCGCGTCGCCCACGTCGCGGGCCTCGGGGAGCTCGCCCACACCCGGCGCCGCGCCGCCGCCCTGCGCCGCGCCGCCGAGCGCCACGGCCTGCTGGTCACCTCCGAGACCACGGACTACTCCGACGCGCAGGGCGCCGAGGCCACCCACCGGCTGCTCGCCGCGCCCCGGCCGCCCACCGCCGTCGTCTACGACAACGACGTGATGGCCGTCGCGGGCCTCGCCGCCGCCGCCCGCCGCGGCCTGGCCGTCCCCGCCGACCTCTCGATCGTGGCCTGGGACGACTCCGTCCTCTGCCGCAGCACCCACCCGCCCCTCACCGCCCTCGCCCGCGACACCGCGGCCTTCGGCCGGCGCGCCGCCGAGGAACTCGTCGCCCTGCTGGACGGCGGCCCGGCCCGCCGCACCCGCGACGCGACGCCCCGGCTGGTGGAACGGGGATCGACGGGACGGCCCGTGGGCTGACGGCCCGCGGCCACCTGACACACCCCGCCCACCTGGCGTACCCCTGCCACCTGAGACCCACCTGACACACCTCTCCCACCTCGATCATGGCCACTCCGCGCGATGCGATTTAATTGCGAGGTATTCGCAACAGCAACCGAGAAGTGAACTGGGGTGGAGGGCATGACGGCCCGGTCCATACGGGTGACGGCCGCCATGGTCGCGGCGGGCACGCTGGCCACGGGCGCCGCCGCCTGCGGCAAGCCCGGCGGCGGAAACGGCGGGAACGGTTCCGGCGGGGTCAGGGACTCCCTCGTCGTCGGCATCGCGAACGAGCCGGAGACCCTCAGCCCCCTGCTCGGCTACGGCAAGGACGGCAACTCCAAGATCTTCGACGGCCTGCTGCGCCGCGACGCGGACATGAAGCTCCGCCCCGCCCTCGCCGCGTCCCTCCCGAAGGTCACCGACGACGGCCGCACCTACACCTTCCCGCTCCGGCACGGCGTGAAGTTCAGCGACGGCAAGCCCTTCACCGCCGAGGACGTCGTCTTCACCTACCGGACGATCCTCGACGAGAAGACCAACAACGCCGACAAGGGCGAGCTCGCCGCCGTCGACAAGGTCACCGCCCGGGGCGACGACACCGTCGTCTTCTCCCTCAAGTACCCCTACGCGCCCTTCGCCGAGCGCACCGTCCTGCCGATCGTCCCCGAGCACGCCGCCAAGGGGCAGGACGTCAACACCGGCCCCTTCAACACCAAGCCCGTCGGCACCGGCCCCTACGTCCTCACCGGCTGGAGCAAGGGCGAGAAGCTGACCTTTAAGGCCAACCCCGAGTACTGGGGCGGCGAGCCGAAGGTCAAGAAGCTCACCATGGCCATCATCAAGGACGACGACGTCCGGGCCACCCGGCTGCGCAGCGGCGACCTCGACGGCGCCATCCTGCCGCCCAACCTCGTCAAGGGCTTCCAGGGCGACGACGGCAAGACGACGATCACCGCGAAGACCACCGACTTCCGGGCCGTGACCCTGCCCACCGCCAACAAGGTCACCGGCGACACCGCCGTCCGCCGCGCCCTCGACCTCGCCGTCGACCGCGACGCCATGGTCAAGAGCCTGCTGGAGGGCGCCGGCCGGGCCGGCTACGGGCCCGTCCCCACGAACAGCGACTGGTTCGCCAAGGGCACCGAGCGCCCGTACGACCCGGAGAAGGCCAAGAAGATCCTCGACGACGCGGGCTGGAAGCCCGGCGGCGACGGCGTCCGCGAGAAGGACGGCGTACGCGCCGAGTTCACCCTCTGGTTCCCCGCCGGCGACAAGCTCCGCCAGGAGCACGCCCTCGCCTTCGCCTCCGACGCCAAGAAGATCGGCATCCGGGCGAAGGTGCAGAGCGGCACCTGGGAGGTCATCCAGCCGCGCATGAAGGACGACGCCGTCCTCGCCGGCGGCGGCAACCCGGCCGACCCCGACTTCGACCTCTACAACCTCCTGCACTCCTCCCTCGCCCTCGACGGCTTCAACAACATGGCCGCCTACAAGAACCCCGAGGTCGACAAGGCCCTGGAGGAGGGCCGCCGCAGCGGGGACAAGGCCGTCCGCAAGGCCGCGTACGACAAGATCCAGCACGCCCTCGCCGACGACCCCGGCTACGTCTTCCTCACCCACGTCGACCACCTCTACGTGATGAAGGACAACTGGAAGGACCTCACCACCCAGGTCGAGCCGCACGACCACGGCCTCGGCGCCGGCCCCTGGTGGAACGTCGAGGACTGGCAGCCGAAGCGGTGAGCACCCGCGGGACCCGCAGGAGTCGTAGGACGGCCCTGCCCTGGGGGCCGATGGGCCGCATGGCGGGACGGCGGCTGCTCGCCGCCGTCCCCGTCCTGCTCGTCGTGACCTTCGCCGTCTTCGCCGTCGCCGCCGCCTCCCCGTTCGACCCCGCCCGGGTCTACGCGGGCGGCGGCGGCCCCGGCACCGGACAGGACGTCCTCGACCAGCTCCGCCACAACCTGGGCGCCGACCGGCCGTTCGCCGCCCGCTGGTGGGACTGGCTGACCGCCGCCCTCGGCGGCGACCTCGGCGTCTCCACCACCCTGCGGCAGCCCGTCGCCCAGGCCATCGGCGAACGCATCGGCTGGTCCGTGCTGCTCTGCGGCACCGCCTTCGCCGCCGCCGTCCTGGCCGGCACCGCGCTCGGCGTGCTCGCCGCCCGGCGCCGCGGCGGGCTCCTCGACCGGGCCGTCACCTCCCTGGCGTACGTCCTGGAGGCGGCGCCGCCGTTCTGGCTCGGCCTGCTGGCCGTCTGGTTCTTCGCCCTCAAGACCGGCGCACTGCCCGCCGGCGGCCTCACCGACACCGGCAGCGACACCGTCACCGCCGGCCAGGTCGCCTCCCACCTGGTGCTGCCCTCGGCCGTCCTCGCCGTCACCCAGCTCCCGTGGTTCGTGCTGTACGTCCGCCAGGGCGTCGGCGACGCGCTCGACGAGGACCCGGTGCGCGGCGCCCGCGCCCGCGGCCTCTCCGAACGCACCGTGCTGCTGGGCCACGCCCTCCGCTCCGGACTGCTGCCGGTCCTCACCCTGATCGGCTCCCGCGTCCCCGAACTGATCACCGGAGCCCTGCTCGTGGAGACCGTCTTCA
This sequence comes from Streptomyces mobaraensis, assembly GCF_020099395.1. Taxonomy (NCBI): domain Bacteria; kingdom Bacillati; phylum Actinomycetota; class Actinomycetes; order Kitasatosporales; family Streptomycetaceae; genus Streptomyces; species Streptomyces mobaraensis. Next base: position 710,370 of record NZ_CP083590.1, on the reverse strand, counting down.
GCTGGCCGGGCATCGCCTCCGCCACCGTCGACGCGGCGACCGGCGCCGACTTCCCGCTGCTCGCCGCGCTCACCGTGCTGGCCACGGCCGCCGTACTGATCGGGAACCTGCTGTCCGACGTGCTGTACGGGCTGGCCGACCCGAGGGTGGGCTTCGATGGCTGAGCTCGCGATATCCGCCCGGCGCCTCCCCAAGGGCGCGGTGAGCGCCGCCCTCGTCGCGGTCACCGTGCTCACCGTCCTCCTGGTCCCGCTCTTCGTCCCCCTCGACGAACAGGCCGTCGACCTGGCCGCCAAGCTCCGGGCGCCGAGCGCCGCCCACCCCTTCGGCACCGACGAGGTCGGCCGCGACCTGCTGCTCCGCTCCGTCTACGGGCTGCGGGTCTCGCTCCTCGTCGGCGCGGTCGCCGCCCTCGTCGCCACCGTCGTCGGCACGGCGGTGGGCGCCCTCGCCGGGGCGCTCGGCGGCTGGGCCGACCGCGTCGTCATGCGCGTCGTCGACCTCTTCTCCTCCGTGCCGCACCTGCTGCTCGGCATCTTCGTGGTGGCGATGTTCCGCCCCGGCGTCGGCCCGGTCATCGCGTCCATCGCCGTCACCCACTGGCTGTCCACCGCCCGCATCGTCCGCGCCGAGGTGCTGTCGCTGCGCTCCCGCCCGTTCGTCGACGCGGCCGTCTCCGGCGGCTCGTCGCGGCTGCGGATCGCCGTACGGCACCTGCTGCCGGGCGTCCTGCCGCAGGCCGGGCTGGCCGCCGTGCTGATGATCCCGCACGCGATCTGGCACGAGTCGGCCCTGTCGTTCCTGGGTCTGGGCCTGCCCACCCACCAGGCCAGCCTGGGCAACATGGTGCAGGCCGCGCGCGGTTCGCTGCTGGCCGGAGACTGGTGGCCGACCCTCTTCCCCGGCCTGTTCATCATCGTCCCCACCCTGGCCGTCGCGGGCCTGGCGGCCGCCTGGCGCGAACGCCTCTCGCCCCGGCGGCGATCGGAGCTGACGCTGTGACGGTCCCCACCCCGCCCCGACCCGATTCCCGCGGGGGAAAGCCCCCGCGCACCCCCCGGACGCCCGGGGACTCCACCCCCCGCCCCCCGCAACCGCGCTCCGCGCGGCCGGCCTCAAGCGCCGGCCGGGCTGAATCGGCCGCCCCGGTGCCCCGGGCCGAGCCGACCGATCGGCGCGTGCGGGCCACGCCGGCCCGGTCGGCACCTGAGGCCGAGCGGCAGGCGCACGAGCGAGGCGTACCAGCCCGGCCGGCGCTTGAGGCCGAGCGGCGCAGCCGCGACGAGGCGGGGGCGCGCGGGGGCGCAGCCCCTGCGAGAAACGGGAAGGGGCGGGACCGGGGCACAGCTCCGCAGGACACCACCCCCCTCCTGGACGTCCAGAACCTTTCCGTCCGCTTCCGCATGCGCGGCGCCCGCGACATCGCCGCCGTCACCGACGCCACCTTCCGCCTCCACCGAGGCGAATGCCTCGCCCTCATCGGCGAAAGCGGCTGCGGCAAATCCGTCCTCGCCTCCGCCCTCCTCGGCCTCCTGCCGGGCAACGCCCGCACGGAAGGCCACGCCTGGCTCGGCGGCGGCGACGACGGCACTGGCGACGGCAGCGGTGACGGCAGTGGCGCCCGCCTGGACCTCCTCGCCGCGGACGAGCGCACGCTCGCCCGCACCGTGAGAGGCCGCCGCATCGGCCTCATCCCGCAAAGCCCCGCCGCCCACCTCACTCCCGTCCGCACCGTCCGCTCCCAGCTCCGCGAGACCCTCCGCGAGCTGACCGGCCGGCGCGACGGCGAGGAGGCCGCCGCCGAACGCGCCGCCTTCCCCGCCGACCACCTCGACCGGCACCCGCACCAGCTCTCCGGCGGTCTCGCCCAGCGCGCCGCCACCGCCCTCGCCCTCGTCGGCGACGCCCCGCTGCTGCTCGCCGACGAGCCGACGACCGGACTCGACCGCGAGCTCGTGGACCGCACGGTCGACGCACTGCGCGCCCAGGTGGACCGGGGCCACACGCTCCTGATGATCACGCACGACCTGGCGGCGGCCGAGCGGATCGCCGACCGCGTCGCCGTGATGTACGCCGGCCGCATCGTCGAACTCGCCGACGCGGCAGCCTTCTTCGGCGAACCCGGCCCCCGCCACCCCTACGCCCGCGGCCTGCTCGACGCCCTGCCCGAACGCGCCTTCACCCCCATCCCCGGCATGCCCCCGGAACTCGGCGACCTGCCCGCCGGCTGCGCCTTCGCCCCCCGCTGCCCGCGCGCGGCGGACGCCTGCGCCGCCGTCCCGCCGCTCACGGACGGCGTCGCCTGCCACCACCCGAGGAGCGACCGTGCTTGAGCTGCGCCGCGTCACCGCCGGCTACGAGCCGCGCCGGCCCGTCGTCCGTGACGCCTCCCTCACCGTGGCCGCGGGCGAGGCGGTCGGGCTGCTCGGCCCCAGCGGCTGCGGCAAGTCCACCCTGGCGAGGGTCGCGGCGCTGCTGCACCGCCCCGACGCCGGCACGGTGACCCTGGACGGCGAACCCGCGCGCGGCTGGCGGCACCGCGCGCCGCGCGAGCAGCGCACCGCGTTCGGCGTGGTCTTCCAGCAGCCGAGGATGTCCGCCGACCCCCGGCTGCGGCTCCACGACCTGATCGCCGAACCGCTCCGCGCGACCGGCCGCCGCGCCGAGGCCCCCGACCGCGTCCGCGAACTCGCCGCCGCCACCGGCCTCACCACCGACCTGCTCACCCGCCGCCCGCACGAGGTGAGCGACGGCCAACTGCAACGCGCCTGCCTGGCCCGGGCCCTGGCGCTCCGGCCGCGCTGGCTGGTCTGTGACGAGATGACGGCCATGCTCGACGCCTCCACGACGGCCGCCCTGGTCGCCGTCGTCGAGGACTACCGCCGGGAGACCGGCGCCGGCCTGCTGGCGGTGGGCCACGACCCCGTCCTCCTGAACCGCTGGTGCGACCGGACGGTCCGCTGGCAGGAGGTGGCCGGCGAGCCGGCCGGGGCGGCGCGGACCGGTGAACGGGCGGCGGCCGCGGCGGTTCCGTCGGCCCGGGAGGTGGCCTCCGACGCGCGAGCGGGCAGGAGCGAAGGGCCCCCGCCCCCCGACTGACGGCCGTTCACCGCCCCGTGTCGTGCTCGACCACCGACCCCTCTGCCCCGCCAGGCGGAGCCGCCCCCCGTCCGGCGGGGACGAACCCGCCCCTGGGCCCGCGCGACGGTCACCGCATCCGGCCGCCGCCCTGACCGATGGCCGCTTGCATCCCGATCGCGGGCCCGGAGGGCGCCGGGCGGTCCGCTCGGCGGGGGCTGACGGGCCCGGGCCTGGGCGACAACGCCGCGGTCCTGTACCGGCCCGCCCTCCCGTCCGACGCCACTCCTCTCCGCTCCGTCCCTGACCAGGAGGACCCCCATGACCGCGCCCGCCAGGAAACGCCCCCGCCGCGCCGACACCGCCGCGTCCGCGGCGGACCGCTGCACCGTCACCGTCTGCCGCGGCTGCTGCTGCGGCACCCCCAAGATCCCCGGCGTCGACCACGCCGCCCAGCTCCGCGAGCTGCGCCGGGCCCTCGACGGCACGGCCACCGTGCGCGTCACCGACTGCCTGGACGTCTGTGAACAGGCCAACGTCATCGTCGTCCAGCCGTCCCGGGCCGGCCGCGAGGCCGGTGGCCGTCCGGTCTGGCTGGGCCTGTGCAACGATCCCGACGTCCCCGCGGACGTCGCCGCCTGGACGGAGGCGGGCGGCCCCGGCCTCGCCGACCCGCCGGGCGTCCTCGACCTCTACGTCTTCGCGCCCTCCCGGCGGGTGCGCGGAGGCGTGGCGGACTAGCCGGCCGGTGGCGGCCTCCCGCCACGCCCCTCTTGGCCGAAAGCCCTTTACGGGAGCGCATCCGTGTGATGACCTTGCCCGGCCGACGAGAACGGCCGATACGAGAACAGCGGATACGCGCACGGCTTCCGGGGGCGGGGCCGTAGGGGTGGGGGAGAACACACCGGTGCCCGACACCACAGAACGGACGACCGGGACGTGCCCGCGGTGCGGGGCCGAAATCCGGGCCGACGAACGGTTCACCGCCTGGTGCGCCGCCTGCGACTGGAACGTGGACCCGGCGCGGCCCGAGGAGCGGCCGGGCCGGCGGGAACGGACGCAGCGGGCGCTGGCCCGCCGGCACGGCGAACGGCTGCACGCCGAGGTGACGTCCGGCCGGCCGCTGCGGCCCCGGCGCGACGCCTCCGCGGTCCTCGCGCAGGTGATCGCGCTCGCCGTCCACGCAATGACCGCCGTCCTCGCCGTGGCGGGCGTCTGGCTCCTCCTGGCCGGCCTGGGCGGCGCCGGAATGGTGCTGGGGCCGGTCCTCCTGGTGCTGGCGTGGGTGCTGAGACCCCGGTTTCCCGGGCTGTCCGCGAAGGGCCCCGTCCTGCGGCGCGCCGACGCTCCCGAGCTGTACGCGCTCGTCGACGAGATCGCCGCCGTGGTCGGCACCCGGGGCGTGGACGCGATCGCGGTCGACACCGACGTCAACGCGAGCGTGACGACCTACGGAGTGCGCGGCCGCCGCCTGCTGACGCTGGGCCTGCCGCTGTGGGAGACCCTCACCCCGCAGCAGCGGATCGCCATCCTGGGCCACGAACTCGGCCACTACGCCCACGGGGACACCCGTCACGGGCACGTGGTGGCGACGGCCTACTGGTCGCTGACCACCTGGCACTACATGCTCGCCCCGATCGCGCGCCCGTCCCTCGCCGAAATGGCCGCGAACGTCTTCGGCCTCGTGCCGCGCCTGCTGGTCCGGGGCTTGCTCACGCTGCTCGACCACCTGACGCTGCGGGCCACCCAGCGGGCGGAGTACCTGGCCGACGCCGCTGCGGCCAGGGCCGGTTCCACCGAGGCGGCCGTGGGCTTCATGGACCGGCTCCTGGTCGCGGAGTCCGTGGTCACCGCCCTGCGCCGCGAGGCCGGTACCGCCCGGACGGGCCGGCGCGACGCCGGTCGCGACGAGGCCGCCCGGGCGGACGGGCTGTGGGCGCGTCTGGCCGAGCACACGGAGTCCATCCCCGAGCACGAGTACGAGCGCCGCCGCCGGGCCGGGGCCCTGCGGGGCCACGCCGTCGACTCGACCCATCCCCCGACCCACCTGAGGCGCGCCTGCCTGCTGCACGGTGAGCCTCTGCCGCCGGCGGTGACGGCGGACGACGGAAGGGAGCGGCGGATCGCCGCCGAACTCGCCGACGCCCGCGGCGCGCTGGCGCGGGAGCTCGTCCGTTACGGCGTGCGCGGTTAGCCGGGGAGGCACCGCTCACCCGGCCCGCTCACCCAGGCCCCCGCTCACCCACGCCCGCTGAACCAGACCCTCGCTCACCCAGGCAGCCTCACCGGTGCCGCACCAGCGGGAACGGCAGTGTCTCCCGGATCGACAGCCCCGTCAGGAACATCACCAGCCGGTCCACCCCGATCCCCAGCCCGCCCGTCGGCGGCATCGCGTACTCCAGGGCGCGCAGGAAGTCCTCATCCAGTTCCATCGCCTCGGGATCGCCGCCGGCCGCCAGCAGGGACTGCGCGGTCAGGCGGTTGCGCTGCTCCACCGGGTCCGTCAACTCCGAGTAGGCCGTGCCCAGTTCCGTACCGAACGCCACCAGGTCCCAGCGCTCGGCGAGCCGTGGGTCCGCGCGGTGGGGGCGGGTGAGGGGGGAGACGTCGGTGGGGAAGTCCTTGTAGAAGACCGGCAGGGTGGTCCGTTCCTCGACCAGCCGCTCGTACATCTCCAGGACGACGTCCCCGCGCCCCTGTTCCGGCCGGTGCGGCACCCCCGCCGCGTCGCAGTGCCGCCGCAGCTCCGCCTCGGGGGTGTCCGCGGACACCTCCTCGCCGAGCGCCTCCGAGAGCGCGCCGTACACCGTCCGTACCGGCCACACCCCGGAGATGTCGTGCCGGACGGTCTTCCCGGACTCCTCGGTGCGCACGGCCACCGCCGTGCCGTGCGCCGCGACCGCCGCCTCCTGGATCAGCTCCCGTGTCAGGTCCAGCATCACGTCGTAGTCGGCGAACGCCTGGTACGCCTCCAGCATGGTGAACTCGGGGTTGTGCTTGTAGGAGACGCCCTCGTTGCGGAAGGTGCGGCCCAGCTCGAAGACCTTCTCCAGGCCGCCCACGCACAGCCGCTTCAGATACAGCTCGGGGGCGATGCGCAGGTACAGGTCCAGGTCGTAGGCGTTGATGTGGGTGGTGAACGGGCGGGCGTTGGCGCCGCCGTGCACCTGCTGGAGCATGGGCGTCTCCACCTCCAGGTAGCCCCGCTCCAGGAGCCCCGCGCGCAGCGCCTGCACGGCCGCGCTGCGCGCCCGTACCGTCCGCCGGGCGTCCGGCGACACGGCGAGGTCCACGTAGCGCATCCGCACCCGGGCCTCCGGGTCGCTGAGGCCGTGCCGCTTGTCGGGCAGCGGGCGCAGGCACTTGGCGATCAGCCGGGCCCGGGTGACGAAGAGGGTGAGCTCGCCGCGGTCGGTGGTGCCGATCTCGCCCTCCGCCTCGATGTGGTCGCCGAGGTCGAGCCGCGTGAAGCGGCGCAGCAGCTCGGGACCGGAGCCGTCCCGCGTGACGGTGAGCTGGAGATCGCCCGACCAGTCGCGGAGCACGGCGAAGGCGATCCCGCCGTGGTTGCGCAGCAGCAGCACGCGGCCCGCCACGGCCGCCCGCTCCCCGGTGCGCACGCCGGGCGCGAGCCCCGCGTGCGCCGCGCGGACGGCGGCGGCCGTGTGCGTCCGGTGGGCGTCCGGCGGATACGGGTCGACGCCCTCCCGGCGGAGCCGCTCCAGCTTGCGGCGGCGCACCCGCACCTGCTCGGGCAGCCGCTCCAGCTCGTCGAGGACCAGGTCGCCCCCGGCCTCGGGGCCGCCGAGGCCCAGTTCGGACAGCGGCGGCAGTCCGGCCGTCGACGCCGGGCTGGCCATGCCGCGCGCCCGCCCCCGGCCCCACAGCTGCCCCAGGCTGGGCACCGAGACGAAGCCCTCGGCGATGCCCGAGGCCAGTCCGATCCGGGCGAGGGCGCCGGCGTCCGCGTAACAGAGGAAGCGGGGATGCCACTCGGGGTTGTACTTGACGTTCGACCGGTAGAGCGCTTCGAGCTGCCACCACTTGGAGAAGAACAGCAGCAGCCTGCGCCAGAGCCGTAGCACCGGCCCCGCGCCGATCCGGGCGCCCTCCTCGAACGCCGAGCGGAACACGGCGAAGTTGAGGGAGATCCGCTTGATCCCGAACCGGCCGGCCTGCGCGCACAGCCGCGCCACCATGAACTCCATGACGCCGTTGGGCGCCGCCCGGTCGCGCCGCATCACGTCGAGGGAGACCCCGTCCCGCCCCCAGGGCACGAAGGACAGGAGGGCGATCATCCGCCCCTCGCTGTCGAACGCCTCGACCAGCAGGCAGTCCCCGTCCGCCGGGTCGCCCAGCCGCCCCAGGGCCATCGAGAAGCCGCGCTCGGTCTCGGTGTCCCGCCAGGCGTCCGCGCGCCGGATGACCTCGCGCATCTCCTCGTCGGAGAGCGCGGCGTGCCGTCGTACGCGGACGGACGCGCCGGTGCGCTCCACCCGGTTGACGGCCTGCCGGGTCACCCGCATCTCCCGGCCCTCCAGGTCGAACGAGGCCACCTGGAGGATCGCCTCGTCGCCGAGCTGGAGCGCGCCCAGGCCCGAGCGGGCGTACGCCCGGGCGCCCTCCTCCCCGGCGCCCATCACCGCCGGCTGCCACCCGTACCGTCCGGCCAGCTCCAGCCAGGCGTCGATGGCCGGAGTCCACGCCTCCGGGTCGCCCAGCGGATCGCCGGAGGCCAGGCAGACGCCCGCCTCCACCCGGTAGGTGACGGCGGCCTTGCCGCTGGGGGAGAAGACGACGGCCTTGTCCCGGCGCGTCGCGAAGTAGCCCAGCGAGTCGCGGCCGCCGTACCGGGCGAGCAGGGCGCGGATGCGCGGCTCCTCGTCGCCGTGCAGCGCGGCCTCGAGGCGCTGCGAGCGGAACAGCGTCATCGTCGCGTTGAGCAGCGCCAGCGCGCCGAACAGGCCGAGCAGGAAGTACACCGGGTGCGGCGGGTGCCCGGCGAAGTGCCGGTTGCTGACCAGCCCGCCGCACACCTTGTTGGCCACGAACAGCAGCCGGTTCCCGCCGCCGCGCTCCAGCGACCCGGGGAACAGCTCCACCAGCCCCCAGCCCACCAGCGTGCCCGCCACGAGCCCGGCCACCAGCACCAGCAGCGCCCGGACGAACGCGCCCCGGCGCACCTGCGCGTAGAACTCGCGGCGCGCCAGGACGAGCAGGGCCATCGCGGCCAGCGACAGGACCAGGGACGGGATCGTGTCCCAGTAGCCGACGGCGAGCAGCAGCGCGTCCGCCAGCACCAGCAGCGTCAGATAGGCGAGCACGAACCAGAGGGCGGGCCGTTTGCGGGCGGCCGTCGCGGTGGCGAGCAGCAGCAGGAACACCGCGTACGCCAGGTTGGGCGCCGTGGGGACGGTGAGGGTGTCCAGGGCGTTCGTCAGCGGGTGCGCCGCGCGGCGCAGCGGGGGGATCAGCGAGGTGAGCGCGCAGAACAGGCCGAGCAGGCCGAAGAAGAGGGCGAAGGCGCCGGGCACCCGGCGCAGCGGCCGACCGGGAGCCGGTCCGGCTTCCTCCGCGTCCCGACCGCCGGCGTCGCGCGCCGGTTCCCGCTCCACCGCGGTGCGCCCGCGCTCCCGGACTGTGCGGCTCATTCCGTCAGCCTAGGCAGGCCCGCGGCCGCACGCCCGTCGAACACCCCTGGAACGTAGACACGGGACATCACCCGTCCCGTGGCGTGGCTCGGACCACCCACTGACCCGATCGGGAGTTTGTCACCCGAAGGGAGGACATGTGCCATGCCGGGGCGCATGGCGCGATACGCGAGACTTGCGGACGACCGAAGCTCCGCCGAGGAGGCAACCATGGCCGTTTCCATCTCCGTGATCCTGCTTCTCGTGATTCTGGCCGTGGTGTTCCTGCGCAACGGGGGCCTGCGGGCGTCCCACGCGCTGGTGTGCGTCCTGCTCGGGTTCATGCTGGCCAGCACCAGCATCGCCCCGACCATCTCGCACGGCATCACCGCGACCGCCGACCTGGTCGCCAGCGTGCGGCCCTGACTCAGGGTGGCGGGGCAGCGTCGCATCGGCGCCGCACCGCGGTACCGAGGCGCCGTCCGGTGCGGACGGCGCCTCGTCGCTGCCCGGGGGCTCACGGCGGGTTTATCCGACGAAGACCCCGATGCCGTTGGGCACCGCCCGCTCCGCCCCGCCCGACGGGTGGTTGCGCACCGCCGCGCGCCCCCCGGAGCCCCGGGTGACCAGCGTGCTCGACCCGCCGCCGTCCAGGTTGAACGCGTCGACCGCGCCCAGCTTCCGCAGGGCGGCCGCCAGTTCGGCCAGGGTCAGCCCGGCGCGGTACTCGGCCCGGCCGTCCAGCGCCAGCAGATAGAGGCGCCGGCCGTGGTCGGCCACCCCCGCCGCGGTGCGCACCGCGGCCGTCGTGGCGTCCAGCCCGCCGAGGGCGCGGCCGTCCCGCAGGATCGGGAAGCCGCCCAGCGCGAAGCGCACCGCCCCGGACTCCCGCGCGCGCAGCCGCTTCGACACCTCCACCCGGTCGCCGACCTCCAGCCGGTTCAGGTCCCGGGCCCCGCCGTCCCGGCCCAGCAGCACCACGGAACCCCGGGGGACCGCGCCCTTGCCGGGCCGGTGGGAGACCGCCGCCACCCGGCCGTTCCGGACCGTGACCTCCGTCGTCGTCCGGCTGCACGGCGCGCCGCGGTCGGTGTCGGTGCCGCAGGTGGCGCGCAGCCGGGACGCCGGACCCCAGTCCGGGGTGTACGCGCCCACGCCGCCGACCGGCAGCGCGTACTGGTTGAAGCCGCTCAGCTCCAGCTCGTCGCCCCCGGACCGGACCACCCCCTCGAACCGCAGCCGGTCCAGGCGCGCCACCCGGTCGGTGCCCACCGCGAGGACGTCCTCGGTGGTGACCCCGCGCGGCATCGCCGGGCCGAAGCGCTGGCCGTCCAGGACCGCGGACTTCAGCGCCCGGCCGCCGGCCACGGCGGGGCCCACGGGCGCGCCGGTCGCGTCGACTCCGGGATGCTGCTCCTCCGCGATGTTGAAGAAGTCGCCGTTCACCCCGCCGACGGCGCCCCGCCGGTCCGCCAGCCGGGAGACGCTCTCCCGCGCCCCGACCACACCGGGGTACAGCAGGTCGACGGAGACCCGTTTCTCCCGCAGGTCCACGGTCAGCAGGTGCCCGTGCGCCGGCCCGTGACTCCCCCTCAGCGAGAACTCCCGGTAACCCACGCCGGGCGCCACCGCCGCCGGGGCGCCCAGCGACAGGGCGTCCGGCGCGCCGCTCACTCCGTCCGGCCCGGCCCACGCGCTGGCCCCGCCGGCCCCCGCGACCAGGGACACCCACGCCACCAGTCCCGTCAGCACCGCGCGCACGCGGCATCCGCGTCTCATCACCGTCACCCCTGAAGACCCGTCGACTGCACCACACCACAAGGGGCCCTATCCCTGCCCCGGAAGAACGGCGGCGAAAGCACCGGCGTCGAACCCGGCAACTCTCGGCACGTCCCTCCCGAACAGCCCTTCGGGCCCCGATACTTCACTGACAGCAACACGCGCAGCACAGGCGTATCCCGCGCACGGCCCGCGTGCGCGTTCCCCGAACTCCCGCTCCCCTGGAGGGACCGTGACCCCGTCCGTCTCCGGCCGTCCCGGACCGTCGCGCCACACCCGCCGCGCCGTCGTCGTCACCCTGGGCGCCGCCCTCGCGGGCACCGTCGCCCCGCCCGCCCTCGCCGGCACCGCCCGGGGCAGACACACCCCGCCGCCCCTGCGCCGCGCGCACGCCCACAACGACTACGAGCACCCGCACCCGCTCACCGACGCCCTCTCCCACGGCTTCGGCAGCGTCGAGGCCGACATCTGGCTCGTCGGCGACCAGCTCCTCGTCGCCCACGACCCCGCCGGCCTCGACCCGCGCCGCACCCTCGCCGCGCTCTACCTCGACCCGCTGCTGCGCCGCGTCCGGGCCAACGGCGGGCACGTATACCGGGGTTACGACACGTCGCTGCAACTGCTGATCGACATCAAGTCCGCGGGCGACGCCACGTACCGCGCCCTGTCGCGGGAACTGCGCCGCTACCGGGAGATCCTCACCGGCTGCGCGGACGGCCGGGTCAGGACCGGCGCGGTGACGGCCGTGGTCTCCGGCGACCGCGCGGCCCGCGGGCCGCTGGAGGCGGAACGGGTGCGGTACGCCTTCTACGACGGGCGGTTGACGGACCTCGGCACCGCGGCGCCCGCCTCGTTCCTCCCGCTCGTCAGCGACAACTGGGGGCAGAACTTCCGCTGGCAGGGGGCGGGGCCGATGCCCGCCGGGGAACGGGCGGCGCTGCGGGGGATCGTCCGGCGGGCGCACGCCGAGCACCGGCGGGTGCGGTTCTGGGCGACGCCCGACCTGCCCGGCCCGGCGCGGGAGGCGGTGTGGCGGGAGCTGCTGGCGGCCGGCGTCGACCACCTCAACACGGACGATCTGGCGGGTCTGGAGGCGTTCCTCCGCGCAGCTCGCTGAGCACGTGGCGGAACGCCTCCTCCGGCACCCGGGGCAGCAGCAGAGCCACGGCGTGGAGGAGCTTGCCGAGCAGGAACGTGGTGTCGGGCGTGGTCCGGACGAGCTCACGGACCGCGTCCCGGTCCTCCCGCCACACCGACTCCAGCAGCAACGCGACATCGGGCGCCGCCTCCTCGTCCGTCCGGACCCAGCCGGGCTCGTCCGGCGACCGGCCGGCGAGGTGCCGCAGCACCCGGTCGGCGACGCCGGGCCGGTACACCTTGCGGACCGCCTCGTTGGCGATCCAGACGAGGGCCGCGACGAGGTACCGGGCCTCGTCCGCCGCCATGTCGCCGGGCAGGCCGTCGTCGAAGGCGCGCTGGTTGCCGTGCCGGAAGGCCAGCAGGAGGCAGGCGGCCCGCGCCTTCGCCGCGGCGACATTCTGGTGCATATCGACTGTCATCCGGAAAATCGTACGGTCGGATCGTCGGGCCGGTGGGGTGCGCCACGCGGGCGGGAGCGGGGACCAGGACGGCGCAGGGGACCAGGACGGCGCAGGGGACCATGGCGACGCAGGGGACCGTGACGGAATGTCATGCTCCCGCGCGGGACGTGTGACGGTCCTGTCACCCCGCGGTGGCGGCGGCGCCCGGCGGAGGACGCTGGACGCATGGCCACCCCGCCCCAGCCGCCCCGTGACCGCCCGCCCGGCCCGCCGCCGGGCCCGCCGCCCGGCGCCTTCGGTCCCGCGCCCCCGGGCTGGCCGCCGCCACCGCCGCCGCCCGGGACGGGCCCGGAGGACGGCACGGACGGCGGGGAGGGCGGGGGCGGTTCGCGCCGGCGGTGGCTCCTGCTCGGCACGCTCGTCGGGGTGCTGGTGGGCGGGATCGGGCTCGCCGTCGCGCTGGTCGCGAAGGACGACCGCGACCGGCCCGCACCGGACGGCACCCCGACGGCCGGCGCCTCGGCGGGCCCGTCGCGGGACGTGTTCCCCACGTCCCTGCCGAGCCGGCTCCCCACGAGCCTCCCGACCCGGCTGCCCTCGGGCTTCCCGTCCCGGCTGCCCTCCGGGTTCCCCACGGAGCTGCCCACCGGCTTCCCGACCCGGCTCCCGCGCCTGCCGACCGCGCTCCCGACGGCCCTGCCGCCCGGGCTGCCCGGTGGGGTGTCGGCGGTCGGGGCGCGGTGAAGCGACGCCCCTCACCGGCGAGGTGACCACCTGTCGGGCGCTCGGAATCACCCGGCGCCCGGCCGGCTCCCGGCGCTACTGTGAGCGCCGGCCCCGGACCGTCGCACCGTGCGCCGGTGGCCGGGCCGGGGGAGGGATGGCCGATGAGGACGAGCGATACGGTCGAGGCGGGCGACGAGCGGGCGCGTCCGGTGAGCGGGCCGGACCACGAGGGGCGGTTCAGGGCCGGCGCGTGGGGACTGATCCGCCGGGACGACGGGCGGGTGCTCCTGCTGCTCCACGCCCGCGCGGGCGTGTGGACGCTGCCCGGGGGCCGGGTGGAGCCGGGGGAGACGCCCAAGGAGGCCGCCGTGCGGGAGGTGTGGGAGGAGACCGGCCTGCGCGGCACGGCCGGCCGGCTGCTGCTCGTCCGGCACGCGCGGGCCGGCACCTGGTTCGGCCCGCTGCGGCGCACCGCCGACGCCCTGCACTTCGTCTTCGCGATGGACGTCCCTGCCGGCCGGTTCGCCGACTTCCGCCTGCAGGAGGAAGAGGCCCTGGACGCGTGCTGGTGGGCCCCGGGCGAGCCCGTGAACGGTACGGACGCGCCGCTTCCGGCGCTCGTCACGGCCGCGGTCGAGGCGGCGGCGGGACGGCTGGAGGCGGCCGTGTACCTGGAGGACGAAGAGGTGAGATGACCCCTGGGGGGTGCGTCAGCGACGCGGCCCCCGGAGCGTCACGAGCTCGGCCAGCTCGGCGTCGCTCAGCTCGGTCAGCGGGGCGACTCCGCCGTCCCCGGCCGTCAGGACGGCGTCCGCCAGCGCCTGCTTGCGGCGCAGCAGTGCGGCGATCCGGTCCTCGACCGTGCCTTCGGTGACCAGCCGGTGCACCCGTACGGTCCTGGTCTGGCCGATGCGGTGGGCGCGGTCGGTGGCCTGGGCCTCGACGGCGGGGTTCCACCAGCGGTCGAAGTGCACGACGTGCTCGGCGCGGGTCAGGTTCAGGCCCGTGCCGGCGGCGCGCAACGACAGGAGCAGCACCGGCAGTTCACCGCTCTGGAAGCGCCGGACCAGGTCCTCCCGGCCGGCCACGGGAGTGCCGCCGTGCAGCAGGCGCGCGGGCACGCCGCGGTCGGCGAGGTGCCGTTCGAGGAGGCGGGCCATCCGCACGTACTGGGTGAAGACCAGGACGCTCGCACCGTCGGCGAGGGCGGAGTCGAGCAGGCCGTCCAGCAGCTCCACCTTGCCCGAGCGGCCCGCGAGGCGCGGTGCTGTGCTCTCCTCGCTCCCTTCGGCCTCCTTGAGGAACTGGGCCGGGTGGTTGCAGATCTGCTTCAGGCTCGTCAGGAGCCGGACGACCAGTCCGCGCCGCCGGGGGCCGTCCGCCTCCGTGATCTCGGCGAGCCGTTCGCGCACCACGGCCTCGTACAGCCCGGCCTGTTCGGGCGTCAGCGGTGCGACGAGGTCGGTCTCCGCCTTGGGCGGGAGCTCGGGCGCGATGCCCGGGTCGGACTTGCGGCGGCGCAGCAGGAACGGCCGGACGAGCGCGGCGAGGTGCCGGGCCGCGTCCGGGTCGGTGCCGGACTCGACGGCCCGGGCGTGGCGCCGGCGGAACGCGTCCAGCGGGCCGAGGAGGCCGGGCGTCGTCCAGTCGAGGATGGCCCAGAGCTCGGTGAGGTCGTTCTCCACGGGGGTACCGGTGAGCGCGACGCGCGCCTGCCCGGGGACGGCGCGCAGCCGGCGGGCGGTGGCGGAGTGCGGGTTCTTGACGTGCTGAGCCTCGTCGGCGACGACCAGACCCCACTCGGTGCTCTGGAGGTCGCCGCCCCGGAGGTCGCCGCCTTGGAGGCCGCCGCCCTGGAGGTCGTCGCCCTTGAGGTCGTCGGCGGACCGCCGCACCGTGCCGTACGTCGTGAGCACGAACTCGTCGGCCGACAGGCCGGCCAGGGAGCGGGACGTGCCGTGGAAGCGGCGGACGGGGACGCCGGGGGCGAAACGTTCGATCTCCCGCTGCCAGTTGCCCAGGACGGAGGCCGGGCAGACGACGAGCGTCGGACCCGCCGTCCCGGGCCGGGCGCGGCGGCGCAGGTGCAGGGCGATGAGGGTGACGGTCTTGCCCAGCCCCATGTCGTCGGCCAGGCAGCAGCCGAGACCGAGCGAGGTCATGCGGTCCAGCCAGGCGAGGCCGCGGAGCTGGTGGTCGCGCAGGGTGGCGGCGAGGCCGGCGGGGTGGGACACCGGCTCCCGGACGGCGCCGGGGTCGGCGATCAGGTCCCGGAGGGCCGCCAGCCGGCCGACCGGGCGGACCTCCACCGTCTCGTCGGGGCCCTCCCCGGTCGCGGCCCGGCCGGTGAGGGCGATGCCCAGGGCCTCGACCGGGGTGACCGCTCGCGCGCGCCGCTCACGGGCGCGGCGGACGGCGGCCGGGTCGACCAGCACCCACCTGTCCCGCAGCCGCACCACCGGACGGCGGGCCTCGGCGAGCCGGTCGAGGTCGGCGCGGCTCAGCTCCGCGCCGCCGAGGGCGTGACGCCAGCGGAACTCCAGCAGGGCGCCGGAGGAGAAGGCGGGCGGCCCGGCCGGGCGCCGGTCCGGGAGGGACGGTCCGGTGGTGCTCTCGGTGCTCCCGGTGCTTCTCGTGTCCTTTGCGCTGTCGGTGACGCCGGTGGCGTCCTCGGGGTTCTCCGGGGGGCCGACGACGGCGTGCGCGGTGAGGGTGCGGGCGAGTTCGCGCGGCCAGTGCACCTCGACGCCGACGGCGTCCAGCGCCGTGGTGGCGGGGCCCAGGAGTTCGACGGTCTCCGCGTCGGTCAGGTCGAGGGCGTCGGGTGCGGCGGCCGAGAGCAGCGGCTTCAGGGCGGGCCAGGCGCGGGCGGCGCGGCGGAGGGCGAGCCGGGCGCCGGCCCGGGCGCCCGGGCCGTGCAGGGACACGGCCGGAGACGCGCCGGACCACACCTCGGCGGCGTCGGCGACCAGCGCCGGGTCGGCGAGGTCGTGCACCTGGAGGACGGCCCGGAGGCGCGGGCCGGAGTCGCGGTCGCCGGTCGCCGTCAGGCCGTGGGCCTCGACGCGGAGGGAGAGCCGGACGGGCCTGGGGGTGGCCTCCGGTGCGGGCTCCGGTGCGGCCTCCGGGGTCGGTGGGCCGGGGGCCGGCCGGTGACGTGGTGGGGGTACGGCGGCGGGGGAGCGGGGCAGGCCGTCGGCGACGGCGTCGAGGAAGGCGAGGACCAGCCGCTCCGGTTCGGGCGCGGGGAGCGGGCCCGCGGCGGGTGGCAGGGCGGCGGCCAGGTCGCGGACGCGGCGGAGGTCCTCGGCGGCGAGGGGCGCGGTGTCGCCCGTCCGCGGGAACAGCCGCCCGCGCGCCGCCAGTTGCAGGGCGAGGACGGCGGCGGCGCCCCAGAAGGCGGTGGTCCCGTCGGCGCCGGCCGCGCGGGCACGGGTGAGGGCGGGCAGGGCGGCGCGCACGGGCAGGATCAGGGCGCTCACCTCCACCGGGGCCGCACCGGAACCGACGGTGATCGCCTCCACGGGCCCGCGCGCCTCGGGAGCCGTCCCGTCCGACCGCCAGAAGGCGACGCGGCCCGCGCCGGGCGGCTCGGTCGGCTCGGCCGGCAGGAAGGCGGCGGAGCAGCGGGCGAGCAGGGCGGCCTCGGCGGCCGTCGGGGTGGGCGTTGGGTTGGGCGGCGGGGTCACGGAGTGGTGCGTTCCTCGGGGCCGGGCGTGGGGTGCGGCGGTGGTGCGGGCGGGGCCGCCGAGGGTACAGGGCGGGCGGCCGGGCCCGTCGGCGAGGGCACCGGATCGCCGGGCCGGGAGCACACTGGAGGCGGGAACCGGGCGCGGACGCCGGGCGTTGTGCGGGCGACGTGGAAAAACGCGGAAGGACGCGGAAACCGGTCGGAGCGCGAGTCGCAGCGCGCATCGGAGCGCGAGGAGGCATGGAGATGAGCGGCAGGGCGAAGGTCGCCGCCGGTGGCGTGGCGGTGGGAGCGCTCCTCCTGCTGGTGCTGCCCTTCTGGCCGGCGGTACTGGTGATGGTGGGCGTGCCCGTCGGCGCGTACCTCCTGCTCGACCCCGCGCAGCGCAAGCGGCTGCGCCGGGTGTCGCGGAAGGAGCTGGGGCGCTAGCGGGGGCCGTCCGGCGGGTCTTCGGGGAGCGGCGAGCCGCGTCCGGCGGATGCGCGTCCTATCGCGAGCGGAAGGCCGCCCCTGTGCCGGGCGCCCCCGGCCGCGGCTGACGAGGCGGTTGAGGATGCCGGCCTGCCGGGCGTCGGGCCCCGCTGCCTGCCGGGTGTGGGGACCCGCTGCCCGCCGGGCGGCGGGAGCCCGTGCCTGCCGGGTTGTGGAGTCGGCGCCTGCCGGGCGTGGGGAGCCCGTGCCTGCCAGGCGTCGGGAGCCGGGGCCTGCCGTGCGGCGGGGGTCGGCCCCTGCCGGGGGTGGGTTAGCCCGTGCCTGCCAAGCGTTCGGAGCCGGGCCTGCCAGGCGACGGGAGCCCGCGGTGATCCGTCGGCAGGCTCTGGGTCCCGGCGGGTCCGGTGGCTCTCCGGGCAGCCTGCCCAGGGCGCGCGTGCTCACGCGCACGTCGCGGCCGCCACCTCGGCGATGGCCGGCCCTCTCAGCCCGGCTGCTGGCGGCGTACATCGCTGTCCTGGCGCAGCCGGTCCGTGTGCCGGGCGACCGCGTCCACGCGCGCGGCGAGATCCGGGTGGTCCGCGCGCAGATGCGGATGGGTGTCGGCCAGAGGTCCGACGAGGTGGGCCGCGTCGTCCTGGGCCAGGGCGCGGGACAGGTGGTCGATGGGGGCGGCGGCCTCGGCGGGGAGGCCGGGCAGGGACGTGATCTGGCCGGCGAGCCGCCGCAGGTCGGCCGCGTTGTCCCGGGCCCAGGCGGTGACGGTGCGCTCGGCCGCGCGGCGGTCGCGGGTGGCCTTGACCCGTTCCTCGCCGGTGGCCCCCGTGACGTCGGGGCGGAGCCGCAGATAGCGGCGCTCGGCCGCCTGGCGGCTGGTCACGCCCAGCGGGCGGGCGAGTTCGGCCCAGCTGGCGCCCGCGTCCCGGGCCGCCTCGATGAGGCCGGGCTCCCATTCGGCGAGCTGGTGGCGGACCTCGCGCAGCAGCAGGAGCGTGGCCAGGGCCTGTTCGACGCGGGTCGCCCCGGCGGTCGGGTCGTCCCCGCCCCCGTCCTCCCGCGCCGTCGCGCCGGCGCCGCGCACGGCCCGGTCGATGGTGCTGAGGGCCGCGGCGGCGGCCAGGAGCGAGGCCGGCCCGGGGGCCGGGGACGCTTCGGGGCGGTCGGCTGGTTCGGACACTGGATCTCCCTCCCGGATGTCACCCTTCTGACGACATCGCGCTTGTCATCATTCCGATGACATGCTACAACAGGAACAGGTGAAGCGCATTGGCGAGTGCCCGAACCAGTGGAGGTGTTTCCCGATGTTGATGCGCACCGACCCGTTCCGCGAGCTCGACCGGCTCACCCAGCAGCTCCTGGGGACGTCCGGTACGTGGTCGAGGCCGTCCCCGATGCCGATGGACGCCTACCGCGAGGGCGACGAGTACGTGATCGCGCTGGACCTCCCCGGCGTCTCCACGGACGCCATCGACATCGACGTCGAGCGGAACATGCTGACCGTCAAGGCCGAACGGCGTCCGGCCGTGAAGGCGGACTCCGTGCAGATGGAGCTCTCCGAGCGGCCGCTGGGCGTCTTCTCCCGCCAGCTGATGCTCGCCGACACCCTCGACACCGAGCGCATCAAGGCCGACTACGAGGCGGGCGTGCTGACGCTGCGCATTCCGATCGCCGAGCGCGCCAAGCCCCGCAAGATCACCATCTCCGGCGGGGAGCAGCCCAAGCAGATCAGCGGCTGAACGAGCAGATCAGCGGCTGAGCGCGGATCAGCGGCTGAACCGGAAGCACCGCGTACAGCGCGCGGCGGGCGGGCCCGACCCACCCGCCGGGCGCGCATCCGAGGAGGCGGCGGTGACGCACATGAGGAACGACGCGTTCCTGGAGGCGGTCCGGGAACGGGGCGCGTACGCGTCGCGGCAGGAGGCGGACCGGGCGGCCCGGGTCGTCCTCGCGCTGCTCGGCGCGCACCTCGTAGGGGAGGAACGGAACCGGCTGGCCGCCCGGCTGCCCGAGACCTACGCCCTGATCCTCCTCAACCCGCTGCCGGCCGCCGAACCGCTGAGCGCGGAGCGGTTCGTCCGCGCGACGGCGGCCTGGATCGAGGGGGCGACCGAGGAGACGGCCCTGTGGGACACCGGCGCCGTGCTCAGCGTGGTGGCCGAGGCCGTCGACGCCGATCTGATGCGACGGCTCCTGCTCCAGCTCCCGCCGGGTTACGACCTCCTCTTCGGCCGCCCGGGGGAGGCGTGACCGCCCGACGCCCGGCCGCCCGACCGCCCCGGGGCGGTGCCGCCTCCGGGGTCCCGATCGTGAGCAGAACCGTGAGCAGCACTGTGAGCACGACCGTGAGCAGCACTGTGAACAGGACCGTGAGCAGGAAGGAATCGGAACGCATGACCTGGCACGACCTCGTGCGGCGGATACGCGCCGCCGGCCGGTACGCCACCGACGAGGAGGCGGAGGACGTCCTGCGGGCCGTCCTGGCCGTCCTGGGCGGGCACGTCACCGGTGAGGAACGCTGCGAACTCGCGGCGCTCCTGCCCCCCGAGGCCGGCGCGGTCCTGGCGGGCAGCATCCCGCTCACCCAGCCGCTGACCGCCCCCGCGTTCGTCGAGGCCGTCGCCGCCGCCCTGGACACCGCGCCACCGTCCGCCCGGTGGGCCACCGGAACCGTCCTCACCGAACTCGCCGGTACGGCCGGCGAAGAGCTCACCGGCCGCATCCTCGCCCAACTGCCCCGGGGCTACGCCCTCCTCTTCGGCCGCGTCGAACTGGCGCCCGCGGCCTGAGCGTTGCCCGGGGGGGCCGAAGAGGAACGCTCTCTCCCACGCCCGCGCCCACGCCCGCGTCACTCCGGCGTCATTTCCGCGGCGCCGGCGTGAACACCGGAGCCAGGGCCGCCTCCATCAGCGTCCGCGGCCGTCCGGACCCGTCGGCCGGCACCGTCCACAGGTCGGAGCCATAGTCGCCGGGCAGTGAGTACACGAGGGTGTGCCCGTCCCGCCAGACGGCCTGATCGTCGATGTTCCGCCGTTCTGCCGTCGCGGTCTCCCGCAAGGTGCGCAGATCGAGTACGTAGAGCCGCCAGGGCGCGTCCGGCGACGCACCCGCGACGCGCTTCTTGTAGGCGACGCGGGTGCCGTCGGGGGAGAGTGACGGGCACTCCACGTTGGTGTGCAGGGAGCGCAGGGTCTTCGCCGCGCGGTCGCCGCGGACGAGATGGGTCCGGCCGCCGGTGGCGACCGTGGCGTAGAAGTGGTCGTCGTCGGCGAAGGTGACGCCCCAGACGTTGAGGTCGGCCGCCCGGTGCTCCCTGCCGTCCAGGAGGAAGCGGTACGTCTCCAGGCTGCGGTCCAGGCTTCCCGACCGGAGGTCCAGGATCGACGTACGGGTCGAGAAGGAACTGCCGGCGTACGAGTCGCCGCTGACGAAGACCGTCCACGCCACGACCCGCCCGCCGGGCGCCACCCGGGCCCGGCTGGGGATGCCCGCCAGGGCGTACCGCCGGACCTCCCGCAGGCGCGCGTCCAGCACGACGGCGCGGTAGCCGTCCCGGAGTGCCCCGCGCACCGCCTGGAGGCAGACGCCGGTGCCCGCGTCGGAGTGGAACCGCAGGCACCGCACGCCTGAGGCGGTGCGCGGACCGGACGGGTCCGCCTCGGCCACCGAGGTGAGCTCGTCCCGGTGCGGCCCCCACGCCATGTTGCGGAACACCGCGCGGCCCGGCGTCCCGAGGACCACGTCACCGGAGCGCACCTCGGGACCGCCGGCCTGGACACGGTCCTTCTCCGCCGCGCGGTCCGCCGCGTGCAGGGTCGCCGCGAGGGCCACACCGCCCAGGACGAGGACCGCGACGAGCAGCACGATGATCCGGTGTGCGCGCCTCAACGGACGCCCTCCCCCGTGCGATCGTGGCCGCCCGGCGTGCCGGGCCGCAGCAGGCGGGCGCTCGCCAGCGCCGAGACGGCCAGCCCGACGGCCGCCAGGCCCAGCGCCGTACGGTCGCCCCAGGCGGTCCATGCCGCGCCGAACGCGATCGAGCAGACGAACCGGGCCCCCGCCTGACCGGTCTGCACCACGGCCAGACCGCTGCCGCGCACCGCCTCGGGCACGGCGTCGGCCGTCGCCGCCGCGAGGACGCCGTCCGTGGCCGCGTAGAAGGAGCCGTGCAGCACGAGCACCGCGCCGGCGAGCGCGGGGGAGTCCCCGAACGGCGCGACGAGCAGCACATACGCCCCCAGCAGCGCCAGATGGCCGCAGACGAAGCACAGCCGACGGCCGAACCGGTCCGCCAGGATGCCCACCGGCACCGCCAGCAGCAGGAAGGCCGCCGCCGTGCCCAGCGGCAGCAGCGGGAACCAGGACTCCGACAGGTCCAGACGGCGTTGCAGTGTCAGGTAGAGGAACGAGTCGCTGACCGTCGTCAGCCCCAACAGCGCCGCGCAGACCGCCAGTCGGCGGACCGCGGACCGTTGTAGCAGCGCACGAACCGGCGTGCGATGCGCCCTCCGCGCCGTACGACCGGACGCCCGCTCCGGCGTACCGGAGCGCCCGGGGACGAACAGCAGCAGGACGAGCACCCCGAGCGCCGCCGCGCACCCGCTCACGGTGAACACCGCGTCGTAACCACCGGCCGCGACCCGGAGGATGAGGAACGCCGCCACCGGTCCGAGCAGCGCGCCGGCCGTGTCCATCGCCCGGTGGGCCCCGAACGCCCGTCCCCGCTCGGCCGGTTCGCAGGCCAGCGAGATCATGGCGTCGCGCGGCGCCGTGCGCAGCCCCTTGCCCGTACGGTCGGCGGCGAGGACCGCCCCGATCAGCGGCACGGTGTGCGCCGCGAGCAGCAGGGGCTTGCAGAGCGCCGACAGACCGTAGCCGGCGGCGGCCACGGCCTTGGGCCCCGCGCCCCGGTCGGCGAGCCCGCCGCCGAGGAGCCGGACGAGGGCGCTGACCCCGTTGTAGACGCCGTCCAGGAGGCCGAACCCGAGCGGGGAGAGCCCCAGTCCGGCCACGAGGTAGAGCGGCAGGACGGCGGTGACCATCTCCGAGGAGACGTCGGTGATCATGCTGACGGTCCCCAGGACGAGCACCGTGCCGGGGACGGCGGCGTACCGCCGTCCCCGATCTGGGCGTTCGGGCGGGTCGGCGGACGCGGTGCCCGCCGGGGACGTACGGCTGTCCGCGAGGTACACGGTCAGCTGTTCCAGACGCCGGTGATGTCCTTGCCGCGCGCCGCGTTGCCGGCGTGCGCGGTCCCGTACATGTCCTCGATCGTGCGCAGCACGTCGTAGTGGTTGTACGTGGTCGCGGAGGTGGCACCGGCCTTGACCGGCTGGCCGTAGAGGACGGTCGGGATCCGGTTGCCGCTCAGCCGGTTGTCCTCGTCGAAGGTCACCAGCAGCAGGCTGTTGTGGGTCTTCGCCCAGTCCGCGTAGCCCTTGAGGTTGTTCTTGAGCCAGGTGTCACCGGTGGACACCGAGCAGTCGTGCATGTCGCTGCACATGTTCGGGACCACGAAGGACACCGTCGGCAGCTCGGTGTAGTCCTTCGGGAAGGCGCCGAAGGTGTGCGCGGTGCTGGTGGGCACGTTGCCGAAGCCGAACCACGGGTTGTGCTTCTGCCGGTACCGGCCGCTCGAACAGGTGGTGGAGCCCTCGGCGGGCAGCGACTCGTTGTAACTGGCCCAGGTTCTGCCCTTGTCGGACAGTTCGGCGGCCAGGTTGGGCGCGTCGCTGAAGCCGACGTCCACACAGCTGTCGTCGGTGACGCCCTGGGTGTCGCCGGAGAAGAGGGCGTAGTAGTTGGGCTGGCTGGGGTGGGTCTCGGCGTAGGAGGCGGTGAGGTTGGCGCCGCCCGCCGCCAGGGAGCTGATGTAGGGGGCGGAGGAGGAGCCGATGACCTGGTCGTACGCGTGGTTCTCGAACACCACGACCACGACGTGGTCCGGCGTGGGGACCGCCGCCGTGGGGGACGCGGAGGAGGTGGCCGACCAGAGGCCGAGCGAGCCGGCGGCCAGCCCGAGGGCGGCGGCGAGGGCGCCGAGGTGACGTCTGCGGGGGCGTGGGGAGAGGGGCACGGGGGCCTCCGGTGTGGGGGTGGGGGAGCGCTGCGTGGTGACGCGGGAAGCGGGGTGCGTCGGCAGCGTAGGGCCGGTCCGTGGCATGTACACGTCTTCCCGGTGACGCTCCGGGGAACGGTCGCCGGGGTGGGGGTGGACGGGTGTACCCGGTCCATCGGGGCCGTCGAGCCTGGGGGTGCCGAGTTGGGGCTGTCGAGCCGGGGTCGTCGAGCCTGGGGCGCTGAAGACCGCCGTCGACCGTCGGAAGCGGTCCGTCCCGTTCGGAGTCCGTCGGGTCTCGGGCGGCGGCGGTCAGGTGCTCAGGTGCTCGGGCGGTCAGGCGGCCGGGAGGCCGAGCAGGCTCCGCGCCACGTGCTGCGGCGACGTGCCGCGCTCCCGCGCGAGCGCGACGAGGGCGCGGCAGGCGAGCTCGTTCACCCCGAAGCTGAGCGCCTCGGGGGAGACCCAGCGTGCGGCCTCGGCGCTCCGGTCGGGATCGTTCTCGGCGCAGGCCGCGACGTAGACGGCCGCGGCCTCGAACAGGTTGTGCTGCCGCTCCGGCGGGCGCGGCGGGGGCGCGCCCCCATCCTGTCCTGCCGGCCGTAAGTGCCTGCGAAACCTTTCGAGCACGCGGATCACCTGCCCCCATGAGCGGCTCTTCCTGCGGTTGTGCAAGTGTGCCCGGTTCACGGGGTGTTGAACCCGTGGGCAGGGGAGGAGGGTCGGCCGGTGCGCCGAGCGAGCGTTCGCCGTCGCCCACGCGTCCGTCCGTCAGCGCATAAGACGGATGCGGGATATGTCGAATCGATCTATCCTCTCGGTCGTCACCACCGGACGGTGGCCACGGGACGACGACAAGGGGAGACGGACGGGCATGGCGATGCGGGAGACGGAGTTCACCTCCGGCGGGGCGCGGATCCGGTGGACCGAGGCGCGGGGGGGACGGCGCGCCGCTGGTGTACGTCCACGGGCTCGGCGCCGCCTCCGCCGCGTACCACGCCCACATCGCCGCGCACCCGGCCCTCGTCGGCCGGCGCTCCCTCTTCGTCGACCTGCCCGGCCATGGGACGAGCGACCGGCCCGCCGACTTCGGCTACACCCTGGAGGAGCACGCCGACGCGCTCGGTGCCGTCCTGGACGCGGCGGGAGCCGGCGGTGCCGAACTCGTCGCGCACAGCATGGGCGGAGCGGTCGCCGTCGCCCTCGCCCACCGCCGGCCCGGCCTGGTCTCGCGCCTCGTCCTCGCCGAGGCCAACCTCGACCCGGACCCGCCCGCGACCGCGGGCAGCAGCGGCATCGCGCGCTACACCGAGGAAACGTTCGTGCGGGGCGGCGGTTTCGAGGAGACGCTGGACCGGGTGGGAAGCGCGTGGGCGGCCACGATGCGCCTGGCCGACCCGACGGCGCTGCACCGCAGCGCCACTTGGCTGGTCCGCGGCACGCGGCCGACGATGCGGGCGATGCTGACCGGTCTGCGGATCCCGCGGGTCTATCTGCAGGGCGAGTTGAGCGGTGAACTCGCGGGGCGGGAGGGGCTGGAGGAGTGCGGTGTGGTGGTGCGGACCGTTCCGGGCGCCGGCCACGTGATGATGTTCGACAACCCGGACGCCTTCGCGGCGGCGGTCGCCGGGGTTCCGCAGGCCGGACGCGGGGAGACCGCCGGTCGGCCGGCGGTGCTCGCGGAGGACCGCTGACCGCCGCCCCGGCCGCGCGTACGCGGCCTCCGGCCGCCGGAATCCGCCCGGGATCGCGTGCTTGCCGACCGCCGACGGGTGAGCGAGGCTTGCACGACACTGCCGGGGAACGCGGAGCGGGAGGCGGCGCATGGGGCTCGGCAAGGGGTTCGGCAAGGGATTCGAAGCGATACTCGACGACCTGACGCGGCGGGCCGAGGGCATACGGCATGCCCTGGTGCTGTCCAACGACGGCCTGGTGACGGGTGCCAGCGAAGGGCTGACCAGGGAGGACGCCGAGCACCTGGCCGCCGTCGCCTCGGGGCTGCACAGCCTGGCCCAGGGCACCGGGCGGCAGTTCCGGGCGGGCCGGGTGCGCCAGACCATGATCGAGTTCGATGGCGGCGTCCTCTTCGTGACGGCCGCCGGGGACGAGAACTGCCTGTGCGTGCTGGGGAGCGGTGCGGCGGACGTCGGGACCATCGCCTACGAGATGACCGTGCTGGCCGACCGGGTGGCGGCGCGGGCCGCGGGGGCGGGTGGCGGGTCCGAGGGGCCGGGCAGAGGGTCTGGCCTGGGCGATCCACGGCAGGACCCGGGGGAGTGCCACGGTCGGCCCGGGTGACGGGAGCGAGCGCGGGACTGGTGGGTACGGGGGTGTGCCGGCCCGGTGGGTACGAGGTGGGCGGGCCTGATGAGTGCGGGGTCGGCCGGTGAGTACGAGGTGGGCCGGCCCGGTGTGACGGGGTGAGCCGCCCTGCTGTGTGAGCGCTTCCGGCGTGACGGGAGCGACGCCTGAGGTGTTGTCAGACCCCTCCTCTACAGTCGTCACCAAGAGTAATCGACTGGTAGTAGGAGAGTGTCATGGCGGATCGGTGCACGTCCGGTAGCGCGGCGGAGAACGGCGTCCCCTTCGGGCGCGCGGCGCGGGAACTGGGGCTGAAGGTCGGTGAGTTGGACCTCGCGGTGCAGCTCGGCGAGGTGCGGACGGTCGCGTCCGGGCCGGAGGGCCCACGGCGGGTGCTCGGGGAGGACATCGAGCGGCACCGGTCGGCCGAGGGGTTCCCCGACGCGCTCCGGGCCCGGTTGCGGACGGTCGGCACGGCGGAGGGCGCCGAGCTGGCGGGCATCGCTCCGGCGCGCTTCACCCGGCTGGCCCGGGGTGGCCTCCTCGTCCCGGTGCGGTTCTGGATCAACCGCTACGGGGCGGTCGTCTGGCGGTACCTGGCGTCGGACGTCGCCGAATTCGCCGAACGCCGGCCGGCCCTGCTGACCGGCAGACTCCCGGCCGACCTCCGCGCGGCGACGGACGACGGCGGCGACCGGCGGGGCATGCGCTGGCGCGGCCTGCGGGTGGAACAACTGGAGGCCCAGGCCGGAGACCCCTGGCGGCGGGCGGCGGCCCCCGCGGCCGTCCTCTCCCCGGACCTGCTGGTTCCCGCCGTCCCCGACCCGGTCGCCCGCGCCTGGCTCGGCGCCCACCGCCCGGCGCTGACCTCGGCACGGCCCTCGGCGCCCGCCGGACGCGCGGCGGTGGAGGGGCTGGTGTTCGCCGACGGGCCCGACGAGGTCGCGCACTATCAGGCGCGCGTGGCGGCCCTGACCGCCGTGGCCCAGCGGTGGGGAGCGCCGCCCGGGCCGGAGAGCGCCAGGTCGGGGGAGACCGCATACGGGGTGGCTGCGGCCGTCGGCGGCGGGTCCCTTCTGCTCGTGCCGTCATCGGATGCGCCCCCGCGCACGGAGTCCGTGGGCCGGGGGACGGCCGATGCCGCCCCGGGCGAACGGGTGCCACTGCCTGCACCCACACCCGCACCGGCGGGCGGGCCGGGCGCGGGCGAACGGGAACAGGCGGCCGCGACCGCGACCGCGGCCCCGGCGGCCGGTGGCGCGGCGTCGGATCCGCGCCCGTCGGGCGGCACCCGTGTCCCGCGCGCGGGACGCGACGTACTCGGCGCCGGTGTCCCCGCTCAGCCGGCCGCCCCCGGTGGCCTGCGCTCCGTGTGGCGGGTTCTCGACCGGCTCCTCGCGCGGGGCGGACGGCCCGGAGCGTCGGCTCGCCGGGAGCGTTCCGCCGGGTGGTCACGCACGGTGCCGGGACTTTCCCGGCGGCGGAGGGCCGGGCGGCCGGCGCGGCGGTGTCCCGCGGACGTGGGCGCGCGAAGGCGGTCCGCGTCCGGGCGGATCAGCGGACGACCTTGATCCCGAAGGGGGTGCCGAAACCGAGGGCGAAGCCGATGGCGGAGTGCATGTGGGCGTACATCTCCATGCCGCGGGCGGAGACCAGCGGGCCCAGGTCGAGGACGTCGGTCCAGCCGTAGGCCCTCAGCAGGTCGGTGACGGTCGCCTTGGCATCGGCGTGGTCCCCCGCCACGAACATGGTGTGGTCGCCCCCGCCGACGGCCTTGGGGTCGACGACGGTGTCCTGCTCCTGGGTGACGAACGCCTTGACGACCTTCGTCCGCGGCAGGGCGCGCTGGATCCGCTCGGCGAGGCTGTCGGTGTCGCACGGGTCGAGCTTCGGCATCGAGCCCCACGGCGTCGGCCAGGGATGTTGGACGTCAGGGTTGTAGACGAACGGGACGGCGTAATCGGCGAGCGTCTTGCCCGCCAGCTGCTCCTCGGCCGCGGACAGGGCGGCGACCGCGTTGTGGCCGTCGATGCCGTTGACGACCAGCTCGGGCGCCCGCTCGGC
Organism: Streptomyces mobaraensis; assembly: GCF_020099395.1. Lineage (NCBI taxonomy): Bacteria > Bacillati > Actinomycetota > Actinomycetes > Kitasatosporales > Streptomycetaceae > Streptomyces > Streptomyces mobaraensis. The sequence continues at coordinate 683,073 of NZ_CP083590.1, read as the reverse complement.
GGCGTCGGCGAAGGTGTGCAGCTCGACGCCCGGGTGGTCGGCGAGCCAGGTGCCGAACGGCGGGGCGCCCATCATGTCGGGCTCGGTGCGGGCGAGCGTCGCCTCCGGGTCGCGCGTGCCGACGTGCACCTCGTGCCCGAGCCCGGCGAGCCGGGCGATATGGGCCCGCGCGCCGCCACCGGTACCGAGAACAGCGATCTTCATAGGGGAATCCTCCTGTTTTGTCCCTTGGGTGATTCCCACGGTAGGAAGGATGTAGGACAGTGGCTGTCCTTTACGGTACGCAGAGTGAAGATCATCGCGAGCGGCGCGACCGCCCGCCCCCTCCTCCCCTGTGCCACCGCCGCCCGGACCCGGCCCGTGTCGGGGCAGGGTCCGGGCGGCGGCAACGGCGGGCGTCAGAGCTGGCCCACGTCCATGACGCGGATCACCGCGCGGCCCTCCTCGTCCGACGCCGCCAGGTCCACCTCGGCCGAGATGCCCCAGTCGTGGTCGCCGTTCGGGTCGGCGAAGGTCTGGCGGACGCGCCAAAGGCCGTCCTCCGGCTTCTCCTCGATGCGCAGCAGCTTGGGCCCGCGCGCGTCGGGGCCGGTGCCCAGCTCCTCGTACTCGTCCCAGTAGGCGTCCATCGCGGCGCCCCAGCGCTCCTCGTCCCAGCCGGACTCGGCGTCCATCTCGCCGAGTTCGCCGACCCGGTCGAGAGCGGCCAGCTCGACGCGGCGGAACAGCGCGTTGCGGACCAGCACCCGGAAGGCGCGGGCGTTGGCCGTGACCGGCTTGACCTGGTCGGCGCGCTCCTGGGCCTCCTCGGCCGTCTCCACCTCCGGGTTCGCGAGCTGCTCCCACTCGTCCAGCAGGCTGGAGTCCACCTGCCGCACCATCTCGCCCAGCCAGGCGATCAGGTCCTCGAAGTCGTCCGACTTCAGGTCGTCCGGCACGGTGTGGTCCAGCGCCTTGTACGCGCTCGCCAGGTAGCGCAGCACGATCCCCTCGGTGCGCGCCAGGTCGTAGTAGGAGGTGAACTCCGTGAAGGTCATCGCCCGTTCGTACATGTCGCGGATGACGGACTTGGGCGACAGCGGGTGGTCGCCCACCCACGGGTGGCTCTTGCGGTAGACGTCGTAGGCGTGCGTCAGCAGCTCCTCGAGCGGCTTGGGGTAGCTGACGTCCATCAGCCGCTCCATCCGCTCCTCGTACTCGACGCCCTCGGCCTTCATCTCCGCGACCGCCTCGCCGCGCGCCTTGTTCTGCTGCGCGGCGAGGATCTGCCGGGGGTCGTCCAGCGTCGACTCCACGACCGACACCATGTCGAGCGCGTAGGACGGCGACTCCGGGTCCAGCAGCTCGAACGAGGCGAGGGCGAAGGTGGACAGCGGCTGGTTGAGGGCGAAGTCCGACTGGAGGTCCACCGTCAGCCGGACGATGCGGCCCTCGGCGTCGGGCTCGTCGAGGCGCTCCACCACACCGCCGTCCAGCAGCGAGCGGTAGATGGCGATGGCCCGGCGGATGTGCCGGAGCTGGTTCTTCCGCGGCTCGTGGTTGTCCTCCAGGAGCCGGCGCATCGCCTCGAAGGCGTTGCCCGGCCGGGCGATGACCGCCAGCAGCATCGCGTGCGTGACCCGGAAGCGGGAGGTGAGCTGCTCGGGCTCGGAGGCGATGAGTTTCTCGAAGGTGTTCTCGGTCCAGCCGACGAAGCCCTCCGGAGCCTTCTTGCGGACCACCTTGCGGCGCTTCTTCGGGTCGTCGCCCGCCTTCGCCAGCGCCTTCTCGTTCTCGACGACGTGGTCCGGGGCCTGAGCGACGACGAAGCCCGCGGTGTCGAAGCCGGCCCGCCCGGCGCGGCCCGCGATCTGGTGGAACTCCCGCGCCCGCAGCGTGCGCACCCGCTGTCCGTCGTACTTGGTGAGGGCCGTGAACAGCACCGTGCGGATGGGCACGTTGACGCCCACGCCCAGGGTGTCCGTACCGCAGATCACCTTCAGCAGTCCGGCCTGGGCCAGCCGCTCCACCAGCCGCCGGTACTTCGGCAGCATGCCCGCGTGGTGCACGCCGATGCCGTGCTTGACGAACCGGGAAAGGTTCCGGCCGAACTTGGTCGTGAACCGGAAGTTGCCGATCAGCTTGGCGATCTCGTCCTTCTCCTCGCGCGAGCACATGTTGATGCTCATCAGCGCCTGCGCCCGTTCGACGGCCGCCGCCTGCGTGAAGTGGACGATGTAGACCGGCGCCTGCCGGGTCTGGAGGAGCTCGGTCAGCGTCTCCGTCAACGGCGTCGTGCGGTACTCGTACGACAGGGGGACGGGCCGGGTCGCCGAGCGCACCACCGCGGTGGGCCGGCCGGTGCGGCGCGTCAGGTCCTCCTCGAACCGGGACACGTCACCGAGCGTCGCCGACATCAGCACGAACTGGGCCTGGGGGAGCTCCAGCAGCGGGATCTGCCATGCCCAGCCGCGGTCCGGCTCCGCGTAGAAGTGGAACTCGTCCATCACGACCTGGCCGATGTCGGCGTCCTTGCCGTCGCGCAGGGCGATGGAGGCCAGTACCTCCGCCGTGCAGCAGATCACCGGGGCGTCGGCGTTCACCGAGGCGTCGCCGGTGAGCATGCCGACGTTCTCGGTACCGAAGATCTTGCAGAGGTCGAAGAACTTCTCCGACACCAGCGCCTTGATCGGCGCGGTGTAGAAGGTCACCTGGTCGTTGGCGAGGGCCGTGAAGTGAGCCCCCGCCGCCACCAGGCTCTTGCCCGAGCCGGTCGGTGTGGAAAGGATCACGTTCGCCCCGGAGACCACCTCGATCAGCGCCTCCTCCTGGGCGGGGTACAGCGTGATGCCCCGCTCCTCGGCCCAGGTCGAGAAGGCCTCGAAGAGGGCATCGGGGTCGGCATGGCTCGGCATCTGATCGATAAGGGTCACACCCCCATACTGCCTGCCCCCCGCCCGGATCAGGGAACCGGCCGGTCGAACGATGATCATCCGGGCATTACGCTGAGTCGCCGACACGGCGTCAGAAAGGGAAAGGCGCCGGTGGTGAAGGGGCGGAACGACCATGATGGGACCGGCGCACTCGCTCTCCGGGGCCGCGGCCTGGCTGGGGGTGGGAGCCGCCGCCGCGGGCGCCGGACACCCGATGCCCTGGCCGGTGCTCACCGTCGGCGCCCTGATCTGCGCCGGAGCCGCCCTGGCCCCGGACCTCGATCACAAGTCGGCCACGATATCGCGCTCCTTCGGCCCGATATCGCGCATCCTCTGCGGCGTCATCGACGCCCTCTCCCACAGCGTCTACAAGGCGACCCGGGGCAAGGGCGACCCACGGCGCAACGGAGGCCACCGCACCCTCACCCACACCGCGGTCTGGGCGGTGCTCATCGGCGCCGGCACCTCCCTGCTGGCCGTGGAGGGCGGCCGCTGGGCCGTGCTCGGCATCCTCTTCGTCCACCTGGTGCTGGCCGTCGAAGGACTGCTCTGGCGGATGGCCCGGACCTCCAGCGACGTCCTCGTCTGGCTGCTCGGAGCCACCAGCGCCTGGATCCTGGCCGGGGTCCTCGACCGGCCCGGCAACGGATCCGGCTGGCTGTTCGCCGACCACCCCTACCTCTGGCTCGGTCTGCCCATCGTGCTCGGTGCCCTCGTGCACGACATCGGGGACGCCCTGACCGTCTCCGGCTGCCCGATCCTCTGGCCGCTCCCCATCGCCCGCAAGCGCTGGTACCCCGTCGGACCGCCGAAGTCGATGCGCTTCCGGGCCGGCAGCCGGGTGGAGGTCAAGGTGCTCATGCCGCTCTTCATGGTGCTCGGCGGCATAGGGGGGATCGGCGCGCTGGACCTGCTCTGAGGCCCGGGCGCGACGGCCACCGGGCCGTCGTCCGGCACTGGGGCAGGAGCTTGACGCGCTGTCGGACGCGCCCCCTACGGTGGCCGCATGCCTGCCGCCTCACCGATCCCCTCCCTGCTCTACTACGCGGACTCCTACGACCTGTTGAAGGAAGTCGCCACCCGGCTGCGCCTGACCACCGGCCCCCGCGACCGGCTGCCCGAGGGGCTGTGGGAGAAGAACCGCGCGATACGCCGGCACGCCCAGGAGGCGGCCGAGGACGAGAAGCGGACCGAGCGGCGCCGCGCGTCGTTCGAGGGGCTGATGCGGGACCCCGACCAGGAGTGGGCACGCGCGACCACCGGCTTCCGGCCGGGCTCCCTGGCCGGGTTCTTCGCCCGCGCCGACCTGCCGCCCTTCCTGGCGGCCTGGCGCGACGGCGAGGCCGCCTGGCCCTTCGCCGACGCCCCCTTTCCCCGCGACTTCCTCCTCTCCCCCCACCCGCTGCTGCGGCTGCGCGCCCTCCTGCCCGACTGGCCCGAGCCGGGCTACGGACGCGACCGCGTCCACCTGGACGCCGAGGAACAGACGGCGGCCGGGCTGCTGCTGGCCCGCGCCGGCCGGTACGACCTGCTCGGGCAGGTCGTGGCCACGGGCGGTCGGGCGCTCCTCGCCCCGGTCCGCCCGGCCTTCGAGACGTCCCTGCGCGAGCGGAGCGTACGGGCGCTGCGCACGGCCCTGGCCGCCGAACGGCGCCGCCGCGACCGCCTCTTCCGGCATTTCGCCGCGGAGGCGGACCCGGAGCCCGACGAACGGTGGATTTCGATCGACTGGGACGCCGTACGGCAGGCGGCGGACGCCGACGGCCCGCTCCTGCGCGAGCGGGCTGCCGAGATCGTGGCCCACCCCGAGTGCCCGATGGACCTGCGCGTCCTGGTGGCCACCCGAGGGACGGACCGGTTCGTGTGGTCCCGGCTTCTCTCGGACCGCCCCACGGGCCTGCACCTGCTGCGCACCCTGCCGATGCGGCCGGACCACTCCCTGGCGGCACCCTTCTCGTACGCGGACGAGGCCGGCGTCGGCGTCGGCGACCTGCTCGATCTCGCGCACCCCGCCGACCTCCTGCTGCGCGACGCGGCGGGGCTGCCCGGGATCGCGCGGTGGCACCCGATGCAGTGCGTGATCACGGAGGACGACGAACGGGGGATGAGGCGCCTGGCCCGGGGCATCACGGAGGCGGCCGACCGCCGGCTCGGCGACGACCCCGGCGCCTGGACCATCGGCTGCCGCCTTGTGGCGGGCCGCCGCTTCACCGGCTCGGTGAACGAGCTGTTCGCCTGGGCGGCCAAAGGCCGACCCCGGCCGAGAACCGGTCGCGACGACGACCGCGTACCGACGACGGGAGGCGCCTGACCCCGGACGGTCCACCGCCGCGCCCGGACGTTGCGGCCGGCCGTCAGGGGCGGATGATGGGCCTCATGGCGGCGTGGGCCTGGCCCGCGCCCCGCCGGCCCCTACGCGAGCGGGAGGACCGCGGCATGCCCGTACCGGACGCCGAGACCGAGACGGAGGTGCTGATCGTCGGGGGCGGGCCGGTCGGGCTCACCGCCCGGGCCCTTTTGTACCGCTGGGGCGTGCGGGCGCTGCTGGTCGAGAAACACCGCGCGCTGTCGCCCTTCCCGCGCTCCCGGCTGGTCAACGTGCGCTCGATGGAGATCTTCCACGGCCTCGGGACGGCCGCCGGGATCACCGCCGCCGCGTTCGCGCCGGAATACGGCCGCATCCGCTTCCGCGACACCCTGGACGGGCCGGACTTCGCGTCCGCGGCGATGGCCGGGATCAACGCGCCGATTCCCGAGAGCCCCGTACGAGGGGTGGTCACCTCACAGGACCGCCTGGAGCCCCTCCTGCTCGGCGCGGCGGACGGCCCCGTCCGGTTCGGGACGGAGCTGACCGCCCTGACCGAGGACACCGACGGCGTCGAGGCACTCGTCGTCGACCGCGACAGCGGTGCCGGGACACGCGTCCGCGCCCGCCACGTCCTCGGCGCCGACGGCGCGCACTCCACCGTCCGGCGCCTGCTGGGCATCGGCACCACGGGCCCCGGCGCCCTGGGGAACATCACCACCGTCGTCTTCGACGCCGACCTCGGCCGCTGGAGCGCCGACCGGCCCGCCGGGGTCTACTTCACCGCGCACGGCTCCTTCCTCCCGCTCTACCCGGAGGGCGGCTGGTCCTGGTTCGCCCCCACCCCCGACGATCCGGAGCACGCCGACTGGGCCGGGATCGTCGCCCGTGCCCTCGGCCCCGGCGCACAGGCGGGGATCGAGGTGCTGCGGGTGCAGCCGTGGGTGATGCACGCGTTCGTCGCCGAGAAGTTCCGGCACGGCCGCGTCGTGCTGGCCGGCGACGCCGCGCATGCGATGCCCATCATCGGCGGCCTGGGCATGAACACCGGCGTCGCCGACGCGCACAACCTGTGCTGGAAGCTGGCGGGAGTGACCCACGGCTGGGCAGGATCGGGCCTGTTGGACACCTACGCGGCGGAACGCCGGCCCGTCGCCCAGCGGACGCTCCGCCAAGCGGTCGCCAACACGCGGCTCCTCCACCGGGTGCAGCAGCACCGCCAGGAGCAGATCCGAAGCGGCGAAACGGCACCGGAACAGGTCGAGATCCCCTGGTCCGAGGAGTACTTCGCGCAACTCGGCCTCGTCCTCGGCGCCGCCTACCGCTCCGCCGCCGTCCTCACCGACCACGCCACCCCGCCCGAACCTCCCGGCAGCGGCACGGACTACGTTCCCACGGCGGAGCCGGGCCACCGCCTGCCGCACCTCTGGCTCGCCCCCGGCCGCTCCACCCTCGACACGCTCGGCGAGTGGTTCACCGTCCTCACCCCGGACCCCGCCCACTGGGAGCGGCAGGCCGGAGCCGCCGCGCCCTGGCCGCTGCGCGTCGAGCCCCTCCCGCACGAGCACCTCGACCCCTGCCGCCTCGGCCCGCACGGCGCCCTGCTCGTTCGTCCCGACGGCCACATCGGCGCCCGCTGGCACGACGCGCCGCCCGGCGGCGACACTCTCCGCCGCGCCCTCACCGCGCTGTCCGCCCGGGGGCGTTCGGATACGGGCAGGCCGGCGGCCTCGATATGAGCACAGCGCCGCAGTGCATCCGAGATTCGGTGCCTGGGAGCGATGAAGGTCTGGTGAGAAGGGATTCATCCGGCTTGTTGCGTTCCCGATGGGTTCACTGTCGAGTCCGATGACCCCTGTGCCGCGCTTTCCTGGGCTTCGAGAAGCTCGTCACCGTGCTCGATCGCCCAGCGGCCGAGTGCCATCATGGGGCCCTCGACCAGGCTCTGCCCCAGACTGGTCAGGCTGTAATCGACACGAGGTGGCGCTTCGGCGTATGCGTGGCGGTCGACCAGACCGCTGGAGAACAAACGATGCAGCGTGCCGGTCAGGACCTTGTCGCTGATACCGCCGATCGCGGCACGCAGCTCGCGGCGTCGGCGCGGGCCCGCGTGAAGAGCCGCCAGCACAACGGGATCCCAGGTGTGGGCGAAGAGATCGGTGGCCGCGCGCAGACGGCAGTCGGCGACCCACTCGTCGCGGTGGCGTTCGTGATCAGTCATTTCGGCGCCCATCATCGCGCGGTCGTTGCGCACCGATCGGTGCGCAACGCCTTTCCTAGTGTGACTGCCCAACTGACTGCCGCTTGAGAGGAAGCGACGATGCGCATTGGGATTCTGGGAACAGGGACGCTGGCGGCGGCCTTGGGTGAGAGCTGGTCACGCGCCGGGCACGAGGTGGCGATCGGCGGGCGGTCACAGGGCAAGGCAGAGAAGCTTGCTGAGCGGCTGGGCCGCGGAGTGCTCGCCGTCGCGCCGCGCGAGGCGGTCATCGGGCGCGACGCGGTGCTCCTCGCCGTCTCCTGGGACGGCGTCGAGGACATGCTGGGACTGGTGGGCGCGTCCGAAGGCCTGCTTGAGGGGACGCCGTTGATCGATCCCACGAACGCTGTCGCACATGGTGTCGGTGTTCTGCTCACCGAGCACGGTGAGTCGATGGCGAGGCGGATCGCCGAGCTTGCTCCGGGCGCTCATGTTGTCAAGGCGTTCCATCTCTTTCCCGCTGACCAATGGACGAGTTCTTCCGGTGGCGGTCAGTCCGGTGTGACTGTGGTGATGTGCGGCGACGATTCCGCGGCACTTCGTGTCGTCGGCGAGTTGGTGCGCGACGTCGGCGGGACGCCGGCGATTCTTGGAGCGCTGGATCGTGTCCGGCAGTCGGAGGAAGTGGCGGGCTTCGTCATCGGGCTTGCGTTCGCGGGATTCGACCCCAACTCCGCAGTCCCTCGCGTCCCCTCATCGGCTGCGACGAGCTGACCTGCTGTCCCCATCAGACGGGAGACTCGATGCGGACCCTCGTGGGCCCGAGGGCAGTGCGCACTGATCGCATCGTCTGTGCTGGAGATCCTCCTGCTCGTGGCGGTGTGCGGGGTCACGGTGAGTGGATATCGGGCAGGGTGAGGAGCGGGGATGAAGCGGCGTCCTTCTACCGTGAGGGTGAAGGGGGCCGAGGCTGTCCGGTGACGGGCCCCGGCTACCGCTGCCAGGACCGCCACAGCGCCGCGTACGTCCCGTCCGCCGCCACCAGTTCGTCGTGGCTGCCCAGCTCGCTGATCCGGCCGTCCTCCGCGACCGCGATCACGTCGGCGTCGTGGGCGGTGTGCAGCCGGTGGGCGATGGCCACGACCGTCCGGCCGTCCAGCACCCTGGCCAGGGAGCTCTCCAGGCGCCGGGCGGCCCGCGGGTCCAGCAGGGACGTCGCCTCGTCCAGCACCAGGGTGTGCGGGTCGGCCAGCACCAGCCGCGCCAGCGCGATCTGCTGGGCCTGGGCCGGGGTGAGGGCGAGCCCGCCGGAGCCCACCTCGGTGTCCAGCCCGTTCTCCAGCGCCCGCGCCCACTCCTCGGCGTCCACCACCTTCAGCGCCGCCCACAGCTCCTCGTCGCCGGCGCCGGACCGGGCCAGCAGCAGGTTGTCGCGCAGCGAGCCGACGAAGACGTGGTGCTCCTGGTTGACCAGCGCCACATGCCGCCGCACCCGTTCGGTGGGCATCCGGGACAGTTCGGCGCCGCCCAGGGTCACGGTGCCGGAGCGGGGGGCGTAGATCCCCGCCAGCAGCCGGCCCAGCGTCGACTTGCCCGCGCCGGACGGGCCGACCAGCGCCACCCGCGTACCGGGCGGCACGTCCAGGGACACGTCGTGCAGCACGTCGTTCCCCGGGGCGTAGCCGAAGCGGACGGCGTCCGCCCGCACGTCCCGGCCCTCGGGCCGGACCGCCTCGTCGCCCCCGGCGGGCTCGATCTCCCGGACGCCCACCAGCCGGGCCAGTGACACCTGGGCGACCTGGAGCTCGTCGTACCAGCGCAGCACGATGCCGACCGGTTCGGTCAGCATCTGGGCGAACAGCGCGCCGGTCGTCAACTGGCCGACGGAGATCCACCCCTGGAGGACGAAGACCCCGCCGAGGAGCAGCACCGAGCCGATCACCAGCACGTGCGTCATGTTGACCACGGGATAGAACACCGTGCGCAGCCAGAGCGTGTAACGCTCCCACCGCGTCCACTCGAGGATCCGGCGGTCGGACAGGGCCACCCGGCGCGCGCCCAGCCGGTGCGCCTCGATCGTGCGCCCGGCGTCCACCGTCTCGGCCAGGGAAGCGGCGACCGCCGCGTAGCCCGCGGCCTCCGAGCGGTAGGCGCGCGGGGCCCGCGGGAAGTACCAGCGGCAGCCGGCGATCAGCAGGGGCAGCGCCACCAGCACGGCCAGGGCCAGCGGCGGCGCCGTCACCGTCAGCGCGCCGAGCAGCAGTGCGCCCCACACGACCCCGATGGCCAGTTCGGGGACCGCCTCGCGCATGGCGTTCGCCAGGCGGTCGACGTCGGTGGTGATCCGGGACAGCAGGTCGCCGGTGCCCGCGCGTTCCAGGACGCCCGGCGGCAGCCGTACCGAGCGGACGAGGAAGTCCTCGCGCAGGTCCGCGAGCATCTCCTCGCCGAGCATCGAGCCGCGCACCCGCGTCATGCGGGTGAACAGCGTCTGTACGACGAGGGCCACCGCGAACAGCGAGATCACCGGTCCCAGGTGGACGGCCGCGTCCTCCGACAGGTCCTCGACGAGGCCGCCGAGCAGGTACGGGCCCACCATCGAGGCCGTCACCGCGACGGCGTTGACCGCCACCAGCAGGACCAGGGCCCGCCGGTGCCGGCGCGCCAGCTCCCGTACGCAGCGGCGGACGGTCGCCGGTCCGCCGACCGGCAGGGTGGTCGCCGACTCCGGCGCCGCCGGGTCGTAGGAGGGCGGTGCCACACCGATCATGCCGAGTCCCCGATCCGTCCGTTCACCGATGTGCTCCCCGCCTCCGTGAGCACGGGGTCCGGGTCCTGGTCGTCGTCCGCCGCGCGGGCGACCGCGGCGCGGTAGGCCGGATCCGTGCGCAGAAGTTCGTCGTGCCGTCCCATGGCCACCACCCGTCCGTCCCGCACCATCACCACGCGGTCCGCGCGGTCGAGCAGCAGCGGACTGGAGGTGAACACCACCGTCGTGCGCCCCTCGCGGAGGGCGCGCACGCCCTCGCCGACCCGGGCCTCGGTGTGCGCGTCCACGGCCGACGTCGGCTCGTCCAGCACCAGTACCCGCGGATCCGCCACCAGCGACCGGGCGAGCGCCAGCCGCTGCCGCTGGCCGCCCGACAACGACCGTCCCCGCTCGGTGATATGGGCGGACATGGCCCCGGCCGACCGATCGGCTGATGAGCGTTCCAATGAGTCCAGGACGTCGTCGCAGCACGCCGCCGCCAGGGCGGCCTCGGGTGGCACCCGCCCGGACGACGGTATGTCCAGCAGCTCGGCGAGGGTGCCGGAGAGCAGCACCGGGTCCTTGTCCTGCACCAGCACCGCCTCGCGCGCGGCCGCCAGCGGCACCTCGTCCAGGGCCACCCCGCCGAGCAGCACCGACGGCGTCCCCGCCACGGCCTTGGGGGCGTGACCGCCGAGCCGGTCGGCGAGCAGGCCGGCGGCGTCCGGATCCCCGCACACCACCGCCGTCAACTCCCCGGCCCGGGCGTGGAGTCCCGTCACCGGGTCGTGGAGGTCACCGCCGAGCGCGCGGCCGGAATCCGCGCCGGCCGGCTCCGCCGTGCGCCGCAGCGCCAGCAGCCGGGCGGCCCGCTCGGCCGAAGGCCGCGAGAAGGAGTAGGCCATGGCCGCCTCCTCGAACTGCCGCAACGGGAAAAGGAGGAACGTGACCACGCCGTAGACGGTCACCAACTCGCCCACCCCGACCCGGCCGTCGCGGACCAGCCCCACCCCGATCCACACCACCGCGATCATCAACAGCCCCGGCAGCAGCACCTGGACCGCCGCGATCAGCGCCCACATCCGCGCGCTGCGCACGGCGGCCCCCCGCACCTCCTGCGACGCCCGGCGGTACCGGGCGAGGAACAGCTCCTCGCCACCGATGCCGCGCAGCACCCGCAGCCCCGCGACGGTGTCCGACGCCAGCTCGGTGGCATGGCCCGCCAACTCCCGCTGCTCGTCGGCCCGGCGCGTCGCCGGCGGCAGCAACGGCAGGACGGCCAGCACCAGCAGCGGCACCCCGACCGCCACCACCGTGCCGAGGACCGGCTGGTAGAACACCAGGCCCGCGCAGACGGCGAGCGTGGTGACCGCCGCCGAGAGGAACCGCGACTCGGTCTCCACGAACCAGCCGATGTGCTCCACGTCCGCCGTCGATACCGTGACGATCTCACCGGCGGCGACCCGCCGCGTCAGAGCGGAGCCCAACTCGGCCGCCTTCCGGGCCAGCAGCTGCTGCAGACGGGCGGCCGCGGTGATCCAGTTGGTGACGGTCACCCGGTGGAGCATCGTGTCACCGAGCGCCGTGAGCGCGCCCAGCAGCAGCATCAGGCCGCCCGCCAGCGCCAGCCGGGACCCCGAGCGGTCGACCACGGCCTGCACCGCCATGCCCAGGGGCAACGGGAACAGGGCCACGGCGGCCATGTGCAGCACCCCCCACCCCAGGGCCGCCGACTGCCCGCCCAGCTGGCGGCGGCTCAGCCACACCAGAAGGCGGGGGCCGGACCGGACGTCCGGCACTCCGGGGTCGGCATAGGGAAGATCGCGAATACGCATGACGTCCCAACGGCGCGAAGGGGAAGGGGAGAAGGGGGATCCGTGACAGCGTCGCCCTCCCGGCGGGACGAGTTCAACCGAATTTCCGTCGCCCCGGCGCACCGGCCACGCCACACCCGCCACGCCACACCACGCCACCCCACGCGAGCATCAGGCCAAAGCTCTACTGGTGCGCCGCGCCACAACGCGCTTCACTCCTGCCGCATGAGACGACTGTTGCGCGCACTGTGCGCCGGGGCCGCCGCCCTGGCCCTGGGTGCTGGCCCCGCCCTGGCCGCGGGTTCGCCGGAACCGCCCACCGAGTTCGGCACCGACTGGCACGACCCCATCACCGCCGCGCCCCCGGTGTCCGTACCCGACACCCCCTCCTGCACCGTCACCCTCGCGGACACCGAATTCCGCGACTACACGCCCTACAAGAGCACCTATACGCCCCCCAAGGGCTGCGGCACCCGCTGGAACAAGGTCGTCCTGCGCCTCGACGGATCGGTCGCCGGACGCCAGTACGACCGCCTCGGCTACCTGCGCGTCGGCGGCGTCGAGGTGCTGCGCACCTCCACCCCCGAGCCGTCACCGGACGGCATAGCGTGGAAGGTCGAGAAGGACGTCACCCGGTACGCCGCCACCCTCCGCTCCCCGCAGCCCGTCGAGATGCTCATCGGCAACCTCGTCAACGAGACGTACACCGGCGTCATCAAGGTCAAGGCGACCCTGACCTTCTACACCGCCGACGGCCGCAACCGCCCGGCCGCCGGCCCCGACCGGGTGCTCACACTGGACGGCGCCCATGAGGCGGGCACGGCGTACGAGGGCACGGTGACCACGCCCCGCAACAGCGAACGGATCGTCGCCGAGGTCTACGCGACCGGATCCGGCGGCGGCTGCGAGGAGTTCTGGTACCTCACGGTGCCGGACGCGGCGCCCTACTCCTGCAAGGCCGCCGACGGCCCGTACCGCGAGGTCCGGGTGGCCGTCGACGGCAGGACCGCGGGGATCGCCGCACCCCACCCGACCATCTGGACCGGCGGCTGGTCCAACCCCTTCTTGTGGTACGTGATCCCGGCCCCGCGCGCCTTCGACGTGCGCCCGCTGGAGTACGACCTCACCCCGTTCGCCGGACTGCTGAACGACGGCCGGCCGCACCGGATCACCGTCGACGTCGCCGGAGTCCCCGCCGGGCAGAGCGGCTGGAGCACCCCCACCAACATCCTCGTCTGGCAGGACGCCAAGGCGTCCCGCGTCACCGGCGCGCTCACCGCGCACACCGAGGACACGCCGAAGAACTCCACGGCGTACACACCCGGCACGACCCGCCGGTTCACCGCGGAGGGCGGCCACTCCCTGACCGTCTCCGGCTACCTCGACACCTCGCACGGCAGGGTGGCGACCACCGTGCGCCGCACGGTCGCCGCCTCCTCCGCGCACTACTGGACCGAGGGTGAGGCGACGGACGGGCTGCGCGCCCGGTGGACCGACGACGAGACGGTCACGGTGCGCGGGCGCGGCCCCGCCACGACCACCCGCGTCCAGCGCGCGTACACCCTGGACGGCGAGATCACCGGAGCCACCGGGCCGCGCCTGCGGACGGTGCTGACGACGGCCGACCGGGCGGAGAGCGTCACCCTGCGCGGCGGCGTACGGACCGGCTGGTCGCGGCTGGACGACACATACACCGGCGACGCCGCCTACAACCAGAACGTGCCGCGCGACCAGCGGCACGCGACCGGCGTCTCGCGCGAGCGCTACCGTCTGACCGGCCCCGGCCTCTGCCACGACCGGACGATCGCCACCGCCCAGGGCGCGCTCACGGAGGACCGCAACCGCTGCTGACGCGGCTCAGCGCGCCGGATGACGGGGGAGCTGCCCCCGCATGAGCTCGCCCAGCAGACCGCCGAGCAGATCGCGCTGCTCGGCGGTCAGCGGCGACAGGATCTCCTCCACCGCCGCGCGCCGCGCCTCGCGCATCGCGCGCAGCGTCTCGCGGCCCTGCTCGGTGAGCTCGATCCTTATCACCCGGCGGTTGGAGGGGTCGGGGACGCGGCGCACCGCGCCGTTCGCCTCCAGGGCGTCGACGAGGGTGGTGACCGCCCGCGGCACCACCTCCAGCCGCTCGGCCAGGTCGGCCATGCGCGGCGGTTCCTCGCAGTGCGCGACGGACCGCAGCAGACGGGACTGGGCGGGCGTGATGCCGACCGGGTCCAGATAGCGCTTCTGGGCGCGGTTGAGCCTTCGGGTCAGCCGCAGGAGCTGCTCGGCGAGCTGTCCGGACGTGTCGGGGACGGTCATCGGGCCAGATTATCAAGAGCTAGTGCATTGTGAGCATAGGTAACAGTGAGCTATGCTCTCTACGAGGGCCGGCGACCGCCCTCGGCCCACGAGGCCGTGCTGTGCCGCGCCGTGCCGCCACCCGCGGCACCGCCCTCTTCGTTCGTCGCCCGCCTTCGCTGTCCCGTTCGTCTTTCGCTCGTCACCGTCCGTCCGCACCACCCGTCCGCACCGACCGCGGGGTCGTCCCCACCGGACGTCCCACCGGATCGCCGGCGTCGAAGGAGCCCTTTGCGTCCCCACGAACCCGAATGGACCCCACCACCCCCCGACCCCGAACAGCCCGCCCAAGTCCGGCGCATCCTGCGCCTGTTCCGCCCATACCGCGGCCGCCTCGCCTTCGTGGGGCTGCTCGTCGCCGCGTCCTCCCTGGTCACCGTGGCCTCGCCCTTCCTGCTGCGGGAGGTCCTGGACGTCGCCATCCCGCGGGGCCGCACCGGGCTGCTCACCCTGCTCGTCCTCGGCATGATCGCCGCCGCGGTCGTCACCAGCGTCTTCGGAGTGCTCCAGACCCTCGTGTCCACCACGGTGGGCCAGCGGGTCATGCACGACCTGCGGACGGCCGTCTATGCCCGGCTGCAGAGCATGCCCCTCGCCTTCTTCACCCGGACCCGCACCGGAGAAGTGCAGTCCCGGATCGCCAACGACATCGGCGGCATGCAGGCCACGGTCACCTCCACCGCCACCTCACTGGTCTCCAACCTCACCAGCGTGGTCGCCTCGGTCGCCGCCATGCTGGCCCTCGACTGGCGGCTCACCGCCGTCTCGCTGCTCCTGCTGCCGCTGTTCGTATGGATCAGCCACCGCGTGGGCCGCGAGCGTAAAAAGGTCGCCTCGCAGCGGCAGAAGCAGATGGCCGCCATGGCCGCCATGGTCACCGAGTCGCTCTCCGTCAGCGGCATCCTCCTGGGCCGGACCATGGGCCGGGCCGACTCGCTCACCGCCGCCTTCGGCAAGGAGTCCGAGCGGCTGGTCGGCCTGGAGGTCAGGGCCAACATGGCCGGCCGCTGGCGGATGTCCACCATCGGCATCGTCATGGCGGCCATGCCCGCCCTCCTCTACTGGGCGGCCGGCATATCCCTGCAGACCGGCGGCCCCGCCCTGTCGATCGGCACGCTCGTCGCCTTCGTCTCCCTCCAGCAGGGCCTGCTGCGCCCGACCGTCGCCCTGCTGTCCACGGGCGTCCAGGTGCAGACCTCACTCGCCCTCTTCCAGCGCATCTTCGAGTACCTCGACCTCCCGGTCGAGATCACCGAACCCGAGCGCCCGGTAGGCCTGGAGAAGATCCGCGGAGAGGTCCGCTTCGAGGACGTCGGCTTCTCCTACGACGGGCCGGGCGCCGCGCGGTCCACCCTCACCGGCATCGACCTCGTCGTCCCCGCCGGCGGCAGCCTCGCCGTCGTCGGGCCGACCGGCTCCGGCAAGAGCACCCTCGGCCATCTGGTGCCCCGGCTCTACGACGTCACCGACGGCCGGGTCCTCATCGACGGGGTGGACGTCCGCGACCTCGACTTCGACACCCTCAGCCGGGCCGTGGGCATCGTCTCCCAGGAGACGTACCTGTTCCACGCCTCCGTCGCCGACAACCTGCGGTTCGCCAAGCCGGACGCCGACGACGACGAGATCCGCGCCGCCGCCGAGGCCGCCCAGATCCACGACCACATCGCCTCCCTGCCCGACGGCTACGACACCCTCGTCGGCGAACGCGGACACCGCTTCTCCGGCGGCGAGCAACAGCGGCTGGCCATCGCCCGCACCATCCTGCGCGACCCTCCCGTCCTCATCCTGGACGAGGCCACGTCCGCCCTGGACACCCGCACCGAACAGGCCGTGCAGAAGGCCATCGACGCGCTCTCCGAGGGCCGTACCACCATCACCATCGCGCACCGCCTCTCCACCGTCCGCGACGCGGACCAGATCGTGGTCCTCGACGGCGGACGCATAGCCGAGCGGGGGACGCACCGCGAACTCCTCGCCGCCGACGGCCGGTACGCGGCGCTGGTGCGCGGCGACGCCCGCCTCGCGGTGCCGGTCTGAGCGGACTGCGCTGAGCGGACGCATGGGACGGACGGTCCGCGCCGAGCGGACCGCGCCGGACAGACGGGCTGGACGGACGCGCTGAGCAGACGGGTCGGACGGATGGGCTGGACGACCGCGGGCCGCGGGGCCGTTCGGCACGGCCCCGCCCGTCGGTGCGCCACGCGGCAGCCGGGTGTGCCGTCAGAGCGCGGCCAGGTCCACCGCCTCCGCCATCACCCGGTATCCCGCGTCGCCCGGATGCTTGCGGTCGCCCGAGTCGTAGGCGGGCGACAGGACTTCCGGGTCCTCGGCCGAGGCCAGGACGGCGGCGAAGTCCGCCACCGCGTCGAACTCGCCCGAGCCGCGGATCCACTCGTTGACCGCCACCCGCTTCGCCTCCGCCCGGGGCGTGTGGTACTCGGAGCCCTTGAAGGGGAGGATGGTTCCACCGATCACCTTCAGACCGCGTTCCCGCGCCCGCCGGATCAACTCGCGGTACCCCGCGATCAGTTCCCCGGCCGACACCTCGACCGACGGCTTGTACATCGGCAGATCGACCTCGCTGAAACCGATGTCGTTGAGACCGACGTGCACGATCACCGCGCGGACCCCGGGCTTGTCGAGCACGTCCCGGTCCAGCCGCGCGGAAGGCCGCTCGCCGAACCACGGCGAGTCGTGGAGCAGCAGATTGCCGCCGATCCCCGCGTTGAGGACGGCCCACGGCCGGCCCGCCGCCGCCAGCCGCTCGGCGAGGGCGTCCGGGTAGCGCCCGTTCGCCCCCACGGAGGAGCCGAAGCCGTCCGTGATCGAGTCGCCCAGCGTCACGACCGCCCCCTCGGCCGCACCCTCCCCGGACAGCTCGATGTCGGACAGCAGGTACCAGGAGTGCGTGACCTCGTCGAACCCGGTGCCGGAGGCGTCCTCCGTCCGGTCGCCCGCGGCGCGGTAGCTGTCGGCCCACGCCTGCGAGTGGAAGGTCACGGGCCCCGTCGGACCGTCGAAGTACAGCGTCAGCGCCAGGGGGTCGAACACCGCCACCCGCAGCTCCACCGGATCGCTGACCACCTCCCCGCCCGCCGGTATCCGCACCGACGCCGCGCCGCCGAAGGTGAGGGCCCGCCGCGACTCCGGCCGGACCGCGGCCCCGCCCGCGCTCAGCGCCAGGGCCGCCCCGTCGACGGTCAGCGGCCCGGCGCCGTAGCGGTGGGACAGCCGGACGCGCACCGACGTACCACCACCCGTCACCCGCACGACCTGGCGCACGGACTGCCGGGCGAACCCGGACTCGGACCAGTTCTCCCCGAAGCCGGCGCTCGGCCGCTGCACCGCGGCCGACCACCCGGCCGCCCAAGCGGTCCGTGCCGCCGCGCCGACGGGCGCCGCAGTCCCCGCGAGCTCCGTTTCCCGTACCGTCATGGCCTTCGACGTCATGGCTTCCGCTCCTCGTTCGCGTGATCTCCGCTGACGAGGAAGAGCCTGCCGGTCCGACGGCGGACCACCCAGCCCCCGCCGCTTCGTACGCGGGCCGTGCGTACCACCGCCAGGGTCACCCTCGCGGCGGCTCCCCGGGAACGGCGTGGTCCCCGGGAACGGCGCGGTCGCCGGCGACCAGGACGACGTCCAGCACCCGCGGTCCGTGCACGCCCTCCACCCGGTCCAGCTCGATGTCGCTCGTCGCCGACGGGCCCGAGATCCACGTCAACGGCCGCAGCGGATCGAGGCGTTCGAGGGCCTGCGGGACGGAGTCCACGAGCTGGTCCGCCGTCCGCACCACGCACACATGGTGGTCGGGGACCAGCGTGATCCGGCGCCGCCCCTGCCCGGGGCCCCCGTCGAGGACGATCGTCCCCGTCTCCGCGACCGCCAGCGCGCACCCCGTGACCACGCTGTCCACGGCGTCCAGTGCACGGGCCGTCAGCCCGGGGGAGTCGGCGACCACCTCCACGTCCGCCCCGGCCAACCAGCCCTCCGGCAGCCCGGCCGGAACGACCACCCGGCGGGCGCCCCGGCCGGCCAGCACCTCCCGGAGCAGGGCCGGCAGCCCGTCCGCGCCGGTGCGGTGCACCGTGGCGCGGTAGTCGGTCAGATGCGCGGCCAGCAGCGCCGCCGACTCGGCGGGCGTCCGCCGGCCGTGGACGCGCAGGTAGTCGCGGGGGACGGGGTGGTCGCGCGGCCGCTCGTACGCCGGGACGTCGGCGAGCGCGCGCCGAACCCGCCCGAGAATCCGCGCCCGGCTCGCGTCACCGCTCATGGGGCGCCTCCGTTCGGGGACTCCTGTGCTCGCGTCCGCGCCCACCAGTCGCGGAACGACTCCTCGGGAATCTCGGGCAGGGCCCGGCCGTCCGTCCACGCCCGGCCCGGACCCGGCAGCCGCCGCGGTGCGAACCGGGCCGCCCGGCCCACCAGCCGCCGGCCGCGGCGGAGCAGCTCCGGCCGGTCCAGGGCCCAGGCCGCGCCCGCCACCAGCTGCCGTTCCAGGGCCCGCCGCCGGGCCGGACGCACCACCGCCCGGGTGCCACGGAGGGTCGCCTCGCCGCCCTCGGCCACCCGTTCCCGCAGGTGGACCAGGACCTCCGGGATGTCGATGGCCACCGGACAGACCTCGTAGCAGGCACCGCACAGCGAGGACGCGAAGGGCAGCGACTCCTCCAGCGGGGAGGCGGTGCCGCGGAGTTGTGGGGCGAGGATCGCCCCGATGGGTCCGGAGTAGGGGGAGCCGTAGGCGTGCCCGCCGGCCCGCTCGTACACCGGGCAGACGTTGAGACACGCCGAGCAGCGGATGCAGCGCAGCGCCTGGCGGCCGACGGTGTCGGCGAGCGTGTCCGTCCGGCCGTTGTCGAGCAGCACCAGGTGGAAGGCGCGCGGCCCGTCGCCGTCCGTGGTGCCCGTCCACATCGACGTGTAGGGGTTCATGCGCTCGGCGGTGGAGGAGCGGGGGAGCAGCTGGAGGTAGATCTCCAGGTCCCGCCAGGTGGGCACCACCTTCTCGATGCCCACGACGGAGATCAGCGTCTCCGGCAGGGTCAGGCACATCCGTCCGTTGCCCTCGGACTCGACGACCACCATCGTCCCGGTCTCCGCCACCATGAAGTTGGCGCCGCTCACGGCCACCTTGGCGCGCAGGAACTTCTCCCGCAGGTGCAGCCGGGCCGCCTCGGCGAGGTCGGCCGGACGGTCGGTCAGCCCCTCGGGCGCCGGCCGCCCCCAGTCGGCCATCCGCTCGCGGAAGATGTCCCGGATCTCGCCCCGGCTCCGGTGGATGGCGGGGACGAGGAGGTGGGACGGCAGGTCGTCCCCCAACTGCACGATGAGCTCGGCGAGATCGGTCTCGTACGCCCGGATGCCGGCCGCCTCGAGGGCCTCGTTGAGGCCGATCTCCTGCGTGACCATGGACTTGACCTTGACGACCTCCCGTTCGCCGGTGGCCCGTACGAGCTCGGTGACGACCCGGTTGGCCTCCGCCGCGTCGGCCGCCCAGTGCACGGTCCCGCCGGCGGCGGTGACGCGCTCCTCCAGGCGTACGAGGTAGTGGTCGAGGTGGCGGAGGGTGCGGTCCTTGACGGCCGCGGCGGCGGCGCGCAGCTGCCGCCAGTCGTCGAGCTCGGCCACGGCCGCCGCGCGCCGGGCCCGGATGGTGCCGGTGGCGTGCCGCAGGTTGGCGCGCAGCCGCGGGTCCCGGGTGGAGACGGCGGCGGCGCGGGGGAAGGAGGGCATGCCGAGGGGGACTCGGACGGGGCGGGTCATCGGGCGGCTCCTTCCGGCCCGGGGTCTGGGGATGACGGTCCGGGATCCGGCGGCGACGGTTCGGGATCCGAAGGTGACGGTCCGGGATCCGGCGGCGACACGGCTCCCGACCCAGGCCCGCCGGACGACCGCGACCCGACAGACGCCCCCGGGCCGACAGGCGCCCCCGGCCCGCCGGACGCCTCAAGCCCGACGTCCGCCCTCGGTCCGACGTCCGTCCCCGGACCCGTCGACGCCAGGATCTCCGCGATGTGCACCGGCCGCACCGCCGCTCCCCGCCGGGTGAGGATGCCTCCGATGTGCGCCAGGCACGAGTTGTCCGCCGCGCAGAGCGCCCGCGCGCCCGTGGCGACGACGGCGCGGGCCTTGTCGGTGCCCATCGCGACCGAGACGGCGGCGTTCTTGACGGCGAACGTCCCGCCGAAGCCGCAGCACTCCTCCGCGCCCGCCAACTCCCGAAGTTCCAGCCCCTTCACCCGTTCCAGCAGCCGCCGGGGCCGGTCGCCCAGGCCGAGCGCGCGCAGCCCGTGACAGGTGGGGTGGTAGGTGACGGTGTGGGGGTAGGAGGCGCCGACGTCCGTCACCCCCAGGACGTCCACCAGATACTCCGTCAGTTCGTAGGTGCGGGGCACGACCTCGGCCACCGCCTCCGCCAGCCCGTCGTCCCGGCCCTCGGCCGCCGCCCGGGCCGCGATCCGCGGGTACTGCTCCCGGACCATGGCCGCGCAGGAGGCGGACGGCGTGACGATGTGGTTGTACCCGCGGAAGGCGGCGGCATAGCGGCGGACCAGCGGTTCCGACGGCCGCCGGTAGCCGGTGTTGAAGAACGGCTGGCCGCAGCAGCTCTGTTCCATCGGGAAGTCGACGCGCACCCCCAGCCGCTCCAGCAGGGTGACCACGGCCCGCCCGGTGTCCGGATAGACCATGTCGTTTACGCAGGTCAGGAAGAGGCCGACCACCGGCGCCCCCGGCTCCGCGGGAGAATCGGGCGAGCGGCCGGGAGCGCGAGAACCACGGGAGCGTCGCAGCATGAGACGCATGCTACGGATTGGACCGTCAAACGGGCACGGCTCATGGCACCTTTCCGCGCCGACGCACGGGATCGACGGTCACAGAAGGGGGACCGAAAGAGGACCGAAGGAGCACCGCCTCACCCCATCGGAGCGGCCACCCGCGCGGCCACACCGTCCGCCCCGGCGAGCAGCTCCCGTACCTCCCGTACCGCGCTCCGCCCCGCCCGGTTGGCGCCGATGGTGCTCGCCGACGGCCCGTATCCGACGAGGTGGATCCGCGGGTCGCGGACCACCCGGGTGCCGTCGAGACGGATGCCGCCGCCGGGCTCGCGCAGCCGCAGCGGCGCCAGGTGGTCGAGCGCGGCCCGGAACCCGGTGGCCCACAGGATGACGTCGGCGGAAACGGTCCTGCCGTCCGCCCAGGCGACACCGTCGGGGGTGACGCGGTCGAACATCGGCAGCCGGTCGAGGATGCCCGCCTCCCTCGCCCGTTCCATGGCGGCCGTCATCGGCAGCCCGGTCACCGACACCACGCTGCGCGGCGGCAGCCCCCGGCGGACGCGTTCCTCCACCAGCGCCACGGCGTCCCGGCCGCGCGTCTCGTCGAACGGCCCCTCCCGGAACAGCGGCGGGCGCCGCGTGACCCACGTCGTGGCGGACGCCACCTCGGCGATCTCCAGCAGGTGCTGGACGGCGGACGTGCCGCCCCCGACGACCACCACCCGCAGGCCCGTGAACGCCTCCGGGCCCGGGTAGCGGGCGGTGTGCAGCTGGCGGCCGCGGAACAGCCCCTGCCCGGGGTAGCGGGGCAGGAACGGCCGGTCCCAGGTGCCGGTGGCGTTTATCAGCGCCCGCGCCGACCACACCCCCTCCGACGTCTCGACGAGCAACCGCCCGCCACCCTCGCCGCGCCCGCCACCCTCGCCGCGCACGGCACGCACGGAGACGGGCCGCCGCACCCGCAGCCCGAACTCCGCCTCGTACGCCGCGAAGTAGCCGCCGATCACCTCCGACGACGGCCGGGCGTCGTCCGCGCCCGTCAGCGGCATCCCGGGCAGCGCGTGCATCCCGTGGACCTTGCCGTACGTCAGCGTGGGCCAGCGGTGCTGCCAGGCGCCCCCGGGCCGCGGCGCGTGGTCCAGCACGACGAAGTCCCGGTCCGGCTCACCGCCGGCGCGCCGCAGGTGGTAGGCGGCGGAGAGGCCCGCCTGCCCGGCGCCCACGACCACGACGTCCACCGTCCGCACCACCGCCATGTCGTTCATGTTTCTACTAACGGACGGGCCGGTGGATCTCTTCCCTCAAGGCATCAGCGCCGGGAGGCCAGCGCCGCGAGATAGTCGTCCAGCAGCTCGGTCTGGCGTTCGGGCGGGAACGCCGCCGGGTCGAACAGGGCCTGCACCACCAGACCGAGCGTGAAGCCCTGGGCGCCGGCCGCGATCCGGTCCGGGTCCCCGGGCGGGAGCTCGCCGAGCTCCTGGGCCGCCGCGACGAGCTCGCTCAGCCGGTCGCGGCCGCGCGCGTACCGCTGCGCGTGGCCCTCGCTCAGTGCCGGGTCGGCGAGCGCGGTGTCCCAGGAGGACACCCAGATGCGGTTGCCGTCGGTGGCGGCCGGGGTCAGCGGCAGGATGTCGAGCAGCGCGGCCCGCACGGCGGGCAGGCCGCGCGGTGCCACGCGCCGCGGCCGGGCCGCGCTCCTCCGGTCGAGCAGGTCGAGGGCGTGGGCCAGCAGATCCCGCTTGGCGGGGAAGTAGTGGGTGAGCAGGCCGGTGGTCGCGCCCAGCTCGGCGGCGACCGCGCGCAGGGTCAGCCCGTCGAAGCCGTGCGCGGCCAGCACCCGCCAGACCGCCTCCGAGACCTCGCGGCGCCGGGCTTCATGATCACCCTTGGTTCGTGGCATGCTGCCACCGTACATAACCGTAACGCTTGTTGTGTGAATGGGGTCATCATGTTCTCCCTCCCGCTGCGGGATGACGCCCTCCTCCGCCCGCTGGACATCTGGCACGCCGAGGAGTTCGCCGCCCACCTGGACCGGGCCCGCGAGCACATCCGGCCGTGGGTCGGGCCCGCGTTCGTCACCGACGACCTCGACGGCGCGCGCGCCACCCTGCGCCGCTACGCCGAGCGCCGGGCCGCGGACCAGGCCGGCCTCTTCGGCATCTGGCGGGACGGCACCCTGGTCGGCGGCGTGATGTTCGTGGACTTCAACGCCGCCCTGGGCTCCTGTGAGATCGGCTGCTGGCTGGAGCCGGCGGGCGAGGGCCACGGCCTGATCACCGCCGCCTGCACCACGCTGCTGGACTGGGCCCTCACCACCCGCGGGCTGCACCGCGCCGAGTGGCGCTGCCGCGCCGACAACGCCCGCAGCTCCGCGGTGGCCGAGCGGCTCGGCATGACCCTGGAGGGCGTCCAGCGCGAGTACTGGCCCTACGGCGGCGCCCGGTACGACAAGCAGTACTGGGCGATCCTGGCCCCCGAATGGCAGGCCCGCCGTGCGTGACCCCGGAACGCGGCGGTCGACGGCGCCCCGGCTTGCCGATCTCCGGTCGCCGCGGGTAAGGGGTGGTGCATGACCGATACCTTCACCACCCGCACGGTGGACATCACGACCGGCTCGACCGAGACCGTGTACGACCTCACCGACCACTGCGCCCGCTTCCTGCGGGAGGTGGCGGCAGGCCGGGACGGACTGCTCAACGTCTTCACTCCGCACGCCACCGCCGGCCTCGCGGTGATCGAGACGGGATCGGGCAGCGACGACGACCTGCTGGCCGCGCTCCGCGACCTGCTGCCGAAGGACGACCGCTGGCGGCACCGGCACGGCAGCCCGGGGCACGGCCGCGACCACGTCCTGCCCGCCTTCGTCCCGCCGCACGCCACGCTGCCGGTGGTCGGCGGGGAGCTGGAGCTGGGGACGTGGCAGAGCGTCGTCCTCGTCGACACGAATGTCGACAACGCGCACCGCAAGGTGCGGCTCTCGTTCCTCGGCTGAGCGGAACCGGCAGTAAGAGCCGGAGCGGCGCCGGGCCCGCGGCCGGGGCGGTTCGCGGTGGCGGTCCACGGCGGACCGCCGTGCGCGAACCGGCCGGCCGGGGGCGGTGGCTCAGTCCTTCTGGGCCAGGCTGGGCAGCTGCCGCAGCTTCACCTTCGAGGACGTGTTGAACGACCAGTCCAGCATCTTCACCGCATCGGGGTAACGGTTGGTCGGGTCGTTGAGGATCACGCCCACGACCGTCCGCTTGCCGCGCTGCGCGGCGAACACCAGGCACGGACCGGCGGCCGTGCCGGTGCCGGTCTTGATACCGATGGCGCCCTTGTAGGACCCCAGCAGCTTGTTGGTGTTGTACCAGGTGTACGTGCGGTTGACGTTCGTCGCCTTCTGGCGGGTGCTGGCCGCCTTGACGACCGTGGTGAACGTGCTGTTGCCCATCGCGTGCCGGGCGAGCTTGGCGATGTCGCGCGGGGTGGAGTGGTTCGTCCCCGCCTGCGATATGCCGTCGAACGAGTCGTACTTGGTGTTCTTCATGCCGAGCGCGGCGGCCTTCTTGTTCATCTGGGCGATGAACGAGGTGGTGCGCGCGGCCTCGGTCTTGCCGGTGCCGAAGGTGTCGGCGAGCGCGTACGCCGCGTCGCACCCGGAGGGCAGCATCAGGCCGTAGAGGAGCTGCCGGACCGTCAGCTTGTCACCGACGCGCAGGTCGGCGGTGCTCGCGCCGTTCTTCGCCACGTAGTCGCGGTACGACTTCTTTATCGTGATCTGCTTGTTCAGGTTGACGCCCCGCGTGTCCAGGACCACGGCGGCCGTCATGATCTTGGTGGTGCTGGCCATCTGGCGCTTGGTGTCGGCGTCCTTCGCCCACAGCTGCTTGTTGGGGCCGCTGTCGAGCAGGAACGCGCCCTTGGCGGCGATGCCCGCCGGGCCGGTCGCCGCCTCCGCCGTGGCCGCGGGAACGGCGACCGCGAACGCGGCGGTCGACGCGGTGACCGCGACTCCCCACCGGCGGGCCCGTCTTCCCCCAGATTGCTGCATATTACGTCTCATTCCTCACGAGTTGTCCCGGGTGTCTCATGACCGGGTGGAACCAGCAGATCCTCCCACCCTTCCGCGGCACGGACGAAACGCGGGCGGGACCTGCGCGGTGATGGGCCGGGCGGGCCCACGGAACGGTGCTCGCAAAGGAATGTGAGGGGCGGTCAGGCGTCCGGAGGCGGCGCGGGCCTCATGCGTCGCCGTCGGGCGCCGGAGCGGCGGAACGGCCCCGGGAACGGCCCTTGTCCTTCCGCCGGACGTCCTGCTCCACGGCGCGCAGCAGCCCCGTCATCCGGTAGGGGACGCGCTCCCGCAGCGCCATCTCGGTACGGGTGCGCACCACGCCCGGGAGCTGCACCAGCCGCTGGATGACGTCCTCCAGATGAGCGGCGTCGCGGGCGACGACCCGCGCCATCAGATCGCCGCCGCCGGTGATGGAGAACGCCTCTATGATCTCGGGCACCTCCGCCAGCGCGTCCGCCACCGGATCCAGGTGGCCCTGGGTGACCTCGATGTGCACGAAGGCCAGGACGGGATGGCCGAGCGCGGCGGGGGAGAGCCGGGGACCTGTCCCCGTGATTACACCGTCCCGCTCCAGCCGGTCGAGACGGGCCTGGAGGGTGCCGCGCGCGATGCCCAGCAGGCGCGCGTACTCCCGCGCACTGGTCCGCGGCTGCTCCAGCAGGAGGCGCAGGATCCTGGTGTCCAGGGCGTCTACGGCCATCGGCTGACGCTCCCTCGTACTCGGGTGCCGGGCCGTCACTGTACCAATGGCCCAGTCCGTGGCCCACGGTTGGGCGCGGAACGGCGTGCGGGTCGGTCAATCGGCCCGGAGGCTGTGTCCGGCGGGCGTTCGTCCGAAGGGCGCTTGAACCGGCGGGCGGGCGCCCGTAGACGCGCATCCGCTGTCATGCGGGTGTCCTGTAGGCGCCATGCGGGCCGGACCGACGCCGGACCGCCGGGCTCAGCCCTCCGGCAGCGGCGACCGCGGGCTGCTCAGGACCGGGCCGGCGAGGTTCGCGACCGCCCGCTCCAGGTCGCGCAGATGGGCCAGGGCCCGTTCCGCGCCCGGGTGGTGCTGCGGGGCCGTGAGGCCCGGTTCGGCGGCCGGCGCCGGTGCCTCCGCCGTGGGCAACAGGGCGCGCAGGGCCGCCTCGACGCGCTGGCAAGCGGCGGTCAGCCGGGCGTCGTGCGAGGCGTCCGGGTCGGCGGCCACCTCGGCCAGACCGCGGGCCTGCCGGACGCAGTCGTCCAGATGCGCCGTCACCAGCCGGGCGCGTTCCTTGCGTGCCCGCAGCGGGCTGAGCGGATGCAGCAGCGGCGCGAGCGAGATCCGGACCCGGGCGAGGAGGAGCTCCAGCTCCGCGACGTACGGCGCCGGATCGGCGGACGCCTCCCCGGCCAGCCGCCGCGCCGACTCGGCGGTGCAGTGGCGGACGGCCAGCATCGCCCGGCGGATCCAGGCGTCGGTGGCGGCGTGCGTCGTGACGGGCAGCACCAGCGCGACCGCGAGGGCCGAGGCCGCCGCGCCCACCAGCGTCTGTTCGAAGCGCAGGAGCAGCAGCCCCGGGTGCAGCACGCCCAGCAGTCCGTACAGCAGGGACGCCATGACGGTCACGAAGAACATCATCCAGCTGTAGGAGGGGGCGGCCGTGTAGAAGATGCCGAAGACGCAGAGCGCGACGAGGGCGGCGGTCGGCGCGGGCGCGCCGTGCAGCGGCACCGCGACGACCAGGCCGACGGCGATGCCCGCCACCGTGCCCACCACCCGGCGGAAGCCCCGGACCAGCGTCTCCCCGCGCGAGGCGGTGTTCACGAAGATCCACCAAGCGGTGCCGACGGCCCAGTACCAGCGCTGGTCCGAGACCAGGTGGCCGACGCCCAGGGCCAGGGCGCACGCGAACGTGTTCTGGAACGCCTGCCGGGTCGTCGGTCGTTCCAGGCCGCGCGCGGCGGAGGGCGCGGGGGCGAGGACCGGCGGCAGCCGCCGCTCCCAGCACCACAGCCCGAAGCGGACCAGCGACGACGCGGTGAGGGCCAGCGCCATGGCCGCGTACAGCTCCGCCAGGCCGTCCGGTACGGCGTGCAGGAACTGCGCCATGAAGAACATCATGAAGCCGAAGATGCCCAGGGCCTGGCCCCGGGGGCCCCAGCGCCGCGCGTACACCCCGGCGAAGACGACGCCGAGGAACGCCGCGTCCCGCGCCAGGGGAAGGCCGTGCAGCACCGTCGCGAGCGCCAGCACCGGGACGCCCACGGCGGGCAGCCACGCCGTCGTGACCGCCTGGTCGCGGACCCGGGCGTCGGTGACGGTGAAGAGGGCCAGCAGCGCGGTGAGGCCACCGGCGATCGTGGCACCCATCGAACCGGTCGCCAGGTGCGAGACCGCCACCGCGAGCCCCACGCCCAGGACGGCCCGTGCCGCGTTCCGCAGCCGGACGCGGCCCGGATCCGGAGCCGCGAACATCTTCTTCAGCTTCACCGACCACCTTCCGCTCGCGCGCACAAAAGAGGCGCCGCGGGATCCCGCAGCGCCATTGACGGGTTCATCAAAACATCCGGAGGCCATATGGCTCAAGAGAAGCCCGAAAATATGAGCCAATGGCTCGCTTTTACCGCACGGTAACCCGCCGTGAGCAGGGCCAACGGACCAGCCGGGCGGCGGCCCGGCCGGGGCGCCGCCGGGCGTTGTCAGTGCCGGCCTGTAGCGTCGGGACCGTCGACGTGACGGGGACGCGAAGGGGAGGGACACGATGACGGCCAGCGGGCGGCGCGAACGGCGCGCCTACATCGGCTCGTTCACCAGGGCGGGGGGCCCGGGGATCACCGTGGCGCGGGTGGACGGCGAGACGGGCGCGCTGACCCCCGTCCACTCCACCGCCGTCGCGGCGGACCCCTCGTTCCTGGCCCTCTCGGCCGACGGAAGCGTGCTGTACGCGGTCGGGGAGACGGAACCGGGCACGGCCACGGCGTTCTCGCTCGCCGACCCGGACCGGCCGGAGCCGCTCGGCCCGGCCGTGCCCGTCGAGGGCGACGCGCCCACCCACCTGGCGCTCGCCGGGGCCTGGCTGTGCACCGCCAACTACCGCTCCGGAAGCGTCAGCGCCCTGCCCGTCGCCGGGGACGGCACCCTCGGCAAACCCCCGGTGGTGCTGCGGCACCGGGGCAGCGGTCCGGTGGCCGCGCGGCAGGCCGGCCCGCACGCCCACGCCGTGGCGCCCGACCCGACGGGCCGCTGGCTGCTCGCCGCGGACCTCGGCACCGACTCCGTGTACGTCTCCGCACTCGACCCCGGCACGGGCGAGCCGGTGCCCCACGGCGAGACGCGCCTCCGGCCGGGCAGCGGTCCCCGGACGCTCGTCTTCCACCCGGGCGGCCACCGGGTGTACGTCCTCAACGAGCTCGACGCGAGCGTGACCGTCTGCCGCTGGGACGCCGGACCGGGCGTGCTGGAGCCGCTGGAGACGGCTCCCGTCGTGACCGCCGGGGCGGTCGATCCCACCTACCCCTCGACGCCCGTGCTCTCCCCGGACGGCCGGTTCCTGTGGGCGGCCAACCGCGGCGACGACACCCTCGCCACCCTCGCCCTCGACCCCTCCGGGGACACGCCCCGGCTGCGCTCCACCGTGAGCTGCGGCGGGCACTGGCCGCGCCACCTCGCCGCGCATCCGGACGGGGGGCTGCTGTACGCGGCGAACGAGCGGTCGGGCGACGTCACCTGGTTCACGGTCGACGCCGAGACGGGCATACCCGTCCGGGCCGGGTCCGTCGAGGCACCGGCCGCCTCGTGCGTGGTCTTCCGCTGAGCCCTGCCGTGCCGCGGGGGCCGCGCGGGCGGGGCGTCCGGGCGTGAAAACGCGGGAAGGGCCTCGTCAAGAGGCCCTTCCCGGCGGTCACGCGGTGGTGCGGTCGTGCGATGTGCGGTGGTGCGGTCGTGCTCAGCGCATCAGTGGTTGTCAGCGCATCGGCGCGGGCTGCGCGGCGGCGATGCCCAGCAGCTCCGTGTACTTGGCGAGGACGAGTTTGCCGACCGCCGGGTAGGCGCCCAGCGGCTCCGCCGCCGCGCAGCCCGCCTCCTTCGCGGCCATGGACGGCAGCGCCTCGTCGGCCTCCGGGCCGATCAGGCACGGCGCGAGGGCGAGGTTGCGCGAGCCGGAGGAGCGGAGCTCGTCGGCGGCGCGGGCGACGGCGCCCTCCTCGTCCAGGCCGGCGGCCAGCACCGGCACGGCCAGGCGCGCCGACAGCAGCATGCCGGTGATGCCGGCCGCCTGCACCGCCTCGGGACCGCCGACCGTGGCCAAGACGATCCCGTCGGCCGCGGTTGCGACGGTGAACAGCCGGGCGCGGTCGGCGCGGGCCAGGCCCGCCTCCGAGAGGCGCACGTGCAGGGCCTCGGCGAGCAGCGGGTGCGGACCGAGGGTGTCCGTCAGCTCGAAGGCCGAGCCGCTGCTGACGACCGACTGGCGTATGCGGCGCAGCACGGCCGTGTCGGGGCCCGCCAGCAGCGGCACCACGACGGCGGCGGGCCCGCGGGCCCAGGCGGCGGCCTCCTCGTCCGAGGCGGCCTGCGCTTCGCTCGTGCGAGCGGTGTGCTGGGCGGCGGCGTAGCCCAGGACGGAGTCCAGGGCGGGGTACCCGCCGGCGTCGCCCTCGGTGTCCACGTAACCGATGCGCGCGTCGAGGCCGGGCAGCTCGGAACGGGCGATGCTCAGGGTCTCCTCGGCCAGTCGGCGCGCGGCCGGGCCGGGGGCGCCGGGCACCGCCAGCACGAGCGGGGGCGCGGCCGTCGGCGCGGTCACGGGCTCCGGCCTCCGGTGCCGTCCGGACTGGCGGGGTCGTGGCATTCGTACAGGCAGGCCGGACGTGGGCCCTGTGGGGGAGCTCATGGCGCCGCATGTTATCCGGTCGGGAACGGGCCTGTTTGGGCGGGGGGCGTTTGCACTGCCTCTGTCCTGATTTATTCGGTGGCTGATCCGATCACCCGAAGGTGTGTCCGGGTGACGCGGCGGACGGCGCGCCGTCCGCGACGTCCAGCAGCGATCCGTCCACCGGCAGCAGCAGACGGCCCGTCACCAGGGCGGCGGCGATACGGGACGCGCCGTCCAGGGGCGATCCCGCGGCGGTCACCTGACGGACTGCCGGAAGTTGCTTTCGCAACTCCTGACGGAGTGGCAGCAGCAGCGGGGGGCCGATTCCGGCCAGCCCTCCGGTGAGCGCCATGACGGGCGCGCGCGGCCCTGCCCCGTCCGCCCGTTCGCCCCGGCCGTCCGGGTCGTCCGAGCCGTTCGGGTTCCCCCGGCCGTCCGGGCCGTGGGAGGCACCCGCCCCGACCGTCCCGGCGCCTCCGGCGTCCGTCCGCCCGTCCCCGCCCGCCGGAGGGCAGGCCGCGGCGGCGGCCTCGGCGATGTGCCGGGCCGCCGTCCGCAGGATCTCCGCCGCCACCGGGCACACCGCCGCGCAGCGGCCGACCTCCGGGGCGAAGGAGGCCAGCACGGCCGCCCGGTCCGGCCGGGGATAGAGCGCCCCCGGCAGGTCCGGCGCCGGGCCGAACACCGCCTCCAGCCGGCCGAGCAGCGGCTCCGAACCGCCGGCGCGCCCGTCGTACGCCCGCAGCGCCGCCTCCAGCCCGGCCCGGCCGATCCAGGCGCCGCCCCCGCAGTCGCCGAGCAGGTGACCCCAGCCGTCCGAGCGCCGCCAGCCGCCGTCCGGGGCGAGCCCGGTGCCGAGCGCGACCAGGCCCGTCCCGGCGGCGACGACCACGCCCGGACGCTGGCCGAGGGCCCCGGCGTACGCCGTCACGGAGTCGGAGGCCAGCGCGAGCCGCCGTACGCCGAGTTCGGCGCGGAGCGCGCCCGGCAGGACGGCCCGCAGGTCGGTGCCGAGCGTCACCATGCCCGCCGCGCCCACGCAGCAGGCCGCGAAGCGCTCGGCCCCGGCCCGGCACAGCAACTCCCGGGCGGCGGGCAGGATCCGGTCGAGCAGGACCCGCGCGTCGACACCCCGGTCGCCGACGGGCACCGGCTCGGGGGAGGACCAGGTGAGCGCCGGCCCGTCGCCGTACGCGGGGGAGACGGCGATCCGGACGCCCGAGCCCCCGGAGTCGACCGCCAGCACGGGAGCGGGGCCCCGCACCGGGCGCCGACGCGACGTCAGTTCCATGGCACCGCACGGGCGACCGCGTGAACCGTCATGGCCGGCACCCTACTCCGGGGAAGCACCCCCGGTCAGGGCAGCCGCCAGTCCACCGGCGCCGAACCCTGCCCAACCAGCAGGTCGTTGGCCCTGCTGAAGGGCCGCGAACCGAAGAAGCCCCGGTCCGCCGACATGGGCGACGGGTGCGCCGACTCCACGCACGGCACGCCGCCCAGCAGCGGGCGCAGATTGCGCGCGTCCCGCCCCCAGAGGATCGCCACCAGGGGCCGGCCCCGGGCGACCAGCGCGCGGATCGCCTGCTCCGTGACCTCCTCCCAGCCCTTGCCCCGGTGGGCGGCGGGCTTCCGCGGCGCGGTCGTCAGGGCCCTGTTGAGCAGCAGGACGCCCTGCCGCGTCCACGGCGTGAGGTCGCCGTTGGACGGCCTGGGCAGCCCGAGGTCCTGGTGGAGCTCGCGGTATATGTTCTCCAGGCTGCCGGGCAGCGGGCGCACCTCGGGCGCCACGGAGAAACTGAGGCCCACGGCGTGGCCGGGGGTCGGGTACGGGTCCTGGCCGACGATGAGGACCCGGACGTCGTCGAAAGGCTGCTGGAAGGCGCGCAACACGTTCGCGCCGGACGGCAGGTACGTCCGGCCGGCCGCGATCTCGGCGCGCAGGAAGTCGCCCATCGCGGCGATCCGGCCGGCCACCGGTTCCAGCGCCTTGGCCCAGCCGGGCTCGACGATCTCGTGCAAGGGACGTGCAGCCAAGGCCGCGACCCCTCCCTGTCCATGGAGTTGCGAGTGGAACGGAGTGCTACGGAACGGGCCCGTGCGCGGCCGGTGTGCGGAGCACGGTCCGGTCCGCCGTCGGGACCCGCGTAGGGGAGCGATCGTACGCGAGCGGGGGCCGCCGCCCGCACCCCAGGGCAGCCGGGGGAGTACGTCCTGTGACGGGCGAGCCCACCGAGGCGAGGGCCGGTCAGATGACGCAGATGAGCCGGAAGAGGGTGAGGAGGCACGGGGGCTGACCGGGTGCGGACGACGCGGCGGCGGACCGGGCGTGCGCGTGCAGGCCGCCGAAGCCGGGCACACCGGCGGCTCGTACGGGTGTGGCGAGCAGGGCGGCAGTCGCGGCGACCCCGAGGAGGACGGCGATGGCGCGGCGCATGAACAGCCCTTTCGCAGAGGGCGGTTGCGGATACGCCGTAGGTTCCCGGGCCGCTCCTCGCCATGCCCGTCTTCACCCGTACGGGAAGGAGGGGAACGCGCGTCCGGCGGCGCGTGCGGTCGGACGCGGTTCAGCCGGTGGGCTTCCGCAGCGGTTCGGCCCCGGTCTCCGCCAGGAAGTCGAGGAGCACGCGGGCGAGCTTCTCGGGCTGGTCCTCGGGGATCAGGGTGGACGAGTCCTCGATCTCGACCAGCCGGCCCCGCGGGTAGAGCTCCGCCAGGCGCGGGCCGTGCTCGCGCGGCATCAGCCGGTCCTCGGTGGCCCAGACGACCAGCACCGGGCGGTCGAACGTGCGGAGCCGCTCGCTCCAGCGGAGCAGGGTGCCGCGATCGGGCGCCGAGGTGGCGAACTTGGCGAAGTCCCTGCGGATCGCCTTGCTCCGGGACGCGGGGCCGAACCACTCGGCGACGAGGTCCGGGGGGAGCCCGCGCCGGCTCATCCCGCCGTACCCCTTGGGGTGGTCGCGGAAGGCCGGGACGCTCATCAGCCGGGTGAGCAGCCGGACCCCTCCCGGGAGGCGGCAGACTGTCGACAGCGCCTTGGCCGGTCCCGGCGGGAAGTTGTCGAACGCCTCGCAGGCCACCAGCACCATGCGTGCCAGGCGGTCCGCCCGCCCCTCGGAGATCATGAACTGGGCGCCGCCCCAGTCGTTGAGGACCAGCGTCACGTCGTCCAGGCCCAGCCGTTCCAGGAACTCGTCGAGGAGCCGGGCGATTCCGGTGTGCGACAGGTCGGCGTCCGGGCGCATGGGTCTGCGGTGGCCGCCGAGGGGCAGCGTGGGAAGGACGCGGCGGTAGCCGTCCAGCAGCGGCACCACCTTGCGCCACTGCCTGCCGTCCATCGGCAGTCCGTGCGTGAACACCAGCACCGGCCCGTCACCGCCGGTGTCCTCGTAGTCGATCGTTCCGGACGAGAGTTCGATCTGCAACGTCCCACCCCCATATGGTGATTGGCCGTCACCAGTCAAGCACACCCCGTTCGCGGGGCGTCGGCCGGCCGGTGGCGCCTCCGCGCGCCGCCACCAACAGGCCCTCCCAGTCCGGGATCTTCACCGTGCCCCGGCCCAAGTCCCGGCCGAGGGCGGTCTCCGCCGCCTCGATGCCCAGCCAGCCGGGCCACTCCACCGGTTCCACGCCCGCCGCGCGCAGGGCCGCGCGCGGATCGCCGGCGGGCTCCCGGGCCGCGAGCAGCGCGGGGGCGTCGGCGAGCAGGGAGGCCACGGTCTCCTTGGCGCACGGGCGGTTGGTGCCGATCACGCCCGTCGGGCCGCGCTTGATCCACCCCGCCACGTACTCCCCGGGCGACGGGACGCCGTCCCGCAGCACGCGGCCCGACGCGTGCGGCACGGTGCCGTTCTCGTCGTCGAACGGCAGTCCGCCGACCGGCACCCCCCGGTACCCCACCGACCGCAGCACCAACTGCGCCTCGACGTCCTCGAACTCACCCGTCCCCGCCACCCCGCCGGAGCCGTCGGGGGCCGTCCGCTCGAAGCGCACCGCCCGGACGGCGTCGTCGCCGAGCAGGGCGACGGGCCGCAGGAAGAAGCGCACGTGGATGCGGCGGCCGCCCTCCGGGACCGGCCGTCTCGACCACTCCCGCAGCACCTCCACATTGCGGCGGCCGGCCGCCGGCAGCCCGGACGGGTCCTCCCACGCCGGGTCGAGCGCCGCCTCGTCGGCCCGCACCAGCGTCCGCACCCCGTTCAGCCCGCCGAGCTCGCGCAGCTCCTTGGTGGTGAACTTGGCCTGCGCCGGGCCGCGTCGGCCCACCATATGGACGTCCGTCACCCGGCTCGCGGCCAGCGCCGCCAGCGCGGCGTGCGGCACGTCCGTCGTACGGAACTCGTCCGCGCCCCGCGCCAGCACCCGGGCCACGTCGACGGCCACATTGCCGACCCCGATGACCACGGCGGACCGGGCGGGCAGCGAGAACCCGTCCGGCGGCGCGTCCGGATGGGCGCTGTACCAGGAGACGAACTCGGTGGCCGACCAGCTCCCCGGCAGGTCCTCGCCGGGGATCCCCAGCCGGCGGGCGGACGCGGCCCCCACGCAGTAGACCACCGCGTGGTACAGCTCCCGCAGCCGCCGCGGCGGGATCTCGCCCGGCCCCTCGCCGGCCCGGACGTTGCCCAGGAAGGCGATCCGCGGGTGCTCCAGGGCCGTCCGGAGGGTGCGCTGCAGCGACTTGATCTTCTCGTGGTCCGGGGCGACCCCGTACCGCACCAGCCCATACGGACAGGGCAGCCGGTCCAGCACGTCGACCGTCACCCCGGGCACGGTCTCCTGCTGCACCAGGGCCTGGGCGGTGAAGACCCCGCTCGGCCCGGAACCGACGACTGCGACGCGAAGCACGGAGGTTCTCCTTCCGGAGGCTGCGTCCAGCATCCCATCCGCGCCCGCGCGCGGCAGCCCTCACGCGTCGCCCGGGCGCCGGGCCGACGCTCCGGGCGCCGGTCGCACGCCGGTCGCGCGCCCCTTATGCCTCGGGCGCCGGTCACACGCCGGGCGGGGGCGGCTCCGCGCCGGGCGGGCGGCCGAGCCGCCAGTCCAGTCCGTACCGCTGGAACAGCTCCGACCTGAGCCGCTCCGGCGGCATCGGCACCCCCGGCAGCAGGATCGCCACCACCGCGCCCATCATCAGGGCCCGCAGCAGCCGGTAGTCGGTCTCCGGGTCGGCGGACCCGTACCGCTCGACGGTGTCGCGGAGGAGAGCCGCGAGCCGCTGCTGCTCAGGGCATTGGATGAAGCCCTCCGACTGGAGGATGCCCGCCATGTGCGTCCGCATCAGCCGCGGCCGGTCCCGGGCCAGGCCCAGCACCGCGTCGATGGCGCGCGCCAGCCGCTCCCGCCCGTCCAGGCTCACCGGCTCACGCTCCAGGGCCGCCGCGAGCTCCATGTGCATCAACCGGTGCACCGCCGACTGCAGCAACTGCCGTTTACCGGGGAAGTAATACGAGACGAGCCCCCGCGCGGCGCCGGCCCGGCAGGCGATGTCCGCGAGGGTCGTCGCCTCGTAACCGTTCTCGTCTATCAGTTCGACGGTTGCCTGGAGGAGCCGCTCGCGGGACCTGCGGCGCAACTCCTCATTGACCGACGCACTGCGGGGCGACATGCTGTAACTCCTGCGTTGACTGGCTCCGAGCCAATATACTCAGGAGCATACCGGTCGGTTGTCCCGCTGAGCAGGGAGAACCCGGTATGACCGCCGATTCGGGCGACGCGGGGGATCGCCCGAATCGGCGGTTCCCGCACGCTCGGCCGCGCTGTCGCGCGGGGCCCGGGAGCGAGCGGCACGGGCGACGGGCGGGCCGCCGCCCACGAACCCGCCGCGCCGGTGCGGTCGGGCGAGCGCCCGGCCACCCACCGGCCCGTCCGGCGCGTGTCCGGCGCCGGCGGTGTCCGGAGCGGAGTCTCAGGGTGTGTGACCAGCCAGTCGGCCGAGCAGCTGCACGGCGTCGTCGTGCGCCACCGACCGGAAGAAGCGTGCGTCGACGTCCTCGACGGCGGCGATCGCGCGGGGCGCCAGGTCGGCGCCCGCGCTGGTGACACGCAGCCGTCTGGCGCGGGTGTCGGCGGGGTCGACCTCGCGCGTGACCAGCCCCTTGGCCTCCAGGGCGCGCAGGACCTGCGAGGTCATCTTGACGTCCGTGCCGGCCTGGCGCGCCAGGGCCAGCTGGTTGGGATGTTCGCCCCGCGTGTTCAGCCACCAGGTGCAGGCCAGGAGGACGAACTGGACGTGGGTCAGATCCAGGGGGCCGAGCGCGGCGGCGATGGCGCGTTGCCAGCGCAGCGTGGCGTGCCAGAGCAGGAAACCGGGGCTGTCGCCGGGGCCGAGGGTCATGCGTCCTGCGCCAGCGCGACCAGGGCGGTCATGGTCTGCGGCCAGTCCGCGGTGACGGCCGGACCGATCCGCGGGCCGAGGTCGTCGGCACCGACGCCGGTGATCTCCATCCGGTAGGTCACCCGCGTGCGGTCCCGCTCGCCGGCGGTCAGCCGGTGGGTGGTGCGCAGGAGCAGCCCGTCGAACCGGGCTTCGTCCACGAACAGTTCGTTGACGGTCGCCTCGGCGACGAGCAAGTGCACCGGGTCGTCCCCGGCCGGGGTCATCACGATTTCCGAGCCCGCCTCGAACGGGCCGTCGATCCGGATGTGCGCGATATCGGCGTTCCAGTCCGCCCAGTGCTCGACGTCGGCCCACAAGTCCCAAATCGCCTCGGGTGCCGCATTGGTCTCCATGCTGTGCTCATACGTCCACATCGGTGGCCTCCCGACCGAGAAGATTGTCTGTGCAGAGATTATCTCCATGAAGACTATCTCCGCTAGTAGCTCTTTCTTCGGCCCGGTACCAACCGTCCGGCCGTCAAGCCGACGGATCGGAGGGCGCCGGGCCGGAAGCCGCTGCGGCGTGGGGCGCGACGTCGGGCGAAGGCCGGCCGGGACCGGACCGCGCCCGGCCCGATGACATCCGGTCCGACGACGCCCTGTCGGGGGACGTCCGGTTCGATGACGCCCGGTCGGGGGGCGGCCGGTCGGGGGGCGGCCGGTGGCCGGAGAGCGGCCGCACGGGAGGGGTGCCGTCCCCGCCGAGCACCCGCGGCGCGAGCGCGGCGGCGAGGGTCGCGGCCGCCGAGGTGCCGAGCACCGTGCCCCAGGCCACCGGGCCCAGCGGGGAGCAGCCGAAGAAGTGGCTGACGCCCGGGGTCTGCACCACGCCGACCAGGGCCAGCGTGGACAGCCCGGCGGTGGTGAGGACGAGCGGGCTGCGCCAGTCCGTCGTCAGGGTCTGGCCGAGCTGGGTCAGGACGAGGGCGGCGAGCCCCATGGTGCCCGCACGCCCGGCCCGGCCGGTGGCGCGCCCGCACTGCCACGCCGCGGCCGCGCCGAGCGCGGTGGCCGCGCCCCGGACGGCCAGGGCGCGCGCCAGGTCGCGGCCCAGCGGCGCGGGCACCGGTCCGGCGGCCGGCTCGTCGTCCTCCGCCGCGCCCGTGCGGGCGACCGCGATGGCCAGGGCGGGCAGCATGTCCGTGAGCAGGTTGACCAGCAGGAACTGCCGGGTGCCCAGAGGCGCCCGGCCCGAGACGGCGGTGCCCAGCACGGTGAACGCGACCTCGCCCGCGTTGCCGCCGACCAGCACGGCGACCGCGTCCCGGACGCTCCGCCAGAGCGCCCGGCCCTCCAGCAGGGCCGTCACGATGCGGCGCGGATCGGGTTCGGCGAGGACGAGGTCCGCGGCGGCCCGGGCGGACGTCGACCCGTGCGCGGACAGGCCGATGCCCACGTCCGCGAGCCGGATCGCGGCGGCGTCGTTGATCCCGTCCCCGGTCATGGCGACCACGCGGCCGGCGGACCGCAGGGCGTGCACGATGCCCGCCTTCTGCTCGGGCGAGACACGGGCGAACACGGTGGCCCCGACGACGCGGGCCGTGCGCTCGGGCTCGGGGAGGGTGTCGAGCTGGTGGCCGGTGACCACGTCCCCGGCGGGCACGCCGAGTTCGCGGGCCACGGCGGCGGCCGTGGCCGGATGATCACCGGTGATCATGACGACGCGCGTACCGGCCTCCGTAAGCCGCCGGACGGTCTCGGCGGCGCCGGGACGCGGCGTGTCGGCGAGCGCCAGGAAACCGAGCAGCGTCAGATCCCGGACGAGCTCCGGGAGTTCGGGCCCGGCACATCCGTCTCCGGCACCGGTACCGCCGTCACCGGTACCGCCGTCACCGGTACCGCCGTCACCAGTACCGCCGTCTCCGGTACCGCCGGGTGTGGCCGCGTCCCGTGGGCCGGTGGCGGCGGCCCGGGCGTCGCCGTCCGGGGCGGTGCCGGCGCTTCCGGACCCACCGCTCGCGACGGAGCCGGCGGCCCGGCTCACCCGGGCCGTGGCCGCGGCGGCCGGCCGGGCTTCACCGCAGGGGGCGGAGGCGGGCCGAGTCCCCCCGTCCGCGCCGGTGGTGGCGGACCGACCGCCGGGGTCGGCGACGGCCGGCCGGCGCTCGTTCTCCGTGCCCTTGATCGCGGGTTGGTTTCCGCTCGGCGGGGCCTCGCCGTCGGCTCGGGCGGTGGCGGCCCGGCTCTCCTCGCCCGCGGCGGTGGTCCGGCTCTCCTCACCTGCGGCGGCGGTCCCGCCCTCCTCACTCGCGGCGGTGGTCCCGCTCTCCTCGCCCGTGACGGCAGTCCGGCCCCTCTCGCCCGCGGCGGCAAGCCGGCCCTCCCCGCCCGTGGTGGTGTCGGCGAGGCGAGCCGCGCCGCCGGCGGCCTCGGGGGCCCGCCGGCTGTCCAGGGCCGTGGCGGGGGACCGGGGCTCTTCGGGCGTACGGGAGCCGGCGGGCCGTGTCCCGGCATCCGGCGCGGCCGACGGAGCCCGGCCCCCCACGCCTCCTCCGGCGTCCGTCGGCCGGGCCTCCGCGACGGCGAGTACCCGCAGCCCGTCCCGGGCGAGTTCCTGCACCGACTCCTGGGCGGCCCGCAGCCGTGCCGCGTCGAGCGGGGCCGTGGTGCCGTCGCCGGTCGTCACCGCCGTGCAGCGGGCGAGCACCGTCTCCGGGGCGCCCTTGACGGCGAGGAGGGGGGTGCCGGCGTCTGTGCCGAGGGAAGCGGAGTAGCCGCGGGCGGTTTCGAAGGGGAGTTCGGCGGTCAGGTGCCAGGCGGGGTCCGGGGAGGCGTGTGCGGCGGCGGCGTCCAGGACGGCTCGGTCGGTGGCGTGGGGCGGTGGACGGTCGGGTACGGGCGGTGGGCAGGCGCGGGCCGCCGTCCGCAGGAGGCGGCGGGCGGCCGGGCTGTCGAGGGGCGGCGGGTCCTGGCCCGGGAGGGCCACGCGGGTGACGGACAGCCGGCCGCGGGTGAGGGTGCCGGTCTTGTCGAAGCAGACCGTGTCCACGCGTCCCAGCGCCTCCAGGGCCCGCGCCGAGCGGGTGAGGACGCCGTGCCGCGACAGCCGCCGGGCGGCGGCCGACTGGGCGACGGTCGCGACGAGCGGCAGCCCCTCCGGGACGGCGGCCACCGCGATGGCGACGCCGGAGGCGACCGCCTGCCGCAGCGGCACGCCGCGCACCAGCCCGAGGAGCGTCACCGCGCCGCCGCCGAGGCCGACGGCGGGCAGCGCGGCCCGGGTCAGGGCCGCGAGGTGGGCCTCGATGCCGGGCGCGGCGGTGGCCTCGCCGACGAGGTCGGCGGCCCGGCCGGCCTCCGTCTGCGCGCCGGTGGCCGTCACCACCGCGTATCCGGACCCGGCCAGCACGGTGCAGCCCTGGTAGACCATGCAGGACCGGTCGGCGAGGTCGGCGCCGGGCGTGGCCCGGGTGCCCTTGGGGACGGGCGCGGACTCGCCGGTGAGCGGGGACTCGTCGAGTTCCAGCCGCTCGGCGGCCAGCAGCCGGGCGTCCGCGGGGACCACGTCGGTCGGGCCCAGCGCGACGACGTCCCCGGGGCGCAGTTCGTCGGCCGGCACGGTCCGGACGGGCGCGGCGGCCAGGGAGAGGAGGAGCCCGTCCGGCGCGGGGGACCAGTTCAGTCGGCGGGCGACGGGGCGTTCGGCGAGCAGCAGCCCGCTCAGCGCCCGTTCGGCGCGCAGCCGCTGCACCCCGCTGATCAGGGCGTTGCCGGTCATCACCCCGCCGACGAGCGCGGAGTCGACGGTGGAGCCGACGGCGACGGAGGCGGCGGCGCCGAGGGTGAGGACGGGGGTCAGCGGGTCGCGCAGCTCCTCCCGGACCGCGCCCAGCAGCCGGCCGGGCCCCCGGACGGCGGCCGCGAGCGGCGCGGGCCGCCGGGCGGTACGCGGCGGAGCCGGCTGTTCGGGGCCGTCGCGGCTCTCGGGACCGGCGGACGCCCGCAGCAGGGACAGCGTCTCCCAGGCCCCGAGCGCGTGCCAGGTCCCCCGGACGCGCCCGGGCGGCAGCGGCCGTCCGGCCACCCGGCGGGCGGCCAGCATCCCGCCCGCCATGGCCAGCAGGGCGGCGCCGTGCACCGGCGAGGTGGCGAGGCCGGCCCGCCCGCTCCGCGCCCCGCCGGTGGCGATCAGCGCTCCGAGCAGGGACCCGCCCAGGGAGAGCCGGGCGGAGGCGGCGCTGACCTCGCGGGCGGGTTCCAACGC
This sequence comes from Streptomyces mobaraensis, assembly GCF_020099395.1. Classification (NCBI taxonomy): domain Bacteria; kingdom Bacillati; phylum Actinomycetota; class Actinomycetes; order Kitasatosporales; family Streptomycetaceae; genus Streptomyces; species Streptomyces mobaraensis. Next base: position 642,494 of record NZ_CP083590.1, on the reverse strand, counting down.
CGCGAGGGTCCGCCACACCAGCGCCGTCCCCGGGCCGCAGACGAGGTCGGCGGACCAGCACGGCCGGCCGGGGGCACCGGGGCGCGGCGGCGCGGTGACGGCCACGTCGGCGGCGGCCAGGGCCCGGTCCGCGGCGGCGTCGCCCTGGGCGACGAGCAGCACCACCTCCCCGTCGCGCTGGAGCCGCCGCACCTCATCGCACAACGGGACCCCGGCGGGCACCGTGCGGTGGGCGCGCGGCAGCAGCTCGGCGGCGCTGGCGTGTTCGGTGAGCAGGACCCGGCGGGTGGGGCCGCGGGCGACGGCGAGGAGGGCGTCGGCCAGCGGGTCCAGGGCGCAGCCGACCAGGATCCGGCCCGCCCGTGTCCCGTCCGGGCCCCATAGGTCCAGGGTCAGGCCGCCGGCGGCGTCCGGCCGGCCCAGCGGGGCGTCGCGGGCGCGCGCCAGCCGCCAGTCGCCGGCCGTCCAGGGGCCGGGCCCGGACAGCTCGCCGACGGCGAACCGGGCCAGGACGCGGTGGGCGACGCTCCACAGGGCCGCCTCGTCGAGTTCCCCGGTGGCGACCGCCGACAGCAGCCGGGGCCGAGGGGCGCACAGCACCGGCGCGTCGAACAGCACCGTCGTGACCCGGTCCAGGCGGCGCAGCGCGCCGGGGTCCAGGGGCAGCGCGCCCGCCCGGGCCAGATCGCGGCCCAGCCGGGCGGCGAACGCCTCGCGGCCGGCCTCGGCGGCCTTGGGCGCGGTGGCCACGACGGTCCGGGCGGCCCGCTCCGGGTCGCGGGTCCAGGCGAGCAGCCCGCCGGCGCCGGCCAGGGCGGTCAGCGCCGTGCGCCGGCCGCAGGACTCGACCGGGCCGTCCGGCAACGGCACCGGCCGGCCGGCCCGTTCGGGCGCCCGCCGGGGCAGGTCCGCGCCGCCGCCCACCAGTTCGGGCTCGCGCAGGGCCCAGACGTCCTGCCTGGCCCGGATCTCGGCGAGCTGCCAGACCCGGTGCACCAGGTCCAGGGCCAGCGGGCCGGCCCCGCGGGTCAGCGCGTGCGTCGCCGCGTTCGAGGCGGCGAGCAGCACGTCGGCGTGTTCGCGGCCGAGCCGGTCCTCCAGCAGGCGGCGCAGTCGCGGCTGCGTCTCGGCCAGCACGGCGGGCAGCCGCAGGGCGGGCGGCAGGGCAGGGAGCGGGGACAGCCGGCGGGCGGTCGCGCACACCAGCCCCACGCAGTCGGCGGCGAGCGCCACCTTCGCCAGTGTGGCGGGCACGGTGTCGAACGGCGGGCGGGGACCGTCGGCGTCGAAGGGCCCGGCGCCGAGGTGCTCCGCGTGCTCGTCTTCGAGCCGCTCCACCAGCTCCAGCGCGTCCGCCGGGTCGAAGCGGTCCTCGTCGGCGTCGATCACCAGGTGTCCCAGGACGGCGTTGACCTCGGCCCAGTTGACCCCCTCCAGGCGGTGCAGCGCCTCGCACAGCGCGGCGGCGAGCCGGTCGTGCCGCTCCCCGCGGCCCAGGCCCCGTACCTCCAGATGCGTCCGGCCGCCGCTGGTCCACATCCGGCGCCGGGTGCGGTCCCGGCCGCCCTCCGCGAGCGCGGCGCCGGCCTCGGCGAGGCCGGAGGCCACGGCGGTGGTCAGCGAGGAGAGCGCTTCACCGGCCGTCCGCCGTCCCCAGTCGAGGGCGCCGGCCGCGGTGTCCCACGCCCGGACCGGGCCGTCCCGCAGGGCCGCGCCGACGAGGGCGGGCACCAGCGCGCTCCACGACCCCACCGGCACCTCCCGCACGTTCTTGGGCTTCTCGGGGCCGCGCCCGCCGACCGGGAGACGGGAGGCGCGCACACCGAAAATGAACATAATGAGAAAAGTGCATGAATGCCGGTATTTCCGGCGGGGCCATTGGAGGGACGCCCGTGAGCCACCACACCAAGCACGCCCACAAGCACTCCACCCGGCAGCGGCCCACCGCCGAACACCGCGGGGCCGCCCACGAGCAGCCGTCGGACCACCGCCCCGAGGAGGGCGCGGAAGAGCGTCGGCCCACCGCGGGCGTCGTCCACCGGGACGGCGGGCGGACGGTCACCGTCACCATCCCGGTCGACACCATCGCCGGGGTCGCCGTGGAGGCCGTCAAACTGCCGATCACCGCGGCGCAGCGGATCCTCCCGGCCAAGGGCGGACTGCCCCTCTACCTCGGCGTGGGCGCCCTGGGCGTGGCGGGCGTCCTGGAATGGCCGGTGGCCGCCGGGATCGGCATCGGTTACGCCGTCCTCCGCAAGGGCGGCGACCTCAGGCCGCCGCCGCGCCGGGCCGTCGACAGCGGCTGACCGGCGGCCGACCAGTGGTCGGCCAGTGGCCCACCGGCGGCCGACCGACCCCGGCCGGCATGCCGCCCGGCGGCCCGGGTACTCGGGTGGTCCACGCAGAGCGCCGCGGAAGGGGCAGCAGCATGAGCGACACCACACCGTCGCAGGCCGAGGGGGAGCGGGACGACGAGCCCGCGGAGCAGGTGCACCCCGTCACGCCGCACACCACGCCGTCCCAGGCGGAGGGCGAACGGGACGACGATGAGGACGAGGGGGCCGGCGAGGAGCCGGGCGGCCGTTGACGGAAGCCGCCCGGGAGGCTGTCAGGAGGGCCGCTGCCGGCCCGCCGCGAACGCGCGGCCCCGGCGGCGCCAGGCCACCAGGACCGCCGCCAGGCCGGTGATCGCGATGAACGCCACGGCGGCGACGAACGCGGGGGACCCGGGCGACGCGGCATGGCTGCCGGCGATCACGTACGCGGTGGTGCTCGGCGCGCTGCCCAGCGCGGTCGCCAGCAGGAACGGCCCCCAGCCGACACGCGAGACCGCCGCACAGTAGTTCGCGGCGGCGAAGGGAACCCCCGGGAAGAGGCGGACCGCCAGCATCGAACGGAAGCCGTGCCGGCTGAGCTGCCGGTCGGCCGACCGCAGCCAGCGGGCGCGCAGCAGCGGGCGCAGCGCGCGCTGCCCGAGCAGCCGCGCGAGGCCGAACGAGGCCGCCGAGCCGAGCACCGTCCCCAGCAGCGCCGCCACCGCGCCGGCCTGTGTGCCGAAGAGGGTGCCGGCCGCGACGCTCAGCACCGGCCGGGGGACGAACGCCGCGGTACACAGCCCGTACGCACCCGCGAAGAGGACGAACGTCAGGCTGTACGGCATGCCCGCCGGGAGCCCCTCGCTCAGCAGCCGTTCGGGATGACAGGCCAGGACGGTGGCCACCGCACCGGCGACGATCAGCACCAGCAGGGACAGTCGGGACCAGGGGGAGGCGAGGGCGCGCACGAGGCGCCGCTCGGCGGGGCCGGGGGCGGGCGCGGCGGAATCGTGCACCGGAGGAGCGTAACCGACACGGCGGCACGCGCGGTGTGATCGGCGGATGAAGTGAGGGGCGCGTCGGAGCGGGGCCGGCGGGGCCGGGGGCTGGTGGGGCCGGGGGGGGGTGCCAGGTGACGGAGGTGCCGCAGAGGACGTTGGGCACCGGGTGGCCGGGTGGCCGGGTGGCCGGGTGGCCGGGTGGCCGGGTGGCCGGGTGGCCGGGTGGCCGGGTGGCCGGGTGGCCGGGTGGCCGGGTGGCCGGGTGGCCGGGTGGCCCGGTGGCCCGGTGGCCCGGTGGGGACGACCAGTTGTGCGTGGGCCGCAGGACGATCGGGCACCGGTGCACGATCGCCGTCCATCGTCCATCGTCCATCGTCCGTGGCCCGTCGTCGGTGGTTCGGTGGGGCGTGAGGTGCCCGAGAGAACGTCGGGCCCCGGCGGATCGCCGCCAGGGGACCTCAGGTGCCGGTGCCCCGGTGGGGTCCACCAGGCGTCGGCGGGCCGTGGGGTGATCGGCCACCGGCAGCACATCAGGGGAGTGTCACGTGCAGGCGGGCCTCAAGCGCCCCCGCGTCCCGCCGCCGGGCCGCGGGCCAGGCCCGTGTAGTGCTCGGCGAAGTCCGTCGCGGCGGCGCGGGAACCGACCAGGTGCCGTAGCCGGGCCCGGCGCAGCCGCGCCTCCATCGTGTCCTCGCCCGGGTGCGGGTGGAACAGCCGGGTGAGCCACGCCGAGAACTCCTGGGCCTGCCAGACGTGGGCCAGACAGGTCCGCGTGTACCCGTCCAGCGGCTCACGGTCGCCCCGGCCGTACCAGGCGGTCAGCGCCCGGGCGAGGACGACGGCGTCCGCCACCGCCAGGTTGAGGCCCTTGGCGGCGGTCGGCGGGACGATGTGGGCGGCGTCGCCGGCGAGGAACAGCCGCCCGTACTGCATCGGTTCGGCGACGAAGCCGCGCATGGACGTGATGCCGTGCCGGCTGAGCGGCCCCTCGTGCAGCGGCTCGCCGGCCGGGCAGAGCCGGGTGCGCAGCTCGGCCCGGATCCGGTCGTCCGGCCACCGGGCCAGGTCCTCGTCGGGCGCCACCTGGAGGTAGAGCCGGCTGACCGTGGGGGAGCGCATGCTGTGCAGGGCGAAACCGCGGTCGTGGACGGCGTAGATCAGTTCCTCGCCGGCCGGCGGCGCGGCGGCCAGGACGCCCAGCCACGCGAACGGGTACGTCCGCTCGTAGCGGGCCAGCCGCCCGGCGGGGAGGCTGCGGCGGGTCACGCCGTGGAAGCCGTCGCAGCCGGCGACGAAGTCGGCGTGGACGACGGTGGCTTCGCCGTCGAGGGTGCACCGCAGGGTGGCGGTGTCCCCGGTGAGGTCGCCCGGCACGATGTCGTCCACGCCGAAGTACGGGGGCGCGCCCGCCTCCGTACGCGCCCGGATGAGGTCCTTCACCACCTCCTGCTGCCCGTACATCGTCACCGTCCGGCCGCACAGCTCCGCGGTGGACAGCCGGTGCCGCTCCCCGTCGAAGCGGAGCTCGAACCCCTCGTGCACCTGCCCCTCGCGGTCCATCCGGCGCCCGACGCCGCTGTCGCGCAGCAGATCCGCCGTGCCCTGCTCCAGCAGCCCGGCCCGCACCCGGCCCTCGACGTACCGGCGGTCGCGGCGCTCCAGGACGACCGAGCGCACGCCGTCGAGGTGCAGCAGATGGGCAAGGACGAGGCCGGCCGGGCCCGCGCCGACGATCGCGACCGGGGTGCGCAGCGTGCGCATCGCGTTCCCTTCCTCTGGTCGTGGCGGGGTGTCAGCCGGTGACGGCGGGGCGGCGGCCGGGGAACCCGGCGCCCAGCAGCCGCAGCAGCGGGGTGGCCTTGACGGCGGTCTCCTCGAACTCGGCGGCGGGGTCCGACAGTGCCACGATCGCCCCGCCGACGCCGTACGACACCCGGCCGGGGGCGGCGACGGCCGTGCGGATGACGATGCTGAGGTCGGCGGCGCCGGAGAGGGACAGGTAGCCGATGGCACCGGAGTACACGCCGCGCGGCCCGGCCTCCAGTTCGTCGATGAGGCGCATGGTGCGGATCTTCGGCGCCCCGGTCATCGAGCCGCCGGGGAACGCGGCCCGGACGCAGTCCACCGCCGAGCGGCCGGGGCGCAGCCGGGCCCGGACGGTGGAGACGAGCTGGTGCACGGTGGCGTAGGTCTCGACGGCGAACAGCTCGGGCACGTGGACCGAGCCGACCTCCGCGCACCGGCCGAGGTCGTTGCGGACCAGGTCGACGATCATCAGGTTCTCCGCCCGGTCCTTCTCGCTGGTGCGCAGGTCCTCGCGGAGCAGCGCGTCCTCGGCGGAGGTGCCACCGCGCGGCCGGGTGCCCTTGATGGGCTTGGACTCCATCAGTCCGCTCGCGGAGACCCGGAGGAAGCGTTCCGGGGAGGTGCTGAGCACCGCGAGGGAGTCCAGGAGCAGCAGGGCGCCGAAGGGCGCGGGGCTGGTGCGGCGCAGGAAGCGGTAGGCGTCCCAGGGGACGAGAGTGCCGTCGGCGCACAGCATGTTCGTCAGGCACACCTCGTAGGTCTCGCCGCGGCCGATCGCGTCCTGGCAGGTGTCGATGGCGGCGAGGTAGGCGTCGCGGTCGTGCCGCAGCCGTGGCGCGGAGAGACGGCGCTGCGGCGCGGGGGCGGGGTCGGGGCGGCGGCCGGCGAGGCGCGCCAGTTCGGCCCGGGTGCGGTCCAGCCAGGCGCGGGCCGGGCGTTCGTCGCCGGGCGCGGCGAGGGCGAGGAGGTGGGTGGTCGACGTCAGGTGGTCGAAGACCACGGCCCGGTCCGCGTAGATCATGACCGCGTCGGGCTCGGGGGAGCGGTGGGCGCGGTCGCCGCCGCACTCGGCCTTGAGCTCGTACCCCAGGTAGCCGACCCACCCCAGCGTGAACTCGAACGGCAGGTCCGGCACGTCGACGTGACGGGCGGCCAGGTCGCGGTCGAGCCAGTCGAAGAACGGGCCGCCGACGATCTCCACCCCGTTCGCGGAAGTCACGGTGACGGTGCCGTGCCAGACGTCGGCCGAGACCACGCGGGCCAGCGGCCCCTCGGCGTCGCCCATGGCGGAGAACCGGCCGAGGGAGGCGTCCGTGGCGCTGCTGTCCAGCCAGAAGGCGTGCCGGGAGCGGCGGAAGAGGCGGTCGAAGACCACCTCGTCGGCCACGCGAGTCGGTATTCGCTCGGCGAGCACGCGCCAGCGGGGGCCGTCGGCGGACGTACCGGGGGCCTTCGCGGGCCGGGGTGCCGGGTCCGGGGTGGTGAGCGCGGGCCGGGGCGCCGGGTCGGGGGTGGTGAGCGCGCGCCGGAGCGCCGGGCGCGGACGGCCCGTCCGCCAGTGCCAGTCCGCGGTCAGGTCGCGGAAGTTGCGCAGCAGCAGGTGGCCGTGCTCGGTGCACACCGACTCGGGGTGGAACTGCACGCCCCACAGCGGCCGGTCCCGGTGGCGGACGCCCATCAGCACGCCGTCCGGCGTCGTCGCGAGGGCCTCCAGCTCCGGTGGGAGGTCGGTGACGGCCAGGGAGTGGTAGCGGACGGCGTCGAAGGGGGACGGCAGCCCGGCGAACACGTCCGTCCCGCCGTGCAGGACGGGTGACACCCGGCCGTGGCGGACCTCGGGGGCCCGGCGGACGGTGGCTCCGGCCAGGTGGCAGATTCCCTGGTGGCCGAGGCAGACGCCGAGGAGGGGCAGCCGGCCGTGCTCGACGATCTCCCGGCAGATGCCGAAGTCGCCGGGGCGCTCCGGGGTTCCCGGGCCCGGGGAGATCACCACGTTGTCGAATTCCCGCAGTTCCCCGGCCGACGGGCAGGGGTCGTCATTGCGGAGCACCACCGGCTCCGTGCCGTTCACTTCGGCCAGGTAGTGGAAGAGGTTGTAGGTGAACGAGTCGTAGTTGTCGACGAGTAGCGTACGCACCGTTGTTTCCCCCGTAATTCCGGCGGGCCGCGGCGGGCGCCCTCCGGTGAATGCGCGGCGCGCAGCCCCGCCCCTCGCGCTCCACGGATTCCCGCGGTTTTTCCCGGCATTCGTGCTTTCCGGGTGGCCGGCGGTTTCCATGGCGGCGAAAAGGAGCGCGCGGGCCGCTGCCGCCGCGATGATGATCGCGTGTGGAAAGTGTGCAGGTTCAGCGCTCCGCGGCGCGCGGCGCGAACGGGCCGGGGCGGCGCGGCCGGCCGCCGGCCCGGGCCGCGGCCCGGACATCCCTCATGGCAGTCCCCCCGTGGGCCGCTGCTCGGGCGGGCTCCGCACCACGCGCCCTCGGATCCTCAGCAGCCTGTCAAATGACAGGATGTGGGTGCCAATGACCCCATGTCAAGTGCGTTCCGGATGCCTTATCCGCATTTCTTTTCGAAAGCATCCGGCCGGGAAGTTGATCGTTTTAGGGGACGTGCGGTGCCGGTGGCGAAAGGCGTGCGTTCGGGTAAGGCGTACGCAGTCGAACAGCCTTGACGCCGTGCGGGAGCTCCTGCTCTGCTGAAGGCGGCCGGCTCGCGCGGACCGGCTTTTGTGGCACTTTCTGATGCCACATCAGACGAACGGGGGAGCGCCGCCGATGGAGGCCGGAATCAATTTCTTCCCGGATGTACACCACCGCGACAAGGCGGCGGACCGGTATTTCGCCGAGTGTCTGGAGCTGGTGGAGCTCGCGGACGGACTCGGCTACCACCACATACGCATCGTGGAGCACTACTTCCACCAGTACGGCGGCTACTCCCCGAACCCGATCGTGTTCCTCGCCGCCGCCGCGGCCCGCAGCCGTAACCTGAGGCTGATCACCGGCGCGGTGCTGCCGGCGTTCAACCACCCACTGAAACTGGCCGGGGAGATCGGAATGCTCGACGCCATCTCCGGAGGACGGCTGGAGGTGGGCTTCGCCCGGGCGTTCCTCCCGCACGAGTTCCAGCGGTTCGGGGTGGAGATGGACACCAGCCGGGCCCGCTTCGACGAGGGCGTGGACGCGGTGCGGCGGCTGCTGACCGAGGAGGACACCGCGTTCGACGGGCGCTTCCACTCCTTCCCGCCCACCACCTCCCTCCCCAGGCCGACCCAGCGGCCGCACCCGCCGTTCTGGGTGGCCGCCCTCTCCAGCGAACAGAGCTTCCGGCGGGCCGGCGAACTCGGCTGCGGCGTCATGGCCAACCCGCTGGCCGCCGACACCCTGCGGAAGTACCTGGAGATCTACCGCACGGCGTGGCAGGACGCCGGACACCCCGGGCGCGGCCGGGTGATGCTCGCCTTCCACATGCACTGCGCCCCCGACCGGCGGACCGCCGAGGCCCGCGCCGAGGAGCCGGTCAACGCCTATCTGCGCAGCCTGACGGCCGCCGCCTCGGACTGGACCAGCGGGGCGTCGAGCGCCGACTACCCCGGCTACCGGCAGATGATCGAGAAGCTGGCGGCCGACGACTTCCACTCCGTCCGCGCCCGCTCGGCGGCCCTCGTGGGCACACCGGACGACGTCGTGGAGCAACTGTGGGAGGTCCACGACCGCTGCGGCGGCTTCGAAGTCGCCAGCCTCCAGGTCAACTTCTCCACCCTGGACCCCGTCCTCGCCGCGGAATCGGTCGCCCTGTTCGGCGAGCGGGCGCTGCCCCGGCTCCGGGCGGAGCGCGGGCCCGGCCCGCGGGCGGCGTGATGCCGGAGCGCCCCGCACCGCGCGCGTCCCTGGACGCACCCCGCGCCGCCTCCCCGGTCACCGACTACCGGAACTCGCTGCGCCGCAGCCGCGAGAGCCGCGACCGCCCCGACCGGCCGGCGGAGTTCCCGCTCGCGGGCCGCGACTGGACGCTGCTCGACGACGTCTTCCCGCCCGTCTACTCGCCGTCCACCGGCACGTTCCTCGACCTCCTCGCCCTCCTCGGCCCCCGGGGCTTCCCGCGCGGCGGATCGTTGCTGGAGATCGGCTGCGGCGCCGGGGTCATCGCCGTCAGCGCCGCCCTCGCCGGCTGCGCGCACGTGGTCGCGACGGACGTCAACCCGCACGCCGTCCGCAACACCGCGCTCAACGCGGCCCGGCACGGGGTGGCCGGGCGGGTGCGGTGCCGGGAGAGCGACATGTTCGCCGCGCTCGCCCCGGACGAGACCTTCGACCTTGTCTTCTGGCACGCGAACTTCGTCCTCGCCCCCGAGGACCCCGAGGACCTGCCCCGGTTGAGCCTCCACGACCTCGCCTACGTCGACCCCGGCTACCGAACCCACCGGGCGTTCCTGCGGGAGGCCACGGACCGGGTACGCCCCGGGGGCAGCGCGCTCCTGGGGTTCGGCAGCAGGGGCGACGCGGAGGCACTGCGCCGGCTGGCCGGCGAGGCGGGCGTCACCCTGACGGCCGTGGCCGCGCGGGAGGTACGGGAGCGGGACGACGTGGTGGAGTACCGGCTGCTGCGGCTGGACCGGAGCGAACCGGCGACGGGGGGAGCGGCCGGGTGAGCGGACCGGAGCGGGAGCCGCGCGCCGGCGGGGGCGCGGTGCTCGCGGTGTGCGTCCTGCTGGTCGGGGAGTTCCTGGCCATCTTCGACGTCTCCGTCGTCAATGTGCTGCTGCCCGTCGTCCAACGGGAGCTGGGCGCGGGCGACGCGCAGACGTACCTGGTCGTCGCCTGCTACGGCATGGCGTACGCCAGCCTGCTGGTGACCGGCGGCCGGCTGGGCGACCGGTACGGGATCCGGCCCCTCTTCCTCATCGGTACGGGCCTGTTCGGCCTCGCCTCCGTCGGCTGCGGCCTGGCCCCCTCGATCGGGGTGCTGGTCGCGGCGCGGGCGGCCCAGGGCGTCGGGGCGGCGCTGCTGTTCCCCCAGGTCCTCGCCGGCATCCAGACCGTCCTGCCGCCCGCCCGCCGGGGGGCGGCGGTCGGGGCGTTCGGCGCGGTCCTGGGCGCGGGCTCGACGCTCGGCCAGCTCGGCGGCGGACTGCTGACCCGGCTCGACCTCGCCGGCAGCGGCTGGCGGTCGGCGTTCCTGGTGAACGTGCCGGTCTGCGCGGCCGTGCTCGTCGCCGGCCGCGCGCTCCTGCCCGGCCGCCCGCCGCGGACCGGCACCGGGCGTCCCGACCTGCCGGGGGCCGCGCTGCTGGCCGTCACCGTGGCCGCGGCGGTGCTCCCCTGGTCGCTGCCGGGCGGTGGACCGGGCCGTACCGCCCTCGCGCTCCTGGTGGTGGCCGTCGCGGGCACCGCCTTCGTCCGCTGGGAGCGCCGCCTCACCCGGGCCGGCGGCGCCCCGCTGCTGCACACCGCCCTGTTCCGGCGCTGGACGTTCGGTGTGGGGCTGGTGCTGTGCCTGGTGTTCTTCGGGACGCAGGTGCCGTTCTATGTGGTGCTGTCGCAGGCGGCCCAGGACGGCGCCGGACTGAGCCCCCTGGCGTCGGCCGGGCTGTACGCGGGGCTGGGCACGGCGTTCCTCGCGGCCTCGGTCGCCGCGGGCCGGGCGGACCCGCGCCGGGCGGTCCTGCTGACCACCTGCGGCCCGGCCCTGATGGCCGTCGGCTACCTGGGCCTGTCCACCCTGCGGGCCGACCAGCTCCACCCCGCCGACGTACCGGCCACGGTGTTCCTGGTCCTCAACGGCCTGGGCGCGGGCGCCGTCGCGCCCACCCTGATCCGCTTCGTCCTCACCGGCGTCGACGCCCCCCTCTCCGGCGTCGCCTCCGGACTCCTCGCCACCGCGCAGCAGATCGCCAACTCCGTGGGCGTGATGATCGCCGGCGCCCTCTTCCGCGCCACCCGCGGCCCCGACGTCCTCTCCGGCTTCCACGGCGCGCTCTGGTACTTCACGGCGCTGGCGGCCGTGACGGTGGCGCTGGCCGTCGTGGTGGCGCGGGGACAGGAGGGCGAGCGGGCGCGGCGCGAGGCGGTGGAGACGGCGGAGGCGGGGTAGTGGGGCGGCCGGAGGGGTGAGGTGGTGGCGCCGGGCGGCAGCCGGGACAGCGCCCCCCTCGGGATCCGTGCGCCGTGACGGCGGGCCGGGCCGCCGGCGGTGTGCCGCCGGGGCGTCGGCGTCACGCGCTCCCGAGTGGGGGAGACGGGCGGGGAGTCGAGCGGGCCCTGAGGGCCGGCCGGTTTCCCGGTGGGATGTCGGTGGTGGTCGGGCCTCGCACCCTTGACCCCGGCCCGTCAGGGGGCGCGGCCGCGCGAGGAGGGGGAACGGCCCGGCGGCCGACGCCCCTTCGGTCATCCGCCGCGTGCCCCCGCCCCAGCGAAAACCATTCGACGCCCCCCACGACGTGAGCGAGCATCAGAAGCATGCTCCGGCCCGTCCCTCGCGTGAAGGCGCCCGCTCCCGCGGGCGCACTCAGGGCCGGCCTGTCCGGTGACCCGGTTCCCGCGCCCATGCCCTCCGGCATGCCCGTGCCTCCCGGCGCCCCCGTCGGCACTCCCGTCCCGACGCGACGCTGACCCTTCCCGGATCGTCCCCGGCGGCCCCGTACGGGGAGGGTCGGCCAGGCCGCGGGGCCCACGACGATCCAGTCCGGCGCAGCACCGGAGAACCGGAGTCCGCAGCATGTCCCAGCAGGCGTCCACCCGTACCAAGCCGCACCTCAACATCGGCACCATCGGCCACTTCGGCCACGGCAAGACCACCCTCACCGCGGCGATCGCCAAGGTGCTCGGGGCCCGGGGCGGAGCCCCCCACCCCCACTCCGTACCCAAGCAGCGTGAACCCCTGGAGAGCGAATTCCTGGAGTACGAGACCGACTTCCGGCACTACGCGCACACCGACCTGCCCGGCCGCGCCGACCGCGTCACCCGGGTGATCGCGGGACTGAGCCGGCTCGACGGGGCCGTCCTGGTCGTCTCGGCGGTCGACGGCGTCGGGCCGCAGACCGCCGAACACGTCCTGCTGGCGCGGGGGATGGGCGTCGAGCACCTCGTCGTGGCGCTGAGCAAGGCCGACGCCGCCCAGCCGGAGCTGACGGAGCTCGTCGAACTCCGGGTCCGCGAGCTGCTCTCCGCGCACGGCTACCCGGGCGAACTCACGCCCGTCGTCCGGGTCTCCGCCCTGGGCGCCCTGGCCGGTGACCCGCGCGCGACCGCCGGCATCGAGGCGCTGCTCGACGCCGTCGACACCTGCCTCCCCGACCCGCCACGGCGCGACGACGCGCCCTTCCTGCTGCCGGTGGAACGGACGCTGATCCTGCGCGGGGCCGGCGCCGCCGTCACCGGCACCGTCGAACGCGGCAGCGTGCGCCTCCGGGACCTGGTCGAGGTGCCGGAGGCGCTGGAACCCACGGTCGTGACCGGCCTGGAGAGCTTCGGCCGCCCGCTGGGGACCGCCCGGGCCGGCGACCGGGTCGCCCTGCTGCTCCGAGGGGCGCAGGGGCGCGAAGTCCGGCGCGGGGACGTGGTGGTCACGCCGGGCAGTGTCACCGTCCGCCAGCGCTTCACGGCGCGCCTGCGGATGCTCACCCCGGCGGAGGGCGGCCGCCGCACGCCCCTCACCACCGGCTGCCGCGCCACGTTCCACTTCCGCACAGCCGCCCTGACCGGCCGGCTCGACCTCGGCCCGCGCGGCCTCGCCCGCCCGGGCGAGACGGCCGGCCTGACCGCCGCCCTCGACCGCCGGACCCCGCTCGAACCCGGACTCGCCTTCGCCCTCCGCGAGGGCGGCCGCACCGTCGGCACGGGCACGGTGACCGCCGTGGCGGAGTGACCGGCCCACGGCGCCCGGCAGAATGGGGCATGTGGATGAACGGATACCGGTGACCCGGGACGTGGCCGGCGGCACCGCCAAACTGCTGCCCGATGTCGACCGCGAGCGCGCCTGGCTGCTGACGGTCGACGGCGCGCCCCAGTCGTACGTCGACCTCGGGGACCCCGCGCACCTGGAGTTCGAGTACGCGCGGCGGATCGGGCACGTCCTCGACACCGCCGCCGAGCCGGGCCGTCCGCTCGACGTCCTGCACCTCGGCGGCGGTGCCCTCACCCTGCCGCGCTACACCGCGGCCACCCGGCCCGGCTCCCGGCAGGAGGTGGTGGAGGCCGACCGGGGGATCGTCGAGCTCGTCGCCGAACACCTGCCGTTGCCGGCCGGATCGGGCGTCACCGTCCGCGCCGAGGACGCCCGGGCCGCCCTGGAGGACGCCCCGGACGCCTCGGCGGACGTGATCGTCGCCGACGTCTTCGGCGGCTCGCGGGTGCCCGCGCACCTCACCTCCGTCGAGTACGCCCGCTCGGCCGCCCGGGTGCTCCGCCCCGGCGGCCGGTACGCCGCCAACCTGGCCGACGGGGCGCCGTTCGACTTCCTGCGGTCCCAGGTGGCGACGTTCGCGGCGGTCTTCCCCCGGCTGTGCCTGATCGCGGAGGCGTCGGTGCTGCGCGGCCGGCGGTTCGGCAACGCGATCCTCGTCGCCTCCGCCGCGGAGCTGCCGCTGGACGCCCTGGCCCGGCGGGCCGCCGCGGACGCCTTCCCGGCGCGGGTCATCCACGGGGACGCCCTGGTCCGCTTCACGGCGGGGGCGGCCCTGGTGGGCGACCGGGACGCGGTCGGCTCGCCGGAGCCGCCGGGCGGGGCGTTCGGGATCGGGTGAGGGTCCCGGCCCTGAGCGTCAGGACAGGGACAACGGCCGCAGCGAGCTCATGATCTTCTTGATGGTGTCGTCCGGCAGCTCGTCCTTGACGCCCTTGGCGGAGTACAGCACCCAGGTCACCAGGTCGTTCTCCTTGTTCTTGAACGTCAGGGTGAACGCCTTGCCGTCCGTCGCGCAGGCGTCGGACTTCGCGACCCCGGTGACCGTGGCCGACGAGGTGTAGCCGCTGACGCCGTGGTCACTGGTGAAGGGCTTGGCCTTGGTGCCCGCGAAGCGGCCGGTCTTCTTCTGGTCGAAGGCGGCCCAGACCCAGCTCAGGGCCTCGGTCTCGGCGGCGTCGGCCTCGCTCTTCGCGCCCTGCGCCCCCTTGGTCCCGGCGCCGCCCAGGCTGTTGTTGGCCTTGCACGCGCCGTCCTTGTAGCTGGCGACGGAGCTCATGCTGATGACCGACTTGCCCTTGTCGTCCAGGAAGCCGGACGACATCCCGGGCTCGACCTTCCAGTCCGCCGGGACGTCGAAGACCGCCAGCCGCTTGGTGCTGATGACGGGCTTCCAGCCGGCGATCACCGGCTTGACCCCGTCGTCGTCCCCGCGGCCGCCGCCCGACGGGTCCGGAGTGGACGAGCCGCCGGGGGACGCGCTCGGCGAGGCGGAGGCGGACGCCGAGGCCGGCGGCTTGGGGTCGTCCTGCGCGGAGGTCTTCTCGCCGTCGTCCTTCAGGACGACGAAACCGGTGACCACCGCGGCCGCCACCACGGCCAGGGCGGCCGTGACCGCGATGACGGTGGTGCGCCGGCCGCCGCCGCTTCCGCCTGACGGCGGCATCGGGGGGCCCGGCGGGGCCTGGGGTGGCTGAGGCGCCTGAAGGGTCGGAGGTGTCTGCCACTGCGGCCCGCCGGGCTGCCCGGCTCCGGCGCCGGCCGGCTGGGCGTAGGGGTTCTGCTCGGGGGAGCCCGGCCCCGGCCGCTGGTACGGATTGGGTTGCTGGTACCCCGGCTGCTGGTACGGGTTCGGCTGCTGCGGGTTCTGCTCGCCCCCGTTGGCGGGCTGCTGTCCTGGCCACATGGCCGACAACGATAAGGGGCCGAGGTGACAGGGATGGCCGCCGGCCCTTTCCGCCCGCCACTACCGGCTGGTAACTTCGCCGCATGTCTGACACGACCCAGCCCTCGATCGGCGATCTGCTCTCGGCCACCGTCCCCATGGTCCGCACCCTCAACCTCGTCTACGAGGTGACGACCCCCGAGCGCGCGGTGCTGCGCCTGCCGGACCAGCCGGAGTACCGGAACCACGTGGGCGGTCCGCACGCCGGCGCCATGTTCACCCTGGCCGAGTCGGCGAGCGGTGCGATCGTCCTGGCGGCGTTCGGCGACCACCTGTCGCGGATGACGCCGCTGCCCGTCCGGGCCGAGGTCGCCTACAAGAAGATCGCCCGGGGCGAGGTCACCGCCACCGCCGTGCTCGGCCGGCCGGCGGACGAGGTGCTCGCCGAACTGGACTCCGGCGGGCGCCCGGAGTTCCCGGTGCGGATCTCCCTCACCCGCGAGGAGGACGGAGCGGAAACGGGCGAGATGTCCGTTGTGTGGACGCTGCGTCCGAACAAATAGCCGTCCCCCTCAACCGCTCGCCCCGGAGTTGAGTCCTTACCTCCAGTAGGCTTCCGGCGTGCGCCGTCTCGGCGCACGCCGGGAACAGGTCGTCAACCGGGGAGGAACCGGCGTTGCACATCCAGGAGTGGCTCGAATCCGTACCGGCGGTCGCCGTCTACCTGCTGGTGGGCGGGGTCATCGGGCTGGAGAGCCTGGGCATCCCGCTCCCCGGCGAGGTCGTCCTCGTGAGCGCCACGCTGATGGCCGCCACCCAGGACCACATCAATCCCTACATCCTCGGCGCCTGCGCCGTCGCCGGCGCCATCATCGGCGACTCGATCGGCTACCTGATCGGCCGCAAGGGCGGCAAGCCGCTGCTCGAATGGCTCGGCCGCAAGTTCCCCAAGCACTTCGGCCCGCACCACGTCGCCACCGCCGAGCGGTCCTTCGAGAAGTGGGGCATGTGGGCCGTCTTCGTCGGCCGCTTCATCGCCCTGCTGCGCATCTTCGCCGGCCCGCTCGCCGGCGTGCTGCACATGCCGTACTGGAAGTTCCTCATCGCCAACGTCCTCGGCGGCATCGTCTGGGCCGGCGGTACCGTCGCCCTCATCTACACGGTGGGCAAGGCCGCCGAGGAGTGGATCGGCAAGTTCGCCTGGCTGGGCCTGCTGGCCGCCGTGCTCTTCGGGGTGGGCTCCTTCGTCGTCATGCGGATCAAGGCGAAGAAGGCCAAGGCCGAGAGCGAGGCCGAACCGGCCGCCGAGCGGCCGGAGGCGGTTCCGGCGGGCGACTGACCCGCCCCCTCCCGTCACTCCTGTGATCTCCACCCCATCCGGCCCCGGCGCGTTCACGCGCCGGGGCCGTCGGTCTACCGTGCCGGGAACGACGGCGTCTCCCTGATGAGGGTGAACGACTCCCTGACGAGGGCGAAGAGGAGCGGACCATGACGACGGAACGGGCGCTGATCACCGGTGTGGGCGGCAAGGAGCCGGCGGTCGACCCGGCGGCGTTCACCGCCCCCACCTCCGTCGTCCTCGGCGACGTCACCCTCGCCCCCGGCTCCGGCGTCTGGTACCACGCCGTCCTGCGCGCCGACTGCGGCCCGATCACCCTGGGCGCCGACAGCAACATCCAGGACAACTGCACCGTCCACGTGGACCCCGGCTTCCCCGTCACCATCGGCGAGCGCGTGACCGTCGGGCACAACGCCGTCCTGCACGGCTGCACCGTCGAGGACGACGTCCTGATCGGCATGGGCGCCACCGTCCTCAACGGCGCCCACATCGGCGCCGGCTCCCTGGTCGCCGCCCAGGCCCTCGTTCCCCAGGGGATGCGCGTCCCCCCGGGCTCCCTGGTCGCCGGCGTCCCGGCGAAGGTCCGCCGCGAACTGACCGCGGAGGAACGCGAACACGTCCGCGTCAACGCCGCCCTCTACGTGGAACTGGCGAAGACCCACCGCGAGGCCCTGGGCGGCTGACGGCCTCGCGGGAGCCGCCGACGCGCCGCCGGTGGGGGCAAGATCACAGGGCGGGGCCCGGCCGGTGCGGGGCGGGCTGAGTACGGTGGGCGGGTGCCGAAGTATCGAAACACGTTCTCGTCCGGCGCCGCTTCGGCCTTCGGGGCCTGGCGGCGCCGTGCCGTCTCACGGGCGGTCCACCGGGGCTGGCGCTGGGTGCAGGACCGCGGTGCGGTGACGGCCGAGCGCCCGGGGCCGTACCGCTTCCGGCGGATCGGGGCGCACACGCGTCTCGCGTTCCCCCTGGGCACCGTGTTCGGGGAGCGGTGGATCGAGATCGGGGACCACTGCGTCATCGGCGAACAGGTCACGCTGACCGTCGGCATGGTGCCCGGCATGGACCTCGGGCCCGATCCGCTGCTGCGGCTGGGCAACGGGGTGGTGCTCGGCCGGGGCAGCCATGTGATCGCCTCGTGCGAGGTGACCGTCGGGGACGACGTGTTCTGCGGCCCGTACGTCTATGTGACGAGCGACAACCACTCGTACGAGGACCCCACGCAGCCCATAGGCCGGCAGTGGCCGCGCAGCGCGCCCGTCGTGATCGGCTCCGGCAGCTGGCTGGGCGCGGGGGCGGTGATCCTGCCCGGGGCGCGGCTCGGACGGAACGTCGTGGTGGCGGCCGGGGCGGTGGTCCGGGGCGAGGTCCCGGACCACGCGGTGGTCGCCGGCGTGCCGGCCAGGGTCGTCCGGCGGTGGGACGAGGAACGGGGCTGGACGCCGCCGATGCGGCCCGTGCCGGAGCGCGGGGCGCCGGACGCGTGAGGGCGCTCGCCGGCGAGGCCCCCGGCGCGCGTCGGCAGCTCGCCCCCTCAGCCCGTCGCGAGCAACACCGTGCCGACCAGCGCCAGTCCCGCGCCCGACGCCTGCACCGAACGCAGCCGCTCGTTGAGCACGCCGCGCGCGGTCAGGGCCGTCACCACCGGATAGAGCGACGCGAGGACGGCCGCGACGGTGACCGGGCCGCTGTGAGCCGCCAGGTTGTAGGTGCCGTTGGCGGCCACGTCGGCCAGTCCGACGAAGGCCAGCGCGGGCAGGGCGGGCAGCAGGGCGCTCCGGCCGCCCTCCGGGAGCACCGCGCCGCCGCGCCGCGCGGAGACGAGCAGGGTGCCGCCGCCGACGAGCACATTGCACAGCCGCTGTACGAACAGCGCGAGGAACAGGCCGGTCAGGGTGTGGGACGCCTCGGCGATCAGGGCCATCACCGTGCCGAAGCCGAACGCCGCGACGAGCGTCAGCAGCAGCGTCTGCCGCCGTACCGCGCCGCCGCCCGGACCGCTCGCGAGGACCACGCCGGCCACCGCGACCACGATGCCCGCGACCTGGAGCACGCCGGGCCGTTCGCCGGCCGCGAGGCCGACGCCGAGCGGCACGAGCACGCCGCCGAGCGCGGCGACCGGGGCGACGACGCCCATCGGGCCCTGCGCCAGCGCCCGGTAGAAGAAGAGCATGGCCACCGGGCCGATCACCCCCGCGCCCACCGCGAACCACAGCCGCGGTCCGGCCTCCGACCAGCCGCCGGTGGCGACGACGATCGTGCCCAGCGCGGTCAGGGCCAGTATCTGCGAGACCACGACCACCGTCAGAGCCGGGATACGGCGGGTCAGGAGGCCGCCGCCGAAGTCGGCCAGCCCCCACAGGAGGCTGGTGGCCAGGGCGAAGATCGGTGTCATGGGGTGAACCTCGCAGTGCAGTACAGTGAATGACGCGAACGGGCACACTGTAGTTCACTGCACTGAACCGCGTCATCGAAGATATTGGATGGAACGTGACGGACCTCGACCAGCTCACGCAGTCGCTCGCCCGGAACCTCAAACACTGGCGCGCCGAACGGAACTTCACCCTCGACGCCCTCGCCGCCCGCTCCGGCGTGAGCCGCGGCATGATCATCCAGATCGAACAGGCGCGGACCAACCCCAGCGTCGGCACCACCGTCAAGCTCGCCGACGCCCTCGGCATCAGCATCACCACGCTGCTCGACTACGAACACGGCCCGCGCGTCCGGCTCGTCCCGGAGGGCGAGGCCGTACAGATGTGGTCCACCGGGGCCGGCAGCCACACGTCCCTGCTGATCGGCGCCGAGAGCCCCGGGCCGCTGGAGATGTGGGACTGGCGGGTCGAACCCGGCGACGAGAGCGCCTCCGACCCGCACCCCGCCGGCACCGTCGAACTGCTCCGCGTGACCGCCGGGGTGCTCACGCTCGTCGTCGACGGGGAGCAGCACACCGTCCCCGCCGGAACGGCGGCGGCGTTCGAGGCCGACGTCCGGCACACGTACCGCAACGACGGTACGGAGCCCGTCACGATGACGATGGTGGTGGCGGTGCCGCCGGTGGCCCGGAAGGATGCGCACCGGGACCCCGCCCGCCGTGCCGGCGACGGCTGTTAACGTGCCCGGCATGATCACCCAACGGACCCCCATGGACGCGTTCGACGACGTCCGGCCCGCGCCCGAGCGGCTGGACCTGCTGGTACCGCCCGTCGCCGCCGCCCTCCGCGCCTGGCCCGGCCCCGGCACCGCCGACCAGGTGCTGCACGTGGACACGGCACCCGAAGTAGCCGACACGGCCGTGCTGGTGGAGCACTACGGACCCTGGCTGATGGAGCAGTCCGCCAACTGCGTCGTCGTCGCGGCCAAACGCGGCGGGGCCAGCAGCCTGGCCGCCTGCGTCGTCCTCGGCCACACGCGCGTCGACGTCAACGGCACCGTCCGGCGGCACCTCGGGGCGCGCAAGGCGTCCTTCGCGCCCATGGACGCCGCCCTGGAGGCCACGGGCATGGAGTACGGCGGCATCACGCCGATCGGACTGCCCGCCGACTGGCCGCTGTTGATCGACGCGGCGGTCGTCGCGTCCCCGTACGTCCTCATCGGCAGCGGCAGCCGGCGCGGCAAGCTCATCGCCCCCGGGGCCGCCCTCGCCGGACTCCCGGGGGCGACGGTGCTGGAGGGGCTGGCGGTGGCGGCCGGCTGAGCCGCTCTCCGTGCCGCTCTCAGTGACCGGAACGGGGGACGGGCGGGCGCGAGACGTCGAGGGAGAGCGCCGTCGAGTGCTCGGCGAACCCCAGGGAGCGGTACAGCCGTTCGGCGTCCTCCGTCGCGTGCAGGTCCACGCGCGTGACGCCCTGCGCGGCGAACCAGCCGAGCAGCGCCTCCGTCGTCGCCCGCCCGAACCCGCGCCCCCGGTACCGGTCGTCCGTACAGACGGAGAAGACGAACCCGAACCGCCCGGTGGGATGCCCGGGCGCCGGCAGCCGCTGCTCGACCGTCCCGACGGCGCACGCGGCGAGGTGCGGCGCGCCGCCTGTGCCGTCGACCGGATCCCCGTCCACGACGAACGCCCCCAGCCGCGGCGACGGGACCGACAACCGCTCCCGCACGATCCCCTCGGCAGTGGCCTCCCACGCGCCGGGGGAGTCCCGCCCGTCCATGGCGGCGAACATCAGGCGGCGCAGCCGCACTATCTCGGCCGCGTCCTCGGGACGGGCGGCCCGTGTCGTCTGGATCATGGAACGACGTTAGCGGAGGCCCTCGCCCGCGGACAGCCGGGGAATCTCGATCGCCGGAGGGCGGTGGGTTAACTCCCTAGGTGCCCTCTGCTGTGCGAAGACGTCGCGCACGGCAGAGGCTGAGAAACATGAGACGCGAAGACTCGGGGGCTCTCAAGGCCCTGGGCTTCTCCGAGGACGAACTGGCCGCCCTGGGGTTGGACCGCCCTGCTGAGGGCGCTCCGGCCGACCTCGTCGACGTATACATCCGCCGTTCCAAGAAGCGGGAAGATCTGGCCACGCTCCGGGCCCACCTGCGGGACGTGGTGCGCTGGGCCCGGTCCGAAGGGCTGGGCATCCGGCATGTGTGGTTCGAGCAGCGCAGCGCAAGCAAGGCGCACGTCCGCCGGGACGAGTTCGAGAAGGCGAAGGAAGCGGTTCTGGCGGGCCTCTCCAAAACGCTCGCCGTTGGAAGACGGACCGGCTCGACCGGCGGGGCATGGGCGCGGTCGGCTCCCTCCTGGACGAGCTGGAGAAACGGCGCGCCCGCCTTGTCTCGGTGATCGAGTCATTGGACTCCAGCAAGGGAGGGCGCATGATCTTCGCGTTCCTCTCCGAGAGGGCCCGGGACGAAGCGAAGGACATCGCGCTGCGTGTCCAGACAGGGCTGGACGAGCACCGCATCATCGGGCGCGCTCCGGGCGGCAGGCCCCCTTACGGCGTGATGCACCTTGGTGACGGCAAGGTCGGTCCGAATCCGGACGAGTACCCGACCGCCCGGCGGATCGCCGAGGCGCTGTTGCGGGGCGAGGCGAGTACGAGGATCGCTCACGTTCTGACCGCAGACGGGGCGACCACCCGTACAGGTCGGCACTGGTCCGCGAACGCGATCTCCCGCATGGCCCAGTCACCGCTGTGGGCGGGCCTGGTGCCACACCGCGAACGGCACACGGACGAGTACGGGAATCCAATCGACAAGTGGGGCTGGAAGGCGGACCCGTTGATCGGAGCCGACGGGCACCCTGTCCACTGCGGCACGGGCGTGGTCTCCCTCGGCGAGAGGTACGCGATCCGCGCGCAGTTCGCGTCCCGGACAGTGCGAGGCATCAAGGGAAGCCACGGAGCCAAGCAGCCCGGCAAGATGCTGACCGGCATCATGCTGTGCCCGCACTGCAAGGTGGGCTTGGTCTCGGGCGGCGAGTCGTACCGCTGTCGGACGCGCATGGAAGGCGGTGCGGCGGCATGCGCCGGGGTACGCACGAAGGCCGGCCGAGTGGACGAGGCGGTATCCGGGGTCTGGGTCGCCCGGGTGTCGGCCATGGAACACGACGATCCGGTCCTGCACGAGATCGCCCGACGATGGCTGGAATACCAGGATCCGGAGCGGGGCGCGCGACGGCGAGAGGTCTCCGCCGCTCTGGACGATGCCGAGCGGCGGTCGTCGGAACTGGACGATGCGTACTACGTGCATGGGCGCATGAAGCCCGCGCGATACGAGCAACTCTCGGCGGCCCTCAACGACCAGATCAGCGCCATGCGCGCCGAGCTGGCGGAACTGCACCGCCAGACGGACCTCGGTCCGCTGCTGGACGGCGAACTGCTGGCCGAGATGTTCGACGGCGCGACTCTCGTCGACAAGCGCATGTTGCTGCGATGCGCACTCAACAGCGTGACGCTCAAGCCCTCGAAGGGGCAGGGGGACAAGACACCGATCCACGATCGGCTGGTCTTCGATTGGGTCGAGACGCCGACTCAGGGGCTCACCGCGGCCGCCTGAGACTGCGGCCGAACGCGCTGCCGCTGATTCCCGCTCGTGTACCCCACCCGAACTTAATCAGTACAGAAGGCCCCGCCTTTAGTCCGCGCCCTCGTTTCTTGGGCGGCAAGAGACAAGGCGGGGTCTTTCTTTTGGTCGGGCGACTGCCTTCTGACATATCGAGAGGAACCCCGCATGTACGACCCCGTCAAGGCTCGCGCACGACGGATCAAGCTGGGGCTGACCGTTCCACAGCTCGCTGCTCGTATGGGCGTCGACAGTGCCCGTGTCTACCGCTGGGAGAACGGTGAGCGTCTCCCTTCCCTCACATCCTTCGTGACCCTGGCGCACGCCCTCCGTATCCCCTTCGAATCCCTTCTGTGCAACGCGGACGACGAGAGCCGCCCCGCTTTGATTACTGCCGAGATCCGCCGGGCCGAGCTGCCTGGGGAGCGCGAAACGATCAGGTTCGCTAGGGATGTTGCGATCGAGATCGTGACTGATCGAGTCCGCGCTGGCATGACGAACAACCACTGAAAGAGCCTTATCACTTGAGTGTGACTGACGGCGGCAACAAGATTGCCGTGACCGATAAGATCGCTGCCGTTGCACTGGCGGGACTCCGTGCGGAAATCATCCTCCCCGCTCTGGTGTACCGCGATGTTGAACGCGATTTTGTAGCCGGTGTGGGCCACATCGTAAATGTGCGCAAGCCGTCGAAGTTCACGGCCAGCAACAGGGCCCGGGGTGTTGACCTGGTGCCGGAGAACCTGGACGAGAAGGTCGTCCCGGTGAAGATCGACACCCATGCGACGCACGGCGTGAACGTCGACACCCAGGACTCCACTCTCAACATCGAGCCTTACATGGCTTAGGTCACCATCCCGCAGGCCCAGGCCATCGCGGACTCCGTGGAGGAGCGGGTCGCCCGTGAGCTGAACACCGTCATCAATGCGGGCGGCAAGACCACAGTGGACGCGGAGGGCAAGGTGATCCCGGCGGCGGTGGAGCACCGCTCATGTGCACTGGCGTGACACTTCTGTAGCGGAGAGGGGCCGCGCCTTTCAGTGGCTTCACTGCGCTTCGGGACGGGCGCACACCGTAAGCTCGTTGGCGGCCTGTGGCTGTCCGGTGACGTTCGGTGTCAGAAGGCAGCGGGAAATGCGCTGTGCGTACCTTCTTTCCTTATGTGTGTATAGGGGAAGAAGGAACGGACAGCACCCTTTTTGCTGGACTTGGTGTCCGGCGCGGCCCTGCGGGACGATTGCGCCGGCCGCTTCGCTGTTGTGCCAACCCGAACTGCATCAGGTTGCAGGACCGAGAGCGCCACGCGCGTGCGTGCGCAGAAGACGGAGCGACGCCCCGTAGCGCGGCCCTGCAACCCGCCCCGCCTGGCGCGGTCCCGTGGTGACTCTCCTCCCACGGTTCGACCCCGGGCGGGGCGCTGTACATGCTGTGCGGCGCGCTGTGCCGGCCTCCGCCGCGAGGTGAGGGTGTCAGACGAGGTGGGAACCAACTCCGCTGATGCCCCCGATACTTGTAACTGGGGTAAAGGTGTTGCCCAGGCCGTTCATCAACGAATCTCCGATGACGTGGAGAGCCTGGTTGGAAGACTCGTCGCGGTTCTGGCCGCCGCTGTCGCCCAGCCCGAGGATGCCCCCGGTGACGGTCGTCACGGGGTTTTCGTCCGCGTGAGCTGTGCCGGTGAAGGGCAGGACGGCCCCCGCGAGGGCGAGGGCGGCGAGTGTGCGCCTGACGTTGTTCATATGGTGTCAACGCCGATGGGCTGCCTGGGTTACGTGGGGCCCGCGGCGGTGCCTGGTGAGCGGCAACTGGTCCACCAGCACCCGCCGTGCCCAGCTCCCGCGTAACTGGCCGCAGCTACGCGCCGCCGTCCTCCTGCGGGACGCGCACCTGTGCCAGTGGGTCCGGTACGACACCGGTCTGCCGTGCTTCGAGGAGGCCACCGAGGTGGACCATCGCTTCGACCCACACGACCACCGGCCCGAGGCGCTGTGGTCGCTGTGCCACTGGCACCACGCTCGTAAGACGGCGCAGGAAGCGGCGGCCGGCCGGAAGCGGGCCCGCGAAGCCCGCGAGGTACCCCGCAGTCGCAGGCCCCACCCTGGGGCGCTGTAGGCCCAATGCGGTTGCCCTATGGGGGGTGCTGTTAACAAGCGGCGAACCAACCGTTGGGTGATAGCCGTGTTCCGTCGCGAATGTTCATCACTGGGCGGCGTCATGCCGATACGCTTCGCGCATGGCTGGTTGGAGTTACACAGATGCAGGCTTGGCGTCGGATCCGCTGCTGATCGAGAGCATCCGGGTCACTCCGGATCCTCCGATGCCGGGCACGTCTTTGAAGGCCACCGTCAAGGCGGCCGCCCAGGAGGAGATCGTTGATGGCGCCTACATCGACGTCGTGGTCAAGCTGGGCCTGGTCAAGCTGTCCACGAAGCGGTATGACCTGTTCGAGAAGCTGAGGGGGGACACGTCCGACTGGAGCCTGACTGCCGATCCGGCCCTCGGTGGAGAGCCCATCATGCCCGGCAACGTGGAGCTGACGTTCGGCATGGATCTTCCCAGGGAGACCCCGCAGGCCAAGTTCACCGTGAACGTCCGCGCCTATACCGTCGACGACGATGATCTGTTCAGCCTCGACTTCAAGTTCGACTTCATGAAGAAACCCTTCTGATCGCGGGCTGAGTGAGCGGTGCTCCCCATCACGGCTTGTACGTGACCGGGAGCACCGTTGTTGCAGGTGCCCTCATATGCCACTGGTCGGCACGCGCAGTACCTCCCGGGCGAACAGACCCAGGGCCAGGACAAAAGCAACTGCATTGGTGCCGTAGGCCCCCCTGGGTCTGCGCGAAACCCCCCCGGGTGCTTCCGGGAGAGGCCCCGGGCCGCAACCCCTCGGTGGGTACGTGGCCCGCGCGGAGCGCGTGGCCGGTGGGTGTGGAGGGGGGTGCCCGGTGCTGCCGTTGTGCTGTTCGTCGTGTTGTCGAACCGTGCAGTGCGCGAGCGTGCCCGGGTGTTGCCTGGGCCTGGTGCCCGTTGAGATGTGCCCTCGGTGGGCAGGGCCGATGTGCTGCCGCTCCTGCTGGTGCGGATCGTCGCGTTCGCCGCTGCTTCAACGTCGTTGCTCGCTTCTCATGCGCGAGCTGCGATGAGTCGACGTCGCGTCGTTGTGATCGTGACCAACCCAGGGGGTGGCTCCCCGATCATGATTCTCCCTGACCGGGGCGTGACAGCAGCTCGGTTTCTGTGCGATCCCGAGGCCGCCCCTTTTCCCTGGCTTCGGCCTTGCCGCCGCTGGGGAAACTGCACTTTTGCCTCGTACTGGACCCGTCGCTCGGGCACTCCCGACGAGGCACCCTTGACGCACGTCTGCCCGAGGGTGAAAGTCGCGGAAGGTTGTAGAACTCGCCACTCGTCTGAGGCAGTCATGGCGCTACGGTTCATCTCGAAGGACCCTGAGACGGATGGGGCGAACTGTCCCACGGTGTGGGTGGACGAGGAGTCACGGGAACTCGTGTTCCAAGGCCGGAAGGCCGACGAGAAGACGCAGGACGAGTGCCTGAAATCGGGCCCTATCCCTGACTACGAGGGGATCGTTCGGTTGCCGTTCAGCATCGTGGCCGCGATTCGGGAGGCATGTGATGTGGCGGAGCGCGCCGCCGTTCGATGAGCTGTTGGCCGGCTGCAAGCGGTCGGCGGTCCATCTTGAGATGCGGGACTTCTACGACGACCCTGACGAAGCCCCGCGCGTCGCGGCGTGGAGGGCCGGTCACCGGCATGACCCGGAGGACCGCGCGTCCTGGTGGCGGCCTTGGCTCGACATGGTGTCGGCCGCCGTGGACAGGGGCGTCGTGATCCGTCGTGCCCGGGTTGTCTCGGAGCCGGTGAGCGAGTACACCAAGTACCTGTACGAC
Source organism: Streptomyces mobaraensis (assembly GCF_020099395.1). Classification (NCBI taxonomy): domain Bacteria; kingdom Bacillati; phylum Actinomycetota; class Actinomycetes; order Kitasatosporales; family Streptomycetaceae; genus Streptomyces; species Streptomyces mobaraensis. The sequence continues at coordinate 616,353 of NZ_CP083590.1, read as the reverse complement.
GGCACCTTCACCAATGTCACGGCAGGGGAGTCGATCCGTTGGCTCCCTCGCCGGAAGGCGTCGGACCTCGCGCTGCCGGGTAACGACTTCTGGGTTTTCGACGAGCGGTTGGTCCGCTTCGGATACTTCTCGGGCGAGGGCGCCTATCTCGACGACGAGGTGACCGACGAACCGAGCGTCGCGAAGCTCTGCACGGACGCCTTCGAAGCCGTGTGGGAGAGGGCGACACCCCACGAGGACTACCGGATCTGACGACCCCAGCGCGCATGCCCGTTTCTCCCTCTTCAAGCGTCGAGGCCGCACGCAAAGCCGTCGCCGACCGTCTGCGCGAGATCCGCCGGGATGCCGGGCTGTACGCCAGGGACGTCGCGGAGCGGACGGGGTGGTACGCGTCCAAGGTCTCGCGCCTTGAGAACGCGACCACCCCGCCCAGTGACGACGACATCCGCGCCTGGTGCCGGGCCTGCGGTGCGGAAGACCAAGCCGCGGACATCATCGCGGCATCACGGAACGCGAACAACGCCTACGTCGAATGGCGGCGCTTGCAGCGCACCGGGCTGCGCAGGCTCCAGGAGTCCTACGTCCCGCTCTTCGAGCGGACCCAGGTGTTCCGGATCTACTGTTCCAACGTCGTCCCCGGCCTGCTTCAGACGGAGGAGTACGCCCGCGCGTTGCTGTCGTCCATCACCGAGTTCCGCGAGACGCCGGACGACGTTTCCGCAGCCGTGGCCGCCCGTCTGGCGCGTTCCCACGTGATACGCGAGGGGAATCACCGCTTCGCGCTTCTCGTCGAGGAGGCGGTGCTGCGGCACCGCGTGGGCGACGCGGCGACGATGGCCGGGCAACTCGGCTACCTGCTGTCCGTGATGGCGTTCCCGTCCGTCTCGCTGGGAGTGATCCCCTTCTCCGCCGAGCGACGGATGTGGATGATCGAGACGTTCAGCGTGTACGACGAGGAGCAGGCCCAGGTCGAACTCCTGACGGCTCAGGTGAACGTCACCGCTCCATCCGAGGTGCGCCAGTACCTGAAGGCGTTCGGCGAGTACGCCCGGCTCGCCGTCCACGGGGCGGAGGCGCGGTCACTGATCACTGCTGCGATTGACGCGTTGGGGTGACCAGCGTGGAATTTCATAGAACTTCGTTGAGGCCGGGGCCCCGCCGCTCCTAGCGTCGCTCCACGAACAGGGCGACGCGTAAGCGGCGACGAGGGGTCGGCATGGTCACGCAGCACAGCAAGAGGGTCTCGGTGAAGCGGCGGCAGACGCGGGAAGAGCGGACCGCCGAGGCGTTCGCCTCCTTGCGGTCCGCTCTCGACCGGGCGGGGATCGTGATCCCGTCCCTCCGCCGAGACGCCGCCATGCCCGAGCTGACCCACCTCGGCAGGGTGAACCCGGAGACCGCGGAGCGCTTGGCCGCTGTGATCCTCGCCGGGTGCGAAGCGCCCGTAGGCGGAGTGGTTCGGTGAGCGCGCCCGAAGTGGGATCGCTTGTACTGGACATCAAGCGGGACCGTGTGGGCACGGTCATGGGGCAGCTCGCCGGGCGGATCTTCCTGAGACCGCCGCATGGCGGCAGGGAGTGGGAAGCGGCCCCGAGCGACGTTCGGCCCGCCGGCACCTTGGAGGAGCTGCGGGCGAAGGCGCAAGAGCTGAACGAGCGCCGACGGTGGCTGCCGTGAATGCCAGAACGACGTATCGCCATGTGATCCACAAGATCGTCGAACACCCCGACACCGACGTGACCCACGAGGCCGAGTGCCTGCACTGCGGCTGGTCCGCCACGCCGTCCATTGACTCCAAGGCCGTCGACCTGGCGTGCATGGAGCACACAGGCCGCAGCAACCACAGAGGCTTCCGCCGCATCCGGACCAGTTTTGAGATGGTCGTGCGCGCGGAGTGAAGTCCCACCCCGGTCGTGGCCGCGATCGGTCACGCCCGAGAGGGTCGGCAAGTGCAGCAACCTTCCCAAACAGGAGGAGACCGCACTATGAGCACAGCAGTCCGGACGCGGACCCGTGATCCGCGCCTCATCCTCAACCAGGTGGGGGAGCGCGTGCCCCAACTCGTCACGGACGTCGGTGTGCCCGACCTGTGGGAACGAGAGGTGCGGCTCCTGCTCCGCGACAGCGTCGCGGTGCGTAGTCTGGCGGAACGCGTCCTCGGCCAGGGCATCGCCTATCTGATCACCGCCATGGAGAACCCCGGCACCGACATGGGCGTCGGCTACACCGTGGACCTTGGTGTTCACCAGCTCATCCTCGACACCCCGCTGTACTTCGCCCTGTGCGAGGAGTACAACGGCGGCGTCTACAAGCACCACGCTCCCCTGATCGAGCGCCGCCGCGACGGCACCGTCATGCGCACGGCCGAGATCATCCGGCGCAACGGCTTCGCCGTCGACGAGGAACTGTGGTCGGTGGACGCCTCCGACTGCTCCCCGTGCGACGACAAGGTTCCCGACAGCCACTGATCCGGTACCAGAGTGCCTGCCCCTGCCCTCGCTCTCCGGAGGACAGGGGCAATGGCGCATCAACTCCCACCACCGAGGAAGCCAGTTGCCAGCACGACACGACATCGACGCAGAGCGCGAGCTGTGGGACATCTACGCTCGAAGCACCAAGGGGGACGTGTCCGACTCCGAGCCCGTTTTCCGCTGGACGCAGTACACCGACCACGGGCCGGGCCCCGAACTGCTCGGTACTCCGGAATCCGCCCTGGAGATCGGATGCGGCACGGGGCGTGCCCTGGCCTACCTCGCCCAGCAGGGCGTGAAGGCGACCGGGGTCGATCTGTCACCGGTCATGGTCGCGCAGACTACGGAACGCTGGGGACCGCTGGGAGCGCGGTTCGTCTGCGCCGAGGTACTGGAGCACCTGAGCGCGAGCCCGGGGACCTATGACGCCGTCTACTCGATTTTCGGAGCCGTCTGGTTCACCGACCCGGCCAAGCTGTTCCCCCTGATCGCCTCGCGGCTGAATCCCGGGGGCGTACTCGTCTTCTCCCAGCCGCCGGCCATCCCGGGCGCTTACGGCCCTCAGGGGATGTACAAGGGCGGGTTCGCCGGGAAGGCCATGTATACCTACCGGTACAGCCACACGCCCCGGAAGTGGCAGAACCTCGCACTGAACGCGGGCTTCGCGGAAGTCGACGCAAAGATCATTGAGGCGCCGAAGCCCGGCCACATCGGCACGCTGATCGTGCGGGCAGTGGCGAAGTGATCGCTGTCCAGCCTTGGGGCTCTCGCCGCAGCGCGCGGGCGGGCCGTCTGCTCACCTGCCCGGAGGCCCGCGCCTCCGGGCATCGGGCTAGCGATAACCTAGGGACTTAAGTTCAATCGCCGGACAGCGGTCCATGACCATGTCCAGCCCGGCTCCACGCGTCCGCTCGTACGCCTCCTCGTCGACGACACCGAGCTGGAACCAGACCGCCTTCGCGCCGACCGCCACGGCCTCGTCCGCGACGGTACCCGCGAGCTCCGACCGTACGAACACGTCCACGACGTCCACGGGAAACGGCACCTCGGCCAACGACGCGTATCCCTGCTCCCCACCCACGAACTCCGCCTTGGGGTGCACGGGCACCACGCGTTTGCCGTACTGGCGGAGCACTTCCGCCACGCCGTAGGCGGCGCGCCGCGTGTTGTTCGAAAGGCCGACCACCGCCCAGGTGTCGCCGGTCTCTTGGAGGATCTTCTTGATGGTGCCGGGGTCCGCGTACATGCCCCGGATAACGGTGGCGGGGGCGTGGACATTCCTGCCGGTGAGCCCGCAGGCAGGTACCGCGTCGTGCTCCGACAGCGGTACCGGGTGCTCCCTGAGGGGAGGACTCGCGTGACGGCTCAGTCCAACAGGTCGACATCCGGCGAAACGTCGAAGCGGTTGAAAATCATCCACGCCACCCGGATCTGCTTGCCGAGGCAGGGATCGTCGCACGGGATCGAGACCTTGAGGTCGCTGTCTCCCTCCTCCACCGCATGGGAAACAGCGACTTCGACCGTGGACCGCCCGACCAGCGGGTAGACGAACCAGCCGCTGTCGTCTCCCGAGGAAAGCCCGGATTCGAAGGCGTCCCAGTCCAAGTGACCGAAGTCGTACTCGACGATGTGTGACAGCGCGACAAGGAAGCCCTTGAGGTTTTCGCGCTTCAGCCATCCGTTCAGCTCTGTGGTCCCCATCCGGATCCAGTAGTGGGTCTGTCACGTCAAAGAAAGCTCAGCTCGACGTTCTTTTGCACGCAGACCTGCAGAACCGCGATGAGGTCGCGAGCATCAGCGATGTGCTCTCTGAGTTCAGGCTCCTGCGGTTCCGTTTCCGTCCACTCGGCCAGTACGGCCTCAAGTCGCGGCAGGAACGCCCGGCACTCATCGGGTGTGAGTGATCTCCCGTGATCGTCCGGGTGGTTGAGCAACGGTTCGAAGGCCGTGGCGATGTCATTCCATGACCGGTCCCCTCCGAATCCTTGCATCTCTTCGAGGCGGATCTGTTCGGCAAGGGCGAGCCGTCGACGAAACTGAGCGAACCCTCCGTATGAGAAGCACGCTTCCGGTCCGTCGACCTCCCCGTCGGCCGGAAACAGGCACAGCCCCATGGTGACTCCCTTCTTGCTGTGTTTCCTTGAGTAGTTGACTGCCTATCGGCTGGTCTGTGCGGACTCTATGGCGTGTATGGCCGGGACCTCGGGACGACTTGCCACGGGATCCCTTTCTTCTCGAACCACGAGGTGAATTCCGGAGGGATGGGGTTCTCGGAGATGATGCGGTAGTCGATGCCCCGATCCCGGGCTATAGCTAGCTTCTCCCCTTCGACCCCCTTGAATTTCTCCATACGTTTGGGATCGGCCAGCGTGTCCTCCCAGAACCTTCCGGACTTCGCCTCGTACCACGTGCCGCGGCCGGTGGTGCTGTCGATGAAAGCGCCGTCGAATTGCCGCTTCCCCTCCTTGAAGCCTCCGCCGCCCCCGAGTTGCTGTTGGAGGTCCGCTTCGTAAGCGTCGCCGGACTCCTGCGCCAGTCGGCCACCATTGGCCTTGTTGGTGCGATCGTAGGGCATCAGCCCGAGTGGGTCCGCGCAGATGTGCGGGTTGTGGACGTACGTCGCCGGGTTCGGGGCCGGGGGGAGGCCGAGGGGGTCTGGGGTGAGGTAGCGGGCTGTTTCGGGGTCGTAGTGGCGGTGGAGGTTGTAGTGGAGGCCGGTTTCCGGGTCGTGGTACTGGCCGGGGAAGCGGAGGGGGGTGTACGTGGTGCTGGTGGTGGGCCAGGTGGTGGTGCCCCAGAGGGTGGTGCGGGTGTGCCAGGCGAGGGTGCCGGTGTCGTCGACGAGTTCGGTCGGGGTGCCCAGGAGGTCGGTGGCCATGGCGAAGAAGCGTTCGTCCACCGCCTGTTGGTCGTGGAGGATGCGTTCCGTTTGGGCGAGGGGGTGGAGGCCCTGGTGGTCCCAGGTGAGGGCTACCGGGTGGGGGAGGGCGGGGGACGTCGTCGTCTGTTCGCAGAGGGTGGTGCCGTCCCAGGTGAAGTGGGTTTCCTCCCGTACGGTGTGGCCGTCTTCGGCCAGGCGCTGTTTCGCCGTGCGGCGGCCCAAGGGGTCGTAGCGGTAGCGCCAGCGGGTGCCGTCCGGGGTGGTGACGGCGGTGAGGCGGTCCTCCGGGTCCCATGTGTAGCGCCAGGTGTCCGGTTTCCTCGACAGGCGGTTCTTGCGGCGCAGCACCATGCGGCCGGCCGCGTCGTGGTCGTAGCGGACGCGGCCCGCGCGGGTGATGGTGGTGCCGGTGTACGCGCGCGGGCCGGTGGCCGTGGTGTCGGGGTGGTGGTTCGGCCAGCCGGCGTGGGTTTGGTTGCCCGCCGCGTCGTAGCTGTAGCGCTCGTGCCCGTTCTCGGCGGTGACGTCGGTGACCCGGCCGGTCGCGTCGAGGGTGAAGCGGGTAGCGCCGCGCAGGGTGTCGTGGAGGGCGGTGAGGTAGCCGTCGGGGCGGTAGGTGTACGTGCGGTGGTTGAGGGTGCGGCCGTCGGCGGTGAGGTGGTGGGTGGTCAGGCGGCCTGTGGTGTCCCATGCCGAGGTCAGGGACAGGGTGCCGGCCACGGTGCGGTGGGTTTCGCGGCCGGCGGCGTCGTGGGTGAAGGTGATCCGCCGGCCGCCGGTGGACAGTTCGCGGGCCCGGCCGGCCGCGTCGTAGGCGTACGTGGTGATGTGGCCGGTGGGTGTGGTGCGGCGGGTACGGCGGCCCGTGGCGTCGTACGCGTAGGTGGTGGCCCGGCCGTCGGACAGTTCGGTTGTCAGGCGGCCGCAGCGGTCGTACCGGCGCAGGAGTTCGCCGTCCGGGCCCGTGGCCCGCACCAGCCGGCCGGCCGGGTCGTAGGCGTAGGTGGTGAGCCGGCCTTCGGCGTCTTTGCGGGTCGGCCGGCCCAGCGCGTCGTAGGCGTAGCGGATCGACTCGCCGAGCGGGCTCACGCGGGCGGTGAGCTGCCCGGCCGCGTCGTGTGCGTAGCCGGTGGTGCGGCCGTCGAAGTCGGTCTCGGCGATGAGGCGGCCGGCCTCGTCGTAGGTGTAGGTCCAGGTCAGGCCTTGCGGGTTGGTCACCCGCGTGAGGCGTAACTGTGTGTCGTGGACGAACTCGTAGCGGGCGCCGTCCGGTTCGGTGCGGGCCGCGAGGAGGTCGAAGTGGGTGTACTCGAAGCGCGTGGTGTGGCCGGCGGCGTCCGTGTGACTGGTGCGGTTGCCCTCGCCGTCGTACGTCCACGACTCGCTCGTGCCGTCCGGTGCGGTGCGCCGGGCGAGGTCGCCGTCCGCCGTCCAGTGGAGCGTGGTGGTCGCCCCGAGGGGGTCGGTGATGCGCACCGGGCGGCCGAAGGCGTCGCGGTCGTAGCGTGTGGTGCCGCCGAGGGGGTCCGTCACCGCGAGCGGCAGCCCCGCGGCGTCGCAGCGGACGGTGGTGACCGCGCCGAGCGCGTCCGTGATGCCCGTCAGCCGGCCCGACGCGTCGTAGGCGTAGCGGGTGGTGTGACCGGCGGGGTCGGTGAGGGCGGTGCGGTTGCCGTGGGCGTCATATTCCTGGTGCCAGGTGGCGCCGTCGGGTTCGGTGAGACGGGTGATGCGGCCTGCCTCGTCGCGTTCGACGTGGGAGGCGCTGCCGTCGGGGCGGGTGACGGTGGTGAGGCGGCGGTGGTGGTCGTAGGTGTAGGTGGTGGTGTGGTTGAGGGGATCGGTGTGGGTGAGGAGGTTGCCGCGTCGGTCGTAGGTGAAGCGGGTGGTGTGGCCGAGGGGGTCGGTGGTGGCCAGGACGCGGCAGCCGTCGCCGATGAGGTGGCGGGTGGTGTGGCCGTCGGCCGTGGTCAGGGTGGTGACGCGGTGGCCGGTGGCGGGGTCCGGGTCGCCGTAGGCGAGGGTGACGGTGAGGTGGCCCGCCTCGCCGCCTTCCGCCACCGTCCGGTCGGACGCGTCGTAGGCGTAGGTGTAGCGGCTGCCGTTGGAGTCGGTCCAGGACGTGACGCGGTGGCGCTCGTCGTAGGTGAACGCGAGGGTGGCGCCGGACGGTTTGGTGACGGTCGTCAGGTCGCCGGCGTCGTAGCCGTAGCACATCAGGGTGCGGTCGCCGCCGTTCCCGTCCGCCCCGGCCAGGGCCAGGGCCGTGATCCGGCCTTCGGTGACGCTGACGGCGAGGTGCCGGCCCGCCGAGTGCACCAGGGCCAGCGGGGTGCCGTCGGCCGTGCGGTCGATGGTGATCCTGTTGCCGTTGAGGTCGGCGGTCTCGGCCAGCCACGCCACGCCGTCACCACCGGGCCGCGCGTCGGCCGGACCGGGGAAGTGCCGGACAAGGCCGGTGTCCGGGTCGGTGACCGCGTAGTCCCCGGCCGCGTCCCGCGCGAGCGTGCGGCGGCACGTTCCCGTCGGCGGCAGCGTCGGGACGCCCGGGACCGGGTGCGGGTAGGCGAGCAGCAGGCCGTCGGCGGTGACGTGGACGACGCCGGCCGCGTCGATCTCGAGGCGCTCGTCGACCGTCGACGACCAGGAAGGGCCGAAGAAGCGGCCGACCGTGTACCCCGACTCCACCCGGCGGGTGAACACCAGCGGCAGGTCCCCGTCCAGCACCACGTCCGTCTGCGGCAGGAACATCCGCCCCGAGGCCAGGTCGACGGGGTCCGTGCCCTGGGTGACGCGCTCACGGCCGGGCCGGCCGTGCGTACCCTCCGGCGTCTTCTCCAGCAGGCCGCGGGCGCGGCCGGCGTCGGCGGCCAGTTCCGCGCCCTCCTTCGCGACCCGCGCGGCCTTGACCCCGGCCCCCGCGCCGCCCGTGGCCGCGGTCAGGAGCACGTCCGGGGCAAGGCGCCCCAGGCCCTCCGAGGGGTCCTTCGCGAAGTCGGAGATCATCCGACCACCCGCGCCCCAGGGGTCGTTGGCGACCTGGAGGAGGCCGGTCGCGGTGCCGTTGAGACCGGTGAGGTACTCGGCCGGGTGCGTGACGTTGTACGGGTCCGTGGGGTTGACGCTGCGGACGAAGTTCAGCAGCCCCGCCGTGCCCTTGAGGACACCACCCTCGAAGTGGTCGACCATGACCGGCACTTCCCGCACCCCGTCCATGGCCTGCTCACCGTAGGACGGCTTCGGTGGGGCCGCGTCCCGCGCCGCCCGCACCGCGGCCCGCGCCGTCTCCGCCGCCGCGTTGCGCTGCCGCCGCGCCTCGGCCAGGATCTCCTGCGCCTCCTTCATCCGCGCCGCCCCCGGATCCGTGAACTCCCCCGGCTTCGGAGGCAGCGAGGCAGGGTCACGCCGGTCGGCGGGCTGGGCGTTATAGTGCTCGGCGGCCTTGTTGTACGCCGCCACCTTCTCCCGGTGCGCCTCCCGCGCCTCCTGCGACGCCTTCAAGCCGGCCTTCCACTTCTCCACCGCGGCCTGCGCCTGCCCCTGCGCCCACTCCACCGTCCCGGCGAACGAATCCAGAGCGCCGGCCGCCTTCTCGAAGGCGTCCGCGCCCTTGAACCACTTCGGCGGCTCCACCGACACCGACTCCCGGAACGCGTCCGCCGTCCTGCCCCGCAGGTGCGCGGAGTCCAGACCCCGCAGCCCCTTGCCGACGTCGTCGAACGCCGTGTGCATCCGCCGCAGGCGGGAGGCGGTGGCCCGGATCTTCGACGGGCTGCCGTAGACGAGCTTCGCCTTGTCCTCGGTCTGACCGAGATCCATCTCGTCGGTCTCGGCGCCCATCCGGTTCGCCAGCGAACGCGACCGCTCGCGCACCCAGTCCGCGCCCGAGTCCCAGCCCGCGTCCTCCAGCCGGTCCGCCGTCCAGTTCCCGACGTCCTCGACCCGGTCGCCCAGCCACTCGGTCCCCTCCTCGACCACGTCCTCGACGCAGTCGGGGGTGACGTCCTTGATGAAGTCCTTGAAGCCCACGGCTCAGCCGCCCCCGTTCCCGCCGTCGCCTTGTCGGGCTCGCTCCTCGGGGGACGGGCCGAACGCCTCGTCCACTCCACGGTCGAAGCTGTCCTGGTCGACGCCGAGCAGCTTGTTCAGCACCCGGGAACGCATGCCGCCGGTCCCTTCCGTCACCAGCGCCCGTCCGGTGTCCTTCCAATTCCGCGCGATGTCGTCACGTGCCTTGCCGAACGACGCACCGCTGTAGTCCGGATGCAGGAAGCCGGGCGTGGCCACGTCCCCCCAGCTCTTTTTGGTGATCTCCTCCTCCGAGGCGTGGGGATTGCCCACCACCGAGTTCAGCCCGACCTTCAACGCGCCCTCGATGTACCGGTCCTCCTCCCAGTGCTTGCCGGCCGCCAGACCCAGCCGCTCCGCGATGGCGTTGGCGTCCTGGACCAGCGCCCGCACACCCCAGTCCCACCGCTCGCAGAAGTCCTCGAAGTCCTTGGACAGGCCGTGGTGCCCGGCCTCCATCCCGGTCATCGACAGATCGGCCAGCCCCTTGCCGAGCACGGCCCCCGTACCGCCGCCGGCCCCCTTCAGCTCGCTCACCGCCGACCGCAGACCCCGGGTGATGCGCCCGACGTCCTCCGGATCGACCCTCAGGTCCGCCCCGCCCCCGCCCATCAACCCCCACCGCCCTCGCCCGTACCGCGCCGGGCGCTCGGAACGCTGGCGGACTCCGGCGCGGGCCCGCGCCGGGGGAGCGGGTCGTCGGTGACTACGTCGACGGCGACCGCGTCTACGGCGACCGCCTCAGGAACGATGCCGGTCACGGGCGGGAACAGCATCGCCCCCTCCGGATCGGCGATGTCGACGGCCACCCCCGCCGGGCACCCCATCAACGGGACGATCTCGTCCAGCAGCCGGGCGCCGCGCAGCGCCGCGTACTCCCACGGCCGGCTCCCGGCAAGCCCGGCCCCGGCGTCCCGTACCCCGGCCGCCCCCGCGTCCCGTACCCGGGCGAACCGGGCCAGGGCGGCCTCGTCCGTGAAACCGATGATCCACCGCACCCCGCCGAACGCCTGGGTCCACAGCCCGCCGGCCGTCATGGGCACCAGCACCACCGACCGCCGGAACTCGCCCACCAGGGCCTGTGGATCACCCGTCCCGGCCCGGCGTTCGGCGATCCGAGCCGCCAGAGCGTTCCCATCAGCCACCCTCAACACCCCCGTCACAAAAGCCCGTTGGCATGCGGTGTCTACCGTAGAACAGGACGCGTCCCGCGGACCGGTGGTTTCGCCGGACCCGCGGGCCACTCCCGGCCCGTCCGCTCCCGGGCCGCTCGCAGCAGCGGCCGGCAGGACGCTCGTATAGCCTGTTTCGGCAGGTCGGAGCCGTCGGCCGGGAAAGGGCAGGATGCAGGACGCGTATCGGACCGTGGCCCGTGAAGGGGTGCACGAGATCGAGATCAGCAGGTCGCGCTTCCTCTGCGCGCTCGCGCCCGCCGCCACGGAGGAGGAGGCGCAGGCGTTCATCGCGCGCGTCCGCAAGGAGCATCCGACGGCGCGGCACCACTGCTTCGCGTACGTCCTCGGGGCCGACGGGTCGGTGCAGAAGGCCAGTGACGACGGGGAGCCCGGGGGCACGGCCGGGGTGCCGATGCTGCAGATGCTGGTGCGCCGGGAGATGCGGTATGTCGTCGCGGTCGTCACCCGGTACTTCGGCGGGATCAAGCTCGGGGCGGGCGGGCTGATCCGCGCCTACGGGGGAGCGGTCGGCGAGGCGCTCGACGTGCTGGGGACGGTGACGCGCAGGCGGTACCGGCTCGCCACCGTCACCGTCGACCACCAGCGCGCCGGAAAGCTGGAGAACGAGCTGCGGGCGTCCGGGCGCACGGTGCGCGAGGTGTCGTACGGGGCGGGCGTGACGATCGGGATCGGGCTGCCGGACTCCGACGTGGACGCCTTCCGGGCCTGGCTCGCCGACGCCACGGCCGGGACGGCGGTGCTGGAGCTCGGGGCCGAGGCGTACGGGGAGGCGTAGCCGCCGTCGGGACGGGCCTCCTCGGACCCGCGGTCCCGTCACGTCAGGGCCGCCGCCGCGCCCACCCCCGCCGTGCCGACCGCCGCGCACACGAAGGGCCAGCGCACGTACACGTGTTTGCGCCAGGCGATCCGGCTCATGACGACCAGCTCGCGGCTCAGCGCGGGCAGCGGGTCCGCCTCCCGGAGGCGGTACTCCAGCGCGCCGGGCTCCCAGTGGCGCAGGTGCCCGAAGTAGACGAAGCGCTCCTCCGCGGGGCCCGGCACGTCCGCCCGCAGGCTCGGGGCGACGGCGAGGACCGCGCAGGCCAGGCCGACGACGAGGGCCGCGACCCCGGCCCACAGCAGCACCGCCACCAGCCCTCCCGCGTGGCCGAAACCCCGGCCCGCGCCCGCCGCCAGCCCCAGCACCAGCAGCGCCGTCGACTGCACGGTGAGCGCGAACGACGCCTTCGCGTCCGCCTTGCCCGTCCAGTCGGACAGCGCGGCGTGCAGTCTCCAGGCGGTGTCCTGGGGGGATTCCGGCACGGCCACCTCGCTCCTCTCACGACCCGACGATCGTCCCCCGGCGCCGGACGCCCCACGGGAGTCCCGCGGGAAGGTGACCGAAAGGCCGCGAAGACCGGCAACTTTTCGCCTGCGCGACAACTGACGTAGCGAGGACATGCCGGACCGCCTCGCCGACGGCGGGCCGTTCGCGGAGGACGGTGGTGAAACGGTCCGCCGGGAGGACCAGCGCGGTGACGTCCGTGAGGGCGACGAGGGACGCGGAGCGTGGCCGGCCGTCGAGGCCGCCCTGCTCGCCGAGGAGGTCGCCGGCGTTCCTGATCGCCAGGACGGCGGGGTAGCCGGCCTCGGTGCAGGAGAGCACCTTGACGCAGCCCCGGCGCAGCACCAGCAGGTACGAGGAGGTGTCGTTCTGCTGGAGAATGATGGATTTGGGCGGGAATTCCCGCATATGACCGATATGTAGCAGTGCCGCCCGGGCCGTCGCGTCGAGCAGCGACCAGAAATGCGCTTCCGTGTCCATGGGCACGCTTCCCATGTCTCTCATCTCCCGCCGCCGGAGCCGGAGTCCGGCCTCAGGTAACAGGAGACCCTTCCCGGCCCGCAAGAAGCGTGCTCCCACCTCCGGCCCCCGGACCCGCCGCCGGATGCGAGACTGTGGGGCGGCGTGGACCCCCGTGACTGCCGGGGCCGCGACAAGCGGCAGGAGCGAGGGGAGCCGAGGAGAGCATGGGGACGGGAGCCGACGCGTGAGACTGCTGCATACGTCCGACTGGCATCTGGGCCGCTCCTTCCACCGGGTCGGCCTCCTGGACGCCCAGCGCGCGTTCCTCGCGCACCTCGTGGACGCCGTGCGCGAGCACGCCGTGGACGCCGTGCTCGTCGCCGGCGACGTCTACGACCGGGCCGTGCCGCCGCTCGCCGCCGTCGAGCTGTTCGACGAGGCCCTGCACCGGCTCGCGGAGACCGGCGTGCCCGTCGTCATGATCTCCGGCAACCACGACTCCGCCCGCCGCCTCGGCGTCGGCGCCGGGCTCCTCGGCCGGGCCGGCGTCCACCTCCGCACCGACCCCGCCGGCTGCGGCACCCCCGTCGTCCTCTCCGACGCCCACGGCGACGTCGCCCTCTACGGCCTGCCCTACCTAGAACCCGCGCTCGTCCGCACCGCCCTCGACGCCCGGGGCGCCGGGCACGCCGCCGTACTGGAGGCGGCGATGGACCGGGTCCGCGCCGACCTCGCCGCCCGCCCGGCCGGGACGCGGTCCGTCGTCCTCGCCCACGCCTTCGTCGCGGGCGGCGCGGCCAGCGACAGCGAGCGCGACATCACCGTCGGCGGGGCCGCCGCCGTCCCGCCGGAGATCTTCGACGGCGTGGACTACGCCGCCCTCGGCCACCTCCACGGCTGCCAGACGATCACCGACCGCGTCCGATACTCCGGCTCGCCGCTCGCCTACTCCTTCTCCGAGGCGACCCACCGCAAGACCATGTGGCTGATCGACCTCGACGCCGACGGCACGGTGACCGGCGAGCGGATCGACTGCCCGGTGCCCCGGCCGCTCGCCCGGATCCGCGGCCGGCTGGACGAACTGCTGGACGACCCCGCCCTCGACCGGCACGAGGACGCCTGGGTCGAGGCCACCCTCACCGACCCCGTCCGCCCCAAGGACCCCATGGCCCGGCTGGCCGCCCGCTTCCCGCACGTCCTCAGCCTCGTCCTGGACCCCGACCGCGCCCCCGAGGACCCCCTCGCCTCCTACGCCCTCCGGCTGCGCGGCCGGACCGACCGGCAGATCGCCGAGGACTTCGTCGCCCACGTCCGGGGCGAGGGCCCCGACGCCGCCGAGCGCGCCCTGCTGACCGACGCCCTCGACACCGTCCGGGTCACCGCCGCCGAGGGAGAACGATGAGTCCGCGCCACTCCGGAACCGTGACCACCGGCCGGCACGTCCGCTCCGGCGAGCCCGCCGCCGAGGGGGAGCGATGAGACTGCACCGCCTGGAGATCACCGCGTTCGGCCCGTTCGCCGGCACCCAGCGCGTCGACTTCGACGAACTCTCCGCCGCCGGACTGTTCCTGCTGCACGGCCCCACCGGCGCCGGCAAGACCTCCGTCCTCGACGCCGTCTGCTACGCCCTCTACAACGGCGTCCCCGGCGCCCGCCAGAGCAGCGGCCCCGGACTGCGCAGCGACCACGCCGCGCCGGACACCCTCACCGAGGTCGTCCTCGAACTCACCGTCGCCGGCCGCCGGCTGGAGCTCACCCGGCGGCCCGAGCAGCCGCGCCCCAAGAAGCGCGGCAGCGGCTACACCCGCGAGAAGGCGTACAGCGCCCTGCGCGAGTTCCGCGACGGGCAGTGGCACGGCCTCAGCCGTTCCCACCAGGAGATCGGCGAGGAGATCAAGCAGCTCCTCGGGCTGGACAGGGAGCAGTTCTGCCAGGTCGTCCTGCTCCCGCAGGGCGACTTCGCCCGCTTCCTGCGCGCCGACGACACCGCTCGCGCCGGGCTGCTGGGCCGGCTCTTCGACACCGGCCGGTTCGGCGCCGCCGCGAAGCGCCTCGCCGAGCTGCGCGCGGCCGCCGAGACCCGGGTGCGCACCGGCGACGAGCGGCTGCTCGCGCTCGGCCACCGGATGCGGCAGGCCGCCGACGACCCGTCGCTGCCCGAGGTCGGCACCCCCTCGCCCGCCACCGCCGCCCCGGCCCGTGCCCGCGCCGGCGTTCCCGCCCCGCGAGCGGCCGAGCCGCCGCTCGCCGCCGGCGCCCCCGGGCTCGCCGCCGCCGTCCTGGAGTGGGCGGCCCTCGCCCGTACCACCGCCCGCGAGCGCCGCGCCGTCACCGCGGCCGCCGTCCGGGCCGCCGAGGACCTCCACACGCGCACGGCCGGACGCGCCGCCGAGGTCCGGGAACGGGCCCGGCTCCAGCGGCGGTACACCGAGGCGCGCCGCCGCGCCGACGAGCTCGCGGAGCGGCGCCCCGAACGCGACGCGCTCCGCGACCGGCTGGACCGGGCCCGCGAGGCCGCCGCCGTCGCCCCCGCCCTGGAACTCCGCGCCGAGGCCGAACGCCGGCACCGCGCGGCGGCCGAGGCCGAACGCCGCGCCCGCGCCCGGCTGCCCGAGGAGCACCGGGAGGCCGGCGCCGACCGGCTCGCCGCCCTCGACCGCGCCCACCGCGAGGAGCTCGGTTCGCTCACCGCCTCCCGCCGCGCCGAGGCCCGCGCCGCCGAGGTCACCGCCGAGATCGCCGCCCTCGAACGGCAGGCCCGCGCCGACGACGAGGCCCTCACCGACGACGCCGACTGGCTGGCCGGCTGGCCCGCCCTGCGCGAGCGGCACCAGCGCCGCCTCGACGCCGCCCACGAGGCCACCGCCCGCGCCGAACAGCTCGGCGCGCGCGTCACCCCCGCCGAGGAACGCCTCGCCGCCGCCCGCCGCCGCGACGAACTCGCCGTCCGGGCCGCGACGGCGGAACAGGCGGAGGCCGACGCCCGCGAGGAGGCCGCCCGCGCCCGCGAGCACTGGCTCGACACCAAGGAACGCCGGCTGCGCGGCATCGCCGCAGAACTGGCCGCCGGACTCGTCCCCGGCGACCCCTGCACCGTCTGCGGCGCCACCGAGCACCCCGCCCCCGCCCGCGCCGCCGCCGGCCACGTGGACCGCGCCGCAGAGCAGACCGCCGAGGCCGCCTACCGGCACGCCGAGACCGCCCGCGAGGAGGCCGCCCGCCGCCACGGCCCGCTCCGCGAGGCCCTGGCCGCCGCCCGCGCTGCCGCGGGTGAAGCGGCCACCGCCGAACTCACCGCCCTCGCCGACGCCGCCCGCCGCGCGTACGCCGAGGCGCGTACGGCCGCCGCCGACGCGTCCGCCGCCCGCACCGCCCTCGCCGAGGCCGAGCGCGAGTACGAACGCCGCCGCGACGCCCAGCAGGCGGCCCGGCTGCGGATCGCCGCCCGCACCTCCCACCGCGACGACCTCGAACGCGAACTGGAGGGACTGCACGAGGAGTTGACGCGGGCGCGGGCCGGCGAGGCGTCCGTCGCACGCCGTGCCGCGGCGCTGGAGGAGCGGGCCGGCCTGTTCGCCGCCGCCGCCGGGGCCGCCCGCGCCGCCGAGGAGGCGGCGACCGCCCTCAAGGCGGCCGACGACCGGCTCGCCGACGCCGCGTACCACGCCGGTTTCGCCACCCCCGCCCAGGCGGCCGAGGCCCTGCTCGGCGCCGCCGAACTCCGCGCCGCGCAGGTCCGGTTGGACGCCTGGCGGCAGGAGGAGGCCGCCGTCGCGGCGGCCCTGGCCGACGAGGAGACGGTCGCCGCCGCCGGCCTGCCGCCTGCCGACCCGCAGGCCGCAGACGCCGAACTCGCCGACGCCGTGGGGAGGTTGCGTGCCTCGTCCGACCGCGACGCGGAGGCCCGGCGCCGTTGCGATGCCCTCGACCGGCTCTCCGCCGAGGCCGCGGCCGACGTCCGGCGGCTCGCCCCGCTGCGCGAGGAGTACCACCGGATCGCCGGCCTCGCCGCGCTCGCCGCCGGCACGAGCGCCGACAACGAGCTGAAGATGAGCCTGGAGTCGTACGTCCTCGCCGCCCGTCTGGAACAGGTCGCCGCCGCCGCGACCGTCCGGCTCCAGCGGATGTCCGCCGGCCGCTACACCCTCGTCCACTCCGACGCCCGCGGCACCGGACGCGGCCGTTCCGGCCTGGGCCTGCACGTCGTCGACGCCTGGACCGGCAACGAACGCGACACCGCCACCCTGTCCGGCGGCGAGACCTTCTTCGCCTCCCTCGCCCTGGCCCTCGGCCTCGCGGACGTCGTGACGGAGGAGGCGGGCGGCACCCGCCTGGACACCCTCTTCATCGACGAGGGTTTCGGCAGCCTGGACGAGCAGACCCTCGACGAGGTCCTCGACGTCCTCGACTCGCTCCGCGAACGCGACCGCGCCGTCGGCATCGTCAGCCACGTCGCCGACCTGCGGCAGCGCGTCCCGGCACAGCTCCAGGTCGTCAAGGACCGCTCGGGCTCGGCGGTACGGCACCGAACGGGTGGGGACCGTCGGGCCGGCTGAACGCCCGCCGTTCCAGCGGCGACGAGTACACCACGCTCGTCGTCACCGACCCCAGCGCCCCGATCCGCCCCGCCACCTCCTCCAGGTGCCGCATGGACCGGGCGGCGACCTTGATGACGAAGCAGTCGTCCCCGGTGACGTGGTGCGCTTCCAGCGCCTCGGGGGTGGTGTCGAGGAGGTCGTGGAACGGCTTGTAGTTCCCGTTCGGATACCGCAGCCGGACGAACGCGAGCACCGGCATCCCCAGGCGCTCCGGCCGGACGACGGCGGTGTACCCCTCGATCACCCCCGCCTCCTCCAGCCGCCGGACGCGCTCGGTCACCGCGCTGGAGGACATGTTCACGATCCGGGCCAGCTCGGCGTATCCGACGCGTCCGTTCCGCTGGAGGGCGTCGAGTATGCGCCAGTCGGTGGCGTCCGGGGAATGATCGGTCATGGGCGGTGTCTAGCAGGGAAACACCCGGCAGATCAAGGGTTTCGCCGTGGAAGCGGACCCCGCGCTGTGTGTCCTCCGCGCGGCTCATGGGGTTCCGGCATGGACGCGACGGCGTTCCCTTCGGCGGGTGCCGCGCGGGCTGGTCGGCACCAATAGCCCGTCGGAATATCCGTGATGAAGGCGGCTTCTGCCGCCGGAGGCTCGTCGTGGTGCCCTTGGTGCCGCTCCGCGACCGCGCCGTTACGGTAGGGGATTCGGTGGTGGTGTGCCGGAAGGGCAGGGGAATCCGTGGCAAGAGACATGATCCGCCGGGGATCGAGCGTTCCCGGCCGACAGCAGCCCGCATAGATTTCCCCGCATGACGATCACCCCCTTCGCCGAACCCGCCGACTCCGCCGCCTACTTCTCCGCCCGCCTCGCCTTCCACACCGACGTCGCCGACGTCCACGCCGCCCTCACCGCCGGCGCCGCGGGCTTCGCCGTCGTCGACTCGCGCTCCACGGCGGCGTGGGACCAGGGGCACGTCCCCGGTGCCGTGCATCTGCCGACGGCCCAGATGCCCCGGCTGGCCGGTGAGTTCCTCGATCCGGCGCGGCCCGTCGTCGTGTACTGCTGGGGGCCCGGCTGCGACGGGGCCACGCGGGCGGCGCTCGCGCTCGCGACGCTCGGGTACCGGGTCAAGGAGATGCTCGGCGGCATCGAGTACTGGACGCGCGAGGGGTACGAGGTCGAGACCTGGGAGGGGACGCGCCGGTCGGCGCCCGACCCGCTGACCGCGCCGGTGGACGGCGCCGACTGCGGTTGCTGACCCCGCCGGGCCCGCCGGGCCTTGGCTCGACACCGACCCCGAGGTCACCGGCTACCCGCACCAGGCCGCCGAGCACACCCGACGCGCCCCGGCCCGGGCCCCGGTGGAACGCCGTCCCGGCGGCCGAGCATGCGTCCCCCTGCCCACACCCGTTCGTACGGCGCGGCCGGTGTGCGCGCGGGCGGCGCACGCCCCGCGCCGGGTGGTCAGCGAACGTCGCGAGTGGTCAGCGGACGTCCTCCTGCCCCGCCGCCACCGGAACCGACCGTCCGCGGCCCCCGGCCAGGGCCGTGAGCAGCGGTCCGGGGTCGGCGTCCTGCGGCAGGTCGCTCACCTGGCCGTCGCCGACCTCCACCACGCGCCACACGCCGTCCTCGCGGAGAGCCAAGTCCGTGGTGACGAAACGGCAGTCCAACGCGGCCACGCACGGCGCCACCGCGTCCAGCGCCGGGGCCGGCAGGCGCTCCGGGGTGTCCGGGTGGGCGGTCACCAGGGCCGGGCGGCCGTCCACCCACCACACCCGGGCCTCGCCCGCCGCCGTGAAGCGCTCGAAGGAGCGGAGGACGACGCCGCCCGCCAGGAACTCCCCCTGGAGCTCGACGAACCGGCCGACGACCGCTGCCAGCCGGTCCGTGTCGGCGCGGTCGGGCACGTAACACGCCTCGTCCCACTCGTGTTTGCGGGACTTCACGTAGTCCTTGACCACCACCGGACCGCCACCGCCGCCGAGCAGGGCCGCCCCCGCCGCCAGCCGCTCCCGGTCCGGCGCCCGCCCGGGCTCCGTCGGAAACCACACGGTGCGCGGTGTCACCGGGGCGAACGTCCGGTACCAGCCCGGCAGTTCGTGTGCCCGCCGGTAGTCCGCCGGCGGGGTCAGCGGCGTCACCCCGCGCCCGGCCAGGGCCTCCGCCAGTTCCGCGTACCGCGCGGCGGGGATCATCCAGCCCCGGTACCACGCCGGGCCCGGCTCGTGCGGCACGTCCGCGACCGCCCCCGCCGCGTCCCCCGCGAGCAGCGCGTCGTGGTCGATCCGCGCGACCCGCAGCCCCCGTTCGCCCGCCGCCCGCGCCTCGGCGGCGAAGTGCGGGTCCGTGCGGCGGGAGCAGAGCGGGTCGCGGCAGACGAGGAGGAGTGGAGTCATGTGCGGGACTCTACGGGGGTGTCAAGAGGGCCTCGCCTTCCCTGTGATCCGAGTCACTTGAGAGGGGGGTGTGCGGAGGTGTGGTCTTGGCGCGGGGCGGGAACGGGGTGGGTTTGCGCTGGTCGGCGCGGTGGCTGCCGACCGTCGGCCCGAATTGGTCTACTCCTCTGTGTGCTCAGCTGATCACGCCTCGTGAAAAAACTCGTCATGGGCATACGTGTTCGGGCGTACCCATTCGCAATCCTGCGAGGGAGGACAAACGTTCTCCGGCGCCCGGGACACCGGGGGTTGGGCGTCGCGCCGACTATCTCAAGGACTGCTCATGACTGTTCATGACGCGTTGGACTGGGCGGCCGTGGCCGCCGCCTTGCGAGTGCTCGTCCCGGACGTTCGTGTCCTCGCGCGGCGCATGCTCCGTACCGGCGTACGGATCGGCATCGCCGGTCTGTCGGACGGCATGGTGCGCACCGGTACCTGTACCCGCGCCCGCACCCGCGGCTCCGGCGACGGGCCGGCCCTGGTGCCGGTCCCGCGGGACGAGGAGGGCTGACCGTGACCATCCTGCCGTCACCCGACGAGGCCGACGGAGCCGGCGCGGCGCAGCCCCTCCTCCCGCACGACCTCTCCAGGGAACTCGACGCGCTGCGGGGCGTGCAGTACCGGATGCCGCCGGATCTGGAGGGCTTCTACGACCTCTACGCCCGCGCGCACCTGCGCTACGCCCACACGTTGCTCGGAGACGAGGACGCCGCCAGGACCGTCGTCCGCCGGGTCTACGTCCACCTGGCGCTCAACTGGGTCATGGTGCTGAAAGAGGAGAGCCCCGCGGCGTACGCCTTCTCCTACCTGAAGCAGTGCGTGGAGACCCATCTGCGGCTGACGGGCAGCGTGTCGCAGAACCTGCGCACCGAGGGTCTGCGGCAGGCGGCCCGCGCCACGCTGGAGGCCATGCGCAGGCAGTTGCGGGTGATGGACTCCTCCCTGGGCCTCTTCACCGCCATAGCGTCGCTGCCTCCCCGGCAGTACGACGTCATCGTGCTGCGCTACGTCCTGGGTTACCCCTGCTCCCACATCGCTTACGTCATGGGCATCAAGGCGGACACCGTCCGTACCCACCGCCGGCTGGCGAAAGAGCGCATCGCCACCAAACTCGGCCTCTCCACCCCGCCGGCCGCCGACGAACAAGAACTAGAAGAGGAGTGACGCCGTGCCGCGCAGCATCGACGATTTCCTGGCCGGAGCCGCCCTGCCCGACCCGTTCTCCGACAGGGACCTCGCCGACCTGAAACACGAGGTCGTCCGCGACGTCACCGAAAGCCTGATGTTCGGCGCCGTTCCCGCGCCCGTCGGGGAGTTCCCGACGTCCCACGGCGTGGCGCAGAAGCGACTGCGCGCGCTGGCCGCCTCGTTGCTGCACCGCGACGAGGTCGGCGACCGGCTGCACAGGCTGTGTGACGAGGGCATCGACCCCGAGGGAGCCCTCGACTTCGGATGTCTGCTGAGCCTCGCGGGGGAGCCCGCCTGCGCCCAGTTCTGGTGGCAGTTCTCCGCCGGGGTCGGCAATGCGCTCGCCGCCTACTGCCTGCACCTGTTCCACCTGGGCCGTGGGGACCTGCGCCACGCCGACCACTGGTTCCACCAGGCCATCACGCTCACCGACCACCGCTCCAGCCTCATCGCCGAGGGCGTCACCGCCCCGCAGCCGAACGTCCCCAACGACGCCCTGCGGGCGGCCGTCGGCCGGCTGAAGGCCGACGACGTCGAGGAGTTCGGCCTGGGGCGGGTGCTGCACCCCGATCCCCGGCTCGCCGACCAGATCGGGGAACTCGCCGACGTCCTCTGAGCGCGGAGGGCGGCCGGGCCCGCACCGGCCCGGCCGCCCCCTCCCGCTCACCGCCCGTCAGAGCGCCGACAGCTCCGCCACCAGGTCGTCCAGCCCCAGCGAGCCCTGCGACAGCGCCGCCATGTGCCACGCCTTCGCGTCGAACGCGTCACCGTGCCGCTTCCGGGCCGCCTCGCGGCCCAGCAGCCAGGCGCGCTCGCCGAGCTTGTAGCCGATGGCCTGGCCCGGCATGCCCAGGTAGCGGACGAGTTCGCTCTCCACGTAGTCCGCCGGGCGGCTGCTGTGCAGGCCGAAGAACTCCTGGGCCAGCTCCGGCGTCCAGCGCTCGCCGGGGTGGTACGGGGAGTCGGCCGGGATCTCCAGCTCCAGGTGCATGCCGATGTCGACGATGACGCGGGCGGCGCGCATCATCTGGGCGTCGAGGTAGCCCAGCCGCCGCTCGGCGTCGGTGAGGAAGCCCAGTTCGTCCATCAGCCGCTCCGCGTACAGCGCCCAGCCCTCGGCGTTGGCGCTGACCTGGCCCAGGGTGACCTGGTAGCGGGAGAGGCGGTCGGCCACGTGCGTCCACTGGGCGAGCTGGAGGTGATGGCCCGGCACACCCTCGTGGTACCAGGTGGACACCAGGTCGTACACCGGGAAGCGGGTCAGGCCCATGGTCGGCAGCCAGGTCCGGCCGGGGCGGGAGAAGTCCTCCGACGGGGCCGTGTAGTACGGGGCCGCCGCGCCACCGGGCGGGGCGATCCGCGACTCGACGCGCTTGACCCGCTCGGCCAGGTCGAAGTGGGTGCCGTCCAGCGCCTCGATGGCCTCGTCCATCACGCCCTGGAGCCACTCCCTGACCTCCTCCACCCCCTCGATGTGGGTGCCGTGCTCGTCGAGGTGGGCCAGCGCCTCCCAGGGCGTCCGCGCCCCCGGCAGGATCTTCTCGGCCTCGGTCCGCATCTCCGCCAGCAGGCGGTGGAACTCCGACCAGCCGTACGCGTACGCCTCGTCCAGGTCCAGATCGGTGCCGTTCCAGTAGCGCGCCCAGCGGGCGTAGCGCTCGCGGCCCACCACGTCCGGGGCGCCCTCGACGGCGGGGGCGTAGACGTCCCGCAGCCAGTCGCGGACCTCGGCGAGGGCGCCCGTCGCGGCCTCCGCCGCGCCGTCCAGCTCCGCCCGCAGCTCCTCGGGGCCGGGGGCCGTGAAGTCGCCGAACCAGCCCTTGCCGTCCGTGCCGATCCACTCGGCCAGCTGCTCCAGCACCGTGGCCACCTGCCGCGGACCGCCCGGCAGCCCGCGCTTCAACCCCTCGGCCAGCGACGCCCGGTAGCCCTCCAGCGCGGCCGGTACGGCCCGCAGCCGGGCCGCGACCGCCGACCAGTCGTCGGCGCTCTCCACCGGCATCAGCGTGAAGACCTCGCGCACCGAGTGCAGCGGCGAGTGGATGTTGCTCACGGCGCGCAGCGGCTCGCCCGCGTCGTGCACCGCGAGTTCGGCGGTCAGCCGCTCGCGCAGCAGCCGGGCGCAGCGCCGCTCGGCGGCGTCGTCCGCGCCGGGCAGCCGCTCGGCCTCCGCCAGCCGGTCCAGCGTCTCCCGCGCCAACGCGGCCACGGCTTCCTGCCCCTCGGGCGAGAAGTCGGGCAGCCGGCGGGCGCTGGACGCCACGCCGAGGTAAGTACCGGTGATCGGGTCGAGCTCGAGGTACGCGTCGACATAGGCGTCGGCGACCTGGCGGGGCAGCTGAGTGCTGGTGGTGTTCGGCATGCGCCCATCCTCGTACGGCCGGGGCCGCCGCGTCACGCGGGATTCGCCGGGACCGGGATCCGCGGCGGGTGCCCGGATCCGCGGTGGGTCACGGCCGGCAGCCCGGATCCGCGGCAGCCGTCCGGGGTTCACGGCCGCCGGCCGGGATGCGTGGCCGTCCGGCGGGTCCACCACCGTCCGGGGCCTTCACGGCGATCCGGCGGGTCGCACGGCCGTCCGGCCGGCCAGGCGCGGGACGGCGGCCGGCGTGACGCGGGCGGTGATCACCAGCGTGCCCTCCTCGACCTGGTAGTCCAGCGGCAGGCCCAGCCCGCGCATCGCCGCCACCATCCCGGTGTTGGACGCCCGGGTGACCGCGTAGACGCTCTCGCAGCCCGCCTCGGCCGCCATCACCACCAGCCGGCGCAGCAGTTCGGCGCCGACGCCGCGCCGCTGCCACGCGTCCTCGACGAGCAGCGCCACCTCGGTCTCCTCGCCGTCCCACAGCAGATGGCCGAGGGCGACCAGCCGGCCGGACGGCTCGTACGCGGCGAGCGTCCGGCCGAACCGCGGGCCGAGCAGGTGGCCGAGGTAGCGGTCGGCGGCGGCGACGTCCCGGACCGGACCGTGGTAGCGCAGGGCGAGCGTCGCGGGGGAGCAGCGCTCGTGCATCGCCTTGGCCGCCGCCAGGTCGCCGGTGTCCGCCCTGCGGACCGTCACCTCGTCGCCGGCGGGCAGCGTCAGCACGTCGTCGCGGCGCGGGAACCGCGGGCCCAGCCGCGCGTCCAGCTCGACGAGCGCCCGGGCGCGGGCGAACTCCGCCGGGGTGAACGGGAGATGGGGCCGCTCGATGGTGATCGTGCCGCCGGAGGGGTCGCGCAGCCGCAGGACGGTGTCCCGCCACTCACCCTCGGCCGGGGCCCCCGCCGCGTCCGTTGGTGTCGAGCGGATCGCGCACCGGCCGAGCAGCCGGCGCAGTGCGAGCGGCAGTTCGGCGGAGTCGAGGGCGGTGCGGGTGGCGAGGTCCAGCACCCGGGTGGGGGCGTCCACCAGGTCGTGGGCGTCGGCCCGTTCCAGCCAGGTCTCCCGGCCGCCGCCCGCCTCGGCGGCCAGGGCCAGCGCGTCGGCCGTGAGCCCGCCCGGCGCGCGCAGCAGCAACTCGTCGACCGTCCCCTCGGCCAGCGGGTGCGTCTGGAGGGCGAGGATGTCGACGCCCCGGCCGGCCAGGGCCAGGCAGAGGGCCGCCAGACTACCCGGGGCGTCGCGGACGGTGGTGCGCATCCGCCACAGCGTGCTGCCGACGGTCTCCTCGGGGAGGCTGGGGGCGGGAGCCTCGGACCGCGCCCGGCGCCGCCGGTGCCACCAGGTGTGGAACCCGGCCGTGGCCAGCAGCGCGGCGGCCGACCCGGCCAGCAGGGCCGGCCCGTCGGGACCGTGCGCCACGGTGTCGGCCACACAGTCGGCGGCGGCCACGGCGGTGAACAGGGCGGCGACTTCCGCCAGGTCACGCCGCCAGTGGTGCGCGCGGCCGGGGGCGTCCGTGGAGGTCGCGTCGGTGTCGGTCATGGTGTCCACCCTGACGAAGCGGTGTTGCCCGATCACGAACACCTCGTGTCCTCCGGGTAAAGGACGCCCGCGGCACGTTACGGACGTGGTCGCTCCGTCGGGCCCCGGCGGCCGCTCCCACCTGCGATGACGGGCCCCGCCCCGGGGGCCGTCCCAGGTCGGCGGCCGGGCCCTGTGGCGTGGATACTGGCGGGCATGCGCGTTGACATCGACATCGAAGCCGCCGGCCGGACCGCCGTCTACCGGCTCCTCACCTCGGTGGTCGTGCCCCGGCCGATCGCCTGGGTGTCCACGGTCTCCGAGGACGGGACGACGGCCAACCTCGCCCCCCACTCGTTCTTCACCATCGCCTGCGTGGAACCGCCGATCGTGCAGTTCACCTCGGTCGGCCGTAAGGACACCCTGCGCAACGTCGAGGCGACCGGCGAGTTCGTCGTCAGCCTCGCCCCCGAGGGGCTCGAACGGCAGATCAACGAGACCGGAGCCGACTTCCCGCCGGGCGTCGACGAGTTCGACGCCGTCGGCCTCGCCAAGGAGCCCTCGCTCATGGTGAAGGCGCCCCGGGTCGCGGACTCGCCCGTCGCCCTCGAATGCCGGCTGCACGGCACGCTCCGCCTCGGCGACTCCACGATCGTCCTCGGCCGGGTGGTGCACGCCGTCGTCGCCGAGTCCGTCCTGGACGGCGACCACCCGGAGATCACGCGCATGCGCCCGCTCAGCCGGCTCGGGAGGGACGAGTGGGGGACGGTCGGCGGGGTCCGCTCCATCCCGCGCGTCGCGTACGCGGACTGGAAGGCCGACGGCGCGAACTGACGCGCTCTAGAGGATCGCTCGCCGCGCCTGGAGGATCGCTCGCCGCGCCTGGAGGGCCGCTCGCCGCGAGGCGCCCGGGCCACTCGCCTGGGCCGACCTCCCGGGCGGCCTTCCGGCGGCCCTTGCGCCGAGACCCCGCCCGGCCGCCGCCCCGGCCTGTGAGCCCCGGTTTGTATGTCCCACCCGGGACCGAACCGGTCGTCCGCGACCCGGAGCCGGCGTCCGCCGCGTACGCCGCCCGGCACCCGGAAGACGCCGAAGCCGCTGTCTTCGCGGTCGGCGCGGGCCCCGGCGGCGGCAACGAACGCGAAATGCCGCGACGGCGGGGGGCGCGGGCCGCCCCCTTGGCGCCCCGGCCGGCCGCCTTGCCAGCGCGCCAGCCGGTCGCCTCGCCAGCGCCCCGGCCGATCGCCTCCCCGCCGTCCCAGCCGGTCGCCTCGCCAGCGCCCCGGCCGATCGCCTCCCCGCCGTCCCAGCCGGTCGCCTCGCCAGCGCCCCGGCCGATCGCCTCCCCGCCGTCCCAGCCGGTCGCCTCGCCAGCGCCCCGGCCGATCGCCTCCCCGCCGTCCCAGCCGGTCGCCTCGCCAGCGCCCCGGCCGATCGCCTCCCCGCCGTCCCAGCCGGTCGCCTCGCCAGCGCCCCGGCCGATCGCCTCCCCGCCGTCCCAGCCGGTCGCCTCGCCAGCGCCCCGGCCGATCGCCTCCCCGCCGTCCCAGCCGGTCGCCTCCCCGGCGCCCCGGCCGATCGCCTCCCCGCCGTCCCAGCCGGTCGCCTCCCCGGCGCCCCGGCCGATCGCCTCCCCGCCGTCCCAGCCGGCCGCCTCCCCGGCTCCCCAGCCGGCCGCCTCCCCGGCGCCCCAGTCGGCCGCCTCGCCGGCGCCCCAGTCAATTGCCTCCCCGGCGCCCGCCGGGCCGGCCGTCTCCCCGGCGTCCCAGCCGATCGCCTCCCCGGCTCCCCAGCCGGCCGCCTCCCCGCGCCCCCCGCCCGCTACCCTCCCGAGACGAGATCCCGCAGCGCGTCCTCCACCCCCCGGTGAAAGGTCGGATACGCGTAGATCATGTGCCGCAGCGTCTCCACCGGCACCTCCGCCTGGACCGCCACGGCCACCCCGTACAGCATCTCGCCGCCCGCCGGGCCGGCCGTCGTCGCTCCGACGAGGATCCCGCGGTCCGCGTCCTCGACCAGCTTGATCAGGCCCTGGTTGCCGGCCTTGTGGATCCAGCCGCGGGCCGAGGACGGCACCCGTGCCAGGCCGGTGCGCACCCGGAGGCCGCGGTCGCGTGCCTGACGCTCCGTCAGGCCGACGGCGCCGATCTCCGGGTCGGTGAAGGTGACGCGCGGCAGCGCCCGGTAGTCGGCGCCGGGCCCGGGCTCGCCCAGCACCTCACGGGCGACGATCTCCGCCTCGTACATGGCCACGTGCGTGAACGCGCCGTGGCCCGTCACGTCCCCCGCCGCCCAGAGCCCGTCCGCGGCCCGCATCCGGGCGTCCGTGCGCACCGACTTCGCCCCCGGGTCGAGGCCGACGTTCTCCAGGCCGAGGTCCCGCAGGTCCGCCCGGCGGCCGGTCGCCACCAGCAGCCGGTCGGCCGTCAGTTCCTCACCGCCTTCCAGGACGAGGGTGAACACACCGCCGTCGTGGCGGGCCGCCGTCGCCCGGGCGTCCGTCCGGACGGTCAGCCCCTCGGCCGCCAGCACCTCGGCGAGGAGGGCGGCGGCCTCCGGCTCCTCCGACGGGACGAGGGTGTCCATCGCCTCCACCACGGTGACGCGGGTCCCGAACCGGGCGTAGACCTGGGCGAGTTCGACGCCGATCGAGCCGCCGCCCAGCACCAGTAGCGACCCCGGGGGCTCGGTCGCGGCGATGGCGTCCCGGTTCGTCCAGTACGGGACGGCGTCCAGCCCGGGCACCGGCGGGATCTGCGGCTTCGTTCCGGTGGCGAGCACCACGCCGCGCGCGGCCTCGAAGACGCCGCCCTCCGGACCGTCCACGGTCACCGTGCGGGGGCCGGTGAGCCGCCCCCGGCCGCGGGCCAGCCGGCCGCCCTTGTCGCGGAACCGGTCGGCGGCCACCTGGTCGTTCCAGTCGTCGGTGGCCTCGTCGCGGATCCGCGCCGCGACCGGCGACCAGTCCGGCTCCACCCGTGCCGCGCCGGCCATCCCGGGGATCCGCCGGGCCTCGGCCAGCAGGCCGCCGGCCCGGATCATCATCTTGCTGGGCACACAGCCCCAGTACGGGCACTCGCCGCCGACGAGCTCCGCCTCCACCCCCACCACCCGCAGCCCGGCCTCCGCCAGCCGCCCCGCGACGTGCTCGCCGCCCGGGCCCATTCCGATGACGACGACGTCCACTTCTTCGGCCATGCCACCGCACTCCGCTTCCTTGTGGGTTTTCGACGCGTCCGCCCACCCTGCCAGCGCCCGGGGCGCCCGTCACGGTTGACGCGCGCCGGGCGTACGGTCGGGTGGCGGACGCCCGGGCGAAGGAGAGGAAGGCACGTGGGACAGGACCGTTTCGTCGTGGTGACCGGGGGACCCGGCGCGGGCAAGAGCACCCTGATCGACGCCCTGGAGGCGGCCGGCCACCACCGCTCGTGGGAGGCCGGACGCGGCGTCATCCGGGACCAGACGGCCATCGGCGGCCGGGCCCTGCCCTGGACGGACCCCGAGCTGTTCGCCGAGCTGATGCTCTGCTGGGAACTGCGCTCCTACCACGCCGCGGCGGAGCGGCCCGGGACCGTCTTCTTCGACCGCGGCCTTCCCGACATCATCGGCTACCTGCGGCTGGAGGGCCGCCCGGTGCCCCCGCACGTACGGGCCGCCGCCGAGCGGTTCCGGTACCACCGCCGGGTGTTCACCGCCCCGCCCTGGCCGGAGATCTACGCTCGGGACACCGAGCGCCGGCAGTCCTACGAGGAGGCCGTGCGCACCCACGAGGCGGTGACGGCCGCCTACGCGGAGCTCGGCTACGAGGCCGTGGAACTGCCCCGGGCATCCGTGGGCGAGCGGGTCCGGTTCGTCACCGGGCGGGTCCCGGAGGGTGCCGGGGACGTGTGACCGGTTCTGCCCTTGGGGGTTTTGTGAAGGACGTGCAGAATTCCCGACCGTACCGCCATGCGTCTCGCATCACGTCGCATCACGTCACGTCGTGGCACGTCGGTTTCACGCCTGTGAGGAGAAGTCATGCGCTCGGTGACCGCACGTCCGGTAAAACTGGTGCTCGCCCTCGGTGCCGCGGCCCTCGCCGCGGCCGGTGCGCTCACGGCCCCCGCGGCGGCGGCCCCGCCCGCCCCCGACTCCAACGGCAAGGCCATGACCTGGACCCTGCTCGCCGACGGGCCCAGCGGCACCGTCCAGGTCGGCGGCGGCCCCCTGAGCAACCCCTACCAGGGCGACACCGCCACGACCACGGCGCTGCCGCTGCTCTGCCTCAAGGTCGACGGCCGCCCCGTCCCCGCGGGCATCACCCCCGGCTTCTACGCCGGCTGGGCGCGCGGCACGGTCGCGGCCACCGCCCCGATCCGCGGCAGCCGGCTGTCGAGCCGTGCCGTCGCCGACGGCGTCTGCGCCAACAACTTCGGGGCCGGCTGGCGCATGGCCGAGTTCCACGACGGAAGATACGGGACCAACCTGGAGAGTTCGGGTGGCTGGAGCTTCTGGGCCGACGGCGACGTGCCCGCCGGCACCCGCTTCTGGACGGCGATCAACGACCAGCCGGCCAACCCCTGGAACTGACCGGCCCGAGGGCGGCCGCGCTCAGCCCGGGGTGACGAACCCCGACTCGTACGCCGCGATCACGGCCTGCGTGCGGTCCCGCGCCCCCAACTTCGCGAGCACCGCGCTGACATGGGTCTTCACCGTCTCCGTGCCCAGTACCAGGTGCTCGGCTATCTCGGTGTTGGACAGCCCGCGGGCCATCAGCCGCAGCACGTCCGTCTCCCGGCCCGTCAGCGCGGCCCGCTCCAGGGCCGCGCGGGCACCGGGGTTGCCGTGCTCGGCGGCCAGCCGCCGCAGGGCGGCGGGGAACAGGAGGGAGGAACCCGAGGCGACCAGCCGGACCGCGTGCACGATCTCGGCCGGGTGCGCCCGCTTCAGCAGGAACCCGTCGGCGCCCGCGCGCAGCGCCTCGTACACGTACTCGTCGTTCTCGAACGTCGTGACCACCAGGATCTTCGGCGGCTCGGGAAACGCGGCCAGCACCGCGCGGGTGGCCTCGATGCCGTCCATCAGCGGCATCCGGACGTCCATCGCCACCACGTCCGGGCGCAGTTGCCGCACCAGCGGCAGGACGGCGGCGCCGTCGGCGGCCTCGCCCGTCACCTCGATGTCGGGCTGCGCGTCGAGGATGGCGCGCAGCCCGGCGCGGACCAGGGGTTCGTCGTCGACCAGGAGGACGGAGAGCGGCATGGCGGCAGCCTAAGCGGTCGGCAGCCGGGCGCTGACCCGCCAGCCGTCCTCGTACGGTCCGGTCTCCGCCCGCCCGCCGAGCAGCGCGGCGCGCTCGCGGATGCCGCGCAGCCCGCTGCCCCGGCGCGGGGCGGCGGCCGGCCGCGGGCCGGGCAGCGGATTGCGGACGTCCAGCTCGACGGCGTCCCCGGTGACGGCGATCCGGACGGTGACGGGCACCGGCCCGGCGTGCCGCAGCACGTTGGTGAGTGCCTCCTGGACGATGCGGTAGCCCTCCCGGGAGACCGGCCCCGGCACGGCCTCCAGCGGCCCGGTGAGCTCGGCCGTGACCTCCGCGCCGGAGCCGTCGGCCGCGTCCAGCAGCCGCCGCGCGTCGGCAAGGGTGGGGCGGCCCGCCGGGTCCTGGGCGCCCTCGCGCAGCACCTTCAGCACCCGTTCCAGATCCTCCAGGGCGTGCCGTCCCGTCTCCTCGATCGCGGCCAGCGCGCGCTCGGTGAACTCCGGCGACCCCGCCGCCCGGGCCGCGCCCGCCTGCACCACCGCCGTGGTGAGCGCGTGGCCGATCGAGTCGTGCAGCTCGCGGGCCAGCCGGTTGTGCTCCAACAGCCGTTCCGCGCGCTCCTCCAGGGCCGCGATCCGCTCGGCCGCCGACGGCGCGAGCAGCCACCGGGCCGCCGCGGCGGTCAGCTTGCCGGCCCCCACGACCAGGGCCGCGAGGGCGACCAGCGGCACCGGCGCCAGCAGGGCGTACGCCCGCTCCCGGTGGACGGCCAGGTCCACCGCCGCCGTCGGCAGCCACACCGAGGCGGCCAGCGTCACGGTGCCCAACTGCACCCGCAGCACCAGCCAGCCGACGGTCCGCCACCGGTCCGCCCAGCACGCGGCCGGCGCGGTGGCGATGGCCGCGGCCTCCGACCGGTCCCGGCCGGGCAACCGCGGGCCGGGGACGAGCATCAGCCTCGCCTGCACGCCCTCGGCCACCCGCACCGCCGGCACCAGACCGAGTACCACGAGCGGCGGGACGGTCGCGAGGGACCCGAGCAGCAGCGCGGACCGCCCGCCGTCGCCCCCGGGGTAGACGAACATGCACACCATCGCGAACAGGCCGCCCACCACGAGGTGCAGCCAGCGGGTGCAGGTGACGGCGCGGGTCAGGGGGCGGAACAGCCGGTGAAGCGGGTGCATGGAGATCATCCTGGCAGCGGACCGGAGGAGCGGCCTCCCCCGGGCGGGGGAGATCGTTTCCCCTGGCGGGGGAAGCGCCGCCCCCGGCCGGTCGGCGAGCGTGGAGCCATGACCTCGATCGACATCAGGGACCTCGTCAAGGAGTACGGCACCGTCCGGGCCCTCGCCGGGCTCACCATGAGCGTCCGGCCCGGCCGCGTCACCGGCTTCCTCGGCCCCAACGGCGCCGGCAAGTCCACCACCCTGCGCATCGTCCTCGGCCTGGACCGGGCGACGTCCGGCACGGCGACCGTCGGCGGCCGGCCGTACGCCCTGCGGGACCGTCCGCTGCGGCACGTCGGCGCCCTGCTGGACGCGACCGCCGCCCACCCCGCCCGTACCGCCCGCGGCCACCTGCTGGCCCTCGCCCACAGCAACCGCATCCCCCGCGAGCGGGTCACCGCCGTCCTGGAGGAGACCGGCCTCGCGGCGGTGGCCCGGCGACGCGTCCGCACCTTCTCGCTCGGCATGCGGCAGCGGCTCGGCATCGCCGCCGCGCTGCTCGGCGATCCGCCGGTGCTGATCCTGGACGAGCCCACCAACGGCCTGGACCCGGAGGGCATCGTCTGGCTGCGCGACCTGGCCCGCCGGCTGGCCGGCGAGGGCCGGACCGTCCTGGTCTCCAGCCACCTGATGGGCGAGGTCGCCGCCACCGCCGACCACGTGATCGTCCTCGGCCGGGGCCGGCTGCTCGCCGACAGCCCGATGGACGCCTTCCTCGCCGAACACACCCCGCCCCGGGTACGCGTCCGCACCACCGAGGGCGAACGGCTGCGCACGGCGCTCGCCGACGGCGGACTGCTCGCGGTACCGGACGGCGACGGCCGGTGGACGGTGGACGGTACGGAGGCGGCTCATGTCGGCGCCCTCGCCGCCCGGTCCGGCGTCCCGATCCTCGAACTCGCCGACGAACGCGCCTCCCTGGAGGACGTCTACCTCCGGCTCACCGCCGACGACGCCGAGTTCGCGACCACCACGACGACCACCCGAGGAGCCCGGGCATGAACCCCTCCGCCGTCCCCCTGCGGTCCGCCTTCACCGCCGCCGCCCGCGCCGAGTGGGCCAAGACCGCCTCCGTCCGGGGCCTGGTCGCCGCGCTCGCCGCCACCGTCGTCAGCACGATCGCCCTGGGCGCGGTGGCCTGCGCGGTCGCCGGGGACGCCACCGGCGAGAGCGACTTCGACCCGATCCGCTTCTCGTTCTTCGGCGTCGGCTTCGGGCAGATCACGGCGATCTGCTTCGGCGCCCTGGCCATGGCGGGGGAGTACACCCACGGCTCCATCCGCGTCTCGCTCGCCGCCGTGCCGCGCCGCGGCGTCTTCTACACGGCCAAGCTCGGCGTCGTCACCGGTCTGACGCTGGCGGCGGGGCTGATCGCCGGGTTCGGCGCGCTGTTCGTGGGACAGCCGCTGCTGGGGGACGCCGGGGTGGGCGCCGGTGCCCCGGGCGCCCTGCGGGCCGCCGTCGGCTGCGGCCTCCACCTGGCGCTGCTCGCCCTGCTGGCCGCGGGCGCGGCGGCCGTCCTGCGCAGCCCGGTGGGGACGCTGGGGCTGCTGGTTCCGCTGGTCTGCCTGCTCTCGCCGGTCCTGGGCCCCGACGCGCTGGGCGGCGCGGGGCAGTTCCTGCCCGACCGGGCGGGCCAGCAGATGATGTCCGCCGATCCGGACGGTGCGCTGGGCGCCTGGAGCGGGCTCGGCGTCGCGGCCCTGTGGGCCGTCGCCGCGGCGGCGGCGGGCTGGTGGGCGCTGCGCCGCCGGGACGCGTGAGCGGGGGCGGCGCCCGGGGGCGCGGACCAACGGGCCCGCGCCCCGGCGCGTTGATGCGGCGTGCGTGGATCGGCACCGCCGGTACGGTCAGGCCGCTGGGAAGACGAAGACACCCTTCTCGACGGAGACCGCGCCGTGCCCGTCGGCGCCGAAGACCGGAACCTGGTCGTTGTCGAGCTTCTTCGCCAGGACCTTCTTCGTCTTCACGTCGACGGCGATCGGGTCCCAATACCCCTGCGTCCCCCGGTTGGTGTAGCCGTAGACGACGCCGTCGCCGGCGGTCAGCGGAGAGAAGTCGTTCTCGTCCGGCCCCTGCGCCCAGAGCCGCTTGCCGCTCTTGAGGTCCCAGGCGGTGGCCAGCCAGGGCTTCCCCATACCGGGCTGGCCGGAGGTGACGAGCGTGCCGGTCGACGCCTCGTAGGTGACCTCGAAGGTGGGGTCGGTGAGCGGGTTCCCGAAGTCGGTCCGGGAGCCGGGGGCCTCCGCCTCGACGACCGGGCCGGTGGCCAGCAGCCGCCCGGTCCTGACGTCGTTCACCGACATCACCCAGGGCTCGGTCCCGGCGTGCTCGTCGCCCTTGGTCTGCCAGGCCAGGACGATCCGGTCGCCGACCACCGTCACCGGTATGACGTTGACGGCGTGGGACTTGTCCTCCGGGAGGGCCTGCGACGGCCGGCCGGCCTCACTGGTCGTCCACGCCTTCTTGCCCGTCGCCAGGTCGGTGACCACCAGGCGCTTGGGGTGGTTGAACATGCCGCGCTCCACCTCCTCGTACGAGAAGGCGTGGTCCCCGGCGAACGTCCGCTCCTCCGGCGCGTACCGGTACAGGTCCTGGGAGCGGACGGGGCCGTGCGTCCCCTGGAGGTCGCCGGGCGTCTCCAGCTTGTTCGCCGCCCCGCCCCCGGCCCGCGCGACGGTGCCGTCCTTGGCCAGCCAGCCGTCCGAGAAGTGGGTCGCGTTCCCCTGCGGGGCGCTGCCGAGCTTGCCGCCCCGGCCGTCGTAGACCTCTTCGACGGAGGTGCTCTTGTCGGAGGTCATGCCGTCGGACGGGGTCGTGCTCGTCACGCGCACGCGCAGCGCCGGGGCGCCGTGCCAGGTGTCGGCCGTCACCTTGGCGTCGCCGAACTTCAGGGTCTTGCGGACGGCGCCGTCGCGCGCGTCGCGGAACTCGACGGTCTTGGGGCCCTCCCGCAGCGCGGGCCCCTTGTCGTTCGCCGTCTTCTCCGCGCCGGGCGCGGTCACCACGGCGAAGGCGTCGCCGACCGCGAACACCGCCGTGCCGCCGGGCGCCGCCGGCACGGTCCAGGCCGGCTTCGCCGCCAGGCCCGGCAGCGCGGCGCCCTCCCAGGCGAGACGGGCCGTTTTCTTCGCCGGGCCGTCGTCCTTCCCCGAACCCGAACCCGAACCGGAGTCCGAGCCACAGGCGGTGAGCCCGGCGAGGAGCGCCACGGCCACGGCGGCCGGGACGAGGACGGTGCGCGCGGTGGAAGCCACGAGAATCCCCCAAGGTCGTGCTGTCTGATCGGGAGATCCTATGACGCGCCGCATCACGCTTCTCTCAGGTACCTGCCATCACACCGGTAACTTCCCTCTCGGTGGGCTCAGCGCGCGGTGTCCAGCACCACCCGGGCGACCAGGGCCGGGTCGTCGTTCATCGGAACGTGCCCGCAGCCCGGCAGCCGGACCAGCCGGGCGCCGGGGATCACCTGCGCGGCGCGGATCCCCTGCCGGCGCGGCAGTACCCGGTCGCGGGTGCCCCAGGCGATGGTGACCGGCAGGTCCGGCAGTTCGTGGGCGAACAGCACGGAGCGTCCGGCGGCGAGGGTGGCCTCGAATCCCACGGCGTCCCGCAGCGCGCTCGCCTCCGCGACCACGGCGTCGACCGGGCGCCGGCCGGGGCGGGCGTAGACCAGGCTGACCAGCGCGGCCCGGCCGGCGGGGGTGGCGGCGAGCCCGGCCAGCCGCTCGGGCGGCAGCCGGCGGGCGCCGTTGCGCAGGCCGCGCAGGACGGTGAAGGCGTAACGGCGCTCGGACTCCGTCCAGAACCCGGCGGGGGAGAGGGCGGTGACGGTCCGTACCAGCTTCTCGTGGCCCAGTTGCAGGGCGATCAGACCGCCCAGGGAGTTGCCCGCCACGTGCGGCCGGTCCAGGCCGAGTTCCTCGAAGAACGCGCGGAGGACGGCGGCCGTGCTCGGCAGGTCGTACGGCACCGCCGCCGGCAGGGCGGGGGAGCGGCCGAAGCCGGGCAGGTCCACGGCGACGACGTCGTGTTCCGTGGCGAGTATGTCGAACACCGGGTCCCACGCCTGGAGATGGTGGCCGATGCCGTGCAGCAGGACGAGCGGGTCGCCTTCGCCGGCCCGCCGGTAGACCACCTCGGCCGGGTGCGGCCCGGAGGGGGTGTCGAGGGAGAACGTCGCGGTCTGCAAGGTGTCACCCATGAGTCGGCTCCTGCTGATCCTCGGGGGGTCTTGTAGACAGGATGTCAGCAATGGTTACCGCCGGGTAGACCCGTGACGTGACCCTTGCGCACGCGACTTCAAGGGCCGGCCGGCCCGGCGCTCGCGACTCGCGGCGTGCGCCTCCGCGCGCCGCTCACCCCGCTTCCCCCGGGGCGTCGGCGACGGTTGGTGACCGTGCTCCTGCGCGAGAGGGGGCGGGCGCGAACCGACGGTCACCGAGGGTGTCGAAAAGTCCGTACCACCTCGATGGATGCGGCGCATTGGTCTTGACCAAGTGCGCACACCGTCCTATGGTCACAGGCATACTGCAACAACCTTTAATAAAGAAGCGCGCGAAAAGCCTTTGCGGAGGATGAGGGTGGGGACGACGCAGCTGGAGACGGCGCCCGAGCCGAAGTACTGGCATCTGAAAACGGTGTTGAGCGACGCGCTCGACTCGGAGTTCGCGGTGGGGGAGATCCTGCCCAACGAGCGTGAACTCGCCGCCCGTTTCGGGGTCGCGCGCGCCACGCTCCGCCAGGCGCTCGAACAACTGGAGCTGGAGGGCCGCCTCCAGCGCCGCCGCGGCGTCGGCACCACGGTCGCCCCGCCGCGCGTGGGCGTCGCCGTAGCCGACGCCGAACACGCCTGGCCCGGCACCACCGAGGACGACTGGCAGCCGGTGGACAGCACCCAGGACGCCCCGCCCGCCGCCGTCGCGCTGCTCCTGGGCACCGGACGCGACGAGGCCGCGCACATCGTCCGCCGCACCCGCAGCAGCCACGGCCGGCCCGTCGCCACCGAGCTCCTCTACGTGCCCGCCCCCGCCCTCCCCGGCCTCGACATCCCCGAGACCGCCCCCGGCCCGGCCCGCGCCCGCGCCGTCCTCCGGGCCCTCCACCGGCTTCCTCTGGAGGGGCAGGACCGCGCGGTGGAACTCGGCTCCGCCCGCGCCGATGACGCCAAACAGCTCGACCGGCTGCCCGGCGCACCCGTCCTCCTCGTCACCACCCGCTACTTCGCGGAGGGCCGCACGGCGGCGGTGGCGGTCGCCACGTACCGGGCTGATACGTGCCGGCTCACGTTCGGGGACGGCGATCCGGTGGGGCTGCTCGCGAGCTGAGCGCAAAGCGCGCTGCGCGCGCTGTCCTCAAATGCCGGACGGGCTGACTTTCAGCCCGTCCGGCATTTGAGGACGAGCGGCGAAGCCGCGAAAAGGGGGTCTGGGGCGCAGCCCCAGGAAACGGCGAAAGGGCGGGACCGGGGCCACTCACCCCGTCGTAACCGGCCGCTCCACCGCGAAAAGCTCGCCCTCCACATGGTCCAGCGCCAAGCGCAAAGCCCCCGTGGCCACCGCCGAGTCACCCAGCAGTGAGAGAGCCACCCGAGGCGGCCGCAGGCAGTAGCGCGCCAGCTCTGTGCGGAGCGGATCGAGGATGCCGCCGATGCCGGCGGCCCAGCCGCCGACCACGACCAGCTCGGGGTCGAGGGCCAGGACCAGCGCGGCCACGTCGTGGACCAGGCGGCGCAGGTAGCGGTCGACGGCGGCCCGCGCCCGTTCGTCGCCTTCTCGCGCAAGGGCGAACACCCGGACGACCTGGGCCTCGTCCAGCGGGTGGAGCGGCTCGTCGGTCGGTGACAGGACCTCTTCCGGTGTTGCCTCGCGGCCCAGCAGGTGCAGGGCGCCGATCTCGCCGGCCGCGCCCCCGAATCCGCGGTGCAGCCGTCCGCCGATCAGCGAGCCGGCGCCGGGGCTCAGGCCCGCCAGGACGAAGACGACGTCGTCGACCTCGCGTGCCGCGCCCTTCCAGTGCTCGGCGACGGCCGCGGCGTTGGCGTCGTTCTCGACGAGGACCGGGCAGCGGAACGACCGCCGCAGCCGTTCGCCGAGCGGCAGTCCCGTCCACTCCGGCAGTGCCGTGCCCAGCCGGACCGTCCCGTCGGCCTCCACGATGCCCGGGCTGGCCACGCCCACCGCCCGGAGGGCGCCGCGCGGCACGTCCGCGCGCCGCAGCAGGTCGGCGACGGTCGCCCGGACCCGTTCGAGCCGTTCGTCCGCCGACGCGGTCTCCGTCACCTCGGCCGCCGCGGAGCCGGTGACCCGGCCGCTCAGGTCGGACAGCAGGGCCGCCACCCGGTGCGGTCCGATCTCGACGCCGAGCAGATGTCCGGCCTCCGCCCGGAAGCGGTACCGCCGGGCGGGCCGCCCCTGGCGGCGTGCCGCGCCCTCCTCGGCGGACGCCTCGGCGACCAGGCCGGAGTCGATCAGCCCCTCGACCACGCCCTCGACGGTGGGCCGGGACAGCCCGGTGGCCTTGACCAGGTCGGTGAGGGTGGGGGGCGAGGACGGCGCGGCGGCCCGGAGCGCGTGCAGGACCACGGCCGAATTGATCCGCCGCAGCAGGGACGGGTCCCCACCGGTGAGCCGCCCCAACGTCGCCGCCTCCCTGCCCTCGAACTCTCGCGCGTCCGCGCCTTTTGCGTCCTCTTTGCCGCCACCGGATCGTAGCCGGTGGGCGCGGGGGCGGCGAGGGCCGGTGCGCCCGGCCGTGCTCCACCCGGGCAGCTTTGACGGCGGTTCACGGTGGCGTGCGCCCGGCCGCCCCGGACCGCGCCCGCACAGTTGAGGCACCCAGGACCAGCGACCGGCACAGGAGGCCAAGCGCGTGAGCGATGTGCTGCGAGAGAAGTACGAACACCGGTTCCGCCAGCTCGACGTGGACGGTGACGGGTTCGTCAGCCAGGACGACGTCCGGGGCCGGGCCCGGCAGCTGGCCGACGCGCTCGGCGTGCCGGCGCACGACCCGCTGACCCGGGCGGCCGAGGACGCGGCCGACGTCTACTGGAAGGGCGTCGTCTCGCACACCCCCGACGGCGGCGCCCGGCGCGTGGACCTGCCGGCGTTCGTCGCCGCGCTGGAGGCCGCGCGGGAGGACGGGACGCTGCGGTCGATGGTGAAGCCGACGGTCCGCGCGCACCTGGCCGTCGCCGACCAGGACGGTGACGGCGTCGTCGACGCCGGGGAGTTCGCCGCCGCCCAGCAGGCGCTGGGCATTCCCGAGGACCGGGCGCTCGCCGCGTTCACCGCGCTGGACGTGGACGGCGACGGGAGGCTGACCCTGGCCGAGTGGGAGAACGCCGTCTGGGACTTCTATACGGGTACGGATCCCGACGGCCTCGGTGCGCGGGTCCTCGGGCACGCCTGAATCCGGTGCTTCCGGTGCTCCCGGTCAGGGGTTCTCCGCGAAGGCCGCCTCCCGCAGCCGTCCGAACTCCTCCGCCATCGTCGCGAGCGACCAGTGGGCGTTGAGGCCGCTGGGGTTGGGCAGTGCCCAGACCCGGGTGGCGCCTATGGTGCGCTCCTGCGGGCCTATCCGGGCCTTCTTGTCGCCGAAGGCCGTCCGGTAGGCCGTCACCCCGGCGACCGCCAGCCAGCGCGGCCGCAGCCGCTCGACCTTCTCCACGAGCAGCCGGCCGCCCTCGCGGAACTCCTCGTCGCCCAGCTCGTCCGCCCGCGCCGTGGCCCGCGCCACCACGTTGGTGATGCCCAGCCCGTACTGCGGCAGCAGGTGCTGCTCGGACGGGTGGAGGCGGCGCGGGGTGAAGCCGGAGGCGTACAGCACCGGCCAGAACCGGTTGCCGGGGCGGGCGAAGTGGTGGCCGGTGGCGGCGGACATCAGCCCGGGGTTGATGCCGCAGAACAGCACGTTGAGGCCGGCCGCGACCACGTCGGGGACGAGGAGGTCGCGGGCGGCTTCGAGTTCCTCAGGAGTCGGTCGGGCCATGCGTCACAGGATGGCACCCGGCGCGTACGCCGCGGCCTCCGGGCGGGCCTTGACGATCTCCTCGACGCGGGCGGCCACGGAGGCGACCTGGTCGGCGGCGGCGCCGGAGAAGGAGAGCTTGTCCGCCATGAGCTCGTCGAGCGCGGCCCGGTCCAGCGGGATCCGCTCGTCGGCCGCCAGCTTGTCCAGCAGCTCGTTGCGCTCGGCGCCCTGCTCGCGCATGGCCAGCGCGGAGGCGACGGCGTGCTCCTTGATGGCCTCGTGCGCGACCTCGCGGCCGACACCGGCGCGGACCGCGCCCATCAGCACCTTGGTGGTGGCCAGGAACGGCAGGTAGCGGTCCAGTTCGCGGGCGACGACGGCCGGGAACGCGCCGAACTCGTCGAGGACGGTGAGGAAGGTCTCCAGCAGGCCGTCGAGCGCGAAGAACGCGTCCGGCAGCGCGACGCGGCGCACGACCGAGCAGGAGACGTCGCCCTCGTTCCACTGGTCGCCCGCCAGCTCGCCGGTCATCGAGGCGTAGCCGCGCAGGATGACCATCAGGCCGTTGACGCGCTCGCAGGAGCGGGTGTTCATCTTGTGCGGCATGGCGGACGAGCCGACCTGGCCGGGCTTGAAGCCCTCGGTGACCAGCTCGTGCCCGGCCATCAGCCGGATCGTCTTGGCGAGCGAGGACGGCGCGGCGGCGAGCTGCACCAGCGCGGTGACCACGTCGTAGTCCAGCGACCGCGGGTAGACCTGGCCGACGGAGGTGAAGGCGGTGCCGAAGCCGAGGTGCGCGGCGATCCGCCCCTCCAGCTCGGCCAGCTTGGCGGCGTCGCCGCCGAGCAGGTCCAGCATGTCCTGGGCGGTGCCGACCGGGCCCTTGATCCCGCGCAGCGGGTAGCGGGCCAGCAGGTCCTCGACCCGGCCGTACGCGACGAGCAGCTCGTCGGCGGCGGTCGCGAAGCGCTTGCCGAGGGTGGTGGCCTGGGCGGCGACGTTGTGCGAGCGGCCCGCCATGACCAGCTCGGCGTGGTCGGCGGCCAGCTTCGCCAGCCGGGCCAGGACGGCGACCGTGCGGTCGCGGACCAGCTCCAGCGAGAGCCGGATCTGCAGCTGCTCGACGTTCTCGGTGAGGTCGCGCGAGGTCATGCCCTTGTGGACGTGCTCGTGGCCGGCGAGGGCGTTGAACTCCTCGATGCGGGCCTTGACGTCGTGCCGGGTGACCTTCTCGCGCTCGGCGA
This sequence comes from Streptomyces mobaraensis, assembly GCF_020099395.1. Classification (NCBI taxonomy): domain Bacteria; kingdom Bacillati; phylum Actinomycetota; class Actinomycetes; order Kitasatosporales; family Streptomycetaceae; genus Streptomyces; species Streptomyces mobaraensis. Next base: position 576,214 of record NZ_CP083590.1, on the reverse strand, counting down.
TCGACGCGAGGTCGACCTGCTCCAGCCCCCGCTCGTAGTCGGCGAGCGCGGCGTCCGGCACCTCGATCCCCAGGTCCTTCTGGGCGCGGAGCACGGCGAGCCACAGCCGGCGCTCCAGGGTCACCTTGTACTCGGGGGACCACAGGACGGCGAGCTCGGCGGAGGCGTAGCGGCCGGCGAGCACGTTGGGGATGCGGGGCTTCGAAGACACAGGAGCAGTCACGTGACGTAAGTCTACTGGCGGAACGCGCAGAGCCGTGCGGCGGCCCGGATCGTGCGTTCCTACGAGGACGGGCCGGAAGCAACGGTTCCGTCGGTCCAGCGCCGCCAGCCGGTGACGCAACCCGGCGGCTCGGCCGCGGGCGTCACGAAGTACGCCTCGCCGAGCGCGGTGCTGAAGTGCGCGCCCGCCCGCCCGTCGCCCGAGGAGCGCCCGGTGAGCCGGCGGCCTATCCACGGGCCCAGGTGCTCACGGGCGAAGCGGAGGTCGGAGCTCCGCCGGGTGGCCCAGCCGGGGCGGACCGCCGGCGGCAGGGGCTTCCGCCAGTCCGACTCGGGCGGCAGGCCGAGCGCCTGCCAGACCGCCTCGGCGACTCGTCGGTGCCCCTCGGCGTTCAGGTGCAGCCGGTCCTCGGCCCACAGCCGGGAGTCGCCCAGCACCTCGGCGCCGAACAGGTCGACGACCAGGGCGCCGTGCCGCTCGGCCAGCTCGTCGATGAAGCCGAACAGCCGCTCCATCCGGGGGCGGAACCGTTCCAGGACCGGGCCGCGGCGGCCCGGGCTGCGCATCAGCACCAGCTGCCGGCAGCCCGGCGCCAGCCGCTCCACGGTCTCGGCCAGCCGGGCGCAGACCAGGTCGACGTCGCACTTGGGCCGCAGCACGTCGTTGAGTCCGCCGACCAGCGTCACCAGGTCGGCGCCCAGCGCCGCGGCGGGCGCCGCCTGCTCGTCGGCGATCTGCCCGATGAGCTTGCCGCGCACCGCGAGGTTCGCGTACCGGAAGCCGGGGGTCCGGGCGGCGAGGCGGGTGGCCAGCAGGTCGGCCCAGCCGCGGTAGGAGCCGTCCGGCAGCAGGTCGGACATGCCCTCGGTGAAGGAGTCGCCGACCGCGACGAAGCTGGTGAACACGGGGGCGTCGGCGGGCTGGGCCGGCCCGGTGTGCTCGGGGTTCTCGGGGTGCGTGGCATTCATCGGCATGGCGCGGCGATCCTACTCCCGTCGCTCGCCGCGCCCCTTCGGTCCCTCCTGTCTCACACCTCGCTCACACCCGGCTCACACCTTCCGCCCCACCAGCTGCCGGAGCACGTCCTCCAGCGTGACCATCCCGGCCAGCCGGTCGTCGGTGCCGAGCACCGCCGCGAGGTGGGCGCCGGTGCCGCTCATCGCGGTGATGACGTCGTCCAGCGGGGTGTCGGCCCGCACCTGGGCGATGGTGCGTATCCGGCGCAGCGGGAACGGGACGTCGCGGGGCGTCGCGTCCAGGGCGTCCTTGACGTGCAGGTAGCCCAGGATCCGGCCGTGGTCGTCGATCACCGGGAAGCGGGAGTAACCCGACCGGGCGGACAGCGCCTCCAGCTGCTCGGGGGTGACCCCGAAACGGGCCGCGACCACCCGTTCGACCGGCAGCACGACGTCGGCCACCGGGCGTTTGCCCAGCTCCAGGGCGTCCCGCAGCCGTGCCGTCGACCGCTCGTCCAGCAGTCCGGCCGCCCTGGCGTCCGCCACCATGCGGGCCAGCTGGTCGTCCGAGAAGACCGCCGCCACCTCGTCCTTGGGCTCCACCCGCAGCAGCTTCAGGGCGCCGTTGGCGAGCTGGTTGATGGCGAACACCACCGGGCGCAGCCCGCGCGAGAGGGCCACCAGCGGCGGGCCGAGGAACAGGGCGGTGCGCACCGGCTCGGCGAGCGCGATGTTCTTGGGCACCATCTCGCCGAAGAGCATGTGCAGATAGGTCGAGACGGCCAGGGCGATGGCGAACGACACCGCGTGGATGCCCCCGGGCGGCAGTCCGGCCGCGTGGAGGACGGGCTCCAGCAGGGTGGCGATGGCCGGTTCGGCGACCACACCGAGCACCAGGGTGCAGAGCGTGATGCCGAGCTGTGCCGCCGCCATCAGGGCCGAGATGTGCTCCAGGCCCCAGAGGACCCGGCGGGCCCGCCGGTCGCCCTGGTCGGCGTACGGCTCGACCTGGCTGCGGCGCACGGAGATCAGCGCGAACTCGGCGCCGACGAAGAAGGCGTTGGCGACCAGCGTCGCCAGCCCGATGAGCAGTTGCACGGCGGTCATCGGCCGGCCTCCCCCGGGCCGTCCGCCGCGTCGCCGTCGGCGTCCGCGTCGGGGCCGCGGTCGGGGGCCGTGAGCCGGACGCGGGCGGCGCGCCGGCCCGACGCGTCCGTCACCTCGATCCGCCAGCCGGCCACCTCCAGGGTGTCCCCGGCGGCCGGGATCCGGCCGAGGTCGGTGGCGATCAGGCCGGCCAGCGTCTCGTACGGGCCCTCGGGGAGCCGCAGGCCGATGGCGTCGAGCTGGTCGGTGCGGGTCGCGCCGTCGGCGTCGTACCGCTGCCGGCCCTCGGGGCCGGTGCCGACGGGGGCCAGGTCGGGGCGTTCGACGGGGTCGTGCTCGTCGCGGACCTCGCCCACGACCTCCTCGACGATGTCCTCCAGCGTGACCACGCCGGCCGTGCCGCCGTACTCGTCGATGACGACGGCCATGCTGCGCTTGGCCGAGAGCCGGTCCAGCAGCCGGTCGACGGTGAGGGACGCGGGGACGAGCAGCGGCTCGCGCAGCAGGGTGGTCACCGAACGCTGGGGGCGCTGGTCGGCGGGGACGGCGAGGACGTCCTTGATGTGGGCGACGCCGACGACGGAGTCGAGGCTGCCCCGGTAGACGGGGAAGCGGGAGAGGCCGGTGGCGCGGGTGGCGTTGGCCACGTCCTCGACGGTGGCCCGCTCGTCCAGCGCGGTGACCTGCACCCGGGGGGTCATCACGTTCTCCGCGGTCAGCTCCGCGAGGTTGAGGGTGCGGACGAACAGCTCGGCGGTGTCCGGCTCCAGCGCGCCCTCGCGGGCCGAGTGCCGGGCCAGGGCGGCCAGTTCGCGGGGGCCGCGCGCGGTGGCGAGCTCCTCGGCGGGCTCCACGCCCATCCGGTGCAGGACGCGGTTGGCGGAGTTGTTGAGGTGCCGGATCAGCGGCCGGAAGAAGGTGGAGAAGGCGCGCTGCGGCCCGGCCACGGTCCGGGCCACCGGCAGCGGCCGGGAGATCGCCCAGTTCTTGGGGATCAGCTCGCCGACGACCATGAGCACCACGGTCGACAGCACGGTTCCGAGCGCCAGCGCCACCGACGACGCCACGCCCCGGGACAGCCCGAGGGCCTGCACCGGGCCGGTCAGCAGGGTGGCCAGGGACGGCTTGGAGAGCATGCCGATGACCAGGCCGGTGACGGTGATGCCGAGCTGGGCGCCGGAGAGCTGGAAGGTGAGGCCGCGGACGGCCCGCAGCGCGCCCTGCGCGCGGCGGTCGCCGGACTCCGCGGCCCGCTCCAGCTCGCCGCGCTCCACCGTGGTGAGCGAGAACTCGGCGGCGACGAAGACGGCGCACGCGAGCGTCAGCACCAGGGTGAGCACCAGCAGGAGCACTTCGGTCATCGGGTCACCTCCGTCCCATGATCGGGCACGGGCCGGAGGGGCGCGCGATGTCGGACGCCGGGACTGCTGGGAGGTTCGCCCATGGGAGGACGCTCACACCTTTCGTTCGCACGGGAGGACGGTTCGCGGGGACTCACAGGGAGACGGATGCCCAGGGAACCATGACCACCCATGGTAAAGGAAAGGCAAAGCGGCGGTGGGGCGGCTCAGCCCAGCCGGGGCGGCGTCCACCTGGCGTGGCGCAGGACCGCCTGGACCGCCATACCGGACGGAGCCAGCCGGAACGCCGTGTTCCGAAGGGCGATCGCGAGCGGCCGGTCCAGCCGCGGACCCAAGCGCCCGGCCTGCCGGGCGGCGCGGGCGACGGCCTGGCTCCGGGGCCGCCGCTCGGCGTCGTAGCGGGCCAGCCCGGACGCGACCGACGGCTCGGCGGCCAGGGCGGCGGCCAGGGTGACCGCGTCCTCCAGCGCCTGGCAGGCACCCTGGCCCAGGAACGGGGTCATCGCGTGGGCGGCGTCGCCGAGGACGGCCACCCGGCCGGCGACGAACGACGGGAGCGGGGTCGCCAGCTCGTGGATGTCGTGGTGCAGGACGTCCTCGGGGCGGGTGGCGGCCAGCAGCTCCGGGATCGGGGCGTGCCAGCCGCCGAAGCGGCGGCGGAGGGCGACCAGCGGGTCGGCGGGGCGGAGCCCGAGTGGCGCGTTGAGGACCGCGTGCCACTCGGCCCGGCCGTCGGCGAACGCGATGTGACCGAACTCCGCGCCCCGCCCCCAGGTCAGTTCGAAGTCGGTGCGGAGGTCCAGCGGGCGCTCGGTGATCGCCCGCAGCACCGTCGAGCCGCTGTACGCGGGGCCCGGGTGGGAGGGGAACAGCGCGCGGCGCAGCCGGCTGCCGACGCCGTCGGCGGCCACGACCACGTCCGCCGTACGGACCTCGTCACCCCAGCGGACCCGGGCGCCGGACGGGTCCGACCGGTCTATCTCCGTCACCTCCGCCCCCGTCACCAGCGCCCCCGGCGGGAGCGCGGCGCGCAGGATCCCGTGCAGCGTGGACCGGGGGATGCCGACGATCGGCGTGCCCAGCTCCCGCTCCAGGGCCGCGCCGTCCATCCGGGCCAGCCAGCGGCCGTCGGGGGTGCGCGTCCCGCCCGTGTACTGGAAGCGGGACGCGGCGCGGAGCGCCTCACCGACGCCGAGTGCGTCGAGGGCGCGGACGCCGTTGGCCCCGAGGGAGATGCCCGCGCCCGCGTCGCCCAGGACGGGGGCGCGTTCGACGACCGTCACCTCCCAGCCGACCCGGCGCAGCCCCACGGCGGCCGCCAGGCCCCCGATGCCCCCACCGACGATCACCGCGCTGCTGCCCATGTCAGGCCCCTTCCCACGTCGCGCTCACACCGGATCTTCTACACCTGTAGAACATCCTTGTGCCGGGATCATAGGCCAGAGCCTCACCTGCGGTAGAAAGGGGGGCGTGGCCACCGCACGACGCATCCTCATCGCCGACGCCGCCCTCGACGTCCTGGCCGACGAGGGCATGCGCGGGCTCACCCACCGCGCCGTCGACCGGGCGGCGAACCTGCCGCCCGGCACCACCTCCGCGTACTTCCGCACCCGCCGGTCCCTGCTCGACGCCCTCGTCCGGCGGCTCGTCGACCTCGACCAGACCGAGCTGCGGACGCTCGGCGCGGCCTTCCCGGTGCCCAGGAACGCCGACGAACTGACCTCCGGCCTCGCCGCGTTCACCGCACTCCGCCTCACCGGCCCCGGCCGCCGGCGCACCCTGGCCCGCTACGCCTGCGCCGTCGAGAGCGTGCGCGACCCCGCGCTGCGGGAGGTCCTCGCCCCACGGGAGAACCCGGCCCGGGACGCCGTACGGGACTTCCTGGCGGCCCACGGCGTCCCGGACCCCGAGGAACGCACCGTCACCCTGCTCGCCTGCGTCGACGGCCTCGTCTTCGACCGCCTGGTGGCGGGCGGCGAGGTGCCGCGCGCACACGTCAGGGGCCTGGTGGAGGCGGCCCTGCGCGGACCCGGCGACGGCTGACGGCCGCTCAGTCCGCGCGGACCGCGACCCCCGTGACACACGAGGACGACGGCAGCCGCAACCCCGTCGCCGGCACCCGCACCCGCCGCGGGGAGCGGACGGCGAACCCCGCCGCGGCGAGAGCGCGCAGCGGATCCCGGCTCGTCCGGCAGCCGCCGAACAACCGGGGCCACAGGATGCGGTCGGCCACGCGCTGGACGGCGGCGAACGTCCGTTCCTCCGCGCGCCCGTGCTCGAAGAAACGGACCTCGGCGCCCGGACGCAGCACCCGCCGCAGCTCGCCGAGCGCCCTCGGCACGTCCCGCACCGAGCACAGCACCAGACAGACCACGGCCGCGTCGAACGCCTCGCTCTTCACCGGCAGCGCCTCCGCCGCCGCCGGGACGACGTCCACCGGCACCTCGGCCCGCACCGCCGCCTCCACCGCCGCCCGCCGCAGCCACTGCTCCGGCTCGACCGCCACCACCTCCGACACGGCGTCCGGGTAATACGGAAAGTTCAGCCCCGGGCCGGCCCCGATCTCGATCACCCGCCCGGCCAGCCCGGCCAGCAACTCCCGCCGGTGCGCCGCCATTCCGCTCCGCACCTCCAGCGCGGGGGCGGTCCGCGCGTAGAAACGCGCGAAGAGGGGGTGATGGACGGGGCCGGGGTCGCGCGGTGACCTGGAACGGTGAAGCGGCGGCATGGCACACCCCTTTCCGGGGACACGTCGGCTAACGCGATTGTTCCCCGTGCGGGGGGTGGTGAGCCCCGGTCCAGCCCTTTCGCCGTTTCTTGCGAGGGCCGGCCCCCCGCACGCCCGAAACCGCGCTCCGCGCGGTTGTCCTCAAACTCCCCCAGAGGGGGTGCCCCCAGACGGGCTGGAGTGGGCGCCCTATCAGCCCGTCCGGCGTTTGAGGACAAGGGGTCTGGGGCGCAGCCCCAGGAAACGGTGAGAGGGCGGGACCGGGGCACCCACCCCCAAGGTCACCCCAGCGCCGTCGGCGACCACGTCCCCGACAGCTCCGGCCCCAGCCAACCCCCCGCACCCGCGCGGAAATCGACCGGCGACAAGGCCCCCGCCCCGGCGGGCAGCGCGCCCACCAGAGGGGCACCCGCCGACTCCGGGAAGTCGGACAGATTGCACCGCATCGCCAGATCCGGCTCCGCCGGCCAGCTGCCGATGACGACGCCCGCACAGGCCAGCCCGCGCGAGCGCAGAGCCTCCGCCGTGAGCGCGGTGACGTTCAGCGTGCCGAGCCCCGCCGCCGCCACCACCAGGACGGGGGCCCCGAGCAGCCGCGCCGCGTCCGCGAGCGTGCCGCCCTCGTCGTCGAAACGGACGAGCAGGCCGCCCGCGCCCTCGACGAGGACCAGGTCGTGGTCGGCGGCGAGCTTCTCCGCCGCCGTGGCGACGTCCGCCGGGCGGACGGGGGGCAGGCCGGCGCGGCGGGCCGCCGTCCCGGGGGCCAACGGCTCGGGGTAGCGGGCCAGTTCGCGGCCGGTGACCGGGCCGGCGAGGCGGCGGACCTCGGCCACGTCGCCCGGTTCGTCCGCCGCGACGCCCGTCTGGGCGGGCTTGAGGACGGCCACCGAGCGGCCCTCCGCCAGGGCGACCGCGGCGATGGCCGCCGTCGTCATGGTCTTGCCGAGCTCGGTGCCCGTGCCCGAGACGATCAGTATGGTCATTTCCGTGTTCCTCCCGCCGTCGCCGCCGCGCGTACCGCGCGGCAGATCCGGGCCAGGTCCTCGTCGCCGGTGATGAACGGCGGCATCGTGTAGACGAGGTCGCCGAACGGCCGCAGCCAGACGCCCGCGCGTACCGCCGCCTCCGTCGCCGCCGCCATCCCCGCCGCGTCGAGCGGCGCGTCCAGCTGGACGACGCCGATGGCGCCCAGGACGCGGACGTCCCGTACCCCCGGCACCTCGGCGGCCTCGGCGAGGCCGTCCCGCAGGCCGGTCTCGATGCGTTTGACCTTCGCCTGCCAGTCCTGGCCGAGCAGCAGGTCGACCGACGCGCAGGCGACGGCCGCCGCCAGCGGGTTGCCCATGAACGTGGGGCCGTGCGCGAGCACCGGCACTTCGCCCCGCGAGATCCCGTCGGCCACCCGCGGGGTGCACAGCGCCGCCGCCATCGTCAGATAGCCGCCCGTCAGCGCCTTGCCCAGGCAGAGCACGTCGGGGGTGACGCCCGCGTGGTCCGCCGCGAACAGCGCGCCCGTGCGGCCGAAACCGGTGGCGATCTCGTCGAAGACCAGCAGCACGTCGTGCTCGTCGCAGAGCCGGCGCAGCAGCCGCAGGTAGGCGGGGGAGTGGAAGCGCATCCCGCCCGCGTTCTGCACCACCGGCTCGACGATCACCGCGGCCACCTCGTGCGCGTGCCGCTCCACCAGCTCCCGCAGGTGCGCCTCGTACGCCGGGTCGGGCTCGGCGTCGAAGCCGGGCGGCGGCGCGTCCGCGAACACCTGCTCCGGCAGGACGCCGGACCAGAGGCTGTGCATCCCGCCGTCCGGGTCGCAGACGGACATCGGCGTCCAGGTGTCGCCGTGGTAGCCGCCGCGCCAGGTGAGCAGCCGCCGCTTCTCCGGCCGGCCGGACGAACGCCAGTACTGGAGGCACATCTTGACGGCCACCTCGACCGACACCGAACCCGAGTCGGCGAGGAAGACGTGCTCCAGGCCCTCCGGTGTGATCTCCACCAGCCGGGCGGCCAGCCGGACGGCGGGCTCGTGGGTGAGCCCGCCGAACATCACATGGCTCATCCGGTCCAGCTGCGCCCGCGCGGCCTCGTTGAGCACCGGGTGGTTGTAGCCGTGCAGCGCCGACCACCAGGACGACATGCCGTCCACCAGCTCGGACGTGCCGTGCGCCGGTTCCGCCAGCCGCAGCCGGACGCCCGACGCCGACGCGACGACCAGCGGGTCGCGGCGGCCGGGCATCGGGGCGTACGGGTGCCAGACGTGCTGCCGGTCCAGTTCCAGGAGGCGGCGCGGAGTGAGGGATTCCGTCCCGGGGCGGGGGAGCGGTTCAGGCATTGGGCGGCAGGTCCGTTCCCGCACCCCGGCGGCGTACCGCGACCAGGTCCGTACGGGCCGCGCCCGGCTCGTCGGCGGCGGAAGCGGCCGGCTCGGCCGGCTCGGAGGCCTCCGAGGTCCCGGCACGCTCCCCGTCCCCGCACGGCCCGCAGCTTCCGCCACCGCAGCCCTCCGACCGCACCCGGTGCGCGGGCAGCGTCGTCGTGTCCATGCCCTCCACCTCGAAGCCCGCGTCCGCGATCATGTCGAGGTCGGCCTTGCCCTCCTGGCCCTCACTCGTCAGGTAGTCGCCCAGGAAGATGGAGTTGACCAGGTGCAGGGCCAGCGGCTGGAGGCTGCGCAGGTGGATCTCGCGGCCGCCGGCCAGCCGCACTTCCGCGTCCGGGTGGACGAAACGCACCATCGCCAGGATGCGCAGTGCCCGTTGCGGCGTGAGGTTCCACTGCTCGGCCAGCGGGGTTCCCTCGAACGGGATGAGGAAGTTGACCGGCACCGAGTCCACGTCCATCGCGCGCAGCGCGAACACGACGTCCACCAGGTCCTCGTCGCGCTCGCCCATGCCCGCGATCAGCCCCGAGCAGGCCGACAGGCCGGCGCCCTGCGCCAGCCGCACGGTCTCCTCGCGGTCCGCGTAGGTGTGGGTGGTGGTGATGTCGCCGTAGGTGGACTCGGAGGTGTTGAGGTTGTGGTTGTAGGCGTTGACGCCCGCCGCGCGGAGCCGCTCCGCCTGGCCCTCGGAGAGCAGCCCGAGGCAGGCGCACACCTCGACCTGCTCGTTCTCCTCCTTGATCGCCTCGATGGTCCGGGAGACCCGGTCGATGTCCCGGTCCGTCGGACCGCGTCCGCTGGCCACCAGGCAGACGCGCTTGGCACCGCCCGCGACGCCCGCCGACGCCGCCTTCGACGCCTCCTCGGGCTTCAGCCAGGTGTACTTGAGGATCCCGGCCTCCGAGCCCAGCCGCTGGGAGCAGTACGAGCAGTCCTCGGGGCACAGCCCGGACTTCAGGTTGACGAGGTAGTTGAGCTTCACCCGCCGCCCGAACCACTTCCGGCGCACCCGGCCCGCCCCGGCCACCACGTCCAGCAACTCGTCGTCGGAGGTCGCCAGCACGGCCAGCGCCTCGTCACGGGTCGGCGACTCGCGCCGCAGCCCCTTCTCCACCAAGGTGTCGATCAGGTCCATGGCCAGTGATCCTGTCCCACCGGAGCGCTCCGGGCCAAGGTAGGGATCTCACAACACCGCGTCTCCAAGCTGGGTGGATCACGACATGCTGATCATGCGCGGAAAAGGCTAGTTTGAGGATCGGCCGTACTCGGCCCGGGTCATGGACTCCTTAAGGATTTATGTGAACCCCACAGAATCCCCGAGGAGTCCCCTACGGAATCCCCTGCAGGTTCTGCACAGATTCCCCTAGGCGGAACCCGGACCGGCGCGGTGCGCACACCCGTAGTAGACACCCCCAACCAGGGACCGCACAGGAGCCGGGACGGCCGATGCCCCACGACAGCGCCCACAGCCGCGACAGCGTCTTCGACTGGATCGACGAACAGCACCGGGCGCGCCGCGACGCGGGCCTCGTCCGTACCCTGCGCCCCCGTCCCGCCCGCCCCTCGGGCGACACCTCCACCACCGACCTCGCCGGCAACGACTACCTGGGCCTGTGCCGCCACCCGGGCGTCACCCGGGCCGCCGCCGCGGCGGCCCACCGCTGGGGCGCCGGCGCCACCGGCTCCCGTCTGGTCAGCGGCAGCACCGAGCTGCACGCCGAACTCGAACGGAACCTCGCCGAGTTCTGCGGCTTCGAGGCCGCGCTCGTCCTCTCCTCCGGGTACGCCGCCAACCTGGCCGCCGTCACCGCCCTCGCCGCGCCCCCGGACCCGGCGGGCACCCCGTCGCTGCTGGTCTCCGACGAGGGCAACCACGCCTCGCTGATCGACGGCTGCCGGCTCGCCCGCGCCCGCAAGGCCGTCGTCCCGCACGCCGACCCGGCCGCCGTCCGCAAGGCCCTGACCGCCCACCCGGGCCGGGCCCTGGTCGTCACCGACTCCGTGTTCTCCGTCGACGGCGACGCCGCGCCGCTCGCCGGCCTGGCACGGGTGTGCCGGGAGCGCGGCGCGGGGCTGCTGGTGGACGACGCGCACGGGCTCGGCGTCCTGGGGGAGGGGGGGCCGCGGCGCGCCGTACGCCGCCGGGCTCGCCGGAGCCGTGGACGTGGTGGCCACCGTCACCCTCTCCAAGTCGCTGGGCGCCCAGGGCGGCGCGGTGCTCGGCCCCGCGCGCGTCATCACCCACCTCGTCAACACCGCCCGCACCTTCGTCTTCGACACCGGGCTCGCGCCCGCCGCCGCGGGGGCGGCCCTGGCGGCCCTGGACGTACTGCGCCGGGAACCGGACCGGGTGACCCGGGTCCGCGCGGTGGCCGGCGGGCTGCACCGGCGGCTGACGGACGCCGGGTTCACCACCGTGCGCCCCGACGCGGCCGTCGTCTCGGTCCGCGCCCCCACGCCCGAGGCGGCCGTACGCTGGCAGGCCGCCTGCCGGGCGGAGGGGCTCGCGGTGGGCTGCTTCCGCCCGCCCTCCGTGCCGGACGGCGTCTCCCGGCTGCGGCTGACCGCCCACGCCGACCTCTCGGACCGCGAGGTCGAACGGGCGGTCGCGACGATCGTCCGGACCGCCCCGGCGGCGGCCCGCGGCCTCCGGCCGGAGCGGGGGCTTTGACGGACCCCAACGGGACTTCAATGGGACCTCAGCGGGACCTAACGGGCCCTCAATGGGAGGGGCATGGGAGAGACGGGCCGTAGCGCACCGCACCCGTCGGCGCGCGCAGCAGTGTGACGAACGGCCTCCAGGCGGCGGCCCCGACCACCATCCACGGTCCCGCCGGCCGCTTGGAGTCGCGCACGGCGAGGCCGCCGCCGGCCAGGACGGCGGCCTCGACGCAGTTGTTCATCCCGGTGCTGTGACTGCTGCGCCGCCACTCGGCCGCACGCAGAACCGGACGAGAAGGTACGTACCGCGATGGTGCGGACATGGCGCCTCCCTGCGCGTCCTCGTGTGGTCGGGCACCCCGTGGGTCCGGGGCGGATCACCGCGTGCGGTCGCGGCCCGCCGCGACCTCGGCGATGTACTCCAGGGACTCTTCGTGCGAGAGGGCGTGCGCCCGGAGCGTGGTGAACGCGGCGCCGTACGCCCTGAGGTCTTCTTTCCGTTCCAGGTAGAGGCTACTCGTCAAATGGTCGAGAACCACCACGTCCAGATCGGCGATGCGCGGAAAGGAGAAGATAACGAAAGGCCCGGTGATACCGATGTGGTTGCCCCGGGTGAACGGGAGGACGTGCAGCCGCACATGAGGCAGGAGACCCGTCTCCAGCAAGTGCCCCAACTGCCCCGCCATCACCTCGGGACCGCCCACCTCGTGCCGCAGCACCGCCTCGTCCAGGATCGCGCACAGCTCCAGTGGCCGGGCCCGGCGCAGCACCGACTGCCGTGCCATGCGCACCCGGACGAGCTCCTCGACCTGCCGCTCGGGCGGGTCGCCCAGCGCGGCCCGGGTCACCGCCCGGGCGTACGCCGGGGTCTGGAGCAGGCCGGGCACCACGGTGGTCTCCAGGGTGCGCGAGCGCGAGGCCTCCGACTCCAGGCTGATGAAGTCCAGGTAGGCGGAGGGCAGCAGATCGCGGTACGCGTACCACCAGCCGCGCCGCGACCCGGAACCGCCGTCGCCCGGGCCCGTGGAGTCCGCGCCGCACAAGGCCCCGAGCAGGGCCCGGAGTTCGGGGTCCGAGACGCGGTAGGCGTCCAGCAGCCGGGTGACGTCGGCGGGCTTGGCGCCGCTGCTACCGGTCTCGATGCGGCTCACCTTCGACTGGTGCCAGCCGACCGCGTCCGCGGCCTGCCGACTGGTCATTCCGGTCAGTTCGCGCTGGCGGCGCAGTTCGGCACCGAGTTTGCGGCGGCGTACCGCCGGTCCATACCGCAACGGCCGTCCCTCCCCTCGTGTGTCGTACGGGCGGGTGTGCCGTACGTCCTCGCCTGCGTATCCCTGAGTCGGCGCGTGCCCCTGGGGCGGCGCGTGCCCCTGGGGCGGCGCGTGCCCCTGGGGCGGCGCGTGCCCCTGGGGCGGCGCGTGCCCCTGAGGCCGTGCTTACCTCTGAGCCGGCGCGTACCCATGGGGACTCCGCGTCCCTCTGAGTCAATAGACCATCGATCCGCTCACATACGGTCCGCCGTCGCAGAGTTCACCGCTTCGAGCGACAGATATATGCACATCTCGGTGGATCACACCCATCACGGGCGTTATCAGTGGCACTCTGACGTGAAGAGCCGCCCGTGGGCCTCTCCCGACCGGTCCTGTCACCCCGCGTGTCCGCACGCACCGGCCCAGGGAGCCCGCCCTGGTGGGACCGGGTGGAACCGGACGTAACTGGACGGAACCGGATGGAACCCGGCGGAAAGGTCAGTGACATGGCAGATCTCCAGGAAGCGTCCGTCACTCTGCCGAGCGCCCCCGCCTCGGTGTCCACGGCCCGCCGCTATGTCGCGTCCGTCCTGGCGGGATGGGGTCTGCCGGACGGCACGGAGACCGCCGAGGCGGTGCGGCTGATCGTCTCCGAGCTGGCCACCAACGCCGTGCAGCACACCCGCGGCCAGTCCCCCACCTTCACCGTGGATGTGCTGCTCGAACGGGACGAGGAGCTGCGTATCGGGGTCACCGACAGTCATCCCCGTCACCCTCGCCGGCTGCCCGCCGCGGTCCAGCAGGACAACGGGCGCGGGTTGGTGATCGTCCGCTGGCTCGCCGCCGAGCGCGGCGGCCGGTTCTGCGTCACGCCGACCGCCGAGGGCGGCAAGACGGTGTGGATCCGCCTTCCGTGGACCGTGCCGGTACGGTGAGGGCCGCGGACGGCCGCGGCAGGGGCGAGGGTCCCTCGCCCGGCCGACGGCCTCGGGTCGCTCGGCTTATGAAGCGCGGCGCAGGTCGCCCGCCTCAGGTCACCCGGCCGTACCAGACGCTGTTCGTCCAGATCCGCTCCAGGCGGACGACGGAACCGGTCTTGGGGGCGTGCCACATCTTGCCGCCCCCGGCGTATATCCCGACGTGGTAGACGCCCCGCCCGGAGTGGAAGAAGACCAGGTCGCCCTCTTCACGGGCGGACCGGGGGATGTGGCGGGTGCGGTTGTACTGGGCCGCGGCGGTGCGGGGCAGCTGCTTGCCGGCCCGCTTGAAGGAGTAGAGGGTCAGCCCCGAGCAGTCGAAGCGGTACGGGCCCGTGGCGCCCCACTGGTAGGGCGAGCCCTGCTTGGATGCGGCGATCTGCAGTGCCCTGACCGAGACGGATGCCGCCTCCGCCTTGGAGGTGCCGCCCGGCGTCAGGAACGAGACGCCGACGGCGGCGAGGGTCAGGGCCGATGCGGCCTTGGCTTTGGACAGCCTTGCGGGACGTTTGTGCGCGCCCATGCGCATACCCTTCGTCAGCCGCCTGTGAAGGATTGCCTGTCGGGTTCGGGCAGGCGAAGAATGCCCGGCCGCCTGGGCGGCTTCACCCCAAGGGGCGGCTCCGGGGAGCCGTCCCGCCGTGCTCGGGTCCTCCATCCCTGCCGATGCACTCCTCGTCGACCCGCCCCGGCGGCGGCAGGGTTCGGCGTCCGCCGGGACCGCCCCGCCGTGTGGCGGGGGCTTGTCGTCCCGAGGATCTTGACGCAGTCGCGGCCGGCTTTCCGAGCGGAACCCCGGTTATGTGAGCCTCGTCACCTGTGGGCAATTCAGGTGGACGCAGGGCGGTTTGACCCTCATGGGAAGGCCGTGCTGAGGCCGCCACCTGCGCCGGTTACGGATCACTCAAGCGCGGAGTGCGCGCGCCGCTGAGAGTGATCACCGCACCCCGTCTACGAACGCGTCCGCTGTCTGGAGGAATCCTGTTGAAAAGCGTTTCCGCTTCTCAACTCGCGGATGGCGGCGGCAACATCACCCGGCGCGCACGGCGCTCTCCGTCGAGGGCGCGCAACGCGCGTGCCATTGTCCCCGTGTACACCTCCCGTTCACCGCGTTCGAACATGACCGTGAGGGCGTCCCGCAGTCCCGTGCTCGCGACCACCAGAGCCTGCGCGGCTCGTAGCCCTCCGTACGTGCCCTGTACCCGGGCGGGGTTGATCCTGCCGAGGAGATCCAGTACTTCGAGGTACCGGTCCACCACCTCGCCCTCGGCGCGGGTCAGGGCGGGCAGCGGCGGCCACTCGGGCCAGATGCCGCGCGCCCCGTTCGTCCCGTCTGCTCCGTCCGCTCCGTCTTTCACCCCCGTCACCGCCCGGCCGGCTGCGTCGGCCAGGCGGCGCGGTTGTCGACGACCCGGTCGGCCAGGCCGTAGGTCACCGCCGCCGGGGCGTCGAAGACCGTGTCCCGGTCGGTGTCGGCCAGGATCCGCTCGACGTCCCGCCCGGTGTAACGGGCCAGCAACTCCGCCTGCGTGGACCGTCGGCGCAGCAGCTCCTCGGCGTGGATCACCAGGTCGGAGGGGGTGCCGCGGACCGGCTCCGGCAGGGCGGGCGGGCCGATGAGCACCCGGGCGTGCGGCAGCACCGCCCGCTTGCCCGGGGTGCCGGCGGCGAGCAGCAGGGCGGCGGCCGGGCCGGCCTGGCCCAGGCAGACGGTCTCGATGTCGCAGGCGATGTAGCGCAGGGTGTCGTGCACGGCGCACAGGGCGGCGAAGGAGCCGCCGGGGGAGTTGATGTAGAGCGAGACGTCCCGGTCGGGCGCCGCGTGCTCCAGATGCATCAGCTGGGCGATCACGTCCGTGGCGGCGGTGTCGTCGACCTCCGTGCCCAGCATGACGATCCGCTCCGACAGGAGTTTCGAGTAGGGGTCGAGCGTGCGGCGGCCGTCGGTGGTGCGCTCGGTGAACTCCGGCAGGACGTGACGGGACGTGTACGGGATCACGGCTGGCCTCCAGGGCGTGGTCGACGCGGGCGTGCTGCGGTGGACGGCGCGTCGGTCCTGATCGCGACGCCCTCTGTAAAAAATGTACAGGACGTACGTGCTGATGGAACGGGATCGGATTCTAGTGATCAGGTGAAATGCCCAGGTAAGAGGGCTTTTTGACTCCCCGCAGGTCACAGATAACTCACGCCTCGGCGGTCTCACGGTCAGCCTTCAGCGGCCGGACGTGGTCCTCGGTGGCCGGCAGGTGGGAGGGGTCGGGACGGTAGAAACCCCGCAGCCGGCGCACTGGAAGCGGATGGGGCGGGCGGGCCGGCCCGCCTTGACGTTGCTCGGCTCGATGCGGCCGCCGAAGGGGACGGCTACCGAGCGCCGTTTCGTAGGCGGTATTCGAGGTCATCGGGGCTGGGCGCGGCACGTTCGCCGGGGTCTCTCCCGCGCGGATCGCCGACGTGACAGAGGTGACGTGGGGGCGCAAGCACCGCACGGATGTCCGAGAGTGAGGCCTCGTTCGGTCCACGTGCTGTCCCCGGTGATGCGCAGGGTCTCGACGCTGGGCAGGTCGGCGTGCGGTGGCTCGCCTTCGCCAGGCTCATCGTGGTCGGCGTATGCCGCGCGGATCCGGTAGCCGAATTCCGCCGAGCCCGGATCCAGGTAGAAGGTGACGTCGCACTGTCCACAGGGCGTGTGTCGAAGTGATTCACGTGAACTGATGGTTTGGGGTGTCCATCCCCGATTTCGATCACTGTGCGGGCAGGGCTGGGACGGCGACGCCGGCCGGAGGGTGAACCGGCTGCCGGAAGGCGAGACAACTCTCGTGCGCACCGCGGGTAGTTCGCGCATGCGTCCGGCGACGCGGATCGACGTCTGCCAGGCGACAATGAGGAGGCATGGATGCCGGTCACCGAGCTCGTGGTGGGTACCCCGTCATGGCAAGGGCGATCCGGGCCGCGCCCAGCGAGGGGGGCAGTGGCGGCCTCGGGAGTGGTCCTGCCCGTGGGGCCGACGGGGATCGGGACGTCGGCCGCCCGATTCTCCAGGCACGAGGCAGCGCCCCCCGGGCCGGGTTCGTGCCACGCCGGTCCGGCGGCGCAGCCGGCCGACGGACCCGGCCGTACGCCGGAGGCGAGTCAGCTCCGCATCCCGAAGTTCCACTTTCCGTGGCCTTCGGCGGTCCACCCCGACGCCGACGATGTCGAACGGGGTGCCAGGATGTTCGCCGAGCGGTACGGACTCGCCCCCGACGAGGCATACCGGGCCAGGCTGGCCCGGGCCAAGTACGGCAGGTTCGCGGCGCGCTGCTACCCGGAGGCCGGCCGCGAGTTGCTGCGGGCCCTGGCCGACTACGCGCTCTGGTTCTTCATCGTCGATGACATGTTTGTCGACCGCGTGGAGACGCTCACCGACCGCACCCTGCCCAACCTCACTACCTCACTGCGATGATCGATGTTTGCATCCACCGGTTCTTCTGAGCCGGGCTCCGCGCGGCGTCTGACGGCCGCACAGCGCCCCGGGTGTGGCCGCCAGACGGGCGGCGCGGCAGACTGCGCGGGTGAGTAACCCGACCCGCGACCGCGCCCTGGGGAGCGGTGTCACCGCCCTGATCCCCGACATGCAGACCCCGGCCGGCCGCGCCCGGGCAGCCCTGGCCGCCGTTCAGACCGCTCAGGTCCCTCTCGCTCTCGTCGTCCTCGACGCAATCACCGGCCTGCTTGCCTCACCGGCTGACCCCGGTCGGGTCCTGACCCGAACGCCCCTCGGACCCCGCATCGGCGGGGCCCTTGTCGTACCCCTTGAGCCCGGCCTGTTGTGAACCTGATGGGAGGTCAGGGCTACCCGTCACACTGGCCTCCTCGCCGACCAGCAGGGGGTCAGTGTGACGTTCGGGGCCGTGCATCAGGAGTGGGGGACCGTCTTCGCGCACCTGCCCGACCTGGGATGCGGCCGCATCTGGACCGAGGCATGGAAGGCCCGGCCGCTTGCGCCGATCGTGTGTGAGAGGGTGAAGCCCGGCGGGACTTCGTCAGATGGACGGGACGCGTACGAGGCCAGGCCGTTCCATGTCCCCGTTGAACCGGTAGGCCGGCAGTGACGTGGTCTTGATGAGACGGAAGCCCTTGCCGCCGTTGTCCAGGGTCGTGGTGCCGGCCTTGCCGTCGGCGACCCAGTGCAGGATGATCGCGAACGCGCAGTCGCCGGTGGTGTTCTTCGCGTGGATGAGGAAGTCCTCGGGGTCGGTGAGACTGACCTTGAAGGGGAAACGCACCGGCGGGATCGCTTTGCCGTCGTTGTCCTGGCCGGCGCCGGCGGTCACCTTCACCGGCCGACGAGCGAAGTCCGCGGTGAACGGCCGCTGGGGCTGCTCCCCACCGCAGCCGTACGCGGTGTTGATGACGACGCCATGGGTCGGCGGAGGAGCGCTGCGCAGAACCGTGACCTCCAAGCCCGTGAGAATCACCGACTCCTCGGTGCGGCCCTGCACCGTCATGGCCACCGGCGGACTGTACTGGTCACTGACGAACTCCGTCGGCGTCGCGCTCTTCGTGCGGTTCTTCCACGCGGTGAAGTACTGCTCCGCCGGGCCGTCGTACCAGATCGTCGGGCCGCACACGTCGTCGGACCATGCGGCGCGCACGGCCAGAGGCGGCTTGCCCGTCCAGACCGGTCCGTCCGGCGACGCGCCGGCTGCTGACGACAGGGGAGCGGGCCGTCCGTGCCCGGCGGAGGGCGCCGCCGGGGCGCCGGTACGGCCGCCGACGGCCTCCGCCGGGGCCTGGTGACCGGTCAGCTGCCAGACGCCGACACCCGCGGCAAGCAATGTGGCCGCGGTGACGGTGACCACTTTCCAGGGCACGAGCCGGTGCCGACCGGTGACGGGGCCCCCGGCCGGCGCCGCGTCGTTCGGGGCCTCCTCTGTCTCCGCTCTCGCCGTTTTCACCGTGCGGCCGGCGGCCGCGGCCTCGTTGCGCTGCCTGCGCGCCGCGTCCCACATCCGCAGTGCTTCGGTGGTGGCCGCCTGGTCGCCGAGCGCCCGGGCGACGGCCTCGATGTTCCTGCGGTGTGACAAGCCGCGGCCATTGAAGACGTGCGTCAAGGTGCCCTTGGAGAGCGACGAGGACGGGTCGTTCTTACGGACCCGCTTGACGATGTCCTCGTAGCTGGGCGAGCCGTTTGTCACCCAGAGCTCGCGCATGTACCGCGCGAGCTCCTGCACCGCGCCCTCCTGCGCCGCCGCGTCCTCGATATCGACCACGCCCGTACCCCTCCCGCACTCCTCCGCCCTTTCCCCGGGCGGTCGGTGGAGCGCAGCCTAGACCGGGCCGCCCGGGCAGGTGGCGGCATCCGTCCAACAGGCTCCAGTCCTCTTCAACGCCATTCAAAATCCTCCAACTTCCTTCGGAATAGCGGCGGATGACGGCGCCGGGCCTTGAACTTGAGGCATCCCACCCGATCGGCCAGGCCCCGTTCGTGCCTCGGCCTCGCTGTGTCCGGAGCTGCCGTGACTCTCACTTTTCACTCGCCCCAGGGACTTTATGAACTCCTGTACGCCTGGGGAGTTCTGCAGCGCCAGGCCCGCCCGCAGCGGTGCGTCGCGTATCTCGTCCGGCACACGGACCTCGCCCTTCACGACCTCGAACACCTGCGGCTGGTACGCAACCGCTGTGCCCACCCGGAGGACGGCTGGCCCGCTCAGGTCGAGATGGACCGCGCTCTGTCCACTGCCCGCCGTGCCCGTCGCTGTCTGGGGCTGGACGGGTGATCGCGGCAGCACCAGCCCTTCGAGTGACAGGGTGGCATGCGGGCTGTCAGTCACCGACCTCGTCTGGGGGCACACAGTCCTCCAGGACTCAACCTGAGCCCCTCTCCAGGCGGGCCCGGTCGGGCCCGTGACGCTGCCGAGCGAGCCAGATCTGCCCGAACGCGGGTGCCGGGACGCTGGACAGCTCCTGTTCCACGTCTCACCTCGGCTCACACATTTCTCACAGACGAGAGCGCACGGGCGCATACGAGAGTCCCTGACCTGGGCATTCGCTGTCGTCACGGACCACGGCGGACCAGGTGGGCATTGCCTAAGCTAGGGGCATGGCCTACGAGATTCCTGTGACGCAAGCCCGAGCGGAGCTGGCGGAGCTGATCAACCGCGTCGTCTACGGCGGCGAGCGGGTCGTCGTGACGCGCCACGGGAAGCCCCTGGTCGCGCTGGTGTCCGCCGCCGACCTGGAGCGGCTGGAGCGGCGTGAGGCGGAAGCGGACGAGCGGGCCGCGGACGAGCCGGTGATCAGCACCGTCTCGACCGTCCGGCACCTGCCGTCCACCCCCGGCGACCCCGGCCGTTTCGGCATCGCGGCCGAGCACCGCGCCCCGGGGAGCGGCCCTCGGCGCTGAGGGGCGGCCCGGCGCCCCGGAGGCGGTCGTCCTGGGGATCAGTCGAAGACCGTGCTGGCGAGCAGCACGTGGACGACGGTGCCGGCGAGGACGGACAGCAGGAGATTGCGCCGCCACAGGTGCAGCGCCACGGTGAAAACCAGCGCGATGACGGTCGGCCAGGCGCGGTCGGGGACGTGCGGGTCGAAGCCGCGCAGGGTGTAGACGGCGAGGACGGCCATCACCCCGACCGGCATCGCCTTGTTGAGGTAGACGGCCAGCGGGCTCGACCGCAGCGGGGCCAGGGCGGCGAAGGGCAGGGCGCGCAGGGCCCAGGTGACGGCGACGGCGGTGGCCACGGCCGCGATCAGGTATCCGGTGTCAGGCACGGATCCGCTCCTTGTCGTCGTTCTGGTCCTGCCGGTCCTGCCGGTCCTGCCGGTCCTGCCGGTCCTGCCGGTCCTGCCGGTCCTGCCGGTCCTGCCGGTCCTGCCGGTCCTGCCCTCCCTGTCGGTCCTTCCGTGTCCGCCGTCTCCGCCGCGTCTTTCCGGTCCAGACGTAGCGGGCCAGCAGCCCGGCGGTGAACAGCGCGAACGCGACAAGCAGCATCTGCCCGGGGAACGTGAACCGGGCCACAAGCGCGCAGGCCAGGGCCAGCAGCGGGGTGGGGATGTCGCGGCGGGCGCGGAAGGCGTCGATGGCCAGGACGGTGAAGAGGGCGGTCACCGCGAAGTCGAGGCCCTTGATGCTCTCCGGTATCACCGAGCCCAGCAGGGCGCCGGTCGTCGCCCCGCCGGCCCAGTAGCAGTGGATGAACACCTGGAGCCAGAGGATCCGCCGGCCGGAGTGGTTCCGGGCGGCCTCGCCGACCGTGACCGCGTACGCCTCGTCGGACAGGGCGAAGGTGCTGTACACCTTCCCGAGCCGGCCCCGGACCCGGTGCAGCGGGAAGGACAGCGCGTAGAAGACGTGCCGGAAGTTGACCAGGAAGGCCGTCACCGCGATCGACGCGAGCGGCGCGGTCGACAGCACCAGGCCGAGGAAGAGGAACTCCAGGGAGCCGGCGTAGATGAAGCCGGAGAAGACGCTCGCCCACCACCACGGGAGCCCGGAGTGGGCGACCAGGACGCCGAAGGCCACGCCCATCGGACAGGCCCCCAGGCCCACCGAGCCGGAGTCCTTGAGTGCGCGTCGCAGGTCCGTCCGCAGTCCCTCGGGGGGAGCCGGGGGAGAGGGGGCAGTGCCGGTGCCGATGTGTCCCGTCGGAAGGGTCGCCATGCGGCAATCCTAGGATGTATGCCGCCTCATATGGTTTCGAAATATGCCCGTAGGGTGGGTGCATGAGTAACAAAAGTAAAGTCGACGAGGTCGATCGTGACATCTTGTATCACCTTCAGCAAGACGGGCGGCTGACCAACGTCGAACTGGCCCGGCGGGTCGGCCTGACGCCCCCGCCCTGCCTGCGCCGGGTGAAGCGACTGGAGGAGGCCGGGATCATCACCGGCTACCGGGCGAGGGTCGACCACGAGGCGGCCGGCCGGGGGTTGGAGGTGCTGGTGTCCATCGAGGTGTCGGTCAGCGACCTGAAGACGCTGGAGGGGCTGGAGTCGACCATCGCCGCCTACGAGGAAGTCGTCGAGTTCCGCCGCGCGTTCGGCACGCCCGACTACTACCTGCGGGTGCTGGTCGCCGACTACGCCGCCTACGAGGCGTTCCAGACGAAGAAGATCATCGGCATCCCCGGCGTCGCCCGGGTCATCTCCCAGCCGACCATGAAGAAGATCAAGGTGATCGACTGAACGGCCCGGCGCGCCCGTTCGCCATGGTGACGCAAAGCGGCGGTTAACACGGTGGAAAAGCTTGCGCAGTAAGTTGCAATCACCGGCCCCCGGGCGGGTCCGCGCCCGTCGGCACCGTGCTGAACTGGGGTAACGTCCCGCTGCGTTCGGACGACAGTGAGGTGGGACCTGTGCGACTGACCCCGCACGAGCAGGAGCGGCTGCTGATCCATGTGGCCGCCGACGTGGCCGAGAAGCGCCGGACCCGCGGACTGCTCCTCAACCACCCCGAGGCCGTGGCCCTCATCACCGCGCACGTCCTGGAGGGCGCCCGCGACGGCCGGACGGTCGCCGAACTCATGGCGTCCGGACGGAAGGTGCTCACCCGCGACGAGGTCATGCCCGGCATCCCCGAGATGATCCCCGACGTCCAGGTCGAGGCCACCTTCCCGGACGGGACCAAGCTCGTCACCGTCCACGAGCCCATAGCCTGACGAGGGGGAACCCATGACCGTCGACGCCCTGATACCGGGTCAGGTCTTCCACGCGGACGAGCCCGTCCGCCTCAACGAGGGCCTGCACCGCACCCGGATCACCGTGCTCAACGCCGCCGACCGGCCCGTGCAGGTGGGCTCGCACTACCACTTCGCCGAGGCCAACCCGGGCCTCGACTTCGACCGGGCCGCCGCCCACGGCAAACGGCTCGACATCCCGGCCGGCACCGCCGTCCGCTTCGAGCCCGGCATCCCGGTGGAGGTGGACCTCGTCCCGCTGGCCGGCAAGCGGATCGTCCCGGGGCTGCGCGGGGCCTGCGGGGGCCAGCTCGATGGCTGACTCCGCGGCCGACGCGACGCTCCCGGGACCGCCCCGGCTCGACCGGGCCGCGTACGCCGCCCTCTACGGCCCCACCACCGGCGACCGCATCCGCCTCGCCGACACCAGCCTCCTGATCGAGGTGGAGGAGGACCGCTGCGGAGGGCCCGGGCGGGCGGGCGACGAGGCGGTGTTCGGCGGCGGCAAGGTCATCCGCGAGTCCATGGGCCAGTCCCGGGCCACCCGGGCCGAGGGCGCCCCCGACACCGTCATCACGGGTGCGGTGGTCCTCGACCACTGGGGCGTCGTCAAGGCCGACGTGGGCATCCGCGACGGCCGGATCACCGGCGTCGGCAAGGCCGGCAACCCCGACACCATGGACGGCGTCCACCCCGACCTGGTGATCGGACCCGAAACCGAGATCATCTCCGGCAACGGGCGCATCCTCACCGCCGGAGCCGTCGACGCCCACGTCCACTTCATCTGCCCGCAGGCCGCCGAGACCGCCCTCGCCACCGGGATCACCACCCTCGTCGGCGGCGGCACCGGCCCGGCGGAGGGCAGCAAGGCCACCACCGTCACCCCCGGCGCCTGGCACCTCGCCCGGATGTTCGAGGCGATGGAGGCATACCCCGTCAACGTCGGGCTGCTCGGCAAGGGCAACACCGTCTCGTACGACGCCATGCGCGCCCAACTGCGCGCCGGCGCCGTCGGATTCAAGATCCACGAGGACTGGGGGGCGACCCCCGCCGTCATTGACGCCTGCCTCTCCGTGTGCGAGGAGAGCGGCGCCCAGCTCGCCATCCACACCGACACCCTCAACGAGGCCGGGTTCGTCGGCGACACCCTCCGCGCCATCGCCGGGCGCTCCATCCACGCGTACCACACCGAGGGCGCGGGCGGCGGGCACGCTCCCGACATCATCACCGTCGTCTCCGAACCCAACGTCCTCCCCAGCTCCACCAACCCCACCCGGCCGCACACCGTCAACACCGTCGAGGAACACCTCGACATGCTGATGGTCTGCCACCACCTCAACCCCGCCGTCCCCGAGGACCTGGCCTTCGCCGAGTCCCGCATCCGCCCCGGCACCATCGCCGCCGAGGACGTCCTCCACGACCTCGGCGCCATCTCCATCGTCTCCTCCGACTCCCAGGCCATGGGCCGCATCGGGGAGACCGTGCTGCGCACCTGGCAGACGGCGCATGTGATGAAGGCCCGGCGCGGCCCGCTGCCCGGCGACGGCCCGGCCGACAACCGGCGCGCCCGCCGCTACGTCGCCAAGTACACGATCAACCCGGCCGTGGCCCAGGGGCTCGACCACGAGATCGGGTCGGTAGAGGAGGGGAAACTCGCCGATCTGGTGCTGTGGGAACCGGCCTTCTTCGGCGTCCGGCCGTTGCTCGTGCTCAAGGGCGGGCAGATCGCCTGGGCGCAGATGGGCGACGCCAACGCCTCCATTCCCACCCCCCAACCCGTGCTGCCGCGTCCGATGTTCGGGGCGGTGGGCCGCGCCCCCGCCGCCACCTCCCTCAACTTCGTCACCCAGTGGGCCCTCGACGACGGCCTTCCCGAACGCCTCGGGCTCGGCAAGCGCTTCCTCCCCATCCGCGACACCCGGGGCGTCACCAAGGCCGACATGCGCGAGAACGACGCCCGGCCGCGCGTCGAGGTCGACCCGGACACCTTCACCGTCACCGTCGACGGCGATCCGGTGGAACCGAGCCCGGTGATGGAACTCCCCATGGCCCAGCGCTACTTCCTCTTCTGATGACGGGCGTCGACACCACCGCTCTCGGCCCGCTGCTCGTCCTCGCCGACGGGCGGTTCCCCGCCGGCGGCCACGCGCACTCCGGCGGCGCGGAGGCGGCCGTCGCCGCGGGCCGCATCCGGGACGCGGCCGACCTGGAGGAGTTCTGCCGCGGCCGGCTGCACACCGCCGGGCTGACCGCCGCCGCGCTCGCCGCGGCGGCCGCCGCCGGCGCGGACCCGCTCCTCCTCGACGAGGCCGCCGACGCGCGGACACCGTCCCCGGCCCTGCGCGCCACCGCCCGCCGCCTCGGCCGCCAGTTGATGCGCGCCGCGCGGGCGGCCTGGCCCTCACCCGCCCTCGACACCCTCGCCGCGGCCCGGCCGCGCGGCGCCCACCAGCCCGTCGTCCTCGGCCTCACCGCCCGCGCGGCGGGGCTGGGGGCGGGGGCCGCCGCGTACGCGGCCGGGTACGAGGCGATCGGCGGGCCCGCCACGGCTGTCGTACGGCTCCTCGGTCTCGATCCGTTCGACGCTACGGGGGTGCTGGCGCGGCTGGCGCCGGAGCTGGACGCGGTGGCGGGGCGGGCCGCGGCTCTGGGGGTGCGTGTTCTCGCGGAGGGGGCGGACGTGCTGCCGGCTGCGTCGGCGCCGCTGCTGGATGTGATGGCGGAGGTGCATGCGGGGTGGCCGGTGCGGCTGTTCGCTTCGTAGGGGGGTGTGCCCCGGTCCCTCCCCCAGAGGGGGCACCCCCACTTCGCCGATTCCTGGGGGCGAGCCCCCAGACCCCCCTTGTCGCGGCTTCGCCGCTCGTCCTCAAACGCCGGACGGGCTGAGAGGGGGTGCAGGGGCGCAGCCCCTGCAGGAAACGGAGAAAGGGCGGGACCGGGGTACCCCAAAAGCCCGCAACTACCCACCCAAGGGAGACCCGACAATGCACCTCGACCACTCCACCACCCCCTACCCCCACCGCCACACCCACTCAGCCACCCCAGCCCTCCGCGCGAACGGCCAGCGCCGAGCGCTCCGCATCGGCCTCGGCGGCCCCGTAGGCACCGGCAAAACGGCCACCGTGGCCGCCCTCTGCCGAGCCCTCCGCGACGAACTCTCGATCGCGGTCGTGACCAACGACATCTACACCCGCGAGGACGCCGAGTTCCTCCTCCGCAACGCCGTCCTGCCGCCGGAGCGCATCACGGCCGTGGAGACGGGCGCCTGCCCGCACACCGCGATCCGGGACGACATCTCGGCCAACCTCGAAGCCATCGAGGACCTTGAGGACACCATCGAAGGCCCCCTCGACCTCGTCCTGGTCGAGTCGGGCGGCGACAACCTCACCGCCACCTTCTCGAAGGGCCTCGTCGACGCCCAGATCTTCGTGATCGACGTGGCGGGCGGCGACGACATCCCGCGCAAGGGCGGCCCGGGCATCACCGGCGCGGACCTGCTCGTCGTCAACAAGACGGACCTCGCGCCGTACGTCGGCGTCGACTTGGACGGCATGGCGCGCGACGCCAAGGCCCAACGCGGGGACCTGCCGGTGGCGTTCACGTCGCTCGCCGCCGAGGGCGGCGTCGCGCCGGTACGGGACTGGGTGCGCGAGCGGCTCGCCGCGTGGCGCCGGGCATGACCACCGCCCCGATCGCCGGGCCGCGGCCGCCGGCGGCCGCCGTCCGGGCCGCCGCCCGCCTCGTCGCGGCCCCGGACGGCCGCGGCAGCACGGCGCTCCCCGTCCTGGCCGGCGAGGCGCCGTTCGCGCTCCGCAGGACCGGACACCGCGGGCCGGTGGCGCACGTCGCGCTGGTCGGCGCGATGAGCGCGCCGCTCGGCGGCGACCGGCTGACGCTGACCGCGACCGTCGAGCCGGGCGCAGCGCTCCGCTTCACCACCACGGCCGCCACCCTCGCCCTGCCCGGCCGGACGGGCGCCCCGGCCGCGTACGACATCCGGATCACGGTCGGGGACGGTGCGACGCTGCACTGGCTGCCCGAGCCGCTGATCTCCGCCGCGGGCAGCGACCTGCGGACGACCACCCGCGTCGAACTCGCCCCCACGGCCCGGCTGGTGCTCCGGGAGGAGCAGGTCCTCGGCCGGACGGGGGAGCGGCCCGGGCGGCTCACCGCCCGGCTGACCGTCCGCCGCGCCGGCCGCCCGCTCCTCGACCAGGAGCTGGCCTACGGGCCGGGCGCGCCCGGCTGGGAAGGCGGCGCGGTGCTCGGCGGCCACCGGGCCGTGGGGCAGCTCCTCGTCGTCGATCCGGACTTCGGCGACACCCCGCCGGCACCGGCCCTGCCGCCGGGCGAAGGGGCCGTGGCCGCCGCCATGCCGCTCGCCGGCCCTGCCGTCGTGGTGAGCGCCGTGGCGTCGGACGCCCTCCGGTTGCGCGCGCTCCTGCGCACGGCGGAAAGGGCACTGACGGACGAGGGTGACGCGGGACGCCTCAGGAGGCATCCGGCATGACGTCATCCTTACGGATTAGTAAAGATTCACCCGAACAACCTGTCCATCTTGGTACGGGAGACGGAATCATCCCTGGTGCAGCTCTGTGATCATCGCCGTCCCGATCCGAGGACGGCGTTCCCAGCAGGGGGATTCCCACGTGAGACCTAAAGCGATACTCGGCGCGGCCACCGGCACCGTGATGACCGGCGCCCTCGTCGCGGGCTTCCTGGCCGCTCCGTCGGCCAGTGCCACCGAGCGCGTGCCCGGCGGCGCCGCCGAGGCCAAGGGCGTGCAGGCCGCCGCCGCGAAGGCGGCGAAGACGGGCATCAAGTGGCAGGACTGTCCCGCCACCTGGGGCCTGGAGAAGCCCATCCAGTGCGGTTGGGTGACCGTCCCGGTCGACTACGCCAAGCCGAACGGCCCGACGATCA
Organism: Streptomyces mobaraensis; assembly: GCF_020099395.1. Lineage (NCBI taxonomy): Bacteria > Bacillati > Actinomycetota > Actinomycetes > Kitasatosporales > Streptomycetaceae > Streptomyces > Streptomyces mobaraensis. The sequence goes on along the minus strand of NZ_CP083590.1, from coordinate 548,997 downwards.
AGATCGCCGTGGACCGCGTCCACTCCACCGGCACCGCCAAGGAGCGCCAGGGCTCGCTGGTCTACAACCCGGGCGGCCCGGGCGGTTCCGGCCTGAAGTTCCCGCGCAAGGTCACGACGAAGAACCCCATCTACACCAAGGTCGCCAAGGCCTACGACTTCGTCGGCTTCGACCCGCGCGGTGTGGGCAAGTCCGCCCCGATCTCCTGCGTCGACCCCAAGCAGTTCGTCGCCGCCCCCAAGGCCGACCCGGTGCCGGGCAACGAGGCGGACAAGCTGGCGCAGCGCAAGCTCGCCAAGCAGTACGCGGACGGCTGCGCCAAGCGCAGCGGCAAGATGCTGCCGTACATGACGACCATGAACACCGCCCGCGACCTCGACGTCGTGCGCGCCGCCCTGGGCGAGAAGAAGCTCAACTACCTGGGCGTCTCCTACGGCACCTACCTGGGCGCCGTCTACGGCACGCTGTTCCCGGGCCACGTCCGCCGCATGATCGTGGACAGCGTCGTCAACCCGGACACCAGCAACATCTGGTACGACGCCAACCTCGAGCAGGACATCGCCTTCGAGGGCCGCTTCAAGGACTGGGAGCAGTGGGTCGCCAAGTACGACTCCGTCTTCCACATCGGCAACAGCCAGGCCAAGGTGCACGCCCAGTGGCTGAAGCTGCGCGCCGAGGCGAAGAAGAAGCCGATCGGCGGGGTCGTCGGCCCGGCCGAGCTCATCAACTTCTTCCAGAGCGCCGCGTACTACGACTCCTCCTGGATCCCGGTCGCCGACACCTGGGCCAAGTACCGCGCCGGTGACAAGAAGGCCCTCGTCGAGGCCGCCGGCCCCGACCTGGCCGGTGCCGTCTCCGCCGAGAACGGCAACGCCGTCTACACGGCCGTCGAGTGCGCCGACGCCAAGTGGCCCACCAGCTGGAAGAAGTGGGACCGCGACAACACCCGCATCCACCGCCAGGCCCCCTTCATGACCTGGGCCAACGCCTGGATGAACCTCCCCTGCGCCACCTGGAAGGGCCCGCAGGGCACGCCCCTTGAGGTCAAGACCTACAAGGGCCTGCCGCAGACCCTCATCGTGCAGTCCACCCGCGACGCCGCCACCCCCTACGTCGGCGCGGTCGAGCTGCACAAGCGCTTCCAGGGCTCCCGCCTGATCACGGAGAAGGGCGCCGGCTCGCACGGCGTCACCGGCCTGGTCAACCCCTGCATCAACAACCGGGTCGACACCTACCTGCTCACCGGCAAGGTCGACGCCAAGGACGTCACGTGCACCCCGCACGCCGTCCCGGCGCCGAAGGCCGCCGCCGCCAAGTAACAGGCCGACGGACTCACCACCTCCGCACCCCGGGCCGGATCACGGCCCGGGGTGCGGTCTTTTCCGAGCCCGCGGGAAGCGGGCGGGAAGCGGACAGGAACAGGCACTCATGACAGCCCCCACGACAGTTCCCCTGACAACCCCCGTGAGAGCACCAGCCACCGTCGTCGCCCTGGCGTCCTACCCGGTCAAGGGCTGCGCCGGGACCGCCCTCGGGCAGGCGGTCCTGACGCCCGCGGGGCTCGCGCACGACCGGACGTTCATGGTCGTCGACGACGAGGGGGTGTTCCGCAGCCAGCGCAAGGACCCGCTCCTCGCGACGATCCGCCCCGAGGTCGGCGCCGACGGCGCGCTGCTCACCCTGCGGGCGCCCGACGCCGGCGAGGTCGTCGTCGAGGTGGACACCACCGGGCCCAGGCGCGGCGTCGAGATGTTCGGCCTGCCCTACCGGGCCGTCGACCAGGGGCCGGACGCCGCCGCCTGGCTGAGCGAGGTGCTCGGCGCGCCCAGCCGGCTGGTCAGGGTGCCGCCGGAACACGACCGCGTCACCGACGGGCTCACCCCGGGCACCTCCGGCTGGGCCGACAGCTCCGCCGTCCACCTGCTCTCCCGCTCCAGCCTCGCCCTGCTCGACGCGAAGCTGGCCGAGCGCGGCGCGGAGCCGCTCCCCGTGAACCGCTTCCGCCCCAACATCGTCGTCGACGGCTGGGACGAGCCGCACACCGAGGACCGGCTGCGCCGCTTCGCCATCGGCGACGCCGAACTGGCCTACGCCAAGCTCGCCGTGCGCTGCGCGGTCACCATGGTCGCCCAGGAGAACGGGACGAAGGCCGGCCCGGAACCCCTCCGCACCCTCGCTGCCTACCGGCGGGCGGCGGCGGGCGGGGTCGTGTTCGGCGCCAAGTTCTCCGTCCTCCGGCCCGGAACCCTGTCCGTCGGCGACGAGTTGAGCGTCGGGGAGTGGGGCGAGCCGGAGGCGTGAGGGCCCGTCCCCGCGCTACACGGTCCGGCAGGCGCAGCCCGCGCCCGCGCAGGACGACGGGACCAGGGCGCAGCGGGCCACCGCCGCGGTCCGCGCGATGACCGCGCTGTCACCGGTCTCCGTGCTGCCGACGCGCGTCGTGTAGACCGCGACGACCAGCGGGGCCCGGCCGGGCGGCCGGACGACCGCGATGTCGTTGGCGGCGCCGCGCTGACCCGTTCCCGTCTTGTCCCCGACCCGCCAGCCGGCCGGCATGGCCTTGCGGATGCGTTCGTCCCCGGTCCGGCACCCCTCCAGCCAGCGGTTCAGCTGCTCCTGGTCGGGCGCCGCGAGGGCCGTGCCCACGGTGAGGGCGTACACGTCACGGGCCATGGCCGCGGGCGTCGTGGTGTCCCGGAGGTCACCGGGGAGGTTGGTGTTGAGCGTGGGCTCGGTGCGGTCCAGCCGGGTGTGGCGGTCACCGAGCGTCCGGGCGAACGCGCCGATCGCCCGCGGGCCGCCCAACTGCTCCAGCAGCAGGTTGCCCGCCGTGTTGTCGCTCACGGCGATGGTCGCGTCGCACAGCTCGCGTACGGTCATGAAGCCCCGGGGGAGGTTGGCCTTGGTGACGTCGGAGCCGTCGATGACCTCGCTGTAGTACACGGGACGGTCCAGGAGCCCGGGGGCGTCCCGGCGCGCCTTGTCCAGGATCGCGGCGGCGGCCAGGAACTTGAACGTCGAGCAGATCGCGAAGCGTTCGTGCGCCCGGTACGTCACCGACCGCCCGGAGCCGGTGTCGAACGCCGCCAGTCCGATCCGGCCGTGGTACGCCTCCTCCATGGCGCGCAGCCGTTCCGCCACCCCGTTCCCGGCGGCGTGCGCGACCGGGGCGGCCAGGGCGGCCGCCAGCGGTACGGCGGCTGTCGCGGTCAGCAGTCCTCTGCGGGATATCCCTGTTTCCATGATCGGCACACTAGCCGCGCCCTCCGAACACGGCGGAGAACGCGGCTCGTGTCGGCGAGTCGCTCCTCCGGTCCAGCACCGCGAAGACCACACGCCCGAAGTGCCCGGCGAACCGGCCCCTACCGGTGAGGTGAGCGGCGAACGCGGCGGCCACGTGCGCCGGTTCGTTACGGAAGACGCCGCATCCCCAGGCGCCGAGCACCAGTTGCCCGTACCCGTGCGCCGCCGCCACCTCCAGTACCCGCCCGGCGCGCGCGACCAGCGCGGCGGGGATCCGGCCGGCCCGCTCCGGCGTCCGCCGCTCGATCACACCCGCGTTGGGGGCCGCCGAGGTCAGGAAGCCCGCGCGGAACGGGGATTCGAGCAGGGCGGACCGGTCGTCGCGGAAGACCGGCACACCGGGGGAGTGGGCGACCCGGTCGCTGTAGAACGGGCTGGGGTCGGCCCGGTGTTCCGCATAGAACCCGGGCACCTCGCGCAGGCAGGCGTACAGCGCCGAGCCGCGGCACACCGCTTCCTCCTGCGCCTGCGCGCCGTTGAGGTAACCGCCGCCCGGGTTGCGGGCGGAGGCGAAGTTCAGCACCGCGACCTCGCCGGCGGCCCGGTCGGCCGCCAGCCGGCGGGCCGCCGCCAGGCTGTCCTCCCCGGTCACCTCGAACACCGTGGCCGCTCCGGTGGTGCCTTCTCCGGGGACGGCCACCGGGCCCGGCCCGTACAGCCGCGTCCCCGCGCGGGCCGCCGCGACCGCGTCGGCGATGTCCACCACCCGCCCGCCGGGCGCCGTGTACCGGCCCTCGGCGACGATCCGTTCCGTCTCCCGCGCGATCGCGCGCAGCCGTGCGCTCATCTGTCACTCCTCGTCACGCCGGTGACCCTAGGCGTACGAACACGCCGACGACCAAGGGTTTTCCACCCGCCGGGGCCACGCGGGGACGTCAGACGCCGACAGCGGCGGTCAGCGTTCCCAGCACCTCGCGCAGCCGGTCGTGAACCCCCGGATCGCCGATGAGGCCGTCCGCCCCGACCATCTCCCGCCCCACCGGCACGCGCACACACGCCGCCTCCACGATGTGCGCCCCGGTGTACTCCAGCACCGTCCGCAAGGTGGCCTCCGCGCCCTGCCCCCGCCCGGGCGCCGCCGCGTTCACCCAGGCCGTGGGCTTGTCGCAGATCTCGGTCCCGCCCACCGTCCAGTCGAGGAGGTTCTTGAACGAACCCGGCAGCGTCCCCGCGTACTCCGGCGTGCAGACCAGCACCGCCGAAGCGGCGTCGATCGCCGCCCGCAGCTCCGCCACCGGAGCCGGCAGCGGGTCGGTGTCGTCATCGGGGTTGAAGTGCGGCAACGCCGCCAGCCCGTTGTAACGGACGGTGCGTACGCCCTCGGGCGCGAAGGCGTGGGCGGTACGCAGCACGGCCTCGTTCGAGGAATCGCCCCGCAGGCTCCCGGACAAGAGCAGGACGGTCGGTGTCTGTGGCATCCGCACAACCTACCGCCGCCCGCCGGCGGACGCGTCTGGTCGAGGGCCGGGTCAGCGGCGTGCGCCATGGGCGCGGTCGGGCTCGTTGGGCTGTGGGGTGTGCGGGTGCGGCCGGGGGCGGGGGTCGTGGTCCACGAGGAGGGTGGCGGTGATCGCGGCGAGGGTGATGATGCCGGCGGCCCACCACAGGGCGGTGCTGTAGCCGTGGACGAGGGCCTCGGTGGCCCGGCCGGGGTGGTGACGGGTGTGGGCGGCGGTCGTGGTGGCGGCGATGGTGTTGAGCAGGGCGGTGCCGATCGCGCCGCCGACCTGCTGGGAGGTGTTGACCATGGCCGACGCGATGCCGGCGTCCTCCGGCCGGGCGCCCAGGGTGGCCAGGCTGAAGGCGGGCATCAGGGCGGTGCCCAGGCCCAGGCCGGTGACGAGCATGCCGGGCAGGACGACGGTCCAGTAGGAGCTGTCGGGGGTGATCCTGGTGAGGAGGGCCAGCCCGGCGGCGGCCACCAGGAAGCCGGGGCCCATCAGGGCACGGGCGGGCAGGCAGCCGGTGGCCCGGCGCCGTGCCGCCCACTGTCACCGTGGGAGGCACCGATCCCGAAGCCGTACGCTGCGGATGGCACAGATCCGTCACACAGCCCGGAGCAGACGATGGATTCCCTCACCCTGGACGAGATCGACCACCGTCTCGTTCACGAGCTCCAGCGGGACGGTCGCGCACCGTTCAGCCGCCTCGCCGAGGTCCTCGGCGTCTCCGAGCACACCGTCGCCCGCCGCTACCGGCGTCTGCACACCCTGGGCCTGCGCGTGGTCGGCGTCCCCGGGCGACGCCCTTCAGCAGGAGCGACCCGGTGGCTGCTGCGTGTGCACTGCACCCCCGACGCCTCCGCCAAGATCGCCGACGCGCTGGCCCGGCGCCCCGACACCGCCTGGGTCGGCATCGCCTCCGCCGGGACCGAGCTGCACTGCGCGGTCGAAACGCGCACCACCCGCGAGCGCGACGCCCTCCTCCTGGACAAACTTCCCCAGACCCCGCGCGTCGGCCCCGTCCACGCCTACCACCTGCTGCACGCCTTCTCCGGCGCCGCCGACGCCTGGCACATCCCGGACCCGACCCCCACCACCCGCGCCACCGACGACCGGCAAGAGGAGCCACCCCAGCCGGCCCCCGACGCCCGCACACCGGACGCCCTGGACGAACAGCTCATCGGCGAACTCGCCAAGGACGGCCGCGCCACCGTCTCCCGACTCGCCCAGGGCACGGGCCGTTCACCCGCCGCCGTCGCCCGGCGCCTCGACCGCCTGCGCGCCACCGCCGCACTGCGGCTCGCCGTCGACTTCGTCCCGGAACTGCTCGGCTACCACCTCTTGGTGCGCTTCTGGCTGCGCGTGGCCCCCGGGCGACTCGGTACCGTGGGCGCCGCTCTCGCCGCCCACCCCGAGATCCCCTTCGCGGCCGCCACCACCGGCCCGTCCAACCTGGTCGCCACCGGCATGTTCCATGACACGGACGAGTTGTACCGCTACCTCGACCACCGCATCGGCGCGCTACCGGGCGTGCAGTCCATCGAGACCACCCCCATCCTGCGAGAAGTCAAACGCCTCACCTACAACAACGCCTCCCGGTGAGCGCGATACGTACGCGGCTGCTTCGCTCGCCGAAGGTCCCTGAGGCGCGCGTGCCCGGTGTGGCCCCGGCAACGGTCCCCACCCCAGTGGCCGGCTCACCCCAGTGCCCGGTCGAGGTTGAACGCGGCGCTGATCAGCGCCAGGTGGGTGAAGGCTTGGGGGAAGTTGCCGATCTGTTCGCCGGTGCGGCCGATCTCCTCGGCGAAGAGGCCCAGGTGGTTGCCGTAGGTGAGCATCTTCTCGAAGGCCAGCCGGGCCTCGTCCACCCGGCCGGCGCGGCAGAGGGCCTCGACGTACCAGAAGGAACAGATCGAGAAGGTGCCCTCCTCGCCCCGCAGGCCGTCCGGACTGCGCCGCGGATCGTAGCGGTAGACCAGGGAGTCGGACACCAGGCCCTCGCCCAGGGCGTCGAGGGTGGCCAGCCACTTGGGGTCGGTGGGCGAGATGAACTTGGTCAGCGGCATCATCAGGACGGCGGCGTCGAGGACGTCGTCACCCTCGTGCTGGATGAACGCCCGCCGCTCCGCGGACCAGCCGCGCCGCATGATCCGCCGGTAGATCGCGTCACGGACCCGGATCCAGCGCAGCATGTCCGCCGGCAGGCCGCGGTGGCGGGCGATCCGGATCGCCCGCTCGATCGCGACCCAGCACATCAGCTGGGAGTAGAGGAAGTGCTGGGTCCTCCCGCGGGTCTCCCAGATGCCTTCGTCCGGCTGGTCCCAGTGGTCGCAGACCCAGTCGACCAGCGTGCCGACGGTGTCCCAGTCGTCGCTGGACAGCGGCTCCCCCCATTTGTCGTAGAGGTAGAGGGAGTCGATGAGGGCTCCGTAGATGTCCAGCTGGAGCTGGGTGACGGCGTTGTTGCCGATACGGACGGGTGACGAGCCCAAATGGCCCTCCAGGTGGGGCAGTTCCTCCTCCGGGAGCTCGCTTCCGCCGTCGATCCCGTACATGATCTGCAGCGGGCCTTCAGCCCCGGCCCCGGCTCCAGTGCCGGGTCCGGACCCGCATCCGGTGCGGATGATCCCGGACAGGAAACCGACGAACGCCTTGGCCTCGTCGGTGAATCCGAGCCGGAGCAGCGCGTAGATGCAGAACGCGGCGTCCCGTACCCACACATAGCGGTAGTCCCAGTTGCGCTCCCCGCCGACCTGTTCGGGCAGGCTGGTCGTCGGCGCGGCCACGATGGCGCCGGTCGGGGCGTACGTGAGGAGTTTGAGGGTGAGCGCGGAACGGTGGACCGTCTCCCGCCAGCGCCCCCGGTAGCGGGAGTGCGAGAGCCACCGGCGCCAGTACCGCACCGTGGCACCGAACATCTCCTCCGCCTCAAGCGGCGTGCAGCCCCGCGGCTCCACCCCCTCGCAGATCCGGTCCAGCGTGAACACCGCCGCCTCGCCCTCCTCCAGCGTGAAGGAGGACCGGGCGTCCGGTCCGTCGGTCTCGACCGGGACGCTGGACGTAAGGCCCAGGCACAGGCCCGGGGACGCGAAGACCGTATGGCCGTCCCGGACGCTCACGGTGTGCGTCTGCCGCCCGTAGTCGAAGCGCGGTGCCACCCGGGCGCTGAACGGCAGCGCCCCGCGGACGCACAGCACCCGGCGGATCAGGCGGTGGCGGTCCGCCTCCCGCGAGTCGTCGACGATCGGCATGAAGTCCTGGATCTCGCCGACGCCGTGGTCCGCGAAGAAACGGGTGATCAGGATGTTGGTGTCGGGGAAGTAGAACTGCTTCGTCCGGGCGGGCACGTCCGGGGCGAGTTCGAAGGCCCCGCCGCGGTCCGCGTCCAGGATCGCCGCGAAGACGCTCGGTGCGTCGAAACGCGCGCAGCAGTACCAGTCGATCGTGCCGTCCGTCCCGATGAGCGCGGCCGTGCGCATGTCGCCGATCAGGCCGTGCTCGGCGATGGGCAGGTAGCGGGGCGCGTCGGCCCTGCTCGGGCGGGGGCTCTCACAGGTCATCCGGCGGCCTCCCCTACACCGGCACCGGAGGTGCGACCACCGGCAGGGCGGTGCACGGGCCACTGCTTCGCCGGGCCGGTGAGCCGGTGCGGCGGGGCGGAGGGGGACGGTCCGGGCGCGCGGGCGTCACGCGCTCCTCCTGCCCTCCGCGATCGCCGCCTCGACCTCTTCCCTGACCCGGTCCGCCGGGTGCCGTACGGGCGTCCCGTACGGCGCCAGCGCCTCGTCCGCCGCCTCCGGGCCGTCCTCGGCGACCTCCGCCACCAGGACCGTGGTGTCCGGTGGCACTTCCTCGGTCAGCAGCTGGAGGGCGACGTTGTCCGCGGTGGCCCGCCGCGCGTCCCGGGCGCCGCCGATGAGACCACCGGCTCCGAAACCGGCCATGACGCCGAGGGGCCCGCCGAGGATGCCGACGAGGCCGCCGATCAGCCCGCCCGCGAGGAAGCCCCGAGCGGTGCCGGTGGTGTCGAGGGTGTCGGGGAAGTCGACGGAACCCTCCGCGTCCCGGGCGATCACGGCGGCCCCGCGCAGGGTGAGGGCGCCGTCGGCATCGGCGCGGCGCAGCCGGTCCAGCGCCTGGTGTCCCGTGCCGGCGTCTTCGGCCCGCATGAACAGCACGTTCTCCATACGGCTCATGGACGCCATTGTCGGGCCGCGTCACCGCGCCCGCACCTCACGACCGGCCCGCACCCTGCCCGGCGGCACCCGTCGGGACGCCGGTGGCTCAGTCGGCCCGGGTGCCCGCGTGCCTGGGCTGGAGGAACGTCAGGGCCCACATGGCGGCGAACAGGCCCGAGGCCGAACCGGCGTGCTCCTGCGGGACCTTGGGACGCCACCGAGCCGCGCACGGCCCGCGGCGACACGCCTGCGACGGCATGGGCGGGCGCTCAGGAAGCCGGACGTGCGGCGGCCGCCTCCTGGCGGGCGAGGAGTCCCCAGACGGTCACCTCCGCCGTGCGGCGCACCAGGTCGGTGAAGTCCATCCGCAGGGCGCCCAGCGCCGGGTCCGAGTCGTAGGCGGCCCGCAGCGCCTCCGAGGGACGGCTGCACGGCCAGGCCGCCATGGCCGTGAGCACGGTCGTCTCGACCAGTCCGGACGCGCCCTCGACGCCGAGCTCGGGAAGGAGCCGCCGCACCAGCTCGATCAGGGTCTGTGTGTTCTGCCAGGCCGCGTGCTTGTGCCGGACGGCGACCTCGGTGGAGATGTTGTGTTCCAGCACCGCGGCCTGTGCGGCGAGCAGGTCGCACAGCACCGGCCGCCGTGCCAGCGAGGCGGCCAGGGTCTCGGCCAGCCGGTCCCCGCGCTCGCGCGGTGTTCCGCCGGCCGGAGGGGGCGTGCGCTCCAGCTCCGCGGCCCAGTCCCGCATCTCGGCCTGCAGGACCTCGAGCAGGACTGCTTCGCGGGACTCGAAATAGCGCAGTACGTTGGATTTGGCCAGCCCTGTCCGGCGGCTCAGCTCGTTGAGGCTGAGCTTGGCGACCGGCATCTCGGCCAGCATCGCGGCCGCGGTCGACAAGATCTGCCGGCGCCGTTCGAGTCGCTGCTCGGCACTGCGTGCGCGCTGGAATTCCACCCTCCCATCGTAGCTACCCGCCGGTCTCTTAATACGAGACCGGCGGTCTGTTACCGTTGGAGGTATTAGAGACCAGCAGTCTTTTAGGAGGCGGGGATGTACCGGGTTCCCGAACAGAACGGCAAGCTCGCCGTCGTCACCGGCGCGAACAGCGGCACGGGCAGAGAGGCCGCCACACGCCTGGCCGCGGCCGGAGCCCACGTGGTGCTCGCCGTGCGCACCCCGGCCAAGGGCGAGCAAGCGCGAGCGGAGATCCTCGCCGCGCACCCCGACGCCCAGGTCGAGGTCCGCCGGCTCGACCTGGCCGACCTGGCTTCGGTCCGCGAGTTCGCCGACCGGCTGATCGCCGACGGCAGGCCGCTGGACCTGCTGCTCAACAACGCCGGAGTGGCGAACGTGCCCAGCCGGCACGAGACGGCGGACGGATTCGAGCTGCAACTGGGCAGCAACTTCCTGGGCCCGTTCGCGCTCACGGTGAAGCTGCTCCCGCTGCTGCTGTCGGCCCCCACGCCGCGAGTCGCCACGATGAGCAGCCTCGGCGCCGCCACCGGCCGGATCGACTTCGACGACCTCCAGTCCACCCGCCACTACAGCCCCACCAAGGCATACCACCAGTCCAAACTGGCCGACCTGATGATGACCCTGCACCTGGCGGACATCGCAGCCCAGCGCAACTGGCCACTACTGTCGGTCGGCGCGCACCCCGGCAATACCCGCACCAACCTGCTGAACGCGGGACCGACCCTCGGCGACGGCCGACTCGACCGGTTCACCTCGCTGGCCGCCAATATCGTGCCCTCCCAGGGCCCGGAGCAAGGCGCGGAACCGCTGCTGTACGCGGCGACCGGCCCCGACGCCTCGCCCGGTGGCTACTTCGGCCCGCGCTGGGTCATGACCGGCCCCCCGAAAGCCACCCGCCCACCGCGCCGGGCCCGGGACAGGACCGTCGCGGCACGCCTGTGGACCCAGGCCGAGCACCTCACCGGCACCGCCCTCGACGACCGGCTCTGACCAGCCCGCCCTCGTCCTCGTGGCGGCCGCCCTGTCGGCGGCGGTCGTCCTCACGACGGTTCACCTCGCCCGGCGGACCCGGCACGGTCGCCGCCCGCCGAAGGGCGCACATCCGTCTGCGCACGATCCGCACAGTGCCGGACCGGACGCGACGACGAGCGTCGGCGGACAAACCCGATGCGCGCCCGCCCCGCCCCTTGGTACCGTCGCCGGCATGTGCTTCCCCGCCGTCCAGGGCTGGTTCGTCAGGCCCCGCAGCGCCGCCTAGCGGCAGGCTGCGACCAACGTTCCGTCAGCTTCGCCGCACTCCGGTTCCCCGCCGGTGCGGTGCCTCACGCTGCCCGGCTCCGACGATGATGACGACGTACACCGCGGAGCACCTCTCATGAACGAACAGCACCACGACCACGACACCAGCGATCTGCGCGACCTCCTGCCCGCCGCCGAACCGACCCTGACCGCAGCCCCGGCCGAGCTGGTGCGCTGGGTCGCCCGGAACGCCTCCCGGCTGGCCCCGCTGGGCCCCGGCGCGGACCCGGAGGCGCCACTCGGCGACCTGGAGCCGCTGCGCGACCTCGTCGGCGACGCCCGCGTCGTCGCCCTCGGGGAGAACTCGCACCAGATACGGGAGTTCGGCCTCCTGCGCCACCGCGTCCTGCGGTATCTCGTCGAGGAACTCGGCTTCACCGCCTACGCGATGGAGTACGGCGCCGCCGAGGGCCGCGCCGTGGACGCCTGGGTGCGGGGCGGCCCCGGTGACCTCGACGGCCTTCTGGCACCCGGTGGTACGGCCGGCGGGATCCACCGTCTCGGGCTGCCCGCCGAGTGCCGGGACACCCTGCGGTGGCTGCGCCGCCACAACGCCGCCGCCCCGCGCCCCGTCCGCTTCCTCGGCTGCGACATCCCTTCGGCGGGCGGCTCGCTCGCGCCCGTCCTCGACCCCGTCGCCGCCTACCTGGCCGCCGTCGACCCCGGCGCGCTGCGCTTCCTGGAGGCCGCGCGGCAGATCTCCGAGCCGATCGCAGGCGGCACGGTGATGGTGCCCGCCTACGCCCGGCTCGATCTGGACGAGGCGACGCAGGACCGTCTCACCACCGCCCTCTCCCGGCTCCTCGGCCGCCTCACCGACCTGCGCGAGGTCCACGTCGAGCGCGCCGGCCGTGCGGCGTACGAGACGGCGCTGTCGGACGTCCGCGCCGCGGTCGCCACCGACCGGGCGCAACGAGCCATGGCCGAGGCGCTCGCGGGCGCGCCCGACGGTGCCGGCTTCGCGGCGCGGGAGCGCTATTTGGCCGACACCCCGCTGGAGTTCCTCGACCGGTCCGCGCCGGGCACCCGGGCCGTCCTCGTCGGACACAACGCCCACATCCAGCGCTCCACCGGACCGCTCGGGGTGGCCACCATGGGGAATCTGCTCGCCCGGGCGCTCGGTGCGGACTACGTGCCGATCGCGCTGACCGGCAACGGCGGCGAGACGGTCGAGAACGTGCCCGACCGCGACCACCCGGCCGGGATGCGCTGGGGCCGGGCCGCCGTCCCGGACGCCGTACCGGACAGCGTCGAGGCGCTGTTCGCGGACGTACGCGACCGGCCCGCGCTGGTGGACGCGCGGGCGCTGCGCGCGTACGCCCGCCGCTGCGGGCTGCCCGAGCCGGTCCGCACCCGGCTGGACACCGCCTTCCTGGAGGTCCCCGCTCTGGAGGCGTTCGACGGGATCCTCTGCGTGCCGGACACCACCCTCAGCGCCGATCTCCCGAAGTGACCGGGGTTCGGTTGCGCTTTGCCCCGAAAGAGGGGTGAAAGTAGCGGTTCGGGTGGTGGATGTGCGAGCATCCGGGCCCCACTTCTCGGAAGGCACAGCGATGTCCGCCACCACCGCCCTCGCCGCCGCCGCGGCGGCCGTCGCGCTCGTCCTGCCGGCCGCCCCGGCGTCCGCCGGGGAACCCGGGCCGGAGCAGGGCGAGTTGCTCCTCACCCTCTCCGGCGCCGACCACACCTGGATCCGCGGCGTCCGGCTGACCTGCCCGGACGCCGGCGGCCGGCACCCGCACGCGGCGGAGGCGTGCGCGCGTCTCGCCGAGGCGCACGGCCGGCCGAACGCGCTCCGGCGCGAGGACCGGCCGTGCGGCGCCGAGCGTGAGCCGGTCACCGCGACGGCCGACGGCCGCTGGGGAACGGCCGACCTGCACTGGAAGGGCACCTACTCCGGCCCGTGCGCCCTCGACACGGCGACCGGGCCGGTGTTCCGGTTCTGAGCGGCGGGGGCGCGGGGCGGAGGCCGGGGCGTCCTACGCCACAGCGTGGCCGCTGTGCCGCCCGCGGCAGCCAGGCGGCCCGAGGTTGCCACGTGATCCGAGGCCACCGGGTGGACCGCGGCCGCCGGACGGCCGGGAGCCCTCGGGTCACCTGCCGCCGACGGGCTGCCTGTCGTCCGCCGGTCCGCCGGACCCGGAGCCGGCAGGACCCCGATCCGCCGGACCCGGGTCCGGCGGCCGGCATCGACCCCACTCCCGTCGGCGACCGGCGGCGCCGACCACTCCCGCTGCCGCCGACCATCCGCCGCCGCCCGGCGGCCCCTCACGTCCCCCGCGCCACCAGCGCCCCTATCGTCGTCAGCCCCAGCACGACCCAGGCGAACCAGAGCCAGCCGTTGCCCCCCAACGTCACCGTGTAAGCGGTCACGGCCACCAGGCCGCCCACGGTGAGCCAAGCCATCGTCTTCGTCGATCCGGGCACCCCGCACCTCCTCACGGCGGCCCCGCGCACATATGAGGCGCACATATGCGCGAGCCGCGGCCGGAGACCATCGTCTCCGGCCGCGGCCGTCAATGCCACAGCGCTGAAGGTGCTCGTCGCTCAGCCGCGTCCGAGCCGGTTCATCTGCCGCGCGCCTGGAGCGAAGCGAGGTACGCGTTGTAGGCCGCCAGCTCCTGGTCGCCGTCCCGGTCCGCCTGCCGGTCGCTGCGCCGGGCCTGCCGCTGCTCGGAGCGGTACCACTGGAAGGCCAGCGCCAGGAGCACGACCACCGACGGGATCTCGCTGAAGGCCCAGGCGATGCCGCCGCCCGCGTGCTGGTCGTCCAGGGCGTCGATGCCCAGCGAGGCCATCGGGTGCTTGTACGTCCCGATCATGGGCTCGGACGACATCATCAGCGCGATGCCGAAGAACGCGTGGAACGGCATGCCCGCGAACAGCTCCAGCATCCGCATCACATAGCCCGGCCGGTGCGGGCCCGGGTCCACGCCCATGATCGGCCAGAAGAACACCAGGCCGACCGCCAGGAAGTGGATCATCATGGCGATGTGGCCGGTCCGGCTCTCCATGAGGAAGTCGAAGAGCGGGGTGAAGTAGAGGCCGTAGAGGCTCGCGATGAACATGGGGATCGTGAACGCCGGGTGCGTGATGATCCGCATATAGCGGCTGTGCAGCAGCATCACGAGCCACTCGCGCGGGCCCTTGCGCCCCCGGCCCGCCGGCGGCAGCGCGCGCAGGGTGAGGGACACCGGCGCGCCCAGCAGGATCAGGATGGGGGAGAGCATGCTGATCACCATGTGCTGGACCATGTGCACGCTGAACATGACCATGCCGTAGTCGTTCAGCTTGGTGCACATCACCAGCGCCACGGAGAGGACGCCGAGGGTGAACCACACGGTCCGGTTCACCGGCCACTTGTCGCCCCGGCGCCACAGCCGCACGACGGCATAGCCGTAGAGGGCCAGGCCCACGGCGCAGGCGGTGGTGAAGAACGGATCACCGCTCCACTCCAGACCCCGTCCGAGGGTGAACGGTGGCATGTCCATCATGTCCATGCCGTGCCCGCTGTGATCCATCCGCTCTCTCCCGATTAGGACCGATGCGCCGGATCCAGAGTAGAGGCGGCCCCCGTGTGACCTGCGCCCGGGGGCCGCCCCCGAGCGGTGGGTCAAAGGACGGAGTCGACCTCGCCGTAGCGGTCCTCCGGCACGGTCTTCAGCGACTCCACCGCCTCCGCCAGCGGCACCAGCGTGATCTCCGTGCCGCGCAGCGCGGTCATCATCCCGAAGTCGCCGCGGTGCGCGGCCTCGACCGCGTGCCAGCCGAAGCGGGTGGCGAGGACGCGGTCGTACGCGGTCGGGGTGCCGCCGCGCTGGACGTGGCCGAGGATCACCGGCCGGGCCTCCTTGCCGAGCCGCCGCTCCAGTTCGACGGCGAGCTGCCGGGCCACCCCGGCGAACCGCTCGTGCCCGTAGACGTCCGTCCCGCCGGTCTCGAACGCCATCGAGCCCTCGCGCGGCTTGGCGCCCTCCGCGACCACCACGATCGCGAACCGCTTGCCGGCCTCGAAGCGCTTGCCGACCACCGCGCTGAGCTCGTCGATGTCGAAGGGCCGCTCCGGGACCACGATCGCGTGGGCGCCGGCGGCCATGCCCGAATGCAGGGCGATCCAGCCGGTGTGCCGGCCCATCACCTCGACGATCAGCACCCGCTGGTGCGACTCGGCGGTGGTCTTCAGCCGGTCCAGGGCCTCCGTGGCGACGCCCACGGCCGTGTCGAAGCCGAAGGTCACATCGGTGACCGCGATGTCGTTGTCGATCGTCTTGGGGACGCCGACGATGGGGATCCCGCCGTCCGACAGCAGCCGGGCCGCCTTGAGCGTGCCCTCGCCGCCGATCGGGATCACGGCGTCCAGGCCCAGCGCCGCGACGTGCTCCTTCGCCCGCTCGACGCCGTCCCGCAACTGCTCGGGGCGGACCCGGGAGGAGCCGAGGACCGTGCCGCCGGAGGCCAGGATGCCGGCCACCGCGTCCAGGTCGAGCGGCCGGTGGTCGCCTTCGAGGAGGCCGCGCCAGCCGTCGTGGAAGCCGATCACCTCGTCGCCGTGGTCCGCGACCGCGCGGTGCACGACGGAACGTATGACGGCGTTGAGACCGGGGCAGTCGCCGCCGGAGGTGAGCACACCGATGCGCATGGTGGAAACCTTTGTGACAGGGCCGACGACCGGACCCCGTCGTCCGGTGGAATCCCCGTCACCCTACCCAGGGCGGGTGACGGGGAACACCGGCGTCCGGCACGCGGACGATGCGGACCGCTACGCGGGCTGCGTCGCCGCCGCGATGCGCTCGTTGCGCAGCGCGTCGTACCAGCGGTCGTCCACCGGCGGCAGCGCGTTGACGTCCAGCGCCAGCTTCAGCAGCAGGTCCGCGATGTGCGGGTTCCGCGCCATGACCGGGCCGTGCATGTACGTACCGAAGACCGTCTCGTTGAACGCGCCCTCGGTGCCGTCGCCCGTGCCGTTGCCGTTGCCGAAGCGGACCCGGGCGAACGGGCGCGCGGACGGGCCGAGGTGGGTGACGCCCTGGTGGTTCTCGAAACCGGTCAGCGGCGGCAGGCCGAGCTGCGGGTCGATGTCACCGAGCACGTCGCCGACGCAGCGCTCGCCCTCGCCGCGGGTGCTGTAGACGTCCAGCAGGCCCAGGCCCTGCTCGCGCTGGCCCAGGTCGTTGATGAACTCGTGGCCCAGGATCTGGTACCCGGCGCAGACCGAGAAGACGATCGCGCCGTTGGCGACCGCCCGGTTGAGGCCGCCGTCGCGGCGCAGCCGCTCCGCCGCCAGCCGCTGCGGACGGTCCTCACCGCCGCCGATCAGGTAGATGTCACCCGAGGTGGGGATCTGCTGGTCGGAACGGACGTCCAGGCGCTGGACGTCCAGGCGGCGCTGGTGGGCGCGGCGCTCCAGGACCAGGACGTTGCCCTGGTCCCCGTAGGTGCTGAGCAGGTCGGGGTAGACCCACACCACACGCAGACTGTTCTGGCTCATGCTCATGGTCCTTTGCGGGTCAGTTGCCGACGCGGCGGCGGAGGTCCTGGAACGCGGTGTAGTTGGCGATGACCTCGATCCGGCCGGGCGGGGCCGACTGCACGGCCTCGTCCACGCTCTCGCAGACCCGGAAGTCCAGGCCGGCGACCTCCAGACGCACCGCCAGGTCGAGCTTGCGGTCGCCGATCACGAAGATCGGGTGCCCCGCGAGCCGCGTGTAGTCCACGTCCCACAGCCACGAGGTGTCCGTACCGTCCGCGCCGCGCGCGTTCACCGACAGCAGCACCGGCGCCGGCGGGCCGTCGATCAGCGAGAACGTCTCCAGCCAGCCGGCCGGGTTCTTCGCCAGCAGCAGCCGCAGTTCGCGGTTCATGAACGTCACCACGTCGTACCGGCCGGCCACCGCCTGCACCTGGTACATCCGCTCCAGCGCCACCTGCGGCGGCACCCCGAAGGTGGCGGCCACGGCGGCGGAGGTGGTGGCGTTCGCCTTGTTGGCCCGGCCCGGCAGCTGGAGGTGGATCGGCCACGCCGAACCGTGCGGGTCCAGCACGTAGTCGCCCGACAGCGCCCAGCTCGGCGTCGGCCGGCGGAAACCGCACTCGCCGCAGAACCAGTCGTCGCCCGGGCGCTGCATCACACCGCCGCACGACGGGCAGGACCAGGCGTCGTCCTTCCACTCCTGGCCGGCCGCCACCCACACCACGTTCGGCGAGGACGAGGCGGCCCACACGATCAGCGGGTCGTCGGCGTTGGCGATGATCACCGCCTTGGAGCCGGCCAGGCCCTCCCGCCACTTCTCGGCCAGCATGCGGGTCTCCGCGGCGCGGTCGAGCTGGTCGCGGGAGAGGTTGAGCAGCGCTATGGCCTTGGGCGAGACGTCCCGGGCGACCATCGCCAGGTACTTCTCGTCCACCTCGATCACGCCGAAGCGCGCGTCCGAGCCGCCGGCCAGGGCGGAGGTGATGCCCGCGGGCATGTTGGCGCCCAGCGCGTTCGACACCACCGGGCCGCTGGCCCGCAGCGCCTCGGCGATCAGCCGGGTCGTGGTCGTCTTGCCGTTCGTGGCCGAGACGAGGACCACATCGAGGTGGGTCGCCAGCCGGGCGAGCAGGTCAGGGTCGAGCTTGAGCGCGACCTTGCCGCCGATCACCGATCCGCTGCCGCGCCCCGCGGCCCGCGACACCGCCGCCGCGGCCTTGCCCGCTGTCACGGCCAGCTTGGCGCGTGCGGACAGCGGCCCCGAGTTGCCTGCCATCGTCCTAGATCCTCCTTGTTCGGCGCCGTCGCCTGTTCCCTGGTCCGCCGGTGGAACGCCCCCTCCGCGCCGAATCGTCAGCCAGGAGGCTTCGGTCGGGGATCAGCCTATCGAGATCCGCCCGTGGGCCCGAAACCGTCTTCCGCGGGCCCGTAGGCTGGACCCATGCGAAGACGTGCCATTCCAGGAAGTTCCGGACGCGTGCGGCCCGTGCGGCTGCTCGGCGATCCGGTACTGGCCGCCCCCTGCGCCGAGGTCGAGGACTTCACGGCGCCCGTCGAGGCCGACGGGGAGCGCACCGACCTGGCCGGACTCGTGGAGTCGATGTTCGCCACGATGTACGCCTTCGACGGCGTCGGCCTCGCCGCCAACCAGATCGGCGTCCCGCTGCGCGTCTTCGTCTACGACTGCCCCGACGACGAGGACGTCCGCCACCTCGGCCACCTCGTCAACCCCCGCCTCGTCTCGACCGGCGGGGTGGAGGTACTCGGCCCCGAGGGCTGTCTGTCGCTGCCCGGCCTCGAGGCACCCACGCCGCGCTCCGACGAGGCGGTGGTCGAGGGCTTCACCCTGGACGGCACCCCGGTGCGGGTGACGGGCACCGGCTTCTTCGCCCGCTGCCTCCAGCACGAGTGCGCCCACCTCGACGGCGGCCTCTACCTCGACCACCTCACCGGCTCCGCCCACCGCCGCACCCTCCGCGCCGCACGCCGGGCGCCCTGGGCGGGCGCGGGGGTACGGCCGGTGCCGTAGCGCGCGGAGCGCGCGGTGTGCCGGGGGCTTGTGCCGGGGCTCGCGCCGGGCGTGGCCCGCGCGGCGCGCGCTCGGCGGACGGACGGCGCCGGACGGTGGCCCGCGCCGTCTCGCGGCCGGTGGGCCGTGCGGCTGCCGTCCCGCGACCGGCGAGCGCCGCCTCATGGCCGACAGGCGTCAGGTTCGCCGTCCCATGCCCGGCAGGCGTCAGGTCCGCCGTCCCATGCCCGGCAGGCGTTCCGCGCGCCGGCTCACGGTCGGTAGGCGCACGCCGTCAGGGCCGTGTGCCGCTTCCAGCCCAGCGTCTCGTACAGCGCGCGCCCGTCGTCCGTCGCGCCCAGGACGCCGGTGAACGCGCCCGCGGCCAGGGCGTGTTCGCCGAGCGTACGCATCACGAGGCGGCCGAGGCCGCGCCGGCGGTGCGCCTCCTCGGTCACGACGCGGTCGACGACCGCCACGTCCCCGACGACCACCAGCTGCCCCTTGGCGGCGGGTCCGCCCGCCGCGTCGGTCACCCGGACGTGGAGGACGCCGTCGGCCTCGTTCACGGAAGCCACGTATCCGGGCGGCGCCGTCGACGGGCCGGCGGGCGGTGCGAGGTCGACGGCCATCAGATGGCCGGTGTCCTCCTCATCCACCACCCAGCCCCGGGGGAGCAGGCGCCGTATCACGTCGGGATCCTCGGCGGCCTTGAGCCAGGCGTACGGGACGGGGTCCGCGCACGCCGCCCGTACCGCGTCCGCCTCCGGGACGTACACGACCCGGCGCTCCGACTGCTCCGGCAGCCCGACCGTGATGACGCATCCCCAGGGGTGCGCGGTGGGCGGGTGAGTCCCCCGCGAGACGGCCCAGCCGGCCGCCCAGGCCGTGACGAGTTCCGGAACCATGGTGCCCCTTCCGAGTAATGCCTGCCTTGCGGCAGTGCACATTACGTCGAGGAAGGGAGGCGGGCATCCGGTTTTCCGCCCCGCCCGCCGGGACGGCGGGCGGACCGGCTCGTGGCGGTCAGAATCCCGGGCCGTCCGCCCGGTCGCCCGCCGTGGCCAGCCGGCCCCACAGGAGGTCGGCGAGGTGGCTGACCAGGTGCTCGCGGGGGAAGGGGTGCTCGCGGAGCCACCAGTCGCCGGCCGCGTGCATCATGCCGACGATGCCGTGCCCCCAGGCGCGGGCGAGCCCGGTGCCCTCCGGGCCCAGTTCCACGCGCTCGGCTATCACCACCGCCAGCTCCTCGCCCATCCGCCGCAGGAGCGGCGCGGAGTGCCGGCCCACGTCGAAGCCGCGGTCCGACGGGCCGGCGTCCTCGGCCGGGTGCATCAGGAACCGGTAGACCTGCGGCCGCGCCTCTATGGCGGCGAGGTAGGTGTCGAGGGTCGCCTCCACGCGCCGCCGCCGCTCGGCCGGCGCGTCGAGCGCGGCCCGCAGCCCCTCCAGCAGTGCCTCGGTGTGCCGGGCCGCGAGCGCCCGGTAGAGGCCGCCCTTGTCGCCGAAATGCCGGTAGAGGATCGGTTTGGTGATCCCCGCCTCGGCCGCGATGGCGTTCATCGACGCCCCCGGCCCGTCCCTGAGCACCACCCGGTCCGCGGCCTCCAGCAGTTCCCTGCGCCGCCGTTCCGTCGTGCGCTGCTGGTCTTCCCGCTGACTGGTCGTCATGGCTGTGCCTCCCGCCCCCGTGTCTTCTCACATGCCTGCGCAACGTAACACCCGCGGCACCCAGCGGATCCGGGGGGAGAGGGGAGTTGACAGGTCCTACTGACCGGTAACAGACTCCTGTTACCGCAGGTAAGCAACGCTCGGGAGGGGCCATGGCGGGTTTCGGACTGGAGCTCGACGACGAACAGAAGGCCGTGCGCGACTGGGTCCACGGCTTCGCCGCCGACGTGATGCGGCCCGCCGCCGCGGAGTGGGACGAACGCGAGGAGTTCCCCTGGCCGGTCGTCCAGGAAGCGGCGAAAATCGGCCTGTATTCGCTCGACTTCTACGCGAAGCAGTTCTTCGACCCCACCGGCCTGGGCATCCCCGTGGCCATCGAGGAGCTCTTCTGGGGCGACGCCGGCCTGGGCCTGGCCATCACCGGCACCGGCCTGGCGGCCGTCGGCGTCCTCACCAACGGCACCGACGAACAGATCGGCACCTGGATCCCGCAGATGTACGGCGACCCGGACGACGTGAAGGTCGCCGCCTTCTGCTCCTCCGAGCCCGACGCCGGCTCCGACGTCTCCGCGATGCGCACCCGCGCCGTCTACGACGAGGCCAAGGACGAATGGGTGCTCAACGGCACCAAGACCTGGGCGACCAACGGCGGCATCGCCAACGTCCACGTCGTCGTCGCCGTCGTCGAACCCGGCCTGGGCGCCCGCGGACACGCCTCCTTCATCATCCCGCCGGGCACCGAAGGGCTGTCCCAGGGGCAGAAGTTCAAGAAGCACGGCATCCGCGCGTCGCACACCGCCGAGGTCGTCCTCGACGGCGTCCGGGTGCCCGGTCACTGCCTGCTCGGCGGCAAGGAGAAGCTCGACGAGCGTCTGGCGCGGGCTCGGGAGGGCAAGAAGAAGGGCGGTTCACGCGGCGGCGAGCGCGGCGGCAACGCGGCGATGGCCACCTTCGAGGCGTCCCGCCCGGCCGTGGCCGCCCAGGCCGTCGGCATCGCCCGCGCCGCCTACGAGATCGCCCTCGACTACGCCACCACGCGCGTCCAGTTCGGCCGCCCGATCATCGACAACCAGGGCGTCGCCTTCCAGCTCGCCGACATGCGCACCCGCATCGACGCCGCCCGCCTCCTCGTCTGGCGCGCCTCGGCGATGGCCGCCACCGGCAAGCCGTTCACCTCGGCCGAGGGCTCCATGAGCAAGCTCTTCGCCGGCGAGACCGCCAAGGCGGTCACCGCCCAGGCGATGCAGATCCTCGGCGGCAACGGCTACACCCGCGAATACCCCGTGGAGCGGATGCACCGGGACGCCGCCATCTACACGATCTTCGAGGGCACCAGCGAGATCCAGCGGTTGGTGATCGCCCGGGCGGTCTCGGGGGTGCAGGTGCGCTGAGGCGCGGGCCGGGGCGGCGCGGCGGGTCGTTACGGGGCGACGTGCCGGGCGCGCCGGCGCACCGGGCGGACTGACGCGTGGACGACATCGGGCGCGCCGGCGCACCCGGCGGTCTGACGTGTCGACGCACCGGGCCTGCCGACGCGTTGAGGCACTGAGTGGGTGTCGACGCGTGACGCGCCGGACGCACTGACGTATCGCGACGTGCCGGGTGCACTGACGCGCCAATGCGCCGGGCGCGCACCGGCAGGGCGCGCGCCCTCGCGTCTCAGGGCACGCCGCCCCCACACCCCTGGCGACCGGTCATGTGCCGGACCATCCGGACCACTGCGTCGTACCGCATTTGCGGCAGCGGCTGGCGCCGCTCCACAGGACCCACTCGTGGTCGCACTCGTCACTCATCGCACTCTCCCCTTCTCCTGACTTCTCCCGAGGTGACCGCGAACCCCACGCCACCCACCAGTACCACCAGCCTGCACCAGTACGGCCCCGGTCGTGCCCGGGCGGGATCCCACTCACCCGCCCTCACCCGCCGTATGCCCTCACCCGCACTGACTCCCCGCGGGCCGTGGGGGTTTACCGCCGGCGCGGGAACTCCGTCGCGTTCCGGGGCGCGGGGGAGGGGCTACGAGCACAGATGCGCGAGGAACCCGTCCGCCACGGGATACGGGCGCTCCTCCGGCAGCAGCCGCTCGGCGCCCTTCAGATCACCCTCGCGCACGCGCGCGTGCACGGCATGGGCCAGCGCCGTGACGTCCGTGATGCCCACCGTCCACTCGTCCGCGTACCGGCGGGCCGCCTCGCCGGACAGCCCGAGCTGCAGCGACCGGTAAGGCAGCGGCCGCAGCCGCGGATCCCGTTCCGGATCCCACTGCACCCGCGCCGGCGCCCGGCGCAACTCCCGGCGCCAGGCGTCCCGATCCTCGTGCACATCCGGGTCGTAGTGCGACAGGCACGCGTTCCGCAGCGCCCACTCGAACCCCTCCCGGTCGATCTCCACGGCCAGCACCGTCCGCTGCCCCTCCTTGGTGCCCCAGCCGCAGCGGTACATCATCCAGAGGAAGGACGGCTTGATCCACGTCATGCGGTCCCGCTTCCAGGTGGCCGGAAACCGGCCGTCCCGTGCGGCGGGCAGGCCGATGGCCGGATCGTACGCCTGGTAGACGGTGATGGTGGAAGGGGAGTACAGGGCGCGAATCCGGTGTTTCTGTGCTGTCACGGATACCAGGGTCCGTCCGGCGGGCGGGTCTGGCCACTCATTTACGGGGAGTGAAGCGGGCGTACCGCGTCGGGCCGTCGGCCTTCGGCGTCTCTACTTCGTCCCGCCGCGCCGGTCAAGCGGAATGGGGAAATCAAGGGCTGTTCCGGTGCAACTCCCTTACCTCTCCGGCAACTTCTGTTTGCATGCGTCCGGGGTCCTGGCGTTCGTCCCATTCGGTGGGCCCCGGAAAGGTGAGGTGTGTCCATGTCGGTTCAGCGTCATCCGTCCCGTCGTCGGGTGCTCGGCGGCGGGCTCGTGCTGGGGGCGGCGGCCCTTGGTGGCGGGGTTCTCCTCGGGGGTTCCGGTGCCGAGGCTGCCGAGGCCGCCGAAGCCGCCGAGGTCGCGCGGGACGGGGCGTTCGTGCCCGCCGTCGTCGTCGGGACCGGGTACGGGGCCGCCGTCACGGCGTTACGGCTCGCCGAGGCGGGGGTGCGGGTGCTGATGCTGGAGATGGGGCGGTGGTGGGACCGGCCGGGGGCGGACGGGCGGGTGTTCTGCGGGATGCTCGACCCCGACCGGCGGTCCAGCTGGTTCCGGACCCGGACCGCGGCGCCGCTCGGCTCGTTCCTCTGGCTCGACGTCGTCGACCGGAACGTCGAGCCGTACCCCGGCGTGCTCGACCGGGTCGACTTCGGGTCCATGGCCGTCTACGCGGGCCGCGGTGTCGGCGGCGGCTCGCTGGTCAACGGGGGGATGGCCGTGGCGCCCCGGCGCGACTATCTGCGGCGGATGCTCCCGCAGGTGGACGCGGGGGAGATGTACCGCCGGTACTTCCCGCGCGCCCGTGCCATGCTCCGCGTCAACGGCGTCGACCGGACCTGGTTCGAGGGGACAGAGTGGTACCGGTACTCGCGTGTGGCGCGTGAGCAGGCGGCGCGGGCCGGGCTGCGGTCGGTGTTCCTCGACAACGTCTATGACTTCGGGCATATGCGGAGGGAAGCGGACGGTACGGCACCGCGGTCCGCGCTCGCAGGTGAGCTGATCTACGGCAACAACCACGGGCGGATGTCCCTCGACAAGACCTACCTGGCCGCGGCCCTGCGCACCGGGCGCGTCACCATCGCGACCCTGCACCGGGCGCGGGCCATCCGCCGCCGGCGGGCCGGGGGTTACGTCCTGACGGTCGAGCGGTCCGACGAGGCCGGGCGCCGGATCGCCGTCAAGGAGATCGGCTGCCGGCGGCTGTTCCTCGGGGCCGGAAGTCTCGGGAGCACCGAACTCCTGCTGCGCGCCCGGGAGACCGGCGCCTTGCCGGACCTCGGCCCCGAGATCGGCCGCGGCTGGGGGCCCAACGGGAACGTGATGGCCGCGCGCGCCAACCACCCCACCGACCCCACCGGTTGCCACCAGTCCACCGTCCCCGCCCTCGGCCTCGACGCCTGGGACGACCCGCGGCACCCGGTCTTCGCCGAGGTCACCCCGGTGCCGGCCGGCATCGAGACCTGGATCAGCCTCTACATCGCGATCACCCGCAACCCCGAGCGCGGCACCTTCGTGTACGACCGCGGCACGGACCGGATGGGGCTGCGGTGGACCCGGGACCAGAGCCGGCCCGCCGTCGACGCCGCCCGCTCCCTCTTCGACCGCGTCAACCGCGCCAATCGCACCGACTACCGCTACGACCTCTTCGGCCCCCGCGCCAAGGCGTTCGCCGACGACTTCACCTACCACCCCCTCGGCGGCTGCGTGCTCGGCCGCGCCACCGACCCGTACGGCCGGATCCCCGGGCACCCCGGCCTCTACGTCACCGACGGCGCGCTGATCCCGGGATCGCTCGGCGTCAATCCCTTCCTCACCATCACCGCGCTCGCGGAGCGGAACATCGAGCGGATCGTCCGGCAGGACGTGGCGCGGTAGCCGGGTCGCCGAACGTGACGCCCGCCGCATCAGGTGTGCGGCGCCGGCTTCCGGGGCACGTCTGACCTGGCCCTACCCGGCCGGCCGGTGGGGGACCCGGACCTGTCATCGTGGTGTCCACCGGTCCGCGGCACCGCCCGGCAGCTCCTGGAAGGAAGACCCGTCCCGTGAACGACGTCCGTGGCATCACCGAGGAGAACACCCAGTGGATACGCAGGTTCGCGCCGCGCCCGGACGCTGACGTCCGGCTGGTCTGCCTGCCGCACGCCGGCGGCTCGGCGAGCTTCTACTACCCGATGGCGCGGGCCATGGCCGACGTCGCCGACGTGCTCTGCGTCCAGTACCCCGGCCGCCAGGACCGCCGGGACGAGCCGCTCGTCGACAACATCCCCGACCTCGCGGACCGGGTCTTCTCGGTGCTGCTGCCCTGGGCCGACCGGCCGCTGGCCTTCTTCGGGCACAGCATGGGCGCCAGCCTCGCCTTCGAGGTCGCCCGGCGGTTCGAGCGGGAGAAGGGCGTCGTCGCGACCGCCCTGTTCGTGTCCGCCCGCCGCGCCCCGTCGATCCACCGGGAGGAGACCGTCCACCTGCGGGACGACGACGGGATCATCGCCGAGACCCGGCGGCTGAGCGGCACCGACGCCCAGGTGCTGGAGGACGACGAGCTCGTCCGCATGATCCTCCCGGTGCTGCGGTCGGACTACCGGGCCGCCGAGACCTACCGCTACGAGCCCGGCCCGCCGCTGCGCTGCCCGGTGGTCGCGCTGACGGGCGACGCCGACCCCAAGGTGTCCGTGGACGACGCGGCGGCCTGGGCCGGCCACACCGCGTCCTCCTTCGACCTGCGCGTCTTCACCGGCGGCCACTTCTACCTGACGAGGCATCAGGACGCGGTGGTCCGCGAGGTCACGGAGCGGCTGCGGCCCGCGGCCTGAGCCACGTCGGAACACGGCGGCCGCGCCGCCCGCCCCGGTTCCAGGGACGGGCGGCGCGGCCCTCGCGTGCGCGGCCCCTACGCCGACGTGCCGCCCTGCGACCGCCCGTCCTGCCCGGTCCAGGCCGTGAACGGGTACTTGCCCGACGTCTGCGTCCGGGCGCTGCTCAGCTTGCCGTCCATGCCGAGCACCACGACGGTCGTCAGACCCCGCGCGTCCTGGGCGAGGCCCGGCGTGGCGCGGTACGTCACGCCGCCGCCCTGCCAGGGGCCGGGGCGTCCCGAGCCCTTCGACAGCCGCACCCGGCCCCGGGCGTCCCGGGCGGCGAGCACCACGTTCCGGCCGTCCTGGGCCAGTGCCACCCGGCCGTACCCGCCGATCGGCGGCAGGTCGGCGGTCATCCGCCAGGGGCCGTTCGCCGGGCGCTCGGCGACCATGACGCGCGCGGTGGAGGGCTGCCGGGTGACCAGCCGCATGCCGCCGCCCGGGAAGGCGGTCAGCGACAGCGGGCCGCTCGCGGTGGGCAGCCGGGTCGCCCCGGTGGGCTGCGGCGGCTCGCCCTCGTTCTCGGACATCCAGTGGTAGAGGGTCTTGCTGTCGGCGGCGACCACATGGATCCGGCCCTTGTCGTCCAGGGCGGCGTCCAGCCCGTCGAGGACCACCGGCGGCTGGTCCCCGTCCGACTCCAGGTGCTCCCAGTCGGTCCAGTCCGTGCCGTGCTCGCCGGTGCGGTACATCAGGCCGCCGGCCCAGTCGCGGACGAAGAGGAAGACCTTGCCGTCCTTGCCCGCGACGGTCACCGGGTAGCCGACCTCCATCGACCGCTCCGGATCGGCCTCGGGCGAGCCCAGGGACTCCCAGTTCCCGAAGGACGGGACGGCTCCCGGGCGGGGCTTGCCGTTCTGCCGGGCGGTGACGATCTCCCGGTGGTGCGGGGTGCCGCGGCTCGGCAGGACCGTGCGCACGGAGAACAGCTGGAGCGTGCCGTCCGCGTGCCGCAGGACCTCCACCTGCCCCTCCAGCATCGACCCGCCGATCTTGGCGGGTCCGGACCAGGCGCCGGTCCCGGGCCTGGTCTCGGTCCAGCAGTGCACGGCGCCGTCGAGGAGCGCGAACGCGGCGAGCCGGCCGTCGGGCAGCGGCTGCACCCAGCGCTGGGTGCCGGGTGCCCGGTAGCGGAGGTTGTTGGACCAGCGGACGTCCTTGGAGCGGGCGCCGACCTTGCGGTCGCCGCAGCCGGCGGGGTCACCGCAGTCCTTGCCGTCGGCCCAGCCGTAGATGTCGAGGAGCTTCACCTTGTGCCGGGTGGTGGCCGCGTCGAGGTTGGACGGCAGGAGGGAGACTTCGTAGCCGACGTAGTTCTCGACCGCCGTGGGGCGGCTGTGCCGGCGTCCCCAGTACTCGGCCAGCGCCGCCTGGGCGAAATGGGCGGAGGTGGTGTGGTCCTGGTGGTCGTAGTGGGATATGCCCTCCAGCTCGTGCGCCACCCCGGGGAACTGCTGCTGGATCGCCCGGTGCGTCGGGTTGGGGTCGAGGGTGCGGACGACCGTCGGCCGGTACCGGTCCAGCACCGCCACCAGCGAGTCGATGACGTGCTTGCGCTCGTACAGGTACGTGCGCTTGACCGGGCTGTGCGCCGGGACGAGCGTCGTCAGCTTCGGCGTGACCCCCAGCCACAGCCCGCGCAGGCTCTCCTTGCGCGGCACCCGGATGAACCGGGCCTCCACCAGCTCCAGGAAGATCAGTTGGACCTGCGGAGCGGCCTTGAGCGTGTGCAGCTCCGCCTGGAAGCCGGGGATCAGCTGCGTCGTCTCCACCCGCCAGGGGCTGAGCCAGTCGCCGGTGGCCATCTGGGCGGTCGCCTCGCGCAGGCCGTTGATGCGGGCGCGGACGAACTCCGGCCGCTTCATGGGCAGCTTCGGGTACCCGGGCGTCTGCGAAAGGGCGTTGCGGCCGTCCGACTCACCGCCGGTGAGGCACACGGTGACGGTCGGGGCGCCGCTCCGGATGGACTGCTCCAGCTCCGGGTTCATGAAGTACAGCGAGTCGTCGGGGTGCGCGATGATGTGGACGAACGACTCGGTCGTCACCACCTTCGCCGGCTGCACGGGGAACTCGTCCTCGTGCCCGCTGCCCTGCGCCGAACCGGGGGCCAGCCACTGCCAGGCCCCCACCGTGCCCGTTCCGACGACCAGACCCGCACCGCCGACCTGGAGAACCCGGCGGCGGGACAGTCGTGATATTCGCCCCGGCACAGGGGTCTCCCATCTCCTGCGCCCAAAGCGCGGTTGAGCAAACGCGGACATGTCGGACAAAGTCGAACCAACCCCCCTTAGTTGACCGTAAGATCTTACGACTCGCGGGGCGCGGTTTTCCGACTGTCGTGTAACAGCCGTGCTTCGGCGAACCATAGATTGCGATGCAATCGTGCGTCGTGAGCACGGGGAATGGCTGTGAGACGGCTGAAAGGCCGTGGGGTCGGTGCGGTGTCAGCGCGGCTCGCGGTCGTGCAGGATCCTCTGAAAGAGGTAGTGGTCTCGCCAGGCGCCGTCGATGTGCAGATAGTTCGGCGCGGTGCCGAACCGCTCGAAACCGCACTTCGCCAGGACGCGCTGCGAGGCGGCGTTGGCGATCACCGTGCCCGCCTCCACCCGGTGCATCCCGAGCTCGTCGGCCGCCGTCCGGCACACCGCCGTCACCGCGGCGGTGGCCAGCCCCCGGCCGGCCCGCCGGGCGGCGACCCAGTAACCGAGCGAGCCGCTCTGGAAGGCGCCCCGCACGATATTGCTCAGGTTGACGATGCCGACGATGCCCTCCCGCTCGTCATCGAGTACCCAGGGCACCATCCGCCCCTCCCGGCGCAGCGCCGTCAGCTCGCCCAGCCGGGCCGTCTGGCCCTCGGCGGTGAAGAACTCCGGGGCCCGGTGCGGCTCCCAGGGGCGCAGGTGATCGCGGTTCTCGGAGTAGGCCCGGGCCAGGCCGGCCGCGTCGTCGAGGGTCGCGAGGCGGAGGACGACGCCGGGCGCGACGGTGCGGGGTTCGATGATCATCCCCGTAGCGTAGGACGGTCCGGCGCGGGAGGGCGAACGGGCGTCCGTGCCCGCCACTCCGCGCCGCGCACCGTGCGCCACCCCCTACCCCGGTATCACTCCCGACTTGGCCCCGGAGGGTGACGCCCGCCCGGGTACCGCCTCCTTACCTTCCCCTCGCACCGCAACGGAACGAGGGAGAACGCCCGACATGCACCGCTTCAAGCGCACCCTGGCCGCCGTCGCGCTCACGACGACCGTGGTCGCGGGGACGGCGGGCTGGGCCGCCGCCCACCGGGAGGCCGCGGTCACCGGCCCGCCGCCCGGCACCGCCGCCTGGCGCGCGGACCACTCCCTCCACCGCACCCTGCCCGACCCGGCCACCGCCTCGCCCGCCGAGGTCGCCCGCTTCTTCGCCGCCCTCCCCGAGGACGCCCGGCAGCGGCTCGCGGACCGCCACCCCATGGTCGTCGGCAACCTGGACGGCGCCCCGCCGGCCCTGCGGTACGCGGCCAACCGCCGCGCCCTCGCCGCCGAGCGCGCCGAGCGGCTCCGGCAGGCGGCCGACACCTCCCTCCCGGAGTACGAGCGCGCGGAGGCCCGCGCCCTCGCCGACCGCTACCGGGAACTCCTCGCTCCCGGGCGGCGGATCCTCGCCTTCGACCCGCGCGGGCGCGGCCAGCTCGCCGAGGTGTACGGCGACCTGGCCGCCGCCCGGCGGACGGCCGTCGTCGTCCCCGGCTCCGACATCGACCTGTCCTCCTTCGACCGGCGCACCGACCCCTACGGCACCCCGGCCGGCATGGCCCGGTCCCTGCGCGCCGAGATGGCCCGGCAGTCGCCCGGCACCCCCACCGCCGTCATCGCCTGGGCCGGCTACACCACCCCCGTCGGCGTCGGCCCCGACGCCGCCACCGGCCGGCTCGCCGAAGCCGGCGCGCCCCGGCTCGACCGCTTCCTCGCCGGGCTGGCCGCCGCCGGGACCGCCGCGCCGGCCGTCTTCTGCCACAGCTACGGCTCGGTGGTCTGCGGCCTCGCCGCCCACGCCATCGGCCGCGGCGAGGCGACCGACCTCGTCGTCCTGGGCAGCCCGGGCGTCCGCGCCGGCTCCGCCGCCGGCCTGCGCACCACCGCCCGGGTCTGGGCCGTCCGCCGCAACGCCGACGACTGGATCGGGAACGTCCCCAACGTCGAGCTGTTCGGCCTCGGCCACGGCACCGACCCCACGTCCGCGGCCTTCGGCGCCCGTCCCGTCTCCTCGGCGGGCGCCCACGGTCACACCGGCTACTTCGCGCCCGGCACGGAGTCGCTGCGCCACTGCGCCGAGATCGCGCTGGGCGCCTACGACGCGGTCCGCTGAGGCGCGGTCCGCCGAGAGGAGCGGGAGCAACTGCCAAGAGTTCTTCGCAAAAATCTCTTTGCGAAGAACTCTTGGCGGTCTAGAGTCCCCACTCATGGCAGACGAGAGTGAACTCGCATGCGGCGGAAAGGGGTTGGCGCCCGACCCGGAGACGGACGTGGTCCTGGACGCCAAGGGCCTCCGCGCCCTCGCGCACCCCCTCCGCGTCCGGCTGGTCGGCCTGCTGCGCACCCACGGGCCGTCCACCGCCACCCGCCTCGCCCAGGACCTGGGCGTCGGGTCGGGCGTCACCAGCTACCACCTCCGGCAGCTCGCCGCCGCCGGGTTCGTGGCCGAGGACGGCGAGCGCGGCAACGCGCGGGAGCGCTGGTGGCGCGCGGCGCACGAGACGACGTGGCTCCGCGACAAGAGCCTCTACGACGAGGAGCCGGAGGCCGCCGCGGCGTTCCGCGGCTCCGTCGCCGGCATGCACGCGCTGCACACCCAAGTCGCCCTCGGCCGGGTGCCGTCCATGCCGCGGCCCTGGCGCGACGTCCTGGAGACGAGCGACTGGCTGCTGCGGCTCACGCCCGAGGAGACCGCCGAACTGTCGGCGGAACTGCGGGCGGTGCTGGCCCGGTACCGCCGCTGGGCGCCGGGGGCGGAGGGGGACGCGCCGGCGGACGCGGAACAGGTGAAGGTCGTGCTGCACGTGCTGCCCGACCCGGCGGCGGCCGACGGGCCGGCCGGGAAACCGGGGCGGACGTGACGGGCGTCCCCGCGACCCGGCCGGGCCGAGGCGTACGCCCCCTCGTCGGGGTGCTGGTCTCCACGGCCGTCGCCCTCACCGCCACCCGCGTCTCCGCCATCGCCCTGCCCTGGTTCGTGCTGGTCACCACCGGCAGCGCCACCCGCACCGGGCTCGTCGCCTTCTGCGAACTGGCCCCCTACGTCGTGGTGAAGGCTCTCACCGGACCGCTCGTGGACCGCGTCGGCCCCCGCGTCGTCTGCTGGACGGCCGACTCCCTCAGCGCGACCGCCGCCGCCCTGATCCCGCTCTGCCACACCCTCGGCGCGCTGCGGTTCTGGCTGCTGCTCGTCCTCGTCGCCGTGATCGGTGCCGTCCGCGGGCCGGGGGACCTGGCGCGGGACGTCATGGTCCCCGAGGCCGCCGACCGCGGCGGGCTGCGGCTGGAACGGGCCACCGGGCTCGCGGGCGTCGTCGAAAATCTCGCCGCGACCGTCGGACCCGCGGCCGGCGGCGCCCTCGTCGCCCTGACCGGTCCGCTGCCGGCGCTGCTCGCCACCGCCGGCTGCTTCGCCCTCGGCTCGGTGATCATCGCGCTGGTGCTGCCGCCCGGCATGGGACGCCCGGCCGCGCCCGGGAGCGCCGGCGACACCCCCGAACCCGGCGGCTACGGGCAGCGGCTGCGCGAGGGGTCCGTCTTCCTGCGCGGCGACCCGCTGCTGCTGGCCATCTGCGGCGTCGTCGGCGTCGGCAACTTCCTCGGCGCGGCCTTCGCCCAGGTCCTCGTCCCCGTCTGGGCCCGCGAGTCCGGCGGCGGACCGGCCGCCATCGGACTCGTCAACGGCCTCTTCGGCGTCACCGCCGTCCTCGGCGGCCTCACCGCCGCGGCCGTCGCCCACCGGCTCCGCCGCCGCCTGGTCTTCTTCACCGGCTACCTGCTCAGCGACTCCCCCCGCTACCTGGTCCTCGCCCTCGACGCACCGCTGTGGCTGGTGGCCGTCGTCTTCGCGACCGGCGGCCTCGGCGCGGGCTTCCTCAACCCCATCCTCAGCGCCGTCTCGTACGAGCGCGTCCCCCGCCACCTCATCGGCCGGGTCCGCGCCCTGACCGCCGCCCTCGCCTGGGCGGGCATCCCCTTCGGGGGGCTGGCGGCCGGCGCCCTGGTCGCCGCCGCCGGCCTGGCCCCGACGCTGCTGGCGGCGGGGGCGGCGCACGTCACGGCGGTGGTGACGGGCGGGACGCGGCGCGAGTGGAAGGAGATGGGGACGGGGAAGGGGAAGGGGACGCGGACGGGCGGGGAGCCCGGCCGCGAGAGCGCGCCCCCGCCGCGCTCGGTCGGCCGAGCCCCGTAGGCCGGGTGCGCCGCCGGGCGCGGGGCCCGGCGGGACGGTGAGCTCGGCGGCGTCGGCGCCTCTCCGCGCACCGGCACCCGGACCGGTACCCCGGCCGGGCCATGGGTGAGGACTCCCGCCGATCCGCACCCGGCGGGCGCCGATCCGCACCCGCCGGGCCGAGGCGCGTCGTCCGTCTATGCCTCCGCCTCCCGAAGCCCCGCCGGCGCTCCGGCGAGACCGGCGTGGCCGTCCTCGCCGTCGTCCCCCCGCGCCGTCGCCGTCTCCTCCGGGTCGTCACCGTCCCCCGCCCCCGCCGGCCCGAGCGCCATGTGCACTTGACGGGCGATACCGGCGATGGTGCCGTTGCCGCTGAGCAGCTCCATCGGGGGGATGCGGACGTCGAACATCTCCTGGAGCGTGGTGAAGAACTGGGTGCCCGTCAGCGAGTCCATGCCGTAGGCGTCGAGCCGGGTGTGCGGGTCGAGGCCGTCGGGGGAGACGCCCAGGGCGTCGGCGACCAGGCGGGTGAGGTCCTCGACGAGGTGGTCGAGCGCGGTCCCGGCGGGCATGCGGCGGAGGTCTTCGAGCCGCTGTTCGCGGGCGTCGTCGTCGGCCGCACCGGCGGGGACGAGCGCGCTGAGACGGGGACCGGCCGCCTGGGGCAGCAGGCCCGCGACGCGCGGCCACCGGTAGCGGCCGACGCCGACGACATCGGCGGTCGCGGGCAGGCGCTCGGCGACGGCGAACGCCCGCCGTGGCGGGAGCGGTTCGACCCCGAGCGCGGCGAGGCCGTCGAGGAGGCCGCCGCGGGCGGCGTGGCCGGTGCCGGAGAGGGCGCCCCAGGCGATGGCCAGGCCGGGGCGGCCCTCCCGGCGGCGCCGCCGGACCAGGGCCTCCACCGCGAGGTTCCCGGCCGCGTAGGCGGCCTGGGTGACGTTGCCGAGCAGGGCGGTGCCGGAGGAGTGGCACAGGAAGAGGTCGCAGTCCCGGTCGCGGGTGAGCGCGTCGAGGACGGCGGCCCCGGTCGCCTTCGGCGCCAGGACGGCGGCGGCCCGGGCCTCGTCCGGCTCGGTGAGCGGCGCGTCGTCGAAGTGCGCCGCGGCGTGGACGACACCGCGCAGCGGCCAGCCGGTGCGGTCGATCCGCCGGATCAGGTTCCGCATGGCCTTCACGGAGGTGACGTCGGCGGCGTGGGCGGTGGCCCGGACGCCGCGGGCCGCCAGCGCGGCCAGCACGGCCGCCGCCTCCGGGGCCGCCGCCCCGCGCCGGCTCACCAGGGCGATGTGCCGGGCGCCGCGCTCCGCGAGCCAGACCGCCGTGGCGGCGCCGAAGCCGCCGGTCCCGCCGGTGACGAGGTAGGTGCCGGCCGGGTCGGGCCGGGGCGGGGCCGCGGCCGGCTCGGCGGGGACGGGCTCGTCCTCGGGGTCGAAGGTGACGATGACCTTCCCGATGTGCCGGGAGTGCTGGAGGAGGCGGAACGCCTCGTGGACCCGGGCGGCGGGGAAGACGCTGTGCGGCAGGCCGTGGTACTCGCCGTCGCCCAGTTCCGCGCTCAGCGCCTCGTCGATCAGCCGCGCGCAGAAGTCCCGGTCGGGGAGGAGCGCGGAGATGTCGACGGCGAAGAAGGCGGTGTTGTTCTGGAAGGGGCGCAGGGGCAGGGGCTTGTTCTCGTGGATGTCGCGCTTTCCCAGTTCCACGAACCGGCCGCCGGGGCGCAGGAGTTCGAGGCCGCGGACCATGGCCTCGCCCGCGAGGGAGTTGAGGACCACATCGACGCCCCGGCCGTCGGTGAGAGCGCGGACCCGGTCGGCGAAGTCGAGGGCGCGGGAGTCCAGGACGTCCTCGACCCCCAGGGAGCGCAGGACGGAACGTTTGACTCCGCTGCCGGCGGTGGCGATGGGGCGCGCCCCCACACGCGAGGCGTAGCGCAGGGCGGCCAGCCCGACCCCTCCGGCGGCGCCGTGGACCAGCAGCGTCTCGCCCGGGCGCAGCCGGGCCAGGTGGCCCAGCCCGTAGTGGACGGTGACGAAGGCGATCGTCCCGGTGGCGCCCTCGGCGAAGGTGAGGCCGTCGGGCAGGCGCATGAGCCAGTGGACCGGCGTGACCGTGTGCGTCCCCAGGCAGGAGGGCGCGATGCCGACGACCCGGTCACCCGGCCGGAAGCCGGTCACGCCGGGGCCGCAGGCGGTGACGGTGCCGGCGCACTCGACGCCCGGGCCGCGTTCGGAGGGCGTGCCCTCGGTGAACTCGCCCGGGAGCAGTCCCGTGGTCTGCATGACGTCCCGGTAGTTCAGCCCGACGGCGCGCACGGCCACCGCCACTTCCCCGGGGCCGGGCCGCACGGGTTCCGTCTCCGCCCAGGACAGCCGGTAGTTCAGCCCGGGGTCGCGCACCCGCAGGCGGAACGCGGCGCCGTCCGGCCGCACCCGCACGGCGGCCGTACCCGGCCGTTCCCTGGGCACGAACCGGCCCCCGGCGGTGAGCACGACCTCGTCCTCCCCGTCGGGCGCGAGGAGTTCGCGGGCCAGGCGCCCGGCGTCGGCGGCCGGGTCGCCGGTGCGGGCCAGGGCGATCCGGCGGGTGTGCAGGCCCGGGTGCTCGTTGGCGAGGGTACGGGCGGCGCCCCAGAGGGCGGCGGCGGCCGGGTCGGCGTCCCGCCCGGGGCCCGGGAGCGCGTCGTGCGGGTGGGTGACCAGCCACAGCCGGGGCTCCCGGCCGGCGGTCCGGTGACCGCAGGCGGCGGCCAGGGCGCCGAGCGCGGCGATCGTCCGGGCGGCGTGGGCGGCCGGGGCGCCCGGACCGGTGCCGGCCGTGCGGCCGAGGAGCAGGACGACGTCCGACGCCCCTGCGTCGAGCAGGCCGGTCCACTCCCGCGGCGTGGTGGCCACGCGGCCGGTGGGCACCGGGGGTGCGCCCGGGTGGGTGAGGGCCGCGGCGAGGGCGTCCCTCAGCGTGTCCTCCCTCCGGTCATCGGCCAGGAGGAGGAACGCCCCTTCCGGGGGCGCGGCGGGCGGCCGCCACGGCAGGGGCTCGGTCAGGGGCTCGGCGTGGGGCGCGGCGCCCAGCAGGACCGTGTACCCGTCGGTGCCGGTGCGGGCGACACCGGTGAACCCGGCGCGCCGCAGCGCCTCCGGCCAGGCGTCGCCGTCCGGGGGCGGGCGGAGCACGGGGCCGGGGCCGTCGCCCGGCCCGTACAGGAGGTCGCGCAGCCCGGTGTCGTGCGCGAGGGAGGTGACCAGGTGCCCGCCGGGCGCCAGGAGGGCGGCCGCCTGGCGGAGGACGGCGTCCGGGGCGGGGTGGTCGCCCGGCCGGTCGTCGACGACGACGTCGTACGCGTGGGCGGGAGCGCCGGCCGGCGGGTCCGCCGTCTCGACGAGCTCGACGAGCTCGACGAGGCCGTCGTGGCCCAGGGCCGCCAGCCGGGCGGGCAGCGCGGCGCGGGCGGCCGGCGGCACGCCGGTGAGGTGGTAGCGGACGCGGTCGGGCGGCAGGACCGGGAGCAGCGCGAGGGCGGTCGTCCCGTCGCCGGTGTCGAGGACGCGCAACGGCCGGTCGGGCGGCCAGAGTTCGACGATCCGGGCGAACAGGGCGCGGAGCAGCCGGTACCGGCGGCGGTCCGCGGGCAGCGCCCCGCGCACCTGGTCGGCGGTGGCCACCAGGTCCGCGGGCGGGGCGTCCGGGGTGGCCGTCCAGTACCGGTCCGCCGTGGCGGCCAGGGCGAGGGCGGTGCCGAAGGCCGGGTCGGCGGCCAGGCAGCGGTGGGCGGCCTCGGCGGTGTCGTGGGCCTCGGCGGTCAGCCGGTGGCGGCCGTCGCCGAGGGCCTCGGCGGTGCCGTGCCGGTGTGCCAGGCCGAGGACGCGCAGGGCCCAGGCCCGGTGTCCGTTCGGCGCGTCGGGGCCGAGCAGGTCGGCCACGGCGAACGGCGCCCGGGCGTCGGGCAGGAGGCGGGCGAGGGCGTTGGCGTGGTGCCGGGCGGCGAACGCGTCCATGGCGTCCCGGGCACGGCGTTCGCGGTCGGGGCGGAGCGGTGGTTCCGGCGGGCGGAGGCCGTCGAGGATCCGCCGCGGCGCGGGCAGGGGCGAGGCGGTGCGGGGCTCTCCGGGCCGGGGGGGCCGCGCGCACGACGGTGTGGTGGACGGTGACCGGGGTGCCGCCGGTGGCGGCCGTCCGGCGCAGCCGGCAGCCTTCCGCGCGGACCGTGACGTTGCCGTCCGGATCGGTGAGGGTGAGGTCCCACCGGACCTCCTCTTCGGTGCGGCAATGCTCCCGCACCCACACGAACCCGGTGGCGGACGGGGTGTCCCACACCCGGACCGCCGCGATGGAGGCGGGCAGGAACACCTGCCCGGCGTCGAGCCGGTCGGCGAGCAACTGCACACCCGCCTGCAACGCGCCGTCGAGCACGGCCGGGTGGACGACGAACGGCGCGCCGGGCGCCTCGTGCCGGTAGGCGGCCAGCACTTCGGCGGGGCCGGTGCTCAGCCCGGTGAGCACCTGGAAGGCGGGCCCGTACTCCAGTCCGGTCGCGGCCCGGTCCCGGTAGTAGTCGTCCGTGGCGACGTGCTCCGGGCAGCGCGCGCGGACCGCGGCCGGGTCCACCGGGGCCGGGCGGGGAGCGGTCAGGACGCGGACCCGGGCGGTGGCGTGGACGCGCGGCGGGTCGCCGGGCCGTGCGGTGCTCGCGATGGTCACCGTGCCGTCGTCCGGGCGCAGCGACGTCTGGAGGCCGACCTCGCCGGGGTCGTCCCAGGGCACCACGAGCCCGCCGCGGATGAGGAGGTGTCCGGCTTCGAGGGGCCCGTCGTCCAGGGTGCGGCGGCCGGCCGCCAGGGCCATCTCGACGTACCCGGTGGCGGGCATCAGGACGGCCCCCTGGAGGCGGTGATCGCGCAGCCAGGGCACCAGCACCGGCTCGACGGGTCCGTGCCACTGCGGGTGCGGGGCCGGCATGCGCTCGCCGAGCAGGGGGTGGTCCAGTGTCCCGTCGCCGCTGGTGCGCAGCCACGCCCGCGGGCCGCCCGTCCAGTGGCGCCGGTGCTCCCAGGGGTAGGCCGGCAGGTCCACGACCCGTCCGGGCCGGAAGGCGGGGCCCGCGGCGCCGGCGCCGGCGGCGATCAGCGCGGCCACGGCCGTGGACAGGGCCCGCGGCCCGTCCTCGTCGCGGCGCAGGGTGGGCAGCACCACCGCGGGGGCCCGGCGGTCCCCTCCGGTGCTTCTGCGCAGGTAGCCGCCCAGCACGGGGTGGGGGCCGAGCTCCAGGAAGACGTCGGCGCCGTCCTCGCGGGCGAGTGCCGCCGCGTCGGCGAAGCGCACGGGCCGGCGGATGTTGTGCCACCAGTAGTGGGCGTCCAGTTCCGTGCCGCGCAGTTGCGTGCCGGTCACGGTGGAGTAGAAGGGGA
The DNA here is from genome assembly GCF_020099395.1 of Streptomyces mobaraensis. NCBI lineage: Bacteria > Bacillati > Actinomycetota > Actinomycetes > Kitasatosporales > Streptomycetaceae > Streptomyces > Streptomyces mobaraensis. Next base: position 511,356 of record NZ_CP083590.1, on the reverse strand, counting down.
CGGCGGCGGGGGAGGGGGCGAGCCCGGCGAGCGCGCGGGCCAGCGGCGCCTCGCAGTCGTCCATGGCGGGACTGTGGAAGGCGTGGTCGAGGTCCAGCTCCTGGAAGAACACCCCCCGGGCGCGCAGGTGTTCGCCGAGGGCGGCCAGGCCGTCGGCGGGGCCGGCGACGGTGACGTCCCGCGGGCTGTTGATCCCGGCGAGCACCACGGTGTCCCCGTACCGGGCGAGGACGTCCGCCGCCTCCTCGGCGGACAGCCCGACGGCGGCCATGCGGCCGCGGCCGCGCGTCGGGGCCTGGACGGCGGAGCGTTCGGCGATGACCCGTGCGGCCCGCTCGGTGTCGAGGACGCCGGCCGCGTGTGCGGCGGCCACCTCGCCGACGCTGTGCCCGGGGACGGCGGAGGGCGTGATCCCGTGCGCGCGCAGGACGGCGGTGATCCCCGATTGGACGGCGAGCAGGAGCGGCTGGGCGTATTCCGTGGCCTCCAGGCGCCAGGAATCGGGCGGCCGGGTCAGGACCTCGGCGACGGACCAGCCCAGGCACGGCGCCAGGTGGGCGTCCAACTCGTCCACCGCGTCCCGGAAGGCCGCCTCGCGGGCGTACGGACCGCTGCCCATGCCGGGCCACTGGGAGCCGTTGCCCGCGTACACGAACGCCACCCGGCCCCCGGCGGCCCTCCCGACGGCTCCCCCCGGGCCGTCCGGCGCGGGCCCGTCCGCCGCCAGCGCGCGCAGCCCGCGCGCGGCCTCGCGCGCGCCGGCGGCCAGGACGACCGCGCGATGCTCGTGCCGGCCGCGCCGCCAGAGGGTGCCCGCGACATCGGGGAACTCCCGCTCCGCGCAGGTGTCGAGGCGGTCCGCGAGCCGCGTGGCCGCCCGGCCGAGCGCCCGGGCGGAGCGGGCGGAGACCAGCACCGGCAGCGGGCGGCCCGGGGACGGCGGGTCCGGCTCCGGCGCGGGGTCGGGCGCGGCGACGAGGAGGTGCGCGTTGGCCCCGCCGAACCCGAAGGAGTTGACGCCCACGACCGCGCGCCCGGACGCGGCCACCGGGACGCGCGCGGTGACCGGGCGCAGCCCCAGGCCCGTGAAGTCGATGGCGGGGTTGAGCGGTTCGGCGTGCGGGGCGGCGGGCACCGCGCGGTGGCGCAGCACCAGCAGGGCCTTGCAGAGCCCGGCCATTCCCGCGGCGGGCTCCAGGTGGCCGAGGTTGGCCTTCACCGATCCGACGGGCAGGTCCCCGGTGATCCGGCGCATGCCCAGGGCCCGTCCGATGGCGGTCGCCTCGATGGGGTCGCCGACCGGCGTGCCGGTGCCGTGGGCCTCGAAGTAGACGAGTTCGTCGGGGTCCACGCCCGTCTCGGCGCAGACGCGGCGCAGCAGGTCCTCCTGTGCTTCGGCGCTGGGCAGGAACACGCCCGGGGTGCGGCCGTCGCAGTTGGTGCCGGTGCCGAGGATCACCCCGTGGACCCGGTCGCCGTCGGCACGGGCGTCCGCCAGGGGCTTGAGGAGCACCATGACGCCGCCCTCGGCGCGGACGAAACCGTCGGCGTCGGCCGAGAAGGCCGCGCACCTGCCGCGCGCGGAGAGCATGGACGCCTGCGAGAAGCCCAGGAACTGCTGCGGGTTGAGCAACACGTTGACGCCGCCGCACAGGGCCGTGCGGCAGGAGCCGTCCCGCAGGGCCCGGCAGGCGCGGTCCAGGGCGACCAGCGCCGAGGAGCAGGCGGTGTCGACGGACATGCTGGGGCCGCGCAGGTCGAAGGCGTGGGACACGCGGTTGGCGGCGAGGGACAGCGCGCCGCCGACCATGGTGTAGGGGGTGATCTCGCGCGGCGCCGGCATGAGCGCGTACGAGCCGTCGGAGACGCCGACGAAGACGGCGGTGTCCGTGCCGGCCAACCGGGCCGGGTCGACGGCGGCGTCGTCCAGCGCCTCGGCGGTCAGTTCCAGGAGCAGCCGGTGCTGGGGGTCCATGGCGGCGGCTTCCTTGGGCGCGATGCCGAAGTAGGCCGCGTCGAAGCCCGCGATGTCGTCCAGGAATCCGCCGGCGGCCGTGTAGCTCTTGCCGGTCCGGGGGCCGCTGATGTCGACGAACCGGGCGGTGTCGAACCGGTCCGCCGGTACTGTCGTGATCATGTCACGCTCTTCTTCGAGGGCCGTCCACAGCTCCGGCAGGCCGCCGATGCCGCCCGGCAGCCGGCAGGAGACCCCGATGATGGCGACGGCCCCGTCCGGAGCCCCTCGTCCGTCCGCTGCCAAGTCCACGGCCCCTCCCCTCATCGCCCCTCATCGCCCCTGATCGACCGCCGCCGGGCCGCCCGCCGGTGTACACGCCGTCTGTGAGCGGGGAGGCCGGCGGCCGGCGGGCTCATGTCATTTCTTCGCCTGAAAACACGCGCTAAGCGGCCCGGTATGGGTATTCACTCGTCCAGGTGAATTCCGGCCAAGAGGGCTTTCCTGATGGGCATTTGAGGAGGTCAATGCGGCGCTGAGGGCCCGTCGGATCCATCGGTGGGCCCCTCGCCGGCCGTTCCCCGGTGGCGACCTCACCCACCGGACGCGCCGGCCCCGGAACACCCGGACCGCCGGAGGGACGTCGCCCATGCCTGTACTCGTCACCGGCGCCACGGGATTCCTCGGCAGCAGACTCGTCCACCACCTCCTGGGCCAGGACGACGACACCCCCGTCACCGTCCTCGGCCGCGACGCCCCGGACGCGCTGCTCGACCGTGTTCGCGCGGCCGTCGCCTGGCTCGACGTCAACGGCGCGCTCCGGCCCGGGGCTTACGACCGGTTGCGCGGTCTGTCCGCCGACCTCGCCGGCGCCGGGCCGCTCCCGGACGCCGCGGTCGCCGCCGCCCCCACCGCCGTCTGGCACTGCGCCGCCGCGACCGCCCTGTACGGGGACCCCCTGCCCGTCCACCGCGTCAACGTCCTCGGCACCCGCCGCGTCCTGGAACTGGCCGACCGCGTACCGGCGGCCCGCCTCGCCCACGTCAGCACCGCCTACGTCGCCGGCCGCCGCACCCACGGAGCGGTCCGGGAGACGGACCTGTGCGACGCGGCCGGATTCCACAACGCCTACGAGCAGAGCAAGTTCACCGCCGAGCGGATGGTCCGGCACTGGGCCCGCGCCCGCGGCCGTACCGTCACCGTCCTGCGGCCGAGCGTCCTCCTCGACGACCGTCCCGCCCCCGAGGGACTGCCGCCGCATCCCTTCGCCGTCCTCTCCCGGACCCTGCGCGCGACCCTGGACCAACGTGCGGCGCGCACCCCCGCCGCGTCGCACCTCCGGGGCGGAACACCCCCGGGAACGCTGCGGTTCCGTCTCCAGGGGGCCCCGGACGGATCGCTCAACCTCCTCCAGGCCGACTGGGCGGTCCGGGCCATGGTCCGCGCCGTCACCGCCCATCGCGGGCCCGGTGTGCTCACCGTGCACGTCACCCACCCGGACAACACACCGGTGCGTGCCATCGCCCGGGCGCTGGAAGCGGTCCACCCCGGCGTGTCCCTCGACATCGCGCCGCGGATCGCCGACCCCACCAGGCTGGAGGCGCACGTCATACGGGAGTTCGGCCCCCTGCTGGGGTACGGCGGTCAGCATCGCACGTATGAGCGCACCCATCTGGCGGCGTGCGTCGGCGACTTGCCGGCTCCCCGGCCCGTCGACGGCCCCTACCTCGAACGGGCCCTGGCGGTCGCCCGGCCGTAGGCGCCGGCGTCACCGCCCATCGCCCGGCCCGGCCGCCGCGCACAGCTCGCGCACCGCCTCGGCGAGCCGTCGCGGCAGGCCGTCCACCCCGCCGTATCCCGCGCGCGCCGTGAAGGCGACACAGAACTCACCGCCGTAGTCCATGACCGCGACGGCCAGCGGGTGGCCCGCGGGCAGGAACGTCAGCGGCACCACGTGGTCCACCCGCCAGCCCGGCAGCCTGATCCTCCCCTGCGGCCCCGGCACATGCGTCGCGAGCAGGGAGCTCCCCCACGGACGGAGACCGCGTCGCAACGTCCACGCCGCCACGGCATCGGGACACCAGCGCAGCAGCCGCTCCGTCTCCGGGCGTGCCGCCACCCGCCGTACCGTGCGCATGCGCGCCGCCACAGCGCACAACCGGCGTACGGGGTCGGGCTCCCCGGCGGGCAGCCGCACCCGCGCCCCGACGAACCGGTTGCCGTCCTCCGGCCCGTGCGCGTCCGCCCGCAGCGTCACCGGCACCAGCGCCGTCACCGTGCGCGGCACCCGGCCGCCCCCGTCCCGTGCCCCCAAGGCGCCCGCCAGGCAGGCGAGGACGACGTCGTTGGGGCCGGCGCCGAAGGCGGACATCACCGGGCGCAGCAGCGCGGTACGGAGGAACGCCCAGTGGTGCAGCAGCGGTTCGTCCGGACCCCGCTCCCGGACCACCGCCAGCCGTGCCGCCGGCGGGACGCCGACGGCGACGTCGGCCAGCAGGAGTGCCGCCCGGCACACGCCCCACCCGCTCGCCGTCCGCCGGCCGGCCCCCGCGAGCGGAGCGGGCTCCGGCCGCGGGCTGTGACCGGAGCCGGCGAGGGCCCGGACGATGAGGGCGGTGACCGCACTGCCGCCCACCCCGTCCAGCAGACCGTGCCGGACCCGTGGCACCAGCGCGAACGCCCCCGGGGCGTATCCCGTCACCAGCCACAGGTCCGCACCCGTGTCCGGCAGCGGTGCCACCGCCAGCCGTCCCAGCACGGCGCGCAACCCCCGCTCGCCCGAGCCCCGTCCGGCCTCCGTCTCGAAGACGTGCCGGTCCAGGACGGCCGTCGTCTCGGCCTCCGCGGGCGCCAGCGCGGGCATCAAGCGGGCGGCCAGGCGCACCATCTCGCGCAGCTCCGCCCGGGATGGCGGCAGCCCGGCGCAGAGGAACGCCTGGGCCATGACCAGCGGATCGGCCGGGTACCGCCGTTCGTAGGCGGACCACGCCCGGGCCCAGAAATCGTCCCGCCCCGGACGCGGGCCGGCGGCCGCCGTGGCCTCGGGGACGGGGGGCTCGGGCACGGGACACCCCCTTCCCGGGGACGCGGAGGTACTCCGGAAGTGTTCCCCCTCCCGCCGCCCCGCAGACGGCACGGCGGCACCTCCGTCCACCCGTCGGCCGCGGTGGTCCGGGGGCCGGCGGGCCCGTGGTGTGCGCGCCCTCGCCGGCCGGGCCGTCGGCCTCGGCCGGCGACGCCCGCGCACCGCCGTGAACCGGCGGCTCGGGAAGGCGCGGGAGGGCGCGGGAGGCCGCGCGGCGGCAGAGCTTCGCCTGCCACAGGGGGCGGCACGACGAGGAGGTCCGGTCGTTGCCGGCGCCGGAGCGGCGGGGGCCGAGCGGGCGTCCCGGCGGCCGGGACGGGACGTGCCCGCCCCCGTCCGCCGCGTCAGCCCGCCCCCGCCGCCCCCGCCGCGAAGATCCGCTCCAGGTGGTGGTCCACCGTGCGCCGTACGTCGGTCAGGCTCCGGCGCCCGTGCAGCACGTCGATGCTCAGCCCGATGACGCCGGAGACCAGCAGGTCGGCCTCGCGCCGCGGGTCGGCCGGCGGCAGGCCGGCGGAGCCGGCGGGCAGCCGGGCGATGAGCGCGGTGACCAGGTCCTCCAGGGGCTGGGCGTCGTGCAGGAAGACCTCGGCGAGCGCCGGGTCGGTGAGGCTGCGCGCGTAGTACGCGGCGTGGACGCGCAGGGCGACGCGGCGCCATTCGTCCAGCGGCAGGAACTCGTCGAGGACGGCCCGCAGCAGCGCCCGCGGGTCGGACGGCCGGCGCAGGGCCCGCACCCGGGCGTCGGCCTGCCGCGCGCTCTCCTCGTGCAGCATGCGCAGCGCGGCCACGAGCAGTTCGTGCTTGCTGTCGAAGTGGTACTGGACGACGCGCAGGGACACCCCGGCCTCGGCGGCGATCTCCCGCATGCTCGCCGCGTGCAGCCCCCGCCCGGCGGCGACCCGCCACACCGCCTCGGCGATCTGCCGCCGCCGCCCGGACGGGACGGCCGACGGCGGGATCTCCGGCGCGGGCGGCGGAGGGTCCTTCCGGCGCCGGTAGGCCCGGGCCTGGCAGCCCCGCGAACAGTACACGGGCGGCCGGCCCCGCCCGGCCGGCGCCAGCGGGGCGCGGCACACGCGGCAGACCGGCGCCTGCTTTTCGTCACGCATGCGCCCAGGATAGCCGCAAGAAAGTGTGACGTTACGGCAGAACGGCCTGCGGATTCCGGCTTTTCCTGCCCTGCCTGTGGTTACGCTCGTAACGTTCTTGTGGGAAGAAACGCGACACAGCGGGAGCGATGATGGACGAGGCCGGGTACCGGCTGGGCATGGTGGTGGCGTTCACGCTGGGCCTCTGGGAAGGGGTGATCGCGATCGTCTACCGCGCGTTCACCGACAAGGGGCCCGGCGTGATGACGGCGGTCAACTACCTTCCGAGCCCGTGGTGTTACGTGGCCGGCGCGGCGGTCGTCGTGGCCGCCGCCGTCATCGTCGAGGCGCTTGACCGGGGCCGCAAGCGGCTTCCGGCGCGGCGGGACGCCTGAGCGGCCCGCCGGGCGGTCGTTCCGGCGGTCGTCTCGGGTGGTGCCCCGCCCCACGCGTCGTACGTGGGCCGGGACACCACCCGTCCCCCCCCCTCGGGCCGGATGGTCGGTGGGTCAGCGCAGGCGCCGGACGCGCAGGACGTGGTCCACGCGGAACCCCGCCTCGCCGTCCGGCCCGGTCGCCTCCGTCCGCAGCGACTCCCGGACCTCGACGTGCCAGTCCGGCGACGGCAGGCCCATGGCCGCGAGGAGTTCGCCGGCGGTGGGGAAGCGGACGTCCGCGTGGGCCTGACGCTTCCAGGACGGGCTCTGGGCGTGGCCCACGAAGAGCAGGACACCGCCGGGAGCCACCGCCGCCGCGGCGGACCGGACGATCCGCTCGACCGGCAACTCCAGGGGGGAGTGCAGGAACTGGAGGGAGACGAGGTCGTGACCGCCCTCGGGGCCCTCGGGGAACGACTCGCCCAGGTCGTGCCGCCGCCAGTCGATCCGGTCCGCGACCCCCGCCTCGGCGGCGTGCGCGGCGCCCCGCTCCAGCGCGGTCGCCGAGACGTCGACGGCGGTGACCTCCCAGCCCCGCGCGGCGAGCCAGATCGCGTCCGCCCCCTCGCCGCATCCGAGGTCCAGCGCGGTGCCCGGCGCGAGCCCGGCCGCCTCCCGGACCAGCAGCGGGTTGGGCCGCCCGCTCCACACGCGGTCGTCGCGCCCGTAGAACTCCTCCCAGAAGACCTCGGGAGCGGGCTTCGGCCGGGTGTCCGTCATACGGGGTCTTCCTCACTCTGCTCACCGCGTCACCGCGGTGCCGGCGCCTCCGTGGCGCCCGCGTGCCACCATGCTCGGCGCCCGCCGGGCCACCGGGCAAACCTTGTTGCGGAAACCGCAAACTGTCCGTTCCCAGGGCGCCGCGCCGGCCGTCCGGCCGCGCCGCGTCCCGGCTTCCGGCGTGCGCGTCATCCACGGCAGGCAGGCAGGCAGGCAGGGCAGGGCAGGGCAGGCTCCCGTGACCGGGAGCCAGGCCGCCGTCGCACCCTCCGTCGTGTGGTGACCCCCGCGCAGACAGGCGACCGCCACCGGGAGGACGCGGCGGTGTGCGGCGCGGCCGGACCACGCACCCGGCCCGATCCGCGCGGTGCCGTGCGGCCCGTCGGCGGCGGAGGGCGTCTCGTTCCATACGTTTCGCCTCTGAGCGGTATCCGCAGCAGCTCTTGGACGTATGGCCACGGGGATCGCCATCGTGGGGGCATGCAGACCACGACGCGTCCCGTCACCTCCGGCAGCCCCACCGATCTCCACGGTCTCACCGGCCCCGTCTTCCGCCCCGGCGATCCCGGCTACGCCGAGGAGGCCGCGGGCTTCCAGACCGGCTACGTCCACCGGCCGGACCTGATCGTCGGGGCCGCGCACGCCGAGGACGTCCGGCGGACCGTCCGGTACGCGGCCCGGAACGGCCTCCCGGTGGCGGTGCAGGCGACCGGGCACGGGCGTTCCGTACCCGCCGACGGCGTACTGGTCAGCACCCGCCGGATGACGGAGATCGCCGTCGACCCCGCCGCGCGGACCGTCCGGTTCGGGGCCGGGGTGCGCTGGGGCGCCGTCGTCGAGGAGGCCGCCCGCTACGGGCTCGCCCCGCTCAACGGCTCGGCGCCGTCCGTCGGCGCGGTCGGCTACCACCTCGGGGGCGGCATCGGGCTGCTCGCCCGCCGGTACGGCTACGCCGCCGACCACGTCCGCGCCGTCGAACTCGTCACCGCCGACGGCCGGCGCCGGCGCACCGTCCCCGGCGACGACCTCTTCGCGGCCGTGCTCGGCACCGACGGCAACTTCGGCGTCGTCACCGCCATGGAGACGGCCCTCTTCCCGGTCCGCACCGTCTACGGCGGCCAGCTCGTCTTCGACACCGCCCTGGCCGGCACGGTCCTGGAGACCTGGCGCGCCTGGACCGCCGGCGTGCCCGAGGAGCTGACCTCCGTCGTCTCCCTGATCCCGTTCCCCGACATCCCCGAGCTGCCCGCCCCGCTGCGCGGCCGGTACGTCGCCACCGTCCGGATCGCCTTCGAGGGGTCCGCCGAGGAGGGCGAGCGCCTCGTCGCCCCGCTGCGCGCGGTGGGCGCCCGGATCAGCGACGACCTGCGGGAGATGCCGTACCGCGAGACGGCCGCCATCCACCGCGACCCCGAGGAGCCGCACGCGTACGCCTCCGTCGGCGTCATGCTCCGCGACCTGCCCGCGCGGGGCGCCCGCGCCCTGCTCGCGGCCGCCGGCCCCGACTCGCCCGTCCCCTGCGTGCTGAGCGTCCGCCACCTGGGCGGCGCCCTGCGCAGGCCGGGCCCGGCCGGGATCGCGGTCGACCACCGGGACACCGAGTTCCTCGTCCAGGCCATCGCCGAGTACCGCCCCGAGGGCACCGGCGGCGGGGGAGACGCCGCGACGCGCGCACGGCACGGCCTGCTCCGCGCGTCCCTCCTGCCCTGGACCCTCGGCCAGAACCCCAACTTCCCGCACGGCGACGGCCCCTACGCCGACGAGCGGCGGGTCCGCGAGATCCACGCGCCCCTCACCCGCAAGCGGCTCGCCGCCCTCAAGGCCGTCCACGACCCCGCCAACATGTTCCGCTTCAACCGCAATCTGCGCCCCGAGTGAGGGCCGCCGGGAGCCGTCGCGGCCACCCGCTGCCGGGCCGCGGCGGCGCCTGGTAACTTCTGGGAAGTTGATCATCCGCATACCGTTCGCCTGTCGTTCGGGTGTGCGGGCGTCGACCGTTCAGTTCCGTACGGATCCCCGACTCCCCAGTCCGAAGGACGCAGCCTTGCTCCGCCGTTTACACCGCCTCACCCGCCGCGCGACGGTTCCCGCCATCCTCCTCGCCCTCCTGCCGGCCGGCCCGGCGCTCGCCGCCGGGGACGCGCCCGGCGCCCCGCACCTCGACGCCGTCGAGCGGACCCTGCGCCAGGTGTCCCCCGGCCTGGAGGGCGACGTCTGGCAGCGCACCGAGGGCAACAGGCTCGACGCCTCCGCCGCCGACCCCACCGACTGGCTGCTGCAGACCCCCGGCTGCTGGGGCGACGCCGGCTGCGCGGAACGCCCCGGCACCAAGCGGCTGCTCGCCAAGATGACCGAGAACATCTCCCGGGCGCGGCGCACGGTCGACATCTCCACCCTCGCGCCGTTCCCCGACGGCGCCTTCCAGGACGCCATCGCGGCCGGCCTCAAGGCGTCGGTGGCCGCGGGCAACAAGCCCCGCGTCCGCGTCCTCGTCGGCGCCGCCCCGCTGTACCACATCAACGTGCGCCCCTCGGCCTACCTGGACGACCTCCGCGCGCGGCTCGGCACCGCGGCCGGCGCCGTCACGCTGAACGTGGCCTCGATGACCACCTCCAAGACCGCCTTCTCCTGGAACCACTCCAAACTCCTGGTGGTGGACGGCGAGTCGGCGATCAACGGCGGCATCAACGACTGGAAGAACGACTACGTCGACACCACCCACCCGGTGACCGACGTCGACCTGGCCCTGACCGGCCCCGCGGCCTCCACCGCCGGCCGCTACCTGGACACCCTCTGGGGCTGGACCTGCGGCAACAAGGGCAACGTCGCCAGCGTCTGGTACGCCGCCTCCGACGGCGCGTCCTGCATGGCCGACCTGGAGAAGGACGCCAACCCGAAGCCCGCGGGACCCACCGGCAACGTCCCGGTGATCGCCGTGGGCGGCCTGGGTGTGGGCATCAAGGACCGGGACGCCTCCTCCGCGTACCGGCCGGAACTGCCGTCCGCCCCGGACACCAAGTGCGTCGTCGGCCTGCACGACAACACCAACGCCGACCGCGACTACGACACCGTCAACCCGGAGGAGAGCGCCCTGCGCGCGCTGGTCGGCAGCGCGGAGAAGCACGTCGAGATCTCCCAGCAGGACCTCAACGCCACCTGCCCGCCCATCGCCAAGTACGACATCCGGCTCTACGACGCCCTGGCGAAGAAGATCGCGTCGGGCGTGAAGGTCCGCATCGTCGTCAGCGACCCCGCCAACCGCGGCACCGTCGGCAGCGGCGGCTACTCGCAGATCAAGTCCCTGACGGAGATCAGCGACGTCCTCCGCAACCGGCTCGCCCTCGTCACCGGCGGCCCGGACCAGGCGAAGAACGCCCTGTGCTCCAACGTCCAGCTCGCGAGCTTCCGGAGCGCGAAGAGCGCCAAGTGGGCCGACGGGCACGCCTACCCGCTGCACCACAAGCTGGTGTCCGTGGACGGCTCGGCGTTCTACGTCGGGTCGAAGAACCTCTACCCCTCCTGGCTCCAGGACTTCGGCTACATCGTCGAGGACCGGACGGCCGCCGGGCAGCTCGACGAGAAGCTGCTGGCGCCCGAGTGGAAGTACGCCCAGGACACGGCGATCGTCGACTACGAGCGCGGTGTCTGCGCGCTCTGACGCCCGCGCCGTGCACCGAGGGGCCCCGGTCTTCCGCCGGGGCCCCTCGTCGTACAACACGCCTTTCGCGCACTCCAGTTCGCTGTGCGAACGGCAGGCCGTGCCCACCCCTCACCCGTTCGTGGCGCGATTTCCCGTCGCGCGCGGCGGGGTGCGACCATGCGCTCCTCCCGAACCGCATCAGTGAGCCATCCTGGAGTTTTCATGCCACGACATGGGGGAAGCGCGGCCCGCCGCTGGGCAGCGGTGCCGGCCGTCGCCCTCTCGGCCGGCGCGGCCCTGGCCGTCGCCCTCCCGACCGCGACCCACGCCGCCGACGGCCCCACCGGCATCGGCGCCAAGGGCGCGTTCCTGCTCGACAGCGGTGCCGGAAAGGCGCTGTGGAGCAAGGCGGCCGACGCCCGGCGGCCGATCGCCAGCACCACCAAGATCATGACGGCGGTGGTGGCCCTCGACGGGCACCCCGCCGACCTCGACAAGCAGGTCACCGTCAAGCAGTCCTACCGCGACTACGTCACCCGCCACGGAGCCAGCACCGCCGACCTCAGGACCGGCGACAGGCTGACCGTGCGGCAGCTCCTCTACGCCCTGATGCTGCCCTCCGGCTGCGACGCCGCCTACGCCCTGGCGGACTCCCTCGGCAGCGGGCCCGACGAGGCCGCGCGGACCAAGTCGTTCGTCGCCAGGATGAACGCCAAGGCCGCCGCGCTGGGACTGCGGAACACGAAGTTCGACTCGTTCGACGGCATCACCGCGGGCGGCGGCTACTCCACCCCCCGCGACCTGGCCGCGCTCGCCCGGCACGCGCTGCGGAACAGCACGTTCACCACGGTCACCAAGGCGCTGAGCACCCAGCAGAAGGCGCTCAACGTCAACCGCCGGTACACCTGGTACAACACCAACAAGCTGCTCGGCTCGTACGAGGGCGTGTTCGGCGTCAAGACCGGCTCCACCCGCGCCTCGGGCCCCTGCCTGGTCTTCTCGGCCCGGCGGGACGGCCGGACGGTCGTCGGGGTCGTCCTCGACGACGCGGCGAGCCGCTACCCGGACGCCGCGAAGATGCTGGACTACGCGTACCACACGCGCACCCCGCTGACGCTGCGCCGGCTCCCCCCGGCGGCGCACGAGGACTGAGCGCGCCCGGAACGGCGAGCGGGCCGGCGTCCCCGAGGGGAGCCGGCCCGCTTCTCAGTGTTCCCCGCCGGTGCGCGGCGCGGGCAGCGGGGCCCGCGCCACCCCGGCGCGTCCCCGCACCCCGAGGTGCTCCACCGGATGGCAGTAGTCCAGACCGGTCAGCGGCTCCCCGCCGAAGAAGCGCAGCAGCAGGTCGACGATCTCGGTGGGACGCTCCAGGTGGACGAGGTGGTCCGCGTCCTTGAGCACTGTGAACAGGGCGTCGGCGCACCGGGCCGACACCTCGCGGCTGAGCGCCGGAGTGGTCAGCGGGTCGTGCTCGCCCGTCGTCACCAGCACCGGGATCTCCACCGTGGGGCCGCCGGGCGGCTCGGCGTGGTCCAGCAACCGCCGCGAGTTCTCCCGGTACTTGTCCACGCCCTCGGTGGTCAGCTTGTTCAGGGCCTGGGTGAGGCAGCGGATGACGACCGGCCGGCGCGCGACCGTGATCCGGGGGTCCCGGCAGACCATGGTGCCGATGACCTGGTCCACGAACTCCGCGTGGCTGCCCCGCTCCAGCATCCGGATGGTGAGCTCCACCTTGGCCCGCACATGGTCCGTCAGCTGGGCCATGGTGCCCACCAGGGCCAGCCGCTCGGCCCGCCCGGGGTTCCGGCGCGCCCACTCGTGGGCCACCGCGCTCCCGTAGGACGCGCCCACCACGTTGACCGGATAGGGGGCGATCTTCGAGAGGAACAGGTCGAGGGCGCCGGCGAGGAAGTCGATGCCGTGGTGGGCGGGGAGGCGGTCGGAGGTGCCCCAGCCCGGCAGGTCCACGGTGATGACGCTGGCGGACTCCAGGAGCATCCGCTCCAGCCTCCCCCAGCCGCCCTGGTGCTGGAAGGCGCCGCCGACCAGGACGATGGGCGCGATCCGCGGCTCCGGGTGGTGGACGATCCGGCCGCTGTACCCGAAACCGCCGTAGGTAAGCGGAATGACCTCTTCCGAGAGTGCGGTAGGCGTCATCAGAGCCGGTCTCCGTTTCACGATCGTCGCCGCGCGGTGGGGGAGCGTCCCCGTGGTCCGCGCGGCCGGGATCTCGTGGGGTGCCATCACCGAGGGAATGAGTGGGGAATGGGTGCCTTCACCAGAGGAACGAGAGCCGATGGAGGACGTTACTCCTGACGGGCGTCCCGGGGCCGGTGCGACCCGGCCGGTCACCGGCCCAGCGCGAGGATCTCCTCGCGCAGCAGGGCGGCGAGCCGGCCGGCGAGCGCGCGGCGGCCGTGATCGGTGATCACGGCGAGCGTCGCGCCCGTCGTGTCCCGCGTCATGGTCAGCGCCAGCGGGTGCCCCGGGCTCAGCGGCGGCAGCAGCGACAGCCCCGTCAGCCGGGCCGCGCCCAGCGCCAGCGGCCCGGTGCGCTCCGCCAGGCTGCTGCACAGCACCGAGGCGTACAGCGGGGAGTCCACATAGCGGCCGAGCGCGTCGGTGACGGGCCCGTGCCGCCGGGGCGACGCCGCCACCGCGCGCGCCTGCGCCCGGGCCCGCTCGCGCATCGCCGCCCGCCGGGTGAAGCCGTCCACCACGGCCAGCCGCCGCCCTGGCCCGCCGGTCACCGGCAGCGGGACGCGGACGGTCGCGTAGTGGTTGCCGAGCGCCGCCGCCTCCCCGGCCGGACGCACGTCCACGGGCACCATCGCGCAGACGCCCGGCAGGAACGGCAGCCGCCCGGTCGCCTCCGCCGTCCGCAGCGCCCCGGCCGCGCCCGCCAGGAACACGGCGTTGGCGGACGCGCGCCCCGACGGCAGCCCGTCCCTGGCCGCGTCCAGCTCGGCGCCGGTGACGCGGCGCCAGGCGACCGCCCGGCGGGCGTCCACCGGACCGTGGAACGGCAGCGGCCGCGCCCGGGGAAGCAGGTCGGACAGGGCGTGCAGCGGCCGGCGGCGCGGCGCCGGGACGGGCGCGCCGGCCGGCCCGGGGGCGGCCGGCGGGCCGTCGAGCAACTCCCGGACCAGGGCCAGCAGCGACCGGCCGTCGAGGAGCGCGTGATGGGCCCGGAGCAGCAGCGCGAACCCGTCCTCGCCGCTCTCGCCCGGGAGCAGGTGCAGCCGCCACGGCGGCCGCTCCGGGCCGAGCGGCCGCGCCAGCAGCCGTGCGACGTGCTCCTCCGGCGGCCCGTCCGGCTCGGCGACGACGTGCCGGACGAGGTCCGGCCACGCCCCGGACGTCCACCGCGGCCACGCCGGATGCTCCGCGTCCCCGACAGCGAGCCGCAGCCGGCCGTACCCCGGCCAGCGCTTCTCGACGAGCGACCGCAGGACGTCCGGCCCGGGCGCGGGCCCCGCGAAGCGGGCGAGCAGCGCCACGGTCATACAGACGGCCCCGCTGCTCTGGTGCCGGTGCAGCCAGGCGTCGAGCGGCGGCATCGCGGCCTCCGGCCCCCTCACGGCGCCATCGCCGCCACCGCCCGCGCCACCGCGCCCGCGCCGTCCTCCCGGGCCAGCCGCCCCGCCAGCTCCGACGCCCGCGCGGCGAACCGGGGTTCGCCGGTCGCCCGGGAGAGCGCGTCCGCCAGCCGCCCCGCCGTCAGCGCGGACGGCGGCAGCGCGCCCGGGCTGACGCCCAGCCGCACCAGGCGCGACGCCCACCAGGGCTGGTCGGTCAGGTGGGGGACCGGGACGGCGGGCACCCCGGCCCGCAGCCCGGCCGCCGTCGTCCCGGCCCCGGCGTGGTGCACCACGGCGGCCGTCCGGGGGAGCAGCCAGCCGTGCGGCAGCGGACCGACCGTGATCACGTCGTCGTCGGTCACCGAGAGCCCGGCCCAGCCGGCCTGCACGATGCCGCGCAGCCCGGCCCGGCGCAGCGCGCGGGCCGTGACGTCCCCGAGCCGCTCCGGGTCGCCGGGCATCATGCTGCCGAACCCGACGAACACCGGCGGCGGCCCGGCCGCCAGGAAGTCCGTGACCAGGGAGGGGGGTTGCCAGGACGGGCACTCGTGCGGCCACCAGTAGCCGGCCACCCGCAGCCCGGGCCGCCAGTCCGGCGGCCGGGGGACGACCGCGCGGCTGTAGCCGTGCCAGATCGGCCAGCGGCTCTTCTCCCGTTCCCTGCGCAGCAGATGGACGCTCCGGCAGGTCAGGCCGAGCCGTGCGTGCAGCCGCCGGTTGGCCGCCGCGTAGAGCGCGTCGGTCACGGCGTTGACCGCCCGGGCCCGCAGCCGGTTGGCGTACCCGGGCGGCTGCCAGGGGAGCACACAGGGCGGGAACGCCGAGGTGGGGGCGTCGGGTTGGAGGAACACCCCCATGCTGCGCACCTTGTGGTAGCGGGCCACCACCCGGCCGATGGGCGCGGCGAGGGTGGACAGCAGGACGAGGTCGGCCTTGGGGTCGACGGCCGTGAGCATCCCGTCCACCAGCCGTACGGCGGCCCGTTCGGTGGCGCGCGCGAGGTCGCGCAGGGCGCGCGGTGAACGGCGGGCGCCCAGGAAGGCGTTGTGCGCGGCGAGCAGTTCCTCGAACGGGTCCGGCTCCAGGGGCCGCGTCCGGAGCCCGCAACAGGTCACGATGCCCGCGAATTTCGCGTGGGTCACGAGCTCCACCTCGTGCCCCTCGGCGACGAGCCGGTGCCCGAGGCCGGTGTACGGGACGACGGACCCGGTCGTGCCCGCGGTGATGATGTCGATGCGCAATGTTCCGGCCTTCCCTGCTCCCGGGCCCTCCCCGGCCGCCGGGACGGTCCGGCGTGTCACGAGGCGTGTGCCTGCCGGAACAACGACGCGGCCCCCGGGCGGATACGGCACGGGTGCCACCCTGGGCGCAGGTGTGCGGTTTCCGCGCGCGGGGGCGGAGGGCCGGCGTCCGTGGAGCCGGTGTGCGCGGATCCGGCGTGCGTGCGTCCGGCTTTCGCGGATCCGGCGTCCGTGGACCTGACACGCCCTGTCCGAAGTGCCGCCGTCCGTAAGCCCGTCCGCGTCACACCCGCCGGCCGCCCACCTCCTGGCCGCCCAGCACTCCGTCGAGCAGCCGCGACAGCGCCCAGCCGAAGTCGGCGCGGGGATCGCCGCCCTGGGAGTGTGCTGTGCTGGTGTGGCCGACGGGGTGGGAGTTGAGGAGGTGGCCGAGGAGGAGGTGCCAGAGGACGCGGTAGGCGCGGGCGGCCTCGTCCGGCGGGAGGCCCGCCTCGGCGAGGGCGGCGAGGGCGCCGTCGGCGAACGGCGCGGCGGCGTCGACCGTGTGCTCCCCGTCGGCGATGATCCGGGCGGCCCAGGGGTGCCGGGCCAGATGGTCATGGGCCGCCAGCCAGTGGTCCCGGAGGCGCTCGCGGGGGTCGCCGGTGCCCGTGCGGCACGGCAGCCGGACGGCCACGTCCTCGGCCAGCAGGGCCAGCAGCTGGCCCCGGTCGGTGATGTGACGGTAGAGGGACGCCTGGCCGGTGCCGAGCCGCTGTGCCACGTGACGGACCGTCAGGGCGCCGAGGCCGTCCGCGTCGGCGATGCGGCGCGCGGCGTCGACGATCAGGGCCCGGGAGAGCGGGCGCCGGCGGCCGGGGACTGGAGATGTCACACCGTCACTTTACACAGCGGAGCGTGATGGGCCGGGGCCGTGAACCGCTTGCGGGGCGCCGTTTGGTTAGCCTAGCCTTACCTGACGCGAACGGCGTTCGCATACGCCTGATACCCCTTCCCCCTTCCCTCCTTGAGGTATCCCTTGGCCACCTCGCCCTCCCGCGGCGGACCGGCGGGCAACGCGGCCCTCGCCGCGCTCGTCCTCACGGTCCTCTCCTACTCGCTCGTCCAGACGATGCTGGTCCCCACCGTCGGCGTCCTCCAGCGCGACCTGCACACCTCACCGGCCGCCGCGTCCTGGGCGGTGCTCAGCTCCACCCTGCTCACCAGCGCCGTCCTCACCCCGCTGATCAGCCGGCTCGGCGACCGGCACGGCAAACGCCGGGTGCTCGTCGCCACCCTGACCGTCCATCTGGCCGGAACGCTCGGCGCCGCCTTCGCCTGGGACGTCGCCTCGCTCATCGCCCTCCGCGCGGTGCAGGGCGTCAGCCTCGCCCTGCTGCCGCTCGCCCTCGGGCTGATCCGCGACGTCATGCCCCCGCACCGGGTGGCCGGCGCCCTGGGGCTGGCCTCCGGGCTGGTGGCGGGCGCCGCCGGCGCGGGCCTGCTCGTCGGCGGGCTGCTGGTCGACCACGCCTCCTGGCGCTGGCTGTTCGCGGCCGGTGCCCTGCTCGTCGCGGCGGCGCTGGCCGCCGTCCTGCGCTGGGTGCCGGAGGGCCCCACGGCCCCTTCCGGCTCCCTCGACGTTCCCGGCGCCGCGCTGCTCGGCGGCGCCCTGGTCGCCGTCCTGCTCGGCCTCACCCAGGGGCCCGCCTGGGGCTGGACCTCGCCCGCCGTACCGGGCCTGTTCGCCGGCTGCGCCGTGCTGTCGGCCCTCTTCCTGGCCTGGGAACGCCGCACCCCGCACCCGCTCGTCGACCCGGCCCTGCTGCTCGGCCCCGCCATCCGGACCGTCCACCTGGGCGCCTTCCTGCTCGGCGCGGTCCAGTTCGTCTTCTACGTGCTGATTCCCAAACTGGCCGAGACACCCTCCGGTTCCGGGGCGCCGGGTGGCTACGGCTTCGGCGCCTCCGTCACCGTCGCCGGGCTGATCCTCGTCCCCGGCACGCTGTGCGGCCTGCCCGCGAGCGCCCTGACGGGCAGGGTCGAGGGCCGCTTCGGCCCCCGCGCGCCGCTCGCCCTCGGCCTGGCCGTCAGCGCGGCGGGCGGCGCGCTGCTCGCCCTGGAACACGACGCCGTGTGGCAACTGGTGCTCGGCTACGCGGTCATCGGCACCGGCTTCGGGTTCGCCATGGCGGCGCTGCCCCGGATGGTCCACCAGGTCAGCGGCCCGGCCACCGGCGCGACGGCCAACGGCGTCAACACCGTCGCCCGGACCGTGGGCGGCGCCGTCGGCAGCCAGCTCGCCGCGGCGATCCTGGCCTCGCGGACCGAGCCGCACAGCGCCGTCCCCGCCGCCCACGGCTACACCGTCTCCTTCTGGACGGCCACCGGCGTCGCCGCCGCGGGGGCACTGCTCCTGCTCGCCGGACGGCGGGCGGACGGCACCGGACCAGCTGCCCCAGCGGCGGCGGGCCGGACGCGGCGCGCGGACGGAGCGCCGGCCCGGTCCGACCCGTAGCCCGGCCACCGGAGTCCCCGCCCCGCCAGGGCTCAGAGTGCGGGCGGAGGGCCCCGTAGAGCTCGCCCGGGTATCCGTAGGGGCCGGCGGGACTCAGCGCGCGGGCGGAGCGTCCGTCCGCCCCAGCCCGTACACCCGCCGCGCGTTGTCCGCGCCCACCAGTTCCGCGACCCGGGCGGCGTCCGTGGCCGACCAGGCGCCGTCGCCCACCCAGGTGGCCAGCAGCCGGTCCAGGCCGCGCCGGAACAGGGCGGCGCCCACCACGTACAGCTCCGGGAGCCCGTACGCGTCGGTCGAGAACATCAACTTGCCGAAGGGGGCCAGCTCCAGGGCCTCCGCCAGCACCGCCTCGGCCCGTGCCCCGGTGTACGACAGGGCCAGCCCGATGTCGGCGTACACGTGCGGGAAGGCGTGCGCCAGGTAGGCGGCGCCGCGGTGGTACGGGTAGCAGTGCAGCAGCACCAGCGCCGACCCCGTCGGGCGGACCGCGCGGGCGAAGTCCGTGAGCAGCGCCGGGTCGCAGCGGTGCAGCCGCAGATCGGGATCGCCGAAGCCGGTGTGCAGCTGGATCGGCAGGCCCGTCTCGGCCGCGGACCACAGCAGGTGGCGCAGCAGCACCGGGTCGGCCAGCCGGTCGCCCGGGGTCCGGTGGGCCAGCCACCGGTCGGCGGCCAGCCGTACCTCCGTGCGGCCGGGCGGGTTGGGTTCGAAGTCCAGCCCGTAGCGGTACGCGGCCACCGACTTGAAGGCGACGGCCTGTTCGGCGGCCGTCTCCACCGCGTCCGCGAGGCGGGAGAGGAAGCGCGCCGGTCCGTCCGCCGTGTCGGCGACGCGCTCGGCCAGCCGCTCCAGCCGCACCACCTCGTGCCAGGTGGCGCCGCCCATCCGGGCCAGTTCCCGAGGGGACGTCAGGTCGCCGGGGATGCCGGTGTCCACCAGGTAGTCGGTGATGCCGGTGGCGCCGAGCAGTCGCCGGGCCGTCTCGGCCGGGCCCAGCTCGCGGCGGCGCTCCAGGTACTCGGCGGGCGCGCAGTGCGGGTCGAGGCCGAGCAGCGGCGGGCACCAGCGGCGGACGGCGTAACCCAGCTGGCTGTCGAAGAAGCTGGTGCCGGGCGCGGCGGGCGCGTCCGACTCGCTGAGGAAGGAGGCGAACGCGTCGGGGCCGAGGTCGGACCGGGCCACGCCGTGGCAGTGGTGGTCGACGAGAGCGGACGGAGCGGGGGGCGGAACGGCCGTGCTCACCTCAGTACCGCCCCCTCGTCGCGTCGGCGAGCTCCTCCGGCGTCGCCCCCTCGTACCGCTCGATCTCGCCGCGCCGGACGGCGGCGACCGCTTCGAACAGGGGGGTGCCGAGCGCCTCCCGGAGCACGTCGGAGCGGGTGAAACGGTCCAGCGCGGCCGTCGGTGACTCCGGCAGCCGCTCGTGCCCCTCCCCGTGCGCGGGATCGCCCGCGACGGGCGGCGGGAGCTCCGCGACGGCCCCGATCCCGGCCAGCCCGGCGGCGAGCACCGCGCCGGTCACCAGATAGGGGTTGGCGGCGCCGTCGAAGCACTTCACCTCGGCGTTGGCCTGGTCCTCGGCGTCCGGCGGCCCGGGGACGAAGCGCAGGGCGGCCTCCCGGTTCTCCGGCCCCCAGCAGGCGTACGCCCCCGCCCACCGCGAAGGGCGCAGCCGCAGATGGCTGGCGGGGGAGGGGGCGCCCAGGGCCAGCAGGGCGGGGAGTTCGCGGAGCACGCCGGCGAGGAACGCGGCGCACTCCGCCGTCATCCCGCAGGGGCCGTCGCCGCCCCGGCACAGGTTCCGCTCGCCGCGCAGCAGGCTCAGGTGCAGATGGGCGCCGTTGCCGACGGTGTCGGGCGCGACGACGGGCCCGAACAGGGCGTCCAGGCCGTGCGCGAGGGAGACCGCACGGACCGTCTCCCGGACGAGCACGGCCAGATCGGCCGCGCCGACCGGGTCGGCGGGGGCCACCGACACCTCGAACTGGCCCGGCTTGTACTCCGGATGGAGCTGCAGCACCTCCACGCGCTGGGCGGTGAGGGCGTCGAGCACGTCCCGGAGGTAGTCGGCCAGCTCGACCAGCCGGGCCATGCCGTAGGCCGGTCCCGCGCCGGGCGGCCCGCCCGGGCCGTCGCGGCGGGCGACCACCCACTCGGTCTCGAACCCCATCCGCAGCCGCAGCCCCCGCTCGGCCGCCCGCGCGGCCATTCGGCGGGCGAACCGCCGCTGGCAGCCGGCATACGGGCGCCCGTCCTGCTCGAACCGGTCGGCGGGCGCCCAGGCCCAGCCGCGCTGGCCGGCCAGCACGGTCAGCCGGCCGAGGTCGGGGAAGAGACGCAGGTCGCCGTCGGGGCCGCCGGTGTACGGGCTGGTGACGCTGGAGTCGTCGGTGAGGTAGACGTCGAAGACGGGCGACATCCCGACACCCCACCGCGCCGCGTGCGCGAGCCGCGCGGTGGGGACGGCCTTGACGCGGGTGATGCCCGCGTTGTCCACCCAGGTGAGCGCGACGGCCTGCACCCCGAGGGCGGTGAGCTGGGCGGCCTCCTGCCGGGCGGCCGATTCCGCGCGTTCCCGTTCCGGCCTCTGCATGCTGGGCTCCTCCGCCGGGGTGCTCAAGGGGGGACAGGGGCGACGGCATCCGGTGAGGGCCCGCCGCCTGGATCCTCGGCCGGATTCTTCCGTATTTCACCTCGGCGGGGGGCCGTTCGGGGGAAGCGGCCGGGATGTGGCGGCCGGTCGCCGTCCGGCGTCCGGCCTGCGGGCTTCCGCCGGTCAGCGGGGGTCGGCGACGGTCGGTATCGGACGCCGCCGGCGCGGCGACCGATCGGAACCGGTCACCGCCCTCCGGCCGGCACCCACCTAACCCGCCCGTGCTATAAAGCCGCATGCCGAAAATCGTCGACCCGGACGAGCGCCGCCGCGCCGTCGCCGAGGCCGTGCTGCGCGTCGTCGCCCGCGACGGACTGGAGAGCGCCTCCCTGCGCAACGTGGCCGCCGAGGCCGGGCTGGTCGTCGGATCGGTCCGGCACTACTTCGCCGACCACACCGCGCTGATCATCTTCGCCATGGAGGAGCTCGGCCGCCGCATCGGCCGCCGCCTCACCGCCCGCAGCGCACCGCTGCTCGCCCTGGCACCCGGCGCCGACGGCGCGGCCCTCACCGAGGAGCTGTTCGCCGAGCTCCTCCCGCTCGACGAGACGCGCCGCCGCGAGGCGGTGGTCTGGCTGGCCTTCACCACCGCCGCCCGTACCCGGCCCGAACTCCGCGCCTGCGCGCGCGAGATGCACGACGATCAGCGCGCGCTGGCCGCGCACGTGCTCACCGAGATCCGGAACCGGGGCGCCCTCGCCGACGGCCTCGACACCGCCACCGAGAGCCTGCGGCTCTGCGCGCTCCTCGACGGCCTCACCCTCCAGGCCGTCCTCCAGCCCGACAGCGTCACCCCCGAGGCCCTGCGCGCCGTCCTCCGCCGGCACCTCGACTCGCTGCGCGCCGCCCGGACCTGAGGCCGCGACGGCTCCCACCCTCCCGGCGGTCCGGACGGCGGACCCACCGGTTGCGGGACCGGATACCCGCACCGAGGCTGGAGCCAAGATCACCGATCCAGCTCGGGTGCTCGTCCCGGAGCGGTGCCTCTCCGCGCCCACCGGCACCGGGCGTGAGGTGCCGGACCGGCCGCCCGCCGCCGGCCCGCACCGTTGAGGAGTCAGCATGTCGGAAATCCGTGGCGTCCTCCGGCGCGGCCGCGGACGCCACCGGCGCCGCAAACGGGTGCCGTTGAAGACGGCCGTCGCCGCGGCCGTGCTGGTGGCCGGCTCGGCCTTCGCGGTGAACGCGGTGGACGACCGCCCGGAGTGCGAGCCGCAGGCCCGGCCGGGCGGCGCGCACGACGACCACCGGCACGGCACCGCCATGGGCACCTGCGGCACCCGCCCCACCGCCGCCCACGACCACCGTCCCGAGGGCCACGGCGCCCCCGAGGGCGCCGGCCACCCCCCGGCCGGCGGCCGGCAGGCCCCGGCCCTGGTCCCCGACACGGCCGCCGGCTACGACCGGGAACGCTGCGGCAACACCTCCGGCCGGGTGCTGCTCTCCCTGGACGACTGGGCCTACAGCGACCCCGAACGCGCCACCCGCGTCGGCGCCCAGCTCCAGGCCCAGGGCGTCCGCGCCGCGTTCTTCCTCATCAACAAGTACGCCTCGCAGTACCCGCAGATCACCGCCACCCTCCGGCAGCAGGGCCACTGGGTCGGCAGCCACACCTGGTCCCACCGCCAGCTCACCCGGCTGACGGACCAGGAACTCCAGGACGAGCTGCGCAACGGCATCCCCGGCAACTTCCTCCGCCCGCCCTACGGTGACGCCGGCCCGCGCGAGACGGAGGTCGCCGCGAGCATCGGGCAGCGCGTCTGCAACTGGACGATCGACACCTACGACTGGCAGCAGACCGACGGCGCCTTCCGCGACGCCGAGGCGATCCGCACCACCGTCCGCGAGGCCACCCCCGAGGAGAAGAACAACGGGGTGATCCTCGGCCACCTCTTCAGCAACTTCCCCGACGCCCTGGCCGGCATCATCACCGACCTCCGCGATCAGGGCTACCAGATGTGCCGCAACACCGGCCCGACCACCGACCAGGTCCCGTACCCCCTCCAGTGCTGACGACCACGGAACCCGGCCGTCACACGGACGACAACAGCAGGGCGCGCAGCGGACCCTTGCGCGCCCGCGCCACCCACGGCGCGCCCCGCGCGGCCGACACCGTCAGCGGCGCGGCCAGGGCGACGCCGAGCAGCGCGCCCGCCGCCACGTCGTGCGGATAGTGGGCGCCCACCCAGACCCGGGAGGCGGCCATCATCAGCGCGGCCGGGACGGCACCCGCCGCCAGCACCCGGTCCACCACCCAGAGCGCCGCCGCCGCGGCGAAGGCGACGGCCGCGTGGTTGCTGGGGAACGACCAGTCGCCCGGCGCGGGACACGCCTCCAGCGTGAACCGGCCGGGCAGCGACCGGCACGGCCGGTCCTCCCGCACCAGCTCCTTGAGCGCCATGTTCACGCCGTACGCCAGGGCCACGATCAGCGGCACGGCCAGCGCCCGCGCCATCACCGGGGCGTCCGCCCGGCGCGCCCGCCACCAGGCCGCCGTCATCAGCGCGGCGAACGCCGTGAGCCCGAGCGCCGACCAGGCGGACGCGGTGTCGTTGAGCAGCCAGGGGGCGTCCCGCGCCGCCCGGGTGATCTCCGTGTAGAGGCCGCCGTCCAGGCCCGATCCGTCGAAGGCCAGCGGAGTGACCGTCATGTCCCCTCCCTCGTGGCTGCCGCCGTGCTCGTCCGCCCGCCCCTACCCGCTATCCGCGCCCGTCACCGCGCGTACCGGCCCCCGCCCGGCGGCGGGCGCGCAGCAGTTCCACGGCGAACGGCAGCAGCGAGAGCACCACCACCGCCGCGACCAGCGGCAGCAGATACCGGTCGACGTCCGGGACGACGGACCCCAGGGCGTACCCCGCCAGCACCAGCCCGGCCGTCCACACCAGCCCGCCGGCCACCTGCCAGACGAGGAAGACGCGCCCCGGCACGGCCAGCGCCCCGGCCAGCGGGTTGAGCACGGTGCGCACCACGGGCACGAACCGGGCCAGGACGACCGCGCGGGCGTGCCCGTACCGGCCGAGCAGTTCCTCGGCGCGCGCGGCGCCGTCGAGCAGCCGCCGGTTGCGTGAGCGGGCCAGCAGCGTCCGGCCGCCGCGCCGCCCGAGCAGATAGCCGCACTGGGCCCCGGCCAGCGCCCCGGCCGCCGCGCACACCAGCACCTCGGCGAGGCCGAGGCGCGGCCCGGTGTGCGCCCCGGGCCGGCACAGCAGGCCGGCGGTGAACAGCAGGGAGTCGCCGGGCAGGAAGAAGCCGACGAGCAGACCGGTCTCGGCGAAGAGGACGACGGCCACCCCCACCGCCCCGAAGGACGACAGCAGGGAGGAGGCGTCGAGGAGGTCGACGGCGAGGGCGGCGGGCGGAGCGGGCGCGAACGACACGGCTGAGCGGCCTCCGGCGGTCGAGGGCGGTGGTCCGCCCGTCTCGACGGTACGGGCCGGACGTCTACGCGGCGGTGGACGGTCTACGCGACTGTAGACGATCCGGGGCGGCCGACGGGCGCCTTGACCGACTCCATACGGGGCCCGGCCGCGTCCGCGCGCGGGGGCGCGCACCACCGGTCCGGACGTCCCCCGGACCCGTCCGGGTGACCCGCGCCGCGCCGGGGAACGGCGCGGGGCCCGCCGGACGGCCGGCGGGCCCCGCGTACCGGACGGCGTGTCAGCCGAGCGCGATGTCGTCCGCGAGGACGGCCCCCTGCCCGAACCAGCCGTGCACATAGACCGTCACCCGGCCGGTGGAGTCGGTCGTGAAGGGCACGGACAGCCGGGTCCAGTCGCCGGCGGACGCCCAGCGGCTCGCGTTCGCCCCGCCCGAGACGCCGAGGAACGCGTAGTCCCCTCGCACCCAGCCGGTGAGCGTGTACGAGGTGGCGGGAGAGAGGGTGAGGGTCTGCCGGCACTCGCCGGTCCCGCCGCTCGTCGGCGCGGTCCGCAGCGCGTAACTGCCGCCGTGCACCGGGCTCTTGACCACGGAGGCCCCGTCGTCGCACGTCCACGGCCCGGTGGAGCCCGACTCGAAGTCGCCGTTGACCACCCGGCCGGGCGTGCCGGAGCCGGTGACGGTCAGGGCGACCGACGCCGAGTGGCTCCCCGACGAGGCGGTGCCGGTCACGGTCACCGGGTATGCGCCGGGCGCCGCGTCCTTGGCGACGGTGAACGTGAGCCGCGCCGACTCGCCGGCGGTCACCGACGACGGGCTGAACTCCGCCGTCACCCCCTTCGGCAGACCGCTCGCCGAGAGCCGCACGGTCTGCGCCGGGCCGGACACCGCGCGGGTGGCGACGGTCGCCGTGGCGGTGCCGCCCGGCGGGACGGAGGCCGCGTCCGGGGAGACGGCCAGGGAGAAGTCCTGCTCCGTGGTCCCGCCGCCGGTGAAGGGCGCGAAGGTGTGGGTGAAGTACCAGGTGTCCTGGACGATCCCCGAGCAGGTGTCGGAGCCCTTGGTACCGGGGCAGCCGCCGTTGTCGCGCTGGAGGGCCCAGAACGAGAGGGTGTTGATGCCCTTGCCGACGGCCCAGTCGTAGACCTTGGCCGCGTCCTGGGTGGTGAAGGTCTCGGCGGGCCCGTAGTCGTCGATGCCCGGCATCTCGGTGACGCCGACCATCGCCCACCGCTGGGCGTCGCTCTTCCCCGGGTAGAGCCCGGCGAGTTGGGTGTGCAGGCCCTCGGCGGCGGTGACGGTGTCGGCGGCCATGTCGTGCTGCGCGCCGTCGTAGTAGTCGAACGTCATGATGTTGACGACGTCCACCCGGGCGCCGTTGTCGACGGCGTTGCGCAGGACGGCGAGCCCGCTGTCCGCCAGGCCGTGGGTGGTGGTCGGCAGGGTGTACGCGATCCGCACCGTGCGCCCGTTGGCGGCGGCCCAGTCCTGGACCTTCCTGATCGCCTTGTTGCGGCGGTCGATCCCGGCGCTGTTGGTCAGCGAGTTGTCCTCGATGTCCAGGTCGAGCCGGGTGACGTCGTAGGTGGTGATCACCTTCTCGAACGCCTCGGCTATCCGGTTCACGTCGGTGCAGCTGTCGGAGAGTTCGGTGCCGCCGTTGTCGGCCGCGTACCCGCCGAAGGACGGGATGACGTCCCCGCCCCGGGCGCGGATGGCCGTGATGTCGGAGCCGAGGACGGAGGTGTCCACCGGTTTGCCGGTGTCGCCGTTCCAGTAGGGGGTGCAGGAGCCCTTGGCCTCGGTCTGGAGGAAGGCCAAGGTGAGGTGTTGGGCGCCCGACTTCTCGGCGAGCGCGGCCGGGCTGTCGGAGCCGTAGGTCTCGAAGTAGGGCGCGAATACCCGTGGGGGTAAGGGGGCGGCGGCAGTGGCGGGGGTGGCGGCGGTCGCCGTGCCGGCGCCGCCGAGGGAGAGTCCCGCGCCGGCCCATGCGGTGGCCAGTAAGGCCACCACGGCGCGGACGGACAGGCGTCGTCTCAACGGATGCTCCCGGTGGCTGAGGTGTGCACGAGGTGGGGGCGGTTGCGCGCTGAACATCGTTGGACTGGACCAGAGTTGCGTCAAGGGGCCAGGCCCCCGGAATTCCCGCCGGGCCGCCGAGGGGAATCCCCGTCCGGGCCGGGAAAACCGTCGGCCCGGGCCGGCGGGCGTGGAAAGCCGTTCCGCCGGGCGGGCGCGGAAAAAAAGAATCCCCCCGGTTCCGGCACGGATGCCGGAACCGGGGGGATTCCCCGGAACCGCGGGGCCTACGTCAGCCGTTGGCGGAGCCGTTGCCCGACAGGATCGGCAGATCGTCGAGGATGTGCGACAGCGGGTCGTCGCCGTCGTTGATCGTCGAGTTGTCGGTGCACTGCTGCTCCTGCTCCGACGACAGGATCGGGATGTCCTGGAGGCCGATGTTGAGCAGGGCCACGATGTTCTGGATGTTGGCCCGGCCGAGACCGATGCAGAGCTTGTTGAGCGAGCCCTGGACCAGGCTCATCTGCGGGCTTTCCTTGCCGCCGGTGTGGGTGTTGCCGTAGCCGGTCTTGGCGCCGTTCCCGTTGACGGCGTCCTGCTCGTCGCCGCCCCATGCCATCGCGGGAGTGGCCATGGCGCCGATTGCGGAAGCCGTCACCGCGGCCGTGGCGATTGCCTTCTTGAGCACGTCTATGCCTTTCGATCGAAGAGGTTTTTCCCGCTGGGAAGCGAACTGAGTAACTGTGACCGTTTTGGGAAGTTCCGGGATTTCACTCATTCGCCCCATCGCCGCTCGTCGGGGCCGGTGCGCGGGTCCGCCGCGGCCTTCCGGCCACTCCCGCGGGGGCGGTCGCCGGTGGGGGACGGTCACCGGGGGACGCCTGTGAGTGACACTGTCCGGACGCTGTGCGTCCGGCTGGTAGCGTGCGGTGCGCGGCGGGGTTTCCGGCCGTCGGCCCGCCCGGACGGCGCCCCCACGCGACGCGCCGGGCGGGCCTGCCGCACCTCGTCCAGGCTGGCGAAGGCTCCTCGGCGGGCTCCCGCCCGGCACCGCCTTCGCCCAGGTCAACGGGTGTGACGAGGGGGACACCGCCAACCATCCCGCGGTCGTATACCCTCTTTCGTGTGAATCTGCTTGTAAAGCGACGCCACGTGGACTTCCTGCGCGTCACGAGCATGTCCTGTCGCCTCTCCGGCTGACCCGCGCCTCCTGCCGCCCGTCCTTTCCGACCGGGCCGGGGCGCTCTCCGCGCTGATCCCGCGCGTTCTCCGCGCTGCCTCTCAGCGTTCTCTCGCATCGTTTTCGCACCGCTCGCACTTCGCACCGGGCATCCGCCCGTTCCGGCTCCGCGCGCCCCGCTCCGCCCTGCCCGTATCCGGGCGGCGGTGCGGGACGCGCGGGGACCACGGGCGTACCCGGGCCCTCACGCTGTGGACATCTCATGAACGACAAGCTCCCCGTCATCGACCTCTCCGCCGCCTCCGGCACCCCCGAGGACCGCGCCCGCCTCCACGAGGCGCTGCACGCCGCCGCCCGGGACGTCGGCTTCTTCCACCTGACGGGCCACGGCATCACCGACGACGAGACCGCCGCCCTGATGCGCACCATGCGCGCCTTCTTCGCCCTGCCGGAAGCCGACCGGCTCGCCATCAGCAACCTCAACTCCCCCCACTTCCGCGGCTACACGCGCATCGGCGACGAGCGCACCGGCGGCAGCCGCGACTGGCGGGACCAGCTCGACATCGGTGCCGAGCGCGCCCCGCACGCGCCCGCCGCCGACGAACCGGGCTACTGGTGGCTGGACGGCCCCAACCAGTGGCCCGCCGCCCTCCCCGAACTGCGCACCGTCGCCCTGCACTGGATCGACCGCCTCAGCGCCGTGGCCGAGCGGCTGCTGCACGAGCTCCTCGCCTCCATCGGCGCCCCGGCCGACTTCTACGACGACGCCTTCGCCGACCGCCCCCACCTGCACCTCAAGCTCGTCCGCTACCCCGGCAGCGCCCCCGACGGCTCCGGGCAGGGCGTCGGCGCGCACAAGGACTACGGCTTCCTCACCCTGCTCCTCCAGGACGAGGTCGGCGGGCTCCAAGTGGAGGGCCCCGACGGGGAGTTCCTCGACGTCCCCCCGCTGCCCGGCGCCTTCGTCGTCAACCTCGGCGAGCTCCTGGAAGTGGCCACCAACGGCTACCTCAAGGCCACCAACCACCGCGTCGTCAGCCCGCCTGGCGCCCGTGAGCGCTACTCCGTGCCGTTCTTCTACAACCCGCGGCTGGACGCCCGCATCGAGCCCGTCCCCTTCCCGCACGCGCACCGCGCCCCCGGCGTCACCCAGGACGCGGCGAACCCGCTGTTCGCCGAGTACGGCCGCAACGAGATCAAGGGCTGGCTGCGGGCCCACCCGGGCGTGGCCCGGCGCCACCACCCCGACCTGCTGGCCCCCGCGCCCGTGGGGTGACCTGGATCACTCCATGGCCCCCTCCCGTTTCCCCCGGCGATTTATAAGGTGAGCGGGCGGAATCACCCGGGGTCCCTGAGGCCCCGGGGCCATGGGGGTGGGGATCATGAATGTTTCGGGGACGCTGGGGACGGGGATCGGCTGGCGGCCGGAGATCGCGGACGACATCGCGGCGCTGCCCGGCGTCGACTGGGTCGAGGTGGTGGCCGAGAACCTGTGCCCCGGCCACCTGCCCGAGCCGCTGCGCCGGCTGCGCGCCCGCGGCCTGCCGGTCGTGCCGCACGGCGTCTCGCTCGGACTGGGCGGCGCCGAGCGGCCCGACCTCGCCCGGCTCGCCGCCCTCGCCGACCTCGCGGAGGCCCTCGGCTCTCCGCTGGTGAGCGAGCACATCGCCTTCGTGCGGTCCGGCGGCGGGCTGCTGCCGTCCCACCGCCTGGAGGCCGGGCACCTGCTGCCCGTCCCGCGCACCCGCGACGCCCTCGACGTCCTCTGCGCCAACGTCCGGCTGGCCCAGGAGGCCCTGCCGGTACCGCTCGCCCTGGAGAACATCGCCGGCTACCTGGCCTGGCCCGACGAGGACTTCACCGAAGGCGAGTTCCTCGCCGAACTCGTCGCACGGACCGGCGTACGGCTGCTCGTCGACGTCGCCAACCTGCACACCAACCACGTCAACCGCGGCGAGGACCCGTCCCGCGCGCTCGACGAGCTGCCGGTGGAGGCCATCGCCTACGTCCACGTGGCCGGCGGCCACGAACGCGACGGCGTGTGGCACGACACCCACGCCCACCCCGTCGGCCCGCCCGTCCTCGACGTCCTCGCCGACCTGTGCTCCCGCGTCACCCCGCCCGGCGTCCTGCTGGAACGGGACGACGACTTCCCCTCGGCGGACGGCCTGGCGGCCGAACTCGCCGCCGTCCGCGCCGCGACCGCCCGGACGGGCAGCCGTGTCCGATGACCTCGACGCCGCCCGCCGGCGGCTCGCCCGCGCCCAGCACGACCTGCTCTCCGCCCTCGTCGAGGACACCCCGCCGCCACCCGGCTTCGACCCGGCCCGGCTGGCACTCCAGCGCGACGTGCTGCTGACCAAGCGCCTGCGCGTCGTCGCCAAGGTGGCCCCGGAACTCGCTGGCGTCCTCGGCGACCGGTACCGGCCGCTGTTCCTCGCCTACGCCACGGGCCGGCCCCAGGCGCACGGCTACCGGCGCGACGCCCGGGACTTCGCCCGCCACCTGCTGCGCACCACGGCGGTCGCAGGCGAGCCGGCCCGGCGGCTGGCGGAGTGGTCGGCCGCGGCGGAGGAGACCACCCGGCCGGGGCCACTGCGCCGCCTCACCGCGGCCCTGTCCACCCGGCGTACGAAAGGCGGCGACCGATGATCCTCCTGCTCCTGGTGGCGGTGCTGACCGTCGTCGCCCCCTCCGTCTGGATACTGCGCCTGTGGTACCTCGGTTACGGTGATCTCGCGCCCGGGATCGAACTCGACCGGCTCGACCTCGCCTACCTGACCGGCGGCGCGGGCCGCGTCGCGGACACCGTGATCACCGCGATGCGGCAGGACGGGCGCGTCACCGTGAACGGCGGCCGGGTCACGGTCGTCAGCCCCGCCTCGCGCGACGCCCTCGAACGCGCGCTGCTGCGGCACTGCGGCAACGACTGGGCCCGCTCGCTGCGGAAGCTCCGCCGCGCCCTGCGCGAGGACCCGGCCGTGGCGGACCTGCACCGGTCGCTGGTCGAACGGGGCGTGCTGCTGCGGCCGGACGTCCGGCGCTGGTGGCGCCGGGCGATGTGGATCCAGCTGCCCGGGCTGCCGGTCACCGGCGTCCTCGCCCTGGCGCTGTTCCAGCCCGCCTCGATGGCGGCCCTCATCCTGGTGATGCTGGGCGTCGTCGCGCGGGTCGGGTGCCGGCCGCAGAAGACGCTGATGCCCTTCACCCGGGAGGGACGCCGACTGGCGCGGGAGCGGATCCGGACGGCCCCCTGGAACGAGCCCGACCCGGCCCGCCACCCGGAGGGCGCCGCGGGCGTGGTCGCCGTCGGCGGGACGGGCGCGCTGCCCGACGGCGGGCTGCGCCGGGAGTTCGAACGGGCCGCCCAGCAGGAACCGGTGCCCTCCCGGCGGTGGTGGAACGGCCGGGGGCGCGGGGGCTCCTCGGGCTCCGGCACGGCCACTTCCCCGTCGTCTGGGTCGTCCTCGTCGTCCTCGTCGTCCTCGTCGTGGTCCTGCGGCGCGGTGCTCGTCGTCGGCGCCTCCTGCGACAGCGGCACCTCGCGGGACTCCGGCGGCTCGGCCGGGCACACCGGCGGACTGCTGTGCTCGTCCGGTTCCGGCTGTTCGTCCTCCGACTCCTCGTCCGGGTCGAGCTGTTCGTCGAGCAGCTGCTCGTCGTCGAGTTGCAGCAGCAGTAGCTGCTCGTGACGCGCCGGGTCACGGCCGCCGGCGCCGAGCCGCTCGGCCTGGCCGGGGGCCGGCCACGTGCCGGGCCGGGCACGCCGGGTGGGAGCGGCCGCCGGGCGGCCCCGGCCCCGAGGCCGCGGCCTTCCGGGCGTCGGCCCGGGCCGGGGACGGGATCACAGCACCCGGTACTCCTCGTCGCGGACGTCCGTGACCAGCATGTGCCCGGGCGCGTGGGTGATCGCGAACGGCGGCGCGGAGGCCGCCAGGGCGGCCTGCGGTGTGACGCCGCAGGCCCAGAAGACGGGCACGTCTCCCTCGTGGGCGGCGCAGGGGTCGCCGAAGTCCGGCCGCGCGAGGTCGGCGATGCCCAGCTCCGCCGGGTCGCCCGCGTGCACGGGCGCGCCGTGCACGGCGGGCATCAGCGCGGTCAGCCGGTGCGCGGTCGCGACCAGGCCGGCGGGGACCGGGCGCATGGACACCACGAGCGGCCCGCGGAGCCGGCCGGCCGGGCGGCACTGACGGTTCGTCACGTACATGGCGACGTTGCGGCCCTGCTCGACGTGGCGCAGCGGCACGCCCGCCGCGCGCAGGGCGCCCTCGAAGGTGAAGCTGCACCCGATGAGGAACGCGACGAGGTCGTCCCGCCAGACGTCGGTGGCGTCGGTGGGTTCGGCCACCGGCCGGCCGTCGCGCCAGACGCGGTACCTGGGCAGGTCGGTCCGCAGGTCGGCGCCCGGGGCGAGCGGGGTGGTGACGCCGCCCGGCTCGGTGACGTCGAGGACCGGGCAGGGCCGCGGGTTGCGCTGGGCGAAGAGGAGGACGTCGTACGCCCAGTCGGCCGGGACGGCGATCAGGTTGGCCTGGGTGTGGCCGTCCGCCCAGCCCGCGGTGGGCTCGGCGCGGCCGGCGCGGAACGCGGCCCGGGCCGCGGCGGGGGTGGTGGCGTGCGGGGACGTGCGCATGGACACCTCGCCGGTGTGGGGGGCGGTGGTGTCAGACGACGATAGGGATTGTTGAACAACGAGGCAAGGGGGCGCACAGGCGCGGGAGTTGGGGCTACCGGCGGATCATCTGCGTCGCCTGTTCGTCCACTGCGGCCGCCCCCGGGTCCGGCCTGCGGGCCGCGTGGCTGATCTTGAGGAGGAGGCCGACGAGCACCCAGGTGGCGACCTGGGACGAGCCGCCGGAGGCGAGGAACGGCAGCGCCTTGCCGGTGAGCGGGATCAGGCCGGTGACCCCGCCGGCGACCACGAACACCTGGAGCGCGAGGGCCCCCGACAGCCCGGTGGCGAGCAGGGTGCCGAACGCGTCGCGGGCGCCGAGGGCCGTGCGGAAACCGCGCTCGACGAGGAGGGCGTAGAGCAGCAGGACGGCCATCAGGCCGGCGAGACCCAGCTCCTCGCCGACGGTGGTGAGGATGAAGTCGCTGCGGCCGGCGAAGCCGATGAGGTCGGAGTGGCCGCTGCCGAGCCCGGTGCCCAGGACGCCGCCGCTGCCGAAGCTGAAGAGGGCCTGGGCGGACTGGTCGGAGACGATGCCCGGCGGGCGGGGCGTGTCCCAGTAGGCCATCGGGTGCAGCCAGGCCGAGACGCGGCCCTTCACATGCGGTTCGAGGCTGCCGACCACGGCGGCGCCCGCGGCGAACATCAGCAGGCCCGACACCACCCAGCCGCCGCGCTCGGTGGCGGCGTACAGCATGATCACGAACAGGCCGAAGAAGATGAGCGACGTGCCCAGGTCCCGTTCGAAGACGAGGACCAGCAGGCTCAGCAGCCACACGGCGGCGATCGGTCCGAACTGCCGCCCCCGGGGCAGCGGGAAGCCCAGGACGCGGCGGCCGGTCAGGGCCAGGGCGTCCTTGTGCTGGGTCAGATATCCGGCGAAGAAGACGGCGATGCCGATCTTGACGAACTCGCCCGGCTGGAACGAGAGCGCGCCCAGCCGGATCCAGCGTTTGGCGCCGTAGGTGTCCGCTCCGAAGAACGCCGGCGCCATCAGCAGCACCAGCGCGCCGAACACCATCACGTACGTGTACCGCCGCAGATGGCGGTGGTCCTTGAGCAGCGCGGGCACGGCGACGCAGACGGCGACGCCGATCACGCTCCACAGCCGCTGGTTCCCCTCGGTCGGGGAGGCGTGGAACCGGATGGCGTACGAGACGTCCAGGCGTTGCAGCAGGACCAGCCCCAGCCCGCTCAGCGCCACCGCCAGGGGCAGGATCAGCGGATCGGCGTACGGCGCGAACCGGCGGACCATCAGGTGCCCGGCCCCGGCGACGGCCGCCAGCCCGGCCGCGTACGGGACCAGGTCGCCCGGCAGCCGGTCCGCCGTGGCCAGTCCCACGCAGGCGTGGCCGAACAGGGTGAGCAGCACCGCGAAGCCGAGCAGCAGCAGTTCCGCCCGGCGCGCGGGTGGCGCCTCCGGCCTCGCCTGCCTCATGGCCCTCCTGCCTGTCGCGCCCATGCGTCCCTCGGCTTCCGTGTGACCGTCGTGACCGTCGTCGTGGGGCGTGGCGGTGCCGCGCCCTCCGGGGAAGAGGCCGTCGAGGGCCGAAGGGTTGCCGGACCGGTGGTGGAGGACCCCGGCGTCTGTCATGTCAGGGGTGGTTGAAGGAGCGGCCATTTACGGCCGTTGTGCGCGGGGCCGGGTACGTGCCGGTGGCCTGTGCCGGTGGCCGCCGGCCGGCCGGGCGGCGGCCGTGACCTCCGCGAAGGGCGGGCGGCGGCTCGGTGTGGAGGGTGCCGCCCTGGGGTGGGGGAGGCGTCGCGGGGTGACCGGTTTCCCGTGCGTCCCAGGGGTGTCGGCGGGCGCCGTCCCTTGTAGCCGGACGGGAGCGGTCCGATACTCGCCTCACGTTTGGCATGGACGCGACGACCACCCTCTCGGCGGGTGGCATACCGTCACTTCCGGCCCTTCGCCTACCTC
The DNA here is from genome assembly GCF_020099395.1 of Streptomyces mobaraensis. Lineage (NCBI taxonomy): Bacteria > Bacillati > Actinomycetota > Actinomycetes > Kitasatosporales > Streptomycetaceae > Streptomyces > Streptomyces mobaraensis. Next base: position 477,284 of record NZ_CP083590.1, on the reverse strand, counting down.
CGGGCCCGCCGCACCACGGCGGGCACACCCCCCTCACAGGAGGTCGAGTTGACTACACGACGCACACGCGCGCGCCACGCCGCCCTGGCCGCGACCGCCGCGGCCGTCATGACGGCGACCGCCCTCGGCGCCCAGGGCGCGGGCGCGGCCCCCGCGCCGGACCCCACCCCGCTGACGGACACCCAGGCCGGCGCCCTCGCCCACCGGATCACCCACGACCTCGGCGACCGGACCGCCGGCGCCTACTACGACGCCTCGGCCCGGAAACTGGTCGTCAACGTCGTCGACGCGAAGACCGCCGCCGCGGTACGGGCGGCCGGCGCCGAACCGCGCACGGTCACCCGCTCGGCCGCACGACTCGCCGGGGCCACGAAGACCCTGGACGCCCAGGCCCGGATCCCCGGCACCGCCTGGGCGGTCGACCCGCGCACCAACCGGGTCGTCGTCAAGGCCGACAGCACCGTGCGCGGCGAGCGGCTCGCGCGGCTCGACAAGGTCGTCGCCTCCCTCGGCGACGCCGCGACCCTCCGGCGGGTGCCCGGCGCCTTCCGGCCGACCCTCGCCGGCGGCGACGCCATCTGGGCCCCGCGGGCCCGCTGCTCCCTCGGCTTCAACGTCACCAAGAACGGACAGGCGCACTTCCTGACCGCCGGACACTGCGGCAACATCTCGTCCACCTGGTCCGACCGGCAGGGCGGCGCCACCATCGGCAGGACGGTGACGTCCGTCTTCCCCGGCCACGACTACGCCCTCGTCAGATACACGGCGAACATCGCCCACCCCAGCGCCGTCGACCTCTACGACGGCGGACAGCAGACCATCACCGGCGCCGCCGAGGCCGCCGTGGGCCAGTCGGTGCGGCGCAGCGGCAGCACCACGGGGGTGTACGGCGGCCAGGTCACCGGGCTCGACGCCACCGTCAACTACCAGGAGGGCTCCGTCACCGGGATGATCGACACCACCGTCTGCGCCGAGCCGGGCGACAGCGGCGGCGCCCTGTTCGCCGACTCGTCCGCCGTCGGCCTCACCTCCGGGGGCAGCGGCGACTGCTCGTCCGGCGGCGAGACGTTCTTCCAGCCCGTCACCGACGCGCTGAGCGCCCTCGGGGCCCAGCTGCCCTGACGACGGGCGCGGGACGGCCCCGGGCGCGCCCTTCCGGCGCCCGGGGCCGTCCTCGCGGTGCGTCGGCCGTCAGATGGCGGCCGTGTCCGTCAGATGGTGGCCGTGTCGATGACGAACCGGAAGCGGACGTCACCGGCCAGCACCCGCTCGTAGGCCTCGTTGACCCGCGCGGCGTCGATCACCTCGACCTCGGCGGCGATGCCGTGCTCGGCGCAGAAGTCCAGCGTCTCCTGCGTCTCGGGGATGCCGCCGATCATCGAGCCGGCGAGCGACTTGCGGTGGGTGATCAGGGCGAACGGCGAGACGGCCAGCGGCTTCTCCGGACCGCCGAGCTGGACCATGGTGCCGCCCGGCCGCAGCAGGCCCAGGTAGGCGTCCAGGTCCAGGTCGGCCGAGACGGTGTTGACGATCAGGTCGAAGGTGCCGGCCAGCTCCTCGAAGGTGGCCGGGTCGGAGGTGGCCCGGTAGTGGTCCGCGCCCAGCCGCAGGCCGTCCTCCTTCTTGCGCAGCGACTGGCTGAGGACGGTGACCTCGGCGCCCATCGCGTCCGCGATCCGCACCCCGAGGTGGCCGAGGCCGCCCAGGCCGACGATCGCGACCTTCTTGCCCGGGCCCGCCTGCCAGTGGGCGAGCGGGGAGTAGAGCGTCACGCCCGCGCAGAGCAGCGGGGCGGCGGTGTCCAGCGGGATGGCGTCGGGGATCCGGAGGACGTACTCCTCGTCCACGACGACGTGGGTCGAGTAGCCGCCCTGCGTCTGCTCGCCGTCCCGGCCGGTGGCGGCGTAGGTGCCGATCATGCCGGTCTCGCCCGTGCAGTACTGCTGGAGTCCGGCCCGGCAGTTGTCACAGGTGCGGCAGGAGTCCACGAAGCAGCCCACGCCGACCCGGTCCCCGACGGCGTACCGGGTGACCTCGGCGCCGACCGCGGCGACGACGCCGGCGATCTCGTGGCCGGGGACGATCGGGTAGACGCGGTCTCCCCAGTCGCCCTGGACGGTGTGGATGTCGGAGTGGCAGATGCCCGCGTACTTGATTTCGATGAGGATGTCGTGCGCCCCCAGGGCGCGGCGGGTGACGGTGGTCTTGACGAGGGGGGCCTTCGGGGCCGGTGCGGCGTACGCGGCGACGGTCATGCTGTTCATGCCCTCGATCATGCGAGCCCGCGCGGCACCCAGCCAGAACCCCGTTCAACGTAGGCTCGCGGTGCCTACCACTGGCAGGGCCACCCTGGGGCGTGGGCCGCCCGCCTCGGGACGGCGCGCACAGGTAATCGACTCCTCACTTGATGGGATGGGATCCGGTCACGGGGCGGGTCGTACCTCTGCGGTACGTGCTCCTCTGGTACTCCCCAGCGCCGGCGCGTGCCGGTGCGCCGCAGCGGCATCGGAGGTACCGAAATGGTTCGCTCAATGCTCAGAAGGCTGTGGAAACCGGCCCTCGCGTCGGCGGTGGCACTCTCGGGGTGCCTGCTCACCACCCCCGCCCCGGCCGCGCCCCGCGCGGCGGCCGTACCCTCGGGCGACTACTGCGCCCCGACCGAGAGCCTCTACGGCGGTGGCAGCTACACGTACACCGATGTGCAGGTGTGCCTGCACGTGGGAAGCTACTCCGACCACTCCGACGACGCGGTACGGGTGAGCACCCGCAACAACACCTACTACTGGGGTGGCGCCTGGTACAGCGCCAGCCCCGACCACCCGGCCGACTGGACCGGCGAGGGTTCGTTCACCAAGGACGGCACCGAGCACTGGTTCGGGTCGCACCGGACGCAGGTCGCGCGTGAGCTGTCGGACGACACCAACCAGAACCCCTTCTCCTGCGGGACGTACACCGTCGCCTTCAGGTTCCGCCAGAAGGGTCCCTACTGGACCGCCGACGGGAACGACATCAACCTGGGCGAGCGCTCGTACCAGATCTCTCTGCCCTGTTAGCGGGCCGGCGCCCGCTCCCCGGCGGCCACCGTGCCGGGCGGGAGCGGGCGTCACTGCCGGTAATGTCCCGGCCCTGGCTAGGGTGGGGGAGTGACAACCAAAGTGACAGAGCTCAGCGAGTTCCTCCGCTCCCGCCGTGCCCGGCTGCGGCCGGAGGACGTGGGGCTGACGCCCTTCGGCGGGCGGCGGCGGGTGCCGGGGCTGCGGCGCGAGGAGCTGGCCCAGGTCGCGGGGGTCAGCGTCGCCTACTACACCCGGCTCGAACAGGGGCGGGGGCAGAACGTGTCGACGTCGGTGCTGGACGCCATCGCCGACGCGCTCCGGCTGGACACGGCCGAACGGCACCACCTGCACAAGCTCGCCCGCCCGGAGAACCGGCCGCGGCGCCCCGCCGACCGGCCGCAGCGCGTCCGGCCCGCCGTGCGGCACCTGCTGGACTCCATGGAGAACGTGCCGGCGCACGTGCTGGGCCGGCGGCTGGACGTCCTCGCCTGGAACCGGATGAACACCGCGCTGCTGGGCGACTTCGGCGCGCTGCCGCCGCAGCGGCGCAACATGGCCTGGATGGTCTTCCTCGACCCGGCGGTCCGGGAGCTCTACGCGGACTGGGAGGGCAAGGCGTCCGACATCGTCGCGCTGCTCCGCTCGCACGCCGGCTGCTACCCCGACGACCCCGCCCTCGCCTCGCTGATCGGCGAACTGTCCATGAAGAGCCCGGAGTTCCGGAAGCTGTGGGCCGCGCACGACGTCCGCGACAAGTGCTTCGGGATCAAGGAGCTGCGCCACCCCGTCGTCGGCCCGCTGACCCTCGCCTGCGAGACGCTGGTGCTGCCCGTGGACCAGGACCAGCGGGTGGTGACGTACCACGCGGAGCCGGGCTCGGCGTCCGCCGAGTCGCTGCGGCTGCTGGCCAGCTGGACCCTGGAGGCGGCCGGTGGCGGCGGCACGGCGGCGCCCGCCGAGGGGCGCGACGCCGTGTCCGGCGAACGCTGACCGGTCAGCCGGCCCACCCGGTCAGCCGGCCCACTTGCCCGACGTGAAGACCAGGGTGAGCACGGTCGCCAGGGGGGCCGCCACCGTCAGGTAGGCGGCGCGGATCCACGGCCGGCGCACGCTCGCCACGGCCAGCGCGACCCAGAGCGGCCACCACAGCAGGGTGGCCCGGGGGACCGACATGTACCAGTACGAGGTGCCCAGCGCCCACAGGCTCAGCCCGATGTACACCGCCTCCGGCCACTGCCGCCGCCGCACCAGCAGGGCCAGCAGCAGCACCCCGACCGCCATGGCGAGCAGCTCCGCCTGGAACATCGCGGCGTAGGCGGTGGGATTGGTGTGCGAGAAGGCGCCGTCCCAGGTGTGCCACCACGCCTCCCACGGCGTGTGGAACTGCCGGTACCAGCCGCGCTCCTGCGCGTGCTTCCAGGCCATCCAGTCGCCCGTGTGCGCCTGGAGGTACCAGCCGTAGGCCAGGGCCGGCAGGGCGGGGAGCGCGAGCCAGGGGGCCGGGCGCCACCGGCGGTGCTCACGTCCGGACTCCCGCGCGGCGACCAGGAACCGGACGACGAGGGCCGCCGCCAGGAAGAGGCCGCTGATGCGGACGGTCGTGGCCAGGGCGCCCAGGGCGGCGGCGAGCGCCCAGCGGTTCCGCTCGGCGGCCAGCCAGGCCGGCAGGGCGAAGGCCAGGAACAGGGCCTCCGTGTAGCCGGCGGCCAGGAACACCGCGCACGGCGACACCAGCAGGAACAGCGCGGCGCGCGGCCCCGCCCGTTCCCCGGCCTCCGCCGGGAGGCGCAGCCGCGCGATCCGGGAGAGCGCCACGGCGGCCACCGCGCCGGCCGCGAAGGAGACCAGCAGGCCGGCCAGCGGCCAGCTCGGCACCACCGTGTGCACGGCCCGCAGGATCATCGGCAGGCCGGGGAAGAACGCCTCCCGGTTGTCCGGATGGGCCGAGCCGGGGGCACCGGGCTCGGCGAAGTAGCCGTGTTCGGCGATCCGCCGGAAGAAGTCCCAGTCCCAGCGCGCCCACAGCGACAGGAACGACGGAGCCCGCCGGGCCTCGGGGTCCGAGGGGAACAGCCAGGCGCCGCAGTAGCCGGTGATCAGGACGGCGATCCTGGTGAGCGCGTAGAACCCGAGCACGGCCCGGTCCGCGGCGTCCAGCCGGTCGAGCCGCAGGAACCGGACCGCGGCGGCCGGCGGGCCGGGGCGGCGGCCCGGACCGCGCTCCCCGGGCGGCCGCTCCGCCGCCTCCTCCACTGGGCACCGCCTCCCGGGCGGTGCCTTGGGTATCGGTATCCGGGCCATGCTGGGGCGCCTCCTGGCGAGCGGTATCGAGCGTAGGGAACGCCACAGCACATCACAGACGCCACACCCCTCCCAAGCCGCGCCCCGGCCGGCTACCCCGCCCCGGCCTCCCGCAGCGCCCCCAGCCCGTCCAGCAGCAGGGCCAGCCCGAACTCGAAACGGCTGTCCATGTCGGGACCGGTGAGCTCCCCGGCCAGCGCGACCAGGTGCGGATACCGCTCGGCGGGCAGCGCGGCCAGCCGCTCCCGCGCCTCCTCGACGGCCTCGGCGGGCGTCGCCCCGCGCTCCTCGGCGGCCGACATGGGCACGGCCTCGTGCAGCACGAACCCCTGCACCCAGATCACGACGGTGTACGCGCCGAGCGCCGTCTCCGCCGGCCCGAAGCCGAGCCGGCGCAGCATCCCGAACGTCTCCTCCAGCGGCCCGAGAGCCCGCGCCCCGGGGGCGAAGCGCCCGGCGAGCACCCGCACGGCACCCGCGTGCGCCAGCAGGTGCGCCCGCAGCCGCCGCGTGGCGGTGGCGAGACAGCGGCGCCAGTCGTCGGGGGAGGCGACGAGGCCGGGCGGGAGCGGGACGTAGCCCTCCCAGAGGGCGTCGGCGGCGAGGTCGAGGAGTTCTTCCTTGTTCTGGACGTGCCAGTAGAGGGAGGCCGCCTGAACGCCCACCTCGGCGGCCACCTTCCGCATCGTCAGGCCCTTGGGGCCCTCCCGCTCCAGCAGCCGCAGTGCGGCATCGGCCAGGTCCTCCCTGGTCAGAGAGGCGTTTCCGGCCGTCCGGCGCCCTGCCATGCTCCCCGCCTTCCACTCGACGGCTTGCAATCTAACATCGTTAGGCCCAGGCTAACGATGTTAGGGAACATCTAACGTTGTTAGGGGATGGATGTGGGCAAGAAACCTCCGGTGCGTGCGGGACTCGTGCTGCTGACCCTCTGCTCCGGCCTCTTCATGGCCATGCTGGACAACCTCGTCGTGACCACGGCCCTGCCTGCCATCGGCGCGGAGCTGCGGAGCGGGACGGCCGGACTCCAGTGGGTGGTGGAGGGGTACGCCCTGGTCTACGCCGCCCTGCTGCTCGGCGGCGGGGCGCTGGGCGACCGGTGGGGGAGGCGGCCGGTCTACCTCGCGGGGCTCGCCCTGTTCACCGCGGGCTCCGCGCTCTGCGCGCTCGCCGGGAGCCTCGGCGTCCTGGTCGCGGGGCGGGCGGTGCAGGGGTGCGGGGCGGCCCTGCTGACCCCGGGATCACTCGCCATCGTGCGGCACGTTTTCACCGGGGACAACGAACGCGCCCGGGCGATCGGCGTCTGGAGCGGGGTCTCCGGCTCGGGGCTGGCCCTCGGGCCCGTCGTCGGAGGGCCGCTGGTCGACCACTTCGGCTGGGCGAGCGTCTTCTGGGTCAACGTGCCGGTCGGCGTCGTCGGCCTGGTGCTCGCCGCCCGGGTGCTGCCGGACGTCCCGCGGACCGCGCGCCGGGCCGACCCGGCCGGTCAGGCGACCGTCGCGCTCGGGCTCGGCGCCCTGGTGTACGCGCTGGTGGAAGGGCCCGTCCGGGGCTGGGACGACGGACGGGTGGCCGGGGCCGGTGCCGTGGCGCTGCTCGGACTGGCCGCGTTCGTGGCCGTCGAACGGCGGGTCGCGGCGCCGATGGCGGACCTGCGCCTGCTGGCCGACAGGACCGCCGGCACGGCCGCCTGGGCCGGGTTCGCCGTCAGCTTCGGGTTCTTCGGCCTCGGGACCTTCCTCAGCCTCCACCTCCAGTACGTCCTGGGCCTGTCGCCCACCGAGGCGGGCTGGGCCATGGCGCCCTGCACCCTGGCCACCGCCGTCGCCTCGGTCGCGGCCGGGCGGCTGTGCGCCCGGTACGGGCCGCGCCCGCCGCTCGCCGCCGGTCTGCTTCTCGTCGCGGCGTCCCTCGCCGCGTTCGCCCGGTACGGGCCCGACGCCCGCGTCGCGGACTTCGGCTGGCTCCTGGGCGTCCTCGGCGTCGGCCTCGGCCTCGTCTTCACCCCCGTCTCCGTCGCCGTGCTGGGCGCGGTCCCGCCCGAGCGGGCCGGTATGGCCTCGGCCACGGCGAGCATGGCCCGCGAGGTGGGCGGTGTGGCCGGAGTGGCCGTCATGGGCGCGGTGCTGACGGCCCGTTTCGAGGCCGTGCTGCGCGACCGGCTGCCTCCGGGCGGCGGGACCGACGCGGCCGCGCTGGCCCACGCGGTCACGGCCGGCGGCGGACGGGGGCTCGGGCGGGCCGGTGGTGCCGGGGACGGGATCGGACGGACCGTCAACCAGGCCTTCGTGGCCGGGCTGCACCTCGCCGCGCTGGTTTCGGCGGGCGTGCTGGCCGGGGTCGCGGTGGTCGTCGTGGTGGTGATGCGGCGGCCTCGGGGTGACATCGGGGGCCGAGCGGCCGGGGCGCTGGTGCGCCGGTCCTGACGGCCCGCTAGTGTTCCCCGAACGGAAGCCGGAACCACACGCGTTCACCCCTTCTCGGGGCCGCGGGAGAGAACGAGTGGGTCCGGACGCGGCGGAGGGAACCCCCGGCGGGGGTACGCCCTCTCCCCAACCGGAATCGTGCAGAGGTGGACACAACCCGAATGCGGGGACAGTTGATGACAGAGAGAGTCGCACAGCGGCGGTCGTCGGGCGTGCGGAAGGCGGCCGGGAAGGCGGCGGTGGTGCTGGCGGCCGGGGTCGTGGCCGCGGGCGCCGCGTGGCCGGCCGAGGCAGCCCCGGCGGTACGGACCGCGTCCGCGAAACCCGACTGCGGCGGTTTCCGCGCGTCCGCCGCGCCGGCGGCGCCCGCCGCCGACCAGGCCCAGGCGCCGGAGGTGCCGCCCACCGTGGCCGGCAGCGGCGCGCTCTCCTACTCCGTCGCCTCCGCCCAGGCCCCCATCGGCCTGTGGTCCAAGGCCGGGCTGACCCTGCGCACCCCCGTCGCCAAGGGCACCGCCCGCCTCGACGTCAGCAGCCGCGGGTTCAGCACCGACTCGGTGACGGTCCAGCGCTACGAGCCCGCCAAGCACGCCTGGGTGGACCTCGACAGCCGCTCCGGCGGCGGCAGCTGGCCGCACCGCGGCACGTTCACCTTCCCGGTCTCCGCCCCCAAGGCGAGCGCCCAGCACCCGTACGCCGTGGCGCTGCGGTTCCAGGACCTCGACAGCCCCGGCACCCTCACCGTCAACGCGTCCGTCGCCGACGGCCGGGGCCACACCTACCGGGCGCCGGTCCGCACCGTGACCGCCACCCGGCCGCAGGTCTCCGTCACCGGCTGGGCGAACGGCACCGCGAAGCTGACGCGCGGCGGCGCGGCGCAGCCGTTCACCATCACCGTGCGCAACACCACCAACCGTGCCTACCCGGCGCTGAACGTCAACTACTTCGCCTACGGCGCCGGCAAGCGGCACGCGCTGACCCCGAAGGACCTGGTCCTCCAGCAGTACCGGCCGGGCCGCGGCTGGGAGAAGGTCGCCCTGACGGCCGGCGGCTGCGACCCGGGCATGGGCGCCGCGCTGCTCCCGAACCGGACCGCCCTCGCCCCCGGCGCCAAGGCCGTCTACCGGCTGCGGCTGGCCGTCGCCGGGTCCGCGCCCAAGGACGTGGTCACGGCGGACAGCGGGTTCTCGGTGAGCAACGGCGACCAGTCGTTCGCGAACAAGCGGCTGCCCTTCACCATTCGCGCCGGCAAGTAGCGCGCGGAGACGGCAGTCGAGGAGCCGCCCGGGGACATCCCGGGCGGCTCCGCCGGTTTTCGGCGGGAAAAAGAGCGGGCAAAAGGTAGCGTTCGGAGCGTCACATCCGAAATGTCCGAACCTCGGGAACCGGTCATGCTCAAGGGATTCAAGAACTTCGTCATGCGCGGCGACATCGTCGTCGTCGCGGTCGGCCTGATCATCGCGCTGGCGCTGAGCACCCTCATCAAGGCGTTCACCGACTTCGTGATCAACCCGATCATCGCCAGCCTGCAGGGCGGCCGCTCGCTCGGCCTCGGCTGGCAGCTCGGCCGGGCCGGGAACAAGGCCACCTACCTCGACCTCGGCGCCTTCATCTCCGCGGCCATTTACTTCCTCATCTTCATGGCCGTCGTCTACTTCTTCATCGTCCTCCCGTACCGGCACGTCCAGGCCCGCCGCGGCGTCGTCGTCTTCGACGAGCCGGGCCCCCTGCGGATCTGCCCGTCCTGCCTCTCCGAGGACCTCCCGGCCGCCGCCACCCGGTGCCGCCACTGCTGCGCCGACCTTCCGGCGGCGGGCGGACGGGCACACCCCTGACGCCGCCCGGATGTCGCGGGAAGAGGGCGGCCCGCGGTGTTCGGGCATTCCCCCGGCCGCCCGGAAATGGCGGACCCGCCATTTCCGGGCGACGGACGCGGGAATTCCGTGCGGAAGTCCCCGCTTTCCGCCGGGCGGGGATTTCCGTCGGAAGGGCCGACTCGCCGTCGCTCACCGGCCCTGTTCGGGGCCGCGGTACCGGGGGCGTGCCCCCGCCGATCGGCCGAGCGGAATTCCCGGAAACCGGCGGTCGCCGCCCGCGGACGCTTAACCGCCACGGCCCGCGGGAACAATCAGTCCGGCCTCGATTCGTGCGGATCGCGAGAACCGCCGAACCGCACCGAGCAACGGGATGAATCCGTATGGACACGAACGCCGCACCGGACGCTCCCGGCCCGCCGCCGGAGGACGCGGCCGACCTGGGGCGGTGGGCGCTGGCCCAGTTCCCCATCGGGATCGCCGTCTACGACCGGGACAACCGGCTGGTGACCGCCAACGACGAGATGGTCCGGCTGAGCGGCCTGAGCCGTGACGGCCTCACCGGCCGCCGCCTCGACGAGCTGCTCCCCGGACCACCTTTCGAGGAGTTCGCCCGCATCGGCGACGAGGTCCTCCGCACCGGCCGGGCCGTCCGCGCCGACAACTACTTCGTGTCCCCCGGCGACGGCCGCGAACGCGCCTGGGCCAGCTTCTTCACCCCGATCAAGGACGCCGACGGCCGCACCCGAGGGCTCTCCCTCGCCGCCCTGGACGTCACCGCCGAGTACCGCGCGCGGCAGCGGCTCGCCCTCGTCAACGACGCCGGCGCCCGGATCGGCACCACCCTGGACATGGACCGCACCGCCGCGGAGCTCGCCGAGTCCACCGTCGGCCGGTTCGCCGACTTCGTCGCGGTCGACCTGCTCCCGGACGGCATCGGCTCCGACGGGGAGGCCGGGCGGCCCGGTCCCGGCGAGCCCGTCGAGCTGCGCCGCACCGCCCGGCGCTGGAGCGTCCCCGAGGACTCGGCCGACCCCGCCGCCCCCGTCTCATCGGACGGCACCTACCGCTGCCCGCCGCACTCGCCGCCCGCCCTCGCCCTCGCCTCCGGCAAACCCGCCCGCCACCGCGGCGACGAACCGGCCGTCCGCTCCTGGGCCGGGGACTCGCCCACGCTGCCGCCCGCCGTGCGCGCCCGCGGCGTCGGCTCCCTCCTCGTCGTACCGCTCGCCGCGCACGACACCGTCTCCGGGCTGGCCCTGTTCGTCCGGCACCCGGACTCCGAGCCGTTCGACGACCACGACCTGCTGCTCGCCGAGGAGATCACCGCCCGCGCCGCCGTCTGCGTCGAGAACGCCCGGCGGTACGCGCGCGAACGCGCCGTCGCCCTGACCCTCCAGCGCAGCCTGCTGCCCGCGCGGCTGCCCGGGCACGCGGCCGTGGAGGTCACCTCCCGCTATCTGCCCGCCACCGCGCAGGCCGGCCTCGGCGGCGACTGGTACGACGTGATCCCGCTCTCCGGGGCCCGGGTCGCGCTCGTCGTCGGCGACGTCGTCGGGCACGGGCTCCAGGCGTCCGCCACCATGGGCCGGCTGCGCGCGGCCGTCCGCACCCTGGCCGACATCGACCTGCCCCCCGACGAACTCCTCACCCACCTCGACGACCTCGTCGTCCAGCTGGCCCAGGACCGGGCGGCCCAGGCGCGGGACGGCGACGCCGGCGACGAGGCGGGGGAGACGGACGCGTCCTGCCTCTACGCGGTGTACGACCCGGTCTCCCGCCGGCTCGTCGCCGCGAGCGCCGACCACCCGCCGCCCGTCCTGGTGACCCCCGACGGCACCGCCCGCTTCCTGGAGCTGCCTCCCGGGCCGGCGCTGGGCGTCGGCGGGCTGCCGTTCGAGTCGCTGGAGGTGGAGGTGCCGGAGGGCAGCCTGCTCGCGCTGTACACCGACGGGCTGGTGGAGGGACGCGGCTCCGGTTCCGCGTCCGGCCGCGACGCCGGTTCCGGTGCCGGCTCCGACGGGGACGGCGGCCGGCTGCTGCGGCGGACCCTGGCCCGGCCCGCCGCGGAGCTGGAGCGGGTCTGCGACGACGTCCTCGCCGCCCTCCTCCCGGAGCGCCCCGCCGACGACGTCGCCCTGCTGCTGGCCCGCACCAGGGCGCTGGCGGCCGACCGGGTGAGCACCTGGGAGCTGACGGACCACCCCGCGTCGGTGGCCGACGCCCGCAAGCGCGTCGCCGGGCAACTCGCCGCGTGGGGGCTGGAGGAGCTCGCCTTCACCACGGAACTCGTCGTCAGCGAGCTGGTCACCAACGCCATCCGGCACGCCGCGCCGCCCATCCGGCTCCGGCTGATCCGGGACGGCGCGCTGATCTGCGAGGTGTCCGACGCCAGCAGCACGTCGCCGCGGATGCGCCGGGCCCGGGCCTTCGACGAGGGCGGCCGGGGGCTGCTGCTGGTCGCCCAGCTCTGCCGGCGGTGGGGGACGCGGTTCACCGCCGCCGGCAAGACGATCTGGGCGGAGCAGCCGCTGTCACCGGCGGCCTGACGCGGGGAGGGCGCGCGGGAGGCGGTGCCGGGCGGCGTCTCCCGTACGCCCTCCCGCGGCCCGGTCAGTGCCGGACGACCTGGTAACTGAGAGCCGGGAAGGAGAAGTTCGCCCAGCTCAGGGTGCCGAGCCCGAAGTACCAGTCGTTCGGCCGGTCGGGGAGCCCGGTGCGGCAGTCGCGGTTGTAGTACACCTTGATGTCCGCGGTGGTGAAGTTCACGGCGGACCGCGCCGGTTCGGCGAGGTTGTGGCACGTGGTGTCCGTGATGTCGACCGGGGCCTGTCTGCCGGTCAGATCGCTCCCGGCGGCGAAATACGCCACTTCGGCGTGCGGGAAGTCGACCGCGGCGGCCGGCTGGGCGAGCCCCGCGCCCAGCAACAGCGCGGCGCCGGAGAGTGCGGCGGCGCCACCGGTCAGCAGCTTCTTCCGTAACGTGGTCATGGGATCACTCCGTTTCGGGGTCGCGGACATGTTTTTCACGACGCCGCCGCGCAACTCCCGTCCGCGGCTTGGCGCTCGTGGTCATTGCATCTTCAAAGAGTTCGCTTCAGGGCGTCAACAGCCATCTGACTGAACTCCGTTCGACGCGCGGCATCCGGCCAGAATGGACCCGCGCCCCCGGCACGGCCGAGGCCGCGGCGACCCGCCGGCCCGCGGCGGGCGAGGAAGGAGAGCACGTGCCGACGTACGAGACCCGGCAGCACCCCGCGGCGGCCCCGCCCGGCCGGCGGGCCGTGGTGGCCGCCGCCCTGCTGGCCGCCGTCGCCGGACCGGCGGCGCGGGCCGCGGCGGCGGTCCCCGGCCGCCCTCAGGCGGGCCCGGCGCCGCTCCGGCTGCCCGCGCCCACCGGCCCGTACGCGATCGGTACGGCCGCGCTGCACCTGACCGACAGCGCCCGGCCGGACCCCTGGCGGCGCGACCGGAGGCGCGAGGTGATGGTGAGCTTCTGGTACCCGGCGGTTCCCGGGACGGGCGGCGCGGAGCCGGCGCCGCACATGGAGCCCGCGGCGGCGGTCCACTTCGGCGGGGAGGACGGCATGGCCGCCCTCAACTACCGGGTACCGCCCGGGAGCACGGACTGGCGGGAGACGCGGAGCCACGCCCGCCCCGGCGCCCGGGTGCTGCCCGGCGGCCCCCGGCCGGTCGTGCTCTGGTCGTCCGGGACCGGCGACCCGCGCACCTGGGGCACCGGCCTCGTCGAGGAACTGGCCTCGCGCGGCTACGTGGTGGTCACCATCGATCACACCTACGAGGCGTCCGAGGTCCTGTTCCCGGACGGGGCGCTCGCGGTGTCCGTCCTCCCCGCGCTGATGAAGCGGCCGAATCCGGACCTCGCGGCCCTCACCCGCCGGTCGATGGAGGCCAGGGTGGGCGACGTGCCGTTCGTGCTGGACCGGCTGCACGCGCTCCGGCGCGGCGGCCGTACGGCGGCGGAGCGCGCGCTCCCGCGCGGGCTGGCGGAGGCGCTGGACCTGTCGAGGACCGGCATGGCCGGGCACTCCGGGGGCGGTTTCACGGCGGCCCAGGCCCTGTGCGACGACACCCGGCTGGTCACCGGGATCAACCTCGACGGGCAGATGCACTTCCCGACCAAGGCCGACGGGTCGGGCGTCGAGCTGGGAGCGGTGGCCGAGAAGGGGCTCGACCGCCCGTTCCTGCTGATCGGTTCGGCCGCGGACGTGGCCGACAACCGGCCGGGGTGGGACGCGCTCGTCCGGCACAGCCGGGGACACGTCCGGCGGCTGATCGTCCACGACACCGCCCACGGCGCGTTCACCGACGCCGCCGCGCTGCTGCCGCGCCTGGCCGAACGCGGCACGCTGTCCCGGGAGACGGTGACGGAGCTCCTCGGGGCGCTGTCGGCGGGGCGGTCGATCGCCATCACCCGGGCGCTCGTCACGGCCTTCCTCGACCGGCGGCTGCGCGACCGGGACGCCCGGCCCGGGGACGTGCCGACGGACCCGTTCCCCGAGGTGGAACGGGTCCGGTGAGCGCGCGGGCCCCCGGCCGGTCCTTGGGTTCTAGTGGTCGTCGCAACACCCCAGTTCAAGGGGTGCGATGGACGTCGAGAGCGGCAGGGTACGGAAGCGTCCGGGGCATGCTCCTTTGATCCATAAACGGGAGGAATACTTCCGGCTTGTGGATCAAGGAATGAGCTTCGCGGAGGCCAGCCGGATTGTCGGCATCAACCTCCGCACAGGCAAGCGCTGGCGAAACGGCCGTCATGCCTCTGGCGGCCGGAAGGCGGTACCACCGGTCAACGCGGTGGTACCGCCTTCCGGCCCGTCCCGGTATCTGTGCGAGGCCGACCGCATCCACATAGCCGACCGGCTGCTGGAGAAGGCCACGGTCCGCGCCATCGCGGCGGAGCTGGGCCGCAGCCCGTCCACCGTCAGCCGTGAGATCCGCCGCAACCGGCATCCGGTCAACGGCCAGTACCGGCCTTATGCCGCCCAGGTCCGCGCTGATGCCCGCCGGCCCCGGCCCAAGACCGGGAAGATCGGGCAGAACCCTGCCCTGCGGGACTTCATCCAGGCCCGCCTGGCCCTACGGTGGAGTCCCGAGCAGATCTGTCAGGCTCTGCGGGAGAACTTCCCCGAGCGGCCGGAGATGCACGTGGTCCACGAGACCGTCTATCAGGCCCTCTACGTCCAGGGCCGCGGCGAACTCCGCCGCGAACTCACCCGAGCCCTGCGCACCGGACGTACCCGCCGCAAACCGCACCGCCAGGCCCAGCACCGTCAGGCCAGGTTCTCCACCCCGATGATCATGATCGGCGAGCGCCCCGCCGAGGCCGACGACCGGGCCGTGCCCGGCCACTGGGAAGGCGACCTCATCATCGGCAAGGACAGCGGCTCGGCAATCGGCACCCTGGTCGAGCGCGCCACCCGCTACACGATGCTGGTGCACCTCCCCGACGGCCGCAGCGCGGAACGCATGCGCGACGCCCTGGTGAACACCGTCCAGAGCCTGCCCGGCCACCTGACCCGCTCACTGACCTGGGACCAGGGCGCCGAGATGGCCGCCCACGGCTCCTTCACCCTCGCCACCGACATCCCCGTCTACTTCTGCGACCCCGCCAGCCCCTGGCAGCGCGGATCGAACGAGAACACCAACGGCCTGCTGCGGCAGTACTTCCCCAAGGGCACCGACCTCTCGGTCCACCCCCGCGAGCACCTCAACGCCGTCGCCGCCGAACTCAACGGCCGCCCACGCAAAACGCTCGGCTGGGAAACCCCAGCCGAGCGCCTGCATAAACTGCTCACGGCCTGATCAAACCAACCCAGTGTTGCGACGATCCCTAGAAACCGCCGTCCGGCCGGGGGCCCACGGTCCTCGTCAGCGCCGGGCGGACGGGGTGTTGGCCTCGGTCACGTTGACCGCGGCCCAGGCGCGGTCGACGGCCTTGTACTCGGCGCTGTCGGCGCCGTGGATGTCCGCGGCGGCCTGGAGGGTGGCCTTGCGGGCGTCGTGGAAGTCGGACGTCGAGACCATGTACCGGGTGAGCGCCCGGTAGAAGATCTGCTCCGCCTTGTCCCGGCCGATGCCCGTCACCGACTGGCCGTCGTAGGTGGGGGAGTCGTAGGAGAACTTCCCGATCGTCTTCTTGCCGCTGCCCTCGGCGAGCAGGTAGAAGGCGTGCGAGGAGACGCCCGAACCGGCGTGCACCTCACGGTCGTAGGAGCCGGCGTCCCAGTAGTCGACCGTGCCCTCCAGCTTGTCCAGCGAGGGCTTGTCGAGGCGGCGCAGGAACTGCTGGTCCAGGCCGAGCTTCTCGCCGAGCAGGTAGTTCGGGGGGTTGCTCGCGTTGTTGGTGCGGAACTCCATGCCGGTGCCGAAGATGTCCGCGAACGACTCGTTGAGGGAGCCGGCCTCGCCGAACTGGTTGCCCTGCGCGTCCACCCGGGTCGGCTGGAAGTCGGCCGTGGCCGAGATGACGCCGTGGGTCAGCTCGTGGCCGGTGACGTCCAGGGCCACCAGGGGCTGCTTGAACGTTTCGCCGTCCCCGTCGCCGTAGAGCATGCACCAGCAGTCGGGGGACCAGAAGGCGTTGCCCACCTTGTTGCCGAAGTGCACCAGGGCGCGCGGACCGACACCGTCGTTCTTGATGCCGTTGCGGCCGAACGTGCCCTTGTAGTAGTCGAAGGTGCTGGTGACGCCGAACTGGGCGTCCACGGCGGCGCTGGTCGGGTCGGAGGCGGTGCCGTTGCCCCAGCGGTTGGTGCTGTTGGTGAACGCCTTGCCCTTGGTGAAGGTCTCGAGCTCCTGGCCGCTCGCGGTCCGGGTCTCGGCGCTGCCGCGGCTGAGGTCCTTGAGGGTGAAGGCGCTGCGCGCCGTCTGCGTGGTGACCAGCGGGACGGTGCCGACGAAGATCGAGGCGCCGTTGCCGTTCGCCTGCGCGGGGTAGGTGGCCGCGGCGCCGGAACCGGCGGTCCGCGGCGTGGCCGCCGCGCCGAGGCGCGGGGCGGCGGTGCGGCCCTTGGCGCGCAGGGTGTCCTTGAGCTTGGGGGAGATGAACGCGTCGGTGAGCGGGGTGGTGGCGAGGACCTTCCCCGAGACGGCGTCCACGGTCACCGCGCGCAGGGCGCCCTTCTCGGCCGCGCGGCCGCCGGTGACGGTCACCCGGTAGGCGAGGACGGACGTGCCGCCGGTGGCGTCCACCACCAGCTCGGTGCGGCCCGCCGTGCCCTTGACCGCCTCGGCGGCCTTGGCGGCGGCCTGACGCTCCGTCAGCTCCGGCGTGACGGACTTCAGGGCCACCTGGTGGCGCGCGGCCCGGGTGGCGCCCGCGTAGCCGCCCTTGGCGTCGAGGTGGACGACGAGGTCGCCGCCGACCACCGGAACGCCCTTGTAGGCGCGCTCGAACCGGACGTGACGCTTGCCCTCCGGGTCGACCAGGGAGTCCTTGACGGTCAGCGTCTCCTGCGGGCCGACGCCGGTGTCCTTGGCGTGGGCGACGGCGGCGGAGCGGGCCGCCCGCACCACGTCGGCGCCGGCCACCTGGGAGGCCGCGGAGCCGGGTCTCGCCGTGGCCACCGTGGTCGTCGTGCTGTGTGCCGTGCCCGTCGCCGGGGCGGCGACGGCGCCGCCGGCCATGGCCGCCGCCGCGGCCACCGCGACGGCGACAGTCAGTATTCGGCCGGGGGTTGTGGGGGATGTACGCACTGTTCAGCGCCCTTTGCGTCATGACGGCCCGGGGTGGCCGGGCCGCTGGCGGGGGGCGGTGCTGTCACTCGTGCACCGCGGGACCCTGTGGTCCCGGGCAGACTGTGCAGCGCTTGGCATGCTCATGGAAAGGCTGTTTACACGGTGTTCACATCAGTTGATCAACATTTGACATGAGATCAACGGAAAGTGAATGGCGGGCAACAGGATGTCCGTTCGAAGCGCAAGACCGCTCAAGAGGGCGGCGGGTTGCGCGAGTTCGGCGACCGTTCAGCATGTGGGACGGTCGGTGACGCGGTGCGTGTCGGTGGTGACGCGGTGGATCTCCCGCGCCTGTCGCGCCTGTTGATACGCGGCTGGATACGCGCCGGATGTCACGTCCCGGCCGTCACGCCTTGTTCCTCACGCCCCGGTCGTCACGCGCGGTGCGGCCACTCGTCGCCGGGGACGCGGACGCCCTCCGCGCGCAGCCGGCGGGCGATCCGCTCGGCCGCCACGTACACCCACGCACATACGGTCTCGCCCCGCTCGGTGCGCACCGCGCGCACCACCCGCTCGTAGAGGTTGCCGGGATCCCCGGGGCGGTGGCCCTCCAGCGCGTCGAGGGCGGCGAGTACGACCGCGTGGCCGGCCGGGGCGAGCGTCATCAGCTCGCCGTGGATCTCACCGGCCGGAGCGGTGACCGCGAACGGATAACCCGGGCCCTCGTACAGCACCGCCCCCGCCAGCCGGGCCGGGACCTCGGCGGCCGTCCGGCCGCGCAGGAACGCGTCGTAGTTGACGCCGTCGCGGCGCAGCGTGCCGTAGACGAAGACCGGCAGCGGTGCCTCGTCCCCCGCCATCCCCGCCTCCCTCCCGCCGTGCCCCTCCGGCCCGTGCCCCTCCGGCCGCGCGCCCGGTCAGCCTAACCGGCTATCCGGCGCCGCCCCGCGGCCGCCGGGCGCGGGTGAGCGCCTCGGCGAGCACCCCCGCCGTCGCCCCCGCGACCAGACCCCACAGCGCTCCCCAGCCCAGCAGCAGCGGCAGCCGGGGGTGGAGCCGGACCTCCCCGCCGAACGCGTCGAGGTCGCCCATGCCGAACAGCGACAGCCCGTAGCGCGCCGAGATCCGGGTCAGCAGGCCGACGGCCACCAGGGCCACGGCCAGGGCCGGGGCCAGCCGGACGGCCTGCCGCCACCACGGCGCGGGGAAGCGGCGGGCCGTCAGGAACGCGGCCGCCGCCAGCGCGAGGGCCGCCACCAGGGCCAGGACCCACGCCCGGTCGTCGTACCGGCCCAGCGAGGCCAGGTTCACCGTCGCCGTACCACCACCCGGCTCCCGCAGCACGGCGGCGAGCGCGTAGGGCACCGGGAGCCCGATCGCGTCGGGCACGTTCCCCTCCCAGGCACCGCCGAGGCCGATGCCCAGGGCGAGCCAGGCGAGGTTGGGCAGCCCCAGCAGCAGGGTGGCCGCGGTCTCCGCCGGGTGCCCCCGGGTGCACAGCGTCACCAGACCCACCACCAGCCCCAGCGCGACGTAGCCCAGCAGCAGCCCCAGCACCGCCCGCACCGGCGGGCGCGCCGCGTCCTGGAAGCGGCGCAGCGGGGGAGGGAGCGGGGTGCGGCGCGCGACGAGGGCGATGATCACGTACAGCGCTAGCAGCCACAGCAGCCCCCGGCCCAGGGTGGCCGCCACGTCCGCGCGGAACCCCACCTCCGGCCGTACGTCCAGCGCGTCCCCGATCTCGTCCAGCAGCCCGCCGCCCAGCCCGATCCGGAAGGTGTGGCGCGCGGTCAGCGCCGGGACCAGCAGCGCCGGGACCCAGAGCACCGCCACCCGGGCCGCGCGGGCCGCCAGTTCCCGCCCGTCCGGCGGCGGCCCGTGGCGCGGCGGCCCCAGCGGCCGCAGCACGCCCGCCGCCAGGGCGAGCGCCCCGGCCAGCGACACCGACAGCGGCACCACCGTGAGCGTGGCACCCGTACGGCCGAAGAACCCCGCGCCGCCGGTCAGTTCCACCGTCCCGCCCACGGCGGCCACCAGGGTCGCCGCCAGCACGGCCGGGAACGCCCCGGACGGCAGGCCGCCGGCCCCGGCCGCCCACAGGCCCAGGGCGGCGGTGGCGACCATGGCGGCCACGGCGGCGGCCACCGCGCCGAACGCCTCCGCCCACGCCCGTACGGCCTCCCCGGAACGGGACCTCGACTCCTGACCCACGCGCGCTCCTGCTTCGGACGGACGGCGGCTGACCTCCCCATATGGCTCGAACCGTACGCCCCGGAACCGATTGCCACCCCTCTGCGGGGGCACTAGGGGGAAGCGGACGTCCCGTTTGCGGTGAGCGAGGTCCCGGTACACACAATGAAGATCTGGGGTGGCGCGAAGATGACCGACGGCACTGACAGCAGTTGCCCCGACCACGGGAGGCAGGCCCTGTACGAACGGCCCTCCCCCGGTTCCCGGCGGACCGCGCTCGCGCCCGCCGGGCCCCGGCCCGCCCCGCCGCCCGCACCACCGCGGCGCCGCCTCTTCGCCCGTACGGTCGTGGCACCCGCCCTGCTGCTCACGGCGGCCGTCGTCTACAACGACTGGCTGCTGGAGTTCCCGCTGCCCACCGGGCTCGACCCGCGGCACTCCTACGTCAGCGAGCTCTACGCCGCCGACCAGCGCTTCCACCTCCTCTTCGGCGCCGCGGAACTCCTCGCCGCCGCCCTGGTGGTGGCCGGCGCGCTGCTCGCCAGGGACCGCCGGGCGGGGCCGGTGGCCGAGGCCGGATGGTGGTGCCTGGTCGCCTTCGGGATCTGCTCGGTGGCCGACGTGATCGTGCCGATGCGCTGCGCCCCCTCGGTGGAGGCCGGCTGCGAGGCCGTCAACCCCTGGCACACCGCCACCAGCGCCCTGGTGCACGCGGCCCTCTTCGGCTCGATGTTCCTGTTCACCGTCGCCGCGGCCCAGGCCCGGTGGCCCGTCCTGTCCCGCTGGACCCCCTGGCTTCCGGCCGCCGCCCTCGCCACGGCCGTCTCCACGGTGGGCCCCCTCTTCGGCCACCCGGGCTGGCACGGCGTCCCCCAGCGGGCGCACCTGGCCCTCGTCGGGGCCTGGTTCGTCCTCCTCGCGGCGGAACTGCGCGGGCCGGTGGGGGAGCGGGGCGGGGCGCCGGGGCTGTGAAGCGGCGGCGCGGAGCCGCGCCGTGAACGCCCGGGCGCCGAGCGGGTGGACATGCCGGGGGCGGGCGGACCGGTCCGTGCCGTAACGGCCGGGACCCCCCTTGGCCGGCCGCCGTGCCGTACGGGCATGATGCCGCCATGGTGGCAACATCCCCGGACCGGCAATGCGTCGCGATCACGAAGAAGGGCTACCGGTGCCCTACCGGCACCGCCCGACCCTCGGGTCTGTGCCACGTCCATGACCCGGACCTCCAGTGCGGGTATCCGACACGGAGGGGGCGGTGCGGGGTGGCCACCGGCGGCGGCCCCTGTACGACGCACCGCCGGGAGCCCGGCCCCGGCCAGGAGGCCCTGCCGGGGGCACCGGCACCGGTCCCCGGCCCGGCACCGGACCCCGCCGCGGAACCGGACTACGCCGCGCCCATCCCGCCGGCCCTGGCCGCGCGGACGCTGAACCTCGGCTGAGACGCGCGGCGCCCGCCATGCCCCGGCGCCCGCCATGCCGCGGCGCCCGCCATGCCGCGGTGCCCGCCTCGTCCGGTGACGTCGTCGTCCGCGCGGCGGCCGAACGGCGGTCTCGTGCGTGACGGTATCCGCCAACTATGTTGGGCGCCGCGGTGATTCGCTCCGCCGTGTGCGTGCGGCGTGCGGTCGTCGGGCGGCCGCCGCGTCACGGCGTCCGCTTCTCTGTCCGGAGGATTCCGATGCGTACAACGGCACGTGCGCGACGGCGGCGGTCCGAGCCGTCGGACGACGACGAGCGCTTACTCGAGGAGCTCGGCTACACCCAGCAACTGCACCGGCGCATGGGCGCCTTCGGGAACTTCTCCGCTTCCCTGTCGGTCATCTCCATCATGTCCGGAACGCTGCTGCTGCTCGGTTACGGCCTGAACAGCGGCGGTCCCGCGGTGGTGGTATGGGGGTGGCTCGCCGTGGGCCCGCCGGTGCTGTGCCTGGCGGCGGCGCTGGCCGAGATCACCTCCCGGTACCCCACCAGCGGCGGCCTGTACTACATGGCCCGTCAGCTCGGCGGCGAGCGGTGGAGCTGGTACACCGGCTGGCTCAACCTGCTGGGGCTGCTCGGCGGGATCGCCGCCCAGGACTACGGCATCGCGACCTTCGCCGGCGCCTGGGCCAACCTCCAGTTCGGCTACGTGCCGACGCCGGGATCCCTGCTGGCCGTCTACGCGATCGTCCTCGCTCTGCACGCCGTCCTGAACCTCTTAGGCACCCGGCTGATGAACGTCCTGACCTCCCTGAGCGCGTGGTGGCACCTGGCCGGGGCCGTCGTCATCATCGGCGCCCTGACCCTCGTCCCCTCCCACCACCGGCCGGCCGGCTTCGTGTTCACCGAGTTCACGAACAACACCGGCTGGTCGAGCCCTGTTTACGTGGTCCTGCTGGGCATGCTGCTGCCGTGCTTCGCCCTGGCCGGCTACGACACCTCCGCCCACCTGAGCGAGGAGACCACCGGCGCCTCCGTGGCCGCCGCGCGCGGGATCGTCCGCTCGGTGGCGGTGTCCTGGGCCGCCGGCGGCGTCCTGCTGGCCGCCCTGCTGTTCGCGATCCAGGACTACGCCGGGACACTGGGCAGCGAGACCGGAGTGCCGGTGGCACAGATCCTGCTCGACGCCCTCGGCGTGGCGACCGCCAAGGCGCTGCTGCTGGTGATCATCGGCGCGCAGTTCCTGTGCGGCTACACCGTCACCGCCGCCGCCAGCCGCATGATCTACGCCTTCGCCCGGGACGGCGCCCTGCCCGGCTCGGCACGCTGGCAGCGGGTCAGCCGCCGGACGGTCATTCCGGCGAACGCCGTCTGGCTCGCCGTCGCCGTCGCCTTCGTCCTCGCCCTGCCGTCCCTGTACTCCGCCACGGCCTTCTCCGCGGTCACCGCGATCTCCGTCGTGGGCTTCACCCCCGCCTACGCCATCCCGGTGCTGCTGCGCCTGCGCCACCGGGGCCGGTTCACCCCGGGGCCCTGGCACCTGGGCCGCTGGAGCCGGCCGATCGGCTGGGTGGCGGTGGTCTGGGCGGCCGGGGTGACGGTGCTGTTCCTGCTGCCGCAGTCCAGCCCGGTCACCGCGGAGACCTTCAACTACACGCCCGTCGCCCTGTCGGTGGCCCTGGTCCTGGCCGCCGTGTGGTGGCGCTTCGGGCGCCGCTCCTACGGTGTGCCCCGCTCCGGCGCCGCGCACGCCCACGGGCGGATCGAAGGGGCCGAGAACGCCGAGAACATCTTCTGACGCATATGGAGGCACCGTGACCGTTCCCGCGGAGTCCATCGAGTCCGTACGGCAACTCACCGCCGTCTGGCGGGCGCTGGTGCTCGACCGCGACGCCGGCGCGGACGTACGCGACCTGCCGGGCATCGCCGTGCGCTGGGCCGACAGCCGGTTCGCGTTCTGGAACTGCGTCACCCTGACCGAGGCGGAAGCGGGAGCGGACCCGCTCGGACGTCGGCTGGGCCAGGCCGCGGACATCATGCGGGCCAAGAAGCACCCGGGCTATCTCTGGCTCTTCGAGGACCTTCTCGACGACGAGGCCCGCTCCGTGCTGGAGAAGACCGCGGAGCAGGTCGGCCTCAAACACGCCTTCTCAGGCACCGGCATGGCCGCCGACCTGCCGTCCCTCGCCGAACCGGCCCATCCCGACCTGACCTTCGCCCGCGTCCGCACCGACGAACAGCTGCGGGCCTACGCCGACCTCCAGTCCCGCGCGTACGGGTTCCCCTTGGAGGAGGGCCGCGACGGTCTGGCCGGTTCCGCCCTCTGGAGGAACGGGGTGCACGCCTACCTGGCCGCGCGGGGCGACGAAGCGGTGGCCTGCGCCGCCACCGTCGCGGCGCGGGGGCGCCTGCACGTCGTGTTCGTCGCCACGGACCCCCGGTGGCAGCGCAGGGGCTACGGCGAGGCGGTCACGCGCAAGGCGCTGTACGAAGGCGCGCGGGCCACCGGACTGACCCGCGCCACGCTGCACGCCACCGCCGCCGGGGCCCCCGTGTACCCGCGCATCGGGTTCGAGGCGAACACACGGATCCACTTCTACTTCCACGGAGGGAAAGGCTGATCCGGCGGGGTGAGACCCGGCTCACAGCGCGGGGGATGTCACGCCCCGGGGGGGCCGTACCCCTCTCAGGGATGAGCACCACGGAGGGACCCGCAAGGGCGCCGGGGAAACGGCGTCCGCCCGAGACCGCACGGTTCCCGCCGGCGCGTCGGACGCCTGGGCGATCCGGTGCGGCGGCGGCCGTGCAGCCCCGCCCGTCGCCCGTGCGCCGGGAAAATCCCCCGTCACCCAGCGCGGGGTGGCGGGCGGGGCGTTCTTCACGCTTTTCGCTTCGTTGTTCACCCGGCCGCCGGCGGGGCCGCGTACCGGCACGCCTCGGTCGTCGACGACCCCGGGGAACCGCCGGCCCCCGCCGGCACGGCCGTGCGGCCCCCGGATGCTCCCGGGGCCCGCACGGCCCCGCCGCGCGCCGGCCTGCCGCACCGGGCGGCGTAGGTGATGTGGACGGCGTAGGCGGCGTTCCGGCCGTGCGCGCCGCGGCCTAGGCGTCGGCGGCCCGGCCGGACAGCGGGCGGACGTCCGCCGCCGCCTCGCCGGACGCGCGCTGCGCGGGCGGCCCCGGGCGCTTGCGGCCGCGCCGGTCGATGAGCGACAGCAGCGGGCCGGTCATGGCCGTGGTCACCAGGGCCATGACGACCATCAGCGAGTACAACGGCCCGTCCAGCAGCCCCAGTTCCATGCCCACGCCGAGGATGACGAGCTCGGTCAGGCCCCGGGTGTTCATCAGGGCGGCCAGGGTCGCCGACGGGCCGCCGGCCAGGCCCTGCGACCGGGCGCCGAGATAGGTGCCGCAGAACTTGCCGCCTATCGCCACGGCCAGGATGGCCAGGAGCTCGACGACGCCCTGCGGCCCCACGCCCCGCAGGTCGACCTTGAGGCCGGCCACCACGAAGTAGACCGGCAGCAGCAGGGCCGTCAACTGCTCGGTCCGGCCCGCCAGTTCCTCCCGTACGCGGTCGCTGCCCTCGCGGGGCAGCGCGGCGCCGAACAGGAACGCCCCGAAGATGTAGTGCATGCCCATGGCCTCGGTCGCCGCGGACGACAGCAGCGCGCCGGTCACGGCGACGGCGAACGCGCGGGAGGTCAGCGCGCCGTCCGGCCCGGCGGGACCGAGCGCCCGGCGCAAAACCGGCCGCAGCAGCACCAGGGCCGCGATGAACGGCAGCAGCAGCGCCGCCCGCCAGTGCCCCTGCCCGCCCGGCCCGCCGACGGCCGCCTGCACGGCCGCCAGCGCCGACCAGGCCACGACGTCCACGACGGCCGCCGTCGCCAGAGCGAGTCCCCCGGTGTCCGTCCGGGCCAGTCCGCGGTCGGTGAGGATCCGCGCCAGGACCGGGAAGGCCGTCACCGACACCGAGAGCCCCACGAACACCACGAACGCGGCCCGCTGGTCGGTGGGATGCCCCCGCAGCAAGTAGAAGGCGAGCCCTAACCCGAGGGCGAAGGGCACCAGCGTCGAACCGAGCGCGGCACCGGCCGTGACGCGGGTGCGCCCGCGCAGGGCCCGGTGCTCCAGCTCCAGTCCGACGGTGAACATGAACAGCGCGACGCCGATGTTGGCGAGCGCCGACAGGAACGGCCGTACGTCCGTGGGAAACAGCCGTCCGGCCGGGGCCGCGCCCAGCAGGCTCGGCCCGAGGAGCACCCCGGCGAGGATCTCGCCGACGACGGGCGGCTGACCCACCCGCGCGGCGACGGCGCCCAGGGCGCGGGCCAGGACGAAGATAAGGGCGAGATCGAGGAATAGCCATTGGATGTTCTGGCTCGTCATGCACGTTCCCCCGTAGTCATACCGTGCGGTGAGTGGCTCGCGGGCCAGGCTACCCACGCAGGGTGGCGCCGAGAACGCCTGTCGCACAAGACTGGGGAAATTCCGGAGCGTTGGGTAAGGGGAAAATCCGGGTGGCACCGGGGTTTGGACGGAACGGTGCGCAGAACGGACGATCGCCGGGTGGCGGACGTCGGCACGGTCGCGGAAAAGTGAAATACCGCCGGAATGCGGGCGGTAGGAACGGGCCGAGTCGGGGCACCTCGGCAAAGTGCCGTGCGGGGAAGCGGAATTCGCCGGGCAATACCCTCGCGGGGGATAGGGGAACGAGCCGGCGCGGTCCTCCCGTCGCCCTCTCGGCCAGCGCCGGTCGTCGTCTCCGCCGGAAAAAGGAGGGAATCGCTCCCCTTTGTTTCCCGGCCGGTAACGGAGGAGGCGAGCGGGCTCTCCGCCACCGCGCCGGGGGCGCGGTGCGGTGCCTACGCTGGACGGGAGCGGACGGAAGGTTTCGCCGGAGGTTTCCACCGCCCCCGCCCGGACAGGCGTACCGACCAAGCGATCACTTCGACAGGACCGACCAAGCGATCACTCGACAGGGGAGGCCCGATGACCAAGAACCCCCAGCAGAGTGCCCTGCGGCGCAGTGGCAAGGGCGCCACCAGCCAGGACTCCGCCGCCGCCAAGGCGGACCTCGACCGCAAGGTGGGACCCGGCGGCCCGGAGCGGGCCCACGGCACCGACAAGGGCACCAAGGGCGGCGGCCGCGGCGGCGGCGTTCCGCCCGGCCAGCGGCCCGACCATCCCTGAGCCCCCCCGACACCGGAGACCCCCCACCGGAACCGGAGGAAGGAACGCCACGGCCATGCAGCGGCAGAGCGACAAGCACAGCCCCAAGAAGGACGACCAGCTCAAGAAGGAGTTGCGGGCCCAGACCCGCACCGGCCGCCCCACCCGCTCGGAGGAGTGGCGCGAGCCCGAGGCCCTGACCCGCGACGAGGAGACCTCCCCGGAGCGGCGCCCCGGCCGCGACACCTGACCCGCCCCCACCGCGGCGGCCGGGCCCGGGGAACCGTCCCCCGCCCGGCCGCCGCCGTACGCCCGCGTCACCGGCCGCGCACCGGGGCGCCCCCTCACCCGGACGGCGTGCAGCGCGCGCGACGCGCCGCGGGCCGGGGTCCGATGAGGGCATGCCGCACCCGGGACCCCCGCCGCCCGTCGCCCCGACCCCCGTCCGCCCGCCGTCCGGCGCGCCGCCGAGGATGTGGGCGCGCTGCCTGGGCGGGGGACTGGCCCTGTGGCTGCTGGCGGTCCTCGTCACCTGCGCCACCCAGAACACCAACCTGCTGCCGACTCTGATCCTCCTCGGCAGCTTCCTCGTCCCCGGCTGCTTCGCGCTGTGGGCCTGCGAGCGGTACGGGTCCGAGCTCGGTGTCGGACTGCTGCTCGGCTGCTTCGTCGTGGGCGGGGTCCTCGGCGTCCTCGGCGCCTCCGTGCTGGAGTACTACCTGCTGTACCCCTCCGTCCCCCTCTTCCTCGGCGTCGGCCTGATCGAGGAGGCCGTCAAGGGGCTGGCGCTCGTCCTGCTCGTCCGGCGGCACCGCGCGGTCCGGGGGACGCGGGCGGGCCTGGTGCTCGGCGCGGCGGTCGGCTTCGGCTTCGCCGCGTTCGAGAGCTCCGGCTACGCGTTCAACGCCCTGTTCACCGTGCGCGGCACCATCTCGCTGCGCGGCCTGGTCGAGACGGAGGTGCTGCGCGGGCTCCTCGCGCCGTTCGGGCACGGCCTCTGGACGGCCATCCTCGGCGGCGCGCTGCTCGGCGCCCGCCGCGCGGACGGGCGGTTCCGGCTCACCGGCGGGGTGGCGGCGACCTACCTGGGTGTGGCGGTGCTGCACGCGCTGTGGGACGCGGTCAACGGGATCGCCGTCTGGCTCGTCTACCGGCTCACGGCCACCGGCGCCGAGCGCGCCCTCTTCGAGTTCGGCTACCTGCCGCGCCCCACCGACCGGCAGAAGCACCTCTACACCCTCTTCTCCGACGGCGGCCTGCTGCTGGTGGCGCTCGCCGGGGTGACCTGGCTGCTGTCCCGGACGCGCGCGGCCCGCCGCGGTCCTTGATCCGGCCGCTCCGCTGATCCGGCGCCCCCTCGAACGTCCGCCTTTCGACGACGTGACCGGCGACTTTCGGCGAACGCGCCGGCCGCGCGCCCCCGCCTAGGCTCTCGGCATGCGCGTGATCAGCAAGGCCCGTGACGTATGGGCGAGGTTCGTCGAACCGGGGCAGTGGACGTGGCGGCGGGTGGTGGGGGAGTCCCTGCTGGCCGCCCTCATGGCGCTGCTCGCGGGCGCCCTGGAGTACGACACCGGGCAGGGCTGGCCCCTCACCGTCCTCTTCGCGGTCGTCACGGCCGCGCTCTCGCTCGCCCGGCGGGTCCTGCCCGCCACGTGCCTGATCGGCGTCGCCGCCCTCACGGGGGCGAACGAGGCCGGACTGCTGCCGCTGCTCGCGGTGGTCGCCTGGTCGGCCGGCCGCAGGATCGAGGGGGCCCTCCGCGCGCTCGCCGTGTGGGCGGCGGCCCTCGCCGCCTTCGAGGCGCTCGTCCTCTGGGACCAGCCGCCGCTGTCGTTCGTCGGCCTCTTCCTCATCCTGCTGTTCCTGTTCACCACCCTCGTCCCCGGCCTGGCCGGCCGCTACTCGTCCCAGCGGCGCGCCCTGCTCGACACCCTCCGGGACCGCAACGCCCAACTGCTGCGCGAGCGCCGGATGGTCGCGGGCCAGGCGCGGATGCGCGAGCGCCAGCGCATCGCCCAGGACATGCACGACAGCCTCGGCCACCAGCTCGCCCTCATCGCCGTCCAGACCGGCGCCCTGGAGGTCTCCCACGGGCTGAGCGACCAGCAGCGCGAGGCCGTCGGCGTGCTGCGCCAGGCGTCCGTCGCCGCCATGCACGAACTCCGGGCCGTCGTCGGCGTCCTCAAGGACGGCACACCCGAGGACGAGCGCCCCGGCGGCGTGGCCGGCATCGACGGGCTGGTGGAGGCGGCCGAGGCCGCGGGTACCCCGGTCCGGCTGGTCCGGTCGGGGGAGCCCCGCCCGCTGGGCGCCGCCGCCGACCACGCGGCCTACCGGGTGGTCCAGGAGGGGCTGACCAACGCGTTCAAGCACGCCTCGGGCGCCGAGCTCACCGTCGGACTGCACCACGAGGCCGACTCGCTGGTCGTCGAGGTCGTCAACGGGCCCCCGCCCGAGGGCGCCGCCCCCCGGCCGGCCGCCGTCAGCGGCGGACAGGGCCTCACCGGTCTCCGCGAACGCGCCCGGCTCGCCGGGGGCATGGTGTACGCCGGGCCTCTGGAGGACGGCGGCTTCCGCCTCGCCGGGCTGCTCCCGTACCACCCGGCTCCGGACGCCGCCGGAAGCGAGGCGTCCGACGACACCTGGCCACCGGCCGGGGACCTCGCCGGGGACGGCCTGCCCGGCGCCGCCTGGGCCGACCCGCGTGAGGAGCTCAAGAACCTCACCGGAATGCGCCGGAGCAAGGGCTGCCTGGCCGGGTGCGGCGTCGGCGTGCTCGTTCTGCTGGGCCTTGGCGTGCTGCTCGCCTTCGGCGCCGTGGCGCTCTTCGAGGCGCTGGACAAGTCGCAGGTCGAGCCGGGCACCTACCGGGAGATCAGGGTGGGCAGCCCCGAGTCCGAGGTCCGTGACCGGCTGCCCTCCGGACGGTCCTTCCTGACCTCCGGCCTGGACCGCAAGGGCCCGGCCGCGCCGGCCGGCGCGCGGTGCCTGTCGCTGCTGTCCACCGACTCCCCGAAGGACATGGACAAGGACCGCGTGTACCGCTTCTGCTTCCGGGGCGGGAAACTGATCGAAAAGCGCGAGTTCATCGTCAGGAACGACTAGTGAGTGCTCGTGTGGTGACCCTCCGACCGACCTGCGGGAGACCTGCGTGATCCGCGTCCTCATCGCCGACGACGAGCCGCTCATCCGGGCCGGCATCAGGATGATCCTGACCTCGGCCGACGACATCGAGGTCGTGGCCGAGGCGCCCGACGGCAGGGAGGCCGTCGAACTGGCCCGCCGGCACCGGGTGGACGTCGCGCTGGTGGACATCCAGATGCCCGTCATGGACGGCCTCACCGCCCTGGCCGAACTGGGCAGGACCGCGCCGGAGGTCCGGGTCCTCGTCCTCACCACGTTCGGCCAGCGCGAGAACGTGCTGCGGGCGCTGCGCGACGGCGGGGCCGGCTTCCTGCTGAAGGACTCGGCGCCCGGTGAGCTGATCGGCGCCGTCCGCGCCGCCGCCGCGGGCAACGCCTACCTGTCGCCCGCCGCCACCCGGCACGTCGTCGACTCGTTCGCGTCCGCCCCGGCCGAGGAGCGCGGCGAGGAGGCCAGGGCCCGCGTGGCGGCCCTCGGCGAACGCGAACGCGCGGTGCTCGCCCTGCTCGGCGAGGGCCTGTCCAACGCCGACGCGGGCCGGCGGCTCCATATGAGCGAGGCCACGGTCAAGACCTACGTGAGCAGGATTCTGGCCAAACTGGGGTGCGCCAACCGGGTGCAGGCCGCTCTGGTGGCGCGGGACGCGGGCCTGGGACGGTAGGACGGCCGCCCGAGGGCCGGGCGCGGCCCGCTCAGGCCACTCCGCCCGGCCGGAACTGCACGCTGATCCGGGGCCCGACCGCCCGCGCGGTCTTCGGTATCGCGTGGTCCCAGGTGCGCTGACAGCTGCCGCCCATCACCAGCAGGTCGCCGTGGCCGAGCGGCTGCCGGACGCGGGCCGGGCCGCCGCCGCGCGGCCGGAGCAGCAGCGGGCGCGGCGCGCCCAGGGAGAGGATCGCCACCATCGTGTCCTCCGTCGAGCCGCGTCCGTGCCGGTCGCCGTGCCAGGCGACACTGTCCCGGCCGTCCCGGTAGAGGCACAGACCGAGCGTCCGGAACGGCTCCCCCAGCTCGGCCGCGTAGTGCGCGTTCAGCGCGTCCCTGGCCGCCGTCAGCGCGGGGCGCGGCGGCCCGTCGGCCTCGCCGAAGTAGGCGAGCAGCCGGGGCACGGCCACCTCGGCGTCGTACATGTGCCGCCGCTCGGCGCGCCACGGCACGCCGGTCAGCAGCGCCTCGAACAGCGGGTCGGAGCCGCTCAGCCAGCCGGGGAGCACGTCGATCCAGGCCCCGGACCCCAGCTCCGTCCGGCGGGCCCCGGCGAGCGGGCGCCCGAGGCGGATCTCGTCCGCCGTGTCGAAGAGCGAGCCCTGGAGGGCGACGGCGGGTACGGACGGTGTGGCCATCCCTCCACCGTACGTCGCGAAGTCGACATATCGCCGTTTTGCGGTGAGGGGTACGCGAAGGGGACGTACCGCGTACGTGAGGGCGGGCAGACTGGCTCGAATTCGCCGCCTTCCAAAGGAACTCTTTACCTATACTTCACTCGCCCATGATCATTCCGACGTCACCCCACCGGGGTGACGGGACGGCGAGGATGCGCAATGCCGAAGCTCTCACCCCGGATACGTGGCAAGGCCCTCGGGTTCACCGCCGCCCTGGCGGTCGGCGCCGCGGCCCTGACGGGACCCGCGACCGCCCAGCCCGTCACGGAGACCAAGGGGTCGCACCAGCAGACGCGGCAGGCCCTGAACGCCCTCCAGGCCGCCGGGATGCCGGGCGTCGCGGCCGGAACCCTCGGCCCGGACGGGGCGTGGTTCGGCTCCGCCGGCTACGCCGACACCTCCACGCAGCGCAAGCGCACCGCCCAGGACCACATCCGCGCCGGCAGTATCACCAAGACCTTCGTCACCACCGTCATCCTCCAGCTGGAGGCCGAGGGCAAGCTGCGCCTCGACGACTCCGTCGAGCGGTGGCTCCCGGGCCTCCTCCAGGGCAACGGCTACGACGGCAGCAAGATCACCATCCGGCAGCTCCTCAACCACACCAGCGGCGTCCACGACATGGTCGAGACCCCGGAGTGGCGCGCATACATGAACGGCCCCGGCTTCCTCAAGCACCGCTACGAGTACCGCTCGCCCGAGCAGATCGTCGCCATGGGCCTCAAGTACCCGCCCTACTGGGCGCCGGGCGGCGGCTGGCACTACTCCAACACCGGCTTCGTCATCGCCGGCATGATCATCGAGAAGGCCACCGGCAACCCCTGGGCCCGCGAAGCCGAGCGGCGCATCGTCAAGCCCCTGGGCCTGCGCGAGACGACGTTCCCCGGCACGAACCCGAAGATGCCCGCCCCGCACCCCGTCGGCTACTCCAAGCTCTACGCCGAGAAGCCCGGGCCCGAGGTCTACGACGCCACCGAGTACAACCCGGCCTGGTCCGGCGCCACCGGCGAGGTCATCAGCACCACCGGCGACCTCAACCGCTTCTACAGCGCCCTGCTGCGCGGCAAGCTCTTCCCCCAGAAGCAGCTTGACGGGATGCTCACCACCGTCAAGACCGGGCAGCCCTTCGAGTACGGCCTCGGCATGATCGTCCGTTCGCTGTCCTGCGGCGTGAAGGTGTACGGCCACGACGGCATCGTCTGGGGCTCGCTCACCAGCACCGCCGTCACCCGGGACGGCAAGCACGCGCTCACCTTCCAGCTGAACGGCGACTGGCTGGAGGACGGCAAGCCGTACGACGACATGTTCCCGGCGGAGTTCTGCGCCAAGAGCTGAGGCCGTGCCGGGGAGGGGACGGGGCTACGCGGGTTCCCGCCTGGGCTACGCGGATTTCCCGCCAGGGCTACGCGGGATCCCGCCGGTCGCCCACCAGCAGCAGCTGGGGCACCTGCGTGAACCGCCACCCCGTCCCCTCCCGGGTGAACACCCACACCAGGTCGTAGCGGTCCCCGGGCCACGCGCGCGGCGGGGCCGGACGCACCCGGCCCAGGCCGGCGACGATCCGCGCGATCCTGCGGTGCTCCCACGACACCAGCGTCGCGCCGTGCCGCGCGGCGAGCTCCCTCGCCAGCGCGGCCTCCTGGCCCTGGCCGTACGAGCTGTCGACCGGCTCGCCCAGCCGGGCCGCGAGCGGCGCCACCGTCTCGGCCGGCCGCAGCCCCTTGCCGGCGCCGTGCGCGTCCGCCGCGTACACGGCGTCCGGGCGGCGCAGCCCCGGGCGGACCGGCGCACCGCCCTCCGGGGCGAACAGCGGCACCAGCGCGCCGGCCCGCTGCCAGCCGCGTATCAGCAGGGCGTGCGCGTTCCGCACCCCGTCCTCCGTGACGCCGAACGGCGGCTTCCCGCCGCCGTCGCCCTCGTCCGGCTTCTCCGCATGCCGGATGATCATGACGGTGTCGGCGCCGGCCGCCGCCCGGGGCGCCGCCTCCCGGGCGGGCGCCGCGCCGTCACCTCCGCCGCAAGCGGCCACCGCCGCGCCGCAGACCGCCGCCGCGGCCATCCGCCGGAGGCCGGTCCACCGTGATCCGCGCTCGGGCATGAGCCTCTTATATCGGGCCGGGGGAGCGGTGGGCCAGACCGCGCCGCCCGCCGCCCGGCACCGGGAACGTCACACCGGGCGTCACACGGTGCGTCCCAGCCGGGCCAGCAGCCGCGTCCAGTCGTCCGCGCCGGGCGGCGCCGGGACCGGGGCGCCGAACAGGCCGGTCGGCGACAGATCGTCCCCGTGGGAGCCGAACACCCGCCCCGCCGCCGCCACCAGCGGCTCTGGCGGGCGCTCCGGCGCGCCGATGGCCCGCGACAGGTCCCAGGCGTGCACCACGGCGTCCGCCGTCATCTCCGCGCAGTAGTCCTCCACGGCCGTCTCGCCGTACGACAGCCGTACCGTGCGCTGGAGCGCGCCCCGGGCGCCGAACGCCGCGACGGCGGCCTCGGCCGCCGCGTCCCAGACGGCCGGCGGATCGTCCCCGAGGACGTCGCCGTCCAGCTCGTCGCCGACGTCCTCGACCGACGCGCCGTCCAACAGGCGTGGCACCCACAGCTGTTCGGCCGTCAGGTGGTTCACCAGGTCGCGCACCGTCCACTCCGAACACGGCGTCGGCGCGCCCCACTGGCGCGGCCGGACGGCGTGCACCCGCTCGCCGAACAGGGCCAGCGCCTCCCGGTGCCGGGCCCGCAGGGTGCTGCGTGAGTCCTTGGTCATGCCTCCATGCTCGGCGCGGTCGCCGCGCACCGCGAGCGCGGCGGCGCCGGCCGCGGCGGGCGGTGCTTTAGCGGGGGCGGGCCCCGCGCCCTCGCAGCGCCCTGCGGGCGCTGACCTCAAGCGCCGGACGGGCTGGTTGGGCTGGCGGGCTGTCCGGGTTCCGCCACCGGCCCTCGGCTCTTTGCCGGTTGTCCCGGCGTGCCGGTGCTCTTGCGGGGGCAGGCCCCCGTACCCCCGAAGCGCCCTGCGGGCGCTGTCCTCAAGCGCCGGACGGGCTGATTGGGCCGCCCAGGCTGCCCGGGATCCGTCGTCGGCCACGGGCCGCCCGCGCCGCTCGGGGGCAGCAGGCCGTGCGGCGCGGCACCTCTCCGGCGGCGACTGGCGGCCTCCGGCCGCCCCCGCGTCGGCCGAACGGACCAGTCGCCGTTCGCGGCCCGTGTCCGGTGGTGCGAGGGTGGCGAGAGTGGGGGCGTGGGGGTGAGGAGGTGGGTGGTGATGGAGCTTCCGCTGGTCGTGGGTGTCGACGGGTCCGCCGGCAGTCTGCGGGCCCTGGACTGGGCCGTGGACGAGGCGGCCCGGCACGACGCGCGGCTGCGCGTCCTCTACGCCTCGCTGTGGGAGCGCTACGAGGGGCGCCTCCCGCCCCCGGACGGGCCCTCCGACGAGACCCGGGCCGAGGAGACCGTCGCCCCCGCCGCCGCGCGGCACGTACGGGAACGCGACCCGTCCGTGCGCGTCCACGCCGAGACCGTCCCGGAGGAGGCCGTGAACGCCCTCGTCGAGGCGAGCCGGCACGCCGCCGCGGTCATCACCGGCCCGTCCGGCCGGGGCACTTTCACCGGGGTGCTGCTCGGCTCGGTCAGCCTCTCGGTGGCGGCCCGCGCCCACTGCCCCGTGATCGCCGTACGAGGGTCGGAGGACGGGCTGCGCGGCTCCCGCGGCCGGGTGCTGGTCGGCGTCGGCGACAGCGAGGAGGCGCCCGCCGCCGTCCGCTTCGCCTTCCGGGAGGCCGCCGCCCGGGGCTGCGAGGTGTACGCCGTCCGCTGCTGGCGGCTTCCCGCCCGGCAGTCCGTGCTCCACTACCCGCTGCCCAGCGACGAGACCCTCGACCACGAGGAGCGGGCCGGCCGCGAGCTGCACGACGCGCTGCGCGCCGCCGGGGCCGAGTACCCGGAGGTGACCGTGCGCGCGGTCACCGTCGAGGGCCCGGCGCATGGGACGCTCGTCGCCGCCTCGGACGAGGCCGACCTGCTGGTGGTCGGGGCCGTGCGCCGCCACCACGGGGGCGGCCTCCAGCTCGGCCGGGTCAGCCACACCGCCCTGCACCGGGCGGACTGCCCGGTCGCCGTGGTCCCGGCGGACTGACCTTCCCGGCGGCCCCGACCCCGACCCCGGCGGCTCCGACCCCGACCCCGGTCCCGGCGGCCCCGACCCCGACCCGGCCCCGGAGACGGCTCGGTCCGAAGCGGCCCGGCCCCGGAAACCGCCCCGCCCTCACTCCGTCGCGCGCCAGTCCAGCCGGAGGATCGCCAGGTCGTCGGCGTGCCGTTCGGCGTTCAGGGTGCGGACGGTCCGGATGAGGCGGTCGAGCTGACGGTCCGGGGGCTCCTGCGACGGCACCCGGTTGACCAGGTCGACGAGGCCCTCCGCGCCCAGCCGGTGCGACCCCGGGCCGTCGTGGCCCTCGATCAGCCCGTCCGTGTACAGCGTCAGCGCGCCGGACCGCGGCACCGCGAGCCGGGTGGCCGGCCAGTGGCACAGGCCCGGCGCGATGCCCAGGGCCACCCCGTGTTCCGCCGGCACCGGCCGGGTCGTCCCCTCCGCCGTCAGCAGCGGCTCGTGGTGCCCGGCCAGGTGCAGGACGGCGGTGGACTCCCGCAGGTCCAGGGTGAGCAGCGAGCAGGTGGCGAACATCTCGTGCCGGGTGCGCTCGGCCACCAGCATCCGCTCCAGCAGGTCCAGCAGCCGCTCGCCGCGGTGTCCGGCCAGGGTCAGCGCCCGCCAGGTGATGCGCAGGGCGACGCCCAGCGCGGCCTCGTCGGGGCCGTGCCCGCTGACGTCGCCGATGAGGGCGTGCACGACGTGGTCGTCGGTCTGGACGACGTCGAGGAAGTCCCCGGCCAGCAGGGCGCTCTCCCGGCCCGGCAGGTACCGGGTGGTGGCGGTCACGGCGGGGGACTCCAGCAGCGGCGTCGGCAGCAGACCGCGCTCCAGCCGGGTGTTCTCCTGTGCCCGCAGCTGGGTGGCCTGGAGCTCCGCCTTGGCCCGCTCGGCCTGCTTGCGGTGCACCGCGTAGTGCACGGCGCGCTGCAGCAGCTCCGGCTCGACCTGCCCCTTGACGAGGTAGTCCTGGGCGCCCGCGGTGACGGCCCGCACTCCGGCCTGCGACTCCGCGAGGCCGGTGAGCACGATGACGGCCACGTGCGGGTCCGCCTGCTGCACCGCGGTCACCGCCGCCGTGCCGGAGGCGTCCGGCAGGTGCAGGTCCAGCAGGACGCAGTGAGCACCGTCCGCGACCAGCTCCGCGCGTGCCTCGGCCAGTGTCTTGCGCCAGATCAGGGTGTGGTCCAGCCCGGTGTCGGCCAGCAGCTCCTCCACCAGGAGGGCGTCCCCCGCGTCGTCCTCGACGAGCAGGACGCGGTAGTGCGGCGGCGCGGTGGACTCGGGTTCGGGGAGGGCGCCGCCGGCCAGCCGCTCCGGGGCGTCGGACGTCCGCGCGGTCACGAGGCGGGCCGCCCGGTGCCGTCGGACACCGTGGTGCGGGAGTCGTCCGCGCCCGCGGCCGGCAGCGTGAAGACGACGCGGGCGCCGCCCTCGTGCTCCGGATCGACGGCGATCGTGCCCCCGTGGAACTCGACGATCTTGCGGCACATCGCCAGGCCGATGCCGGTCCCCGGGTACGCCTCCCGGGTGTGCAGCCGCTGGAAGAGGGCGAACACCTTCTCCGTGTACTCCGGTCCGATCCCGATGCCGTTGTCGGTGACGGCGAACCGCCAGACGTCGCCGTCCCGCTCGGCCGACACGTGGATGGCCGGACGGCGGTCCGGCGCGCGGAACTTCACCGCGTTCGAGACCAGGTTCTGCCACAGCATGCCCAGTTGCGTCCGGTCGCCGACCACCGTGGGCAGGGGATCGTGGGTGATCTCCGCCTCCGACTCCTCGACCGGCACGCTCAGCGCGTCCAGCGTGGTCTCCAGGACGGCCTCCAGGTCCACGGTGTCGTGGTCGTTGTGCACCCGGCCGACGCGCGAGAAGGCCAGCAGGTCATTGATGAGCACCTGCATGCGGTTGGCGCCGTCCACCGCGAAGGCGATGTACTGGTGCGCCCGCTCGTCCAGGCCGTCCCCGTACCGGCGTTGCAGCAGCTGGCAGAAGCTCGCCACCTTGCGCAGCGGCTCCTGGAGGTCGTGCGAGGCCACGTAGGCGAACTGCTCCAGCTCGGCGTTGGAGCGGCGCAGTTCGGCGGCCTGCTCGTCGAGCCGCGTGCGGGCCGTCTCGGTGAACTCCAGCTGGCCCACCATCCGCCGCCGCATCGCCTCCACGTCGCCGCTCAGTCGGCGCAGGTCGGCCGGGCCGGTGGCCGCGATCGGGTGCGTGAAGTGGCCCTGGGCCACCAGCCGGGCGTCCGAACCGAGCCGTTCCAGCGGGGTGGTGACGCCGCGTCGCAGTCCCTCGAAGATCAGGACGGCCACCAGGACGATCACCGCGGCGATGGCCGCGAAGACCCCGTTGCGCAGCCGGCGGGTGTCGGCGAGGTCGTCGCCGGTTTCGGCCCGTTCCTGGGCCAGGTGCCGCTGCTGTTCCTGGAGGGACGCGCGGACGACGTCGAAGGGGCTCTTGCCGCCGCCCGCCCGTTCGAGGAGGCGCGCGGCCTCGGCGCCCTGGGCCGCCGCGACCGGCCGGGCGACCCGCGCCTGCCACGCCTCGGCCCGCTCCAGCACCCGGTCCAGGTCCTCCCGGGCCGCCGGCTCGTCGCCGACCAGCCGGCGCAGCCGTGCGGCGGCCGCCTTCTCGTCGGCCAGCCCCTGGGTGTACGGCTCCAGGAAGTCCCGCCGGCCCGTGAGGCCGTAACCCCGTACGCCCGTCTCCTGGTTCACCAGCGCGCTCTCCAGGCGGACGGCCTCGACCAGCGCGGGGGAGCGGACGCTGACCAGGTGGTCGCTGATTGACGCCGTGCGGGCCAGTGCCCAGGCCCCCACGGCGCCGAGCACCGTGAGCACCACCAGCGTCGCGCTCACGCCGACGCGCAGCCACCGGCGCGTCGTCCAGCCCGGCCGGCCGGCCGGGGCCCGCGTACCGCCGGATCCGCCGTCGCCGGCGGGTCTCTCCGCCGGGGAATCCGGGGAACCGCCCTGTTGAGGAGCAGTCTCGACCGCCACGTTGTCCGCCTTCCGTCTCCGTTCCCCCGGGCTGCTTCCCCGGCACCTGGGCAGTCACACCGTATCGGTACGTGACAACAGTAGTTGTCGGGAGGGCGGCGCAGGACCTAGGGTGGGCGCCATGCCCGGCACCCACTTCTCCCCGCGCCTCGCCGAAAGCGAGATCTCCGCGATGGTGGAGGAAGCGCTCGACGGCCTCGCACACCGCCTGGCCCAACAGTCGTTCCGCCTGCTGCCCGCCGCCGGCGGTCCCGCGGACCCCGACGGCGCCCGGGCCGAGGCCCTGGCCTACCTCCACATGCTGGTCCACCTGCAACGGGCGGTGCACCGCCTCACGGACCGCGCGGCCGAGGAGGCCGCGCGCACCGGGGCCGGCTACCCCCAGATCGGGCGGGCCTGCGAGATGAGCCGTCAGGGGGCCCGCAACCGCTGGCCCGGCATCGTGCACGGCACCACCCACCGTCCCCCGAAGCACACCGAGCGGAGCCGATGATGATGGCCGCCCCCGCGCGCCCCTACGACGTCCTTCTGGTGGAGGACGATCCGGCGGACGCGATGCTCATCAAGGAGGCGCTCCTCGAACAGGGAGCCGCCCGCAACCTCACCCAGGTCCAGGACGGCATCGCCGCGCTGGACCACCTGCGCGACCCCGCCCTGCCCCGGCCGGACCTGATCGTGCTCGACCTGAACATGCCGCGGATGAACGGCCGGGAGCTGCTGGCCGTCCTCAAGGGGGACGAGGAGCTGCGCACCATCCCGGTCGTCGTGCTGACCACGTCCGCCGCCCCGGACGACGTGACCGACGCCTACCGGCGGTACGCGAACGCGTACGTCACCAAGCCCGTCAACCTCGACGACTTCACCCGCGCGGTGCGCAGCATCGACGCGTTCTACCTGGACACGGCCACGAAACTGCCGCGGCAGTAGGGCCGTTCCGGGCGGTGGCGCTCGCTCCGGGGTTCCGGAGCCGGTGCCGCCGCTCCGTCGTTTCCGGGGGCGGGACCCGGAGCGGCGCGGGGCGGACGGCCGTCCGCCGCCATGCGGACCGGGATCGTCCGCACGATTCCCGCACAAATATCGTTTTTCCCAGGAACCGTGGCGGCGCCCAGGTCATCTGTACAGGTGAGGCGGGGGGTTGTCGTACTTTTTGGCTTTCTCGGACCGGCAGCGGAGCCGGGCCCGCCGCGGTCTCGCTGTCTTGGAGGTTTTCACGTGCACGTCGGGAAGGGCCGTCGCCCCGTCCTGCTGATATCCGCCCTCATGGGCTCGTTGGCGCTGTCCGCCTGTTCCGGGGGGTCCGGCGGTGGTTCCTCGGACGACGCGGGCCCCGCGGCCAAGGTGACCGTGAGCCCGGCGTCCGGCGCCAAGGAGGTCAAGCTCGGCTCGCCGATCTCGGTCAAGGCCGACGGCGGCAAGCTGACCTCGGTGGAGGTGAAGGACGACAAGGGGGAGAAGGTCGAGGGGAAGCTGTCCGGTGACGGCGTCACCTGGCAGTCGGCCGGCAAGGTCAAGCCGCAGACCACCTACACGGTGAAGACCGTGGCGGAGTCGGCCAAGGGCAAGAAGTCCGACTCGACCGCGACTTTCAGCACCCAGCAGGCGCCGAAGGTCAACAAGCTGACCAACACCCCGCAGAACGGGCAGACGGTCGGCACGGGCATGCCGGTCTCGATCCTCTTCGACCACAAGGTGGACAAGGACAAGCGGGCCGAGATCGAGAAGAACTTCAAGGTCACCTCCAGCCCGCAGGTGGAGGGCGCCTGGGGCTGGGTGACCGACTACTCCGGCCAGGACCGCCTCGACTGGCGGCCCAAGACGTACTGGCCCAGCGGTACCAAGGTCTCCGTCAAGGGCGCGCTCGCCGGCGTCGACAGCGGCGAGGGCGGCTGGTTCGCCCGGGACTACAACTACGGCTTCACCATAGGCGCCGACCACAAGGCCGTCATCGACGTCCCCGGTCACACGCTGACCATGTACGACGGCGACAAGGTGGTCGGCAGCGTCAAGGGCTCCGCGGGCTCCCCGGAGGCCCCGACCCGCGGCGGCATCCACACGGTCCGCAGCAAGAACGCGGACGAGACCATGGACTCGTCCACCATCGGCTACGGAAACCAGTGGATGCTGGACGCCAAGTGGGTCACCCACATGACCGCCTCCGGCACCTTCCTGCACTCCGCCCCCTGGAACAACCAGATCGGCGTGGTCAACAACAGCCACGGCTGCTTCGGCATGACCACCGAGGACGCCAAGCGGACCTACGACTTCCTGCCCATCGGCTCCACCGTGGAGGTCAAGGGCACCTCCAACACCGAGAAGACCGATGTGGGCAACGGGCTCGAGGTCTGGCAGGAGACCTGGGAGCAGTGGCAGAAGCGCAGCGCGCTGAAGGGCTGAAGCACCTCACGCACACGGCGCGCTGAGGAACCGGCGCGGTGACGCGCTCGGGACCACACCCGACGGGGCGGCCGGGAGGGAGATCTCCGGGCCGCCCCGTCCGGCGTTCCGGTTCCGTCCGGCATCTCCGGTCCGGCCGGTTCGAAGCGGGCCGCGCGGGGGCCGTGGGCGAAGCCCTCGCGTCACGGGACTTGACCCAGGACCCCGCCGTCCCGCAGCGCGCGTACCGCGCGCGGGGACAGCGGGCGGAGCGCCTCGCGCAGGGTGTAGCCGTCGCGGTAGCGGTCGATGGCGTCGGCGACGCGCAGTGAGACGTAGGAGCAGGCGCCCGTCCGGAGGTTGACGGCCAGGGCGCGGTCGGCGCGGGCGCTGCGCCGGCCGACGACGACGTCGGGGTCCAGGCCGCGCACGGAGTCCGGGTGCGGCCCGGGGGGCGGCAGATAGGCGCCGGCGACCCGGCCGGGGGCGAGCCGGCCGGCACGGGCCAGCGGACGGCCGAGCGCCGCGGCGAGGGCGGTGAGCTCCTCGGCGGACGGGAGGGCCGGAGCGAGCACGGGACGCCGCCGGGCCAGGTCGGGACCGGCGTCCCCCAGCGTCACCGGCGTGGCGGCCCAGAACGGATCGCCCCAGTCGGCCGGCCAGTCGAAGTGGCGGAGCCCGATCACCCGGTCCACCGTGTCCTCCAGCCGGGCCAGCGCTTCCTCGGCCGCCTCGGGCGCGATCCCGGGCGCGCCCAGCCAGAATTCGGCGACGACGGTCGTGCCCCGGTCGCGGGCGGTGCCGACGGCGGAGGCCAGCCGTTCCCAGGACAGCTCGGTGCCGCCGCGGCCCACCGCCCGGTCGGCGGCGGCGCAGACGCCTATGACGGCGAGACGGGGAAGCCGGCCGGGACCGGAGGGGCCGGCTGTTCCGGCCGTGCCCGGTACCACCCCGCCCACCAGCTCCCGCAGTCCCACCCGGCCCGCCCAGGGGTCGGGCGGCAGCGGGTCGGCCGCGCGCTCGCGCCAGCGCAGGCCGTCGTCGGGGGCCGGGCCGAACGGGTCCGCGAGCTCCCAGGCCAGCCCCCGGGGCGCGGGGGTGAGGCGGGCGTCGGCGAACGGCGGCAGATGGCCGAGCGCCGGTGCGTGGGCGGTCGCCCACCGGCCCGTGAGCTCCAGGCGCCGCGCGCGGGGGAGCAGCGCCCGGGCGAGGGCGACGGCGGCGGGCACCTGCTGTTCGCGTTCGACGACCAGCCGTACGACGGCCCCGCGCGGCACGTCCGCGCACGCCCCCGCCAGGGTGCCGTCGTACGGGGCCGGGGCCGCCGCGGCGCGCAGGACGTCGGCGGTGGACTCCAGGCTTCCGCCGGCCGGTTCGAGGTCGTCCAGGCTCAGCCGTACGCCGTGCCCCGGTTCGTGGAGCGCGCCCAGCACCGCGCCGAGCCCGCGCAGCCGGTGCAGCCTGGGCCGGGAGGCGTCGCCCAGGGCGCGGGTGCCCGCCGTCGCCATGAGCCGGTCACCGGGCGCCCGCGACCGGGTGCGCAGCGCGCCGCGCGCGGCCTGGCGGGTCAGCTCCGCGACGAAGCGGCGGCCGACGTCGACGACCGTGGCGCCGTCGGGCACTTCGGCGAGCCGCAGGGTGGGGTCGGCGCCGGGCGGGACGATGAGGATCATGCTGCTCCCGCTGTCGCGTGTGGTGGGCTGCCGTGAACTGCCGTGGTCCGGGATGGAATTGACGCGACGTACACCAGACAGCTCCACCATATCAGGGTGAAGTGGGACGTTGGCCCCTGTCTCGCCCTTTCCTCTTTTCTCGCGGGATCTCCGCCTCCGCACCCCCGGTGGAACCGGCAAAGCCCGCTCCCGGGAAGGCAGTCGAAAGATCTGGCAAGCCGGATTCCACTCCTGCTACGCTCCCCGGCGTTGATCTTGCACACCATCAAGGGGGAACCCCACCATGCGCCGTCGCGCCGCCCTCACCATGGCCGCCTGCATAGCCGCCGGCACCACGCTGCTCGCCACTCCCGCGCACGCCTCCGGGAGCGACCGCGTCAAGTGCACCAGCATGAGCAACGGCCAGCTCTGCATCTCGCTGAACACCAGCCCCTCCCGCATCGAGCTCATCTACACCAAGAAGGCCGGCTCCCCCATCAAGGCCCACCTCGGCTTCC
Organism: Streptomyces mobaraensis; assembly: GCF_020099395.1. Taxonomy (NCBI): domain Bacteria; kingdom Bacillati; phylum Actinomycetota; class Actinomycetes; order Kitasatosporales; family Streptomycetaceae; genus Streptomyces; species Streptomyces mobaraensis. Next base: position 435,002 of record NZ_CP083590.1, on the reverse strand, counting down.
GCTCCAACGGCACCACCTGGGGCGAGCTGAAGACCATCAGCAAGGGCGAGCGCGCCAACAGCACCTGGAACATGAGCTACCCCTGTGACCGCAAGTACGTGGGCCTGATCAAGGTCGACGGCCAGGGCACCTTCGAGACCCCGCCGGCCACCTGCTGACGGCCACCCGCTGACGGACACCGCGAAACGCCGGAGGGCGCGGGGGCGGGCCCCTCGCGCCCTCCGGCGTACCCCGGACGAACGGCCGCCCGGCGTCAGCCGCCCAGCGGCAGCAGGTACTCGACGGCCCGCCGGTCCGTCGGGACGAAGCCGACGGCGGTCAGGGCCGCGCCCAGGGTGTCGTCGTCGGGCGCCGCGTACGCCTCGGCCGCGCGGACGGCCGGATGGGCCTCGCGCACCCGCCGCACCACCGCCGCCACCAGGGCCGTCAGCTCGTCCGGGGTGTGCTCCTCCTCGCGGTCGTGCACCAGGACGGCGGTGTCGTCCTCGATCTCCACGTCGAACAGCGCGTCCTCCAGGCCCAGCCGGAAGACCGCGTCCTCGCCCGCCGGCCGCTCCTCCACCGCCCCGGCCCCGCCGGGCCCGGGCTCGGTGCGGGCGGCGGACAGCTCCAGCCGCCACCAGCGGTAGACGTCGCCGTCCTCGGCGGCGCCGAGCTCCTCCGGTACGGACGGGGGCATCTCGTCGGACTCGGCGACCCAGCGCAGCGCGGTGCCGCCGGCCCCGCCGGCCAGCGCCGCCGCCTCGCGCAGCATGGGGACCAGCGCCTCGAAGGCGCCTTCGGGCACGGCGGCGAAGCGGAGGGCCGGGTCGTCGGCCCCCAGGTCGAGGACGACGACCGAACCGATGACCGCGCCGTCCTCGCGCGCGAGGACGACCGCGGTGGTGCGCTCGTCCTCCCAGTGACCGGCGGGGTCGGCGTCGGTGCGCTCGCGACAAACCTCAAGAGAAACAGACATACCCTGATCATCCCCTATTCCGGCGCGGAGGGGGCGGCCCGCGCCACGCGTTACGATCATGGTCTTCACCGGCGGCTTCATCGGCATCCGCACCGGCGCACTCGGGGGCAGACAGGCATGGACGGCACGTACCGCATCCGCAACGTCCACAGCGGCCTGCTGCTGCGCGTCGCCGGCGGGAGGGCGGGCGGCGGCGCCCCCGTGGTGCAGGGCGCGGGCGACGGCACGCCCGCCGAACTCTGGCGCGTCTCACCCGTGCACGAGGGCAGCGGCCTGCACCACGTCGTGAACGCCGGCAGCGGCAAACGGCTGGACGTGGCCAACGCGTCGGTCGAGAACGGCGCCACCGTCCAGCAGTGGAAGGCCAACGGCTACGGCGCCCAGGAATGGCTGATCGAGGAACTGGTCGAGGATCCCGGCACCGTCATCCTCGTCGCCCACATCAGCGGTCTCCTGCTGGAGGTCGCCGACGCGGCCACCGAGGAGGGGGCGCGGGTCCAGCAGTGGGAGGACCGCGACATCCCCGCCCAGTGGTGGCGCCTGGAGCCCGTCGCCGGCTGAGCGGCGGCGCTCGGTGCACCCTCATGCCGCCGGAGCGGTGACGCACTTCCCGTCCTCCTCCGGACGGCCGGTGAGGACGGTGTAGCCCTCGGGACCGTGCGTATAGAGGTGCGCGGTGTCCGGCGCGGCGAGCGGCAGACCCGCCGCCAGCCGCCGCGGGAGGTCCGGGTTGGCCAGGAAGGCGCGCCCGTACGAGACGAGGTCGGCGGTGCCCGCGCGCAGGACCGCCTCGCCGGCCGCCCGGTCGGTCGGGGCGCGGTTCTCGCCCACGTTGCCGATCACCGTCGTGCCCCGCAGCAGCGGCCGGAGCTCCGCCAGGGCCGGGTAGCCGGACGCCTGGCTGAGGTGCGCGTAGGCCAGTCCGAGCGGCGCGAGCGCGGTCGCCAGGGCCCGGTAGACCGGTCTCGGGTCGGCCTCGACCATGCCGGACTGCGGATTGCCGGGGGACAGCCGGATCGCCGTGCGGTGCGGGCCGACGGCGTCGGCCACGGCCTCCACGGCCTCCCGCGCGAACCGGATCCGGCCGGACACGTCCCCGCCGTACGCGTCGGTGCGCAGGTTGGTGCCGTCCGCCAGGAACTGGTGGATCAGGTAGCTGTTGGCGCCGTGGAGTTCGACGCCGTCGAAACCGGCCCGGACGGCGTTCCGGGCGGCGCGCGCGTAGCCCGCGACCGTGTCCGCGATGTCCCGTGCGGTCATCGCCAGCGGAACGGGGAGGCGCGCGGGCCGTCGGCGGTTAGCGGCCGGCGCCCCCGCCTCCACTGCTCCGCGGCCTCGCCTCCGCCCTCCTACTCCGTGGCCTCGGCCGCGACGATGTCCAGCAGTCCCGGGAACCGCCGCTCGATGTCGGCCCGGCGCAGCCGGGCCATCCTGCTGTTGCCCCGGTCCACCTGCCGGATCAGGCCGGCCTCGCGCAGCGCGCGGAAGTGGTGGGTGACGGTCGCCTTGGACACGGGCAGCGCGAACGAGCTGCACGTCCGCGCCGTTCCCTCGGGAGCTCGCGCCAGTTCCCGCACCACCCGGCGGCGCAGCGGGTCGGCCAGCGCGGCGAGCACCGCGCCGAGCTCGATCTCCTCGACGGCGGGGTGGCCTTCGTCGTCGGGCACCGTGTGTCTCCCTTCCGGTCGCGGTCTGTAGGTATGGCTTGCATCGTACCTAAGGCGTTGGCTAGCGTGCCGTGCCGGAGGTACGAGATCGGTCGTACCTCCGGTCGCGCCACCCGAGGAGACACGCCCATGACCCAGCCGTTCACGCTCGTCGGCATCGCCCGCCCCAAGCCCGAACGGGCCGCCGAGCTCAAGGAGTTGCTGCTGTCCTTCGTCGAGCCCACCCGGCGCGAGCCGGGGTGCCTGGAGTACCACTTCCACGAGGACCGCGACGAGCCGGGCGTCTTCGTCTTCTACGAGGCGTGGCGCTCCCGCGCCGACCTCGACGCCCATCTGGCCCTGCCGCACATCCGGGACTTCCAGGAGCGCCGCATGGACTACCTGGCATCCGACCTGGAGGTCCGCTTCCTCGCTATGCACAGCCCGTACCGGCCCGCCGTCTGAGCCCCGCCTGCCTCGGTCAGTCCCCGGCTCCCGCTCCGAACCCCGTGATCAGTGCCTCCACCGCGTAGGCGAACCGCTCGGCGTCGTCGGTCCCCGCGCCCGTCCGGGCGGCCTCGCCGGTCAGCGGGTACCGGTCGGGGTCGAGGCCGGCGAGGTCCGCGGCCGAGCCCGGGCCGTCGGGCGTGGCGAGGGCGCACTCGGCGGCGGCGTGGCTGACGACCAGCAGGGTCAGCGAGTTGAGCGCGTGGAGGGCGCGGCCCAGCGGGAAGCCGGCGGAGGTGAGGACGCGGAGCCCGCGCTCGACGGCGTCCAGGGCGGCCGGGGTCGCGGCGGGCCGCGCCGCTGCGAGCGGCAGGACGTCCGGGTGCCCCAGCAGCGTCGTGCGCAGGGCGTCCGCGTACGCCCGCAGCCAGGACCGCCAGCCGTCCGGGGCGTCCTCGACGGGGGCGGCGCCGGCGAAGACCCGTTCCACCAGGCCGTCCAGCAGCGCGTCCTTGCCGGGGACGTGGTGGTAGAGGGTCATGGCCTCCACGCCGAGCGCCGCGCCCAGCCGGCGCATCGTCAGCGCCTTCAGCCCCTCCCGGTCCACGAGTTCCACTGCGGCGTCCAGGACCCGCTCCCGGGTCAGCCCCGCCCGTTCCCCTCGCGTCCTCTTGGTCTCGGCCGGCATGCGTCCTCCCGCTCCCCTTGACTTTCTTACATCGTAAGTCCACTCTGATGGCGGCACGAAACTTACGTTGTAAGAAAGAAGAGGACAGTGGACACCCAGCACCCCGGCAAGCGGCTCGTCGCGGACTTCCTCCGGGCGGTCGGCGAGCGCCGGCTCGACGACCTGCCCCGCTACCTGGCCCATGACGTCGTCGACCACAACAAGATCATCGTGGGGGAGCCGGACGAGCCGGGAGCGGCCTTCGAGGGGATCCGCCGGCAGCTCGCCGCGTTCGGCGAGTTCGCCGTCCGGACGGACGGGCTCGTCGCCGAGGGCGGCACGGTCGTCGCCCGGCTCACCGTCAGCGGCCGGCACACCGGCGAGCACCCCCGCATGCCCCGCCCGACCGGACGGACCTTCTCCGTGGAGCAGATCTGGGTGTTCACGGTGGCCGACGGCCGGATCACCGAGATCCGCGCGGTCAGCGACCGGCTGGGCATGTTCCTCCAGCTCGGCTGGGACTGGCCGGAGAGGGACTGACCCGTCAGCGGACCGGCGTCTCCCGCGCCCGGTCGACGTCCGGACTCCGGTACCACAGCTCCGGGATGCTCGCCAGCCGCGAGCCGTGTACCCGCGGCCCCAGCCCGTACAAGTGCTGGAAGCTCATCACCAGCGGCCGCCACGCGTCGGGGTCCACATGGTCGTCCGTGCCCGGCAGCCGGATCTCGTCGTGGACGAACACCCGCCGCACCCGCACCTCGAACGCCACGATCGAGCCGCGCTGCCGCTCGTCGTCCTCGCCGATCGGGTGCACCGCCTCCAGGACCGCCTCCATGGCGACCGGGCACTCGGCCACCCGCGGCGGAGCCACCGTCTCGGACGGTACGGGGGTGAGCCCGGCGCGCCCGAACTTGTCCGGCACGTACCGGTATCCGCGCTCCTCCTTGCGTGGCGGTACCGGGTTCCGCCCGGTGGTGAGCGCGAGCCGGTCGACGTGGCCGGCGAGGGCGTCGGACGGCAGGTTGAGGACGCACTCCCGGGTGCGCGTCAGGTTCAGGCTGGTCTGCGCCCGGGCGGAGAGCCCGAGCACGGCCCGCCAGCCGAGCCAGAACACCGAGGACATGGGGGCGAGGTTGGGCGTGCCGTCCTCGTTCTGGGTGGAGAGCAGCACCACCGGGGTGCCGAAGTACAGGATGTTCGGTTCGATGCGCGTATGCGTGGGGTTGATCGTGGTCACGGACGCAAGCCTGGCCCGGGCGGGCGGCGTTGTCCGGCGGAGATCGGACGTCGTGTTCGCCGCCGCCGGCCGGGCCGGCGGTTCACGGCAGGACGGTGAACAGGGCGTACCGCGCCCGCTCCGGACCCGGGCAGCGGAACCGCGACCGGCCCCAGAGCCGGAAGCGCAGGCAGTCGCCCGCCCGCAGGATGTGCGCCCCACCGGCCGCCGCCACCTCCATCGCCCCCTCCAGTACCCACACGTGCTGCTCCACCCCGGGCACCCGCGGCGCCTCGCACACCACCTCCGCCCCCGGCCGCAGGACGTGCTCGGCGATCTCGCCGCGCAGCCCGGGCCCCGGCGGCGAGACCGACCGCCGTACGGCGCCCGCCTCGTCGTCGCGCCGCACCGACTGCCGCCCCGCCCGCACCGGCCGTGGCGCCCCGTCCTCCACCTCGGCGAGCACCTGGGCCGCCGTCCGCCCGAACGCCGCGCACACACGCGCCAGTTGGGCGGCGGTCGGACTGATCTCGGCCCGCTCCAGCCGCGACAGCGTCGAACGGCTGACGCCCGTCCGGCGCGCGAGCTCGTCCAGCGGCCAGTCGCGCTCCGCCCGCAGCGCCGCCAGCCGGTGCGCCAGCCGCAGCCGTGCCTCCTGATCGTCTCTCATCCCCGGGACCGTATCCCAGTACCGGGAGACACCTCCCGGCGAGGCCGACGGGCATGGCAGCGTGGGCCCTTCGGCACGGGAGGATCACCCATGAACCACGAAGAGCTCACCCGGCGCTTCTCCGCGCTGACCACCGCGCACGTCGCCGACGCCTGCGTACGCGCCGCGCTCCCGGTGCGCGCCGCGCCGCCGGACATCCGCCCCCTCGCCCCCGGAAGCCGCCTGGCCGGCCGGGCGTGCCCGGCGCGCCACGTCGGCAGCGTGGACGTCTTCCTGGAGGCGTACGCGGCGGCGGCCCCCGGCGACGTGCTCGTCGTCGACAACGACGGACGGCTCGACGAGGCGTGCGTCGGCGACCTCGCCGTCCTGGAGGCCGGGCAGGCCGGCCTGAGCGGCGTGGTGGTGTGGGGCCTGCACCGCGACACGGCGGACCTGCGGGCCATCGGCCTGCCCGTCTTCAGCCTGGGCGCCACCCCGCCGGGCCCCCGCCGCCTCGACCCCCGGCCCCCGGAGGCACTGCGCTCCGCCGTCGTGGGGGAGTGGACGGTGGACCGGACGGACCTCGTCCTCGGCGACGACGACGGCGTCCTCTTCCTTCCCGCCGCCCGCGCCGACGAACTCCTCACCCTCGCCGCCGCGATCCGCGACACGGAACGCGACCAGGCCCAACGGATGCGCTCCGGCGTCTCGCTGCGCGAACAGGTCCGCTTCGACACCTACCTCGCCCGGCGCCGGGAGAACCCCGCACTGACCTTCCGCGAGCACTTGCGGACGGTGGGCGGGGCCATCGAGGAGTGAGACGCGGGCCCGGCGCGGTGGTACCGGGGCGCGCGGTCAGGGCAGCGTCGGCAGGCAGCCGGGCGGCGTACGGGCCGGGCCGGCCTGCTCGAAGGCGTAGGCGCAGCCGAGCACCAGCGCGTCGGCGCCCCGCGCACCGACGAACGAGATGCCGAGTGGCAGCACGTCCCGGGCGTACCCGGCCGGCACGGTGACGTGCGGGTTCCCGGCCACCGCGGCGTCCCGGGTGACGGCGGCGAACGGGCCGTCACCCGTCGTCCCGGCGAGCAGCGGGGCGGGGCCGGCGGTGGGTGTGACGAGGACGTCCAGCCGGTGCCGGGCGAACGCGCCGTCGAGCGTCCGCCGTGCCAGCCGGACCGCGGCGGCCCGGTGCCGCCGGTAGACCGGGTCGCGGAGATCGCCCCCGGTCCGCTCCGCCCGTTCGAGGACGTCCTGGCCGAAGAGGGCCAACTCCGTCGCGGCGTGCCGGGTGTTGTACGCGATGACGCCGGCCAGGTCCTTCGGGTGCGATCCGGGCGTGGCGGCGAGCCAGGCGCCGACGTCGTGCCGGAACTCCGTCAGCAGGGCCGGCTCCAGGTGCCGTTCCGCCTCCTCGTCGGTGTCGGGCAGGTCCACGTCCTCGACGAGATCGGCGCCCAGGTCCCGGATCCGGTCGACGGCGTCCTCGAACACCCGCTCCGTCCACGGGCCGAGGCCCGCCGGGCGCCGGACGCCGACGCGCCGGCCGCGCAGCGCGCCGCGGTCGAGCACGGCGCCGGGATCGGCGGGCAGGGCGCCGGCCGCGCGGGCGGTGACCGGGTCGGCGGGGTCGGGTCCGTGGATCGCCCACAGCACCAGCGCCGCGTCGGCGACCGTACGGGCGAGGGGCCCGGCGGTGTCCTGGCGGGAGGAGAGCGGCACGATGCCGCCCCGGCTCACCAGCCCGCGCGTGGGCTTGAACCCGACCGTGGCGGTGACGCTCGCCGGCAGGACGATCGAACCGTCGGTCTCGGTGCCGATCGCCGCCACGGCCAGCCCGGCCGCCACGGCCACCGCCGAACCGCTGGACGACCCGGAGGGGCTGCGGTCGAGGACGTACGGGTTGCGGGTCTGGCCCCCGGTCGCGCTCCAGCCCGCCACGGAGTCCTCGGACCGGAAGTCGGCCCACTCCGTCATGTTCGCCTTCCCCAGCACGACGGCCCCGGCCGCCCGCAACCGCCGCACCAGGAACGCGTCCGCGTCCGGCCGGGCCCCCAGCAGGGCCGCCGAACCGGCGGTGGTCGGCTGCAGGTCCGCCGTGCCGACGCTGTCCTTGAGCAGCACCGGAATCCCCTCCAGCGGCCCGCGCGCCCCACCGGCCCGGCGCAGCGCGTCACTTCGGCGCGAGAGGGCCACGGCATCGGGGTTGACGGTCGTCACGGCGCGGAGCAGCGGGTTCAGCCGCTCGATCCGTTCGAGGAGGGCGAGCGTGAGGCGCTCGGAGGTCAACATGCCGTCTGCCATGCCCTGTTGCAGACCGGCGATCGTGCAGCGGTCGAGGTCCAGGGCGGGATCCGGGCCGACGGGCGCGGCCGCCCCCACCGCCGAGCCGGGTATCGGTGCTGCTCCGGACGGGCACACTCGGTTCTCCTCCGCGTCGCGGTCCACGATTCCGTGACTCCGGCCGGACCGGCGCGGACCTCGTCCGGCCCACGGCCATCCCCTCGACCCGCGCCTGGCCGCGGCGGGTCCGGGCCGACCTTACGCGCCGCCGCGCCGGCCCGCGCACCCCACCCCGTCCGGTGGTGACGGACGACCGCCGTCCGAACTCGCCTGGCGCGGCTCCGAACTGTGTGGACCGTCCCGTCGCGACTGTGCTCCACTGCCCTCATGAGCTTGTCGGTGGATGTCTTCCTTGTGGACGAAGACGGTGCGGTTCGCCTGCTGGACGTGCCGGAGGGGTGTTCCGACCTGGCCGGGTTCGAACAGTGGCGTACCACGGTGTGGGGTTCGGAGGCGGTCCGTTCGCTGGGAGCCCGGTTCCTTCCGGTCCTGGCCGACGAAGACCTGCGGGTCGACGCCGGCCGGGTGCGGGCGTTCAGGCGTGAGTGCGCCGTCCTGCGGGAGAACCTGGAGGAGGTCCTCGCCGGTCTCCGGCCCCTGAGGACGGTCGACGAACTCAGGGACCAGCTCTCCGCCCGGTTGGCGAACATCGAGGACGCCGCCCGGCGGGCGGAAGAGGCGGGCGGCGGCGTCCTCATCTGGTGAGGTGTCGGAGTCCTTTCGGGCCTGCCGGGCAGGCCCGGAACCCGACCCGTCGGACACGCCTTGGACCTCGGCAGCCCTCGAGCGTGACCGGATACGCGCCCTAGGACGCGAGCCCCAGCGCCCTGTTCTCCACCTGCAGCCGTACGGCCAGCAGCACCGCGTTGGCGGTGGTGAAGAGGAGGGCGGTCAGCCAGGCGTTGTAGACCAGCGGCAGGGCCAGGCCCTCGGTCACGACGATGACGTAGTTCGGGTGCCGGAGCCAGCGGTAGGGGCCGCGGGTCTCCAGGGGCATGCCCGGGACGACGATCACGCGCGTGTTCCAGCGGGGGCCGAGCGACCGCACGCACCACCACCGGGCCACCTGGACCAGGCAGGTGACGGCCAGGGCCGGCCAGCCGACCGCCGGTACGAACTGCCGGTGGGCCGCCGCGACCTCGACCAGGATGCCGGCGAGCAGGCCGACGTGGAGGACGACCATGGCCGGATAGTGCCGGCGGCCGTACTCCACCCCGCCGTTGGCGGCGGCCCAGCGCGCGTGCCGCTGTGCCACGAGGAGTTCGAGGCCGCGCTCCACGGTGATCAAGGCGATGAGTGCCAGCAATCCGGCGGGGAGCTGGGCCGATCCCAGGACCGTCACGATGCCATTCCTTTCCATTCCTTTCGAGTACTTTTCGTTGTCTTGCGTCGGGAGGGGGCTGGGCGGTCGCGGTTCACCAGCGGACCAGGGCGAGTTCGATGGCGAACCCCGGGCCCATGGCCGCGACGAGCCCCGGCGTACCGGGCCGTGGCGGCGTCCGCATCATCGTGTGCAGGACGTCCAGGACGGAGACGGACGAGAGGTTGCCCCGTTCCGACAGGGACCGGCGCGTGGGCTCCAGAGCCGCGGGCGGCAGGTCGAAGGACCTCTCCACGGCGGTGAGGACCTTGGGGCCGCCACCGTGGACGATCCAGCTTCCGACCTGGCCCGGCAGCAGATCGTAGGTGCCGAGGAAGTCATGGACGGCCTTGGGCAGATGCTCCTCGGTGAGCGTGGGCACCTCGGGGGCGAGCAGGATCCTGAAGCCGTGGGATCCGATGTCCCAGCCGAGTACCTCCTCGCTGTCGGGGACCAGCCGGCTGCGGGAATCGACGAGCTGAGGGCCCGCCGCCGCGGCTTCGGCGCCCCGGTGTCCGCCGACGGCCACGACCGCGGCCGCACCGTCCCCGAAGAGGCTGCCGGCGACGATGTTCGCCATCGAGGTGTCCTGCATCTGATACGCCAGCGAGCACAGTTCCACCGCCAGGAGGACGGCCACACGGTCCGGGTGGGCCCGGAGGTAGTCGTTCAGCCGGGCGAGTCCGGCGGCTCCTCCCGCGCAGCCGTACCCGAACAGGGGAACGCGCGTGACGTCCGGCCGCAGGCCCATCCGGTGGGCCAGGCGGGCCTCCAGCGAAGGCACGGCGAGGCCCGTCACAGTGGTGCTGATCACCGCGTCGACCTCGCCCGGCTCCACCCCAGCCGCCCGCAGGGCCCCGGTGAGCGCGCGTTCCCCGAGTTCCAGGGCGGCGTCGTGCCACAAGCGGTTGTTCTCGGTGAAGTCGTCGAGCTCGATGAGCCGCTCCAGCGGCAGGGCGAAGTGCCGTGTGGCCACCCCGGCGTTGGCCTGGATCTTGCGCAGCATCAGGATCCCCGTCTGGGACTCCATCAGTGTGGTGCGCGCCAGGGCGGCCATGATGTCCTGCTGGCGATACCGGTGGGGTGGTACGGCCGTCTCGATCGCGGTCACCCGGGGCAAGGGTTCGTCCGGCCCCCAGGCGAAGCCCTCCGTGAACCGACTCATTGACTCAGCCTTCTCCTTCCTTCGCGTGTGCGGTCATCCCGCGTACGGCCGTCCGCCGTGTGATCCGGCTGCCGTGCGATCCGACTGCCGTGTGGTGTCCACCAGTTGGCCGGCCCCAGGGCCGCCATGACAGCGGGGACCAGGACACCGCGTACCAGGACGGCGTCCACGAGGGCACCGAGGGCGATACCGATGCCGATGAGCTTGAGGAGCGCGACATGGGACATGCCCATGGCGGCGGTCGAGACCGCCACGGCCGCGGCCGCCGAGGTCATCAGCCGGCCCGTGCGCGCGATGCCGTCGACGATCGAGCCGCGGTTGTCATGGCTGCGTTGGTACTCCTCGCGGATGCGGCCGAGCAGGAAGACCTCGTAGTCCACCGACAGGGCGAGCGTGATGAAGAGGACGAACAGCAGCGTGGAGGCGTCCAGCGCACCCGGCGCGGTGAAATCGCCGAGCACGGCGCGGCCGTGGCCGTCCTGGAAGAGGAGGACCATCGCCCCCAGACCGGCCCCGAGGCTGACGGCCGCCACGGCCACGGCCTTGAGGGGGGCGACGGGGGAGCGGGTGAACAGCCCGAGGAGCACCATGAGGCCGACCGCCAGGAGCAGCCCGCACGTCGGCAGGGCGCCGCGCACCGCGGCCGAGCTGTCCGCGATCTCCGCGGCCCGCCCGGCGACCGCCACGGCTCCCGGCGCGGGTTCTTCCCGCACCCTCCGCACCAGCGTCTCCGCCCCGGACGTGCCGGGTGGCGCGGTGGAGGCGACCAACAGGACGGCGGCCTCCCCCTTCTCTGCCACGGCGGACCGGACGGCGCGTTCCACGCGGACGCCCGCCACGCCCGGAAGGCCGTCGAGGCGTGCGGCGTAGGCCGGCGCGGCGTCCCGCGCCCCGGGGCCGGTCACCACCACGGACAGGACGCGCTCGGGCGGGACGGCGAACTCGTGGCCCACGCGGGCGGCGGCGGAGGCCGCCGACGCGGACGGGGGCAGGGTGCGCTCGTCCACCAGGCCCAGCCTGACGTGGGTGAACGGGACCGCCATCAGGACCAGGGCGAGGACCGCGAGGCCGCCGGCGAGGAGAGGCCGCGCGGTGACCGTGCGTGTCGTCCTCCGCCAGAAGCGGCTGTCGTCCCCGGTGTCCGTACGCCGCCACCGTGCCAGCGGATCCCACGCCTGGACGCGCGGGCCGAGCAGCCGAAGACACGACGGCAGCACCAGCAGGGCGACGAGCGCGGACAGCACGGTGACGACCATCCCCGCCAGGGAGAGTCCGCGCAGCAGGGGAACGGGAACCACCATGGCGGTGGCCAGACAGGTGGTGACGGCGGCCGCGGAGAAGGCGACCGAACGGCCGCTGGAGCGGAGAGCGGCGGTCAGCGCCGTTTCCCGGTCCGCGCCCCGTGCCATCTCCTCGCGTACCCGGGCCAGCAGGAAGAGGCTGTAGTCGACGGCCATGCCGAGCCCGACGGCGGAGGCGGCGCTCACCGCGACCCGTGACACGTCGGTCCACTGGGCCAGCACACCCAGGACCGGAAGCGTGCAGCCGACGGCCGTCACGGCCACGAGGACCGGCAGCAAGGCGGCGACGACCGATCCGTAGGCGAGGACCAGGAGGAGGAAGAGCACCGGCGCCGCGATCAACTCGGCCCGACTCAGGTCGTGTTCGATCGTCTCGTCGATCTCCCGGTTGGTCCAGACCTCACCGCTCGGCTCCACGCGGGCCCCCGGAGCGGCGGACCGTGCGGCGGCCACGACATCGGGGGCCGCGGTCTTGCGTTCCTTGTCCGTCCCTCTCAGCCGCACGCCGATCAGCAGGGACCGGCCGTCCTTCGACCGCAGCCAAGTGTTGCCGGTCGTCCGGGCGGACCACACCGCCCGTACGGCCGGATACCGGGAAAGGGTCTTCACCACGGCCCCGGCGTCGCCCCGGACCGTCCCCGTCCCGCCTCCCCCGCCGGGCCGGTCCACGGTGAGCAGCAGATCGGGCGAGGGCACGCCCAGCCGCTCGGCCTGCCGCCCGGCTCGCCCGGCCTCGGTCCCCGTGGCGACCGCGCCGCCTGTGCCCAGCGCCGAAAGCGCCACCGGGGCCAGTGCCCAGGCGCACACCGCGGCGAGCACGGCGCCCACCACCACGAGCCACGCCCGCCGTCGTACCGCATCCACCCGTGTATCCCTCCCGCCCGCTGGGCCGTACCGTCGTCGGGCCCGTACCGTCGTCGGATCCGCTCAGGGAGCCGTGAAGAGCAGGACCGCGTTCTGGCCGCCGAATCCGAAGGAGCAGCTGATTCCGGCCTCCGCGGCCGTCGCGCGAGGGTGCCCGGCCACGATGTCGAGCTTGTGGTCCCCTTCCTGGTGCGCGAAGTTCGCCACCGGCGGGACGGCTCCGTGCCGCAGCGCGAGGACCGTGTAGGCCGCCTGGACCGCTCCGGCCGCCCCGAGGGTGTGGCCGATGACGCCTTTGGACGCGGTCACCGGTGGTGCGTCGGCTCCGAAGACACGTGTGAGGGCCGCCGCCTCGGAGGCGTCGCTGAGGACGGTGGCGGTGCCGTGCGCGTTGACCAGCCCGATGTCCCGGGGGCCGCACCCCGCGTCCGCCAAGGCGGCGGAGACGGCCCGGGCCGCCCCTTCCCCTCCGGGGTGGGGGGCCACGGGATGGTACGCGTCGGATCCGGCGCCGTAGCCGCGCAGCAGGGCGAGGACCCGTGCCCGACGGGCGCGCGCGGTGGCGGGCCGCTCCAGGACGAGGACGGCGGCGCCCTCGCCCAGGACCATTCCGTCCCGTTCGGCGTCGAACGGACGACAGGCGAGAGCCGGCTGCTCGCGCCGCCGGGAGAGGGCCCGCATCCGGGTGAAGCACGTCGTCGCCATACGGGAGCGGGCCGACTCGCTGCCGCCCGCGAGGACGATGTCGCAGGTCCCCGAGCGCAGCAGGTCGCGTGCGACCCCGATGGCGGTCGCGCCCGAGGCACAGGCACTGGAGGTGGTGAAGTTGGGGCCGCGGACACCGAGATCGATCGCGACCTCGCTCGCGGCCATGTTGGGCACACTGCGCGGCAGGGCGAGCGGCGAGACGCGCTCCGGCTTTCCGGCGCCGAGACGGCAGAACTCGTCGACGTAGGAACTCAGGCTGTTCGACCCGACGCCGAGGATCACTCCGATCCGCTCGCCCCGCCAGGACGATGGATCGAGCCCGGCGTCGGCGACCGCCCGGCGCGCGGCGATCAGGGCGAACTGGATGAAACGGTCCGTTCGGCGGGCACGGGACCGGCCGAGCTCCCCGTCGACGTCCAGGTCGCGGACCCGACAGGAGAAGTCGACGGGAAGGCCCGCCAGTTCGGGGTCGGTCGCGGCGAGCGAACGGCCCCGGCACAGGGCCTCCCAGTTCGCCGACGCCGTGTGCCCCGCGGGGGTCACCAGGCCGAGGCCGGTGACGGCTACCTCAGACCGCACGCGCGTTCCGGAAGGCGCGGGCCGCCTCGGCGAGGGTCGAGGAGGGAGCGAGGTCCAGCGCGTCCTCGGGCAGGACGACGGCGAACTTCTCCTCCGCGGCGACCACGAGTTCCATCAGCGACAGCGAATCCATGCCGAGGCTTTCGAACGTCATCCCGGCGGAGAGGTTCTCGGGGCGCGCGTGCACGCCCAGGTGGTCGGTCAGCAAGGCCAGCAGGTTATCGGGGAGCGCCGGCTGTTCCAACCGGTCCGGCCGCTCCGCCTGGTCCGACCGCTCCGCCTGGTCCGGTGACTGTGTCATGCCGGGATCTCCTGTTCTTCCGTTGCCGGGCCGGACGCCCTGGACGCGTTGAGGCGGACGTAGATGTCACGCGCGCGGGATGCCTGTGCCTGGAGCCGTTCCATATGCCGGCCGATGTGCTCCTGCGCCTCCCGCCCGGCCGGCCCCAGCCCGGTCGTGGTCATCACACCGAGCGCCCGCACCAGCGGCTGGAGCACGTACTCGAGATGGACGTCCAGGTTGAAGATGCCCGCCGCGGCCACGCGCGCGGCGCGCGCCCGGAAGCCGGGGATCTCGGTGCCGGGCATCCGGAAGTCGCGGACCACGTCGGTGAGGGCGACGAGGGCGTCGTCGGGGAAGGCCCGGATCGCGTCCTCGTACAGGCCCCGGTAGAACAGCATGTGCAGGTTCTCGTCGGCCGAGATCCTGGCCATGAGCGCCTCACCGACGGGGTCCCCGCACGCCGCGCCGGTGTTGCGGTGCGCCTGCCGGGTCGCCAGTTCCTGCACCGTGACGTAGGCCAGGAGATGCAGCGGAGTCGGCAGGTCGTTGCGGTATCCGTTGCCCACGTGCCGCATCCGCAGGTCCTCGAGGGCGACCGGGTCCACGCCCCGCCGGGCGTGGAGGTAGGCGCGCAGGACGGACGAGTGCCGGTCCTCTTCCGCCGTCCACCGGTGGACCCACGCGCCCCAGGCACCGTCACGGCCGAGCCGTGAGGCGATCTCGAAGTGGTAGCTGGGCAGGTTGTCCTCGGTCAGCAGATTGATGACCAGGGCGTCCTGGACCGCGTGCGGCAGCGCCGACTGCCCCGGATCCCAGCCCGAGCCTTCCAGCGGCCCGTCGAAGTCCCTCGCCGCACTCCACGGCACGTACTGGTGGGGCAACCAGTCACGTGCCACCGCCAGATGCTGGTTCAGCAACCGCTCGACAGATGGTTCCAACTCCCGCAGGACGCTTTCCGCCGTGCCAGGGGACACCCTTCACCTCTGCTGTCTCGATCGATCGCGTACGCCTACTGGTCCAACGCACCTCCGCGAGAGAGGCCACGGTGATCCACGCGATCGAGGGAGGATGATCGGTTTGTTTGACAGTCGGAGAGGGGTGAGGTAGCTCGCAGGGCCGATGGCCTCCGGGCGAGGGAGTCGGCATTGTGCCGCGAATCAGGCTGCTCCCTGGCGTATGTGACTGGCCGTCATTCGGGGTAGTACCTCGTCCGGCCTCTCGGTGGGCGCGACACGCGCGGACAGGCCGGCCGGCCCCGGCGGCCCCCCGCGCCCACTTTCCGTGACGGCACCCGACGTTCAGGAGCCCGCCGATGGGCGACGACCGGGCGTGCCGGGTCTGCGTCGAACTCGTCGGCGTGGTCGCGCACCCAGGCGGTCGCCTGTCTCACATCCCGGGGCGAGTCGGTGCGGGCGGTCCGCAGCGGCTGGCCGCGCCCGCCTGGCCGGCGCTCCACAACCGCCGTCCCAGGCACCGCCATTCACCGTCCGGAAAAGCCGCCGCCTCCGCCAGGCCGGCGAACATCGAGGACGCCCCCCGGCGGGCGGAAGAGGCGGGCGGCGTCCTCATCTGGTGACGCGCGCCCGCGTCCCGTCCTCGGCCACGAGCCCCGGGGTCCCGCCCCTACCTGTCCTCACCCGCCGGCGGCAGTTCGTCCACCGTCGGGTACGACGGCTGCGCCCCCGGCTTCGTCACCGCCGCCGCACCGACCCGTACGGCGAACCGGACCGCGTCCGCCAGCGGCGCGCCGGCGGCCAGCCGGGCGGCCAGGGCGCCGGTGAAGGCGTCGCCGGCGCCCGTCGTGTCCACCGGGCGGACGGGGACGCCCGGGACGGTCACCGGATCGGCGGCGCCGGCGTCCAGGGCCAGGGCGCCGGCGCCGCCCAGGGTGACGACGACGGAACGCGCGCCCCGATCGCGCAGGGCCCGGGCCCACCCGGCCGGGTCCTCCTCGTCCGGGGCCCCGGAAAGGTGCCGGGCCTCATGCTCGTTGACGACCAGGGGGTCGGCCGCCGCCAGCAGGTCACGGCCGAGCTCCGGCGGTACGGGGGAGGGGTTGAGGACGACCCGCGTCCCGTTCTCCACCGCGAGGGCGGCGGCGGCCCGGACGGTCTCGGCCGGGACCTCCCACTGGAGCGAGACCACCGACGCGGCGGCGACGAGCGGCCGGGCCGCCGCCACATCGTCCGGCGAGAGACGGGAGTTGGCGCCGGGGGAGACGATGATGGTGTTGTCGCCGTCCGCACCGACGACGATCATCGCCGTGCCCGTCCTGGTCTCCGGGAGGACGCGCACGTGCGCGGTGTCGGCGCCGGCCGCCCGCTGCGCGTCCAGCAGCAGCTCGCCGTACGCGTCGTCACCGACCGCGGCCAGCAGGGCCGTGCGGGCGCCGAGGCGGGCGGCCGCCGCGGCCTGGTTGGCGCCCTTGCCGCCGGCCGACTCCACCAGGTCCGTGCCGAGCACGGTCTCGCCGGGACCGGGACGGCGGTCCACCCGGACCGTCAGGTCGGCGTTGGCCGAACCGATCACCAGGACGTCGTACGCCCGGTCGTCACCGTTGCCGTGGCCGTTGGCGTCGCTGTCGTTCCTCATCACGTCTCCGGTTTCCGATCCTTTTCGTGTTCTCTCGCGCCGTCACGCCCCGGGGGCCGCCGCACGCGTCCATGATCGCCCGGTTCCCCCGGTGGGCCGGCCGCTGCCCGGCGCCTTCCCGCCCCGCTCGGCCTCAGCCGCCGAACTCCGCCGCGTTCTCCCGCGTCACCGGCACCACCGGCACCTTCACCGTGCCCGGCAGCCGCTCGCCCCGCGCCGCGCGCAGCGCCCGGTCCACCGCCTGCCGGCCCAGCAGTTCGGGCTGCTGGGCGATGGTCGCCGTCAGGACGCCGTCGCGCACCGCCGCGATCCCGTCGGGCGTGCCGTCGAAGCCGACGATCCGCACCTTCCCGCCCGCCGAGGAGCCCAGCGCCTTGGCCGCGCCGAGCGCCATCTCGTCGTTGGCGGCGAAGACGCCGGTCACGCCCCGGTGCGCCTGGAGGAGGTTGGCCATCACGTCCATGCCCTTCGCGCGGTCGAAGTCGGCGGGCTGCCGGGCGACGACCTCGATGCCCGGGAACGCCCGGATGCCCTCCTCGAACCCCTTCCCGCGCTCGCGGGCGGCGGAGGTGCCGGGCTGGCCCTCCAGGACGACGACCCGGCCCCGGCCGCCCAGGGCCGCGGCCAGCGACCGCGCCGCCTGTCGGCCGCCCTCGACGTTGTCGGAGGCGATCGTGGTGGCCAGGCGGCCGCCGTTCACCCCGCGGTCGATGGAGACGACCGGGACGTCCGCCCGGTTGGCGACGCCCACGGCGGGCACGGCCGCGTCGGAGTCCACCGGGTTGATGATGGCGGCCTTGACGTTCTGGCTGGTGAACGTCTCGATCTGGTTGATCTGCTGGGTCGGGTCGTTCTGCGCGTCCGTGATGTTGATCTTCAGTCCGCGGGCCTTCGCCTCCGCCTGGGCGCCCTTCTTGATGCCGACGAAGAACGGGTTGTTCAGGGTCGACAGGGCCAGGCCGAGGTCGGTGTTCCCGCCCCGGTCGCAGCCGGAGGTGCCCAGGCCCAGTGCCGTCAGCAGCAGTACGGCCGCCGCTCCCCGCCCCCGCCGCCTCACCGGGCGCTCCGCCGGCGCAGCGTGTCCAGCAGCACGGCCACCGCGATGACCAGGCCCGTGGCCACCTGCTGCCAGAAGGCCGAGACGCTCAGCAGGTTGAGGCCGTTGCGCAGGACCGCCAGGATCAGGGCGCCGATCAGCGTCCCGGACGCCTTGCCCGAACCGCCGGACAGGCTCGCGCCGCCGATCACGACGGCGGCGATGGCGTCGAGCTCGTACCCCGTCGCCGCCTGCGGCTGCGCGGACGTCAGCCGGGCGGCCAGCACGATCCCGGCGACCGCGGCGAACAGCCCGGACAGCGCGTAGACGACGAGCTTGCGCCGCTTGACGTCGATGCCCGACAGCCGCGCCGCCTCCTCGTTGCCGCCGATCGCGAACATCGCCCGGCCCGTGTACGTCCGCGCCAGCACCAGCGCCGCCAGCAGCCCCATCGCCGCCATCACCAGCACGGGGACCGGCAGCCATCCGGCGAGCGTGTCCCCGAGGTGGTTCACCGCCGACGGGAAGGCGATCGGCGAACCGCCCGATATGACCAGCGACAGCCCGCGGGCCACCGACAGCATCGCCAGCGTCGCGATGAACGCCGGCAGCCGCCCGTACGCCACCAGCGCGCCCGACACCAGGCCCGCCGCCACCCCGACGGCCAGGCCCAGCAGCAGCGCCACCGGCACGGGGAGCCCCTTCGACGTGGCCGCCCAGGCGGTCACCGTCGCGGACAGCGCCGCCACCGAGCCGACCGACAGGTCGATGCCCGCCGACACGATCACGAACGTCACCCCGAAGGCGAGGATCGCCGTCACCGACGCCTGCACGCCCACGTTCAGCAGGTTCCGCCCGTGCAGGAAGTCCCGGGACAGCACCGCCATCACCGCCACCAGGGCGAGCAGCCCGCCCAGCGGGCCGTTGCGCAGCACCGCCCTGGTGAACCACTCCGCCGGGGCCGCCCCCGGCGCCCGTACCGCCTCAGCCGACATCGGAGCCCTCCATCGCGCTCTCGTTCCCTGTTCCCACGCCGGTTTCCGGGCGGGTTGTCACGCCCGCTTCCAGGTCGGTGTCCAAGCCGTCCGCGTGCCGGACGGCCAGCTCCATCACCGCGTCCTGCGCGGCCGGCCCCTGGTCGCCGCCCGGCACCTCGCCGGCCACCCGGCCCCGCGCCATCACCAGCACCCGGTCGCTCATCCCGAGCACCTCGGGCAGATCGCTGGAGACCATCAGCACCCCGCAGCCCGCCGCCGTCAGCTCGTTGACGAGCCGGTAGATCTCCACCTTGGCGCCGACGTCGACGCCGCGCGTCGGCTCGTCCAGGATCAGCAGCCGCACGCCGGCCAGCAGCCACTTGCCGATGACGATCTTCTGCTGGTTGCCGCCGGACAGCGTCCGCGCCGGCTGCTCCAGCCCGCTCATCCGCACCTTGAGCCGGGCGGCCATGTCCGCCGCCTCCCGGCGCTGCGCCCGCCGGTCGACGAACCCCGCCCGGGTGTCCCGGTCCAGCCGGGCCAGCGTCAGGTTGTCGTGCAGCGGCGCGTCCAGCAGCAGGCCCTGCGCCTTGCGGTCCTCGGGGACGAGACCGACGCCCGCCCGCATCGCGGCCCGTACGTCGCCCGGGCGCAGCACCCGGCCGTCCACCTCCACGGACCCGGCCGTGTACCGGTCGACGCCGAACACCGCCCGCGCCACCTCGGTGCGGCCCGCGCCCACCAGCCCGGCCAGGCCCACGACCTCCCCGGCGCGCACCTCGAGGCCGACGTCCTCGAAGCCGGGCGCGCCGTCCGCGCCCCGCCGGGTGAGTCCGCGGACGCGCAGCAGGGGCGCGCCGGGCGGGGTGCGGCGGCGCGGGTACTGCTCGGTGATGTCCCGGCCGACCATCAGCCGGATCAGCTCGTCCTCCGGCGTCGACGCCGGCACCTCCGCGACGCTCCGGCCGTCCCGGAGGACGGTCACCCGGTCGCCGAGGGCCGCGATCTCCTCCAGGTGGTGGGTGATGAAGACGATGCCGACGCCGCTGTCGCGGAGTTCGCGGACGATGCCGAAGAGGGTCGCCACCTCCTCGGAGGTGAGGACCGCGGTCGGCTCGTCCATGATCAGCACCCGGGCGTCCAGGCTCAGCGCCTTGGCGATCTCCACCATCTGCAGCGCGGCGATGCCCAGGCCGGCGACGGGCGCGGTCGGCGGGACGCGCAGCCGCACCCGGTCGAGGAGGCGGGCGGCGCGCTCGTTCATCGTCCGCCGGTCCACCAGGCCGAGGCGGGTGCGCGGCTGCCGGCCCAGGAAGACGTTCTCGGCGACGGTCAGGCCGGGCACCAGGTTGAACTCCTGGTGGATGGTGGCGATCCCGAGCCGCTCGGCGTCCTGCGCCGAACGGATCGCCGCCTCGCGGCCGTCGACGAGGACCCGGCCGGCGTCGGGGCGGTGGGCGCCGGCGAGCATCTTGATCAGCGTGCTCTTGCCGGCCCCGTTCTCCCCGAGCAGGACGTGCACCTCGCCGGCGAGGAGCCGCAGATCCACGCCGTCCAGCGCCTTCACACCGGGGAACGCCTTGGTCACTCCCTCCACACGGAGCAACTCCGCGCGCTCGGGCGGGACTTCGCGGCCGGCCCGTACGTCGTCGTTGACGCCGGTCATACGCCTCTCCTCGTTCTGTGGACTGTTCCGTGGGGGGTGTCAGGGGCCCGCCCGGTCACGCCGGTTCGCCGCAGGAGCGGCGCACCACCAGCCGGGCCGGCAGCAGCACAGACTCGGCCGGGCGGCCCTCGACGCGCTCCAGCAGGGTGTGCACCGCAGCCCGCCCCAGCTCCCGCGTCGGCTGGGCGACGGCCGTCAGCGGCGGATCGGTGTGCGCGAACCAGGCCACGTCGTCGAACGACACCAGCGCCACGTCGTCCGGGATCCGCAGGCCGCGCGCCCGGATCTCGTCCAGCGCGCCCAGCGCCATCAGGTTGTCGGCGGCGAGCACGGCGTCCGGCGGTTCCGGCAGGTCGAGCAGGTCCCGCAGCGCGCGGCGGCCCCCGGCCGGCGTCATGTCCGGCGACCCGACGGCACGTTCCGGCGGCAGCGCGACACCGTGCGCGGCGAGCGCCTCCCGGAAGCACTCCAGCCGCTCGTCCCCGACAGGCGTACCGGCCGGCGCGACGATCACGGCCGGGCGGCGGCGCCCCAGCGCGGCGAGATGCGCGGCCAGTTCGGTGAGCGCGGCCCGCCCCTCGGCGCGGACGCAGGGCGCCGCCACGCCGGGCACCGACCGGTCCAGCAGGACCAGCGGGGTGTCGGAGGCGACGATCTCGCGCAGCACCTCCGAGCCGGTGCCGGCGGAGCTGACCATCAGCCCGTCGATACGGCGGTCGAGCAGGGTGCGGAGCTGGTCGTCCTGCTGCTCCGGGCTCTCCCCGGCGTTGCCGATGATCAGGCTGTAGCCGAGCCGGCGGGCCTCCTGCTCGACGGCGTCGGCGAGTTCGGTGAAGAAGGGGTTCCGCAGATCGCTGATGACCAGCCCCAACGTCCTCGTCCGCGCCGTCCGCAGCGCCCGCGCCACCACATTGGGCCGGTACCCGAGCTCGGCGACGGCGGCGAGGACCCGGTCCCGGGTCGCGGCCACGGGAGACCGGCCGTTGAGCACCCGCGACACGGTGGCGACGGAGACACCGGCCCGGTCGGCCACGTCCTTGATGGTCGCCATGGGCGGGGCCTCCGTCGTGTAATCGTTTTCGCGGGGTGGGTGAGCTCAGGTAATCGATTACACGGTGGTCGCGTCAAGGCGATGGGGGGGGTGGTCCGGCTCACATGCGATGGGGCGGGTGGGGTGCTGGGGGCCGCATAGGATCCATGTGCATGTAATGGGCAAATAAATGTGCGGGCGGGGTGTGCGGAGTGCCATCGGGCAGGAAGAACGCGGCCGGGGAAGGTGTCGAGGGCTGCCTCGGCTGCCTCCTGCTGGTCGTCATCGGCATCGCCGTGTTCGTCGGCTGCGACTTCGGCGGCTCCCACGACGACGCGGCTCCGCACGACACCGCGCGGCCTTCGTCCGCTGCCCCGGTCGCCCGCTGGCGCCCGGAGGCGGACGACGACGAGACGTCGACGTGGGTCGGGGAGCGCACCACCGTTCCGGTCACGTCGAACGACACGGCGGTGGACGCCGAGGGCACCCGCATGGACGACCTCGACGCCCGGGTGTCGCACCACTTCACCACCAAGGACACCATCGTCCGCGTCGTCACCGGGCCGCGGCACGGCAGCGCGGCCGTCAGCGGCGCGGACGTCGCGTACACGCCGGAGGCGGGGTTCAGCGGTGACGACGAGTTCGAGTACACCGTGGCCCTGAACGGCCGTACCAGCAAGGCGAAGGTCTCCGTCAAGGTCGAGTACCGGCCGGGGGAGGGGCCGGAGGACTCGTCTTCCGGTGCGGCGAGGCGCCGATCCGACGACTCGGGCCGGTCGTCCGACGACTTGGACCGGCCATCCGGGGACTCGGGCCGGTCTTCCGGGGGAGGCAGCGAGGACTCCGGGGAGAGCCCTGAGAACGCGGGCTCCGGTCAGGGCGCGGGGAAGGGCGGCGCGACGTACTACCGCAACTGCGCGGCGGCCCGCGCCGCGGGTGCCGCCCCCGTGCATCGAGGGGAGCCCGGATACGGCAGCCACCTCGACCGGGACGGCGACGGAATCGGGTGCGAGGGACGCCGTCGGTGACGGAGGGGCGGGGCCGCGGCTCGGGGCATCCGCTACCCGTATCGGGCCCGCTGTCCGGAGCGGGCCGCGCGGCGCCGGATTGCGTGCGACGGCCTGGACGAGCCGATCGTGGACCCTGACAGAGCCCACGCCCCGAGCGCACCCGCGCGGAGGGCCCCCGGGCGGTGACGGGGCGCGGCGACGAGCTCGGTAGTCTGCCGCGGTGACCAACAGTGAGCTGACGGTCGACCTGCGCGGTCGGCTGATGGAGACCCTCGACGACTTCTGGGACGCGGTGGCCAAGCCGTGCGGGCTGCCCGAGTGGTTCGGGCGGAATCTCGACGCGTGGGCGGACACGATCGGGACGCGGGGCATTTCCGAGGTGATCGACCGTCACGACCTCCTGGTCGTGCACGTCGGCCGGCAGGGCCTCTTCGACGGGAGCCGGCCGGAGGGCGACGTCCTGGCCGGCGTCTTCGACGGAGAGCGGAACCGGCTCGTCGTCCACGCGGCGGCCTGAGGGGAGCCCCCGGCCCTGCCGCGCGGGCGTTGACGGCCCATGGGAGCGATCCGGCCACGGAGGGCGTGATCCAGGCCACGGGAATCTTATGTTCCGGGATCATGTCCTCTGCCCGACTTGCCAGCTTCCCGCGTTGACGATCTCCGTTACGCTCCGCGTCGTCGACCACCTTGGGTAACCGACGGGGTCGGCTTTCCTGTCCCTCAGAGGCCACGGATCCCCCACGAAGGGGCCCGGACCGGAAGTTGGAGAAACACATGCGCCGACGCATAGCCGCGCTCGCCGTGAGCGCCCTCATGGCCGGTGGCACGGTCGCCATGACCCTGCCCGCCCAGACGGCCACCGCGGCCACCATCACCTGCCACCCCGCGCAGATGCGGCAGCAGATCGCCCAGCTGAAGCAGAAGGCGGCCGAGCAGAAGCGCCGCGGACAGCGCGAGGCCGCCCGCCACACCCTGGCCCAGGCGGACGCCCTGTCGAAGAAGCTCCACTGGTGCATGAAGGCGGACGAGGACGCGTCCAAGCCCTTCCCGCGCTAGGGATACCGAACCCGCGCCGGCGACAGGCCGCCGGCGCGGTGACGTGGACTCAGGGCCCGACGCCGGGGCGCGTGTGTACATACGCGCCCCGGGCCGGGCCCGTTCGCGTACCCGGCCGGTCCGGGCGCGCGGGCGAACGCGCCGTCCGCCCCCCGACGCGCGCCTCCGGACGCTCCGTGCGCCGGGCGCGGCGGCGCCCCCGTGCTGCGGAAACCCGGAAGGGCCGGTGCTGTCCGGGTCTGGCAGGGCGACCGGCGGGGTAGCGCATCAGTCGTCCGGACGCCCCGGAGCCGAGGCGGTGGGTGCCCGGCCACGTCCGGGGCGGAACCGCACCCCGCACCGGTGAGGCGGGACTCCCGCCGGGGAAGAGGGAGGAACATGATCTCCGCATCCGCAGTGGCCGCTGCCGCCGCCCTCCTGGTGGCGGTCCCCGCCGTCGGTCCCGGCCCCGGCCCCGGCTCCGATCCGGGCTCCGGTCCCGGCTCGGGCTCCGGGCGCGACGCCGTCACCGTCGCCGAGACCTTCCGTACGCGCTCGGGCGGCGCCGCCGTCACCTACGTGCCCGACGCCGTGCCCGGGGGCGCGCGGGTCCGGGTGGCGGAGCGTCCGGCGCACGGCGGGGGCACCCGGTTCGTCCTGCGCCTCCAGGGGCTGCCCGCCGGGCGGACGTTCGGGGCCCATGTGCACCGCCAGGCGTGCGGACCGAAGCCCGACGACGCGGGGCCGCACTATCAGAACGTCAAGGATCCGGTGCAGCCCTCGGTCGACCCCGCCTACGCGAACCCCCGCAACGAGGTCTGGCTCGATCTCACCACCGACGCCCACGGTGCCGCTCGCGCCGAGACGGCCGTCGCCTGGCGCGTCCGCCCGGGCGAGGCCCGTTCGGTGGTCCTCCACGAACACGCCACCGACACCCGCGCCGGCCGCGCCGGCACGGCGGGGGCGCGGCTGGCCTGCGTCACGGTGCCCTTCGGAACGAAGCGCTGAGCCCTGCCGACGGCCGTCCCACGACGGCGGTCCCACGACGCCCGGCACGGTCCGGAGCCGGCCCGGCCCGACGGCGGAGGCGCCGGACGGGCCCCGGACCGCGTGTCACGCCGCGTGCCGGCGACGCCGGCCGACGCGCTCCCCGCGGGCGCCGGACGAGCCGGACGCCTCGGAGGGCAGGTTCCGCACGATGCTGAGGTGACGTTTCGCCGGTGCCGGATCGGACGAACCGGCGTCGGACGCACCCGCGAGGGGCGTACCGGCGCCGGGCGTACCCGCGCCGGGCGTTCGCGCCTCACCCAGCACCCGGTCCTCGTACCCCGAGAGAGCGAAGATGAGGCCGAGGAGCAGGGGAGGGATGAGCAGGGCGGTGAAAACCACAGGGGGACTCCTTCCCGGAAGGCCGTCCCTGCCCGTGTTGCCGTCCTCGGCGGGCGGAAACCCCACACCCCCCGTCCCGCGCACACGCCGGTTCACTCGAACGGGGTAGCTGGGGTCCATGCAATGACCGGGATCGCCCGAACGGTTGATCCACTTCTGGTCATCCGCGCGGCGGCAGGCCGAACCGGCGCGGAACTCGCCGGGCTGCTCGCGTTCCTCAGGCCGACAGCGAGCCCGCCACCTCGCCCAGCGCCTCCAGCACCGGGCGGATCAGGGGATGCCGTTCCGCGCCGCGGCGGACGGCGGCGAAGACGCGGCGGGTCGGCGTGACGCCCTCGACGGGCCGCACCACGACATCTTTGAGGTTCATGCCCGACAGCGCCGAGCGCGGCACGAGAGCCACCCCCGCGCCCGCCCCGGCGAGCGCCGCGACCGCCCGGAAGTCGTCCGAGGAGTGCGCCAACCGGGGCTGGAATCCAGCCAGTTCACAGGCCAGGACCGTCATGTCGTGGCACGGGTTGCCGGGGTAGGGGGCGATCCAGTCGCTGTCGGCGAGCTCGTCCAGGCGCACGTGCGGCTCGCCGGCCAGCGGGTGGGAGGTGTGCAGTACGGCGTCGAACGGCTCGGCGTAGAGCGGGACGCGGACCAGCCGCAGATCGTCCTCGCGCGGCGCGCCCCGGTACTCGACGGCCAGGGCGACGTCCGCGACCCCGTCCATGACCAGCGGCAGGCTCTCGTCGCCCTCCGCGTCGCGCACCCGGAGCCGGATGCCGGGGTGGCGCCCGGCGAGGAGGGCGATCACCGGCGCCAGCACCTCCGCGATGCCGGTGGCGAAGGCCGCGACGGTGAGCTCGCCCGCGGTGCCGTCCGCGTAGGCGGCGAGCTCGGCCTCGGCCCGCTCCAGCTGGGCCACCACCCGGTGGGCGTGGCCGAGCAGGATCTCCCCGGCCGGAGTGAGCCGTACACCCCGGCCGCTGCGGGTCAGCAGCACATGGCCGGTCTCCTGCTCCAGGGCGGCGAGCTGCTGGGAGACGGCGGACGGGGTGAGGTACAGCGCGGCGGCCGCGGCGGTCACCGTACGGTGCTCCGCCACGGCCCGCAGGACGCGCAGTCGCCGGGGGTCGATCACCCGGCCAATTTTGCCAGGGTCCGGCCGGACCCCGGTCCCGCCACCGGGTCAGCCCTTGAGCGCCGCGCGCGCGTCGACGAACGCCGCGATCGCCCGCTCGACGTCGGCCGTCGAGTGCGCGGCCGACAGCTGGACGCGGATCCGGGCGGCGCCCATCGGGACCACCGGGTACGAGAAGCCGATCACGTACACGCCGCGCTCCAGCAGCAGCTCGGCCATCCGGCCCGCCTGGGCCGCGTCGCCGATCATGACCGGGGCGATCGGGTGGTCGCCGGGCAGGATCTCGAAGCCCTCCTCGGTCATCCGGCGGCGGAACAGCGCCGTGTTGGCGTTCAGCCGCTCCCGCAGGTCGCCGGCGGACTCCAGCAGGTCGAGGACCTTGAGGGAGGCGGCGGCGATGACCGGGGCGAGGGAGTTCGAGAAGAGGTACGGGCGCGAGCGCTGCCGCAGCAGGGCGACGATCTCGGCGCGGGCCGCGACGTAGCCGCCGGACGCGCCGCCGAGGGCCTTGCCGAGGGTGCCGGTGATGATGTCCACCCGGTCCATGACGCCGTGCAGCTCGGGCGTGCCGCGGCCGCCGGGGCCGACGAAGCCGACGGCGTGCGAGTCGTCCACCATGACCATGGCGTCGTACCGGTCGGCCAGGTCGCAGATCTCGCGGAGCGGGGCGACGTAGCCGTCCATGGAGAACACGCCGTCGGTGACGATCAGACGGCGGCGGGCGTCCTGCGTGTCCTGGAGCTGCTTCTCCAGGTCGGCCAGGTCGCGGTTGGCGTAGCGGTGGCGGCGGGCCTTGGAGAGGCGGATGCCGTCGATGATGCTGGCGTGGTTGAGGGCGTCGGAGATGACGGCGTCCTCGGGGCCGAGCAGCGTCTCGAAGACACCGCCGTTGGCGTCGAAGCAGGAGGAGTAGAGGATCGTGTCCTCCTGGCCGAGGAACGCCGACAGCCGCGCCTCCAGCTCCTTGTGGACGTCCTGCGTGCCGCAGATGAACCGCACCGACGCCATGCCGTAGCCCCAGCGGTCGAGGGCGTCCTTGGCGGCGGCGACGACCTCGGGGTGGTCGGCGAGGCCGAGGTAGTTGTTGGCGCAGAAGTTGAGGACGTCACCCGGGGCGCCGCCGGCGGTGACGCTGACGGAGGCGCTCTGCGGCGTGCCGATCACGCGCTCCGGCTTGAAGAGGCCAGCTTCGCGGATCTCTTCGAGCGTGGCGCGGAGGTCGTCGCGGACGGAGTCGAACATCGGGGACAGGCTCCTTGAAGGGTTGGGGCGAGGCGGGACGGAGGGCGCCGGAGGCGGTCAGGCGGTCCAGTCGAGGATGATCTTGCCACTGCGCGCGGTGGCGGCCTCGTCGAAGGCCGCGTCGAAGTCCCGGTACCCGTACCGGCCGGTGATCACCGGACTGAGGTCCAGGCCGGCCTCCAGCAGCACGGTCATCGCGTACCACGTCTCGAACATCTCACGGCCGTAGATGCCCTTGATGGTGATCATCGAGGTGACGAGCTTCGCCCAGTCGACGGGGAACTCCTGCGCGGGCAGACCCAGCATGGCGATCCGGCCGCCGTGCGTCATGTTGGCGATCATGTCCTGGAGCGCCTCGGGGCGGCCGGACATCTCCAGGCCGACGTCGAAGCCCTCGCGCAGGCCCAGCGTGCGCTGCGCCTCGGCGATCGAGGACTCCGCCACGTTGCACGCCAGGGTGGCGCCGGCCTTGCGGGCCAGGTCCAGGCGCGGCTCGCTGACGTCGGTGATCACCACGTTGCGGGCGCCGGCGTGCTTCGCCACGGCCGCGGCCATGATGCCGATCGGGCCCGCGCCCGTGATCAGGACGTCCTCGCCGACCAGCGGGAAGGACAGCGCGGTGTGCACGGCGTTGCCGAACGGGTCGAAGATCGCGGCGACGTCCAGGTCGACCTCGGTGCGGTGCACCCAGACGTTGGAGGCCGGCAGCGCGACGTACTCGGCGAAGGCGCCGTCCCGGCCGACGCCGAGGCCGACCGTGCTCCGGCACAGGTGGCGGCGGCCGGCCAGGCAGTTGCGGCACTTGCCGCAGACCAGGTGGCCCTCGCCGCTCACCCGGTCGCCGACCGCGATGTCCCGGACGTCCGCGCCGACCTCGGCCACCTCGCCGACGAACTCGTGCCCGAGCACCAGCGGCGTCTTGACGGCCCCCTGGGCCCACCCGTCCCAGGAGCGGATGTGCAGGTCCGTCCCGCAGATGCCGGTGCGCAGCACCCGGATCAGCACGTCACCGGCGCCGATCTCCGGCTCGGGGACGTCCATGAGCCACAGACCCGGCTCGGCCTTGTGCTTGACGAGTGCCTTCATGGACGGTGGCTCCTAGGGAGGGTCGGCACCGGGCCGGCGGCGGCCGTGGTGGTTCTGTGCGCACCGATGGGTTCGCGCGCACCAATGTGCCGAGTGATGCCCCCGGCGTCCATCGAGGTTTTCTTAAGCGGGTCAACAGCAGAACTTCACACCGCTCCGGGGAGGGGCCGAGTCACCCTGCCCGTGGACGCCCGTGCTCCTCCCGCCGGGCGTGCGGGCCCGGCGCGAGGAGCGCGACCCGCGCTCAGTCAGGGCCGCAGCGCGCCGTCGAACTTGTCCCATCCGGTCCAGCCGCCGCCGGCGTAGGTCTGAGGAGACGCCCGCCGTCGGAGAGCGGACGCCCGTACGGAAGCGGGCCGCCCCTGTCCGTCCCGCTTCCGGAAGGCTCCGCTCACCTGACGGTCGCCCGGACGTCACCCGCGAGCGCTTCGCTGTGCCGCGACGCACCCCACGCCCCACACCGCTCGTCCACCCCTCACCACTCCTCCACCCCACCCGTTCAGGAGACCCCGTGCAGCTCCCCGGCCCCACCCGTGCCGCGACCACCCTCGCCGCCGCCCTGCTGACCGCCGCCGCACTGGCGCACCCGGCGGGCGCCGCCGGTGCGGCCGCGCCCGACCCTGCCGTGTCGGGGCTGAAGGTGCTCACCTACAACACCTTCCTCATGAGCACGAACCTGTACCCGAATTGGGGACAGCGGCACCGGGCCGAGGCGATCCCCGCCGCGGGCTTCTTCCAGGGGCAGGACGTCGTCGTCCTCCAGGAGGCGTTCGACAACGACGCCTCCGACGCGCTCAAGGCCCGCGCCGCCGACCGGTACCCGTACCAGACGCCCGTCGTCGGCCGCTCCAAGGACGGCTGGGACGCCACCGGCGGCGCCTACTCGGCCCTCACCCCGGAGGACGGCGGGGTGACCGTGCTCAGCAAGTGGCCCATCGTCCGCAAGGAACAGGTCGTCTTCAAGGACGCCTGCGGCTCCGACAAGTGGTCCAACAAGGGCTTCGCGTACGTCGTCCTGAACGTCGGCGGCGCCCGCGTGCACATCGTCGGCACCCACACGCAGTCCACGGACGGCGGCTGCGCGGCGGGGGAGGCCGTCGCGGACCGCGCCCGGCAGTTCCGGCAGATCGACGCGTTCCTCGACGCCAAGAGCATCCCGGCGAACGAGCAGGTCATCGTCGCCGGAGACCTCAACGTCGACTCCCGGAGCGCCGAGTTCGCCTCCCTGCTCGCCGACGCGGACCTCGACCCGGCGGAAGCGCGCACCGGCCACCCGTACTCCTTCGACACCCGCGAGAACTCCGTCGCCGCCTACCGGTACCCGAACGACGCCCGGGAGGACCTGGACCACGTCCTGCACCGCAAGGGCCACGTCCGGCCCGCCGGGTGGACGAACACGGTGGTCCAGGAGCGGTCCGCGCCCTGGACCGTGTCGAGCTGGGGCAAGGAGTACACCTACACCGACCTCTCCGACCACTACCCGGTCGTCGCCGGCGGGCGCTGAGCCCGGAAGGCGCGGCCGCCGAACCCCGGAAGGCGGGCGGACAGGCGCTGTTGACGGCGGAGCGGCGGCTCTGTGAGGGTTGCGGATCACATGCGGGCGGCGAGCGGCCCCGGTGATCCGGCCCGGCGCAGGAGGTGCCATGAGCAGTGCCGAGAGCAGTCCCGTGCACACTGCCGTGAGCAGGCAGGACGGCCCCCGGCGGCCCTACGACGTCGTCCTCTTCGGCGCCACCGGCTTCGTCGGCGAACTGACCGCCGCGTACCTCCTGTCCCACGCGCCACAGGGCTGCCGGCTGGCCCTCGCCGGGCGGAACCGGGCCAGGCTGGAACGGCTGCGGGAGCGGCTGGCCGACGGGTCCGGTCCCGCGCCCGCCCTGCTCACCGCCGCCGCCGACGACCCGGCCGCGCTGCGCGGCCTCGCCGAATCCGCCCACGTCGTCGCCACCACCGTGGGCCCGTACATCCACCACGGCGAGCCGCTGGTCGCCGCGTGCGCGGCGGCCGGCACCGACTACCTGGACCTCACCGGCGAGGCGGAGTTCGTCGACTCCGTGTACGTCCGGCACGACGCGCGGGCCCGCGAGACGGGCGCGCGGATCGTGCACAGTTGCGGCTTCGACTCGGTCCCGTACGACCTCGGCGTGTACTACACCGTCCGGCACCTGCCCGAGGACGTGCCGCTGCGCGTCGACGGCTTCGTCCGGGCCCGCGGCGCCTTCTCCGGCGGCACGCTGGCCTCCGCCCTGACCGTCGCGGGACGCGGCCGGCAGACGCTGGCCGCCGCCCGGGAGCGGCGGCGGTACGAGCCGCGGCCCGCGGCCGGCCGCCGGGTCAGAGTGCCGCTGGGCGGGCCGCGGTTCAGCCCGGAGACGGGCGCCTGGGCGCTGCCGCTGCCGACCATCGACCCCCAGGTCGTACGGCGCTCGGCCGCCGCGCTGGAGCGGTACGGGCCCGACTTCCGCTACCGGCACTACGCGGCGGTGCGGACGCTGCCGGTCGCGCTGGCCGCCCCGGTGGGAGTCGCCGGCCTGGTCGCCGCCGCCCAAGTCCCCGCGTTCCGGGGCTGGATGGCGGGCCGCTACCCCGGCGGGCGCGGTCCGGACGCCGAACGGCGGGCCCGGAGCTGGTTCCGGGTCCGGTTCGTCGGCGAGGGCGGCGGGCGGCGGGTGCTGACCGAGGTCGCGGGCGGCGACCCGGGGTACGGGGAGACCGCCGTGATGTTCGGCGAGGCGGCACTGTGCCTCGCGCACGACCGACTCCCCACGACCTCCGGGCAGGTGACGACCGCCGTGGCGATGGGCGACGCCCTGACGGAGCGGCTCATCGCCGCGGGGATCCGCTTCCGCGTCGCGGCGGCCGACTGAACCGCCACGGCCGACGGCGGCACCCGCGTACATGACCCTGCCCGCGCGCCGTCGCCCTCCCTGCGCCGGCGGCGGACCCGGCCCCGCACCCGGATCCGTCCCCCGACGACGCCCTGCCGCCGGAGGACGGCCGCGCCGCCGCCGCGTCCCGGCCCGACCACGCCGCACCCGCGAACTCCCACGCGACCGAAGGAGAAGACAGCATGCGAGTGCGCTCGACCATGGTGGTGGCCGCCCTGCTGGCCGCGCTGACGGCCGGAGGGACCGGGGCGGCCACGGCAGCGCCCGGCGGCACGGCCTTACCGTCCTGCGGGCAGCGGGCCCGCGTGGAGGTCTTCCGCGAGGGTGGCGTCCCGCTGCTCGACTGGCGGGAGAACCTGGAGTTCGACGGCCGGGGCACCCTCTGGGTCTCGAACCTGACCAGGCACCGGGTCGAGGGGTACGCCCCCGACGGCACCTCGCGCGGCGGCTTCCGGCTGGCCGGGCCGGGCGGGATCCGGCGCGGCCCGGACGGCATGATGTACGTCAACTACGGGGTGAACCCGCTGACTCCGCGCGGCGGCGTCGTCCGCTTCGACCCGGCGGCCGCCGAGCCGAGACCGCAGCGGGTCGTGGACGGGATTTCCGGCATCAACGGCCTCGCCGTCGACTCCGCCGGCAACCTCTACCTCAGCCGCGAACTGTCCACCGGAATCCTCAAGATACGCCCGGACGGCACCCGCGACGAGGCGTGGACCAAGGCCGCGTCCCTCTTCGGCAGCAACGGCCTGGACATCGTCGGCGACCAGCTCTACGTCAGCGTCCTCACCGACCCGACGTCCAGGATCGTACGCGTCCCGCTCGACGACCCCGGCCGGTACACCACGGTCGCCCGGCTCACCCCCAATCCCCTGCACGACAAGTTCCTGGACGACCTGACGCACTTCCGCGGCGACCTGGTGGTGGCCGGCTTCCGCAGCGGTGAGCTGATCCGCGTCGACCCGGCCACCGGCCGGTCCTGCGTCCTGGCGACCGGCCTGCGCATGCCGACCAGCGTCCGGGCCGCCCAGGGCTTCGGCGGCCTCGACCCCGAGCACCACCTCTTCGCCGTCGAGGCGTCCGGCCGCATCGTCAAGGTGACCGTGGACTGACACGGACCAAGGCGAGTGGACCGGAGGGGCCGGCCGGACACCGGGCGGCCCCCGTCGCCGTCAGGCCCCCGCCACCAGCTCCTCCAGCCGGCCCACGACCTCCGCCGGGGCCGGCATCGACCGGATCTCCTCGCGGACCTCCGCCGCGGCCGCCCGCAGCCCGTCGTCCGCCAGCACCGACTCCAGCAGCTCCGGCCCGATCTCCTCCGGCCGTACGGTCCGGCCCACCCCGCGGTCGGCGACGAGCCGGGCGGTGGCCGGCCGGCCCAGGCCCTTGAAGACCGGCATGATCTGCGGCAGACCGTGCGCCATCGCGCCGAGCGCGGTGCCCGGTCCCGCGTGGTGGACGACCGCCGAACAGCGGGCCAGCAGCGCGCTGTACGGCACCCAGTCGAAGGCGTGCACATTGTCCGGGAGCTCGCCGAACGGCTCCAGGTCGACGCGCGGCAGGACGACCACGAACTCGGCGTCCGTCTTGGCCGCCGTCGCCAGGATCCGCTCCATCACCTGCGCCGCCTCCCCGGGCACCGGGCCGCTGCCCAGTGAGACGGCGATCCGCGGCGTCTCCGGCACTCGGTTGAGGAGGTCGAACAGCGGCTTCGGCAGCGGACCGCTGCCGTCGTAGGGCACGTACCGCAGCGGCCACGCGCCCGGCTCGGTGGGCACGACGCTCGGCGGGGTGATGTCGACGACCGCCCGGGTCTCGGGGAGGTCCACCCCGTGCTCCTCGAACAGGTCGGCGTGCAGCTCGCGCATCAGCTCGGCGGACGGGTTGAGGAAGCCGAAGCCGTGCTGCACGGAGGGCACCCCCAGCTTGGCCGCCGCCACCATGCCGGGCGTCAGCAGCGGGGAGTGCACCACGACGTCCGGCCGCCACTCCTCGGCCGTCCGGATCACCGCCGCGACCATCTCCGGCTGGAGCCGCAGCGCCGCCGCGACCGCGCCGCCGACCACCTCCAGATAGCCGGCGCCGTCCGTCTCCTGGAGCAGCTTGCCGGCCACCTCGGGGTGGCGCTGGGCCAGCAGGCCCACCATCTTCTCCAGGGACAGGCCGGGCGCGACGTCCACGGTGCGCGCGCCCGCCTCGCCCAGGGCCAGCCCGGGGCCGCAGGAGGCGACCAGGACCTGGTGACCGGCCGTCTGGAGCGCCCAGCTGAGGGCCACCAGGGGATAGGTGTGGCCGGTGCCCGGGGTGGTCGTGATCAGTACGCGCATTGCCGTGGGTTCTCCGTTCGCGAGGGGATGTCGGGGCGGATGGGACCTGGAGCGCCGCTCAGCGCAGGGCCGCGGCCGGGTGCTCGGGGCGCAGCCCGATCGCCATCGCCCGGGCCGGGCCGCCCTGGAGCGGGGGCAGCCGCCGCAGGACGCGCAGCACCCGGGGTGTGGTGGACTTGCCCTGGCCGTTGATCCACGGCTCCAGGAAGCCCGTCTGCAGGGCCCGTTGGATGCGCTGGGTGACCACCGTGGGCGGCATGCGGCGGCGCTGGACCCGTTCCAGGTGCGCGGTCTCCAGCGTCCCGTCGCGCAGCGGCCGCGCCAGGATGTTCGCGGCGGCGACGGCGTCCTGGACGGCGAGGTTGATGCCGACGCCCATGATGGGCGACATGGTGTGCGCCGCGTCCCCGATGCACAGCAGCCCCGGCCGCCACCACCGGTGCAGCCGGTCGATCTGTACGTCGAGCACCTTGACGTCGTCCCAGGTGCGGACCTCGTGCACCCGGTCGGCGAGGAACGGCTTGAGCGTGGCCAGCGACTCCCGGAACGCCTCCAGGCCCTCGGCGCGCAGCTGTTCGTAGCCGCCCTTGCGGACGGCGAGGGCGGCCTGCCAGTGGCCCTGCCGCTCGATGCGGACCAGCAGCTTGCCGTCGGCGGAGAGCCGGCCGACCATGCCGCCCGGGTCCTCGTCGCGCTTGGACAGCCGGAACCACAGGATGTCCATGCCCGAGCCGAACGCCCGGTGCCGCAGCCCGGACGCGGCGCGGACCGCCGAGCGGCGGCCGTCGGCGGCGACCGTGAGGTCCGCGTGGAGCTCGTGCTCCCGCCCCTCGGCGTCGCGGTAGCGGACGCCGGTCACCCGGTTCCCGGACCGGAGGATCCCGGTGACCTCGCTCTCGCGCAGCAGCCGGAAGTTGGGGAACCGGTCGGCCTCCTCCACGAGGAAGTCGAGGAAGTCCCACTGCGGCAGGAAGGTGATATAGGGGAACTCACCCGGCAGCCTGCGGAAGTCGGCCAGCGTGAAGGGCCCGTCGTCGGTGACGACCTGGAGCCGGTGGATCCGGTGGTGGGGGAGCTTGCGGAAGCGTTCCCCCAGGCCGAGTTCGCCCATCAGGCGGTGGGTGGAGGCGTGCACCGTGTCGCCCCGGAAGTCACGCAGGAAGTCGGCGTGCTTCTCCAGTACCACGGTCTCCACGCCGGCCCTGGCGAGCAGCATGCCGAGCATCATTCCGGCGGGTCCCGCACCGGCGATGGCACACGTCGTACGACTCATCCCCTGCCCTTCCTCGGTCGGTCGTGTCATACCGTCGCGCCCGGGTCCGCCGGGTGACGGCCGGCTCACCATGTGACGGGCAGCGCCTCCGGCGCCCGCGCGATCAGCCCCGGTTTCCACGGGACCTGCTCCGGCGGCACGGCCAGCCGGAGGGTGGGGAACCGGCTGGTGATCCCCTCCAGCGCCACCTTGAGCTCGGCCCGGGCGAGGCTCGCGCCGAGGCAGTAGTGCTGCCCGTGGCCGAATCCCAGGTGCGGGTTGTGCTCCCGGTCGAAGCGGATGGTGTCCGGGTCCTCGAAGACCCGCTCGTCGCGGTCGCCGGCGGCCCGCTGGAAGATCACGGTGTCGCCCTTGCGGATCGGCACCCCGCCGATCTCCACGTCCTCGGCGGCGCGGCGCGGGAAACTGCCCACCGAGCGCAGCGGGATGACGCGCAGCATCTCCTCGATCGCGGGGTCCAGCAGCGACCGGTCCGCGCGGAGCCGCTCGTAGAGCTCGTGCTGGGCGAGCAGGAGGAAGGAGACGTTGGAGATCATGCTGAGGGACGTCTCGTGGCCGGCCATGAGGATGCCGATGCCCGTCCGCACCGCCTCGACCTCGGACAGCCGGCCGTCGTCCAGCGCTTCTATGAGCACGGATATGAGGTCGTCGGAGCGGCTGTCCCGGCGCTGCTTGATCAGCCGGCGCAGGAACGCCTCCAGGCCGTCGCGGGCCTCGTCGATCTCCTCCTTGGTGTGCGCGGAGGTGGCCACGAAGACGTCGGAGAACCTTCGGAACTGCGCCCGGTCCTCGTACGGGACGCCGAAGAGCTCGACGATCATCCGGACGGGGAGCGGGATCGCCAGCCGCTGGACGAGGTCGCCGGGCGGGCCGGCCGCCTCCATGGCGTCCAGCTCGCTGGTGACGAGGTCGCGCATGCGGTCGGCGAGCTGCGACACGATGCGCGGCCGGAAGGCGTGGGCGACGACCTTGCGGATCCTGCCGTGGTCCGGCGGGTCCATGCTGAGCAGGTTGCCCGGGCGCAGCGGCAGCGGCGTCACCCGGGCGGTGTCGGGGGCCGTCGCCGCGAACGAGCTGAACCGGGTGTCGGCGAGGAACTGTTTGATCTCGTGATAGCCGGTGACGAGCCAGGCGTCACCGCCGTAGGGCAACCGCACCCTGGCGACCGGCTCGTTGCGGCACAGTTCCAGGTAGCGGGGGTGCAGGTCGAGACGGACCACCGGGCCGAAGGGGTAGGCCGGTGGCCCGGACGTGTCTGTGGCAGACATGGGTGCCACCTTCTGCGAGTCGTCCGGCGCACGGAGGATCCGTCGCACGGTGATGGAGAACCGGGGCGGCCCTTGCTCGGCCGCTGGCGGCCCGCGAGGTCCGACGTCGCCCTGTGGGGGTTCCGGCGACCGGTGTCGAGAGGACGGAAGAGAACTGAGCTGAGAGCCGAGAGCACTGAAGAGGACCGGACGGGACGGTGAACGGCACTCCTGAGGGCGGAACCGGTCGTGACGGCGGTGGCGTCTGGCGCCCGTCGGCCCGATCCGGCGTGGGAATCCTCCCACAACGGCCGCCGGGGGAAGGCGTGTTCGACGCCGCTCACGGGCCCGGCCCGCCGGCCTCTATGACGAACGGGGCCGGACGGACGCGAGGGGCCGACGGAGACCGGTGGGGAGCAGGGACGCGCCGGATGCGGCGGTGCCGGACATGCCGAACGCCCGCGCGACCGGATGGCATGGAAGCCGTACGGCCACGCGGGCGCGTGGTGTCCCGGGAAGGGCGCCGGGCGGCGCTCTCGGCGGGCGGAGAAGGGCGGCGCCCGGCCGGTGGGACGCGTGGGACGGAGGGGGCCGTTGTGGTGGTCCGGTCAGGCCCTCGGCCGGGACCGCCCGCCGGCCGGCTCGGCCTGCCCCGCCTCCCCGGCCTGCGCCTCCCGCTCCACCTGCTCGGCGAAGCGGGCCCACACGTCGGCGCACTCCCGCGCCAGTTGGGTGATCCCGTCCGCGCAGTGCGGCGGGATGGTGGCGGCGAGCTTCGCCCACACGGTGGCGTCCAGGTCGTGCACGGCGAAACCGCGCAGCAGGAAACGGCCGGACTGGGAGAGCCGCAGCGCCGGGTCCTTGCGGAGCCGGTCCAGCCGCTCCCGCGCGTCCCGCAGGGACGGCGCCTCGGCGATACGGGTCTCCGGACGCGGCTCGGACCGCGGCTCCCGGGCGCGCTCGGCGGCGGCGCCGGAGCCTTGCGGCACCGGGTCCATGCCGAGGAGCAGGCGCTTCTTCACGTCGTGCGCCGTGCCGAGCGAGATCCCGGCGAGCCGGGCGATCTCGCGCAGACTCGCCTCGGGGCGCTGCCGGATCACCTCGACCGCGCGCAGCCGGCCGCTGGCGACGCTCGCCACGTCCGCGCGGCGCCGCTTGCCGTCCAGCCCGATCCGGGTGTTCAAGTGGGCAACGTCGACGCTTGAACGCCGTACCCGGGAGACGGTCCGGGGCGACAGGGCGGTGACGGACGCGACGTACCGGTCCGAGAGCGCCGGGCTCTCCCGGAGGATCCGGGCCGCGGCGGCCAGCCGGTCGTCATGGCTGAGCGGTTTGCCGTGGGTGATGTTCAGACTCACCGCGGTGGCGAACACGTTCCGCTCCGGCATGTCCAGCAGGTAGGCGCTGATGGTGCGGTCGCCCCGGACACGGGCGGCGGCGAGCCGGTGCATCCCGTCGATCACCCGCCCGGTGGGCCGGTGGACGACGATCGGCGGAAGCTCGTCCTCGAGCGCGACGAGGGTGTCGATGTAGGCCCGGTCCAGGCCGTTGGTGCGCGGTGAGTCCGCGGACAGTAAGGAGTCGACCGGCACGTCGGCGCGCGTCGTCGCGCTCAGGACCGGTGTCAGAAAAGGCATGGAGCCGCCATCGTCACTCATCAGATCCCCCGCGTTCCCCCGCATGACTGATGGTGCTGCGCCTTTACGCTAACCATGCGCTTCCGATCCAGGCAAGAGGTTAACGGAGGGTATAACCGGACACCGTGCGGAAGATCGAACTTCCTTACGTAACAGTCGACTTGGAAGAGGAACCGGTATAAGGGGATCCGGTCTCCTGCCGCGGTTTTCCGCCGGTGAACGCGCGGGGACGAAGGTACGCTCGCGGCGCGCCGTGGGCCGGAAGCGGAAGCACCCCACCGGACCCGCACGGCGTCCCGCCGCTCCGGCGGCCGGCGCCCGTCGTCGCCCGCGGACCCCAACCCTCCACTGGTGGCCGCCCGTTCAGGGTCCCGCACACGCATGGACGGCACCGCCGGCGCCGCGTACCGTCAGGGCGTCGATCCCGAGCCAGGCGCGGAACGACGGGGCGGTGCGCGGCCCGTTCGGCGATCGGCGGCCTCATGGCCCCGGCCCGGCGTGCGCCCCGCCGCGCGGCCACCGGGCGGACGGCCCGTGCGGGGCCCCCGAGCCGCCCTCCTCCACCCTCCGGTCCCTCGAACACTCGGCACCCACCTGTTCAGCGAACGAACCCACCTGTTCAGCGAACGAAAGGTCAGCACCGTGCGGGAGTACTACGACGTCGTGATCATGGGTGGCGGGCCGGCCGGCTCCACCCTCGGTGCCCTGCTCGCCCAGCGCAGCGACCTGCGGACGGCCATCTTCGACAAGGAAGTGTTCCCCCGCGAGCACATCGGCGAGTCGTTCGCCCACCCCGTGGTCCCCGCGCTCCAGGAGAGCGGCGCCCTCGCCAAGGTCCTCGCCAGCCCGTGCTGGGTGAAGAAGTACGGCGGCGTCTACGCCTGGGACCCGGACCGGCCGAGCGTCGCCCTCTTCGACCGGGCCCTGTTCGAGCAGGACGGCGTGCTGCGCTGGACGATGCACGTCAACCGGGCCGAGTTCGACCACATCCTGCTGGACCACGCCGCCGACGTAGGCGTCGAGGTCTTCCAGGGCACCGCCGTCACCGCCTACGAACCCGACGCGAACGGCGGGGTGGTGCGACTCGCCGACGGGACGTCGGTCCGCGCCGGGTACTTCGTCGACGCCTCGGGACGCCAGAGCAGCGTCTCCGCCGCCCGCAACAAGCGCGGCTGGCTCTCGAACTTCAAGAACATCGCCATCTGGCAGCACTTCACCGGCGGCAAGCACACTCAGAACCTGCCCGCCGACTGGAACGTCTTCACCTCGGACAACTTCTCGCCCATCGGCTGTTTCGCCTTCCGGGACGGGTGGTGCTGGTACATCCCCGTGCCGAAGATCATCGACGGCCGGCGCGTCCTCACCCACTCCGTCGGCATCGTCACCAACCCGGCCGTCCTCAAGGAGCCGGGTCGCGACTACACCGACCAGGCGACGTTCCTCGCCGCCGTGCGCGAGGTCCCGTACCTCAGGGACCTGGTCACCGACGTGGTGCCGGTCGCGGACCACATGATCACCGCCACCAACTACTCGCGCGTCGCCGAGGAGTTCGGCGACTACGACGAGCGGCACCTGCTCGTCGGCGACGCGGCCTTCTTCGTCGACCCCCTCTTCTCCTCCGGCGTCGCGGTCGCCCTCACCCAGGCCCAGGCCGCCGCGCTGCTGCTGCTGAAGACCACCGACGGCAGCCTGGAGGAGGCCGACCGGCGGCAGCTCTGGCGGGACTACAACGACAAGTGGCACGGCACCGCCGAGACCTTCGCCCTGATGATCGACCAGTGGTACCACGCCATCGCCAAGAACAACCCGGACAGCGTCTACTGGAACACCCGCGGCACCGGCGCCGACCTCGGCATCCGCGAGCAGACCTTCGACGCCCTGCTCAACACGGCGTTCCAGCCCGCCCTGCTCGACGTCATGACGCACAACAGCCGCCGGGTCGAGGACCTGGACGCGGCGGGCCCCTACCTGTCCGCCACCGCCCTCGCCGAACCGGCCGGCCTCACCCCCGACGCCGTCCTCACCCTGGCCCCCACCACCGCCGTCCGCGACGGCGTCACCATGCTGGTGCCGGGCTTCAAGGCCACCAACCCGCCCGCCAACGTCCAGCTCCCGCCCGCCGTCCTGGCCGGCATGGCGGAGTACTGGAAGAACCCCCTGACCCACCCCACCGCCGTACCGGCGCCGCTGCGCGACACCGTCCCCTGCAAACGGATCCACTCCACCGAGGACCCGCACGGCCCGTCCATCGACGCGGACGTCCGCCGGGACGGCGTCGACGAGCTGTGGGAGCTGCTGAGCGCCGGCCCGGTGAAGTACGGCGAGATCGCCGGACGCCTCACCCCCGCGCAGATCCGGCTGGTGAAGCGGATGTGCGTGGGCGGCTTCCTGCACATCGCCCCCGCCGCCTGACACGACGGACCCCGGCGTCCGCGGCAGGGGCGGCCGCCGGGATCCGCCCTGCCGCGTACGCCGGGGCGTGTGCCCGTGTTCCGCGGCCTTCCACGGCCTCCGCTCAGCCGCCCCGGACCCGCGCCGCCGTGGTCATCGGCAGCCGGTGCGGGCTCAGGACGAGGCGGGGCGCCGGGCGGACCCGGCGGCTGCCCGCCGGGCGCAGGTCCCAGTCGGCGACGACGGTCGCCAGCGCCAGCGCGGCCTCGGTGAGGGCGAAGACGTCGCCGATGCACTTGCGGGGTCCGCTGCCGAACGGCAGGAACGCCGTGCGCGGCGGCACGGGGGCGCCCGGCGCGGCCAGCCAGCGGTCCGGATCGAAGCGCTCGGGGTCGGGGAACAGGTCCGGCCGCCGGTGCAGAAGGTAGGCGCTGTAGACCACGGCCGTCCCGGCGGGGAGGGTGTGCCCGCCGAGGCGGGTGTCGCTGGTGGTGGTACGCGTGAGCAGCCAGGCGGGCGGGTACAGCCGCAGCGCCTCGTTGACCACCGCCGAGGTGAGCCGCAGGTCCGGCAGGTGGGCGAGGGTCGCGACGGGAGCGGCGCCGAGCACCGCGTCCACCTCGGCGCGCAGCCGGCGGGCCACCTCGGGGTGGCCGCCCAGCAGATGCAGGGCCCAGGCCAGGGCACTGCCGCTGGTCTCCGTGCCGGCGGCGAAGAAGGTGACGAGCTGGTCGGCGATCCCGGCGTCGGACAGCGCCCGGCCGTCCGGCCCGTCCCGCCCGGCGGCCAGCAGCAGGGAGAGCAGGTCGCCGTGGCCCGTGCCGGCGGCGTCGTCATGGCGGCCGGCGATGAGCCGGCCGATCGCCCCGCGGAGCCGCGAACGCGCCCGGTCGTAGCGGCGGTTGCCGGGCGTCGGCAGCCGGTCGGCCGCCGGTGGCACGAGGGCGCGCCGCGGGATGCCCGCCACGACGGTGGTGAAGTCGTCCAGGAGCGGCGCGAGCCGCGCGTCGTCCGCCTCCGCGCCGAACATCGCCGCGACGGTGATCCGCGCGCTGAGCGCGAGCATCTCGTCGGCGGCGTCGACCGTCCCGCCGTCCCGCCACGTCCCGGTCGTCACCCGTACCTGACGGGCCATCACCTCGGCGTACGCGGGCATCCGGGCGGAGTGGAACGCCGGCTGCAGCAGCCGCCGCTGCTCGCGGTGGTCGCGGTGGGGGCAGCTCGCCAGTCCGTTCCCGGTCACCTCCCGGATCCGTTCGTAGAGGGGGCCGCCCTTGTCGAAGGTCCGGTCGTCCCGCAGGACCCGGCGGGTCAGTTCGGGATCGCAGACCACCACCGCCCGGACGGGACCGAGCCGGACCTGGACCAGGTCGCCGCGGCCGGGCAGCGCGCTGAGGAAGGCGAGGGGGTCGCGGAGGA
Source organism: Streptomyces mobaraensis (assembly GCF_020099395.1). NCBI lineage: Bacteria > Bacillati > Actinomycetota > Actinomycetes > Kitasatosporales > Streptomycetaceae > Streptomyces > Streptomyces mobaraensis. The sequence continues at coordinate 393,448 of NZ_CP083590.1, read as the reverse complement.
GGGGCAGGGCGTGGCCGAGGAGCGGCAACGCCCCCGGGGCGACACCGTAAGTGCAGCGAGCGTTCACGAGCGCTCCGAGGTTCGTACCGACGGGGTGGCGGCGGCCCGGTGCGGTGTGACGGCCGGGCGGCCGTCGGGCACGGGCTGAACCCCGCGTTCCGGGCCGCCGAGGTACCCCGTGCCCCCGACGGGTCGCCACAATCCCCGGCAATCGGGGAGCACCGGGGTGAAAGACGGGCGAACACCCGCGGAGGGCTCCCCTCCGCGCGCCTCGGCACGGACGCGACCGGCGCCCGGGCGGCGGGGGTGGCGCGTTGCCGCCCGTGTGCGCCGTCCGGAGCCTCGGTGGCGCGCTACCGCTCCCAGTGCGCCGGCCGGTCCAGCCCCTCGGGCAGCCGGGTCCGCGCGTCGCCCTTGGCCGCGTTCACCTGGAGCTGGGTGAGGAAGAAGGCGCCCGTCAGATCCGCCCCCGCGAGGTTCGCGTCACGCAGGTCGGCGCCGATCAGGTCGGCCGAGCGGAGGTCGGCCCCCGAGAGGTCGGCGGCGATCAGATAGGCACCGCGCAGGTTCGCCGCCCGCAGGTCCGCGCCCCGGAGAGCGGCGCCCATCAGATCGGCGCCGCGCCGGTTCTTCCCCTTGCCCTTGCCGTCCCGGCCGCGCACCAGCTCGCTCGCGCGCAGCAGCAGGACGTTCACCTCCTGCCGGAGCGCCGGCACGTCCAGCCCGAGGAGCACCTCGGCGTCCGACCGCGTCAGCGCCTCGACCTTCCCGAGCACCACGCGGACGTCACGGTGGACCGGCCGGGCCTTCGGCAGCGTCAGCACCTCCGCCAGATACCGCAGCAACTCGTGCAGCTGCCGCATCACCGGGAACACGTCGAACATCGGCTTGGCCGTCACCGGCGCCTCCCGCCAGCTGGTCCCGCCGAAGGTGACCTGCGAGACCTTCTGCCCGGCCCCGAAGCAGTCGTAGACCGTGCACCCCGAGAAACCTTTCTCCCGAAGCGTGGTGTGCGTGCCGCAGCGGAAGTCCTCCCGCAGGTTCGGGCACGGCTTCCCCGCCTCCTTGTTCATCGCGAAGTCGGCCGACGCCGCGAACGGCAGGGCCACGCAGCAGAGCGCGAAACAGCTGCCGCAGTCGGCCCGCAGGCCGAGGGAGTCGATGTCCGGGACGTCGCGTATGTCGGGCACGGTGCGCGCGGTTCCTCTGAGCGTGGCGGCGGCGGAGCGGGAGCTCCGGCCGGCGGGGGCGGGCGGGATTCCGGGCCGGACCGGCGGGCACGGCGCGGGGTGATCCACCCAGTCTAGGCCGCCCCGGGGCCGGGGCGCCGGGGCGGGCGGCCGTCCCGGCCCTGGTCAGCCGCGCCGCCGCCCCTCGTCCAGGAAGCGCCTGAGCTTCCGCAACGGCCAGGTGTTGACGACGTCGTCCGCGGTGAGCCAGCCGCGCCGGGCCGTTCCCACCCCGAACCGCAGGTACGGCAGGTGCGTCACCGAGTGCGCGTCCGTGTTCACCACGAACTTCACACCGTGCCGGCGCGCCCGCAGGATGTCCTCGTCGCAGAGGTCCAGCCGCTCCGGGTGGGAGTTGATCTCCAGGGCCGTGCCGGTGCGGGCACAGGCCCTGAAGACCTCGTCGAAGTCCGCGTCGATGCCCGGCCGCTTGCCGATCCGCCGGGTGGTGGGGTGGCCGATGACGGAGACGTGGGGGTTCTCACAGGCCCTGACCAGCCGGCGGGTCAGTTCCTCGCGGGTCTGGTGGAAGTGGGAGTGCACGGACGCCACGCACAGGTCGAAACCGGCGAGGAAGTCGTCCGGCCAGTCCAGGTCGCCGTCCGGGCCGATGTTCAGCTCGGTGCCGTGCAGGAGCCGCATCTTCCGGTGCTTCCCGTCCAGCGCCCGCACCTGTTCCCGCTGGGCCAGGACCTTCTCGTCCGTCATCCGCTGCATGTACAGGTTCGGGGCGTGGTCGGTGACGGCGTAGTAGGCGTAATCGCGCGCCGCCGCCGCGGCCACCATGTCCTCCAGGGACGAGACGCCGTCCGTGAGGTCGGTGTGGGTGTGCAGGTCGCCGCGGATGTCGTCCTCGGTGACCAGGTCCGGGAGGCCGCCCCGCAGCGCGGCGGCGATCTCGCCGCGGTCCTCGCGGAGGTCCGGCGGGATCCAGGGCAGCCCGAGGCGGGCGTACACCTCCTCCTCCGTGCGCGAGGCGACCTTCCGGCCGGTCTTGACGCGGAAGAGGCCGTACTCGGAGAGCTTCAGCTCCTTGCGGACGGCGATCTCGCGGATCCGGATGTTGTGCGCCCTCGAACCGGTGAAGTACAGCAGGCCCGCGCCCCACGCGTCCGGCGGGAGGACGCGGAGGTCGACCTGGAGCCCCGTCGACGTGCGGACGGAGGTCTTCTTCCGGCCACCCGCGATGACCTCCGCCGTGTCCGGGAGGGCACGGAACGCCTCCATGAACGGCTCCGGGTCGTCGGCCGCGACCAGGACGTCGATGTCGCCGATGGTCTCCCGCATGCGCCGCAGCGACCCCGCGTACGCGCAGTCCGCGCAGCCGGGCACGCGCGACAGCTCGGCGACGATCTTCTCCGCCGCCTCCAGGGCCGCCGAGAGCAGGATCCGCCCGCCGGCCTTCTGCATGAGCTCGATGCCGTGCAGGATGTTGTGCTCGGTCTTCTCACCGAACCCCTTGAGATCACGCAGCCGTTCCGCGCGGACGGCGTCGAGCAGCTCCTCGACGGAGGAGACGCGGAGCTCCTCGTACAGGGCGAGCGCCTTCTTCGGGCCCAGGGTGGGGATGGTGAGCAGCTCCCGCACCCCGGCCGGGACGGACGCGCGGGTCTCCTCGAAGGCCGCGACCCGGCCGGTCCGCAGGTACTCCACGACCTTCTCGGCGATCGACTTCCCGACGTTGGGGATCTCGCGCAGCGCCTTGCCGTCCATGGCCGAGACGTCGTCCGGGAACCCGCCGACCGCGCGGGCCGCCTTCTCGTAGGCGCGCGCCTTGAACGCGTCGCCCCCGGTGATGGCGACGAGGTCGGCGTACTCCTGGAGCAGCGCCTCGACCTCTTCGTTGGGCCGGGCCATGGATTCAGCGTGCCACCGGGCCGCGCCGCCCGCACATCTCGGCGACGCGGCCCGGTCAGGGCCCGTTGTCAGACCCCGGTGCGACACTGCGGACGTGAGATGGGCAGTGGTGGGCGCCGCGGGCGCGGGGGACGAGAGCGTCCGGCTGTGCCCGGTCGACGTCGACGGACGGGCGGCCGGGCCCGCCGTCGTGGAGCGGAGCCTGGCGGACGCGGTCCGAGCCCGGCCCGGGGCGGCGCGGTGGATCTGGCGGTCGACGGCGGAGCTGTACGGGCGGGCGGCGGCGGCCGGGGTGCGCGTCGAGCGCTGCTACGACGTGGAGGCGGCGGAGGCGCTGCTCATGGGGTACGTGGAGGGGCAGTCCGGGCAGCCGCGGTCGCTGGCCGCCGCGTGGGCGCGGCTGCGCGGGCTGCCCGTCCCCGCCGACCCGCCCGCCCGCGCGCCCGACGGGCAGCCGTCGCTGTTCGAGCCGGGCCCGGTCCCGCTGCCGCCCGGCACCGATCCGCTGGACGCCCTCCTCGACGTCTACGCGGACCAGCGGGCCCGGGTGAAGGACACCGAGCACCCCGGGCGGACGCGGCTGCTGATCGCGGCCGAGTCGGCGGGCACCCTCGTCGCCGCCGAGATGTCCCGCGCGGGCGTGCCCTGGCGCGCCGACGTCCACCGGGCGCTGCTGACGGCGCTGCTGGGGGAGCGGTATCCGGGCGGGCAGGAGACCCGGCGGCTGGCCGAGCTCGCGGACGAGGTGTCGCGCGCGTTCGGCGGCGTGCGCGTCCGCCCCGACCTGCCCGGCGACATCGTCCGCGCCTTCGCCCGCGAGGGCGTCGCCCTCTCCTCGACCCGGGCCTGGGAGCTGCGCGGCGTCGACCACCCGGCCGTCGCCCCGCTGCTGGAGTACAAGAAGCTCTACCGGCTGCACACCGCGCACGGCTGGCAGTGGCTCCAGACGTGGGTCCGCGACGGCCGGTTCCGCCCCGAGTACGTGCCGGGCGGCACGGTGACCGGCCGGTGGACGACCAACGGGGGCGGCGCCCTGCAGATCCCCAAGGTGATCCGGCGGGCCGTGGTCGCCGACCCCGGCTGGCGGCTGGTCGTCGCCGACGCCGACCAGATCGAACCCCGGGTGCTGGCCGCCGTGGCCCGCGACCCCGGGCTGATGGAGGTCGCGGGAACCGGCCGCGACCTCTACGCCGACCTGGCCGAGCGGGCGTTCTCCGGCGACCGGGACCGGGCCAAGCTGGCCATGCTGGGCGCCATCTACGGGCAGACCTCGGGGGACGGGCTCAAACACCTGGCGGACCTGCGCCGGCGCTTCCCCCGGGCCGTGGCCCACGTCGACGACGCGGCCCGGGCGGGGGAGGAGGGCCGGCTGGTGCGGACGTGGCTCGGACGCACCTGCCCGCCCGCCTCGACCGCCGTGCCCGACGAGGCGGGGCTGCCGCAGGACGAGCCGGCCGGCGGTTCCCCCGGATTGGCCGGCGCGGCGCGCGCCCGGGGCCGGTTCACGCGGAACTTCGTCGTTCAGGGCAGCGCGGCCGACTGGGCCCTGATCGTGCTCGCCCTGGTCCGCCGGTCCCTCGCCGGGCTCCGCGCCGAGCTGGTCTTCTTCCAGCACGACGAGCTGATCGTGCACTGCCCGGAGGAGGAGGCCGCCGAGGTGGCGGAGGCCATCCGGTGGGCCGGGGACGAGGCGGGACGCCTCGCGTTCGGTGAGACGCCCACCCGCTTTCCGTTCACGGTCGGCGTGGCGGAGTGCTATGCGGATGCCAAGGACTGACGGGGGGAGGGGCGGGCGCCGGCCCGGGGCTGCGGACCGGGCGTCGCTGACGCGGGGTCGCGGGGTTGGCGCTGCGGCTGGGCGCGCGCTCGGATCCGCGACGTGGGGGCCGTTGGCTCGGGGGGGGCTGTGGCCTGGCATCTACGTCGGCTGTCGGTGGGTTAGGGGTGGTGGTCTGGCCGTCTGTGCTTAGGGGGCGTGGCCCGGGTGTCTGCGGCTGGGGTCGGCTACCTGGGAGTGGTCTGTGGCCCGGTGTCTACGTCGGCTGTCGGTGGGTTAGGGGTGGTGGTCTGGCCGTCTGTGCTTAGGGGGCGTGGCCCGGGTGTCTGCGGCTGGGGTCGGCTACCTGGGAGTGGTCTGTGGCCCGGTGTCTACGTCGGCCGTCTGTGGCTCAAGGGTGGTGGTCCGGCCGCCTGTGCCCAGGGATCGTGCCCCGGGCGGCTGCGGTTGGGGCCCCGTGGCCCGGGTGACCGCGGCCGTGGTCCGGTGTATGCGGCCCGGCGGCCGTGGCCCGGACCATGTGGCCCTTCCGGCGGCCGTGGCGGGGATCGTGCGGCCTGCCGCCGCGTCGGCCGCGGCGGCTCCCCGCCCCGGGCGGTTTCCCCGGAACAGCCCCGCCCCCCGAGGGGCGGTCAGCGCCCCCTGCGGCGGTATTCGCGCAGCAGCACGGCCAGCGCGCCCGGCAGCGGCGGGCGGACGGGGTGGCGTAGCACCGCCGGGCCCGCGGCCAGGGCCGCGCCGGCGGTGAGGGTCTCCAGGGCGATCACCGCCCGGGTGAAGGCGCGGTGCCCGGGTGGGGCGAACGCCACCAGCCGCCGGGCCGCGAGCAGGTCGCGGCGGGCCTGGAGGAGCTGGTCGCGCAGCAGGTCGCGGACGCCGGGCGCGTCCCGGCCGTGTTCCAGCGCGGCCCGGGTGACGCCGTACCGCGCCAGCGCCTCCTCGGAGAGGCCGAGCCGGCCGTCCCGCAGGTCCTCGGACAGGTCGTTGACGAAGTCGAGCCGCTGGCTGCCGTCGATGTAGGCGCGGCAGACCTCGCGGGAGGCGTCCGCGTCGGCCTCCGGCGCGAGCAGCAGCGCGGCGATCGTCATGAACGCGGGGAGCGCGTAGACGTCGACGTACTTCTGGTAGTCGGCCTCGGTGGCGAAGCCGGTGGCGTCCCGCTCCAGGGGCGCGCCGGCGAGGAAGTCCTCGACGTGGCCGCGCAGTCGGGGATGGGCGGCGACCGTGCGCAGCAGTGGCGCGAGCACGGGGTGGCCGTCCGCGTCCGCCTCCCCGGCCAGCCCGGCCCGGACCCGCGCCTCCCAGGCGGGCCAGGCGCCGGCCGCGCCGGGCCCCCGGTCGAGCAGGTTGTCGGTGTGGTGCATGAACGCCGTGGTGGCGATGGCGTGGGGGACGAGCGCGGGCGGCAGCAGCAGCCGTACCGCGAGGTAGGCGTGCCGGCGGTAGCCGGCGACCACGGCGCGCTGCCGGGTGTAGGCGGCGCGCAGCCGGGGGTCGTCGATGTCGGCGGCGGTCAGCGCCCGCTCCCACGAGCGGCCGCCGGGGGGCCACGCCTGCATGCCGGTCCGTCTCCCTGTACGCGGTGATCACCCTGTTCGGATGCGGTGATCGTCCGGCCGAGCCTACCGGCCCGGCCGGGGCCGCCTCACCGGTAGCAGGCGATCAGCCGGGCCAGGTGGCGGCCGGCCGTGTGCAGCGGTTCCTCGCTGCGCGACACCTGGGCGGCCAGCTCCGCGCCCTCCAGGGTGCTGATCACCGTGTGCGCGAGGTCGCGGGCGTCGTCGTCGGCGAAGCCCGCGGCGGTCAGCTTGGCGTGGACGAGCCCGCGCCAGCGGGCGAACGCCTCCGCCGCGGCCTGCTGGATGTCGGGGGCGCGGCCCGCCGTGCCCAGCGCGGTGGCGGTGACCGGGCAGCCGTCCGTCCAGTCGGATACGCGCAGGATCTCCGCGAGCGTGGTGGTGCAGGCGACGAGCGCCTCGCCCGGGTCCTCCGCGCTGTCCAGCGCGCCGCGCAGGATGTCGGCGAACTCCTCGTCGCCGTGGCGGATCGCCGCGACCGCCAACTCCTGCTTGCCGCCCGGGAAGAAGTGGTAGAGGGAGCCGAGCGTGGCCTCCGCCTCCTGGGAGATCTGTTTGATCCCGGTGCCGTCGTAGCCCTGGCGCTGCATCAGCCGGGAGGCCGCGCGGACGATCCGTTCACGGGTGTCGAGGACGGCGTCGTCCGTCCCGGTGCCCTTCCCTGTGGTCGTCTTCATCCTCGCAGCCTACCTGGGTAGAGCGTTCGCCCTAGTGTGTAGAGCGTTCTTTCTAGGGCCGTGCTACGGTGATCGCCAAGTAGAGCGTTCATTTCAGAGGGGTCTTCCGTGAGCAGCCAGCCCGTGAGCAACGAGTCCGTGAGCAAGCAGCCCGTCACCGTCATCGGCCTCGGCCCGATGGGCAAGGCGATGGTCCACGCGTTTCTGAAGTGGGGCCACGCGGTCACCGTGTGGAACCGCACCGCGTCCAAGGCGGACGAACTGGTCGCCGCGGGTGCCGTCCTCGCCCCCTCCGTGGAGCGGGCGCTGACCGCCAACGAGCTGGTCGTGCTGAGCATGACCGACTACGACGCCGTGTTCGCGGTGCTGGAGCAGGCCCCGGACGCCGTACGCGGCCGGGTGATCGCCAACCTCAGCTCGGACACCCCGGAGCGGGCCCGCGAGGGCGCCGAGTGGGTCGCGCGGCACGGCGGAACGCACCTCACCGGCGGGGTGCAGTCGCCGCCCTCGGGCATCGGCGACCCCCAGATGTCCACCTTCTACAGCGGCGACGAGGCGGCGTTCGAGGCCCACAAGGAGACGCTGGCTGCCCTCACCGGCACCGACTACCGCGGCGCCGACCCGGGGCTGGCCCAGCTCTACTACCAGATCCAGATGGACATCTTCTGGACCGGACTGATCAGTTACGTCCACGCGCAGACCGTCGCCGACGCGTACGGCATCCCGGCCGCCGAGTTCCTGCCCTACGCCCAGTCGACGGCCGCCTCGCTGGCGGACTTCTACGCCTTCTACGCCCCGCGGCTCGCCGCGGGCGACCACACCGGCGACGTCGACCGGGTCGCCATGGGCGTCGCGAGCGTCGACCACATCGTCCACACCGCCCGCACCGTGGGCGTCGACCCCGCCATGTCCGGCGCCCTCCTGGACGCCTTCCGGCGCGCCGCCGAGTCCGGGCACGCCGACTCCAGCCTCACCAGCCTCTCCGAGGTCTTCAAGAAGAAGGCCGCGTAATCGGCGGAGCCGGGTGAGAACGCCGTCGGACCGGGCCCCCGTCCCGGTCCGACGGCCGTCCCGCCCCTACGCGGCCCCCACCGTCAGGTGGTGATCGACGCTCACCACGCCGTCCACACTGCCGCACAGCCGCACCAGCACCGGAACCAGACCCTCGTCCCGCACCGAACCGCTCAGCCGCACCTGCCCGTTGGTCACCTCGACGCCGATGCCGGACGGCGGCTCGTGCAGGGTCCGCACCAGCACGTCCTCGATGATCTCCTGGCGGATGGCGCGGTCGTCGCGCAGGAAGACCCGCAGCAGGTCGCTCCGGCTCACCAGACCCACCAGCCGGCCCTCGGCGTCCACCACCGGGAGCCGCTTGACGTGCCGTTCCTCCATCGTGCGGGCCGCCTCCACGACGCTCCAGTCAGGCCGGGCGCAGACGGCGGGGCTGGTCATCAGGCCCTCGGCCGTCGTCGCCTCGTGCTTGGCGCGCACCGCCGCCGGGAGCGACGGATCCACCCGCCGGGCCGCCTTCGCCAGCAGGTCGGCCTCGGAGACCACCCCCACCGGGCGGTCCTCCGCGTCCACCACCGGAACGGCCGTGATGTCGTGCTCGTGCAGCACATGCACGATCTCCGTGAACAGAGTGCCGCGCTGCACGCGGACCACCGAGTGCGTCATCAGATCGCCGACGGTTCTGTGCTGCAACATGTCCCAGTCCCTTCCGGTACGCACCCGGCGGCCGGGCGTGCGGCCAGGCTGACCACCGGGAACGCCCCCAGCCTCGCACACCCGCCGGAACGCCGGAGCGGCACCTCCCGCCGTCACACCGGAGGGTGAGCGCCGGGCCCGACGGTGACCCGCCCCCGGGCCGGTCTAGGCTCCCGGACGTGAGCGACATCCACGAACTCCGCCTCGACTGGCACCTGCGCGCCGACCTCCCCGCCGCCCTCCTCACCGAACTGCGCGGCCACCTCGCGCCCGACCCGGACGGCGAACGGGAACCCGCGCCCCTGCTCGACGCCACCGGGCCCGCGTGGCGTGTCGGCGGCGTGCTGAGCTCGGTGCTGGCCCCGCTGCCGGACGGATGGGCGCTCGTCGTCCGGCAGGAGGTGCACACCGAGCGGCTGGACGAGCTCCGTGAGCTGCTCGACCGGCTCGCGCCGCATACGGTTGCCGCCGGGGCGATTGGGTCGCTCCGCTTTTACGAGTACGAGAGTGGTGAGGTGTTGGAGGTGTGCGACGGGGTGGTTCGGGGGTTCGGTTCCTGATCGCCTCGTCGTGGGCGCGGGTGGGGAGGGGGTTTGCCCCAGCCCCACCCTTTCTCCCCCAGCTACCGCTGGGAGGTGCCCCCAGTTTCCTGGGGCTCCGCCCCAGACCCCCAAACCGCGCTTCGCGCGGTTGTCCTCAATCGCCGGACGGGCTCTCTCTCGTCGCGTACATGAGGATGCTCTCCGCCTCGGCCCGCCGCGTCTCGGCCACACCCTCCGACGCGTCGCCGTACTCCGCGAGCACCGCCCGCGCCCGGTCCGCGGCGGCCGCGTTCCGGCCCAGGTCGATCTCCAGCCAGGCGGCCGCCAGTTCGGCGGACGTCCGTTGGTCCCGCAGCGCGGGGCCGGCCTCGGTGAAGACGGCCACCGCCCGTCCGAGGTGCGCCAGCCCCTCCTCGTACGCCTCCCTGGCCGCGTCTTCCTCGTCGTCCCCCGGAACGCCCTCGCAGCACCGGACGATCAGCTCGCCGGTCTGCCGGTGGGTGCCCGCGAGTTCACCGCGCAGCAGCTCCCGGGCCTCGTCGTCCCCGGCCGCCGCCAGCGCGGCCGCGCACGCGCGCTCGGCCTCGGCCATCAGCTCCCGGGCCCGGGCCGGGCCGTCGTCCTCCCCGCGCGCGGCGAGCCACGCGCGGGCGCGCAGCACCCGGACGTACGCCTCCGGCCGGTCCAGGTCGCGCCACAGCGCCTCGGCCCGCCGGTAGGCCCGCTCGGCCTCGTCGTCCCGGCCCGCGCGGCCCAGGCAGTCGGCGGCCATGTGGGCGAGGACGGCGTGGTCCCGCTGGTCCTCCCAGTGCTGTGCGACCGAGGCGGCGCGCAGGAACTGCCCGGCCGCCTCCCGGTGGTCGCCCAGCGCGGCCAGGCACTCGCCGAGCCACCAGCGCGCCTGGACCACCTGGCCCTCGCCGTGGCCCTCTTCGAGGTCCGGGAGCGCCGTCTCCAGGACGGACGCGGCCTCGTCCGCGCGGCCCAGCCGGTGCAGCGCGCCGCCGAGGGTGAGCCGGGCCCAGGCCCCGAGGGTCGCGCTCTCGCCCGCCTGGTCCGCCCGGTGCGCCGCCTCCAGGGCGTGCTCCACCGCGGGCTCGTGCCGGCCGGTGGCGGTGAGGGCCTCGGACAGCAGGATGTGCACCTGCGCCGCGTGCACCTCCTGCATCGACCCGGCCTCCATCGACCCGGCGCCGTGCTCCAGGGCGGAGCGCGCCGCCCCGACCGCCGTCTCCGGATCGCCGCAGGCCATCGCGGCCCGGGCCAGCCCGACCCGCGCCTCCGGCGCGTACCAGGCCAGGTCCGCCTCGTCCGTCAGCTCCACCGCGCGGCCGAACCACTCCGCCGCCCGGGCCGGATCCCCCGCCTCCAGGGCCAGTTCGCCGCGCAGCCGCAGGATGTCGGCCAGCCGGCCGGACATCATCCGGCCCGCCGCCCGGTGCTCCTCGCCGAAGGCGGCCGCTTCGTCGAGCGCGGCCTCCAGGGCGGACAGGGCGTCGCCGGCGTTCCCCGGGCCGTCGTCGGACCCGTTGCGGAGGACGCGGCACCGGTAGAGCAGGGCCGTGGCCACCGACCGGGGCTCCGCCCGGCCCTCCGCGTGCAGCCCGCGCAGCAGCGCGCACTCGGCCTCGACCGCCGCCACGGCCTCCGCCGCGCGCCCGGCGAAGGACAGGGCCAGCGCCGCCCTCGCCCGCGCGAGGGCGGCCTGGGCGGGATGCCCGGCGTCCTCGTACAGCAGGGCGGCCGAGCGGAAGCCCTCGACGCACTTCTCCGGTTCCGCGACCCGCTCCATCGCCTCGTGGTCGGCGAGTTCGGCCCGGCCGAGCGGGTCGAGCTCGTCCTCGCGGCCGTGCGCGGCCCGTGCGAACGCCTCCCACGCGGCCCGGACGCCGGGCGCCGGATCCTCCGTCAGCCGGCGGGCCGTGGCCAGCAGTTCCCGGACGTCGTCCGGGGACGCCGGGGCCGGCGGCGCGGCGGGCGCGGGCCGCGGGACGGTCAGCCGCTCGGCGCGTACGCCCAGCGGCAGCCGCTCGGCCAGCGGCGCGGCGTCCGTCCGCGCGCGGACGCGGTCGCCGACGACCGTACTGCCGTTGCGCCGGTCGAACCGGCCGGCCAGCTCCAGGGCCTCCGCCCGAGCATGGGTGTGCAGCTCCGCGGCCGTCCATTCACGCCCGGCCGGACCGGGCACCCGCCGCTCGCCGAGGCCCAGGTCCGTCAGCCGGCGGGCGAGCAGCGCGACGGGCGCGAGGAAGTCGAGCAGGGACAGCGGGTCCCCGGAGGGCGCGAAGTGGCCCGTGTGCTCGGCGAGGATCTCCAGGGCCCGCGCCTCGTTGCCGGTGAGCGCGCAGAACTCGATGTGGTCGCCGACGGTGGCCCGCATCGACTCCATGTCCCGGATCATCCGGTAGCCGCGCAGGTGGTGGGCGCGGGCCTCGTCGACCCGGCCCAGCCGCACCAGCGGGAGCAGCGAGGCGGCGAGGACCACGTGCGGCTCGTGCGCGCACGTGTGCTCGCCGGCCAGGACCGGGCGCCAGGTCTCCAGGGCCTCCTCCGGCCGTCCCAGCCGGTTCAGCCAGTCGCCCTGGGTGTGCAGTTCGCAGGCGTGGCAGTCGCTCATCGGGTCCCGGTCGGCGGCGAGCCAGGCGGCGAAGGCCCGTTCGGCCCGCGCGGTGTCACCGGTGTCCCGGGCGATGCGGAACTCGCTCTGCCGGACGGCCCGTTCGCTGTGGCCCGCGACCCGGTAGCGGTGCTCCATCTCCGCGTGCCACTTCTCCACCGACGCCAGCGGGATGTCCGGCTGGTCCAGCATCCCGCTGGCCACCCACTTGAACATCCAGTGCAGCCGGTGCTCGGCGTACCGGTCGAAGTCCTCCGGCCGCTCGTCCCACATGCGCAGCACGCGGGCGAACGGGACGAACATCTTCTCGGACTCGGAGCTGAAGTTGTAGGCGGACAGCACGTTGAACAGGGTGTCGAGCAGCAGCCCGGTGTCGCCGGCCTGCCCGGCCTCGTCCACCAGCCGCTCGGCGACGGCGTTGCGCGCCGGGCCCTCGGGCTCGTTCATGTTGTCCTGGAGCGCCTGCCGGAGGGCGGAAGCGGTGCGGTTCATCGGCCCTCCTCCGACGGCTCGGACGGCGCGGCGGGGTGGGCCGCCCACTCCAGGAGGCCCAGGAAGGCACGGTTCAGCAGCGCCGAGTCGGCCGGCCGCAGCGGGCGCTGGGCCATCAGCAGGGCCTGCCCGTAGAGGGCCTCGGCGGCGGTGCCCGCCAGGTCGCGGTCGCGGTCGGCGAGCGCGCCCACGCGCCGGACCAGGGGGCTGAGGTGGTTGAGGACGAGCCGGGCGCGCGGGGTCTCGTCCCGCAGCGACCCCAGGATGGACGACCACAGGTCGTCGGCCTTCGACTCCTCCTCGGCGCGCGCCCGTTCGTGCCGGGCCGCGCGATCGTCCAGGTGCAGCGCGGGCACGGTGACCGGCAGGAAGGAGCGGAGCACCACGTCGCAGCCGAGCGCGTCCAGCCGCGCCCGCGCCGCCGCCAGGAAGTCGGCCAGCGCCAGCTCGTCGCCCGGCTCCACGTGGTCGAGGTGCGCGGTGACCGTCTCCGCGTCCAGCTCGGCGACCGTGGTGCCCGGGCGCACCCGGGGCAGCATCTCCACCAGTTCGCCGTCGAAGGTGTAGCCGCCGTTGACCACGCCGACGCCCTGGGCCGCGGCGATCGGCGCGACCTGGCGGAACTCCTCGACGGTCCGGGTGAAGTGGACCGTCCGGTGCCGCTGCGCGAACTCCTCCAGCGACAGCTGCCCGTCACTGGTCTCGAACGGCAGCCACGGCAGCATCGTGCGCAGCATGTCCGCGTCGTGCCGCGCCAGCGACTTGACGCCCACGTGGTGGACGGACAGGAACTGCCGCAGCCGCTCCTGGTCGCCCGCCGCCAGCTCGGCGAGCCAGTCGCGGATCCGCTCCCCGAGGGCCTCCCGGACCGCGGCCAGCCGGTCGTCGTCGTACAGGCTCTCGCGCGAGGCGGTGGGCCGCAGGCTGTCGGTGTCGACGACGCAGCGCACGAAGAACGCCCACTCCGGCAGGAGTTCGTCGGCGCGGTCGGTGAGCAGCATGCCCTTCAGGTGCACGCGGTGCCCGCCGCGCCGGCCCGGGCTGACCGCCTGCGGCAGCACGTACGCGACTCCGCGCACCCCGGCCACCGGCACGTCGAGCTCGACGGCGTCCAGCGGCGCGAAGCCGAACAGCTCGTGGCAGTGCCGGGCGAGCGCCGCCCGCCGGGCGGACGGGCTCGGATACGTGCGCTCCCAGACGGGCGGCCGGTCGGTCACCGGGGTGTCGCCCACCCGCACGTCGTGGGGGAGGAGCGCACCGAAGTCCTTGGCGAGGGTGAGCACCCGCTCCTCGGCCAGCCAGTCCTCCGCGCCGCGGCGCGCGGCCAGGTACACCGTCGTGCCCGGCTCGGGGCGGGCGTCGTCGGCGAGCGTGCGGACGGTGTACGAACCGTCGTCGCGCGCCGTCCACTCGACGGGCGGCGCGCCGGGCGTCCGGGCGGACCGGCTGACGACCCGGATCTCCTCGGCGACGACGAAGCAGGCGAGCAGCCCGATGCCGAACTGGCCGAGGAATTCCGAGCGCGCCGACTCCAGTCCGTCGCGCTTGGAGCTGCGGCCTATGGTGGCCAGCAGGTCGTGGACGTCGGCCTCCGTCAGGCCGATGCCGCTGTCCTCCACCCGCAGCCGGCCCCCGTCGGCGTGCAGGCGCACCGTGGCGGGCGCCGTCGGCTCCTCCGCGCGGCGGGCCGTGATGGCGTCCACGGCGTTCTGCAGCAGCTCGCGGAGGTACACCTTGGGGCTGGAGTACAGGTGGTGGGACAGCAGGTCCACCAGGCCGCGCAGGTCGACCTGGAAAGTGTGCGGTATCTGGTCGTCAGTCATCGTCGCAGCAGCGTACTGGGTGGGTCGGACACCGGGCCGGGCATTATCCGGTGCGGCCCGGGCGCGACGGGTCCCGGCTCGGCGGTACTCGGCTGCGGAGTCAGCGGTACTCGGCGAACCGGGGCCGCAGCCCCGCCCCGACGAGGAGCACCGCGCCGCCCAGCACGCCCGCCGGCACCGCGGGCCAGCCCGTCAGCCGGTCGCGGGCGGACGCCGTCCGTTCCGTGAGGACGTCCAAGTGGCGCGCGGACAGGGTGTCGAGCGAGCCCGCGAACTCCGAGAAGTCGAACGGGATCCGCCCGCGCCCGAGTTCGGTGAGCGTCAGCACGGCCGCGTCCGTCCGCCCGGTGGCGTGCTCCTCCCGCATCCGGCGGTCGTCGTCGCGGAACCGCCCGTACCGGTCGAGCACGTCCCGGTGGGCGGCCCGTCCGGGCGCGTAGGAGTAACCGTCCGGCGCGAGAAGGGAGTCGAGGCGCGCGGTCAGGCCCTCGAACCTGCTCACGGCGGCGGATCCGGGGCGGGTGTCGTAGACGAACCAGCGGCCCTCGGTGGCCGCCGCCTCGGCGGCGACCGCCCGGGCCTCGGCCAGCCGGGCCCACGGGCGCAGACCGTCACGCGCCGCACTCCGGACGCCGTCCGCCGCCGACAGGAACGCCACCGTGCCGAGGACGGTGACGACGGCGGCGGCGACCGTCGCGGCGCACAGCGCCGGGTGGAACACCCGCCGGTAGCGGCGGGCCAGCCGCCACTGGCACCAGCCGAGGACGGCCAGGGCCGCGGCGCCCGTCCCGGCCGTGGTCCACGCGGCGGTCACGGCCGCGCCGTGCGCGCGGCCCGCCAGCCCGTCCGCCCGCCGCGCGTACCCGGACGCCAGGGCGTCCGCCGCGGGCAGCAGTTCACGGTGCATCACCTCGCCCGCGTCGACGGACAGGGTGACGGCACCGGCGGGCGGGCGGCCGGCGGGCCGGTCCGGCGCCGTCTCGTCGACGGCGGACGACCGCGCGGTCAGCTCGTCGTACCGGCCCAGGCCGTCCAGCAGCGCCCGCACCCGGACGCTCTCGGCCGGGTCCCCGCCCAGCCGCCGCAGCAGGTCGCTGACTTCCGCGCGCCGCTGCCGGGCGGTGAGCAGGGCCAGGACGCGGTTGCCCACCTGGAAGTCGTCCGCCGACCGGCCCGCGGGCAGGACGGCGGGCCGGTCGGCGGAGTGCCCGGGCACCAGCGCGTTGGCGCGCTGCGCGTCGAGGTCGGCCAGGGCGAAGCGCAGCCCGGCCGCCGTCGCCGCCCGCTCGGTGACGGTCTCCCGCAGCCGGTCCGTGTCGGCCCGCACCACGACGGCCCCGGCCACGGCCGCCGCGCACAGCGCCGCCAGGGCGGTCAGCATCAGCAGCGCCTGTGCTCCCAGCCGGCGCACCGGCGCGGCCGGACCGCGCCGCCGCCGCGACCGGGCCGTGGCCCCGCCACCGGCCGTCGGGGGCGCCGGCGGCGGACCCTCCGGCGCCGGCCCGGCCGCGGGCGCGACGGGCGGCGCCGGGGCGGCCGGAACCGGAGCGACCTGCTGGATCGTCATACGACGACGCTACGGACGGGCCGGGGCCGCCGGGTGACGGGTGGCGGAACGGGCGATGGCCGGGCGGTTGCGGCGCGGCCGTACCGCACCGGATGTGGGTACAGGTGTGGATACGGTCAGCGGCGGGCGGCGCGTGCCGCGGGCGCCTCGGCGTGGATCAGCGACCTGACCATCCGGCAGGTCGCGTTCGACGGCGGGCGCACGCCGATCCGGTCGGCGACCCGGCGTATCCTGCGGTTGGTCGCCTGCTCGGGCCGGTACGCGCCGCTGTGGAGCAGGGCTATGGCGAGGCGCATGGCCTTCAGCCGGCGGTTGTGGGACTCGTACCACTCACGGGGATGCCCGGCGGGCAGACGCTTTTTGGGCAGCGTCTCGAGGGTGCACGGGTCGGTGAGCGGTGCTGCTGCTGCGGCCATCGGCGTCCTCCTGACGAAGGGGTCGGGCGACCTCTTCACTACCCCTCCATTCTACTGCCGGGCACTGACAATCGCCCCAGCTCAGACGGGATTTGACGGGGTGGTGACGGTACCCTGTGCGGCATGGAGATCTGGATCAACCCCGCCTGTTCGAAGTGCCGCTCGGCCGTCAGCCTGCTCGACGAGGAAGGCGCCGAGTACACCGTCCGCCGCTACCTGGACGACGTCCCCGACGAGAGCGAGATCCGGGCCGTGCTCGGCCGGCTCGGGCTGGAGCCGTGGGACATCACGCGCACCGGGGAGGACGAGGCCAAGGAGCTCGGCCTGAAGGACTGGCCGCGCGACGCCGCCGCGCGCGACCGCTGGATCGGCGCCCTCGCCGGGCACCCCAAGCTGATCCAGCGGCCCATCATCACGGCGGACGACGGCACCGCCGTGGTGGGCCGCACCGACGAGGCGGTACGGGAGGCGCTGTCCCGGTCGAACAGCTGACGGCCGGAGTCCGCCGCTCCGCATCCCGTTCCCGCGCTGTCCGGAAATCGCCGGTTCCCGGACGGCGGGGAGGGGCTTCAATAGGGGCCTTTCCCCGCGGGGTTCCCGCATGAGGCACGCGGGGCCCTCCCATAGGCACGAGGAGCGAGCATGCCGGTGCGCAAGGCGACGATCCAGGAACACGTGGGACGGGCGGTGGCCGAGGCCAACCCCTCCGACCGGCCGGTGGTGACGGTCTACGGCATCAGCGGACCCAGCCCGGTCGCCATGGCCTTCCTGTCGAGCGTGTGGATCTTCTTCGTGGACACCTACTTCGTCACCTTCACCCAGCAGGCCCTGCTGTTCCACCGCGCCGGGAAGCTCAGCAGCCGGCCCAGGGAACTCGTCCTGGCCCTGCCGCACGACCAGGCCCGGCACCTGGTGAGCGACGTGCGGATGGGCTCCCTGTGGAGCTCGTTCCGCTTCCTGATGCCGGGCCGGGAGAAGCCGACGCGCATCAACGTCAACCGCCCCTGGCGGCCGGAGCTCGACCAGCTCCTGCGGGTGCTGGCCGCGCGGCCGGCCGGGTACTGACCGCCGGTCAGCGGGGCGTCAGCGACGGGCGGGCGTTGAGGTCGGCGGGATCGCCCCCGCTGGCCCGCCGGTAGGCGTCCGTGATGCGGGCGTAGTGCTCCGCGCTCCGCCCGCCGTCGTCCGGAACCCCTCGCACCGCCTCGTTCATGGCCCGGTTGGCGCGGACGACGGCGGCCGTCGCCTCCCGCCGCTCGTCCGCGTAACGGGCCAGCGCGGCCGGCACGTCGCCGGCCCCCGCCAGCGCGTGGGCGAGCACCCGGGCATCCACGACGGCCTGGGAGGCGCCGTTGGCCCCCACCGGGTACATCGGGTGCGCCGCGTCACCGAGCAGGGTGACCCGGCCGCGCCCCCAGGACGGCAGCGGCTCCCGGTCGACCATCGGGTACTCCAGGATCCGCTCGGCGCCGGCCAGCAGGCCCGGGACGTCCAGGAAGCCGAGTGACCAGTGCGCGTAGTGGGGGAGCAGGTCGGCGAGCCGGCCCGGGCGGTTCCAGCCCGCCTCCTCGCCCAGCGGTCCGGGCGGCGCCTCCCGGACCAGGCAGACCCAGTTGATCCGGTCGCGGCCGATCGGATACGCGATGAACTCGGCGTCCCCGTCCCGGACCAGGACCGCCGACCGCCCGGTGAGGAAGGGCTTCCCCTCCGTCACCCCGCGCCACATCCGGACCCCCGACCACAACAGCGGCCCGCCGTCCGGGCGCAGCAGCCCGCGGACGGCCGAGTGCAGCCCGTCCGCCCCGACCAGCACCCCGGCCTCCGCGGTCCGGTGCTTCCCGGTCGCCCGGTCGAGGAGCCGGGCCCGGACGGCCGACCCGGTGTCCGTGAAGCCGTCCAGACGCGTCCCGGTGCGGACGGCGTCCGGGCCCAGCCGGTCGCGGACCGCGGTGAGCAGCATCAGCTGGAGCTCACCGCGGTGCACCGAGTACTGCGGCCAGCGGTAGCCCTGGGCGACGCCGCGCGGTTCGGAGAACAGGACGGTGCCGTCACGGTCGCAGTACACGTTCTCGGCGGTCGGCACGCCGATGGCGGCCAGCGCGTCCCCGAGCCCCAGCTCGGTGAGTTCGCGGACGGCGTGCGGCAGGAGGTTGATGCCCACGCCGAGCGGGCGGACCTCCCGGACGCTCTCCACGACGGTCGCGTCGATCCCCGCGGTGTGCAGGGCGAGAGCGGTGGTCAGGCCGCCGATGCCGGCCCCGGCGACGAGCACGCTCACCGGCCGGCCTTCGACTCGGGCCGGTCGATGATCCGCAGCCAGGTCCCGTCGGGTTCGCGCCGGACGACCTGCACCCTGCCGCCCGTGTCGTCGGCGGACCGGGTCGACGTGAGGGCCAGGTCGGCCCCGTAACGGACCGTCGGCAGCGGAGGCTCAAGCGTGAACGGCAGCTCCGCGTGGAGCAGGAGCTGCTCGCAGACGGCGCGGATCGCCTCCCGGCCGACCGTCGCGCTGCCGGGCGGGAAGGCCAGGACGGCGTCGGGCGCGTAGAGCGCGGCCATCCCCTCGGCGTCGCGGGCGTTGGCCCGCTCGACGAACAGGCGGGTCAAGTCCTCGGGGGTGGTGGCGCGTTCGCGGAAATCGGTCATGGCGCTGCTCCTTCGGTGCGGTGTCGCTGCCTTGTGGTCACCAGCCTCCTCCGGGGCGCACCAGAAGTCCAAGACATGGAAAGTCTGGCTGCTAGCATCGCTGGTTATGGAACTGCGGCAGCTCGAATACTTCGTGACGGTGGTGGAGGAACGGAACTTCACCCGGGCCGCCGAGCGGGTACGGGTCGCCCAGCCCGGGGTCAGCGCGCAGATCCGCAAGCTGGAACGGGAGCTCGGGCAGGAACTGCTGGACCGCTCGGGGCGGTCCGTCGCGCTCACCGAGGTCGGAGCGGCCTTCCTGCCGCACGCGCGCGCCGCGCTCGCCGCCGTCGAACGGGCCCGGCTCGTCGTCGGCGAGATGGCCGGACTCCTCCGGGGCCGCGTCGCCGTCGGCACCGTGACCTCACACAACGCCGACCTGCCCGGACTGCTCGCCGGCTTCCACCAGGAGCACCCGGCGGTCGAGATCACCCTCGCCGAGGACACCACGGACCAGCTGGTCGACGGCCTCCGCGGCGGGCGCTTCGACGCGGCGATCATCAGCGTGGGGCGGGACGGCCCGGCCGGCATCTCCCTGCACGTCCTGGAGGACCAGGCGATCGTCGCCGCGGTGGCCCCCGGCCATGAACTCGCCGTCCACCCGGTCGTCTCCCTCGACACCCTGCGCGACCGGCCCCTGATCAGCCTGCCGCGCGGCACCGGGCTCCGGGCCCGGCTCGACGAAGCGTGCGTCGCGGCCGGGTTCCGGCCGCGGATCGCTCTGGAGGCGGGTGATCCGGGCACGCTCGCCGAACTCGCCGCGCATGGGCTGGGGGCGGCGATCCTGCCCGCCGAATTCGCCGCCTCCCGCGCGCCGGAGCTGGTTTCTGTGGCCATCGACCCGCCGGCGTTGCGGGGGCGGCTGGCTTTCGCCTGGCGTACGGATGGTCCGACGAGTCCGGCGGGGCGGGCGCTCATTGCCCGTGCGCGGCGGGTGCTGGCGGGGCCGGGGCGGTGAGGGTGCCCCCTCTGGGGGAGGGACAGGGGCCTCCCCCCCCTCAAACCCCAGGCCCCTCCGGCCATATCTCCACCACCCGCCGCGCCGCCTCCCCGAGGCCACTCGTGTCCAGCGCCACCGCCGTCTCCGCTATCCCCTCGTCCGCCCACTCCAGCACCAGCACCAAGGGCCCGCCCTCCGGCACCGCCGACAGCAGGAACCGTGCCGGTCGGTGGAACGCCCCGCCGGGGTCCGTGCCGTGCTCCCGCAGGGTGAGGCCGGGACCGCCGGCCGCAGGCCGCAGCCCCACCCGGAGCGCTCCCGCGCCGGGCCGGGCGAACCAGGCGTCGCCGTACACCTCGTCCGTCCGCCTGCGCCGCCAGAAGATCTGCAGACACAGCGTCACCTGCTCGGGCCACACCTCCCAGCCCGTGAACATCACCCGTACCCGCGGCCCCTCGGCCACCCGCGCCACCCGGGGAAGCACCGTCGGCAGGTACCGGTCGGCCGGCGGCCCGTCGTCCGCGTACCGCGGGCCCGCCGGTCCCAGGTCGACGAACTCCGGACGGTCCGGCTCGTGTTCGGCCGGCATCGCCCGGCCGTCGAAGAAACCCATGGCTGTCCTCCCCGCACCCGCCCTCACGGATACTCACACGAACGATCGTGACAGAGGGGTCTGACAACGGCCGCGCTACCGCCGGAACGCGACGGCCGTCACGTGCTCGCGCGTCGTCCGGTCCAGCAGGACCACCGAGGCCGCCTCGGGCACCGGGCTCCCGCCCGGCTCCCCGGCGCCGGGTGCGGTGAGCGCGTCCGACAGCCGTCGCAGCCCGCGCCGGTGTCGGTCGAAGACGCGGGGCCGGGCCCAGCGCCCGCGTGCCTCCTGGCCGGCGAGGGCGTCGGCCGCCGCCATGTCCAGGAGGACCAGGTGCAGTTCGCGGCCCCGGCGCCCCGCCTCCCGGGCGAGCAGCCGCCGCAGCCACGACCGGCTGCCGCAGTCGTGCACCAGCAGCGGCCCGCCCGCCCGGACCGCGTTCCACAGCCGGCGGGCGTACACCAGGCGCGCCCACGGCCGGTACACCGCGTACGGCAGCCAGGTCGGCATCACCGCCGCGCAGTCCTCGTGCGCGTCCCTCGGGTCGACGACCGACGCGGCCCCCGACCAGCGGCGGATCAGGGTGCTCTTGCCGCTGCCGGGCAGTCCCGACACGACCAGCACGGCGTCGGCGGGGTACACCAGCAGCGCGGGGGCCCGTTCCCGCCCCCGCAGATCCAGCAGACCCGTCGGGCGCGGCGCCGGTTCCGGCCCTCCGGCCGACGCCTCCCGCACGGCGGTCGCGGCCGGCCTGCGTATGTCGTCCACTGCTCCCACGGTCCCTTCGCTCACGAGCCCTGACACCCGGCGTCATCACCGCCGGAGCCTCGCACAAGACGCCGGGGGAGCGCGGACGGTTGCGCACCGCGCCCGCGCGGTCCGGCGCCCCGGCCCGGACGTGACCGGGCCGCGAACGGGTCGTTGGCCGACTGTGACCGACGACATGCCCCGGGGCGGCCCCGGCGCCGCGTGGTGGGACCGGCTGTACGAGACCGACCGCCCCGAGTACCTCGACCGCGCCGACACGGCGGGCCGGCGCCGCCGGGTGCTGCGCGGACTGGCCCGGCTGGAACGGCTCGCCCTCGCCCACCGGACGTTCGGCACCCTCGTCCTGGACGGGCTCCGGGACGTACCCCAGCCGCGCTTCCTCGAACTCGGCGCCGGGGACGGCGGACTCACCCGCTGGGTCCTCGACCGGCACCCGGCCGCCCGGGCCACCGTCAGCGACGTCGCCCCGGACCTCGTCGAGGCGCTGCGGGCGGGACCGCTCGGCCGCCACGCGCGGGCCACCGTCGCACGGCTCGACGCCACCGCGATCGACGCCCCCGACGGCTCCTACGACCTCGCCGTCTTCACCCAGTCCCTGCACCATCTGCCGCCCCGGGGCGCGGCGGACGTGCTGCGCGAGGGTACCCGCGTCGCCCGGCGGCTCCTGGTCATCGACCTGTGGCGCCACCCCGCCTGCCTCGCGGCCGTCCCCGCGGCCTTTCTCTGTGGCGGCCCCGCCCAGGCGCACGACGCCGTCGTCAGCCTGCGCAAGGCGTACAGCCCCGCGGCGCTGCGGCACTTGGCCGGTGTCTGCGGTGCGCCCGTCGCCCTGCGCACACGGTTCCTGCCGCCCCTCTACCTGGCGGCCGTCGCCACCAGGCGGGCGTGAGGCACGCGGCTACGGCCGCCTCGGCTCGTCCACGGCATCTTCACCGTGCCGGAAGACCTTGTCGAGCAGTGTGTGCAGCCGCTCCCGCTCCCGGACGGTCAGCGGGGCGAGGAGCTCGTCCTGGGCGGCGCGTACGTCATCGGTGAGCCGGGCGAGTTCCGTGGCGCCGGCGGGGCACAGGGTGACGGAGAGGCGGCGGCGGTCGCGAGGGTCGCGGGTGCGTTCGACGTGGCCGAGGGCGGCCAGGTCGTCCACGATCTTCGTCATGTCGCTGGGGTCGATCGTCAGGCGCTCGGCGAGCTCCCGTTGGGCGTGCGGGCCGAAGTCGGCGAGGGCGGCCAGCACGGCCATGTGCCACATCCGCAGATCGCGGCCGGCCAGCCGCGCCGCGACCCGGCCGCGCGCGTTCTTGCCGATCCGGGAGAGCAGATACGGCGTCAGGGCGGTGAGGGTGGGGGGTGTCTCGGTCACGTCTCTATTGTAGGTTGCAACCCATCATTGGGGCATACCCACTATTAGAGGAGTGAGTGACATGGACGCACTGCACCCCCGGCTGCTCGTCGGCCGGTTCGCCGAGACCTTCCGCTTCTACGCCGCCGTCCTGCCCGAACTCACCGGCGCCCGCCTGGTCCAAGGCACGGAGGAGGGGCCTTACGCCCACTGGGACCTGGCCGGCGAGGGCGTCCTGATGCTGCTCGACCGCCGGGCCATGGCCGACGTCACCGGGCCGGCGGCGGAAGCGGGCCCCGCCGACCGGACGATGCTCGTCAGCCGCGTCCCGGACGTCGACGCCGGCTACGCCCTCTGCCTGCGGCACGGCGCCACGGCGGTCGCGGCCCCCGCCCAGCGGCCGGAGTGGGGGCCGACCCTGCGGACGGCCCACGTCCGCGACCCCGAGGGCAACCTCGTCGAGTTGCAGTCCTACGACGGATGAGGGCTGCCGGGGCCGCCGTCAGCCACCGGACTTCCGGATCTCCACGCACTTCTTGCCGAGCGGCTTCAGCTGGCCGCCGACCTGCTCCCAGCCCTCGGCGCAGATCTTGGTGTGGTCCGGCACGCCCCGGCCCCAGGCCACCGTGTAGCGCAGCCCCTCGTGCCAGTGCTGCGACGCGCTCTTGTTGTCGACGCCGCCGCCGTACAGCCGGTAGTGGCCGAAGAACTTCGCGCCGGGGGGCGGGGTGACCGTCGCCCGCGCCACATAGAGGCCGTTCCGGTCGACCTGCAGGCAGGTCTGCCCGACGCAGTCGCCGCCGTCCGCCGAGGCCGGCGGTGCCACCGCGGCGCAGAGTGCCAGGGTGCCCACCGCGGCCACGGCCGTGCGTACGGCCCACCGCGTTCTCGCCATGACGCGCTTCATCCGTCCCGTTCCTTCCTTCCGTCGGCCCGGCGCCTCGCCGGCGCTCGCCCACGCTCGCCGTTCCGGGCGGGCCGGCGCAATCGAACTGCGCCGGTTTCACCCGCACGACGGGTGGTTCAGGGCGACGGGACGCGGGAGAGCAGGCAGCGCGTCGTGGTGCCGCCCGGGCCCGTGTGGGTGCGGACGAGGTCGCTCAGGGTGTGGACGAGCAGCAGGCCCCGGCCGCCGGGGCGGTCGGGCGCGGGCGGGCGGCGGCCGGCCAGCGGATCGCTGACGTGCCCGCGGTCCTGCACCTCCCACACCACGTGACCGCCCTCGGCCCAGATCCGCACCGTCCCCGTCCCGCCGCCGTGCACCACGCTGTTGGTGGTCAGCTCGGCGACGGCCAGCGCCAGGTCATCCCGGCGCTCGGGCGCCAGCCCCAGCGCCGCGGCCCGCTCCACCACGGCGTGCCGTGCGTCCGGCAGCAGCTCGTCGTCGAAGTCGAAGGAGAGGACGGACCCGGCACGCGGCGGCGGCAGCGGCTGGTTGTAGGCGGCGATGATGTGGTCCGGCGCGTACGAGCCGCTGGGGCCGTTGCGGTCACCGTCGATGATCACCGGGTGGGTCGCGTAGGCGTCGGCCACCGCCCGCGGATCCAGCCGCGCCGTGTCGTACGGGCAGACGATGGTCACCCTGCGGCCCGCGAACGCGTGGTTGATCAGGGCCTCGTGCTGGACGCACGCCGGGTACTCCGCGGCGGTCCGGCTCGCCCAGATCGGCTCGCCGATGATGCGGACGTGCCGGTCGGGGTGGGCGTCGGCGAAGGCCCGCAGCACCCGCGGGATGATCCGTCCCGGATTGCGGCCCGCCTCCTCCATGTCGACGAACCGGACGCCGGACCCGTCCGCGCCCAGCGCGTCCCGCAGCAGCTCCAGCCGGGCGCGGGGCACGGCGACCGCCACCGGATCGCCGTCGGCCAGTCCTTCGCGGACGAACGCCGTGAGCGCGGCGACGTATTCTCCCCCGTCCCGGTAGAACAACGCCGGGTGGACGAACGGCCCGGCCACGGCCGTCGTGTTGTTCACAGCGTCACCTCGATCACTGGCGGGTCGGGACCGTACGTCCGTCGCGCGTCCGCTCACCGTCCCCGCGAGGGCGCACGATGGGCCCGGAACGCCCCGTCCCACAGGGAGCTCCGCCACCGTACTAGGAAGAGGTACCCGCACGGCGCCTTCCCGTCCCCCGCCGGAGCTCACGCCTGTCCCCCTCGCTCGTACCACCCCACACTCCGTACTCCTGACGGGTCTCCACAGCCCATCGCAGACATTCTTCCCTCACCGGGCAGCGCGCGCAGACCGATTTGGCCCCTTCGGTCTGCGCCAGCGCCGGAGCTCCCGTGCCGATGGGAAAGAACAGGTCGGGGTCCTCTTCCGTACAGGCGGCGTACTGTCGCCAGTCCACGTCGGTACCTCCGTTCCGGGTGTTCCGGGATCGTCCCTCTCCCCACGCCTCGCCCGGAAGTCCGGAAATAACCCTGGAAGAAGCCCCGCGGTTGTGCTCTCGCGCGCACGGCGGCGCCCCTCGCCGGCCGGAGGGCCGTGAGGGGCGACGTCGTTCGCGGTGGGACCGGCCGCCGACGGGCGGGGTCACTGCTGGGCGAGCATCTTCTTGCGCAGCCTGGCGAGGGTGCGGCTGAGCAGCCGGGAGACGTGCATCTGGGAGATGCCGAGCTCGGCGCCGATCTGCGACTGGGTCATCTCCTGCCCGAAGCGCAGCTCCAGCATCAGCCGTTCCCGCTCGTCCAGTTCCTCCAGCAGCGGCTTGAGGACGTGCAGCGACTCGACCTTCTCCAGGTTCTCGTCCACCGTGCCGATCCGCTCCGACCACGAGCGCGAGGAGTCGTGGCCGCGCGGCCCGGGCTCGGCGGGGGTGTCGATGGAGTGGGCGGAGTAGCCGTTGCTGGCGACCTGGGCCTCGATGACCTCGTCCTCGGACAGGTCCAGCACCTCGGCCAGCTCCTTGACCGTCGGGGAGCGGCCGAGCCGGCCGGAGAGCTCCTCCGTCGCCTTGACGAGCTCCACCCGGAGCTCCTGGAGCCGGCGGGGGACGTGGACGGCCCAACTGGTGTCACGGAAGAAGCGTTTGATCTCGCCGGTGATGTAGGGGATGGCGAGGGTGGTGAACTCGACCTCCCGGGTCAGATCGAACCGGTCGATCGCCTTGATCAGGCCGATCGTGCCCACCTGGACGATGTCCTCCATCTGGTCGGCGCGGCCGCGGAAGCGGCCGGCGACGTAACGCACCAGGGAGAGGTTCATCTCGATGAGGGTGTTCCGGACGTACTGGTACTCGTGCGTACCCTCCTCCAGGACCGACAGCCGGTCCAGGAAGAGCTTGTTCAGGGCCCGGGCGTCGCGCGGGTCGATGCCTCCCGCGTCCTCCACCTGTGGCAGATCCACACCGAGAGGCCCACCCGCCGCAGTGCTGATCCGCTCGGCGTCGGCCGTCTGCGTCACGCTCGTGCTGGTCACGTGCGCCCTCCTTCAACTGTGCTTGACAGTTCGGCTCCTGCCCCGGGTTTGCCGGGACATGCGTGCAGGCAGGGCGATTTTCGGCCGGACTTCCCAAGGAATCCGGCCGGACAGCACCGAGGCCCGGCGGGGATCAGGTCCCGCCGGGCCCGGAGGAGACGGGGCCGTGATGGCTGTGTGATCAGCGGGTCACCATCGGTACCAGCGGCTGCGGCCGCCACCGGAGTCGACGGAGCGCACGAGGAAGCCGAGCAGCCAGATGACGAGTACCGCCACCGCGACCCACCACAGAATCTTCACGGCGAATCCGGCACCGAAAAGGATCAGAGCGAGGAGCAGGACGAGAAGAAGGGGAACCATGGAAATCAACCTCCGACGTGTCGTCTTCCCGATGCTTTCGCTTTTATCCGCGCTTCCTTTCTTCATGCCGGGCCGATGCGGATTCGAGACCGAACTCGCCCGGCGCGCGCCCGGCTTCGGTGCGCCGGTGACCGATGGGTTTACGGGGGGCCGGCCCGGGCAGCCGCCGGGATGAAATCGATACGGTTCACCGTCGACACCGAGGAGATATCGAGATGAGCGCTCAGGAAAAGGCCAAGGCCAAGGCGGAGCAGACCAAGGGCAAGATCAAGGAGAAGGCCGGCCGGGCCGTCGGCAACGAGACCAAGGAGGCCGAGGGCCGGGCCGATCAGGCCAAGGGCGACCTGCGGGGCGCCAAGGAGAAGGCGAAGGACGCGTTCCGCGACTGATGTTCTTCCGGTGGGACCCCCGAGGGGGCCGCGGTCCTCGGACCGCGGCCCCCTCGCCGTTCCGTGGCCCGGAGCCTCGCCGTTCCGTGGCCCGGAACGCTCCGGGCCACGGATCACGGACCTCCGGGTTCAGACCCGGCCGCGCCACCGGCCCGTCTCCAGGCCGCGCGACTCGATGAACGTCTTGAACCGCTCGAGATCACCCTTGGCCTGCCGGCGGACGAACCCCAGCTTGTCGCCCACGGTGTCCACCACGCCCTCCGGCGTGTGGTCGAACTGGAGCATCACCTTGGTGCGGGCGGCGTCCAGCCGGTGGAACGTGACGACGCCCGCCTGCCGGACGTCACCGTCGACCGTGGTCCACGCGACCCTTTCGTCCGGGATCTGCTCGGTGATCACCGCGTCGAACTCCCGCCGGACGCCGTCCGTCTTGGTCACCCAGTGCGTCAGCGTCGGCGAACGCTGCTCGATCCGTTCCACGCCCTCCATGAATTGCGGGAACTCCTCGAACTGCGTCCACTGGTTGTACGCGGTGGTGACCGGAACGGCGACCTCGACGGATTCCTCGATCTGCGACATGGTGCCTCCTCGCGCGGTACGTACGCGCCGTGTGTAGGGAGGAAAGACGGACACCTCGCGGATGCCCGGGAATCCGGCGGGCAGGCGTG
Source organism: Streptomyces mobaraensis (assembly GCF_020099395.1). Classification (NCBI taxonomy): domain Bacteria; kingdom Bacillati; phylum Actinomycetota; class Actinomycetes; order Kitasatosporales; family Streptomycetaceae; genus Streptomyces; species Streptomyces mobaraensis. The sequence goes on along the minus strand of NZ_CP083590.1, from coordinate 366,006 downwards.
CCTTTTCGGCGATGTGGAGGGACACATTCGCCGCCCGAGAACCACACGTCCCGGCGGCAATGCCGGGAACACCCCTTTGTGTGCGCCCTTTTCCGCGCCGGTACGCGCCCCGCAGAATGGGCGCCCCGGCGCCACCGGAAGGAACGTACGGGAACCATGACGAGGGGGACGGAAGCGGATGAATGACGCCCATGCGGACCATCCGGGTTTCGTCGCCCTCTCGGCCCGGCTGACCGGGCGGGACGAGGACGAGCTGCGGGCGACCGGACTCGTCCGGCTGTACCACGATGCCACGCTGGAGCGGGTCGGCCGCGAGGCCGTCGGGCGGTTCCTCGACGACCTCGACGCGGCCGGCGGCGACCCCGACGCGCTGGTGGACCCGGAGTCGCGCGCGATCGCCCGGGCCATCGTGCACCTGTGGCGCACGGGCGTCTGGCCGCCCTGACCCGCGAGCGGGGGAGCGGCCGGACGCCCGGGAGCCCGGACGGGGATCAGCGGGTGGCGAGGGCCGGGTCGCTCACTCCGGAGGCGCCCGTCTCGACGTGCCCGGCGAAGCGTCTCAGGAACACACCGTCCTCGTGCGACACGACCGACACGTCGTACCACCGCTTGCCCGCGCGCGTCCGCACCGTGTGCCGCACGGTGGCGCCCGGCCGCACGGTCACGGTCTCGGCCGGGCCGCCGTAGGCGTCGGTGAGGGTGAGGTGGCAGTCGGCCGTGCCCTGCTGGGTCAGCGTGAGGTCGAGGTCGCCGGTGGCCGCGTTGTGGCGGGCGGTGACCTCAGGGCCCGCGGTGCCGCCGGGGCCCCTGAAGCTCCGGAGGAAGCCGTTCGGGCCGTGCACCGTGAGGTCGTAGACGCCCTTGGAGTAGGCCGTGTTCCAGGTGTCGGCGATCGTCTTCCCGGCCTCCGCGGTGTACGTCCACGGGCCGTCCGTGCGGTTGGGCGAGGTGACGAGGAACTGCGCGCCCGCCGCCTCGCCACCGCCGAACGCCAGGGTGAACCTGCCGGTCGCCGGTGCCGCCGTCCCGTCGGTGAACGGCGCGTAGGGCAGCGGCCGGGTGGGACGGGAGCCCGGCTCCTGGCGGGGGAGGGCACCGGTCGAGGGCGGCTTCGGCACGTAGTCGGGGTGGCGCAGCCGGTCCGGGGGCCGGTAGCCGTCCGTGGACGGCAGCGCGGCGGTGTCGGTGCTCGCCCGGCTGAAGTCGAACGCCGAGGTGAGATCGCCGCAGACCGCCCGCCGCCACGGCGAGATGTTGGGCTCCCGCACCCCGAAGCGGCTCTCCATGAACCGGATGACCGAGGTGTGGTCGAAGACCTCGGAGCACACGAAGCCGCCGGTGCTCCACGGCGAGACCACCAGCATCGGAACACGCTGCCCCAGCCCGTACGGGCCCGCTGTCTTGCCGATGCTCCCCTTGTAGAGGTCGGGCCCCGGGTCGACGGTGGACAGTCCCTGGGCCGCGGAGGCCGGCGGGAACGGCGGGACGACGTGGTCGAAGAAGCCGTCGTTCTCGTCGTAGGTGATGAACAGCGCGGTGCGGCTCCACACCTCCGGGTCGGCGGTGAGCGCGTCCAGCACCTGCGCGATGTACCAGGCGCCGTAGTTGGCGGGCCAGTTCGGGTGCTCGCTGTACGCCTCCGGCGCGGCGATCCAGGAAACCTGCGGCAGCCTGCCGGCCTTCACGTCCGCCTTGAGGACGTCGAAGAGGCCGTCGCCCTTGCGGACGTCGGTTCCGGTGCGGGCCTTCTCGTACAGCGGGTCGCCCGGCTTGGCATTGCGGTAGGTGTTGAAGTAGAGGAGCGAGTTGTCCCCGTAGTTGCCGCGGTAGGCGTCGCCGGTCCAGCCCCACTTGCCCGTGGCGTCCAGGCCGTCGCCGACGTCCTGGTAGACCTTCCACGAGACCCCGGCCTTCTCCAGCCGCTCGGGGTAGGTGGTCCAGCCGTACCCCGCCTCGTCGTTCCCGAGGACCGGGCCGCCGCCCTTGCCGTCGTTGCCGGTGTACCCGCTCCACAGGTAGTAGCGGTTGGGGTCGGTGGACCCGATGAACGAGCAGTGGTACGCGTCGCAGAGGGTGAACGCGTCGGCGAGGGCGTAGTGGAACGGTATGTCCTCGCGGGTGAGGTACGCCATGGTGGTCGCCGTCTTGGCCGGCACCCACTGGTCGTAGCGGCCCTTGTTGAACGCCCGCTGTCCGCCCGCCCAGTCGTGGTTGAGGTCCTGGAGGAACTGCATGCCCAGGTGGTCGGCCTCGGGGCGGAACGGCAGGATGTCGCGCTTGCCGTCCGACTGGTGCCAGACGGACTTTCCGCTGGGCAGGGTGACGGGCCGCGGGTCTCCGAAGCCGCGGACGCCCCGCAGGGACCCGAAGTAGTGATCGAAGGAACGGTTCTCCTGCATCAGGACGACGATGTGCTCGACGTCCCGGATGCTGCCGGTGCTCCGCCGGGCCGGAATGGCCGCGGCGCGGGCGATGCTGCCGGACAGCGCGGTGAACGCGGCGGTGCCGCCGGTCAGTTGCAGGAACCGCCGGCGGTCGATCTCTCCCATGGGCAAGGTGACCTCTGAGGGTGTGTGTGGGGGAAGGGGGACGAAGCGCTCCAAGGACAGCGAGGCGGGTGGAAGGGGTGATGGCGACACTGTGACGCCGGGGGGTACGGGAGGGGAACAGGGTGTCCGCGCCATCCCTGCGCCCCCGGGCGCCCCTGTCGTCCCCTCGTCCTCCCCCGTGCCTTGTGGTCAGCCGATGTCCAGGACGTGCCGCAGCCCCTGCCGCCACCGCTGCCGGTCCAGCGCCCGCGCGGCGGCGAACTCCGGCGCCTCGTAGCCCCGGAACGTCCGGACCTCCGCCCCGCCGCCCCCGCCCGTACCGCCCGCCGCGGCCAGGATCGCCCCGGCGGCCCGGCGCCCGGCCTCGTTCGCCGTCTCCATCGAGGCGAAGTCGATGTTGCTGTACGTCCGGACGTGGTCGGCCGCCAGGAACAGGTTCGGCACGGCGGTGGTGGCCTCCGGGCGCAGGTCCCAGGAACCGGCGGTGTTCATCAGGAACGGGTCGTCGTCGCGCAGGCCGCCGCTCCCGTCCTCGGTGATCGCCTCGTCCAGGTACCAGGTCTCCAGCAGGGCGTCGTCCAGCGGGGCGTGGTCGGCGAGGTGCGCCTTCATCTGCGCCCACACCTCGCGGGCGACCTCGGCCCGGGTGCAGCGCCGGGCGGGCTTGCCGTAGAGGATGCCCGGCGTCTCCCACTCGGAGATCACCACGGACAGCGACTCCCGCACCCGCCCGTCGCCCCAGGTCCGGGCGAAGGGCGCCGACCAGACCCGGGACTGGGCGATGGACGCCAGCTTCCAGGGGGAGTCGACGTGCACGACGTGGCCCCGGATGCCGGGGGCCTGTTCACGGAGGTAGTACTGGATGCCGCTGCACCAGGTGTGCCGCAGCCCGTCCATGGCCGCCAGCCGGGGGTCGGCCGACCGGAGGGCGGGATTCCAGAGGCGGACGGCCCGGTCGGCGGGGAGGGCGACCACGAACCAGTCCGCGTCGATCCGTTCCGTCGTGCCGTACACGGTCCGGGCCGTCGCGGAGGCGATCCGGCCGCCGCGCAGGTCGAGCCGCTCCACGCTGCGGCCGAAGGCGAACCGTACACCGAGCGCACGCAGGTGGGCCGCCCAGGGGTCGAGCCACGCCTCGCTGGTCGGCGCGTCGAAGACCCGGTCGAACGGGCCGCCGGTGTCACTGCCGCGGCCCGCCAGGTCGTAGAGGATGGACTCCATGCCCTGGCCGCAGGTCCGGGTGCTGGCCACGGGCGCGCGAAGGGCCTGGAGCAACTGGACGCCGCCGCCGAGGAACTTCTGGTAGTCCTCCGACATCCCGTCCGCCCGGATGAAGTCCCACCAGCGCACGTACTCCCACTGCCCGAACCGGCGTTCCGTACAGCTCGTCAGGAGCATCACCGCCTGCTTGGCGAAGAACAGCGCCTCCCACGGCGGCAGGCGCACGCCCTCCTGGAGCAGGCCGGCGAGCGAGGAGATCAGCAGGTTCACGTCGGAGAGCGACGACGGGACCCACCGGTCGACGGGGACGGGGAGGTCCGGACGCCCTGTGACCCGGGCGAGCTCGACCCACCGTACGGGGGTGAGGCGGGAGTGGACGCTCTGCCCGCCGGGCAGCGGGATGCGGCGGAGGGTGTCGGGGAGGTTGTGGTAGAAGCCGAACACCCCGCGGTGGCCGTGCTCGCCGGGCAGGTCCCGGCGGCCCCCGGTGCCGGTGTGCGGGACGTACAGGGAGCGCGCCTTGCCGCCGGGGACCGCGCGCCGCTCGTACACCGCCACCGCGAAGCCGCGCTCCGCGAGCTCGTGGGCGACGGTGAGACCGCCGACGCCGGCGCCGATCACGGCGACGCGGCGGCCGTCCACCGACCGGGCCGCCCGCCGGGACGCGGACCGCGCGGTGCCCGGTGCCAGGCCGGGCGCGGCGCCCGCCGCCGCCCCGAGGAGCAGGGCGCGACGGCGGGGGACCGCGGACGGTCGGGCGGCTGCGGGCAGTTCGGGCATGGAGCGCTCCCTTTCCTCCGGAGCCTGGACCGGAGAGGCCCGGGCGCTCACGGCGGACGCTACGGGCCGGGTGCGCGCCGGGTGCGGAAAACACCGCCGGGTCCGTCGAACGGGTTGCGGCAGCGCCCGCGGCTGCCACCGTCCCACCTGCCGGTACGACCATGGGATCATCGTTTGATGAGGAAGCGGGAGCGCGAGTGTGAGCGCTGCGGACGGCTCGGCCGGAGACGTCGGCGCACGTGCCGGAGGTGCCGGACCGGGCGGTTCGAGGCGGCCGACGCCGTGGCGGACATCGCCGAGACGGCGGTGGAGGTGGGGGCGCTGCGGGCGGTGGCACGCGGGGTGGGCGCCCTGCTCCGCGCGTTCTTCGTGTGACCTCGGCGGGCCGGTCGCCGTATCGGGGGAGCGCCTGCCGGTTCGGTGGGCCTGCCGGCTAGGGGCCTGCCGGCTCAGCGGATCGGGCGGCTCAGCGGATCGGCCGGAACGAGAAGTACGTGTGGGACGGGTCGTTCCAGGAGCGACCGGAGGCGACGAGCGCGGTCGCGCTGCCGACGCAGTCGCTGCTCGGCCAGAGGTGGACCGTGCGGTTGGTCATGTTGGTGCCCCGGACCGCGCCGGCCGAGGTCATGTTGTAGCAGGCGCCGACCTCCGGGCTGAGCTCGATGCTCCGCCGGCCGGCGCTGTCGAACCACTCGAAGTAGCAGGTGCCGCCGCCGGGCGGTGGGCAGGCCGGTTCCAGGGACCCGGCGGCGGCGCGGCTCTCCGTGGCGGGAGCCGTCCGGGAGAAGCCGGCCGCCCCCAGGACCAGGGCGGCGGTGCACAGGAGGCGCGGGATGACGCGGCGACGGAACACGGGTTTTCCCCTCCCTGTCCGGAATCGCGTGGATGCGGGGTTCATCCGGACTTCTCCGTCATGGTCATGCCTGGACGCACGGCTGTCCATCACCCGAACGAGCGGATCCGCAGGGGCAGTCGAGGTCCTCGGGGAACCGCCCGTCACTGACGTCCCAGCAGTGACCCCAGGGGCCCCAGATCCAGATCGAGTTCTTCGGGGTCCAGGCCGTACTGCCGGCAGAGGCCGTCCATGCGGTCGGCGAGCAGCATCAAGGTCATGCCGATCCGCTCCTCCTGCTCCTCGGTGAGGTCGCCCTGGTCGACGCGGCGCAGCGCCTGACGCTCCATCAGCTCCCGGAGGAGTTCGAGGATGGTCAGGATGAGTTTCATCAGGTCGCGTTCGACGGTGTCGTGGTCCAGCTCCACGCGGCGGTTCGCGGCTGCGCTCATGTCTCCGTCATCCCTCCGTCGCTCGTTCGAGGCTCTGGACCGGGTCCCGCCAGTCGTCCCAGGGCGAGGGCACGCGGGCGTCCACGGAGCTGATCAGGGCCCGCAGGTTGATCCGGACGAGGTCGACGTCCGCGATCCGCAGGGTGAGGTCGCCGGTGAGCACCACCCCGCCGGCGAGCAGCCGGTCGAGGAGGTCCACCAGGGACAGCCGCTCCGCCGGGAGCCCGTCACCGTTCACGGTGCCTCCGGGACGCAGGGGTCGTGGGTGACGAAGGAGTAGGGGGCCCACGGTCCCGTCAGCCGGATCCGGAACCCGTCGGGGGTCCGGTCCGTCATCTCGGAGACCGTCCTCGTGAACTCCTCCGCGCGGTCCCGCGGCACCAGGTAGGCGGCGTTGAGGAGGTTGCGGCCCGGGTGCGCGGCGAGCGGGGAGTTCTGCGGCGGGTACAGCCGGACCGCCTCCGCCAGGGCGGCGAGCGTCTCGTGCACCGTCTCCGCCTGCCGGGCCTCCTGCCGCGCGCCCGCCTCGGCGGCCCGGCGTTCGGCGCCGCGCCGCCGCAGGTAATCGCGCCCGGACGGGGGGCCCGACGGTTTCGGCGGTGCTTCCGCCGGCGCCGAGGTGGCGTAGACCGTGACGCCCCACTCGACACGGCCCTCCAGCCGGTCGAGCGCGGTGCCGAACGCCTCCCGGCCCGCCGTCAGCATCCGCCGGAGCCCGTTCTCGTCGTGGTAGACGGTCGCCAGCCGCAGCGGCAGCGCGCAGGGGAAGAGGGAGACCGCCGCGTCGACCACCCGCTGGTGGCCGCGGGCCACCCGCTCCAGCCACGCCAGGTCCTCCAGCCGCTCGCGCAGCGCACCCTCCTCGAACTCGGCCGCGGGCACCCGGCCCACCAGGGCCGCGAACCCTTCGTGGCACACCTCGCGCACCGGCTCGCCGGCCACGCCCGTCACCGTCTCCGGCACGTCCCGGGCCGGGCCGGTGTCCCGGGCGACCGCGTAGGCGTACAGCAACTCGCCCTCGGCGACCGGCTGCCCTTCGGTCACCGCGTCTTCTTCGGGCGCCGACTTTCCTTCGGCTACCAGATCCTCTTTGGACGCCGGCTGGCCTTCGGTCACCAGCTCACCGTCCAGTACGGGCTGCCCCTCGGTCACCAACTCCCCCTCCAGCACCCGCTTTCCTTCGGTCACCGCTCCTCACCTCCCCTTCCGTCCGCCCGCCGGTCCCGGACGGCTTCCGCCTCCTGGGCGGGCAGAGCCGGCCGCTCCTCCTCCAGCGCGGCGAGGCGCTCCCGCAACCGCTCGTTCTCCTCGCGCAGTTCACGGGAGCGCGCGCCCGAGGACAGCGAGGGATCGCTCTCCCACCAGTCGATGCCCATCTCCTTCGCCCGGTCGACCGAGGCGACCACCAGACGGAGTTTGATCGTCAGCAGTTCGATGTCGAGCAGGTTGATGCGGATGTCGCCCGCGATCACCACGCCCTTGTCGAGCACCCGCTCCAGGATGTCGGCGAGGTTGGCCCCCGAACCCTCCGCGGGGGAGCGGGCGTCGGGCAGTCGGCTCGGGAAACTCATGGGTCTCGGGGCTCCTCTGCGTCGTCGTCGGCCCTGGTTCGCGGGCCCTGCGTCGTCGGCCCTTTGCCGCCGGCGCGGCGAGTCGTCCGTGAGGTCCGCGCCGGAGGGTCAGCCCGGCGCCGCCGGTGAGCGCCGCCGGGCCTCCTCAAGGCGGTCCAGCAGGGCGTCCTCCAGCCGGTCGAACTCCGCCTCGTCCAGCCGTCCGGCCTCCAGCTCCTGTTCCAGCGATCGGAGTTCTCCCTGGATGACGGCCGGGTCGTAGTACAGCCGCTCGGCCTCGGCGAGGACGCGGCGGAGGACCCAGCCGACGAACATCACGAGTCGACGAAGCTGTACGGCGGCAGCGGACCGTTCACCTTCAGGTCCAGCTGTGGGTGGGCCCGGCGCAGCCGGTCGGCGGTGGTCAGCAGCCGCTCGGCGGCCGACTCCGGCACCAGGAGGGACAGGTTGAGGAACCAGCCGCCGCTCTCCGGCCCCGGCCGGCACCCCTCCGCCAGCGGCTCCAGCGTGTCGCGCACCAGGTCGGCGTCCCACGCCTCCCGGGAGCGGACCGCCTCCGCCACCTTCTCCCCGAACCGCAGCCGGTCCTCGTACGTGCCGCCGCCGGCCTTCCGGTTGGCTTCGGCGAGGGCCCGCAGCTCGGCGTTCTCGGCGAGGACGAGGTGGAGCACCACGTCCTCGTGGTGCACGGCCTTGATGTTGTACTCGACGCGGCCGGTCAGCTGCTCCAGCTTCGACCGGTAGTGCTCGGCGTGCTCCGTCAGCACCCGGAGCACGTCGTCGTCGCTCTCGCAGACGCTGCCGAACCGCATGGGCAGGACCGAGGACTTGCGGCCGGCCTCGGACAGCACCTGCTGGTGGGCCAGCAGGTCGCGCCGCTTGGGCCGCAGCTCCTCGGGGCAGTCACTGACGACCGCGGCCAGCCCGGCCTCCGTCACCAGGCGTACCGGGCGCGGTGGTTCGCCGATGCCGGTGAGCCCTTCGGGCAGCTGCGCGCGCTCGCCGGCGGTGATGCCGTAGACGTAGGTGCTCACTCGCTCTCCTCCTTCTTGCTCCGCGAGGAGCTCCGGCGGGTCCCGCTCGACTCGCCGCCCCCGCGGGCCTGCTGGAAGGCGTCGGTGATGGACTGGGCGGCGCCGGACAGCGCGCCCTTGCTCTTGCCGCGGGCGCCGCTCTCGGTGACCTCGCCCACCAGGTCCGGCAGCCCGGCGCTCCGGTGCGGGCCGGCCTCCAGGTCGAGGCGGTTACAGGCCTCGGCGAACCGCAGGTACGTGTCCACGCTGGCGACGACGACACGTACGTCGATCTTCAGGATCTCGATGCCGACCAGGGAGACGCGGACGAACGCGTCGATGACCAGGCCGCGGTCGAGTACGAGCTCCAGGACGTCGTACAGACCGCTGGTGCCACCGGCACCCCCGGACTGCTGCGCCGGGACAACACTCATGTCGGGAACTTCCTCTCGTGGCCGACGGGCCGGCGGCAGCGGGCGGTCCCGCGCGCCGGCGGACGGCGTCCGTCGGGAGTCGGTACGGCGGTGTCCGTCGCGGACGGTGTCCGCCGTGGGCCGATTCCCCGCGCGGACGCTGCCCGTTGTGGACGGTTTCCCTCGCGGACGGTGTCCGTCAGGAGTCGGTCCTGCCGCGCTCGTAGCGACGCGCGCGGCGGTAGCCGGTGAGGTTGCCCTCGGGGTCGAGGGTCACCAGGTAGAGCCCCATCACGCTCATCGTCTCGGGGACGCGGGGGATCTCCTCCACCTCGATCTCCACCGTCCAGCCGTCGGGGGTCCGTTCGAAACCGGACACTCCTTCGGGCCGCAGCCCGGCCAGTTCGGCGAGCTGGTCGCGGGCCGCCCGCAGGATGCGGGGCACCGGGATGGTGACGGATTCGCCGTCTTTTTTGTGGTCTTGCTTGTCGTCTTGGTTGACGTCTTTGGCGTCTTTGACGTCTTTGTTTTCTTTGGCGTCTTCGACGCCTTTGCCGTCGGATTCGGACTTGGCTGTCATCTGGGGCCTCTGGGTCGTCTGCAAGGACCTCGTCAGTGCGCGTACCGCGTGAAGCCATGGCCAAACCCCCTGGGCGGGTGGCTCGTTGCCCCGCCGGGAAGCCGGTCGTAGGCCGCCCGCCCTCGGCCGTGCGCCGTAGGGACGGGTGGTCCTGGGACGGAAGAGGCGGGAGTGGCCCCTGTGCAACAGTGTGGCCATGACACACACCTGGCCCGAGCATCTGGCCGTGGGCGCCGTGCGGTTCGCCCGGCCCACGGCCCACTACGACGACGTACTGACCTTCTACGCGGACGACCTCGGCCTCCCGGTCCTCGCCCGGTGGCGCGACCACGACGGCTACGACGGCGTCGTCCTCGGACTGCCCGGCACCCCCGTGCACATGGAGATCACCCAGCACGGCACACCGCCCCGCGTCCCCGCGCCGCACCCGGAGAACCAGTTGGTGCTGTACCTGCGCGGGCCCGAGGCCCGGGACGCGGCCGTGCGCCGGCTGGAGGAGCGCGGCCGCCGGCCGGTGGCCCCCGCCAACCCGTACTGGGCCCGGCACGGCGCCGTGCTGTTCGAGGATCCGGACGGCTGGCTGGTCGTCCTGGCGCCCTGGGTGTTCGGCAGCGACCCGCAGCCGGGTGACGCGCGGGTGGACGGCGCCTGACGGGCGGCGGGGACGCGGCGCGGAACTCGGCCACCCCTCCCCGCTCAGCCCCCGCTTAGACCTCGCTCAGCCCTTTGGCCAGGCCCCGTTCAGCTTTCGCTCGGACCCGGCTCGGACCCGGCTCAGACCCCCGTGATCCCGGCGGACCCCGCCGGGTCCGGGACGCCGGCCGCCGGCCGGTTGCCGATGCCCCGGTAGCGCAGCGGCAGCCGGGCCAGCTGCCAGGGCCGCAGGCAGTTCTTGCCGTCCACGACGACCCGCGGGCGGGCCAGCCGTGCCCCGAGGTCCGTCCAGTCGGCCTCGACGACCTCCGGCCACTCGGTCAGGATGACGGCGGCGTGCGCGTCGCGGACCGCCGTCCGCAGGTCCGCGACGGGTTCGGCGCCGGGGAAGAGGGCCGCCAGCCCGTCCTGGCCGAGCGCCGGGTCCCAGACCCGCACCCGCGCGGTCTCCCGGATCAGCGCGGGGACCAGCGACAGGCTGGGTGCCGCCCGCATGTCGTCGCTCCACGGCTCGTAACGGGCGCCGAGCACGGCGATCACCGACCGGCGGAGGTCCTGGCCCAGCTCCCGCCGGAGGATCTCGCGGACGACGCCGGGCTGGGTGGCGTTCACCTCGATGACCGCGTCCAGCAGCGGGGTGCGCACACCCAGCCCGGCGGCCCAACGGGCCAGCGCCAGCGTGTCCTTGGGCAGGCAGGAGTCGCCGAAGCCCAGCCCCGGCTGGAGGAACGCGTGCCCGACGCGCGGGTCGTAGCCGACCGCCTGCATCACGTCGTCCACGTCGAAGCCCGGCGCGGAGCACAGCCGGGCGATCTCGTTGGCGAAGCTGATCTTCGCGGCGAGGAAGGTGTTGCTCGCGTACTTGGCCATCTCCGCGCTGGCCGGGGTGGTCACCACCCAGGGGCAGATCACCCCGTCGTAGAGGCTGCGGAGCAGCGGGAGCACGCGGCGCGACCAGATGCCGACGACGAGCCGGGAGGGGGCCGTCCAGTCCTCCATGGCGCTGCCCTGGTTGAGGAACTCGGGATTGCTGGCGAACCGGTCGCGGAGGTCCGGCCGGGCCGCGAGCAGCCGGTCGCTCGTGCCCGGCGGCACCGTCGACTTCAGCACCACACAGGCCGCCGGGGACAGCGCGGCCGCCTCGGCGACGGCGGCGGTCACCTGCCGGAGGTCCGCCGTCCCGTCCGGCGCGGGCGGTGTGCCCACCGTGATCAGCACGGCGTCGAAGGGCCGCTCGGCGTGGGCCGGCGCGAGCGCGCCGGCGAAGGAGAGCCGGCCGGAGGCGAGGGCGAGGGACAGCTGGTCCTGGAGCCCCGGTTCGACGACCGGCGCCCGGCCCAGCGTCAGGGCCTCCAGCCGGTCCCGGTCCTGCTCGATGCCGGTGACGAGATGCCCGGCCTGGGCGAGGGCCACCGCCCCGGTCACCCCGACGTACCCCTGGCCCACGACGGCTATGCGCATGACGACTCCCCGGTGCCGAACGGTAGTGCCCCCGAAGAGCCGGGCGGCACGACGCCACCCCGCACCGCTCCAGGGTGCGGGCTCCGGCCGCCGGGGGCGAACGGATGTGGCGAACGGGTGACGGCGGGGGCCCCCGCCCCGGACGCGGCTGCCTCCTCCGGGGCGGGGGAGCGCATTGTGGGCCGGGCTACCTTCCGGGCCGGGGTGCCCTCCTGGGCTGGGGCCGGCCTGGGCGGGCTGCCTTCCCCTGTGCCAGGCCGCCCCCGGGCCTTCGGCCGCGCCTTTCAGGCTCCGGTCGCTCCTTCCGGGCTGTGGCTGCCCCTCCAGGCTGTGGCTGTCCCTCCGAGTGGCAGCCGTCCCCCCGCCAGGCTCCCGGCTCCCCGGCGCCGACCCCTAAAGGACGAGCGGAGCGCGCGGCCTCGCGAGGGCGCCGCCGCGGGGGCCCCGCCCCCGGGCCGGGCCGATGGTGTGGCGGCGGTCGCCGTTCGTCCGCTGCCCGATCATGCGGCCGCTGCCTTGCCGGCCGGCCGCCGCCCGATCGCCCGGTACGGCCGCCGCCCGGCCGCCCCCGGGCCACTCCCGGACCGTGACCGCCGCCCGGCCGCCGCCCCGCCGGCGCCCGCTCAACCCGCGCGTGCGACGGCGATCAGGGCGACGTCGTCGTCCAGCGCACCGCCCGCGTGCGCCAGCAGATCCTTGTAGACGCGGTCCACCAGCCGCCGTGGATCGTCCTCCCGCCAGCCCGCCACCCGCTCGGCGAGCGGGTAGAAGCGGCCCTCGGCGTCCCGGGCTTCCACCGCGCCGTCGGTGTAGAGCAGAAGGACGTCGCCCGGACCGTACCCGAAGGACTCGGCCGCGTAGTCGTCCTCCGACACGTCCCCGCCCAGGCCCAGCGGCAGGGCCGGGTCCCGGACGGTCAGCGGGACGGCCCGGCCGCCGCGCAGCAGCAGGGGCGGCGGATGGCCGCAGTTGATGACCCGGACGACGGGCTCGGCGTCGGGGAACTCCAGGACCGCCGCGGTCACGAAGGTCTCGGACGTGGATGAGGACGTGGACGCGGACGTCGATGAGGACGCGGATCCGCCGTCCGCAGGCTCCACGGTGTCCCAGTAGACGGTGTTCTGCAGGTGGGCGACCAGCCGGGGCAGTGGCGGGTCGCGGTGCGCGGCGGCCCGGAAGGCGCCGAGCAGCAGGGCGGCGTCCCCGACCGCGTCCAGCCCCTTGCCCCGCACGTCCCCGATCAGCACCCGCGTTCCCTCCCGGCTGCGGACGGCGGCGTAGAGGTCCCCGCCGATCTTCGCCTCCGCGGCGGCGGCCCCGTACACCGCGGCCATCCGCAGCGGCCCGCTGCGCGCCGGGAGCGGCCGGAGCAGCACGGACTGGGCGACGTCGGCCACCAGCCGGACCTGTGCCAGCTCCCGCTCGTGCCGCTCGTGCGCGTAGCGGAAGACCACCACGACGGCGGAGATCAGCAACAGGCCGATGATCTGCGCCTCGTGGTTGAAGGTCGTCAGCCCGCCGTGGAAGATCCCGATCACCACTTGCGCGGCGACGGCCAGGGCTCCGACCGCGCCCGTGACCAGCGGCCCGGCGAACGCCGCCGTGATCGCCGGGGCGACCACCAGCAGCGGGCCGAGGTGGACGTCCGGGCCGGACAGCAGGTCGACCACCACGATGACGGCGATGAGCGCCAGCGGCACGGCCAGCAGCGTATGACGGCGGTGCCGGGCCGGCCCGGCACCGGACGGTCCGTGCGAGCGGCGCATGTCTCCTGCTTACACTCCCCGGCGCCCGGGCGCCCGCCGTGCGGGGGCGTACGGTGCCGGGCACCGCTCGGCGGCCGGGGAAAACGGATGTCCTCGCGCCGTCCCGCCTCACTATCGTGCACCCATGAGCGTCCTGACCTTCGACCGCCACCGCGCCGAAATCACCGGGCAGGCCGGGCGGTTGCTCTCCCACGTCGACGGTGTCCCGCTGACGGCGCCCGTCGCGTCCTGCCCCGGCTGGACCGTCGCCCACCTCCTCCGGCATGTCACCGGCGCCCTGACCTGGGCCGGGACCATCGTCGCGAGCCGGGCCACGGAGCCCGTGCCCCACGACATCGTCGACGACGTCGAGCCCCGCCCCGGTGACGACCCGGTCACGCTGGCCGCGGAGCTCGCCCGGGCCGCCGAGCGGCTGGCCGAGGCGCTGGGCGAGGCGGGCCCCGACACGGCCGTGTGGTCCCCGGGCCCCGTCGTGACCACGGGCTTCTGGGCCCGCCGGATGGCCCACGAGACGGCCGTGCACCGGGCGGACGCGGCCCTGGCGGCCGGCGTCCGCTACACCCTCGACGACGCGGTCGCCCTCGACGCGCTGGATGAGTGGACGGCCTTCGCGGCGCTCCCGGAGGCGTACGGGCCCCGGCCCGGCGCCCCCGACCTGCTCGGGCCCGCCCGCACCCTCCGCTTCGAGGCCACCGGCACGGCGGCGGACCCGCTGGGGGAGTGGCTGATCGACCTCACCGGCGACGCCCCCGTCCGGCGCCGCGCCGCCGAGCCCGCCGCGGTCACCGTGCGCGGCACGCCGGGCGACCTCCTGCTGGCCGTCTACCGGCGGCCCGTTCCGGAGGGGACCGTCGAAGTCCTCGGCGACGCGGCCCTGTTCGACCTGTGGCGCACCCGCGCCGGCTTCTGGTTGGAGGAATGAGCGTCGGGCCCCCGGTGCCGCCAACTGGTGGTGGGCGGGCCGCCGTCGGCACCGTCGCCCGCGTCCCCCCGCTCCCGCCGCCGTACCGGGACCCCGTCGCCGTCCCCCCCCCGATCCACGACCACGCGGGCCACACAGGCTCCGGAGTGGCCCTCGGCCGCCACGGGCTCGGCCCGGCCCCCCGGTTCGTCGACGTCATCGGGGACGGCCCGTACGGCGCGCCGCGCTGATCCATGCCCGGTTCGCCGACGCGGCCCGGGTGCGCCGCGGCGGCCGAGCGGCCCCCGCCCCGGCGTCGTCTACGGGGCGAGCGCCGCCAGTGCGTCCGCCACCGGCGCGGGGTCGAGCGGGCCGATGTGGGGCGCGGCCGGGAAGTCGTGGACGTGGAAGCGGTTGCGGGGCGTGCGGGCATCCGCCTCCGCGATCATCCGGTCCTGGAGCCTCGTGGCGATCGTCCGGTCCTTGCCGAAGCGGAGATAGGTGCGCGGCAGGCGCCCCCAGGTCTCCGTCCGGCCCACGGCCCGGCCCGCGTAGGCCGTGGTCGACTCGTCCGTCTGCATGCTGCCAAGGCGCTGGCGGAACACGTTGTCCGGATAGCCCGCGCACATCATCTCCCGCAGCGCCTTGAGGTAACCCGGGTCTCCCGAACGGGGGTTGAGGCGCAGGACGCCGAGCCGTTCGGGGTCGCCGATGATCTGGCCGAGCGGGATGAGCGCGTCCGCGTTCTCCGGGGCCGCCGTGCAGGCGTCGGGGGTCGGCAGGGCGGGGCTGGGGCAGAAGGCCGCCACGTAGCAGATGTGGTGCAGCAGTTCGGGCACGGCGTCGCTCACGCGGCTGACCGTGGCACCCCCCAGGCTGTGGCCGGCCAAGACGACGGGTCCGTGCGCGGCCGCCCGGCGCACGACGCGCGTGACATGCCGCTCGTAGTCGTCCAGGCCCAGCGCCGCGACCGGCGACGGCTCGGTGGCCATCGCGGCGAGATCCTGCCGCTGGTACGACTCCGGCACAAAGGCCTGCGAGCCGTGCAGGGGGAGATCGACGGCGACGACGCGGTGGCCGCGCAGGCTCAGCTCCTGCGCGACGGGCAGCCAGTACGCTCCCGCGCTGTGCGTGCCGTGGACGAGTACGTAGGTACACGGCCCGGACCGGTCCCGCCCGCCGCCACCGTCGCTCGACCCGTGCGACTCATGCAACTCATGCAACTCGCTCTGAAGTGCCATGGGTTGACGGTACGGGCGGCCGCCGTCCGCCAGGAATGGGGGCAGCCTCCGGTTTACGGGGGGTGGTGGCCCCCGGCATCCACCGGATTCCGGGGCCCTCCCGTCCTCCTCCTCGGCGGCGGCGCGGCAGCGTCCGACGCCGTTCTACGAGCCGGCCTACCGGTCAGGGGCCGTCTGGGAGACGAGGGCGGCGAGCGGTTCCCCGCCTTCGCGCAGACGCAGCCGGATGCCTTCCCCGAGGGCTGGGACGGGTGCGCGATCGATTGGAGCTCCCCCGTTTAGGTGCGGCTGGGCCCCGCCCGGCGCGCAAGCTACCCACGTGGATCAAGGGCCTGTCCGAACAGCGCGAGTGAGACCGCCGAACGGCCCGGGCATCGGTCGTCTCCGCGAGGCGGCCGGGGGCGGGTGCCCTCTCGTCGTCCTGGGCCCTCGTACTATTCGCACATGCGATTGATACGTTCCACCGCCCTCCTCCTCGGTGCCGGCGCGCTGCTGTTCACCGCCGCCTGCTCCTCGTCCTCCGGGGACGGGGAGAGCGACGGCACGCCGGCCAAGCTGTCCGCCGCCGACCTGCAGAACCGCTGGTGGAACTGGACGGAGGCGGACCCGCAGGGCGCGAATCCGATCGACGACCGGGACGGTCGGCTCTGCGGCAGAAACCAGGCGACCGACGTCTGGTTCCTGGCCGGCACCCATGGCGGCCCGGCCAAGCGCTCCTGCCACGTGCCGACGGGCGTCCCGATCGCGTTCCCGCTCGTGAACCAGATCGCTTCCAAGAGCGGTTGCGACGCCTTCCTGGCCACCGCGAAGGGCACCGCCACCCTGGACGGCAAGGCCCTGGAACCGGAGCGCCTCACGGGCACCCCGGTGAAGGGGACGGGCTCCGGCTCCCTGTCCTGCGGCCTGTGGATCCAGGCAGGGCCCCTCTCCGCGGGCACCCACACCCTCCGCTTCGAGGGCTCCTCGGGCTCCTTCTCCACCGCCGTCGACTACCGCCTGGAAGCCGCGGCCCGCTGACGGGCGGTCGGGGCCGTCACTCCACGAGCGAGGCCCGCATCCGGTCGATCGCCCGCAGGATCTCGTCGCGGTTCTTCCCCCGCTTGATCCAGGCGGGCAGCCGGCCGATGTACGTCATCTTCCGGTGGTGCTCGTACCACGGGGGCCGCTCGCGCAGCGTCGCGCCCACGAACCGCCGGAGCAGATCGAGCTGTTCGAGGTTGTACGCCCACAGCGGGCCGTGCCGGGTCTCCGTCCGCAGCCACAGGGGCAGCCGGAAGTACGGGTCCGTGGTCTCGCACCAGCGGTAGACGGTCGGGCCTTCGTGCCGGCGCGTCAGACCGCAGGCACGGCAAACCAGCCGCCGCTCCGGCAGCCCGTGGGGCTGCGACGCGCGGGGCTCCGCGTCGTCGGGGAGCTCCGGGGCCGCGATGATGCGGGCGACCTTCGCACACCGGGGACAGTGCACGAGGACCAGGTCGGAGAACCCGTGCTTGGTGAACAGCGGGTCCTGGAACCGGGACGGCGGGGGCAGCGGAGACATGTCCCCAGTATCGGTGCCGGGTGGCCCGGGCCCGGCCCGGGGTCCCCGGTGGCGCGGAGGGCCGGCTCACGGCCGACGGCCCGTGGCCGGCCGGCCCTTCAAAGGCCGGTCCTTCGACGGCCGGTCCATGAGGCCGCGCCGGCGCATGCGCCTCGGCGCCCGGGCGAACGGCCGGCGCAGCCCGCCGCTCACGCGTCCACCCGTTCACCCGCCTACCCGCTCACTCGTCCACCTGTCCGGCCCGGGCGCGCCCTGCGGCGCCCCCGCTCACCCGGCGGCGGACGCCACCAGCCCCGGCAGCTCCTCCAGCACCTCCGCGATCCGCCGCGCCGGCAGCCCGCCGCCCTGGGCCAGGTCCGGGGAGCCGCCGCCGCGTCCGTCGAGGAGGCGCTTGACGAGGTCGGAGGCCGAGTGACCCGCGTCCCGGGCGGCGCGGTTGACGGCCACGACGACGATCCCGCCGCCGCCCGCCGTCCCGCCGACCGCGACCACGGCGGGCCGGTTCGCGGACAGGCGGCCCCGGACGGCGACGGCCAGGGACCGGGCCGCGTCCGCGCCGCCGTCGGCGGTGGCCGTCACCACGGCCGTCCCGGCGACGTCCGCGGCCGTGCCGGCCAGTCCGGCGGCGCGGGCCGCCGTCGCCTCGTCGCGCAGCCGCTGGTTCTCCCGCTCGGTGGCCTTCATCCGGTCGAGCAACGCGGCGATCCGCTCCGGGAGTTCGGCGCGCGGCGCCTGGAGCTGCTCGGCGATCCGGCCGACCAGGTCGCGCTCCCGGGCCAGGTGGTCGAACGCCTCGATGCCGACCGCCGCCTCCAGCCGGCGCATGCCCGCGCCGACCGAGGACTCCGAGGTCAGCGAGAGGACGCCGATCTGCGCGGACCGCTCCACATGCGTACCGCCGCACAGTTCGCGCGACCACGCCCCGCCGATCTCGACGACGCGCACCCGCTCCCCGTACGTCTCGTCGAACAGCGCGAGCGCGCCCAGCTCCTTCGCCTCCGGCAGGGTCATCCAGCGGACGTCCACCGGCAGGTCGCGGCGGAGCGCCCGGTTGGCGGCCTCCTCCACGTCCCCGCGCACGGCCGGGCCGAGCGCGCCGCGCCAGGGGAAGTCCAGCCGGAGGTAGCCGGGGCGGTTGTACGAACCGGACTGCAGGGCCGTCGGGCCCAGGATCTGCCGCAGCGCGGCGTGCAGCACATGGGTGCCCGAGTGGGCCTGGCGGGCGCCGAGCCGCCACTCCGGATCCACCGCCGCGCGGACGGCCCCGCCCGGGGCCAGTTCACCGGCGGTGACACGCACCTGGTGCACCACCAATCCCGGCAGCGGCCGCTGCACGTCGAGGACGTCGGCCTCCACCGACGCCCCGGACAGCCGGCCCGCGTCGCTGTCCTGGCCGCCGGACTCGGCGTAGAACGGCGTCCGGTCCAGGACGGCGGTCACCACGTCGCCGGTGCGCGCCACCGGCACCGGGCCGGCCGGGCCGAGGAGGGCGAGGACGCGCGCGTCGGTCTCCAGGGTCTCCCACGCCCGCCAGTCCGTCGGCCCGTGCTCGGTCAGGACCGCACGCAGCGCGGCCGTGTCGGTGGCACCCGACTTGCGGGCCCGGGCGTCGGCGCGCGCCCGTTCCCGCTGGGCGTTCATCAGCGCGGTGAAGCCCTCGCGGTCGACCTCCACGCCCTGCTCGGCGGCCATCTCTAGGGTCAGGTCGATCGGGAACCCGTAGGTGTCGTGCAGCAGGAACGCCTGCCGGCCCGGCAGCGACCGGCCGCCCGCCGCCTTCACCTCGGCGACGGCCGTGTCCAGGACGGTGGTGCCCTGCTTGAGGGTGTCCCGGAAGGCGTCCTCCTCGCCGTACGCCTGGTCCGCGATGCGCGCGAACCCCTCGGCCACCTCGGGATAGCTGACGGCCATGAGGTCCCGGGCCACCGGCAGCAGCTCCGGCAGCGCCCGGTCCTGGTGGCCGAGCTGCCGCATCGAGCGGACCGCGCGGCGCAGGATCCGGCGCAGCACGTAGCCGCGGCCCTCGTTGCCGGGCGCCGTGCCGTCGGCCAGCAGCATCAGCGCCGTGCGGACGTGGTCGGCGACGACGCGCAGCCGGACGTCCGCCTCGGCGTCGGCGCCGTAGCGGACGCCCGCCAGCTCGGCGGCGCGGTCGAGGACCGGACGGGTCTCGTCCGTCTCGTAGAGATTGTCGACGCCCTGGAGCAGGGTCGCCATGCGTTCCAGGCCCATGCCGGTGTCGATGTTGCGGCGGGGCAGCTCGCCGACGATCGGGTAGCCGGACTTGCCGGGGCCCTCACCCCGTTCGTACTGCATGAAGACGAGGTTCCAGAACTCCATGTACCGGTCCTCGTCGACCGCCGGGCCGCCCTCGGGGCCCAGCGCCGGGCCCCGGTCGTAGTACAGCTCCGAGCAGGGCCCGCAGGGGCCGGGGACGCCCATGGACCAGAAGTTGTCCTCGTCGCCCCGGGCCACGATCCGCTCGTCGGGCAGGCCCGCGACCCGGCGCCAGATGCCCCGCGCCTCGCCGTCCGAGTGGTGCACCGTCACCCAGATCCGCGCGGGGTCGAGGCCGAAGCCGCCGTCCGCGACGGGCGCGGTCGACAGCTCCCAGGCGAAGCCGATGGCCTCCTCCTTGAAGTAGTCGCCGAACGAGAAGTTCCCGTTCATCTGGAAGAACGAGCCGTGCCGGGTGGTGCGGCCCACCTCCTCGATGTCCAGCGTGCGCACGCACTTCTGCACGCTCGTCGCCCGCTGCCAGGGGGCCGGGGACTCACCGGTCAGGTACGGCTTGAAGGGCACCATGCCCGCGTTGACGAAGAGGAGCGTCGGATCGGGGGTGGGGAGCGGGGCGCTGGGGACGACGGTGTGGCCGCGCGCCGCGAAGTAGTCCAGGAAACGGGTACGGATGTCGGCGGTACGCACGGTCGCGCTCACGGGTCCCTTCGTCGTGCCGGCCTCGGCGGTGCGGTGGCGGTGATCTTGCTGTTCGTTCATCGTAGGTGCACATCATGTGCAACAGGGGGACGCGGGCCGCTCTTCCGGGACGGTTCCGGGTCCACCCCTGACGAAGGTCAGGGGCCGACCCCGACCTTCGGGCCGGGTGCCCGCCGCCCGCGCTCCCTAACGTCCGGCGGTATGGAACGCACCACACGACACCACCGCCCCGGCGGCACCGCCCGGCCGCTCGGCGCCCTCGCCGTCCTGGCCGCCGCGGCCGGGGTACTGACCTGGGCCGCACCCGGCGGACCCGGACCGAACGGCCGGACCGAGGTCACCGGCGGCCCCTCCGCCTCCCTCTACCGGTCCGTCGCCGGCGCGGCGGGGGACGCGCCCGGGACCCTGGGCACACTGCTCTCCCTCGCCACCGAGGGAACCCTGGTCGTCCTGGGACTGCTGCTGCTGTGGACCGGCTGGGCCGCGCTGCGCCGCCGCGACGTCCCGGCGCTCGCCGCCGTCCTGCTCGCCGGCGCCGCCACGGTCGCCGCCTACGCGGTCAGCGAGCTGCTGAAGGAGGCCGTCGACGAGGAGCGCCCGTGCCGGGCCCTGCGCGGCGTCGGCACCGTCGACACCTGCCCGCCGCCCGGCGACTGGTCCTTCCCCAGCAATCACTCCACCCTCGCCGCGGCACTGGCCGTGGGCGTCGCCGCGGCCCGGCCGCGGCTGGCCGCCGTGGCGCTGCCGGTGGGCGTCCTCGCCGCTGTGCTGCGGGTGGCCGTCGGCGCGCACTACCCGCACGACGTCCTCGCGGGAGCGGTGCTGGGCGCGGCGGTCGCCGCCGCGGCCCACCTCGCGCTGCGGCCGCTTGCCGTCCGGCTGCTCTCCCGGCCGGGGCTGCCGGGGACGCGGTGGTGGCAGCCCGGCCCGGGGCGTGAACTGCCCGCCACGGCACCGGCCTTGTCGGACACGGCCCCGGATCTGCCCGGCGCGGCCCCCGGCTCCTCCGGCCCCGGGCCGCGGCAGTCCGGCCGGGAGTACCGACGCTCCGGCGCAGAGCCGGACTTCCCCGGCTCGGGGGCGGGTCTCACCGGCACGGGACCGCATCTCCCCGGTTCGGGATCGCATGTCCCCGGTCCGGGACCGCATGTCCCCGGTTCGGCACCGCACCTTCCCGGCTCGGCCCCGCACCCCACCGGCTCAGGAACGGAATTCCCCCATCCCGCCCCGGACCGCACCGTCCGGAACGCTCATCCCCGCCTCATGGGCGACGACGGCCGCGGCCGCCCGGTTGTCCACCCCCAGCCGGGCCAGGATGGAGCTGACATGCGCCTTGACGGTGCCTTCCACCACGCGCAGCCGCCGGGCGATCTGCCCGTTGGACAGCCCGGCGCCCAGGTGGGCCAGCACGTCCCGTTCCCGGGCGGTCAGGGCGGCCACCCGTTCCCGGGCGGCGGCGCGCCGGCCGGCGGCGGCCCCGGCACCGCCGCCGGCGAGGTGGGCGACCACCCGGGCGGCCACCTTCGGTGACAGGTAGGCGGCGCCCTCGGCCACGGCGCGCACCCCCGCGATCAGCTCCTCGGGTGCGCCGGACTTGACGAGGAAGCCGGTGGCGCCGCCGGACAGCGCCCGCAGGATGTAGTCGTCCTCGCCGAACGTCGTCAGCATCACGACCCCGGTGCCCGGTACGGCCTCGCGGATCAGGGCCGCCGCCTCGATGCCGCCCGTGCCCGGCATCCGGATGTCGAGGACGGCCACGTCGGGGCGGTGCCGGCGGACCAGCTCCACCGCCTCGCGCCCGTCCGCCGCCTCCGCGACGACGTCGAGCCCGGGGTCGGTGGAGAGGACGGCCCGGACCCCGTATCGGATCATCGGCTCGTCATCGGCGATCAGTACACGGATCGTCTCGTCCGTCTCGTTCATCCCGCGCTCACCCCCGGAGCACCGCGAAGGACGCCAGCCGGCCGTCCCGGAAGCAGAGTTGGTACGCGTCGCCCGAGGCGTCCACGAAACGGTCGGCCGTCACCGCGTAGTACTCGCACTCGACCCCCGGTCCCTTGGGCTCGGCCGCCCGTGGCCGGTAGGGCAGCTGACGCTTCGGCAGCAGCGCCGCCACATCGGAACGATTCTGTCCCACGCGCAACGCCGCGTAGGCGCCGGGGTCGAGCACCGAGTCCGTGACCGTCAGCGAGCCCCACACCGTCAGACCACCGCTCAGCACGGCCAGGGCCAGCACCGGCACGGTGACCGCGGCGGCCAGGGTGCGGCCCGCCCGGCGACGGGCCCGCCGGTGCTCCGGGGGCAGCGGGACCGCCGCCGGAAGCTCCGCGGCCGGCTGCGGCGGCGCCGCGTGCGGCAGCCGGGCCGTCACCGTGAAACCGCCGGCACCGTCCGGGCCGTGGCGGAGCTCACCACCCGTCAGCCGGACCCGCTCGTCCAGCCCGATGAGCCCCCGGCCCCCGGTGGTGAGCCCCTCCGCGGCCGCCGGCGGCGCGGTGTTCCGCACCGACACCACCGTCTCACCGGTCCCGTGCACCACCCGCACCTCCGCCGTCGCGCCCGGCGCGTGCTTCACCACGTTCGTCAGCGCCTCCTGGACGACCCGGTGGGCCGCCCGCTCGACCGGGCCCGGCACCCCGTCCGCGCCGTCCCCGCCCCCCTCGACCCGCGAGGTCACCGCGAGCCCCGAGGCGGCGGCGTTCGCCACCAGCCGCTCGACGCCGTAGTCCGCGGGCCCGGTCGGGGCCCGGTCCGCGTCCTCCCGCAGGATGCCGATGACCTCGCCCAGCCGCTCCACCGCGGCCGCCGCCCGGGCCCGGACGTCCTCGGCCGCCGCCCGGTGCGCCTCCGCCAGCCCGGGCGCCAGCTTCAGCGCCCCCGCCGACAGGGCGACGAGACTCAGGTCGTGCCCCAGCGCGTCGTGCATGTCCTGCGCGATCCGGGCCCGTTCCCGCAACCGGGCCTGCTCGGCGACCAGCCGCCGCTCGCGCGCCAGTTGCTCGGCCCGCGACCAGCCCGCCCGGGCCAGCTCCTGGTACTGGCGCCACACCCGCCCCGCGAACCACGGCAGCAGCGCCGCCCCCACGACCAGCGTGATGAACACGCTCCCCAGCGGAAACAGGGCCGGTACCGCCAGCACCGCCACGGCCCCCGCCGCCACCAGCCCGCCGAGCGCGGCGGCCATCGGCCACGTCCGCCCCGAACGGTGCCCCGCCAGAAAGGCGCACACCGCCCCCGGCAGCGCCCACCACAGGGAGTCGGCCCCCATCCCGGCCGCCAGCACGGCGGCCGGAGCGAGCACCGTTCCCGGGTCGCGGAGCAGCGGGGGCTTGTCGATCGTCGTCGTTCCGTACACCCGACGCACCGTACGCGGCCGGCGGAGCGCGCCGGAACTGCCGGAAGTCGTATGGACAGGCGCGCTTCGGGAGGCTGTGGGGGTGGACGGGTCGGGGGCCGGCCGCGCCGTCGGAGCCGGAGCATGAGCCGGGAGCCGGGAGCCGGGAGCCGGGAGCCGGGAGCCGGGAGCCGGCGAGTGGCGCCCTCACGCCGCCGGGTACCGCGGCGGCAGCGGCAGGAGACCACCCGTCAGGGCGTCAGGACCAGTCGCCCGCGCAGCCCGCCCTCGGCCAGCCGGTGATGGGCCCGCGCCGCCTCGGCGAGCGGGAGGACGCCGGCGACGCGGGGGGTGAGCCGGCCGGTGTCGGCGAGGGCGGACAGCCGGGCGAGGCCGGCGGCGTCGGCCGCGACCCAGAGCTCGGTGACGGCGATGCCGCGCAGCGGGGTCGGCGCCGCGCCGCCGACGACGGACACGAAGGCGCCGCGGTTGCGGACCGCCCCCAGGGCGGCCACGCCGAGTACGGCGGCGTCGAGGACGGCGTCCGCGCCGCCGGGGACGAGGGCGCGGACCGCCTCCGCCGGGTCGGCCGAGCGCGGGACGAACCACTCGGCGCCCACCGAGCGGACGAACGCCTCGTCCTCCTCCCCGGCGGAGGCCACCACGCGCAGCCCGCGCCCGGCCGCCAGTTCCACGGCGTAGCCGCCCACCGCGCCGGCCGCCCCGGTGACCAGCAGGGTGGCCCCCGCGGCCAGGCCGAGGGCGTCCAGGGCCTGGTCGGCCGTCAGGCCGTTCAGCGGCAGGGTGGCCGCCTCGGCGGCCGGGAGGCGGGCGGGGGCCGGTGCGACGGCGGCCGCGTCCAGGACGACCTGGTCGGCGTAGGTGCCGAGCGAGAGGTCGAGCCGGTCCCGCAGGCCGATGACCCGGTCGCCCGGGGCGAACTCCGTGACGCCCGGGCCGACTTCGTTCACGCGCCCGGCGACGTCCCATCCGATGCCGGTGACCTCTCGCGGTGCCACCAGCCCCGCCGCCGCCAGGGTCCCGGCGCGGGTCAGCGCGTCCACCGGGTTGACCGCGGCGGCCTCGACCCGCACCCGCACCTGCCCGGCACCCGGCCGGGGCATCGGCACCTCGACGAGTTCCAGGGCCTCCGGTCCACCCGCCGTCCGTACGACGATCGCCCGCATCCTCGAACACCTTCCGTTCCGTTCTCGCGTTCGGCTGAACGGTCACGACCCTAGGGAGAGTTACTCTCTCTGAGGAAGAAGGCACTTCACAGTGGCCACCGCACCCGAAGGAGAGCCATGGGGACCACGACCACGAGCACGGCCACGACCACGAACGCGGCCGTCGAGGCGCGGGCCGCGTACGACGCCTACCTGGCCGAGTGCCCCGCCCGGCAGCTGCTGGACCGCATCGGGGACAAGTGGGTCAGCCTGGTCGTCAACGCGCTCGCCGAAGGCCCGCAGCGCTACTCCGACCTCGCCCGCCGCCTGGTGAGCGTCAGTCAGAAGATGCTGACGCAGACCCTGCGGAACCTCGAACGGGACGGCCTGCTCACCCGGACGGTCACCCCGGCGGTGCCGGTCCGGGTCGACTACGCCCTGACGCCGCTCGGCGAGACCCTGGTGCCGCTGATGCGGGCCATCAAGGCGTGGGCCGAGAGCAACATGGACGACGTCCTGGCGGCGCGCGCCCGTTTCGACGGAGCCGCGGACTGACCCGCGCGGACGAGGGCGGCATGCCGGGAACAAGATCACCGAGGCGGCTGTTCAAACCGGTCATGACAACGCATACGCAGTGGGTGGCCGGTTTCCGTTCCGCCGTGGTCAGCCCGTACGAGAGCTACGTCCTCTTCCCGTCCCGCGCCTTCGCCGACCAGACGGTCCGTCAGGTCATCCGGCTGAACGGCGGCGGCGAGGCCGTCCGCGTCCGCCTCAGCAACAGGTTCGGAAAGGAGCCGCTGACCGTCGGCGCCGCGCGCTGGGCGAGACACACGGGCGGCTCCGGCGCCGATCCGGGAACGTCCGTGCCCCTCACCTTCGGCGGCCGGGAGACGTTCACCCTCGCGGCCGGCGAGGAGGCCGTCAGCGACCCGGTGGCCGGCGCGGTGGCCGCGGGCGACCGGTTCGCGCTCAGCCTGTACTTCCCCGACGACACCGGGCTCGCCACCTTCTCCGTGGTCGCCTCCGAGACGGGTTTCGCGGCACCGGGCGACGTGACCGCGGCCGCCGCCCTGGAAGGCGCGGAGTCCCTGGAGCCGTCCCGGTACTTCGTCTCCGGCGTCGACGTCCTCGCCCCCGCGGGCACCGCGATAGCCGTGGCCTTCGGCGACTCCTGGCTGGAGGGCGCCGGCACCACCCCGGGCGCCGACGCGCGCTTCCCCGACCACCTCAACCGCCGGCTGTCCCACGGCTGGGTGGTCAACCAGGGCATCTCGGGGAACCGGCTGCTGACGGACGAGATCGGCGAGCACGGCCTCGCCCGGCTGCGGCGCGACGTCCTCGACGTCCCCGGCGTCACCCACGTCATCCTCAACTTCGGCCTCAACGACCTCGGCACCCCCGGCAACCTCGACCCGGCCGCACCGCTGCCGCTGCCCACCGCCGACGACCT
Organism: Streptomyces mobaraensis; assembly: GCF_020099395.1. Lineage (NCBI taxonomy): Bacteria > Bacillati > Actinomycetota > Actinomycetes > Kitasatosporales > Streptomycetaceae > Streptomyces > Streptomyces mobaraensis. The sequence continues at coordinate 340,145 of NZ_CP083590.1, read as the reverse complement.
CATCGCCGGTTACACGGAACTGGCCCGCAGGTCGCACGAGGCCGGCCTGCGGGTCATCGCCCATACGATCGGCCCCTACGCCGGCACGGTCTACGAGGGCTACGACTCGGAGGAGGGCCAGGCCGTACGCCGCCAGGTCAACGACTGGATCCGGACGACCGACGTCTTCGACGCCGTGACGGACGTGGCGGCGGCCGTCGCGGACCCGTCCCACCCCGAACGGATCCTCCCGGCCTACGACTCCGGCGACCATCTGCAACTCAACGACGAGGGGGCCCGGGTGATGGCCGAGGCGGCAGACCCGGCCCACCTGCGACTCTGACGGGCCACCGGCCCTGAGGCGACGACAGCCCCGCGCCCTGCCGAGCCCGAGGCCCGGTAGGGCCGGGGGAGGGGGCGGTGTGGATCGCGGCCAAGGCCGCGTCCCGCGGGGCGGCTCCTGGCGAGTACGGCCGGCGGCAAGCGCCCTTCCGGTGAGAATGCCCTTCCGCAAGGGCCGCTCCCCGCAAGGGCCGCTCCCCGCAAGGGCCGCTCCCCGCAAGGGCCGCTCCCCGCGAGGACCGTTCCCCGCCAGGACGGCCCCCTCCAAAACGGCCCCCGCCAGGACCGCTCCCCGGCGCGAGCGGCCGCCCCCACAGCCGGCGTCGCCGTGCGGCCGGGGAGGGCGGGCGGCCCGGCGGGTCACCCCTCCGCGGCCGCCGCCTCCTCCAGCTTCGCCACGTCGATCTTCGTCATCTCCAGCATCGCCCGCATCACCCGCCCCGCCCGCTCGGCGTCCGCATCGCTCAGCAGATCGGTCAGCCGACGCGGAATGATCTGCCAGGAGAGGCCGTAGCGGTCCTTCAGCCAGCCGCACGGCCCCTCCTCGCCGCCCTCGGCGAGCCTGGCCCACAGCTCGTCGACCTCCTCCTGCGAGGTGCAGTCGACGTAGAGGGACACGGCCTCGTTGAAGGTGAAGCGGGGGCCGCCGTTCAGGGCGATGAACTGCTGTCCGGCGAGCTCGAAGGTCACCGTCATCACCGAACCGGGCTCCCCGGGCCCCGCCTCGCCGTAGCGCTGGACGTGCACGATCCGGGAGTCGTCGAAGACGGACGTGTAGTGCGCGGCCGCCTCCTCCGCCTGGTCGTCGAACCACAGGAACGACGTGATCTTCTGCATGGCGCTCTCCTGACCGCTTCGCGAACACGGTGTTCTCGGGGCACATCGGTCATGGCCCGGCGCTACTCTGCCGTGCGCCCCGGGGAGCCCACAATGTGTACGTCACCCGAACGGCCGCGCGGCATAACCTGATGGTCCGTCAGAGAACCTGCCGCAGCGCGTTGGTGGCGCAGTGGATCTCGCCGCCGCCGAGGTGGGCCCAGGAGAAGTCCTCCACCCAGTGCACCCGTACCCCCTGGGCGCGGAGCCGCCGTTCGGCCTCGTCCCGGAACAGGTCCCGGCCGCCGACCCGGGGACCGTGCGGCGCCGGCGGGGCGAAGTCCCGTGCGGTGAGGGAGAGTCCGTTGGCGAGCGCGGGGGAGAGGGCGAGGTGGCGGCGTACCCCGCCGCCCGCGTCCTCCTTGGCGTACAGCACGGGCAGCGGCACGAGTTCGTCCTTCCGCAGCCCGGTGGCGCGCGTCAGCACCGCCAGCTGCCCGTCGATGTGCCGCGCGGCGTCCGCGTTGTCGCCGGTCCGCCGCTCGTAGTCGAGCATCTGGTCGACGGTCGGCTTGTCCCGGGCGTCCGTGTCCGCGAACAGCCGCTGCCCGCCCTCCCCGGCGCGGTGCGCGCGGCGCAGCAGGTCCAGTGCCAGCCGGGGGTCGGAGTAGGCGAGCGTCCAGCCGCGCGCGTTGTCGGCCCGGACGACGTGGACGGTCTCGTCGACGTGGCCGACCAGCAGCCAGGACGTGTCGAGGGTCAGCGGTTCCTGCTTCCCCTGGGACCGCAGCATGGTCACGAACGACGGGTCGGGGTGGCGCTCGGGGGTGCTGCCGTAGAGGATCCGGCCCTGCGGATGGCCGGGGTACGGCGGCAGGGACTCCAGGTTGCCGGTGAAGTTCAGCAGCTCGTCCACGCCCGCGTCGCGCCGGGTCGTGTACTGCTGGACGATCCCCACACCGGGCCCGCGCAGATCGCGGAAGAGCAGCCGGCCGGCCCGGCGCAGGCTGTCGGCGCGGCCGTCGGCGGACGTCCAGTGGTTGGGGGAGCGCAGCAGGATTCGCATGGTGCGGCGGCCCTCGGGGGTCCGTTTGGTGACGTAGCCGGGCTCGGCGATGTCCTGCCGCCACACGTCCCGCCACCACTCGGCCGTCCCCGGCTGGAAGCGCAGGGCGCGGGCGGGCAGGCCGGAGTCCCGGGCCGCCTCGCGCAGCGAGCCGGCGAAGGCGTCCCAGCCGCCCGGGCGCCGGCCGGAGACCGGCACCTCGGCGGGCTGCCCGGTGCCGGGCCCGGGGGCGGCGGCGAAGACGTGCCGGGCCGGCTGGAGGTCGTGCTGGAGGAGGACGGGTGCCACGCGCAGCCGTACGGACGCGGCGCGGGTGGCGCCCCGGTCGGTGACGGTCAGGGTGACGTCGACGCGGCCGTCCCAGCGGGCCCGGTCCCGGACGACGTCGCGGCCCTCGACGGCCAGCCGGACGCCGTGCCGCAGCTCGTCGGCCCGGAGCGGGCCGCCGGCGCCCAGCGAGACGTACCGTCCGCCGCGCTCGACGAAGATCCGGGCGTAGCGGGCCTGCGCGGCCGGGACGGACACCCGGGCGGTCGCCCGCGGGCCGGCGGCGGCCGGCGGCACCCGCAGCGGGGTGAGGTCGTCCAGGTCGGCCGCGCCGTTCACGACCTCGTCGGCGGCGTCGTTGCAGGCGGCGAGGCGCTCGTCCACGGCCACGTCCAGCCGGTCCAGGTCGCCGGGGCGCAGGGTGCAGCGGCGGGCGTCGTCGTCGAGGTTCGGCAGCAGCCCGGTGCCCTGGGGTGCCAGCAGCCGGGGCGCGGCGGGGACGGGCGCGGCCTGCGCGCCGGCGGCGGGGACGAGAGCGGCGAGCACCGCCGCGCAGGCCAGCGGGGAGACGAGGGACACCCTCGTGACGGGTCGGTGTGTCATGGACGACACTCTTCCGGCGGGGGACCGGCCCGGCGTCGTCCGGCGGGGCGATCGGCCGCTGCATCCTTCGGACCGGTCCCGGCAGGAATCCGTCCTCTTCCCGGGGGAGGCCGGGAAAACGGCGGCGGATGCGCCTTACCGCCGGAAACGTTGCGCATGGTAGTCGAACGCCCTCCGTGCCCTGCTCGTGACCTGCAATCTTGCCGTTCGTGGGTTACTTAGCGTGAGTTTTCAAAAATGTCAATTCTCCGCAAACTCTTGACGGCACCTTCACGCGCCTCACACCATTCCCGCATGGACTCGTCAGACACCCAGGAGATCGCCGCGGCGTACCCGCGCCGGCAGCACGGCGTCCTCCGACATCGCCCCACGGGGCGACGGCACCCCTCGGGGCGCTGACGTCCGACGTCCGGCGGGAGGAGTCCACCCCCCACTTCCGTATGTCCCGGACTCCCGATCCATCCCATCCCGCTCACACCTTCTGCATCACCAGGACCGGCGTCGCCAGCCGGAGCCCGGGCGGTGTCCCCTGCCGGGACGCCCTCCGGTCCTGCCCCCACGAACGAAGGCGAAGACATACATGAGCGACCGCACTCTCACTGCGGCCGACACGCCCACCGGTGTGTCCGCCCCGGTCACGACGTCCACGCACGTGGACGCCGGTGACGCGGGCTACAGCAAGGACCTCAAGTCCCGCCACGTCAACATGATCGCGATCGGCGGAGCCATCGGCACCGGCCTCTTCCTGGGCGCCGGCGGCCGGCTCGCGAGCGCGGGACCCTCCCTCTTCATCGCATACGCGATCTGCGGCGTCTTCGCCTTCTTCGTCGTCCGGGCCCTCGGCGAGCTCGTCCTCTACCGCCCGTCCTCCGGCGCGTTCGTCTCGTACGCCCGTGAGTTCATGGGGGAGAAGGGCGCCTTCGCCGCCGGCTGGCTGTACTTCCTCAACTGGGCCACCACCGGCATCGCCGACATCACGGCCGTCGCCACGTACACCCACTACTGGCACCTGTTCAGCGACATCCCGCAGTGGGTCCTCGCGCTGATCGCCCTCGCGGTCGTCCTCACCGTGAACCTCATCTCCGTGAAGTACTTCGGCGAGATGGAGTTCTGGTTCGCGATCATCAAGGTCGGCGCCCTCATCACCTTCATGGCGATCGGCATCTTCCTGCTGGCCAGCCAGCACGATGTCGGCGGGCACGCCCCGGGCCTGTCCAACATGCTCGACCACGGCGGCCTCTTCCCGTCCGGCCTGATGCCGATGCTGCTGATCATCCAGGGCGTCGTCTTCGCCTACGCCTCGGTCGAGCTGTGCGGCGTCGCCGCGGGCGAGACCAAGAACCCCGAGAAGATCATGCCCAAGGCGATCAACTCGATCATGTGGCGTGTCGGCCTGTTCTACGTCGGCTCGGTCGTGCTCCTCACGCTCCTGCTGCCGTACAACGCCTTCACCGGCGGCGAGAGCCCGTTCGTCACCGTGCTGTCCAAGATCGGTGTGCCGTACGCGGCCGGCGTGATGAACCTGGTGGTCCTCACCGCCGCGCTCTCCAGCCTGAACTCCGGCCTCTACTCCACCGGCCGCATCCTGCGCTCGATGGCCATGTCCGGCTCCGCCCCGAAGTTCACCGGCCGCATGAACAAGGGCCAGGTCCCCTACGGCGGCATCCTGCTCACCGCGTTCTTCTGTGTCCTGGGCGTCGGCCTCAACTTCGTCGTCCCGGACAACGCCTTCGAGATCGTGCTGAACTTCGCCGCGATCGGCATCATCGGCACCTGGGGCATGATCATGCTCTGCTCGCTGCTCTTCTGGCGGCGCGCCAAGGCGGGCCTGGTCTCCCGTCCCGCCTACCGGCTGCCCTGGGCGCCCTACACGCAGATCGTCACGCTGGTCTTCCTCGCCGGTGTCCTGGGCCTGATGGCGGCCGACAAGGGCGCCAGCCGTGACACCATCCTCTGCCTGCCGCTGATCGCGGCGGCCCTGGTCGGCGGCTGGTTCCTGGTCCGCGGCCGGGTCGCCCGCACCCAGCGCGAGGCGGAGCTGCGCGAGGCGGCGACGCCGAAGGCGTAACGGCGACGCGCCGACGGCACCGGGCCGCGCTCCCCGCGAAGGGGGCGCGGCCCGACGCGTTCTCGGTCGCGGGTCGTGGCGGGACGTGGCGGGACGTCAACGGGGAGCAGCGGCCGCTGTGAGGCCGCGCATAGGGCCCCGGTCACATACGGATTTCTTTAGTGCTGTGCGTTCCCGAAGTCGCGGGGATTTCCCGGCCTTTCGGGGCTGGATGAACGATGCGGGGGAGTAGGTCACAGTGCTTGTCGGGGTTTTCGGCCGCCGCTAAGAATGGTGGGACCGCACGGCGCCGTCCGACCGAGAACGGCGCTTTTCTTTGCGCCGGTCCAGGCCCGTCGCGGTTCCCCGATCCGAAAGGTTCACCCTTCTCATGCGTTCCACTCACTCCGGCTATACCCGTCTGACCAAGGCCCACAAGTTCTCCGCCGCGGCGCTGACCGCCGCCGGTGCCGCCGCCGTCGCGTTCGGTGCCGCCTCGCACGCCGTGGCCGCCCCGGCGCCGGTCAAGCCGGTGGCCTGGAACGCGGAGACCTTCGCCCAGACGCAGGACGCCGAGCGGGCGGACGCCGCCGAGAAGGCGGCCGAGCAGGCCCGGACCGAGGCCGCCGCGGCCAAGCACGCCGCCAAGGCCAAGGCCGACGCCGACGCCAAGGCGAAGGCGGACGCCAAGGCCAAGGCCGCCGCGGACAAGGACCGTGCGCAGAAGCAGGCCGCGAACCGCTCCACCGCCCGCAAGCCGATGCGGAAGCCGGCCGCCCCCGCCGCTCCCGCCCCGAAGGCGTACGGCAACGACCTGGAGGGCTGGATCTCCCAGGCTCTGGACATCATGAAGGCCAAGGGCATCCCGGCCTCCTATGAGGGTGTGAAGCGGAACATCATGCGGGAGTCGACCGGTAACCCGCACGCGATCAACGACTGGGACGTCAACGCGGTCAACGGTGTGCCGTCGAAGGGTCTGCTGCAGATCATCGACCCCACCTTCAAGGCGTACCACGTCGAGGGCACGTCCTGGGACATCTACGACCCGGTCGCCAACATCGTCGCGTCCTGCAATTACGCGGCCGACAAGTACGGCTCGATGGACAACGTGAACTCCGCCTACTGACGGAGAACGCGAAAACAAAACGCCGGAGGGCGGTGGCACCGGAAATCCGGGTGCCGCCGCCCTCCGGCATGTCCCCGCTCACCCGGGCCGTGTCAGATCCGGCCGCAGCCGGTGCCAGATGGGGTGGCGGAGGTGCCCGGCCGGGGTCCAGCCGGTAAGGGTGATCTCGGCGACCAGCCGCGGCTCCACCCAGTGGACGCCGGTCGCGTCCACCGGCCCCGCGAACGGCGAGCCGTCCCGGGCCATCGCTTCCAGGTAGCGGGCCAGGTCGCGGCGCTCCTGCCCGGAGAGGCCCGAGCCGACGGAACCGACGTACCGCAGGCCGGACGGCTCCTCCACACCGGCCAGTACGGCCCCGGGCAGCCCGGCGATCACTCCCCGGCCCTCCGTCCAGCCGCCGATGACCACGTCGAGCGTGAGCAGGTGCTTCACCTTCCGCCAGTCGGGTGACCGCACGCCCGGCAGATAGAGGGAGGCCAGCCGCTTGGCGATGACGCCCTCGTAGCCGTGGCGCAGCGTGGCGTCCCAGGCCCGCCGCGCATGCCCCTCCAGGTGGGTGGGGACGGACCAGCTGCGGCCGGTCAGCCCCATGCCGTAGAGGATGGCGCGGCGCTCCCCGTAGGTCGCGCCGAGCAAGGAGCGGCCGCTCAGGTGCATGACGTCGAAGATCATGAGGTGGACGGGGTACTCCATCGCCAGGTGGGCCGCGCGGCGCGGGTTGGCGATGCCCATCCGGCGCTGGAGCAGCCCGAAGTCCGGCCGGCCCCGCTCGTCCAGCGCCACCAGCTCCCCGTCGAGCACCGCGGACCGGCCCTGGAGCTGCGCGCCCAGCTCCAGCAGCTCCGGGTAGGTGGCCGTCACGTCGTTCCCGGCCCGGCTCATCAGCCGTACGGTCCCGTCCCCCGCGGTGCTGACCACGCACCGCACCCCGTCCCACTTCACCTCGAACCCCCAGCCCGCGTCCTCGCCGTCGGCCGGCAGCGGGCCGGGGACGGTCAGCATGGGCCGGATCTCGGGGAGCCGGGCGACGGGCAGCGCCATACCTCCGATGATCAGGGCAATGGCGGCTTTTCGCAGGTCATTCACCCGTGCGGGGCAGCGGCCGCGCGCCCGTCTCCGTCAGGTCCGGGCCCCGCTGTCCGAGGGGCCCGATAACCTCGCATGACCAGTGACTCCCTGTGTCCGCGCCTGTCGGCGCGCCGGAAAACGATCGAGGTCGTCGTAGGTGCTGTGTGCGATATGTCAGAGAACGCCGGCTGTGGGGGCGACAGGGTGCTGCGCCGCCTGCGCGGTCCCCGGTACCCCGCCGGCCGGCGGGCCGGGGTACGGCGGCGGGCCTGAGGCCGCGCCGGGGGCCGGGCCGCTCCTCGCCGGGCCGCCGCCCCCATACCCCGGGCCCCTGCCCGGCCCCGTGCCGCGCCTCGCGTCCCCGGTCGGGCTCGGCCGGGCGGTCGCCGCGCTGCTGGGGCTGTGCGTCCTGACCGACGTCTTGGCGCTCTTCGCCGGCACCAATATGTACGGGGTGGCGGACAAGGCGATCGGCGAGGGCGTCGGCACGCTGTCCGACCGTGAGGTCGACCGGGCCGACCTCCTCCAGTTCGTCTCCGGCGCCACGCAGACGGCCGCGCTGCTGGCCTGTGCCGTCGTGTTCCTCGTCTGGTTCCACCGCGTGCGCTCCAACGCGGAGGCGTTCCGGCCGGACGGACACCGGATGAGCCGGGGCTGGAGCATCGGGGGCTGGTTCGTGCCGGTGGTCAACCTCTGGTTCCCGAAGAAGATCGCCAACGACGTCTGGGCGGCGAGCCTGCCGTATCAGCCCGACGGTTCGCCGGTCCGCGCCCCGCGCACGGTCATGAACTGGTGGTGGGGCCTGTGGATCGCCACCCTCGTCCTGGGGCGCGCGGGCGGCCGGATGTACGCCCGGGCCGACAGCTTCGAGGAGATCCGCCGCGCCACCGGGGTGCTGATCGCCGCCGATGCCGTCGACATCGTGGCGGCCGTCCTCGCCTTCCTCTTCGTCCGCCGGCTCACCGCCCTCCAGGACGCGAAGGCGCACCAAGGGCCCGTCCTTCCGGTCGCCGTCACCCCGTGACGCGCCGGCCGGACGCCCGGGCCCTCGGTCGTCCGGCCTCCGGTCGTCCGAACCTCCGGTCGTCCGAACCTCCGGTCGTCCGGCTCCCGCGCGCGGGCCCGCGGTGGTCGTCGTCGGGGCGGGCGAGGGCGGAGCCCCGCCGGGCCTCCGCCGGCCCCGCCGGGCCTCCGCCGGCCCCGCCGGGCCTCCGCCGGCCCCGCCGGGCCTCCGCCGGCCCCCGCGCCTCCGCCAGCCCTGGCGTGCCGCCTCCGCCTCCGCCTCCGGCCCCGCGCCCCGCCTCCCGCAACCCCGGCGGACCGGGCAGCGCCCCCGTCCGACCTGGGGAAAACCCCACCGCCCGAGCCCGGCTGCCTCCATGGCCCGCCCCCGTCCCCGATCCGTAGCGTCGACGGCGTCGACAGCACCGGCGGAGAAAGGGACACCATGGCGTTGCGCCGCGACCGCACACCCACCGAGGAGCGCCAGGGCACGGCCCCGGCGGTCGAGCTACGGGCCGTGCGGCGCCGGTACGGGCGGGGTGAGGGGGCCGTCGAGGCGCTGCGCGGGGTGGACCTCGCCCTGCCCGGCGGGAGCTTCACCGCGGTGATGGGCCCCTCCGGCTCGGGCAAGAGCACCTTTCTGCAGTGTGCCGCCGGGCTGGACCGGCCCAGCTCCGGCGAGGTGCTGCTCGGTGGCGAGGCGATCACCGGGCTGAGCGAGGACCGGCTGACGAAGCTGCGGCGCAGCCGCGTCGGCTTCGTCTTCCAGTCGTTCAATCTGCTCCCCTCGCTCACCGTGCAGCAGAACGTCCTCCTGCCGCAGCGCCTCGCCGGGGAGCGCCAGGACCGGCACCGGGCCCAGCAGCTGCTGGCCGAGGTGGGCCTGGACCGGCACGGCCGGCGCCGTCCCGGCCAGCTCTCCGGCGGCCAGCAGCAGCGGGTGGCCATCGCGCGGGCGCTGATCACCCGGCCCGAGGTGGTGTTCGCCGACGAACCGACCGGCGCCCTCGACACTCGGTCCGCCCACGAGGTCCTGGGCCTGCTCCGGCGGGCGGTCGACGCGCTCGGCGCGACGGTCGTCATGGTCACCCACGACCCGGTGGCCGCCGCCCACGCCGACCGGGTGCTCTTCCTCGCCGACGGCCTGCTCGCCGGTGAGCTGACCCGCCCGGACCCGCAGGCGGTCGCCGACCGGATGGTCGCCCTGACCGCCGCGGCCGACCGCCGCCCGGCCCCGGCACCGGCTCCGACCCCGACGGCGACGGTGTGAGCCGCATGCCGAACGGACTCGCGCGGGCCTCCGTCCGCTTCAGGCCCGCCTCCTTCGCGGGCAGCCTCGTCGCGCTGCTGTTCGCCTCGGCGATCATCACCGCCTGCGGGGTGCTCCTCCAGACGGGCATCACCGCCCACGTCGTACCCCAGCGCTACGCCCACACCCCGGTCGTCGTCACCGCCGACCCGTACGTCCGCATCACCACCGGCCACGGCGAGAACCGGTCGACCAGCGAGTCCGCGCTGCCCGGGCGCGGCCGGGTGCCCGCGGCGCTCGCCGCACGTATCGCGGCCCGGCCCGGCGTGGCCGCCGCCGTGCCCGAGCAGGCGTTCCCGGTACGGGCCGGGGGCGCGGCGCTCCCCGACCTCACCGGACGGCCCTACGGAAGCGCCGGCGTCGCCCTCGCCCCGGGCGCCCGCCCGCTGTCCGACGGCCGGGCGCCGCGCTCCGGCGAGGTGGTCCTGGACGCGGCCTCGGCGCGCGCCGCCCGCCTGGCGACCGGCGACCGCGTCACGCTCACCGGTCCCGGCGGCACGGCGGCGTACCGGGTCGCCGGCCTGGCCCGGGAGGGCGCGGGCCGGGCGACCGCCTGGTTCGCGGACGCCACCGCCGACCGGCTCTCCGGCCACCCGGGCGCCGTGGACGCCATCGCCGTACGCCCCCGGCCGGGCACCGCCGCGCCCGCCCTCGCCCGCCAGGTCCGGCAGGCCGTCGGCGACGGACCCGAGGTGCTGACGGGCGACGCGCGCGGCGCGGCCGAGGAGCCCGGGCTGACCGACGCCCGGGAGCTGTTCACCGGCATCGGCGGCTCCTTCGGCGGTATCGCCGCCTTCACGGCCGTCTTCGTCGTCATGGGCACGGTGGCCCTGGCCACCGGCCAGCGGGCCCGCGAGTTCGCCCTGCTGCGCGCCATCGGCGCCACCCCGCGGCAGATCCGCCGCACCATCGCCACCGAGGCGGTGATCATCGCGCCGGTCGCCGGCACCCTGGGCATCCTGCCCGGGCTCGCCCTCGCCCACTGGTGGTTCGGCGAGCTGGACGAGCGCGGGGCCGTCCCCGACGGCGTGCGCCTGGACGTCGGCTTCATACCGCTGACCGTCGCCGTCGGCGCCACCCTGCTGTCCGCGCTCGTCGCCGGGTACGCCGCCGCCCGCCGCTCCGCGCGGCTGCGCCCGAGCCAGGCCCTCGGCGAGGCGTCCGCCCCACCCGTCCGGCCCGGCTGGATACGCACCCCGCTCGGCCTGGCCGCCCTCGTCGGCGGCACGGTCCTCGCCGGCCTCGCCGCCGACCAGAACGGCGAGACCGCCGCCAACACCGCCCTCGGCGTCGTCCTGTGCTTCCTGCTGGCCATCGCCCTGCTCGGCCCGCTGGTGGCTTGGCTCTGCGCGACCCTGCTCGGACTGCCCCTGCGCGTCCGCGCCGCGGGCGCCGCCGGGTCGCTGGCCGCCGACAACTCCCGGGCCCAGGCGCACCGCCTCGCCTCCGCCATCACCCCCATCGTGATGGTCACCGCCTTCTGCGGAACCCTCCTCTTCCTCCAGGGCACCATCCGCCACGTCGCCGACCGGAACGTCCGCGACGCCGTCGTGGCCGACCGCGTCCTCACCACCACCGGCCCCGGGCTGCCCGCCGCCACCGCGGAACGCGCCGACCGCGTCCCCGGCGTGGACACCGCCGTCGGCGTCCTGCGCACCGGAACCCTCCACAAGGCCGGGGACGGGCTGTCGTCCGCGACCGCCCTCGGCGTCTCCGGCGACCCGGCCCGGCTCCCCGCCGTCCTCGACCTCGGCGTCCGGACCGGCTCCCTGGCCGGGCTCGGCACCTCGTCCGACACCGTCGCCGTCGCCACCACCCTGGCCGACAGCCTGCACGTCACACCCGGCGACCGGGTCCCGCTCTGGCTCGCCGACGGCACCCGGGTCCGGCCCCGGCTCGTCGCCACCTACGAGCGGGGGCTCGGCCTCGGCGAGGTGCTGCTGCCCCGGGCCACCGTCGCCGCCCACGCGGCCACCGCCCTCGACAGCCACGTCCTGGTCAAGGAGGCCCGCGGCGCGGACCGGGCGGCCGTCGCCCGGCGGCTCGCCGCACTGGCCCCGCCCGGCACCACCGTCACCGACGCGGCCGGCTTCGCGGCCGCGGCCGACCGCGACCAGGAGCTCAACGCCTGGGCGAACACCGTGATGGCGGCCGTGCTCGGCGGTTTCGCGGCCGTCGCCGCCGCCAACACCCTCGTCATGACCGTCCTCGACCGCCGCCGCGAGGTCGCCCTGCTCCGCCTGACCGGCACCACCCGCCGCCAGGTGCGCGACATGATGCGCTGGGAGGCCCTCCTGGTGGCCGCCAGCGGCCTGACCCTCGGCGCCGTCATCGTCTGGATCACGCTGGTCCCCATCGCCCGGGGCGTCACAGGCTCCGCCCCCTACGTCTCACCCGTCACCGTCCTCACCCTGACGGCCGGCGCCGTCCTCCTCACCGTCACCGCCACCGCCCTCCCCACCCGCGCCCTCCTCCGCCGGGCACCCCTGGCGGCGGGGGCGGAACGGGGGTGAGACGGGCGGGCGGACGGCGGGTCCCGCCCGTCGGAGTCGGGCGGGCCTCGCCGCCAGGGCCCGCCCCCGACGCCCCGGCGCCCGCGGACCCCGATTAGGGTGATCAAGGAATTGGGGGCGGGGAATGAACACCGGCGGAGAAGCGCACCAGGTACGCCAGGGCGGGAGCGGCGCTCGCCCGCCCGCCGCCGGGCAGGCGGGCGAGGACCCGGGTATGTCCGCGGGGAAGCGTCCGGTCACGCCCGGCACGCTGCTCGCCGCACTGTCCGTGCCGGTCATGACCGTTCTCGGGGTGGCAAGTGCCCTGCACTCGGAGGACATTCAGGACGACTGGTCCTTTCGGCAGCAGAGCGCGTGCCGGCACATGCCGTTCCCGATGACGGAGTACCTCGCCGCCTGGGGTGGGGTGGCCCTCGGCGTGGCAGCGGTGATCGTCGGCGTCCTGACGGTGACACGGCTCCGCCGACGGCACGGCACCCGGCTCGGGGGCCGGTGGCCGGCGCTGCTGGTCTCCGTCGGAGTGCAACTCTTCATGTGGCTCAACGTGCTGGCGATTCCGATGGAGTCGATCACCCTCTACGAGACGTACTCGAACGCCGGATCGCCGGTGGTCCTGGGCGACTGCGCCTAACGCCCGCCGGTTCGGCTCCTCCGGGGGACAACCCCACCCGTCACCGGAGGCGTTCCGGATGGCCGCCGGTACGACCCGCCGCCGATGCTGAACGGCATGACACGACATCAGATCACGGCTCTGCTGGGCCTCGTCCTCTGCCTGGGCACGGCCGCCGCCACGACCCCCGCCCTCGCCTCCCCACCCGCCCCATCCGCCACCGCCACCGACCGCGCCGACGCCGCCGTCGTGCAAGCGATCGAGCGCGCCGCGCACCCCCTGCGGACCACCGAACCCGGCGGGCCGGACGGCGATCTGCGCGCCCTGGACCGCGTGGTGGGGGACGCGCGCGTGGTGGGGATCGGGGAGGCGACGCACGGGTCGCACGAGTTCTTCGCGCTCAAGCAGCGCGTCTTCCGGCACCTGGTACGCGACCGGGGATTCCGCACCTACGCCCTGGAAGGGCCGTGGAGCACCGGACTCCGGCTGAACGACTATGTGCTGCACGGGAAAGGCGACCCGCGCCGCATTATGCGCGAGGACTTCCAGGACTCCTACCTCCTCTGGAACACCCGGGAATACCTCTCGCTGATCCAGTGGATGCGCTCCTGGAACCTCGCCCACCCCGGCGACCCCGTCCGCTTCATGGGCAATGACGTCGCCTACGCCGGCCCGGACCTCTACGACCGCGTCCTCGACTACGTACGGCGCGCCCACCCGGCCGTCCTGCCCGAACTGACCGCGCTCTACCGGGACCTGCGGCCCACCGGACCCTCCGGCCCCTACCTGCGCGACTACCTCACCCGGCCGCTCGCCGAGCGCAAGGAACGCGCGGCCCGGGCCGCGCGCGCCCTCGACCTCCTGCGGAAGCAGCGGCCCGCGCCCGGCCGGACGGCGGGGGAGGCGCACCGGTGGGCCGTACGGAACGCGCTCGCGATACGGCAGACCGCCGACCAGTACGCCTTCGACTTCTCCAGCCAGGGGGGCGTCACGGCGGGCATGCGCTACCGCGACCGGGTGATGGCCGACAACACCGTCTGGTGGCAGGAGAACACCGGCGGCAAAGTCCTGCTCTCCGCCCACAACGGCCACATCGGCTACCGCAGCGGCGACCCGGTGAACTACCCCAAGACGCAAGGCGCGTTCCTCCGCGACCTGCTCGGCACGCGCTATGTCTCCGTCGGACTCACCTTCCACCACGGGACGTTCAACGGCGTCGGAGCCGACGACGCCATGCTGGACGCCAACGTCCGGCGGTTCACCGTGGCCGCGGCACCCGGCGGCAACGAGGACACCCTCGACCGCGTCCGCCACCGTGACTACCTGCTCGACCTGCGCACGGTCCCCGCCCCCGCCCGCGACTGGCTGCGCGCGCCGCGCCCCGCGCTCGACTACGGCACCGCCTACCCCGCGCCGCGGAAGCCGGTCGCCCTGGCCCGGGCCTACGACGCGCTGGTCCACCTGCACTCCGTACGGGCCTCGGACCGCCTCCCGGCGGGTGAGGGCGGCTGAGCCGCGAGCCTCTTGACCGCGCCCGGCGCCCGGCCGCGCCCCCGCGCGCCCGGGAACGCCACGGCTCCCCACCCACGGGTGGTTTGAACGCACCCGGCCCGTCGCGCGCCGCCCCGCGCGCCAGACTGGTCGGAGGACGACCCGATGATCCGATCGGGATCCGGGCGGACCGCGCGCAAGGGGGACGAGATGGCCGTCGGCACCGTGCTGTTCGCGCTCGACCAGGACCCGCGGGACCAGGGCGCGCGCGGCGGGCAACTGCGCAGGATCCGCGCCGCCCTGGAAGCCGACGGGCTGGAGGTGCGCTGGGCCGGCACCGCGGCCGACGCCCGCGCCGTGCTGCGCACCGAGGCGGGCCTCGTCGCCGCCGTGGTGGCCTGGGACCTGCCCGCGGGCGGCCACGCCGGGGACGAGCCGGGCGGCGCGTCCGTCCTCCGTGGCGCCGGCCGGCGGTTCAAGGACCTGCCCGTCTTCCTCGTCCTCACGGACGAGGCCGACGAGGACCTCGACCGGCTGCCGCTGTGGGTCGCGGAGAGCGTCGTCGGCTACGTCTGGCCGCTGGAGGACACCCCCGGGTTCATCGCCGGCCGGATCTCCGGCGCCGCCCGCGCCTACCGGGAAGCCGTGCTCCCGCCCTTCTTCAAGGCACTGCGCCGCTTCGACGACGCGCACGAGTACTCCTGGCACACCCCGGCGCACGCCGGCGGCGTCGCCTTCCTCAAATCCCCGGTCGGACGCGCCTTCTTCGACCACTACGGGGAACGGCTGCTCCGCAGCGACCTCTCCATCTCCGTCGAGGAGCTCGGCTCCCTCTTCGAGCACACGGGCCCCATCGGCGACGCCGAGCGCAACGCCGCCCGCATCTTCGGCGCCGACCGCACCTACTTCGTCCTCCACGGCAACTCCACGGCCGACCGCATGGTCGGCCACTTCTGCGTCTCCCGGGACGAGATCGCCCTCGTCGACCGCAACTGCCACAAGTCCGTCCTCCACGGACTCGTCCTCTCCGGCGCCCGGCCCGTCTACCTCGTCCCCACCCGCAACGGCTACGGGCTCGCCGGGCCGGTGCCGCCGGCCGAGACCGCGGCGGACGCGGTGGCCGGCCACGTCGCCCGCAACCCGCTGGCCGCCGACGCCGCGCACCCCCGCGCCGAGTACGCCGTCATCACCAACTCCACCTACGACGGCCTCTGTTACGACGCCGTCCGGGTCGCCCGGCAGCTCGCGCCCAGCACCCCCCGGGTGCACTTCGACGAAGCCTGGTTCGCCTACGCCCGCTTCCACCCGCTCTACGCCGGCCGCTACGCCATGTCCGTCGGCCCCGACACATTCCCCGGCCCCGACCGCCCCACGGTCTTCTCCACCCAGTCCACGCACAAACTCCTCGCCGCGCTCTCGCAGAGCGCGATGGTCCACGTCAGGGACGCACCCCGGGCGCCCGTGGACCACGAGCTGTTCAACGAGGCGTTCATGATGCACGGCACCACCTCGCCCCTCTACCCCGCCCTCGCCTCCCTCGACGTCGCCGCCGGGATGATGGACGGCCCCCAGGGCCGCTGGCTGATCGACGAAGGGATCACCGAGGCCGTCCGGTTCCGGCAGGCCGTCGTCCGCACCGGACGGCGCATCACGGCCGCGGGCGACCGGCCCGACTGGTTCTTCGGCGTCTGGCAGCCCGACACCGTCACCGACCCCCGCACCGGAGCGCCCCACGACTTCGCCGACGCCCCGCCCGACCTGCTGCGCACCGAACCATCCTGCTGGGAGCTGGCCCCTGACGCCGACTGGCACGGCTTCCCCGGCCTCACCGAGGGCCACTGCATGCTGGACCCCGTCAAGGTCACCCTGACCTGCCCCGGCATCGACGCCACCGGCCACTGGTCCGACACCGGCATCCCCGCCCGCGTCCTGACCGCCTACCTCGCCACCCGGGGCATCGTCGTCGAGAAGACCGACAGCTACACCACCCTCGTCCTGTTCTCCATGGGCATCACCAAAGGCAAATGGGGAACGCTCCTCGACGCCCTCATGGACTTCAAAGCGCTCTACGACACCGACGCGCCCCTCGACCGCGTCCTGCCCGGCGTCGTCGACCGCCACCCCCGCCGCTACGCCGGCACCACCCTCGCCGAGCTGTGCCACTCCATGCACCGGCACCTGCGCGACACCGACCTGGTCACCCTGCTGGACACGGCCTTCCAGGAACTCCCCGAGCCCGTCGCGCCGCCGCAGCACTGCTACCAGCGGCTGATCCGCGGCGGCACGGAACGCGTACGCCTCGCCGACGCGGCCGGCCGCGTCGCGGCCGCCATGGTCACCGTCACCCCGCCCGGCATCCCCGTCCTGATGCCCGGCGAGTCGACCGGCGCCGCCGACGGCCCGCTGCTGCGCTACCTGCGCGCCCTGGAGTCCTTCGACCGGGCCTTCCCTGGCTTCCGGAGCGAGACCCACGGCGTCACGGTGGACGAGGAGACGGGCGACTACGGCATCGCCTGCCTGCGGGCCGGCGAGGAGGACCCGAGCCGGGCGTCGGCGCCCGGCCGGCCGGTCACCAGGTGACGGGGTCTCCTCGACGCCGCGGACCGTCGAGCCCGGGCGGAGGCGGAGGGCGGGTCCGGGGACGGAGAGCCGGAGGGCGGGGAAGCGGCGATGTCCTCTCCCGCGGGGCGGCCCCCGGCGTTCCCGGTGCGTGGAGCGCGCGCTGTGCGCCGGGGGTTTCACGACCGGTGGCCGTTTCCGGCACTGTCCCGGATCGCGGATCGGATCCGGTCCGGGGGCCCCGCCGGTCCGCGGCCGCCGGCCGGCGGCGGTAGGGTCGGCGCATGGACCTCGTAGCCCATTTCCGCCGCGAGACACGGGCGTTCGAGGACGCCGTCCGGCGTGCGGCCCGCGCCGGGGACGCGCCCCTGGTCCCCTCCTGCCCCGGCTGGACGGTCGCCGACCTGACCGGGCACCTGGGCTGGGTGCACCGGTTCGTGGCCCGGATCGTCCGCGACCGCCTCCAGGACGCTCCCGAACACCTGGACACGACCTTCCTCGACCTGCCCGCCGACCGCGCCGGCTGGCCCGACCCCGAACGCCCGCCGACGCACGGGCCGGTGCCGGCCTCTCTCGTCGACTGGTACGCGGCCGGCGCCGCCGCGCTGGCGTCCCGCTTCGCCGAACGGGACCCCGCCGACTCCGTGTGGACCTGGTCGGCGGACCGCACCACCGGCTTCTGGCTGTGGGCGCAGACCTTCGAAGCGGCCGTGCACCGCTGGGACGCGGAGAACGCCCTCGGCGCGGCGGAGCCGTTCGACGCGGAGCTCGCGGCGGGCGGTGTCGGGTGGTTCCTCGGCACGGTCGTCCCGGCCTGGCGGGCCCGCGGCCGGGCGGCGCCCGGCGCCGGCGAGCGGTTCGGCTTCCGGCGCACCGACGGCGAGGGCCACTGGACCGTCCACTTCGACGGCGACACCGTCCGCTACGCGCCGGGCCCCGGCCCCAGCGACGTCGAACTGTCCGGAAGCGCCTCGGACTTGACGCTCTTCCTCTGGCGCCGCATCGCCGCGAAGGGGCTGGCGGGCGTGGAGGGCGACCTAGCCCTCCTGGACCGGTGGGCGGCGCTGGTGCCGACGGTCTGACCGTCGTCAGGTGTGCCCCGGCCCCCTTCCAGAGGGGGCACCCCCGTTCACCGTTTCTCGCGAAGGCGGGCCCCCGTACCCCCCCAATCGCGCTGCGCGCGAGGGGCTTCGACAGGGGCGCCAGGGCGGTCGTGGCCTCGCACGGCGCCGTGCCTCCGGCGGCGGCCGTACCCCCGCGGCGCCTCGCGCGCCCTGTCGCCGGAGGCCGCGCGCGGGCCCTCGGCGGACGCCGCCACCGCCAAGGGCCGGCGCCGCGCGGGCCGCCACCGCCCAGGCCCGTCGGCCCGCCACCGTTCTCGTACGTCCGCCGTCACCGCCGCCGTCACCCCGCCAGCGGCCCCGGCAGCGGCCGGCCGTGGAGGATGTCCAGGCGGGAGACGGCCCGCGTCAGTACGACGTACAGGCGGTGCAGGCCGCGCGGTTCCGCTTCGGTGATGGCGGTCGGCTCGACCACGATGACGTGGTCGTATTCCAGGCCCTTGACCAGGGTCGCCGGCAGGACGGTGACGCGGGTCGCCGGGCCCGTTTCCTCGTCCTCCGCTGTCGCCGTCGTGATGCCGGCGGCGCGCAACGCCGCTTCCGTCCGGGGCAGATCGGCGGCCGCGGTGATCACCGCGATCGCTCCGTCCCGCCTCAGTGCGGCCCGGACCGTCGGTGCCACGGCGGCCATCGGATCGGCGACATGACGGATCGTCAGTTCGCCGTCCGCGCGCAGGGAGCGGGCCCGCGGTACGTTCACGCCGAGTGCGGGGACGAGCCGGCCGGCCAGTTCCATGACGGGGGCCGGGACGCGGAAGCCGGTCGTCAGCGGCACCACCGCGGCGTGCGGCTTGCCCAGCCGGTCCAGCTGGGCCGCCCAGTCGCGCGGCGCCCAGGGCTCGGTGGCCTGGGCGAGGTCGCCGAGTACGGTCAGCGATCCGAACCTGCTGCGCCGGGCGACGGCCCGGCACTGCATCGGCGACAGGTCCTGGGCCTCGTCCACCACCACGTGCCCGTAGCCCTCGGGGTGTTCGATCAGCCCGGCGACCTCGTCCAGCAGGAGCAGGTCCGCCGCCGACCAGCGGGCGTCGCGGTACGAGCGCGGGGGGCGGGCCCAGCGCAGGGCGGCCTGCTCGGCGGCGGTGAACAGCCCGTCCGCCGCCGCCGCGAGCGTTCCGGCGTCGCCCAGGAGGGCGGCGACCACTTCCTCCGGGCGGGTCACCGGCCACACCGTGTCGAGGAACGAGGTCACCGGGCGGCAGCGGCCGGTCTTCCGCTCCCAGGCCGCGCCGCGCGGGCCGGCACGGCGCTCGGCCTGCCGCCGGACGAGCGCGACGACGCGGGCGCGCAGGTGCTCGCGGCCGGTCGCGTACGGCAGGCCCCGGCCGCGGACGTCGGCGAGGGCGTCGGCGAGCGCCTCCTCGGGCACCCGCCAACGGTACGAGCCGTCGGTGACGACCACCGGTTCCCGGGGAGCGGACAGCCGGGCGTACAGCGCCCGTTCGAGGGCCGTGGCCATCCGGTCGTCGTGTTTCAGTACGGCCGTGTGCTCGTCGTCGGCGGCCCGGACGGGGTGGCGGGCGACGAGGTCGGCGACGGTGAGCTGGGTGACGCCGACCTCGCCGAGTGCGGGCAGGACCTCGGAGATGTAGCGGAGGAAGGTCCGGTTGGGGCCGATGACGAGGAGGCCGCCGCGGCGGAGCCGTTCGGGGAAGGTGTAGAGCAGGTACGCGGCGCGGTGCAGGCCGACGGCCGTCTTACCGCTGCCGGGGGCGCCCTGGACGCAGACCGAGTCGGCGAGGCCGGCGCGGACCAGGTCGTCCTGTTCCGGCTGGATGGTCGCCGCGATGTCGCGCATCGGCCCGAGCCGGGGCCGTTCGATCTCGGCGGTG
Organism: Streptomyces mobaraensis; assembly: GCF_020099395.1. Lineage (NCBI taxonomy): Bacteria > Bacillati > Actinomycetota > Actinomycetes > Kitasatosporales > Streptomycetaceae > Streptomyces > Streptomyces mobaraensis. Next base: position 320,394 of record NZ_CP083590.1, on the reverse strand, counting down.
ACCAGACCGCTCGCGGCGGCCGAAGCGACGGCTGAAACGGCGGCCGAAGCGGCGGCCGGGCCGGTGGCCCGCGCGGGGCCGAGGTGCTCGTCCTCCAGCGCGGTCAGGTCGTCGGGGGCGCCGTCGCTCCCGGGCGCCCAGCCGAACCGGCGGCGCACGGCGACGCCTTGGGGGTCGCGGGCGCTCGCCTGGTAGTAGACGCGGGCGACCGGCGCCCGCCAGTCGATCACCAGGGGCGGCGCGGCCGGGTGGACCGAGACGCGGCGCCGGCCGACGTGGTACCGCTGCCCCCGGTGGTCGCCGGCGGCCGGGCCGTCCTCGAAGTCGAGCCGTCCGAAGAACGGCGGACCGTCGGGTTCCTCAGCCAGCCGGCGGGCGCGGGTCCGCAGGTGGCGGCCGAGCGCCTCGGCGCTCGCGCCGTCGCCCGAGACGTCCTCGCCCTCGGTGACCCGGCCCCCGGCGTCGGTCACTTGGCGGCGCGCGGCCTCGCGGCACACCGCCGCGTACTCCCGTTCCTCGGCGAGCGCGGTGCCCGGAACGCCGGCGGCCGGCCGGCGTTCCCCGGATTCCTGGATGTGGGGCGGCATGGGTGAGCGCTTCCTCTCCACGGTGGAAGGTGACGCGCCCAGGATAGGTTAACTCGGTTAAGAATGTGTCCGGGTTATTCGATGGGCTCCCCTGGCGTGTGCGCCGGCCCAAGTGCCCCGCCGCCACCCGTAGGTTGAACAGGGCCGCGCCGACGGACGGCAGCCGCGCCCGTCCCGTCGGATCGGCGGCCGGCAGCCACCGGTCCGCGGCCGGGCGCACCTCCAGCCGGAACGAGCCCGGGACCGGACGGATCTCCCACGGCTGCGAGTTGTGGATCGACGGGGCCGCCGCGGCCGCCGTCAGCAGCGTCTCCAGGTCGGTGGTGCCGAGTCCCGCCGCGCCCATCGCCATCAGTCCCTCCGCAGATCAAGGGGTGTTCCGCCGCCCACGCCGCGCGGCCCGGCGGCGGCCCGCCAGGGGCCGAGAGGCCCCGGCGGGCGGGAATCCGGCCCCTGTTCCGTCCCGCCTTTGCCGGCCCCCGTACGGTCGTACGAACCGGCCGGTATCCTGGCCGCGCGCCGGAGCGGGGGAACGGCCGGAGCAGGAGGAACGGGGAGACCGGGGACGATGGACGACGTGTTCGAGGGGCAGCGGCCCCTGCTGCTGGGGATCGCCTACCGGATGCTGGGCAGCATGTGGGACGCCGAGGACGTGGTCCAGGAGGCGTACCTCCGCTGGGCCCGCACCGACCGGGAGACCGTCCGCGACCCGCGCGCCTTCCTCGCGACGGTCGTCTCCCGTCTCGCCCTGGACCAGCTGCGCTCCGCCCGCGTCACCCGCGAGGCGTACCGGGGCGAGTGGCTGCCGGAGCCCGTCGCCACGGACGCGGCCGGCCCGCTGGACACGGCGGAACTGCGCGACAGCCTCTCCTACGCCACCCTCCACATGATGGAACGGCTCACCCCGCCGGAGCGGGCGGTGTTCGTGCTGCGGGACGCCTTCGAGATGCCGTACGAGCAGATCGCCGAGGTCGTCGGCGCCTCCGCGGCGACCTGCCGGCAGATCCACCGCCGCGCCCTCGGCCACCTCACGGCCGCCCGGCCCCGGCCGCGGCCGTCGCGCGAGGAGCACGAGCGGCTGCTCACCCGGTTCCTGGAGGCGGCGGCCGGCGGCGACCTGGCCGGGCTGAAGGACCTGCTGAGCGCCGAGGTGACGGTGTGGAGCGACGGCGGCGGCAAGGTCAGCGCGGCCTTGCGGCCGATCCTCGGCCGGGACAAGGCGACGGCGTTCGTGCTGGGGCTGGCGTCCAAGTACGAGATCACCGCCCAGCGGTTCCTCGAGCTCAACGGCGAGCCCGCGCTGAGGCTCAGCGCGCGCGGCGGCGACCAGGTCGTCCTGATCGACGTACGCGACGGCCGGATCCACGCCGTCTTCGCCGTCCTCAATCCGGACAAACTCCGATACGCGGAGTGAGGGGCGGAACGGGCGCCGGGCGGCGTTCGTGTCGTTTGTCCCCGGTGGCTCGTTGGCACGGCATGAACAACCGCATCATGTCGCGCATCGCCGCCGGGTCGCTGCTCCTCCTCTCCGGCGGCCTCGCCACCGCGACCACCGCCGCGTACGCCGCCGAAGGCCCGACGGCCGCCCCCGCCCCCGCACCCGCCGCCTCGGGTGTCACCCAGCGGCTCTCCAACCTGGCCGCCACCGGTGACGCCACGGCGGGCCGGGCCGCATCCTGGGTGGAGGACGCCGTGCCGGAGGAGGTGAGCGGCCGGGTGTCCCTCAAGACACCGCTGTCCCGCGACTGAGGGACCGTACGCCGTGGGAGGCGCCGCATGCCCGAGGGCGACACCGTCTGGCGGACCGCGCGGCGCCTCCACCGCGCTCTGGCGGGGACCACTTTGACCCGCGGCGACCTGCGCGTCCCCGCCCTGGCGACGACCGATCTCGGCGGCCGGGACGTCGTCGAGGCGGTGTCGCGGGGCAAACACCTGCTCCTGCGGCTGGACGGCGGCCTCACCCTCCACTCGCACCTCGGGATGGAGGGCTCCTGGCGCGTCCACGCCGCCGGCGAGCGCCCGCGCGGCGGCCCCGGGCACCAGATCCGCGCCGTCCTCGCCAACGACCGCCACGTCGCGGTCGGTTACCGTCTCCCCGTGCTCGAACTCCTGCGCACCGCCGACGAGTCCACCGTCGTCGGCCACCTCGGGCCGGACCTCCTCGGCCCGGACTGGGACGCGGCGGAGGCGCTGCGCCGCCTCCTCGCCGACCCCGGACGGGCCGTCGGCGACGCGCTGCTCGACCAGCGCAACCTCGCCGGCGTCGGCAACGTCTACAAGTCCGAGATCTGCTACATGCTGCGGATCTCGCCGTGGCTGCCCATGGGGCGGGTGCCGTCGCCGGCCCGGCTGCCGGCCCTGGCCCGGAAGCTCCTCGACGTCAACAAGGACCGCTCCGCCCGGATCACCACCGCCGACCCCCACCCCGACCGCCGGCTCTGGGTCTACGGCCGCGCGGGCCGCCCCTGCCGCCGGTGCGGCGGGCCGGTCCGCCTCGCGGACCAGGGGGAGCCCGGCCGGGAACGGCCGACCTACTGGTGTCCGCGCTGCCAGGGCGGGACGGAGGACGTGTGAGTCGGACGAGTCAGGCGGGTCAGGTGAGTTCGTCCGCGAGCAGGTCCATGAGCAGGGCGTCCTGCCAGACCCCCGAACGGTGGTCGCGCTGGTACGCGCGCAGGATCCCGACCGGCCGGAAGCCGAGCTTGGTGTAGCAGCGGATGGCCGCCGTGTTGGCGGCCAGCGGGTCGAGGGTGAGCCGGTGGTGGCCGCGTTCGCCGATCAGCCACCGGGCGAGCGTGCGGAGGGCGTCGGCGCCGAGCCCCTCGCCGTGGTGAGCCGTCGTCAGGAAGATGTCCATGCCGGCGCTCCGGAACTCCGGGTCGGTCTCCTCGTCGTACCGGACCGCTCCGACGACCTCGCCGCCGGGCGTGCCGAGGGTGACGGCGAGCATGTCCGTGTAGTCGTCCGGCGGCGACCACCAGCGCGCGACGGCCGGCTCCCGGACGATCCTGTCGAGGATCACGGCGTCCCCGTTCCCGGCGGGCCGCAGTACGACCCTCTCCCCGCGCAGTTCCATGGCCGCCATTGTCGGCGGCGGCGGGTGGCGCGGGAAACGAATTACCAGGTCACATAGTGGACTCGGTCAGTTGAGTTCCCTGGTAACGCGCGTGTTAGGGTGACCGCATGGACGGATCGACGGGTCTGCGGGAGCGCAAGAAGCAGCGGACGCGGGCGGCCATCTCCGACACGGCGATCAGGCTGTTCCTCCGGCACGGCTTCGACGGGGTGTCGGTCGCGGACGTCGCGGCGGAGGCCGAGGTCTCCAAGCCCACGCTGTTCCGGTATTTCCCGACCAAGGAGGACCTGGTCGTCCACCGGTTCGCCGACCACCAGACCGAGGCGGCCGACCTGGTCCGCGAACGCGGCCCCGGGGTCTCCGTCCTGGACGCCCTGCACCGCGACTTCCGCGCCCGGCTCGACGCCCGCGACCCCATCACCGGCCTCAACGACGCCGCCGAGGTCCTCGCCTTCCACGGCCTCATCCGCTCCACGCCGACCCTGGTGGCCCGCATGGGCGAGTACCTGGCACGCGAGGAGGAGTCCCTGGCCGAGGCCCTCCGCGAGACGCTGGACACCGAACGCCCGGAGATCACCGCCCGGCTGCTGGCCGGACAACTGGTCGCCACCCGGCGGACCCTCGCCCTGGCCAACTGGGAACGCATCGTCACGGGCCGCTCGGCCGACGAGGTCCACCCCGAGGCCGTCGCCGACGCCGACCACGCCTTCTCCCTGCTGCGCGACGGCTTCCGCGAGAACTGACGGGCATCCAGGAGAGCGGACGGGCTTCCGCGAGAGGCGACGCCCGCCGCGCCCGTCATGCCCGCCCGAGAGCCGCCTTTCACGCACGGCATATGATCGACGGCCGGTCCGGGCCGTCCGCCCGGGCCGTCGCCGTCGGAAGAGGAGACATGCGCAAGACAGCCATGGCCGTCATCACGGTCGCGACCGCCGCACTGCTGGCCGGTTGCGGTGGCGGGGACAAGGGTGACGACAAGGGCGACAAGGCCGCGTCCGCTTCGCAGGGGTCGGAGGCCCGGCCCAAGGAGGACACCGACAAGGGGACGTCCCACCAGGTGACCCTGGAGGTGCGGGGCAAGGGGACGACGCAGATCTACTACAACCTCGACGGCAACGGCGCACAGCAGGTGACCCTGCCCTGGAAGAGGACCGCCACCATCACGCCGGAGGGCGCGGAACGCACGGTCGGCCGGCTGGTGAGCGTGGTCCCCGGCTCGTCGCAGGACGAGAACGGGATGCTGCGCGCCGGGTCGTGCACCATCGTCGTCGACGGGAAGAAGGTCGCGGACAACCAGGACGGCAAGAGCAACAAGCCCTGCGAGTACAAGGTGAAGTAGCCGCCCGGCAGGCCCCTCCGGGCCGCCGGCTCACGCGCCGCCCGCGAAGGCCCGGAAGCGGAACCTGCCCTTTCCAGCGCTGACCCGGGCCTCCTCGAAGCCCGCCGCCCTGAGCCGGGCCGCCAGCGTGCCCGGCGGCACCGGCACACAGGTGTCGCCCCGGTGCACGAGGCGGAAGACGGTCCCGTCCAGGGAGTCGCAGCCCGCGAAGACCCCGCCCGGCCGCAGCACCCGGCGCGCCTCGGCGAACAGCCGGTCCTGCCGTTCGGGCGAGGGCACGTGGTGGAGCATCGTGAAGCACGTGACCGCGTCGAACCGCCCGTCCGGCAGTGGCAGTTCGGCGCCGTCCGCGTGGACGACCCCGGCCCGCCCGCCGTAGCGGCGGCGCAGCCGTTCGACGGCGGCCGGGTCGGCCTCGGCGAGCGTCAGCCGGTCCACCCGGCACAGCAGCCCGTCCGTCGTGACGCCGTACCCCGGGCCGATCTCCAGCGCGTCGGAACCGAGCGGCACACCGTCCAGCGCCCAGGGCAGCACCTGCTCCTCGACGGTCCGGGCCCAGCGCCGGGACCGGCAGTAGAGGCGGTGGTAGCGGTTCATCGCCATACGGCGAGGCTAGGACGGGCCGCGGGCGCCGCCTACCGGGCGGGCCGCGCACCCGGCCCGTATCCGCCACCGCCGCGGCCCGCTCCGGCCCGGGTCTCCCCGCCGTGCGCCGGCGTTCGGCCACGTCGGCGCACGGGGAAGTTCGGCCGGACTTCGGCCGTCAGGAGCAGCTCGCGTCCGCGCACAGCCGCCACGGCCCCCAAGCCAGGAGGGGGTCTCGCTCGGTGACCGTCCAGAAGCGGTCGCGGTTCCACTCCCGGGCGACCAGCCGCAGCCGGCCGTCGGGGAGCTGGGTGACGGACGAGGGCGCGCTCAGCCCCACGTTGCTCTCCGGCACCGGGCCCGTGGCGCGGACCGCGCCCCAGCGGTCGTCGGCGGTCGCGTCCTGGCTGCGCACCTCCATGGCCGCGCCGGTGGACCGGCTCGCGGCGAAGGCGTGCAGCCGGCCGGCACGGTCCTTGAAGAGGGTCAGACCGCCGTGGTACGGAGGCGGCGCCAGCTCGAAGCTCTCCGCCGGGGGCCATGGGTCGTCGGGCGTGCGCAGCACGGTGTGGCAGAAGCCGCCGTAGGAGGAGAAGAACACCTCCAGCCCGCCGGCGGAGTTCTCCACCGCGTCCACCTCGTACAGCTTGGGTCCGACGGGCGTCGCGCTCACCCGCTCCCAGTCGCCGTACGCGCCGCCCGGCTCGTCCTGCGACCGGTGCCAGACGAAGGGCAGTCCGCCCATCGTCGAGGTGTCGTAGAACTGCTGGAACTGCTCGGTCCTGCCGTCGGCGCGGACGGCCGACACCAGTGACCCGGCCACGGGCCGGTCGGGCCGGCCGAGGGCCGTGGTGTCCGCGCCACACGCCCGCGCCACGGTCCTGGCGTTCGCGGGCGACGCCGCCGCGACGCCGCCCGCGAACGCGGGCAGCAGCGCCAGGACGCCGCACAGCAGCCCGCGGACTAAGCGGTGGCGAAAGGCCGTTCTTCGGTGCATATCGGAACCTCCGGTCGGGGAAGGGGACTTCAGGAGACCGCGTCCCGCGGCGGTGCGCCCTCGAAGTACTCCAGGACGTTCTGCACGGCGGCGAGCGCGATGCGCACCAGCGTCTCCCGGGTGACGCCCGCGACGTGCGGGGAGAGGACCACGTTGGGGGCGCGCAGCAGCCGCAGCGACGCCGGGGGCGGCTCCGGGTCGAAGACGTCCAGCCCGGCGCCGGCCAGCGCGCCCGCCTCCAGGGCGTCGGCGAGCGCCTCCTGGTCGATCAGGGCGCCGCGGGCCGTGTTCACCACGAAGGCGGTGGGCTTGAGCAGGGCCAGCCGCCCGGCGTCCAGCAGGTGCCGGGTGGCGGCGGTGAGCGGCGCGTGCAGCGTCACGTAGTCGGACGTGCGGAGCAGCTCCTCCAGCTCGACGCGGCGGGCGCCGAGCCGGGCCTCGGTCTCCGGCGGGGCCGCCTCCGGCCCGCTGTAGACGATCCGCATGTCGAACGCGGCCGCCCGGCGGGCGACTTCGGTGCCGATCGTGCCCAGACCCACGATGCCCAGCGTCTTGCCGGACAGCTCGGTGATCGACGACTGGAGGCGTGGCAGCGCCCAGTCGCCCTCGGTGAGCGCGGTGTGCGCCGGGACGAGTTGCTTGGCGAGGGCCAGCATCAGGGCGAAGGTCTGCTCGGCCACGTTCTGCCGCTCCGCTGTGCTGGAGCCGATGGTGCAGACCGGGACCGAGTGCGCGCGGGCGGCGTCCAGGTCCACGTAGTCGTAGCCGTGGCTGGCGCACTGGACGAGCTCCAGGGCGGGCGCGGCGGCGAAGTGCGCGGCCGTCACCGGCCCGAGACCGGTGATGACGACGTGTGCCTCGCGCAGCGCGGCCGGGTCCTCGTCGGCCGTCTCCACGACGGTGACCCGGGCCCGGCCCGGGAACAGCCCGGCGAGCGCGGCGCCGGCCGCCCGCCCGCCGACGTGCGGGGAGACCACGGCCAGGACGTTCTTCGGCTCGCTCACAGCGCCTCCCGGACGAGGTCGGCGGGGCCCGGCGAGGCGGGGTCCGCGTGCCCGGACAGGGCCAGGGTGAGGTCCAACTCGGCCAGCACGGACCGGACGACGTGGTCCACGCCCGCCTGCCCGTCCAGGGCCAGCCCGTACACGTACGGCCGGCCCAGCAGCACCGCCCGCGCGCCCAGCGCGAGGGCCTTGAACACGTCGTCGCCCGTGCGCACCCCGCTGTCGAACAGGACGGTCAGCCGGTCGCCGGCCGCCGCCACCACGCCGGGCAGCGCGTCGGCGGCGGCCACCGCGCCCGCCACCTGCCGGCCGCCGTGGTTGGAGACGACGACGCCGTCCATGCCCGCGTCGGCGGCGGCCCGCGCGTCGTCCGGGTGCAGCACGCCCTTGAGCACGATCGGGCCGTCCCAGTGCTCGCGGAGGAACGCCAGGTCGGGCCAGGTCTTCCCGGCGTCGGAGAACATTCCGAGGAAGTGCCGGACCGCCGCCTCGCGGTCCTCCTCCACGGGCTTGGCCAGCCCGGCCCGGAACGCCGGGTCGCTGAAGTAGTTGGCCGTGCCGACGCCGTGCAGGAACGGCAGGTACGCCTGGTCCAGGTCGCGCGGGCGCCAGGACAGCAGCGGGGTGTCCAGGGTGACGAACAGGGCCGTGTAGCCCGCCTCCCGGGCCCGGGTCAGGAAACTCCGGGCCACCTCGCGGTCCTTCGGCCAGTACAGCTGGAACCACCGCTCGGCGTCGCCCATCGCCTCCGCGACCCGCTCCATCGGGGTGCTCGACGCCGACGACAGGACGTACGGGACGCCGAGCGCGGCGGCGGCGCGGGCCGCGGCCGGCTCGGCGTCCGGGTGCGCGATCTTCAGGATGCCGACCGGCGCCAGCGCGAGCGGCGCCGGCAGCCGGCGGCCGAACAGCTCGACGGACAGGTCGCGTTCGGCCACGTCCCGCAGCATCCGCGGCACGATCCGCCAGCGGTCGAGGGCGGCGCGGTTGGCGCGGGCGGTGCTCCCGGTGCCCGCCGCGCCGATCATGTACCCCGCCGGGCCGGCGCCGAGCCGCCGTTCGACCAGCTCCTCCAGCCGGCTCGGGTCGGCCGGCAGCCGGGGGACCGCCCCCGACAGGCCGTTCAGGTAGATCTCGTACTGGTAGTCCGCCCAGCGCGGCGTGGTGCTCATGGGTCCGTCCCGCCTCCCGTCCGTGGAACCGCTGCGTTCCGGCAGCGATCCTCACGGCGGTGACGTGCCCCGTCCACGGTGGTGCGCACGGGGTGAGTACTGCGACCATCACGGGGTGACGAACGAACGCGAGCGGATCCGCCGGGAGCTGGTCACCGACCCGCGCGTCGTCGAGGCCGTCGTCGACGCGGTGCACGAACGGGTCCCCGCCTACGCGGACCTGGACGACGGGCGCCGCGGGGAGGTCCGGGCCATAGCGGGCTGGGCGCTGGAGCGCTTCCTGCACCTGTGGGCCGTCGACGGCGACATCGGCCCCGCAGACCTGCGCCGCTTCCGCGGCATCGCGGCCGCCCGGGCGGCCGACGGCCGCCCGCTGCCGGCCGTGCTGCGGGCCTACCGGGTCGCCGCCGCCGTACTGGTGGACGAGATCGCGGCCCGCGCCGCCCCCTCCGCCGCCGCCGACGCGTTCGCCCTCACCCGGCAGCTCCTCACCACCCTCGACACCCTGTGCGAGGTGATGGCCGGTTCCTACACCGCCACCAGCGAACGGCTGGCGGGCGACCGGGCGCAGGCGCTGCGCCTGCTGCTGGACGACCTGATCGCCGGCCGGCACGCGTCCGTCGGCGCCGTGACGGACCGCGCGGCCCGCCTCGGCGTCGAACTGCCGTACCCCTACTGCCTGCTGGTCGTCGGACCGGGCGAGGGCGACCGCCCGGCGGACCCGGCGGAGCTGCTCGCCGTGCTCACCGGCCCGGCCACCGGCACCCCGCTGGCCACCGCGCAGGGGCCGCGCACGGTGCTGCTGCTCCCGGCGGACGCCGTCGCGGCGGCCCCGGGGGTGCTGGCGGAACGCGGGCTGCGCGGCTGCGCGATCACCGGTGAGGGCCTGGACCGGATCGCCGTCGCCCACCGCCTCGCCGCCGGCGCCCTCGCCACCGCGCCGGAGCACGCCCACCGCCCCGGGCGGCTCCTCACCGACGCCGACGCGCACGTCCTCGCCCTGCTCGCCGGGCACCCGGCCACGGACGCGGAGCACATCGGCCGCCTGGTCCTCGGCCTGCTCGCCCGGTCCGCCCAGCGGCACCTGCTGGAGGCCCTGACCGCGTACCTCGACACGGGCTCCGCCACCGCCGCCGCCCGCGGCCTGCGGCTGCACCCGCAGTCCCTGCGCTACCGGCTGCGCCGGGTCCGCGAACTGACCGGCCGCGACCCGCGCGACCCCTGGCAGCGGCTCACCCTCGACATCGCGCGGACGGTGGCGGGCCCGCCGCCCGGGTAGGACGACGGGCCCGGGGGAGGGGCGTTCCGGGTCAGCAGCCCTTGAGGACCGCCGCCAGCTTGTTCTTCTCGGCGCTGTCCACCGTGAGCTTGTAGTCGTGCTTGACGGTGACCCACATGCGCACGTACGTACAGGCGTAGTCGGCGCGCGAGGGCATCCACTTCGCCGGGTCCTTGTCGCCCTTCGCCTGGTTGACGCGGTCGGTCACGGCGATGAGCTGGGGGCGCGTCAGGTCGTTGGCGAACTTCTGCCGGTCCGCCTTGGTCCACGTGTTGGCCCCGGAGCGCCACGCCTCGGCGAGCGGGACGACGTGGTCGATGTCGATGTCGGAGGCGTCGTGCCAGGTGGCGCCGTCGTAGGGGGAGTACCAGGTGCCCTCGACGGCGGCGCAGCGGTCGTCCTGCTCGACGTCCTGGCCGTCGCGCTGGAGGACGACCTCGCGGGTGTTGCACTCCCCGTGCTGGGTGATCCAGTGCGGGAACTGGGCCCGGCTGTAGCCGTCGAGGGTGCCCTCGGGGCGGACGGTCAGCGCGTCCACGTACGAACGCGCGGTGGCGGCGTCCACCGGGGCCGGCGGCGCGGCCTGGGCGCTGGGTGCGTTGAGGACGATCGCGCCGGTCAGGGCGGCGAGGCCGGCGGTGACGGATATTCGACGCGCGTAGAGACGCATGGATGACGCTCCCGAGAGGTGGGTGGAGTGGGAATCGCGGATCAGGCTGATGGCACGGGGTGTCCGGGGGGTGAGTGCCGGGCAACACAATGGCGGCGTGCGCATGTCAAAACAAGTGTTCTGAAAGTGATCTCACTCTCGAAAACCGGATCCGGCCAGGAGCGGGGCGGGCGCGCGGTCATGCGGAAGGCCCGCACGCGGTGGGTGCGTGCGGGCCTTGTGCCGGCCTCCGGCCGGGGTCAGTGGCGTTGATGGTGCGTCAGGAAGTGCCGGGAGTCAGGGCGTGCCGGTCGGCGCGCCCGTGTCCGCGCTCGCGGCCGTGAGCGGGGTGGCGATGTCCTCCAGCGAACGGCGCTCGGCGGGCAGCGCGAGGAAGCCCGCCACCACACCCGCGACCGTCATCAGGGTGGCGCCGATCTGGAACGCCAACACCGTGTCACCGACCACTCCGGAGCCCGTCAGCTTGGCGAACAGCAGCGGGCCGGTGATGCCGCCGGCGGCCGTGCCGACCGCGTAGAAGAACGCGATGGCCAGCGCGCGCGTCTCCATCGGGAAGATCTCGCTGACCGTCAGATAGGCGCTGCTCGCGCCCGCCGAGGCGAAGAACAGCACCGCGCACCAGCAGGCCGTCATCGTGGCCGCCGTCAGCGAACCCCGGCCGAACAGCCAGGCGGTGCCGAACAGCAGCAGACCGCTCAGCACATACGTGCCCGTGATCATCGGCCGCCGGCCGACGGTGTCGAAGAGGCGCCCCAGCAGCAGCGGGCCGAGGAAGTTCACGAAGGCGATGACCGCGAAGTAGTAGCCGGTGTGACCGGAGGGCACCGAGAAGAAGTCGGTGAGGATCGAGCCGAAGCCGAAGGTGATCGCGTTGTAGAGGAACGCCTGGCCGATGAAGAGCGCCAGCCCCAGCGCGGACCTGCGGGGATAGTCGCGGAAGACGGTCCGCGCGATGGTCAGGAAGCCGACGCTGCCGCGCCGGTGGATGGTGATCTTCCGGTCCACCGGCTCGCAGGGGCGGCCCGTGTCGGCGGCGACCTGCCGCTCGATGGAGCCGACGAGTTCCTCCGCCTCCTCGCCGCGGCCGTGGATGAACAGCCAGCGGGGCGACTCGGGGACGTTCCGCCGGACCAGCAGGATCACCAGACCCAGCACCACGCCGAGCCCGAAGGTGAGCCGCCAGCCGAGCCAGGCCGGGAACAGGGCGGTGTCGAGCATGAGGACCGACAGCAGCGACCCGCCCACGGCACCGATCCAGAAGCTGCCGTTGATGATGAGGTCGACGCGCCCGCGGTACGGGGCCGGTATCAGCTCGTCCACCGCGGAGTTGATGGCCGCGTACTCACCGCCGATGCCGCAGCCGGTGAGGAAGCGGAAGAGGAAGAACCACCAGGAGTGGAAGGAGAGCCCGGTCATCGCGGTCGCGGCCAGGTACACCGCGAGCGTCAGCATGAAGAGCCTTTTGCGGCCGAGCCGGTCGGTCAGCCAGCCGAAGAAAAGGGCGCCCACGCAGGCGCCCGCCACGTACAGCGCGGCGGCGAGGCCGGTCACCTGGGCGGAGGAGATGTCGAGGCCGCTGCCGTGCTCGGAGAGCCGGGAGGCGATGTTGCCGACGACGGTCACTTCGAGGCCGTCGAGTATCCACACCGTGCCGAGGCCGATCACCACCATCCAGTGCCACCGCGACCACGGCAGCCGGTCCAGCCGTGCCGGGACGGACGTGGTCACCGTCCCCGAGTCACCCCCCGCGCCGTCGGAACGTTGTTCGACCGTTGCCATGACGCACCTCCCGGACAGCTCGGCCGGAAACCCCGCGCCCCCGGCCGGACGTCCCGGCGTCTGCCCCCGGTGGTCGGCGGCACACCCGGTGACCTGGGTCGCGTGAGGCTCACGGGACGCGCGCGGCGAGTGCCGCACGAGCGGGTGAGGCAAGGAACGTGCGTGGTGTTGTCGGGGCCGGCCCGGGAGCACGACAGGTGCCCCGGACCCCGGTCCGGACGGAGCCGGTCCTTCCAGTTTCCCTCGGAACCGGCCGGCGGCCCACCCGAGCCGCCGGAGGCGGTGCCCGGCCGGGCACACCGGGGTCACCGGACGAGCAGGTCCCCGTCCGGCACGTCCGCCACCGCGACCACGGCACGCGGCTGCCCCAGCGCCCGGGCCACGGCCCGCGCGACGCCCTCGGCGTCGGGGCCCGAGGGCACCGGAACCCGCTCGTCCGGGCCGTACGCCTCGATGGCCTTGGTCAGATAGCCCGGGTGCCAGGCGCCGAGCGCGCCCTTCACCTCCACGGACCGCACCGGCCGGTGGCCGACCCGCGCCCGCAGGGCGGGCAGGATCGCGTCCGAGCGCAGCTCGCCGGGCACCTGGAACAGACTGGCGTGGGCGCCCACCAGCCCGCCGCCCGCGAGCCGCACGGTCACCGTCAGACAGCTGGTGACGCTCGGGTAGAGCAGCGGCGTGCCGGGGGCGGCCTCGCGCACCTGGCCCTCGGTGATCCGGACGGCGTCCCCGGGCACGGCGTGCGCGGCCGCGACGCGCGCCCCTGTAGCCGGCCGGGTCTCGGCGGCGGTCGCGGTCGCGGCCGGCAGGGCCAGGGCGAGGAGGGCGGCGGTCACGGCGGTGGAGGCGAGGCGCACAGGGGTCCTTTCACGGGTACGGAGGGGGCATCGAGCACAATAGTTCGAGTGCGGGTGCCGCCTGGCCCGTACCCCCGGCACGAGCGAGAGAGCACAGCGCATGGGCATCACGGTCGAATACGTTGCGTACCAGGACGACACGGATGCCGACGTCCGCCTGTACGAGGAGCTCTGCGCCGGACTGCAGATGCCCGTCCCCGACCTGGGCCGCGCCGCCGCCGACCGCCCGGCGTGGACCGTCGTCGCCCGCCGCCCCGACGGCCGCCTGCTCGGCTGGGCCGAGATCCACCCGCCGGCCGCCGGGGGAGACGCCGCCGACGTTCAGTGGCTGCTGGTCTCCCGGGAGCGCGAACGCCTCACCACCGGCGTCCACGCCCGGCGCGCCCCCACCGCCGAGGAGCGGGAGACGGCCGGCCGGCTGCTGCGCGGCGCGGCCCGCAGGGCGGCGGCCGACGGGATCCCGGCCCTCGAGTGGACCGGCACGGACGGCTACGGCGTCGCGGCGGACCTGGGCGCCGGCGCGAAGGAGGAGCCGGGCGGCCGCTGGACGACGCCCGTCCCCCTGGCCGACTGGCAACGGCCCGCCGGACTCCCGAGGGTGACGGTCCGTCAGGTCACTGTGCCGGCCGCCGCCGGCCTGCTCGCGGAGCACGCTCGCCTCTACGCCGAGGTCACCGGACGCCCCTACACCCCGCGCGACGCCGCCGAGGTGCTGCGCGACCTCCCGCCGCTCCCGCACCTCACCCTGGACCTCCTCACCCCCGCCGGCCGCACGGCCGCCCAGGTCACGGCCGTGATCGCCGGCACGGACGCGCTGGTCGACGTCGTCTTCCGGGGCGCCGCGGCCGACGGGCCAGCCGTCGCCGGACTGATCGCCGAACTCGCCGCCCGCCTCCGCCGCGACCACCCGCGGGCCACCCTGCTGGAGGTCCAGGAGCACGGCGACCCGGTCACCGCTGAGGCCCTGGCCGCGGCGGGCCTGCGCCCGGCCGAGCGCTGGTACCGGTACCGGCTGGAGCTCTGAGCCGACCGTCCGGCGCCGGGTGCCCGCTCCGCCGGGCGGGTGCAGCCCGTTCGACGCGCCAGGCGGGCGCTTGCCAGCGTCCGCCGCACTCCGGAGCATGCGGCGCATGGCAGAGTGCGAAGTTTGCGGCAACGACTACGACATGGCGTTCTTCGTCGAGACCCAGGACGGCTCCCGGCACGCCTTCGACTCCTTCTCCTGCGCCATCCACCGTATGGCCCCGATCTGCGAGCACTGCCGCGTCCGGGTCATCGGGCACGGCGTGGAGGCCGACGGGCAGTGGTACTGCTGCGCCCACTGTGCGCGGGAGGCCGGGAAGGCGGGCATCGTGGACCGGGTGTGAACCGGCGGCGGGGGCGGGACGGCGCCGACGGCCGCGTCCCGCCCCCGCCGCCGGTCAGCGAGCGGCCCCCCAGGGGACGGCGGGCAGGAACGCGGACGGCTCCGCCGCCGGAAGGAAACGGAAGTTCCGCTCCAGGTCCTCCTGGCGGTACCTCCGGCACCCCCGGTGCCAGTTGAGGATCCCCGCCAGCCAGTTCTCCAGCTGCTTCACATAGCCCTCCAGCGCCTCCCGCGCCTCCGGCCCCAGCCCGGCGTCCTCGTACAGCACCGGCAGCTCGTGCGTGGCCACGTGCCGGAACTGGCTCATCCGGCCGCGCATCAGATCGTCGACGATGGCGAGCGCCGCCCGCCGGTCGCAGCCGAAGAACGTCTGCACCACCAGGACGGAGTTGTGCACCTCGCCCTCGTACTCGATCTCCTTCTGGTACGAGAACACGTCGTTGAGCAGCGTGGCGTAGTCGATCGCCGCGTTCTCCAGGGAGCGGACCGTGCCGCTGCGGTAGACCTTGTCCGGCACCGCGCGCCCGTGCCCGACGCGGCACAGCGCGATGGTGAGGTCGGAGCCGAAGGTGGCGCGGCGCATCTCGATGTAGTCGACGGGCTCGGGGACGCGGTGCTCGGCCTGGTTCTGCAGCTCCCACAGCCAGCTCTCGCACATCACCTCGACGGCGTCCCGCAGTTGGGAGCGGCCCGCGGCGTCCATCGGCCCGGTCGTGCGCTCCCACAGGTCGGCGAGGCCGCGCTCCAGGGCGGTCAGCGGTACGGGCGCGGGAGCTCCCGTCAGGTCGAGGGGCATGAAGGTCAGCAGCCGGGCGTGGGTCAGCTTGGCGCCGGTCAGGTCGCGGGGCCGGCCGTAGACCACGGGGTAGTAGTCGTCGCCGTAGGTGCCCCAGGTCAGCCACTGCGAGGCCAGGTCGAGTTCCTCGGGGGTGGCGTCCGGGTGGAGGCCCGCGGCGCACAGCGGGAAGTCGTACCCGTACAGCTTGCGCTCGTCCCAGATGTACGACGCCGGCACCCCCGGCTGCGGGGCGAGCATGCCCATTTTCCGCGCCCACTCGACGGCGTTCGGCCGGGCGCGGTCCAGGTACGGGCTCAGCCGCAGGGTGAACGGCATGTCGAAGTCCGGCAGTTCGGACGGGCCGACGTGCTGGTGGGGGACGTGGGTGAGGGAGCGGAGGCGCTGGGCGCCCGCCGCCGCGAACAGGTGCTTGAGGCCGAGGCCGGACGTCCCGGGGCCGGTGGGGCCGGGCAGCCCGGGCAGCCCGGACGGGGCCGCCTCCTTGTTCATGTAGCGGCTGGAGCGCATGTGCCACTCATGGCCGCCCGACTGCCAGTCCTGGAGGCCCTTGGCGTAGGTGAGCACCGCCCGGCAGTCCTCCGGGCCGAGCGCGTGGTCGACGAAGAGCTGGGGGAGTTCGGTGACGACCGTGTGCTCGAACTGCTGCATCCGCGACGTCAGCAGGTCGTTGACGGACTCGGCGGCCTCCTGCGTCCCGCAGCCGAGGAAGGTCTCCAACACCAGGATGCCGTTGGAGAGTTCGCCCTCGTCCTCGACCTCGCGCTGGTACGAGAAGATGTCGTTGCGCAGGTGCACCGCGTCGGCGAACGTGTCGGACAGCACCCGCATCGGGCGCGTACCCGCCACCGACGCCGGCACCTCGGCGCCGGCCGCGTACTCCACCAGTCCGGCCGACCAGGGCGCGCCGCCCACCTTGCGGCGCATCTCGATGTACTCGACCGGGTTGGCGATCCTCCCCTCGTTGATGTTGGACAGCTCCCAGAGCGACTCGTCGAGCAGGTTCCGGGTGCTCTCCGCGAACCGGACCCGCCAGTCGGCGGACATGTGCGGGACCGTGCGCGCCCACAGGTCCGCCAGGCCCGCCTCCACCGGATGCGTCGGCTCGGGCACGGCGGCGCCGGGGTCCATGGGCATGAACGCCGGGAGCCGGTCCAGGTAGGCGCGGCCGCCCTCGCGGTCCTGCGTCCGCTTGAACAGCTCCAGGAAGTGGTCGTCGAAGAAGAACACCCACACGTACCAGTCGGTGACCAGCGACAGCGCCGGGCCGTCGCAGTCGGGGTGCGTGTAGGCGCAGAGCAGCGCGTAGTCGTGCGCGTCGAGGTCCGCCTGGTCCCACACGCCCGACCCCTCCAGCATGCCCATCCCGCGGGCCCACTCCCGTGCGTGGGCGCGTGCCTCCTCCAGGTGGGGGTTGAGCCGGGCGGGGTGGTTCAGGTAGAAGGCGGGCAGGGTGAAGGGCTGGGTCACTGCGAGACTCCTCGTCCGGTCCGCGCCGTGGCGGCGGCCGGCGCGTTCCTGATGCCGACGGGCCGGGCGGCCGCCGGCGACTCCTCGGCCGGAGCGGCGGCGGGACCGGCGGCGCGCGGTCCGGCACGTCACCGGGCGGTGCCCGGGGGCTCCCGCCGGCCCCGGGTCCCCGTCGGGGCCGGGACCGGGGCCGGCTCGGTCAGCGCCACCGGCCGATCTCGACGTTCTCCAGCACCCCGAGCGCGTCCGGCACCAGCACGGCAGCCGAGTAGTACGCCGTCACCAGGTACGACATGACCGCCTGCTCGTTGATGCCCATGAACCGCACCGACAGGCTCGGCTCGATCTCGTCCGGGATGCCGGCCTGCCGCAGCCCGATCACGCCCTGCTCGGCCTCGCCGGTACGCATGCAGATGATCGAGGTCGTCCGCGCCTCGGTGACCGGGATCTTGTTGCACGGGAAGATCGGCACCCCGCGCCAGGTCGGGATGCGGTGGCCGCCCATGTCGATCGTCTCGGGCACCAGCCCGCGCTTGTTGAACTCCCGCCCGATCGCCGCGATGGCCCGCGGGTGCGCCAGGAACAGCTTCGAACCCCGGCGGCGGCTGAGCAGTTCGTCCAGGTCGTCCGGGCTGGGGACGCCGTCGTGCGGCTGGAGCCGCTGGTCGTACTCGCAGTTGTTGAGGAGCCCGAACTCCCGGTTGTTGATCAGCTCGTGCTCCTGGCGCTCCTTGAGCGCCTCGACCGTGAGCCGCAGCTGCTGCTCCATCTGGTTCATCGGGTGGTTGTACAGGTCGGCGACGCGGGTGTGGACGCGCAGGATCGTCTGCGCCACGCTCAGCTCGTACTCGCGCGGGCGCTCCTCGTAGTCGACGAACGTCGCCGGGATGTCGGCCTCGCCGTGGTGGCCGGCGCGGAGTTCGATCTCCTTCTCGCCGTACTTGTTGGTCCGCTGGGCCGGCAGCGAGCGGATCCGCTCGACATGCCCGCGCAGCGACTCCGAGCGCTCCACCGCCTGGTCGAAGGCCAGCTTCGGCAGCACCAGGACCGTACAGGCCGTCGCGGCGCGGGTCGTGTACTCCCAGGTGGCGCCCGAGGCGAGCAGGGTGTCCCCGCCGAAGTGGTCGCCGTCCGCGAGCACGCCGAGCACCGCGTCGTCCCCGTAGGGACCCTCGCCGATCTTCTCCACCCGGCCGTGCGCGAGCAGCACGACCCCGTCGACGGGCTCGCCCTTCGTCGCCAGGACGTCGCCCGGCCCGTACTCGCGCTGCTCGCAACGGCGGGCGAGCTCGGTGAGCACGTCGGCGTCCTCGTACCCGTGCAGCGCCGCCAGCTCGC
The DNA here is from genome assembly GCF_020099395.1 of Streptomyces mobaraensis. Lineage (NCBI taxonomy): Bacteria > Bacillati > Actinomycetota > Actinomycetes > Kitasatosporales > Streptomycetaceae > Streptomyces > Streptomyces mobaraensis. Next base: position 302,079 of record NZ_CP083590.1, on the reverse strand, counting down.
CGAGTTCGGCCGGGATGACCTCGACGCGGTCTCCCGTCTTGACGAACGTGACCCGGCCGTCGCCGACCGTGTACGTGAGCCGCCGGTTCACCCGGTAGGTACCGCCCTGGATGTGGCTCCACGGCAGCATCTTCAGGAGCCACCGGGAGGTGATCTCCTGCATCTGGGGTTCGGACTTGGTGGTCGTCGCCAGATTCCGCGCCGCGGCCGTTCCGAGGCTCTGCTGCGGACGGTCCTGCTCTTCGGTGCGGTTCTCTTCGGCTACGGACATGTGCGTGCCTTCCCGGGTTGCATGGCGGAGTGCGCTGTCGGCATGGGTGTGCCTCGGGAAGACTTACCAACGCGGAGTGTGGTCGTATCCTCACACAAGTGAGTGAGATTACGGTGGGGGTTTCGAGGGGGGTGTTCGAGGTTACGGTGCGTGGTCGGGGAGTTGGGCCCCTGTCCCGCCCTTTCTCCGTTTCCTGGGGCTGCGCCCCAGACCCCCTTTTTCGCGGCTTCGCCGCTCGTCCTCAAACGCCGGACGGGCTGGATCCGGGCTGAGCCGCACTTCAGCCCGTCCGGCGTTTGAGGACAACCGCGCGGAGCGCGGCTTCTTCTGCGTCAGCCCCGCACCATGGAGGCCAACACCTCCCGCCAGCCCTCTCCGGCCCGCGGCACGAGCAACTCCGCCAAGGCCTCCGCGCGATACCGGTGCCGATGACGCAGCCCGGGAGCGGACGTGTCCGCGGGAACGACGGGACCCGAGGTGCCCAGGAGACGGACGAGCTCCTCGGCGAACTCGGCCCACGCCACATGCCCACCGATCGCGTTGACGACCCCGTCCACCGGCCGCTCCACACAGTGCGTCAGCACCCGCGCCAGCGCGGCCGCGTGGATCCACGGCGCCCCCGCCCACGGATCACCCGAAGCGGGGACGGCCCCGGCGGCCGGCAGGACGACCGGGTCGCCCGCCCGCGCCGCCTGGTAGAGGTCACCGGTCGCGCCCCAGCGCAACTGGTCGCGCAGCCGCGGGTGATCGCCCCAGACGATGGGCGCCCGGACCACACTGGCCTCACCGCCGGCCGCCTCCAGCAGCAGGCGTTCGCAGTCGAGCTTGCCGCGCCCGTACGCGCTCACCGGCTCCTCGGAGGGCGCGCCCTCCGGGACCTCGGCCACCGACGGCGAGCCGTAGGCGTCGACGCTGCTGACGAAGACGAACGGCCCGGGACGCCGCCCCGCGAGGAGCGCCCGCATCGCGGCCACGTCCACCTCGGGGGAGGTGAAGGTGCAGGCGGAGTGGATGACGGCGGCCACGCCGCGCACGGCGGCGCGCAGGCTGTCCGGGTCGGTCAGGTCGCCCTCGGCGATCTCGACGTCGGGACCGTCCGGCACCAGGTGCGCCGATTCGGGCCGGACGAGCGCCCGCACCGGGCGCCCGCGCGCGGCGAGTTCGCGCAGGACGAACGCGCCCACGCCGCCCGTACCGCCGGTGACCAGGACCGTACCGGCCCGGGCGGACGTACGCCGCCCGCCCCCGGCCCCGGCGGCCGGGCGGGCCGCCGCGCGCCGCGCCGTCCGCTCGTCGAGCAGCGCGGCGAGCGCCCGCGGTGTGCGGTGCTCCAGTACGTCGAGGCCGGTGAGCGGCGCCCGGAAGCGCTCCCGCAGCCGTTCGGCGACCCGTACCGCGAGCAGCGAATGGCCGCCGAGGAGGAAGAAGTCGCCGTCGGGGCCCGGCCGTTCGCCGAGCAGGTCCGCGAAGACCGCCTCGACCTCGGGCGTCGGGCCGGGGAGGTGCTCGGCCGGCCGGGCCGGCGCGTCCTCCGGCACGGCCTGGGGGGGCGACGGCCGGCCGCCGCAGCGCGGCGTTCCCGGACCCGGCTACGCCCGTCAGCAGGCCCGCGAAGCCGTCCAGCAGGGCCCGCGCGGCCCCGCCGTCCAGCCGCCCGGCGTCGTACTGCACCAGGCACCGGGCCGGACGCCCGTCCGCCGCCTCCTCCAGGAAGAAGCCGAGGCCGAACTTGGCCGTGCCCAGCGGGACGTCGACCGGGACGCACTCCGCGTCCGGCAGTCGCAGCCCGACGGGACCGGACACGACGTCCGCCGTGACACCCACCAGGGCGCCGCCGTCCGTGTCGCGGGCGGACGGGTCCAGCCGCCGCACGATCGCGTCGAACGGGACGTGCCGGTACCGCTGCGCCCGCAGCAGCTCGTCGCGGACCCGGTCCAGCAGGCCGGCGAAGTCCTCGGTGCCGGTGAGGTCGGGGCGGACGGGGAGGGTGTTGACGCAGAGGCCGACCAGGCCCCGGTCGGCGGCCCGGTCGCGGTGACCGCTCGCGCAGCCGACGACCAGGTCCTCCCGGCCGGTCGCCTCCAGCAGGGCGCCGAAGGCGGCCGCGAGGACCACCGTGAACAGCGTGGCCCGGTGCGCGCGGCCGGCCTCGCGCAGGCCCTCGACGGTGCCGGCGGGAAGGAGGGCGGTGATGAGGTGGCCCTCGCCGCGCGAGCCGCGCGAGCCGCCGTCCGCCGGACCCGGCAGCGCGGGCGGGCGTGCCCCCGCGAGCCGCCGGGTCCAGTAGGCGGTGCCCTCCTCGTCCTCCGGCGCCGACCGCTCGCGCCGGGCGAAGTCGGTGTAGCGCGGCGCCGGGTCCTCAGGACCGTCCGGGCGGCCCTCCACGACCGCCCGGTACCGGTCGCTGAGCTCCCGCGCGACGATCTCCAACCCACCGCCGTCGACGGCGATATGATGCATCGTCAGGAGAACGGTGTGGTCGTCCGGCGCGTGCCGGAGCAGCAGGGCCCGCAGGACCGGTCCCTCGGCGAGGTCGAAGGGGCGTTCCGCCTCCGCCCGCAGCAGCGGACCGGCCGCGTCGGCGGTGGCCTCCACCACCGGCACCGGCACCGGCGCGGGCGGCAGCACCTCCTGGTACGGCTCGCCGTCGGCCTGTCGGTAGCGGGTGCGCAGCACCTCGTGCCGGCGCACCAGCCACTTCAGCGCCTGTCCGAACGCCTCGCGGTCGAAGGGGCCGCGGACGCGGGTGGCGAACGGCACGTTGTACAGCGCGCCCGTGTGCCCCAGGCGTTCCATCAGCCACATGCGGTGCTGGGCGTGCGAGAGGGGGGCCGGGCCGGCGTCCTCCCGCTCCGGGGCGGCGGCCGTACGGGCGCCCGCGGCGCGGCGGCGGGCCCTGCGGAGCAGCTCCTCCTGGCGCGCCACGTCCTGTGCGGCGGTCATCGGCCGGCCTCCGTCTCGTCCTCGTCCTGGCCGAAGGCGGCGGCCAGTTCCCGTTCCACCAGCTCGGCCTGGCCCGCCACCGTCGGAGCGGCGAAGAACGCGGCGAGCGACAGCTCGACCCCCAGGTCCTCGCGGAGGTCGTCCACGATGCCCAGCGCGAGCAGCGAATGGCCGCCCAGCGCCAGGAAGTCGGCGTCCGGGTCGGTGACCTCGCGGTCCAGGGCACGCGCCCAGGCCGCCGCCACCGCCTGCTGGAGCGGCGTCAGTTCGCGGGATGGGACGTCCGCCGTGTCCGGTGCGGTCAGGGGCAGACCGGCGAGCGCCGCGCGGTCGACCTTGCCGTTGGCGGTCACCGGCAGCCGGTCCGTCAGCGACCAGGCCGAGGGCAGCATGTGCGCGGGCAGCAGCCCGGCCAGGTGCTCGCGGAGCGCCGCCGGCGACGGGCGCGCGCCCTCCGCCGGGACGACGAAGGCGGCGAGCCGCGCGTCCACGCTGCCCGCGCCGTCGGACGCGTCCGGCCGCAGGACCGTCACCGCCGCGTCCGCGACCCCGGCGTGCGAGCGCAGCGCGTGCTCGATCTCGCCCGGCTCGATGCGGTAGCCGCGCACCTTCACCTGGTCGTCCAGCCGCCCGTGGAAGTCCAGCGTGCCGTCGGGGCGGGCCGAGACCAGGTCGCCGGTCCGGTAGAGCCGGCCGTGCGCGGGATCGGCGGGGTCGACGGCGAACGCCTCGGCGGTGCGCTCCGGCTGTCCCAGGTAGCCCAGGGCCAGCCGGGAGCCGCCGATCCACAGCTCGCCCCGGACGCCGGCGGGCACCGGCGCGCCGTGCTCGTCGCGGACGTGCGCCGTCGCCCCGGCGATCGGCCGGCCGATGGGCGGCGGCTCCTCGCCGTCCGCCGGGAGCACCCGGTGGGCGGTGGCGAAGCTGGTGGCCTCGGTGGGCCCATAGCCGTTGACCAGCTCCAGCCAGGGGTGGCGGCGCAGCACGGCGTGGGCGAGCCGGCCGGACAGCGCCTCGCCGCCGACGATCACGCCGCGGAGCACGCCGAAGACCGCCGAGCCGCGGGCCGCGAGATGGTGGAAGAGGGCCGTGGTGAACAGGGCCACCGTGGCCCCGAGCCGTTCCACGTCCCGGGCCAGGTTCTCCAGCGACTCCCGGTCCGCGGTGGACACCACGGCGGCGGCGCCGTTGGCCAGGGCCGTCCACAGCTCGAACGGCGAGGCGTCGAAGGCGAGCGGGGAGTGGAAGAGGACCCGGTCGCGCGGGGTGACCGTGAGGAACTCCGGCTCGGTGACGAGTTCGGCCACGGCCCGGTGCGGGATCGCGACGGCCTTGGGCCGGCCCGTCGAGCCGGAGGTGAACATCGTGTACGCGACGGCTTCCGCGTCGTACGCGCACGGCTCCGGCAGCTCCCGCTCACCGAGCGGCGCGCCCTCGTCCGCCGTACCGCCCGCCGCCGACACGGCCAGCGCGCGGGCGGCCGGCACCCCGGCCGCCTCCAGCAGGTCCTTGCCGCCCACCGTGAGGACCACCCCGGCGTCCGCCAGCATGGCCGCGATCCGGGCGCGCGGGTAGGCGGCGTCCAGCGGCACGTAGTGGCCGCCGGCCCACCAGACGGCGAGCTGGGCCACGACGACGCCGGTCGAGTGCGGCAGCAGGACGCCGACCGCGTCCCCCCGGCCGACGCCCCGGGCGCGCAGCACGCCCGCCAGACGCCGTGCGGCGTCGGTCAGTTCGGCGTAGGTGAGGGTGTCGTCGGCGTCCCGCACGGCGAGGGCGCCGGGCGTGGCGGCGGCGTGGGTGAGCACGCGTCCCAGGACGCCGCCGGGGCGGGACGCCGCCTTCGCGGGACGGCTCGCAGCCTTGGCCGGGCGGTCCGTGGACTCGGCCGGGCGGCTCGCAGCTTCAGCCCGGGGGCCCGCGGCGACGGCCGTACCGTCAGCCGCCCCTGCCACCGGCTCCCGTCGCGCGTCCAGCAGCGCGGCCAGTGCCCGCAGGTCGGGCTGGCGGAGTACCTCCGGCGCCCGCAGCCGGACGCCGCAGTGCTCCTCCAGGGCCGTCAGTAGCCGGGCCGCCGACAGCGAATCGCCGCCGGATCCGAGGAAGTTGGCGTCCGCTTCGAGGTCCGGGCGGCCCAGGAGCTCGCGGCACAGGCCGACGACCAGGTCCTCGGTCGAACGGTCCGCCGTCGGTTCCGCACCCGGCGCCGCCGCCGGCCCCCGCCGGGCGTCCAGCAGCGCGGCCAGTGCCCGCAGGTCGGGCTGGCGGAGTACCTCCGGCGCCCGCAGCCGGACGCCGCAGTGCTCCTCCAGGGCCGTCAGCAGGCGGGCGGCGGACAGCGAATCGCCGCCGGAGCCGAGGAAGTTGGCGTCCGCGCCGAGGTCCGGGCGGCCCAGCAGGTCCCGGCACAGGCCGACGACCAGGTCCTCGGTGAGGGACGACGCCTGAGCGGCCGTGGCTCCCTCGGGCCGGTCGGCGGGCGGGGCCGTGGTCTCGGTGGTCCGGCCGGCCCGCGGCGCCGTGGCCTCTTCGCGGCGTCCGGCGAGCAGCGCCTCGCGGTCCACCTTGCCGTTCGCGTCCACCGGGAAGGCGTCCACGAGGCGGACCGCCGACGGCACCGCCTGTTCCGGCAGCCAGCCGCGCACCGCGGCCAGCAGCTCGTCCACCGTGGGTGCGGTCACGCCGGGCGCCGGGCGGACGAACGCGACGAGCCGGACGCCGCCCCCGGCGGCGGTGTCCGCCGCGACGACCGTGCGCAGCACGCGCGGGTCCCGCTCGAACGCGGCCTCGACCTCGGCCGGTTCGACGCGCACCCCGCGCACCTTCAGCTGGGCGTCCAGCCGGCCCAGGAACTCCAGCACCCCGTCCGGCCGCATCCGCACCCGGTCGCCGGTGCGGTACACCCGGTCGGTGCCCGTCACCCCGGCCGGCGGCGGTACGAAGCGCCGGGCGGTCAGTTCGGGGTCCAGGTAGCCGATCGCCAGGCCGTCGCCGCCGATCCGCAGCTCGCCCGGCTCGCCGTGCGGCACCAGCCGTCCGTCGGCGTCGGTCACGCAGGCGACGACGCCCGGTAGCGGGGTGCCGATGGGCGGCGGGGCGGACGCGTCGGTGCCGTTCAGGGCGTGGGCCGTCACCAGGACGGTCGCCTCGGCCGGGCCGTAGTTGTTGTCCACGCGCGCGGTGACGTCCGGGCCCGGGACGCGGCGCAGCCGGTCGCCGCCGGTGCTCAGGTGGCGCAGCGGCAGGTCGCGCGGCCAGGGGCGCTCCAGGACGAGCTCGGCCAGCGGGGTGGGGAGGATCGCCACCGTCACCCCGGCGCGGCGCCACCAGTCGGTGAGCGCCTGCGGGTCCCAGCGGACGTCGTCGGGCGCGACGCTCAGCGCGGCCCCGGACGTCAGGCCTGCCCACAGCTCCATCAGGTGCGGGTCGAAGGCCACGCCGACCAGCAGGTTGTGCCGGTCGCCCGGCCCGCAGCCGGTCCGCCCGGTGTACCAGTCCAGCCGGGCGGCCAGCGCCGCGGAGCTCACCGCCACGGCCTTCGGCACGCCGGTGGTGCCGGAGGTGAGGACCGCGTACAGGGTCCCCTCCGGCGCGCCGCGCCGGGTCCCCGCGGGGGTCTCGGGGAACGCCGCGACGGGCTCCCCGGTGATGTTGGCCCCGGCCGCCGGGAGCGGCAGCGGGAGCGTGCCGCCGACGCGAGCCGCCTCGGGCAGCGCGTCGGCCGTGCCGACCAGGCAGGTCACCCGGAGCACGTCCGCGACGGCGGCCAGTCGGCGCTCGCCGGGGCGCGGCCCCAGCGGCAGGTAGACGGCGCCGAGCCGGGCCAGCGCGACGGCCGTCGCGACGAGGGCGGCGGAGCGGTCCAGGCAGACGCCGACCAGGTCGCCCGGCCGCACCCGGTCGCGCAGCGCGTCGGCGGTGCGGTCGGCCAAGGCGTCCAACTCGGCGTAGGTCCAGGTCAGTTCGCCGTCCTCGACGGCGGGGGCGGACGGGTCGCGCCGGACCCGGTCCGCGAAGCGGGCCAGGACGTCGTCCGGCCCGCGCTCGGCGCGCTCGGCGCCGTACGCGACAGATGCAGTGGTCATGATGTCCTCGATCGAGACGAAGAGTGTGACGCGAAGTGCGAACGGGCGGGCGGCGGTCAGCCCAGCCCCATGGCCCGGGCGACGATCACCTTCTGGATCTCCGAGGTCCCCTCGATGATCGTCATCATCCGGACGTACCGGTACAGGAACTCCAGCGGGTGCCCGCGCACCCAGCCCGTGGCGCCGTGCACCCGCAGCGCGCGGTCGACCACGCGGACGGCCGTCTCGGAGGCGGTGAGCTTGGCCAGTGCCGCGTTCTCCGGGGCCTCGGTCCCGTCGTCCACCAGCCGGGCGCAGGCGAGCGTCAGCAGCTTGGCCGCCTCGACCTCGGCGCGGCTGGTCACCAGGTGCTCCTGGACGTGCTGGTACGCGCCGATGCGCTCGCCGAACGCCCGCCGCTCGCGGGCGTACTCGACGCCGAGCCGCAGCGCGTACTCGGCGATGCCGTTGCACATCGCGGCCACCACCAGCCGGCCCCGGGACAGGCTGTCGATGCCGTGGCCCAGCGCCGCGCCGATCCCCGGCTCGCCGCCGACGACCGCGTCGGCCGGCAACTCCACACCGTCGAGGATCAGTTCGTACAGTTCCTCGCCGGACATGCCGGCGTAGCACTGGCCGATGCGGAGCCGGGGGTCGTCCATCCCCACGATGAACGCCGTGGGCCCCGCCTCCGCCTGGGCCACGACGATCGCGAAGTCCGCGTGCCCCGCGTTGCTGACGAACGTCTTGCGGCCGGACAGCACCCAGCCGCCGTCGTCCCGCCGGGTGGCCGTGCTGGTCAGCCGGAAGGCGTCGGACCCGGCGTTGGGCTCGGTCAGCGCCAGGCAGCGGGTCGCCTCGCCGCGCACCAGCGGCATCAGGTACCGCTCGATCTGCTCGGGCGTGCCCTGCCGCAGCAGCGGGCTGGGCCCGTCCGAGCCGGCCAGCGCGTACGGTGCCAGCGGGCAGCCGCTGCTCCCGGCCGCGTGGTGCAGCTGGACGACGGCGGTGAACGGCATGCCGGAGCCGCCCAGTTCCTCCGCGTGGTCGGCGGCGTAGAAGCCCAGCTTCGCCGACCGCTGCCGGACGTAGGCCCGCAGGTCGGCCGGGGGCAGGTCGCCGCCCTCGGGCAGCTCGGCGGCCAGCGGCACCAGCTCCCGGCGGACGAACGAGGTGAACGAGTCGACGATCTCGCGGTGGTCGGCCTCCAGGACCGACGACGGGGAGGTGCTCATCGGACCGCCTCCGCCACCGCGTGCGCCTGCTCGGACAGGACGGGGTTCTGGAACAGCACGCGCAGCGGCGGGCGTCCGCCGAGCCGCGGCTCCAGCCACGCGGCGAGCTGCGCCGCCAGCAGCGAGTGGCCGCCGACCTGGAAGAAGTGGGACGACGGGGTGAACCGGTCGTGGCCCAGCACCTCCCGCCAGCCCTCGGCGAGCAGTTCGACGGCCGGGTCGGCCGCGGTCTCCGGCTGCTCCGGGGCCGTCTCCTCGGCGGTCTCGGCGATCCGGGCCAGCGCCGTCCGGTCCGGCTTGCCGCCGGACAGCAGCGGCATGGACTCCAGCCGGATCCAGCGGGACGGGACCAGCGCGGCGGGCAGCCGCCCGGACAGCGCCCGGTGCAGGGCCACCTGGTCCGGCTCCGCGCCGCCGTCGAGGAATCCGACGAGGCAGGGGCCGGCCGCCGAACGGCCCAGCACCACCGCGCAGGACCGGCCACCGAGCTCGGCCGAGGCCGCGGCCTCGATCTCCTCCAGCTCGATGCGGTAGCCGCGCAGCTTGATCTGGTTGTCGTGCCGGCCGAGGAACCGCACCAGCCCGTCCCGGCCCAGGAAGCCCAGGTCGCCGGTCAGGTAGACGCGCTCGCCGCCGAGGGCGGGCACGCGGACGAACCGGGACTCCGTCGCCTCCTTGTTGCCCAGGTACCCCTCCGCCAGGCAGGCGCCGGACACGGCCAGCTGGCCGACCGCCCCCGCCGGCAGCGGGCGCAGCCCCGCACCCAGCACGTGCACCCCGACGCCCGGCAGCGCGGCGCCCAGCGGCACCTCCGCCGCCTCGTCGAAGCCCTCGCGGACCACCTCGTGCACGGTGGACGTGATCGTCGCCTCGGTCACCCCGTAGGCGTTGAGCACCGTCGCGTCCGTCGCGTCCAGCACCTCGCGCAGCGCCGCCGCCGGCAGCCGCTCGCCACCGGCCACCAGCAGCCGCGGCGCCCACATGCCGTCGCGCAGCGCCTCCGTCAACTTGGCGCGCGTGGCGAGGAGATAGCTCGTCGGCAGGTTCGCCACCGTCACCCGCCGCGAGGCGAGGACGGCGACCAGCTCCGCCGCCGTCGGCACCTCGCGCTGCGGCAGCACCAGGCAGCTGCCTGCCAGCAGCGACGGCAGCACCTCCTCCAGCGCCACGTCGAACGACGGCTGCGCGAAGACGAGCACCCGGTCCTCGGGCGACAGCGCGTACCGCTCCGCCGTCACCCGCGCGTGGTGCGCCAGCGCGGCCCGGCCGACCACCACGGCCTTCGGCAGGCCCGTCGAGCCCGAGGTGTGGATGACGTACGCCGCGTCCGCCAGCGGCTCGGCCGGCTCGGCGGCCGGGAAGTCCGGGCCGTCCAGCAGGGCCAGCGGCAGTCCCTCGGCGGGCAGCGACAGGGCGCTCTCGCGGTCGGTCAGCACCAGCGCGGGGCGCAGCCGGCGCAGCAGCGTCTCCAGCCGGTCCGCCGGGTCGTTGGGGGAGAGCGGGCAGTACACCGTGCCCGTGCGCAGGCAGGCCAGGAGCGTCACCACGCTGTGCACACCGCGCGGCAGGACCGCCGCCACCGGCTGTCCGCGCCGCACCCCGGCGGCCGTCAGCCGGCCCGCCAACTCGTCGGCCATGCTGTGGAGTTCGCCGTAGGTGAGTTTGCGGGCGCCGCTCAGCAGGGCGACGCGGCCGGCGCCGTGCCGGGCGAGCGGGTCCAGGACGTCCTCGGCGTCGTTCGCGGGGACGGCCGCGGCCTCGGGCGCCGGCTCCGGGTCGAGGGCGGCGGCCGGTGCCGACGGCGCGTCCAGGTAGGCGCGGACCAGGCGCAGGAAGCGGTCGGCGAGGAGCCGGGCGGTCTCCTCGTCGAACAGGTCCCGGTCGTAGTCCCACACCAGCGTCATCCCGCCGGCCCCCGACCGCGGCCCGACCATGCGCCGGTCGTCCGGGATCAGCACCAGGTCGAGGTCGAACCGGGTCGTCCCGGTGTTGAAGCCCTCGAACAGCGAGACGTCGAGACCCGGCACCTCGGTCTCCGGCAGCACCGCGTCGTGCGCGCTGAACATCACGTCGAACAGCGGGTTGTCCGCCCCCGAGGTGTGCAGGCCCAGCTCCCGCGTCAGCACCTGCACCGGCATGTCCTGGTGCGGCAGCGCCCGGATCAGCCCGTCGGTGACGTCGTCGACCAGGGCGTCGGCGCCCGCCTCCGGGTCCAGGCGCAGCCGCAGCGGGATCGTGTTCACGAACATGCCGACGGTCTCCTCGAAGCCCGCCGGCCGGTTGCCGACCGCCGTGCCGACCACCAGGTCCGTCCGCCCGGCGTACCGCCGCAGCAGCTCCGCGAAGAGGGCCAGCAGGGTGGAGAACGGGGTGTGGCCCTGGGAGCGGCTGTGCTCCCGCAGCCGCTCGGCCAGTTCGGGCTCGACGGTCTGCCGCAGCTGCGCCCCCGCGTGCCGGCGGCGGGCGCCCGGCCGGGTGAGGCCCGGCAGCGGCAGGTCGAACGTGGCGCCGTCCAGCTCGCCCCGCCAGTGCGCCAGCCCGGCCGCCCGCCGCTCCTCGCGGCCCGGCCCGCTGGCCGCCGCGATGTGCTCGGCGTACGAGGGGGCCTCGGGCAGGTCGACGGGCTCGCCCGTCAGGTGCGCCCGGTAGACGGTGAACAGGTCGCGGAGCAGGATCGCGAACGAGTGCCCGTCGTGGACGAGGTGGTGCTCGACGTGGACCAGCCGGTGGTGCCCGTCGGCCAGCCGGGCCAGCGTCCAGCGCAGCAGCGGCGCCTCGTGCACGTCCAGCGGCGTCTCCGCCTCGGTGCGCAGCAGCCGGGCGAACGCGGCCTCGGGATCGTCCTCGGCGCTCAGGTCGACGGTCCTCAGGCGTGGCGGACAGCTCTCGCGGATCCGCTGCCCGGGCAGGCCCCCGGACGTCTCCACGAGTTCGAGCCGGAGCCCGGGGTGCCGGTCCAGGACGGCGGCGAGGCCGGCCCGCAGGGCGTCCTCGTCGAGGTCACCGCGCAGGTCGAGGGTGGCGGTGAAGTTGTAGGCGCGGCTGCCGGGGAGCATCTGCTCGTGCAGCCACACGATCTCCTGCGAGGTGGAGAGCGGGAACACGTTCTGCCTTTCCGTAGGGGTGGGGGATGAGGCGGGTTTTCCGGAGGTCCCGGCGCGGTCCCGTCGGGTGGGACGGGGGCGCGCCGGGGCGGCGGCCGGCCGGTGGGCCGGGGCGCCGGAGTCGGTGGTGGGGGAGCGGGTGGGTCAGGCGGTGGCGAGGACGGAGACGAGCGCCGCGAAGGCGTCCTCGGCCCGGTCGTCGTCGACGTCCGAACGCCGCCACGCCATCCGGACGAGCAGGTCGTCGCCGTACGAGACGGACACCGCGAACGGCGCCTGGAGCGGCCGGTCGTCGAGGTGCGTCTCGCGCCCGGTGGCGCCGCCGAGCCGCAGCGGTGGGCGGCGGGCGAGGTCCTCGAAGGTCAGCAGCCCGTCGAACCGCCCGGACCAGGGCACGCCGGCGCCGCGGGCCGCGTGGACCACCTCGTCGAAGGGCGCGTCGGCGTGGTCCAGGTCGTCCCACCAGGCGGCGGTGCGTTCCTCCGGGCCGTCGGCGTCGGCCGGGTGGGCGACTGTGTTGAGGAAGCAGCCCAGCACCGGCTCGGCGGCGGCCGGTCTGCCGCCCCACGGGTAGCCGAGCGCCGGGACGTGCTCCGCGCCGTACAGCATGCGGGCGGCACGGGCGCAGGCGTCGAGCGCGGCGGGGAAGGCCGCCGCCCGGCCGTCGCCGGCCGGGAGCGGAAGCCGCAGCCGGGTGCTCCCGGTGCCGGCCGCCTCCGGGCGCTCCGGGAGCGGGGGCGGCGGGCGCAGACCGGCCAGCCGGCGGGCCCAGTAGGCGCGGGCGGCGGGCGCGGACGCCCGTTCCTCCGCGGCGAGTTGGAGCTCCACGGCCTCGCGGTAGGCGGCCGCCCCTTCCGTCGCCTGTGCGTCCGGGACGTCGTCGGGGCCGAGCCCCTCGGCGTAGGCGCGGGTGAGGCCGTCGGTGATGCCGCCGAGCGACTGCTCGTCGCAGACGGCGTGGTCGAGGACGAGGGCCAGGACGTCCTCGCCCTCTCCCGATCCCGACGTGAGGAAGAACCGCAGCGGCGGCCCCTCCGACGGCCAGTCGGCCAGGGCCCGCGGCAGCACCTCCTCCGCCGTCGCCCCGGGCGGCACCGGGACCTCGCGGACCCATCCCTCGGGCGCGCCGACCCGCTGCACGGGCACACCCCGGCTCACCTCCGGGCGCACCCGCAGCGCCGGGTGCAGCGCGGCCAGGTGGCCGGCGGCGGCGCGCAGCCGCGCCACGTCCACGGACCCGGAGGGGAAGGCGAAGAACAGGGGGACGAGCGCGGGCCGCCCGGCCGGGTCCAGCCGGCGGGCGAGGAGGAACCTCCGCTGAGCGCCGGTGACGGGCAGCGGGGCGCCGGCGCCCTCGGAGCCGGTGAGCCGGCGGTAGCGGTCGAGGTAGGAGGAAGTGATGCTGGGGGACTGCACGGTGACCTCCCGCGCGCCGGGAGCGGCGCGGCGGTTCGAAGGACCAGAGAAGCGTGGGTAAGGAGCTCAGCCCGCGACGGGGACGGCCGGCAGGTCGCGCAGCCGGCGGAGGGGCGAGAGCAGCAGGGGCAGCGGCACCAGCAGGAAGCCCGCGGCGCACAGCCAGACGGCGGCACGGGCGCCGTACGCGCCGGCGACGGCCCCGCCGACCAGAGCGCCGAAGGGCATCGTGCCCCACACGAGGAAGCGCAGGGTGGCGTTCATCCGGCCCAGCAGCGCGTCGGGGCAGAGGAGTTGGCGGAAGCTGACCTGGGCGACGTTGTAGACCACGGCGCCGAAGAAGACCACGGCCTCGCCGACGGCGAACCAGGCCGCGGCGGCGCCGCGCCCGGCCAGCGGCCAGAGCAGGGCGAACGGCCCGGTGAGGAGCGGGGCGAGCCAGATGACGCGGGCTCTGCCGACGGCCCGGCCGAGGACGTCCGCACAGAGGGCTCCGCCCAGTCCGCCGACGGCCGCCGCCGACAGCATCAGCCCGACGGCGCTCGCCGGCAGGTCCAGGACCCGGACCAGGAACACCGTCTGCACGGCCGTCAGCATGGCGGCGAAGAAGTTCGCGATCGCCGTCGAGCAGGCGATCATGCGCAGGGCGGGGTTGCGGAAGACGAAGGCGAGCCCTTCCAGCACCTGGGCGCGCAGCGGCTCGCCGTTGGAGGGGGCGGGCGGGGGCTCGGGGGTGCGGATGCCGCGCAGGCAGAGGGCGGAGAGGAGGTAGCCGACCGCGTTCGCCAGCAGGGCGAAGGGCGCTCCGGCGACCTGCACCAGGACGCCGCCCACCCCCGGCCCCGCCATCTGGGCGGAGGAACGGACCGTCTCCAGGGCGCCGTTGCCCGCGACCAGCTTCTCGCGGGGGAGGAGGGACGGGAGGTAGCTCTGGTGCGCGATGTCGAAGAAGACCGTGGCGACGCCGGTGATCAGGGCGACCACGTAGAGCTGGGTCATCGTCAGGACGCCGGCCCAGGCGGCCAGGGGCAGTGCCGCCATGGCGAGGGCGCGGACGAGGTCGGCGCGGATCAGCACCGGGAGCCGGCGCATCCGGTCCACCCAGGCCCCCGCCGGCAGGCCCACCAGCAGGAACGCGGCGGTCTCGGCGGCGGTCAGGATGCCGGTCTGCAGCGGCGAGGCGTCGAGCTCCACCACGGCGACCAGCGGCAGGGCCACCAGGGTCACCTGCGCGCCCAACTGCCCCGCCGCGGCGCCGGACAGCAGCAGCCGGAAGTCCCGGAAATCCCTGCCGCGTAAGAGGCCGCCGCCACTCTCGGACGTCATTGACAACATTTGACAGAGATTTGGCTACGTCGACTGGTTCAGTCAAAAACTGCGGCTATTTCCGGTCAGTTGTGTTCGGATTGCGGACAGTGACGGTAGGCCGATCGGCATGGGGTCGGTGAACGACTTCGGTCCGTCAGGCGAACGACACACGACGTAACGCCTGGTGCGCTGCGTGACCAGCGGGGAGAGCGGCCCGGAGCGGTCCGAAAAGGGGCGGGTCGTGCGGATGTCCGGATTTCGGTGGCCGGGCCGGCGTTTGGACCCGGATGCGACCACCCTCCTGGCGTCTCCTCAGCCGCTCTGTACCTCGTGCACCCAGGCGGTGAGCCCGGCCACGAACCCGGCGCGCTCCGCCGGACCGAGCGTGTCCAGCGCGCGCAGCAGCGGCCCGCCGCGCCGGACCATGAACGCTTCCAGCGGGGCCCGGTACGCCTCGGCGAGGGAGACCAGGACGCGGCGGCGGTTGGCCGGGTCCTCGGCGCGGTCCACGACGCCCGCCCGGTGCAGCCCGCCGACGAGCTCGCTCGCCGTGGGCAGCGAGACGTGCAGCCGCCGCGCGATCTCGCCGACGCTCAGCGGCCCGGCGGCCAGCAGCTGCGGCAGGACCGCGCCGTGACGGGCCGTGAGCCCATGGGTCTCCATGGCGTCGCGCAGTACCGCCGGCATGAGGTCGCGGACCGCGCCGGCGCGGAAGTACGGCTCCAGGAGCGGGATGAGGCCGACGACGAGGGTGTCGTCGGGGTGGCGGGGCGCGGGCGCGGGTGCGGCGGCGGGGGCCGGGTGTGGGGGAGTTTCCGCTTGCTGCATACTGTCGAGTGTAAACGGTTCGGATTCACAAACTATTCGGAACTCCGAAGGGTTGGTGTCCCACATGTCGCCGGTCACCTATTACGACGCCGTCAACGACGCCCTCGAACGGCTCGACGACCTCGGTTACGAACGAGGCAAGGGCGTGGACCTCGCCAATCACGGCCCGATGGGGGCGGAGGCCCTCGCCCTCCTGGGCCACGAGGACGAAGTGGCCCACTGGGTCGCCCGGTACCGGCGAGTGATGGACCATCACGAGCCGCCGTCCGAGCGCTTCCCCCTGTCGGCGGACGAGAGCTCCTGGCGCCCCGCGCTCGGCGACTTCCGCCGGGCCGGCGACTGGGAGGCCCTCTTCGTCCGCGAACTCGCCGAGGCGCACTGGCGGGACGTCCTCGCCCGGTGGTGGCCCCGGCTGCTGCCCGGCCTGTTCGCCGGCCTGACCCACGGCCTGATCCGCACCGCCCACGCCGTGCGCGGCCTGTCCGCCGCGGGCGATCGGCCGACGCCGTACCAGCACCGCGAACTCGCCCGAGGGCTCGCCTACTGGGCCGCCCGCTACACCGAACTCCCCGGCACCCCGCGCCTCGCCGGGACGTACACCGTCCCCGCCGCCGTCGCCGCCCTGCCGCGCACGGCCGAGGACCGCCCGTTCGACCCCGGGATCGTCGCCGGCCGGTTCGCGGCCCTCGGGGAGCTCCCGGCGTACGGGGACGCGCTGGAGTGGCTGGCCCCCGAGGAGGCGGCGCACCTGCTCGGCGAGATGACTTGCCAGTTCGCCGACGTCTACCTCGGTCACCCCGAGGTGTTCCCGGTGCCGCTCGTACACGGCGTCACCGCCCCGGCCGCCGTCCGCCTCGTGCTGCCGCACCTCCCGCACGCCCTGCACGGGCCGACGGCGGCCCGGCTCTGGCAGGTGCAGTCCGCCTTCCTGCTGGCGCTGACCACCGACCGGCGCGGCGAGGGCACGGCGGCGTGGCGCGAGGAGGTGCCGGAGCTGCCGCCGACCGCCGAACTGGCCGCCCGGGCGGCCGAACACGGCGACGAGCACGTCATCAAGCTGACCGAGGCGTGCCTGCGCGAGTACGCCCTGCGGCCCGACCTCCGCTACCTCGCCGCCGCGGCCGCCGCCCAGCGGCGCATCCCCCGCCTGGACGCGGGCGGCGGCGTCAGCCGCGTACGGCCGGGCACGGCCTGACGGTCGGACGCCTGTCGGACTTCTCCCCGGCCGGTCGGCGGCCCCTGTCGGACGGCTCCCGGCTCCGGCCGTGGCGATCCGCGGCGATCCGCCCCGCCCGTCCCTCCTCACCCCGTGACGGCGGACGACGACGTACGGGCCCGGATCTCCTCAGGCGTCAGATAGGCATCCGTGTACTCGAAGTCCCGCAGGGTGGCGGGCCGCCGGCTCTGGAAGCCCGTGCGGACGTAGTCGTCGCCGGCCGCCGCGTTCAGCAGCCAGTTGGTGGCCGTCCGCACCTTGGCGACGTTGGTGCGCAGGGCGAGCAGGTGGTAGCCGCGTGCCACCGCCTGCGCCGGCAGGCCCGTCAACTGCACGCCCAGCGGCTTGGAGACGGCGTCCTTGCCGCCGAGGTCCACCACCAGGCCCAGGTCCTTGTGGACGTACGGGCGCAGCGGCTCACCGCGCAGCGACGCCACGACGTTGTCGGCCACCACCTTCCCCTGGCGCTGGGCGTGCTGGGCCGTGGGCGGGCACACCGCGCCGTCGCCCTTGGCGCGGTCCGGCACGGCCGCGGCGTCACCGAGGGCGAAGACGCCGTCGAAGCCCGGCAGCGTCATCCGGTCGGTGACGGCCAGCCGGCCCTTGACGGTCTCGGCGCCCAGCGTGCCCACCAGCGGGCTGGCGGCCACCCCCGCCGTCCAGATCAGGGTCCGGCACGGCAGCTCCCGGCCGTCCGTCAGCGTCACCCGGTCCGCCCCGGCCTTCGCCACCGAGACGCCCAGCGACACCTCGATGCCGCGCCGCCGCAGCGTGCGCGCCGCCTCGGCGCCCAGCCGGTCGCCGAGCTCCGGCATCAACTTCGGGGCCACGTCCAGGATGTGCCAGTGGATGTCCCGCGGATCCAGCCGCGGGTAGCGCTCGCAGGCCGCCGTGGTGATCCGCTGCAGGCACGCCGCCGTCTCCGTCCCGGCGTACCCGCCGCCCACCACGACGAAGCGCAGCCGCGCCTCGCGCTCGGCGGCGTCGGTGGCGGCGTCGGCCAGGTCGAGCTGGGCGATGACGTGGTCCCGCAGGTACGCCGCCTCGGCCAGCGTCTTCATGCCACGGGCGTGGTCGGTCAGGCCGGGGATGTCGAACGTGCGGGTGATGCTGCCCGGCGCCAGCACGATGACGTCGTACGGCTCGTTCACCACCTCGTCGGTGATCTTCCGCACGACGCACACCTTGGCCGCCGGGTCCACCCCGATGGCACCGCCCGGCAGCACCCGCGTCCGGCGCAGCCCCCGGCGGAGCGAGACCGCCACCGACTGCGGGGTGAGGACCCCGGAGGCCACCTGGGGCAGCAGGGGCAGATAGAGCTGGTAGTCGAAGGGCGTGACCAGAGTGATCAGCGCTTCCTGAGGCTTGAGCCGGCGCTCCAGCCGCCGGGCGCACTCCACACCGGCGAACCCCCCGCCGACGATCAGGATCCGAGGCCGGCCCGCGGTCCGGGCCGCCTCCGTGGTGTTCGTATGCGTCGTCATGGTGTGACGTGTGCTCGCTGGGCGGCGATTCAGTGCTGATTCCCCGAACCACCGGTGCCCCGGCGGGCCGTGCGGCGCGCGGTGCCGGCCCCCGGGCCCGCGCTTCGTGTGGCCGCCGGTCGAGGACGCGGACCGGACGGTACCGCGTCACCCCCGCGCGGGGACACTTCTCGCATGCCGCTCGGCGAGTGCCTGGTCCACTACCGGATCGAGGCCGCGGTGGGGGAGGCACCGCCACCGGGCTCACCGCCGGACGGCGCGCAGTCCGTCCAGGAGCAGCCGCAGTCCGAACTCGAAGTGTGCCGTGAAGTCCGTACTGGTGAGCACCGGCAGGGTGGCGGCGAGGTGCGGATACGTCCCTGCCGTCACCGCCTCGTGGAGGACGCCGGCGTCGGCGGGCTCCCCGTCTCCCGGCCGGAGGGCGGCCTGTTCCTCCAGGGTGTGGCCGACGGTGAAGCTGGTCACCGCGTAGAGCGCCCGCGCCGCTTCGTCGTCGCCGAAGCCCGCCTCACGCAGTACGCCGACGAGGCTGTCGGCGAAGCCCAGGGTGTTCGGGCCGGTCGAGTGCGTACCGGCGAAGACGCGCGCGCCGTCGCGATGGGCGAGCAGGGCCGTCCGCAGCGCGCGGGCGAGGCGTGCCGCTCTCTCGCTCCAGTCGCCGTTCCCCGTCGGCCCGGTGGCGTCGGAGACTCTGTCGACCATGCGCTCGGCCATCGCGGTGAGCAGGTCCTGTTTGGTCGCGAAGTAGCGGTACAGCGCACCGGCCTGGACGTCCATCGCATCGGCGAGCCGGCGCATGGTCAGCGCGTCGAGACCGGAGTCGTTCAGCAGGACGAGGGCGGTCCGGACGGTGCGGGCCCGGTCGAGTCGGGCGGGCCGGCCTCTGGTCGGGCTTGACGGGGAGCTCATGGGCCTCACTATAGTGAACGGCGTTCACGTGAACGCCGTTCACTAAATAGGGGAGGACATCTCCGATGAACACCGATGTGATCGTCGTGGGGGCGGGCCCGACCGGGCTGATGCTCGCCTGCGAGCTGGCGCTGGCGGGCGTACGGACCCGGATCCTGGAACGCCACACCGAACCGCGGCGCGATTCGCGGGCGCTGAGCCTGCACCCGCGCAGCGTGGAACTGCTGGACCAGCGGGGGCTGCTCGACCGGTTCCTCCCGCTCGGCCGCACCGTGCCGGGCTGGCACTTCGCGGGGCTGGACACCCGGCTGGACTTCGCCACCCTCGACTCCCGGCACGGCTACACCCTCTTCCTGGCCCAGGCGCGCACCGAGGCGATCCTCGCGGAACGGGCGCACGAGCTGGGGGTGGAGATCAGCCGGGGACACGAGACCCTCGGAGTGCGCCAGGACGGCGACGGGGTCCAGGTGGAGGCACGCGTCCCCGGCGGCGGCACCGAGACCGTGCGCGGCCTGTACGCGGTCGGGTGCGACGGCGGGCGCAGCGTCGTGCGGCAGGCCGCGGGGATCGGCTTCCCCGGCACCGACGAGACCCTGACCGGGGTGCTCGGGGACTTCACGGTCGTCGACCCGCTGCCCGGTGCCCTCGACGCGGCACGGGCCCGTGGCGTGATCGTCGCACCGCTGGAGGGAGGGCTGACCCGGTTCGTCTACCTGGATCCGGAGCGGATACGGGTGCCGTCCCGGGAGCCCGTGACCCTGGAGGAGTTCCGTACGTCGCTCACCCGGATCACCGGCTCCGACTGCGGCGTCGCCGAGCCCCGGTGGCTGTCGCGCTTCGGCAACGCCACCCGGCTCGCGGAACGCTACCGTTCGGGACGCGTCCTGCTGGCGGGTGACGCCGCCCACATCCACTTCCCCGCGGCGGGGCAGGGGCTCAACACCGGTCTCCAGGACGCCATGAACCTGGGGTGGAAGCTGGCCGCCGCGGTCAACGGCTGGGCCCCGCCCGGGCTGCTGGACGGTTACGACGGGGAGCGCCGGCCGGTCGGCCGGTCGGTGACCGAGAACACCGAGGTCCAGACCCTGCTGGCCGAGCTGACGCTGACCGCGCGGTACCAGCGCCCGGCCGCGGCCCTGCGCAAGCTCCTGGACCGTCTGCTCGGCATGCCGCAGGTCAACCGCCTGCTCGCCGAGCAGATCTCCGGGCTCGGCACCCGCTATCCGCCGGCGGCCCCGGACGCCGACCCGTTGGTGGGCCGGCGTATGCCCGATGTCGGTCTGACCGCCGCCGGTTCACAGGCGACGCGAGTGTACGAACTGCTCGCCCAGGGCCGCTTCGTCCTGCTCGCTCCGGCCGGGGACCCGGCCCTCCGGGAGGCCGTCGACGCGGGCTGGGGCCCACGGGTCACGGCCGTCACCGTCGACACGTACGACGCACACCCGGACCTCGACGGGGTGACCGAGGTCCTCGTACGCCCCGACGGCCACGTCGCGTGGGCCACCCGCACCACCGACGGCGGCGCGCGCGGCCACGAGCGGGTCCGGGCGCTGACCGCCTGGGCGGGTGCGCCCTCCTGAAAGGAGCTCATCATGCCGGTGGACCGCGTCGGTCCACGGTCCGTGCACCAGCCCCAACGGGCGCGGCTCGAGCCCGCGAAACGGCACTCACCGCCGTGCCCGGGAGGCCCCGTCCTTCGCCGCGCGACGGGAGCGCGAGCCCCTGCGGGCGCCGGCGTCGATGGGTGTGGTGCGACCGGCCCACGCCGACGGCACCAGTGCGGCGGCCGGCCCGTTGCGACTCGCTCCCTCGGGCCCCGGCCTACGCCCGAGCCCGTCCGTCGTACCGGACGGCGGCCCGAGCGGACCCCGCCGTCCGACCGGCTCCCGGCCGCCGCCCGCGTCGGCCGCGTCAGGGCCGCAGCGCCGGGACCGGAAGCCGGGCGCAGAGGCGGCTGGCTCGGGCGGGGCCCGCGGTGACGGCGTGGGAGGCGGCGGTGAGGAGGGTGGCCAGGGTGGTGAGAAGCCAGTGGTCGGTGAGGGGCATGGTGGAGGCGAGAACCAGAGTGCACAGCGCCATGGACGCGGTGACCGCCGTGCTCGTCCAGGCCACCGTCCGGGGGAGCCGGGACGGGGTCGGTATCCAGCGGGCCAGGGTGCCGGTCAGGGCGATCACCGCGAAGGCCAGGAACGCGGCCAGGGCGGTGAAGGTGGTGATCCGGGTGGCCAGGAGGTGCGCCGTGTGCGTGAGGTGCCAGGCGCCGGAGGGGGCGGTGGTGTGGAGGAGGTACCAGGCGGCGAGAAGGAGGGGAGTGGCCGCCGCGGTGGCGCGGGCGGTCTGCCGGACCTGGGCGATGGTCAGCTCGTGCTGACAGGCGGGGAGGAGTTCGTCCACGGAGCCGCAGTCGCGGACGGCGCGTTCCGCCGCCAGGTCGCGGTCCATGCCCGTGTGGACATGGGCCGCCACGGCGTCCTGCAGGCCGCCGCGGAGCTCCTCCAGCAGGCGCGCCTTGGCGGCGGGCGGGCCGTGCAGCGCCGCGCCGAGGGCGGTGAGGTGGTCCTCGACGGGGTCGCCGGCGGTGAGGACGTCGCCGCGGGAGGCTTCCGGGCCGGGGATGCCGCTGGGGACGCCACCGGGGGTCATGAGGCCAGTCCGGGGCGCGCGGCCGGGTTGAGGACCGCACCGATCGCCGTGGTGAACTCGCGCCAGGCGGTGCGCTCGGCGGCCAGGGTGTGCCGGCCGGCGTCCGTCAGCTCGTAACGGCGCCTCCGCCGCTCGCCGTCGGCCTCCCAGGTGCTCCGCAGGAATCCCAGCCGCTCCAGGCGGTTGAGCGCCGGGTAGATGGTGCCGGTGCGGAGCTCCAGCATGCCGTTGCTGCGCTGCTGGACCGCCGTGATGATCGCGTACCCGTGGAGCGGGCCGGTCTCCAGCACGGCGAGCAGCAGCCCGTCGAGATGTCCCCGTACAGCGTTCTGCCTCATAAGTAGACAGGCTACTCAGGAGAGTTGTCGGTGTGCTATGTATTTCCAGCCAACATATTGACAGGGCGCGGGTGTAGGGTGCCGGCAATGCCGGTTCCCGGTGAACCGCCCTTCCGTCTCCGCTCGTTGATGCGTTCCGAACACTTGATTAGGCGGGTGGCAACGGGCAGTTTGGGCGGGCCGGGCGGTTTCCGCGTACGGAAGGGGGGTGGCCGCGATGGCGCCGAGCAGCGGTGCGGCGGTCGAAGTGGCGGGATTGGTCAAGGTGTTCGGGGGCGGGGTACGGGCCGTGGACGGCGTCGACCTCGTCGTGCCCACCGGGAACGTCTACGGGGTGCTGGGGCCCAACGGGGCCGGCAAGACCACGTTCGTGAGAATCCTGGCGACGCTGCTCCGGCCGGACGGCGGCCGGGTACGGGTGTTCGGGCGGGATGTGGTGGAGGACGCCGAGGGGGTCCGCGCCCGGGTCGCGCTGACCGGCCAGTTCGCCTCCCTCGACGACGACCTGACCGGCGCGGAGAACCTCGTGCTGCTGGGGAAGCTGCTCGGCTACGGAGCCCGCGGCGCGCGGGAGCGGGCGACGGCGCTGCTGGAGGGCTTCGGCCTGAGCGAGGCCGGCGGCCGGCAGGTCAAGGGCTACTCGGGCGGCATGCGGCGGCGGCTCGACATCGCCGCGTCCCTGGTGAGCCGGCCGGACCTGCTGTTCCTGGACGAGCCCACCACGGGGCTCGATCCCCGCAGCCGCAACCACGTCTGGGAGATGGTCCGCGCGGTCGTGGCGCAGGGCACCACCGTGCTGCTGACCACCCAGTACCTGGACGAGGCCGACCGGCTGGCGGCGCGGATCGCGGTGATCGACCGCGGGCGCGTGATCGCCGAGGGGACGAAGGCGGAACTCAAGGCGTCGGTCGGCGCCGGCTCGGTGCACGTCCGCCTGGAGGACGCCGGATGCCGGGAGCGGGCCGCCGGCGTCCTGGACGCCTGCCTCACGGGCGTGACGCAGCGGGAGGACGACCCGGTGGCCCTCACCGTCCGCCTGGGCGGCGGTGGCGCGGCCGCGGCCGAACAGGCGTCCAGGGCCCTGGCCGAACTGGCCCGGGCGGGCATCGGCGTGGAGTCCTTCTCCCTCGGCCAGCCCAGCCTGGACGAGGTGTTCCTGGCGTTGACGGACGACGGCTCCGGCGCCGGCCGGGTGACGGGGAAGGTGGGCGTATGACCACGGTGACGGGCCCCGGGACGGGGTCGGATTCGGGCGCGGGGCCGGAATCCGGCGCGGGAGCGGAGGAACCGAGGACGACCAACGCGCTCATCGGAGCGCTCGTCGCGGGCGAACGCCCGCCCCGGCCCAACGCGTTGACGACTTCACTGGCGTTCGGCTGGCGCGCGGTGCTCCGCATCAAACACGTGCCCGAGCAGCTCTTCGACGTCACGGCGTTCCCCGTGATGCTCGTGCTGATGTACACGTACCTCTTCGGCGGCGCGCTGGCCGGCTCGACCGACGCGTACCTCCAGTACCTGCTCCCCGGCATCATGGTGACGTCCGTCGTGATGATCACCATGTACACCGGGATGGCCGTCAACACCGACATCGCCAAGGGCGTCCTGGACCGCTTCCGCAGCCTGCCCGTCTGGCGCCCCTCCGTCATGGTGGGCTATCTGCTGGGCGACATGCTGCGGTACGTCCTGGCCTCGGTGATGATGCTGGCGATCGGCCTGGTGATGGGCTACCGGCCGCACGGCGGCGCCGGCGGGGTGATCGGGGGAGTGGCGCTGCTGCTCCTCTTCAGCTTCTGCTTCTCCTGGCTGTGGACGATGTTCGGCCTGCTGCTCCGCACGGAGAAGGCGGTGATCGCCGTGTCCATGGCGGTGATCTTCCCGCTGACCTTCCTGAGCAACGTCTTCGTCGAACCGCGCACCATGCCCGGCTGGCTCCAGGCGTTCGTCAACAACAGCCCGCTGACGCACCTGTGCAGCGCGGTGCGCGGCCTGACGGAGGGCAGCGCGCCGTCGGCGCACATCGCCTGGACGCTGGGCTGGTCGGCCCTGTTCGTCCTGGTCTTCGGCCCGGTCACGATGCGGCTGTACGCCCGCAAGTAGCGCCGGGGCAGGGGGGATTCCGGAGAGGGGCGGGCCGAGTGGCCCGCCCCTCTCCGGGCACCGCCCTCGCGGGCGGCGCGTTACCCCTGTGCCTGCGCCATCGGCAGGTCGGTCCGGTAGTGCGTCACCCGGCCGTTCTCCCGTACGGGCTCGCCCAGTTCGGCGGCCCGGGTGTGGTGGACCAGCTGGAAGCCGTCGGGGTGCTTCAGCAGGGTGGCGTGCCAGGGGGTGGTCCAGGGGTTGGTGGTGTCGAGGAACTTGATGCCGTACTTGGCCTCGTTCCGGTTCTGCGGGTGGATGGACAGCCGGACGGTGTCCTGGTGGTAGTCCGCGATCAGGCTGGCCCAGGCCCGGCTGCGCGCGATGACGTGGTAGGCCCGCTGCCGGGACTGGCGCTGGAGGGCGGCCTTGCTGCCCGTCCAGTCCGGGGTGTCCTCGACGAGGAAGCGGGTGATGCCGCGGTACATCCGCAGGGTGGACTCGTCGGTCTTCACCTCGGCGCGCAGCTGCTCCACGGTGGGCGCGTACCGGTCGGCCGTCATCCGGCGCTTCTCGTCGTAGTCCAGGTCGGGCCCGTACACGTCGCGCAGGTCGAAGGTGCCCAGGTGGTCGAGGCCCTCCTCCTGGATCATCGTGCGCAGGGCGTCGCCGTAGGCGTCGATGTGCTCGTCCGGAACGCCGATGACGTCACCGAAGATGTGGCCGTCCGAGCAGATGAGGACCCGCGCGCCGGGCGAATAGATCTTCTCGATACCGGTGCAGAGGTCCTGCAGGAAGTGCAGGGCGAGCCGCTCGCCCTCGTCGGGCAGGTGGCTGATGACCTTCGCGGTGTTGGGCGACTTGCAGGGGAAGCCGGGCAGGGAGAACAGGATCGGCTGCCGGCGTTCCAGGTGGTGGGATATCTGGCGTATCTGATGCGGGAAGTCGTGGGTGGTGTCGTTCTCCGGGTCCGGCTCGATGGTCCGCCGGTGCGGCAGCAGCTGGGACAGGACGGCATGGGCGGTCTCGGTGAGGGACTCGGTGGCCGACGGAGTGGTGGCGGGCATGGGTGGTCTCGCTTCCTGGTGAAAGAACGGCCCGGGGCGGGGTCGCCGTCCCGGGCCTCGGGTGGGTCGGTCGGTGCCGTGGGTGGTGGTGCGGGCGGTGGTACGCGTGGTGGTCAGTGGCGGAAGGGGCAGCGCGGAGCGGCGTCCTGGCCGTCTTCCTCGCCGCCTTCCGGGGTGTAGCTGAGCGGCAGCCGGTTGACGCCGCGGGCGAGGACGGCGTGGACCCAGGGCAGTTCGCCGGGGCCGGCCTCCAGCCGGAGGCCGGGGAGACGGGTGAGCAGCGTCCGCAGCGCGGTCTGCAGCTCGATGCGGGCGAGGGCCGCGCCGGGGCAGAAGTGGATGCCGTGGCCGAAGGCGAGGTGCGGGTTGGGCTGGCGGTCGAGGTCCAGGGTGTCCGGGTCCGCGAACCGCTTCGGGTCCCGGTTGGCCGCGCTGAGGGAGACGATGACGGAGTCCCCGGCGGGCACGGTCTCGCCGTGGAACGAGGTGTCCTCGGCGAAGAAGCGCCAGGTGGTGAGCTCGAAGGCGCTGTCGTAGCGCAGCAGTTCCTCGACGGCGCGGGCGAGCAGGGCGGGGTCGCCGTCCCCGTCGGTGAGGGACGTCCGCAGCCGCTCCAGCTGCTCCGGGTGGCGGAGCAGGGCCACGAGGGCGGTGGTGATCTGGTTGGTGACCGGTTCCTGCCCGGCGACCAGCAGCTGGAAGACGATCGAGTCGGTCTCCTCGGCGGTCAGCGAGCCCGCGTCGTGCGCGGCCACCAGGGTGGTGAGCAGGTCGTCGCCGGGCTCCCGGCGCTTGGCGTCCGTGACGCGCGCGATGTACGTCTGCAGGGCGCGCAGCCGCCCCTCGTACACCGGACGCTGCGGGTCGCTCGGGCCCACGGGCTGGACGACCTTGCCCCAGTCGCGGTCGAAGTCCCCGGCCAGCTCGGCGGGGAGGCCGATGACCTCGGCCAGGACGCGGAAGGGGAAGTGCGCGGCGAAGCCCTCGACGGCGTCGAAGGAGGCCCGCCCGCCGGCGTCCGCCGGGCCGTCGCCGGGCCGGGAAGCGAGCGCGGCGTCGAGGAGCTCGTCGGCGATCTCCTGGATGCGCGGGCGGAGGCGTTCGACGGCGCGGGGCGTGAAGGCGTCGGTGACCATGCGCCGCATGTGGGTGTGCTTCGGCGGGTCCTGGTGCAGCAGGTGCACCTGGAGCTGGGAGTGCTGCGGCTCCGGCATGATGGCGGCCTTGGACCGCCAGGCGTCGTTCCCGAGGTCGTGGTTCTTCCCGAACCGGTCGTCGGTGAGCGCCTGCTGGGCCGCGTCGTAGCCGGTGACCAGCCAGGCGTGGACGCCGCTGGGGAAGTGGACCCGGTGCAGGGGGCCCTTGTCGCGGAGGCGCGTGTACAGCGGATAGGGGTCGGTCTTGTAGTCCTCGCCGTAGAGCGGTACGGGGTCGGGCAGCGGCTCCCGCTCCCGCCGCGTCCGCTCCTCCACGGAGCCGGAGCCGGAGCCGGAGCCGGAGCCGGAGCCGGACGGGCCGGAGGGACCGGCGGGGACGGCCGGGTCCGCGGGGAGCTGCGTGGTGCCGTGGGTGTCGGGCTGTGCCATGGGTGCGTTCCTTAGGGGATGGGACGGGTCGGGGCGGTACGGGGACGGTGCGGGAGGGGGACGGCGGTGGTCCGGGGACCCCGTCCGGCCGCCGCGCCGGCGCCCGCGGAAGCGCGTTCGGCTTCCGGGACGAGGCGCGGGGCACCGGCGGTTCACGGCCACCGGACGGAGGGGAGCCGTCCGTGGGGGAGGGACGGCGTCCGCGGGGGAGATGCGGCGTCCTTGGGGGAGGCGCGGCGGGCGCGCCGGGGCCAGCGTTCCGTCGGGGACGCGCCGGAGCCGCCCTCAACGCGCCTGTGCGCGCCCGGAGTCCGGCCGCGGCGGCCCGGCCGTCACGCCGCGACCTCCACCCCCGCGTGGTCGCCGATCACCAGCCGGTGGTGCCGGTCGCCGTGGTCCGTGGCGCTGACGGTGGCGCCCCGGCCGATCACCGAGCCCTCGATGCCGCGCATCCCGGTGACCGTCGCGCCGTCCAGCACGATGCTGTTCCCCAGGTGCGTGCCGCGCAGGACGCAGCCGCCGCCGACGGCGGTGTACGGCGCGACCTGGCTGTCCTCCAGGACGGTGCCCGCGCCGATGACGGCCGGCCCCTGGACCCGGGAGCGGACCAGCCGGACCCCGGGGCCGAGGCCGACCGGTCCGATCAGTTCGCTCGCCGCGTCCACGGACGCCGTCGGGTGGTGCGCGGTCCGCAGGCCGTCGAGGACGGCGCGGTTGCAGTCCAGGACGTCCGCGACCTCCCCCGTGTCCTTCCAGTAGCCGTCGTACTCGACGGCACGGACCGCGGCGCCCCGGGTCACCAGCTCCTGGATGGCGTCGGTGATCTCCAACTCCCCGCGCGCGCTGGGCCTGATGGTGGCGATCGCGTCGTGGACGGCCGGCGTGAAGAAGTACACGCCGATCAGCGCCAGGTCGCTGCGCGGCTCCCGCGGTTTCTCCACCAGCCGCAGCACCCGCCCGTCGGGCGCGGTCTCCGCGACGCCGAAGGCCCGTGGGTCGGACACCTTGTGTACCAGCACCTGGGCGGCCGGGCGGCCCGCCCGGAAGCCGGCGGCGGCGTCCGTGATGCCCGCGGGGAGCATGTTGTCCCCGAGGTACATCACGAAGTCGTCCTCGGCGAGGAAGGCGCGGGCGGTGGCCACGGCGTGCGCCAGCCCTCTGGGGGCGTCCTGGGGCAGGTACGTGATCCGCACCCCCAGCCGCGAGCCGTCCTGGAGGGCGGCGGCGATCTGGTCCCCCCGGTCGCCGGTGACGATCCCGATGTCGTGCACGCCGGTCGCGCGGATGTTCTCCAGGACGTACTCGAGCACGGGCTTGTTCGCGATGGGCATGAGCTGCTTGGGCATCGAGTGACTGAACGGCCTCAGACGGGTTCCCGACCCGCCCGAGAGGACCAGTGCCTTCATAGAGCCTCTCCTCGCAACCGTTCCCGCCGCGCGGGCGGGAACCGCCAGTGGATCGCCGAAAGGACGTCGGTCGAACGGGACGATGGAACGACAGTGCGGCGGCACGGCGGAACGCCCGGTGCCGACGGCGCGTCAGGGGCGGCCGCCCCGGCACGCCGGGCGCCGCGCGGGACGGACGGAACCGGTCCGGGGGAGGCCGTGGGGATCGGCTCGCGGGCCCGGAGGCCGTACGCGTCGCGCCCCGCGGGGGGATGTCCCTGCCGCAGGGCGCAAAGAACCGATGATGAGAAAGTATTCTTGGCGCGTGGTGGGGCTGTCAAGGAACTCGCCCGGGAGCCCCGGCCGTTGCCGGCCGCTCCACCGCCCCTACGCCACCCGGCCACCGTTCCCGGTGGCGCGTCACGGTCGATTGTCTGTCCGAAATTCTCTCCTGACCGCGACATTCATCCCGTACAGTGATCAACCATGATGGCCTCACGGGGGAGTGCTGTCCGGTTCGGCGTACTGGGCACACTTGAGGTATGGGACGGGGACGACCGCCTGCAGGTGGGCGGTCCGCGCGCGCGTGCCGTACTGGCGGCGCTGCTGCTGGAAGCCAACCGGGTCGTGTCCTTATCGCGGCTGGTCGACGCCGTATGGGAGGACGCCCCTCCCGCGACGGCCGAACACCAGGTGCGCAAGGCCGTGGCGGAGCTGCGGGCCCGCATCCCGGACGGCCGGCTGCTGCTGCTCACCGACGGGCCCGGCTACCGGATGGTGGTCGACGGCGGCCAACTGGACCTGCTGCGCTTCGAGAAGGCCCTCGCCCGGGCCCGCGCGGCGGCGGACACCGACGAGGAGGCCGCCGCCCTGGAGAACGCCCTCGCCCTCTACCGGGGCCGCGCCCTGCCCGAGGGCCGCAGCCCGCTCCTGGCGGCCGCGGCGACGATGCTGGAGGACCGCCAACTCGGCGCACGCGAACGCCTGCTGGAACTGCGCCTGGAACAGGGCCGCACGGAGGAGGCGGTCGCCGGGCTGCGCTCCCTCGTCGCGGAACACCCGCTGCGCGAATCACCGGCCGCCCTGCTGATGGTGGCCCTCTGCCGGACGGGCCGGCAGGCCGACGCCCTGCGCGTCTACCACCAGCTCCGCCACCTGCTCGCCGAGCAGCTCGGCATCGACCCCGGGCCCGAGGCCACGCTGCGCTACGAGCAGATCCTGCGCAACGAGCCCGCCCTGCACGGCGGAACGCCGCGGGGCGGGCGCCCCGCGCCGCCCCCGGCCCTCCCCGAGCAGCCCCACCGGGCCCCCGGCCCGGGCGAGTTCCCCGGCGCGGACGACCGGGGCGCCGCCGTGCCGCACGGCTCGGCCGGCCACGCGCCGGGCGAGGGGGGCGGGCGAGCGCCGTACGCCGGGGCCGGCCACGCGCCGGGCGCCGGGAGCGGCGCCGCGCCGTACGCCGGCAACTCCCGGCCGGCACCGGCCGCAGGCCCGGACGGACGCGTACCGGCGCCCGCGCCGGCGGCGTCCGTGCCGGACCCCGGCTTGTATCGGGCGCTCGACCCGCACCCGACCTCCGGCCCGCGGCCAGACGCGTACCCCGCGCCAGTACCGCCTCCGGGTCCGTACCCGGCGGCGATTCCGTCCTTGGGCCCGCACCCGGCGGCCGACCCGCGACCGGACGCGTACTCCGGGCCTCTCCCGCAGGCGGGCTCGTACCCGACTCCCGGCCCGCGTCCGACCGCGCACTCCGCACCCGTCCCACAGCCGGGCGCGTATCCGGCCGCCCACTCCGCACCCGTCCCACAGCCGGGCGCGTATCCGGCCGCCCACTCCGCACCCCTGACGTCCCTGGGCCCGCACCCCGCGGCCGAGTGCCCGGCCGCGTACACCGCGCCCGTCCCGCAGGGGGACTCGTACCCGACTTCCGGCCCGCACCCGGACCCGGCGGCGGTCCCGCCCCCTGGCTCGTACCCCCTGCCCGTCCTGCCCCCGGCCCCCTGCCCCGGGCCCGTCCCGCCGCGTTCCCTGCCTCATGACCTGCCCGACTTCACCGGCAGGGAGGAGGAGACCCGCCGGCTGCTCGCGCACGCCACCCGGGAGCCGGACCGGCCGACGCCGGTCCTGGCGGTCGACGGCATGGCCGGGGTCGGCAAGACGGCGCTGGCCGTCCACGCCGCCCACCGCCTCGCCCCGCACTACCCGGACGGGCAGATCTTCCTCGATCTGCACGGTTTCACCGCCGACCGCACCCCCATGACCCCGCACACCGCCCTGGGCGTCCTGCTGCGGGCGGTCGGCGTGCCCGACCGGCAGCTGCCCCCGGGGCGTACCGACCGGGAGCAGCTGTGGCGGGCGGTCACGGCCGGCCGCCGTCTGCTGCTGCTGATCGACAACGCCGCCGCCTCCGAACAGGTCCGGCCGCTCATCCCCGGCACCCCGGGCTGCCTGGTGCTCGTCACCGGCCGCCCGCGCCTCTCCGCGCTGGACGGCGCGGTCCACCTCAGCCTCCAACTGCCCCCGCCGGGCGACGCCCTGCGCCTGCTGGGCGCCTTCCTCGGCCGCGACCGGCCGCGCGCGGAACCGGAGGCGGCGGCCGACCTCGTGACCCTGTGCGGACGCCTCCCGCTGGCCCTCCGCGTCGCCGCCGGCCGGCTGCGCAACCGCCCCCAGTGGACGATCGCCGCCCTCAACGACCGGCTCCGCGACGAGTCCACCCGCCTCGCCGGGCTGGTCACCGAACACCGCGCGGTCGCCACCGCCCTGGACCTGTCCCGCACCGCCCTGCCCACCCCCCACCAGCGCTTCTTCCACCTGCTCGGCCTGCACCCCGGGCCCGACTTCGACGCCGGGACCGCCGCCGTCCTCACCGGCACCTCCCCGGCCGCCGCCGAGGCGCTGCTGGAGGACCTCCTCGACGCCCACCTGCTCACCCAGCACACCCCGGGCCGCTACGCCTTCCACGAACTGGTGCGCCTCCTCGCCCGCCACCACCCCGCCGCGCCGCCGCCCGCGACCGCCCACCGGGCGGTGCACCGGCTCCTCGACCACTACCTGCGCACCGCGACCCGTGCCGCCCAACTGATCGACGCCCCCGCCCGGCCCCCCGTACCCGCCGTCGCCCCGGCCGACGAGCCGCTCGCCGACGAACCCGCCGCCCTGGCCTGGTTCCAGGCCGAGCGGCCCGGCCTGCTGTCCGCCCTGGCCCTCGCCGACGAGCGGGGCCTCGACCGGCACGCCGTCCGGCTGGCCCTCGCGCTGGCCCCCTGCCTCCGGCTGCGCGGCCACACCGAGGACGAACGCCGGGTGCTCGGCGTCGCCGCGGCCGCCGCCCGCCGCCTGGGCGACCACGAGCGGCGGCTGACCGCCCTCACCGACCTGGCCGCCGCGTGCTGGCACCTCGGCCGCGTCGCCGAGGGCCTGGAGAGCGCCCAGGAGGCGCTGGCCCTCGCCGAGGAGCTGGACGACGGGCCGGGCACCGCCCTGTGCCTCAGCCGGATCAGCATGTTCTCCACCACCCTCGGCCGCTACGAGGAGGCCATCGACTTCCTGCACCGCGCTCTCGCCCTGCTCAGCGGCACCGGCTCCCGCTCCGGCCCCGGCGGCGAGGAGGGCACCGCCCTCGCCTGCCTCGGCACCGCGCAGAGCGCCCTGGGCCGGCACGCCGAGGCGCTGCAGACCAGCCGCCTGGTCACGCTCGGGAGCAGGACGGCCGGCGACGCGCACGGCGAGATCACCGGGCTGACCGGCGAGGCCGCCGCGCACGCGGCGGCCGGCGCCTTCGACACGGCGCTGCGCCGGCTGGCGGAGGCGTCCGCGCTCGCCCACCGCATCGTCACCCCGCACGGCCAGGCGGTCGTCCTCGCCCGCTACGCCGACGTCTACCGCCGCCAGGGCCGCCACATCGAGGCCCTGCGCGCCGGCCACGCCGCCCTGGGACTGCTGCGCACCGTGCGCCGCCCGGCCCTCGCCGCCACCGTGCACAACGTCCTGGGCGCGGTGCACCGCGCCCGCGGCGACCTCGACCTGGCCCGCCGTCACCACCAGCAGGCCCGCCGCCTGGCCCGGTACACCGGCCTGCGCAGCGAACTGGTGCTGGCCCTGGACGGCATCGCCAAGTCCCGCGTCCCCCGGGCCGCCCCCTTCGCCCCTTCCCCCAACTGACCACTACAGGAGGGCCGTTCAGCGGAGACAGCGCGCCTCCGCGTACTCCTTGGCGTAGCGCAGCGTCAGCCGGCTGTCGGTGCCCAGCACACTGCGGACGACGTCCTTGGCCTGTGCCACGCCGGCGCCCTCGCCGAGCACCGCGCCGATGGCCGCCGGATCGACCGCGACGGTGTGCCGGGAGGTGGCCGTCACCCCGTCCCCGCACGGTGTGAACAGCCAACTGCCCGTGTGCAGGCTGAGCAGCGCGGGCAGCCGCGTCTGCTTGAAGACGATGCGCCGCGGCGGGAAGCACACCCGGACCGTGTCGTTCCGCCCCGCGTCGCGGCCGTCGACCGCCGCCCGCCCCCGCCCGCACGGCGTCCGCCCCCACGCCCCCGCGGCCAGCACCGCCGCCGCGCCGCCGGCCGACGGCAGCCGCTCCGACCACAGCTGCGCCTCGCGGACGAAGGCGTAGACGTCGCCGGCCGAACCGGCGATGCGGACGCTGTCCTCGAAGGACAGCAGCAACTCGTTGCCCCGCACGCCCAGTTCGGCGCTGCGGCGCAGTGCCTCCAGCTCGGCCCGGGCCCGGCGCACCACCGTCCGGCCGATCCGGGCGAGCTGCCGCGGATCGTCGTCGACGGCCCGGTACTCGTGCCACAGCCGCACCCGGCACTCCCGGGCCGAGACCGGTTCGAACTCCCACCGGCCGCCGAGGAAGGCCACCGGCGGCGCCGGCACCTCCTGCCGGAAGCCGATGCACCGCCGGTCCGGCGCCAGGACGCGGCGCGAGACGCAGCCGCGCGGCTCGCCGTCGGCGACCGCCCACACCCGGATCACGTCCCGGCGGCCGGTCCGTTCGAGGCAGTCGACGTGCACCAGCGGCGGGAAGACCCGCGGCCAGTCCTCGGCCGCGGCCACCAGCCCGTAGACCCGGTCGACGGGAGCCCGCACGGTCATGGTGTGCTCGGCTCCGCGCCGGTCCTCTCCTGCCATCGTCGTCAGTCTCCTTCGAGTCCGTGGACGGCCGGCACCCGGCCCGGACCGCGCCGGCGGACCGGGGCGGGACGGGCCGGTGGCGGCCGCCGGGGTGCCCGCCCGCGCGGCCGGCGGGCGCGCGGGCACGACGGCTCGCGGCTCGGGACGCGGCCGGGGCGCGGGCGTCGCCGCGAGCGGGGGCGGTACGGGAGTGGTGCCCGGTGTGAACGGGGGTACGGGGCGCGGCCCCCGGGGCCGGTGAACGGGCGGCGGGGTCCGGCCCGGCACGTCCGCCCCGCGCCGCCCGGGGGAAGGCGCGGCCGGGGCGGGCGGCGTCGGTCCGTCCCCGTCCCGGTGCGGAGGGTGCAGGGGCACCAGTGTGGTGGGCATCGTCTTGGTTCATGAACCCGGTGTCAAGACCGCCTTGGCGTGGAGGGGCTGCTTCCGCGGGGCGGTGCCCCGGGAGGCGCCGCAGGCGGGGGAGCGGGACCGGGAACCGGGACCGGGAACGGCGGGAACGGGACGGGAACGGACCGGTACCCGGCCGGTAACCGGCTCCGGCAGGCTCGGGCCCAGTCGCACGACCCCACCCGCGCCGCCCCCATGGAGCCCCGATGCCGCACGCCCCGATGCCACCCGCCCCGGCCCCGGCCGACACCGCCCCGGCCCGCCGCCGTCTGCTCAAGGACCTGGCCGTCCTGCGGTGGCTGTACGACGAGCTGGCCGGCGCCCTCACCCGTCCTCGCAGAGCCGTCGAAAAGGTCAGCGAGCGCGGCTCGCCCGGCATCCCGCTCGACACCCGGGTCCTGGACGCCAGGGCCGACATCCGGTCGGTGCTGACCGGGTGGGCGGCCCTGGTCCGCGAGCAGCGCGGCGTCGCCGCCCCGGCCCGCGACACCGCCGCGCTGACCGCCTTCCTCGCCCGGCACGCCGACTGGCTGGCGGCCCACCCGGCCTCCGCCGACCTCGCCGCCGAGACCGGCGAGCTGGTCCGGGCCGCCTGGTCCGCGCTCTCCGGCCACCGCGACCGGCACGTCGTCGTCGGCGCCTGCGTCCGGCCGGGGTGCCCCGGCCGGCTGGCCGCCCGGCTGGGCACCCGCACCGCCGCCGGCGAGGCCGCCATCGTCTGCTCCGCCGACTCCGGCCACACCTGGTCGCCGGAGGTGTGGCACACCCTGGGCCCGCGCGGCGAACGCCCCGGCCCGGGCGCGGGCTTCACCGCCCAGGAGATCTCCGTCCGCTGGCGTGTCGCCTCCGGCACCGTCTACTGGCTGGCCAGCACCCACGGCTGGGGCCGGCGCAAGGAGGGGCGGCGCGTCCTGTACGACCGCGACGACGTCATCGCCACCATGCGGGACCGCGTGGCCGACCGGGCCCTGGCCGGCTAGCGCCCGGGCACGGGATCCCTCCGCGGGGCGGCCCCTCTTCGAACCCCGAACGGCCGGGCGAAGCGTTTCCCCGCCCGGCCGGGCTCGTTGAGCGGTGACGGGTTACACCCCGTCCAGGCTGTTCAGGAAGACGAAAAGCGGAGGAATGCCTGTGTACCGGATGAGTGTCGTATCGGCCGCGGTCGTCGTGATCGGAGGAGCCCTGTCCCTGCCGGCCGTCGCCCAGGCCCGGACGGCGGCCGCGCCGGCCCTGCCGGCCGTCCCGGTCGTCCACGCCGTCCCTGCCGACCAGCCCCCCTTCCCCTACGCCGACTGCATCAGCGCCGCGAAGAAGAAGGGCGAGAGCGCCTCGTACGCCAAATGGCACTGCGACGAGCTCGTGAAGAAGGGCTGGGTCAAGCCGCCCAAGCGCTGACACCGCGTCACCACGCGCCCTCCCGCCCCGGACCGGGCGGGAGGGCGCGCGGCGTGCCGGGCCTCAGGCCACCGGCACGGTGCGTTCGGCCAGTTCGGTGACGGCGTGCGCGACCGAGACCAGGGTGGCGTGGCGGTGCCAGCCGGCGAACGACCGGCCGACGAAGTCGCGGATGCCGACCCGCTCGGCGCGGCGCATGCCCGCCGTCTCGACCGCGCGCCCCAGGCACACCAGCCGGAGCAGCGCGGCCTGGTCGGCGGTGGACAGGTCGGTGAGCCACAGTTCGGCCGGCCACTGCGCGCCGGCGGGCCCGGTGCAGAAGAGGACGAAGTCCCCGACGCCGCGCGGGCGTCCCGACGCGTCGGGCAGCGCGGGCAGCCGCACCCGCACGGTGGCCACGAGCTCGGCCATGTCCGGGCCGCCGGTGGTCACCAGGGTCATGCCGTGCCGCCCGACGCGCGTCAGCCGGGCGATCCGGCGGGCCGGCAACGGGGTGTCCGCCCAGCCGGGCAGCGCGGGATCGGCCGGCAGCAGCCAGGTGTCCTGGCGGATCCGCGAGATCTGCGTCGCCCCCGCCGCGCGCAGCCTCGCCGTCACCGCGACGCCGTCGAGCCGTTCGCCGTTGAGCACCACCGGGCCCGGGGGCAGCCGGTGGCGCGCGACGGTGTCGCGGTACGCCCGGACCACCGAGAGCTCCGGCGTCTCCCGGAGCGGCCCCTCCCCGTACGGTGCCGCCTCCCCGTCCTCACCGGGCCGGCGGGGCGGCAGGTGCAGCCGCCAGTTCACCGGCACGGTCGCGGCCGCGGACGCCGTCCACACCCCGACCACCTGCTGGGCGGTCACGGCCTTGCCGCTCTCCCACGAGTACGTCCGGCCCACCCCGACGGAGTGGGTGCCGGACTTGGGTATCGTCATCGGCTGGAGCACGCACGCCTGCGGCGCCGCGTGCCGCGCCAGGCAGCGGCCCAGGGCCTCGCGCATCGGCTCCCACGCCCACGTGGAGTCGTTGACGAAGTGGTGCAGCCCCTGGTCGTTGACCTGCTCCCCGAGGAACGCCGCGATGTTGCGCACCGACTTCCGCCCCGGCGCCCCCAGCAGCCCCCGCAGGTACATCACCCCTTTGCGGCGCTGGTCCGCCCGGGGCAGCGAGGCGAAGACCGCGGAGGACAGCTCGGCCAGGAGGCGGTCGCGGGCGACCTTCCCGGCGGCATCCGGAAAAGGGTCGTTCCGGACGGCATTCCGTAAATCCATACAGTGCGGCTCACCGGTCGCGAGGGTCATCGACGCTCCTCCCTGTTCGGGTCGCGCGGTCCGCCGCCCGGAGAACCGGCGGCGGACGGCGGTGTCTGGGACGTGATGTGCGGGCGGGGTCTCCGCGTTCCTTCCCGGCGGAAGCGGGCAGAGGCCGGCGGCGGAAACCGGCGGGCAACTCCGGGCGTATGCCGGGAAATCGGCCGGCCGCCACGGTCCGGCACCCGCGGACGGAATTCATGGTGGGCGGCGGGGCCGGTCCTGACAAGGGAATGCCCGGTGCCCCCGGCCGGGGTGGCGGGAATCTGGCAGGAGCGCCTGCCATCCCGCGCGGACCGGGAAAGGGCCTGCCATTTTCCGGGTGTACGGCGACCGGGTGTACGGCGGCCGGGCGCCCGGCCGCCGTACACCCGGTCGCCGTCCGGGCGGGGCGCGCGCCGTACCGGTTCAGGAGATCCCGTACGGCATCCGGGTCCACAGCTCCTTGCGGTTGGCGACGCCCAGCACCTCGTACACGCGCCGTATCCGCCGGTACATCGACCGCTCGGAGCAGTAGAAGCGGCGGGCCATCTCCCCGACCGGGACCCGCTCGCGGAGCATGCCCAGCAGCGCCCGTTCCTCGTCGGAGAGCGCGCTCACCGGCGCGTCCCCGCCGCCGGAACCGGCGGATCCCGGCGCGGGCCGGGCGGCGGCCGGGACGCCGACGGCCGCGGCGTGCTGGAGCAGCAGTCCCCGCAGGACGCGGAAGGACTCGGAGGGCTGCACCAGGAGGTTGAGCACCCAGTTGGCGCCGCTCTGGATCGCCAGGTGGGTCTGGGTGCCCACCGCGTCCGCGACGACCCCGACGATCCCGGCGACGGGGTCCGCCGCGGAGAGCCGGGCCAGCACCGCCGCGTGCTGCGGGGTGAACGCGGGCAGGGCCGCGAACGCCCCCTCACAGCCCCGGACGGCGGCGCCGACGTCGTCCACGTACCGCCAGCACAGGGAGGCGTCGGTCGTCCTCCCGCCGTACCCCTCCAGCGGCCGCCGCAGGGAGCGGTGGGCGACGATCACCGCTCCGCCCCTCCGGACCACGGCAGTGTCCTGATTCCTCATGAGATCCCCCGTGTGCGCCATCGAGCAGCAGTCGTCTCCCGTACGGCGGGCGGTGGCCGGGCCGGCGCGGGCGCGTCACCGCGCGCGTGCCGTGCCGGCGGCCGGCGGCACCGCCGCCCTCGGCGGAAGGACGCGCGGACCGGCGTGCGGGTCGGCCGCCGGGCTGGGGGCCGCGCGGCGCCGTCCCGGCGGGGGAGTGGTGCGACGAGCAGATCCGCAGCACATGCCGGTTTCCTTCGTCGGCCGACAGCAGGCGCCCGCTCCGCGCACGGCCGCCGGAAGCGCGGCCGCCGGTCCGACCCGGGAGCCGTATTCCGTGCGGCGCATAGCGAAAACCAGCGCCGGGAGTCCAATATGCTGTCACTGCATGGCAGTTGAAGGCAAGTGGCCGTCGGGGGCGCCGGCGCCGCGCGCCCCATGGGCGCTGCTTGTCGGGGAATTGGCGCGCGTCAAGCCGGACGCCGACGAAATCCGGCACCGTTGCCCGTGCGGTTTCCGCGTTTCTCCAGGCGGGGCCGGTTTCCGGCCGGGCGGTGCCCCGGCGGAAAAACCGGCCCGCAATTCACCCGTGTTTCCGCCGGGCGGCGCGGACGGGCCGGACGGCCGTCAGGGCCGCGCCGTCGCCTGCCGCGCCCCCATGCCGTCGAGCAGGTACTCCAGGCCCGCCGCGAAGTTCCCGTCCCAGTCGTCGTCGGTGATGTAGCTGTGGGCGGCGACGGTCGGGTACCGCTCCCGCCGGCCGTCGAGGTAGTCCCGTCCGGCCCGCGCCTCGTCGGCGGAGAGCCGCAGGCTCGACTGGGCGGCGGTGGCGCCCATCACGTGGTTGTACAGCGCCCAGGTGGCGGCGTTGAGCCGGTCCTCGCCCAGCCCGGCCCGGAGCAGCGCCGACTGCAGGAACTCCATCCACGCCAGGAAGTTCGGCCCCAGCAACGGCCGTCTGCGCGACGGCAGTTCGGCCGACCAGGGGTGGCGCAGCACGGCCCGCCGCCAGTCGTGCAGCAGCCGCGCGATGTCGTCCCGGGGGCGGTCGGTGTGCCGCTCGGGGACGGGCGTCTCGCCGAATATGGCGTCGACGGCCAGGTCGACGACGTCGTCCTTGGTCGTCACGTGCCAGTAGAGCGTGGTCGCCCCCGCCCCCAGCCGCTCGGCCAGCCGGCGCATCGTCAGCCGGTCGAGGCCCTCCTCGTCCAGCAGCGCCACGGCCGCCCCGACGATCCGCTCGCGCGTGAGCGGCGCCTCACCGCCCCGGCCGGCCCGGGTCGGCCGCAGCCAGACGCTCCCCACCCCGCGGTGGGCCCGGCCGCCCGGCGTGTGCTCGCTGTCGGTGATGGCCTCCACCTCCCCCTGTACGTGATCACCGCCGGGTGATCACCTCGAAAAACGCGCACAACGTATCACCCGGCGCGGCGTGCCCGGCCACCGCCGCCGGGCTCCTCGCGCACGGTCGCGTCCCGTTCCGGAAGGCGGCGGGACGACGGGTGCCGGCCCCCGCTCCGGACGCCTCCGCGTCCGCCGCGACCAGGGCCGACGCCCTCCCGCGCGGCCCCGGGCACCCCCGCCGCCCGACCCGCAACTCCCGTTCCGCGTACGGGCTTTCGTTCTTGTCCGCCCGATCGGCGGTGTAGTACGCTCGCCGCCGACTCGACCAGTGTTCCAGTAACTCGACCGATGTGCGAGGTGAC
This sequence comes from Streptomyces mobaraensis, assembly GCF_020099395.1. NCBI lineage: Bacteria > Bacillati > Actinomycetota > Actinomycetes > Kitasatosporales > Streptomycetaceae > Streptomyces > Streptomyces mobaraensis. The sequence continues at coordinate 263,251 of NZ_CP083590.1, read as the reverse complement.
GCATGGTTCCCGAAGTCCCGGCGCCCCAGGCCGACTCCAGGCGCTGGTGGACCCTGCCGGTGGTGAGTCTCGCCCAGCTGATGGTCGTGCTGGACGCGACGATCGTGAACATCGCCCTGCCCTCCGCCCAGCACGACCTGGGCATGTCCGACGGCGACCGGCAGTGGGTGATCACGGCGTACGCCCTCGCCTTCGGCGGACTCCTGCTCGTCGGCGGCCGGATCTGCGGCGCCCTCGGCCGCCGCCGCGCCTTCCTCGCCGGTCTGGTGGGATTCGCCGCGGCCTCCGCCCTCGGCGGGGCCGCAGGCGACGCCGGCACCCTCTTCGCGGCCCGCGCCCTCCAGGGCCTGTGCGCCACCCTCCTCGCCCCCGCGGCCCTCTCCCTGCTCGCCCTGACCTTCACCGACGCCCGCGAACGCGGCCGGGCCTTCGGGGTGTTCGCCGGTGTCGGCGCCGGCGGCGCCGCCCTCGGCGTGGTCGCCGGCGGCCTGCTCACCCAGTACGCCGACTGGCGCTGGTGCCTCTACATCAACGTCCCCATGGCCGCCCTCGCCCTGGCCGGCACCCCGTTCCTCCTCCGTGACCGGCCCGACCGCGGCCTGCCGCGCCCCGACGTGCCCGGCGCGGTGCTCAGCGCCGCCGGCCTGCTCGCCCTGGTCTATGCCTTCGCCCAGGCCGAACCGCGCGGCTGGACCGACCCCCTGGTCCTCGCCCTGCTGACCGGAGGCGCCCTGCTCCTCGCCCTCTTCACCGCCGTCGAGGCCAGGACGCCCCACCCGCTGCTGCCCCCGCGCGTCCTGCTGCACCGCGCCCGCGGCACCGCCTTCTCGTCGGTCTTCCTGATGTTCGTCGCGATGTTCGGGTTCTTCCTGTTCGTCAGCTACTACACCCAGACGATCCTGGGCTACTCCGCCGTCCGGGCGGGCATGGTCCTGCTGGTCAACGCCGTCGGCGGGATCGTCGGCTCGGTGGGCGTCGCGGGCCGGCCGCACCGGCGCGCCGGCCCCCACGTCCTGATCGTCGCGAGCCTGCTCTCCGCCGCCGCCGGGATGCTGGTCCTCACCCAGCTGACCGCCACCAGCTCCCACGTCTTCCTCGGCTACCTGCTGCCCGCCCAGATCCTCACCGGCCTCGGCCTCGGCTGCCTGCTGGCCACCGCGACCAACCTGGTGACCGCCGACATGGGCCCGGCCGACGCCGGCATCGCCTCCGCCGCCTACAACGCCGTCCAGCAACTGGGTGCCGCCCTCGGCACCGCCCTGCTCAACTCCATCGCCACCGGTGTCACCGCCGGCTACCTGGACCGCCATGGACACGGCCGCGACGCCGTCGACGCCGGGACCGTGCACGGCTACACCGTGGCCCTCTGGGTCGCCTTCGCCGTCCTCGTCTGCGGCGCGCTCGCCGCCGGCGCCCTCTCCCGGAGCGGACCGGCGGGCAGCGGCGCCCGCGCCACCGAACCGGTCTCCTGAACGCGACAACCCGCCGCCATGGGCGAGGAGTTGACAGATCCAGCCGGCCCGCCGTGGCCGCCCCGCGCGGGCCGCCACTACCGTCGTCCGGGGGCGCCGCCCCCGAGACGCCCGGCGGCCCGCCAGGACCGCACCCACACCGACGGAACCACGTACTGTCCGGCAGAAGGGCGAGGAACCATGCGGAAATCGGCGCACCACGACAGGATCAGCCTGCAGTACCAGTCCGTGAGCAGCCGCTACGACCTGGTGAAGAACCTCCCCTACGCCTTCGCCGAACGGGAGACCCTCTGCGCGGCGCTCCCCGACCTCACGGGGAAGTCCGTCCTGGACGTCGCCTGCGGTACCGGCTACTACTCCCGCCTCTTCAAGCGCCTGGGCGCCGACCGCGTGGTCGGCGTCGACATCGAGCGGAGCATGGTCGACTGCGCCCGAGAGATCGAGGAGGAGGACCCGCTCGGCATCACCTACGAGGTCCACGACGCCGCCGGGCTGCCCGTCCTGGGCGAATTCGACGTCGTCACGCCCATCTGGGCGTTCGTCCACGCGAAGGACGCCGCCGAGTACGACGGGATGGTCGCCCGGTGCGCGCGCAACCTCGCCCCCGGCGGCACCATGGTCGCGCTGGTCTCCAACCCCGACATCGACCTGGAGCGGATGACGGCCTACCCGCGCTACGGGCTCTCGATCACCCCCAAGGAGAAGCACGGCGACCTCCAGGTGATCACCATCGGGATGGACGTCGACCCGCCCGTCTCCTTCGACGGGTTCTTCTGGCCCGCCGGCGTCACCGAGGCGGCCATGGCCAAGGCCGGTCTGACCGGCGTCCGGCGCCGCCCGGACCTCGCCCCCGGGCACGTGGACGGCGTCAACCCCAAGGGCTACTGGACCGAGTTCGTCGAGAACCCGCCGTTCGCCCTCTACACCGCCGAGCGGCCCTGACCGGGCCGCGGACCGCTTCCGGAGACGTGAGACGGAGAGCCCGGCTTCGAGACGGAGAGCCCATGAAGATCGCTGTATTCGGCGCCAACAGCGCGACGGGCCGGCACCTCACCCGGCAGGCCCTCGCCGAAGGCCACACCGTGACCGCCGCCGTACGGCGGCCCGACGCCTTCCCCATGGACGACCCCAGGCTGCACGTGCGCGGCACCGACGTGTTCGACCGGGACGCCGTCGACGCGGCGGTCACCGGACAGGACGCGGTCGTCTCCATCCTCGGCGTCCCCTACGGGCGGGAGCCCGTCACCGTGCTCTCCCGGGGCATCACCCACATCACCGACGCGATGGCCGCCCACGGCGTCAAACGCCTCGTCTGCGTCTCCTCCCGGCTGCTCGCCGTGCGCGCGCCGGCCGGGTCGGGGGAGCGGCCCCCCAAGGAGCGCTTCACCTACCGCAGGATCCTCTACCCGGCCCTGCGCACCCTCGGCCGGCAGCTCTACACCGACATGATCCGCATGGAGCGCACGGTCCGCGCCACCGACCTCGACTGGACGATCGTGCGGCCGTCGGCCCTCTACGACACCGACACCCGCACCGACTACCACTTCGCCGTCCCCGAGGCACCCGGCCTCTACACCTCGCGCGTCGACCTCGCCCACGCCCTCCTGCGGCTGGCGGCCGAGGACCTCCATGTGCGCACGGTCATCGGCGTGTTCACCACCGAGGGCGTGCCGACCTTCCGGGACGTGCTGCTGAAGGAGGTCCTGCGCGTCGGCTCCTGGGGAGGCGGCGGGTAGCCGCCGGCGCTCAGGGGAGCTCCAGCGGCCCGCCCAGGGTGTACGTCCCGGACCGGCCGGCGGCGGCCTCTCCGTCGGCCTCCGGTGCCGCCGGGAGGTAGCCGCCCAGGGTGTACGTCCCTCCGCCGGTGCCGGCCGCCGTGCCGGTGCCGGCCTCCGGGCCGTGCAGCCAGGACACGTGGTCGTACAGGTCGGACGCCGACATGGCGGCCAGGGCCGCGTTGCGCGCGGCCGCCGCCGTCCCCGCCGCGTGCCAGAGGGCGACGCTGTCCCGCGCCAGCCGGTGCACCCGGGCCGTGCGGTCGCGGCGGGCCGCCGCGTACGCGGCCAGCCCCGCCGCGAACCCGCCGGCGGGCCGGTCCAGCGCCGTACCGAGGGCCACCGCGTCCTCCAGGGCCTGGCAGGCGCCCTGCGCCGCGTAGTGCAGCGTCGGGTGCGCCGCGTCGCCGAGCAGGGCCACGCGCCCGTCCGTCCACCGCCGGACCGGTTCCCGGTCGGCCAGCACCCAGGACTTCCAGCCGGTGCCCAGTTCCAGCAGCCGCCGGGCCGCCGGGCACAGCCCGGCGAACTCCTCCAGCACCGACGCGGCGGCGACGGGCCGTCCGGAGAACGGCTCGGGCGGTGAATTCTCCGCGCTGGGCGCCAGGTTGAGGTACCGGCCGCCCGCGATCGGGTAGTGAACGAAGTGCCGGCCGGGCCCGGCCCACCAGGTCACCGCCCGCCGCCGGAGCCGGGCGGGCACCCGCTCCATGGGGACGACCGTCCGGTAGACCGTGATGCCCGCGCCGCGCGGAGGGCCGTCGCCGAGCATCCGTTCCCGTACGGCGGAGCGCAGCCCGTCGGCGCCCACCAGGGCGTCCGCCACCAGGTGCCGTCCGCCCCGCAGCAGCACCCGCACCCCGGTGGCCGTGTGCTCGTAGCCGGTGACCGGGTGCGCGGCACGCAGCTCCACCCGCCGTTCGGCGCGGCAGGCCGTGAGCAGCGCCCGGTGCAGCTCGCCGCGGTGCACCACCACGTACGGGGCGCCGAACCGGGCCCGGTAGCGCTCGTCCAGGGGCATGCTCACCACGTGCTCGCCGGTGACGCCGTCCATGAACCGCAGCTCCGGCACCGGCACGGCGAGCCGCGCGACGGCCTCGGCCAGCCCGAGCCGGGCCAGCGCGCGCAGGCCGTTGGGGGCGAGCTGGACGCCCGCGCCGAGCTCGGTGAAGGTGTCCTCCCGCTCGCAGACCACCACGTGGTGGCCCCGCCGGGCGACGGCGAGCGCCGCGGCCAGCCCGCCGATGCCGCCGCCCGCCACCGCCACGGCCGTCATGCCCGCTCCCCGCGCCGGCCCGCGCCGCCGTCCTCGTCGCTCCCGTCCGCCAACCGGGCGGCCAGCTCCAGGCGTTTGACCTTCGTCGTCGCCGTCCTGGGCAGGTCCGCCCGCGCCCACCGGACGGGAGCGGCCATCGGCGGCAGCCCGGCCACCGCCGCCCGCCACGCCGCCTCGTCGAGCGGCCGGTCCCCGTGCGTGCACACCACCGGCAGCGGCGGCCCCCCGGCCAGCGGGAGGATCACCACCTCGGCCAGCTCGGGCAGCCGGGACAGCAGCCGGTCCTCCACCGTAAGCGTGCTGCCGAACCCCGGTATCTCGTCCACCTCCCGGTCCGTCAGGTGCAGACAGCCCCAGCGGGTGCGGTAGCCGAGGTCGCCCATCCGCCACCACCCGTCGTCGCTCTGCCGCGCGAACCGCTCCGGCTCGCCCAGATAGGTGCGGATCCGCCCGTCGCTGCTGACCTCGATCCAGCCGGGCGAGGCCGCCGTGGGCCGCCGCCCGTCCCGGCTCACCACCCGCACCCCGGTCATGCCCGGGAACGGGACGCCCACGCAGCGCCCGTCCGCGTCGGGGGAGCGGCGCCTGCCGTAGGCGCGGGCGACGGTCGGGCCGACCTCGCTCTGCCCGTAGATCTGGCCGAAGCGCGGGAACCGGCGGCCGGACGCGCCGACGAGCGTGCGCACCGTGCGCGGGTGCAGCGCGTCGAACGTGCTGCTGAACAGCTTGACGTTGGCCAGCGGCCGCCGCGGGTCGTCCGCCAGCCGCTCCCAGCTCAGATACGTGTTCGGGTGCGTTTCGAGGACGGCCGGGCGCAGCCGGGCGAAGAGGCCGGCCACCCGCTCCGGGTCGGCGTCCGCCAGGACGGCCACCGGGAAGCCGCGCAGCAGCGCCAGGGCCAGGGCGGTGACCAGCCGCGAGTGGACGAACGAGACGTGGATCGCCACCGGCTCCCGCCGCCGCATCAGCGCCGTGGCCAGGGCCTGCGGCCGGTAACGGGCCTGCAGGCTGTGCCCGGTGTGCACGGCCAGCTTGGGCTCCCCGGTGGTGCCCGAGGTGTGGGTGACCAGCGCGGGCCGGTCCGGCGGCACCGGCACCTCCGGCACCCGCGGCGCGCCCGCCCACGCGGCGAGCGACGGCGCGCGGGCGTCCCGGCCGGCGGCCAGCAGCACCCGCGAGGCGAGCCCGAACACCGCGTCGGGCAGCACCCCGGCCAGCGTGGCGGCGTCCGTGACCAGCACCGGACGCCCGACCCGGCGCAGCAGCGCGGCCACCGTCGCGCCGTCCAGCCCGGGGGAGAGCAGGACCGGGACCCCGCCGATCCGCGCCACGGCGGCGGCCAGCAGGAAGATGTCGAACGCGTCGCTCTTGCGGATTACCACGTGGTCCTCCGGCCGCACCCCCGCCCGCCACAGCCGGGCCGCGAAGTCGTCGACCAGGTCGGCGACTTCGGGCAGGGTCAGGGTCCGTCCCCGCTCCGGGGCGATGTCGAGGTCGTGGTCGAGGAGCAGGACGTTCGACGGGTACCGGGCGGCGGCCCGCTCGAACAGCGAACCCAGCCGGATGCCCCGGTTCCCTATGCGTTGCAGCAGCATGGCGTCGGCCTCGATTCCGATTCCGGTTCCGATTCCGGAGATGTGTCCGCGGAGGTGCCGGTCAGCGGGGTTCCAGGACGCGTTTCAGCCGCGCCGCCGTCGCGGCCATGTCCCGCTCCAGCTTGGCCCCCCACTCGGTGAAGAACCGTTTCCGGTCCGCCTCGTCCATGCCGGCGGTGATCCCAAGGATGCCTTCCGTGGGCGCCCCCATCCGGAAGTGGTGGGTGAGCAGGGTGGCGCCGCCCGGGGCGGGCGCGAGGGTGTAGCCCCAGACGCTGTCCTGGACCCGGCCGGCGCTGTCCAGCATCGCCCACGCGAACCGGCGGCCCGGCTCGGCGACCACCACCCGGGCCCGCGTCGTCCACTCGCCGCGCACCACCGGTGCCCAGGCCACCACGTCGGCCGCGCGCCGGTTGCGGCCCGCGAACACCGTGCCCACCGTGCCGGCGGGCCCGCCCTCCCACTCCCCGCCCACGCACTCCTCGCTCCACCGGTGGCAGCCGGGGAGATCACTGACCGCCGCGTACACGGCCTCCGGGGGCGCCGGAACGAGGACATTGGTGCTGATCTCGAAGAGGGGAACGGTGCCGTCGTCCGCGGTCGTGCGGTTCCCTGCCGTCATACGAGCCAGCGTCGGGGCGGCCGGGCGCCCGCGGCAACGCACCCGGCCGGGGATTCGTCAGGTATCCGCCGGGCCCGGGTCAGGCGGGAGGTGACAGATATCCGCCGCCCGCCGTCGACGGCCCGCTGCGGCGGACCGTACGGTCGCTGCGACGTGCCGAGCCGTCGAAGCGGAGGAACCGCCATGGGGACGAGCGCGCCGCGCACCGCCGGGACACCGTGGTCCGGCGCCGTCGACGTCCACCACCACACCCTCCCCGCCTGGTACGCCCGGGAGTTGGAGCGGCTCGGCTTCTCCACCGTCCTGCCGGGCGTCGACCGCCCGGCCTGGACCGTCGACACCGCCCTGGAGACCATGGACCGGCAGGGCGTCCGCGCGGCCGTCCTCAACGTCTGGCCGGGTGTCCCCGCCGTCGACACCGCCACCGGCGCCCGGCTCGCCCGCCGCGTCAACGAACACCTCGCCGGCCTCGTCGCCGCCCACCCCGACCGGTTCGGCGCCTTCGCCGTCCTGCCGCTGCCCGACGTCGACGCCGCCCTCGCGGAACTGGCGTACGCGCTGGACGTCCTGCGCCTCGACGGCGTCTCCCTCGTCACCCACTACGCCGGTACGTACGTCGGCGACCCCCGCCTGGACGCCTTTCACGCCGAGGCCGCCCGGCGCGGCACCCCCCTCTTCGTCCACCCGACCGTGCCCCCGGCCGGCGGACAGCCCACCTTCGGACTCCCGCTCTCGCTCTGCGAGTTCACGTTCGAGACCGTACGGCTGGCCGCCCAGCTCCTCTACCACCGCACCCCGGAACGCCATCCCGGCCTGCGGATCATCCTCTCCCACGGCGGCGGGGGCCTCGCCTACCACGCCACCCGGCTCACCCTCGGGCCCCTCGTCAGCGCCGACCTCGGGCAGCGGCTGCCCGCCGACCCGATCGGCCTGCTCCGGAGCCTCTACGTGGACACCGCCATGGTCGGCGACCGGCACGCCTTCCCGGCGGTACGCGCCTTCGCGCGCCCCGACCGGATGCTGGTCGGCACCGACTTCCCGTTCATGCCCGCGTCCTTCGGCGAGGGCAACGGCCGCCACATCGTGGAACACGGCGGCCTCGGCGCCGAGGAACTGGCGCTGCTCGAACACGGCAACGCCGCCGCCCTCTTCCCGCGCCTGGCCGGGGAGACGGCCGCGGCGCAAGGGACCGGCGCCCGCCCGGCGCACCCCGCCGGCGCCCGCCCCGACGACCGGACAGCAGACCAGAAAGGGGACCGTCAGCGTGCTCGATGACACCGCGGTGACCGCGTACCTGGACCGCATTTCCGCCCCGCGCCCGGCCGGCGCCACCCTGGACGCCCTGCGCCGGCTCCAGGAACGCCACCTGCTCTCGGTACCGTTCGAGAACCTCGGCTACCACCTGGGCGAGGACATCCACATGGACGAACGGGTCGTCGACAAGATCGTCGGCCGGCGCCGCGGCGGCGGCTGCTACGAGGTCAACCCGGCGCTGGGCCTGCTGCTGCGGAGCCTCGGCTACCCGGTCTCGATCATGCCGGGCCGCGTCTGGATCAAGGGCGAACTCACCCCGCCCCTTTGCCACCTGACCCTCAAGGTGCGCGCCGAGGGCCACGACCTCCTCGTCGACGTGGGCTTCGGCCGCAACAGCCGGCACCCGCTGTCCCTGGAGACCGACGCCGAACAGCCCGACCCGCACGGCACCTACCGCGTCCGGAGCGCCGACGACGGCGGCATCGACGTCCTCCTCGACGGCACCGCCCTCTACCGCGTGTACGACATCCCGTGCACCGTGGCCGACTTCGGGCCGACGCTGTGGTGGTACCGCACCGCGCCCGACTCCCCGTTCCTCCAGAACCTGTTCTGCTCGATGCCGACCGAGACCGGGCGGGTCACCCTCAAGGAGGACCGGTTCACGCTGGTCGACGGGGACCGGCGGGAGAAGCGGCAGGTGACCGACGCCCGGGAGCTGCTGGAGACCTACGAGAAGTGGTTCGGCATCAAGCTGGACCGGCTCCCCGTGAAGGCCGCCCCGACGACCACGGCCCCGATGTCCTTCGACTGACCTGATGAGGCGCTGATGCGGTGGCCGTCAGTCCGTACCCGACGGGTTCGAGATCAGATACCGCCAGCGCCCGTCCGGACCCCGCCGCGCCACGTCGGTGGCCGTGCCCTCGACGTGGACGTGCCCGCCGTCCGGGCCCGTCCCGTCGTGCACATAGTCGTTGATCAGCAGGGCGGTGTCGCCGACCACGTACACCTGCCGCAGCGTGACGCTGATCGGGATCCGCCGGCGCACCACGTCCGGCAGCGCGGCGCGCCGCCGCGCGCCGGCCACCGCCTCCCCGGGCCGGCGCACATGCAGGGCCTCCGGCTCGAACAGCGCGTCGAGCAACGCGGTGTCCCGCGCGTTGAAGGCCGCCGCGAACACCCGCGGCAGATCGGCCGCGGAGACGGGGAGACGGGCGTCGTCCTGAGCCTGAGGACCGGTCATGCCCCCGAGTACAGCAGCGCCCGGCCGGCGCGGGACAGCGGCCGGCCGTGATGTCTGTCAGCTCCGCGCCACGGCGGCCGTTCGCCGACCTGACAGATCGGACGGCCGGGCGGTGGGCGGCGGCACCGCCCGGGCGGCACGATGGATTCCGCGCCGTCCGCGGCCCGCTCCCACCGGGGTCCCTCCGGGCGGCCCCACACCGCCGTCCCGTCATGGCACCGGTCCACGAGGAGCGAACCTCTTGACCACCATCACCATCCTCTTCCACTCCCGCAGCGGGAACACCTACCAACTCGTCGAAAAGGCCGCGGAGACCGCGGCCTCGGCGGACGCCGAGGTACGCGTCCGCAAGGTCGCCGAACTCCCCGACCCCATGATCCTCGACAAGAGGGCCTATGAGGAGCTGAGCGAGGCCACCGCCGACGTCCCCGAGGCGAGCCTCGACGACCTCCTCTGGGCCGACGCCATCATGATCGGCACCCCGGTCCACTACGGCCTGCCCGCCCCGCAGATCCTCCACTTCATCGACCACACCGGGCCCGTCGCCATCCCCGGCCGGCTGATGGACAAGGCCGTCTCCGCCTTCGCCTCCGGATCCATGCCGCACGCCGGCCAGCAGGCGGCCATCCTCGCCCTGCACAACGCGATCTGCCACTGGGGCGCCGTCATCGTGCCCAACGGCTCGGCCGCCGCCGTCCTCCACCGCCCCGGAAACGGCGCCCCCTACGGCACCGGCACCATCTCCCGCCACGAGCCGCGCAACGTCACCGACGACAACCTCGGCGCCATCGAGTACCAGACCCTGCGCACCCTCCAGATCGCCCGGGCCCTGCGCCGCGGCCTGGAACCGGAACCGCGCATCACCATGGTCAGCGACGAACGCCTCCGCACCTTCGGCCTCGACATCCGAACCTGATCGCCGCCCTGACGCGCCCGGCGCGGATGGAACGGGACGGGACAAGACAGGACCACGAGGAGCCGTCATGACACCGCGCGACACGCCCTGGCCGCACGGCACGCCGTGCTGGGTGGAGATCCGCGTCGACGACCCCGTCGGGACCGCCGGGTTCTACCAGGGGCTGTTCGGCTGGGAACTCCACGACCAGGGCGCGGAGTTCGACCATTACCTCACCGCCGCCCTCGACGGCCGGCCGGTCGCCGACATCGGCCCCCGCCGCACCGCCGCCCCCGGCAACCCCGACGGCTGGCTGGTCTGCCTCGCCGCCCGCGACGCCGACGCCGCCGCCCGACGGGTCACCGGACACGGCGGCACCCTGCCGGTGCCCGTCCAAGTGATCGGCTCGCACGGCCGGTTCGCCGTCGCCGCCGACCCCACCGGCGCGGCCTTCGGCATCTGGCAGGAAGGCGACTACTTCGGGGCCCGGATCAGCGGTGTGCCCGGGACGGCCGTGTGGCACCAGTGCGTCACCCCGGACCCGGCCGCCGCCACCGCCTTCCACACCGCGGTCTTCGGCCGCCCCTGGACCCGGGACGGCGACGGCGGCCACCGCACGCTCCTCGACCCCGACGGCCGTGCCGTGGCCGGCGCGGGACCGGCCGAGGGCACGTCCAGGGAGCCCGAACCGGCGCGCTGGGAGGTCACGTTCGGCGTCGCCGCGCTGGACGGCGTGCTCACCCGCGTCACCGAGCTGGGCGGGTCCGTCCTCGCCGGGCCCTCCGCCACCGCGCGGGGGGCGACCGCCCTGGCGGCCGACCCACTGGGGAACCGGTTCCGGGCGGCGGAGGCCGCGAGGGGCTGACCTCGGTGGCTGAACTCCCGGTGTGGTTTGCGCAGGTTGCGCACGTTGGGATGCCGGGATGGGGGCGCGCTGCCGTCGGGTGTCCTCCGCCGGGCGGGTCGGCGCCGCCGGCCGGTCCGGATGCTTCGCCCGCCGGGCCGGCTTGGACGGACCGTCTGCCGGACGGAACCGCCGGTAGGCCGGACGGACCGTCCGCCGGTCTGCCGGACGGAAGCGCCGGTCGGTCCGAATGCGTCGCCGCTGGCCTGGATGTGTCGCCCGCCGGACGGACCGTCCGCCGGTCTGCCGGACGGAACCGCCGGTCGGCCCGAACGCGTCGCCGTCGGCCCGGATGTGTCGCCCGTCGGCTCGGACGGACTGCCCGCCGGCTGGCCGGTCGCAACCGCCGGTCGGTGCGAACGCGATCGCCGGCGTTCCGGATGTGTCGCCCGCCGGTGGGACGGACTGCCCGTCGGCTCGGACGAACCGCCCGCCGGTTGGACGGACCACCCGCCGGCTGGTCGGGCGGAACCGGTCGGTGCGAACGCGTCGCCGCTGTTCCGGGTGTGTCGCCCGCCGGCCGGCCGGAGTGCCCGTCGGCTGGCCGGACCTCCCGGCGGTCGGCCGGACCGCCCGCCGGTCCGGGCACGCGGCCGGCCCGGGCGCGCCGCCGGTCCGAGCCACCGCCCGGCGCGGTCCCGCCGCCCGCGGCAGGCGATCCCGCGCCGACCGGCAGCTGACAGACTCCGTCCGACCTGACGAACCGGTCCCGCCGCCGCTGGGTGCGCCCCCACGGCCGGTCCAGGCTGGAGAGGTGCATCCTTCACTCCACCCGCCACGCCGCCCACGACCCGGCCGGCCCGACCGACGGAGCCGGCGTGACCGGTGAACCACTGCTCTCCCTGCCCCTGGAGACCGCCCGCCAGCAGCCGTGCTGGGACGACCCCGAGCAGGTCCGGCGGGTCCGCGAGACCCTGGCCGGACGGCCGGGGCTGGTCGCCGAGGACGGCGTGCGCACCCTCTACGCCCATCTGGCCCGCGTCGCGGCCGGCGAGGCCGAGGTGGTCCAGGCCGGCGACTGCGCCGAGAACCCCGACGAGTGCACGGCCGCCCACGTGGCCCGCAAGACCGCCGTCCTCGACCTGCTCGCCGGAGCCGTGAAGCTCGCCGGCGGCCGGCCGGTCCTGCGCGTGGGCCGGATCGCCGGCCAGTTCGCCAAGCCGCGCTCCCGGCCCACCGAACGCGTCGGCGGCCGCGTCCTGCCCGTCTACCGCGGCCACATCGTCAACGGCCCGGCCCCGACTCCCGAGGAGCGCCGCCCCGACCCCCTGCGCCTGGTCACCGCCTACATGGCGGCCGTCGACATCACGAGCCACCTCGGCCACCCCGGCCGGGACGACCCCACCAGGATCGAACAGCCGGTGTTCACCAGCCACGAGGCGCTGCTGCTCGACTACGAACTGCCCTTACTGCGCCGGACCGCCGACGGCGGTCTGCTGCTGTCCTCGACGCACTGGCCGTGGATCGGCGAGCGCACCCGGCAGGCGGACGGCGCGCACGTACGGCTGCTGGCCGAGGTGGCCAACCCGGTGGCGGTCAAGATCGGGCCGGACGTCGGCACCGGAGAACTCCTGGCGGTCTGCCGGGCGTTGGACCCCGAGCGTCGGCCCGGTCGGCTGACGCTCATCGTACGGATGGGCGCGGACGCCGTGGCCGGGCGGCTGCCCGCCCTGGTCCGCGCGGTCCGCGCCGCCGGCCACCCGGTCGTCTGGCTCACCGACCCCATGCACGGCAACACCGTGATCACCCCACGAGGCCGCAAGACCCGGTACGTCCGCACGCTCCAGCGCGAGATCCGCGCCTTCCGGGCCGTGCTGGCCGACGCCGGCGCCTTCCCGGGCGGCGTCCACCTGGAGACCACCCCCGACCGCGTCACCGAGTGCGTCCACGACGCGCGCGAGGCCGACCGCGCCGGCGAGATCTCCACCACCTTCTGCGACCCCCGGCTCACCCCGGAACAGGCCCTGGAGGTCCTGACCGCCTGGGGCGAACCGGCAGGGCCCGTCCCGCCGGCGCGGACGCCGGGAGCGGCACCGGCACACCCGGCGGCGGAAGGGCGGCCGTCATGACGGACGGCGCCGCGCTCCTCGACCGGGTCCTGGCCCCCGACCCGCCGCCCTTCGCCCTCCTCTACCGCCCCGCGACCGCCGGCGGCGACCGGATCGACGTCCTGACCGGCACCCTCACCACCCCCGGGCGCGTCGCCGACCTCCCGCTGCCCGCCACCGCCCACGGCCCGGCCGGCGCCGACGTCCTCGCCGTCCTGCCCTACCGGCAGCTGGCCGAACGCGGCCTGGCCGCCCCCGACGACGGCACGCCCCTGCTCGCCCTCACCGTGCGCGAACAGGCCGCCGTCGGACGCCGGACCCTCCTCGCCCGCGTCCCGGACACCCCCCTCCGCCTGACGGACGGACACTTCGACCTCGACGACGACGCCTACGCGCGACTCGTCCGCACCCTCGTGGACGAGGAGATCGCCGCCGGCGCCGGCGCCAACTTCGTCCTCAAACGCCGCTTCCTCGCCGACGTCACCGACTGGTCCCCGGCCGCCGCCACCGCCTTCTTCCGCCGCCTGCTGGTCCGCGAGTCGGGCGTTCACTGGACGTTCCTCGTCCACACACCCGAACGCACCCTGGTCGGCGCCAGCCCCGAACGCCACGTCACCCTGCGCGCCGGCACCGCCGTGATGAACCCCATCAGCGGCACCTACCGCCACCCCGGCACCGGACCCACCCTCGCCGGCGTCCTGGACTTCCTCGCCGACCCCAAGGAGACCTACGAGCTGTTCATGGTCCTCGACGAGGAACTGAAGATGATGGCGGCGGTCTGCGACCGCGGGATCCGGGTGCGCGGCCCCTTCCTGAAGGAGATGGCCCGCCTCGCCCACACCGAGTACCTCATCGAGGGCCGCACCGACCGCGACGTCCGCGACATCCTGCGCGCCACCCTGTTCGCCCCGACCGTCACCGGCAGCCCGCTGGAGAGCGCCGCCCGTGTCATCAGCCGCCACGAGCCCCACGGCCGCGGCTACTACAGCGGGGTGATCGCCCTCATCGGCCGCGACGGCCACGGCGGCCGCACCCTGGACTCCGCCATCCTCATCCGCACCGCCGACGTCGACCCCCGCGGCCGGCTGGCCATCGGCGTGGGCGCCACCGTCGTCCGCGACTCCGACCCGGCGGCCGAGGCCGCCGAGACCCGGGCCAAGGCCCGCGGCCTGCTGGCCGCCCCGCCGCCCGGCGCCGCGACCGCCCTGGCGCGGCACCCCGCCGTCCGCTCCGCCCTCCGCGCCCGGAACGCCGGCCTCGCCCGCTTCTGGCTCCACAGACCCGCCCCCGTCCCTCGGGGCGGCGGCTTCCTGGCGGGCCGCCGGATCCTGGTGATCGACGCCGAGGACGGCTTCACCGCGATGATCGCGCACCAACTGCGCGCCGAGGGCGCCCTGGTGACCGTCCGCCGCCACGACCGCCCCGGCCCCCTCTCCGATGTCACCGGCCACGACCTCGTCGTCACCGGGCCCGGCCCCGGCGACCCCCGCGACCTCGCCGACGCCCGGATCGCCCGCCTGCACCACCTGACCGGCCGCCTCCTCGCCACCCGCCGGCCCTTCCTGGCCGTCTGCCTCAGCCACCAGATCCTCGGCCACCGGCTGGGACTCGTCCCGCGCCGCCGCCCCGCGCCCCACCAGGGCGTAAGGAAGGAGATCGACCTCTTCGGCCGCCGCGAGCACGTCGGCTTCTACAACAGCTACGCGCTCCACAGCCCCGCCGGCCGGCTGGACCTGCCAGGCACCGGGCGGGTGGACGTCTGCCGGGACCCCGTCACCGGCGAGGTGCACGCCCTGCGCGGCCCGCACTTCGCCGGCGTGCAGTTCCACGCCGAGTCCGTCCTCACCCCGGGCGGCCTGCGCGTCCTCCGGCCGCTGCTCACCGGCCTGTTCGAGGCACCGCGGCACACAGTCCGTCCCTGAGACGGCCGCTTACCATGAACGGCCGCTCACCGTGAGAGGGCCGCTCACCCTGGGACAGCCGCGACCGTGCCTCACCGGACGTCCAGCACCACCCGGCGGCCGCGCAGCCGGCCCGACTCCAGCATCCGGTGCGCCTCGGCGGTCGCGCTCAACGGCAGCCCGACCACCTCCCGGGGGCGCAGCCGGCCGGCGGACAGCACGGCGTCCACACACCCGGCCGCCGCCGCCAGTTCGGCCACCGTGGCGTTGGTGATGGCGAAGCCCACGACCGAGCGGTCCGCCACGTAGAGCGGCCCGACGGGCAGCACCGGCCGGCTCGCCATCCCCGCCAGCAGCACCAGCCGGCCGCGCGGCGCCAGCGCCTCCACCGCGGCGGGCACGTCGTTGGCCCCCGCCGCGTCGGCGTACACATCGACGCCGCCGGGGCACGCCCGCGCCAGCCCGCCGGCCGCCGCCTCCCGCCGGTCAAGCACCACCTCGGCGCCCAGCGCGCGGCAGCGGGCCTCGTCGGCGGCCCGGGCGACCGCCACGACCCGGGCCCCCGCCGCGGCGGCCACGGCCACCATCGCCGACCCCACGTTGCCCGCCGCGCCCACCACGGCCACCGTCCGCCCCGGCCGCAGCCCGCCGTGCGTGACCAGGCCCAGGTAGGCGGTGGCCACCGGGTGCACCAGCGTCACCGCGAGCCGCGGGTCCACCCCGGGCGGCAGCTGGTAGAGCCGCTCCGCGGGTACCGCCGCCAGCTCGGCCGCCGCGCCCTGCCGGCCGCCGTGGCCCATGCTGTTGCACCACACTGGGGTACCCGCCGGAAACCCGGCGGCGCCCGCGCCCGCCACCCGTCCGACCAAATCGCGGCCGACGACGAACGGGAACTCCACCGGCGTGCGCACGGCGCCGGAGCGGACGAAGGTGTCCACGTGGTTGACGGTTGTCGCCGCCACCTCCACCAGCACCTCGCCCGGTCCGGGGCGCGGCGCGGGCAGCTCCCCGAAGCGGATGGCCTCCGCCGGTCCGAACTCCTCGATGTACGCGGCGTCCATGCGGCCATTCTGGCCGTCCCGCCCCGGCGCTGTCCTGCCCCGCCGCTGTCCCGTCTCCGCTCAGGCCGGCCGCAGGCGGGCCGCGGTGATCAGGGTGTGGAGCACCGCCTGGGCGGTGGGGAGACGGTTGGCGGCCTGCTGCCAGGCCAGGCAGCGGGGGCCGTCCAGGACCTCCGAGGTGATCTCCTCGCCGCGGACCGCGGGCAGGCAGTGCAGCACCACGGCGTCCCCGGGGGCGTGTGCCAGGAGCCGGTCGTCCACCCGGTAGCGGGCCAGGCGCCGCCGGCGCTCGTCGGCCTCGTCGCGCCGGTCCATGGGCACCCACACCTCGGCGTAGACGGCGTGCGCGCCCCGGACGGCGTCCTCCGGGTCCTCGGTCACGGAGACGGACCCGCCGGTGCGCCGCATCGTGTCGCGGGCCTCGTCCAGCAGGCCGGGGTCCGTCCCGTAGGCGGCGGGACGGGCGATGGTCAGGTGCATGCCGGTGGTGGCGCAGGCGGAGAGGAAGGAGTTGCAGGTGTTGCTCCCGCCGTCGCCGACGAAGGCGGCCCGCAGGCCCTTCAGCGTCCCGAAGTGCTCCCGCAGGGCGAGCAGGTCGGCGAGGGACTGACACGGGTGGTGGCTGTTGCTCAGCGCGTTGACGACCGGCACCGCGGACACCTCGGCCATCCGCTCCACGACGCGGTGTTCGAAGGTGCGCACGGCGACGGCGTCGAGGTACGACGAGAGGACCCGGGCCGTGTCGGCGACGGTCTCGCCGTGGCCGAGCTGGAGCTCGTCCCGGTTCAGCACCACGGCGGCCATGCCGAGCCGCTGGGCGGCGGCGGCCAGCGACACCCGCGTCCGCGTGGACGGCTTCTCGAAGACGCACCCGACGGCCCCGCCCCGCAGGCTGTCCGCCCACCCCAGCGGCTCCCGCTTCATCTCCTCCGCCCGGTCCAGCAGGGTCCGCAGGACCCCCGGGGCGAGGTCGCCGACCCGCAGCAGGTGGTCCGGGACCGTGCCGTCCGCGGCGGGGGCTTCCCGGCGGGCCGCCGGTGACGGTCGGGTCATCGCGCGCCTCCGGGTCGGGCGTCCGCCGGCGGTCGGTCCGCCGGCGGGCTCTGCCCCGAGTCTGACCGGGGGCGGGGGGACCGGCACCCCGCCCGCGCCGCCCGGGTGAACCGTCGGCGGGCGCCTGGGGACGTGAATCCCCGCGGACGGGGCCCGTGCGGACGCGGGCCCTTGCGGACGCGGGCCCTTGCGCACGCGTACGGTCAGCGGCCCCCGCGCCGCCGGCCGCCGGCGGAGCGCTGGGTTCCGCCCTTGCCACCGCCCTTCGCGGTGTTCTTCCCGGCGCCCTTCCCGCCGCTCTGTCCCGCGGTCTTCCTGCCGCCCTGCCCGGCGGCCTTCCGGGGCGAGCCGCCGCCGCCCTTCCGGCCGGCGGCCCCCGCCCCGCCCGTCCGGCGCTCCTGGGCCGACGGCAGCTTGGGGCCGCGCGTGCTGTTGGCGGTCCGGCCGCGGACGACGCCGATGAAGTGCTCGACGAGCTCCGTGGTCCGCTCCTCGGGCCAGGACAGGGCGACCCGCGACTGCGGGGCGTCGGTCAGCGGCCGGTAGGTGAGGTCCTTGCGGTGGTGCAGCCGGGCGAGGGACTGCGGGACGACGAGGACGCCGATGCCGGCCGCGACCAGCTCGACGGCGTCCGCGGTCGTGGCGGGCCGCTCCAGCGCGGGCCGCCCCGGCAGCCGCTCCCAGCCCAGGGCGTCGTCCAGCGGGTGCAGGACGATGTCGTCGGCGAGGTCGGCGACCGTCGCCTCGTCCACCGCCGTGAGCAGGTGGTCCTTGGGGACGATCACCACGGTGGTCTCGGTGTACAGCGGGATGGCGCTGAGGTCCGTCCCGTCCACCGGGAGCCGCAGCAGCGCGGCGTCGGCGCCGTCGGCGCGGAGCACGCCGGGCGCCTCGTGCGGGGGCACCGACAGCAGGGTCAGCGGCACCTCGGGCAGGCGGTCGTTCCAGATACGCACCCATTTGTCGGGTGTCACTCCCGGGACGTAGGCGAGCCGGAACGTGGGGGAGTCTTGCGAGCCTGTCACCCGCCCAGGTTACCGGTCACGGAGCGTGCCGATCGCCCCGTACCCTTGGTCGCATGACCACGCACAAAACCGCCCAGACGATGAAGCCCGCTACCGCGGCGAAGAAGCTGGGGGTGTACCTGGAAGCCACCCCCGCCTCGTTCCGGGAGGGTGTGGTCTCCCGCCAGGAGCTGAACGCGCTCCAGGCCGACCCGCCGGAGTGGCTGCGGGACCTGCGGCGCGACGGTCCGCACCCCCGGCCGGTAGTCGCCGCGAAGCTCGGCGTCTCCATCGCGGGCCTCGCCCGGGGCGGCGTCACCGAGGCGCTCACCACGGAGCAGATCGAGGCGCTGAAGCAGGAGCGGCCCGAGTGGCTGGAGCGCGAGCGCGCGACGCAGGCCGGGGTCCGCAAGGAGGCGCAGCGGATCAAGGAGCGGGACGCCCAGCGGGCCGCCGCCGAGTCCGCCGGTTCCTGATCCCCTTTCCTCCTTCGTACCTCCGCAGGCCCGGCCCGGGACCCCTCCCGGGCCGGGCCCGCCGTCTTTCCGGCCACCTTCCGTCCCGCCCTTCCGGCCCACCCCTCCGTCCCGCCCTTCCGGAATCCGGCCGAATCAGCGCGTCCGGTTTGATGGCTTGTCATCGGCTTTGCCCTGACGGCCGGTCAGAACCTGTCCCGGCCGTGGTGCAGGATGGCGTTTTGTGCCGGGTCATGTCTGTGTCCTGGCGCTTTGACGATCGTTCCGGACAGGTAGGTAGGACGAAGTGACGGTTGGCTGTGTCGGACTGCCGGTGGCGCGGGGCGCCGCCGGGGCGTGGTCCGGGAACCGCGGAGGGTGCCGGTGACCGGGGATCTGACGGTGCACGACGCGATCACCGCGGGCATCGCGGTGGTCGCCGGGCTGCTGGCGGCCGGGCTGCTGCGGGTGATCCTGCGGTGGCTCGGCGAACGGGCCCTGCGGACGCGCTGGATCGGCGACGACATCATCGTCGACATCCTGCGCACCCTCGCCCCCTGCGCGGCGGTGGCCGCCGGCGTGGCCGTGGGTGCCGCGGCCCTGCCGCTGAACCACCAGGTGCGACACACCGTCAACCAGACGCTGGTGGCGGTGGTGATGCTCAGCGCCACCTTCACCGCGGCGCGGGTGATCAGCGGCCTGATCCGGACGGTGACGCAGTCCCGCTCCGGAGTGGCCGGCCAGGCCACGATATTCGTCAACATCACGCGCATCACGGTCCTGGCGATGGGCTTCCTGGTCATCCTGGAGACCCTCGGCATCTCCATAGCCCCGCTGCTCACCGCCCTCGGCGTCGGCGGTCTGGCCATCGCCCTGGCCATGCGGGACACGCTGGCCAACCTCTTCGCGGGGGTGCACATCCTGGTCTCCAAGACGGTCCAGCCCGGCGACTACATCCGGCTCAGCAGCGGTGAGGAGGGCTATGTCGTCGACATCAACTGGCGCAACACCGTCGTCGAGCAGCTCTCCAACAACCTGGTCATCATCCCGAACGCCCAGCTGGCCGGGACCAATATGACCAACTTCAGCAGGCCCGAGCAGCCGCTGACCGTCACCGTGCAGGTCGGCGTCGGCTACGACAGCGACCTGGAGCACGTGGAGAAGGTCACCAACGAGGTCGTGGCGAGCGTGATGCGGGACGTCGACGGGGCCGTGCCCGACCACGAACCGGCCGTGCGCTTCCACACCTTCGGCGACTCCCGGATCGGATTCACCGTGATCCTCGGGGTCGGCGAGTACAGCGACAAGTACCGCATCAAGCACGAGTTCATCAAGCGCCTGCACCAGCGCTACCGCGCCGAGGGCATCCGCATCCCGGCCCCCGCGCGCACGGTGTCCCTCCAGGGCGGCGAGGCCGATCCGCTGATCCCGCACCCGCGCACCCCGGCCGAGGGCGCGGGCGGCCGGCGGGCGCCCCGGCCCTGACCTCCTTCCCCGTCCAGCCGGTCGGCCGGGCCCGGGAAGGCAACCGGTCCGGCCCGACCGGTCCCCGGCCGCCGCCTGCCCTCGCCGCGGGCCGCGGCCGGGACCGACTCCCGCCGCGGATGCGCGACCGGCGCCGGGCGGGAGTCGGGGTGGCCGCCGGCAGCCGCGGTCAATGGGCGGTGCGGGTGTTCCAGACGGCCTGGCTGCCGTCGTAGATCACGACGTTGCCGTCGTCCTGGACGGCGAGCCGGGAGCCCGGGTGGCCGGCGGTCTTGGAGTCCCAAACAGCCTTGCCGGAACGGGTGTAGACGACGAAGTTGCCGTCGGTCTGGAAGACCGCGTGCCAGCCCTGGTTGACGGTACCGGTGTTCCAGCGGGCCCGGCCGAACTCGTCGTAGACGACGAGATTGCCGTCCGTCTGCATGACCAGCGTGGCCGTGTCCGAACTCCAGGACTGACCCCGCTCCAGCACCGCGGGCGCCTCAAGGATCCGGGTGGCTTTGACTCTCACCGCGGACGTGTCTCTCGCGCCGTCGGCCGCGGTGTGCGCGGCGGGTGCCGCGGCCGCCTGGCCCGCGAGTGCCAACGTCGCGAGCGCGGCCGTTACGAGGAGCGTACTGACCCTCTTCTTCACGACAAGGGGCTCCTTTCACCGAATCGGTCGTCCTCCGGCTGCTGCCGGGGACGGCCGTCCGAGTCTGTCACCACGCCGGGGGACGGTGCCCGGACGCGCGTGCGATCTGACGCGTTCGCGCCGTCGACATGGCCAACCAGTGGCTGTTCGCCGGAAGTTGCCTGTTACGTTCCGGCCGTCCGGGAGCGCCGTCCCCACGGCGGAACCACAGGATGGGCCACAGGATCCGGTGCCTGGGGGACTTGCGGGCGCGGCCGAACGCCCCCCGGCGGTGGGGCGACGCGCCGGGGGACGGGATCAAGGGTTGAGGGGGCAGGGTCAGCAGGCGCCGAGGTCCTGCCAGACCCCCCACTCGCCGGTGGTGCCGGGCTCGTCGCCCTGCGTCCACCACTTGGCCTTCCAGGAGTGCGCCTTCCAGGAGACGGTCGCACCGCCGTTGTAGACCGCCCCCTTGTCCCAGGTCGGCGCGGTGCAGGTGCCGCCCGTCGGGGTCGCGGTCGGGCTCGGGCCGCCGGTGGGGGTGCCGGTGGGCGTGGCCGTCGGGGTGCTGGTCGGGGTGGGGGAGGGGCCGCCCGGGTCGGTCACGGTCGTGCCGCGCGTCAGGTCGCCGGCCAGCGCCCAGGTCTTCCCACCGAAGCTCACGGTCCAGTTGGACGGCGTGGACGTCGGCAGGTAGTAGACGAGGTCGAGCACGGCGGTGGCGCCGGGCGCGAGCGGCTGCGAGGCCGGGAGCTTCACGGACGCCCGGTTGTAGTCGCCCTTGAGGCCGCCGATGTTATTGGGTGCGGTGTGGTCGCTGCGGATGACCCGCAGCCCCCACCCGGACTGGTCCCGGGCGTTCCCCGGCGCCGAGTTGGCGTAGTCGAACTGGAACTCGGTGCCGCCCGGCAGTGTGGTCTTCGTCCGATTGGTGATGCGGACCTTGGGGTTGATGGGGTAGTTGCTGTCGCCGAGGGGGAAGTCGGTGAAGGCGACGTCGACGTCGAGGGCCTGGTCGGGCAGGGCGGTCGTCGCGCGCCGGGCACCGTACGCGGGCGCGGACTTGAAGGCGTCGTTCATGACGGACGTCAGGGTGTCGCCCGGCTCGTACTGGTTCTTGGCGGCGTTCCATCCGTAGTCGCCCGCGAGCTCCCAGATCATGGTGCCGCCGAGGCCCTTGTCCACCACGTACTGCGCCTTGGCCTTGACGGACTGCTCGTCCTCCGTGGAGAGGAACACCTTCTTGTCGGCGTTCCACAGCCAGGGCGCGGTCAGGGTCGCGTCGTACTCGCGGGCGTAGGTGCCGGTGGGCTTGGTGCCGGCCGGGAAGCCGTACTTCGTCAGGTAGTCCCCGGCGATGCCCTTCTCCAGGTTCTTGGCGTGCCACATGGGGTTGGATCCGGCCGGGGACTCCTTGCCGTCGTCGTCCTTGTCGTGCCACAGGTTGTCGATGCCGACGGCGCCGTCGCCGCAGGTGGTGAGCCCCGAACCGGCCGGGCACGTCGTCGCCTTGGCCGTTCCCCACAGGCCGTCGGTGCCGCCCGTGACGTTCTTCCAGCCGCGCGTGTAGTACGGCAGCCCGAGATTGATCCGGCCGGCGGGCAGCGCGCCGCGGAAGTAGTGGTACGCCCAGTCGGCGTTGAGGTAGCCGATGCCGCCGTACTGCGGGGTGGTGTAGACGCCCCACTTGGCGAGTTCGGCGTCCTTGCCGTCGTCGTACAGCGCGGCGTTGGGGCCGACGAACTCGTTCCACGCGCCGTGCAGGTCGTAGGACATGATGTTGACGTAGTCCAGGTACTTCGTGCTCTGGTACGTCTCCATGCCGCGCAGCAGGTAGCCGGAGGAGGGCGCGGCGACGGACAGCAGGTAGTGCCGGCCGTCGGCCGCCCCGGCCCGGTCGAGCCGCTCGCGGAGGGTCTTCATCAGCGCCGCGTAGCCCTTGTTGAGGCCGCCGCGCCGGGCGTTGGCGAGGGGCCAGTCCTTGGGGTGTCCGGCGTCCTTCATCGACGTCGGGTACTCGTAGTCGATGTCGACGCCGTTGAAGCCGTACTTCCGGACGAACGCGACCGCGGAGTCGGCGAAGGTGTCGATGCCCTGCTGGTTGACCGAGCCGTCGGCGTTGGTCGCCGTCTTGTAGAAGCCGCCCGAGTCGACCCGCTTGCCGTTCTCGTCGATGTAGCCGCCGGTCTCGGCCCAGCCGCCGACGGATATCAGGGTCTTCACCTGCGGGTGCTGCTTCTTGAACTTGTTCAGGAGGTTGAAGTGGCCCTTGTAGGGGAGGTCCGGGTCCATCTCCGCGCCCTTGACGCCCGGCCAGGTCATCCCGGTGGCCGGATTGTCCGCGCCGTCCGCGCCGACGGAGATCCGGTCGTCCGGGCCGACGTGCGCGAAGGCGTAGTTGAGGTGGGTGACCTTGTCCCAGGGGATGTCGGAGGCGAGGTACGCCGGGGTGCCGTCCTTGCCGGTGCGCCAGCCGGTGAAGTAGCCGATGACGCGGCGCTGGTGGTCCGCGCCCATCTTCTCGCGGCCGGCGGTGTCGTAGACGGTGCAGTAGGGCACGTCGACGCCGGGCGTCGCGTAGAGGCCGTCGGGGCGGCAGGCGGCGTGGTCCTCGGCGGCCGAGGAGGACCCCGTCTGCAGCGTGGCGGCCAGCAGCCCGGCCAGGGCGGCGCCCGCGGCGGCGACGGCGGCGCCGCGGCGCGCGCGGGTGCCGGTGCCGCGGGTGCCGGTAGCGCGAGTGCCGGTACAGGGTCCGCCCGGGGGTCTGCCCAGAGGCAGCAGGTCTCGGAACAACACGATCGGTCCTCCAGTGGGGGCTCGTGGAGCGGGTGGGGGGTGCCGTGCCGTGGCCCGGGGTGTGCGCGCACCGGCGGGCCGTACTCCTCGGAGGTGTGGCAGAGGTTAAAAGGACTAGACCAGTGCGTCAATAGGTGCGGACCAATGCGCCGACCGTGCGCTGACGGTGCGCTGACGCTGTGTCGGGCGCGGGCGGCGCGCGGCAGCGGGCAGGCCCGGTGCGGGACGCGGACCGTCGTCCCGGGGAAGAGCGGGACCGGACATGCCGACGACTTGGCCGGCGCACGGTGTTTGCGGGCGAATCAGCAGGTTAAGCGCCATGCAGCACCGACCAAGGAGGGACACATCATGGGAATTCTCGCGTGGGTCGTCATCGGTCTGCTGGCCGGAGCCATCGCCAAGGCCCTGATGCCGGGCAAGGATCCCGGCGGTGTGCTGGTGACCATGCTGATCGGTGTCGTCGGCGGGCTGCTGGGCGGCTTCCTCGGCAAGGTGATCTTCGGCGTGGAGTCGATCAACGGCTTCTTCCACCTGTCCACGTGGATCGCCGCGATCGTCGGTTCCGTCATCATCCTGGCGCTCTACCGGGTCTTCACCGGCCGGAGCGGACACGGGCACGGCCGCCACTCGCACGCTTGACCCGGGCGTGAGGCCCGGGGCGTACCCGGGCGCGGCAGGAGCGGACGCGTGACGTCGGCGGTGCCTGTCGCATGAGGGCCGGCCCGTTCAGGGCCGGCCCTTTCGGGTGCCGGTTCTCCGGTGCCGAAGTCCCGCCGTACTGACATCGCCCCGCACCCTTTGACAGAGTGTGGGCACGGTGAGCGGACGCGTCTCACCGCGGGACGGAGGGCCGTTGACCGTGTTCGGACCCGAGCGGGCGGAGGTGCGCATACCGCGCGCGGCCCTGGACGCCTTGGCCGCGGCGCTGAGCGTGCGCACGGTGGCGATGCGCGTCTGGCCCGACGGCATCGAGTGGATGTACCCGATGGGCACCTGGGAGGAGCCGCACCTGGAGGTGGCCCTCATGCCCGGGGGCGACGAGGTGTGGCTGCGGATGTCCACCGACCGCTCCCGCTTCGTCGTGTGGACCATCCGGCAGTGGCTGGACTTCGTCAGCGACCTGCCCGGGGCGGCGCCTCCCGACTGACCGGCGGTCGGCGGGCCGGGGCGCGGCGGGTCTGCCGTTTCGGCCCACCCGGCCGGCGAAGCCCCGCTCATTCCGGCCGCGCGGCCGCCTCGGCCCTCCGCGGCGCGAGACGCGCGGCCGATTCGCCGCCGCGCGGCCCGCGTCCGGGCCGGCGCATCCGGCTCAGGCCCGGAAGGCGCGGCGCGGATTCCCACCGCGACGACCACTGCGCCCTCCGCCGTCGTCCCCGCCGTCCCGGGGCCGCGGGGCGGGATGGGCCCGGGGGCCGGGAGTGGGTCAGACGGCACCGTCCGCGCGCTGTGCGGGGAACCCGTGGACGCGGGCGGCGGCCACCACGGCGAACACCGGCACCAGCAGGAGGAGGACCGACCACGGCAGCGAGAGGTGGCCGAGCCCGTCCAGGAGGAGGCCGCCGACGACCCCGCCGGCCGCCATCGCCACGTTCCAGAGGGTGACCAGCAGCGCCTGCGCGGCGTCCGCCGATGCGCCGCCGGCCTGGCCCACGGCGGTCTGCAGGAGGGTCGGCACACCGCCCCAGCCCAGGCCCCACAGGGCGGCCGCGACGTAGACGAGGGCCGGGCTGCCGGAGAAGAGGGCGAAGCCGGCGGCGGCCGCGGCGACCAGGAGAGTGGAGGCGAGGGTGAGGGTCCGCAGCCGGCGGTGGATGTGGGTGCCGACGAACCAGATGCCGACCAGCGAGGCGATGCCGAAGTCCAGGAGGACCAAGTCGGCCGAACCACCCATCCCCAGGTGGTCGAGGAAGGTGGCGATGTAGGCGTAGAGGATGGTGTGGGCCAGGACGAAGACCGTGGTGACGAACAGGGCGGGAGTCACTCCGGGTACCTTCAGCACCCGCAGCATCGGGACGCGGGCGCCGGGTTCCCGGCCGGCGTAGTCAGGAACCGTCGCGGCGATCCAGCCGAGGACGACCACGGTGAGCGCGGTCATGGCCAGGAAGGCCACCCGCCAGCCGAGGGCCTTGCCGAGGAACGTGCCCGCGGGGACCCCCAGGGAGAGGGCCACCGGAATGCCCGCCATCGCGATCGCTATCGCCTTCCCCTCCAGCCGGGCGGGCGCCATGCGGCGCGCGTACCCGACGAGCAGCGCCCAGGCCAGCCCCGCGGCCACACCGGCCACGGCGCGGGCCGCCATGGTCAGGGCGTAGTCCGACGAGACGGCGGTGACCGTGTTCGCGACGGCGAACCCCGCCATCGACGTCAGCAACAGGCGCTTCCGCCGCCACCCCGCCGTGGCCGCCGTCAGGGGAATCGCCGTCAGGAACGTTCCGATCGCGTAGACGGTGATGGTCTGGCCCGTCGCCGACTCGCTCACGCCCAGGTCACCGCTCATCGCGGGCAGCAGACCGGCCGGCAGCGTCTCCGTCAGGCTGGTGATGAAGACGGCCGTGGCGAGGGCGAGCAGGGCCAGGAGCGGCAGTTTTCGGCTCGGGGCGGTGGCATCGGTGGTGGTGGAACGGGTGGGGGACGAGGACGTCCGGTCTGCGGTGCGCATGATGGGGGTCCCAACTCTCTCTTACGCCGGGTGATTCGGGATGCGGAGGCGAGGTCTACAAGGGCTCGGCTGGTGGTGGTGCGGTGAGCGGCGGACGGCATTCCGCGAGGCGGTCCTCCCGTGTGCCGTCGTCCGGAGGCCGGGGACACGGCGGACCGGTAGCCGCTCCGCGCCCGGCCGCCCGGCCGAGCCCGCCGTCGACGGTGAGCTCGGCGCCCGTCGTGTACGTGGCCTCCGCCGCCAGGAAGAGCGCGGCGCGGGCCACTTCGTCGACGGTGCCGGGGCGCCGCATCGGCACGCGCTCCCCGGCGACCCTGCCGGCCGCGCCTCCGCCGCCCGGCAGGGAGATCAGGCCGGGCGCGACGGCGTTGACGCGGATGCCGCTGTCGGCGAGTTCGGTGGCCAGTGACCGGGCACAGGACCACGGCCCGCCATCCGCCTCCGCCACCGGCTCGCCGTCCGGCGCGGAGGGCACGACGAGGGCGAGGGCGGGCAGGGCCGCGGCGGTGAAGACGACCGCGCCGCCGTCGTGGACCAACGGGAGCAGGGCCCGTACGGTGCGGCAGGCGCTCCGGACCGGCGCCGCGGCCGGAGCGCCGTGCCCGCCCGTCGCGCAGAGCGGGTCCGCCGGGCCGGCGTGGACGAAGAGGAAGTCGACGGAGCCGAGCGCGCCCGCCACGACGGGGGCCAGTGCCTCCGGTGACGCGGCGGCACCGGCCGGGCCGGTCCCGACGACCCGGGCCCGCGGGCCGAGTTCGGCGGCGGCCGCGGCGAGCTCCTCGCTCCGCGCCCGGCCGGTCAGCAGGACCCGCGCCCCACCTTCGACGAGCCGTTTGGCGACGGCCAGGCCCAGCCCCGTCGTACCGCCGAGGACGACGGCCCTCCTGTCTCCGTACCTGGTCATGCGCTCCTCCTGCCGGGTGGTCCCGCCGTGCGGGTGCCGCCGTGTCCGCCGGTTCCGCCGGTCCGGTCTCCGGTGGCGGGGACGAGCATGCGTCCGGGCGCTTCGGGAGCGCTGACGGTTCGCTGACGGCCGGCTGATGATCACCCCACATGGGGAACGTGTGTACGGTTTCCGCATGCGATACGGGGTGCTCGGTCCACTGGCGGTGTGGGACGGCCGAGGGGAACCGGTCAGGGTGCCCGAGGCGAAGGTCAGGGCGCTGCTGGCCGATCTGCTGGCGCACGAGGGGCGGCCGGTGCCGGCCGACCGGCTCGTCGACGACCTCTGGGGCGACCGGCCGCCCGGCAACCCCGCCAACGCCCTCCAGGCCAAGGTCTCCCAGCTGCGCAAGGCGCTCGGCCGCGACCGCGTCGTACGCCAAATCCCCGGCTACCGGCTGCACCTCGACCCCGCCGACGACGAGGTGGACGCCGACCGGTTCCGGTCCCTGGTCGACGCGGCCCGCCGGGAGACGGCGCCGCGCGCACGGGCCGCCCTGCTCACCGAGGCCCTGGAGCTGTGGCGCGGCCCCGCCTACGCCGACTTCGCCGACGAGGAGTTCGCCCGCGCGGCCGTCCGGCGGCTCGGCGAACAGCGCCTCGCCGTCCTGGAGGAACAGGCCGAGGCCCGCCTCGACGCCGGCGACCACCTGCTGCTCACCGGTGAACTCACCGACCTCGTGGCCCGCCACCCCCTACGGGAACGCCTGCGCGCCGTCCAGCTCCGGGCCCTCTACCGTTCCGGCCGGCAGAGCGACGCGCTGGCCTCGTACACGGATCTGCGGAACCGCCTGCGGGCCGAACTGGGCCTCGATCCGGGCCCGGAACTCGTCGCCCTCCACGAGGCGATCCTGCGGCAGGACGCTTCGCTCGCCCTCGGCCCGGGGACGGGCCCGGGGACGGTATCGGTATCGGTGCTGGGATCGGGATCGGCATCGGGATCGGCGACAGAACTTCCCCCCGCCTCCGACACCTCCCCCCGCCCTCCGTCGAACCTCCCCGTCCCCCTCACCGCGCTCATCGGACGGGACCGTTCCCTGACCGAGCTCGACGGGCTCCTCCGGACGGAACGCCTCGTCACTCTCACCGGCCCCGGAGGCGTCGGCAAGACGCGGCTCGCCGTCGAGGCGGCGGCCCGTCTCGTACGCGCCGCCTCGCCGGGCACACCGGCGGACGCACCGGGCCCCGCCCCCGACGGCGTATGGCTCGTGGAGCTCGCCGGGCGGCACGGGTCCGCGGCGGTCCTCGCGCAGGCGGTCTCCGCGACCCTGGGCATCCGGGACGACGTCCCCTCGGGGCTCCCCGCCTTCGGTGGCGCGGCCCCGACGCCCGTCGAACGGCTCACGGCGGCTCTCCGCGACCGGCGGACCCTCCTCGTCCTCGACAACTGCGAGCAAGTCGTCGACGCGGCCGCTGAGTTGGTGGCCCTGCTGCTGCGCACGGCGCCCGGGCTGCGGGTCCTGGCCACCAGCCGGGAGCCGCTCGGTCTCATGGGGGAGACGGTGTTCCTGGTCGAACCGCTCGCCTCGGCCGAGGCCGCCGAGCTGTTCATGGCCCGGGCCGCCGCCGCGGCACCCGGTTTCTCCCCCACGCAGGCCGACGACGGGACGCGCGACGCCGTCGCCGAGATCTGCCGCCGCCTCGACGGCCTCCCGCTCGCCCTGGAACTGGCGGCGACCCGCGTGCGCGCCCTGGGCGTCAAGGAGCTGGCGGCCCGCCTCGGGGACCGCTTCCGCGTCCTCGCCTCCGGGAGCAGGGGCGCGCCGGCCCGGCAGCAGACCCTCAGGGCGATGATCGACTGGAGCTGGGAGCTGCTCGGCGCGCCGGAGCGCATCGTGCTGCGGCGTCTGGCCGTGCACGCCGACGGCTGCACGCTGGACGCCGCGGAGGCGGTGTGCGCGGGCGACGGCGTGGCCGCCGAGGAGGTCCTGGACCTGATGACCCGGCTCGTCGACCGCTCCCTGGTCGTCCGCGTGGACGGTCCGCCCGGCACGGGCCCGCGCTACCGCCTGCTGGAGTCCGTGGCCGCGTACGCCATGGAACGCCTCCACGAGATGGAGGACCTCACCGGCGTACGGGACCGGCACCTGCGTCACTACCTGGACCTCGCCGAACGGGCCGAACCCCGCCTGCGCGGGGGCGAACAGCGGACCTGGCTCGCCCGCCTCGACGCCGACGCCGCCAACCTCCGGGCGGCGCTCGACGAGGCGGTGCGGCGCGCGGGGGCGGGCTGCGGTACGGACGAGGCGGTCCGCCTCGCCACCGCCCTCTGCTGGTGGTGGCTGCTGCGCGGGCGGCTGCACGAAGGCCGGCGCACTCTCGCGGCCGTCCTCGCGGCCGCCCCGGACGCGGCCGGACTCCGCACCCGGCACCGGGCCTTCGCCCTCCTGACCGGCGACCGCTCCGGCGCCGAGGTCACCCCGGAACCGGGGACCGGCGACCCCGCCCGGCACGGCCGGACCCTCTGGCTCCTCGCCCATGGACTGTTCGGCGCGGGCTCCGTCGCCGCGAGCGAGGAGCTCAACGCCCGGGCCCTCGCCCTCTTCACCGAGGCCGGCGACCGGTGGGGCACGGCCGCCGCCCTCGGGCTGCGGGCGACGCACGCGCTGGCCCGGGGCGACCTCGGCACCGTCGCCCGGGACGGGCTGCGCAGTGCGGCTCTGTTCCGCGAGCTCGGGGACCGCTGGGGCGAGTTGCAGACCGTGCAGCCCCTCGCCGTCCTCGCCGAGATCAAGGGGGACTACGCGGACGCCGCCCGCCGCCACCACGAGGCGCTGCGCATCGCGCGCGACTTCTCCCTGCACACCGAGGTCTCGGCCCGGCTCTCCGGGCTCGGCCGCCTGGCCCTGCTCGCCAAGGACTGGGACCGCGCCCGTGACCTGCACGAACGTGCCCGGCGGCTGGCCGTCGAACAGGGCTACCGGTACGGCGAGATCCACTCCGACATGGGGCTCGCCCTCGGAGCCCGCCGCTCGGGCGACCTCGACGCCGCCGAGACGTTCCTGACGCGCATCCGCGACGGACACGCGGACGTGTCCTCGCCCGCGGGTGACCACCTCCTCCACGCCGAGTTCGGCTTCACGGCCGAACTGCGCGGCGACGCCCGGGCCGCCGCCGCCCACCACTTGGCCGGCCTGGACATCGCCCGCTCCCTCGCCGAACCCCGAGCCCTCGCCCTCTCCCTGGAAGGCCTGGCCGGCGTGGCGGCCCTCGTCGGCGGCCCGGACCACGCCACCCGCGCCGCCTGGCTGCTCGGCGCCGCCGACGCCGCCCGCCGTGGGGTGGGCGCTCCGCTCCCGGACGCCGAGCGCGGCGACGTCGACCGCGTCACCGAGGCCGCGACGGCCGCGATCGGCCCGCACGCCTTCGCCGACGCCTTCCGGGAGGGCGCCTCCCGGTCCCTGGAGGAGGCGGTCCTGGCGGCCCGGGAGGTCCTCGCTGCCCTGGAGTGAGCGGGCGGCGACCGGTGCGTGCCGGCGTCGCACCGGTCGAGGGGCCGTGGACGGGCAGCGTGCGGCGGTCACCCGCGGCCGCTCCGGCGGTGGCGGTCGTGCTGGCATGGACGGGGGCGCGCGGCGTGACCGGCGCCCCCGTTGCCGCCGGCCGGGGACGGCGGGCCGGCTCCGAGGCCACCGGCCACGCCCGGGCCGAGGGCAGGGCACCTCCCTCCGGTGTGCGCCCTGACGGCCGGTGCCTGACTGGCGGCCCCCGACGGGCGCGGGGATGCTGGGACGAAGCGGCGGCACGAGGCGGAGCGAGCACGGGCCGGGAGCAGGCACGGGCCGGGAGCAGGCACGAGGCAGGGCAGGCACGAGGCAGGGCAGGCACGAGCGGGAGCAGGCGGGTGAGGGCACCGAAGGCGCGGCGCGGCACGACCGCCGGACGCGGGCGCCCCGGACGGCCACCCCTCCTGCCGCTGCTGCCGGTCCTGCTGCTCGGCGCCGGCGCCCTCCTCGACTACGCGACGTCCCCGCACTTCAGCGCGGAGGCCCTCTACACCGCCGCGCCCATGACGGCCGCCGCGCTGCTGTCCCTGCGCGCCACCGTCCTCGCCGGACTGGGCGCCTGCCTGGTCGACGCGGCGCTGCTGCACCACTTCGGCTTCCTGGGGGACTCGGGCGGCCGCAGCGAGCTGGCGGCGGTCGCCACCGTCTCGGCTCTCGCCGTCCTCGTCAACCGCCTGATGTACCTCAGCGACGTCCGCCTCGCCTCGGCGCGCCGCGTCGCCCTCGCCGTCCAGCGGGCCGTGCTCCCGCAGCTCCCGCCCTCGATCGGCTGTCTGCGCATCGCGGTGTGCTATCGGGCGGCGGTGGGGGACGCGGAGATCGGCGGCGACCTCTACGGCGTGCAGGACTCGCCGCACGGCGTGCGGTGTGTGATCGGCGACGTGCGCGGCAAGGGCCTGGAGGCGGTCAAGGCGGTGGACGTGGCGCTCGGCGCCTTCCGCGAGGGTGCCGAGGACGCCCCCGCCCTGCCCGGCCTCGCGGCCCGGCTGGAACGCGCCCTGCGCCGCGAGGCGAACAGCCGCAGCGGACCGGAACGGGCCGAGGGTTTCGTCACCGGCGTACTGGCCGAGTTCCCGCCCGGACGCGCCGAACTGCGCCTCGTCAACCGCGGCCACCCGCCCCCGCTCCTGCTGTCCGACGGAACGGTACGGGCCCTGGAACCGTCCGACCCGGCCCTCCCGCTGGCCCTGGCCGACCTCGGCGCCGGCCCGGACCGCGTCGACACGGTGCCGTTCCCGCCGGGCGCGACCCTGCTCCTCTACACCGACGGCCTCACCGAGGCGCGCGACCGGGACGGCGTCTTCTACGACCCGGAAACCGCCCTGGCGGGCCGCCGCTTCACGGGCCCCGACGCGCTGCTGGAGACCGTGCTCGCCGACGTGACCCGGCACACCGGCGGCCGCATCACCGACGACATGGCCCTCCTCGCCCTCACCCGGGACGGGAACGGGGACGGCGACAGGGACAGGGACGGAAACGGCGACGGGGACGGGCCGGGGGCGTGAGGCCGCCCGGCGGCCGGTACGCCGGAGCCGGACTCCGCGTGCCGACGGCCGAGGGTGCCGTCGTCCGACCCGCGACCGGCCGCATCGCCCGTGCCCGCCGGGCCCGACCACCGCACGGCTGTGATCGCCGTGCGGCTGCCGCTCGGCCGGGTCCCGTCCGCGCCCGCCGGTGTACCGACTACCCCTCCCTCCTCATCCGTTCTCCACCTCCCTCAACTGCCCACCCCCCTCAACTGCCCACCGCCCTCCCCGGCGTTCTCCGGCCCTCCCAGCCGGACCGCCGCGACGACGACGACCTCGTCCCGGTCGGCCCACCGCCGTGACGTCTCCTTGTGCGGGTTGATCCACACCCCGTAGCGCGGGCCGTGGGCGGCGCCGGCGTGGTCGCGGTAGCCGATGGCGCACTCGCCGTGCCGCCGGGCGGCCTCGACCACCGTGGCGAAGGAGGCCGTGGCGCAGGCCCGGACGTAGCGGGAGGCCGGGCGGAGCAGGATCTCGCTGCCGCCGGCGGAGAACAACTCCTGGAAGACGGCGGCCAGATGACGGTTCTGCGAGATCTGGGCCATCAGCAGGCCGATGAGCTTGCCGCTGACGATGAAGTCGGCCCCCGGGCTGACCGGGGCCAGGGCCCGGTTGCGGTCGTCGGTCATCTCGGTGACCACCGGCAGCTCCCGCCCGGACGCCGCCTCCAGCGCGCGCAGCAACAGCAGTGTCACCAGCGTGCGGTCGTCCGGTTCCTCGGTGGCGCCGCCCGGGCCGGGCACGGGGTCGGGGCCGAGGACGATGACGCTGTCGTACGACGCGGCGTCCACCGCGTCGACCGTCTCCCGGTCGGCGGGGTCGCCGGGCCGCAGGACGACGGACAGGGCGCCCCCGGCCTCGCCGTCGGCGGCGCGCACGGCGGCGGCCGTCGCGGGCGCGGCCTCGGCGACGACGTCCACGACGGAGCCCGGCGCCGTGTACCGGCGCAGCCGGCCCACGATGAGCGGGGCCCGCCGGTTCCAGCCCAGCAGGAGCACCCGCTCCGGGCGCCGCCGCTCCGGCGGGACGTCCGTGACGATCGCCGCCTCGTCGACGGCGGGCGGCCGTTCGGCCAGGACGGCGGTGTCGTCGTCGCGGGTGACGACCACGATCCGGTCCGCCGCGCCGATCACCGTCTCCGCCGGCGGGTTGAGCAGGAGAGAGCCGTCGGTGCGGATCAGGCCCACGGCGGACGACGTCGCGTACGCCAGGAGCGCCTCCCCGAACGTCCGCCCGGCCAGGGCCGGTTCGCGGACGGTGTAGAACTCGTCGCCCGCGAAGTCCAGGAGCTCCTGGTAGACGAGGGACAGGCCGGGCCTGCGGGCGGACTGGACGATGAGCCGGGCGGTGATGTCGTCGGTCTCCAGGACCACGCCGCCGTCGCCCGCGGCCAGGGAGGCGGCGAGCCGGTAGCGGGCGTCGCGGACGGCCGCCACGACCCAGGCGCCCGCCCCGTTCGCCATGCCGCCCCCGCCACCTCCGCCGCCTTCGACGCCCGGGGGAGTGTCCGTACCGGCGTCGTCCGGTCCGTACGCGGCCCGGGTCGCCGCCCGCAGCGCCAGGAGCGTCTTGACCACCTCGGCGTCCCCCGACGGCCCGTCCCGCGGCAGGACGAGGACCGCGCCGGCGGTGTGCGGGCTCACCCGGGGCAGGACGGCGGGATCGGTGGTGGAGCCGCTGCGGCAGATGAGCCGGGTGCCGCCGGTCGTGCCGACCTTGATGTGCAGCGCGTCCTCCATGGCCGTCTTGTCCCGGTCGGCCAGGACGGCGACGGCGGCCCGCCGTTGGTTGGCGTTGGCGGCGACCAGCTCCGTGACCACGGTGAACACCTGCTCGGACCAGCCGAGCACCACCACGTGCCCGTCCTCCAGCACCGTCGAACGGCCCCTGCGCAGGGCGGCCATCCGCTCGTTGACCCCGGCGGTGATCAGACCCACGAGGGCGGAGACGTAGATCAGGGCGACGAGGGCGAGGATCACCGACAGCAGGACCTCCGCGGGCGGTCCCACCAGCCCGCCCAGCCGCAGCGTGTCGCCTGTCCGGTGCCAGACCTGGGCCAGCTTCCCGGGGAGGGACGCGGGCGCGTCCCGCGCTGTCCACACCATCAGCGCGCTGACCGGGACGACCACGGCCAGGCAGGCCAGGACGAGCCAGCCGATGAGGGCGGAGGCGCCCCGCGCCAGCGTGTTGTCGAACCAGTAGCCCGCCCGTTTCACCCACCGTAAGCGCCGCCGCGCCATGACCGCCCCCTCGCTGCCCAGCCGTCGCCCACCCGGCCCGGCCTCTCCCCTCGCACACCGCCGCCCCGGGCTCGCGAGAGCCCGATCACGTGATGACAGCGTGACAGGCTGAGGCCAGAAGAACGGACGTACGCATGCTTTTTCACTCTTTCGGGGGGGTGTTCCCGCTTCGCCCCCGCAGCCCGCCGGAACACCGGCGCGGCGGGCGGGCGCCACGGCACCCTTGCGCCCGCCCGCGGACATGCAGTGCGCTGGCTCGTATGAAGAGAAGCGAGTGGAGCACGAGACGAACGAGGCGACGGTCAACCCCCGTCCTGCTCACCGCCCTTGCCACGGTCGCCCTGACGGCCGGAGCGGCGTACCCGGCGACACCCCCGGCCCCCGCCCACCACCCGTCCGTGCCGGCACCGCGGCCCGCTCCGCCCAACCCACGCGATCAGCCCGATCAGCCCAGCCGGCCCGTTCCGCCCGGGCTGCCGGGCATCGACCTCGACACCGCGACCATCCCCCGGCTGCAGGCCCGCATGGCCGACGGCTCCCTGTCCTCGGCCGCGCTGACCCGCGCCTACCTGCGGCGGATCGCCGCCGTCGACCCCAAGGTCAACGCGGTGCTGCGCACCGACCCGACCGCCTTGCGCCAGGCGGAGGCCAGCGACGCCCGGCACCGGCGCGGCACCCCGCGCGGCCCCCTCGACGGGATCCCCGTCCTGCTCAAGGACAACATCGACACCCGGGACCTGCCGACCACGGCCGGATCCGCCGCCCTCACCGGCAAGCCGCCCCGGGCCGACGCCCCGCTGGTGACCCGGCTGCGGGCGGCGGGCGCGGTGATCCTGGGCAAGACGAACCTGTCCGAGTGGGCCAACTTCCGCGCCGCCAAGCCGACGTCGGGTTGGTCGGCGGTGGGCGGCCAGACGCACAACCCCTACGTCCTGGACCGCAACCCGTGCGGCTCGTCCGCCGGTTCGGCCGCCGCGCTCGCCGCCTCGCTGGCCCAGGTGGCGATCGGCACCGAGACGGACGGCTCCATCGTGTGCCCGGCCGGGATGAACGGCGTGGTCGGCCACAAACCCAGCCTGGGGCTGGTCGACCAGGCCGGCGTGGTCCCCATCTCCGCCGAGCAGGACACCGCGGGACCCCTGGCGCGCAACGTCACCGACGCCGCCCTCACCCTCGCCGTCCTCACCGGTTCCCGGGCACTCCCCACGGAGAGCCGTCCCGCCGATCTGCGCGGCAAGCGCATCGGCCTCTGGCGCCTGCCCGAGCTCGGCCCCGGCGTGGACGCCCTGATGACCCGCACCGCCCGGACCCTGCGCGCCGCCGGCGCGGACGTCGTCGAGGTGACGCCGCCCTACCAGCAGCGCCTGGCCGAACTCGAATACCCCGCCCTGCTGAGCGAGTTCCACCGGGACATCGACGCCTACCTCGCCACCCGCGACGGCCCTCGCGACCTCGCCGCGCTGAACGAGTTCACCCGGACCCACCCCGCCGAGCGGACCTGCTTCGCCGGCCGGGAACTCTTCGAACGCGCCCTCGCCGCGCCCGCCGCGGGCGGTCCGGAGCACCGGGCGGTCCGCGCGGAGCTCAAGGACCTGGCCCGGCGGTCCATCGACGAGACGTTGGCCGCCCACCGGCTGGACGCCGTCGCCGCCCCGGCCAACCCGCCCGCCTGGACGACGGACTGCGCCCGCGGCGACAACGACGTCATCCCCTCCTCCACCCCCGCCGCCGTGGCCGGCTACCCCTCCCTGGCGCTGCCGGCCGGATTCGTCGGCGAACTCCCCGTCGGCCTCCTGCTGACGGCCGGCGACCGGCAGGACGCCCGCCTGCTGTCCCTCGGCGCCGCCGTCGAGCACCGGCTGCCCGCCCGGCGCGCGCCGCGGTACCTCCCGACGACGGGTTGCCCGTGAGCCCCGGCAGCCCTCATCGACGCGTGAGCCCCGGCAGCCCTCATCGACGCGTGAGTCCCGGCAGCCCGCTCGGACGCGTGAGTCCCGGCAGGCCGCCCTGGCCGTTGGGTTCCGGCAGCGCCCTGCCCCCTGAGGGCCGCCGGCGCACCGGCCGGTAAGTCCCGGCGGCGTCCGGCCCGTTACGATCAACCGATGCGCCGCACCTCCGCCGGCCGGTCCGACGCGACCGCGCCGCACGACCTCGCCGCGGCGGCCCGGTCCGCCGCCGGCCGCCTGGTCGCGACCGACGCGGCGCGGGGCGCCACGGCCGCGCTGCCCGCCCTGCGCGCGGCGGCGCGGCGCTTCCCCGACCCCTTCGCCACGGGCGGCGCGTACCGGTGGGACGGGGACCGGCTCGCGGCGCTGGCCGAGCTGTACGAGGTGATGGGCTGGATCCTCTTCGACGCCGGACGCCACGGGCCCGCCCGGTGGGCCAACCACCGGGCGCTGGCCCTGGCGCGCCTCTCCGGCGACCGGTGGACGGAACGGCTGGTGCTGCTGAACGACAGCATGCTGATGAGCCACCTGGGACGGCCGCGCGCCGCCCTGGAGGACGCCGCCCGGGTGCCCGGCGCGCGGCGGTTGCCCGCCCTGGTCGACAGCCTCGTCCTGATCCGCCGGGCCCACGCGGTCGCGGCGCTGGGCGGGGAACGCGAGGCGGTACGGCTCGTCTCCCGCGCGGAGAGCCGCTTCCTGGACGGCGCCTCCGCGAACGACCCGCCGTGGGCCTGGTGGATCGACCACGACGAGGTGCTGGGCCACCGCGGCTGGGTCATGGCCCGGCTGGGCCGCTGGGACGAGGCGCTCCCCTTGCTGCACCGGGCCTCCACCGCCCCCGGCCCGTCCTACCGGCGGCTGTTCACCGCGCACCTGCTGGCGTCCCTCGCGCGGGCCGGCGCGTGGCGCGAGGCGGAACGGCTCGCCGACGACCTCGTGCCCGGCGTCCCCGCGATCGGCTCGGCGCGAACGCTGGGCACCCTCCGCACCACTACGGCGGCCCTGCTGCGCGGGGACGGCCGGCCCCCCGTCGCGCTGCGCGAGGCGGCCGGCCGGCTGCGGCAGGCGCTGCCCGCGGCCGGCGTACGGACTCCCGGCGGCCGTAACGCGTAGCGGCGCGCTACCGCTCCCCATCGTCCTCGCGCAGGACCAGGGCGAGCAGCCCGGGGAAGCGGGCGTCGAACTCCGGGCGGCGCAGCCGGTTGAGCCGCTTCGGTCCGGCGTCCCGCTGCTCCAGCAGCCCCGCCTCGCGCAGCACGGTGAAGTGCCGGCTCAGCGTCGCCTTCGTCACCGGTACGTCGAAGCTGCCGCAGGGCCGTACCCAGTCTCCGGCCGACGCCAACTCCCGTACCAGGGTGCGCCGTACGGGGTCGGCGAGCGCGAGGAGCGCCGCCTCCAGCGAGACCTCCGCCGGGTCGGTGTGGACGGGCGCCGGGCGGTGGTGCGCCGCCCGTGCCCCGGCCGGCTCCTGCTCCCGCCCCGACTCGCCTGCCCGTGACCGCGTCTGTGCCGACATGTTCCGTTCTCCTTCTGCCGTGCGTACGCAGCGGCGGATTGCGGAGTGTTCGATGACGTGCGTACACTCCTGATTGTTCGCCTCTCGACGAACACTCTAGCCGGGGTGCCGCATTCCGCGACCCCCTCCCGCTCCACCGCTGTGCCGAGGCAAGGAGAAGGACCATGGCACCCACCCAGCCCCCGTCCGGACCCCGACCGGACCGTCCCGCCCTCACCCTCCTCGCCGCCTGCCTGGGCTTCGTCGTCGTCATCCTCGACGTCAGCATCGTCAACGTGGCCACGAAGGCGCTCGCCGGCGACTTCGGCGGCAGCATCTCCGGCCTCGAATGGGTGATCAACGGCTACACCCTCACCTTCGCCGCCTTCCTCCTCACCGCCGGCGCCATGGGCGACCGCTTCCACCCCGGCCGGATCTTCGTCGGCGGCTTCGGCCTCTTCGCCGCCGCCTCGCTGGCCTGCGGCGCCGCCCCCTCGCTCGGGGTGCTGATCGCGGCCAGGATCGCGCAGGGCGTGGGCGCCGCGATGATCGTGCCGTCCTCCCT
The DNA here is from genome assembly GCF_020099395.1 of Streptomyces mobaraensis. Lineage (NCBI taxonomy): Bacteria > Bacillati > Actinomycetota > Actinomycetes > Kitasatosporales > Streptomycetaceae > Streptomyces > Streptomyces mobaraensis. Next base: position 224,923 of record NZ_CP083590.1, on the reverse strand, counting down.
GTCGCTCGTGAACGCCGGCTTCCCCGACCCCGCCCGGCGCGCCCGCGCCATCAGCCTGTGGGCCGCCGCCGGCGGCCTCGCCCTCGCGCTCGGCCCGGTGATCGGCGGCCTGCTGGTGGACGCGCTCGGCTGGCGGTCCGTCTTCTACGTCAACGTGCCCCTCGCCGCCGTCGGCATCCTCCTCGCCCGGGCCGACGCCCGCCCCGCCCCCACCGCCCGCATCACGGCCGGGCGCTCCCTCGACCTGCCCGGACAGCTGCTCGCCGTCGTCAGCCTGGGCGCCCTCACCGCCGCCACGGTGGAGGCCAACTCCCGTGGCTGGTCCTCGGCGGCCGTGCTCGGCTGCGCCGCCGTCTTCGCCGTCGCGCTGGCCGGCTTCGTCACGGTGGAGCGGCGCGGCACCGACCCGATGCTGCCGCCGCGGCTGTTCGGGAACCGGACGTTCACCGCCACCACGCTCATCGGCGCCCTGCTCAACTTCGCCTTCTACGGCCTCATCTTCGTCTTCAGCATCTTCTTCCAGGAGGCGTGGGGATACTCGCCCAGTGTCGCCGGTCTGGCCTTCCTGCCCATGACCGCCGCCATCATGGCCGCCAACCTGGCCTCCGGCCCGCTGGTCCGGCGCCTCGGCGCCCGGGTGGTGCTGGTCCTGGGCAGCGCCCTCGCCGCCCTCGGTTACCTGACCGCCGCCCCCGCCGTCGGCGCGCACTCCTACGCCGCCGTCGTCGCCCAGTTCCTCGTCGCCGGCATCGGCCTCGGCCTGGCCGTACCGGCCATGACCAACGCGATGCTCGGCGCGGCCGACCCGGCCCACGCGGGCATCGCCTCCGGTGTGCTCAACGCCTCCCGCCAGATCGGCGGACTGCTCGGCGTGGCCGTGATGGGCCTGCTCGTCGGCGACGGCACCGCCGGGCAGCTCGTCCCCGGACTGCGCGCCGCGCTGCTCTGGGCCGGGGGAGCCCTCGCCGTCGCGGCGCTCCTCAGCGCGGTGGGCGTCCGCGGCGCCGCCCGGACCGCCGCCACGGCCCCCGCCGACACGCGACGTACGCCGGCCTCCGTGCCCACCCGCTGACGCCCCCCCCCGCAGTGCCGACGCCGCACCGCCCACGAGCCACGGCTCGCGGGCGGTGCGGCGGTCGCCGTCGGCCCGCCGGTCGCCACCACGCCCCCGGCGCCAGGGCGTCGTGACCCGAGACGCCGTGACCAGGGCGCCGTGACCAGGGCGGACGAACCCCGTCATCCGACAGATGCGGCCCCGGTCGCCGCCGCCGTAGCGTCGGGACGTACCGGGACAGCGTCCGCCACCCGCTTCAAGGGAGTTCACCGTCATGAAGGTCCGTATCGTGCTGGACGTCGCCTGCGCCTGGTCGTTCCTGGGGTTCACCCACTACCTGCGGGCCGTGGAGCGGTTCCGGGCCGAAGGCGGGGCCGTGGAGACCGGGTTCCTGCCGTTCCAGGTGGCCCCGGACGCCCCGACGGACGGTGAGCCCCTGCGGGAGGTCCACCGCCGGGTCTTCGGGCCGGCGGCCGAGGAGCGGACCGCCGAGTTCACGGCGGTGGCGGCCCGCAGCGGTCTGGACGTCCGCTTCGACCGCGCGGTCTTCGTCAACACCCGTCCGGCGCACGACCTCATCGCGCGGGCGGCCGCCCAGGGTGCGGGGGAGCGGGCCGTGGCCCTGCTGTTCGACGCCTACTTCACCGAGGGCCGCAACGTCGCCGACCCGGCCGTCCTGCGGGACGTCGCCGCGCGGAGCGGCGTCGACGCGGACGCGGACACCGGGGTGGCCGCTGACTTCCGCGCCACCGCCGAACTCGGCGTGCGCGCCGTGCCGTTGTTCCTCTTCGAGGACGGGAGCTCGGTGAGCGGCGCGCAGTCGCCGGACGCCTTCCTCGCCGCCCTCCGCCGGGTCCCCGCGAGCCGTTGACCGGATACCACGCGCACTCTCGCTCGCGCATGTGTTCGATGGCGGTGATGCACTTCTCACATCCCCGTCGGGCCTGATGACATTCCCGTCCCGCTCCGATGTCCTTACCGCCGACGACAGCCCTGATATGGGCATGACGAGGGGATCGGTGGGAAATGGACAGGCAATTCCGGCCATGGTGGAGCCTGCGGCGACTCGCTTCCAGAACGCCGGGAACCGACCGGACGACCCTGGGCGGCAGGATCGCCGCCGCCGTGGCTGCGGTCGCGCTGCTCGTGGCCGGCCTCACCGGCGTGACGGCGGGCGAGGCCGCCGCCCGGGACGGCAAGTGGTCCTGCTCGGGGGCTCCGGTCCCGGACGGCTGGGTCATCACCGGCTACGACCGCAACGGCTGCCAGGGCGCGGGATCCTGGTACCAGCAGCCCGTCAAGGACGGGATCTGGACGTGCTCCGGCTCGCCGATCGTGTCCGGCTACGTCATCACCAACTACGACCGCAACGGCTGCACCGGCATCGGCGCCTGGTACCACCAGCTCGCCCAGGACGGTCGCTGGACCTGCGCCGGTTCCCCGATCCCGGCCGGCTACGTCACCACGAACTACAACCGCACCGGCTGCAACGGCATCGGCTCCTGGTACCAGCAGCAGATCCGCAACCGCATGTGGGCCTGCTCCGGCTCCCCCATCCCGCCGGGGTACCGCAACACAACCTTCTCGTCGACCGGTTGCAACGGCGTCGGCGCGTGGCTCATGGTGCGCACCTGAGCGACACCCGGCAAGCGCGCACCGCACCGGACGCGCCCCGCGGCCGGTCCGTCCCGCACGGGAGCGGACCGGCCGTTCCCCGAGGCGGCGTGTAATTCCCTGGCGGCCGCCGCCCGACGGGCCATACGATCATCGTGATGACGACTTACTCCTCACACAGATCGGGGGTCCCGTCCGCGCAAGGTGAGCGCTGATGGGCACTCATCTCGCGAACGGGGATTCCCACCTCTCCTTCTGGCCGCGCGTGCGCGAGTTCGCCGTGCCGCCCACCATGATCGAGACCGCCACCGCCCGCCGCCGCGCGGGGGACTGGGCGGGGGCGTGCGCCGCCGCCGGGTTCGACGTGGACCTGGACCTCCGGGCCACGGCCCGCACCCACGGCCGGGAACTCGCCGCCCGGATCCGGACCGACCTCCGCCACCTGGCACCCGACCTGCTGCGCTGGCACCTGCCGAGGATCGCCCCCGACGGGCTGCTGCGCCCCGGCCTCACCCTCACACTGGCCCGCCACACCACCCCGGCCGGCCGTGCCGTGCACCTGGTGGCCCGGACCGCGCCCGCCTGGGCGGACGCCGGCCAGCGCGTCAGCCTCGCGCTGTGGGACGGCACCCGTCCCGAGCCCGGTGGGCCTTCCGGTCCGCGCTCCCACCCCCACCCGCGCCCGAACCGGCGGTTCCGCCTCGACCTGCACCGGCACCTGTGGGACGCCCGCAGATCCGGTGAGTTGGGGATCCGGTCCGGCGCCGGGCTGCCCTCCGCTGGCCCCCACCCCGTACCGGACGCGTCAGGCGGCCCGCCGCACGGGCCGCGTCCCGCCGTCGGCCGGTGGGCCGAGGAGGCGGCGCTCCTGCTCCGCGCCGAGGGCCGGTCCGCCGGGACCGTCCTCGTCCGGTGCGGGGCCCGGCGCCGGCTGCTCCTCGACGTCGTCGCGGACGGCGACGGGCCGCCCTCGGCGCGGATCACCCCCGCGCCGGCCCGCGCCGACATCACCGCGCTGCCCGTGCTGCCCGACGCGGCGACCTGGGTGCCGCCCGACCTCGAACTGCTCCGCGCCGGGGCCGTCGAGGCCGGCCGGCTGCACCCGCTGGTCGCCGCCGCCCTGGTACCGGGCCGGGTCCCCGACGCCCCGCCCCGGGAGCCGGAAGCGGCCGGCCGGTTCCACCTCGTCGAGTGCCGCGACGACGGGGGAGGCGGGCCGACGACACACCGCATCGGCCTCGTCGACGGGGTGCTCGTCCCGCTCGACCACGATCCGGACACCCTCCGGCGGGAGGAACTGCTCGCCGCCCTCACCGGCACCCCGCTGCCCTGCCTCCAGGCCGTCGACGAGGCGCACCGCCGGCCCGACTGCCTCACCGGCGTCCGCGAACGCCTCGACCACGGGGACACCGCGGGCGCGCTGGCCGTCGTCGAAGGACTGCTGGGGGCCGGCGCGGCGCTGCGCGACGGACCCCTGCGCGACGCCCTGGAGACGGCCGCGCGCCGGCGGATCGCGCACGGGATGTACCGGGCGGGCCTGACGGGCGCCGGGCCCGCGCCCGTCCGCGTCGGCGCGTACGCCCGGCCCCGCGACCGCCGCGCCCGCCCGCGGCACGCGACCCTCAACTGACCTCAGGCACCGCCTTTTCACCCGACTGACCTCAGGCATCGCCTCCTTCACCCATCGGCCCTCCCGGCCCCGCACCCCCAGGTGAACCACATGCCCAGCCGTACCGCTGTCCTCTCCGATCCCTCCGACGCCTCCCGGCTCGACGTCGCCGGCGCCCTGCTCGCCCTGCTGCGCGAGACGACCACCGAACCGCGCCCCGACCTCCAGCTGGAGGCCCTGACCCTCACCGTCGCCGCCGACCTCCCCGTCCTGCTGTGGGGCGAGCCGGGCATCGGCAAGACCGCGGCCCTGACCCAGCTCGCGGCGGCCCTCGACCTCCCGCTCACCACCGTCATCGCCAGCGTCCACGAACCGTCCGACTTCTCCGGCCTGCCCGTGATCGGGGACGACCCCGCAGAACAGGGCGTGCCGATGGCCCCGCCGGACTGGGCGGTACGCCTGGTCCGCGCGGGCCGCGGGCTGCTGTTCCTGGACGAACTCTCCACCGCCCCGCCGGCCGTCCAGGCCGCCCTCCTCCGGCTCGTCCTCGAACGCCGGATCGGCGCCCTGCGGCTGCCGCCCGGCGTCCGCATCGTGGCCGCCGCCAACCCGCGGGCCTCGGCCGCCGACGGCTGGGAGCTGAGCGCGCCGCTCGCCAACCGGTTCGTCCACCTCCAGTGGACCCACGATCCCGAGACCGTCGTCCGGGGCCTCGGCGGAACCTGGCCCCGGGCCGTCCTGCCCCGGCTCGACCCCGGCAGGCTGCCGGAGGCCGTGGACCTCGCCCGCCGGGCGGTATGCGGGCTCCTCGCCGCACGGCCCGCGCTCGTCCACCGGCTGCCCACCGGCGAGACCCGCCGGGGCGGCCCCTGGCCGTCACCCCGCAGCTGGGAGGCGGCGCTGCGGCTGACCGCCTTCGCGACGGCGGCCGGGTCCTCCCGCGACGTGCTGTCCTCGCTGGTCCGGGGCACGGTCGGCGACGGGCCCGGGCTCGAACTGCTGGCCTTCCTCGACCGGATGGACCTCCCGGACCCCGAGAGCCTCCTCGCCGACCCCGCCGGCGCCGTCCTTCCCGAGCGGGGCGACCGGCGGCAGGCCGTGCTCGACGCCGTGGTGGCGGCGGTCCGCGAACGGCCCGAGCGGTCCCGCTGGGACGCGGCCTGGACCCTCCTGGCCCAGGCCGCCGAGACCGGCGCCCCCGACCTGGTGGTCGTCCCCGCCACCACCCTCGCCGCCCTGCGCCGCGCGGACTGGGACGTTCCGGCGGCCATCGAGGGACTGGCCGGAGCGGTGAACCTCTCCCGACGGGCCGACCGGGCGGCCCACCGCGCGGCGACCGGCGCGCGGGGCGGCCGATGAGCGGGAAGGGAAGGCGGACGACACCGGACGACTCCGGGTCACCGACGACGCCGGAGGTCTCCGGTGCGGGGCACGAGCGGCGCGCGGAGCCGGTACGGGACGGGGCGCGGGCGCCGTCGGTCGCCTCCGGTCCGGGTGTTGGGCCGAAAGCCTCCGGCGCAGGGGGGAGTGCGGACGCCTTCGCCGTCCGGGCGGTGCCGGACGCGTCCGGTCCCGGGAACGCGCGGTGTCGGGAGGGTACGGCGGGAAGCGCCGGCCTCGGTGCTGCTGCCGGTACGGGTAACGCGCGGCGCCCGGCGCCCGTACGGGACGGAGCACGGGTGACGCCGGACGCCCCCGGGACACTGCACGCGCGCCCTTGGGCGCGCGAGGCCTTGGACGCCGACAAGCTGTTCGCCGCCCGGCTGTACGCCGCCCGCGTGCGGCCCTACCTGGCGACGGCGCTCTTCGCGCTGCGTCCCGTCGCGTCGTGGCGGGTGCCGACGATGGCCGTCGACCGGTACTGGCGGTGCTACGTCTCGCCCGCGTTCGTCGCCGGCACGCCGGTCGGGGAACTGGCCGGCGTCTGGGTGCACGAGGTGTCCCACCTGCTGCGCGACCACCACGGGCGCGGCGACCGGATCGCCCGGGAGCGCGGACTGACCGGCCGGGGCGACCGGTTGCGGATGAACATCGCCGCGGACTGCGAGATCAACGACGACGTGTACGGCGACGGGCTGGTCCGGCCGGAAGGCGCCGTCGTCCCCGCAGCTCTGGGGCTGCCCGAGGGCGAGCTCATGGAGGACTACCTGAGCCGCTTCGGCCTCGGACGCTACGACCGCGACCTGGCCTGGCTCGACTGCGGCAGCGGCGCCGACGGGCTGGAACGGGAGTGGGAGCTGGGACCGGAAGGGGCGGACGCGCTCAGCGAGCAGGAGCGGGACGCGGTCCGGTTCCGGGTGGCCCAGGGCATCACCGCCCGTCCGGGGGACTCCCCGCGCGGCTGGCGCCGCTGGGCGGAGGAAGTGTTCCACCCGCCGCAGCCGTGGCGGGAGTTGCTCGGTGCGGCGGTCCGCTCGGCCGCCACCGGTTCCGGCGCCGGCGAGGACTACTCCTACGGCCGGCCGGCGCGCCGCTCGGCCGGGGTCCCCGGCGCGGTGCTGCCGAGCCTGCGGCGCCGGCCTCCCCGGGTGACGGTGGTCGTCGACACCTCGGGTTCCGTCAGCGACGCCGAACTGGGCGGCGCGCTGCTGGAAGTGGCCGCGATCTCCCGCGCCGTCGGCTGCCGCCGTGATCTGGTCACCGTGGTGTCCTGTGACGCGGCGGCGCAGGGTGTGCACCTTCTCTGCCGCGCCGAGGGGATTCCGCTGGTGGGCGGTGGCGGGACCGATCTGCGGGCCGGGTTCGCGAGGGCGCTCGAAGCCCCGGGGCGCCCCGACGCCATCGTCGTCCTGACGGACGGTCAGACGCCGTGGCCGGACGTCCGGCCACCGTGCCGGACGGTGGTCGGCCTGTTCCGGCGGCCGGACGCGGGCCCGTCGTGGGACGAGGACGACCCCGGCCACGTCCCTGACGCACCGCCGGCTTGGGCGCGGGTCGTGGAGATCGGGTAGCGGCCCGCGCGGACGGACCGGCGACGGCCGGAACGTAAGGTGGCTTCGTGACGATTCTCCGCTCCCGCGCCGCAATCGCCGTCATGGCCCTGTCCACGGTCCTTGTCACGGCTTGTTCCGCCACCGGATCCGACGAGGACGCCGGTTCCGTGGCGTCTTCGCGCGCCGACGCCACGGAGAAGGCACGGATACCGGAGAAGATCCGGGTACCGGACGCGAACACCGCCTTCGACTACCAGCTCGGCGGCGCCTACCCGCCGCCCGTCGGCGTACGGGCCGTCTCCCGCGACCGCGCGGCCCGGCCCGCCGCCGGGATGTACAACATCTGCTACGTCAACGCCTTCCAGACACAGCCCGGCGACGCCGTCGACTGGTGGAAGAAGCGCCACCCCGACCTGCTCCTCAAGAACGACGACGGCGACCTGGTCGTCGACGAGGACTGGAAGGAGCCCCTGCTGGACATCTCCACCCCGGCCAGGCGCGACGCCCTGATGAAGATCGTCGGCCCCTGGATCGACGGCTGCGCGGATGCCGGCTTCGACGCGGTGGAGCCGGACAACCTCGACTCCTACGAGCGCTCCGACGGAAAGCTCACCCCGGAGCACGCGGAGGCCTTCGCCCGCCTCCTGGCCGCCCGCGCCCACCGCAGGCACCTGGCCGTGGCCCAGAAGAACACCGCCGACCTGCTGCCCCGGCGCACCCGCATCGGCTTCGACTTCGCCGTCGTCGAGGAGTGCGCGCGCTACAAGGAGTGCCCCGACTACAGCGAGGCGTACGGCGGCCGCGTCTTCGACATCGAGTACGTGAAGAAGGACTTCACCGCCGCCTGCCGCTCCTGGGGCGGAAAACTGTCCATCACCCTCCGCGACCACGACGTCCGCCCCGCCGGTTCCCGGGGGTACGTCCGCGCGTCCTGCTGACACCGCCCCGGCGATCCGGCGCGCGGAGCCGCTGCCCCGGACGGGCGCTCCCGTATCGCCGCCCCGAACGTCCCGGTGTGGGATGGGAGGACGGCAACCGGAGCGGAGGCTTTTTATGCGACAGGGCCGACTGTACGGCGCGGACAAGGGCAGACGGAGGGCGGCGCGGCGGTCCCTGATGGCGGGGACCGTACTGCTGTCGGTGCTGCTCACGGCCGGGGCCGCGCGGCCCGGCGACGCGCATCACGCGCGGCGGATCGAGCCGTCGGTCACCCGGGAGTCCGACTGGCGGGACGTGGCGACGGCACTGGGGCACCAGGGCGTACTCGTCGACCGCCGGGCCTACGGGATCGGGTTCCCCCGGGCCGACCTGGACGTGGTCAGCAAGGGCTACCACGTCAAGGCCATCGGGTCGTTCGTCTCGTTCATCCGCTACCCCGACCGGCAGACCATGATGATGGGCGAACTGGCGGTGACCGAGCGGGAAGTGCGCAAGGTGCTCGACGTCCTGAACGCCCACGGCATCGCGCAGACGTCCGTGCACAAGCATCTGCCCACTCACAGCCCGGCGCTCTGGTGGGTCCACTTCCACGCCATGGGTACCAAGCCGCTGACCATGGCCCGGGGGCTGAGGGCGGCGCTGGACGCCACCGGCACCCCCGCCGTCTCGGGCACTCCCCGGAAAGTCGTGCTGGGCCTGGACCAGCCGGCCGTCGACAAGGCACTCGGCGCCCGGGGACGCGCCCAGGGCCGGGTCTACAAGGTCACCTTCGCCCGCCGGGAGACCGTCGCCGACCACGGCCGGGTCCTGCCCCGGATGACCGGCGCCACCTCCGCGTTGATCTTCCAGCCCGTCGGCGGTGGCAAGGTGCTGCTCAACGGGGACATCGCCGTCGTCGCGAAGGAGGCCCCGGCCACCATGAAGGCGCTCCGGCGCGGCGGCGTGGACATCATCTCCTTCCACAGCCACATGCTCACCGACGAACCCCGGCTGTTCTTCCTGCACCTGTGGGCCGTCGGCGACCCGGTCCGCATCGCCAACAACCTCCGCAGCGCCATCCGCCACACCAACGCCGCGGCCACCGCGACGACGTCCTGACGGGGGACGGAGACGTCACACTCGCCGGGGCAGCGCGTGCAGCCGTACGCCGGTGAGCCGGCCGTCGGCGACGCGGGCCGTCATATACGTGCAGTGCGGCTGCCGGCGCCGGTCGGTGGGCGAACCGGGGTTGAGCAGCCGCAGCCGGCCGTCCGCCGTGGAGTCCCAGGGGATGTGGCTGTGGCCGAAGACCAGCACGTCCAGATCGGGGAAGCGCTCCGCGCAGCGCCGTTCGCGCCCCTGCGCGGCGCCGGTCTCGTGGACGACGCCGAACCGCAGGCCGCCGAGCTCCGCGTACGCCACTTCCGGCAGCCGGGACCGCAGTTCGGGGCCGTCGTTGTTGCCGTACACGGCGAGCAGCCGCCGCGACCGCGCCTCCAGCAGGTCCAGCGTGGCGGCGTCCACCCAGTCGCCCGCGTGGATCACCACGTCGGCCCGCGGTACGAGGCCGAGGAGCTCCGGCGGCAGGACCTTGGCCCGTTTCGGCAGGTGGGTGTCGGACATCAGCAGCAGTTCCACGCGGCCGACGGTAGCCCGGACGCCACCCCGCCGCCGGGAGCCCGGCCGGCCGTGTTCCGGCCACGCCCGGCCGGGAACACCGTCCACGCGCCCACCGGGGATGAGAGGCTGGGCGCATGGGGAGTGGGACGCGCGGTCAGGCGGAGCGGGACGCCGTCACCGTCGAGATCGGATACGCGCTGTTGAGCGCGTGCTTTCTGGGGTTCGTGGTGTTCGCGGCGGTCGCCGGGCCGGTTCTCGTGTGGGACCTGCCCGCCGGCGTCGGGAAGGCGCTGGTGGTCACCGGGACGGTGCTGGGGTCCGTCCTCGGGGTGGTGCGCGTCGTCCACGTGCTGTGGCGGTTCACCGGGGCGGCGGCCGGCCCGGGGGACGGCTGAGCGTACGGACGCGGGCGGACGCGGGCGGACGTGGGTGCCCGGAGCGCCGCGGACCGCCCCGCGTCCGCCCGCCGTCGGCTCAGCAGTACAGGTCGCCGCCCGGCGCGACGCCGAGGATCTGGGCGAACTGCCGGTAGCTGTCCACCCGGTGCTGCACCTGCGCGGGGTTCCGGCCGTCGCACTCGACGGACCCGTTGATGCTGCGGATCGTCTGGCCGAAGCCGCGGCCGTTGACCATGGCGTCGTGCGGCGTCATGCTGCCCGGGCCGCGCTGGGTGTTCCAGTACCAGAGCGCCGTCTTCCAGGCGACGGTCGCGTCGTTCTGTACGAGCCACGGGCTCTTCAGCAGGTCCAGACCGAGCGCGTCCCCGGCCGCCTTGTAGTTGAAGTTCCAGCTGATCTGGAGGGGCCCGCGCCCGTAGTAGGCGGCCTGCCCGGCCGGACAGCCGTAGGGCTGGTTCCGGTCGCAGTACGTGGGGTAGTTGGCGGTGTTCTGCTCCACGATGTGCACCAGGCCGCCGGTCTCGTGGTCGACGTTGGCGAGGAAGGCCGCGGCCTCCTGCCGGCGGACCGTGTCGCTGCCCGTGCTGGCGAAGCCCGGGTACGCCTTGAGGGCCGCGACCAGGCCGCTGTACGTGTAGAAGCCGTTCGGGTTCGGGAACGTCTGCCGGAAGAGACCAGTGAACGCGGTGACCTGCCGCGATGAGTGGCCTGTGGTCGCTGAGCTGCACGAATGACCTTTCGGCTGTTTCGCCGGGGAAAAGGCGCTCGGCCATGCTCTGAGTGACCGTGGCCTTATGACGGTGCCAGGTCACCGGATGGCGAGCCACCACCACAGCCGGTCAGGGCGCCGGCTGCGGAAAGCAGGAAAGCACTGAGGGGCACGTGCCGGTGCGGCGATATCAAGGGGCGTACCTCCCTTGGCGGCGGAGATCGGGCCCCGCGCTTGGCCCGCCTGAGCCGCATCCCGCTGCCCATTCAGGAGACAATGGGCTACGGAAACCAGACGGTGCGTCGGCCAGACGGTCAGCTGGCTGGATTCCAGGCCGGTCCGGCGGGATCAACGGCTTCATGATCTTCCTCGCCGCATGGAACAATCCAATTCCGTGTACCCCGCCCCATATTCGGTAACCCCCATAGAGGACCGTCTTACGGTGCCTTGCGCGGAGGCCCTGGCCCCATAAAGCCAATCATCGAAGCCGTCAGCGATGACGGATATTCAGCGAATATAAAGAATCGGCCCGCGCCTCTCGAAAGACGAGGTGCGGGCCGGATATATTCTGCTTCATCAGCCGAAATTCAGGATGCGGATTCCCGCATGGCGTCGACCAGGCTCTTCGGGCGCATGTCGGTCCAGTGTTCATTGACATAGTCAAGGCATTCCTGGCGGCCGGCCGGGCCGTGCACGGTCCGCCAACCAGCCGGGATCTCGGCGAAATCCGGCCACAGCGAGTGCTGTTCCTCCTGGTTGACCAGAACCCGGAAAATGCCATTCTCGTCTTCGAACGGATTGCTCACAGCGTGTCTCCACAACGATTCCGGAGTGATTCATCCAGGATCCTAGTACCTGCTCGCCCGGCCGAAGCGAGCGCTGCGCGATGTGGGGCTGCTCACATCCAGGCCGGTCTATCTCTGTGGTTGAGTGGGATTTCTGGACCTTGTCACCGGGTGCATTTCGCATGCGAAAAAACCAGTTGACGGGGGAAGAGACACCACTATGGGGGGATTGAGCGTTATGTGGTCCGGTGCCCGCGATGACTTCCAGGCGCTGCCGAGCGGGATGCCGCCTTTCACGGTAGCGGAGCTCTTCGAGGCGCAGGTGCGCCGGACGCCCGACGCTACGGCGGTGGTCCATGAAGACCAGCGGCTGAGCTATGCGGAGCTGGATGCCCGGGCCAACCGGCTGGCCCGGCTGCTGATCGGGCGTGGTGTCGGCCCCGAGCGCCTGGTGGCCCTGGCCCTGCCACGCTCGGCCGAGATGGTCGTGGCCCTGCTGGCCGTCCTCAAGGCCGGCGGTGCCTATCTGCCCATCGACCCGGCCTACCCGAGCCACCGCATCCGGTACATGCTCGACGACGCCGCTCCCGTGCTGATGGTGACCACGGTGGACGGCGCCGTGGAGAGCACCGTCCCCCGCCTGGAGACCGACCACCCCGAGACGCTGGCGGCGCTGGAGACCCTGCCGGGCACCCTGCCGGCCGCTCCCCGGGCCGGGGTGCACAACGCCTGCTATGTGATCTACACCTCCGGATCGACCGGCAATCCCAAGGGAGTTGTGGTCACTCACCACAATGTGGTGCGTCTGTTCACCGCCATCGGGCAGCGGTTGTCCTTCGGCGCGGACGACACCTGGGCCCTCTTCCACTCCTACTCCTTCGACTTCTCCGTGTGGGAGATCTGGGGCGCCCTGCTGCACGGCGGCCGACTGGTCGTGGTCCCGTACGAGACCAGCCGTACGCCCGCCGAATTCCTGCGGCTCCTTGTCGACGAGCGGGTCACCGTACTGAGTCAGACACCGTCCGCCTTCCACAGCCTGGTGCGGGCCGACCAGGACAACCCCGGACTGGGCGATGCCCTGAGTCTGCGCGCCGTGGTCTTCGGCGGTGAGGCACTGGACCTGGGCAGCCTGGCCGGCTGGTACCAGCGCCATGACGACCGTGCCCCGCTGCTGGTCAACATGTACGGCATCACCGAGACCACGGTGCATGTCACCGCCACCGAACTCACCCGTGAACAGGCCGTCTCCGGCGCGCCCAGCGCCATCGGCGCCGCCATCGCCGACCTTGGCGCACATGTGCTGGACGACTCGCTGCGGCCGGTCGCGGACAGCACCGTGGGAGAGCTCTATGTCTCCGGAGCCGGCCTGGCCCGCGGCTATCTCGACCGCGCCGCGCTGACCGCCACCCGCTTTGTGGCCTGCCCCTTCGCCGACGGTAAGCGGATGTACCGCACCGGCGACCTGGTACGGCGGCGCGCGGACGGCCAGTTGGAGTTCGTCGGCCGCGCGGACGACCAGGTGAAGATCCGCGGTTTCCGCATCGAACTCGGCGAGGTCGAGTCCGTCCTCGCCGAACACCCCGCGGTTGCCCAGGCCGCGGTCGTCGTCCGCCCCGACCACATCGGGGAACAGAGTCTCGTCGGCTATGTGGTGGGCGCGGCGACCACCGAACCGGAGGAACACGACCAGCAGGTTGGCGAATGGCAGCAGATCTACGACGACCTGTATGCCGGATCCGCCACGGCTGCCTGGGGCGAGAACTTCGTCGGCTGGAACAGCCTTTACGACGGCCGGCCGATTCCGGTCGAGGAGATGAGGGAGTGGCGGGACGCCACGGTGGAGTCCATCCGCTCGCTGCGTCCCCGACGGGTGCTGGAGATCGGCGTGGGCACCGGCCTGCTGCTCTCCCGGCTCGCCCCGCACTGCGAAAGCTACTGGGGAACGGACCTTTCCGGCGCAGCGATCGAGGCGCTGCGCACCCAACTCGCCGGTGAGCCCGGGCTGTCCGACCGGATCGAGCTGCGCCACCGGCCCGCCCACGACCTGGAGGGCTTGCCCGCCGCATTCTTCGATGTGGTGGTCATCAACTCGGTGGTGCAGTACTTCCCCAGCGCCGAGTATCTGGCCGAAGTGGTGGAATCCGCCCTGAAGCTGCTGGCCGCCGGCGGCGCGGTGTTCGTCGGCGACGTCCGCAACCTGCGGTTGGCCCGCACCCTGCACACCGCCATCCAGCTCCGGCAGGCCAACGCCGACACCGATGCCGCCACGGTCCGGGCCGCGGTGGAACGGTCCTTGGTACGGGATAAGGAACTGCTGGTCGCACCGGAGTTCTTCACCGCCCTGGCGGGCGCCGACACCGTTGAGATACGCGTCAAGCGCGGCCGGTTCCACAATGAACTCTCCCGCCACCGCTATGACGCCGTACTGCGCAAGCAGCCCGAGAACCTCCTTCAGGTGACCCGGACTCCCGCCCTGGACTGGGGAACGGAGCTGACGGGCCTCGACGCCCTGGCCCACCGCCTCAGCACCGAACGGCCCGACCTGCTCAGGGTGAGCGACATCCCCAACGGCCGGGTCACCGCCGAGGTGACGGCCCGGCTCCGGCTGGCCGAGGGCGCACTGAGCGATGCCCTCAAGGCCGTCACCTACGGGGACGCCGTCGGTGTCGAACCCGAGGACCTCCACCAGCTGGGGGAGGAGCTTGGCTACCGGGTCACCCTGACCTGGTCGGCCAACCGCGAGGATGGCCTGGACGCGATCTTCGTCGCCCAAGGCGCCTACCAGGAGGCCGCCCTGGCCGGTCTTTGCCCGCCGCCCGCGGCAGGCGCCATCAGCCTCTCCTCGCTGACCAGCAGCCCCGCCATGGCCCGCGACATCGGCGCCTTCGTGGCCTCGGTGCGCGGCTATATGCGCGGCGTTGTACCGGAGTTTATGGTTCCGGCCGCCTTTGTGGTGCTCGACGAGTTCCCGCTGACCGCCAACGGCAAGCTGGACCGCGCGGCCCTGCCCGACCCCGATTTCACCACCTCCACCGGGCGTGCTCCTCGTACTCCGGCCGAGGAAATTCTCTGCGGGCTGTTCGCCGATGTTCTTGGTGTGCCCGAAGTGGGCGTGGAGGACAGTTTCTTCGATCTGGGCGGCCACTCCCTGCTGGCCACCCGGCTGGTGTCCAGGGTGCGTTCCGCGTTCGGTGCCGAACTCGGTGTGCGGGCGCTTTTCGAGGCGCCCACCGTGGCCGGGCTGGCGCGGGTGCTGGCCGGAGCCGGTCAGGCGCGGGCGGCGTTGGAGCCGATGGCTCGGCCGGAGCGGCTGCCGTTGTCTCATGCGCAGAACCGGTTGTGGTTCCTCAACCGGCTGGAAGGGCCTTCGGCTACCTACAATGTGCCGCTGGTGGTGCGGCTGACCGGTCCGCTCGACCAGGGCGCGTTGCAGGAGGCGCTGGCCGATGTGGTGGTCCGGCACGAGAGCCTGCGCACCGTCTTCCGCGACTATGACGGCACGCCCTACCAGAACATACTCGACGGCGAAGAGGCCCGAACCACCCTGGCGACCAGAGCGGTTACCGAAGCCGGCCTGGACGAGGCGGTCGCCTCCGCCGTCCGGTACGCCTTTGACCTCGCCCTTGAGATCCCGTTGCACGCTGAACTCCTCGCTCTTGGCACCGAGGAGCACGTCCTCGTACTGGTGCTTCACCACATCGCCTCTGACGGGTGGTCGCTGGAGCCGCTGTGGCGCGATGTCGTCACCGCTTATGAGGCCCGGCTGCGGGGTGCCGCTCCGGGCTGGCGGGCGCTGCCGGTGCAGTACGCCGACTACACCCTGTGGCAGCGCACGGTGCTGGCCGACAGCGTCGCCCCGCAACTGGACTACTGGAAGGGGACGCTGGCCGGACTGCCGGAGCGGATGGAACTGCCCACCGACCGTCCCTACCCCGCGGTGGCCTCCTACCGCGGTGGCTCCTTCACCTTCCAGTGGGACACCGACCTGCACCATGGCCTGGCGCGTCTCGCCAGGGAAGCCGGGGCGAGCGTCTTCATGGTGGTGCACGCGGCGCTGGCGGCGCTGCTCGCCCGTTCCGGCGCGGGTGAGGACATCGCCATCGGCAGTCCGATCGCGGGCCGTACCGATGAGGCCCTGGACGATCTGGTGGGCTTCTTCGTCAACACCCTGGTGCTGCGTACCGATGTCTCGGGTGACCCGACCTTCCGTGAACTGCTCGCCCGGGTCAGGGAAGTGGACCTGGAGGCATACGCTCACCAGGACGTGCCGTTCGAGCACTTGGTTGAGGTTCTCAACCCGGAGCGGACGCTGGCCCACCATCCGCTGTTCCAGACCATGCTCGCCTGGCAGAAGGCATTTGAACTGGAACTCCCGGGCCTCCAGGCGGACGGCGGGCTGGCGGCAACCGGTACCGCCCGTATGGACCTGGTCTTCAGTATCACGGAGCACCGCACGTCCGCCGGCCGGCCGACCGGCCTCGCCGGAGTCGTGGAGTTCAGCACGGATGTCTTTGACCAGAACACGGTGGAGGCACTGACCGAACGCCTGGGCCGCTTGCTGACGGCCGTGGCTGCCGACCCCGATATGCCGGTCAGCGACATCGAATTGCTCGATGAGCGGGAGCGGGAGTTGGTGGTTTCGGGGTGGAATGACACGGTGCGTGAGGTGCCGGGGTTGTCGTTGGTGGAGTTGTTTGAGGCGCAGGTGGTGCGGTCTCCGGGTGCGTTGGCGGTGGTGTGTGAGGGGGTGGAGTTGTCGTATGGGGAGTTGAATGAGCGGGCGAACAGGTTGGCTCATTGGTTGGTGGAGCAGGGTGCGGGGCCTGAGCGGGTGGTGGCGGTGGGGCTTTCGCGGTCTGTTGAGTTGGTGGTTGCGGTGTTGGCTGTTTTGAAGTCGGGGGCGGCTTATTTGCCGGTGGATCCGGCTTATCCGGCTGATCGTATTGCTTTTATGCTTGAGGATTCCCGGCCGGTGTTGGTGCTTGATGGTCTGGTGGATGTCTCCGGTTACCCGTCCTCCAATCCTGTTGTTTCGGGCCGTAGTTTGTTGCATGCGGCGTATGTGATTTATACGTCGGGTTCTACGGGGCGGCCGAAGGGTGTGGTTGTTTCGGTGGGGTCGGTGGTGAATTTGGTGTCGTGGGCGGCGTCGGAGTTTGGTGTTTCGGGGTTTGGGCGTGTGGTGGCGTCGACGTCGTTGGCGTTTGATGTGTCGGTGTTTGAGGTGGTGGGGCCGTTGGTGTGTGGTGGTTGTGTGGAGTTGGTGCGGGATGGTTTGGCGGTGGGGGAGCGGGTTGGTGTCGGGGTGCCGGTGGGTTTGGTGAGTGGTGTTCCGTCGGTGTTGGGGCGGGTTTTGCGGGGTGGGGTGAGTGGTGCGGTGGTGTTTGCGGGTGAGGCGTTGCCGGTGCGGGTGTTGGGTGATGTGCGGGCGGCGTTGCCGGGTGTGCGGGTGGTGAATGCTTATGGGCCGACGGAGGCGACGGTGTATGCGACGTCGTGGTCGGCTGAGGGTGAAGTGGGGTCGGTGGTTCCTATTGGTTCGCCGTTGTGGAATGTGCGGGTTTATGTGCTGGATGGGCGGTTGAGGCCTGTTCCGGTGGGTGTTGAGGGTGAGTTGTATGTGGCGGGTGCGGGTGTGGCGCGTGGTTATGTGGGTCGTTTTGGTTTGACGGCGGAGCGTTTTGTGGCGTGTCCGTTTGGGGTGGGCGAGCGGATGTATCGCACGGGTGATGTGGTGCGGTGGCGGGGAGATGGTGGTCTGGAGTTTGTGGGGCGTGCGGATGATCAGGTGAAGGTGCGTGGTTTCCGGGTTGAGCTGGGTGAGGTTGAGGCCGTGTTGGCGTCTCATCCTGGGGTGGTTCAGGCTGTGGTGGTGGCGCGTGGTGAGGTGTTGGTGGGTTATGCGCTGGCTTCCTCGGTGGTGGATGAGCGTGAGGTGCGGGAGTTTATGCGTGAGCGGTTGCCGGAGTTTATGGTGCCGGCGGCTGTTGTGGTGGTGGATGAGTTCCCGTTGACGGCGAATGGGAAGCTGGATCGGAGTGCTCTTCCGGAGCCGGAGTTTGTGTCCGGTGTGATGTCGCGGTCGCCGCGGACGCCGGTGGAAGAGGTGCTGTGCGGGTTGTTCGCGCGGTTGCTGGGGGTACCTGAAGTGGGTGTGGAGGACAGCTTCTTCGATCTGGGCGGTCACTCCCTGCTCGCCACCCGCCTGATCTCACGGGTGCGTTCGGTGTTCGGAGTGGAACTCGGAGTTCGCGTCCTCTTTGAGGCACCCACGGTGGCCGCGCTGGCCGCGGTGGTGGCCGGAGCCGGGCAGGCGCGGGTGGCGTTGGGGCCGATGGCTCGGCCCGAGCGGCTGCCGTTGTCGTTCGCCCAGAACCGGCTGTGGTTCCTCAGCCGGCTGGAAGGCCCGTCGGCCACCTACAACATCCCCTTGGCGGTACGGCTGACCGGACCGCTCGACCCGTCGGCCCTGGCAGACGCCTTGGCGGATGTGGTGGCCCGGCACGAGAACCTGCGCACCGTCTTCCCCGAGGACCAGGGCACTCCCTTCCAGCGCATCCTGGAGGACGCGCACGCCCGGCCGGCCCTGACGGTGACCGAAGTCAACGAGGAAACGCTCGCCGAGGCGATGGACCGAGCCATCCGCCACCCCTTCGACCTGGCCTCCGAACTCCCGCTGCGCGCAGAGCTTCTGGCGCTTTCACCGGAGGAGTCCGTCTTCGTCCTGGTGCTCCATCACATCGCCGCCGACGGCTGGTCGCTGGCGCCCTTGTGGCGTGATATCGCCGCCGCCTATGCCGCCCGGCTGCGGGGCAGCGCTCCGGACTGGCGGTCGCTGCCGGTGCAGTACGCTGACTACACCCTCTGGCAGCGCAAGCTGCTCGGCGATGAATCCGACCGGAACAGCGTGCTGGCGAGCCAGCTCGCCCACTGGAAGCAGACGCTCAACGGCCTGCCGGAACGCATCGAGCTGCCGGCCGATCGTCCTTACCCCGCCGTCGCCTCCTACCGCGGTGGTTCCCACACCTTCCACTGGGATGCCGAACTCCACAACGGCCTGGTGAAGTTGGCGCGTGCACATAACGCCACCGTCTTTATGGTGGTGCACGCGGCGCTGGTGGCGCTGCTGCACCGGATGGGTGCGGGTGAGGACATTGCCATTGGCAGTCCGATCGCGGGCCGTACCGATGAGGCCCTGGACGATCTGGTGGGCTTCTTCGTCAATACCCTGGTGCTGCGTACCGATGTCTCGGGTGACCCGACCTTCCGTGAACTGCTCGTCCGGGTCAGGGAAACCGACCTTGATGCCTATGCCCACCAGGAGGTGCCCTTCGAGCACCTGGTGGAGGTGCTCAACCCGGCGCGGTCCCTCTCCCACCACCCGCTGTTCCAGGTGCTGCTGGCCTGGCAGAACACGGCCGACTCCCAGCTGGAGCTCAGCGGGGTTTCCACGGATCACCTTTCGGTGAGCACACAGTCGGCCCGAATGGACCTGGCTTTCACCCTGATGGAGAACTCCGGCGCGGAAGGCGGAGTCGATGGTCTTGTCGATTTCAGTGTTGACCTCTTTGACCAGGCCACCGTGGAATCGCTGGTCGCCAGGCTCGGCCGGCTGCTGACGGCCGTTGTCTCCGATCCGGATATTCCGGTGAGCAGGGTGGAACTGCTCTCCGATATGGAGCGGTTGCGGGTGTTGGGTGAGTGGGGTGGTGTGGTTGGTGGTTCTTCGGGTGGGTTGTTTGTGGAGTTGTTTGAGGGGCGGGTTGCGGCTGCTCCGGATGCGTTGGCTGTGGTGTGTGGTGGGGTGGAGCTTTCGTATGGGGAGTTGAATGCATGGGTGAACCGGGTGGCGCATTGGCTGGTTGAGCGGGGTGTGGGGCGGGAGTGTGTGGTGGGGTTGAAGCTTCCGCGTTCGGTGGAGTTGGTGGTGTTGGAGCTGGCGGTGTGGAAGGCGGGTGGGGCGTTTTTGCCGGTGGATCCGGTGTATCCGGAGGATCGGGTTGCGTTGATGTTGGAGGGTGCGGGTGTGGGGTTGGTGGTGGATGGGCCGGTGGTGGCTGAGGGTTATCCGGAGGGTAATCCTGTGGTGGGTGGTCGTGGTGTGTTGGATGCGGCGTATGTGATTTTTACGTCGGGTTCCACGGGGCGGCCTAAGGGTGTGGTGGTGTCGCATGGGGGTGTGGTGGGTTTCGTGCGGGCCCATGCGGAGGCGTTGGGGCTGGGCGCGGGATCGCGTGTGTTTCAGGCGGTGTCGCCCAGTTTTGATGTGGCGGTGGGGGATGTGGTGATGGCTTTGGGTTCGGGTGGGGCGTTGGTTTTGGGTGGGGCGGAGGGTTTGGTGGGGGATGAGTTGGCATTGGCGTTGGAGGTGGGTGGGGCGACGCATGTGGCGTTGCCGGTGTCGGTGCTGGCGTCCTTGCCGGTGGGGCGGGCGCCGGAGTTGGCGTGTGTGGTGGTGGGCGGCGAGGTGTGTCCGGGGGAGTTGGCGCGGCGGTGGGTGTCGAGTGGTCGTCGGTTGGTGGTCGGGTATGGGCCGACGGAGACGACGGTGAGTGTGACGTGTGGCGCGGTGGATGGTGATGGCGGTGTGCCGTCGTTGGGGCGGCCCATTGATGGGGTGGGTTGTTTTGTGCTGGACGGGTGGTTGAGGCCTGTTCCGGTGGGTGTGGTGGGGGAGTTGTATGTGGTGGGTGAGGGGGTTGCGCGTGGGTATGCGGGGCGTGCGGGTTTGACGGCGGAACGTTTTGTGGCCTGTCCGTTTGGTGAGGGTGGGCGGATGTATCGGACCGGGGATTTGGTGCGATGGCGGGGGGATGGTCGGCTGGAGTTCGTCGGTCGTGCGGATGAGCAGGTCAAGGTCCGTGGTTTCCGGATCGAACCCGGCGAAATCGAAACCGTTCTGAGCGGGCACCCTGCCGTTGACCGTGCCTTGGTCATCGCGGACCAGGGGCAGCGCCTGGTCGCCTATGTCGGACCGAAGGCCGATGCGCATACCGGTGAACTCGGCGAAGAGCTGCGTCAGTTCGCTGGCGGGCAACTGCCGGACTTTATGATTCCCTCGTCATTTGTAGTGCTCGGGGAATTCCCGCTGACCGTCAACGGCAAGGTGGACCGGGCCGCTCTTCCGGCGCCGGTATTCGACTCCGGCTCCGCCCTTGCTCCTCGTAATCCGACCGAGGAAATTCTCTGCGGGCTGTTCGCCGATGTTCTTGGTGTGCCCGAAGTGGGCGTGGAGGACAGCTTCTTCAACCTGGGCGGCCACTCCCTGCTGGCGACGCGTGTTATCTCCCGGGTGCGTTCGGCGTTCGGTGTGGAGCTTGGTGTGCGGGCTTTGTTTGAGGCGCCCACGGTGGCCGGGCTGGCGCGCGTGGTGGCCGGAGCCGGGCAGGCGCGGGTGGCGTTGGAGCCGATGGCTCGGCCCGAGCGGCTGCCGTTGTCGTTCGCCCAGAACCGGTTGTGGTTCCTCAGCCGGCTGGAAGGCCCGTCGGCCACCTACAACATTCCCTTGGCGGTACGGCTGACCGGCCCGCTCGACCAGGAGGCGTTGCGCGAGGCGCTGTCCGATGTGGCAGCCCGGCACGAGAGCCTGCGCACGGTCATCAGTGACCAGGACGGCATGCCCTACCAGCAGGTGCGGGCAGGCGGCGCGGCTCGACCCGCCCTGATGGTGACCGAGATTACTGAGGCGGAGCTCGGCAATGCCCTGGATTCGGCCGTCCGGCATGCATTCAACCTGGGGCAGGACATTCCCGTCCATGCCGAGCTGCTGGTGCTCTCCGCCGAGGATTCCGTCCTGGTTCTGGTGATTCACCACATCTCTGCCGACGGCTGGTCGCTGGAGCCGCTGTGGCGCGATGTCGCCACCGCTTATGCCGCCCGGCTGCGGGGTGCCGCTCCGGGCTGGCGGCCGCTGCCGGTGCAGTACGCCGACTACACCCTGTGGCAACGCGACCGGCTCGCGCAGTCCCTCGAACCCCAACTCGACTACTGGAAGCGGACGCTGGCCGGACTTCCGGAGCGGATGGAACTGCCCACCGACCGTCCCTATCCGGCGGTGGCCACCCACCGGGGCGAAACCCTGGACTTCCACTGGGACGCGGAGCTGCATCAGGGTCTGGTGGAACTCGCGCACGCCGGCAATGCCACGGTGTTCATGGTGGTGCACGCGGCGCTGGTGGCGCTGCTGCACCGGATGGGTGCGGGTGAGGACATTGCCATTGGCAGTCCGATCGCGGGCCGTACCGATGAGGCCCTGGACGATCTGGTGGGCTTCTTCGTCAACACCCTGGTACTGCGCACCGACGTTTCCGGTGACCCGACGTTCCATGAACTGCTCGACCGGGTCAGGGAAGTGGACCTCGGCGCCTACGCCCATCAGGAGGTGCCCTTTGAGCACCTGGTGGAGACGCTGAACCCGGAGCGGACGCTGGCCCATCACCCGCTGTTCCAGACCATGCTCGCCTGGCAGAACGCGGCGGACTCCGAACTGACCCTGTCCGGTCTGTCATCGGCGGTCACCCTCCCGGTCCATACGGGTACGGCCCGCATGGACCTGGTCTTCGGTCTGACGGAGTCCCTGACCGGCGGCCTGGACGGCTTGGTCGAGTTCAATACCGATGTCTTCGAGCGGTCCACGGTGGAGGCACTGACCGCCCGGCTGGGCAGGCTGCTGGCAGCCGCCGTGGCGGAGCCCGAACGCCCCGTCAGCGAGCTGGACCTGCTCGATGAGCGGGAGCGGGAGTTGGTGGTTTCGGGGTGGAATGACACGGTGCGTGAGGTGCCGGGGTTGTCGTTGGTGGAGTTGTTTGAGGCGCAGGTGGTGCGGTCTCCGGGTGCGTTGGCGGTGGTGTGTGAGGGGGTGGAGTTGTCGTATGGGGAGTTGAATGAGCGGGCGAACAGGTTGGCTCATTGGTTGGTGGAGCAGGGTGCGGGGCCTGAGCGGGTGGTGGCGGTGGGGCTTTCGCGGTCTGTTGAGTTGGTGGTTGCGGTGTTGGCTGTTTTGAAGTCGGGGGCGGCTTATTTGCCGGTGGATCCGGCTTATCCGGCTGATCGTATTGCTTTTATGCTTGAGGATTCCCGGCCGGTGTTGGTGCTTGATGGTCTGGTGGATGTCTCCGGTTACCCGTCCTCCAATCCTGTTGTTTCGGGGCGTAGTTTGTTGCATGCGGCGTATGTGATTTATACGTCGGGTTCTACGGGGCGGCCGAAGGGTGTGGTTGTTTCGGTGGGGTCGGTGGTGAATTTGGTGTCGTGGGCGGCGTCGGAGTTTGGTGTTTCGGGGTTTGGGCGTGTGGTGGCGTCGACGTCGTTGGCGTTTGATGTGTCGGTGTTTGAGGTGGTGGGGCCGTTGGTGTGTGGTGGTTGTGTGGAGTTGGTGCGGGATGGTTTGGCGGTGGGGGAGCGGGTTGGTGTCGGGGTGCCGGTGGGTTTGGTGAGTGGTGTTCCGTCGGTGTTGGGGCGGGTTTTGCGGGGTGGGGTGAGTGGTGCGGTGGTGTTTGCGGGTGAGGCGTTGCCGGTGCGGGTGTTGGGTGATGTGCGGGCGGCGTTGCCGGGTGTGCGGGTGGTGAATGCTTATGGGCCGACGGAGGCGACGGTGTATGCGACGTCGTGGTCGGCTGAGGGTGAAGTGGGGTCGGTGGTTCCTATTGGTTCGCCGTTGTGGAATGTGCGGGTTTATGTGCTGGATGGGCGGTTGAGGCCTGTTCCGGTGGGTGTTGAGGGTGAGTTGTATGTGGCGGGTGCGGGTGTGGCGCGTGGTTATGTGGGTCGTTTTGGTTTGACGGCGGAGCGTTTTGTGGCGTGTCCGTTTGGGGTGGGTGAGCGGATGTATCGCACGGGTGATGTGGTGCGGTGGCGGGGGGATGGTGGTTTGGAGTTTGTGGGGCGTGCGGATGATCAGGTGAAGGTGCGTGGTTTCCGGGTTGAGTTGGGTGAGGTTGAGGCCGTGTTGGCGTCTCATCCTGGGGTGGTTCAGGCTGTGGTGGTGGTGCGTGGTGAGGTGTTGGTGGGTTATGCACTGGCTTCCTCGGTGGTGGATGAGCGTGAGGTGCGGGAGTTTATGCGTGAGCGGTTGCCGGAGTTTATGGTGCCGGCGGCTGTTGTGGTGGTGGATGAGTTTCCGTTGACGGCGAATGGGAAGCTGGATCGGAGTGCTCTTCCGGAGCCGGAGTTTGTGTCCGGTGTGATGTCGCGGTCGCCGCGGACGCCGGTGGAAGAGGTGCTGTGCGGGTTGTTCGCGCGGTTGCTGGGGGTACCTGAAGTGGGTGTGGAGGACAGCTTCTTCGATCTGGGCGGTCACTCCCTTCTCGCCACCCGCCTGATCTCACGTATCCGGTCCGTCTTCCAGGTGGATCTGGGCGTACAGGCGCTGTTCGAGGCACCTACTGCCGCAGGGCTCGCCAAGAAGGTCCTGGGGGCCGATCGCAAGCGTCCGGCGCTGGAGCCGGTGGCACGGCCCGAACGGCTGCCGTTGTCGTTCGCCCAGAACCGGCTGTGGTTCCTCAACCGGCTGGAAGGCCCGTCGCCCACGTACAACATCCCCTTCGCCATCCGGCTCTCCGGTCCGCTGGACCGGTCCGCCCTGGCAGACGCCTTGGCGGATGTGGTGGCCCGGCACGAGAGTCTGCGTACCGTTTTCCCCGAACGGAACGGTGCCCCGCACCAGCAGGTCCTCGAAACCACGGCGGCCCGGCCGGAGCTCACCGTGACCGAGATATCCGGGGACGAGAGCGAGGGTGAGGCCGCACTGCGGGAGGCGATAGACGCCGCGGTGGCCCACTCCTTCGACCTGGCCCGCGAACTGCCGCTGCGCGCGAGGCTGGTGGCTGCCTCACCGGATGAGTGCGTGCTGGTCCTGGTCGTCCACCACATCGCGGCTGACGGCTGGTCGCTGGCACCGCTGTGGCGTGATATCGCCACCGCCTATGCCGCCCGGCTGCGGGGGAGCGCTCCGGACTGGAGGGCGCTGCCGGTGCAGTACGTCGACTACACCCTCTGGCAGCGCGAACTGCTGGGCTCTCCGGACCAATCGGAGAGCACCATGGCTCGGCAGCTGGACTACTGGCGGCGGACCCTGGAGGGACTGCCCGAGCGGATCGAACTGCCGACGGACCGGCCGCACCCGGCGGTGGCCACCTACCGGGGCGGCACTTATGCCCACCAATGGAATGCCGAACTGCACCAGGGACTGACCGAGCTGGCGCACACCAGCGGAGCCACGGTGTTCATGGTGGTGCACGCGGCGCTGGTGGCGCTGCTGCACCGGATGGGCGCGGGTGAGGACATCGCCATTGGCAGTCCGATCGCGGGCCGTACCGATGAGGCCCTGGACGATCTGGTGGGCTTCTTCGTCAACACCCTGGTGCTGCGTACCGATGTCTCGGGTGACCCGACCTTCCGCGAACTGCTCGCCCGGGTCCGGCAGGTGGACCTGGACGCCTATGCCCACCAGGACATCCCCTTCGAGCATCTGGTGGAGGTGCTCAACCCGTCCCGCACCCTGGCCCACCACCCCTTGATCCAGGTGATGCTCGCCTGGCAGAACAACACCCGCGGCGACCTCGAACTCCCCGGGGTCGAGTCGCGCGCCGAATTCGTGGAGATGGGCACCTCGAAGTTCGATGTGTCCTTCTACCTCGACGAGCACGGCGGGGTCGTCGAATACAGCACCGAAGTCTTCGACGAGGCCACCATCGCGGCGCTGATGTCCCGCCTCGGCAGGGTGCTGACCGCGGTGATCGGTGACCCGGACCAGCGACTGAGCGGCATCGACCTGCTCTCCGCCGAGGAGCGCGAGCAGGTGACCACCGGCTGGAACAACACCGCACTCGAGCTGCCGCCGGTCACCGTGCCGGAGCTGTTCGAGGCCCAGGCGGCCCGCACTCCCGAGGCGGTGGCCCTGGTCGGTGAGGACACCGAGCTGACCTACGCCCAGCTCAACGCCCGGGCCAACCGGCTGGCCCACTGGCTGATCGAACGGGGCGCCGGGCCGGAGCGCACCGTCGGGCTGAGGCTGCCCCGGTCCGTCGAACTGATCGTGGCCATGCTGGCGGTTCTCAAGACCGGAGCCGCCTATCTGCCCATCGACCCGGCCTACCCGGCCGAACGCATCCGGCTGATGCTGGAGGACACCCGGCCCGTAACGGTCATCGACGGACCGGTGCACACCGAAGGCCACCCGGAGAGCAACCCGGCCGTACCGTCTCGCGACCCGCTGCACCCGGCGTATGTCATCTACACCTCCGGTTCCACCGGCATCCCCAAGGGTGTATGCACCACCCACCACAATGTGGTGGCCCTGGCCCTGGACCCGTGCTTCCGGCCCGAGGCCCGGGAGCGGACGCTGGTGCACTCGCCGCACACCTTCGACGCCGCGACCTTTGAGACCTGGGTGCCGCTGCTGGGCGGCGGCTGCCTGGTGTTGGCCCCGGAGGGCATGCTCACCCCCGCCGGCCTGAGCACGCTGGTCGAACAGCACGGCATCACCGGCACCTGGCTCAGCGCCGGCCTCTTCCATGCCTTCGCGGCCGAGGCCGCCGACTGCTTCACCGGCCTGCGCGAGGTGTGGACCGGTGGCGACGCGGTGTCGGCGGCCGCCGTCCGGCGGGTCCTGGAAGCCTGCCCCGGGCTGGTGGTGGTGGACGGCTATGGCCCCACCGAGACCACCACCTTCGCCACCTGCCATCCGGTGCGCTCCGCCGCCGAACTGGGCTCCGTACTGCCCATCGGCGCCCCCCTCACCAACACCCGCGCCTATGTGCTCGACGACCGGCTGCGGCCGGTCGGCGTCGGTGTGACCGGCGAACTGTATGTAGCGGGCGCCGGACTGGCCCGGGGCTACACCCGGCGCGCCGCGCTGACCGCGGAACGCTTTGTGGCCTGCCCCTTCGGGACCGGCGAGCGGATGTACCGCACCGGTGACCTGGTGCGCCGGCGCCCCGATGGACGACTGGAGTTCATCGGCCGCGCCGACGGCCAGCTCAAGGTGCGCGGATTCCGGGTGGAACCCGGCGAGATAGAGACCGCGCTGGCCGGCCACCCCGCCGTGGCCAAGGCCGTGGTGGTGCCACGCGCCGACCACGCCGGTGAACTGCGGCTGATCGGCTATGTGGTGGGCGCCGCCGGCGCCGGAACGGAGGAGACCGCCGAACAGGTCGGCGAATGGCAGCAGATCTATGAGGACCTCTACGCCGAATCCGCCTCCGCGGTCTGGGGAGAGAACTTCATCGGCTGGAACAGCAGCTATGACGAACGGCCCATCCCCCTCGAGGAGATGAGGGAGTGGCGGGACGCCACGGTGGAATCCATCCGCTCGCTGCGTCCCCGCCGGGTGCTGGAGATCGGCGTGGGCACCGGCCTGCTGCTCTCCCGGCTCGCCCCGCACTGCGAAAGCTACTGGGGCACCGACTTCTCGGCCGAGGTGATCGCCGCACTGCGCACCCAGCTCACCGACGAGCTGGCCGACCGGGTGGAACTGCGGACCCGGCCCGCCCACGATGTCGAGGGCCTGCCCGCCGGCCACTTCGACCTGGTGGTGCTGAATTCGGTGGTGCAGTACTTCCCCAGCGCCGAATACATGGCCGAAGTGGTGGAATCCGCCCTGAAATTGCTGGCCACCGGTGGCGCGGTGTTCATCGGCGACGTCCGCAACCTGCGGCTGGCCCGCACCCTGCACACCGCGATACGCCTCCACCAGGCCGACGCCGACGGCGATGCCACGGCGATCCGGGCCGCCGTGGAGCGGGCCCTGGTACGGGACAAGGAACTGCTGGTCGCGCCCGAGTTCTTCACCTCCCTCGAAGGCGGCCCGGCGGACGCGGTCGAGGTCCGCGTCAAGCGCGGCCGGTTCCACAATGAACTCTCCCGCCACCGGTATGACGTGGTGCTGCGCAAACAGCCCGCGAGGACGCTGCGGCTCGGCGACATCTCCCGGCTGCGGTGGGGGCAGGAGGTATCCGGGCTCGATTCCCTGGCCCAGTGGCTGAGCGCCGGGCGGCCCGAGACCGTACGGGTCTGCGGAATCCCCAACGGACGGCTGACCGCCGAAGTGGCCGCCATGCGCCGGCTGGCCGCCGGCGATCCCCTGGCCGCCGTCCGGCGGGTGCTCACCGGCCCCGAACACCCCGGAA
Organism: Streptomyces mobaraensis; assembly: GCF_020099395.1. NCBI lineage: Bacteria > Bacillati > Actinomycetota > Actinomycetes > Kitasatosporales > Streptomycetaceae > Streptomyces > Streptomyces mobaraensis. Next base: position 197,156 of record NZ_CP083590.1, on the reverse strand, counting down.
TCGAACCGGAGGAACTCCACCGGCTCGGCGCCGGCCTGGGCTACCGCACCCTGCTCACCTGGTCACCCGACGCCGAGGACCAGCTGGACGCGGTGTTCGTCACGGCCGCGGCGCATGATGGCGCCGCCCTGGCCGGACTGTGCCGCCCCACGGCCGGAACGGACGACCCCGCCTCCTGGACCAACAGTCCCGCCGTCTCCCGTGACCTGGGCTCCTTTGTACGGTCGGTGCGCGAACATGTTCGTGGCCGGTTGCCGGAGTTCATGGTTCCGGCCGCCATCGTGATGGTCGACGAGTTCCCGCTGACCGCCAACGGAAAACTGGACCGGGCCGCGCTGCCCGTTCCGGAGTTCCTGGCCGCCTCGGCCTCCAAGGCTCCCAGGACCCCCGTGGAAGAGCTGCTGTGCGGACTCTTCGCCCAGATCCTGGGCGTGCCCACGGTCGGCGTCGACGACAACTTCTTCGAACTGGGCGGCCACTCCCTGCTCGCCACCCGCCTGGTGTCCAGGGTGCGTTCGGTCTTCGGTGTGGAGCTCGGAGTCCGGGTGCTGTTCGAGGCGCCTACGGTGGCGGCGCTGGGCAGGCTGCTGGCCGGTGCGCAGCGGGCCCGGCTGGCTCTGGAGCCGGGGGAGCGGCCGGAGCGGTTGCCGCTGTCGTTCGCGCAGAACCGGCTGTGGTTCCTGCACCGGTTGGAAGGGCCGTCGGCGACTTACAACATTCCGCTGGTGGTGCGGCTGACCGGCTCGCTCGACCAGGAGGCGTTGCGCGAGGCGCTGGCCGATGTGGTGGCCCGGCACGAGAGCCTGCGCACTGTCTTCCGCGACCACGACGGCACGCCCTACCAGCACATCCTGGACGGACCGGCCGCTCGCCCGGACCTCACCGTCACCCAGGTCACACCGGACGCACTGGAACGCGCAGTGGCCTCGGTCGTACGCCATGCCTTCGACCTGGGCGAGGAACTGCCGCTGCGTGTCGAGCTGTTGAACAGCGCACCGGAGGAGTACACCCTCGTTCTGGTCCTGCACCATGTGGTGGCCGACGGCTGGTCGCTCCAGCCGCTGTGGCGCGACCTGGCCACCGCTTACGCCGCACGCTCGCGCGGTACCGCACCTCGGTGGGAGCCGCTGCCGGTGCAGTACGCCGACTACACGCTCTGGCAGCATGAACTGCTGGGCGACGGCGCCGACCCCGACAGTGTGCTCGCCGTGCAGCTGGCCTACTGGCGGCAGCGCCTGACCGGGCTGCCGGAGCACATCGAACTGCCCACCGACCGGCCCCACCCCGCCGTCGCCTCCTACCAGGGCGGCACCCACCCCTTCCACTGGGACGCAAACACCCATGCCGCGCTGGCAGAGTTGGCGCGCGGCAGCGGAGCCACCGTCTTCATGGTGGTGCACGCGGCGCTGGTGGCGCTGCTGCACCGGATGGGTGCGGGTGAGGACATCGCCATTGGCAGTCCGATCGCGGGCCGTACCGATGAGGCCCTGGACGATCTGGTGGGCTTCTTCGTCAACACCCTGGTGCTGCGCACCGATGTCTCGGGCGACCCGACCTTCCGTGAACTGCTCGCCCGGGTCAGGGAAACCGACCTTGATGCCTATGCCCACCAGGAGGTGCCCTTCGAGCACCTGGTGGAGGTGCTCAACCCGGCCCGGTCCCTCTCCCGCCACCCGCTGTTCCAGACGATGCTGGCCTGGCAGAACACGCCCGACGTCGGGCTGGAACTGCCCGGTATGACCGTGGAGCCCGCCCCGGTGGGCACCGGCACCGCCAGGATGGACCTGGTGATCAGCATCGCCGAGAAACGGAACGGCGATGGCGAGACGGCCGGACTGGACGGTGTGGTCGAGTTCAACACCGATGTCTTCGACAAGGCCACCGTCGCCACCCTGGTGGAGCGGGTGCACCGGGTGCTGACGGCGGTGGCGGCCGACCCCGGCCTCCGGCTGGGAGCCATAGAGCTGCTGGCCGAGGCGGAACGCAGGGAACTGCTCACCACCTTCAACGACACCGCACACCGGCTCCCCGACCGGATGCTGCCTCAGCTGTTCGAGGCGCAGGTGGCCCGGACGCCGGGTGCGACCGCGCTGGTCCACCAGGACACCGAAATCGGCTACGCGGAGCTGAACTCGCGGGCCAACCGGCTCGCGCGCCGGCTGGTGGCCCAGGGCGTCGGCCCCGAGACTCCGGTGGCCGTGATGCTGCGCCGCTCACCGGAACTGGCCGTGGCCCTGCTCGCCGTGATGAAGGCCGGTGGCGTCTACCTGCCCGTCGACCCCGGCTATCCGGCCGAGCGGGTGGCCTTCATCCTCGAGGACGCCGCACCGCTGTGCCTGCTGACCTCAGCGGACCTCGCGCCGCCGGCCGGGGCACGGATCCCCAGGCTGCTGGTGGATGACCCCGCCATGGCCCAGGAGCCGGACGGCGACCTGACCGACGCCGAGCGGACCGCGGCTCTTCGCCCCCGGCACACCGCCTATGTCATCTACACCTCCGGATCGACCGGCCGGCCCAAGGGCGTGGCCGTCACCCACCACGGCATCGCAAGCCTCGCGGCCGCTCAGCGGGAACGGCTGGGGGTCTCCGGCACCAGCCGCGTGCTCCAGTTCGCCTCGCCGAGCTTCGACGCCGCGGTCTGGGAGCTGTGCATGGCACTGCTCTCCGGAGGCGCCCTGGTGATGGCGGCCGAGGACGAGCTCGCCCCGGACCGGCTCGGCGCACTGTGCACTCGCCGGCGGGTGACCCATATGACGCTGCCCCCGGCCCTGCTGGCGGTGCTGTCGCCCCATGACTTCCCGGCCGGTGGCGTCCTGGTGGTCGCGGGTGAGGAGTGCCCGCACGAACTCGCCGCCCGCTGGTCCGCCGGCCGGACGATGGTCAACGCCTATGGCCCGACCGAGTCCACGGTCTGTGTCACGGCCAGCGCACCGCTCACCCCGCACACCCTCTCCGGGGCAGTGCCCATCGGCACCCCGGTGACCAACACCCGCGTCTTCGTCCTGGACGCCGGGCTGCGCCCGGTACCGCCCGGTGTGGTGGGCGAACTATATGTGGCGGGCGCCGGCCTGGCCCGCGGCTACCTCGGCCGCCCCGCGCTGACCGCCGAGCGGTTCGTACCCTGCCCGTACGGTGAGCCCGGTGAGCGGATGTACCGCACCGGCGACCTGGTGCGTCACCGGCCCCAGGGCGGGCTGGAGTTCGCGGGCCGGACCGACGACCAGATCAAGGTCCGCGGCCACCGGGTGGAGCCCGGCGAAATCGAGGCTGTCATGGCCCAGCACCCGGATGTCGCTCAGGCCGCCCTGGTGGCCCGGGGCGACCAGCTGCTGGCCTATGTGGTGCCCGCCACCACGACCGTACGGACCGGGCTCACCGCTCAGGTGCGCGAGCATCTGCGCGGCCGGCTGCCGGAGTTTATGGTTCCGGCCGCCGTCGTGGTACTGGACGAGTTCCCGCTGACCGCCAATGGAAAGCTGGACCGGGCCGCCCTGCCGGCCCCCGAGTTCACCACCACGGCCACCGCCCGCGCCCCCAGGACACCGGCGGAGGAACTGCTGTGCGGACTGTTCGCCGATGTGCTGGGTGTGGCCACGGTCGGCGTCGACGACAACTTCTTCGAGCTGGGCGGCCATTCGCTGCTGGCCACCAAGCTGGTGTCCCGCATTCGCACGGCCTATGGTGTGGAACTGGGCGTCAAGACGCTGTTCGAGGCGCCTACGGTGGCGGCGCTGGGCAGGCTGCTGGCCGGTGCGGAGCGGGCCCGGGCGGCTCTGGAGCCGGGGGAGCGGCCGGAGCGGTTGCCGCTGTCGTTCGCGCAGAACCGGCTGTGGTTCCTGCACCGGTTGGAAGGGCCGTCGGCGACTTACAACATTCCGCTGGTGGTGCGGCTGACCGGCTCGCTCGACCAGGAGGCGTTGCGCGAGGCGCTGGCCGATGTGGTGGCCCGGCACGAGAGCCTGCGCACCGTCTTCCGCGACCACGACGGCACGCCCTACCAGCACATCCTCACCCCCGAGGAGTCCCGGCCCGCACCGCACATCCGGCCGGTGACCGGGACCGAGCTGGAAGAGGCCATCGGCGAGGCGGTCCGTTACGCCTTCGACCTGGGCGGTGAGCTCCCGCTCCACGCCGAACTGCTGGTCCTCTCACCCCAGGAATGCGTCTTTGTCCTGGTGGTGCATCACATCGCCGCCGACGGACAGTCGTTGGCCCCACTGTGGCACGACCTGGCCACCGCCTACGCCGCACGCTCGCGCGGTACCGCACCTCGGTGGGAGCCGCTGCCGGTGCAGTACGCCGACTACACCCTGTGGCAGCACCGGCTGCTGGGTGATGCCACCGATCCGGACAGCCCGCTGGGCCAACAGCTCAACCACTGGAAGAAGGTCCTTACCGGCCTCCCGGAACGCACCGAACTGCCCACCGACCGGCCCCACCCGGCGGTGGCCAGCCATCGCGGCGGTAGCCTCACCTTCCACTGGGACGGCCAATTGCGCGAAGAACTCACACAGTTGGCGAGAACGGAAAACGCCACCGCGTTTATGGTGCTGCACGCGGCGCTGGTGGCGCTGCTCGCCCGTTCCGGCGCTGGTGAGGACATCGCCATCGGCAGTCCGATCGCGGGCCGTACCGATGAGGCCCTGGACGATCTGGTGGGCTTCTTCGTCAACACCCTCGTGTTGCGCACCGATGTGTCCGGTGACCCGACCTTCCGTGAACTGCTCGCCCGGGTCCGGCAGGTGGACCTGGACGCCTATGCCCACCAGGACATCCCCTTCGAGCACCTGGTGGAGGTGCTCAACCCGTCCCGCACCCTGGCCCACCACCCGCTGTTCCAGACGATGCTGGCCTGGCAGAGCGCCGGGCACCAGTCCCTGGACCTCCCCGGACTGTCCGCCGCACCCGTTCCGGCGGCCACCCGGACCGCCCGCATGGACCTGGTGTTCAGCCTCACCGAAGACCATGACGCCAACGGCGGCATCGACGGCCTGGTGGAATACAGCACCGACGTCTTCGACCACAACACCATCCAGACCCTGGTGGCACGGCTGGGACGACTGCTGGCGGCGGTCACCGCCGACCCCGGACAGCGCCTGGGCGACATCGATCTGCTGACAGCCGAGGAACGCCGACAACTCACCGCCTGGAACGCCACCCACCGTGAGATCCCGCACTCCTCGGTCACCGAACTCTTCGAGGCCCAGGCCGAACGCACCCCCCAGGCGGTGGCCCTGGTGTCCGGCGATGAGCAACTGACCTATGCGGAGCTCAACGCCCGCGCCAACCGGCTGGCCCGGCTGCTGATCGAGCGGGGCGCCGGACCGGAGCGGCTGGTCGCACTGCGGCTGCCGCGCTCGGCCGCCCTGGTGGTGGCCCTGCTGGCGGTGCTCAAGACCGGAGCCGCCTATCTGCCGATCGACCCCGACTACCCGGCCGAGCGCATCCGTTACATGCTCGACGACGCCCGGCCGGTGGCGGTGCTCGACCAGGCGGAAGCAGCGGACGGCCATGCGGAGACCAACCTCACCGCACACCCCGGACACCCCCTCAACCCGGCCTATGTGATCTACACCTCGGGTTCGACGGGACGGCCCAAGGGCGTCACGGTGCCCCGCGGCGCCCTGCTCAACCTGCTGATGGACATGCGCGACCGGCTGGCCCTGGACACCGGCGACCGGTTCCTGGCGGTGACCACCATCGGCTTCGACATCGCCGGACTGGAGCTGTATGTACCCCTGCTCAGCGGCGCCCGCGTGGTGCTCGCCCCTCGCGAGGTGGTACGCGATCCCGCGGAACTCGGCGTCCTGCTCACCCGGTCCAAGGCCACCGCGATGCAGGCGACCCCCAGCCTCTGGCGGTCCCTGCTCGCCGAGGACATACCGCTGGACGGAATCAGGGCCCTGGTGGGCGGCGAGGCACTCCCCGCCGATCTGGCCACCGCGCTGTCCCGGCGCGCCGGCTCGGTGCTCAATGTCTACGGCCCCACCGAAACCACCATCTGGTCCACCTCGGCCCAAGTCCGCGATGCCACACCGGGAATCGGCACCCCCATCGCCAACACCGGGTGCCATGTCCTGGACCAGTGGCTGAACCCGGTGCCGGCAGGCGTGGTGGGCGAGCTCTACCTCACCGGCTCCGGCCTGGCCCGAGGCTACGCCGGCCGCGCGGGGCTGACCGCCGAACGGTTCGTCGCCTGCCCGTACGGCGAGCCCGGTGAGCGGATGTACCGCACCGGCGACCTGGTGCGCCGACGCCCCGACGGCGGACTGGAGTTCCTGGGCCGCGCCGACGGCCAGGTCAAATTGCGCGGTTTCCGCATCGAACTCGGCGAGATCGAAGCGGTGCTGGCCGAGCATCCGGCCACCGGGCAGGCGGCCGCCGTCGTCCACCCGGGCGGCACACTGACCGGCTATGTGGTACCGGCCAAGCCGACGGACACCATCGAACTGGCGGCGTCCCTGCGGGACTTCGCCCGGACCCGACTTCCGGAGTTCATGGTGCCCGCCGTGGTCATGGTGCTGGACGCCTTCCCGCTGACCGCCAACGGCAAGCTGGACCGCGCGGCCCTGCCCGCCCCGGAGTTCACCACCATGCTGTCCCGGGCACCGAGGACCCCGGCCGAGGAGACCCTCCGCGCGGTGTTCACCGAGGTGCTGGGCGTCCAGGCGGGAGTGGAGGACAACTTCTTCGACCTGGGCGGGGACAGCATCTCCTCGATCCAGGTGGTCGGCCGGGCCCGAGCGGCCGGAGTGCTGATCAGCCCCCGGGATGTGTTCCTCCACAAGACCGTGGCCGCCCTCGCCGCCATCGCCGGCACGGAGGAACCGGCGGGCCCGGCGGAAGCGGCCGGCACCCAGGACGACAGTGCAGCACCCAACAAGCCCCTGGTGAAGATGGACCGGGGCCGGATGTCAAAGCTCGAAGCAGCGTGGAGGAAGCGCAAGTGACCCAGTCGGAACTGATGGACATCTGGCCGCTGGCCCCCTTGCAGGAGGGCCTGTTCTTCCACTCCCGTTATGACCAGGACCAGGCCGATGTCTATGTGCTCCAGGCCGTCTTCGACCTGGACGGCCCCCTCGACCGCCAGGCACTGCGGGACGCGGCGGACGCCCTGCTGCGCCGGCACCCCAATCTGCGCGCCGGCTTCTGGGACGAGGACCTGGAACACCCGGTACAGCTGATCCCCGCCGAGGTCACCATCCCCTGGCAGGAAACCGATCTCGGCCACCTCCGGGAAAGCGCCCAACACCAGGAGCTGGAACGGCTCCTGGCCGCCCAGCGGACGCTCCGCTTCGACCCGGCCGACCCGCCGCTGCTGCGCTTCGCCCTGGTGCGCCTGGGCGAGCAGCGGCACCGACTGGCGCTGACCGCCCACCACATCCTGCTGGACGGGTGGTCGCTGCCGGTGCTCTACCGCGACTTCTTCCACCTCTACCAGCACCATGGAGACCCCGCCGGCCTGCCACCGGTGACGCCCTACCGCGACTACCTGGCCTGGCTCACCGAACAGGACCCGGAGCCGGCCCGGGCCGCATGGCGCAAGGCGCTGCACGGAGTGACGCCGACCCGGGCGGTGCGCGCCGAGCCCGAGCGGGCCGGCAGCCACCCGGAGCGGCTGGACCTGGAACTCTCCATGGAGCTCAGCGCCGAACTGGTCACCGTCGCCCGCCGCCTGGGCATCACTCTGAACACCCTTGTCCAGGGCGGCTGGGCCGTGCTGCTGCATCAGCTGAGCGGACGCGACGACTTGGTCTTCGGCGTGACCGTTTCCGGACGGCCGCCCCAACTGCCCGGCGTCGAGGGGATGGTCGGGCTGTTTATCAACACCCTGCCGGTCAGGGTCCGGCTCGACCCCTCCCGGCCCATGGCCGAGCTGCTCTCCGGCCTCCAGATCGAGCAGGCCGAACTGGCCGAGTACCACCACCTGGGCCTCACCGAGATCAACCGGCTGGCCGGCCACAATGAACTCTTCGACACCCTGATGGTGTTCGAGAGCTACCCCGTCGGTTACCCCCAACACCGGCCGGAATTCAGCGGACTTCGCGTCAGCGGCGTAACCGGGCATGACGCGACCCACTACCCGCTCAGCCTCGCCGTGGTGCCCGGGTCCCGGCTGCGCCTGCGCATCGACCACCGCCCCGATGCGCTTGACCGCGAGGCGGCCGAGGCGCTGGCCGGCCGGCTGGAAAGAGTGCTCAAGGCGATCGCCGCCGACCCCTGGACGCCGGCGGGCGCAATCGATGTGCTTTCCGAAGGAGAGCGGTTGCGGGTGTTGGGTGAGTGGGGTGGTGTGGTTGGTGGTTCTTCGGGTGGGTTGTTTGTGGAGTTGTTTGAGGGGCGGGTTGCGGCTGCTCCGGATGCGTTGGCTGTGGTGTGTGGTGGGGTGGAGCTTTCGTATGGGGAGTTGAATGCATGGGTGAACCGGGTGGCGCATTGGCTGGTTGAGCGGGGTGTGGGGCGGGAGTGTGTGGTGGGGTTGAAGCTTCCGCGTTCGGTGGAGTTGGTGGTGTTGGAGCTGGCGGTGTGGAAGGCGGGTGGGGCGTTTTTGCCGGTGGATCCGGTGTATCCGGAGGATCGGGTTGCGTTGATGTTGGAGGGTGCGGGTGTGGGGTTGGTGGTGGATGGGCCGGTGGTGGCTGAGGGTTATCCGGAGGGTAATCCTGTGATGGGTGGTCGTGGTGTGTTGGATGCGGCGTATGTGATTTTTACGTCGGGTTCCACGGGGCGGCCTAAGGGTGTGGTGGTGTCGCATGGGGGCGTGGTGGGTTTCGCGCGGGCCCATGCGGAGGCGTTGGGGCTGGGCGCGGGATCGCGTGTGTTTCAGGCGGTGTCGCCCAGTTTTGATGTGGCGGTGGGGGATGTGGTGATGGCTTTGGGTTCGGGTGGGGCGTTGGTTTTGGGTGGGGCGGAGGGTTTGGTGGGGGATGAGTTGGCATTGGCGTTGGAGGTGGGTGGGGCGACGCATGTGGCGTTGCCGGTGTCGGTGCTGGCGTCCTTGCCGGTGGGGCGGGCGCCGGAGTTGGCGTGTGTGGTGGTGGGTGGCGAGGTGTGTCCGGGGGAGTTGGCGCGGCGGTGGGTGTCGAGTGGTCGTCGGTTGGTGGTCGGGTATGGGCCGACGGAGACGACGGTGAGTGTGACGTGTGGCGCGGTGGATGGTGATGGCGGTGTGCCGTCGTTGGGGCGGCCCATTGATGGGGTGGGTTGTTTTGTGCTGGACGGGTGGTTGAGGCCTGTTCCGGTGGGTGTGGTGGGGGAGTTGTATGTGGTGGGTGAGGGGGTTGCGCGTGGGTATGCGGGGCGTGCGGGTTTGACGGCGGAGCGTTTTGTGGCCTGTCCGTTTGGTGAGGGTGGGCGGATGTATCGGACCGGGGATTTGGTGCGATGGCGGAGGGATGGTCGGCTGGAGTTCGTCGGTCGTGCGGATGAGCAGGTCAAGGTCCGTGGTTTCCGGATCGAACCCGGCGAAATCGAAGCCGTCATCAGTGAATTCCCTCCCGTTGCCAGAGCAGTGGTCACAGTCCACCGTGACCAGCTGGTCGCCCATGTCATACCGGCCGACGACGCCGACCCGGCCGGAATACCGGAGGCCGTCCATGACTTCCTCCGCACCAGGCTTCCCGAATTCACGATTCCGGCGGCATTTGTCCTCCACGAGGAGTTCCCGGTGACCGTCAACGGCAAGGTGGACCGGGCCGCCCTTCCCGAGCCGGTATTCGACTCCGGCTCCGCCCTTGCTCCTCGTAATCCGACCGAGGAAATTCTCTGTGGGCTGTTCGCCGATGTTCTTGGTGTGTCCGAAGTGGGCGTGGAGGACAGTTTCTTCGATCTGGGCGGCCACTCCCTGCTGGCCACCCGGCTGGTGTCCAGGGTGCGTTCCGCGTTCGGTGCCGAACTCGGTGTGCGGGCGCTTTTCGAGGCGCCCACTGTGTCCGGCCTGGCGCGGGTGCTGGCCGGAGCCGGTCAGGCGCGTGCGGCGTTGGAGCCGATGGCTCGTCCCGAGCGGCTGCCGTTGTCGTTCTCCCAGAACCGGTTGTGGTTCCTCAACCGGCTGGAAGGGCCTTCGGCTACCTACAATGTGCCGCTGGTGGTGCGGCTGACCGGTCCGCTCGACCAGGGCGCGTTGCAGGAGGCGCTGGCCGATGTGGTGGTCCGGCACGAGAGCCTGCGCACCGTCTTCCGCGACCACGACGACACCCCCTATCAGCAGGTGCTGGACGGCGAGGTGGCCCGCCCCGCCCTGAAGGTCCGCCCGGTGTCCCATGACCAGCTCGACGAGACGGTGGCCTCCGCCGTCCGGCACCTCTTCGACCTGAGCACCGAAATCCCCCTGCGCGCCGAACTTCTGGCACTCGGGCCTCAGGAGCACATCCTCACCCTGGTGCTGCACCACATCGCGGCCGACGGATGGTCCCTGGAACCACTGTGGCGCGACCTCGCCACCGCCTACGAGGCCCGGCTGCTCGGCGCCCACCCGAAGTGGGACGCCCTGCCCGTGCAGTACGCCGACTACACCCTGTGGCAACGCGACCGGCTCGCGCAGGCGCTGGAGCCCCAACTCGACTACTGGAAACGGACACTGGAGGGACTGCCCGAGCGGATCGAGCTGCCCACCGACCGTCCCCACCCGGCCATGGCCAGCTACCGGGGCGAGACCCACACCTTCCACTGGGACGCCGAACTGCACCGGGGCCTGGTGGAACTGGCGCGCACCGGCGGCGCCACCGTATTCATGGTGGTGCACGCGGCCCTGGTGGCCCTGTTGCACCGATCCGGTGCCGGCGAGGACATCCCCATCGGCAGCCCCATCGCGGGCCGCACCGACGAGGCCCTCGACGAGCTGGTGGGCTTCTTCGTCAACACCCTGGTGCTGCGCACCGATGTCTCCGGCGACCCCACCTTCCTCGAACTGCTCGCCCGGGTACGGGAAGTGGACCTCGATGCCTACGCCCACCAGGACGTGCCCTTCGAGTACCTGGTGGAGACGCTGAACCCGGCCAGAGCGCTGTCCCACCACCCCCTGTTCCAGACCATGCTCGCCTGGCAGAACACCACCGGAGCCCGCCTCGGCCTGCCCGGCCTCACCGCCGCTTCGGTGCCGGCCGGCACCGCGACGGCCAGGATGGACCTGGTGTTCAGCATCGCCGAGCACCCGGAGGGCGGCCTCGACGGCCAGGTCGAGTTCAGCACCGACACCTTCGACCGCGCCACGGTGGCATCCCTCACGACCCGGCTCGGCAGGCTGCTCACGGCTGTCATGGCCGACCCCGAACTACCGGTCGGCGAACTGGACCTGCTCGACGAGCGGGAGCGCCGGCTGACCCTGGTGGAGTGGAACGACACCACACGCGAACAGCCCACGGCCGGCCTCGCGGAACTCTTCGAGGCGCGGGCCGCACTCACCCCCGACGTTCCGGCCGTGGTCTGCCAGGACACCGAGCTGACCTACGCGGAACTCAACTCCCGGGCCAACCGGCTCGCTCACCTGCTGATGGGCAAGGGCGCCGGGCCCGAGCGGGTGGTCGCCCTGAAGCTGCCCCGGTCCGCCGAGATGGTGGTGGCGATACTGGCCGTACTGAAGTCCGGCGCGGCCTATCTGCCGGTCGACCCCGGCTACCCGGCCGAGCGCATCGCCTACATGCTCGACGACACACGCCCGGTACTGGTCCTCGACCAGCCGCTCGCCACCGAGGACCAGCCCGATACCAATCCCGTGGTCACCGGCCGCCATCCCGCTCAGCCGGCCTATGTCGTCTACACCTCCGGTTCCACCGGCCGCCCCAAGGGCGTCGCCATGCCCAGCGGTGCGCTGGCCAACCTGCTGGCCTGGCACGGCAAAGTACTGCCGGTCGCACCGGGCACCCGGACCGCCCAGTTCTCCGCGCTCAGCTTTGACGTCTCGGTACAGGAGATCCTCTCCACGGTGCTCTCCGGCAAGACACTGGTGATCCCCTCCGACGACATCCGCTACAGCCCGGAACTCCTGGCGGACTGGCTGGAACGGCACCGGGTGAACGAACTGTTCGCCCCCAACCTGGTCATCGACGCCCTGTGCGAGGCGGCTCTCGCCAATGGCCACGCCCTGCCCGCACTGCGCGAGGTGGTCCAGGCCGGAGAACCGCTGACCTTGAGCCCGCATATGAGCGAGTTCTTCCGGCAGGTTCCCGGACGGCGACTGCACAACAACTACGGGCCCAGCGAGACCCATGTGGTCACCGCGCACACCCTCCCCGAGGATGTCGCCGCCTGGTCCACCCCGGCCATCGGCACCCCCGTGGACAACATCCGCGCCTATGTGCTGGACGAGCGCCTGCGCCCGGTGGGCATCGGGGTGACTGGAGAGCTGTACCTGGCGGGCGCCGGACTGGCCCGCGGCTATGTCCGCCGTCCCGCGCTGACCGCCGGGCGCTTTGTGGCATCCCCCTTCGACGCGGGGGAACGGATGTACCGCACGGGCGACCTGGCGCGCTGGTGCGCCGACGGCGAGCTGCGGTTTGTCCGCCGTGCGGACGACCAGGTCAAGGTACGGGGCTTCCGGATCGAACCCGGCGAGATCGAAGCGGTGCTGGCCGAACACCCGGACGTGTCCCGGGCACTGGTGTCGGTCCATGAGGGACAACGGCTGGTCGCCCATGTGACCACCGGCCGGCCTGATCCCCAACTGGCCGCCGCGCTGCGCGAGTTCGCCCGTACCCGGCTGCCGGAGTTTATGGTCCCGGCCGCGGTGGTGGTGCTGGACGCCTTCCCGCTGACCGCCAATGGCAAGCTGGACCGGACCGCCCTGCCCGCACCCGAATTCGCTTCCACGTCCCGCGCGGCCCGCAGCGAGGAGGAGCGGCTGCTGTGCGAACTGTTCGGCGAGGTGCTGGACACCACGGTGGGCGCCGACGACAGCTTCTTCGACATGGGCGGCCACTCCCTGCTGGCCACCCGGCTGATGTCCCGGATCAAGGCGGTCCTAGGTGTGGAGCTCGGCGTACGCGCCCTGTTCGAGGCCCCGACCCCGGCCGCGCTGGCCGGCCGCCTGCACGGCGGGATGGCCATGGACGCCCTGGGCGTCCTGCTGCCCCTGCGGACCGCCGGCAGCCGTCCGCCGCTGTTCTGTGTCCACCCCGCCGCGGGCATCAGCTGGCCGTACGCCGGTCTGCTGGGGCATATCGCGCCCGGCCGCCCGGTCTACGGGCTCCAGGCACGCGGCCTCACCGGGGCACAGCCGCCCGCCGCCGCCATCGAGGAGATGGCCGCCGACTACCTGGCGCAGATCCGCACCGTACAGCCCAGCGGGCCCTACCACCTGCTCGGCTGGTCCTTCGGCGGACTGGTCGCACACTCCATCGCCACCCGCCTGGAGGCCGAAGGGGAAGAAGTGGGACTCCTCGCCGTCCTGGATTCCTTCCCCCCGGCCCGCAGACCCGGTGAAGAACTCCCCGAACTCGGCCGGAACGACATCCTGGCCCTCCTCTTCGAGGAGATCACCGGCTATGACCGCGGACAGCCGGGCGAAAAGGACCTGTCTCCTGAGGAGTTGACCGAACTGATCCGCGGCCAGAGCGGCGCGCGGGCCGACCTGCTGCTGGAACAGGACGTCCTCACCCGGGTCATCGGGCTCTTTATGCGGGTGCCGGAACTGCTGGACGCCTTTGTCCCCCAGCGGTTCGGCGGTGAACTCACCCTGTTCACCGCCGAGGAATCCGCGGCCGAATGGCCCTCGGACGACCCCCGCCGCTCCCCGGAAGCCTGGCTGCCCCATGTGGGCGGCGGAGTGCGCGTCCACCCCGTCCCGGTACGGCATGAGCACATGCTCAAGCCCGAGGCGCTTTCCCTCATCGGGCCGCTGCTGAACGCGGCACTGGAACGGCGGTAGCGGCAACAGCGTGCCCGGCGGGCGTGCCGTTGACGGCCGCCGGGCGGATCGCTGTTCAATGGTGCGCACCCGGTCGAACCCGCGCCGCAGACACCAGGCCGTGGCCCGCTGCCGGAGGACTAGTAGTGCTTCGTTACGTAGGTCGGTGAGCGTCTGGTTCCAGGGATCGATTGGAATGTTGATCTTGATCGTGGAACGATCTTGGTGTGACGCGTGGGGATCTGACAGAAGAACAGTGGGAGCGTCTGGAGCCGCTGTTGCCACCGGTGCCCACGATGGGGCGGCCGCCGAGGGACCGGCGGCAGGTCTTCGACGGGATCTGGTGGCGGGCCAGGACAGGCTCGCCCTGGCGGGACGTCCCCGAGCGGTACGGGCCGTGGGAGGCCACGTATTCGGTCTTCCGGCGCTGGCAGATCGACGGCACCTGGGCCCGCGTCCTCGAAGAACTCCAGGTCAACGCCGACGCGGACGGCGTGATCGAGTGGGAGGTGTCCATCGACTCGACCGTGTGCCGGGCCCGCCGGCACGCTGCCGGGGCGAGGAAAAGGAGGCCACGATCCAGGCCGGAAGGGCCCGGATTACCTGGCGACCGAGCCGGACGACCACGCGCTCGGCCGCTCGCGCGGCGGCCTGACCACCAAGCTCCACCTGGCCGCCGACGCCTCCGGGCACGTCCTGGCCGTCATGGTCACCGGCGGCAGCGCGGGGACGCACCACAGTTCACCCGCCTCATGGAACGGATCCGCGTCGCCCGGACCGGCGGCGGACGCCCCCCGTACCCGGCCGGCACGCGTGAACGCCGACCGCGCGTACTCGTCCCGCGCGATCCGCGCCTGTCTGCGCCGCCGGCAGATCCCGCACACGTTCCCGGAGAAGCGCGACCAGGTCGGCCACCGGCTCCGCCGGGGCTCGGCGGGCGGCCGCCCGCCCGGCTTCGACCGCGAGGCCTACAAGCGCAGGCACTAGGTCGAATGCCGCATCGGGCTCCTCAAGCAGGCTCGGGGCGTGGCCATCAGGTACGACAAGCTCGCCATCCGCTACGAAGCGACCGTCCAACTCACGTTGCTACGGCAGTCGCTGTGACCACACCTCAAACACTGCGGGCGGCGAGTGGGCGCCCGTCCCGATCCGTGACCCTGATGGTGTCGACCAGCGCAGGGCCGAGCTCGGGCTGAACACCGTCGCCGAGCGGGCCCGGGAGATCGCAGAAGCCCACCCGCGGAAGCCGTAAGGAGGGCCGCGCCGGGTCGCACCATCAGGCCACAACGGAAACGGGCGGCACTATCGGACGGAGGGCATGTCGCCGCTCCTTTCCGGCCGTTCGCCCGGACCGCGTCACGCCAGGAGGAGCGCCCGGTCCCACCCCGGCTCGACGTCCGTCGCCGCGCCCAGGAGCGCGAGCGTCACCCCCGCGGCACCGTCGAGGAAGCCGGGACCGCCGCCGGAGGGCAGCGGGCCGGCCGCGAGGCGGGCGGCGGCGCCGGCGAGTTCGGGGTCGCCCGTGTCACGGGCGAAGCGGGCGGTGACGTGGAGGAGTCCCGCCATACCGTGGCAGAGGCCGGGATCGCCGTCGACGCGCCGCCGCGCGGGCGGCCGCCGGAGGGCGGCCTTCAGCGCCCGCACCGCGAGACCGCGCGGCCCGTCGTCGCCCAGCGCCGTCCCCGCCAGCCACAGGGCGCGGGCGATCCCCGGACCGCCCCGGCACCACGAGGCACGCAGCGGACGGCCGGTGGCCGGCCCGGCCCAGTCCGGGCCCCAGGCGTCGTCGGCGCGCCCGGCGACGAGCGCCGCGGCCAGCCGGGCGGCCGCCTCGCGCTGCCCCGGAACGGCGACGTCCGCCGCGAGCTCCAGCGCCAGCGCCAGGAGGGCGAGCGGACCGGCGATCCCGTGCGCCATCCCGGGGTCGGGCCGGTCGGGGAAACGGGTCCGCGACAGGGCGGCGAGCACCGTCCGCAGCGCTTCCGCCGCCGCCGGATCGTCCCGGCGGCACAGCAGGTACGCGCCCGCGCCCGTCAGGCCCGCGACCACGTCGACGGCCCGGGGCGCGTACGGGCCGTCGGCGGCCCGCCGGGCCCACGCGCCCGCCGCGTCGACGACCTGACGGTGCGCCGCCGGTGCGTCATGGGACAGCGACCAGGCGGCGAACGCCAGTCCGGCCGCCCCGCCGAAGAGGCCCGGCGAAGCGCCGCACCGCGCGTAACCCCGCAGCGCGGCGGCCAGATAGCCCTCGGCGAGGGCACCGTACCCGCGCCCGGGCAGGGCGCGGTCGAGCCAGCGGTACGCGAGGGCCAGGCCGGCGCCGCCGTCGGCCAGATCGGGCCGGACGCGGTGGGGCACGCGGTGCGGCCGCGCGGCGGCGGCGAGCCGGTCGAGGACGGCGGCGCGGTCGCGGGCGGGCAGGAGGGGAGACCATGCCGCGTCGGTCAAAGTGGGGTTTCCGTCCGGGGTGCGGTATGTGCGGTACGTGCGGTTCCTGCGGTACGTGTGGGGTGCCTGCGGGGCGGGGGCGGCGAGGGCGTCGATCCGGGGCGCGGCACAAGCGGTCGGGACCGACGGCGGAGGCGAGCCTGTCGAGAACGTCGGCGGAGCGTCCACCCCGCGTCCGTGACCAGGATCTTCGCGCGGGACGCGGCGGCGTGCGGAGCGAGGCCGTCGAAGGCGGCGGCACGGGTGCCCCCGGCGGCTGCCGGGGTTCCGCGCGGCGGGCCGGACGACGCGGCCGGCCGCGCGGAACCGATGGCCGGCCTACGGCGGACAGCGCGGCGGGTCCGTGCACTGGCCACTCGTGTGGTCCGTGTCGCAGCACATGACCGGTTCCAGCGCCTGCTCATCCGTCTCGGGCAGTTCCTGGAGCTCCAGAACGGCGTCCTCCATCATCCTCACCTCCCTTCACACGGGCCGGTTCCCAGCATCCTCAAAAAGACGGGCAGCGCGGGGGATCCGTGATGTCCCAGCTCGTCTCGGCCGTGTCGCAGCACATCCACGGCTCCCGCACCGGGCCCTCCGCCTCGGGCAGTTCCTGCAGCGCGAGGACGTTCTCGTCCATGGCCGCCACCCTCCTCTCCGGCACGGCGTCACTCCTGGCAGCGGGGTGTGTCCGTGCAGCAGTCGGTGTCACAGCGGCTGGTCGTCAGGCTCACCTGGCAGTGCAGGGCCGGCTCCAGCCGCCGGTCGTCCGTCTCCGGCAGCTCCTGCAACCGGAGGACCAGTTCCTCCACGTCCGTCACCTCCTCGGCGTCCGTCCGGCCCGTCCACCATCCAGGGGCGCCCGCCCCCGTACACCAGCCGCAGCAGCAGGTCCAGGGCGCCGGCCAGGCCGACTTGGTAGCTCACGCAGAACTCGCGCAGCGTGTCGTCGGGGACGAGCAGCCGCCCGTCCCGCAGCGCCGCCCGCGCGGACAGGCAGAAGGCGGCCTCGGCGGCCCGGACGCGGTGGGCGGCGTCGCCGGTCAGGTCGGCGACGTCCAGCAGGAACTGGGCGTTCCCGGCCACGCCGTGGCACGCGCCGGTGCCGACCCGCCAGCGGTCCGCGTACACCGCGCGGGCCGCCCGCTCCGCGTACTCCCGGAACAGCGGCTCACCGGTCGCCCGCCACAGGCGGACCAGCGTCGTGCCGATGCCGGAGGCACCGTTGCACCAGAAGTCGAGGCCCATCCGCTCCGTACGGCCCGGCCCCTTGGGCCACAGGGCGATGTCGCCCCGGTCCTCCGCCACCGCGCACAGGGCGTACCCGCCGCCGGCCGCGATGTCGACGAGTTCCGGCCGGCCGAGGTCGCGGCCCGCCGCGAGCAGGAACGCGGCGTGGCCGGCGACCCCGTGGGCGAATCCGTACAGGGCGGAGCCCGCGAGCTCCCGGCGGTGTTCCGGGCCGAGCGGCCAGTCCACCCCGCCGTCGGCCGCGGCGGTACGGCGGAGCACGCCGTCCGCGCACCGCCCCGCCCGCTCGGCGAAGCGCGGGTCGCCGGTGGCGTGCCACAGGTGCAACTGGGCGAGCCCGGCGCCGGCGAGGCCGTGGCAGACGTCCGGGTTGTCCCACTCCAGCGGGACGCGCAGGGCGAACGTGCAGGCGCGCGCGGCGAGTTCGGGGTCGTCGAGGGTCAGCGCCGCGTCGTGCAGCGCCCAGGCCGTGCCGGAGCGGCCGAAGTAGAGCCCGGGCAGGACGCGGCCGGGGAGCGCGAGCCGGCCGGCGATCCAGTCGGCCGCCGTGCGCAGCAGCGGTACGAGCCCGGGCGCCCGGCCGCTGCGGACGGCCCGGTCGAGGACGGCCAGGACGCCCGCCGCGCCCTGCTGGACGTTGCACGGGTCGCCCTCCGGCAGTGAGCGGGGGCGGGGCCAGAGGTGCTCCTCATGAGGCGTCACCGTCGCGGCGATGTGGGCCAGTCCGTCGTCCAGCAGCCGGTCGAGCGCCGCGCCCTCCAGGACGGGACCGGAGGTCTCCGGCGCCTCCTCGGCCGCCTCCGCGTCGAGGAACGCGGCGGCCCACTCCGGCGTCCGGCGGGCGGCCGCCTCGGCGGTGAGGCCGAGGACGAGCGGGGCGAGGGCGCGCAGGGCGGGGCGGTCCGCGGCCGCCGCCCGGGTCATCACGGCGAGCCGTTCGCCGACGGGCCGTTCGGGCGCGGTGTCCGGTGCGAGCAGCGGGTTGATGCCGGTGACGGCGTGCAGGAGGGTGGTGCCCAGGCCGAAGCCGTCCACCTCCGGGCCGGGCACGGGTACGGTCCCGGTCAGGGAGAGGTACTCGGGGGCGGTGAAGCCCTGGGTGCCCGCGACGTGGGCCGTGCCTCCGGCGCGGACCGCGCACTCCAGGTCGACGAGGACGGGCGTGCCGTCGGGCCGGACCACGACGTTGGTCGGTTTGAGGTCGCGGAGGACGAAACCGGCGGCATGCGCGGCGCGGACCAGGCGGGTGAGGTCGCGGGCGAGGCGCCAGGCCGTCCCGGCCGGCAGCCGGCCTCCGTTCCGCGACGCCTCGTCCGCCGCCCACCGGTGCAGGTTCTCGCCGTCGATCAGGTCCTCGGCCAGGAACACATGGCCGCCGGCCGTGAAGACGCCCCGGGGCGCGGGGGTGATGCCGAGCGGCGCCAGCCGGGCCAGCACCTCGGCCTCGTAGCGCAGCCAGTCGCGGGCGTCCGTGCCGCCGGGCCGGGCGCCGACGTGGGCGCGGGCCTCCTTCAGCAGGACGTCCTCGCCGGTCCGCCGGTCGAGGGCGCGGTAGACGCCGCCGCGGTTGGAGTGGCGGACCGCCTCGCGGACGAGGTAGCGGCCGGCGAGAAGCACCGGGTCGCCGCGCCCGCGGGAGCCGGCCGGCCGGACGGGCGGGTCGAACGGCGGCCGGGCCCAAGGGGGCGGCGAGAACCACGCGTTGCGTTCGTCCGGGACCAGGCTGCCGTCCGGGGCCCGCAGCCGCCCCCGGTAGAAGCCCTCGTCGTCGAGTTCGCGCGGCGGCGCGAAGCAGCCGAACCGGTAGTGCACCAGGCTGTCGGGCCGGTACCGCCGGTCGGACAGGATCGCCGGCCCGGCCAGCCCCAGCGTGGCCCGGTGCAGCTCCTCGGCGAGCGCGCGCGACTGCCCGTCGTCCGCCGGGTAGGCGGTGAGGAACTTCCCGGAGTGCTCGCGCGGCGCCCGGACGGAGGTGAGGTCGGCGGTGATCCGCGGCGACACCGCGAACTTGAACGCGCACCCGTGCGCCACCAGGACGCCCGCCGCCGCCTCCAGGACGCGGGGGGCGGACTCGACGGTCGCCGGCAGGTGCAGCTTCCAGCCCTGCCGCCGCGACCGGTGGCCCACCGGCCGCACCATGCACCACGTCTCACCGTCCCGCAGCGTCCACCGGGACCGCCCGGTCCCGAGGACCCGCAGGACGACCGCCTGATAGCTCGCCTGGAGGCTCACCGTCACAGGGCGAGCGTGGCACGGCCGCCCGTCGCGGTCGAGAGCTTTGCCGGAACGGTCTTGCGGGGAGGCGCCGGCCCGTTTCCGCGGCGCCTGGGGACGACGTGTCACCCGTCTGCGAGCGGCGAGTTGGCCGAAAACAGTCGAACGATGGTGTTTCCACGCGCTTTACGCGCACTTAAGCGGATCGGCCCTTGTGGCGGAAGTGACGAAAGCGCTTCAATGCGTCCTGATCGGCCGGGAACGCCGTGCAGCGGTTCCCCGGCCGTCCCCTGACGCCTTATCAGGAACGGAGTTCCGTATGCCGCGGCCGCCGCAGCGCACGACGACGAAGAAGAAGCTCCCCCGTACCGCCCTCGCCGGCGTGACCCTGGCCCTGCCCGCCCTCGTCCTCGGCGGCACGTCGGTCGCCGCGTCCGCGGCCCCCGCCTCCGCCCCCGCGTCGGCCCTCCGCATACCGGCGGCCACCGCGGCCGGGCTGGAGGACCCGCACAAGAAGGACATCGCCATGCGGCTCGTCTGCAGCGCGGAGAACTCCTCGCTGGAGTGGCGCCGGTACTTCGACTACATCGAGCCCTACGACGACGGCCGCGGCTACACCGGCGGCATCATCGGCTTCACCTCGGGCACCGGCGACATGCTGAAACTGGTCGAGGAGTACACCAAGAAGAAGCCCGGCAACCCGCTCGCGCCCTTCCTGCCCGCGCTGCGCAAGGCCAACGGGTCCGACACCCACGCCGGCCTCGGCAAGCCCTTCGAGGAGGCGTGGCACAAGGCCGCCCGGGACAAGGCGTTCCAGGACGCGCAGGAGGACCTGCGCGACCGCATGTACTTCGACCCGGCCGTCAGGCAGGCGAAGGAGGACGGGCTGCGCACCCTCGGCCAGTTCGTCTACTACGACGCGATGGTGATGCACGGCCCCGGTGACGGCAAGGACAGCTTCGGCGGCATCCGCAAGGCCGCGCTCAAGAAGGCCAAACCGCCGGCGCGCGGCGGGGACGAGAAGGCGTACCTCGACGCGTTCCTCGACGCCCGCAAGAAGGTGATGAAGGCCGAGAAGGCGCACAGCGACACCAGCCGGATCGACATGGCCCAGCGCGTCTTCCTGAACGACGGCAACTTCGACCTGGAGCCGCCGCTCAAGTGGAAGGTGTACGGCGACGCGTACCGCATCGACGAGTAGCGCGTCCGCGGGGTTCCGGGGCCCGGACCCCGGGCGCGGAACCCCGCTCCCACGCGCCGCCGTCGCTCAACGGCGGTAGTACAGGTGCCAGTAGTAGTCGTAGTCGTCGTGGTGCCGCTTCTCCTTCTTGCAGCGGTAATCGTGCCATTTGTGCTGCTGCTTCCCCTTGTCGCCGGCCTTCTTGCACTCGTGCTCGCTGTCGTACCAGCCGTCCGGCTTCCAGGAGGACGACAGCTCCTCCGTGTTCGCTCCGCCGCTCGCCGCGTCGTCGCCCGACGCGCCGCCGGAGTCGCTGCCCGCCGCGCTGCTCGACGCGCTCGGCGAGTCGTCCGGCGGGGCGGCGAAGGCCGCTCCGGCCGTGCCGGCGAGCAGCAGCCCCGAGATGACCACCGCCGCCGGGGCGCGGAGGAAATTCCTCGACCTCACGGGATTCCCCTTCTTCTTCCGAACCTCGTTCCGGGTTCCTGACCCTCATGGTGGGCTCGGTCCGGGTACCCCAGGAAGCCGCCGCCGCAGGCGTGTTGGGGTGGGGTTTCCCTCGTGTACCGCGCGGGCGGGCGCGAGTCCCACGCGGCGTGAGGAGGGGGAGGCCGCCATGTGGCGGCCTCCGCTTCCGCCGCCCCCGCGCGCGCCGCCGCCCGGCGGTCACCCGTCGTGGCCGGACCGGGATCCGGTGTCCGGGCCGGCCACCGGCTCGGCCCACGGTGAGTTTGCCGCCGCGGCCAACAGCAGCCGCTCGCGCGGTGGTTCCGGGCCGACCGGGCGCCAGACGAGGTCCGGGTCGCCGAGGGAAGTGGCGCGCGTGCGCAGGGCGACCAGGCCGTGGTCGCCGATGAGGCGGTGCCGGAAGAGGGTGTGGCCGCCGTCCGCGTCGACCCGCGTCTCCGGCGTCCAGCCGCGCGCGCCCACGTGCGCGAGGACCTCCGCCGCGTAGCCCGGCGCCCGTGCGGACGGGAACCACAGCAGACGCCGGCCCGCCAGGTCGGACCAGGTCAGCTCCGGCCGCTCCGCCAGCGGGTGCCGGACGTGCAGCAGGACGCCGAGCGGTGCGTCGGCGAGCGTGCGCACGGCCAGGCCGGAGGTGTCGACGGGCGCGCGCAGGATGCCGAACGCCAGGGTGCCGTCGCGCAGCAGCTCGCCCTGCTGCCCGGAATCGGCCTGCCGGTAGGCGAGCCGCAGCGGCCGGCCGCGCGTCATGACCTCCTCCGCGGCGGCGATGACGGCCTGCGGCACGCCCCGGCACACCCCGACCGCCGCCGTCGTGTCCGGGACGGCGCGCGCGGCGGCGACGGCGGACCGCAGCTCGTCGAAGGCCCGTCCGGCGCCTTCCAGCAGCAGCCGCCCCGCGTCGGTCGGCACCATGCCGTGCGGCAGCCGCCGGAACAGCGGCGTGCCGACGCGGCGTTCCAGCCGCCGGATCTGCTGGCTGAGGCTGGGCTGCGCGATCCGCAGCCGCCGGGCCGCCTCCGTGACGGTCCCGGCCTCGGCCACCGCGGCGAAGTACCGCAGATGCCGCAGCTCGATCCCCGCCAGCTCGCCCTCGTCCGGTCCCTCCACCCCGACACCCCTCCTGAACAGGCGTTATAGGTCTCATCCTATGCCCCACCCCGGGCGATCGGTCTTGGCGCGGGGCGGGGGCGGTGGCGCTTACTGGAGGCATGTACGTGATCGTGTTCCGTTACCGCGCCCCGCTGGAGAGGATCGACGAACTGAAGGAGGCCCACTACACGAACCCCGACGGCGTCTTCGCCAAGGGCCTGGCCCGGCTGGCCGGCCCGCTGGAGCCGCGCACCGGCGGGCTGGTCCTGGCCGACGGCGAACGGTCCGAGATCGAGGCCGCCGTGGCCACCGACCCGTTCGTCACCAGTGGCGCCGCCACCGCCGAGATCCTCCGCTTCCGGCCCGTGTGGACGGCGGAGGACTGACGGACGAGGGGGAGGAGTGGCGGACGAGGGGGAGGGATGACGGACGAGGGGGCCCGGCGAGCGTTCGCCGGGCCCCCTCGTTCACCGCCGTCCCCGCGCGGGGCGGAGCGGCCGGGTCAGCGGCCGCAGAACGGCGGGATGATGTTCTTGTGCGCCACCCAGCCGCGGGTGCCCTTGGCCAGGCCGCCCTTGCTCTTGGACTTCAGCTGGATGTAGTCCCAGCCGCCGGACTTGCGCAGGATCCGGATCGGGTCCCCGAAGTAGAGCTGGCCCTTGACCGCCCCCGACGTGCTCGCCTTGCTGCGCAGGCGGGTGCCGTCGGTGTAGATCATGGCGTTGTCCTCGTGGCACTCCTTGGCCGCCACGGTGGCGGCGTGCGGAGCGGCGGCCGGGGTGGCGGCCTGGGCCGGGACGGCCAGGGCGCCGGCGGTGCCGATCAGGGCGGCCGTGGTGAGTGCGAGGGATATACGACGCACGGATCCTCCGGAAGTGGTACTCGTTCGATGCGGCGGACGCCGCGCGAACACCCTAAGAGACGAGAGGGTCCGTTCCGCTTACGATCTTGTCACGTCCCTGCCACAAGTCGAACGCCGCGCGGCGGCGGGCCGCGGCTAGGGCAGGATCTCCAGCTGGACCGAGCTCCTCGTGCCCCGGAGCCCGGTGGCGAGGCAGTCCGTGGGAAGTTGGGCGGACGTCGCGGTCACCGTGCGGCGGACCGGGTGGCCCTCGCCGCGGCCCTCCACCACCCGGCCAGACTGCTCCGAGGTCAGGGCGCCCGCGGCGCGGACGACCGTGGCGCTGTCGATGACGATCCGTGAACGCGCGCCGTCGGCGTAGCGGACCGTCTCGGTGCCGCTCGCGAAGGTGACGGAGAGGCAGGACGCCGAGGGCGAGGACGAGGTGAAGGAGCCCGTGGCGGGGATGGTGCGGCCGGGGGCGGTGGTGCAGTGGTAGCGGACTTCCGCCAGGTTCCGCGTCGGCTGGGGCTGGAGGGTGAGCGGTGGGACATAGCGGCTGGTGGCGTCGCCGGTACAGGTGACGGACCCGCCGTCGGCCGCCTCGCCGGCCCGGCCGGCCGGCGCCACCACGCATGAGGAGACCACCAGCACCAGAGATCCCAGTGCGACCGCCACACCCCGCCCACCGAACACGCGTCCTCCCGAGAGTCCTGTTCCGCTCCAGGTGCTGCACCTACCCGCGGCCGCACCCCCCGCCACCGGCGCCCCGGTGCGCGGCACCGCGCCCGTCCGTCCCGCCGCGCCGCCGCGCGCGCCCCTCCTTCCGGCGGACGCTTGGCGCCCGGGCCGCGTCGGGTAGGAAGTGCCGGAAGAACGACCGGTGTTCGGCAGGAGGAGACCTCTGTGACGCGTACGACGACGACCCTCAGCACCGCCGCGAAGGCCGCGCGGGAGCGCGTGTTCGCCATGATGGACGCCGACGGCGACCGGGTCATCACGCGGCAGGACTACCTCTCCCGCATCGACCGGACCGTGCGTGCCACGGGACGTACGGAGGACGACCCGCTCGTCGTCGCCGCCCGCGCGGAGGGCGCCCGGGCGTGGGGCGCGATGGACGCCGACGGCGATGGACGGCTGACGTTCGAGGAGTACGCCGCGTGGGTGGACGCCGAGAAGTTCGACACCGTCTGCCGGTTCGCCCTCGGGGCGCTCTTCGACCTCGCCGACGCGGACGCGGACGGCGCTCTGGACGCGGGGGAGTTCACGGCCCTGCGCACCGCGCTGAACAACCGCTCCGAGAACGCCGCCGCCGCGTTCGAGGCGCTGGACACCGACCGCGACGGCCGCGTCTCCCGAGCGGCGTACCTGGCCGCGATCCGCGCCTACGTGGTCGGCGAGAGTTCCCCGATGGGCGAGGTTCTGTACTAGGAGCCGGGACGGTCCGACGGCCTACGGCCGGACGCCGCCGAACGCCCGCCGGTTGAAGTGGGTCAGGGCGTGCCGGTCGCGGAGCTCCGCGAGCCGCCGCAGGGCCGGGGCGCCGTAGAAGGCGTGGAGGAGGTCCGCGTCGAAGGCGTGGGCGCCGTAGAGGTACGGCCGCCCGCCCGCGCTCGCGCAGGTCTCCAGGAGCCGCCGCTGGACCCGTCGCGTCCCGGAGACCGCGCGGTCGTCGGACCGGGGCGCCGACGCGAAGACGCCGACCCCGTAGTGGACGGGCGTGTCCAGCACCGGGGCGAAGACGAACGGCGTGGCCGGCCGGGGGCGTTCGATCACCAGGAAGTAGAGGCTGATCAGGGTCTCGGTCAGCGGGTACGCGTCCAGCAGCTCTTCCAGCGCCGCCGCGAACACGTGGAGGCCCGCCTCGTCGAGGACGTAGTCCGCCCACAGGTTGGCGTGGACGTCGCCGTGGAGCAGCGGGGAGAGGTGCCGGCCGACCTCCCGGTGCAGCAGCACGGGGTAGTCGGGTACGGGCTGTTCCCCGGGCCGGGGGGCGGCGTCGGCCGCCCAGGACACCTGTGAGTACCAGTCGCTCCGGTCGTACATGCCGAAGTAGCCGGAGACGCCCGGCTCCCGGGCGATGTCCGGCATGAAGGCCACGAGGTCGGCGAGACCGCTGTGCGCGACCCGGGAGACACGGCTGGTGGCCCGGTACGGGACGGTGCGCAGCACCGCCTTCCGGAGGAAGCCCACCTGGCCCAGCCCGCCGAGCGCGTACCGGAACAGCTCGGCGTTCCCGCCGGCGGAGCAGCGCAGCGCGCGCCCGGTCCCGTCGACGAGCTCGATCTCCCGCACCTGGTCGATCTGCAGGCCGGAGCGGACCGACCCGAGGCCGAAACCGCCGATCGACAGCGTGCCCCCCACCGTGAGGTCGAGGAAGCTGGGCAGCACCGGGTTGGCGCGGCCGTGCCCGTTCAGCCAGGTCTCCAGCTCGTACCAGGTGATGCCGCTCGGGACCTCGACCAGATCCTCCGTGCCCGTGAACCGGGGGGCGGCGTCGCCGCCGAGGGTGTGCAGGACGGTTCCCCGGGTGAGCGTCTGCGTGTTGCACGACCGGCCCGCGCCGCGTACGGCCATGTCCCGGCCGGAGGCGGCGGCCCGCCGCAGGAGGTCCTCGGCGGTGCCGTCCGGACCCTCCCGGACGACCTCGGCGGGTGGAATGAAGTGGGAGCGCCCGAAGTCGCTGCCGAATTCCCGTGTCACAGCCACACCTTCCTTGTCGCATGGGGCCAGGCCGGATGGGCCACGGCGGATGGAGCCGTGCCGCATGAGGTCACGGCGGATGGGGTTACGCCGGATGGAGTCAGGCCGCATGGGGTCACGGCGTCGTACGGGGTCACGGCCGGAATCCGCCGAACGCCCGCCTGTTGAAGTGCGTCAGCGAGAGCCGCCCGCGCAACTCCTCCAGGCGCCGCAGCGCCGGGGCGCCGTAGAAGCGTTCCAGCAGTTCCGCGTCGAAGTCGTGGGTTCCGTAGAGGTACGGCCGGCCCCCGGCGTCCGCGCAGGCTTCGAGCAGCTCCCGCAGGACCCGCCGCGTTCCGGATATCGCGCGGGAATCCGACCGGTCGGCCGCCGTGAAGATGCCGATCAGATACTGGACGGGCGCGTCCACCACGGGCGCGAGGACGAAGCGGGTGGCCGCCGGGGGCCGCCGGATCACCAGGAAGTAGAGGGCGACCAGGGTGTCGGACAGCGGATACTCATGGGTCAGTTCCTCCACCCGCGCACAGAATCCGGGGAATCCCGACGGGGCGAGGATGTGGTCCACCCACAGGTTGGCGTAGGTGTCCTCCTCCAGCAGATGGTGGAGTTTCTTCGTGGTTTCGCCGTGGCTGTACAGCATGTAGTCGGGAACCGGCTGTGTTTCCGCCGGTCCGGCGGGATCGGGGATGTCGGCGTCATAGGACACGTACGAGTACCAGTCGGTCCTGTCGTACATGCCGAAGTAACTGGCCACCGCGGGATCCTGTGCGCCGTTCCGCATGAAGTCCACGAGATCGGCGAGGCCGGTGTGCGGAATCCGGGCCGCACGGGTGACGGGCCGGTACGGAACGGTCCGCAGCACCACCTCGCTGATGAAGCCGACCTGGCCCAGCCCGCCGAGGGCGAAGCGGAACAGTTCGCCGTTCTCCCGCTCGGAGCACCGCCGGGCGCGCCCGGTTCCGTCGATGAGCTCGATCTCCCGCACCTGGTCGCTCTGGATGCCGGAGCGGACGGACGCGAGGCCGAAGCCGCCGACCGACAGGTTGCCGCCCACCGTGATGTCGAGGTAGCTGGGGAGCACGGGGTTGGAACGGCCGTGCCGGTTCAGCCATTTCTCCAGTTCCAGCCAGGTGATGCCGCTCGGGACGGCGACGGAGTGGTCGTCCCCGGTGAACCGCGGCAGGGCGTCGGGGCGGTAGTTGTCGAGGACGGTCCCGGGGGAGAGCGTCTGGGTGTTGCACGAGCGGCCGGCCCCGCGGACGGCCGTCTCGCGGCCCGTCGCCCCCGCCTGCCGCATGAGGTGCCCGATCGTCCCGTCCTCGCCCTCCCTGACCACCCGCTCGGGAGGGACGGCGGAGGTCCGCCCGAAATCCCGGCTGAATTCACGCACTTCGGTCTCACCTTTCTCGCGGGGAAATCCTTCTCAAAAAATCGTGATGCGGCAGTGAAAGGGGTGGCGCGTCGTGCCGGTGGGGATACGGGTGTTGCCTGGAGGTGAGTTGACGGATGTGCCCGTCACCGTAGACCACGGACCGGATCGCGCGCAGCAGGGGGTGGAGCGGTGAACCGGCCACCTGATCCAAAAGTAGCGTGTATACACCAAGTAATTTGCCCGGGCGATTTCCGCCAGCCCGCCGGGGGTTTGCCGGCGGGTCCTGGCAATCTCCTGTCAGTTTCCGTTTCCTTTGTTGTGCCGCGGGGTCCCCCTGCCTAAGGTGGTCCGACATTCCCCGTGCCGCGGCCCGGCGGAGGTCTTCCGCGGCTGGTGCGGCACGGGTGACTTCCACGATTCCGACACCGGACCCACCCCTCTCGTGTGGCGAGCCGGGGCCGCCCGCATGCGTGCCCGCCGGCCAGGCCGTCGCCCCAAGGGTGGAAGAAGGGGGCAGACCGAATTGCGTACACACAACGGCGGGATACCGGGGATCAGGAAGGACTTCATCTCCGACTACGACGGGCTGGCCGGCCAGTGGTGGGACCCCCGGGGATCGCTCGCCCCGCTGGGCTGGATCGCCCGCGCCCGCGCCGGCTTCGTCCCCGACGCCCGGCGCGAGGGGGCCCGGCTGCTCGACATCGCCTGCGGCGGTGGCCTGTTCGGCCCGCACGCGGTCGCCAAGGGCTACCGCGCGGTCGGCGTCGACCTGTCCGAGCTGTCGCTCCGTGAGGCCCGCCGGCACGGCTACGCCGACGTCGTCCGGGCCGACGCCGCCGATCTGCCGTTCGACGACGGGCACTTCGACGTCGTCACCGCCGGCCAGTGCCTCGAACACGTCCCGGACCCCTTCGCGGTGGTGGCGGAGGCGTGCCGGGTGCTGCGCCCCGGCGGCACCCTCGTCGTCGACACCATCGCCGACACCCGGACGGCCCGCTTCGCCTCGATCACGCTCGCCGAGAACGTCCCGATCCCCGGCCACCCGCCGCGCGGCACCCACGACCACCGCCTCTTCGTCAACCGCCGGCGGCTGGTACGCGTCGCCCGGCTGCACGGTGTGGAGCTGACGCTGCACGGACTGCGCCCGCGCCTGCGCGACATGGCCCGCTACGCGGCCGGACGGCTCGACGCGGTGCGCATCGTGCGCACCCGGTCCACCTCGGTCCTCTACCTGGGCGCGGGAACCAAGAAGTGACTCTGCCACAGCACCTCCCGACCGGCGCCGTCCACAACTGGGTGATCGGCGCCCGGCTCAAGACCCTGCCCGTCAGCTACGCGCCGCTGGCGGTCGGCACCGCGATCGCCCACGCGTCCGGGCCCCTCGACCCGTCCCGCACCGCCCTGACGGTGGTCCTCGTGCTCGGCTTCGTCCTGGGCACCAACTTCTTCAACGACTACAGCGACGGCATCCGGGGCGTGGACGACCACCGGGCCGGACCCACCCGCGTCGTCGGCTCGGGCCGGGCCACGCCCCGGCAGGTCTTCCGGCACGGCGCGATCCTTTACGCCATCGGCGCCCTGGCCGGCCTGTACCTCGCCGTGACGGTCTCCTGGTGGCTGCTCGCCGTCACCGTGTTCATCGCCCTCGGCGGCTGGTTCTACACCGGCGGCCCCCGCCCGTACGGCTACCACGGCCTCGGCGAGATCAGCATCTTCGTTTACCACGGCGTCGTCTTCGTCTGCACTCCCGTCTACGTCCAGACCGGCGGCCTGCCCTGGGAGGCCCTGGCCGGTTCCGTACCCGTCGGCCTGCTCTCCTGCGCGCTGCTGACCACCAACAACCTGCGCGACATCCCGACCGACGCCGCCACCGGCAAGATCACCCTCGCGGTGCGGCTGGGCGCCGCGCGGACGCGTGCCTTCTACGTCGGCTGCGTCGCCGGCGCCTTCGCCACCGCCCTGGCGCCGGCCCTCGCCCACCCCTGGGCGCTGCTCGTCCTCGGCGCCGTCCCGTTCGCCGTCGTCCCGGTGCGCACGGTGCTGAGCGGGGCGGGCGGCCGGGCGCTGATCCCGGCGCTGGAACACACCTGCCTGCTGCTGCTGGCGTTCGGCACCCTGCAGGCGATCGGCCTGGCCCTGTGACACCGAGGAGCGGAGCGATGCACCCCGACCACGACACCCCCGACGACCGCACGGGCACGCCCCCCGACGACCGCACGGACACGACCCCCGACCACGAAGTCCTCGTCATCGGCGCCGGGTTCTCCGGCATAGGCACCGCCATCGGTCTCCGCAGGGCCGGCATCGACGACTTCCTGCTCCTGGAGGAGCGGGACGACGTCGGAGGCAGCTGGCACGCCAACAACTACCCCGGCATCTCCGTCGACATCTCGGCGTTCTCCTACTCCTTCGCCTCCGACCCCTACCCGTCGTGGTCCCGGGTGTTCCCGCCGGGGGAGGAGCTGAAGGCGTACGCCGACCACTGCGTCGACACCTACGGCCTCCGGCCGCGCATCCGCTGCCACTCCCGGGTCGTCCGCGCCGAGTACCATGAAACCGCGCACTTCTGGCGGGTGTTCCTGGCCGACGGCACCTCCCTGGCGGCGCGTTTCGTCGTCTGCGCCACCGGCTGGCTCACCAAGCCCAAGACGCCGGACCTCCCCGGCCTGGACCGCTTCAAGGGCGACGTGGTGCACACCGCCGAGTGGGATCCCGGCCTCGCGGTGGACGGCCGGCGCGTGGGCGTCATCGGCACCGGCGCGTCGGGTGTGCAGGTGGTGCCCGAGATCGCGCCCCGCGTGGAGCGGCTGCACGTCTACCAGCGCACGCCCATCTGGCTGCTGCCCAAGCCCGACGTCGCGATCCCCGAGGCCCTCCGCCGCACCTTCGCGAAGGTCCCCGCCACCCAGCGGGCGCTCCGGCTGCTCACGGACGCGGCGACGGAGGTCGGCTTCGTCATCGCCATGGTCCACTACCGCCGCTTCCCGTTCCTCGTCCGGGCCGGCGAGGCCGCCTGCCGCCTCTACCTGCGGCACCAGGTGAAGGGCGACCGCGAGCTGATGCGCAAGCTCACCCCGTCCTACCGGCTGGGCTGCAAACGCCCCTCCCTGGCCAAGGGCTACTGGCGCGCGTTCACCCGGGAGAACGTCGAGCTCGTCACCGAGCCCATAGCCGAGATCACCGAGACCGGGATCCGCACGGCGGACGGCCAGGAGCGGACGCTCGACCTCCTGGTCCTCGCCACGGGCTTCCACGTGCTCGACAACCTGCCGCCGTTCCCGCTGCACGGCCAGGGCGGCCGCGACCTCGGCGAGTTCTGGCGCACCGAGCGCTTCCAGTCGTACGAGGGGACGTCCGTCAAGGGGTACCCCAACCTGTGGTTCATCGTCGGCCCCTACTCCTTCACCGGCGGATCCTGGTTCGGAATGATCGACTACCAGGTGACCCACGCCCTCCGTGTCATCCGGGAGGCCCGCCGGCTGGGCGCCACCCAGGCGGTCGTCCGCGCCGACCGGCACGACCGCTCCTTCCGGAGGACGCTGCGCCGGCAGCGGAACACCGTGTTCCTCGACGCCAGCTGCCGGGGCACGCACACCTACTACCTCGACGAACGCGGGGACGCGCCGGCCGTCCGCCCGGCCTCCACCTACGAAGCGGCCTGGCGGGCCCGCCACTTCGACCTGGACGACTACCGGTACGAACGATGACCCCGCGGCCCGCCGACCGCTCCACCACCAGCGCCGGGAGGAACAAGGCGATGCGTTTGCGCGAGGTACAGGGGCGGGACCGCGCCCTGTGCGTGCTGTACGGGACGACGGCCCTCGTCGGCTGCTGCGTCATGGGCGCGATGGCCGTCGCCTTCGTCGTCGGCCACGCGGACTCCGGACCCACCGGGGTCGTCACCGACTTCCTGGGGGACGCCACCGCCAACCTGGCGTCCCGGTTCGTCTACGCCGACCTGGTCCTCACCTGGGCGGCCCTCGGCGCCTACATGATCGTCGAGGGGCGGCGGTTCGGCATCCGGCACATCTGGGCGTACATCGTCGGCGCCCCGCTCCTCGCCCTGATCGCCAGCTACGGCCTGTTCATGCTCGTACGCCAGCTGAGGATCGCGGACGCGGGCGGCGGGGACGACGGCGAGCGCCCCGGCCCCGTGCGGGAGACGGCGGAGAAGCGGTAGACCATGGCACACGCAGTCGTATCCGGCGGTGGCATCGGCGGTCTCGCGACCGCGGTCTCCCTGGCCCGCCGGGGCCACCGCGTGACCGTCCTGGAGCGTGCGGCGGCGTTCGCCGAGATCGGCGCCGGGATCCAGCTCGGCCCGAACGCGTTCCACGCCCTCGGGCTGCTGGGCGTGGGCGAAACCGTGCGCGAGCGCGCGGTGTTCGTCGACGCGCTCCGGCTGATGGACGGCGTCACGGGCGAGGCGCTCGCCGCCCTGCCCCTCACCGGCCGGTACCGGGCGCGGTTCGGGAACCCGTACGCCGTGGTCCAGCGTGTCGACCTCTACGAACCGCTGCTCTCCGCGTGCCGCGCGGCCGGCGGCGTCGAGCTGGTGGCCGGTGCCGAGGTCTGGACGTACACGCAGGACGCGGCGGGCGTCACGGTGACGACGGCGGACGGCCGGACGTTCACCGGGGACCTGCTCGTCGGCGCCGACGGCATCCGCTCGGCCGTCCGTGCCCGGCTGGTGGGCGACGGCCCGCCCCGGGTCTCCGGCCACACCATCTACCGCTCGGTCATCCCGGTCGAGCGGGTGCCGGACGACCTGCGGTGGAACGCCGTGACGCTGTGGGCCGGGCCGAAGTGGCACTTCGTCCACTACGTCATCGGCAACGGCCGCTTCCTCAACCTCGCCGCGACCCTGGACGACGGCGCCCGGGAGCCGGTCGCCGGCCGCCGCGCGCCCCGGGAGCTCGTCCTGCGCCGCTTCCGGGAGCTGGGGCACACCCCCCGGCGGCTCCTCGAACTCGGCGCGGACTGGCGCGAATGGGTCCTCTGCGACCGCGACCCGGTGGACGTCTGGACCGACGGCCGGGTGACGCTGATGGGCGACGCCGCCCACGCCATGCTCCAGTACGCCGCCCAGGGCGCGTGCCAGGCCCTGGAGGACGCGGTGGTCCTGGGCGAGGTGCTCGCGGACGCCGCCGACGACGTGCCGGGCCGCCTGGCCCGGTACAACGCCGAACGCCGCGAACGGACCGCGCGCATCCAGCTCCTGGCCCGGCGGATGGGCGAGGAGCTCTACCACCCGGCCGGCGAGGAGGCCCTGGCCCGCAACACGATGCTGCGGTCGCTCGGCGAGGACGACCTGTACGCGCGGGTGACCTGGCTGCACGGCGCCCGCGACTTCACCCTGCCGCGGGCCGGCTGAGCACGCCGGGCCTCAGCCTTCCCCGTCCCGGCCCTCGCCGTCACCGCCGCCGGCCAGGCGCAGGGCCAGGGCGCGGTCGCGGGCGTCGAGGGCGTCGACGAGGGCGGTCCGGCGGTCGAGGCGGGCGCGCAGGGACCCGGAGTCGGCGGCGGCGTCGGCGCGTTCGGCGAGCGGCAGCAGGCCCTCGTACAGCGAACGCAGCAGCGCGCCCGGGGCGAGCGCGGCGAGGCTGGAGCGCAGCCGCCGGTCGGCCTGGGCGAAGGCGGCCGGGTCGGCTGCGCCGGCCGCCTCGGCCAGCGGTGCCAGGAGGCGCCGCAGCCCGGCGACGTCGGCGGGGGAGGCGTGCCACAGGGCGTCCGAGACGAGCAGCGGGTCGAGGGCGTCGCGAACGCGCACGGCCTCGTCGGGCCGCTGCCCGTCCAGGGCCTCGGTCCAGGCGTCCCGCCGGGGCCCGGCCGGGGGCGGCTGGGCGGCGAAGAGCCCGCCGCCGGGCCCCGGCCGCACGGTGACCAGGCCGCGGGTCTGCAGCAGGCGCAGCGCCTCGTTGAAGGTGCCGACGGAGACCCCGCACTCGGCGCGCAGCTCCTCCTTGGTGCCCAGCCGGGCGCCCGGCCGGCTGCGGGCGACGCGGTCGGCGACGCGGTCGGCGGCCGTCTCGGCGCGGGAGGGGGCGGACGCGCGCTCCCAGTCGGCGCGGCACAGGGCCGGGAGGTCGGCGCCGTCCCGCGCGTGGCGCTCGGCGTGCCCGCCCTGCCCGTCCGTGCGGTGGTCGGTGGTTCCCACGTGTCTCCTCGGCGCCGGCTGAAATGATTATGGTGAATAGCCTCGCACCTCTTGACGCCTTTCGTAAACCGCATGCATGATCACCATAATCATCATGATGGTTTCGGGAGGGTTGATGGGAGAGCAGGACTTCCGTGACGCGATGGCCGGTGTCTGCGCGCCGGTGACGATCGTGACGGCCGCCGAGCACGGCACCCCCTACGGGGTCACGGTGAGCGCCTTCGCCTCCCTGTCCCTCCGTCCCGCGATGGTGTCGGTGGCGCTGAACCGGTCCTCCGACGTGCTCCGGCGCATCCTCGCGACCGGACGGTTCGGGGTGAACGTCCTGGGCAGCGACCAGGACGAACCGGCCAGGACCTTCGCCCGCCGGCTGCCCGACCGCTTCGCCGCGTCCGGCGCTCCCTGGACCTACGACCACGGCCTGCCGCGGCTCACCGACGCGCCCGGCTGGCTCGTCTGCGGGCTCCGCTCCGCGGTCGAGGGCGGCGACCACCTGCTGCTCCTCGGCGACGTCACCCACGTCCGCACGTCCCGGGCCGCGCCCCTCGTCTACGGCCA
Source organism: Streptomyces mobaraensis (assembly GCF_020099395.1). Classification (NCBI taxonomy): domain Bacteria; kingdom Bacillati; phylum Actinomycetota; class Actinomycetes; order Kitasatosporales; family Streptomycetaceae; genus Streptomyces; species Streptomyces mobaraensis. The sequence continues at coordinate 163,050 of NZ_CP083590.1, read as the reverse complement.
CCGCACCTTCGGCACCCACTCCGCGTTCGCGCGCTGAACCCAGCCAGGAGACCCCTATGACCACCACGCCTTCCCGGTCCGTACCGCCCGCAGTCCCCGCCGCCTCCGTCACGCCGACCGGCGCCGAACTCGTCGAGCGGGCGGAGGCGCTGCGGCCCCTGCTGCGGGAGCACGCCCCCCGGATCGACGCGGACCGGCGGCTGACCGACGAAGTGGTCGACGAGCTCACCCGCGCCGGGCTGTTCCGGCTGACCGTGCCGCGGCGCTTCGGCGGACACGAGACCGACGTCCGCACCCTGCTCGACGTGACGGCCGCGCTGGCCGAGGGTGACGGCTCCACGGGCTGGGTGGTCGCCGTCGTCAACACCTGCAACTGGCTCGCCTCCCTCTTCCCCGAGCAGGCGCAGGAGGACGTCTTCGGCGCCGACCCCGACGCCCGGGTCACCGGCGTCTTCAGCCCCACCGCCACCAGCACCAGGGCCGAGGGCGGCTGGCGGGTCTCCGGCCGCTGGTACTACAACTCCGGCGCCCCGCACTCCACCTGGGCCGTCGTCGGCATCCCGCTCACCGACGCGGAGGGGACCGTCACCGACCAGGCGATGGCCCTGATACCGCGGCCCGAACTGCGCTTCGAGGACACCTGGTTCGTCGCCGGGATGCGCGGCACCGCCAGCAACTGCCTGATCGCCGAGGACGTGTTCGTCCCCGAGCACCGGGTGATGTCCGTACCGGGCGCCATCGAGGGCGACGTCCCCGCCGACCATGGGCCGACCGGCCTCTACCGCATCGCGTTCGCCCCCTTCCTGGCCATCGGCCTCGCCGGCCCCCAGCTCGGCCTCGCCCGGGCCGCGCTGAAGCTGGTCACCGAGAAGGCCGTGACCAAGCCGATCGCGTACACCTACTACGGGACCCAGGCCGAGTCGGTCGGCGTGCAGATGCAGGTCGCCGAGGCCGCCCTGCGGATCGACACCGCCGAGCTCCACGTCCACCGGGCCGTCGCCGACCTCGACACCGCCGCGGCCCGGGGCGTGACCCTCGACGACCTGACCAGGGCCCGGGTGCGCGCCGACGCCGGGCACGCCATCGAGAACCTGCTCTCCGCCGTCAACACGCTGCTCGACGTCCACGGCGCCGGCTCCTTCGCCGACGCCAACGCGATGCAGCGGATCTGGCGCGACCTGAGCGTGGCCGGCCGGCACGCGGCCTCCACCCCGGCGGTGGGCAGGGAGATCTACGGCAAGCTGCTGCTCGGCGTCGAGGAGCGGATCACCCCGTTCGTCTGATCCCGTCCCGGATCCCCGCCGGTGGCCGGAGCGCCGCGCGTACGCCACGCGGGTCAACGCGCCGTGCCCGCGCGCCGTTCCGGGGAAGCCGTGACGAGGTGAGAGCACTCGTCGTCAACTGCACCCTCAAGAAATCCCCCGAGCCGTCCAACACCGAGGCGCTGGCCCAGGTCGTCGCCGGCCGGCTCACCGAACTCGGTGTCCGGGTCGACCACGTCCGCGCGGTGGACCTCGACATCCGGCCGGGCGTCACCTCCGACATGGGCGACGGCGACGCCTGGCCCGCCGTCCGGGAGAAGATCCTCGCCGCCGAGATCCTCGTCATGGCCTCCCCGACCTGGCTCGGCCGGCCCTCGTCCGTCGCCCAGCGGGTCCTCGAACGCATGGACGCCATGCTGAGCGAGACCGACGACGAGGGCCGCCCGGTGGCGTACAACCGCGTCGCCGGTGTCGTCGTCACCGGCAACGAGGACGGCGCCCACCACGTCATCAGCGAGATCGCCGGCGCCCTCGGCGACATCGGGTACACCGTCCCGGGGCAGTCCTGGACGTACTGGCACCTGGGCCCCGGGCCGGGGCCGGACTACCTGGACGAGTCCCAGGGGCACGAGTGGTCGCACAAGACCGCGCGCGCCATGGCCGCCAACCTCCAGGGCGTCGCCGCGGCGCTGGCCGCCCGGCCGCTGGGCGCGCCGGGCTGAGCCGGGCCTCGCGCGGACACGCCCGTCAGCCCGTCACCCCTCCCTCGGCGAACAGCAGCGCCACGTCCGCCCCCGCCACCAGCACCGCCGCCGCGAACGGCGCGCCCGGGCGGCGGGCGGCGAGCGCGGACCCGGCGAGGGCGGTCACCGCCGCCCCGGCCAGGGCGGCCGCGCCCGTGAGCGAGGGCGGGCCCGGCGGGCCGAGGGCCAGGACGGCGGTGGCGGCCACGAGGACGGCCGGCAGGATCCGCCGCACGGCGGCCGCGCCCAGCCGGTGCGGCAGCCCGCGCACCCCGGTCGCCAGGTCGCCCTCGATGTCCGGGAGCGTGTCGGCCAGATGGGCGCCCGTCCCCAGCAGTGCCGCCGCCAGGACGGTCCACCAGGCGGGACACGGCCGCCCGGGCAGACCGAGGGCGACGAACGCGGGCAGGGAGGCGAAGCCCAGGGCGTACGGCAGCCAGGACCAGACCGTCGCCTTCCACCGGAGGTCGTACGCCCACGCCGCCGCCACCCCGGCCAGGTGCACGGCTCCGGCGAGCGGGCCGACGGCCAGCGACAGCGGCACGCACAGCGCGAGCGCGGTCCCCGCCGCCGTCCACACCGTGCGGGGGAGGACCGCGCCCGCCGCGACGGGCTTGCCGCGGCGGCCCATGGCGGCGTCCCGGGCGGCGTCGAACGCGTCGTTGCACCAGCCGACGGACAGCTGACCGGTCAGCACCGCGCCCGCCACCAGGGCGGATCCGCCCGGGGAGTACCCGGCGGCCACGGCCAGCGCCGTCATCAGCACCGTGACCGCCGCCGTCGGGCCCGGGTGGCAGGACGCCGCCAGGGCCGCCGCCTGACCGCTCCGGCGCGCCCGGTCCGGGTCCCACGCGTCCGTCGAGTCCACCCCGCGATCGTAGGGCGGGCCGCCCGGCCGGGCGGCGGTCCCGCACTCGTCCGGACGGGCGGTCCGCGCCGCCGGAAGCACACCGGAGGAGGCGCCGGGGAACACACGGGGAAGCGGACGAACGGGCGTTCCCGGGCGCCCGGCTCCCCTCCGCTCGCGACACCCGTGACACCCCCGAGACCCCCGTGACACCCCGAGACCCTTGTGACACCCCGAGACCCCCGTGACACCCCGCGGTACCCGCGACACCCCCGCCCCAGGAGACCCATGACGCCCCGGATCGCCGCCGTCCACGGCCTGCACGCCCCGCACCGCTACCCCCAGCAGGCCATCACCGACATGATCGCCGGAGCGTTCCACCGCAACGGCGGCGACCGGCGGCGGCTCGGGACCCTGCACCGCAGCACCCGTGTACGCACCCGCCACCTGGCGCTCCCCCTGGAGGAGTACGCGGATCTGACGAGCTTTCGGGCGGCCAACGACCTCTTCATCCGGCAGGCCACCGCCCTGGGGGCCCGGGCGGTCGACGGCGCCCTGCGCGCCGCCGGACTGCGGCCCGCCGACGTGGACCTGCTGATGTTCACCTCCGTCACCGGGCTCGCCACCCCCTCCGTCGACGCCCGCCTCGTCCAGCGGCTCGGCCTGCGCCCCGACGTCAAGCGCCTCCCCGTCTTCGGCCTGGGCTGCGTCGCCGGCGCCGCGGGCATCGCCCGCCTCCACGACTACCTGCGCGGCTGGCCCGACCACGTCGCCGTGCTGCTCTCCGTCGAACTCTGCTCGCTCACCTTCCAGGCCACCGACACCTCACCCGCCAACATGATCGCCAGCGGGCTGTTCGGCGACGGCGCCGCCGCCGTCGTCGCCTGCGGGGAACAGCGGGTTCCGGCGGCCGGGGGACAGGCCGCCGGCCCGGCGGTCGTCGCCACCCGCAGCCGGATGTACCCCGACACCGAGCACGCCATGGGCTGGGAGATCGGCGACTCCGGGCTCCGCGTGGTGCTCGACCCCTCCGTCCCCGACATCGTCCGCCACCACCTGGCCGACGACGTCCGTACCTTCCTCGGCGACCACGGGCTCAAGCCGGACGACGTGACGGCCTGGGTCTGCCACCCCGGCGGCCCCAAGATCCTGGACACGGTGACCGAGGTCCTCGGCCTCGCCCCCGACGCCCTCGACCTCACCTGGCGCCACCTCGCCGAGGCCGGCAACCTCTCCTCGTCCTCCGTCCTCCACGTGCTCCGCGACACCCTCGCCGAACGCCGCCCGCCACCCGGCTCGCCCGGCCTGCTGCTGGCCATGGGCCCCGGCTTCTGCTGCGAACTCGTCCTCCTGCGCTGGTAGGCCACCGTGACCGTGCCTTGGTACGCCCTCCTCCTCGCCGCCGTCGCCGCCGAACGCGGCGCCGAACTCGTCCTCGCCCGCCGCAACGCCCGGTGGAGCCGCGAGCGCGGCGGACTGCCCGTCGACGGCGGCCACTACCCGTGGATGGTCGCCCTGCACACCGCGCTGCTGCCGGCCTGCCTCCTCGAAGTGCTCGCCGCGGACCGGCCGTTCCGGCCCGCGCCCGGCTGGGCGATGCTCGGCGTCGTGCTCGCCGCGCAGGGGCTGCGCTGGTGGTGCGTCCGCACTCTGGGACGGCGGTGGAACACCCGTGTGATCGTCGTGCCCGGCCTCCCGGCGGTGACCGCCGGCCCCTACCGGCTGCTGCGCCACCCCAACTACGCGGCCGTCGCCGCCGAGGGCGCGGCGCTGCCGCTGGTGCACGGCGCGTGGGCCACGGCCGTCGGCTTCACGCTGCTGAACGCCTGGCTGCTCACCGTCCGCGTCCGGTGCGAGGAGGCGGCGCTCGCCCCGTCCCGCGCCCCCTCCACCGCGTGATCGACGTCCTGGTGGCGGGCGGCGGACCGGCCGGACTGGCGGCCGCCGTCCACGCGACGCTCGCCGGCCTGGAGACGGTGGTCGTCGAACCGCGCGCGACGCCCGTGGACAAGGCGTGCGGCGAAGGCGTCATGCCCAGCGGCGTGGCCGCGCTCCGGGCGCTCGGCGTCGAGGTGGCCGGACAACCGCTGCGCGGTATCCGGTACGTCGACGGGCCGCGCCGTGTCGAGGCGGACTTCCGCGGCGGCACCGGGCTGGGCGTCCGGCGGACCGTGCTGCACGCCGCCCTGCACCGGCGGGCGGCGGAAGCCGGGGTGCGGTTCGCGCCCGGCCGGGTGGGCGCGGTCGTCCAGGACGCGGACGGGGTGACGGCGGGGGAGTGGCGGGCGCGCTGGCTCGTCGCCGCGGACGGCCTGCACTCCCCGCTCCGCCGCGCCCTGGGTCTCGGCCTGCCCGCGCGTCCCGTCGTCCGCTACGGCCTCCGCCGCCACTTCCACGTCAGCCCGTGGAGCGAGCACGTCGAGGTGCACTGGTCCCGGCACGGCGAGGCGTATGTGACGCCCGTGGGCGAGGAGCTGGTGGGCGTCGCCGTGCTCAGCCGCGAACGGCGCGGCTACGACGCCCACCTGGCGGCGCATCCGGCGCTGGCGTTCCTGTCCCGCGCCGAGCCCGCGAGCGCCGTGCGCGGCGCGGGTCCGCTGCTCCAGCGCACCCGCGCCCGGACGGCCGGGCGCGTCCTGCTCGTCGGCGACGCGGCCGGGTACGTCGACGCCCTGACGGGCGAGGGCGTCGCCCTGGCCCTGGCGACGGCGGAGGCCGCGGTGCGCTGTCTGGCGGCCGGCCGGCCGTCGGCGTACGAGGCGGCCTGGCGCCGGCTGACGCGGCGGCACCGCGTCCTCACCCACGCCCTGCTCCGGGCCCGCCGGTTTCCGGGCGGCAGCGGTCTCGTCGTCCCCGCGGCCCGCGCCCTGCCGGGGGCGTTCGCGGGTGTGGTGCACGCGCTCCAGTAGGGCCTCCGGGGCATCACCGGGCCGGGCTTGGCGTTGTCGATCAAAAGAGGCATGATGATGGATGCCTCAGGCAATTATTGGCCTGGGAACCTACCTCGGAGGAGCAGAAATGTCGCACACCGCGCCGAAGTTACCGATGTACGTGGAGGACATCCTCGACGGCATGGGTGACGACCCCGGGCGCGAGGCGCTGGTCCACGAGGGACGGCGCGTCACCGTGGGGGAGTTCCGCGCACTCGTCCACCGGATGGCGCGGGCGCTGCACGCCGAGGGGCTCGGCCGCGGCCACACCGTCACCCTCCTCAGCGGGAACCTGCCCGAGATCGTCGCCGCCCGGTACGCGGCGAACCTGCTCGGCTGCCGGGTCAACCACCTCTACAACAAGCTCTCGGCCGAGGTGCAGGCCGGCATCGTCGCCGACGTCGAGACGCGCGCGCTCATCGTCGACCCGCGCCTGGCGGAGCGCGCCGAGGAGGTGACGCGGCTCGCCCCCGTCGCGCACGTCCTGGCGCTCGGCCCCGCGAAGACCGGCAAGGACCTGCTGGAACTCGCCGCCGCCCAGCCCGGCGAGCCGTTCCCGAGCCTGGCCGAACCCGAGGACATCGCCTCCATCCGGCACACCGGCGGCACCACGGGCCATCCCAAGGGCATCTGCACCACCTTCGCGCAGGCCGGCCGCGGCTACCGCGAGGACGTGGACCACACCCCCCGGCAACTGGTCTGCACGACCATCGCCCACGCCGCCGGACACCTCGCGGACGGCACCCTCCGCCGGGGCGGCGTCCTCGTCCTGCTGGAGGACTTCGACCCGGCCGCCGTCCTCGCCGCGATCGAACGCGAGCGCGTCACCGACGTGTTCCTCCTCCCGCCGCTGCTCTACGAGCTCCTGGACCACCCGGACCTCGCCCGCACCGACACCTCCGGCCTGCGGTGCGTGCTGTATGGCGGCTGCCCGGCGTCCCCCGTGCGGATCGCCGACGCGATACGCCGCCTCGGGCCCGTCCTCGTCCAGTTCTACGGGCAGAGCGAGGCCGGCGGCATCAGCTTCCTGGAGCCCGAGGACCACGACCCCGCGCGGCCCGAACGGCTGCGCAGCGTCGGCAAGGTGCTGCCCGGCGTCGAGGTCGCCGTCCGCGACCCCGCGACCGGCCGGGACCTGCCGCCCGGCGCGCACGGCGAGATATGCGTGCGCTCCGAACAGGTCATGCGCGGCTACTGGAAGCGGCCGGACCTGACGGCGGAGGTGCTGAAGGACGGCTGGCTGCACACCGGTGACATCGGGTTCCTGGACGACGAGAACTTCCTGACCGTCGTCGACCGCATCAAGGACATGATCATCGTGGTGGGCGGGCACGTCTACACGACCGAGCTGGAGGACGTGCTCAACGCACACCCCGGCGTACGGCAGAGCGCCGTGTTCGGCGTGCGGGACGCCGACGACATGGAGCGGGTGCACGCCGCCGTGGTGCCGGCCCCCGGCGCGGACATCCCGGCGGACACGCTGCGGGCGTTCGTCCGGGAGCGGTGCGGCGCGATGTACGAGCCGCACCGGATCGACTTCCTGACGGAGCTGCCGCTGACGGACGCCGGGAAGCCGGACAAGAAGGCCCTGCGGCGGGCGGCCGAACGGCAGGCCGGCTGACGGGAGCCGGTCCGTCGGCCGGACGTGGCCGTCATCGGACGGGGGAGTCCCCGTGCGGTGACGGCCATGTCGTGCTCGGTGCCGCGGCCGGGCGGAGCCGGGCCGGCCCGCGCGCGGTCGCCGGGAGGGCGTCGCTCTCCGCCCGTCGACCCGTCGGCTCCTCAGCCCGTCAGGGAAGCGACGTACTCCCGGATCACCCCGATGACCTCCGGCGCGCGGGAGTTGAGGTAGAAGTGGCCGCCGGGGAAGGTGCGGAGGGCGAACGCCGCGGACGTGAGACCGGCCCACGCCTCCGTCTCCTCGACCGTCGCCATCGGGTCGCCGTCCCCCAGCAGCGCCAGGACCGGGCAGGGCAGCGGCGGGCCGGGCCGGTGCCGGTAGGTCTCCACCGCCTCGTAGTCGGCGCGGATCACCGGCAGGAACAGCGCCCGCAGCTCGGGGTCGTGGAACATCCGCAGGTCGCTGCCGCCGAGCCGCTCCATCTCGGCCACGATGCCGTCGTCGTCCCGCAGGTGGACGTCCTCCCGCCGGACGGTCGTGGGGGCGCGGCGGCCCGAGACGACGACGGACAGCGGGGCCGCGCCCTTGTCCGTGAGCCGCCGTGCCACCTCGTAGGCGACCATCGCGCCCATGCTGTGGCCGAACAGCGTCACCGGGCGGTCGCACCACGGCAGCAGTTCCTCGGCGGCCCGGTCCGCCAGTTCCTCGACGGAGCGCAGGGGCGGCACCGCCCGGTGGTCCTGGCGGCCCGGGTACTGCACCGCCAGCACGTCGAGCGCGGGGGACAGGGCGGCGGAGACGCCGTGGAAGTAGCTGGCCGAGCCGCCCGCGTAGGGGAAGCACACCAGCCGGTTCGCGGCGTCCGGGGACGGGTGGAAGCGCTGGATCCACTTGCTTCTCTCCCGCACGCCGCCGACGGCCCCGCTCGACTCGCTCACGTCACTCGCTCCTCGCATGTCCGCCTCCGGCGCCCGCCGTGGCCGCCTCGGTCGGTCGGCCTCGGTCAGTCTCGCTCGGTCTGTTTCGGTCAGTCTCGGTCCGTCCCGCGCATGATCCCATCGTGCCCGAGCCGCGGCCAACCCCTAACCGCCCGGCCGCCGTTCGCGATAGGGGTCGCGTCCGACCCCTATCGCGCCCGCCGGGCGGGGAAAGCAAGGGGTCCCACCGCTCGGCAGAGCGGTGGGACCCGGGCCGGAGTACGACGGGGGATGGACTACCGGCCCCTCATGGTGGTTTGGTGCCCCGTCGCGGCCGTCACGCCGGCCGCGGCGGAGTCGTCAGGCGGCCGAAGTGGCCGCCTCCACTGGGCGGAACCGGGTGGCCCGCCAGGTGGGCAGGAGCGTCGCGGCGAAGGTGACGACCACGGCCCCGGCCACGACCGCCCAGTAGATCCACACCGGCACGGACGGCACGACGCGGTCCAGCTTGGCGACGCTGTACGGGAAGAGGGTGACCGCGGCGGCGACGGAGCCGAGGACGACCCCGGTCACCGCGGTCAGCACGCTCTCCGCCGCCATCATCGTCATGACCTGCCGCCGGGTGAAGCCGGTGAGCCGCTGGAGGCCGAACTCCCGGCGGCGCCGCCCGGTGGCGGAGACCAGGGTGTTGATCACCGAGATCACCGTGTAGCCGACGATCATGCCGACCACCAGGTAGTTGATGGTGGCGAGCTGCTGCTGTCCCGCGGTCCGGCCGGCGGTGAGCGCGTCGCTGCCGGCCACCTCGACGCCCGGCTGGTCCTTGACCGCCGCGCCCAGCGCCGCGGCCACCGCGCCCGGGTCGGCCCCGGCGGCCCGCCGCACCACGATCTGCGCGGGCGTCCCGTCCGTGGTGTGCGCCGCCAGCAGCCCGGCGGGCAGCAGCAGCGACGTCGTCAGGCCCTCCGGCCGGTAGGTGGCGACCACCTTCACCTTCACCGGGGCGCCGTCGCCGAGCCGCAGGGTGATCGTGTCACCGACCGCGCGCCCCAGCGACTTCGCGTGCTCCACCGGCAGGGCCACGCTGTCGCCGCGCAGCGCGGCGAGCGAGCCGGCGGCGGCGGTCACCGAGAGGTTCCCGTCGCCGGTGACGCCCTGGAGCGTCCACCCGTCGTCCGTCTGCTTGGAGTCCTTGGGCTCCTGGACGAAGCCGGTGCTCGTGACGTACTCCGAGGCGGCGGCGACGCCCGGGACGCGGCGGACCTTCTCCAGCGTGCCGGGGGCGAGGCCGCCGGTGCGCGAGGTCAGGACGTCGTCCGCCCGCAGGACGCCGGTGTGCGCGGCGCGGTTGGAGGCGTCCTCGATCTGCTGCATGTACAGCGTGCCGGTGGCGATGCCGGTCAGCAGGACGATGGGGGTGATGGTGGCGGCCATCCGCTGCGCGTGCGTCCGGGAGTTGAGGATCGCGAGCAGGCCCGACAGCCCCGACACCGCCCGCAGCGGCACCTTCAGGACCGCCACGACGCCCTTCGCGAAACCGGGGGCCAGCAGGGCCAGCCCGATCGCCCAGAAGATGCAGGCCGGAGCCGCGACGCCGGCCGTGGTGTCGTCCACCGGCATCGTCATCGTCGTCGCCGCCATCGCGACACCGCCGACGAGGAACACGATCGACCAGACGAGACGGGCGCGGGTCAGCCAGCGCCCCTCCATCGCGCTCTCGGCGAGCGCCTCGGTGGCCCGGGTCCTGGCGATCTTCCGGGCGGTGAGGTACGCGGCGCCCACGCCGGCCAGCAGCGAGGCGGCCACCGCCACCGCGGCCGGCAGCACGCCGAGCCGGAACTCGACGGCCCCGGAGACGATCCCGGCGGAGACGAGCTTGTCGAAGAGGAGCCGGCTGAACAGCGCGCCGGGCAGGCAGCCGAGCACGGACGCCACCAGGGAGACGGCCAGCGTCTCGCCCAGGATCATGCGGCGCAGCTGCGCCGGGGTGGTGCCGATCGCCTTCATCAGCGCCATCTCGCGGTGCCGCTGACGGATCGTCAGGCCCAGGGTGGACGACGCCCCGAACATGGCCACCAGGACCGCCCAGCCGCCGAAGATGGAGGCCAGCATCAGCAGGTTGCGCTGGCTCGCCGCGGCCTTGGGGAACTCCGCCAGGCCCCGCTGGTCGCCGGTCAGCGCGACGGCCTTGCCGCCCAGCTGCTTCTCGATCCGGTCGCCGAGCGCGGCCGCGTCGGTGCCGGGCTTGGGCAGGACGCCGATCGCGTCCACCGCCCCCGGGTGCCCGCTGAGCGTGCGGGCCTGCGCGTCGGTGAAGAACACGGCGGGCTGGAACGCGTCCCGGCCGCCGGCCTGCCGGACCACACCGGTGAGCCGGAACTCCCGCGGTGTGCCCTGGACCGTGACGAGGACCCGGTCGCCGAGGGCGGCGCCGGACTCCTCGGCCAGCCCGGCGTCCAGCACCACGTCACCGGCGGCGGCCGGCGCGGCCCCCTTGGCGAGGCGGTAGGGCGCCAGCCGGGAGGACTCCCAGCCGTGGCCCAGCGGACGGTGGTCGGGGCGGGTGACGTCGTCCGACAGGTCGGTCACCGGGCGGCCGTCGCGTACGACGGCGACGGGGAAGGACACGTCGGGCACCGCCTCGCGGACGCCCGGCACGCCGGCGACCTCGCGGACCGTCCCGGCGTCCAGCCGGACCCGCTCCGCCAGGCGCTTGGACTCGTACGCCTGGTCGCCGGTCACCACCACCGGCGCCGCGGCGAACCGCTGGGAGGGGAGGACGTCGCGGACGCCGCTCTCCATCAGGCCGCCGCAGGCCATGATGAGGGCCGCGCCGAAGAACATGGCCACGAACGTGGCGACGAAACCACCCTTGCGGTGGCGCAGGGTGCTCAGGGCGAGGGACAGCATCAGTACGCGCCCCCCGTCGCGGTGCGCGCCTGCGGGTCGTACGCGGACTCCTCGTCCGCCCAGGCACCCAGGCGCGTCATCCGCTCGGCGACCACCTCGGCGGTCGGGTTGTACAGGTCGCCCACGAACCGGCCGTCGGCCAGGAACACCACGCGGTCCGCGTACGAGGCCGCCACCGGGTCGTGCGTGACCATCACGATGGTCTGCCCGAGGGTCCGCACCGACTCGCGCATCAGCCGCAGCACCTCGCGGGCGGTACGGGTGTCCAGCGCGCCGGTCGGCTCGTCGGCGAACACCACGGCCGGACCCGTGACCAGGGCCCGCGCGATCGCCACCCGCTGCTGCTGCCCGCCGGAGAGCTCGGCGGGACGGTGGCCCGTCCGGGAGTCCAGACCCACCCGGTGCACGACCTCGTCGATCTGCGCCCGGTTGGCCTTCCGGCCGGCCAGCTTCAGCGGCAGCGTGATGTTCTGCATCACCGTCAGCGCGGGCAGCAGGTTGAAGGACTGGAAGACGAAGCCGATCCGCTCGCGCCGCATCTTCGTCAGCGCCGTCTCGTCGTACCCGCCGAGATCCTCGCCGTCCAGCAGGACCGTGCCCGAGGTGGGCCGGTCAAGTCCCGCCGCGCAGTGCAGGAAGGTGCTCTTGCCCGAACCCGACGGCCCCATCACGGCGGTGAAGCTGCCGCGCTGGAAGGACAGGCTCACGCCGTCGAGTGCGGTCACCGCGTTGGCGCCCTCGCCGTAGACCTTGCGAACCGCGTTCAGCCGGACTGCGTCGGCGACTGCGATGGTGTCCATTCAAAGCTCCCTGTACCTGTCGCGTGGGGGACGCGATCACACCGTCAACGCTACGGACGGGCCGCCGCGCGGCCGATGGGTCTACGACCACAAAGGGGGTGGAGAAAACTCCACCCCGCCCGAAGGCCCTCCTCCACTGCCCCGGGCCCGGCCGGCGGCGATGCTGGGAGACGCGGGCGGGCGGACCGGCCGACCGGACCGCCCGCGCGTACTGCATGATGAGGCCCGTGGGGCGGAGCGCCCCCGGGTCAGGGGAGGACGGAGCCAGGTGTGCGAGGCGTGGACCTCAAGGCCGGCGGGCGGGTTACGCGGTGCGGCGAGGACCGGGACGAACGGGACGAACGGGACGACCGGAGCGGTCCGGCGGCGGGCGGTGACGGCCCCGTGGTGACCGAAGCCCGACCGGTGCGGCAGGACGGCGGTGCCGGGCGGCTGCGCTGGTGCGCGCGCGGCCTGGTGGTCGCGGTGCTCTCCCAGATAGGCAGCGTCGCCCTGTTCACCGTCACCGTCCTGACCCTGTTCTCCCTGGTCGTCGGCGTGGGCGTGCTCTTCCTGCCGGTCGTCCTGGCCGCGGTCCGCGGGCTGGCCGGCTACCACCGGCGGACGGCCGGCGAATGGACCGGCACCCCCATCGACACCCCCTACCGCCACCCCGTGGAAGCGTCACCCCACGACGTGGCCGCCTCCTTCCGGCAGTGCCGGCGGCTGCTGGCCGACCCGGCCACCTGGCGCGACCTGCTGTGGCTGTTCCTCGACGGGCCCGTCGGCCTGGTCCTCGGCCTGCTGCCCGCGTCCCTCGTCGCCTACGGCCTCAACGGACTCTTCGTCACCCCCTTCCTCTGGGAACACATGGGCCCGCACTGGGGCTTCGGGGTCATCTGGCCCATCGCCGACCAGACCGACGCCTATCTCGCCATGCCCCAGGGAGCCCTGCTCGTGGCCCTCGGACTGCTGAGCGCCCGGCCGCTGGTCCGGGCCCACGGCGGCTTCAGCCGGCTGCTGCTCGCCCCCACCCGAGGCGCCCGCCTCGCCCTGCGCGTCGAGCGGCTGACCGAGACCCGCTCCGAGACCGTCGAGTCCCAGGCGGCCGAACTCCGCCGCATCGAACGGGACCTGCACGACGGCGCCCAGGCCCGCCTGGTCTCCCTCGGCATGAAACTCGGCCTCGCCGACACCATGTTGGACGAGGACCCCGAAATGGTGCGCCGGCTCCTCGCCGACGCCATGGAGTCCAGCAGCCAGGCCCTCACCGAGCTGCGCGACCTGGTCCGCGGCATCCACCCGCCCGTCCTCGCCGAACGCGGACTCGACGGCGCCGTACGGGCGTTGGCCGTCGGGCTGCCGCTCCCCGTGGAGCTGGCGATCGACCTGCCCTCCCGTCCGCAGCCGCCCGTCGAGTCGGCCGCCTACTTCGTGGTCGCCGAGACGCTCGCCAACGTCACCAAGCACAGCGGCGCCACCCGCGTCGACGTCCGCCTCTGGTACGCCGACGGCGCGCTCCGGGCCCGGGTCACCGACGACGGCCGCGGCGGCGCCGACCCCGAGGGCGGCAGCGGCCTGCGCGGGCTGCAACGCCGGCTCGCCGCCTTCGACGGAGTACTGGACGTCCACAGTCCGCAGGGCGGACCGACCGTGGTGACGATGGAGCTGCCGTGCGCGTTGTGATCGCCGAAGACCTGGCCCTGCTGCGGGAGGGCCTGGTACAACTGCTGACTGCACACAAGTTCGATGTGATCGAGGCGGTGGACAACGGGCCCGCCATGCTGCGCGCCCTGCTCACCCACCGCCCGGACGTGGCCATCGTCGACGTGCGCCTGCCCCCGACCTTCACCGACGAGGGCCTCCAGGCCGCGGTCGAGGCCCGCAGGCAGGTCCCGGGACTGCCCATTCTGGTGCTGTCCCAGCACGTGGAGCAGATGTACGCCCGCGAGCTGCTGTCCGATCAGAACGGTGGCGTCGGTTACCTGCTCAAGGACCGCGTCTTCGACGTCCGCCGCTTCGTCGACATGCTCCGGCAGGTCGCGGACGGCGGCACGGTCATGGACCCGAAGGTGGTGTCGGAACTCATGGTCAAACACGAGAAGGCGACCAGCCCCGTGCAGTCCCTCACCGAACGGGAACGCGAGGTGCTCGCCCTGATGGCCGAGGGCCGCTCCAACGCGGCCGTCGCCGCCAAGCTGTTCGTGTCCGAGAAGGCCGTCAGCAAACACACCAACAGCATCTTCACCAAACTGGGACTCGCGGCCTCCGGAGACGACAACCGGCGCGTCCTGGCAGTACTCGCCTACCTCAACGCGTAGGCGCCGACCAGCGGAGCGGGAGCGACGACGTCATGCACGACACCGGAGCGGCACCGATACGAACGTCGAGGGAGACCGGGAAGCCCGGGACACCGGGGAAGCCCGGGACATCAGGGAAGGCCGGGCGGAAGGAGTGGACCGGGCTGGCCGTCCTCATCCTCCCCGTCCTGCTGGTCTCCCTCGACATGCAGGTGCTCTCCTACGCCCTGCCCTTCATCAGCGCCGAGCTGGCGCCCAGCGGCTCCCAGCTCCTCTGGATCGTCGACATCTACCCCTTCGTCCTCGCCGGACTGCTGCTCACCATGGGGTCACTCGGCGACCGCATCGGCCGCCGGCGGCTGCTGATGCTCGGCGCCGTCGTCTTCGGGCTGGCCTCGGTGACCGCCTCCCTCGCCACCGACCCCGTCCTGCTCATCGGCACCCGCGCCCTCCTCGGCGTCGGCGGCGCCACCCTGATGCCGTCCACCCTCTCCCTCATCCGCACCATGTTCACCGACGACGGGCAGCGCCGCGCCGCCATCGCCGTGTGGACCGGCGCGTTCGCCGCCGGCGCCGTCCTCGGACCGCTGCTCGGCGGCATCCTGCTGGAACACTTCTGGTGGGGCTCCGTCTTCCTCGTCAACCTGCCCGTCATGGCGCTGCTGCTGCTCCTCGCCCCGGCGCTGCTCCCGGAGTCCCGGGCCTCCGGGCCCGGCCGGTTCGACCTGCTCAGCGCCGCGCTGTCGCTGGCCGCCGTGCTTCCCGCCGTCTACGGCATCCAGAAGACCGCCGAGGACGGCCTGCGTGTCGTACCGGCCGCCGCCTTCGCCGTCGGCCTGGCCGTCGGCTGGTACTTCCTGCGGCGCCAGCGCCGACTCGACGAACCCATGCTGGACGTCCGGCTGTTCGGCGACCGGGCGTTCAGCGCCTCCGTCGCCACCAGCGTGCTCGCCATCTTCTCCCTCGTCGGCTCCGGACTGTTCACCACCCAGTACCTGCAAATGGTGCTCGGCTACGGCCCGTTGCGGGCGGGCCTGTGGGCCCTGCCCGCGGCCGGCGCCGCCATGGCCAGCTCGGCGCTGGCCCCCCTCCTGGCGCGCGCCGTCCGGCCCGTGGCCGTGGTCGCCGGCGGCCTGGTCGTCGCGGCCGGCGGATACGGGGTGCTCACCCGCCTCGACGCGGACTCCGGCGTCGCGGTGATCGTCACCGGCACCGTCGTCATGGCGGCCGGCATCACCCTGGTCATGACCACCACCTCCGACCTGGTCATCGCCACCGCCCCCGCCGACCGGGCCGGCTCCGTCTCCGGACTCTCCCAGACGGCCACCGAGTTCGGCGGAGCCTTCGGCATCGCCGTCCTCGGCAGCATCGGCACCGCCGTCTACCGGCACGACATGGCCCGCCACCTCCCGGACGACCTCCCGTCCGGCGCGGCGACCGCGGCCCGGGACACCCTCGGCGGCGCCGTCGACACGGCCGGCCGCCTCCCGGCGGAAACCGGCGCCGACGTCCTGGCCGCCGCCCGCGACGCCTTCGCCCACGGCCTGCGGATCGCCTCGTGGACGACGGCGGGGCTGCTGCTGGCGATGGCGGTGCTCTCGGTGTTCCTGCTGCGGCACACGGTGCGGGGCGGGGACGCGGACGGGGGCGGGAGCGGGGGCGGGGCTCCGGGGGAGGGGACCGGAGACGGGACGGCCGAACGGGCGGCCGGGCGGCAGGCGTAGACGGGTGCCGGGGAGCGAGCGGGCCGGACGGCCGTGCGGGAGCGGGCGGTGAGGACGCGGCCGGGCCGGACACGGTTGCCCGGAACGTGCGGGCCGCGTCGGCGCGGGGCGGCCCAGACGGTCGCGGTGGCCTGCCGGCCGGTGGCGCCGCGGACCCGGCGCCAGGCGGCGCCGGCCGGCAGGCGCGGGCCGTTGGGGCCCACGATGACGGTGGAGCCCTCGTGGCCGGCGACGCCGAGCGGCAGGATCCGGGTGTGGCGCCGGGGCACGGCCGCGTCGCCGAGTGCCGGTTGCCTATGACTCCGCGGGACCCTTGCGGAACCGCTGTGGCCCGTTGCCGCCGATGCCGCCGGGTTTCTTGCCGGAACGGCATGATTTCTTGTCCGTCGTGAGGCGCCGGGCGAAGGTGCCGGTATGACGGAGAACGCAGAGAACCTCGAATACGTCGATGTGGTGGTCGTCGGCGGCGGAGCCGCCGGCCTGTCGGGCGCGGTGACGCTCGCCCGGTCCCGGCGGTCCGTGGTGGTCGTCGATTCCGGTGAACCCCGCAACGGCCCCGCCTCCGGTGTGCACGGCCTGCTGTCCCGGGACGGCATCGCCCCCGGCGAACTGCTGCGGGCGGGCCGGGAGGAGGTCGCCGCGTACGGCGGCCGGGTGATCGCCGACCGGGCGGTGTCCGCCGCACGGGACGGCGACGGATTCCTGGTGGCGACGGCGGGCCGGCGCCGCTTCCGGGCCCGGCGGCTGCTGGTGGCCACCGGGCTCGTCGACCGGCTCCCCGACCTCGACGGACTGCGCGAGCGGTGGGGGCGGGACGTGCTGCACTGCCCGTACTGCCACGGGTGGGAGGTGCGGGACCGGCCGGTCGGGGTGCTGGCCACCGGCCCGGTCGCCGTCCACCAGGCGTTGCTCTTCCGGCAGTTGACCGGCCGGGTCACCCTGTTCCGGCACACGGCCGGCGACCTGGGCGAGGAGGAGTGGGAGCGGCTGGCGGCCCGCGGGATCTCCGTGGTGGACGGGGAAGTCGCCGGACTGGAGATCGAGGACGACCGCCTGGTGGGCGTACGGCTGGTGTCGGGAGTGCGGGTTCCGCTCGCCGCGCTGGCCGTGGTTCCCCGGCCGGCGGCCCGGGACGCGGTGCTCGCGGGGCTCGGACTGACGGCGGCGGAGCACCCGTCGGGCCTCGGGGATCAGGTCGGCGCGGACGTCACCGGGCGGACCGCCGTGCCCGGGGTGTGGGTCGCGGGCAATGTGGCGGACGTGACGGACGGGGTGGTGGGGGCAGCCGCCGCGGGCGTACGGGCCGCGGCGGCCATCAACGCCGACCTGGTGGCCGCCGACACCGACGCCGCCCTTGCCCGCCGCCGCGCCGGACACCCCGCGCCGGTCTTCACCCCGGAGGCGGAGGCGGCCCTCTGCGGGCGGGTGATGGGCGGGCGCCGCCATGGCCTCGACGGTCTGCTGCCGTCCCGCGCACCCGGGTGGGGCTGACGCACGCGGGTGCCAGGCCCCTCGGCGCGCGTCAGGTGCCACGCCCCTCGGCACGTCGTCAGGTCGTGCGGGCCCGGAGGTGGGCGCGCTCGCCCTGGCTGCCGAACAGCACCAGCAGTTCGACCGGCCGGTCGTCGGCCGGGCCCATCCAGTGCGGTACGTGGGTGTCGAACTCGGCGGCCTCGCCCGGGGCGAGGACGAGGTCCCGGTCGCCGAGGATCAGACGCAGCCGGCCCTCCAGGACGTACAGCCACTCGTAGCCCTCGTGCGTCCGCGTCTCCGGCTCGGTACCGCGCGGCCGTGGCGGGATGACCAGCTTGTGGGCCTGCATGCCGCCGGCCCGCCGGGTCAGCGGAACGTACGTCAGGCCCGGGCGGTGGACCGGCCGCAGGTGGATGCGGGGGTCACCGGTCTGCGGGGCACCCACCAGTTCGTCGAGCGGGACGCCGTACGCGCGGGCCAGCGGGAGGACCAGTTCGAGCGTCGGCTTGCGCTCACCGCCCTCCAGGCGCGACAGCGTGCTCTCCGAGATCCCCGTCGTCCGCGACAGCGCCGCCAGAGTGACCCCGCGCCGCCGTCGCAGCTCCCGCAGCCGGGGGCCGACGGCGGCGAGGGTCTCCTTCAGCTCGTCCTGTTCCTCCATGCGCACCACCTTGCCGAAACGGCACGACCTCTTGCAACCGGCCGCCCGGCTGTCCGCCGGGCTTCGACAAGACACCAGGGAGCGACCCCATGACAGACAGGATGACCGACACCGACCCGGCCCCCGAAGAAGCCGCACGCTTCTGGGAGCGCGTCCACGCCGACCGGGACGAGCCCGTCTGGTCGGGCCGCCCCAACCCACTGCTCGCCGAGACCGTGCGGGCCACGCCCCCCGGAACCGCCCTCGACCTGGGCGCCGGAGAGGGCGGGGACGCGGTCTGGCTGGCCTCCCGGGGCTGGACGGTCACCGCCGTCGACATCGCGCCGACCGCCCTGGCCCGTACCACCGCCAGGGCCGTCGCCGCCGGCACCGCCGTCGCACAGCGGCTGACCACCGAACGGCACGACCTCGCCCGCACCTTCCCCGCCGGCGCCTACGACCTGATCAACGCCCAGTATCTGGAGACCCCCTTCGCCCTGCCACGGGCCCGCGTCTTCCGGCGGGCCGCGCGGGCGCTGACCGCCGGCGGGCTCCTGCTCATCGTCGACCACGGTTCCTTCCGGCCCTGGGCCTGGGACCCCGACCCCGACACCCGCTTCCCCGCGCCGGAAGAGATCTACGACGCCCTGGGCCTGGACCCGGACGTCTGGCGGCCCGAACGCCTCGACCGCCCCGAGCGCGAGGCCACCGGGCCGGACGGGCGGACCGCCACCGTCACGGACACGGTCGTCGCGATCCGCCGCCTGACGGTCTGACCGTCCTCGTCCTCCGCTGAGCGGCCGACCGCTCCGGGAAGGGATCCCGTCCCGGCCCGGCAGTCATCTGACGAGCGGCCCAGGGGAGTGCTGCCTGACCGGGGCGTCGTGGTAACCGTGATGGGCCGTGTCAACGCGGGGCTCCCGGCGGGCAGACGGCGGCGAGGACAGCGCTCCCGGGCCGTGACGTCATGCCGGTGCCACGCGGCACACGACCGTCGGGAGGCCGCCGAAACGGCGCGGGCCGGCCACCGCATTCCGGCGGTGGCCGGCCCGCGCCGGTGCCGGGGCCGCCTTGGACGGGCGGCCCCGGCGGGTGTCAGCTCGCGTCCAACTCGCCGTCCAGGATGTCGAACAGCTCGTCGGCGGTGGCCGACTCCAGCGCCGCCCGGTCGTCCTCCGGCGTCTGCTCGCCGGCCGGGTCGAGCGCCGCGCCCCAGCGGGCCGCCAGCGAGCGCAGCCGTGCCGCGATCCGGGCGTGCTCGTCCGGGCCCGGCGCGGCACCGGCCATGGCGGCCTCCAGCGCGGCCAGTTCCGCCTCCAGGGACGGACCCGCCGGGACCGCCGCACCGATCAGCTCGGCGCGCAGGTGGCGGGCGGCGGCCAGCGGGGTCGGGTGGTCGTAGATCAGCGTGGACGGCAGCCGGACCCCGGTGGCGCCGCCGAGCCGGTTGCGCAGTTCGAGGGCCGTCAGGGAGTCGAAACCCGACTCGACGAAGCCGCGCAGCGGATCGACGTCCTGGGCCCGCGCGTAGCCGAGCACCTCGGCGGTGTGGCTACGGACGAGGTGCAGCAGGGTACGTTCCCGCTCCTCCTCCGACAGGGTCGCCAGCCGCTCGGCGAGGGCCGCGCCCGGAGCCTCGGACCCGGCGCCCGACGCCGCCGCCGGCCGCCGGGCCGGGGTGCGGACCAGCGAACGCAGCATCGCCGGCACCTCGTCGGCACCGCTCCCGGACCGGACGCGGGCGGTGTCCAGCGCCATCGGCAGCACGGCCGCCCGACCGGCCGACAACGCGGCGTCGAACAGGGCCAGGCCCTCGTCGGGCGACAGCGCCCGCACGCCCGACCGCGCCATGCGCCGCAGGTCGGCGTCGGAGAGCCGGTCGCCCATGCCCGACCCCGCCTCCCACAGCCCCCACGCCAGCGACAGCCCGGGGAGCCCCCGGGCCCGGCGGTGCTGGGCGAGCGCGTCCAGGAAGGCGTTCGCCGCCGCGTAGTTGCCCTGCCCCGCCGCACCCAGCGTGCCCGCGGCGGACGAGAACAGGACGAACGCCGACAGCCCGGCGTCCGCCGTCAGCCGGTGCAGGGTGAGCGCCGCGTCCACCTTCGGGCGCAGCACGCTCTCGAACCGCTCGGGCGTCAGGGACGCCAGTGTCGCGTCGTCCAGGACACCGGCGGCGTGGACGACACCGGACAGCGGACGGTCCGCCGGAATCCGCGCGAGGACGGCCGCCAGCTCGTCCGGGTCCGCCGCGTCACAGGCCACGACCTCGGCGGTCGCGCCCGACTCGGCGAGCTCGGCGAGCAGTTCGCCGACTCCCTCGGCCGCCGGGCCCCGGCGGCTGAGCAGCAGCAGGTGGCGCACCCCGTGGGACGCCGCCAGGTGCCGGGCGAGCACACGGCCCAGCCCGCCCGTGCCACCGGTCACCAGCACCGTGCCGGTGCCGTCGCCGAACGGACCGCTCGGCGCGTCGGCTTCCGTGTCGTCGTCGTTCGGGGACAACCGGACGAGCCGGGGGACGAGGACCGTCCCGCCGCGCACGGCGGCCTCGGGCTCACCGCCCGCCAGGACGGCCGGGAGCGCGTCCTCCGACTCCGGGGTGCCGTCCACGTCCACCAGCCCCACCCGGCCCGGATGTTCCTCGCGCACCGCGCGCACCAGGCCCCAGACGGCCGAACCCGTCAGATCCCGCACATCCCCGGCCGCCTCGCCGGGCCGGCCGGCCGCGACGGCACCCCGGGTGACCAGCGTGATCCGGGACCCGGCGAACCGCTCGTCCGCCAGCCAGCGCCGCAGCAGCGCCACGACCCGCCCGGTGCCGGCCCGCACGGCGGCGGACAGCTCGTCCGGGGCATCGGCGGACGGGGCGTCGGCGGACGGGGCGTCGGCGGACGGGGTGTCCACGGACGCGGCGGGGTCCGCGTCGCAGCGGACGACCACATGGCCCGGGAGCACGTCCGGCAACAGCGCCTCGGCGCGGTCCGCCCACGCGTCCGCACCGGGCGCGCCGCCACCGGGACGGACCGTCAGTACGTCCGCCGGGCCGCTTCCGGACTCGATCCGGTCGGCGGGCGTCCACGCGACGGCGAACAGCGGCCGCTGCCCGGCCGCCGCCCGCAACCGCTCACCGCTGAGCGCCCGGAGGACGAGGGACCGGACGGTGACCACCGGCGCGCCCTGCCCGTCGGCCGCGACGACGGACACCGTGTGCGCCGCCGTCCGCGTGATCCGCACACGCAGGCGCGTCGCGCCGGTGGCGTGCAGCGTCACCCCCTGCCAGGCGAAGGGCAGGAGGGTGCCGGAACCGTCCTGAGACGCTTCTCCGTCCCGGCCCGCGTCGATGGCGTGCAGGGCCGCGTCGAGGAGGGCGGGGTGGATGCCGAACGCGCCGACGTCACCGTGGGCCTCCTCAGGGAGCGCGACCTCGGCGTAGACGTCGTCCCCGTGCCGCCAGGCGGCTTCGAGCCCCTGGAAGACGGGACCGTAGTGGTAGCCCTGGGACGCGAGTTCCGCGTAGGCGCCGTCCAGGGGGATCAGCTGGGCCCCGGCGGGCGGCCACGTCTCAGGACTCGGCTCAGCGGGGGTCTCGTTCGCGGGAAGGTGCCCGACGAGCATGCCCTGGGCGTGCTGGGTCCACGGCTCGTCCGTGAGGGCGTCGGCGGCGTGGGGGCGCGAGTGGACGGTGAGGGGCCGGGCACCGGAACCGTCGGGCGCTCCCACCGCCACCTGGAGGTCCAGGGACTGCTCGGGGAGCAGCACCAGCGGCTCCTGGAGGGTCAGTTCCTCGACGTGCGGTGTGCCGGCGTGCTCGCCCGCGCGCAGGGCCAGCTCGGTGAGCGCCGTGCCGGGTATGAGCACGGTGTCGCCGATGGCGTGATCGGCCAGCCACGGGTGCGTCCGCAGGGAGACGCGCCCGGTGAGGATCGTCTCGTCGGAACCCGCGCGCCGCAGAACGGCGCCCAGCAGCGGATGACCCGCCGCGGCCTGGCCCACGGTCGCCACGTCGCCTGTCTCGGGCGCGGGGTCGATCCAGTAGCGGCGGCGTTGGAAGGGGTAGGTGGGGAGGTCGACCGGGCGGGTGGGGGTTGTGGGGTGGAGGGCCTGCCAGTCGACGGGCTGGCCTTGGACCCACAGGCGGGCGAGGGTGGTGAGGGCCTCGGCGGCTTCCGGGCGGTTGCGGCGTTGGAGGGGGAGGCAGGTGGCGGTGGTGTGGTCGGCCGCCATGGCGGTGAGGACGGCGTCGGGGCCGATCTCCAGGAGGGTGGTGATGCCGTCGGTGGTCAGGGTCGAGACCGCGTCGGCGAAGCGGACCGGGCGGCGGACGTGCTCCACCCAGTAGTCGGCGCTCGTCAACTCCTCGGCCGCTGCCGCCAGTCCGGTGACGGTGGAGACGATCGGGATGCGCGGCTCGGTGAAGGTCAGGCCCGCCACGACCGTGCGGAAGTCCTCCAGGATCGGGTCCATGAGGGGGGAGTGGAAGGCGTGGGAAACCTTGAGTATCGAGGTCTTGCGGCCCTGCTCGCGCAGCTTCTCCACGATCCCGGTGACCGTTGCCTCCACACCGGAAACCACAACCGCGCGGGGGCCGTTGACGGCGGCGACGGAAGCGTCCTGAGCGTCTCCAAGCAGGTCGAGAGCTTCCTCTTCGGTGGCTTGGAGAGCGGCCATGACCCCGCCCTCGGGCAGGGCCTGCATCAGCCGGCCGCGCGCGGCCACCAGCGTGCACGCATCCGCCAGCGACAGCACCCCGGCGACATGCGCCGCCGCGATCTCGCCGATGGAGTGCCCGGCCAGCGCCTCCGGTCGTACGCCCCAGGACTCCACCAGCCGGAACAGCGCCGTCTCGATGGCGAACAGCGCCGGCTGCGCGTACTCCGTACGGTTCAGCAGCTCGCCGTCCTCGCCGAAGAGGACGTCCTTGAACGGGAGTTCGAGGTGTGCGCACACCTCGTCCAGCGCCCGCGCGAACACCGGGAACGTCTCGTACAGCTCCCGGCCCATCCCCGCCCGCTGTGCGCCCTGCCCCGTGAAGAGGAAGGCGGTCTTGCCGGTGGTGCGGGCCGTGCCCTGGGCGAGCCCGGGGGCAGAGATGCCGTCGGCGAGGGCGGTCAGGGCCGTGACGAGGTCCGCGCGGGTGTGTCCGGTGACGACGGCGCGGTGGTCGAAGTGGGCGCGGGTGGTGGCCAGGGCGAGGCCAATCGACGCGAGGTCGCCGTCGTCCGGGAGCGCGTCCCGCAGGCGGCGGGCCTGGGCGCGCAGGGCCTGCGGGGTGGTGGCGGAGAGCGGCCAGAGCACCGGGCCCGTGGACGTCTCCGGGGCGGAAGCGGAGGCCTCCTGCGGTGCTTCCTCCAGGATCACGTGCGCGTTCGTCCCGCTGATCCCGAAGGACGAGACTCCCGCCCGCAGGGGAGCGGCCTCGTCGGCCCACGGGGTCGCCTCGGTGAGCAGCCGTACGTGTCCGGCCGTCCAGTCGACGTGCGGTGTCGGTTCGTCGACGTTCAGGGTCTTGGGCAGGACGCCGTTGCGCATCGCCATCACCATCTTGATGACGCCGGCGACACCCGCCGCAGCCTGCGTGTGCCCGAGGTTGGACTTCACCGAGCCGAGCCACAGCGGCCGTTCCGCCGGGCGGTCCTTGCCGTAGGTCGCCAGCAGCGCCTGCGCCTCGATCGGGTCGCCCAGCTTCGTTCCCGTGCCGTGGGCTTCGACGGCCTGGACGTCGGTGGGGGCGAGGCCGGCGTTGTCGAGGGCCTGGCGGATCACCCGTTGCTGGGAGGGGCCGTTGGGGGCGGTGAGGCCGTTGCTGGCGCCGTCCTGGTTGACCGCCGAGCCCCGGACGACCGCGAGCACCTTGTGCCCGTTGCGGCGCGCGTCCGACAGGCGTTCCACCAGCAGCATGCCCACGCCCTCGGACAGGCTGGTGCCATTCGCCGCTCCGGCGAACGCCTTCGTCCGGCCGTCCGGGGCGAGGTTGCGCTGCCTGCTGAAGTCGATGAACGTCTCGGGGGTGAACATCACCGACACACCGCCCGCGAGAGCGAGGGAGCACTCGCCGTTGCGGAGCGCCTGTACCGCCAGGTGGAGGGCGACGAGGGAGGAGGAGCAGGCGGTGTCGATGCTGACGGCGGGGCCTTCGAGGCCGAGGGTGTAGGAGATGCGGCCGCTGGCGACGCTGCCGAGGCTGCCGTTGCCGAGGTAGGTGTCGACGCCTTCGGGGAGGGGTGTGTGGGTGAGGCGTGAGGCGTAGTCGTGGTACATGATGCCGGTGAAGACGCCGGTGGTGGTGCCGCGGAGGGTGTGGGGGTTGATGCCGGCGCGTTCGAGGGCTTCCCAGGAGGCTTCGAGGAGCAGCCGCTGTTGGGGGTCGGTGCCCAGGGCCTCGCGCGGAGAAATGCCGAAGAACTCGGCGTCGAACTCCGCCACGTCGTAAAGGAAACCGCCCGTGTCGGCGTGGCTGGTGTTCGGCCGCAGACCGCTGGTGTCGCAGAGGGTCTCCAGGTCCCAGCCGCGGTCCTCGGGGAACGGGGTGATGCCGTCGCGGCCCTCCGCCAGCAGCCGCCACAGCTCCTCGGGCGTGGTGACGCCGCCGGGGAAGCGGCAGCTCATGCCGACGATGGCGATCGGCTCGTCCGCTGCTGCCCGCGATCCGGCGGCAGGCCGTGCGTCCCGCGGTTCCGCCTCCCCGCCGGTCAGTTCGGTCCCGAGGTAGGCCGCCAGCGCGGCCGGTGTGGGGTGGTCGAAGACCAGCGTGACCGGCAGGCGGACTCCGGCCGCCGCGCCGAGCCGGTTGCGCAGGGCCACGGATGTAAGGGAGTCGAAGCCCAGGTCCTTGAAGGCGCGGTCCGGTTCGACGGCGTCACCGCTCTCGTGCCCCAGGATGCCCGCGACCTGGGTACGGACCAGGTCCAGGAGGAGGCGCTCGCGCTCGGGCGCCGTCATCCGCAGCACCTGGTGGGCCAGCGTGCCGCCGTCACCGGTGGCGGCGGACGCGGTGGCGCGCCGGGCCGTCGGCCGCACCAGGCGGCTGAGCAGCGGCGGAAGGCCGCCGGGCCGGTCGCGCAGCGCGGCCGGGTCCAGCCGGACCGGCAGCAGGACGGGCGTTCCGTCGGCCACGGCCGTGTCGAACAGCGCGAGCCCTTCCGCCGCCGACAGCCCCCGCACGCCCGAACGCGCCATCTGGTCGACGTCCGCCGAGGACAGGTGGGAGGTCATCCCGGTGTCCTGGGTCCACAGCCCCCATGCCAGTGACTGGGCGGGGAGTTGGTGGGTGTGGCGGTGGTGGGCGAGGGCGTCGAGGAAGGCGTTGGCGGCGGCGTAGTTGGCTTGTCCGGCGCCGTCGAGGGTGGCGGCCGCGGAGGAGTAGAGGATGAAGTGGGTGAGGGGGAGGTTGAGGTGCTGGGTGGTGTGGTGGAGGTGCCAGGCGGCGTCGGCTTTGGGGGTGAGGGTGGTGTGGAGGTGGTGGGGGGTCTGGTTGGTGAGGGTTGCGTCGTTGAGGACGCCTGCGGTGTGGATGATGGCCTTGAGGTGCGGGATGCCGGTGAGAAGACCAGTGACTTGAGTGGGGTCGCTGACGTCGCACGCGGTGAGGGTGATGTTCCCGCCGAGCTCGGTGAGACGGTCCACCAGCTCCGTCGCGCGGGGGTGATCGGGTCCCTGGCGGCTGGCGAGCGTGATGTGGGTGATGCGGTGGTGGGTGATGAGGTGTTCGGCGAGGAGGGTGGCGAGGCCGCCCGTGCCGCCGGTGATCAGGACGCTGTCCTGAGGCTCCCAGTCCTCGAAACCGGTCGGCAGCGGCTCCCCGGAAGCCGATCCGGGCGTCGCGCGGACGAGGCGGGGGACGTGCATCTCGCCGCCCCGCAGCGCCAGTTCCGGCTCGCCGCTCGTCAGGGCCGCCGCCGCGAGCCGCCGCGCCGACTCCGGCGTGCCGTCCGTGTCGACCAGGACGAAGCAGTCGGGCGTCTCGGCCTGCGCCGCGCGCACCAGACCCCACACCGCCGCCCCGATCGGGTCGACCGGCGCCCCCGCCGGCCCGGCCGCGCCCTGAGTGACCACGGCCAGCCGGGAGGAGGCCGGACGGCCCTCCGCCGACCAGCGCTGGAGCGCCTCCAGCACCGTGCCAAGGACCTCACGCAGCCGCCGCGGCACAGCGTCGGCGTCGCCGGCGTCCGCGGTGACGTCACTCGGCGGGCACGGGAGAAGCAGCAGATCCGGCTCCGGCCCGTCCGCCGCTCCGCCGGACGGCAGCAGACCCGCGTACGCGCCGGGGTCGGCGCCCCCGTCCAGCAGCGCCCACGGCACCGGCCGTCCCGCCGCTTCCGCCCCGGCGGCGGCCTGCCACTCGACGCGGAACAGCGCGTCCCGGCGCGGTGCCGCCGCGGCCGACAGCGCGCCCGCCGCGACAGGGCGCAGCAGCAGCGCGTCCACGGACGCGACCGGCGCCCCCACCGCGTCGGCGAGCCGCAGCGCCACCGCGTCGTCCCCGGCGGGCGAGACCCGCACCCGCAGCGCCTGCGCGCCGACGGCCCGCAGGCTCACGCCCGTCCAGCTGAACGGCAGGCGGACGCCGCCGTCCGGCGCGTCGGACGCGGCGGTGTCGAACGGGCCGAGCCCGGCGGCGTGCAGGGCCGCGTCCAGCAGCGCCGGGTGCAGGCCGAACCGCGCCGCGTCGGCGCGGGCGTCCTCGGGCAGGGCGACCTCGGCGAACACCTCGTCACCGCGCCGCCAGGCGGCCCGCAGCCCCTGGAAGGCCGGGCCGTAGCCGTACCCCTGGCCGGCGAGCCGCTCATACACGTCCGACACGTCCAGCGCCGTGGCCCCCGCGGGCGGCCACACGTCCGGTGCGTCCGACGCCCAGGAGGCCGCTGCCTCCGGCTCCGGGGCGGGCTCGGCGACGAGGAAGCCCTCCGCGTGGGCGGTCCACTCCGGGTCGGTGCCGTCCGCCGCGGATCCGGCCAGGGGACGCGCGTGCACGCTCACCGGCCGCCGGCCGTCCCCGCCGGGCACGCCGACGCGGACCTGGAGCTGGGCGCCGCCCTTCTCGGGCAGCAACAGCGGCTCGGTCAGGGTGAGTTCGTCGATCCGGCCGCAGCCGACCTGGTCGCCCGCGCGTACGGCGAGCTCCACCAGCGCCGTACCCGGCAGCAGCACCGCGCCGCCGGCCGCGTGGTCCGCCAGCCACGGGTGGGTGTCCAGGCCGATCCGGCCGGTCAGCAGCGCCCCGTCCGCGCCGGCCAGGCCCACCACGGCGCCCAGCAGCGGATGGTCGGCGGAGTCCAGCCCGGCCGACACGACGTCCGCGCCGGCCGCGTCCGGCCGCGGCCAGTAGGACCGGCGCTGGAACGGGTACGTGGGCAGCTCCACCCACGACGGTGCGTACGGGGTGAGCGGCACCGACCAGTCGACGGCGACGCCCTGTGCCCAGACCTCGCCCAGCGACAGCAGGAAGCGGCGCGTCCCGCCGTCCTGGCGGCGCAGCGAGCCCACCGCCGCCACCGTCCGGCCCGCCGCGTCGGCGGTCTCCTGGACGCCCATCGACAGCACGGGGTGCGGGCTGGACTCGACGAAGACGCCGTGGCCGTCGGCCAGCAGGGCCCGGGTGGTCTCCTCGAAGCGCACGGTCTGCCGCAGGTTGCGGTACCAGTACGCCGCGTCGAGGCCGCTCGTGTCGATCCGCGACGCGGTCACCGTCGAGTAGAACGGGATCCGCGACGCCCGCGGCCTGATGTCCGCCAGCGCCTCCAGCAACTCGGCCTCGATGGACTCCACATGGGCGGAGTGCGAGGCGTAGTCGACCGGGATCCGGCGCGCCCAGACGTCCTCGGCCCGCAGCTCGGTGAGGAGTTCGTCCAGCGCGTCGGAGTCGCCGGACACCGCCACCGACCCCGGCCCGTTGACCGCGGCCACGGACAGCCGGCCGTCCCAGCGGAGCAGCCGCTCCGCGACCCGGTCGGCGGGGGACGACACCGACATCATGCCGCCGGGGCCCGCCAGCCGGCGGGCGATGGCCTGGCTGCGCAGCGTCACCACGCGGGCCGCGTCCTCCAGGGACAGCGCCCCCGCCACACAGGCCGCCGCGATCTCGCCCTGGGAGTGGCCCACCACCGCGGCGGGCTTCACCCCGTGCGCCCGCCACAGCTCGGCCAGCGAGACGAGCACGGCGAACAGCGCCGGCTGGACGACGTCCACCCGCTCCAGGTCCGGCGCGCCCGGCTCGCCGCGCAGGACGGCGAGCAGGTCCCAGTCGACGAACCGGCCGACGACCTCCGCGCACTCCCGGATCCGCTCGGCGAACGCGGGGGAGGAGTCGAGGAGTTCACGGGCCATGCCGGCCCACTGGGAGCCCTGCCCGGGGAAGACGAAGGCGACCTTGGACCGGCCGCCGGCGGCAGTGCCGCGCACCAGGTCGTCCGGAGCCTCCCCGGCGGCCGCCGCCCGCAGCCCGGCCAGCAGTCCTTCCGTGCCGTCGGCGACCAGCACGGCCCGGTGCTCCAGCGCGGCGCGCGTCGTCAGCAGCGAGTGCGCGACGTCGGCGGGGCGCAGGGCGGGGTCGGCCGCGAGGCGGTCGGCCAGCCGGGCGGCCTGGGCGCGCAGCGCCGCGTCGCCGCGGGCGGAGAGGAGGAAGGGGAGTGGGGCGGTGGTTTCCCCGGCGTCGGCTTCTCCCGTCGGTGCCGGTTCCGCCGCCGGTGCCTCCTCCAGGATCACATGGGCGTTGGTGCCGCTGAGGCCGAACGACGACACGCCCGCGCGGCGGGGGCCGTCGCCCTTCCACGGCACCGGCTCGGTGAGCAGCGCCACCGTCCCGTCCTCCCAGTCCACCTTGGACGACGGCGCGTCCACGTGCAGCGTCCTGGGCAGCACACCGTGCCGCATCGCCATCACGGCCTTGATCACCCCGGCCACCCCCGCGGCGGCCTGGGTGTGCCCGATGTTCGACTTCACCGAACCCAGCCACAGCGGCCGCCCCGCCGGCCGCTCCTTCCCGTACGTGGCCATCAGCGCCTGGGCCTCGATGGGGTCACCGAGGACGGTGCCCGTGCCGTGGGCCTCCACGACGTCCACGTCCGCCGGGCCCAACTGCGCGTCGGCCAGCGCCTGGCGGATGACGCGCTGCTGGGACGGGCCGTTGGGGGCGGTGAGGCCGTTGCTGGCGCCGTCCTGGTTCAGCGCGGAACCCCGCACCACCGCCAGGATCCGGCGGCCGTTCCGGCGCGCGTCCGACAGCCGCTCCAGGACGAGCATCCCGGCGCCCTCGCCCCAGCCCGTACCCGCGGCGGCGTCGGCGAAGGCGCGGCAGCGGCCGTCCAGGGCCAGCCCGCGCTGCCGGCTGAACTCCACGAACGTACGCGGCGTGGACATCACCGTGACACCGCCGGCCAGAGCCAGCGAGCACTCGCCCTTGCGGAGCGCCTGCACCGCCAGGTGCAGGGCGACGAGGGAGGAGGAGCAGGCGGTGTCGATGCTGACGGCGGGGCCTTCGAGGCCGAGGGTGTACGAGATCCGGCCGGACACGATGCTGCCGTCCGTGCCGGTGACCATGAAGCCCTCGGCGCCGTCGGGGACCGTGCCCACCCGCACGGGGTAGTCGGTGGCCATCACCCCCGCGTACACACCGGTCCGGCTGCCGGCCAGGCTCTGCGGATCGATGCCGGACCGCTCGAACGCCTCCCAGGCGACCTCCAGCAGCAGCCGCTGCTGCGGATCGGTCGCCGTCGCCTCGTGCGGGCTCATTCCGAAGAACGCCGCGTCGAACTCCGGCGCCCGGTGCAGGAACCCGCCCTGACCGGTGTAACTGGTGTGCGGACGCTGCCCCTCCGGGTCGTACACCGCGTCCAGGTCCCAGTTGCGGCCGCCGGGGAACGCGGTGATCGCGTCGGTGCCCGCGTCGACGAGCGACCACAGCTCCTCAGGGGACTCCACGTCCCCGGGGAAACGGCAGCTCATGCCCACGATCGCCACGGGCTCCGCGGCGGCGGCGGTCGCCGCCGCGGCCTCGTCGTATCGCCGGCGCAGCCGCTCGTTCTCCAGCAGCGACGCGCGCAGGGCCTCGGCGATCTTCTGGACAGGTGTATCCACGGTCGTCACTCGCATTCCTCGGTCACTCATGTCACTGGGCTCGCTCCGCCCGGCCGGGTGCCGGTCCGCGCCGCGCGGGACCGGCACCCGGCCGGAACGGTCACTCGGGCTGCTGCTCGGAGTCGCTGCGCTCGAACGCCTCGCGGACGAGGGCGTCGATGTCCATCGCCAGGATCGCGTCGCTCTGGTCCGCGGCGCTCGCCTCGGCCTGGGCCTCGGCGGGGGCGAGGGTGGACGCGGGGGACGCGGCCGGGGCCAGCGCCAACAGGGCGTCCAGCAGGCCGGCTTCCCTGATCCGGGCGAGCGGTACGGACTCCAGCAGCCTGCGCACCTCGTCGTCGTCCGCCTCGGGGACGAGCAGTCGCGACGCGCACTCCTCGACCTCCGGCAGCAGCTCCTCCAGCAGGTGCTTGGCCATGGTCTGCGGGGTCGGGTAGTCGAAGACCAGGGTGGCCGACAGCCGCTGGCCGGTCGCCGTCTTCAGCCTGTTGCGCAGCTCCACCGCCGTGAGCGAGTCGAAACCGGCGTCCTGGAACGAGCGGGCCGGGTCGAGCGCCGAGCCGTCCGCGTGTCCGAGGACCCTGGCCACCTCGGCGCAGATCACGTCCTCCAGGAGCCGGAGCCGCTCCTCGGTGTCGAGCGGCGCGAGCCGCTCGGCGAGGGGCGTGTCGTCCTGGACAGCGGCGGTGGCGGTCGTGGTGGTGCTGTGCGCGGTGGGACGGGTGGGCGTGGGCGGGCGGAGGGCGTGGAGCAGCGGGTGGACGGGTGTGTGGCTCGGGTTGGGGTGGATGGGGAGGAGGGCGGGGTCGGGGGTGGTGAGGGCGGCGTCGAAGAGGGCGAGGTTCTGGTGGGTGGTGAGGGGGAGGAGGGGCCCGTTGCTCATGCGCTGGAGGTCGGCGGTGCTGAGCTGCCCGGCCATGCCCTGCTCGGTGTCCCACAGTCCCCAGGCGAGGGATTGTGCGGGGAGTTGGTGGGTGTGGCGGTGGTGGGCGAGGGCGTCGAGGAAGGCGTTGGCGGCGGCGTAGTTGGCTTGTCCGGCGCCGTCGAGGGTGGCGGCCGCGGAGGAGTAGAGGATGAAGTGGGTGAGGGGGAGGTTGAGGTGCTGGGTGGTGTGGTGGAGGTGCCAGGCGGCGTCGGCTTTGGGGGTGAGGGTGGTGTGGAGGTGGTGGGGGGTCTGGTTGGTGAGGGTGGCGTCGTTGAGGACGCCTGCGGTGTGGATGATGGCCTTGAGGTGGGGGATGCCGGTGAGGAGGTCGGTGACCTGAGCGGGGTCGCTGACGTCGCAGGCGGTGAGGGTGATCTTCCCGCCGAGTTCGGTGAGGTGCTTGGTCAGCTCGGTGGCGCGAGGGTGGTCGGGTCCCTGGCGGCTGGCGAGGGTGATGTGAGTGATGCGGTGGTGGGTGATGAGGTGTTCGGCGAGGAGGGTGGCGAGGCCGCCCGTGCCGCCGGTGATCAGGACACTGTCCTGGGGGTCCCAGTCCTCGAATCCCGTCAACTGCGGCGCAGAGGATGCCTTTTCGACGCGACCGAGCCGGGCCACGTGCACCCCGTCCGCCCGGACCCACACCTGCGGCTCGGCGGAGGCGAGCGCCGCCGGGAAGAACCGCACCGAGGACTCGTCCCCGTCCCAGCGCGCCAGGACGAAGCTCTCCGGGTGCTCGGCCTGGGCCGAGCGGACCAGGCCCTCCACGGCGGCGTTGACCAGCCCGCCGGGCCCGTCCGTGTCCCGGGTGACGACCACCAGCCGGGAGGACGCCGGCCGTTCGTCCGCCACCCACTGCCGCAGCGTGCCGAGCACCTCGCCCAGCACCTCGCGCAGCCGCCCGGGCAGAACGGTGGCGTCGTCGCCGTCCGTCAACTCCGGTACGCGGCAGGGCAGCAGCACCACGGTGGGCGCGGCCTCCTCCAACGAGGCGAGGTCGGGGTACGCCGACACTCCCGTCCACGCCCAGTCCGCGGGCCGCTCGCCGAGCACCGCCCAGCCCTCGGGGCCGGCCGGGACCCGCGTCGGCGCGGCGTCGCCGTCCGGGAGCGGGATCCATTCGACCCGGTGGAGCGGAAGCGCGCCGTCACCCGCTTTCGCGATCTGGTCGGCCGACACCGGCCGGGCGACCAGTGAACGTACCGAGGCCACCGGTGCACCGGCCGCGTCGGCCAGTTCCAGCGACGTCGCGTCCGCGACGCCCTCGACCGCCGCGACCCTGACCCGCAGCGAGGTCGCACCCGAGGCGTGCAGGGACACGTCGCTCCACGCGAACGGAAGCGCGGCGCCCTGCCCGGGCCGCCGGGCACCGTCCCCGAGCAACTCGGTGGCGTGCAGGGCGGCGTCGAAGAGGGCGGGGTGAAGACCGTAGGAGCCGGCGTCGCCGTGGGCCTCCTCGGGAAGGGTCACCTCGGCGAAGACCTCGCCGTCCCGGCGCCACGCGGCACGCAGACCCCGGAAGACCGGGCCGTACTCCAGACCGTCCGCGGCCAGGGCCGGGTAGAGCACGTCCACGTCCACGGGCTCGGCGCCCTCCGGCGGCCAGACGCTCAGACCGGCCTCCGGACGCACCTCGGACGTGCCCCGCACCAGGAAGCCGCCCGCGTGGCGGACCCACGGCTCGTCCGCCGGGGCGTCCTGCGCCCGCGAGTACACGCCGACCGGCCGGCGGCCGGACCCGTCCGGCTCACCCACGGACACCCGCAGATCCCTGGCGCCACGCGACGGCAGGACCAGCGGCACCTCCAGCGTCAGCTCCTCCAGCACCCCGCATCCCACCTGGTCGCCCGCCCGCAGGGCGAGTTCGACGCACGCGGTACCGGGCAGCAGAGTGCTCCCCATGACCGTGTGATCGACCAGCCAGGCGTGGGACCGCAGACCGATGCGGCCCGTCAGCACCACCGTGCTCGACTCCGGAACGGTGAGGGCGGCACCGAGCAGCGGATGCCGCGCGGGGTCCAGACCGGCGGAAGCCACGTCCGCCTGCTCGGCCACCGCGTCGATCCAGTAGCGGCGGCGTTGGAAGGGGTAGGTGGGGAGGTCGATGGTGGTGGTGTGGTGTGTGGGGTGGAGGGTGTGCCAGGTGATGGGGTGGCCGTGGGTCCAGAGGGTGGCGAGGGCGGTGAGAACCTCCGGCGCCTCGGGGCGGTTGCGGCGTTGGAGGGGGAGGCAGGTGGCGGTGGTGTGGTCGGCTGCCATGGCGGTGAGGACGGCGTCGGGGCCGATCTCCAGGAGGGTGGTGATGCCGTCGGCGGTCAGGGTGGCGACGGCGTCGGCGAAGCGGACCGGGCGGCGGACGTGCTCGACCCAGTAGTCGACGCTCGTCAACTCCTCGGCCGAGGCCGCGAGTCCGGTGACAGTCGACACGATCGGGATGCGGGGTTCGGTGAACGACAAACCCGCCACGACCGTGCGGAAGTCCTCCAGCATCGGCTCCATGAGGGGTGAGTGGAAGGCGTGCGAGACCTTGAGCATCGAGGTCTTGCGGCCCTGCTCCCGCAGCTGCTCCACGATCGCGGTGACCGTTGCTTCGGCACCCGAGACAACAACCGCGCGCGGGCCGTTGACCGCGGCGATGGAAGCGTCCTCAGCATCACCGAGCAGACCGAGAGCTTCCTCTTCGGTGCACTGGAGGGCGGCCATGACCCCGCCTTCGGGCAGGGCCTGCATCAGCCGGCCGCGTGCGGCCACCAGCGTGCACGCGTCCGCCAGGGAGAGCACCCCGGCGACGTGGGCTGCCGTGATCTCGCCGATCGAGTGCCCGGCCAGCACCTCCGGTCGTACGCCCCAGGACTCCACCAGGCGGAACAGTGCCGTCTCGATGGCGAACAGGGCGGGCTGTGCGTACTCCGTACGGTTCAGCAGTTCGCCGTCCTCGCCGAAGAGGACGTCCTTGAGCGGGAGTTCGAAGTGGGCGCACACCTCATCCAGCGCCTTGCCGAACACCGGGAACGCTTCGTACAGTTCCCGGCCCATGCCTACCCGCTGTGCCCCCTGCCCGGTGAACAGGAACGCCAGCCGGCCCTCGCTGACCGTTCCCCGCACCAGGCCCGCCGCGTCCTGCCCGGCCGCCAGCGCGGCGAGCCCGGCGGTGAGGTCCGCGCGGTTGGTGCCGGTGAGCACGGCACGGTGTTCCAGCTGTGCCCGCGTCGTCGCCAGGGCCACCGCCACCTCCCGCAGCTCCGGAGCGTCCTCGCGCTCCAGCACGCTCAACAGCTGTGCCGCCTGGGCCTTCAGCGCGTCGGCGGAACGGGCGCTGAGCAGCCACGGCAGCACCGGCCCGGCAGCCTCCACCTCTTCCTGCGCCGCTTCCTCCACGGGCGGGGCTTCTTCGAGGATGACGTGGGCGTTGGTGCCGCTGATGCCGAACGAGGAGACACCCGCCCTGCGCGGCCGGTCGCTCTCCCACGCCCGGGCGTTGGTGAGGAGTTCCACTGCGCCCGCCGACCAGTCCACCTTCGACGACGGCGCGTCCACGTGCAGCGTCTTCGGCAGCACGCCGTTGCGCATCGCGAGAACCATCTTGATGATGCCCGCGACGCCCGCCGCCGCCTGCGTGTGCCCCAGGTTGGACTTGATGGAGCCGAGCCAGAGGGGCTGGTCGGCCGGGCGGTGTTGGCCGTAGGTCGCCAGCAGCGCCTGCGCCTCGATCGGGTCGCCCAGCGTCGTCCCGGTACCGTGCGCCTCCACCGCGTCCACCTCGGACGGCCGGAGGCCGGCGTTGTCGAGGGCCTGGCGGATCACGCGCTGCTGCGAGGGGCCGTTCGGCGCCGTCAGTCCGTTGCTGGCGCCGTCCTGGTTGACCGCCGAGCCCCGGACGACCGCGAGCACCTTGTGCCCGTTGCGGCGTGCGTCCGACAGGCGTTCCACCAGCAGCATGCCCACCCCCTCGCCCCAGCCGGTGCCGTCGGCGGAGTCGGCGAACGACCTGATGCGGCCGTCCTTGGCGAGACCCCCTTGCCTGCTGAAGTCGATGAACGTGTCCGGCGTCGACATCACCGTCGCACCACCGGCCAGGGCCAGGGCGCATTCGCCGTTGCGGAGAGCCTGGATGGCGAGGTGGAGGGCGACGAGGGAGGAGGAGCAGGCGGTGTCGATGCTGACGGCGGGGCCTTCGAGGCCGAGGGTGTAGGAGATGCGGCCGCTGGCGACGCTGCCGAGGCTGCCGTTGCCGAGGTAGGTGTCGACGCCTTCGGGGAGGGGTGTGTGGGTGAGGCGTGAGGCGTAGTCGTGGTACATGATGCCGGTGAAGACGCCGGTGGTGGTGCCGCGGAGGGTGTGGGGGTTGATGCCGGCGCGTTCGAGGGCTTCCCAGGAGGCTTCGAGGAGCAGGCGCTGTTGGGGGTCGGTGCCCAGGGCCTCGCGCGGAGAAATGCCGAAGAACTCGGCGTCGAACTCCGCCGCGTCGTGCAGGAATCCGCCCTCGCGCGAGTTCGTCTTGCCCGGCGCGCCCGGCTCGGGGTCGTAGATGTCCTCGACGTTCCAGCCGCGGTCCTCGGGGAACAGGGTGACGCCGTCGCGCCCTTCGGCGAGGAGCTCCCACAGCTCCTCGGGCGTGGTGACGCCGCCGGGGAAGCGGCAGCTCATGCCGACGATGGCGATTGGCTCGTCCGGTGCCGCGTCCGAAGCGGCGGCCGGGGCGGCGGGGGCGGCGGCCGCCGGTCCGGCGTCGAACAGTTTCTCGCCCAGGTGCTCCGCCAGCGCCGCCGGGGTCGGGTAGTCGAAGACCAGGGTGGCGGGCAGCCGCAGGGCGGTCGCCTTGTTCAGCCGGTTGCGCAGTTCCACGGCGGAGAGCGAGTCGAAACCGATCTCGGTAAACGCCCGCCGGCCGTCGATGGCGCTCGCGCTCTCGTGGTGCAGCACCTCCGCGACATGGGTCCGCACCAGGTCCATCAGCGCCCGCTCACGCTCCACCGCGTCCAGCTTGCCCAGCCGGGCCACGGCCTCCGGGTGGCCGCTCACGGCTGCCGCGATGGCGGTGTGAGCGGTGTGCGCGGTGGGGCGGGTGGACGTGGGCGGGTGAAGGGTGTGCAGGAGCGGCGGAGCCGGAGTGTGGTGGGGGTTGAGGCGGATGGGGAGGAGAGCGGGACGGGCGGTGGTGAGGGCGGCGTCGAAGAGGGCGAGGTTCTGCTCGGTGGTGAGGGAGAGCAGGGGCCCGCTGTTCATGCGCTGGAGGTCGGCGGTGCTGAGCTGCCCGGCCATGCCCTGCTCGGTGTCCCACAGTCCCCAGGCGAGGGATTGTGCGGGGAGTTGGTGGGTGTGGCGGTGGTGGGCGAGGGCGTCGAGGAAGGCGTTGGCGGCGGCGTAGTTGGCTTGTCCGGCGCCGTCGAGGGTGGCGGCCGCGGAGGAGTAGAGGATGAAGTGGGTGAGGGGGAGGTTGAGGTGCTGGGTGGTGTGGTGGAGGTGCCAGGCGGCGTCGGCTTTGGGGGTGAGGGTGGTGTGGAGGTGGTGGGGGGTCTGGTTGGTGAGGGTTGCGTCGTTGAGGACGCCTGCGGTGTGGATGATGGCCTTGAGGTGCGGGATGCCGGTGAGAAGACCAGTGACTTGAGTGGGGTCGCTGACGTCGCACGCGGTGAGGGTGATGTTCCCGCCGAGCTCGGTGAGACGGTCCACCAGCTCCGTCGCGCGGGGGTGATCGGGTCCCTGGCGGCTGGCGAGCGTGATGTGGGTGATGCGGTGGTGGGTGATGAGGTGTTCGGCGAGGAGGGTGGCGAGGCCGCCCGTGCCGCCGGTGATCAGGACGCTGTCCTGAGGCTCCCAGCCCTCGAAACCACTCAGTCGGCCGTCCGCCGCAGGCTGCTGACCCGCCACCCGGGCCAGCCGGGGCACGGTGAACTCGCCGCCGCGCACCGCCAGTTCCGGCTCACCGCTCGCCAGCGCGGCCGTCAGCCGGGGGAGCGGGACCGGTGTCCCGTCCCAGTCCAGCAGGGTGAAGCGGTCCGGGTGCTCGGCCTGGGCGGCGCGCACCAGGCCCCACACCGCCGCGCCCGCCAGGTCCGCCTCGTCGTTCCGCTCACCGCGCGGCCCGACCGCCCCACGCGTCACGACCACCAGACGCGACTCGGCGTACCGCTCGTCGTCCAGCCAGTCCTGGAGCGTGCCGAGCGCGGAGCGGGTGGCTTCACGCACCCGCTGCGGCATGTCCACGCCGTCACCGCCATCACCGTCGCCGCCGTCCCGGCCCTCCGGGCAGGTGAGGACGACGACGTCGGGCAGGTCGCCGACCAGGTCCTCCACGTCCGTGTACGCCGTGGCGCCGGTCCACTCCCACTGCTCGGCCCGCGGCCCGAGCGCCGCCCACGTCGTAAGGGCGGTGCCGCTGTCCGCCGCCTGCTCGGCGACCGACAGAGTGGTCCACTCCACGACGTGCAGGGAGGTGTCGGCGCCGTCGCGGGCCGCCGCCATCTGGTCGGCCGTCACCGGCCGCATGGCCAGCTCGCCCACCGTGGCGACCGGCCGGCCCGCCGGGTCGGCGAGCCGCAGCCGCAGCCCATCGTTGGCGGTGCTGGTGACGGCGACGCGCAGCGAGGTCGCCCCCGTCGCGTGCACGCTGACGCCGGTCCAGGCGAACGGGAGGGCGGTCTGCCCCCCGCGCTCCCCGCCGCTGTCGCTGCCGTCGTCCCGGCCGAGGTCGGTGGCGTGCAGCGCCGCGTCGAGGAGGGCCGGGTGCACGAGGTAGCCGGCGGCGTCCTGGTGGGCGTCCTCCGGCAGGGCGACCTCGGCGAACACCTCGTCGCCGCGCCGCCAGGCGGCCCGCAGGCCCTGGAACGCGGGCCCGTAGAGGTAGCCGTCGGCCGCCAGTCGTTCGTATACGCCCTCCAGAGGGATCGGCCGGGCGCCGGGCGGCGGCCATGTGCCGAGATCCGTGTCAGGGGCAGGCGCCTCCGGTGTGAGCGTCGCGGTGGCGTGCAGGGTCCACGGCACGGTGTGCGCGGCGCCGTGCGGACGGCTGTGGACGGTCAGGGCGCGGCCGCCCGTGGCGTCCGGGGCGTTGACCTCCACCCGCAGATCGGTGTGCGCGTCCGGCGAGAGGGCCAGCGGAGCCTGGAGGGTCAGTTCCTCGACGTGCGGGGTGCCGGTGTGGTCGCCGGCGTGCAGGGCGAGTTCGAGGAGGGCGGTGCCGGGGAGGAGGGTGGTGCCGAGCACCACGTGGTCGGCCAGCCAGGCATGCGTACGGGGGCCGATGCGGCCGGTGAGCACGGTGGCGTCGCTGCCGGGGACGGCGACGGCCGCGCCGAGCAGCGGGTGGCCCGCGGGGGCCTGGCCGAGCGTCGTGACGTCGCCGGTGTCGGGGGCGGCCTCCAGCCAGAACCGGCGGCGCTGGAACGGGTACGTGGGGAGGTCGACGCGGCGGGCGGGCGCGCCGGTGTGGAGCGCGGTCCAGTCGACGGCGTGCCCCCGGGTCCACAGGCGGGCGAGCGCGGCGCGGGTCTCGGGCCGCTCGGGGCGGTCGCGGCGCAGCAGCGGCACGCAGACGGCGGAGGTGTCGTCGGGCAGCGCGGTGCCGGCCATGGCGGTGAGGACGGCGTCCGGGCCGATCTCCAGGAAGGCCGTCACCCCGTCGTCGGCGAGGGCGCGGACGCCGTCGGCGAAGCGCACCGCCTCGCGGACGTGGGTCACCCAGTACTCGGGCGCGGTGAGTTCGCCCGGGCCGGCGGTGCGGCCGGTGACGGTGGAGACGAGCGGGATGCGCGGCTCGGCGTAGTCGAGGATCTCGGCTAGTTGCCGGAACCCGTCCAGCATCGGCTCCATCAGCGGGGAGTGGAAGGCGTGCGAGACCTTCAGCATCGAGGTCTTGCGGCCCTGCTCCCGCAGCTTCTCCACGATCGGGGCGACCGTGGCCCGCGCGCCGGAGACGACGACCGCGCGCGGGCCGTTGACGGCGGCGACGGCCGCGTCCGCGGCGCCGTCGAGCAGGGCGAGGGCCTCCTCCTCGGTGCACTGGAGGGCGGCCATCACCCCGCCCTCCGGCAGCTCCTGCATCAGCCGGCCGCGCGCCGCGACCAGCGCGCAGGCGTCCTCCAAGGTGAACACCCCGGCGGCGTGCGCCGCCGCGATCTCCCCGATCGAGTGCCCGGCCAGCACGTCCGGGCGCACGCCCCAGGACTCCACCAGCCGGAACAGCGCCGTCTCGACGGCGAACAGGGCGGGCTGCGCGTACTCCGTGCGGTCCAGCAGCGCGGCCGCCTCCGAGCCCTCCGGGGCGAACAGCACGTCCAGCAGCGGGCGTTCGAGCTGGAGGTCCAGGTATCCGCAGGCGTCGTCCAGCGCCCGAGCGAACACCGGGAACGCGTCGTACAGCTCCCGGCCCATGCAGGCCCGTTGCGCGCCCTGCCCGGTGAACAGGAACGCCAGCCGCCCGCCGGCGACCGTGTCGAGGACGACGCCGGCCGCCTCGGCGGCGCCCTCGGCGAGGGCGCGCAGTCCGGCGGTCCCGCCGTCCGTGATCACGGCCCGGTGCTCCAGCTCCGCACGCGTGGTGGCCAGGGCGTACGCGACATCGGACGGCTCCGGGGCGTCCTCGCCGGCCAGCAGCGCGAGCACCCCGGCGGCCTGGGCGCCGAGCGCCTCCGGCGATCGGGCGCTGAGCAGCAGCGGGATCCCCGGCTGCCCGGTGACGTCGGCGGCCGGTCCCTCCGCGCCGTCGGCCGGATCGTCGGCCGGCGGCTCCTCGATGATCACGTGCGCGTTGGTGCCGCTGATCCCGAACGCCGAGATCCCGGCGCGCCGCGGCCGGCCGTCCGGGGTGTCCCACGGCAGCGCCTCGGTGAGCAGCTCCACGTCGCCGGCCGTCCAGTCGACGTGCGAGGACGGCGCGTCCACGTGCAGCGTCCTCGGCAGGACACCGTGCCGCATCGCCAGCACCATCTTGATGACGCTCGCGGCACCGCCGGCGGCCTGCGTGTGCCCGAGGTTGGACTTGGCCGAACCCAGGCGCAGCGGCCGGCCCTCCGGGCGCTCCTGGCCGTACGTGGCGAGGATCGCCTGCGCCTCGATGGGGTCGCCGAGCTTGGTGCCGGTGCCGTGCGCGTCCACGGCGTCGACGTCGGCCGGGCGCAGCCCCGCGTTGGCCAGGGCCTGGAGGATGAGCCGCTGCTGGGAAGGGCCGTTGGGGGCGGTGAGGCCGTTGCTGGCGCCGTCCTGGTTGATCGCGGAGCCCCGGACGACCGCCAGGACGCGGTGCCCGTTGCGGCGCGCGTCGGACAGCCGCTCGACGACGAACACGCCGACGCCCTCGGAGAACCCGGTGCCGTCGGCGGCCTCGGCGAACGCCTTGCAGCGGCCGTCGGGCGCCAGGCCGCGCTGCCGGCTGAAGGCGGTGAACATGCCGGGGCTGCCCATCACGGCGACGCCGCCGACGAGCGCCAGCGAGCACTCGCCGTCCCGCAGCGACTGCGCGGCCAGGTGCAGGGAGACCAGCGAGCCGGAGCAGGCGGTGTCCACGGTGACGGCCGGGCCCTCCAGGCCCAGCGTGTAGGAGACGCGCCCGGAGGCGACGCTGGGCGCGTTGCCGGTCATCAGGTAGCCGTCGAGGCCCAGCGGCGCCTGGTGGACGCGGGTGCCGTACTCGTGCACCTCGGCACCGAAGAAGACACCGGTGCGACTGCCGCGCAGCGAGGCCGGGTTGACGCCGGAGCGCTCCAGCGCCTCCCAGGAGGTCTCCAGGATCAGCCGCTGCTGCGGGTCCATGGCCAGCGCCTCACGCGGGCTGATCTTGAAGAAGTCGGCGTCGAACTCGGCGGCCCGGTCCAGGAAGCCGCCCTTGTCGACATAGGACTTGCCGGGCCGGTCGGGGTCCGGGTCGAACATGCCGGGGACGTCCCAGCCGCGGTCGGTCGGGAAGTCCGACAGCACCTCGCGGCCCTCGGCCAGCAGCGTCCAGAACGCCTCGGGGGAGTCCACCCCGCCGGGGTAGTGGCAGGCCATGCCGATGATGGCCACCGGATCGTCGTCGTCGCCCGCGGCCTCCCGGACCGGCACCGCGACCGGCTCGGGCGCCAGGCCCAGCGCCCGGGTGCGGACGAGGCGGCCGAGCGCCGCCGGCGTGGGGTGGTCGTAGACCGCGGTGACGGGCAGCTCCAGGCCGGTGGCCGCGGTCAGCCGGGCGTGCAGGTCCACGGCGGACAGCGAGTCGAACCCCAGCTCCAGAAAGGGCCGTTCGGTGTCCACCGGGCCCTTGGTGTCCGGGCGGGCGCGGCGCAGCGCGGCGACGGTGTGCTCGTGCACCAGCTCCAGCACCACGCGCTCCTGCTCGGCGGCGGTCCGTCCGGTGAGCCGCTCCACCAGGAGGGCCCGCGCCCGCGGCCCGGTCTCCGGGGCGCCCCCGGGCTCGCCCGCGGTCCCGGCCGACGCGGCACCGGACGGGGTGGGAACGTTCTCGGACTCAGTCATTCGGTGCTCTCCAAAAGAATTCCGCGGGCGGAACGGGGCGGGCGGGGTGGTTCGGGGCGGGCGGGGGCGGGACGTGCCGGGCATCGGCGGCCGGTCAGGGCAGCGGCCGGCCGTCCGCGGGCGGGCCGGCGGGTTCGGCCGCCAGGGGCAGGGGCTCGTCCGGCCAGAACGGCTCGTCGTAGCTGCGCTGCACGTACGACAGCGCCTCCAGCAGGTCGGACGAGGTGACGGGACGCGACCGGCGGCCGTCCACCAGGTCCGCGATGGGCAGCGAGCCGGTGTCGGCCCAGCGCAGCCAGCCGCGGTCGTCGATGTAGCTGCGGCTGCGCCCGGCGTTGTCCGGGTGCACGCAGTACGGGATGTCCAGGTAGCCGCGCTTGAAGGCGAGCAGCAGCGCGTGCCCGATGTCCGGGTGGCTGTTGAGGACGGCGTCGACGAGCGTGCGCGCCTCGGCGTACGTCTGGGTGTCCCCGGGGCCGGGGTCTCCGGCCGGCGGTCCGGGGGCCGTCCGCGCCACCCGGGCGGCGTACTCCAGGGCCGCGACGTTCTCCGCCACGGTGGGGATCCGCCGGGACTCGGCGACGGTCTTGACGATCAGGCGCTCCGAGCCCGTGCCGACCGCGAGTTCGGCGGCCTCCCCGAGCAGCCGGTAGCAGCCCTCGGGGGTGTACGGGTACACCCCCATGTAGGCGTAGATCACCACGTGCCAGTCGGCGTCCGGGAGCAGCTCCGCGCAGAGCCTGCGCAGCGCGGCGACCGCCTCGCGGTCCTGGTCGCGGT
Source organism: Streptomyces mobaraensis (assembly GCF_020099395.1). NCBI lineage: Bacteria > Bacillati > Actinomycetota > Actinomycetes > Kitasatosporales > Streptomycetaceae > Streptomyces > Streptomyces mobaraensis. The sequence continues at coordinate 120,681 of NZ_CP083590.1, read as the reverse complement.
TGGTCTGCTGGGCGTAGCTGACGGACAGGTCGCGGATGCCCAGCCGGTGGAAGAACACCGCCTCCAGGACACTGACCGCCACCAGCATGCTCGGCGGGCACAGCTGCCCCAGCAGACAGCCGCCGAACGTCTCGATGTGCGGGCTGGCCCCCCACTCGCGGAGCTGCGCGAACAGCGTGCTGCCGCGCTCCCAGTTGCGCATCGACTCGTCGAGCGGAGTACGGCCGTAGGGCAGGCAGTACGAGACCGGGCCGCCCTCGGTGGCGCTCAGCCCGGCCCGCGTCAGCGCGACGAAGATGTCGAACGGGGCCGCCGAGCCGTGCCGGACCTGCACCGGGAAGTCGTCGCCGTGCAGCCCGCGCAGGACCGCCCGGGTCGTCTCCACCGGGTAGCTGACGATGGGGAAGCCGTTGAGGGCCGACCCCTCGCGCAGTGCCGCCTCGATCGCGGCGAGGTCCCCGACCCGGGTGTAGCTGTCCAGGGTGAGGGTGCCGACGGTGGTGGCGTCGGCGTGCCGGGTGGCGTGCAGCCCCGCGCGCATGGCGGCCGGGTCGCCGAAGCCCATGCGCGGCTGCACCACCAGGCGTCCGGCCCGGTGCGCCCGGCGGACGAACGCGCCGAAGTCGCCGGCGGGGCGCCGCGCGGGCGCGTCGTCCGGGACGGGGGCGGGGACGGCCTCCGATACGGGAGCGGCGTCCGGTACGGGAGCGACGTCCGGCGGCGGGACGGCGTCCGGCCGCGCGGGTCCTCCCGGGACGGGTACGGGGACGGGGACGCCTTCCGGCCGCCGGTGCGGGCCGCTCTCCAGTGCCTCGCCGAAGCGTCCGTTCACGACAGCGCGGCCCGTCGCGGTATGCCGCCGATGAAGCGCCGGAACGAGGCGATCTCCTGCGCGCCGTCCTCGAAGACGCTGTCGAAACCCGCCTCCATCAGCTCCGTCACATGGTCGGTGCCCTCGCCGCCGGTGATGCCGAGCTTGCCGCCGATGACCGCGGGCAGCTCCGCCAGTCCCGGCTCGGCACGCAGCTTCCTGATGACCCGTACGCCGTCCTGGTGGCCGTGGCCGTTGACGCTGCTCACCACGAGCAGCGCGGGGGTGCGCTCCCGGCACTCGCGCACCAGGAGTTCGTCCGGGACGCACGGGCCCAGGTTCACCACGTCGTACCCCAGCTCCTCGATCAGCAACTGGAGGAACACCAGGTTCCAGGTGTGCGAGTCGGAGGCGAGACCGCTGACCAGGACCGTCTGCCGGTGCCCGGCCGGGGCGCGGCCGGTGGCCACCGGCACGATGCCCGCCGGGGCCGGTACCGCCGGCGCCCCCCTCGTCACGGACGCCGCCGGCCCGGCCGGGTCGCGCGGCGGCGGGGTCATGCCGCCCCTCCGCCGCCCGGTACCGCGTCCGCGGCGCCCTCCGGGAGCGGCGCCAGCGGGGCGCGGCGGTGCTCCAGCCGGGACGCCGAGACGACCTCGCCGCCGCGCACCAGCACCTCGGCGGGGGCCGGCCGGCCCAGGAACATCAGCAGGCTGGCCGTCGGGCCGTACGCCCCGGCGTTGGGGATCGCCAGCACGTCCCCGACCCTCACCCGCGGCAGCTCGACCCGGCGGCCGAGGACGTCGCCCGGCGTGCACAGCGGCCCGACCAGGCTGGCGCTCAGCCCCTCGCCGTCCGCAATCTCCGCGGCCTGCCCGGAGTCCGCCGGCTGCACGGCCACCGGCAGCAGCCGGCCCAGGCCCGACATCCCGCCGAAGGTGTTGATGCCGGCGTCCAGGATGACGAACGTCCGGCCCCGGCTCTCCTTGATGTTGACCACCCGGGTCAGCAGGACGCCGCTGTCGCCCACCAGATAGCGGCCCGACTCGCAGGCGAGGTGCGGGGTGCCCTGCCGCCAGTCCGGGAACAGCTCGTCCAGGGTGTCCTCCAGCCGCTCGCGCAGCTTCTCGTACACCGGACGCTCGCCGGGCACCGCGTAGGGGGCGGCGAAACCGCCGCCGATGTCCAGGAACCGCAGCGGCAGCCCGTGTTCGCGCCCCAGCTCCGCGGCCAGGGCGAGGGTGTGCCGGAACTCCCCGACGAGGCTGTCCTCGTCCTTCGCGTTGCTCAGCGGGAAGAAGTGCGCCCCCACCACCTCTGTGCCGGGCACGGCGCGCAGCTTCGGCAGGACGTCGCCGAGCGTCTCCGCGTCGACGCCGAACTGCGAGGGCGTCCCCGTCATCCGGATGCTGGTGGTGGCGCTCGCCGAGGCGCTGTTGACGCGCACCAGGCAGTCGGCCACCACACCGTGCGCCCGGGCGGCCGCGCCCACGTGCTCCAGGTCCGTCAGCGACTCGACGGAGAACAGCCGCACCCCGGCGGCCAGCGCCGCGGCCAGCTCGACGTCGGTCTTCCCCGGCCCGGTGTACAGGCACTCCGCCGGGTCGAAGCCCGCCTCCAGGGCGGCGGCCAGCTCGCCCGTCGAGCTGATCTCGGCCCGGCACACCCGGTCGCCGCCGGTCGCCAGGGCCCGCAGCACCTCCGGGTGCGGGTTCGCCTTGACCGCGCTGAACAGGCTGAACGGCTCGGGGAGCGCGTCCAGCAGATCCGCGCGCGCGGTCTCCACCCGGTCCAGGTCGTAGACGTACAGCGGTGTGCCGTACCGCTCGGCCAGTTCGTCGTACCGGCTCACTGGTCGCTCCCGTCGAGCAGCTCCGCGAGCCGCCGCTTCTCGTTCTTGCCGTGCAGGGTCAGGGGCCACTCGGCGAGCACCCGGCAGACCGCCGGGACCTTCTGCTGCTCCAGCCGGCCCGCGAGCTCGCGCAGGACCACGTGCGGGGCCAGGTCGGACTCCACGAACAGCGCCAGGTCGTGCCGGTCCGACGGGGGCAGCACCGCCGCCGCCCGCACCCCTGGGACGTCCATCGCCGCCGCCTCGATCTCCAGCGTGCTCATCCGGATGCCCTTGCGCTTGAACATGTCGTCCCGGCGCCCCTGGAAGTACAGGTAGCCGTCCGCGTCCAGCGAGCCGTAGTCCCCGGTGTGCAGCCGGAGTTCACCGGTCGGGGCGTGCCGGCGGAAGGTCCGCGCGGTCACCTCCGGGTTCCGCCAGTAGCCGGGCATCACATGCGGGCCGACGGCCACGATCTCGCCCGTCTCGCCGACGGGCACGGACGCGCCGTCCTCGTCCACGACCAGGACGCGCGTGCCGGGCAGCGGCCGGCCCACCGAGTCAGGCCGCTCCCGGTCCTCCTCCGGCGGCATGATGGAGACCCGCTTGCACTCCGTCTGCCCGAACTGCCGCACCACCCGGGCCCCCGGGAACGCCGCGCGCAGCGTCTCGATCACCGGCTGCGGCAGCGCCGCGCCCGTGTTGGTGAACATCCGCACCCGCGGCGCCGGGTTCTCCTCCCGGCGCGCCAGCGTCGCGATCATCGCGGCCAGCGACGGGACGATCGGCACCACCGTCGCCCCGCTCTCCCGGACCGCCGTCAGCAGCCGCAGGTCCGACTCGCCGTCCGCCAGCACGATCCCGCTCCGGCCCGCGGCGCACATCAGGACCTTGTACAGGCCGTAGTCCCACGACATCGGGAACCGGCAGAACACCACGTCGTCCGGGCGGTAGCCGAGCACCTGCACCATCGACCGGGTGGCGAACACCATCTGCGCGTGCGGGCAGACCACCGCCTTGGGGGCGGCCGTGCTGCCCGAGGTGTAGACGAGGACGGCCGGGTCCTCCGGCGCGACGTCCACCGCCGCCTCCGGGCGCGGGCCGCGGTCGGCGGTCTTCTCGGTCTCGCTCCACACCCCGCCGAACTCGTGCACGGGCGCCCCGGTGACCGCCTCGAACGTCGCCCGGTCGCCCTCCGCGCAGACCACCAGCGCCGGTTCGGCGTTCTCCAGGACCGACCGCAGGTGGTACGGCTTCATGTGCGGGTTCAGCGGCACGAAGACCGCGCCGCGCCGCGACGCCCCGTAGAACAGGGCGGTCAGCTCCCTGGTGGTGGGCAGCTGGACGACCAGCCGGTCACCCGGGCCGACGCCCCGCGCCGCCAGCCAGTCGGTGAAGGCGCGGCTGTACGCGTCGAGGCGGGCGTAGTCCCACCGCCCCTCGGCGTCGGCGACCGCCGCGGCCGAGGGCGAGAACGCCACGGCCTCGTCCAGCAGGGTGTGGACCAGGCTGTCGGGACGGTGGTCGCGCAGGGGGACCCCCCGCGCCGCACCCGTGGTGCCGTCCAAGCCGGGAGTGCTGTCCAACGCTGTTCTCCTGTCAGGTCGTCGGCGTGCTGGTGGTACGGGGGCCGGTCGTACGGAGGTCGGGGGTTTCGTTCAGGAGCTCGCGCGCGCGGGCCCGCAGCGCGCCGCGGTCGGTCTTGCGGTTGGAGTTGAGCGGGAACTCCTCCAGCCGCCAGAAGTGACGGGGCGTCATGCCTTGGGGCAGCACCGGGCGCAGTCGCCGGGCGAACACCGAGAGCGGCACGGCGGAACCGGTGTAGAAGACGGCCAGCTCGGTGCCCGCCTCCGTGGCCACGTCGACCGTGACGGCCTCGGTGACGCCCTCGCAGCCGCGCAGCGCGTGGTCCACCTCGGGCAGCTCCACCCGCCAGCCGGCGACCTGCACCTGGGCGTCCAGCCGTCCGAGGTAGGCGAGTTCGCTGTTGGCGGTGTCCCCGCCGATGCGGCGCACCCGGTCGCCCGTGCGGTACCAGACGCGGCCGTCGTGGTCGAGGAAGCGGCCCGCGTCGTCGCCCGGGTCCAGATAGCCGGCCGTCCGCTGCGGACCGGACACGCACAGCTCGCCCTCCCGCTCGGCGGGCTTCCCGTCCTCGTCGAGGAGCAGGTGCGCGTGGCCGCCGTTGACCCGGCCGATCGGCACCACCCCGTTCACCGCGATCCGCTCCGAACGCTCCGGATCCCAGCGGTGCGCCGCGATGGTGATCGTCAGCTCGGTCGGGCCGTAGAGGTTCTCCAGCGCCGAACCGGGCGCCGCCGCCTGCCAGTCCGCCGCGTCCCGGCACGTCAGTGCCTCACCGGCGAAGAAGCTCCAGCGCAGCCCGGGCAGCGCCCCCGGCACCAGCCCGCCGAGCCGGCGGACCAGCCCGATCGCGCTCGGCGTCGAGAACCACACCGTCATCCGGTGCTCCGCCAGGAACGCCGGCAGCTCCCGGTACGCACCCGGCGGCACCCACAGCGCCGTCGCCCCGGATCCCCAGGCGCAGAACAGGTCGAACATCGCGCAGTCGAAGTTCAGGTCGAACGTCTGCGAGAAGACGTCGTCCGGCGTGAAGTCGTAACGGGCGTCCTGGAGGCCGAAGTAGTGCGTGGCGCTGCCGTGGCTGATCGGCACGCCCTTGGGGCGGCCCGTCGACCCGGATGTGAACAGCATGTACGCGGCGTCGTCCGGCCGCACCGGCCGCGGCGCCGCCAGCGCGCCGGACGGGCGCGGCTCGATCCGTACGACGCCCGGGAGCGCGCCCGCCGGACAACCCGGCGCGAGCACCGGCAGCGCCGCGCCCGGGTCCTGCGCGGTGGACGCCGGCCCGTCGTCCGGGTCCGGCGCCAGCAGCTCCGGCAGCTGCGCCCAGCCGGCCTCGTCCACGATGACCGCCGACACCCCGGCGGCCCGCATCATCCGGCGGGTGCGCGCGACCGGGAAGCCCGGCTGGAGGGGCACGACGGTGGCGCCCGCGTACAGCGCGGCCAGGATGCCGACGTACGCGCGGACACCCTTCGCCGCCAGCACCGCCACCGCGCCCGGCGGCCCCGCCACCGCCGCCGACAGCGCGCCCGCCCACTCCAGGGCCCGCTCGTGCGCCTCCTCGTAACCGATCGCGTCGGCGCCGACCCGCACCGCGTCATTGCGCGGCGCCAGCTCCACTCCGCGCAGGAAACGCCCGTGCAGCGCCGTGTCCAGGGTGCTGTCCGACGTGGCGTCCACCGCTGCTCCTCTGCTGCTCACTGGGTTCGCTCCGGGACGTGCGGCGGCGCCGCTCAGGCGGCCTGGTCCGCGACCAGCCGGGACAGCGCCTTCCACAGCACGCCGGGCGTCGCGAACGTCTCGGGGCTGAGCGCGTCGTCGTGGAAGCGCACCTGGTACGCGTCCTCCAGCGCGGCGAGCAGCTCGACGATGCCCAGCGAGTCCAGGCCCAGGTCACGCAGCCCGGTGTCCTGCGTGAGCTGCTCGTCGGCGCCCAGGAACGGCAGGAACCCGCGCAGCAGGTCCTCGAACTTCTGGTCCCACATGGTGATGGCCTCTCGGTGAGTCGGTGTACGGAAAAGCGAGGGGAACGTCTTGGGGAGGGAGGGTTCAGGCGCTCGCGGGGCGCGGACGCGGGCGCAGCGCCAGCCGCGGCGTCGCCGGGACCACCTCGAAGGCGTCCGTGGTGCGCCGCACCCGGCCGAAGAGGCTGTCCTGGCCCGCCACGCACACCGTGCCGACCCCGGCCTCGCGCAGGGCGTCCACGACCGCCGGCCACCGCAGCGGGCGCACACAGCTGTCCAGCATCATGGCGCGCACCCCCTCGCCCGTGGTGACCAGCGCACCGTCCTGGTCGGCGATCACCGGGACGGTCGGGTCGGCGAACTCCAGCGGGCCGAAGACCTCCTCCTCGGCCCGGTCGCGCAGCCCCTTGAACAGCGAGCAGTGCATCGGCGGACGCATGGTGTACAGCGACATGCCGCCCAGCGCGCGGAGCCGGGCAGGCAGCCACTCCAGGTTGTGCTCGCGCAGCGTCAGCATGGTGAAGTCGTCGTCGATGTAGCAGGAGATCTCGTACATCTCCCCGCGCTCGTCCAGCTCCCCGAGCAGTTCGCGCAGCGTGTCCTGCGGCACGCGGACGAACGAGTGGGTGACGAGGTCCGTGTACTCCGTGGCGAAGTAGTCCTCCAGCAGCCGCGCGAACGCGGCGGTGGCGCGGACGGCGTCGGGGAAGTCCAGCGCCCCGGAGAACGCGGCGGCCGGCTTCTCGCCGAAGCTGGGGCCCGTGCACAGACCGGCCTCGACGCCCAGCGTGTGCCCCGCCCACTGGGCCAGCGCCAGCGAGTTGACCATGAACGCGACCTGGGCGTACTCGCTGTAGTCGCCCTCGGTGGTGCGGTAGCGGTCGACGAGCGAGTAGCCGAGCACCCGGTCGGCGGCGGCGACCAGCTTCCGGGCGAAGGGGTTGACGACCATGAACTTCCCGACCTCCGCGAAGGGGGTGGGCCCCATACCGGGGAAGATCATCGCGGTACCGGTCCGGGACGCGGTGGTCATGTGCGCGGTCCTTCCGAGACAAGCGGACGTGCGGGGGCCGGCCCCTCGTCGACCGGCCGCGCGGACGCGCGTGGCGGTGGACGGTGGCGGGGGCGGACGATGGCGGGGATGAGCGGCGGTGGAAGTGAGCGGCGGCGGCCGGCGGATGGCGCTCGCGACCGGCGGTTCCGGCGGCCTGGGAGACACGCCGCCGGAACCGGAAGTGACGGGCCCGGGGAGACCGCCGGCCCGGGGAAGGACTACTCCTCGGGCGCCAGCAGGGCGCCGCTGTCGGCGTCGCGCACCGCCAGCGCGGCCACCGGACAGGTCTCCGCGGCGTCGAGCACCGCGTCGTCGGGGTCGATCACGGCCGCCCGCGGCCGGGACTTGCCGTCCGCCAGCTCGAAGTGCCCGGGCGCGTAGTTCGCGCACACCGAGGCGCCGATGCAGACGCCGCGGTCGACCTCGACCGACCAGCGGCTCACCAGGTCACCCGCAGCAGCTTCGGGCCGCGCACCAGCATGCCCTGCTTCCACACCACCCCGTCCGCGCCGTCGGCGAAGTCCAGGGTCGGGAAGCGGGTCACCAGGGTCGTCAGCACCGTCTGCAGCTCCATCCGGGCCAGTTGGGCGCCCAGGCAGTGGTGCGGGCCGTGACCGAAGCCGATGTGCGGGTTGTGCTCGCGGGTGACGTCCAGCCGGTCCGGCTCCTCGAAGATCTCCGGGTCCCGGTTGGCCGAGGCCACCGAACCCACCACCGGCTCGCCGGCCTTCACCGTGACGTCCCCGAACTGGATGTCCTCCAGGGCGTACCGGGCGAACATCGCCGAGTAGTTCAGCGGGATCCAGCGCACCAGCTCCTCGACCGCGCGCGGCACCAGCGACGGGTCGGCGCACAGCAGCTCCCACTGGTCGCGGTGGCTGAGCAGCGCGTACAGGAAGTTGGGCATCTGCGAGGCGGTCGTCTCGGTGCCGGTGATGAGCAGGCCGCCGGTCACATGCATGACCAGCTCCTCCTCGCTCAGCCGGTCGCCGTCCTCGTCCCGCGTCTTCACCAGCGCACCGAGCAGGTCCTCGGTGGGGTTGCGGCGCCGCTCGGCGACCAGCGTCCCGATGTACGCGAACAGCTCCTTGGCGTTGCGCTCCATCTCCTCCCACGGCAGCGCCGTGGTGGAGACCATCGCCTCCGACCAGCCGCGCAGCCGCGGACGGTCGGCCTCCGGCACGCCGAGCATCTCGGAGATCACGGTGACCGGCAGCGGGATGGCGAAGTTCTCCACCATGTCGAACGGGGCACCCTGTTCGAGCATGTTGTCGACGAGCCCGTCCACGATCCGCTGGGTGTCGTCGCGCATCAGCTCCACCCGGCGTCCGGTGAACGCCCGGGCGACCAGCTTCCGCAGCCGCGCGTGGTCCGGCGCGTCCATGCCGACCAGACCGTCGTCCAGGTGCTCGTCGGGGTGGGTGCGCGGCTGGTCCCGGGTCTTGGCGACGGCCCGGCTGAACCGCGGGTCCGCCAGGACCGTGCGGACGTCGTGGTAGCGGGTGGCCAGCCAGGCCGGCTCGCCGAGCGGGAACTGCACCCGGCTCAGCGGCTCCTCCGCGCGCAGAGTGGCGTACATCGGATCGAGTTCGAGCCGGTCCGGTTCGCTGAACGGATAAGCGCGAATCTCATGAGCGGTGGTCACCCGAGCGCTCCTTCCTTGGGTTCCGTGGATTCCCCGGGCAGGGACGGGGACGGAATCGCCGCCGCCGCGCCCGGTATTGCTGTTCCTCCGGCACCGTCGAGCTCCGCGAGGAACGCGGTGAGAACGGAGGTGAAACGCTCGGGTTCCTCAAGGTGCGGCACATGGCTCGATTCCTCGAGGATTTCCCAGCGGACATCCGGTATCAGGTCGTAGAACGGCTGCACGGTCGCCGGGGTCGCCTCGTCGTGCCGCCCGCTGATCAGCAGCGTGGGGACGTCGATGTGCGGAATCCGGTCCTCGACCGACCAGTCCTTGAGGCTGCCGATGACGTGGAACTCGTTCGGCCCGTTCATGGCGTGGTAGACGGTCGGATCGTCGTTGATCTCCATGAACGTCGCCAGGTAGTCCCGCGGCCACGGCTGGACGCGGCACACGTGCCGGTCGTAGAACACCCGCATGGCCGCGAAGTACTCGGCGGTGTCCGTGGTCCCCGCCGCCTCGTGCCGCAGCAGCGTCTCCTGCACCTCGGGAGGCAGCCGCTCCCGCAGCACCGCCATCTCCCGCAGCCACAGGGGCATCGAGGCGGGGGAGTTGGCGATCACCAGGCCGCGCAGGCCGGCGGGCCGGTCGGCGGCGTGGTCCGCGGCCAGCATCCCGCCCCACGACTGCCCGAAGAGGATGTAGTCGTCGCCCACCTTGAGGTGCCGCAGGAGATTGTCCAGCTCCTCGCGGAACAGGCGCACGGTCCAGAAGTCCGTGCCGCGGTCCGGCAGCCGGGTGGACCCGCCGTTCCCGAGCTGGTCGTAGTGCACGACCGGCCGGCCGGCCTCCGCCAGGGACGCCAGGCTCAGCAGGTAGTCGTGCGTGCTCCCCGGGCCGCCGTGCAGGACGACGACGGGCGTACGCCCGCTCCCCAGGTCACCGGTGACGCGGTACCAGGTCTTGTGGTCGCCGAAAGGGGCGGTTCCTTTGACGATCGGTGTCGCGGGCATCTTCCTACCCCGAATCGATGTTTCGCGGCTTGCTGTTTCGCGGCTTCCTTGACGTGACTTCCGGCTTGACGTGGCTTTCGGACTTCCGGTGTTCGTTTCCGGCTCCAGCGGCTCTTCCGGTCCGGCTCTTCCGGCTCCTGCCGGTGTTCCGGCTCCTACCGGTGTTCCGGTCTTCCGGGATCGAGCGGCTTCCGAAGAAATCGAGCCGCCGGACGTTTCGCCGCGTCCGATGCCGAGAACGCTATAGCAGTGCGGTGGTGGGACGGACCCCTATCAAACCCCTAGGGGCCCTTAGCCGAACGGCGCCCGCGGCCCGCGGAGAACCCCTCCAGGACCCCGGCCCGACCCTCGCCGGACACATGGAATTCACCCGGACGTTTCCGTTCCGCGGCCCCTGATAGGGGTACCTAGGGGGAGCTAAGGGTGGCTGCCCCCGAGAAGCCGCCCGTAGCGTTCCGGGAGACCGCCCGTCCCGGCACGCGCAGTTCGCGGACGGCCCCTCGCAGAGGCAAAGCAGCCAGGCGAAGGCCCGGCACGTCACAGCCGGGACACGGGAGCACGGGGCGGAACGGCCGTACCAGCGGGAGCGGTACGGCCGGACCGCGGAACCACCGGGCCCCGCCCGGGCGGTGCGGGCGGCGACCAATCAGACCGGGTACCGGGCGCGTTCCGGGTTCAGGGGGTTCTTGGGTGGAAGGCGAGAAGAAACTTCTCGATTACCTCAAGCGGGCGACGGCCGACCTTCGGGAGGCCCGCCGCCGGCTGCGCGAAGCCGAGCGCAGGGAGCACGAACCCATCGCCGTCATCGGGATGAGCTGCCGCTACCCGGGCGGCGTCACCTCCCCCGAGGAGCTCTGGCGACTGCTGGACGAAGGCCGCGACGGCATCACCCCGTTCCCCGAGAACCGCGGCTGGGACACCGACGCCCTCTACGACCCCGACCCCGAGCGGCCCGGCACCACCTACGTCCGCGAGGGCGGATTCCTGCACGACGCCGCCGACTTCGACGCCGACTTCTTCGGCATCGGCCCGCGCGAAGCCCTGGCCATGGACCCCCAGCAGCGGCTGCTCCTCGAAGCGTCCTGGGAAGCCCTCGAACGGGCCGGCCTCGACCCCCACGCCCTGCGGGGCAGCAAAACCGGCGTCTTCGCCGGAGTGATGTACCACGACTACGCCGCCCGCCTCACCCACGTCCCCGACGAGGTCGACGGGTACGTCGGCAACGGCAACTCGGGCAGCGTCGTCTCCGGCCGCGTCTCCTACAGCCTCGGCCTGGAAGGCCCGGCGGTCACCGTGGACACCGCCTGCTCCTCCTCCCTCGTCGCCCTGCACTGGGCCGTCCGCGCGCTGCGCGCCGGCGAGTGCTCGCTGGCCCTGGCCGGCGGCGTCACCGTGATGGCGGCGCCCGACACCTTCACCGAGTTCAGCCGGCAGCGCGGCCTGGCCGCCGACGGCCGCTGCAAGGCGTTCGCCGAAGCGGCGGACGGTACCGGCTGGGGCGAGGGCGTCGGCGTCCTGGTGGTCGAGCGGCTGTCGGACGCGCTGCGCAACGGGCACAAGGTGCTGGCGGTCGTGCGCGGTTCGGCGGTCAACCAGGACGGCGCCAGCAGCAGCCTCACGGCCCCCAACGGCCCCTCCCAGCAGCGCGTCATCCTTCAGGCCCTGGCCGAGGCCGGCCTCCGGCCGTCCGAGGTGGACGTGGTGGAGGGACACGGTACGGGGACGACGCTGGGCGATCCGATCGAGGCGCAGGCGTTGCTGGCGACGTACGGCAAGGAGCGGCCGGACGACGGACGGCCGTTGTGGCTGGGGTCGGTGAAGTCGAACCTGGGGCATACGCAGGCGGCGGCGGGTGTGGCGGGCATCATCAAGATGGTTCTCGCGATGCGCAACGGCGTGCTGCCGAAGACGCTGCACGTGGACGCGCCGTCGTCGAAGGTGGACTGGACGGCGGGTGCGGTGGAACTGCTCACCGAGGCGCAGGTGTGGGAGAGTGACCGGCCGCGCAGGGCGGGTGTCTCGTCGTTCGGTATCAGCGGGACCAACGCCCACGTGATCCTCGAAGAAGCCCCGCCCGTGGAGGAATCGGCAGCGGAAGAGCAGGCCACCGGTCCGGCTCTGCCGTGGCTGCTCAGCGCCCGTTCCGCGGATGCTCTGCGCGCCCAGGCCGCGCAGCTGCTGAGCGTGTTGGAGCGCGAGGACGGACCGGGGCTGCTGCGGGAGGTGGCGGTGGCCCTGGCGACGACGCGGGCACAGCTGGAACACCGTGCCGTGCTCACCGGCACCAACCGCGCGGACCTCACCGCCGCCCTCGCCGCGCTGGCGGCAGGGCAGGACGCGGCGGGCCTGGTGCGGAGGACGGCCGCCGAAGGCCGGCTGGCGTTCCTGTTCACCGGGCAGGGGGCACAGCGGGTAGGAATGGGCCGGGAACTGTACGAAGCGTTCCCGGTGTTCGGCAAGGCGCTGGATGAGGTGTGCGCCCACCTCGACGCACGCCTCGAACTTCCGCTCAAGGACGTCCTCTTCGGCGAGGACGGCGAGCTGCTGAACCGCACGGAGTACGCGCAGCCGGCGCTGTTCGCCGTCGAGACGGCGCTGTTCCGCCTGGTGGAGTCCTGGGGCGTACGACCGGAGGCACTGGCCGGACACTCCATCGGCGAGATCGCGGCAGCCCACGTCGCCGGGGTGCTCTCCCTGGCGGACGCGTGCACGCTGGTGGCCGCACGCGGCCGGCTGATGCAGGCCCTGCCCGAGGGCGGCGTCATGGCCGCCCTCCAGTGCACCGAGGACGAAGCACTCACCCTCCTTGATGACGCTCAGGACGCTTCCGTTGCTGCCGTCAACGGCCCGCGCGCAGTTGTTGTCTCGGGTGCCGAAGCACCGGTCACCGCGATCGTGGAGAAGCTGCGGGAGCAGGGCCGCAAGACCTCGACGCTCAAGGTCTCCCACGCCTTCCACTCGCCGCTGATGGAGTCGATGCTGGAGGACTTCCGCACGGTCGTGGCGGGCCTGACCTTCACCGAGCCGCGCATCCCGATCGTCTCCACCGTCACCGGACAGCACGCCACCACCGAGGAGTTGACGAGCGTCGACTACTGGGTGGAGCACGTCCGCCGCCCGGTCCGCTTCGCCGACGCGGTCTCGACCCTGACCGCCGACGGCATCACCACCTTCCTGGAGATCGGCCCCGACGCCGTCCTCACCGCCATGGCGGCCGACCACACCACCGCCACCTGCCTCCCCCTCCAACGCCGCAACCGCCCCGAGGCACAAGAAGCCCTCACCGCCCTGGCGACCCTCTGGACCCACGGCCACCCCATCACCTGGCACACCCTCCACCCCTCAGCACAAAAGAGCACCATCGACCTCCCCACCTACCCCTTCCAACGCCGCCGCTACTGGCTGGAGGAGGGCGCGGGAGCCGGTGACCCGGAGGCTCTGGGCCAGGTGCCGGCGCGGCATCCGCTGCTCGGCGCGGCCGTCGCCGTGCCGGACACGGACACCGTCGTCCTGACCGGGCGGATCGGCACCCGTACCCACCCCTGGCTGGCCGACCACACCATCCTGGGGACCACCCTGCTCCCCGGCACCGGTCTCCTCGAACTCGCGCTGCACGCCGGTGACCAGGCCGGCACCCCGTACCTCGACGAACTGACGCTCCAGGCGCCCCTCGTCGTGCCCGCCGACCGGGCCGTCGATCTGCGGATCACGGTGGGACCGGCGGACGAGGCGGACCGGCGTACCGTCACCGTCCATTCGCGGCCGGCGGGCTCGGCGGATCACGCGGAGTGGACGCCGCACGCCACCGGGGGACTCACCGCCGAGGAGCCCGCCGCCGAGGACGCCGGCGACGAGCTCGCCGCGTGGCCGCCCGCCGACGCCCAACCCATCCCGCTCGACGCCGCCTACGAGCGGCTCGCCGACCAGGGGTACGACTACGGCCCGGTTTTCCAGGGACTCCAGGCCGCCTGGCGGCAGGGCGACACCACCTACGCCGAGGTCGCCCTCCCGCCGGAGGCTCAGCACGACGCCGCGTCCTACCTGCTCCACCCCGCCCTCCTCGACTCGGCCCTGCACGCCAACCTCTTCCACGAGGCGGATGAGCAGGCCGCCGCGGAAGGCCCGCGGCTGCCGTTCGCATGGAGCGGTGTCACGGTGCACGCGACGGGGGCCGCCGCGCTGCGCGTCCGCGTGGCGTCGCACGGCCCCGACGAGGCGTCGGTGCTGGTGGCGGACGGGTCCGGGGCACCCGTGCTCACGATCCGGTCGCTCGCCGCGCGGGCCGTGGACGCCGACGCCGTGCGGCCGGCGGGGGAGGAGACGGAAGGTGCCGACGGCGCCGCCCTACTGCGCCCCGTCTGGGCGGAGCGGGCCGTTCCGCCGCTGCCGGGGGAGGGGGAGGAAGACGGTGGCTGGGCGCTCGTCGGTACCGCGCCCGATCCGCTGCTCACCGCCGCGCTGGGACCCGAGGCGCGCGGGTACGCCGATCTCGCCTCGCTCGCCGCGGCGCCCGGCGCCGTGCCCGGCACGGTGGTGCTGCCGTGCGGCGGTCCCGGGCCGGACGGCAGCGGCGACCTGCCGGACCAGGTCCGTACCACCGTCACCGACGTTCTCGCGACCGTACGGGAATGGCTCGCCGAACCAGCGTTCGCCGCCTCCCGCCTGGTGGTCCTCACCAGCGGCGCGGCGGGCCCCGACGCCGCGTCCGGCCCCGCCGTCGACCTGGCGCGCGCCCCCCTGTGGGGCCTGGTGCGCGCCGCGCAGGCCGAGCACCCCGGCAGGCTGCTGCTCCTCGACTGGGACGGCACCCCCGCGTCGGGCCGCCGGCTGCGCGCCACCGCCGCCACCACGGACGACGCCGAACTCGCCCTGCGCGACGGCACGGTGTGGGCGCCGCGGCTCGTCCGGGAACGGCCCGCCGCCCCGGCCGCCGACACCGTCCTCGGCGCCGGCTGGGACCCCGACGGCACCGTCCTGATCACCGGCGGAACCGGCGGCCTCGGCGCCGCCGTCGCCCGGCACCTGGTGACCCGGTACGGCGCCCGCCGGCTGCTCCTGGTCAGCCGGCGCGGCGAGGAGGCGCCGGGCGCCCGCGAGCTGTGCCGGGAACTGGGCGCGGCGGGCGCCGAGGCGCGGGTGGCGGCGTGCGACGTCGCGGACCGCGCCGCGCTGGAGAAGCTGCTCGCCGACATCCCGGCCGGCCACCCGCTGAACGCCGTCGTCCACACGGCCGGACTGGCCGAGAACGGCCTGATCGAGACCCAGACGGCGCATCACGTCGACACGGCGCTGCGCCCCAAGGCGGACGCCGCCTGGCACCTCCACGAGCTGACGGTCCATCAACCACTCGCCGCCTTCGTGCTGTTCTCGTCCACCGCCGGTCTCTTCGTCGGCGCCGGACAGGCCGGTTACGCCGCCGCCAACGTGTTCCTCGACGCTCTCGCCCGCCACCGCGCGGACCAGGGCCTGCCCGCCCTCTCCCTCGCCTGGGGCCTGTGGGACGGCGAACAGGGCATGGGCGGCCAGCTGGCCGACACGGACGTCGAGCGGCTGCGCCGCATGGGCATGCGCCCGCTGCCGACCGCCCGGGCGCTCGACCTGCTCGACGCGGCCCTGGCGGCGGACGGCCCGGTGCTGGTGCCCGTCGGCCTGGAGGCCGCCGCCCTGAACGCCGGGAGCGCGACGGTGCCGGCCCTGCTGCGCACCCTCGTCCGCACCCGGCCGCGCCGTGCCGCGCGGCCGGCGGCCGGAGCTCCCTCCACCGGTGCCGACGCGCTCGCGCACCGGCTCGCCAGCCTCCCGGAGCCCGAGCGCGACCTCGTCCTGCTCGACCTGGTGCGCAGCAACACGGCCGCCGTCCTCGGTCACGGCAGCGGTGAACTCGTCGATCCCGAGCGGGCGTTCAAGGACGTCGGCTTCGACTCGATGGCCGCCGTCGACCTCCGCAACCTGCTGAACGCGGCCACCGGGCTGCGGCTCCCCGCCACCCTCGTCTTCGACTTCCCCACCCCGGCCGTCCTCGCCGCGCACCTCGCCGCCGAGCTGGTGCCGGACCAGGGGGCCGGACGGTCGCTGGCCGACCGGATCGACGACCTGGAGGCCGCCCTGCTGGCCGCGGCCGGCTCCGACGGTGTCCCCGACCGCGAGCACGCCGACGTCGCGGCCCGGCTGGACTCGCTGCTGCGCCGGTGGCGGCACGAGCGCGGCGAGGAGCCGCGCGCCGACGCCCGCACGGCGTTCGAGTCCGCCACCGACGACGAACTGTTCGCCGCGCTGGACGGCGACCTCGGCATGCCGTAGCCCGGCCGCCGCCGCCGTACCACCGTCCGGTGGCACACCCGTGCCCCGGGCGGTGCCCTGCCGACGGAACCGCACACCCACCACTCCCGACGCCCCGGAAACCACCGTCCGAGATTGGCTCACACTTCGATGGCGAACGACCAGAAACTGCGCGACTACCTTCGGCGCGCGACGGCCGACCTCCACGAGACCCGGCGCCGGCTGCGCGAGGTCGAGGACGGCCGGCACGAGCCGATCGCGATCGTGGGCATGGGCTGCCGCTACCCGGGCGGCGTCGCCGGCCCCGAGGACCTGTGGCGGGTGGTGGACACGGGCGCCGACGTCGTCGGGCAGTTCCCCACCGACCGCGGCTGGGACATGGACACGCTGTACGACCCGGCTCCCGGCCGGCCCGGGCGCAGCTATGTGCGCGAGGGCGGGTTCCTGTACGACGCCGCCGACTTCGACCCGGTGTTCTTCGGGCTCAGCCCCCGGGAGGCGCCCGAGACCGACCCCCAGCAGCGGCTGCTGCTGGAGGTCGCCTGGGAGGCGTTCGAGCGGGCCGGGATCGACCCCGGCACCCTCAAGGGCAGCCGCACCGGCGTGTTCGCCGGCCTGATGTACCACGACTACGCGGGCGGCAGCACGGCCGGCAGCCTGGTGTCCGGCCGCGTCTCCTACACCTTCGGCTTCGAGGGCCCGGCGCTCACGGTGGACACGGCCTGCTCGTCGTCGCTGGTGGCGCTCCACCTGGCCGCGCAGTCCCTGCGCAACGGCGAGTGCTCGCTGGCCCTGGCCGGCGGCGTCACCGTGATGGCCGGGCCGGAGATGTTCGTCGAGTTCAGCCGGCAGCGCGGCCTCGCCAAGGACGGCCGCTGCAAGTCCTTCGCGGGCGCGGCGGACGGCGCCGGCTGGTCGGAGGGCGCCGGGGTGCTGCTGGTGGAACGGCTGTCCGACGCGCGCCGCAACGGCCACCCCGTCCTCGCCGTCGTCCGGGGCTCGGCGGTCAACCAGGACGGCGCCAGCAACGGCCTCACCGCCCCCAACGGGCCCTCCCAGCAGCGCGTCATCCGCCAGGCCCTCGACAACGCCGGCCTCACCCCCGCCGACGTCCAGGCCGTCGAGGCGCACGGCACCGGCACCGTCCTCGGCGACCCCATCGAGGCCCAGGCCCTCCTCGCCACCTACGGCCGCAACCGCCCCGACGGCCAGCCTCTTTGGCTCGGCTCCATCAAGTCCAACATGGGGCACGCCCAGGCCGCCGCCGGCGTCGGCGGCATCATCAAGATGGTCGAGGCGATCCGGCACCGGACGCTGCCCCGCACCCTGCACGTCGACGAGCCGACGCCGAAGGTCGACTGGTCGGCCGGGAACGTCCGGCTGCTGACCGAGCCGGTGGAATGGAGCGGCGACGCCCCGCGCCGCGCCGGCGTCTCCTCCTTCGGCCTCAGCGGCACCAACGCCCACGTCATCATCGAGGAGGCGCCGGCCGCCGACGCCCCGGACGCCCCCGGCCTCCCGGAGGCCGCTGACGCCCCGGAGGCCGCCGAGGCCCCCGCCCGCCCGCTGCCCTGGCTGCTGTCGGCCCGCGACGACCGGGCACTGCGCGACGCGGCGGCCCGGCTGCGCGCCCACCTCACCGCACCGCACCCCCACGGCGGCCCCGCGAGCGCCGTGGACGTCGCCTTCTCCCTCGCGACCACCCGCGCCGTCTTCGACCACCGGGCCGCCGTCGTCGACGACGACCGCGACGGGCTGCTGCGCCGCCTCGACGCGCTGGCCGCCGGCGACGACACCCCCGGGCTGGTGCGCGGCACCCCGCGCGGCACCGGCGCCCGGACGGCCTTCATGTTCACCGGGCAGGGCGCCCAACGCCCCGGCATGGCACAGGAGTTGTACGCGTCCGAGCCCGCCTTCGCGGCGGCCCTCGACGCCGTCTGCGACGCCCTCGACCGGCGGCTCGACACGCCGGTGCGGGAGACCATGTGGCTCCACGGCGACGGGCGCGACGCGGCCCGCGCGGAACGGCTCGACCGCACCGGCCACGCCCAGGCCGCCCTCTTCGCCGTCGAAGTCGCCCTCTTCCGGCTGCTGGAGGAGTGGGGCGTCCGCCCCGACCTGCTGATCGGCCACTCCATCGGCGAGATCGCCGCCGCCCACGCCGCCGGGGTCTTCACCCTGGACGACGCCTGCACCCTGGTCGCCGCCCGGGCCCGGCTGATGGAGGCGCTGCCCACGGGCGGCGCGATGGTCGCCGTCGAGGCGTCCGAGGACGACGTACGGCCGCTCCTCGGCGACCGGCTCGCGGTCGCCGCCGTCAACGGACCGGCGTCCGTGGTCCTCTCCGGCGACGAGGACGCCGTCCTGCGCGCCGCCGATCAACTCCGGGAGCAAGGGCGCAAGACGTCGCGGCTGCGCGTCAGCCACGCATTCCACTCACCCCGCATGGACCCCATGCTCGCGGACTTCCGGAAGGCCGTCGACGGCCTCCCGACGGCCCCGCCCCGCATCCCCCTCGTCTCCAACCTGACCGGAAAGCTGTGCGGGGGCGACGAGTTGGCGTCCGCCGAGTACTGGGTGCGGCACGTCCGCGAGACCGTCCGGTTCGCCGACGGCATCGCCACGCTCCGCGAGCACGGCGCCGGCACCTTCGTCGAACTCGGCCCCGGCGCCACCCTCACCGCCCTCGCCCGCCGCTGCGTCACGGACGACACCGGGCCCGACGCCCCGGTCTTCGTCCCGCTGCTCCGCGCCGACCGCCCCGAGCCGCGCACCCTGACCGCCGCGCTGGCCGAACTCCACGTCCACGGCACCGCCGTCGACTGGCCCTCGGCCAGCGGGAGTTGGGGCGGCCGACGGGTGGACCTGCCCACCTACCCGTTCCAGCGGCAGCGCTACTGGTGGGAGGACGACGTCGCGGGCACCCCGCGTCCGGCCGCCCGACCGGGAACCGGCGCCGCCGACACCGCCTTCTGGGACGCGGTGCGCCGCACCGACACCGGCGCCCTCGCCGGGGCCCTGGGCGCCGGCCCCGGCGCCGAGCGGGACGCCCTGGACACGGTGCTGCCGCTGCTCGCCTCCTGGCACACCCGCCGGGTCACCGAGGAGACCGCCGACGCCTGGAGCTACCGCATCGACTGGCAGCCCCTCACCCCGCCCGCCCCCGACGCCGGCGCGGTGGCCGGCACCTGGCTCGTCGTCTCCCCGGACGGCCCGGCCGCCCGGCCGTGGACCGAGCGGCTCGACACGGCCCTGACCGGACACGGCGCCGACGTCCGGCACATCGGCCCGGACGCGGCCGACGTGACCGATGGGACCGACGCGCCCGGTCCGTCCGCCGCCGCCCTCGCCGACCGGCTGCGGTCCGCGCTCAACGGGGCCGGCGACGTACGCGGAGTGGTCTCCCTCCTCGCACTCGACGAGCGTGACGCCGGCGGCGGCCTGAACGCCACGGTCGCCCTCGCCCAGGCCCTGGGCGAAGCGGCCGTCGACGCCCCGCTGTGGTGCCTGACCAGCGGTGCCGTCGCGGTCGGCGGAGCCGAGGAACTGCCGCACCCGGAGCAGGCACAGGTGTGGGGCCTCGGCCGGGTCGCCGCCCTGGAGCAGCCCCGCCGCTGGGGCGGGCTCGTCGACGTCCCGCCGGCACCCGACGACCGCGCCGCCGAACGGCTCACCGCCGTCCTGGCGGGCGCGTCCGCCGCCCCGGACGCCGGCACAGGAACGGAGGACCAGGTCGCCGTCCGTGCCTCAGGAACCTTCGGCCGCCGACTGGTCCGGATACCGGCCGACACGGGCCTCGGCACGACGACCGGCGCCACGGCCGGCGGGGCCGCGGCCACCGAGGCCTCCACCGGCAGCGCTACGGCCGACGGCGTCATGGCGGACGGCACGGCGGTGAGCGGGACCGCGGCGGATCGCACCGTGACGCACGGCACCGAGGCCGGTGACTCCGCGGCCGCCGGTGCCGGCACCACGCCGACCGGCACCGGTAGCCGGGCCACCGGCACCGCCGCCCCCGCCCCCGCCACCGCGACGGTGGGCACCGACGCCCCTGCGGCAGCCGGCCCCGCTGCCGGCCGAGCCGGTGCGGACGCCGCGGGTACGGGCAGCGCGGACGGTGCGGTCGCGGACAGCGCGCCCGGGGAGATCCCCCACCCCTGGCCCCCGCGCGGCAGCGTCCTGATCACCGGCGGCACCGGCGCGCTCGGCGCGCACGTCGCCCGCTCGCTGGCCCGGGACGGCGCCGAGCACCTCGTCCTGACCAGCCGCCGCGGCCCGGACGCCCCGGGCGCCGCCGACCTCGCGGCCGAACTCACCGCCCTGGGCGCCCAGGTCACCGTGGCCGCCTGCGACGCCGCCGACCACACGGCCCTCGCCGCGCTCCTCGACGGGCTCCCGGAGGACCGGCCGCTGACGGCGGTCGTGCACACGGCCGGTGTCCTGGACGACGGCGTCCTGGAATCCCTCACCCCCGACCGGCTCGCCGGCGTCCTGCGCCCCAAGGTGACGGCCGCCCGCAACCTGCACGAGCTCACCCGGGACCGCGACCTGACGGCGTTCGTCACCTTCTCCTCGATCGCCGGACTGCTCGGCAGCGCGGGACAGGGCGCCTACGCCGCGGCCAACGCCTACCTGGACGCCCTGGCCGAGCACCGCAGGGCCCTCGGCCTCGCCGCGACCTCGGTGGCCTGGGGCCCGTGGGACGGCGGCGGCATGGCGGGCGAGGAGGCGTCCCAGGACCGTTCCTGGTGGCGCGGCCTGGCCCCGATGGACGCCGACGTGTGCCTGACCGCCCTCCGGCGGGCCCTGGACCGCCCGGCGGCCTGCGTCGGTGTCTTCGACGCCGACTGGCCCCTGCTCGCGCCGTCGTTCACCGCGACCCGCCCCAGCCCGCTGCTGTCCGCGCTGCCCGAGGTACGGGCCGCCGCCACAGCGCCCGCCGGCGACCCGGCCGGCGCGGCCGAGGCCCCGTCGGACCTGGTCGGCCGGCTCGCCGCGCTCCCCGAGAGCGAGCAGCGGCGCGAGGTGCTCACCCTCGTCCGCGACCAGGTGGCCCTCGTCCTCGCCTACGAGAACAGCGCCGCCGTGCAGTCCGGACGGGCCTTCAACGAACTCGGCTTCGACTCGCTCACCGCCGTCGAGTTCCGCAACCGGCTGAGCACCGTCACCGGCCTGACCCTGCCGGCCACCCTCCTTTTCGACTACGCCAACCCCGACGCCCTCGCCACGCACCTGCACGGCGAACTGTGCGCCGGCGGCGCGACACCCGCCGTCCCGGTCCTCGCCGAGCTCGAACGCATCGAGTCCGCGGCGGACTCCCTCTCGGCGGAGGAGATCGAACGCACCCGGATCGGCCACCGGCTCCGGGAACTCGCCGACCGCCTCACCGCCCGGCTCACCGAGCACGACGGCGCGAGCGGCACGGCCGGCGCGGCCGGGGCGGCACCGGCGGACGGGCCCTCCGTCGCCGACCGTCTCGACTCCGCGACGGCCGAGGACGTCTTCGACTTCCTCGACAAGGAACTCGGGCTCTCCTGACCCGTCGACCCGTCCCCGTCCCCCTACCTTCCACCCCACTTCCCGACCCTCCCGCACACGCAGTCCACGGGAAACGAGACACGGCGAGGCCCTGATGGCGAACGTGAACGAAGCGAAGCTGCTCGACTACCTCAAGCGGACCACCGCGGACCTGCATGCCACCAAGCAGCGGCTCCGGGACATCGAGAACGCCGGACAGGAGCCCGTCGCCATCGTCGCGATGAGCTGCCGGCTCCCCGGCGGCGTGCGCTCGCCCGAGGACCTGTGGCGGCTCGTCGCCGACGGCACCGACGCCATCGGCGGCTTCCCCGAGGACCGCGGCTGGGACACCGGCGACGCCCCCGACGCGCCGGCCGCCGGGACCGGCGAGGACGGCGACGGCACGGACTACCCGCGCAAGGGCGGCTTCCTCTACGACGCGGCCGAGTTCGACCCCGCGTTCTTCGGCATCTCGCCGCGCGAGGCCCTCGCCATGGACCCGCAGCAGCGGCTGCTGCTGGAGACCGCCTGGGAGGCGTTCGAACGCGGTGGCGTCGCCCCCGACACCCTGCGCGGCGAGCGCGTCGGCGTCTTCGTGGGCACCAACGGCCAGACGTACTTCGACCTGAAGCTGCCGGAGGAGTCCGAGGCGTACATGGCCACGGGCAGCAACGCGGCCGTCCTCTCCGGCCGCATCTCCTACGTCCTGGGCCTGGAGGGCCCGGCGGTGACTGTCGACACCGCCTGCTCGTCCTCGCTGGTCGCGCTGCACCTCGCCGTACAGGCCCTGCGCGAGGGCGAGTGCACCCTCGCCCTCGCGGGCGGCGCGACCGTCATGGCCACGCCCGGCCCCTTCGTCGCCTTCAGCCGCCAGCGCGGCCTGGCGGCCGACGGCCGCTGCAAGGCGTTCTCCGAGGCGGCGGACGGCACCGGCTGGTCCGAGGGCGTCGGCGTGCTGCTCGTGGAGCGGTTGTCGGACGCGCTGCGCAACGGGCACAAGGTGCTGGCGGTCGTCCGGGGTTCGGCGGTCAACCAGGACGGCGCCAGCAACGGACTGACGGCCCCCAACGGCCCGTCGCAGCAGCGCGTCATCTGGGACGCCCTGGCGAACGCCCGCCTCTCCTCCGACCAGGTCGACGCGGTCGAGGCCCACGGCACCGGCACGAAGCTCGGCGACCCGATCGAGGCCCAGGCGCTGCTGGCGACCTATGGCCGCGACCGCGCCCCCGAACGGCCTCTGTGGCTCGGGTCGGTGAAGTCCAACCTCGGGCACACCCAGGCGGCGGCGGGCGTCGCCGGCATCATCAAGATGGTCATGGCGATGCGCAACGGCGTGCTGCCGAGGACGCTGCACGTCGACGCGCCGTCGTCCAAGGTCGACTGGTCGGCCGGGCTCGTGCGGCTGCTGACCGAGGACGTGCGGTGGGACGGCGCCACGCCGCGCCGGGCCGGCGTCTCCTCGTTCGGCATCAGCGGCACCAACGCCCACATCATCCTTGAGGATGCCCCGACCCCGGACCCCGCCGAGCAGCCGGACACCCCGGCCGGCGACGACGCACGGGGCCCGGTCCTCTGGCCGGTGTCCGGCGCCACCGCCGAGGCCCTCCGCGCCCAGGCGGCGCAGCTGCTCGGTGTGATGGAGCACGAGGACGCCCCCGAGCCGCGGGACGTGGCGGCGACGCTGGCGACGGCACGGGCACAGCTCGAACACCGCGCGGTGGTGCTGGGCACCGGACACGGGGAATTGACCGCCGGGCTGGGCGCGGTGGCCGCCGGCGAGGGCGCCGGCGGAGTGATCACGGGGACGGTTGCGGAAGGGCGGCCGGCGTTCCTGTTCACCGGGCAGGGCGCGCAGCGGGTGGGTATGGGCCGGGAGCTGTACGAGAGGTTCCCGGTGTTCGCGCGGGCGCTGGACGAGGTGTGCACACATCTCGAACTTCCGCTCAAGGACGTTCTCTTCGGTGAGGACGGGGAGCTGTTGAACCGTACGGAGTACGCGCAGCCGGCGCTGTTCGCGGTTGAGACGGCGTTGTTCCGGCTGGTGGAGTCGTGGGGTGTGCGTCCGGAGGTGCTGGCCGGGCACTCGATCGGTGAGATCGCGGCGGCGCATGTCGCCGGGGTGCTGTCGCTGGCGGATGCGTGCACGTTGGTGGCCGCGCGTGGCCGGCTGATGCAGGCCCTGCCCGAGGGCGGGGTCATGGCGGCCCTCCAAGCCACCGAAGAGGAAGCTCTCGGTCTGCTCGGTGACGCTGAGGACGCTTCCGTCGCCGCGGTCAACGGCCCGCGTGCGGTCGTGGTTTCCGGCGCCCGGGCCACTGTCACCGCGATCGTGGAGGAGCTGCGGGAGCAGGGCCGCAAGACCTCACTGCTGAAGGTCTCCCACGCCTTCCACTCACCCCTCATGGAGCCGATGCTGGAGGACTTCCGCACGGTCGTGGCGGGCCTGTCGTTCGCCGAGCCGCGCATCCCGATCGTGTCGACCGTCACCGGACAGCTCGCCACCGCCGAGGAGTTGACGAGCGTCGACTACTGGGTGGAGCACGTCCGCCGCCCGGTCCGCTTCACCGACGCCGTCGCCACCCTGACCGCCGACGGGGTGAGCGCGTTCCTGGAGATCGGCCCCGACGCCGTCCTCACCGCCATGGCGGCCGACCACACCACCGCCACCTGCGTCCCCCTCCAGCGCCGCAACCGCCCGGAAGCCGCCGAGGCCCTCACCGCCCTCGCCCGCCTGTGGGTGCAGGGTCACCGCGTCGACTGGACGGCGCTCCACCCCGTGGGCCCGGCCGGGCTCGTGGACCTGCCCACCTACCCGTTCCAGCGCGAGCACTACTGGATCAAGAACACCTCGGCCGTCGGCAACATCGCCTCGATCGGCCTGGACGCGGCCGACCACCCGCTGCTGGGCGCCGCCATGATGCTCGCCGATTCCGACGGCGCGCTGTTCACCGGCCGCCTCTCCGTGGGCGGCCACGCCTGGCTCGCCGACCGCGCCGCCGCCGGGTCCGTCGTGTTCCCGGAGACCGGCTTCGTGGAGCTGGCCATCCGGGCGGGCGACCAGGTCGGCTGCGGCGTCCTGGACGACCTGACGCTGGAGACCCCGCTGGTCCTGCCCGCGCGCGGCGGCGTCCAGGTCCAGGTCGCGGTGGGCGCGCCCGACGCGTCCGGCGCCCGGTCGGTGCGGGTGTTCTCGCGCGCCGAAGGCGCGGTGGGCGACGCGTCCTGGACCCGGCACGCCACGGGCCTGCTCGGCTCGGCGGCCCGCGCCGGGACGGACGACGCCGGCCTCGCCGCGTGGCCTCCGGCGGGAGCGGCACCGGTGCCGGTCGAGGGCCTGTACGAGCGGTTCTCCGGGGCCGGCCTGGCGTACGGACCCGCCTTCCGGGCGCTGCGTGCCGTCTGGCGCGACGGTGACACGCTGTACGCCGAGGTCGCCCTGTCCGGGCAGGCCGCCAAGGACGCCGAGCGCTTCGGCCTCCACCCGGCGGCCCTGGACGCCGCCGTCCAGGCGCTCGTGCTGCCGGGCGCCGACGGGGACGCCGAACAGGCCCTGGAACTGCGGTGGAACGCGGAGTGGCGCGGTGTCGCGCTGCACGCCACCGGCGCGTCCGCCCTCCGCGTGCGCCTGTCGCCGCTGGGCGCGGACAGCGTGGCCGTGCACATCGCCGACGCCGCCGGGGAGCCGGTCGCCTCGGTCGAGACCCTGACCGTCCGCCCCGCCCGGGCCGCCGAACTGGCCGGCGGCGGCGAGACGGCGTACCCCGAGTCGCTGTACCGCGTGGACTGGGTGCCGGCGGTGATGGCGACGACGGTGTCCGAATCGGCTCCCGTCGTCGTGGACTTCGAGGATCTGGCGGGTGTGTCCGGAGAGCCGGACGTGGTGATGCTGCGGGCGTTCGGCGGCGGGGTGCCGGATGTGCCCGGCGACGTGAGCGCGACCCTGGAGCGCGTCCTGCTCGACGTACAGGAGTGGCTGGCGGGGGAGCGGTTCGCCGACTCGACGCTCGTCGTGCTGACCAGGGGCGCCGTGTCGGCGGACGGCGCCGAGGTCACGGACCTCGCGGGCGCCGCCGTGAGCGGCCTGGTGCGGTCGGCGCAGGCCGAGCACCCGGACCGGATCGTGCTCCTGGACCTGGACGGGGACGGTGTTGCCCTGCCGTCGGAGCTGCTGAGCCGCGCCCTCGCCTCGCGCGAGCCCCAACTGGCTTTGCGCAACGGGGTGTTCTTCGTCCCGCGCCTGGTGCGTGCGGGTGTCCCTGCTGCCGTCGAGGACTTGGTGTCGGATGACGGCACGGTGTTGGTGACGGGTGGTCTGAGTGGTCTGGGTGCGGTGGTGGCCCGTTGGCTGGTGGTGGAGCGTGGGGTGCGGCACTTGGTGCTGACGTCGCGTCGTGGTGGTGCGGCCGAGGGTGCTCAGGCGTTGGTGGATTCGCTGCTGGAGGCGGGTGCGGTGTCGGTGGACGTCGCGGCTTGTGATGTGGCGGACCGTGAGGCGCTGGCCGGGGTGCTGGCGGCGATCGGTGAGGAGTTCCCGCTGCGTGCGGTGGTGCATGCGGCGGGTGTGCTGGATGACGGTCTGGTGGGCTCGCTGTCGGTGGAGCGGTTGGCCGCTGTGCTGCGTCCGAAGGTGCTGGGCGGCTGGAACCTGCATGAGTTGACGGCCGGGTTGTCGTTGGACGCGTTCGTGGTGTTCTCGTCGGCTGCGGGTGTGCTGGGTGCGCCGGGTCAGGGCAACTACGCGGCCGCGAACGCCTTCCTGGACGGCTTGGTGGAGTCGCGGGTGGCGTCCGGCCTGCCGGGTGCCGCGCTGGCCTGGGGCTTGTGGGGCGAGGTGGGTGGTATGGGCGGTGGTCTCTCGGAGGGTGACCGTGCCCGGATGGCTCGTGGTGGCGTGCTGCCTCTGTCGACGGACGAGGGGCTGCGGCTCCTCGGGGTCGGGGCACGCGCGGACGCCGCGTTGGTGCCGGTGCGTCTGGATGTCGAGGCGCTGCGGGCACAAGGCCCGTCCCTCCCGACCCTCTACCACCACCTCACCGGCCGCCCGGCCCGCCGTCAGGCCACCGCGCGGTCCGCGTCCGCGAGCGTCGGCACGCTCGGCGAACGGCTCGCCGCGCTCCCCGCGGCCGAGCGCCACGAAGCCGTCCTGGACCTGGTGCGCGGGCAGGTCGCCGCGGTGCTCGGGCACGCGACCCCGGCGGCCATCGCGCCGGACCGGGCCTTCAACGACCTGGGCTTCGACTCCCTCACCGCCGTCGAACTGCGCAACAGCCTCAACACCGTGACCGGCCTGCGGCTCCCCGCCACGCTCGTCTTCGACTACCCGACCGCCGGCGACCTCGCGGACCACCTGCTGTCCGAGGTCTCCGGCGAGGTGGCCGCGGCCACCGTCCTGCCGTCCACCGCCCTCCGCACCGACGACCCGATCGTCATCGTCGGCATGGCCTGCCGCTTCCCCGGCGGCATCGCGTCCCCGGAGGACCTGTGGCGCCTCGTCGCCGACGGCGGCGACGCGATCACCGACTTCCCCGAGAACCGCGGCTGGAACACCGACCGCCTCTACGACCCCACCGGCAACCGCCCGGACACCACCTACGTCAACCAGGGCGGCTTCCTGCACGACGCCGCCGACTTCGACGCGGACTTCTTCGGCATCAGTCCCAACGAGGCGCTGATCACCGACCCGCAGCAGCGGCTGCTGCTGGAGACGTCCTGGGAGGCCCTGGAACGGGCGGGCATCGACCCCGCCACCCTCAAGGGCAGCCCCACCGGCGTCTTCGCCGGCGTCGTCTACCACGACTACACGGGCAGCGCCAGCTCCGGCAGCATCGTCTCCGGCCGCATCGCCTACACCTACGGCCTGGAGGGCCCGGCGGTGACGGTGGACACGGCCTGCTCGTCCTCCCTCGTCGCCCTGCACCTGGCCGGCCAGGCGCTGCGCAACGGCGAGTGCGACCTCGCGCTCGCGGGCGGTGTGACGGTCATGGCGTCGCCCGCCGCCTTCGTCGAGTTCAGCCGCCAGCGCGGCCTCTCCCGCGACGGCCGCTGCAAGGCGTTCGCGGCCGGCGCCGACGGCACGGGCTGGGGCGAGGGCGTCGGCATCCTGGTCGTCGAGCGGCTCTCCGACGCGCTCCGCAACGGGCACCGGGTGCTCGCCCACGTCCGCGGCTCGGCGGTCAACCAGGACGGTGCCAGCAACGGCCTCACCGCCCCCAACGGCCCCTCCCAGCAGCGCGTCATCCGCCAGGCCCTGGCCAACGCCGGGCTGGCGCCCGCCGACGTGGACGCCGTCGAGGCCCACGGCACCGGCACGGTCCTCGGCGACCCGATCGAGGCCCAGGCCCTGCTCGCCACCTACGGCCAGGACCGCCCCGACGACAACCCGCTGTGGCTGGGCTCGGTGAAGTCCAACATCGGACACACCCAGGGCGCCG
Organism: Streptomyces mobaraensis; assembly: GCF_020099395.1. NCBI lineage: Bacteria > Bacillati > Actinomycetota > Actinomycetes > Kitasatosporales > Streptomycetaceae > Streptomyces > Streptomyces mobaraensis. The sequence continues at coordinate 92,570 of NZ_CP083590.1, read as the reverse complement.
CCGGTGTCGCCGGGATCATCAAGATGGTCATGGCCATGCGCAACGGCGTCCTGCCCAGGACCCTGCACGTCGACGCGCCCTCGGCGCACATCGACTGGACGGCCGGCGCCATGCGCCTGCTCACCGAGGAGGTCGCCTGGGACGCCGGCCGGCCGCGCCGCGCCGGCATCTCCTCCTTCGGCATCAGCGGCACCAACGCCCACGTGATCATCGAGCAGGCGGAGCCCGTCGAGCGGACGGAATCCGCGGACCCGGCCCCGGCGGCGGCCGGTGCCCTCGTGCCGTGGCCGCTCTCCGGCCGCGACGAGGACGGCCTCCGCGCCCAGGCGGCCCGCCTCGCCGCGTACGTCGAGAAGTACGGTGAGGAGCACGGCGAGACGCACGCCGCACTCCGCCCCCAGGACGTCGGCTGGTCCCTGGCGACCACACGCGGCGCCCTCGACCGGCGCGCGACCGTCCTCGGCACCGACACCGCCGAACTTCTGTCCGGCCTGCGTGCCTTGGCCGACGGCGGTACCGCGCCCGACGCCACACGGACCGGCGGGAAGACCGCCTTCCTGTTCACCGGGCAGGGCGCGCAGCGCGCCGGCATGGGACGCGAGCTGTACGCGGCGTACCCCGCCTTCGCCCGCGCGCTCGACGAGGTCGGCGACCGGCTCGACGGCCTGCTGCCCCGCCCGCTGAAGGACGTGCTGTTCGCGGCCGAAGGGACGGCCGAAGCGGACCTGCTGGACCGCACCGAGTACGCCCAGCCCGCCCTGTTCGCGGTCGAGGTGGCCCTCTACCGCCTCCTGGAGACCTGGGGCGTGCGCCCGGACGTGGTGATGGGCCACTCCATCGGGGAGATCGCCGCCGCGCACGCCGCCGGGGTGCTCACCCTCGCGGACGCCTGCCGGCTGGTCGCCGCGCGCGGCCGGCTGATGCAGGAACTCCCGGCCGGCGGCGCCATGATCGCGGTCGAGGCGACGGAGGACGAGGTCCTGCCGCTGCTCGCGACGGCCGACCGGACCGGCCTGGCCGCCGTCAACGGCCCCCGCTCCGTAGTCCTCTCCGGCCCCGAGGCCGAAGTGGAGCGCATCGCCGGGCAGTTGCGGGACCAGGGGCGCAAGACGTCCCGCCTGAAGGTGTCGCACGCCTTCCACTCACCGCTGATGGAACCGATGCTGGACGCCTTCCGGCAGGTCCTGGAGCAACTGACCTTCGCCGAGCCCCGCCTGACCGTCGTGTCCAACGTCACCGGCGACGTGGCCGGCCCGCAGGAGCTGTGCTCCGTCGCGTACTGGCTGCGGCACGTCAGCGAGGCCGTGCGCTTCGACGCCGGCGTCCGCGGCGCGGCGGACCGCGGGGCGACGCGCTTCGTCGAGATCGGCCCCGACGGTGTCCTGACCGGCCTCGCGCAGACGAGCCTGGCGGCGGACGACGCGGAACGGCCGGAGGGCGCGGTGTGCTGCGTACCGCTGCTGCGCAAGGGTCGGCCCGAGGCGCGGTCGCTGCTGACCGGCCTCGGCCGGCTGTACGCGGCCGGCGGCGACGTCGACTGGGCGGCACTATTCGAGGGCAGCGGCGCCCGGCGCGTCGACCTCCCCACCTACGCCTTCCAGCGCCGCCGCTTCTGGTCCCAGGCCCCGGCCGACCAGGGCGACCCGGCGGCCATCGGCCTCGGCGCCACCGACCACCCCCTGCTCGGCGCGGCCGTGGCGCTCGCCGACTCGGCGGGCTTCCTCTTCACCGGACGCCTCTCCGTCCACACCCACCCCTGGCTGGCCGACCACGTCGTCGGCGGCTCCGTCTTCTTCCCCGGCACCGGCTTCGTGGAGCTGGCCATCCGGGCGGGCGACCAGGTCGGCTGCGGCGTCCTGGACGACCTGACGCTGGAGGCCCCGCTGGTCCTGCCCGCGCGCGGCGGCGTTCAGGTGCAGGTGGTGGTGGGCGCGCCCGAGAGCACCGGCGGCCGCTCGGTGCGCGTGTACTCCCGTGGCGAGGACGGGGCCGGCGACGGTGTGTGGGTGCGGCACGCGAGCGGCGCCCTGGGCGCGGTGCGTCGCGGTGACGGTGGTTCCGTTCTCGGTGTGTGGCCACCGGAGGGCGCGGAGCCGGTGCCGCTGGACGGCGTGTACGAGCGGTACGCCGAGGGCGGGCTGGTGTACGGGCCGGTGTTCCGGGGGCTGCGGGCCGCGTGGCGGTCGGGTGACGAGGTGTTCGCCGAGGTGGCGCTGCCGGACGGTGTGAGTGTGGACGGGTTCGGCGTGCATCCGGCCGTGTTGGACGCGGCGCTGCACGCGGTGGGTCTGACGGGGGTGGGGGAGCGGGCCGGTCTGCCGTTCGCCTGGTCCGGTGTGGAGTTGCACGCGACGGGTGCTTCGGCGCTGCGGGTGCGGGTGTCGCCTCTGGGCGAGGGTGCGGTGGCGCTGGAGGTGGCGGATGCCACCGGCCGGCCGGTGGTCTCGGTGGAGCGGCTGGACGTACGGCCGATCTCCGAGGAGCAACTGGCCCAGGCGCGCGCCGAATACCCCGAGTCGCTGTACCGCGTGGACTGGGTGCCGGCGGTGATGGCGACGACGGTGTCCGAATCGGTTCCCGTCGTCGTGGACTTCGAGGATCTGGCGGGTGTGTCCGGAGAGCCGGACGCGGTGGTGCTGCGGGCGTTCGGCGGTGCGATACCGGAGGTGCCCGGCGACGTGAGCGCGGTGCTGGAGCGTGCGCTGTCGGCCGTACAGGCGTGGCTGGAGGACGAGCGGTGTGCGCGGTCGCGGCTGGTCGTCGTGACGCGCGGCGCGGTGTCGGCCGGCGGCTCGGACGTGGCCGACCTGGCGGGCGCGGCGGTGGGCGGTCTGGTGCGGTCGGCGCAGGCCGAGCACCCGGACCGGATCGTGCTCGTGGACCTGGACGGGGATGAGCTGCCTTCGGACCTGTTGAGCCGCGTCCTCGCGGCGGGCGAGCAGCAACTCGCCCTACGGGACGGTGCGTTGTTCACGCCGCGTCTGGTGCGTGCGGCTGTTCCGGCTGCCGCCGAGGACTTGGTGTCGGATGACGGCACGGTGTTGGTGACGGGTGGTCTGAGTGGTCTGGGTGCGGTGGTGGCCCGTTGGCTGGTGGTGGAGCGCGGGGTGCGGCGTCTGGTGTTGACGTCGCGTCGTGGTGGTGCGGCCGAGGGTGCTCAGGCGTTGGTGGCTTCGCTGCTGGAGGCGGGTGCGGTGTCGGTCGACGTCGCGGCCTGTGATGTGGCGGACCGTGAGGCGCTGGCCGGGGTGCTGGCGGCGATCGGCGAGGAGTTCCCGCTGCGTGCGGTGGTGCATGCGGCGGGTGTGCTGGATGACGGTCTGGTGGGCTCGCTGTCGGTGGAGCGGTTGGCCGCTGTGCTGCGTCCGAAGGTGCTGGGCGGCTGGAACCTGCATGAGTTGACGGCCGGGTTGTCGTTGGACGCGTTCGTGGTGTTCTCGTCGGCTGCGGGTGTGCTGGGTGCGCCGGGTCAGGGCAACTACGCGGCCGCGAACGCCTTCCTCGACGGTCTGGTGGAGTCGCGGGTGGCGTCCGGCCTGCCGGGCGCCGCGCTGGCCTGGGGTCTGTGGGGCGAGGTGGGTGGTATGGGCGGTGGTCTCTCGGAGGGTGACCGTGCCCGGATGGCTCGTGGTGGCGTGCTGCCTCTGTCGACGGACGAGGGGCTGCGGCTCCTCGGGGTCGGGGCACGCGCGGACGCCGCGTTGGTGCCGGTGCGTCTGGATGTCGAGGCGCTGCGGGCACAAGGCCCGTCCCTCCCGACCCTCTACCACCACCTCGTCCCCGCCGTCCGGCGCACCGCGGCCGTTAGCGACGGCGGCACCGCCGACACCCTGCACCGGCAGCTGTCCGCGCTCCTGCCGGCCGAGCGGGAACGCGCCCTGCTCGCCGTCGTGCGCGGCCAGGTGGCCGCGGTCCTGGGGCACGCCAACCCGGCCGCGATCGCGCCGGACCGGGCCTTCAACGACCTGGGCTTCGACTCGCTGACCGCCGTCGAACTGCGCAACAGCCTCAACACCGTGACCGGCCTGCGGCTCCCGGCCACGCTCGTCTTCGACTACCCGACCGCCGGCGATCTCGCGCGCCACCTCCACGACGAACTCCTCGGCACGCTCGACACGCCCACCGGCACCCCGGCCGTCCAGGAGAGCGCCCACGGCGACGACCCGATCGTCATCGTCGGCATGGCCTGCCGCTACCCGGGCGGCATCGCGTCCCCCGAGGACCTGTGGCGACTGGTCGCCGACGGCCGCGACTCCGTCTCCGCGTTCCCCGACGACCGCGGCTGGGACATCGACGCGCTCTTCGACCCGGACGCCGAACGCCCGGACACCACCTACGTCGACAAGGGCGGCTTCCTGCACGACGCCGCCGACTTCGACGCGGACTTCTTCCGGATCAGCCCGAACGAGGCACTGAGCACCGACCCGCAGCAGCGGCTGCTGCTGGAGACGTCCTGGGAGGCGTTCGAGCGCGCCGGCATCGACCCCGCGACGGTCAAGGGCAGCAAAACCGGCGTCTTCGCCGGCGTCATGTACCACGACTACCCCACCAGCCACAGCGCGGGCAGCATCGTCTCCGGCCGCATCGCCTACACCTACGGCCTGGAGGGCCCGGCGGTGACGGTGGACACGGCCTGCTCGTCCTCCCTCGTCGCCCTGCACCTGGCCGGCCAGGCCCTGCGCAACGGCGACTGCTCGCTGGCCCTGGTCGGCGGCGTGACCGTGATGTCCACCCCGGCCACCTTCATCGAGTTCAGCCGCCAGCGCGGCCTGGCGCGCGACGGCCGGTGCAAGTCCTTCGCCGACGCCGCGGACGGCACCGGCTGGTCCGAGGGCGTCGGCGTGCTCGTGGTCGAGCGGCTGTCGGACGCGCGCCGCAACGGGCACCAGGTGCTGGCGGTCGTCCGCGGCTCGGCGGTCAACCAGGACGGCGCCAGCAACGGGCTGACGGCTCCCAACGGCCCGTCCCAGCAGCGCGTGATCCGTGCGGCGCTGGCCAACGCGCGGCTGTCGGCGGACCAGGTGGACGCGGTGGAGGCCCACGGCACCGGCACGGTGCTGGGCGACCCGATCGAGGCCCAGGCGCTGCTGGCGACCTACGGCCGCGACCGCGCTCCCGAACGGCCGCTGTGGCTCGGCTCCATCAAGTCCAACCTGGGCCACACCCAGGCGGCGGCGGGCGTCGCGGGCATCATCAAGATGGTGATGGCGATGCGCAACGGCGTCCTGCCGCGGACGCTGCACGTGGACACGCCGTCGTCGAAGGTGGACTGGTCGGCGGGCGCGGTGGAACTCCTCACCGAAGCCCGCCCCTGGGAGTTCCACGGCGTCAGGCGCGCGGCGGTGTCGTCCTTCGGTATCAGCGGCACCAACGCGCACGTCATCATCGAACAGGCCGCCCCCGAACCCGTCCCCGCCGAGCAGGAGGCGGACAACTCCCCGGCGCCGCTCTGGCCCGTGTCCGCCGCGACCGCCGACGCCCTGAAGACCCAGGCGGCGCAGCTGCTGGACCTGCTGGAGCGCGAGGACGCTCCGGGGCTGCGGGAGGTGGCGGTGGCGCTGGCCACAACGCGGGCGCAGCTGGAACACCGTGCCGTGCTCACCGGCACCAACCGCGCGGACCTCACCGCCGGGCTCGCCGCGCTGGCGGCCGGGCAGGACGCGGCGGGTCTGGTGCGGGGGACGGCCAGCGAGGGCCGGCTGGCGTTCCTGTTCACTGGACAGGGGGCACAGCGGGTCGGGATGGGCCGGGAGCTGTACGAAGCGTTCCCGGTGTTCGCCAAGGCGCTGGATGAGGTGTGTGCACGCCTCGAACTGCCGCTCAAGAAGGTCCTGTTCGGCGAGGACGGGGAGCTGCTGAACCGTACGGAGTACGCGCAGCCGGCGCTGTTCGCCGTCGAGACGGCACTGTTCCGGCTGGTGGAGTCGTGGGGTGTGCGTCCGGAGGTGCTGGCCGGGCACTCGATCGGTGAGATCGCGGCGGCGCATGTCGCCGGGGTGCTCCCGTTGGAGGACGCCTGCACGCTGGTGGCGGCACGCGGCCGGTTGATGCAGGCCCTGCCCGAGGGCGGGGTCATGGCGGCCCTCCAGTGCACCGAGGACGAAGCACTCGCCCTTCTCGGTGACGCGGAGGACGCTTCCGTTGCTGCGGTCAACGGCCCGCGTGCGGTCGTGGTTTCCGGCGCCCGGGCCACTGTCACTGCGATCGTGGAGGAGCTGCGGGAGCAGGGCCGCAAGACCTCACTGCTGAAGGTCTCGCACGCCTTCCACTCCCCGCTGATGGAGCCGATGCTGGAGGACTTCCGCACGGTCGTGGCGGGATTGTCCTTCACGGAGCCGCGCATCCCGATCGTCTCCACCGTCACCGGAATGGCGGCAGCAGCCGAGGAGTTGACGAGCGTCGACTACTGGGTGGAGCACGTCCGCCGCCCGGTCCGCTTCGCCGACGCGGTCTCGACCCTGACCACCGACGGCATCACCACCTTCCTGGAGATCGGCCCCGACGCCGTCCTCACCGCCATGGCGGCCGACCACACCACCGCCACCTGCGTCCCCCTCCAGCGCCGCAACCGCCCGGAAGCCGCCGAGGCCCTCACCACCTTCGCCCGCCTGTGGGTCCAGGGCCGGCCCGTCGACTGGCAGGCCCTCCACCCCACAGCCCCCACCCGGCCGGTCGACCTGCCCACCTACCCCTTCCAGCGCCGCCGTTACTGGATCGACGGCTACTCCCCGTTCGGCGCGGCCTCCAGTGCCGGCGGTCATGCGCTGCTGGGGAAGCCGGTGTCGCTGGCCGGTTCGGACGGGCTGCTGTTCTCCGGCCGGCTCTCCCTCCGGACCCACCCCTGGCTCGCCGACCACGCGATCGGGGACACCGTCCTCTTCCCCGGCACGGGCTTCGTGGATCTGGCCATCGCGGCCGGTGACCAGGTGGGACGCACGGTTCTGTCGGAGATGGCCCTGGAGGCGCCGCTGGTCCTCCCCGAGCAGGGGGACGTGCACACCCAGCTCGTGGTCGACGCTCCCGACGCTTCGGGAGACCGCGCTTTCAGTATTCACTCACGCTCTGAGGACACGCTGGGCGACGGCGTGTGGGTCCGGCACGCGAGCGGCGTCCTGGGCACGGTGAGCCCCGGCGCCGGTGGTGCCACCCTCGGCGTCTGGCCCCCGGAGGGCGCGGAGCCCCTGCCGGTCGAGGGCCTGTACGAGCGGTACACCGACGGCGGTCTCGTGTACGGGCCGGTGTTCCGGGGGCTGCGGTCCGCGTGGCGGTCGGGTGACGAGGTGTTCGCCGAGGTGGCGCTGCCGGACGGCGTGAGCGTCGACGGATTCGGCCTGCACCCGGCCGTGTTGGACGCCGCCCTGCACGCGGTGGGCCTCACCGGGGTGGGGGAGCGGGCCGGTCTGCCGTTCGCCTGGTCCGGTGTGGAGCTGCACGCGACGGGTGCCTCGGCGCTGCGGGTGCGGGTGTCGCCTCTGGGCGAGGGTGCGGTGGCGCTGGAGGTGGCGGATGCCACCGGCCGGCCGGTGGTCTCGGTGGAGCGGCTGGACGTACGGCCGATCTCCGAGGAGCAACTCGCCCAGGCCCGTGCCGAGTACCACGACTCCCTCTACCGCGTCGACTGGACCCCGGTCCCGTCGCCCGTCCGCGTCCCCGCCGGGACGTGGACGGTGGTCGGCCCGGGCGCGTCCGCCTGGTCGCGGGTGCTGGCCGCGGCCGGTCAGGTGACGAGCGCCGAAGCGGCCTCCGGACTGCCGGACGCCGGTACGACGGACGTCGTCGTGCTGCCGGCCGTGGCCGAGGGCACGGGAGGCGACGAGGCCGGTGCGGCACGGGAGCGTACCCACCGGATGCTGGCCGACCTCCAGTCCTGGCTGGCGGACGAGCGGTTCGCCGGCTCGACGCTCGTCGTGGTCACCCGGGGAGCGGCACCGGCGGGCGGCGGCGAGGTCACCGACCTCGCGGGCGCCGCGGTGGGCGGGCTGGTGCGGTCGGCCCAGGCGGAGAACCCCGGCCGGATCGTGCTCGTCGACACCGACGGCACCGACGCCTCCCTCGCCGCCCTGCCCCGCGCACTGGCCGCCGGAGAGGAGTATGTCGCCGTCCGCGACGGTGAGTTGTCCGTACCCCGGCTGGCCCGGGTCCCCGCGACCGTCCGCACCACCGACTCCGGCGAGGACCGCGAGGAGCACGGCACGATCCTCGTCACGGGTGCCACCGGCGCCCTGGGCGTGCTGGTCGCCCGCCACCTGGTGGCCGAGCACGGGGCACGGCGCCTCCTGCTGGCCAGCCGCCGCGGCCCGGACGCCCCGGGCGCCCCGGAGCTGGCGGCCGAACTGGCGGAACTAGGCGCCGAGGTGACGTTCGCCGCCTGCGACATCGCCGACCGCGGCCGGCTGGCGGCGCTCCTCGGCTCCGTACCCGCCGAGCACCCGTTGACCGCCGTGGTGCACGTCGCCGGCGCGCTCGACGACGGCGTCATCGGCTCGCTGACCCCCGACCGCATGGACACCGTGCTCCGGCCCAAGGCCGACGCGGCCTGGAACCTGCACGAGCTGACGCGCGGCCTCGACCTGTCCGCGTTCGTCCTCTTCTCCTCCATCGCCGGCGCCCTGGGCGTACCGGGGCAGGGCAACTACGCGGCCGCCAACGCCTTCCTGGACGCCCTGGCACACCACCGCCGGGCAGCGGGGCTGCCGGTGACCTCGCTGGCCTGGGGCATGTGGGCGGACGACAGCGGGATGGCCGGCGGGCTGAGCGACGCGGACGTACGGCGCATGGCGCGCTCGGGCGCCGGCGCGCTCTCCGCCAAGGAGGGGCTGGCGCTGTTCGACGCGGCGTTCACCGGCAGCGGGCGGTTCGCGCCCCCGGACGAGGCACTGCTCGTCCCGGTCGCGCTGGACCCGCGCCTCCTGGCGCAGGGCGATCCCGGAGAGCTGCCGCCCCTCTTCCGCGGCCTGGTCCGGACGACGGCCCGGCGCACCGCGCGGTCGGCCCAGGAGCCGTCCGCCGGCACCGGGGACCTGCTCGCCCGCCTGGCGGAGACGCCCGCGGCGGACCGCCGGGACCTGCTGACGGAGGTGGTCCGGGCGCAGGTCGTGGCGGTGCTCGGGCACACCGACGCCGAGGGCGTCGACGCCGACCGGTCGTTCAACGCCCTGGGCTTCGACTCGCTGACCGCCGTCGAGTTCCGCAACCGCCTCAACGCCGCCACCGGCCTCCGGCTCCCCGCCGCGCTCACCTTCGACCACCCGAGCAGCCGGGCCGTCGCCGACCACCTGTGGGAGGAGCTCGCACCCCGGCTGGAGGAGGAGCCGGCGGCGGACGGGAGCGGTTCCGGTTCGGCCGAGGACCGCGTCCGCGCGGCGCTCGCCGCCATCCCGCTCTCCCGGCTGCGGGAGGCCGGCCTGGTGGACAGCCTCCTGGAGCTCGCGGGACTCGGCACCGACGCCCTGGCCGCCGACGAGGAGGCGGGCGGCGCCGCGTACTCCATCGACGCGATGGACACCGACGCCCTGATCAGCATGGCCCTCGCCGACACGGGCGCGGCGGGGGACGGCGACGGAGCGGACGGAACGTATAACGCGGAGGACGACCACGCCTACGACGCCTACGACGTCTTCGGGGGAGACCCGGAGGAGGACGGCGGACCGGGCCACCAGGACGTCGACGTCCTCGACGTCACTGACATGACGCGGGAGAAGTGACATCACCATGACCCAGCCCAGTCAGCCCAGTCAGCCGAGCCGGCCCGGCCGGCCCGGCCCCGCGCCCCGGCAGGCCGTCGCCGCCCCGGAGGCCAAGCTCGTCGACGCCCTCCGGACCTCGCTCAAGGAGACCGAGCGGCTGCGCGAACAGAACCGGAGACTGTCCGGCGCCCTGCGCGAACCGCTGGCCATCGTCGGCATGGCCTGCCGCTACCCGGGCGGCGTCCGCTCCCCGGAGGACCTGTGGCGGCTGGTCGGCGAGGAGATCGACGCCATAGCGGAGTTCCCCGAGGACCGGGGCTGGGACGTCGACGCCCTGTACGACCCCGACCCCGATCCCGACTCCGATGCCGGGAGCGACGGCACGTCCACCACCCGCCACGGCGGATTCCTCTACGACGCCGCCCACTTCGACGCCGCCTTCTTCGGCGTGGCACCCCGCGACGCCCACGCCCTCGACCCGCAGCAGCGGCTGCTGCTGGAGACGTCGTGGGAGGCGCTGGAACACGCCCGGCTGGACCCGCGCGCCCTTCGCGGCAGCAGGACGGGCGTGTTCGCCGGCGTCATGTACCACGACTACGTCAACAGCTACGGCAGCGGCAGCGTCGTGTCGGGCCGCGTCGCCTACACGCTCGGGCTGGAGGGCCCGGCGCTGTCGGTGGACACGGCGTGCTCGTCCTCGCTGGTCGCCCTGCACCTGGCCGGGCAGGCCCTGCGCAACGGCGAGTGCTCGCTCGCGCTGGCGGCCGGCGTCACCGTCATGGCCACCCCGGGCACGTACGTCGACTTCAGCCGCCAGCGCGGGCTGTCCCCCGACGGCCGGTGCAAGTCCTTCGCCGAGGCGGCGGACGGCACCGGGTTCTCGGAGGGCGTGGGCGTGCTCGTGGTGGAGCGGCTGTCGGACGCGCGCCGGAACGGGCACAGGGTGCTGGCGGTCGTCCGGGGCTCGGCGGTCAACCAGGACGGCGCCAGCAACGGACTGACGGCACCGAACGGTCCGGCGCAGCAGCGGGTGATCCGTGCGGCGCTGGCCGGCGCGCGGCTGTCGGCCGAGCAGGTGGACGTGGTGGAGGCGCACGGTACGGGGACGACGCTGGGCGATCCGATCGAGGCGCAGGCGCTGCTGGCGACGTACGGCAAGGACCGCCCGGCGGAACGGCCGTTGTGGCTGGGGTCGGTGAAGTCGAACCTCGGTCACACGCAGGCGGCGGCGGGTGTGGCGGGCATCATCAAGATGGTGATGGCGATGCGTCACGGTGTGCTGCCGAAGACGCTGCACGTGGACGCGCCGTCGTCGAAGGTGGACTGGTCGGCGGGCGCCGTGGAACTCCTCACCGAAGCCCGCCCCTGGACGTCGGACAGGGCGCGCCGCGCGGCGGTGTCGTCCTTCGGGATCAGCGGGACGAACGCGCACGTGATCCTGGAGGAAGCGCCGCAGGAGGCCCCCGCTTCCGCCCCGGAGACGTTGACGGGCCCGGTGCTCTGGCCGCTCTCCGCCACCACCCCGCAGGCCCTGCGCGCCCAGGCCCGCCGCCTGCGGGAGGCGCTTTCGGACGACGACGGCCTCGCGTCGATCGGTCTGTCCCTGGCCACGACCCGTGCCCACTTCGACCACCGCGCCGTCGTCACCGGACGCACCCGCGCGGACCTCGTCACGGCCCTGACCGCCCTCGCCGACGGCACCCCTGCCCCCGGGCTCGCCCAGGGCACGGCCCGCACCACCGGCAAGACCGCCTTCCTCTTCACGGGGCAGGGCGCACAGCGGGCGGGGATGGGCCGGGAACTGTACGAGACGTTCCCGGTGTTCGCGCGGGCGCTGGAGGAGGTGTGCACACATCTCGAACTTCCGCTCAAGGACGTTCTCTTCGGCGAGGACGGCGAGCTGCTGAACCGCACGGAGTACGCACAGCCCGCCCTGTTCGCCATCGAGACGGCACTGTTCCGACTGGTGGAGTCGTGGGGTGTGCGTCCGGAGGTGCTGGCCGGGCACTCGATCGGGGAGATCGCGGCGGCGCATGTCGCCGGGGTGCTGTCGCTGGAGGACGCCTGCACGTTGGTGGCCGCGCGTGGCCGGCTGATGCAGGCCCTGCCCGAGGGCGGGGTCATGGCCGCCCTCCAGTGCACCGAGGACGAAGCTCTCGCTCTCCTCGGTGACGCGGAGGACGCTTCCGTCGCCGCGGTCAACGGCCCGCGTGCGGTCGTGGTTTCCGGCGCCCGGGCCACTGTCGCCGCGATCGTGGAGGAGCTGCGGGAGCAGGGCCGCAAGACCTCGATGCTCAAGGTCTCGCACGCCTTCCACTCCCCGCTGATGGAGCCGATGCTGGAGGACTTCCGCACGGTCGTGGCGGGCCTGTCGTTCGCCGAGCCGCGCATCCCGATCGTGTCGACCGTCACCGGACAGCTCGCCACCGCCGAGGAGTTGACGAGCGCCGACTACTGGGTCGAGCACGTCCGCCGCCCTGTCCGCTTCGCCGACGCCGTGCGGGCCGCCGTGGCGCGTGGTGCCGTCAGGTTCGTGGAGGTCGGTCCCGACGCGGTGCTGTCGGGCATGGTGGAGGCGTGCCTGGAGCCGGACGAGGCCGAGCGGGCGGCCGTCGTGCCGTTGCTGCGCAAGGGGCGGGACGAGGCCCCGGCGGTGGTGGCGGGCGTGGGACGGCTGTACACCGCCGGTGTCTCCGTGGACTGGGCGGCGTTCCACGAGGGCAGTGGCGCGCGTGTGGTGGACCTGCCGACCTACGCGTTCCAGCACCGCCGCTACTGGATCGACTCGCCCGCCCTGTTCGGCGGCTCCGGCTCCGGCTCCCGCCCCGGCTCCGGCACCGCCGGACAGGACACGCCGGAGGCCGCCGAACCGCGGGACGACCCGGCCGCTCCCGAGCGGCTCCGCGCCCGGCTCGCCGAACTCCCGGACGTGGAAAGGGAGAAGGTGCTCACCGAGGTGGTCGTGGAACACGTCGCCCTGGTACTGGGGTATGGGTCCGTGGCCGAGGTGGACCCGGAACGCGGGTTCCTGGAGGCGGGCGTGGACTCGCTGTCCGCCGCCGAACTGCGCCGCGCCCTGGGGCGGGCCACCGGGCTGGACATCGACCCCGCCGCGGTGTTCGACCTCGGCAGCCCGGCCCGGCTCGCCGCGCACCTGCGGGCCGCGCTGGACACGGCCCCCGCGCTCCCCGACAGCGCTGTGCGTTCCGTCCGCGAGGCGTCCGCCGTACCGCGCCCGGCGGAGACGCTGGGCGAGCTGTTCCGGGCGGCGGTCCGGGAGGGGAAAATGGCGGCGGGCACCGCCCTGCTGAACGCCGCGGCCGACCTGCGCCCCTCCTTCCGTACCGCCGCCGAAGCGCGGGGCGTGCGCGAGCCGGTGACCCTGGCCCGCGGTTCCCGGGGCCCGGCCCTGATCTGCTTCCCGTCGCCGATGGCCCTCGCCGGCCCCCAGCAGTACGCGCGGCTCGCCGCGCACTTCCGGGGCGTGCGGGACGTGCACGTGGTGACCTCGCCCGGCTTCGCGGCCGGCGAACCGCTGCCCGCGTCCGTGGACGCCGCCGTCGACCACTTCGCGCACAGCGTGCGGGAGTTGGCGGGCGACGAGCCGTTCGTCCTGGTGGGCTACTCGTCGGGCGGACAGTTCGCGCACGCCACGGCCGGCCGGCTGGAGGCCGGCGGCACGCGGCCCGCCGCGATCGTCCTGCTGGACACCTACCTGCCCACCGACGGCGCGGACGACGACGCCGGTACCGGCGGCGACGCGCTGTGGGCGGGGATGCTGGACGGCATGCTGGAACGCGAGGACGCCTTCGGGACGTTCACCGCCGACCGGCTCTCCGCCATGGGCCGCTACAGCCTCTTCATCACCCGGTGTGCCCCCGGGCCCGTGGCGGCCCCCGTGCTGTTCGTCCGGCCGACGGAGCCCTTCCCCGGGCAGGCGGAGGCCGGGGAAGGCGAGGCCGACTGGCGTTCCTCCTGGCCCGCCGCGCACACCCTGCGCGAGGTCCCCGGCAACCACTTCACCCTCCTCGAAGGCGCGTCGGACACGACGGCCGAGGCCGTCGAGGCGTGGGTCGCGGCACTCGACGAGCGCCGCGGTGGGCGCTGAGCACGGCTTTGACGGCGGGTCCCCGGCCCCGGCCGCGGCGATGCCCGGCCGGCACGCCGGGGCCTCGCGTCATGGCTTCGCTTTTCTGATGTTCCGTCAGGTCCTGGCCCTGTTTGTGATCAATGCCACGGTTGCCGGGCCCTGTCACCGGAAAGTTAGTCACGGGGGGCATACGCACAGACGGTTTCGCGAAAAGCTCGAAGGACCGGACGCGGGGTCTTTCCCCTGTACAAGCGATATCCGTCGCGCATTCGACCACCACCGGTATGGCCGGGAACGCTCGGCCGCCCGGGGGCGGGCCGTCGGATGCGTCCGCACCGCGCCGCACGCGTGCTACGCTCCGGCGCCAGGCCAAGGATGCGATCTCATCAGCGAGTTGATACCGGGGCATGTGATCCCCGTGAAGATTCGTCCGGGTACCGCGCGGGCCGGTGGGAGGGACCTCGGACCCGTGCCGCGAGGGGGCGTCGCGCTCATGGAGAAGGAGCCCCCCAAGCCCGGCTACACCATTGCCGTGATCAGCGCGCCGGACGAGGCCCACACCCGGCCGATGCTGCCCATCGTGCGCGAACTGCGCCGCAGGGACCACCGGATCACCTACATCACCACCATGGAGTTCGCCGAGCGGGCCGCCACCGCCGGCGTGGACGTCCTGGTGCCCGAGTCCCGGCCCGAGTACGGGCCGTACGGAGAGGCGCGGGACCCGGCCGCGGCGCTCGACCTCTCCAGTGTCGAGGAGACGCTCGACTGCGCGGAGGAGATTTACGCCGAGTTCGCCGACGACGTCCCCGACCTCGTGCTGTACGAGTCCTCCACCCGCGTCGTCGCCCGCCTGCTCACCTGCCGCTGGAACCGGCCCGGCGTCCAGGTCTACCCCTCGTTCGCGTGGGACGACGGCCGCGGGCCCGACGCCCCGGTGTCCGACGCCCCGGTGTCCGAGGAGCGGTCGCCCGAGGAGCGGTCGCCCGAGGAGCGGTCGTCCGAGGAGTGCCTGGCGCGCCTCCCCGACGTGCTGCGAAGACGGCTGGCCCGGTTCCTGGCCTACGCCGAGCACGCCGGCGCGCCGCCGCGGGACTTCTACACCCGGGCCGAGCCGCTGTCCATCGCCCTGATGCCCAGGGCGTTCCAGAGCGGCGGGGACCGCTTCGACAGCCGGGTGGCGTTCGTCGGGCCGTGCATCCCCGAGCGCCGCATCGACGAGCGCTGGATGCCGGCGGGGAACGGGTTGCCCGTGGTGTTCCTCGCCCTGGACCCCGCGCTGCTCCGCCGGGAGCCGGGCTACCTCCGGGAGTGCGCGACGGCGCTGGCCCGCCTGCCGCTGCACCTGGTCGTCACCACCGGCGGCGCGGACGACCGCGGCCGGGAGCAGGGCGGGTTACCGCCGAACGTGGAGGTGCACGCCCGGGTGCCGCGCTCGGTGGTGCTGCGCCAGGCCTCCGCGTACATCTGCCATCCGGACGCCGGCAACGTCATGGAAGCCCTCTACTTCAACACCCCGCTGGTCGCCGT
This sequence comes from Streptomyces mobaraensis, assembly GCF_020099395.1. Taxonomy (NCBI): domain Bacteria; kingdom Bacillati; phylum Actinomycetota; class Actinomycetes; order Kitasatosporales; family Streptomycetaceae; genus Streptomyces; species Streptomyces mobaraensis. The sequence continues at coordinate 77,267 of NZ_CP083590.1, read as the reverse complement.
GCCGACGACCGCGTCGGAACGGGCGGTGGCGGACCGCGTGGCGGAACTCGGCCTCGGCGTACGGCTGCCGCCGGAGGCCGCCGCTCCGGAACGGCTGGTGGAGGCGGTCCGCACCCTCCTCGACGACGCCGACACCCTGCACCGGGTGCGCGGACTCCAGCGCGAGGCGCGCCGGGCGGGCGGCGCACGCCGGGCCGCGGACGAGATCGAACGCTATCTGGAGTGGATCTACGAGCCGTGACCGCGGATCCACGAGCGGGCGCGCGGGCCGGGCCGGCGCACCGGAACCGGCCGCTCAGGCGGACTCGGCGTCCGGTGCGCCCAGGCCCAGCCGGGCGGCCAGGTCCCGCCGCCGGCTGACGTCCAGCTTGCGGTAGACCCGGGTGAGGTGCTGCTCGACGGTGCTGACGGTGATGAACAGCTTCCGGCCGATCGCCCGGTTGGTCACACCCGCCGCGGCGAGTTCGGCGACCCGCCGCTCGGCGTCGCTCAGCACCTCGGCGGCGGGCGGTCTCGGCTCCTTGAGCGGACCGGCCGGACCGGCCGCCCGCTCGGACGCGGCCGGCGCCACGCCCGAAGGCGCGGAAATCGCCGTGGCCGGCGCGGCCGGAGCCGGCCGGACGACGACCTCGGGGCGCGCCCACTCCGCGGGCACCTGGCAGGACGCCATCATCTCGGCGGCCCGCCGCCCCGCCTCCTCGGCCGCCTCGCGTTCCCCCAGCGCCTCGTGGGCGTCCCGGAGGTCGGCCAGCGCCCGGGCGAGCTCGAAGCGGCCGGTGTCCGGCCGCAGCAGCTCCACGGCCTGGCGCAGGAGCCCCGGCCGGTCCTCCGGCGCCCCGGTCGCGGCCAGCAGCCGCAGGGACGTGCCCCGGGTGCGGGGCTGCCGGGTGCCGGGCCGCGTCAGCTGCTCCTCGACGAGGGCCCGGGCCCGGGTCGTGAGCCCCAGGGCCAGCGCGGCCTCGGCGGCGCCGCCGCGCCAGGGGATCAGGGCGGGCAGGTCGAGCTTCCACGCGGTCGCCAGCCGGCCGCAGCTCTCGAAGTCGGTGAGCGCCGCCGCCGGCCGGCCCGTCGCCAGGTGGAAGTGGCCACGGGCGTGGAGGTAGTGCAGGCCGTAGCGGGCCTCGAACATGGTGTCCGGCACGGGCCGCCGGATGTACCGCACCGCCTCGTCGTGCCGTCCCATCATGGTCGTGGCGAGGATCAGCACGGCGAGCGGGCTGCCGATGGCGACGCCCCAGGCCGACGCCGGGAGCCGGGCCAGCGCGGCCTCGCCGTGCCGCACGGCGGTGGCCATGTCGCCCTGCCGGAACGCCGCGTCGGCGCGCATCGCCGCGAACACCACCTGCCACATCGGCGCGTCGTGCTGCTCGGCCTCCTTGAGCAGCTCGTCGCTCCAGGCGGCGGCCTTGTCGGGATGGTCGGCGCAGAGCAGGGTCAGCAGGGCGGCGTGCAGTGACTCCAGGGTGGCGCCGCCCAGGACGACGCTGTGCAGGATGGCCTCGGCACGGGCCGCGGCGGCCTCGCCGGCGCCGTCCGCGAGCAGCCGGTAGAGCACGCTGACGGCGTGCCGGCCGAACGGACGGGCCGCGTCCGGGCCGGTCCGCGGCGCGGTGGCCAGGGTTCCGCCGGGGGACGTCATCAGCGAGGGATGCGAGTACGCCATCCAGGTCGTCAGGGCCGCCAGCTCCTCCGACTCGGTGGGGTCGGACGCTGCGCCGTACGCCTTCCACAGCGCGAGCGCCTCCCGGGCCTCCCGGTACCGGCCGTGCCAGAGCAGACCGCGGGTCAGCAGCCCGGCGTCATGGCCGTTCAGGTGCCCGGCCCGCAGCGCCTCCCACAGCAGTTCCACGTGCCGCATGGCCTTGAGGGGCGACTTCTGCCACTCGATGCGCATCCGGTCCGCGGTGAGGGCGGCGAGCTGCCGGCGGTCCGCGCACTCCTTCAGGGCCAGGTCGAGGTAGGCACAGGCGGTCGCCCTCCGGCCGGCGGCGAGCGCGCCGCGGGCGGCCTCCCGCAGGACGCCGATCATCCACGCCTCGGGGGCCTGTTCCGCCGCGCACAGCTGCTCGGCGACGGGACCCGGCGGCGCCCCGGCGTGGTGCAGCGCGGCCGCCACCCGCAGATGCAGGTCGTGCCGGGTGTCGGGCGGCGTCTCCGCCAGGACGGCCGTGCGGGTCGCGGGGTGCCGGAAGTCCTCCGGGCCGAGCAGTCCGGTGGCGGCCAGTGAGGCGATGGCGTGCTCCACCGTGGACGTGTTCATGTCGAGGGCGTGGCCGATCAGGGCCGGGGAACCGGCCGTGCCCAGCGCGGCCACCGCCCGCGCGACCGCGAGCGCCGACGGCTCCGCGAGGTAGAGGCAGTCGGTCAGCGCGGTGCGGAAGGCCGCCTCGGAGGCGGCCGGTTCCGGGACGGCCGGTTCGCCGCCCGGGCGATGGGCGGCCTCGTGGTCGTCCAGCAGGGCGGTCAGGAACAGCGGGCTGCCCCCGGAGGCCGCGTGGTACGCCTCGGTGAGCTCCCGCGCCTTCGCCGGACCGAGCCGGGCCTCGATCAGGGTGTGGACGCCCGAGCGGCTGAGCAGGTCCAGCCGTATCTTGCGGCAGTTCGGCTGGCGGAACAGCTCGGCGTGGAAGACGGGATGGGGAGAGCGCACCGTGGACAGCTCCGCGAGCAGGAGCAGCACACGGGAGGTCTTCATCCGGCGCTGGAGGAACAGCAGCATCTGCAGCGACGGACCGTCGGCGTACTGGAGGTCGTCGATGCCCACCACGACGGGGCCGCGGTCGCTCAGCTCCAGCAGGATCGACCGCAGGCCGTTGGCCACCTCGACGCTCGGCTGGTTCATCGTCTCCGGGCCGGCGTCCGGTCCCCGGGCGCCGGACGGTTCGCCGGCCAGCAGCGCGGTCGCCCGCCGCCGGAGCTCCGCCGGCAGCGTCTCGCACCGGAACAGCTGGTCCATCACGCCCAGCGGCAGTCCGGACTCGGCCCGGGACGCCATGGCGGTCAACACGAGAGCGCCGGAATTCTCCGCCTCTTTACAGAATGTTTGCAGGAGGTGGGTCTTTCCGCTGCCCGCCGGTCCGCTCACCAGCGCGACACTCCCACGCCCCGCCCCTGCTTCCGTGAGTAACCCCCCGAGCGCGGTCAACTCCGCCTTACGTTCGGCATAATCCGGACTGCGCAGCACATCCATATTCCCCCCAGCGCGCGACCATACCTGGGCCATGAACCGTAAACATAGCAACCCAGTTCGGTTGATTGCGGTCACCCTGAGCGTGGCGTAGCGGAACCTGCGATTCCGCCCCCTGTTTGCGCAACAACCTTAAAGAAACGTTCAGTTGACGGAAATTCGATTGGCTGAAATCGAACGGCCCGTGTGCAAAGAACCCTTCGTCCGCGCGGCCGGGCGGCGTCGATTCTCCAGTGGGGGACGTTGTGCGCGTTGTGCTCATCATCGGGCAGGTCGCCCATGCGATGATTTCCGGCCATTTCGATCACTCGTCGCCACGCACGGAACCGCCCACCCTCCGGGACACGAGGGGCCTCGTGGGACCGGAGGGAATGACGAAGCGTCACCTAAGGTTGAGTGATCGTTCACCCGCACCTCGTCGGGACGCCTCGGACAGGGAGAGAACGTGCCAGCGGATCACGACGCCGCAGCGGACACCGCCGTCGAAGCGGCCGTGCAGGAAGGCAGGCTCCGGCGGGACCTCGGCTTCTGGGCGCTCACCGCCATCGGCTTCTCCAACATCGTGGGCTCCGGCTGGCTCTTCGCGGCGATGTACGCGGCCCGCACCGCCGGGCCCGCCTCCCTGCTGACCTGGGTGGGCGCCGGCCTGCTCTGCGGGCTGGTCGCCCTGGTGATGATCGAGCTCGGCGCGTCACGGCCCGAGGGCGGCGGCACGGTCCGCTGGCCGCTGTACGCCGGAGGGCGGCTCGTCGGGACACTGATCGGCTGGTCCGTCCTGCTGTCGGTGGGCGGCACCGCCGCCGAGATCAGCGCCATCATGCAGTACGCCGACCACTACCTGCCGGACCTCTACCACGGCCATGTGCTCACCCCCACCGGCCTGGCGCTCGCCGTCGGCCTGAGCGTGCTGCTGACCGCGCTGAACTGGTTCGCGGTCCGCCTGTTCGCACGGCTGAACAACCTCGTCTCCATCTTCAAGATCGTCGTGCCGGTCGTCACCGTCATCGCCCTGTTCGCCTCCGGCTGGCACTCCGGCCGCCTCACCGACCACGGCGGCTTCGCCCCCTACGGCTACGCCGCCTGCCTCTCCGCCCTCGCCGGCGGCGGCATCGTCTACTCGGTCAACGGCTTCCAGGCCGCCCTCGACTTCTCCGGCGAGGCCCGCGACCCCCGCCGCACCATCCCGGCCTCCGTCCTCACCGGCATCGGCCTGGCGCTCCTGATGTACCTGGCGCTCCAATTCGCCTTCCTCTTCACCGTCCCCGAGAGCCTCCTGGGCCACGGCTGGAAGGGCGTCGACCTGGAGTCGCCCTTCGGCCAGCTCGCCCTGATCCTCAACCTGCACTGGCTCTCCAGCCTCCTCTACGCCGACGCGGTGCTCTCGCCCGGCGGCTCGGCGTACGTCGGCGTGGCCCTCAACGCCCGCCACACCTACGCCCTCGCCAAGAACCGCACCCTGCCCCGGACGTTCATGCGGGTGGACCGCCGGTCCGGCATCCCGCACCGGGCGCTCGCCCTGAACCTCGTGGTGATCGTCGTCTTCCTGCTGCCCTTCGGCGAGTGGCAGCGCATCGTCAGCATCATGGGCGACATGTACCTGCTGATCTACGCGGCCTCGGCCGTGGCGGTCGCCGTCTTCCGCGCCGACCCCGGCACCCCGATGGCGGGCTGGGTACCCGGCCTGCGCTGGATCGCCCCGGTCAGCTTCGTCGTCGCCACCGAGTTCGTGTACTGGTCGGGCTGGCACGACCTGCGGCTGGCGCTGCCCGTCGTGCTGGCCGGGCTGCTGATCTTCCTCGCCATGCGGCGCACCGCCGCCGACGGCCCGCTCGCCGCCGAACTGCGCGAGGGCGCCTGGCTGGTGTGCTACCTGGCGGTGCTGACCCTGCTGTCGTGGCTGGGCACCTTCAAGGGCTCGGGCCACCTGCCGGCCCCCTACGACTCCCTCGCCGTCGCCGTCTTCGCCCTGGGCGTCTTCCGGTGGGCCGTACGCTCGGGCGTCCGGCACCGGGCGACGGCGCGGGAGGAGACGGCGTAACGGGTCCGGGCGCACGGCCGTCGTCCTGACGGCGGGGCGGCTTCCCCGCACTGGTGCGGCTCACCGCGAGGAGCGGCCTACGCCGGGCCGGGTGCCGACGAACCGGCGGGCCGGCGGCCGAGGAGCGACGCTCGCGGGGCCCGGCTTCGCACTAGTTGCGAATACACGTGTATGGCCGGGGCGCGGCTCGTCACGCCTCCCAGTAGTGCCCCTCCTCCAGGTCCGCGAGGAGGCTGGGGTGGACGGGACGCCAGCCCAGCCGCTCCCGCGTCAGGGCGGCCGAGGCGGGGGAGCCCAGGCCGGCGAACGGGGCCGGCCACCCGAAGCGCGCGGCAGCCTCGTCGAGCGCGTGGCGGCGGGCGAGGCCGTGGCCATCATGACCGCCGGGGCGACGGCCGGCCTCCGCCCGGACCTGACCGTGGTCCCCCTGGTGGACGTCGAGCCGAGCCATGTCGTCCTGGCAACCCGCGCGGGCGACCGAAGCCGGCTGGTGACGGCCCTCACCGCGTGCGCCGGGGAGCTGCTGACGGGACCGGGGCGGGACCGAGGGCGGAGGGGGAGCCCGGATCCGCGCGCGGTTTGGTGTGTGCGCCCGCGCCGGGCGGGGAACCGGGTTCCGCGCGGGGTGCGTCACCCGCTCTCGTACGGGGCGTCGCGCCCGGCTCCGCGAGGTGCGTCGGGCTCGGTCGCGGGCGGGGTGCGGTGCCTGTGCCGGACGCGTCCGGCTCTGTGTCGGGTGCGGTGCCCGCCCCGTGTCGGGCGCGAAGCCCGGCTTCCGGGGGGAACTGGGTCCGGTCGTGGTGGGGCGTGGTTTTCGTGCCTGTGCCGGGCGCGGGTCCGGTTCCGCGTCGAGTAGGGGGACCGCCCGCCCGCGAAGGGTGCGGAGCCCGGTCCCGAGCGGGACGCGGGGTTCGACGCGGGCACGGGGCGGCTCCTGCCCCCGCGCCCAGCCCGGCGTTCGACGTCCGGCCCTGCGCCCGAGGGGGCCCGCCCCGCGTCGGGCGACCGAACATGGACCGGCTCCGACCCCGGAATCCGGCTTCGCCTGGTAGCGCCCGGCCGACGCTGTGCGAGCCGGAGGGGCGGCGCATGTGAGCCCGCCCATGAGACCCGCGTCACCTACGGTGCCGGGCCGTATCCGGCCGTCGCGCCGCCGCCCGGACGTGCCCCGGAGCGCCTCTGTCCGTACGGTCCCCGCCTCGAAAGAGGGCCGTAGACACGGTCGTTGCCAGGGGTTTTGGCCGCCGCTAAGAATGGTGGGACCGCACGGCGCCGTCCGACCGAGAACGGCGCTTTTCTTTGCGCCGGTCCAGGCCCGTCGCGGTTTCCCGATCCGAAAGGTTCACCCTTCTCATGCGTTCCACTCACTCCGGCTATACCCGTCTGACCAAGGCCCACAAGTTCTCCGCCGCGGCGCTGACCGCCGCGGGTGCCGCCGCCGTCGCGTTCGGTGCCGCCTCGCACGCCGTGGCCGCCCCGGCGCCGGTCAAGCCGGTGGCCTGGAACGCGGAGACCTTCGCCCAGACGCAGGACGCCGAGCGGGCGGACGCCGCCGAGAAGGCGGCCGAGCAGGCCCGGACCGAGGCCGCCGCGGCCAAGCACGCCGCCAAGGCCAAGGCCGACGCCGACGCCAAGGCGAAGGCGGACGCCAAGGCCAAGGCCGCCGCGGACAAGGACCGTGCGCAGAAGCAGGCCGCGAACCGTTCCACCGCCCGCAAGCCGATGCGGAAGCCGGCTGCCCCCGCCGCTCCCGCCCCGAAGGCGTACGGGGACAACCTGGAGGGCTGGATCTCCCAGGCTCTGGACATCATGAAGGCCAAGGGCATCCCGGCCTCGTACGAGGGTGTGAAGCGGAACATCATGCGGGAGTCGACCGGTAACCCGCACGCGATCAACGACTGGGACGTCAACGCCGTCAACGGTGTGCCGTCGAAGGGTCTGCTGCAGATCATCGACCCGACCTTCAAGGCGTACCACGTCGAGGGCACGTCCTGGGACATCTACGACCCGGTCGCCAACATCGTCGCGTCCTGCAATTACGCGGCCGACAAGTACGGCTCCATGGACCACGTGAACTCCGCCTACTGACCGGCGGAAACCACACGACAGCCGTGGGCGGCGTCCCCTCCGGACGCCGCCCACGGCTGTTGTCGTATCCCGGCCGTATCCCGCCGGCGTCCCGGTCAGTCCCGCAGGGCGGCGAACACGCCGGGCTCGTACGAGCCGCCCGGCCGGCGCAGGATCACGCCGAACCGGTTGGCCGCGTTGATCATGGCGACGAGCCCGACCAGCGCCGCGACCTGGTCGTCGTCGTAGTGCTCGCGCACCCGTGCCCAGGTCTCGTCGGACACGCCCTGGTGGGCGTCGGCGAGCCGGGTGCCCTCCTCCGCGAGCGCCAGCGCGGCCCGTTCGGCGTCCGTGAACACGGTGGACTCGCGCCAGGTGGCGACCAGGCCGAGCCGGAGCGGGGACTCGCCGCAGGCCGCGGCCTCCTTGGTGTGGACGTCGGCGCAGAAGCCGCAGCCGTTGATCTGGCTGGCGCGCAGGCAGACCAGTTCCCGGAGGGACTTGGGCAGGGCCGGCTCGATCACCGCGCTGACCGCGGCGGTCCGCTTGCCGATCCTCGTGCCGGTCTCGGTGGCGAACAGGTCGAAGCGGGGTTCCATCAGAGCGTCCTCCTCGTGAGTCGGGGGCGCCGCGCACGGTGTCGGCGCGGTGTCCTTGCGCCCACCAGACGCCGCCCGCCGGGGGTGTGTGACGGCGCGGCGATGTGACGGGTGCCACCGCCCGCGGGCGTCACACGGCGGCCGGGTCCGGCGTCCTGTGCGCGTGACACGGCCGAGAACGGCGACCACGGACAGACAGGAACCCCCGATGCGCGAGCCCAGCCGCCCCACCCCCGACCCCGCCACCGAGACGTTCCTCGCCCACCGCAGCCTGCTGTTCACCGTCGCCTACGAGATGCTCGGCTCCGCCGCCGACGCCGAGGACGTCCTGCAGGAGACCTGGCTGCGCTGGGCGGACGTCGACCTCGACACCGTGCGCGAGCGGCGCGCGTACCTCGTGCGGATCACCACCCGCCAGGCGCTGACCCGGCTCCGCACCCTGCGCCGGCGCCGGGAGTCCTACGTCGGCCCCTGGCTGCCCGAGCCGCTGCTCACCACGCCGGACGTGGCCGAGGACGTCGAGCTCGCCGACAGCGTCTCGATGGCGATGCTGCTGGTCCTGGAGACGCTCACGCCGACGGAGCGGGCGGTGTTCGTACTGCGCGAGGTGTTCGACCTCGCGTACGACGAGATCGCGGCGGCCGTCGACAAGAGCCCGGCCGCGGCCCGCCAGATCGCGCACCGCGCCCGCGCGCACGTCGCGGCGCGACGCCCGCGCGGCGCGGTCTCCCCGGCCGAGACCCGGGACGCCCTCGCGGCGTTCCGGCGGGCCGTCGAGACCGGTGACCTGAACGCGCTGCTCGACGTCCTCGCCCCCGACGTCGTCCTGCTGACGGACGGCGGCGGTGTCGTGCGGGCCGCGACGGCCCCCGTCGTCGGGGCCGGGACGGTGGCCCGGGTGCTCGCCCGGATCCCCGCCACCGCGGCGTCGCTGCGCCCGGTGTGGGCCAACGGCTTCCCGGCCCTGGTCGTCCGGCTCGCCGGCGCGGTCGACACCGTTCTGGCGGTGCGGTTCGACGACGGCCGCGTCACCGGCCTCTATGCCGTGCGCAACCCCGAGAAGCTGTCCCGCCTCGAACGGGAGACCGCCGTCACCCGCTGAGCCCGGCCACCATGCCGGGCCGCCGTGCCGGGCCGCCGGTTTCCGGCCGCCGCCCCGGGCGCAGTAATCGAGGAGGGGAGCAGAGGAGCAGGGGTACAGCGGAGGGGACGACGCATGACCGTGATCGCCGGGCTCGTACACAACGGGCGGGTGCACCTGGGCGGGGATTCGGCCGGGGTCGCCGGCCTCCGGATCACCGTCCGCCGGGATCCGAAGATCTTCCGGAACGGCCCGTACGTCATGGGTTTCACCACCAGTTTCCGCATGGGCCAATTGCTGCACCACGCGTTCCGCGCCCCCAAACCCGCCGGCGACCTGGACCGCTTCATGACGACCGTCTTCGTCGACAAGCTCCGCAAGTGCCTGAAGGACGGCGGCTGGGCGCGCAAGGACGCCGAACAGGAATCCGCCGGCACATTCCTCGTCGGCATAAACGGCCGCCTGTTCACCGTCTACGGCGACTACCAGATAGCCGAACCCGCCGACGGATACGCCGCCGTGGGCTGCGGCGAGGGATTCGCGCTGGGCGCCCTGCACGCCACGGCGGACCTCGACCTGAAGCCGCGGAAGCGCCTGGAACTGGCCCTTTCGGCGGCCGACCACCACAGCGCCGGCGTCTCGGCGCCTTTCGCCTATGTGGCCACACGCAGGCAACCTGCCTGACCGGAGGCGACCCGGCCGCACTAGGCTGACGGAACGCGACGACAACGCCGCGTTCCCCGCCCCCCCCGCCGAGGCCGAACAGGAATTCCCGAGCACCGAGCATGTACTGGATCACCGAAGAGGAAGAGTACGTCTATGGGAATTCCCGGGAGGGCTCGGACCTTTGGGCGCTCCTTTCCGACTGGTCGGAGAGCGAGGACGAGGAGGAATGGGAGCGGCACGTCCCGCTCTTCGCCGGCATCGTCTCCCGGTGGTGCCGGAAGGGGTACATCGACGTGTACGAGGGGCCGGAGCCGCCCGCCTGGATGGACGGTCGGCGGATTACCGGTGCCGAACTCGACCGGCTGCTCGCGGACCCGGCCGCGTGGAGGTACCGGGAGCACCCGGACTCCGTCTTCGGCCTCGCCCTCGGCGAGAACGTCCGGGAGATCGCGGAGCCGCCGGAGCCGCCGGAGGAACCGCAGGCACCGGCGGCGCCCGCGCGCTGACCGCCCCGCACACCCGTCCGTACCGCCGCCCCGGCCACGCCCTCTGTTCACCGCCCGCCCGCGACGGCAGATTGGGGACGGCCGGCAAACGATCAGCCCCCAAGGTGAGGTGAGCGGAGTGCAGCGACACGACGAGGCGACGCGGCGCTACTACGAGACCCGTGACGTGGACGCCTTCTACGACGCCGTCTGGGGCGGAGAGGACATCCACACCGGCAGTTACACACGCGAAGGGGAGCCCGTCGCCGACGCGTCGCGGCGGACCGTGGAGCGGCTGGCGGCGCACCTCGCCGACCGGCTGGGGCCCGGGCGGCGGGCCCTGGACCTCGGCTCCGGATACGGGGGCACCGCCCGCTACCTGGCCGGGCGGTTCGGGTGCCGGGTCGTCGCCCTCAACCTCAGCGAGGCGCAGAACGCACGGCACCGCAAGACCAACACCGAGCGCGGCCTGGACGGTCTCGTCGACGTCGTCACCGGCTCGTTCCACGACGTGCCGTATGGCGACGGCGAGTTCGACGCCGTCTGCTCGCTGGAGGCGTTCTGCCACAGCGACGACCGCGCCCGCGCGCTGGCCGAGGCGGTACGCGTCCTGGCGCCCGGCGGCGCCCTGGCGTTCACCGACGTCATGGCCGCCGAGGGCACCCCCGACGACGCGCTGCGGCCCGTCGTCGCCCGGCTCGGCGTCGACGCGCTGGCCACACCGTCGTTCTACCGGGAACGGCTGACCGCGCTCGGTCTGGAGGACGTCGGCTTCGACGACCACAGCGAGCAACTCGTGTGCCACTACGTCCGGCTGACCGAGGAGACCGAATCCCGGAAGGACACCCTCCGGGACCTCATCAGCCCCGACTACCTCCAGGGCCTCCTCCTCAACCTGCCGCTGTGGGTGGACGCGGCCCGGAGCGGACGGCTGCGGTGGGGGATCTTCCACGCGCGGCGCCCGGCGGCGTGAGACGGCCGGGGCGGCACGACCGATTCCGCCGTCCCCTTCCACTGGACGGCCCCGGCGCGCCTCCGCCAGGATGCCGCCGGGTGCCGAGTGCCACCGCGGCACCCCGGACACGCGTGAAGGGGTCGATCCGATGCGAAGAGTTCTCCGCGGCCTGGTCGCCGGCACGGCCGCCGCCCTCGCGGTGACGGCCGTGCCCGCCACCGCCACGGCACAGGAGCATCATGAGCACAAGGCGCCACCGGAGTTCGTCGCCCTCCGGGACGTCGACCCGACCATCCAGCAGGAGATGCGCTACCGCACCCGCCACAACTTCACCGGCGAACGGATCGACGGCTACCGGCAGCCCCTGTGCGTCGTCACCCGCGACACGGCCGCCGCGCTGCGCCGGGCGCAGCGGACGTTCCTCCGGCAGGGCTACTCCCTCAAGGTCTACGACTGCTACCGGCCGCAGCGCGCCGTCGACCACTTCGTCCGCTGGGCCAAGGACCTCGGCGACCAGCGGATGAAGGCGGAGTTCTACCCGCGCGTCGACAAGACGCGGCTGTTCGACGACGGCTATATCGCGGCCAAGTCCGGCCACAGCAGGGGCAGTACGGTCGACCTGACCCTCGTCCGGCTGCCCGCGCTCCCCACCCGCCCGTACCACCCCGGCGAACCGCTGAAGCCGTGTTACGGCCCGCAGCGCGACCGGTTCCCCGACAACTCCCTCGACATGGGCACCGGGTTCGACTGCTTCGACACCCTGTCGCACACGCTCGACCCGCGCGTCGTCGGCACCCAGCGCGCCAATCGGCTGCTGCTCAAGAACGGTCTGGAGAAGGCCGGTTTCCGGAACCTCCCGGAAGAGTGGTGGCACTACACGTATCAGCCGGAGACGTTCCCGGACACGTACTTCGACTTCCCGGTCACCCGGCACGCGCTCCGGCCGGGCCGCTAGGGACGCGAGATCCCCGGCCGGCGCGCCCCCGGCCGGCGCGCCCCCGGCCGGGACGCGTCCGGCCGGCGCGGCGGTGTCCCCGGCATATCGGCCTCAGGCCCGGCACGTTGACCTCAAGCGAGGTTGGGGTTCTAGCGTTCTCCCGTCCCCCCATCCTCACGAACGGATCGAGGTCATTCCGTCATGGAGTACTCGCACAGCGACGCGGACCTTCTCCGGCAGCCCGTCGGCTACTGGAGCTGGGCCGCCTACAAGGCCACCGTCGGCCGGACCCGCGCCGCCCTCGCCGGGATCGGCACGACGCAGCCCCAGTGCTGGATCCTGGAGCAGATCGCCCGGGCGGACACCGCCCCGTCCCGCGAGGAGGTGTCCCGGACCCTGCGGGACTACCTCGACACGGGGGCCGGGACCATCGCGGCGGAGATCGACGAGACGGCGGCCCGCGGCTGGGTCGCCGAGGACGCGGAGGGGCGTCTGAGCCTCACCGCCGAAGGGCGGGCGTTCCGCGAGAAGACCGCGGCCCTTCAGCACGAACTGTGGGCGGAACGGCACCGGGGCATCTCCGACGAGGAGTACCTGACCACGCTCAAGGTGCTCCAGCGGTTCATCCGCAACACGGGCGGCCGGGCGTGGCACCAGTGACCGTCCGCCCGGCCGCGTACCCGCCCTGACGCCACGTCGGCGCACCGGCGCCGGGTGGGGGAGGCCCCACCCGCCGTCCGGGGGCCTCCACCAGTGAGCCGGACCGCGCGGGCGCTTAGCGTGAGAGGCGGCGCGGCCGTCGAGGCCGGCCGGTGCCGGAACGCCCAGCGTTCACGCCCGAACGCCCGACGTTCATGGCGGAACGCCCGCGCATGGTCGAAACGCCCGCGCAGGGCGCAACGCCCCGCTCATGGTGAAGGAGACGCGATGACCCCCTTGCGCAGAGCCGCCGCCGCGCTGACGGCCGCCGCCTGCCTGGCCGCCCTGCCCGCCGTCGCGGAGGCCGGCACCGGCACGAGTACCGGCGACGAGCCCGGTACGTCCGCCGGGCTCACCCGCTATCAGCACCAGCGGCCGGACTGGAAGAGCTGCCTCCAGGGGCCCGACGACGAGACGGGCCGGGCACTGGAACGGGCCGGCGCCCGCTGCGCCACGATCACCGTCCCCCTGGACTACACCGACCCCGGCGGCCGCACCCTCACCCTCGCCGTCTCCCGCATCAAGGCCACCGACACCGCCCACCGGGCCGGCGCGCTCCTCGTCAACAACGGCGGCCCCGGCGGCCCGTCGCTCGGCCTCGCCGCCGACATCCGCGAGGTCATGAAGGACGTCGGCAAGCGCTACGACGTCATCGGCATGGACCCCCGCTTCGTCGGCCGCAGCACCCCGCTGGACTGCCACTGGCCCACCGGCACCTGGCTCCGCTCCGCCGGCTCCGACCGGAAGGGCTTCGACCGGCAGGCCGCGTTCCAGCGCGACCTGGCCGAGCGCTGCGGCCGGGCGGCCGGCGACGTCCTGCCGTACGTCACCACCCGCGACACCGCCCGCGACATGGACGTCGTCCGCGCCGTCCTCGGCGAACGCCGGATCTCCTACCTGGGCTACTCCTACGGCACCTACCTCGGCACCGTGTACACCCAGATGTTCCCCGGCCGCACCGACCGGGTCGTCCTCGACGGCGCCCTCGACCCGCGCGCCTACAACCCCCGGCTGCTGACCACGGCGATCGACGCCAACGAGCGCGCCCTGGAGCACTGGGCCGACTGGACGGCACGCCGCGACGCCCGGTACGGGCTCGGCGGCACCCGCGCACAGGTCCTCGCCGCGGTCGACGACACCGTCCGCACGGCCGCCCGGCGTCCGCTCGCCCTGCGCGCCGGGGACCGGACGTACCGGGTGGACGACACCGTCGTCCCCTCCCTCCTCTTCGGCGCCCTGGCCGACGACCGGGACCCCAACCGCGCCGCCCTCGCCGGCTCGGTCGCCGCGCTCCACCGGGCCGCCCGCGGCGGTGACACCGTCGAAGCGCCCGAACAGCTGGCCGACATCCTCGCCGCCACCCTGAGCGGGGCCGCCTCCGCGGCGGGCAGCGTCCAGGCGGCGATCCTGTGCGGCGACGTCGCCGCACCGCGCGACCCCGAGACGTACCGGCGCGCCGTCGAGGACTCCCGCGCCGCGCACCCCCTCTTCGGCCCGCTCGCGCACAACACCAACCCCTGCGCCTTCTGGCCGCGGCCGCCGCGCGAACGGCCCACCGAGGTCCGCACCGACGCCCGCGCCCTGATCGTCGCCGCCACCGGCGACCCGCGCACCCCGTACGCCGGAAGCCAGGCCCTGCACGGCCTGCTGCCGTCCTCCCGCCTCCTCACCGTCGAAGGGGCCGAGCACCACGGCCTCTACGGCGAGTACGGCAACGCGTGCGTGGACGGGCGGGTGAACGCCTACCTCGCCACAGGCCGCCTCCCGGCGACCGATGGGACCTGCCCGAAGTAGCACCGGGCCCGGCCGCCGTACCCACCGCCGCCGCACCTGCCACCGCGCCATTGCGGACCGTCCGCTCCGCACGGCACCCTGGGGGACCCATGGAGACAGGTACGCTCACCGTTCCCGGCGCCGAAATCCACTACGAGGTACGCGGAGCGGGCCCGCCCCTCCTCCTGATCAACGGCGGCGACGGCGACGCCGCCATGTTCGGCCCGCTGGCCCGCCTGATGGCCGAGGACCACACCGTCGTCACCTTCGACCCGCGCGGCAACTCCCGCAGCCGCCTGACGGCCCCGCCCCGCGAGCAGACGATCGAGGAGCGCGGCCACGACGCCCACCTGCTGCTGGACGCGGTCGCTCCCGGGCAGCCGGCGTACGTCTTCGGCACCAGCTACGGCGGCATGACCGGCATGGACCTCCTGGCCCGCCACCCCGGCCGGGTACGGGCACTGGTCGCCCACGACCCGTTCGTCATCGACCTGCTGCCCGACGCCGACCGCTGGCACGCCCTCTTCGAGGAGATCCACGCCCTCCACCGGCGCGAGGGGCCGCGCCCGGCGATGCGGCGGCTCTGCGCGGAGATCGGCCTCGACGACGTCCCCGAGCCGGACGAGGCGCTGCCCGCGCCCGCGCGGGAGATGCTGAGCCGCGTCGAGGCCAACGGCGCGTTCTGCCTGGAGTACGAACTCCGCTCCTTCACCCGCTTCCGCCCGGACACCGAGGCGCTCCGCGCGGGCCGGTGCACCCTGGTGACGGGAGAGGTGCGGCCCCGCGCGCTCACGTACCGCACGACGGCGACCCTGGCGGAGCAACTGGGCGCCAGGGTCACGGAGTTCCCGGGCGGGCACGTGGGGTACCTGACACACGCGGCGGAGTTCGCGGTGGCGCTGCGGGGGGCTTTCGCCGGCTGACGGTGGTCTGCTGACGGGCCTTCAGGGGCGGTGGGGTCCCCGGAGACCTCACCGGCCCTACGCGCCTGGGGTCCCGCGCCTTGCCGCCTCCCCCGCGATGCGGCACCCTGGCGGCCCACGCCCCGCCCCCGACACCGGGACCGCCCCGGGGAAGGACGCCCGGCATGGCCCCCCACGCCCAGGACACACCCCTGTCCGCCGACCCCGTGCCCCTGCACCGGCTCGCCGTCCCGGCCGCCTGCCCGCCGCCCTTCGCGATGGGCTCCTTCGACGCCCTCGGCCCGGAGTCCCGTGCCGGATACCCCCACCGGCACACCTTCTACGAGATCGCCTACGTCACCGCCGGCACCGGCACCCACGTCGTCGACGTCGTCCACCACCCGCTGCGCCCGCCCCACCTGTGCGTCATCCTGCCCGGCCAGGTGCACTACTGGGACCGCGCCGCCGGCCTCAGCGGCGTCCTGCTGCTGTTCACCGAGGACTTCCTGCTGTCCCGCCCCGACGACCGGCACCTGCTGCGCGCCCTGGGGGAGCGGCGGGTGCCGCGCCTGCCCACCGGGCCGGACGGCGGCGACACGGCCGGGATCGGCGCCCTGATACGGGCCATGGAACGGGAGTTCACGGCCCGCGCCGACCGCTACGCCTCCGTCCTGGAGGCGTACCTGCACATCCTGCTCGTCCGCGCCCTGCGGCTGCCGGGGGAGCGAAGACCCGAGGCGGACGCGGGCCGCTCCGCCGAGGTCGCCAGGGAGTTCGACGCGTTGCTCACCGAGACCGCGGGCGCCGGGGGAGCGGTCCGCGCCTACGCCGACCGGCTCGGCGTCTCCGTCGGCTACCTCATCGAGTCCGTCAAGCAGGCCACCGGCCGGACGCCCGGCGAACTGGTCCGCGCCGCCCGCGCCTTGGAGGCGAAACGGCTGCTCACCGGATCCGGCCTGACCGTCGCCCAGATCGCCCGGCGGGTGGGGTTCGGCGATCCCGCCTACTTCTGCCGCTTCTTCCGGCGGGAGACCGGGGTCAGCCCCGGCGACTTCCGCCGGGCGGCGGGCGGGTGCCGGCGGGAGGAGACGCGGGCAGGGCCACCGGAGAAATCACCGGAGTAAACACCACGTTCACCGAACGGAGTGCATCGATCCGTCCCGTCCGCCGCCCTAGGTTCATCAACGCACAGGCGAAGTCCTGTGGCGCACGCCCCCACCCCCACCCCCAGGAGGCGGAACCATGGCGGACGAGACCCTGCCTACCGGCGGGACGGCCGACGGCGACGGCGACGGCTACGACCATGACCCCGGCCACAGCTCCGACCCCGGCCACAGCCCCGACCCCCACCCCGGCGACGACACGAAGGGACGGCGGCACATCAGCCGCAAGACCGTGCTCAAGGCGGCCCTCCTCGCCGTACCCCTGCCCGCCCTGCTGGGCGGTGGCGTCGCCCTGGCCCGTGACCAGCGGCCCGCGGACGCGCCCTTACCCCACACCCCGTACTGCGACGACGGGGACGCCCCCACCCCGCCCCAGATAGAAGGCCCCTACTTCAAACCGAGCTCACCGGAACGCGCCTCCCTGCTCGAACCGGGCATGCGCGGTACCCGCCTCACGGTCGCCGGCTTCGTCTTCGGCCCGACCTGCCGGCCGGTCGCGCACGCGCTGCTGGACTTCTGGCAGGCCGACAACGCCGGGGCCTACGACAACCGCGGCTTCCGGCTGCGGGGCCACCAATACACCGACGAACGCGGGGCGTTCACCCTCACGACCATCGTCCCCGGCCTCTACCCCGGCCGCACCCGGCACCTCCACGTCAAGGTCCAGGCGCCGGGCGGCCCCATCCTCACGACCCAGCTGTACTTCCCCGGCGAACCCCGCAACCAGACCGACTCCCTCTTCGACCCGCGGCTGCTCATGACGGTCCGCCAGGCGGGCCCCGCGAAGGAGGCGGCCTTCGACTTCGTCATCAACCCCGGCGTGCCCGGCGCGGCGCGGAGACGCTGACCGCGGCACCGCGGCCGGCGGGGCGCGCCGTGCATCGGCGGCGGCGCGCCCCGCCGGCCCGTTCCGCGCCGGTCGTGCGGCGTGCGGTGGTGGGCGGGGCGCTGCTCGATGACGGCGGTGAAGGCGGTTCGTCCCATGCGTGGACGAGCAGTTGGCACATCGCGGGGCGGAACCCGGGGTCGTACGGCGGCGCGGGGCAGTCACCGTTCCAGGACCGCCCGGATGCCGGGCCGGTCCCGGCCGCGCTCGATCACCGAGGCCGCCGCCTCAGGAGCTCGGTCCGCCTCGCCCTGTGGTCGCCCGTCGGCCGTCCGCGCCGCCCGGCCGGCCCGCTTCCGTCATCCGCGGTCGCCGGGCGGGGCGGATGCTCGGGCGCCCCGCGCGTGTGTGCCCCATCGTCAGAGTGACGATCGTTGTGCCAATGTGCGGCATCGGCGGGATCACCTCGAGACACGCCCTCAATGCCGCCGCCCAAGCGCCGGAGTCCTCATACCATCGACCGGGAGCTCCCCCCGAGTGCCACCCCGACGACGATGGTCGAGAGAGGCCCGTCCGTGCACCGCTGGCTATCCGAACGGCGCCGATCGACGGTGAGCCTCGCCCTCGCGGTGTCCGCGGCGGCGGTCCTCCCCGGCGACAGCGTGGCGGATCTCTCGACGGCGGACATCGGCGTGTTCGTACTCTTCGCCTACCTGCTCCCGTATCTCGCGATGACCTTGTCCGCCTTCCTGCGCGTCGACCCGGAACAGGTCCGGTCCTGGGCGCATCGCGAGGCTCGCGGCACGTTCATGCAGCGCTACGTCCTCGGAACCGCACCCGGGCCCGGGGCGTCGCTCTTCATCGCGGCCTCCGCCCTGGTGGTGGCGGTGCTGTGGCTTCCCGGCCATCTCACGACCACCTTCTCGGCCGTCCCCCGCACGCTGGTGGCGCTCGCGCTGGTCGTCGTCGCCTGGGTCTGCGTGGTGCTGACCTTCGCGGTCACCTTTCAGGCCGACAACCTCGTGGAGAACGAGCGGGCGCTCGACTTTCCCGGGGAAGAGGCGCCGGCCTGGGCCGACTACGTCTATTTCGCCCTGGCGGCGATGACGACGTTCGGCACCACCGACGTCAACGTGACCTCTCGGGACATGCGGCGGACGGTGGCGGCGAACACGGTCGTCGCCTTCGTCTTCAACACCGTCACGGTGGCGAGCCTGGTGTCCGCGCTGGGCGGCCGTTAGCACCGCGACGGTGGCGAAACGGCCGTCGGTGCGCGAAGCGTCGAGGCGACCCTGGTCGGCGGGCCGCGGTGGGCGGAAAACGGCGTGCGGCACGTGCGCACGTACGGCACGATGGCCGAGCCGGGACTGGGCGTACCTACCCCTTGGGGCGGCGACCGGAGTTATCGGAGGGGCCCTCCGGTACGGTACCGGTCAACGACCACCGAGGGGATTCCCGATGACGAACCAGACCGACCGGCCTTTCCGCTTCGCCGTCAACATGTTCCGTACGGGCACGGGCGCCGAATGGCGCGCGAAGTGCCGCCGGGCCGAGGAGCTCGGCTACGACGTGATCCTGGTGGCCGACCACCTGGGCATGCCGGCCCCGTTCCCGTTCCTGGTGGCCGCCGGGGAGGTCACCGAGCGGGCCCGGCTGGGCACTTACGTGCTCAACGCCGGCTTCTGGAACCCGGCCCTGCTCGCCCGCGAGGTGGCCACGACCGACCAACTGACCGGCGGCAGACTGGAACTGGGCCTCGGCGCCGGCTACGCGCAGGCCGAGCACGAGAGCGCCGGACTGCCCTTCGGCTCGCCGCGCGAGCGCGTGGACCACCTCACCCACACGGTGACCGAGGTCGGCCGGCTGCTCGCGGACCCGGCGCACGCACCCGCGGCCGCCCAGCCGCGCGTCCCGATGGTGATCGGCGGGAGCGGCGACCGGCTCCTGCGCACGGCCGCCCGGCACGCCACCACCATGGCCTTCACCGGAGGCGGAATCGGCCCGGGCGGAGTGCCGCGACTGCTGGCTCCCGACGCCCTTGAGGAGCGCGTCGCGGTCTACCGCCGCTTCGAGGCCGAACGGCCGGCCGAACTCGCCCCCGCCGAGCTGAACTTCCTGGTCCAGGTCGTGACCGTCGACGGCGACCCCTTCGCGAAGAAGGACGACCTGATCGGCGACGTGTCCCACTTCACGGACGAGGACCTGATGACCCACCCCGCCCTCCTGTCCGGCTCGGTCGCGGAGATCGCCGCCCGCCTGCACGCCCACCGCGCACGCTACGGTTTCAGCTACTTCACGATCCTGGAGCCGTACATGGAGGAGTTCGCCCCGGTGCTGGAGCACCTGCGCGCCTGACCGGCCGGACACCCCCCTGTCTCCGCGCGGGTGATGACAAACCTCACTTCCGCCCGCGCGTACAGCGCGGGATGCTCGGAAGCGTGGAAGCCCGGGCGGCCTCCGGCCCGGCCCCGGCTCCCCACGGATCCCACCCGCGTGCCACAGGAAAGGGGAAGCCCTGTGCCGGAAGCGTCCGGGAAGCCCGGCATCCACCGCCCGTCGAAAACCGACACCGCGCGGACCCTCGCCACCTCGCTCGTCCGCTGGGCGACGCGGCGACCGCTCCCGGAACAGGCCGAGGACGCACGCCGGTTCGCCCACTCGTCGGACGCGCGCCAGACCGTGACGCTGCTCGTCGTGCTGGAGACGGTCACGGCCCTCTGCACGTCCGCGATGCTGCCCCCGGCGTTCAGGGCCTGCCACGCGGCCTTCGAGGCCCTGCTCGTCCTCGCCGGCTTCGGGGCCGTCGCCGCGATGGCACGGAGCCCGCACCTCGTCTCCCCGTCCCGGCTGGTCCTGCGCACGGGCTGCTTCGGCAGCCTGACGGTGCCCGGCGCTTCGGTCGCGTCCGTCACGCGTGTCACCCGGACCGTCACCGGCCTGGGCGTACGCCGGGTCCCCGGCGAACCCAGGGCCGTCGCCTGCTCGGCCGGCGGCGCGGTGGACCTGTGCCTCCGACTCGACCCGCCGGCCGCCCTCGACCTCGGCAAGTCGGGGGTGACGACGGAGGTGGACACCGTCTACATCTCGGCGGACGCTCCGCGCGCCTTCGCCCAAGCCGTACGGGAGGCCGCCGCCCTCCGGCACTGAACGCGGGCGCAGCATCCGGATTCCGTCCGCCGCCTGCGCACCACGGCGTCAGAACGACGTCCGGCCGTTGATTCAATGTCGTGGGTAGCTGGGTGCGGTGTGCCGAACGCGGGCGGTCCGGCGCACCCGTCCTGACGGCTCGGCCTGCGGGGGAGACCCGACGGCGAGCCGCAGGGCTGCGTTCCGGCGTACAGGACTTCATTCCGGCGCATAGGACCTGAGTATGACATCACATCTGGCGCCCAGGTCCGACGACGGCGAGCCGTGTGGGGCGGGAGAGTGGGGACATCAGCCGAACGAGGGTGAGGAGCCCGACCGATGTCCGCGATCCGCCGTACCGTCCGTACCACCGCCCGCGCCTTCCTGGCGCTCCCGGCCGGGTGGGCGGCGGTGGCCCTGACCCTGGCCGGCCGCCCGCGTCAGGCGGCCCGGCTGTACGGCCGGATCGCCGGCGGCGAAGGGTGGACCGGCGGCCGGGTGGTGGGCCGGGCCGTCCTCGGACTGCCCCTGGACCTGGCGGCCTTCGGCCTGATCGGCTTCGCGCTGTTCAACTCCGTACGGAACTTCGGCTACCCGGTCTGGTACCTGGACACCGACTACCACCACGCCTGGGGCGGCCCGACCCTCGCGGGCGTCTGGGCCGTCCATGCGGGCGGATGGCTGCTGTGCCTGGCGCTGCTCCTGCACTGGCCCGTGCGGTGGCTCGCGAACGGGCAGCGGGCGGTGGCCCGCCGGGTGGCGGGCGGCCGGACGCCGTCGGCGCCGGAGCCGGCCGTGGCGCGGTGCGCGTAGCGGGCGTTGCCGGAGCGGGTCGCGGCGCGGTGCGCGTAGCGGGCGCCCGCCGGGGCTCAGCGCGTGCCGTGGGCGGTCCGGGCCGTGCCGGGCGGCCGGCGTGACGTGCTGTGGAAGGCCCGGCGGTAGGCGCTGGGAGTGGTGCCCAGGGCGCTGAGGAAGCGCCTGCGGAGGTTGGTCGCGGAGGAGAGTCCGGTACGGCGGGCGACGGCGTCCACCGCCAGGTCGGAGGTCTCCAGCAGCTCGCGGGCCGCGGCGATCCGCCGGGCGAGCAGCCACTGCCCCGGGCTGACGCCGAGCTGCTCGGTGAAGCGGCGGGCCAGGGTACGCGTGGAGCAGCCGGCCCGGGCCGCCAGCCGGTCGAGCGTCAGCGGCTCGTGGAGCCGGCCGGCGGCCCAGTCCAGCAGCGGCGCGAGCGAGCTGTCGATCTGCGCGGGGCGGGGCGGGGCCGCGTACTGCAACTGCCCGCCCTCCCGGTGCGGCGGCATCACCATGTTCCGGGCGACCCGCGCGGCGTAACCGGCGCCGTGGTCGGAACGCACCAGGTGCAGGCACAGGTCGATCCCGGCCCCTGAGCCCGCGCTGGTCGCGATGTCGCCGTGGTCCACGTACAGCACGTCCGGTTCGAGGCGCACGGCCGGGAACAGCGCGGCGAACTGCTCGGCCTGCGCCCAGTGGGTGGTCGCCGAGCGGCCGTCCAGGAGTCCCGCGTACGCCAGGGTGAAGGCGCCGGAACAGATGCTGACCACCCGCGCGCCCCGCGCGTGCGCCCGGCGCAGCGCCCGTACGACGGCGTCCGAAGGGGGCTCGGCGATGGGCAGCCAGCCGGGGACGACCACGGTGTCGGCCCGGTCGAGGGCGTCGAGCCCTTCGGTGACGACCATGTCGTACCCGGCGAGCGTGGCGACCGCACCGGGCCGCTCGGCGCAGACGGTGAAGCGGTAGCGAGCGGGCAGGCCGCGCCGTGTGACGCCGAACACGTCGGCCGCGCAGGCGAGTTCGAAGGTCGACTGAGGTGCGTGGACGAGTGCCGCTACACGGTGCATGGCAGGAAAGTACCTCAGGACGTCAAACAAGACACTGGGCGGGGTGCCGGAGACCGGCGAGGCTTGCCCCATGACGAACACGACACCCCAGACCACGGACGGCACACCCACCACAGCGTCGACGGGCGGTCAGGTGCCCGGCTACGTATGGGCCGCCGCACAGGACGTTCCGGCCCGCACCCTCTTCCCCGGCATCCGGCTGCGCTCGCTGTGGAGCGGCGAGAACGGCGCGACGGCGCACGTGCTGGAGATGGACCCCGGCGCGCACTGGGAGGGCATCGACGTCCACGAACCGGGCCCGGAGGAGGTGTTCGTGGTCTCCGGCGTCTTCAACGACGGCGAACGCGACTACCCCGCGGGCACCTTCCTCCACGCCCCCGCCGGCTCCTCCCACATCCCGCAGACGACGACGGGCTGCACCCTCTTCGTCTTCTACCCGGAAGGCTGAGACACCCGGCCGGGCACCGGCTCAGGGGGCACCGGCTCGGGAGCACTGGCTCAGGAGCGCCGATTCGGGAGCGCCGGCTCAGGAGGACCGGCTCAGGAGGGCCCGTCCTCCGCCTCCCGGTGGACCGCTCCCCGCAACTCCTGCGAGAGGTCGATCAGTTCGCCCGCGAACAGGTCCACGGCGCGGTTCCGGAACTCCTCCGGCGTCAGCCGCACCGGCACGTCCCCGCCGACCCGGCCGACGATGACCCCGGCCGGCGACTCCGCCTTCGCCTCGTCCTCCGCGTCGGTGCCGTCGAGAGCGCGCGCGAGCGCGCCGGCGACCGAGGACCGGGCCGACTTGGCCACGCTCAGGTCGTCCAGGGCGAGGCCGATATAGGCGGCGATCAGGGCACCGGACTCGTCGACGACGCGGATGCCCTTCGGGATCGCGTTGCCCCCGCGCGCCGTGAGCGTGGCGACGCCCGACGCGGCCCCGGACAGGGACAACTCGGCCCGTGTCGTCCGGGGGTTGGCGAACCGGTCGTCGGGCTCCTTCCCCGCGAGGCGCTCCGCCTCCAGCCGGCCCTCGGCCGAACCCTCCGCCCGCCGCCGCTCCTCCTCCGCGTCGTGGCCTCCGGCAGACCGCTCGTTCACCGCCATGGCGACCCCTCCCCGCCCGCTCGCCGGTGTCCTCTTCCCACCGTCTTCCCCTCGCACCGGCCGGCGATGCGTACGGGCGGGGGGCGGTCGGCGCGGGCCGGAGGGCGATCGGCGCGGGTAGGGGGGGGGCGGGCGGCGCGGCCCGCCGTCATGGGCCGCGGACCCGTGACGGTAGCCTCACGCGAGGAACGGCGGGCGCACGGGCACCCGCACGAACGAACCACCCCAGGAGGACCAGCGATGGCGCTCGAGCACGACCGGGCCGCCCAGCGCGGCGAGGAGATCCTCGCCGTTTTCGACACCGCGTTCGCACAGCTGCTGGCGGCCGACCCGGCCGCCTTCCGGGTCAAGTTCCGGAAGATGGCCGCCTCCGCCTTCGCCTTCTACCGGGGCACGGCCTGCCTCTTCTACCACGACCTGGCCCACGAACGGGACGCCGGCCCCTACCTGGACGACCGCACGTCCCGGGTGTGGATCCACGGCGACCTGCACGCCGAGAACTTCGGCACCTACATGGACGCGGGCGGCCGGCTCGTCTTCAACGTCAACGACTTCGACGAGGCGTACGTCGGCCCCTTCCTCTGGGACCTCAAGCGCTTCGCCGCCTCCGTCGCCCTCCTCGGCCACGCCAAGGCGCTCAGCGACGACACCATCACCGAGCTGGTGCGGATCTACGCCGCCGCCTACCGGGAGCGCATCCACGCCCTCGCCGCGGGCGCGGAGGACGGTACGCCCGGCGGTCTCCCGCCCTTCACCCTCGACACCGCCCAGGGCCCGCTCCTCGACGCCCTGCGCGAGGCCCGCGCCCGCACCCGGTTCGGCCTCCTCTCGACCATGACCGAGATCCGCGGGCACGACCGGCGCTTCCTCGACGGCGGCGGCTCGATACCGCTGGACGCCCCCACGCGCGCCAAGGTCCTCGAAGCCTTCGACGGCTACCTGAAGACCCTCCCCGACAGCAGCCGCGTCCGCCCCGACTCCCACCGCGTCAAGGACGTCGTCGGCCGCCGCGGCATCGGCATCGGCAGCGCCGGCCTGCCCTCGTACAACATCCTCCTGGAGGGCAACAGCGACGCCCTGGAGAACGACGTCGTCATCTACATGAAGCAGGCGCAGACCCCCGCGGTCTCCCGGCACGTCACCGACCCGGCCGTCCGCGCCTACTTCACCCACGAGGGCCACCGCACGGTGATCTCCCAGCGCGCCCTCCAGGCGCACGCCGACCCGTGGCTGGGCTGGACCGAACTCGACGGCGCCGGGCAGCTGGTCGCGGAGGTCTCGCCGTACGCCGTCGACCTCGACTGGTCCGACATCGACGACCCCGGGCAGATCGCCGCCGTCGTCGCCGACCTCGGCCGCGCCACCGCCACCATGCACGCCGCCGCCGACGACACCAGCGGCCACTCCCTGGTGCCGTTCTCCACCGAGCACGCCATCGACGCCGCGATCGCCGCCGACGAGACCGGCTTCGCCGAGCTGCTCACCGACTTCGCCCACACCTACGGCGCCCGGGCCCGCGAGGACCACCAGATCTTCGTCGACCTCTTCCGCAACGGCCGGATCCCGGGCCTGTAGCCGGGCGTGTAGCCGCAGCGCCGCCCGCCCCCGCCCCCGCTCCGGTGGTATCGACGCCCCGGAGCGTCAGTGTCCTGCGGCGGCCGCCGTCCAGCAGAGGCGGCGCCGGTGGGCCCGCCGCGGGCTACGGGGGACACGACGGCGGTCCGGGGGCCCGACAGTCCCGGGCCGACCGCACGGCATGAGCCCGGTCGCCTGGCGCGGCCGGGCCGGCGGTGGTCCGGAACCGTCGCGACGGCGAGCGGTCACCGCGCAAGACCCCGGGCGCGCCCCGTCGCGTCCGGCCTCCGGCCGGCCCGCGCCAGCCGGCCGCGGAGAGCCGGCCGGAGAGCGGCGCCGTCTCCCTTGCCGGCACGTCCGGTTGGCGGGTTCCCGCCCGTCGGTGATCGGTGTCGTTGACCGGGCGGACCGCCGCCGGTTGGCTCTCCCTGGCCGAAGAGACGGCGCCGGAGACGGGCCGGCCCGACCACAGGGGAGGACGGATCACCATGAGACGGACGAACAGTGGCAGGGCGAGACGGCCGCTGGCGCGTGGGGGCCTGGTCCTCGCGGCCGCGGCCCTGATGGCGGGGGCGGCGCTTCCCGCCCACGCGGGCCCGCGAGCGGGGGACACCGTCCAAGTGGACATCGGACTCGACGGCGCCCAGCCCGACAACTGGTCGGAAGCGCGCGGGATGAGCGCGGACGGCCGGTACGCCGTCTTCACCTCCATGGCGTCGAACCTCGTCCAGGGCGACACCAACCGCCTGTACGACATCTTCGTCCGAGACCTGCGCGCCGGGCGGACCGAGCGGGTCAGCCTCGCCGACGACGGCGGGCAGCTGAACGGGTCCACCAGCCAGGCGGCCATCAGCGGCGACGGCCGGTACGTGGCGTTCGCGTCCGACGCGGCCGACGTCCTGCCCGGGCTGCCGGCGAACGGCGGCTACCGGGTCTTCGTCCGGGACCGCCGGACCGGGCACACCGAGCTCGTCAGCGTCGACGGGAGCGCCGAGAGCCCCGCCATCAGCGCGGACGGCCGGTACGTCGCGTACACCCTCAACGGGCGCGACATCCACGTCACCGACCGCTGGAAGGGAACCACCCGGCTGGTCACGGCCGGCGCGGACGGCTCCCGGGCCGACAACTCCTCCGCCGACCCGGTGATCAGCGCGGACGGCGCCACCATCGGCTTCCGCTCCCGGGCCACCAACCTGCTGCCCCGTGACCGGAGCGGCGCCACCGCCGCCCCCACCGGTTCCAAGCCGCCACGGCCGCGCCCCACGTTCCCGTTCTACGTGTACGACGCGCGCACCGGCCGCATCCAGGGCGCCTCCGTCGACCCGGCGGGCGTGCTGCGCGACGCGCACCCGTACGCCAACCTGAGCCCCGACGGGCGGTACGCCACGTTCCGCGTCTTCGAGGCCAACGGGACGGACGAGGAGGGTTCGCACGTCGAGCTGTACGTCCGCGACCTGCGGCACGGCACCACCACGAAGGCCGCCCCACCGCTGCCCGGCACCCGGACCGTGCACGACGCCTACCGCGGCAGCGTGACGGCCGACGGCCGTCGGCTGATCTTCGCCTCGGGCGCCGACAACCTGGTGCCCGGTGACACCAACCAGTCTGTGGACGTCTTCCGGCGCGACCTGCGGACCGGCGAGATCGAGCGGATCAGCACGACCGGCGGCGCCACGGACATCTCCTGGGCGCCCAACTCCCTCTCCCTGGACGGCGCCGGCACCACCGCCCTCCTCGACGGTGGCGGCAAGGCGTACGCGCGCCGACTCCCGTCCGCCTGACCTGGCGGAACGCAGACGGCCGTGGCGGAGCGGGCCGGGGCGGGAAGGGCGCGGTGCCGGTACGGCCGCAACCCTTCCCGCCCCCCGGCCGGCCTGTTCGCGCCCGCGAGCCGACGCCGACCGCGCCCCAATGCTTGCCTGCTGGTTGGCTGGCTGGCTGGCTGGCTGGCTGGCACCGGCACCGGCACCGGCGGTACGGGACGGTCAGACGCCGTTGCGTCACGGCATCAACTGCCGCACGATGTCAGGCCACCGCCCACCCTGCCGCGCCACGCGACCCCTTTCATGCCACACGCGCGACGTGGAGCCGGCACCGACCGCGCCCCCATGTCTGCCGGCCGGCACCGGCGGTATGCGACGGTCAGGCGCCGCCGCCATCACGGCATCCGCTGCCGAACGAATCGCGGGCCACCGCCAACCCCGCCGCGCCATGCGACCGGCTCATGCCGCACGGACGGCGCGGGAGTGTCGGGCACCGCCGTCCCGGCGCGTAACTCCCGGACGGTTCCGGGCTACCGCCAGCCCACGCCAGACCCTCCGCGACCCCTCTCACGTCTCACGCCACACGTGCGACGTGGCGGCATGCCGGGGAGCCCCGGCCGTTCTGCCGCAGGCAAGGGCGATGCGGCAGAACGGCGCTCCGCCACGCCGCTCCGCTGCCCCGCTGTGTCGCCGGTCGGAGCGCCCCCCGTCCCGTCCGGGCCGTATCAGGTGACGTGAAGTCGGCCTCGCTTCCCGGTCCTGGCCCCGGCGGCTCAGTGCTCCGTGAAGGGCGGGGCCGCCCGGCCGAGTTCCCGCTCCGACGCCGCCGGGCCGTGCCGTACGGTCCCGAGAAGGCCGTTCCGTCCATAGGCCGGCCCGGGCTCGGCTGCCGCACGTCGATATGCCGCCACCGCCCGCCGCAGGGTCTGCTTTCGGCCCCCCGGGGCGCCGAGCGGCGCCGACCGCTCCGGCCGGCGCTTCTTCCTGATCAACCGCCGGTAACGCCCGGCCCTTCCACCCTCTTGACACACCGGCCCCACCTGTCTCGCTGCCTCTCAAGACGACTCAAAACATCAGTTTGTAGGGCAATAGGCACGGGGAGTTATGCGTTCGCTTCCAAGATCCTTCACGGGGGAGCCGCCCGTGAAACGGCGCTTTCCCGCCCACACCGCAGAGGAGCCCTCATGCTGCCCGCCATGCCGCACGACGCCCGTGAACAATTCCTCGCAGCCCCGCACATCGGCATCCTGGGCGTCACCGACCCCCGGGACGGTGACCGAGCGCCCCTGGTGGTGCCCGTCTGGTACGCGTACGAGCCGGGCGGCGAAGTCGTCGTCGAGACGGGCCGGGAGACGGTCAAGGCCCGACTGCTGCGCGCCGCCGGGCGGTTCAGCCTCTGCGTGCAGGACGAGCGGCGGCCGTACCGCTACGTCAGCGTCGAGGGGCCCGTCACCGCGGTGGAGGACCCCATCGACCCGGCCGTGCGCGAGGCCCTCGCCCACCGCTACCTCGACCCCGACGAGGCCCGCGACTACCTGGCGGCCACGGCGGCGCAGCTGACGGACGACGTCGTCTTCCGCATGCGCCCGCAGCGCTGGCGCACCGCCGACTTCGCCGCTTTCGCGGCCGACTTCGCCGGCGCTTCGGAGGACGAGTCGGCCGCCGCCGGCTGACCACCGCCGCGCACGCGGAACGCCGCACCCGGGAGCGCGAACCCGGGAGCACGAGTCCGGGAGCACGGACCCCGAACCGCGCGAGCGACCACGGAAATCACGCACCGCACAGAGCCGACGCACCGCGCTCCTGTGCGCCGCAACCGACCCACCGCACACCCGCACATCGCACACCGCACACACCCGAGCCGGAAGGACACCCCACCCGCACATGACCGACACAGACGTCTCCTTACGCCCCCACGCGCAGCCCCGGCCCACCGCGGACACTTCGAACACCTCGGACTCCGCACCCCCGGCCGGCTACCCGCGGGACCGGCTCGTAGCCGAGCTGTTCGCGGCGCAGGCGGCCGCCCGCCCGGACGCCCTCGCGGCCCGGCACGGGGAGCGCACCCTGACCTACGGCCGGCTCGACGCCCGCTCCGACGCCCTGGCGGCGCGCCTGCGCTCGCGCGGCGTCGAACCGGGCGACCTGGTGGGCGTGTGCGGCAGCCGTTCCCTCGAAGCGCTGGTGGCGCTGCTCGGCATCCTCAAGGCCGGCTGCGCGTACGTCCCGCTGGACGAGGACCTGCCGCCGGCCCGGCTGCGGGCCATGGCGGAGGACGCGGGGCTGCGCGCCGCGGTCACCCTGCCCGGCGGTGAACGCCCGGTGCGCGGCTTACGCGTGAGCATCGGCCTCGACGATGTCGAGGAGACGACCGCGGCCACCCCGGAAAGCCCCACCCGTACCGCGTCCCCGACCGACCCCGCCTACGTGGCCTTCACCTCCGGCACCACCGGCCGCCCCAAACCGGTGGCGATACCGCACCGCGGCGTCGTCCGCCTCGTGCTCTCCGACCCCGAACTGCCGCCGCCCGGACCGGGCGACCGGGTCCTGCACGCCTACGGGCTCTCCTCCGACGCCTCGACGATAGAGATCTGGAGCGCGCTGCTCACGGGGGCGTGCCTGGTCATCGCCGACCGCGCCGAACTCCTCTCGCCCGCCGCCCTGGAGGACCTGCTGCGCACCCGGCGGGTCACGGTCGCGTACCTGACGACGAGCGTGTTCCACCTCCTCGCCCGGACCCGGCCGGAGGCCCTGTCGGGGCTGCGGTTCGTGTCGGCCGGCGGCGAGGCGATGGACCCGCGCCTGGCCAACGCCGTCCTGGCGGCCTGCCCCGGCACCACCGTCGTCAACTTCTACGGCCCGACCGAGAACGCGGTCGTCTCCACCGCCCATGTGCTGCGCCCGCTGCCCGACGACGCCGGGCACGTGCCCCTCGGCCGCCCCTTCGGCGCCTCCACCTGCCACGTCCTGCGCCCGGACGGCACGCCGGCGGCGCCCGGCGAGGAGGGCGAGCTGTACGTCGGCGGGGACGGGCTGGCCCTCGGCTACCTCGGCGACGCGGCGCTGACCGCCGAGCGGTTCGTCACCCTGCCCGCCGTGGAGCCGGACGGGCCGCTGTACCGGACCGGCGACCGGGCGGTCCTGACGGCCGACGGCCTGCTGGAGTACCACGGCCGGCTGGACCGGCAGGTGAAGCTGCGCGGCGTACGGGTCGAACTCGACGAGGTCGAGGCCCGGTTGCGGGCCCATCCGGCGGTAGGCGAGGCCGCCGTCGAGGCCGAGGAGGGCGCGCTGACCGCGTACGTCACCCCCGCCGAGGCCGGCCGGCCCCTGTTCGTACCGGATCTGCGCGCGTACTGCGCGCGGTGGCTGCCCGCGCAGGCCGTTCCGGCGCTCGTGCCGCTGGACCGGTTCCCGGTGACCAGCGGCGGCAAGGTGGACCGCGCCCGGCTGAAAGCCGCGGCCCCCGCCCCTGCCCCGGAGCCGGCGGGGGCGGCCCGTCCTACGGAGGGCAGTCATACGGAGGGCAGTCCGACGGAGGGCCGTCCGGCGCAGGACCTCCCGGCCGAGGACGGCCTGCTCGGCGTCCTCGCGGAGGTGTGGCAGCAGGTCCTGCGCGTCCGGCCCGCTGCCCAGGACCGGTTCTTCGACCTCGGCGGCGACTCCCTGCTCGCCTCCGAGACCGTCACCCGCACGCTCGCCGTCCTGGGCCTGGACGCCGCCCACGGTTCGGGCCTCGTCCGGGCGCTGCTGGCCGCCCCCACCCTGGAGGGGTTCGCCGCGGCCGTCCGCGAGGCGCGCCACGGCACCGCCGGAACGGCCGCGCCGCCCGCCGACTTCGTCAAGGAGACCGAGCTCGGCTTCGACCTGCCGCCCGCCGCCGGCCCCGCCCCGCGCCCCCACGATCCGCGGCACGTGCTGCTCACCGGCGCCTCCGGGTACGTCGGCGCCTTCCTCCTCGACCGGCTGCTGCGCTCCACGCGGGCGCGCGTCCACTGCCCGGTACGGGCGACGTCTCCGGCGCACGCCGAACGGCGGGTGCGCACCGCGCTCGCCCGCTACGGGCTGCACCCGGACGAGGCCGCGTGGCAGCGCGTCGCGTGCTTCCCCGGCGACCTGACCGAGCCCGCCCTCGGCCTGCCCGACGCGCACACGGCCGACCTCTCCCGCACCCTGGACCTCGTCGTCCACAACGGCGCCCACGTCAACTTCCTCTACCCATACGAGGAGTTGCGCGCCGCGAACGTCGACGGCACCCGGGAGATCGTCCGCCTCGCCGCGCCCCGCCGCGTCCCCGTGCACTTCGTCTCCACCGTCGCCGTCGTCGCCGGTTTCGGCGCGGCCGGGGTGCGCGAGGTGGACGAGGACCTGCCGCTGGACCACGCCGACGCCCTGACCATGGGCTACGCCGAGAGCAAATGGGTCGCCGAGGGCGTGCTGCGGCAGGCCGCCGAACAGGGCCTGCCGGTGGCCGTCCACCGGCCGTACGAGGTGACGGGCGACACGGCGCACGGCGTGTGCAACACCGAGACGGCCATCTGCTCGCTGCTGAAGATGATCGCCGACACGGGACTGGCCCCGGACATCGCGCTGCCCATGGACTTCGTCCCGGTGGACCACCTCGCCGCGGCCCTCGTCCACATCGCCACCCACGAGCCGGCCGACGGCCGCGTCTACCACCTCACCAACCCGCGCCCGGCGATGCTCTCGGACGTCCTGGACCGGATGCGCGCCGCCGGCCACACCCTGCGGACGCTGCCCTACGAGGAGTGGGTCGCCGCCCTCGTCCGCCATGTCGCCGCGCATCCCACGGCCGCCACGGCCCCGTTCGTGTCGCTGTGCGTCGACCGCGGCCGCACGACGGACCGGTCCGTCAAGGAGATGTACCTCCAGGACACCTTCCCCGTGCTGGGGCGGCGCAACGCCGAGGCGGCCCTGGCCGGCAGCGGGCTCGACTGCCCGCCGGTCGACGCCACCCTGCTCGACCGCTACCTGGAGTACTTCCACACCTCCGGCTACCTCACCCGCCCCGCGACCAGCCCTTCGGAGGGGACCGCATGAGCGACACCGAAGCCGTGGACACCGTCGAGACCGTCATCAAGGTTCCCGCCCCCGAGCCCGGCAGCGCCGGATCGCCGTGCGCCTACGCCCGGCTGCGCGCCGAACAACCCGTCGTCAAGGCCGAGTTGCCCAACGGCGAGACGGGCTGGCTCCTCAGCCGCTACGAGGACGTGCGCGCCGCCTTCGCCGACCCCCGGCTCGTCCGGCCGCTGCTGTCGGCCTGGCCGCCCCGCGAGGGCGCCGACGCCCCACCGCCGTGCCTGCCCACCTTCCTGGAGATGACCGGCGAGCACCACGAGCGCGTCCGCCGCACCGTCCTCCCGCTGTTCGGGCGCCGCAGGCTGGAGTTCATGGTCCCGCGGGTCCGGGCCATCGCAGCGGAGCTCCTCGACGCGATGCTGGCCGGGGCGCCGGACGGTACGGCGGACCTCGTCCCCGCGTACGTCGAACCGCTCCCGCTGCGGGTGCTGTGCGAGACCGTCGGACTGCCGTACGAGGACCGCGACGTCTTCCTGCCGCACACCCTCGCCCTGCTCGGCGCCTCCGGGCTGACGATGGAGGAGGTGCTGGCCGCGCTGTACGCGCTCCAGGACTACGCGTCCGACCTCATCGCACGCAGGGAGCGGGCGGGGGAGGGTGAGGACTACCTCGGGATACTGCTGGCGGAGAGCCGCCGGGCGGGCGGCACCCTGACGCGCGACGACGTCGTCAGCTTCGTCGTCACCATGCTCATGGCCGGCTACAAGACCAACATCCAGCACACCGGCAATGCCCTCCTCGTGCTGCTCGGCCACCCCGACGAGCTGCGGAGGCTGCGGGAGGAGCCCGCGCGGATCCCCGCCGCCGTGGAGGAACTGCTGCGCTACGTACCGCTGATGAACGCGATCAACATCCTCGTCGCCCGGGAGGACTTCACCCTGCACGGGCAGCGCATCCGGGCGGGCGACGCGGTCGTGCCCGTCCCGGCGTCGGCCAACCGCGACCCCGCGGCGTTCACCGACCCCGACCGCTTCGACCCGGCCCGCTCGCCCAACGCGCACGTGGCGTTCGGGCACGGCCCGCACGCCTGCACCGGCGGCCACCTCACCCGGCTCCAGCTCGCCACCGCCGTCGAGGTGCTGCTGGAGCGGCTCCCCGGCATCGAACTGGCCGAGCCGGCCGCCTCGCTCCCCTGGGACGAGACGACCCCGCTGCGCGCACCGGCCCGGCTGCCGGTGCGCTGGTGACGCCCGTACCGCCCCCACGCCGACGAGAGAGGCCCCCACCCCCGTGACCACACCGCACACCGACCTCAGCGGACCGCGCGAAGAGCCGCTGCCGCGCTACCCGTTCAGCACCAAGGGCGACCGCCTCGCCCCCGAGCTCACCGAACTGCGCGGCCGCTGCCCGGTGGCCCGCGTCGGCACCAACTCCGGCGGCGAGGCGTGGCTCGTCACCGGCTACGACCTCACCCGCCACGTGCTGCGCGACCGGGCCTTCGCCCGCTCCGTCCTCGGCGAGGCCGACAGCCCGGCCCAGGACGCCCCCATCCTGGCGCCCGAACTGCTGGACGCCATGAACCACCTCCGGAACGCCGGGCTGCGCGACGAGGTGCTCAAGGCCCTCGGCCGCGACCAGCCCGACCTGCCCGACGTGTGGGTCGCCGAGGCCACCCGCGAGGGCCTGGACGCCATGGTGCGCGAGGGCGCGCCGGGCGACCTCCAGCAGCACTTCGCCGAACGGGTCGCCGCCCGCTGCATGCTGCGCCTGCTCGGGCTGTCCTTCGAGGACCGCGCGTACCTGGCCCCCCGCGCCGACGTCGACCTGACGATGGTCACGTACTCGGACGAGGAACTCGCCGGCAACTGGGAGGAGATCCGCCGGCACATGCACGCGCACATGGCCGCCCGCCGCCCGGGCGAGCCACGCGGCCTGGCGGACCGCCTCGCCGACCTCAACGCCCGCCACCAGGGCCTGACCGACCGGCAGTTGTCGAACATCGTCGCCGTCCTCTTCGTCAGCGGCTACGAGGACTTCGCCAGCTTCCTGGGCGTGGCGGTATTCAACCTCCTCCAGAGGCCCGAAGCGCTCAGGACGCTGAGGGAGCACCCGGAGACGGCACCCCAGTGCGTGGAGGAACTGCTGCGCTACAGCGTCGTGCTGGGCAACGCGATCCCGCGCTACGTCACCCGGGACACCGAACTCGGCGCGGCGTCCCTCAAACAAGGCGACCTCGTCCTGCTCTCCCTGGACGCCGTCAACTACGACCCGGCCGCCTTCCCCGCCCCGGAGACCTTCGACCCGTCCCGCTCGCCCAACCCGCACCTCCGCTTCGGCTACGGCCGCCACCACTGCCCCGGCGCCCACCTGGTCCGCCGCCACTCCGCCACGGCGTTCCGCGTCCTCGTCGACCACCTCCCGGACCTCCGCCCGGCGGTCCCGGCCGCCGAGGTGCCCTGGCACCCCCACCGCATGGCGATCATGCCGGCGGAGATCCTCGTCACCTGGTAGGGAGCGGCGCCGGGCCCCCGGACGCCCGCTGTCCGCCCGTCGAAACCGGTTCCGGCGGGCGGACAGCGGGTCAGCCCAGGTCGAACACGTTGGGCCGGCCGGCCTCGTACCGGGCCCGGTCCTGCCGGTGGAACGGTTCCAGCTCCGGGGGGCGGTACAGCGGCCAGACGCGGCAGGGCGGCGCCGGGGAGCCGTCCGCCTCCAGCAGGGCGTTGACCGCGCGGCGCGCCGACTCGTTCGCGCCCTCCATCGTGGCCAGGTCGACGTCCGTGGCCACGTAGTCGCCGGCCAGGAAGAAGTTCGGCACCGCCGTCCGGCTCGGCGGGCGGTCGAACCAGGTGCCCACCGGGTGGATGAAGAGCTGCTCGCGGTTGACCGGCGAGGGGCCGCCCAGACCGGTGACGGCCGGGTCGATGAACCAGGTGTGGACGTCCGCGTCGTCCAGGACCCGCCGGCCGGTGTCGTTCAGACCGGACTTGAGCTGCGCCCACACCTCGCGCGCGACCTCCTCGCGGGTGCAGCGGATCGCCGGCTTCCCGTACAGGATCCCCGGCTTGCGCCACTCCGAGACGCACACGGACAGGCAGTCGGCCACCCGGCCGTCGCCGTAGTCGGCGCGGAAGTCGCGGCCGGGCCAGAACTGGGCCTGGCTGATGGTCGTGAGGGCCCAGGGCGAGTCGATGTGGTCGGTGTGCCCGTGGACGATGGGCGTACGGGTGCGCAGGAAGTACTGCACACCGACCATCCAGTCCGTTTGGAGCCGGTCGCAGCGCGCGAGCCGCCCGTCCGCCGCGCGCAACTCCCGTCCCCAGGTGGCGCGGGCGTGCTCGACGGGCATAGCGCTGAGGTAGTGGTCGGCGGTGACGCGGCGGTCGGCGCCGCCGAGCGGGGAGCCCAGCCGGACACCGGTGACCCGCCCGTCCCCGTACAGCACCTCCCGGACCTCACCGCCCAGGACGAATCGGACGCCGAGGGAGCGCAGATGGCGCACCCACGGGGTGATCCACGCCTCGTCGGTCGGCGCGTTGAGGACGCGGTCGGGCTCCCCGTCGTTGCCCCGGGACACGATGTCGCAGAGGAACGCCTGGATGATGCGGGCCACGGTCCGGGTGCTGGCCACCTCGGCCTTGATGGCGACGAGATTGCGGGTCATGCCGGTGCCGAGGAGATGGCGGTAGTCCCGCGACATCCGGTCGGCCCGGATGAAGTCCCACCAGGGCACCCGCTCCCACTGCCCGAAGCGGCGCTGGTCACAGCTGGTGAGGTGGACCAGCAGCCGGTTGGCGAAGTAGGCGACCTCCGTGGGCGGCAGGTGCAGGACGGTGTCCAGCGACGCGGTCAGATTGCGCAGCAGCGCGTCCGGCAGCAGCGTCGCCGGGTCCGGCGGGGCGAGGAGGGTACGGAAGGGGACCGTCAGGTCGGGGCGGCCTCCCGTGCGCACCACCAGGCCGTCGGTCGCGTTCATCAGGTTGTCGTGGACCGATCCGCCGCCGTCCGGCAGCGGGATGCGCCGCATGGTGTCGGGGAGGTTGCGGTAGAAGCCGGGGAAGAAGCGGAAGCCGTGCTCGCCCGGGAGCGGGCGGCGGCCTCCGGTGCCGCTCCCCGGTACGTACTTGCTGCGTGCCTTGCCGCCCAGCGCGGTCTCGCGTTCGTAGACGGTGACCAGGTAGCCGCGTTCGGCGAGTTCCTGAGCCGCGCTGAGCCCGGCGACGCCGCCGCCGAGGACGGCCACGCTGCGGCCGGGACCCGCCCGGCCGCCGGCGCCGGCCCGGCCCGCCCCCACGAGCACCGCCCCGCCCGCCCCGGCCGCCGCGCCCAGGAACTCCCGCCGCGTCCGTCTTCCCGCTTCCGCCGCGTTCCCCGTGCGCCCCGCCAAAGCGTGCCCCGCCGCCATGCGCCCCGCCGACATGTGCCCCATCGAACGCTCCCCACCGATGCTCCCCGCCGAACGGCCCATGCCCGGGACAACGACGGGGCCGCCCGCAGGTCATGGGGGCGGGAGGACGACGGACCGGCGGACGGGCCTCAGGGTTCCGTCGGGGCCGCCAGGACGAGCGCCCGCCGGGCCAGCCAGAGATCGTGGCGGGCGGTCGGCGGACGGAGGAGCGAGCGCTGCAGGACCGCTTCGGCGCGTACCAGGCGCTTGCGGACGGCGGTGACCGACAGGGACAGGGCCGCGGCCGTGGCGTCGACGCGGGCGTCGTGGTCGAGCCACGTCTCCAGCGTCCGGACCAGTTCGCCCGACGGGTCCCCGGCGGTGAGCGGCCGGAGCTGGACACGGGCCCAGCGGGTGACGGCGGGGTGAGCGAGCAGGTCGTCGAGCCGGTCGTCCAGCCGGTGGACCGCCGTCTCGCCTCGCGGTGCCGGACCGGGCGCCGTACTACCGGGCGCCGTACCGGCCGGGTGGGCCGTGGTGAGGACGCGCAGGGCGAGAGCGAGAGCGGACTGGTCGGCCAGCCGGTCGAGGTCCGTGTCCAGCCGCCGTGCGATGTGCTTGAGCCGCGCCGACAGGGTGTTGCGGTGGATCTTGAGGTGTTCCGTCGCCCGCGACGAGAAGCGGAGCCACGACGCGGCGGTGGCGAGCAGTTCGGCGCTCCCGGGATCCTGCGGCCGCCGGGCGCCGTGTTCCCGCAGCGGGGCGAGGAACCGCTCGGCCCAGGCGGTCGCGGCGGGGCCGAGGGCCAGCGGCAGGTCCGGGCCGCACGCGAAGGACGCGCGGCGGTCGGCGCGGTGGCGGGCGGCGGCCAGCGCGTGGAACGCCTGCGCGTACCCCGTGACCGTGTCCGCGAGCGGTACGGCGTCGCTCATCCCCGCCCAGCAGGGGCCCAGCGCCGACCGGAGGTACGCCGGGGGATGCTCCGGGGGCTGGACGCCCGCGGCGGTGGCGCCGTCGGCCGCCGGGGCGAGGACGATCAGATGGGCTTCGTACACCGGGCAGGGCACGATCCACGCCTCGGGGGCGCTGCCCCTCAGGTGGGCGGCGATCTCACCGCGCGCGGCGGGCGGGCCTTCGACGACGCAGACCCGGATCGTGTCGGGCAGCCCGGGCCCGAGGGCCCCCGCGACCTGGCGGGCGGCCACGACATGACCGTTCATCAGCAGGTGCAGCACGACTTCCCGCGTGCGATGGTCGGCGGCTTCGAGCCGGGAGCGCAGCCCCTCGGTGCGCTCGGCCCTCCAGCACAGGCCCAGGATCGTCGCGGCGTCCGCGAGCAGCGGTGCCGCCCCGCCGGCGTCCGGACGCGGCGCGACCGCCGCGAGCACGGGCGCGGCGGGATCACCCTGGCCGTCCAGGGGATACAGGAAGACGGTGTGCCCCGGTACGTCGATGGCCATGGACCGCGCCCGTCTTCGGGCGAGTTCGCCCACTCCGCACCGGATCGCCCGCCAGACCGCTTCGCCTGCCGCGTGGCGTGGCGGCCGGCCCGAGGACAGCAGCGCCCCGGAGGGGCCCACCAACAGCACGTCCGCGCGGCTGCGTTCGGCGAGCCGGCCGAGTACCGCCCGGGACCCCCCCTTTCGGGCCGCCCGCTGCAGGGCCAGAACGTCGTCGGCCCTTTGCGCCGGCCCCCCTGCGCCCGTCGTGTCCGCCGCCCGGCCGGTGACGACACCGGGCACCCCCGTCCCGCTGGCCATCCTCGAACCCCCAGATGAAAGAAGAGCTCGCCCGGGGCCCCGCCACCCCCGGGCGGCCGCACCGCTCCGGCCGGGCTCGCGTACACGTACCGGGTCAGCGTACTGATCCGGCCGTAGGGAGATCACTCGCGAGTTTCGCACCCGTCTCCCCGGCGACGACGCGGCCCGCTGTGCACGGCGGCACCGGAACCCCGCCCTCACCGTGCGGGACGACACCCGGCGCCGGGAGGCCCTGGGCTACTTTTTCGCCCGGCGCGACCCGCGAGCGGGCGGCATTCCGGCACCCGGGAAAACCCGTCCCGGAGTGCGGGACGGCACCCGTCGCCGGCCCCGCGGCGCACAACCCCGAGAGGAAGAGAACCATGTCCAAGTCACGTGCGGCCAGATCCGTGTTCCTGGCGGCCGCCATACCCATGGCCCTGCTCGCCGCGTCCGGCGCGGCGTCGGCGCAGGACGCCGACGTCACCTGGAGGAACCAGGGCACCTACGACTGCCTGCGCTTCAGCACCTCCCGCAACGCGGTGTGGACCAACCCGCAGGGCAAGGACTACGCCTGCCGGACGCTGGGCGGGGGCCTGGGGGAGATCCAGTGGCATGACGACAACAGCAACCTGGAGAACCCCGACGGAGCCTGGGCCGAGAAGACCCCGGGATCCGACGGCAAGTGCCTGACGGCCTACGAGCGGTCGGTCTACCTGGAGCCCTGCTCCGGCCCGGTCAACTACTACGAGCAGTGGTACGAGGAGTGGGACGGCAACTACAAGGCGTTCCGCCTGAAGAACCGCCAGTCCCGGCTGTACCTCACCGCCGACAACGACGGCAACGTCAGCATGACGGGCTGGGCCAACGACCGGCACCAGCTCTGGAAGTAGCCGCCGGTACACGGTGACCGGCGCCCGGACGAGGGCGCGGACCCGGCTGGGGCCACGGCGGCCGCCCCAGCCGGGCCGCTCTCGCTTCCCCGGGAGGCGGGGGGCTGGGTATTCCCATGCCCCCGCAGCGCCATGTCCGGATGTGACAGAACCACGTCATTGCGGCCACGGTGCCGGAGCCCGGACGATGGGGACATGCACCAGACGCACCACCGCGTGGTCATCGCGGTCTTCCCCGATGTCGACCTCCTCGACGTCACCGGCCCGGCCGAGGTGTTCGCCCTGGCCAACCGGGAGAGCCGCGGCCGCGCCGGATACGAGGTACGGCTGGCCGGCCCCGGCCCGGCCGGGGAGGCCGTGGCGACGTCGGCGGGGGTGCGCCTGGTGACCGACCTGGGCATGGGCGAGGTCGGGGCGGCGGTGGACACCCTGCTCGTCCCCGGAGCGGTCGACCCCGGCCCCGAGGGCCCGCGGGCCAGGATCGACGACGGCCTCGTGGAATGGATCAAGGCCACCGCACCCCACGCGCGGCGCGTCGCCTCAGTGTGCGTGGGCGCGCACCTGCTGGCCGCGGCGGGGATGCTGGACGGCCGGAGAGCGACCACACACTGGTCGACCGCCGCGCAACTCGCCGCGGACCACCCGCGGGTGGACGTCGACGCGGACCCGATCTTCGTCCGCTCGGGGCGGGTCTGGACCGGGGCGGGCATCAGCGCCTGCCTCGACCTGGCCCTCGCCCTGGTCGCCGAGGACCACGGCGAGGACCTGGCGCTGGCCGTGGCCCGCCAGCTGGTCGTCTACCTCAAACGCCCCGGCGGCCAGAGCCAGTTCAGCGTGCCGATCAGCCGCCCGGCGTCGTCCCGCAGGGACGTCGACGAGCTGCGCCGGTACATCGGCGAACACCTCGACGAGGACCTTTCGGCGGCCGCCCTGGCGGCACGGATGTGCCTGAGCGAACGGCACTTCTCCCGTGTGTTCGCCCAGGAGACCGGTGCCACTCCGGCCGGCTACGTCGAAGCCGCCCGGGTGGAGGCCGCCCGGCGTCTGCTGGAGACCACCGACCGACCCCTGGAGGACGTCGCCCGGGCCTGCGGCCTGCGGTCGCTGGAGACCCTGCACCGGGCGTTCCGCCGGCAGATCGGCACCACCCCGGCCGCGTACCGCCGCCGCTTCCGCACCGCCTGACCCCTTCACTCCCAGGTCACCACACGGCCCCCGCGCACCCAACTACGCCCTTTTCGCAACGCCTTGAGAGGAAGTATTCCCATGTCTACTTCGACGACCCTGCGTGACGTCATCGGCCTGGACGACCGGCTGCCGCAGCTGAAGGACACCACGGTGGTCATGATCGACTTCCAGAACACCTACCGCACCGGCGTCATGGCCCTCGACGGCGCCGAGGCCGCCTTGGCCGCCGGCGCCCGCCTGCTGACCGCCGCCCGCTCCGCGGGCGCCCCGGTGGTGCACGTCGTCAACGACGGCGGCGCCGGCACCGCGTACGACATCCGGGCCGACATCGGCGCGATCAGCGACGAGGTCGCCCCCCTGGAAGGGGAACCGGTGGTCGTCAAGCAGTTCCCCGACGCCTTCCACGCCACCGGCCTGGAGGCGGCCCTGCGCACCCTGGACGCCGGACCCGACCTGGTGCTGGCCGGCTTTATGACCCACATGTGCGTCAGCCACACCGCACAGGGCGCCTTCGCCCTCGGCTACCGCCCCACCGTCGTCGCCGAGGCCACCGCCACCCGCTCCCTGACGGCCCCCGACGGCACCACCGTCCCGGCCGCCACCCTCCACACCGCGGCCCTGACGGCCATCCGGGACCTCTTCGGCCCCGTCGCCCTCCGGGTGGAGGACCTCACGCCCTGAGGCAGGAGCGGCCCGCGCCCCGGCGAACGTGCGGGCGCGGCCCGCCGCATGCCGCATGCCGCACGCCGTACGGCGGCCGGACGAAGGGCGCTCCGCCGTACGGGGGAGCGGTCCCGTCCCGTGGCATGACGAGCCGCCGGGCCGGGCGGGCCAGAGTCGTGTCCATGCCTGATCACTCCGAACGCCGAGCCCGCCGGCGCCGGCTCCTCGCCCGGTTCGCCGTCGCCGCCTGCCTGCCGTATCTGACACTGAAGCTGCTGTGGGTCGCCGGGGCCGACGCCGGGGTACGGGACCTCGGCAGCCTCTCGCGGGGACAGTGGATCGCCGCCAACGCCGTGACGTTCGGGATGGACGCGATCGCGGCGCTGATCGCCCACGTCCTGACCCGGCCCGGCGGGCGGCACGTCCGCGCGTGGCTGATCCTCTTCCCGATGTGGGTCGCGACGGGCATGCTCGTCTCGCTGATGATCGCCCTGCCGGTCGGCCAGG
Organism: Streptomyces mobaraensis; assembly: GCF_020099395.1. NCBI lineage: Bacteria > Bacillati > Actinomycetota > Actinomycetes > Kitasatosporales > Streptomycetaceae > Streptomyces > Streptomyces mobaraensis. Next base: position 36,060 of record NZ_CP083590.1, on the reverse strand, counting down.
GCGTCATCGCGGCGACCGGCGCGAAGAACCCGGCCATGTCCAACGACATGCTCAGCCCCTGGGTGTTCGGCGTCGTCTACGGCGGGCTCTGCGCCGAAGGGCTGGTCCTGCTCGCGGCGTTCACGCTGTACGTCGACGAGCGCTGGGGCGTCCTCCTGCGCACCCGCGTCCGGGACCTGACCGATCCGGCCGGCACCCAGGGCACGCAGCGCGTGCTCACCGGGCTCGCCCTCGGGTTCCTCGTCTGCTCGGGAGTGCTCCGCCTGCTGTGGGGACTGGGATCGGACGCCGGCATGAACGCGGAGTGGATCGCCCGCCGGAACGCCATCGGCCGCACCCGCGACCTGGTGCACGGCCTGGGGGCACTGGCCGGGGCGGCCGGCCTGTACGCACTGGTGTTCCGCCGGTGGCGACGGGCACGGGTGGGCGTGCCGCTGGCGATGGCCTGGGCGGGGGTCGGTGTCGCCTTCGCGGCCGGCGACTGGATGGACGTCGGGCGTTCGCCGGCCACCTCGGCCCTGCTGGGCGTGAGCGACACCGCCGACCTGATCGCCGGCCTGCTCACCCTGTGCGTCGGCTGCTTCGCACTGACCGAACTGACGTCCGGCGAGGGCGGGTTGACCCTCTCGCCCGCCACTCCCGACGCCCGGCACCTCGCCGCCACCGGGTCCCACCCGGCTCCCGGCCCGAACCGGTGAGCACCCGCGGGCCGGCGCTGCCGGCCCGGCCTCCCTTTGCCCGGCCCCGCGCGGCCCCTCGCCGCGAGTGACGTGGCTCCTGACGTTCCTCTCGGCAACGGCGGCCCGTCCTGCCCCCGCCCTCGCCCCCCGTGCCCGACGCCCACCGCCTCGCCGCCACCGGGTACGGTCCGGCTCCCCGTCCGCACCGGCGAGCGCCCGTCGGCCGATGACGCCGGCCTCCCGCCACTCCCTCCAGCCCGCGCGCCCCGGCCCGTTCTCTTCCCGCCCCCGGGGAACGGGGCGGCGTAGGCGGTGCAGGCTCGGACCGGCGACCGGCGACCGGCGACCGGCGACCGGCGACCAGAGCCGGGTCACGACCGCGCGGTCAGGCGGCGTCGTCCACACCCGGCGCGTCGCGGGACACGGGTCAAGCCGTCGGCCCTCGGCCGGGCCGCGCGTCAGCGGCCCAGCGCCTCCAGATGGCGCAGAACGGCCACGACCCGCCGGTCCACTTCCTCGTCCGGCGGCAGACCGAGCTTCGCGAAGATCTTCCGGATGTGCTTCTGCACGGCGTTGTCGCTGACGCCGAGGCGGCGGGCGAGGGCCGTGTTGCCCAGCCCCTGTGCCATGAGGGCCAGGACCTCGCGTTCGCGTGCGGTCAGGCCCGCGACGGCGTCCACGGCCTGCCGGCGCGCGAGCAGCCGGGAGACCACCTCCGGGTCGATGGCGGTGCCGCCGTCGGCCACGCGGCGCAGCGCGTCGACGAACTCCCGCACCCGGCCGACCCGTTCCTTCAGCAGGTAGCCGATCCCCGCCGCGCCGGCCGCCAGCAGTTCGGTGGCGAAGGACTGCTCGGCGTGCGCGGAGAGGATGAGCACAGCGGGCGGGTGCGCGAACCGCCGGACGCGGACGGCGGCGCGGATGCCCTCGTCGGTGTGCGTGGGCGGCATCCGGACGTCGACGACGGCGACGTCGGGCCGGTGGGCGGCCACCGCGGCCGCCAGGTCGTCCGGGTGCGCCACCGCTGCCGCGACGTCGCAGCCCTCGGCCGTCAGCAGCGCGGCCAGCCCCTCCCGGATCAGGGTGTCGTCGTCGGCGATCACCACGCGCACGGCAGTTCCACCTCCACGACCGTCGGCCCGCCGGCCGGGCTGGTGAGCACCAGTCTCCCGTCCAGGACCTCGACACGGTGCCGCACCCCCGCCAGGCCGGTGCCACCCGCCCGTCCCGTTCCCTCGGGCGCCCGCTCCCGGGCGCCGCCGCGGCCGTCGTCGCCGACCCGGACGCGCAGGAGGTCACCCGTGCGCCGGATCGTCACCTCCGCCCTGGTGGCCCCGCTGTGCCGGGCGACGTTGGCCAGCGCCTCGGCGACGACGTGGTACGCCGTCGCCGAGGCGGAGGCGGACGGCTGCCCGAGCGGGCCGACGTCGACCCGGCAGGGCACCGCGCACTCGGCCGCCAGTCCGGTGACGGCCCCCTCCAGCCCCCGCTCCTCCAGGACGGAGGGGTAGACGCCGCGCCCGACCGCGCGCAGTTCGGCCAGCGCCTCCTCGACGGCCGTCTGGGCGCGTTCCAGCTGTCCGTCCGCCCGGGCGGTGTCCTGGAGGCCGGCCCGCCGGGCGGTCCCGATCAACAGGGCCGCTCCCACCAGCCGGTTCTGCACCGTGTCGTGCAACGCCCGCTCGATTCGGCGGAGTTCGGCGGCGTGTGCGCGCAGGGCGGCGGCCCTGCTCGCGGTGACCTCGGCGATCCGCCGCGTCAGGTCGACGCTCGGATGGGGACCGAGCAGCCGGGCCGCCGTCCGCTCCTGCGACCGGGCGAGCCGGGGCAGCAGCAGGGCCGTCACGACGCACCAGCCGAGCCCCTCCACGCCCACGGCCACCGCCACCGGCCAGCCCTCGGCCCGGAACCCGAGCCCGGACGCCGCCATGGACCGGGGCAGCAGCGACCAGTAGAGCGGGTAGGCGGTCTCCCGCACGATCAGGATCGGCAGCAGCAGGCCGAGGAGGCCGGCCGGCAGCCCCGACGCGCCGTGCCGCAGCGCCCACCGGGCGTCCCGGCCCGTCGCGGGATCCGCCAGCACGGCCCGGAACCGGGCTACCGGGCCGAGCCCCGGCGCGGGCGTCGCGTACGGGTCGATGATCGTCCGCCCCCGCCGGGTCAGCCGCCGGCGCTCGCGCCCGGCGGCGGCGCGCAGCGCGCGCGGCACGGTCGGCAGCAGCGCCACCCCCACGCCGACGGGACAGAGGAGGACGACCAGCATCGCCCAGGACAGGGCGGCGAGCGCGCCCAGCGCGGTCCCCAGGCCACCCGCGAGCCGGCCGATCACGGCGGCTGCCGCCGCGGTCCCGTCGCGTATCCCGTCGAACGCCAAAGGCCGCCCGAACCAAGCCGATTGACTGATCATCCGTGCACTGTAGGTCCGGACGGCCCATCGCCGACAGGGCGGGGGAGGCGTGGTGCGCCGGAGGCACCGCCGAGCCGTGCGGCGCGGCCGCACCCGGTACCGCTGGCGGTACCCGGTACCCGGGTGGCCGCCCGAGCGCGCCCGAGTGCTCCCGCGGCACAGACTGCCGGGACGAACGTTCCCCCGGGTGCGCGGAGAAGACCGTTCGTACGGTCACGCGCGCCCACGACGAAAGGACCAGCCATGTCTTGTGACGGTGATCCGGATCCCCGCCGGATGCCACGAACCCGGACGCCGCAGACCGGGGCGCCACGGACCGGGATGTCATGGACCCGGACGCCACGGACCCGGAGGGCGCTGTGGGCCGCCGGCGTCCTGGGCACGGTGGCACTCACACTGGCCGGAGGGCTGCCCGCGGGCGCCGTCCCCACCGTGAACACGGGCGGTCGGCACACCGCGCCGGCCTGGCGGGACTGCGGGACCAAGGACGGGATGCCGGCCCAGTGCGCCGAACTCCCCGTACCCGTCGACCACGCCCGGCCGGACGGCCCGCGCATCCAGCTGAGACTGGAGAAGATCCCCGCCGCCCGCCCGTCGGCCCGGCGGGAACCCCCGATCCTCCTCATCCCCGGCGGCCCCGGCCTGGGCATCGCGTACCTGCGGGAGATCGGCCCGCTGATGAAGCTGCAGCGGTGGCGGGAGAACCGCGACGTGGTGCTGTTCGACCCGCGCGGGGTCGGCGGCAGCAGCGCGATGCGCTGCGACCGGCCCGCGCCGGACCGGCCGGCGGTGATCACGTCCCAGGAGCGGCTCGACGCGACCGCCGCCGCCAACCGCGCGTTCGGCGAGAGCTGCCTGCGCCGGACCGGCGACCTGGCGAGGCACCTGTCCGCCGACGACACCGCCCAGGACGTCGAGGCCGTCCGCACGGCCATCGGACAGCGGGACGGCCTCGTGGCCTACGCCGGGTCCTACGGCACCGTCTACGCCGCCGCCTACCTCGACCGCTACCGGCAGCGCCCGCCGCGGGCGCTGGTCCTCGACGGCCTGGTCGACCACTCGGTGGACCTCCCGGAGTTCGCCGCCCGCAACGCGGCCGGCGTGGAGAACGCCTTCACCCGGTTCACCCGCTGGTGCGCGGAGGACAGTGCCTGCGCCCTGCACGGCCGGGACGCCGGAGCCGTCTTCGACCGGCTGGCCGCCGCCCCCTCCCTGCCCGCCCCCGGGGCCGGCCGGCGGGTCACCGGCGACGAGGTGAGGAAGGCGGCGGCGCGCCACATGAGCGGCGGACGGCTGGAGGAGTACGGCTGGCCCCGCCTCGCCCGCTCGCTGCGCGCCGCGGCCGACGGCGACGCCTCGGACTTCGCGCACCCGCTCGGCGGGGAGAAGGACGCGGGGACGGAAGGGCTGACTAGGGCCGTCCTGTGCTCGGACTTCCCCATGCCGTCCCGGTACAGCGCCCTGACCGGGCACACCGACCGCCTGCGCCACACGGCGCCCCGCTTCGGCGCCACGGTGTTCTGGGACATCGCCGGGAACTGCGCCGGACACCCCACACCCGTCACCGACCCGCCGCGCGTACCCCGGGTCTCCCCGCGCGCCGGAATCCTCCTCGCCAGCAACCTCCACGACCCGGCCACCCCGCTGACCAACGCCCTCGCCGTCCTGCGCCGGCTCCCGGCCACGACCCGGGTCCTGCTCGCCGACGCCGACGGCCACGGCGCCGCGTACACCTCACGGTGCGCGAGCGAGGCGTTCCGGCACTACCTGGACGACCCGGCCGGGCAGCCGCCGTACACCCTGTGCTCCACGTCGGGGTGACGGGGAACGGGGAACAGGGGAACGGGGAACAGGGGAACGGAGGGACGGCCCGGCCAGGTACCCGACGGCCGCCCCTCCCGCGCCTCCCTACGGGGTCACTCCTCGCCGAGCGGCCGGACGAACTCCAGGGTCCAGGTCTCCTGGAACTCCGGCTTCGGCGGCGTGAGTTCGAGCTGCGCGCCGCGGTGGCCGGCGCGCAAAGCGAGGCCCTTGTCGGAGAGGATCTTCACGCCGCCGATGACGCGCTCGAACGTGAACTTCGCCCATTCCGGGCGGGGAACGGAGTTCACCCACAGCTTGTCCTCGTGGATCACGAGGCCGGCCGCCTCGTGGTACGCGAGGTGGATCACATAGGGTGCGCCCGGCACCGGCTCGGCGGGCTCGACGGCCCACTCCTGCTCGATCGGGAGCGGGTTCAGCCGGTCGGTGATGACGGGAGCGCCGTGCTTGACGGCGTACTCGGTGGCGGTCAGCAGGGACGTCGGGCCGATGATGTGGGCGTGGACCTTGTAGATTCCGGGCTTCACCGGGATGGGAGCCATGGCGGGGTTCCTCTCTCGCGGTCCGTGCGCCGGCGGCCGGTCGCCGCCGGGCGCGTTCCCTCCATCTCAGAGGGTCCGCGCGGCCGGCACAGGACCGGATGCGGCCAAGCCGAAAACGCACGAAACCGATCGATCACCCTTGCGAACGCCGCCCCCGCGAGCCCGGACCGCGGACGGAAGGGTGCCCGTATCCGTCACCCGGTGGCCGACACGCTGTCGACGACCGCTCGACGACCGACAGCACCGACGGCGTGGGCACCACCGGGACAGACGCGGACCGGCCGCTTCGAAGAGCGCCCGGAAGTCCACCTCCCCCGTGCGTTCCCTGCCCCCGTCAGCGGGGCCGTCATCCCGTACGCTCGCCCCCATGCCGCGCCACCCGAACAAACCGCGCCGACTGGTCGTCGACGGGCGGGCGTACCTCTGGACGCTCCGCCACAGCCACCGCACGCAGGAAGGCGGCCGGCCGGTGGGCCGCTGCCAGACCCTCACGCTGTACCCGCAGCCGGCCGGTACCGGCGGTGTGCTGCGGGTCGTCTTCGGCGAGGGGCCGGGCCGGTACGTCCCGGGCGGTTTCCCGCTGGGCTCAGGGGACGTGGGGTACGTCCGGGGCGCCTCCCTGAACCTGCACGAACCGGGCGCCGTGCGGGCCCTGTTGGACGTGGCGGCGGCCCGCGGGTGGCGGCCGGAGGAGCGGCGGGCGGCGGAGGCCGACGGCTGGTCGCTGCTGGACGCGGCGGTCGCCGGGCGGGGAGCGGGGAACGGGTTGTCAGTGGCGACGAGTACGGTGGGTGGTGCCATAGAGATCACCTCACCAGGGGGGAGCCATGACCGCGGAACCGAACGTGCCGTCCCCGGGAACCACGGGCGGTGAAGCGCCCGTCCGTACGCCCGCCGAGGACCCGGCCGCGATCCTCGCGGAGCAGCGGGCGCTCCAGGCCGAGGCCGACGAGGTCGTCGCCGACCTGGAGTTGGCCGGACCGCTGGCGGAGCGCGGCGAGGCCGTGCGCGTGGGCAGTTCGGCGCTGGGGCTGATGGTGCGCCGGGACATCGACATCACCGTGGTCTGCCCGGACCTGGGGGACGGCGTCAAGAAGGCCGTCGCGGACATAGGCGCCGCCCTGGCGGTGCACGACCGGGTCCGGCAGGTCCGCTTCCGCGACGACACCGGGCACTGGAACACCGACCCGATGTACCCGGACGGCCTCTACCTGGGGGTGGAGTACCGCTCGGAGGCCGGACGGGAGTGGACGCTCGACATCTGGTTCGTCGACGAGCCCGACCGCCAGCCCGACCTCGCGCACGTGCGCGCCCTGCCGCCACGGCTGACCGACGCGCACCGCGTCCGCATCCTCCGGATCAAGCGGGCGCTCGCCGCGCGGCCCGACGACAGCACCCCCGGTTACGACGTCTACCGCGCGGTGCTCGACCACGGGGCCACGACGCCCGAGGAGTTCGACGTCTGGCGCGCCGGTTCGGGGGAGTGACGCGCCGGTACGCAGGAGTGACGCGCCGGTACGGGCGGGTGAACGGCGTGGAGGCGAACGGCGGGAGGAGGCGTACGGGCCCACGCCCCCTCCCGCGCGCTCACGCCGAGGCGCCGGGCCGGGTCAGACGGCGGGGGCGACCGGCGTGTAGTCCAGGCGCGGGAAGTAGTCCTCCCGCCCGCCCTCCCGGTGCACGTCCCAGGTCGCGCAGTGCAGCGACCCGCCGTACTCGAAGACGTCCCGGAACGGCACCGGCAGCACCTCGAAGCCCAGCTTGTCCAGCAGATCGTGCAGCGGCTTCTCCCGCTCCTCGCAGATGACCGTGCTCGGGGAGACGCTGAGCACGTTCATCGACAGCCACTTGGAGGACTGGCAGTAGCGCGGCATCTCGTCGTTCGCGGACGTCGGCTGCGGCGCCTCGATCAGCTCCCATCCGTTGTCGTGGAACATCCGCTCCTCGCCCTCCCGCAGCGGCCGCTCCGGATTGGTGAGCACCAGCCCCGGACGCAGCGGCACGAAGGTGCAGTCGATGTGGGAGGGGAAGAAGTCGAGGGGGAAGTGCACCGGGTGCACCCGGAAGCCCCGCGGCTCCAGATGGCGCTTGAGCCAGTGGATGCCGGCCCGGTTGGTGGTCATCGACTCCTGCACCAGGATGTCGCGGCCGAAGCGGCTCATGTCGGCCGCGTCGAAGACCACTTCGTCCTGGGTGACGCAGAACTCCGAGTTGTGCATCTCGGCGTGGCGCTTCTCCAGCGGCCACTCCCAGAAGTCCTCCCGGTACATGGCGTCGGCCATGGACGGCTTGGGCGCGACGGTCCACGTGACGCGGGGATCGGCGTTCCAGTAGGAGTAGACCAGCTTCCGGTACGCCTGGTACTCGAAGTAGCGGGCCCGCCGCGACATGGTGGCCTCGACGATCTCGTTGCCCAACGTGATCATCACGTCGCGCGGGCATACCACGCAGTACTGGTTGGCCACTTCGAACGTCGGCGTCTTCACGGAGCGCGTGAGGTCGACGGCGTCCGGGCGGCGCACCGTGACGCCCTGCGCCTGGAGCACCCGCACCAGGCCGTCCAGCTGCTCGTTGGCCCGGTCGACCATCTCGGCCGGCTTCGGGCCGGTCGGGAAGGGCTCGTCCGAGTCGCGCAGGGCCGGCCGGTAGCCGGGTTCGGACGGCTCGAAGCAGGCGCTGTCGGCGACACCGACGATGATCTCCCGCAACGGGTCCCATTCGTTCCACGAGTTGACCAGGGGAGTGGAGTGGTTCATGCCGTACACCTTTCGTCGTTCGGTTCACACGGCGGGGGAGTGAGAGGGGAGGGAAGCCCGAGGGGGAAGGCGCGCAGGCCCGGTTCGCCCAGGCGGGCCGCCGCACGCGCGCACGCCGGCCCGGCCCGGTGGTCCGGGCCGACGGGCGCGGCCTCGACGCGCGCCGCGCCCACCGCCAGGGACGCCGACGGCGCGGCCGCCACCAACTCCCGCACCAGCCGCTCCAGATCGGCACAGGTGACCGTGTCGAAACCCGGCAGGCGCTCCTGCGCCGCCCGGTGGTAGAGGTAGAGCGGAAAGTCCGGCAGGGCGGCCCGCAGCCCGAGGCCCGACGCGTGCCGGGGATTGAGCTCGGTGGCCGTGAAGCCGTCCGGGGTGAGCAGCCCGTCCACGCTGAACAGACCCCGGTAACCGGTGGTCCGGACGAGCTCCGCGCCCGCGCGGCGCGCCGCCCCCCGGATGTCGTCCTCGGCCGCCGCGCCCGGCCGCCAGAACGTGGAAGAGCCGCAGAACAGCAGCCGCCCGGTGGCCGGGTCGCCGAGGGTGACGATCTCGATGGGCGAGAACACCGCCACCCCGTCCGCCAGAGCCATGCCCAGCACACTGCACGGCACACCGTCCTCGAAACGGGCGACGCGCACCCGCTCCGCGCGGCCGGCGAACTCCCGGACGGCGGCCGGGAGGCGGCCCGGATCGGGCACCCAGCGCAGCCCGAGCGCGTCCCCGACGTGGCCACGCGAGGAATCGGCCGCCACCACGGCCCCGGCGGGCCCGGCGACCCGGCCCAGACCGGCCGGAGACCGCGACAACTCGTCCACCGCGGCCACCAGGTGCGGCGGAGAAGCCACGCCGGCCGCCTCCCACAGCCGGTCGATCGTGGTCTTGTCCTCGACGGCGGCCCACTCCGGCCGCCGCCACCCGTGCACCGGACGCCCGCAGAACTCCGCCACCCCGGTACGAGGGGTCCCCAGCGCCACCCACGCGCGCGCCGGATCCAGGGCGTCCAGCCAGTCCCGTACCCCCGCGGACGGCTCCCGCAGCCACGCCTCGAACTCCGGACGCGTCAACTCCCCTGCCCTGTCTCCGTCGGCCGAGCAATACCGGCCCGGTCCGACGCGCGGTGCCCCGGGCCCCGGCCCGGTACGGGCGACGACGGCACCCACCTCCGCCCCGCACATCCGCAGCTCGTCGACCAGCGAACGGGCCCGGTGATCGAAGTCGTCGAGCAGCAGCACCGCCCGGCGCCCGCCCCAGAACCTCCGCAGCGCCCGGGTGACCGTCCCGGTGAACTCGGTGGGATTCATGCCTCTCCCTTCCGGCCGGCAGCGGCGAGGCGCGCCGCGCGCGCCGCCGTCCTGTCCAGCCCGCGGTACACGACGGCGGCCGCCAGCAGCGCACAGGCCATCACCAGCCACGGCGTGCCGCCGGACACCGAGAACAACAGGGTGTGCACGGCCGGGCCCAGCGCCCCGGACACCCCCCAGATCAACTGGTAGAAGGCGCTGTAGCGGCCGGCGTCCGCCGCCGACGCGAAGGACAGCACGATGGTCATGGCCACCGCCCCGAACAGCGCCTCCCCCAGGCTGAACAGCAGGACCAGTACGGCCACCAGCGCCGTCGCCCCCGCCGTGCCGAAACGCCCGGCCGCCACCAGCCCGCCCAGCCCCGCCGCGATCAGCAGCGCCGCCAGCGCCATCAGCCGCATCGGGGGCCGCTCCCGCCCCAGCCGCAACGCCAGCGGCTGGAACGCCGGAATGGCCACGCACGAGAGCACATAGGCCGCCGGCGGCGTCCACACCGGCATCTCCAGCCACCGCAGATACACCGGCAGGATCGAGTCGAAGGCGACGCTGGAGAGCGTGATGGCGAGCGTCGCGCCGGTGAAGGCGAGGAAGCGGCGGTCGGCGAGCACCGTCCGGTACGAGGCCGCGGGCACGTCGCCCCCGTGCGGGACCGGCACGGGCGGCACCCGACGCCCGGTCACCCGGAACCGCACCCCCGCGACGGCGAAACTCACCGCGTTGACCAGCGGAATGCTGTGCCACAGCACCGCCCCGCCACCGTCCTCGAAGGACGCCCCCAGCGCCACCCCCAGCGCACCCACCCCCAGACCCACATTGCGCAGGCTGTTCAGCAGGGCGAACATTCCGCGCCGCGCCTCCTCGGCCGAGGTGACGGCGGCCACCAGCCCGCCGTGCGCCGCCCAGTACAGGCGGTCGCCGAAGCTCACCGCGAAGGCGACGGCGGCCACGGCGGCCGGCCGGTCGGCGGCCAGATAGCAGGGGAACGCGGCGGCGCGGAGCGCGCAACTGAGCGTCGCCGCGCGGAACGGACCCATCCGGTCGGCGAGCGCGCCCACCGCCAGCCCGCCGGCCAGCAGCGCGGCCAGCGACCCGGTACTGAGCGCGGCCCCCGCCGACGTGAGCGCCATCCCCTGCCCGTACGTGAAGTACAGCAGGGAGAAGGTGATCCACACGCCGCTGCCCAGCGCGTCCACGACCATGGCCGTCATGAACCCGCGGGTGCGTATCCCGGTCACTCCCATCGGACCGCCCCGGCCCACCAGTCGTCGACCTCACGCAGCACGTCCTCCAGGGGGCGCGCGTCGTCGACGCGGAAGACCAGTTCGGCGACGCGGTCCGTACTGGACGCCGGCCCCCGGTAGCGCGCGCCCACCCGGCCGCAGGCGGTATAGCGGACGGTGCCGGGGAGCGGACAGGAAGCGGGGAGGCACCGGAGGACACCGGCCCGCGGCGGGAACCAGGCCCAGCCGTGCCGCGGCCGCCCGCCGGCCACCTCGACGCCACTGATCCGCCCGGCCTGACCGCGCAACTGGGCCGCGTACGGCTGGACGCCGGTGGTGAGCTCGTACGCCTGAGGGATGCCGCAGCCACCCGGCCGGCAGGCGATCTCGCACAGCACGATCCCGTCGTCCGGCGTGTGGAAGAACTCGGCGTGGAACGCCGTCACCTCCACCACCGGAGGCAGCGCGGCGACGGTGTCGGCGGCGGCCGCGCACAGCCGCTTCGCCACCGGCTCGTCCGCGGGCAGCATGCCGCTGACACTCGGGAGGCCGCGCACGGCCGTGTCCAGATTCGAGTGCAGATAACGCGAGGCGACGGCGTGCAGTACCCGCCCGCCGGCCATCAGCCCGTCCACATGGCACACCACCCCGTCGACGAACCGCTCCACGAGCAGCCCCTCTCCGGCCGGCAGGCGGGCCGCCGCCGAGGCGTCGCGCAGCACCCGCACCCCCACCGAACCGCCCCCGTCGGCCGGCTTCACCACCACCGGGAACCCGTGCCGCGCGGCGAAGGACCGTACGCCGTCCGTGTCGCGCACCCGCGCCATCGGCGCCACGGGCACACCGCCCCGCGCCGCCAGGCGCTTCATCCGGTACTTGTCCCGGTACGCCAGGGCGCTCTCCACCGACTGCCCGGGCAGCCCGTGCCGCTCCCGGGCCCGGGCCGCGCGCACGACGTCGATCTCCGCCGTCGTCAGCACCCGTTCGACCCGGTGGTCACGGCAGAGCGCGTCGATGACGCGGTCCACCGCGGCGTCGTCCTCGTAGTCCGGCACGGTCTCGACGTGCCGGAAACCCCCGAGCGGTACCCCCGCCGCCGCCGGGGCCGCCGTGACGACGACCAGCGAGGCGGCGGGCAGCCAGCCCGGCACGTCCGACAGGATGGGCCTGCGGTTGAGCAGCAGCGATGCCATGGACGGCCCTCGTCATCGCAGGGTCATGAGCTGGCGCAGCGCCGTCGTGGCGTAGCTGCCGGAGGGGAGCTGGAAGCTCAGCTCGACGGCCCGGCGGCCGGGGAAGGCGTCGTCCGGGCCGTGCGCGCCGGCCGTCACCAGCGTCTGCACCACCGTCGGCCGCATCACCCGGTGCTCCTCGGGCCCGTCCGCCCATGTGTAGCGGGTGTACGCCAGCTCGGGGCAGCGCGCCTGCAGGGCGGCCGCCGCCCGCGCGCCGGACGGGAAGCGGTAGGGCAGACCGTCCACCGTCACGTCCTCGGCGTCCTCGGCGCCGAGCAGCCCGCGGATCTCCGCGTTCCACCGGTACGACGAGTGCGCGGCCAGGTAGAAGGCGACCGTGCGCGGGTCGAGCGAGCGGAAGAGGTCCTCGTCGGAGCCCGTCCAGTCGCGGGCGGCGGCGCTTTCGGGCGCGCCGAGCCCGGCGAGCTCCTGCCGGGCCCGGTCCCATTCCCCGTCCAGGAGCGCCGCGCCGACGAGATGCGTGCGCTTGGGACCGCCGGGCACGCCGAAGCGCTGGGTGTCGTAGTAGTTGACGAACAGCAGGTTGATCCGCTGCCGCTCGACGAGCCGTCCGGCGGCGCCGTCGTCCAGGTCGCGCAGGACGACGCGGAAGGCGTTGCCGTCGAGCCTGCCGACGGCCAGCGGCTCGTGCCCGTACCCGTAGTGCGCCAGCCGTAACCGCCGCTCGCCGTCCGGGAATTCGGGCAGCCCGCCGGCGAGCGCCCGCGCGGGGACGGACAGCAGCTGCTCGGTCACCCCGTCCTCGTCCTTGAGCCCGGCGTACCGCACCTCCCGGCCGGCGACGCCGATGCGGTCGGCGAGGAGGCGGACGGCCTCCATGGTGGTGTAGCCGCGCTTGTGCAGCAGGACGTAGCGGTGCGCGGCCGAGGCGTCGTCGGTGAGCCGGACGACGAGGTTCTCGCGGACGCGGAAGTCCTCGGGACGGTGCTTGAGTACGAACAACGCTGTCTCCTCGCGGGAAGTGTGGGCCGTCACGCGCCGGGACGGCCCGGCCGAAGGGGTACGGGAACGGTGGCTCAGCCGCCGAGGGCCGCGACGCGTTCCCCCACCGCGATGGCCGCCAGGTTCGTGTTGACGCGCAACGGCACAGGGATCACCGACGCGTCCGCCACCCGCAGCCCCTCCACCCCGTGCACCCGGCAGCGCGCGTCCACCACGGCCCCGGCCTCGTTACCGGACCCCATACGTGCCGTCCCCATCGGGTGGTGCGCCGTGCGCGCCGCCCGCCGCACGAAGTCGTCCAGCGCCGTCCGCGACCGGATCGTGTCCGCGTCCATGTCGATGATCTCCTTGGTGAGCGCCGCGAACGCGGGCTGCCGCAGCAGCTCCCAGCAGAGCCGGACCCCCTCGCGCTGGCGCCGCAGGTCCTCCGGGTCCCGCGCGTAGTCGACGGCGATCCGCGGTGGTACGGCCGGGTCGCGCGACACGGCGGTGACCGTCCCCCGGCCGCGCGGGGCCATCAGGTTCGAGGTCATCATGAACGCCCGCCCGTCGGGCACCCGCCCGGCCACCTGCGGGGCGTACACGTCGAGTTCGACGTGGTTGAGGGCGTACAGCTGCATGTCGTCGGCCGTGTCCGAGCCCGGCGCGGTGTAGCGCAGCACCACCTGGGCGCAGGGGTCGCGCGGGTCGCAGAGCCCGCCCGGCCGGGGGATGACGCCGATGGCGACCTGCGAGTGGTCGACGAGGCCGGCCCCGACGCCGGGCAGGTCCGCGACGATGCCGACACCCAGCTCCCGCAGGACGGGGGCCGGGCCGACGCCGGAGCGGTGCAGGATCGCGGGGGTGCCGTACGCGCCCGCGCAGAGGGTCACCCGCGCCCCGCGCACCTCTACCGCGTGAGCGCCGTCCGCCCGCGACAGCGCGACGCCCGTCGCCCGTGTCCCCTCGAACAGCACCCGGTCCACCAGGCACCCCGCCAGGACCGTCAGGTTGGCGCGCCGCCGTGCGGGATCGAGGTAGGCGCCGGCCGTGGAGACGCGCACACCGCCGTCGGCGAGGTTGAGCGGCAGCGGCCCGGCCCCGGTGGCCCCGGGCGCGTTGTGGTCCTCGGCGTACGGGTGCCCGGCCGCCGTCGCGGTGTCCACCAGCGCCGTGGACAGGGGTGTCCAGGAGGCGCGCGGGGCGCGGCGGACCGGCAGCGGGCCGTCCGTCCCGTGGCGGGGACCGCGGAAATCGGCGTCGGCCTCCAGGCGGTTGAGATACGGCAGGATCTCCGGCCACGACCAGCCGTCGCCGCCCGCCGCGCGCGCCCACAGGGCGAAGTCGTCCGGGACGGGCCGCAGGGCGAGGCAGGTGTTGACCGCCGAGCAGCCGCCGACCACCTTGCCGCGCGGCAGGGGCAGCGGCGTGCCGTCGTCGCGGACGGCCGTCAGCGCCCAGTCGTGGGCGACCATCGACGGCGTACACCCGTTGCGCAGGTCCTCCGGCAGCCGGGAGCCGGCCGGGTAGTCGGGGCCGGCCTCGACCAGCAGGACCCGCCGGCCGGAATCCTCGGACAGCCGGGCGGCGAGCACCGCGCCGGCCGAACCCGCGCCGACCACGATCTCGTCGAACTCCCCCAGCTCCTGTGTCTCTTCACGCACGTGCGACGCTCCTCTCGTGGCCCTGCCGGATCAGCCAGCGCGCCAACTCCGCGGGGCGGGTGAACCGCAGCACGCATGGCCCGTCCCCGCGGCCGGCGGCGGCCAGCGCCCGCAGCTCGTCGCGCGTGCCGTGCCGGGTGGCCCAGCCGTAGCGCAGAATGTTCTCGGGGTCGGTGAACACCGTGCGCAGCGGCGCCTCCTGGTTGCCGCTCCACAGCACCTCGCGGTGCAGGGAGCGCTGCAGCGTCCGCAGCAGCAGGCTCGTCATGGTGAGACCCGTGGGGTAGTCGAGCCAGACGAGCAGATCGGCGCGGTCCGCCAGCACCCCGTTCACCTCGGGATAGTGCCATTCGGTGACCCAACGGGGCTGCCGCGTCGCCCGCTCGACGTCCTCGGCGAACCCGGGCCGTACGGTCCAGCCGGGCCCGTAGTAGAGCGCGTCCAGCTCGATGCGGGGCAGGCCGAACAGGGCCGCGAGCTTGCCGGCCACGGTGGTCTTGCCCGCCCCGCTGCCGCCCGCGACGAGGACGCGGTCCGGCGGGTGGGGCAGGGGGCGCGCCGGGTCGATGACGTGCAGGGGCACCGTCGATTCCTCTCCACCGGTTCGGGGCCTGCGGACCGCAGCCATGATCACCGCAACTCCGGTGACAGGGACCCTCACAGGTGTACGGGTGTGCCGGGACAGCGGTTCGCTGCATGATCCTCTGCATGTCGACCGCGAACGCACCGACCGCCAACGCACCGAACGGCAGCGCACCGAGCCTCAGCGCACCGGCCGTGGACGTGGACGCAAGCGCGGAGGTGAACGAAAGCGTGGATGTGGACGAGGCGACGGCGCGCGAGCGCGACCACCGCTTCGTGTGGCACCCGTGGTCACCCGTGAGGAAGGACCCCGGCGACGGCCCGATCCTGCTCTCCGGCACCGGCTACCGCGTGCGCGACGCCTCCGGGCGGGAGTACCTGGACGCGATGGCGTCGGCCATGAACTCCAGCTGCGGATACGCCCATCCGGACCTGATCGCCGCCGCCGCACGGCAGCTCGCCCGGCTGCCGCACTTCGACCTGAGCGTCGGCACCCACCTCCCGGTCGGCGGGGTGGCCGAACGGCTCGCCGGGCTGCTGCCAGGGGAGCTGGGCCGGACGCTGTTCGTCAACAGCGGCTCCGAGGCGACCGAGGCGGCGGTGCGCGTCGCCCACGGCTACTGGCGCAACCTCGGCCGGCCCCGGAACCGGATTGTCACCCTCGCGGCCGGCTACCACGGCACCACGCTGGTCGCCCAGCACCTCTCCGGCCTCCCCACCAACGCCACCCACGCCGAGGCACCCTTCCCGGTGACCCGGGTGGAGTTCCCGGTCGAACCCCGCCGGCTGCGCGCCCCCGAGTCGCTGGCGCCGCTGGTGGCCGCCTTCGAACGGGCCGTGCTCGACGGGGAGCCGCCGGCGGCCGTCTTCGTCGAGGCGTTCGTCAACGTCGGCGGCGGTGTGGTGCTGCCCGCCGGCTTCCTGCGGGCGCTGCGCGAGCTGTGCGACCGCACCGGCGCCCTGCTCGTCCTCGACGAGGTGTTCTGCGGCTTCGGCCGCACGGGCCGGATGTTCGGCTTCGACCACGAGGGGATCACACCCGACCTGGTCACCATGAGCAAGGGCCTGAGCGGCGGTTACGTCCCGTTCGCGGCCCTGAGCACCACGGAGGCCGTCTACCGCACCTTCGCCGACGACCCGCTCATCGGCGGCCTGCGCTACGGGCACACCACCGGCGGACACGCGGTGGCCTGCGCGGTCGCGCTGGCCGTCCTCGACGTCATCGAGCGGGAGGACCTCGTGACCGCGTCCGCCGCGCGCGGGCGGCGACTGCTCGACGGTCTGCTCCCGCTGGACGAGCACCCCGAGGTCGCCGACGTCCGCGGACTGGGGCTGGTCGCCACGGTCGAGTGCCACCGCGAGGAGTTCGCCGCCGGCACCGTCGCACGGGCCCGCGAACGCGGCGTACTGCTGCGCCGGCAGGGGCGCGCCGTAATGGCCATCCCGCCGCTGGTCATCGACGAGGCCGGGGTGAACGAACTGGCCGACGCGGTGGGGCAGGCCGTTGCGGGCGGTTGAGCCGCTGCGGGAGCAGGCCCAGGTGGCGCTCGTCCACCAGGCCGGAACGCAGCGCCATCGCCACCACCGCCTCGCGCTTCCAGTAGGAGCGCTTGCCGTCGGCGGCCCCCGCCCACTCGGTCACCTGGAGCTTCTCCGTGGCCAGATAGTTGATGTGGTGGTTGACGGCGGCGCGGCTCATCGGGGGAGTACGGGAACCGCCGCGCAGCCGGTCGATGACCTCGGCGGTGGTGGGCACCGCACCGGGCGGATAACCGCGGAGCTGGGGTTCGCACAGGGCCACCAGGACGCGGAAGTAGGCCGACCGCTCGTCCAGCCGGGGCCAGTTGGACGCCGTGTCGGAAGCGGCGGCCGCGGCCAGATAGCTGGGCTCCGGCCCGTACACGTTCACCACGCCGATACGGCGGGCCACCGGAAGGACGAGCCGGGCCAGCTCGAAGGGAATGGGGAAGTCTCTCCGCCGTGGGGGGACTTTGACGAACTCGCCGCCGCGTTCCATGTTTTCGACGAAGTAGGTGTCCTCGGCGTGCAGATTGGTGACGGACCAGTGCCCCGGATGGCCGGCCACCACGGCGGCGGAACCCGGCTGCCCAGGCCGCCGGTCGACGGGGAGGGCGGATAACGCGAGGACGGATAACGCGTCGGTCTTCCGGTCGTATCGGATCAATGCACGGTCGTCTTCCCCGATTTCACGTCTTTCATGCGTCGCGGGGCGGTCCGGTTCGTCTTCGGCGTACCAGCCCGCGAACTGAAGAATCAGATTCCCCACAGCGGTGCAATCCCTTGGATCGAACGACTTTGCCGGGTCTTGACACTGAACTCACGATAACCAGCGAGGTCGTCCGGGAGCAAGGGAGGGGATATCCACGAGAACGTGCACACGAGAGCGAAGGCGGCTGAAAACAGACTGAGTTGACCGACCAATGGCCATACCAACGACTGTACCGATGGCATCCGTATACCCGCGCCGACTTGCTGAGGACTAGCCATGTCGATTTCCCTGTCGCTGAACTCCGAGTTGCGGCCGGCCACCACCAGTGGCGAGCAGGCGGTCGCGGCGGTGGCGAAACTCCACGACTTCCTCGCCGAACAGGCCCGGATCACCGACCAGGAGGGACGCTTCGCGCGCGACAGCGTCGAGGCGCTCGCCGAGGCCGGCGTCTTCGCGGCGACCGTCCCGGTGGAACTGGGCGGCCTCGGCGTCGAGCGGCTGCACGACCTGACGATGATCACCGCCCGGATCGCCCGCGCCGACGCCTCGGTGGCCGTCGCCTACTACATGCACATCGCGCTCGCCTGGTACTTCGCCCGCGTGGTGCGCTTCGGCGCCGACACCGAACCCGGCTACCTGCCCCGCCGCGAATGGCTGGAAGCCATCGGCGAGCGCCGGATGCTGCTGTGCTCCGCCGTCGCCGAACGCGGCGCCGACTACTGGAACCTCGCCACCACCGCGACCGCCTCCTACAACGGCTGGGCCGTCAACGGCCGCAAGATCCTCGCCTCACTGTCACCGGCGGCCACCCACTTCTACTGCCGCCTCAAGGCCGAACGCGGCGACGGAGCCCACCTCGCCAGCGCCATGATCCCCGCCGACACCCCCGGTGTCCACGTCGAGGACGACTGGGACGGCCTGGGCCTGCGGGGCTCCGGCAGCGGCAGCGTCGTCTTCAGCGACTGCGTCGTCCCGGAGGAGGCACTGCTGGTCCGCGGCCCCTGGGGCAAGCGCGACGCCGGCATGCTGGAAGGCCGCGCGGTCAGCGGCATGGGCCTCAACGGCGTCTACCTCGGCCTGGCCGAAGCCGCCCGCGACCAGGCCCTGGAAAGCCTGTCCAGGCCGGCGTCGAGCCGCCCCCGCACCACCACCTCCTCCAGCGTCCGCACCGCCGTCGCCGAGATGGAGATCGCCCTCACCGCCGCCCGCGGCACCCTGGCCACCGCCCTCCAGGACTTCGACTCGTACCTGCTGCTCAACAAGCCGCAGGTGGTCACCGACGACATGAGCCGCGCCATGATGAAGGAGTGCCAGGCCGTCAGCCTGGTCGTCGAACGCGCCGCCGTCGCCGTCATCGACCACGCCATGCGCCTCACCGGCGGCGCCAGCTACCACGCCCGCCACCCCCTCGCCCGCGCCTACCGCGACGTCCGGGCCGCCGCCTTCATGCCCCCCTACTCCCCGCCGGAGGAAGCGGCCGACTTCCTGGCGGAGACCTCCCTGACCGCCCTGGGCGACTGACCCACCCAAGACTTCCGCGGCCTGCCACCGCGGACACCTCTAGGCGACCGCCGACCCGAGATGTCACCGAGAATCCGGTCCGACCAAGGGGTGCCACGGCGACGCGGCGACGCGTCACCGGGCAATAGCGGCCCGGCCCGCCCACCCGGGCGGCCGGGCCGCAGTACGAGCACGGCGAACACGGACGGATGAGCGCGTGCGAGGATCGCGCTGTGCAAAGCCCGCATTCCGCATTCCGCCGACGTCTGCTGCTCGACTCGCTGACCCTGCTGGCGGCGGACGCCCCGGCCCAGGCCGCCTGGCTGGACGAGTACGAGGTGACGCCGGACGAGATCGCCCTGAACTTCGACGACGCCTTCAGCCTGGTGGAGACGCTGGTGGGGGAGGGGCGGCTCGGCCGCGGCGCCCTGCCTGATCTACGGGAGATCGACGCCGCCCTCCACGAGATGAGCGGTCCTGAGAACACCGCCGACTGGACGAGGGAGGCGCTCACCACCGGCGAAGGCTGGCATCGGGCCCGCCGGGCGGCACGCCGGGTCCTCGTCGCGGAACTGGGGACATGGCAACGGCCGCTGCCGCACGTCACGGTCATCCGCTGACGTACGTGCCCCAACGCGGTCGCGTCGGGGCGGGCTTGGAGACCGCCGGCAGCCGCCGAAGACCGGAAGCCTGCCCACTGAGCAGCCGTACGGGGGCATCACGGCATGGACGCCGCCGGCGGTGGAACTACCGCCATGCGCCTGCGACCCGGCCGGTGAACGCTACTGGATGTTGAGCCTGATGGGGTGGGACGGGTCCGCCCGGCAGGTGAAGACGCGGAGCTCGCCGTGGCGCCCCACGCTGACGTCCGGGCCGTCGTGGCTGCTGTCCACGGTCAGGAGCAACCGCATGCGGACGCCACAGGTGCAGTCGATGGGCATGAGGTCGGTGAGGTGCCAGCTGGGCCAGCCGCCGGCCTTCCAGCCGGGACGGCAGGCCAGCGCGTGGTGGTACTCGGCACCACGCGCCTCCGCCCAGCGCTCGCCCTCGGCGTGGAGGGCGTCGGGAATCTCGTCCTGGTCGGGCAGGTCGATGACCTCCACGGGGTCGAGGACACAGGGCCGGGGCAGGTAGCACTCGTCGGCCCGGTCCGGTCGCGGCGGGTCGAGCACCGCCCCCACCTCGGACGACGACCGGTACCGCAGCGCGACCATGGGTCCCCAGTAGTGCGGCTGGCCCGGCGGGTCACTGTGCTCGGTCGGGCACCACAGCATCTGCAGGACGTCCGCGCCGTCCGGCCAGGGGACGGCCGCGGGGGCGTCCCGCGCGTACAACTGCAGGACGGGCACCATCGGCACGCCCGGGCCGGAGGTGTCCTGCACCCAGCGCATCCGCTCCCAGGCGACCGTATCGAGCACCGAGGCGCCCGCCATGATCCGCTGCTGGATCAGGACCTCTTCCTCGGTGACCTCGAATATCCGGCCGGGATTCAGGTGCCGCCGCTCCTTCATGGCCCGGTCGATCCGCTGCCAGCTCTCGCGCTCCTCGTCCGTCAACTTCTCGCGCACCTGCACCGCGTGCGGCGCCCGGCACACGGGCCACGGCTCGTCGGCGGGCCAGAGCAGGGGCCCACCGACGGAGCTGTCCCGCACGCCGGGAGCGCCCTCGGAGGGCCTCAGCAGCGTCGCCGTACGGGCGTGGGCCGCGAAGGCGGGCACCTCGGCTATCAGGGACTCGGCGGACGCGGGCAAGACGTACCCCTCTCATGAAACTCCGGACAAGCCCCGATCATGCCGCAAGGCACTGACACCCGAGCACTCGGCAACCTCGGCTCCCGGGGCCGGCGCCCGGTTCCTTCGGACCTGCCACCGTACGGAGCTGCTCGTCGGCCGGATTTCTCTCAGAGAAGCCATGAGTCGGTATCGCTCCGGCCGGTGTTGTCCAGCCAGGTCCGCAGGCTGTGGTCGGTCAGGTCGGGCGGGAGATGACCATGATGTATTCGCAGGGCGCGCTCGTCCGGTTGGCGAAGCCATGGTCCGCGTCGGCTTGGAGAAACAGGGAGTCGCCGGCGTGGAGGGTTTCGTTGATCCCGCCGATCGCGACGGTGAGGGTGCCTCGGAGCACCAGGAGTTGTTTCTCCGTACCCGGGGGATAGGCGGGCAGCAGCCCGGTGGAGATCTGCGCGGGGAGGTGGTGGAGAACCATCTCGGCTCGTCCCGCGCCCGGGGCCGCTGACACGATGTGCCGTTCGAAGCCGGTTTCCGGGTCGCGGAAAACGGGGCGTTCGTTCTCGCGCATGGCGACGGCCACACCGGACGCGGCGGCGGCCGGCGCGCCGATCAGGTCCGAGAGCGACGCGTCGAGCGCGTGGGCGATCCTGGACGCGACGCCGATCGTCGGGCTCTTCTCACCGCGTTCGACCTTGGAGAGCATCGCCCGGCTGACCGAGGACCGCGTGGACAACTGCTCCAGCGTCAGGCCCGCCTCCTCGCGGCGTCGCCGCACGTTGCCGCCGAACGCGCCGGCCAGGTCGTCACCGTGCTGTGGTTCGGCCGTGTCGCCGTCTCGCTCGACCACCGTGCTCCTCGATCGATAGGTATCCCGCTGCCCACAGTGTGGGGTCTCTCCTAAAGGAGACACGCTCTTCTATCGAAGATGCGCGGTGTGCGCCCGACATGACGGAGGGGTTCCATGCGTTTGGTCTCGAGTGGCCGGCACCATGCCACGTTCGAATTCGGTGATCTCCAGGTGGTCTCGTTGCGAGACGGGTACATCGACATGCCGCCGACACGGCTCCGCGACGAGGACGGGTGCGTGCTCGGTGAGCTGCCGGCCACCGTTCCGCTGGCCGACGGCAACTTGCGGCTGTCGGTCAACGCCTTCTTCGTCACCGACGGCACGCGGTCGGTTCTCATCGACACCGGCGCGTCCGATGTCTGGCACGACCCCACCATGGGATTGATCTACGACGCGCTCGACGAAGCGGGAATCGACCGCGCGCGTGTCACCGACGTGGCCATCACCCACCGACACGAGGACCACGTGAGCGGCCTGATCACGCCGGACGGTTCGGAGGCGTTCGCCAAGCTTGAGCGCGTGTGGATCGGCGCGGGCGACACCTCGGTGTTCACGGGACGGCTCGAGCCGATCCGCGACCGGGTCGTACCCGTGTCGGAGAAGACCGCGATCAACGACTGGACCACCGCGCTCCCGGCACCGGGCCATACGCCCGGTCACACCGTCTACGAGATCAGGAGCGGCGCCGGCCGTCTTCTCGTCTGGGGCGACACCGTTCACGTACCGACGCTCCAGTTCGATCGGCCGAACGTGACCTGGGAGTTCGACGGCGACCAGTCCCAGGCCCGCACCGCGCGAGCGGAGCTCCTCCAACAGCTGTCCCAGCCGCAGCACTTCGTGGCCGGCGCCCACCTCGACTCGCCCGGCATCGCCCGCGTAACCCCCTCCGGCGACGGTTACGCGCTGGAATACCTCGCACCGCCGATCGGCTGATCGGGCCTGCCGGCTC
The DNA here is from genome assembly GCF_020099395.1 of Streptomyces mobaraensis. Taxonomy (NCBI): domain Bacteria; kingdom Bacillati; phylum Actinomycetota; class Actinomycetes; order Kitasatosporales; family Streptomycetaceae; genus Streptomyces; species Streptomyces mobaraensis. Next base: position 13,651 of record NZ_CP083590.1, on the reverse strand, counting down.
CGGGGCGCGTTCTCGCGCTCCGGAGGCGGGGGCGGAGGCGGAGGCGGGGGAGTGGCGGGGCTCCGACCGGTACGGGTACGGGTGGGAGCGGCAGGCGCCGTCGGATCGGCACGCGCTGGTACGCTTCCGCCCCTTCGACGGGGACGGAGCAGACGATGCCGGCGGGCTCGGCCATGCCTCTCCCCCTCACGGTGGCGTGCGCCCAGAGGGTCACTGACCCCTCGTGGAACCACGTCCCGGTGGGGGTCTTCCGGCGGCGCACGATGCGACCGCGGGATGGTGCATCCGATGCCCCATCCGCGACGTCGATCCGAAGAAGCCTGACCTCGCGGGCAACACGCCGAGGACGAGAAGTGGCTTGGTGAGATCGAGCGCGAAGAAGCTCTCCGGATCAGCCGCATCGCATCAGCGCGTCCGGGCATGCCCCCATCCCCCGCCGGAGCGAAGCCTGATCACATCAGGTCACACTCGGGAGACCGCGACCCTACTCGACCACCTGCCAGGTCGGCGTCACACAGCCCTCTTCGTAGTGCCACCGGCCAAGCTCTTCTCCTCCTACGAGAAGCCTCTTGACCCGCGGGATGTCGGCGCTGGCAGGTACGTTCAAGGCGACCAGCCCGAACTGGCCGAGCCCTTCACCGTCCACACCCAGCGGAGCGAACGCGTCAAGAACCGCCTGGCGCTTCTCCGCCAGATGACCTCCTTCGGCGGGGATCACCCGGACCGTGCAGTTGTCGGAGTACTCCACGGCCTCCTTCACCTGCAGCACACCGTCGGCGTCCGCCGCGAAGCGCACGACATCACCCAACGCGAAGCCTCGGACGAAGAACGGGATGTTGTCCAGCCGGGCCCTGTCCTCGCTGACGCGGACCGCCCACAGCCGTTCCGTGCGCGCTGGCGGCCACCCATCCGAGCCCTGCGGCAGCTCGAAGACCACCCGGACCCGCTCGACATCTCGATCCACATCGTTCTCGGTCACACGGACAGGATGCCAGCACGCCACTCGTCGATCCGTGGCAGGTACAGAGAGGCAGCAGAGCGAACGCGACGAAGTGCGCCGGCTACCCGTCCGCCCTTCCCGGTCCGCACCGGCGCCGCGCCGCCCGAGCCGGCCCTGCGGCCGCTCGAAGAAGGTGTGATCGGTGATCGGCTGGAGGAGGATGGGATCCAGAGCCTGATTGCCCCTGTGTCTCTGGCAAAGGCGCCGAGGACTTCACCGACCGCCGGATGCAGACGGTAGCGGGCGGCGCGGTCGAATGGCGCCTAGACCACCGGAGCGTCAGCCTGGGCGTCTTGCGCCGTACCGGCCACGGCGCGTCGGGCGTCTGGCCCTACCACGAGTTGATCGCCGGCGGCGCGAACCGTCGAGGTCCGCGCCGGCTGCGCCAAGACCCGCAGGATCGCCGCCGGAAGACTCCCTGCGGATCGGCTGTGGTGACGGCACCCTCACCACCTGTGCCACCAAGGTTGCGAACACGAGTCCTTCACACGATGCTCGACGCGGAGGCCGCGGCCGCGACCGGTGGCCTGGACATGGCCCACGACCAGCTCGTCGTCGCGATCCGCGACATCTACCTGCCGGAGAAGGAAGCCCCTGGCGTCTTCGCGGTACATCTGATCGCCAGCTCGGCAGGATTCGGCGGGTAGGCGCTCAACTCCTCGATTGAGCGGCATCATTCGTGTATCGCGTGCTAGGTTCCGCACGTCCTCGACCGGCGATGCTCCGTGAAGGGCGGAACCGATGACCTACACGCTCCCGCTCTGGCCCGTCTCCGTCAAAGCCGTCGCCCTCGGCAGTCGGCAGCGCGTGCTGCTGCTCCGCAACGAACGGGACGAGTGGGAGCTGCCCGGGGGCCGCCTGGAGCCGGGCGATCACAGCCCGGAGGCGACCGTCGAGCGCGAGCTGTGGGAGGAGGCCCGCTGGCAGGTGGCTGCCGGCCCGCTCATCGACGGCGGCGTGTGGATCTACGAACCGTTGCCCGGCCGCCGTGTCGTGATCATCACCTACGGCTGTACCGTGCTCACCCCGTACGAGAAGCCGGTCCTCAGCCATGAGCACAGGGATGTCGGCCTGTTCACGGCCGACGAGGTGCCGGGGCTGAACATGCCCGACGGCTACAAGAGGTCCATCGCCACCTGGTACGGGCAGCGATCCCGCTGACGAGGGAGACCACCTTGACGACGCACCCCTCCTGGTCACAGACGTCCCGAACCACCATCCTCGATCGTGGGGGACTACGCGTCCACGAGGACGCCGTCATCCAGCCCGACGGCGCCCGCGGCACCTTCCGCGTCGTCGAGGTGCCCGACGGGGCCGCCACCATCGCCGAAGACGACCAAGGCCGTATCGCGCTCGTCCGCCAGCCCACTTACGTCCACGGCACCGTGCTGACCATCCCCGCCGGCGCCATCGAGCACGGTGAAGCCCCCGAGGCCGCCGCCCGCCGCGAGCTCGCCGAGGAGGCCGGCGTCACCGCCACTACCTGGCGGCCCTTCGCCGAGCTCGCACTGATGACGAACAACGTGGCCCGCCTCCACCTCTACACGGCCACCGGCCTCACCCTCGGCGCCCAAACGCTCTCAGCGACGGAGACGGGACTGACCGTGGAGTGGTGGCCCCTCGACGAAGCGGTCGACGCCGCGACGGACGGGCGCATCGTCTACGGAGCCACCATCGCCGCCATCCTGATGTACGCCCGCCGCAGGACCCGCGCCACCCGACCGGCACACGACGGATAGCCTCGACAACACGACGGATAACCTCGACAAGGTGACAAGCCCGCCCTTTGCGTTCGCCCACAACCTCGCCGGCACCGCCGACACTCGGCTGATCGTCTTGCGCGGCAACTCCGCCTCCGGCAAGACGACGGTGGCCGCCGAACTGCGCGAGCGGTACGGCCGGGGCATAGCCCTGGTCGGCCAGGACAACCTCCGCCGTGTGGTGCTCCGCGAACGCGACACCCCCGACGGTGCCAACATCGGACTGATCAACCTCACTGCCCGCTACGCCCTGGACCAAGGGTTCCACGTCGTCCTCGAAGGCATCCTCTACACCGCACACTACGGGCCGATGATCGAAGCGCTCTGCCGCGACCACCGAGGCCACAACCACCTGTACTACCTCAATGTGCCCTTCGAGGAGACACTGCGCCGGCACGCCACCAAGCCGCAGGCCAACGAGTACGGTGAGACCGAGATGCGGGACTGGTACCGGCCTCTGGATCTGCTTCCCGGCGGCGTCGAGACGGTGATTCCCGCCGACAGCTCCCTCGCCGAAACCACGGATCGCGTGATGCGCGAATCCGGACTGGAGGTCCTGAAGAGAAGAGACACTCCCGGCGACAAGGCGACAAGCTGATCGGCGGCGCGCACGGCGAGCGGCAGCCCCCGTAGCCTTGGCCGGCGACGACAAGCCTGAGCAGGGCGGCGCGGGCCGCGCCCGCAACCTCGCCCATGGAGCGGGCCAGGGAGAGCTACGTCGCCTTCCTCGACTCCGACGACCTGTGCCTGCCGGAGAAGCTGGAGCGGCAGCTCGCCTTCGCGAAGGCCGACGATGCGCCGCCGACGTACACGTCCTACTACAAGGTGGACGCCGACTACGGTGGTGAGGCCGCCGACTTCGTACCCAACGGCCGGGTGGTGCCGGCCCGGCCGCGCGTGGACTACCCCACACTGCTGCGCCGCGACTACATCGGCGCCTTGACGGCCATGTACGACCGCACGGTCCTCGGCACACGGCTCATGCCGGAAATGCCGAACTGCCAGGACTGTGCACTGTGGCTGAGCATCCTGCGGGACGGCTTCGAGGCCCGCGGGTTGACCGAGCCGCTGGCGGTGTACCGGGCACACCGGCCAGGGTCGCTGTCGTCCAACAAGGTCTCGCTCGTCCGCTACAGCGGAGCCATCACTACACCGCCGCGTTCGGTATCCGAGGGGGGCCGCTGCACCCCCGTGGCAGCGGCCCACCCGCTCAGCGCAGTCGAGCCGTGGCGTATACCTCGATGGCTTCCCGCTGGTACGCGGCCAGACCCGGTGCGATCGACTCGTACACCGCCCGCCAGTGCTCGTCTTCCACGCAGCAACGCCCGATCGCGCGGTACTCCTCAGCGGTGGCTGCCCGGCTCCGGGCCAGCGTCCGGTACTGGGCGTCCACCGAGACCTGCACCGCATCGGCGTCAGCGGGCAGGCCGACGGCCAGCAGCTCCGCCAGCCGGATCATCTGCGCCGTGCGCTCGTGCTCGTCGGCCTCGATCTAGGCCCCGCTCAACGCCGCGGTGCGCCGTTCGACGGCCCCGACCAGCTCGGGGAAACCGTGCAGGATTTTCATGCAGCGGGCAGGCCGGATGCCCTCGAACAGGTTCTCCGGCCGGCTGATGCCGATCATGTCTGTGCCGTCCTTCCTGGACTGCTTCAGTTCGGTGATCGTGCGGGCGACGGTACCGGCCAGGGCATCGAGCCGGTCGCGTTCGGCGAGCAGCCGGCGGTGATGGCGCCGCAGGGCGTCCACTTCGTCGACGTGGGCGGCCAGAATCCGGCCGATCTCGGACAGTCCCAGCCCCAGGGGCCGCAGCACGAGTATCTGCTGCAGCCGCAGCAGTTGGCGTTCCTCGTAGTAGCGGTGACCGTTGGCTCCGATCCAGGCGGGCGGCAACAGATCGATATCGTCGTAGTGCCGCAGGGTCCGGGCCGTCACCCCCGACATCCGGGCGACTTCCGCGATCGGCCAGGCCATCGCCGCCTCCCCATACATGCCTCATCGGGCCGAAATCCCCAGCCCTGTCCGCAACGGTAGAGGCTTCCGCTGCGCAGCCTCAACCCCGATGTCCGGCTTCTGAGGCACCGATACCGCGGCGACTGCGCGAACGGTGATCACGACCGGCCGGCCTGCACAACTCGCCACTTCCGCAACCCGTGCACACCCCCGCCCGGCCCAAAATACCCTGATACCTCACCACCCAATATCGAGGCTCTGACGTTCCTCATGAACCATGGACGAACGAAGCCATACACACCCGAGGCACCACCCACCGCCCACCCGGAAGGACATCGAGACCCCCAACGACTGGGCCGACACCGTTGAATCACCGAACGCACCATGCCCTGGCCCGACGATGGCCGCCAACCCCGACGCTATAAACGCAAAGCCGCCCCCTCGCCTCCACCAGCACCCTCATCCGCTACCGCAGACCCTCCCCACCCGCGGCAGCACGACTCAGGAATTCGCGGCGCCATAGCACAGGACGTCACCTTGCGGCAGCAAGTACCCGATGCCCCGGCTCTGAGGCAGTTTCCCCGCCAGTGTCGACGCGTCGGTACATCCGGAGACTTCGAAACCGATGACCCCCAGGCTGAAGCGTGCGTTCCGGAAGACTCTGGCCCCGATGGCAGCCAGCCAGTCGTCCAGCATGTCGGACCTGAAGTACGGCCGGCCTTCCCAGTAGTTGAGCCCCGCATGATCCAGCGCCCCCAAAGGCACAAAGAAGTCGAGCCAATCGCCGCTGTCCTCATCGGAGCGGATCGCCACGCAACCGCATACCACCCGTTGGCCCGTCGGCAGACGGACCTGACCATAAAGACGGCCGAACTCGTCGAGAGACCCAACCGTGCACGGAACGGGTTCCTGCTCCTCGGGTTCACGGTCCTTCTGCCCAAAACACCCGTGAACGTCTGCGGCGGACCACAGAGCACTCAGTACGGCCTGAAGACGGGCGTCGTCTCTTGCCCCGACCTCGATAGCCAGCTCGTAATAGCCGTTGGACCAGTTGGATTCATCCAGGAACGCGGCAGGATTCGTCATGAAGTGATCATGCGACACAACGCAGCCCGCTGTCATCCGCGTTCAGCACACAGCCGGACCACTCGAGACATCGCCTCAGCGGCGGCGGCCGATTCCCAAAGTCTGGAAGGGAATGACTCACTGCCTGATGATGCATCAGCTCTGTCCACTTTCTCCGACGACGGTCGGATTGTTGCCCGCGCCAATTCGAGATCGGTGAGGACGGCCCGGGCATGGAGCCGGGGAAGAGCCGCAGGTCGGGAAGTGAGGCGGGACGTGGCAACGGCCTTGCGTGGCTTGGTGAAGGCGTTGGCCCGGTCGTGGATGCCTGTGGTGTCGTCGGTGGTGCGTTTGTTTGGGTGTGTGGGGTGCGTGCCTGGGTCTGGGGGTCGAGCGGGGCGGGTGCGGTATGGGGGCGGGGGGCGGTGGGTGAAGGTGTTGTGGCGGGTGCTGGCCGTCTGGCGTGGGCCCGGGATTTTGGTGGCCAGGCGGTGGTCCTCGATGTTCAGGGCTTGGGGTGCGGTGTCCGGATGGCTGAGGGCGATCCTGTCTCCGGGACGGACGACCCGCAGCACCTCTTCCAGGGTGTGGTCGGGTTCCTCGGCGTGTTGCAGGACGCGGTTTGTCCAGGCTCCGTCGAACAGCGTGCTCTTGAAGGGCTGGGGGTGGTTGTTGTGGTTTTGGTGTTGGTGGTGGGTTTGGGTGTGCTGGGGGTCTGTGGTCCCGGGGGGGGGGTTGGGGTTGTCTGGTTGTGTTTCGTTCCTTTTTTCGGGTTTTCGCTGGGGGTGCTGGCGGAGTTCGTGTTTCTTGCTGGGAGGGTTTTTGTCGGATGGCCGTCAGGGGGGGGTCGTGTTGTCTTGTTGCTTTTGCTTGTGTGTTGGTTGTTGGTTGTTCAGCTGTGGTGGGGTGGGTTGTGAGTGTTTGTCCGGGATGTCTGCTCGAGGCTGGTTGGGTGCGGGAATCGCCGGAGCGTATGGGGCTGCGGACTGTTGGTCCATGCGGGGACGGGGCAGGTGTGGATGTTGCCGGGTGCGGGGCGGGCTGGTCTGAGGGGGTGGTGGGCGAGATCGGGGGAGAGGTCGTCGGTGGGGGGGGTGCCTCTATGTCCTTCGTCAAGTGAGGCGTGGGGCTCGGGGTTCGTAGAAGGTGCCGTCGCGGAGCATCGCGAACAGCACGCTGATGCGGTGGCGGGCGAGGCGGAGGAGAGCCTGGGTGTGGGTCTTTCCGCGGGCTCGGCATTTGTCGTAGTAGGTGCGGGAGGCTGGGTCGTGCAGGGCAGCGAACGCGGAGAGGAACATCGCGCGTTTGAGCTGGCGGTTTCCGCCCCGGGGTGCGTGTTCGCCGTGGATCGAGGTGCCGGACGACTTGGTGGCCGGGGCGAGGCCGGCGTAGGAGGCGAGGTGAGCGGCGGTGGGGAAGCTGGTTCCGTCGCCGACGGTGACCAGCAGGACGGCGGCGGTCCTGACCGCGACCCCGGGCATCGAGGTCAGGACCTTGGCAAGAGGGTGGGCCTCCAGCAGGGTCTGGATCTGTGCTTCCAGAGCACGTCGTTGCTCGTGGACGGCGGCCAGGGAACGGGCCAGAGACGGGATCACGATGTCGAGCGTGCCCGTGCCCGGGACCACGACGGTCTGCTCGTCGAGCGCGTCGAAGACCTCGTCGATCAGCCGCTGGGCCATGCGCGGGGCCTTCGGCCGCACCAGCTCGACGAGCCTGCGGCGTCCGGCTTTGCGCAGGGCGGCCGGGGAGCCGTGGCGTTCGAGCAGCCAGGTGACGGCCTGGTGGTCGAGCCGGGGGCCGAGCACGCGCTCCAGCGAGGGGTGGAACTGGGTGAGCAGGCCGCGGATGCGGTTGGAGGTGCGGGTGGCCTCGGAGGCAAGGTCCTGGTCGAAGCCGGCCAGCACGGTCAGCTCGGCGGTGATCTCGTCGGTCAGCTCCAGCGACCGCAGGGTGTGCGGCATGGTGCGGGCGGCGTCCGCGATGACGGCGGCGTCCTTCGCGTCGGTCTTGGCCTCGCCCGGGTAGAGGTCGGCGATCCGCCGCATCGCCAGTCCGGGCAGGTAGGCGACCTTGCAGCCCGCGTCGCGGGCGACCGTCAGGGGCAGGGCGCCGATCGAGGCGGGCTGGTCCACCACGACGAGCACGGTCCCGAACTTCGCGGCCAGCTTGTCGAACACGGCTCGCAGTTTCGGCTCGCTGTTGGGCAGGGGCTTGTCGAAGACCTTCTTGCCGGCCGGGGTCAGCCCGTGGCCGTGGTGAGCGGTCTTTCCGACGTCCAGGCCGAGGAAGACACCCACGCCGTCGCTGTCGTGCAACCCATCCTCCCGAACGGGGGCTCGTGCCGTGCCGGCCTTGACGTCGGCGCCGTACTCGCGCATCCACGTTATGCAGACCTGCCGCCCGCGAACGGCTCAGCGTTGCACCGGGCCAGGCGGTGGTCGGACCTCTCATCAGCGTCTTCGACGGCACCCCTCGGGCCCGGTGACACCACCCCCCAGGTCATCCGTTCGACAGGGGGGAACAGTCATGCCGGGCCCGGAGGCCAGCGGCCCTCTTGCAGGACCGCGAAGAACATAACGAGTTGTGGCGGTGGAGCGCGCGGTTGTCTGTTGTTCCGAGAGGTTCCGAAGGTGTTTGCCGTGGGAGTGAGCCGTTCGTTCCAGGGAGATGCTGTGTTCGGCCGTGCCTTTGCCGGACGGTGCGGTGGTTTCGGCCTGGCGCGGCCTTTGGCTTTGACCTGGCCGGAGCCGGGTGTGTGCGTGGGGTGGGTGTTGGTGAGGTGGCGGCTCGTAGTCCTGCGGCGCCGGATAGAGGGCTGCTGGGCAAGCCGTTAGGGGCGGGTTTGCGTCGGGGCGGGGGCGGTGTGCGACAGTGGGTCCTTCGGTTCGCCCGGTGCTCGCCCTGTGCGCGGCGGTCGTCGGGACTTCTCACATTTCCCATCCCCTCAACGGCGGTTACGGCTTTGCCCTGTGCTGATCCGGATCCCCGACCGCCTTTTCGCCCCCTTGGCAGAGGAATGCTTTCCCCGAGAACGATGCGGGTGACGACCTTCCCTTCCCGGAGTGTGGACTTGTTCACGCAGGGCCTTCAGCTGCGGAGTGGCTCGGCCCTGCTGCGTTTGGGTGCGGCGCGCCCGCGCCCGGCCGAGAGGATCGGCTGGTGTGGCGATGGTGCGGTGGCCTGGCTTGACGAGCCGCGCGGCCACCTGTGGAGCGTCGGCGAACCGACTGCCGCAGCGGGCTTGACCCTCCGCGCTGTCCATCAACTCCCCGAAAGTGTGCGAGAGTTCACTGGCCCGCGGGGCGGTGATGCGTTGCTCGGCCGTCATCTCGCAGTGGTCGATCCCGTCGCGCCTGGGCTTTCCGCTGGACGGTCGACGAACCGTCGCTCCATCCGGGGGAGGAGCGGGTGGCCGAGCTCGATGAGACGCACCACGGCCGGCTGCTCGCTTTCCTCAGCGCACACAGCCCGGCCCGCTCCACCGGACCCGGTTCCTCGGACGTCAGCCTCTGGGTGGGAATCCATGAGGCAGACGGGCGGCTGGTGGCGTGCGGCGCCATCAGCGCTCTGCCGGGCAGCGGCGCGCCGTTGATGGTGTCCGTCGCGACGGATGCGGCCCTGCGCGGCCAGGGGCTCGGCGCGGCAGTCACCTCCTGGCTGACCCGGTACGCCGTTCGCCGGTACGGCTTGTGCACCTTGTGGCAGCTGGCCGGTAACACCCCCGCGGGCCGGCTCTGCACCCGTCTTGGCTACCGCGACGAGGACCCCTGCGTAGCCGCGCGCATCGACGCCTGCTGACTGGTGGCCGCGGGCCGGATCACACCGGGTGGTCTGTCGCGGTCCGCGGTAGGCGGGTGTAGTGGTCTGGCTGTTGTCGCGCGCGGTGGCCAGGCAGGGGCAAGGCAGTGGCGGCGGGGGCCGGTCGGGGGCCGGTCGCGGGGTGTGGGTGATGAGGGGCCGGCTCACGTGTCCTCGTGGCAGCCGCCTGGAGTCCTGTCACGGCTTTTCGGCGGTCTCGCTGCACGACGTCGCCTCAAGGCGCCGAGAGGGACGCCGTCATGCTGCCTGGTGCTACGGCCCGCGGTGAGCAGGCGGGCGTAGCTCCGGCGGCCGCCGCGACGGCCGCCGGAGCTACGCCCCTACAGCCGTCGTGGCGGCCGCCCGTGCCTTTTCGCGCGGTTGCCGAGTCCAAAGCGGCGTACGGACACCCACCAGCCCACGGGCTGCGGATGCCATGGAGTCCGCCTGCCTGCCGGCTCCTGTCCTCCCGCCGGCTGGTCGACGCCGCCGGCACAGTGGCCAGGGCATCTCACAGCGATCCGTCACGCCGGGGGACGCGAAGGGCTCGCACCACCCGTGCGGCGATCGCCGGCCTGGGGCCCGCGCCCCGCAGCCGACCGCCAAAGCGCGTGCGGCGACGAAAAACAGAACGCACACCCCCGCACCCGAACGGGTAGCGGCCCCCACCAACGTATACCCCGAGAACCCTGCCCGACCCACGCAAGGCGGCGATCGCCGCCTTGCGTGCCCGCCCGCGTCCTGGGCGTTTCACGGGGTGGTTGAGGGCCTGGTTGGCTGTGCCGGGCGCTGCGGCACCTGCCGGTCCTTGCTGTGTTGTCCGGTGGCCCATCGCGCACGCGGCAGGCGATTTCCCGGCCCACTCGCCATGGTTGGTGGCGTCGTGCGGAGCCATCGGGCGCGTACGAGGTCGGCCCTCTCCCGTGCCTGCCTGCGGTGCGAAGGTCCGGTGGGGTCTCCCGGCCCGGAATCCCAGGCTGGCACGACTGATTTTCGAAGGCGCCGCCGCGCCTTGGCGTCTGTGTTTCCAAGGTGAATCGGCGGTATTCCCTTTCTTTTATGTCGGGGTGGGGGTGCTGGCATCGCTTGGTCCTTCCGGCTTAGGCGTATACTCCGTGTTATAGAAGCGACGAGAGCGCCGCTCACCAACAGGGAGCTACCCAACCAACGAGACGTCGAGCACCCCTTCGCGCGGGCGGATGCTCCGATCAGCGAGCCGGACCACTCGCGACAGACAGTGACTTTCGGAGTGGATGGGGGGGCCTGCCGATCCAGCGCGCGAGTCCCGGTACGCGCGGGACCCCCGGCTACCCGCCTCGGGCGCCCGCCTCGTTAACGCGCCCCTGACAGTCGATCCCACACAACAAGCAGCTCGAGGACGGCGACGCTATCGCGAACGGAGCGCGGCCTCAGCTGTCTCGAAAGAGCCCTGGACCTGCCCTTCGAAACAGAACTACCACTACGGCCCGCGCCTCGCTCAGCGCGCGCGAGACAACTGCGTCTGAGTCTCTCGACTGATCGTAAGCCCTCGGAGTGCCCCACACCCACATCTAAGCACTATACTATGAAAAAGTACCCCGAGCCTCAGAATTATACGCGCGCATCAAAGTCTAACAAATCTCGCGCGGGTACATAGGGCGTGAGCGACGGTCACAGCGCATCGGAGATTCCGAATCTGGAGTAGAGTCGTCTAATGATGCGCGGCGTTTGACGCGTAGCGGCGGCGTTGGATGCAGAGGCGACAGGTCGAGATCATTGCGTCTAGCGTGAATGCTCGCTACAAGCGAGTCGACCTCTGAGCGGCTCTGAACGCAGCGGCATGCCCCTAACCGCATACTCGCGTCGCATCCGGGGCCACCTCCTGGCGTGCGGGCGACGATGTTGACCTAGGGTTCTGCTGGCCGTTACTACGAGGTCGCCGCGCTGGATTTGCTGGCGGGTCCGACCCGGGCGTGCGAGATGCTGCCCGCCGCCCGGCGCCGTGGTGCACGCGCTGCCGAGAGGGGAGTGGACAGGTGAACAAAGACTACCCGAATTGCGGACTCTCCTGCACTATAGATTCGAGCTGTCTCTCTCCTGCCAGAGCGTAGCCCGGAAGCCGAACTCGATATCCTCCCAAAATATATACAAGACCTCTCCCTCTCCCACACCAACGCGCTCCCCCCCACAGCGACGAGTGCGTCTCCGGTAGTCGAGGCACACATCGCGGGCCCCGGTGTGCGCGTCAAGGTGGCGAAAGAGACGAGCGCGCATCTGGGGTGAGATCTCCAGCGTCTACGGTCGAGCCGCATGGGAGAGCGACCGGGACCGGCCTGGCGAAATAACCTCGCACTTCCACAAGATACCGCGATATACTCTGCTGCTGCGAGGACGGGCTCGGCCAGCCAAGAGCAGCCAGAAGCACACACCGGCACCGGCACACTTCGCACCACCATCACTGGCACACGGTGCACCGGTTGCCAGCCGGCGCTGGCACCCGCACCGTGCCATCCGGCACTTCGGCACCAGTCCGCGCGCGCTGGCAACCGCCCACCGAGGGGCGCTGGCCACCAGGCGCCTCTAGAGCGCTTGGCACCGCACTGCGCAGCTGGCAACCGCGCTCTGAGATGCACTTCCCTTAGGGCCTCGCTGAGCTACTGAGGCACTGGCGCTGGACAAAAGCCGCGGACCATCATACGGGTCCGTCTGGCAAACTGGCGCTGAGCACCTGCAATAGTAGAAGCACCTACCGAGGAGCGTCGGCGCTGGACGAACATCACACTGGCTACGGTGCCGGTGCCCTTCTGGCGTCTGAAGCCGTGACGTCTAGGCCCCAGATTCCTGGTCAGAACTAGCCGCATGGAGTTTTCCTCGAGTAACGTTCCATGTCCGCGGCAACCCAAGTCCACACGGGTCGAGCGGTAGTCCGAGAAAGGAACAGGCGCGTCGTGATAGAGGGTGACGAGGTTGGAGGTCGCGGTGCCTGAGCCGTTGGTGTGTTGTGGTCTGTGCGGGTTATCCGGCAGGGATACGGGTGGCGGGTTTTCGCCAAGAAACCTTTCCCGGCGACTTTGCCAGGCCGCTATGGCTGCGCCGGACAGTGGCCCTACCGCTTTTGGCCGCCTGCCCTGGACTTCACAGCACCTGCCCGCCTGTCCACAGGCGCCCGCCGGCCTGTCACCTACGGTCACTGCGCGTCGCGGGTCTGAAGCCGCTTCGGTCGGGCAGCCGCCGTCTCGCGCGCGCACCCGCGCCCGGAGCGGCGCGTCCCTCGGAGCGTCCCCGAGCGGCGCCGTCCCGTCGCGCTTGCAGGAGCCAGTCTGCTCCGTCGATCTGATCGGTCCAGGGCGTAGAAGGCCGGTGCTCGTCGAGCATCACGGTGGCGTAAGGCATGAGCGGCGCCGGCCGTACTGGTGAAGGGCGGCGATCCCGGATGCGTTGCGGCTGGCTGGACGAGACCCGTAAGGCGCCCGTTACGACATCATCGCTCACCCGTGGTCCCGGATCATCTCTCAAGTAAGCAGTCCTCCCTTGGTGTGGTGGCGCGGACTCAGATCTGGGACCTCGACGATATGGACCGGCCACTTCTGCCGCCCGGGGATGAGAGGTGTCGGCGCTCGGGATGTCAACGGGCGCCTACCTCTCCGCCTCTCGCAGAACCCACCTGCCCTGGCCGGTCTCGAGGCACGTTTTGTGTCGCCGGCCTCCCGCACGACCGCCGCCGCGCGGCGTCTACCTGATCACCTCCGTCCCGGCCTGGGAACATGAGGCGTCTTTGCCGGAACCCGATCGCAACGCTGACTGAGCGGGACGCTGTGGGTGACCGAGCCGACCCTGCGGCCTGCTGCTGTGCTGCCTTCGGCCCTAAACACGGGCTGTGGGGCGCGACACGGCCGGGAGATCCACGAGTCCGTACACCTCCGGGGCGACCGAGATCCTGCTGGATGAAGTTTCCGTATCGCTTTTGAAGGACGCTCGTGACAACGCGATCGCGAGGGCGGACGAGGTCACTGTGGAGTATGTGAGCGATGTTACTCAAGTTCGTCTCGACGATGGGGGAGTCGATACTATATACGGGAGCGACGTACTAACCCGTCC